>NZ_CP018063.1:0-5231430 GCF_001886355.1 Rhodococcus sp. 2G | reverse complement strand
GAACCGGCGTCGGTCGGGTTGTTCATCTCGGCGACCATGACGCCCGGGAGGGTGCCTTGCTCACCGCCGAACAGGTCGAGATTGATGAAGGGCGCGTAGCCGACGAGGATCAGCAGCGGCGCCGTCTCGCCCATGACGCGGGCCAGGGCGAGCATGATGCCGGTGATGATGCCGGCGAGCGAGGTGGGCAGCACGATGCGCGCGATGGTCTTCCACTTGGGGACACCGAGGGCGTAGGACGCTTCGCGCAAGTCCTGCGGGACGATGCGCAGCATCTCCTCGGTGCTGCGCACGACCACCGGCACCATGAGCAGAACGAGCGCGAGCGACACCGCGAAGCCCGACTTGGGCATCTCGAAGGTCGACACCCACAGTGCGTAGATGAACAGTGCCGCGACGATCGATGGGACACCGCTGAGGATGTCGACCATGAACGTCGTGATCCGGCCGAGCCGCGACCGGCCGGCGTACTCGACGAGGTAGATCGCAACGAAGACGCCGAGCGGGATGGAGATGATCGCGCAGACGAGTCCCTGCAGGAGGGTGCCGACGAGAGCGTGGTAGATGCCGCCGCCCATCGACGAGGACGTCAGTCCGCTCAGCGAGTGCGTGAACCAGGTCGGCGAGGTCAGGGCCGGCAGGCCCTTGGCGACTACGGTGAACAGCACCCAGGCCAGGGGAATCAGCGCGACGACGACCGACAGCGTGACGAGCACGGTGGCTGCGGTGTCCTTGATGCGGCGACGCCCGCTGACCCGCTGGAAGGCCGGGGGCTTGACCGGCGAGGAGAGCGCGGTGGTCGACGTGGTGGTGGTCGACATGGATCAGTCCTTCTTTCCTGCGACGATCATGCGCGCGGCGGCGTTGACCACGAAGGTGAGCACGAAGAGCACGAGACCGGCGGCGATGTAGGCGCCCGCCTGGATGTCGTTGTTGAATTCGGCGTATCCCAGCGCAATCTTGGACGCGATGGTCGCGCCGCCGTCGAACAGCGACCAGGAGAACGCCTGCGAGGTGGTGCGCAGGATGAGGTACAGCGCCATCGTCTCGCCGAGCGCGCGGCCGAGACCGAGCATCGAACCGCTGATGTAGCCGGACTTGCCGAACGGGATGACGGTGGTCCGCACGACCTCCCAGCGGGTCGCGCCGAGTGCGAGCGCGCCCTCGATGTGGGCCGTCGGGGTCTGCACGAACACCTCGCGGCTCACCGCGGCGATGGTCGGCAGGATCATCACGGCGAGGACGATGCCGGCGGTGAAGATCGTTCCGCCGCCCACGATGGACCCGCTGCCGGTGGCGAAGAGCGGGAACCAGGCGAGGGTGGTATTGAGCCATTCCGCGACGGGGCGCAGGAACGGGGCGAGGACGAGCATGCCCCACAGGCCGTAGACGATCGACGGGACCGCGGCGAGCAGGTCGATGACATACGCCAGCGGTTTCCGGAGCCGGTCGGGGCAGTACGAGGTGAGGAAGATCGCGATGCCCAGCGCGACGGGCATGGCGAGGAACAGCGCGAAGAAGGAGACGAGCACCGTCACCTGGAACAGGTCGAGGACACCGAACGCCATGTCGGTGATGTCCTGCGTGATCCAGTCACGGCTGGTGAGGAAGTTGACCTGGTTGCGCTGCAGCGCCGGGACGGCACGCCAGACGAGGAAGACTGCGATCGCGCCGATGATCACGGAGATCAGGACGGCGGAGCCGGAGGCGAGCGAGCCGAAGATTCTGTCTCCCGGCCGCACGACTGTCTTGCGTGCCCTGTCCGGGGATGGGGGTGGGGTGCTGATCGTGTCCTCCGTGATGCCGGTTGCACCGCCCGTTCCTGAGCGGGTCGGTTCGTCGGTCGCGATAGAGACCGACGTGTTGTGCGCGTCACTCATGTGCGCTCGCAATCCTTCTCAGCGTATTCCTCAGGAACGGGCGGGTCGATGATCCCTCGGTTACTCACCGGACCGAGGGATCGGCGGGTCATCCGGCGGCGATGGCGTCGATCGACTCGGTGAGGCGGGTCTTGAAGGCGTCGGGCAGCGGGACGTAGCCCTGCTCGGACAGGCCTTCCTGGCCCTCGTTGGCGGCGGAGATCAGGAACGACTTGACGGCCGCGGCGGTGTCGGCGTCGTAGCCGGCCGAGCACACGATCTCGTAGGTGGCCAGCACCAGCGGGTAGGCACCCTCTTCGGAGCTGCCGAAGATCGACGACAGGTCGAGCGTGAGGTCGCCCTCGGAGGCCGGGACGAACTCGGCGCCCTCGATGGCCTTGCCGGCGGTCTCCTCGGTCAGTTCGACGGGGCCGGAGCCGTTGTCGATCTGCGCGATGCTCAAACCGTTCTGGTCGGCGAAGGACTTCTCGACGTAGGTGATGGAGTTCGGCGAGCCGGAGACGGCCTGCGCGACACCCGCAGAACCCTTCGCGCCCTCACCGACACCGCCGGTGAAGTCCGAACCGGCACCGGAGGTCCATGCGCCGTTCGACGCGGTCTCGAGGTACTGCTGGAAGTTGTCGGTGGTGCCCGACGAGTCCGAGCGCACGATCGGGGTGATGTTCGCGTCGGGCAGCTCAGCGCCCTCGTTGAGAGCGGCGATGGCCGGATCGTTCCACGTGGTGATCGAGCCGTTGAAGATCTTCGCGGCCGTCTCGGCGTTCAGCACGAGCTCGTCGACACCCTCGACGTTGTAGGCCAGTGCGACCGGGCCGAAGACCAGCGGCAGGTTCCATGCGGGATTGCCGGCGCAACGCTCGGCGGCCTGTGCCGCCTGCTCGTCCTTGATTGCCGAGTCCGAGCCGGCGAAATCGATCTGGTTCGCGATGAACTGCGTGCGGCCGTCACCGGAACCGGTGGGGTTGTACGCGACGTTGACGTTCGTGCCCTTCTCGGAGCACACCGCGATGTAGGTGGAGACGAACTGGTCCATCGCGTTCTTCTGGGCCGACGAGCCGGCACCCGAGAGGTTGGACTTGCCGTCGCAGGCTGCAGCGGACGCGGACGCATCGACGTCGACCGACCCGGCATTGTTGTCGGTACCGCACGCGGCGAGCGTGAGGGCTCCAGCGGCCACAACACCGAGCAGGGCGCCATTGCGCTTGAGGTTCACCTGTTCTCCTCCGGAAGTAACTTCACACGACCGCGGCGCCGAGCGGCGGCGGCATCGAGGCGCGGGCGACGCCGGCGCCGGGTCTGCGGCACTCGACCCGCTAGTGAAGTTAGGAGGAGACGGTGGACAGTCGGACTACCGAAGGTTAACGCCGGATGAACACGCCGGATACACCTGGCGATGGTGTTGCGACCATCACTCTAATCCTGACCGCGATCGGCGTGTCGGGTGGCAGAGTCCACCCTTCACGCCGTTCGTCCACCCGATCGGAGAGGGTCACGCCCGGGCGTAGGCGACGTCCACGTGGAACCGCTCGAAGCCGAGTTTGCCGTAGGTGTTCAACGCCGCGGTGTTGTCGCCCTCGACGTAGAGCAGGACACCGGGCAGACCCCGATCGCGCAGATAGTGCAGACCCGCGAGGGTGAGCAGGCGACCGAGCCCTCTGCCCTGCGCGGACGAGTCGATACCCACGACGTAGACCTCGCCCAGCTGCGGGTCGGACGCCGTGGCCGGGTGCACCTTGGTCCAGTGGAATCCGAGCAGCTTGTCGGGCTCGGCGGGATCGAACGCGAGGAACAGGCCTTCGGGATCGAACCACGACTCGCGTCGGCGTTCCTCCACGTCGGCGGCCGTCCAACGCCCCTGCTCGGGATGCCACTCGAAGGCCGCCGCGTTGACGCGGAGCAGTTCGGCGTCGTCCTGCGGGCCGCCGTAGGTGCGCAGCAGCACCGAGTCGGGCACCTCGAGGGCGGGAAGATCGTCCTGCTCGAGGGATCGACGCAACTGCAGGAGTTCGCGGACACCGGTCAGACCGAGACGGCGCGCCACCGCCTGCGCGGCGGGCAGGTCGCCGTGTGCCCACACGCGGGTGCCGTCGCCGCCCTCGGTGAGTGCACGCTCGACGAGTTCGCGGCCGAGTCCGTGCCCGCGCTGCGGCGGGTCGACGACCACCTCTGCCATCGCCGGATGACCGTCCTGGGCAGGAACGACGTTCGCGTAGCCCGCGACCTCACCGTCCTCTCCGAACGCGACGAGATGCCGAGCCGCGCCCTCCCGTCCTAGGGAGTGCACCGCCTGTTCGGAGATCGGCGCGGTGCCGTCGGTCTGCGTCGCCCGCGACACCACGGCGCGTACGGCTTCGGCGTGGTCGGTGGACGGGTGGTCGACGAATTCCGTATCGGTGCTCACGGAACGAATTGTGCCCCGGACTCCCCTGCGCCCGAGTCACCCGCGCCGGATTCCTCCGCACGGGGGTCGTCGAGAAGCGTGTCGTCCACATCGTCGTCGTCGACATCGGGAGTGGCATTGCCACCCTTGCCCACGCGGTTGGAGGGACGCACCGCCTTGTAGCCGACGTTGCGGACCGTTCCGATCAGCGCTTCGTGCTCGGGGCCGAGTTTCGCTCGCAGACGTCGGACGTGGACGTCGACGGTGCGGGTACCACCGAAGAAGTCGTAACCCCAGACCTCCTGCAGCAGCTGGGCGCGGGTGAACACCCGACCCGCGTGCTGGGCGAGGTACTTGAGGAGTTCGAACTCCTTGTAGGTGAGGTCGAGGGGACGTCCGCGCAGGCGGGCGGTGTAGGTGCCCTCGTCGATCGTGAGTTCCCCGAGAGTGATCTTGCCGGTGTTCTCCGGTCCCACCGCGACACCCGAGCGGCCCATGAGCAGGCGCAGGCGCGCGTCGAGCTCGGCCGGTCCGGTGCTGGACAGCAGGATGTCGTCGAGTCCCCATTCGGGGTTGACGGCCACGAGTCCGCCTTCGGTGAGCACGGCGACGACGGGCAATGCCGACCCGGTGCTGCCGAGCAGTCGGCACAGTCCTCGCGCGGCCGCGAGATCGGAGCGGGCATCGACGATGGCGATATCCGCCGAACCCGCCTCGAGCAGCGACGATACCTCTGTAGGAGCCGGCCTGACCGAATGCGGGAGCAGCGCCAAGGACGGCAGGACCGCATCCGGATTCGGGTCGGAGGTCAGCAGGAGCAGCTCCACCGGGCCTCCAGTTCTTCGCGCGACCAGCGCGGATAGGGGTCGTAAACGTCGTGCAACAGACTAACGCCCCGATTGTTACCGCTATGTAAGCACGAGAATTCCGTGGACGGCCTCGGAGCGGACTGGCGCGGTCCGACCGACGGCGCGTCCGACACAATGGTGGGCGTGCGCAAACTGATCTTCGGTCTCGTAGTCCTGCTCGGACTCGTAGTCCTCGCCGACTTCGGCGCGGCGGCGTGGTCGGAATACCGCGTCTCGCGTGCGCTGCGGGAGGGTGGCGTTCTCGAGTCCGATCCGGCGGTGACCATCCACGGCTTCCCCTTCCTCCTCCAGGCCCGCGACGGTCACTACGAGAACGTCGAGATCGTGGCCGACAACGTCCACACCGATCTGCTCGGGGACATCACGGTCGAGGCCAATCTGATCGGTGCGCACGCCGAGGCCGGTGAGCTGCTCGACGGGTCGATCCGGTCGGTGCCCGTCGACCTGCTGTACGGCCGCGTCATGCTTGACGCCACCGAGCTCGGACAGCTCTACGGCATCCCCGACCTGCAGGTTTCCGCTCCCCCGGCGAGCAAGTCCGACGGGACGGGCGGATCCGGCGGGTCCGGTCCGACGACCGCCGGCGGGGTCGTCCTCACGGGGACGGTGCCGGTCGGACCGGTGGAGGCGACGGTGAGTGTCCAGGCCGATCTGGTGCTCGACGGCGACCGCGTCCACATCGTCGCGTCGGATCTCTACTTCGGCCCCGAGGGACGCGCCGACTTCTCGGTTCCCGACGTCCTGAAGCCGGCGGTGCTCGGACTGTTCACGACGACGATCGAGCCGCAGAATCTGCCGTTCGGCGTGCGGCCCACCTTCGTCGAGGCGCGGGGCTCCCGGATCGTCATCGAGGGCGAGGCCCGCGACGTCGTCATCGATCTGCAGGAAGTGCAGACGCCCGCATGATCGCAGTGATCGTCCTCGTGGTCGTGATAGTCGCCACACTGGCGGTGGGAACGGCCCTGCGCACCCGTTCCGGCAAGCTCCGCACCACCGGCGCCGGCGCCTCGGCGGGCACCCACGAACTCCATCCCGCGCTGGCCACAGCGGGTGTCGGTGACGGCGTACCGGTGATCCTGCATTTCTCCGCGCCGTGGTGCGGACCGTGCGCGGCCGTGCGACGGGTCGTCGTGCAGGTTCTCGACCGCGATCCCGGTCGGGCACGCGAGGTCGAGCTGGATCTCGACGAAAATCCGGTCCTGGCACGGAAACTCGGGGTGCTGTCGCTGCCCACTACCTTCGTCTTCGACGGCGAGGGGCGCGAACGGTTCCGAGTGTCCGGCGTTCCGTCCGTCGACGACCTGCGCACAGCCCTGTCGTCGTTGTGATCCCGGGGGTCCACCCCCGAGGGGACGTGCGTTAAACTCCCTCGCGTGCAGAACCGCCACGAGCTGATGCTCACCCGACGCCGCGCAGTCGATCTGTGCCGCCTCGGTGGCTGTTGTTGTCCCTGCTGAACGCATCGACGGGCTGGCCCCGATCCTTGCGGCACCGATGCCGCCGAACCGATGCGTCGCCCCGCGGTCGTATGAATACCCTCCGCCCAGCGAATCAGAATCCAGCAGGAGATTCCCCATGTCCGTATCCACTCCCCGCACGTCCGGTCGGCAGGTCGACGTCCGTGGCCCGCGTTTCGCGGCGTGGATCACCACCGGCGTCCTCGTCCTCGCCCTGGTCGTCGCCACCTTCTCTCCCGTCGCAGCGGCCGTGATCCTGGCCCTGCAGACGATCGTGTTCGCTCTCGGAGCGGCACTCGGCCCGCGACGCAGCCCGTACGGTGCGCTGTTCGCGAGGCTCGTCGCTCCCCGCCTCGGTGCTCCGATCGAGACCGAGCCGGTGGAGCCGCTGCGGTTCGCGCAGCTCGTCGGATTCGTCTTCGCCCTCGTCGGAACGGTCGCGTTCTTCGCCGGCGCCATCGTCGTGGGCTCGGTGGCCGCAGGCTTCGCGCTGTTCGCGGCGCTGCTCAACGCCGCCTTCGGCGTGTGTCTCGGCTGCCGGATCCACCCGCTGGTCGCTCGAATGCGTCGCGTGCCCGCCTGACCGGCGGTCACCGAACTCGACATCCCACACCTCACCCTGGCACGGACCCTCGCACGGGTTCCGGTCACGGAAACCTCCCGGATTCCCTCACCGAAAGGAACACCCATGGCTCGCTCCGACGTCCTGGTCTCCGCCGACTGGGCAGAGCAGAACCTCACTGCGCCGAAGACCGTCTTCGTCGAGGTCGACGAGGACACCTCCGCCTACGACGGCGGCCACGTCGAAGGTGCCGTCAAGCTCGACTGGCGCAAGGACCTGCAGGACGCCGTCCGTCGCGACTTCCTGAACCGTGAGCAGTTCTCCGAGCTCCTCTCACGCAAGGGCATCGCCAACGACGACACGGTCGTGCTCTACGGCGGCAACAACAACTGGTTCGCCGCCTACGCCTACTGGTACTTCAAGCTCTACGGCCACCAGGACGTCAAGCTCATCGACGGCGGCCGCAAGAAGTGGGAGCTCGACGGCCGTCCGCTGTCGAAGGACGAGGTCACCCGCCCGGCCACCGAGTACAAGGCCGCCGAGCCCGACTACTCCATCCGCGCCTTCCGCGACGAGGTCATCGACTCGATCGGCACCAAGAACATCGTCGACGTGCGTTCGCCCGACGAGTTCTCCGGCAAGATCCTCGCCCCGGCGCACCTGCCGCAGGAGCAGGCGCAGCAGCGCGGCCACGTCCCCGGCGCCATCAACATCCCGTGGAGCACCACCGCCAACGAGGACGGCACCTTCAAGTCCGACGAGGACCTCGAGAAGCTGTACGCCGAGAAGGGCTTCGACGACAGCAAGGAGACCATCGCCTACTGCCGTATCGGTGAGCGCTCGAGCCACACCTGGTTCGTGCTCCAGGAGATCCTCGGCAAGAAGAACGTCAAGAACTACGACGGCAGCTGGGTCGAGTACGGCTCGCTCGTCGGTGCACCCATCGAACTGGAGGTCAACTGATCATGTGCGGCGCCCCTGTCCAGACCCAGACCCTGCCCGCCGGCGTGGACACCGAGAAGGAGACGGTCATCACCGGCCGTGTCCTGAACGCCGACGGCGAGCCCGTGGGCGGTGCGTTCGTGCGCCTGCTCGACGGCACCGACGAGTTCACCGCCGAGGTCGTCGCCTCGGCGACCGGCGACTTCCGTTTTTTCGCCGCCCCCGGCGACTGGAAGATCCGCGCCCTGTCGAGCTCCGGCAACGGCACCTCCACCGTGAGCCCCACCGCTCCCGGCGTGCACAACGTGGACGTGACGGTCGCCAAGTAATCCGGCCGGAACACCCCGCCGAAGGGCTCTGCTCCACCAGGAGCGGAGCCCTTCGTCGTACCGGAAAAGGGGTTGTCTAGAATGACCGCGTGGTCATCTTCTTCGAAATCCTGCTGGTCGCCGCGGCGCTCCTCATCACCTGGTTCGCGCTGTACACCATCTACCGCGTGGTCTCCGACGGATCGTGACGAACGACGGATCGGACGCCCAGCGGCGTAGCGGCGACGAGGCGATCGCCCGGGCCGCCGAGCGCGCTCGCGCCACCGCCGAGCTGAACCTTCCCGTCCTGGCCGGGCTGCCGGGCGCCGAGGACACCGCGAACCTGCGGCTCGGCCCCGACCTGAGCCCTGCCCTGCTCGCCGTCCTTCCCTTGGTCGGTGTGTGGCGCGGCGAGGGTGAAGCCAACGATCCCGAGACCGGCGACTATCCGTTCGGTCAGCAGATCACCGTCGCGCACAACGGCGGCGCGTATCTGGTGTGGGAGTCGCGCACGTGGCGTCTCGACGACTCGGGTGAATACGTGGGCGAGGATCGGCGCGAGAGCGGCTTCTGGCGCGTGTCCGGAACGGGCGCGCCCGACAGCGACGATCCCGAGACGCTCGAACTGCTGCTGACGCACAGCTCCGGCGTCGTCGAGCTGTACTACGGCACCGCACTCACCCAGTCCTCGTGGGAGCTCGCGACCGACGTCGTGATCCGCACCAAGTCCGGTGAGGTCGTCGGTGGCGCCAAGCGCCTCTACGGCATCGTCGACGGCGGCGACCTCGCCTACGTCGAGGAGCGCGTCACCGCCGACGGCGAACTGAAGCCCCGGATGTCCGCCCGCCTGTCACGCCACATCGGCTGACCAGGCCTCTTTCTTCCGAGACTCGAACGGTCCGGGTCTGTTCCCCTGTGAGGGAACAGACCCGGACCGTTTTTCTCAGTTCTCCTCGACGACCGTCGTGCCGGTGGCACTCTTCTTGTCGGCATGTTCACCGTCGCCTCGTACACGGAGCGCATCGGGTTCGCCGGCATGGACCCGGTGGATTCCGGCGTCCTCGGCATCCTCGGCTGCGTTCTCGCCGTCCTCGCACTCGTCCGGGATGGCCCGCGTGTGGATGACGACCTCGGGTGCGGGTAGTTCCTGAGCAGCCTCGAGTTCCTCGGCCGACCGCACCTCGGGCCACTGACGGGTGATCGGCTCCGGCCGCTCGCCCAGGTCCTCGCGGATACCGCGCACCAGGCTGTACATCATGATGAAGCCCATCACGAAGAACGGCAGACCCACCACGGTGATGACCTGTTGCAGGGCGTCGAGCCCGTCCTTACCGGTCGCGACGAGCATGGTCGCTGCGACCAGGCCCATGAGCACCGCCCAGAACAAGCGCTGATGGATGGGCGCCTTCCCCTCGTGACCGGCCGCCATCATGTCGAGCACCATCGCGGTCGAGTCCACCGAGGTGACGAAGAAGATCACCACCAGGATGATCGCGATGCCGGACACCAGGCCGGTGAGGGGGAAGTTGCCGAGGAATTCGAACAACGCACCCGGGATGTCCCCGTCGCCCACGACCCGCTCGACGAGACCACCGTTGCCCTCGAGTTCGATGTGGAACGAGCCCATCCCGAAGATGCTGAACCAGATCACCGAGAACAGCACGGGCAGACCGAGGACACCGCCGACGAACTCGCGGATGGTGCGGCCTCGCGAGATGCGCGCGATGAAGATGCCGACGAAGGGCGACCACGTGATGGTCCACGCCCAGTAGAAGACCGTCCAGGTGTTCTGCCAGCCGGAGTCGGCGAAGGTGTCGTTCCAGAACGCCAGGCGCGGCAGGGCCTCGGCGTAGATACCGGCCGACTCGATCATGCCCTTGAGCAGGAACAGGCTCGGTCCGGTGACGAGCACGAAGACCAGCAACATCACGGCCATGCCGATGTTGATGTTCGACAGGCGCTTGATGCCCTTGTCGAGACCGAGAGCGACCGAGATGCCGGCCATCACCGTCACGATCGCGATGAGGGCGATCTGGACGATCCCGGATTCCTGGATGTCGAACAGCTGCGCGAGACCGGCGTTGATCTGCAGGGTGCCCAGGCCGACCGAGGTCGCGACACCGAAGATGGTGCCGATGATCGCGACGACGTCGATGGTCTTGCCGATCGGGCCGTAGATGCGACCTCCGAGCAGGGGCGCGAAGATCGAGCTGACGCGCGGCGGCAGGTGCCGCTTGTAGATGAAGTAACCGAAGCCCAGGCCGGGCAGGGCGAAGATCGTCCAGGTGTGCAGTCCGAAGTGGTAGAGCGCGAAGCCCATGGCCTCTTCCGCGGCCTCCACGGACTGCGGCTCGACATCTTGCATGGGCGGGTTCGCGAAGTGGGAGATCGGCTCGGCGACGCCCCAGAACATGAGGATCGTGCCGATACCGGCGGCGAACAACATGGCGAACCACGCCAGGGTCGAGTGCTCGGGCCGTTCGTCGTCGCCGCCGAGCCGGACCCGGCCGTAATGGGTGAAGGCGATTCCGACGAGGAAGAGCAGGAAGGTCGTGACGCCCAGGATGTAGAACCATCCGAGGTTCGTCATGATCCAGTTGGACGCGGTACTGAAGATGGAATCGACGCCGTCGGTGAACGCGATCGTCACGACGACGAAGAGCAGCGCGATGAGCGCAGAAGAGAAGAAAACCCCCGGTGACGTGCGCAATCTTAACGAATCGTGAGCTTTTTGAAGTATCGGCACCAAACCGGTGTACCCAGAACGGACGAACTTGTACACCCGAAACGCCGATTTTGCACGAATGCGAACAGCCCCCGAGCCGCACCGCCGCACGGATCGCTCCGTGGACCGGCGGTCCCGATCGGACGGACCGGGAGCTCGGGGGCCGGGTGACTACCTGGGATTCGCCAGCCGCGCGCGGTCGGTGAATTCCGTCGTCTCGAGCAGCTAGCGGGTAGCCACCTCACGCGTCCGAATATCAATCACTTCCAGACCACCTCCTTCCTCGTGTACCAGCGAAACTACGCTTCGTTCACGAGGCGGGCAACGCATTTTTCTCGACGCGAACGACCAGGTCGGCGGCGGTATCCGCGGGCAGGCGGTGGGTGACCACCACGACGGTGCGCTCGGGGCCGACCAAGCGTGCGTCGCGGTCCAGGAGGAGCCGCTGCATCAGGTCGGCGCTCTCGTCGTCGAGATGTTCCGTGGGTTCGTCGAGCAGCAGGATCCGTGCGGGCGACAGCAGAGCCCGGGCCAGCAGGAGGCGACGGCGCTGCCCACCGGAGACCGTGCGGGCTCCGGCCCCCAGGACGGTGTGGACTCCCTGCGGGAGTCCGTCCACCCACTCCCCCAGCCCCACGGCGCCGAGGGCGGCCAGTGCCTCGTCCTCGTCCACGTCGCCCCGCGCGACACGCAGGTTCTCGAGGATCGACGTGTCGAACAGGTGGGCGTCCTCCGCGAAGAAGCCGATCTTGCGGCGCAGGGCCGCGGGATCGATGTCCGCGAGGTCGACACCGTCGAGCGTCACTGCGCCTCCGCGTGGGGCGAGCAGACCCGCGAGCGTCATGAGCACGGTGGTCTTGCCGCTGCCGCTGCCGCCCACGATCGCGACGCGACAGCCCGGCCTCAGGTCGAGGTCGACCGGTTCCGTGGACGGTCCGCCGGGCCATCCGCCTCGCAGACCCACCGCACGTAGCCGGCCGGGTCCGTCGGCCGGTTCGATGCCGTGCGGCACCGTCCTGTCGGCGCGGTCGAGCATCTCCGTGATGCGACCGGCCGCCAGGCGTGCGCGGTTGAGGGTCTGCGCGGCTGCCGGGAGGACGGCGGTGGCCTCGAACGCCGACAGCGGCAGCAGGACGAGGATGCCGAGTGTCGTCGGGCTCATGGCCGCCGGGCCGGAGCCGAAGACGGCGATACCGACGAGGAGCGCACCGAGCACACTCGCGCCGACCGCGAGGGGTGCGGCCGCGTCGGCGAACGCCGCGGGGACCGCGGAACGGTCGGTGGCACGGATGGAGGCGACGTTCGCGGCGCGGGCCCGCCGGGTGAGCGTGTCGAGCCGTCCCGCGACCCGCAGTTCCGCCGCGTGGTCCAGCACCGTGACCGCGTCCTCGGTGAACCGGGTCCGTGCGGCGTTCGCATCGGCGTCCGCACGGGCCGCGGCGCGGGCGGACAGCCACGGTGCGAACAGTCCGGCAACGAGCAGCGCCGCGGCGAGGACCACGCCGGCAGCGGGAGTGATGACGGTGAGGGTCACGACCGCCGCGAGGGAGAGCACGGCCGCGACGGCGATGGGCACGAGTGCGCGCACCACGACGTCGCCGAGAGCGTCGACGTCGGCACCGGTTCGCGCGAGCAGGTCGCCGCGTCCCACGCCCAGGGCGGCGGCCGGGTCGCCGTCCGCGAGTCGCCGGTAGAGATTCGCGCGGGCCGAGGTGGTGCCGCGCAGCGCGGTCTCGTGCGTTGCGAGTCGTTCGAAGTAGCGGAACAACCCGCGGGAGATTCCCAGCGCCCGCACCGCGACGACCGCGACGGTCAGGTCCAGGACGGGCGGCATCTCCCATGCCCGCACGATCAGCCACGCCGAGAGACCGGCGAGCAGCAGGGCACTGCCGAGGGTCGCGACACCGGCGAGGACGGCGAGCAGCACTCGGCGCGGCTCGAGCTCGAGCAGGGCCATCGCCCGGCGCAGATCCTTCACCGGGACACCTCCGTCGGTGCTGCGTGGACGGTGACGACCTCGTCCGCGATGGCGAGCAGGGTGGGGCGATGCGCCACGACCACCACGGTGCGGCCGGCCGCGGCGAGCCCGCGCAGCGTGGACAGGACGGTGGCCTCGGTGTCCTCGTCGAGGTGGGCCGTGGGTTCGTCGAGCAGCAGGACCGGGCGCGGGGAGGCGAGGGTGCGGGTGAGCGCCAGTCGCTGACGTTGGCCGAGCGACAGGCCCGTGCCGCCGGCCCCCACGGGGGTCCGCCAGCCGTCCGGGAGTTCGGCGAGCACGCTGTCGAAGCCGGTGGCGGCGCAGACGTCGTCGAGTTCGGTGGCCTCCGGGTCGACACCGGTGAGTCGCAGATTGTCGGCGAGCGTGCCGGGCAGCAGCACCGGCCGCTGCGGAAGCCACGCCATCTGCGACCACCAGTTCTCGTCGCCCGCGACGGGACGTCCGTCGACGGTGACGGTCCCCTCGCTCGGCTCGGCGAGCCCGAGCAGCGCCAGCAGGGCGGTGGACTTGCCGGCCCCGTTGGCGCCGGTGAACGCGGTGATCCGGCCGGGACGGCAGATCGCGTCGAGCCGGTGCGGGGCGCAACCGTCGCGGCCGGGCACGGAGACGCCGTCGAAGACGATCTCGCAGTTCGCGACCCGGTCGGTGCCGATCGTGCCCGTGGAGGTGCGACGCGAGGAGGCGCGGCGAGAGGAGGCTGCGTCCGGCACCGAGTCGAGCACGGCGAATGCCTTGTCGGCCGCCGCCATCCCGTCCTCGGCGGCGTGGAACTTGCTGCCGACGGTGCGCAGCGGGAGGTAGGCCTCCGGCGCGAGGATCAACGCGATGATGCCGGCTTCGAGGGGCATGGATCCGTAGACGAGGCGCATACCGATGCTCACGGCGACGAGGGCGACGGACAGCGTCGCGAGGAATTCGAGGACCGTGCCGGACAGGAAGGCCACGCGCAGGGCCGACATCGTAGTCGCGCGATGCTCGTCGCCGAGTTCGCGCACGCGATCGGCGGGCCCCTTCTCACGACCGAGGGCGCGCAGTGTGGGAAGACCCGCGAGGAGGTCGAGCAGTTGTGACGACAGCGTCGTCATCGCGCGCAGGGTGCGGTCGGCCTTGCCTTTGGTGAGCAGGCCGATGAGGATCATGAAGATCGGGATGAGCGGCAGCGTGATCACGACGATGACCGCCGAGGTGAGGTCGTGCAGGGCGATCACGACGATCGTCACCGGGGTGAGGATCACGGCCAGCAGCAGCGCCGGCAGATAGCCGGTGAGATATTCCTTCAGCCCGTCGAGTCCGCGGGTGAGAACCACCGCGATCTCGTCGCGTCGCGGGTCGAGTTCGCGCGGGGGCAGATTCGCCGCGGAATCGAGGACCTCGTGTTCGAGTTCGGCGACCACGCGGGTCGCGGACCGGTGCGCGTACCGCGACTGCAGCCACGTCACCGCGACCCGCACGACGATCGCCACCGCGAGGATCGCCAGTTCGGTCGTCCAGTCGCCGACGGACCGGGCGTCGGTGGTGATGACGCCCGCGAGGACCCGTCCGATCATGAGTGCGGTGACGACGACCATCACGACATCGACCACCGAGGTGACCACGGTCAGGACGAGATATCCGCGGGCTGCGGCCGAGTAGCGCCACAACCGCGGGTCCACCGGCCCCCGCCGACGCGCGGGCGCGTCGGCGGGGGCTGCGGACTGCGTCATGCTCACTTCGAGCCGATCTTCAGACCGATCGAGTGCGGGATGTGGTCGGTCGACAGACGCTGACGGAACACCCAGTACGTCCAGCCCTGGTAGGCGAGGACGACCGGGGTCATGAACGCTGCGGCCCACGTCATGACCTTCAGTGTGTACGGGCTCGACGACGCGTTCTCGATCGTCAGCGACCAGGACGGGTCGAGGGTCGACGGCATGACGTTCGGGAACAGCGACGCGAACAGCAACACCGAGGTCGCGGCGATCGCGACGGTGGTGAACACGAACGCCCAGCCCTCACGCGCGACGATGGTCAGCGCGACCACCGCGAGCAGGGAGATCGCCGCCACGGCGACGAGCGCGATCGTCCAGCCCTTGCCGTAGGCGAGCTGGGTCCACACCACGAACGCACCGGCCACGAGGACGGCGGGCACGGCCAGCTTCCGCGACAGCGCCACGGCATCCGTCCGGACCTGTCCCTCGGTCTTGAGCGCGATGAACACCGCGCCGTGCAGCGCGAAGACCAGCGCCGTCGTCGCACCGCCGAGCAGGGCGTACGGGTTCAGCAGGTCGAAGAATCCGCCGACGTACTGCTTGTCGGCGTCGATCGCCACGCCGCGCACGATATTCGCGAACGCCACACCCCACAGCACGGCGGGCACCCACGAGCCGAAGATGATCCCCCAGTCGCAGCGGCGACGCCAGGTCGGATCGTCGACCTTGCCGCGCCACTCGATGGCGCACACCCGCACGATCAGGGCGAGCAGGATCAGCAGCAGCGGGAGATAGAAGCCCGAGAAGAGGGTCGCGTACCACTCGGGGAACGCCGCGAACAGCGCACCACCCGCGGTGATGAGCCAGACCTCGTTGCCGTCCCAGACCGGACCGATCGTGTTGAGCAGCACCCGGCGCCGGGTGTCCGCCTCGACGGTCCTACCGCGGCCGAGCACCGGGAAGTGCATGCCCACACCGAAGTCGAACCCCTCGAGGACGAAGTAGCCGGTGAACAATACTGCGATGAGAATGAACCAGATTTCCTGAAGTCCCATGTCCGCCCACTCCTAGTACGCGAAGGACAGCTGTTTCGGCTGCGTGTCGTCGGTGTCGTCGTCGGAGCCCGGCGGTTGCGCGTCGTGCTCCTGCGGGCCTTCCATCGCGTACTTGCGGATGAGCCAGAACCACACCACGCCGAGCGCTGCGTAGACGAGGGTGAAGGCGATCAGCGAGGTGAGCACCGTTCCTGCCGCGTGATCGGAGACACCCTGGTCGACGGTGAGCCGGATCATGTCCACGCCCGTGGGATTCGGATGCACCACCCAGGGCTGCCGGCCCATCTCGGTGAAGATCCAGCCCGCACTGTTGGCGAGGAAGGGCGTGGGGATCGCGACGAGCGACAGCGTCGAGAACCACCTCTGGTCGGGCACCCGGCCGCCGCGGGTGACCCACAGCCCGGCCAGGGCCAGGGCCGCGGAACCGGCGGCGAGGCCGATCATCGCGCGGAACGACCAGTAGGTGACGAACAGGTTGGGCTTGTAGTTGCCGGGGCCGAATTGCTGTTCGTACTGCGCCTGCAGGTCCTCGACGCCCTGGAGGGTCACGCCGCTGAACTCGCCCTGCGCGAGGAAGGACAGCACGTAGGGCACGTCGAGGACGTGGATCACGCCGTCGCAGTCGTTGTGCGTGCCGATCGTGAGGATCGAGAAGTTGGGGTCGGTCTCGGTGTGGCACAGCGACTCGGCCGAGGCCATCTTCATCGGTTGCTGCTCGAACATGAGCTTGGCCTGGACGTCACCGGTGACGAACAACCCGATGCCCGAGATGATCATGACCATCAGGCCGAGGCGGGTCGCGGGGCGGAACAGTCCGCGGGCGTCGTTCTCGAGGCGCTGGGCCTCCTCGGGTTCCGAGGTGCGGATCTCGGCGGCGCGTCGCATGTTGCGGACCATCCACCAGCCACCGATGCCGGCGACGAAGGTTGCGGCGGTGAGGAATCCGCCGGCGACCGCGTGGGGGAAGGCTGCGAGCGCGGTGTTGTTGGTGAGCAGTTCCCAGATGCTCGTCAGCTCGGCGCGGCCGGTCTCGGGGTTGTAGGTGGCCCCGACGGGATGCTGCATGAACGAGTTCGCCGCGATGATGAAGAAGGCGGAGGCGTTCACGCCGATCGCGACGAGCCAGATGGTCGCGAGGTGCACGAGTTTCGGCAGGCGCGTCCAGCCGAAGATCCACAGGCCGAGGAAGGTCGACTCCATGAAGAAGGCGACGAGACCTTCGAGGGCGAGGGGTGCGCCGAAGACGTCGCCGACGAAGCGGGAGTACTCGCTCCAGTTCATGCCGAACTGGAATTCCTGCACGATGCCGGTCGCGACACCGAGCGCGAAGTTGATCAGGAACATCTTCCCGAAGAACTTCGTGAGGCGGTACCAGTGATCCTTGCCGGTGACCACCCACATCGTCTGCATGATCGCGACGAGCGGCGCGAGGCCGATCGTCAACGGCACGAGGATGAAGTGATACACCGTCGTGATCCCGAACTGCCACCGGGACAGATCCAAGACGTCCATTGCCACTCCGAGTGAGGCCCGGTCGATACGGAGATCCAGAGCGGGGCCGACGCTGCGGTTCTCGTTCGCGAAGACACGCCGGTAGTACTGCTCCGGTCGTGCTACTACCGAATGTAGTAGCGATTGCGCGAAGTGGGACAGGTTCGTGTCGCCCGACACATCGGACTCACGTCACATCGGATACGGATCACCCGCGGGGGCACACCCGCCGCCACTCAGGAAGCTGTATCGACCGATTCGCTCACGAAGCGGCGTCGACCGCCTCGTCGACGAGGCCTTCGATCTCACCCTCCTGGACCCGCGAGACCAGCGCGTGCCCGTTGAGGGTGTGCACCCGCACCGCGAGCGCCACGCTGGAGATCAGCCAGAGACCGTCGGCGACGACGAGATCCGCCGGGCGCAGCGGCTCGTACCGGACCGTGAAGTCCCGCTCCCCCGCCAGGTCGAACAGAGCCTGCTGCGTGGTGCCGGGGAGGATCCCCTGCTCCGGCGGCGGAGTGAGCAATGTCCGGCCACGCGCGACGAGCACCGTCGACCGCGGACCTTCGAGCACGTAGCCCTCGGCACTGACGAAGATCACGTCGTCGGCGCCGACCGACTCGGCGTGACGCAGTGCCGCCATGTTCGTCGCGTACGACAGCGTCTTGGCACCGAGGAGCTGCCACGGCGCCTTCTGCGCCAGATCGGTCGAAAAACCCCGTTCGAGGGTCACCACGGACACGCCGTCGCGCCGTGCGATGCCGACACGCTCGGCCACCGGCGTCACGAGCAGGAAGGCCGTCGGCGTGTCGGCACCCTCACGACCACGCGTGTAGACCAGGCGCAGCACGCCCTCCTGCTCGGCGCCCCACTGTTCGAGTGCCACGTCGACGGCGAGCCGCCAGTCGTCGCGATCGGGTTCGGGCAACTGTGCGGCGGCCGCGGACGCCGCGAGCCGGGCGAGATGCAGTTCGAGCGCACGCGCCCGGCCGCCTCGCACGAGCAACGTCTCGAACACCCCGTCGCCACGAAGAACACCGAAATCGTCGGCGTGCAGAAGGGGTGCGTCCGCATCCCTCACCTCGCCGTCCAGCGTCACCAGCACCCGCTCAGCCATGGCGCTCAGCCTAGCCACTGGCAGACCTGTCGGCCGGTTCCCCATAGACTGGTGTCGTGACCGAGTCTCCGATCGTGTCCGAAAGCGCCCTTCTCGCACTTCCCGGCGCAGTCGCCTCGCCTTCCGGCGGGCCCGATGCCGGACTTCCCTGGCATTACGGCGACCCGCTCGGCGAGCAACGTGCCGCCGCCACGTCCGCCGCCGTGGTCGACCGTTCCACCCGCTTCGTCCTCGCTGTTCCGGGCGACGAACGCCTGAGCTGGCTGCACACCATTTCCAGCCAGCACATCGCGTCGCTCCCGAACGGCACCTCCGCCGAGAACCTGAGCCTCGACGCGAACGGCCGCGTCGAACACCACTTCGTGCAGACCGACCTCGACGGCGTGACGTGGATCGACACCGAAGCCGACCGCGGACCCGACCTGCTGGCCTTCCTGAAGAAGATGGTGTTCTGGGCGAAGGCAGAACCCCGCGACGGCAACGAACTCGCGGTCCTGAGCCTCCTCGGGCCGGACGCCGGCAGCCCCGCCGTGCTCGCCGTGCTCGGTATCGACGCGCTGCCGGCCGAACCCTATGCCGCCGTCGCCCTGCCCGCCGGTGGCTTCGTCCGCCGCATGCCGTGGCCCACCGAGCACTCCTTCGACCTCCTGGTGCCACGCGAGTCGCTCACCGCGATCTTCACCGCCCTGCGGGACGCCGGCGCGCGTCCGGCCGGCAGCTGGGCGTTCGAGGCCCTGCGCGTCGAAGCGGTCCGTCCCCGGATCGGTGTCGACACCGACGAGCGCACCATCCCCCACGAGACCCGCTGGATCGGCGGACCCGAGCAGTACGGCGCCGTCCACCTCGACAAGGGCTGCTACCGCGGTCAGGAGACCGTCGCGCGGGTCCACAACCTCGGCAAGCCCCCGCGACATCTCGTCCTTCTCCATCTCGACGGCTCGGCCGACGGACGACCCGAGACGGGCGACGACATCACCGCCGGAGGTCGCGCGGTCGGACGCATCGGCACGATCGTCGACCATCACGAACTCGGGCCGATCGCGCTCGCGCTCGTCAAGCGCACCATCACGCCCGACACGGCCCTCGTCGCAGGACCGTGCGCGGCGTCCATCGACCCCGACTCCATCCCTCCCGACGACGGCATCCAGGCAGGAAGGGCGGCGGTCGACCGATTGCGCGGCCGGTGACCGCCGAGACGGCCGGCACGCGGCCGGCGACCTCGGGGACCGTCGCAGCGGTCTGCGTCGTGCACACGCTGCACGAGACCGGACTGCGGCGTAATCCCGTCACCGCGATCGACAAGCGTCCCGTCGACGGGCCGGTGCACGTCGGCGAGCTCGGCGTGACCGGCGACCGCCAGTGCGACACCGCCAACCACGGCGGCGTCCACAAGGCCGTCTACGCCTTCTCTCAGGACGAGTCGCGCCGCTGGGGCACCGAACTCGACCGGGAACTGCCCATCGGCTGGTTCGGCGAGAATCTGCACGTCGCCGGGTTCTCCCCCACCGACGCCGTCATCGGCGAGCGGTGGCGCGTCGGCGACGGCGGTCTACTCCTCGAGGTGACCGGCCCCCGTACCCCTTGCCGCACCTTCGCGATCCGTTCGGAGGAAGGCGACTGGGCCACCCGGTTCGTCGCTCGCGGCGATTGCGGCGCGTACCTGAAGGTGATCTCCGAGGGACCGGTGGCCGCGGGCGACCGCATCGTCGTCGAGCACGTCCCCTCCCACGCGGCCACGGTGCGCGATCTGTTCACCGGGCAGGGCCACGAGCGGGTCGCCGCGATGCTCGAGCAGCAGGCCGACATCGCTCCCAGCGTCGCCGACAAGGCCCGCCGCCTCGTCGGACGAACACAGGAGGGGCGGGCACGGAAGGGAGAGAGTCGTTGAGCGTCGAACTGGTCGAGGTGGTGCGCTCGGGCTTCCGGGAGTGCATCCACCGCGGCTCGCTGATCGTTTTGGACCCGGACGGCGAGGTCCTCGTCTCGCTCGGCGAGGTGCACACGCCGATCTATCCGCGGTCGTCGAACAAGCCGATGCAGGCGGTCGCGCTGCTGCGCGCCGGCTTCGTCCCCCGCGACTCCGCCGAACTCGCGATCGCCACGGCGTCGCACGAAGGTGAGGCCGACCACGTGGAGGCCGTCGAGCGGATCCTGTCCGGTGCCGGTTTCACCGAGAAGGACCTGCGCTGCCCGACGGATCTGCCCGGCAACGAACTCACCCGCGCCGAGGTGCTCGCCGCCGGACGCACGCCGCGGTCGATCTACATGAACTGCTCGGGCAAGCACGCGGCGATGCTCGCGGCGTGCGCGGCGAACGGCTGGGACACCGACGGCTACACCGACGCCGGCCACCCGCTGCAGCAGCTGGTGACCGAGACGATCCTCGAACTGACCGGCGACATCGAGGACACCGATCTCGGAATCGACGGCTGTGGTCTGCCGATCGTGCCCGTCCCCCTGTTCAATCTCGCCCGCGCCTACTCGCGGCTCGCGACGGCGGAGGCCGGCACGCCCGAGCGCGCCGTCGCCGACGCGGTGCGCGAGCATCCGTTCCTGATCTCCGGCACCGGCAAGGACGATCTGAAGCTCATGCGCGCGGTGGGCGGTCTGCTGTGCAAGGCGGGCGCCGACGGGATCCACGCCGGCGCGCTGCCGGACGGCACATCTTTCGCCTTCAAGATCGACGACGGGCACGAGCGGGCACGCCTCCCGCTCACCGCGGCCCTGCTCCACCGCCTCGGAGCGGGTGCCGCCGCGAACGCCGCGACCTTCGATTCCGAACGGCTGGCGATGCTCTCGTCGGCACCGGTCTTCGGTGGTGGCGTGCGAGTCGGCACCGTCCGGGCCGTCCCGGGGGTGTTCTGAAGGGCATCTCTATCACATTTCAACAGCATTCATGCAGGTCGGGTCGTTATGAGGCGTAACGGACACCGGCCCAGCCGGGTGTGTGGAGGCGCAACCGAAGTTTCCACGCTAAAGTGGGCGTCAGGAAAATACTCAACACACCGGGGCCGCCACTTTTCCCCAGGCCGCCCCGTCAAAGCGCGAGGGGGTTGGCCATGGGCCGCGGCCGGGCTAAGGCAAAGCAGACCAAGGTTGCACGGCAACTCAAGTACAGCTCGCCGTCCACCGACTTCGAGAGCCTCCAGCGAGAGCTGTCTGGCGGAGCAACCAACTCGCAGCGGGACGAAGTCTTCGCCGAGCAACGTTCCGGTTGGGACGACGACTACGACGACGACTGGCGTCGCTGACCTGATATCACTCTCCGACGGAGGGGGAGGCCGACTTTCGGCTCCCCCTCCGTCGGTGGTGTGGTCGGCGTTCGACGCGAGGCCGGACGGCGCTCGTCACCGTCCGCAGCCTTCGAGCCTGTGACTTCCGAGTTCACAACACGGCAGTAGCCGAAAGGCCGGTTCCCCCATTCATCCTGGGGGAACCGGCCTTTCGTCGTGTTCGCGTCGGACGACGCGCGCCCGTCAGAAGCGCGGGTGGTCTCCGAGCAGCACCGCGCGCTCGTCGGCGCCGTCCTGCGCCTTGCGGACCGTGCCGAGCGTCCAGCAGTCGATGTGCCGGGCGGTGAGCACCGCCAGAGCCCGGTCGACGTCCTCGGGGGCCACGATGGCCACCATGCCGACGCCCATGTTGAAGGTCTTCTCCATCTCGACCCGCTCGACCCGTCCGCGCTGCGCGATGAGGCCGAAGACCGGAGCCGGGCTCCAGGTGGTGCGGTCGAGCTCTGCGACGAGCCCCTTGGGCATCACGCGCGCGAGGTTCGCGGCGAGACCACCACCGGTGACGTGGCAGAAGGTACGCACCTCGGTCTCGGCGGCGAGCGCGAGGCAGTCCTTGGCGTAGATACGGGTGGGCTCGAGCAGCTCCTCGCCGAGGGTGCGACCGAACTCGTCGACGTGCGCCGTCAGGCTCATCTTGCCGATGTCGAGCAGCACTTTGCGGGCGAGCGAGTAGCCGTTCGAGTGCAGACCCGAGGCGCCCATCGCGATGACGACGTCGCCGGGGCGCACGCGGTCGGGTCCGAGCAGCTTCTGGGCCTCGACGACACCCACGCCGGTCGCGGACAGGTCGTAGTCGTCGGCCGCCATGACGCCCGGGTGCTCGGCGGTCTCGCCACCGAGCAGCGCGCAGCCGGCCTGGACGCAGCCCTCGGCGATGCCGGCGACGATCTCCGCGACCCGCTCGGGCACCACGCGGCCGACGGCGATGTAGTCCTGCAGGAAGAGCGGCTCGGCGCCGCAGACCACAAGGTCGTCGACGACCATGGCGACGAGGTCGAGACCGACCGTGTCGTGCTTGTCGAGTGCCTGCGCCACCGCGAGCTTGGTGCCGACACCGTCGGTGGACGCCGCGAGCAGCGGCTCCTTGTATCCGTCCTTGAGCGCGAACAGACCGGCGAACCCACCCAGGCCGCCCATGACCTCCGGGCGGGTGGCCCTCTTCGCGTGCGGGGCGAACAGTTCGACGGCTCGGTCACCGGCCTCGATGTCCACGCCCGCCGCGGCGTAGGAAGCTCCGGGGGTTGCGTCCTCGGTCATGAGTTGTCGGCTCCAGCCTCGAGTTGTGTCTTGTCGTGAAATATCTGGCTACATACGGGCAGGCACACCTGCGTCCGGGCATGCGAAACGCACGCCGAACCGTGCCGACCGCGGCACTTACGGTACCCGACCAGCTTCTACGGCCGACTGAGAACGTCCGCGTTGTCGTTGTCCAACACGGTCGGGGTGGCCGAATCGGTGTCGACGACGCCGGCGAGGACGTCCTTGCCCGCCTGATGTTCGCTGGGGAGGGCGATCGGGTAGTGGCCGTCGAAACATGCAGCGCACAAACGGGATGCGGGCTGCTCGGTGGCGCCGATCATGCCGTCGATCGAGATGTAGCCGAGCGAGTCGGCACCGATCGACCTGCGCACCATCTCGACCATCTCGTCGTAGTCGTGCCCCTCCTCGACGGTGTCGCGGGTACCTGCACCGTTGGCGATCAGCTCGGCCGGCGACGCGAAGTCGATGCCGTAGAAGCAGGGCCACTTGACCGGCGGCGAGGCGATGCGCACGTGGATCTCGAGAGCACCGGCCTCGCGCAGCATGCGGATCAGGGCGCGCTGGGTGTTGCCACGCACGATCGAGTCGTCGACGACGACGAGGCGCTTACCGCGGATCACCTCGCGCAACGGGTTGAGCTTGAGCCGGATACCGAGCTGGCGGATGGTCTGGCTGGGCTGGATGAAGGTGCGGCCGACGTAGGCGTTCTTCATCAGGCCCTGGCCGTACGGGATCCCCGAGCCCTGCGCGTAACCGACGGCGGCCGGGGTGCCCGACTCGGGTACCGGGATGACCAGATCGCCGTCGATCGGGTGTTCCTTCGCGAGCCGGCGGCCGATCTCCACGCGGGTCGCGTGGACGGAGCGACCGGCGATGGTCGAGTCGGGGCGCGCGAGGTAGACGTACTCGAAGACGCAGCCCTTGGGTTCGGGGTTCGCGAAGCGCGACGAGCGCACACCGTCCGCGTCGATCGCGAGCAGTTCGCCGGGCTCGATGTCGCGAACGAAGGAGGCACCGACGATGTCGAGGGCGGCGGTCTCGCTGGCGACGACCCAGCCGCGGTCGAGGCGTCCGAGGCACAGCGGGCGGATACCCCAGGGGTCGCGGGCCGCGTAGAGGGTGTGCTCGTCCATGAAGGTCAGGCAGAACGCGCCGCGCAGCTGCGGGAGCAGCTTCATCGCGGCCTCTTCGATCGTGCTGTCCTTCGCGCCGTGAGCGAGCAACGCACCGACGGTGTCGGAGTCGGAGTTCGCCGCACCGGGCCGTGTGGGATCGAGCACGCCGAGACGACGTCCGCGTTCGGCGAGTTCGGCGGTGTTGACGAGGTTGCCGTTGTGGCCGAGCGCGACGCCCGAGCCGGCGGCGGTGGTGCGGAAGATCGGCTGCGCGTTCTCCCAGGTCGTCGACCCGGTTGTGGAATAACGGCAGTGGCCGATGGCGATGTGGCCGGTCATCGCGGCGAGCGTCTGCTCGTCGAAGACCTGGCTGACGAGACCGAGATCCTTGAACACGAGCACCTGCGAACCGTCGGCCACGGCGATGCCCGCAGCTTCCTGCCCTCGGTGCTGCAGCGCATAGAGACCGTAGTAAGTGAGCTTCGACACGTCCTCGCCGGGAGCCCACACTCCGAACACTCCGCACTCTTCGCGGGGTTCGTTCTCGGGTTCGGTGGAGGCGAGAAGATTACGTGTGTGGACCGACAGATCGGCACTGGTCACTGACGTGCTCCCTGAGGCTGGACAAGCGGGGCTCCCCCCATTCTACGGGCAGCGCGGGGTGCTTCTTCCCGGACGCCCGGCGTGAACCCCGGCAAACGTCAGAGTCGGGCGATCGGGAGCAGCCGTCCGATCTCCGCTGCGCGCCCACCCGACGCCTCCACCGCACCCGAGTCCACGGCCCCGGCGAAATCGATGCTGCCGACCACCAGACGCAGCCACGTCCGCGGATCGGTCTCGACGACGTTCGGTGGTGTCCCCCGCGTGTGACGCGGGCCTTCGATGCACTGGACGGCCACGAAAGGCGGCACCCTAACCTCCACACTCGACCCAGGGGCTATCTGCTCGAGGCTGCGGGCACTGAGCCGCACAGCGGCGGCGAGATCGGAGCGCGGCGGTTTCTCGTCGCTCTCCCCCCTCATCCACGGACCCACCCGTTCGAGAGCTGCGCGCAGTTCGGCGGGGTCGACGGGTCTCCGGGGTGCCATGGCAGCACACCCTAGCGACGCGCGTCGCGCTCGGAAGTACGCAGCCTCGTCGCGATGCCCACGGCGACGGCCCCGCCGGCGTTGATCGCCAGGTGCAGGAGCATCGGCGCGACGACGCTGCCGGTCCGTCGTCGCAGTTCGTCGAACACCACCCCGCTCAGGGCGGTGAGCGCGACGGTTCCGGGCACCGAGTCCCCGGCGTGCCGGGCGGGGGCGACGTGCCAGAGCCCGAAGGCTACCGAGGTCAGCACCCGGTGCCACCTCCGTGACTCGCGGCGGGTCAGTGCGTACAGAACCGATCGGAACAGCAGCTCCTCGGCCAGGACCGTCCCGAAGGGGATGTGCACGAAGACCCACTCGGTGTGGTCGGCGCGTCGCGCTCCGGCGGCCATCCGCCGTCGTACGGGTGGGACGGCGAGCATCACCGTGTAGGCCGCGACGGGCAGGACCACCGACGCGGTCCCCCACCGCAGGCCCTTCCCTGCCCCGCGCCAGCCGAGCTCGGTTGCGGAGACCCCGGCCGCGCGGGTCGCCGCGGCGAGCGCGACACCGAATCCGGCGTTCGCTGCGGCCCGGCCGCGCGGACCGAGATCCATCGCCGGGAGGACGAGGTTGTTCCACGCGACCAGCGCGGCGGCACATCCCGCAGCGGTGCAGCTCACGGCGGTGCCGGTCACTGCAGCGGCTCGCGGTGTCATTTCTCGGGCCCGTCGTCCTCCGCGAACGCCTCGAGGGCGATGCGCACCCGCTCGGTGTCGTTCTCGGTCCAGCCCTCGGGCTGGGTGATCTCGATCCATCCCTCGAGCACCGCCGACCCGTAGTTGTGGCCGTGTCCGTCGGGGACGCCGGCAGCGTTGGTGAGGTCTGCGGAGACCTGCCAGAAGGTGACGAAGGGGAACCACCGCATCTGCGGCAGCCGGTCGCGTCCGGGCGGCTCCGACAGCCAGTCGGGGCGGGAGAACAACAGGTCCGGCGACCACCAGACGACGGGATCCGAGGCGTGCTGGATGTAGAGCACGCGCGGCGACAGCCACGGTGTGTCGGGCTCGTGGATCGCCTCCCGGCTGTCTGCGAAGCGCACGACGAGACCGTCCGCGTACACCGGTTGCACCTCGGTCGTGCCGGGATCGCGGCGCTCGACGAGCTGCCGCCACAGACGGTTGGAGTTGGGCGGGCCCACCCACAACACCCCGTCCATCTGGGCGCGGATCTCGGCGAGGCTGTCGAAGGCACCCTCCCCCGACTGCGTGCCGAGGCTCTCGCCGTAGAGGAACAGATCGGGGCGGTCGTCCTCGGGCAGCTGCGACCAGCGTTCGTGTACCCGCTCGATCAGCATCTTGCCTGCGGCCGCAGCCTTCTCACGGTCGGCGAGGAAGGAGATCCAGCTCGGGAGGTAGGAGTACTGCCAGGCCACCATCGCCAGGTCGCCGTTGTGCACGAGCTCCATCGCGCGGGCCGCGGTGGGATTGACCCAGCCGGTGCCGGTGGTGGGGATCAGGACGAGCGTCGAGCGGTCGAAGGCACCGGTCCGCTCGAGTTCCGCGAGGACGAGGTCGATGCGTTCTTCCGGGGTGGGTGCGGTGTCGAGACCGACGTACACGCGGATCGGTTCCGGTGCGGGACTGCCGTTGACGGCGGTCAGTTCCTCGGCGTCGAGTCCTCGCGAGACGAAGTTGCGCCCCTCGAATCCGAGCGTCTCCCAGGCCGCGAGGGACTCGGGACTGCCGGACTTTGCGGGGTCGACCGGTTGGATCGCCCCGGGACGAGTGGTGTCGTCCTCCAGGCCGAACGCCTGATTGACGATCGCGTAGGAGCCTCGGACGAGCACGCCGTCGATGAGCATGAAGGTCGCCAGCACGACGACGAGAACGCCGAGCGTGCGGGCGAGACCGAGCGGCATCCGGGTACGGCGCATGAGCAGCATCGACACCCAGCGGACGATGTCGCGCAACCCGCGCCACAGAGCGATGAGGGCGGCAGCGACCGCGACGCTCAGCACGATGGTGCGCAGATATCCCGAGGTCGTGGTGCCCTCGACACCCATCAGGGCGGCGAGCTGGCGTTGCTCGCCGGCGGAGAGCACGAGCGCGACGAGCGACGCGAGAACGGCCGCGACCGGAACCGCGACCTTGATGGCACGCAGCACAGGCAGCGGCGGCGGCCACCATCGCCACGCGGGGAGCAGGAAGCGGGCCACGGGCCAGCCGACGACGCATCCGACGCCGTACCCGATCGTGGCGTTGATGCCGCCGATCAGGCCCTGGAAGAGCCAGTCGCGCGGAAGCAGCGACGGCGTCAGCGACCAGCAGAAGAACAGCGCGGCGAAGGCGACGCCCGTGAAGTCCAGGCCGAGCCACCCCCACACCCGCGCGGTGAGGGGGTGGCGCTCACCGAAGTCGGTGACCGCGGCGATGATCCGGCCCTGCCGGGCCTCGAACGCCGCCAGTCGATCGACCTGGGTGGCCGGCACGGTTACCCGAACAGGGCAGGCAGGGTCCCTTCCCACACCTCGCGCAGCTCGGTCATGGGGATCGAGAACAGGCCCTGGATCTCGACGGAGTCGGATCCCTCGTCGACGACGCCGATGCGCACCCACGGCATGTTGCGTGCGGTGCACATGCCCGTGAAGCGCGATTCCTCGGTGCGCGGCACGGCCACGAGCACGCGGCCGGCCGATTCGGAGAACAACGTCACGAACGGATCGGCGCCCTCGGGGAGCAGCACGCGGCAGCCGGTCTCGCCCGCGAGTGCGGCCTCGACGACGGCCTGCGCGAGACCACCCTCGGACAGGTCGTGTGCGGCGGAGATCAGGCCGTCGCGCGAACCGGCGGTGAGGATCTCCGACAGCAGCCGCTCACGGTCGAGATCGACCTTCGGCGGGACACCACCGAGGTGGTCGTGTTCGACCTGCGCCCAGATGGAGCCGTCGAACTCGTCGCGGGTCTCGCCGAGCAGGATCAGCGTCTCGCCCGGCTCGAGGCCGACGCCGGTGGGGATGCGACGGTGCACATCGTCGATCACACCGAGCACCGCGACGACCGGGGTCGGCAGGATCGCGGTGGCGCCGGTCTGGTTGTAGAAGCTGACGTTGCCACCGGTGACGGGGATGCCGAGCTTCGCGCAGCCGTCCGCGAGGCCGCGCACGGCCTGCTGGAACTGCCACATCACGCCGGGGTCCTCGGGCGAACCGAAGTTCAGGCAGTTCGAGACGGCCTTCGGCGTCGAACCGGTGACGGCGACGTTGCGGTAGGCCTCGGCGAGGGCGAGCTGGGCGCCCGTGTACGGATCGAGCTGCGTGTAGCGGCCCGAAGCGTCGGTCGCGAGCGCGATGCCGCGGCCGGTCTCCTCGTCGATGCGGACCACACCGGCGTCGGCGTTCTCGGCGAGCACCGTGTTGCCGCGCACGTAGCGGTCGTACTGCTCGGTGATCCACTTGCGGCTGCACAGCGCCGGCGACGCGAGCATCTTCAGCAGCGTCTCGCGCAGCTCGTCGGCGGTCTCCGGACGCTTCAGGCCGGCGGTGGTGTTCGCGATCAGCTCGTCCTGCGAGGCCGGGCGCTCGACGGGGCGCTCGTAGACCGGGCCCTCGTGCGCGACCGTGCGCGGCGGCACGTCGACGACGGTCTCGCCGTGCCAGTCGATGACGAGTCGGTCGCCGTCGGTGACCTCACCGATGACGGTGGCCAGGACGTCCCACTTCTTGCAGACGTCCATGAAGGCGTCGACGTTGTCGGGCGTGACGACCGCGCACATGCGTTCCTGCGACTCCGAGGACAGCACCTCGGCCGGGGTCATGCCCTTCGCGCGCGTCGGGACACGCTCGAGGTTGATGTGCATGCCACCGTCGCCGGCGGCGGCGAGCTCGGAGGTCGCGCAGGACAGACCGGCACCGCCGAGGTCCTGGATGCCGACGACGAGCTTCTCGCGGTAGAGGTCGAGGCAGCACTCGATGAGCACCTTCTCGGTGAAGGGGTCGCCCACCTGCACGCTCGGGAGCTTCTTGGGGCGGCCGCCGGCGCTGTCGTCGAAGGTCTCGGAGGCGAGGACGGACACGCCGCCGATGCCGTCGAGGCCGGTGCGGGCACCGAACAGGATGACCTTGTTGCCCGTGCCGGAAGCGTGGGCGAGGTGCAGGTCCTCCACGCGCATCGCACCCGCGCACAGCGCGTTCACGAGCGGGTTGCCTTGGTAGGAGGCGTCGAAGACGGTCTCGCCACCGACATTGGGCAGGCCCAGGGAGTTGCCGTAGCCGCCGACACCGCGCACGACACCGTCGACGACGCGACGGGTGTCGGGGTGATCGGCGGCGCCGAAGCGGAGCTGGTCCATCACGGCGATCGGGCGGGCGCCCATGGCCATGATGTCGCGGACGATGCCGCCCACGCCGGTCGCGGCGCCCTGGTACGGCTCGATGTAGGACGGGTGGTTGTGCGACTCGACCTTGAAGGTGACGGCCCAGCCGTCGCCGATGTCGACGACGCCGGCGTTCTCACCGATGCCCGCGAGCATCGACTCACGCATCTCGTCGGTGGTGGTCTCGCCGAAGTAGCGCAGGTGCACCTTCGACGATTTGTACGAGCAGTGTTCGGACCACATCACCGAGTACATGGCGAGTTCGGCGTCGGTGGGGCGACGGCCCAGGATCTCCTTGATCCGGGTGTACTCGTCTTCCTTCAGACCCAGCTCCCGATAGGGCTGAGCGGCGTCGGGGGTTTCGGCGGCGTGGGAGACGGTATCCACGTGCGGTGACACTGGGCGTCGGGTCCCTTCACTCTGGGATCGAAAACGGCAGGCCGGGCGGGAACTGCCGCGGATCAGTCTATCGTTGTGCAGGCGCGACGGGGTTCACCGGTGCGGGCACGAGCCCCGACGGTGTGACGGCCACCTCGGTGCCCAGCGCATCGAGGGTGACGGTGCCCGAGTGCTCCCCGTCGAATCGGTACCACCCGTCGACGAGCGTGAAGGTCGCGATCACCGGCGGTCCGCCGAGATCGACGATCCAGTACTGCGGGACGCCGGCCTCCGCGTATTCGGAGAACTTCGTGACGCGGTCGGTGCGGGCCGTGCCGTCGACGGTGACCTCCACGACCAGCTTCACCTCGGAGATCGGCGCCCGATCGGGATCGGCGTCGACGAGGGAGCGTCCCACGACGATCACGTCGGGGCACCGCACCGTCAGCGGCTTCTCCGCGACCAGCACCTCGACGCCTCCGAGCGCGCACCATTCGTCGGGCAGCTTCTCGTCGAGGAGCAACGCCAGGGTCACCGCGGCATGATCGTGCGCCGCCCCCGGCGCGGGCGCGGCGAGGAGCACGCCCTCGCACACCTCCACATGGTGCCCGTCGGATTCGGGCAGGGCCGCCCACTCGTCGAGGGACAGCAGATGATCGGGGTAGGACGGGACGTCCACTGCATTCCCCCGTTCTCTCCGACCGGACACGACCGTCTTCAGTGTGTCACCGGCGGGTGCTTCGGGGCGGGCGAACGCGGTCACGATGCCGGGGTCAGGAAAGCGGTCAGGGCCTGCGCATAGCTGGCCACGTCGTCCGCGCCCATGAACTCGCGCGCCGAGTGCATGGCGAGCTGCGGGGCGCCGACGTCGACGGTCGTGATGCCGGTCCTCGACGCGGTGATCGGGCCGATCGTCGAGCCGCACGGCAGGTCGGCGCGGTGCACGTACCGCTGCAGCGGGACCCCCGCCTGCTCGCAGGCCAGCGCGAAGGCTCCGGCGCCGGTCGCGTCGCTCGCGTAGCGCAGGTTCTGGTTCACCTTCAGGACCGGTCCGCCGTTGACCGCGATGCGGTGGGCGGGTTCGTGCCGCTCGGGGTAGTTGGGGTGCGTGGCGTGCGCCATGTCGCCGGACGCGACGATCGAGCCGGCGCGGGCGCGGAGGAACTCCTCCCGGCCGCCACCCCGGAGCAGGACGATCCGTTCGAGGACGGTGTCGAGCAGTTCCGAGAAGGCGCCGCGGTCGGACATGCTGCCGACCTCCTCGTGGTCGAACAGGGCGAGGAGCGGCATCGGGCCACCGTGCGCTGCGACGTGTGCCACGGCGGCGAGAAGGGCGTGCAGTCCGGCGTAGCAGGTGCCCTGGTTGTCGAGACGCGGTGCGCTGACCAGGTCGCCGCCCGGCCCGACGACCGCGCTCGGTGCGAGGTCGTGGGTCATCAGTTCCCAGCCGAGCACCGCGCCCGGGTCGATTCCGTGCTGCTCGGCGACCCACGCGATGAACGAGCGCGGTTCGGTGCCGACTCCCCAGACGCCGTTGACGTGGCGCTGCGGGTCGAGCTGGACGCCCTTGCGGTCCTCGGACAGGTGGATGGCGAGCTGCGGGACACGCAGGACCGGCGCGTCGACTCGGACGAGGACGTCCTCGGTCGTCTCCGCCGCGCGCACGGTGAAGCGGCCGGAGATGCCGAGGTCGCGGTCGAGCCACGAGTTGAGCCACGCACCGCCGTACGGTTCGAGTCCCACCATCCGCCAGCCCGCCGATGTGAGGTCGGGATGCTGCTTGACGCGCAGGTTGGGGCTGTCGGTGTGCCCGCCGACGATGCGGAAGGGTGCGGCCGGATCGTCGGCGACACCCTCGGTGCTCCATGCGATCAGCGACCCGCCGCGTATCAGGAAGAAGCGTCCCGGTTCGGAGGGCCAGGCCTGCTGCTCGTGCAGTTCGACGAAGCCCGCCTCGGTCAGCGCCGCGGCGACGGTGGCGCAGACGTGGAACGGCGACGGCGACAGGTCGACGAAATTACAGAGACCCCGAGCATCGGCACGCGTGGAAGACATGACTGCATCTTCGCATCACGGACAGCGGGAGCGCCGACCGAAAGCGCCGGCCCGCTCTCCTCGTACCGAGTGTCAGTGCCCCTCGGCGACGCAGAACAGGTTGCCCTCGGGGTCGGCGAGCGTCACCCAGCGGAAGTCGTCGCCCATGTCCTCACGGTGGACCTCCTTCGCGCCGGCCTGCACGAAGCGCTCGACCTCGGCGTCGAGGTCGGGGGCGGCGAGATCGAGGTGCACGCGGTTCTTCCCGGGTGTCGGATCGGACACCTTCTGGAAGCCCAGCCTGATGCCCTGTGGCAGGGCGACGATGAAGAACCAGCCGTCGTTCTCCTGCTCGATGCGGCCGCCCGTACGCTCGGCCCACCATCTCGCGATCGGAGCCGGATCGGTCGTGTCGAAGGTGATCATCGCAATGGTCGCTGTCATGGCGCGACGGTACCGCCGGGGACCGACACGCAACGCCCGTCGACGGACAGGCCCGATTTGGGTAGTCCTACTCAGGACAGGACGATTCGGCTCCGGCAGACTGATCCGCGATGTCGCGCATGGGGGATGACGACGACATCGCGCCCGGGACTTGATCGGGGGGTCGAGCTCCGGGTTGTAGGGACGAGGGATTCCGCAGCCGATCGGGACGGTGGCGGGGTCCCTCGTTCCGTCTCTCCTGTTCCGGAACTTCGGTTCGAAGGATTCCTCGAGCCCGCCGGAACGAGCGACGCCCCCACGACCCGGGAGGGTCGATGGGGGCTTCGCCGGAAAATTCCGGTCAGGCGGTCACGCGTTGACGACCGCGTCCAGCACGCTGTAGAACATGCCGAGTCCGTCATCGCTGGGGCCGGTGAGCGCCTCGGTGGCGTGCTCGGGGTGCGGCATGAGACCGACGACCCGGCCGTTCGCCGACGAGATGCCGGCGATGCCGCGCTGCGAACCGTTCGGGTTGTCGCCCGCGAAGCGGAACACCACGCGACCTTCACCCTCGAGCTCGTCGAGCACCTTCTCCGATGCCTGGTAGCGGCCCTCACCCGACTTGAGCGGGATGAGGATCTCGGCGCCGGCCTCGTAGCGCGAGGTCCACGCGGTGGTGTTCGACTCGACCTTCAGCCACTCGTCGCGGCAGACGAAGTGCAGACCGGCGTTGCGGGTGAGCGCGCCGGGCAGCAGACCCGCCTCGCACAGCACCTGGAAGCCGTTGCAGATGCCGAGGACGGGCATGCCCTTCTGCGCGGCCTCGACGACCTTGCCCATCACCGGTGCGAACCGTGCGATGGCACCGCAGCGCAGGTAGTCGCCGTAGGAGAAGCCGCCGGGCACGATCACCGCGTCGACCCCCTTGAGATCGGCGTCCCCGTGCCACAGGCTCACGGCCTCACCACCGGCGAGCTTCACCGCGCGGGAGGCGTCGACGTCGTCGAGCGTGCCCGGGAAGGTGATGACTCCGATGCGTGCGCTCATGCGTCACCGTCGATCCGCCGGATGGCCCAGTCCTCGATCACCGTGTTGGCGAGCAACGACTCGGCGATCTTCTCGAGCTCCTCGTCGCCGACGCTGCCATCGACCTCGAGCTCGAAACGCTTACCCTGACGGACGCCGGTCACGCCCGCGAAGCCCAGCCGCGACAGCGCCCCGGTGATGGCCTGACCCTGGGGGTCGAGAATCTCGGCTTTGGGCATGACTTCGACGACGACACGCGCCACGTGCTGCTCCTCGGTAGTAGTACTGGCGCCCGGGGACGGACACCGGACATCCAGCAGTTTACCGGCCGTGGCCACCGGGAAGGGCATCGGCCGAGGTCCCGCTCGTGCGAGACCCGTCACCCCCGTTCAACGCCGCTCGGCAGCAACGAGTTCGCGCACGCGGGGCGCGACCTCACCGGCGAAACGTTCGAGGTCGGACCGCGACCCGTCCGCGGTCTCCGCGAAGGTGCCGGAGATGTTGTAGAGCCGGCGGATCGCGGCGGGATCACGCCCGGCACGGTGCGCACCCTCGTCGACGCGGGCGCTCATCTCCCCCAGCTTCTCGGGCCCGGCGGCGAACGAACTCGGCAGCCATCCGCCGGCGAAGCGGCCGGTGACGTCGAGCATCCGCTTGCCGTAGGCGCCGAGCCAGATGCCGAGAGCGTGCGCGGGGAACGGGCCCCGCTTCGCGCCGGTCAGCCGGTAGTACGTGCCGTCGATCCCGGCCGCGCCCTTCTCGTCCGACCACAGAGCGCGGATCACTTCGATCGCCTCGATCAGTGCGTCGACCGCTTCGCCGGGGCTGCGATGCGGTCCAGGCGCTCTCCGACACCACGGCGAGGTCGACGACGCCCGCCGGATCGGCAGCGGACGGCGTGAGGAAGCTGCCGAAGCGGAGTTCCTGTCCGTGAGTCGGTCATCGGGCTCCTCCCGACGGCATACTCGACGACATGCAACTGACCCATTTCGGCCATTCCTGCATCCTCGTCGAACACCTCGGCGCGAAGCTCCTTTTCGACCCCGGAAATTTCTCCCACGGGTTCGAGGGCATCACCGGACTCGACGCGATCCTCGTGACCCACCAGCATCCCGACCACGCCGATACCACCCGGCTGCCCGCGCTCCTCGAGGCCAACCCCGGAGCGCAGTTGTTCTCCGACCCGCAGTCGGCGAACCTGCTCGACGGCGACTGGACCGCGGTGCGTCCCGGCGACGCCTTCTCGGTGGGTTCGCTGACCGTACGCGGCACCGGCGGACGGCACGCGGTGATCCACCCCGACATGCCCGTCATCGACAACACGGCCTTCCTCGTGGGCGACGACGAGAATCCGTCGCGGCTGCTGCACCCCGGCGACTCGCTGTACATCCCGCACGAGCGCGTCGACGTGCTGGCCCTGCCGTCGACCGCGCCGTGGCTCAAGATCTGGGAGGCGATCGACTACCTGCGCGCGGTGAACCCGCGGGTCGCCGTGCCGATCCACCAGGGCATCGTCAACGACAACGGTCGCGGCATCTTCTACGGCCGGTACAGCGAGATGGCGCCGGAGGGCACCGAATTCCGCGTGCTGCCGCACGAAGACGGCGTCGAGGTCTGACGCTGCGGAGCGCGAAACGGTCGTCGGCGCGGGATGTTTCGCACTCCTACGACCGTTTCGCGCTCTGCTGTCCCAGTCGACGCCGACGGAAGGTTCAGCGGGCGGCGGCGCGACCCGCCGCCCGGCCCGAGAAGATGCATCCGCCGAGGAAGGTGCCCTCGAGCGACCGGTAGCCGTGGACGCCGCCACCACCGAAGCCGGCGACCTCACCGGCGGCGAAGAGGCCGTCGAAGACCGACCCGTCCGACCGCAGCACGCGCGACGACAGGTCGGTCTCGAGCCCGCCGAGCGTCTTGCGGGTGAGCAGGTGCAACTTGACCGCGATGAGGGGTCCGGCCTTGGGGTCGAGGATCCGGTGCGGCGCCGCGATGCGGACGACGCGGTCGGGTGCGTAGGCCCGCGCCGAGCGCACCGCCGCGACCTGCAGGTCTTTTGTGTACTTGTTGTCCATCTCGCGGTCGCGGGCCTCGACCACCGAACGCACCTGCTCGTAGTCGAGCGGCGCCTCCGGGGTGAGTTCGTTCATGCCCGCCACGAGATCGGCGAGCGTGTCGCGGACGACGAAGTCGACACCGCGCTCCTTGAAGGCCTCGACGGGTCCGGGGGCACCCGATCTGACCCGCTGCAGCAGCAGGCGGAGGCTGCGCCCGGTCAGGTCGGGATTCTGCTCGGAGCCGGAGAGCCCGAACTCCTTCTCGATGATCTTCTGGTCGAGCACGAACCAGGTGTGGTCGTAACCCGTGCTCACGATGTACTCGAGGGTGCCGAGCGTGTCGAAGCCGGGGAACAACGGCACCGGCAACCGCTTGCCGGTGGCGTCGAGCCACAGCGACGACGGGCCGGGCAGGATGCGGATGCCGTGATCGGGCCACACCGGGTCGTAGTTGGTGATGCCCTCGGTGTAGTGCCACATGCGGTCGCGGTTGACGATGTTCCCGCCGGCCTTCTCGGTGATCTCGAGCATCCGGCCGTCGACGTGCGCGGGCACACCGCTGAGCATGTGCTTCGGCGGCTCCCCCATCCGCTTCGGCCAGTTCTTCTTCACGAGGTCGTAGTTGCCGCCGATACCGCCGGAGGTGACGATGACGGCTCCGGCGGAGAACTCGAAGTCCCCGACGACGGTGCGGGAGGACGCCACGCCGCGCGCCGCGTCGGCGGGCTCGAGGATCGCTCCGCGCACACCGGTGGCGGCGCCGTCGGTGACGACGAGTTCGTCGACCCTGTGGCGGTGCTTCAGCGTGACGAGACCGCGTTCGACGCCTTCGCGGAGCTTGCGCTCGAAGATCTCGACGAGGCCCGGACCGGTACCCCAGGTGATGTGGAATCGCGGGACCGAGTTGCCGTGCCCTGCAGCGTCGTATCCGCCGCGTTCGGCCCAGTTGACCATCGGGAAGATCTTCAGCCCGCGCTGCTTGAGCCAGGCGTGCTTCTCCCCCGCGGCGAACTCGACATAGGCCTGGGCCCAGCGCCGCGGCCAGCGGTCCTCGATCTCGCGGTCGAAGCCGGCGGTCCCCATCCAGTCCTGCAAGGCGAGTTCGTAGGAATCCTTGATCCCGAGTCGTCGCTGTTCGGGACTGTCGACGAAGAACAACCCGCCGAACGACCAGAAGGCCTGCCCACCAATGTTGTTCGAGTTCTCCTGATCGACCAGCAGAACCTTGCGACCGGCGTCGATCAGTTCACCGACCGCCACGAGCCCCGCGAGTCCCGCCCCCACCACGATCACGTCAGCATCCATGGCCGCCAACATTACCGAGCGGATGCGGCGACCGGGAGCACCGGCGGGCCAGGCGGGATCACGCCACGCGGCTGTTCGACGGACGCGGCCGCCAGGCGTGGACGGTCGGTTCGGCACCGTGGTGCAGCGCGAGGTCGACGGCATCGAGGATCGCCTGCCGGGGTCCGGACTCGGCGAGCCGGGGAGCGGCGATCGCCAGACGCAGCAGCTCCCCGCGCCGCGCCGTCCGCGACGCGCCCATCACCATCGCGCGGCAGCGCCACACGTCCGACCCCGCACCGTCACCGAGCGCGTACAGCCGCGTCTTCGTCACGGTGCCCGCCACCAGATCGTGGATCCCCGCGTTGTCCGCCATCATCCGGAAACCGACCTGCGGAAGTGCTGTCACTGCGCCCGGCGACGCGCGCCATCGCGGTGGTGCGAACAGCCGGGTGCGCAGTCCGGTCTCCTCGAGCACGCGGTCGGCGGCGAGCAGGCGCAACCGTGCTTCGTGCTCGGGCAGCGTCGCGAACTCGGCGCGACGTCGCTTCGTCGCCGCCTGGTCGTAACCGTGCAGCACGATCGCGTCGCCGCCCTCGCGTCGCTCGAGCAGCCACTCCTGCGTCGCCGGATCCCGCACGAGGCGGTAGTGGTCTTTCAGGCGGGGTGCGACGAACAGCGACAACGGCACTCCACGCGCGTCCGTCTCACGGGCGAAGGCGTCCACGAGGTCGCGCGTGACGTCCCGGATCCCCGACACCGACACGATCATCCGTCCGCTCATGCCCCCGAGCCTGCTGCACTCGGGTGAACGGCGTCCTGCCCGACCGGGAAGTCCGGATGAAGACTCGGGCCGGCGATCCGCATCCCGTTCATCGGGACAGTGTCGACGGCCACACCGGGCCGGGCATACCGTCCGGGCGTGGCAGTCCCGAACCAGACCTATACGCGCCTTCTCTCCCCCGGCACCATCGGGCCGATCACCCTGGACAACCGCGTGGTGATGCCCGCCATGGACATGAACCTCTGCGAGGACGGGGAGATCGAGCAGGGCGACATCGATCATTTCGTCGCCCGCGCGGCCGGAGGCACCGGGCTGATCGTCACCGGATGCTGCGCGGTCGCCTATCCGGCGGGATGCACCAGCACGAAGGAACCCGGCCTGTCCGAGGACCGGTTCATCCCCGGCCTCCGCGCACTGACCGACGCCGTCCACGAGGCCGGCAGCAAACTGTGCGTGCAGATGGTGCACCACGGCAAGGTCGCCCGTATCGACACCCTGCAGGGCCGGCCGCAGCTCGTGCCGAGCATCCCGAAGCCGCCGAGCGACATGAGCGCCATGGCCGACTGCACGCCCGCGGAACTGCAGCGCATGGCATCGATCCAGGGTGGCGCGCAGGCCACCTACAACGAGGCCTCCGAGAGCGACATCGAATGGTTGATCCGGATGTTCGCCGAGGCCGCGGGCCGGGTCGCCGCCGCCGGAGCGGACGCCGTCGAGATCCACGCCGCCCACAACTACGTGCTCGGCGCCTTCCTCAGCCGCTACACGAACCAGCGCACCGACGGATACGGCGGGTCGCTGGAGAACCGGGCCCGGCTGACCTGCGAGGTGATCCGCGCTGTCAAGGCCGAGGTCGGCGACCGCCTCGCCGTCATCGTGCGGCTGGCAGGGCAGGAATACGGTGAGACGGACGGCCTGACCGTCGAGGAATCCGCTGCTGCCGCAGTGCTGTTCGAGCAGGCCGGTGCCGATGCACTCCACGTCACTGGCACCGCGCTGAACGCGTTCGCGAATTTCACCGACGGCCCGTTGCCGGACAAGGTCGGCTACTACACCCACAACGCGGCGGTCATCAAGCGTGCGGTGTCGATCCCCGTCATCACCGTCGGCCGCATGCTGCCGGAGGTCGGCGAGCGAATGATCGCCGAGGGCATCACCGACTTCGTCGCGATGGGACGTCAGTTGCTGGCCGATCCCGCGCTCGTCGCCAAGCTCGAGCAGGGCCGCAGCGAGCAGATCCGCCCGTGCATCAACTGCTATGTGTGCGTGCAGGAGAACTTCTGGGATGCCACGCCCATCTGTGCGGTCAATCCGGCGCTGGGCAACGAGACACTCGTGCCGTTCGTCCGCACTGCGGCGCCGAAGCACGTCGTCGTGGTGGGTGCCGGGCCGGGCGGCCTCGAGACTGCGCGGGTCGCCACCGAGCGCGGGCACCGCGTCACCGTCCTGGACAAGACCGACCGGCTGGGCGGGACCCTGTGGTTCTCGACCCTCACCACCCCCGACAACGAGCGGCTGCTGAAATGGCTGACGGCCGAGGTCACCCGCCTCGGCATCGACGTGCGGCTCGGCGCCGAGGCCACCTCCGCATCGATCCGCGCCCTGGAGCCGGACGTGGTGGTCGTCGCGACGGGCGCCGTGCGGGAACGTCCCACCGTGCCGGGCGGGGACTTGCCGCACGTGCACACCGGCGACAGCATGCGTGCGCTCATGACGGGTGCGGGCGACGTCTCCGATCAGTCCCAGGTGCTGCGGGTGATGGGCCGGGTGGGCAGGCTCGCCGGTATCACCACGAGCCCTCGGAGGATCCGTGATCTGAGCCGGCGGTTCCTGCGTTTCCTGCCGATGGCGAAGGACGTCGTCGTGATCGGCGGGTCGCTCGTCGGGCTCGAACTCGCGGAGTTCATGGCCGAGCGGGGAAGCCGGGTGACGCTGCTCGCCGAGGGGAAGCAGCTCGGGGTGCCGATGGCGATGCCGCGCCGGTGGACCGCCGTCAAGCACGCGCGCGAGGTCGGCCTCGAGGTGCATCGTGGTGCGACGGTTCAGCGCATCACCCCGAAGACGGTGGAGTTCACCGTGGATGGCGAGACGAAATCGGTACGCGCCCGCATGGTCGTGGTCGCGTCCGGTGTGTCGGCGGCAGCACCGCTCGCCGACGAACTGGCCGGCTCGGACATCGATGTCCGCGTCGTCGGGGACGCGGGTCGGGTCGACTACATCGAGGGCGCCATCCACAGTGCCTGGAAGGTCGCGACCGAACTCTGAAAACAGGCAGGTGGCGACCGATCTGTGAAACAGCGGGTGGCGGCCGGCTCGCGCACTCACGAACCGGTCGCCACCCGTCGGATCAGGCTTCCCGGTCACCCGGCGCCGCGAACCTGTCGCGGTGCACGGCCTCCTCGAGCCGGCGCCCCTTGCGCCAGCCGAACCGTTCGAGGTCGGGTATCTCCTGGAGCCGCGTGACCGGGCCGACACACAGCCACGCGATGGGACGCACGGGTGCGCTCACTCCGACGAAGTCGGCGAGGAAGTCCTCCTCGTAGAACGACACCCATCCCACGCCGAGACCCTCGGCGGTCGCGGCGAGCCACAGGTTCTGGATCGCCAGCACGGCCGAGAACAGGCCGGATTCGTCGATGGTGTGACGGCCGAGGATGTGCTTGCCGCCGCGTTCGGGGTCGTAGGTGACGACGACGCCGGTCCCCGATTCGACGATGCCTTCGATCTTGATGGGGTCGAAGGTGCTCTTCCGGTCCTCGGGGAGCGAGTCGGCGAACGCCTGCCGGCAACCGGCGACGTGCTCGGCGAACTCCTTCAGCCGCTGTTCGTCCTGTACGACGACGAAGTCCCAGGGCTGGGTGTTGCCGACACTGGGTGCGTGATGGGCGGCCCGCAGGATGCGCATCAGCGTGTCCTCGTCGAGCCGTCCCCCGCTGAATTCTGCACGGACGTCGCGACGCATGCGGATGATGTCGTACAGCGCGTCCCGCGCTTCTGTGCCGAACATGTCAGGCCGGCAGGATCTCTTCGAGGGCGTCGAGGATCTCGGGCGCATCCGGTTCCGTGCGGGGACGGAAGCGCGCGGCGACCGTGCCGTCGGGAGCGATGAGGAACTTCTCGAAGTTCCACTGGATGTCGCCGGCCTCGCCGGAGGCATCCGGGTGCTTGGTGAGCTCGGCGTAGAGCGGATGCCGATTCTCGCCGTTGACCTCGATCTTCTCGAGCAGCGGGAAGGTCACGCCGTAGGTGGCGGAGCAGAACTCCTGGATCTCCTCCGGCGTTCCGGGCTCCTGACCCATGAACTGGTTGCACGGCACGCCCACGACGAACAGTCCGCGGTCGCGGTATTCCTGCGCGAGCTTCTCGAGTGCCGTGTACTGCGGGGTCAGGCCGCACTTGGACGCGACGTTCACGACGAGTACCGCGTGGCCCTCGTACGAGCCGAGATTCGTGGGTTCACCCGAGAGGGTGTTGATCGGGATGTCCTGGAGAGGCGTGGTCATGCATCCAAACTATCGTGTGCCCGATCACTCCCCCGAACATCGGCGTGCTACATCTTCTCCCCCGGCAGCGCGGCGGCCTGTCTCACCCACTTCCGGACCTTCTCCTCGTCGAGGTCCTCGAGCCGGCGGATGTCGTGATAACGCCGCCGGCGCGTAGTCGCTACAGAAATAGCTGCCCGCTACGGAAAATTTCCGTAGCGGACAGCCATTGTCGTAGCGGATGCCGGATCAGACGGAGACCTTCTCCAGGTTCGCCGGTTCGCGCTCGGGGGCGGGCTCGTGATCGTCGACCATCATGCTTTCGTCGAACGGCAGCCGTCCGCTGAGCACCTCGTCGACGCGGTCACGGTCCACCGACTTGGTCCACGTGCCGATGAGCAGGGTCGCGATGGCGTTGCCGGAGAAGTTGGTGACGGCACGCGCCTCGGACATGAACCGGTCGACACCGACGATCAGGCCGACACCGTCGAGCAGGTCGGGGCGGTGGCTCTGCAGACCGCCGGCCAGCGTCGCCAGACCGGCACCGGTGACCCCGGCCGCACCCTTCGAGGCGACGATCATGAACAGCAGGAGCGAGATCTGCTCACCCATGTTCAGGGGACTGCCCATCGCGTCGGACACGAACAGGGCGGCCATCGTCAGGTAGATCGCGGTGCCGTCCAGGTTGAACGAGTAACCGGTGGGCACGACCACGCCGACGGTGGTGCGCTGGACACCGAGGTGCTCCATCTTGGCGATCAGACGCGGCAGCGCGGACTCCGACGACGACGTCGCGAAGATGAGGAGGTACTCGCGGGCGAGGTACTTCACGAGCTTGAACACCGAGACACCGGCGACGGCCCGCAGCAGCGATCCGAGGACGCCGAAGACGAACACGACGCACGTGAGGTAGAAGGCGATCATCAGCACACCTAGCTGCAGGACCGCGCTCAGTCCGGTCTGACCGACGACGTTGGCGATGGCGCCGAAGGCACCGATCGGGGCGAGCCACAGGATCATCGTCAGGATGCGGAAGACCAGCTTCTGCAGGTGGCCGATGCCACGGAGGATCGGTTCACCCGACTTGCCGATGCCCTGGATGGCGAAGCCGACGAGCAGCGCCACGAACAGGGTCTGCAGGACGCTGCCGGCAGTGAGTGCGGAGAGCAGGGAGGTGGGGATGATCGACGCGATGAAGTCGACGGTGCCGCCGGCCGCGTGTGCCTTCTCGGCGAGTTCGGCACCCGATCCGGCGTTGGCCGGATCGAGGGTGAGCCCCGAACCCGGGTCGAGCAGGTTGCCCACACCCAGGCCGATCGCGAGGGCCACGGTCGACATGCCCACGAAGTAGATCAGCGCGAGTCCACCGATCCGGCCGACGCTCGCCGCTGCCCGGACCGACCCGATGCCGAGCACGATGGTGCAGAAGATCACCGGGCTGATCATCATCTTGATCAGGTCGACGAACATGGTGCCGAGGACACCGAGCGACTTGCCCGTCTCGGGGGCCAGCCATCCGACGGCGATACCGGCGACGACGGCGATGATGACGCCGATGTACAGCCAGTGGGTACGGTCGCGGCGTTTCTCGCCCCGCACGGTTGTGGTGCTCATGGAGTGCCCTTCGATCATGCGCGGGCTCGTCGCGCGATGTTCACGGATAACGGGATGCGGTGACGCACCGGCGAGGACTCGGGAATCGACCGTGGTTCGGTCGGGTACTACGGGACCCTGGTAGGGGCCGCTCCGCGCCCGGGTGGTGACCGGCATCACGTCCACATAAGGACATGGTGGTGGCCGGGTCGCCGCGGGAGAAGTTTGTGTACATAGTGTTCACGGGAGGTGAACGGTGAACCGTCGCCAGGCGAGACCGCCGATGAGCGTGGCGGGCCAGCTGCTCATCCTCCAGCTGGTGGTGTTCACGGTGATAGCGATCGTGGCGGGTGCGCTCATCGTCGTCGACGAACGCCGCGACGCCGACGAGGCCACGCGCCGCACCGTGACGGATATCGCAGTGACAGCCGCGCTCTTCCCGGAGGTCGCGGACGGGTTGCTCTCCCCCGATCCGACCGCAGCGCTCCAGCCCCGCGCCGAGCAGATCCGCGAGGCGACAGGGGTGGACTTCGTCGTCGTCGTGGACCCCGAGGGCATCCGCGTGACACATCCGGTGCCGGAGCAGATCGGGTTGCCGTACACGGGCCACACCGATGAGGCCCGTTCGGGCACGCCGTTCACCGAGACGTACACGGGCAGCCTCGGATCGTCGATCCGCACCATCGCGCCGGTCTACGACGACGGCACGCTCGTCGGATTCGTGTCGGTCGGGGTGACACGGGAGAGGATCGCCGAGAACTTCGTGCGGAGCCTTCCGGGCATCGTCGGCCTGGTGGCGGCCGGGCTCGTGGTCACCGCGGCGGGCGGATACCTGATCGCGCGGCGCCTGCGCCGTCAGACCCTCGGGCTCGATCCCGACCAGCTGCGGCGCATGTACGAACACCACGACGCCGTCCTGCACTCGATCGGCGAAGGGCTGCTGGTGTTCGGTGGAGCACCCGGCGCCTCACCGCAGGTCGACGTCGTCAACGACGAGGCACGCCGCCTGCTCGGCCTTCCCCCGACCGGGCCGGTCCCCTTCGACGCCCTGCCCGAGACACTGCGCGAACTCGCAACCACCGGCGAGGCACGCGACGAGGTGCACCTGACGCGCGACCGCACCCTCGTCGTCAACAGCGACGCGGTGAACTGGAACGAGCGCCGCATCGGCACCGTCGTCACCCTCCGCGACCACACCGAGTTGCGCGGTGTCCTCGGTGAACTCGACTCGGTCCGCGGATTCGCCGAGTCGCTGCGGGCGCAGGCCCACGAGTCGGCGAACCGTCTGCACACCATCGTCACGATGGTCGAACTCGGCCGGACGGAGGACGCGGTCGCGTTCGCGACGCAGGAACTGGCGGTCTCCCAGCACCTGATCGACAGGTTGACAAGTGCCATCCACGAGCCGGCGCTGTCGGCGTTGCTGCTCGGCAAGATCGACGAGGCGGCCGAGCGAGGTGTGGAACTGACCGTCACCGACGACACGGAACTGGGCCCGGTTCCGTCCATCCCGGCGCGCGATATCGTCACCCTCGTCGGGAATCTCATCGACAACGCCATCGACGCCTCCCATGCGTCGGACGACCCATGGGTGGAGGTGACTGTGCGTCGGGACGATTCGTCGATGATCGTCGAGGTCGCCGACAGCGGGCCGGGGATGTCGCCGGAGGTGCTGGCCCAGGCCATGCAGCGCGGCTACTCCACCAAGTCCGAGCAGCGCGGCCTCGGACTCGCACTCGTCGCCCAGGTCGTGGCGCGTCACGGGGGAACTCTGCGCACCGAACCGTCGCTGGGTTCGATGATCGTCGCCGTGATCCCCTTGGAGAGCCGGTCGTGATCCGGGTGCTCGTCGTCGAGGACGAACCGCTCATCGCCGAGGCCCACCGCGAATACGTCGGGAGGGTGGACGGATTCGAGGTGGTAGGTGTCGCGCACACGGGTAGCGACGCCGTGCGGGCGGTCGCGTCGGCTGCGCGGGTGGGCACACCGGTGGATCTGGTGCTGCTCGACATCGGGCTCCCCGACACGAGCGGCCTCGAAGTGGCTGCACGCCTGAGCGCCGGTCGTCCGAGTCCCGACATCATCGCCGTCACGTCGAACCGCGATCTGGAGGTCGTGCGGACGGCGGTCGCGCGGGGTGTGGTGCTGTATCTGCTCAAGCCGTTCACCTTCGCGGCACTGCAGGACAAGCTCGAACAGTACGTGGCCTACCGCTCGGCGTTGCGCGACGCCGAGACCGCGGCGGGCCAGCACGATATCGATCGCGCCATGTCGGCTCTGCGCACGAGCAGTTCCCGTCCGTCCACACCCAAGGGCATCTCCCCCGACACGCTGTCGAAGATCACCGATTTCCTTCATCACGCCGACGGGCCGCGAACCGCTGCGGAAGTCGGATCGGCCGTGGGGGTCTCACGCGTGACGGCGTGGCGTTACCTCGAACGGCTCGCCGACGACGGAGCCGCGACCCGCATCACCGAGTACGGCCGCGCCGGCCGGCCCCAGGTCCGGTACGAACTGCGCAGATGAGCGGTCGTGCATCCGCTACACAGTTCGTCATTCGCGTCGGCAATTCGTTGGTTGCCAGGATGGTCGTGAGACACATTCAGGGACGGACGCGGGGAAACGGAAGCATCATGATCGACGTCGAAGTCGGCCGAACACCGACAGGCATGCGTTCGTTCTCGATGGCCTACCGCTCGGAGTTCCTCCGGCAATGGGACGCGGCCATCGAACGCGGCAGCCGTGCCAAACTGCTGCGTGAAAACAACCTCGCCTACGGAACGGTCCACCGTTGGATCGCCGCCCGGGACCGCGGAGAATGGACCGCATCGATGAGGGCGGCCGCAGAGAAACCGGGTAGACGCATGGACAGTCGTGAGCGCGCGGAGCTGGCACAGCTGCGCAAGGAAAACCAGCAACTGCGTCAGAAGGTCGAGCAGGCCGAAGCTGCCCAGCAGATCCTGGGAAAAGCATTCGAGCTCTTGGAGCACGTGACCAAGAGCTCGGCGCCGGAGACACCTGCGATCCCACCGGCGCTGATGAGCGTGGCCGAGTACGAACAATGGCTCGAGGGGTACAGGCTGTCCTGACCGCCACGGTCACCACATTGCACCAGGACGCGGCGATGCCGGTGACCCGGGCCTGCACCCTGCTCGGACTGCCTCGGGCCAGTTACTACCGGCACAGTCGCGGCTATACGCATTACCGGCCGGCCGGGGACCCGCTGCCGCAGGCGAAGCGTCGGCAGCCGGCCGCGCTCAGCGAGAGCGAACGTGACACGATCTGCGATGTGCTGTGCTCCGGCGAGTACGCGGATTTGTCTGTGGCTCAGGTTTATTGGCGTGCATTCGATGCAGGGGTTCTGGCGTGCAGTGAGCGGACGTTCTATCGGGTCGCCGGCGCGGCGAGCTTGGTCGGGGACCGGCGTGGCCGCCGCGGCGGCGGGGGCGGCGGCCCTGTCCGGGCCCGGCCGGTGGTCGGGGCCGGGGCGGTCGGGGATCTGTGGTCGTGGGACATCACCGAGTTGAAGGGGCCCGGGAAGAAGGACCGGTACCTGTTGTATCTGGTGATCGATGTGTTCTCGCGGTATCCGGTCGCGTGGTGCATCGAGTTCCATGAGAGCGGCGAGCGTGCGGTGAAGTTGTTCACCGAGGCGATCGCCGAGCACGGGTGCCCGTCAGTGTTGCATGCGGACAACGGGGCGTCGATGCGGTCGACGGTGTTGCTCGATCTGCTCGAGGAGCGGGGGGTGATCGCGTCGTTTTCCCGTCCTCGGGTCAGTGACGACAATCCGTTTTCGGAGTCGTTGTTCAAGACCGTCAAGTACGACCTGACCTGCCCGCCGGTGTTCGATTCGATCGATCATGCCAGGGAGTGGACCGCGGGTTTTCTGCATCGGTATGCCACCGAGCATCGGCACAGTGGGCTCGGTCGGCATACTCCGGCGTCGGTGTTCGACGGTTCTGCTGTTGCGGTTCGGCGGTTGCGTCAGCAGATGCTCGATGAGTATGCAGCGGAGTTTCCCGAGCGGTTCCGGCGTGCGCCTCGTGCGCCGGAACTGCCCGGGTCTACAGGGATCAACATCCACCACCTGTCTCAGACAGGTTGACAACTACCGAATTGCTGCGGCGAATAGCGAGAACGCGAGCGGATACCGAGCTCAGCCCGCAGAGGTCTCCGCGCGGCAGGCGCCCGACGTCTCGAGCACCCACGCGAACTCGAACGCGACCTCGCGCCACTTCTCGTACCGGCCCGACACACCGCCGTGTCCCGCGCTCATCTCCGTCTTGAGCAGCAACGGCGCATCGCCGGTCTTCGTCGCGCGCAGCTTGGCGACCCACTTGGCGGGTTCGACGTAGAGCACGCGCGTGTCGTTGATGCTGGTGATCGCGAGGATCGCCGGGTAATCCTTGGCCTCGACGTTCTCGTAGGGGCTGTACGAGCGCATGTACTCGTACACCTCTGGGTTCTCGAGCGGGTTGCCCCACTCGTCCCATTCGATCACCGTGAGCGGCAAGGACGGATCGAGGATCGACGTGAGCGGGTCGACGAACGGGACGTTCGCGAGGATGCCCGCGAACAGCTCGGGTGCGATGTTCGCGACCGCACCCATGAGCAGGCCACCGGCACTGCCGCCGTCGGCGACCAGCTTCTCCGGGCTCGTGACGCCGGCGTCGATCAGGTGCCGCGCGCACGCCACGAAGTCGGTGAAGGTGTTCTTCTTCGTCAGCGACTTGCCGTTCTCGTACCAGTGCCGGCCCATCTCGCCGCCGCCGCGCACGTGCGCGACCGCGAAGACCATGCCCCGGTCGAGCAGCGACAGGCGTGCGACGGAGAAGGCCGGGTCGATGCTCGCTTCGTACGAGCCGTAGCCGTACAGCAGCGTGGGCGCGTTCTCGGGGGTGCCCTTGCGCGCGACGATCGACAGCGGGATCTTCGTGCCGTCCTCGGCGGTCGCCCACTCGCGGCGCTGCTCGTAGAGCGTCGGGTCGAACTCGCCGAGCACCGGCTGCGACTTGAGCAGCTTCAGCTCACCGGTGCTCACGGTGTAGTCGTAGACCCGGCTCGGGGTGATGAACGACGTGTAGCCCAGACGCAGTGTGGGCTGGGTCCATTCGGGGTTCGCGCCCGGTCCGACGGCGAAGAGTTCCTCGTCGAACTCGAGTTCGGTGAGCTTGCCGTAACCCTCGTCGGTCAACGGCCACACCGCGAGTCGGGTGAGGGCTTCGCGGCGGTAGCCGAGCACGAGGTGTCCCTCGAACGCGTCGACGTCTTCGAGGCGCACGTCGTGCCGGTGCTCGATCAGGGTGCGCAGCGCGGACGGGTCGTCGACGGGAGCCTCGGCGAGGACGAAGTTCTCGGCCTTCTTCCCCGTCTCGGGGTCGACGTCGTTGTGCAGGATCAGGAAGCGGTCCTCACCGGCGATCACGGCGTGCTCGGCACCGTACTCGACACCTTCGCGGCGCGGCAGGATCACACGGAATTCGCCTGTGGGGTTCTCGGATTCGAGCACCCATCCCTCGGTGGTGATCTTCGAGCCGACCCAGATCATGAGGTACTTCTCGCTGCGGGTCGAACCGATCGACACCCAGTACCGCTCGTCGGGTTCGTGGAAAACCTTCACGTCCTCGTCGACGGAGGTGCCGAGCTTGTGCCGCCAGACGGTGTCGGGCCGCCACGACTCGTCGACCGTCTGGTAGAAGACGTGGCTGTGGTCGAGCGCCCACGTCGCTCCCGGTGCGGTGCCGGGGATCTCGTCCGCCCGCATCTCACCGGTGGTGAGGTCCTTGATGCGCAGGGTGTAGCGCTCGTCGCCCACGACGTCGGTCGAGTACGCGAGCAGCGTGCCGTCGTGGCTGATCGAGAACGCCCCGAGCGAGAAGAACTCGTGCCCTTCCGACTCGACGTTGCCGTCGAGGAGCACCTGCTCGCCGGGGAGTTCCACACCAGGCGTGACGTCGGGCGGTGTCCAGTCGTCGGCGTCGGCGATCGGGCACCGGCACTGGATCGCGTACTGCTTGCCCTCGACGGTGCGGGCGTAGTACCACCAGTCACCCATCCGGGTGGGGACCGACATGTCGGTCTCCTGGGTGCGCGACCTGATCTCCTCGAAGATCGCCTCACGCAGCGGAGCGAGATGTTCCGTCTGCGCCTCGGTGTACGAGTTCTCCGCTTCCAGGTACGCGACGACCTCGGGGTCGTTCTTGTCGCGCAGCCATTCGTAGTCGTCGACGAAGGTGTGCCCGTGATGGGTGCGCTCGAGCGGCACCTTCTTCGCGACCGGCGGAGTGATCTTCGAGGAGGTCATATGCGGTCAGCCGATCCAATCGTCGAAGGACAGTCCCGAAATACGTTCGTACGCCTCGATGTAGCGAGCTCGCGTCTTGTCGACGACGTGCTGCGGCAGCGGCGGGGGCGGGGTGTCGGAGGCGCGGTCCCAGCCCGACTCGGGTCCGGTGAGCCAGTTCCGGACGATCTGCTTGTCGAAGCTGGGCTGAACCTTGCCCTCCTCGTACTCGTTCGCGTCCCAGTAGCGGGACGAATCCGGGGTGAGGACCTCGTCGGCGAGCACCAGATTGCCGGCCTTGTCGAGACCGAACTCCAACTTGGTGTCGGCGAGCAGGATGCCGCGGTCCGACGCGTACATGGCGGCGCGGTCGTAGATATCGAGCGTGTCCTGGCGCAGCTTCATCGCCAGGTTCAGACCGACCTTCTCGACGACGTCGTCGAAGGAGATGTTCTCGTCGTGGTCGCCGAGCGCAGCCTTGCTGGCCGGGGTGAAGATCGGTTCGGGCAGTCTGCTGGCCTCGACGAGCCCCTGGGGCAGGGTGACACCGCAGACGGAGCCCGTGGCTTGGTAGTCGAGCAGGCCGGAGCCGGTGAGGAAGCCTCGGGCGACGCACTCGACGGGCACCATCTCGAGGCGCTTGACCACGAGTGCGCGGCCGAGGACCTCCTCGGGGATACGCTCGTCGTCGGGTTCTCCCGCGAGGTGGTTGTTGGTGGCGTCGAGCAGCTTGAAGAAGAACACGCTCATCGCAGTGAGGACCCGTCCCTTGTCGGGGATCGGGGTCTCGAGCACGTGATCGTAGGCCGAGATCCGGTCACTGGCGACGAGGAGCAGGTGCTCGTCGTCGATCACGTACAGATCACGCACCTTGCCGCCGGCGAGGTGTTGGTAGGACTCGAGTGAAGGACGCACGCTGACACCCTAGTGCTCATCGAGTGGGCGTACCGCACCCCGTGGCGGATATCCCACTCGTTCACCGCCGGGTGGAACAACGAACGTATGAGTGGGAACAGGAGTGGCATGGCCACATCGTCGCGAGTGGACGTCGGGTTCGGGTCCGAGCGGGGCCCGATCCTCATCGCTCTGATGCTCGCCACCTCCCTCGTGGCGCTCGAGAGCACCATCCTGGCGACCGCGATCCCGACGATCGTCGCGGACCTGGGCGGCTTCACGCAGTTCCCGTGGTTGTTCTCCGCCTATCTGCTCACGCAGGCGGTGCTCGTCCCGGTCTACGGCAAACTCTCCGACGTCTTCGGCCGCACTCCGCTGTTGTTGTTCGGGATCGGGGTGTTCGCGGCGGGTTCGGTGCTGTGCGCGGTGGCGTGGAGCATGCCGGCGCTGATCGCGTTCCGCGCGGTGCAGGGACTCGGCGCCGGTGCGGTGCTGCCGATGGCACAGACGATCGCCGGGGACATCTACACGGTCGCCGAGCGCGCCAAGGCGCAGGGCTATCTCGCCAGTGTGTGGGGCATGTCGGCGGTGATCGGCCCGGCCGTGGGCGGTGTCTTCGCAGACTTCCTGTCGTGGCGGTGGATCTTCTGGATCAACCTGCCGTTGTGTGCCCTCGCGGCGTGGGTGCTCGTCCGCAACTTCCGCGAGGACACGCCGTCGGGACCGCGACCGCGCGTGGACTGGGCCGGCGCGGCGACACTCGCGGTAGGCGCCGCCCTGCTGATCCTCGGCCTGCTCGAGGGCGGGCAGTCATGGGCGTGGACGTCGGCGACCGGGATCGGCATCTTCGCCGCCGGTGCAGCCCTGATCGCGGTGTTCGTGTGGATCGAGTCCCGCGCCGCCGAGCCGATTCTGCCGATCCGGCTGTTTACGCGACGTGTGCTGGTCACCACCAGCGCGGTGTCGTGCCTGGTGGGCGCGGTCGTGCTGGGCCTGACCTCGTACGTTCCGTCGTTCGTGCAGGGCGCGCTGGGGACCACGGCGCTCGTCGCGGGCTTCACGCTGGCGACGATGACGATCGGCTGGCCGATCGCGGCGGCGCAGTCGGGCCGGCTCTATCTGCGGATCGGTTTTCGCAACACCGGTCTGGTGGGTGCGGTGCCGCTGTTGTGCGGCGCGGCGCTGTTGACGCAGGTCGGGGTGGATTCGGCTCCCGGGGAGGTGGCGCTCTGCTGCGTGCTCGTGGGACTCGGGATGGGGTTGATCGCCAGTCCCGCGCTGATCGCGGCGCAGTCCAGCGTCGACTGGTCCGAGCGGGGCGTCGTCACGGGCGCGAACGCCTTCGCACGTGCGATCGGCAGCGCGGTGGGCGTGGCGGTGTTCGGTGCGCTGGCCAATGCAGCCCTCGGGGGCGCAGCGGCGGACGAGACCGTCACCGGAACTCCCGGTGCGGCGCAGTTGGCGGACTCGGTGGCGCCGGTGTTCGTCGCCGTTCTGGTCTGCGCCGTGCTGCTGGTGTCGTGCGTGTGCCTGATCCCGAACCGTCCGGCGGCGGCCGGGTAGGCGACACGCCGCGTGCCTATACCGTTACCTACGAGCTGTTTCGTATTCGCTCGAGATCGGGCACCATCTCTGCGGTGAGAACGACAAGCGGCGGCAAGGACACCATCGACGACGTGACGTACTTCCCCGTCGGAGCTGCGGAGCATGCTCTGCAGCGACTGGCACACGCTACGGCGATGCAGGACACGACGGATTACGAGTCGCTGCGCTCTGCCATGGACGCGGAGTACTTCTGGCGCGGTGTCGCCGAGACCTTCCGGATCGCCGACGAGGCGTTCCGGATCGTGTCGTCCGCGACACGCGACCGGCAGGACATCTGCGCGCACGTCATGGCACGCGCTGCCGACTGGGTGGGCACCATCGAGCTCGCCACCGAGGGATCCCGGTTGTACGGCGCGCTCGTCGCTTACACCCAGGGCGTCAGCGAAGGGTATTCGGCCGTGGAGGCCTGGGCGCGCGACGGACGGGTATGACGCGAAAGCGCTGATCGACGCGAAGGCGGGGCCGGGGATCGCCCCGGCCCCGCTCGTCGACCCGCAGGTCAGCCCACAGCTTCGAGATCGCCCGTGTCCTCGAACCGCCGCAGCGTCGGGGTCGCAACGAACATGATCGCGATGATCACCACACCGGCCACGCCGTAGATGGTCAGGGCCATCGAGATCGGCACCAGCGAGGCCACGACGCCCGCCGCGACCGCGCCGACGGAGGTACCGGCCGTCACCTGCGCGCCCCACACGGCCGCGATCCGTCCGCGGTACTCGTCGGAGGTGTTGCGCTGGACGGTCGCGTACCGCACGACGTCCGCGAGCGAGTCGCCGAAACCGTGCGCGGCCAGACCGAGCAGCACGACGGCGAGGACGCCGGTCGCGCCGGCACCCACCAGACCGGCGGCGGAGACCGCCATGAGCAGGTACACCACCAGCCCGTACCGGCGGATCGAGCCGGTCCAGCCGCTGGTCAGCGAGCCGACCACGGCTCCGACGGCGGGTGCGGTGTAGAGCAGGCCGACCACCGACGGTCCGACGCCGAGCACCTCGTCGGCGAACTCCGGGATCAGCACGGCCCAGCCGGACAGCAGCATCGCGAGGAATCCGACGATCAGCACCTGCCCCACCACGCGGTTGTGTGCCGCGTACCGGAAACCCGACACCACCGACTTCAGCGGTGATTCCTCCGCCACGTGCGTCGGCGGCAGCGACGGCAGGCGGGTGATGCAGAAGGTGGTGATCGCCGTGGTGAACGCCGCGAGCGCGTAGGCCACACCCACACCACCGGCGGCGATGACGACACCGCCGAGCGCCGGGCCGATCATGGAACCGAGGTCGGCGGTCAGCGCCATGAGCGCGCCGGCCGCGGCGAGCTTGTCGCGCGGGATCAGGCTGGGGGTTACCGCCATGAGCGCGGTCGACGAGATCCCGCCCGCGATGCCGTCGACGACGGCGAGCACGTAGATCGCCCACATCTGCGGTTCGGGCAGGAACGCGTTGATCGCCAGCAGCGCGAAGGCGACGCCCGCGGTGCCGCGGGCGAGGGCGATGACGTTCCGCCGGTCGTACCGGTCGGCGAGCACCCCGCCCGCGAAGGTGGCCCCGAAGGTGGTCACACCGATCACCGCGGAGACGGCGGCGACCTGCGCCGTCGAGCCGGTGAGCTGGTACACCTGCACGGGCACGGCCACGATGAGGAAACCGAGACCGAACAGCGACACGACGCGTGCGGTGAACAGGTACCGGAACTCGCGGCTGGTCCGCAGCGGGTCGAGGTCGATGAAGAGCTTCTCGAAGACGGCCACGATCACCCGCTCATCCGCGGGTGAGCAGCGCGATCCACTGCTCGAGGTCGGGGGCGGAGGCGAGGTCCACGAAGTCGACCTCGACGCCGGCGCTACGCCACTGTTCCACGAGGGCCATCAGCCGGACGGAGTCGAGTCCCTGGTCGACGAGGCTCACCGAGGGGTCGAGTTCGTCGACGTCGATGTCCAGGATCCGGGCGGTGTCGGCGAGGACGGTAGTGCGATCGAGCATGATGTTCTCCTTCTTTCGATGTGTGCAGGCGTGCTGTGCCCTACTGAGCGGTGCCGGTGAGTTCTCTTGCGGCGACGACGACCTGCACCGTGTCCTGCCAGACCCGCGCGATCTCGGCGAGCGTGTCCGCGTCGACCACGTCCGCTGCGGCGGCGAACTCGCATTCCAGAACCGCGCCGTCCGGGGTGTCCTCGGTGATCGCGTCCACCTGCAGGACGTGGTCGAGCGGCATGTCCGGATCCACCGAACCCCCGATCGCAGCGGCGCCCGGTGCACCCGACCACGGGCTGCCCGACGCCTCGCCGAGCGTGAGCCGACCGAGGTAGTTGAAGACGACGGCCGGCGGCACGTACCGGGCGAAGCGGTCGCCGAAGTCCGGGTTCAGTCGACGCAGCAGGCCGAAGCCGATGCCGTTGTCGGGTCGTTCCCGCGACGCGCGGGCCACCGCACGCAGCACCGCGCCCGCGGCGTCGGTGTCCCGGGACGCGGACGCCATGTCGACCTCCGCCAGATCCACCGTCACCGGATACATCGACGTGAACCAGCCGACCGTGCGCGACAGGTCGGCACCGGGGACCACCTGCTCCTCCCGGCCGTGTCCCTCGAGGTCGATGCGGACCTGGTCGCCACCCCGGACCGACGCCACCGCGACGGCGAGGGCCGAGAGCAGGATGTCGTCGACGACGTCCGCGGCCAGGACCCGCTCGGTGACGTCGACGGACAGTTGCACGCGGGTCGACCGGGTCGAGAGGACGGTGTCGCGTGCCGGGTCGAGCGGGCGCGAACCGAGCATCGGTTCGTCGGCGTCGACGGCACGCTGCCAGGCCGACCACGACGTGGTGATCCGCTCCGAGCGTGCCGCTTTCGCGAGTTCGTCCGCCCACACCCGGAAGGGTGTGCCGCTCGACGACAGGGTCACCGTCTCCCCGCGCTCGGCCTGTTCGACGGCGTCGGCGAGGTCGGGGACGAGGATCCGCCACGACACGCCGTCCACCACGAGGTGGTTCACGACGATCAGGACGCGTCCGGCCTGCTGCGGCCCGAAGTCGAACCACACGATCTGCACCATCGTCCCGTTCTCGGGATCGAGTGCGGCGTACGCGTTCTCACGCTCCTCGTCGAACAACTCGTCCCAGTCCCGGCCCGTGGCGTCGACGTGCCGCACGGCTGCGGTGAGGTCGGGAACGGTCTCGGGGACCGTCCACGACGGTCGGCCTTCGTCGTCGACACGGAAGGTCGAGCGCAGCATCGGATGGGCGGCCACGAGTGCCTCGACCGCGGTACGCAGGGTGTCGAGCGTGAGCCCGACCGGCGCGACGAGCAGTCGCGCCTGCGAGAACCGGGACAACCCCGTCCACTGATCGAGGGTGTCCCACACGATCGGCGTGACGGTCACCTCGCCTGCCACGTCGCCGACGGCTGCCGGACGGGTCTGTCCGCCGCCACTGTCGATCGCGGCCGCGAGTGCCTCGACGGTGCGCAGTTCGATCACCTGACGCGTGGTGATCCACAGCCCGGCCGCCCGGACCTTCGACACGAGCTGGATCGAAACGATCGAGTCGCCACCGAGGGAGAAGAAATCGTCGTCGATCCCCACCCGTTCGAGTCCGAGCACGTCCGCGACGAGTCCCGCCAGGACCCGCTCGGTGTCGGTACGCGGTGCACGCGCCCCGACCAGCGACGAGAAGTCCGGCTCGGGCAACGCCTTCCGGTCGACCTTGCCGTTGGCAGTGACGGGGAAGGCGTCGAGTACGAGCACCACGGCGGGCACCATGTAGTCGGGCAGACGCTCGGCAACGGCGGCACGGACGACCGCCGGATCGACGGCACCGTCCGGGGTCACGTAGCCGACCGGACGCGTCACTCCACGACTGTCGGTGTGCGCGTCCACGACCGCGTCCCGCACCCCGCGCACCGCGGTCAGCGCGGCCTCCACCTCACCGAGTTCGACCCGGAAGCCGCGGATCTTGACCTGATCGTCGCCGCGGCCGAGGAATTCGAGCACGGGCCGGCCGTCGGCACCACGCACCCGCCGGACGAGGTCGCCGGTGCGGTACATACGGGTGCCGTCGTCGGCGAAAGGATTCGGCACGAACCGCACCGTCGTGAGGTCGGGTCGGCCGAGATATCCGCGGGCGACACCGGCACCGGAGACGTACAGTTCGCCGACCACACCCATCGGGACGGGCCGGAGCATCGCGTCGAGGACGTACGCGCCGGCGCCGTGCACGGCCCGGCCGAGGCACGGTGTGTCGGCGTCGGTGACGGCCCCGATGAGAGAGTCCACGGTGCATTCGGTCGGTCCGTAGAGGTTGAAGGCGCGCCCGTCGGTCAGCTCCCGCAGTCGCTGCCACGACGCCGGATTGACTGCCTCGCCACCGAATCCGACGGAGGCGGGGCGGTGTCCGCTCTCGTACAGTCCGGCAGCGAGCATGCGGTCGAGGAAGGACGGGGTGACCTCGAGGAAGTCGAGTTCGTGCTCGAGCGTGTATGCGACCATCCGTTCGGGATCACGCATGGTGTCCTCGTCGAAGACGTGCACCGTGTGTCCGTCGAGCAGCCACAGGGTCGGCTGCCACGAGGCGTCGAAACCGAACGACCACGCGTGCCCGACGCCGACGGAATCGCGTCCGGACGCCGCTACGGTCGGGACGTAGAGATCCGCGCGGTGGCTCTCGAACAGGTTGAGCAGGTTCGCGTGCGTGACCGCGACACCCTTCGGCAGTCCGGTCGAACCGGAGGTGTAGATGACGTACACGCCGTTGTGCGGGCGCAGCGCACCGCGGCGGTCGGCATCCGTCAGTGGGGCGGTGGAGAATTCGCCGAGTTGCAGGTCGGGGTCGTCGAGCACCACGATCCTCGTGTCGCCTGCGATGGGGACGATACCGTCGAGAACCGAGGCGACCGTGACGATCACCTGTGGTCGAGAGTCGGACACCATGTGCGCCAGTCGATCCTGCGGATAGGACGGGTCCATCGGCATGTACACGCCACCCGACGAGATCGCCGCCGCGATCGCGACGACCATGTGCTCGGACCGCGGCAGCGCGAGTCCCACGACCGTCTCCGGTCCGACTCCGGCGTCGACGAGGAGCCGCGCGAGTCGCGCGGAGCGCCCGCCCAGTTCCGCGAACGACAGTGTCGTGCCGTCGGCGACCACCGCAGGTGCGTGCGGGGTGCGGGCGATCTGCCGCGCCAGGAGATCGGCGACGGTCGCCGCTCCGCTCGACGGGGCCGCGGGGGTCGTCGACCGGTCGCTGCGCAGACCTGCCCGCTCGGCGGTCGTGAGCACATCGAGTTGCGCCACGGTGCCGGGGTTCTCGGCGACGAGCTGGTCGAGGATGCGGACGAGGCGCTCCCCCAGTGCGGTGGCGTCGTCCTCGGTGAACAGATCGGTCCGGTACTCGAGGCCGAGGTGCAGTTCGTCCTCCAGTCCCGCGACCAGCACGAGCGGGAAGTTCGTGGCGTCCGAACCCCCGACCGATCCGACCCGCACGCCGCCGTCCCGTTGCGCCGCGTCGAGGGCGTCGCGGTCGACGGGGTAGTTCTCGAAGACGAGGAGGGTATCGAACAGTTCGCCGATTCCGACGGCACGCTGGATGTCGGCGAGACCGACGTACTGGTGGTCCATCACGCGGTTCTGGGTGCCGTGCGTGCGAGTGACGAGATCGGTGATCGACTCCCCCGCCTGCGTGCGGACGCGTACCGGGACGGTGTTGATGAACAGGCCGATCATCGATTCCACGCCCGGCACGTCGGGGACGCGCCCGGAGACGATCGCACCGAAGACGACATCGGTTCTGCCGGTGAGCGACCCGACGAGAAGGCCCCAGGCGGTCTGCACGAGTCCGTTGACCGTGACGCCCTGTGCGCGGCTCGCTTCGACGAGCCGCCGCGACAGCCCGTCGGGCACGGCGACCGTCAGTTCGGCGGGAAACTGCGGTCGCAGCGCCGTACCGGACGGTGTGACGAGGGTGGGTTCGTCCACGCCGTCGAGCAACTCGCGCCACACTTCGACACCGGCCGCGACGTCCTGTTCGCCGAGCCAGTCGAGGTAGTCGGAGAACGGCACGACCGGCGCGAGTCCGGCGGCGGAACCCCCGGCGGCGTAGATCTGCAGGAGTTCCTGCACGAGCAGCGGGGTGGACCAACCGTCGGAGACGAGGTGGTGCATCGTGAACAGCAGTCGCGCACGCGTCGGTCCCGCGACCACCAGCGTGAAGCGCACCAGGGGTGCGGCCGCGAGATCGAATCTGCGGGTGCGGTCGGCGGCGAGCAGTTCCGCCACCCGCGTGTCGAGTTCGCCGGGCTCGACGGTCCCGAGATCGACGACCTCCCAGTGCGGTTCGGCGGCGCGACGGACGACGCCGATCGGTTCGCCCGCTGCGCCGAGTCGATAGCCGGTGCGCAGAACGGCGTGCCGGTCGATGAGTGCACGCACCGAGCGCTGCATCGTGCCGGCGTCGACGCGGCCGTCGAGGGCGAGGTCGGTCTGCATCGTGTAGACATCGACACCCTCGGCGACACTGCCCGATCCCGACGGCTCGTCCAGTCCGGCCAGGAAGTACATGCCGCGCTGCAGGGGTGTCAGCGGCACGACGTCCTCTATGCCCTCCGGATTCTCGGCGTGCAGTGCGAGCACCTCGTCGACGGACAACCCGGACGCCGTGAGCACCGACGGCACGGGGACGCCCACGGCACCGCCGGAGACCGTGTCGGTGAGAAGGTGCAGTGCCGCGAGCCAGCGCTGCCCGATCCGGCGGGCCCGATCGGCGTCGAGAGCACCGGTGGCGTAGGTGAACACCGCCGAGAGAGCGGGTCCGTCCGGTCCGTCCTCCGTGATCGCGTTGACGTCGAGGACGTGGTCGAGGGGCATGGCCGGATCGACGGAACCACCGAGCGCGGCCGCCTCGGGTGCGGCCGACCACGCGGAGTCGGCGGTATCGCCGAGGGTCATCCGGCCGAGGTAGTTGAACATCACCTCCGGGGTCCGGTAGCCATCGAAGCGGTCGCGGTCGTCGCCGAGGAAACGCAGGAGACCGAAGGAGATTCCGTTGTCGGGAATGCGTTTCAGCGATTCGGTCGCGTGGGCGACAGCCCGGAGCGGAGCACCGCCGTCGAGTGCACGGTCTCCGCCGAGTTCGACCGTCACGGGGTACAGGGAGGTGAACCATCCGACGGTACGCGACAGGTCGGCACCAGGCACGATCTGTTCCTCGCGTCCGTGACCCTCGAGATGCACTCGCAGAGCGGATCCGCCGCAGACGTCGGTGACGGCGAGTGCGAGGGCCGCGAGCAGCACATCGCCGGTGCCGATACCGAGGGCGGACGGCACCGTGGTGAGGATGCGTTCGGTGACGTCGACCGGTACGTCGATCTCGACGGACGCCGAGGTCGACACGATGTCGCGCTGCGGGTCCAGGGCGCGGCTTCCCACCGCGGGCGTACTCTCGGCGGCGAGGGCGGATTCCCAGAGCGGCCACGATCCGGTGATCCGCTCGGACGAGGCCGCTTCGACGAGCGATTCCGCCCACTCCCGGAAGGACGTCCCGGTGTCCTCCGGCGCTGGCGTCTCCCCGCGGGTGGCCGCGGAGACGGCACCGGCGAGGTCGGGCACCAGGATCCGCCACGACACGCCGTCGACGACGAGGTGGTGCGCGACGACGACGATCCGTCCGGCCTGCTGCGGTCCCGGGTCGAGGAAAACCACGCGGAGCATCACCCCGGCTTCGGGGTCGAGTGCGTCGACAGCCTCCGCCGACGCTTCAGCGATGAGGTCGTTCCACGAAATTTGTTCCGTGGTCGAGTGATCCACTCGCCGGACGAGCGTCGCGGCCTCCGGAATGTCCTCGGGCACGATCCATGTCGCACCGCGACGAGTACGCCCCGACGGTCCCGAGTCGCCGACGGTGAACCGCGAGCGCAGCATGGGGTGGGCCGCGAGCAGTGCCCGCACACCCGTGACCAGATCCGTCTCTCGCAGGCCGACGGGGGCGACGAGCGTCCGGGACTGGGTGAATCGGCGCAGCGAGTCGAACGATCCGGACGCGAGGGATTCGTGCACGATCGGCGTGACGGGCACCGGGCCGGTCGCCGCCGTCCGGGCTCGCCGGGGTTCCTCGGCGGGTGCCTCGCACGCTGCGGCGAGTGCGGCTGCGGTGCGCAGTTCGAAGACCTGACGGGCGGTCACGCGCAGGCCGGCCGCGCGTAGACGCGACACGAGTTGGATGGAGACGATCGAATCGCCCCCGAGGGTGAAGAAGTCGTCGTGGACACCCACGCGGTCGAGGCCGAGGACATCGGCGACGGTGGCGCACAGCGTCCGCTCGGTCTCGGTGCGCGGTTCGCCGGCACCCGCCAGGGACGAGAAGTCCGGTTCGGGCAACGCCGTCCGGTCGACCTTGCCGTTGGCCGTGATCGGAAGGACGGGAAGAGCGACGAGCACCGCCGGGACCATGTAGTCGGGCAACCGGTCGGCGAGCGCGGCCCGCACCTCAGCGGTGTCGGGTCCGTCGCCGACGATGTACCCGACGAGGCGGGTGGTCCCCCGGTGGTCGGTGTGTGCGACCACCACGGCGTTCCGCACGGCCGGATGCGCGGTGAGCGCGGTCTCGATCTCGCCGGGTTCCACTCGGAATCCGCGGATCTTGACCTGGTCGTCGTCGCGGCCGACGTATCCGAGTGTGCCGTCGTCCGTCCAGCGCACGACATCACCCGTGCGGTACATGCGGGCACCCGCGACCCCGTAGGGATCGGCGACGAAGCGTGCTGCGGTCAGGTCGTGGCGGCCGAGATATCCACGGGTGACACCGTTTCCGGAGACGTACAGTTCACCGGCCACTCCGATGGGCACGGGACGCAGCCAGTGGTCCAGGACCCGCACGCTCGTCCCGGGAGTGGGACCGCCGATCGTCACGGTGTCCCCCGCGATGTGCGCGGAAGTCGCGTCGACGGTGCATTCGGTGGGTCCGTAGCAGTTCGTCGCCACCACGTCGCTCGCGGCGAGTCGCTGCCACAGCGCGGTGCTCACCGCTTCGCCGCCCACGGTGACGATCGCGGGAACGTGCCCACCCGGTTCGAGGAGACCGGCGTCGAGCAGGCGGTTCATGAGCACGGGCACGGTGTCGACGTAGTCGATGCCGTGGGTGCGCACGTAGTCGACGATGCGGTCGACGTCGGCACGGTTGTCGTCGGGAAGCACATGCAGCACATGGCCTTCGAAGAGCCAGGTGAGCGCGGCGACCGCCGAGTCGAAGGCGAACGGGTAGGTGAGCAGGACGTGCCACTGCCCGTCGCGCGGCGCACGACCGGCGGCGTGCATGGGCCCGGCGGCCTGTGCGGCGTGCAGGTCGGCGAGATTGGCGTGCGTGACGGCCACGCCCTTCGGCAGACCCGTGGAGCCGGAGGTGTAGACGACGTAGGCCAGATGATCCGGGCGGAGCGGAGCGCGCCGGTCCGCGTCCGTGAGCGGAGCCGACGACAGCGCCGACAGTGTGGACTCGACATCCGGGTCGTCGAGGACCAGCACGTCGACCCCGTCGAGCACCTCACCGAGACCCGCGCGCACGGCTTCGGTGGTGATCACCAGACGCGGTGCGGCATCGGTGATCATGTGCTTCAACCGGTCGGCGGGATAGGACGGGTCGAGCGGCAGGTAGGCGCCTCCGGCGGTGAGGACGGCAACGATCGCGTCGACCATGGCGCCGGTCCGGGAAAGCGCGAGACCGACCCGGTCGTCGGGTCGCACGCCGCGGTCGACGAGCAGCCTCGCCAGTCGCGCCGAGGCCGCGCCGAGTTCACCGAACGACGATTCCTGCTCACCGCACACCACTGCGGGTCGGTCGGTGCCGGTGGTGAACCGGTGCGCGAGCAGGTCGGCGACGGTGCCGCTCGACGGTGCGGCGGGTGCGGTGGACCAGGTGCCCAGTACACGCCCCCGTTCCGAGGACGGCAGGACGTCGAGGTCGGCGACAGGCGCATCGGGCCGGGCACACAGGGCCTCGAGGATCGCGACGAGGCGGGCGCCCAGGGCGGCGGCCTCGGCCGCGTCGATCAGCGACGGGCGGTGGTCGAGCTTGACGACGAGCCGATCGGACATGCCGGCCGTGAGGACCAGCGGATAGTTGGTGGCGTCGCGTCCGTCGACGCCGGTGATCGTCACTCCCCCGGCGCGTTGCGCTCGCTCGAGGGCGTCGCGGTCGACGGGATAACTCTCGAAGACGGTGAGGGTGTCGAACAGTTCACCGATCCCGACGGCGCGCTGCACCTCGGACAGGCCCAGGTACTGGTGATCGACGGTGCGCGACTGCTCGAGCTGTACGCGTCGCAACAGTTCGGTGACGGTCGCGGCGGGATCGAGCCGCACCCGCACCGGAACGGTGTTGATGAACAGCCCGACCATCGATTCCACGCCGACGAGTTCCGGAGGGCGGCCCGAGACCGTCGCGCCGAAGACGATGTCGTCGCGGCCGAGCAGACCGGACAGGAGCATCGCCCACGCGGTCTGCAGCACCGTGTTGAGCGTGACGCCGCTCGCGCGGGTGAGCTCCGCGAGCTTCGCGCCGAGCCCGTCGGGGACCGGAACCTCGAGTTCGCCGCAGCGTTCCGACGAGCGGGTCGCTCCCGGCGGTGCCACGAGCGACGGCTCGCTCACACCGTCGAGCGCCTCCTGCCACAGCGACCGGGCGGCCTCGTGGTCCTGGCGCCCGAGCCACGCGAGGTAGTCGCGGTAGGGGCGCACGGACGGCAGGCCCGACGCCGATCCCCCGGCGGCGTAGATCTCGAGCAGCTCGCGCACGAGGATCGGGGACGACCAGCCGTCGACGACGATGTGGTGGGCGGTGAGCAGCAGGCGCACCTCGTCGGCGCCGAACCGCACGAAGGTCCAGCGAACGAGCGGCGGTTGCGTCAGGTCGAACCAGTCGTGCAGGTCGTCCTCGACGATCCTCAGGAGCCGACGTTCCGCCTCGGCGCGTTCGAGACCGGACAGATCCTCGCTGCGCCAGGGATTCTCCACACCCGACACGACGAGACCCGCCGTACGGCCGTCCTTACGGGGACGGAAGCACGTGCGCAGCGCCGGATGACGGTCGAGCAGCGCCTGCGCGGAGGCCGCCATCCGCTCCTCGTCGACCGCCCCAGAGAGTCGCACCACCGATTGCACCGTGTAGGCGTCGGGATCGGCCGCAGCCGTGTCGTCGGATGTCGAGCCGGTCGGCGCCGCAACGGTACTCAGGTAGAGCAGGCCCTGTTGCAGCGGCGAGAGCGGAACGATGTCTTCGAGCGCAGTGGAACGGGTCATCTGTCGCTTTCGGTATAGACGGTCATTTCGGGCACGGACGACGAACGGCCCCCGCGCCGGGACGTCGGGGGCCGTTCGGTCGGTGGTGCGGGGCGGGCCCGCAGCAGCGACTACTCCTGGTTCTGGTTGGCCGGAAGTTTCGCCAACTCGGCATCGATGGAATCGAGTGCCAGCAGAGCGGTTTCGTAGGTCGCTGCACTGGAGTGCTTGACGGCGACGAGGTTGCCGGCCTTCACGGCGGGAAGATCCTGCCACAGCGGGGAGGCGAACAGCTCCTCCAGCTCGGGCGGCAGCGAACCGTCGGCCTCGACGCCGTAGACGATCACGTCGGCCTCGCCGAGGTTCTCGGGCAGTTGCTCGACCGACAGGTACTCGGCATGGACGGACTCGGGATCGGTCGGCTCCCCGTAGAAGTCGAGTCCGAGGTCGTCGAACAGATTGGTGGTGTACGACGAGGCGTATTCGCGGGAGAACTCACCGGGCTCGGTACCGCACACACCGCAGACGCCGGCGAACTTCAGGCCCCCGAGCGAGTCGGCGTACTTGTCGGCGATCTCGGCAGCGCGAGCCTCGTACTCCTCCTTGAACTCCCCGTAGGAGTCGCTGACGTTCGCGGCATCGGCGTACTGCTCACCGAGTTCGCGCCACTCGCCCGGAACCGTGAGCCCGACGAAGACCACCGGGGCGAGCGCCTCGAGCTTGGCCACGTCGACCTGCTCCTGCACGCGGGCCGGGACGCCCATGATGATGAGGTCGGGATCTGCGGCGGTGACTGCCTCGTAGTTGAGCTCCGAGACGGCGCCGTCGGGAGCGACTTTCGGCAGCGCCTCGTAGGCGGCCAGGGTCTCCTCGTCCATGTTGTCGAGCTCGCGGCTCCACTCGCATACGGCGGCGAGGTTCGCGCCGGCCTGGATGAGCGGGAGGGTTGCGTAGCCGCAGGACACGATCCGCTGGGGGTCGGCCGGGATCTCGATGCTGCCGTTCTGCGCTTCGAAGGTGCGCGTCGCGGCGGAGTCGGTGCCGCTCTCCGCGCTGCTGCTGTCGCCGTCGCTCGAACATCCCACAAGTCCGACGGCCAGCAGGGCTGCCGCGCCGAGCGCCGCGGCGCCCCGCGCGCGCTTGCGTTCCAGAACGCGCATCGTTGTTCTCCCAGAGTCTCCCGCCGGGGCGCGTTGCCCCGGTCATGATTGGTTAGGCTAACCGAAAGAGAGCGCCCCGCCAAGCGCTCCGTCCTCAGCCGAATTCGAGCGCGAAATCGTCGATCTCCGACTGGTCGAGGTCGTCGAGCGTGAGGTCGGACGGTGTGAACCCGCCCGCGTCCTCGTCCGACGCGTGCCCGGCGAGCGCACGCAGCGCCGCGATCCACTCGTCGACCAACGCCGACACTCTCTCCGCAGGAACGAGATCGGGACTGTACCCGAACATCCCGCGCAGCACCGGCTCGGCACCGGAATCGTCGGTGAGCACACCGATCTCGACGGCGTGCGCCACGGGCATGTCGGCTTCGGTGGCCCCACCGAGCGCCGAACCCTCCGGAGCACCGGCCCACGCCTGCCCTTCGGTCTCGCCCAGCGTGAACCGGCCGAGGTAGTTGAATCCGATGTCCACAGCGCCGACGCTCGCGAGTTCCGGGCCGCCCACTGGGTCGAGATGCCGCAGCATCCCGAATCCGATTCCACTGTCGGGGATCTCCCGCAGCTGTTCCTTCACGCGTTTCAGAGCGTCACCCGTGCTCGCTCCGCCGGCATACGCGTCGGCGACATCGAGTCCCGCGACGTCCAGGCGCACCGGATAGAGCGTGGTGAACCACCCCACCGTGCGCGACAGATCCGCCCCCGGAACGGCCTGTTCCTCACGTCCGTGCCCTTCGAGGTCGACCGCGACCGCCCCTTCGCCGCACACCCGCGCGGAGGCCAACGCCAATGCCGTGAGCAGGACGTCCTCGACACCGGCGTGGAACCGCTCGGGAACGGTGGTGAGCAGCGCGTCGGTGAGCTCGGAGGGAACCTCGACCTGCACCCTCGCGGTTTCTGCCATGGTGTGCCGCGTGGGATCCGGATCACCGGACGCCAGACGCACGCGTCCCGCCGGGGCGAGGATGCGCCGCCACAACGACAATTCGGATCTGCGCGCCGGCACTCCGTCGAGCAGTCCCCGCGCCCAGCGGCGCAGCGACGTGCCTGCGCGCACCGGGGCGACACCGTCGACCGCACCGGCGAGATCGGGCACCAGGATGCGCCACGACACACCGTCGACGACGAGGTGGTGCACCGCGACGAACACCCGTCCCGGCGCGTCGGGACCGGCGTCGAAGAAGATCACGCGCACGAGCGCGCCGGCGGCGGGATCGAGTTCGGCATAGGCGATCCCGGTCGCGGCGACGATCGCCTCCTGCAGGTCGACCGAGTCCGAGACGTCCACGCGGGTCACGACATCGGCGGCGTCGACGGAACCGACCGGGCGGACGTCGAGCACCCGCGCCTGCGGATCGAAGACGGCCCGCAACGCGTCGTGCGTGTCGAGCAGGGCCTGGACGCCGTCGGTCAGCCGGTCGAGCGTCAGCCCTGCGGGCGCGAGGAGCAGCCGCGACTGCGCGTAGCGGGCGTACGGTCCACCACGGTCGAGCATGTCGTGGACGATCGGAGTCGCCGGGACGTCCCCGAGTGCCGCCTCGACGTCGACCGTCCCGGGCCCGTCCTCGATCTCCGCGACGCGGGCGAGTCCCGCCGGGCTGCGGTGTTCGAAGACGTGCCGCGCGGTGAACCGGATCCCGGCGCCGCGCGCCGCGGACACCAGCTGGATGGACACGATCGAATCGCCACCGAGAGCGAAGAAGTCGTCGTCGGGGCCCACGGCATCGAGTCCGAGCACCGACGCCGTCAGCTCGCACAGGCGTTGTTCGAGTTCGTCCGCCGGCAGGCGACTCTCGGTGGCCGGCGTGAAGACCGGCTCGGGAAGTGCTCTGCGGTCGATCTTTCCGTTGCGGGTGACCGGGAGCTCGTCGAGCACGACCGTGACGGCGGGGACCATGTGGTCGGGCAGCCGGTCGGCGACGTACATCCGGAGGGTGTCGGGGTCCGTCGTTCCGGCCGCGTAGGCGACGAGCCGCTTTCGACCCGGTTCGTCCTCGCGGACCACGACCGCCGCGGCACTCACCGCGGGATGGCCGCCGAGCACGGTCTCGATCTCACCGAGTTCGATGCGGAAGCCGCGGATCTTCACCTGGTCGTCGGTCCGGCCGAGGTAGTCGAGCACCGGGCCGTCGGTCCGGGAGATCCTCCAGCGCACCAGATCGCCTGTGCGGTACAGGCGCTCGCCGTCGGTGCCGAAGGGGTCGGCCACGAACCGTCCCGCGGTCTGCGCGCTCCGGCCGAGATAGCCGCGGGTGACGTGCGGGCCGCCGACGTACAGTTCGCCGGGCACGCCCGGGGGCACCTGCCGCAGGTGCGCGTCGAGGACGTACACCCGGCCGCCGTGGATCGGGGTTCCGATGTTCGGGGCGCTTCCCGGGGTGAGCGCGACGCCGGTCGCGTCGACGGTGCATTCCGTCGGACCGTACATGTTGCTCACACGCACATCGGTTTCCGCAGCGAGCTGCGTCCACAGGTCACCCGGTACCGCCTCGCCGCCGAGCACCATGGACTCGGGACGGTGCGGCGCGGCGGGGTCGAGGAGCCCTTCGGCGAGCAGGCGCCCGGCGAGCACCGGACCGCAGTCGAGCGCGTCGATGCGGTGGTCCCGGACGTACCGGACGATGCCCTCGGCATCGGCCATGAGGTCCTCGGCGAGCACGTGCACGGTGTGGCCGCCCAGCATCGCGAGGAGAGGCTCGACGGACGAGTCGAACGCGAAGGTGTAGCTCAGCAGCACGGTGCGTCGGCGCGTCGCGGGATCGCCGACGGTACGGGTGCGCACCGTCTCCCACAGGTTCACGACACCGCGGTGCGGTACCACCACACCCTTCGGGGTGCCGGTGGATCCGGAGGTGTAGACGAGATAGGCGGTGGTGTCCGGGTGCACGACCGGCAGGTGCACGTCCGGGCGGTGCACATCCGGGCGGTGATCGGTGATCGAATCGACCGCGTCGGCATCGAGCACGACACCCACACCGGCGTCGCGGAGCATGTACTCGTTCCGCTCCGCCGGCTGTTCCGGGTCGAGCACCAGATAGGCCGCTCCCGACTTCCACACGCCGAGGATCGCTGCGACCAGCACGGATTCCCGCGGAAGACTCAATCCCACGACGTTGTCGGGGCCGATCCCGTCGGCGACGAGGTGACGGGCGATCCGGTCGGACCACGCGTCGAGATCGCGGAAGGTCAGGCGACTCGACGGGGTGACCAGCGCGGTCTCGTCGCCGTAGCGCTCCACGGTGCGGGCGAACAGTGCGGGCAGGCTGCGGGTCGCCGAGCCGTCGGCGCTGCCACGGTGCGGGCCGGACGGGTCCGGGAGCGCGGTGGCATCACCGGCACGCAGCACCTCGCGCTCGGAGCCGGTGAGCAGATCGAGCTGCGAGAGCCTCGCGTCCGGATCGGCACATACCGCGGCGAACGCCCGCTCGACCCGCGCGGCGAAGGCCTCGGCGGACGACTCGTCGAACAGGTCGCGGGCGTACTCGACGCGCACGCACAGACCGCCGCCGGATTCCTCGATCACATCGAAGGTGAGGTCGAACATCGCGGTGTCGTTCGCGACGAACGAGGGTGTCGGCGTCAGCTCGTCGAATCCCGTGATGGCGGGCGGGCTCTGATACTGCACCATCACCTGGAACAGGGGGTGCCGGGCAGCGCTGCGCTCGGGGTTGAGGGTCTCCACGACGCGGTCGAACGGGACGTCCTGGTGCGAGTACGCCGCGACGTCGGTGTCCTTGATCCGGGCGAGCAACTCCCGCACCGTGGGGTCGCCCGAGAGGTCGGTGCGCAGCACCACCATGTTGACGAAGAAGCCGACGAGGTCCTCGAGTTCCGGGGCGGGCCGTCCCGCGGTGGGCGATCCGAGCGGGATGTCCTCGCCCGCACCGCTGTGCGACAGTGCGACCGCCACCGCCGCGTGCACCATCATGAACATCGTGGTGCCGGTCGTGCGCGCGGCCTCCCGGATCGTCGCTGCGCGGTCGGCGGGGATCCGGTGCTCGACACCGCCACCCGCGTAGGAGGCCACGGTCGGGCGCGGGCGGTCGACGGGGAGGTCGAGTTCGGCCGGGAGACCGTCGAGCTCCTTGCGCCAGAACGCGAGTTGTCGTGCGGCGAGCGAGTCCTCGTCGTCCTGGTCGCCGAGGAGTTCCCGTTGCCAGATCGCGTAGTCGGCGTACTGCACGGGCAGCGGTGCAGGATCGTGGGAGTCGCCACGTACGTGCGCGGAGTAGAAGTTGCCGAGATCGCGCAGCAGCAGCGGCGTGGACAGTTCGTCGCTCGCGATGTGGTGGGCGAGCACGAGCATCACGTGCTCGTCGGGCGCGATCGTGAACAACCGGATCCGCAACGGGATCTCGCGTTCGAGATCGAACGCGTGCCGGGCTTCTGAATGCAGGCGTCCGGTGAGCGCGTCGCGGTCGACGGTCTCGGCCGCGAAGGGAACGGCGACCCCGGCAACTTCTTCCACTCCGCGCACCTGCTGCATCCCCGTGCCGTCACGCTCGACGAGAACGGTGCGCAGACTCTCGTGGCGCGCGAGCACGTCGGAGACCGCCTGCCGCAACGCATCCGGGTCGACCGGTCCGTGCAGGTCCACCGTGATGGGGACATTGTAGGTCGGACTGGGCCCTTCCATGCGGTACATGAACCACAGCCGCTGCTGGGCATACGACAGTGGTGCAAGGGACAGGGCCGCCGGATCGTTCTCACCGCGCGGGACGAGCGCCGGTCCGGCCGGAGCGGCGGTCGGTCGGTCTCCACAGTGCGCGGCGAGCGCGACGACCTGCGGATGATCGAAGACCGTCCGGATCGGCAACTCCACACCGAGCTCGTCACGGATGCGGGCGAGCAGTGTCGCGGCGCTGAGCGAGTGGCCGCCGAGCGCGAAGAAGTCGTCGTCCGCGCCCACCGTGTCGAGACCCAGGATGTCGGCGTAGATCCGGCACAGCGTCCGTTTGGTCTCGGTCTCCGCGGTGCGGGACGAGACCATCGAGGAGAAGTCCGGTTCGGGCAGCGCCGTGCGGTCGAGCTTGCCGTTGGAGGTCAACGGCAGCTCGTCGAGGACGACGAGCGCGGCGGGAACCATGTACCCGGGCAGGAACTCGGCGACGAGGCGGCGCGCCTCGACCGGTTCGGGCACGTCCTGCCCCACGAGATAGCCGACGAGCTGCGCAGCACCGGAGGGATCGGTGCGCACCACCGTCGCCGCACGGGACACGCCGGGGATGCGCAGCAGGGCGGCGTCGACCTCACCGAGTTCGATGCGGAATCCGCGGACCTTGACCTGGTTGTCGACCCGGCCGCGGTAGACGATGCGGCCGTCCTCGGTCCACTGCACGAGGTCGCCGGTGCGGTACAGGCGGGCGTACGGACCCGAGGAGTCCTCCGAGTACGGATTCGCGACGAATCTGCTCGCGGTGAGTGCAGGCGCGTCGAGATATCCCCGGACCACACCCGGCCCGGCCACGTACAGCTCGCCCTCGGTTCCGGCCGGCACGGGTGCGAGTCCCGCGTCGAGGACATGGACGCGCAGGTTGGCGACGGGCCGGCCGACCACCGGTGTCTCGGCGTCGGCGACCTCCGCGACGAGGACGTCGACGCTGCACTCGGTGGGGCCGTAGAAGTTGAAGGCCGCACCCCGGCGTTCGCGCAGGCGGTTCCACAACCGCTCGGAGACGGCGTCGCCGCCGAAACCGAGGGTGGGCACGGTGCCGTCCGGGAACAGGCCGTCGTCAACGAACTGCTCGAGTTGACTCGGTGAGAACTCGACGAAATCCCATCCCTCGTCGAGGGCGCGGCGTGCGAGCGCCGCCGGGTCGCGCCGGGTCGCCTCGTCGACGATGTCGACGGTGTGCCCGGCGAGCATCCACAGCAACGGCTGCCACGACGCGTCGAATGCGAGCGACCAGGCCAGTCCGAGGCGGACGGATTCGCGGCCGGCCTCGCGGGCGGCACGGGTGAACACCTGGGCGCGGTGGCTGTGGAACAGGTTGACCAGCCCACGGTGGGGTACGACGACGCCCTTCGGTCTGCCGGTGGAGCCGGACGTATGGATCACGTAGGCGATCGTCTCGGGTGTCAGCGGGCCGCGCTCCGAGTCGTCGAGCGGAGCGTCGGACACGGCGTCGAGGTCGAGATCCTCGAGCACGACGCGCTTCGGCACCCCCGTCACCTCGGCGACCCGGTCGTCGGTCGTGCGGGTGGTGAGGATGCAGACGGGGTCGGTGGAGCCGAGGATGTGAGCGAGGCGTTCGAGGGGCTGATCGACGTCGAGCGGGACGTAGGCGGCGCCGGTCTCGAGGACGGCGTGGATCGCGATCAGCGCGTCGACGGTGCGGGGCAGCGCGAGGGCCACCCGCGCGTGCGGCCGGTCGAGATCGAAGCTCGAGACGAGGTGGCGGGCCAGGCGGTGCACCCGCGCGCCGAACTGTGCGTAGGTGAGCGTCACATGGGCGTCCGCCGCGGCCGGTGCGTCGGGGGCCGCCTCGATCCTCTCCCGCAGCAGGTCGACGAGGGTCAGGCCGGGGTCGAACGGGATGTCCGGGCTGCGGCTCCAGTCGTCGAGGATCGTCCGTCGCTCGTCGGCGGTCAGGACGGACACCTGCGCGAGCGGGGTGTGCAGATCCCGCTCGGCCACCGAACCGAACAGCATCTCCAGCCGCTCGGTGTGGATCGTCAGATCCGCCTCGCTGTAGACGTCGGCGTCGACGTCGACGAACACTTCGAGTCCGGCACTGTCGTCGAGGGGCCGCACGGTGACCATGAAGTCCTGCAGGGGTCCTCGGGCGACCGAGTGCACGGCCGCGCGCATGTCGCCGAACCGGAGGGAGTCGCCGAACGGCTTGACGTTGACCGACGGCCCGATGACACCGCGGGATCCGGTGGGCAGCCGCAGGTCGCGCTGGATGTCCTCGGTCCGGTAGCGATAGTGGTTGCGGCACAGCGCAACTCCATTGCGTACCTGGGCGACGAGATCGACGAGCGTGACCGAGGCGGTGGGATTCAGGCGCAGCGGAACGACATTGACGGCAGTGATCGGCACCCGCAGTGCAGCGGTGCCCAGGCGGTTCATGACGGGGAAACCGAGTGTGAGGTCCTCGCGACCGGTCGCGCCACGCAGATAGACGGCGACGAGGGCGGTCACCGCATCGCCCCAACTCGCGCCGACCTCCTTGCCGAGGGCCACCAGACCGCGCTGCTGTTCTGCGTCGAGGGTGAAACGCGCGCCGCGGGAGCGCCGCGCGATGCCACCCGGGCCGGGTCGCAGGGCGACCGCTTCGTCCACGCCGTCGAGGTACTCGCTCCAGAAGGTACGGTCGGCATCGAAGTCGGCCGAGTCGCGATAGACCGATTCTTCCCGGATCACCGCTTCGACCGGATCGAACCGTGCGGCAGCAACTTCCGCACCGGCGACCGCGGCGGTGTACCGCTCGGCGATACGCCGGTTGAACAGCGAGAAGCCGAAGGCGTCGAGGACGATGTGGTGGGCGCGGAGGTAGAGCAGGACGTGATCGTCGGCGAGTCGCAGGACCGCTGCCCGGACGCACGGATCCACCGACAGGTCGACGGCCCGTTCGAGGTCGCGTGCCATCCAATCGTGGGCCGCCTCCCAGGGGTTCGCCGCGGAGGTGAGGTCGACGGCCGGGGCGAGATCGAGCGGGCGCGCACCGGGGATCCGGACGACCGTACCGTCGGCGAGGGTCTCGAACCCCGCGACCAGCGCCTCGGCCTCGGACGCCGCCCCGGAAACGGCCGCGACCAGCTTTTCCTCGTCGATCGCACCCCGCAGTTCGACGCACTCCGAAGTGTTGAACAGCGGGTTGTCGGGGTTCAGTTGCTGGGCGAACCATACACCCGACTGTGCGCGCGACAGGGCGAGCCGTGAGGCGTCCGGGCCGGCAAGGGGCACTGGAGATCCTCTTTCCTTCGGTCGAAACGAATGACTGAGAACGGAATCCGCTGATGGGCGCACTGCGGCGCCGGAGGGGACAGTACCAAAGGTTAGGCTTACCGTATATGTTGCTCTGTGATCGTGTGCCCCGTGGCGCGGTCCTGCCAGCAGACCTCCTCAACCGGAAGGTACGAGAATGCAAGTGCCGGTCCTCGGCGCAACCGCTACCGACCGGGCCGAGCGGCCCGTCGCGCACCCGTTCGTCCTGTCCCGCCCGCACGGCACGGTGATCGCCGAAGGCGTGAGCGAACACTTCGACCGCGCGTCCGCCGCCGCCGACGCCCTGCGCACCGGACAGGTCGCCGCGATCGTCGGAGCACTGCCCTTCGCACCCGACGGTCCGGCCGCACTGACCGCTCCGAACACACTCCATCACTCCCCCGCGCACTACGACGCACCGGCCGCCGACCTGCCCCCGATCACGATCACGGGCGCATTGCCGTCGGAAGGCGAGCACATCGATCGGGTCGAGACCGTACTGCGCCTGCTCCGCTCGGACGACAACGACCTTCTCAAGGTGGTCCTGGCCCGGGCACTCGCCCTGCGCGCCGACCGGCCCGTCACCCCGCACGACCTCCTCGTCGCTCTCACGCGAAACGACCCGCTGCACAACGGCTTCCTCGTCGATCTCACCGCGGCCGGCGACCCGTGGACGGGCCGTCATCTGGTGGGGTCGAGCCCGGAGGTGCTCGTGCGCCGTCGCGGCGATCGGGTCACCGCCCACCCCCTCGCCGGTTCCGCACCGCGCCACCGCGATCCCGAGATCGATCGCGCGACCGCCGAGACACTCGCCGGTTCCGCGAAGAACCTCGCCGAACACGCGCACGTGATCGATGCGATCCGCACCGCGCTCGAACCGTTGTGCGCCGACCTCGACATCCCCGAGCAGCCGACCGTGACGAGCACGCGCCAGCTGTGGCATCTCGGCACTCCCATCGAGGGTCGCCTGCACGATCCGGGTGTCACGGCCCTCGATCTCGCACTCGCGGTGCACCCCACCCCCGCGATCTGCGGCACGCCGACCGCGGCCGCCCGCGATCTGATCCTCGCGACCGAGGGTGACCGGGGCTTCTACGCCGGTGCCCTCGGATGGTGCGACGCCGCGGGCGACGGCGAATGGTTGGTCACGATCCGCTGCGCCGTCCTCGATGCCGACGGTGTCGGGCTCACGGCCTACGCCGGGGGCGGTATCGTCGCCGACTCCGACCCTGCCGACGAACTGGCCGAGACGACCGTCAAGTTCGGCACCGTCCTCGATGCACTGGGAGTACTCCGATGACCGAGACCGCACCATCCCCCGTCACGCTCGTCGTCGGGGCCGCGCAGGGTATCGGCCGCGCGACCGCCGAGGCCCTGGCGCGTGCCGGTCACCGTCTCGTGCTCGCCGACCGCAACGCCGAAGGACTGCGCAAGACTGCCGCGCTGCTCGGCGGCTCCGTCCCCACCTACGCCGTCGACATCCGCGACCACGACGCCGTCGCCTACGCCGTCGACAGCATCGAATCCGAGCACGGACCGATCGAGCATCTCGCGCACGTCGCCGGTGTCTTCACCACCGGATCGGTGCTCGACTCCGACCCCGAGGACTGGCAGCACATGTTCGACGTCAACGTCACCGGACTGCTGTCGGTCCTGCGTTCGGTCGGACGGGCCATGAGGGAGCGGCAGTCGGGTTCGATCGTCGTCGTCGGGTCGAACTCCGCGGGCGTGCCCCGCATGGGCATGGGCGCCTACGGATCGTCCAAGGCCGCCGCCACGATGATCGTCCGGATCCTCGGACTCGAGCTGGGGCCGTACGGGATCCGCGCCAACATCGTCGCGCCGGGTTCCACCGACACCGCCATGCAGCGCTCGCTGTGGGAGGACCCCAACGACGACGCCGGCGCACGCAGCGCCATCGAAGGTGACCTGTCGCAGTTCAAGGTCGGCATCCCCCTCGGCCGCATCGCCGAGCCCGCCGACATCGCCGAGGCCATCGAGTTCCTGCTGTCCGATCGTGCTCGTCACATCACCATGCAGGCGCTCTACATCGACGGCGGCGCCACCCTCCGCGCCTGACCGACAGACCTGCATCGACCCTGATCCCGAAAGGAACCGTTCCGTGACAACCGGTTTCGAGCGCACGCCGCTCGCCGACACCGCCCGCTACCCCGAGGAGTTCGCCGAGCGGTATCGCGCAGCCGGTTACTGGACGAACGAGACCTTCGGCGAATTCCTCCCGGCCCGCGCCGCCCGGTTCGCCGGTCGCATCGCCGTCGTCGGACACGACGCGACGGGCACCTGGCGGCGCATCACCTACCGCGAACTCGACGACGCCTCGGCCCGCGTCGCCGCCGGTCTCGCCGACCTCGGGGTCCGGAAGGGCGACCGAGTCGTCCTGCAGTTGCCGAACATCGTCGAGTACACCGAAGTGCTCTTCGCGGTCTTCCGCCTCGGCGCGCTCCCCGTCTTCTCCCTGCCCGCGCACCGCGCGTCGGAGATCGGCTACTTCTGCCGGTTCAGCGACGCCGCAGCGTACGTGATCGCCGCCGAACACGGCGGATTCGACTACCGCGTGCTCGCCCGGCAGGTCGCCTCCGAGATGGAGAATCCGCCGGTGGTCGTGGTCGCCGGTGAGGCCGAGGAATTCACTGCGCTCGGGTCGTTGCGCGACCGCGAAGCGGCGCCGATCACGGAGAACGACGCCGGAAACGTTGCCTTCCTGCAGCTGTCGGGTGGCACGACCGGAACGTCGAAGCTCATCCCCCGCACCCACGCCGACTACCTGTACTCCGTACGCGAATCCGCGGTGATCTGCGGAGTGGACGAGAACACCCGCATGCTGGTCGCGCTGCCGGCGGCGCACAACTTCCCGATGAGCTCGCCGGGCATCCTCGGTGTGCTGCACGCCGGCGGCACCGTCGTCCTCGCTCCGGATCCGAGCCCCGACACCGCGTTCGCCCTCATCGAGAGCGAGGGCGTGACGATGGCGTCGCTCGTCCCGCCCCTCGCGCAGGCGTGGCTGTCGGCGCGGGCCCGCACCGAACGCGACCTGTCGTCGCTCGAGGTGCTGCAGGTCGGTGGTGCGAAGTTCCCGGCCGAGGCCGCCAAACGCGTTCGCCCCGAACTCGGCTGCACGCTGCAGCAGGTCTTCGGTATGGCGGAGGGTCTCGTCAACTACACCCGGCTCGACGACGACGAGGACACCATCGTCACCACCCAGGGCCGGCCGATCAGCCCCGACGACGAGATCCGCGTCGTCGACGACACGGACGAGCCCGTCGCCGCGGGCACCACCGGCCACCTGCTCACCCGCGGCCCGTACACGATCCGGGGCTACTACAATGCGCCGGAACACAATTCGATGGCATTCACCCCGGACGGCTTCTACCGCACCGGCGACATCGTCCGGCTCACCGAGCACGGCTACATCGTCGTCGAGGGACGCGCGAAGGACCAGATCAATCGCGGTGGCGAGAAGATCGCGGCCGAGGAGGTCGAGAATCATCTGATCGCGCACCCGGCCGTGCTCGACGCGGCGGTGGTGTCGATGCCCGACAAGTATCTCGGCGAGCGCACCTGCGCCTTCGTCGTCACCGAGGGGGAAGCGCCGAAGGCCCTCGCGCTCAAGAAGTTCCTGAGGGAGCGAGGGCTGGCCGAGTACAAGATCCCCGACAAGGTGCAGTTCGTCGACGCCTTCCCGGTCACGGGAGTGGGCAAGATCAGCCGGAACGAACTGCGGCGCGCCCTCGCGGCCACTCTGAAGGACTGATCTCGCTCCGCGACGAGGGGATGACTTCACCCCGTTCGGCTCGAGCGGCGAGGATTGCGTAGCGGCCACCGCGGGCGACGAGGTCGTCGTGCGTTCCGCGTTCGACGATGTGGCCCCGGTCGAGGACCACGATCTCGTCGGCGTTGCGCACGGTCGAGAGCCGGTGCGCGATGGTGATGGTCGTGCGTCCGCTGCGCGCGGCGTCGAGGGCCTGCTGCACGGCGTGCTCGGTGTCGTTGTCGAGGGCGCTGGTCGCCTCGTCGAGCACGAGGACACGCGGGTCGCGCAGGAGCGTGCGGGCGATCGCCAGTCGCTGTTTCTCACCACCCGAGAAGCGGTATCCGCGGGCGCCGACGACGGTGTCGTAGCCGTCCGGCAGCGAGACGATCAGGTCGTGGATGTGTGCGGCGCGGGCCGCGGCCTCGATCTCGTCGTCGGTCGCGTCCGGCTTCGCGTAGCGCAGGTTCTCCCGGACGGTCGCGTGGAGGAGGTAGGTCTCCTGCGAGACCACGCCGACCAGTCCGGCGAGATCGGCGAGCCTCATGTCGCGCAGGTCGACACCGTCGATGCTCACGCGTCCCTCGACCGGGTCGTACAGTCGTGCGACGAGCGAGCCGAGCGTGGTCTTGCCCGAGCCGGTCTCGCCGACGAGCGCGACCTGCGCCCCCGCCGGGACGTCGAGATCGATGCCGTCGAGGGCGTTGCGGTGCGCTCCTTCGTAGCGGAAGCTCACGTTCTCGAACCGCACCCGGCCGGCGACGGTCGCAGGGTCGACGGGCACCGGATCGCGCGGGTCGTCGATGTCGACCGGAAGGTCGAGGTATTCGAAGATGCGGCTGAACAGGGCCAGCGAACTGGTGACGGAGACACCGACGTCGAGCAGGCTCATCAGCGGCCGGAACAGCGCGCCCTGCAAGCCGGTGAAGGCCACCAGGGTGCCGATCGTCATGCCGCCCGAGGTGGCCGGCAGACCGGCGACGAGATAGAGGACGGCGGGGATCGCCGCGAAGACGATGTTCATCGTGGCCATGCGCCAGCGGCCGGACAACTGCGCGTGCACCTCGAGATCGGCGAGTTCCTCCGACGTGCGGGCGAACTTGTCGGACAGTGCCGGGCCGGTGCCCAGCGTCTTGACGAGCAGCACGCCGCTGACCGACAGTCCTTCGTCGATCTGCGACTGCATGTCGGCGAGGCGCCGTTGCTGACGGGCGGTGACGGCGCGGCGCATGAGCGCGACCCGGCGCGTGAGCCAGATGGCCGGCGGGAGCACGATCAGGGAGAGCAGAGCCAGTCGCCAGCTGAGGACCGCCATGGCGATCGCCGTGCCGACGACGGTGGTGACGTTGGACGCCAGTGAGGTCGCGGTGTTGGTGACCACGGACTGCATGCCACCGATGTCGTTGGTCAGCCGCGACTGGATCTCACCGCCGCGGGTGCGGGTGAAGAAATTCAGCGACTGTCGCTGCAGGTGGGAGAAGACCCGGGTACGCAGACCGTGCATGACGTTCTGGCCGACGGTCGTGGAGATCCAGGTCTGGACGACGGACAGGAGCGAGCTCGCGACGGTGACGGCCAGCATGCCGCCGACGGCCCACAACAGCAGGCTCACGTTCTGGTGCGGGATGGCGTCGTCGATGACGGCGCGGACGAGGAAGGGCGTCGCGAGGGAGATCACCGACGAGGCGATGATGAGCGCGACGACGAGGGTGATCTTCCACCGATAGGGCGCGAAGAGGGCGCCGATACGGCGCAGGCTCACCGGGGCCTCGCGGAGCTGCTCGAGATCCTTCTTGTCGATCCTGCCGCGGCTGCCCGGCTTGCCGCCGAGAGTGGGTGGGGGCTGCATCATGTGCGCCACCTCGATTCGTGGTTCGTGACTCGTACTTGTTGAGGTTGCCTCATTGAGTGTCAACCGTCAAGTGAGGTACTGTGACCACCATGCCGGATTCACCCGTCGCACTGCGCGATCTCCTCCTCACCACCACGCGTACGCTGCGCCGACGCTGGCACGACCTCCTCCAACCGTGGGGATTGTCACCCCACGAGTACCGGGCGCTCGACGTCATCGGACGCGCCGACGACCCCATCCGCCTCGGCGTCGTGGCCAAGGAACTGCGCATCGTCCCCCGCTCGGCCACCGAGGTCGTCGATCGCCTCGAGTCGCGGGGTCTCACCGAGCGACTCCCCGATCCCGCCGACCGACGCGCGGTCTGCGTGCGGCTGACCGACGAGGGCCGCAGGATCCGGGCCGAGCTGGCCTCGGCCCGCGATGCCGACGCCGTCGAGATGTTCGACCGGCTCGACGCCGAGGAACGCGCACGACTGTCCGATCTGCTGCACAAACTCGTCGACGACCGGCCGCGCTGATCCCTTCCGGTTCCGGGTACTCACATTCCCGACGGCAGCGACGTCTTCCCTACGAGTGTCCGTGCCGATCGAGGAGAGCCCTGTGAAGACCATCGACAGTCTGCAGTCGCGCGTCGACGCACTGAACCTGCCCGAGCTGACGAGCGAACTCGACGAGAACGGCTGCGCCCTCATCGGGCCGCTGTTGAGCGACGACGAATGCGCCGAACTCGCGGCCCTGTGGGACGACGACGCCCGCTTCCGCACCACGGTCGACATGAGCCGCTACGGGTACGGGCACGGCACCTACAAGTACTTCGGCTCACCCGTCCCCGACGCCGTCGCACACCTGCGCTCGGCGTTCTACCGGCAGCTGCTCCCCGTCGCGCGCTCGTGGGCCGAACGCCTCGGCGATCCGGCACCCTGGCCCGACGACTTCGACGACTGGTTCGACATGTGCCACGCGGCCGGCCAGACCGACCCCACCCCGCTGATGCTGCGCTACACCACCGGCGACTGGAACGCCCTGCATCGCGATCTCTACGGCGACCTCGTGTTCCCACTGCAGGTCGTGATCGGGCTCGACCGGGCGGGCGTCGACTACACCGGCGGCGAGTTCCTGTTGGTCGAACAACGGCCCCGCGCGCAGTCGCGGGGCACCGTCACCGTGCTCGAGCAAGGCCACGCGCTGATCTTCACCACCCGCGACCGACCGATCCGGTCGGCGCGCGGATGGTCGCGGGCGCCGGTCCGGCACGGCGTGAGCACCGTCCGATCGGGCCTGCGTCGCGCGCTCGGCCTGGTACTGCACGACGCCGCCTGAGCGTCCTCGTTGCTACCCGACGCGGCCTACGCCGCTTCAGCGTTCGAAGATCCGCCTCGGATTGTCCACGAGCATCGTGGTGATCTGCTCGTCGGTCACGCCCCGTTCGCGCAGGGCCGGCAGCACCTCGTCGCTGATGTGGTTGTAGTTCCAGTTGGGCACGGCGGTCTGCTTCACGTCGTGCGGGAACCAGTCGATGAAGCACGACGCATCGTGCGAGAGCACCATGCGCTCGGTGTAACCGGCCTCCACGAGCGCGACCACCGTGTCGACGCGCTGCTCGAACGGCAACAGCAGATCGAGGCCGAAGCGGTCCATCCCGAGAATCGAACCGGCGTCGGCAATGCGACGCAGGTAGTCCAGATCGGTCGAATCACCGCTGTGCCCGATCACCACCTTGGTGAGGTCGACACCTTCCTCCGCGAGCACCCGCTGCGCCACCTGCCCCGACCCGGTATGCGGATTGGTGTGCACCGTGATCGGCACACCGGTCTCGACGTGCGCCTGCCCCACCGCTCGCATCACGCGCTCGACGCCCGGCGTGAGTCCCGGAATCTCGATGGCGCACTTGAGCATTCCTGCACGCACCCCCGTGCCGGCGATGCCCTCGCGGATGTCTTTCACGAACAGTTCGGTGAGCGGCTCCGGTCCGTCCACCAGCAACCCCGGCCCGACGTTGTGGAACTGGAACGGCAGGTCGTTGTAGGTGTACAGGCCCGTCGCGACGACGATGGAGATGTCCACCCGTTCGGCGACGCGCTGGATGCGCGGAATGTACCGGCCGAGACCGACCACCGTGGGATCGACGATCGTGTCGATGCCGCGCTCCGACAACGCCTTCAACTTCGCGACCGCGTCGTCGACGCGTTCGTCCTCGTCCCACGGGCTCGGGTAGTCGGGAAAGTTGGTGCGGATCTCCTCGCCGAGAACGAAGACGTGCTCGTGCATGAGGACTCTGCCCAGACGGCCCGTGTCGAGAGGGCCGCGAACGGTGTCGACGGATGTCATGACCGGTGACGCTAGGACACCAACGTGGGCAGGGCAATCGATTTCACGAATCGGTGGGAGTCGACTCCTCGAGGGCCTGACGGTAGCGACGCATGCCGCGCAGCCACCGGTCGTAGTCGGCGCCCTTGTTCCGGTACATCTCGAGGACCTCCGGGTGCGGAAGGATCAGGAAGTGCTCCTCCTCCATTGCCGCGAACACCGTCTCCGCGACGTCGACGGGTTCGAGCACCGCACCGGCGGTCGTGACGGCCCGGGTGGCGAGTTCACCGAGTGCGTGCCCGGATGCGTCCCCCGAGTACAGCAGAGGTGTGTTGACGCCCATCGGGCACAGGCAGCTCACCCTCACACCCTTGTCGCCGTAGGTCACCGACAGCCACTCGGCGAAACCGACGGCCGCGTGCTTGGTGACCGAGTAGGTGGCCGAGCCGATCTGTGTGAGCAGGCCGGCCGCCGACGCCGTGCTGACGAAATAGCCCTCGCCACGTTCGACCCATCGGGGTACCAGCAGTCGCGCCGCACGGATGTGTGCGCGCAGGTTGACGTCGAAGGACTGCTCCCAGACCGAGTCCTCGATCTCCAGGCCGGGCACACCGGTGACACCCGCGTTGGCGAAGTACAGGTCCACGGGACCGAACTCCGCTTCGGCGCGCTCGACGAGGCCGCGGATGTGTTCGTCGTCGGAGACGTCCGCCGCCACCGCGACGGCGCTCCCCGGCGTCTCCTCCTCGAGCGTCGCGACGACGCGTTGCGCCGCGTGTTCGTCGAGGTCGGCGACCACCACTCGTGCACCTCGCTCGACGAGGCCGGCAGCGATGGCGCCGCCGATTCCGCCGCCCCCGCCTGTCACGACGGCCACTCTGCCTTCGACCTTCATCGCTGATACCTCCCCGTCGAATCGCAGTGCCGTCCCGTGCGGCACAGTTGGTACTGAACCTGTCTACACGTATCACCGGCTGTAGGTACCGCTCACACGCACGGAGGTCGAGCACCCGGGATGGACGAATTGTTCTCCGTCTCCCGTCCGCGACGCGAGATCGCGCCGGGCGCCGTGCATGTGCCCGACTGGCTCGACCCGGGCGAACAGCGCGAGCTCGTCGAGCTGTGTCGTGATTGGGCGCGCCCGCCGGCGCCGATGCGGCACACCCTGCTTCCGGGTGGCGGACGGATGTCGGTGAGCACGGTGTGCCTCGGATGGCACTGGTCGCCGTACCGCTACACCCGCACCGCGGTCGATGTCGACGACGCTCCCGTTCCGCCGCTTCCCGACCGGCTCGTCGAACTCGGGCGGCGTGCCGTCGCCGATGCCTACGACGATCCGGCGGCCGGGGGCGGGTACGAGCCCGATACCGCTCTGATCAATTTCTACGACCGCGACGCGCGGATGGGGATGCATCAGGACAAGGACGAGCGGGTGAGCGCGCCGATCGTGTCGCTCAGTCTCGGGGATGCCTGCTTGTTCCGGTTCGGCAACACCGAGTCGCGCGGCCGGCCGTACACCGACGTGCGTCTCGAGTCCGGCGATCTGTTCGTCTTCGGCGGTCCGTCGCGGTTCGCCTATCACGGGGTGCCGGTCGTGTATCCGGACACCGGCAGTTCCCGCTGCGGACTCACCGCGGGGCGCCTCAACATCACCCTGCGGAGTACCGGACTTGCTTGATCGAACCGCTCGAAAATTCCGAACGTTCGGTCTGTGACTTTGTAACCAACTACACTCGGAGTAGCGTTTCGCCGGCGAGAAATACGTCAAATCGGACGATATTCTCGTGCGGTAGTCATCGGTGTCGGGGTCGATCACAGGAGACTGCCATGCCCGACTTCGCTTGTCGTCGTGTCCTGGCGATCATCGCAGGACTCGCCCTCGGCCTGACCGGACCCGTCGTCGCCGCCGCCGCCACTGACGGCACCGCGCCCACCGCCGGCGCGGAGACCTTCCGTCCGTGCCCGGAGCGGTTCGTCATCGCGGTCGACGGAACCCGCAACATCGACACCCCGGATTCGATCGATCCCGATTCACCCCTCGCGAAGATCTCGGCGCGGTACGCGGCACCCGGCACGGTGGTCGAGCACATCCGCTATCCCGCCGTCGTGGTTCCGGTGCCGGAGTCCGGGTCGAGCGAGGGATCGGGGCGACTCGCGTACGACGAGTCCAAGAGGATCGGGCATCAGCGCCTGCGCGAGACGATCACCGTCCGGCACGGTTCGTGCCCCGACAGTGAGCTCGTCGTCCTCGGTTACTCGCAGGGCGCGTCGATCGCCGGCGACGTCCTCGCCGAGATCGCGGCCGACGGTTCGGTGCCGCCGGAGCGGATCAGCGGTGTGCTGTACTCCGACCCGCGTGACACCCGGGGAGTCGAAACGCTGTTCCCGGGCGAGGTCGTCCCGGGCATCACGCTCGGTGGCGGTCGCGACGACTTCGGCACGATCGCCGTCGAACGGATCTGCATCGAGGGCGACGCGGTCTGCGACGGCGTGACACCGGAGGAGAGCGAAGGGTGGTTGGGCGAGAACGTCACCGGCTACCTGAGGCTGCACACGACCTATCCCGACTACGACCCGTGAGGATCGTCGCACCCGGGAGAACCCGGGCCGGGATATACCGGTTCGGTATCGTCGGTTCATGAGCGTCGAGTCCCCGGCCACCCACCTCCCTGCTTCCGGTGATGATCCTCTCGCGCTGGAGCGGCAGGTGTGTTTCGCTCTCGCCGTGGCGAACCGCGCCGTGCTCGCGGTCTATCGACCGATCCTCGACAGGCTGGGACTGACCCACCCGCAGTACCTGGTGATGCTCGCCCTGTGGGAACGCTCGCCGCTGACGAGCAAGGAAGTGGGGCAGTTACTCCAGCTCGACTCCCCCACGCTGTCTCCCCTGCTCAAGCGACTCGAGGCGCTGGGCCTGATCACCCGCGCGCGCAGCGCGGCCGACGAACGGCAACTCGTCCTCGAGCTCACCGACGCCGGCCGGGCGCTGCGTGCCGAGGCCGAGTCGGTGCCGGGACAGGTCGTCGATGCCCTCGGTGTCGGGCTCGACGAACTCCAGGACCTGCACGCCGCGCTCGTGCGCGTCAACGCGGCGGCGTTGAAGGCCGGAGCACTCTGACAGCTCGGTAGCTGCCGCAACCCCGACGGCTCGCGGCAGCACTGTCCGACCGTCTTCTATCGATACGCATCGGCACGGTGCGAAATCGCGGTGACCTCGACCGTGCGGTTCGCATCATCGATCAGATACAGGACGCGATATTCACCTCGCCGGGCGCTGTACGCCGGCGCAAGAGGCGGATTCAACGGCTTCCCCACCCGCTTCGGATTCTCGAGAAGGGGTCCTGTGACGAACTCGTATACCGCAGTTGCTACCCTCTCCGGCAACGACCTCGCCATGGCGCGTGCAGCCGACCTCGCCATCACCAGCCGATACGGGTGGTCCGGAGTGCTCATTCCTCGGACGACCGAGCATCACGCATCAGCTGCGTCAATTCCTGTACATCGACGACGTCTCCCGACTCGACCTCCGTTCGGCCCTCGACGTGCGCCCGCAGCAGATCCGTATCCGACAACACCGCGATCGTCTCCTGCATCGCGTCGTAATCGTCGGCACCGAGAAGCACCGCGGCGCGGTGCCCGTTGCGGGTGATCTCGAATCGCTCGTGTGTGCGCTCGGCCTCATCGACCAGTCGTGACAATTGCGCCCGCGCGTCGGCAACAGGAAGAGTCGTCATGTACATAATTCTAGCGAATTACTATGAGAAGTCTCAGGTCATTCCGTTCGCGGCGGTTCCGACACCGGCTTTCGACGGGAGGCCACGAACGCCAGGACGAGGCCGAAGGCCGCCCAGCACAGCAGGACGATCGTAGGTAAACCCGCGCCGGCGCCGTCGTGATCCGGCCGGACGGTCGGTGACCCGGGGCGCCGCACGCGCGGACGCCCCGGGACCGGCTCAGTGCGGGAGTTCGAGCGTCGTCGGCACCAGCGGAACCGATGCCTCGCCGGTGTAGACGAGGAAGGTGAACGACTCCTGGAAGTACAGGTTCACCGTCTCTGCGTCGTGCGAGAGGTAGCCGATCGACAGATCCTGGCCGACCTGCAGGTCGTAGTCGCCGCCGCGCGTGGTCAGCACGAACGCGCCGTCGATCGCCGGGGCCCAGATGAGGTCGCCGTCGATGAGGCGGCGCAGTTGTTCGCGGATCGGGTAGCCGTGATCGGACGTCTCGCTGACCTTGGTGTACTCGTCGGCGCCGAGCAGGATCGAGTACGGGCCACCCACACCCGCCAGTCGCAGCTGCGACAGCGCCTGGCTGATGATCTCCGGGAAGTCGCGGGGATCCTCGGGCAGCTGCAGGGACGGGTTCGACGACGACGCCCGGATGCCCTCGATACCCGCGGCCGCGTAGCCTTCGAAGATCGCGCGGTCCTCGGCGAAGGCGATCTGGCGGGCCGCTTCCTTGACGGGGTCGAGGTCGATGTCGCGGGAACCGCGCTCGACGCTGTCGATCTCCTCGCGCGACAGCGTGAACGGCACCCGCAGTTCGACGACCGGCGCGACGCGGTGCTGACGCGCCCGCACTCCGGCGGCCGGGGGTTCGATCTCGCGGGTGCGGCCGAGACCCACCGCCGCGAAGTCGGTGCCGTGCGGTCCGGAGAAGTCGACGACGGTGCGCCCGGCGACGTGTCGCTTGAAGGTGCGTGCGGCCTCCTCCTCGATCTCGGTCCATGCTGCCTCGGAAATCGGGGCGAGGTCGCGATACAGATTGTTCACAGGGTCGAACTCCTTCGCAGAGCGCCAATTCCGAGTGATCCGTCGGCAGGCCGGCCGGCGGTCGAGGCACTCGGATCTTCGTGGGAGGGAATTTCCGCCGGTGACGGCGGAAGATCTTCGAGGAACTCCAGCGAGGGGCAGAAGAACAGCGATCCCGTCACCGCGGTGGAGAAGTCCAGGATGCGGTCGGTGTTGCCGGGCGGGCTGCCCAGGAACATGTTGCGCAGCATCTGCTCGGTCACCTCCGGGGTGGCCGAGTAACCGATGAAGTAGGTGCCGAACTCGTCGGCACCGAAGCTGCCGAACGGCATGTTCGCGCGCACGATCTGCTGCTCGACCCCGTTCTCGTCGACGATCACGTTCAGTGCGACATGCGAATTCGCGGGTTTGGTCTCGTCGTCGAGCTCGATGTCGTCGAGCTTGGTCCGGCCGATCGCCCGCTCCTGCTCCTCGACGGTCAACGAGTTCCACGACGCGAGGTCGTGCAGGTATTTCTGGACGACGACGTAGCTACCGCCGGCGAAGTCCGGATCCTCGTCGGAGACCAGGGCCGCCTCGACGGCCTCGTCGTCCTCGGGGTTCTCCGTGCCGTCGACGAAGCCGAGCAGGTCGCGGCGTTCGAAATAGCGGAAGCCGTGCGTCTCGTCGACGACCCGAGCCGCACCGCGCAGCCTATCGTTGATCTTCGCGGCGAGTTCGAAGCACAGGTCCATCGTCGACGCGCGGAGGTGGAACAACAGGTCGCCGGGGGTCGAGGGGGCCTGGTGCCGACCGCCGTCGAGCGGGACGAACGGATGCAGTCCGGCGGGCCGGGGGCCGTCGAACAGCCGGTCCCACATATCCGAGCCGATGCCGGTGACGACCGACAGGCCGCCCTCCGGGATGCGGAAACCGACCGAGCGGCGCAGGCCCGAGAGATCTTCGAGCAGATCCCGCACGGTGTCCTCTGCGCCCTCGTCGACGGTGACGACGAGGAAGATCGCCGCTTCGGTGAGCGGGGTCAATATCGGTTGTGCACGAACCACTCCGACAACGCTAGTGCACCCCGCACGAAACAGGCGTTCGCGGCACGCCGACGTTCGTCACTGCACAACTGCAGCGTCAAGGCACCATCCAGCCCAGCACCGAGGTGGACTGCAGCCACACGAGGACGGCGAGCACCGCGAGACCGGCGATGCTCAGCGGCCAGATCCGGCGCATGAGCAGCCCGTCCTTGCCGGACAGTCCCTTCACCGACGACACCAGCGCGAGGTTCTGCAGTGCGATCGGGGTGCCGGTGGTGCCGCCGGCCATGTTCCCGGCGACCAGCACGGTCGGGTCGAGTCCCGACTGCTGGGCCGCGGCGACCTGCAGGCTGCCGAACATCGCGTTGGAGGCGGTGTTCGAGCCGGTGACCACGACGCCGAGCCAGCCGAGCACCGGCGACAACAGCGCGAACGCCACGCCCGCACCGGCGAGGAAACCGCCGATCGTGGCGGTCTGCCCGGACAGGTTCATCACGTACGCGAGGGCGAGGACCGCCGTCACCGTCGCGAACGACCACCGCAACTGCACGACCGCCGCGACGAAGCATCGCACCGCGTCGGCCACCGCGACCTTCAGCACCGGTATCGACAGCAGCGCGGCGACGAAGACGAGGCTGCCCGGGGCAGTGAGCAGATCGATGGTGAAGGTCTCCGCGGTGGGAACGTCCCCGTCGGCCGTAGTCACGTCCACACCCGGCCAGGGGAACGACACGCTCGCGTTCGACAACAGCGACGCCACCGGACCGAACCGGCTGACGAGGAAGACGACCACGATCAGGGCGTAGGGGGCGAACGCCTCGACGACGCGTCGACGCGAGTCGTGGATCCGGTCGGATGCGGCCCGGCGGGCCTCCCGATGCATGGGGTGCACCTTCACCGCGACCAGCAGCACGAGCAGACCGGCCACGGCACCGGCGATGTTGCTCAGCCCCACGGTGAGATAGCTCGCGCACACGAACTGGGCGGCGCCGAAGGCAAGTCCGACGACGAGCGCGACCGGCCACGTCTCGCGAACTCCGCGCCATCCGCCGACCACCGCGACCAGCACGAGCGGGACGAACACCGCGAGCAGGCAGACCTGACGCGCGACGACCGGTCCGATCTCGTCGATCGGGATCTCCGAGACGCGCGACATCGTCAGGATCGGTGTGCCCATGACGCCGAGCGGGGTGACGACCGAGTTGGCGAGCAGCGACGCCGCGGCCGCACGCACCGGGGGCAGACCGGCACCGATGAGCACGACGGTCGCGACGACGATGGGGGTGCCGAAACCGGCGACCGCCTCGAGCAGCGCGCCGAACAGGAAGGCGATGACGATGGTGAGGATCCGCGGATCCGGGGATATTCGCCCGAAGGCGCGGGTGAGGACGTCGAAGTGCCCGGATTCGACGGTGAGCCGGTACACCCAGACGGCGTTGACCACCGTCCACATGATCGGGAAGAGACCGAAGACCGCACCTTCGACACCGGCACTGAGCGCGGACCCGACCGGCATGCTGTAGACGGCGGTGCCCACGATCAGGGCCACGACCACCGCGATTCCCGCGGCCGAATGCGACCGCAGTCGGAAGACGGCGAGCAGGACGAGCATGGTCAGCAGCGGGAGTACCGCCACCAGTGCCGACCACGCGAGCGACCCGCCGACCGGCGCGATCGGCTGAACGTATGCACCTGTCACTGCATCACGACCGGGGTGTCTGCACGGCGGTGCGGATGGTGGCGGCCGTGCCGTCGAGCACGGTCCGGTTCGGTGTCCGCCAATCGGCTCGGATCCCGAAGCCGTCCCCGGCGCTGCGCGGCATGAGGTGCAGGTGCACGTGGAAGACCTCCTGGCCGGCGGCGGCGCCGTCGGCGAGGAACATGTTCACGCCCTCGATCGGGAGGTCGGACGCGCGCATCGCCGTGGCGATCCGTTGCCCGGCGGCGAACACCTTCGCTCCGTCGTCGGGATCGAGTTGTGCCAGTCCGGAGGCGTGCCGCTTCGGAATCACGAGCAGATGCCCGGGAGTGAACGGGCGGATGTCCATGAACGCGAGCACGTCGGGTTCGTCGAGCACGACGCTGGCCGGCGACTGCCCGGCCACGATGGCGCAGAAGATGCAGTCCGTCACTGTGGCGTGGACTCCTCCGCACGTGCGGGTCCGCGGGCGGTTTCGAGCAGGCGTAGCAGTTCGCCCTGCACCGTAGGACGGTCGCGCACCGGGTCGTCGCTGTGCGCGAGACACAGCATCGCTTCCTCGACGGCCGCGACGAGCAGGTGCGCGAGCACCGATGTCCGCGTGGGCGACGCCTCGTAGGTCTCGGGATCGAGGGTGACGAGCATGCGCTCGATGGCCTTCAGCGAGGAGTGCCGGTGGGTCTCGCGGACCTCGGCCCAGCCGAGGACCGCGGGGGCTTCGATGAGCAGCAGCCGGCGGGTCGCGGGGTCGTAGACCGCGTCGAGCGAGGCGAGCACGGCCTGGGTGAAGCCCCCCCAGGCGTCCTCGACCGGTTCGGCCGGGACCAGGGAGCTCTCCGCTTCCGACTGGAGTCGTTCGATGACACCGCGGAACAGATCCCGCTTGTCGGCGAAGTGGTGGTAGAGCGCACCGCGCGTCACCCCCGCCACCGAGACGATCTCCTCCGTGGCCGCCGCCGCGTATCCGTCGCGCAGGAACACCTCGCGCGCTGCATCGAGCAGCGCGGTGCGTGTTCGCGCTGCGTCACGCAACCGACCCGTATTTCCCGGTTTCACCGACACTTCGTTCTCTCCTGCTGATAGCGCCACCCCCATCGGACACTCCCCCCGGCAGTCGGTTCCCGTGATTCCTGTCGAATCGGCTTCCTACAGAATCGGCGCCGGCGTGTACTTCGCTGCTTCCGGATACTGCGTTACGAGGTCCTGCACCGCCGCGACGACCGCTTCGACCTGCGCGACCGCAGCTCCGGCGAAGACCTCCCGGTCGGCCAGTGCCGCGTCGAGCGCGGCGCGGTCGAGCGGCAGCCGGTCGTCGGCGGCGAGACGGTCGAGCAGATCGGGTTCGCGACCCTCCTCGCGCATCGCGAGTGCGACGGAGACCGCATGCTCCTTGATGACCTCGTGTGCGGTCTCGCGACCCACCCCGGCCCGGACCGCGGCCATGAGGACCTTGGTCGTCGCGAGGAACGGCAGGTACCGCACGAGTTCCTTCTCGATCACCGCCGGGTAGGCACCGAACTCGGCGAGGACCGTCAGGAAGGTCTCCATCTGGCCGTCGATCGCGAAGAAGGCGTCGGGAAGGGCCACACGGCGGACGACGGAGCAGAAGACGTCGCCCTCGTTCCACTGCGCGCCGGCGAGCTCGGCGGCCATGGAGGCATAGCCGCGCAGGACGACCTGCAGGCCGTCGACGCGCTCGCACGAGCGGGTGTTCATCTTGTGCGGCATCGCGGACGACCCCACCTGGCCGGGCTGGAAGCCCTCGGTGACGAGTTCGTGGCCGGCCATGAGCCTGATGGTGTGGGCGAACGACGCGGGACCGGCGCCGACCTGCACGAGCGCGGAGAGCACGTCGTGGTCGAGCGAACGCGGATAGACCTGGCCGACGCTCGTGAAGACGTTCGCGAAGCCGAGATGCTGCGCGACCTTCTGCTCGAGCTGCGCGAGCTTGGCGGAATCACCGCCGAGCAGGTCGAGCATGTCCTGTGCGGTGCCCATCGGGCCCTTGATCCCGCGCAGGGGGTAGCGGGCCATCAGTTCCCGGACGCGCTGCAGCGCGATGAGCAGTTCGTCGGCGGCCGACGCGAAACGCTTGCCGAGGGTGGTGGCCTGCGCCGCGACGTTGTGCGAGCGACCGGCCATGACGAGCGAGGCGTACTCGGTGGCGCGCTCGGCGAGGCGTGCGGCCACGGCGACACCGTGGGAGTGGACGTGCTCGAGCGACCGCAGGATCTGCAGTTGCTCGACGTTCTCGGTGAGGTCGCGGCTGGTCATGCCCTTGTGGACGTGCTCGTGACCGGCGAGGGCGTTGAACTCCTCGATGCGGGCCTTGACGTCGTGGCGGGTGACGCGCTCGCGCTGGGCGATGGACTCGAGGTCGACCTGCTCGATCACGCGTTCGTAGTCGGCGATCGCCTCGGCGGGAACGTCGATCCCGAGTTCGGCCTGCGCCCGCAGCACCGCGAGCCACAGCTGCCGCTCGAGCACGATCTTGTACTCGGGCGACCACAGGTCCCGGAGTTCGGGGCTGGCGTAGCGGGTGGCGAGGACGTTGGGGATGTGGCTCACACAAGTGAGTTTACGGTCCGGGTCTGCTCCCGTATTCCCCGACCTCAATCCTCGACCGGGGGCGCGACGGTCTCGACGACGTCGAGCAGGATGCCGCGCGCGAGCGAGCGCGGGTCGGGATCGAGCTCGCCCAGTCCGCCGAGGACCGCGCCGTCCACGACCGCCACGAGCCGACGCACCTCGCGGGGCCGCACCGATCGGCAGCAGCGTTCGAGCAGGTCGGTGAGCAGGTGGTCGATCTGCTCGCGCATGCGGACCTGCACGTCACGCAGTTCCGGATAGCGGGCTGTCGCGACGCACCGCTCGTACCGGGAGATCAGGCGTTCGCGGTCGATGCCGCCGTCGCAGTCCCGCGGTCCGATGAGCAGTTCGACGATGAGATCGGCCGTGCCCTCGAGACTGCGCGGGAGCGGCTCGATGTCGCGGACGCGCTCCCGCATCGCGTCGAGTTCCCGCTCGCTGTTGTAGTCGACCGCGCATGCGACGAGGTCGTCGAGCGATTCGAAGTAATAGGTGGTCGATGCGAGCGGCAGGCCCGCGCGGGTGGCGACGGCCCGGTGGCGGACGGCGTCGATCCCCCCTTCGAGGATGAGGTCGGCCGCTGCCTCGACCAGCGCCTGACGGCGCCGTTCGCCCTTCGGAGTCGCAGCAATCGACACCTTCTCATGGTGACAGTCCCGACCGTCTCACCAGGGGAAAACGGAAGTGGAGACCAACCGGTACCATTGCGCCCGCCCGCGCGTGTCGAGTCCTCGGCGAGCGCAGCCCCGCGAGTAGATCATCGAACGATCGGAGCCGTACCGGATGAGACGTCGACGCTTTCTGCAGGCATCGCTTCTCGGGGCCGCCCTGGCGGGTGCCGGCGCCGCGGCGCCGGGCATGTCCGGTATCGGCCTCCCGCGTGCGGACGCGCTGCCCGTCGGGGTCGACGAGTACCGCCGTCTCGTGCCCGAACTGTTCGTTCCGCCGCCCGCCCCGCCGGAGCATTCCGAGGTCGTCGTGGTGGGCTCCGGTTTCGGTGCGAGCGTCGCCGCGCTGCGCCTGGCCGAGGCCGGGAACCGGGTCACGATGCTCGAGCGCGGCATGCGCTGGCCCCGCGACCCGCACCGCGAGATCTTCACGACCGACCTGCTCGCCGATGGTCGCGGCTACCACCACCGCACCCATTTCACCGGACCGACGGGCATCCCGGTGGTGTGCGACGACTTCGCCGGTGTCCTCGATGTGGTCGACTACCCGAACATGTCGGTGTGGCGCGGCGCGGCGGTGGGTGGCGGATCGATCGTGTTCACCGGAGTGATGATCGCTCCCGAACGGCACCTCTTCGAGCACGTCTTCGGCGGCCGTCTGTCCTACGACGAGATGACCTCCACCTGGTACCCGAAGGTGCGCTCGATGCTGCGCCTCGACCCGATGCCCGACGACATCTACAACGCCGCCGAGTTCACGCACTCGCGGCGATGGGACGACGACGCGCGCGCCGCCGGTTACAGCCCGCACCGCATCGACGGCATCTGGGATTGGGACGTCGTGCGCGCCGAACTCGCCGGCTCGGTCCGCCGATCGGCCGTCGCGGGCGAGAGCAATCTCGGCAACTCGAACGGCGCGAAGTTCGATCTCACGCAGAACTACATCCCGGCGGCAGAGGCGACCGGGCGCACCCTGGTGTGCCACGGTCACCGGGTGCTTGCGATCGGCCAGAACGGCGACGGCCGCTACCGGCTCGACGTGCAGGCCGTCGACCCGACGGGGGTGGTGCTGCGCACTACCACGATCACGTGCGACCGCCTCGTCCTCGGCGCCGGATCGATCGGCACGACCGAACTGCTCGTCAAGGCGCGGCACACCGGTTCGCTGCCGAACCTCGACGAGCGCGTGGGCCGGGGCTGGGGCACCAACGGCGACGCGGTGCTCGTCCGCTCGTTCGCGCTCACCGAGGGTTTCGGCGGCGACCAGGGCGCGCCGTCGGCGTCGCGGATCGTCGACGAGTCCGGTCTGCCGCTGAGCCTCGAGAACTGGTTCGTCGCGGGCACCGCGAAGGACGTCGGGATGCTCGCCTCCCTCGGCATGACCCTCGACCCCACCCGTGCCGACTTCGCGTACGACCCGGGTGCCGATCGGGCGGTTTTGAACTGGCCGACCGGTGGCGAACGCGAGAGCGTCGACGCCCTGCGGGCCGTGCACAACGCGATGGCGCAGGCCGGTGGCACGATCCCGGGCGCATCGCCGATGGCCGAGGACGTCAACGCGACCTTCACTGCGCATCCACTCGGTGGTGCGGTGCTCGGCGAGGCGACCGACGGTTACGGCCGCGTGCACGGCCATCCCGGTCTCTACGTCGTCGACGGCGCGCTGATCCCGGGCAGCACCGGCACCGCGAACCCGTCGCTGACCATCGCGGCGCTGGCCGAACGGAACATCGCGCGGATCATCGCCGACGGGCGGTAACCCGGCCGCGGCGGTCCGGCACGGCGATCAGGAGACGGGCAGCCAGGCCGCGAGCCGGTCGAGCGCCGCGGTGACGTCGGCAGTCGAACCCGCGAACGACAGCCGCACGGTCTCGCCGCCGCGCACGGTGTCGAAGTCGACGCCCGGTGCGAGCGCGAGCCCGGTGTCGTGGAGCAGCCGCGCGCACCACGCCGTCGAGTTCTCGCCGTCGAGCAGATGGCCGATGTCGGCGTAGACGTAGAAGGCGCCGTCTGCCGGTGCGAGTTTCGTGATGCCGAGATCCGGAAGCCCTTCGAGCAGCAGTTCCCGGTTCACCGCGTAGCGGGAGACGTGCCCGTCGAGTTCGGTGCGGGCCTCGGTCCCGAACGCCTCGACCGCCGCGAACTGCGAGACCGACGGCGGGCACACCGTCATGTTCGACGCGAGTCGCTGCAGAGCCGGACGCATCGTCTCGGGCGCGAGCATCCAGCCGAGCCGCCAACCGGTCATCGAGAAGTACTTCGACACCGAGCCGATCACCACCGAGTCGCGCGAGGTCGCCCACGCCGTCGAGGTCGCCGGTGATCCGGTGCCCTCACCGGTCTCGGACCGGACGGTGCCGAACTCGATGCCGTGGTAGATCTCGTCGGAGATGAGCAGGCTGCCGTGCTCGTCGCACCAGCGCGCGAGCGCCGCGAGCTCGGACGGTTCGATCATCGTGCCGGTCGGGTTGGCGGGGCTGGCGACGACGATTCCCGCAGGCGGAGCGTCGAGTTCCTCGAGCATCGCGACGGTGGGCTGGTAGCGGGTCTGCGGACCGCAGTCGAGTTCGACGACACGACAACCGAGCGCGGCGAGGGTGTTGCGGTAGGCCGGGTAGCCGGGGCGGGCGACGACCACGGTGTCGCCGACGTCGAAGGCCGCGAGGAACACCAGGGTGAAGGCGCCGGACGAGCCGGTGGTGACGACGACGTCGTCCGCGTCGACGTCGATGCCGTACTTGTGGCGGTGGTACGCCGCGATCTCCTCGCGCAGCGGCAGGATGCCGAAGGTCTCCGTGTAACCCAGCAGTTCCGCATCGATCGCCAGGTTGGCGGCCCGGAGCACGGGAGCGGGTGCGGGGGTCGACGGTTGTCCGGCGGCGAGACTCAGGACGTCGCCGTGGCTGCGCTGCCGCTCGGCGGCCGCCTTCCACACATCCATGACATGGAACGTCTCGATACCGGAGCGTTGGGATTCGGGGCGCACGTCGACGACGGTAGTACGCCCCGCGTCGTTCGTCAGAGCCGGACGCGCTGAAGTCGGGTGAGGGCACCCCACGAGATCGGATAGTCCTGACGATCGACGACCTTCACCTGCGTGGCCGCCGCGTCGGTGGCCGCCGCGTCGGGTTCCGGCGTCGGTTGCGGCACGACCGGCAACAGCAGATGCGAGTCGAACTGTCCGCCGGCGTGCACGATGTGGAAGCCCTTGTTGATGGTGCGATCGTGCCCGACGCGTGGGTTCTCGTCGAGGTCGTGGCCGGCGATGACGAGCACGAGGCTCGATCCGGCTTCGAAGAAGGTGCTGTGCGGCATGATCTCGATGTCGACGGGCACGATCTGGTCGGGCATCAACGGCCAGTACTTCGTCTGGTCGTGGACGGGCCGGTAGGCGGTGGAGGCCTCCGGGTCCAGCGCCCGCCGCGAGACCCGCATCCACCCGTGGGCGACGAATCCCTTCTCGTAGCCGCCGTGGCCTTCGAACCACACGTCGCGGCCGTGCTCGTCGCGCTTGGCGAGCCCGACGAACAGGTCCATGTCGTTGGCGTCCTTCGCCTGCACCCACAAACGCAGCGCCGCGTGCCCGGTGATCTCGGTGTCCTCGTCGAAGGTGTGGGTGAAGACGAGTTCGTCGCCCGCGACGGGGAAGGTGCGGCGGAACTGGCTGCTCTCGCACGGGGTGGTGCTCAGGTCGGCGTTCGCGTGGTCGAGGTGGAATGCGACGTAACGGGTGTCGGGGACCGGCCACTCGGATTCGAGGCGTTCGGAATAGGTGCGCAGGTCGTGGCGGGTCTCGAGACGGATGCGCGGGGTGTCCTCGAAGCCGTTGTCCTCGTCCTTGAGGAAGCGGTCGAAGAATCGTCGCTGGTAGTCGAGGGCCTCGTTGCCGTAGAAGGTCTGCCACATCTTCCGGCCGTGGGTGTAGAGCCACTTGTGCTCCGACGCGATGCGGCGGTAACCCTCGACCGACCCGCGGGCGCGTGGGCCCTGATCGGACCACGAGACGCCGACGAGCGCGGGCACGGTGACGTCCTCGAGCCGGGGCGGCGGGGCGAGGTGACGGAAGAAGTCGGGGAAACGGCGCCGCAACCACGGGGTGAACCGCCGGAGGGAGGCGGCGCCGCAGCGGGCCCCGGTGTTCATCGCGCTGTACCAGAACTCGCTGTAGCGGGTCTCGGGGATGCCGCCCTGGGTGAGGATGTCGCGGCAGGGATCGCTCACACCTTCCCAGGGTGCGATGGCCGCGAGACAGGGCGGGTTGAGCGCGGCGGTGTACCACTGCAGTGTGGCGAGATAGTCGGCGCCGGCGAGGCCGACGCGGCCGTTGCTCCACTCCTGACCACCGGCCCATTCCACGACGGACGCGCAGTCGAGCGCGGCCCGGCCGAGCAGCAGGCGGGGACGGCCGCCGCTAGCGTGATGACCGCGCATGTCCGCGACGACGAGGACGTAGCCGCGAGGAACCCAGTAGGCGGGGTCCGGTGCTTCGAAGGAGGTGCAGTCACTGATCTCGAGATCGCCGATGTGGTTGCCGGATTCGGCGAGGTCGTCGAAGTCGACGGGATACCGGTCGACGCCGGCGTCCTTGCCGTAGGGGGTGACGGCGACCAGCACGGGGCAGCGGTCGTGTTCACCGGAGTCGGCAGGACGGTAGACGTCGGCTCTCAGTACGGTGCCGTCGCCCGTGCGGATGGGCACGTCGCGCTCGACGAGGACGTCGTCCGGCAACCCGTGGACGACGACGTGGTGGTGCCGTAGCGGTGTCGGGTCCGGCGTCGGCGTTCGTCTTCGAGAAACCATGCAGTCACCCCTGGCGGCATCGAAATGCACCGAGTGTGCAACATACACCCGGTAGGTGCAAGGGTGAAGGACGAGAGTGAAAGGCTAGACCGAGATCCGGCCCTCGACGGCCGCCAGACCGATGTCGCGACGGAAGTGACCGCCCGGCAGCTTGACGTCGGCGAGCCGATCATAAGCGGCCTCGCGCGCGGACGCGAGATCGGCACCCACACCGATCACGTTGAGCACGCGCCCACCTGCGGAGACCAGCGCGCCGTCCTCGCGACGCTTCGTGCCGGCGTGCAGCACCGTGTCGCCCTCGGCGCCGGTGATCACATCGCCGGTACGCGGGGTGGACGGGTAGTACTCGGCGGCGAGCACCACGGTCACCGCGGCGCCGTCCTTCCAGCGCAGCGGCGGGAGCTCGGCGAGCGTGCCGGCGGCGACCGCCTTCAGGGCCTCGCCCAGCGGGGACTCGAGCAGAGCGAGCACGGCCTGGGTCTCCGGGTCGCCGAAACGGCAGTTGAACTCGACCACGGCCGGGCCCTCGGCGCCCATCGCCAGACCCGCGTAGAGCAGTCCGGAGAAACCGCATCCGCGGCGCACCATCTCGGCCGCGACGGGCTCCACGACCTCGGAGACGATCCGCTCGACGCTGCCCTCGGGCAACCACGGCAGCGGCGTGTAGGCACCCATGCCACCGGTGTTGGGGCCGGTGTCGTCCTCGCCGACGCGCTTGTGGTCCTGCGCCGGGAGCAGCGGCACGACCGTCTCGCCGTCGACGAGGCAGAACAGCGAGACTTCGGGGCCGTCGAGGAAGGACTCCAGCAGGACGGGGTGCCCGTTCTCGAGGATCTCGGCGGCGTGGTCGCGGGCGGCGGCGCGATCGGTGGTGACGACGACGCCCTTACCGGCAGCGAGACCGTCGTCCTTGACCACCCAGGTCGGTCCGAACCGGTCGAGCGCCTCGTCGAGGGTCGCGGGAGTGTCGACGACCTCGCTGTGGGCGGTGCGCACACCGGCGGCGGCCATGACGTCCTTCGCGAACGCCTTCGATCCCTCGATGCGTGCGGCGGCGGCGGACGGTCCGAAGCAGGGGATGCCCGCGGCGCGGACGGCATCGGCGACCCCGAGGACGAGCGGAACCTCGGGACCTATGACGACGAGGTCGGCCTTCTGCGCGGTGGCGAGGGCGACGACGTTGTCGGCGGAGGCCGCATCGACGGGGAACAGCTCGGCGACGTTCGCGATACCGGGGTTGCCCGGCGCGGCCAGCACGGCGGTCACGCCGGGGTCGCGGGACAGGGCGAGAGCAAGAGCATGTTCACGGGCACCGGAGCCGATAACGAGTACGCGCACGCAGGACAGACTACGGGACCGGTCTCCACACGAGATCGGCGCGGGAACGCGTGCGCTGAACGGCTTCCGCATTGGGCAGATCGACGGTCCGCACCCATTCGCGTGCACCGTCCTCGTCCCGTCCGTAGTGGCGGTGCCGGCGCACGAGACGTCGCGTGAGCGTGCGGCGGGGTGCGTCGATGTAGATGACGAGGTCGAGCAGCGGACGGATGTGTTCCCATCCCCCGGTCTCGAACATCAGGTAGTTGCCCTCGGTGACGATCACCCGGGCATCGGCCGGCACAGCGTGCACCGCCGCGATCGGTTCGTCGAGCGGCCGGGAGAAATCCGGGGCGTAGATCGTCTCGTCACGGCACTGCCGCACCCGGCTCAGCATGTCGCGGAAGCCGGCCACGTCGAAGGTGTCGGGCGCCCCCTTCCGGTCCCGCGCGCCGAAGGTCTCGAGCTGCCGGTTGGACAGGTGGTAGCCGTCCATCGGCACCTGCCCGGTGGAGACCCCCGCGCATCGGAGGGCGTAGACGAGCAGCGCCGTGGCGCGACTCTTCCCGGCACCCGGCGGCCCGCACAGACCGACGACCGTGCGCCGATCCGCGGGAAGCCCGACGAGGACGTGTGTGACGAGTTCGTCCACGAGCACGCGCAGCGGCGCCTCCCGCACGCTCCCGTCACCTTCCATGAGCCCGACGATACGACCGCCCGCGACCGTCGGAGTCGCCGTGAGCTCTCGACACGCCCACCCGACTGATCTATCGTTATTTCGAAAGTTCGGAATTTCGAACTGTCACCCCGACACGGACGGATACCGCCATGCCGAACAGGATCGGAACCACCCTCGCCGCGACGAGCGTCGTGATCGCTCTGGCCGGATGCGGGCAGAGCACTCCACCGGAGTCCGACATCCCTGCACCGGTCGGGGCGGACGCGTCCGCCCCGGCCGGTGAATGCATGCCCACCCCCGCCGCGGACGTGAGCACCGCCGAAGGCTGGATCGGCTACCTCGCCGAGAACCCCGACACGGTCGCCATCACGGTCGACGACGGCAACGGCGGGACCTTCGAACAACGACCCGACGAGCGGCAACCGCTCGCGTCGGCTGTGAAGGTCGTGCATCTCGCCGCCTATGCCCGCGCCGTCGCAGCCGGTGAACTCTCCCCCGACGAGCGCGTACCGCTCGCCGACTGGGAACGCTGGCATCTCCCGGACACCGACGGCGGCGCACACCCCCGGGCTCTCGAACGGCTCGGTGTGAACGACCCGGAGGACACCGTCACTCTCGACGAGATGGTGTCGGCGATGATCCAGGAGAGCGACAACGCGGTCCCCGACTACCTGCGCGACCGCCTCGGCGACGACGCCCTGCGCGAGGCCGCCGCCCAGGGCGGCTGGGACGACTTCACGCCGCCGACGATGCTCGGCAACACACTCGCGCTGCTCGACCCGACACTCGACGATTCGTCGGCGGTCTGGGACGCCGCGCGCCGCTACGCCTCCGACCCCGCCTACCGCGCCGAAGCGGTGCAGCACCCGGTGCCGGAGGATTTGTTCGCCCGGGTCGACCGCGTCCAGCGTTTCGACAACACCGGATCGGCCGCCGAGCTCACCGCCCTGCATCGCGCGATCGCCGACGGTTCGTTCGGTGCCGGCGGCGACCTCGCGCGTACCCACCTCGAATGGCAACCGTCCACGGTTCCGGGATTCGAGGGAGTCGGATTCAAGGGCGGCAGCCTGCCCGGCATCCTCACCGACGCGGTCACCTTCCGCCGCGACGACGACACGATCGCGACCACGGTGATGCTCGCGTCCGGCATGTCGGACAGCGACTACGCGGAAGCCCTCCAATCGTTCGCCCATCAGGAGATGCTCGCCGCGGCAGCGAACGATCCCGATTTTCTCGAGCGGATACGCTGCGCGATGTGAGCGACGGCGACGTGAACGACGAGTACGAGGCCCGGCTCGCGGATCTCGAACGCCGTGTGCGGATCCTCGAGGGCGAGGCGACCCGCCGGGGCGCCGGGGACGGTCCCGGTGGCACCGGTCCCGTGGCGGACGTGGCAGAAAGCACGGGGTCCGTGACCTACGGGGGCTTCGTCTCCCTGCACGGCCACGTCCGCTGGAACATCGAGTACGACGCGGGCGCATCCCTCGCACTCGATCCCGTTCCCGTCGCCGCCGTCCTCGACGCCTTGGGCAACCCCGCGAGGCTGGCGATCGTGCGGACTCTGCTGCGCGGGCCCGCCACCGCCACCGAACTCCAGGAGGCCACCGACCTCACGTCGACCGGCCGGCTCTACCACCATCTCCGGGCTCTGTCGGCTGCGCGGGTGGTCGAGCAGGGAAGCCGAAACCGCTACCGGATCGCGCCGGAGAAGGTCGTGCCGCTGCTGGTCCTCACCGTCGCGGCGGCCGATGTCGGGGAACAGCTCCGGTGAACCCGGTGTCCCTTATCCTCCCGGTATGACTTCCGTGTTCAGCAAGATCATCGCCGGTGAACTGCCGGGCCGTTTCGTCTGGCAGGACGACGACGTCGTCTCCTTCCTGACCATCAACCCTTTCACCGAGGGGCACGTGCTGGTCGTGCCACGGCAGGAGGTCGATCACTGGCAGAGCGTGGACGACGACCTGTGGGCGAAGGTGAACGACGTCGCCCGCATCCTCGGTCGCGCCGTCACCGCCGCCTTCGACGCCCCGCGCGCCGGCCTGATGATCGCCGGCCTGGAGGTCCCCCACCTGCACCTGCACGTCTTCCCCGCCTACTCCCTCGGCGACTTCGATTTCGCGACGGCCGAGAAGGATCCGTCGCCCGAATCGCTCGACCGCGCGCATCGCAAGATCAAGGACGCCCTGCGCGAACAGGGGCACGGCGAGCACGTCCCCGACTGATCCGCTCGACGGGATATCGGCGGAACAATTCCGACCGGTATCCCGTTGTGTTCCTCGTGTCTTCTACTCCACCGAGTTCCCCAGCCCCGGCTGGTACGGCCGAGCCGCAGGCCGCTGCCGCACCGCGCGCCGGTCTTCTGATCGCCGTTCTCGTCGGGGCCGCATTCGTCGTCATCCTCAACGAGACGATCATGAGCGTCGCGCTGCCGAAGCTGATGGTCGAGTTCGACGTCGGCGCAGCCACCGCCCAATGGCTCACCACGGCGTTCATGCTGACCATGGCCGTCGTCATCCCGATCACGGGTTACCTGCTCACCCGGCTGTCGCTGCGCACGGTCTTCGCGATCGCGATGGGCAGCTTCCTGCTCGGCACCCTGATCGCCGCGAGCGCCCCGATCTTCCCGGTTCTCGTGCTGGGTCGTGTCGTCCAGGCCGTGGGCACCGCGGTGATGTTGCCGCTGCTGTTCACGACGGTGCTCAACCTGGTTCCCGCCGATCGTCGCGGTCGCACGATGGGCGTGATCTCGATCGTCATCGCGGTCGCTCCCGCGGTCGGCCCGACCATCGGTGGCGTCGTGCTCGACCAGCTGAGCTGGCGGTGGATGTTCTGGCTGGTGCTGCCGATCGCGGTCGTCGCGACGGCGCTCGGCCTGAGCTGGATCCGCAGCGTCACCGAACCGGTCGCGGTTCCGCTCGACGCCCCGTCGGTGGTGTTGTCGGCCCTCGGGTTCAGCGGTCTCGTCTTCGGTCTGAGCAGTCTCGGTGAGGCCGCCGAGGGCGATCCGCTCATGCCGCCGTGGCTGCCGCTGGTCGTCGGCATCGCGTCGCTGACGGTCTTCGTCCTGCGTCAGCTCCGCCTCGGCGACGGCGCCCTGCTGGACATGCGCGCGTTCCGTACCCCGGCGTTCTCGCTCGCGGTTGCACTCGTCTCGGTAAGCATGATGTCGCTGTTCGGCACCCTCATCCTGCTGCCGATCTACCTGCAGAACGTGCTGGGTCAGTCGACGCTGACCACCGGCCTGATGCTGCTGCCCGGTGGTCTGGTCATGGGTCTGCTCGGCTACATCGTCGGACGCCTGTTCGACCGGTTCGGTCCGCGGCCGCTCGTCGCACCGGGCGCGATCATCGCCTGCGTCGCGATGTGGGGCATGACGACCTTCGACGCGACCACCACGATCGGCACGGTCATCGCCTGGCACGTGCTGCTCAACATCGGCCTCGCGTTGATGTTCTCGCCGCTGCTGACCTCGGCACTCGGAGCGCTGCCGCGGCGGTTGTACTCCCACGGCAGCGCCATCGTCAGCACCATGCAGCAGGTCGCCGGTGCGGCCGGTACGGCGTTGTTCATCACGGTGCTGACCCGCACGACCGTCGCGGGCGCCGAGAGCGCGGGCGATCCCGCCGGTGCGCTCGCGGACGGTGTCCACGGCGCGTTCACGTGGGGCGCGGCGATCGCGGTGATCGCAGTCGTCGGCTCCCTGTTCGTCCGACGGGCCCCGGAGCCCGAGGCGGATGCGGTGGAGGTGTCGGCCCCCGAGACCGCCGGAACGCACTAGCCGGCAGTACACACCGGCCCGGCACTCACGCGCCGGTCGTCATGACTTCCCTGTTCGACGGGAAGCGTGGCGGCCGGCGCGTTGCTGTCCGCACACGGTTCGTGGAGGAAGGCGTCCAGTTCGACCCACGAGGTGTCGCGTGCGGCGCTGCCGGACGGACGCTGGATCTCGCGTTCGATCGCGGTGAGGTGGTAGGCCGTGCGGACGATGGGTGCGGGCACCCCGCCGAAGACGGCGTCGAGCAGGCCGAGTGCGGGCTCGGCGACGAACAACGACCACGCGTTCCGCGCGGCCTTCCCGACCACGTCCGTGATCCCCATGTATGAGCTCGGAGAACCTGTCCGACGGCAGTGCTATCAAGTGATGCATGACGTGTTCACAGTGCAACCACGACCTCGACCACTGCCACGGCACACTCGTGCTCCACGCCGATACTCGGGTCGACTGCACCGAACCCGACTGCGTCGACTTCGAGATCGTGCGGCACACCCTCGTTCTCGACTGCATCGAACTGGACGGCGGATGTTCGTGCACGGTGATTGCGCAGGAATCGCAGCTACTGCGCGTGTCCTGAGCAATTTGCCAATACTCGCCCGGAATTCCTAACCTCGACGGAGGTGGCCGCCGGTCGGCCTCCCGGACGAGCGCACCGTACCCGGCCAGCGACAAGACGGTGCAGGAGCGTTGTACGTCATGGCCTGGATCGTTCTCGTCCTCTCCGGTGTGCTCGAAGCCGTGTGGGCTACAGCCCTCGGCAGATCTGCCGGTTTCAGCCGGCTCACCCCGACACTGGTGTTCGTCGTCGCCCTCGTCCTGAGCATGGCCGGGCTCGCGTATGCCCTGCGCACCCTGCCGGTCGGGACGTCCTACGCGATCTGGGTGGGTATCGGCGCCGCTCTCACGGTCGGATATGCGATGGTCACCGGCACCGAGACCGCCTCGCTGCTGAAGCTCGCACTGATCGCGGGCATCGTGCTGTGCGTGGTCGGTCTCAAACTCGTGCACTGACGTTCTCGGGCCTCACGTTCTCGGACTGACGTTCTCGAGCACTGACCGTTACAGTCGGTTCCATGAACCTCGGGTCCGTACTCGTGATGCCGGTGCGTGTGGGTCTGACCGCCGCAGAGGTCGCCCTGAGCGTCGCCGAGACGGTCGTCGGCACCGTGCGGGTCGCGGTATCGCCCACCACCTACTCCGCGCTCGGCGCGGTCGGCCTGCCCGACACCCGCAGTTCGGTGGGGCTGCTGCAGCAGATCTCGAAGCTCACGTCGGAGGACCGTGGACTCGGTCACGCGTTGCGTCCCGGCGGTCCCCTCGACCGGCTGCTCGCGCCGGGTGGTCCCGTGGATCGGCTCACCGAGCCGGGTGGCCTGCTCGATCGGTTGCTCGAACCGGGCGGACCCGTCGACCGGCTCACCGCACCGGGTGGTCCCCTCGACCGGATCCTCGCCGACGACGGTGCCCTCGACCGCCTCGTGTCGGAAGGGGGTCTGCTCGATCGCCTCACCGCGCACGACGGCCCGCTCGAACGGCTGCTCGCCCAGGACGGCGCGGTGGAACGGCTCACCGCGCCGGGCGGCATCGTCGATGTGGCGATCCGGCCCGGTGGGGTCGTCGAGCGGGCCCTCGCCCAGGGCGGCGTCCTCGACGTCCTGCTCTCCGAACGGGGCGCCCTCGAACGACTGCTCGCCGAGGGCGGTCCGCTCGATCAGATCGTCTCGCTCTCGGAGACCCTCGCGCATCTCACGCCCGGCATCTCGCAGATGAACGCGAGCATCGACATGTTGCAGGAAACGGTCGAGCTGCTGCGCGGGGCCGTCGGTCCGCTCGGCGACCTCGCCGGCCGGCTTCCCGGGCGCTGGTTGCGCAGCGGCAAGGGCGAGCTGCTTCCGCCGCCCTGACGTAGTTCCTCGCCGTGTCAGCGATCGGAGCGGCGGGATGCGACCAGCCGGGCAGCGTCGGCCGATGCCCGGCGCGCTGCCGCGAACAGGTCCTCCCCCGTGCCGAGCAACGCGGCGAGCGTGCCGGCGAAATGATCGCCCGCCCCCGTCGTGTCGACGACGTCGACCTGCGGGACCCGCAGATGTTCGATCGCGTCCTCGGTTCCGACCACGACGTCCTCCCCACCACGGGTGATCACCACGGTGCGCACCTGTCCGAGCAGGCGGGTCACGATCGCGTCGAAGGGGGTCCCTGCGGGAAGACCCGCGTAGTGCAGGGCTTCCTGCTCGTTGAGTACGAGCGGATCGGCGCCGGCGAGGACGTATTCGTCCAGGTCGATCACCGGGCTCGGATTGAGCACGAACCGGCGGTCGTGATCGCGCGCCCACTGGGCGGCGGCCCAGGTCACTGCGGGGAGCAGCTCGAGTTGGGTGAGCACCACCGCGGGATCGAGGGCATCGAGTGCTGCGGTCACGTCCTCGGCCTCGAGCAACGAATTGGCCTCGGGTACGACGACGATCCGGTTCTGCCCGTCGTCGGAGACGAGGATGACGGCCCGGCCGGTCGGGCCCGGTGTGGTTCGCAGATGGGAGGTGTCGACCCCTGCCCTCTGTTGCACGCCGCGCAGTACGTCAGCGGCATGATCGCTGCCCACCGCGCCGACGATGGCGGTGGGAGCCAGGCGGGCAGCACCGATGGCCTGGTTCGCGCCCTTGCCTCCCGGATAGGTGCGCAGATGCCGGCCGAGTACCGTCTCACCTTCTTCGGGAGCACGTGCCACGACGACCGTCAGGTCGAGGTTCAGCGATCCCACGACCGCCACCACGCATCGACTCGACTCGGTCACGGGTCGAGCCTACGACCGATCGACCCGCGGGGCGGGCCTACGATCGATCGACCGCGAAGGGCGGGCCTACGATCACTGCGCCTGCGGGTCCGGTTCCAGTTCGGGGCAGACGATGTGGACGACCTCGTCCGCCCAGGACTCCCCCACCTCGCCGTGACGCAGGTAGGCGCCGAGATACGCGCCGACGAGCATCGAGACGGCGGTGTCGACGTCGATGTCCTTGCGGATCGCGCCCGACTCGATCGCGGTGCGGAGCACGTCGGCGACGACCTCGCTCCGGGCATTGATGATCTCGCGGATCGACTCGGTGAACTCGGGTTCCTGGTCGGTGAGCAGTGCGCCGACACTGCCCATGCCCACTTCGTTCGACAGTCCGCGACGGATCAGCTCGAGGGTCCATTTGACGCGGTCGTAGACGCACAGCCCGTCGGGCACGCACGGTGAGGCGACCTGCGAGTGCAATGCCGCGTCGAGGATCTCCTCACGGTTCGCGTAGCGCCGGTAGATCGTCGTCTTCGCGACGCCCGACAGCGCCGCGACCGCCTCGACGGTGACGCGGTTGGGCCCGTGAAGCCGCAGGATCTCGAGCGCGGCCTTCACGATGCGTGCGTCGGTCCCGGCACGCTCCTTGACGGGGCGCCGCGACGTCAGGGCCGCGGATTCCGTCTCGACCTCGCCCACCATGTCTACATCCTCCTCGCGCGGGCATACACCCGCAGGATTCCCGAGTCTCCCCGACAAGGCGACCCCGAATCAAACACTACGAAACGATACGCTACGATGAGCGTATCGTTCCAATCGTCGACGAAGGGGAACGCATGACAGATATCTACGCACCGACACCCGGGCACTACACCGAATCCGAAACCGTCCTCGAGAGCTACCGCACCTACGACGCCGTCGAGAGGGCCATCGACCACCTGTCCGACGAAGGCTTTCCCGTCGAGTACCTGCGGGTCGTGGGCCAGGGAGTCACCACCGTCGAGCACATCGAAGGCCGCATGACCAACGGCAAGGCCGCGCTTCGCGGCGCCGCCGCAGGCGTCTGGACGGGCCTGCTCTTCGGTCTGCTCCTGGCACTGCTCCTGCCTGCCACCGGCATGGCCACCGTGATCCTCACCGCTGTCGTCTTCGGCGCGGTGTGGGGCGGATCACTCGGCTTCTTCACCCACTGGAGCACCGGGGGACGCCGCGACTTCGTCTCGAGAAAGAGCATCGAGGCCTCGCGCTACGACCTCATGGTCGATTCCGAGTTCGTCGATCAGGCGCGCGAGAAGCTCGCACTGCGCTGACCGGCCATTGTTTCTCCGATTCGAGAACCTCTTCGCCCACGCCGACCGGCGTGGGCGAAGTCGTTTCTGGTGGGAAAGAACAACACGAAAGGGGTATTCCACCCGAATCGCCACATTCGTCCGATGCGGATAATCCGTGTTTGCCCGGTCAATTCTTTCCACTGATGGCATGATTCGAGTTATGGCCGGATCGTCGAATACTCCCCCGAAGCCTGCTGTGGGCTCGAAGGTCGTCGTACGCGCGGGTGTCGCGGGCACCAAGGCCTGTCCCGGCACGATCGTCGAAGACTTCGGTCCAGCACAGGAAGCCGTGGGCGACAAGCTGGGTCGCGACTGGGCGCGCGTGCGCCGCTGGGCTGTGGCACTCGACGACGGACGGCTGATATTCGTCGATATGGACGCATTCGAATCCTCGAAGTCCTGATATCCGATCCATTTCGTCACTTCCGTATTCACACGCCCCTGCAGTGACATGCGGAGGGTGAACAACCGGGTGAACTGCGGCGGATCCGTTGACGCTCCGTGCGCCCGAACCGTTCTCCGGATATGACCTGGATCGGTTGGCCGCTGCTCGGATGGCTCACCGCATCCCCGGTGGTCGCCCTCGTATTCGGGCGCGTCGCCGCGGCGCACGACCTCCACGAGGCGCCGCACACGATTGCGCCGGTGATCGACCTGTCCGAGCGCCGAGCACTCCGCCTCGGTGAACATCACCGGCCGGAGCAGGACGGCAACGGCCCGGCAACCCTCCCGGAGCCCCGTCTTCCGATGTAAATTGTCCTTCTCGCCTTCGACGGGACAGGGATCCGGTCCGGGCGAACACCCGCCCGTGCATGTGTGCCTCCCGGATCGAGGGACGATGACCGCAGACCGCTTCACCCCGGTCCCGCCCCGCAACGGCGCCGGAAACACGGCACTGACCGCAGGGATCGTCGCGCTCGTCTTCGCCTTCGTACCCGTCATCGGCGACTTCGTCGCGATCCCCGCAGGTCTGGTCGCAGTGGTGTGCGGATGGATCGGTCTCGAACGGGTCGACAGGGGCACGGCGACGCATCGCCGCGAAGCTCTGATCGGTGCGTGCCTCGGCGTCGCGGCACTGTTCGCCGTGTTCGTGGTCTTCGCAGCGGTTCACAGCAGCACCGGATGAAACAGGCCCGCGCGGTACGCGACGGGCCCTACTGGAGCCCCCTGTCAGGATTGAACTGACGACCGCTCGCTTACAAGGCGAGTGCTCTACCACTGAGCTAAGGAGGCACAGAACTCGACGGTCGCGGACGACGCGTGAGCGACGCCATCATATAGCGCGTCACACTCTCGGCGCGCACCCACCCGCCTTCGTTACGGTGGATTGCATGCCCACCCTCCCCGTTTCCCCCAGCCGTACCGGAGGCCGCGGACGGTGAGCCGCTTCGACGACTTCCTCGATCGGGTTCTCGGTACCCGCCGCGCGACCATCGATGCGGTCACCGAGGCGCCGGCGCCACTGCAGCCGATCGATCTGACCGACGATGCAGTGGTCGCCGAGGCGCTCGACGTCGCCGTGCGTGTCGGTGAGGTCCTGCTCGCCTCGGGCACCGGCGCGATCGACACCGCCGAACAGGTGCGGTTCGTCGCTGCCACCTACGGTCTGGCGCAGTGCGACGTCGACGTCACCTACAACTCGATCGTGCTGTCGGCCTATCGCGGACCGACCATGCCGCCATCGAGCACGATGCGGGTGGTGCACTACCGCTCGATGGACTTCACGCGGCTCGCGGCCGTCGACCGTCTGACCCGCCGCATCCGCCGCGACGCGATCTCCCCGGCGCAGGCGCACGAAGAACTGCTCGCCATCACCACCAAGGCGCATCCGTACAACCGTTGGGTGGCGACGATCGCGTGGTCGGCGATGGCCGCCTCGATCTCCGTGCTCCTCGGCGGCGACGCGCTGGTTGCGCTCGTCGCCTTCGGTTCGACGTTCGTGATCGACCGCGTCAACCGCAAACTCAACGCGGCCGGGTTGCCGTTCTTCTTCCAGCATCTGGTGGGCGGCATCGTCGCGACAGCCCCGGCGATCACGCTGTACGGGATACGGGAGACAATCGGGATCGAAGTGTCACCGGGACTGATCATCGCGGCCGGCGTGACGGTGCTGCTGTCCGGTCTGTCGCTCGTGGGTTCGGTGCAGGACGCCATCACCGGGGCCCCCATCACGGCGTCGGCGCGTTTCTTCGAAGTGCTGATGATGACGGGCGGCATCGTCGCGGGTGTCGCGACGACCCTGCGGGTCGCGTCGGTGTTCGGCGCCGAACTCCCTCTCATCAGTTACGAGGCACTTCCCGACCTCACACAGCTGCCGACGAAGATCCTCGCCGGTGCCGCGGCGGCGTTGTTCTACGCTGTCGCCTGCTACGCCGAACGTCGCGCTCTCACGGTCGCCGCGCTCGCCGGCGCCACCGGCAGCCTCGGCTACCAGCTCGCGCTCGGGTTGTCGCTCGGTCCGATCATCTCGTCGGCGCTGGCCGCGACCGTCATCGGTTTCGCCGGTGGTCTGATGGCCCGCCGCGCGCTCACGCCACCGCTGGTCGTCGCGGTCGCCGGCATCACGCCGCTACTGCCCGGTCTCGCCCTCTATCGCGGCCTGTACGCGATGCTCCGCAATCAGATGGCCACCGGCATGACGGCGCTGTTCTCGGCGTTCGGTATCGGGTGCGCGCTCGCCGCGGGTGTCACGCTCGGTGAATGGCTCGCCCGCCGCACGCGCAACCCGCGCGGTGTCCTCCGCGTCGGCGCGCTGCGTCGCCCGCAGCTGCGGCGGATCCCCCGGATCCGGCTCGACAAGAACCGCCCGGTGTGGCGTCCGGCGCCCGGCCCCGCCACGGGTCCCATCCCGGTGGGATCGCTGCACACCGGCCCGATACCCACAGCTTCCGGGACGGGCCCCATCGCGACGGGACCGATCGCCACCGGTCCGATCGCCACCGGTCCGATCGCCACCGGTCCGATCGCCACCGGTCCGATCGCCACCGGTCCGATCGCCACCGGTCCGATCGCCACCGGCCCGATACCGACGGGCCCGATCGCGTCGGGTCCCCTGGCCACGGGCCCGATACCTCTCGACCCACACGGGTCGTCGTCGGGCCGGGAGGCAGGATCGTCCGTACAAACGACGAGAGCCACGCTGCGCTTTCGGCGCGGGCGTGACTCTCGGCGGATCTGACGGAAGCGTTCAGCTGCCCTGGCGGGCCTTCTCGTCGGCTTCCATTGCGTCGCGAAGGCTCTTCGGACGCATATCGGTCCAATTCTGCTCGACGTACTCGACGCAAGCGGCGCGCGACTCTTCGCCGAATACCACCCGCCACCCCTGCGGAACCTCGGCGAAGGTCGGCCACAGCGAGTACTGCTCCTCATCATTGATGAGGACGTAGAAGCGGCCGTCTTCGTCGTCAAATGGATTCGTGCTCATCTCGCCTCACTTGTTGCGTAGGTGTGATGGTCCGATATCCTACCAAGCTCGTCGATTCCTCCCCCGGCTCCGGGCAGACGGAGCTCTCGGCGTTCGACGATCGAGGTCAGGATCTCACCCGCGCGGATCGCTGCGTTGGACAGCAACGACGCGGTCAGACCGTGTGTCTTCTCGGTTCCGCCCTGCAGGTAGACGTCGGCCGTGACGTTCTCGGGCAGCGGCAGACGGTAGTCGCGGGCGACGGACAGAACGGGTGCCTCGGGCGCGAGATCACCCAGCAGCGACGCGAGAGGCGTGGGCTCGAAGCCGGTCGCGAGGACCACCGCATCGCACTCGAGGGTCTCGGTGTCGCCTTCGAGATTGTCGCGGATCTCGACGGTGACTCCCGCCTCGCTCTCGATCGCCGACACGACCTCCGAGGCACGACGCATGAACAAGCGGCGACGACCGCTCACCCGTTCGCGGTATTCGGTCGCGTAGAGCGCCTCGATGAGTTCGGGCGAGACGACCGAGTAGTTGGTGCTGCGGTGCAGGGCGAGCAGACGCTCACGCTCGGACAGCGGGGCCGCGTGCAGTTCGTCGACGACCTGCGGGTCGAAGATGCGGTTCGCGTACGGGCTGTCGTCGGCCGGGCTGTACCCGAAGCGGTTGAAGACGTTGTGGACCTCGGCCTGCGGGTAGTGCGTGTGCAGGTACTGCACGACCTCGGCCGCGCTCTGCCCGGCACCGACCACCACGAAGCGCTGGTTCTGCGGCTCCGGCATGTCCTCGATGTGGAAGAGGAAGTGGTGGTTGTGGAAGCAGCGGGCGGACTCGGTCGCCCACTTCGGGAGCCGGGCACGCAGTCCGACTCCGACCACGACGCTGTGCGCGTACACGACGGCGCCGTCGGCGGTCCGCACGGCGAACAGATCGGCGACCCCGTTGTGGTTGCGGACGGTCTCGACCGAGACGACCTCGGTTCCGTAGCGGACGTCGGCGTCGACGCGCGTGGCCGCCCACTGCAGATAGTCCTGGAACTCGTGACGTGTGGGGAAGAACGTCTGGTGGTTGACGAAGTCCACGAGACGGCCACGGTCGTGCAGGTAGGAGAAGAAGCTGTACGAGCTCGCGGGGTTGCGGAAGGTGACCAGATCTTTGGGGAACGCGATCTGCATCGTGGCGCCCTCGATCAGCATGCCCGGGTGCCAGGCGAAGGCCGACCGACGTTCGAAGAAACGTGCCCGGATCGCCGAGGAGGGGTTGTCGGTGTTGTGCTCCTCGACGGCGATCGCGAGCGCCAGGTTCGAGGGGCCGAAACCGATACCGACGAGGTCGAAGACGTCTCCTTGCGAGTTGCCCTCCGACCTCCCCGCGTCATCGGCGACAAGGCTGGAACGGTCGGTCATCACTCAACTTCCGTACTAGGGGGTCCGGAGGGGCCCGTGATCGGTTCGTACGAGACTCGAAGATAGCCCAGGCTAACCTTTGTTCGGTGAGCGTACCAGTGCCCGACGGTCCGCGGGACGTCCCGATCTCCCGGATCACAGGGACCTTCGTCGCATTTCGACGACGGCGGGCGCGGTGGATCGTCGCCGATCCCACCGCGCCCGCCTGCCGATTTCCCGTGTGAAGGGACTCCTCTAGGAAGCCAGGAAGTCCACCAGGATCTTGTTGACCGCCTCGGGCCGCTCGAGATAGCCGTAGTGCCCCGCGTCCGGGATCTCCTCGTAGCGCGCACCCGGAATGGCGTCCGCCACCTCGCGCGACAGATAGGCCGGGATCATCCGGTCGTCGGCGAATCCGACGGCCAGGCACGGCACGGTGATGCCGCGGTAGGCCGCGCGCCGATCGAACTCCCGGTCCATGCCGAGCTGCGCGCGCACGCCCGCCGACACCTTTCCGCCGCTGAACTCGAAGACGTCCAGCCAGTCGCGGGCGGTGTGCTCGTCGGCCAGCGAGGCCGGCGACAGATTCATCACGGCCGTGACGGCGGCCTGGTACTTCGGCGGCAGTTCGACGCCGCTGTCGTAGAGCTGCCGCTCGCCCTCGGTGAGCGTCAACTGGAACTGGTCCATACGGGCGTGACCGGCCAGGAAAACGGCCTTGCGGACGAGTTCGGGACGGGCGAGCGTCAGCTCCTGCGCGACACGCGCACCCATCGACGTGCCGATCACGTAGGCGGGGCCGCCGAGCAGTTCGATCAGGCCGGCGGTGTCCTTCACCAGGTCGTCGATGGTCATGCCGCCGAGGCTCTCGCCCGACGGTGCGATGCCGCGATTGTCGAAGGTGGCGACCCGGTAGCCGGCCTTGACGAGCGCGGGCACCTGGTGCAGATCCCACACGCGCCCCGGACTACCCGTTCCCATGATGAGGACGACGAGATCGCCCGTTCCCTTGACCTGGTAGTTCAGCGGGATGCCGTTCACGGTGGCAATGGGCATGAATACCTTCCTCGACGAGAGCGCGGTTGTGCGCCGCGGGTCGGCGCTGTGACGTCGTGCGCCGGAAACACACACGGTGTACCTACTGCACGACCGTCCTACGGTACCGCGACGTAGACGTGCAGGACCGTGCCAGGACCGCCCTCGGAAGGCGGGTGGCGGCGAGCTGTCCGATTCTCCTAGAGTCGAAGGACGATGCGTGCTCGCACAGAGCAGCGACCCCGGGAGGACATCATGGCCGCGGACCCGACCACCGCGAACGACATCGCCGACGAGGATCTCGAACCCGTCGCCGACGAAACCGCACGACAGGCGCAGCGAGTCGTCGCTGCCTACGCAGAGAACGCGGACGAGTGCCGCATGCTGCTGTCGATGCTCGGCATCGGTCCCAGCGACAAGCACTGACGAGCTCGACACCCATCCCGGTGCCGATGTCGGCACCCACACTGCCGGGCCGGCGACGGCACCGGCTCCGAAAGAGGACCACAACGTGACAGCAGGCGAAGCGGACGCAGCGGGGAACCACGACTCGCACGCCGGGTCGGACTTCGTGGTCGTCGCCAATCGCCTGCCGGTCGACCTCGAACGGCTTCGCGACGGCACCACCCGCTGGAAGCGCAGTCCGGGCGGGCTCGTCACCGCACTCGAGCCGATCCTGCGTTCGAACAACGGCGCCTGGGTCGGCTGGGCCGGCGTGGCCGACGCCGAGTCGGGCGTCATCGTCGAGGACGGGCTGACCCTGCACTCGGTGCGGTTGAGCACCGAGGACATCGCCGAATACTACGAGGGGTTCTCCAACGCCACGCTGTGGCCGCTCTACCACGACGTGATCGTGCGTCCGGAGTACCGGCGCGAATGGTGGAACTCCTACGTCGAGATCAACCGCCGCTTCGCCGAGGAGACCGCGAAGGCCGCCTCGGAGGGCGCGACCGTCTGGATCCAGGACTACCAGCTGCAGCTGGTGCCGAAGATGCTGCGGATGCTCCGTCCCGATCTGACGATCGGCTTCTTCCTGCACATCCCGTTCCCGCCGATCGAGCTGTTCATGCAGCTGCCGTGGCGCACCGAGATCGTGGAGGGTCTCCTCGGCGCCGACCTCATCGGCTTCCATCTTCCCGGGGGTGCCCAGAACTTCCTGTATCTCGCCCGACGTCTGGCAGGTGCCCAGACCTCACGCGGCAACATCGGCATCCGGTCCAAGCTCGGCGTGGTCCAGGTCGGCTTCCGCTCGGTGCGCGTCGGCGCTTTCCCCATCTCCATCGAATCGGGCCGGCTCGACCAGCAGTCGCGGAGCAAGGCCATCCGCGATCGCGCCAAGGCGTTGCGCAAGGAACTCGGCAACCCGAAGACGATTCTGCTCGGCGTCGATCGCCTCGACTACACCAAGGGCATCGACGTGCGGCTCGATGCGGTGCACGAACTTCTCGCCGAGGGTCGCATGGACCCGAAGGACACCGTGATGGTGCAGCTCGCGACCCCGAGCCGGGAGCGCGTCGATTCCTACGTCCACATGCGCGGCGAGATCGAGCGGACAGTCAGTCGCATCAACGGTGAGTACGCCGAGGTGGGGCGTCCGGTGGTGCACTACATCCACCGCCCGGTCCCCCGCGACGAGCTCATCGCGTTCTTCGTCGCGGCCGACGTCATGCTGGTAACCCCCTTGCGCGACGGCATGAACCTCGTCGCCAAGGAGTACATCGCGTGCCGCAGCGATCTCGGCGGCGCGTTGGTGCTCAGCGAGTTCACCGGTGCCGCAGCCGAACTGCGGCAGTCGTTCCAGTGCAATCCGCACGACCTCGAGGACGTCAAGGACAAGATCCAGGCCGCGATCGAGGTGCCGCGCGAGGACGGCCGCAAGAGGATGCGTGCGCTGCGCCGTCAGGTGCTCACGCACGATGTGGATCGCTGGGCCCGTTCGTTCCTCGACACCCTCGCCAACACCGGCGCCGCCGGACGCGCGCTGATCGCGCCGGGTGAGGCCGGCGAACCCGACCCCACCTGACGGCTCTCTTCTAGATCGGGGTCAACCGGCTGACGAGCCAACGCCCGTCCTGCTTTTCGAGTTCGACGCGCACCCGACTGCCGCTGCTCACCGCTTCGGGGTTCTCCGAACTCGTCGTGATCTGGTTGAGGAACAGCAGGGTCACAGCGTTGTCGGCGTCGGCGGAGACCACCGACGACGCCTGCACGCTCACCTGCACGCTGATCGCTTTCTCCTTGGCGCCCGGCGCGATGATGTTCTTCATCAGATTCGTGTACTCGTCGCGGAAGTCGCCGGTGAGACCCTCCGCGGCGGCGTCGGTCTGCGCGTCCACCTGGTCGTGGGTGTAGGCGAGCATCGCGACCGCCTGTTCCTCCGCAGCGACCCTTGCCTCCGTCCGTGCCGTCTCGGCGGCGGACTGCTGGACGGTGCCGTAGGCGAGCCATCCCACCAGGACCGCGAAAACCACTGCCACGAAAGACAATCCGATCGCGATGTGTGGCATGTACGAGGCCTTCGGATCCGAAATCGCGTCCGGGACGGAGGTGTCGGCGGCCGAGGTCTCGGCGGCGGTGGATCCGTCCTTCTCTGCGGTCCCACCGGCCACAGTGTCGTCGGTCGTCTTGTCGAGCGTCACGCGATCGTCCTTCTCGTCGGTCACGGCACGAACTCCACCTTCGACGCCAGCAATCTGCCGTTCTCGTCGCAGATCGTCACCCGCAGACGGAAGTCGCGTGCTTCGGGTTCGGTCTGGTCGGCGTTGCTCACCATCGCGCGAGAGGCGACGAGCGACGACGCGCACGTGCCGTCCTCGTTCTGGATCCCCGCTTCGAGGACCTCACCGGTGGTGTCGACGCCGGCCTGTTGCACGACCTCCACGAAAGGCCCTTCGCGGCCCTCGAACTCGGCCTTGAAATCGCCCGTCGCGCCTTCGAGCAGACGCGCGACGTCGGCGTCGGCGGTATCGGCGTTGATGGTGGTCAGGTTGAGCACCGTCTGCCGCGCGGCCTGCAGGTACGCCTCCCGCTTCTCGTCGCGTTCGTTCGCGGACTGCCTGTCGACGATGAGCCAGGCACCGGTCGCGACGAGCGCGATGACCAGTACGGACGCGATGATCGCGACCGGCTTGGCCCATGCCGGCTTCGTCTTCTTGTCGATCTCGTCTGCCATCAGCCCTGCTGCGCCTTCATGTAACTCTCCAAGCTCCGATCTCCACCGAGATCGGCGTGCGTGTACACGGTGCCGTCGGGACCAATGTACGTCCCGGTCTGCGGATCGATCCGTCGCGCCGCGACCCCCGCGGCAGCCGTGCCGTCTCCCCCGCCGTAGGAGGCGGGCGCGGGTGCGACGTTCTCCGAGGCCACCGGTGTCGGCGGTCCGGTCCACGGATTGTCCGAATAGGTAGGGCTGTACCCGGTGCGGCACGTATCGGGCGTCGGTGCGCGACGGCCCGGGTACTCCATGCACGGTACGTTCCGGGCGCCGCGGACCGCGTTCGGATAATCCTGTGGCAGTTGACAGAAGATGTCGCCGGGTGTGTCGACCACGGAGGTATCGGCCGGACTGCGCCACTGCTCCGGCGGCACGAAGCCTGCCAGGCACGGCGGCGGATCGTTGACCTGCAGGTGGAAGTCCACCACGGCACCGTCCTCGGGCGGGCCGGCGCCGGCCGCGGTGATCAGGGCCGTCGTCATCGGCGGGTACAGCACCAGGATCTGCTCGATGCCGGCGTTGTAGACCACACCCACCTCGCCGACACTCACCAGATTCGCAAGCAGCAACGGCAGGGTCGGTTTCAGTTCCTGCAACAGGGATTCGGTTTCGGCAGCGGCACCCGGTCCGACGTCGAGCAGGGCTCGCAGGTCGGGGTCGCTCTCGCGCAGGCGGTCGGTGAAGGTGACCATGTCGCGTGTCCACGACCGGATCGCATCGCTCGTGACCACCTGCGTGTCGAGCAGCGGACCGATCTGGTCGATCAACTGCCGTGTCTCGGCACTGTTCGCCGAGGCCTCCTGCACGAACAGGCGCGTCGAGTCGATCAGTTCCTGCAGTTCGGGTCCGGAGCCGTTGAACGCGTCGAACGCCTCGTCCACCACGGTCTGCAGCCGGGTGTCGCTGATCGAGGCGAGCAACACGTCGGCCTGGTCGAGCAGGGCACCGACCTCCTGCGGCACGCTCGTGCGGTCGATCGGGATCACGTCGCCGTCGGCCAGGCGTTCGCCGCCCGAACCGTCGGCTCGGGGAACGAGATCGACGTACTGTTCGCCGACAGCCGAGACGCTGCGCACCGCCGCGTCCACATCGGCGGGAATCTTCGCGTCGCTGTCGATGGACAGCAACGCCTCGACCCCTGTCGGCGACAGGGCGACGCTCCGCACGGTGCCGACGGTGTTTCCGCGATAGGTGACGTTCGAGTGCGGATACAGACCGCCGGTCGACTGCAGTTCGACGACGATCTCGTACCGTCCGATCCCGAACAGCGCCGGCAACTTCACGTACATCAGCGACATCACGACGAGTCCGACGACCGTGAGGATCGCGAAGATCGTGAGCTGGATGCGGACGAACCGCGTGAGCATCATGGTGCGGGCACCCCCAGGGGCAGGCCGGGAATGGTGATCTCACCGATGCCGGGGATCGTCAGTTTCCCTTCGGGACCGGGAGGCGGCGGCGGGGGTGGTTCGAGCGGTGCGCGGAACGGGTCCGTCGCCTGTGCGGCGAGTCCCGCGTCGCGGCCGAGGATGCCTTCCGGGCCGGCGAGGCGTCCCGCGAGCGGCGTCCCGGACAGGAAGTTCAGGTCGAGGCGGTCGAGGGTGAGGTCGATCGTCATCGCGAGGTTCGCGTAGTCGCCGCGGATGATGTTGTTGATGCCCGCCTGCGGGAAGGGATAGGTGAGCAGCACACCGAGCACCTCGGTCAGGGCACTGCCCGAATCGGCCAGGGCCTTCAACGTCGGCGCGAGCCCTTCGAGATTCGCCTTCAGATCGTCGTTCGAGGTCTCGACGATCCGGCTCGCCACGGTGCTCAGTTCACCGAGCGAACTCATCGCGGCGGTGAGGTTCGAACGCTGATCCGAGAGCACCTCCAGCGCGGGTGGCAACTCCTCGAGGGCACGGACGAGTGTCGCGTTCTGGTCGTCGACGGTCGCGGCCAGCCGGTCCATGCCCTCCAGCGCCGCGATGATGTCGCCGCGCTGCGTGTCGAGGGTGGACACCAGTTCGTCCAGGCGCGGGAGCAGATTCCGGATCGAGTCCTCCCGGCCGACGAGCGCCGCGTTCAGTTCGGTGGTGATGTCGTTGATCTGCGCGAGTCCACCACCGTTGAGCACCACCGACAGCGACGAGAGTGTCTGTTCGGTGGTCGGATACGCACCGGCGCGTTCGAGCGGGATGACGTCGCCGTCCTCGAGCCGGCCCTGCGGGGGTTCGCCGACGGGCGGGATCAGTTCGAGGTGTTGCGACCCGAGCAGACTCGTCTGCCCGATCCGGGCGAGCGAGTTGGCCGGAACGATCACGCCTTCGTCGAGCGAAACCGTCACGAGCGCGTGCCAGCCGTCGAGTTCGATCCCCGAGATCGACCCCACAGTGACGTCGTCGACCCGCACGGGCGAGTTCTGGGTCAGAGTCGTCACGTTGGGCATCTCGATCTGCACCTCGTAGGCGCCCTCCCCGCGGCCGGCGCTGCCGGGCATGGGAATCGAGTTGAGTCCGTCCCACTCGCAGGCGGTGAGCGTCGTGCTCACCGCGACCGCGGTGGCCGCGACGCCCAGGCGGCGGAACATCGAGCGGCCGGTCATCGCACTCCTCCCGGCTGCAGCAGAGAACCCAGATCCTGCGGGACCTGCAGCGACGGCAGGCCACCGAGGATCCCGTCGACCGGCGACGCGGTCTCCGAGGACGACGGCTCGGGCGCGGTGCCACGACCTGCCGACGCCTCCTGGAGCCAGCTTTCGGTGTAGACGATGTCGTCGGGGAAGGCCTGCACACCGGCGAGCGGATTGACCAGCAGCGGAAGGTAGTTGGCGTTGATGGACGACAGCACCGGGCCGAGTTGCTGGCGGCACAGTTCCTCGCTGCGCTCGGAGGTCGCGTTCGCGGCGGCCGCGACCGACCCGCACATCCACTCGACGGGGTTGGCGAGGTTGTTGATCGCGAGCGCGCCCGTGAGCGACCCCTGCGCCGGCTTGTAGATGTTGTAGAAGTTCGCGAGGGAGGTCGGGCCGGAGTGCAGCACCCGCTCGATCTCGGGACGTTTGCGGGCCAGCACCTCGGTCGCATCGGCCAGCCGCTCCACCGATTCGGTGAGCCCGGCCCGGTTGTCCTGCACGAACCGCTGTACGTCGCCGACGGCGATGTTCAGCTCGGACAAGGAGACACCGAGCTGGTCGGAGCTCTGCGCGAGCACGTCCGAGACTGACGCGAGACGACCGCCGAACTGCACGATCTGTTCGTTGCTCGACGAGAGGACCGACACGAAGGTCTGCAGGTTGCGGATCGTCGAGAACAGATCGGTGCGCCCCTCCGAGAGCGTGCGCATCGTGTCCGACAACTCCCGAAGGGCCTCGCGCACGGTCTGCCCGTTGCCCTCGAGATTCTCGGCTGCGGTGTCGATGAACCGGCCGAGAGATCCCTGCGGATCGAGTTCCTCTGGACCGAGCGCTTCGGACAATCGCATCAGTTCGGTCTTGATCTGGTCCCACTCCACGGGAGAGGCCGTGCGCTGCATCGGGATCGTCGCGCCGTCCTCGATCGTCGGGCCACCCGAGTACACAGGGGTGAGCTGGACGAAGCGCGCCGAGACGAGACTCTGCGCGATGACGACGGCACTCGCATCGGACGGGATCTCGACGCCGTCGTCGACCTTCATCGTCACCTGTACGAGGTCGTCGCGGGGTTCGATGTCGCTGATGCGCCCCACCGAGACGCCGAGCACCCGCACGTCGTCGCCCTCGTACAGGCCGCTGGTGGACGCGAATTCGGCGTGGATCGTGCGTTTACCGAGGTCCGGCAGGACGAACACGGCGAGGGCGCCGAGCACGAGCACGACGACGGCACCGATGATCACCGGCACCAGCAGGGGTGGGCGACGGCGGGCGGTCGTCGGGGCGGTATCGGTACTCATTCGCCGTCCCTCTTGATCGTCGGGGGCCCGTCCGGGATCACGTCCTGGAGATCCTCGGGGAGAAGATCGGGCGCGACCTGGCTGTCCACGATGGCCTTCCACCACGGCGCCGGCAGGATGTTGGACACGTAGGCGTTGAAGAACGGTCCGCTGGCGACGGATTCCCCGAGGGCGCTGATGTACGGGCCCAGGCCGTCGAGCGCCCCGGCGATGTTCTCCTTGTTCGCCTGCAGGTTGGCCGTCACGAGGTTGAGCTTCTCGAGTGTCGGTGCCATCTGCGCCTGGTTGTCCTGCACGAGCCCGGTGAGCTGACGCGAGACGGAGGAGATGTTCGCGATCAGTTCGGTGATGGCGTCGCGGCGCAGGCTCAGTTCGCCGAACAGAGCGTTCGCGTCGACGATGAGCGCGTTGACCTGGTCGCTGCGCTCGGCCAGGATGCCCGTCACGCTCTCGGCACGCTCGAGCAGTTGGTGCAACGACTCGTCGCGGGCGTTGATCGACTGCGACAGGCGGGTCATGCCCTCCAGGGCGCCCTGGATCTCGGGCGGGGTGTTCTCGAGGGTCTGCGACAGCGCGTCGAGCGAGTCGTTGATGCGATCGGTGTCGAGTTCGGAGACGGTCGTCGTGAGATCGCCGAGTGCGTCGGTCAGTGAGTACGGCGAATTGGTGTGCTCGATACCGATGATCGAGTTCGGGCGCATCACACCGTCGCCACCGGGGCGCAGCGCCAGCGACTTCCGGCCGAGCACGGTGTTGGTCTTGATGTCGGCTCCGGTGGTGTCGCCGAGCCCGATACCGTCCCGGATGCGGAAACTCACCAGCACGGCCTGACCGTCGAGGCGCACCTCGGTGACGTCGCCGACGTTCACCCCGGCGAGCATGACGTCGTCGCCGGGCACCAGACCGCCGGCGTCCTGGAAGCGCGCCGAGTAGCTCAGGCCGCCGGAGAGGAAGTGCAGCTGGTCGTACTGCAGACCGGCGAGAACGATCGCGGCGGACACGGCCAGGCCGATGATGCCCGTCCGGATGTAGTTGGGGTCACGGGGTGCACTCATTCGACCTTCGCACACCTTCCCGTGTCGTGGTTCGCCGTGGTGTACCGGATCGTGGTGCCGTCCGGTCCGGAGAACTTGAAAGTATTGGCACAGAGGAAGAATTGGAAGAAGTTTCCGTATGCACCCACGCGGATGAGTTTCTTGTAGTCGGAGGGCAGGCGTTCGAGCGTGCGGTTGATGTCGTCCTTGCCGAGGTCGAGCTGGGTCATGGTGCGGTTCGTCTCGGCGATGACCGTCTGCAAGTCGGGCCGGTTGTTCTGCAACAGCGCGGCGAGATCCGCGGTGCCGGAGGCGATCGGCGGGATCGACGCGCCGATGGGATCACGATCGGCGGACAGCCCGCCCACCAGGGTGTGCAGCTGTTCGATCGTGTTCTCGAACTCGCGGTCGTGATCGTCGATCGTGCCGAGGACGGCGTTGAGGTTGTCGATGACGTCGCCGATCAGCTGGTCGCGGTCGGCGAGTGAGTTGGTGAACGAGTTGGTGTTCCCCAGCAGCGACACGAGCGTGTCGCCCTGCCCCTGGAAGACCTGCAACAGAGCTCCGGAGAGGTCGTTGACCTGCTGCGCGTCGAGGCCCTGCAACAGCGGCTTGAACCCGCCGAGGAGCAGGTCGAGATCGAGGGCGGGTTCGGTCTGCTCGATCGGGATGTTGCCACCGGCGGGCAGGACGTCGACGCTGCCGGCACCTTCGAGCAGTTCGAGATACCGGTCGCCGACGAGGTTCTCGTATCGCACGGTGGCGCGGGTGCCGGTGAACAGCGTGTGTTTCGCGTCCACGTCGAACTCGATCTCGGCGGTGTTGTCGCGGCCGATGTCGACCTTCTTCACCGAACCGACCTGCACCCCGGCGATGCGGACCTTGTCGCCGGCACCGAGACCGGAGACGTCCGTGAAGGTGGCCCGGTAGTTCTCGGTGCCGGTGAACCGCGCCTGGCTGAACACGACGGCCAGCCCGGCGAAGATCAACGTCATCGTGACGGCGAAGATCAGGAACTTGACGGTGGTCGCTCTCATGGTCACCGCCCGCCCACGAGATGGTCGCCGAACAGGTACTGGAAGATCGTCGGGTAGCGGATCCAGGCTTCCGTTGCGGGCTTGTAGGGCGTTTCGCCGGTGTTCGACACGACGAACGGCGCGTGACCGTCGCGGCGCGGGTCGAAGTTCGGCAGGCCCCAGCAGTTCGGTCCGCCGGTCGCGCCGACCACGGGCAGATCCTGGGCGTCGTTGTACGGCGTCGCGCCACCCATGAAGCTGGTGCTCAGCATCAGCGCGGCGTACTCCCCGGTGCCGGCCATCGGTTCGAACGCCACCCGGGCGTCGTTGAGACCGACGATGAAACAGGTCAATTGCGGCGAGTACTCACCGAGCAGGCCGGTGGTGCGGCTCAGGCTGTCGAGTGCGGTGGTCAACTGTGTTTCGTTCTCCCCCAGGACGTCCCGTCCGGTGTTCGCGAGACCGGTGAGGTTCATCAGTAGCAGATCGAGTTGCTGTTGTTCGTCGACGACGGTGTTGCCGACGTCGGTGGCGTTGCCGATCGTGGTCATGAGGTCGGGGGCCGTGTCGGCGTAGACGTCGGTCACCTGCGCAGCCGAGACGAGGTCGGCCTGCAGTTGCGGCAGCGACGGATTCATCTCGGCGAGATACGCATCGGCCTCGGCCAGGGCGGCACCGAGGGCGTCGCCGCGTCCGTTGAGCGCTTCCGACAGCGCGCCGAGGGTGGCGTTGAGCTTCTCGGGCTGGATCTGGGCGAGCACGTCGGACAGGTGCTCGAAGACCGTGTTGAACTCGACGGTGACGTTGTCGGCCGCGATTACGGCGCCTTCCTGCATCGGCACCGAGGACGGATCGTCGGGGACGACGATGTCGACGAACTTGGCACCGAAGACGGTGGTGGATTCGATCGCCACCCCTGCGTTCGACGGGATGAGCTGCATCTGCCCGGGCTGCATGTCGAGATGCAGGACCGCACCGGCCGGTGTGTGCTCGATCGACGCCACGCGGCCCACCTCGACGCCGCGCATCGTCACCTTGGCGTCGGGTTCCATCACCAGACCCGACCGGGGCGAGGTGACGGTGAGCGGGACCGTCGAGGTGAACCCACCGGCGAACATCGTCAGTGCCACCACGACGATCGCGGCGAGGCCGCCCACGAGACCGAAGGCGGCGAACTTCTTCTTCCACGAAGGAGTGTCCATGTCGCGCGCCCTATCCCGACAGGTTGAAGTTGCCGGTCGCGCCGTAGACGGCGAGCGAGATGAGCAGGGTGACGGTGACGACCGCGACGAGCGAGGCCCGCACCGCGTTGCCGACCGCGACACCCACACCGACGGGGCCGCCACCTGCGGTGAAACCGTAGTAGGTGTGGATGAGCATCACGGCGATCGCCATCACGATGGCCTGGACGAACGACCACAGGATGTCGGTGGGTATCAGGAAGGTCGTGAAGTAGTGGTCGTACACGCCCGCCGACTGGCCGTAGAGCACCACCGTCGCGAAGCGGCTCGCGACGAACGAGGCGATCACGGCGAGCGAGTACAGCGGGACGATCGCGATCATCCCGGCGAGCACGCGCGTGGACACCAGATACGGGATGGACGGGATCGCCATGGTCTCGAGCGCGTCGATCTCCTCGGAGACACGCATGGCGCCGAGCTGGGCGGTGGAGCCGGCGCCGATGGTGGCCGCCAGCCCGATGCCGGCGATCGTCGGGGCGGCGATACGCACGTTGATGAAGGCCGCGAAGAAGCCGGTGAGCGCTTCGACACCGATGTTGCCGAGTGAGCTGAAGCCCTGCACGGCGATGATGCCGCCGGTGAAGAGCGTCAGGAAGCCGACGATCACGACGGTGCCGCCGATGACGGCGAGTGCGCCGGTGCCCATGCTGATCTCGGCGACCAGACGCACCGTCTCCTTGGGGTAGTGCATCAGCGCCCGGGGGACCGTCGCGAGGGCGCGCCCGAAGAACAGCGCCTGCTCCCCCACCCGGTCCACCGTGGACGACGCACGTGTCATGCGCCGAACCGCACGGGGGAAGCGCCAGGACATCACTGCCATGAAATCTCCGCTGCCCTCATCCCGCGGTCAGCTTGATGCCGACGGCCGTGACGAGGAGGTTGACCACGAACAGCGCCATGAACGCGAACACGACCGTCTGGTTGACGGCGTCACCGACACTCTTCGCTCCACCTTTGACATTGAGACCGAGATAGGACGCGACCAGCCCCGCGATCATGCCGAACAGCCCCGCCTTGACCTGGGAGATCATCAGTTCTCCGAAGCCGGTGAGCAGGGTGATGCCGTTGATGAACGCGCCGGGGTTGACGTCCTGGAGGAAGACCGAGAAGGCGAACCCGCCGAGGATGCCGATCGTGCACACGAGACCGTTGAGCAGTAGGGCAACGACGGTGGACGCGAGCACCCGGGGCACGACGAGACGCTGGATCGGATCGATGCCGAGCACACGCATCGCGTCGATCTCCTCGCGGATGGTGCGCGCCGCGAGATCGGCGCAGATCGCGGTGGCGCCGGCACCGGCGACGATGAGCACCGTGACCATGGGACCCACCTGCGTCACCGCGCCGAGGGCCGCACCCGCTCCGCTGAGGTCGGCCGCGCCGATCTCCCGGAGCAGGATGTTGAGGGTGAAGCTCACCAGAACCGTGAACGGCACCGCGACGAGCACGGTGGGCACGAGCGAGACGCGTGCGACGAACCATGCCTGGTCGATGAACTCGCGCCGTTGGAAGGGGCGACGGAAGGCCGCCCGGGCGGTCTCGCCGGTCATGGCGAACAGTCCGCCGACGGCCCGTAAGGGAACCTCGAGGAGGTCTACCATCGTGTACCCCCTTCGATCCTCACGTCGTCGGCGCGCGGCCGATCGATGGCGTGTGCTGTGACCCGGGTCATATTAACTAGAACGTGTTCACCTGTCAAAGCTCCGTCGAGGGGCATCTCGATCCATTTCCGTCCGAACGGACACACGGGCGTCGACCGACGCGCATCGACACGCTCATAAGTGGTTTACCCTGGGGTTTCGGTGAGATTCTCGACGCCGGGCCCGAGCTCGATCACCTCGACACGAGAGGCCGTCACGGCCCGATCGGGTCGTCGCAGGAGGGGAAAAAATTAGAACACGTACCAGGCCAAAACACGGGGCCGGGCGAGAGCCGGAGGAACGGCCCGAGTGGGCGTGACGCTACCGGAACCCCGGTGTCCGTCACCCATAGTTGCAGGATCCCGGCCCGGGGACGAAGACACGACATCCCCTGCTGTCCCCGAACGGGAACAGCAGGGGATGCCGGAACTACAGATCGAGAGCCGCCGAGGCCGAGAACGTCCGGCCCGGATCACGATCGGCGAAGTAACCGCCGAGCTCGTCGGCGAGCGCTGCGGGGGTCCACTGCCCGTCGGCGTCGAAACGCTGCTCGACGACCGGCGCGGCCATCAGGGCCACCATGGGTCCGTAGACGATGAAGACCTGCCCGTTGACGCGCCCGGCCGCCGGGGAGGCGAGATAGGCGACCAGATTCGCGACGTGGTCGGGCGAGAGCGGATCGATGCCGTCGTCCGGCGCACCACCGAAGACCGCCTCGGTCATCGACGTCCGCGCTCGCGGGCAGATCACGTTGGCGCGGACACCGTACCGCTCGAGACCGCGGGCGGCCGAGAGGGTGAGCGCGGTGATGCCGGCTTTGGCGGCACTGTAGTTGGGTTGCCCGGGCGGCCCGAGCAGACCGGCCTCCGAGGACGTGTTGACCAGACGCCCGTAGACGGGGCCACCCTCCTGCTTCGACCGGTCGCGCCAGTAGGCCGCAGCATTGCGGGACAACAGGAAGTGACCACGCAGGTGCACGGCGACCACCGAATCCCACTCGTCGTCGGACATGTTGGGCAGCATCCGATCCCGCGTGATGCCTGCATTGTTGACGACGATGTCGAGACCACCGAACTTGCCGTGCGCCGCGGCGAGCATCGCATCGGCCGTCTCACGCTCGGCGACGCTGCCGGGCACGAACTCCGCCTCGGCACCGAGATCGCGGATCCGCGCGAGGGTGTCCTCCACCGCGTCGTTCTCCACGAGATCGTTGACCACCACCGATGCTCCGGCCCGCGCGAGCGCGAGCGCCTCGGCACGTCCGAGTCCCGCTCCGGCTCCCGTGACGACGGCGACCCGCCCTTCGAGAGACACCCGATCGTCGTTCTCCGCGCCACCGTTCGCGTCCGCACTCATCCACGTACTCCTCGAGATTCGGGCCGATTGCCGGCCGCACGCCGGTGCTCTCCCCACCAGGACCCGGGGGCACCGAGAATGTAGAACTTGTTATTTTTCCCGACAAGGGTCGGTGCCGGTCACCGTCCGACGCTCATGCCTCGGCGAGGGCCGCACGCGGGCACTGGGCGACGGCCTCGCGGACGACGTCCTCGCTACCCTCGGGTACGGGATGCGTGACGATCAGCTCGTCGTCGTCGTTGAGATCGAAGACGTCGGGCGCCAGCCCGACACACACGCCGTTCGCTTCACAGCGGTCGAAGTCGACCTTGACATCCATTCCGGGACCTCGCTTCACATTCGCGCCGACCGATCGAGTCCAGACTAGAACGCGTTCCAATTCTGTGCAATGATTCGCGATGATCCCACAGAGACGATTCGCGGGGACACGCAGCGACGAAACGGAGCGTTCGTGGACATCTCCTACACCCCCGGGCAACAAGCCCTCCGCGAGGAATTGCGGGCCTATTTCGCACAGATCATGACACCCGAGCGCCGCGAGGCGCTCGCGGCCACGACCGGGGAGTACGGCGTCGGCAACGTGTACCGCGAGGTCGTGCAGCAGATGGGCAAGGACGGCCGGCTCACCCTCGGCTGGCCCGAGGAGTACGGCGGCCAGAACCGTTCCGCGATGGACCAACTGATCTTCACCGACGAGGCGGCCATCGCCGGCGCGCCCGTCCCGTTCCTCACCATCGATTCCGTCGCGCCGACGATCATGCATTACGGCACGGACGAGCAGAAGGAGTTCTTCCTCCCCCGCATCTCCGCAGGGGAACTGCACTTCTCGATCGGCTACTCCGAGCCGGGCGCCGGCACCGACCTCGCTTCCCTGCGCACCACCGCGGTGCGCGACGGCGACGAGTGGGTCATCAACGGGCAGAAGATGTGGACGAGCCTGATCGCCTACGCCGACTACGTCTGGCTCGCCGCGCGCACCAACCCGGATGTCAAGAAGCACAAGGGGATCAGCGTCTTCATCGTGCCGACCGACGCTCCCGGCTTCTCGTACACCCCCGTGCACACCATGGCCGGCCCCGACACGAGCGCCACCTACTACCAGGACGTGCGCGTCCCGGCGTCCGCACTCGTCGGCGAGGTCGACGGCGGCTGGGCGCTCATCACCAACCAGCTCAACCACGAGCGGGTCGCGCTCACCTCCGCCGGCCCCGTGCGCACCGCACTGACCGAGGTCCGGCGCTGGGCGCAGGAGACGCATCTGCCCGACGGGCGACGGGTGATCGACCAGGAATGGGTCCAGATCAACCTGGCACGCGTCCACGCCGAGGCCGAATACCTGCAGCTGATGAACTGGGACATCGCCTCGAGCGCCGGCACGACCCCGCTGGGCCCGGAGGCCGCCTCCGCCAACAAGGTGTTCGGAACCGAATTCGCGACCGAGGCCTACCGGTTGCTCATGGAGGTCCTCGGACCCGCGGCGACGGTACGGCAGAATTCGGCCGGCGCGCTGCTCCGCGGACGGATCGAACGCATGCACCGCAGTTCCCTCATCCTCACCTTCGGTGGCGGCACCAACGAGGTCCAGCGCGACATCATCGCGATGACCGCTCTCGGCCAGCCGCCCGCCAAGCGTTAGAAAAGGACGCGCACCGTGGACTTCACCCTTACCGAGGCCCAGCAGGATCTCGCAGAACTGACCCGCAGCATCGTCGCGGACATCGTCACCAACGAGCACCTGCGCACACTCGACGCCTCCGAGGACCGCCTCGACCGCACCCTGTGGGACACGCTCGCATCGTCGGGCGTGCTCGGCGCCGCTCTTCCCGAGTCGCTGGGCGGAGACGGTTACGGCCCGCTCGAGCAGGCGAGCATCCTGCGCGAACTCGGCCGCGGCGTCGCCGCCGTCCCGTACATCGGCTCGATCGCCGCGTGCGCGTCGGCGATCGCGGAGTTCGGCGCCGCCGAGCAGCAGGCCGAGTGGGGACGCCCTGCGGCGACCGGCGAGCAGATCCTCTCCGCCGCGCTCGCCGAGGAACTGAACCCCGATCCCACGACCCCGGCGACCCGGGCGCAGGCCACGGGCGACGGTCACGTGCTCGACGGCGTGAAGATCGTCGTCGACTCGGCGCCGGTCGCCGACGGTTTCCTCGTCCCGGCCACCATCGGCGGCTCGGTGTCGGTCTTCCTCGTGCGACCCGACGATCCGGGTGTCTCGATCACCCGTCAGCAGACCACCGACTTCGACAGTCGCGGCATCGTCACCCTCGAGCAGGTCGCGCTCCCGGCCGATCGTGTCCTCGGCACCGACGGCCTCGCCGTGGCGACGTGGTTGCGCGACCGCAGCCTGCTCGGCTCCGCCGCCTACCAATGCGGCGTCCTCGAGCAGGCGCTCGAGCTCACCGCGCAGTACGCGCGCGAACGCGTCCAGTTCGACCGCCCGATCGGCAGTTTCCAGGCCGTCTCCCAGCGACTCGCCGACGCCTATATCGACGTCAAGGCGGTGCGTCTGACGTTGTGGCAGGCCGCCTTCCGCATGGCTTCGGGTGAGCGTCACGACGACGCCCTGCGCACCGCGGCCTTCTGGGCGGCCGATGCGGGACATCGTGTCGCGCACACCACCGTGCACGTGCACGGCGGTGTCGGACTCGACGAGGACCATCCGGTGCACCGCTACTTCCTCGCGGCCAAGCACCACGAGTTCCTGCTCGGCTCCGCCACCGACCAGTTGCGCGCGCTCGGACGCGAACTCGCCGACGTCCCGGCCTGATCGCATGTCCGCCTTCACCGTCACCGAACTGCTCGAACGACTCGCCGACGTCGACGATCGAGGACTGCGCTTCGAGGAGACCGAGCTGTCCTGGCGCGAACACGTCGCACAGTCCCGGCGACGCGCCGCATTGCTGCGCGACCTGCTCGACGGCCCGGCACCGAAGCACATCGGGATCCTCATGGACAACGTCCCGGAGTTCTCGTTGCTGCTCGGCGCCGCGGCCTTCTCCGGTTCGGTGGTGGTGGGCCTGAACACGACCCGGCGCGGTGCGGCGCTCGCCCGCGACATCGCGCTCGCCGACTGCCGGGTCGTGTTCACCGAGGCCGCACATGCGTCACTGTTCGACGGTGTGGATCTCGGCGACGTGCGGGTGATCGACGTCGACTCCCCCGAGTGGACGGCGATGCTCACCCCCTTCACCGGCACGGTCGTGGAGACTGCCGCGCATTCCCCCGACGAACTGTTCATGCTGATTTTCACGTCGGGCACGAGCGGCGACCCGAAGGCCGTGCGGTGCACGCACCGCAAGTTCACCGATCCCGCGACGATGCTCGCCACGCGGTTCGGTCTCGGCTCCGACGACACCGTGTACGTGTCGATGCCCCTGTTCCACTCCAACGCGATGATCGCCGGCTGGTCGATCGGACTCGCCGCGCGCGGCAGCATCGCCCTGCGTCGCCGGTTCTCGGCGTCGGGTTTCCTTCCCGACGTCCGCCGTTACGGCGTGACCTTCGCGAACTACGTCGGTAAGCCGCTGTCGTATGTGGTGGCGACTCCCGAGCAGCCCGACGACCACGACAACCCGCTGCGCATCGTGTACGGCAACGAGGCGTCGGCCGCCGACGTCACCGAGTTCACGCGGCGCTTCGGCGCGCGGGTGGTCGACGGGTTCGGCTCGACCGAGGGCGGCATCGCGATCGCGTCGGCACCCGACGTCCCGGCCGGCGCCCTCGGTCGGCTTCCCGAGGGCATCGAGATCCTCGATCCCGAGACGGGGCGACGCTGCCCTCCGGCGGTGTCGGACGCGAACGGCAGGATCACCAACGCCGACGCCGCGACGGGCGAGCTCGTCAACGTGCGCGGTGCCGGTCTGTTCGACGGCTACTACAACAATCCCGAGGCCGACGCCGAGCGCCTCCGCGACGGGCGCTATCACAGCGGCGACCTCGCCTACCAGGACGAGAACGGTTTCGTGTACTTCGCTGGGCGCAGTTCGGGCTGGCTCCGGGTGGACGGTGAGAATCTCGGTGCGGCGCCCATCGAGCGCATCCTGATGCGGTACGAAGGCTTCGCTCAGGTCGCGGTGTACGGGGTGCCCGACCGGCAGGTCGGCGACCGCGTGATGGCCGCCGTGATTCCCGCTGCGGATTCCGACTTCGATCCCGCCGCTTTCGCGCGTTTCCTCGATGCACAGACCGATCTCGGCCCCAAGCAGCTGCCCACCCTGATCCGTATCTGCCGCGAATTCCCCCGCACCGCGACCTTCAAGGTCCTGACCCGTTCTCTGGCCGCCGAACGCTGGTCCTGCACCGATCCGGTCTGGATTCGGGAACGTGGCGATTCCGAATTCCGGCTGTTGTCGGACGAACTGGCGCAGCTTCTCGAACCGGCCTCCCTCGGCACTTCTGCGCGATAGCGTCGTCGCCCCTCGGCCGACGCGCCCCCGCGCGTACAGTTGTGCCGCGGCGGTGGTTGTTCGGCGACAAGTCCGGAAGGACTTCCGTCGCCGTCGAGTCGAGTGACGGGCGGGACCGATGGACACCGACGGGTCATCCGGAGGGGCGGAGCGCACGCCCGACGGCAGATATGTGGTGGTGAACGGGCGGCGCTGGCGTGCCACCGATCCCACGATTCCTGAACCGTTGCAAAAGCAACTCGTGGCGGAGTTGATGCGCGCTCGGCGTCTCGTGAAGAGCGACGGCGACTCCGCACGGCACCGCGTCCAGGACGCGAAGGTCGCGCTCGGTGAACGCGGGCATCCGTGGTGGGAACCACGCGACGAATATGCGGATCGTGAACGGCTGGCGGCCACGATCTGCGCGCTGCTCCGGGAACGGAATCCATCCACCATCTGTCCCAGCGACGCCGCGCGGGTCGCGGGTGGCGACTCGTGGCGCGACCTCATGGACGCCGCACGCTCGGTGGCCGCCGAACTCGAACGCAGCGGCCACGTGGTGATCACGCAGAAGGGCGAGCCGGTGGACTTGGAGACGGCACGAGGCCCGATCCGGATTGCACCCGGACCGAACCTCGAGCACCCTCGTCCCTCCCGGTGAGACGAATCCGAGCGGATCAGACGCTCGCGGCCTCGTTCAGCTTCTCCAGCGTGCCGGTCGCCTCGAGGTACTCCTGCACCCAGCGTTCGATGACCGCGGAGGTCTTGTCGACCTTCGTGAACTGCCCGACGACCTGACCGACGGGGTTGAACGCGACGTCGACCGACTCGTCGGGGTACTTGTGAGTGGCGGCGACGGCCATGCCGGAGACCATGTACTGCAACGGCATTTCGAGGGGCTTCGGGTTGCCCTCCTGCTCCCACGCCTCAGTCCAGTCGTTGCGGAGCATGCGGCAGGGCTTGCCGGTGAACGAGCGGCTGCGGACGGTGTCGCGGCTGCTCGCCTTGATGTAGGCCTCCTGCCGCACCGGGGTGTTCTCGGCCTCCTCGACCATGAGCCACTGCGAACCGGTCCACGCACCCTGGGCGCCGAGCGCGAGCGCCGCGGCGATCTGCTGGCCGCTGCCGATACCTCCGGCCGCCGGCACCGGGACCGGCGCGACCTCCTTGACGACTTGCGGCCACAACACGATCGAGCCGACCTCACCGCAGTGCCCGCCACCTTCGCCGCCCTGGGCGATGATGATGTCGACACCGGCGTCGGCGTGCTTGCGGGCCTGCTTCGGCGAACCGCACAGCGCCGCGACCTTGCGACCGGCTTTGTGGATGTGCTCGATCATGTCGGCCGGCGGGGTGCCGAGTGCGTTGGCGATGAGCGGGACCTTCGGATGCTGCAGCGCCACCTCCACCTGCGGGGTGACCTTGCGCGGAAGGTACGCAACAACGGACGAAGGCTCGCAACACCGGTAGTGACTGCCGACGTTGCGAGCCTTCGCCTCGCGTTGCGTACCTCAGATGATTCCGCGCTCGCGCAGTTCCTTCTGCTCGATGTCGCTCAGTCCGAGGATCTCGCCGTAGACCGCCGCGTTGTCGTATCCCGCGACGGGCGGGCCGGCACGACGCACCGAACCCGGCGTCCCGGTGAGCGTCGGCACCACACCGGGGCCGAGTACGTCTGCGCCGGTGCGCTCGTCGTGATGCGGAACGATCATGTCCCGTGCCTGGAACTGCGGATCGGCGACGACCTCCGCGACGGTGTTCACCGGCCCGGACACCACACCCGACGACGACAGGTGCGCCAGCAGGTCGTCGAGCGTCCACGTCGCCGCCCACTCGCCGATGAGGGCGTCGAGCTCGTCCTGGTTCACGCCGCGCGCGAGGTGGTCGGCGAAGCGCGGGTCGTCGGCGAGCTCGGGGCGCTCCATCGCCGCGCACAGGCGACGGAAGACGGTGTCCTGGTTGGCGGCGATGACGATCCACATGTCGTCGGACGTCCGGTACAGGTTCGACGGGGCGATGCCCTCGAGCCGGGTGCCGGAGGGGCCGCGGACGACGCCTGCGACGTCGTAGTCGGGGATCACCGATTCCTGGATCGCGAGGCACGCCTCGGTGAGCGCCACGTCGACGACCTGCCCGCGTCCGGTCCGTTCGCGGCCGAGCAGCGCGGCGAGGATGCCCTGCACGGCGAACATCCCGGCGAGGGAGTCGCCCAGGGAGAGCGCGAGTCGCGGGGGCGCCTGCCCGGGATAGCCGTTCAGGTGCCGCAGACCGCTCTCAGCCTCGGCCACGGACGCGTAGCCGGCCTGCCCGGCCTTGGGACCGGTCTGCCCGTATCCGGAGACGCGAGCCAGCACGATGCCCGGATTGATCTCGGAGAGCAGGTCGTAGCCGAGCCCCCACTTCTCGAGCGTGCCGGGACGGAAGTTCTCGACCACCACGTCGGACTCGGCGACGAGACGCCGGAACAGTTCTTGCCCGTCGGGCGCCCGGAGATCGAGGGTGACGCAGCGCTTGTTGCGCGCGTGCACCGTCCAGAAGAAGCGGTGCCCGTCCCGTTCGCCCTGCCCCCAGGTGCGGAGCGGGTCGGGCCGCTTCGGGTCCTCGATCTTGATGACGTCGGCGCCCATGTCGCCGAGCAGGCGTCCTGCATACGGCCCGGCGATCAGGGTGCCCAGTTCGAGCACCCTGATGTCCGCGAGCGCTCCGGTTGCCTGCGACTCGGCCTGTGTCACTGCGTCTTCCGTCCTCTGCTCGGTAACCGAGGTGAACGGCCTCCTCCTCGGTGAACGCTTCGAGTCCGCTGCGGTGCGGTTCACGACCGGTACCGCTCGCGTCACGTCCACCCCAGGGTAGTGCCGGATCGGGCACACCTCAGCCATCGACCCCCACCCGCGACCGCCGCTGCCCCCCCTTGTCCGGCGACACCCCGGCCGACGCAGATCCCGGAAAGGGACGATGCCCGGGGCGGATCACTCCACCCCGGGCACCTGCCACCCCACCAGTGTGGTCCTATCGCGCCTCGTTCAGCCGATCGACGGCCTCGTCGTAGCCCCGCACGAGGTCGGCCATGATCTCCGCGACGGGACGGATCTCGTTCATCCGCCCCACCACCTGCCCGACCGGCATCGCGACGGCCTCGGGGTCATCGGCCGCCGACATGCGCTGATGCGCCTCGCTCACCAGGATGTTCTGCAGCGGCATCGGCAGCGGTTCGGGCGCAACGGGTTTCGACCACGCCTCCGTCCACTTGGTCTTGAGCAGACGCGCGGGCTTTCCCGAATAGATCCGCGACCGCACGGTGTCGGACGAGCTCGCTCCGAGCAACGCGCGCTGGATCGACGACGGACCGTGCGCGGCCGCCCCGAGCTTGTACTCCGAGGTGGTGAGCCAGTACGAACCCATCCACACACCGGAGGCGCCGAGGGCCAGCGCCGCCGCGACCTGCCGTCCCGATCCCACACCACCGGCGGCGAGCACTGCCGCGGAATCGCCGAGCGCATCGACGATTTCGGGCCACAGCACCATCGATGCGATCTCACCCGTGTGCCCGCCGGCCTCGTAGCCCTGCGCGATCACGATGTCGACACCGTTCTCGACGTGCCGCTTCGCGTGCTCGACCGCACCCGCGAGTGCCGCGACCGGCACTCCCTTCTCGTGCGCGAGGTCGATGACGTCCTTCGGCGGCGACCCCAGGGCGTTGGCGATCAGGGCGGGCCGGTGTGCGAGTGCCACGTCGACGTGCGAACGCGCGACCGAATGCAGCCAGCCCAGAACACCGCTCGCCTTGCCGACGTCGTCGGACAGCGGCGGCACACCGAGTTCTTCGAGCGTGCGGTTGACGAAGGCACGGTGTTCGGCGGGGATCAGTTTGTCGAGGCCCACCGCGGTGCCTTCGGTGGGCACCTTGGCGGGCATCACGATGTCGACGCCGTACGGTTTGCCGTCGGTGTTCTCGTCCATCCAGGTCAGGACGGCGTCGAGTTCCTCCGGGTCGTTGAACCGCACACACCCGAGGACACCGAGTCCACCCGCGCGGCTGATCGCCGCCGCGACGTGTTCGGAAGGCGTGAATCCGAAGATCGGATACTCGATACCGAACTTCTTGCTGAGGCCGGTCTGCATGCGTCCTTCTATCCCGTCGCCGCGGCGCCGTTGCCGTCGCCGTTGTTGTAGACCTCGTCGGCCGGACGCAATCCGGTCTGGTCCTTGGCCCACCGGTAGTCGGGCTTGCCGGCCGGCGACCGCTTGATCTCGTCGACGAACCACACCGCGCGCGGCACCTTGTACCCTGCGATCTTCGACCGTGCCGTCGTCATGAGTTCGTCGAGCGTCGTCTGCTCGCCCTCGCGCAGGGCGATGACGGCGCAGACCCGCTCGCCGAAGCGCTCGTCCGGCACACCGACCACCAGGGCGTCGAAGACCGCCGGGTGCTGCTTGAGTGCGCCCTCGACCTCTTCGGGGTAGACCTTCTCGCCGCCGCTGTTGATCGAGACCGAACCGCGGCCGAGCATTGTGACGGTGCCGTCACCCTCGACGCGCGCGTAGTCACCGGGGATCGAGTAGCGGATCCCGTTGTACTCGCGGAAGGTCGCCTTGGTCTTGGCTTCGTCCTTGTAGTAGCCGAGCGGGATGTTGCCGGTGCGCGCGACCATGCCGACCTTTCCGGAACCCGGTTCGATCGGGTTGCCGTCGTCGTCGAGGACGGTGGTCGACTCGTCGATCTTCACCGTGGGGCCGCCGCCGAGGGTCTTGCCCTTCTCGGCGATGCCGATGCCACCGAAGCCGGTCTCGGACGAGCCGATGGAGTCGGTGATGATCTTGCCGGGCAGCAGGTCGAGGAAACGGTCCTTGATGGACGGGGAGAACAGGGCCGCACTCGATGCCATGGCGAACAGGGTCGAGAGGTCGTAGGGCTGACCGGTTGTCGGGTTGCCCTCCTCCAGTGCGTCGAGCATGGGGCGGGCCATGGCGTCGCCGGTGATGAAGATGACGTTGACCTTGTGGTCGTCGATGATGCGCCACACCTCGTGGCCCGAGAACTCGGGGTGCATGACGACCTTGCCGCCGCTGAACAACGACTGGAACAGCGCCCACTGGGCGCCACCGTGGATCATCGGCGGGATGGGATAGCGCACGAGACCGGGATTCTCGGCGCCCTCCTTCGCCAGCTGCCATTCGTCCTTGACCCATTCCCCGGTCATGAAGTTGATACCGCCGCCGAGGACGCGCCACACGTCCTCGTGACGCCACATCACGCCCTTGGGGTGACCGGTGGTGCCGCCGGTGTAGAGCATGTAGATGTCGTCGGCGCTGCGGTCTTCGAAGTCGCGTTCCGGGTTGCTCTGCGCCAGTGCCGCTTCGTATTCGATGCCGCTATAGGCCGAGAAGTCGACGTCGGTGCCGTCCTCGACCACCACGACGGTATTCACCAGCGGAGTGTTCGGCAGGACGTTCGCGACCTTGTCGGAGTAGCGACGTTCGTGGACGAGCGCGACCATGTCGGAGTTGTCGAAGATGTACTGCAACTCGTTCTCGACATAGCGGTAGTTGACGTTGATCATGATCGCGCGGATCTTGAAGACCGCGATCATCGCCTCTACGGCCTCGATGGTGTTGCGCGAGTAGATGCCGACCTTGTCGCCCGGCTTCACACCTTGTTCGCGCAGGTAATGAGCAAGTCGGTTGGCTCGTTCCTCCAGCTGTGCGTAGGTGACCTCACGTCCGTCCGAGGCCAGCGCGACGCGCTCGGGAACGAGGTCGATTGCGTGTTCGACGAGGTCTGCGATGTTTAGGGCCACGCTGACAAAAGTAGAACGTGTTACCGTTTCTGACAAGACCCGAATATGATCCAGTTCACAATCCTGCGAGGAGTCCTGCCAGTGTCCGCTACCGAAGCCCCCGGCGCAGCCGATTCGGACATTTCGTCCCGCGAACCGCATTGCCTCGTCGAGCAACGCGGCCACGTTCTGATCGTCACGCTCAACCGCCCCGAGGCACGAAATGCGTTGTCCGGCGAAATGATGGCGATCATGAACGAGGCCTGGGATCGCGTCGACAACGATCCCGAGATCCGCGTCGCGATCCTCACCGGCGCCGGTGGAGCGTTCTGCGCGGGTGCCGATCTCAAGGCCATGAATGCAGCGCCTCCCGGAGACAAGTTCGAGCAGGGCGAGCGGAGCGACGGGAAAGGCAACGACGGGGGCTGGGACCTGTCGCGTCTGCCGGCGTTACTGAAGGGTCGCCGCCTGACGAAACCGCTCATCGCGGCGGTCGAGGGCGCCGCGATCGCCGGCGGCACCGAGATCCTGCAGGGCACCGACATCCGCGTCGCCGGCGAGAGCGCGAAATTCGGCGTCTCCGAAGCGAAGTGGGGATTGTTCCCGCTCGGCGGATCCGCCGTGCGCCTCGTCCGGCAGATCCCGTACACGATCGCCGCCGACATCTTGCTCACGGGCCGCCACATCAAGGCCGCCGAGGCCAAGGAGATCGGGCTCATCGGCTACGTCGTCCCCGACGGCACCGCACTCGACAAGGCCCTCGAGATCGCCGAGACGATCGCGAACAACGGCCCGGTCGCCGTGCAGGCCATCCTCCGGACCATCCGAGACTCGGAAGGTCTGCACGAGGAGGAAGCGTTCCGGATCGACGCCGAGCTCGGTGCCGCCGTCTTCAAGAGCGCTGACGCCAAGGAGGGGCCGCGGGCGTTCGCGGAGAAGCGTGCCCCGAAGTTCTCGGGTTCCTGACCTGCGCCACTGTGGACCGCACTCCCACCCGTGAGAGCACGGTCACAACCATCTCCTTAGCTCTGCTACATTGTCGGCCGTGATCCAGACCACAAGATCACAGTGTTCGTCGAGGCGATGTCGAGGCAATGAGGAGCCCCCATGTATCCAGGAGTCCACGCCCGCACCGCCCCGGACAAGCTCGCCGTCGTCCTGGCAGACAGTGGCCGGAGCCTGACCTACCGCGAACTCGACGACCGGTCGGCGGCGCTCGCCCGAGTGCTGCACGATGCCGGGCTCCGCCCCGGCGACGTCGTCGCCCTCCTCACCGACAACCGGCCGGAGGCATTCGAGGTGTTCTGGGCCGCAATGCGGTCCGGGCTGTACATCACGGCGGTCAACAGCCACCTCACCGCCGGCGAGGTGGCGTACATCGTCGAGGACAGCGGCGCGAAGGCCCTGATCGTCTCGGCGACGCTGGGTGAGCTTTCCGAACAGGTCGGCGAGAAGGTCACGATCGGTTCCGCGCGACTCGCGTTCGGCGGCGCCGTGCGCGGTTTCGAGTCGTACGAGGACGCCCTCGCCGGGGCCGGTCCGCGGCTCGAGGAGGAACCGTGCGGCGCCATCATGCTGTACTCGTCCGGAACTACGGGCTTCCCCAAGGGAATCCAGCCGGATCTCCCGGAACGTCGCGTCGACGAACCCGGTGAGCCGCTGGTGACGGTGGCGCAGTTCCTCTTCGGCCTCACCGACTCCGACGTCTACTACTCCCCCGCCCCGATCTATCACGCAGCGCCTCTGCGCTGGGGTGGGGCGATCCACGCGCTCGGCGGCACGGTGGTCCTGGCCGAGAAGTTCGACGCCGAGACCGCGCTCCGGCACATCGAGGAGCACAAGATCACCGCCGGGCAGATGGTGCCGACGATGTTCGTCCGCATGCTCAAGCTCGACGACGAGATCCGTGCCCGCCACGACCTGTCGAGTCTGCGCGTGCTCGTCCACGCCGCCGCGCCGTGCCCGCCGGAGGTCAAGCGGTCGATGATCGACTGGCTCGGACCGGTGATCTACGAGTACTACAGCTCCACCGAGGCCAACGGGATCACGTTCATCAACAGCCAGGAATGGCTCGAACACCCGGGTTCGGTCGGCAAGAGCGTGCTCGGGCCCGCGCACATCTGCGACGAGGAAGGGCGGGAACTCCCGGCCGGTGAGGTGGGGACCATCTACCTCGAGTACGAGAAGGTTCCGTTCTCGTACCACAACGATCCCGAGAAGACCGCGGAGTCGCAGCATCCCGAGCATCCCACATGGACCACGGTCGGCGACCTCGGTTACCTCGACGAGGACGGTTATCTGTATCTGACCGACCGCAAGTCGTTCACGATCATCTCCGGCGGAGTGAACATCTATCCGCAGGAGATCGAGAACGTGCTCGCCCTGCACCCGGCCGTCGAGGACGTCGCCGTCATCGGCGTACCCCATCCGGAGATGGGCGAGGAGGTCAAGGCCGTCGTGCAGGTGTCGTCCGGTGCCACCGCATCACCCGATCTCGCCGACGACCTCATCGCGTACGTCCGCGAGCGGGTCGCCCACTTCAAGGTGCCGCGGTCGGTGGACTTCGTCGACGAACTGCCCCGCACCCCCACGGGCAAGCTGGTGAAGGGCAAGCTGAAGGCGGTCTATGCCTCCTGACGCCACACGCGGCGGGCGGAAGCCGTCCTCACGGAACGGTTTCCGCCCGCCGTGGCGTTGGCCCAGTACCACTGGTCTAGCGCAACACCACGTCGGCGATCGTGCGCACCTGGTCGACGTCACGGCATCCGACCAGGAGCATCGTCACGCCGGCCTCCTCCCACCGCTTCACGCCTTCGCGTACCTCGTCGGCGTTCCCGGCGATCATCGTCTCGGTGACCATCTCGTCCGGGATCGCTGCCGCCGCTTCTTCCTTACGGCCGGCACGGAACAGCGCGGTCACCTCGTCGACCACGGCCTCGTATCCCATCCGCCGGTAGACCTGCGCGTGGAAGTTCAACTCCGGCGCGCCCATTCCCCCGACGTACAGTGCCGTCACCGGTTTCATCGCCGCGATCGTCCCTGCGCGGTCGTCCGTGATCACCACCTGGCAGGTCGCCGCGATCTCGAAGTCCTCGCGGGTGCGCCGGGCGCCCGGCCGGGCGAACCCCTCGTCGAGCCACTCGTCGTACATCGGCGCCAGGCGCGGGGTGTAGTAGATCGCGAGCCAGCCGTCGGCGATCTCGGCGGTGAGCGCGACGTTCTTCGGACCTTCGGCACCGATCCAGATCGGGATGTCCGACCGCAGCGGATGCGTGATGGGCTTGAGCGGTTTACCGAGCCCGGTGGATCCGGTGCCTGCGTAGGGCAGCGGGAAGTGCGGTCCGTCGCCGGTCACCGGCGCTTCGCGCGCGAGCACCTTGCGGATCACGTCGACGTACTCGCGGGTCCGTGCGAGGGGCTTGGCGAACGGTTGCCCGTACCAGCCCTCCACCACCTGTGGCCCCGAGACGCCGAGGCCGAGGATGTGCCGGCCACCCGAGAGGTGATCGAGCGTGAGCGCGTGCATCGCGCAACTCGTCGGTGTGCGTGCGGAGATCTGCACGACGGACGTGCCGAGCCGCACCCGCTCGGTGGACGAACCCCACCAGGCGAGCGGAGTGAACGCGTCCGATCCCCACGATTCGGCGGCGAAGACGGCGTCGAATCCTTCGGCCTCGGCCGCAGCAACAAGTTCCGGTGCGTTCGAGGGCGGCTGAGCACCCCAGTAGCCGAGTTGCAGTCCCAGTTTCATTGGACGCCTTTCCTGTCGGACGAATCGTGGCGAGATGCAGTTCGCGCGCCGCTCTTGCCAGCACCACTAGAACCTGTTCTACTCGAAATTGTGAGCCTGGGAAAGAGCACGGTTGCCGAGCCACCGCTGAGCGCACCGCTGAATCTGAAGTTCGACTACACACGATCCACCGGGCCGACCGTCGGAGCCTTCGTCACCGGATTGCGCGACGGCCGCATTCTCGGCGCCCGCGGATCCGACGGACGGGTCCTCGTCCCACCCCCCGAATACGACGCGGTCACCCATGAACCGCTCACCGATGTCGTCGAGGTCGGACAGACCGGCACCGTGGTGAGCTGGACGTGGAACGCCGAGCCGTTGCCCGGACAGCCCTTCGACCGGCCCTTCGCCTGGGCACTGATCCGCCTCGACGGCGCCGACACCGCACTCCTGCACGCCGTCGACGTCGCCTCCCCGGACGACATCGAGACGGGTCTGCGTGTACGTGTGCGGTGGGCCGCCGAACGCACCGGCGACATCCACGACATCGAGGCCTTCGAACCCGGCGAGGCGACGATCACCGTCGCAGCGGCCGAGGGTGATCCGGTCACGATGATCACCACTCCCGTCGACCTGGACTACCGGCACTCGGCCTCCCCCGAGGAATCCTGGTACCTGCGAGGGTTGAAGGACGGCAGGATCATCGGTGGCCGCACCGGCCCGGGCGGGAAGGTCTACGTGCCCCCGCGCGGTGCGAGCCCCACCGACGGCGTACCGACGAAGGAACCCGTGGAAGTGTCCGACAAGGGCATCGTCACCACCTTCTGCATCGTGAACGTGCCATTCCTCGGCCAGCAGATCGAGCCGCCCTATGTCGCCGCCTACGTACTGCTCGACGGTGCCGACATCCCGTTCCTGCACCTGATCCTCGAATGCGATGCGTCCGAGGTGCGGATGGGCATGCGTGTCGAAGCGAAATGGCGTCCTCGCGAGGAGTGGGATCACACGCTACGCAACATCGAGTACTTCCGTCCCACCGGCGAACCCGACGCCGACTACGACACCTTCGAACACCACCTCTGAGAGCGGCGGACACATGACAGACATTGCAGTCGTCGGCTTCGCGCACGCTCCGCACGTGCGCGAGACGTTCGGCACCACCAACGGCGTCGAGATGCTCGTCCCGTGTTTCCAGGAGCTGTACGGCAAGCTCGGCATCACCAAGTCCGACATCGGTTTCTGGTGTTCGGGTTCCTCCGATTACCTTGCCGGACGAGCATTCTCGTTCATCTCGGCGATCGATGCGATCGGCGCCGTCCCGCCCATCAACGAATCGCATGTCGAGATGGATGCGGCCTGGGCGCTCTACGAGGCGTGGGTCAAGCTCATCACCGGTGAGGTCGACACCGCCCTCGTGTACGGCTTCGGCAAGTCCTCGGCCGGCACTCTGCGCCAAACCCTGTCCCTGCAGCTCGATCCGTACCTCGTGGCCCCTCTGGGCGTCGACTCCGTCTCGCTCGCGGGCCTGCAGGCCCGCATGGGTCTCGACTCCGGTAAGTGGACCGACCGCGAGATGGCGGAGGTCGCGGTCCGTAGCCGCGCCGCCGCCAAGGACAATCCCAAGGCGCAACTCTCCGGCGACTTCGACATCGACGAACTGCTCGCCCAGCCGTACATCGCCGACCCGTTGCGTAAGCACGACTGCGCCCCCGTCACCGACGGCGCGGCCGCGATCGTCCTCGCGACCGGCGACCGGGCGCGCGAGCTGTGCGAGAACCCGGCGTGGATCACCGGGATCGAGCATCGCACCGATTCACCGAACTTCGGCGCACTCGATCTGATCGTCTCACCCTCGACCCGGGCCGCAGCGCAGGCCGTCACCGGCGGGGACACCGCCTTCGACGTCGCCGAACTGCATGCACCGTTCACGCACCAGGAACTCATCCTGCGCGAGGCGATCGGCCTGGGCGAGTCGACGATGATCAACCCGTCCGGTGGGCCGCTGACGGGCAACCCGATGTTCTCCGGCGGTCTCGAGCGCATCGGTTACGCAGCGCAGGCGATCATGGACGGCACCGCCGGACGTGCACTCGCGCACGCGACGAGCGGTGCTGTGCTGCAACAGAATCTGGTAGTTGTTCTGGAGGGACGCAACTGATGGCGAAGCAACCCGCAGCTGTCCTCGGAACCGGGCAGACCCATTACGTCGCCAAGCGGCACGACGTGTCGATGTCCGGCCTCGTCCGCGAGGCGATCGACCGCGCCATGACGGACGCCCAGATGGGCTGGGACGACATCGACGCCGTGGTGATCGGCAAGGCCCCCGACCTGTTCGAGGGCGTCATGATGCCCGAACTGTCGATGGTCGACGCCATCGGCGCCACGGGCAAGCCGATGCTGCGCGTGCACACCGCCGGGTCCGTCGGGGGCTCGACGGCGAACGTCGCGGCAAGCCTCGTCCAGGCCGGCGTGCACCGCCGGGTACTCGCGGTGGCCTGGGAGAAGCAGTCCGAGTCGAACGCGATGTGGGCGCTGTCCACACCGGTCCCGTTCACCATGCCGGTCGGTGCCGGCGCGGGCGGCTACTTCGCGCCGCACGTCCGTTCGTACATCCGCCGGTCCGGTGCGCCCGAGCACATCGGGGCGATGGTCGCGGTCAAGGACCGCCTCAACGGCGCGAAGAATCCGTACGCGCATCTGAAGCAGCCCGAGATCACCCTCGAGAAGGTGCAGGCCTCGCAGATGCTGTGGGATCCGATCCGGTACGACGAGACGTGCCCGTCGTCCGACGGTGCGTGCGCGGTCGTGCTCGGCGACGAGGACACCGCGAAGGCCGCCGAGCAGGCCGGCCGCCGGACGGCGTGGATCCATGCCACGGCGATGCGCACCGAACCCACCACCTACGCCGGGCGCGATCAGGTGAATCCGGAGGCCGGACGGGTCGCTGCCGCAGCACTGTGGAAGCAGGCCGGTATCACCGATCCGCTCGGCGAGATCGACTGCGCCGAGATCTACGTGCCGTTCTCGTGGTTCGAGCCGATGTGGCTCGAGAACCTCGGTTTCGCGTCCGAGGGGTCGGGGTGGAAACTCACCGAGGCCGGCGAGACGGCGATCGGCGGTCGGCTTCCGGTCAACATGTCCGGCGGCGTGCTCTGCTCCAACCCCATCGGGGCATCGGGCATGATCCGGTTCGCCGAAGCCGCGATCCAGGTGATGGGCACGGCGGGAGATCACCAGGTCGACGGCGCCCGCAAGGCACTCGGACATGCCTACGGCGGTGGATCCCAGTACTTCTCCATGTGGGTGGTGGGCTCCGACCGGCCCACGAATTAGGAGGCATCATGGTCTCGTTCACCGTCGGGGTCGCGATGACCCCACTCGACCAGCTCACCGGCATCGCGCAGACCGCCGAGGAGTGCGGATACACCTCGATCGCACTGCCCGACTCCCTGTTCTACATGGAGAAGCAGACGGTCGACTATCCGTACACCCCCGACGGTTCGCGGATGTGGACGCCCGACACCCCGTGGGTGGATCCGCTCATCGCCGCGGCGTCCATGGCAGCCGCCACGTCGACGATCCGGTTCTACACGCAGGTGCTCAAGCTCGGTTCGCGCAATCCGGTGCTACTGGCCCGGCAGGTCGGTTCGGTCGCCAACCTCACCGGCAACCGATTCGGTCTCGGTGTCGGGATCGGATGGGCGCCGGAGGAATTCGAGTGGTGCGGCGTCCCGTACACCAAGCGCGGCAAGCGCGTCGACGAGATGATCGACGTGCTGAAGCTGATCCTCGGCGGCGGCATGGTCGAGCACCACGGCGAGTTCTACGATTTCGACCGGCTCCGGATGAGCCCCGCCCCCACCGAACCGGTGCCGTTCTACGTCGGTGGGCACACCGAGGTGGCACTGCGTCGTGCGGCCCGGGTCGGTGACGGCTGGACGTCGGCGATGATCGGGTTCGACGATCTGGTCGGGGTCATCACCCGACTGCGCGAATTGCGGGCCGAGTACGGCCGCAGCAACCTGCCGTTCGAGATCCAGACGGTGTGTGTCGACAGGTTCGGTGGTTCCGGTTACGCCGAACTGGCCGACGCCGGGGTCACCGACATCATCGTGGTGCCGTGGATCTTCGACGGCCACGGTTTCGACTCCCCGCTCGAGGCCAAACAGGAATCGCTGCGGAAGTTCGCCGACAAGTACATTCCCGGAAGGGATGCCGCATGAGCGAGGAACACCCGGCGCGTATCGCAGCGAAGGCATCGCAGGCGGCGGCGAGCGGGAAACGCAAGGACGAGTGGCTCGCGCTGTTCGCGGAGAACGCGTGCGTCGAGGATCCGGTGGGTCCGTCCGGCTTCGATCCGGAGGGCAAGGGGCACCACGGACACGAGGCGATCGCGAAGTTCTACGACATGACCATCGCGAACACCGACAAGCTCGAGTTCCTCGTCGACGACGTGCTGGTGTGCGGCAACGAGTGCGTCAACATCGGCACGATCCGCACCACGATGGCGGGCAATCTCATCGACGCGGAGGGCGTGTTCGTCTACCGGGTCGACGACGACGGCAGGATCGTGTCGCTGCGTGCGTTCTGGGAAGTGGATCGCGCGATGAAGACTCTGCGGCCGGTCTCGTAGCATTGGCGGTATGCCGACCGCCGGAATCGTTCTCGCAGCAGGGGACGGCTCTCGGTTGGGTGGACGCGCGAAGGCGTTGCTCCCCCACCGTGGCCGTCCCCTGCTGCATACCGTCGTCGAGGCACTGCTCGGCGGTGGCTGCGACGAGGTCGTGGTGGTAGTCGGGGCGTTCGGCGACGAGGTCGCCGCCGCCTGCCCGACCGGCGCCACGGCGGTGCACAATCCCGACTGGTCCGACGGCATGTCGACCTCCCTGCGCCATGGGGTCGACGGCGCGCGCACTCACGACCGGGTCGCGCTCACCGTCGTCGACTTTCCCGGCATCACGGCCGATCTGGTGCGCCACGTCCTGGACGAGCACCGGCCGGGCACGGTCACGCTCCCCGTCTTCGGAGATCACCCCGGCCACCCGGTGGTGTTCGACCTCGCCGACGCGCTGACCGCGGCCGACGAGGCCGCCGGCGACGAAGGTGCGCGGTCGTTCCTCGCCCGCAACCGCGATCGGGTACGCCGGGTGGACTGCAGTGATCTCGCCGAGGCCGGCGACGTGGATACGCCCGAGGATCTTCGGCGTCTGCGCTGAACTTCCCCGACTGCAGCGCCCGACGTCGAAAGATCGGTCAGCAGGAGGCGCAGCTGTTCGCGCGGGGTGATCGGCACAGAAACGACGAGGTCCCCGGACACCTGACGGTGTCCGGGGACCTGTGCTGTGGTCGCTCAGTGCTGGACCGGGCATCCTCCCGAGGTCTTGTAGTCGACCTGGAATTCCTTGATGCCGTTGAGCCAACCCGACCGCAGACGGTGCGGGTCGCCGATCTTGGTGATGTCCGGGATGTGGTCGGCGATCGCGTTGAAGATCAGGTCGATCTCCATACGTGCGAGGTTCGCGCCCAGGCAGTAGTGCGCGCCCGTTCCACCGAATGCCAGGTGCGGGTTGGGATCACGAAGGATGTCGAACTCGCGGGGGTTGTCGAACACTTCTTCGTCGTTGTTGGCCGAGGCGTACAGCATGACGACGCGCTCGCCCTTGCGGATCGTCTGACCGCCGAGTTCGGTGTCCTCGAGCGCCGTGCGCTGGAACGAGGTGACGGGAGTGGCCCAGCGGATGATCTCGTCGGCGGCGGTCTTCGGCCGGTCGCGCTTGAAGATCTCCCACTGCTCGGGGTTGTCGAGAAAGGCCGCCATGCCGTGGGTGATCGCGTTGCGGGTGGTCTCGTTGCCGGCCACCGCGAGCACGATGAAGAAGAAGCCGAACTCCTCGGGAGCGAGTTCGTCGCCGTCGATGTCGGCCTCGATGAGGGTGGTGACGATGTCGTCGGCCGGGTTCTCCTTGCGGGCAGCGGCCATCTGGTAGGCGTAGCCCAGCACCTCCATGGAGGCGGCCGCCGGATCGGCGGTGTTGTCCGGATCGTCGTAGCCCGTCATCTGGTTGGACCATTCGAAGATCTTCGCGCGGTCCTCCTGCGGGACGCCGATGAGATCGGCGATCGCCTGCAGCGGCAGTTCCGCGGCGATCTGGGTGACGAAGTCGCCCCGACCGGCCTGGCAGGCCTCCTGGACGATCATCTTGGAGCGACGGTCGAGCTCGTCGCGCAGGCCGTTGATCGCACGGGGCGTGAAGCCTCGGGCGACGAGTTTGCGCAGCTTGGTGTGCTCGGGGGCGTCCTTGTTGAGCAGGACGTGACGTTGCAGCTCGACGGCCTCACGAGGAATGTCGTCGTTGAACCGCGGAATCGCAGTGTTCTCCCAGTTGGAGAACACGTCGCTCCGGCGGGAGACCTCTCGGACCTCCTCGTGCCGGGAGACAACCCAGAAACCCTCGTCGTGGAAACCACCGACGTCGGGAGACTTCTTGTTCCACCACACCGGTGCCGTCTTACGCAGTTCCGCGAACTCTTCGAACGGCATACGGTCTGCGTACAGATCGGGATCGGTGAAGTCGATGTCTTCGGGGATGTTCGGCTGCGCCACTGATATCTCTCCTGCCCTGGCGAGTACCGCTCGCGTGATTTGTAACACGTTCTAGAACCATTCAAACACAGGCGCGCCGCGCGACCAAGAGATCTGCACGTCCCGTGGATAATCGAGTTCTGTTGCCTCTCGGAGAAACCTGTTCTATTTTGCGAAGAACGTAGGAGAAAGGAGCCCGATGTGGGCACACCAGTCATCGTCGAGGCCGCACGGACCCCGATCGGCAAGCGGGGTGGATGGCTCGCGGGCCTGCACGCTGCCGAGATCCTGGGCGCCGTCCAGGCCGGACTCGTCGAACGCGCCGGCATCGACGCCGAGCTCGTCGAACAGGTCATCGGTGGCTGCGTCACCCAGGCGGGCGCCCAGTCCAACAACATCACCCGCACCGCATGGCTCAACGCGGGGCTGCCCTGGCAGGTCGGCGCGACCACCATCGACGCCCAGTGCGGATCGGCGCAGCAGGCCAATCACCTCATCGCAGGCCTCATCGCCACCGGCGCCATCGACGTGGGCATCGCCTGCGGCATCGAGGCGATGACCCAGGTGCCCCTCGGCGCCAACGTCGGCGACCAGGCGGGCCCGCGCCGGCCGGAGTCCTGGAACATCGACATGCCCAACCAGTTCGAGGCCGCCGAACGCATCGCGCGGCGCCGCGGCATCACCCGCGAGGACGTCGACGCACTCGGCGTGCGCTCGCAGCAGCTCGCGAAGCAGGCCTGGGACGAGGGCCGGTTCGACCGCGAGGTGCTGCCGGTCGTCGCACCCGTCGTCGACAAGGAGGGCAACCGCACCGGCGAGAAGGCGACCGTCACCCGCGACCAGGGTCTGCGCGAGACGTCGGCCGAGTCGCTGGCGAAGCTGAAGCCCGTGCTCGAGGGTGGCATCCACACCGCCGGCACCTCGTCGCAGATCTCCGACGGAGCCGCGGCCGTGCTGCTCATGGATTCCGACCGCGCGAAGGCACTCGGACTGAAGCCGCGGGCGCGGATCGTCGCGCAGGCTCTCGTCGGCGCCGAACCCGAGTTCCACCTCGACGGCCCGGTCCAGGCCACCGCGAAGGTTCTCGAGAAGGCGGGCATGAGCATCGGCGATCTCGACCTGTTCGAGGTCAACGAGGCGTTCGCGTCGGTGCTGCTGTCCTGGGCCCAGGTGCACGGACCCGACATGGACAAGGTCAACGTCAACGGTGGCGCGATCGCGCTCGGCCACCCCGTCGGATCCACCGGTTCCCGCCTCATCACCACCGCGCTGCACGAGCTCGAGCGGCGTGACGCGTCGACCGCTCTGATCTCGATGTGCGCCGGTGGAGCGCTGGCGACGGGCACCATCATCGAGCGCATCTGACATGGGCACCGAAGCGGCGCCGAAGGGCCTCGACTCGAAGGCCACGATCTCGATCATCAAGTGGATGTCGCGGTTCAACGTCGCGGCGTACCGGGCGACCGGCGGTCGCATCGGCGGGAAGTGGCGCGTGGGAAGCGCCTTCCCGTGGGGCATCCCGGTGTGCCTGGTGACCACGATCGGGCGGAAGACCGGGCAACCGCGAACGGCCCCGCTGCTGTTCCTCGAGGACGGCGACAAGGTGGTCCTCGTCGCCTCCCAGGGAGGACTGCCCAAGCACCCCTTGTGGTTCCGCAACATCCAGGCGAACCCGGAGACCACGGTGCAGATCAAGTCGCGCATCCGGACCATGCGGGCGCGGGTCGCGAGCGACGAGGAACGAGCGGCCTACTGGCCACGTCTGACGGCGATGTACCCGGACTTCGACAACTACCAGTCGTGGACCGACCGTGTGATTCCCGTCGTCGTGTGCGAGTGAGCGTCCCGCCCGGCACGGTTCACCGGGACGGTTCGCCGGGACGGTCCCGTGCGGGAATACTGAGTCTCGTACGTCCAGGTTCTCGACGAAGGGATGTCGCACGATGGAAACCACCGATCACGACAAGGTGCTCGACCGGCGGGAAATCGCGGCCGCGCTGCTCCGGGCGCTCGAACGACGCCACGAGGTGCTCGACGTGATCGTCGAGAGCAAGGATCGGGGCGACGCGGTCGCGAAGCTCGCCTCGCTGCTCGACACCGACGAGTTCTGCGCGGAGGCCGTGCTGAACCTTCCGTTCCGCCGTCTGACCCAGGCGGAGCGGAAGAAGATCCGTGAAGAACTCGACGATCTCGATGCGGTGCTGCAGTGGACGACGGCGGCGCGTCCGTACGCGACCGGCGCGCATTTCCGGTTGCGGCCCATTTCCCACAGCGCGGCCGACACGGCGCTGTTCAAGCAGCGCTGCGCCGACCAGCTGGGTGACGACAGCGACGAACAGGTCGAATCCGAGCGGCAGCGCGGCAGCGAGCTGATGGACGACGAGTCCGGCATGTGGCTTGTGGCCGAAGATCTTTCGGGCGACGAGCCGAAGGCCATCGGGTTCGCGTTCGGCGAGCTGACCGGCAACGAGGTCGAGGTGCGGATCTGGGTGCATCCCGAGTTCCGCAAGCAGGGTTACGGCACCGCCACGCTCAAGCAGGCACGTTCCGAACTCGCTGCCTACTTCCCCGGCTCCACCCTCATCGTCCGCGCGCCCGCCTAGAGCGGCGACGCCGTCCGTGCGCGTTTCCGGTGATGACCACCGGAAACGCGCGGGGACATCACGCTCCGTAGACCGGCGTCGGCGGCTGCGACGCTGCGATCAGCTTCTCGACGACGGGACCGAGTTCCTTCGGATCCCAACGGTCGCCCTTGTCGATCGCCTCACCGTGGCGCCATCCGTCGGCCAGCGACACCTTGCCGCCCTCGGCCTCGAACACGCGACCGGTCACGTCCTTCGCTTCGGCACTGCCGAGCCACACGACGAGCGGCGAGACGTTCTCCGGCGCCATGGCGTCGAAACCCTCTTCGGGTGCGGCCATCATCTCGGCCATCGCGCCACCGGCCCCGACGGTCATGCGGGTGCGTGCCGAGGGTGCGATCGCGTTGACGGTTACCCCGTAGCGGCCGAATTCGGCTGCGGCCTGGATCGTGAGCGTCGCGATACCGGCCTTGGCGGCGGCGTAGTTGCCCTGGCCGATGCTGCCCATCAGGCCGGCACCCGAGCTGGTGTTGATGATGCGGGCGTCGACGGGGTTGCCGGCCTTGGCCTCGGCGCGCCAGTAGGTCATGGCGTGACGCATCGGCGCGAAGTGCCCCTTGAGGTGCACGCGGATGACCGCGTCCCACTCCTCTTCGCTCATGTTGGCGAGCATGCGGTCGCGCAGGAATCCGGCGTTGTTGACGAGCACGTCGAGCCGGCCGAAGTTGTCGAGGGCGGTCCTGACGAGGTTCTCGGCGCCGGCCCAGTCGGCGACGTCGTCGCCGTTGACGGCGGCCTCTCCCCCGGCCGCACGGATCTCCTCGACGACCAGCTCACCGGGGCTCTCCCCCGTGGCGGTTCCGTCACTGCCGACACCGATGTCGTTGACGACGACCTTCGCACCCTCCGCGGCGAAGGCGAGGGCGTGGGCGCGACCCAGTCCTCGTCCGGCGCCGGTCACGATGACGACGCGCCCGTCCAGCAGTCCACTCACTTCGTCTCCTTCGTTTCGGCCGCTGCCATGTAGGCAGGGCGTTCACCGCCGCCGTGGACGGTCAATGTCGATCCGCTGACGTAGGCCGACAGCGGAGAGGCCAGGAATGCGGCGCAGTGGCCGATATCTTCGGGCTGGGCCAGCCGTCCCAGCGGAACGGTCTCGCCGACTGCGGCGACGCCGGCCTTGTCTCCGTAGAACAGGTGCGACTGTTCGGTTTCGACCAGGCCGACCACCACCGAGTTCACCCGTACCTTCGGGGCCCACTCGACGGCGAGCGACTGTGCGAGGCTGTCGACGCCCGCCTTGGCCGCACCGTAGGCCGCGGTGCCCGGCGAGGGGCGGGATCCGCTCACGCTCGAGATGTTGACGATCGAGCCTCCGGTGTCCTGCTTCTGCATCACCGCGTTGGCGGCCTGCGCGACCAGCAGCGGGGACAGCAGGTTCAGTTCCACGATCTTGGCGTGGAACTTCGGGCTGGCATCGGCTGCCAGCGCGTACGGTGACCCGCCGGCATTGTTCACCACGGCGTCGAGCCGCCCGTGGCGGTCGACGATGGTCTCGATCAGCGCGGCCACCTGATCGGCATCGCGGACGTCGCACGTCAGGAACTCCGCGGTCCGCCCGTCCACCTCGAGAGGCTGTTCGGGCTCGTTGCGAGCGCACGTCACGACGGTCGCACCGGCACGCAGGAACACCCTGGTGATGCCTGCACCGACTCCCCGTATTCCCCCGGTGACGAGCACGACCGCGCCGTCGAGTCCCAGATCCATTCGCTGCCTCCACGTCATTCATCCCGCGGGATGTGCGGGTCTCACGTCGACAACTTACCAAGCAATCGCTTGGTTCGGTACCGGCTCCCCCTCACCCCGCCACTGCTCCTGCTCAGTGGGAATCACGGGAACTCGCTTGTCGGCCCCACTTAGCGTGACGACGAACGCGCGCGTCGAAGAGGAGTGACTGGGCCATGCAGACCGTCGAGCAGGATTACGAGAAGTACGTCGGGCAGGTGGCCGAACCACCCCGCGTGGCCCGATACGCCGTCAACGACGCCATGATCCGCAACTGGGTCGAGGCCCACGACGACTTCAACCCGATCTACGTCGACGCCGAGGCCGCGCGCGAGACCGGACGCGACTCCGTCGTGTGCCCGCCCGCCATGATCTCCACCTGGATCATGGCCGGCTACCGCCGCTGGCGTGACGTGCAGCGCAAACGCGCCGAGGGCGTCGTGGAGGACTTCGCATACTCCCGGATGCTTGCCGACCTCGATCGGGAGGGTTTCACCTCCGTCGTCGCGACGAACGTCGAGCAGGACTACCACCGCGAACTCGTCCCGGGCGACCACATCACCGCCCACTACACGATCGAGTCCGTATCCGAGGTCAAGCGAACGGGTCTCGGCGACGGCCGATTCTTCACGCTGTACAAGCGCTACGAGGACCAGAACGGCGAAGTCGTCGCCGAGGAACGCTTCCGGATGCTCCGGTTCAACCCGAACACCGACAAGGAGACGCGATGACCGCCGTCCCCCGGCTCACCATCACCCAGGACAACCAGTTCTGGTTCGACGCCGTCCGTGAAGGCCGACTCGAGATCCAGCAGTGCAGCAAGTGCGGCACTCTGCGCCATCCTCCGGGCCCGGCATGCCCCGCGTGCCGCTCGTTCGAATGGAAGACCGTCGAATCCTCACGGCGCGGAACGCTTCACAGCTGGACGGTCATTCACCACCCGCAGGATCCGGCCTTCGAGTACCCGCTCGCCGTCGGACTGATCGACCTCGACGAGGGGATCCGCATCGTCGCCGACATCGCGGGCGTCGACCACGACACCCTCGAGATCGGCATGGAACTCGAGGTGGGATTCGCCGAGCACGCACACGGCGAGATCCTGCCTCAGCTGCGCAAGCCCGGAGGAGGCGCATGAACCTCGCCGAATACACTGTCGGACAGGAACTTCCCCAACTCACCCTGCCTATGGATCGCACCACCATCGTGGCTACCGCGATCGCGTCGCAGGATTTCGAGGATGTGCACCACGACCCGGACGCCGCACTCGGACGCGGCACACCGGACGTCTTCATGAGTATCAATGCCACCAACGGTTTCGTCGACCGGTACGTCACCGACTGGACCGGACCGTCGGCGCGGGTGCGCCGCGCGTCGCTGCGCCTGGGCGTGCCCTGCTTCCCCGGCGACCCCATGCACATGAACGGTGAGGTGACCACCGTCGACGGCGCGACCGTCACCTTGAAGGTGCAGGGCCGCAACAGCAGAGGCGTCCACGTCACCGCGGAGGTCGTGGTGGAGCCGTACGAGAGGAAGAGCCGATGACCGTCAAGGGCTTCTCCGGAGCCGCCGCTATCGCCGGTATCGGAGCCACCGAGTTCTCCAAGAACTCCGGCCGCAGCGAATGGCAGCTTGCGTGCGAGTCGGTCCTCGCCGCTCTCGATGACGCGCAGATCGGCGTCGAAGAGGTCGACGGCTTCGCGCTGTTCACCATGGAGACCAACCCCGAGATCGCCGTCGCCCGCGCGCTCGGCATCCCGGAATTGAAGTTCTTCAGCCGGATCCCGCACGGCGGTGGCGGCGCCTGCGCACCCGTGCAGCAAGCCGCACTGGCCGTCTCGAGCGGTGTCGCCGACGTCGTGGTCGTCTACCGCGCCTTCAACGAGCGCTCGGGTCACCGTTTCGGCGCCGGGCCGCCGCCCTTCGCATACAACTCGAACACCGACCAGGAATACCGGAACTGGATCAACCCGTACGGCCTGCTCACTCCCGCTCAGCAGGAGGCCTTCCTGGCCCGCACCTACATGCACAAGTACGGGGCGACCAGCGCGGACTTCGGGCAGATCTCGGTGCTCTCGCGCAAGCATGCGGCGAACAATCCCAAGGCCTGGTTCTACGAGCGCCCCATCACTCTCGACGACCACCAGAACTCGCGGATGCTCGCCGACCCGCTGCGTCTGCTGGACTGCTGCCAGGAGAGCGACGGCGGCCAGGCACTGGTCATCGTGAGTGCCGAACGCGCGCGAGATCTTCCGCATCCTCCGGCGATCATCACCGCCGCGGCGCAGGGCGTCGGCCCTCAGCAGATCTCGATGAGCAGCTACTACCGCGAGGACATCGACGCGATGCCCGAGGTGGAGCTCGTCGCCCGGCAGATGTGGGCACAGGCCGGCTTCGGTCCCGAAGGTATCGACGCCGCGATCCTGTACGACGCGTTCACCCCCATGGTGCTGCTCCAGCTCGAGGAGTACGGCTTCTGCGGCCGCGGCGAGGCGAAGGACTTCATCGCCGAAGGCAACCTCGAGGTCGACGGCCGCCTGCCGATCAACACCCACGGCGGGCAGCTCGGCGAAGGCTACATCCACGGCGTGAACGGCATCGCCGAGGGTGTCCGGCTCATCCGCGGCACCTCCGTGAACCAGCCCACCAAGACTCTCGACAACGTGCTCGTCACGGGCGGATCGCCGGTGCCGCACAGCGCGCTCGTCCTCTCGGCCGACCGTTAGGCCCGCAACCCGGGCCCCGAACACTTCTCAGGAGACCACATGCATCCCGAGCTGTCCGACACGTCACGGCGGCTGCGCACCGAACTGCGGGAGTACTTCGCCCGCATCATCGACGACGACGATCGACGCGCCCTGGTCGATCAGACCGAGGGTGGACCGGTCTTCGACAAGATCTACCGGCAGATGGGCGCCGACGGCTGGCTCGGCCTGGGGTGGCCCGAGGAGTACGGCGGACGCGGGGAGGATCCCGAGGCGCTGTACGTCTTCTACGACGAGACGATCCGCGCCGGCGCGCCGGTCTCGCTGGTCACTCTCAACACCGTTGCGCCGGCACTGATGAAGTACGGCACGCAGGAGCAGAAGGACTTCTTCCTTCCCAAGATCCTCACGGGTGAACTGAAGTTCGCGATCGGGTACACCGAGCCCGGTGCCGGCACCGACCTCGCTGCACTTCAGACGCGGGCGCGTATCGACGGTGACGAACTGGTCATCGACGGCAACAAGCTGTACACGAGTTCGGCGATCTTCGCCGACTGGATCTGGCTCGCCGTACGCACCGATCCGGATGCGCCCCGCCACAAGGGGATCTCGGTCGTGCTCGTGCCGACCTCGTCGCCGGGCTTCTCCGCCACCGAGATCCAGACGGTCGGCGGTATCAGCACAGCGGTCACGTACTACGAGAACATCCGCGTTCCGCTGAGCAACGTCGTCGGCGAGCTCAACGGCGGCTGGACCCTCATCACGAGCCAGCTCAACCACGAGCGTGTCGCGCTGGCCGCCCGCGGTGGCATCGCCAACGAGATGTACGACGAGGTCCTCGCCTGGGCGAAGCAGGAGCCCTTCGGCCCCGGTGTGCTGTTCGACGTCCCGTGGGTGCGTTCGACTCTCGCCGAGGTCTACGCGCTGCTGTCGGCAGCCGACCTCGTGAACCTGCGTCTGGTGTCGGACATCGCGGCCAACACCCTCGACGGTGGCGACTCCGCCGCAGCGAAGGTGTTCGGAACCGAGGGTGTCGTCGCGGCCTACGGAATGTTGCAGGAGGTGCTCGGCGCCCGCGGTCTGCTGCGTCCCGGTAGCCACGGCGCCGTGATCGAAGGCCGCGTCGAAGCGCTCGGTCGACGCGCGCAGAACAACACCTTCGGTGGTGGCAGCAACGAGGTGATGCGCGAGATCGTGGCGGCGAAGACCCTCGGAATGACCCTGGGCGCCCGTAGGCGCCCCGACGCGACGGCACAGGCTGCGGTGAAGACGCCGGCCGAGACGAGGAGCTGACATGGAATTCGAATTCGATGACGACCTGATCGCGGTCGAGGACCTCGCGTCGCAGGTCTTCGGTTCGCTGGCCAAGGTCGAGCGTGTGGTCGAGGTGGAGCGCACCGAGGGCGGTTTCGACGCCCCGCTGTGGCAGGCACTCGCCGACGCCGGCCTCCTCGGACTCGCACTACCCGAGTCCGTCGGCGGCGCCGGCATGGGCATGCTCGGGCTCACGACGATCCTGCAGCAGCAGGGCCGTCGCGTCGCTCCCGTGCCGGTGTGGTCCACCGTGGCAGGTGCGGCTCTTCCGCTCGCACAGTTCGGCACGGGAACCCAGGTCGAGCGTTACGTTCCCAAGCTCATCGACGGGTCGGTCGTTCTGACCGGCGCGTTCGACGACACCCCGGGCGCGAGCCCCGCCGTGACAGCGATCCGCAAGGGTGACGAGCTCGTCATCAGCGGCGAGATTCCGTCCGTTCCGTGGGCGCCCATCATCGCCGGCGTCGTCGTCCCGGTCCGCTGCGACGACGACTCGGTCGCCGTGGTGGTCGCACCGGTGGACGCGACCGGCGTCGAGGCCGTCCCGGTCGCCGTGACCGGACGTGGCGCCGAAGCCGCGGTGCGCTTCACGGACGTGCACATCGGAGCCGAGGACGTCCTGCCCGGTGACGGTGAGGAGATCGCGGCCTGGACCCGTCGTCGTATCCGCATCGCTCTGGCTGCCGTTCAGCTCGGGGTGTGCGAGGAGACGCTGCGGGCAACGGCGAAGTACACCTCCGAGCGCGTACAGTTCGGCCGCCCGCTGTCGACGAATCAGGCTGTCGCATTGCGCGCGGCCGATGCCTACCTCGACACCGAAGCGATCCGACTCACGGTGCGGAAGGCCGCGTGGTCGATCGACGTCGGACGCGAGGACGAAGCCGACTCCGCGGCCCTGGTCGCCAAGTGGTGGGCGTCCCGCGGCGGTGTGCGGGTGGGCTTGACCGGCCAGCACCTGCACGGCGGCATCGGCGCCGACATCGACTACCCCATCCACCGCTACTTCCTGTGGGGCCGGCAGCTTGCGTTCACCTTCGGCGGCGCCGACGCGACGGCAGCTGCCCTCGGGGACGTCCTGGACACCGCACCCCCGATCGGTGCGGCCGGATAGTCTTCTCGCACCGATGACGTGAGTCCTTCTCCGCAGACCGCGGAGGGGGACTCACGTCGTTTCCGGTGCCCTACTCCGACAGGTGCGCGAGCAGCAGGTCGCAGCTCCTCCGCACATCGGCCTCGGTCTCCTCGAGGGTCGCTCCGCCGTTGAGATAGGTCACCAGCAGTCCGGACCACAACATCGACAGCAGCCGCACGGCGTTGCGATCCTCCTCTGTCGGCTCGTCGAGGCCTGCCCTCTCGAACAGGATTCGGTGGAACGTCCGCCTCACCTCGGTGGAGTCCGGAACCACCGAGGCCGGGGCGGTGCTGTTGGACAGCAACATCGCGGAGGCCAGGCGTGGTCGGTCGACGAACCGGCGGGTCATCTCGACGAGCGTCTCGGTGATCGCCTCGCGCGCGCTCGTCCCCGGTTTCCGTTCGGGCAACCGGTCGGCGCCGAGCTCGAGCCGGTGGAGCAGCAACGCCACGAACAGGTGCGTCTTCGACGGAAAGTATCGGTACAGGGTGCCGATCGCGACCTCGGCGTTCTTCGCCACCTCGGTCATCTGCACGCGGGCCAATTCGTGCTCGGACCCCAGCTGAGCTGCAGCCTCGAGGATCCGCACATGGCGTCGCCGTTGTTCGACCGAGGTCGGCTCGGCTCCGTCCCGCGCCTTACCGATTCTGGGCACCGGTCCCCCTTTCCACAATGACGACCCGTCGATTCTGCACCGAACCGCCCGGCAGATTGTCGCATCGCGGATCGTCCACGGTCCCGAACGGTGGGAGCACGGGCACCGGACGTCGTGCTGGGACGGCATCGGATCCGAGCGTCCACTGAGCGAGAAGCCGGTCCGTCCCGACTTTCTCGGGCCGTAACGTCGGAGTCGGAGAAGGACGGTCGGAGTCGACCTCCACGATCGAATCGGAGTGAGCCACATGCAGACCCGGATACCGACCCGCGACACCGACCACAGGATCGAACTGCCGGGCCCCGACGAGATGCGACGTGCCATGGGACGGTTCGCGAGCGGCGTCACCGTCGTGACCGGTCTCGACGAGGACGGGCCCACCGGCTTCGCATGCCAGTCGTTCGCGTCGGTCTCGCTCGAACCGCCCCTCGTGTTGTTCTGCGCGGATCACCGCGGGCGCGCGTGGCCGCGGATCCGCCGCGTCGGCCGGTTCACCGTCAACGTGCTCGGTGCCGACCAGAGTGATCTGTGCGCGCGTTTCGGGTCGAGCCGCGGTCCGAAGTTCGACGGTCTCCACTGGGAATTGTCCCGCTGGGACACTCCGTCGCTGCCGGATGTCCTGCTGCGGGTACACGCATCGGTGGAGGACGTGCACGTCGCGGGTGATCACGACGTCGTCATCGGCCGGGTCGCCGAACTCGAGTGCCTCGCCGACGACGGTCCGATGGTGTTCTACCGCGGCGGGTTCGATCTCGGACGCTGACGGGGAAGGTGTGCGTGCGATGGACGGGCACCGCACGCACATCCCGTCGTCTACGAGGCCGATCGGCCGCACCCACTCGGGCTTCTTCCCGATTACCGGATCCGTCCCCTGCTCGGCGTGCTCGTTGTACAGCTCCACCGTCGCGGTCAGGGCTCCCGTGGGCAGTCCGATCTCGGATTCGAGTTCGGCGACAGTCTCACGCACCCAGGTGGGCCGGTGCCGCAGCTGCGGACTCGAACTCGGCGTCGCCATCCCCTCGTCGTAGGCCTGTTCGTCGAGGACGAGGAACGCCTGGTTGCCGTTCTGGTACAGGGTGAGTTGACCGACGCGGCCGAGGCGCGTAGGCCTGCATCATCTCGTCGTTGTAGGCGAACGATCCTGTGGCCAGGACCACGCCGCGACGCGCTTTCACCGCGAGGGTGTCGCCGAAGCGCTGGGCGACGATCCCGACGACCCGTCCGGTGTCGTCGACGACGAGACGCTGGACGCGGATATCGGACTCGACGCGCACGCCGAGGTCGGCGACCTTGGCGATGAGAGTGGGCATGAGCACGTGGCCGGCGGCCTGCTCGCCGTTGCGCGGCATGGGCACCCGGGCGAGATGTCCGCGCGGGGCGGCATCGACGAACGTGCGGAACGGCGCAGTGTTCTCTCCGCCGCTGTACATCAGCGAGTCATCCACAGGGCACTCCCAGCCCGGCTGCGGCCAGAAGCTCTCCTTGTAGGGCACGCCGCACGGTTCGAGCCAGTCGAAGTGGTCGACGCTGCCCTCGCAGTTGCGACGTCTCGTAGTTGCTCTTCACACGATGGTCGGGCACGAAGACGTCGTCGACGACGATCTCGTCGCTGCTCGTCCCGCGCATCCCCACGACGTTCCAGACGTCGCGGATCGTATAGTCGCTGCGAGGAACGAGCACCGTGACGAGATCGACCGGCCTGCCCTCCGATCCGACCACCACCGCACCGAGCAACGCCCACGACGCGAACCGGCAACCGGACGAGAACATCCACGTCCCCGACAAGCGGTAACCGTCGCCGACGGGGATCAAACGACCCACGGGGGTGGCCGCCGACGGCGGACGAGGTCAGCCTGCCGGCGGCGAGAACGCCGCGAGAGGCTCGGAACCCGACCAGTCGTGACCCCAGTAGCTGTCGTCCGTGATCTCCTCCGCGGTGTAGAAGGTCTCGTCGACGAGCATGCCCTCGGTACCGAACTCGATGTCCCATCCGCCGGGGGCACGCACGTAGAAGGAGACCATCTTGTCGTTGGTGTGCCGGCCCAGGGTCGACGAGATCGAGAAGCCCAACTTGTTCACTCGGTCCAGGGCCTGACCGACCGCGTCGAGCGTCTCGACCTCGAGCATCAGGTGCACGAGACCGGGTTCGGCGGTGGGGGGAGCCGGGCACAACGCGAGGCTGTGGTGGCGGCGGTTGACGCCCAGGAACCGCACGCGTCGCACGGGCGGCGGTGCCGACAGGCCACCGAGCCGCGTCGCTCCGCGCGGCAGGAACCCGAGTACCTCGGTGTAGAACTCGTAGGACTCCGCGAACGCGGCGGTGGGCAGGACGACGTGGCCGAGTCCCTCCTCACCGGTGTGGAAGACACCGGCGAACGGCGTCACGAGGGGGCTGTGGTCGAGCACCGGACCGAAGAACACCTCGGTGCGGGTGCCGCCCGGATCGTCGAATGCGATGACCTGCTCGGCGTCGCGGTAGGTCGACTCCTCCTCGGAGAGGACCCCGACGGCGATGCCGGCCTTCTCGACCGCTTCGCGCACGCGACGCAGCGCGAACTCGTCGCGCACCTCCCAGCCCACGGCGAGTGCCTTGTCGACCTCACCGGGCAGCACGATCAAGCGTGCCCGCCGCTCGTCGACACGCAGGTACAGGCCGTCGGGTTCCGGGCCGGTACCGATCGCCATGCCGAGTCCGTCGACGACGAGTTCGCGCCATCGTGCGATGTCTGTGGTCTGGATCCTGAGATAACCCAGGCCCCGAATATCCGTCATATCCGAATGTTCCTTCGCTGTAATGGATGTGATGTCAGATCATCGACCGCATCATGCCCTGCGGCTCTTCGCCGAGCTGGGTGAGCGTCGCGGCGTGGAAGATCGAACCGGGGACGTGGATGGCGTGGCTCAGACCGGCGTGGGCGTCGCGCCAGAAGCGCTGCAGCGGATTGCTCAGCTGCAGCGCGCCGCCGCCGGCCCGCGAGAAGATCTCGTCGACGGCGCGCACGGCCCGCCATGCCGCGGCGACCTGGGTCCGGCGTCCGATCGCGCGTTGCTCGAAGGTGACCTCGATGCCCCGCTCGGTCAGATCCCAGAAGCGGTCGACGGTTTCGAGCAGGGCGGCGCGCGACGCGGCGATCTCCGCTGCGGCGTCACCGAGGTTCGACAGCACGTACGGGTCCTGCTTGATCGCGGTGCCGGACACCGTGACCCGCTCGCGCTGGGACTCGATGTAGCAGTTCAGCGCACCCTCGGCGATGCCGATGAGCGACGAGGTGATGCCGAGCGGGAAGATGCACGAGAAGGGGAACTTGTAGAGCGTCTCGTCGCGTCCGGCGTCCTGCCACGCCACCCCGCCCATGACGCGCTCGGCGCGCAGGGTCCGGTACTCGGGGAGGAAGGCGTTCTCGACGATGAGATCCTTCGAACCCGTGCCGCGCAGGCCGACGACGTTCCAGCTGTCGTGGTCGATCCGGTAGTCCGACCGCGGCAGCAACACGTGCAGGCTCTGTGGCGGGTTCAGGCGGTTGCCGTCCTTGTCGCCCACGGCCGCACCGATCATCACCCAGTCGCAGTGGTCGGTGCCCGACGAGAACGACCAGCGGCCGTTGAGGATGTATCCGCCGTCGACGGGGGTCGCCACACCCATCGGTGCGTACGGGGAGGCGATCCAGGTGTCGGGGTTCTCACCCCACACCTCCTCCTGGGCCTTCGGGTCGAAGAAGGCCATCTCCCACGGGTGGACACCGACGATGCCGCTGACCCAGCCGGTCGCGCCGTCCATGGCGCCGATGGCCATGGCGGTCTCCGCGAACTCGCGCGGGTGCGCCTCGAGGCCCCCGAGTTCCTTCGGTTGCAGGAGACGGATGACGCCGGCGTCGCGGAGCCTCTTCGCGCTGCGGTCGGTCAGCCGCATCAGCGTGTCGCCTTCGGCGCCGTCCGCGCGGATCTCGTCTGCGAACTCCGAAACGGAGTCGAGCACCTGTCCCATGATCTCTCCAGCTCTGTGAGGGTGACGCCCCCGATACGGCGTGGTGAGCGTCGGTTCCGTTGACGCCTACGGTCCCAGGTGGACCGCTCCCGTATCGTCGTTTTTCCACTGAGCGGGAGCGGTCGATGGGGCTGAGCGGGAGCGGTCGATGGGGCTGAGCGGGAGCGGTCGATGGGGCTGAGCGGGAGCGGGTTACGAGTCCGCGCGGACGGGGCCTACGCGTCGTCGCGGCGAAGGAACGCGAGCACCGCCGACAGCCACGCCTCGCGCGCCTCGATCATCGTCCAGTGGCCGCAGTTGGGGAAGACGTGGAGCTCGCCGCGGCGCAGTTCGCGCATGGGAAGCATCGCCATGTCGACGGGGCTGACACGGTCGTCGCGACCCCAGGTCAGCAGCACCGGCGCGGTGATCTTGTGGAGCTGCGCCCAGTACGGGGTGGCGTCGGAGGCGGCAGCGGCCTTCGCGCCCGCAGCGAAGGCCGCGGTGCTGTACATGCGTCGGGCGATCTCGAGGGTCTTCGGTTCGGTGGCCAGTGCCCACCGCTCCTCGATGAGTTCCTCGGTGACGATCGCGGGGTCGTAGACCATCGACCGCAGCCAACGGACGAGCTTGTCGCGCGTGGGGTCGTCCGTGAACTCCATGAGCAGCCGGATGCCCTCGCCCGGCGACGGCGCGAAGACCGAACGGCCGGCGCCTCCGATGGTGACGAGCTTCTTCACCCGCTCGGGCTGCGCGATCGCGAACTGCGTCCCGACGATGCCGCCCATCGAGTTCCCGATGATCGACACGCGGTCGAGGCCGAGTCCGTCGAGGAAGTCGGTCACCGCGACCGAGGCCATCGCCATCGGGTGTCCTTCGCACGGGTAGCTCACGCCGAAGCCGGGGAACTCCAGGACGAGGCACCGGTAGTGCTCGGCGAGATCGGCGAGCACACCGCGGTAGTTCCGCCAGCCGGTGACGCCCGGTCCGGAGCCGTGGAGCAGCAGGAGTGGTTCACCCTGACCGGCTTCGTGGTAGCGGAGGGTGCCGCGGTCGGTCGCGAGTTCTCTCGCCGTGTTCTCGAAAGTCGATACCGTCGTCATGACGAGAAGGTTTCCAGTGATCCACCTCACGCGGCTCGAACGTTCCCGATCACCGGGATGTTCCGCCCGCCGCGGGGTGGTGCGTGATGTTGCCCGGCTCCGGCCGTCAGATCCAGCCGTTCGACTGCGTGGTGAGCATTCGCTCCATGACCTGCGGCGACCACGACGCTCCGGACGTGCGTGCGGCGCGATTGCGTCGAGGGGTGTCGAGTTCGGGATAGAGCGTGCGCGAGATCGTGCGGACCGCATCGGCGACCAGCGGCGCGATGCGTTCGAGGTGTCCGGGGCGGGTGGGACCGCACAGGGAGATCGCGGCGACCGACGATGCAGGGCTGCGGATCGCGGCGCCCGCACAGGACATACCGGCGGTGGCCTCTCCGGTCTCGAAGGCCAGACCGTGGCGACGGCGGATGCGGTTGAGTTCGAGGTGCAGGGTCGACAGATCGGTGATGGTCCGCTCGGTGCGACGCGGCAGTTGCGGGCCGGGGTAGAGGGCATCGACCTGCTCCGGCTCGAGTCCGGCGAGCAGCGCCTTGCCGCCGGCGGTGGCGTAGGCGGGGACACGTCCGCCGACCCGCGACGGCAGTGCCGCGGCGAGCTGGCCGCCGATCTTGTCGAGGTAGACGCAGTCGGGCCCGTCGAGCACGGACAGGTGCGCGACCATCCCGGTGGTCATGTGCAGTTCGTGGAGGAGCGGTGCCGCGGCCTCACGGACGCGGATGTGCCCACTGTCGCCCTCTCCCATGGACTTCGCACGACGTCCGAGGCAATACCCGAACGACGCGTGGTCGATCCAGTCGAGTCGCACCATCTGGTCGAGGATGCGGTGGACCGTCGAGCGCGGAAGCCGGGTGCGGCACGCGACTTCTTCCAGGGTGAGCCGCGACGAGAGATCGTCGAAGGCATCGAGGATGAGGGTCATTCGCTCGACCATCGATGCAGGCAGTTCGCGCTTCGGTGCCTGGGAGACCTGCGTACGTTGCGCCTCGGACATCGTCACCCTTTCTCCGGAATCCGATCACCCACGAAAGCAAGAATTGAAATTGATTCTTGTGAGTGATGCCCAGAGTACAAGGCGAGTGACCTGTCGCACAATTCCCGATCAGCGGACTCGATGCTCCCGCGATCCACGTCCCTCCCCTCGCGCTTCCGCCGGCACGTCTCACTGAGCAGGAGGTCCCTGTCCCGCGGACCGGGCGGTGGGTACAACCTCGGATGTGGGCCGAACCCGCCTGCACCCGTCGCCCGCACGAGCCGAAAGAGTCGAGACCACGATGCCGGATACCGAGTCCCCCCTCTTCCGTCCCCTGACGGTCCGTTCCCTCGAGCTCCGCAACCGCATCGTGATGTCGCCGATGACCCGCTCGCACTCGCCGGGTGGCGTGCCCGGCCCGGATGTCGTGGAGTACTACCGGCGACGCGCCGCGGGCGGCACGGCCCTGATCCTCACCGAGGGCGTCGCGATCGATCACCCGACAGCAGTCGACAATCCCCGCGTGCCACACATGCACGGCGAAGAAGCCCTCGACGGCTGGCGTCGCGTCGTCGACGCGGTTCACGCCGAGGGTGGACGCATCGTCCCCCAGCTCTGGCACGTCGGCCCCCTCTGGGGCGCGATGACCGCAGATGTCGACCCCGACCTCGTCCCCATGCGGCCGTCGGGAGTCTGGGGCGAGCTCGGCGTGACGTCCTACGGCGAGGACTACATCTCCCGGGCCTCAGCGCCCACGCGGGCCATGACCGTGGAGGACATCGAGCAGGTCGTCGCGGCCTATACCGACGCGGCGGCCGCCGCTGCCCGAGTCGGATTCGACGGCATCGCACTGCACGGTGGGCACGGCTATCTGCTCGACGCGTTCCTCTGGGAGGGAACGAATCTCCGCGACGACGAATGGGGCGGCGACCTCGAGCGCCGCACCCGTTTCCCCGCCGCGGTGGTCGCCGCCATCCGCGCGCGCATCGGCGACGACCTGCCGATCTTCTACCGGTTCTCGCAGCACAAGCAACAGAACTACGAAGCCCGGATCGCCCACACCCCGGACGAACTGAAAGCCGTCCTCACCCCATTGAAGGAAGCCGGCGTCGACGTCTTCGACGCGAGCATCCGCCGCTTCGACATGCCGGCCTTCGAAGACAGCGACCTGACACTCGCAGGCTGGGCCAAGAAGGTCACCGGCGCACATTCGATGGCCGTAGGCAGCGTCGGAATCGCAACGACGTTGCGGGAGAGCCGCCTCCAGGGCAGCGCACCTGTGCGCAACAACGTTCCCGAACTCGAACGACGCCTGGGCGACGACGAGTTCGATCTGATCGCCATCGGTCGGCTCCACCTCGCCGACCCGTCGCTCGCGACGACCCTTCGCAACGGCGCGGAACTGCCCGAGTTCGACCGCGCAGTACACGAGGCCGCGCTCATCTGACCCACCAAAATCGTTCTCGCTCAGCGAGATAGAACAGCGTGACAGCCCTCACCTGCGATACCAAGTGATCCGAGCCACTCCCATTCGTGGGGCAGGAAACACGGCCCGCGATCGGGCCGCCGAGAGTCTGGAATGCGCTTTGACGTCCTACGCCAATGACCTCTCCCGGCCGGAATCCGCAACGCCGAAGGGGCGGAGCCGGTTCGACCGGCAGCAGCCGGTATGGGTGATCGTGTCGGTCCTGATCGCCGTCGAGATCATCAGTGCGTTCGAAACATCGATGATGTTCGCCGCGATCCCGACGTTGATCGTCGAATTCGACAGCAACGCATCGACGGTCGGATGGGCGGTGACGGCCTTCCTCCTCGTCTCGGCCGCCTCGGCCGCCGTGTGCGGCCGGCTCGGCGACATGTACGGCCGGGAACGGATCCTGATGGTCCTGCTCGCCGTCGCGGCGCTCGGCTCGATGGTCAGCGCCCTCGGTGACAGCCTCACCAGCATCATCATCGGCCGCGCGATCCAAGGTGTGGCCGGTGCGATCCTGCCGCTGTGCATCGGGCTGGCGCGCGAGCATCTTCCCGCTTCCCGCGTTCCCGTTGCCGTCGCACTGATCTCCGGCTCGGCGGTCGCCGCCGGTTCGGCGTCGCTGCTCGTCGCCGGTCTGCTGATCGACAACGCCAGCTGGCACATGATCTTCGTCGTCGCCGCCGTGTACGCGATCTTCGCCCTGCTGCTCGTCTGGTTCGTCCTCCCGTGGCGCCGGCCCACCGGGACCTCCGAGAAGATCGACTACATCGGTGCGGTCACCTTCGCCGGCGCGGTCGCCGCGATCCTGCTCGGCGTCAACAAGTCCCAGTCATGGGGCTGGCCGGACCCGCGGACCCTCGGTCTCATCCTGGGCGGGGCCGTCGCTCTGGTCCTGCTCGTGCGGTGGGAACTGCGCACACCCTCCCCCATCATCAACGTGCGCCTGTTCGCCGACCGCAAGTTCTCGCTCACGATGCTGGCCACCGTCGCGATCGCGGTGGGACCGCTGGGCGTGGTCACCATGATCATTCCGATCATCATGCAGACGCCGTCCACCGGCGACTTCGGCCTGGGCCTGAGCGCGACGCACGCGGGTTGGCTCTCGTTCATCGGCTCCCTGTTCGGATTCGTCTGCACTCCGCTGAGCGGCCGGATCTCCGCCGCGGTGGGTTCACGCGCGTCGATGCTGCTCGGTACCGCCCTGTTCATCGTCGGCGTCGTCGTCGTGCTCACCGCGCACCACTCCGTGGTGGCCATGACCGCGATGGTCGTCGTGGTGTCGGTCGCGACCGCCTTCGCCTACACGGCGATTCCGAACCTGATCGTCGAGTCCGTGCCCGAGCACAACACCAGCGAGACGACCGGCACGAACGCCGTGCTGCGTACCGCGGGTCAGGGTGTCGGAACGTCGATCGCGACCATGCTGCTCGCGTTCGCTGCGACCCCACTCGCGGGAATCAACATGGTCGGCGGCATGCTCATCGCGCTCTCCGTGGTGACCATCGGGATCACCTTGCTGATCCCACGCAGCGTGCGCACCGCCTGATCCGAACGCCCGTCTCCTCCCGTGTCCCGATTACCGGGAGGAGACGGGCGTCGGCGTCCGTCGGCGTTCTACGGTGATCCGATCGAGAAGTACTCGTATCGAAGGGAACCACTGCGATGACAGCCGTTGAGACACCGGTCGGTTCACGCTCCGTCGTACTGACCGTCGGTGCAGTCGTCCAGGAAACCGCCGACGCCGTTTCGCTGGTGTTCGACGTGCCAGAAGAGCGCCGCGCGGGCTTCGCCTACAAACCGGGACAGTTCCTCACCCTGCGCATCCCGAGCGATCGGACCGGTTCGGTGGCACGGTGCTACTCGCTCGCGAGTTCCCCCCACACCGGCGAGCCTCTCAAGGTCACCGTCAAGCGCACCGCCGACGGATACGGATCGAACTGGCTGTGCGACAACATCACTGCAGGGCAAACCCTCGAGGTGCTGCCCCCGGCGGGCGTGTTCACTCCGGTCGATCTCACCGAGAAACTCGTACTGTTCGCCGGAGGCAGCGGTATCACGCCGGTGTTGTCCATCCTCGAGTCGGCTCTCCACAGCGGCAATCGCAACGTGGTGCTCGTCTACGGCAACCGCGACGAGAAGTCCGTCATCTTCGCCGAGAGGCTGCGCGAACTCGCCGCCCGGCACGCCACTGCCCTCACCGTCGTGCACTGGCTCGAGAGCGTGCAGGGCCTGCCGACGCCGCAGCAGCTCGCGACCCTGGTCTCTGCCTTCGCCGATCATTGCGCGTACATGTGCGGACCCGGGCCGTTCATGGATACCGTCCGCGAAGGCCTGCTGCTGGCCGGCGTCCCGAAGGACCGCATCCACGCCGAGGTCTTCACCTCCCTGTCCGGCGATCCGTTCGCCGACGTACCTGCCGTCGAGATCGACGAGTCGGACACCGACGCCGCCTCCGTGACGGTGCAGCTCGACGGCGAGGAACACGACCTCGTCTGGCCGCGCAGCGCGACTCTCGTGGACGTCATGCTCTCGAAGGGCCTCGACGTGCCCTACTCGTGCCGGGAAGGCGAGTGCGGGTCGTGCGCGTGCACCGTCGTCGAAGGCGACGTCGACACCCCGCCGTCCGCGATCCTCGACGAGGAGGACATCGCCAACGGATACGTCCTCGCGTGCCAGGCCAAGCCGAAAAGCAAGCACGTGCGCATCGACTTCTGACCCCCGACAATGAAGCGTCCCCGGCTGCCGTTCCGCAGCCGGGGACGAGTCGTAGAGGAAGCGGCAGAGCTCAGCGGTTCAGGAGCGCTCGCATCGCGGCAGCCGCGCCTCGGACGAGCTTGTCGCGCGGGAATCCGCTGCGCTTGACCGCAGCCTCGTAGTTGCCGCCGGCGACCCACACGGGACCGTCCTGGAGGCGTTCGAGACCTTCACGCGCAACGTCTTCCGGCTCGGCGACGAGCATCCCCGGGATGTCGAAGTTCAGGCCCGCGCGCACCATCGCCGGGGTGCGGGTGACACCGAGTACCAGTTCGACCACGTGCACGCCGTGCGGTGCGAGCTCGAGCCACAGACTTTCGGCGAAGACGCGGCTGAACGCCTTCGAGGCCGCGTAGATGCTCTGGTGTTCGGCACCCATGTAGCCGGAGAGCGACCCGAGCAGCATGATGCCACCGCGCCCGCGCTCTTTCATCGGTCCACCGAACAGGTGCGACAACTCGATCTGCCGGTGGACGTTGAGTTCGATCACGCCGCGGAACCCGTCGAGGTCGCCGGTGACGAACTCGTGGCCGTAGCTGTTCGCGCCGGCGTTGAAGATGAACAGGCCGACCTCGATGTCCTCGGTCGCCTTGCGGATCTCTTCCACGGCATCGTCGTCGAGCAGATCCAGCGCGAGGGTGCGCACCTGCACGCCGTTGCTCCGTGCCTTGTCCGCCGTCTCCTCCAACGGGCCCGGCTTACGCGCGATGAGCACGAGATCGAAACCCGCGCGGCTCAATTCGTCGGCGAATGCCGCGCCGACGCCTTCGGAGCCCCCGGCGACGACGGCCCACGGGCCGTAGTACGAGCGGTCGAGATCGAGGGTTTCGGTCATCACTGGTCCTTCGGGAGGTAGTCGGAAGCTGAAGAGGTCACTGCACGATGGGGGCTCGGATCGGGGTGTCGTCGAAGACCTCGATGACTCCCGAGGCGGCCGCCTTGGCGATCGCGGCGTCGAGGTGCGTGCACGACATCCGGGGCGCACCGGGGCGGCCGTCGCGCCCGTCGTCGTCCCGGACGACGGGACAACGACGGTGCGCGTCGGTGTTCCACTGGATGGACGTGTGCTCCCAGCTGTTCTTCTGGACGAGCACCTGCGCGGCGCATTCGCCGCACCGCAACGGTTCCATCCGGTCCTGCATGTCTTTGGCTCCTAGCCCGTCGTGGTGGACTGCTGCGCGCCTGCCTGCTCGTCGAGGGCCGCCTTGCGAGCGATGTTCTCCTCGACCTCCTTCATCCACGCGGCCACCGGACGGGTGGTGTCCATCTCGAACTCGAAGCGGTCGGTCATCGCCGGCTCGACGTCCTCGACGTCGACGTAGAACTGCTCGTACCAGCGTCGCAGCTGGTAGACGGGGCCGTCCTCCTCGCACAGGAGCGGGTTGTCGATGCGGGTCTTGTTCCGCCAGATCTCGATGTCCTGTTCGAAGCCCTTCGCGATGAAGTTCCCGAACTGCTGGGCGGTCTGCAGGGCCTGCTCGCCTTCGAGGCGATCGGACTTCTTGACGATCATGCCGTACATCAGGACGAACTTGTCCTGGGACACCGGGTAGTGGCAGTTGATGAGGACCGACTCGACGTCGTAACCCTCGTACTGGTAGACGAGATCGTCGATCATGAAGGACGGTCCGAAGTAGCTCGCGTCGGAGCGGCTTCCGAGCATCTTCGGCTGTCCGTCCGCGTGCGGACGAGCGTCCATACGAGCCTGACCCCGCATGAACTGGCTGGCCACGTGGCCGTCGAAGACGTTCTTGAAGTAGACCGGGAAGGAGTAGTGCACGTAGAAGAAGTGCGCCATGTCGACGATGTTGTCGATGATCTCGCGGCAGTTCGTATCGACCTCGGTGGTGTACCAGACCCAGTCGGTCCACTCGTCGCTCGTGGCGCCCTCGATGTGCGGGATGGTCACGTCCGCGGGCGGCGGGTTCCCCTGGGGGTCGTGCCACACGAAGAGCATGCCGTCCTGGTCGAGAGTGTGCCACGCGCGGGTCTTGGCGATCGGAGGAACACGCCGCGCGTACGGGATGTTCTTGCAGCGCCCGTTGCCGCCCCAGCGCCAGTCGTGGAACGGACACGCGATCTCGTCGCCCTTGACCGTGCCCTGGCTGAGATCCCCACCCATGTGCCGACAGTACGCGTCGAGGATCTTGATCTCGTCGTTGCTGTCGGCCCACACCACGAGCTTGGTCCCGAATGCCTCGATCGAGTGCGGCTTGCCGTCCTTGAAGTCCTTCGACAGGCCGAGGCAGTGCCAGCCCCGGGCGAAGCGGGCGGGAGCCGACCCGGCGACGATCTCGCGGATCTCGGATTGTTCGGAAGTGCCGATGCTCACGGTCGTCCGTCCTTTCGGGAGGGAAGCGTTGAGGAGGTCAGGCGGCGGAGTCCGCTGGAGCATTCCGTCGCGATACGACCGAAACGCTAGGTGATCGGTATCACCCCTGATGAGGACATCTCACTGGTCGAGACCTTCCGATGTCGTGAGACCGGGCCGGACCGCGATCATGCGACCGGCGCAGGTTCGGGGGTCGGCAACAGGGCCGCCCGGCCGTTGGCCACGAACTCCCGCTCGATGCGTGTGCGTTCCGCGTCGCCGAGCAGGACGTACTCGGAGGTCCGTCCGACACGCACGTAGACCGTGTCTGGGGTGTTCCACGCGACCGCCCGCAGCGGGGCTTTGTTCACCTTGTTGCTGCCCGTCAGCGGGATCTGCGCGGTGACGCGCACGAATCGCGGCCACCACTTGTCTCCCATGTCGGGCTGCTCGGCGAGGGTCGCCCCGAACACCGCCGGGTCGAACTCCGCGCCGGGTTCGAGTTCGACGGCGCACATGACCTGATCCCCGGTCGTGGGATCGGGCACGGCGAAGACCGGGGCGGACAGGATGCCCGGCACCCGCAGGATGATGCGCTCGACGGGAGTGGCGGAGAAGTTCTCGCTGTCGACGCGAAGCCAGTCGGAGGATCTTCCGGCGAAGTAGAAGAAGCCGTTCTCGTCGCGGTACCCGAGATCCCCCGACCAGAAGTCGTCACCCTTGACCCGATCGGCCATCGCCTCGGGATTCTTGTAGTAGCCCTCGAAGGTGTGGGCGGCACCGCACGCGACGATCTGCCCGACGGCGTCACTGTTGAGGAGGCGACCGGTCTCGTCGAAACGGGCGCGGGGGCACTCCTGCCCGGTGTCCTCGTCGAGGATGCGGACATCGACGCCTCCGACGGCGACCCCGAGCGATCCGGTCGGGGTGTCGGGGGTGCGGTTGATGCGGAAGACGCCTTCGCTCATCCCGTAGCCTTCGACGACCGTGCAGCCGAAGCGTTCGGAAAAGCGGGCCACGTCGGCTTCGGATGCCTCGGTGCCGAACGCGAGTTCGAGGGTGCTCGCGCGGTCGCGGGGGTCTTCCGGCCGGCTGAGGATGTACGACAGGGCCCGGCCTACGTAGTTGACGAAAGTGGCGCCGTAGCTGTGGATGTCGTCGGAGAACCGGCTCGCGGAGAACCTCCGGATCATGCAGACGGTCGCGCCGGCCCGCATGGCCGTGCCGAGGTTGAGCATGAGTGCGTTTCCGTGGAAGAGCGGCATGCACAGATAGGCGATCGAATCCTCGCGCATGCCAACACGTTCGGTGAGTGGACCGAGGAGGCGCGCGAGCCGGCCCTGGCCGACGATCACGGCCTTCGGAGCGCCGGTGGAACCGGAACTGAACAGCAACAATGCGATGTCGTCGGTGGACGGGATCGTCTCCGGCAGATCCGCACCGCGGAACGGCGCGAGGAACTCCGCGTAGCGATCGTCGTCGATGTCGAGGATGCGGTCGGTCGGCAGTCCGTGGCCGGTGTCCTCGAGCAGATGGGCGAGGCGGGATTCGGTGACGACGAGGTCGATGTCCGCGTGCGCGATGTCGCGGGCGATCTCGGGGCCGCTGCGGCTGGCGTTGATGCCCACGACGGCTGCTCCGGCCAGGGCGCCGGCGCCGATCCAGAAGACGAAGTCCGGTACGTTCTCGAGCAGCACCCCGATGTGGCGCTGCCGATCTGCGGGAGCAGGCACGGTCGCGACGATCGCGGCGGCACGATCGGCGCTTTCCTGAACCACCTCGCCCCAGGTCCACTGTTGGTCCTCGAAACGCAACCCCACCTTCGGGTCACCGTGACGAGCGCGCACTATATCTGCGAACGTGTCCAAGTCTTTCCTCCAGACGGTTGTGGCGATCAAGCGAAAACGGCGCGACCGCCGGACAGGACGGCGCCGGTCTCCGTGACGACGTCGAACCGAACATCCGCTGCGTCACCCCAGGCGCGGACCTGTGCCGCATCGCCGGGGAAGACGGGGGCCGCGAAGCGCCCGAACAGCGTCTTCAGGTCGGCGGGGTGCCCTCCGAGCATGTCGGCCAGAGGCAGGGTCGCGGCCGCCAGCGTGCACAGGCCGTGCAGGATGGGGCGGGGTTGTCCGATGCGCGCCGCAGCCTCGGGATCGATGTGGATGTGGTGCCGGTCGCCGGTCAGCCGGTAAAGCGCCGCCTGGTCGGCGCGTGTGGCGAGCGTGCCGACCACGTCGGCATCCCCCTCCGGTGCGGACGGCGCCGACGGTCCGCGCTCGCCGCCGAAACCTCCCGCTCCCGGTGCGAACAACGACCACGTCGCGATGAAGAACTCGCTCTCGACGACGACCTCGAACACCGCTGCCCGGCCCTTGTCCCAGACCTCACCGACGCGCGCCGACATCGCGATCTCCCCGGAGCGTGGCAACGGTGCGAGCACCTCGAGGCTCTGGGAACCGTGGAGCGCGGTGGCCGTGTCGAAGGCACCGAGCGCACCGAGCGCATCCGGTGCCCACTGGGCCAGCGTCAGGGCGAACGTCGGCAACACCCGCAGCCGGTCCTCGAACACGAGATCGAGGTCCGCCGCGCCGGCGCCCACCGCGAGCGCGTACAGGATCGCGTCCCGCTCGTCGTAGCGGATCGTGCGGGCACCCAGGTCGTGGCCTCGCCACTGCGCGGGCGTCGGCGTCGTTGCGGTCATTCGTCTTCGGTCCTTTCTCACAGGGGCGCCGGGCGGCGGCCCGACGGAGACAGGACCTCGCTTTTCCACAGACGCCCAGGTCACAGGCTAGGGAGAGCGATGGTGACCGTCACCGCCCGTCCCACTCACCGGTACATTCGAAGTCGGGGTGACCCGTCGTGAGATTCTGGCGGTACGCACTCGATGGAGGAGGGGACGTCCGTGAAGCGTGCAGGGGCACCGGTGGGATACAGGCGATGACCATCCCCTCCGATCCCTCCCATTTCCTCGATCAGCTGGTATCGCGACTCACCGGTCCGGGTGGCGAGTTCGAGATCGTCGTGCAGGACGTCCTGGGCACCGAGATACCCGTCATGCGCAGACGCGACGTCGCCGTGGCGGATCTGCTCTCGCAGTCCCTCGCCTGGGGCGACCGCGAGTATCTGGTCACGACCGATCAGCGGATCACCTTCGCCCGGAACGCGCGCATGTCGTACGCCCTCGCCGCGGCGCTCCACGAGCGGTACGGGGTGGGCGTGGGCGACCGGGTCGCGATCCTGTCGGCGAACCGGCCCGAGTGGGTCACCGCCTTCTGGGCGACGCAGGCCCTCGGTGCGATCTCGGTGGGCCTGAACGCGTGGTGGGTGCAACCGGAACTCGAATTCGGTATCCGTCATTCGCGACCCCGGGTGCTCTTCGTCGACGGTCCGCGTGCCGCGGCCGTGGCCGGCATCGACCGTGCGCAGACGGTGGTGCTGTCGATCGAGGAGGATCTACCGCGCCTCATCGCCGAATTCGACGGCGCGCAGCCGCCGCCCCCGAGAGTCGCCGAGGACGATCCGGCCGTCCTCCTGTACACCTCGGGCACGAGCGGGGATCCGAAGGGTGCGTTGCACTCACAGCGGAATCTGCTGGCAGTGGTCGACTACCACCGGTACCTCGACGCGATCGCGACGATCTGGACCGGCGGCACATACGACCGGTCCGCACCATCGGACTCCCGCTATCTGCTGACGTCCTCACTGTTCCACATCACGAGCCTGCACAACACGATCGTGCCGCGCCTGGCCACCGGCAGCACCGTGGTGATGAACCAGGGCTGGTACGGCGTGCGTCCCGTGCTCGAACTCATCGAGGCGGAACAGGTCACCCACTGGATGGCCGTGCCGTCGATGGCGGCGCGGATGCTCGAGGACGAAGATCTCGACAGATACGACCTCACCTCGCTGAGCCGGTTCACCCTGTCCTCGGAACCTTCGACGCCGGAGTTCAAACAACTTCTGCGCGAAGGGCTTCCGTTCGGCAAGCATGCCATGGTCGACAGTTACACCATCACCGAGTGCAGCACGTCGATCGCTGTGGCCTCCGCCGCCGAACTCGAGGAGTTCCCCGGCACGGTGGGCGCGCCGATCATCACGGTGAGCCTCGAGATCCGGGATCAGAGCGGCGCCTGGCTGCCCGACGGCCGCGTGGGCGAGGTGTGTGTGCGCAGCCCCTTCGTCATGCTCGGCTACTGGGACGACGAGGCGGCGACCGCCGAGGCGATCACTCCCGACCGCTGGTTGCGCACAGGTGATTTCGGCGTGGTCGAGAACGGCCGTCTGCGTCTGGTGGGCCGGCGCGCCGACCTCATCCACCAGAACGGCGAGAACGTCTACCCGTCGGAGGTCGAGCGCGTCCTGGCCCTGCACCCGGCGGTCCGCGAATGCATGGTGACCGGCGCACCCCACCCGGAATGGGGCCAGGAGGTGGCTGCGGTGGTCGTGCTCGTCGAAGGCTCCACGGTCACCGTCGAGGAATTGACGACCTTCGCATCCGAGCGTCTCGCCTACTTCAAGGTGCCGACGCAATGGACGCTGACGTGCAATCTGTTGCCGCGCAACGCCACCGGGAAGATCATCCGCAAGGGCTGGCGCGACACCCACGGCCACTGGTGACGACGGATCTGCACATCTACGGCCGGAGCAGGCGCTGCAGGGCGTCGCGGAGCGTTTCCTGTTCGAGCACGGGGTCGAAGGACGTCTCGGCGGCGACGACGCCGAGGTAGCCGTCGAGCAAAGCCTGTAGCCAGGTGACGAGCCGATCCGCGGGCAGGTCGGTCCGGATCTCTCCGGCCTGCTGCGCGAGCCGCACCCAGGGAAGCAATCCGTCGCGCAGCGCGCGGGCGTCGCGGTCGAGAGCAGCCGCGATCTCCGGCCGGGTCATCACAGCCCCGACCGCTCGGACGAAGCCGGCCGTACGGGGATCCGACGCATCCTCTGCTGCCCGAACGGCGTATTCGTCGAGTACACGGGTGGCGTCGGTTCGCCCGCTCTGCGCCTCGAACCACGCCACGCTTTCGGCTGTGCCCAGTTCGAGAACGGCCACCATCAGCGACAGTTTCGTGGGGAAGTAGTGGAAGAAGGTTCCGGACCCGATGCGGGCCTCGCGGCAGATCGCGGCCGTGGTCGTGCCGTCGTAGCCGTGTCGGGCGAAGCAGGTCAGAGCTGCGTCGATGATCCCGAGGCGGCGCGCCTCGTGCCGGACCGGATCGACCGTACGTGCCATGTCCCCGGCTCCCTGGATGCCATTGATGGAGTGTCCGCTCTATTATTACTGTATGCCGAAGACTCCGGAGCGCTGGCTGCTCACCTGGGAGAGCGCCGAGCACGCCGTGGAAATCGACGATGCCGGGCTGGGCCGCAGGATCACCTGGACGATCGACGGCGAGGAGATCGCCACGAAGAAGACCTCCGACGACAAGGTCGTCCTCGACGGGCACGAACGCGGCGCGATCGCCGTCAGGCTCCCCACCTTCATCGGACCGGCCCGACGAGTCACCTGGTGGGACGGCGACACCGAACTCGGTGCGGCAGCAGCCGCCCTCACCGGCATCGGCGGGGTCGACCTCGACCCCGAGCCCGGATCCAAGGCGGCTGTTCGCGAGGAATGGATCCGGGCGCACCCCCGGAAATACGCCGCCCAGCGCACGGCGGTCGCCGTAGCCGGGGTCGCCGTGCCGCTGATCGCGCTCTGGCTGCTCGCACAGATCCCGATCCCCGAAATCGATTGGCCCGACTGGGATACCAACATTCCCTGGCCGGACATTCCGTGGCCCGACATTCCGTGGCCGACCATCTCCCTGCCGGAATTCTCCCTGTTCGACTTCACCGTGCCCGAGTGGGTGAAGGCCGTCGCAGACAAGGCGAAGTACGTCTGGCCGGTCGTGCTCGCGGCCGTCCTCGCGAACCGGGAGGTCGCGCGCCGCCGGCGCCAGGACGAGCGCAAGCGGCAGACCGACGACCCCCCGACCGACTCGGAGGACTGAGCTCAGCTGAGGCGTTCGAGCACCATCGCCATGCCCTGACCCCCACCGACGCACATCGTCTCGACGCCGAACTGCTTGTCGTGGGTCTGCAGGTTGTTGATGAGTGTCGCGGTGATGCGGGCACCGGTCATCCCGAAGGGGTGACCGAGCGCGATCGCACCGCCCGAGACGTTGAGCTTGTCCTCGTCGATCTTCAGCTCACGCGCCGAACCGAGCACCTGCACGGCGAACGCCTCGTTGATCTCGAACAGGTCGATGTCGTCGATGCCCATGTTCGCGTTGGCGAGAGCCTTGCGGGTCGCGTCGATCGGTCCGAGACCCATGATCTCCGGCGACAAGCCCGAGACACCGGTGGAGACGATGCGCGCGAGCGGGGTCAGTCCGAGTTCCTTCGCCTTCGTGTCGGACATGATCACCAGAGCGGCCGCACCGTCGTTGAGCGGGCACGCGTTGCCGGCGGTCACCGTGCCGTCCGGGCGGAAGACCGGCTTGAGCTGACTGACGGCCTCGTAGTTGGTGCCCGGACGCGGACCGTCGTCGGTGCTGACGACCGTGCCGTCGGCGAGGGTCACCGGAGTGATCTCCCGCTCGAAGAAGCCGCTCTTGATGGCTTCCTCGGCGCGGTTGTGCGAGCGCACGCCCCAGCGGTCCTGGTCCTCGCGCGAGATGCCGGTGTGGGACGCGACGTTCTCGGCGGTCTGTCCCATCGCGACGTAGACGTCGGGGAGCAGACCCTCGGTGCGCGGGTCGGTCCACGGCACTCCGCCTTCGGCGAGCTTGGCGGTACGCGCTTGGGCGTCGTCGAACAGCGGGTTCTTGGTGTCGGGCAGACCGTCGGCGTTGCCGGTCACGAAGCTCGACACCGATTCGACGCCGGCGGAGACGAACACGTCGCCCTCGCCGGCCTTGATGGCGTGCAGCGCCATGCGGGTGGTCTGCAGCGACGACGAGCAGTACCGGTTGACGGTCACGCCGGGAAGGAAGTCGTAGCCGAGTTGCACCGCGACCACGCGGGCGATGTTGAAGCCGGACTGTCCGGCGGGCTGGCCGCAGCCGAGCATGAGGTCGTCGATCTCGGTGGGATCGAGATCGGGGACCTTCGCGAGCGCTGCGGCGACCATCTGGGTCGCCAGGTCGTCCGGGCGGATCGACGCGAGCGAGCCCTTGCGTGCTCGCCCGATCGGCGACCGTACTGCGGACACGATTACTGCTTCGGGCATCTTCTCTCCTCGATGATCGGTCGTACCTCGACCCTACGGCCCTTCGACCCTCTGGGTCCGGCGGCTATCCTGTGCTAACTTACCAAGCAATCGCTTGGTTTGGTACAGACGTTAGGAACATGCCATGGGCATCACCTCGACCTCCGACAGCGCCGGTATCACCACGGTCACCGTCGACTTCCCGCCCGTGAACGCTCTCCCCTCACAGGCCTGGTTCGACCTGGCCGAGGCCGTGACCACGGCCGGGCGCAGTCTCGACACCCACGCGGTGATCCTGCGCGCCGAGGGCAGAGGCTTCAACGCGGGTGTGGACATCAAGGAAATGCAGGCCACCGAAGGGTTCGACGCCCTGATCGCCGCCAACCACGGGTGTGCCGCGGCATTCGCCGCCGTCTACGACTGCGAGGTACCGGTCATCGTCGCCGTCAACGGCTTCTGCGTCGGAGGCGGTATCGGCCTCGTCGGCAACGCGGACGTCATCGTCGCCTCCGACGACGCCGTCTTCGGCCTGCCCGAGGTCGACCGCGGTGCACTGGGCGCCGCAACGCATCTCGCGCGCCTCGTCCCCCAGCACATGATGCGCACCCTCTACTACACGGCGCAGAACGTCACCGCGCAGCAGCTCGAGCACTTCGGCTCGGTGTACAAGGTCGTGCCGCGCAGCGAACTCGACGCCGCCGCACGCGAGGTCGCCGAGAGGATCGCTGCGAAGGACACCCGCGTCATCCGCCGCGCGAAGGAAGCCATCAACCGCATCGACCCCGTCGACGTGAAGACGAGCTACCGCCTCGAGCAGGGCTTCACCTTCGAGCTGAATCTCGCCGGCATCGCCGACGAGCACCGCGACGAGTTCGTCGCAACAGGAAAGCCGCGCAGCAACAGCTGACGCCTCACACCACCAGGAGTTCGGAACACCATGCGTGACAAGAGAATGTCGCTCGACGACGTGGTCGGCGAGCTGCGCAGCGGAATGACCATCGGCCTCGGCGGCTGGGGATCGCGCCGCAAGCCCATGGCCCTCGTGCGGGCCATCCTCCGTTCGGACGTGAAAGATCTGACCGTCGTCACCTACGGCGGTCCCGATCTGGGCCTGCTGTGTTCGGCGGGCAAGGTGAAGAAGGCGTACTACGGATTCGTCTCGCTCGACTCGGCACCGTTCTACGACCCGTGGTTCTCCAAGGCCCGCACGGGCGGCGAGATCATCGCCCGTGAGATGGACGAGGGCATGATCAAGTGCGGCCTGGAAGCCGCCGCCGCGCGCCTGCCGTTCCTGCCCCTCCGCGCGGGCCTGGGTTCGGCCGTGGTCGACTTCTGGGAGGGTGAACTGAAGACCGTCACCTCGCCGTATCCCGGACCGGACGGCACCGAGACCCTCATCGCCATGCCGGCGCTGAACCTCGACGCCTCGTTCGTGCACCTCAACATCGGCGACAAGCACGGCAACTCCGGTTACCAGGGCGTGGACCCCTACTTCGACGACCTCTACTGCATGGCCGCCGAACGTCGCTACGTCTCCGTCGAGAAGATCGTCGAGACCGAGCAGCTCGTGAAAGAGGTTCCGCTGCAGCAGCTCCTGCTCAACCGCATGATGGTCGACGGGATCGTCGAAGCACCGAACGGGGCGCACTTCACCCTCGCGGGCGACAGCTACGGCCGCGACGAGAAGTTCCAGCGCCACTACGCCGAGTCCGCCAAGGACCCCGAGGCATGGCAGGCATTCGTCGACCGCTTCCTCTCGGGCAGCGAGGACGACTACCAGGCCGCAGTCCAGAAGTTCGCACAGGAGCAGGCATGACCACCACCGAGACCGTGACCCGCGCCGAGTACTGCGCGATCGCATGCGCCGACATCTTCTCGGGTGCCGGCGAGATCATGGCGAGCCCGATGGCGACACTGCCGCAGATCGGTGCACGCCTGGCCAAGCTCACCACCGAGCCCGACCTGCTGATCACCGACGGTGAAGCACTCATCCTCGCCGACGTCCCGGCCCTCGGCGCGAAGGCACCGATCGAAGGCTGGATGCCGTTCCGCAAGGTGTTCGACGTCGTCGCGTCGGGTCGCCGTCACGTCGTGATGGGCGCCAACCAGATCGACCGGTACGGCAACCAGAACCTGTCGGCCTTCGGTCCGCTCCAGCAGCCGACACGCCAGATGTTCGGTGTGCGCGGCGCTCCCGGCAACACGATCAACCACGCGACCAGCTACTGGGTCGGCAAGCACTCCTCGCGCGTCTTCGTCGACACGGTCGATATCGTCTCGGGTGTCGGATACGACAAGGTCGATCCCGAGAACCCGGCGTACCGCTTCCTGGACATCGCGCGGGTCGTCACCAACCTCGGTGTCTTCGACTTCGGCGGTCCCGACCACACCTTCCGGGCGCTCTCGTTGCACCCGGGTGTCGAGGCGTCCACCGTCGCGGAGAACACCTCCTTCGAGGTCGCCGGCCTGGACGAGGCGGGCGTGACCCGCGAGCCGACCTTCGAGGAACTGCGTCTGATCCGCGAGGTGATCGACCCCAAGGGTCTGCGCGACCGCGAGGTCTCGCTGTGACCGTCCTGCGCACCGCCCTGACCGACCTGGTGGGGATCGAGCACCCGATCGTTCAGACGGGCATGGGCTGGGTCTCCGGTCCCCGCCTGACCGCCGCGACGTCGAACGCCGGTGGTCTCGGCATCCTCGCCTCGGCGACGATGACCTACGCCGAACTCGAAGCGGCGGTCGCGAAGACCAAGTCGCTGACCGACAAGCCGTTCGGCGTCAACATCCGCGCCGACGCCTCGGACGCCGGTGAGCGCATCGACCTGCTGATCCGCGAGAAGGTCAAGGTCGCGTCGTTCGCCCTCGCACCGAAGAAGGAGCTGATCGCCAAGCTCAAGGATCACGGCATCGTCGTCGTGCCGTCGATCGGTGCTGCCAAGCACGCCGTGAAGGTCGCCTCGTGGGGCGCCGACGCGGTGATCGTGCAGGGCGGCGAGGGCGGTGGCCACACCGGTCCCGTCGCGACAACCCTGCTGCTGCCGAGCGTCCTCGACGCCGTCGACATTCCCGTCGTCGCCGCCGGTGGCTTCTTCGACGGTCGTGGGCTCGCGGCCGCGCTGTCCTACGGCGCGGCCGGCATCGCGATGGGCACTCGGTTCCTGCTCACGAGCGACAGTGCTGTTCCCGATTCGGTGAAGCAGCAGTACCTTTCGCGGGGACTGCAGGACACCACGGTGTCACTCAAGGTCGACGGCATGCCGCACCGGGTCCTGAACACCGACCTGGTGAACAGCCTCGAGAAGTCCACCTACGCGAAGGGACTGCTCGCGGCCGCGCGGAACGCGACGAAGTTCAAGTCGATGACGGGCATGAAGTGGTCGACCATCGTCAAGGACGGCCTAGCCATGAAGAAGGCGAGCGACCGCACCTGGCAGCAGATCATCATGGCCGCCAACACCCCCATGCTCCTCAAGGCCGGTCTCGTGGAAGGCAACACCGAAGCCGGTGTGCTCGCCTCGGGCCAGGTCGTCGGCATGCTCGACGACCTGCCGAGCTGCCAGGAACTGATCGACCGCATCGTCGCCGAGGCAGTCGAGCGCATCGACGCCCTCTCCGCCCTGCGCGATCAGGGGCGTCCCGCCGCCTGATTCCGATTCCCAGCAGATCGAGACCGGTGTTGTTGTCGAGTTTCCGCGAGAAATCGACAACAACACCGGTCTCGATCGGTTCCGACGTGCGCAGACTCCGCCGCGCGTCGCCGGACACAGGCGCTGGGTCGTTCACGATGCCTCCCGCGGTCCGGAAAATCGACCCCACTCCGCCGAAGCCCAAGCCATGGCCCGGTCAGGAAGATTCCCGATACCGCGTGACAACAGTTCGCCGCTGTTTCAGTGAATTGCGCTCGGCACGGAGCCAGGCAGGGGTATCAGTGTCCCGTTGCGCACGGCACAGGCGCGGTCGACGAGAGTCAGCCGGCTCAGGTCGTGAGTGACCATCACGATCGCCACATCCCGATCCCGGCTCAGATCGGCGAGCAGGGCCACGACCTCGCGGCTGCGGTTCTCGTCGAGGGCCGAGGTGGGCTCGTCGACGAGCAACACCGAGGGGTCGTTCATCAGTCCTCGCGCGATCGCAACCCGTTGCCGTTGCCCTCCCGACAGTTGGTGGGGACGCCGGTCCAGGTGCCCGTCGAGACCCAATGAACACAACAGGTCCGTGGCACGGGCACGACTCTCGCGGACCGAGTCGCCCGCGAGATGGGACATCATCTGCAGTTGTTCGACTGCGGTCAACGAGGGCAGCAGGTTCGACTGCTGGAACACGAATCCGAGCTTCTCGCGTCGCACGGTCGTGCGCTCGTCACGGTCCAGTCCCGTCATGTCGCTGCCGTCGATAACGACACGACCCGAATCGGGGGTGATGAGAAGGCCGGCGACAGCGAGCAGGCTCGATTTGCCGGACCCGGACGGACCGGTCACAGCCACGAATTCGCCGCGTCGGACCTCGAAATCCACGTCGTCGAGGACGCGTCGATGCCCGTCACCGTCGGGATAGCTGAGGACGATGTTGTGTAAGCAGATACTCATGTCGAAGTCCTTCGTTCTCGGTAGATGACTCATCGAGCGGCTGCAAGGGCAGCGAGCGGGTCGACCTTGGCGATACGGACCAGGGAAGCAGCCGCGCCGATCATGCCCGTCGCAACGAGGGCGAGGAACGGAACCACGGTGGTGGACATCGTGAGCGAGAACGGAACCAACCGCGAGGCTGCCGTTCCGAGACCGGCTGCGGCCAGGGTTCCAAGTCCGGATCCGAGTACCAGCACGATCGAGCTCTGCCCGAGTGCGTCCTGGAGCAGATAGCGGGTGGAGGCACCGACAGCCTTGAGCACAGCGAGGTCCTGGCCGCGCTGGATGGTCCATACCGTGAAGAAGGCCCCGACGACCAAGGCGCTGACGATCATCAGCATCGTCTGCATCAACAGCAGCGATCCACGCTCGGAGGTGTACGACCCGATCGCGTTCAGCGCACCGCGGCCGTCGGTGACGGCCGTCCCGGTCGCCTCACCGACAGAATCGGCGTCGAACCCTGCGGAGGTCCGCAATGCAACGACGGTGCCGTCACTGCCACCGGCCGACGGCAGTGACATCCATGCGTCGTGGTCCATCCAGACCACGGGCTGATGACTGTAGAACGAGTCGTCGACCAGAGCGGTGATGGTGAATACCTTTCCGCTCATCGAAATCCGGGTTCCGTTCGTCCATCCGTTGTCATTGGCGAGGTCGGCGTCCACGGCTACCGAGCCGGCACCGAGCACGACCGGAGCGGCGAAAGAATGCCCGTCGACGCCGAACGCAGAAGCGGCAACTTCTCGACCGTCGACGCTGATCCGAGCGGGTGCCACCCCGATGATCGACGCAGCATCGACACCGTCGGCCTTTGCAAGTTCCGCATACTGCCGCGTCGTCACGGTCGACTCGGCGAACGAGACCGAGCGGCCATCGGGGGGAGCACCGAATGCGAAGTGGTCGGCGCCGATGTTCTCGATCGCAGCGATAGACCGATTACCCAGTCCGGAGGTCAGCCCCGACAGCGTGACCACCATCAGCGAAATGAGGAACAGGGCCGAGGTCATCAGCGTGAAGCGACCTTTGGCGAACCGGAGATCACGGAAAGCGAGGAACATGCATCTCAGCGTCGTGCAAGGCAACATTCCCGGCATCGCGCATTGGTTGGGTTCGCTGATCCATCGAAAGTTGGAGATCGTCGATCGGTGCGGTCGACGGCATAGTGCGGTATTAGAGTGGGCGAAATGCGGAATTCCGATGGGTCTGACTCGGGCGGGGCCGTGCCGGTGCTACGCGCCATGCAATTCGGCGCCCATCTGCTGTTCTTCCTGCTCCTCGCGGTGGGTGTCGTGCGCACGGTTACCGACAGTGCTCATCCCGTTCCGATCGTCGCGCTCGCTGTCGTGGTAGCGGGGTGGTATCTCTTCGGGATCTGGTTCGCGCAGCGTGAGGGCTTCGAGAACGGGGAGCCGGTACAGCGCCGATCGGGGCAGATCTGGTTCGCGGCGCTCGGGCTGGGCTGGCTGGCTCTCGTGGTGGCGGATGTCAACTTCGTCTGGTTAGCGTTCGCCCTGTTTTTCTTGTGCTTTCCCCTGTTCTCCACTCCGGTCGCGTTGACGGTGACGATCATGCTGACCGCGATAGCGATCGCAGCGACGCTGTGGCACGGCACCACGAACACGGTTGCCTCGATTCTCGGACCGGTGTTCGGGGCGGCAGCTGCCGCCGGAATGGCCGTCGTCTATCAACAGTTGGTGCGGCAGTCCGCGCAGCGACAGCAGTTGGTGGACGAACTCACCGAGGCGCACCGAGAGTTGCTCGGGGCGCAGGACGAATTGGTCGCGCTGCAACGGGAAGCGGGCGCACTGACCGAACGTTCCCGCCTCGCGCGTGACATCCACGACACTCTGGCGCAAGGATTTTCGTCCATTCTGCTGCTCTCTCGAGCCGGGCAGCGCGCTCCCGACAATTCCGCGGCGATCTTCGCGCAGATCGCGGACACCGCGCAGCAGAATCTGATCGAGGCCCGCCGGGTGGTCGACGCGCTCGCGCCGGTTGCGCTCGAGTCCGCACCGCTCGAATCCGCGTTGCGGCGCCTGCTCGACCAACTCGAACAGCAGACCGGGATCACCGGTGACCTGCTCACCGACAGCGATCCGATCCCGCTGGTGACGGACTGCGACGTCGCCTTGCTCCGCGTCGCCCAGAGTGCTCTCGCCAACGTGCGGTTGCATTCGCGGGCGCGTCGGGTACGGGTGACATTGAGCTACGCATCCGACGAAGTACGGCTCGATATCGTCGACGACGGTATCGGCTTCGATCAACGTCAGGACGGTGGATTCGGCTTACGGTCGATGAGGGAACGACTGGCCGAACTGGGTGGCACACTCGTCGTGGAATCGGCACCCGGAGACGGAACCGCGGTCGCCGCAACCCTTCCGATCGGGCGGGTCGCATGAGTGCGGTACGTGTACTGCTCGTCGACGATCACCCGGTGGTACGGGCGGGACTACGCGCGTTGCTGGCGTCGCACGATGACATCATGGTGGTGGCCGAAGCATCGTCGGGTGAGGAAGCCGTGGCTTCGGCGGCGGCCGCGAAACCCGATGTGGTGCTCATGGATCTGCGTCTGGGATCGGGGATCGACGGGGCGCAGGCGACCGCCCGGATCCTGACTGCGGCCGATCCGCCGAGGGTCGTCGTACTCACCACCTACGACACGGACGCGGACATTCTGCGCGCGGTCGAAGCCGGTGCGGCGGGCTACCTCCTCAAGGACACCGACCCGAAAGTGCTGATCGAATCGGTGTTCGCGGCGGCCCGTGGGGAGACCGTCCTGGACCCGGACGTGGCCCAGCGCCTTTACCGCCGCATGCAGCAGCCCCGCACCGACCTCAGCGCCCGCGAAATCGAAGTGCTGTCGCTGGTCGCCGAAGGGTTGTCCAATCGCGCGATCGCCAAACAGCTCTTCGTCAGCGAGGCAACCGTGAAATCCCATCTGGTGCACGCTTTCACCAAATTGGACGTGGACAATCGCACCGCCGCAGTGGTCGCGGCGCGCGAGCGGGGCCTGATCGCGTGATCGGTGTCGAGGATCGGGCCAGGAGAACGAACCGTGCCTGCCCTCCCCGGACGCGAACCGCGCTGCCCCTCCGACCGTGTCGCTTCCAACGGACTCCATACCGAGGGCGAATACGAATCCGAGCGCCTCGGATTCGGAGCGGCCGAACTGTTCGTAGACCGAGCGGCGGTCGTTGCGCATGCAGGTCTGTGGGAAGACTGTGACAGTTCGAGTCCACCGGCAACCGCGTAGCCTTCCACCGCCGCGATCACCGGTTTGGAGAGCACGAGGCGCGTCGGCCGGTTCGGCGGCCATCGGACCGTCGACCGCGTTCCGGCGCTCGGGACGGGCCATGATCACAGTCGTTACCCGATCGCGCGTCTCGACGCGGATCGATTCGTACGGCGTCATGCCCGACCTCCCCGCTCAACAGCATCGGCTTCCCGGGTTCGCATCCGCTGCAGCGTGCCGCTCACGCCAGTAGTCGCGTTCGCTCTGCGGTGGTCGATCCGGATGCTGCCGGCGGTGCAGTTCGACGTACCTCGCGTAGTCGTGGTCGCCCATGACGGCACCGATCCACCACCACGCCCGACGCAGTGCTGTGATCACGACCCACCTCCGTCCCCGTCGCGATGCCGCGAGGCATGGGTGTGTGCGGCGCCCGGGGCGCGGACCTTGCCCGATGCGATCAGTTCGTCCCACTCCTTCTGCAGTTCCCTCTCGGCCGGGGTCGGCACGAAGCCCGCGGGCGCGAATATCTTCGACGGCACGTCGGGTGTTTCGGTGGTGGGCATACCTCCGGCCCGGACCGATCTGGTACACACCACTACTCCTGCGGCGACCACGATGAGCACGAGCACTGCGAACACGATCGACAACGTGCCCTGGATGAATGTGTTGCGGATGACGGCATCGATCTCGTCGGCAGTCTTCGCCGAACCGAATGTGGTTGCGCCGGAGTTCTTCGCGTCGACGAAAGCTCGGTGCTGGGCCCAGTACCCCACCGCGCGGTCGCCGGAGAAGATCTTCTGCCACGACGCCGTCATGGTCACGATCAGATCCCACACCAACGGCACGCCGGGGATCCACGCCCACTTCACCAGTCCCTTCTTCACGACGACGGTGAGCACGACGGTCAGGGCGATCGCGGCGAGCAACTGGTTGGCGATGCCGAACAGTGGGAAGAGCGTGTTGATGCCGCCCAGCGGGTCGGTGACGCCCATCAGCAGGATCGCACCCCACAGGCCGACGACGACCGCGGAGCACAACCAGGCGCCGGGACGCCAGGACGGATCCTTGAAGCGACGAGCGGGACCGCCGAAGTTGCCGAGCGAGTCCGAAAGCATGAACCGCGCGACACGCGTTCCCGCGTCGACGGTGGTGAGGATGAACAGCGCCTCGAACATGATCGCGAAGTGGTACCAGAACGATTTGAGGCTGTCGCCGCCGAACAGGTCGCTGAGCACCTGGGACATGCCGAACGCGAGCGTCGGGGCACCACCGGTACGGGAGATGATCGACTCCTCCCCGACGGATTCGGCTGCCGCCGAGATCTGTTCGGGGGTGATGTCGGGCGACCCCAGCCCGAGACCGTTGACGTAGGCGGCGGCGGTCTCCGGGGTGCCGCCGGTGAGGGCGGCCGGAGCGTTGAGCGTGAAGTACAGGTGCTGATCGATGATGCAGGCGGTGACCAGCGCCATGATCGCGACGAACGACTCGGTGAGCATGCCGCCGTAGCCGATCAGCCGGATCTGTTTCTCCTTCTCGAGCAGTTTCGGGGTGGTGCCCGAGGAGATGAGCGCGTGGAATCCAGACAGTGCGCCACATGCGATGGTGATGAACAGGAACGGGAACAGCGACCCCGCGAAGGCCGGGCCGTCACCGTCGATGGCGAACGACGTGATGTCGGGCATCTCCAGGTTCGGTCGTGCGACGAGGATCCCGATCGCGAGCAGGACGATCGTGCCGACCTTCATGAAGGTCGACAGATAGTCGCGCGGGGCGAGCAGCAACCACACCGGCAGCACCGACGCCGCGAATCCGTAGGCGATCATCAGCCACGAAATCGTCACCGGGGACAGGGTGAACCAGTTCGTTCCCCAGTCGGTCTCGGCGACCCAGCCACCCGCGATGATCGCGACGAGCAGCAGAACGACGCCGATCAGCGACACCTCCGCGACCCTGCCGGGTCGCAGGTAGCGCAGATAGACGCCCATGAACAGTGCGATGGGAATGGTCATCGCGATGGAGAACAGGCCCCACGGGCTGTCGGCGAGCGCGTTCACGACCACCAATGCCAGCACCGCGATCAGGATGATCATGATGACGAAGACCGCGATCAGGGCCGCGACGCCGCCGATCGGTCCGAGTTCCTCGCGGGCCATCTGGCCGAGGCTGCGTCCGCGGCGGCGCGAGGAGATCCACAGGACGAGGAAGTCCTGGACCGCACCGGCGAAGACGACGCCGACGATGATCCAGATCGTGCCGGGCAGATAACCCATCTGGGCGGCGAGCACCGGGCCGACGAGCGGGCCCGCGCCGGCAATGGCGGCGAAGTGGTGGCCGAACAACACCCGACGGTCCGTCGGCATGTAGTCCTTGCCGTTCTCGAGTTCCTCGGCAGGTGTCGCACGGTCGTCGCGTGGCTGCACGATCTTGCGTTCGATGAACTTCGCGTAGAAGCGATAGGCGACGAGATAGGTGCACACGGCGGCGATGACGAACCAGACCGCGTTGATCTCCTCGCCGCGGACCAGCGCGATGATCGACCAGGCGACCGCCCCCAGAATCGCGAGCACGAGAAAGACGATCCTCGCGGTGGGTGATATCGGTGTCCGGTCGACGACACCGACCGGTGGAAGATCGGGGTCGGTCCGGAGATATTCCACCTCGCTGCTGGTCGGCGGCGCCGGGTCCACAGCCATATCGGCTCCTCACCAGGCTCGCCCGCAGACCCGCGGAGGTCGCGACGGGCCTCGAACGTGCTCGAATCTCGACCAGCGTCACGCTACCCGCGCGCGTCGACGAACGAACCGGAATCGATCAGCCGCGTGCGGCGATCCTGGCTTGCACCTCGGGCCGACGTAGCGGCGGCACCGACGGCGGTGGTTGCCGCCGCTCGGGAAGGGCCGCGAGCAATCTCGTCGTCGTCGCGGTCACTTCGGCGACGGCCTGTTCGAACGGCTCCCGGGTGGCGTCGGAGAGTTTGTGGATCCCGCTGACCTTACGGACGTACTGCCGTGCGGCCGCTTCGATCTCCTCGGCGGTCGCAGCCGGCTCGAGCCCCCGCAGCTCCGTGATGTTCCGGCACATGCTTCGAGGGTAGACGTCACCTCCGGACCGGACCATACGTTCGCTTCCGCGCGCCCGCTGTCCGTCCGCTGCGGCGATCGCAGCAGCGGATGACGAACGGGCGCGCGGATGTGAAGGGGGTGGGTCAGACGCGTTCGATGATGGTCGCGTTGGCGGTCCCGCCACCCTCGCAGATGGTGAGCAGGCCGTAGCGACCACCGGTGCGCTCGAGCTCGTTGAGCAGCGTCGCCATCAGCTTGGTGCCGGTCGCGCCGAGCGGGTGGCCGAGGGCGATCGCGCCGCCGTTGACGTTGACCTTCGACGGGTCGGCGCCGATCTCCTTGATCCACGCCAGGACGACGGGCGCGAAGGCCTCGTTGATCTCGATGAGGTCGATGTCGTCGATCGTCAGGCCGGCCTTCTCGAGGGCGTACTGCGTGGCGGGGATCGGGGCGGTGAGCATGAAGATCGGGTCGTCGCCGCGGGCGCTGAGGTGGTGGATGCGCGCGCGGGGCTTCAGGCCGTACTTCTTCACGGCCTCATCGGAGGCGAGCAGCACCGCGGATGCGCCGTCGGAGATCTGGCTGGCGACGGCGGCGGTCAGGCGTCCGCCCTCGACGAGGGTCTGCAGCGACGCCATCTTCTCGAGGCTGGTCTCGCGCGGGCCTTCGTCGACGGTGGCGTCACCGAAGGGGACGATCTCGTTCTCGAAGCGTCCCTCGGCGATGGCGGCCTTGGCGCGCTCGTGGCTTTGCAGCGCCCACTTCTCGAGTTCCTCGCGGCTGAGGTCCCACTTCTCGGCGATCATCTCGGCACCCTTGAACTGCGACACCTCGTCGCTGCCGTAGCGCTCCGTCCAGCCCTTCGACCCACCGAAGGGGGTGTCGAAGCCGTACTGCTGCCCGACGATCATGGCCGCGGAGATCGGGATCTGCGTCATGTTCTGCACGCCACCGGCGACGATGAGATCCGCGGTGTCGCTGAGGATCGCCTGGGCGCCGAAGTGCAGGGCCTGCTGGCTCGACCCGCACTGACGGTCGACGGTCACGCCGGGCACGTGCTGCGGGTAGCCGGCGGCCAGCCACGCGGTGCGGGCGATGTTGCCGGCCTGGCCGCCGATGGCGTCGACGCAACCGAACACCACGTCGTCGACGTCGGCGGGGTCGATGCCCGTGCGCTCGACGAGCGCCTTGATCACGTGCGCGCCCAGGTCGGCCGGGTGCACGTCCGCGAGCCCACCCTTCTTCTTGCCGATGGGGGTGCGCACCGCGTCGACGATGTAGGCCTCGGTCATGATGTCTCCTTACGAAGAATTCTGGTTCGACAGTCCGTCGAGAACGATGGAAAGATATTGCTGGGCAACCTGATCGATACTGAGGGAGCCTCCGGGCCGGTACCAGCGCACGGCCACCCACACGGTGTCGCGCAGGAACCGGAAGACCAGTTCGACGTCGACGTCGGGCCGGAACGAACCGTCCGCGACGCCGCGTTCGATCACGCCCACCCACAGGTCGCGGAACTCGGTGTTGAGTTCGCCGATGTAGGCGAAGCGGTCGCCCTCGAGATGCTTGGCCTCACCCTGGTAGATCGCCACCGCGGCGTGCGACCGGTCGATCGCCTCGTAGGAGGTGGTGACGAGTGCCGCGAGGGTTTTGCGGGACGGCAGACCCGACGCGACGATCTTGCGGTACCGGTCGAACAGGTCGTCGAGGAAGGCCCGCAGGATCTCGTCCACCATCGACTCCTTGGAATCGAAGTGGTGGTAGAGGCTGCCGGAGAGGATTCCCGCCGCGTCGGCGATGTCGCGCACGGTCGTGGCCCGCACACCGCGCGACGCGAACAGGTCGGCTGCGATGTCGAGCAGTTCCGCGCGGCGTCCGGACTTGCTGGAGGTGTCGTCGCGTGAGGGAGTCATGACGGACATCCTTTCAAGCCGACCGAGAGCGGGTTCATGCGCGCTGGGAGGAGACCGACACGACCTCGCCGGTCAGATAGGTCGTGTAGTCGCTCGCGAGCATCGCGATGGTCGCCGCGACCTCCCAGACCTCGGCGGCGCGGCCGTAGGCCTCACCGGCGGCGAGGTTGTCGAGCAGTTCCTCGCTGGTGACCTTCGCGAGGAAGGGGTGTCGGGCGATGGACGGGGCGACGGCGTTGATGCGCACGCCGTATTCGGCGGCCTCGATCGCGGAGCAGCGGGTCAGGGCCATGACGCCGGCCTTCGCCGCCGCGTAGTGCGCCTGCGAGTGCTGGGCGCGCCAGCCGAGTACCGACGCGTTGTTGACGAGCACGCCGTTGTGGTCGACCGAGCGGAAGTAGCGCAGTGCCGCGCGGGTCGCGCGGAAGGTGCTGGTGAGGGTGATGTCGAGGACGCGATCCCATTCCTCGTCGGTCATCTCGACGACGGGCGTCTCGCCACCGAGTCCAGCGTTGTTGACGAGCACGTCGATGCGCCCTAGCCGGTCGGCGGCGCCGGTGATGAGGGCGTCGACCTGTTCGGTGGACGACACGTCGCACACGATCGTCGCGACCTGCTGTTCGGGGAACTCGGCCGCGAGCTTCTCCGCGGACTCGCCGAGCCGGCGCTCGTGGAAGTCGGAGACGAGCACGTCGGCGCCCTCGAGCAGCGCGCGACGCGCGGTGGCGAATCCGATGCCGGTACCGGCGGCGGCGGTGACCACGACCTTCTTGTCGCGGAGCAGTCCGTGGCCGGGGGTCTCGACCGGCGGGGTCGCGAGCGGGGATGCGGGACGGGGTGTTGCGGTCACGGACGTGCCTCCCGGGGAAGGCCGAGCACGCGCTCGGCGATGATGTTGCGCTGGATCTCGTTGGATCCGCCGTAGATGGTGTCGGCGCGGGTGAACAGGAACAGCCGCTGCCATTCCGCGAGCTCGAGATGTTCGGGATCGGTGATGTCGGAGGGGTTTCCGGCATGGTCGTGATCGGGGCCGACGAGCGATGACGATCCCTGCACGTCCATGGCGAGTTGCCCCAGGTCGCGATGCCAGTTCGCCCACAGCAGTTTCGCGACCGAGGCCTGACCCGGGTCGGCGTCGCCGAGGGTGCGCAGGGCGTGGGCACGCATGACCCGCAGTTCGATCCGCGCGCGGGCGATGCGTTCGCGGAGGTGCGGATCGTCGATCGCACCGTTGCTCTCGGCGACGGAGACGATGCCGTCGAGTTCGCGGGCGAAGCCGATCTGCTGCCCGAGGGTGGAGACGCCGCGTTCGAAGGTGAGCAGACCCATCGCGACCTTCCACCCGTCGCCGGGGGCACCGACGACGAGGTCGGCGTCGGTGACGGCGTCGTCGAAGAAGACCTCGTTGAACTCGGAGGTGCCCGTGAGCTGCTGAATGGGCCGCACCGTGACGCCGGGCTGGTCGAGGGGCACGAGCAGGAAGCTCAAGCCGTGATGGCGGGTCGAACCGGGTTCCGTCCGCGCGACGACGAAGGCCCATTGTGCGACGTGTGCGAGCGACGTCCAGACCTTCTGACCGTTGATCACCCACTTGTCGCCCTCGAGGCGGGCGGTGGTGGAGACGTTGGCGAGGTCGGAGCCGGCTCCCGGTTCCGAGTAGCCCTGCGCCCACAGTTCGGTGACGTTACGGATCCCGGGTAGGAAGCGCTGCTTCTGTTCCTCGGTCCCGAACGCGATGAGGGTGGGGCCGAGCAGTTCCTCACCGAGGTGGTTGACGCGCGCGGGCGCGTTCGCCTTCGCGTACTCCTCGTGGAAGATCACGCGCTGATCCATGCTCGCGCCGCGCCCGCCGTACTCGGTGGGCCAGCCGATGCAGGTCCATCCGGCAGCGGCCAGATGCCGGTCCCACGCGAGTCGCTGTTCGAAGAACTCGTGTTCGCTTCCGGGTCCGCCCTTGCCTCTGAGCTCGGCGAATTCGCCGGTCAGGTTGTCTTCGAGCCACTGTCGGACGGTGGCTGCGAACTCCGCATTTTCCTGGCTCTCGCTCTCGTGCACATCCGTACGATAACCTACCAAGCAATTGCTAGGTAGGGAGCTCTGTGAACACACGACCGAGAACCACTCCGGCCGCACTCGTACGTGCCGCCGACACCTGGCCGGACCTGCTCGCGATCGCCGATGGCGACACCCGGCTGACCTTCGCACAACTGCGCGACCACGTCCGCGATGTCGCCGCGGCGCTCGTCTCCCGCGGCGTCGAACGCGGTGCGCGCGTCGTCATCTGGTCACCCAACACGTTCCACTGGGTGATCGCTGCCCTGGGTACACATTGGGCCGGCGGGGTCGTCGTACCCCTCAACACCCGCTACACCGGAAGCGAGGCCGCCGACGTCGTCGAGCGCGTCCGCCCCGAGGCCCTCGTCGTGGTCGGCGAGTTCCTCGGCAGCGACCGGTACACCGAACTGAGCAAGGCGGCGCCGGAACTGTCGATCCCGACGACCGTGCGGGTCCCGCTGGGCGGGAACGACGCGCCGATCGACGGGGTCGTCGAGTGGGCGGACTTCCTGTCCTCCGCCACCGACGCCGCCCGCACCGAGGCCGACGCGCGCGCCGCGGCCGTGACCCCCGACGACGTCTCCGACATCCTGTTCACCTCGGGCACGACCGGCCGCAGCAAGGGCGTGCTCAGCGCCCACCGTCAGTGCATCGATGTCGCGCAGGCGTGGGCTGAGTGCGCCGAACTGACGATCGACGACAACTACCTGATCATCAACCCGTTCTTCCACAGCTTCGGGTACAAGGCCGGTTTCGTCGCTGCACTGCTCGAGGGCTCCACCGTCATCCCCCTCGCGACCTTCGACGTGGAGAAGGTCATGGCGATGGTCGCGGCCGAGCGCATCAGCGTGCTCCCGGGTGCTCCGACGATCTACCAGTCCATCCTCGACCACCCGCGTCGCGGCGAGTACGACCTGAGCAACCTGCGCATCGCCGTCACCGGCGCCGCACCCGTGCCCGTCTCCCTCGTCGAGCGCATGCAGAACGAACTGAGCTTCGACGCGGTGCTCACCGCCTACGGGCAGACCGAGGCGGTCGTCGCGACGATGTGCCGCACCGACGACGATCCCGTCACCGTCTCCACCTCGTCCGGACGCGCCACCGCGGAGTTCGAGGTGCGCATCGGCGACAAGGGCGAGATCCTGCTGCGCGGTCCGAACGTCATGCTCGGTTATCTCGACGACCCCGAGGCCACCGCCAAGACCGTCGACGAGGACGGATGGCTGCACACCGGCGATGTCGGGACCCTCGACGAGCGCGGTTATCTCGACATCACCGACCGCCTCAAGGACATGTACATCAGCGGCGGATTCAACGTCTATCCGGCGGAGGTCGAAGCGGCACTGCTGCGCCTGCCGGGAGTCCACGAGGTCGCGGTGATCGGTGTCCCCGACGAGCGCATGGGTGAGGTCGGCCGGGCGTTCGTGGTCCCACTGGACGGACATCCGCTCACCGAGGACGACGTGATCGCGTATGCCCGAGAGAAACTCGCCAACTTCAAAGCGCCGCGATCGGTTCGGTTCGTCGATGCGCTACCCCGAAACCCGTCCGGCAAGGTACTGAAGAACGTTCTGCGTGAGGAGAAGTCATGACCGTCCCGTTCGAGCCCGATGTCGTCACCTACGAGGTGCGCGACGGCGTCGCGATCGTCACTCTCAACCGACCCGATTACCGCAACGCCCAGAACTCGGTCATGACCTACGCGCTCGACGCCGCCTTCGAGAGGGCCGTCGAGGACGACGAGGTCAAGGTGATCGTGCTGGCCGGCAACGGCAAGCACTTCTCCGCCGGCCACGATCTGGGCACCCCGGGCCGCGACCACCACGTCCACTACGACAACAAGGCCGTGATGTGGTGGGACCACGTCGACAAGCCCGGCGGCGACCAGCGCTACGCCCGTGAGATGGAGGTCTACCTGGGGATGTGCCGCCGCTGGCGCGAGATCCCCAAGCCCACCATCGCGTCGGTGCAGGGCGCCTGCATCGCCGGCGGTCTCATGCTGGCGTGGGTGTGCGACCTGATCGTCGCGTCCGAGGATGCCTTCTTCTCCGATCCCGTAGTCCGCATGGGCATCCCGGGTGTCGAGTACTTCGCGCACCCGTGGATCCTCGGAACGCGCTTCGCGAAGGAGATCCTCTACACCGGTGACCGTTTCAGTGCCCAGCGCGCCTACGAGGTGGGCATGGTCAGCCGCGTCGTGCCGCGTGAGGAGCTCGAGAACGAGACGCTCGCCCTCGCCGCCCGCATCGCGGAGATGCCGCGCTTCGGTCTCGCGCTCACCAAGCGCGCCGTCAACCAGTGCGAGGACCAGATGGGCATGCGCAACGGCATGGACTCGGTGTTCGGCCTGCACCACTTCGCGCACGCGCACAACGCCGAGGTCGGCGCCGACTCGCTCGGCGGCATGAACGCCAAGTCGATGGCCGCGAGCGCTCGTCCGGTGGAAGGAGCGAAGTAGTGGATCTGCAGCTCGACGACGCCACCCTCGCGTTCCGCGACGAGGTACGCGCCTTCCTCGCCGAGAACGTCCCCACGACGCCGCTCGAGTCGATGGACACGGCCGAGGGCTTCGAGGAACACCGGCAGTGGGAACGGACCCTCGCCGATGCACGCCTGTCGGTCGTCTCCTGGCCCGAGGAACTCGGCGGCCGCGACGCGACCCTCGAGCAGTGGGTCGTGTTCGAGGAGGAGTACTACCGCGCCGGTGCGCCCGGCCGGGTGAGCCAGAACGGCATCTTCCTGCTCGCCCCCACCCTGTTCGAGCATGCCCACCCCGAACAGCTCGCCCGCATCATGCCGCGCATGGCCCGGGCCGACGACATCTGGGCCCAGGCCTGGTCGGAACCCGAGTCCGGCTCCGACCTCGCGTCGCTGCGCTCGACCGCCACGAAAGTCGACGGCGGCTGGCTGCTCAACGGCCAGAAGACCTGGAGCTCGCGGGCGTCCTATGCCGACATGGGTTTCGGCCTGTTTCGCTCCGACCCGGAGGCCCAGCGGCACAAGGGCATCACCTACTTCATGTTCGACGTGCGGGCCGAGGGCGTCACCGTGCGACCGATCCCGCAGCTCGACGGTGAGCCGGGCTTCGCAGAGATCTTCCTCGAGGACGTCTTCGTCCCTGACGACCCGGAGCGTCCCGGTGAGTCCGGTGTGATCGGTGCGGTGAACGAAGGATGGCGGGTCGCGATGAGCACCGCCTCCAACGAGCGCGGTCTGTCGCTGCGTGCGCCGGGCCGATTCCTGGCGGCCACCGACCGGCTGCTGCGCGCCTACGGCGAGTCCGATCTCCACGGCGACACCGCGCTGCGCAACCGCGTCGCCGACGCGTGGATCGGGGCGCGCGCCTACGAGCTGTCGACCTGGGCGACCGTCACGCGCCTGACCGCGGGCGGACAGCTCGGCGCCGAATCGTCGATCAACAAGGTGTTCTGGTCCGAGTGGGACATCGCCGCGCATGAGACGGCGCTCGACCTGCAGGGTGCGGACGCCGAACTCGTCGACGGCTGGACCGACGGTTACCTGTTCTCGCTGTCGGGCCCGATCTACGCCGGTACCAACGAAATCCAGAAGAACGTCATTGCCGAGCGGCTGCTCGGCCTTCCGAGGGGTGATCGATGAGATTCGCACTCGACGAGTCCCATGAGGACTTCGCGTCCAGTATCGACGCCCTGCTCACCAAGTCGGATATGCCGCAGGTGATCCGTGCGTGGAACAGCGGCGACACGGCACCGGGTCTGCAGGTGTGGGAGCGACTGGCCGAGACCGGCGTCAACGGTCTGCTCGTTGCCGAGGAGCACGACGGCCTCGGGGCCGACGCGGTCGATCTCGTCGTCGCCGTCGAACAGCTCGGTCGCCACGCTGTGCCCGGTCCGGTGGTCGAAACCGTCGCGGTGGCACCGGTTCTGCTCGCCGCCGTGGCACCCGAGCGTCTCGGCCCGCTTGCCGCCGGATCGCTCGCCACCGTCGCGATGCTCCCCCACGCGCCGTACGCGGTCGACGCGCACGTCGCCGACCTCGCGCTGCACGTCGCCGACGGCACCGTCTCGATGGGCACCGCCGGGGACACGCGCGAGTCGGTCGACCGGTCGCGCACGCTTGCCTCGCTCACCGTCGGCGAGTCGCTCGGATCCACAGATACCGCTGCGGCTTTCGACATCGGTGTCCTCGCGTCTGCAGCTCAGCTCCAAGGCCTGGGCCGGACTCTGCTCGACACCACCGTCGAGTACGCGCAGCAGCGCAAGCAGTTCGGCCGCGCGATCGGCTCCTTCCAGGCGGTCAAGCACCATCTCGCCGAGGTGGCGGTCGCGCTGGAGATGGCACGTCCGCTGCTGCACGGTGCGGCCATCGCCGTCCGCGACGAGCTGTCCACTGCGTCCCGGGACGTCTCGGCGGCCAAGGTCGCGTGCGGCGACGCCGCCTATCTCGCCGCGCGCACGGCACTGCAGGTGCACGGCGCCATCGGCTACACCCAGGAATACGATCTGTCGCTGTGGATCACGAAGGTCCGCGCGCTCGTCACCGCGTGGGGCACCCCCGACGAGCACCGGGCACGCGTGGTCGCGGCACTCGAGAGCGAGGCGTCATGACGTTCGAGACGGAAGATCGTGCCGCACTGCGGGACTCGGTACGCACCCTGCTCGCCAAGCACTCCGATTCGGCTGCCGTCCGGCGGGCGATCACGACCGGCAGCGGGTACGACGACGAACTGTGGACGATGCTCGTCGAGCAGGTCGGGGTCGCAGCCCTCGCCGTCCCGGAGGAATACGACGGAGTGGGCGCCTCGTGGGTCGAGGCCCACGTGGTGCTCGAGGAACTCGGCCGCACGCTCACCCCGTCGCCGTTCCTGGGGTCGGCGGTGCTCGCGGCGCAGACCGTGCTGCTGTCCGGTGATGCCGACGCGGCGGCGCGTCTGCTCCCCGGCATCGCGGCCGGCGAGGTCGTCGCGGTGTGCTGGGCGTCGGCCACCGGCTGGCAGCGTCCCGGCGTGAGCGCCGAGGGCAACGTGCTGACCGGAACCGCGCACTACGTGCTGGGCGGCGACATCGCGTCCACCCTGCTCGTGCTCGCCGCCGACGGTGACACGGTCGGTCTGTTCGAGGTCGATCCGGAGACCGACGGGGTGTCGCGGCGCCGCGTGCCCACGATGGATCCCACGCGTTCCCTCGCGGAGGTGTCGTTCTCGGCGGTGACCGGTCGTCGCCTGTCATCGTCCGACGATCTCGTCGACCGGTTGCGGGCGTCCGCGGCGATCGCCCTGTCGGCCGAGCAGGTGGGTGCCGCGCAAGCGGTGCTCGACCTGACCGTCGACTACGCGAAGAACCGCAAGCAGTTCGGTCGCGCAATCGGGTCGTTCCAGGCGCTCAAGCACCGCATGGCCGACATGTACGCGCTCGTGGAGACGGCGCGATCGATGTCGTATGCGGCTGCGTTGTCGCAGGATCCGCAGGACGCGTACGCCGCGAAGATCTACTGTTCGGAAGCCCTCCAACAGGTCGCGTCGGAGGCCGTGCAGCTGCACGGCGGGATCGCGATCACCTGGGAGCACGACGCGCAGTTGTTCTTCAAGCGGGCGCACGGCAGCGCCCAGTTGTTCGGGCAACCGCGCGAGTACCTGAGCGCAATATCGGCCTGAGCAATATCGTCGGCGGCGATCCCTGCGAAAGATCGGTGATGCGCCTCCTCGATTCCTCGGTTCCACTCCCCGTGCGTCCCCGCCGCGTCCTCGTGGCGGGGACGTCGAGGAGTTCACCGCGCACCCACGGTGGGTACCGCGACCGCGTCCTCACCGCGCTCGCACAACGTCTCGATCTGCCGGTCGTGCGGCTGACGGGCCGACGGGAGGTCGATACGTGGGCGGCACTGCTCGCCTGCCGTCCCCCGGCGTCCGGCGGATGAACTCGACACCCGTCCTCGGAGCCCGCGGGCCGGAGAGCACCCGATCGTCCGGGATCACTCGCGCCAGCCGCGGCGGCTCGCTAACGTCGGAGAGATGACACCTCCCACGATCACGCTGAATTCCGGAACGACGATCCCGCAGCTGGGCCTGGGAGTCTGGCAGGCCACCAACGACGAGACCGAACACGCGGTCCGATACGCGATCGACGAGGCCGGTTACCGGCACATCGACACGGCCGCGGCCTACGGCAACGAGGAAGGCGTCGGCCGCGCACTCACCGCGTCGTCGGTGCCGCGCGAGGACATCTTCGTCACCACCAAGCTGTGGAACGCCGATCAGGGTTACGAGCCGGCACTGAAGGCATTCGACACGAGCCTGAAGAAGCTGGGCACCGAGTACGTCGACCTCTACCTGATCCACTGGCCGCTGCAGGACCGCGAACGGATCCTGCGCACCTGGGACGCCCTCGAGAAGATCGCCGAGTCCGGGCGCGCGAAGGCGGTCGGGGTGTGCAACTTCGAACCGCACCACCTGCAGTTGCTCGTCGATCGTGGCGGGTTGTTGCCTGCGGTGGATCAGGTGGAGTTGCATCCGCACCTGCCGCAGCAGGAGATCCGCCGGTTCGCGTCCGAGCACGGCATCGCCGTCGAGTCGTGGAGCCCGCTCGGTGGCACGAGCAACTCGGGGTGGGGTCCGAACTCGAAGCCGAACACCCTGCTCGTCGACCCGATCGTCACCCGCATCGCCGATCGTCACAGCAAGTCGGCCGCGCAGGTGCTGATCCGCTGGCATCTGCAGAACGGGCTGATCGTCATCCCGAAGTCGGTGCACGAGCAGCGCATCTCCCAGAACATCGACGTCTTCGACTTCGAACTCGACGAGCTCGACCTCAGCGAACTCGACACGCTCGACGACGGCACGCGGGTGGGCGCGCATCCCGACGAGATGAACATCGGCGCTCCTTCCTAGTCCCTCCCCCCCGGAACTGGAACGTGTTCTCATTGTCGGGGTACGCACGTCCGACTTCCGGAAGGCAGCGATGAGCGAGACGACGACGCATGTGGTGCTGGGCAAACCGGTCACGATGCCCGTGCAGGTCCGAACGGCCACGGCGTTCCTGGGGATGTTCTCGGTTCCCGTGCGCGCCGCGCAGGAACTCGTCGCCCGCACCGGGCTCGAGATCCTGCAGTACCGCCCGGGCCACGGGATCTGCACGCTCGTCTTCGTGGACTACGTCGACGGGGATCTCGGCCCGTACAACGAGTTCGGGGTGTGCTTCCTCGTCCGCAACCACCGCAACCGCGGCGACGGCATCGTCGGCGACTGGCGGAGCCTGGTCGGCGGGCAGGCCGGTGCGCTCATCCACCATCTGCCCGTCGACGGCGACTTCACTCTTGCGGCGGGACGCGGCATTTGGGGTTTCCCGAAGACCCTCGCCGACTTCGACGCCGACCACGACAGCAGCACCAAGCGCGGTTCGGTCTCCGCCGACGGAGTGCTGATCGCCGAACTGGCGGTGGCGCCCGGATTTCCGGTGCCGGGCAACGGCCTTGCAGCCTCGCTCGCCGCCTACTCGCACATCGACGACGTCACCCGTTGCACGACCTGGGAGATGAATCCGAGCGGCGTGCGCACCCGGCTCGGCGGCGCGACTCTGCGGTTGGGGACGCATCCGATCGCCGACGAACTGCGGTCGCTCGGTCTGCCGCGACGCGCACTGGCCTCGTCGTCGATCCCTGATCTGCGGATGACCTTCGGCGACGCGACCGTCGTCTGACGATCCTGAGGACTCAGGAGAGCGCGCCCGAGACGGCGAGGACGATCACCGCGACACCCAGCAGGGTGTCGAGCACACCGCAGAACTCCGCGAGCGAGCGGGCGACCACGGTGTTCCGGCGGAAATGAACGTAGTCCCACGCGGCGTGACCGAGCAGTCCGAGCCCGACGATCACGCCCGCCGGGACGGGGGTGACCGTCACCGCGGCCACCGCGACGGCACCGAAACCCAGCATGGCCACGGCCGACGGCCCGACGAGCATCGCCCGGCCGGCCGGGGTGCGCGCGAGTCCGTAGACGGCGCCGGCGGCACCGAGCGCGACCATCACCACGGTGATCTCGACCGGTACCCCGAACGCGACGACGGCGACCTTGCCGATGCCGATCAGCGCGACGGCGCCGAGGAACAGCGGCCAGGCCGCGCTGCGACGACCCAGCACGGCGGCACCGAGATAGACCAGTGCCGCGCCGGTGAGGATCGCCGGGAAGTCGGTGCCCCCGTCCGCGAGGACGAACGCGGCGAGGGCGACTGCGACGAGGCTCGGCCACCGGCGCAGCACCCCTCGTAGCAGCGCCTTCGGGTCGATGCCGGTCGCAGGTCGATCGATGGGAAGGGTGGTGATGCCGGAGCTCGTCATGAGGATCCGCCTAAGTTGAACAGAGACGTTCGAGTTGGTGATCAGCGTAACCTGAACATCAGTGTTCGACAAGAGGAGGATCCGTGACCACCCACGAGACATCCCGCCGTCCCGTATCGCTTCGAACCAGGAAACGTGCGGACGCCGAGCGGAACATCGAGGCGATCCTCCACGCCGCGCGCATCGCACTCAGTCGTGACCCCGACGCGAGCATCGGGGAGATCGCCAAGGCGGCCGGCGTCGGGCGTGTCACCCTCTACGGCCACTTCCCCACTCGCGCAGAACTCGTCACCGCCGTGGTGCAGCGCGCGCTCGCCGAGGCGGAACAGACCGTGGACCGGATCGACCTCACGGGCGACCCCCGCGACGCCCTTCACCGCCTCATCGCGGGCTCGTGGTCGCTGACCGCCGACGCGGGGGCACTGCTCGCGGCCGCCGAACAAGCACTTCCCGCCGAGGACGTACGCGCCGCACACGACGGCCTGCTTGCCCGCGCGACCGCCCTCATCGAGCGCGGTCGCGCCGAAGGGACGTTCCGCACCGACCTGTCGTCGTCCTGGCTGGCGTCGGTCCTGCACAGCCTGGTCCATTGTGCCGCAACCGAAGTCGCGGCAGGACGGTTGACGTCGGAGGACGCCGGCGGCAACATCGCCGCGACGGCCCTGTCGTCGTTCACCCCTCCCGGCTGAGCCGTATCAGCCGGACGCGATCACGCCGTCGACGTTCTGACGCTCGCGGAGCCGGGTGACCGTGTCGTGCAGGTGCTCGTCGAGCAGACGCCGCACCTCCTCCCGGTCGGCGGTGCGGATCGCCTCCCGCAGCACGACGTGCTCGTCCACCTGCACGTGCAGGTCGGGATAGGTGGTCTGCAACGCGCCGAGGCACATCCGCGTCTCGACGAGCAGCGTGCGGGCTGCCCGCACGAGCCGCGGACTGTCGGCACTGGCCACGAGGATCTCGTGGAAACGCCGGTCGCCGTCCGAGACACCGGTGGCGTCCTCGCGTTCGGCGGCGGTGCGCATCTCCTCGATCGCCGGTTCGAGGGCCTCCCACGTCTGTTCGCGACGGCCCTCCAGCACCAGGTCGAGGGCACCGCCCTCGATGACCCAGCGGCTGCGGTAGATGTCGACGACGTCGTCGAAGGTGAGCTCGGTGACGAAGATGCCCCGGTTGCGGATGCTGTAGAGCAGACCTTCGGACAGCAACCGCTGCATGGCTTCTCGCAGCGGGCCCCGGGAGACCTGGAAGTGCGCCGCGAGTTCGGCCTCCCCCAGCTGTTCCCCGGGACCGAGCGCACCCCGGACGATGGCCGACCGGATCTGTTCGGCGATGAGCTCGGCCGTGGACGGCCGGGTGACAGGACGTAGATCTTCCAGATCACCGAGCACCATGATCGGTATCCTCCTCGAACAGTGAGCCCAGCTCCGGGCATTCCACTGTATATCCGGCCAGTTCCAGTCCGTGCCACACGGTGACCTGGTTGGCGGTCAGCACCGGCTTGCCGGTCTCCTTCCCGAGTTCCCGCATGATCCGCAGCGTGTGCATCGCGGTGTCGGGCACCAGGACCGCCTGTGCGTCGGGATGATCGTTGGTCCTCACGAATTCGAGGACGGCCTCGTCGGTCAGGGTGCCGACCTCGGCGGCGGTGTCGATGCCGGCGTCGGCGAGCGAGACGACCTCGACATCGGCGTCCGCGAGGAAGGCGACGAACAGTTCGGCGACGTCCCGCGGATAACTCGCCGACACGGCCACCCGGCCGACTCCGAGCGCCCGTAGTGCGGCGACGAACGCGATGCTCGTGCTGGTCGTGGGCACGCCTCCCGCGTCCCGGGAGAGCTGCTCGACCTGGGTGCGTGCCCCCTCGGGTCCGTACACGAAGCTGCCCGACGTGCACGCCCACACGAGAGCGTCGAGGGGCTCGTCCGCGAACTGCGCCGCTCCCCCGGCGAGCTTGGCCGGGCTCCCGAGGTCGAGGAGTTCGGGAACGGCGTGCAGATCGGTTCCGTAGATGTGGGCGACGGGCAGATTCACCCCCAGGAGTTCGGCGGCGAACGGGTAGTCGTCCTCGGCGGCATGATCCGGGTAGACGATCCCGATGGTCGGACGGTCACGATGCATTCAGAACACTCCTCTCAACCACTTCCCCGGTCCGGTCATGGGCAGCTTCATCCGTCCCAGGCACGCCCAGATGGTGAGCTGGTTGGCCGTGAGGACCGGCTTGCCGAGTTCCCGTTCGAGCGGCGCGATCAGGTCGTAGGTCGGCAGGTTGGTGCAACTGACGAAGATCGCCTGCGACTCGGGGGTATCGGCCCCGATGATGTGTTCGGCGATGGTGCGGTAGTTGACCTTCCAGATGCCGCCGCCGAGCCCGAGATGCGACGACCGGACGACATCGGTTCCGGCCTCGTTCAGGAAGTCGCGCAGTAGGTCGGTGAGCTCCCGGTCGTAGGGGGTGATCACCGAGATGCGGGTCAGGTCGAGTGCGCGGAGGGCTTCGAGCAGCGCTCCGGAGGTCGTGACCGCGCACGGTGCGCCCGCCCCGCAGATCGCGTCGCACAGGGCCTTCTCGTAGGCCACCCCGTTGACGAAACTGCCCGAGGTACACAGATACGCAACGACTTCCGGTTCCACCGACAGCACGTCGCGGGTCGCGACCATCAGGTGCCGCCGGTCGGAGACCATCTCGGCCATGGCACGGCTGACCGGCACCGGCTCGTAGGGGGTTCGAGCGAGGTGCAGACTGACCTCGAGCGGCGCCCATCGCCACAGTTCTCGTTCCAGAGCGAGATCGAAGGGTGCGATCACACCGATGCCCCGCTGAGCCAGAGGACCTTCGAATTCGGGAATGTTCAGTTCCATACGGTCCCTCGGCTTCGTCAAGAGTTCCCTCAGCCTTGAGGATTGTTGACAATAATACGAGGCGCTCTTACGGTGTCAACGTGGATGCCCAGCCGGTCGTTGCAGTGCTTCATGCCGAAGCCTTGCCGGATCGTGCGTGGATGGCCCCGGTGGCCGAACACGCCACGGTGCGCTACACCGACGCCGCCGGCCTGGCCGACGCACTCGACGGCGCCGACATCCTCTTCGCGTACGACTTCCTCACCGACGCCCTGCCCGCGGCCTGGCACGCCGCGACCTCCTTGAAGTGGATCCATGTCGCCGCGGCCGGGGTCGACGCCCTCATGTTCCCCGACCTGCGCGACAGCGACGTGGTCGTCACCAACTCCCGCGGAGTCTTCGACGGGGCGATCGCCGAATACGTACTCGCCCAGATACTTTCCTTCGCCAAGGACATCCCCGAATCCCTGCGGCTCCAGCGCGAGCACATCTGGAAGCACCGCGAGTCCGAACGCATCGCCGGTCGCTCCGTGCTCGTCGTCGGCACCGGTCCGATCGGCCGCGCGATCGCACGCCTGCTCTCGGCCGTGGGGATGACGGTCCGAGGCTCGGGCCGGCGCCCTCGCGACGACGACCCCGATTTCGGCACCGTCACCACGACCGCGGATCTTCCCGGCGCCCTCGCCGACGCCGATTTCGTCGTCGTGGCCGCGCCTCTCACCGAGCAGACCCGGCACCTGTTCGACGCCCGGATGTTCGCCGCGATGAAGTCGCAGGCCCGCTTCGTCAACGTCGGGCGGGGCGAACTCGTGCGCACCGACGACCTCGTCGAGGCACTGCGGTCGGGCGCCATCGCCGGTGCCGCACTGGATGTGCTCGACGTCGAGCCGCTCCCCGAGGACCATCTGCTCTGGGACATGCCGAACGTCTCGATCACCCCGCACAATTCGGGGGATTTCGTGGGCTGGCGCGATGCGCTGGTGGACGTCTTCATCGACAATTTCCACCGTCACCGCAGTGGCGAACCTCTTCGGAACGTGGTGGACAAGAAGCTGGGTTACGTGCCCGGCGCGTGAGAGTCGGCATCGTCCGACGAGAAGGAGGCACGATGGAGCCCACAGACATGACCGCCGTCGAACTCGTGTCGGCGTTCTCCTCGGGCGAGTTGTCTCCCGTCGAGGTGACACGGGCCGTGCTCGATCGGATCGCGGCGCACGATCGCGAGATCAACTCGTTCTGCCTCGTCGACGAGGAGAAGGCCCTCGACCAGGCACGCCGCTCCGAGGAGCGGTGGCGGACCGGCTATTCGAAGGGTCTGCTCGACGGGGTCCCCATCTCGATCAAGGACGTCTTCCTCACCGACGGATGGCCGACCCTGCGGGGCTCGCAGGCCATCGACGAGAACCAGGACTGGAACGTCGACAGCCCGGTCGCGGCCCGGCTGCGCGAGGACGGAATGGTGCTGGTGGGCAAGACCACCACCCCGGAGATCGCGTGGAAGGCGGTGACCGATTCGGCCCTGTACGGGGTGACCACGAATCCCGTCGATACGACGAAGACCGCCGGTGGCTCGTCCGGTGGCAGCGCGGCGGCTGTCGCGGCCGGCTTCGGTCCGTGCTCCGTCGGCACCGACGGTGGGGGCAGTATCCGCATCCCCGCATCGTTCTGCGGCGTGGTGGGTTTCAAGCCCACTCACGGCCGGATCCCGATCTTCCCCGCCAGCCCGTTCGGGCCGCTCGCGCACGCCGGGCCGATCACCCGGACGGTCGAGGACGCGGCGCTGCTCACCGACATCCTCGCGCTGCCCGATCCCCGGGACCCGACGGCCCTTGCGCCGCCGCTGACGACCTTCCGCGGTGGCCTCAACCGCGAGGTGGTGGGGATGGACGTCGCCTATTCCAAGACCCTCGGCTACGTCGACGTGGACCCCGAGGTCGGTGAGATCGTCGACCGGGCGGTCCGCGTCCTCGACGAAGCCGGGCTGCGCGTGACCGCCGCCGATCCCGGTTTCCCCGATCCGCTCGATGCCTTCGAGAACCTTTGGGCGGCAGGTGCAGCGACGATGCTGAAGACCTTCCCCGAGGGCACGCGCGACAAGGTGGACCCCGGTCTCGGACGCGTGTGGTCCCACGGCGAACAACTCGGTGCCGTGGACTATCTCGAGGCCCGCGCGGTCGCGGCGGCGGTCGGCATCACGATGGGGATCTTCCACCAGAGGTACAACGTGCTGATCACCCCGACGATGCCGATCCCCGCCTTCGAGGCCGGCCACGACGTGCCTCCGGATTCGTCGCTGACCTCGTGGCCGCAGTGGACCCCGTTCACCTATCCCTTCAATCTCACGCAGCAGCCGGCCATCAGCATCCCTGTGGGCACCACCTCGGCGGGTCTGCCCGTGGGTCTGCAGATCGTCGGGCCGCGGCACTCGGACGACCTGCTGCTCGCTGTCGCGCGATTCGCCGAGTACGCGTTGAGCTGAAGAAGAGGTCTGCACGGGAACGGCACCGCACAGTCTGTGCGGTGCCGTTCCCGTGCGGTGCCCGTCTATGCGCGTGCGAAGCTCAGCGTCTCCCCCACGACCCCCTGGATCCACAGGTCGTTGCACGCGACGGCGAGTTCGGGCAGGCCATCCTCGATCGTCGCGAAGACGTTGCCCGGCACCCAGCCCACATCGCCGTTGAGCAACAGATTGTTCCGGCCGTAGAACAACGCGAGATCGGTCGCTCCCTGCTGCGCATGGGCCTGCGAGCCGGGTTCGTAACCGTATGCGGGATTACCGATCTCCCACGGTTCGAAGTCGAACAGGCACACATCCCCCGGGATCGGCGTCACCGTCGGGTTCTCCCGGTGCGGTGCCGCGGTGATCCTCGGGACGAGGGTGTAGAGCTCGTTGCGGGCGTACTTGGCGTGGAACGCCGAACCGCTCTGCGGCAGGGCGTCCCACACCGCCGCGCAGGTGAGCGGCGCCTCGTCGTCGAGAAGCCTTGCTCTGCACGTGATGTCGCGCTTGTCGAGAGTGATCGTGATGTATCGGGCCACGCGGACTCCCTCGTTCGACGGATTATCGGACCTCGGCGAGGACCTCGGACCAGATCCCGAGCGCATCCTCGATCTGCCGGGTGGTGACGATCAGCGGCGGGATCATGCGCACCACGTTCATGTGCGCACCGCAGGTCAACAGCAGCAACCCCTTCTGCGCGGCGAGCTGCTGCGCTGCGGACGCCCGCTCCCGGTCGGGTGCTCCGTCGGTGGTGAACTCGAGGCCCACCATGAGGCCGAGGCCGCGCACGTCGCCGATGGCGTCGATCGTGTTCTCCCGTGCACCGGAGAGCAGTTCACGTCCACGTGCGGCGGCGTTGTCGACGAGCCCCTCCTTCTCGATCACGTCGAGAGTGGCCACGGCCGCCGCGCAGGAGACCGCATTCGCTCCGTACGTGCCGCCCTGCGATCCCGGACGGGCGCGCTCCATGAGTTCCTCGGAGGCGGCGATACCCGACAGCGGGAAACCGCTCGCGAGGCCCTTGGCGATGGTGATGATGTCGGGTCGCACGTCGAAGTGCTGATGCCCGAAGAACTTTCCGGTCCGCCCGAATCCGGTCTGGATCTCGTCGAAGACGAGCAGGATGCCGTGTTCGTCGGCCCGCTGCCGCAGTCCCTGGAAGAACCTGGTGTTGCCGGGGACGTAACCGCCCTCGCCCAGGACCGGTTCGACGACGAAGGCCGCGATCTCGTCCGGCGCCACGAGGGTCGCGAACAGGTAGTCCAGTTCCTGCAGGGCGAAATCGGTCGCTTCCTCCTCCGACCAGCCGTAGCGATAGGCCGTGGGGAAGGGAGCAACGTGCACACCGCCCATGAGCGGCGAGAACCCTGCGGAGAAACGGGTTCCGGAGGTGGTCATCGTGGCGGCGGCGACGGTACGGCCGTGGAAACCGCCGTGGAAGACGACGATTCCGGGTCGCCCTGTCGCCTGGCGGGTCAGACGCAGCGCCGCCTCGACTGCCTCGCTGCCCGAATTGGCGAAGAACAGCGAGTCGAGTCCTTCGGGGAGCACCGTGCCCAGGCGTTCGGTGAGTTCGAGCAGGGGCCGGTGCATCACGGTCGTGTACTGCCCGTGGATGAGCGAGCCGATCTGCCGGCGGGCGGCCTCGACGACGTGCGGGTGACAGTGGCCGGTACTCGTGACGCCGATGCCGGCGGTGAAGTCGAGATACCGACGTCCGTCGGTGCCGTGGATGTAGCACCCCTCGGCGTGGTCGACGGTGACGGGCGTCGCCTGCAGCAGGCGGGGTGAAAGACGGGTCATGACGATCCCTCCGAACAGCCGAGGGCGCGAACCCTCGTGCCGGTTGTCGGATTGTTGACAATATGGATAACACGCGGGGATGGTCGACGCAACGGCGAACGGTGTAACGGCAGCGTTTCGTCACTCGCACCGGAGGGCATCCGCACAGCAGGAAGCCGCATCGCCCACGGATGAGGACATCATGATCAGCAACGACGACATCGACACCCTCGCTCGCGCCACCGCGTACGGGCCGGACGGTGACAAGCTCGGACGCGTCGGAGAGGTCTACCTGGACAACGACACGGGCCGACCCGCCTGGATCACCGTCGTCACGGGTCTGTTCGGAACGCGCCGGCACTTCGCCCCGATCGACGAAGCCGTGCTCGACAGCACCGGAGTGCGCCTGCCCTTCGACAAGGACACGATCACCGGCGCCCCGAACATCGACGAGAACGGTGAGCTGACCCCGCTCGAGGAGGACGAGCTGTACCGCTACTACCGCCGGTTCGGGGACACCCCTGCAGGGGGTGGATCCACCGGCGATCAGGGCGGATTCACGGACGATCGGGCCGGGTTCACCGACGACCGCAGCGGCCTCGGCGAGCGGAGCGCAGCCGGTGGTGGCCTCGTCGGTGGCGCGGCCGGCGGACCGGGAGGCACCGGGACGCCGCACACCGGCGAGACGTACGGCACCACCACATCGGCGGGAACCGGGCCCTCACCGACACCGCCCGACGTCGCGCGTGAGGAGATCGCCGGCAACTACCGGCCGAGCGAGGGCCAGCGGGACGAATCGCTCGAGCACTCGATGCCGGGGCATACCGCGTCGACGCCGTCCACACCGTCCGGGACCGCGGACTCGTCCACACCGTCCGGGACCGCGGACTCGTCCACACCGTCCGGGACCGCGGACTCGGCGGCGGACACCGCCCGCCACGCAGCTCCCGGCAGCGGCAGCGGCAGCGGCAGCGGCAGCGGCAGCGGCAGCGATCAGGAGATCGTCGGTCCGGGACCGACGGGGCCGGCGCACTTCACGCCGCCGCCGTCGGCCGACACGAGCACGGCCGATGCGAAGACGGACACGGCAGGCGGCGAGGACGCCGACCGGCCGCGCAAGCCGCGCCTGGTGCGCCGCGTCGTGACCACGGAGTACTACGAGGAGGAACCGGACGACGCGACCGGCGCCGGCCGTTCCTGATCCACACACGAAGCCGGGACGACCACAATCGATGTGGTCGTCCCGGCTTCGTCGTGCGGTACCACGTGTCGCGCGGTACGGTCCTGCGATCTACAACCAGGTGTCCTCCGTGACGGAGGTGAGGAACGCTTCGAGGTCTTCGCGCCAGGGCGCCGGCGTCGTCTTCTCCGGTTCGATCCCGGTGTACTGCCCGCGGTAGAAGAGCAGCGGGCGTTCCTTCTCGTCGCGCACCTCGCTCAGCGACGACACGCGACCGAAGACCACCCAGTGGTCTCCCCCGTCGTGCACCGTCTCGACCGTGCAATCGATGTGCGCAAGCGAGCCCGTCAGGACGGGTGAGCCCAACGGGGACGGCGTCCAGTCGAGTCCGGCGAACTTGTCGGGTTCGCGAGAACCGAACCGCGCGCAGGTCTCCTGCTGTTCCTCGGCAAGGACGTTGACGCAGAAGCGGCCCGCTCGTTCGATGGCCGCCCACGACCGCGACTGCTTCGTGGGGCAGAACAACACCAGCGGCGGGTCGAGCGACAACGCTGCGAACGACTGGCACGCGAATCCTACGGGCGTTCCGTCGTCCTCGGTGGTGGTGATGACGGTGACGCCGGTGCAGAACTGCCCGAGCACGGTGCGGAAGGCCCGTGGGTCGATCGCACCGTTCTCTCCGGCCTCCGGCGCGGTCATTACTGCATTCCCACCGAGAAGTCGTGGCCCCACAGGCTCACGGCCGTGGATTCACGGGCGATCCAGTCGTCGTCCTCGACCTGCAGCCCCTCGCAACCGAATTCGACGTCGAATCCGCCGGGGGTCTTCATGTAGAAGGACAGCATCTTGTCGTTGACGTGGCGACCGAGCGTCGCCGACATCTTGACCTTCTTCCGCAGTGCGCGGTCGAGGGCGAGACCGACGTCGTCGGAGTTCTCCACCTCGATCATCAGGTGCACGATACCCGACGGGGTGGGGATGGGCAGGAAGGCGAGGCTGTGATGGCGCGGATTGCATCCGAAGAACCTCAGCCAGGCCGGTTTTCCGTCGGCGGGCCGGCCGACCATCTGCGGAGGCATCCGCATCGAATCACGCAGGCGGAAACCGAGCACGTCGCGGTAGAAGCGCAGCGATTCCTCGTCGTCGCGGGTCGAGAGCACCACGTGCCCGAGACCCTGCTCGCCGGTGACGAACTTGTGCCCGTACGGGCTGACGACGCGGCGGTGTTCGAGGGCGGCACCGTGGAACGCCTCGAGGGTGTTGCCCGACGGATCCTGGAAGACGATCAGTTCGTCGACGCGACGATCGGCGAGTTGCTCGGCGGTGCCCTCCTTGAACGGGACGCCTGCCGCGGACAGACTGTCGCGAACCGACTGGAGATCGGCGGCGTTCGCGGTCTCCCAGCCCGAGACGAGCAGCGTGTCGGATTCGTGCGGCTCGATGACGAGCCGGGCCGGGAAGTCGTCCATCCGCAGGTACAACGCGGCGGCGTGGGTGCCCTTGCCCTCGATCATGCCGAGGACCTTGAGTCCGTACTCGCGCCAGGCCGGGACGTCGGTGGCGCCGATCCGGAGATATGCCAGCGACCGGATACTCATCTATTCGACTCCGTCCGTGAGGAAATCCGCTGTCAGGCGGTTGAATTCGTCGAACTTCTCGAGCTGGGCCCAGTGGCCGCATCCACCGAACACGTGCAACTGTGCACGCGGGATCATCTTCAGCGCGACGAGTGCACCGTCGAGCGGGTTGACGCGGTCCTCGCGACCCCAGATCAGCAGTACCCGCTGACGGAGTTTGTAGGCGTCGCGCCAGAGCATCCCCTTCTCGAATTCGGCGCTGGAGAACGACTTCCCCATCGCCTTCGCCGCAGCGAGCGACTCGGGGGTGCTCGCCGACGCGAACCGCTCCTCGACGAGCTCGGGGGTGATCAGCGACTGGTCGAACACCATGATCCGCAGGAACGCCTCGAGATTTTCGCGGGTGGGCTCGTACGAGAACCGGCCGAGATTCTTGACGCCCTCGGTGGGGTCGGGTGCGAACAGGTTGACGCTCAGCCCACCCGGCCCCATGAGGACGAGCCGTCCGGCGCGTTCGGGGTAGTCGAGCGCGAACCGCACGGCGGCACCACCACCGAGCGAGTTGCCGAGGAGGTGGACGCGGTCGGTGATCCCGAGCGTGTCGAGCAGGTCCTTCAGCGCGGACGCGCTGTGCACGAAGTACTGCGGATGCTCGGTCGGCTTGTCGGACCTGCCGTAGCCGGGCTGGTCGACGGCGAGCACGTGGAACCGTTGTGCCAGCACCGGAATGTTCCTGGCGAAGTTCGACCACGACGACGCGCCCGGGCCACCGCCGTGGAGCAGGACGATCGTGGTGTCGTTGCCGACGCCGGCCTCGTGGTAGTGCAGGCGAAGGTCGTCGCGGACCTGCGCGAAACGGGAGGTCGACTCGTAGGTGATCTCGTCGATTGCGGTCACATCCACCCCTAGACCATCGTGTCGGTGATCGGCAGGCCGAATTCGGCGGCACCGAACATCACGTAGGCGCGTTCGGCGTCGTTGGCGGCGTGCACACGACCGGCGTGCGCGTCGCGCCAGAAACGCTGGATGGGTGTGCCGTCCGCGAGTGCGGTGGCACCCGAGTTCTCGAAGAGACGGTCGATCGACGTGATTGCACGGCCGGTCGCGCGGACCTGGTCGCGACGCGCCCGCAGGCGCAGTTCCATCGGAACCTCCTCGCCGGCGAGGAGGTGGGCGTACTCGTCGGCGACGTTGCCCGACAGCTGACGCCAGGCCGCGTCGATGTCGCTCGAGGCCTCGGCGATGCGCACCTTGGCGAACGGATCGTCCTTGGCCTTCTCGCCGGCGTACGCCGCACGGACCCGCTTGCCCTGGTGTTCGACGTGGGCCTCGTACGCGCCGTAGGCCATGCCGACGATGGGCGTCGAGATGGTCGTGGGATGGATGGTGCCCCACGGCATCTTGTAGACGGGTGCGGTGTTGCGCTCGAGCCCGGGCGAGGCGAGGTCGTTCATGGCCTTGAAGCTGAGGAAGCGGTGGCGCGGGACGAAGACGTCCTTCACCTTGATCGTGTTGGATCCGGTGCCGCGCAGGCCGACCACGTGCCACACGTCGTCGATCTCGTACTCGGAACGAGGGATCAGGAAGCTGCCGAAGTCGACGGGGCGGCCGTCCTTGATGACCGGGCCACCGACGACGACCCAGCTCGCGTGGTCGCATCCGGACGACCAGGCCCACGCACCGTTGACCTTGTATCCGCCGTCGACGACCTCACCGGCACCCATGGGCGCGTAGGACGAGGAGATGCGGACGTCGGTGTCGTCGCCCCAGACCTCTTCCTGGGCCTGCTGGTCGAAGAGTGCGAGGTGCCAGTTGTGGACGCCGATGATCCCGGAGACCCATCCGGTCGAGCCGCACGCGCTCGCGATGTTGCGCACCGCGGTGAAGAAGGTGACGGGATCGGCCTCGTATCCACCCCACTGGGCCGGTTGCAGAAGTTTGAAGAAGCCGGCCTCCTGGAGTTCCTTGATCGAGTCGTCGGGCACCCGGCGCAGATTCTCGGCCTCCTGCGCACGTTCTCGCAGCGTGGGCAGCAGAGCGTCGATCCGCTGCAGTACCTCGTGGCTGTCGTGGTCACCCACTGGACGCTCCCGTCTGTTCAGGAATTGATCGCTTGTACCGAGACTAGAACATGTTCTTATTCGTGTCGAGACGCGCCGCACCCGCAGGTAGACAATCCCTATGGCGGGACCAAAGCCCCCGAACCCTTCCCCTCGGGACGCGACTTCTATAACGTGTTCTAGAAGAGATTTCCGGAAGGAAGTGAGCGGACATGGCACAGATTCGCGAGATCGACGTCGGAGAGGTCCGGACGCGTTTCGCGCGAGGCTGGCACTGCCTCGGCCTCAGTCGCACGTTCAAGGACGGCAAGCCTCACGCCGTCGAGGCCTTCGGCACGAAACTCGTGGTGTGGGCCGACAGCAACGGCGACGCGAAGGTGCTCGACGCGTACTGCCGCCACATGGGCGGCGACCTGTCACAGGGCGAGATCAAGGGCGATTCGGTTGCGTGCCCGTTCCACGACTGGCGCTGGGGCGGCAACGGCAAGTGCACGGACATCCCGTACGCCAAGCGTGTTCCCCCGCTGGCCCGCACCCGTTCGTGGATCACGATGGAGAAGCACGGCCAGCTGTTCGTGTGGAACGACCCCGAGGGCAACACCCCGCCTCCGGAGGTCACCATCCCCGAGATCGAGCAGTACGGCTCGGACGAGTGGACGGACTGGACCTGGAACCAGATCCGGATCGAAGGTTCCAACTGTCGCGAGATCATCGACAACGTCGTCGACATGGCGCACTTCTTCTACATCCACTACGCCTTCCCCACGTTCTTCAAGAACGTCTTCGAGGGGCACATCGCGGAGCAGTACCTCAACACCCGCGGCCGGCCGGACAAGGGTATGGCGACGCAGTACGGGCTGGAGTCGACGCTCGAGTCGTACGCGGCCTATTACGGCCCCTCCTACATGATCAATCCGCTGAAGAACAACTACGGTGGGTACCAGACCGAATCCGTGCTGATCAACTGCCACTACCCGATCACGCACGATTCGTTCATGCTGCAGTACGGCATCATCGTCAAGAAGCCGCAGGGCATGTCACCCGAGCAGTCGGACGTGCTGGCCGCCAAGCTCACCGAGGGTGTCGGCGAGGGCTTCCTGCAGGACGTCGAGATCTGGAAGAACAAGACAAAGATCGACAATCCCCTGCTGTGCGATGAGGACGGTCCGGTCTACCAGCTCCGCCGCTGGTACGAGCAGTTCTACGTCGACGTCGCCGACGTGACGGAGAAGATGACGGGCCGCTTCGAGTTCGAGGTCGACACCGCCAAGGCCAACGAGGTCTGGGAGAAGGAGGTCGCCGAGAATCTCGAGCGTAAGAAGCGCGAGGAAGAACAGGGCAAGCAGGAAGCGGAGGTGTGACGATGAGTGCCTCGACCCGGCGGAGCAGATGGGCGAAGTCCCCGGACTTCTCCCAGTGGCCCGAGCGGGCCGAGGCCGTCGCCGCCCAGACCGCGATCGACAAGATCAACTATCTGGATTCGGGTCAGCACGAGGTGCAGTGCCGCGAGTGCGGCACCTGCGTGCTGGTGCGCAAGAACAGCCTGTCGCACACGAGCGTGCAGTGGCAGGAGGATCCGGACACCGTGTGCCCGACCTTCCGCGCGACCGCCTCGCTCCGAGGCTCGTCCATCACACCGCGCGAAGGGTGTCCGCGGCTCCGGGAGAGCATCGACCGAGCCGTGCTCGACGGCACCCTTCCCGTACCGGACGGATCACCCACCTGACCGATTCCGACCCCGATCGACCCCGCGACGGCACCGTCCCTATCCTCAAACTTTCGTCTGGCTAGGCTGACCTGCGGATAAGTCGTAGGTGGCTGCGTTGTCGGATGAAGGCATGAGGGATCGCCGGCGCTGCGTTCGCCGGTTCTCCATGATTGCTCGTCGGTTCGAGGTGAATGCTCAGGCGGTGCGCAATGTGGTCCAGGCGGCGTCAATGAGGTGGTTGTAGGGCCAACCCTTCGGCAGTCGCAGCAATCGTCTCCTGCCGGTGTTGATGATGCGGCCGGCGACAGTGAGGATCCGCAGGCGCAGCCGTTTGGGTTCCCACCGGCGGACCGGTGCACGCTCACCCCAAGCAAGAGTCTGAGTCCAGGCCAGTAATTCGGCTGCGAGGGAGACGATTTCGAGCCAGATCTGATTCTGGGCGAACCCGTGAAACGGCAGGTTCCGCATGCCGGTGTCCTTCAACCCGCGGATACGGTCCTCGGCTCGGGCCCGTTGCCTGTGCCGGACCTCGAGGACCGGCAGGGTCCAGCCGGGACCGCGGGTGTTGGTCGCGAAACAGGTGATCCGCCACCCGTCGGCATCGGTCAACCGCAACTGCGCGCCGGGATGCGGACGCTCACGTCGGACGATCACCCGCATCCCGGCGGGCCAGTCCTTCGGCCCGGGCCTGGTGACCCGGGTCGGTTCCGGCATCCACGCGGTCAGCTCCGCGACCTGGGCGCCGTCACGAGGTTCACCCTCGCCGTCGACCGCCGCCCGCCACGCCTGAACAGGGATTGCCTCGATCGCCGTCTTCACCGTCTCGTGCGCGGGGAACCCGATCGAATACTCGAGCCCGAGGTCGGTGATGTGATGCAGGAACGCTTTGGAGCACCCGCCGGAATCGGTACGTACCAACACCTGCCCACGCTCCGATGCAGGCAGCTGATCGAGGGCGTGGTCGAGGGCGGTGATGTGGTCCTCCTTGTCGAATGGGGAAGCCTTGCCCGGCCGCAGATCCAGGACCAGCGGTTCGCCGGTGCCGTGTTCGCCATGGTCGACGAACACGCACATCGGCGAGAACCCGAACGTGCGCTTGTAGGTCGGCTCGGCGAGTTCCTTGTCCGAGTGCGCGGTCACCAGTGTCGAGTCCAGATCGACGATCACCTGACCACCGTCACGGTTGCCCGCGGTGCCGGCCAGTGGTCGGCGGCGATCCCACGCCGCCGCTCGAGCCGATGCACGAGCAGCCCGGATCGCGGGCAGCACCATCTCGATTTCTGCGGCAAGGCCGGTGACCAGCCGGGACACCGTCGGATCGGAGGCGACCGGTCCGAACAGTTCGGGTTGGGCGCGCACCACCGCGAGGTCGGCGGCGCAGTCACCACCGAGCGCGATCGCCATGGCCAGGTCGATCAGCACCTTGCCCGGGTCATGACGTGATCGCGGCGCCCGCCACGGTGTCAACGCCGTCGACAGTGCCCGATCGACGCCACAGACCCTGACCGTCTCGCGCAGCAGCAGTGCCCCGGACGAGGAAATCAGCGACTCGCGGCGAGGATCGAGAACCAGAGCTGGGTACGGGTTAGGCTTCACCTGCGGAGTGCCTCTCTCGATGACGGATACTTGACCTTCGACAAGCCAAGAATCCACTACCGGACAGGCACTTCCGTGCTTTACACGCCGGGCTCAGCCCGCATGAGAGGAAATCTCCAGGCTATCGGACGGTGCCGTCGCTCGTCGTCGGCCGGCGATATCGCGTTCCAGTGTCGACGTCACCGCGTCTTCGCTTCACGTCCAGGACTCTTCGCATTCGGGGATGGACTCGGCACCGCCATTTCTATAACGTGTTCTACATGACGAAGCAGGAGTACGACATCGTTGTCGTCGGCAGCGGTGCCGGCGGAATGACCGCCGCCCTCACCGCAGCCCGCAAGGGCGCCGACGTGGTCCTGATCGAGAAGGCGTCGCGCTACGGCGGGTCGAGCGCCCGATCGGGCGGCGGTGTGTGGATTCCCAACAACGAGGCGCTGAAGTCCGCCGGGGTGGACGACACCCCCGAAGAAGCCCGGAAGTACCTCCACAGCATCATCGGCGACGGCGTACCTGCCGAGAAGATCGACACCTACATCGATCGCGGACCGGAGATGCTCTCCTTCGTCCTGAAGAACAGCGCCCTCGAACTGCAATGGGTACCGGGCTATTCCGACTACTACCCCGAGGCGCCGGGCGGACGTCCCAGTGGCCGTTCGGTCGAACCGACGCCCTTCGACGGCCGCCGTCTCGGCGAGGATCTCGCTCTCCTCGAACCCGACTACGCCCGAGCTCCCAAGAACTTCGTCATCACCCAGGCCGACTACAAGTGGCTGAACCTGCTCATGCGGAATCCGCGCGGACCGGTTCGCGCCATGCGGGTCGGCGCTCGGTTCGTCTGGGCGAACATCACCAAGAAGCACCTGCTCGTCCGAGGCCAGGCGCTCATGGCCGGGCTGCGGATCGGTCTGCGCGACGCCGGTGTGCCCCTGCTACTGGAAACGGCGCTCACCGACCTTGTCGTCGAGGACGGGGTCGTGCGCGGCGTCGAGGTGGGCGCGAACGGCGAGAAGTGCGTCATCCGTGCCCGCAAGGGCGTGATCCTCGCAAGCGGCGGTTTCGAGCACAACGCCGAGATGCGGGCGCAGTACCAGCGTCAGCCGATCGGCACCGAGTGGACCGTGGGCGCGAAGGCGAACACCGGAGACGGCATCCGCGCCGGACAGAAGCTGGGCGCCGCAGTCGATTTCATGGACGATGCCTGGTGGGGACCGTCCTTCACTCTCACCGGCGGCCCGTGGTTCGCACTGTCGGAACGCAGCCTCCCCGGGTGCCTCATGGTCAACGCCGCAGGCAAGCGTTTCGTCAACGAGTCGGCGCCCTACGTCGAAGCGACGCATGCGATGTACGGCGGCAAGCACGGCCGCGGCGAGGGACCGGGCGAGAACATCCCCAGCTGGCTGATCCTCGATCAGCGCTACCGCGACCGCTACACCTTCGCCGGCATCACCCCCCGCACTCCCTTCCCCCGCCGGTGGCTCGAGGCCGGGGTGCTCGTCAAGGCCGGTTCCGTCGCCGAACTCGCCGAGAAGATCGGGGTACCGGCCGACGCCCTCACCGAGACGGTGCAGCGGTTCAACGGCTTCGCCCGGGCCGGCAAGGACGAGGACTTCGGCCGCGGCGAATCCCACTACGACCACTACTACGGGGATCCGCGCAACAAGCCGAATCCGAGCCTCGGCGTGGTCGACAAGGCCCCGTTCTACGCGTTCAAGGTGGTCCCCGGCGATCTCGGCACCAAGGGCGGGCTCGTCACCGATGTCCATGGCCGGGTGGTGCGCGAGGACGGCAGCGTGATCGACGGCCTGTACGCGACCGGTAACGCCAGCTCCCCGGTCATGGGTCACACCTACGCCGGGCCCGGCGCCACCATCGGACCGGCGATGACCTTCGGCTATCTCGCGGCCCTGGACATCCTGGACCGCACGCGTGACGAACGTGCCGAAGAGCTGCGAGAATCCGCCGACACCGTGTGACCCGATCGACTCGCGTTCGAGCCGTAGAAAGGAAGTACCCGTGCCCATCGATCCCTCGGTTGCCGTCGGAGCCGAACTGCCCGCTCAGGAGTTCGAGTGGAGCAGCACCGATGTCCAGCTCTACAACCTCGGCATCGGTGCCGGGTCCCATCCCACCGACGCGGGTGAACTGCGTTACCTCCGGGACAGGGGTCCCCAGGTACTCCCCACCTTCGCGACCGTCGCCGCGACCTTCCACCAGGTCGAGCCGCCGAAGGCCTCGTTCCCCGGGATCGAGATCGATCTCGCCAAGGTCGTCCACGGCAGCCAGGAGGTGACCGTGCACGCGCCCATCCCCGCTTCGGGCAAGGGCCGCACGGTCACCCGCATCGCCGAGGTGTGGGACAAGGGCAAGGCCGCGGTCGTCGTGCAGGAATCGGTGACCGAGGATCTCGACGGCAATCCCCTGTGGACCGCGCGGTCGTCGATCTTCGCCCGCGGTGAGGGTGGTTTCGGCGGCGAGCGCGGCCCGTCGGAGTCGGTGGAGTATCCCGATCGTGAACCGGACGCCGAGTTCGACGTGCCGACCCTTCCACAGCAGGCGCTGCTCTACCGCCTGTGCGGCGACCGCAATCCCCTCCACTCCGATCCCGAGTTCGCATCCGCGGCGGGCTTCCCGGCACCGATTCTGCACGGGCTGTGCACCTACGGCATCGTGTGCAAGGCGGTGACCGACGGTCTGCTCGACGCCGACGCATCGCGCGTGAAGGGATTCCGCGCCCGGTTCGCCGGTGTGGTCTTCCCCGGCGAGACCCTCCGGGTGCGCGTGTGGAACGACGGCGACCGCAAACTCGTGACCGTCTCCGTCATCGAACGCGATCTCGCCCCTGCCCTGGCCGACGTGGTACTCACCGTGGCGTGATCGCCGCGCCCTCCCGAAAGAGCGACATTCGAACATGACACTTCGTGATTCGTCGCCGCGCCTGTCGCGGCGCGGTTTCCTCGCGGCCGGCGCCGGTGCGTTGGCGGTCTCCGCCCTCGGTGGATGGACCCCGGTACATGCCGTCCCCTCCGGGTCCGCGGCCTCGACGCTCCCCACTCCCCCGGTGTTCCCCGACGGCATCGATCTCTACCAGCAGGCGTACCAGAACTGGTCCAAGGAGATCATGCTGGACGCCATCTGGACCTGCGCGCCTCGCACCCCCGACGACGTGGTGCGCCTGGTGAACTGGGCGCACGAGAACGGATACACCATCCGTCCGCGCGGGGCCATGCACGGCTGGACACCGCTGACGATCGTCAACGGCGCACCCGTCGACCGGGTGATCCTCGCCGACACCATGCTCCATCTCGACTGGGTCCAGGTGAACCCCGGAGGCTCCCCCGCGACGGTCACGGCAGGTCCCGGCGCGACGCTCGACGTCATCACCACTGCATTGCAGGACCACGGTCTCGGACTCGCGAATCTTCCTGCGCCCGGCGTGTTGTCGATCGCCGGGGCGCTCGCCGTCAACGCGCACGGCGCCGCCCTGCCCGCCAACGGTGAATCCACCCTCCCCGGTCACACCTTCGGGTCGCTGAGCAATCTCGTGACCGAACTGACCGCCGTCGTGTGGGACGGCAGCGCCTACGCACTGCGTACCTTCACCCGCGCCGATCCCGAGATCACCCCGCTGCTCACGCATCTCGGCCGGACGTTCATCACGTCCGTCACGTTGCAGGCCGGACCGAACTATCGCATGCGCTGCCAGTCCTTCACCGACATCACCTGGCAGGAACTGTTCTCCCCCGCCGGTTCGCCGGGTCGGACCTTCGAGTCGTTCGTCGATTCGGCGGGGCGGGCCGAGGCGATCTGGTATCCGTTCACGGAACGTCCGTGGATGAAGGTGTGGTCGCTCGCACCGGAGAAGCCGGCCACCTCGCGGGAGGTCACCGGGCCGTACAACTACCCGTTCTCCGACAACGTGCCCGAACCGATCACCGACCTGCTGGGGCACATCACGGCCGGGAACACTTCGATCGCACCGGCTTTCGGTCAGACCTATTACGGCGTGACCGTGGCCGGTCTCGCAGCGACGGGATCGTCCGACATCTGGGGCTGGTCGAAGGATCTGCAGTTCTACATCAAGGCGACCACCCTGCGACTGACCGAGGGTGGCGGTGCGGTGCTCACGAACCGCACCAACATCGCCAACGTGATCCACGACTTCGCGCACTGGTTCTCCGAGCGCATCGAGCACTACCGCAGCCTGGGACAGTTCCCTCTCAACGGTCCGGTCGAAATCCGGTGCTGCGGACTGGATCGGCCGGAGGACGTCCTCGTCCCGTCGGCGGGACCGCCGACGATCGCGTCGACCCGCCCGCGTCCCGACCACCCGGAATGGGACACCGCCATCTGGCTCAACGTTCTCGGTGTCCCGGGAACTCCCGGCATGTTCGCCTTCTACCGGGAGATGGAGCAGTGGATGCGGCAGCGGTACAACGGAAGCGACTCGACCTTCCGGCCGGAATGGTCGAAGGGCTGGGCGTTCGGTCCCGACCTGCCGTACACCGACGAGCAGATCCTGACGCAGGGCCTGCCCGACACCTACCGGGAAGGTGTTCCCTCGGACGAGAACTGGGATTCGGCTCGCGCGGTCTACAACCGTCTCGATCCGCATCGGGTCTTCAGCAACACCTTCATCGACACCCTGCTCCCCTGATCTCCCACGGGCGTCCTCGCTCACCACGGGCACAGCGCAGTCCTTTGCTAGGGTTCGCACCATGCGGAACGTGCGAAGGTGGATCGGTGCTGCTGCTGTGCCCGTGCTGGTTCTCGCGGGAGGTGTGACACTCGCGGGAACCGCGGTGGCCCTTCCCGACACGGGTTCGGTCGCCGTGCCGAACGGCACCGACGCCCCGGTGACCTTCGAGGCCGACGGCACCACCTTCCACGGCAGCCTCCGCAACCCGGACGGAGCCGCGGTGGCCGCCGCACTGCTGCTCCCGGGCAGCGGCACCACCGATCGCAACGGCAACCAGCCCGGCTGGGCGGCCGACACCCTGGTGCGCACCGCGGACGCACTCGCCGCCCACGGCATCGCGAGCCTGCGCTTCGACAAGATCGGGGCCGGTGAGACGGGCCTCGGGTCCTACACGGTCGAGACCATCGGCGAGTACGGCTTCACCGAGCAGGTCGACCACGCCGAAGCCGCGGTGCGTCTGCTCGCTGAACACACCGGAATCTCCCCCGAGGAGATCTTCGTCCTCGGACACAGCGAGGGTGCACTGACCGCGCTCGCACTCGCCGATCGCGGTATCGGAAGCGGCTTCGCACTTCTCGCTCCGCTACCGATGCGCTACCTGGACCTGCTGACCGCCCAGCTGAATGCCGTGGTGGATTCCGGACAGCTCGGCCCCGACGGCGAGGCGGTCCGGGCCGACCTGCCGCGTGCCGTCGAGTCGCTGCGGACGACCGGGGCCTTCCCCACCGATCTGCACCCGATCCTCGCGCAGTTCGGCATGAACCCCGCGAACGCGAAGTTCCTCTTCGAGTCCGACCAGCTCGACCCGGTTGAGCTCGCCGCGGAGCTGGCGGCCGACACCCCGGTGCTGCTCACCTGTTCCGACAAGGACCTGAACATCAACTGCGCGCAGGTCGAGCCGCTGCGAAACGCCCTCGCCCACACCGACCTGCAGTTCGAGCACTTCACCACCGCCAACCACAGTCTCGAGGAACTCGGCCCGCTGCAGCCCGGCCCGGCCGACCAGGTGGCACTGCTGCCCACCTCGTTCGAGTTCTCGGCGGCGATCGACAGTTGGGCGGCCGCACGCGGTCGCTGACTGTCGTGTTGTAGGTGATTGTCGTGGTGTAACTCGGGTATCCCGGGCACATGACAGCACTGCACGCCGTGGCCCTGAACTGCACGCTCAAGCCGTCCCCCGCCGAGTCCAGCACCGACAAGATGGTGGCGCACGTGTTCGACGCACTGTCGAAGCACGACGTCAGCGTCGAAACCGTCCGGGTCGTCGACTTCGACGTCAAGCCCGGTGTCGAAGCCGACATGGGCGATGGGGATCAATGGCCGGAGATCGTCGAGCGCATCGTCTCGGCCGACATCCTGCTCGTCGCCACACCGACCTGGGTGGGACACATGTCGAGCGTCGCCCAGCGCGTCCTCGAGCGGCTCGATGCCGAACTGTCGAACACCGACGACGAGAACCGTCCACGCATGGTGGGCAAGGTCGGGATCGCCGCAGTCGTCGGCAACGAGGACGGCGCGCACAAGATCGTCGCCGACCTGTTCCAGAGCCTCAACGACATCGGTTTCTCGATCCCTGCGCAGGGCTCGACCTACTGGAACGGCGAGGCGATGTCGGGCACCGACTTCAAGGATCTCGACGAGATCCCCGAAGCGGTGCGCTCGACCACCGAATCCGTCGCCCGCAACGCCGTGCACCTGGCGACGCTGTTGCGTCAGCGCCAGTACGCGCCCTACCCGGGATGAACCCACCCGCCGGCCGGACGCCGACGGTCAGCGGCTGACGGCCTTCTGGTACCTGCGGATCGCGAACGGCACGAACACGATCAGCATCAACGCTGTCCACATCAGCGACGCGAGGACCGGATTCTGCAGGGGCCACACGTCGGGGGGCGGCACCATGGGATTGGTGTTGCCGAACAGTTCGCGGACCGCCTGCGTGACGGCCGAGATGGGATTCCACTCGGCGATGACGCGCAGCACCGTCGGCATCGACGACGGGTCGACGAACGTGTTGGCGATGAACGACAGCGGGAAGATCACCATGAAGCTCGCGTTGTTGAAGACCTCGGGCGTGCGGATCCACATGCCGATCACGGCCATCACCCACGACAGGGCGTAGGCGAACAACAACAGCAACAGGTAGCCGGCGAGCGCCTCACCGACCGAGGTGTTGATCCGCCACCCCACGAGAAGACCGGTCAACGACATCACCACGAGGCTGAGCACATTGATCAGCACGTCGGTGCTGGTGCGTCCGATGAGCACCGCGGACGGGGCCATCGGCAGCGACCGGAACCGGTCGATGATGCCCTTCTGCAGGTCTTCGACCATCCCGAGGCCCGTCCAGGTGGATCCGAAGATGACCGTCTGGGTGAAGATGCCTGCGATGAGGAACTCCCGGTACGAGACGCCGGGAACGTCGATCGCGCTGCCGAAGACGTATGCGAAGAGCAGCACGAACATGATCGGCGACAGCGTCGTGAAGACCAGCAGATCCGGCACACGCTTGATCTTGATCATGTTGCGCTTGGCAATGGTCAGGCCGTCGGATGCGACCATCTCGAGTGTGTTCACGACACCGCCTCCTCGACCTTCTCGTCCGTGCCGCGACCGGTGAGCGTGAGGAACACGTCGTCGAGGGTCGGTTTCCGCAGTGCGACGTCGGAGACCCGGATGCCCGCGGCCGACAGCTTCCCGAGCGCCGTCACGAGCCCGTCGGTTCCGCCGCCCGAGTCGCCGCTGACCGGCACGGTGATGCGGCCGGTACTGCGCTCGACCCTGACCTCCCCGGACGCCACCGATTCGAGCTCGCGAACCGCGCGGTCGCGCTGATCGGTGTCGGTCACGGCGAGTTCGATGCGTTCGCCACCGACGCGGCTCTTGAGCTCGTCGGCCGTGCCGCGGGCGATGACCGTGCCCCGATCGATCACGACGATGTCGTCGGCGAGGCGTTCGGCCTCGTCCATGTACTGCGTCGTCAGCAGCAGCGTCGTGCCGCGTTGCACGAGGGTGTCGATGACGTCCCACAACCCGAGGCGGGCCCGCGGATCGAGACCCGTCGTGGGTTCGTCGAGGAACAGCACCGGAGGATCGGCGACGAGCGCACCGGCGAGGTCGAGGCGGCGTCGCATACCGCCCGAATAACCCTTGACCGGGCGATCGCCCGCTTCTTCGAGATCGAACTGTTCGAGCAACTCGCGTGCCCGGAGGCGACTGCGTTTGGCGCCGAGGTGGTACAGCCGGCCGACCATCTCGAGGTTCTCGAAGCCTGTGAGATATTCGTCGACCGCCGCGTACTGCCCCGATGCTCCGATCCTGGAGCGGAGCTTTCGCGCCTCGGTGAGGACGTCGTATCCCGCCACTTCGGCGCGACCGGCATCGGGGACGAGCAGTGTCGTCAACACCCGCACCGTGGTGGTCTTTCCGGCCCCATTGGGCCCGAGGAGCGCGGTGACCGTCCCCTCCGGCACTCGCAGATCTACCCCGTCGAGCGCTCTGAGCTGCCCGTATGTCTTGATCAGTCCTTCTGCAACTATGGCGTCGGCCATCAGTTTCTCCCCTGACTGTGGTGGTGAGCACAGTGTGCACGAAGAGACCGACACGGTTCGACGGGTTTTCTCATCGCTCCGCCGGGAGGATCGCTCAGCCCGTCACCCGGGCGGCGTTGCCGGCGTCGATCGGCAGCACGGTGCCGGAGATGTGTGCGGACGCCTCGTCGGCGAAGAACAGAACCGCACGGGTGACCTCGGCCGGGTCGAGCCACGGCACCGGTTGTGCGTGCAGGGAGGTGAACACCGGAGCGACATCGTCGGCGGTCGGATGTTCGAGGTCGGGCCGCAGCATCCCGTAGAGCGCGTCGTTGTGGATCATCGGCGTGGAGATGTTGCCCGGGGCGACGGCGTTGACGGTGATGCCGTTCTGCGCGAGGTCCAGGGCCGCGCTCTTCGTCAGGCCGATCACGCCCCACTTCGACGCTGCATACGCGGCCATGTTGGTGTTGCCCGCTCGGCCGAGCATCGACGACACCGTGACGATACGACCGTAGCCGCGTTCGATCATCCCCGGCGTGACCGCGGCGACGGTGTTGAACACCCCGGTGAGATTGGACGCGATCGCTTCGTCCCACATCTCCTGCGGCATGCGGTACACCGGTGCCGCGACCGACACCCCGGCATTGGCGACCGCGATGTCGATCCGCCCGAGTTCGGCGTGGGCACGAGCCACCAGCGCGTCCATCGCCGGACGGTCGGCGGTGTCGAGTGTCGCAGAGACGGCGCGGCGACCGGTCGCCTCGACGAGTTGCACCGTCTCCGCGAGGTCCTCCTCGGTCGCCAGCGGATATCCCACCACCGGTGAGTCGGAACACCGGTCGCAGACGACCACGTCGGCGCCTGCCTCGGCGAATGCGACGGCGTGCGAGCGTCCTTGGCCCCGCGCCGCTCCCGTCACGAATGCGACCCTGCCCTCGAAACCCATCATGACGTCCTTCCGTCGGCGCGTGATCGCCTCCCTTGTACCGCGCCGAGCGAAAGGACGGATGGGTGATTCCCGGACAGCGGACATGCCCGGGGAGCAGGCACGAATCAGACGGGGATCAGAGCCCGGTCCGGGCCTTCACCCGTCCCTGTTCGATGGCGTCGTGCAGCGCCTGCAGGTCGCGTTCGTTGCGGTCCGCGTAGGCCACCGCGAACGACGAGACCGCCTCGTCGAACTCCTCGTCCGTGCCGAGATAGGCCGCCAGTGCGATCCGGTCGCCGGCCCGCGCATGGGCGAAGGCGAGGACTCGGCCGCAGAGTCGGCCGTAGAGCTTCAGGCCCTTGGGCACCATCTCCTCGATCACCGCCGAACCCTTGCCGTCGCGGAGCTGACGGATATAGAAATCCCGGTTCACCCCGTCGGCCCCGGCGCCCTGCTGCCAGCCGAGGAAGATGTCGCTCGCCGACTGCATCAGCCGCTGACCGTTGACAACCCGTTCGCCCTCGTTCCGGAAGGTCGGACCGTCGACGTAGTACGACAGCACCGAACGCTGGGCCTCCTTCGCCTGCAGGAACAACGGATCGTCGTCGTCCGCACCGCGCAGCAGGAGGATCCACGCCCGCGTGCCGACACTGCCCACTCCGACGACCTTCCGCGCGGCCTGGACCAGTTCGAACTGTTCGAGGAGGACTCGGCGGTCCCACTGTAGTGTCGCCCGGTACGAACGGACACGGCCGTACAACTCGTCGTAGATCGCCTCGGCGTCGAGGTCGGCGAAGACCTCTTCGACGGGCACGATGAGCGGCGGATCGCTGATGATCCGGCGGTGACCGTCGATGATGGTGGTCAGCTTCTCCAGTGCCTGGAGGCTGTCGCGGCGCGAGGCCTTGTCGAGCGCTTTCCGCGTGCGTTTTCCCATCTTCGCATCCAGCAGGCCGCCCAACTCCGCTATCTCGGTCGTGGGATCGAGGTGGGAGTACCGCACGGCCAGATTTCCGAGTTGCGCTTGCCTACAGATCGTCTCGCGGTACTCTGCGGCACATGCCCGGGTGATCTTCCGGCGTTCCTTCGCGGTGAACCCGTTGTCGCGACCGGCGATCTCGAGGCTTGCGACCAGGCGCTTGACGTCCCATTCGAACGGCCCCGGATAGGTTTCGTCGAAGTCGTTGACGTCGAAGGCCGTTCTCCGTTCCGGAGTCGCGAACAGGCCGAAATTGCTCGCGTGGGCGTCGCCGCACAGCTGTGTGTGCAGACCACTGTCGGATGTGCGCGACAGATCGTCGGCCATCACCAGTGCAGCACCGCGGAAGAACGCGAACGCCGACGTCGCCATGCGGCCGTACCGGACCGGAACGAGCTGGGGGACGCGCGACTGCGCCTGACTCTCGAGCAACGCGATCGGATCCCGGGACGACTCCCCGAGATCGGCCAGCGACTCGACGGGAGTGCCCCTCCGAGCGGCGAGACCGTTCTGGACCCGCTGTTCGCGAGTCGGATGCACGACATGTCCGTCCGTGACCGACATGGGTCCTCCCACGGGGATATCACCGGAGTGTGGGCCTTCATAGTAGGCAGGCCTGCGGTCCCCTGGGAGGGAAACGGCGTCAGGACCGCGACAGCACCAGCCCTGAGGTCGGAACTCCTGTTCCTGCCGTGACCAGGACGTGGTCGACGTCGTCGACCTGGTTGACGGCCGTGCCGCGGATCTGCCGTACGCCCTCCGCGATGCCGTTCATGCCGTGGATGTAGGCCTCGCCCAGCTGACCGCCGTGCGTGTTGATCGGTAGCCGTCCGCCCACCTGGATGCCGTCGGCGACGAAGTCCTTGGCCTCACCGCGGCCGCAGAAACCGAGTTCTTCGAGTTGCATGAGCACGTACGGGGTGAAGTGGTCGTAGAGCACGGCCGTGGCGATGTCCTGCGGCCCGATGCCCGCCTGCTCCCACAACTGGTCGCCGACGATGCCCATCTCCGGCAGGCCTGTGAGCCCGTCCCGGTAGTAGCTGGTCATGATGTACTGATCGGGTCCGCTCCCCTGCGCCGCGGCCGCGATCATCGCCGGGGTCTGCTTCAGGTCCTTCGCCCGCTCGGCGCTGGTGACGACGATCGCGACGCCGCCGTCCGATTCCTGGCAGCAGTCGAGCAGGTGCAGCGGCTCGGCGATCCACCGCGAGTTCTGGTGGTCCTCGAGCGTGATCGGCTTGCCGTGGAAGAACGCCTTCGGATTCGTGGCGGCGTGCGCCCGATCCGCGACCGCCACGGCGCCGAAGTCGGCGCTCGTCGCACCGGAGACGTGCATGTAGCGTTGCGCGACCATCGCGACGAACGAGGCCGGTGTGCTCAGCCCGTGCGGGTAGGAGAACGCGTTGTCGGTACCCGACGAATTCACCTGCGCGGCAAGGGCAGTGTTGACCTGCCCGTACCGCGCGCCGGACCGCTCGTTGAACGCCCGGTACGCGACCACCACGTCGGCCACGCCGGTCGCGACGGCCATCGCCGCCTGCTGCACCGTCGCGCACGCCGCACCGCCGCCGTAGTGGATGCGGGAGAAGAACTTCAGGTGCGGAATCCCCACCGAACGGGCCACGGCCACTTCGGTGTTGGTGTCCATCGTGAACGAGACCAGACCGTCGACGTCGGCCGGGGTCAGTCCCGCGTCGTCGAGGGCGGCGCACACCGCTTCGGCCGCGAGGCGGAGTTCGCTGCGGCCGGAGTCCTTCGAGAAGTCGGTCGCGCCGATGCCGACGATCGCCGCTGCACCCGACAGGCCGCTCATGTGGTGCCTCCGATCACGAAAGTGGCTGTGGCCGTGATGTGTTTGCCCAGACTGTTGGTGCCGGTGATGTCGACGGTGACCAGTCCGTCCTCGACGGACGCGACGGTGCCCGAGAGGGTCAGGGTGTCGTAGGCGTACCAGGGCACACCCAGTCTCAGCGAGATCGACTTCACCACCGCGCGGGGGCCGGCCCAGTCGGTGACGTAGCGCTGCACGAGGCCGGTGTCGGTGAGGATGTTGACGAAGATGTCCTTCGATCCGCGCTGCTGTGCCTTGTCGCGGTCGTGGTGCACGTCCTGGAAGTCGCGTGTGGCCAGGGCCGTCGACACGATGAAGGTGGGATCGGCGTGGATCTCGAGGGAGGGCAGGCTCTCGCCCGTCGTGACGGTCGGGGTGCTCACACGTCCTCCTCGAGGGGCTTCCAGGCGTACAGCGTCCACGGCTGCCCGCCGGTCTCGTCGTCGCCGGGGAAGTCGAGGAAGGTGACCTCGACCGGCATCCCGATGCGTACCTGTCCAGGGTCGACGTCGCGGAGTTCACCGAGCATCCGGACACCCTCGTCGAGTTCGACGAGCGCGACGACGAAGGGCACCTGCCGCCCCGGCACCTTGGGAGCGTGGTGGACGACGAAGCTGAACACCGTTCCGCGACCGGAGGATACGACGTAGTCGGTGGTTTCCGACTTGTCGAGCCAGAGCGCCGGGACGGGTGGGTGCTGCAGGGTGCCGTCGGGGCGTCGCTGGATGCGCAGTTCGTGGGTGGCCACGCCGTCCCAGAAGAATTGCGTGTCGCGGGAGACGGACGGGCGGAGCATCCGCGTGGGGTCGAGATCGTCGGGTACCGCGGATGTGGGCCGGTCTTCCGACGTCTCCGCGCGCTCGTCCTTCGACGGCGGTGCGAACTTCAGGATGCGGAAGAGCATCTCGGCGACGACCTCGTCGCCGACCTTCCACAGGTTGCGGGTGGTGAAGAACCATCCCTCTCCGAGCCCGGTCCGCTTCGGGCCGACGACGTCCTCGAGGGTGGATTCGATCGTCACCTGCTCGCCGTGGCGCAGGTAGCGGTGGTAGATCTGGTCGCAGTTGGTGGCGACCACCGAGGTGTAGCCGGCGTCGTCGAAGATCTGCGTCATCCGGCCGAGCGGGTCGTCCTTCTCGCGTTCGGCGCCGAGGCCGCGCATCGTCCACACCTGCGCCATCGCGGGCGGGGCCACGAGACCACCGTGACCGGCTGCGATCGCCGCGGTCTCGTCGGTGTAGATCGGGTTGTCGTCGCCGATCGCCTCGAGCCAGTTGCGGATCATCGGCATGTTCACCGGATCGCGGCCGGGTCGCGGCGCGGACGGGCCGTCGCCGCGGACCTTCTCGGCCGCCTGCCGGATCTCCTCGGGGATCCTCCCCCGAGCATCTCGTGTCACCGAACCTTGTGTCACCGAATCTCGTGTCACCGAATTCTCCTGCCTCACCGCGGGACCCGCGGCATGCCCAGACCGGCGGTGGCGATCAGTTCGCGCATCACCTCGTTGACCCCACCGCCGAAGGTGATGACGACATTGCGTTTGGCCATCATGTCGAGCCAGCGGAGCAGATCGGCGGTGTCGTCGTCGGCCGGATCGCCGAAGGCACCGACGATCTCCTCGGCGAGGCGCCCGACGCGCTGGATCCGCTCGGTGGCGAACACCTTGGTCGCCGAGGCATCGGCGATGTCGACGGCGTCGTTGCTGCTCGCCGCGACCTGCCAGTTGAGCAGTTCGTTGAGTCGCCAGGTCGCGTGGATCTCGCCGAGTGCGCGTCGCACCTCGGGGCGGTCCCGGAGTTCGTGGGCGCGGACCCATTCGACGAGCCGGTCGTAGATGCCGGCGACGCGACCGGCCGGGCCGAGCATGACGCGTTCGTGGTTGAGTTGGGTGGTGATGAGCTTCCAGCCCTTGTTCTCCTCGCCGACGAGCATCTCGACGGGAACGCGTACGTCGCTGTAGTAGGTGGCGTTGACGTGGTGGGCACCGTCGCACGTGATGATCGGCGTCCAGCTGACGCCGGGATCCTTGGTGTCGACGATGAGCACGGAGATGCCGCGGTGACGCGAGTCGGCGGGGCCGGTGCGGACGGCGAGCCAGATGTAGTCGGCGTCGTGCCCGCCGGTGGTGAAGATCTTCTGTCCGTTGACGATGTAGTGGTCGCCGTCGCGGACGGCGGTGGTGCGCAGGGCGGCGAGGTCGGTACCGGCCTCGGGTTCGGAGTAGCCGATGGCGAAGTGCACCTCGCCGGCGAGGATGGCGGGCAGGAACTTTCGCTTCTGTTCGTCGGTCCCGTAGACCTGCAGGGTCGGGCCGACGGTCTGCAGGGTGACGCTCGGCAACGGCACGTCGGCGCGGACGGCCTCGTTGGCGAAGATCTGCTGTTCCACGTCGCCGAAGCCGCGGCCGCCGAACTCGACGGGCCAGCCCACGCCGAGCCAACCGTCCTTGCCCATGCGACGCACGACCTCGCGATAGGTGGGGCCGTGCCGCTCCGTGCGCATGATCGCAGCCTCCTCGGGTGAGACGAGGCTGCTGAAGTAGCGCCGCAGTTCGGCTTGCAGTGCGCGCTGGTCGTCGGTCAGATCGATGAACACCGGGCCCCCACGAGGTCGAGTCGGTACGAGGCGCCGCCGAGCAACCGGGCGAGGTCCTTGGCGGTCGACGAGTACTTGTGCAGCGGATAGGTCTCGTCCACACCCACGCCGCCGTGCAGGTGGTGCAGCACCCGCATGGCCGGCGGCAGTTCGGCGGCGATCCAGTAGGCGGTGATGTCGAGATCGTCCGCGGCGTCGAGACCTTCGGCCAGGCGCCAGACCGACGACAGCGCCGCGACGTGCAGGGTGCGGGCGGTGACGTAGACGTCGGCGATCTGCTGTGCGACGGCCTGGAAGGTCGCGAGCGGCTTGCCGAACTGGTGCCGCTCGCTGACGTGCTTCGCCGTGAGTTCGGTTGCCCCGGAGAGCAGTCCGTCGGCGAAGGCCGCCACGGCGGCGAGCGCGATCCGGTGGAGCATCGCCACAGCGTCGGTGCCGGATTCGGCGAGCAGGACACCCACGGCACCGTCGGCGAGCAGGACACCCACGGCACCGTCGGCGCGCACCGAGAACTCGGGAGAGCCGGTCGAGGTGGGGCTCGAACGCAGGGTCATGCCCACGGCGTCGGGAGCCACCGCGACCACGCCTGCGTCGGTGGGCAGCAGCACCACGCGTGCCCGATCGGCGTAGGGCACGGCGACGAACGAACCGGTGACCGCGTGGCCCCCGTCGGTGGCGACCGCCGTGGCGGCCGGTTGCTCCGGGAAGGCGCGCCCCGGTTCGCCGAGCGCGGCCGTGAGCACGGCTCCTTCGGCGACGCCGGCGAGCAGGTCGTCCTGTTGCTGTTCGGAGGCGAGCGCGAGGATCGGCAGCACGCCCAGGCCGAGGGTGGCCAGGGCCGGGGTCTGCGCGGCTCCGCGTCCGATCTCGGTGAGCACGGTGGCGACCTCGCCGAGCCCGAGGCCCGACCCGCCGAGACGCTCCGGCAGAGCGAGCGAGAGCAGGTCGGCGTCGGCCAGCCCGGCCCACAACGCGTCGTCGGTGAGGCCGCGTTTCAGGAGACCGGCCGCCACACCGGCGATTTCCTCCTGTGTCTCGTCACGTGCGAAGTCCACCGTCACCCACCTTCGAATAGAACGTGTTCTAGTTGTAGCACTCCCCGGCGCCCTGCGGAAGGACCGCTCAATCGCGCGGCAGGCCCAGGAGCCGCTCGGCCGCCACGGTGAGCAGGATCTGCTCGGTTCCGCCGGCGATCGTCAGGCACCGGGTGTTGAGGAACTCCCGGGTGAGCGGACCTTCCACCCAGCCGGCCTCGCCCGCGAGATCCATGGCGAGCTCGGCGGTGTCCTGCCGCTGCCGCACACCGATGAGCTTGCGGACGCTGGACGCGGCGCCCGGATCCTGCCCTTCGAGCTGCGCGAGGGTCGCCCGCAGATCGAGGAGCGAACCGACCGTCGCCTCCCCGATCTGCGTCGCGATGCGGTCCTCGGCGACGGGATCGCCGGGGGTCGACAGTTCGAGCAGTTCCTCGATGCGCGGCCCCAGCGACGATTTGCCCCCCATTGCGACGCGTTCGTTGGCGAGGGTCGTGCGGGCCAGCTTCCAGCCGTCGCCGAGATTGCCCACCACGCAGTCGTCCGGCACGAAGACCGAATCGAGGAAGACCTCGTTGAACAACGCGTCGCCGGTGATCTCGCGCAGCGGCGAGATCGTGATGCCCGCCGACTTCATGTCGACGAGGAAGTAGGTGATGCCCTTGTGCTTGGGGACGTCGCGGTCGGTGCGGGCGAGACAGATCGCCCAGTCCGCCTGCTGTGCGAGCGAGGTCCACACCTTCTGCCCGCGCAGCACCCATCCGCCGTCGGCCTTCTCGGCACTCGTGCGCAGCGCCGCGAGGTCCGAGCCGGCGCCGGGTTCGGAGAACAGCTGACACCAGACCACATCGCCGCGCAGGGTGGGCATCACGAAACGCTCGATCTGCTCGAGTGTTCCGTGTGCGAGGACGGTCGGAATCGCCCACCAGCCGATCACGAGGTCGGGACGTTCGATGCCGGCGGCGGCGAGCTCCTCCTGGACGACGAGCTGTTCGGCGGCGCCGGCTCCGCGACCGTAGGGCGGCGGCCAGTGCGGCGCGAGCAGGCCCGATTCGGCGAGGGCGACACGGCGCTCGGATTCGGGTGCGGCGGTAATCTTCTCGACCTCCGCGCGGATCCGTGCGCGTTCCTCCTCGTGATCGGACAGGTCGATACCGAGGTGACGGCGCGCGCCGTCGCGGACCAGGGTCGTCAGCCGCGAGCGCCACGCGGTGGAACCGCCGAGCACCTGGCGGGTGGCGACCGCACGGCGGAGATAGAAGTGTGCGTCGTGTTCCCATGTGAACCCGATGCCGCCGAGCACCTGGATCGCGTCCTTGGCGGTCTGCACCGCGGCATCGAGTGCGATCGCTGCGGCGGCCGCCGCCGCGATCGGCAGTTCGTCGGGCTGCGCGTCGACGGTGACCGCCGCATCCCAGGCCACGGCCCGGATCTTCTCGGTGCGGCACAGCATTTCGGCGCAGATATGTTTGACGGCCTGGAACGAACCGATCGGTTTTCCGAACTGTTCGCGGATCTTCGCGTACTCGACGGCGGTGGTCAGCGCCCAGCCGGCGAGACCGGCCAGCTCCGCGGCGGCGAGGCCGGCGGTCAGGTCGCGCACGAAGCCGGCCGGGACGGTCGCGACCCGATCGACCGGGACCGTCGCGTCGTCGAGGCGGACGCGGGCCACCGCGCGGGAGGCGTCGATGGTCTCGAGCGGTTCGACGTGCAGACCCGGATCATCGGCCTCGACGAGCGCCCAGCTCTCGACGGCCGGATCACCTTCACCCGCGACACGGACGAGCACGGCGACCCCGGCTTCGGCACCCACGGCCGGTCCGGCCTCACCGCGCAGCAGGACTCCGTCACCCGCCGGCTCCGCGGTCACGGCCGAGTCGAGAGCGAGCGCGGTGGGGACCTCACCCTCGGCGAGCCGTTCCGTCGTCTTGGCGACGGTCTCACCGGCACGGCCGAACACGAGGGCGGCCACGACGGTGGTCAGGATCGGGCCCGGTGCGAGTTCGTAGGCGGCCTGCTCGAGCATGACGGCCAGGTCCACGGTGGTCGCGCCGAGGCCGCCCGCCTCCTCCGGGACGGCGACGCCGAAGACTCCGAGTTCTGCGAGGGAGGACCAGCCGTCGCGCCACGTCGCGTCGCTTGCGCGACGTATCGTCGACATGGGGTCTACGGCACGTGACCAGGCCTGGACAGATGCCTGAACGGCCCGCTGCTCCTCGGTCGTGGCGATACTCACAGCGGTTTCCGCCCTTCCGAATGACATCATTGCTAGAACGTGTTCTAATATGGCACCGATTCAGAGTCAAGGCGTGAGGAAACGAATCTATGGCCACCCCGTCCCGCTCCCGTGCCAACGGACACGGAACTCTGACCGCCCTCACCGAGGACGATCTCAGTTCCAATGCCCAGAAGGAACGGCGCAAGCGGATTCTCGACGCCACCCTGGCGCTCGCGTCGAAGGGTGGTTACGAGGCCGTGCAGATGCGGGCGGTGGCAGAACGCGCGGACGTCGCGGTCGGCACCCTCTACCGATACTTCCCGTCCAAGGTCCACCTGCTGGTCTCCGCCCTCGGCCGTGAATTCGCCCGCATCGAAGGCAAGGGCCGGATCCCACCCGGCCACAGCCCCCTCGAGCGCATGCACCTCATCCTGGGCCTGATCACCAAGGCCATGCAGCGCGATCCCCTGCTCACCGAGGCCATGACACGGGCGTTCATGTTCGCCGACGCTTCCGCCGCCGCCGAGGTCGACCAGGTGGGCACCCTCATGGACCGACTGTTCGCACGGGCCATGAACGACGGCGAGCCCACCGAGGAAGAACTCGCCATCGCACGCGTCATCAGCGACGTGTGGCTGTCGAATCTCGTCGCCTGGCTCACGCGCCGTTCGTCGGCCACCGATGTCGCCCGCCGGCTCGAACTGACGGTGGAGCTGCTGCTCGGCGACGGCTCGCGCGTGCCGAAGACGGTCGCGTCGGAAGCCTGACGGCGCTCGTCCGAAGCCCCGCGGCGCTCGCGCCGGAAGCCCCGCGGCGCTCGCGCCGGAAGCCCCGCGGCGCTCGCGCCCGAAGCCCCGCGGCGCTCGCGCCGGAAGCCCGACGTCCGATCCGCCGCTTCCTGTAACCGGAAACACGTGGTCGCAATACCCACCGGGTCGGATTCGTGCCCCACTCTGACCTAACGTGGAGCAGGTGAGTGCCCACGATCTTCCGATTGACCTTCGACGTGCTCTGGTGGCTGTCGCGCGGACGCCCCGCCTGCTCGTGGCGACCGACTACGACGGCACCATCTCCCCCATCGTGAGCGATCCCGAGAAGGCCTACCCGCACGACGATGCGGTGCGGGCGCTGCGGGGCCTCGCCGCTCTGCCGTCGACGGCCGCTGCCGTCATCTCGGGACGCGCTCTCAAGGATCTCGCCGCTCTGTCGCGTTTGCCGGTCGAGGTCAAACTCGTCGGCAGCCACGGCTCCGAGTTCGACATCGGATTCGTCCACGAGATCGATCCCGACGCGAGGGACCTCCTCGCCACGATCGTCGAGGGACTGCACTCGGTGGCATCCCGGTTCGACGGCGTGCAGGTGGAGGCCAAGCCCGCGAGCGCCGCGCTGCACGTGCGCAATGCCTCTCCCGCCGATGCCGAGCAGGCCCTCGATCTCGTGCGCAGCGGCCTCGCACTCCGGCCCGGTGTGCAGGTCACCGAGGGCAAGGCAGTCATCGAGTTGTCCGTGGTGCCCACCGACAAGGGCAAGGCGCTCGACGTCATCCGCCACCAGGAAGCCGCCAGCGCGGCGGTCTTCTTCGGCGACGACGTGACCGACGAGAAGGCCTTCCGTTCGCTGCAGGGCCCGGACGTCGGGGTGAAGATCGGCGACGGCGACACCGCCGCCGAGTACCGCGTCCGCACCAGCGAAGAGGTCATCGCCGCACTCGCGTTCCTGCTCGAGGAACGTCGCACCTGGTTGTCCGGCGCCCACGTCGCGCCGATCGAACGCCTGACCATGCTCGCGAGCCCCCGCTCGAAGGCACTCGTCACCCCCGACGGCACGATCACCTGGCTGTGCCACCCCGAACCCGATTCCGCGGCGGTGTTCGCCCATCTCCTCGGCGGTGACGCAGCCGGTCACTTCACCATCGGCCCGACCCGCCAGGCACTGCCGCTCAGCCAGCGCTACGTCGACTCGACGATGACGGTGGTGACCCGGTGGGCGTCGCTCGCGGTGATCGACTACCTCCCGCACGACGCCGAGGCCGGCCGTACCGACCTCACGCGCGTGATCACCGGGCGCGCGAGCGCGGTGGTGACCTTCGCCCCGCGACCGGAGTTCGGACAGGGACAGGTCACCCTCGAGGTCGAGGACGACGGCATCCGCGTCATGGGCTTCAACGAGCCCTACGTCCTGCGCTCCCCCGGCGTGCGGTGGGACATCACCACGGACGGCGTGCACCAGACGGCCCACGCCGTGGTCGACCCCACCGAGAACGACATCATCCTCGAACTCCGGTGCGGCACCGACGATCTCGATGAGCACCCGGTGCCGGAGGTCGAGCGTCGGGCACAGTCCGAGGCCTACTGGCACACGTGGGCGTCCCAGCTCGAGCTGCCGCCGCTCAAGCCCGATCTCATGAAGCGTTCGGCGCTCACCCTGCGGGGGCTGGTCCACGGTCCGACGGGCTCGATCCTCGCCGCGGCGACCACCTCGCTCCCCGAGGAGATCGGCGGTGTCCGCAACTGGGACTACCGCTACTGCTGGCTGCGCGACGCCGCGCTCACGGCGCAGGCGCTCGTGCGGGTCGGATCCCTCGAGGAGGCCGAGAACTATCTCGACTGGGTCCACCGCGTCCTCGAGACCGTGCCGGGCCCCGAACGTCTGCACCCGCTGTACACGCTCGCCGGCGGACCGCTGCCGCCCGAGGCCGTGATCGACTCGCTTCCCGGATACGCCGGTTCGAGGCCCGTGCGGGTCGGCAACGCGGCGAACCAGCAGGTGCAACTCGACGTCTTCGGCCCGATCGTCGACCTGATCGCCGACCTCGCGCACAGCCGCGAGTCGCGCGGCGTGTCCCACGACCGTGCCCTCACCGACCGGGACTGGGAGCTCGTCTGCTCGATGGTCACCGCGGTCGAACGGCGCTGGTTCGAACCGGACCACGGCATCTGGGAGATCCGCCACGCACCCCGCCACCATGTGTACTCGAAGGTCATGGGGTGGCTGACCGTCGACCGGGCACTGACGCTCGCCGAGAAGTTCGGCCGGACCGCCGGCGAGGGCTGGGCGGCGCTGCGCGACGAGATCGCCGAGGAGGTCACCGAGAAGGGCTGGAACGACGAGGTCCAGTCGTTCACCTCGGCCTACGACGGCACCGATCTCGACGCGGCCACCCTGTTCATCGGCCTCACCGGACTCGTCGACCCGCAGGACGAGCGGTTCCGGGCGACCGTGCAGGCCACCGAACGGGAGTTGCGCAGCGGCGCGACCGTCTACCGCTATCACAGCGACGACGGCCTGCCGGGCGCCGAAGGCGGCTTCCACCTGTGCGCGGCGTGGCTGGTCGCGGCCTACCTGCTGGTCGGGCAGCGCAACGACGCCGAGGCGCTGTTCGCGCAGCTGGTCGCGGCGGCCGGACCGACCGGGCTGCTCAGCGAGGAGTACGACCCCGTCGCGGAGCGTGCGCTGGGCAACCACCCGCAGGCGTACAGTCACATCGGTCTGCTGCGCTGCGCCCAGCTGCTGTCGGGCGCGAAGGCCACGGGCGACCGGCAGCACTGAGCTACGAGCGGGGCCGCTCGGTCACTCGGCGTACCACTCGCTCTCGACCCGACCCGAGGTGGCACCGAACCACAGCTGGGTCCCCAGGGTCTCGAGCGCGGGCACACCGGAGTGCGAGGGGGCGGCGAGGAGCAGTTCGCCTGCGCGCCGCCCCTTGTCCTTCTGCGGTTGCCGCACGGTCGTGAGGCCTTCGCGGATCGCTTCGTCGATGCCGTCGAAGCCGGTGATCGACAGGTGGCCGGGCACGTCGAGACCCATCTGATTGGCCCAGGCGAGAGCGCCGAGCGCGAGCACGTCGGTGGTGCACACGAGCGCGGTGATCCGCGGGTTCATGCGCATGATCTGCGCCGCGGCGGACAGGCCGTCCTCCGCGGTGTGGGTGTAGCGCTCGACGACGGTGAGCGATTCGGGGGCCAGCCCTGCGGCGCTCATGGCGTCCTGGACGCCGCGGATGCGTTCGCGCTGCACGTGGAAGGCGCCGGATTCGAGGGTCGACAGGTCGACGACCCCGTCGTGCCGTTCGCGGCCGAGGCGCATCGACAACATGCCGATCTGGCGGTGGCCGAGTTCGATGAGGTGGGCGGCGAGATCGCGCATCGCCCGCCGGTCGTCGATGCCCACCACCGGGGTGTTCTCGAGCCCGCGCGGCTGGTCGCACGCGACGATCGGCAGGTGCCGTTCGAGCACGGCAGCGAGATAGGGGTCCTCGGCGGGGACCGAGTAGACGACGAAGCCGTCGACGGACGAGCGGTGCACGACCTGTGCGGCCTCGTCGTCGGTCCGGCCCGGTCCGGCGGGGATGAGCAGTAGTCCCTGTCCGGCCGCTTCGCAGGCCTCGGACAGTCCCGACAGGAAACTCATGGCGGCGGGATCCCGGAAGGAATAGCTCAACGCTTCGGTGAGCAGGACCCCCACGGCTCCTGCCTTGCGGGTGCGCAGCGACCGCGCCATCGGATCCGGGCCGGCATATCCGCGTCGTTTGGCGACTTCGAGGACACGTTCGCGTAGCTCGGCGGACAACTGGTCGGGGCGGTTGTACGCGTTCGAGACCGTGGTGCGGGAGATCTTCAACTCGGCGGCAATCGACGCCAGGGTCGCCTGTCGGCGCGGCTGACGAGACCTGGACATGAGAGGACCGTAGTCCTGTGTCCATGGTCACGACCACCCAGGGATGGTAGGAGGGCTCGGTGTCGTCCGCTAAAGTGGAACGGTAACGGTTACCAATAACGTTTGGGTCGGTCGCTCGGTCGTTCCGGACCCCGTTCGTCGAAGACCGCCGATCCTCAGGAGAAGAACTGTGCGACTGTCCTCCCGCACGGCCCTCGCAGCCGCCGCCGTAGCCTGCGCGACCGCCCTCGCCGCGTGCGGCACCGATACCTCCGGCGCCGACGACGACGAGATCAGCGTCGTCGCCTCCACGAACGTGTGGGGGTCGATCGCGCAGGCGGTGGCCGGAGACCGCATCGAGGTCCGCTCGCTCATCACCGAACCGAACGCCGACCCGCACTCCTACGAGGCCAGCCCCCTCGACGCCGCGGCGATCTCCGACGCCTCGCTCGTCGTCTACAACGGCGGTGGCTACGACCACTTCGTCGACGACATCCTCGGCGCCACCGGGGACAAGCCTGCAGTCGTGGAGGCCTTCGCCCTGTTCGAATCCGGCGCGTACTCGGATCTGCACGCCGGACACGATCACGGCGACGAGGACGGCACCGACGACGCCATCGAGAGCGACTCGGAGACAACCGTTTCCGAGGACCACTCGCACGAGAGCGGTGAGGTGTCCGACACCGGCGACGGGCACTCGCACGAGGGTCACGACCACGGCGGCATCAACGAGCACGTCTGGTACGACCTCGCGACCGCCGACGCCGTCGCGCACGCCGTCGCCGAGCAGCTCGCCGAACTCGACCCCGACGGCGCCGCCGTCTACGAGGCCAACGCCGCGGGCTTCCACGAGAACCTGCACTACGTCGCGGATGTTGTCGACAAGCTCGCCGACACACACGGCGACGCACCCGTCGCCCAGACCGAGACGATCGGCCACTACCTCGTCTCGGCCGCGACGCTCGACGACATCACTCCCCCGGATTTCACCAACGCCATCGAGAACGGCACCGATCCGTCCCCGGCGGCGATCGCGGCGACACGGCAGTTGTTGGTCGACAAGCAGGTTCGCGTCCTGATCTACAACCCGCAGACCGAGGACCGGATCAGCCGCGAGATGCGCACGGCAGCAGAGTCGTCGGGCGTCCCCGTGGTCGAGGTTTTCGAAACCCTGCCCGAAGGTGTCGACTACATTCAGTGGCAGGCCCGGACGGCCGAGACCCTCGCCGCCGCGCTCGAGACCGCCTCCTGACCATCCGATCGAGAACACGGACTCCGGTGACACCTCCTCCATCCGACCGCACGCCCACAGTCGAACTCCGCGATGCCCGGCTGGCATTCGGCGATCGGGTCCTCTGGGACGGACTCGACCTCGTCGTCGAACCCGGCGAGTTCCTGGCGGTGCTCGGACCGAACGGTGCCGGCAAGACGTCGCTGCTCAAGGTGCTGCTCGGCCAGCTCCCGCTCACCTCCGGAACCGCGACCATCGCCGGGCAGGCCGTCCGGACCGGGAACTCGCACGTCGGATACGTGCCGCAGCAGAAGTCTCTCGACGAGGGCGTCCCGCTGCGGGGACGCGATCTCGTAGGCCTCGGCATGGACGGACATCGCTGGGGCACCGGCCTGCGCGCGCGCCGGCGGCGCCGCGTCGCGGTCGACGACGCGATCGCTCAGGTCGGCGCAGAGACCTATGCCGGAGCCCCGATCGGCACGCTCTCCGGTGGTGAGCAGCAGCGGCTGCGTATCGCGCAGGCGCTCGTGGGAGATCCGCGCGTACTCCTGTGCGACGAGCCGCTGCTCAGTCTCGATCTCGCCAACCAGCACCTGGTGTCGGCGCTCATCGACCGCCGCCGCCGCGACCACGACACCTCCGTCCTGTTCGTCACCCATGAGATCAATCCGATCCTGCCGCTGGTGGATCGCGTGCTGTACCTCGTCGACGGCCAGTTCCGCATCGGCACCCCCGCCGAGGTGATGACCTCGCAGGTGCTTTCCGAGCTCTACCGCACCGACGTCGAAGTGCTCGAGATGCGCGGCCGCCTGGTGGTCGTCGGCACCGGCGACGCCATCGACGCGCTCGGCAGCGCCGGCGGACTGCGCCCCGGGGAAGGCGTCCACCACGATCACGAGGATCACGAATGAGCAGCAAGTTCACCGACGCCCTCGGGCGGATGTTCGACGTGGAGACCACCGTCGAACTCCTGCAGTACGACTTCGTGCAGCAGGCGCTCGTCGCCGGTGCGATCCTCGGTCTGCTCGCCGGCGTGATCGGCCCGCTGATCATCAGCCGTCAGATGGCGTTCTCCGTCCACGGCACCTCCGAACTGTCGCTCACCGGTGCCGCGGCGGCGCTCATCATCGGGGTCTCCGTCGGGATCGGTGCGGTCGCGGGTGCCGTGATCGCCGCGATCCTCTTCGGGGTCCTGGGGACACGTGCCCGCGAACGCGACTCCGTCATCGGCGTGGTGATGGCCTTCGGACTCGGTCTCGCCGTCCTGCTGCTGTGGGCCTACGACGGACGCACCGGTGCCGCCTTCTCGCTGCTCACCGGTCAGATCGTGGCGCCCGGCGGTACCGGCATCGCCCTGCTCGCCGCGTGCGCTGCCGTCGTGATCCTCACGCTGCTGGTGATCTACCGTCCGCTACTGTTCGCCAGCACCGACCCGGAGGTCGCGGCTGCACGCGGCGTCCCGGTGCGCGCATTGTCGATCGTGTTCGCGGTGCTCGTCGGTGTCACCGCCGCACTCGGTGTGCAGATCGTCGGCGCGCTGCTGGTGATGGCACTGCTCATCACCCCGGCCGCCGCGGCGGCCCGGGTGGTCAGCGGGCCGCTCGCCGCCACGGTGCTGTCTGTGGTCTTCGCGGAGATCTCGGCGGTCGGCGGCATCCTGCTCGCGCTGGCGCCGGGCGTGCCGGTCTCGGCGTTCATCACGACGATCGCGTTCGTCATCTACATGATCTGCCGCGTGATCGGCACCGCCCGCAACCGACGTGGTTCCGGGCGGGTCGCCGCAACTGCCTGATTCACGGCCCGTCGGGACGTGATCTTGACGCGCTCCTCGACGTCCGCCCAGTTTCCCGAGGTTGCTCCAGTAACGGGACGTCACAGACATCGGGGGTGGAGAGTGCAGCACGTCACGCGTCGTTCCTTCGCGTCGACAACCCCGACAAGCGGTTCCTGTGGCACCGGTCGAGCCCCGAGGTGTTCGGTCGTCACCTCGCCTTCGAGCCCTACACCTGGTCGAGGCGTGCGTCGGCGAGAACATGACGGCCCTGTGCGCCGCCGGTGTCGGCGGCGGGTCGCTCGTCTACCAGGGCATGACGCTGCAACCCGACGAAGCGGTGTTCAACGCCCACTTCCCGAACGAACTCGACTGGGCGCGCATGGACCGCGTCCACTACCCGCGCGTCGCGCAGATGCTGCGCCTGGCCGTGGCGCCCGACGAACTCGTCGACAGCCCCAACTACGCGACCTCGCGCATCTTCGCCGACCCTGCGCGGAAGGCCGGCTTCCCTATCGACAAGATCCCGATGCCGATCGACTGGGACTACGCGCTCGCCGAACTCCGCGGCGAGATGGCCCCGGCCTACACCGACGGTTCGGGTGCGACGGGTGTCAACAACGGCGGCAAGCAGGGCTACGGCGTCAGTGAGGGTCGCGGGCACTTCGTCTACGACGCCGCTCGCGACGACGCCGTCCTGCGCTGGCCGCACGAAGGGGACGCGGTGCTGCAGACGGGTCACATCGACCCCACCGTGCGCCGCATCACCGGCGAACGCAGCATCCTGACCGACACCAACTCGATCGTCCCCGTCGACCTGGCACCCGCTCGGCGGCGCGAGCATGAGCACGGTGTGCGATCTCGAGGGCCGGGTGTTCGGCCAGCGCGGGCTGTACGTGCTCGACGGAGCCCTCATGCCGGGCAACACCGCCGCGTGCAACCCGTCGATGACGATCGCCGCCGTCGTCGAACGCGCCCTCGACGACATCGTCGTCCGCGACGTCGGAACGGTCTTCTGAGCGGGCATAGACTCGGGTCGTGACCCGCATCGACCTCAACAGCGACCTCGGCGAGAGCTACGGCCGGTGGCGTCTCGGCGACGACGAGACCATGCTCGACATCGTCACCAGCGCCAACGTGGCGTGCGGATTCCACGCCGGCGACCCGGCGACACTGCTGCACACGTGCCACGGCGCCGCGAAGCGCGCGGTAAGGATCGGTGCCCAGGTCGGCTACAACGACATCGGCGGTTTCGGCCGCCGCTTCATCGAGGTGCCGTCGGCGGATCTCACCGCCGAGATCATCTATCAGATCGGCGCGCTCGACGGTCTCGCCCGGGCGGCCGGTTCGTCGGCGAGCTACGTCAAACCCCACGGCGCGCTGTACAACGCGATCGTCCATCACCGCGAACAGGCCCGTGCGGTCGTGGATGCGGTACGCGCCTACGACGCCTCGCTGCCCGTCCTCGGACTGCCCGGCTCCGTCTTCCTCGAGGAGGCCGAACGGGCCGGACTGAAGGTGGTCGCCGAGGCGTTCGCCGACCGCGCCTACACCCCCGAGGGCACGCTCGTCTCCCGACGCGAACCCGGTGCGGTACTGCACGATCCGGAGGAGGTCGCCGAGCGGGTCCTGCGCATGGTCACCGAGGGGGTAGTCACCGCCGTCGACGGCAGCGACATACGCGTGAACGCGCAGTCGGTGTGCATCCACGGCGACTCCCCCGACGCCACGGCGATGGCCGTCGCCGTGCGCCGCCGCCTCGACGCCGAGAAGATCGACATCCGGGCGTTCGTGTGAACGCCCGACACCGCGAGGTCCACCGATGAAAATCCTTCGTGCCGGAGACAGCGCCCTGCTCGCCGAATTCGATTCCCTCGACGAGGTTCTCGCCCACTTCCGGGCACTCGACCGCGAGCGGCCGCGTGGCGTCGTCGATCTCGTGCCGGCGGCGCGGACACTGCTGGTGTGCTTCGATCCGTCGGAGACCGGCGCGCAGGTCGTGCACAAGTGGGTCACCACCACCCCACCGGTGTCCGGGGACGACGTCGACATCGAGGAGGTGACGCTCGAAGTCCGGTACGACGGCGTCGATCTCGAAGAGGTCGGCGAGTTGACCGGCCTCGGCGCGGACGGCGTGATCGCCGCCCACACCGGCAGCCTCTGGACGGTCGCCTTCGGCGGGTTCGCGCCCGGCTTCGCGTATCTCACCGGCGGGGATTCTCGATTGCACGTGCCGCGTCGCAGTTCACCGCGCACCTCCGTCCCGTCCGGCGCCGTGGGACTGGCGGGTGAGTTCTCGGGCGTCTATCCGCGGAAGTCGCCCGGAGGATGGCAACTCATCGGAACCTCCGATGCCCCGCTGTGGCAACCGGACCGGACTCCTGCGGCGCTGCTGCGACCGGGATGTGCGGTGCGCTTCGTCGCGATCTGAGCCGTCCCCGGATCCACTGCGCCGCTGCGCTCAGATACCGAGCACGGCCTTCGCGACGAGGAAATAGATCACCAGGCCGGTCGCGTCGACGAAGGTCGTGATGAACGGATTGGAGAAGACCGCGGGGTCGGCGCGGATCGATTTGGCCACCAACGGCATCGCACCACCGACGGTGGCGGCGAGGGTGCAGATGCTCACCAGCGTCAGCCCGATCACCGCGCCCACCGACGAGTCGTAGACCAGGGACGTCAGGACGAACGCGACCGAGCCCAGCAGGACACCGAGGGACAGACCCACCCGGAGCTCGCGGGCGATCACCCCGCCGATGTCGCGTGGCGTCACGTCGTCGAGCGCCAATGCGCGGGTGACCGTGGTGGCGGCCTGGTTTCCGGTGTTGCCCCCGGTGCCGATGATCAGCGGCACGAACAACGCCAGGGTGACCACCTGATCGAGGGTCGACTCGAATACCTCGAGGACCTGGACCGTGAGGGTCGCGCCGAGTGCCAGGAAGAGCAACCACACCACCCGCGAGCGCACCAACTGCCCGACGGGTGTCGCGAGATAGGGCCGGCGCAGCGGCTCGGTACCGCCGATGCGCGCCTGGTCCTCGCTGTCGGCGGCTTCGAGGATCCGCAGGGCGTCGTCGACGGTCAGGATGCCCACCAACCTGGTCTCGCTGTCGACGACGATCAACGCCAGCAGTTTGAGTTCGGCGCAGCGGCGCGCGGACTCCTCGGCGTCGTCGGTCACGCGCGCCCAGTAGGGCTCGTTCATGATGTCGGCGAGCACCGTTCCCGGCGCCGCAGTCATCAGCTCGCGCAGACCGACCACCCCGACGAGCACACGACCGTCGTCCACCACCGGCAGCGTGTACACCGTCTCCGCGTCGTCGAGCCGACGACGCACGGCGTCCATCGCCTGCTCGACGGTCATGTCCTGCCGCAGCGACACGAAGGCCGGGCTCATCCGCCGGCCGATCGACCGCTGCGGATAGCCGAGGATCGTGGCGGTCACCTCGCGGTCGGCGGGCGGCAGGCCGCGCATGAGGGTCGACGCGACCGTCGCGGGCAGTTCGTCGAGCAGTTCCACCCGGTCGTCGGGTTCGAGGTCGGCGAAGATTGCGGCCACCTGATCGTCGCGCAACCCGCGGAGCAGTTCGCTCTGCATGCTCGGGTCGAGCTGTTCGAAGACGTCGATCGCCCGGTCCTTGGGCAGCAACCGGTAGAGCACTGCTCGATCCGTCCGACCGAGCCGTTCGAGCACGTCGACGACCTGTTCGACGCTCAGTTCCGCGACAGCGTCGTGCGCGGCCTGAAGGTCGTCGGCCTCGACGGCCTTCTCGATCAGTCGCGTCGTCGCCGCCCGGACGTCTGCTTCATCCATGATCGTCACCTCCTTCCTCATGATCTTCAACCTAACGCGATCGTTCGGCCGGAGTGCGGACGTGCGATCGAAGCCGGTGAGTGAGAATGAACATCGTGGCGTGGTTCGAGGTGCTCTCCGGCGGAATGCTCACGACGGTCCAGGATCGCGGACGTCCCGGTTACGGTTCCTCGGGCCTCACCCGGTCCGGTGCCGCCGACCGGCGCGCACACGACGCCGCGAACCGGCTCGTGGGGAACCAGCCGGACGCGGCGACACTCGAGGTGACCGGCGGCGGTCTCGCCGTCCGCAGCGTCGGCGAGACGATCGTGGCCGTGACCGGTGCCCGCGCCGACGTGACCGTGTGCGACCGGCCGGTCGGCGACTGGGCGCGCATCACCCTCCGCAACGACGACGTGCTGCGGATCGGCGTCTCGAACGAAGGCCTGCGGATTTACCTCGCGGTACGCGGCGGCATCGACGTGCGGGAGGTGCTCGGCAGTAGATCCACCGACATCCTGTCGCACACCGGACCGTCACCCGTTCGCGCCGGCGACAGTCTGCTGGTCGGGGCGATGTCGGGTCACCTGCCCGACGAGGAGCAGTTCCCACCACCGCCGCCGATGGACGACCCCGTGGAGATCCGGGTACGGCCCGGCCCGCGCGACGACTGGTTCACGCCCGGATCACTGCGGGCGCTGTTCCACGAGACATGGACGGTGACACCGGAACTCGACCGGGTGGGTATCAGGTTCCACGGTCCCGGCCGACTGCACCGGGCACGGCAGGAGGAGATGCCCAGCGAGGGCATGGTTCCAGGCTCGCTGCAGATACCGCCGGACGGGCATCCGGTGCTGTTCCTCGTCGACCATCCCGTCACGGGCGGCTATCCGGTGGCCGCGGTGGCGGTCGCCGCCGATCTGCCGGTCGCGGCGCAACTGCGTCCCGGACAGCGGGTGCGGTTCGTGCCGGTACGGTGATCGCTGCTGGGTGACCGTCAGGCGCGTGACGGCACGGAGGTGTCGTCCTCGTCGGTCGGGTCGGTAGCCGTCACCCGACGTACGAAGGTGATCGCCTCGTCGAGTGCGTGTGTCGCGGGCGGAGAGATGCCGGGCAGGCTGAGATAGCCGTGCACGGTGTCGGGATAATCGGTCTCCGCGACGTCGCCGCCCTTGGCCCGCAATGCTTCGGCGTATCGAACGGCGTTGTCGCGCAACGGGTCGTGCCCGGCGATCTGGACGAGGGCCGGTACGGCGGCACCGGCGAGCGTGCCGCGCAGGGGAGCCGCGGTCGGCGCATACGGATCGGCTCCGGCCAGATACAGGCGCACGAACGCCCGCATACCGCGGGAGGTGAGCACGGGAGCGTTCGCGAACTGCCGCTCCGACGGGAACTCCTCCTCCATCTCCGTCGCCGGATAGATCAGCACCTGACCGGCCGGCAGCGGACCACCCGAGCGGGCGGCCACGTCGGCGACGACCGCGGCGAGGTTGCCTCCGGCACTGTCACCGGCGACCACGACGCGGGACGGATCACCGTCGAGTTCCGCAGCGTGTGCGACGACCCACCGGAACGCCGCCCAGCAGTCCAGCACCGCTGCGGGATAGGGATGTTCGGGGGCGAGCCGGTAGTCCACCGACACCACGACGCTCGGGGTCCGCGCGGCGGTGTGGCTCGCCCACCACTCGTTCTGCTCCGGATTGCCGAGCACCCACCCGCCGCCGTGGAACAGCAGCACGACCGGCAGCGGACCGCTCGTTCGCGCCGAGGGCCGATAGATCCGCAGACGGGTCCGGACCGGGGAGTCCTCGGGGGCGAGATCGTCGATCACCTCGTGCTCGAGTTCGACCCATCGGTCCTCGATCCGCACGCCGGGATGCGTCCGGCCCGAGATCAGCCGTCCGACCGGGGACGACAGGAGCTTCGTGCGCGCAGCACGACGTGCCGGGATCTCGTCGACGGACGCGTCGGCAATGGACTTGTCGGCGAAGCGTGCGAGGAAGGCGAACACCTTCGTACGGAACGGCAGGGATGCGACCACGAGGACAGACTAGGCCCTCGCGACCGCAGCTCGGGCAGACTCGATCAGACCCGACGCTGCCGCGCGATGTCCGCGAGCACCACGCCCGCCGCGACGGAGGCGTTGAGCGACTCGACGTCTCCGGCCATCGGGATGGAGAGAACGGCGTCGCAGGTCTCCCGCACCAGGCGCGAGAGTCCCTTGCCCTCCGACCCCACGACCACGACGACGGGATCGGTGCCGTCGAAATCGTCGAGGTTGGTGTCGCCACCGGCATCGAGACCGACGACGCGGACACCGCGGGACTGCCAGTCCTTGAGCGTGCGCGTGAGGTTGGTGGCACGCGCGACGGGCAGTCGCGCTGCGGCACCGGCGCTCGTGCGCCATGCCACGGCCGTCACCGACGCCGAACGGCGCTGCGGGATGACCACACCGTGGCCGCCGAAGGCCGCGACCGAACGGATCACCGCGCCGAGATTGCGCGGATCGGAGATGTTGTCGAGGGCCACGAGCAGCGGACGCTCGTGGTTCTCCGCGGCGCGGGCCAGCAGGTCGTCGGGGTGCGCGTAGCGGTACGGCGGCACCTGCAGGCCGATGCCCTGGTGCATCCCGTTCGACGACAGACGGTCGAGTTCGGAACGCGAGACCTCGAGGATCGAGATGCCCATCTCGGCCGAGCGCTGCACGGCTTCCTTGAGCCGCTCGTCGGCCTCGGCGCCGAGGGCGACGTACAGAGCGGTCGCGGGCACACCGGCACGCAGGCACTCGACGACCGGATTGCGGCCGAGCACCATCTCGGGCCCGTCCTCGGCCTTGCGACCCGCCGCGGGACGACGACCGCCACCGCGCGGGTCGGCGGCCTTGGCCGCGGCCCGGGCACGCCGTGCGGCGGGGTGGTAGGGCCGGTCCTCGGCCTTGGGGGTGGCGCCACGCGCTTCGAGCCCGCGTCGCCGCTGCCCGCCGGACCCGACGACCTGCCCCTTCTTCGTGCCGCCCTTACGAATAGCGCCGCGACGCTGGGAATTGCCTGCCATCACTGTCCTGCTTTCAGAGACCACTCGGGTCCGTTGGGCGTATCGGTCACTTCGACCCCCGCGGCTGTGAGGCGGTCCCGCACCTCGTCGGCCACCGCCCAGTTCTTCTCGGCCCGGGCGGTCGTGCGGCGTTCGAGATCCGCGCCGACCAGCACGTCGAGTGCCGCGAGTGCGGCCGACCCTGAATCGTCGGTGGAGCACCAGTGCTCGTCGAGCGGGTCGACACCGAGGATGCCGAGCATGCTCCGGACCTGCGACGCGATCTGCACGGCCGTGTCGAGATCGCCGTTGTCGAGCGCCTTGTTGCCCTTGCTGCGCTTGCGGTGTATTTCCGCGAGCGCCTTGGGCACACCGAGATCGTCGTCGAGAGCCTCGGCGAAGGCCTCGGTCCACTCGCCCACGGGCACCTCGCCCGCGCGGTCGCGGGTCTTGAGCACGAACGACTCGAGTCCCCGGTAGGCCGCCGCCGCTTCGGCGAGCGCGTCGTCGGAGTATTCGAGCATCGAACGGTAGTGGGCGCTGCCCAGGTAGTAGCGCAGTTCCTGCGGCCGGACGCGGGCGAGCACGTTGGGGATCGACAGCACGTTACCGAGCGACTTCGACATCTTCTCGCCGCCCATCGTCACCCAGCCGTTGTGCAACCAGTAGCGGGCGAAGCCGTCGCCGGCGGCGCGGGACTGCGCCATCTCGTTCTCGTGGTGCGGGAAGACGAGGTCCATGCCTCCGCAGTGGATGTCGAAGGTGCCGCCGAGATAGAAGCCGGCCATCGCGGAGCACTCGAGATGCCAGCCGGGGCGACCACGTCCCCACGGGGTGGGCCAGGACGGCTCACCGGGCTTCTCGGCCTTCCACAGCGTGAAGTCGCGGGGGTCGCGCTTGCCGAGTCCGGCGCTCTCACCCTGGTGGACGTCCTCGATGCGGTGTCCGGAGAGGGCACCGTATTCGGGGTAGCTCAGCACGTCGAAGTAGACGTCGCCGTCGGCCGCGTAGGCGTGCCCGGCGTCGATGAGGCGCTGGATGAGTTCGACCATCTGCGTGATGTGGCCGGTCGCGCGAGGTTCCACCGAGGGAGGAAGCACACCGAGCGCATCGTAGGCGCGGTTGAAGGCCCGCTCGTAGGTCGCGGCCCACTCCCACCACGGCCGACCTGCCTCTGCCGCCTTGCGGAGGATCTTATCCTCGATGTCTGTGACATTTCTCACAAACAAGACATCGAGACTCTTGGTAGCGAGCCACCGGCGGAGCACGTCGAACGCAACGCCGCTGCGTACGTGCCCGATATGGGGTTCGCCTTGGACGGTGGCCCCACACAGGTACACCGAGGCCTGGCCGGGGACCAGCGGTTCGAAATCCCGCACGGCCCGCGATTCGGTGTCGTATAAGCGCAAGGTCACGACCGTCTATCCTACCGCTCGTCCTGCTGGGCCAGGACCAGTGCGGTCGCAACCGCCGCCACACCTTCTCCCCGGCCGGTGAGCCCGAGTCCGTCCGTGGTGGTCGCCGACACGGAGACCGGACCGCCGAGCGCCTCGGACAGCACCGCCTGTGCCTCCTCGCGCCGCGGCCCGATCTTCGGGCGGTTCCCGATCACCTGGACGGCGGCATTGCCCACCACCCAGCCGGCGTCGTCGAGCAGGCGACGTACCTCGCCGAGCATCGCGACACCGGAGGCGCCGGCCATCTCCGGTCGGCCCGTGCCGAAGACCGATCCGAGGTCGCCGAGACCGGCGGCCGAGAGCACCGCATCGCACAGCGCGTGCGCAGCGACGTCCCCGTCGGAGTGACCCGCGCACCCGTCGGCGTCCTCGAACAGCAGACCGGCCATCCAGCACGGCCGTCCGGCCTCCACGGGATGCACGTCCGTTCCGATGCCGACACGCACGATGCTCACATCTCCTTCTCGGTGCGGACGCCGGACGCGAGCACGGTCCGTGCCAGCACCAGGTCCAGTGGGGTGGTGATCTTGAAAGCGAGAGGGTCTCCCACGACAGTGGTGATCCGCTCCCCCAACCGCTCGACGAGTCCCGCGTCGTCGGTCGCGTCGGCGGCGTCGCGGTTGGCCCGCTCGAGCAATTCGACGTCGAATCCCTGCGGCGTCTGCACCGCGCGGAGGGTCGACCGGTCGGGAGTCCCGGTGACGACTCCGTCCTTGTCGACACTCTTGATGGTGTCGACGACGGGCAGGACGGGGATCACCGCGTCGCTGCCGGCCCGCAACGCGTCGACGACCCGGACGAACAGCTCGGCCGGGGTGAGCGCACGCGCGGCGTCGTGGACGAGCACGAACCGCGCGCCCGATGCCGCCGCAAGACCGGCGCGCACCGAGTCGGCGCGTTCGGCGCCACCCGCGACGACGGTGACCCGGTCGGCGAACGACTCGCCGACGAGCCGGTCCGCGGGCGTCGCAGCCAGTTCGGGCGGCGCGACGATCACCACTCGATCGATGACCGCTGAAGCGAGCATCGCCTCGACCGAGCGGTCGAGCATCGTGCGGCCGTCCAGTTCCACGAACGCCTTGGGCAGTGGTTCTCCCAGGCGAACACCGCGGCCGGCCGCCGGAAGGATTCCGACGACCGGCCCGTTGCGATCGCTCATGTGCAGTTTGCCGATGTCTCGCGCGTCAGGAAGCGGCGGCGAGAACCTCGTCGAGCATGGTCTCCGCCTTGACGTCGTCGGTGCCCTCGGCGAGCGCGAGCTCACCGACGAGGATCTGACGTGCCTTGGCAAGCATCCGCTTCTCACCTGCGGACAGGCCGCGGTCCTGCTCCCGGCGCCACAGGTCGCGCACAACTTCTGCGACCTTGTTGACATCGCCGGAGGCCAGCTTCTCGAGGTTGGCCTTGTACCGCCGTGACCAGTTGGTGGGTTCTTCCGTGTGGGGTGCGCGCAGCACCTGGAAAACCTTGTCGAGGCCTTCCTGCCCGACGACGTCGCGCACTCCGACGTACTCCGCGTTCTCTGCAGGTACCCGGACCGTCAGGTCGCCCTGCGCGACTTTCAGAACCAGATATTCCTTCTGCTCACCCTTGATGGTGCGTGTTTCGATTGCTTCGATCAGCGCCGCACCGTGGTGGGGGTATACGACGGTGTCTCCGACCTTGAAAATCATGTGTCCCGTGCCCCTTTCGATTCTCCCAGTTTAACACGTGACCACATCACCCTCCCGTCAACGATGCAGGTCAGGGGCACCGAGCACTGAGCCTAGGGCTTGACAGGCAGTTGCTTCCGTGTATCGGGTGACCTCCGACACACCCGCCCGTGGGCGCCTGTCGATCTCGTCTTCCGCGCGCGAATCCGCACGAGATCCGGCCCCGACGTACACAGCGCACACGGGAACTACTACTCTGCCTAGTGGATTGCGAGCCTTACTCGAGTGGAGGAACCCGTGACTGCTCTCAAAGCGCCGACTCGCCGAGTCGTGACCGCTCTCGCCCTTGCCGCGGGAGCGGCGCTCACGATGTCCGCGTGCAGCGCCGGTCAGATCACCCAGACCTCGACCCAGGTCGCGGCCATCAACGGTTCCAACGTGGACGCCGGCAGCCTCGCGCTGCGCAACGTGCACGTGATCTACCCGAACTCCGAGGAGTACAGCATCGAGCCCGGCGGCACCGCCCAGCTCGGCTTCACGATCGTCAACCTCGACCCGTACGTCGGCGATCAGCTCACCGGTATCTCCACCGATTTCGCAGCCTCGGTCACCGGTGCCCGCCTCGAGATTCCGCCGCAGTCCTCCGTGGTCGCCGGTGTCTCCGAGGAGAACGCCGCCCTCGTCGAGGAGGTCGACGAGTCGCCGCGTCCGAACAGCACCGAGGAGACCCCCTCCCCGGCCCCGGCAGGCGTCGTCAACAACGTCGAGCTCGTGAACCTCTCCGAGGGTGTCCGCCCGGGCCTGACCATCCCCGTGACCTTCACGTTCGCCGAGGCCGGCGACGTGACCCTGTCCGTGCCGATCGACGCCGGCCCGGAGCTCCCCCGCGACGAGTCGGAGCTCTCGCCGATCGTGGGCGAAGCACACTAGGACTTCCTGCTGGAGAGCCCGGTCGAGCACAGCTCGGCCGGGCCCTCCTCGCATCCGCTCCGGTGTCGGTGCGACCGACTATCCTCCGGCCGTGGCAAAGACCAAGACCCTCTACCGCTGTTCCGACTGCTCGCACACCGTCGCGAAGTGGGTCGGGCGCTGTCCCGAATGCGGAACGTGGGGGTCGATGGACGAAGCACCCGTCCAACCGGTCGCGGTCGCCTCGCGGTCGGGTACCTCGCTCGCCCGCGCCGGTGCCGCCGCCGTACTGCCGAGCACCCCGGCCACCCCGCTGTCGCAGATCGACGGCAAGGCCACCCACGCGAAGCCCACGGGCATCCCCGAGCTCGACCGCGTCCTCGGCGGCGGTGTCGTACCCGGTTCGGTCGTCCTGCTCGCCGGCGAACCCGGTGTCGGCAAGTCCACGCTGCTCCTCGAGGTGGTGCACCGCTGGGCGTTGCGCGGCGAAGCCGATCGCGCGCTCTACGTCACCGGCGAGGAGTCGGCCGGTCAGGTGCGCCTGCGCGCCGACCGCACCGGCGCCGTGCACGACCGGGTCTATCTTGCCGCCGAGAACGACCTCGCGACGATCTTCGGGCACGTGGAGCAGGTCAAGCCCACGCTGCTGGTCGTCGACTCCGTCCAGACGATGCTCGCCGCCGACGTCGACGGCGTGACCGGCGGTGTCACGCAGGTCCGCGCAGTCACCAGCGCCCTGACCTCCCTCGCGAAGTCCAGCGGCATCCCGGTGCTGCTCATCGGCCACGTCACCAAGGACGGCGCGGTCGCCGGTCCGCGTTCCCTCGAGCACCTCGTCGACGTGGTGCTGCACTTCGAAGGCGACAAGCACTCCACGCTGCGCATGGTGCGCGGGGTGAAGAACCGGTTCGGAGCCGCCGACGAGGTGGGCTGCTTCGAACTTGCCGAGGACGGGATCGTCGGCGTCAGCGACCCGTCGGGATTGTTCCTGCAGCACCGCGACGAGGCCGTGCCCGGCACTGCCGTCACGGTCACGATGGACGGCAAACGCCCGCTCCTCGGTGAGGTCCAGGCGCTCGTGGTGCCCACGCACAATCCTTCACCGCGACGCGCCGTGAGCGGTCTCGACTCGGCGCGGGTGGCGATGGTGCTCGCGGTGCTCGAGCGTCGCTGCGGGCTCGGCCGGCTCGGTAACTGCGACGTCTACGCCTCCACCGTCGGCGGTATGCGGATCACCGATCCGTCCGCCGACCTCGCGCTCGCACTCGCCGTCGCCTCAGCCGTACGCGACCAGCCCGTCCCGGCCGGCACCGTGCTGCTCGGCGAGGTCGGTCTCGCCGGGGAGGTCCGTCGTGTCGTCGGTGCGGGTCGCCGACTCGCGGAGGCGAACCGGCTCGGCTTCGACCGCGGGGTGGTTCCGCGCGATGTCGAGGGTGTCCCGAAGGGCATGAAGAAGTTCGAGGTGTCCAACGTGGCGCAGGCACTGTCGACCCTCACGCGCTGACCTGCGGACATGTCGGCAGCGCCGATCTGCCGAGGTGTCGGCGGCCGGTGCGAACATGTGTTCGTGTCCGATGCGACGGTGCTGCATGCCGATCTCGACGCGTTCTACGCGTCGGTGGAGCAGCGCGACGATCCGTGGCTGCGCGCCAAACCGATCGTCGTGGGCGGGGGCGTCGTACTCGCGGCGAGCTATGAGGCCAAGGCTCACGGCATCGTCACCGCGATGTCGGGCCGAGCCGCCCGCGCCCTGTGCCCGGGACTGATCTCGGTGCCTCCCCGCATGGAGGCCTATGCGCAGGCCTCGCGCGACGTCTTCGCGATCTTCGATCGCACCACACCGATCGTGGAGGGGATCTCCATCGACGAGGCATTCCTCGACGTCTCCGGTCTCGGGCGCATCGCCGGCAGACCCGTCGACATCGCCGCACGCCTGCGCCGCACGGTCGCCGAGGAGGTGGGGCTGCCGATCACCGTCGGTGTCGCGCGCACCAAGTTCCTCGCCAAGGTCGCGAGCGGGGTGGCCAAGCCCGACGGACTGCTCCTCGTCCCTCCGCACGCCGAACTCGAGTTCCTCCATCCGTTGCCGGTGGAGCGGTTGTGGGGCGTCGGCAAGGTGACGGCGGCGAAGTTGCACGCGCACGGTCTGCGGACCGTGGCCGATGTCGCCGCCCACTCCGAGTCCGATCTCGTCTCGCTGCTCGGACGCACGGCGGGACGCCACCTGCACGCGCTCGCGATCGGTCACGATCCGCGTCCGGTCCGGCATCGGCGGCGCAGTTCGATGGGCGCGCAGCACGCGCTCGGCCGCGGACCCCACAGTCTCGAGTCGGTCGGCGAGACGCTGCAACTGCTCGTCGACCGCGTGGGCCGGCGGATGCGCCGGGCCGGACGCCTCGGCCGCACGGTGGTCCTGCGGATGCGCTTCGCCGACTACACCCGCGCGACACGCTCTCACACGCTGCCCGGGGCCACCGCACGCACCGATCTGCTGTCGGCGGCGGCGCACGACCTGCTCGAGCAGACCCGACCGCTCATCGCCGAGCGCGGTCTCACGCTCATCGGGATCGCGGTGACGAATCTCGTCGGTGAAGGCGTCGAGCAACTCGAGCTGCCGTTCGACGAGCCGGTCGAGGCCGCCGGGGACAGTACTGGAGACACGCGAACGCAGCACCGCGCCGTCGACCGGCATGCCCTCGATGCCGTCCTGGACGATCTGCACTCCCGCTACGGCGCGGGCGCGGTCACTTCCGCGGCGTTGCTCGGACGCGACCACCGGCCGGGTGTTCCGCTGCTCCCCGACGGACCGGAGACCTGAACGCGAGAACCCGGAGGGCGGAGATGTCAGACGGCGGAGATGTCGTGTTCACTCTGCGGGATGCCGTCGGCGTAGTCGCGGCCCTTCGCGAAGTGCTCGTGCCCGACGACGACGAACAACCCGACCGACGACGCCACCACGACGTCCGGATCGGCCGGCGGACCGGCGACGATGCGCGCCTCCGCACTGGTGTAGACCTTGCGCCGCACCACGCCGTCGACGCGGGCGCGGAACTCGAGCACCGAGCCCAGGGGGATGGGACGGGCGAAGTCCGTCTCGAAGTGCCCGGTGACGACGGCGGTCCGCAGGGCGGCGTTGCACGCCATTCCCTGGACCTCGTCGAAGGCCGTCATGAGGATGCCGCCGTGGATGAATCCCGGTCCGCCCTGGTAGCGCGTGGCGACGTCGAGACGGCCGAGCACCTCGAGGCCCTCGCCGATCGTGAACTCCATCGCGAGGCCGGAGGGCTGGTCGTCACCACACCCGAAGCACTTGTTCCAATGCTGCGGTACCGGCGCACCCGGGCCGGGATGATCTTCCGGCAGATCGGGAACGACGAGGTCGTCGGGCAAAGTCCAGGTGCTGCGCATAAGCAAGTAATGTAGTTGCGCGGTCGGGGCGCCGATCCACGAGTCCGCGCATTGTGACGACGACCGCAGACCGCACAGGGGAAGGAAGTCCAGATGACCGAGTCGGCGCCGGCATCGACGCTGAGCGACACCATCGCTCGTCTGGCGCCCGGCACCGCGCTACGCGACGGTCTCGAACGCATCCTCCGCGGCCGCACGGGCGGCCTGATCGTCCTCGGTTTCGACGACAAGGTCGCCGAGCTGTGCGACGGCGGTTTCGAACTCGACGTCGAGTTCGCCCCCACCCGACTTCGGGAGCTGTCGAAGATGGACGGCGCCGTGGTCGTGTCCACCGACGGTTCGCGCATCGTGCGTGCCAACGTGCAACTCGTGCCCGATCCGAGCATCCCCACCGTGGAGTCCGGCACCCGGCACCGCGCCGCGGAACGCACCGCCATCCAGACCGGATATCCGGTGGTTTCGGTCAGCCAGTCGATGAGCATCGTCAGCGTGTACGTCGACGGTCGCCGCCACGTCATCAACGACTCCGCGACCATCCTGTCCCGGGCCAACCAGGCCGTCGCGACACTCGAGCGGTACAAGGCCCGCCTCGACGAGGTGACCCGGCAGTTGTCCGTGGTCGAGATCGAGGACATCGTCACGCTGCGCGACGCGCTCACCGTGGCGCAGCGGCTCGAGATGATGCACCGCCTGTCCGTGGAGATCGAGCAGGACGTGCTCGAACTCGGGACCGACGGTCGCCAGCTGGCCCTCCAGCTCGAAGAACTCGTCGGCGACAACCAGCTCGCCCGGCAGCTCATCGTGCGGGACTATCTTGCGGGCGAGCACGTCCCCACCCAGCAGGAGGTCGAGCAGGCGCTCGAGCGTCTCGCACACCTGACCGACGTCGACCTGCTCGACCTGACGAGCCTCGCCCGCGCCTTCGGCTATTCGGGCACCATCGAGGCCCTCGACACCTCGATGAGTCCCCGCGGTTATCGCGTGCTCCATCGGGTGCCGCGCCTGCAGGCCCGGCAGATCAACCGGCTCGTAGGTGCGTTCGGCACACTGCAGGGCCTGCTCGCGGCCACCGCTGCCGATCTGCAGGCGGTCGACGGGGTCGGCGCCCTGTGGGCCCGGTACATCCGCGAGGGACTGTCGCGGCTCGCCGAAGCCGCGATCAACCACTACGACTGAACAACTACCGGACGAGCAGCAGGTCAGGGCGTGATGTTGAACGGCTCGGGCGCGCTGCGCAGGCCGCCGAGCTGCCCGACCACGGTGTACGCGCCGGGACCGACCGGTTCGCGCGGCGCCTGGCAGCCGGGCTCGGAGGTCGTCGCCGACCACTTGACGGAATAGGCGGCCTGGTCGCCCGGAGCGAGCGACCGGATGTCGGCGGTCGATTCGGGGAAGCAGTCGGTGTTCGCCCAGAGTCGCTCGTTGCCGTCGAGGCTGTAGACGAGCACCTGCTGAAGGCCCGCACCGAGGTCGCGTTCGCACTGCGACGTGCCGATGTTGGTGATGACGATCGTGAAATCGGGTTCGGAACCGACCCTGTAGTTCGGCTCGTCCGCCGTCACCCGCACGGCGAGCGACTGATCGGAGCACTGCCCCGGCGGAACCGGAGCAGCGGAGGTGGTGGCGGACGTGGACGTGTTGTCCTCGTCGTCCGCGTCCTCCGAGGCCGAATCCCCTGCACTACGCGTCCCGGACGAACCCGAGGATCCACCGCTCCGGGTGGTGCTCGCGGACGCCGCGTCGGCGGACGCATCGGCCGCCGTCGTGGTGGCGGAGGTCGTCACCTCCGCTGCTGCGGGTTCGGGATTCTGATCGGGGTCGTCGCCGCCGGTCAGCGCCACTACGAGCCAGATGACCAGAGCCAGCACGACCACCGAGACTCCGATCGCGAGAATGCGTCGTCGCCAGTAGATCTCGGGGGGCAGAGGACCGGTCGGTTCAAGCACGCCCCCCACGGTATGTGTCACAGGCTGCGCACGGCTACACCGCCGTCGGCGTGTCGCTGTGACCTGCAGTCACATCGTTGTGACCGCAGGTGCACCCGTCTTCAGTTGTCGGAGACCTCGCCGATGTCTCCGAAGTGGCCCCGCAGACTCACCTTGCCGTCCTCGAGCTTGTAGGTGACGCCCACGATGGCGCAGCGGCCGTCGGCGATGCGGTCGGCGATGATCCGCGAACGATCCGTGAGCAGCTTGCCCGTCTCGACGACGTGGCGCCCCTCGAGTTCGTCGACGGTGGACAGACCCTCGGCCCTGCCCATGAGGATCGAGGGAGCGACACGCTCGACGAGGCTGCGGATGTGGCCGCCCGGCACCGTGCCCTTGTCGAGGGCATCGATGGTCGCCGCCACGGCACCACAGCTGTCGTGACCGAGGATGACGATGAGCGGAACGTTGAGGATGTCGACTGCGTACTCGATGGAACCGAGGACGGAACTGTCGATGACGTGACCCGCGGTGCGGACCACGAACATGTCGCCGAGCCCCTGGTCGAAGATGATCTCTGCGGCGACGCGGGAGTCTCCGCAGCCGAACAGCACGGCGGTGGGGTGCTGGCCGTTGACGAGTTCGGCGCGACGATCGATTCCCTGGCTCGGGTGCAGCGGCGTGTCGCTGACGAAACGATGATTACCCTCGGTCAGGGCTTTCCAGGCGGAGATGGGATTGGAGTTCGGCATGCGTACATTATTCACCTGCGCACATGTCCGATTTCGTTCGACATCTCCTCAGCGGATCCCCACACCCGACCCCGTGACCGGAGGAGACCCGAGATGTCCGTGGACGCACCGTCGTTGCTGCGCTGGTATGCCGCGCAGGCGCGCGACCTGCCGTGGCGCCGCGACGGGGTGACGGGCTGGCAGATCCTCATGTCCGAGGTCATGCTGCAGCAGACGCCGGTCGCCCGGGTCGCTCCGATCTGGGAGGAGTGGGTGCGGCGCTGGCCCGTGCCGTCCGCGATGGCCGCCTCGAGCCAGGCCGAGGTGCTGCGGGCGTGGGGCAAGCTCGGCTATCCGCGCCGCGCGCTGCGCCTGCACGAGTGCGCCGGCGTACTCGCCGCCGAGCACGACGACCGGGTTCCCGAGGACGTCGACGTCCTGCTGACCCTGCCCGGCGTCGGCGCCTACACCGCCCGTGCCGTGGCGTGCTTCGCATACGGACAGCGTGTGCCGGTGGTGGACACGAACGTGCGTCGTGTCGTCGCCCGCGCCGTCCACGGTCGGGCGGAGCCAGGAAACCCTTCGACCACAAGGGATCTCGCCGACGTCGAGGCTATCCTTCCGCGTCAGCGTGCACGTGCGGCGACCTTCTCCGCGGCGCTGATGGAACTCGGTGCGACCGTGTGCACCGCTCGCACGCCCGACTGCGGACGCTGCCCGCTGCCCGAGTGCGCATGGGTACAGGCCGGGCGGCCCGCCCACGACGGACCACCCCGGAAGGTGCAGAAGTTCGCCGGCACCGACCGGCAGGTGCGCGGCCGGTTGATGGCGGTGCTGCGCGAGAGCAGCGTCCCGGTGGAGCGTCCCGTCCTCGACAGCGTGTGGACCACGGATCCGGGCCAGCGCGACCGCGCCCTGCATTCACTGCTCGTGGACGGTCTCGTCGAGCAGACCGACGACGGCCGGTTCGCGCTCGCCGGTGAGGGGTCGGTGTCCTAGAGTCGACTGCCCGACAGCGACTGCGTCGTCAGGAAGCGCTCCACGGCGGCACGGAACTCGTCGGGCCGGTCGTCGTGCACGAGATGCCCGGCGCCGTCGACGAGGACGTGGTCGGTGCCGGGTCGCGTCGCCATCCGCCGCATCTGCCCCTCGGGGGTGATGGTGAACTCGCCTTCGAGCAGCAGCGCGGGCACGCGGATCGAGTTCCACTCGTCCCAGAAGTGCCGCGACCCCCACTCTTCCGAGATGTCGCGGAAGGTCTCGACCTCGCCGTGCAGATACCAGCCGTCATCGCGGCGGACGAACGAGTCGAGGAAGTAGCGACCCGCGACGGGCCCGAAGAAGTCGAACACCGCATCCCCGGTGGGGAACGGTTGCGGCCACTGCGCGATCATCGCCGCCCAGTTCGCGGCCGTGCGTCCCCGGAAGTCGGGCGCCATGTCCTCGAGCACCAGCGCGGTGACCCGCTCGGGATGGGTCGCAGCGAAGCACCACGCGTGCAGGGCACCCATCGAATGCCCGATCACGACGAGCGGTTCGGTGATCCCGGTGAGATGGGTTTCGAGATCGGCGACGAACGCCTCGGTGGTGAGTTCATCGGGAGCGGGACGACCGTGACCGGCGGCGTCGAAGGTGTACACGTGTCCGTGTTCGCGCAGCCACGGCACGTGACGACGCCACGTGCGGGCGCTGCCCATGAGACCGTGCAACAGCAGGATGGGTCGTCCGGTTCCGCCCTCGTCGTGCAACACAATCGACCAAGTTAGCGGAGTAGGCTCTCGCGCATGGCAGTCGTGAAGATCAACGCAATCGAAGTTCCCGAAGGCGCCGGCCCCGAGCTGGAGAAGCGATTCGCCAATCGGGCGCACACCGTCGACAACTCCCCCGGCTTCCTGGGCTTCCAGCTGCTCCGCCCCACCGCGGGCGAGAACCGGTACTTCGTGGTGACTCAGTGGGAGTCCGAGGAGGACTTCGCCGCGTGGCGCGACGGCGACGCACGTGCTGCCCACGCGGGTGAGGCGAAGAAACCCGTCGCGACCGGCGCATCGCTGCTCGAGTTCGAGGTCGTCCTCGACGTCAAGAAGTCCTGAGATGTCCGCGTCCGGCGGGTCCGGGCGTGAGTTCACCTATGCGGAGGTGGGAGCGAGCCTGCGTGCCTTCCGGGACGAGGCACCGCTCCCCTCCGGTTATCGACATCTGAGGGTCGAGAGCGAACTGGGCCGCGGCGACACCGTGTTCGAGGTCGCCGCTGCCCAGTTGTTCTCGTGGGACATGCACCGCGGCGCGGGCATACGGATCCCGCCCGGCACGCCCCTCGCAGTACCCGGCGTCGAAGTGGATCTCGGCTTCGGTCTCGGACCGGTGCGCGCGTCGGCGCGGTGCCGCGTGATCGAGATCGTCGACACCCCGGACATACGCGGGTTCACCTACGGCACACTCCCCGGTCATCCCGCCAGCGGCGAGGAGACCTTCGTCGTCGAGCGCACCGTGGACGGACGGGTGCGGGGAACGGTGCTCGCGTTCTCCCGCCCCGCCCGCTGGTACACGAAGCTGGCCGGTCCCGTCGGGCACCTGCTCCAGCAGCAGATCGCGCGACGTTATCTCGCGGCACTCACAGCTTGACCGTCACATCGTCGACGGCCCTGCGCAGGAACTGACGGAAGACGTCCACAGGCAGCGCACCCGACACCGCGACGGCGCGGTTGGCCACGAAGAACGGCACCCCCTGCACGCCGATCCGTCGCGCGTCGAAGAGATCGGCGGTCACGGCGTCGGCCGCCGCTTCACCGGCGGGATCGTCGCCGTCGAGCGCCGCGCGCGTCGACTCCGGATCGAGCCCGACCTCGGCGGCGACCTTCACGAGGACATCCACATCGTCGATCACCTCGCCGTCGACGAAATGCGCACGGAACAACGCTTCGAGCACCTCGTCGCGCTTGTCGCCCGCCAGATGCACGAGTCGGTGCGCATCGAAGGTGTTGGCGGCGACGACGTTGTCGAAGTCGATCTCGAGTCCAACGTCGGCAGCGGTGTCCGAGACCTGCGCGAACATCTGCCTGACCTGCTCGGCCGGCATCCCCTTCATCGCGACGAGCGCCTCCACCTCGGGGACCCGACGCCCGACCGGCGTGTCGGGCGAGAGCTGGTACGACCTCCAGGTGACCTCGATCCGGTCGCGGTCGGCGAAGGACTCGAGGGCCTCCGCGAAGCGCCGCTTGCCGATGTAGCACCAGGGGCAGGCGATGTCGGACCAGATCTCGATGTGAGCGGTGGGGAGAAGTACGTCAGGCATGCTCATATTCGATTGCAACCCGGCCCTGACGTGCTCTGTTCCCGGCCGATCGGTCCACGAACCCGTCAGCTCTCGAGCGCGGCGTCCAGGGAGATCTCGACGCCGGTGAGTGCCTTGCTCACAGGGCATCCGGCCTTCGCGTCCTCCGCGGCCTTGACGAAGCCGTCGGCGTCGAGGCCGTCGACCTCGCCCCGCACCTTCAACCGGATTCCGGTGAGTCGAAATCCGCCCGCCGGATCGGGCCCCAGCGAGACGTCGGCGGTGACCTCGAGGCTCTGCGGCGTGCCGCCCGCCTCCGCGATCAGCGCGGACAACTGCATCGCGAAGCACGACGAGTGTGCGGCGGCAATGAGCTCCTCGGGGCTGGTGGTGCCGTCCGCGTTCTCCGCCGAGCGTTTCGGGAACGACACGTCGAACGTGCCACGGCCCGAGCTGGTGAGCTCCACCTGACCGGAGCCCTTCTGCAGATCCCCGTTCCATGCGGTCCGTGCGGTACGAGTGGGCATGACCTCTCCTTCTCTGGGTGCGACAGCACTGCATGCGACAGTGCTTCACGAAGACAGTGCTTCACGAACCACACTTGCAGAGTCGTCGTGGTGGCGAGGGCCGTTCGCGCCAGAGCGTTCCTGATGTCCGGATCAGGCCGTTCGCGCCCTGAGTTCGCGGTCGCGCTCACGGATCGACTGCACGGCTCCGTCCCGTTCGTAAGGCCGCGCCTCGAGCCGCCGCTTCACCTCGGCGATCTCCCGCATACGCTCGGCGTGACCACGCCGGGCGGCGCGTCCGGCGCCTCCGGGCACCAGGACATTCAGGTCGCGTAGGAGGTTGCGCGCGAACCACACCGGGTGCTCATCGGCATCCGCACGATCGCCCGCGCGGCGAGATCGAGCTTGTCGTAGTCGACCCGGAACGGCACGCCGTCGAGGGTGGCGATGAACGCTGCCATCTCGGGCGCGGAATCGTCCACGGTCTCGATGCCGTGTTCGAGTGCCTGCTCGAACTGCGTGCGGATGCGGAGCCGGTCGCGGCGTATCGCGGCGACCAGATCGTCGGCCACGGGATCGCAGGTGTGCGCGAACTTGGCGAACGCCCGGGACTGGGCCCTGGTGGGCCGCACCGAGTCGCCGACGAGCAACGACATCGCCAGACGCGGGCCGCCTTCTCGCAGGATCGGCTTCGGTGCGAGTCGATCGGTTCGGTCGTGCAGGTAGGCAGTCGACGATGCATCGATCGTCACGTTTCCTCCTCGTCCGGACTCGGGGACCGACCATGACGAGGATTCCACAATTAGTACACACTTAATTCCGGAATTGGTCGATTCCGGAAGCCTGGTCGTGTTGTGCCACACTCGACGATGTGTCCGAGCCCGAAGCCACCCGCGCGTATCGCGGCGTCGCCCCGGCCGACCGGCGCGCCGAACGCCGCAAGCGTCTCCAGAACGCGGTGATCGACGTCGTCGCCGACGAGGGCTGGTCGGCGACGACGGTACGGAAGGTCGCGGCCACCGCGGGAGTCGGCCCCCGCTTCTTCTACGAGAGCTTCACCGACATGACCGACCTCGTCACCACCGCCTACGACGAGCTCGGCGCGACCCTGCTCGAACGCGCCGTCGACGCCATCGCGGCGGCCCCCGACGAGCTGCACGCCAAGGCACGCGCCGCGGTGGGAGCGATCGTCGGCGCCGTCGAACGCAACCCCCAGCAGGGTCGCTTCCTCATCTCCGACGCGCCCCCGCTCGCCGAGCGGAAGAGCGCGTTCATCCGGTCCGCCGCCGACGAACTCGCCAAGCAGAGCGACGCGATGGGCACCCGCCTCGACTCCCGGCAGGCCGAACTGCGTGCGGTGGTCGTCATGGCCGGCGCCGTCGAGCTCGTCCGCGGCTGGCTCGACGGCACGCTCGACATCCGTCCCGACGAACTCACCGAGATCGTCGCCAGCACCCTGTCGACACTCACCGCGCACATGCCGACCATCGGCAGATAAGCAGGCGGCAAGGTCGGCCGCGACCCGCGGCAGGGCAGATCGGCCGGAAAGAAGATCTCTGCTCAGCCCTGCACCGCGGCAGACAACCCGCTCAGAGCCTGGTCGACGTGGGCGGGCCACTCCCGGGCGTCGATCCGATGCACGCCCGCCTCCCCCGCGAACGCACTCGAGACCACCACATCGGGTTCCGTCTTCGCCAGCAGGCGCAGACTGTCGGCGAGCACACGGGCGTCGCTCATCCCCTCGATGTAGCCGGCCCGCCACGTCCCCGAAGCACCGCGATACAGCGTGTCGCCGGTGAACAGGTAGCGGGTCCCGTCCGCGCCGGGCACCAGATAGCAGGTGCTGCCCACCGTGTGCCCGGGTGTCGGAACGATCTCCACCCCGTTGTCGTCCACATGACGTTCCGTCAGCGGGACGTCGATGCGGGCGTGCCGGCCGACCACGTCGGCCTCCGCCGCTGCCGCGTGGAGTCTCGGCCCGAAGCGCTCGGCGATCCTGCCGAGCATCGGACCGGCCTCGTCCTGGTGGGACAGGTACTGGTCGGTGATCCCCCCGAGGCGGCCCAGTTCGTCGAAATCGGCCTCACCCGCGACCGAGTAGAAGAGCACGTTGTTCGTCCCGGTCCACAGATAGGCGTGCGTCCTCAGCCCCGGGAACGGATTGTCCTCCTGCGTCTCCCACAGATCGGGCAGTACTTGCCGCATCGCGATACCTCCTGGTCGTCGTCCGGTCACCACCACCATGCAACCTCGAGCCGACTGGAGGTCAAGTGCGTCGGACGACGAGAGGGGCGACACCCTCTCGGGTGCCGCCCCTCTCGGTACAGCAGGTGCCTGCTCCCACAGGCAGCGGACGCTTATCCGGCTTCGGACTCGCCCTCGCTGGACTTGGCCAGCGCGACCGCCGGGGTGTCCGGGACCTCGGCCGGCTTCTCGCTCGGCGTGAACGTGAACTTCGCGTTCTCGCCGGCACCCTCGCCGTCCCAGCCCTCGACGTCGACGAGGACGATCTGGCCTGCGCCGATCTCGCCGAACAGGATCTTCTCGGAGAGCTGATCCTCGATCTCGCGCTGGATCGTGCGACGCAGCGGACGTGCGCCGAGCACCGGGTCGAAGCCGCGCTTGGCGAGCAGCGACTTCGCCTTCTCGGTGAGCTCGATACCCATGTCCTTGTTCTTCAGCTGCGCCTCCACACGTCCGATCATCAGGTCGACCATCTGGATGATCTGATCCTGCGTGAGCTGGTGGAAGACGATGATGTCGTCGATACGGTTGAGGAACTCGGGCCGGAAGTGCTTCTTCAGCTCGTCGTGGACCTTGCTCTTCATCCGCTCGTAGTTCGACGCCTCGCCCGTTCCGGCCGAGAAGCCGAGCCCGACGGCCTTCGAGATATCGGCGGTGCCCAGGTTCGACGTGAAGATCAGCACGGTGTTCTTGAAGTCGACCGTGCGTCCCTGGCCGTCGGTGAGGCGACCGTCCTCGAGGACCTGCAGGAGGGTGTTGTAGATCTCCTGGTGGGCCTTCTCGATCTCGTCGAACAGAACCACGGAGAACGGCTTGCGGCGCACCTTCTCGGTGAGCTGGCCGCCCTCTTCGTAGCCGACGTAGCCGGGAGGAGCACCGAACAGGCGCGACGCGGTGAAGCGGTCGTGGAACTCGCCCATGTCGATCTGGATGAGCGCGTCGTCCTCGCCGAACAGGAAGTTCGCGAGCGCCTTGGACAGCTCCGTCTTACCCACACCGGACGGGCCGGCGAAGATGAACGAACCGGACGGACGCTTCGGGTCCTTCAGGCCGGCACGCGTACGGCGGATCGCCTTGGCGACGGCCTTGACGGCGTCCTCCTGGCCGATGATCCGCTTGTGCAGCTCGTCCTCCATGCGGAGCAGACGCGTGGTCTCCTCCTCGGTGAGCTTGAACACCGGGATACCGGTCCAGTTGGCGAGGACCTCGGCGATCTGCTCCTCGTCGACCTCGGCGATGACGTCGAGATCGCCCGCACGCCACTGCTTCTCGCGCTCGGCACGCTGCGCGACGAGCTGCTTCTCCTTGTCGCGCAGGCTCGCGGCCTTCTCGAAGTCCTGCGCGTCGATCGCCGATTCCTTCTCGCGACGGGCGTCGGCGATCTTGTCGTCGAACTCACGCAGGTCCGGCGGCGCGGTCATGCGACGGATGCGCATGCGGGCACCGGCCTCGTCGATGAGGTCGATCGCCTTGTCCGGCAGGAAGCGGTCGTTGATGTAGCGGTCGGCGAGTGTGGCCGACGCGACGAGCGCCTTGTCGGTGATCGAGACGCGGTGGTGCGCCTCGTAGCGGTCGCGCAGACCCTTCAGGATCTCGATGGTGTGCTCCACCGTCGGCTCCCCGACCTGCACCGGCTGGAAGCGGCGCTCGAGAGCGGCGTCCTTCTCGATGTACTTGCGGTACTCGTCGAGGGTCGTCGCACCGATGGTCTGCAGCTCACCGCGAGCGAGCTTGGGCTTGAGGATCGACGCAGCGTCGATCGCGCCCTCGGCGGCACCGGCACCGACGAGCGTGTGCAGCTCGTCGATGAACAGGATGATGTCGCCGCGGCTGTTGATCTCCTTGAGGACCTTCTTCAGGCGTTCCTCGAAATCGCCGCGGTAACGGCTGCCGGCGACGAGCGAGCCCAGGTCGAGCGTGTAGAGCTGCTTGTCCTTGAGGGTCTCGGGGACTTCACCGTTGACGATGGCCTGCGCGAGGCCCTCGACGACGGCGGTCTTGCCGACACCCGGCTCGCCGATGAGCACCGGGTTGTTCTTCGTACGACGCGACAGCACCTGCATGACGCGCTCGATCTCCTTCGCCCGGCCGATGACCGGGTCGAGCTTGCCTTCGAGAGCTGCCTGCGTGAGGTTGCGGCCGAACTGGTCCAGGACGAGCGACGTGGACGGAGTGCCGGTCTCGCCACGGCTCGTGCCGGATTCTGCGGGCTCCTTGCCCTGGTAACCGGACAGCAGCTGGATGACCTGCTGGCGCACCCGGTTGAGGTCGGCGCCGAGCTTGACGAGCACCTGCGCCGCCACGCCCTCACCCTCGCGGATGAGACCGAGCAGGATGTGTTCGGTACCGATGTAGTTGTGTCCGAGCTGGAGCGCTTCGCGAAGGCTCAGCTCGAGGACCTTCTTGGCACGAGGAGTGAAGGGAATGTGCCCCGAGGGCGCCTGCTGACCCTGGCCGATGATCTCTTCGACCTGGCTGCGCACACCTTCGAGGGAGATACCCAACGACTCGAGCGACTTCGCCGCCACACCCTCACCCTCGTGGATGAGGCCGAGGAGGATGTGCTCCGTGCCGATGTAGTTGTGGTTGAGCATCCTGGCCTCTTCTTGAGCCAGGACAACGACGCGCCGCGCGCGATCGGTGAACCTTTCGAACATCGCACTCCCTCACACTCTCCGGCCGCCGGTCCGGTACGCCGATCGTCCCGCACCCTGCTGCCGCTCTTAAGCTCCGGCACTCGAGTCGTTCGTCGGAACCTTTCAGAGGTTCCAAGCTCCCACTCCACACTCTAGTGGCCGTGGTATCGACTCGCTTTCCCTCTACCCTTCGGAAGGCGGCGAGAAAACCCGGTTTCAGAAGTCAACGCTGCACGTGGCGGATACGTTTCCGCAAGCTGTACGCCACAAGCGAACAAAGGCTGTGGGGGATCAACGGGCGAAGAATCGCTCGATCCTGCGTCCGAAGCTCCGCGAGGCGCGTTCGGGATCGGCCAGAGCACTTTCTGCGAGGACACTGTCCTCGTCCGACACCGTACCCGCTTCGAACGGCCGCAGCGAACGTCCCGGACCGCGCAACCGTTCGATGACGGAGATGAGCGAACCACCGTCCTTCGTGGCCTCCGCGATCACCTCGGGGTCGACGCCGAGATGTTCCGCCACCAGGATGTTGCGCAGCTCGACGGCGGCGCGGCCGACCGCGTCCCCGGGTTCGGCGGACTCGATGGCCAGGTCGCATTCGGTGTCGAAGCCCATCGAACGGTTGTTCAGGTTCGACGACCCGATCCGCAGCAACGTCTCGTCCATGACGACGACCTTCGCGTGCACGTAGATCGGCTCCCCGCCGGCGGTGACGGGATAGTAGGCGGCGAAACGGCCGTGCACGTCGGCCTCCCACAGCATGTGCAGCAGGGCCCGCCGGGCACCGTCCATGGCCTTGCGTTCGAGCCAGCCGTCGGCGTTGCGTGGGATCACCACCACGATCTCGGGGCCGTCCGGTTGCTGCAGTCGCTCGGCGAGAGCCTCCGCGATCCTGCGCGAAGCGAGGTACTGGCTCTCGAGGTAGAGAGTGTGCCGCGCCTTCTCGATCACCGACAGGTACAGCGCCTCGATCTCGTGGACGCCGTCCTTCCCGTCGTAGGCGGGCAGCGTGCGCGCGATGCCCACGTCCACACCGCGGAGGGTCGGCTCGAGATCGTCGGGCCAGATCGGCTCCGGCTCCGGCACGGGATCGAGCTCCTCCCCCGTGGCCGCCTTCCACCGGGCGCGGGCCTGGTCACCGAGGGCCCGCGCGGCGTCGCCGTCGACGGCGGTCGTCACGTCGTGCCACGGTCCGTAGCGTTTACCGCTCGGCTCCCGCCGGTATTTGCTCCGGTCCGGATGATCCGGGGTGTCCCAGCGGTCGACGGTCATATCGATACCGCCACAGAAAGCGATGCTGTCGTCGACGACGAGAATTTTCTGATGGTGCGCCGCGCCCACGGGATGCGCCCCGTCGATTTCGAAGTGCAGGCTCGGGTCGGTGAGCCAATCGAGCACGAACACCGGCGTCATTCCGCGTGCGAGGGCACTGAACGCACCGATGTTCCACTTGAGCAGATAAATATCGAGACCGGGTCGACGTTCGGGAAGCCATTCGAGGAATTCACCGAGTTTGTTCGGTCCCTCGAGAGTTGCACCCTCGGGTTCGAACTTGATCCGGGTGTCGAAATCCCACCCGATCAGCATGATGCGTTTTTCCGCCCGGAGCATCGCCGCCTTGGCGTGACGGAAATAGTCGGCGGCGTCGACTATGCAGGCCAACCTCTCCGCTCGCGCGATTCGCCAGCAGGTGGAACCTGGTTCGAGCACGGTCTCGGCCATGAGCGGATGCTACTCCCCGACCGCATCGTGCCGGGTCGTCCGCACGATCGACGTGTGTGACAGGCGCCACTGTGCCACAACCCAACCCGTCCACCGACGATTGTGGGGCGCCGTCCACGGATGGACGACGCCCCACGGACGAGGATTCGTCAGTGCGCTTTGTTGTACGCCTCGACGATCTCCGCAGAGATTCGGCCACGGGCCGACACCGGCAGATCGTTGTTCCGTGCCCATTCACGGATAGCGGCCGTCTGTTCGCGACCGGCACTTCCGGATCCGCTCTTGCGCGCAGCAGGCGCAGTTCCGGCAGCGGTCTTGCTCCGCTTGCGGCCGCCGACCTTACGAGCGTGTTCGATCCAGAATTCCAACTGCTCGCGCAGCCGTGCCGCATTGTCCTCGGAAAGATCGATCTCGTACGTTACTCCGTCGAGACCGAACTCCACCGATTCGTCCGCCGCGGACTCCTGATCCACATCGTCGATCAGGGTGACAGTGACTTTTTTCGCCATGTGGTGTAAATCCTCTCAAATGCGCTTCCCCCCGCGGGACGGGCACCACACTACCCGCCGATTAACGCATCGCAATATGGAGCGGTGAAATCCGATTAACGGGTGTTCGGTCGAACAATCGGGAACAGGATTGTTTCGCGGATTCCCAGACCGGTAAGTGCCATCAACAGACGGTCGATTCCCATTCCGGTACCGGTGGTCGGCGGCATTCCCTGTTCCATCGCGGCGAGGAAGTCTTCGTCGAGAGCCATTGCCTCGTCGTCCCCTTCCGACGCCAGACGCGCCTGGTCGACGAAACGCTCGCGCTGGATCACCGGATCGACGAGTTCCGAGTAACCCGTGGCGAGTTCGAAACCTCGGACGTACAGATCCCATTTCTCGGTGACCCCGCGCACCGTGCGGTGATCGCGTGTCAACGGCGACGTCTCCACGGGGAAATCACGCACGAAGGTCGGCTCGTGCAGCTGGTCGCCGCACATGTGCTCCCAGAGCTCCTCGACGAGCTTGCCGTGACCCCAGCCCTTGCCCTCGGGAATCTCCAGACCGACACGATCCGCGAGAGCCGTCAATTCCTCCAGTGTGGTGTCGGGGGTCACGTCCGTGCCGATCGCCTCGGACAGCGAGGGATACATTTCGAGAGTTTTCCATTCACCCCCGAAGTCGTATTCCGTACCGTCGGCGAGCGTCACCACATGGGTGCCGAAGACCCCGAACGCGACCTCCTGGATGATCTCGCGGATCATCCGCGCCGAATCATCGTAGGTTCCGTACGCCTCGTACGTTTCGAGCATCGAGAACTCCGGCGAGTGCGTCGAGTCGGCACCCTCGTTACGGAAATTGCGGTTGATCTCGAAGACCTTCTCGATACCGCCGACGACGCAGCGCTTGAGGAACAGTTCCGGCGCGATACGCAGGTACAGATCGATGTCGAGTGCGTTCGAGTGCGTCACGAACGGGCGGGCCGCCGCACCGCCGTGCAGGGTCTGCAGCATGGGCGTCTCGACCTCGAGGAAGCCGCGACGCTCGAGCGCGTTGCGCAGCTCGCGCACCACCGCGACACGCATGCGTGCATTGCGACGTGCTTCGGGACGCACGATGAGGTCGACGTAGCGCTGACGCACCCGCGCCTCTTCGTTCATCTCCTTGTGCGCGACCGGCAGCGGACGCAGCGCCTTCGACGCCATGGTCCACGAGTCGGCCATGACGCTGAGCTCACCGCGACGGGAGCTGATGACCTCGCCGTGCACGAACACGATGTCGCCGAGGTCGACCTCGGACTTCCAGGCGGCGAGCGCCTCCTCGCCGACGCCGGCGAGGCTGAGCATGACCTGCAGCTGGGTGCCGTCGCCCTCCTGCAACGTCGCGAAGCACAGCTTGCCGGTGTTGCGCGAGAACATCACGCGGCCGGCGACGCCCACGACGGTGCCGGTGGCGGTGTCGGGCTCGAGGTCGGGATACTCGGCGCGGATCTCCGCGAGCGTATGGGTGCGCGGGATCTCGACGGGATAGGCCTCCGAACCCTGTGCCAGGAGCCGTTCGCGCTTCTCGCGGCGAACCCGCATCTGCTCGGGGGTGTCGTCGGGCTGCTGAACGGTGGCATCACTCACGGGTAACCAGACTATCGGACACCCGAGGTCACCATTCCTGCAGATGCGCGCTTTCAGTGAGCGGTGACCCGCGCCACGTCCTGCGCGACGTGCTGGGCCTCGGCGACTGCGCCGACCAGGCGGGCCGCGCGGATGGCGTCGTAGCCTCCGACGAGGTGGGTGACCCGGCGCAAACCCTGCGCGTGCAGTTCGGTGACCACACCGTGCGAGCTCGCGCCGTCCGACGAGACGAGGATCCATTCGACGTCGCGGTCGACGGCGAGGGCGAGACGGCCCGGGCCGCCCGGATCGAGTCGCTCGGCGACGAGATCGGCGGAGATGGCCAGTGCACCGGGAAGCGTTCCCTGAGCGGCACGTTCGGCGTTCGAGCGGATGTCGACGATGACGGCGCCGCGGGCGACCGCTGCGGACAGTTCGGTGGGGTACGTGCGCTCGACGGCGAGCCGGTGGAAGGCGACCGGAGCAGTAGCGGTAACCGTAGAAGCGGCAACCGGAGCAGCGGTGGAAACAGAAGTGGTGGAAAGAAGCGCAGCGCGCATGAGAAAACTCCCAGGAATGTGTTATCGGTCGAGGCGGCGGTCAGCCTCGACAACACTCCTGGGTGCTCATGCAACGGATCACGAGGAACATCTTTACACAGAATGACGCTCAGCGGAACCCGCAGTTCCGCGTGCCGCTCGTCTCACCTGGTTCCGCTCGTACACCAGACGCAGCCCCTCGAGGGTCAGATCCGGCTCGTGGTGCTCGAGGGTGCGCGACTCCGGCATGATCAGCGGCGCACTGTCGCCGGTGCCGATGACGGCCACGTCGTCGCCGTCGAAACCGGGCACCTCGGCGCAGATGCGCCGCACGATGCCGTCGACCATCCCGGCGAACCCGAAGACGGCCCCGGACTGCATGCACTCGACGGTGTTCTTTCCCAGAACACCTCGGGGACGGAGCAATTCGACCTTCCGCAGCGCCGCCGACCGCGACGCCAGCGCATCCATCGAGATCTCCACACCCGGAGCGATGGACCCGCCGAGGAACTCCCCCTTGCCCGACACGACGTCGACGCACGTGGAGGTCCCGAAATCCACGACGATGCACGGGGATCCGTAGAAGTGGTAGGCCGCCAGACTGTTGACGATGCGGTCGGCGCCGACCTCCTTCGGGTTGTCCACGAGCAGCGGCACTCCCGTGCGCACCCCCGGCTCCACCACTACGTGCGGCACCGACGACCAGTAGCGGTCGAGCATGACGCGCACCTCACGTAGCACCGACGGCACGGTCGACAACGCCGCCACCCCGGTGACCTGCTCGGCAGATTCGCCGAGCAGACCGCGGAACAGCAGGGCGATCTCGTCAGCGGTCATCCTGGGGTCGGTACGGACGCGCCAGTCGCGCAGCAGCCGCGCGTGCGAGCCGCTGCCCGCGAACACCCCCAGGACGATATTGGTGTTGCGGACGTCGACGGTGAGGAGCACCTCTAGACCAGGGACGGGGAGTCGAGAGTCGACAGCATCCGCGGCGTGATCAGGCCCGAGCCCTCGGGAGCGTGGGCGGGATCGTTGCCGAGCTCGACCTGGCGGTTGTCGGCGTCGACGAACACCACGCGCGGGTCGTAGTCCTTGCACTCCTGCTCGTTCATCACGCCGTAGGCGATGAGGATGACGAGATCGCCGGGGCTGACGAGACGTGCTGCGGCACCGTTGATCCCGATGACGCCCGATCCACGCTCACCGGCGATGACGTACGTCTCGAGCCGGGCGCCGTTGTCGATGTCGACGATGCAGACCTGCTCGCCCTCGAGCAGATCCGCGGCGTCCATCAGATCCTGGTCGACGGTCACCGAACCGACATAGTGCAGATCCGCGTGGGTGACGGTGGCGCGGTGGATCTTCGACTTCATCATGGTGCGGAACATGCTCGTCCTCGGTTTCTTTCTCGTTTCCGAATTCGATCGGTGGGTCAGCGGTTCGTCAGGTTGTCTTCGGCGTCGGGATCCACCGGACCGGTGGCTCGTTCGAGGAAGCCGGTGCCGACGGCGACCCCGACGTTGTCGATGAGGCGTGTGGAGCCGAGTCGTGCGGCGACGAGCAGTCGGCCGTCGCCGCGTTCGGGTGCCGGCCCCAGATCGGCGCCGCGCACCTCGAGATAGTCCACCTCGATCTGCGGACTCTGCGCGAGCACGTCGCGTGCCGTGGACAAGATCGCCTCGGCTCCGCCCGCTGCGGCGTGTGCGCCGGCGACGAGCGCCGCAGACAGCGTGGTCGCGATCTCGCGCTGCTCGGGGTCGAGATAGCGGTTGCGGGAAGACAGTGCGAGCCCGTCCTGTTCGCGCACGGTGGGAACGCCGAGGATACGGATGTCGAGATTCAGGTCGGCGACCATCTGACGGATCAGAGTGAGCTGCTGGTAGTCCTTCTCACCGAAGAACGCCGTGTTGGGACCGACGATGTTGAACAGCTTCGCCACGACCGTCAGCATGCCCGCGAAATGACCGGGACGCGCAGCACCTTCGAGCTCCGACCCGAGTGGACCCGGATGGATCGTGGTGCGCGGGCCCTGCGGGTACATCGCCGAGACCGTCGGCACGAGGGCGAGTTCGACGCCCGCTTCGCGGAGCAGTTCGAAGTCGGCGTCGAGGGTGCGCGGGTAGGCGTCGAGATCTTCGTTCTTCCCGAACTGCAGCGGGTTGACGAAGATCGACACGACCACGACGGCCCCGGTGAGCTTGGCCTGGCGCACGAGTTCGAGGTGACCGGTGTGCAGCGCACCCATCGTCGGTACGAGTGCGACGGTGCGGCCGACGCCGCGCAGAGCCCGGGTGACCTTGGTCAGGCCTGCGGGATCGTGGTGAACGGTCAGTTCACCTCGCACGTATCCGCGCTGTCCTGCTTCACTCACCGTATTCAGCTCCTTCGAGAATTGCCATCAGTTCCGGCTTCGACCCGGTCCGTTGCGCCGATCGCAGCGACAGCGCGCGGTACCCGGCGGCGATCAGCGGGTCGACGGCCTCGAGCGCACGCAGGTGCGCGGCCACGGCGTCGGCATCGCCGCGCGCGACCGGCCCGGTGAGGGCCGAGGGCCCGCGCCGCAGCACGTTGTCGAGCGCTGCGGAGAGCAAAGGCTGCAACACCCGTTCGGCGACTCCACCGGGGGCGTCGTCGACGAGTTGCTGGCCGAGCAGTTCCTCCCCCTGCAGGGCGCTGCGCAGTGCCTCGACGGCGTCGGCGACCAGCGTGACCAGGTGGTTGCTGCCGTGCGCGAGCGCAGCGTGGTAGGTCATGCGCATGGACTCGGGGACGCGGACCGGCTCGCCGCCGATCTCGAGGACGAGGGACTGCGCGATGGCGTAGCCGATCTCGTCGGCGGCCGTGATGCCGAAGCACGCGGAGGAGAGCCGGTCGATGTCCTCGTCGTGGCCGGTGAAGGTCATCGCGGGATGGATCGCGAGCGGCACGGCGCCCTGCTCGGTCAGCGGCTCGAGGATCGCGGTGCCGTGAGCACCGGAGACGTGGACGACGATCGTGCCGGCGGCGACCGAACCGGTGGCTGCGAGGCCCTTGACCAGGGACGACAGTTCGGTGTCGGGAACGGCGAGAAGAAGGAGATTGCAGCGGCCGGCAACCTCGTCGACCGGCAGGATCTGCGAATCCGGCAGGCGCGTGGCGGCACGGTGCCGCGAGACGTCGGAGACGGCCGAGCAGGCCACGACGACATGACCAACGCGTTCGAAAGCTGCGCCGAGTGCAGTGCCGACCCGTCCGGCGGACACGATTCCTACCGACAGGCGCGCAGGCGCGGGTGCGTTGGTGATCCCGAAGGAATTCACGGGAGTCCTCTCGTTCGTTCCAGTCCCGCTCAGCGGGTACCGGACGTTCCGCTCGACAATAGCGCGCGTTTTCCGGGGCTCGCCACGGTCGGGCCGAGTGATCTGCGCCTCATCGTCCGAGGTGGGGCGGGTGCGACCTGCCGCGCGATCGCCCCGCGATCAGCGCTCGGCCGACAACGACGCGAGGATCTCCGCGACCGTCCGGCCCTCACCGTCGGCGCGACGGCGCCGGGAGCGACGTCCGGACGATTCGTGGTCGCCCTCGTCGTCCTCCTGGGTCGTTTCCGCAGCTCCATCGGCCTTCGCGGCGGTGTCCTTCCCCTCCGCGGGGTCATCGCCCTTCGTCTTCGCTCCGGCCCCGTCTGCGTCCGTTTGCGGGTCGGGATCGGATCCGGACTCGTGCTTGCCGGGCTTCTGCGGCTCCGGCTTCCCGTCCGCCGCCTTCTCGGCGCTCGCGACCTTCGCGTCCCCGGTCTTCGGGTCCCCCGTCTTCGTGTCTCCGACCTTCTGATCCTCGACTTCCGCGTCCTCGATCTCGGCGTCCGGTCCTGCGGCCGCTTTTCCAGCCGTCGCCTTCTCGACCGTGACCTTCCCGGTAGCGGACTTCCCCGTCGCAGAATCAACCTTCGCCTGTTTCTCGGTACGCGGTTCTTCGACATCACCCTTCGCGGACGTCTTCTCCGACGCCTCCGCCGCCCGCATGGCCGCCTCGACCGACTCGGTCTCCGCGGTGACCGGCTCGTCGTCGGGAGAGGCGAAGGCCGGTCCCGACGGACGCGGAGCGGACACCCGCGCCGCCTCGCTCAGTCCACGCAGCTTCTCCGCCTGGCCCTCGAGGGCGACGACATCGTCGGGGAGCCGGCCGTCGAACAACATCTCGAGCGTGCGGCGCAGGGTGGCCAGCTCGGTGCGCAGGGCCGCCATCTCCCCGGCGTCGAGTTTCAGATCGGCACGGACCTTCTCCTCGACGGTCAGCTCGTACTCGCGCCGCGCCGCGATCTCTCGTTGCAACTGCAGTTCGTAGACCGTCTTCAGGTCGTCGGCCTTCGCCCGATCGAGCGCCGATTCCCGGCGGTACTTGTTCATCGCGATGGCTCCGACAGTGGCAGCCCACAGGGCGACGACCACCGCGACACGCAGCAATTGCACGCTCTCACTGAAGATCAACAGCAGCGAGGCGATCATCGCCAGAGCGAGCAGACCGGCCACGATCATCGAGCCGGTACTGCGCCACGGACGGCGATTCCTGTCTGGTCGCGCCGAGGTTGCCATGACCATCAGGGTACTTGGGTGGGTCCTCGGATCGGAGCCGGACGACACGCCCTTCCCCACCCCGAAATCCGATGTCAGAGCGCCGGTTCGTTCGGTTCGTCGGGGTCTTCCGGTGTCCGGCAACAGTATTCGAGCCACAACGCGGCCGCCGCCAGCGCTATGCCGGCGAGGGCTCCGACGAGCACCCCCGACGTGTCGTCGGTGGCGGCCTGCACGACGCCGCGTTGCGGTACGAGATACAGCAGGAAACCGGCCCACACTCCGGCGCTCGCGGCACCCACCAGTGCGGACGCCTTGGCGAGCGCGACCGCGCGGGCGGCGGTGATGGGATGCAACCTGCCGGGGCCCTCACCGATCTCGTGCTTGCCGACCCGCGACCGGATCATGAACGCCAGGATCACCTCGATGACCGCGACGGGATACAGCGAGGCTCCCGCGTAGACGGGGATGGGCGGCAGCGAACCGTACATTGTGCGGACGAGCAACCACGCGACGATCGCTGCCAGCACGGCCAGCGCCAGCAGATCTCGGATCCGGGTCTGTTTCAGCACTCGGCGTGTCCCTGGGTCTTCGGCCCGGCCAGCGTCAGGTCGGTGCGGTGCACACCTTCCCGTTCGGCGGCGTCGAGTTCGTCTAGCCAGTCGCCGATGCCCAGCCGCCGGCCCTCGGCGGTGAGCACGGCCTCGGGTTCGACGTCGAGCCACGGGACGAGCACGAACGCCCGCTGGTGTGCGCGCGGGTGCGGCAGGATCAGTTCCCGATCGTCGCTGCGCACCTCACCCTCGCCGCTGACGCAGGTCACGACGTCGACGTCGAGGCTGCGCGGACCCCAGCGCTGGATCCGGACGCGTTCGGCGGCCTCCTCGAGTTCCTGGCCGAACCGCAGCCAGTCGCGCGGACCGAAGGCGGCATCCTCCGCGACGACGACCGCGTTCAGGAAATCCTCCTGTTCGACGCCGCCCCACGGTGCCGTCGAGTACACCGCCGAGACGGCGACGGCCCGCTCGCCCAATGCGTCGACGACCGACCGCAGGTGCGCGAGCCGGTCGCCGATGTTCGATCCGATGGACAGCACAGCACGACTCATCAGGCGCTCCCCGTCACATCGCTGCGGGAGCGGTCGATCACCACGGCGACGTCGCCGAAGGTCAGCGGGATCGGCGCCGACGGCTTGTGGAGCGTGACCTCCACCCGGGCGACACGCGGGTCGGTGAGCACCTCGTCGGCGATCTCCCCCGCGACCGTCTCGATGAGATCGCGGCCCGGACCGGCGATGATCGCCGCGGCTCGCTCGGCGAGTTCGCCGTAGTGCAGCGTGTCGGCCAGCTCGTCGGATGCCGCGGCCGGCGCGAGATCGAGCCACACGACGATGTCGACGACGAAGTCCTGACCGTCCCGCTTCTCGTGCTCGAAGACGCCGTGGTTGCCGCGGACCGTCAGTCCCCGTAGTTCGATGCGGTCGCTCACGCGTGCACTCCTTCCGCGCTGCCGCGCTGCCAGGCACGCACCACCGCGAGCGCGTCGCGGGATGCCTGCACGTCGTGGACGCGTACGCCCCATGCGCCGTGTGTGGCGGCGAGCGCCGAGACGACGGCCGTGGCGACCTCACGACCCGAGGGCGGGCGGACCGTGCCGTCGGGCGCCGCGAGCAGCGATCCGAGGAATCGCTTCCGGGACGCCCCGATGAGCACCGGGAAACCCAGTTCGGTGAGTTCGGGCAAGCGCTGCAGCAACTGCCAGTTGTGGTCGGGTTCCTTCACGAAACCCAAACCGGGATCGAGCACGATCTTGTCGGAGTCCACGCCTGCGGCCACCGCGATGTCGACCTGCGTGAGCAGCTCCTCGCGGACCTCGCGGACGACGTCCTCGTAGTGCGTCGAACCGCCCGCGTGGACGAACTCGCCGAGGGGACGCCAGTGCATGAGGATCCACGGCACCCCGGCCTCGGCGACCACCGCGGCCATGTCGGCGTCGGCGCGCCCACCCGAGACGTCGTTGATCATGGTCACCCCGGCCTCCACGGCCGCCTCGGCGACCGAGGCGCGCATCGTGTCGACGCTCGTGGGGATGCCTGCCTCCGCCAGAGCGGCGATGACCGGCGCCACGCGGGACGCCTCGACCTCCGGGTCGACGCGCACGGCCCCGGGCCGGGTGGACTCGCCACCCACGTCGACGATGTCGACGCCGAGCTCGCGCAGCTCGAAGCCGCGGGCTATCGCGGTCTCGCAGTCCAGATAGCGACCGCCGTCGGAGAAGGAATCACTGGTGACGTTCAATACGCCCATCACGACAGGCCACTGTTCGGCGGGGAAGACGGTCACCGGCGCAGGATCAGGTCCAGGGCCTCGGCACGCGACGCCGAACTGGTCTGGAACAGCCCGCGCACGGCGGAGGTGGTGGTGCTGGCACCGGGCTTGCGGATGCCGCGCATCGCCATGCACAGGTGCTCCGCCTCGACCACGACGATCACGCCGCGCGGCTGCAGCTTGCGCATCATGGCGTCGGCGATCTGGCGGGTGAGGCGTTCCTGGACCTGCGGACGCTTGGCGTAGAGGTCGACGACACGCGCCAGCTTCGACAGACCCGTGACGCGGCCCGTGGGGCCCGGGATGTATCCGACGTGGGCGACGCCGTGGAACGACACGAGGTGATGTTCGCACGTCGAGTACATCGGGATGTCTCGCACGAGGACGAGTTCCTGATGACCTTCGTCGAAGGTCGTGTCGAGGACCTCGTCCGGGTCGGTGAACAGTCCCCCGAACACCTCGCGGTAGGCACGGGCCACCCGGGCGGGAGTGTCGCGCAGGCCCTCGCGGTCCGGATCCTCACCCACCGCGATCAGCAGTTCACGCACGGCCGCTTCGGCTCGGGCCTGGTCGAACGTACGACCCGCGTCCACGCTCAATTCGTGGGTCGTCACATCCTCCGGGTCGGAACCCGTATCCGACTTCAGGTGGTTCACCGACACCCGCTCGCCCTCCACTCTTCGCTCACTCGTCTCCATCGGAACCGACGGCCCCGATGCGCGCCCCGTACCGACTCACCGACACGGATCAGTGCCGGCCGGCCGGGCCTTCCCACCGCTGTGTGGGAGGGGGTTCGGGAGCGCCGTAACCATCGCGCGGTTGCGAGTCTCCCACGTGGTTCTCACCACGGTGCGCATCTGCCGCACCGTCTTCGCCGGAGTCCGACGGACGGTCGGCGTCCTGCGGCTCCTGCGGACGCCCGAAACTCTGCGTTTCCTGGGCCTGTTGTCCGTAGCTGGGCTGTCCGTAGCTCTGCGGGTTCTGCCCCTGATTGCCCTGCGGATATCCGTATCCCTGAGGCTGTCCGGGGCCCTGCGGCCCGTGACCCTGCTGTTCCTGCGGGGTCTGCTCGCGCGGCGGCCAGCCGGGAGCCGACCATCCGGCGGGAGCACCGTAGTCCGGACGCGTCGCGTGCCGCGGACCACCCGGATACGGAGCCGTCGGCTGGAAGCCCGGAAGCGGCTCGGAGGCCGGGACCGGCTGCGACTGCTGTTGGGGTTGCGGCTGCTGTTGGGGCTGGGGCTGCTGTTGGGGCTGGGGGTAGCCGTTCGCCGGCTGGTACTGCGGCTGCGCGCCGGGCTGGTAGCCGGCGGGAGCGGGCACCTCGCCCTGGCCCTGGCCCTGGCCCGGATACTGCGGGTGCTGATGCGCCGGCTTCGTCAGCGACGGCGGTTCCGGCGGCCACGGCTCGCCACGCTCGGCCGCGAGCTCGGCGGGCGTCTTGATCGGCGGCTTGTCGGACGGGACCCGATCACCGAAATCGTTGAAGGTCGTGATCCGCGGACGCTTCTTCACATCGGCCAGGATCCGGTCGAGATCCTTGCGGGTCAGCGTCTCGTGCTCGAGCAGCTCGCCCGCCAACACGTCGAGGGCGTCGCGGTACTCGTTGAGGATCGCCCACGCCTCGGTGTGCGCGGCCTCGATGAGGTTGCGGACCTCCTCGTCGATCTCGCGTGCCACTTCGTGCGAGTAGTCGGACTGCACACCCATCGACCGGCCGAGGAAGGGGTCGCCCTGCTCCTGGCCGTAGCGGACGGCGCCGAGCTTCGCGCTCATGCCGTACTCGGTGACCATCGCGCGCGCGATCTTCGTGGCCTGGTCGATGTCGGACGAGGCGCCGGTGGTGGGCTCGCGGAAGACGAGTTCCTCCGCGGCACGACCGCCCATCGCCATGACGAGGCGCGCGATCATCTCCGAACGCGTCATCAGGCCCTTGTCGTCCTCGGGCACCGTCATCGCGTGACCGCCGGTGCGGCCGCGGGCGAGGATGGTGACCTTGTAAACCGGCTCGATGTCGGGCATCGCCCACGCGGCGAGGGTGTGACCACCCTCGTGGTAGGCCGTGATCTTCTTCTCGTGCTCGCTGATGATGCGGCTCTTGCGGCGGGGACCGCCGATGACACGGTCGACCGATTCCTCGAGGATCGCCTCGGTGATCACCGTGCCGTTCTCACGGGCGGTAAGCAGCGCGGCCTCGTTGACGACGTTCGCGAGGTCGGCACCGGACATGCCCACCGTGCGCTTGGCGAGCGCACCGAGATCCGCGTTGGGATCGATCGGCTTGCCCTTCGAGTGCACGGCGAGGATCGCCCGGCGACCGGCGAGGTCGGGGTTCGTCACCGGGATCTGACGGTCGAAACGGCCGGGACGCAGCAGTGCCGGGTCGAGGATGTCGGGGCGGTTCGTCGCGGCCATCACGATGATGCCGGAGCGGTCGCCGAAGCCGTCCATCTCGACGAGCAGCTGGTTGAGGGTCTGCTCACGCTCGTCGTGACCACCGCCGAGGCCGGCGCCGCGCTGGCGGCCGACCGCGTCGATCTCATCGACGAAGATGATGCAGGGAGCGCTCTGCTTGGCCTGCTCGAACAGATCGCGCACGCGGGAGGCGCCGACACCGACGAACATCTCGACGAAGTCCGAACCGGAGATCGTGAAGAACGGGACGCCCGCCTCGCCGGCGACGGCACGCGCGAGGAGGGTCTTACCCGTGCCGGGAGGACCGTAGAGCAGTACGCCCTTGGGGATCTTCGCGCCGAGCGCCTGGTAGCGCGCCGGGTTCTGCAGGAAGTCCTTGATCTCGTAGAGCTCCTCGACGGCCTCGTTGGCGCCGGCGACATCGGCGAAGGTCGTCTTGGGCATGTCCTTCGACAGCTGCTTGGCCTTCGACTTGCCGAAGCCCATCATGCCGCCGCGACCACCGCCCTGCATGCGGCTCATCACGAAGAAGAACACGCCGAGCAGGATGATCATCGGCAGGACGAAGATGAGGATCGAGGTCAGCCAGCTCTCCTGGGTGACGCTCGTGTCGTACTTCTGCGCGCCCGACGCGGCGACCAGGTCGAAGATCTGTTCGGAGGCCGACGCGGGGTACTTCGCGATGATCTCGGTGCTGCCCTCGGTCGCGTCGTTGCCGTTCTCGAGCCACAGACGCACCTGCTGTTCGCGGTCGTCGATGCGGGCTTCGCTGACGTTCTGCGATTCGAGTTGGGACACCGCGACGGACGTGTCCACCTGGGTGAAACCGCGCGTGTCGTCGCCGAAGTAACTGAAGGCGTAGATCACCAGCAGAATGCCGGCGACGATCGCCAGATTACGGAACACTGTCTTGCGGTTCATACAGGTTCGGCCCGAGCGGCCGGTCCTTTCGATCGAGTTCGTCGGGGTCTCGCAGTCGCGGCGCTTCGCGCCCGGGGTGGCCGCACGCCGCGACGGTCACTGACCAGGCAACGCAAGGTTACCGCGTAGCAACGAGCGGTCGCCCCGGCACCGGCCGGAGCCGACACCGGGAAGACGTCGTAATCGACAACGATCGGGACGGAACCGGAGTTCCCCGAGCCGGGGACCTCACGACGCGGCTCGACCGGAGGTCAGCTGCTGTAGACCTTGGGATCCAGCGTGCCGATGTAGGGCAGGTCGCGGTAGCGCTCGTCGTAGTCGAGTCCGTAGCCGACGACGAACTCGTCCGGGATGTCGAATCCGACGTCCTTGACCTCGACGTCGATCTTCACGGCCTCCGGCTTGCGGAGCAGCGTGACGACCTCGAGCGACGCGGGGTTGCGCGTCGAGAGGTTCTTGAGCAGCCACGACAGCGTCAGACCCGAGTCGATGATGTCCTCGACGATGAGGACGTTGCGACCGGCGATGTCCTTGTCGAGGTCCTTGAGGATGCGCACGACACCCGAGGACGAGGTCGACGACCCGTACGAACTTACGGCCATGAACTCCATCTGCGTCGGGATCGGCAGAGCGCGCGCGAAGTCGGTCATGAAGAAGATGGCGCCCTTGAGCACCCCGATGAGCAGCAGATCGCCTTCCGGCGCACCCACCGGGTAACGCTCGGCGACCGACTGCGCCAGCTCTGCGGTCCGCTCCTTGATCTGTTCTTCGGAGATCAGCACCGACGCTATGTCGTTCTCGTACACCGGGGTCCTTCCCTACCTTCTGCTGCCGGTCGCCCGGACCTTCGCCCGGTCGACGTACTCCACGGCAAGCGTGCCACGCCGACGCGACACCACCAACCTCGTCCCCGTCCGCGGGCCCCGTCCGACCGCGACCGGGCCCTGTCCGCGCCACGCCGCTACCAGATCGTCGACCGTCCGCAGCATCGTCTCGTTCGGCGTGACGGTGTGATCGATCAGCCACGATCGGAGGGCTCTGCGTCGTACTGCGGCGGGAGCCGCCGCGAGAGTGTCGGTGTCGAGCAGGTCGTCCTCGCGCCGCGCTGTCGCGAGCAGGTCGCCGGCCCAGACATCGAGGGCGTGGCCGTCGTCCTGCAGTTGCCCGGCCGTGCGCGCGAGGGCTTCGGCGACGCCCCCACCGAGCACGTCCTCGAGCAGCGGCAGTACCTCACGGCGCAGACGCACGCGCGTGAACCGGTCGTCGGTGTTGTGCGGATCCTCGTACGGGCGGTAGCCGAGTTCGTCGCACGCCCGGCGGGTCGTGTCGCGGCGCACGCCGAGCAGCGGCCGGCCCCACGGCGGGTCGAAGGGTGCCATCCCGCGGATCGAACGCAGCCCCGATCCGCGGCCGAGACCGAGCAGCACCGTCTCGGCCTGGTCGTCGAGGGTGTGCCCGAGCAACACGGTCCGGTCGTCGCGGTTCTCGTCGAGCGCCCGGTAGCGGGCCGCGCGCGCGGCGGCCTCGAGACCTCCCCCACCGGTGACGTCCACACCGACCACCATGACGGTCGCGCAGCCGCGGGCCCGGGCGAACTCCGCGGCCCGCGCGGCGACGACCTCGGAACCGGACTGGAGGCGATGATCGACGACGACGGCGTGCACCGCCTCGGTCTCCGCGACGGCGGCGGCGGTCAGGGCGGCGGAATCGGCCCCGCCCGACAACGCGACGGTCACCGCGTCGGCCGGGTGCGCGCCCAGCCAGGCCCGCACGGCGAGGCGCACCTCGTGGATCGCCGGGGCTTCGGGCAGCAGCGGACGATCGTTGGACGGTGAAGCCACGATCAGCTCAGTACCCGCGCGATCCACGCATCGGGATGGTCGATCTCCGTCAGGGTGGGCAGGGCGTCCGGACCGGACCACACGGCGTTGAAGTCGTCCGTGCCTACCTTCGCGACGACGGCGTCGACGAACTTCTTGCCGTGCACGTACTGGGCCATCTTGGCGTCCATGCCGAGGACGAGCCGGATGAGGCGATGCACCGGGCTGCTGTTGCGGTGCCGCCGGTTGTCGAACGCCCGCCGGATCCGCGCGACCGACGGGACCACGGCCGGGCCGACACCGTCCATCACATGATCGGCGTGGCCTTCGAGCAGCGTTCCGAGCGCGAGGATCCGATCGAACGACTCGCGCTGAGACTGTGCCTGCAGCGCCCGCACGACACCGAGCATGCCCCGCTCCGACATCGCCTTGTCGCCAGGAGTGCGCAGGTCCTTCACCGCCGACACCACGCGGGTCGCGACGTCGCCCATCGGTTCGTCGACCGCGGTGGCGAGGTCGGCGGCGGCCTCGCGCATCAGCTCGGCCATCCACGGTGCCTGTGCGAACTGCACGCGGTGGGTCACCTCGTGCAGGCACACCCACAGCCGGAAGTCGGCGGGCGGCACCTTCAGGGCGCGTTCGACCGCGACGACGTTGGGCGCGACGAGCAGCAGCGAACGGGAGAACGGGTCGTACTGTCCGAGCACCGCGGACGACAGGTAGGCGAGCATCGCGCCGGCCTGCGCGCCCGCCGGTTTGCCCACCCAGCGGAGGGAGGAGCCGGCCGGATCCTCGCCCGAGGTCGCGGTGAGGTCGGCCATCGACGCCGCGGCCGCACGTACCCAGCCCGGCCGGTCGACGACCTGCGCGGGCGGCGGCTCGGTTCCGTCGTCGAGACGCGTGTGCTCGCGCACCGGTCCCTCGGCGCGCGCGGCGGCCGAGAACAACTCGTCCTGCACCGCATCGCGGGTGTACCGCGACATCGCGGGTTCGGAGCGGGTGAGGCGCACGCCGACCCCGGCCGCGAACGACCAGTCGATCGCGTCGCCGAGTGCCCGCTCCTTGCCGGTCATCGGCAACCGCACTCACGCAGTACCGACGCCACGGCGTCGAGGGCGGGCCGAGCCTCGCTCGGGGCCCGGCCGTTGGACAGCAGAGCGAACGACAGCACGCGGCCGTCGGAGTCGACGGTGTATCCCGTGAGTCCGTTGACCTCGGTCAGAGTGCCGGTCTTCGCCCGCACCCATCCGGCTCCGGCGCGGGTCGTGGTGCCGTAGCGGTCGGCGAGCGTGCCGGTCGCTCCGGCGACGGGAAGATAGTCGAGCATGGGTCGCAGCTCCGTCCTGTTCGGTCCGGCCGCCTCGGAGATCACGCGATCGAGCGTGCGAGCGGGGATCCGGTTCTCGACCGAGAGCCCGCTGACGTCGCGCAACGTCACACCGGTGACGTCCAGACCCGCTTGCTGCAGGGTACCGGTCACCGCCTTCGTCGTGCCCTCGAACGAGTGCTCGTTGCCGGTCGCGACGGCGACCTCCCGTCCGATGGTCTCCGCGAGGACGTTGTCGGATCGGCGCAGCATCTGACCGAGACGCACAGTGAGTGGCGCCGACTGGACCGACGCCATGGGCGCCGCACCGGGTGAGGCGGATCCGAGTGCTACCCGCGCGGGGTCGGCACCGAGCGCCGTCGCCAGTGCACGACCGGCGTCCAGGGCGGGCGTAGCGCTGCGAGGCGATTCGTCCTCGAGTGGGTTCGACCGGGCGCCGTCGAGCATCACCGGTTCGATGGGTGCGACGTAACCGTCGCCGACGTCCTGGGGAAACCAGCCCGGCGCGAGCGGATCCCCGCTGTACAGACTCGTGTCGACGAGGACCGTCTCGACCGTCGTGCCGCTGCGCCGGATCTGTTCGGCGAGGTCGGCGATGCGGGGACCACCGGGGTAGAAGCTCTCCTCGCCGGGCGGCATCGCCGAGAGGGTGGGGTCGCCACCCGCGATGAGGACGATCTCCCCCGGCTTCGAACCCTCGACGACACGCGTGGTGATCCGATGATCGGAGGGCAGCACGAGCATGGCGGCCGCGGCGGTGAGGATCTTCGTGGTGGAGGCCGGGATCAGCGCGCGATCGGCGTCCTTCGACCACAGCACCGTGCCGGTCGTGGGGTCGGTGATCGACCCGGCGAAGTCACCGAGGCCGGGATTGTTCACCGCCTGGTCGAGTGCCGCCGCCAGCGAGGTCGGGTCGGGCGTCGGAGCGTCGGGCGAGACCGCGGCGACCGCGGGGGTCGCGATCACCGGTGCCGGTGCGGGGAGCACGACCGCGCCGGCGGACGCCCGCACGTCGTAGATCGCGAAGGCTCCGCCCACGACGAGAGCGAGGAAACCCGCTCCCCAGATCCCGAAGAGGATCTTCATGTTCCGTCGTCGCCTGGTTGCCAGTGAACCCTGCTTCTTGTTGCCGCCCTGCCCCGTCAACACGCCTCCGCTGCATCCTGCACACACTGGTCGACCAGCTACCCGCACTTCCCGCTGCCGGCCGCACACTGCTGTGACGCACTCGGGGCCCCGGTACCTGCACCTCCAGCCTAGCGCCGCGACCGTTATCCTCTCTGCGGACCATCACCGCAGATACGGATGTCGTATCCGCCGGAAAAACACCGACGAAGTGAGGCAAGGCGTGGAGTTCGAGGTCACCATCGAGATCCCCAAGGGACAGCGGAACAAGTACGAGGTCGATCACGAGACCGGACGCGTCAAGCTCGATCGTTACCTGTACACCTCGTTCGGCTACCCGGCCGACTACGGCTACATCGAGAACACTCTCGGTGAGGACGGCGATCCGCTCGACTGCATGGTCCTGCTGCCCGAGTCGGTCTTCCCCGGCGTGATCGTCGAGGCCCGCCCCGTCGGCATGTTCAAGATGGTCGACGAGGCCGGTGGCGACGACAAGATCCTGGCCGTCCCGGCCGGCGACCCGCGGTGGGATCACGTCCAGGACATCAGCGACGTCTCGCAGTTCGAGCTCGACGCCATCAAGCACTTCTTCGTGCACTACAAGGATCTCGAGCCGGGCAAGCACGTCGAGGCCGCCGACTGGGTCGGTCGCGCCGAGGCCGAGGCCGAGGTGACCGCGTCGGTCGAGCGCCTGAAGAACAACGGCGGGCACTGACACCGAGCCTGTACAACGCGGATCCCCCGGACGATGCGATCGTCCGGGGGATCCGTCGTCTGCGGGGTCTATTCGCCCTTGAACTGCGGCGGGCGCTTCTCGAAGACGGCGGTGATCGCCTCGGTGAGGTCCTCCGACGGCAGGAACGCCGCGTTCCACGCCGCGACGTAGCGGAGGCTGTCGTCGACCTGCGGCGAGCGCGTGTGGTCGAGGACGTTCTTGATGCCCTGGACGACGAGCGGCGGGTTGGCGGCGATCTCCGCGGCGGTCGCGTGAGCGGCGGCCAGCACTGCGTCGGCGTCGTCGTGGACGTCGTTGACGAGACCGATCTTCTCGGCGCGGGCGGCGTCGATGTCCTTGCCCGTGAGCGCGAGCTCGCGGACGTGACCGTCGCCGATGATGAGCGGGAGCCGGGCGAGGGTGCCGACGTCGGCGACCATTCCGACCTTGACCTCGCGGACGCTGAACTTCGCGTCGGCGCTCGCGTAGCGGATGTCGGCGGCGGAGATGAGGTCGACCGCTCCGCCGATGCACCAGCCCTGGACCGCGGCGACGACCGGCTTGCGGCAGTCGGCGACGGCCGTGATGGCCGCCTGCATGTTCTTGATCAACGTGTGGAAGTCCGTGCGCGGCTTCGCGAGCGCCTTGCCGGAGACGACGGCGCCGAGGCTGCCGCCCATGGCGACGAGGTCGAGGCCGTAGGAGAAGTTCCGGCCGGAACCGGCGAGGACGACGGCGCGGACCTCGGGGTCGGCGTCGAGCTCACCGAACAGGACGGGCAATTCCGCCCAGAAGTCGGGGCCCATGGCGTTGCCCTTGCCGGGGCCGATGAGCGTGACCTGTGCGACGTGATCCTTGCGTTCGACGGTGAACGCTTTCCAAGGCGAGAGATCGGACATTGTGTGTTCGGCGGCTCTCGGCCCTCACAAGGGTGAGAACCGCCGTCCTCCTTCCAGGGTCGGGCTTGTGATGGTGACGACGGAATCTGTCGGTGGGCGTCGATAGCGTGCCCGGGCATGGGGGTCGAGGTTGTGCGTTACAACTTCCGGTTGCGTGCGGGCAGCAACGCCGAATGCGCGCTGCTCGACGAATGGCATCGCTGCAGGTTCCTGTGGAACGAAGCCGTGCACCTCCAGAAGACGGGCGCACGACCCACTTCCGGGAAGCTGAGCAAACAGCTGACCGAGACGCGCAGACGATCGGCGTGGTTGCGGGCCGGCTCCCAGGTCGCTCAACAACAGACGTTGCGGACCTACGCTCGTGCGCTCGACTCGTCGTTCGCGGTGAAAGGACGCAACCGCCCGAAGTTCAAGTCCCGGAAGGCAACGTCGCCGACTCTCGAGTACACCCGTCGCAGCTTCCGGATCCAGGAAGGCCGATTGCGCTTGCCGAAGGGCGTCACAATTCCGGTGGTGTGGTCGCGGAAACTGCCATCCGAACCGTCGAGTGTGCGCATCACCCGCGACTCGGTCGGAGATTGGTACGCGTCGTTCGTCGTCACCCGCAGCACCGAACCTCCGGCTCCGGCGCCGCCTGGTTCGGCGATCGGTGTCGATTGGGGAGTGACCCACACGGCAACCACCACCGACGAGCGGTTCGACCTGCCGCACCGGGGTCATCGCAAGCGTTGCGCGGCGGAGCTGGCGAAGGCGCAACGAACCATGGCTCGCCGACGCAGACCCAAGGGAAGCCGACCGTCCAGCGGATACCGGCGAGCCCGCAAACGTGCGTCGCAGGTGCAGAAGAAGGCCGCTCGGCGGAACCAGCACGAGGCACGGATGTGGGCGCGCGGGGTGGTCGCACACCACGCACTGATCGCCGTGGAGGATTTCCGCCCCCCGTTCCTCGCCCGATCCACGATGGCGAGGAAAGCGGCGGACGCCGCGATCGGCGCTGCGAAGCGCGAACTCGTCGAGCAGGGCACGCGGGCCGGCCGGAAGGTGGTGCTGGTACGGCCCGCATACACGTCGATGACGTGTTCGAGATGTTTCGCGAGAGCCAAGCAACGCCTCGAACTCGGCGAACGAACCTTCCGATGCTCGGCCTGCGACTACAGCGCATGCCGGGACCGGAACGCTGCCAGAGTGATTCTGGCTGTGGCGGAGCGTGGCCACACCGGTGTCGACGACGTCAGACAGGCGGATCACCTCCTGGGTGGTTCGGTTGCGGTCCGAGCCGGGAATCTCCTGCCTTCTGGCAGGAGAGGCGTTAATACCGAAGGGTAACTTGTTTACGTACGGACTGTATCGAGCCACCCCACGACACGACACGACGACGACGCGTCCTCGGAACCGCGCCCATCGGGCGGCGATTTTCCTACTCTTGATCCATGACCAGGTCGCTGCATCCGAATGCCCACCGCGTCTCGGACACGCTCATCGCCCGCGGCCATCACGGTCTGATCGTCCAGCAGCCGGAGACCGTGCACACCGCTGAGCAGGCCGCCGCCGCGGTCGGTGTCGAGGTGGGCGCGATCGTGAAGTCGCTCGTCTTCCTGCTCGATGACGACCCGATCCTGCTGCTGGTGTCCGGGGCGCATCGCGTGTCGGTCGAGCGGACCGGCGAGCGGCTCGGCGGCGAACTCGTGCCGGCCTCCTCCGACCTGGTCACGGAGGTCACCGGCCAGCCGCTCGGTGGCGTCGCACCGCTCGGTCATCCCACGAACCTGCCCACCTACATCGACCGTGCGCTGCAGCACTACCCCGATCTGTGGGCGTCGGGTGGATGCCCGAACACACTGTTCCGGACCGTCTATTCGGAGCTCATGCGCATCACCGCGGCGATCGATGTCGACGTGGACTGAGACGGTCCACCTACCGGTACCACCGGCATCTCCATCCGGGTACACTTTCCGTCGTGACAGTCCGAGCGTGGAGCCGCAGGCATGTCGACCTGTGTCGCACCCGCTCGTGCCTCTGTGCGTTCTGAGATCCGCACCATCCCTTCCTCTTTTCCGGCGCCGCACTGCTGCGGGTAGTTGCCTGCCCGGCGCCGTTCACCTTCCGACCAGCGGAGCCCTTCCATGACCACGTCCTCCATCGAGAACCCGGCCGGCAGCTCGGTCGATTCCCCCGAACTCGTTCTCATCGTGCAGATCTCGGACACGAACGCCGGGTCGGCGGGCGATCTCGCCGCCCTCGCCGATGCTCTGCGGGAGACCGCGCTCGATCTGCTCCCGGGTGCGCGCACCCACACTCTTCTCAGCCCCGGCCCGACCCCTCTGGTCATCGATCTGCCGGCCCGCGGGCTGGTGCTCGACAATCAGCGGGTCGAGTTGAGTCACAGCGAATTCGAGATCCTCGCGCACCTGGTGCGGCGGCCCCGCGTCGCGGTGTCCCGCGCGGCATTGAGGCCGCTCGGCGCCGGATACTCGGAGAACGACGACTTCGACACCGACCGCGGCAACCGCAGTGTCGACGTCCATGTCTCCCGGATCCGTTCCAAGCTGGGACGTTTCGGCAACATCATCACCACTGTCCGTGGGTCGGGCTACCGGTTCGACCCCGATCCGCGCGTACACGTCGTCGAATCACTCGACCGCCGTACGGCGTGAACGCATGCGAAGGAGGGGCAGGAGTCGAAACTCCTGCCCCTCCTTCGCAATACCGATGCGTGTCAGGAAGCGCGCACGGATGTCCGAGCGCCCTCACCGAACCGGCGCAGGACCTCGACGACGGTCGGCGAGACCTCGACGAGGCCGCGCGACTCCAGCCACGGCAGCGTTCCGTCGACGAGATGCTCGACGGTGAACGGCGCGGCGAGCGGGATCAGCGTGACGCCGTCGGCGACCTGCACGGCATGGATGTCCGCGATCAGCCCGGCGAGACCGTGCGGCGTTCCGACATAGGACAGCGTGCCGGCCTCCCCGCGAGTCGATTCCGGGCGGGTGCGGCGGGTGCGGGCGGTGCGGGCATCGGAGGCGAGGACGATCTCGACGTCGACGAGCACCGTGACCGAATCGGGATCGCGGCCCTCCTCGGCGGCCTCTGCACGGATGCGGTCGCGCAGTTTCCCGGCTTCACGCAGGTCGGCGGCACGCACCCGCACGACGTTGGATACATCGGCGCTGAGGTCGAGCGGCGGGTCGCCGACACGTCCCAGGGTCAGGTCGGCCCAGTAGTCGGGCCCGGAGTGACCGGTGAGTTCGACGGCGACGCGCAACGGCCGGATCGCGGCGGACTCGACGACGGCCGGGTCTGCGGATACAGGGGTGACGGTGGATGCGACGGACATGGGATACCTCTCGGTACGGGCCGCGGAGCGGCACGGAGGGATAGGCCTGTGAGCCGGAAGACTGTGAGGGAGAAGACCTTCAGTCCGGACAGATTCCCGATGCCGTACGGCAGAGGTCGACATGACGACGGCACCAGCGTGCCGCAGCGATCGTCCTCGTCCGTCCCATGCGAATTACCCTACTGATCCTATGGGGAATTGTCGACCGTTAGACGCACGGAGATGCGTCGCCGTCGGTCGCTCCGAGGCCGGGACGCGTCTCCGGCGAGGGGTTCCACACGCCGGCGGTCTTCGCGTGCACCCACGTCGGCCCGTTCTCGACCAGCGACCGGAGCGCTCCGAGGAGCCGCTCGACATCGTCGGACGAGCTGCCGAGTCCGAGCGACGCCCGGACGGCTCCGCCGGCACGACCGACCCGCGCGAGCAGCGGGTGGGCGCAGAAGCGTCCGTCACGGACGCCGATGCCGTACTCGGCGGACAGATAGGAGGCGACGTGGCCGGGCTCGTAGCCGTCGACCGTGAAGGTGACGATCCCGACACTGTCGGCCGAATCGTTCCACAGCCGAAGCACTTCCACGCCGTCGATGGCCTGCAGACCGTCGACGAGCAGGGCGCACAGGGCCTCCTCGTGACGGATCACCGCGTCGGCGTCGAAACCGGCGAGCGCATCGCACGCGGCGGCAAGGGCGGCGACGCCGAGCACGTTGGGGGTGCCGGCCTCGTGACGCGCAGGGGCGCAGGACCATTCGGTGTGATCGAGGCGCACCTCGCGCACCGCGCCGCCACCGGCGAGGTACGGCTCGGCGGCGTCGAGCCAGTCTCGGCGGCCGACGAGCACTCCCGCACCGAACGGCGCGTACAGCTTGTGGCCGGAGAAGGCGAGGTAGTCCACACCGAGCTCGACGAGATCGACACGGCGATGGGGCACGAGCTGCGCACCGTCGACGAGGATCCGGGCACCGGAAGCGTGTGCGAGCTCGGCGAGTTCGGCGATCGGCAGGACCTCACCGGTGACGTTGGAAGCACCGGTGACGGCGAGCAGGGCCGCGGGTGCGCGCTGCAGTTCGACCGCGAGACGCCACACCGTCTCGGAGACGGTGTCCGCAGCCTCGACGATGCGAGAGTTCTTCCAGGGCAGCAGATTCGCGTGGTGCTCGATGTCGAGCACCACGACATCGCCGGGCACCGCACTCGCGAGCAGGTTCAGCGAATCGGTGGTGTTGCGCGTGAAGACGACGACCTGGTCGTCGGCCGCGCCGACGAAGCGCGACACGGAGGAGCGGGCGTCCTCGTAGGCGGTGGTGCTGATCCGCGAAGCGTATCCGGCGCCGCGGTGCACGCTCGCATAGAAGGGCAGCAGCTCGGTGATGCGGTCGGTGACGGCGGACAGCGCCGGTGCGCTCGCCGCGTAGTCGAAGTTCGCATAGGTGCAGGTACCCCCCTGGACGAGCGGAACCTGCACGTCACAGCCGGAAACGGTGGCAAAGGGAGCGATGCAGGTGGTGGTGGCTACAGCAGTCATGACAAATCCCTTGTGTACTCGGGGACCCGCCGGTGACGCCTACGACGGAGAATTCTCGTCGCCGGCGGAGTCCGCGCTTGCCGTGTCCGGTAGTGGATTCACGGCCCGGTCGTCACCCGGAGCACCCCACCGCGGTTGGAGGGTTGCCGACCAGCTAGCCGGGGCTTGACGCTGGTACTCATGACCTGGCGAAGAGAATGGCAGGACGACCGGGCCGTGTCAACCCCGCACAGCTCCGCGTCGCCCGGCACCGCACGACGCCGACACGCGTTCTGCGCGCCGAACGTTCACCTGCCGTCCACCCGGACGTGAGATAACCGGAAGCACCATCGAGCAGAAGGACCAGCGGAATTGCCAGCCATAACCTCGACCCCCGTCGGCCGGTCCCCCATCCCCGACGAGTTCCTCCGCGCGTCGCACGCTCCACCCGCCCGCACCCTCGTCGACCTGCTGCGGAGCACTGCCGAAGCACATCCCGACGCCCCCGCGATCGACGACGGCGCGACGGTCCTCGAATACGCCGAACTGGTCGAGGCGGTGATCGCCGGTGCGTATGCGCTGAACGACGCGGGCGTCGGGGCCGGCGACAGGGTCGGGGTCCGCATGACCTCCGGGCGCAGCGACCTGTATGTGACGATTCTCTCCATTCTCGCCGCGGGCGCCGCGTACGTCCCCGTCGACGCCGACGATCCCGACGAGCGGGCCGAACTCGTGTTCTCGGAAGCGCAGGTCACCGCCATCGTCACGGACGAGGGCATCGGACCGGGCACGGCCGCGCCGTCGGGCACCCCGGTGGTGCGGGGCCCGAACCTCGATGACGACGCGTGGATCATCTTCACCTCCGGTTCAACCGGAACACCGAAGGGTGTCGCCGTCACCCACCGCAATGCGGCGGCCTTCGTCGACGCGGAAGCGCGGATGTTCTGCCAAGGGGAGCCGCTCGGTCCCGGCGACCGGGTCCTGGCCGGGCTGTCCGTGGCGTTCGACGCCTCGTGCGAGGAGATGTGGCTCGCCTGGCGGCACGGCGCCTGCCTGGTTCCGGCGCCCCGCGCGCTCGTCCGCTCCGGCATGGACCTCGGGCCGTGGCTCGTCTCGCGCAACATCAACGTCGTCTCCACGGTGCCCACCCTCGCGGCGATGTGGCCGGCCGAAGCCCTCGAGGCGGTGCGTCTGCTCATCTTCGGTGGCGAGGCCTGCCCACCCGATCTCGTCGAACGTCTCGCGGTTCGGGGACGCGAGGTGTGGAACACCTACGGCCCCACCGAGGCGACGGTCGTGGCCTGCGCGTCGCTGATGGACGGCACCGGACCGGTCCGCATCGGCCTGCCCCTCGACGGATGGGATCTCGCCGTCGTGGACGCCGACGGCAACCCCGTCGAGGAGGGCGCGACCGGTGAACTCGTCATCGGTGGTGTCGGCCTCGCGCGCTACCTCGATCCGGCGAAGGACGCCGAGAAGTACGCTCCGATGCCCATGCTCGGCTGGGACCGCGCCTACCGCAGCGGTGATCTCGTGACGCTCGACCGCGCCGGTCTGCTGTTCCAGGGACGCGCCGACGACCAGGTCAAGATCGGTGGCCGCCGCATCGAACTCGGCGAGGTCGACAACGCACTGCAGAACCTGCCCGGCGTGGCGGGCGGTGCGTGCGCGGTCCGCAAGACGGCCGCGGGACATTCGATCCTCGTGGGATACCTCGCCTCCACCGATCCGGACTTCGACATCGCGTCGGCCCACGACCTGCTGTCCGAACAACTCCCGGCCGCGCTCGTCCCCCGACTCGCGCTCGTCGACGAACTGCCCACCCGCACGTCCGGCAAGGTCGACCGCAACGCTCTGCCGTGGCCGCTGCCCGGCGCCGATGCCGACTCGGTGGAAGCACTCGGTCTCGATCCCACCGCCGAATGGGTCGCCGAACTGTGGACCGACATCCTCGGCGCCCGGATCGAGGGCGTCGACGACGACTTCTTCGAACTCGGCGGTGGTTCCCTCGCGGCGGCGCAACTCGTCACGGCGCTGCGGAGCCGGTATCCGGAGATGACCGTCGCAGAACTGTACGACCACCCGAGGCTCGGATCGCTCGCCGTCTACCTCGACGAACTCGCGCCGACGGAAGCGGCGACACCGCGAGAGGTGACCCCGGTGCCGCGGCTCGCCCAGCTCGGGCAGATCGCCGTGACCGCCGTCCTCACCACCCTCACCGGACTGCAGTGGGTGACCTGGCTGGCGATCCTGAACAACGTCGTCGCGCTCGTCGTGGACGTGCCGTGGACCGTCACCCTGTCGTGGTGGTGGGTCGCGCTCGGTGTCCTGCTGTTCCTCACGCCCGTCGGGCGCATGGCGATCTCCGTCGCGGGTTCGCGTCTGCTCCTGCGCGGCATAGAGCCCGGAAGCTACCCACGCGGTGGGAGCGTCCATCTCCGGCTGTGGACGGCTCTGCGACTGTCCGAGGCCGTGGGTGCCGTGAACATCTCGAGCGCTCCCTGGATGCGGCAGTACGCGCGGGCGCTGGGAGCGAAGGTCGGCCGCGACGTCGACCTGCACAGTCTTCCACCGGTCACCGGTCTCCTCGAACTCGGCGACGGGTGTGCCGTCGAGCCGGAGGTGGACCTCGGCGGCTACTGGGTGGACGGCGACGTCGTCCACATCGGAAGCATCCGGATCGGTGCCGGCGCCACGGTGGGCGCCCGCTCGTTTCTGGCCCCCGGCGCGCGGATCGGTAAGGACGCCGAAGTGGAGGCCGGATCCGCGGTGTTCGGTCGCGTGAAGGCCGGGCAGAACTGGTCGGGCTCCCCCGCCCGCAAGGCCGGCAAGGCCGACCGGCCGTGGCCCGCCGCGATACCGCCGCGGGGCGGCAGGTGGGTGCCGGTCTACGCGCTGTCGTCGATCCTGCTCGGCGGCCTGCCCGTCGTCTCGATCGCCGCCGGGGTCGCGCTGCTCGTGTGGTGGGTGCACGACACCCCCACCGTCTCCGACGCCGTGGTGCACTCCCTGGCGATGCTGCCCGTCGCGGCGCTGCTGACGATGTTCGTCTTCGCCCTGCTCACCCTGACGGCCGTGCGACTGCTTGCCGTCGGGATGACCGAGGGCTGGCATCCCGTGCGCAGCCGCGTGGGCTGGCAGGTGTGGTTCACCGAGCGCCTCATGGACTCCTCGCGCACCTTCCTGTTCCCGCTCTACGCGTCGATGCTCACCCCGATCTGGCTCCGATTGCTCGGCGCCGACATCGGTAAGGACGTCGAGGCGTCGACCGTGCTGATGGTTCCCAAGTTCACCAAGGTCGCCGATGGAGCGTTCCTCGCCGACGACACGATGGTCGCCTCCTACGAACTCGGCGGCGGGTGGCTGTACATCTCGCATGCGAAGGTCGGCAAGCGTGCCTTCCTCGGCAACTCGGGTATGGCGGCGCCGGGTCGGCGCGTCCCGAAGCACGGGCTCGTCGCGGTGCTCTCCGCGGCTCCGGAGAAGGCGAAATCCGGCTCGTCGTGGCTGGGCAGTCCCCCGGTGCGCCTGCGGCGCGCAAGCGGTGACAGCGACGCGAGCCGCACCTTCGCACCGCCGCTGAAACTGAAGATCGCGCGCGGCGCGGTGGAGACCTTCCGGCTCGTGCCCATGGTCGTCACCTACGGCATCGGGCTCGGTGTGCTCTTCGCACTCAACACCCTCGCCGTGCACTGGGGCTATCTCGCCGCTGCGCTGCTGGGCGGTCTCGTGCTCATGGTGGCCGGAGCCGTGGCGTGCCTCGTGACCGTGATCGCGAAATGGCTCGTCGTCGGTCGGATCGGACGCGTCGAGCACCCGCTGTGGAGTTCGTTCGTGTGGCGCAACGAGGTCTCCGACACCTTCGTGGAGACCGTGACGGCACCGTGGTTCGCCCGGGCCGCGGCGGGCACCGCCGTGATGAACCTGTGGCTGCGCGCGCTGGGGTCGAGGATCGGGCGCGGTGTGTGGTGCGAGAGCTACTGGCTGCCCGAGGCCGACCTGGTGTCCCTGGGCGACGGTGCGACCGTCGAACGCGGTTGCGTTGTACAGACCCACCTGTTCCATGATCGGATCATGTCCATGGACACCGTGACCCTCGGCGCCGGCGCCACGCTCGGCCCCCAATGCGTCGCGTTGCCCGCCTCGGGCATCGGCGACGGTGCCACCGTCGGCCCGGCCTCGCTGGTGATGCGCGGCGACGTCGTCCCGCCGTCCACTCGCTGGCAGGGCAATCCGATCACGCCGTGGACCACGCCGAACGACTGGTCGCCGCGGTGAAGCCCATCAAGGCCGCCAAGCCCGTCGCGCCGGTCGCCGCGGACCGGCCGCTCGACCCTTATCTGCCCGAGAGCGGGAACCGCGGCTACCGGGCCTCCCGCTACGAACTCGAACTCACCTACAAGGTCGTGTCCAATCGGCTCGACGGCCGGGCGAAGATCATCGCCACGACTACGGACGTGCGCGCCAAGTATTCGCTCGATCTCGCGCAGTCGATGCGAGTCACGAAGGTGACCGTCAACGGGCGACGTCCCGCCAAGTTCGCGCATCGTGGCGGCAAGCTCACCGTCACCCCCGCCGAGAAACTCCCTGCCGGGGCGGTCCTCGTCTTCGGTGTGCAGTACTCGGGGACCCCCACCCCACTGCGGACCATGTGGGGTGAGGTCGGCTGGGAAGAACTCGACGAGGGTTCGCTCGTCGCGAGTCAGCCCAACGGCGCACCCACCTGGTTCCCCTGCGACGACCATCCCGGTTCGAAAGCCACCTACCGCATCGCGGTCACCACCGACGCTCCGTTCGTCGCGATCGCGAACGGCACCCTCGTGCACAAGACCACGAAGGCGAGTCGCACCACCCGCGTCTACGAGCAACCCGAACCCATGGCGACCTATCTCGCCACGGTCCAGACCGGGCACTACGAGATACGCACCCTCTCAAACGAACCCGTGCCCCAGTACGGCATCCATCCGCCTCGGTTGCGCGCGGCGTTCGATCGGGACTTCGCTCGCCAGACCGAGATGCTCGAGTTGTTCACGCGCCTGTTCGGCCCGTACCCGTTCGCGCACTACACCGCTCTGGTGACCGACGACGACCTCGAGATCCCCCTCGAAGCACAGGGATTGTCGATCTTCGGCGCGAACTTCTGCGACGGCACCGGCCGCGAGGAACGGCTCGTCGCACACGAGTTGGCGCACCAGTGGTTCGGCAACAGCCTCACGCTGAACCGTTGGTGCGACATCTGGCTCCACGAAGGATTCGCGTGCTACGCGGAGTGGTTGTGGTCGGAGAACTCGGGCGGCAGGTCGGCGCATGCACATGCGCTCGACGCCCACCGGGGTCTGGCCCGCAAGCCGCAGGACATCCTGCTCGAGGATCCGGGCCCGAAGGACATGTTCGACGACCGCATCTACAAGCGCGGAGCGCTGACTTTGCACGCCCTGCGAGTGCAGCTCGGCGACGAGCCGTTCTTCACCCTCCTACGGACGTGGACCGCGGAACACCGGCACGGCAACGTGACGACGGCGCAGTTCAAGGATCTCGCCGCACGTTTCTCGGACGTCTCGCTCCGGCCGCTGTGGGAGGCGTGGTTGAGCACGCGAGAGCTTCCCCCGGCACCGACCGCCTAGTTCCGAGGGCGCAGAGATGCATCCAGTGCGCTCATCAACTGTCCGACACGACTTCTCGAGGTAGGGGCGATCGGATATCTGGACAGGACGTCGACCACCACGGGGGTCGCACGGCGCCGGGCGTCGTCGAGCGAGTCCTCAGCTGCCGTCGGGTCTCCGCCCGCACGGAGTTCGGCGATGCGCGCGACACTCGCAGCGGTACGCAGGATGTGCCCGACCTGAGTGGCCTTCGCGATCGGGTGCAGATAGGCAGCCGCGGCGGCATCGCCGGCACACCGCGCGGCGAGGGAAGCCGCTTCCGTCGGTGCATCCTTCGCAGCTCGGTGGGCATCCAGGGCGGCGACGCGCTGGAGTCTCGTTCGTCGCGCACCGTCGACGAATTCTCGCGCCGCATCGAGTGCTGAACGTGGACGACGGTCCTCGGGCACGGATTCCTCGAAGACGGGAAGCACGTCCTGTGCACTCTCCGTCACGTATCGGACGACCGCCCGCAGTTCGTCCATGGTGAGTTCGAAATCACCGGTCACGCTTGTCGCCGGCCCGTTCCGTCCCACGTATCCGAGCATAGCCCGACCGAATGTCCGCGTACGAGAAAAGGGGACCCGCGAAAGCGGTTCCCCTCCTCAAAGCCGAAGACCCCCAACAATGTTGGGGGTCTTCGGTAACGGGTGTTCGGCGGTGTCCTACTCTCCCACACCCTGTCGAGTGCAGTACCATCGGCGCAGACAGGCTTAGCTTCCGGGTTCGGAATGGGACCGGGCGTTTCCCTGTCGCTATGACCGCCGTAACTCTATGAAACAATAGTCCACGCAGATTCCTCGAATCACCTGCTGCTGCAGGATTTTCGGATCTGTGTGTGTTGTTTCAGATACCGCACAGTGGACGCGTAACATCTTCGTGGTAAGTCCTCGGCCTATTAGTACCGGTCACCTCCACCCATTGCTGGGCTTCCAGTTCCGGCCTATCAACCCGGTGGTCTGCCGGGGGCCTTACCCCCTCGAGGGGGTGAGAAACCTCATCTTGGAACAGGCTTCCCGCTTAGATGCTTTCAGCGGTTATCCCTTCCGAACGTAGCCAACCAGCCATGCCCCTGGCGGGACAACTGGCACACCAGAGGTTCGTCCGTCCCGGTCCTCTCGTACTAGGGACAGCCTTCCTCAAGTTTCTAACGCGCGCGGCGGATAGAGACCGAACTGTCTCACGACGTTCTAAACCCAGCTCGCGTGCCGCTTTAATGGGCGAACAGCCCAACCCTTGGGACCTACTCCAGCCCCAGGATGCGACGAGCCGACATCGAGGTGCCAAACCATCCCGTCGATATGGACTCTTGGGGAAGATCAGCCTGTTATCCCCGGGGTACCTTTTATCCGTTGAGCGACACCGCTTCCACATGCCGGTGCCGGATCACTAGTCCCGACTTTCGTCCCTGCTCGACCTGTCAGTCTCACAGTCAAGCTCCCTTGTGCACTTGCACTCGACACCTGATTGCCAACCAGGCTGAGGGAACCTTTGGGCGCCTCCGTTACATTTTGGGAGGCAACCGCCCCAGTTAAACTACCCACCAGGCACTGTCCCTGAACCAGATCATGGTCCGAGGTTAGAGGTCCAATACGATCAGAGTGGTATTTCAACAACGACTCCACCCATACTGGCGTATGAGCTTCACAGTCTCCCACCTATCCTACACAAACCGAACCGAACACCAATACCAAGCTATAGTGAAGGTCCCGGGGTCTTTTCGTCCTGCCGCGCGTAACGAGCATCTTTACTCGTAATGCAATTTCGCCGAGTCTGTGGTCGAGACAGCAGAGAAGTCGTTACGCCATTCGTGCAGGTCGGAACTTACCCGACAAGGAATTTCGCTACCTTAGGATGGTTATAGTTACCACCGCCGTTTACTGGGGCTTAAATTCTCAGCTTCGCGGAGTAAACCCCGCTAACCGGTCCTCTTAACCTTCCAGCACCGGGCAGGCGTCAGTCCGTATACATCGTCTTACGACTTCGCACGGACCTGTGTTTTTAGTAAACAGTCGCTTCTCTCTGGTCTCTGCGACCACCCCCAGCTCGGACCGCAAGGGCCGTCACCGGGCGTGGTCCCCCTTCTCCCGAAGTTACGGGGGCATTTTGCCGAGTTCCTTAACCACAGTTCTCTCGATCGCCTCGGTATTCTCTACCTGACCACCTGTGTCGGTTTGGGGTACGGGCCGTGTACCAACTCACTAGAGGCTTTTCTCGGCAGCATAGGATCACTGAATTCCCCTCAACGGGTACGCATCACCTCTCAGGCCGTATGTGACACGGATTTGCCTATGTCACGCCCTACCGGCTTACACCAGGTACTCCATCACCTGGCCCAGCTACCTTCCTGCGTCACCCCATCGCTTGACTACTACAATCAGGGTCCCGTGCAGCCATCCCCACAGTTCCCGAAGGAACAGCGGAAACTTTTGGACGGTTAGCACAACTGATTCGCCATTGGGCGCGGATACACGGGTACGGGAATATCAACCCGTTGTCCATCGACTACGCCTGTCGGCCTCGCCTTAGGTCCCGACTCACCCTGGGCGGATTAACCTGGCCCAGGAACCCTTGGTCATCCGGCGGACGAGTTTCTCACTCGTCTTTCGCTACTCATGCCTGCATTCTCACTCGCACAGCCTCCACACCTGGATCACTCCGGCGCTTCCACGGCTGCACGACGCTCCCCTACCCACCCACACCACTGCACACGTTCCCGCAGGAACGAATGGGTGTTGTGTGAGTGCCGCGGCTTCGGCGGTGTACTTGAGCCCCGCTACATTGTCGGCGCAGAACCACTTGACCAGTGAGCTATTACGCACTCTTTCAAGGGTGGCTGCTTCTAAGCCAACCTCCTGGTTGTCTCAGCGATCCCACATCCTTTTCCACTTAGTACACGCTTAGGGGCCTTAGCCGGCGATCTGGGCTGTTTCCCTCTCGACTACGAAGCTTATCCCCCGCAGTCTCACTGCCGCGCTCTCACTCACCGGCATTCGGAGTTTGGCTGATTTCGGTAAGCTTGTGGGCCCCCTAGACCATCCAGTAGCTCTACCTCCGGTGAGAAACACGCGACGCTGCACCTAAATGCATTTCGGGGAGAACCAGCTATCACGGAGTTTGATTGGCCTTTCACCCCTACCCACAACTCATCCCCTCAGTTTTCAACCTAAGTGGGTTCGGGCCTCCACGACGTCTTACCATCGCTTCACCCTGGCCATGGGTAGATCACTCCGCTTCGGGTCTAGAACATGCCACTCATGCGCCCTATTCGGACTCGCTTTCGCTACGACTACCCCACACGGGTTAACCTCGCGACATGCCACTAACTCGCAGGCTCATTCTTCAAAAGGCACGCCATCACCCACCACGAACTGAATCGTGCATCGGCTCTGACGGATTGTAAGCGCACGGTTTCAGGTACTATTTCACTCCCCTCCCGGGGTACTTTTCACCTTTCCCTCACGGTACTAGTCCGCTATCGGTCACCAGGGAGTATTCAGGCTTATCGGGTGGTCCCGACAGATTCACACCGGATTTCACGGGCCCGGTGCTACTCGGGTACTTTTCACGAGAGCCGGCAAGTTTTCGTCTACGGGATTCTCACCCTCTACGACAGGCCGTTCCAGACCACTTCGACTAACCAACCGGTTTCTTACTCTCGCCCGTCATGACAGTGACGGGAAGAAAAGCCCCACAACCCCACGGATGCAACGCCTGCCAGCTATCACACACCCATGGTTTAGCCTCATCCGCTTTCGCTCGCCACTACTCACGGAATCACATGTTGTTTTCTCTTCCTGTGGGTACTGAGATGTTTCACTTCCCCACGTTCCCTCCACACACCCTATATATTCAGATGCGGGTAACACGACATCACTCGTGCTGGGTTTCCCCATTCGGAAATCCTCGGATCACAGCTCGGTTGACAGCTCCCCGAGGCATATCGCAGCCTCCCACGTCCTTCATCGGCTCCTGGTGCCAAGGCATCCACCGTACGCTCATAAACACTTACAACAAAGATGCTCGCGTCCACTGTGCAGTTCTCAAACAACACACAACACCGAATACTCACCCCGTGGACTCCACGGAACTTTCTTCGACATCGTCGCTGATCAAACACATTGCGTGTTCTCTCAGGACCCAACAGTGCACCGATATAACCACCGCGACGAGGATCTGTATCCCCGCCATACGCGGTGATGGTTGTCAGCGTTCCACCCATGAGCTTCTGCCGTTCCACCTGCGGGAACGAAACAGTCTCTGCCCGTGAGGAAGTCACCTGTGTGACCCCTCGCCGGGAGAAATGCTCCTTAGAAAGGAGGTGATCCAGCCGCACCTTCCGGTACGGCTACCTTGTTACGACTTCGTCCCAATCGCCGATCCCACCTTCGACGGCTCCCTCCCACAAGGGGTTAGGCCACCGGCTTCGGGTGTTACCGACTTTCATGACGTGACGGGCGGTGTGTACAAGGCCCGGGAACGTATTCACCGCAGCGTTGCTGATCTGCGATTACTAGCGACTCCGACTTCACGGGGTCGAGTTGCAGACCCCGATCCGAACTGAGACCGGCTTTAAGGGATTCGCTCCACCTCACGGTATCGCAGCCCTCTGTACCGACCATTGTAGCATGTGTGAAGCCCTGGACATAAGGGGCATGATGACTTGACGTCGTCCCCACCTTCCTCCGAGTTGACCCCGGCAGTCTCCTGCGAGTCCCCACCATCACGTGCTGGCAACACAGGACAAGGGTTGCGCTCGTTGCGGGACTTAACCCAACATCTCACGACACGAGCTGACGACAGCCATGCACCACCTGTCTACCGGCCACAAGGGAAACCACATCTCTGCAGTCGTCCGGTACATGTCAAACCCAGGTAAGGTTCTTCGCGTTGCATCGAATTAATCCACATGCTCCGCCGCTTGTGCGGGCCCCCGTCAATTCCTTTGAGTTTTAGCCTTGCGGCCGTACTCCCCAGGCGGGGCGCTTAATGCGTTGGCTACGGCACGGATCCCGTGGAAGGAAACCCACACCTAGCGCCCACCGTTTACGGCGTGGACTACCAGGGTATCTAATCCTGTTCGCTACCCACGCTTTCGCTCCTCAGCGTCAGTTACTGCCCAGAGACCCGCCTTCGCCACCGGTGTTCCTCCTGATATCTGCGCATTTCACCGCTACACCAGGAATTCCAGTCTCCCCTGCAGTACTCGAGTCTGCCCGTATCGCCTGCAAGCCCGCAGTTGAGCTGCGGGATTTCACAGACGACGCGACAAACCGCCTACGAGCTCTTTACGCCCAGTAATTCCGGACAACGCTCGCACCCTACGTATTACCGCGGCTGCTGGCACGTAGTTGGCCGGTGCTTCTTCTCCCACTACCGTCACTTGCGCTTCGTCATGGGTGAAAGAGGTTTACAACCCGAAGGCCGTCATCCCTCACGCGGCGTCGCTGCATCAGGCTTGCGCCCATTGTGCAATATTCCCCACTGCTGCCTCCCGTAGGAGTCTGGGCCGTGTCTCAGTCCCAGTGTGGCCGGTCGCCCTCTCAGGCCGGCTACCCGTCGTCGCCTTGGTAGGCCATTACCCCACCAACAAGCTGATAGGCCGCGGGCTCATCCTGCACCGAAAAACTTTCCACCCCAGAACATGCATCCCGAGGTCATATCCGGTATTAGACCCAGTTTCCCAGGCTTATCCCAGAGTGCAGGGCAGATCACCCACGTGTTACTCACCCGTTCGCCACTAATCCACCCAGCAAGCTGGGCTTCATCGTTCGACTTGCATGTGTTAAGCACGCCGCCAGCGTTCGTCCTGAGCCAGGATCAAACTCTCCGTTGAAGACTCACAATCACCCCCAAAAAGGGGCAATCAGTCAAAGACAAAAGAGTCAAATCACTAGCAAAAAAACTCAAACTAGCTCAAACACTGGACCACCGCAGACGGAAGAATGCGATGTCCAGCAACAACCACCCACAAAAGTGAAGTGGCCGCACCAAAATTATTTGGCACTGACATTCATCGGCACACTGTTGAGTTCTCAAAGAACACGCACACACCATCGCTCCCGAACCTTCCGATTCGTTCACTCCGGGGTGACTGTTCATCCGAGGGCCTTCCGGCTCTCGGGCACGGCTCCAAACCTTACCAGAAGGTTTCGAACCAGTGAAATCTGCAGGCGCCTTCGTCCAACCTCGTTGTCCCGTTCCTCTCGGCCCGGGTCGGTGTCCGTGTCGCTCTGACCTGGAATAAGTTACGCGAACATCTCCGAGAACACCAAATCGCCAGGTCAGAGCTGGTTTATCGACTTACGAAGCGTCGTTGTGAGGGTGTTCAGGGGACCCAGTACTTCGCCGCGAGGTGCTGGACGATCGGATCGTCCTCGCCGGCCTGCTCCAGCATCGCGAGGTCGCTGCGGAGATCCATGAGGCGAGGGTCGTCCCCTTCGGCGTCGCCGATCGGCCGGCCTCCGTCCTCGGCGCGCTGCCGCAGGATCTTCTCCCGAACCCGGTCCTTCAACGACTCAGCCATGAGAGAAGCATGCTGCGCGGTGACCGGGTTGTCGAGGATTTCGGCGCCGTGTCCGAGACCGCTCTCGTGCGCGCCGATAGTCGCGGTCGCTTCGCGTCAACGGTCCTTGTCCCGGAAGACCCGGACGGCCATAGGCAGCACCACGGCGAGAGCGCCGATGATCAGGACCAAGGAGAACAGTTCCATCAACATGTCTCCATCATCCGTGCGAATCGCACACCGCGCAGAAACGTCGAAGGCCCCTCACCGTGGTGAGGGGCCTTCGTTGAGCTGCCTGTCGGAATCGAACCGACGACCTTTTCATTACGAGTGAAATGCTCTACCGACTGAGCTAAGGCAGCGAGCCTTTCGGCGTCCGAAGTCTAGCGGACTACCCCCACCCCGATGCAAACCGGCACTTCGGCTACCGGAACGCCGAGCTCAACCGGGCTGCAAGCGCCGCGAGAGCGAAGCGGGGTTTGACGTTCTGGCCGAGCGCCTCCCGGCAGTCGAGGATGGCTTCGATGCACTCGAGCAGCGACTCCGGCCGGGTCCTCGCCGCGAGGTCGGCCGCACGATCCGACATGTCCGGATGGTTGAGCGTGACCCGCGATCCGAAGGCGTGCACCAGTGCGTCCCGGTAGAGACCGGCGAGATCGATCAGGGCTCGGTCCATGATGTCGCGCTCGGTTCGCGTCTTCCGCGACTTCTGAGTGCGTTCGAGTTCCTTGAGGACCCCGGCCGAACCGCGAAGCGCACCCGCGGCACCCTTGCCGGTACCGCCGGCACCGAGCGCGGTCTTCAGCTCTTCGGTCTCGCGCTCGTCGCGCTCCGCACTGATCTCCTTCGCCTCGGTCTCGGCGCTGCGGCCGAGGTCGTCGGCTGCGGAATAGGTGGTGGCGGGGCGCAGGACCGCGCCGGCGACAGCGAGGGCACGTGCCCGGTTGTCGCGGGCGCCCTCGTCGGTGGCCAACCGTCGGGCCCGGCCGACGTGGCCTGCGCTGACGGATGCGGCCCACTGCGCCGTCTTCGGATCGATGCGGTCGGTGGCCTCGAGGACGCGCGCGATGGCGTCGGCGCTGGGAGTGACCAACCCGATGTGACGGCAGCGCGAGCGCAGCGTCACCGAGATGTCCTCTGGATCGACCGACGGCGCACACAGGAGGAAGACCGTTCGCTGCGGAGGTTCCTCGACCACCTTCAGCAGCGCGTTCGCGGCGCCTTCGGTGAGACGGTCGGCGTCCTCGATCACCACGACCTGCCATCGGCCCGTGCTGGGACGCCGCGACGCGACCTGCACGATGTCGCGCATCGACTTGACGCTGATCGTCAGTCCCTCGGGCACGACCCGCCGTACGTCGCCGTGGGTGCCGGCCATCGTGGTGGTGCAGGCGTGGCATCGCCCGCAGCCGGAAGTTTCCTCGTCGGTGCACTGCAGGGCGGCGGCGAAACACAGCGCCGCGACCGAGCGACCGGACCCGGGAGGACCGGTGAACAGCCACGAGTGCGTCATCGCCGACCCGGTGTCGCCCCGACGGGCAGCTACCGCGGCCGCGACGAGTTCGGTCTCGACATCGCGTTGACCGACGAGACGATCGAAGACCCCGGGCATGCGCTCAGCCTAACGACCGGGTCCGACGGGTCCGGATCACGTGTCCGAAACGTTCAAGACGGCCGCACGTGCTCGGTCCTACCGTCGGGCCATGACCATTCATTTCTCCGCAGTGGGGCTCGTCGTCGCCGATCTCGATCGGTCCTTCGCGTGCTATCGAGTGCTCGGCCTCGACCTGCCCACCGAAGCACCCGAGGTACCGCACTTCGAGGTCACTCTCCCCGGTGGTCTGCGCCTGATGTGGGACACCGTCGAGTCCGTCAGCAGCTTCGATCCGGAGTTCGAGCCGTCGTCCGGAGGCGGGGCGGCGCTCGCCTTCGACTGTGGCTCCCCCGACGCGGTCGACGAGACACTTGCGGCGTTGATCGAGGCCGGGTGCACGTCGACGAAGGCACCTTGGGACGCATTCTGGGGACAGCGCTACGCGAGCGCGATGGATCCGGACGGCCACAGTCTCGACCTGTTCGCCGCGCTCCCGGGATGACTCCGGACGAGTTCACCGAGGGTGACACCCGACAGCGCACGAACCTCCCGGGCCAGATGCGCCTGGTCGCTGTACCCGCAGTCGGCTGCGACACGGGCGAAGTCGTCACCGGCCCGGGCACGCGCGACCGCCCGACGGAAGCGCAGCACCCGCGACAACGTCTTCGGTCCGTATCCGTAGGCCCGAGCCGAGCGACGACGCAGCGTCCTGTCGCTCCAGCCGAGGGTCGCGGCGACCTCCGTGACGGCCGCACCGGCGGCCAGCGCCCGCGCGAGGTCGGCCATCGGATCGTGTTCGTCGACCGCGCCCCGCACGGCGTCGACAAGCGCAGCGACGGGATCGTCCTCGGCTCGAACCGCGAGGAGACGCACACGACGTGACGGCCACAGATCGTCGAGCGGAACCCGTCGATCGGTCAGCTCGCTCGCGTCGACACCGAAGAACCGCGGCCCCAGGCCGGGTTCGAACCGGACGGCCGTCAGCGGTCGATCCGCCGCCAGATCGGAGAACTGGGACGTCGTGTCCGGGCCGGCGACGAGGAAGCCGTCGGCGTGCCGAATGAGGTCCATGCAGCCGTCCGGCAGCACGTGGGTTCCGCCCACGCGGGCACCGGACGGCCCGGACCGCCACAGTGTGACACCGAGGATTCCCGACGGCAGTTCGCGGTACACACCGTGAGGCTATCCGCGTACCCCGACGGGAACCGTCAGTCCGTCGTCTTCTTCGCGGCGGCCTTCTTCGTCGTCTTCTTCGCCGCCGTCTTCTTGGCGGTGGTCTTCTTGGCGGCAGTCTTCTTCGCCGCCGTCTTCTTCGCGGTCTTCTTGGCCGGACCGCGTGCCCGACGGTCGGCGAGCAGCTCGGATGCCCGCTCGTCGGTGATGGACTCGACCTCGTCGCCCTTGCGCAGGCTCGCGTTCGTCTCACCGTCGGTGACGTACGGACCGAACCGGCCGTCCTTGATCACCATCTGCTTGCCGCTGACCGGGTCGGTGCCCAGCTCGCGCAGCGGCGGCGTGGCGGCGGCCTGCCGGCCGCGGCGCTTCGGCTCCGCGTAGATCTTCAGCGCCTCGTCGAGCGTGATCGTGAAGATCTGCTCCTCGTTGGCGAGCGACCGCGAGTCGCTGCCCTTCTTCAGGTACGGACCGTAGCGGCCGTTCTGGGCGGTGATCTCCTCGCCGGACTCCGGATCGACACCCACCACGCGCGGCAGCGACAGCAGTTTCAGGGCGTCTTCCAGGGTGACCGTGGACAGGTCCATCGTCTTGAACAGCGAACCCGTCCGCGGCTTCGGACCGGTCTTCTTCGCGGGAGCCTTCTTCGCCGCTTTCTTGGCGACGGCCTTCTTGGTGGCGGTCTTCGTGCCGCCCTCTCCCTCCGAGCCGAGTTCATCGACGGGGATGGGCGTGACGTCCGGCTCCGGTTCGGGCTCGGGTTCCGGATCGGGGATCAGCTCGGTCACGTAGGGACCGAAGCGACCCTCCCGCGCGACGATCTCGTAGCCGGTCGACGGATCGACACCGAGGACACGTCCCTCCTGCGGCGTCGAGAAGAGTTTCTCGGCGTATTCGAGGGTGAGCTCGTCCGGCGGCAGGTCGTCGGGCAGGTTCGCGCGCTGCGAGGTCGGCTCGGCGTCGGGGTTGTTCGGGTCGGTGACCATCCGTTCGAGGTACGGACCGAAGCGGCCCACACGCACGTGGATCTCGCGACCCTCGGAGTCGTCGAACAGGCGGATGGAGTTGATCTCGCGGGCGTCGATGTCCTCGAGGTTCTCCCCCACCAGCTTCTTCAGGCCGCCCTTGCGCGCGACCGACTCCTCGTGACCGTCGTCGCTGCCGAAGTAGAACCGCGTCAGCCAGTCGGTGCGCTGCCGGTGACCGGAGGCGATCTCGTCGAGATCGTCCTCCATCCCGGCCGTGAAGTCGTAGTCGACGAGCTGGGCGAAGTGCGCCTCGAGCAGGCCGATGACGGCGAACGCCACCCACGACGGGACGAGCGCGCTGCCACGCTTGTAGACGTAGCCGCGGTCGAGGATGGTCTTGATGATCGACGCGTAGGTCGAGGGCCGGCCGATCCCGAGCTCTTCGAGCGTCTTGATCAGGCTCGCCTCGGTGTACCGGGCCGGCGGGTTGGTGGAGTGACCGTCCGGATCGAGCTTCGTCGCGGTGACCGAGGCACCCTCGGACAGGTTCGGCAGGCGCGACTCCGCGTCGTCCGACTGACCACCGGCCTCCTCGTCGACACTCTCGACGTATGCCTTGAGGAAGCCCGGGAACGTGATGGTGCGACCCGACGACGAGAAGGTGCACTCCTCGCCGGTGCCCGCGGTGCCGGTGATGCGCAGCGTCAGCGTGGTGCCCCGCGCGTCGGCCATCTGGGAGGCGACGGTGCGCTGCCAGATGAGCTCGTAGAGCTTGAACTCGTCGCCGTCGAGGCGCGCGTGCAGCTCGCCGGGGGTCGCGAAGACGTCGCCGGCGGGACGGATCGCCTCGTGTGCTTCCTGCGCGTTCTTGACCTTGCGGGTGTACTGGCGCGGCGTCGGATGGACGAACTCGGCACCGTACAGCTGGGTGGCCTGTGCGCGGGCCGCCGCGATCGCCGACTCGGACAGCGTCGTCGAGTCGGTACGCATGTAGGTGATGTAGCCGTTCTCGTACAGACGCTGCGCGGTGCGCATGGTGCGCTCGGACGAGAACCGCAGCTTGCGGCCCGCCTCCTGCTGCAGCGTCGACGTCATGAACGGCGCGTAGGGCTTGCGGGTGTACGGCTTGCTCTCGGCCGACGACACCGTCAACGCGACACCGGCGAGTGCCTCCGCGAGGCGGCGGGCGCGGTCCTCGTCGAGGACGACGACACCGTTCGACTTCAGGTTCCCGTCGGGCCCGAAGTCGCGACCCGAGGCAACACGGGAACCGTCGACGTTGACCAGGCGGGCACCGAACGACCGGGGGCTCGCGTCGGCGCCGGCGTCCATCGTGGCCGCGATGTCCCAGTACTCGGCGGACTTGAACGCCATGCGCTCGCGTTCGCGCTGCACGATCACGCGGGTCGCCACCGACTGCACACGACCCGCCGACAGACGGGGCATGACCTTCTTCCACAGCACGGGACTGACCTCGTAACCGTAGAGACGGTCGAGGATGCGGCGGGTCTCCTGCGCGTCGACCAGGTCGTTGTCGAGGTCGCGGGTGTTCTCGGCGGCCGCGCGGATAGCGGGCTCGGTGATCTCGTGGAAGACCATGCGCCGGACCGGCACCTTGGGCTTCAGGGTCTCGAGCAGGTGCCAGGCGATGGCCTCGCCCTCGCGGTCGGGGTCGGTGGCGAGGTAGAGCTCGTCGGCGTCCTTGAGCAGGCTCTTCAGCTCCGAGACCTTGGTCTTCTTGTCGGCGCTGACGACGTAGAGGGGTTCGAAGTCGTGATCGACGTCGACACCGAGGCGCGCCCACGACTCGCCCTTGTACTTGGCGGGGACGTCCGCGGCACCGCGCGGCAGGTCGCGGATGTGACCGACCGATGCCTCGACGACGTAGTCGCGGCCGAGGTAGGGGGCGATCTTCCTCGCCTTGGTCGGGGACTCGACGATCACGAGCCGACGCGTGCCCGACGAACCGCCCGCAGTGCTCTTCTCCCGTGCTGCCACCGTGCCGCCCGCACCTTCCCTCATTGCCGACATGTCGCCTTGTTCGAAGACATGTATACCGACCCGTTCCCCAGACGCGGCCACACACAGGGTCGCACATCCTCGGGGAACGGCTCTTCACAAGTGATGATCACCCGGTTCCACGTGCGGCCAGATCCGTCGTGCCGCGTCGGCGTCCGGAGGTGCACCGATGTTCTCGACGAGCCTCGTCAGACGCCTCCGGCCGGAGATCCTCAACCCCGGTCCACCGGTGCCGTGCGTACCGATCAGGGTCGGTGCGATGCCGGCGCGCATGAGCGCCTGCGCCAGAACTGCATGAGTGTCGGGAGCCGTCGCATCCAGACCGAGAACATACTGTGCTCCCTCGACCTCCATGCGACCGGACGCGAGGAACCACGCCCGCTGGGCCCGCGAGGACGGGATCCAGCCGGTCGGGACCGTCTTGCCGTCGTCGCTGCTCCACTGGGTCGCGAGCGGGATGAGAGCGGGGTCGACGGATGTGCTGACGGTGAACAGCTCGCCGTCGACGGCGATGTCCGCCTCGACTCCCGTGTCGGTCACGAGCTGCCCGATCGCACGGGCGCGCCATTCGGCGTCGACCTCCACGGTCAGCACCGCGCCGTCGTCGGTGAGACGCGCACGTCCGTGTGCCGCGAGCAGGCCGCTCAGGTCGGCCAGGGCCGGCGGCATCGTGTCGGCCCCGAAGAAGGACAGTTGACTCACGGGTCCTCCTCTCCCGGCTCCGTGAGCGCGACGAGGCGGTGAGGTCCCACGACCGGTTCGCGCACACGTCCCGGAAATGCATCGTCCCCCATCACCTGAGGCGACGGGGGACGATCGGGCGAGGTGGTTGACCTTGCCCGGTTGCTCGCTCGAGCGGGTGGATCAGAGTGCGCGCACGCCGGTGGCCTGCGGGCCCTTGGTGCCCTGACCGACCTCGAACTCGACTCGCTGGTTCTCCTCGAGGGTGCGGAAGCCGGAACCCTGGATCTCGGAGTAGTGAACGAACACGTCGGCGGAGCCGTCCTCAGGAGCGATGAAGCCGAAGCCCTTCTCCGCGTTGAACCACTTCACAGTGCCCTGTGCCATGCTTTTCCTTCTCTTTCTAACACCGGATTCGACGAACCGCCGGGTACGCGATCCGCCAGGTCCCGGTTCCGACCGCTGTACTTCTCGAGTCCCCCGTTGGAAGAGCTAAAGCACCGCGCTCGCAACCATCGATCCTGCGAGCGTGCACTTTTCCAAGTCTACGAACACAGAAGCTGCGACCGGGTGTCAGTCAACCACGTTCTGGGCACGCGCAACAGTAGGAATGGGCACAAACGTGCCAATTCCCTGATCTTGTTCATGTCTCGGTAGCATTACCCACGGGTAGCTGTTGCTCCCATGTTACGGGAGGCCACTGTGGCCCCACTCGTCCCGGACCCGGGTCTCCCGCATCCGACACAGCCTCGCCGTATCCGACACATTCCTATCCGACAGACGTTTTCGACAGACACCTCGTCCGACCCAGCGGAGTACTGCGTGACCGGCTCGCCCTTCCTCCACAACGGCGACGCCACCGCCCCCACCTACGGTCGCGAGCTGCTCGACCGGCTGCTCGCCGGCACCCCGACGCGCGAGTCACCGCTGACCCACGTCGCAGAGATCCCGGCCCGGCCCGCCCACCACAGCGACTGGCCGCAGTGGGCGCACGAGGACGTCGTCCGGGCCTTCCGCGACCAGGGCGTCCAGCGTCCCTGGCACCACCAGGCGAGCGCCGCCGACATCGCGGCCGGCGGGGAGAACGTGGTGGTGTCCACCGGCACCGCGTCGGGCAAGTCGGTCGCCTACCAGCTGCCCATCCTGAGCGCGCTCGCCGACGACCCGCAGGCCACCGCTCTCTACCTGTCGCCCACCAAGGCCCTCGGCGCCGACCAGCTGCGCGCGGTCACCGAACTGACCTCCGACATCGACGGCCTGTCGACCGTGTGCGCGTGTGCCTACGACGGCGACACCTCCACCGAGATCCGGCAGTGGACGCGCCGGCACTCGCGCTGGATCTTCACCAATCCCGACATGCTGCACCTGTCGCTGTTGCCCGCCCACGCACGATGGGCCCGGCTGTGGCGCCGCCTGCGGTACGTCGTCGTCGACGAATGCCACTCCTACCGGGGTGTGTTCGGCTCGCACGTCGCCCTGATCCTGCGTCGGCTCCGGCGCGTGGCCCGCCGGTACGGCGCCGATCCCGTCTTCGTCCTCGCCTCCGCGACGACCGCGGAACCGGGGGCAGCGGCGTCCCGGCTCATCGGAGCACCCTGCCGCGAGATCACCGAGGACGGCTCGCCGCACGGACCCCGCACGGTCGCGATGTGGGAGCCGCCCCTGCTGCGCGAACTCACGGGCGAACACGGCGCCCCGGTGCGGCGGGCCGCCGGGACCGAGGCCGCGCGCCTTCTCGCCGACCTCGTCGTCGAGGGTGCCCGCACCCTGGCGTTCGTCCGGTCGCGTCACGGCGCCGAGCTCACGGCCATGGGTGCACGTCGGCTTCTCGCCGAGGCGGCACCGGATCTCGTCGACCGGGTGGCGGCCTACCGGGCGGGCTACCTCGCCGAGGACCGGCGCGACCTCGAGGCCGCGCTCTCCGACGGCCGTCTGCTCGGCGTCGCCAGCACCAACGCCCTCGAACTCGGCGTGGACATCGCCGGTCTGGACGCGGTGATCGTCGCCGGATTCCCGGGCACGGTCGCGTCCTTCCGTCAGCAGGGCGGTCGCGCCGGTCGCCGCGGGCAGGGTTCGCTCGTCGTGCTGGTCGCGCGGGACGATCCGCTCGACACCTATCTCGTGCACCATCCGCAGGCACTGCTCGACCGGCCGGTCGAGGCGACGGTCACCGATCCGAACAATCCGTACGTGCTCGGGCCCCAGCTTCTCTGCGCCGCATCGGAACTGCCGATCAGCGATGCCGAGGTCGAGGAGTTCGGCGCGCTCGACGTCCTCACGGACCTCGCGGAGCAGGGACTGATCCGCCGCCGCCCGCACGGCTGGTTCGTCACCCCGGGAACGCAACCGCACGGCGATGTCGAGATCCGCGGCGGGATCGGCCGCCAGGTCTCGATCGTCGAGGGCGACACCGGTCGCATGCTCGGCACCGTCGACGCCGCCCGCGCCCCCGCGACCGTCCATCCCGGAGCTGTGCACCTGCACCAGGGTGAGACCGTCGTCGTCGACGAGTTGTATCTCGAGGATGGCATCGCCCTCGTGCACGCCGAGGACCCGGAATGGTCGACGAGCGCACGCGAGATCACCGACATCTGTTGCATCTCCGTCGACGAACACCGCGAGTTCGGACCCGTCACCGTCGCGTCCGTGGGGGTCGAGGTGACGCACCGGGTGGTCGGCTATCTGCGCCGCCTGCCGTCCGGAGAGGTGCTCGACCAGATTCCCCTCGACATGCCCGAGCACACGCTCGACACCCGCGCGGTGATGTACACGATCGACCCCGACCTGCTCGACCGGATCGGGGTGACCCCCGATCGCGTGCCCGGGGCACTCCACGCCGCCGAGCACGCCGCGATCGGCCTGCTCCCCCTGCTCGCGACGTGCGATCGGGGCGACATCGGCGGCGTCTCCACCGATCTGCACCCCGACACCGGGCTGCCCACCGTCTTCGTCTACGACGGACAGCCCGGCGGCGCCGGATTCGCCGAACGCGGATACCACCGGATCACCAAGTGGCTCACCGCGACCCGCGATGCGGTCGCGGCCTGCGAATGTGCCGCCGGATGCCCGTCGTGCGTGTACTCCCCCAAGTGCGGGAACGGCAACGATCCGCTCGACAAGGCCGGGGCGGTCGCGGTCCTCGATGCCGTCCTCGCTGCGATCGAGGGGTGACGGCGATTCAGGCCACCGGCGCGCCTACTCGGCCGGATCCGGGACGGGCACGGCTGCCGGCAGCCGCTTCGTGTACGGGTCGGGCGGCAACCGCTGGATGCGAGCACAGGCAAGCAACGAGCGCCAATGCGCTGGATACGGCCGCGAGCGACCGCCGACGGGCCTCATCGGGCAGGACCGGCTCGCGCGACGGCCGTCGCCTCCTTGCCGCCGAAGAGAGCCGACACCTCAGCGGTGACCTCGACGAGCGCATTCCACTCTTCGATCTCGCAGCGCCGCAATCGCACTCGCATCCGTGTGGTGATCGCCTCGCTCGCCTCGCAAGCCTCCACGACCCCGCGGTCCAGTGCCGAGGCGACCGCCACCGCCGCCAGGTCGGCCGCCGCCTGCGCACGATGACGTGCGACGACGACCGACCCGACGTGCAGCAACGTGGCCGTGATCGCGATGAGGCCGGCCATCACGGCGCAGCCGATCACACTCGCGCTCCCGTCGTCGCCGAGGAGGGACGGGCCCGACCTCATCGCGTTCCTTCCGGTTCGCGCACCGCCACCGCCTCGGCCGTGAGGGTCAGCAACGGGAGCAGCGGACTCTCCGCGGTCACGACCGCCACGATCAGATCTCCTTCCTCGCGTACCGCCACGCGTGCGTCCGGAGGCGCGACTCGCGTGGCCACATCGACCGCCCTCGCTTGATCTCCCCGCGCGGCGAGGCGGGCGGCTTCACGGGCGGCGTCATGGCACCGCACCTGGTACGCGATGCCCAGCACCGCGCCGAGGCACAGCACGAGCACCGTGACCAGGCTTGCGACGGCGAGAGCCGCTTCGACGGTGACCCCGCCTTCGTCCTCACGAACGAAGGCGCGTAACCAGCGTCGTCCGAGCATCTTTCGCATGCGTCGGTATCACACCGCCGTGTTCAGGGCACGCTCGACGATGCCCGTCAGCGCGGACACGATCGAATCGCCGGTCACCACGGTGTACAGCACCGCCCCGAAAGCCGCCGCCGCAATGGTCCCGATCGCATATTCCGCCGTCGACATGCCGTCGTCCTGCACGACGAGCCCGCCGAGGCGACCGCGCAGACTGTGTGAGAACGCTTCGGTCACTGTTCGTTTCCCCATCTTCCGTCCCTCCCATCCGAGCGGCGCGGACCGTCCGCGCCGACGTTCACATCAGCCCCGCACCCAGGACGTCCCGCGCCAGGCCGACGACGACCGGCACGATGCCCAGGCACACGAAGGCAGGCAGAAAGCACAGACCGAGCGGCCCGCTCACGAGTACTCCGGCCCGATCGATCTCGGCGGCGACCCGGTCCTCCGTCTCGGCGCGATGCCGGACCGCGAGTTCGGCGACGGTGTCCGACAGGGGCGCACCGGATTTCGCGGATCGTCGTGCCGCGCGGGCGAAATTGTCCAGCGCGTCGACCGCTCCCGAACCTCCCCACGCATCGGCCGGATCGGCTCCGAGCGCCAATCGGTCGGCACCTCTCCGCAACGCCGCCGCGAGGTCGGGCGGAGCGGATTCCGCGACGACCCGCGCCGCAGAACCGGCGGGCATCCCTGCGCGCAGGCACGCCGCGAAGAGATCGAAGGCAGCGGGAAACGCGTGCGGGTCGGTCTCGGGTTCAGTTGTATCCGACGCGGCAGCAAGGGTTCTCGTGGAGAACAAGCGGGTGGTTCCACGAGGGGTCGGTGCGACGACGAGAGAGGCCGCTCCCAGCAACACCGCCCACGTCGCGCTCATGCCCTCACCCGTGCCGCGATCCGGTCCGTCCACAGCAGACCCGCACAGACCAGCGCAGTGCCGACCACGAGCATGATGCCGCCGAGCCCACCGGCGAGGAGGATGCCGAGCGGAGCAGCGCCCATGAGTTGCCCGAGACCCACCCCGAGCACCGGCAGTCCCGCCAGAACCGTCGCCGTGGCCCGAGCACCGGCAAGTCCGGCCTCCGTACGGGCACGGATCCGCATACGCGCGGCCAGATCGATACGCGCGGCCCCGAGCAGTTCGGCGAGGGCGAGACCGTGGCGGTCGGAGACGGCCCACGCATCGGCGACACGACCCAGACTGTCGGCGACACCATTCGAGGATGCTGTGGCCGAACGTAGTCCGTGTGCCGCCGACCCGCCGAGTCGCGCCCGGGCCGCAGCGACCCGGAAGGCATCGGCGACGGACCCGGCCGTCTCCCGGGCCGCCGTCTCGCACGCGTCGGCGGGATGCGTCCCCACCCGCAGATCGGCGATCACGGTGTCGAGTCCCGACAGCAACATCCGTCGTTGCCGATCGAGCTCAGCAGCGCGGCGCCGGGCTCGGCGACGCCACACCGCGGTCGTCGCGACGGTCGCGCCGGCCACAGCCGGTGTGATTCCCGCCCACACCACAACCATCGCGAGCACGACGACCATCACCCCGACGACTAGGGCGCGCGGTATCGGGCGCGGCGCCGCGTCGGGCACCCCGCGTCGCAGTCGACGGCGGGCCGAGGACGACGGCAGGACGAACAGCGCCGCCGCGAGGCACAGGATCGTCGCGTTCACGGCGCATCCCGTCGACGCAGGATCCGCTCGAGGGCGTCCATGCCGTGCTCGTCGCCCCTGTCGTGGGTCCATGCCGGTGTGACGATCACGCCTGCGACGGGGTCCCGCTCGACCACGCCGATCCCCACGAGACGTCGCGCTCCGTCGCTGCCGCGGTGGACGTGCAGGATCACCTGCACCGCGGCGACGAGCTGGCTGTGCAGCGCCGCTCGATCGAGGCCGCCGAGTGCGGCGAGAGCCTCGAGTCGCGCGGGCACCTCGTCGGGCGAATTGGCGTGCACGGTCCCTGCGCCGCCGTCGTGACCCGTGTTCAGCGCGGTCAGAAGATCGACGACCTCGGCGCCTCTCACCTCGCCGATGACGATGCGGTCCGGTCGCATCCGCAGCGCCTGCCGCACGAGATCGCGGACGGTGACCTCGCCGACGCCCTCCACGTTGGGTGCCCGTGCCACGAGGCGCACCACGTGCGGGTGGGCCGGGACCAGTTCGGCGGCGTCCTCGACACAGACGATGCGTTCGGTCGGATCCACCGCGCCGAGCAGCGCCGCGAGCATCGTCGTCTTGCCCGCACCCGTGCCGCCGACGACGAGGAATGCCAGGCGCGCGCGGACGATGCGCAGCAGCAACCGATAGGCGACCTCGGAGACCGCACCGCGATCCCGCAGTGCTTCGAGTCCCTGGGTCGTGGGCCGCAGGACCCGCAGTGACAGGCACGTCCCGGCCTGCGCGACCGGGGAGAGCACCGCGTGCAGCCGGACACCGAACTCACCGTGCCCGGGCAACCTACCGTCGACCCACATCTGGGCGTCGTCGAGCCGACGCCCGGCGAACAGCGCCAATCGCTGCGCGAGCCGTCTGACCGCGGCCTCGTCGGGGAAGGTGACCTCGGTCAGGTGCAGCCCGTTGCCACGATCCACCCAGACGCGATCGGGCGCGGTGACGAGCACGTCGGTCACGGCCGGGTCTGCCAGCAGATCCTCGAGCGGGCCCGCACCGGTCAGTTCGGTCTGCAGATGCCGCAGTGCCGCAAGCAAATCGGAGTCTCCGAGTACTCCACCGGATTCCGCGCGCAGGGCTGCGGCGACGCGGGTCGGAGTGAGCTCCCCGGTCTCGTCGGCCAGCCGGTCGCGGACCCGCGAAAGGAGGTCGTCCCCGAGGGTCCCGGTCATGCCGCACGTCCCGGGCCGGCGCGGTCGGCCCCGACGGCCGCCAGCACGTCGTGCGCCGCACCGAGCAACGGCGAGCGTGACCGCAGCCGCAGGCCCCCGCGTTCGAGCATCTCGCTCAAGCCCGGCTCGGGACGCATCGAGGTGAGCACGTCCAGGCCCACCGCGTCGGACACGTCGACGGCTCGCAAGCCACCGGGTGCGGGCCCGCGGACGACGACTCCGGCCGGTTCACCCCGCGCCGCGAGCGTGCGGGCGACCCGGGCAGCGGAGAGCACCGCACCGATCCGAGCCGGCACGACGACCACGGTGAGGTCGGCCAGTGCGATCACCGCGTCGGCGACCGGGTCGAAGCTGCGCCCCACATCGCAGACGACGGTTGCTCCCGCTCCGCGCACCCCGTCGACGACCGACTCTGCGGCGACGGCGGTGAGCCGATCGGTGTTCTCGCGGTCGGTGGACAGGACGCCCACCCCGGATGCCCATACGGGTACGGCGTCGCGCAGGGCACGCGCCGAGACCCGTCCACCGTCGACGGTGAGACCGGACCACCGCACTCCCGGACACTCCTCGAGACCGGTCAGGACGTCGAGTCCCGCGCCGAACGGATCGGCGTCGACGAGCAGGGTGTCGCGTCGTTCGTCGTTCCCCGCGGCCCAGGCGAGTGCGGCGGCGAAGGTCGACGCGCCCGCTCCCCCGCATCCTCCGACGACCGCGAGGACGGTGCCGGCACCCGTCGAGGGCTCGTCAGCGGCCGCGACGATCGAGAGCAGTTCCACCTCCTCGGACGGGAGGGCGAGGACGTGTTCGGCGCCGACGGTCGCGGCGGCCTGCCAGTCCGCCAGGCCGGCCGTCCCGCTGCACACGAGGATCACGCCGGGGCGGCGGGGATATCCGGCCGCGCATGCCGCTGCGGCGGACGCATCGAGGACGACGATCGCCGCGTCGGTCCACGCCCTGCGGGGCACCGGCACGGACATCTCGTGCAGTGTGCGGTCGGCCGCCGCGACCACACGATGGAGGTCGGCGACCAGCGCGGGATCGTCGACCAGTCCGAGGATGTCGTTCATGCCCGACAGGCTGCCCCGCTACGGGGTCGTGCGTGTCGCGGAAACGGCCTCGGAAGCCCCGCCTGTGGATGGATCAGGGGCCTGTGGACAACCCGGCCGTGCGCACCCTCGTCGCACCTGTGCGCAGGTCGGCGGGTGTAGAAGACAGTACGGAGACGTGTGGAAAAGGTCTCGGACAAAGCGACAGCCCTCGCCAGGGGGGAGGAGGCGAGGGCCGTCTGCGTTCAGCCCCGGGGGGTCGGGCTGAACACAACCCGAGTATCGACCCGGGCATTCGCGATAGTACACCGCTAGGCGTGACTGCTTGCAACTTCAAACACCGGCGCGGCGCGCCCCTATTGTGGTGATCGTGACCGATACGTCCGTGAATCCGTCCCGACCGGCCCCGTCGACGGGGGGCTCACCGGACTCGGCTCGCATCGCAGCGTTCTTCGATCTCGACAAGACCGTCATCGCCAAGTCGAGCGTGCTGGCGTTCACCCGGCCGTTCTTCGAGGAGGGTCTCCTCAGCCGCCGGGCCGTGCTGCAGAGCACCTACGCCCAGCTCCTCTACCTGTTGTCGGCGGCCGATCAGGCCCGGGTGGACCGGATGCGAGAACACATCGCGCACATGTGCAAAGGATGGGATGTCGAGCAGGTCGGATCGATCGTCGAGAAGACCCTGCAGGACGTCGTGACACCGCTCGTCTACGCGGAGGCGAAGGATCTGATCGCCGATCACCGGGCCCGCGGTCACGACGTGATCATCGTGTCCGCATCCGGCCAGGAAGTGGTGACTCCGATCGCCCGGACACTCGGTGCCTCCCACAGCACGGGGAGCCGGATGCGGATCGTCGACGGCCGCTACGCCGGCGAGCTCGAGTTCTACTGCTTCGGGGAGGCGAAGGCGGTCGCGATCCGCGAGCTCGCCGAGCAGTACGGTTACGATCTCTCCCGCAGCTACGCGTACTCCGATTCGGCCACCGACCTGCCGATGTTGCTGGAGGTCGGCAATCCGCGCGCGGTCAACCCCGACCGCCCGCTGCGCCGGGAAGCAAACGAAAACGGTTGGCCTGTTCTCACTTTCGCCCGGCCCGTACCGCTCGGACGTCGTGCCCGTCCGTCGCCGCGCGCCCTGGCGACGCTCGCCGCGACCCTCGGAGCGACCGCACTGATACTGGGTGCCACCCGCCGACTGGCCAAGCGCCGGATGCGTTGACACTCAGGGTCACTCGCCGCGGAATCGAGAACAAACATTGCCGTCGGGGGCTTGCCGACATCTCGCGGACGGGGTAGAAAGGAGTTACGGAAGGACGGAAGGCCAAGACCGAATCGGAAGAGAAGATTCGATCTCCCGACTGTTCTTCCCAGCACGGACACCGAGTACCCACGCGAAGCCGATGCCACTATAAGGGCACGAGTGTTGTGGGCCTGCGAGTTCCGGATTTTCGAAGACGAGTACCCCGCACCCGTTGCGAGGACGAATCGACGATACCCGGATCATCGCCGAGGCCGTTGAATCACAACCCATTTCAGCACGCATGGTAACTCGGACCGCCCGTGCTAGCGGGTGGCGGAATCGATCTCGATCGATATGCCACCCGCTTTCGCGTGCAGGGGGTTTCGCGTACAGGCCGCGATTCGGCCGGCGAAGCCCCGCCCGGCACTCAGCCGGCGAACGCCTCGGCGATCGAGCCGGCCTCACGAGCCCCGGCCTCGAGCGACCCACAGCAGAAGAGCACCCAGCCGCCGACGCCCTCCACGGTTCCCGCCCCGAATCCGGCGACCCCGTCGCGGTAGGCCTGCAACCGGCGCATCCAGTGGACCTCCGGTACGCCCAGATTGCGCGTATCGAGTCCGGACGCGACGCACACGAGCCGGGACGCGGCCCGCGCCACGATGCCGTCGGCGACCCCGAAGGGCTTCAGGACGGACAGTTCACCGTGCACGACCGCAGCGAGAACGGGCGCCGGGGCGTTCGTCCCCCCGGTGACGAGTTGCGCGAGCCCGTCGAGACGCTCGGCGACCCCCGGCTCCGTCCGCGGACGACCCAGCTCCTCGGCGTCCTCCACGAGATCCGCGGCAGCGAGAAGGTGCAGGCGGGCGAGTGCCTGAAGCGGGGCACGTCGCCACGTCGCGACCATGTTGTCGAGCGCGTCGCCGTCGAGCGACTGCGCGACCCGCAGCGCTCCGGCCAGGATCGGATCGCCGCTCTCCCCCGGCTGCGGAAGTTCCATCGACCCGCCGTCGATCGACGCCGAGGCGCGGGCGGCCCGCACCGATGCCTCCGCGGCGGTGTTCGCCCAACCACGCCGATTGGTTCGATGACGATGCACCTCCGCGAGCGCGTCGCGGGCACGGTCGGCGGCGTCGCGTACGCCGGGAAGGTCGACGAGAGGCTGAAGAGGGTCGGTCACTCCGACGACGGTACCGGCGCGCACGCGGTGGACGGACGAGAGGTTCACCGGTCGTGCCCGAATGCCGTTCGTCGCGCGAATTCGACCGATGAGCGAAAGTGACGGGGTTGCATATCGATGCAACGGTGCGGCGCCGGTCACAGATGATTACGCTCACAAGAGCCCGAATGGAACCATCCCGGAAAGAGGCCCTGCACCATGACGAGCGCAGCCCAGGAGCACGAATCGAAGGCGTACCCGCCGAGCCCGGAGTTCACCGCCACGGCCAACGCCGGTCCGGAACTGCAGGCCGCGGCCGACGCCGATCGGCTCGGATTCTGGGACGAACAGGCGAAACGACTCGACTGGGCGCAGCCCTGGACGGAAGTGCTCGACTGGTCGAACGCTCCGTTCGCGAAGTGGTTCGTCGGCGGCAAGCTCAACGTCGCCTACAACTGCGTCGACCGGCACGTCGAGGCCGGTAACGGCGATCGGGTCGCCATCCACTTCGAGGGCGAGCCCGGCGACAGCCGGTCGCTGACCTACAACGACCTCCTCGCCGAGGTCTCCCGCGCCGCGAACACCTTCACCGAGCTCGGCCTGGTCGCCGGCGATCGCGTCGCGATCTACATGCCGATGATCCCCGAGGCCATCGTCACCATGCTCGCGTGCGCGCGCCTCGGCCTGACCCACTCGGTGGTGTTCGGCGGCTTCTCGTCGTCGGCGCTGCGGTCGCGCATCGACGATGCGCAGGCCAAGCTGCTCGTCACCGTGGACGGGCAGTGGCGGCGCGGCCAGGCCGCGCCGCTCAAGAACGCCGCCGACGAGGCCGTCGCCGACGCAAAGTCGATCGAGCACGTGCTGGTCGTCGCGCGCACCGGCATCGACGTGGAGTGGACCGAAGGGCGGGACCTGTGGTGGCACGAGACCGTCGAGAAGGCCTCCCCCGAGCACGAAGCGCAGCCGTTCGACTCCGAGCACCCGCTGTTCATCCTGTACACCTCGGGCACCACGGGTAAGCCCAAGGGCATCATCCACAGCTCGGGTGGCTACCTGACGCAGGCGTCGTACACCCACCACTACGTCTTCGACCACAAGCCGGGCAAGGACATCTACTGGTGTACCGCCGACATCGGCTGGGTCACCGGCCACAGCTACATCGTCTACGGCCCGCTGAGCAACGGTGTCACCCAGGTCGTCTACGAGGGCACCCCCAATTCGCCGAACGAGCACCGGCACTTCGAGATCATCGAGAAGTACGGGGTGTCGATCTACTACACCGCCCCGACGCTGATCCGCACGTTCATGAAGTGGGGTCGCGAGATTCCCGACGCCCACGACCTGTCGTCGATCCGTCTGCTCGGCAGCGTCGGCGAGCCGATCAACCCGGAGGCGTGGCGCTGGTACCGCGAGGTCATCGGCGCGGATTCGGCCCCGATCGTCGACACCTGGTGGCAGACCGAGACCGGCGCGATCATGATCTCGCCGCTGCCCGGCATCACGGCCACCAAGCCCGGCTCGGCGATGGCGCCGCTGCCCGGCATCTCCGCGAAGATCGTCGACGACGAGGCCACCCCGCTCGGCGCGGGCGGTAACGGCTACCTGGTGCTCGATCAGCCGTGGCCGGCGATGCTGCGCGGCATCTGGGGCGACGAGCAGCGTTACCGCGAGACCTACTGGTCGCGCTACGCCGAGCAGGGCTGGTACTTCGCCGGCGACGGTGCCCGTTACGACGACGACGGCGCGCTGTGGGTGCTCGGCCGCGTCGACGATGTCATGAACGTCTCCGGTCACCGCATCTCCACCTCGGAGGTCGAGTCGGCGCTCGTGTCGCACCCGTCTATCGCCGAGGCCGCGGTCGTCGGCGCGGCGGACGAGACCACCGGTCAAGGCATCGTCGCGTTCGTGATCCTGCGCGAGCACGTCGAGAACACCGGCGACACGCTCATCAAGGAACTGCGCGATCACGTGGCGGTGGAGATCTCCCCGATCGCCAAGCCCCGTCAGATCACCGTTGTGCCGGAACTGCCGAAGACCCGGTCGGGCAAGATCATGCGCCGCCTGCTGCGCGACGTCGCCGAGGGCCGCGAGCTCGGCGACACCTCGACGCTCGTCGATCCGGCCGTCTTCGACGCGATCCGCGGCAAGTAGCCGAACGACGAAGGCCCCTTCCGGATCGGATCCGGAAGGGGCCTTTCGCGGTCGGTACGACTACACCTCGTCGAGCGACCGGTCGCGGGTCTCCTTGACGACGAGCAGCGCGACGAAGGTCGTCGCCGCGGCGATCAGCAGGTAGATGCCCACCCAGCCGACGCCGTAGCTCGTGGCCAGCCACGTCGCGATGAAGGGGGCCACCGCGGCACCGAGGATGCTCGACACGTTGTACGAGATTCCGGAACCCGTGTAGCGGACGTTGGTCGGGAACAGCTCGGGCAGGATCGCGCTCTGCGGTCCGAAGGTCAGACCCATGAGCAGCATGCCGACGATGAGGAAGAACAGCATGCGTCCGGAGCTCATGCCGTCGCTCGACAGCAGGAACTGGAAGCACAGGCCGAACACCATGATCGCGCCCGTGACGACCAGCAGGGTCGAGCGGCGACCGTAGCGGTCGGCGAGCCACCCGGCGACGGGAACCGCCGCGGCGAAGAACAGCACCGCGACCAGCTGCAGCACGAGGAAGTCCGCGTACTGGAAACCGGCACCGTGGCCACCTTCCTCGGGGGTCTTGCCCGTTCCGAAGCTCAAAACCCAGGTGGTCATGATGTAGAAGAGCGTGTACGTCGCGAGCATGACGAAGGTGCCGATGATCAGCTCACGCCAGCTGTTCTTGAACACCTCGGCGAGAGGCGTCTTGACCTTCTTGCCCTCGGCGACGGCCTTGGCGAAGACCGGCGTCTCTTCGAGCTTGAGCCGCACGTACAGCCCGATGATCACCATGATCGCGCTGAGCAGGAACGGAATGCGCCAGCCCCATTCGAGGAAGGCGCTCGACAGGTCGGGGTCGCCGTTGTCGTGGCCGAGCGCCAGCGTGATGATCAGGAACAGGCCGTTGGCGCCGATGAAGCCGATGGGTGCGCCGAGCTGCGGCCACATCGCCGCCCAGGCGCGCTTGCCGGGTTCGGCCGTCTCGGTGGCGAGCAGCGCCGCACCCGACCACTCCCCACCGAGACCCAGGCCCTGGCAGAAGCGCATGAGCGCCAGCAACGCCGGTGCGATGAGCCCGGCCTGGTGATAGGTCGGCAGCAGGCCGATGAGGAAGGTCGCGATGCCCATCGTCAGGAGCGAGCCGACGAGCGTGACCTTGCGGCCGATGCGGTCGCCGAAGTGCCCGAAGACGACGGATCCGACCGGGCGGGCGACGAAAGCGATACCGAAGGTCGCGAGGGAGGCGAGCAGCGCGGTCGTGCTGTTGCCCTGCGGGAAGAACAGGTGCGGGAAGACCGAGACGGCGGCTGTCGCATAGATGTAGAAGTCGTAGAACTCGATGGACGTGCCGACCATGCTGGCGACGACGATGCGCCGGCGCGGAACGCCTGCGACGAGCGAGGAACCCCCGTCCTCGACTCCGACCGATGTGCTCACTGAACCATCCCCACTACTCCACTCACATTCTGAGACCAGATCCCACTTACTAGGAAAGTGAACACCCGAGTTTCCGCCCACCGCAAATCGGACACCCCTACGGACGCCCTCCGTCCGGCGTTAGACTCTTCCCCGGTGTGCCGGGAAGTCTGGTCGGCGACGGTTCGCCCGTGCCCGTATCCGCCCAGCGAAAGACGCCCGTGTCCGACACCTCCTCACCCACCTGGACCGCACCTCTGGGTCGCTTCCTCCGCACCGAGACGGTCGGCGGTTCACTGCTGCTCATCGCCGCAGCAATAGCGCTGATCTGGGTCAACTCCCCCTTCGGCGACTCCTATCTCGCTCTGCGGGACTTCGAGATCGGCCCGGAGTTCCTGCACCTGCACCTCTCGGTCGGCGACTGGGCCAAGGACGGCCTGCTCGCCGTCTTCTTCTTCGTCGCGGGCCTCGAACTCAAGCGCGAACTCGTCACAGGCGAACTCGCCGATCGCAGGAAGGCGATCCTGCCCGTGATCGCCGCATGCGGCGGCGTGATCCTTCCTGCCGTCATCGCAGCCGTCGTGGGCTGGGGTGCGCCGGGAATGGACCGGGGTTGGGCGATCCCCGTCGCGACCGACATCGCCTTCGCTCTCGGCGTGCTCGCCCTCACCGGTTCGCGCATCCCCACCAGCGCCCGGGTGTTCCTGTTGAGCCTGGCGGTCGTCGACGACCTCATCGGCATCGCGCTCATCGCGATCCTGTTCACCTCGGGACTCGCCGTCGCGTGGCTGCTCGCCACAGTGGCCGCAGCGGCGGCGTACTGGTTCGCGCAGCAGAAGCGCATCACCACGCCGTGGTTGTATGTGCCGCTCGCACTGTTCACCTGGTACGCCATGCACAACGCAGGCATCCACGCGACCGTCGCCGGGGTCCTCCTCGGCCTGCTCACCCGTGTCCGCACCGATCCCGGGGAGGACTACGCACCCGCCGAGCGGCTGGTCCACCACATCCAACCGTGGTCCGCCGGTCTGTGCGTCCCGCTGTTCGCCCTGTTCGCATCCGGTGTACCCATCGGTGCGGAGATGCTCGGCCAGGTGTTCACCGATCCTGTCGGCCAGTCCGTCGTCCTCGGACTGCTCCTCGGCAAGACCGTCGGGATCTTCGGCGCCACCTGGATCTCGATCCGGCTCGGTCTCGCCACCCGCCCGACCGGGCTGATGTGGGGAGACGTGCTCGCGCTCGCCGTGATCGGCGGCATCGGGTTCACGGTGAGCCTGCTCATCGCCGAACTTTCGCTCGGCGACATCCACGGTGGCGAGCCCGCCGAGATCGCCAAGGCCGCCGTGCTGGTGACATCATTGATCGCCTCTGTCCTCGGGTCGGCGCTACTGTTACGGCGTGGGCGCGCCCACCGCCAACGGAACGAACCAACCGAAGGGGTCGAGTAGTGAGCGTGACGAACGCGAATCGTCCGGAGAACGGAGTCCCGTCGAGCATTTCGGGCATCCCGTTGACGAAGGTGGACGCTCCGACACCCCGCGATGCCAGTGTGGGCGAACTGGTACGCGACGCCGCGACACAGCTGTCCACACTGTTCCGCGCCGAAGTCCAGCTCGCCAAGGCCGAGGTGACCGGTGAGGTCAAGAAGGGCGTGCAGGGCAGCCTGTTCTTCATCCTCGCGCTCGCCGTGCTGACCTTCAGTTCGTTCTTCTTCTTCTTCTTTCTCGCCGAACTCCTCGATGTCTGGGTGGCGCGCTGGCTCGCCTTCCTCATCGTCTTCCTGATCATGCTGGTGGTGACGGGCCTGCTGGCCCTGATCGGCTATATGCGGGTCCGGAAGCTGCGCGCACCGAACAAGACCATCGAGTCGCTCAAGCAGACCGCGTCGATCCTCCCGAGCAGCCAGGACGGACACGATGCGGACGGCCCGCGCCACGCCGCATCCCGCCGCGTCACCCGCTGACGAACCGGAACAGCCAGTGCCCGTCCCCGACCCGTCCACGGTCCGGTATCCCGGACCGTGGACGCATCGAGACATCCACGCCAACGGCATCCGCTTCCATGCCGTCGAAGCCGGTCCACACGACCCGGACACACCTCTCGTGGTGTTCGTGCACGGCTTCGCCGACCTGTGGTGGTCGTGGCGTCACCAGCTCACCGCCTTCGCCGATCTCGGCTACCGGGCGGTCGCGGTGGACCTGCGTGGTTACGGCGACACGGACAAGCCGCCCCGCGGATACGACGGCTGGACGCTCTCGAACGACATCGCGGGACTGATCCGCGCGCTCGGGCACACCGAGGCGGTCCTCGTGGGCCATGCCGACGGGGGCCTCGTGTGCTGGGCGACCGCGGTGATCCATCCGCATGTCGTGCGGGCCATCGCGGTCGTCGACTCCCCGCACCCCATCTCGCTGCGCGACGCGACCCTGCGCGACCGCGCGCAACGCAAGGCTCTGGTGCCGACCTTCCTCGCCTACCAGCTGCCGTGGCGTCCCGAACGGAAGCTGGTTCGCGACAACGGCCTGGAGATCGAACGGCTGATGCGTGTGCGGTGCGGCCCGGACTGGCGACGCACCGACGAGTTCGCCGATGTCGTCGACCGGCTGCGCACCGCGATCCGCATCCCGGGCACGGCGCACCTGACCCTCGAATACCAGCGCTGGGCGTTCCGCAGCCAGTGGCGTCCCGACGGTCGCCGCTTCATGAAGGCCATGGACGTCGAGCTCACCCTGCCGATCCTGCAGCTGCACGGCGCGCTGGATCCCTACGTGCTCGCCGCGACCCTCCGACGCTGCGTGCGGCACGCCCCCGGACGGATCCTGAAATTCGTCGACGGGGCCGGCCACTACGCCCATCAGGAGAAGCCCGAAGCGGTGACGGCACTGCTCGCCGACTTCGTCCGCGGACTCGACTGATCTGCCCGTCCGCCGGACGGGCAGACGTCAGACGATGCAGGCGCCGGTCGCAACCGGCTGATTCACCCCGGCCATCTCCAGCTGCCGGCTCACCTCTGCACCGGTGAGAACGAAACCGGTGTCGGTGTTGTCGACCGCCGCGCCGAAGACCATGCCGAGGACATCGCCGGACGGATCGACCAGCGGACCCCCCGAGTTGCCCTGCCGGATCGTGCCGCGCACCGTGTACACCTCGCGTTCGACGGTGCCGCCGCGGTAGATGTCCGGGCCCTGCAGGTCGAGCGTCTCGCGGATCCGCGCCGCGCTCGCCGTGTACGGACCGCCGCCCGGGTAGCCGAGCACGATCGCGTCGTCACCCGACTCCGCCGGCTCCGGGGCGAAATCCAGCGGCTGCGCGGTCAGTCCCGGCACCGCGAGGATCGCGACGTCCACCTCCGGATCGAACAGCACGACGGTCGCTTCGAGCGGGCCGCCGTCCGTATCGACGGTCACCGCTGCGGTTCCGGCCACGACGTGCGCGTTCGTCATCACCCGTTCGGGGGCCACGACGAAACCGGATCCTTCCAGTGCCTTCTGGCAGCTGGGTGCGACACCGTTGATGCGCAGCACGCTCGTCTGCAGCCGGGCCGGGACCGATCCTTCGAGGAGACCGCCGTCGGGTGCCTCCACCTCGGCGATCGGGGTACGCCCGAACGGCCCGATCACCTCGGGCAGACCCGAGGTGTCGAGCAACGCCGAGAACTCGTTGGGGATCGCACGCATCCAGTCGGGGGCGACGTCGTCGACGGTCCCGAGCACCTGGGATCCCCGCACGGCTGCGGAGACGGCGGGCTGGGTCGTGGCGGTCAGCGGGATGGCGAGCAGCCACGCGGCGACGAGCACCGCGACCGATTGCAGACCGGCACCGACGACGCTGTCGACCGCCCGCGCACCCGGACTGTGGATGCCGCTGCGCGCGGCACGTCCGAGCACCATGCCGGCCACCTCGCCGATCACCACCAGCACCACGATCAGAGCGATGCCGGCGAGGATGCGCATGCGCGCATCGTCGATGTGCACGAGCACGTGCGGGGCGATGAGGATGCCCGCGACCGCACCGAGCAGCACACCCAGGAAGGCCAGCGCCGAGGCGACGGCGCCCTGCCGGAGCCCGGAGGACGCGGCGATCAGGACGATCACCACGATGATCAGATCGATCCAGCCCGATCCGGTCATGATTCGACCACCCCCGTCTCCAGTTCGGCGAGTACGACGTCGAGATCACGGACGTCGTGGTGATCCCACTCGATCTCCCACCCCGATACCGCGAACAGACCCGCGAGCACACCCGCGGTGAAACCCCAGACCAGCATCCCGTCCACCTGGAAGGCCGGGCCCTGATAGCCCAGACGGTGCCGGACCTGGAAACGGTTGTCGGGGTCGAGCAACTCGTGCAGCGACACCCGGACCACGCGGGTCGCCTCCTTCGGATCGACCACTCCGACCGGGCTCGGGGTCTCCCAGTAGGCGACCACGGGAGTCACGTCGAAGCCGGAAGGCGGGATGAACAGTTCGGGGAGCACGGCGAGCGGCCGGATCCCGGACGGATCCAGGCCGGTCTCCTCCTCCGCTTCACGAAGTGCGGTGTGGATGGCGCCGTAGTCCTCGGGATCGGCGGCGCCTCCGGGAAAGGCCACCTGCCCGCTGTGCTGCCGCAGCGTCGCGGCGCGCTGGGTGAGCAGGACGTCGGCGTCGGCGGGAAGTCCGCCGCGGGCCATCGGATCGGCCTCCGGCGACCCGCCGAACAACACCAGCACCGAGGCCTGCCGCACCCGCGCGTCGCGCGGGGCGCGACGGTTCAGGATCGGGTTGAGACCGTGCGGGTCGGTCGGCGACACCGAGGCGACACGCCGGAGCCATTCGGGGATCATGCGGCCACCCCCAGGTGCTCCTCGACGACCGAGGCGACCTCGTCGGCCGACCGGAACGGGATGGGGAGCACGGCGGCGACCGACCCGTCGGCGCGGAGCAGCACCGTCACGGGAAGGACGGCGGGCGCGCCGACCGCGGCCTGTACGCGACCCGAGCCGTCCTGCACACCCGGCAGGTGCACGTCGTAGTCGGCGAGCCGGCCGAGGGCGTTCGACTCGTTCGGGTCGGTGTGGACGGTGACGACGGTGACCTCCTCGCCCACCCGGGCGGCGTAGTCCTGGAGGACCGGCAGTTCCTCGGCGCAGGGAGCGCACCACCAGGCCCACAGGTTCACCACGGCGGGCCTTCCGGCGAGGGCGGCCGCGAGGTCGACGGAGGATCCGTCGCTCACGCACTCGAAGACCAGACCGACGAGCGGACCGGCGGGAGCGGGCGTGGACCCGCCCGGCTGCGGGCACGGATCGAGTGCGGCGGTCTCCCGCAGCGGAGCGAGGGCCTGCGCGCCGTCCTGGGGCCGGCGGTCCACGGGTGCGGTCGAGGGTGCGGCCGGTCCCGGGCCGGTGGCCGGCGGAGGGTCGCTGCGGTCGCGCGGCCAGATGGCGACGATCAATGCGATGACGACGACGAGAGCTGCCAGGCTCCAGCGGCCTGCTGTGGAAGGACGCACTCCGTCACCGCCCGGCCAGCTCGAGCAGGTGCTCGGTCTCCGGTCCCTTCACCAGCGTGGCCGCGGCCTGCGGATCGGTGGGCCCGGTCCCGTAGGAAGGGCAGTCCTTCGCGAGGACACACACCCCGCATGCCGGCTTGCGTGCGTGGCACACGCGCCGACCGTGGAAGATCACGCGATGGGACAGCAGCGTCCATTCCTTGCGCTCGATGAGCACACCCACCGCGTGCTCGATCTTGACCGGGTCGGTCTCGTCGGTCCATTCCCAGCGACGCACGAGCCGCTGGAAGTGGGTGTCGACCGTGATACCCGGCACATCGAAGGCGTTACCGAGGATGACGTTGGCGGTCTTGCGGCCGATGCCGGGCAGCGCGACGAGATCCTTCAGCCGGGCCGGAACCTCGCCGTCGTGCCGCTCGAGCAGGGCCTGGCCGAGACCGATGAGCGAGTTGGCCTTGTTGCGGTAGAAGCCGGTCGAGCGGATGTACTCTTCGAGCTCGGCGCGGTCCGCCTCCGCGTACGCGCGGGCGTCGGGATACCGGGCGAACAGAGCGGGGGTCACCTGGTTGACCCGCACATCCGTGCACTGCGCCGACAGGATCGTGGCGACGGCGAGCTCGAGCGGATTCGTGAAGTCCAGTTCGCAGAAGACGTGCGGAAAAGCCTCGGCGAGGCGCCGGTTCATCCGTCGCGCGCGACGGACGAGGGCCAGTCGCGACTCCGGTCCGCGAGCCTTTCCGTTCACTCGGCGCGGGGCCGTCTCGGGGCTCTCGGACTGGGAGGCATGCACCTGATCCACTCTACGTAAACACTCTCCCCAGGATCCGGCCCCGTGTCTCTTCCGAGACCTTGCGGGTGTTTACTTCCGGGTATGCAAGCTCTTGCTGTCGTCCTCTTCCCGGTGCTGCTCATGTTGTTCGCACTGTCCATGGAACGCGTCGAAGCGCGCTTGAGCCGGTTGTCCGTCCGTGAGCAGGAAGTGGAAGAGTTCCTCGACAAAGCGGACCAGGCCGATGTCGCGGCACTCGCTCGTGAAGGTTTCCCGGGGGCTTTGGCCCGCTTCCAGCGTCGCCGCCGCCGCGGACCGAGCACCGACGGAGCGGACGATTCGGACGGTCATCTGCGCGCGCGCCGCGCCAGCTGAACGACTACTTGCCGGTAGCCTCGAGGTACCGATGATCGGGTTCGTCGATCGTTTCCGTGGTATCGGTCACTCACTCGTGCAGCGCGCACGATAGACTGGGCGCTCGTACGCCTGACAGGTGACCTGCCCAGGAAGTCCGTCGACGTGCAGACCCGGCAGTAGATGACGAATCATTCCCAAAAGGAGCGCACGTGGACGAGGTCCTGGCCAGAGCAGGCATCTTCCAAGGAGTCGAGCCCTCGGCGGTTGCGGCGCTGATCAAAGAGCTTCAGCCTGTAGATTTCCCGCGCGGCCATGTCATCTTCAACGAGGGTGAGCCCGGCGACCGGCTGTACATCATCGTTTCCGGCAAGGTGAAGCTCGGACGTCGTTCGCCCGACGGTCGTGAGAACCTCCTGACGATCATGGGCCCGTCCGACATGTTCGGCGAGCTGTCGATCTTCGACCCGGGTCCGCGCACCTCCACCGCCACCACCGTCACCGAGGTGCGAGCCGTGAGCATGGACCGCGAGGCGCTCAAGGCGTGGATCGACCAGCGCCCCGAGATCGCCGAGCAGCTCCTCCGCGTGCTGGCCCGTCGTCTGCGTCGCACCAACAACAGCCTCGCCGACCTGATCTTCACCGACGTCCCCGGTCGTGTCGCCAAGGCACTGCTCCAGCTCGCCCAGCGTTTCGGCACCCAGGAGGCCGGCGCCCTGCGTGTCACGCACGACCTGACGCAGGAAGAGATCGCGCAGCTCGTCGGCGCGTCCCGCGAGACCGTGAACAAGGCCCTCGCCGACTTCGCGCACCGCGGCTGGCTGCGTCTCGAGGGCAAGAGCGTGCTGATCTCCGACTCGGAGCGTCTGGCGCGTCGCGCTCGCTGACCCACGGACATACGAAAGGCCGGGACGCTCGCCGCGTCCCGGCCTTTCGTATGTGCGTATCCCAGCCGTAGCTGCTTCGACCCAGCCGTAGCTGCTTCGACCCAGCCGTCCGGCTGCTTCGACTCAACCGTGGCTGCGCAGGTACTCCAACTGCACGTTGACGGACTTCTCCGCCGCACCCCACAACGAGGGGTCGACGTCGGCGTAGACGTGCTCGACGACCTGCCGTGCGGTGGCTTCGGCGCCGAGGGTGCGCAGCGCACCGCGCACCTGCTCGAGCCGACCCTCCCGGTGCGCGAGGTACTCCCGCGCGATCGTCTCGAGGTCGGGCAGCTCGGGGCCGTGCCCGGGCAGCACCGTGTAGCCACCGCCGAGACCGATGAGCGACCTCAACGACCGCAGGTAGTCGCCGAGGTCGCCGTCGGAGTCGTCGAGCACGGTCGTGCCGCGGCCGAGGATGGTGTCGGCAGTGAGCACACTGCGGTCCTGCTCGATCACGAACGACAGCGAATCGGCGGTGTGCCCCGGGGTCGCGACGACCCGGATGCGCAGACCCGCCGCCTCGACGACGTCACCGCCGGACAGTTGTTGCCCACCGCCGTGGCGGTGTTCCGGCAGCACTGCGTGCACCGGGCATTCCGCGAGTTGCGAGAAACGCTCGGCACCCTCGGTGTGGTCGAAGTGGCGGTGACTGATGAGGGTCGCCGCCACCGGCACCTGCGCGATCCGCTCGAGATGGCCTTCGTCGAGGGGACCCGGATCGACCACGACGCACTCGTCGCTGCCGGGGGCCCGGAGGATCCAGGTGTTCGTTCCCTCGAGGGACATGATCGAGGGGTTCTCGGCCAGGATCACCGCGGCGTTCTCGGTGACCTGGCGCAGCTGCGCGTAGGCGGGGTGGACCAGCGCCATCACATGTGCCTCTCGTGTCGGATCCGTCGGGAGCCGCCTCCGATCGGGGAGGGTGGCGTCAGCGTACTTCCACCATCAGCTCGACCTCGACGGGAGCGCCGAGGGGCAGTTCGGCGACGCCGACGGCCGAGCGGGCGTGCGCGCCGACCTCACCGAAGATCTCCCCGAGCAGTTCCGACGCGCCGTTGATGACGCCGGGCTGTCCGGTGAAGCCCTCGGCGGACGCCACGAAGCCGACTACCTTCACGACGCTCGCGATGTTGTCGAGTCCGACGAGACCGTCGACTGCGGCGAGCGCGTTGAGCGCGGCGGTGCGGGCCGCGGTCTTCGCCTCCTCCGCTGACACCTCGGCACCCACCTTGCCGGTGTGCGTCAGCTTCCCGTCGGCCAGCGGCAGCTGACCGGAGGTATAGACGACGTCGCCATTGCGGACGGCGGGTACGTAGGCCGCCACCGGGGCGGCGACCGGCGGCAGGGTGATGCCGAGTTCGGTCAGGCGTTCGCTCCAGGTGTTGTGCGACACCGATCAGCCCTTCGGACGCTTGAGGTAGGCGACGTGCTGCTCACCGGTGGGGCCGGGCAGGACGGTGACGAGCTCCCAGCCGTCGGCACCCCACTGGTCGAGGATCTGCTTGGTCGCGTGCGTGAGCAGCGGCACGGTTGCGTATTCCCATGTGGTGGTTTCACTCATATCCTGACCTTATCCGGCACCGTTCACCGTCCACGACTTATAGGCTCGTGATCGTGGCATCTCCGACATCACATTCCGGCGAATGGCCGGCAGGCGCCGCCCAGGCGCGACTGCACTTCGTGTCCGGCAAGGGTGGCACCGGGAAGTCCACGGTGGCCGCGGCGCTCGCACTGGCGCTCGCCGCCGGAGGCCGCAAGGTCCTGCTCGTCGAGACCGAGGGACGTCAGGGCATCGCGCAGCTGTTCGACGTGCCGCCGCTCCCGCCGGTCGAGACGAAAATCGCGACCGCGCCGGGTGGCGGTGAGGTGTCGGCTCTCGCGATCGACATCGAGGCGGCCTTCCTCGAGTACCTCGACATGTTCTACAACCTCGGATTCGCAGGTCGCGCGATGCGACGGATGGGAGCGATCGAGTTCGTGACCACGCTCGCGCCGGGTCTGCGCGACGTCATCCTCACCGGCAAGATCAAGGAGACCGTGGTACGGACCGACGCGTCGGGCGCACCCGTCTACGACGCGGTCGTCGTCGACTCCCCGCCCACCGGCCGCATCGGCAGCTTCCTCGACGTCACCAAGGCTATGGCCGATCTCGCGAAGTCCGGTCCGATCCGGTCGCAGAGCGAGGGTGTGGTCCGGCTGCTGCACTCCGACCAGACCGTCGTCCATCTGGTGACCCTGCTCGAGGCTCTGCCCGTGCAGGAGACGGCCGACGCGGTGGAGGAACTCGAGGCCGCCGATCTCCGGATGGGGACGGTCATCGTCAACCGCACCGCTCCCGAGCACCTGCCCGAGGAACTCGTCGACGACGTCGCCGCCGGCCGCATCGCCGGGCCCGCGATCCGGACGACGCTGGAGAAGGTGTCCATCAAGCTCTCCGACGACGATTTCGCCGGCCTGCTGACCGAGACCATCGAGCACGCCGCGGTACTCCAGGCGCAACAGGTGAGCGCCGCTCAACTCGACGAAGTGAAGGTGGCACGCATGTCCCTACCGGCCCTCGCCGACGGTGTCGATCTCGGTGGCCTCTACGAACTCGCCGACGTTCTCGCCGAGCAGGGTGTCCGATGAACGCACCGATCCGGAAGGTCCTCGACGTCGCCCGCATCCTGGACGACCGCTCGTCCCGGGTGATCGTGTGCTGCGGGTCGGGAGGTGTCGGCAAGACGACCACCGCCGCGGCGCTCGCGTTGCGCGCGGCCGAGCGGGGCCGTAGCGTCGTGGTGCTCACGATCGACCCGGCGCGGCGACTGGCACAGGCCCTCGGGGTCGCCTCGCTCGACAATTCACCGCAGAAGGTGGAGCTCGGGCCGGAGGCGAAGGGCGAGCTGCACGCGATGATGCTCAACATGCGTCGCACCTTCGACGACATGGTGCTCGAGCACTCGACGCCGGAGAAGGCCCAGCAGATCCTCGACAACCCCTTCTATCAGACCGTGGCGTCGTCTTTCTCCGGCACGCAGGAGTACATGGCGATGGAGAAGCTCGGTCAGCTCGCGCAGAGCGACGAGTGGGATCTCATCATTGTCGACACTCCGCCGTCCCGGAACGCGCTCGACTTCCTCGACGCTCCCCAGCGGCTCGGAGCCTTCCTCGACGGGCGGATGATCCGGATCTTCACGGCACCCGGGCGTGGCTTCGGCCGCCTGGTGACCGGCGCGATGGGGCTCGCGCTCAAGGCGGTCTCGACGATCGTCGGGAGCCAGATGCTGTCGGATGCGTCGGCCTTCGTGCAGTCGCTGGACTCGATGTTCGGGGGCTTCCGCGAGCGCGCCAACCGCACCTACCGGTTGCTGCAGCAGCCGGGAACCCACTTCATGGTGGTCGCGGCACCCGAACCCGATGCCCTGCGCGAGGCGTCGTTCTTCGTCGAACGACTGTCGGGCGATCGCATGCCGCTGGCGGGCCTGGTGCTCAACCGCACCCATCCGACACTGTCGGCGTTGCCGTCCGATCACGCCCTCGCCGCGGCGGACCAGCTCGCCGAGGAGGAGGGCGTGGACGCGAAGGCCGCTGAGGCCGTTCTCCGCATCCACGCGCACCGGGCCGTGATCGCCAAGCGGGAGCTGCGGTTGCTACGCAACTTCACCGCGGCGAACCCTGCCGTCCCCGTGGTCGGGGTGCCCTCGCTGCCCTTCGAGGTCTCGGATCTCGAGGCGCTGCGGGCGGTGGGCGAGCAATTGACCCGCGAGGCGTGATGTCTCGCGGGTCATGATCTCGGCGGTTCGTGTACCGGTGAGGTGGTGACTAGACCGCGCTCTGGTGCTGTCGCTGCGCCTGGAAGAAATCGGCCCAGGACTCGACCTCGGGATGCTGCTTGAGGAGAGCACGACGCTGCCGCTCCGTCATGCCTCCCCACACGCCGAACTCGACACGGTTGTCGAGGGCGTCCGCCCCGCACTCGAGCATCACCGGGCAGTGCCGGCAGATCACCGCAGCCTTGCGCTGCGCTGCGCCACGCACGAACAGTTCATCTGGATCGACTTCGCGGCAGCGAGCCTTGGAGACCCAAGCGATACGCGCTTCGGCCTGGTCGACGTCGAGTCGGGTCGTCGGGGTGGTCATGTGCATTCAGTTGCCCCTTTACTTTCCGAACGCCGGTTCGCGGTGTTCGAGGTCTGCGCCGTCCGTGTGCCGCAACGGCGCAAAACCTGCCCGTCAAGGTGTTATCTGCGTCACACTGATGTCTCAATCTAGGTAAACTGATGCCCACGCGCAAGGCGAACGAAACCTTTTCTGGTACGCACGTACAAAGTCCCACGTCGGAGGCGTTTTCACCTCGCCCGTCGTGCCACGCCCGCTCCCTGGAAACGGCCGGCCGGTCCCTCGCCACGTAGTGTGTAGGCGTGTCGATCCGAAGAACGGTGGCGAAGCTCGCTGGTTGCACGGCCCTCGGCGGCGTTCTCGTAGCAGGGATGCTCTTCCCGGCCGCGGGTGGTTTCGGGTACGTCTCGAACCGAGCCGCGGACACCGTCGACAACAGTTCCGCAGAGCTCGTCGAAGGTGTCGTCCCAGCCGTGACGACCATGGTCGACAAGGCGGGCGAGCCGATCGCGTGGCTCTACGACCAGCGTCGCTTCGAGGTGCCCAGCGACCAGATCTCCAACGAGATGAAACTGGCGATCGTCTCGATCGAGGACAAGCGGTTCCCCGAGCACCAGGGCGTCGACTGGCAGGGCACCATCCGCGCGTTCCTCACCAACACCACGAGCGGTCAGGTCGAGCAGGGCGCCTCCACGATCGACCAGCAGTACGTCAAGAACTACCTGCTCCACGTGATCGCGAAGACCGACGCCGAACGCCGCGCGGCGATCGAGACGACGCCGGCCCGCAAGATCCGTGAGATCCGCATGGCGCTGACCCTCGACGATCAGCTCACCAAGGACGAGATCCTCACCCGCTATCTGAACCTCGTCCCCTTCGGCAACGGTTCGTTCGGCATCCAGGACGCCGCCCAGACCTACTTCGGCATCGACGCCAAGGACCTGAACATCCCGCAGGCCGCGATGCTCGCGGGCATGGTGCAGTCCAGCTCGGCGCTGAACCCGTACACCAATCCCGACGGCGTGCTCGCCCGTCGCAACATCGTGCTCGACACGATGATCGACAACATCCCGGAGCGCGCCGACGAGATCCGCGCCGCGAAGGAACTGCCGCTCGGCGTGCTGCCCGAGCCCAACACGCTCCCCCGCGGCTGCATCGCTGCCGACGACCGCGGTTACTTCTGCGAGTACGCGCTGCAGTATCTCGAGAACTCGGGCCTGTCGCGCGAGCAGATCGACCGGGGCGGATATCTCATCCGCACGACCCTCGACCCCGAGGTCCAGAACTCCGTCAAAGAGTCGCTCGACCGGTTCACCAGCCCCACCGTCGACGACGTGGCCTCGGTGATGAACGTGATCGAGCCGGGCCAGGATTCGCACAAGGTCCTCGCCATGGGGTCGAGCCGCAAGTTCGGTCTCGACGCCGAGGCCAAGGAGACGGTCCAGCCGCAGCCCTACTCGCTGGCCGGTCACGGCGCCGGGTCGATCTTCAAGATCTTCACCGTCGCCGCCGCCATGGAACAGGGTCTCGGCACCTCTGCCGTGCTCGACGTCCCGTCCCGCTACAACGCCCGCGGTCTGGGCGACGGCGGTGCCCGCGGCTGCCCGGCCAACTACTACTGCGTCGAGAACGCCGCGCCGTATCCGTCGCGACTGTCGGTGACCGACGCGCTGGCACAGTCACCGAACACGGCGTTCGTCAAGCTCATCGAGGCCACCGGCGTCGACGCGGTTGTCGACATGTCGGTGCGCCTGGGTCTGCGGTCGTACCTGCAGCCCCGCACCTCCGGCTTCGGCGACCAGTCGATGGCCGAGATGCAGAAGAACCAGCACCTCGGCTCGTACACGCTCGGCCCGACGTGGATCAACGCGCTCGAGCTGTCGAACGTCGCGGCGACGCTGGCGTCGAGCGGCAAGTGGTGCCCGCCCACCCCGATCGAGGGGGTGTTCGACCGCGAGGGCAAGCCCGTGCCGATCACGCAGCAGGCGTGCGAGCAGGCCGTCGAGCCCGGTCTGGCCGACACCCTGACGACGGCGATGAGCAAGGACACCGCCGCCGGCGGTACCGCTTCGGGTGCCGCGGGGTCGGTGGGCTGGAACCTGCCGGTCGCGGCGAAGACCGGTACTACCGAGTCGCACATGTCCTCGGCATTCCTCGGATTTACCAACCGGTTTGCCGGAGTCGTCTACACCTACGGCGACTCCCCCACTCCCGGCCAGATCTGCTCGGGTCCGGTCCGCCCCTGCTACGACGGCAACCTCTTCGGCGGTACCGAACCGGCGCGGACATGGTTCTCAGCGATGCTGCCGGTGGCGAACAAGTTCGGCTCCATCGAACTGCCCGCCCCCGATCCCCGGTACGTCCGCGGCGCGGGCAACGCCCAGGTTCCGGACGTGACGGGCCTGTCGAAGGACCGCGCGGTCCAGCGACTGCAGGACGCCGGATTCTCGGTCTCGGAGGCGACGATCGCCGGTGAGGAACGCGCCGGAACGGTGACGGGTACGTCCCCGAGCGGCTCGGCCGTCCCGGGATCGACGGTCACGCTGTTCATCAGCGACGGATCGGTCCGCGTCGCTCCCACCACGAGCGCCACCCCGGCCCGCCCGCGCGACCGCGAGGTGCCCGACACGACCCGCCGGTCGACGCCCGCGCCCATCCCGGGACGTGAGCTCGAGCAGAGCGAGTCGAGTCCGCCGGCGGAGGAGGAGTCCACTCCCACGACGACACCGAGCCGCCCCGACAACTGAGCCGCAGGGCTTCCACGGTCGGTTTACAGGCGTGAACGCACGGCTGCGGACAGGCGCTTGCCGTCGGCCTTGCCTGCCGCGATCTCGGTGGCGGCCTTCATCACCTGGCCCATGTTCTTCGGACCCGGCCGCGTGCCGAGTTCCTCCGCAACGCGCGCGAGGGCGGTGTCGACGACGTCGACGAGTTCGGCATCGGTGAGCGGGGTGGGCAGGTACTCGTCGATGATCCGTGCCTCGGCGTGCTCCTTGGCCGCGAGCTCTCCGCGTCCGTTCTCGGTGTAGACCTCGGCGGCCTCGCCGCGCTTCTTCGATTCCTTCGCGAGGACCTGGAGCACCTCGTCGTCGGACAGCTCACGCGCCTCCTTGCCGGACACCGCCTCGTTCCGGATCGCCGCGAGCAGCATCCTGAGGGTCTCGGTCCGCAGCTTGTCCTTGTCCTTCATCGCTGCGGTCAGGTCGGTCCGCAGCCTGGATTCGAGGGAGGATGTGGTGTCGCTCATGCCGGAAACGCTACGCGGGGCAGGCGAACCACGTGCGAGGACCACGCACGGCGGTACGCTGGAGAAGTGCCTGACCTGTCTGCAATTCGCCGCGTAACCCTCGGTGCTGCCGGCGCCGCCGCTCTCGGCCTCGGTTACACCACGCTGATCGAACGGAACGCGTTCACCCTTCGCGAGGTCACGGTGCCGGTGCTCGCGCCCGGCGCGTCGACACTGCGGGTCCTGCACATCAGCGACCTGCACATGACTCCCAATCAGAAGCTGAAACAGAACTGGTTGCGCGAACTCGATGGCCTCGAGCCCGATCTCGTCGTGAACACGGGCGACAACCTGTCGCACCCGAAGGCCGTTCCGGCCGTCGTCCAGGCCCTCGGCGGACTCCTCGCCCGCCCGGGTCTGTTCGTCTTCGGGAGCAACGACTACTTCGCTCCCGTGCTGAAGAATCCGCTGGCCTACTTCGACAAGGACCACGACCGCGTCTACGGGCCTCCGCTCCCGTGGGGCGACCTGCGTGCGGCGTTCACCGAACGTGGCTGGCAGGACATGACGCACGTGCGGCGCGACATCGAGATCGGCGGCGTGCGCATCGCCGTCGGCGGTGTCGACGACCCGCATCTCGACCGCGACCGGTACGAGACGATCGCAGGTGCGGCCGATCCCTCGGCCGATCTGCGACTGGGCATGACTCACTCCCCCGAGCCGCGGGTGCTCGATCGCTTCGCCGAGGACGGCTACGACCTCGTTCTCGCGGGCCACACCCACGGCGGCCAGCTGTGCCTGCCGTTCTACGGCGCGCTGGTGACCAACTGCGGGATCGACCGGTCGCGGGTGAAGGGCGCGTCGCGCTGGGGTGCCCACATGCGACTGCACGTCTCCGCGGGTATCGGTACGTCGCCGTTCGCTCCTGCCCGGTTCTTCTGCCGTCCGGAGGCCACCCTGCTGACCCTCGTTCCGGCCTCGCGCGACACCTCGCAGCAGGCCAGCGGTGATTCGGCAGAGCGCGCCGGGTTACGTCGCTGACCAGCCGATTTAATCTTCTGCGGACTCGTGTTGTAAGCTGACCGAGGTTCAATACGGGGTGTGGCGCAGCTTGGTAGCGCGCTTCGTTCGGGACGAAGAGGTCGTGGGTTCGAATCCCGCCACCCCGACTCGTGGAAGAACTCGTCAGGGCACTTTCTCCTCACGGAGAAGGTGCCCTGACCGCGTTCCGGGGCACCTTGTTCACCTCTCCGGAAAAGGACGTCCCCTCCCGTCACAAAAGATTCTTCAAGTCGGTTTTTAGGGATTAAAACAGACTTGAATACCCTAAACTGAAAGGCGGCACCGCACTCGCGAGACGCCTCGGCTCTGGTCGGGCGGGAACGGACTCGGCGGATGACGCGACGACACAGGGCCTCCCGGCAGGACGCACCGGAGAACTCCGGAGGTTCCACACTCACCAGACCACGCCCCCGGCGACGACGGTGGCTCGCCGTCCTCGTGCTCGTCGCGTGCGCGTTCATCGCCGCGGGCCTTCCCGTCTACGTGGCCCCGCAGATCGAGATCGAGAACCTCAGCCCGTATCGCCGGGCCGATGCGATCTTCGTCCTCGGCGGTGCGATCTACGAGCGCTATCCCTACGCGCTCGAACTCGCACTCGAAGGCTTCGCACCCGAGGTCGTGGTGTCGAATCCCAACGGCACGAAGGACGTCTGGTTGACGGACCTGTGCGACCACCCGCGCTACGAATTCCCCGTCACGTGCTTCGAACCGGACCCGCCGACCACGCGCGGTGAGGCCATGGAACTGCATCGTCTCGCGGAGCAGCGCGGCTGGAACAGCGTCATCGTCGTGACGTTCGTGCCGCACGTCTCCCGCGCGCGCTTCATCCTCGACCGATGCTTCGACGGCGAACTCATCATGGCCGCCAGCCCGGCCGACATCGCCCTGTCGTACTGGGCATGGGCGTACGCCTATCAGACCGCCGGCTACATGCGGGCCTTCTCGCACACGGGGTGCTGAAGCGGAACGTCAGGGCAGCAACCGGTCGAGGAACCGGTTGCTGAACACCCGGTGCGGGTCGTACTGCTCGAAAGCCGCGAGCGCGGCGTCCCAACCCTGCCCGGACGGTAGGCCGGTGCGGTACATGGCCGGCACCGTCTCACCGAGGAAACCGGGGTCGCGGTAGCCGCCCTCGTCGTCGAACGCCCAACCCTTCGACCACTCGGACCGGAAGGTCGCGTAATCGCCCGAGTAGTGGGCGGCCATCCACTGCTCCATCTCGCGGAAGAAGGCCGGCATCCCGGCCGTTCCGGGGATGGAGACGACGTTCATCCAGATCGCGGTGTCCCAGTCGGGCCGGTCGGGGCGGGGACGCACCGGCGACAGGTCGGGCACACCGGCGGCGTCGACGAGCACCTCGTCGGCGTCGTCGACCTTGCACAGACGTACCTCGAACGGCATGTTCACGGGGTACTGCCCGAGCGAGGCGTAGTGCGTCATCCGCTCGTGCAGCCACGTCGTGAACTCGTTGATGACGCGGGCGATGTTGTCGCGTCTCGTCACGACGACACCGCCACCGGCGACCACGCGCAGGGTCGCGGCGCGCAGGTAGAACAGCAGGTCCTTGGACCAGCCCCACAGATCTTTCGTGCCGGTCGCTGCGAGTCCCGCTGCCACCGCACCGAACTGCGACGCACCGAAGGTCGGTGTGACGCCCTGGGCGCCACGCACGACCTGTCCCAGCAGGTCGGTGAGTTCCTCGGGCAGACTGTCCGAGAAGTAGTAGTTGTACGGATCCTGCACCTCGCGGGAGGCGGCGGGCTTCTCCGGGGAGACCGACCAGATCTTGAGCCAGGGTGTCTCGGTGAAGGGGAACCAGATCGCCTCGACCCGCCCGTGCTCCTCGACGTAGCGCTCGAAAGTGCGCCCCGGCGAGCCGGGCGGGGCGAACAGTTCGCGCCACGGGATGTCGGTGAAGCTCTGGCAGCGCACCCGGTAGTTCGCTCCGGCCTGCAGCGTCACCGAAGTGACGAAGGTGCGTCCGAGGTGGGCGAGCAGGGGTCTGATCTCCGGTTCGGCGCGGCGGAACTCGCGGAGTTCGTAGGCAGCGGCCGACGGGTTCCACACCACGGCGGTCAGAGCCAGGACGAGATTGGACAGGGAGCCGAACGACTGGCCGGGGATCACCGTCTCCCCCGCCGCCGGGTAGGTGGCTCCGTGGGCACCGATCGACAGTGCCCCCGCGATGGAGATGTCGCCGATGGCGGGCGAGTTGGCCCAGCCCAGTCCGTTCGCTTCGAGCGTGGTGAGGATGGATTCGATGCTCGCGCCCCCTCCGGCCGTCACGCGCGGAGGTGCGGCGTCCGCGTCGACGACGACCTGGTTCAGCTGCGACATGGTGTCGACCAGCACGACGTTCTCGATGTCCTGCCCGGCCTCGAGGGTGAGCGGACTCCAGCTGTGCATCGATCCGCGGGGACGGATGCGGAAGCCGTGGGCGTGCGCCCAGTTCGCGAGGCGGACGACGTCGTCGGCGGTGCGCGCGGTCGCGGTCCACACCGCGTCGAACCGGATGGTCTTCGCCCAGTTGACGAACTGTTGCTGCGAGAGCGGGATGTCGGCCGGGAAGTCCGGCGGCGCCGGGATCGTGGCTGCCGGGTCGCCGAGCGGTACCGCACCCGCGAGCGTCCATCCCGTGCCTGCAAGGACGGCTGCTCCGGCGGCTGCTCCGAGAAGACCGCGACGGCTGAGGGTGGGACCAGAGGCTCTAGCGCTCACGAGGGCGGGTTCCGTTCTGTTCTGCGGGCGCGGACTCCGCGAAAATAGAACAAGTTCTCTCTATTCTCCAGTACCGCTACCGGTGTGCGGCGCCCTCGCTCCAGAACGACAGACCCGACGCCTCCAACGTGCCGAGGATGTGTTCGGGAGCGCCGTCGACCGACCAGACCGCCATCGCGACCGCCGCCACGGTGAGGGCCGGACCGAGGATGCCGAGCTCGAACGGGCCACCCGCACGGATGGACAACGCCGACGGCAGCTTGATCTCCCACCAGCGCGACCCGCGCCAGGGCACGAACGGAGCGAGGAAGGGGATTCCCTCCTTGGTGATGGCGTCGCCGAGACAGTGCGTCGCGCATCCGAGGGCCACCGCGACCCCCAGGCCCGTCGACGCAACCTCCTGCGGGAACCACGTCCACGACAGGATCGACAGCACTGCCGCGCTCAGGGTGACGACCACCCACCCGCGCTTCTTCGCCCACGACCCGAACAACCCGCGCAGTGCGAGACCGAGAGTGACGAACAGGACCCCGATGATCGCTTCCCTGCCGAAGCTCGCGACGAGTGCCGAGACTCCGGCTCCGAGCAGTGCCGCGAACAGCGCGGTGTGCGTCATGGTGCGGTGCCCGCCGCGCCGCTTCCGGTCGCGGCTGCCCTTGGTGAGCGAGTAGTAGCCGAGCGAGACCGCGTCGATGCCCCTGGCGAAGGTCTGGCTCACGGGCCCGAACGACCTCGCGACCGTCGACTGTGCCGTGTCGAGATCCGGAAGCAGGGCCGCCCCCGAACACACCGCCGCGAAGGCGAAGGTCTCCGCGGTGGACGCGGGTGCACCCCAGTCGGTAGGAAGCAGATCTGCGACGACGAGCCCCACCAGCGCCCCGGATACTGCATGGGTAGGACCCATCACCATGTCGGACAACACCTTTCGACGAACGAGCGCGAACCCGACCCGGCGTGACGACGCCGGCCCCGGATCTCCAACCTAACAACCACAGTCGACACACCTGTCACACGCGTGTTCGAACAGCCGATATGCTCGGCAGACGCCGGCAGGGCCGCCCACCGGAGAGGTGGACGGCCCTGGCGTCTGTGCCGGATTCCTCGTTTGCGAGGAAGATGGAGTTGTCGTCGTCGGATGGAGGGAGAGCGACATGGACACCACGCTGATCGTGCTGGCGCTGGCAGCCCTGATCTACTGGTGGGGACTGCTCTGATCCCGCCGCATCTCCCCCGGTGACGGGTCAGGCTCCGGCGCGCACGCCCGCCTCGACCCGCTTGCCGAGCTCCTCGTCGACGTTGCGCCAGTACTCGAAGATCCGCTCGTAGAGCGCCTCCGAGGTACCGCCGAGGACGTGTCCGACGATGTTGTTCACGAGGCGTTCGCGCTCCGCGTCGTCCATCACGTCGCGGACGAGGGTGCCCGCCTGACCGAAGTCGTCGTCCTCTGGGTGCTGCACGTAGCCCGCGCGCACGGCCTCGGTTCCGAAGTTCCACAGACCTTCGTCGCCGGCCCGCTCGGGATCGGCATGCGGACCACCGAAGCTGTTCGGTGCGTAGACCGGGGTCTGCGGATCGTTGAAGGTGAAGGCCATGTTGCCCTCCTTGCTGTAGGAGTCGACACGGGCGGCCTTCGCGGAGTTCACCGGCAGCTGTGCGTGGTTGACGCCGATGCGGTAGCGGTGGGCGTCGGCGTAGGAGAACACGCGGCCGAGCAGCATCTTGTCGCGCGAGAAACCGATGCCCGGCACGACGTTCGACGGGGCGAACGCGGCCTGCTCGATCTCTGCGAAGAAGTTGCGCGGGTTGCGGTTCAGGGTCATCGTGCCGACCTTGATCAACGGGTAGTCCTTTTGCGACCACACCTTGGTCAGGTCGAACGGGTTGAACCGGTAGTTCTCCGCCTCCGCGACCGGCATGATCTGCACGTGGAGCGTCCAGCTCGGGAACTCGCCACGCTCGATCGCCTTGTAGAGGTCGGCGCGGTGGTAGTCGGGATCCGAGCCGGCGAGGCGGTCGGCCTCGTCCTGGGTGAGGAACTCGATGCCCTGGTCGGTCTTGAAGTGGTATTTCACCCAGAAGCGCTCACCGTCGGCGTTGATCCATTGGTAGGTATGCGAACCGAAGCCGTCCATGTGGCGCCACGTGCGCGGCAGGCCACGGTCGCCCATCAGCCAGGTGACCTGGTGTGCGGTCTCGGGGCGCAGGGTCCAGAAGTCCCACTGCATCGTGTGGTCGCGCAGGCCGGAGCCGGGCAGGCGCTTCTGCGAGTGGATGAAGTCGGGGAACTTGATCGGGTCCTTGATGAAGAAGATCGGCGTGTTGTTGCCGACCAGGTCGTAGTTCCCGTCCTCGGTGTAGAACTTCAAAGCGAAACCGCGCGGGTCGCGCCAGGTGTCGGGGCTGCCCTGTTCACCGGCGACCGTCGAGAAGCGTGCCAGCATCTCGGTTTTCACGCCCGGCCGGAACAGCTTGGCCTTCGTGTAGGCGGAGACGTCCTCGGTGACGACGAGCTCACCGAACGCGCCGGCGCCCTTGGCGTGCACGACGCGCTCGGGCACCCGCTCGCGGTTGAAGTGCGCGAGCTTCTCGACCAGGTAGTGGTCGTGGAGCAGGATCGGCCCCTGGGTGCCCGCGGTGAGCGACTCGTTGTCGCTGGCGACGGGGATACCGACGTTGTTCGTGGTGTAACGGGCATTCGTCATGGTGACCTCCGTATACGGATGTTCCGGGTCTCGGGACACGAAGCCGATGGTTCGGCCCGCGGAGGGGCCGGACCACCGGTGAAGCGAGTGGGCGCTAGTCGGCGCGGCAATCGGGGCACAGGCCCCAGAAGGTGACCTCTGCTTCGTCGATGACGAAGCCGTGGTCGTCGGACGGCGTCAGGCAGGGCGCGGCCCCGACGACGCAATCGATGTCGACGACCGTGCCGCATGCGCGGCACACGAGGTGGTGGTGGTTGTCGCCGATGCGGGTCTCGTACCGTGCGGGTGATCCGGCCGGTTCGATCCGGCGGAGCAACCCGTTCCCCACGCATGCCTTGAGTACGTCGTACACGGCCTGCGTCGACACCGAGCCGAGTTCGTCGCGCACGTGGGCGGCAATTCCGTCCGCATCGGAATGCGGATGCTCGGCAACGGTTCTCAGTACGGCAACGCGGGGAGCGGTCACCCGCAGACCCACGGAGCGCAGTTGCTCCTTGGGGTCGAAGTGATGCTCGTGTCCTTGTTGCATGACACCAAGTATGCCCCTTTTCTGGAATAAGTCAAGAAAAGGATCGGTGCGGTGCCCGTCACGCCCACTTCGGGTCTCCGATCGGATCGGGGGTCGGTGTGGTCGGCGCCCGCCGGCGCCCGGCGCGCCTCGGTCGTCTCTCCGCACGGCCGGATACTCACCGAGTGTCGAATCGGAAAGTGCGAGCTAGTCTTTCGTCAGGAAATCGGTCCGCACGTATCCCGGTTCGATCAGATTCACCCCGATACCGAGATCGGCGACCTCCGCGGCGAGCGCTTCCGTCAGGGCCTCGAGCGCGAACTTGCCCGCACTGTAGAGCCCCCAGCCCGGGAAGGTCGTGAGCCCCAGGATCGACGAGACGTTGACGATGTGCCCGCGACGGTTGCTCCTGAACACCGGAAACGCCGCCCCATCACGTTCAGCACCCCGAAGATCTGCACGTCGAATATCGCGTGTGCGTCGGCATCGGCGATCTCCTCGACGGCGGAGAGACCGGCTGACCTACATACGCGACACGACTCGCGACGCGCCCGTGGACATCCGTCCGGAGGTGATGACGATGCCGTGGTGGGTGCCGGGGCGAAGCCAGCGGCTCAGCGTCGGTCCCTCCGCCGCGACGGTCACCCGCGCGTAACGGAACTTCCCCCGCAGCCGGGCGGTGGCGCGTTCGACGGCGCCGCCGGGGATCGGCTGCGCGAAGGTCAGTCCACCTGCGATCGGCAGTTCCGGGCCCTTCGGCGCGGCCGAGGTGGCCACGCTCCATCGGGCGCCGGTCGCGGAGAAATCGCCGAGGACGTCGCCGTCGAACTTCGCGAGCACCTTCGGCAGCTTCCAGTGTTCGCGACCACCGTGCACCGACGGCTCGGAGTCGACGGCGATGAACGGCACCGCCATCGCCGGGATCAGGTCGCGGCGCAGCACCGGGCTGGCCAGCACCTCGCGGTACGGCCCGACCGGCGAGTCGAGGTAGTCGACCATCATCGCGAGGGTGATGGGCAGGGTTGCGCCGGTCGGCCCGTACTGGGAGGCGTCCGGGGTGCTGCGATGCCACCACAGGGCGGCCCGCACGGAGGCCGGCCATGGCGGTGGCGGCGAGACCGGATAGTCGGTGCGTTCGTCCTCGCTCTCAGGCACTGTCCAGAGCACGGGCGCTCTCCTTCCGAACGGGGGTGATGGGCAGTCGCAGCGCCGCCGGGGCCTCGACGGGCACGGCCGGACGCACGGGCTGCACGGGCTGCACGGGTTCGTAGGCCGACCCGAGCGGAGGCCGGTTGTCCTTCTCCCCCTTGTTCGGCCACAGCGCCAGCGCACGTTCGGCCTGCGCGGTGATCGTGAGGGACGGGTTCACGCCGAGGTTGGCGCTCACCGCGGAGCCGTCGACGACGTGCAGACCCTTGTGCCCGTAGACACGCAGGTACGGGTCGACGGTGCCGGTACGCGGCGAATCGCCGATCGCGCACCCGCCGAGGAAGTGCGCGGTCATCGGGATGTCGAACAGGTCGGCGATCGAACCACCGGCGTCGCCGTCGATCTTGTCGGCGACGCGGCGGACCGCTTCGTGGCCCACCGGAATCCACTCGGGCGGCGGAGTGCCCGGCCCCTGCTTGCTGGTCAGGCCCCGGCCGATCGGCGTGCGCCGGGTCGCGAGCTCGAGAGAGTTGTCGTCGGTCTGCATCACGAGAGCGATGACCGTGCGCTCGGACCAGTTCCGGACCGACAGCGAGCGGAGGAAGGCGGCGGGATTCTTCGCGGCGACACCGAAGAACTTCAGCAGTCGCGGCATCCGCGTGCCACCGTCGACGAGCAGCGCCTGGAGCAGACCGATCAGGTTGCTGCCCTTGCCGTACCGCACCGGTTCGATGTGGGTGTGGTCGTCCGGGTGGAAGGACGACGTGATGGCCACGCCCTTCGTGTAGTCGACGACGCGATCCTGCGCGGTCGCGGCGAGCACCGCCTCGGAGTTGGTGCGCACCACGGTGCCGAGGGCCGGAGACAGGTTCGGCAGGTCGCCGGTCTCGCGGCTCGCGAGCAGCAGGCGCGCCGTACCGTAGGTACCGGCCGCGATCACCACCTGGTCGGCGGTGAAGACCTTGCGGCGCTTCCTGATGCCGTTCGTGCTGCGGGTGTGGACCTCATACCCACCACCGGTACGGGGCACCACACGGGTCACCGTCGTGAGGGCGTGGATGTGCGCGCCGGCCTTCTCCGCGAGGTAGAGGTAGTTCTTGACGAGCGTGTTCTTCGCTCCCACACGGCAACCCGTCATGCAGCTGCCGCACTCCGTGCAGCCGGTGCGGTCGGGGCCGGCTCCACCGAAGAACGGGTCGGGCACCGTCCTGCCGGGCTCGTCGAAGAACACACCGACCGGGGTGGTCGTGTAGGTGTGGCCGACACCCATCTCGTCGGCGACCTGGCGCATCACCTCGTCCGCGGGCGTGATGCTGGGATTGGGGCGGACGCCGAGCATCCGTGCCGCCTGGTCGTAGTACGGCGTCAGTTCCGCTTCCCAATCGGTGATGTGACCCCACTGCGGGTCGCGGAAGAAGGGCGTCGGCGGCTTGTACAGGGTGTTGGCGTAGTTCAGCGACCCGCCGCCCACACCGGCTCCCGCCATGACGAGCACGTTGGGCAGCAGGTGCATGCGCTGCACCCCGTAGCATCCCACCTGCGGCGCCCACAGGTACTTGCGCAGCCGCCAGCTCGTCTCGGGCAGCTCGTCGTCCTCGAAACGCCGTCCGGCCTCGAGAACTCCTATCTTGTATCCCTTCTCGGTGGCGCGCAGTGCTGCGACGCTGCCGCCGAATCCGGATCCGATAACGAGGACGTCGTAATGGGTCATGCGGTCGCTCCTGCCGTCGCTCTGCTTCATGCGCCCGCTCCTGCCGTCGCTCGGTGTTCCGTGTAGCTCTCCGGGTCGAACTGCTTGGTCCGCGCCCGGTACTGCCACGTGAAGGTCGGCCACATCACGGAATTGCGGCCCTTCTCGTCGATGTACCAGCTGCTGCAGCCACCCTGGTTCCAGACCGTGTTGTTCAGCGCCGGGTCGAGATCGGCGGTGTAGCGGCGCACCGCGTCGTCGCGCACCTCCACGGCCGAGATGCCGTGACGCTCCATCGTGCGCAGCGCGTCGGAGATGTAGTTGGCCTGGGATTCGAGCATGTACACGATCGAGCTGTGGCCGAGATTGGTGTTGGGGCCGTACATGAGGAACAGATTGGGGAAGCCGGGCACGGTGATGCCGAGATAGGCCGAGGGGCTGCCGTCCCAGGTCTCGGCGAGGGTGCGGCCGTCGCCACCGCGGATATGGTGCGCGACCGGCGGTTCCGTCGGCGTGAAACCGGTACCGAAGATGATGGTGTCGACCGGGTACTCGGTGCCCTTGTCGTCGACGACACCGTTCTCGGTGACCGCTGCCAGACCGGAGGACACCACGTCCACCTTCGGGCGGGTGATGGCCGGGAACCAGTCGTTGGACAACAGGATCCGCTTGCAGGTGATCGCGAAATCGGGGGTCAGGCGCTTGCGCAGCTCAGGATCGCGCACGTTCTTGCGCAGCACCTGGCGTGCCCGGACCTCGAACAGCGGCAGGAGGTACTTGCGGGCGAAGGGCTTCGTCATGCCGACGACGTAGATCTCCCTCTGCCCGTACACGAATCCGCGCATGAGCTTCTGGGCCAGGGAGAAGCGCCGGTAGAGCGTGCGGACCGACCGCGCGATGACGTGGTCGTGCTTGGGCATCACCCAGGAGGCCGTGCGCTGGAACAGCGTGAGATGTTCGACGCGGTCGACGATCGCCGGCACGAACTGGATGGCCGACGCGCCGGTACCGATGACGGCGACACGCTCACCCGTGAGGTCGTGGTCGTGATCCCACTCGGCCGAATGAAACTTCTTGCCGCGGAACAACTCCAGGCCGGAAACCTTCGGATAGGTGGGTGTGGAGAGGGCGCCGGTCGCGGCGACGAGCACGTCGGCCGTCAGGTCGCCACGGGAGGTGGAGATCCGCCACACGGCACGCTCGGCGTCCCACTGCGCCGCGCGCAGTTCGCACCCGAACATCGTCCGGTCGGTCACGCCCTGCTCACGTGCAACACGGCGGAGGTACGCGTAGATCTCCTCCTGGGTGCCGTACGCTCGCGACCAGTCGGGTTCGGGCGCGAAGGAGAACGAGTACAGCGCGCTCGGAACATCGCATGCGGCACCGGGATAGGTGTTCACGCGCCAGGTTCCGCCGACGTCGTCACCGCGCTCGAGGACGAGGACGTCGGCGTCGGGGTTCTCGCGCAACAGCGTTGCGGTCATACCGATGCCACCGAAGCCCGCGCCGACGACGAGCGTGTGCACGTGATCGGGAAGCAGTGCGAGACTCATTTCATCACCAGCGCCTTCCAGACCGGGAGCAGGCGCTCCCGGAATTCTCGATCGGATTCGGGGGTACGCATCAGGGCCGAGACGGCGAAGCCCCGGGCGATTTCGATGCTGAGGTCGATGTGGTCGGGCGAGACCCGGTCGCCCATGATCTCCAGGCAACCCGTGCGGAGCGCGTCCGACACCTTGCGTTCGAGCGGGATCACCGCCTCGTGCAGGGACGGATCGGTCCGCGCCGCGACCCACAGTTCGAGCGCTGCGGCGAAGAGCGGGCCGGAGAAGGCATCCATGAGCGTTTCGAAGCCGTGCTCCGGATCGGGTCGTGTCTCGAGGATCTCCTGCAGCCGCCTGTCGACGAGGTGCCCGACCGCCGCGACGACAAGGCTCTCCTTCGTCGGGAAGTGGTGGAGCTGGGCGCCTCGCGAGACTCCGGCACGTTTGGCGATGCCCTGCGTGCTGGTTCCCGAATAGCCATGCTCGACGAGCGAGTCGACCGCGGCGTCGAGCAGCTTGGCTCGCGTCGCGGCTGTGCGTTGCGCCTGGGTGCGACCACCGTTCGGCGCAGTGTCCTGGATCACGCATCGCAGCGTAACGGGAAAACAACAAACAGTCCAGACTGCTTGTAAATATTTCTCGGGTATACCGGATCAGGCCCGAAACGCGACGGAGCGGGTGGACCCGAAGAGGTCCACCCGCTCCGTCGAGAAGGTCGGAAGGTCGCCTAGACGAGCAGCTCAGCGATCTGGATGGTGTTGAGAGCAGCACCCTTGCGCAGATTGTCGCCCGAGACGAAGAGCGCGAGACCGCGGCCCTCAGGAGCACCCGGATCCTGACGGATGCGGCCCACGAGCGAGACGTCGTCGCCCGCTGCGGCGAGCGGGGTCGGCACGTCGACGAGGCGGACGCCCGGAGCGTTCGCGAGCAGCTCCTGCGCACGCTCGACCGACAGCGGCCGCTCGAACTCGGCGTTGATCGACAGCGAGTGGCCGGTCACGACGGGAACGCGCACGCACGTGCCCGACACGAGCAGGTCCGGCAGGCCGAGGATCTTGCGCGACTCGTTGCGCAGCTTCTGGTCCTCGTCGGTCTCACCCGTTCCGTCGTCGACGATCGAGCCGGCGAGCGGCACGACGTTGAACGCGATGGGCGCGACGTACTTGTTCGGGGCCGGGAAGTCGACGGCGTCGCCCGCGTGGACGAGCTTGTCGGCCTCGTCGGCGACGGCACGCACCTGGCCGACGAGTTCCTCGACGCCCGCCAGTCCGCTACCGGAGACCGCCTGGTAGCTCGACACGATCAGGCGCTGGAGTCCGGCCTCGTCGTGCAGTGCCTTGAGCACCGGCATCGCGGCCATCGTGGTGCAGTTCGGGTTGGCGATGATGCCCTTCGGTGGGTTCTTCACCTGCTCCGGGTTGACCTCGCTGACGACGAGCGGAACCTCGGGGTCCTTGCGCCATGCCGACGAGTTGTCGACGACGATCGCACCGGCGGCCGCGAAGCGCGGAGCCTGTTCCTTGGAGAGGGTGCCACCGGCCGAGAACAGCGCGATGTCGATGCCCTTCAGATCCTCGTCGGAGGTCGCCGCGACGTCCTCGACCACGATCTCCTCACCGCGGAACGGTAGCTTCTTGCCGGCCGAGCGGGCCGACGCGAAGAACCGAACCGTGTCGGCCGGGAAGTTGCGCTCCTCGAGCAGGGTGCGCATGACGATACCGACCTGCCCCGTGGCGCCTACGACCGCAATGGTCTTGCCCGTCGCTTCGCTCGCCTGATTGGTGGTCACGTTTACCGCCCCGTTCCTGCGTGCACGACGGCCTCTTCGTCGCCGCCGAGCTCGAATGCCGCGTGCAGAGCGCGCACGGCGTCGTCGAGTTCGTTGTCATCCACGAGCACGGAGATGCGGATCTCCGACGTCGAGATCAGGTCGATGTTGATGCCGGCGTCGGCGAGAGCCTCGCAGAACTTGGCCGTGACGCCGGGGTGGCTCTTCATGCCGGCACCGACGAGGGAGACCTTGCCGATGTGGTCGTCGAAGAGGACCTGGGTGAAGCCGATGTCGCCCTGCTGCTTGGTGAGGAGCTCGACCGCGCGCGGGCCGTCACTCTTCGGGCAGGTGAAGGTGATGTCGGTCTTGCCGGTCTCGACCTTCGAGATGTTCTGCAGCACCATGTCGATGTTGATCTCGGCGTCGGCGACGGCGCGGAACACCTTGGCGGCGTAACCGGGGGTGTCGGGGATACCGACGACGGTGATCTTCGCTTCGCTGCGATCGTGCGCAACGCCGGTGATCAGGGCCTCTTCCACAGGGATGTCCTCCATCGATCCGGACACCATGGTGCCGGGCTTGGTGGTGTACGACGAACGAACGTGCACGGGCACGTTGTAGCGGCGGGCGTACTCCACGCACCGCAGCATGAGAACCTTCGCGCCGCACGCGGCGAGCTCGAGCATCTCCTCGAAGGAGACCTTCTCGAGGCGCTGCGCGTCCTTGACGATGCGCGGGTCCGCGGAGAACACGCCGTCGACGTCGGTGTAGATCTCGCAGACGTCCGCGTTCAACGCGGCGGCGAGTGCGACGGCGGTCGTGTCCGAACCGCCACGACCGAGAGTCGTGATGTCCTTGCTGTCCTGGCTCACACCCTGGAAGCCGGCGACCAGCACGATGCTGCCCTCGTCGAGGGCGGTGCGCACACGGCCGGGGGTGACGTCGATGATCTTCGCCTTGCCGTGGCTGCCCGTGGTGATCACGCCCGCCTGGGAACCGGTGAACGACCGGGCCTCGGCGCCGAGCGAGTGGATCGCCATCGCGACGAGGGAGTTGGAGATGCGCTCACCGGAGGTGAGGAGCATGTCCATTTCGCGGGCCGGCGGGGCCGGGCACACCTGCTGTGCGAGATCGAGGAGTTCGTCGGTCGTGTCTCCCATAGCCGAGACGACGACCACGACGTCGTTGCCCGCCTTCTTGGTCTCGACGATCCTTTCAGCGACGCGCCGGATCCGCTCGGCCGTCGCGACCGAGGATCCTCCGTACTTCTGGACGACGAGTGCCACGCTGGCCAACCTCCGGGTCTCGGGAACAAGTCCAGTGGCCCAGCTTACCGACCGCGGCTTCCATCGACCCGGGGCGTCTCAGGAAAGTGTCGTGCGCAACAGGATGACGTTGTAGTCGCCCCACCGCGAGGCGGTGAAGTAGAGATCCGTATCCGTGGACCACGGGTGGATGAACGGAGCGTAGAGACCACCGATCTCGCGGTGGGTGACCAGCACGCGGGCCTCGCTCCACGGCCCCTCGGGTCTCGCGGACGTCCTCATCTCGATCGTGCCGTTCGCCTCGTTGCCGTAGAGCATGACGAACTCACCGCCCAGGAACTGCACCGACATCTCCCCGACGGCGGGTGGCACGTCCGGTGTGGCAGCTGCTGCACCGTTCGCGGGAGTGCCCCGAGCTGCGGTCCTGATGATTCCGTGCCGGTGATCCCGTGCCGATGATCCCGTGCCGAAGGATCCGGAGCCCGAACCCGAGCCGGGGAGTTCCCGAGTCGCAGGGTTGGGCGTGCGCCGCGGGGGCGGAGACCGCCATGAGTCCGAGTGCGAGCAGTGCAAGTACCGCTGTCAGGCACGTTCGTATCGATCGGGTCACGACATCACCGCCGCCCGGTCACACGGGACGCATGCGTGTGGGAGGTGCCACTTGGTCGAGGTGGGGTATGGCGCGATACACTGCTGGGCATGCAGCGCGTGCTTCTCCTCGGCCGCCGCGGCGGGATCTGACCAGACCGGCTTCCCGTCGCGGGGTTTCGACGCGCCGGTCGATATTCGATCTGGGCCCACAGGTCCCCTTTTCTCTTTGGAGTTACGTCATGTCACCCGCCGACGCTTTCACCTCCGGCTCGCGCACCATCACGCCGCCGAGCAAGCCGGCCCCGGCCGACCAGCCGTCGTGGAACAAGCAGAAGAACTCGTCGATGCCGACCTACCGGTACCGGCCGTTCGCCGAGGAAGTCGAGTCGATCTCGCTGCCCGACCGCACCTGGCCCGACAAGATCATCGATCGCGCCCCGGCGTGGTGCGCCGTGGACCTGCGCGACGGCAACCAGGCGCTGATCGACCCGATGAGCCCCGCCCGTAAGCGGCGCATGTTCGATTTGCTCGTACGCATGGGCTACAAGGAGATCGAGGTCGGTTTCCCGTCCGCGAGCCAGACCGATTTCGATTTCGTCCGCGAGATCATCGAGGACGGCGCGATTCCCGACGATGTCACCATCCAGGTGCTGACGCAGTCCCGCCCCGAACTGATCAAGCGCACCTTCGAGGCGTGCGCCGGGGCGCAGAACGTGATCGTGCACTTCTACAACTCGACGTCGATCCTGCAGCGTCGCGTGGTGTTCCGCGCCGACAAGGAGACCGTCGAGAAGATCGCGACCGACGCCGCGGAGCTGGTGCTCGAAGAGGCGAAGAACCACCCCGACACCAACTGGCGCTGGGAGTACTCCCCCGAGTCGTACACCGGAACCGAGCTGTCGTACGCCAAGGATGTCTGCGACGCGGTCGTCGAGACCTTGGGCGCGACCCCCGAGAACCCGGTGATCATCAACCTGCCTGCCACCGTCGAGATGGCCACCCCCAACGTCTACGCCGACTCGATCGAGTGGATGCACCGCAACCTGGCGAAGCGCGACTCGATCATCCTGTCGCTGCACCCGCACAACGACCGCGGCACGGGTGTCGCCGCGGCCGAGCTGGGCTACCAGGCCGGTGCCGACCGCATCGAGGGCTGCCTCTTCGGCAACGGTGAGCGCACCGGCAACGTCTGCCTGGTGACCCTGGGCATGAATATGTTCAGCCGTGGCGTCGACCCGCAGATCGACTTCTCGAACATCGACGAGATCCGCCGCACGGTCGAGTACTGCAACCAGCTGCCCGTCCACGAGCGCCACCCCTACGGTGGCGACCTGGTCTACACCGCCTTCTCCGGCAGCCACCAGGACGCGATCAACAAGGGCATCGACGCGATGAAGGTCGACGCCGAAGCCGCCGGTGTCGACGTCGACGACCACACCTGGGCCGTACCCTACCTGCCGATCGACCCGAAGGACGTCGGCCGCACCTACGAGGCCGTGATCCGCGTGAACTCGCAGTCCGGCAAGGGCGGCATCGCGTACATCATGAAGCACGACCACGGCCTGAACCTGCCGCGTCGCCTGCAGATCGAGTTCTCGCAGGCCGTGCAGAAGGTCACCGACGGTGATGGTGGCGAGGTCAGCCCCAAGGAGATGTGGGACATCTTCCACGAGGAGTACCTGGCCCCGGTCTCGCCGCTCGAGCGCATCCGGCAGAAGGTCACCGCGGCCGAGACCGACGACGGTGAGGACAGCATCGCCGCCGTGCTGAAGGTCGACGGCGTGGAGAAGGAGATCTCCGGCAGCGGCAACGGCCCGCTGGCGGCCTTCGTCGACGCCCTCGAGTCGCTGGGTTACCAGGTGGCCGTTCGCGGTTACGCCGAGCACGCCATGTCCGCCGGCGACGACGCCAACGCCGCGGCCTACGTCGAGGCCGACGTCACGCGTCCCGACGGCACGACCGTCCTGGTGTGGGGCGTGGGCATCGCCCCGTCGATCACCACGGCGTCGCTGCGCGCGATGGTCTCCGCGGTGAACCGCTCGCACCGCTGATCCGTCTCCGAACCGAATGCGGTGGACCCATGAGGGTCCACCGCATTCGTCGTTTTCGGGGATTTTCACCCCGACAATTCATCTCGCAAATACCGTTTCGGGCAATTACCGCACTCTCCGGAAAGATACAGTTCCGAATGTTCGACGAGAACGAACCCGTTCACGGGTGATATCCGTCGAATTCCGCAATTCTCGTCCCGCAGAGTCGTTCTGCTCGAACCCCGGAGTGTGCGTATGGAATTCATGGACATCATCTGGTACATCATCGTCTGCTTCGCATTCATCGCGTACCTCATCATGTTGTGGATGATCATCGGGGATCTGTTCCGCAACCGCGAACAGTCCGGCTGGGTCAAGGCGATCTGGATCGTCTTCCTGTTCGTCTTCCCGTGGCTCACAGGCCTGATCTATCTGATCGTCCACGGCACCGGAATGGCAGAGCGCTCCGCGAAGGAGGCCGCGCAGTACAAGGCCGTGCAGGACGACTACATCCGCTCGGTCGCCGGCAAGTCGCCCGCCGAACACATAGCCGACGCGAAGAAGCTGCTCGACGAGGGTGTCATCGACCAGGCCGAGTTCGACGCACTGAAGGCCAAGGCACTCGCCTGATCCCGCGCGACCACCCGTTCGTTCACATCGACAGCTTCCGTGCCGCTGCGGCCCGGAAGCTGTCGAGCACGGCACCCACGGCTGGCCGTCGCGCCGCTCCCGGGCGAGTGACGAGCTCGTAGATCCGCGCCGCACGTACACCGGCCAGCGGCAGGCGCACCAAGGCGGGATGCAGAACCGAGTACCGCGGCAGCAGGGCCACCCCGTGCCCCGCCGCGACGAGTTCCTCGATGACACGGAAGTCGTTGATGCGGTGCACAACCCGAGCACGGATACCCGTCACCGCCGCGACGGAGAGCAACACGTCGTCGACGGGGAATCCACCCCGCACGCTGATCCAGCGCTCCCCCACCAGTTCGTCGACCTGCACGCGGTCCTGCGCCGCGAGCCGGTGCCCGGGAGGGAGGACGACATCGATCGGTTCGCGCATGAGCGTCTCGACGTGGACACGCGGCCCGGACAGCGGAGCCGAACGCTCGTCGCGGTGGGTGAGCACCACGTCGTAGTCGGCGAGCAGTGCGGGCGCGGCCGAGGCCGGGACGTCCTCGTCGCTCACGTCCAACTCGACGCCGATCGCCCCGGCCGCCTCGAGCACGGCCGGCAGCAGGAGTGCTGCCCCGGAGGGGAACGACGCCACGCGCACCCGTCCGCGGGGCGACCGCGCATAGGCGGTCATCTCGTCGGCGGCCCGGTCGAGGGCGTCGAGCACCTCGTCGGCGCGCACCACGAGCGCACGACCCGCGTCGGTGAACCGCAGGCGTCGGCCGTCGGGTTCGAGTAGAGGCACTCCCGCCTCCCGGGCGAGCACCTTGAGCTGCTGCGAGACGGCTGACGGTGTCATCGACAACGCTGCGGCTGTCGCAGCCACGGTTCCGCGGTCGGCGAGTTCGCGCAGTATCCGCAATCGCACGACGTCCATGTAGTAAAACTACATACTTTCTTCAGAAACATTCGCTTGTACTGATTGTTTCCTGCGCAAAGAATTGACGGCATGTCGTTCCGGGACCGTCTGCTCGCGTTCACCGTCGTGGTGCTCTGGGGATGCAACTTCCTCGCGATCAGACTGGGCCTCGACCACTTCCCGCCGTTCTTCTTCGCCGGACTGCGCTTCGCGATCATCGCCGTCCCGGTCCTGCTGTTCGTCCCGCGACCCGCCGTTCCCCTGCGCTGGCTCCTGCTCTACGGCGCCGGGTTCGGCTTCGCCCAGTTCGCCTTCCTGTTCTGGGCGATGGAGGCCGGTCTACCCACGGGCCTCGCGTCGCTCGTACTGCAGTCGTCCGCGCCCTTCACGGTCCTGCTCGCCGCACTGTTCCTGCGCGAACGGCTCGACGGTGTCCGCCTCGCCGGTCTCGTCGTCGCCGTGTCCGGCATGGTGATCGTCGCCGTGGGGCAGGGCGCCGCGGACGCGAGCCTGCTCCCCATGACCCTCGCCTTGCTCGCCGGTCTGTCGTGGGCGGTCGGCAACATCGCGACCCGCAAAGCGGGCGCCGCCGACCCCATGCGCCTGATGCTGTGGATGTGCGTCGTGCCCGTGCTCCCCTTCTTCGGGATCTCCTGGTTCGCCGAGGGCCCGCATGTCTGGTCCACCCTCGGCACCGCCGTCACCACCGTGGACGGGGGCCTGGCGCTGGCCGGACTCACCTACGTCGTCCTGGCGGGCACGATCGCCGGCACCGGCATCTACGCCTCGCTGCTGTCGCGCTATCCCGCCGGGACCGTCGCGCCGCTCTCCCTCATGGTGCCGGTCGTCGGGTTTACCGTCGCGTGGATCACGCTCGGCGAGCGACCGGCACCGTCCTCCCTGATCGGCGGTGTGATCGTCATCGTCGGAGCCCTCGCCGCCCAGGGCGGACACCGCAGTGTGACGAGCAGGACGCTCCTCCGGCGACACAACGCTCCCGCGCCTGTGGAACACTCGCCGACGTGGGAACCAGCACAGGAATCACCGCACGTGGACGGCTCGCATTGCGCGCAGCCCGAGCCGCCGCGTGGGCGTCCCAGAAGGCCGGACGCGGTAAGGGCTCGATGATCGGAGGGCTCGTCGCCCTGAAGATCGACCCGGCACTGATGAAGCAGCTCGGCCACGGCCGGCAGACCGTGCTCGTCACCGGGACGAACGGCAAGTCCACAACGACCCGTATGACGGCCGCCGCGCTCGAGACGATCGATTCGGTCGTCACCCAGGCGGACGGCGCGAACATGGACGCCGGGATCGTCGCCGCGCTCGCCACCGATCTCCGGGCGCCGCTCGCCGCGATCGAAGTCGACGAACTCCACACCCCGCACGTCGCCGACGCCCTCGAGCCCCGCGCGATCGTGCTGCTCAACCTCACCCGCGACCAGCTCGACCGAGTCGGCGAGATCAACATGATCGAGCGGAAGCTGCGTGAGGGCCTGAAGCGGCATCCCGACGCCGTGATCGTCGCGAACTGCGACGACGTGCTCGTCACGTCCGCCGCCTACGACAACCCGAACGTCGTGTGGGTCGCCGCCGGCGCCGGCTGGGCCAACGACTCGGTGAGCTGCCCGCGCACGGGCGAGCCGATCGCCCGCGAAGGCGACCACTGGTACAGCACCGGCTCCGACTTCGCCCGGCCGACACCGGACTGGTGGGTCGACGACGAGAACCTGTACGGACCGGACGGCCTCGTCCTCCCGCTGAAGCTGACCCTCCCCGGTCGCGCCAACCGGGGCAACGCCGCCCAGGCGGTCGCGGCCGCCGTCGCCCTCGGTGCCGATCCGGCGAAGGCCGTCGCTGCCGCCTCGGTCGTCGAAGAGGTCGCCGGTCGCTACAAGACGGTGCAGGTCGGACCGCATTCGGTGCACATGCTGCTCGCGAAGAACCCCGCCGGCTGGCAGGAGGCCCTGTCGATGATCGACCCGACCGTCGACGGCCTGGTGATCGCCGTCAACGGTCAGGTGCCCGACGGTGAGGACCTGTCGTGGCTGTGGGACGTCCGCTTCGAACACTTCGAAGGCGTGCAGGTGGTGGCAGCCGGAGAACGCGGCACCGATCTCGCCGTCCGCCTGACCTACGCGGGTGTCGAGCACACGCTGGTGCCGGATCCGCTGAAGGCCATCGCCTCGTGCCCTCCCGGCCGCGTGGAGGTGCTCGCCAACTACACCGCGTTCCGCGATCTCAACACCGCCATCGCCAGGAGAGCTGCCCATGTCTGAGTCGACCGTCCGCATCGGACTCGTCCTGCCCGACGTGATGGGCACCTACGGCGACGGAGGCAACGCCCTGGTGCTGCGCCAGCGCCTGCGGATGCGCGGCCACGACGCCGAGATCGTCGAGATCGGACTGAACGATCCCGTCCCCGAGTCCCTCGATCTCTACACCCTCGGTGGTGCCGAGGACGCCGCGCAGCGACTGGCCACGCGGCACCTGCAGCGTTATCCGGGTCTGCAGCGCGCCGCCGAACGCGGAGCGCCCGTGCTGGCCATCTGTGCCGCGATCCAGGTGCTCGGCCACTGGTACGAGACGTCCTCGGGCGAACGCGTCGACGGTGTCGGCATCCTCGACGCGACCACCTCGCCGCAGCAGACCCGCGCGATCGGCGAGATCGTCATCCGCCCCACCCTCTCCGGCCTCACCCAGCCGCTGACGGGATTCGAGAACCACCGCGGCGGAACGACTCTCGGGTCCGATGCCACCGGACTCGGCCGCGTCGACCGCGGTGTCGGCAACGGCGTGGGCGACGGACTCGAAGGTGCCGTGCAGGGTTCGGTGATCGGCACCTATCTGCACGGTCCCGTGCTCGCCCGCAATCCCGAGCTCGCCGATCATCTCCTGATGCGCGCTCTGGGAGTCGACTCGCTGCCGCCGCTGGATCTGCCCGAGGTCGATCTGCTGCGGCAGGAACGGTTGCGCGCCTGAGTGATCAACCGTGCGCGGCGATGTGTTCGAGGACCAGCCGCGCGAGCTTCTCCGGCTCCTCGTCGGGAATCCAGTGGCTCGTACCGACGAGCGTTTCCCGTCGGTACGGCCCACTGACGTAGTGGGCCGTCGCGTCGACCCCGGCGGATCCGATCGCCCGCTGGTGAAGAACGAGCGCAGGAACGCCGTCGGATGCGGAACGGACACCGCCGTCACGGTGCGGACGAGATCGGGACGATGCGCCGCGAGCACCCCCGCGACGGCAGCTCCCCAGTCGTGGCCGACAACGTGCGCGCGACCACCGGGTACCGACTCGATGAGCGCCGCGACGTCGCCGACGAGCAGGTCGAGGCCGTAGTCACGGCGGCGGGGTGGTGGGGCGCCGGGCGAGTAGCCGCGCTGATCCGGGGCGAAGGTGCGAACCCGCGGCGTGCAAGTGGGGCGCGACCGCCTCCCAGACGCCCTGTGCAACCCCTGCTGCAGTCGCGGCGATCGGCCGCGAAACCTCCCCTGAACAGGGGTTCGGCCCGGTGATTCGCTTTACGCGTTCTCCGGGCCGGATCTCTGCTTCACGAGCTTCTCTCTGTCGTCCGCGGACGTCTCATAAGCTCGATTCGCACCTTCGATGTTAGCTACGTCACAGTGCGAACGCAAGCCCTTTTCACGACGCCGGCCGGACCGGGGCGAGGGGGAATCCCAGAGTCGCCCAGTCGTGCAGTCCCCCGCGGTAATAGGCGAGCGCGGACGAGGGATATCCGGCATCGATCAGCTTCCGGATCGCATCGGGCGACTGAGGGCACTGGGGACCGTTGCAGAAGACGATCGTCGTCCGGGCGGGGTCGAGCTCACCCCTCCTCTCGACGATGTCCTCGTGCGGGATGTTCACGGCACCGGGGAGGCTCACCCCGCTCCGGGAATCGGGCACCCGCGTGTCCACCAGCGCAGCGCTCCGGTCGAGCAGTTCGATCACCTCGAGTTCACCGACGGTTGCCACGCCCGCCGCCACCTGCATCGGCTGCACCTCGCCCCAGGTCGTCTCCACCACCGTGCGGTCGGCTTCACCCTCCAGCGGGCGGGGAACGTTCTGGGGATCGCCGTCGCGCGTACGATCGGCACGCCTGATCTGCTGCTCGTTCGTCACGAGCCGGACTCTACGGGAGAGCAGTCGCGCTTCGCGGGATTGCCGGAATCCCACTCCCGCTGGGCGAGCATCGCCGTGCCCATCCATCGTCGCAGGTAGCGGCGCAGATCGTCGTCGGAGCGTGGCGGGGTTCCCGGCGAGACGAAGAACGACTGCATCGTGCGCAGCACGTACTCGACCAGCTCCGCGAGGGAGTCGTCGTCGTAGCCGTGTTCCTCCCAGTCGACGTCGAACCGCTTGATCATCGCCATGCCGAACATCCACGCCTCCTCCGAGGCGATCGCTTCGGGATGCGGGTTCGAATAGGTGCTCGACAGCAGGATGCCGAGATGCGGGGTGCGACGCACCTCCGCGAGCGTGTAGACCACACCTTCGGTCATGGCCTCGACCGGATCGTCGAGTCCCGCGACCTGCCGGGTGAGTCGTTCCAGGAATCCTTCGACCGAGGCGATGGCGGCCGCACGCATGAGGGCGTCGGCGCTCGGGAAGTAGCGGTAGACCGTCTGGCGGATCACGCCCAGGGACTGGGCCACATCGGCGATGCTGATCTCCGCGCCGGTCCGGTCGATCAGGTCGACGGCAGCGGCAACGATCCGCTGCGACGCCTCTTCGTCGCTGGCGGGAGGACTCCCGCCCCACCCACGTCTACGTGCCACTTCGCGCTTCCTCGAACCGTCGCCTGGAGAAGGCCCGACGGTAACACGGCCGACCTCGGTGGATGTGGTCCGAAACGGGCTTCCGTGAGCGGATGGGACACCTATCATACACATGACGCATTTCGTGTATGGTCACGCCGATCGGGGCCTCCCGGCTCGTTAGAGGTCCTCCCGACCGTGTCCCGAAACAGGTCCACAGCCAGCCCGGCGTCGACGAGACGAGGTACCGCCCCATGACGAACCTGCAGGTCCGCAAGATGCGTTTCGCATTCGCGGATTACGACGTGCCGTTCCTGTGGAACGAGGAGAACCCGGCCTTCTCGAGCATGGCCAACGCCGTCTCGTTCCTCGCGATCGGCTTCGAGAAGATGATCGTGAACATGATCCGCGAGATCACCCCGCGCATCACCGATCCCGAGGTCCTCGAAGAGGCCAACGCCTTCATGTACCAGGAGGGGCAGCACTCCACCGCCCACCGGCAACACGTGAAGGGGCTGATCAAGAGCTATCCGGGACTGCAGGAGACGCTCGACGACGTCATCGGCGCCTTCGACAAGCTCACCGCCGAGACCTCCGCCGAGTACCGCCTCGCGTACACCGCCGACCTCGAGGCGACCTTCACCCCCGTCTTCAAGCTCATGCTCGACAACGACTCGGCGCTCTTCCGCCCCGGCGACGACCGGGTCGCGTCGTTGTTCATCTGGCATTTCGTCGAGGAGGTCGAACACCGCAGTTCGGCGCTCATCATCTTCGACGCGGTGGTCGGCAGCGATCTGTACCGCATGCGTCAGGCCCCCTCGGTGTTCAAGCACGTGCTCGACGTCATCGCCATCGCGTGCGAGGGCTTCAACAAGCATGTGCCGCTGCAGGAACGGAAGATCGACACGATGTCGATGTTCGCATCGCACCGCCGTAAGCAGAACCTGCGGCGCCGGTTGCCGTTCCTCCAGTACCAGGATCACGGCCCGATGCCGCGCGCCTTCGACGTCCTGCCGCTCGGCGAACAGCTCGTCGCGCTGGTGGGCATCATCCGCAGCCAGATGCCCAAGCACAATCCCGACCACGAGAAGCTGCCGGCCCTCGCCGACGTGTGGTTCCGTCGATTCGACGAAGGCTACGACGTCTCGCACTGGTACACGGCGGAAACCGTGGGCGGGAGGAACAACTGATGTCGGACCTGTGCTCGCCCACCTTTGAGGACCTCTCGACCCGCCTCGGATTCTCGTGCGACGAAGCCGGGGGGATCTTCGAACTGCGCAGCCCGTTCGCGCTGGAGAACTGGACGCTGCCCGTCCTCGAGCTGACCATCGTGCTCGGGGCGGTGCTGATGCTCGTGTACGCGATCGTCCGGCTGCGGCGCACCGGTGACGCCACGAACCTCGTCGTCTGGCTCGGCACCCTCGCGTTCCTGTTCATCATCGAACCGCTGCTGTACTTCCCCGACGCCTTCGGCGTGGAGGACTACCTCGACACGATGTTCGCGCACAACGTGTTCACCGTCGAGTTCATGTGGGGACGCCTGCCGCTGTACATCATCGCGATCTACCCGATGATGGCGACGATCGCGTTCGACATCGTTCGGATGCTCGGGGTGTTCCGGCAGTACGGCACCGTCGTCGGCGCCGTCTGCGTGGGCTTCGTCCACCACGCCTTCTACGAGATCTTCGATCACCTCGGACCGCAGCTGCGGTGGTGGGAGTGGTCGCTCGACAACCCGATCAACCAGCCCTTCTTCGACTCCGTTCCGCTCCCGAGCGTCGTGGTCTTCGCTGCCCTGTGGCCGATGTCGCTCGCATTCTGCGCGCAGTTCTTCGTCGGCCGGCACATCGACGCCGGTCGCACCTTCGGCGGGCTCGAACTGACCTGGCGCACGGTCACCGTCGGACTACTCGCGTCCGTGGGTGTGGTGATCCTCCCTGCGCCGGCGACCGTCATCGGCATGGGCAGCACGACGGTTCGGGCAACGATCTACGCGGCCGAACTCGTGATCCTGTCGATCGTGGCGATCTACGTGCTCTCACGCCAGTGGTCCCGGCTGCGGAGTACACCCACGGATCGGCCCTATTCGAACGACCTCGTCCGCTGGTACGCCGTCGCCTATCTCGCCGTGATGGCCGTGCTGTGGATCAGCGCTCTGCCCGACTGGTTCTCCGCCGTCGACGGGGTCACCGAGGCGGGCGACCCGATCGGCAGCCTGTGGTACACCGTGGCGTGCTTCGTCGTCGCGATCGCCTGTGTCGCTGCGACCTTCACCGTCCCGCGCGAGGCCGATGCGAGTCCGGACGACACGGCATCGAAGACGCTCACCGAGGCCTGACAGATCCGACGGAGCCGGCCCGCGCTACCGCGCGTCGGCTCCGTCGAGCAACCACCGGTCGCCGACCCGCTTCAATGTGATGACGAAGCGGGTCGCGTCGGTGCGTCCCTCCGGCACGACGACGAACGAGGACACGGACCGCAGTGGTCCGGTCCCCGTTCGTTCGTACGAGGAGTGAGCCGGGGATCAGCCCTGGGCGACGGCGGGGAGACCGCCGCGGAGTTCACCCTTGACGACCTTGCCGCTCGCGTTGCGCGGCAGGGCGTCGACGATCACGACCTCCTTGGGGTGCTTGTACCGTGCGAGGTGCTCGTCCAGGTACGGCTGGAGCTCGTCGAGGGTGAGGTCGTCGTTGCCGGGTTTCAGCGCGACGACGGCGACGGGCACCTCGCCCCACTTCGCGTCGGGGCGACCGATGACCGCGGCCTCGAGCACCTTGGGGTGCCCGAACAGGACGTTCTCCACCTCGGCGCAGTAGATGTTCTCGCCACCCGAGATGATCATGTCCTTCTTGCGGTCGACGACGTAGACGAAGCCCTCCTCGTCGACGCGCACGAGGTCGCCGGAATGGAACCATCCGCCGTAGAATGCCTCGCTGGTAGCGGTGGGGTTGTTCCAGTACTCGCGCATCATGGTGGGACCGCGGTAGACGATCTCGCCGACCTCACCGGGAGCGACGTCGTTCATCTCGTCGTCGACCACACGCGCCTGGATTGTGGGGATGACCCGGCCCACGGAGCCGAGTTTGCGGATGGCGTCGTCGCCGTCGAGCACGCAGGTGATGGGCGACATCTCGGTCTGGCCGAAGACCGCCACGTTGAAGGCATCGGGGAAGGTCTCCGCCATGGCCCGCAGGATCGTGTCGGAGCTCGGCGCCGCACCCCAGGAGATGTTGCGCAGCTTCAACTTCCGCGGCTCGGCCTGCTGCGCGGCGCACATCGCCTGCCACTGCACCGGCACGAGAAACAGGCTGGTGACGTTCTCGGCCTCGAGCACGTCGAGCAGTTCCTCAGGGTCGAAGGCGCCGACCGGGTGGATGACGGTGGGCGTGCCGAGCATCAGGCTCGGCGCGATCGAGCCGAGGGCCGCGATGTGGAACATCGGCGACGCGCAGAAACCGATGCCCGATTCGTCGAACAGACGGAAGGCCCGGATGCAGGTGAGCGACTGCGCTTCGAGATTGGAGTGGGTGAGCACGGCGCCCTTGGGCCGGCCCGTCGTGCCCGAGGTGTACATGATGAGCGCGGGCGTGTCGTTCGGGATCTCAACCGGCGGGTGGGGTTCGCCCTCTTCGGCGACGAGTGCCTCGTAGGAGAGCGAGTCGCCTTCCGGCTCGACTCCGACCGTGATGGACAGTTCGATGCCCTCCGCCTGGCCACGCGCGGCGGCGGCGAGCGGGACGAGCGGCCCCTCCGCGACGATCGCCGTGGCGCCGGAATCGCCCACGAGGAAGGCGACCTCGGGTGCGGTGAGGCGGAAGTTCACCGGCACGGCGATGGCACCGAGGGCGTTGGCCGCGAGCACGATCTCGACGTACTCCGGACGGTTGAGCATGAGGATGATGATGCGGTCGCCGAAGCCGATGCCGCGACGCGAGAGTGCATCGGCGAGCTTCTCGACACGCGTGTCCAGCTGCGACCAGGTGATGGTCTCGCCGCGGAATCGGAAGGCCGTGCGATGGGGAATCATCAGGGCGTGGCGCGCCACCTGATTGTTCCAGTTGTTGCTACGGAAGCGGGTGGCGTCGGAGCCGACCGCTTCGGAAACGACAGAGGGGGGAACCATCGATGATCCTCTCGTGACGTGGCGGGAGTGCGGGCACGGCCTGTTCCGAGCCGTCGATGTGTGAGGCACATTACAGACCCGGAACGGTTTGGGCCAGAGCTTTTGTTAATGGAGATTCCACGAATGCGGACCGCCTCGCTCCAGGCGTCGTCGCCGAGCGAGAACGGGTGAAAGAGGCAGAAAACACTGGTCGAGCGTTGGTTTCACCGGACGGGAGCGGGTGTTCGACGAGCACGTCGGTTCCTACTCCCGTCCGGAAAGTTCCTTGTCGATCCTCCTAGAACCATGCCGGAAAGGATCGTCCCGTCAGGCGAAGCGAGCGGGACGCTTGTCCAGCATCGCCATGGCACCCTCCGCGAAGTCGGCTGAGCCGAGGAGCTCGATCTGACCGTCCTTCTCCCGCGCGAGCGCCGCGTCGAGCTCGCCGAGCGTCGAGGCGTTGAGGGCCCGCTTCGTCAGTTCCAGGGCACGTCGCGGACCGGATGCGGTCCGCGAGGCGACGGCGTCGACGTGCGCGGCGAGTTCGGCGTCGGGCAGGGTGCGGGCGACCAACCCGAACCGGTCGGCGTCCTGCGCGGACACCCGCTCGCCGAGCAGTGCCATCTCGGCGGCCCGGGCCCGCCCGATCGCGGCCGGAACCAGCAGGCTCGCGCCGCCGTCGGGCATCAGTCCGATGTTGACGAAGGCGAGCAGGAAGTACGCGCTCTCGGCCGCGTAGGTGAGATCGGCCGCGAGGGCGATCGAGACACCGACGCCCGCCGCGGGACCGTTGACCGCCGCGACGACGGGCACCGGGACGGATGCGATCGTCCGGACCAGTTCGTTGGCGGTGTCCATGACGACACCGGGGTCCTGCGGATCCGCCGCTCCCGCAGCCAGGTCCGCGCCCGTGCAGAACGCCGATCCCTCACCGGTGACGACGATCGTACGGACGCGTTCGTCGTCGCCGGCCGCCTTCACCGCGTCGCTCAGCGTCTTCATCGTGGTCAGGTCGATCGCGTTCATCCGGCGCGGACGCGTGATGGTCAGTCGCAGGATGCCGTCGGCGAGTTCGGACCGCAGGCTCTCGGTGGTGGTCGAGGTCATGCGCGCACCGCCCGATCTGCACCGGCGATGTCGTTCAGGCGACCCGTGATGATGGCCTCCGCCTCGGCGACCATGCGGTCGACCAGTTCTCCGACGGTGGGGATGTCGTGGATGAGCCCCTGGCTCTGCCCGGCCGTCCAGATGCCGGCGTCGAGTTCGCCGTCCTCGAAGACCTTGCGGCCTCGGGCGCCGGCGACCAGGTGGGCGATGTCGCCGAATTCGGCTCCGCGCGATTCGATCTCGACGACCTCTTCGCTCACCGCGTTGGTGGCGACACGAGCGGTGTTGCGCAGCGTGCGGAAGATGAGCTTCGTGTCGAGTTCGGTGTTGCGGACGATCTGCTCCTTGACCTCGTGGGCCACGGGCGATTCGACCGTGCACATGAAGCGGGTGCCCATGTTGACGCCGTCGGCGCCGAGCGCGAGTGCCGCCACGAGCCCGCGGGAATCGGCGATGCCTCCCGACGCGATCACGGGAATGTCGAGCTTGCTCGTCGCGGCGGGGATGAGGATCAGGCCCGGAACGTCGTCCTCGCCCGGGTGCCCGGCGCACTCGAAGCCGTCGATGCTCACGGCGTCCACGCCGATGCGCTCGGCCTTGACCGCGTGCCGCACGCTCGTGCACTTGTGGATCACCTTGATGCCGGCGTCCTTGAAGTGCGGCAGGTGGTCGGCCGGGTTGAAGCCGGCGGTCTCGACGATCTTCACGCCCGAGTCGATGATCGCCTGGCGATACTCGGCGTACGGCGGCGGATCGATCGACGGCAGGATCGTGAGGTTGACGCCGAACGGCTTGTCGGTGAGTTCGCGTGTCCGTTCGATCTCGCGGACGAGATCCTCCGGGGTGGGCTGGGTCAGTGCAGTGATGAAGCCGAGCGCTCCCGCCTCCGCCACGGCGGCCACGAGTTCGGCGCGGCCGACCCACATCATGCCTCCCTGGACGATGGGATGCTCCACCCCGAAAATCTCGGTGAATCGGGTTCTCACGAGTCCTCCTCGGTCCTTCGAAAAGTGCCGCTGTCGTGACGGTTCCGTATGCGCCCAGCGGTGACGCAGCTGAAGAATTGGTGCTAACTTTGCGGTCTGGGTGCTGGTTTGTCAATACGTTCTACCCTGCAGTTTTGGCCATTCTTACCCAAAAGTAGTGTTTCTCCGCAGGGGGTTCGACTGTTACCTTTGAGGCCGACGAACATTCACCGCGACATCGCGGCCGGCAACAGGATCCACGACGAGGAGGCAGGGTGCCCGAACAAGCGCAGGCCGGGGCACGCACAGCCGCCAAGACCGGCACCCCGACCCCCACCGTGCGGCGCCGGCCGAAGAACCGCAAAGCACAGATCGCCACGGTCGCGGCCGAGGCGTTCAGCGAACGCGGCTACCACGGCGTGAGCATCGACGAGATCGCCACTGCCGTCGGCATCTCCGGCCCCGCCCTGTACCGGCACTTCCCGAACAAGTACGCCCTGTTCCACCACGCCGTGGTCACCCTCGCCGACGCCCTCGGTGCCGCCCTCGCGGAGTTCGACGAGCAGAGCGGAGCGAACGCCACCGGACTCGCCGCCGCCGAGGAGCTCGAACGCAAACTCCTCGCGCTCATCCGCACCACGATCGAGAACCGCCGGACGGGCGGGTTGTACCGCTGGGAACGCCGCTACCTCACGGGTGAGGACCACAGTGAGATCCGCTCGAAGACGCGGGCACTCAACCGCCATCTCGCCCGCACGGCCGCGCGGCTGCGGCCCGATCTCACCGACGACGACTACGTGCTGCTCAGCAGCGCGATGCTCAGCGTCATCGGCTCCATCACCACTCACCGCGTTCCGCTGTCCAACCGGCGCCTGCAGCAGCTGCTGCTCGACGCGTGCACAGCGGTCGCGGCAACCGACCTGGTGCCCGACATCGACGAACCCGCACCGACTCCCGAGCCGGGCGGGTTGTCCGTGGCGAACAAGCGCGAGGTCCTCCTGCACGAGGCCGTGCTGCTCTTCGACGCCCGGGGCTATCACGAGGTGAGCATCGAGGAGATCGGTGCTGCGGCAGGTATCAACGCGTCCGGCGTCTACCGTCACTTCGCGAGCAAGGCCGATCTGCTCGCCGCCGCCTTCCACCGGGCCGGTGATCGCGTCGCGATGATCATCGGCGAAACGCTCACCGACTCGACGACCTCCGCGCAGGCCCTCGACGTCCTCACCGAGGCGTACGTCCGGATGTCGTTCGAGAACAGCGAACTGATGTCGGTGTACTTCGCCGAGATCGGCAACCTGCCCGCGCACCATCGCAGCGACCTGCGGAACATCCAGCGGCTCAACATCGAGGAATGGGCCCGTCTGGTCGGGGAGCTCCGCCCCGAGCTGCCCGCCGTCGAATGCCGTTTCCTCGTGCACGCCGCGCTCAACCTCGTGCTCGACACCGGCAACCTCGTGCACTTCCTGCCCACCCCCTCCCGGCAGCGCAGGGTGCAGCAACTGATGCTCTCGGTACTGCTCGGCGACACCGGTTCGCCGGAGGCGGTGGGATGACCCGCACCAGGGCCGCAGCGGTACTCCGCGAGTACGGTGCACCGCTGAGGCTCGAGACCGTGACCGTGCCCGAACTGCGCGACGACGAAGTGCTCGTACAGATCCACGGGGTCGGGATCTGCCACACCGACCTCACCGCCGCCGCGGGAGGCGTTCCCGTCCCGAGGCCCGTCGTACCGGGACACGAGGGTGCCGGAGTCGTCACGGAACAGGATTCGACGATCGTCGTCTTCGATCTCGGCGCCGTCGGCACGGCCGCGGTGATGACAGAACGGATTTCCTTGTGCGAGCACATCATCGGCGTCGCCCCCGATCCACGACGGCACGGGCTCGCGCGATCGCTCGGGGCCACCGAGGTCCTCTCCCCCGACGATCACGACGACCTCGGACGCCATCTGCGTCGCCTCACCGGCGGTGGTGCCGGCGATGCGGTGGAGTCCGTGGGCGCCGAATCCGTGATCCGGCAGGCACTGTCGTCGCTGACCAGCCCCGGTGTCTCCTTCCCGAACTGGCCGCGCCGTGGCGCGACGGGCACTTTCCGCTCGACGAACTCGTGCAGACCTTCGATTTCACGAAACTCGACGACACTCTCGCCGCTGTCGACTCCGGCGAGATCATCAGAGCCGTACTCACTTTCGACATCCGGGGGAACACATGAACGTCGTCCAGCGACTCGAGGAACTGCGCGCCCGCACCGACCGGATCGATCCTCGCGAACTCGATGCTCTCTGGGAGCATCTCACTCCGGCACGCCTCGACGATCTCGTCGGATACCGGTGGAAGGGTTACAGTTTCGACACCGGGCACCGCACCCACACACTGCTCGGCAGGTCGCGGTGGTACGGAAAGACGTTCGCGTCGGTGTCCGAGGTCCAGCCGCTCGTGTGCTACGGCGAGGACGGCGAGTTGTTCTCCGACACGAAGACCGGACGCGGCGAAGCGAGCCTGTGGGAGATCGTCTTCCGCGGTGAGGTGACGGCGACGATGGTCTACGACGGCATGCCGGTCTTCGACCACTTCAAGAAGGTCGACGACGACACCGTCGTCGGGGTGATGAACGGCAAGGGCTCGCTGGTGTTCGACGACGGCGAGCACTACTGGTTCGGTCTCGAACGCGACACCGCCGTGTGATCGTCGGACGGGAAACGCACCGTGGCCGGACGCGCGTCCGGCCACTCGGCGTTCTCGGCGGAGAGCTCAGATGACGTGTCCGTGCGCCTTCATTCGGCGGCGCATGTCGTTGAGGTAGTAGGTGGCCGACAGCTGTCGGATCGGCCTGGGCACCGCGCGGTAGATCGGCGGGACCACCTTCCAGAACAGGTCGAAGCGCCGCTGGTCGCGCGGGCTCCACGGCAGCGCGAATTCGTCGCGCATGCGTTGCGGGAGAAGACCGATCGTCATGAAGCGCTGCAGCGGCACGAGGGCGCGAACGGGAAGCGGGGCGTCACCGCCGGTGAGGAGATCGCGGGTGAACGAACGCACCTTCCGGTCGACCTCGAAGGTCGCGATCATCTCGTCCCAGTACCTGTCGAACTCCTCCCGCGTCTTCGGCCACATATCGTCCTCGACCTGCAGGGCCGTGCCGTAGACCGCGGACTGGCGGTAGATGCGTTCGATGTCGGCATCGGTGACAGGCCCGAACATCCGCCGGTACATGTCGACACCGTTACGGTACAGCGTTGCGGCGACCCACAACTGGAGTTCGGGATCGAAGGCGTTGTAGGTCTCCGAGCGCACCGGGACGTGCGCCTTGTTGACCATCCGGACGATCTGCTTCTTCTCCTCGGGAGTACCGAGCGTGACCGCGTAGACGTAGGTCATCGTGGTGCGCAACCGGTCGAGCGGCCGCTGCAGGGTGGTGCTGTGACCGGCGACGCCGTGCCCGACACCGCGCGATGCCAGCTGCAGGAGGACCGTCGCGCCGGCGCCGAGCAGGAGCATCGACTCTCCGACGAAGTCGGCCAGTTCGACCGAGCCCGCCGGAAGCGGAGCGGGGGTCGCCACCGGTTCGTCGGTGGTGACGGTGGGGACGCGCTCTTCGGCGTGGGTCGTCATCGGAGGTCTCCTGATGGTGAAAGCACTGGTGCAGCACTGTCATACAAATTGCGCACACCCGTACTCAGATATGCAAGTGCCTATCCGGGAGGCGAATCGACACCCGCTCGCTCGCGGTGGGCGACCAGACGCGCGGCCGCGTCCTCGAACTGCACCAGAGTCTGCGTGATCACCTCGCTGTGGTCCTGCGCGGCGATCGCCTCGATCAGCTTCGTGTGCGATCGGATGGCGAGCGTTCCCCACTCGGCGTCGCGCGCGTAGAGGCGGTACGGAATCGTGCGCGCGGCGGTGTTGAGGAACCACGCGAGCTTGGGGCTGTCGGCGATGCGGTTGAGCTCGCGATGGAAGTCGAACTCCGCGTCGGCGATCCGCTCGATGTCGGGTGTCACTCCCTCCGGGGCAACGACGAGCCTGCGCAGCCTCTCGTTGAGTTCGGACAGACGCTCGAGGTCGGCCGGCGTGGCACGGTCGACCGCTCGGAGCGCGAGCTCGACGGCGATCTGTCCCTGCAGCCAGAAGATGTCGTCGATGTCGCCGCGCGTGAGGGGCGAGACCCGGTAGCCGCGGTTCGGGGCGGATTCGACCATCCCCTCCCCGCGCAGCGTCAGCAGCGCCTCCCGGACCGGGGTGACGCTGACGCCGAGTTCGACGGCGGTCTCGTCGAGCCGGATGAAGTCGCCCGGACGCAACACGCCGGACATGATCGAGCCGCGGAGGTGACCGGCCACCTCGTCGGAAAGCTGCGGACGGCGCCGTACGGCCCCCTCCGAACGTCGGGATGCCGCAGCGTGATCCGCCGCTGTCCCGGGGCTACGTGTCGGTGCCGCCATCGTGTCTCCTGTAGGAATCCGGACAACTGCGCACGGGGGTTGTCCAATTGTCCCGCGAACGCCTAATGTGATGTCCACTACAGCTATCACATCAAATATATGTGATGTGGTTCACCAGGAAGTGTCGAACATGACCCAGAACCTCACCAGTCCGAAGAACGCGAAGAGCAGCTCGGACAAGGCATCCACGGCAGCGAACACCGACACCTTCGCCAGCCTCGACCCCCGGAACGGCGAGGTGATCGCCGAGTATCCGGTCGCCGACGAGGCCGCCGTGGGCGCGGCCGTCGAGCGCGCCCGCGTCGCCGCGCGCTGGTGGGAGGCGCAGGGCTTCCGCGGCCGCCGCGACTGGCTCCTCGAGTTCAAGAAGGCCATCGCATCCGACGCGACCTCGCTCGCATCGGTGGTGGCGAAGGAGACCGGTAAGCCCTTCGGCGACGCCTTCCTCGAAGTCATGCTGGCGGTCGAGCACCTCGACTGGGCGGCCAAGAACGCCAAGAAGGTGCTCAGGCCCCGCAAGGTGCCCTCGGGCGTCGCGAGCTTCAACCAGGCCGCGACCCTCGAGTACAAGCCCCTCGGTGTCATCGGCGTGATCGGCCCCTGGAACTACCCCGTGTACACCCCGATGGGTTCGATCGCCTACTCGCTGGCCGCCGGCAACGCCGTCGTCTTCAAGCCGAGCGAGCTCACCCCCGGTGTTGCGAAGTGGCTCGAGGACAAGTGGAACTCGATCGCCCCCACCCAGCCGGTCTTCCAGGTCATCACCGGTCTCGGTGAGACGGGTTCGGCGCTCGTGCGTTCGGGTGTCGACAAGGTCGCCTTCACCGGCTCCGGCCCCACCGCCCGCAAGGTCATGGCGGTGTGCGCCGAGTCGCTCACCCCGCTCGTCGCCGAATGCGGCGGCAAGGACGCGATGATCGTCGCGGCCGACGCGAACATCGACGAGGCCGTCGAGTTCGCCGCCTTCGGCGCCTTCGGCAACGCCGGCCAGACCTGCGCGGGCGTCGAGCGCATCTACGTCGAGGAGCCTGTCTACCGCGAGTTCCTCGACAAGCTCACCGCCACCGTCCGGCGCGCGAAGCCGGGCGGCGACGAGGACTCCACCTACGGCCCTATGACGCTTCCGCGCCAGGTCGACATCGTGCGCAGTCACATCGAGGACGCCCTGAAGTCCGGTGGCAAGGCCGTCCTCGGCGGACTCGATTCGGTGCAGGAGCGCATCGTCGAGCCCGTCATCCTCACCGACGTGCCCGAGACCTCGGCCGCGGTGTGCGAGGAGACCTTCGGCCCGACGGTCGTCGTCAACAAGGTTCGCGACCTCGACGAGGCCGTCGAACGCGCGAACGGCACGAACTACGGTCTCGGTGCGTCGATCTTCACGCGCAACAAGAAGAAAGGCCGTCAGCTCGCCGAGCGCCTGCGCAACGGCATGGTGTCGGTCAACTCGGTGCTCGGCTTCGCCGCCATCGCCTCGTTGCCCTTCGGCGGCATCGGCGAGTCCGGCTTCGGCCGCATCCACGGCGCCGACGGCCTGCGCGAGTTCAGCCGTCCCAAGTCGGTCACGGTGGCGAAGTTCAGCTCGCCGCTCAAACTCATGAGCCTCGAGCGTCCGGAGCGCGATCTGAAAATCTCGCGAGCGATGCTCCAGTTCATGCACGGAAGGTGAGCCGATGACGACCACTCCCCCGCGCACTCGCAGCCGAAAGGCCGCCGTCGTCGCGAAGCCCGAGGCACGCATCGAGAAGGCCGGTACGTTCCCACCCCCGAACAGGGACCCGCACCCGAAGCGTGGGCGGATGGGCTGGGTCGAGGTGATCGAGGAGCTCGACCCGGTCACGCAGCACCAGGACATCGTGCGGATCACCGCCGGTTACGAGTTCCCGTGGGACTACCAGCGGTCGCTCGAGTTCGCCCTCTTCCGCACGTACTGCGTGCCCAGCATCTCGGAGTTGCTCGCCCGCACCGGCGAGTTCGAGAAGCGGCCGCAGAAGCGGTACGACGACACGGCGCTGCTGATGGCCGAGCTGGTCGAGCACGGCTACGACGCCGAGCGGGGACGCGAGTCGCTGCGCAACATCAACCGGATGCACGGCAAGTACTCGATCGACAACGACGACATGCTGTACGTCCTGTCGACCTTCGTGTACGACCCGCTCGACTGGATCGACCGCTACGGGTGGCGTCGCCTGCACCCGAAGGAGCGGCTGGCGTCGTTCTACTTCTACCGCCAGGTGGGCATCCGGATGGGCATCAAGGACATCCCGGAGTCGTTCCAGGAGTTCCACCGGTTCAAGCTCGAATACGAGCGCGAGAAGTTCACCTACAGCGACGACAACCACGCCATCGGCACCTACACGCTGCGCCTGTTCCAGTCGTGGTACCCGAAGGTGCTGAACAAGGGCATCGAGAAGGTCGTTTTCGCGCTGATCGACGACCGCATGGCGTCGGCGTTCGGTTTCCCGAAGAGCTCACCGCAGCTGACGGAGATCGTCGAGGGCGCGCTGCGGGCACGGTCGGCGTTCGTGCGGCGACTGCCGAAGCGACGCGTGTCGCTGTCGGCGGGCAACGCCACCAACCGGACGTATCCGGGTTACCCCCTCGGTTACCGTCCGAACGATCTGGGCGTCGAACACTGACGCACCGACAGACCTGGGGGACAGGAGGGGCGGCCCCGCATTCCTGTTTCACCACCGGGGTGCGGGGCCGTAACTGTTCCGGGAGGAGCGGGCCGGGCTCAGTTCTCGACGGGCCGCAGGGCCTGCTTCGACGGGAGCGCGAAGCCCGAGACGAAGACGACCACGGCGCAACCGGCGCACACGAGATAGGCGATCACGAAGCCCGCGGTGCCGATGCCGAGCCCGCCCCCGAGGGTGTGGGCCGCGAGCACCGAGGCGACGACCGCGCTGCAGACGGTGCTGCCCACGGTGCGGAGCAGGACGTTGACGCCGTTCGCCGCGGCGTTCTGCGACAGCGGCACCGCGCCGAGGAGGAGCACCGGCAGCGTGCAGTACACGAGCGACGTGCCGATCGCCGCGACGAAGATGGCGGCGACGACGAGCCACAGCGGCTTGCCGGGCACCGCGTGGACGCTGTAGCCGGCGAGCAGGAAGACCGCTCCGGTCATGATCGTGATCTTGGGTCCGAAACGTTCGGTGATCCGGGAGGCCACGATCGCGAAGATCATCATCGCGAAGCTCGCGGCGAGCTGGCAGGCCGCGGCCTGGAGGATGGTCAGGTCGTATCCGGCTCCGTGCCCGGACGGCGCCTGCAGCAGCTGCGTGGTGATGAGGGTGTTGCCGTAGAAGGCGAACCCGACGAGCAGTGCCGACAGGTGCGGCGCGAGGACGGAACGGCGGGCCGAGACACGCAGGTCGACGAGCGGGTTGCGGTTGCGCAGCTGCTGCACTCCCCAGAGCACGAACAGCAGCACCGACGCGGCGAACGAGAGCAGCACCGCGGGGCTCGTCCAGCCCCACGTGCTGCCCTGGGTGATGGGCACGAGCAGGCACACCAGGGCGGCGGACAGGCCGGCGGCGCCCACGGCGTCGAAGCGACCGCCGGTGCGGGTGTCCGATTCCGGGATGACGATCCACGCCGCGAGGGCGACACCGGCGCCGATGGCGGCGGTGGTCCAGAAGAGCAGGTGCCAGTCGGCGAACTGGACGATGGCGGCCGCGAACGGGATACCGACCGCGGTGCCGATGCCGAGGGTGGAACTGAGCATCGCGATCGAGCGCTCCACGTGCTCACGGGGCAGGACCTCGCGAAGGATCGCCATGCCGATCGGCAGCACCGCCGCGCCGGCGCCCTGCAGGCCACGGGCGACGATGAGCAGTCCGATGTCCGAGGTCAGCGCGCAGATCAACGAGCCGAGGGTCATGAGCGAGAACGCGATGAGGAGCATCCGCTTCTTGCCGATCATGTCGGCGAGACGGCCGAAGATGGGCGTCATCACCGCACCGACCAGCAGGGTGCTCGTCACCAGCCACGAGACGGCGGTGGTTCCGGCGCCGGTGAAGCCCGGCATGCTCGGCAGGAGCGGCACCATGACGGTCTGCATGATGGCCTGGAAGACGGCACCGACCGCGAGAACCGGGAAGACGAGATGCCGCAGGTTGCGCGTCTTCTTCTCCGCCGGTCCGCTCGCCTTCGTCGTTCCGGACGCCGAGCGCGTCGGCGCGGAGGCGGACCTACCCGCCACGTGCAGGCGCAGGGGGAGCGAGATCGACATCGACACCCCCTCCTCGACAAACAGGTAAATAGCCGTTCACCACATTAGGTGAACGGCTATTTACCCTCAAGAGGAGTGACCAAGGTCATTCGTGCCGCTAAGAACCGTCTCCGTCGAGCAGTCGCTGGACCAGTGGCGCGTACAGCGCCACCACTTCCTCGACCGTGCCGGTCGCGCGCTCCTGCATCATGCGACGCCGCATGATCGCCAACCCCATCAACGCCGACATCGCCAGCTCCGCCCGGAGGCGGGCATCCGGCCCCGGAAGCCTCGCGGCGAGAGCGTCGACCATCTGCGTGGAGTAGTTGTCGCGGAGCATGCGGTTGCTCTCCTCGCTGCCCCCGCTCATGAAGAGGATGTTCATCGACAACGGCTTGTAGGGCTCGAGTGGGCGGGCGAACATCGCGACCATCCGCTCCCCCAGGCTCTCGAGCGGCCCCTCGAACAGCACCTGAGCGCCGTACTGGAAGTCGACGAGCTCCTCGTACAACTGCTCCTTCGAGCCGAAGTACTTGATGATCAGCGGCGCGCTGACACCCGCTTCCTCCGCGATGTCCTTGAGCGTGATGTCGCGGTAGGGACGCGTGGCGAACGCCTTCCCGGCAGCGTCGATGATCAGCTTCCTGGTCTCGTCGGAAGTCCGGCGACGCTTCTCGGGCTCACCCCGATGCGATGCCTCCGTGCTGCGCACGGTCACATCGCCCGCCTCCCCGACAACGCTCGTCCGAGCGTCAGTTCGTCGGCGAACTCGAGATCGCCACCCATCGGCAGACCCGACGCGAGGCGGGTGACGCTCAGCCCCGGGAAGTCGCGCAGCATGCGCACCAGATAGGTGGCCGTCGCCTCGCCCTCCGTGTTGGGGTCGGTCGCGATGATCACCTCGGAGACGTCGACGCCGTCCTCCTGGTTGCCGATGCGGGTGAGCAGTTCGCGGATGTGCAGCTGATCGGGACCGACGCCGTTGAGCGGGTCGAGCGCACCACCGAGGACGTGATAGCGCCCCCTGAACTCACGGGTGCGTTCGATCGCCTGCACGTCCTTCGGTTCCTCGACCACGCAGATCACCGTGCGGTCGCGGCGAGGATCGGAGCAGATCCGGCAACGCTGCTGGTCGGAGACCGTTCCGCAGACCTCGCAGAACTGCACGCCGTCGCGGATCCGCTGCAACGCCGCCTGCAGGCGGTCGATCTCGGGCGGCTCGACCGAGAGCAGATGGAACGCGATGCGCTGGGCACTCTTCGGGCCGACGCCCGGAAGCTTGCCCAGCTCGTCGATGAGGTCCTGTACCGGTCCTTCGTACAACGCCGACCTCTAGAAACCGGGCAGGCCGGGGATTCCGCCGCCGAGCCCACCCGCGAGCGGACCGAGCTTCTCGGCCGCGATCTCCTGGGCCTTCGCCGAGGCGTCGGCGATCGCACCGACCACCAGATCCTGCAGGGTCTCGACGTCCTCGGGGTCGACGACCTTCGGATCGATCTTCACGGACACGACCTCGCCCGTGCCCTTCACCGTCGCCGTCACGAGGCCACCGCCGGCCTGGCCGGTCACCTCCGCCTGCGCCATCTCGTTCTGTGCAGCGGCGAGCTGCTGCTGCATCTGCTGGGCCTGGGCGAGGAGTTGCTGCATGTCGGGCATTCCACCACCGGGTTGCACGGCACGTCCTTTCTGCACGTTTGTGATGCCAGCCTAGTCGCCGCGTATCGGGGTCGACACAGACGCCGAGGTCGACGGAACCGGGCTCAGTCGACTTCCTTCTTCAGGTTCTCGAGCACCTGCTGCTGGATCTTCTTCAGGCCGAGCGGCGCGAACGTCTTCTCGAAGAAGCCCTTGACGCCACCGGCACCCTTCCACTGAGTGAGCACGACGACCGTCGAACCCGTCCCGTTCGGCACGACGCTGTAGGTCGTCACGAGCGAGGAGTTGGCATCCGTCTCCGTGACGGTACTGCCCTTCACCGACACGGTGGCCTGCACGTCGCGCTGACGCTTCTCCGTGGCCTGGAGGATCCAGTGCACGACGGTGCCGTCGCCGCGACCGCCGGAGATCACGCGGTAGTCGCGGTAGTGCTCGGTGAGGATGCGCGGGCGCACGGTCTCGTAGTCGGCCAGGGCGGTGAGCACCACCTCGGGAGCTGCCGCCAACTGGATCGAACTGCTTGCGCTGACCTGTGCCATGAACGACTCCTTCTACTTCTTCCGCGCTGATGCGGGCTCGAATGTGCCTGTGACGACAGCATCCATCCTGCCCTGCGCGTTCCGGGACGGATGCGACCGCCGGGTCTATTGTGGACGTGCCACTGATGCGCCGCTCCCGAGGAGTCGAATGCAGATGCCGAGATCGTCAGGTGTGAAGGTCCCGTACGGTGAGGCGGTACACCGCCAGGGTGTAGACCGCCTGCTGCGCTCGTACAGCGCGATTCCGGCCGACGCGCCCGTGCGACTCGCGAAGAAGACGTCGAACCTCTTCCGGGCACGCGCCGCGGCGAACGCGCCGGGGCTCGACGTCTCCGGTCTCGGCGGTGTCATCTCCGTCGACCCGCAGGCCCGCACCGCCGACGTCGCCGGCATGTGCACCTACGAGGACCTCGTCGACGCGACCCTGCCCTACGGCCTCGCACCGTTGGTCGTCCCGCAGCTGAAGACGATCACGCTCGGCGGCGCCGTCACCGGGCTCGGCATCGAGTCGACGTCCTTCCGCAACGGCCTCCCCCACGAGTCCGTGCTCGAGATGGACATCCTGACCGGGTCCGGCGAGATCATCACGGCCCGTCCGGAGGGGAAGCACGCCGATCTGTTCCACGGCTTCCCCAACTCGTACGGTTCGCTCGGGTACGCCACGCGCCTGCGCATCGCACTCGAACCGGTGAAACGTTTCGTCGCACTGCGTCACCTGCGTTTCGACACGATCGCAGATCTGCAATCCGCCCTCGCGCGGATCGTCGACGAACGGACCTGGGACGGCACACCGGTCGACTATCTCGACGGTGTCGTCTTCTCCGCGACCGAGAGCTACCTGACGCTCGGCACACAGACCGACGAGCCGGGTCCCGTCAGCGATTACACCGGGCAGGACATCTACTACCGGTCGATCCAGCACGTCTCCGTCAACCGCCCCAAGGAGGATCGGCTCACGATCCGCGACTATCTGTGGCGGTGGGACACCGACTGGTTCTGGTGCTCCCGGGCTTTCGGCGCCCAGAACCCGAAGATCCGCCGGATGTGGCCGAAGCAGTTGCTGCGCAGCAGTTTCTACTGGAAGCTCATCGCGCTCGACCACAAGTATTCGGTGGCCGACCGGATCGAGGCACGCAAGGGCAATCCACCCCGCGAGCGCGTCGTGCAGGACATCGAGGTCCCGCTCGAACGCACGCAGGAGTTCGTCGAGTGGTTCCTCGACGAGATTCCCATCGAGCCGATCTGGTTGTGCCCCTTGAAGTTGCGCGACATCGAGTCGTCCCCGGACGCCGGCCGTCCGAGCACCTCGGACGCCCAGCGCCCGTGGCCGCTGTACCCGCTCGAGCCGAAGCGCGCCTATGTGAACGTCGGGTTCTGGTCGTCCGTTCCCATCGTGCCCGGCGCCGAGGAGGGCGCCGCCAACCGGTTGATCGAGAAGAAGGTCGCCGAACTCGACGGGCACAAATCGCTCTACTCGGACTCCTACTACTCGAAGGACGAGTTCGAGAAACTTTATTACGGCGGCGGTGAATACCCCGCTCTCAAGCAGAAATACGACCCTCGGTCCCGTCTACTGGACCTGTTTTCGAAGGCGGTGCAACGAAAGTGACCATATTCAAGACCGACAACGATCGGTCCACCGAGGACAAGCTCGCACTCGCCCAGATCGTCGAGATCGTGACCGGCGGCGACATGCCGCTGCGCTTCACGGCCTACGACGGATCGGCAGCGGGCCCCGAGGACTCCCCCTACGGTCTGCATCTCGCATCGCCCAAGGGCGCGACGTACATTGCCACTGCCCCTGGCGATCTGGGCATGGCACGGGCATACATCTCGGGTGATCTCCAGGCGAAGGGAGTGCATCCCGGCAACCCCTACGAGTTGCTCGCCTCGCTCGGCGACCTGCACTTCGAGCGTCCCCCGGCACGTATCCTCGCGCAGATCGCCCGGTCGCTCGGCACCGAACTGCTCAAGCCGATCGCACCGCCGCCGCAGGAGCACCTGCCGCGCTGGCGCCGCATCGCCGAGGGTCTGCGGCACTCGAAATCGCGCGACGCCGAGGTCATCCATCACCACTACGACGTGTCCAACGAGTTCTACGAGTACGTTCTCGGCCCCTCGATGACGTACACCTGCGCCGTCTTCGAATCCGAGAATCAGAGCCTCGAGGACGCCCAGGAGAACAAGTACCGTCTGGTCTTCGAGAAGCTGCGGTTGAAGCCGGGCGACCGCCTGCTCGACATCGGTTGCGGCTGGGGCGGGATGGTGCGTTACGCCGCTCGGCGCGGTGTGAAGGCCCTCGGCGTGACGCTCTCCAAGGAGCAGGCCGAATGGGCGCAGAAGGCCATCGTCGAGGAGGGCCTGAGCGACCTGGCGGAGGTCCGGCACTCCGACTACCGCGACGTGCCCGAGGAAGGATTCGACGCCATCTCGTCGATCGGCCTGACCGAGCACATCGGTGTCGCCAACTATCCGGCCTACTTCTGGTTCCTCCACGGCAAGCTGCGGGTGGGCGGTCTGCTGCTCAACCACTGCATCACCCGGCCGACCAACAACACCCGCGCCAAGGCCGGCGGGTTCATCGACCGGTACGTCTTCCCCGACGGGGAGCTCACCGGTTCGGGTCGCATCATCACCGAGGCGCAGAACATCGGCTTCGAGGTGATGCACGAGGAGAACCTGCGCGAGCACTACGCCCTGACGCTGAAGGGCTGGTGCGAGTACCTCGAGAAGCACTGGCAGGCCTGCGTCGCCGAGGTCGGTGAGGGCACGGCCCGCCTGTGGGGCCTGTACATGGCAGGCTCGCGCCTCGGCTTCGAACGCAACGTGGTCCAGCTGCACCAGGTGCTCGCGGTCAAGCTCGGCGACGACAAGAAGCCGCAGACGCCGCTGCGCCCCTGGTGGGTCGCCTAGCCGACCTCATCGGCACGAAAACAGAAGAGCGCGAACGGGAAGGGCTCCCGACGCCGTGGCGTCGGGAGCCCTTCCGTGCAACCGTCGTGTGCGTCAGCTGCGCAGCGACGCCGGCGGGTTGAAACGCTCGCCGTACTTGGCGGCGAGTTCCTCGGCGCGCTTGACGAAGCCTTCCTTGCCACCCGGGTAGCCGACGATGTACTGAGCGACACCACCGGTCCAGGCCGGGAAGCCGATGCCGAAGATCGAGCCGATGTTGGCGTCGGCGGTGGTCTCGAGAACACCCTCGTCGAAGCACTTCTGGGTCTCGATCGCCTCGGCGAAGAGCATGCGGTCGATCAGATCCTGCAGCGGCACATCGAGGGTCGCCTCGGTCTTGAAGTGATCACGCACACCCTGCCAGATGCCCTGACGCTTGCCGTTCTCGTCGTACTCGTAGAAGCCGGCCTTCTCGAGACGACCCGGACGACCCTGCTCGACCATCCAGTCGACCACGTCGAGTGCGGGATGACGCGTGGTGCCGAGCTTGGTGTCGCCCTGCTTGGCGGCCTCCTCGGATTCCTTCGCGATCTTCTGCATGAGCTTCATGTTCAGCTCGTCGGTCAGCTGCAGCGGCGGAGCCGGGTAACCCGCCTGCGAACCGGCCTGCTCGATGGTCGCGGGCTCGATGCCCTCGCCGAGCATGGCGATGGCCTCGTTGACGAAGGTGCCGATCACACGCGAGGTGAAGAAGCCGCGACTGTCGTTGACGACGATCGGAGTCTTGCGGATCGCGAGCGTGTAGTCGAACACGCGGGCCAGGGCCTCGTCGGAGGTCTTCTCACCCTTGATGATCTCGACCAGAGGCATCTTGTCGACCGGCGAGAAGAAGTGGATACCGATGAAGTCCTCGGGACGCTTGACGCCGGTCGCGAGACCGGTGATGGGCAGCGTCGAGGTGTTCGAGCCGAGCAGCGCGTCGGGATCGACGATGTCTTCGATCTCCTGGAACACCTTGTGCTTGAGCTCGGTGTTCTCGAACACTGCCTCGATGACGAAGTCGACGCCCGCGAAGTCGGCGGGGTCGGCCGTCGGCGTGATGCGGTCGAGCAGAGCCTTCGACTTCTCCTCGGTGGTCTTGCCACGCGAGAGAGCCTTCGTCTCGATCTTCTCCGAGTAGTTCTTGCCACGCTCGGCGGCCTCGAGGGTGACGTCCTTGAGGACGACCTCGTAACCGGCCTTGGCGGAGACGTAGGCGATGCCGGCGCCCATCATGCCCGCACCGAGAACGCCGATCTTCTTGATCTCGCGCTTCGGCACGTCCTTCGGACGCGAAGCGCCCGAGTTGATGGACTGCATGTCGAAGAAGAACGCCTGGATCATGTTCTTCGCGACCTGGCCGGTGGCGAGTTCGACGAAGTACCGCGACTCGATGGTCGACGCATTGTCGAAGTCCACCTGCGAGCCCTCGACGGCGGCGGCCATGATGGCGCGCGGAGCCGGCATCGGGGCGCCCTTGATCTGCTTGCGCAGGTTCGCGGGGAAGGCCGGAAGGTTCGCGGCGAAGGCCGGGCTGGAAGGGGTGCCGCCGGGGATCTTGTAGCCCTTGACATCCCACGGCTGGATGCCGCCCTCGGGGTTGGCCTTGATCCATTCCTTGGCGGCCGGAACGAGTTCCTCGACGCTACCCACGACGTCGTGGACCAGGCCGATCTCCTTGGCCTTGACCGCGTTGTACTTGTTGCCCTGCAGCAGAACCGAGAGCAGCGCCGTCTGGATGCCGAGCAGGCGCACGGTGCGGGTGATGCCACCGCCACCGGGGAGCAGGCCGAGGCTGACCTCGGGCAGACCGATCTGCACGCCCTTGACATCGGCAGCGATGCGGCGATGCGTCGCGAGGGCGATTTCGAGGCCGCCACCGAGAGCCGCGCCGTTGATGGCGGCGACGACGGGCTTACCGAGGGTCTCGAGACGACGCAGGTCGGCCTTGATGCCCTGAACCTCGTCGAACGCGACCTGCGCGTCGTCGGGGCCGATCGCGATGATGTTGCGCAGGTCGCCGCCGGCGAAGAAGGTCTTCTTCGCGGAGGTGATCACCACACCTGTGATGGAGTCCTGCTCCTCGTACAGACGGTCGACGGTGGCCTTCATCGACGCCTTGTACAGCTCGTTCATCGTGTTGGCGCCCTGGTTCGGATCGTCGAGTGTCAGCACAACGATGCCGTCGGCGTCCTTATCCCAGGAAATCATGTTGTCGCTCACTGTTTTTCGAATTCCTTCCGGTGTCAGACGCGCTCGATGATGGTGGCCACACCCATGCCGCCACCGATGCACAGGGTGACGAGGGCGCGCTTGGCTCCGCGGCGCTCGAGCTCGTCGATCATGGTGCCGGTGATCATGGCGCCGGTGGCGCCGAGCGGGTGGCCCATCGCGATGGCGCCGCCGTTGACGTTGAGCTTCTCGTCCGGGATGTTCAGGTCCTTCTGGAACTTCAGGACGACGGAGGCGAACGCCTCGTTGATCTCGAACAGGTCGATGTCGTCGACCGTCAGGCCCGCCGAAGCGAGAACCTTGTGCGCGGCCGGCGTGGGGCCGGTGAGCATGATCGTCGAGTCGGCACCGGAGGTGGCCGTGGCGACGACGCGGGCACGCGGGGTCAGACCGAGGTCCTTGCCGGCCTGCTCGGAACCGACGAGCACGAGTGCCGCGCCGTCGACGATGCCCGAGCTGTTGCCGCCGTGGTGGACATGATCGATCTTCTCGACGAAGTGGTACTTCTGCTGCGCCACGGCGTCGAAGCCGCCCATCTCACCGATGGTCGCGAACGACGGCTGCAGCTTGGCCAGACCCTCGAGGGTCGTGTCCGGACGCATGTGCTCGTCCTGATCGAGGATGGTCAGGCCGTTCTGGTCCTTGACCGGCACGACCGACTTGGAGAAGTAGCCGCCCGACCAGGCTGCCGCCGCGAGCTGCTGCGAACGCAGTGCGTAGGCGTCGACGTCCTCGCGGGTGAAGCCCTCGATGGTCGCGATGAGATCGGCGGAGATGCCCTGGGGAACCAGGTAGCTGTCGTAGTTGGTGGCGGGATCGAGCATCCACGCGCCACCGTCGGAGCCCATGGAGACACGCGACATGGACTCGACGCCGCCGGCGAGAACGAGCTCGTCCCAGCCGGAGCGGACCTTCTGCGCAGCCATGTTGACGGCCTCGAGGCCCGACGCGCAGAACCGGTTGATCTGCACGCCGCCCGTGGTGGCCGGCAGGTTCGCGATGGTGACAGCGGTGCGGGCGATGTCGGCACCCTGATCGCCGACGGGGCTGACGACACCGAGGACCAGGTCGGAGATACGGTTCTCGTCGAGATCGGGGAATCGAACACGCAGCTCGTCGATCAGGCCCGTAACCAGGGAGATCGGCTTGACGGAGTGCAAAGAGCCCGTCTTCTTGCCTCGGCCGCGTGGTGTTCGGATGGCTTCATAGATGAATGCCTCGGTGGTCACAGTGCGCAGGTTCCTTCCCGTGCTTGCGGAGCGACAGCACCCACGGCCCTGCAGAGGGCCGCCGTGCCCAACCTCTCCTACGATAGAAGCGGGCACCCCTCGGCCGTAAGGACCGAAGCGATCGGTGTCCGTGACCGAACCGAACGTCCGGAAACCGCCTACGGAGCCACCGCCGCCCGCAGGCCGGACCCCCTGTGCAGGACTTCTCCCAGCGCATCGAGGGGAACGGGGGCGTCGACGAGCTCGGCCCAGGGGTGGACGGCGACCGTGCGGGTCAGGAACGCCACGGCCTCGCGCAGGTGCCGGGGTTCGTAGTTGTGCACCCCGCTGATGGTGAGCCAGCCGCGCACGATCGCCTCCGGATCGACGGGGACGACAGGTGCAGGGGCCACCGATCCCGCGAGGACGAGGCGGCCACCGATGTCCAGGCGCGGTACGAGCGCGGCGATCGCCTCCGACGACCCGGAGAAGTCGAGTGCGACGTCCACGGAACCACCGTCGTCGGCGACCGCACCGAATCGTTCGGCGCATGCGGTGCGCCGGGGGTCGACGTCGAGGACCACGACCTCGGCACCGGCCTCCACGCACATGGCCACGGCCGTGACACCGAGCATTCCGGTACCGCACACCACGACCCGGCGTCCTGCGAGGTCACTGGCCGCGTCGATCACCGCGGCGGCAGTGGCGGTCGCGCACGCGGCGGGGGCTGCGACGACGTCGGGCAGCAGGTCCGGGACGGGCACGAGTTCCGTGCCCGCGGGCAGGACGATGTACTCGGAGTACGTTCCCGACAACGGCCACGGTCCGGTGAACGGTTCGTGACCGACCTTCGTCACCGACCTGCACTTGGCCGTGCGTCCGGATCGGCAGCGGTCGCACTCGTGGCACACGCGCGTCACGCTCCACACGACCCGCTCCCCCACGTCCGAGGTGGCGTGCGGGCCGACCGCGACGATCTCCCCGACCCCTTCGTGTCCGAGCACCGACGGCGCCGGGCCGCAGCGTCGTCCGGACACGGTGTGCAGATCGCTTCCGCACACCGTGGCGAGACGGACACGGACGAGCACGTCGCCGTCGCACAGGGCTGGTATCGGCACCTCCCGCACCTCGATGTCCGCCCCCGTCCACACCGCCGTGCGGCTCACACGACCTTCGAACGGATCCATCCCGACACCCTCTCGATGACGTACACGACGGCGAACACGATGACGACGATCGCACCGGCGAATTCGAAGTTCAACGTCCGGACCGCTTCGAAGAGAAGGAATCCCACTCCTCCCGCACCGACGACACCGAGAACGGTCGAGGTGCGGATGTTGACGTCGAGCAGGTACAGCGTCGAACCGACGACGGACGGAACCACCTGGGGGATCACCGCGGCGAACAAGGTCTTCCACCATCCGCCACCGACGGCGCGGACCGCGTCGAGCGGACCGGAGTCGATCTCCTCGACGGCGTCGGCGACGAGTTTGCCGAGGAATCCGACGGATCCGACGGCGAGCGCGCACGCACCGGCGACGGGGCCGAGTCCGATGGCGGCCACGAAGATCACCGCGAGGACGAGTTCGGGGACGGCACGCACGACGAGGATCACGGCGCGCGCGGAGGCGTAGACGGTGGGATGCGGTGACACGTTGCCCGCAGCCAGGATTCCGAAGGGTAGCGACAACGCCGCACCCACAGCGGTCGCGACCGCACCGATCGCGAGGGTCTGCAGCACCGCGTCGGCGAGATCCCATCCCACCGCGGCGAAGTCCGGCGGCACGAGACGCGTGAAGACCTCGAGGGACGGACCGATCCACGTGAACAGCTCGCGCGGGTCGATACGGAGGGTGATCAGGGCGAGCAGCGTGGATCCCACGACGGTGGCCGAGAAGACGATACGTGAGACACGTTCGCGTCCGGGCCCGCTCGCGGAAGGGGTGAGCAGGGCGCGCCGGACGAGGATGGCGACGACCTCCATCGCGGCGATGATCACCAGGATCACACACACGATTCCGAGCGCACGCGGATAGACCAACCCGCGCAGTGCGTCCTGCAGCGCGAACCCGATGCCGCCGGCACCGACGAAACCGAGGACGACGGAGGTTCGGAGGTTGATGTCGATGCGGTAGACGAAGTTCGCGGTCCACGACGGAACGACCTGCGGCAGAACCGCATTGATCATCTCGCGGACGTACCCGACGCCCGTGCTGCGCACGGCTTCCCGCGGCCCGGCGTCGGTCTGTTCGATCGCGTCGGCGAACAACTTGCCGAGCATGCCGATCGAATGCAGCGCGAGCGCGAGAACACCGGGGAGCACGCCGATTCCGAGTGCGCGGACGAACAGGACCGCGAACAGCAGGTCGGGCATGGCGCGGCAGAACGTGATGACGGCGCGGGCGATGCGGTAGAGCACCGGGTGCGGTGTCGTGTTGCGTGCCGCGAGGAATGCGAGCGGGACCGAGGCGACCGCCGCGAGGACGGTGCCGAGCACCGCCATGAGCAGCGTCTCGAGGGCGAGGACACCGATGCGGCCCGGATCGTCGAGTCGCGGCGGCAGCATGCGTTCGATCAGGCCGGCCGTCGAATCGAGTCCGTCGAGCAGAGTCGCGGGCGCGAAATCGATATACGCGGCCGATGCCAGGACGGCGACCGCGACGATCGCCCACCCGGCGGTGATCGTCCGCCGGCGGCCGCGACCGGCGTCGTGGGACACCGGCTCACTGCGGGGCGGGGCGAGGATGCTCATGTCGACCCGGCTCCGAGCGGGTCGGAGGCGGGCTCGACGCGCCGGTAGATCTCCATGGTCTCGTCACGGGAGAGACCGACCGCGGGGCGATCGAGAACCTTGCGGCCGTCGCGCAGACCGACGATGCGGTGTGCCCAGCCGAGTGCGAGGTCGACCTGGTGCAGCGTGCACACGACGGTGAGCTTGTCCTCCATGCACACCCGGAACAGCAGATCCATGACCACGCCGGCGTTCTCCGGGTCGAGGGAGGCGACGGGTTCGTCGGCGAGCAGGACCGTGGGCCGCTGCATGAGGGTTCGCGCGATCGCGACGCGCTGCTGCTGGCCTCCCGAGAGTGTGTCGGCGCGCCGGTCCGCGAGGTCGGCGAGACCGACCCGGTCGAGATGCTCCCGCGCCTCGACACGCATGGCCTTCGGGTAGGTGAGTGCCCCGTAGCGAGGCAGTGACAGTCTGCCCAGTCCGCCGACGAGTACGTTCTCGAGGCAGCTGAGCCGTCCGACCAGATTGAACTGCTGGAAGACGAATCCGACGTCCCTGCGCAGCGACCGCAGTTCACGACGCGACGCGAGATCGACGCGTGTTCCGGAGACGTCGATGCTGCCCTCGGTGACGGGGTGCAGACCGTTCAGGCACCGGAGGAAGGTCGACTTCCCCGAGCCGGACAGGCCGAGCAGCACGACCAGTTCGCTGCGGTGGACGTCGAGGTCGACGCCGGACAGCGCGGTGGTGGTGCCGAATTCCTTGGTGGCACCGCGGGCGGAGACGACGAGATCGTCGCCGGCGACCTGGTGGGTGGGATCGATGCTCATCGTCAGCCCTTGCACTTCTCGGAGCCGGTGATCTCGCAGACGTGGCGTACCCCGTCGTAGTCGGCGTCGGTCGCGGGCACGACACCCCAGGCACGTTCGTCGGTGATGCGGCATTCGCCGTCGCAGTATCCCTGTGCGCGCAGGTAGTCGGCGTTGCCCTTTTCGGTGAGGATGCCGGCGAGTCGTTCGACGACCTCGGGACCGAGGGAATTGTCGCCGACGAACAGGGATCCGGCGATCGTCTCGGATTCCCAGACCTTCTTCAGTTCGCCTTCCCGGAGGTCGCCGCTCTCGATCATCGTCTTGTCGACCATGGTGTCGAATGCGAAGCCCGCATCGCAGTCGCCCGCTGCGATCGCCAGTGCGGAGGCGTCGTGTCCGCCGGCGTAAACCGGGGTCAGGCCGGCGACGAGATCCTGCTCGGTGCCCGATCCGACGACTCCCGCTTCGATGAGTCCTGCAGAGGGGTACAGGAATCCGGACGTCGACCCGGGATCGACGAAGCACACGTCCTTGCCGGCGAAGTCCTCGATGCTGTCGATCCCGGAGTTGCCCGACTGTGTCAGACCGTAGGAGCGGTAACCGGGTTCGGCGCCCGGATCCTGGACGACGGCGCCGAGCGGGGTGGTGTCGGCGCCGTTGAGCTGCGCGACGACATATGCGAAGGGTCCGAAGAAGGCGAGGTCGACGTTGTCGGCGATCATGCCTTCGACCACGCCCGCGTAATCGGAGGCCTGGACGAACTCGACGGTCGATCCGGTCTCGTCCTCGAGCATCTTCAGCAGCGGTTCGTAACTCGCCTTCAGGTCGGACGAGTTCTCGGCCGGAATCGCACCGAGCGTGAGGGTTTCGGGGAAGCCTTGTTCGGTGAGCGCGTCGGGATCCGAACCACCGCAGGCGGTCAGGGCGAGGGTGAGTCCTGCGGCGAGACCGGCACAGGCGGCGGCGCGCCGGGACGACAGGTAACGCATGGGGGGTGTCCTTCGTGTCGAGGGTCAGGCGAGGAGCAGAGCGGGCAGATCGGTGATCGAGTCGAGAACGTGGGTGGCTCCGGCTTCACGGAGCGTCGCCTCGTCGTGGGCACCGGTGCGGGTTCCGGCGACGACGGATGCGCCGGCGCGCAGACCCGACAGAATGTCTCCTGCTGTGTCACCGACGACGGCCACGTCACGGACGTCGTCGGTACCGGTGCGCAGCAGGGCGGTGAGGATCATGTCGGGGTAGGGGCGTCCGCGACCGGCGTCGGCGGGTGTGAGAGCGAGGTCGGCGAGGTCGTGCCAGCCGAGTGCATCGAGCAGCCTGCCCTGGGTGGATCGGCTGAATCCTGTGGTGAGTACGACTTTCACACCGACCTCACGCAGCTGCGTGATCGCCTTCTCGGCGCCGGGGACGGCGGAGACGTCGCCCTGGTCGACGAATCGTTCGTAGGCGCGTTCGAAGGCGTCGTTGGCGATCCGGGCACGTTCGTCGCTGCCGAACAATGCGCGGAAGACGACGATCTTCGACTGCCCCATGGTGTCGAGGACGTATCTGCGTGCGTCGTCCCGCTCCGGGCCGCTCGCGGGAAGGCCGACGGCGGTGGCCGCCTCGTCGAATGCACGAACGACGAGTCCGTCGTCGGCGACGGTGGTTCCGGCCATGTCGAGCACGGCAAGTCGGATGGTCATGTTCTTCTCCAAGGGTTTCGGGGCGTCCGGTTCCGGGATGTCAGAGGCCGAGCAGGTCGGCGGTCTCCTCGCCGAGATAGGGGCCGAGCGTCATACCGCGGCCACCCGGGCCGGCGACGACCCATACGTCCTCGTCGGCCTTCGTGCGGTGCACGAGCGCCGTGGGGTCGATGCACTGGCTGTACACACCGGCCCAGCGCCGGACGACGCGCGGCAGTCGGCGGCCGAGGAACTCCTCCGTCACTGCGACGAGGTGGTCGTAGGGTTCTTCGTCGACGTCGAAGTCGAACGGTTCGTCGTAGGCGTGGGTGTCGCCGATGGTGAGGCCGCCGTGCAGGCGCTGGACGCACAGCAACTGCATGCGATGCTGCGCGGCGACGGGTCGTTGCTCCTCGGAGGCGGTGAGCTCGTCGAGGGCGGTACCGGCGAATCCCGGGTAGTAGCGCAGGCTGTCGCCGTCGGCGATCGACGTGGTGAGGTCTTCGCCGAGCGGTGCGGTCTGCATCATCTGCAGCCGGACCCTGCGCAATGGCAGGTCGCCGGCGAGGTCGCGGGCGAGGCCACCGAGTGTCGCGCCGGGACAGACGAGAACGAGGTCGGTCTCGTGCACGGTGCCGTGGTCGTCGCGCACCTGCACGGTCCCGTGGGCCGTGCGGGAGACGTCCCGGGCCTCTGTGGACAGCAGGAACCGGTAGCGGCCCGAGGTGGCGAGATGTTGCCGGATCGCCGGGAGCGCGATGCGGGATTCGACGGTGGCGTCCGTGCTGCAGTGCAGTGCCGCGAGGAAGTTACCATGTAGCGCGGGGTTACGGCGGCGCGTCTCGTCCGCATCGAGCAGGGCGAATCCCCGTCGCTGCGCGTCGTCGCGTGCGACCGCTTCCTCGGCGACGGCGACCTCGGCGTCGGTGCGCAGCAGCGTCAGCGAACCGTTCGCGCGGAAACCGACGTCGGGAACGCGGGCGCCGAGGTCCTCCCACAGCTCGCGGGACCGCAGGGTGGCGTCGAGTTCGCCACGTGTGCGGCCGGAGACCCAGACGAGTCCGAAGTTCCGCACGGTGGCGCCGCGCGCTTCCGGTTCGCGTTCGAGGTGCAGGACGTCGTGTCCGCGACGGACGGCGGCGTCGGCGTGTGCGGTGCCGAGGATGCCGCCACCGATGATCAGGATTCGCATGGGGACGACAGTGGCGGATGGTCTAGACCATATGGGGCCGGTTCGGCGAACGCCCGGTGAACAGTTGGTATAGACCGGAATTCGGTTACGCTGGATGTGTGGCCACCGTCGTTCGCGAAGCGCGCACCCTCAAGCACCAGGTCGTGCGCCGCCAGGTCGAGTGCCTCCTCGACCAGCTCAGCGTGGGAGATCAGGTCCCCTCCGAGCGCGATCTCGCCACCCGGTTCGACGTCGCCCGCGAAACCGTCCGCCAGGCACTGCGAGAACTGCTCGTCGACGGCCGCATCGAACGGCGGGGCCGCAGCACCGTCGTCGCCGGCCCGAAGATCGTCCAGCCCCTCGTCATCGGTTCCTATACCGAAGCCGCCCTGCTCGAAGGGCGCAGCGCCGGGCGTGTGCTCGTCGCGTGGACCGACCTCGTCGCCGACGACGAACTGGCCTGCCGCCTCGGTCTCGAACCCGGCGATCCCGTCCTCGAACTCGAACGTGTCCTGCTCACCGACGGAGTGCATGTCGGACTCGAACGCACGCGCCTTCCCGCACACCGCTTTCCGGATCTGCGCCGGACGCTCGATCCGTCGTCGTCGCTGTACGCCGCGATCCGTTCCTACGGGATCACGTTCGCGCGGGCGGTCGAGCGGATCGAGACCACGCTGCCGGATGCGCGCGAGGCGGCGCTGCTCGACGCCGACACCCGCACACCGATGCTGCTGCTCGAGCGGATCTCCTACGACGAGAACGACGTCCCGATCGAGCACCGCCGGTCGCTCTACCGCGGCGACCGGATGTCGTTCGTCACGACCGTCACTCCCTGAGCAGCAGGTCAGTCGACGCCCAGGCCTGCTTCCCGCGCACGGACGATCGCGCTCGCCCGGTCGGCTGCACCGATCTTGCCGAGGATATTGGACACGTGGTTGCGCACCGTCTTCTGGCTGAGCACGAGTCGGCGGGAGATCGCGGCGTTGTCGAGTCCGCGGGCCACGAGGTCGAGGATCTCCCGCTCCCGTTCGGTCAGATCCGGGAAGACCGCCGACGTGTTGCGGGAGGTCGCGACCGCCGCAAGGGCTTTCGCCGCGACCGCCGCACCGACGATCATCTCACCGTCGGCCACGGCCCGGATCGCCCGTTCGACCCCCGACGGATCGGCCCCCTTGACGAGATAACCCGAGGCACCGGCACGGATGGAGGCGATGAGGATGTCCTCGTCCTCGTGCATCGTGACCATCAGGATGCGGGTGCCCGGCGACTTCCGGAGGATGCTGCGGGTCGCGTCGATCCCCGATCCGTCGCCGAGTTCGATGTCCATGAGCACGACGTCGACATCGCCGGTCACGACCTCGAGGGCCTCTCCCACCGAACTCGCCTGGCACACGACGTCGATCCCGTCGAGGGTGCCCAGCAGTGCCGCCATACCGAGGCGGAAGACGGGATGGTCGTCGACGACCGCAACGCGTATCGCTCCGTTGTCGCTCATGATTCGGACCAGGGTAGCCGCGCCCGCACCACGACACCGCGCGGGTCGCCGGGTTCGATGCCCACCGTTCCGCCGACCTCCCGGGCCCGTTCCCGCATGCTCTGCGTCCCCACACCGATTCGTGCGTCGGTCGCGAGTCCTCGTCCGTCGTCGACGATGTCGAGGGCCAGCACGTCGCCCTCCGCCGCGACCCGCACCGTGCATTCGTCGGCACCGGAATGCCGTCGCGCGTTGATGATCGCCTCGGAGGCGATGCCGTAGGCGGCCCACGCGATCGGCCCGGATATCCCGGCGGGGAGGTCGGACCGCAGGTCGACGCGGAATCCCGCGCGGGCGTGGGTGATCACGAGTTCATCGAGTGCGGCGGTGAGGCCGAGTTCGTCGAGAACCGGGGGCAGCAGACTGCGCGAGAGCTCGCGGACACCGTCGACCTGCCGATCGAGTTCGCGGAGCAGTTCGTCGACGAGTCCGGCCGCGGCGTCCGGGTCGGTGGTGACGAGATTGCGTGCGCCCTGCAGGCCGAGCCGCACCCCGGCGAGCGACGGGCCGAGACCGTCGTGCAGTTCGCGGCGGATGGTGCGGCGTTCCTCGAGTCTCACCTCGGTGAGGCGGCGACGCGCGTTTTCGAGGTCCTCCGCCGACCGCAGGACGACGAGCCCGGCGTCGACGACGGTCGCGAGTTCGGTGAGCGCCCGCCGGCTGCGTGCCCCGAGCGATTCGCCCGGAGGTGGGGTGACGGCGAGGGTGGCATCGCCGTTACCGACCGGAACCTCCTCGACGGGTCCGGTCGCGGTCCCCCAGCGTGCGATCACGTCGCCGCCGCGGCGCACCTCGACCGATTCGAGACGCAGTGCGGTGCCGATTCCGGCGGCGAGTTCGCCCAACAGCAGGTCGGGCGAATCGGCACCGGCGAAGTGCCGCCCGAGGATCCGGACGGCGCGTGCCGGGTCGACGCCGTCGCCGTAGACGAGGCGGTGCACCTTCCGGCCGAGCCACATCCGCACCGGCTGCACGGCCAGGGCGACGGCGGTGGCGGCGACCGCCTGGGCGAAGACCGATTCGTTCGGGAGCACCAGCGACACCGCGACCGTCACCGCGAGATAGCAGGTGACGAGCACGGCGATGAGACTGCCGGCGAGCGCGGCGCGACCCACCGCGAGGTCGATGCCCCAGAGTCGTTGGCGCAGCACGACGGCGAGGATCGCGACGGGATAGAAGGCCTGCGTCGCGAGGTGGAGCAGCGGTGTGAGCATCCACGGCACGTCCGGGACCGCCAACGGGATGTACGAGGCCGTCATCAGGGCACTGCCGAGCGCGAGCCATCCCGTCCCGGATCGTTCGCCCGCCGAGGCGTGACGGCGACGCCACTCGACGTGCCCGGAGGTCAGGAAACCCACGGCCACAACGGGTCCGACGAACCAGATGTCGGCGATGTCGGTGAAGGTGCGCGCCCAGAAGAACCAGGCGATCGTCAGGACACCGACGCCGATCCCGGCCCGCACCACGGGATCGGCCGGATGGTCGCGGACGAGCCACGGCACCACCAGGAACAACGCGAGTGTCCCGGGGATCCAGGTGGTGTTCTGCAGCGGACCGAGGAATCCGACGGGCAGTTCGGGGCGGACGAGGGCGAGCTGGGTCCAGCTGTAGGACATCGCTGCCACACCGACGCCGATCGACGCGACGGCCAGCAGGATCGGCACGGCGTGGACCCGGCGGGCGAGGATCACCCCGGCGACCGTCCCGTAGACGGCGGCTCCGACGACGTCGACGACGAAGAACAGCTGGTCGGAATCGAGCGCGGGCCGTGCCGCGACGAACACGACGACGGCCGCAACGGCGAGCAGCCAGGAGGCGACGGCCACGACGGCGGCGGGTACCGGAGCCCCGGTACCCGCCGATCCGGTCGTCGTGACGGTGTCCTTCATGGTGCGGTGAGTATGCACCACCGTGCCTTTGACGCGGCAGGTACGCCGCTGGGCCGCTCGCAGTGGCACTAACGTGCACGCCGGTCCGCGAGGGCGAAGCCGACTCCGGCCACCAGCACCCACACCGGGCCGGTGAAGCCGGCCATGTACTGCAGTGGGGAGATGCCGAGGAGCAGTGTCAGACCACCGAGAACGATGCTCGCCCAACCGATCCACCGGGGCGCCGCGCGGTGACGCAGGACCGCGACCGCGACCGCGACGCCGCTGACACCGGCACCGACCCACAGCCATGGGATGGTGCCCATCCAATGCGAGGCGAAGACCGCCACCTCGGGCACCATCTGATCGGTGTTGCCGAGGCCGAACAGCAACTCGGTGTCGAGTCCGGTGCCCATGAGGGTCGCGACCGAGGTGAGCACGAGACCGAATGCCGCGACCGTCGGCACGAGGCTGAATTCCGGAGTGCCTGCGCGCAGTCGGCGCTGCAGTCCGGCGGCGAAGACGAGCAGCAGCGTCGTCGACACCATCAGCGTCAGGTGCATGACGAGCATGGGCGTGCGCTGCCCGGCGAACTCGGTCATGATCGCCACCGCGTTGCCGGCGGTGCGCTCGTTGTATGCCGCGCTCATCGCCATGCTCGCCTGGATGCCCACGACGCCGGCGAGGCCGGCGACCGCACCCGTCCACGCCCAGAGCGAACCGGGGCCACGACGATCGGGAGCGATCGGCGCGAGGGGTTCGGTCTCGGTGCCGAGAGTGTTCATGAAGGTCCCTTCGGATCGGTGCGACGCCCTGCGCGTCGTGGAAGGAACGATCCGGTGCCCGGTGTCCCGGGTGGAAGGGACGACTGTCCCGATCTTCCGGGATCGCCGCCGGCGTCCCTCGTCGGGCAGACGTCGTGCACCTACCACAACCGAGGGGAGGTTGTGTGCGATTCTCCCGACGGAAACGCACACAACCTCCCCCATGACCGAGGATGCCGACGCGGATATTTCCGTGGGCTGCCGGATCCGCGTCGCCCCGAATTCACTCAGGGATTTCGGGTGCGGCGCTCGTCCGCCGAATGAAGAGCGGCGACGGACGCGAAGGCCGCAGCCAGTACCAGTAACAACAACACAACATTGAGTGCCATGGAATGTCCTTTCACGGGGCCGGGTGAATTTCTCCCGACTTCGAAACAGGCGCTCCCCTCTTCTATCCTATTTATGAGAAATATGCGAGTCGACGCATTTTCCACCGGCGAATTCGATACGTTCGCAATTCGCACGCCGCGGAATTCCGGGTCGGATATTCCGTGGGGAAATGCGGCGGATCAGCCCAGTGACCTGCGCCTCATGCGCGCCTGCCGGCGGTAAGCAGTGCCCCGTCGGTTCCTAGGGTGGTACGACGTGGCGGAAGCGAGCGGAGATCATCGGGTCGTCGACCTTCCGCTGCCCACCCCCGCCCCGTTGCGGACGGCGATGCTGTCGGTTCCCCGGCAAGGACGCCGGTGGCCCGGCGCCGCGCGCGCAGCCGCCACGGTCGCGGTGCCCGGTCTCGTGGGCGTCGCTCTCGGATTCGGCGCCGTCTCCGCCATCGCCACACTCGGCGCTTTCGCCGTCGTCTACGGCGAGCAACGCCCCTATCGCGTCCGTGCCCGAGCGGTCGCCGTCATCGGGACGGTGCTCGTGACACTGGCGACGATCGGTGCCCTCGCAGGTTCGGTCGTCCACCACGAACTGGCCGCGGGCGGGTCGGCGTGGTGGTACCTGGTGGTCGTCGCGGCGATGACCGCGACCGTCGCGGTGTGCGCCTTCGTCGTCGACGCCCTGCGGATGGGTGCGCCCGGCGCTTTCCTGATGTTGCTGTCCCTCGAGATCGCATCCGCTCTCCCCGCGCTGGGAGTGTCCGTCCCGACGGTCTCGGCGTGGACCGCGATCGGCGCCGGAACGGCCGTCGTGGCCTCCATGTCCGGTGCCCCGTTCCGGCCGCGAACCCCGGAACGCACCGCCGTGGCCGCGGCGGTCGCTGCCGTCGACGCGGTCTTCGAGGAGAACTCACCCGGCAATCGCCGCGCCGCGGTCCACGATCTGCACGCGGCCTGGCAGTGCCTGCACGACGCAGGACTCATCGATTCGGGGCATCCGCTGGAGCAGACGCTGCGCGCGGCGCACCTCCGATGCGCGGAGACACTGGACGAGCGTCCGCGGGACGAGGCAGTTCCCGAGGACGATCTGCGACTGCGGACCCCGCTGCGACGCCCCTCCGTGCGGTACCGCCTCGCGCGCGCCGCGCACCTGCGCAGCCGGTCGGCGACGATCGCGGTGCGCCTGCTCGTCGCGGGACCTCTCGCCGGGACGATCGCCATCGCGCTGGGCGTCGGACGTCCCGACTGGGCGGTCATCACGGCCGCGATGATCCTGCATCAGGGACCGGATCGGATCCTCGGCTCCTACCGGGCGGCGCACCGCTTCCTCGGCACCGTGCTCGGACTCGTCCTGGTGGCCTGCCTGACGCCTTTCCATCCCGGTGGTGTCGCCCTCGTCGTGGTGCTGGCCGCGGTGATGGCCGGCACGGAAATGTTCCTGGTGCGGAACTACGGCCTGGCGATGGTCTTCATCACCCCACTCGTCGTCGTCCTCGGCGGGTTGGGTGCCCCCGGCGATCTGGTGACGGTCGCGCGCGACCGCTTCCTCGAGACCGTTGTCGGCGTCCTCGTCGCGCTCGCGGTGCTGTGGGGCGTACTTCCCCGGGCCCACCGTCGCGTCCTCGACTTCGCCGACGGCCGCGTCCGCGACGCCGTCACGAGAATCGCCGCGTCGACGGACGTCCGCGAGCTGCCCGAACTGCGCCGCGACCTCGAGTTCGACCTCCACGCCTCCACCACCGCGGCCGTCATCGCCGCGCACACCGAGCCGGCGTGGACCCGGGAACGCTGGATCGAGCACCGCCGTCTCCACGAACTCGGCTACCGGATCCTGACCCTCCCGGAACGACCGGGCCCCTGAAGCAGGGACCCGGTCGCTTCCGTCGGAACACGCGCCGTCGTCAGAACACCAGGACTGCGAAGACGGTCGAGAGGATCAGCCCCGCCATCACCGGCAGGAAGCACTTGCGGGCGAGATCGAGCACGGGCACCCGGGCGAAACCGGCCACCGCGACCAGCGAGGACCAGGCGATGATGACGCCGCCACCGGCCCAGATGTTGCCCATCTGACCGATCGCCGCGAGCGTCGAGGGGTCGACGTCGACGGCCGGTCCGAGAGCACCCGACAGCGCACCGGTGAGGGGCAGTCCGCTGAATCCGGACCCGTCGAGCCCGGCGACGAGGCCGATGAGCAGGATGCCGAAGGACGTGATGAAGGCGTTCTGCGGAAGGTGCGACTGCACCGTGGTCACGAGGTCGAACAGGATAGCCGGGCCTGCGGCGTCGGCGGAGATGCCGAGGATCGGTCCCGCGAACTCCGGATTGCCGATGAAGAAGAAGCCGGCGATCGGGAGGACGCAGCCCATGGCCTTGAAGGCGAAGACCAGGCCGTCGACGAGATGGTCCGAAGTCGTCTCGAGGAAACCTCCGCGGTCGGTCGACGCGGCGGCGGCGAACAGGATCAGCGCTGCGATCCCACCCACGATCGCGGCGGCGTCACCACCCTGCAGTGGCGGCACGACCTCGGTGAACTTGCCCAGCATCAAGTAGACGATGAACGCGAGGTAGGCGAGCGGCACGAGCATCGCGAACGCCTTCGCGGTACCGCGGCGTTCCTTCTCCGCCGCGGAGTCGGGGTCGGCGATCGGGTCGGACGGCGCCACGAGCACCGCCGTGGCCGTCGCCGCCTGCTCTCCGCCGCCGCTGGGGCCACCGGCGGGTTCCGGCCGACGCGGGGGACGGGAGCCACCCCCGTCGCCCGAGGAGTCCTCACGGGTCTCGCCGATGCCGCGGTCGGCTGTGTCACCGATGCCGCGGTCGGCTGCGGCCTCCCACTCGACGAGGAGGTCGGGGGACGGTGCACGCCAATGCCGCTTCTGCACGAGGTAGGTGATCAGCAGAGCCGTGCCGCCGACGATCAGGGACAGGACCATGGCTTTGTCCGCCACGGCGTCGGCCTCGACGCCGGCCGCCGATGCGGAGATACCGGGCGCCACCTTGATGATGTAGTCCGAGGACAGCGCCATGCCCTGGCCGCAGATCGCGATGACCATGCCCACCGACAGCGGGGACATGCCCGCGCGGATCGCGACGGGGATGAGCACCGCGCCGACGAGGGGCACGGCCGGGGTCGGCCAGAAGAACAGGGAGATCACGTAGGTGACCGCGGCGAGGACGAGGAAGCTGCTGGTGCCCGCACGCATGACCCGCCGGAACGGCGCGACCATCATCCGGTCGGCGCCGAGCTGGCGCAGCGCGCCGAGCATGGCCGTGACCATCGCGATGATGAGGAAGATGTTGAACAGTTCCTTCGCCGCGACGAGGCTCGCATTGAAGATGGCCGACAGTCCCGTGACGATGCTGCCGGAGAACGTCAGTGCGGTCAGGAAGGTTGCGACGACTGCAGGAACGACGATGTTCTTCCGCAGGGCCATGGTGGCCAGGATGACGAGGATGCCGGCCAGGTAGACCCAGTGCGCGGCGGTGAGTTGTACGTCCAAGGCGATTCCTTCGACAGGGGGTGGAACGAGTCGGGCTGTGTTCGTGGACGGTGAATGGGAACTCGATGTATTGGGGGAACTTTCCGCTACGGCCCGTGCTCGGTCAACGAGAACGGTGCACAGTGCCCGCCACGCTAGTTGTGCACTGTGTTCCACTTTTGCGATTTCGTGACGACGAAGCGCTCCGGTGTGAAATATTGCTACGAACATGTGTCGCGCGCCCCGCGCCGCCCTCATGACGTCGTCGAATATGCACCCTGCACCGGCTCACGCGGATCCGATGTGCACCTTCACTCCGCGATGGCGATGCATCCGACGGTAGCGCAGTGCGAAAGTGGTTCGACGGTACGAACCGTGCCGCGCAGTTCCCCGAGGTTCCGGAGAGTTCGATGACCACTCGCACCGATACACCGGCAGCGCCGGCAGCCGAGACGGATACGGGCACTCCCCTGGCCCTGTCCGCCCTGCTCGCCGGAACCCTCGTCGGGACATTGAGCAACAACATCATCAATGTCCCACTGCCACAGATACTTTCCGACTTCGACGCGAGCCTCGAAGACGGCGCACTCCTGGCCGTCGGCTTCCTTCTCACTTTTGCTGCGACAATGCCCCTTGCAGGGTACATCGGTGACCGATACGGTCGGCGTCGCGTCTACTGCGGTGCCCTGCTCGGCACCGCGATCTGTGCGGCCGGAGCGGCGACGGCGCCGACCCTCGAGATCCTCGTGGTCTGGCGCGCCCTCGGCGGAGTCGCGGCGGCTGCATTTGCGCCTGCTGTCATGGGGTTGATCGCGTGGATGTTCGGCGGTCATCGACGCGCACGCGCGGTGGGCGCGTGGGCCACCGTGAACGGACTCGGTCAGGCCATCGGCCCCACCCTCGGCGGTTTCGTTGCGGGACATTGGGGTTGGCGATGGGTATTCGTCCCGATGATCCCGATTGCACTGATCGGTCTTGCCGGGACGTTGCGCTGGATCCCGATCTTCCCCGGCCGCCGGATGACCCTCGACGTGCCCGGTGCGATCGCACTGACCCTCGGTTCCGCCGGAGTCGTGCTGGGACTGAGCATGTTCGGACAAGCAGGTGTTCCCACGTCCGTCGCGGGGATCGCCCTGGCGGTCTCGATCGTCGTACTGGTCGGTTTCGTCGTGCACTGCCTACGCGCGGACGTGCCGTTCGTCGACGTCCGACTGCTGGTCGAGAGCAGATTCGCGCGGAGCGCGGCCGGCGCCTTCGCGCAGATGTTCTGCCTGGGCGCCGCTCTGCTGGCGGTGCCGCTGCGGTTGCACGCGACGGGCGCGTCGACAGCCACGGCCGGGGCGATCCTGTTCGCACTGCCCGCAGTCATGGCGGTCCTCGCACCGGTGGTCGGCCGCACTGTCGATCGCGTCGGCGGACGGCGCATGTTGCGGGCGGGACTGGTGGTGCTGCTCGTCGGTCAGATCGCGCTTGCCGTCGTCCTCTCGGCGGACGAACCGCGGCTGTGGCTCGTCGCGACCGTCCTGGCGATCACCGGTGCCGGCATCGCCGCCGTGCAGACCCCCGCGGCGGCCGGCTCGACGCGGTCCCCGGCGGGCGAGCGCGGGACGGGCCTGGGGGTGTTCAACCTGATCCGCTTCGGCGGCTCCGCCGTCGGGGCCGCGTGGGTGACCGTCGCGCTCGGTTCGTGGACGGTCGGACCGCTCTTCGCGGTGTGCGCCGTGGTCGTGTGCGCGGGGTTCGCCGCGTCGTTCCTGGGGGCCGACCCCGAGGATCACGCACCGACCGGCTCCGAGTCGACCGCTCTCAGCGGTAGTTGATCTCGTTCTCGACCGAGGTGCGCAACCGGTCGAGAAGCTCGAGGCGGACGGCGAGCCAGGCCGTGAACTGGTTCTCCGGCAGCCGGACGTCCATCCCCATCGCACGGGAGATCCGGTCCAGCTTCGACAGCATCGTGTTGCGGTGGACCGACAGCTCCCGCGCCGCCGCGTTGACGTTCCCGCCGGCCGCGAGATAGGCCAGCAGGGTGTCGTACAGGTCGGTGCCGGGCTCGAGCGTCCCGAATACGTCGCCGACGAATCTGCGGCTGCGATCGGTCTCGGCGACCAGCTCGAGCACACCGTAACCCCGCAGGTCGCGGTAGGCCACCGAACCCGACATCCCGAGCCGCTGCCCGATGCCGAGCGCCACGCGGGCCTGCCGGTAGCTCTCCCGGATCTGGTCCGCGCCGACGGCCGGAGCGCCGTGGGCGACGGGCACCGGACGCACGCGCCGGCGGGACAGGTCCTGCGACACCGCGTCGGCGTATTCGGCGATCTCGAGTTCGACGTCGCTCGGGTCGCGGTAGCGGAGCGACCGCACCACCACCAGGACGTCGCCGATCACCGTGACATACGAGCGCACCGACGGGTGGGGCAGGACGCTCGCGGCGTACCGGGCCAACCGCAACAGTCCACCGGATTCGTCGCCACCCGGACCGGCCGGGTTCTCCCCGTAACCGGGCGCGACGAAGACCGCGAACGACGAGGTGAGATCGATGTCGTGGTACTCGGCGCGCGCCTGCATGTCGTGCTGGCTGGTGAAACTGCCGTGCACCAGCGCCTGCACGAAATCGCCGCGGGCCCGTTCCTCGGCCTCGTCGACACTGCGTTGCCGCAGCATCTCCGATCCGATGATCGCCGTCGCCTGTTCGGTGACGACCGCGTGCTGGGCCAGCTCGTGCGGTCCGGGAGACGCGCCCGAGGCGAGCACGACCACCCAGCCCTCGAACCGTTTGCCGAGCCGGATGGTGCTGGCCGTGCACGTCCAGGGTGTGCCTCCGACGACCTCCTCCAGCACGCGGGTGTCGTGGGGGGCGTGACGTTCCGCGGCCGTCACCGTCGACAGCTGCTTATGCAGTATCTCCGAGATCTCTTCCGCCCGAACGGCATCCACGCCGTGGAAGGCGACGGCCTGACCACGTGCATCGAGTGCGATCGCCGGATGCTGTGCGAGCGCCGAGACCTCCTTGACGAGCAGGGTCAGTCCCGCGCCGCGGTGCAGCAGACCGGCGAGCGTCGAGTGCACGTGCGCGGAATAGCGCATGACGTGCACTTCCTGCATCAGCGACCGCTCGGCGAGCAACCGGTTGAGTGCCGCGAATCCGACGGGCAGGTCGAGTTCGATCACCACCAGTCCTGCCGGCCAGGACATTCCGGCGGGCACCGCGCCGTCGACGACCAGGGCCGCCGCGTCGCGGGCCGCGAGCGCGGACAGGGCGTGCGCGCTGTCGGCCAGTGCCTCCGGCCGCATGTACACGGCGACGCCGGTGAGATCATCGAATCGGCCGACGACCTCGCCGAACGGCAGCACCCAGGTGAGCGCCCGGTCGAGATCGGCCTCCCGATCCACGACCCGGGCGCCCTCCATGAGCGGTTCGTCGAGCAGCCCTCGGACGGTCAGACGCGGGCTCGATTCCATGGGGACCTGCTTCCATCGGGAGCATCGGCGGGCTGTGAGGGGGTGGGCCCGTCGACACCGTGGCGGTGTGCACTTTCTACACCAGATACCAGAGTCATGCGTCCCAGACGCATGTGCACTGTGTACACCGAATCCCGAAAACGACGGTGATCCTGACCGTCCCCATCGGCGCACGGCCCTGTTAGAAATGAGCCACGCCGGACACACCGCTCCACCGCTCCGGCACCCGCCGACACTTCAGCGACGCGACATCGGCGGGACGCACACGGATCCCGACGCGGACCAGGAATCGTCCGACTCTCCGACCCGACTCCGAAAGTGGAGACCAATGCATCGAATCCACCGCATCACCCTCGACGACGCACTCCCCCTGCTGGCCGCCGGCCGCGCGAAGGCCGAGGAGATCGGCGTGAAGCAGACCCTCTGCGTCTGCGACGAGAGCGCGAACGTCATTGCTCTGCACCGGCTTCCCGGCGCCCGCCTCACCGGCGTCGAGATCGCCATGGCGAAGGCGTTCACCGCCGCCGGCCACGAGCGCGCCACCCACCTGTTCAACGAGGGTCCCAACGGACCCGCACTCCCCGGCAACGAAGCGTTCGGCATCAGCCACATGCTCCCCGGGAAGTTCGCGATCTTCGTCGGCGGCTTCCCCCTCGTCTACGACGGACAGATCGTCGGCGCCGTCGGCATCAGCGGCGGCAACGGCGAGCAGGACAAGGCGGTCGGCGCCGCCATGATCGCCGAATTCGAAGCCCTGACCTCCGCGATCAACGCCTGATCGCATCCCCCCGCACGACCTCCTCATCGAAAGGCATCATCATGACCGAACTGCTCGGACGCGACGAATTCCGCGCCGCACTCGAAGACGCCATCAAGGGACGCGAAGCGAAGAACGCATCGTTCAGCAAGGCGTGGGCCGAAGGCAAGCTCGAGAAGCACCACTTCGCCCGGTGGGCCGAGAACCACTACCACTACGTCGGCCCCTTCGCCGACTACCTGGCGAACATCTACTCCAACACCCCCGATCACTTCACCGACGCCAAGGACTTCACCCTCCAGAACATGTACGAGGAGGAGCTGGCCGACATCCGGCACACCGACCTGCTCATCAAGTTCGCCGAGGCGTGCGGCACCACCAAGGAGCGCGTCGAGGATCCGAACAACATGAACGCGGTCACCCGCGGACTGCAGGCCTGGTGCTACGCGGTGTCGCAGCGCGAACACTTCGTCGTCGCCACCGCGGCCCTGGTCGTGGGCCTCGAATCGCAGGTGCCGAGCATCTACAAGAAGCAGATCGTCCCGCTCCGCGAGGTGTACGGCTTCACCGAGGACGAGATCGAGTTCTTCGACCTGCACATCACCTCGGACGTGGTGCACGGTGAGCGCGGCTACCAGATCGTCCTCGACTGCGCCGACACCCCGCAGCTGCAGCAGCGCTGCCTGCAGCTCGTTCGCTGGGGAGCGGAGATGCGTTTCTCGTACACGAAGGGCCTGTACGACGCGTACGTCGCCCCCGATCTGGAGCTGGCGTCCGCCTGATCCGATGCGCGGGAGCGGAAGTCGCTCGCGGCTTCCGCTCCCGGTCTCGCACACGAGCGAAGGAGAAGCATGTCCACCGAAATCATGGGCAGCGGGACCGCCGGCACCGACACCGCCGCGGAGTCCCCGACCTGGGTCGCCGTCGCCACGGTGAAAGAGGTGACCCGCCGCCGCAAACTCCGCGTGGAGGTCGACGGCCTCGCGATCGCACTGTTCCATGCGAACGACCGCATCTACGCCTTCGCCGACCTGTGCATCCACCAGGACCGTTCGCTCGCGAAGGGCACGCTCCTGCACGGCCGGGTCATCTGCCCCGGCCACCAGTGGCGCTTCGATCTCGAGACCGGATACGAAGAGGACCAGGACCTCTGCCAGCCGGTCTATCCCGTCCTCGTGCGCGACGAGACCGTCCTCGTCGACCCCACCCCGCGTCCGGCACCGGCCGCATCCGGAAAGGAGTGCTCGGCATGACCGTTCGCACCGTAGTCACAGTGGGCGCCGGCCAGGTCGCCGCCGTCGCCGCACGCACCCTGCGCCGCCGCGGCTTCGACGGACGCATCGTGCTGCTCGGCGACGAGCAGCACGCCCCCTACCAGCGCCCACCCCTGTCGAAGGATTTCCTCGCAGGCCGCGAAGGAGTCGACTCCCTCGCACTGCTGACCCGGAAATGGCTCGACGCCAACGACATCGACATCCGAACGGGTGTGTCGGTTCAGCGCCTCGACACCGCGACCCGCACCGTCGAGTTCGACGGCGGCGAGATCGCCGCCGACGCGATCGTCCTCGCCACGGGCGGACGCCCCCGCACCCTCACCACCACCGGATCCCGGCCCGATCTCGTCCACTACCTGCGCACCCTCGACGACGCGACCGCCCTCGCAGCCCGCCTGACCCCGGGTTCGAGTCTCGCGATCGTCGGCGGCGGCTTCATCGGACTCGAGATCGCGTCGACCGCAAGATCTCTCGGCGTGACGGTGACGGTCCTCGAACAGGCCGAACGCCTCCTCGGAGGCATCCTCGGCGAGCAGGTCGGCCGGCACTGCGCCGAACTGCACCACCGCAACGGTGTCGACCTGCGCGCCGGCACGGGCGTCGCCTCGGTGACCACCTCCGATGATGGCGTGCGGATCGAGACCACCACCGGGATCGTCGAGGCCGACGCCGTGGTCGTCGGCATCGGCATCGTCCCCAACACCGACATCGCGGCGGCGAGCGGACTCGCCGTCGACGGCGGGATCGTGGTCGACGCTACCGGGCGCACCTCGGTCGAGAACATCTACGCGGCAGGCGATGTCGCGAAGCGGTTCTCTCCGCGCGAAGGCCGGCACGTGCGCGTCGAACACTTCGACAACGCGAACCGCCAGGCCGCGGTCGTCGCCGACACGATCGTCGGGCGGCAGTCGCTCTCCGACGACCCGCACTGGTTCTGGTCCGATCAGTACGACACCAACATCCAATTCGCCGGATCGGCTTCCGGAACAACCGAACTCGTCGTCCGCGGTGACACCGACAGCGGAGAGTTCTCGGTCTTCTACCTCGCCGGCGACGTTCTGACCGCTGCCTTCGCGATGGACCGCGGCGAGGACATCATGGCGGCCCGCGAACTCATCGGCCGCAGGGTCGACGCAGCGCTGCTCGCCGACGAGGACACCGATCTGTGGGAGATGTACGAGGAGGTCGAGCCCGCATGACGATCACCGGACTGAACCACATCGACGGCAACTGGGTACCGGCCGCCTCCGGCGCGGTCTTCGAACGCCGCAACCCCGCCGACGAGACCGATCTGATCGGCACCTTCCCGGACTCCGACGCCATCGACGTCCGCAACGCCGTCGATGCTCTCGACAAGGCCGCGCCCGAATGGGCCGCCACCCCGCCCGAACGCCGCGCCGCGATCCTCGAAGCAGCCGCCGACCACCTCGCCGCACACTCGGCCGAACTCGTCGACGAACTGATCCGCGAAGAGGGCAAGACCCGCGCCGAGGCGTCGATGGAGGTGACTCGCACCCCCATGAACCTGCGCTTCTACGCAGGTGAGGCACTGCGCGCCACCGGTGCGACCTTCCCGGCACCGGGCTCCACGACCATCTACACCGTGCGCGAACCGATCGGGATCGTCGGTGCGATCACGCCATGGAACTTCCCCCTCAACATCCCCTCCCGCAAGCTCGGGCCCGCGCTCGCCGCCGGCAACACGGTGCTGTTCAAGCCGTCCGAGATCACCCCACTGATGGGACAGCGACTCGTCGAGGCCCTACTCGCCGGCGGTCTGCCGGCGGGCGCGATCGCGCTGATCCAGGGCGACGGCAAGGCCGGTGCGGCGGTGTCCGGCGACGAGCGGATCGCAGCGGTGACCTTCACCGGGTCCACCGAGGTCGGACGCGCCATCCACCGCAGCGTCGGCCCCGACCGGCGCGTGCAGCTGGAGATGGGCGGCAAGAACCCCGTCGTTGTCCTGGACGACGCCGACCTCGACGCGGCGGCCGCGCTGATCGTCAAGGGCGCCTTCGGATTGTCGGGCCAGGCGTGCACCGGCACCAGCCGGGTCGTCGCCGTCGACGCGATCCACGACGAGTTGCTCGAGAAGGTCGCCGAACGCACCCTCGCACTGCGGGTGGGACCAGGTTCGGGTGCCGCCGTCGATGTCGGCCCGCTCGCGGGTCGCGGTCAGCTCGACAAGTTCCTCGAGTACGTCACCATCGGCACGGACGAAGGCGCACGGCTCGTGTGCGGCGGCGTGCGATGCGAGGACGACGCGCTGCGAGACGGATTCTTCGTGCGGCCCACAGTGTTCGCAGACACCGCCCCGGGGATGCGCCTGCTCACCGACGAGATCTTCGGCCCGGTCCTGGCTTTCCAGCGCGCCGGCTCCTTCGACGAGGCCCTGGCTCTGGCGAATGACACCGCCTTCGGGCTCAGCGCCTCGGTCGTCACCCGGAGTCTGTCCGCTGCACAGCGTTTCATCGCCGGGTCGCGGACCGGGCTCGTGAAGGTCAACCAGCCCACGACGGGAATGGCCATGAACGCGCCGTTCGGCGGCTACAAGCAGTCGAGCACACAGACCTTCAAGGAACAGGCCGGCCCCACGCTCATGCAGTTCTACCAGTCCGAGAAGACCGTCTACCTGTCCCCCGACGCCTGACCGGCGACACCGACCCTCGACAAGCCTGGAGGAAAGACCATGGAGTTCAAGCGAGTGGCCCGATCCGGGCAGGTGCCCGAAGGCATCGTCCGCCGGTTCTACGCCGAGGACTACGAGTTCGCCATCTCCCGACTGGACGGCAAGGCGTACGCGACGTCCAACTACTGCTCACACCTCGACTGCCTGCTGTCGTCCGGCAAGCTCGTCCAGGACGGCATCGGATGCTCCTGCCACGGAAGCGCATTCGACCTCGAGACCGGTGAGCCGATCTGCCCGCCGGCCACCGAGCCCATCAAGACCTATCCGTGCGAGGAGCGCGACGGCGAGATCTTCGTCGGGATCGACCCCGCCGAGCCGCCGGAAGGACCCCGTCGACGTCGGATGCGGTCGGCATGAGTCGGCGCGCGACACGAGCGGCGACGCTCGCGACCGGAGGCATGGTCGCGTCGAGTCATCCGCTCGCGAGCCTCGCCGGGGTCCGCGTCCTCGAGGACGGTGGCAACGCCGTCGACGCGGCCCTGGCGATGGCAGCGGTCACGTGGCTGACCCTGCCCGGGCAGTGCGGCATCGGCGGCGACGCGTTCGCCGTGGTCCGCGAGCCCGACGGGTCGGTGTGGACCGTCAACGGCAGCGGTTACGGACCCGACGGCGGTACACCGGATTTCTACCGGGCACGGGGACTCGACGCGATCCCGCTCGACGGGGCGCTCGCCGTCGCCGTTCCCGGCGCACCCGCCGCGCTGGCGGCACTGCACCGGCGGGGAGCGAGCAGGTCGCTGCCCGAACTGTGGGCGCCGGCAGCCCGGATCGCCGAGAGCGGCCTGCCGTGCTCGGCGAAGACCCGAACCGATGTGCAGACCGCTCTGCATGCGATCCGCGGCGACGCCGGACTCGCCTCGGTGTACGCACCGGGCGACCGGGTCCCGCGCCTCGGCGACGTGCTTCCCCAGCCCGATCTGGCCCGCACGATCCGTGCCCTGGCCGAGGATCCGGCATCGTTCTACACCGGCACGCTCGCCGAACGCTGCGTGGCTGCGCTGCAGGGGGGCGGAGCACCGTTCAGCGGCGACGAATGGCAGGCCGGGGCGTCAGTGGACGCGGAGGCGGCGCTCACCGGCAGCTATGCCGGTCACGTCGTGCACCAGACCCCGCTCCCCACACCGGGATGGATGGTGCTGCACCAGGCCGCCCTGTGCGACGACGCGCTCGGCACCCACCCTGTGCTCGGCGCGGCATCGATCGACCGGATGGCCCGCGCGGCCACCGTCGCCTTCGAAGACAGGCTCCGCTGGTGCTCGTCGGACAACGACGGGGTCGCACGGGTGCTCGATCCCGCGAACATCGCAGCCGGTCGCGCACGGATCGACGGGCGTGCACCGGCCGAGGCGTTCGCCGTCTCCGCCGGGGACACGACGTCGTTCGTCGCCGTGGACTCCGAGGGGCGGGCGGTGTCGTTCATCCACTCGCTGGCGTTCACCTTCGGAGCGAAGCTCACGGTGCCCAGGACGGGCATCGTGCTCAACAACCGGCTCGGTCGCGGTGCCTACCTGATCGACGGGCATCCGAACGAGGTGGCGCCGCGCCGCAAGCCCCTGCACACGCTCAACGCGTGGATCGTCACCGACTCGGCGGGCGAGCTGCGGCATGTGGGCAACACGCCCGGCGGCGACGGCCAGGTGCAGTGGAACATGCAGTTGCTGTCGCACCTGCTCGACCACGGTCTCGACCCCCAGGAGGCGGTCTCGGCGCCGCGCTTCACCGTCTTCCCGGGATCGGACGCCAACGTGCTCGGCGAACCGACCGCATTGCGGATCGAAGGCGACGTCGCCGACGGCGTGTGCGACGAACTGCGCGAACTCGGCCACCTGGTGGAAGTGCTCGAACCACTCGACGCCGAGGGCAGCGCGCAGGTGATCTCGATCGACGACCGCGGGGTGCTCTCCGGCGGCAGCGATCCACGACAGGAGGGGGTGGCTCTGGGTGTCCTCTGACATTGCTTCGCAATGGGTGTCCACTGATGTGACCGCTCTCGCACCGCGTCCGCAGGGGCGATACGTCCCGGCCGTGTTGGCCGGCGACACCGTCCGCACGGCGGGCATGACCCCACGGCGAGACGGCGAGCTGATACTCACCGGACGGGTCGGCGCGGAGGTCACCGTCGAACAGGCCCGGGCCGCCGCGGTCGTCGCGGTGGGCAACGCGTTGGCAGCGATCCGCGCGACGCTGCCGGAGGGCACGTCGTTCCGGCCGGTCGAGATGGTCGTCTACGTCGCGAGCGCGCCCGGTTTCGTCGATCTGTCGGTGGTCGCGGACGGCGCGTCGGACCTGATCGAACGCGAACTCGGTGTGGATGCGCTACCGGCGCGCACCGCCGTCGGCGTCCACACCCTGCCCGGCGGGGCACCGCTCGAGATCGCGCTGACCGCCGTGTGCGGATAGACGGAGGTTCACAATCCTGGTGGTCGACCATCAGGGTTGTGAGCCTCGTTTCTCGGTTGTGAACCTCGGGGACTAGTGCTCAGCGCTTGGCGCCGATGTCCTCGAGTTCGGCTGCAAGATCGACACTCTCGGACGGTCGCTGCCACCGATACACTCCGCCACCCTGGGCGTAGGAGAGGTGACCGCCGAGAGCGCCACCGACTCCGACCGCGCCGAGACCGATCAAAGTCCAGATCGTCCCCGCCCGGTCGTGGCGGGCATGTCGCGCGCGATAGGACGTCGCCATGCAGATCACCCCGATCGCGTTGGACACGGCGTGCACCGCACCGACCCTGCGCTGAGGGGCATCCTCCAGGGTGGAGAAGTCGGTGTAGCCGGTGACGATCGTCGGGACCGCCGCGCCCAGTCCCAACGCGACGAGTCGCCGGGACGCGGTGCGCTGCCCGGGCAGCGCGTCCAACGCCGCCGCGGACACCCACGACCCGATCGGGACGGTGACGAGGAGCGGATGGACGGGGTGTCCGAGCCAGGAACCTCGGAGCAGGTCGTCGACGACGGAGCCGTCGAGGACTCGCCGTATGCGCTGCGCGATGCGCTCGGCGGGCCGATCCACAGCGTCGAACGATTCGACGGCGCGCAGGAGTTCGTGCAGGTTCATGATGAGGCGATACCCGTCGGCAACAGATACGAATCGCCGGGTGAGCGCGATACGACGGCACCCTTCGATCGCTGGCCATGACGACGGCGGCATTCGTATTTCTGTCGTATCCCGAGGGCACCATGTGGCCGTGACCGAGAAGACCATCGGCTTCCCGAGGACTATCCGCAATTCCTGGACGAACTCGAAGCACAGGTTCGTCGACCAACTGGCCAGGGACCTGCGCTCCGAGTTTCCACACATGCGCGGTCTCTCGCGCCGCAATCTCTTCTACATGCGGTCCTTCGCGGACGCCTGGCCCAGGAAATAGTGCAACAGCCTGTCGCACAATTGCCATGGGGACATGTGACGGTCCTTCTCGAGAAGCCCGACAACCGAGAGCTTCGCGACTGGGACGCAGCTCGCGCAGCAGAACACGGGTGGTCGCGTCACGTTCTGACTCATCAGATCGTCGGGGCAGTTACATCGCCGTGTAGGTGCCGCGCCGTCGAATTTTCCGGACCATCTTCCTCCACGGGACTCCGACCTCGCACAGCAACTCGTCCGCGACTCGTACATCTTCGATTCCCTCGATCTCGACGAGCGGGCCGCGGAACGAGAACTCGAAGCGAGCCCGAGTACGCCGGCAAACTCGGTTTCTACGTCTCCTGGGTGGACGAGAACCTGCGAGTCGCGGACCGGCACGCACCGACCATCGGGATCCTGCTGTGCGCGGGGCGCAACGACCACGTGGTGCGCTATTCGCTCGCGGGCACGACCGCTCCCTTGGCGGTTGCGAACTACACCTACGACACCCTGCCCGAACCCATCCGCGAACTTGTGCCTACCGACAGCGAACTCGCCGACGCGGTCGATGCGACCTGGGACGAGCTCACGACGGACCGCACCGACGGAGACAACCTGCAGACCTGACACCGTTCGTCGGCCACTCCAGGCCCGGTACGGCTACTTCTCGTCGAGCGGTTTCGCTCCCAGCACGTCCTTGAGCAGTTCGATCGCGACTTCTTCAGGATCGCGGCGCGTCGACGGGTCGCCGGGCGTGGCGGCCTCGGCGAACATCTCCTCGACGTCCGCCTCCGTCATCTGCGACGGTTCGGGCGGCGGTGCGTCGTAGCCCGGGCCCGGATCGTCGGGAAGGTCGGGGGCTTCGGGCGGCGGGATGTCGTCGACGCTCTCCACGGACGGACGCGTGAACGTCGGAGCAGCCGACGGTGCGGCCGCGGGTCGCTGCGGCGCGGCGGGGGCTTCGGCGGGTGCGGGCGGCGCGGCATTCTTCGCCTGGCTCGGCCGGGAGAAACGCGGTTGACCCGCCGGACGCGAATTCTTTTCGGGCGCCGGGGTTCTGGCAGGCGCCTCCGCAGCAGCGGATCCGTGGACGCAGGTGACCTCGAACTCTCCACCGAAGACCGCCTTCAGCGCATCGGCGATGACCGTGGCGTTGCGCGCGTCGGCGAGTCGCTTCGCGAGCGGAGCGGAGTCGTGCACGAGAACGACGCGGGTGCCGTCGACCGATCGGACGGTGGCGCCCGAGAGCATCACCTCGACGGTGCGGCTGCGTTCGCGGACCTTCGCGCGCACCTCCGACCACACGCCCCGCATCTGGGCCGCGTCGGGACCGCCTGCCGCGCGGGCGGGTTCGGGCTCGGGCTCGGGAGCAACCGGATCCTCGGGAGCGGGCGGCGGAACCTCCTGTGCGGCAACCTCGTCGGGCACACTCTGCGGCTGTGGAGCCTCCGGGACGACGGGAGGTTGTGCGGCGGCGGGAGGCGGTGTCGGGGCGGATGCCGGCTGGGCCGGTTCGGGCTGCACCGGTGCCTGCTGGGCAGGGGATTGCTGGGCAGGAGGTTGCTGGGCAGGAACTTCCGGCTGCGGCTGAGCGACCTCGCGGGGCTGAGCAGTCTCGCGGGGCTGAGCAGTCTCGTTGGACGGTGCGGCAGGCGCCGCCTCCGCTGCCCGGCGCTGGGAGGGACGCTGGAAACGTGCCGCGGGTTCGTCGGGCGAGATGGGCGGTGCGGCAGGCGCGGCGGGTACTGCCACCGGCTTCGGCGCGACACCTCCCGCCGGGGCTGCGACGATGCCCTGCTCGAGTCGTTCGAGGCGTTGCAGGACAGCGGTTTCCGCGTCGGACGCCGCGGGGAGCAGCATGCGCGCGCACATCACCTCGAGCAGCAGACGCGGCGACGTCGCACCGCGCATCTCGCCGAGCCCGGCGTGCACGATCTCGGCGTAGCGGGTGAGGGTGGCCGGGCCCAGGCGGGTCGCTTCGTCGCGCATCCGCTCGAGGACGTCGCCGGGTGCGTCGACGAGTCCGCGCTCGGCGGCGTCGGGGACGGACTTCATGAGGATGAGATCGCGGAGCCGTTCGAGAAGGTCGACGGCGAAGCGACGCGGGTCGTGCCCGGCGTCCATGACCTTCTCGACGGTGCCGAACAGCGCCGCGCCCTCGCCGGCCGCGAGCGAATCGACGGCCTCGTCGATGAGAGCGACGTCGGTGACGCCGAGCAGCGACAGGGCGCGCTCGTAGGTGACGCCCTCGGGGCCGGCACCGGCGAGGAGCTGGTCCATCACCGACAGCGAGTCGCGGGGGGATCCACCGCCGGCACGGATGACCAGCGGATAGACCGCGTCCTCGACCGGCACGTTCTCCTGGCCGCAGATCTGCTCGAGCAGACCCCGCATCGCCGTGGGAGCGAGGAGCCGGAAGGGATAGTGGTGCGTCCGCGACCGGATGGTGGGCAGCACCTTCTCGGGCTCGGTGGTCGCGAAGACGAAGATGAGGTGCTCCGGCGGCTCCTCCACGATCTTGAGCAGGGCGTTGAAGCCCTGCGTGGTGACCATGTGCGCCTCGTCGATGATGAAGATGCGGTAGCGCGATTCGGCCGGAGCGTAGAACGCGCGGTCGCGGAGTTCGCGGGTGTCGTCGACACCGCCGTGGCTCGCGGCGTCGAGTTCGGTGACGTCGAGGTTGCCTCCACCGCCCGGGCCGAGCGACACGCACGACCGGCACGTTCCGCACGGCGTGGACGTGGGGCCGGTCTCGCAGTTGAGCGAGCGGGCGAGGATGCGCGCCGAGGACGTCTTGCCGCATCCACGAGGACCCGAGAACAGGTAAGCGTGGTTGATGCGGCCCGTGTCGAGCGCCGTGCTGAGGGGCACGGTGACGTGCTCCTGCCCCACCACCTCCGCGAAGGTCGCAGGTCGATACTTCCGGTACAGAGCCACGCGCCGAGCGTACCGGCGGCTCCCGACATGCACGGAGGTCGGTCCGTCGACATCTGTGGCCGAGACCACTGTTGCGTTAACGATATATCGAGATCTATCGTGATCGTATCGACAAAGAAGGAGACGCACGGATGCGAACCCACGAACATCCCCGCGGCCGTCGCCGCGCCATGCACGATCGAAATCTTCCCGGCGGCCCGTTCCGCGCCGACGGCCCCCGCCGTCGCGGACACCACCCGCACGACGAACCCGGCTTCCGCCCGCACCGCGGTGGCGGCGGACGAGGACACGGCGGCCCGCGAGGAGGACGACGCGGCCGAGCACAGCGAGGCGACGTCCGCGCGGCCGTGCTGCGCCTGCTCGGCACCGAACCGATGCACGGCTACCAGCTCATGGAAGCGATCGCCGAACGGACAGGCGGCGCCTGGCGCCCCAGCCCCGGCGCGATCTACCCGACGATCTCCCAGCTCGAGGACGAAGGACTCGTCACCGTCGAGAAGGAGGGCGGACGCAAGCTCGTCTCACTGACGGATGCGGGCCGCACGTACATCGACGATCCGGAAAACGAGCTCCTCGACCCCTTCGCCGCTCACGATCCCGATTCCGACGCCCCCGACCTGCGACTCGCACTGCGCGAACTGCAGGTCGCGACGCGGTCGGTCGCGATGAGCGGTTCCGACGCCGAGGTCGCCGCGGCACACGCGGTCCTCACCGGAGCCAAGAAGTCGCTGTACCGGATCCTCGCCGGCGACATCGACACGTCCGATCAGGAGTGAAGGCTCAGCCGCGGGCGAAGAGGCGGATGCGCTGCTCGCGGCTGCGCTCGAGATGAGCACGCATGTGTTCGCGGGCCGCGGACTCGTTCCGCGCCCGCAAGGCGTCGAGGATCTGCGCGTGCTCCCGGTTGAGCAGATCGGGCTCGCCGTAGTTGGACGGCGGCCCGGAGTCGTAGATCCGCAGCTGGGTGGTCAGACGCACGAGCAATGTCGTGATCGTCGTGTTGTGCGCGGCCTGCCACAGCGCCTCGTGGAACCGGAAGTTCCCGATGCGCACCGCGCCGTCGTCGGTGGCTGAGCAGCACGAATCGTGCAGTCGCTCGAGCCGGGCCATGTCGAGATCGGTGTGCCGGATCGCCGCGGCGCCGGCCGCCTCGGATTCGAGCGCGACGCGCGCCGCATAGATCTCGATGACGTCCTCGGGGGTGCCCGAACGCACCCGGAAGCCGCGACTGGCCCGTTCGAGCAGACCGTCGTGCGCGAGCCAGTTGAGCGCCTCGCGGATGGGGGTGCGGGACGCCCCGTAGGTCTCGCTGAGCTGGGTCTCGTGCAGAGCGGCGCCGCGTGGGAACTTCCCCGCGAGGATGTCCGAGCGCAGGCGCAGGTACTGCTTGGAGGTCTGGTCGTCGCGCCCGGTGGGCGATTCGACGAGAAGAGAGCTCCCCAGCTCGGCCGTCGCGTCCTGCTCGGTCATCTACACCCTCCGTAGGCATGCCGTTTACGTGCGCCGATTATGCCACCGTGGACTTACGAATACTTGCGTATACGTTATTCGTCGTTTAGCGTCGCTCCTCGAACACGACGAGAGGACCCAACGCGTGACCGAGGCGGCTTTCCGGGACGAACAGGTGCTGATCAGCGCCGAAGAGCTCGCGAGCGACCCCGGCGCCCACACGGTCCTGCACGCCACGGTCATCTTTCCGAAGCCCCGTTTCGACGGCGACTACCGTCCGGAATCCGGCTACGCGACCTGGCGCGCCGCGCACATCCCGGGCTCCGTGCACGCCGACCTGCTCGGCGGATTCAGCGCCCCCGGCACCGACCTGCACTTCTCCCGCCCCGCCCCGGACGACCTCGCGGCCGCCCTGACCGAACTCGGCGTGACCCCCGACACCGACCTCGTGATCTACGACGACGGCGGCATGACCTGGGCGTCCCGGTTGTGGTGGATGCTGCGCAACATCGGTGTCTCCGCCCGCGTCCTCGACGGCGGCTTCGCCCGCTGGACCGCGCTCGACCTGCCCGTGGAAACCGGCGACGCCGCCGAGCGCACTGCCACCACATCCCGGACCGGGCTGCCCGACCACGGCCTGTGGCGCGATCGCGACGACGTGCTCGCCGTGGTGTCCGGTGACGCACCGGGCACCCTCGTCTGTGCGCTCGACGCCGAGCAGTTCGCAGGCACCGCCACCACTCGTTACGCGCGCCGCGGGCACATCGGCGGGAGCCGGAACCTGCCGGCCAAGAGCCTGCTCGCCGACGGCGTCCTGCGGAGCACCGATCGGATCGCCGAGCTGGCCGAGCAGGCCCTCGCCGATACCTCCCGGCCCCTGATCCTCTACTGCGGTGGCGGCGTCTCGGCCTGCCTGGTGGCGCTCGCACTGGTCCGGACGGGCCACGACGACATCGCCGTCTACGACGGATCCCTCGAGGAGTGGACCGCCGACCCCGCACTCCCCATGCGGACACTCGGAGAAGGGAAGGGCGACGCATGATGCGATGTCCGCGATCCTGACCGGCTTCGTCCCCTCCCCTCCTCCCGACAGGATCTCCCGTGACCACGACCCCCACCGTCGACGATCTCGCCGTCACCCTCGACGCCCTGCGCGCGCAGACGCCGCTGGTGCACTCGCTGACCAACATCGTCTCGGCCAACTTCCTCACCAACGTGCTGCTCGCCGCAGGCGCCAGTAACGCGCACATCGACAACGCCCACGAGGCAGGCGATTTCGCGCGCATCGCCGGTGGAGTGCTCGTCAACCTCGGCACGCCCTTCGACGAGACCTCGGTGGCCTTCACCCGCGCGGCCGAGGCCGCGCACGACGCCGGCACCCCGTGGGTCCTCGATCCCGTGGGCGTGGGCGGACTGGCGTGGCGCACCTCTCTCGCCGCCGACCTGCTGAAGTTCCGTCCCACCGCGATCCGCGGCAACGCCTCCGAGATCATCGCGCTGGCCGGTCTGGGCGGTGACACGCGCGGCGTCGACAGCGCCGACGAGGCCGCTGCTGCCGTGCCTGCCGCGCTCGCGCTGCTCGATCGCGCGGACGCCGTGTCGGCCTCCGGTCCCGTCGACTACCTCGTCGGCCGCGACCGCGACGGCGGGATCGTCGGATTGCGCATCGCCGGTGGCAGCGCCATGTTGCCGCGCGTGACCTCCACCGGATGCTCCCTCGGTGGACTCGTCGCGGCCTATCTCGCGGTCGCGGAGACCCCTCTCGTCGGCCTCGCGGCCGCCCACACGCACGTCGCCGTGGCGTCCGAGATCGCCGAGGAGAACTCCACCGGCCCCGGCTCCTTCGCCGTCGCCTACCTCGACGCCCTGTTCGCCGTGGACGCCGGCACGCTGCGCGCCCGCGCCCGCGTCGAACCGTTCGAACTCCCCTCGAAGGACACGAAGTAATGCCCCTCAAGACCTTCTGGTATCTCACCCAGGCCGACGGCGACTACCCCTGGAGCCCTGGCGGGTTGTACCCGGTGGACGGGCAGCGGCAGATCGAACTCGCGAAGACCATCGACGACGGCGGCTTCGAAGGTGCGCTCGTCGCGACCTGGCCGAACGACCCCTTCATCTCGGCGACCTGGGCTGCGGCGCACACCAGCCGGATGAAGTTCCTCGTCGCGATCTACGCGAACATGATGCCCGCGCGACTGCTCGCCGAGAAGGCCCTGACCTTCGACGCGTTCAGCGGTGGTCGCCTGATGATCAACTCGGTCAACGGCCGGGAGAACATCCTCACCAAGTACGACATGAACGTCGAGCACGACCGGCGGTACGAGCTCGGTGAGAAGTACTGGGCGGAGTTCCGGCGCATCTATGCCGAGGGCACCGAGTCGAACTTCCCGAACACCCCGTTGCGTATCGATGCTCCTGCGGACCACTCGGTCCCGCTGTGGGGCACGGGCGACTCCCCCGCCGGTCTGCAGAACGCCGGCAAGATCCTCGACGCCTATCTGATCATGCTGCGTGAGACCTCGTTCGTCACGCAGAAGTTCACCGCTGCCCGCGAATCCGCTGCTGCGGAGGGACGCGAGTACACCGACTTCGGCGCACTGTCCGGTGTGATCGTGCGCCCGAGCCGGGACGAAGCGATCGAGCGGTTCCGGTCGCTGTTCGAGAAGGCCGGCATCGAGCAGATCCAGGACGTGCTCGACAAGGCGGTGCGCCGCCGCACGCACGGCAAGCAGGACCTGAAGACCTTCACCGCGCGCGACGCGCAGCGGCAGGGCTGGGTCGACACCATCAACGCCGGCAAGCTGCCCGAACCCGAGGACCTGTATCTCGGCGACGGCCTCTACGCGGGCATCACCGCGTGGTCACCGCTGGACATCTTCGCCACGGGATCGTCGGCCGTCTACTACGTCGGCGACCCGGACGAGATCACCGGCCACGTGCGCACCCTGCGCGACGCGACCGGACCGACCTCCCTCATCCTCGCCGGATGGCCGCTCATCGACGAGGCGAAAAACGTTGCCGAACACCTGATTCCGCGTTTCGAGAAGCTCTGACGGTAACGCGGGCGGGATCGGTCAGGGGGTGTCGACGAGACGGAACCCCGAGCCGATCCCGTCGCGCGCGTCGATCTCGGCGAGGATCCGGTCGGCCCGCTGGTAGGCGGCGAACCTCGTGTCGGGAACCTGCCGGTCGTCGGAGACCGCGGTCTGCGGGAACCGGTAACCCACCGACAGTCCCATCCATTCGCCCGTCTCGGTACGCACGAGCGGCCCGCCGGAATCGCCCGGTCGCATGAGCAGCGGCGAGGACATCAGGTTCCCGTCCACCCGCACATCGCCGGTCGCGCAGGCCACCGACGTGCTCCGCCCTGCCGCGCAATGTGTTCCGGCCGGCAGCTCGCCTTCGCCGAACGCCGCGACCGATTCGAGCACGACTCGCTCTCCCCGGTCGTTGGGCACCGACGTGTTCGATCCCCGCACGCGGGTCTCGTCGAGCAGGACCACCGCGTAGTCGGCGATCTCGTCGGTGGGGAATCCCAGCTGATCGACCGAACCCGTACTCGCGACGTCCGTTTCGGTTCCGATCGGCCCTCGGTGCTGCTCCTCGACCTTCCAGACGGGCGACGATCCCGTCTGATAGCAGTGCCCCGCCGTGATCGCGACGAGCCGACCCGCGTCGTCGTGACCGACCGCCGCCACGGAACACCAACCCGGTGTCGGCTCCGCGGAGAACACGATCCCGTCGCCGGGCCGGAGGACGACCCGGTCGTCTCCCCCGCCGGCCGAGGCCACGCCCACGGTTCCCCCGGCGAAGGCGACGGCGGCGCCGCACACCGCTGCGACGCGTCTCATGACTTCTTCGCTACCTTCATCGACTTCTTGAACTCGCGCACCTCGCGCAGCGACTGCTCGTCGACGACGTCGGCGATCGACCGGCGCGCATCCTCGTGCCCATAGTCGCCGGCGGCCTCGCGCCATCCCTCGGGCCGCACACCCATCTGCTTGCCGAGCAGCGCCAGGAAGATACGTGCCTTCTGGTCGCCGTAGCCCGGCAGCTTCTTCAGCCGCCGCAGCACTTCCTTGCCGTCCGGGTCGCCGGACGTCCACAGTGCGGAGGCGTCGCCGTCGTAGTCCTCGACGATCGCCGCGCACAGCGCCTGGATCCGCTGTCCCATCGACTTGGGGAACCGGTGGACGGCCGGTTGCTGCGCGCACACCGCGACGAACTCGTCGGGGTCGGCCGACGCGATGCGGTACACGTCGAGACCGCCGAGACGGTCGGCGAGCTTCTTCGGTCCCGCGAACGCGACCTCCATCGCCACCTGCTGGTCGAGCAGCATGCCGATGAGAAGCGCCAGCGGGTTCTCGGCCAGCAGTGCGTCGGCGTCGGGATCTCCGACCAGGTTCAGCGTCGAGGACATGCAGACGATCATGCCCTGCGCGTCAGGGGCGGCGCCACACGACCACCGCGATCACGATGCCCAGGGTGAGCGCGATCGACGTGGTCAGAGCATGCAGCCAGTGCGGGAACAGCGTCGGTTGCGAGGTGTCCGGAACGGCGGCCAGGGCGGCGAACAACGCCACGACGGCGATGACCGACGCCGCCGCGGACCAGCCCTTGGCCAAGCGGGTATGCCTCGCACCGCGCAACTCGGCACTGCGCAGCAGGGCGTGCTCGACGATGTCCACGGCCTCGGACAGTTCCGCGTCGAGTTCGGCCAACTCGTCGGCGACCCGGCCGGCCATGAGTGCTCGCAGCTGGGTGGGTTGCGTCCACGAGTGGAACCGGTCGTCGTGGATCGATTCCTTGCGCAGCAGGGCCCGTTCCATCCGGCGCGCCTGCATGATCGCGATGTCGTCGAGGACCGTGGCCAGCCGATCGCCGCCGAGCCCGTCGGGGTGGCGCAGATGCTCCATGGTCGTCCAGTAGTCGGCGGAGGCCCGGGCCCGCACCGCCACCCACGGGATGAGCCCGTAGATCATCTCGCGGGTGCCGTGCCCGACATAGTCGCTGCCGAGGGCGGTGGCCTCGAGGTCGAACAGCACCGCACCGGAGTCCTCCCGCACGGCGATGGTGGCTCCCGGCTGCACGGGCCGGTCCACCAGCGGAACCCGGTCCCACTTCCACAACACACCCCAGGACCGTGCCGCCGCGCGGGCCTCCGGTCCGATGCGCGGGCCGTCGACGAGCGAGCGGACGCGTTCGCCGCCGCTCGAGACCACTTCCACGACCATGCCCTCGGCGACCTCGCGATCGCCGACTCCCCGGTGGCGGTGGACGACGAGTTCGTGCAGGGGCTGATAGGTCGTCGGCGCACACAACCGCCTGTTCAGTCCGGGAAACACGTCGTTCAGGCAGGCGTCGGCGGTCAGTTCGAAGGGCGCGAGGAACTCGCCGAGCACCGGGCGCAGACCGGCGCCGTCGCGGTCCTGCAGCGGGTCGCTGCGCCAGTCGACGAGCGGCGACCCGTGGTCCGACAGCGATTCCAGCGCCAGGACGAGACCGTGGCCGGGGACGTCCCACAGCGACACGCACGTCGCGGGGTGTCCCACATACGGTCGGGTCGTGTCCGGCGCCTCACGCAGCGACCCCGTCGACGCACCGAACGAGATCTCCGGTCGTGTCGGGTCGACGACGTGCCGGAACGCGAGCAGGCACGGCGGACGCACACCGTGGTCCGTCTCGGGCTGCTCGGCGATGCGTGCCGGCAGGAAGGGCTCCACCTTCTCGACGGGTGGGACCCGCGGGGGCGTCTCGGGCGCCGCCTCGATGTCGAGCGCCAGTAGGAACACCTTCAGTCCACCGAGACACCCCGTGACAGATCCGACGGCCGATACGCCGACTCCGGAATTCACGAGAGCGCGGTTTTCCATCACACTCACCACTTCCGAACCCGCCGCACGGTATGCGGCGACCCTGACCAGCGAGTATGTCAGGTCGGTAGGGGAAAGCAAGTCGCGGTGACGGCGGGCACCGAGAATGCCCCGACCAGGGCCGATCCGAGTTGTCCACCGCCCGTCCACGTGTTGTGCACAACTTTATCCACAGGCTGGGAACAAACTCACACCCGGAGTGCAGGTTCTTGTCGACGGAGGTACGCAACAAAGAATCGAGGCTCGCAACGCCGGCAGTGACTGCCGATGTTGCGAGCCTCGTCCTCGCGTTGCGTACCTACCCACGCACTACTTGTCGGCGAGCGCCTTCTCCGCTGCGGCCAGCAGCACGCAGGTCGCGACACCGTCCATGGCCTTCTCGAGCTCACCGAGCGAAGGGAAGCTCGGTGCGAGGCGGATGTTCTTGTCCTCGGGGTCCTTCTTGTACGGGAACGCCGAACCGGCACCCGTCAGCGCGATACCCGCCTCCTTCGCCAGGGCGATGACGCGGGCCGCCGTGCCCTCGACGACATCGAGGCTGATGAAGTAGCCGCCCTCGGGCTCGGTCCACGACGCGACCTTCGACGTGCCGAGACGCTCCTCGAGGATGCGGCGCACGAGCGCGAACTTCGGCGCGAGGATCTCGCGGTGCGTGGCCATGTGGGCACGCACACCCTCGGCGTCGCGGAAGAAGCGCAGGTGACGCAGCTGGTTGACCTTGTCGGGACCGATGGTCTTGATGCCCAGGTACTTCTGGTACCAGGTGAGGTTCTCGGTGGAGCTGCCGAAGAAGCTCACGCCCGAACCGGCGAAGGTGATCTTCGAGGTGGACGCCAGCGCGAACACGCGGTTCGGGTGACCGGCCTGCGCGGCCAGACCGAGGATGTCGATCGCGGGCGCGAGGTGCTCGGTGAGCGGGTGCACCGCGTAGGCATTGTCCCAGAAGATGCGGAAGTCGGGAGCGGCCGTCGGCATCGACACCAACTCGCGGGCGACCTCCTCGGAGTACACCGCGCCGGTGGGGTTCGAGTAGGTCGGCACAGCCCACATGCCCTTGATCTGCGGGTCGTTCGCGACGAGCTCGGCGATGAACCGCACGTCGGGGCCGTCCTCGCGCAGCGGCACGGGGATCATCTCGATGCCGAGCGACTCGGTGATCGCGAAGTGCCGGTCGTAGCCGGGCGCCGGGCACAGGAACTTGACGACCGACTCCTGCGACCACGGGCGCGGCGAGTCGACGGTGCCGTGCAGCAACGACCAGACGACGAGATCGTGCATGATCTCGAGGCTCGCGTTATTGCCTGCGACGAGGTTCTCGACCGGGATGTTCAGCAGCTCGGCGAAGATCGCGCGCAGCTCGGGCAGGCCGGTGAGGCCGCCGTAGTTGCGGGTGTCGGTGCCGTTGCCGTCGCGGAAGTCGTCGGCACCCGGCAGCGACAGCAACTCCGCGGAGAGGTCGAGCTGCTCGGGCGAGGGCTTGCCGCGGGTCAGGTCCAGCGTCAGCTTCTCCGACTTCAACCGTTCGTAGTTGGCGGACTGGCGCTCGTGCTCTGCAACGAGTTCCTCATGGCTCATCAACCCGTACTGGGTCTGCGTAGGCATGCGGAGGGACCTTTCACCGTGCACGGTGACACGGGCATCGGCGGAAATTAAGAGGACCCCGCGCACCCGGCAGAGCCCGTTGACCCTTGCTGCCTTCCGGCCCTGGGGGAGTTCACAGGATGCGCGCCGCGCGGGATCCATCGGCAAGTGTAGAGGAACGAGCGCCTCGGCGGCGAACCCGCCCCCGCAGCACCCCTGGAATCAGGGTGCGACGTGCCCGTTTGGCAAGTTGGGGTCTCCATTCGGTATGCTTCCCCACGGAGGATTCGCCTAGTGGCCTATGGCGCTCGCCTGGAACGCGGGTTGGGTTAACGCCCTCAGGGGTTCAAATCCCCTATCCTCCGCCACGGAACCCCGTGGGGCGCACAGCGTCCCACGGGGTTTCTACTTTTCCGGTCCCCCTGTTCGCGTACCGGGCCGATCTCGGGCACGATGCGTCTCGTGACCGCGGACGACAATTTCCCGCTCGGCGGCGACGCCGACCACGAGCAGGCTTCGGTCTGGGTGGAGATGCTGGACCGGGAGATCGACGAGGTGTCCGCAGCCATCGAGAAGACCGAACAGAAGGCCCTCGCCGAACACCGGGTGGGGGCCGTGGACCGGGCGCGCCGGTTCGACGCCGAGGTCGAGCGGCTGGGCGCCCAGCTCCGCGAGCTGCACCGCATGCGCCGCAATCTCACCCACCGCTTCAGCTGACCGAGAGATCACGGCGGTGTGTGCTACTCGCAGGCGACGCCGTCCCCGTCACCGTCCATCTTCGGCCGGTAGCCGGGCTCTCCCACATACAGCGGTGCGGCTCCCGCGGCCCGGGCCGCCGCGCAGTTCTTGTAATACACCTCCGCCGGAGCAGGGGCCGGCTCGGCGGGGGCGGGCGCAGGTGCAGGAGCAGGAGCAGGAGCCGGCGAGGGTGCGGGCGCCTGGCGCGTCGTCGTGGTGGGCGCGGGTGCAGCTGCGGGAGCCCCACCTCCGCATTCGGTGAGGACCCGCGCCATCGCGTCGTGCTCGGCCTGCGTCACCCACAGGCCGTAGATCGCCTTGACCTCGATCTGCCGCGCGACATACGTGCAGCGGTACGCGCGGTTCGGCGGCAGCCAGGTGGCGGCGTCGCCGTCGCTCTTCTGCTGGTTGGTCGGCCCGTCCACGGCCTGGAGGTTGCGCGGGTCGTTGGCGAAATCGGCCCGGGTGCCCGCGTCGAGTTGCTGCGCGCCCTTCTGCCACGCGTCCGACAACGCGACGACGTGGTCGATCTGCACCGCGGTCGAGGTGTCCTGCCCGCGGGTGAACGCGATCGTCGTACCGGTGTACAAGTCGTTCAGGGTTCCCGACGCGACGACGCAGTCGCGGGTACCGGGCCGGTAGACGATATCGACGAGGTCGCGTCGCAGGATGTCGTTGCGGGTGTCGCAGCCGTTGCCCCCGAACTCCACCGACACGTCGTCGCTCCACGCCTGGCCGAACAGGTCGCGGCTGTACCCGGTCTTGGGCGCGCGCCCCTTGATCGGCAGGGTCGCCAGCCGGGCCAGGGCCTCCGACGAATCCGCCGACGCTGCCGGGTTCGGTGCGGTCGTCGAGGTGGAGCGCGTCGTGGTGGGGGACGGTGTCGTCGTGGGGGTTTCGGAGCTCGGCACCGGGGACTGTTCGGAAGTCGCCGCCGGAGCGACGGAAGTGTCCTCGGTGGTCGAATCACAACCGGTGAGGGTCAGACCCGCGACCGTCGCGACGACGAGCAGGGACAGCCGGGACGACAAGCGGGGCAAGGACATCGAGGGAACTCCTGAGAACGACGGCGCCGGACGGCTCCCCTTGTCCATCGCGCCCGCAACGCCCGGTCGTTACACCGCGTAAGTATCCGCGAGCCGACGTCGTCGGCATCCGGCGGGAACGGTTCCTACTATCGTCTGGTGGTCGGTTACGGCAGGCAGTTGCAGGGACTCGCGATCGCGTTGTCCTCTCTCGCAGGGTTCATCGATGCCCTCGGTTTCATCACCCTGGGCGGCGTCTTCGTGTCGTTCATGAGCGGCAACTCCACGCGCTTCGCGGTCGGGACGGCCGACGGTGCGTGGCAGACGGTCACCCTCATCGGCGGTGTGCTCGCGCTGTTCGTGCTCGGAGTGATTCTCGGCAGCGTGGTAGCGGAACTGACCGACCGAGACCGGCGGACCCGCAAGACCGCCGTCCTCGCGACGGTGACCGTGTTGCTGACGATCGCCGCCGCGGCCGTCTTCGTGGACTGGACGCCGGTCGCCGTGATCGCGATGACCTTGGCCATGGGAACGGAGAACTCGGTGTTCCGGCGGCACGGGGAGACGACCGTCGCCCTGACCTACATGACGGGTGCGCTGGTCAAGATCGGGCAGCGGATCGCGGCGGCGTTCTTCGGTGGTCCGCGCTGGAGCTGGCTGCCCTATCTGGGCCTGTGGGGCGGCCTGGTGACGGGCGCCGTTCTCGGCGCGCTCGCCCACCGGGTGCTGGGGCTGCACGCCCTGTGGATCGCAGCGGCGTTCGCAGCCGCGCTGACGGTGTCGGTCCGTTTCCTGTCAGATCGCGAGCTCACCGACGGGGTGTGATTCCCACCTCCCCGTACGTTCGTATGGTGGAGAGCTCGGCTACGGTGCTCCTCATGCGCACGCGCCCCTACATCACCACCAGCCCCACCAGGCTTGCTGCGGCCCTGCTCGACGTGGCCGCACGCAACGGTCTCGACGCGGCGAGTGTGCGGGAGGTGGCCAACGAGGCAGGGGTCTCGATCGGGGCGGTGCAGCACCATTTCCCAACCAAGGACGAGATGCTCGCGTACTCGTTCCGCACGCTCTCGGACCGGGTGCTGAACCGGCTGACGAACGTCGATCCCGACATCGATCCGGCGCGCACCCTGTTCTCCGCGCTCAGCCAGCTGCTCCCCCTCGACGAGGAACGTGGCAGCGAGGTGCACGTGATGTCGGCGTTCGCCGTGCGGGCGGTCACCTCCCCCACGCTGAGCGCCATCCGCACCGCCACCCTGTTCACGATCCGCACGGGCATAGCGCGCGTATTGATCCGCGCCGGTACACCCGACCCGGAGACCCGGGCCGCTCTGCTGCTCTCGGCCGCGAACGGGCTCGCACTCGACGCGGCGGCGAGCCCCGAGCTCTACCCGCGCGAGTATCTGACCCACGCTCTGCACGCCCAGGTCCAACTCGTCCTCGACGGCGCCGACGCGCACTGACCCGCGCCCCGGAATCCGGGACGCGGGTCGGTGATTGCAGTCGGACCGTCCTGTCAGTGGGCCGACCAGCCGCCGTCCATCGTGTACGACGCGCCGGTGACCATCCCGGCTTCGTCGGAGGCCAGCCACGACACGAGCGAGGCCACCTCCTCCGGCTCGACCAGCCGGGTCACCGCCTGATCGGTGAGCAACACATCCGAGAGCACGCGATCCTCCGGGATGTCGTGCGCGCGGGCCTGTTCCGAGATCTGCTTCTCCACCAGCGGGGTGCGGACGTAACCCGGATTGACGCAGTTGCTCGTCACGCCACGGGGACCGCCTTCGAGCGCGACGACCTTGGAGAACCCCTCGAGGCCGTGCTTGGCGGTGACGTACCCGGCCTTGAACGCCGACGCCCGCAGCCCATGCACCGACGAGATGTTCACGATCCGGCCGAAGCCCCGCTCGTACATGCCGGGCAGCGCGGCCTTCACGAGCAGGAACGGCGCCTCGACCATGAGCGTCTGGATGCGGCGGAAGTCGGCGAGGGCGAAGTCCTCCACCGGCCGCACCACCTGGATGCCGGCGTTGTTGACGAGGATGTCGACGTCGAGGCGGAGACCGTCGAGGCCGTCGGTGTCGAGCAGGTCGACACCCCACGCCTCTCCCCCGATCTCGTGGGCGAGCGTCTTCGCGGCGACCTCGTCGACGTCGGCGACGGTCACGCGGACTCCCTGCCGGGCGAGGGCGCGGGCGCAGGCCGCCCCGATCCCGCCGACACCACCGGTCACGAGTGCGGTGCGGGCCCTCATGCCGAGATCCTGGCGTTCTCGGCGGCCTTCTTCTGGGCGACCGTTTCCGCGTCCGCGGCATCGATGTCGCGCAGCGAGATGCCCTTCGTCTCCCGGGCCACGATCACCGCGACGATCGTGATCAGCGACGAGCCGAGCAGATAGAAGGAGATCGGGACCGACGACTCGAAGCGGCTGAGCAGACTCGCGGCGATGATCGGGGCGAGCGACCCGGCGACGATCGAGGTGACCTGGTAGCCGAGGGAGACGCCCGAGTAGCGCATGCGGGTCGGGAACATCTCCGCCATGATCGCCGGCTGCCCCGCATACATGAACGAGTGGAAGACGAGTCCGATGACGATCGCCGAGATGATCCACGCACTGTTGCCGGTGTCCATCATCGGGAAGGCGAGGAAGCCCCAGGCACCGGCGGTGACGGCACCGATCATGTAGACGGGACGGCGTCCCAGCGTGTCCGACAGTCGTCCGACCATCGGGATGATCACGAAGTGCACGGCGTGCGCGGCGAGCATCCACCACAGGATGTGGCTGGTGTCGGCACCGACGATGATCTTCAGATAGGTGATCGAGAAGGTGACGACGAGGTAGTACATGACGTTCTCGGCGAACCGCAGGCCCATGGCCGTGAACACGCCGCGCGGGTAGCGCTCGAGCACCTCGAAGACGTTGAACGACGTCTCCTTCAGCTTGTCGGCCTCCTGCTGCGCCTCGAGGAAGATCGGGGCGTCGGTGACCTTGGTGCGGATGTAGTAGCCGATCAGCACGATGACGGCCGAGAGCCAGAACGCGACTCGCCAGCCCCACGACAGGAAGGCCGATTCGGGCAACGTGGTGGTGAGGACGAGCAGGACGATCGTCGCGAGGAGATTGCCCATCGGCACACCGGCCTGCGGCCACGACGACCAGAATCCGCGCGAGCGATCGGGGCTGTGTTCGGCGACCAGCAGTACCGCGCCGCCCCACTCGCCGCCGACCGCGAAGCCCTGGATGAACCGGAGCGTCACGAGCAGTGCCGGCGCCCAGTACCCGATGGCACCGAAGGTCGGCAGGCAGCCCATCAGGAAGGTCGCGACGCCGACCATGATGATGCTGGTCTGCAGCAGCTGCTTGCGTCCGAACCGGTCACCGAAGTGGCCGAAGACGATCCCACCGAGCGGCCGGGCGACGAAGCCCACGGCGTAGGTGACGAACGCCGCGATGATCGCGTCGAGTTCGTTGCCGCCGTCGGGGAAGAAGACCTTGGCGAAGACGAGGGTCGCGGCGGTGCCGTAGAGGAAGAACTCGTACCACTCGACGACGGTGCCCGCCATGGACGCACCGACGACCCTGCGCAATGCCGACGGTGAACTCTCCGGTCCATCCGTTCGTGCCTGTTCGACGCTCATGCCTGCACCCTCCCGGGACACTGTGTGACGGGGAACACTTCCAAACACATATGCCGAGTATCGGTACGCACATTTGCATCCACAATGACGCGATTCGCAGATGCGATCTGCAAAACTGCACACATGAGCGTGCCCTCGGCCGATGACCTCCTCGTCCTGCTCGCCGTCGGGCGCAGTGGCAGGTTCACCAGTGCCGCCGACGACCTGGGCGTCAACCACACCACGATCTCCCGGCGGATCGCCGCGCTCGAGCGCAGCCTCGGCGGTCGCGTGCTCACGCGGTCGGCGGCGGGATGGGAACTGACCGACCGCGGTCGCGAGGCGCTCGAGGCCGCCGAACGCATCGAGGCCGCGGTCGGAAGTCTGCGGAACCCCCGGGGTGAGCGCCGCCTCGAGGGCGTCGTGCGTATCTCCGCCACCGACGGCTTCAGCGCCTACATCGCCGCCCCGGCCGGCGCGCTCGTGCGGCAACGCCATCCGGGTATCTCCGTCGAGATCGTCGCGACCACCCGTCGCGCCTCACAGCAGCGGTCCGGCATGGACATCGAGGTGGTCGTGGGACGCCCGCAGGTGCATCGGGCCGAAGCGCACCGTCTCGCCGACTACAACCTGGGCCTGTATGCCTCGCGCGATTATCTCGCCACGCACGGCTCCCCGTCGTCGGTCCGCGACCTGCGTGAGCACACCCTCGTGTATTTCATCGATTCGATGCTGCAGGTCGACGATCTCGACGTCGCGCGGCGCATCGCCCCCGACATGCAGGATTCGATCAGCTCGACGAACGTGTTCGTGCACGTCGAAGCGACCCGCGCCGCCGGAGGACTCGGTCTGCTGCCGTGCTTCATGGCCGATCGGCACGCCGATCTCGTCCGGGTCCTGCCCGGCGAGGTCGAGGCGCGTCTGGCCTACTGGCTCGTCGCACGCTCGGAGACGCTGCGGCAGCCGGAGGTCGCGGCCGCGGTCGCGGCGATCCGGGAGGTCGTGCACGCCCAGCGAGCGGTACTCCTGGGGGTCGCTCGATAGAGTGCACGGGTGTCACTTTCGGACGAGGACGAAGCAGGAGCGGGTCGCTTCGCACCGAGTCCCTCCGGCGACCTGCACTTGGGCAATCTGCGCACCGCCGTCCTGGCGTGGTTGTTCGCACGGTCGACCAACCGTCGGTTCCTGGTCCGCGTCGAGGATCTCGACCGGGTGCGTCCCGGCGCGGAGCAACGCCAGCTCGCGGATCTCGCGGCGATCGGTCTCGACTGGGACGGCCGGGTGGTCCACCAGTCCCGCCGCCGGCGCCTGTACGACGAGGCGATCGCGCGGCTCGAGCAGGCCGGTCTGACCTACGAGTGCTACTGCACCCGACGCGAGATCCTCGAGGCCACCTCCGCACCCCACGGCCCTGCGGGCGCCTATCCGGGCACCTGCCGCAACCTCACCGACGAGCAGCGGGCCGAGCGCCGAGCCTCCGGCCGCGCCCCCGCGATCCGGTTGCGGGCGACCGAGGAGTGGTTCACCGTCCACGACCTGCTGCACGGAGATTTCACGGGCATCGTCGACGATCTCGTGTTGCGCCGCAACGACGGAACCCCCGCGTACAACCTCGCAGTGGTGGTGGACGACGCCGACCAGGGCATCGATCAGGTGGTACGCGGAGACGACCTGCTCACTTCCGCGCCCCGGCAGGCCTGTCTCGCACACCTTCTCGGACTGTCGGAACCCGTTTACGCGCACGTGCCGCTCGCGCTCGGCAAGGAGGGTAAGCGACTGGCCAAACGGGACGGCGCGGTGACACTGGCCGATCAGCTCGCGCTCGGTCACACGGCCGCCGACGTGCTGGGCACGATCGCCGTGTCGCTGCGACTCGCCGACCCCGGCGAGCCCGTGTCGCCGGAACTGTTGCTGGACCGCTGGAATCCCGTGAGACTCCCCCGCGATCCGTGGGTGTTCACCCCGTCGGAGGAAGGCATCCGATAGGACACGATGCGGACATAGCGGATGCGGACCCGAGGTGATGTCCGTACTCTCTCGGAAGTGTCCGATCCCGGAGACGAGAGGCAGCCATGACCACCGGTGGTTACGACCCGAATCAGGATCCGAAGAACCCGGGTGGTTATCCGCCACCCGGAAGCTATCCGCCGCCCTCGGGCGGTGGCACTCCCCCGCCGGGTGGGAACTATCCGCCGCCCGGCAACTACCCCCCTCCGGGGAACTACCCCCCGCCCTCGGGTGGCAACTACCCGCCGCCGGGTGGGTCCTACCCGCCGCCGGGGAACTATCCGCCTCCCCCGTCGGGTGGTGACTACCCGCCCCCTCCGGGTGCGTACGGCGCCGGGAGCTTCGGTGGTCCGCCTCCGAATCAGCTGAATGTCGGCGACGCGATCTCCTACGGCTGGTCGAAGTTCAGCGGTAACGCCGGCGTGTGGATCGTCTTCATGCTTGCCGCGTTCGTCATCCAGGGCCTGATCAGCGGCATCTTCAACGGGTTCGACTTCACCGGTGAGGCGACGGACTTCACCTTCCTGAGCGCCATCGGCAGCATCGTCTCGGCGATCGTCGGATACCTGATCCAGGCCGCCTTCGTGCGCGGTGCGCTGGCCGAAACCGACGGACAGCGCCCCGCTTTCGGGACGTTCCTCCAGATCGGCCCGATCGGTGCGGTCATCCTCGCAGGTCTGCTCGTGGGCATCGGCACGTCGATCGGTCTCGTGCTGTGCATCCTCCCGGGCCTGGTGTTCGCGTTCTTCGCGTGGTGGACGATGCAGTTCGTCATCGATCGCAATCAGGATGCCGTCACCGCGATCAAGTCGAGCTTCAATGCCGTCAAATCGAATGCGGGAACGCTGGTGTTGCTCGCCCTCGCACTGCTCGGCATCAATCTCCTCGGTGCCCTGTTGTGCCTGATCGGCCTGCTGGTCACCGTGCCGGTGTCGATCATCGCCGTCACGTACGCCTACCGGGTCACCACGGGTGGTCCCGTAGCGGCCTGACACAACCCCGGCGGGGACCCTCCCGTCGCATCCGTAGGCATATCTACCGACGCGCCACGGCACGCTGTACCGTGGCGCGTTGCCATGCCGATCGCGACAAGGGAGACATAAGTGACCACTGGTGGCTATCCACCCCCTCAGCAGGATCCTCGGGCGACGGGCGCTCATCCCGGCGCCCCCTCGTACGGCGCCACCCCGCCCGATTACACCCAGCAGTTCCCGCAGTACGGCGCGCCCCAGAACGGTGGCCCCCAGTACGGCGCTCCTCAGTACGGAAGCCCGCAGAACGGAACGCCCCAATTCGGTGCGCCCCAGTTCGGCGCTCCTCAGTACGGTGCACCCCAGTACGGGGCGCCGCAGGACGGTGGGTTCGGCGGCCCGGGATTCCCCGGCCCGGATCCGAATTTCGGTGCCGGCACCCCGGGGGAACTGCTCCCGCGTCTCGGCGCCCGCATCATCGACGGCCTCATCGTTGGTATCCCCATGGGGATCCTGAGCGCGATCATGATCCTCGCGAGCGGTGGAAGCGGTTTCGTGGACTTCTTCATGACGGTCGTCAGCGGTGTCGTCGCCTTCGGCTACTGGACGTACATGGAGTCCGCTCGGGGCGCGACCATCGGCAAGAAGCTCCTCGGCTTGTCGGTCGCCGGCCCTACCGGTGGTAACCCCACCCTCGAGCAGGCCGCCAAGCGCAACGCCTTCGTCGCGCTGCAGATCCTCACCGGCGTCCCGCTGCTGGGCTTCCTCGCCGGTCTGCTGTCGCTCGCCGCATACATCGGTATCGCGGTCACCATCGAGCAGGACGGCAACAAGCAGGGTTTCCACGACAAGTTCGCCGGCGGCACCCGGGTACGCAAGTCCTGATCTCCCGTGCGCTCCGGGTCCCGTCCTCGTCAGGACGGGACCCGTTCGTCGCATATGGGGTGTTCGCGCACGTACAGACGGTCCGCAACTTCGTGATCACCCCGCGGAGATGCTTGGATGTCCGGGTGACCGAGCACGGATCGAACACCTCCCCCGCCCTCTTCGACCACGCCGCCTTCGCGCGCGTGGGACGCAGCCCGTACACGGGGATCGTCGTGCTGTTCACCGCGGTGCTGATGATCTCCAACATCTCCGCGACGAAGGGCATCGCGTTCTTCACCGGCTCCGAACTCACCGTCGGGCCGCTGCAGATCCTGCCGATCATCACCGACGGCGGGTTCTTCCTGTTCCCTCTCGCCTACATCCTCGGCGACGTGCTCAGCGAGGTGTACGGCTTCGCGGCCACCCGCCGCGCCGTCTTCTACGGCTTCGGGGCGGTCGCGCTGTCCGCGCTGTGCTTCTGGATCACGCAGCAGCTGCCCCCGGCCGACTTCTACGCCGGTCAGGAGTCCTTCGAGAACGTGCTCGGTGTGGTGCCCCGGATGTTGATCGCCGGGCTCGCCGGGTACGCGGTCGGGCAGTTGCTCAACTCGTACGTGCTCGTCCGCATCAAGGAACGCACCCGGGAGAAGCACCTGTGGGCGCGGCTGATCGGGTCGACCGTCGTCGGCGAGTTCGCCGACACCCTCATCTTCTGCTCGATCGCCGCAGGGGCCATCGGCATCACGACCTGGGCCGACTTCGTCAACTTCGTGATCGTCGGGTTCCTGTGGAAGACGCTGGTCGAGATCGTCGTGCTCCCGGTGACCTACCGCGTGATCGCGTACGTCAAGAAGCGCGAACCCTCCTACGCCTGACGACTCACGCCCTGACGACTCAGGCCCGACGCCGGCTCGCGTAGAACCGGCCGAGCGTCTCGGCCTTGAACTCGGCGAGCGTGCCGTTCTCCATGTTCGCCCGGATGTCGTCGACGAGGCGCACCGTGAACCGTTCGTTGTGGATCGTGCACAACGTCGAGGCGAGCATCTCCTTCGCCTTGAACAGGTGGTGGATGTACGCGCGCGTGTAGTTCCGGCAGGTGTAGCAGTCGCAGTTCTCGTCGATCGGCGTGAAGTCGCGCCGGTGACGGCTGGTGTTGATGTTGAACCGGCCGTCGGGGTGGTAGATCGCGGCGTTGCGCGCGACCCGCGACGGATTGACGCAGTCGAAGGTGTCGACGCCGTGCTCGACCGCGACGAAGATGTCGTCGGGTTCGCTGATGCCCAACAGGTGTCGCGGCTTGTGCTCGGGCAGCTCCTCGGTGCACCACCGCACGATCGTGCCGAGATTGTGCTTCTCGAGCGCACCGCCGATGCCGTACCCGTCGAATCCGCGGCCGGTCTCGCCGACGATGGACTCGAGGCCCCGGCAGGCCTGTCGTCGCAGGTCCTCGTACTGCGCGCCCTGCACGACGCCGAACAACGCCTGGTAGGGGCGGCGAGCGCGTTCGGCGGTGAGCTTCTCGTGCTCGGCGATGCACCGCACCGCCCACGCCTGGGTCCGTTCGAGGGAGCGTTCCTGGTAGCCGCGGGTGTTCATGAGGGTCGTGAGCTCATCGAAGGCGAACATGATGTCGGCGCCGAGCTCGTGCTGGATACGCATCGACACCTCGGGGGTGAACCGGTGCCGCGACCCGTCGAGGTGCGATTTGAAGGTCACCCCGTCGTCGTCGACGTGGGCGAGCCGCTCCTTGCCCTTGGCGATGACGTCGTCGTTCTGGACACCGACGGACTCCATCGCGATGACCTTCTTGAACCCGGCTCCGAGCGACATGACCTGGAAGCCGCCGCTGTCGGTGAAGGTCGGACCGGGCCAGTTCATGAACTTCCCGAGCCCGCCGGCCTCGTCGACGATGTCGGAGCCGGGCTGCAGGTAGAGGTGGTAGGCGTTGGCGAGCAACGCCTGCGAGCCGAGCTCGGCCATCGTCTCGGGCAGCACCGCCTTGACGGTCGCCTTCGTGCCCACCGGGACGAAGGCCGGGGTGCGGATGTCTCCGTGCGGGGTGTGGATCGTGCCCGTGCGGCCGAGTCCGTTGTCGAGACGCGCTCCGACCGTGAAGAAGGGATCGGGCGGGGTCGGAATGCTGGAATCGGTCACTTCCGTATCCAATCACGTCGGGAAGGTGCGGCCTTCTCGCGGCGGCGGACGGAGATCGCGAACACGGCGACACCGGCGAGCGCCAGCAGCACACCGACCGCGGCGGGAGCGGTGTAGCCGAACCCGGCCGCGATCACGACCCCGCCGATCCACGCACCGAACGCGTTGGCCAGGTTGAACGCGGCGTGGTGCAGCGACGCCGCGAGCGTCTGGGCGTCCTCGGCGACGTCCATCAACCGCACCTGCAGGGCCGGGCCCACCGCGGCGCATCCGACACCCAGGCCGAAGACCATCACGAAGGCGGTCCACGGGTTGTGGGCTGCGGCGACGAACAGCGCGAGCAGCACCGCGAGCGAGGTGATCGACGCGTAGACGCCGGGGATCACACCGCGGTCGGCGACGCGACCACCGATGGCATTGCCGACGACCATGCCCACGCCGAAGAGCATCAGCGCGACCGGCACCAGCGATCTCGACACTCCGGCGACGTCGGTCAGCGTGGTGCTGATGTAGGTGTACACCGCGAACACACCACCGAAGCCGATGACGGCCACGGCGAGCGTGAGCCAGACGGTGCTGCTCTTCAACGCCCCGAGTTCGACCCGCACGCTGGTCGTCGGTATCGACAGTGTCGGCACCCAGGCGGCGAGAGCGACGATGGTGGCCACTCCGATCACCGCGACCAGCACGAACGCCGCGCGCCAGCCCAGCGCCATGCCGAGCCACGAGGCAGCGGGCACCCCGACGACGTTCGCCACCGACAGCCCCATCATCACCAGCGACACCGCCCGCGCGCGGCGACCGGGTCCGGCGAGGTGCGCCGCGACCAGTGCGGCGACCCCGAAGTACGCGCCGTGCGGCAGGCCGGCGACGAAGCGGGAGACGACGAGCAGACCGTAGTTCGGGGCCAGCACCGTGGCGGCGTTCCCGAGGGTGAACGCGACCATCAGCGCGACCAGCAGTGTCTTGCGCGGCACGCGGGCGGCGATCGTCGCGATGAGCGGGGCACCGACGACGACACCGGCCGCGTAGGCGGAGACGACGTGGCCCGCGGTGGGTTCGGAGACCCCGATGCTCGTCGCGATCTCGGGGAGCAACCCCATGGCGACGAACTCGGTGGTTCCGATCCCGAACCCACCGAGGGCGAGCGCCCACATCACGAGCGTGCGCGCGGGATGTCCGGAGTCGGTGTGGGCAGGATCGTCGAGTGGGCGGCCGGAAGCCGTGGTGGTCATCGGTGAGGAAACCTTCGATCTGTCGAGGGTCCCGGAGCCGGAGGTCGTGCGGGCCGGGACGCGGGCGCGCTGGGGGAGCGACGCGGGGGCAGCCTCCATTCTGGGGCAGCCCGGCCTCACACTTCTCCCCGCGGCGACGTGAGTTCCGCCATCTCCCGATCGTCAGGTGAGGAAGGTCGTATCCGCCCGCTCGGCCCTGCGCGCCTCGATCCTCCTGGCGACGAACTTGCCGATCTCGTCCACCCACAGCACGGACGAGCCGACGGCGACCGCGAGCAGCCACTGCTCGGAGGTGAGCGAGGTGGTGTCCATGAATCCCTGCAGGGCGCCGAGTTGCACGACGCAGATCTGAAGGACGACGACGGCGCCGATCGCGATCCAGATGGTGTGGTTGGTGAACGTCTGCGCCGAGAACACCGATCCGAGATCCGAGCGCACGTTGAACAGGTTGAACACCTGGTAGAAGACGAATGTCGTGAACGCGAGGGTGGTGGCGAACAACGGGTCGGATGCACTGTCGGGGAACAGTTCCGGTCCGAAGTGCAGGACCGCGATCGTGCCCACCGTCATCACGATGCCGAGGCCGAGGATGCGCTGGACCCGGGAGCGTTCGAGCAGCGCCTCGTTCGCGGGCCGCGGTCGTCGCCGCATCGCGTCGGGGGCGGTCGGGTCGACACCGAGCGCGAGCGCCGGCGGTCCGTCCATGATGATGTTCACCCACAGGATCTGCAGTGCGCTGAAGGGCGCGCCACCCGCGAGGCCGAGCACACCGGCCGTCAGGAAGATCAGGACGAAGCCCCACGCCGTGGTGAGCTGGAACTTCACGAATTTGATGATGTTGTCGTAGATTCCGCGTCCCTCGGCCACGGCGGCGACGATGGTCGCGAAGTTGTCGTCGGTGAGGATCATGTCCGCGGCGCCCTTGGAGACGTCGGTTCCCGTGATGCCCATGGCCACACCGATGTCGGATTGTTCGAGCGCGGGAGCGTCGTTGACGCCGTCGCCCGTCATCGCGACGATCTGCCCGTCGGCCTGCAGCGCTTCGACGAACCTGATCTTGTGTTGGGGCGCCACGCGGGCGAGGACACCGAATTCCTTTGCCCTCCGGCGCAGTTCGTCGTCGGTGAGTTTGTCGAGATCCGCACCGGAGGCAGCCGACCCGCGGATTCCGAGTTCCTCGGCGATCGCGGAGGCCGTCACCAGATGGTCGCCGGTGATCATGTGCACCGAGATGCCCGCCTCGTGGGCGACGGCGATCGCATCCTCGGCTTCGGTCCGCGGCGGGTCGACGATGCCGACGATCGCGTGGATCGTCAGGTCGGCCACCTTCTCCTGCAGGGCATCGGTGTCGCCGCGGGGAACGGCGTCGAGGTCGCGCCCGGCGATCATGAGAGTTCGCAGACCTTCCGACGCGAGCGCCTCCACGGCCCGGTGGATCCTCGCGCGACCGTCGTCGTCGAGTGGAATCGGACCGTCGGGACCGGCGATCGAGGTGGCACGGTCGAGGAGCACACCCGGTGCACCTTTCACGAAACAGCGGTATCCGCCGTTCGGCAGGGTGTGGAAGGTGGCCATGTACTTGTAGTCCGAGTCGAACGGCACCTCCGCGATGCGGTTCAGCGCGGCCCGCGCACCCTCGACGTCGATGCCGCCCTTCTCGGCGAGCACCACGAGGGCACCCTCGGTGGGATCGCCGACCAGTATTCCGTTGCGCACGGTCGCGTCGTTGCACAGTCCCATCCCGAGCAGTGCGTCCGTGAAGTCCGGTGCGGGCAGGCCGTCGCCGACAAGGATCTTGCCGTCGGTTCCGTACCCGGTGCCGGTGACGCGGAAGGCACGACCCGCGACGAGCAGTCGCTGCACCGTCATCTCGTTGAGGGTGAGGGTGCCGGTCTTGTCGGTGCAGATGTGGGTGGTGCTGCCGAGTGTCTCGACCGCGGCGAGTCGTTTGACGATCGCGCCGCGGGCCGCGAGGCGTGAGGCTCCCATCGCGAGGGTGAAGGCGACGACGGCCGTGAGCCCTTCGGGGATCGTCGCGACCGCCAGCGACACCGCGGTGACGAGGAGATCCGACCAGGTCTGCCCCCGCAGCAGTCCGAGGACGAACACCAGCGCTACCGTCACGATCGCGATGATCGTCAGGGCCTGGGCGAGCTGGCCGATGCGTCGTTGCAGCGGCGTCTGTTCGACGCCTGCCGATCCGAGAAGGGTTGCGATGGCTCCCATCTCGGTGCGCATGCCCGTTCCGGTGACGATCATCGCGGCACGTCCGCGTGTGACCTCGGTGTTCATGAACAGCATGTCGGTGCGGTCGCCGAGGGGTGCGTCGGGATCGTCGACGACGTCGACCTGTTTGTCGACGGGCTGGGATTCGCCGGTGAGGGCGGCCTCGGCGACCTGCAGCCGGACGGCGGTGACGAGTCGGCCGTCGGCCGGGACGGTGTCGCCGGCCTCGAGGAGCACCACGTCTCCGGGGACGAGTTCGGCGCGCGGCACCTCCGTCCCGAGACCGTCGCGCAGCACCCGGCTGGTGGACACCGACATCTTCTTCAACGCAGCGAGGCTGCTCTCGGCCCGGGATTCCTGCACGTAGTTCAGCACGGTGTTGAGCGCGATCACCGCGAAGATGACGACGGGGGTCTCCCACTCACGGGAGACGGTGGCGCTGACCACCGCCGCGACGACCAGAACGAGGGTCATCCTGTCGGCCAGCAGCGACAGCACACGTCGCCAGGTCGGCACCTTCTTCGCCTCGTCGAGCAGGTTCGGGCCGTACTCGCCGCGGCGTCGTTCGACCTCGTCCGCGCTCAGTCCTCGTTGCGGATCGACCTCGAACGCCTCGGCGACGTCGGCCGCGGCGCGGGTGTGCCAACTCGAGGTGGTCGCGGGAGCCTGTGCGGACATCGGCACTCCTCGTTCGGGCTGCTCTCGGCGGATCGGGCGAACACGGTCCTGACGGCCGGTTTCACCGTAACCGGCGGAGCGTTCCACTGCGCCGGAAGCCGGTTCGTGATGTGCTGGATACGGCAGCGGAACCGGAGGAGTGAACGCGATGCGCGACAACCCGAACACCGACGATCCTGTCGTCCCCCTCGACGAGGACCAGTGCTGGGACCTGCTCGCGACGGGCAAGGTGGGCCGCCTCGTCACCGTCGTCGGCGGACGACCGGAGATCTATCCCGTCAACTACGTCACCGACGATCGCACGGTGTACTTCCGCAGCGGTGAGGGCAGCAAGCTCTCCGAACTGGCGGTGCACCCGCAGGTGGCCTTCGAGGTGGACGAGATCCGCGAGGACTCCGCATGGAGCGTCGTGCTGCACGGACACGCCCGGATCCTGCGGAGCTTCGACGACGCGGCGCGGATCGACGCCCTCGGACTGTCGCCGTGGGTTCCCACCCCGAAGTACGACTACGTCGCGCTGACGGCCACCGACCTCACCGGGATGCAACTCACGCTCGTCAAGCGCTGACCGGTGGTGCCCTCTGCGCAGCAGCACCGCCTGTTGATGCGGTTCATGCTGTTGTCGGTGGCGACCGCGCTCGCGACGATGCTGCTGAAGGCATCGGCGGCGTGGATCACCGGATCCGTGGGTCTGTTGTCGGACGCACTCGAATCCGGGGTCAACCTCGTCGCGGCGCTCGTCGGTCTCGCGGCGCTACGTCTCGCCGCGAAGCCGGCCGATGCGAACCACGATTTCGGGCACGGGAAGGCCGAGTACCTCTCCGCCGCGGTCGAGGGCACCATGGTCTTCGCCGCCGCGACGGTGATCCTGTGGACCTCGGTCGAGCGCCTGATCTCACCGCAGCCGGTGACCGAGGTCGGACTCGGTCTCCTCCTGTCGGCCGGATCGTCGGCGCTCAATCTCGTGGTCGGTCTGCTGCTCATCCGGCAGGGTCGGGCACACCGGTCGATCACGCTGGTCGCCGACGGGAAACACCTGCTGACGGACGTGTGGACGTCGGCGGGCGTGCTCGTCGGCGTCGCGCTGGTCGCGCTATCCGGGTGGGACGTGCTCGACCCGATCGTGGCGATCCTCGTCGCCCTGAACATCCTGCGGATCGGTTTCGGCCTCGTGCGGCAGGCGGTCGTCGGCATGCTCGACGCGGTTCTTCCCCCGGAGGACGTGACGGCGGTGAACGCCGTCCTCGACCGCTATCGGGAACCGGGGGTGGTGACGATCCTGCCGCCGCGCACCCGCGAGTCGGGACGTCAGCGCTTCGTCTACCTCGTCGTGCGGGTGCCGGGCGACTGGACGGTGCGGGCCGGGCACGACCTGCTCGACCGCATCGAGGCCGATCTCGCCGAGGCGCTGCCCGGTGTCGTGGTGTTCAGCCATCTCGAGCCCGACCGCGCCCCCACGGGACGCAGATGAGTGATCAGGACGAGGCGACGAGTCCGGCACCGAGGCCGAGCATCAGCACCGCGACGCCACCGTCGAGGATGCGCCACGAGGACGGCTTGGCGAACCAGGCGCGCAGATAGCGGGCCCCGTACCCGAGGGCGGCGAACCACACGACGCTCGCGGTGATCGCCCCGGCACCGAACCACCACCGGCCGGGGTTGCCGTAGTGGTTGGCCACCGAACCGAGCATGAGCACGGTGTCGAGATAGGTGTGCGGGTTGAGCCAGGTCAACGCCAGACAGGTCAGCAGGGCCGCGCCGATGGTGACGGCACCGCCCGGGGCAGCGGACAGTGCCGACGGCTTCAGCGCGCGACGTGCCGCGAAGAGTCCGTAGCAGATGAGGAAAGCGGCACCCGCCCAACGGATCACGTCGATCGCGCCGGGAGCGCGGTCGAGGATCGTCGCGATCCCGGCGATGCCCGCGGTGATGAGCACGGCGTCGGAGATCACGCAGATCGCGATCACAGGCAGCACGAATCGTCGCGCGATCGCCATGCGCAGGACGAAGGCATTCTGCGCACCGATGGCGGCGATGAGGGACAGACCTGTGACGAATCCGGCGACGACGAGTGACATGGCATCGACGCTAGGAATCCTGTCGAGATAAGAACAGTTGATTTTGCTGTACCTGCATTAGAGTTTCTTGATGTGGATCTCGACTTCGCTCAACTTCGCACTTTTGCAACGGTATTGGACGAGGGCACTTTCGAGGGTGCGGCGGCTGTTCTTCGCGTCACACCGTCCGCGGTGAGCCAACGCATCAAGTCGCTCGAACAACACGTCGGTCAGGTACTGCTGCGACGGACCCGGCCCGTCAGCGCGACCGCGGCCGGCGAAGTGGTGATGCGGCTCGCCCGGCAGGTCGCGCGGCTGGAGCAGGACGCCTCCGAGGAACTCGGTCTCGGCGCCGACACCGGGAGTTACGCCACGATCCCGCTCGTCGTCAACGCCGACTCGATGTCCACCTGGATGCTGCGCGCCCTGGCCCGGATGCCCGTGCGCTACCGAGCCCTGTTCGAACTGCACCGCGAGGACGAGTTCCACTCCACGGATCTGTTGCGCGACGGAACCGCCATGGCAGCGGTCACCTCCGTCCCCGAACCCGTGCAGGGCTGCACGTCCGAGAAGCTCGGCGCCATGCGCTATCACGCGATGGCGAGCGTGGACTTCGCCGAACGCTGGTTCCCCGAGGGCATGACCCCCACCGAGCTGCGGGAGGCCCCGATGCTCACCTTCGACCGCAAGGACGACATGCAGGATCGCTTCGTCCGCAAGCGGACCCGGCGGCGGCTGAATCCGCCGCGCAACTACGTTCCGGGCGCCCTCGAATTCGTCGAGGCCGCGCGGCTGGGGTTGGGCTGGGCCATGCTCCCCGACGCGATGGTCGCCGACACGACCGATCTCGTGAGCCTGGCCCCGGACGACCCGATCGCCGTACCGCTGTACTGGCAGCGGTGGCGGCTGGACTCCCCCGTGCTCGACGCGCTGACCGATGCGGTCCGTCGCACCGCGCGCGAAGTGCTGCACTGACCTCCCGGAATCCGACCTTCCGAAACGGGAGCGGCCTGACGCCCCACCTCGGTCAGCGGCATGCGCCAGACCTTGTCGTCTCACCGCGCCTGCATCGCGCCGATCGGGTCGACATACATCACCCGCGACGCCGCACCGAGCGCCGCCGCCGACCGCAGATCGTCATCGGCTTCCGAGAACCGCAGTGGCACATCGTTGTACGACGACTGCTGCCGGTAACCGTCGGACACGTCCTCGCGCTCCCATCCATGTCGGGTGAACAGCTCACCCCCGACGGTCACCACGTCGGGATTGACGACGTCGCGCACCAGCGCGACCGCACGGCCGAGGAGCACCGCCCGGTTCGGCGACGGGTCGGTGCCATCGGCACTCCCCGGTTCGAGTACAGCACAGAACGATTCGATGTCGTCGGCCGAGGACCGTGCGAGGCCGTCCACGAGCCACGCCATCGAGATCGATTCCTCCGCACACAGATACAGCCAGCTCTCGGGTCGTCGCCGGAAGGCGCTCTCGCACCGGCGGTATTCGACCTCCGCGACCGCCTCCACGTACGGAACGACCGTGTACGGCGTGGGCACGATCGCCCGGAACAACACGTCCACGGGCGCTTCGCACCAGCCCAGTCGCGGGTGGTCGAGCGCCCCTCGGTGCTCGTCGTACAGACCACCCACCGCGAGCCCTGCCCACAGCGGCTGCCTGCCTCGCTGGTGGGACTCGTGCACCCGCAGCGCCGCACCGATCGCGGCGAAGACGTCGAACACCGACGCCGGTGTCGCGAAGGTCGTCCGGTGCAGTTCCCGTCCGAGCAGGTCGCCGGAAACCACCCGGGTCTCCCGCTCCCCCAGATGGATACCGGCGAGGAAACCCCGTTCGGTGTCCACCTCCACCGGCACGTGCGGCCGTCCCACCCGTCCCCGCGGAGCGAGATCGGGGCGGTCGCGCAGCAACCCGTGCTCGAGCAACGACGTCACCGCCCGGTTGACCGTCGACGCCGACAGGCCCGTGAAATCGGCGAGCATCGTGCGCGTCGCCGGTCCCCCACGTCGCAGATGCTGCATGATCCACCCCGCCGGTGTGGTCTCGTCGACCCGGAAGACCCCCGGTCGTCCAGATCGCACGGAGACCCCCGGTCGCGCAGAGCGCAGGAGATCGAGAGGTGACCGTACCGCTGTTGTCCGCACCTCCGTCATGGCCAGAAGTGTCCCGTCCCGCCCGCGAGGACGGAATGTTTCGTATCAGGCCGCGCCGAAGTCTCCCGCGTTCACTCCACGAGTGCCTTGAACTGCGCGTCGTACAGCCTCGCGTACGCACCGGCCGCCTCGAGCAGCCCCTCGTGGGTGCCCTGTTCGACGATCCGTCCGTCCTCCATCACCACGATGCGGTCGGCGTTCCGGATGGTCGACAGGCGGTGAGCGATGACGAAGCTGGTGCGGTCGTCGCGCAATCGCGCGGTGGCCTGCTGGACGAGCAGTTCGGTGCGGGTGTCGACCGAGCTCGTCGCCTCGTCGAGGATGAGGATCGACGGCTTGGACACGAACGCCCGCGCGATCGTGATGAGCTGACGCTCACCGGCGCTGAGGTTGCCGTCGTTCTCCTCGTCGATGATCGTGTCGTAGCCGTCGGGCAGGGCCCGCACGAAACGGTCGACGTAACTCATCCTGGCCGCGGACATGATCTGGTTCTCGGTGGCGTACGGATTGCCGTAGGCGATGTTCTCGCGGATGGTGCCGCCGAACAGCCAGGTGTCCTGCAGGACGATGCCGATGCGCGAGCGCAGTTCGTCGCGGGACATCGAACGGATGTCCACGCCGTCGACGAGGATCCGGCCCGCGTCGACCTCGTAGAAGCGCAGGATCAGGTTGATGAGGGTGGTCTTGCCGGCGCCCGTGGGTCCGACGATCGCGATCATCTGACCCGGTTCGGCCCGCAACGACAGGTTCTCGATGAGCGGCCGATCGGGGGTGTACGAGAAGGCGACGTTCTCGAACTCGACGAGTCCGTGCCGGCTCCACGGCATCGTCGGCGCCGCGACCTCCGGTTCCTCCTCCGGTTCGTCGAGCACCGCGAACACCCGCTCGGCCGACGCCGACGCCGACTGCAGCAGGTTGACCATCGCCCCGATCTGCGCGAGCGGCTGCGAGAGCTGCTGCGAGTACTGGATCATCGCCTGGATCTCACCGAGGGTCGCGGTGCCCGACGCAATTCGCAGGCCGCCGAGCACCGCGATGACGACATAGCCGACGTTGCCGAGGAAGGTCACGAACGGCATCACGAGCCCGGACACGAACTGGGCCTTGTAGGAGGCCTGGTACAGCGACTCGTTGGTGTCGGTGAAACGACGCTGCACCTCCGCCGTCCTGCCGTAGGCAGTGATGAGCTCGTGTCCGGTGAAGGCTTCCTCGATCTGCCCGTTGAGCTTGCCGGTCATCTCCCATTGCGCTGCGAAGTGCTTGTGTGAGCGCCGAGCGACCAGCATCGTTGCCACCACCGACGCGGGGATCGTCAATATTGCGACGAGGGCGAGCACCGGCGAAGTGAAGAACATCATCACCACGAGACCGAGAAGTGTCATCACTGCAAGTACCAGCTGCGCTACGGACTCCTGCATACCGGCAGCGACGTTGTCGATGTCGTTGGTGACGCGGCTGAGCAGGTCACCGCGCGAATGCGTGTCGAAGTACCGCAAAGGCAACTGGTGGATCTTGCGTTCGATCCGCGACCGCATGTCGCGCACGACGCGCTGCACGATCTCGTTGAGGCCGTAGGCGGCGACCCAGATCAGACCGGACGAGAGCAGGTACAGCGCGAGGACGATGACGAGGATCCGGCCGAGGGCCGAGAAATCGATGCCGAGGCCGGGCACCACGTCCATCCCCGAGACCATGTCGGCGAACTGGTCGCGGCCCTCGGCGCGCAGACCGGCGACGGCTTCTTCCTTGGTCTGTCCGGCGGGGAGCTGCATACCCACCACCCCGTCGAAGATGACGTCGGTGCCGCGGCCGAGCACGAAGGGCGCCACCGACATGCTCACAACGCCGAGGAAGGCGGACAACAGCACCGAGTAGACGGCGTAGCGGTGCGGGTGGAGCAGGCCGAGCACCCGGCGGATGGTGCGCAGACGCGACGGTGCCGCCGCTTCCGGAGTCGTCATACCGTGGCCATCCTCTGCGACTCGACGATCTCCGAGTACGTCCGGCACCGGCCGAGCAGACCGAGATGCGTCCCGGAATCGACCATGACGCCGTTGTCGAGGACGACGATGCGGTCGGCGTCCTGCACGGTGGAGACCCGCTGCGCGACGATGAGGACGCACGCGTCGCGCGTCTCAGGTTCGAGCGCCGCGCGCAGGCGGGCGTCGGTCGCCGGGTCGAGTGCGGAGAAGGCGTCGTCGAACAGGTAGATAGCGGGCCGGCGGACGAGGGCGCGGGCGATCGCGAGTCGCTGCCGCTGCCCGCCGGAGACGGTCGTGCCGCCCTGCGAGAGGACCGTCTTCAGCCCATCCTCGGTCTTGTGGACGAAGTCGGCGGCCTGCGCGACCTCGAGGGCGTGCCACAGTTCGTCGTCGGTGGCGTCGGCGCGTCCGTACCGGAGGTTGTCGGCGATGGTGCCGGAGAACAGGTAGGCCTTCTGCGGCACGACGGCGATGCGCGAGCGCAGCACGTCGGTGTCGAGTGCCCGGACGTCGACACCCGCGACGAGCACCTGCCCGGCAGTGACGTCGATCAACCGCGGCACGAGCCGCATCAGGGTGCTCTTGCCCGATCCGGTGCCGCCGATGATCGCGGTGGTGGAACCGGGGTCGGCGCGGAACGACACCCCGCTGAGCACGGGAGCATCGGCACCGGGATAGGAGAAGCCGGCATCACGCAGTTCGAGGGTGACGCGGGGCGGCAGTTCACGGACGGGCTCGGCGGGCGAGGACACCGTCGGTTCGGTGTCGAGCACGTCGAGGATGCGCTCGGCGCAGACCGTGGCGCGTGGCGCCATGATCGCGACGAACGACGTCATGAGCACGGCCATGAGGATCTGGGCGATGTAGGTGATCATCGCGGTGATCGAACCGATCTGCATCGCACCGGCGTCGATGCGGTGACCACCGACCCACAACACGGCCACGGTGCTCACGTTCGAGATGAGAAGGACGGCCGGATACAGCACGGAATTCACGCGTCCCACGCGCAGGGCGGTCGCGGTGAGATCGTCGTTGGCGCGATCGAAACGGGCATTCTCCGTCTCGTCGCGCACGAACGCCCTGATCACACGGATACCGGTAATCTGCTCACGCAACACCCGGTTCACCGAGTCGATGCGCTTCTGCATGACCCGGAAGCCGGGCAGCATGAGCGCGATGAGCGTGATCATCGTGAAGATCAGCACCGGGACGGCGACGACCAGGACGAGCGAGGTGCCGGGGTCCTCCCTCAGTGCCATGATCACGCCACCGATTCCCATGATCGGGGACGTCACCACGATGGTGCAGGTCACCAATACGAGCATCTGCACCTGCTGCACGTCGTTGGTGTTACGGGTGATCAGCGAGGGAGCACCGAATTTCCCGAATTCGCGCGCCGAGAACCGCCCGACGCTCCGAACCACCGCGAGTCGCACGTCACGGCCGAAACCCATCGCCGCACGTGCCGCGAAATACACTGCTCCGATCGATGCGCCGACCTCGACGGCGGTCATGACCAGCATGAGCAGACCGGTCCGGGTGATGTAGTCGATGTCACCGACCGCAACACCTTGGTCGATGAGGTCGGCGTTGAGACTCGGGAGGAGCAACATGCCTCCGGTCGCGACCAGCTGGAGGAATACCACTGCCACGAGGGCACCCCGGTAAGGCGCCAGGAAGCGGCGCAACAGCCGTAGCAACATGGGCATTACGCTACCTGCGACTCCCTGCAGCAATCTTCACGATCCATCCGGGCGGCCACGCACCGCGTCGGGTACGTGGCCGCCCGGGGGTTCGTCACACGCGTGCGGATTCCGGTGCGGGCTCGGTGGCACCGAGCTCGCGGGTGAGCTTCTCGCCCTCGACGTCGACGTTCGGAAGGATCCGGTCGAGCCACTTCGGCAGCCACCACGCCTTGTCGCCGAGTAGCGCCATCACCGACGGGATGATGACCATGCGGACGATGAAGGCGTCGAAGAAGACCGCCGCGGCGAGTGCGAAACCGATCGACTTGATCAGCGAGTCCGGTTCGGCGATGAACGCCGCGAACACCGAGATCATGATGATCGCCGCTGCGCTCACCACGCGCGCGCCGTGTGCGAAGCCGCTGCGGACGGCCTCGAGTGCGCTCGCGCCGTGGACGTAGTCCTCACGCATACGCGTCACCAGGAACACTTGGTAGTCCATCGCAAGACCGAAGACGACGCCGATGAGGATGATCGGCATGAAGCTCACGATGGGCTGCGGGTTGGCGATCAGGCCGCCCCAGCCCTCCTGGAAGACCGCGACGGTGGCACCGAAGGTCGCCAGGACGCTGAGCAGGAAGCCGAGGGTTGCGGTGAGCGGCACCAGGATCGAGCGGAACACCAGCATCAGCAGGATGAAGGCGAGGCCGACGACGACCGCGAGGTACGGAGCCAGTGCGCTCTGGAGGCTGTCGGAGACGTCGCCCTCGAGCGCGGTCTGGCCGGTCACGCCGTAGGACAGGCCGAACTCCTCGTTCAGCTCGGTCTCGCCGTCGCGGATGCTCTGGACGAGGTCCATCGTCGCGGGATCGGTCGGGCCGCTGCGCGGAGTGACGAGGATCTGGGCGGTGTCTCCCGCCTCGTTCACCGCGACGATCTGGGCGTTGACGACCTCGTCGTTCTCGTACAGCTTGCCGACGACGGCACCGAACGCGACTGGGGCCTCCACGTCGGCGTTCTGGGTGTCGACGACGACGACCAGCGGGCCGTTGCGTCCGGGACCGAATCCCTCGTCGACCAGGTCGTAGGCCTTGCGGGCGCTGGTCGCCGGATCGGCGGTGGCCTCCGACGGCAGGGCGAGGTTCAGTCCGGTGGCGGGCAGCGCGAGCGCACCGAGGAGGACCACACCGGCGATGAGCGGGATGGCCGGGCGTCGCGTGATCAGGCCGACGAACTTGGCGCCCGCCTTGGGGGTGTCGTCGTCGGAACCGCGCTTGTTCAGGAACGGGATGCGGCCGGCGAAGGCCTTCTCCCCGAACAGTCCGAGCACGGCGGGCAGCAGCGACACGGCGATGAGCACGGCCATGAGCACCGTGAACGCGGCAGCGTAACCCATGACCGACAGGAACGGGATGCCGACGACGCTCAGCGCCATGAGGGCGATGATGACCGTCAGGCCAGCGAAGACGACCGCGGAACCGGCGGTGCCCACGGCACGGCCGGCGGCCTCGGTGCGATCAGAGGTGATGGTGAGTTCGTGCCGGAAGCGCGAGACGATGAACAGCGAGTAGTCGATCGCCACGGCCAGACCGATCATGACCGCCAGCGTCGGGGTCATCGAGCTGAGGTCGGCGAAGCCGGAGGCGATGGTGATGCCGAGGCTGCCGATGCCGACGCCGACGAGTGCGGTGACCAGCGGAAGTCCGGCGGCGACGAGCGAGCCGAAGGTCAGGGTGAGCACGATCGCGGCGATGCCGATGCCGATGAGTTCGGCGGTGCCACCGGGCATGCCCATCTCGGCGGCTGCCGTACCGCTGACCTCGACGGTCAGGCCGGCGTCACGGCCGATCTCGGCGGCGTCGAAGATCTGGTCGCGCAGGGCCTGGTCGACGTCGGTGATCTCGCCCTCGAACGGGACGGTGACGAAGCCGACGGTGCGGTCGGCGCTCAGCGGCGACAGGGCCTGAGCGTCGGACAGCGCAGCCTCTTCGGAGGTGCCCTGCTGCGCGGCGACGGCCTTCATCTGCTCGACGAGACCGGCGTCGGCGAGGACCGGGTTGACCAGCGCGCCGGCCTGTTCCTCCGGCGAGGCGGTGGCGGGGTCGACCTTGGCGGGCGGCGAGACGCGGTCGATGCCGCGGACCGCGGCGAGGACCTCGTCGACGGCGGCCAGGTTCTCGGGGTCGTCGAGCGTCTGCCCGTCGGGCGCGGCGAAGACGTAACGCGCGCTGAGCCCGTTCATCGGATCTTCGGTCGACGGGAACCGCTCCGCCATGAGGTCCTGGGTCTTCTGCGCGGGGGTGCCCGGAAGCGTGAACGCGTCCGTGGTGGGCCCGGACAGGGTTGCTGCACCGACCCCGAAGAGCACGAGCAGCGCGATCCAGAAGGACAGCACTGCGCCCTTCCGTCTGTGGGCGAACTTGCCCAGCCGGTACAGGTAGGTCGCCACGGGGCACCCTTTCTATGTCGGAAGATCCTGGTGGGGTCGGATGGTCGGAACGGGCAGAGGTCCGGAATCAGGAGAATCCGCGTCGGAGCTGGTCGAACGCCTCGCGGATGAGCTCTTCGACCGACCGGTCCGTCGTCCCGGTCGCGTGTGTCTCCATGGCCGCGCGCACGGCGCCCATGGCGGCGTAGTTCAGCAGCGAGGGGTACAGGTCGGCATCGGGGTCGGTGCCGGTGCGTTCGGCGATGATCTCGACGAGCAACTGCGACGAACGCCGCTCGACCTCGATCTGCCGGGACAACAGCACGTTGCTCTCCTCGAGCAGGGTGATGCACGCGACGATCTCGCCGAACGGCCAGTCGGGGTTCTGCACGACGTCCAGGGCCACCGTGAGCAGCGAATCCATGATGTCCTCGTCGGCGGGACGATCGCGCAGCAGGTCGATCCACTCCTCGACCCGGGTCTCGAGATACGCGAGGACGGCGTCTTCCTTGCTCGCGAAGTAGTTGTGGAAGGTGCGGGTCGAGACACCCGCGCGCGCTGCGATCGCATCGGCCGTCACGGCGGCCAGACCGTGTTCACGAGCGAGTTCGGCCGCGGCGGTCGCGAGAGCCGCACGAGTGGCCGCCTTCTTGCGGTCGCGCAGGCCGGGAGTGATGGTCACTCCATCCAGGTTACTGATTTTGCAGAGTTCTGTAAGTTTGCAGAGTCATGCAAATTTATGACATCGCCCACAGGCGTTCCCGGCCTATCGCGGGCTTCACACCCGGCGACGCTCCCAGGCGCCCGGATCCTTCGTAAGATCCTCCACGAAACCGGGGAGGTCTCCCGTGACGACATCCGCGAGCGATACCTCTTCGAGCACGGCGCGCAGGTTCACACGCACCGCGATCCACACGTCCTGCAGTCGTTCGGCCGCCCCGCTGTAGACGACGTCCTCGGGCCGCTCGCCACGCACCGACGCCAGCGGGCCCTCGACCGTGCGGATGATGTCGGCAATGGAGATCTCGGTCGCGGGTCGCGCGAGCCAGTAACCGCCCTCCGGTCCCCGCCGGCTGTTCACCAACCCACCGCGACGCAGGTCGGCGAGAACGGCCTCGAGGAACTTGTGCGGGATGGTCTGCGCCGTCGCGAGGGTCTCCGCCTTCGTCAGGCGACCGTCCTCGATCGCCGCGAGTTCGAGCAGGGTCCGCACGGCGTAGTCGACCCTCGCGGTGATGTGCATGCCATGCCTCTCGCGCTGCCTGATGTCGTCGGCCGGCCCGTCTCGACGGGACGGGTCAATTCCTACCAGCAATACCGAACCACCCGGAATCGTGAGGACGCGAGTCGCCACCCGGGTCCCGATTCGAGGGCCCTGGTGATGCAAGCCACACCAGCGGTAATGTGGACGGTTGTTCACAGCTATCGGAGGTCGTTGCGATGTGGGAAACCCTGCAGGAATCGTGGGGGTCGCTGCTCGACCCCCTCCACGATCCGGTGACCCTGGCGATCCCCGCCTTCCTCACCTTCCTGATCCTCGAATGGATCGCGGCCCGCACCCTCGAACACGTCGAGCCGGGCCCCGACGGACGCACCCGCCCCCCGCGCGGCGGCTACGAGAAGCGGGACGCACGCGCGAGCATCTCGATGGGTCTGGTCTCCATCGTCACGAGCGCCGCATGGAAGGTGCTGGCCCTCGTCGGATATTCGGCACTGTGGGTCTACGTCGCACCCTGGCACCTGCCCGCCGACGCCTGGTACACGTGGGTGATCCTGCTCGTCGGCATCGACGTCCTCTGGTACTGGTACCACCGGATGGCGCACCGCGTCCGCCTGGTCTGGGCGACCCACCAGGCGCACCACTCGAGCGAATACTTCAACTACGCGACCGCGCTGCGCCAGAAGTGGAACAACAGCGGCGAGATCATCATGTGGCTGCCGCTCCCCCTGATCGGCATCCCACCGTGGATGGTCTTCGTCGGCTTCTCCGTCAGCCTCGTCTACCAGTTCTTCGTGCACACCGAGCGGGTCGGCACGCTCCCCCGCCCGATCGAATTCGTGTTCAACACGCCCTCGCACCATCGGGTGCACCACGGCTCCGATCCCGACTACCTCGACCGCAACTACGCGGGCATGCTCATCATCTGGGACCGGATGTTCGGCACCTTCAAGGCCGAGGACCACCGGCCCACCTACGGGCTCACCAAGCCCGTCGGCACGTACAACATCTGGGACCTGCAGACGCACGAGTACCGGGCGATCGCCCGCGACTGGCGTACGGCCGGGACGTTCCGCGACAAGCTCGGTTACGCCTTCGGCCCGCCCGGCTGGGCGCCGAAACAGACCCACGCGGAGGAGACCGAGAACGTCAGTTCTGCTCGAACGTGACGAGGAAGTCGACGCTGCCCGCGCCGTCGACCGTCACGAATCCGAGGTTCGGCGGCTCCACGCCGTAATCGGTCCAGGTGGTGGGGATGCTCCCCGACGCCACGAGACGCTCACCCGTGCGCAGGACGTCGACGTCGACGGTCACGGGCCGTTCGGCGCCGCGCAGGGTGAGCGTGCCGGTCGCGGTGACGGAACCGATGCTGCCGTCGTCGGGCAGGGACGTCAGATCCACGGGCTCGGTGAGGGCGAACGTCGCCGTCGGGTGCGCCGCGGTGTCCATCACCCGAGTGCGAAACTGGCCGTCGCGCTGGCCACTGTCGGTGGTGATGCCCTCGACCTGCACGACGACCTCGGCGGCCTCGAGGGTGCCGTCGGTGATGGTCGCCGAACCGGAGACCTGATCGGTGCTGCCCACCACGGTGACGTCGGCCCCGCGCAGGATCTCGTGCACCGTGTAGCCGGCGGCGGTGCGGTTGGGTTCGGCACCCTCGACGACGGTCCACTCCCCGTCGAGCTCACCGGTCGCGGCTTCGGCACCTTCGGTCGAGACGGACGCGGCGGGCGCGTCGTCCTCGGCGATGAACGTCCCGTATACCCATGGGGCGACGAAGAAGCCGAGCAGCGCCACGACCACGACGGCGACGAGCGCCCACACCAGTTTCCGCATCCTGCAAATTTAAACGATGTCGGATTCCGTGTGGGGTGCTACGTCACTGCGGGGGCGCAACGTGAGCCACGCGATTCCGGCGGAGGCGATCATGAGGACCACCCCGATCCCGGAGGTGATCGTGACGCCGCTGTCGAACGCCGATCCTGCTGCGGCGAGCAACGCGTCGGCCCGGTCGGCGGGCAGGTTCCCGGCCACGGCGTGGGCGCCGCCGAGCGTCTCCCGAGCAACCTCCGACTGTTCCGTGCTCAGCCCGGCAGGGAGCAGGAGATGCGCAGTGTAGGACGCGGAGAGCACCGACCCGAGGATCGCCGTACCGAGCACGGCACCCATCTCGTAAGCCGTCTCCGACACCGCCGACGCGGCACCGGCCTTCGCGGGCGGGACACTCGACACGATGAGGTCGTTCGACAGCGTCTCCGCCGCACCGATACCCGCGCCGAGGACCGCGAACGCCACGATGATCGGGGTGAGCGCCGACGGTGAGGCGAGCAGGAACACCAGCGCGTAGCCGGTCGCCGAGAGCAGGAGCGCGCAGACGATGATCGACGACGGCTGCACCCACCGCACGAGCGCGACGACCGACATCCCGGCCACGACCATCACCGCCAGTCCCGGGACCAGGCTCAGGCCGGCCTCCATCGGGCTCTGTCCGATCACCAGTTGCAGATGCTGGGACACGAAGAACAGGAAGCCCACGAGGGAGACGACGGACAGTAGGTTCACCGCGACGGCACCGGAGAAGGTGGGCACGCGGAACAGACGGACGTCGAGCATGGGGTTCGGGCGCTGCAACTGCCGGCGCACGAACGCGACGAGCGCGACCACACCGACCACGGCCGGAACGACGGCGACGGCACCGAGGCCACTGTCGGCGATCTTCTTGATCGCGAAGACGATCGGCGCAAGGGTCAGCAGTGACAGCGCGATGCTCACGATGTCGATGCGGCCCGGATTCGGGTCCTTCGACTCGGGGACGAACATCGGCGCGAGCACGAGCAGCGGGATCAGCACCGGCACGGCCAACAGGAAGACCGAGCCCCACCAGGCATGTTCGAGCAGGAATCCGCCCATGATCGGCCCGAGTGCAGCGCCCGCCGCGAAACACGAGGCCCAGATCGCGATGGCGAGACGGCGCTGGGTGGCATCGAGAAAGATGTTGCGCAGCAACGACAGCGTGGACGGCATGAGCATGGCCCCGAAGAAGCCGAGTGCACCGCGGGCGGTCACGAGCAGTTCCGCGGAAGGTGCGTAGGCCGCAGCGACCGAGACGGCGGCGAATCCGGTCGCGCCGATGAGCAACAGGCGGCGTCGCCCGATGCGGTCGCCGAGGCTGCCCATCGCCACCAGCAGACCTGCGAGCACCAGCGGGTAGATGTCGATGATCCACAACTGTTGCGCAGCGGTGGGCTGCAGCGCGGAGGAGATCCCGGGCAGCGCGAAGGCCAGGACGGTGTTGTCGACCGACACGAGCAGCACCGGAAGCATCAGTACCGCGAGCGCGACCCAGTCCCGAGGAGCCGCCTTCGTCACGGTGGGTTCCGAAACAGGCACAGATGTCGCCACGGATATCGAACTTTCGCGAGAGAGGAATCGAACCGTCGTTACTGTACCAGCTGGACGGTACAGTAACCACGTCGTACGATCGGGCCGTGCCACCTGCCCCTGCCGCCCGCGCCAAACTTCTCGACGCCTTCGTGACGATCCTGCTCGAGCAGGGCGAGCGCGCCGCGACACTCGAGTCCGTCGCCGCGGCGGCGAACGTGTCCAAAGGTGGTCTGCTCTATCACTTCCCGTCCAAGGACGCCCTCGTCGAGGCTCTCGCCGAACACCTCGAGACACTGGCAGCCGACGACGCCGAACTGATGCGCACGGCTCCCGAAGGACCGGCGACCTACTACATCCGCACCTCGGTCTTCGCCGACACCCCGCTCGACCGGGCCATCGTCGCCCTGACCCGCCTGAGCCAGACCGCGAACCCGCGCGCCCAGCAGGCGCTGCGCCGCATCCATCAGGGCTGGTTCGAGGCACTGTCCGACGAGGTCACCGATCCCGCTGCGGCACGAGCGGTGATGCTCATCGGCGACGGGCTCTACTACGGCGCCGCCATGTCGGGCGAGACAAGCACGACGCCGCCCGAGGACGTCGACGAACTCCTGAAAGTCGTGCGGAAACTGATCGGCTCGAGCGACTGAGTTCGGGGAGGTTGTGTGCGTCCGTTCGCGAAAATACGCACACAACCTCCCCTTCGATCGCCCTCACCCGAGCCGATGCAGTTCGACGTCGCGGAGCACGCCGTCGTCGATGGTCGCGGTCATGTAGGTGCAGTACGGCTGCCGACGCCGGTCGGTGGGTGAACCCGGGTTGAGCAGGCGCAATCCGCTCGGCGCGGTCGTGTCCCAGGGGATGTGCGAGTGGCCGAAGACGAGGACGTCGGTGTCGGGATAGGCCGCGGCCATCCGATTGTCGCGCCCGGTCGACGCCCCGGTCTCGTGCACCACCGCGACGCGCACACCGTCGAGGGTCACCCGCGCGACCTCCGGCAGCCGTTCCCGCAGGAGCGGACCGTCGTTGTTGCCCCAACACGCGACCAGCTGCCGGGACCGCTCTTCCAGCGCGTCGAGCAGTGTCACGTCCATCCAGTCGCCCGCGTGGATCACCACGTCCGCGCGGGCCACCTCGTCCCACACCTGCGACGGCAGGTCGCGGGCGCGCGTCGGTACGTGGGTGTCGGCGAGCAGCAGCAGTCGCATGGCCCCAGTCTGCCGTGGGGTCACAGTCTGCCGTGGGGTCACGGTCTGCCGTGGGTTCGCAGTGTGCCGCGGGCGTTCATGGGTAACCACGACGCATGACCACTCCAGCTCACGACAGACTCGCCATCGTCACCGGCGCCGACTCCGGCATGGGCAAGGCGACCGCCGAACTGCTCGCCACCGAGGGGTTCGACGTCGGCATCACCTTCCACACCGACGAGGCCGGGGCCGAGGACACCCGCGCCGGGGTCGAACAGCGCGGACAGCGGTGCTTCGTGGCCCGACAGGACCTGACCAGCCCGGACACCGCCGATGTGATCGACGAACTCACCGGAAAGCTCGGCGGTCTCGGGGTGCTGGTGAACAACGCCGGCACCGGACACCGCGACGAGGTGCTCGACCTGTCCTTCGAACGGTGGCGGGAGATGCTCTCCACCGACCTCGACGGCCCGTTCCTGTGCTCCCAACGCGCCGCGCGACACATGATCGACTCCGGGGGCGGCGGCCGCATCGTCAACATCACGAGCGTCCACGAGCACATCCCCCGCTACGGCGCCTCCGCCTACTGCACGGCGAAGGCCGGCCTCGGCATGCTCACGCAGTGCCTCGCACCGGGCAACCCCACCGGACGTCCCGGACACGTCAACGAAGTCGCCTCCGTCGTCGCCTTCCTCGCGTCCCCACGCTCGTCGTACCTGACGGGGCGCTCGATCCCCGTCGACGGCGGCCTCATGTTGATGGCCGCGCACGGACACGACATGAACGACGGGAGTTGGCGCGAACTCTGACGACGACCGGCCGCCCATCCGCTAGCGTCCACCGGCGGATCGGTGGTCGACTCGGAATGGGGGAACTGGATGCGCACGACACCATCTGCGGAGCGATTCGGGCCGGGAACGGCGAGGGGTTACCGAGCGACCCATCGTCCCGAGGTGTGGGGAGCGCTGATCGGCGCGGGTGGCGCGTCGGCCTTCATGCTCGTGAACGGTGCCGCTCTGGGATCACCGTGGACCTGGATCGTCGTTGTCGGATGGTTCTGCGCCATCGCTGTTTTCGTCTGGGCTGTGCTCATACGACCGCGGAGTTTCGAGCAGTTGGAGCCGCCCTCGAAGCAGGCATCGACGATCCACCTCGTGTCGGTCGCGGCCATGGTCGTGCTGATCGTCGGTGGCGCAAGGCTTCTCGCGTTGTTCGATCGTTCGGAACTGACGGTCGCGTGGGTGGTCTGCGTCGTCGGTGCGCACTTCGTTCCCTTCGCACGGGCCTTCGGTCGCGCGATGTTCCGGGTCATGGGCTGGGGAATGCTGGTGATCGGAATCGTCGGTCTGGCAGGCGGTCTCGCATCGCCTGCGGTGGCAGCCGTCGCCGGTGTCGCGGCGGGGCTGTGGATGTTCGCCGTGGTGGTCGCCGACGCCGTCGGCCGACCTCTCGTCACCGGGCGTCGGCCCGACTCCACAGTTCCTCGAGCGCCTCGTTGACTCGTTCCGGCTGCTGGACGTGCGGGTAGAAACCGGGAACTTCGAGCAGTTCTCCCCCGATCCGGTCGGCGACGACCCGCGCCGTGATCGTCAGCGGATCTCCCACCAGCCGCTTGTACTCGTCGGGTGCGCCCGCCCAGTCACCGACGACGACGAGCTTCGGCCACGGCGCCGCCGCGAGCGACTCGAGGGGGATGTCGGCGTCCCAGCACGGTCTCTCCCGCATCGACGTCGCCGCTGCGCGTAGTCGCTTCGGGGTGGGTTCCGCCGGCGGCATGCCGACGCTCTCCGTGATGAGACGCAGATAGTCCTCCGCAGTGAGCTCGGGCGGGAGCGTCACCTGGGACGCGCGAGCGCGGGCGAGGTTCTCGGCGACCACCGGTTCGCTCTCCGCAACCTTCAGGCACCCGGGCTGGATCAGGCACAGCGACCGCACCAGGTCCGGCCGTTCCACCGCCGCGAGCATCGCTGCGACCGCACCGTACGAATGTCCGACGAGATGGGCGCCGTCACCGAGCAGTTCGACGATGTCGGCGGCGTCCACCTCGTAGTCGGTGCGATGGGCCCCGTCGAGATCCGGCGAGTCGCCGTGCCCGCGGCGGTCCATCAGGATCAGCCGACGTGACGCCCCCAAGGGCCGCTGCCGACCGAATCCGTAGGTCTCGTCGTCTCCCCAGGCCAGCACCCCGTGCACGAGAACGGCCGGCGGGACGTCGGATTCGGCGGGTCCGACGATCGTCGAGCAGACGCGATCCACAGTTCTCCTTCCGATTGCGAGCATGCAGGCGCGAACCTATCGGAAGACCTGGGCGGATGCAGGTAGCCCGACCCACACTCCCTCGGGCGCTTCGTCGACTCCGCAGTCCACTCGCAATCAAGTTCGCTATCCGCCACAGCAATTGCCGCGGCGGATAGCAAAAGCCGTAGCGGATGCTTCGGACCCCGGCCTTGGCGACCTGCAGACATGAGAAAAGCCCCTCACCTGCACTAACAGGTAAGGGGCTCTCTGGCGGTGGCGGTGGGATTTGAACCCACGGACGGGGGTTACCCGTCACGCGCTTTCGAGGCGCGCTCCTTCGGCCGCTCGGTCACGCCACCGCTGACGACTCTAGCGGATTGCAGGCCTCATCCTGAAATCGCCTGGTCACAGCTCCGAAGCCGGCCCTCGATGTTCCCGGAAGAACGCCTCGAGCACGGCCGCGCACTCGGCTTCGAGCACACCACCGCGCACTTCCGGACGGTGCGTGAGGCGCCGATCGCGCACCACGTCCCACAGCGACCCGACGGCGCCCGTCTTCGGCTCCCACGCCCCGAAGACCACCCGCGATACCCGGGAGAGCACCAACGCTCCCGCGCACATCGTGCAGGGTTCGAGGGTCACGGCGAGGGTTGCGCCCTCGAGACGCCATCCGTCGCCGTAGACCTGCGCTGCCGCGCGCAGAGCGAGCACCTCGGCGTGCGCTGTGGGGTCGCCGGTGGCCTCGCGGGAGTTCGCCGCTCGCGCGATCTCGGTGCCGTCCGGCCCGAACACCACCGCGCCCACCGGTACGTCACCGGCGGGCGCGGCAGCGGCGGCCTTCAGCGCGACCCGGATCAGTGCCTCGTCGTCGCGCAGCCCCATCTAACGGAGCTTGTCCAGGGTGTTACCCAGGACGTCGTCGAAACCGAGTCGCTGGGCGATCTCGTCGAGTTGCTCGTCGGGATACAGGTCGGTCTCCGACAGGATCACCGAGAGCACCGGCTCGGGCAGACCCATGTCGGCCAGGATGCCGAGGTCGCCTTCCTCCCACGGCTCGATGTCGTCGAGCTCGTCGGGATCGATATCGGGGATCTCGATGTTCAGCGCATCGAGGACGTCGGCGGCGATGTCGTAGTCGACGGCCATCGTCGCGTCGGACAGCAGCAACCTCGTTCCCGCAGGTGCGGGACGCACGATGATGAAGAATTCGTCGTCCACATTCAGCAGACCGAAGACTGCGCCGGAACTTCTCAGCTCCCGCAACTCGGTCACTGCGGTATCGAGACTCGTCAGTGCGGCACCGGACAACACCCGGCACTTCCAACGACCTTCCTCCCGCGTCACGGCGACGGCGAAGCCGTCGAGGTCGTCGCTCGAATTCCCGGCGGGGTTCCCGCTCTGGGTCACGGAAGGGCTCTTGTTCCCTACACGCTGTGCAGCCATGGGCGCAACGGTAGTCGGCCACGTCCGGTGAATGAAGCCCAGCACGGGATATGCCAACCTGATGAGGTGTCCTCAGCCGTCTCTTTCCCGCCCGTCTGTGTCCTCGGCCTCGGTCTGATCGGTGGTTCTCTGCTGCGCGCCGCCGCGGCCACCGGAAGGCAGGCGTGGGGTTACAACAGGTCGTCGCAGGCCGTGGAGGCCGCCGTCGCCGACGGCTTCGACGCGTCCACCGACCTCACGGCCACGCTGCGTCGCGCAGCCGACACCAGCGCCCTGGTGGTGATCGCGGTGCCGATGCCGGCAGTGGGCAGCATCCTCGAGGCGGTGGCCGAGCACGCCCCCGAGGTCGCGCTCACCGACGTGGTGAGCATCAAGGCGGAAGTGGCCGCTGCCGTCGCCGCTCACGGCCTGTCGCGGCGTTTCGTGGGTGGACACCCCATGGCAGGTACGGCGGAGTCCGGCTGGACCGCTGGGACCGCCGACCTGTTCCGCGACGCGGTGTGGGTGGTGACCGTCGACGACGGCACCGATCCCGAGGTGTGGCGGCAGGTCGCCGACCTCGCGCTCGACTGCGGCTCCGTCGTCGTGCCCGCCGAATCCCGGGAGCACGACGCGGCGGTCGCGCGAGTCTCCCATCTCCCCCATCTCCTCGCCGAAGCGCTGGCCCTCTCGGGCGCCGGAGGCGGCGATCTCGCACTCGGTCTCGCCGCCGGCTCCTTCCGGGACGGCACACGGGTCGCCGCGACGGCCCCGGCCCTGGTCGACGCGATGTGCGAAGGCAACGCGGAAGCCCTGCTGGTCGCGCTGGACGAGACACTCGAGGTGCTGAGAACGGCCCGGGAGCAACTGGCCGACCGCAGCACCTCCGAACTCACCCGCGCCGGTCACGCGGCTCGGACCCGCTACGAACAGCGCCGTCGCGACCCCATCGTCGGCACGCAGCCCGGCGACGAGGGCTGGATCGCAGCGTTCCGCGAGGCCGGACGACGCGGTGGAGTGTGGACACGATGAACCTCCGCGACATCGCCTCGGCGCTGACCACCGGCAAGACGACCCCCACCGAACACGTCCGCTCGGTTCTCGCCGAACTCGACGCCCTCGTCGGGACCCCCTGGGGGAACACCGTCGCCGCCCGCAACGACGAGGCGGCGCTCGAAGCCGCAGCCCTCGCCGACGAGCAGATCGCCGCCGGGAACTGGATCGGCCCGTTGCACGGCGTCGCGGTCGCGGTGAAGGACAACATCGACGTCGCCGGGTTCCCCACCCGCTGCGGCAGCGCGGTCCTCGCCGATGCGCCTCCGGCCCGGCGCGATGCTCGCGTCATCGAGAAGCTCCGCGAAGCCGGAGCCATCGTGGTGGCGAAGACCCATCTCCACGAGTTCGCCTACGGGCCCACCGGGTTGATCAATGTGTCCGGCGCGGCCCCCCACCCCCACAACCCGGACCTGATCAGCGGTGGTTCGTCGTCGGGCTCCGCAGTGCTGGTCGCGAGGGGCGTCGTGCCCGTCGCGCTGGGAACCGACACCGGCTGCAGCGTCCGTACCCCGGCGGCGCTGTGCGGGATCGTCGGATTCAAGCCGGGCTTCGGTGCCCTGCCCGAGCAGGGCGTGTTCCCGCTGTCGACGACCTTCGACCACGTCGGTCTGCTCGCCGCCGACGCTCTGGACGCCTCACTCGCGTGGGGCGCCCTTCCGGGCATCGCGCACCTGCGCACCCCGGTCTCCGAACTGCGCATCGGACGCCTGCGGGGCGGCATCTGGGATCTGTCACCCGTCTTCGACGAGGCCGTCGAGACGGCGTGCCGCACCCTCACGGATCTGGGCGCCCGCGTCGTCGACGTGGAACTGCCCGAGACCGACGAGATGCTCGAGCTGTATCCCGTGGTCACCGGCTCGGAAGCATACGAGACGCATCGCGCGTGGTTCGAAGCCGATCCCGACCGCTACCAGCCTCCGACGGCCGCTCTGCTCGCCGCGCAACGCGACCGGCCGGCCTACGAATACATCCACGCGGCCCGGGCGGTGGCGCGACTACGTCACGACGTCGTGCACCGCCTCCGCACCGTGGACAAGCTCGACGCGCTGATCACCGTCACTACCGGCGTGCGTTCGGCGCCGCTGACGAGCGATCCCGTCGAGCTGCGCGCACCGCTGCTGCAGATGTGTGTCCCGTTCAGCGTCCTCGGTGTCCCGGCCCTGTCGGTGCCGGCTCCTGACGGCGGGTCGTCGCCGGTCGGACTCCAGATCGTCGGCCTCACCGGCGGCACGCACGGGCACGGCAGCCACCCCGCCGAATCGGCCGCGTTCGCCGTGGCGATGGCGGTGGAGGCGTCGGGACAGCCCTAGATGCGGGAGGCGAGTCCTCGGTACTCGAGGACGAAGCCGTCCTCGTCGACGGTCACCGACGACGACGAGCGCGGCGACAGCACATGGATGCCATCGGACGCACTGCTGTAGACGACCGTCGCCTCCTCGATGCTGAGATCGATGAGGTTGACGTAGACGACGGGCACCTCCACGTCGTCGGCTCCGGCCTGCAGGTCGTGCCGGCGGATGGGCAGGGCGTTGAAGAACGGGCTGAACACCACATCGACGTCCAACGCCCCGCCGAAGGTGGACCGCTGATGGTCGATGCCGTTGTCGGACATCCAGATGCCCTCTTCGGACCGGGTGAGGGACATGTGCCGCTCGCCCGAAGCGAGGGTGGTGCGCACCGACAATCGGCGGGTGACACCGTTCTCATCCGTCACCAGGTCGTACGACGCGCTGAAGGCCGGATGGTCGGTGCACTCCGCACCCACGATGCGACCGGACGCCTTGATGCGGCGGCCGGAGAGCTGTACTCGTACCGACTCCATCCGAGACACATCGGCCGCACGCCACGTGAGTAGCGCGGGCCACGTCGACGCGGAACCGGTGGCGTCAGAGGCTGGGGTGCTCACGGTCTATACGGTATGCGACGAAGCGCACACGGTGGGCAGCGGTGCCGTGATTCGTCCACAACACGGTTGCGGCGGGGCCCACCTGCTCACGCCGTGTCCGGCAGCGCCTCGTGCCGGGACATCTGACGCAGGTGGTGTGAGAACACCGACAGCGCCGCGGCGCCCACGGCGACGTTGAGCAGCGCCCCGAACTCCTGGACGGCGAACTCCAGCACGTCGACGAAGAAGACGGTGATCAACGCGGCCGTCCGGAGCGCACGGATCGCCCACCTCCGCCTGCGCCACAAACCCACCGATCCCACCACGCACAGCAGGACGGTGACTCCGGAGCCGACGAGCTGGATCACGGTCACCACGTTGCTCGTCCGCGCGGCGAGATCCTCCTCCAAGGTCGCAGCGGCATTGAGGAGAATGCCGACGGAGAAAACGGTGAGCAGGGCTGCCGCGACGCGGACGCTGCGCTCACCTCGCAGTCGCTCCGGCAGCCGGAGCGACACCCACGAGAAGCGCGATGGTACCTCCCGGCACCGGGCGAGCAGGAGATCGATCTGTTCGACGACTTCGGGATCGACTCCACCCTCACGTGCGCGTTCGAGCTGCACTCGCGCCTGGTCGCGATCGGTCGGGGTCAGGCCGTGGGCGAGCCCGTCCGTCGCCGTGAGCGCGGCGTTGGCGAGATACTCGTCGGGCGACGGCCCGCGACGGAGGTGCACCGCTCGATTGACGACGAGCAGCAACACGACCACCACGTACATGATCGCCACCGAGGGTCGGTAGAAGTAGTCGTTGGTCTTCGTGACGAACTTGCCGACCTCGTCGAGGAAGAGACCGAACCCGATACCGCCGAGCAGCACCGCGATGCGGTCGGGCGCCCTGCCGATGAAGGTCAACGAGACCATCAGCGCGGCGACCATGAGCAGACCGCCCCACAGCACGTGAGCGATGTGCAGGACCGACCCGCCGACCTGCGGATAGCCCGTCAGATGCAGGTACAGACGGGTGACGAGGATGGTCGCGACCGTGATGATCAGAAGTGCTTCGACCTGCGCGGACGACGCGGTGTCCCGCAACAACCGAGAACGGGAACGGGTCCGCACCGCTGTCATGGCACGCGAGCTTATCCGGCTCGGGTTCTCCTCGGGTTCTTCCTCCGGATTCGGCGGCGCGGCGCCTGCGCGGAGCGACTCCCCAATCTTGTGTGTGGCCTAGAGTCGCTCTATGCGCACAGTGTGGACAGTTCCTCCGAACATTGCCCAAACTCTGTTGGAATCTCCCGAGATCCAGATGTTCCTGACCAGCAACGAGTTGCCGGATACAGCGGACGATCCACGCCAGAGACTTGCGGAGTTCACCCACGCGCTCGGCGCCCTCAGCCGTCACATCGGACGCACCTTCGGTTCCGTGGACGCAGCCAACCGCGAACTGTTCGGCGGCTCCGCCGGCAAGGTCCCCGTGGCACTGCGCCTGACCGTCCTGCGGGCTCTCGTGAACCATGTCGAAGACCGCGCCCCCAGCCCGAAACTGCTTCCGAAGAACATCTGCGACCAGCTCGGCGCCTACGTCTACGCCCTGCTCGACCCTCGCGACCGGAGCATCTTCTACGTCGGCGCCGGACGCGGAAATCGCATCTTCACCCTCGTCTGGACGGCGCTCGGAGAGACCTCGAAGCTGACCGAGGCCGGCGAGAAGACACCGCTGGCCACCCCCGAGACCGAGGCGGCTCTGCGGCGCATCCGAACCGTCTACGAGTCCGGCTACGCGGTGGAGCATTTCGTCGTGGCCGACGCGCTGAACCCGAAGACCGACGCCGACCACACCGCCGCAGTGACGGCCGAAGCGGTCATCGCGGCGCTCGGACTGACCGAACCGCACCGCGGCGAATGCGTACTCACCAACCTGGCGGGCGCAACCGAGGAGTCCGAAGCCGATCGCACGGCGATCCCGATCGCGGAGCTCGTCCGTCAGTACTCGGCCTCGCCTGCTCCCGAGCTGCCGACGCCATGCGTGGTGCTGCGGGTCAACGAAGCGAAGAAGGCGTCGCCGGCTGCGGTGCGCGAACTCGCGTCCAAGCCGTGGCCGGCAGGATCGGCGGCGCGTGGAATCGACGGACTGCCGATCATCGTCGTCGCCGACAACATCGTCCGCGCGGTCTACCGCGCTACCGGGTGGGAGGCAGCCGCTCGCACGGAGGAGAACGGCGGCACGATCCTCTACCGGTTCGTTGGGGAGGCCGACGAAGAGCTCGAGGGCAAGTTCGTGAACACTCGCGTCACGCCGGACCGGCTGGGTCTCAAGCGTTGGCCGTCGCACGGTTGGGCTCCGCGTCTGACGCGTGCACTGCCGCGGCCGGTCGCGCGTCCGAAGGCACCGCGCCCCTGATTCTCCGGCTGCTTCCCGGTTCGTCTGCGGACCGGGAAGCAGCTCGTGCCGGTTCTCGAAAACCGTTGGGCCGGCACATTTTCTGCATAAGAAAACACGAAAGGGGACCCACAGTGTGGGTCCCCTTTCGGAACGGGTGTTCGGCGGTGTCCTACTCTCCCACACCCTGTCGAGTGCAGTACCATCGGCGCAGACAGGCTTAGCTTCCGGGTTCGGAATGGGACCGGGCGTTTCCCTGTCGCTATGACCGCCGTAACTCTATGAAACAATATTCCACGCATCAGGAGTATCGAAAACCCGTGTCGGGCTTCGATATCTGATGTGTGTGTTGTTTCAGATACCGCACAGTGGACGCGTAACATCTTCGTGGTAAGTCCTCGGCCTATTAGTACCGGTCACCTCCACCCATTGCTGGGCTTCCAGTTCCGGCCTATCAACCCGGTGGTCTGCCGGGGGCCTTACCCCCTCGAGGGGGTGAGAAACCTCATCTTGGAACAGGCTTCCCGCTTAGATGCTTTCAGCGGTTATCCCTTCCGAACGTAGCCAACCAGCCATGCCCCTGGCGGGACAACTGGCACACCAGAGGTTCGTCCGTCCCGGTCCTCTCGTACTAGGGACAGCCTTCCTCAAGTTTCTAACGCGCGCGGCGGATAGAGACCGAACTGTCTCACGACGTTCTAAACCCAGCTCGCGTGCCGCTTTAATGGGCGAACAGCCCAACCCTTGGGACCTACTCCAGCCCCAGGATGCGACGAGCCGACATCGAGGTGCCAAACCATCCCGTCGATATGGACTCTTGGGGAAGATCAGCCTGTTATCCCCGGGGTACCTTTTATCCGTTGAGCGACACCGCTTCCACATGCCGGTGCCGGATCACTAGTCCCGACTTTCGTCCCTGCTCGACCTGTCAGTCTCACAGTCAAGCTCCCTTGTGCACTTGCACTCGACACCTGATTGCCAACCAGGCTGAGGGAACCTTTGGGCGCCTCCGTTACATTTTGGGAGGCAACCGCCCCAGTTAAACTACCCACCAGGCACTGTCCCTGAACCAGATCATGGTCCGAGGTTAGAGGTCCAATACGATCAGAGTGGTATTTCAACAACGACTCCACCCATACTGGCGTATGAGCTTCACAGTCTCCCACCTATCCTACACAAACCGAACCGAACACCAATACCAAGCTATAGTGAAGGTCCCGGGGTCTTTTCGTCCTGCCGCGCGTAACGAGCATCTTTACTCGTAATGCAATTTCGCCGAGTCTGTGGTCGAGACAGCAGAGAAGTCGTTACGCCATTCGTGCAGGTCGGAACTTACCCGACAAGGAATTTCGCTACCTTAGGATGGTTATAGTTACCACCGCCGTTTACTGGGGCTTAAATTCTCAGCTTCGCGGAGTAAACCCCGCTAACCGGTCCTCTTAACCTTCCAGCACCGGGCAGGCGTCAGTCCGTATACATCGTCTTACGACTTCGCACGGACCTGTGTTTTTAGTAAACAGTCGCTTCTCTCTGGTCTCTGCGACCACCCCCAGCTCGGACCGCAAGGGCCGTCACCGGGCGTGGTCCCCCTTCTCCCGAAGTTACGGGGGCATTTTGCCGAGTTCCTTAACCACAGTTCTCTCGATCGCCTCGGTATTCTCTACCTGACCACCTGTGTCGGTTTGGGGTACGGGCCGTGTACCAACTCACTAGAGGCTTTTCTCGGCAGCATAGGATCACTGAATTCCCCTCAACGGGTACGCATCACCTCTCAGGCCGTATGTGACACGGATTTGCCTATGTCACGCCCTACCGGCTTACACCAGGTACTCCATCACCTGGCCCAGCTACCTTCCTGCGTCACCCCATCGCTTGACTACTACAATCAGGGTCCCGTGCAGCCATCCCCACAGTTCCCGAAGGAACAGCGGAAACTTTTGGACGGTTAGCACAACTGATTCGCCATTGGGCGCGGATACACGGGTACGGGAATATCAACCCGTTGTCCATCGACTACGCCTGTCGGCCTCGCCTTAGGTCCCGACTCACCCTGGGCGGATTAACCTGGCCCAGGAACCCTTGGTCATCCGGCGGACGAGTTTCTCACTCGTCTTTCGCTACTCATGCCTGCATTCTCACTCGCACAGCCTCCACACCTGGATCACTCCGGCGCTTCCACGGCTGCACGACGCTCCCCTACCCACCCACACCACTGCACACGTTCCCGCAGGAACGAATGGGTGTTGTGTGAGTGCCGCGGCTTCGGCGGTGTACTTGAGCCCCGCTACATTGTCGGCGCAGAACCACTTGACCAGTGAGCTATTACGCACTCTTTCAAGGGTGGCTGCTTCTAAGCCAACCTCCTGGTTGTCTCAGCGATCCCACATCCTTTTCCACTTAGTACACGCTTAGGGGCCTTAGCCGGCGATCTGGGCTGTTTCCCTCTCGACTACGAAGCTTATCCCCCGCAGTCTCACTGCCGCGCTCTCACTCACCGGCATTCGGAGTTTGGCTGATTTCGGTAAGCTTGTGGGCCCCCTAGACCATCCAGTAGCTCTACCTCCGGTGAGAAACACGCGACGCTGCACCTAAATGCATTTCGGGGAGAACCAGCTATCACGGAGTTTGATTGGCCTTTCACCCCTACCCACAACTCATCCCCTCAGTTTTCAACCTAAGTGGGTTCGGGCCTCCACGACGTCTTACCATCGCTTCACCCTGGCCATGGGTAGATCACTCCGCTTCGGGTCTAGAACATGCCACTCATGCGCCCTATTCGGACTCGCTTTCGCTACGACTACCCCACACGGGTTAACCTCGCGACATGCCACTAACTCGCAGGCTCATTCTTCAAAAGGCACGCCATCACCCACCACGAACTGAATCGTGCATCGGCTCTGACGGATTGTAAGCGCACGGTTTCAGGTACTATTTCACTCCCCTCCCGGGGTACTTTTCACCTTTCCCTCACGGTACTAGTCCGCTATCGGTCACCAGGGAGTATTCAGGCTTATCGGGTGGTCCCGACAGATTCACACCGGATTTCACGGGCCCGGTGCTACTCGGGTATTCGAATCGACAGTCACCGTGTTTTCGTCTACGGGATTCTCACCCTCTACGACAGGCCGTTCCAGACCACTTCGACTAACACGACGATTTCTCACTGTCGGCCGGCATGGCAGCGCCGACACAACGAACCCCACAACCCCGAATACACAACCCCTGCCAGGTATCACATGTACTCGGTTTAGCCTCATCCGCTTTCGCTCGCCACTACTCACGGAATCACATGTTGTTTTCTCTTCCTGTGGGTACTGAGATGTTTCACTTCCCCACGTTCCCTCCACACACCCTATATATTCAGATGCGGGTAACACGACATCACTCGTGCTGGGTTTCCCCATTCGGAAATCCTCGGATCACAGCTCGGTTGACAGCTCCCCGAGGCATATCGCAGCCTCCCACGTCCTTCATCGGCTCCTGGTGCCAAGGCATCCACCGTACGCTCATAAACACTTACAACAAAGATGCTCGCGTCCACTGTGCAGTTCTCAAACAACACACAACAACCCCTACCAACGCCGGCCACACGGCCAACCGCCTTCGTAAGTCATCGTCGCTGATCAAACACATTGCGTGTTCTCTCAGGACCCAACAGTGCACCGATATAACTTTCTTCCTGCCGGCACTCGGGCCCGCAGTAGTGAAGAAAATGCTTGTCAGCGTTCCACCCATGAGCACCACCGGATTACCTGTGAATCCGTAATGGCTCTGCCTGCATGCGTTTACCGTCCCCGACTACTCGGGGTGCATGAGGAGTTGCTCCTTAGAAAGGAGGTGATCCAGCCGCACCTTCCGGTACGGCTACCTTGTTACGACTTCGTCCCAATCGCCGATCCCACCTTCGACGGCTCCCTCCCACAAGGGGTTAGGCCACCGGCTTCGGGTGTTACCGACTTTCATGACGTGACGGGCGGTGTGTACAAGGCCCGGGAACGTATTCACCGCAGCGTTGCTGATCTGCGATTACTAGCGACTCCGACTTCACGGGGTCGAGTTGCAGACCCCGATCCGAACTGAGACCGGCTTTAAGGGATTCGCTCCACCTCACGGTATCGCAGCCCTCTGTACCGACCATTGTAGCATGTGTGAAGCCCTGGACATAAGGGGCATGATGACTTGACGTCGTCCCCACCTTCCTCCGAGTTGACCCCGGCAGTCTCCTGCGAGTCCCCACCATCACGTGCTGGCAACACAGGACAAGGGTTGCGCTCGTTGCGGGACTTAACCCAACATCTCACGACACGAGCTGACGACAGCCATGCACCACCTGTCTACCGGCCACAAGGGAAACCACATCTCTGCAGTCGTCCGGTACATGTCAAACCCAGGTAAGGTTCTTCGCGTTGCATCGAATTAATCCACATGCTCCGCCGCTTGTGCGGGCCCCCGTCAATTCCTTTGAGTTTTAGCCTTGCGGCCGTACTCCCCAGGCGGGGCGCTTAATGCGTTGGCTACGGCACGGATCCCGTGGAAGGAAACCCACACCTAGCGCCCACCGTTTACGGCGTGGACTACCAGGGTATCTAATCCTGTTCGCTACCCACGCTTTCGCTCCTCAGCGTCAGTTACTGCCCAGAGACCCGCCTTCGCCACCGGTGTTCCTCCTGATATCTGCGCATTTCACCGCTACACCAGGAATTCCAGTCTCCCCTGCAGTACTCGAGTCTGCCCGTATCGCCTGCAAGCCCGCAGTTGAGCTGCGGGATTTCACAGACGACGCGACAAACCGCCTACGAGCTCTTTACGCCCAGTAATTCCGGACAACGCTCGCACCCTACGTATTACCGCGGCTGCTGGCACGTAGTTGGCCGGTGCTTCTTCTCCCACTACCGTCACTTGCGCTTCGTCATGGGTGAAAGAGGTTTACAACCCGAAGGCCGTCATCCCTCACGCGGCGTCGCTGCATCAGGCTTGCGCCCATTGTGCAATATTCCCCACTGCTGCCTCCCGTAGGAGTCTGGGCCGTGTCTCAGTCCCAGTGTGGCCGGTCGCCCTCTCAGGCCGGCTACCCGTCGTCGCCTTGGTAGGCCATTACCCCACCAACAAGCTGATAGGCCGCGGGCTCATCCTGCACCGAAAAACTTTCCACCCCAGAACATGCATCCCGAGGTCATATCCGGTATTAGACCCAGTTTCCCAGGCTTATCCCAGAGTGCAGGGCAGATCACCCACGTGTTACTCACCCGTTCGCCACTAATCCACCCAGCAAGCTGGGCTTCATCGTTCGACTTGCATGTGTTAAGCACGCCGCCAGCGTTCGTCCTGAGCCAGGATCAAACTCTCCGTTGAAGACTCACAATCACCCCCAAAAAAGGGGCAATCAGTCAAAGACAAAAGAGTCAAATCACTAGCAAAAAAACTCAAACTAGCTCAAACACTGACCATCCCAGACGGAAGAATGAGACGATCAGCAAATACCCACCCCATCCAAACTGATGGAGCGGAGTACCAAAAATATTTGGCACTGACATTCATCGGCACACTGTTGAGTTCTCAAAGAACACGCACACATCATCACGCTCCGGACTGACGTCCGACCCGCTCTGAGGCAACTGTTCCAGCCTACTTCCTCATCCTCACGAACGCAAGTCCGTATGGTTTTCGGAACCAGGGGCGGCTCGAAACCTTACCAGAAGGTTCGCAGCCATCACATTCGCAGGCGCCTTCGTCCAACCTCGTTGTCCCGTTCCTCTCGGCCCGGGTCGGTGTCCGTGTCGCTCTGACCTGGAATAAGTTACGCGAACATCTCCCAGAACACCAAATCGCGAGGTCAATGGCTGTTTCGATGGCCCGTAGCCCTTCACCGGAGGGGTAGGACGACCCCTCCATCGTGGTGCTCGTCGCGTCCGCTCACGGATCGTCCTACTTCTCGAGTAACGTTCACCGTTGAGCTGAGCGAGGAAGGGTGCCGTGACGTCGACGGGGAACATGGTGGGGTTGTTCGCCGGTATCGGCGGACTGGAGCTCGGACTCGGGCGACACGGGTGGAACACCGAACTCCTCTGCGAGATCGAGCCGGGTGCTCAGGCAGTACTACGTACGCGCTTCCCCGACGTTCCGCTTCATCCGGACGTCACGCGTCTCCGCTCTCTCCCCCGCGATACGGAACTGGTCGCCGCAGGCTTCCCGTGCCAGGACCTCTCCCAGGCCGGACGCACGGCCGGCATCACGGGATCGAAGTCCGGACTCGTCGACGAAGTGTTCCGTCTCGTGAAGCGTAAGAACGGCCCGCGCTGGCTCGTCGTCGAGAACGTTCCCTTCATGCTGCAGCTCGGTCGCGGTGCGGCGATGCGTCACATCACCGACGCTCTCGAGGAGCTCGGCTACATGTGGGCCTACCGCGTCGTCGATGCCCGCGCCTTCGGTCTCCCCCAGCGTCGGCACCGCGTCCTGATGGTTGCCTCTCGCACGGACGATCCCCGCACGGTGTTGTTCGGCCAGGACGCCGGCATGCCCATGGAGGGCAATCCCGATCTGTTCCCCTGCGGCTTCTACTGGACCGAGGGGGTGCGCGGTCTCGGATGGGCAGTCAACGCCGTGCCCACGCTCAAGGGCGGTTCGACGCTCGGTATCGCCAGCCCTCCGGCCGTGCGACTGCCGTCCGGTGAGATCGTCACCCCCGGCCTGACCGACGCGGAGAGACTCCAGGGCTTCGACGCCGACTGGACGGCTCCTGCCGTCGAGGCCCCCGGTGTCCGCGCCGGACACCGGTGGCGTCTGGTCGGCAATGCGGTCAGCGTGCGGATGGCGTCGTGGGTGGGCCACCGGCTGAACAACCCCATCGCGTACAGCTCCGACCACGAGACCCCGCTGCTTCCGGGCGACACTTGGCCGACCGCCGCGTGGGGCGCCCGCGGACAGGCGTTCCGCGTGCACGAGTCGCAGTGGCCCGTTCAAGCTCCCTACGAGGACCTCGGCGGTTTCCTCCTCGACGCCCGTCTGCTGTCGGCGCGGGCGACGGCAGGTTTCCTCCGACGCGCACGCTCCGGCAACCTGCGCTTCCTGCCCGGATTCCTCGAGGACGTCGAGAACCACCTCGAACGCATGGGTGGCTTCCCGCGAGTGGCGGCCTGAAAGACACCGTGATGGCGGCGTCGGATCGGCCCGGGACGGATCCGCGTACGAGTGCGCGGATGAGCCGGCAGCGCCGACGCGACACCGTTCCCGAAGTGGCGTTGCGCAAGGAACTGCATCGCCGGGGGCGGCGGTTCTTCGTCGACCGCGCTCCTCTGCCGGGGATGCGACGCCGGGCCGACCTCGTCTTCCCTCGTCGTCGGGTCGCGGTCTACGTGGACGGCTGCTTCTGGCACAGCTGCCCGCAGCATGCGACGTTCCCGAAGAACAACGCCGAGTGGTGGGTGGCCAAGCTCGCTGCCAACGTGCAGCGCGATCGGGACACCGATGCACGTCTGCAGGCCGCGGGCTGGACGGTGGTGCGGGTGTGGGAGCACGAGGATCCCGTCGTCGCCGCGACGCGTGTGGAGGATGCTCTGTCGGCTCCGCCGGAAACGGATGCAGGGCCGGCGCAGGGGTGATCCCCCGCACCGGCCCCTGGACCGATCCGATCAGCCCTTCGTGAGCTGTGCGTACCGGGCGACGTGCTGTTCGGCGGTGCCGAACTCGTACTCGATCGCGGTCAGTCGCTTGAAGTAGTGCCCGACGGCGAGTTCCTCCGTCATGCCCATGCCGCCGTGGAGCTGGACGGCGTTCTGGCCGACGAAGCGTGCCGCACGGCTGATCGTCGCCTTCGCGGCCGAGACCGCGCGTGCCCGCGTGGCGTCGTCGCTGTCGAGATGAAGAACGGCCAGGTAGACGGCGGACACCGCCTGCTCGACCTCCATGTACATGTCGACCATGCGGTGCTGGAGTGCCTGGAAGCTGCCGATGGGCTGACCGAACTGCTGACGCTGCTTGGCGTACTCGACGGTGTCGGTGAGCACCTTGCGCATCAGACCCACGGCTTCGGAGGACACGGCGGCGGTCGCCTCGTCGATGCCGCGCGAGACGGACGGCCATGCGCTGCCCTCCTCGCCGAGCAGCGAGTCGGCGGGCAGTCGCAGACCCGAGAAGACGATGTCGGAAGCGCGTCGGTCGTCGATCGTGCGGTAGGAGTGGATCTCCACGCCGGCCGGCGGGTTCGCGGGGTCGAAGTCGACGAGGAACAGCGAGATGCCGTCGGTGTCGGTGCGCTCGCCCGACGTGCGGGCGGTGACGAGCAGGTGCGTTGCGAGCGGAGCGCTGGTGACGACGGTCTTCTCACCGTCGACGACCCACTCGTCGCCCTCGCGACGCGCGGTGGTGGACACGTCGTGGAAGACGTATCCGGAGGTGGGCTCGGTCGCGGCGAACGCCGTGACGGCTTCACCGGCAGCGATCGCCTCGAGGACGGACCGGGCTCGATCGACCCCTGCACGACCGAGCAGCCCGCCCCCGAGGACGACCGTGTCGACGTACGGTTCGATGACGAGTGCGTGCCCGAGTGCCTCGGATACCACCATCAACTCGACCGGTCCGCCGCCCATCCCCCCTACCTCTTCCGGAAGCGTGGCCCCGAGGATTCCGAGATCCTCGGCGAATGCCCGCCACACCTCCGGTTGCCAACCTTCGCCGGTGGTCGCGACCTTCCGGCTTTGCGCCAGGTCGTAGCGACCGGCGAGGAACTTGGTGACCGAATCACGAAGGAGCTCCTGCTCCTTGCTCAAACCGAAGTCCATCAGAGCCCCAATGCTGCTTTGGCGAGAATGTTTCGCTGGATCTCGTTGCTGCCGGCGTAGATCGACCCGGCGCGGTCGTTGAAGTAACGCAGCGGCGCGACAGCCTGCCACTCCTCACCGCTGACGTAACCGTCGGCGGGCGGCACGTAGTCGGCCACCGGACCACCGGGCGCGGTGATGTGCGGCTGGTAGACCCGACCGCGCGGACCGGCCGCCTCGAGGGTCAGCCGGGTGATCGTCTGGCTGAGTTCGGTGCCCAGGATCTTGAGCATCGACGACGCGGGGCCGGGGTTCTTGCCCGCGGATAACGCTGCGAGAGTGCGGTATTCGAGGATCTCGAGTACGTCGGTGCGGATACGTGCCTCGGCGAGCTTGGCCGAGAACGCCGGGTCGTCGATGAGTCTGCCGCCCGACGGACCGGGCTGTTCGGCGGCCGCCTCGGCGATTCGTTCGGCCATGACCTGCAGGGCCGGCGCTGCCGCCGCTCCCCCGCGTTCGAAGACGAGCAGGTATTTCGCGACGGTCCAGCCGTCGTCGATTTTCCCGAGCACGTTCTTCTTCGGGACGCGCACACCGTCGAAGAAGACCTGGTTCTGCACTTCCTCACCGGACGTCATGACCAGAGGGCGGATCTCGATGCCGGGCGAGGTCATGTCGATGAGCAGGAAGGTGATGCCCTGCTGCTTGCGACCGGTCTTCGACGTGCGCACGAGCGCGAACATCCAGTTCGCCTCGGTGGCGTGCGTGGTCCAGATCTTGCTGCCGGTGACGATCAGGTCGTCGCCGTCGTCGACCGCCGCCATGCTGAGCGACGCGAGGTCTGAGCCGGCCTCGGGCTCGGAGTAGCCCTGACAGAAGAAGACCTCACCTGTGAGGATCCGGGGCAGGAAGTAGCTCTTCTGTTCTTCGGTGCCGTAGGCGACGATCGCGTGCGCGACCATGCGGATGCCCATCGGCGACAGGTTCGGGGCGCCCGCGAGGATCGACTCGCGGCTGAAGATGTAGTGCTGCGTTTGCGTCCAGTCGCATCCGCCGTACTCGACCGGCCAGGCCGGCGCCGCCCAACCACGCTCATGGAGGATGCGCTGCCACTCCATGCTCGCTTCGTGGTCGGAGTACACGCTCGTCGCGAGTCGGCCGGCCCGCCGCAGTTCGGGCGTCAGCTTCTCCTCGAGAAACGATCGCACCTCGTCTCTGAAGGCGGCGTCTGCCTCTGACCACGCAAGTTCCATGTCTTCTCCCCGCAGAGCGCGACCGCCGTTTCCGGACCATCGTGCGAATTGTCGTTAACTTTTCGAGAGTGGTACGAAATCTACTTCCGCCCCAGCGGGCTCGTCAATAGACGGATTCCCCCTGCGGTACCGGCAGGATCTCCGACCGGGGACGCGAACGATCGAGGCCCCGACTCCAGGTGGAGGGTCAGCTCGACACAAAGACGGAACGTTCACTCGTAGCGCAGGACCGGGGAGGGTGGCGTTCACCTCATGACTGCGGTCACACACTCTGATAGAACCTTGCTCTTGGGGATGTAAACGTCACTCTTTCATCGTCGGCGGGCATCGAAGATTCGGAGGGCATTCGAGTGAAGTTCCGGAGCGGGACCGCATTCATGAAGGCCACGGAGATGCCGGTCGTCGCCCGCATGCTCGACGACGCCGGATTCCACGGCCTGCTCGTCTCGGACCACCTCATCTACCCGAAGGGGTTGAAGACGATCCACCCCGGGCACGAGAGCGGCAAGCCGTTCTGGTCGCCGGAGACCGGGTCTCCATCGGACTGTCCGCGGGATGGATGCGCGAGGAGTTCGAACTGCTCGGCCAGGACTTCGACAACCACAGGGACCTCGACCGAACGAAATGATCGGGCGTGGCCCCTGGATAGTGGACACTGGGTGTGTACGTCAAGCGGCCTGATCGAGGGTAGACCCATGGTCGACCTCGAAGTCAAGTGGTGATCGGTTCCGCAGTGATGAGTGCCGTCGGCGTGTGTTGTATCGAGTGATCCAGCGGAAAACCTCGGTGCGGCATTGCGCTTCGTCGATCCAGCGTTTCGCGCCCTGAAGCGTCTCCCGCTTCAACGACGCATTGAAGGACTCGGCCATCGCGTTGTCGGCGCTCGACCCGATCCGGCCCATCGATTGCCGCACGCCGTGCCGGCGACATGTCGCCTGGTAGTCCGAGGAGGTGAATTGACGGCCGTGGTCGGAGTGAAAAATAGCTCCTTCCAGCGACCCTCGGGCCGCCGCCGCATTGTCGAGCGCGTTCTCCACGAGCTCGGTACGCATGTGATCTGCGATCGACCAGCCGACGAGCCGTTTGGAACACACGTCGATCACGGTCGCCAGGTAGAGGAACTCACCGGTGCTGCTGTGCGGAAGATAGGTGATGTCACCAACGAATACTCGTCCAGGCTCGTCAGCGGTGAAATCACGGTTGACCAGGTCTTCGAAGACCTGCGCCCCAGGATCTTTGATCGTCGTGTTCTTCGGTTTACGCAGGTGCACACCGACGATGTTGTTCTGTCGCATCAACCTGGCTACCCGCTTGTGATTGACCGTGCCCGGCACCGCGTCATCATCGGCCAGTTCGGCGGTCATCCGCCGGTAACCGAGGGTGTGGTCCCATTCCTGGTGGTGGGCACGTATTCGGTCGACAAGCGCCGCATCGGCCTGCTGGCGGGCACGCCGAGCCGCCTTTCCGGCTCGCCACTTGTAGTAGCTCGACCGGTGGATGCCGAGCACCGTGCACATCCGCTTCACCTCATGGGTGTCTCGGTGGTCGTCAACGAACCGGAAGCGGATCACCAGTTCGTCTCTGCCGCGAAATATTTCGTGGCCTTGCGCAGGATGTCTCGTTCCTCGCTGAGCTTGTCGTTCTCCGCGACCAAAGCCTGGTTGCGGGCCCGAATCTGCTCGATCTCGGCCTGCATCCGCGCACACTGCTCCTCGGGTGTCTCCGAGGCATCCACGCTCTTCTCGGGCGCAGACCGCGCCATCGCGGCCTTCTTACGCGCCAAATGCACCCACGTCTTCAACGACCCCCGAGCGACTCCCAGATCCGCGGCCAACGACGAGTACGACACTTCCGGGCGACTCTCGTAGAGTCGCACGGCGTCGGCCTTGAACTCGTCAGAGTATTTCTTCTTCGTCATGGTGATGTCCTGCATTCTCCGGCCCAGTATGGGCCAGTGTCAGCGTGTTCACCACCCAGGGGCTACCCCCATCCGGGCGCTGCGCGAACTGTGGAAGGGAGGATGGATCTCGTTCCGGGGCGAGTACTACGACATCCCCGAGATGACCATCGAACCCCACCCGCCGAGCCCGGTACCGATCCTGTGCCGGCGTCATGGTGTCGCCGTGGGCCAACTGGGAGGCCACCCACTCGGGCGACCACGATCACCTCCTCGGCACCGCCGAGCAGTACCGCGCGCCGATCGAGGACTTCGCCGAGAGGATCATCGCGAAGCTCACGTGAGCGCAACCGGAAACAGTAATCCTCGAACGAGAAAACCCTCACCGACAGGATCGATGAGGGTTTGGTCTGTGTGCCCGAAGGGGTCGAACCTAGCCTGTCAGGCGGACGTAACCGTCCGGTCGGCAGTCTTCCGGTTGTACTCGATCACGAAAGCCGTCACTGTTCCATCCCCTTCCGCTGTGCGTCTCGAAGCAGCTTCTCTACATCGTCGAGCAGAGGAGAGAGTTCGGCTTCGTCTTCCAGCACCTTGCACCCGAGCTGGCGCCGTGAACCTCTGCCGCCAACTCGTCGTACCAGATCATGACGTCGTCGTAGTCGGCGCGCCCTCCGGTGTCGCCACATTGTCACGGAGGCACTGGGCAAGAATCTCCATCTGTTCGTTGGACCAGGGCCGATCTTGCACACACCCTCCTCTAGTCCGGGGAAGTCACGTGACGCCCCTTGCGGAGTGAAGATAGCCACAAGATGTCGCTGAAGCCGGTCAGCAAGCCGTGTCGATTCTGTGTCGTGGCGACTCCGTAACCAGATACGAGAAAACCCTCACCGGAAGTACCGGTGAGGGTTTTCGTGTGTGCGCCCGAAGGGATTCGAACCCCTAACCTTCTGATCCGTAGTCAGATGCTCTATCCGTTGAGCTACGGGCGCATGTGTATTCAATTGTCGTTGGTGACGCTACACCAACTGGCGGAGGCGAGAGGATTTGAACCTCCGGTCCCCGGTAAGGGGGACAACTCATTAGCAGTGAGTCCCATTCGGCCGCTCTGGCACGCCTCCTCGGGGATTCGATGCTCTCGAACCGCCGGATCGAAACATTACACATGCCCCCAGGGGAAACGCAAAACGCCTGGTCAGAGGCGTGTAGATGGACGGTCTCCCCAATCCTGCCGACCGGCGGTCACACGACGAGGCGCATAATCGGCTCGTGACTCCACAGACCCGCCCCGACCTCGAATCGATCCCCGCCTACGTTCCGGGCCGCTCGTTCCCCGGTGCGGTGAAGCTCGCCAGCAACGAGACGACCATCGGTCCGCTCCCCAGCGTCCGGGAGGCGATCGCCGACGCTGCCGCCGGCCTCAACCGCTACCCCGACAACAGCGCGACGGAGCTCATCGCGGCACTGTCGGAACGACTCGGCGTCCCGACCGAGTGGATCGCCGTGGGCTGCGGATCGGTGAGCCTGTGCCAGGAGCTCGTGCAGATCACGTGCGATGCGGGCGACGAGGTGATCTTCGCGTGGCGGTCGTTCGAGGCGTACCCGATCATCGCGGCCGTCGCCGGCGCGACCGCCGTGCGCGTCCCGAACACCGCGGACCACGGTCACGACCTGAAGGCCATGCTCGCCGCGATCACCGACCGCACGCGGCTGATCTTCGTGTGCAATCCCAACAATCCCACCGGGTCGCTGCTGGGCAAGGAGGAGCTCGCGCAGTTCCTCGACGCCGTCCCCGAGCACATCGTCGTCGCCCTCGACGAGGCGTACTTCGAGTACGTCCGCCCCGAGCCCGGTGAGGATCTGGCCGACGGTCTCGAGCTCGCGGAGGGTCGCCGCAACGTCGTCGTGCTCCGCACCTTCTCCAAGGCCTACGGTCTCGCCGGTATCCGCGTCGGATACGCGGTCGCCGACCCGTCCGTCGTGACGGCGCTGAGCAAGGTCCACACCCCGTTCTCCGTGAACTCGCTCGCCCAGACGGCTGCCGTGGCCTCGCTCGCCGCCGCGACCGAGTTGCTCGCGCGCACCGAGGGCGTCGTCGCCGAGCGGGAACGGGTCCACGCGGCACTCGTCGAGGCCGGCTACGAGGTGCCCACGAGTGCCGCGAACTTCCTCTGGCTGCCGCTGGGTGAACGCTCCGCCGCGTTCTTCGAAGCCGCAGCGGAGGCAGGCGTGGTGCTCCGCAACTTCACGGGCGAGGGCACCCGGGTGACGATCGGCGACCCGCACGAGAACGACCTCTTCCTCGACTTCGCGACCGGGCAGGGACGGGCACTCGCCGGCATCGGCTGATCCTGTGACGAGACCCAACCGTTATAGCTGGGTATCGGTGGCGTGATCCGGCCCTGACAGACTCGGGCGGTCGGATCGGGCGGGTGGCGGAGGAACTGCATGGGGGCAGGCAAGGTGCGGCGCGCCCTGTCGGCCTGCGCAGTCGTCGGCTCACTGGTCGCCTTCGGTGGTGCGGCACCTGCCGGAGCCGCGCCGACGAGCACAATCCCCTCGAACGCCGTCCCGCTCCGGGTGATCGCATTCGGCGACCTGCACGGAAATCTGCTGCCCCCACAGGGACTGCACGGCGAGGTCGTCCGGTCGGACGGCGTCTCGGTCCCCGCGGGGGGTGCGGCCTATCTCGCCGCCTACGTCCGGCAGCTCAGGGAACAGGCCGACAACTCCGTGCTCTACGCCGTGGGCGACACGTGGGGTTCGTCGCCGCTCGAGTCGGGCCTGTTCCACGACGAGCCGACCATCGCCCTGCTCGACGAACTCGATCTCACCGCCGCGACCCTCGGCAACCACGAACTCGACCGCGGCTACGCCGAACTCGAGCGACTGCGGGACGGCGGTTGCCACCCGAAGGAAGGGTGCCTCTACACCGAACCGTTCGAGGGCGCGAACTTCCCGATCCTCGGCGCCAACCTCACCACGACGGACGGCACACCGGCCGCACTCCCCTACAGCATCGACTACGTCGACGGACTGCCCGTGGGCGTCATCGGTGTCGTGCCGAGCAACACCCCCGACATCATCCGGCCCGACGCGATCGCGGGACTGCAGTTCGAGGACGAGATCGCCGCTGTCAACCGCACCGCCGACATCCTCGGTGCGCTCGGCGTCCGTTCGATCGTGGTGCTCTACAAGGGCGACATCGGGGCCATCGACGGCGACGATCCGTGTCCGAGCGGGGACGACGGAGCGGCGGCGATCGCGACGTCCGTCTCCCCCGACGTGGACCTCATCGTCACCTCCGACGGCGATCGGCACTTCAACTGCACCTACACCGACCCGGCGGGCAGGCCGCGCACCGTCGTGCAGGGTGCTTCGCACGGGCGCATCCTGTCGGTCGCCGATCTCGTCATCGACCGGCAGAGCCGGGAGGTGCTGCGCGACCGAACCGTCGTGTTCACGCAGGTCGTCACGCACGACATCGATCCGGATCCGACCACTCTCGAGTTCGTCGACCGGGCAGTCGAGAAGTCGGCGGAGGTCGCGAACCGGTCCATCGCGCGCATCGGCGCCGACGTCACGCGCAGCGAGAGCCCGAGCGGAGAGTCGGCGCTGGGCAATCTGGTGGCCGACGCACAACTCGCGGCGACGCGGCATCTCGGCGCGCAGATCGCGCTGATGAACCCCGGCGGACTCCGCGGCGACCTCCTCGCCGGCGACGGCACCGTCTCGTACCGGGAGACCTACGCTGTGCAGCCCTTCGGGAGCATGCTGCAGGTGCTCGACCTCACCGGAGCCCAACTCGACGTGCTGCTCGAGCAGCAGTTTCAGGACAGCCCGGTCGGCTCGGAGGTCGAACGCATCCTGGCGCCCTCGCACAATCTGACCTACACGCTCGACCGCCTGGCGCCGCGCGGCGAACGGATCCGTTCGATCACGATCGACGGCGAGGCCGTCGACCCCGAGCGTGTGTACAAGGTCGTGATGAACAACTTCCTGGCCGGCGGCGGAGACGGTTTCACCGTATGTACGGAAGCGCACGGACTGGTCGGCGCGGGCAAGGATCTCGACGCCCTCAACAGCTATCTGGCGACCCGCTCACGCGTGGAGCCGCCGGCCGTCGACCGCATCCGCCTCCACTGAGACGGTGCCGTCGACGCGCGATCAGCGGAGTCGGAGTGCGTCGGCGAGGGTCGGCCACGCGGCCTTGATGTCGTCCTGCCAGTAGCCCCACGAATGCGTACCCCACGGGCGGTAGACGACCTGCGCGGGGATACCGAGTTCGCGGAGGCGACGGTCGTAGGTGACGGTGCACACGAAGGTGCCGATCTCGAGCGGCGCGCCGACGGTGAGCACGTCCTGACCGGCGCCGAGATCGTGCGGGCCGAGCAGGCCGTTGCCGGTGCTGAGGAAGACCTGCTTGCCGCGCAGCTTCTCGGCGAGCAGGTAGGAGTCGTGCTCCTCCCATCGGGCGTCGTCGGGCGGTCCCCACATGTTGTCGGGGTTGCCGCCCTTGTACGCGACGGTTCCGCGGACGGTGTCGCGGGAGCGGTCGCTGGAGGTGTCGTAGCAGCCGCTGAGCGCCGCGACTCCCTGGTAGAGGTCGGGATTGCGGGTGATCAGGGACATCGCCCCGGTGGCGCCCATCGACAGGCCCGCGACGGCGTTGGTGCCGTTGCCGTCGAACTCGGCGTCGATCAGCGGGGGTAGTTCCTCAGTCAGGAAGGTCTCCCACTTGTTGATCCCGAGCACGGGGTCGGGGTTGTTCCAGTCGGTGTAGTAGCTCGCGGTGCCACCCACGGGAAGGACGACGTTGGTGTTCTTGTCGGCGAAGAACTCCGCGATGTCGGTGCGTTGGGTCCACGTGCTCTCGCGGAACTCGGACTCCTCGCCGGCGCTGACGCCGTCGAGCAGGTAGAGGGTGGGGCGCGGCCCCGCCGAGGCCGGGTGCAGCACCTGCACCGGCACGACCCGGTTCATCGCGGCCGAGTGGACGAACAGCTTCGTCTGCCTGTCGCCGACCCGCTCGACATGGTCGATCCTGGCCGACACCGGCTGGACGTGCGCCGGTTGTGCATGGATCGGTTGGGCATGGGCGATCGTCGTGCCGGAGACCGGCACCATCAGGGCCACCGCTACAGCCGCCGCGCGTCTCTTCACCATCGAACTCCCCGTCCCCCGACGACCTGCAGTGATCTCACAGTCACTACCTGTACCCGGTCAAGCGGACCTGCACGCGACCCTAATATTCACCCTCCGATTCGTGACGAATCGGAGGATCCACGGCCGCGTCGCCCCCGCCGGGCGACGGGAGCGACGCGTGGGAGAGCTGTGTCGGTCAGCGGAGGTGGTGCACCTCCTGCAACCCGTAGACCGGGGTCGGGAGGCCCTCGTAACGCGCCTTGAGTTGCAGCGCCAAGTAGAGCGAGTAGTGCCGCGACTGGTGCAGGTTGCCGCCGTGGAACCACAGGCCGTCCTGCTGCGTGGGCTTCCACATGTTGCGCTGCTCACCCTCCCAGGGGCCGGGGTCCTTGGTGGTGTCGGAGCCCAGGCCCCAGCACTTGCCCACCTTGTCGGCGACCTCCTGCGAGATCAGGTCGGCGACCCAGCCGTTCATCGAGCCGTAGCCGGTCGCGTAGACGACGAGATCGGCCTCGAGTTCGGTGCCGTCCTCGAGGATCACCGACGTCTCGGTGAGTTCGCGGACGTTGCCGTGGGCGAGCTTGATGTCGCCGTTCGCGACGAGTTCCGAGGCACCGACATCGATGTAGTAGCCGGATGCGCGACGCAGGTACTTCATGAACAGGCCCGAACCGTCGTCACCCCAGTCGTGCTGGAAGCCAGCCTTCTCGAGCCGGTCGTAGAACTCGGCGTCGCGTTCGCGGATCTTCTCGTAGATGGGGATCTGGAACTCGTGCATGATCCGGTACGGCAGGGACGCGAAGGTCAGGTCGGCCTTCTGGGTGGTGACGCCGGCGGCGAGGGCCCGCTCGGAGTACAGGTCGCCGAGACCGAGATCCATCAGCGAATCGGACCGGACGATGTGCGTCGACGAGCGCTGCACCATGGTGACGTCGGCGCCCACCTCCCACAGGGCACCGCAGATGTCGTGGGCACTGTTGTTGGCACCGATCACGACGGCCTTCTTGCCGGCGTAGGCGTCCGGGCCCGGGTGGGCGCTGGAGTGGTGCTGCTCGCCCCGGAACAGGTCCATGCCGGGGAAGTCGGGGATGTTCGGCTTACCCGACATGCCGGTCGCGATGACGAGCTGCTTCGGCCGGAGGACCACCGGTTCGCCGTCGCGCAGGACGTTGACGGTCCATTCGCCCGTTGCCTCGTCGTAGCTCGCGGAGGTGCACTCCGACTTCGACCAGTAGGGGACCTCCATCACCTTCGTGTACATCTCGAGCCAGTCCGCGATCTTGTCCTTGGGCGCGAAGACCGGCCAGTTGTCGGGGAACGGCATGTACGGCAGGTGGTCGTACCAGACGGGGTCGTGCAGACACAGCGACTTGTAGCGGCCGCGCCACTGGTCGCCGGGACGGTCGTACTTGTCGAGCACGATCGCGGGCACACCGAGCTGACGCATGCGGGCGCCGAGCGCGATACCGCCCTGACCACCACCGATGATCACGACGTAGGGCTGACGCGTGTAACCGAGTTCGCGTTCCTCGATCTCGCGCTGCTCCGACCACGTGACGCGGTGCTTGTCCGCACCGTGCTTCGTGCCGCGGGGACGACGCGTGCCCCTGTTCTCCTCGTAGCCCTTCAGTTCCTGCATCGTGGTCAGCAGCGTGAAGGCGCGGTCCTGGCCGCTCTCCTCGTCGCGCTCGAGACGCAGGTGGCCGACGCCGCGACCGACCGCGGTCTCGAACGCGATCCAGGCGCTGAGTACGCCGTCGTCGTCGCTCGCTGGTTCGGTGGTGCGGAAGCCGCTGGGATCGGTGTCGGCGAGTCGCGCGTGCAGCATGTCCGAGACGCCCTCGCGTCCCTCGACGGTCTTGAGGTTCCAGGTGAAGGCGACCAGGTCGCGCCAGAAGGAATCGGTGCCGAACAGGCCCGCAGCGGCGTCGACATCGCGCTGTGCGAGGGCGGTTTCGAAAGCTTGCAACCAGGCGTCGACGCGTTCGTCGGGCGTCGCGGTGCCGGAGGTCGTGGGCTTGTCGAGGGTGTCGGTCATGGTGAGTCCTTTCCCGTGGTGATGTGATCCAGGACACTCCCCGCGGCCGGTCCCCCGCAAGCGTTGCGTCACGTTGCACGGCGCCCCACTTGTGGCGCAGCACACATTTGCCACCTATGCTCCGAGGACGACGACGAAGAGGAGACCGTGACCACGTTCAGCGCGATCGCGCCCGGCACCGACCTGTCGCGCTACGCGCGCGAGTTGACGCGGATGCACGACGCGGTCATCGGCGGCGCCCGGTCACCCATGCGACCCCGTCCGCTCGTGTCCCGTTCGTGGCAGCGCGTGCTCGACGCGGGCCTCGATCCCACCGGCACCAACGAACGCAGCCGGCTGCCCGTCGCGGAGATCGAGCGACGTCGCCGCGCGTCCGCCCTCTCCGCGGTGATCGGCGATCTCGAGCAGGTCATCACACCCGTCGCCGACGCCTCGCATCTGCTGCTGGTGGTGACCGACGCCGACGGCGTGATCCTCTGGCGCAGCGGTTCGGCACCGATCCGGTCACGCGCCGACGCCCTCGGTTTCCAGGAGGGAACTGTGTGGACCGAGTCGACCGTCGGCACGAACGCCATCGGCACGGCGCTCGCGGAGGCCGCGCCCGTGCAGTTGTTCTCGGGTGAACACTTCGAGACGACCCAGCATCCCTGGTACTGCACCGCTGCGCCGATCCACGATCCGATCCGCGGCGACCTCCTGGGCATCGTCGACGTCAGCGGTCCCGCGCTGACCCTGCACCCGGCCATCATCGCCCTCGTCGACACCGCCGTCCGGCTCGCCGAAGCACAACTGTGGCGACGGCACGAGGTGCGACTCGAACGGCTGCGCACCGAGGCTGCTCCGTTGCTGTCGTCGACGCGGGGACCGGTGCTGCTCGTCGACGAGGACGGCTGGGTCGCGCACGCCTCCGGTATCGCCGCCGAGCGGGTCGCGGTTCCGCGGCACGCACGCCCACTGACAGTTCCCGGTATGGGACTGTGTGTGCCCGAGCGGCTTTCGCACGGCTGGCTGATCCGCGGCGCGGCCTCGTCGTCGCGCATGCGGATGGTGCTGCACGTGTCGTCGTCGCCCACAGTGGAGGTCTTCGGGGACGACGACTCGTGGCACAGCATCGTCACCGCACGTCAGGCCGAGATCCTGCTGTTGCTGCACGAGCGCGGCCCGGACGGCATGACGGTCGCAGCGCTCAGCCGGGCCCTCTACGGGGACGACGACCATGCCGTGTCGGTCCGCGCCGAGGTGTCGCGACTGCGACGCGCGATCGGGGACGTGATCGAGAGCAAGCCCTACCGGCTCGCCACCACCGTCGACCTGTCGCTGGATCTCGGTGCGGACGAACGCCTCGCCGACTCCGAGTTCGTCCGCCGGTCGGGGGCGCCGGGGGTGCGGGCACTCGGCGTCTACCGCTGACACGGCCGGGGGCATGTTTCCGCCCCTCGGGGACCGGGAACGCACCAGTGAACCCAAGTCGCCGAACATGCTGGAGACACAATGACCGTTCTCGTCGTCACGGACAGCCCCGAAGGTCCGGCCCAGAAGATCGCCCGGCTCGTCGCCGACGCGCTGGGAGAGCGGGACATCGACGTCACCGTCGGTGACACCTCCGATCTCGAGCGGTCGGAAGAGTTCGAGGGCGTCGTCTTCGGAGGCGAGGTCGACGCCGGCGAGTACTCGCCCGACACCGTCGAACTGTTGTCGTCGCGGGCCTCCGGGCTGAGTCAGCAGCTCGTGTGGTTGTTCGCGGTGGTCGACGAAAGCACCGAGGACACAACAGATCTGGTGTCCGAACTCGCCGCGCTCGACTACCGGTCGTTCAGTCCGTCCGCAGGCGAGGACGAGGTGCGGTCGTGGGCCGCCTTCATCGCCGACGAGATCGACGGACACAGCTGAACCCGCACGTTCACCCGAGCGAAGGGCCGCCATGCTCCACACGGATGTCGCACCGGGCGTGCATCGCCTCGCGCACGCCGACGTCAACGTCTACCTGATCGAGGACGACGCCGGAGTGACCGTCGTCGACACGGGACTACCCGCGACCGCTGGTCGCATCGAAGAGGCGATCTCACGCATCGGTCGCCGGATCGACGACGTGCAGGGAGTCGTCCTCACGCACGCCCACTTCGATCACGTCGGGTCGGCGAAGCGGCTGCGTGAACGGTGGCGGGTTCCGGTATGGGCGCATCGCGACGAGAAGTTCCTCGCCGCCCACCCCTATCGCTACCAGCACGAACGCAACCGGCTGCTCTATCCCGTTCGATATCCCGCCTGCATCCCCGTTCTCGCCCGGATGACCGTGGCCGGTGCGCTGTGGGTGCGCGGGGTCCACGACGTGACGCTCTTCCAGGACTCCCAACCGCTCGACCTGCCGGGCCGCCCCGTCCCCCTGCACACACCCGGCCACACCTACGGGCACTGCGCGCTGCATCTCCCGGACCGCGACACCGTGATCGTCGGCGACGCCATCGTCACCCTCGATCCGTACACGGGCAGGCACGGTCCGCAGATCGTCTCGGGTGCGGCGACCGCCGACAGCAGGACGGCCCTCGCCTCGCTGGCGGCCATCGCCGGCACCGGCGCGAAGCACGTCCTCGTCGGCCACGGTGAGCCCTGGCACGACGGTGCGGCCGTGGCCGTGGAACGAGCGGTGGCCGCCGGACCGAGCTGACAGATGTGATCGGTCCACGGGAACCGGGGACATGCCCACGCGGCGCGGGCACACCGGCCGCATGAATGCTCTCGATGCCACTCTTCTGACCGGCGTCGCCGACCCGAAGCTCGGGGCTTTCTCACGGTTCGACGGAAGCTGGGGACGAGGGGCGCACCTGGATCCTCGAGGAGAAGATTGTCGCCACCCGGCGGTAGAAACGAGAAGAGGCTCCGACTCCCTGACGGGTGCCGGAACCTCTTCCGTGGCGGAAGCGGAGGGATTTGAACCCCCGTTGGTGTTACCCAAGCTCGCTTTCAAGGCGAGTTCCTGGAGAGCGTTCGGGTTCACACGGGTTCACTACCTGGTCGAATAGTCCACTCGAGAACACGGCAGATCGCGTCGGACCACTCATGTTGTGACAACCCGGTGACAACTTGCCTCTGGCGCGTTCGATGGACAGGCAGAGATCCCCTGTGCCAGGATGCCCGTACAACAGAAAAGGACCCCGGCGAGTGCTGGAACACTCCCGGGGCGTGGCCGAACTGACAAGGAGTTCGACAGTGCCTCAGCATACTCATGCCCAGCCGCAGGGTGGTATCCGACGCGGCCCCCGTCTGGCCGACAACTTCACCATCGTTTCGAACCGGCTGCTCAATAACAAGCGTCTCAGCTTCCGCGCCCGCTGCATCCTTCTGTGGCTGCTCTCCAAGCCCGAAGACTGGCGCATCCGCTCCGAAGCGATCGCCGATCAGTCCGACGTCGAAGGCCGCACCGCCGTCCGCACCTGCATGCGCGAGCTCGAAACCCACGGCTACCTCGTGCGCGAGAAGGTCCAGGACGAACGTGGACGCTGGTACACCATCCAGACCGTCTACGAAGAACCCCTCCTCAGCGGCGATCCGTCTCCCGAACCGACGACCAGGAAATCGAACTCCGGTCGTCCGCGCGACGGAAAGACGGGCGTCTTTACAAAGAACCGATCACCCAGGACTGAAACAAACAACAACACCGCGGGCACGGAAACGTCAGCTGTCGAGGTGGCCGGGGTGACGGTGTCGTTGTCCGACGATGCCCGCAAAGAACTCGTGAGGCTCGAGACGAACTACGCCGAGCTGATCACGGCCTGCCGAAGCGCCGGTCTGCTCGGATCGTTCGACTACGTCAAGCCCGCCCAGAAGGCCGAGATCCTCGAGCTGATCGACCAGCACGGCGCCGCGGCCCTGGCCGAGCGTGCGAAAGCCATGCACCGTGACGACAACCCCACCCTGTATGCCCAGGGCTGGATCCGGCTGTGGAAGGCGATGTCCCCGCCCCGCCTTACGCCGACGCCCCCGCAGCTGCACGCACCCTCCCCGATCGACGACTGCGATCTGTGCGACGAGTACGCCTGGGTCCTCGGTGACCTCGGGGCGCCGATCGATCCTCCCCAGCGGTGCACGCACGGCCGGGCGGCCGCGTGATGAACGACCAGACCCTCGCCGCGCTGATCGCCGACTCCCAGATCCACATCGACATCGCACACCGTCGCCTCCTTGAGGACGGCATCGACACCTTCGCCGACGCCTACCGTGACGCCTTCGTCACCCTGTGCTCCGGTCTCTACGACACGTTCGGAAGGACCCACTGATGACCCTGCCCCGTCTCATGGTGCCGTCGCGTACCACCGTCGCCGTCCTGCTCGCTGCTATCGCGGCCGCTGCCGTGGCCGGCACCAGCTTCTGGCGGTCGTTCACCGCGATCGCCGAGCTCGCTGTCGCATACCAGGTGCCGGTCGACCAAGCGTGGATGATCCCCGTCGCAGTCGACGGCCTGGTCGTCGTCGCAACCGTCGCCGCGGCGGTCGCGCGACACCGGATTGCCCGCGGGTACTCCTGGGCGCTGCTCGTCGCAGGCACCGTCGTCTCTGTCGCAGGCAACGGCATCCACGCCTGGCAGCTCACCGAGTCCCCGATCGGTGTCGGCATCGCCGTCATCCCACCGCTCGTCACACTCGCCGCGGTTCACCTGACGATCCTTCTCGCGCGACAGGACGACAGCGCGACACAGGAACCGCGTCGCACGACACGCGACGACACCCCCACCACCGACGAGACACCGGAGCCACAGCCCGTCATGCGACCCGTGACCCAGCTGCGTGTCGCACCCGCTACACCGTCACGACCTGCTGCGACACTCCAGTCTGCGACACCGAAGATCCTCGCCCGCGACGTCGCACCGCCCCCGGCGACAGACGACCTCGCAGCGAAGGCGGTCCGTCTCGTCGCAGAAGGCATGTCGTACCGGACGGCTGGCGACAAGCTCGGCGTGTCGAAAGACAAGGTGTCGCGGTGGGTGAACGCGCACCGTCGCGCGGCGCAATGTGAGACCGCCGCGAGCTGAGGAGAAACGGCGTCGCGTCGAGTGGCGACGCGACGCCGCAACCAGTCTCGCGGGGCGAACGAGGCTATGGCGGCTACGCCGAACACCATGCTGAGGCCGCAGAACTCACACACTCTGCGGTGTAACAAAAGAAGTCACGGAACGTATTGTCCGGGCATGAAACTTCGTTCCCTGGCGTTCGTTCCGGTTCTTCTTCTACTCACTGCTTGCGGAGCGAGTGAGGAAGCATCCACGGGATCCGCTGGCACCACGGAAAGCATGTCGCCTGACGAGCGCTACTTGAACAGCATCCGCAGCAACGGTATTGATGAGACCGGTGACATCGCTGTCCTCGAACTCGCTGAAGCTACGTGCACGGCGTCGAGCATGGTTGACGCTGGAGAGGACTTCGCCATCGAAATTCTGAAACAGAGTCCGCGGTACCTTGATAGCGGAACGGAAAGCACGTTCGTGAAGGTGACGTTAGAGGAGTACTGCACAGATCTACCGACACAGAAGACGACCACATCTCCTCCTGCCTCCCCGCCTAACGGCAGCAATTCCATAATGGATGCCGCCTACCTCAGGGTTCTTGAGTCACGCAATCTTGGCTATCTAGAAGATCAGCAAGCGATCAAGATCGGTAAGCTCGCTTGTGAAGGAATGGACGAAGGGCGAAGTCCTGGCGCAATCGGTGCTCAGATTGCACGGGATTCAGGCGGAATCTTCACGTTGAATGAGGGCGCAACGTTTGTGGGTGTGGCCATTGCTTCCTACTGCCCGGAACACAAATCGCTCCTTGGAAACTAGAGCTACGTTTTCGACAGACCCGCGCAAGGAAAGTAAAAGCGCCCCACCTCCCGAAGAGGTGGGGCGCTTCGCTATCGCAGCGTCTACGCGGCCATGAACGTTGACACGACGTACGCGGCGTGGTTGTCGAGACTGACCCGGCCGCGGTCGTAGGCGAGCGTCTGACGGATGTCGGAGTGTCGCGCTGCGAGCTGCACCTGTCGCAGCGGGACTTTCGCATCCAAGGCCGCGACGACAAAGGTATGTCGCAGCGTGTGGCATGAGACAGGCTTGTTGATCCCTGCGTGTCGCGCGAGACGCTTCACGACACGATCGGCTGAGCGTCGCGTCATGCGTGAGCCGTCGCGTCGCAACAGCAGCGGGCCGCGACGACGTTCGCCGGCGGCACGTTCCATCGAGCGCAGCACCGGAACGGGCAGCGGGATCGATGCGGACTTGGTGCCCTTGCCGGTGAAGCGCACGACCCGGTGCCCGCGTTCGGTGTCCTGGAAGTCCTCGACGTTGATCGAGCAGGCTTCCGAGACACGCAGACCGAGCAGACCCAGCATCGCGACGAGAGCCTCGTCGGCCGGGGTGGACTGTCGCGCCGTGAACATCAGCGACTGGAAGTCCTGTCGCTCGAGTCCGATCTTCTTCGTCAGGTCCGTCGTCCACCGTGGCATCTTCACGTTGACGGCCGGCGATTTGTCGATCACGCCGTCCTCCTGCATGAGCCAGAAGAACACACGCAGGCACACCAAGCGACGGTGCACGGTGGCCGGCGCGTTGCCGCGTTCGATCTCGAGGTACCGCGCCCACAACTCGATGTGCGCGCGTTCGATGCCGAAGATCGGGTCGAGCCCGTAGCCGCGGCACCACTGGAACCACAGGCGCATGTCGGTCTCGTAGGCGGTGAACGATTGTCCGGTGTAGCGGGCGAGGAATCCCGCCACCAGCAGATCGTGCTTGTCCATCTGGCGGGGCGGGAGAACTTCTGTCGGGGTAGCGTCATGCACGGTCATCACTCCATTACGGGTGGCGTGGTGGCAAGGCCCCGGCCGGTGCTGCAATCACCGGTGCGGGGCCGATCTTGTTGACGCTTCCGGAAGGTACCCGCGGTACCTGAGAACAACCTGGAAACTCCCATATGTGACGTTCAACACTACCCGTCCGGCAGGGAACGAGGTCACGACCTCATAATGTCCGGACATCACTTCACGAAAAACGCCGGTCAGCGACCCTATCCTCGCCCCCGAGATCACTCTTCAGTTGTCGCATCATGCCCGGCCCCCACACCGCCAAGTGTTATATCCAGCGATATTTTATAGCGCCATGCGCTATATTATTCCCCTATGGATAACACTCTGCCGGAGCTGATCACTGATCGGATCGGCCCGCTCGTCGAGCCGGTGCACGAAGCGTTCGAGTTCGCACGCCACACCCTTCAAACTAAGCATGAAGGTCTGTACGACGAGCGTGAGCAGCGTTGGCTACGGACACACGCGCTTCGCGGTGGAGCCTGGCGCAATTTACGCGACTTGGGTTTGCCCGCGTCGTGGGCACTGACCGGCAGGCACCGACGCAATGGCGAGATTCATCTGGCGTACGGAAGCGGAGAGATGCAGGTCCGCGTACTTCACACGTTTCCCGTCAACTATGCACCGGTCGCCGGATACAACGGGGCACGGCGCGCGTACTACACGAACACCGCCATTGAAGAACTCAGCGATCCATTCACTACGCAAAGGTTGATCCTGCTGTGGCAGGAACCTGATGACTCGGCAGAGTTTGAGCTCACGATGATCCGTCCGCTCGAACCCGGTCGAATCGGTCGGCACGTCAAGTCCGACTTGGTCATCCCCATGCCACGGACCCTCTCGGCCTTCGAGGCTCTCACATTCGACCCGCAGGACGACGAACAGTCGTTGCTATTCGAAATCGACGACGACGAGCTGGAAGATGGGACCGATGTCTAGCTCCTGGAGCGCTCACCATGGCGAGCGAGTCACGGATCTTCGACGTTTGTTATCGCTGACCCAGGGCGAACTTTCCGAAAGGTCCGGAATACCGCAGCCGAATCTCTCGATGATTGAGCGTGGCAAGCGGGAGCTGACCGTGGAGTCCGCCTATCGAATTGCCCGCGCGACAGGAACTCCGTTGGAGTTCTTCGGCTTCAAGAGTGCGACTTACTCGGCAGAGGAGATCAACTTCCGTAAGTCGAGTAAGACCAGCGCGCGTGGACGGGAGTACGCAGTGCAAGCGTTCAAGGAGATTGAGCGCATCTCGATCTCGCTTGAGAAGGCTCCCGTCCGGATCAAGAACACCGACATACCCGTTGCCGAAGAAGCTGACATTGTCAGCGACAACGACATCGAGGCATTCGCATTGGACGCTCGCCGCTGCGCAGGACTCGCCGACGACGAACCCGTCCGCAACGTCATCCGAACGATCGAACGGACAGGAGCAGCGGTTGCGCCGCTCGCCGTGTCGGTTGAAGACCCGGCCTTGCTTGACGGCCACAGCGGGCTTTCGCGTTGGGACGAAAGTGCAGCTCGGGCCACGGTTGCCTTCATCAGCGGCCAGCCGGGAGACCGTCAACGATTCACTCTCGCTCACGAGTTCGGGCATGTAGTACTGCATACCCGGCGCAATCTGCCCCTAGAGCTCCGGGAAACGGAGGCCAACCTCTTCGCCGGCGCATTCCTTCTGCCCAGAACGGTGGCGATCGAGAACCTCTCCGAGACGCTCACGCTCCACGGCTACATGCGCATCAAGTCGCGATACGGAATATCCGTTCAAGCAGCAATTTCACGCGCCAAACGGCTTGGAATCATCTCAGCCCAACGGTACAAGTCACTGATGATTCAGATCTCCAGTCGAGGCTGGAGAAAAGCCGAACCGGTCGAGGTCGGCATCGAGAAGCCCGCTCGCTTGTGGACGGAACTGACGGCGACGTACGGTCCCAAGCCCTACTTTCCCGCCTCGCCCGATCTTGGCGTCGCTCCAGTCTTTCTTGAGCAGTGGATCCCCGCGCGGGAAGGAAGGGCAGCCGGGCGGACCACCACACCCACGGACTCCAACGTCGTTTCTTTCGCAGCGAGGGGTCGGCAATCTTAAGGAATGATCTGACACGACCCACCTCGTGACGCACACGCTCGCGTTCGTACATTTGTTCGACTCGAGCTACAGTTCGAAGTGCGGGTGGTGGGGCTTCGGCCCGGGAAGCACCGCCCGCACTCCGCACCTTCCCCAAGATGCGACGAAAGTCCCCCGCCTCGTCACCGAGGCGGGGGACTTTTCGTTTGCGCTATGCGTCGGGTCCGAAGTCCTGCTCTTCTATCGGGTCCCGGTGCGGGAGCTCGTGTCCCTTCGCGAGGCCGCAGATCAACTCCTCGTCGTCGGAGTAGACACCGCACGCCGGGTTCGTGCACTCGTGAGCTGTCGAGTGCTGCTCGCAGTAGTACTTCCCGCAGCCCGGTTCCTCGGGATCGCGATGACCGTCCGGGTCCTCCCCGCACAGATACCCGAGACCGCGATTGATGCGCTCGTGGCAGTCGGGGTGATCGCATTCCGCTTCGACGCCGTATCCGGCGTCGCGGCCATCGGGAAGGGTGTAGTACGCGTAGCCCATCTCGAGCCTCTCTGTTCAGTTGGAGTGGCAGTCCCAGCCACCGGAAAAATGGGTCATGTAAGGATGCGCTAGTGATGTGGCGGGGATTGCCACGATTCAAGCGAAGGGCCCAAAACTTTAATTCCAGGCATCCAAATTCAAGCTTCGAGCCGTTCACTTGAAAAACGCAGGTGGCGAGGAACTTATCGGGGATCCCGATCGGTTGGGTCGAGGTGCTCGAGCGCCCGTGTCGCCGCGTCGATCCGGGCGTCCCAGTCCTCGACCTCGGCGCGCTTCGCCGCCCGCGCCGCCTTCTGTGCCGGGGACGGCCATCCGCCTTCGCGCCCCCAGCGTTGGATCGTGTTCGTCGACATGCCAGTGAGGTCGGCCATCTCGCGTACCGATCCGCCGGCCAACAGTCCGGCGACGACCGCGGCGCGCAGCTCCACTTCGGCGTCGTCGCGGGCACGCATCGCGGTGAGGATGCGCGCCCGCTCCGGATCAGGAATCAGTCCACGCTTCTGCGGAGTCACCGATTCTCGCGACGAAGGTCGACCAACTGTGCGAGCCAGTGCTGTCCGTTGTCGAGGTCAACCTGAGCGAACGGCCGGCTGACCGAATAGATGCGCGCCACTACTCCCGGCTCGTTCACTACCTCCCCGCTGGGAGAGGAGAACATGACCCGGTCGCCGACCTTGAATTCCATGCCGCCCATTCTCCCATATGCATGTAGCGATCATCGCCACATAAGGATGCGTTACGAGCGGGTCAGGCTACGAGTTCCTTCGTGGACGCCGACGCGTGAGGCGTGCCCGTCCACACAGCGCCAGGGCTGTCGCCGTTGAAGTACTCGGTCAGCGTCGAACCCTTGGTGACCATGTAGTCATCGATCCGCAGGGTGTCCCCGACCGCGAACACCGTGCCACCGCCCGACGTCGGGGCCGCTGACACATCGATCCGCAGACTGACCGTGCTCGCTGGCATCGGATCCGTCGTCACCGACAGGCGTGTCCACTCCCCGGCAGGAACATCGACGAACGTGCCTGTCTTGAACCCGGTACTCGTGCCACCCGCATTGGGCGCGTTGTAGTAGGTTGAGTTCAGCCGGAACTTGCGGGCCACGCTCGACTTGATGAACACCGACAGCGTGTAGACCGCACCCACCTCGACATCCTCGATCGCGGTGAGGCGGCAGCCGCCACCGGACGGGTCCGTGGTCGCGGTGGACCAGGTCATCAAGTACGAGTACGTACCCGAGTGGGCCTCGCCCGCATCGCTCTGCCGTGTGGCCGAACCTGCACCACCGGTACCCCACTGGGAGGTGAAACCACCGGTCGCCTCGAAACTCGGGTTGAGCGCCTTGTTCCGCACGATCACCGGAGCCGCAGCAAACTCGCCTGCCGGGAGGATGCGGACCTTGCGGATCGATCGGGTCGAGGGTGTCGAACCCGTGGTGCCTGCGACACCGCCTGCACCGGCCACACCCGCATTGGCGGACGCGGCGACTGCGGGCACATCCACCGTGTGCACGGGAAGACCGTCGAGGAACATCGTGGTCACCGTCGATCCGGCCTCGCGGGCCAGAGCCACCCGATGCCCTTCCAGGCCGCTCACATCCGACTCCCACAGCAAGGTCGCGGTCCCACCGACTACCTGCCACATCGCGTAGTTCGGACGCGCACCGAACTGGCTGGACACATCATCGACACCCGCCACGATCGAGTCTGCGTCGTTGACGGAGATCGCGACACCACGCAACCTGTTCGCGCCGGCACCCTGCGCCGACTCCGGTAGCTGCACCTCCGCATACACACCTGTGGTGCCGACATCGCGCTGCTGGATCGCCAGCGCACCCCAGGTGCCACCCGAGGGGCGTGCACCGGCACTCGACCGGATCCAGTCCGGGGTCGCACCGGTCGCCGCAGCGGTCCAGCCGTCGCCGAGAGTGGGTGCGGTGATGTTGTCCGGCTTCGTCGACAGATACGCATCGAACAACTCCGGCGCATCCGGATCGTCCGGGGCATCGACCGCGAGGTTTCCGGTGATCAAGTCCTGATCGAGCCGATCGGCGTTGACCAGGCCGCGAGCGTGCCGCCGCCACGTGTTGCCCTGCACCCGAGGAACAGAGACAGGCTCGGCCGGGTGGAACATGATCGCATCGAGCTGCCGTGCCACGCCGTCACTGTTCGCGAAGTCGTTGCCCGTGATGCGAGGCGCGTTCATCGGCACCAGCAGACCGAGGCCGACCTTGCCGTTGCCGTCGAAGAAGTTCTGCGAGATCACGAGATCACGCAGGGGCTTCGACGCGAATCGGGCGCACAGGCCGTAGCCGCCATTGCGGACGAACTGGTTGCCGCGCACCGTCAGGCCGCCTTCTTCGAGTTCGAAGTCGTGCGCGAGGAACCCGTCGAGGATGTTGTCCTGGATGCGGTTGTTCTCCACGACATATCCGCCGCCGGAACCGACCGGGATGTCTGCGGGGCTGGCCTGCAACGATCCGGTCATGTAGATGCCGTAGCCGTTGCGCAGGATCGTCGATCCGGTGATGCGGCCGTAGATGCCGGACTGCACCGCCTGCGTGTTCGGGCCTTCGTAGAACCCGGCAGCCTTGTTGTCGGTGATCTTGCAGTTCTCCACCACGACACCGCCGCACCCGGCATCGGTGATGCCGTTGCCGTTGAACGATGCCTCGCAGCCGATCAGGCGAATGACGGAGTTGCGCTTGAGCGATCCTCGCGAGTCCTGCCGTTCGAAGAAGAACCCGGACCGCGAGCAGTAGTTCGCCGAGCAGCCGATGAAGGTGGCCGACTCGTCCTCGTAGTGCCCGAAGCCGATCCCGAACCCCGACCGCATCTCCGCGAACTTCGTCGGATCCCCGGTGGTGACAGTGCCGCGGCCCGCCTCGAGGGCGTGGCAGTCGGTGAACACGCAGCGCACCGGATAGTCGGTGCCGAACATCGTCGCGGTGGTGCCCACGGCATTGACGCGGGTGAACGAGCATTCGAGCCAGCCGCCACCCTGGAATGCCTTCTGCAGCGGACCGGTCTCCGGAAAGGAAGTGTTGCGGCAGTTGATGGTGAAGTCGGTGAAGTGGCAGTGACGGAACCAGAAGAAGTCCGTCGGCGTATCCGGGTTGATCGCAGCGCCGGGCGAGTGGATGCCCGATGCTGTGCCGTACGGCAGGAGGATTGTGGAGGCACGGCCCGCGCCACGGAGCGCGAGACGTTCCGCGAACGGGCTCGAGCCGACGAGGTTGATTGCACTGTTGAGCCGGAACTTGCCGTCCGGCAACACGAGTTCGTGCACCCCGTCGACTGTCTTGACCAGGGCAGCCAACTGGGCCAGCGCCTCATTGATCAGCGGAGCCGCGTCGAGCACACCATCATTCGGCAACGGCTGTCCAGGGGTGAGGAAGCTCCGCAGGTCGTACTGATAGACCCGCTCGTAAGTGGCATTCAGGTTCGTTTGCCCGAGGTGCGCGGGCAGGTGCTTTTCCTTGAGCCGACCATCGGGTCCCGGGTTGGGCCAGCGCGGCTGAGAGGGGGATGTCACGTGGCCTCCTAGGCGAACGTCAGATAGTCGGGGTCGGCCGGATCCGGGGCGATGCCACCGCCGGAGGCGACCAGATAGTCAGGGTCGGCGGGGTCGACGGCGATCGATCCGCCGCCGCCGGAAGCCGGCGGATCGGTCCACACGACACCGGTGCCGGACTTGGCGAGGACCTGCCCGTCGGTGCCACCGTCAGGCATCGTCACGGCAGCTGCGATCTTGGCGCGCAGCTCTGGTTTCAGTTTCTGCAGATCGACGGACCCGTCGAGCAGAGTCCCACCGAACCCCAGTTCCATCAGCCGAGACACCAGCTGACCGACCGTCGATATCGGATCAGGTGCAGTCATGAACGCCTCCTAGGCGAGGTCGTAAGCTTCGATCCGGTCGATAGCGAACCCGAATCCGTTGTTGAAAGGCTGTGTTCCGAAACCGAATCCGCGATGGCCTGCGTCGACCGGAGCGATCATCCCGCTGTCTGTCCACTGCGCGACCTGCACGCCAGCCCGGAACGCGGTGTACACATTGCCGTCGCAGCGCAACTCCGCAGTCTGTCCAGAGGTCCACCGGTCAAGCCCCTGGTAGTGGTGTAACTCGTTTTTGATCCTTCGTTGGTGGTCAGGCGGGTAGTTGCATCAGTTCATCGGTGCTCACCTCCGTCGCCTGGCTGGTGTCGGTGTTGGTGGTCAGGGTGAGCCGGCAGCGGCTGAGCACTTCTAGGCCGAGGTATCGGCGGCCTTCGGCCCATTCGTCGGTCTGCTCGGCCAGGACGGCGCCGATGAGGCGGACGATGGCATCCCGGTTGGGGAAGATGCCCACGACGTCGGTGCGGCGGCGGATCTCGCGGTTGAGCCGCTCGGTTATCCGGCCCTCAGGGATGAGATCAACCCTGATCTCACATCGAATCAGCGATCGAGACGCTGCAAGTGGTCGGTCAACGCCTCAGCGACACGATGATGCCGGGCAGCTTCATCGGGCCATCCACGGTCACGAGCATCGACCTCGAGAGCCTGGATGTCGGTGCGTTGCGCCTCGAGCGCGCCGCGGAACTCAGGTCCGGTGACGAAGTTGTCGCAGGTCTCGCAGATGTTGGCATAGGGACACGCACCCGCGCTCTCGTGACGGGAACAGTAACCGTGGGCAACACGCGTTTTGAGCATCTCACTGCCGAGCCAACTCACCGCGTCGGGGACGATCGGTTTGCCGACCGGAGTGAGCGTGAACCGCCGCCGCATCTTGCCCATCGCCTGGTCATAGGCATCCCGCAACGTCGGTGAAGCCAAAGTGGCGTAACGCAAAGTCATCTGCGGAGTGACATGCCCGAGCAACGCCATCAACGCCTGCAGGCTCATCCCGGCGTTGGCGAGTTCGGTGGCCCAAGTATGCCGCAGCTGATGCGGGGTCACCACCAACGGCGCACCCCCGGCCCCACGCAGTCCGCAAGCCTCGACGGCAGCGAGCAGACCGTTGCGCAGCCGGGTCTGGCTGAGACGGCGGCCGTGTGCGACGAACAGGAAATCGGTCAACTCTCCGGTGCGGGGATGCGGCAATGGCCGACAGATACCACGCCCGCCGGTCCACTCGTCCAACGCGGCGATAGTGGTCGCCGAGAGCGGGACCATGCGTTCGGTGGCGAGCTTGCCCAACGGAACCTTGAGCCAGGTCCCGGCCGGGCCGTAATCGATGACGCTGCCGAGCTCGAGATCCAGTAGCTCCCCGACCCGCAGACCGGCTCCGCGCAGCACCGTCAACCCGATACGAGCGAACGAATCATCCAGCTGGGAAACCGCATTCATCACCGCAGCATCGATGTCGGGCGGCAATGCCCGCGGAAGCGGTTGGTCGAGTTTCGGGACGTCGGCGGCGAAGACCAGACGGCGCGGTGGGGCCTGCTCCCAGCCCCATTCGGTGATGTCCTCGAGCAGGTTGCGCACGCTCAGTACCGTCGATTGGATCACGGCCTTGGAGATGATGCGCCCGGCCCCGGCAGCGGCGCGTTGCCCACGCCAGGTGCGGGTGCGATTCCAGACGAGGAAGCCCTCGATGTGACTGCGGTCGAGATCCTCGAGGGAGGTGACCTCGGGATGGTTGGTGGTGAGGTAGTCCGCGAACGGCAGCAGGTCGTTGATCAGCGATTCGGCCGATTTCGGGCGGAGCACCGATGCCCGGACGGTGACGTAACGCAACAGGGCCTCGCGGATCGGATCGGCCATCGGGGCGTCGGCGAAGCGTTGGGCGTAGGTGCGGGCCCACGGTCGGCGCCGTGGTGGGGTGTCGACGATGCGGGCCTGAAACAGCATTTGTCGCAGTCCCGCGATACGGTTGCGGTAGGCGCGTTTCGATGTATCCGGGATTGACTGTGTGGCAGCCAATGCGGCGTCGAACTCGCCGACGGTCTCGGCGCTCACACCGCTGACGGAACCGCCGTGCCAGGCGAGCAGCACCGCCAGGCACTCGCCGAGGACGGTCTCGACCCATTGCGGTGTCCACCCCAAAACCAGGCCGGCGGCCCGGACCGCGGCGAACCCGTCCGGGTCGCGGTCCTCGACGGCCCGGCCGAGTCCGGTGAGGTTCTTGACGGCCGCGAGTTCGAGGTCGAGCCGCAGGTTGCCGCGTCCGATGAGGTGACACAGCAGTGGCCAGGCCCCGGTGCGGCGTAGTTCGGCCAGCCGGTCGGCAGCGGGTCGGGTCATCCAGTCCCGCAAGTCCGGATGCGTGGTGAGGAAGGTGGTCGCGATGAGGGTGCGAGCGCGCACCGACCTGTCGCTGAGCCCGAGGCTGGCGACGTGCTCGAGGTAGTCGGTGAGCACCGCACCCGGTCCGGCCGGCAGGACGACCGTCGCAACCACCGCGGTGCTCATTGTCGTGTTCCGGCGAGACTGGCGCGGGCCGCGCCGTATTCGGCGGCGAGCTGCTCGACCGACAAATGCACATATTCGGCAGTGGTGTCCGGAGACACATGCCCCATCAATTCTCGCAGCACCATCAGATCGATTCCGGCGGCAGCGAGTTCGGTGCCGTAGGTGTGGCGCAATCGGTGCGGACGCACCCTCGTCGCACCGGAGAGGTCCCGGTGCCGCCGGAACAGCGACCGCAGTCCCGCCTCGGTCACCGGCGCCCCCGCGGTGGGGCCGCGCAGCACCACGAAACACTCCTCGGTCGCCAACCCCGGTGGCCGTTCGAGGCGCAGATAGGCCGACAGTTCGGTGAAGAACACCGCATCGACCGGCACCACCCGTTCCTTGCAGCCTTTGCCGAGCACCCGGAGTCGTCGCTGGCCGAAATCGACGTCTGCCAACCGCAGGGATCGCACCTCGGCGTTGCGCAGCCCGCCGAACAGCATCGCCCACAACATCGCTCGATCCCGATGGGTGCGCAGCGACGCCGCAAACTGCTCGATCGCGTCGGCGTCGAGGGACTCGGGCAGTAGCCGCGGTTGGCGTACCAGCCTGCCTCCGGCTCGGGGTCGGCCCGGCCCGAGGTGTCCGAGCAGTCCTCGCGCTGGTGGTCGCAGTCCCTGTCCGCGCCGCGGTGAGGGCACCGGATTTTCGGTGCGTATCCCGGTCATCACCAGGTATTCGAACAATGCGCGTATCGCCGCGACTCGTCGGTTGATCGTCGATGCCGCAGTGCCCCGATCACCTCGTGTCGCCATGCCTGGGCGGGGTTTGCGGTGCACGTTCTGCCAGTCGACCCACTCGAACACCGTCACCGGCGTCACCGCAGCCACCGTGAGGTCGCGATCGAGCAGGAATCGGGCCAGATTGAGCACGTCGAACGCATATGCCCGCACCGTTGCCGAACTGAATCCGCGTCCGGCCAGATGCGTCAGGAACGCGTTTGCTGCTGCGCATCCTTCCCATTGGCCGTCGATCACATGCCCGTTGCTGCTGATGCGCACCCGAACGGTCATTGTCCGCCGCCTTTCGATCGGAGCCGACACCGCCAGCATGCGCCTCAACCGGTCGTCGGCTCAGGACCTCACGCTGCAACCGTGATCGTGTCGTGGGAGGGCCGGTTAACCGATATGGGGTTGTTGGACCAGATCTGTCGCCACACGTCGTCGGGAAATGCGGTGAAGGCGAGCAGGTCTTCGCGGGCGTCGCCGAGGTGGTCGGCGACCTCGGGCAGCCGGTGCTCGGCGTACTCCAGCAGCCGGTCGAATTGCGCGTTGACCGCCTCCGCGGTGGGCTGGTCGTAGACGCTGTGCAGCATCGCCTTCACGGCCGGCCACATGGACTTGGGGCACACGGCCATGAGGTTCGCCGAGTAGTGGGTGCGGCAGCGTTGCCACGCGGCGCCGGGCAGGTTCGCCGCGATCGCCTCGATGAGCCCGGCGTGGGCATCGGAGGTCACCAGCCGCACCCCGCCCAGGCCGCGGGCAACCAGGTCGGCGAAGAAGGTGTTCCACGAGGCCGTGGTCTCACTGGTGGCGACCTGTATGCCCAGCACCTCGCGGTGGCCGTCGCCGTTGACGCCGGTGGCCAGCAGCACGGAAGCCTTGACGACCTGCTTGTTCTCGCGGACCTTGATCGTCAACGCATCGGCGGTGACGAAGGTGAACGGCCCGGCCTCGTCCAGGCGGCGGTGCCGGAACGCGGCGACCTGCTCGTCCAGGTCCTGGGCCATGCGTGAGACCTGCGACTTGGACAGCGAGTCGATACCCAGGGTCTTGACCAGCTTGTCCATCCGGCGGGTAGACACCCCGGCCAGATAGCAGTCGGCTACGACGGTGATCAGCGCGGACTCGGCTCGCTTGCGGCGCTCGAGCAGCCACTCGGGGAAGTAGCTGCCCGAGCGCAGCTTCGGGACGGCGACGTCGACGGTGCCGACCCGGGTATCCAGGGGCCGGTGGCGGTAGCCGTTGCGGTGGTTGGTGCGCTGTTCCGAGCGGGCGTTCCACTCGGCGCCGCACACGGCGTCGGCATCGGCGGAGAGCAATGCGTTGATCATGGTCTGCAGTAGCTCGCGCATCAGATCCGGCGACGCGTCGGCGAGGGCTTGGCCAAGCAGGCCTGCAGGGTCGACAATATGAGGTGCGGTCATCGTGATGACTCCGTTCGAGGATTCGGTAGAAGGTTGACTCGAAGGATCACACGGTGGCCGCTCTACACCCGTGCACAACACGGAATCGCAGACGATCTCGGCCACCGAGTTACACCACTCTATGGGGCACTACTCGCGGCGGGCGCGTCCTCGGGTCACGAGCACCCCGATGAGCGCGATCACCCAGATCGGGTACTGCGCGAACCATGCGACGCGGAAGGCGTCGAAGGTGTAGCCGCCGAGCCGGTCGAGCACGATGCCCATCGTCTGCACGACCAGCAGTGTCGCGAGGAAGCCACCGATGTTGACGATGCCGTTGGCCGTGCCGAGCGCGGTCCCGGGATTGAAGGTGCGGGCGTAGTCGAAGCCGATCATCGATCCCGGCCCGCCCACCGAGATGACGACGACGAGCACCACGAGCAGCCACAGCGGTGCGGGTCCGGGCAGGGCGAGCACCGCCGACCACGTCACTGCGCTGGCGAGGATGATCATGAGCACGAGCCACGAACGTCTGGTCGGGAAGCGTCCCGACAGCACGCCGAGGATGGGTCCGGCGGAGATGGCCGTGACCACCGAGACCGTGAGCATCGAGCCGGCCGCCGCGGGTGACAGGCCCTGAGCGGAGACCAGATACGGCACGCCCCACATGAGCGCGAAGGTCGTCACCGAGAACTGCGTGCCCATGTGGGTGAAGAAGCCGAGTTTGGTGCCGGGGCGCCGCCACACCGTGCCGAGCCCGCCGATCACCTCCCGCAGCCCTGACGCGGTGGCTTCGCGCGTCTCACCGGGCGGGGTGTCGCGCACGACCGCGAACACCAGCACGCACGCGAGCAGGCCGAGCGCCGCGGCACTGCCGTAGGCGGCCGTCCATCCCGTGCCGGTGAGCAGCAGGACGAACGGCACCGCCGACAGCACCTGGCCGAGCTGGCCGAAGATGCCCGTCAGCTGCGAAACGACAGGCACGCGGCGCGGCGCGAACCACACCGGCACGAGACGCAGCACCGAGATGAACGTCAGGGCGTCACCGACACCGACCAGCACTCGGGCCAGATACGCGACCGGCAGCGACTCGGTGACGGCGAGGATCGCCTGACCGACGGCGAGGATCACGGCGCCGGTCGCGATCATCCGCCGCGAACCGAACCTGTCGAGGAGCACACCGGCCGGGATCTGCATCCCCGCGTAGACGATGAGCTGGAGGACGACGAAGCCGGACAGCACCGACGGTGAGATATCGAAGCGTTCGGTGGCGGCGAGTCCGGAGACACCGAACGCCGTCCGGTGGAGGACGGCGACGATGTAGGCGAAGACTCCGATACCCCAGACCAGCCATGCCCTCATGTGACAAGGACGATACGCGTCGGTCTGTTAACGGTGCTGATTACTCACGTCCGAGCGACACCCACGTCGGGTCGGCCGCACGCGGACCGGCGACCTTGTCGGCGAGACGATCCAGCCGTGCGACCTGCTCGTCGGTGAGCGTCACGTCGAGCGCTCCGGCGTTCTCGGTGACGCGATTCGCGTAGCGGGTGCCGGGGATCGACACCGACGGCAAGCCGAACTCGCGCCCCTTCGCGTCCAGCCATGCCAGGGCGATCTGCGCGATGGTCGCGTCCGCCTCCTTCGCAACCGACCGCACCTCTTCACGGACCGCGAGGTTGGTCTGCAGGGCGTCGGCGTCGAAGCGCGGGAAGCGCTTGCGCAGGTCGTTCTCGGCGACCTGTCCGGGATCGAAGGCGTCGGTGAGCAGCCCCCGGCTCACCGGCGAGTACGGCACGAAGCCGATGCCGAGTTCGGCGGCGGTGGGCACCACGTGCCGTTCGACGTCGCGCGAGACGATGCTCCACTCCGACTGGATCACCGCGATCGGGTGGACGGCGTGCGCGCGGCGCAGTTCGTCGCCCGTGGCCTCCGACAGTCCGATGTGCTGCACCTTGCCGGCCTGGACGAGTTCGGCGAGGGCACCGACCGTATCCTCGACCGGCACGTCCGGATCCACGCGGTGCAGGTAGTACAGGTCGACGTGGTCGACGCCGAGACGCCCGAGCGACTCGTCGATGGCCTGCTTCGCGTATTCGGGACGGCCGTTGATGCGACGGTTGGCGGTGCCCTTGCCGCCGACCGCGCCGACGAGACCGAACTTCGTCGCCAGCTGGACCTCGTCCCGCCGGTCGGCGAGCAGCGTGCCGACCACCTTCTCGCTGGTGCCGTCGCCGTAGACGTCGGCGGTGTCGATGAAGGTGATGCCCAGATCCACGGCGTGGTGCAGGGTCGCGAGTGCCTCGTCGAGATTCACCTCGCCGTATGCGGGGGCGACGGACATCGCGCCGTAACCCTGGGCGCTGACGACGAGACCGGGCGCGAGCTGGACGGTGGGGACAGGCATGTACTTCTCCTCGACGACGACACGGTGCGACTCCCGATCGTCCCGCATCCCGCGCATGATCGCAGGAGTTGAAATCGCCGTGATCCGAGCAGCCCGCGCCCTAGGCTGAGATCCATGGTGACCGACTGGCTTTCCCTGCAACGAACCGCGCGTCGCGAGTTCGACGACCGTGTCGCGCAGATCCGCGACTGGCACGCACCCACCCCGGACACCGAGTGGGACGTCACCGACCTGGTGTGGCACATGGTCGACGAGCAGCGCTGGATCCAGCCGCTGCTCTCCGGCCGTTCCCTCGACGACGCGAAGGCCGCACTCGAACCGATCGGGGACGATCTCGCCGCCGAATGGGCACGCTTCGCCGAGCAGGCGACCGCCGCGTGGGCGATGACGTCACCGTCCCAGGAGGTCCACCTGTCCTACGGCACCGTCCCGTGCCTCGACTACATGAAACAGCAGGTCGCGGACATCACCGTGCACACCTGGGATCTCGCCCGGGCCATCGGTGCCGACGAAACGCTCGACGCCGACCTCGTCGACGCCGTGCTCGCCGACATCGAACCGCAGAAGGACATGCTCGCCTCGAGCGGTCTGTTCGCCGATCCCGTCCCGGTCCCCGACGATGCGTCCCCGCAGGACCGGCTCATCGCCCTCACCGGCCGCGACCCCAGGAAGGCGTCATGACGGACCGACCCGATATCAAGCCCCGCAGCCGCGACGTCACCGACGGCATGGAGAAGGCCGCCTCGCGCGGCATGCTCCGTGCGGTGGGGATGGGAGACGAGGACTGGGGCAAGCCGCAGATCGGTGTGGCGTCGTCGTGGAACGAGATCACCCCCTGCAACCTCCCGCTCGAACGCCTCGCGCGATCGGTGAAGGAGGGCGTGCACGCCGCGGGCGGTTATCCGCTCGAATTCGGCACCATCTCCGTGTCCGACGGGATCTCGATGGGGCATGAGGGTATGCACTTCTCCCTGGTCTCCCGTGAGGTCATCGCCGACAGCGTCGAGACGGTGATGCAGGCCGAGCGACTCGACGGCTCGGTGCTGCTCGCGGGATGCGACAAGTCCCTGCCCGGCATGCTCATGGCTGCCGCCCGCCTCGATCTCGCCGCCGTCTTCCTGTACGCCGGGTCGATCCTGCCGGGCATCGCGAAACTGTCCGACGGCACAGAACGCGACGTGACGATCATCGACGCCTTCGAAGCGGTCGGGGCGTGTGCGCGGGGCCTGATGTCCGAGACCGACCTCGACGCGATCGAGCGTGCCATCTGCCCCGGCGAGGGTGCGTGCGGCGGCATGTATACCGCGAACACGATGGCCGCCTCGGCCGAGGCGCTCGGCATGTCGCTGCCGGGAAGCGCGTCGCCGCCCGCCACGGATCGTCGCCGCGACGGTTTCGCCCGGCGCAGCGGGCAGGCGGTGGTCGAGTTGTTGCGTCGCGGAATCACGGCCTCCGACATCCTCACCAAGGAGGCGTTCGAGAACGCCATCGCGGTGGTCATGGCCTTCGGGGGATCCACGAACGCCGTGCTCCACCTGCTCGCGATCGCGCACGAGGCGCAGGTGGATCTGAGCCTCGACGACTTCGTCCGCGTGGGTGCGCGGGTGCCGCATCTCGCCGACGTCAAACCGTTCGGCCGGCACGTGATGAAGGACGTCGACCACATCGGCGGTGTCCCGGTCATCATGAAGGCGCTGCTCGACGCGGGTCTGCTGCACGGTGACTGCCTCACCGTCACCGGGGAGACCGTCGCGGAGAACCTCGCCGGCATCAGGCCACCCGACCCGGACGGCAAGGTGCTGCGTGCCCTGAGCGACCCCATCCACCCCACGGGGGGCATCACGATCCTGCGGGGCAGTCTCGCTCCCGGCGGAGCGGTGGTGAAGTCCGCAGGCTTCGACGAGTCGGTCTTCGAGGGAACGGCGCGGGTCTTCGAACGCGAACGCGCCGCGATGGACGCGCTCGAGGACGGCACCATCACCGCAGGCGACGTGGTGGTCATCCGGTACGAGGGTCCCAAGGGCGGCCCGGGCATGCGCGAGATGCTCGCGATCACCGGTGCGATCAAGGGTGCCGGGCTCGGCAAGGACGTCCTGCTGCTCACCGACGGACGATTCTCCGGTGGTACCACCGGGTTGTGCGTCGGGCACGTCGCCCCGGAGGCCGTCGACGGCGGCCCCATCGCCTTCGTCCGCGACGGCGACCGGATTCGTCTCGACGTCTCGAACGGCCTGCTCGACGTGCTGGTCGACGAGAAGGAAATGGAAACGCGGCGACAGGGCTGGGAGCCACTGCCGCCGCGCTACACCCGGGGTGTACTGGCGAAGTACACGAAGCTGGTCGGTTCCGCATCGAACGGTGCGGTGTGCGGATGAGGGTCGGGTGAACCCTCCCGCTCCGGGGGTGCTGCTAGATCGGACGGAAACCTGCGCCCGGCCCGCCCCGACCGTTGATGTCGGCCATGATCACGTCGATGTTCGTTCCGACCTCGGGGCCGGCGCACGGCGCGAGCAGGTAGGCGTTGACCATCGCGACGAGCGTCGTGCCCACCACGAGCGGTGCGCCCGAGTCGCCTTCGATGACGCACACCTGCGTCCAGGTCTCCTGCGAGCCGAACACGTCGCCCCAGACGATGCCGCAGGTGTTGCCCGTGGTGCGGCCTTCCTTGCAGGCGATGTTCGGGAAGCCCGCGGGGGCACCGAGGCCGGTGATCGTCACGTTGCCGACGCGGTTGACCGGAACGACCTTGCTCCGGTCGAACTCGATCACGGCGTAGTCGAGCCGTTCGTTGGTCGACACGATGCGGCCCACCGAGCCGGCAGCGAGGTCGTATTCGGCTTTCACCGTCATGCCGGGAGAGCCGCAGTGCGCGGCAGTGAGACCCACGAGGCGTCCGGCGGCGTCGTTGCCGATCGTGGTGAGCGTGCAGTCGAAGATGTCCTGCCCGTTGTCTCCGAGAGTGATGCCCGAACCGCCACCGAGGGTGACCGGAGGAGCCGCGACGGCCACCCCGGAACCCGCGCCGACCAGCGCGACCGCGCTCGCGATTGCAACAACCAGTTTTCTGAACATGGAGGCCCTCCTGCGCTGCGCCGTCCGGCAGCCGTCGGGCTGAGCGTACTAGAGGTTTCCGCCGGATTTCCGGGTTGCGCCCAAGCTTTCCAGAGCTTGACGGGCCTCCTCGAGCTCGCGGCTGAGCTGCGCGACCCGCTCCTCGGCCGCGCGACGCGCCTCCTCGATCACCGACTGGACGGCCTCGGTGGCCGTGGGATCGCCGAGTTCCTTCACCGCACGTTCGACGGCGTCGGGTGCGACCGTTGCGGGCTTACCGACCTTGCGGGTGCCGTGCGCGACCCCCACCGTCCACTCGTTCTCCGGGTCGATCGTGACGGTGATCGTGATCGACGGCGCCTTCTTCGCCTTGCGGGCCGGGGCCTTCGGCTTCGCCGGTGCCGGCGGCCGGGAGGCGGGAGTGTCGGACGAAGCGGGGGTCGTCTGGGTCACGGGCTTCTTCTCCTGGGCGCGGGGAACCGCAGCGACTGCTGGGCTCTCGGATTTCTGGGGAGCAGGCTTCGGTGCAGCAGGCCTGGATGCGGTAGCCCGTGGGGTCGCGGGTTGCACAGGTGCCACCTTCGCGGGAGCTGCCTTCGCCGGAGCGGGCTTCGCACCACCGGACGTGCGTGCGGTCTTCGCCGGTGCGCGCTTCGTTCCGGCCGGCTCGCGGGTGGCGCGCAGTTCGTCGGTCTCGAACGGCAACTCGTCGTCGACGCCCTTCGGCCGCACCATCACGGTGCTGCCGCTGATCGATACCACCCGCGCCGACGTCCCCGGGTCGATGCCGAGACTCGGAATGCCCTCGACGAGGTAGACGGTCGCGCGGCGCCCCTCGGCGAGAGCGGCACCGAGCTCTCCGAGTTGTTCCTCCGTCAGGTGGTCCGCGCGTCTGCGGGGCGACATGCGACGTCCTTTCTCGGTTCGCCGAAGGGTCGGCAGGGCTTCGATGTCGGTCACTGTCGCACATCCGTACGACACGCCTGTACACCTGTTCGATACGACCTGCCGCGCGCATGGGCCCGGGGCACGGTAAGGATGGAGGAGTGACCCCGTCCGATCCGGCACCTGCATCAGGAACCGACGTGCTGTCCGTGATCCAGTCACAGCTGGAGAACGCGCTGCTCGGTGGTCCTCTTCGTTACACCCTGAACGAGGTGGCCGAGTTGTGCGGGCTCGCACCTGCGCGGGTGCGCCGGCTGTGGCAGGCACTCGGTCTGACCGTCGATCCCGATCCCGACGTCGTGATGTTCACCGACGGCGACGTCGAGGCCCTGCGTGCGACGGCGGCCATCATCGCGAGCGGCGCGATCGACGAAAGCCTCGAGGTGCCCGCGGCCCGGTCGATCGGACAGTCGATGTCGCGGCTGACCGAGTGGCAACTGAATCTGCTCAACACCCACGTCTTCACCCAGTTGGCCTCCGCCTACGCGAAAACGGAGACTCCCCCGCAGGAAGAGGAGATCCGCGCGCTGATCGACCACATCGTCGATCGCACGACCGAGCTCGTGGTGAGCCTCCAGAGCCACATGTGGCGTCGGCACCTGGTGGCCACGACCGCCCGGGCCGCCGCGCGCCCGCAGGATTCCGGGGAGCTCCACGAGTTGGTCGTCGGTTTCGCCGACATGGTCGGCTACACACGGTTGACCCGGCAGATCGATGCGGCCGCGCTGAGCGAGCTGCTCGACTACTTCGAATCGGAGGTCTCCGACGTCATCGCCCGGCACAACGGCTGGGTGATCAAAACCGTCGGCGACGAGGTGATGTTCGCGGCCGAACGTCCGGTCGACGCCGCACGGATCGCCCTCGAACTGCAGGATTCGTTCAGGTCTCAGAAGGACTATCCGGACCTGCGGATCGGACTGGCGTGGGGCCAGGCGTTGCCGCGCTTCGGCGACCTGTTCGGTTCGGTCGTCAACATCGCGGCCCGTCTCACCGGCGCGGCGCGGCCGGGCACGATCCTCGTCGACGAGAACCTCGCCGACGCCCTCTCCGACTGCGAGGAGTTCCGCTTCCAGACGGTGCGCACGCTGCGGCTGCGGGACTTCCAGCATTCGCGGCTGTACGTCCTGCGTCGTCCGCGCGAGGAGAAGAAGGCGGCGGTGGGCGTGGAGGGTCTGCACGACGAGGACATGGGTCTGTGACCGGCAGGCTGACAACAGTCGACGAGAAGCCCGATACTCCCTCATACAGGTCGCCGAGCATGCGGGTCCGCAGGGCGAGCAACTCGCCGAACTCGCACAGAACGCCTTCCTCGACGGCTTGCAGCAGGCGTCGTGGGCAGTTGCCGCGATCTTGCTGGTCGGAGCGTTGATCTCCGCCTTCTGGCCACCCCGGCGCTCGTAACCCTCCCCTCTCTTTTCTTTCTCGATGCCCGCGACGCAGGTCGCGGGCATTGTGCTGTGCGCGTGATCACGCTAACCTGGATAACAGTTACTAGTCGTCACACTAAAAAGGTGGAGGCATGACCGCATCGCTCACCCGCGAGACCAGCAAGGGCTTCATCCCCGGCGTCGCACTGTCCGATCGCGAAGAAACCGCCGGACGACTGCTCGCCTCGTCCGCACGTAAGTCGTACGACCCGGTCGTCGAGGTGGACTGGGAAGCCCCCGTCCCCGACGACAAGTTCGGAATGACCCCCGAATGGAGCACGCTCTACGGCACCGCACTGTGGGACGAGCTCACCGACGAACAGCGCATCGAGCTGACCAAGCATGAGGCCGCGAGCGTTTCGAGCGTCGGCCTGTGGTTCGAGATCCTGCTCATGCAGATGCTCCTGCGCGACGTCTACGACCGCGACAAGCATTCGCGTCACGTCCAGTTCGCCCTCACCGAGGTCGCCGACGAGTGCCGCCACTCGGTGATGTTCGCGCGCGCCGGCGAACGGCTGAACATGCCGGGCTACGGTCCGGCCCGCTACATCCACCAGCTCGGTCGCCTGTGGGGCCATTTCTTCAAGGGCGCCAACGCCTATGCATCGGTCATGGCTGCCGAGGAGATCCTCGACATGATGCAGCGCGACTTCATGCGCGACGAGCGGGTGCAGCCCGTCACCCGCGCGGTGTCGAAGATCCACGTCCTCGAGGAAGCGCGCCACATCCGCTTCGCCCGCGAGGAGGTCGCACGCCGACTCGCCGGTGCGAGCCGCACGCGACTCGCGTTCGAGCGGTTCAACACCGCGCTCGTGGTGTTCTTCGTCGTCAAGAGCATGATCCACCCCGACGTTTACGCCAATGCGGGCCTCGATCGCGAGCGCGCTCTGCAAGAGGCGAAGGGCAACAAGCACTATCACGATCGCGTGCGCAAGTCCGGCGCGAAGCTGATGACCTTCCTCGACAACGTCGGCCTCATCGGCGGACCGTCGAAGATCCTCTACAAGAAGGTCCACCTGCTCTGACACGGCCTACGGCCATACAACGAACTGTGCGCAGTTCTCGTCGATCTCCTCGAGGGATTTCCGACGAGAACTGCGCACAGTCCTTCGTGGCGAAAGCCGAAAGGCGTCAGCCCACCTTCTCGGTGGCTTGCAGGCTGTCGTCGCGCTCCTGCTCCGGGAACAGCGTGCGCGTGATCTTTCGAGCGGTATCGGCGACGATCGGCGCCACCCACTCCAGGCGGGTCGAACGCGCGTCTGCTGCCAGCGACAGGGCGGCGACCGGGCCGTCGACGCCGCGGAGCGCGACGCCCACGCATCCGATGCCCCGCGCAGCTTCCTCACGCTCGAACGCGACGCCACGACGCTTGCGAATGCGGTTGAGCTCCTGGTGCAGTGCGACGTGATCGCGGATGGTGCGCTCGGTGCACGGCACGAGAGTCTTGCCGTACAGCGCGTCGATGCGTTCGGGCTCGAGCCACGCGAGGATGGACTTGCCGGCCGCGGTGGCGTAGGCGGGGAACCGACCGCCCACCCGTGACGGCACGCTCGACGCGAACTGTCCACCAACTTTGTCGAGGTAGAGCACCTCGTTGCCCTCGAGGACCGTCAAGTGGACGACGGCGCCGGTCTGCATCGCCAGGTCGTGGAGATGCGGCGCAGCGGCCTCCCGGATGCGGCGGTGGCCCGTGTCGCTGCCACCGAGACCGAGGGCACGCGGGCCGAGGCAGTAGCCGAAGGATGCGTGCTCGATCCAGTCGCGACGCACGAGGTGATCGAGGATGCGGTGCACCGTCGAACGGGGCAACCCGGAGCGACAGGTGACCTCTTCGAGAGTGAGTGCGCCGCGGCTGTCGAAGGCCTCCAGGATGAGGGTCATCCGATCGACCATCGATGGTGGAAGTTCTCGTTTCGACGAGGTTCCGACGGGCTCGAGCGCGGAGTCGACGGCGGTCAACTGCACCTCCATAAGTCCTGGCCACGACCCTGCGCGCCTCATGAAACTGGAATCTGTTCCAGAACGTTAGCAGTAACAGAGGTCACACCGGAAGGGGTACACACAGACTGTAGGTACTCCGGAGTCAGTTTCCTGGCGAGAGCGAATTCCTATGAGTCTGGTCGGAATCGTGCGGACAGGTTATTGTCGGGACCGTGAGCAAGACGTACGAGCGCGCGAGCCGGTCGCCGCACCGTCGTGCCCAACTCTCGTGTATCCGCGGGTGCCTGGCCCGCTGACCGCCGCACCCGTTCCTGCCCCCTCCACACCGCCGTACGGTCATGTCGTGTGCGAGGCCCGAAGGTCAGCATGTCGACGATCAGAACACATCCCGAATCCGGAGCAGAGCCATGAGCGACACCACCCCTGAAGCAACCGATCCCAGCGCGAACTGGAGCTTCGAGACCAAGCAGATCCACGTGGGACAGCCCGCCGGCGGCGACACGAAGGCCCGGGCCCTGCCCATCTACCAGACCACCAGCTACACCTTCGACAACACCGATCACGCCGCGGCGCTGTTCGGTCTCGCCGAACCGGGCAACATCTACACCCGCATCATGAACCCGACGCAGGACGCGGTCGAGCAACGCATCGCTGCCCTCGAAGGTGGCGTCGCCGCCCTCCTCCTCGCGTCCGGACAGGCCGCCGAGACCTTCGCGATCCTCAACCTGGCGCAGGCCGGCGATCACATCGTGTCGAGCCCGTATCTCTACGGCGGCACGTACAACCTGTTCCACTACACGCTGCCCAAGCTCGGCATCGAGGTCACCTTCGTCCAGGATCCCGACAACCTCGACCAGTGGCGCGAGGCCGTCCGCGACAACACCCGCGCGTTCTTCGGCGAGACGATCGCCAACCCGAAGAACCACATCCTCGACCTGCCCGGCATCTCGGGTGTCGCCCACGAGAACGGGCTACCGCTGATCGTCGACAACACGGTCGCCACCCCCTACCTGCTCCGCCCGCTCGAGCACGGTGCCGACATCGTCGTGCACTCGGCCACCAAGTACCTCGGCGGCCACGGCACGGCCATCGCCGGTGTCATCGTCGACGGCGGCACGTTCGACTGGACGCAGGGCCGCCACGTCGGTTTCACGACCCCCGACCCGAGCTACCACGGTGTCGTCTTCGCCGACCTCGGCGCTCCGGCCTACGCACTCAAGGCGCGCGTGCAACTGCTGCGCGACATGGGGGCGGCGGTCTCCCCGTTCAACGCCTTCCTCATCTCGCAGGGCATCGAGACGCTGAGTCTGCGCATCGAGCGGCACGTGGAGAACGCACAGAAGGTCGCCGAGTTCCTCGAGGGACGCCCGGAGGTCACCTCCGTCGCCTACGCCGGCCTGAAGTCCTCGCCGTGGTACGACCGCGCCCAGCAGCTCACCCCGCGCGGCGCCGGTGCGATCGTGGTGTTCGAGCTCTCCGGCGGCATCGACGCCGGCAAGCGCTTCGTCAACGCGCTGACCCTGCACAGCCACGTCGCGAACATCGGCGACGTCCGTTCGCTGGTCATCCACCCCGCGTCGACCACCCACTCGCAGCTCACCGGCGAGGAGCAGATCGCCGCGGGTGTCACCCCGGGTCTCGTGCGACTCGCCGTGGGCATCGAGAACATCGACGACATCCTTGCCGACATCACCACCGGTCTCGAGGCTGCCGGCAGCTGATTCCGGCACATCGACAACGGCGACGGCCCATCCCTCGGGGTGGGCCGTCGCCGCGTTCGGCGTATGTGCGCTCAGTCGTTGCGTGCGAGCGCCTGCGCGATCCGCTCGGCCTGCGTGCTGCTCTCGAGCAACTGCCTGACCAGCCACAGACGCAGGACACGAGTGACCGCGGCGGCGAGATGGACCGCCACACCGATCAGAGTGACAGCCACGAAGCCGAGAGCGAGCAACTGGTAGGACAGCAGGTCACGGGTATCGGAGAGGGTCAGCGACGCAATGTAGACGACGAAGATCGCGATGGCGCCGATCACCATCAGGGCCAGGCCGACGATGCGGGCCTTTCCTCCCGAATCCGGACGGGGAGCGTCGAGACCCAGCGCTGCAACGTCCTTCTTGAACTGTTCACGTCGCTCGTCGGCGAGTGCGGTCATGGTCATCCTCCTAGATAGGTGGTGGAAAGTTCTTCTTCGATCTCCGCCGGATCGCCCGTGCGCACCACCCGGCCCTGCAACATCAGCGCGGCACTGGTGGCGATCGGGAGCACCGCTCGCGCGAACTGTTCGGCTACGAGAATCGACACCCCCTCGGCGGCGAGTTCGCCGACGATGTCGTAGATCCGGGAGACGATGCGCGGTGCCAGGCCCATCGACAGTTCGTCGAGCAACAGCACCGTGGGATGGGTACCGAGCGCCCGCGACAGCGCAAGCATCTGCTGTTCGCCGCCGGACATCGAACCGGCCAGCTGCGATCGGCGCTCACCGAGAACGGGGAATCGCGTGTACGCCACCTCTTCGAGGTCTGCGAGAGGAACACCGGTGCCGGTTCCGATCCACAGGTTCTCGCGGACGGTGAGGTTGGGGAAGATGCCGCGTCCCTCGGGAATCGAGCACACCCCCAGACGTGCGAATTCCGCTGCGGACACACCGTTGACGACGCGGCCGGCCAGCCGGAACTCACCCGACGAGACCGGATGGATACCCGAGCACACACGCAGGGTCGTCGTCTTACCTCCGCCGTTGGGCCCGAGCAGGGCGACCACCGCGCCCGGTTCGAGTACGAGATCCACGCTGTGCAGCACCTCGATCGCACTGTATCCGGCCCGGACACCCGACAGTTCGAGCAACGGTTCGACGCTCATACCGCTTCCTCCTCGGTGCCGATGTAGGCGTTGATCACTGCCGGATCGTTCTTGATCTCGTCCGGGACGCCACTGGCCAGCACCGCGCCGTAGTCGAGCACGTGGATCCGGGAGCAGATCTTCATCACGAGCGGAATGTCGTGCTCGACGAGGCAGATCGCGAGACCCGAATCGGCCAGATCGCGGAGCAGGGCAGCGAACGCCTCCGTTTCCTGTTCCGTCTGCCCGGAGGCGGGTTCGTCGAGCAGCAGTACCCGCGGCGAGGTCATCAACGCGCGGGCGACCTCCACGACGCGGGCGCGTCCGGTGGGCACATCCGAGACGTCGGTGCTCGCGATATCGGCCAGGCCGGTCAGCTCGAGGAGCCGGTCGACTTCCTCGTCCAGATCGATCTTGTTGCGTCCGTTGGCATTGTGGATGTCCCCGGCCACTCGGAGGTTGTCGCGCACGGACAGCGACACGAACAACTCGAGACGCTGGAACGTGCGGGCCATACCCATGCGGGCCCGCTTGTAGGGCGGTAGCGGCGTGATGTCACGACCATCGAGGAAGACCTTGCCTACCGTCGGCCGTTGCAGGCCGGTGATCGTGTTGAACAGGGTCGTCTTCCCGGCGCCGTTGGGTCCGATCAGGCCCGTCACCGTTCCCGGTTCGATTCCGAGGCTCACGTCCTTGACCGCGACGTGTCCGCCGAATCGGACTGTGATTCCGCGTGTTTCCAGAATAGGTATCTCAGCCATGAGGAATCAGTTCCTTCTCCGACCCGGTGGCACGTGCGGCCAGAAGTTCGTCGATGCCGAGTTCACGGTCGATCTCGTTCCGTGCCTGCTCGTTGTAGGGCTCGTCGATTCCGATCCGTTCGGGAACCAGCGGCGCGCGACGTTGCGCTTCCTCTGCGCCGAGCACAGCTTCGGGCATCAGCCACTGTCCCACGACCGGAAGCATGAACACCGTCGCGATGGTGATCGAAGCGAACCACCAGTTGTCGAGCACGCCGACGAGCGCGAGCAGGTAGGACACGAGCACCACCGCGGCACCCCCGACCAGCACGGGCTTCGCGTTCTTCAGGTGACGGTAGCCCTCCACCATCTGGTGGACGCTGCCGCTCGGGTTGGCCGCGACGCCGATACCGATGAGCGCGGGGCTCACTGCGGCGACGTGACCGAGGAAGGTCCACATTCCGGCCAGTTCCGGCTGTCCCGCAGCGAGATCGGAGAACGAAACCATGATGACGGCGAAGCCGATACCCGACATCAGACCACCGAACAGCGCACCGGAGACGTAACCGATACCGGCCACGACGGTGAGCATCAGCAGCGACAAGCTCACCATGATCGAGAAGCTTTCGTTCGACACCGAGCCCATCGCACTCGACATGAACAGCCCGCCCAGTCCGGCGATGCCCGCCGACAGGGTGAAGACCCCGAGCTTCAGACGCACCAGGCTCTGGCCGAGCATCGCCGCCGCGGCGGGGCTGTCCTTCATCGCTGCGAGCCGGCGGCCGTAGCCGCTGTTGCGCAGGGCGATGAGCCCCACGCCGAGAACGGCGAAGATCACCGTCACCGTCATGAGGAAGGCCGTCTCGTTCCGCAGGTCGAGTGGGCCGACCTTCAACGGCGGGATCGCGATGTTGCCGTCGGTGAACAGCGAGAACCTGATGCCGAACAGCTCGTGCTGGGTGGTGTCGCGCAGCACCATGTTCGACAGGAACACACCGAACGCCATCGTGGCCAGGGCGAGATAGAGGCCGCGCAACCGCAGGGCCGGAAGCGCGATGAGCCCGCCGATCACGGCCGTGACGGCGACGCCGAGCGCCACGCCCCACAGGTTCAGGTGGGCAGCCAGTCCGCTCCCGGAGATACCGAAGTGGAACGCCACGATCGTCGCGATGGCACCGAAAGATACCGGCGCGAGGTTCATCTCGCCCGCGTATCCGGTCAGCAGGGTCAGCGACAACGCGATGATCGCGAAGGCCATGCCGATCGTGAGGGTCGTGACCGCCGACGTCACCATGAGCAGGCGGATGGCATAGACGATGACGACGAGCGCGACCGCCCAGGCGATCGCCTTGCGCACCGACGGCACGTGGTAGCGCTCCCGGGTACGGGTGACGGCACCGCGCAACCGATCCTGCGGCAGTACGACGAGAACCACGAACAGCGCGATCATCGGCAGGGACACCCGCAGATTCGACGTCCACGTCCACGCGGTCGGGAAGTAGGCGAGCACGTATGTGGCTGCCAGGCCGAGGAACAGCGCACCGGCGAAGGTGCGCGGAATGCTGCGCAGCCGGCCGAACATCGCCGCCGCGAACGCGTCGATGACGAGCAGGGTCAGCATGTTCGCTTCGAGGGTGCCACCGTTGATCGGTGTCACGAGGACACCTGCCAGCACCGCGAGGGTCGAACCCATCATCCAGGACAGCGCGGCGAGCCGGTCGGGGTCGTGCCCGTTCAGGCGCAGCAGATCGGGATCGTCGACCACACCTCGCATCGCCACTCCGACGCGGGTGCGCAAGAACATGATTCGCAGTCCCACGGCGATGAGCACCGCGGCGGCGAGACAGATCAGTTCGTGGTAGCGAATGGTGACGCCGAAGAGGTCGATCCTTGCCTGGTCGCCGAAGAACATCGTCATGGTGCGTGCGGTCTCCGGATGCCAGAACCAGTGCGACACCGAGACCATGCCGAGCAGGATCGACACGGTGACGACGATTTTGGTGACCTCGGCGGTGTCACGCATGCCGCGCATGATCACGACGTAGAGCAACAGGCCCGTCATCGGGCCGAGGACGCCGAGGACGAGAAGCAACGCGACGGGTGTGGGCAGCCCCCAGCCGTAGCGCAGTTGCCAGTAGGCGAACGCACCGAGCATCGCCTGTGCGCCGTGCGCGAAGTTGAAGATGCCGGACGTGTTGTAGGTGAGAACGAGGCCCGATGCAGCGATCGCGTAAACCGATCCGAGCACCAACCCCACGATCGTGAAGGTCAGAAAGGTGTCCATACGAGTACCTCTGGTCGGGGTGCCGGCGAGTGCGTGTCATGCCTCGCCGGCACCGGGCGCTCGGATCAGACGGTCGGTCTGATGATGTTCGGGTTCAGGTATTTCGTCGCGACGCGGTCGGGTCCGAGTTCGGTGCCCCACGTGCTCGGATCGGTTGCGACGCGGTAGCGGTCGTCGCACTTGAAGGTGCCGGCCTCCGTGGGGAACGCCTGGGTGTATTCGGCGCCGCTGAGCCTCACGACAAGCCCGCAGGTTGCCGGCATGTTGTTCCCGGGATCGGTGACGGCGTGCAGCCCGCCTCCGTCCCACTCGTCGATTCGGGACAGTTCGTCGATGACGCACTGACGGGACAGGTCCGATCCGCAGGCGTCCGCAGCGGTCGCCCACAACAGGAACGAAGAGGTGGCCTGCATGCCGAGCAGCGCGGTCTTGCCGTCCTGCTCGGTGACCAGCTCGACGTACTTCTTCACGGCCGGTACGGCATCAGCGTTCTCGATCATCTGGAAGGTCATGCCGGCGTGGAGGTTGTCGAGCAGACCGCTCTCCCCGTTCCACACCTGGGCGGCGTTGCCGTACCAGGTGGCCTCACCGAGCAGGATCGGGTCGATGCCGGCCTGGTCGAGTGCCTTCACGAAGTTGAACTCGGCCGGCACCGGAGAACGGGACGTCCACAGGCCCTTGACGCCGCACTGCTTGAACTTCTCGGCGAAGGGCGCGTAACTCGACTCGCCCTCGTAGTTGAGCGTGACACCGCAGTTCTTCAGCGTGAAGCCGGCGGCCTCGGCGATGGACCGGATCTTGGTGCTCGCCGAGATGATCGTGGGCATCGTGCTGTCGATGACGTCGAACTCGCCGACCAGGTCCGGGTACATCTCGGCGATCTGGAACCACTGCGAGCCGTTCGCGTAGTCGACCGGGAACGGGACGCCCTGGTAGGTCATCGGGCCGTTGGCCGCGTCGGGGGACACGGTGAAGGCGGGGACAGCGGCGAGATTGCACGCGACCCGAGTCTGCTCGGACGTCTGGTCCATGGCGAAGCCGTGACCGACCATCATGAACTCGCTCGCACACGCGTTCTGCATCACGGCGTTGGCCTGCGTCATCGCAGCGTCGTAGTGGGTACCGACGATCGTGCGACCGTTGATGCCACCCTGGGCATTGCACCAGTCGATCATCGCGGAGACGGCGTCACCGATCTCCTTGTTGAGTCCGGGACTTTTCGAGTAGCCCCGGTCGTCGCCGTATCCGATGCGGATCTCGGTATCCGACACTCCCTGGTCGGTGCTTCCTGCCGCATCCCCCGGCCCGCACGGAGACGCGAGGGTTCCGAACGATTCCTCGGCCGTGGGGGCCGCCGCTGCGGCGGCTGCCGCCGGAGCGAGGGCGCCCGCCGACGGGTCGGCGCCGCGGTCCGACGCACAAGCGGACGTCGCCACTACGACGGCGAACAGACCCGCCATCGATTTCGAGGCAGCGCTGAGTTTCACGACGATGGACTCCTTGGTCTCGGTCTGGGCTGAAGCGCAATTCCGGGGTGCCGGACGGTAGGCCGGGTGTCGCGAAGGTAGCCACCCCACAGAGTGAGACCTGGGCCACTCTCACTGACCGGGACAAATTTGTGACAGCGAACACAGAGCCTAGGGTTCGATGTACTACGTCACCCGAAACAGTTCTCCGATCCCCCTGTGTACGCCCTGCTGCGCGACGAAACCGTGCGGGACCGAGAAAGGCGAATCCTTGACAGCACAAGCAGATCTGCAGCAGATGTTGCAGATGGTCGTTTCCCAGCTCACCGGCCCCGGTGGCCGATTCGAAATCGTCGAAGAGGACGTGCGCGGCAACCGGATGCAGGTCATGCGCAACCGCGACCGCCGCATCGGCGACCTCGTCGCCGCGTCCCGGCAATGGGGCGACCGCGACTACCTCGTGACGGCCGATCGCCGCCTCTCGTTCAGCGCGCACGCCGACGCCGTCGCCGCCCTGGCGACCGTCCTGCGCGACGAGCACGGCGTGAAGAAGGGCGACCGCGTCGCGCTTCTCGCGGCCAACTCTCCCGAATGGATCATCACCTTCTGGGCCGCTCAGTGCCTGGGTGCAATTGCGGTGGGCCTGAACTCCTGGTGGACGCCGCCCGAGATCGCGTACGGCGTGAACCTGGTGCGGCCCAAGGTGATCGTCGCCGACGCCAAACGCGCCGCGTTGCTGGCGAGAGCGGGGGTCTCCGGGTTCGATCTGCTCACCACCGAGCAGGACGTGCCCCGGATCGTGGCCGCGGCGTCCGGCGCCGAACTGCCGTCGGCGGACGTGGAAGAGGACGATCCCGCGGTCATCCTGTTCACGAGCGGTACCAGTGGGCGTCCCAAGGGGGCACTGCACTCCCACCGCAACGTGCTCGCCGTCGTCGACTATCACCGATACTCCGACGCGCTGGTTGCCGCGATGCAGCAGCGCCCCTATGACGACTCGGTGCCCAACGACAACCGGTATCTCCTGACCTCACCGTTGTTCCACATCGCGAGCCTGCACAACCTTGCGGTGCCGCGACTCGCAACGGGAAGCGCCGCTGTCATGACGGAAGGCGGGTTCGACGTCGACAAGGTCTTCACGCTCATCGAGCGCGAGAGGGTGACCAACTGGGGTGCGGTGCCGACGATGGCTTCGCGCATGCTCGAGCACGAGAACACCGACAAGTACGACCTCGGCTCGCTCACTGCGTTCGCGCTGGCTTCTGCTCCGTCCTCCCCCGAGTTCAAGCAACGCCTGCAGGCGAAGTTCCCCTTCGCGCGACAGGCTCTGGTGGACAGCTATGGGCTGACCGAGTGCAGCACCGCGATCGCCATGGCGACGGCCCCGGAAATCGAGGCCTTCCCCGGAACCCTCGGCTCCCCCATCATCACGGTGAGCATGGAGATCCGCGATCCGTTCGGCGAACGGGTGCCCGACGGCACCGAGGGTGAGATCTGCGTCCGCAGTCCCTACGTAATGCTCGGCTACTGGGAGGATCCGGCCGCAACGGACGCGGCCATCACCCCGGAGGGATGGTTGCGTACCGGCGACTACGGCGCGATCGAGAACGGACGTCTGCGGCTCACGGGCCGACGGTCCGATCTCATCCTGCGCGGCGGCGAGAACGTCTATCCCACGGAGATCGAACAGTGCCTCGACGAGCACCCCGGCGTCGTCGAGAGCGCCGTGATCGGCGTGGACCACGAGGATCTGGGACAGGAGATCGCCGCCGTCGTCGTGCTGCGACCCGGCAGCACGATCACCGAGGACGAGTTGCGAGCCTTCTGCGCCGAGCGACTGGCCTACTACAAGGTCCCTACCGTCTGGCGGATCACGCAGGATCTGCTCCCCCGCAACGCGACCGGCAAGATCGTCCGACGCTCGATCACCGTCTGACCGGCGAACCCGTCGATCACTCGCCGAGCCCGAACAGCGACGTGGCGTTGTCGCGGCACACCGCGCGGATCCACTCGCTGTCGGGCGCGACGCGCTCGAGCACCTCGAGCTGGTGCAGATAGTCGTACGGAATGTTCGGAAAATCCGTGCCGAGCAGGATCTTCCGACACAGCGCGTCGAGACGCGGCAGCTGATCCCTCGGGAAGGGTGTGTCCTCCTCGACGAAATCGGTGAACGCCATCGTCGTGTCGAGATACACCCGCTCGTACTGTTCCGCGAGGTCGAGGAACTCGCGGTACTCGGGCAGACCCATGTGCGCGACGATCACCGTCAGCTGCGGGTACCGGCGCATGAGTTCCTGCATCGGAGCCGGACCGGTGTACGTGCCGGGCGCCGGGCCCGACCCGCAGTGCACGACGATGGGCACGCCCGAGTCCTCGAGCAGGCCCCACACGTCGTCGAGGAGCGGATCGAGCGGCGAGTAATCGCCGACCTGGATGTGGGATTTGAACACGCGCGCGCCCGCCTCGATCGCCGACGCGACGTACTCCTTCGCCTCGGCCTCCGGGTAGAAGGTGGCGGTGTGGAGACAGTCGGGGGTCCGGGCCGCGAAGTCGGCCGCCCACGAGTTGAGCCACGCCGCCATCTCCGGCTTGTGCGGGTACAGCATGGCGGTGAACCGGCGTACCCCGAAGTCGCGGAGACGCGCGACGCGTTCCTCCTCGTCGTGCCGGTAGGTGATCGGCCAGGGCCGTCCGACGAGCGGACCTGCGGAGTCGAAGTACGCCCAGACCTTGTCCATGACCTGGCGGGGCATGAAGTGCGTGTGGACGTCGATCAGGTGATCGAGACCGTGGGTGCTCCGAAAGCGTGCGACCGACTCGACTTCGTTCATGCCGCGACCCTATCCGGCGACCCTCAGCAGGGGTGACGTGAGTAGTTGATATTCGCTCCGGGAGATCGTTGTCACATACCCCCAGCAGGACAAAGGTTTGCCTTACCAATACTATGTGAAACTTGAATTACCGATCCGCGAGCGTCTTGGCACATGTCAGCACGCCGTCCGACCCTTCCTCGGAGTCACCCGTGAAACTGAATCTCAAGCGCCTGCTCCTCGCACCGGCCCTCGCCGGGGCGCTCGTCCTGACCGCCTGCGGTGACAGCGATATCGACAGCGCCGACGCCGAGAACGGCGCGACCGTCACCATCGAGACCAACAACGGTGAGATGGAAGTTCCTACGGACCCCGAGCGTGTGGTGGCCCTCGACAACAAGTCGTTCGAGATGCTGCGCGATTGGGGCATCACGCCCGTCGCCCTGCCGAAGACCCTCCTCCCCAACACGGGCTTCGACGAGTGGCGTGAGGACGACTCCATCCTCGATGTCGGCACGCACCGCGAGCCGAAGCTCGAACTGGTCAGCGAGGCCGAGCCGGATCTGATCATCGGTGGTTCGCGCTTCACCGAGTTCACCGGAGAACTGTCGAAGATCGCGCCGGTCGTCGACGTCTCCGCGCTGGACGATTCCGAGGGCGGCTACATCCAGGGACTGAAGGATCAGGCCCTCGCGCTCGGGCAGATCTTCGAGAAGGAAGCCGAGGCCGAGGAGATCGTCGCCGAGCTCGAGGCTGCCACCGAAGCTGCCCAGGACGCCACGAACGGTGAGAGCGTCTTCCTCGCGGTCGTCGCGGGCGGCAAGATCGACAACGGTGCAGGCCGTATCGGTCGCCTCCTCGATGGCGTGAACCTGAAGGACGTCTTCGCCGGCGACGCCGGTGATGTCCACGGCGATTCCGGTCTCGCTCCCGAGACCATCGCGCAGGCGAACCCCGACTGGATGATCGTCCTGGACCGCGACTCCGCCACCGCCGTGCCGGGCGAGGAAGCCCCGCAGCCGGCCGCCGCGGTGATCGACGCGCAGGAAGCGTTCGCCAACACCACCTTCGCCACGAAGGACCAGATCATCTACCTGGACGGCGACTTCTACAAGCGTGAGGGCATCGAGTCCTACACCGAAGCGTTCCAGCAGATCGCCGACGCGTTCGAAGCTGCGAACCAGTCGGCACAGTAAGTCCCTGTTGTTCGACGCTCCACAGCAGCCTGCCCCGACCCGAATCACGGGCCGGGGCAGGCTGCGTGTGTGAGCGCACCTTCTCCGGATCCGAGCCCCCATGACGAAGAACAAAGTGCTGCTGCCGGTGATCTCGGTGGTCGTTCTGGCACTGACCGTGGCGTCCCTGATGGTCGGCGGCTACGACATCACCCTCGAATCGCTGACCCACGACCCGGCGGCCCGCGAGATGTTCTTCATCTCCCGCGTGCCGCGAACCCTCGCCCTGATCTTCGCGGCCGTCGCGATGAGCATCTCGGGCGTGATCATGCAGTTGATCACCCAGAACAAGTTCGTCGAACCGACCACCGCGGGCACCGCGCAGTGGGCCGGTCTCGGCCTGCTGGCCACATTGATCGTCGTTCCCGACGCGTCGCCGATGGTCAAGATGGTGATCTCGGTGATCTTCGCGTTCGCGGGAACGATGGTGTTCATCGTCGTCCTGCGCCGGATCGCGCTGAAGTCGTCGATCATCGTGCCGCTCGTCGGCATCATGCTCGGTGCCGTGGTCGGCTCGATCACCACTTTCCTCGCCGGCAACTTCGACCTGCTGCAGTCGATGTCGGCGTGGCGTTCGGGTGGCTTCAGCAGCGTGGTTCGCGGCTTCTACGAACCGCTGTGGGCGGTGCTCGCCGTCGCCGTCCTCGCCTATCTCCTCGCCGACCGGTTCACCATCGCCGGTCTCGGTAGAGACCTCGCCACCAACGTGGGGCTGAAGTACGAGCAGGTCGTCTTCCTCGGCGTCATGCTCGTCGCGATCGCCACCGGCGTCACTACCGTGGTGGTGGGCTTCATCCCGTTCCTCGGCCTGATCGTCCCGAATCTCGTGTCGATGATGCTCGGCGACGACATGCACAAGAACCTGCCCTGGGTCGCCGTCATCGGCGCCGGACTACTTCTCGCGTGCGATCTCGTCGGCCGCACGATCGTCGCCCCCATGGAGATTCCCGCGTCCGTCGTCCTCGGCGTCGTCGGCGCCGTCGTCTTCATCACTCTCGTTCTGAGGCAGCGTCGTCATGTCAGTGCTTGATTCCGTACGCGCCCGGGCCGTCCCGACCGGCAAGGGTGAGCGCCGTCGCCTGTCGCCGGGAGTGCGCCTGGCCATCGTCGCCGCGATCGCCGCCGTAGCGGTCGCCTGCTATCTGTTCCTGTTCATCCGCGGCTCGTTCGACTTCACCTTCCCTCGCCGGCTCACCGTCCTGGGAGCCATGGTGGTCGCGGCGTTCGCGCACGGCATGGGGACCGTCGTGTTCCACACGGTCACCGACAACCGCATCCTCACGCCGTCCATCATCGGGTTCGATTCCCTGTACACGCTGATGCAGACGCTGACGGTCTTCCTCTTCGGAGCCACCGCGATCGCGACCTCCGAAGGCATCCCGAAGCTCGTCCTCCAGACCGGGCTCATGGTGGCACTGGCGACGCTGCTCTATCGCTGGTTGTTCTCCGGCCGTTTCGGCAGCCTGTTCCTGATGCTGCTCGTCGGCGTCGTACTCGGAATGGCGTTCGACAGTCTCTCGACGTTCATCCAGCGGGTGCTCTCCCCCACCGAGTACGACATGCTCTCGGTCGAGCTGATGGGTCGCCTGTCGTCCGTACCCGGCGACTATCTGCCCCTCGCGTTCGGCATCTGCATCGTCGTGGGGGTGATCCTGTGGCGCCGTCGCCACCGTCTCGATGCGCTGCTGCTCGGCCGCGACACCGCAACCAACATCGGTGTCGCCTACAAGCGCGAGTTGACGCTGATGCTCGTCCTCATCGCGCTGCTCGTGGCGTTCGCGACCGCCTTGGCCGGGCCCATGACCTTCTTCGGCTTCCTCGTCGCCACCCTCGCCTACCAGATCGCCGGTTCGTACAAGCACCAGTACGTCATGCCCATGGCGTTCCTGCTCGGCGTGATCACCCTCGCCTTCGGCCAGTTCTTCATGCAGCACATCTTCTACGCGGGCGGGTTCCTGACGGTGATCATCGAGTTCGTCGGCGGCATCCTGTTCCTGTTCATGCTCCTGAGAAAGGGAACGCTGTGATCGAGTTCCACGACGTCTCGATGTCGTACCAGGACAAGCGGGTCCTCGGACCCGTCTCCGGCACGATCCGCGAGGGCGGCATCACCTCCCTGATCGGACCGAACGGTGCCGGCAAGTCGACGCTCATGACGATCATCGGCCGACTGCTGCAACCCACCAGCGGCACCATCACCGTGGGCGGACTCGACGTGCATTCCACGAAGACCCGGGAGCTGGCCAAGCATCTGTCGATCCTGCGGCAGGAGAACCACATCACCGCGCGCCTGACGGTCCGCGAACTGGTCGGCTTCGGTCGATTCCCGCACTGCCAGGGCAGACTCACCGCGGAAGACGTGCGGCACGTCGACGAGGCGATGGAATTCCTCAACCTCACCGACCTCGCAGACCGCTTCCTCGACCAGCTCTCCGGCGGTCAGCGGCAGCGCACCTTCGTGGCGATGGTGCTGGCACAGGACACCAAGTACGTGCTGCTCGACGAGCCGCTCAACAACCTCGACATGAAGCACGCCGTGCTGATGATGCGTCAGCTGCGGCGGGCAGCGGACGAACTGGGCAAGACGATCGTGCTCGTCATCCACGACGTGAACATCGCCGCCGCGTACTCCGATCACATCATCGCGTTGCGCGACGGCCTGATCGTCACCAGCGGCACGTCCGACGAGATCATGCGGGACGAGATCCTCACCGACGTGTTCGATACCCCCGTGACCGTCCACGCGATCAACGGGCAACCCACCGCGGTCTACGCGCGCTGAGCGGAACTTCGCTCAGAACAAGGTCAATTCGGCGTCGTCGGCGCACTTCGGCGGCTTGTGCGCGACCACGGGCGTGCTCGGCACCTCGATCGGTCCGGGCTGCGCCGCGATCTCGCGGGCGGCCTGGCCGGCGAGCGTGTCGGCCATCTCGTTGAAGTGGTTGCCGACGTGGCCGCGCACCCAGCGGAACCGCACCGGACCGGTGCGGTCGGTGAGCTCGCGGTCGATGGCGCGCACGAGTTCGAGGTTCTTCACCGGCGCGCCGGTGGCCGTCTTCCAACCCTTGCGCTTCCATCCGGGCAGCCATTCGGAGGCGCACTTGATCGCGTACTGCGAATCGGATTCGATGATCATCGGCTCGGCGCCGGGATGCGCGCGCAGTGCCTCGAGCACCGCCCGGAGCTCGGCGATCTGATTCGTGCCCGAACGCTCACCGCCCGACGCGCTGGGCCCCTCGTGATTGACCCACGCCCACCCGATGGCGCCACCGGGATTGCGAAGGCAGGATCCGTCGGTGCTCACGATGATCATGCGCCCGACCATAGCCGCACCCTCCGACACCACGAAAGTCGGCTCGAGCGCACAGAGTCGCGAAAGTCGGCTCCAGCGCACAGAGTCGCGAAAGTCGGCTCCAGCGCACAGAGTACGGTAGGACGGTGACCGTGTCCGACGAGCGAGGCCGTCGCATCGCGAGCGTGGCGGACGAAGCACCCCTCGACACCCGCGTGCGCGTGCCGTGGCCGGTCGACGTGGTGCGCACCCTGCGCCCGCTGCAGCGCGGGCCGTGGGATCCGTGTCATCGCGTCGTCGCCGGCGCCGTCTGGCGTACCTCCCGGATGAACACCGGTGCCGTGACGTACCGACTCACCCAGGACGGTCCGCACGGCGCGCGGTGTCTGGCGTGGGGTCCGGGCGCATCCGAGTTGGTCGATCGGCTTCCGGCGCTGCTCGGCGCCGACGACGACCCGTCCGGCTTCGTACCCGAGCATCCCCTGCTCGTCGAGGCGCACCGACGCATGCCTGCCCTGCGCATCACCCGCACGGGCCGGGTGCTCGAATCCCTGGTGCCGGCCATCCTGGAACAGCGGGTGCACGGGGTGGCGGCGTTCGCGTCCTGGCGTCGTCTCGTCACGTGGTTCGGCGATCCGGCGCCCGGTCCGGCCCCGGAGGGCATGCGCGTGCCGCCCTCCGCGGCGACCTGGCGGACCGTGCCGTCCTGGGAGTTCCATCGGGCGAACGTCGACCCCGGCCGCGCACGCACTGTGGTGCGGTGCGCGCAGGTCGCCGACTCTCTCGAGCGCCTCGTGCATGAACCGGCCGCCGACGCCCGACGGAAGTTGCGGGTCGTGCCGGGGGTGGGCGTGTGGACGGCCGCGGAGGTCGCCCAGCGCGCGTTCGGCGACACCGATGCGCTCTCCGTCGGCGACTACCACCTCGCGAAGGTCGTCGGATGGGCGCTGCTCGGTAAGCCCCTCGACGATCCCGGCATGATCGAATACCTCGAACCCCTGCGCCCGCAACGCTATCGGGCGGTTCGACTGATCGTGGAGTCCGGTGGGTACGCGCAGGTTCCGAAACGCGGCCCTCGCACCCCCATCACCGACCACCGTCGGCGGTGACGGGGTCTCGATCCACAGGGCTCGTAATCGTAGACTCGGTCACATGTCCGCCACCCACGACGCGGCCGGCCCCGATCGGCTCGGACACCTCCCGAGCTATCTGATGACCCTGGCGGCGCGACACGTGCATCGCGTCGTGTTCGACCGCCTCGATTCCGCCGATGCCCGAGGTCACCACTACCGGATCCTGGCCGCCCTCGAGGTACACGGTCCGTCCAGTCAGATCGACCTCGCCCGTCGCTGCGGACTCGATCGCAGCGACGTCGCCGCCGCCGTCGACGCACTCGTCGATCGGCGTTTCGTCGAACGAGCACCCGACCCGACCGATCGGCGACGCAACATCATCACCCTCCCCCAGCGCGGGCGCCGGCGACTGTTCGATCTCGACCGGATGCTCACCGCGGCGCAGGACGAGGCGTTCGCTCCCCTCGACGCGGCCGAACGCGCACAGCTCACCGCCATGCTGACCAGGATTGTCGAGTATCACACCAGGCCTGCGCCGATTTCCGCGCAGCAGTCGTAGGCTTGTAGAGGTGCATCCGGCGTAGATCCCGCCGTGAGCACCATCTACGAAAGGACCATCGGCGTGCAGGCCAAACCTTGCCGAGAATCGCGAGTCGTCAAAACCAGCAGGGTGTTTCCCAACGACGTCAACGACCACAACACGTTGTTCGGCGGGAAGCTGATGAGCGACATCGACATGACCGCGTCGATCTCGGCGACCCGTCACAGTCGTGCCTCGGTCGTGACGGCGTCGACCGATTCCGTGGCCTTCCTCGAACCCGTCCGTCCGTCCGATTCGGTGTGCCTCGAGTCGTTCGTGACGTGGACCGGACGTAGCTCGATGGAGGTCTTCGTCAAGGTCACCGCCGAAGATCTGCGCAGCGGGGAGCGGCGCATCGCCGCCACCGCCTTCCTCACCTTCGTCGCCGTCGACGACGGCGGTCGAACCATGCAGGTCCCACCGGTGCTGCCCGAATCCGACGAGGAACGCAAGCTGAACGAGTCCGGTGACGAGCGGGCGGAGCACCGCCGCATGCACCGCGCGCAGAGTCAGGAGATGGCGAAGTATCTCACCACGAGCCGGCCGTGGTAGGTGCCTTCACCCGGTGAAGGTCCGTCAACGGCCCGTCGCGAAGGCCGGCGAGCAGCCTCGTGAGGTAGATCGGGCAGTGGGACACTGCGCGGACGACATTCGCAGCATCCTCGGGTGGTACGGCGTCGAGTCGCCGGCTCGCGTTCCGGAGGATCGGTCGTTGGAGCCGTGCCCAGGCCCGCTCACCGAGCACCCGCGCCGCTGCCGCCGACGGAAACTGCGCAATGAACGACAAGCCGATACGGAACTCCCTCCATGACAAACGTTTCCGACCGCGACTCGGACTGACAGCAGCCGGCGAACGTGCACGGCCATGGCGTTCGAGTTCGAACCCGACCTGTCCACGGAGGGAGTTCCCGACGATGTGGCAGGTGCCCCAGCCCGATGCGTCGAGTTCACGCTCGATACCGTCGGCGATTCCGCGGACCCGACCTCATGCACCCTGACACGTTCCCGACGACGAGAAAGGAGCATCGTGACCGAGTATTGGAATCACAACACGGCCTTCCACTCGGAGTTGCTCGCAGCGGTTCCGCACCGTGACAGCAGCGTCCTCGATATCGGCTGCGGCGACGGACTTCTCCTTCGGAAACTCGCCACGGCAGCGGCATCGGTCACCGGCATCGATTCGGATCACTCGGCTGTCGCCCGAGCGCGCGCACGCCTTGCCGACACCCCCGACGCGCACCTCGTCGAGGGAGATGTCCTCACCTCGTCGGAACTCGATGATCGGCGCTTCGACCTGATCACGTGCGTCGCCACCCTCCATCACATGCCGCTGATCATCGCGCTCGAACGCATGCGAGAACTTCTGGCCCCGGGAGGGAGCCTGCGCATCGTGGGGCTGTCTGCCAACAAGACCGTGATCGATCGGCTCGTCGCCGGGGCCCTTGTTCTTCCCGTTCGCGTAGCGAGCACCATCCACCGCGAATCCGGCTACCCCGGCATGACGACCGAACAACCCCGCGAGTCACTCGCCGATATCCGTCGCGCGGCCGCGATGGTGCTGCCCGGAAGCCGTATCCATCGACGCTTCTACTATCGCTACACGCTGGACTGGACCAAGCCCCTCTGAGGGAATCGGTGAAATCCCGGTGATCGGCGTCGAACTGTGGAAGTATCTCGACGACTCGACGCGAAGGGGGATCGCGTGTTCGACATCGAGCTTTCGGCAGGAACGATCGAGTACGAGGACACCGGTGGCGACGGACCGGTTCTCGTGTTCATCCACGGTCTACTGATGGACGGAACCGCGTGGCGAAACGTCGTGGAACAACTCTGCGGCACCTACCGCTGCATCGCGCCGACCTGGCCTCTCGGCTCGCACCGCATACCGATGCGCCCGGAGGCAGACCTCACCCTCGTCGGCATGGGCCATCTCATCGGGGAGTTCCTCGACGCTCTCGACCTGCGTGACGTCACGCTGATCCAGAACGATTGGGGCGGCGCCCAGGCCTTCTTCGCCGTGTCGAATCCCGAACGGGTCTCGCGACTCGTGCTCGCCGCGTGCGAGGCATTCGACAACTACCCTCCCGGCCCGGTGAAACGACTCCTGCCGCTGGTCAAGCTTCCGGGTGGGGTACGCCTGCTCATGGCGGTGCTCGGCACGAAGTTCGGCCGGCGTGGCCCCGGCACCTGGGGATGGATGAGCAAACGTCCGGTACCCGGACCCGTCATGGACGCCTGGTTCCGCCCGGCCACCGTCGACCGGAACATCCGGCGTGATCTGGCCAAGTACGCACTCTCGGCCCCGCCCAAGCAACAGCTGCTCGAGATCGCTGCGAAAGCGGCGCAATTCTCCGGGCCGGTGCTGGTCGTGTGGGCCACCGAGGACCGCATGATGCCGCGCGATCACGGGCGACGCCTCGCCGAGGTCTTCCCCGACGCGCGGCTGGTCGAAATCGACGACAGCTACACCCTGCTGGCCGAAGACCAGCCCGAGAAGCTCACGGCGGCGATCGAAGAGTTCTTGACCGCCACAGCCCGCTGAGACGTCCCGCATCCGGATACGACTCGGCGGTTACAGCGCCCGCGCGATGATCTGCTTCATGACCTCGTTCGCGCCGGCGTAGATCCGCTGGACGCGCGCGTCCTCGTACATCCGCGCGATGAGGTATTCGCGCATGTAGCCGTAGCCGCCGTGCAGCTGCACGCACCGGTCGATGACCTCGCACTGCTTGTCGGTCAGCCAGTACTTGACCATCGCGGCATCGGACGGATCGAGTTGGCCCTTCAGGTGCTGCTCGATGCAGTGGTCGAGGAAGATGCGGCAGGTGCGGGCGATGGTTTGGCACTCGGCGAGTTCGAAGGCCGTGTTCTGGAACTCGAACAGGCTGTGCCCGAACGCCTGTCGCGCCTTGGTGTAGCGGACGGTCTCCTCGACGGCCCGGTCCATCGCACCGGCGGCCTGCGCGCCGATGATCAGACGTTCCTGCACGAGCTGCGCCATGAGCTGACCGAAGCCGAGACCTTCGGATTCGCCGAGCAGGTTCGTCACGGGCACGCGCACGTCGACGAACGACAGCTCGGAGGTGTCGGCGGCGTGCTGGCCGACCTTGTCGAGCACACGGCCCACCGAGAAGCCCGGGGCGTCACGGAGATCCACGATGAGCAGCGACACACCCTTGGCGCCTGCCTTCGGGTCGGTTTTGACGGCGAGGACGATGACGTCGGCCGAAGAACCGTTGGTGATGAAGGTCTTCGAGCCGTTGACGACGTAGTGGTCGCCGTCGCGCACCGCGGTGGTCTTGATCGCTTTGAGGTCCGAACCCGCGCCGGGTTCGGTCATGCCGATGGCACCGAGGATCTCGCCGGTGGCCATGCCCGGCAGCCACGTCTTCTTCTGCTCCTCGTTGCCGTATTCGAGGATGTAGTGCGCGACGATGCCGCTGTGCACGGAGTTGCCGAACGCGAGATCGCCGGAGTAGCCCTGCGCGTCGAACACCGCGAGGTCGTGCGCGAAGGTACCGCCGCCACCCCCGTATTCCTCGGGGATCGAGCAGCACAGCAGACCGAGTTTGCCGGCCTCGAGCCACACCTCACGATCGATACGACGCTGCGAATCCCACTTCTCGGCCTTGCCCATGACCTCGCGATCGAAGAACTCGCGCGCGAGATCGTAGACGGCAGAGACCTCGTCGTCGTACCAGGAGGCGACGTGCTTCTTCGGCATCGGGTTCGGATTTCCTTTTCGCAGTGTTCGGTCGGAGTGGTCAGGATCCGCGCAGTTCGCGCTTGAGGAGCTTGCCGCTCTGGTTACGCGGCAGGACGTCGGCGAAGCGAACGGCCTTGGGCACCTTGAACGGTGCGAGGCGCTGCTTGACGTGGTCGATCAAGGTGGGCTCGTCGAGCTCGTGACCGTCCTTGAGGACGACCACCGCGGTCACCGCTTCGATCCATTTCTCGTCCGGAGTACCGATCACCGCGACCTCCGCGACGGCCGAATGCGTGTAGATCGCGTCCTCGACCTCACGTGAGGCGACGAGGATGCCGCCGGTGTTGATGACGTCCTTGATGCGATCGACGACGGTGATGAAGCCTTCGGCGTCGCGGGTGACGAGGTCGCCGGAGTGGAACCAGCCGTCGCGAAAGGCCTCCTCGGTCGCGGTGGGGTTCTCCCAGTAGCCGAGGCACAGTTGCGGTGAGCGGTACAGGATCTCACCGGGTTCACCGTCGGGGACGTCGTTGCCGTCGGCGTCGACGACGCGGGTCTCGACGAACAGCACGGCCCGGCCGCACGAGGCGGGACGCGCGTCGTGTTCCTCGGGGCGGAGGACGGTGGCGAGCGGACCGATCTCGGATTGGCCGAAACAGTTGTAGAAGCCGAGCTCCGGGTAGCGGCCGCGGAGTCGCTCGAGGACGGTGACGGGCATGATCGACGCTCCGTACTGCGCCTTGCGCAGCGACGACAGGTCGCGCTCGTCGAGGTCGGGATGGTTGGTCAGCGGCACCCACACCGTCGGGGCGAGGAACAGCGATCCGATGCGCTCCTCCTCCACCAGCCGCAGGATCTCGGCGACGTCGGGTGCGGGCAGCAGCCGCACGGTCGCACCGACCGCGAAGTACGGGATGAGGAAGACGTGCATCGCCGCGGAGTGGTAGAGCGGCATGCACACGAGCGGGTCGTCGCCGGCCGACAGGTCGAGCGCCTCGATCGACGACATGTATTCGAAGGTGAGCGCCTGGTGGGTCATCATGGCGCCCTTGGGCTTCGACGTCGTGCCCGAGGTGTAGAGGAGCTGGACGAGGTCGGTGTCGGCCACGGCGACGTCGAGCGCCGGCACGTCGCCGGTCTGCGCGACCGTCACCAGGGAGTCGTCGGCGTCGCGGAGCGGGACGACGGTCTCGGCCGGCACGTCGGCCAGGACGGCGTCGAGATTGTCGCGCAACACGGGGTCGACGAGCACGGCTTTCGCGCCCGACTGACCGAGCAGGTACGACAGTTCCTCGCCGCGCAGTGCGTAGTTGATCGGCACGTGCACCAGGCCGGCGCGGGCAGCGGCGAGATATCCGATCGCGTAGCCGTCGGAGTTGGTGCCGTAGGCGGCCACGCGGTCGCCCTTGGACAGGCCCAACGAGAGCAGGTGCGCAGCGGCACGGGTGACGGCGTCGTCGAGTTCCCGGTAGGTGAACTGCCGGTCGCCGAAGCGGAGTGCGACGCGGGCGGGATAGCGCGCGGCGGTGCGGTGGAGGATGCCGTCGACGGTGCTCTGACGCGGGTCGGGGGTCATGCAGTGGACTTTATAGGACGTCCAACCAACTAGTCCAGACCTAGCGATCGCTCGGGATCAGCGGTCCTTCCAGACCGGTGCCCGCTTCTCGAGGAAGGCCGTCATCCCCTCCTGCGCGTCGTCGATCATCGCGTTCGACGCCATCGTCTCCGCCATTGCGGCATAGGCCGTCTCTTGCGGCAGATCGATCTGCCGGTAGAACGCCTCCTTGCCGATCCGCATCGTCTCGGGGGACGACGTGGCGATCTTCAGGGCGAGCTCGGTGGTCGCGGTCTCCAGCGTCTCCGGTTCGACGACGTAGTTCACCAGGCCCCAGTCGGCGGCGGTCTGCGCGTCGATGGTGTCGCCGGTCAGCAGCATCTGCAGCGCCCGCTTGCGGCCGATCGCGCGGCTGACCGCGACCATCGGCGTCGAGCAGAACAACCCGATCCGCACACCCGGGGTACCGAAGCGGGCGTCGCCGGCAGCGACGGCGAGATCGCACGCAGCGACGAGCTGGCATCCCGCCGCGAGCGCCGTGCCCTGCACCGATGCGATCACCGGTTGAGGGATCGACTGCACGGTCCGCATCATCTCGTTGCACGTCTCGAAGATCGCGCGTTCCTCGTCGAGCGTGCGTCCGATCATCTGCCGCAGGTCGTGCCCGGCCGAGAACACCGGGCCTTCCGCGCGGACCACGATCACCTTCGTGTCGGCCGCGAGCGCCGTCAGACCGGCGATGACCTCGCGCATCGTCTCCACCGACAGCGGGTTGCGCTGCTCCGGGCGGTCGAGGGTGAGCACCCCGATACCGCTGGCCTCGTCGACAGCGATGAGCACGGGCGGGGGCAGGGTGTCGACGGCGTCGGGGCCGTCCGCAGAGCGATCCGTCACGTTCCCTTTCCTACACCACCGGCGGGTTACCGGCGCGGCATCGATGAGACGAGATCCGCGACGCGGGCGGGCGCCCGACCGAGCAGTGCCGCCGTCACGGCGCTCCCTGCGACGAAGCCGTGATCGTCGTAGAAGTCGAACATCGCCGCCAGACGCTCCCGGGTATCCGCGGGCAGGTCGCGGCCGTGGCGCTCCATCCACACCGGGACGGACACCTGCTCGATCTCCACCGACCGCCCGGCGACCGCGCACAGCTGCCGCACACTCACCGAGTCCGGTCCCCCGAGCTCGTAGGTGGCGCCGTGGTGGATGTCCGTACCCTCGACGAGGACACGGGCCGCCACCGTCGCGACGTCCGACAAGGCGACGAACGAGAACGGCGCGTCGGGGTCGTAGGGGACGTCGAGTGCATCGACCGAGCCGTCGAGGACGGATGCGAAGTTCTCCGTGTACGCGCAGGGCTGCAGAACGGTCCATTGCACCCCGGAAGCGTGCAGGATGTCCTCGCAACGCGCCTTGTCGAGGTGGTGCGGCATCGCCGGCGTGTACGGCCAGGCGACGGAGTGGTAGACGACGTGATCGACACCTGCCTCGGCCACCGCCGCGAGGAACCGTTCGAACAGCGCCGGTTCGTCGGGGTGCATGTTCGGGGCGATGAAGTAGACGCCACGGCAGCCCGACAGGGCGTCGACGAGCCCGGCACCGGTCTCGAGGTCGACAGCACGATCCCCCGCCTGCCGAGCGGTGTGCACCACTCGGCGGACGGGGGTCGTGTCTGCTGTCTCCAGCGCCGCGATGACAGCCGTTCCGGTCTTCCCCGCGGCACCGATCACTGCGAGATCGGTGCCGCGGGAGAAAGTGGCCGTCGTCGACATCAGTTGCCGATGAAGTCGTACTCGGCGAACTCGGCACCACCCGACAGGCGGGCGTAACCGGGACCGCGGTCGAAGAAGGGCTCTTCCTCGCCGCGCTCGGCGCGCATCTGCGCACGCAACGCCTCGGTGGCCTCGACGTCGGCGACGGGCTCCTCCGCCGAGGTGTCCTTCAGGATCACGCCGTAGTCGTCGCGGGCGCCCTCGACGGACACCTTGCGCCACAGCACGTCCCGGACCACCTCGTCGATCGGACGATCGAGCGGGTCGCCCCAGCCACCGCCACCGGTGGTGCGGATGCGCACGACCTCGCCGGCCTTGATCGGCTCGGCGTCCGTGAGGGCGTCGAACTCGCGCTCGTTCGGGCCGCCGGGATCGAGGGTGACGGAGAACGGCTTGCCGGCCTTGCCGCCCTTGACGCCCCAGCAGGCGAGGATCGAACGGTCCGCGATGGACATGAAGTTCGCGTCCTTGAGCATGCGGATGTGCTTCTCGTAGCCGAGACCACCGCGGTAGCGGCCGGCCCCACCGGAATCGATTGCCAGACCCAGCTTCTCGACGATGAACGGGAAACGGCTCTCGGTGAACTCCGTGGGCAGGTTCCGCGAGTCGGGCACCACGTGGATGGTGTCCTCACCGTCGGCGTAGTGCCGGCCACCGGAGCCGCCGCCGAGCACCTCACGCATGAGGTAGGAGTGGCCGTCGAAGTCCTCGCCGTACACACCGGTGTAGCGGATGGTCTCCTGGTCGGCGGGCATGTTGCCGTCGACCGCCTTGGCGACCACACCGGAGAGCACACCGAGCAGACGCAGGATCACGAACGTGCGAGCGTTGGTGGGAGCGGGGAAGATCGGCGTGATGAGCGTGCCCGGCTCCGGGAACCTCATCTCGATCAGCGGCACGACACCTTCGTTGACGTCCAGTTCCGCCATGCGGTCCGGGGTGTCGGCCAGGTTGCGGAGGATCGGCGCCAGCCACTTGATGAGGAAGTTGCCGTCGGCGTAGTCACCGCAGTGGTTGATCGGGCCCTTCGCCTGCGGACCGGTGCCGTTGAAGTCCAGGATCAAGCGCTCGCCGCCCTCGTCCTCCGGGGAGGTCTTGGTGAGGGTGATGCGCTGCACGTGCAGCATGGGCTCGTCCACACCGTCGTGCTCGGCGTAGTCCTCCCAGGTGTACGTGCCCACCGGGATCTTGCTGAGGATCTCGCGGCGGTAGGTCTCCGTGGTGGCGTCGAGGATCGCGTCGAAGCAGGCCTCGACGGTCTCGACACCGTAGCGTTCGAACAGTTCCGACAGTCGACGCGCACCCATGAGGCACGCCGAGCACTCGGCGTCGAGGTCGGCGGCGAGCGAATCGGGCATGCGGGAGTTGCGGGTCATGATCCGCAGTGCCGCCTCGTTGGGAACGCCCTGGTCCCACAGCTTGATCGGCGGGACCATCAGTCCCTCCTCGTACACGGTGGTCGCACCCGAGGGCATGGAGCCCGGGCAGCAACCGCCGATGTCGTCGTGGTGGCCGAAGGCCTGCACGAACGCGACCACCGAAGGCTCGGTGTCGCCGGGGCGGGTCGCGAAGACCGGGACCGTGACGCACAGGTCGGGCAGGTGCCCGATGCCGCCTTCGGAGAGGTAGACGTCGTTGTGGAAGAAGACGTCGCCGGGCTTCATCGTCTCGAGCGGGAAGTCCCGCGCCACCGGATGCACGAGCGCCGAGTACGAACGACCGGTGAGCTTGCGCAGGTTGCGGTCGTGGATGCCGGCACGGAAGTCGTGGGCGTCGCGGATCATCGGCGAGCGCGAGGTCCGGGAGATGGAGGTCTCCACCTCCATCTCGACACTGGCGAGATAGCCGGCGACGATCTCGACCAGCACCGGATCGGGAGCGCTACCCGAAGCGTCGGTCAGCCGGAAGGGCTTGCGGGTCGTGGCCGCGGCGGGTTCGAGAGTCGCAGTCATCGGGTGGCTCCGTTCGAGTCGGACGTCTTGCTGAGGCGGATGTTGCCGAAAGTGTCGATGCGAGCGCGGAATCCGGGATGAACCGGGATGGTCGAGCTGAATTCCTCGATCACGGCGGGACCTTCGAGTTCGTCGCCGGCGCCGAGGCGGACGCGGTCGTACACGCGGGTGGTGACCCACTCGTCGAAGTACGCCTGACGGGTGCCGGTGAGCGCGTCGTCCGCCCCCGTGCCCGGGGCGATCTCGGCGAGTTCCGGTCGCTTGATGGGGCCGATACCACTGACGCGGAGGTTGACCCATTCCACGTGCTGGTGGGGATCGTTGCGGAAGTCGTAGCCGTAGAGCTCGCGATGGGCCTGGTGGAAGCGTTCGGCCGCCTCGTCCATCAGTTCCTGGGTGATGGGGCCGTCGCCGACCGGCACACGCACCTCGAAGGCCTGGCCGAAATAGCGCAGGTCCGCCGAGCGGGCGTACTGCCGCTGATCGGGCCCGAATCCCTCGTCCCCCAGGGCACGTTCGGCCTCGGCCGCGAGGGCGTCGAGTCCGGCCTGCAGTTCCTCGATCTCCAACCGGTCGTGGCGGCTGACGTGCGTCTGCACATAGTCGTTGCGGACATCGACGGTCAGCAGCCCGAAGGCCGAGACGTTGCCGGGCTCGAGCGGCACGAGGACGTCCTTGAGACCGAGGATGTCGATGAGGCGACAGGCCAGCAGCGACCCGGAGCCGCCGAAGGTCACCAAGGTGAAGTCGCGGACGTCGAGACCACGCTTGACGGTGATCTGGCGCAGCGCGTTGGCCTGGTTCCAGGCCGACACTTCGAGAATGCCCGTGGCGCACGCCTCGACTTCGAGGCCGAGACGGTGTGCGAGCTCCTCGACGCCCTTGCGGGCGAGCTCGGTGTCGAGCGGGATCTCACCGCCGAGCAGGTGGGGAGGGATGCGACCGAGCAGGACGTGGGCGTCGGTGATGGTCGGCTCGTTGCCACCCTTGGCGTAGCACAGGGGTCCGGGATCGGCGCCCGCCGACTGCGGGCCGACGCGCAGGGTGCCCTCGGGGGTCATCCACGCGATGGAGCCACCGCCGGCGCCGACGGTCACCACGTCGATCATGGGGATCTTGGACGGGTAGACACCCACGCGACCTTCCGTGGTGAGTGCCGGCTCGCCGCCGACGACCACGGTGACGTCCGTGGAGGTGCCGCCACCGTCGCAGGTCAGCACCTGGTCGACACCGGCGACGCCGGCAATCAGCGCCGCACCCAGGGCACCGGCTGCAGGGCCGGAGAGCACGGTCGTGATCGGCTGGTGCACGACCTCCTTCGCCGACAGCACGCCACCGTTGGACTTCATCACGTAGAACGGGATGTCGCGCTGTTCGCCCTCGGCGGAGGAGAACTCGCGGAGCCGGTTCGCGATGTTGTTGACGTAGTTGCGGATGTTGGGCTTGACCGCGGCGTCGACGAGGGTCGTGATGGACCGCTCGTACTCGCGGTACTCGCGCAGCACCTCGCTGGAGATGCTCACGGTCGCCTCCGGGTACTCCTCCATGAGGATGTCGCGGACGCGGCGCTCGTGCTCGGGGTTGGCGTAAGAGTGCATGAGGCACACGCCGACGGTGCGGATCTCGCGGTCCTTGAAGAAGCGGGCGGCGGCGCGGACGTCGTCCTCGTTCAGGGGACGGATCTCGCTGCCGTTGTAGGCGAGACGACCGCGGATGGTGCGGACACGGTCGGCCGGCACGATGCGGTCGGGCTTGACCCAGAAGTAGGAGTTGCCGTAGCCGTCGGGGACCGACTGGCGGGCGATCTCGAGGACATGTTCGTAGCCCTCGGTGGTGATGAATCCGAGGGTGCCGACCTTGCCCTCGAGGAGCTTGTTGGTCGCGACGGTGGTGCCGTGACTGACGGCGTCGATCGCGTCGCCGGTCTCGCCGAGCTGCGCGAGGACCTTCTCGATGCCTGCGAGGAAGCCGATGGCCGGATCCTGCGGTGTCGACGGGGTCTTCGTGGTGACGATGGCGCCGGACTCGTCGTCCACCGCGACCACGTCCGTGAATGTTCCGCCGGTATCGATACCGACCCGAATCTTCCTGGATCCCATGTTTCCTCCTGGGTTCGTCTCGCCGGTGTCCCACCTGACGTCTGATGACATTCCACCCCCTGAGCGGCGGTGTTTCTTTGTCACATCTCGCCGAACTCGTCGCCTGGAGTTCGGGGTTCGTGCACCTGCCACCTGCAGACGACGGCACCCCCGGGCCGTGATGGCCCGGGGGTGCCGTGGAGATTCGACGAGAAGGTCAGCGTCGGGCGAGGATCGCTCCCAGGGCGACGCCCGCCAGCGCGATACCGGCGCCCACTCCCGCGGACAGCAGAACGGTTGCTACCGAAGGTGTTCCGGCCGGTACCGGTGCAGCGGACGCAGCGGCCACGGGCAGCGCGGTGGTCTTCACACCCGCACCCTCGGCGACCTCGGCCACCTCGGCTCCGTTCACGCCCGCGACAACTTCGGCTTCGGCCGCACTCGGCGCCGCCGGCAGACCGTCGGCGATCACACCGTCGATGCCGTTGAAGAACACACCGGCCATCTTCTTGGCGACACCGGTGATCATCCGTTGTCCGACACCACCGACCATGCCGCCGACGACCGCGTCCGCGTCGTAGGTGAGCACGGTGCCGCCGTCGCGTTCTTCGAGACGCACCGTCACATCGGCCTTGACCGTTCCCGGGGCACCGGATCCCGATGCCGTCATAACGAACGATTCGGGGCGATTCTGCTGCGACAGAACCACTTCCCCGTCGTAGGTGCCCTTGATGGAGGCTACTCCGGCGGTGATGGACAGCTTGTAGTGGTTGTCGTTGATCTGCTCGAGCGACTGCACGCCCGGGATCGTCGCCGCGAGAACACGGCCGTCCTGCAGGCTGTCGTACACCACGTCGGGAGGTGCCTGCAGTTGCGCGGTACCGGCGATTCTCATTCGTTCTCCTTGTTTCGGGACGCCGCGTGGGTCAGACGCAGCTCGAACAACTCCGAGGGGGAAATCGGCATGCTGGTGATCGGGATACCCTCCGCGTCCTCGACGGCCGCGGCGATCACCGCCGAGGTCGGGATGACACCGGCCTCACCGGCGCCCTTCATCCCGAGGGGATTGAGTGCGGACGGGGTGACGGTGTGGTCCATCTCGAGAGAGTCGGGCATCTCCGTCACGAACGGCATGAGGAAGTCCATGTACGACGCGTTGAGCATCTGCCCGTGCTCGTCGTAGACGATCTTCTCGTAGAGTGCGCCGCCGATGCCCTGCGCAACCGCGCCCTGCACCTGGCCTTCGACGATGCGCGGGTTGATGACGTTGCCGCAGTCGTGCACCACCGCGTACCGGAGCACCCGGATCTCGGCGGTGACGGGATCGGTCTCGACGATCGCCGCGTGGATTCCCGACGCGAACGTCGAGGTGGGCGGCGAGTAGTAGCCGGTCGCCTCCAGGCCGGGCTGCTCACCCTCGAGGACGGGCGGCACCGACATGTCGGTCTCGGCGTTCGCGAATCCCGTTGCGCGACGGGATGCGTCGTCGAATGCGTAGCGGAGCGGGTTCGACAGTACGGCCACGACACCGAGTGGGATCGAGGTGCCCTCCGCGCCGGGTTCGGTGCCCACCACGCACACGTGCCCCTCGCGCAGTTCGAGATCGGCGACGTCGGCGTGGAGGTGGTCCGCGGCGATCTTCTTCGCCTTCTCCGCCACCATCTGCGCGGCGACGTGGAAGGCGGATCCGGACATCACGGCACCGCGCGAGGCGAACGTGCCGACCGCGTACCCGAATCGGCGGGTGTCGCCGGTGACGATCTCGACATCGGAGACCGGCACACCGAGATCATCGGCGACGATCTGCGCGAAGGAGGTCTGGTGTCCCTGGCCCTGGGTGGTCAGGCCCGTGGCGGCCTTGACCTTGCCCGAGGTCTCGATGAGCACGTGGGCGCCCTCGTACGGGCCCGGTCCCGTGCCCTCGACGTACGCTCCAACACCGATTCCGACGCGGCGGCCCTCGGCGCGGGCACGTTCCTTGTACTCGGCGAACTCGTCCCAGCCGATGAGCTTCTTGAGCTTGTCCATTCCGGCCTGGTAGTCGCCGGTGTCGTAGATGAGGGGACGGCCGTCCTGGAAGATCAGGTGGAAGTCGTAGGGCATCTCCTCGGGGCGGATGAAGTTGGTCTCGCGGACCTCGAGGACGTCCTTGCCGAGATACTTGGCGATGGCGTCCATCGCCCGCTCCATTGCGAACACGCCCTGGGGTCGTCCCGCGCCGCGGTAGGGCGTGACGATGACCGTGTTGGTGTACAGCGAATAGGCGTCCACCCGGAAGGCGCGCGGTTTGTAGGGGCCGAGCACCTGGGTGGAGGTGTTGAGCAGCACGATGATTCCGTACGGCAGGTACGCGCCGTTGTCGTGCCAGATCGAGAAGTCGAAGGCCAGCAGCCTGCCGTCGTCGTCGAACCCGACGGTGACCTCGTGGACCTGCCCGCGCTCGTGGGCGCTCGAGATGAAATGTTCGCGCCGGTCCTCGACCCACTTGACCTCGCTGGAGATCCCGGCCTGCCCCAGCTTGCGGGCGGCCCAGGTGACCATGACCTCCTCGGGCCACGGGTGGACGATCTTCACACCGAAACCACCACCGACGTCGGGGGCGATGCAATGGACCTTGTTGTGCGCCATGCCCAGTCGCGCGGCGATCGCAGCACGGGCGGACGTCGAGGTTTGGGTGGACGTCCAGAAGGTCAGCACCTTCTCGTCGTCGTCCCAGCGGGCGTAGACGCCCTTGCCCTCCATCGGCATCGACGCCGAACGTTCGATCTCGAGGTCGAGGGTCAACGTGTGCGGTGCCGCGGCGAGTTCCGCCTCGATGTCGCCGAACCCGTGCTGGAGGTGCGCCGCGACGTTGTCGGGCACATCCGGATGGACGACGTGCTCGGCGTTGCGTGCGGTGTCGACACCGACCACGGCCGGAAGGGCCTCGTAGGTGATGTCGATCAGCGCGCAGGCGTCCTCGGCGATGTACCGGTTGTCGGCCACGACCATCACGATCGCCTCGCCGACATGGTTCACCTCGTCCTTGGCGAGCGGATATCCGTTGCGCGGAGCGGTGATCGCGGGGTGCGGGATGAGCAGTGGGAGATTCTCGGCCATCTCGGGCGAGTCGGCCTCGAGATCGTCGTAGGTGTAGATGGCGTGCACGCCCGGCAGTTCGAGAGCCGCATCGACGGCGATGTCGAGGATGCGGGCGTGCGCGTGCGGCGACCGGACGAAGGCCGCGGCGAGCGCGCCGTGCCCGAGATCGTCGAGATAGCGGCCGTTACCGCTGACGAGCCGGTTGTCCTCGACACGCGGGATGGGCTTGCCGAACGACTTGCCCGACTCGGTGGCACCACCGATGTCGGCGGGGGCGAGGTCGGTTGCCGTGCTCGTCGAGACCGAGGTGGAGACGGGCGAATCGGAGACGCTGGTCATGCTCGTCCTGCCTTTCCTCCGACCGGAGCGGTGGCGCCGCGGACCTTGGCGTCGAGCGAGGCGCGTGCCGCCTCGCTGTCGGGGCCGAGCGGTGAGCCTCCGGACCGTTCGCGCTTGATCTCGGCGGCGCGCAGCACGGCCGCCCGGATGTTCTGGTAGCCCGTGCACCGGCAGAGGTTGCCGGCGATCGCCTCGGTCGCCTCCTCGTGGGTGGGCGACGGGTTCTCCTCGAGGAAGGCGGCGATCGTGGTGACGAATCCCGGTGTGCAGAAACCGCATTGCAGACCGTGGCAGTCGACGAACGCCTCCTGCACGGGATGCAGGGTGCCGTCCGGTTCGACGAGCCCTTCGACCGTCGTCACCGAGCGGCCCTCGAGGCTCGCAGCGAGCACGAGGCACGACCGCACCGGCTTGCCGTCGAGCAGCACCGTGCACGCGCCGCACACACCGTGCTCGCATCCCACATGGGTCCCGGTCCGGCGGAGGTGATGACGGATCGCGTCCGATGCCAGCGTGCGCGAGGGCAGCACCACGGTCTGCGTCACGCCGTTGAGGGTGAAGGTCACGGCGACGTGGTGCTCGCCGGTCTCCGCCTGCAGCTCGTCGACCTGTTCGGCGACGGTCCGCCGCGAGGCATCGCGACCACCCTTGTGGATCGAGCTCGTCATCGACTTCCTCCCGTGTGCATCGGTACCCGTGTGTCGTCGCGGATCGCGTCCTGCGCGGCCGCGAAGCCGACACGGCCGGTCAGTGCCGCCACCAGCTGCGACCGGTAGCGGTCGGTGGCGTGGATGTCCGCCTCCGTCTCGACGGTCTCGCGTGCCTTCTCCGCGACCTGCTGCCAGAGCGGGTCGCGCTCGTCGTGCGCCGAGGCTCCGCGCAGGATGTCGGTGTAGTCGACGACCTGCCCGAGTTCTCCCGCGGAGACGTAGGTCATCCGGGCGGACGTCACCGCGCCGTCCTCGACCTCCACCTGCGCGACCACGCCGACGAGGGCGTAGTCGCCGTGGCGTCGTGCGATCTCGTCGATGGCGGTGCCGGTGCCCGGCCGCGCAGCCGGCACCATCACGCTGGTGGCGATCTCGTCGGCCTCGAGGGTCGATTCGAGCGGCCCGGCGAACAGCTCGGCGGCGGGGATCTGCCGGACTCCGCGGACGGAGCGAACGGTGAGCGTTCCCCCGAGCAGCGACAGCACGGCCGGCATCTCCGCGGACGGATCGGCGTGGACGATCGATCCCACGGTCGTTCCGCGATTGCGGATGGTCGGGTGTGCGACCAACCGGAGCGCGCGGCCCAGCAGGGGCTGGACCTGCGCGACCGTCGAATCGGATTCGAGCGCTGCGTGGGTGGTGAGAGCGTCGAAGGTGACGCCGAGTTCCGGTGAAGCGGAGATCGCGTCGAGGCGCGGGATCGAGCCGATGTCGACGAGGTGAGCCGGTGCCGCCAGGCGCATCGACAGCAGCGGAATCAGTGACTGGCCGCCGGCGAGCACTTTGCCCTCGTGCGCGACCCCCGCGAGGATCTCGCAGGCTTCATCGATCGACCGCGGTCGGTGATAGGTGAGTGGCGACGGTTTCATTGAACAGATCCTGCCCGCATAGTGTGATCGGCGTTTCGTGGAGAAGTGACAAAGCTCACCGGTCGACAATGTCAGATGTAATAGAGGTCACGCGAACTCCTTCAGCCTCCCGGCGCCGCTCTCGCCGTCGGGATCGGGCTCCGTCCGGACCGGTTCTCCCTGATCGGAGGGGGTATCGGGATCCTCGGGTGCGATGTCCTTGGGGGCGATGACCCGGCACAGGTGGTAGAGGCCGATCACGACGATGGTGCCCAGCGCGATGCCGCTCAGCGAGAACGTGTCGGTGAACTCGAGGCTGGTGTCGCCGATGGCGATGATCAGGCCGGCCGCGACGGGCATGAGGTTGCGCGGGTCGCCGAAGTCGACGCCGTTCTCCTTCCAGATCTTGGCGCCGAGCAGGCCGATGATGCCGTAGAGGACCACGGTGATGCCGCCGAGCACGCCGCCGGGGGTCGCGGAGATGACCGCGCCGAACTTCGGGGAGAAGCCGAGGAGCATCGCGATGACACCGGCCGCGGCGTAGGCGGCCGTCGAGTACACGCGGGTCGCGGCCATGACGCCGATGTTCTCCGCGTAGGTCGTCGTCGGGGAACCGCCGACACCGGTGGCGAGGGCCGTGGCGAGACCGTCACCGGCCAGCGCGCGTCCCATCATGGGGTCGAGATCGGTCTTGGTGATCTCGGCGACCGCTTTGACGTGTCCGGCGTTCTCCGCGATCAGGGCGATGACGCCGGGCAGCACGAGCACGATGAAGGTGAGGCTGAACGACGGGGCATGGATGCCGACGACACCGGCGGCTTCGTCCGTGAACGGCGGCAGACCGAACCACGGCGCGGACGCGACGCCGTCCCAGTTCACGCGGAAGTGTTCGGTGACGGCGTCGGCACCGGCGTCGTAGGAGGTGATCGGTCCGCTGATCCGGTCGAGGATCCACGACAGTGCGTAGCCGAACAGCAATGCCAGGAAGATGGCGACGCGGCCGAGGAAGCCGCGCAGCACGACACTGCCCACGATCAGCGCGATCATCACTGTCAGCGCGACCCACTGATCCTGCGGCCAGTAGGTACCGGCCACCACCGGCGCCAGGTTGAAGCCGATGAGCATGACCACCGCGCCGGTGACGACCGGCGGCAGGATCTTGAAGACCAGCGAGCCGCCGAGGAAGTGGATCACCACACCGATCGCGGCGAGCACGAGCCCGGAGACCATGATCGCACCGGTGACCTCCGACGGCGAGCCGCCCTGGGCGTAGATCGCGGCGATGCCGCCGACGAAGGCCGCGGAGGTACCGAGATAGCTGGGGATCCGGCCCTTGACGACAGCGAGGAAGAACAGGGTGCAGAAGCCCGAAAGCATGACTGCGAGTTGCGGGTTGAGTCCCATGATGATGGGGAAGACGAAGGTGGCGCCGAACATCGACACCACGTGCTGGCCGCCCAGGCCGATGGTGCGGCCCCAACTCAGGCGCTCCATCGGCGCCACGACCTGTCCCGGTTCTATGTTCTTGCCGTCTCCGTGCACTGTCCAGATGGGCATATCGGACCTTTCAGCAGAGTGTGGGTGCCGATAGCGTTCACGTGGATCGTTACGCCTGTGTTGCCGATCACACGTGTACTTCGGTAGCCGCAAACGCTAACGGAGCAGCTCCGGCCCGGCGTGGGAGGAATCTGCCAGGAGCGACCTTCCGAAATTGGCAAGATCGGTGGTTGATCGTCAGGAATCGATCCCGCGCATCGCGATGATCTTGAGGGCGAGCGAAAGGTCCAGCCGCAGTTCGGGCTGCTCGGTGAAGGGACCGAGGATCTTTTCGAGTTTCGCCACACGATAGCGCAGAGTGTTGTAATGAAAATGTAACTGGCGCGCGGCTTCTGCGATGTTGATGTTGGTGGCGAGGAGCACCTCGAGGGTACGGCACATGTCCTGCGCCTCGGCCGTGCCGTCGGTCAGTTCCTTGAGCGTCTCGCGCGCGAACGACTCGAGTTCCTCGGTGTCCTCGACGAGGCTCAGCAACCGGTACACACCCAGATCGTCGAAATGGGTCACCGCCCACGGCCCGGAGATCTTGCGCCCCACTTCGAGTGCCGTGCGCGCCTGGGCGTAGAGCACCGGCAGGTCGTCGGTGGACGACGACGCACGCGAGACCCCCACACCGAACGGGCGACGTCCTCCCCCACCGGCTCCGCGCACCTGGGCGACGAGTTCGTGCACGAGGGTCATCGTGTCGCTGCCCTCACCCATGAGCACGACGGTCTCGGTCGCCAGGGCCGTGACGGACGCTCCGGAATCGCGGCCGGCGAGCGCACCCGCGAACGCGCGGGCCTGCCGTTCCACGACGGGCAGTCGCGCCGGTGCCGCCGAGGAATCGTCGTCCACGCGATCGGGTTCGACGGCGACCACCACCACCGGGCGGTCGAGATTCCAGCCGAACATCTGGGCGTGCACGATCACCTGTTCGGGTTCACCGGCGCGGCCGCGCAACAGGTCCCGGACGAAGTTGGCCCGGTGCTTCTCCTCGACCGCCGACACTGCGAGTTCACGACTGACGACGAGCGCACACACCGTCGCCGCCTGCTCCACGAGATACAGATCCGGCGCGGAGAGATCGCGTGCGGGACAGAAGAACACGAGCCGGCCGTGGTCTATGCCATTGGCGGAGATCGCGGCGATCGCCACGTACTCGTTGCCGAATCGGTGCAGACCGAGCCCGCCCTCGATCGAATCGGTCCGCACCCGGCCAGTCGCGTCGACAGCCGCCGTCGAGGACAGCCAGGCGAGATCGGACTCTTTTCCGGCCCTGTAGGTCTGGCGTCCGTCGGGCGTGGTGATCAGAACCGCCCCGTCGAGCCGGCGCGAGATGCCTTCGGCGAGCGCCCTGTGCCCACCACCCGCCATGACGATCTCGAGCAGCCCGCGACGGAGGTGATCCGCCTCGAAGACCGCTTCCACCTGAGCGACGGCCATGTCGCGGAGATCCCGCGCGAGACGGTGATCCGCGACGACCTCCTCCGGCGTCGTCAGCACAGGGAGGGGAACGTCGTCCGTGAGACCCTGCGGCAGCGGGTGTCCGGTGTCGAGTCGGACCACCAGAGCCGAGACCTCGCTCCGGTCCAGCCGCGCCAGGAAGTCGGCGATCGGCACGGCGAGTCGCGCGAGCACGGTGGTGGAGGTGACGAGCAGCAGTCCCGGACGCAACCAGGGACCGATCTCGGGGAGCATCATCACCGCGACCCCGGTGACGGCTCGCGCCGTGGAGACGTCACCGGCGAGCACCGTCGGTGCGACGAGGAAGCCCGAGGAGACGACGTCCGTGAGCGGGCAGGGTTCGAATGCGACCGCTGCGCTGTCCTCCGGATCGGCTGCGCTGCGATCCGGTTCGGCTGCGCTGGGCCCCGGTTTCTCAGCCTTGCGCACCGTCACAGCAATACCCGTCCACCTGCCAGTCGTTCACCCCTGCGTGGGAGACACGTGACATTAGAGGGCTGTGGCAACACCGTCAATCGCAGGCGGACAAGCCGCAGGTCGGGCAGCACGTCCCGCCGGGACCCGGTGGATGGGTCCGCGCAGTGTCGCGAGGCTGCGTCCGGTGGCACCGCGCGTGCTCACGAGGACCTCGGCGAAGATCGACACGGCCGTTTCCTCCGGGGTGCGCGCCCCGAGGTCGAGTCCGATCGGCGAGTGCAGCCGTCCCAGTTCGTCGGCGGACAGACCGGCCTCGCGCAACAGGGCGACCCGGCGCTCGTGCGTGGAGCGGCTGCCCATCGCCCCGATGTATCCGGCCTCGCAGCGGAGGGCCCGTTCGAGCAGTGGGATGTCGAACTTCTCGTCGTGGGTGAGCACCGCGACGACCGTGGTGGGGTCGATCGGCGCCGACTCGAGGAAGACGTGCGGCCACGCCACCACGACCTCGTCGGCGTCGGGGAATCGGGCGGGCGTCGCGAAGACGGGCCGGGCGTCGATCACCGTCACGCGGTAACCGGCAAACTTCCCCAGCGTGCACAGGGCGGACGCGAAGTCGATGGCACCGAAGACGTACATCCGCGGTCGCGGCGCGAAGATCGCCACGATCTGCGCACGCCCCTCGTCGACATAGACCTCCGAATCGCCGTAGGACAGGCGCAGGCGCACCTCGTCCCCGACGTCGGTGCCGTCGTCCCCGTCGAGGGTGACCACACGATGGTCGGCGGACTCCCGATCGGTAACGACGGCGACCGGCTCTCCAGCCCCGATCCGCCGTGCCACCTCGGGGAACTCGGGATAGGTCGCGGCATCGACCCGCTGCACGAACACCTCGATGGTGCCGCCGCAGGTCAGACCCACTCCGAAGGCGTCGTCGTCAGTGACGCGGAAGACCTCGGTCCGTGCACGCCCGTCGGCGAGCACGTCACCCGCGATGTCGTACAGCGCGCCTTCGATGCACCCTCCCGAGACACTGCCCACCACCTCGCCCGACCGCGAGACGGCCATCGCGGCGCCGGGTTCGCGCGGCGACGACTTCCAGGTGCGCACGACGGTTGCGAGCGCGAACGTCTCACCGTCGTCGAACCATCGCGACAGCTCGTCGAGAATGTCCCGCACAGCGGTCTCCTTACCGGTGTGTCACAGACGCGCGGCGACGGCCAGCGCGACGTGGTCGTGGAAGGGGCGCGCGACGACCTGCACGCCGATGGGCATGCCGTCACTCGTCCGCCCGACAGGGACGACGACGGACGGGAGGCCGGTGACGCTGATCGTGCGGCAGCTCGCCAGTGCCTCCTGCCAGGTGAGCAGCCGGTCGCCGACAGCGAAACGATCGTCGCTGAGCGGAGGCGCCCCGATGGACGCGACCGGCAGCACCAGCACGTCGCCCATCTCGTCGAGCAGGCGATGGATCAGCGCGGTGCGCCACGCCCAGAGGCCCTCCACCTCCCGATGTTCGGCGCGACCGGCCGTGGACAGCAGGTCGCGGATGACAGCACCGAAGCGGTCGGTCCTCGCCAGCGCGTCGATGTCGGCGTGGGTCTGGGTGGCCCTCAGCCGCCCGAACAACTCGTTCCCCTCTACCAGGGCCGACCCGCGGTATTCACGGGCACCGAGGCGCCGCGCGCTCTCGCGGACGACGTCCTCGATCTCGTCGTCGACGGGCACGGTGCCCTCCCCGGGCGCCCAGGTGATCGTCAGCGTGTCGACGTCGACGGTCGCCGGGTCGGTCCACGCGACGTGCGGTTCGGAGATCATGCGCAGGGCGAGGACGAGGTCGTCGAGGTTCCGTGTCATGGGCCCGACGGTCTGCAGCGCGCCGTGCACCGTCGTCGGATTGGCACGTACATGATCACCGACGAGCACCCCCGGGTACTGGCCGTCCGCGGACACCCGGCCGACGGTGGGGCGGATCGAGCACAGGCCGGTGCAGTGCGCGGGCCAGCGCACGGACCCGCCGAAATCGGTGCCCAATCCGAGGACGCTCATGCCCGACGCGATCGACGCGGCTTCGCCCCCGCTGGATCCGCCGGGTGAGCGCGGCGACTCGGGGCTGCCGAGCGGGTTCACGGCCGGTCCGAACATCTCGTTGTCGGTGAGCCCGGAGGTCCCGAATTCGGGCGTGTTGGTCTTGCCGACGAGGATCGCGCCGGCCGCCTTCATCGCGGCGACGGCCGGTGCATCGACGACGGGGACGTTGTCGGCCAGCGCCCTCGAGGCGGCCGTCGTGCGCACGCCTGCGGTGGCGATGAGGTCCTTGACGGTGAACGGCACCCCGGCGAGCGGACCGGCCACCTCGCCGCGGTCGAGGCGTCGGTCGAGGGCGTCGGCCTCGGCGAGGGCACTTTCCGCCGCGACGGTGACGATCGCGTTGAGGCGCGTGTTCTGCTCGGCGATCAGGGCGAGATGGTCCTCGACGACCCGACGGGCGGTGACTTGGCGGTTGCGGACCACGGCGGCGATCGACCGCGCGTCGGCGCCGGTCCACGTGCCGGTGCGCTCGGTGTCGAGCGTCGGGGATCGACCGTCTACCGCCACTGGCCCTCCTTGGTCTGCGTTCGACGAGAACGCTATGGCCGGCTCCGGGCCCCTCCTACGTCCACACTCCACAGGAAGCCGGTCGCCGCGGTGTGAAGAGTTGATACTTTCCCGCCGGAACGGGCCTGAGAGGATCGGGGAATGATTCCGTCCTGGGCTCGTCTCGCGTTCGCCGTATTCGCGGTGAGCTGGGGCGCCAATCAGTTCGCTCCGATGCAGCTCGTCTACCGCGACCACCTGGGACTCGGCAGCGACTCGTTCACCGCCATGCTCGGCTCCTACATCGTCGGGTTGATCCCCGCCCTGCTCTACTTCGGGCGCGTGGCCGACCGGATCGGGCGTCGTCCGGTGATCCGGGCGATGATCCCGGTGAGCATCGTGTCGTCGATCGTCCTGCTTCTCGGCGCCGATATCCCGGCGTTGCTGTATCTCGGCCGGGTCCTCGCCGGATTGGCATCCGGGATGGCGTTCGGAGCAGGCACCGCGTGGATGAAGGAACTGAGCGAAGGTCCAGGTGTGGGAGCGCGCCGAGCCGCCGTCTCACTGTCGGCGGGATTCGGCAGCGGCGCCCTGTTCGCCGGTCTCATCGCGCAGTGGCTGCCCGCCCCCGACCGTCTGCCCTATCTCGTGCACATCGCTCTGATGGTGGTCGCGCTGGTACTGGTGTGGACCGTCCCCGACGCCCACCGGCCCCGCACCGTGCAGGGCTCGTGGCGCCTGTCGACGCTGTCGTCCCCGCGCTTCCGCTGGGGTGTCGTGCCGTGGGCCCCGTGGGTCTTCGGATGCGCGACCGTCTCGTTCGCCACGATGCCGCCGATCGTCTCGGACCGCGTGGACAGCGTGGCCGTCGCGTTCACCGGCGTGGTCGCCGCCCTGACCCTGCTCACCGGTGCGTTGATCCAGCCCGTGGCCCGGCGCATCACCCGGCACGGTGAGGACCGTGGCGTCTGGACGGGGGTGGGTCTCGGTGTGCTGGGCTTCGTGACCGCCGGCGTCGCAGTGCTCGTCGACGGCCCGGTATCGGTGCTTGCCGTCCTCGTCACCGCCGTCCTTCTCGGCGGGGGTTACGGCATGCTGCTCGTCTCCGGTCTCGTCACCGTCGAGCACATCGCTCCGCCGGACGAGCTGGCGCAGACCGTCGCCGTCTTCTACTGCCTGATCTATCTGGGTTTCGCGGTGCCCTTCGTCATCTCGCTCGCCGCACCCCACGTCGGGTTCGTCGCATGCTTCGCGGTCGCCGTGGCACTGCTCGTGCTCGCGCTCGTCCCCCGGAAGTTGCTCGCCGATCAGGAAGCGACCCTCGTCGGCTCGCGCTGAGCGAGGCCGACGGGGTCCAGGCCGACAGGGTCCAGGCCGACGGGGTCCAGGGCGCGCACGTGCCCGAGCAGATCCGACAGCGCACCGGCGACCTCCTGGGGACGGTCGGCGAGCACGCGGTGACCGGCACCGACGAACCGCACGAGGTTCGCGTGCGGCAGCCGCGCCGTCATCATCTCCGACAACGACAAGGGCACGAAGACGTCCTCCGTGCCCGCCGCGACGACCACCGGCACTCTGGCGAGCACATCGAGGGCGGCGGACTCGTCGAGCACCGCGAAGTCGGCCAGCAGTCGCGACCAGGTGACGACGGAGGTCTCGTTCGACAGCGCCGATCCGACCACCCGCAGCCACGATTCCTCCGTGCGCCTGCGTGCGGCAACCGTGCACACCCGGCCCCCGGCGCGTTTCGACAACTCCATGACGCGCGGTGCACGCGACACCGCCCGGTGCACGATGGAGGCGGCCGGATGCCGCAGATAGCGTCCGATACCGCCGTCCGCGAGTCCCGATGCTGCGGTGGCGAACAGGCCGACACCCACGATGCGGTCGCCGACGGCGTCAGGGTGACGACGGACGTAGGACAGTGCGACCATGCCGCCCATCGAATATCCCGCCAGCACCACCGGTCCGTCCGGCGCGAGGGTCCGGAGCACCGCGTCGAGGTCGTCGGCCATCCCGGAGACCGTGCACGCCGTGACGTCGCCGGTCCCGGAACGACCGTGTCCTCGCTGGTCGTAGCGGACGATGCGCAGACCCGGCAGGTCCACCGATTCACAGACGGCATCCCAGCTCGCGGCGTCCTGGCAGTGGCCGTGCAGGCACACGAGGGTCAGACCCGCATCCCGCGATCCGGTCACCGTGGTGGCCAACGGCACTCCGTCGTCGGCAACCACGGTCACACGAGCGATCGTGTTCGGGTCCGTACTCGACGTCGGCTCGGCCATCTCGCCTCCTGCACAGCGCATCTGCAGGAGTTGTCGCGTCGCCCTCGGGTGCCGTTAACCACCGACATCGAATCGTGACGTCCGGTCGTCAGCGCGGGGCGAGCGCCCGGATCATCGGTGCGGGATCGCCCGAGGGCACCAGGGCGATGGCCGGTGTGGTCACACCTGCCTCGACGTAGCGCTCCACATGCTCGCGGCAGGCCTCGGGTTCGCCGTGGATCACGAGGGCGTCGACCACGTGGTCCGGGATCGCTTCGAGGGCGGCCTTGCGGTCGCCTTCCGCCCACGCCTTCCACATGCCGGCGAAATCGTCCGAACGGCCGAGGAATTCGTGGAAGGCCCGATAGACGGGGACGTTCATGTAGGCGGCGATCATGCGGCGGCCGATGGCGCGGGCGGTCTCGGTGTCGAAGCCGGGGAGCACGAAGATCCGCGCGACGATCTCCTTGTTCTCGCCGCCCTCGTGGACGTAGGGCGCCACGGTGCGGACGTCGTCGGCGGACAGCCAGTTGATGATGGCGCCGTCGGCCTCACGTCCGGCCAGACGCAGCATGCCCGGGCGCAGTGCCGCCAGCAGCACCGGCGGCGCCGGGTCGGGTACGACGCCGGCCCGGAAGCCGTCGACGGCGAAGGTGTCGTACTTCTCGGAGACCTTCTCCCCCGCCAGCGCCGCACGCAGGAACCGCAGGGTGTCACGGGCACGCTTGAACGGTTCCTCGAAGGGGATGCCGTTCCACTTCTCCACGATGACGTCGGAGGAGGTGCCCACCCCGAGCACGAAGCGGCCGGGTGCGGCGGCGGCGAGGCTCGCGGCCGACATGGCCAGCGTCGCGGGGCCGCGAGTGTAGACGGGGACGATCGCGGTACCCAGGCGCAGGCCGGGAGCCCACACGCTCGCGAGGGTCAGCGGGGTGAACGCATCGGCAGCGCCGGCCTCGGACGACCACACGTCCGTGTACCCGAGATCGGGGAGCTCTTCGATGATGCGTCGCTGGTCGGGCAGGGGGATGCCGTCGAGCGGGACGGTCAGGCCCCATCGTCGTGTCGTGTTCTCCGTCATGACCGTCACCCTAGCCACACTGTGGTTCAGGTCATATCCGGGCGTGTCCCGCCCCGGGCGATCGAGCCCGCCCCGCGCCCACTCCGGTCCTCGGTAGCTGTGTCCAGACTCTGTCCGAAGGTGCGCAAAGGAAGTCACGACGACCGCATCAGCCGATCGGTGCATTGAGGCCAAATCCTGTTGACGGCGCTCGGAAGTCGGACAGTTCCGACCACGCTGATGCCGTCCCGACGGAGGTCCGCGATCTGGATCCGCTAGTCTTCGGGCAGACAGAGGGAACTGATCTCGCGGACGACGAGGCGGTCGAGTGGGGCGACGGTCGTGATCGATCTGCCGTCCCGCTCGAGAATATAGCCGTCGGCCCAACTCCCCGGCGGCAGGTCGGGCTCCAACCTGTCGAGCGACGGTGCGTACGCCCTATCGGCGGGCACACAGCTCGAGGAATCGTCGGGGTTTGGCAGACAGTGGGCGCCGCCCCGCGCCCTATTGACATATCGAGTCGACGGCACAGCCTCCAGATGTGCAGGTGCGTGTCGCACACGATGGAGTGCGACCACCTCGGGGCCAGCTGCTCACTTTTCGACCGGACCCAACAACGAAGCTCAGGGATGCTCCCCGAATCATCCCTGACACGTCTCATTTCCGGTGCAGCCGAAAATGTCCCGACGATTCACCCTTTCCGTTCGGCTATCCCGAACAGTGCGACGCACAGCCGACGATTCCGACCATCCTCGTGACATCAGACACAAACCGACGCGGTTCGGTGAAGTTGGGAAGCCGGATCCTGCGGGCTCATGCCCGACGCTATTCGTGTGCGCGCCGCCACCCGCCGGCCGCCACACCACCTCTCACTCCGCCGCAGGTGACGAAGGAGAACGACGCATGAGTGACCGCCGCGACCGGTTCGATATCCAATCTCTGGCGCACGCGAAACCACTGAGCCTCCAACCCCGGGGAACTGAGATCGTCTTTACGCGGCTTCTAGGCGTGGACGGGGACCCATGGTGAGGTTCGAGCAGCTTGTCTGCGCTGCTACGAAGATCCGCGCCAGTGGCGTCCGAGGATGAACGAGGCCCCTGACACACGACTCGACCGTGCAGCACTTCGTACCAGCTCTCTCGACGCTCTCGAGCGCAGCACACGCTAGCGATCAGGTCCCATCAGACATCCCGATAATCGGCACACCCAACTGACGTTTGTCGCGGCCAGCTCACACAGACATTTACCAGCGCTTCGCTGACCCGACGATCACCTCCGCCTGGTCAACCGAAGCAGCTCACAGCCGCCTCAGCCCGCCTCCCGGCTCAAAGCACCCGAAATCAGAAGGAGCATGATGACTTCCACCCACAGCTTCATCGACGAAATCACCATCGAGGAGCTCGAGGCCGATCCATACCCGTTCTACGAGCGCCTCCGCAAAGAGGCACCCATTGCCTACGTTCCCGCCCTCGGCATGCACATCGTCTCGACGAAAGAACTGTGTGCTGAGATCTCCAAAGACGACACAACCTGGCCTGCGGTGATCTCCGCTGCCGGCGGCCGCACCTTCGGCCCTCAGGCATTGCTGAATACCAACGGAGACGAGCACCGCGACCTGAGGGACATGGTCGAACCACACCTGCAGCCCTCAGCCGTCGACAAGTACATCGACGATCTCGTCCGACCGTTTGCGCGACAGCGCATTGCCGAGTTCGAGAACGACGGGCACGCGGATATCGTCGCCGCCTACTGCGAGCCGGTGAGTGTCCGCGCACTGGGCGACCTGCTCGGTCTCGGGGATGTCAGCACCGAAAAACTGCGCGAGTGGTTCCACAATCTGAGCGTGTCGTTCACCAATGCGGCAGTCGACGAAAACGGTGAGTTCGCCAACCCCGAAGGGTTCGCCCCCGGCGACCGCGCCAAAGCGGAAATCATCGCGCATGTCGACCCGAAGATCGACAAATGGATCGTCGAACCGGACCATTCAGCCATCTCGCACTGGCTGCACGACGGGATGCCGGAGGGCCAGACCCGCAGTCGCGACGTCATCTACCCCAACCTGTATGTCTTCCTGCTCGGAGCAATGCAGGAGCCCGGTCATGCCATGGCCACGACCTTGGCCGGACTGTTCAGCCGACCGGACCAGCTCGAACGTGTCATCGACGATCCGACTCTGATCCCCCGCGCCGCATCCGAGGGCATGCGCTGGGTTGCCCCGATCTGGTCCGCCGCGGTCAAGCGCGCCGCGAGAGAAGTTACCGTGGGCGGGGTCACGCTTCCTGAGGGTTCGATCGTGATGCTGTCGTACGGTTCGGCCAATCAGGACGAAAACGCGTACAACGCCCCCACCGAATACGACCTCGATCGTGCCCTGGTGCCGAACATGACCTTCGGCGGCGGAAAACACGCATGCGCCGGAACCTATTTCGCCAATGCAGTCGTCCGAATCGGACTCGAAGAATTGCTCGAGGCAATTCCGAACATCGAACGAGACGAAACCCACGAGGTGGACTTTTGGGGATGGGGTTTCCGCGGCCCCAAGCAGCTGTTTGTCGAATGGGAAGTGTAGGCGACCTCGACCTCACCCCTCCTGAATCATCTGCACAGATACGGCGAGCATCGGGAACACCCGAGGTTATCGATATTGAATTGGAGCGCTACCGGAAATGTCTGATCAATATTTGGTCCGTATAGAGGGAAAGAACACGGACATTGCCGTTGAAGAAACCCAATCCGTTCTCGATGCTGCCCTGCGGGCCAACGAGTGGCTGCCCCACTCGTGCACTCAGGGAACCTGCGGGACATGCAAACTCAAGGTGCTGCGCGGTGAGGTCGACCACCGTCAGACTCCGGAGTACACCCTGACCGTCGAGGAAAGGGCCGACGGACTGGCTCTGGGGTGTATGGCCACTCCCCGCTCGGACTTGACCGTCGAGCCGCTCGGCAACGTCAGCGATGACGGCGTGCCTCGTCACCCTCTACGCGACTATGAAGGCACCGTCGTCGTGTTGGACGACATCGCTGCCAACACGCGCAGACTGGTGATCGAGTTGGACACTCCGATGCAGTTCAATGCCGGTCAGTACGCCGAACTCATCGTTCCTGAGCACGCAGGGGCGCGGCAGTACTCGATGGCTAATCCTCCGACCGAGACTCGGCGGCTGGAGTTTCACATCAAGCTCACCGCGGGCGGGTTGTCGACCGATGGGTGGATCTTCCGCTCGATGACGCTCGGGGAACGAGTCTCGCTGCGCGGCCCCCTCGGGCAGTTCAATCTCGTCGCGAAACAGGATGAACCGGCGATCTTGATCGGCGGTGGGACGGGGTTGGCTCCACTGAAATCGATCGTCCAACACGCCCTCGTCGAGGACCTCGTCCCAGAACTGTTCCTCTACCACGGCGGCCGCCGGCGGGAAGACCTCTACGATGTCGAATTCTTCCGCGATCTCGAACACCGGCACCCGCATTTCCACTACCGACCCGTTCTCAGCGAGGAGCAGTGGGAAGGGGCAACCGGGCTGGTCACCGATGTCGTGGTCAGCGACTTTCCCTCGTGCAAGGGGATGAGCGCATTCCTGTGCGGCCCACCCGCGATGGTCGATGCGGCGGTCAAGGCACTCAAGCGCAGGCGTATGGCTCCTCGATTGATCTTCCGCGAGGAGTTCGCCATCACGCCCGCAACCAGCACAGCGCCGGCAGTGCTCTGACCTTCAGGATCCACCACGACAAGAGTCTGGGGCAGCGCGTATGTACTCGCTGCCCCAGACTTTGTTCGTTGCCAGTTCATTCGCCCGGGGACGTAACCCGCAGATCTTCCGCAAAGCTGGACCCGAAGGCCGTTCTGTAGCCCCGCCCCGTGAACCGCCGAGCATACAAGAACCCCAATTACGCGACTTCAGTGACGTCGGCGGATGCACGGTCCTGCGCGGTTAGGCGTCACCGTATCCAGCTCGCGTCCTCGGATGTTCCGAGTCCCGATTTATCGAGCATGGCAAGTGGCGGGAAATGTTGCCTTCAGCCCGAGTAATCCGAGGAGGCTGGCTCGCCCGGCAGCTCGCTCTGCGCTCTGCTGCAGTTCACCAACGGCATCGGTCGATCAGTCTTGACCACCGTGTTCACAGGCAATCGCCCCTCCGAACCAGGGGCGGCCATCACCTCGGCCTTCGTCACAATCCTTGGTATCGCGACTGCCGGCCTTTTCGCATTCCTACCCCTGCCCGCCACAGCTCTAGGCGAGCACAAGCATCTCGTACAGGCCAGTTCTACTGTGCACCAGAGCAATGCACCATCGAATTCGACAGTATGTCTTCACAACTGATGCGGGATATCCACACGAGACATCCTCTCGAGGTCGAGAGCAGACTCGACAGCCTCGATATCAACGGCCTCCATAGGGCGACCGGTCAGCGCTTGCAGCACTACCTCGAGATCGCGTGCGGTCACCGATTCGGTCGTCGAATCTGATACTCGATAACGAATGGGATACTCCATGACATCTCCTGACAGGATAGGGAGACAAGACATCTGGTAGCACTGCTCAACGGACCCAGCTGGGCTGCGACGGTATCCCTGCGAACTTCGCCATCAGCGCCAGCAGCCCTTCCCAGGGTGGAGTTGACGCTCAATGCCGTCATCCCGAACCGACACCGATTTCCTTCACAGCAGAGGAAGAACTCGACCGCCACGGACCTCATTCGAGACCACCCGCCGATGGACATCGCCCCTCAGTCCGTCGATTCGACTACACCAACGGCAATTCTGTATGGGAAGCGCTCCTGTACACACAAAGGTCTCCGATGTGGAGAGTTGTTCAACTCGCTGTCCACATCGGAGACCTCTGGCTCTCAACAACAATCACACGATTGCGGTTGAGCGGGTGCACGATCCCGATCAGGCGGGCGAACCGGAAACCGCCCGCGAGTGCTCGATGTCGTCCGGGATGGCCTGCTCGGCAGCAGCCACATCCGGATCCTCGATCGGCGCGCCGGGACCGAAGTGGGCGAACTTCTCGATGTGCTGATCCAGCGCGAGCGGATTGGGAGTGCCGTACGTAAAGTATGTTTCCCACGGCAGTTGCGCACCGCCAACAGCGAGACCGGTATCGATGTCGGACATCTGCCAGGTCTTGGTCTCAGCGTCAGGATCGAGATGCAGATAGCCGGCTTCACCGAACAGCTCGATACGGTTTCCACCGGGCTCGAACACGTACAGGAACTGCCCCTGGGTGATGCCGTGCTTATCCGGACCAGCCTCGATCCGGATGTCATAGTCACGGAACATCTCGACCGCGTCGGCCAGGTGCTGTCCGGTGCCGTAGTAGAACGCCACGTGATGAAGCTTGCCGTTCCCACCGGTCATGTCGCGCATACAGGCAACTTCGTGACCGAGCAGGTTCGAGCTCATCCACGCCCCGATTTCGACGTTGCCGTCGACGACACGTTCAGTGGTCCGGAACCCGAGGTGCTGCTCGAACGATTCCTTGAGCGCGGTGACATTCGACGCCATCAGGTTGAGGTGATCGATGCGCTTGACCGGAATACCCGACAGCGGCTTCTTGGAAGGACGCGAAAGGATCTTGCTCTGCAGTGCCGTCGGGGCGACGTACTTCTCGACCTCCCACAACAACTGCAGGTTGTGTCCATCCGGGGACTGGAACTCGAAGGTCTTGCCGTAACCGAACTGGTCCTCGCTCCACTTACCGTCGACGTTGCCCTGCTCGAGCGATGCCACCCGACGTTCGAGTGCTTCCGGAGAGCTCGCGCGCAGCGCGGCGTGACCCATTCCTGCCTCGGGTGCCTCGGTGATCTTCAAGCTCCACTGGTACGGATCCTCGTAGCCTCGAAGGTATACGGACTGACCCTCCCGATGAGTGACATACATGCCGAGGAACTTGGTGAAGAAGTCGAGCGTCTCCTGCGGCTTGGGAGTGAACAGTTCGGCGCGGGCGAGATGCGCGATATCGAATCGAGCAGTGAGTTCGGTCATGGCTACTCCTGATCTGAGCTGTCCGGGCGAGCTGCACCGGGCTGTGGTGGTGACCACGAGCTTGCGGCGATGTAAACCAGGCAGTCGCCGACATCCGGGATAACCGAACAGGGACGTTCCCGACCGCGCACATGTTCAGGACCACAGGATTTCCGCCTTCCGACCAGCAACCCCTTCCTAGCGTCGAGCCCATCACCCGAGAGTTCAGGGAAGGCCGCACAGATGAGTCGATTGAAAGCTGCGATCGTCGGATCCGGCAACATCGGAACAGACCTGATGTACAAGTTGCTGCGATCCGAGCACGTCGATCCCATGTACATGATCGGTATCGATCCGACCAGCGAGGGGCTCGAACGAGCCCGACAGGAAGGCCTCGAGGCCTCCGCAAAGGGAATCGACTGGCTACTCAACCGGCCCGACCTTCCCGACGTGGTCTTCGAAGCGACATCAGCGAAAGTCCACGCCGCCGCTGCCCCGCGCTACGCCGAAGCCGGCATCCGCGCGATCGATCTGACACCTGCCTCAGTGGGCCCGTACGTGGTGCCGGCCGTGAACCTCAGCACGCACCTGGACGCGCCGAACGTGAACATGGTCAGTTGCGCCGGCCAGGCCACCATCCCGATCCTGTATGCCATCAACGAGGTCGCCGACGCGTCCTACGGCGAGATCGTCGCTGCCATCGCCTCGCACAGCGCCGGACCCGGCACCCGGCAGAACCTCAGCGAATTCAGCGAGAAAACCGGCAAGGCACTTGCCCAGGTCGCCGGAGCCGATCACGCCAAGGCCATCTCGGTGATCAACCCAGCCGAACCACCGATGAACATGCGCGACACGGTCTACGCCAAAGTCCGCAACCCCGACCCGGCCGCGATCGAGCGCGCAGTGATCGACATGGTCGCCAAGGTCCAGCAGTACGTCCCCGGCTACACCCTGCGCCTGGTCGACGTCGACGGCGACCAGGTCACCGTCATGCTCGAGGTCGTCGGCGCCGGCGACTTCTTGCCCACCTACGCCGGAAATCTCGACATCATCACCGCCGCCGCCGTGCAGGTCGCCGACGTCATGGCCCAGCGCACCCTCGTCAAGGAAGCAATCCAGTGACCACCACCGCCACCACCGATACACCCCGCAAGGTCACCCTCGTCGACACCACACTGCGCGACGGCATGTCGTCGGTCTCGCATCAGTTCACCACGCAGAACGTCGCCGATATCGCCCGCGGACTCGATCAGGCCGGCATCCCGACCATCGAGGTCGCCCACGGCATCGGCCTCGGCGCCTCGTCCATCCAGTACGGCTTCGCCGCCGCCACCGACCCCGAGTACGTGCGCGCCGCGGTCGACGCCGTCGACAACGCCGACATCGCCGCGCTCTACGTGCCGGGCATCGCTACCCTCGCCGAACTGCAAAGAGCGATCGACGCGGGCATCAAAACCGTCCGGGTAGCGGTGCACTGCACCGAAGCCGACTGCGGCCAGCAACCCATCGAATGGGCGAAAGAACAAGGCCTCAACGTCATGACGTTCCTGATGATGAGCCACAAACTCGACCCCGAGCCGCTCGCCGAGCAAGCCGCCAAGCTCGATTCCTACGGCGCCGACGTCGTCTACGTCGTCGACTCTGCCGGCGCCATGGTGCCGCAGCACGCCGGCGAGCGCGTCGCCGCGCTGCGGCAGGCGATCTCCGCCGACATCGGCTTCCACGCCCACAACAACCTCGGGGTCGGTATCGCCAACGCTTTGGCCGCCGCGGAGAACGGGGCGACATTCATCGACGGATCTCTGCGCGGGCTCGGCGCCAGCGCCGGCAACGCCCAGACCGAGGTATTGGCCGCCGCGTTCGAACGAGCCGGCTGGGACACCGGCGTCGACCTGTTCACACTCATCGACACCGCCGAGCACGTCGTCGCGCCGCTGATGAAAGAACCCCAGATCGTCGACGAGACCGCACTGATCCTCGGCTACGCCGGTGTCTACTCGACGTTCTTCCACCCCACCAAACGCGCCGCGAAGAAATTCGGTGTCTCCACCCGCGACATCCTGATCGAACTCGGCCGACGCGGTGTCATCGGCGGCCAGGAGGACATGATCATCGACGTCGCTTCCGAGCTCGCCGGCCGCACCTACGAACTCCCGGCCCGCGCCGGAGTCTGACACAGGAGACTGTCATGACCCACACCCACAACGCACCGTCGATCACACAGGTCCGTCATCTCATCGGCGGCGAATGGAAGCACGCATCGGACGGAGCAACTTTCGAATCGATCGATCCGCACGACGGGTCGCTACTCGGTGTCGTACCCAAGGGCACCGCCGAAGACGGACAAGCTGCGATCACCGCCGCCCGCCACGCCTTCGACAGCGGGCCCTGGCCACAGATGTCGCCGAAGGAACGCGCAAAGATCCTGCACGCGGTCGCCGACAAGGTCGACGAGCACCGCGAAGAACTCGCCCAGCTCGAAACCCGCGACGGCGGTAAGGGCATCAACCAGTCCCTGCACGCCGAAATCCCGCGCGTGGCGCACAACCTGCGGTTCTTCGCCGACTACGCGTCGATGGCCGCCAACGAGGCCTACCCCGACGGGGATCTGCTGTCCTACGTGCTCTACCCGCCTGCCGGCGTGGTCTCGGCGATCAGCCCCTGGAACGCACCCCTGATGCTGGCCACCTGGAAGATCGCGCCCGCCCTGGCGTTCGGTAACACCGCAATCCTCAAACCGGCACCCCAAACCCCACTGACTGCACACCGCTTCGCCGAACTCGCACTCGAAGCCGGACTGCCTGACGGAGTACTCAACGTAGTACACGGTTTCGGTGGCGAAGCCGTCGCCGGCCCGCTGACCTCCGATCCGCGAGTCGACCGGATCACCTTCACCGGGTCGAGTGCCACAGGAGTCAAGATCCTTCAGGCAGCAGCACCCAACCACACGCCGGTCTCGGCCGAGATGGGCGGAAAGTCCGCAAACATCATCTTCGCCGACGCCGACCTCGACGTGGCCGTACCGATGTCGATCCGTGCGATCTTCGGCGGCAACGGACAGGTGTGCCTGGCCGGATCCCGACTGCTCATGCAGAACAGCATCATGGACGAGTTCCTCGAGCGGTTCGTCGACGAGGCGAACAAGCTCAGCGTCGGCGATCCGAAGGATCCGTCGAACTTCATCGGCCCGCTCATCGAACAACGCCATCTCGACAAAGTCCACGGCTATGTCGAACTCGCGCAGCAGGAAGGCGGGAAAGTCGTCACCGGCGGCGCCCGTCTGACCGGCGACGCCCACGCCAAGGGCTTCTACTATCCCCCCACCGTCATCACTGGGCTGACCAATGACTCCCGGACCGCGCAAGAGGAGATCTTCGGGCCCGTCGAAACCGTCCTGGGTTTCGACACAGAAGACGAGGCACTGCGCATCGCCAACGACTCACGCTATGGCCTGGCCGGGATGCTGTTCACCCAGAACCTCGACCGCGCCCACCGGATGGCCGCGCGCTGGAAGGCCGGCACCGTATGGATCAACTGCTTCTTCGAACGCGACCTGCGTCTCCCCTTCGGAGGCGAAGGTGCCAGCGGCCTGGGACGTGAAGGCGGTCAGTACTCCCGCGACTTCTTCACCGAACCGCGCGCCGTGACCCTTCGGCTGCGCGGCTGATCCGGTCCTTCGACTCATCCACGTGGGCGGCCGGTGCAGTAGGTGCTGCACCGGCCGTCCCCGCTTCTCCCCGAGGAGTAATCACCCGTGACCTGCCCCAAGTTGTGTGTCGTCGTCGGCGCCACCGGTGCGATGGGCACCGAGTTCACCCGACGCCTGGTCCGTCGAGGACTACGCGTGATCGCGGTCGCGCGCAACGCCGAAGACCTCAAAACCCTTGCAGCCGAAAACAGCCTGATCATCCCCTGTGTCGCCGACATCAGCGACGACAGTGCGATCGAGGCGATCTCCGCCTATGTCGACGCGCCGATCCGGATGGCCGTGTTCGCCGCGGGTCTGCCGGTACGTGGTTCCGCCGACACCATCAGCCCCGGCGAGCTTGCTGTAGGGGCGAACATCAAGGTCGGCGGGCTGGTACGGCTGCTGCACGCAGTCCGCGGCCAGCTGGTCCCCGGATCGCGATTCGTCGCCGTCGCCGGATCGCTCGGTTTCGAACCCGGCCCGCTCGACGCCGCGCCGGGCACCGTCAACGCCGCAGTGTTCAATCTGATGCGCCAGCTCAGCGCCCTGTACGGACCGAAGGGCATCACCACACACACCATCGCGCCCGGCCCGGTCGACACGCCACGGCTCCGCAAATTCGTCGAAACCGAAGCAGCCGAGACCGGCCGCGATCTCGACACCATTTGGGAGCGCTACCGCGCCAAGACCACGCTCGGCCGGTTACCGACGCTGGACGAGCTCGGCTGGATCCTCGAGATGCTGCTCGCCCCCGAGGCGAGCGTGCTGCACGGCAGCGTCCTCAACGTCGACGCCGGCACACGCCACGGCGTCCAGTAGAGCACCACTCCAGAAAGGCCCTCTCATGCCTGTCGCACATTTCCATCTGCTCGACGGACGGTTCAGCGCCGAGCAGCGGCACCGTCTGCTTGTCGAGGCGAGCCACTGCTATTCGGAGGTTCTCGACTCCCCGCTCGAGCGAGTTCGGACCTTCATCGTCCGCTACACCACCGATGATGTCGCGGTCGCCGGCGCGGTTGCCTCCGAGAGCAGCACGGCTGCACCGTACTTTACAGCCATCGTGCTGGCGGGTCGTCCTCGCGCACAGCGCGAGGAGCTCGCGGCCCGGTTCACCGACCTGATCGTCGATGTACTCGGGGTGCCGCGTTCGGCCGTCCGTGGTCGGATCATCGAGGTGGACCCGGCGAACTGGTTCATCGGCGGCCACTCAGCAGCGGGGGTACGCGCCGACGAAATCGCCGCTCGCGCGGACAGCGGATCGTCCATCTGATCTACCCGACACCGCAAGGGGGTGGGATCGACCTTCGGCAATCCCACCCCCTGTCCGAGGGGTTTACTCAGAACCCCCACGGGTCGTCGCGCAGCAACTCGAGCGACCGGAAGCTACCGGTGTAGAAGACGAGCGGATGTCCGTCGTCATACCACAGTTGCTCCACTCGGCCCACGTGCAACGTGTGGTCACCGGCGGGATACGAGGCGTCCACCGAACAGGCCAGGTGCACCAGCGCGCCTTCGAGGAGAGGAACCTCCCGGCGCCAGACGAATCGCACCAGATCGGGTTGATGGGCAGCTCCTGCGAAGTGCAGTGACAACGGCTCCTGATCTGTCGCCAGGATCGAAACACCGTACTTGCCGGTCTTGTTGATCCGCTCGTTCGTCTTGGCTCGGTTCGCGATGGATATCAGAACAAGCGGGGGGGTCGAGCGAAACGGAGGTGAATGCGTTGGCCGTCATACCGTGCACCGACGCGTCGTCCTCGCTTTCGGCGGTCGTGACGATGGTGACGCCGCTGGCGAACCGGCCGAGGGCCTTCCGCATCTGTAGGGGGGTGACCTCGATCCCGCCGTTCGGGGTGTTGTCGGTCATGGTCGTGCTCGTCATCGTCGCGTCCCGTTCAACCACGCACGATCTTCAGATCATCATTGCTGATCAAGTCCGGACGTGTCCACCCGTCGACGTTGTACTCGGACATGCACTTCTCGGCGAAGCCCTTGAGCTCGGTATCCAGTCCCTGGGCCTGGTAGGCGAACAATGTCTGGAAGCGGACGGCCTCGTGGTCGCCACCGTAGTTGCGCTCGTACAGCTCGTGCCGACCTCCGAACTCGGTGCCCACGGCATCCCACAGCAGCTTGAGCAGCTGCACACGATCGATCGCGGTGATGCCGTTGGACCCGCGCACGTACTGGTCGAGGTAGGGCCGGATGTCGGGGTTACCCCAGTCGCTCGAATGCGAATTCAGGTAGATCAAGCTGCTACCGCAGCGTCTGCTGGATGATCTCCTTGATCCGCGGATAGCCCACCCCCATGAACGTGCGATAGGCCAGACCGTAGTTCAGGTTCGGCTGCACAGCCCCGTTCACCCACTCATCGGGAGACTTGGCCATCGCATCCGACAAGCCCCAGAACATATCGCGCCAGTTGAGGATCTCGCCGATCTGCATCTGGACACCACGAAAATTGTTGGTACCTGTCGTCTCCACCGCCTTCAGAACACAGCCGGCGATGAAGTCGAGCTTGACCGCCAAGCGTGCACAACCATGGAACATGAACCGAGCCATGAACCCGGACTTCGTCACAAATCCGTTCGTGGTGTCCGCGTCATAGGCAAACACGTTCTCCCACGGAACCAGCACACGATCGAACACCATGATCGCGTCGTTCTCGTCGAAGCGGCTCGACAAGGGATTATCGAACGGGCTGCCCATCACTGCAGCGTTCATCTCGTAGGACGTCCGACAGAACAGCTTCAAGCCCGGCGAGTCCATCGGAACAGTGAAGATCAACCCGAACTTCTTGTTGCGCAGCGGAAGTCCATAATGGGCGATGAAATTGGCATTGGTGATCGCAGACCCGGTCGCCACCACTTTGGCGCCGGAAACGATCACGCCGGCGTCGGTTTCCTCCACCACATGTACGCAGATGTCCGCGGTCTCGTCGGCAGGCTTATCACGGTCGATGGGCGGATTGACGATCGCGTGATTGAGATAGAGCACCCGCTCCTGCGCCTTCTTGTACCAGTCGAGTGCGTTCTGCCTGTACTCACCGTAGAAGTCCGCGTTGGCACCGAGGGTCCCGAGGAAAGAGGCCTTGTAGTCGGGCGACCGGCCCATCCACCCGTACACCTCACGTTGCCACGCGACGATCGCGTCGCGGGACAGAAGAAGATCGTCGGAACTGTGGGCGGTCTTGAAGAACGGGTGCGTGAATCCACCGTTACCCGTATCGGTCGGCACCGCCAGCACCCCCTGGGCTTCGGGGGTATGAAGCGCGTCGTACATCCGAGCAATCGAGCGAACCGAATTCCGGAAAGCCGGATGAGTCGTGACATCCGGGACACGTTCTCCGCGGAAATACACTTCGCGTCCATCCTTCAAGGACTCGATGTACTCCGCGCCGGTCATCGGCCGGACATCGTTGGGGGTTCCGGTGGAGGTCTCGAGAATAGTTGGCGTCGTCACGTGCTCACTCCTGTTGTCGAGCTCAGACCGAGACGGTGTTCTCGGCCGATGCGAATCCAGGCGCCGCTCCGAGGCAATTCCGCACTCGACGGTCCGTACAGAGCCGGCTCCCTGTGACACGGAACACTAGATTCCGGAGGTACCGATAAACATGACTGAGCGCGAACGATGGAGTGACTCCACGCGTAAATCCACCAAACCCACTGTGGTATCTCTCGATACGCGAGGACTCGACTCCACGGAAGGCCGTAATCTGTGGGCGAACACAGTCGGCACCCTCTATTGCGAGTCGGACGTGGCATGGCCCAATCCACGCCAACCGTTCATCGCAGAATGGGGCGGTCATCCCATCGGAGAACTGCATGTCAGCACGATGCGCGCGGACGTCCACTCGGTCATCCGTTCGCCGGCGATGGTGCGTTCGGACGACGCGGGAGACTTCCTCGTGTTGGTGGTGACCGACGGTAACGTCCGCGTCACCCAAAACGGACGCAGCGGAGTTCTCGAGCAGGGATCGTTCGCGTTACTGGACTGCGCCGCCCCGTTCGAATTCGAAGCCGAGTCGAATTTTCGTCAGGTCGTCATCGACACTCCCAGACCCCTGCTCGAAGCGCGGTTACCCCAGCGAGTACTCGAGCAGGGAACCGGGCTGCCCCTCAGTGGGATCTCGGGAACGGGCCGACTCGTGAGCAGGTTCCTCCTCGACGTCGCCGAACAGGACCGGACACTGCCGACGAGGTCAGCGGTCTCGATATCATCCGTCGCTCTCGACCTGCTGGTCACCGCCCTCACCGACAGCGCCACCGAGACCGACCCGACGAAGATCAGTCACGCGCGTGATCTGGCCGAAGTGCAGCGGATCGTCGAGCGACAGCTACACGATCCCGCTTTATCACTATCCAGGGTCGCTGCAGAAGCGGGGATGTCTGTGCGACACATTCAGAACCTCTTCCGTGAGCAAGGCACGACCCCCCGCGCCTGGCTGTACCGCACACGGGTGGAGCGAGCACGTAAGTACCTCCTGAGCACCGATCTGACAGTCGCCGAAGTGAGTGAGCAATCAGGCTTTCGCGATGTGTCCCATTTCAGCCGCACATTCCGCGCCGCATACGGTTCCAGCCCTGGCCGTTATCGAACCGAACACCGCTGACCTACACAGGTGGCCCGATTCGCTCCGCGTCACCTCCGCGGCTCATGCCGACAGTCGAGCCGGTCCTGCGCCCACTACCGCGAACTCTTCCGTCGAGACAGTTCGCGAGATCGACACCAGATGCATGCCGACTACGCGGACGTAGGACACGGGTGCTTCGCGGCGAAGTCGAGCGTCATGGGGTTCCGGTCGGTGTCACTCCTTCAGGTGATCCAATCGCCCCAAGCGGAGCAGCGCGGGTCACGATCTACTCCGTTCGGGACGAGTGCGGGACGTGGAAGCTGTGGGCGTGACTCCGGGGAGCGAATACCTCCTACATCCGAATCCGGTGTGATCTGCAACACTAGAATATGGAGGTGGGCAGCGACATGACCGACAGTGCACAGAACAATGACTCCGATTGCACCGACAAGGCCAGCGCCAAGGTCGTAATCAGCACACGCGAGCTCGAATCGAGCGAGGTACGTTCGCGGTGGATAGACACACTCGACTCGACATACTGCGAACTCGACGTCGACTGGCCTGACACATCGAACTCGTTCGGGGCGGAACTGTCGGTGCGTCCGTTCGTCGACGTCACAGTCAGTGTCGTACGCGCAGACCCACACACAGTAATCCGCACCCCGAACATGATCTCGTCCGATCCCAACGACGACTACCTACTGTGCTTGATCACGAGCGGTACAGCGGTCATCGGTCAACACTCTCGGTCCGCAAAGCTCGAAAGCGGGGCGTTCGGAATCCTCGACTCATCGGCGCCGTTCATCGTCGACGCCCAGACCGAGTTCGAGCAGATTGTCGTCCGCGCGCCGCGCGCGGTGTTTGCGCCACATCTTCCCCTGGAAGCCGTAGCGGAGATTACCGGTGAAGGTTTTTCCGGCCGCAGCGGCATCAGCCGATACGTCTCTCGCCTATTCGTCGACATGGCAACTGACGACTCCCTTCTTTCGCCCAACTCCTCAGCCTCCGTTGCCGCGTGCGCGATGGACCTACTCGTATCCGCCATCAGTGAACGCACAACTCCGTTCAACACCACTAAACGAATTCACAACAAGGACTTTCGAGTCATACAGCAGGCAATGCAACGACACATGACAGACCCCGAATACTCGATCAGCGACCTTGCAGCCGAACTGGGAATGTCCGTGCGGTACATCCACAAAATTTTCAGCGCAGCAGGCACGACACCACGCACATGGCTGAATCAACAGCGGCTCGAGCGAGCTCGCAAACTCTTGCTGAGCACCGACGCCACGATCTCTACCATCAGCGTCCGCGTAGGTTTCCGCGATGTCTCGCATTTCAGTCGAGCGTTCCGACGTCGCTTCGGGACCAGCCCACTGCATTTCCGCATGCAGCAACTCGGCACCAGCACCAGCAGCGACAACGGGTGATCCAGACCGCCACGTTCTGACCTGTAGCCGTCATCGTGTATCCAATAGCAGTTTCCGAACTCCCGCGAAGGTTTTCAGCAACCGCTGGCAAGCTGTTGCGCAATCTCGTCTACCCGGCGTGCTGGCGCGTCCGCAAATCGAACGCGCCAGCACCAGCGTTGAATCTCGCCGACACCCTCGTAGATTTCCGACGATCTCGCCTGCGACGTCCAACCGCAGCCATCTGCGACGTTGCTCGTCTGTCCCCGGTCAAGGCATTGCCGGCGACGACGTGCCGTCGTCATAGCGACTCCCCGAACGAGAGAAGGAACAGGGCAGTCCGTCCCAAGCCCGGTCTACGTGTCCCTTGCACTCATCGTCTTGTCCCGACTCGCTTGCATTGACACGAAGATCGTTCGGGAGAATCAAACGAAAGTCATTGAGCAGGAGATCGTTCTGCAATCGTCACATCACCGGCGGCAAAGTGAGTAGCCGGAACTTCACGCAGCACCACCCGAATGTTGCTCAACGGCGCGTCCACGGCCCGCTGGGTGGCAAAGGTGAGTTCATGTATCAGTGCGCGGAGCTGTTCGGGCGAACGCCCTGCGGAAATAGTCACCTCGATGAACGGCATCATCAGCCTCCTGACACATTTACGGTACCGAGATGAGTGAAGTGAGCAGCGATCCGCGCCCCCGGCCGGACCGGAACCGCATCCGTCATCCCCCCGGTGAGGATCACCCAGCCCGGCTCGATTGCCAGGCCACGCTCGGCGAGGGTGTTCGCCGCGAAAGCCAGCGCCTCCGCCGGATGGCCGTGCACAGCAGCTCCTGTCGCCGAATCGACGATCTCACCGTCCACTTCGAGCAAGCAGGCTTCGAGACCGAGGTCCAGCGAGTCCGGCCGCACACTGATGGGACCGGTGACGTACCGGCCGGACGAATTGTTGTCCGCGACAGCATCCATCATGGAGAACTTGTAACCCGAGAACCGGCTGTCGATGATTTCGATCGCACCGACCACATGGTCGACCGCCGCGAGCGCAGTCGCCGCCGAGACCCCGGGCCCTTCGAGTCGACGTCCCATGACGAACGCAATCTCCGGTTCGGCACGCGCGTGGATCATCTTCTCCCGGGGCACCGGCTCACCGATCGGAAGGATCATCGCGTCCGTCAACCACGCCGTCGACGGCGAGTCGACTCCCACCTGACGCTGCTTCGCCTTGGAGGTCACACCCAGTTTGACACCGGTGACCCTCTCCCCCCGCGAGATCCGCATTTGCAGCGCAATATCTTGAGCCTCATATGCCGCGGCCAGATCGAGACCGTCCCATTCTGCGAGAATCGACGTCTGCGCGACGCCGCTATCCTCCGCTCGTATAAGAACATCGGCCACTTTGGCCGGGCTCCATAGTTGCTCGGTCACTGTTCGTCCTTTCCGCCGAGCACGGCGGTGACGGTGCCGAGCCCACTGATAGTCGCGACGATGGAATCGCCGGGTGCGACAGGATACGCACCGGTCATCGAGCCGGGCAGCACCACGTGCCCCGGCTCGAGAGTCACGCCGAGCGGACCCACCGTGTTGGCCAGCCACACCAGCGCATTGAGCGGTGACCCGAGAACTGCGCCACCGGCACCGGTTGCGACGAGCTGGCCGTTGATGTGCAGGTTACAGCCAGCCAGACGCAGATCCAGCTGGTCCAACGAGACCGGGCAACTGCCGAGTATGACCCCGCCGGACGAAGCGTTGTCGGCGATGGTGTCGAAAATTCCGATCTTCCAATCCTTGATCCGCGAATCCACAATCTCCAGCGCAGGCAGGACGAAATCCACTGCCCGCGCTGCCTCTGCGGCAGTCACGCCTGGGCCGGCCAGTGGACGACCAAGGACGAATGCAATCTCCGGTTCGATACGCGGTTGCAGAAACGTGCCGCTGGCGATGGGATGGTGCTCCAGATGAAACATGCTCTGGGTGAGATGCCCGAAGTCGGGCTGGTCGACCCCCATCTGTCGCTGAATTGCTCGCGACGCGAGGCCTACCTTGTGTCCCTTGACGACATCGCCGGCCGATGTCCACTGCTCTACTTGCGCCTGCTGGATGCGGTATGCCACTTCTAGGGATGCGTCGGGATACTCGGGCGTCAGCGGGTCGATCGGCTCGGCGGTGCGATACGCGTCGAGCAGACGATCCGCTGCCTTCTGAACAGCAATATCCATAGTTCCTCGGTTGTGTCGTGCGGTTGATACAGATGTCAGGACGCTCGGGGACAGCTACCGACCGGCTCCAGCGATGGGTGGTTCCGGGATTCGAGTGGAACGATGTCCGCCGCCTCGGCAATAGAGCGAGTGATCTTGTTGGCGGCAGCGATCACAGCACGCTCGAGTTGAGCTCGCCGCGAAGCGAATCGGGTGGCCGGAACACTTATGCTCACTGCAGCAACCACCGAACCCATGTCGTCTCGTACCGGTGCGGCGACACAGTGCACCTCCGACACCGTCTCGCCCATGTCCACCGCGACACCAGCCGTGCGAGTCATTTCGAGAGCATCGGCGAGCGCATGCGGACTCGTAGTCGTCGACGGTGTCAATCGACGTAACGGACGCGCTGTCAAGTACCGCTGTAATTCAGTCTTGTCGAGTTGCGCGAGCAGGACCTTGCCCACAGCTGTGGAGTGGGCATCGAGCCGGGTGCCCACTCGAGCCCCCTGCACGGTGATGTTGTGCGTACCGATCACCTTGTCGACGTAGAGGACACTCCAGCGTTCCATGATGGCCAGGTGTGTCGTTTCTCCATAGTTTTCGACCAGCTCTTCCAACACAGGAGCGGAACAGGACCGTACGTCCACAGTGCTGCGGAGTGTTTCCCCCAATTCGACGATGCGCCAGCCGAGCCGGTATCGGCCGCGATTCCGGCACTGCAACAACCCGGTGTCGACGAGACTGGCCAGCAATGCATGAGCACTCGACCGGGGCACGTCGATGGCCGCTGCAACTTCGGAAACACCCCATTCCGGACGCTGAACTGTGAACAGATCGAGCACCGGACCAATCTTTTGCACTGTTTGCAGACCAGCCACGCCGACAGCCACCTTTCAAAGTTCAATCTGGATGACGGTTGAGCAACCCCGTCGCATCGCTGTGAGGTGGAACACTAGGTGGCCGAGCAGAGAACGAACATGTCCTGAAGCGCACGAATGAATGACCTCGAGCGCACGAGTTCACGACCGACAGCCACCAACCGCGACCTTCGATCCCCCGAGGCGCACAGATACCTGTGGCGCGAGTTGATCGCGGTCTGGTTCCCCGAAGTGGTGGACCCGGCGGCGCGGGCGGTGACCTGGCCGGCGATCGCCGCCCACCACACCTGGATCGAAGGCCAGCTCGACGAGTCGGTGACTCGTAGCAACGATCGCCCAACGACTGCGCGACGACCACGGTGTCCCGGTATCGGAATCAACTGTGCGTCGCTATATTTCGGCGCGATTCGCCGATCGGGTCGCGGCGTCGAAAGCCACGATGCCCCGCGGAGCGGTCCCGCCGGACGACGAAGGTCAGGTCGGGTCTTCGGTGATCAGGCCGTCGCCGCCGCGATGATCGACCGGATCGTCCATCACGCCGACGTGTTGACGCTCGAAGGTGCCGGCTACCGCCTTTGAGGACGCGGAATCGACAGTCTTCCCAGGATCAGAATGGAGAATTAGGCAGACTAGCCACACACCGACACGGTGGTCTCGTTCTCCATCGTCGCATCGGCCTCGAATTCAAGCATTGTCGACACTCGACTCCCGTTTTGCTCTCTTCGTCCCATCCGCACACTTCTCTCCAATCAGCAGGGTTACGACCAATACTTGAACCCGCCGCGTCGATTCCCCCATTCCATGACGGTAGGCACCGTTCTGGGCGATACTGAGAAGTGCCCCGGACCGAGTAGAGGCCAGGTACATGCAGGACTCACGCGATCTTGACGCGACGATTCTCACTGCGGCCGAACCGCATCGGATGACACTGGGACTGCCCCTACGCAAAACCCCAGGCATCCGCGGCAGCGGCACCACACGGAGATATTCTGGCCGGCCAACCCATCAGGCAGGGAGGTGATGTCAGAGTCCAGTGGCGGGACTACCACGGTACGTCCGCACCGATCTGCCCCTCAAATATAGTAACGTTCGCCAACTTCGCCGAAACTGGAAACGCCGTCGACGACCTCTCCGGCCAGCATTTCGCAGTAGGCAAACTAGCCATCGTGCGCCGGGACATCGAGCCGGTCGAATAGGTCATCGGCACACTGAACTACCGCTGGGCCGCGCCCGCGCCGCCGCGGGCGCGTGGACAGCTACACCATTAGGCTGGATCTTTGGATTACTCCACATCTTTGGATTACTCCACCGAGGCCGGCCGCCGCGCACAGGCCTCGATCTCAGCTTCTACGCGCCGATCTTCGGTGCCGTTGTCGGCGCTCCGTTCGGCCTGCTCATGCACGCATCACAGGACAGGGCAGCCAGCGCGAGTTAACCTCGTTCCCAAGTCCTTACGACCATGTCCCTACACAACCACGGCACTCCGAAGTCCTCGCCGACGTCGAAGTCGCGGACCGAGCCGTCCGCCGACTCACCGGCCGGACCAATCGAAAGGAATGAATCATGGCAACTGCGGTAGGCATCGACTTGGGCACCACCAACTCGGTCATCGCAAGCTGGCAAGGCGGCGAACCGGTGGTGATCTCCAATGTCGAGGGTGCGCGGACGACGCCGTCGGTGGTGGCATTCACCGATAGCGGCGAGCGCCTGGTGGGTCAGCTGGCCCGACGACAGGCGATCCTGAACCCGAAGGGCACGATCTACTCGGCGAAACGCTTCATCGGACGTCATTTCGACGAGATCTCCGAGGAGGCCAAAGCGGTCAGCTTCGACGTCGTACCGGGCGACAACGGTGAGGCACGATTCGACGTGCGAGGTAAGAAGTACGCACCAGAGGAGATCAGTGCCCTGGTGCTGCGCAAACTCGTCGACGACGCCAGCAAGTTCCTTGGCGAGAAGGTCAAGGAAGCGGTCATCACCGTTCCGGCCTACTTCAACGACGCGCAGCGCAACGCCACCAAGGACGCCGGCCGGATCGCGGGCCTCGAGGTCCTGCGGATCATCAACGAGCCGACCGCGGCGGCATTGGCGTACGGCATGGACAAACAGACCCACGAGACCGTACTGGTCTTCGACCTCGGCGGCGGCACGTTCGATGTGAGCCTGCTCGATGTCGGCGAGGGAGTAGTCGAGGTTCGTTCCACGGCCGGCGACTCCCACCTCGGCGGAGACGATTTCGACCGGCGCCTGGTGGACTACCTCGCCGACGAATTCCAGCGTGCGGAGAATATCGATCTGCGCAAGGATGCGCAGGCATTGCAGCGCCTCTTCGAGGCCGCGGAGAAAGCCAAGGTCGAGTTGTCCTCGGTGACACAGGCCCAGGTCAACTTGCCCTTCGTCACCGCTGACGCGAACGGTCCCAAGCACCTCACCACCACGATCATGCGATCGAAGTTCGAGGATTTGACGGCGGATCTGGTGGAACGCTGCCTCGGTCCGGTAAAGCAGGCGATGAGTGACGCCAAGGTCACCGCCAACGACATCGACGAGGTGATCCTGGTCGGTGGTTCGACACGTATTCCGGCGGTGCAGGCGCTGGTTCGCCGGCTCACCGGCGGTAAGGACCCCCACATGGGCGTCAACCCGGACGAGGTCGTGGCGCTCGGTGCCGCAGTCCAGGCGGGCGTGCTCAAAGGTGAGGTCTCCGACGTACTGTTGCTCGACGTCACCCCACTGTCCCTCGGCGTCGAGACGCAGGGCGGGGTAATGACCAAGATCATCGAGCGCAACACGACGATCCCCGCCCGACGCAGCGAAGTGTTCTCCACAGCGGAAGACAATCAGTCCGCCGTGGACGTCGTAGTCCTGCAGGGCGAACGCGAACGCGCCGCCGACAACCGGGTGCTGGGCCGGTTCCGGCTGGAAGACATCCGACCTGCGCCACGTGGCGAGGCGCAGGTCGAAGTCACATTCGATATCGATGCCAACGGCATTCTCAACGTCACCGCCCGTGACAAGGACACCGGCAAGGAGCAGAGCATCACGATCAGCGAACAGGGCAACCTCGACCAGAGCGAGGTCGAGCGCATGCTCGCCGAGGCCGAACGGAACCGGCGTGAGGACGAGGAGCTGCGCAAGGCGGTCGACGCACGTAACGCCCTCGATTCGGTTGCCTACCAGGTGGAACGGCGACTCGCCGAACTGGGTGACAGTGCGCCACCGCACGACAAGGCGCGGGCCGAGATGTTGATCGCCGACGCGAGGAAGGCTGTAGAAGACGGTGCTCCACCCTCGGAGGTAGAGCCACTGACCTCGGAGCTGCAGCAGTTGCTCTACGGGCTTGCAGCGGTTCAAAACGGCGGCGAGGGATACCAGACCGGCGGTAGAGACGCTGCGTCGTCGGATGACGACGACGTGATCGACGCCGAGTTCGATCGGAGCTGAGGCACCTGATGGACAGATCTGCTGATCATTCGACGACCGAGCAGGCTACCGACCGTACTGACACGGACCAGACCGAGACGAGGCCGGATCACACCGATACCGAAGCCAAGCTGGCTCAACTCGAGGACCGCTGGCGCAGAGCACTCGCAGATCTGGACAACCTGCGCAAGCGGTATGCCAAAGATCTCGACCGTGAACGCGCCACGGAGACAGCGAGGGTATCGGCGGCGTGGCTGCCTGTCCTGGACAACTTGGAGCTCGCGCTGGCCCATGCGGATAGCGATACTCAGGCCGTCGTCGAGGGTGTGAAGGCAATCCGGGACCAAGCGGTGCAGATACTGTCACGGCTCGGCTTCGAGCGCCACGACGAGGTCGGTGTGCCGTTCACCCCGGAACTCCACGAAGTAGTCAGTGTGGTGACCCAACCCGACCTTCCCTCCGGAACCGTGATCGAGGTCTTGCGGCCAGGTTACGGAGAAAACGGACAGCAGTTGCGTCCCGCCACCGTGGTCGTCAGCCGACCTGAGGAGTGAGCGCCATGGCGCGTGACTACTACGAAGCGCTCGGGGTCCCGCGCAGCGCCGACACCGACGAAATCCAGCAGGCCTACCGCCGACTTGCCCGCAAATATCACCCCGACATCAACAAAGACCCCACTGCGGAAGACAAGTTCAAAGAGATCAACGAGGCCTACCAAGTGTTATCCGACCCGGACACCCGGAAACGCTACGACCGATTCGGGGACGACTTCCGGCGTGTGCCCGAGGACTACGACGAACGGGTCCGGGCAAGCGCCGGTGGGTACGGCGGCGGGTTCGGCGGCGGTGGGGGCGGGGGCAGAAGGGTGCACTTCGGTCACGGTGTCGGTGGCGAGGGCGGCGTCGACTTCGAGGACCTCTTCGGGCAGATGTTCGGCGGCGGTGGCGGGTACGGGCCGATTCCCGGCGCCGATCAGGAAGCGGAACTGGAACTGCCCCTGGAAGAGGCGTATCGGGGCGGCAAACGCACTCTCAGACTGGACGGCCGGCAGTACGACGTCGACATTCCGGCCGGTGTCCTGGACGGCCAGCGAATCCGGCTGGCCGGGCAAGGCGGCCGGGGCAACGGCGGCGCACCGCCCGGGGATCTGTACCTCGTGGTGCGGATCAAGCCGCATCCCCGGTTCCGCGTCCAGGGCCGGGACATCTACGTCGACCTGCCCGTATCGCCATGGGAGGCGGTCCTCGGGTCGACCGTCGTCGTTCCCACCCCGGGTGGCGAGGCGAAAGTCAAAGTGGTGCCGGGCTCGTCGACGGGACGGAAGCTTCGCCTGCGCGGAGAAGGAATGCCCAATCCGCGGGGCGCCAACGGCAACCTCTACGCCGAAATCAAGGTGATGGTGCCGCCGAAACCGACAGCACGCGAACGCGAGCTGTTCGAGCAGTTGGCCACCGAATCGAACTTCGATCCGAGGAAAGACACATGAGCACCCCGACCCCGGTCACCCAGTACGTATTGGTTCGCCGTGCCGGTTTGTCACCAGATGCCTTCGCCGAACGTACCGGGCTGCACCCCGACCTGGCACGAAAGCTTGTGGCTCTCGGCCTGCTCGACGCCCACCGCGACGCCGGCGGCGAGATGTCGTTCGAACCATCCGAAGTGGTCCACGCCGCCCGCATCCAACGGCTGCGGACCGGCCTGGGCCTGAACTACTCGGCAATCGGGCTCGTGCTCGATCTGCTGGATCGAATCGAGAAACTCGAAGCAGCTTCCCGCAGAAGGAGGACACCCCCATGGACACCGGCAGCCTGACTGAAAAGTCACGAGAAGCCCTGCAGGAAGCCCAGAACGTCGCGACCAGAATGGGTCACACCGAGGTCGACGGAGAGCACCTGCTGCTCGCGTTGGTCGATCAGCAGGAAGGGTTGGTACCCCGACTGCTCGAGCAGGCCGGCGCGAACGTCGATGCCCTACGCTCCGATCTGGAACGTGAACTGTCGCGTAGGCCGAAGGTCAGCGGCCCCGGCGCGACACCCGGTCAGGTGACGATCACCCAGCGCCTGGCCAAACTGCTCGACGCCGCCGAACGAGAGGCAAAGCGACTCAAGGATTCCTACGTGTCGGTGGAGCATCTCGTGATGGCCCTCTCCGAGGAGGGGTCGACCAGTGCGGCCGGACGGGTTCTCACCAGTCATGGGGTCACACGAGACGCCTTCCTCACGGCGCTGACGAAAGTGCGCGGCAACCAGCGCGTCACCTCGGCCACCCCGGAGGGGGCGTACGAGGCGCTCGAGAAGTACGGACGCGACCTCGTCTCCGAGGGCCGCGCAGGCAAACTCGATCCGGTCATCGGGCGAGACGCCGAAATCCGCAGGGTAACGCAGATCCTGAGCCGGAAAACGAAGAACAATCCGGTGCTGATCGGCGACCCCGGCGTCGGCAAGACCGCGATCGTCGAGGGACTCGCCCAGCGGATCGTCCGCGGCGACGTGCCCGAGGGCCTACGCGACAAGACGATCTTCTCGCTCGACATGGGTTCCCTGGTGGCCGGCGCGAAGTACCGCGGCGAGTTCGAGGAACGGCTGCAGGCGGTGCTGTCCGAGGTGAAAGCGGCCGAGGGGCGCATCCTGTTGTTCGTCGACGAGTTACACACCGTCGTCGGCGCAGGATCGGTCGGCGGCGAGGGATCTCTCGACGCCGGCAACATGCTCAAACCGATGCTCGCCCGCGGCGAACTGCACATGATCGGTGCCACCACTCTCGACGAGTATCGCAAGCACATCGAATCCGATGCAGCATTGGAGCGTCGATTCCAGACCGTTCTCGTCGACGAGCCCAGTGCCGAGGATGCAATCTCGATTCTGCGCGGACTTCGAGAACGCCTCGAGGTGTTTCACGGCGTGAAGATCCAGGACGGCGCACTGGTGGCCGCCGTGACCCTCTCGCACCGGTACATCACCGACCGTTTCCTTCCGGACAAGGCGATCGACCTGGTAGATGAAGCGTGCGCCCGGCTACGAACCGAAATCGACTCGATGCCCGCCGAACTCGACGAACTCACCCGGAAAGTGACCCGGCTGGAGATCGAAGAGGCCGCCCTGTCCAAGGAAACGGACGCCGCCAGCAAGACACGCCTCGAGGAGTTGCGTAAGGAACTGGCCGATCTGCGGGCCGAGACCGACGCCCGGCACGCTCAGTGGGAGGCAGAGCGCCAAGCGATCCGTCGGGTGCAGGAGCTACGGGGAGAGCTGAAACGATTGCGACACGAAGCCGAGGAGGCCGAACGCAATTACGACCTCAATCGGGCCGCCGAGCTGCGATACGGCGAGATCACCGAACTCGAACGCAAACTCAAGGCGGCGGAGGAGCAACTGGCCACCAGGCAAGGCCGCAATCCGTTGCTGCGCGAGGTGGTCACCGAAGACGAGATCGCAGAAATCGTGGCCGCATGGACGGGTATCCCGGTCGCTCGACTGCAGGAAGGCGAGCGGGAGAAACTGTTGAAGCTCGACGAGATCCTGCACGAGAGAGTCATCGGTCAGGACGAGGCGGTACAACTAGTCGCAGACGCGGTAATCAGAGCAAGGTCGGGTATCCGCGATCCGCGCCGGCCGATCGGTTCGTTCATCTTCCTGGGCCCGACAGGTGTGGGGAAGACCGAACTCGCAAAGACGCTGGCCAGTGCCCTCTTCGACAGCGAAGACAACATGGTGCGCCTGGATATGAGCGAGTACCAGGAACGGCACACGGTGAGCAGACTCATCGGTGCACCCCCCGGGTACGTCGGGTATGACGAGGGGGGTCAGCTCACTGAGGCGGTGCGTCGCAAGCCGTACTCCGTGGTGCTCTTCGACGAGATCGAGAAGGCCCATGCCGACGTCTTCAATACCCTTCTACAGGTGCTCGACGACGGCCGGATCACCGATTCTCAAGGCAGGCAGGTCGATTTCCGGAACACGGTGATCATCATGACCTCGAACATCGGATCCCAGCATCTCCTCGACGGAGTCACAGCGGACGGCGAGATCAAGCCGGACGCCCGGGCGCGGGTGCTGGCGGAACTGCGCGGGCACTTCCGTCCCGAGTTCCTCAACCGGATCGACGACATCGTGTTGTTCACCCCGCTCACGCTGCCCCAGATCGAACATATCGTCGAGCTACAACTCACCGATCTTCGGAACAGATTGTCAGAGAGACAGATACACTTGAATATCACACCGGAAGCACGCCGGCTCATCGCCGAACACGGTTTCGACCCGGTCTACGGTGCACGACCCCTGCGCAGGTATATCGCCCATGAGGTCGAAACCAGGATAGGTCGTGCGCTGTTGCGCGGCGAAATCGAACCGGGCGGCACCATCGATGTCACGGTCGATGACGGCGAACTGTCCGTCGCATATACGGAACCCACCATCGCGGCCTGAGAAGGGGTGTCGTCATGGGATCCGACAAGGTGAAGTGTCCACACTGCGGCAAGGTCAACAGGGTACCGGCGGCCGGGAACGGGAGACCCCGCTGCGGAAATTGCCACGAGCCGCTGCCCTGGATCGCCTCGGCAGGGGATGGTGACTTCGCGGAGGTCGCCGAGAAATCCTCGGTGCCTGTACTCGTTGACCTCTGGGCGACGTGGTGCGCTCCGTGCCGAATGGTCAGCCCCGCGCTCGAGCAGCTCGCCACAGAACGCGCAGGTCAGATCAAGCTCGTCAAGGTTGACGTGGATGCTGCACCCCAGACGGCCGAACGTTTCACCGTCCGTGCCGTTCCGACGCTGCTGGTGATGGACCGAGGTGAGGTACTCGCTCGTCAGGCGGGCGCCGCTCCGGTACCGGTGTTGCGCACATGGCTCGATCAGGCGCTCTCGGAAAAAGCAGGCAAGGAGGCGAACTCATGACTTTTGCCCACGCGGACCCACATGTGATCGCGATCCGGGCCGTGGCGCCCCGCACTCCACAAGGTTGCGAGGAATGTCTTCGCCTCGGCACCCCGTGGGTACATCTGAGGCTGTGCCTGTCGTGCGGACACGTCGGTTGCTGCGACTCCTCGCCGGGCAAGCACGCGAGCGCACACGCTCACGCCCTTGGCCATCCGATCGTCCAGTCGATGGAACCCGGTGAAGATTGGCGTTGGTGTTATGTCGACCAGAATTTCGTCTGACGACGCCCCACGCCTGGGCGACGGTCAGCTCGTCGACGACGAGACTCCGGATACAGTCGGGGCATTCCCGCGGTTGACGGACGCCCAGGTAGCGACGCTCGAGACCGGAGGCACACGTCGATCGGTTCACGCCGGCGAGGTGCTGATTCGAGCGGGCACCCGCAGCAGCGACTTCTTCGTCGTCCTTTCCGGCAAGGTCGCGATCATCGACGAGGGCGCCGAGGACGGTGAGCGTCGGATATTGCGCCTGCACGGTCCGGGCCGATTCCTGGGCGAGCTCGGACTGCTGGAAGGCCAGGTGGCGTTCTTCACCGCCGAAGCGATCGAGGACGGCGAGGTGCTCGTCGTCCCAGCCGAGCGGGTGCGCGAGCTCGTCGCCCACGACCTCGTGCTCAGCGACCTGATCCTGCGCGCCTACCTGATCCGCCGGCACCTACTGATCGGGCTCGGCGCGGGGTTCCGGATCATCGGCTCCTGCTATTCCCCGGACACGTTGCGGCTTCGCGAATTCGCGATGCGCAACCGGCTGCCCCACAAATGGATCGATCTGGAGCAAGACGAACGGGCGGAGCAGCTGCTGCAAAGCCTGGGTGTCGCCCCAGAGGACACTCCCGTCGTGATCTGGCACGGCGAGAAGGTGCTGCGCAATCCGACGAACGCCGAACTCGCCCGCATCGTCGGGCTCCCGGTCCCGGACTCGGTCCCGGACGCAGCGCAGGACGTGTGCGACCTCGTCGTCGTGGGTGCCGGACCGGCCGGTCTGGCCGCGTCCGTGTACGGCGCCTCGGACGGGTTGAACACGGTGACACTGGAGTCGATCGCCGCCGGCGGCCAAGCCAGTACCTCCTCCCGGATCGAGAACTACCTGGGCTTCCCGGCAGGGGTCTCCGGCGCCGAATTGGCCGAGCGCGCCATAATCCAGGCCGGGAAATTCGGCGCCCGCCTCCTGGTGTCGGCGGACGTCGCCGGCCTCGGCTCCGAGGCCGGGCACCATGTGCTCCGGCTGGCGGACGGCGGCGCGGTTCGCGGCCGGGCCGTCGTGCTCGCCACCGGGGCGCGATATCGCAAGTTGGCCGTTCCGGGGATCGAGGCACTGGAGGGGACGAGCGTGTACTACGCCGCGACCCATCAGGAAGCGCGGATGTGCGGCACCGACCCGGTGGCCATCGTCGGCGGCGGAAACTCCGCCGGACAGGCCACCGTCTTCCTCGCCGACCATGTCTCCCACGTTCACCTGCTCATCCGCGGCGGTGACCTCGGAAAGAGCATGTCCCGATACCTGGTCGACCAGATCGAGCGGCATCCGCGGGTGACCGTGCACCGGAACACCGAGATTCGTCAGGTCCACGGCGAGAAATACCTCGAAGAGATTGTGGTCGAGGACAATCGCACGGGCGACCAGGACACGATCCGGGTGCACGCCCTGTTCGTCTTCATCGGGGCGACGCCGCATACCGGGTGGCTGGCCGACACGATCGCACTCGACGACCACGGCTTCGTCCTCACCGGCATGGACGCGGTCCACGCCCGAGGAGACGGCAACCGGCCGATCAGCGCCGGGCTGTCCAGGACGCTCGAAACCAGCCGGTCCGGCCTGTTCGCGGCGGGCGACGTCCGCCGGGCTCGGTGAAACGGGTCGCATCCGCAGTCGGTGAAGGAGCGATGGCGGTACGACAAATCCATGAATACTTCGAAAGGAGCTGACGACATGCCAGTGATGGGCACCGTCAAATTCCAGCGGTTCTTCCGGGCAGCGGCCGGACTACAGGTCGACCGGAACGACCTCAAACGCTATACGGATTTCATCGACGACAAGATCTACGACCTGATCCTGATCGGCAAGGCCTCGGCCAAGGCCAACCTGCGGGACGTGATCGAACCGTGGGACCTGCCGATCACCAAGGGGCTGCAGGAGAACATCCACCGGTTCGAGAAGCTGGACGAAGAAATCGAACTACAGCCCCTGCTCGACCAACTGGCGGCCCGGCCACCCTTGGACGTGGCTCTCTCCGAGGAGACCGAGCAACGACTGCCGCTGATTGCCGGCGGCTTGAGCGTGGCGCTGGCGCGCACTTTCGTCACTGTCCAGCCGGACCGCAAAAACCCCGGGACCGCCGAATGGAACGTCACCTTCGACATCTTCCATCAACTCCTCTGAACCCAGCCAGCGACCGGGCACTGATGGCGGACAAACGTGCCAGACACATCGAGGACGATGTGATCTGGCCGAGATACAAAGGCGGAATGGACCGCTACTCACAAACAACATCTCGTAGATGAAGACGATCAACATCCACGTATCGGTCTTTCCCCCCTGTGGTCGTTGTCGTCGAAGCATGCTGATACATCACCACGTTCATCCGGGCGGAACACCTCTCGTTGCCGCTTCGTCGTCGACCTACATTGCGCCGCTCCGTCAACTCGATCTGTAGCGACATACAGAAGGAGGGGTCACCCCGGGGCGTGCCGCAACTTCACCACCCCGCATAGACACGCTCGATACCCGCTTCCAACATGCACGGGATGCGCGGGCCGGGGACGGACCTACTCGGTCCATGTAGTCGCGTTCACGCACACTTTCTCTCATGAACCGCTGCACCCGCTTCACCGCGACGGGCACCGCATACACCAACCCGACCGAGCACGTCGACGGCTGGAACCGACAAGAGGGATTCCGGGTTCCGTACGCTGTGACCCCGCAACCGCGCCACCATCCCGCGGAGCACCACCGGGCGCCGTACCGCACATCCGCACCTCCCGCGCCCCAGACACCGGTCTTGACCTCGACGAACCTGTCGATATCCGGATCACCCGGCGAACACTGGACAGACTCCGCTTCCACCACGAGAAAGAACAACGCAGCGGCTGCGCAACATGCTCGAAGACTCTCTGCTCGAGGCCTCGAGCACAGTCACCGCAAGCCGCTACGTGCGCGTGTCCCGACAAGAGCTACAGTCATGGTCCTCTCCCCTAATCGCCCCGCCGTCACCGGCATACTCAACCGTGCACCGCGCGCACCTGGCGAACAGGTCGAATAAAGATGCTGGCCCGGTGTTGGACGGTCAACAGCGCCGAGAGCAGGTCCGCGTCGAGGTCCTGCATTTCGTCGATGAACAGGCCGAAGGCGCTGCCCCGAGGTTTGAGTGCGGCGGTGATCGCTTCGACGAGTTCCTCAATGTCGAGGTCGATGTCGCCGCTCGAAGCCGCGGGTTGAGAGGTGCCGACGTTGACGGTGGCCGGCCCGAGGCCGATTTCGACGGAGAATCCGCGGGCCAGCTCGATCAGGGGATCGATGAGCTTCTGAATTTTGTGCTTGCGGCTGTATCGGCGCAAGCCGACAGTCAGTTCCTGGCCCAGTTTGGCGCGCACAGCGGCGGTACCGGCAGCGTTGGGTCGTGCTTCGATGCCGATAGTCAGCCAACCTTCCCGGTCGGCATGTTCGGCGAGAGTGTTCAACAAAGTCGTTTTACCGATTCCACGCAGGCCGGACAGGACCATGCCCCGGTCGTAGTTGCGTCGCTTGCTTCGCGCGACGAGCAAGTCGAACGCCCCGATCTGTTTGTCCCGACCTTCCAGCGCGGGAGGCCGCAATCCTGACCCGGGCTTGAAGGGGTTCAGTTCTAGATCCGTATGGAACAGCATAGAGAGATATGGACTTTTTCCAATACTTTCCCATAAAGTCCCCGATTCACGAGATGACATCAGCTCGGCACGCTCCTGGACGCCCCTCCTGGAGGGCGCGGATCGCCTCACGGATCTGCGAGATCTCGCGCAGAAGTGCCTACCGCCGGAACCATCCGAATCCCGACCGTGCCTGGATACACAGCGCTCAAACCCGTCGCCTGACCCGACTGGAGCGAGGTCGGCGGCGGCGATGCCCCTGGTTGCGGACGGAGCCATTCCCGCTACGCCGACGCCGTAGGCAAAACGAGGTGCCGCAGTGCCCTATACGAGCCCCTGCTCCCTATCAGGGCACTGCGGCACCTCAGTGTCGCAACCGCCACCACCCTCATAGAAGACTTGCCATCCGCACGAACGAATCCTCCGACGCAACCCTTCGCACCCGAAATAAAGCACCCGATCCGGCAGTAACGTCGCCCCCGCAGAACCCCACCCCACACCGACAGGACACACGGCGCTCGTCATCTAGCCCGCGCACCGCATCATCCTTCGCTACCGTGCCGACCGTGGGTACGACCCTGCACGCACCCCACCCCTGGCCACACATCACCGCTACCCTCCGCGGACCCGGTCCCCACCGTGTCGCCATCGCCTACCTCGACCACACCGCCCCCGACCTGCTACCACTGCGCGCCGGGGACCAACTCATCGTCAACGCCGCACGACCCGCCGTCCGCGCGCACGCCACCTCCCCCACCTCCCTCGGACGGATCGCCCGCCTCGATCCCAGCGCCACTGCGAGCCGGCAGTCCGGGATCGAGCCACCCTCCTCGAGGTCGAGGGCTCCGATGCCGATCAGGTCGTAATCACCGTGGAAGTCGTGCGTGTAGTACGGGTTGTCGATCATCGAGATCGTCCTCCTGAGCTATGAGAAAGCGGTAGCAGCGCGTGCTCACCCGATGACATGTGCGTACGCCGCGGTGAGACGAGCAGTGGTCGACCGCAGGGGTCGGATATCCGAGAAGGTCAGCTCAGCTGGAATCCCTTGTAGCCGGCCGCGGCGGCCGCGAGAGTGAGTTCTCGATAGGTGCCGACCCCGCCGGTGTAGGACAGCACGCGGCGAGGTTTTCCGGGAACGTTCGCGCCGTTGTACCAGGAATTGGTCTTCGAGATCAGCGTGGCATTCGCGGTTTCGTCGTGGTGGGCGACCCATTCGCCCTCACCCTCGACGGTCGGTTCGATGACGGTGTACCCGTGCTCACGCATGTGCCGGATGCACTCGGTGATCCATTCGGTCTGTTGCTGCAGACAGGTGGTCATGTTGCACAGAGCCGCGGAGGGGGCGAGTGGGGCACCGGTGGTCAGCATGTTGGGATAGCCGTGCACCATCAGGCCCATCGTCGTGCGGATGTCACGCGACCAGTCGCTCGTGAGCGATCGGTCCTCACGTCCACGGATGTCGATTCGTGTCAGCGCGCCGGATCCCGCATCGAATCCCGTGGCCAGGATGATGACGTCGACTTCGTGCAGCGTGCCGTCGTCCAACAGGATCCCTTCCGGGACGATTCGGCTGATCGGATTGGTGCGCACCCCCACTGCTTCGACATTCGGACGGTGGTAGACCTCGAGATAATTGGTTTCCAGCGGTACCCGGTGTGTACCGAAGCCGTAGTCGGTCGGAATCAACAGTTCACACAGCTTCGGATCCTTCAGTCGCGCACGCATCTTCTCTCGCACGAACTCGGACACCTGCTCACTGACCTCTTCATCGGAGAACACCTCCGCGAAAGAAGCGAGCCAGAGCTTGAGTGAACCGTTGTCATAGATCTCTTCGAGCCTTTTCCGCCGTTGCTCGGGAGTCAGGTCGACCCATGCATGCTCGAAGTCGTATTCGAAGCCACTGAACGTATGCGGCAACGTCGCGCGAAGTTCCTCGAAGCGCTCCTTGTACGCGGCAACATCCCGGTCGTCGTAGGACGGATTCTTCATCGGCAGGGCGTACTGCGGTGTACGGATGAACACCTTCAGATGTTCGACCTTGTCGGCGATGGTCTGGATGACCTGGATCCCGGTGGCGCCGACACCGATCACTGCAACTTTCTTGCCCGCGACATCGGCGCCCTCCTTCGGCCATCGAGAGGTGTGGAAGATCTGGCCGGCGAAGCTTTCCTGACCCTCGAACACCGACGACATCGGTGCCGACAGCATGCCGGCGCAGGTGATCAGGAACTGGGTGGCAATCGTGTCCCCGCGATCGGTGCGCACGATCCATCGCTTCGAGTCCTCGACGTAATGCGCACTGGTGATCGTCGTCGAGAATTGGATGTCGCGACGCAGATCGAGACTGTCGGTCACATAATGCAACCACTGCTCGATCTCGGGTTGGCCGGGGAAACGCTGACTCCAGCTCCAGTTCTTGTACAGCTCATCGGAAAACAGGTACTGGTAGATGTAGGCCTCCGAATCGAATCGAGCGCCCGGATAACGATTCCAGTACCAGGTGCCGCCGACGTCGGAGGCGGTATCGAAGGCGCGCACCCGCAGCCCCAGCTCGCGAAGCTGATGCAGCTGATACAGGCCGGCGACTCCCGCACCGATGATCAACGCGTCCAGCTCGAGTGACACCTCGGTATCAGCAAGTCCGACCGCAGAGGAAGAGTGAGGCGACATGTCCTAGCCTTTCTGTAGTTCAGGTCACATGGAAGCCATCATCGTGATGTGCGCCTCACTCAGCTGTCCCATCTTCGGACACTTCCCGGCTTCGCAGACACGGATATCACCGAGTCCGGCGCCTCTCGCACCGCCAGCACCCCAGCAGAACCGATTTACAACTCGGGGGATGTTTTCGACGACGCGGTGGGCAACCTTCGGCACAGAGTCCTGCAATATATCCGGAATATACTGTTACGCACTGATTTCTACCACCAGTCCAGTTCCGGACCCATCTTGCCGCATGCTCGACACCGCCGCGATCGCCATCTCGATTCGGGTCGCCGCCGCACCGATATGAGCACACAGTCGGCGATCCGACACATTCCGGCCTTCCAACCGCGACCGTTGGATGCCACAGAATCCGAACTCTGTTCTGGTAGCTGCAATTCGAATTCCCATCGCCTGATCCCTCATCCCCCGGTAGCCGCCACGAAGACGGGACGAACCACAGCTTCCCGACTACCCGAATGAAAGGGAAATTCACCGAATCATGGCCACGAGACCGAATAAACCTGTTCAGAGTACGCATGATCATGCAAAACGAACAGTCTGTCGCTGCTCGGGGGGCCGAGATCGCAGTCCTGCCCGGACGGTTCGGCGCGCCACCGCCGGCGCAGGTGCTCGAGCGTGCCTTGGTAAGGAACACTGATGTCACACGAAATGCACCATCTCGATCTGGGACTGTGGGCGCTCTTTCTCGCCTACGGCACCTCGATCGCCGGGTCCTTCGTCGGCCTGTCCTGCGCTCGCCGAGCCGCTACCACCCCACTCGGTCCGACATGCTGGCGCTGGTTGGTGATGGCAGCCTTGTCCATCAGCGGTGTCGAGATCCGGATGACCCACTTCATCGCCATGATGGGCTTCGCGGTGAGCCTGATGCACTACTGCGGCATGGCTGGATTTCACGCGTCCTTGGACTCGACGGCCACCACGCCGGAGGGCGCGACGCTCCTCGATTCGATGCTTCAGGCATACATTTTCGGCACGACCATACTGGCGGCGCCGCTCGTCGCATCGGTGCTCGCTCGTCAGAGTGCCGACACCGAGGTCGACGAAGCGATCGCCACGTGGAGCGCGGAGATCAATGATGCTGTCCCCTACCCCGGTGACCGAGGGCAGGAGGCCACAGCTGAACTCGACACCCGTCGAGACGTTCCGCGTCGACCTGCCGACCCCCTTCGCAAGGGTGATGTGCAGGTAGTGCCACACGAACGAGTGCGGTAACCACCTCTCTGGTGAAGGACCCACCGTTCGGCGGGTCCTTCACCAGCCCCCGGCGCACGAGTGTTTGTTGAGGGCAGGGGCATTCGCCGGTCTGGATGCTGCCACTGGTGATCAGTGTGCGATGTACTTGGTGGCGAGATACTCGTCGATACCTTCGACCGATCCTTCGCGGCCGAAGCCGGACTCCTTCACCCCTCCGAAGGGCGCGGCCGCGTCGGCGATGATGCCTCGGTTGATTCCGACCATGCCGGTCTCGAGTGCGTTGGCGACTCGGGACGCTCGGTCGAGATTCTGGGTGTAGAAGTACGCAGCGAGGCCGTATTCGGTGTTGTTCGCCGCCGCGATCGCTTCGTCCTCCGTATCGAAGGTGGTGATCGCGGCTACCGGGCCGAAAATCTCCTCACGCAGCAGACGCGCGTCGGGACTCACGCCGTCGAGAACGGTGGGGGAATAGAACGTTCCCGGCCCGTCAGGACGGCCACCGCCGATGCGGATACGCGCACCCTTCGCGACGGCGTCTTCGACCAGAGCATCGACGGTGGCGCACTGCTTCGCGGTGATCAGCGGTCCGATATCGGTTCCTGCGTCGAGACCGTGTCCGGTGCGCAAGGCACCGATGCGTGCCGTGAACTTCTCGCTGAACTCTTCTGCGACGCTACGTGCGACGTGGAATCGGTTGGCTGCTGTACATGCTTGGCCGCCGTTGCGGAATTTTGCAGCCATCGCGCCGTCGACCGCTGCATCGACATCAGCGTCATCGAACACGAGGAAGGGGGCATTGCCTCCGAGTTCCATCGACATCCGCAGGAGCCGATCCGCTGATTGACGAATCAGCATCTTGCCGACACCGGTGGATCCGGTGAACGTGATCTTGCGCAGATCAGCGCTGCTGATCAGTGGTGCGGTCAGCGCTGCAGCATCGGAGGTCGGCAGAATCGACAGCACACCCTCGGGCAGACCCGCATCGGCGAAAATCTGACCGACGAGCAGCATCGTCAAAGGCGTTTCGGCCGCTGGTTTGACGATGATCGAACATCCGGTCGCCAATGCTGGACCGATCTTGCGCGTGGCCATGGCCAACGGAAAGTTCCAGGGGGTGATGGCCAGTACCGGCCCGACCGGTTCTCTGGTGACGACGATGGTGCCGGTTCCCGAGGGGGACGGCGAGACTCGCCCGCTGATTCGGTTCGCTTCCTCGGCAAACCAGTGCAGGAATGATGCGCCGTATTCGATCTCCGCATACGCCTCGTGGAGCGGTTTACCCATCTCGAGAGTGATGGTGCGCGCGAGGTCGTCTGCCCGCTGGTGGATGAGTTCGAATGCGGTGCGCAGTATTTCGGCACGTCGACGCGAGGGAGTCCGCGCCCAGTCCCCCTGCACAGCAGTGGCGTGTTCGAGAGCTCGGCGTCCATCCTCGGGCGCGGCATCGGCGACATGCGCAATCACGGCACCGGTCGCGGGGTCCTCTACGGGGAAAGTGGTGCCGGTAGACGAATCGACGAGTTCTCCACCGACCCAGAGTTGGGTGGGGACGCCCGCGGGGAGAGTGTGGGTCATAGCTCCTGCCGAGTGTGTGAAGGTTCATCGCCACGCCCGACCAGTCGGCACCCGAACCGGGAGCCGAGGCCGATGCAGGTCGCTCGGGTGTAGCCACGCGCGTTCGGTGGCCACACCCGAGCGGGCGAGCGGGTACTAGCTGGTGGTGATGGACTTGCGTGCCTTGTCCTGGAGGGTTTCGAGTGCCCGGATGAGATATCCACGGAAGACAGTGTGGTTTTCGCTCATCGGGAAGTGGCCGATCTCCTTCATCTCGATGAACTCGGCGTTCGGGATCTGCGCCGCGGTCCGGGCGCTGTCCTCGGGGGTGGTGAGGTAGTCGTAGTCACCGGTCAGCATCACAACCGGGCACCGGTCACCGTCGATGTCCGCGAGCTTTCCGCGCAGGTCGTGATCGACCGAGTAGAAGTGCAGGTCACCGCGGAAGGACTCGGAACCCTGGCTGTAGTAGAACCAGGTCTTCCAGCGATCAGCCTCCGGCGACTGAGGTGCCATCAGGTCCCACACGCCGCTCGCGCAGACCTGTGCCGCGTTGGCGTGGGGGTGCTGCCACCAGTCGAGGTAGAAGCCCGGCGAATAGTCCGCACCCTCGACAGGGATGACGCCGGCGAAGCGGTCAGGGTGCCGAAGCGCAAGCTGCAGGGCGATGTTCCCACCGAACGAGGATCCCATGAAGATCGGGTTCTCGAGTTCGAGCGCGTCGCACAACGCCACGATGAAATTGGCGAAGTGGTCCGCGGAAAGCTGGTACTCCTCGGTCCACCATTCGGTGTTCTCCGGCGGATCGGACTTGCCGTGCCGCGGCAGGTCGTAGGCGATGACACGGTAGTTGGCGGTGATCTCCTCGTCTTCGAGCAGACCGCGCCACTGGTGGTTGTGGCAGCCGGCGGTGTGCTGGCACACCAGCGGCTGGCCGGTGCCGTTCTCGAGGTAGAAGACCTTGTACAGCAGTCCGTCGACGTCGACGTCGACGTAGTGGCCGGTGACCGGGGAAATCTTGCTCATCAGTGTTCCTTACGGCTCAAAGGGGGTGGGAGGATCAGACCGGGACGCCGACGGTGCGCAGGAGTTCGATCTGGCGGGTGATGCACCGCAGGTTCTGCATCAAAACCAGGATGTCGCCTTCGAGCTTCATGTCGCGCTGGAAGCTCGCGGCCCAGATGCCGTGGTACATCGGGGCGGGCACCGGGACGCCGAAGTTGCGCCAGGTCTCAGCGCTGGCACGCAGCGCGAACTGGTACGGCACATCCAGCGGACCGGGGTCGATCGCGATGTCCACCACGTTGCCGCGGCTCATCTGGATGACGAACGTGTGGTCGGTCATGTCGAGCAGGTACGAGCAGGTGAAGTACTTGCCGTGTGCCTGGATCTCGGGGTCGGTGTTATTCGCCTCGGTGAACGAGGCAGCCCAGTCGGCCGTGTCGAGGGCACGCGTAGTGACGGTCATGTGGGATTCCTTCGATGAGGGAGACAGCGAGGCCGAGTGCGAGCACTCGCTCCGGTATGCCGACCCGAATCCGGAAAGTGCTGGCCTCCCGGATGCCGTGTCGGCCATGACAGCCATCACACCTCGTGTCCGCCGGGTGCGTCCAATACCTATCCGGCCCGGATCGATAGGCAATGACTACTGGTCTCCCGGGGTGGTGTTGGCTATCTTCGGAAACATGCAACCCCAGCTCGACCTGCGACTTCTGTCCTATTTTGTGGCAGTTGCGGAAGAGCTGCACTTCGGGCGCGCAGCCGCCCGTCTGCACATCGCTCAGCCCTCATTGAGCGTGCAGATCCGCAAACTCGAGCAGAACCTCGGCGCGGTGCTGCTGCTGCGCAGCAGCAGGCATGTCGAACTGACCCCTGCCGGCCAGATCCTGCTCGACGAAAGCCGCCGGTTGCTGGCGAACGCCGAACGAGCCGTCAACCTCACCCGCGAAGCCGCCCACGGCGTCAGTACCCGCAAGTTGGTCATCGGCTTCCAAGGCAACGCAGCTGCCGAGCTCACACCGCACATTCTCAGTACGTTCCAGTCGCTGCATCCGGGCATCCAGGTGCAGATGCATTCCTACGATTTCTCCGACCCGTATGTCGGGTTGGCCGACGGATCCTCCGATGTCGCCTTCGTCCGGCCCCCGCTGTTGATGCAGGACTGGCTGGGCATGGAAGCCCTGTTCGTCGAACCCCGGGTGATGGTCGTGTCCGCGAATCATCCGCTCGCCCAGTTGCCCGAGGTGAGCGTCGAACAGGTCACCAACGAGTTCTTCGTCGCACGCAAAGCCCCCGAGAACTGGCGAAACTACTGGCTGGCCACAGAATCGCGCCAAGGCGAACCGGTGCGGGTCGGCGCAGACGTCGCCACCGTCGACGAATGCTTCGAAGCGATCCTCGCCGAGCGCGGCGTGGCATTCTCACAAGCCTCGACGCAACGCTTCTACAGCAGACCGAGCCTGGCATTCGTGCCGGTGACCGACATCCCTCCCACGGCGCTGTCCATCGCCTGGCGCACGGATGTCGCGTCCAAACCCGTACAGGATTTCATCGACACAGCACGCGCTGTGGCCTCGCTCCACACCGTGCCCGGAGCATGGTCCACCCGGCCTCACAACTCGATCACCGAAGGTGCCCACCGCACGACAGGCTGACTTCTCCTGGCCCCTCGAATCAGCATTCCGATCACTGGTGCCTTCTTACCGAACCCATTGCTCAGCGTGCGAGTACCGCTCGACGTCACGAACGGTCACGGTCTTTCCCGAGCCGACGTGGACCTGTTGCAGACAACCAACGACACGGCGGCCTCCCTCCGGAGACCGCCGTGTCGTTGGTTGTGCAGCACACCTGGGCGTGACTACCCGCGCCGGTCCGGAAGGTCGTGTGACACAACGCCACATACAAACCCGGTCCGAAGCCACGCAACAGACGTAGTCCTCTGCGCACCCAGTCCGAACCGAGGCGACATCGCGAGCACCGGTGGCCCTACGACAGCCGGCCGTTCACCCGGCGGGGGATACCCCACGGGTTCGCATCGACGAGAGCGGACGGCAGGTTCGCTTCGGGCACCGACTGGTAGGCGACCGGACGCAGGAACCGCCGAATCGCGGTCGCTCCGACGGAGGTGTGTACCGAGTTGGTGGCCGGGTAGGGACCACCGTGGTGCTGAGCCCAGCCCACGGCCACACCGGTGGGCCATCCATTCCAGATGACGCGCCCCGCACGGCGCGCAAGCGCACCGAGCAGTCCCGCAGCATCGGGATCGTCATCGGTTCCGTGGACGGTCGCTGTCAACGTGCCCGGCAGGACAGCCATCGCCGCGTACAGCTCCTCGATCGATGCGTAGGTCACGATCAGCCCGAACGGACCGAAGCATTCTTCGAGCAGGTCCTGAGGGTTTCGACGCAGTGCCCGAGCGTCGGTCACGCCGATGACCGGCCGCACCGACAGTTCGTCCAGACCACTCTGCTCGGGCACTGCCACCGGCCGGACCTCGGGATGGTCGAGGATCTGCTGGGACACCTCGAGAAACGACTGCCGGATCCCTGCGTGCAGCAGACGGAACGAATCATCCGCGACCGCGGTTCGAACGAGCCACTCGATCGAACTCTGCTCGGGAACGAACAGCAGCCCCGGCTTGGTGCAGAACTGCCCCGCGCCGAGCAGCAACGATTCGAGGAACTCACCGGCGATCTTGCCCGACCGGTCCTCGGCGGCCGCAGGTGTCACGAACACCGGATTGGTGCTGCCGAGCTCACCGTAGAACGGGATGGGATCCGGGCGACCGGCTGCCAGATCGGCCAGCGCACGGCCACCCGATGTCGAGCCGGTGAACCCGACGGCGGTGATACGCCGATCCTGGACGAGCTGACGTCCGATCTCGGCGCCCTGCACAACCCCGAAGGTGCCGTCCGGGGCGCCGCCCGCCCGCAGTCCCTCGTCGATCGCCCGCGCATAAGCGGCGGTCAATCGCGGCTGAGCAGGGTGGGCTTTCGCCACGACGGGGCAGCCGGCAGCCAATGCCGAAGCAGTGTCTCCGCCGCCGAGTCCGAATGCGAACGGAAAGTTGCTCGCACCGAACACTGCGACAGGTCCGGTGGGTACGAGCATCCGGCGCAGATCGGGACGCGGAGCAGGGTGCGCATCCGGATCGGCCGTGTCGATGATCGCTTCCAGCCAGGAGCCCTCCTCGACGACCTCGGCGAACATCCGCAGCTGCGTCGTCGTCCGCGTGACTTCGCCGCGCAGGCGCGGCTCGGGCAGTGAACTGTCGGCGGCCGCCAGCGGCACCAGTTCCGACGCTGTGGCGTCGAGCGCATCGGCCACCGACCGCAGAAGGTGCGCTCGCTCGTGCAGGTCCGTACGAGCAAGAGCCGCCGCGGCGGCCTCGGCGGCGTCGAGAATCCGCTCGTAATCCTGCGCGGAGGTGTCGAGAAGAGTGTCTGTCGCAGTGGTTTCCATTGCTGTCCTGTCGAATTCGGAGCATTCCGTGCTGAGTGTGTGGATCTCAGTGTGCGGGAGAACCGATGTGATGCGACATCTCCACATGGAGATGGTGTGAGTGCAGTCACCGCCTCCAGGATGGGCATCACACGAGATACCGGATGACTTTGGAGGACGACGATGACCGCAACGACAGGACCACTCGCGGGGGTTCGGGTACTGGATATGACACGTCTGGCGCCCGGACCGTACGCGAGCATGCTGCTCGCGGACCTCGGCGCAGAAGTGATCGCAATCGGTGGTGGTCGTTCCGGGCTTCCGGTGCCCGCGCTGTCGCGAGGCAAGGAATTCATCTCGCTCGATCTCAAGACCGCCGACGGCCTCGACGCCCTGCACACCCTCGTTTCGGAAGCCGACGTCTTCATGGAAGGATTCCGCCCCGGAGTGGCAGACAAGCTGGGCGCCGGCTACGCGGAACTGTCGGCCCTCAATCCCGGACTCGTCTACTGCAGCGTGACGGGCTACGGCCAGAACGGGCCCATGGCGCAGCGCGCCGGGCACGACATCAACTACCTGGCCATCGCCGGTGCCCTCGGGACCTTCGGCCCCTCGGATCACCCGCCGACACTGCCGCTGAACCTGGTCGCCGACTTCGCAGGCGGCGGATTGCTGTCGGCATTCGGCATCATGTCCGCCCTCTACGACCGCACGCGTACAGGCAAAGGCCGGTACATCGATGCCGCCATGGTCGACGGCGTGCTGTCGATGATGGGAATGAACTTCGTCGATTGGCAGACGCCGACGCTGCCCGGACGTGGACACGGCGTACTGACCGGATCGATGCCGTTCTATCGGTGCTACCGCTGCTCCGACGATCGCTACGTCGCAGTCGGGGCCCTCGAGACCGCCTTCTTCGAACGGTTGTGGACCACCCTCGACCTCGGTGCCGTTCCGAACCATTTCGACGAGTCCACCTGGGACCACATCGAAAAGTCACTGACCACAGCATTCGAGACGAAGACGATGGCGGAGTGGACCACAGTGTTCGCCGATGTCGATGCCTGCGTGACACCGGTACTCGAACCGCACGAACTCGCCACCTTCGATCAGATCGTCGCCCGGGACCCGGACTTCGCACTGGATTCGGTCCCCGTGGTCCCGGTGTTCTCCGACGGCCCGACACGGCGCGCCACCGACACCCACGTCAAGACCGAGGAAGTGCTGCGCCGTGCCGGTGTCGCCGAAGACCTCGCCCACCGGGCGGCCGCAGCCGGTATCCCCTCGTCCGTGACGGGTCTGAGCTGGCCCCCACTGTGACCGTCGAACTTCCGAATCATCACCTTCCCCACACAGACCAGGAGTAATTCATGAGTATCGAGTATCGCGAATTCCGCGAGAGCGTCCGCAAACTCGCGCAGACCAAGATCGCACCGCACGCCGCCGATGTGGACGACAAGGAACGTTTCCCCTCGGAATCCTGGGCAGCCCTGCGCAGCAACGACCTGCCCGGACTCGCCTACCCCGAGAGCCTCGGCGGCAGTGGAGCCGACCTGCTCGCCCAGGTCATCGCTGTAGAAGAAGTCGCAGCGTCCTGTGCAAGCACGGCACTGGTCATGCTGGTCAACTGGGCCGGCACCTCCACCGTGCTCCGTCAAGGCTCCGACGAACTCAAGCAACTGGTGGTACCGAACGTCGCATCGGGCGCCGCCGGCGCCGCATGGTGCATGACCGAGCCGCGCGTGGGCTCGGACCTGTCGGCGATCGCAACGACCGCAACCCAGGATGGGTCCGACTGGATCCTCAACGGTCAGAAGCGGTTCATCAGCAATGCGCCGTGGGCCGACTGGTACGCCGTGCTGGCGAAGACCGGAGAGAAGTCACTCGGCATCTTCATGGTGCACAAGGACGACGCCGGCGTCAGTTTCGGCGCTCCCGAGAAGAAGATGGGTATGCGCGGCAGCCCCACGACCGACGTGAACTTCGACGAGTGCCGACTGCCCGCCGTCCGGGTCGTCAACGACCCCTACCAGGGGTTCGCGTACATCTCCGAGGAACTGAACGTCAGCCGGGCACTCATCGCCGCGCAGGCTCTCGGCATCGCACAGGGCGCATTCGATGCCGCCGTGTCGTACACGACCGACCGCGAGCAGTTCGGCCAGTCCATCTCCCGCTTCCAGCTTCTGCGCGGCATGGTCGCCGATATGGCCGTCAAGATCGAGTCGGCCCGCACGCTGCTGTACGACGCAGCCCGTCTCATCGACGACGGGGAACCGGCGGGACGGACGAAGGCGGCCATGGCGAAGCTGCTGTGCAGCGACACCGCCATGTCGGTGACCACCGATGCGCTCCAACTGCACGGCGGATACGGCTATGTCCGTGATTATCCGGTCGAGCGGATGATGCGCGACGCCAAGATCACCCAGATCTACGAGGGCACCAACCAGATCCAGCGACTCATCATCGCCAAGTCGGTATACGGAAAGTAGGCGCACCGTGCACCACCCCCAGCAACAACAAGCGCTGAGCGGCATCCGGGTCCTCGACCTCGGCGAGATCATGCAGGCGCCCGTGGCCGCGCAGGTTCTCGGCGACCTCGGCGCCGAAGTGATCAAGGTCGAGCGCGGTGTCAACGGAGACATGCTGCGAGGCCTCGATCGCGAGTCACTCGACGAAGGTCGCCCCAGTGCCTACTTCGCCGCGGTCAACCGCAACAAGCGCAGCATCGCACTGAACCTGAAAACCTCTGAGGGGCAGGACATTCTCCATCAGCTCCTCGCGGAGGCGGATGTTCTCATCCACAGCTACCGGACCGCGGCAGTCGAACGACTGGGCTTGACCTACGACGATCTGCACGAGCGCTATCCTCGGCTCGTCTACGGCACTGCGACCGGATTCGGCGAGACCGGGCCATACGCCCACAAAGCAGGCCAGGACATGCTCGCGCAGGCACTGAGCGGAATGGCACGCGCGTGCGGCGACCCGTCGATCTCGGCATACGTACATCCGGTACCGACCGTGGACTACGCCTCGGGTATGGCCCTCGCCCAGGGAATCTTGGCAGCACTGTTCGAACGCGAGCGCTCCGGCCGCGGCCAGAAGGTCAGCGTCAACCTCTTCGATACAGCACTGGCCCTGCAGACTCTCGAAAGCTCCACACTGCTGGCGTACCAGCGCGAGACCAACTGGGTCAGCGACTGGTACAGCGGCATCTTCGAAACGACCGACGGTCTGCTCTTGGTACTCGGCCTGTTCCGCGAGAACGCTCTGGGTCTGGCATGCAAAGCTCTCGACATCGACGATCTGTCCGTCCAGCCGACGTTCGCCACACCACAGCTCCAGGCAGAGAACAAAGAGGCCGCCAACGCGGTTCTGCGTCCGCTGGTCGCACAGTTGAGCACCGCCGAGGCGGCAGAGTTGTTCGACGGGGTCGATCTGCTGTGCGCACCGCTGCTCACCCTGCAAGAAGCGCTCGATCATCCCCAGACGCGGCACAACGGCACGCTCGTCGACGTCGAGATCGAGGGTGTGCGCACCACCCGGTTGATGGGCAACCCTGTCACGTTGTCCCGCACCCCCGCCCAGGTGCACCGTGGGGTGCCGGCGGTCAGTGAACATGCCGACGAAATCCTCCATGAGCTCGGTATCTCCGAGTCCGATGTCCAGACCTTGCGCAATAAGGGAGTGATCCGATGAGTAATGCGATGCAGACGGACCCGACGAGCCCGACCACCGGCACCGCCACCGCGATGGTGCTCGAAGGCTTCGGACAGACCATGACCGCGACGACGTTTCCGCGCGTGACCCCCGATGCCGGCGCGGTCGTCGTCGACGTCACGCACGCGGGAATCTGCGGAACCGACATCCACCTGCAGCAAGGTCGCCTGCCCATTCCGGTACCGCTCATCCTCGGACACGAGGCGGTCGGTCGCGTACACGCCCTCGGCGAGGGAGTCACCACCGATGCCCGGGGCGAGCAACTGCACGTCGGGGACGCGATCTCATGGGCGTCCAACATCCCGTGCGGGCACTGCTACTACTGCCAGGACCAGCACGAACCGTCGCTGTGCGAGACCCGCAAGGTGTACGGCATCAACCAGTCGTCGGCCGACTGGCCCCATCTGTCGGGTGGGTGGTCCGAACAGATCTACCTCCAGCCCGGCTCGACGATCATCCGCATCCCGTCCTCGGTGACCCCGCAGCAGGTGATCGCACTCGGCTGCGCCGGCCCGACGGCCGTGCACGCCGTGAACGATATCGCCAAGCCGCAGACAGGTGATGTCGTCGTGGTCCAGGGCAGCGGACCGGTCGGTCTGGCCTGCGCCATGTACGCCACACTCGCCGGCGCGGCGAAAGTGATCATCGTCGGCGGGCCGGCCAACCGTCTCGAGGTCGCGCAGGCCGCCGGCATCGGCGACATCCACATCGACATCTTCACCGAGACCGATCAAGAGGCCCGTCTGGAACGGATCCTCGCGCACACACCGGACGGGCGCGGCGCCGACGTCGTCATCGAGGCCACCGGCGTCCCGACCGCAGTAGCCGAAGGCATCGACCTCGCCCGCCGCGGCGGCAAGTACCTCGTCGTCGGGCAGTACACCGACCACGGCACCACTCCGATCAACCCCCACTACATCACCAAAAAGCAGCTGCAGGTGCTGGGAAGCTGGGCGTTCTCTCCGCAGAACCACCTCGAATACGTCGAATCCCTCCCCCGGCTGACCGCCCACTTCGATCTCGCGTCGATGGTCACCGAATACCCGCTCACCGAGGCGGACGATGCCATGGCCGATATGCGGGACGGGCGCACGCTCAAGTCGGTCCTCACCACCGGAGGCCGGTCGTGACCAACTCCCGGTACACCGCGGCGATCGAGGCGATGCTCGAGCGGATCGACTCGACCGCCAAGCAGACCGACGGCACCTTCCCGCACTACGGCGACATCGAATCCGGCGAATGGACCACCACCGCCGACGGAAACTGGACGGGAGGATTCTGGGGTGGCCTGGCCGCACTCGGCTTCGCCGCCTCGGGTGACAAGCGCCTGGCGCACCTCGCCGACGACATCACCGCGCAGATCCTGCCCCGGCAGAATTCCGACACCGCATTCCGCGGCTTCCTCTTCTGGTACGGGGCCGCAGTCAACCACCTCGTCACCGGAAGCGACGACGCGGCGCAGACCGCTCTGGCAGGTGCCCACGGCCTGCTCACCAGCTTCAACGATCGCGCCGGCATCATCCCACTCGGAGCAGAAGCAGAAGAAGCAGAGGCGGTCGGAGAAGGCGCCGCGAACATCGACGCCGTGCCGGGCACCGTCGCGCTGCTGTCGTGGGCCTCGGCACATACCGGCGACCCACGCTTCCTCGACGCCGCGATCCGCCACGCGCAGCGGCACATCGAACTGTGCATCCGCACCGATGGCTCGGTCTGTCAGTCGGCACGATTCGACACATCCAATGGTGCACTGCTGGATCGCTATACCCACAAGGGCATGAACGCCGACAGTACCTGGGGCCGGGCACAGGCGTGGGCGATGGTGGCATACGCCCAGGCTGCGCAGTGGGCATCGCCGTCCTTCCTGCCGACCGCCGTCCGACTGGCCGAATGGTGGCTCGACCGCACACCGAACGGCGGCGTCGTGTCCTGGGACTTCGACGCCGGCACCGGTCCGGACGTACCGATCGACACCTCCGCCACGGCCATCGCCGCTGCCGCGCTGCTCAAGCTCGATCGGCTCGTCCCTGAGCGGACCGACTTCCGGGACCGGGCCGTCGCCCACGTCGAGGCACTCCTCGATCACCTCACCCCCACCGGACCACACGACAGCAGACCGGCAGGGATCCTGATGGACGGTTGCTTCGACAAACGCCGCGACTTCGCGACCCGAAACGAACTGATCTGGGGCGACTACTTCCTGCTCGAGTGCCTGATCAACCTGAACAACCGGTCCGATACGCTGAAGTTGTGACCGAACTACCATGACGGGTCACCCGAGACCCCGGAAAGAAGATCGAGGAAAGCCGGTGTCGGAAAATACACCTACTGCAGCTCACGAGTTCACCCACTCGGACCTCAAACCGTCGATCCTCGACAATCTCGCACTTTCGCGCGCCGAGCTGCTGGTTCTGACCGACGAAGCGTCGGCGATGACCACAGCAGGCCAGCGGATCCGGGAGATCGGCGACTTCGACATGTCGCTCATCGGGCGCGTCGAGGTCGATGGGGTGATGGTTCACCGCAGTTGGCAGGGCACGAAGAGCAACGCTCTGCACCGACTGGTGGTGCCGGAAGGGATCGGGCTCGGCGGCAAGAGCATCATGCTCCAACAACCCGTCTGGGTACGGGACTATCTGTCCGACCCTGGAATCACCCACGACTTCGACGCGCTCGTCGAACAGGAGTCACTGCGAGGAATGCTTGCCGTGCCCATGGCTTATGAAGGTCATGTACTCGGCGCCATGTACGTCGGCACCCGCGAATATTCGTCCTTCGGTGATCGAGTCATCGCAGAGATCCAGTCAATCGCCGAAACGGCCGCCGTCACTCTCCTCAGCGCCCAAAGGGCCGCCACCCAGACAGAACTCGCCCTCGAAGCCGAACGGAAACGGCTCGCCGAATCCCTACACGATTCCGTGAGCCCGGTCCTTTTCCGGATCGGTGCCGAACTGCAGAGCCTGCGCGCCCTCGCTGACGCGCAGGCGATCCACGATCGCCTGCAGGAGATCACCGAACAGGTACACGCCGTCAATGCTTCCATCCGCAGATCGCTGACCGACCTCACCGCGCGGCCCCCCGAACGGAATCTTCCGGTCGGCATCGAGGAGGACTGCCAGGCATTCACGCTCCGGACCGGTATCCCGGCCCGTTTCGTGCCACTGACCGAATCCCCCGACCTCGATGTCAGCCGCGTCGAGGCACTCCAACGCCTTGTTCGCGAAGCGCTGGTCAACGTGGAGAAACACGCCGACGCGTCCACTGTGGTGGTCAGCTTGTCGGCGCGGTCGGGCAAGGTGACGGTCGTCATCAGCGACGACGGCCGGGGCGTCGACGGCACCGACGATCCGATGCGAGGAAGCCAGCTGGGGCTCGGATTGGCTGCAGGGCGCCTCGAGCGGCTCGGGGGCGGCATGTCGGTGGTCAGCGACGACGAAAGCGGCACCACCGTGCGCGGCTGGGTAGACGCTCTGGAGGGACCGAGCACATGACCGCGCCACCGAAGACCATCCGCATCCTCGTCGTCGACGATCATCCGATCGTGCGTGGCGGCGTGGAACTACTCGCCCGCGAGGACACCGACCTCGAAGTCGTGGGAGGTGCACTGACCGGCTCTGCCGCGGTCGAATTGGCCCGCACCCTGCCCGTCGACGTCATCCTCCTCGATCTTCGGCTCCCCGATATCCCTGCACCGGAACTGATTCCGCGTCTTCGTCGAGTTGCGCCGCACGCGCGGATACTGCTGTTCACCGCGTTCGCCGATCACGGTGCCATCGATCTACTGATGGAAGCAGGCGCCGACGGCTGCCTCGTCAAGGACATCAGCGGACAGGACTTCGCCACAGCCATTCACCGTGTGTCCAGCGGAATCCGGGTGGTCGACCCGAGGTTGACGGGACCACGAAAAGTCGTGACCTCCGAGGCGCTGTACCGGGCCGGCCTGACCCGGCGCGAGTACGAAGTGCTGCGTTTTGCGGCCATGGGTCACAGCAATCCCGAAATCGCTCAGGAACTGTCTCTCACCCGCAACACCGTGAAGACCTATCTGCAGAGCGCCATGCAGAAACTGAACGCGCGCAATCGCGTCGAAGCCATTGCACGCGCTCACGAACTTCGCTTGCTCTGAATCGAATTCGCTATACCCGGAGCGCACTCCACCTCTCCACATGGAGATGTTATGTGTTCTGGGTCACCCATATATTGAGCCGCAGAAATCATCTCGCGCTCGCGGCAACGGAGGCCCCACATGCCCAAAATGTCCCAAACATCGAAAGTAGGCTTTGCCAGCGGTGTCGGCACAACAGTCGAATGGTACGACTTCTTCATCTACGGCACCGCAGCCGGACTCGTCTTCAACAAGATCTTCTTCCCCGAGTTCGACTCTCTGATCGGCACTCTGCTCGCCTTTGCCACGTTCTCTGCCGCCTTCGTGGCGCGCCCGCTCGGCGGAGTGGTGTTCGGTCACTTCGGTGACCGGATCGGACGCAAGTCCATGCTCGTGATCACCTTGACCATCATGGGCTTGACCACTCTCGGAGTCGGGCTGCTCCCGAGCTACGAGACCATCGGCGTCGCCGCACCGATCATCCTCGTCACCTTGCGTTTCGTGCAGGGTCTCGCACTCGGTGGTGAGATCGGCGGGGCGATCCTCATGGCCGTCGAACACGCTCCCGCCGACAAACGCGGCTACTACGGCAGCTGGGTGCAGATGGGCGTGCCGGCAGGACTGATGCTCGGTAACACGGTCTTCCTGTTGATGGCCGGACTGTCTCCCGAAGCGTTCGAATCCTGGGGATGGCGCATTCCCTTCTTGATCGGCGGCGCATTCGTCGCGATCGGCCTGTTCGTCCGACTGCATGTCGGCGAAAGCCCGAACTTCGACCGCGTCAAGAAGAACGCACAGTTGGAGAAGCTGCCCATCGGGGTGGTCCTTCGCCACTACCCCAAGCAGGTCCTCCTGACCTGTGGTGCCTACTTCGCCATCGGCGTCACCTTCTACGGCACTACGGTATTCGGCCTCAGCTACGGCGTCACGCAGGTCGGCTACACCCGAAACCAGATGCTGACACTCGTCCTCGTCGCCATGGCGGTCACGTTCGTCGCACTACCGTTGTTCGGCAAGCTGTCGGACGCCTACGGCCGAAAGCCGGTCTTCCTCGCCGGGGTTCTCGCCATGCTGCTGTTCACCTTCCCCTGGTTCTGGCTGGTCAACTCCGGATCCTTCGCGCTGGCGATGATCGGGTTCGTGGTGTTCTGCCTCGCCTTCGCCACCTCCTACGGTCCCCTCGCAGCCTTCTTCGCCGAAGCCTTCGACACCCGCATCCGCTACACCGGAATCTCCTTCGGCTACACGATCGGCACCCTCGCCTCGAGCGCTCCCGCACCGATCGTCGCCACCTACCTGCTCGATCGCACCGGCTCGTACGTCGCCGTGGCGCTGTTCATGGTCGCAATGTGCGCCGTCTCCGTCGTCTGCGTGATCGCCATGCGCGAGACTTACCGACAGGACCTGTCCGACAACGACGAAACCTCCGGACAGGAACAGCTGTCACCGACCTCTCACTGAGCACGCGCACGCACCGGTCCCCGGTCGCCGACGCCCTGCCCCCTTCGGCCGGCCGCCGATTCGTCCGCACACGATCCCACGGCCGTGGACCTCGACAGACATCCACCCCACCCCGATTCCCGGGGGCGCGGAACTCCTCCCCCCGCGCCCCCGGCACCCTCGAAACGAGTCCAGATGAGCATCGCCGAACCGTCGCTGCACCCGTTGGCTCTACCCACCACCTCACTGCGTGTCCTGGTCACCGGCGTCGAACAGAACGAAGGCGCCCACGTGGCCCGAACGTTGGCAGCAGCTGGACACCACGTGTTCACGCACAGCTTCACCCTCGATGCTGCCGAGCACCTCGCCGGCCGAGTCGCCGATGACGACGGGATCGCTCATCCGGTCGCGGCCGATCTGACCCTCGAATCCGACGTCGACAGCATGTTCACCCACCTCGAGCGACGACATGGCGGCATCGACGCGCTCGTGCACACCGCATGGCTACCCGGCCCGGAAACCGCATGCCACTCGCTGAGCAAGATCCGCCCCGCCGACTGGGGCCGGTTCACCTACGACCACATGGCGTTGTTGTTCCACACGACCAGACGTGCTGCAGTATCCCTCCACCGCACCGGCGGCATCGGATCGATCGTCACCGTCACCGGGCTGGACACGCTCCGCAGAATCACCGACACCGATCGAGGACCGGCGCGAGACTCCATGGACGGCGCAATCGAATCCTTCGCTCTCGCCGCCGGACGTGAACTCGGCAGTAACATTTTGCGGATCAACAATATTCGTCTGGTACCCACCCCGACTCCGGAGACAAGTGTCACCGCTGCTGCCCCGATACGCCTCGAAGCGGTGCTGCCGGAGCTGATCGACCCAACATCCGATATCGGCTCCGGTGGCATCTTCACTGCCTACACCTCGTTCCCTGCACCGGTGCGGTGATCGGCGTCGGCCCGATGTCCCCCTTCGTTGTCATCGGCGCGTCGAATGTTGCCCGGCTCGTGTGCGCGTCGCTCACCCAACGCCACTTCGATGTTCTCCACCTCGATGCACCCGACGACCCGGAACTTCTGCAGATCACCCAGCACGACCCGGCCGGGGTCGCCGTCGTCACCCACGACGACGCGGTCGCCGTCCGTTATGCCCTCGCCATCGCCCACATCAGTCCCCACACACCGATGGTCGTGACCGTCTTCGATCGCACCATCGCCAACCAACTCACCCGATTGATTCCCCACTGTCAGGTCACCTCCCCCGCAGACCTCGCGACACCGTCCCTGGCCGGCCCGTGCATCGCTGCCACGATCGACGCCGCGCACACCGCGCCCGATGGCACCACACGCGTCCTCCGGCAATCGGCCCACGGTGACCAACCGACCTGGCAGCCGCTACCCCACAGCCGCACCAGCAGAATTCGCCGCCGATTCGTCCACTCCGTAGGCACACTGCGATCCCACGACGCCGGCACCCGCATGCTGCTCACCGGCCTTATCGGACTGCTCGCCATCCTCCTGATCGATTGGATATGGCTCACCGTCGGCAAAGGCCACCACTGGGTCGAGTCCCTCAAAGAAGCAGTCCAGGTCGTCGCCACCGTCGGTCCCGCACCGGCCTCACACGGCGACCACACCTATGACGTGTTCGCGGCTCTGGCGATGTTGGCGGCGATCGTGTTCACCGCCATGTTCACCGCCGGGATAATCGAACGTCTGCTCGGAACCAGCCTCATCGGCTTGATCGGTCAACGGGTTCTCCCCCGCCGCAACCACGTCATCGTCGTCGGATTGGGACAGGTCGGTCTCCGGTTGTGCCTCGAACTCCGCGAACTCGGCATTCCCGTCGTCGCCATCGAACGCGACGATCGAGCCCGCAATCTGCGCCTGGCCCGAGCACTGAACATTCCCACCATCGTCGGGCACGGTACCGACAGAACCCTCCTCGAACGCGCCCGCCTCGACCGGGCCCGATGCCTTGCCGCCGTGGGCTCCGACGACCGTGACAACATCGCCGTGTCCGTGGCAGCCCACGGAGTGCACCCCGACGCCAGACTCGTCCTCAGAGCCGGCGAACACGAAGCCCTCACCGACACCGGATCCCTCCTCCCGCTAGGGATCACCAGGAATGTCGCAACCTTGAGTGCAACCTTCGTCGTCGCCCGACTGCTCGGTCTCGACGCACACCGTGTGGTAGTCGCAAACGACACGATCCACCTCGAACTCGACGGGTCCTTCGAACAGTTCGTCCTCGCCGCACGACACCATTGCCCCCATGTCACCGGGACAGATGCTCACTACCCCTCGTTCGAGGTACGACTCCGACGAACGCCTTCGAGGCAGCGCACATCAACATGGCACGAATCCGGAGCCGACAGACAATAGCGTCGACGATTGTCCAGCCATGCAGCGCTGGCGAGTTTCCTCCGTCGCACTGTGACCGCCAGCGACATTGGGAACTCACCCGACTCCTTACGTGGGCACACCGCCCGTTTCGGCTCCAATCGACTCGTGCCCCGCCACATCCTCGAGGGCCGGAACGGTGGGCGCGTTCAAGTACACCGTGCTGCCGGCGGCCCTGAACTGGTCGGACATATGTTGCATCCCGGCGACGGCGGCCTGGTCGGCGGCGTCACCGAACCTGGTCCGGATGTCTTGGGAGATACGCATCGAGCAGAACTTCGGCCCACACATCGAGCAGAAGTGCGCTGTCTTGGCCGGTTCGGCCGGAAGCGTCTCGTCATGGAACTGCTCGGCCGTATCCGGATCCAGCGACAGAGCGAACTGATCCCGCCACCGAAACTCGAAACGCGCCTTCGACAACGCGTCGTCACGCTCGACGGCACCGGGATGGCCCTTGGCGATGTCGGCGGCATGAGCGGCGATCTTGTACGTGATGACCCCGGTCTTCACGTCGTCCCGATTCGGCAGTCCCAGATGCTCCTTCGGGGTGACGTAACACAGCATCGCGGTGCCATGGCGGGCGATCTCGGTGGCCCCGATCGCGGAGGTGATGTGGTCGTAGCCCGGAGCAATGTCGGTCACCAGCGGCCCCAGGGTGTAGAAAGGCGCTCCATGACATAACTTCTGTTGACGCTCCACATTTTCCCGCACCCGATGGATCGGGATGTGGCCAGGGCCTTCGACCATCACCTGAACGTCGTGAGCCCAGGCACGGGTGGTCAGTTCGGCAAGAGTGTCCAGTTCGGCGTACTGCGCGGCGTCGTTGGCGTCGGCGATCGACCCCGGTCGCAGCCCGTCCCCGAGGGAAAATGCCACGTCGTAGCGGGCGAAGATCTCACACAGTTCGTCGAAGTGGGTGTAGAGAAAATTTTCCTCGTGATGGGCGAGGCACCAACCGGCCATGATCGACCCACCTCGGGAGACGATGCCGGTGAGCCGCTCGGCCGTGAGCGGTACGTAGCGCAGCAGCACTCCGGCGTGGATGGTCATGTAGTCCACACCCTGCTCACACTGCTCGATCACGGTGTCGCGGAAGATCTCCCACGTCAGCGCATCGGCCTGGCCGGCGACCTTCTCCAGAGCCTGGTAGATCGGCACCGTGCCGATCGGCACCGGGGAGTTGCGAATGATCCATTCTCGGGTGGTGTGGATATCTTCGCCGGTGGACAGGTCCATCACAGTGTCCGCGCCCCAACGGGTGGCCCAGCGCATCTTGTCGACTTCGTCGACGATGGAGCTGGTCACCGCTGAGTTGCCGATGTTGGCATTGATCTTCACCAGGAAGGACTTGCCGATGATCATCGGCTCGGACTCGGGGTGGTTGACGTTGGCGGGGATGATCGCCCGACCCGCCGCCACCTCCGAGCGCACCAGTTCCACGTCGCAGTTCTCCCGCAGCGCCACGAACCGCATTTCCTGGGTGATGATCCCCGCCCGGGCATAGTGCATCTGCGTGACCGTCCGGCCTGTCTTCGCTCGCACCGGGACAGGTCGGGGCCCCTTCCACTCCTGGGACGCCTCTCCACGCCGCACAGCCGAGCGGCCATCGTCGAGCAGATCCCGTTCTCGCCCCGGGTAGTGCTCGACGTCGCCGCGAGCAGCAATCCAGTCGGAGCGCGTCGGCGGGAGCCCGACCAGCGGATCGCTACCGGGACCTGCAGTGCGGTAGACCTGCAGCGGCGGGTTCGGCACCCCGCCGGGAGAGTCGTTCAAGCGGATCTCTGTGACAGGTACACGCAGGTCGTGTTCCTCGTCGTGGACATAGCTCAGGGCATGCGAATTGGATGCACTCATCGGAATCGTTCCTACTTCCTTCGCCGGCATTACCCGGGCAGGTTCGACGGTCGCAGGCTGCCTCAGCCCGATCTCAGCCCCTGCAATGGGGCTCCCGTGGGGACGTCACAGACCCTAACACCCGACTCGTCTCGCTGCAGATGTAGCTGGTCCGGTCGTCGGAGCGGTGCGAAGTCGGCCCGTCCTGTACGCCCGGATACACCGATTCGGTTGGGGTGGCGAGCGGGTCGTAACGACGAAATGCCCTGCCGTAGTGGAAGAATCGATCTTGTCTAGGGATCAGTTCACACCACACCGGAGGGCATCTCGCAGATGCAACTATCTCACACCCGGCCCGTCGCCGCGGCGAGGTTCGACGACCCGAATCTGATGTCGACCGCGGGGCTGGTCCCGGTGATGGCGTTGGCGCAGGCCAGCGGCCTGCTCACCCTGGCCGATCAGCACCTGAGCGTGCCGACCGACAAAGGTGCCAACGCCGGCTACAAGGTCGGGTCCCTGATCGGTGGGATGGTCGCCGGCGCCGACAGCATCGCCGACCTGGCACTGTTGCGGCACGGGGCGATGGAGACCGTCTTCGACCGCCCCTATGCACCGTCGACCCTGGGATCGTTTCTTCGCCAGTTCAGCTTCGGACACGTCCGGCAACTCGACGCCGTCGCCTCGCGGTTCCTGGGCAACCTCGCCGAGAAGACCCCACTGGTCCCCGGCATCGACACCGGGCGAGTCCTGGTCGATATCGACGATTCGATCATCGAGGTCCACGGCCACGGCAAACAAGGCTCCGGCTACGGCTACTCCGGCGTGCGCGGACTCAACGCCCTCATCGCCACCGTCACCACCGAGACCGCTGCTCCGGTGATCGTCGGCCAACGCCTGCGCCGAGGAGCGTGCGGCTCCGCACGCGGGGCCGCCCGGATGGTCTCCGATGCGCTGGCCACCGTCGACCGGCTGCGTTCCCAGGCCGGCGGGGCGGACGGCCACGGCGCGTCGAAGCCCCTGGTCCGCGGCGACTCCGCTTTCTACGGCTATCCCACCATCGGGGCCGCGCTCCGCGCCGGCGCCGATGTCTCGGTGACCGTGCGCCTGACCTCCACCATCAAACGTGCGATCGCCTCCATCGGCGACGACGAGTCCTCGTGGACGCCGATCCAGTACACCGACGCCCTCTACGACGAGGGCACCGACACCTGGATCTCGCGGGCGGAGGTCGCCGAGATCCCGTTCACGGCGTTCGCCTCCCAGAAGAAGGCCCACCACGTTGCGGGACGGTTGGTCGTGCGGCGTATCCCCGACCTGCGACCGAAGAAAGACCAAGGTCAGGGCACGTTGTTCGACATCTGGCGGTTCCACGCGTTCTTCACCACCACCGACCCCGACGACCTCGATACCGTCGCCGCCGACAAGACTCACCGCCAGCACGCCATCATCGAGCAGGTGCACGCGGACCTGAAGAACTCCGCACTCGCCCATCTACCGTCGAACTCGTTTCCGGCGAACGCCGCGTGGCTCGTCTGCGCGGTGATGGCGTTCAACCTCACCCGCGCCGCCGGGACCCTCACCAGCGATCCCAAACTGACGAAAGCGACGACCGGCACCCTCCGCCGCACCATTGTCTCGGTCCCCGCCCGCGTCGCCTCCTCGGCGAGACGGTTGACGCTGCACCTCCCGCAGAACTGGCCGTGGGAAACAGCGTGGCACAACTTGTTCGACAACACCTTCGGTCGCGCACACCCGATCGTCGCCTAACGCCCAGGACATCTGCCCACCCTCAACGCGAAAGCCCCAGTGGAACAACCCGACACGAGAGGTCGGATGCTCAACCATGCCCACACACCGTCCCATGCCACCCAACGAAACTCGCTGCGATCAGGCCAGCGAATCGGTGCATCCGGGGTACGAGCTACGAGGAGGTACTCTTCTGAATGTCATCGACTGTTGACTCGAGGAGATCGGGACCTTGTCCGCACAGCTGGCCTTCGATGGGGACTGCTGCACGATTCGGTGACAGTTTCGGTCACGCAGCCTGTGCGACCGGTGTGGTCATGATGGTTTCGAACTCGACCGGCGTCGATCGGGGGAGAGGCAGGTCCGGGACACCAGCAGGTCGACGGTCACGCCGAGAGGCCGTAATGCTTCGGCGATCTCTTCGAAGTGTTGCGCCGAGCGAGAATATCGGTCGGGGCCATGAGGACCGCCTGAAAGCCGCCTTCGATTACCAGTAACGCAAACGCAGTGGCTGCCAGGGCGGGGGCCTTTCCGGCGCCGACGTCTCCCTGCAGCAGCCGATTCATCGGCCGGAGGCGGTCATGTCGGTGTGGATATCGGCTATCGCCCGCAGCTGTGCACCTGTGGGGTGTACGGCAGGCCGGCCAACCATGCATCGAGCAGTCGTCCGGTGGGCTTGTGGGCGATGCCGACTTCTGCGGCTTGTGCGTTTCGAAGCACTCCGAGGGCAAGCTGCGACCGCAGGAGTTCGTCATAGGCCTGTCGGTCCCGTCCCTTTTCTGCGTGCTGTTCGGATGCGGGGACATGGACAGCGCGTAGCGCGGTCAGCCGCGACGCCGGCTTCCGTTGAGCCAGCAAGGTCGAGGGATTCGGGTCATCCAGCTTCGGGAGTCGGCGGCGTGCATCGACCGCGGCACGGCGCAGCATCCACGTGTCCACCTCATGTTTCTGCGATTGGGGTAGATCGCGAGCAGTGGTGCGGTGGATTCGCTCATCGGTTCCAACAGTGGTGAGGTCATCTGCAATGCGCCGTTGAAGAACATGGCGGAGACTCGGGTGTTTTCGTCCGCGAGTTGGAATCGCACGTAACATTTTCCCCAGTTCCCCGTATGCTCACGAGTCGTGCGTATCGATCAGGTGTGGCGTTATCCGGTGAAATCGTTCGGAGGAGAACGGATCGACGCCGCAGCGATCGAAGCGGACGGTGTGCGCGGCGACCACCTGTGGGCGCTGGTCGACGCCGAAACCGGAAACATCGCGAGTGCGAAGCGTTTCCGACGCTACGGACTGCTGTTGACCTGCTCCGCACGACTTCTGAACGACGACGACCCCCGCGATCCGGCGGCACTCGAGCTCACGCTCGCCGACGGCACGGTGGTGCGCGGCGACGATCCCGAGGTCGACGACCTGCTGTCGAAGCTGGTTGGTCACGACGTGCGGCTCGAACCGCGCGACCGCACCTACGACGAGGCGCCGTTGCATCTCGTCTCCCGCTCCGCGGTCGAAGCGCTCGGCACCGGCGACCCCACCGATGTCGCGTTGCGGCGGTTCCGGCCGCAGCTGGTCGTCGACACTCCGGACACGACCGGTTTCGTGGAGGACGAATGGGTCGGCCGACGGGTGTCGGTGGGCTCGGCAGTCCTCGAACCGCACAAGCGCACCGCGCGGTGCGTCATGGTGACGCTCCCCCATCAGGAGGTTCCCGCGCGGCGCGACATGCTGCGTGAGGTGATGACCGCGCATCAGGTGCCCAATGTGCCGGAGGGCAAGCCGATGCCGTGCATCGGTGTCTACGCGACCGTCCCGACTCCCGGCGACATCACCGTCGGCGACGAAGTCCGGATCGGGTAGACCGGGTCACTTCCCTGCGAGGTAGTCCTCGACGAGAAGCTTCTTCTGCACCTTGCCCATGGCGTTGCGCGGAAGAGCGTCGACGGTGCGGATCTCGCGGGGGCGCTTGTGGATCGACAGGGTCTGCGCGACGAAGTCCGAGAGTTCGCCCGGATCACGGAGATCCCCGACGACGTAGGCGACGATCCGCTGTCCGAGATCGTCGTCCGGCACACCCACCACCGCCGCCTCCTGCACGCCGGCATGGTTCAGCAGCGCATGCTCCACCTCGCCGGCGCCGATCCGGTAGCCGCCGGACTTGATCATGTCGACCGATTCGCGGCCGACGATGCGGTGGAAACCCTGGTCGTCGATCACGGCGATGTCGCCGGTCTTGAACCAGCCGTCCTCGGTCATCGACTCGGCGGTCTTCTCGGGGTTGTCGAGGTAGCCGTCGAACAGGGTCGCGCCGGACACCTCCAACTGGCCGAGGGTGTCGCCGTCGTGCGGCACGAGGTTGCCGGCCTGGTCGCGCAGGCGGGTGGAGACGCCCTGGATCGGCAGTCCCACCCAGCCGGGCCGGCGCTCACCGTCGTGGCGGGTGCTGATCGTGATGATCGTTTCGCTCATTCCGTACCGCTCGATCGGCGCGGAGCCGGTGAGGGCGAGCATGCGCTCGAAGACCGGCACGGGCAGGGGTGCGCTGCCCGAGACCAGGAGGCGTGCGGACGACAGTGCGCGAGCGGACGATTCGTCGGCGACGACCCGCGACCACACGGTGGGAACACCTAAGTAGAGCGAACCACCCGCCGCTGCATAGGCTTCGGGCTTCGGTCGCACCGTGTGCACGAGCGACGAGCCCTGCCGGAGCGCACCGACGACGCCGAGGATGAGTCCGTGGACGTGGAACAGCGGAAGTCCGTGGACGAGAGTGTCGTCGGACGTCCAGTTCCACGCCTCGGCGAGGCCGTCGAGGCCGGCCGCCACGGCGGACCGCGAGAGCACGACTCCCTTGGGGGCACCGGTGGTTCCGGAGGTGTACATGATCATTGCGGCGCTGCCCGGGTCCGCCTCGGCGTGCGAGGACGACGAGCGCGCGTTCGCGTCGACCGGGATCGCGGGCAGGGTGACGTCCTCGGGGGCAGTGCCGAGCCACACCTGCGCACCCGAGTCCTTCAGGATGTGCGCGCGTTCGGCCGGACCGGAATCCGGCGGCACCGGCACGGCGGCCACACCGGCCATGAGGCATCCGGTCGTGGCGATCACCGTCTCGATGCTCGCGGTGGCGTCGATGGCGACCCGCGAGGAACCGGCGACCTCGTCGGCCACCGCGGCGGCGGCTGCGATCAGTTCGGAACGGGTGAGCGATCCGTCTCCGACTCGGACGGCACTGCGGTCGTCGCCGCCTGCTCCGGACTCGGTGAGCGAGGTCAGCAACGGCACGGGCATGGTGGTCATCGGTGGGTCCCTTCTCGACGTCCTGCCGGACGGTGTCGCGCAGCGTATGGTCCATATTGTGGACCGATGTGCTACGATGCAGTCCGGCTCAACCTATATTCCGTGACGCCTGCCGTCAACGACGCGTGAAAGGTTCCGATGAACAGCGTTCTCACCGCACTCCGCGTGTTCGAGGAGGTCGCGACCACGCAACCGGTCGGGCTGTCGGAGTTGAGCAAGCGCCTCGACGTCCCCAAGAGCACCGTCCAGCGATGCCTCAGGACCCTCGCCGAGGCCGGCTGGCTGCGCCCCTCGACGGCGAACGCCGGGCAGTGGGTCATTACCGGCCGCGCGTTCAGCCTGGGCAGTGCGACGTCGTCCGGCGACGACCTACGCGAGGTCGCACTCCCGGAACTGAACCGCCTGCAGGCCGAGACGGGTGAGACCGTCCATCTCGCCGTGCCGGACGGGAACGAGCTGGTCCTGATCGAGCGACTCGACAGTCCCCATCAGCTGCGCGCCTTCCTCGCCCTCGGCACGCGCCTTCCCCTCCACGCCGCGTCGACCGGCAAGGCCTATCTCGCGTCGCTGCCCGACGAACGGATCGAAGACTTCCTCGCGACCGAACTCCCATCACTGACCGAGCGCACCGTCACCGAACCGGCGGCGCTGCGCGAGGAGATCGCCGAGATCCGCGCCCGCGGGTATGCCGTGACCGAACAAGGGCTGCACGACGGCATCGCCGCCGTCGCCGTCGCGCTGCGTGGGCGCGGTGGCACCGTGCGCGGTTGCTTCAGCATCTCCGGTCCGGCTTCGCGGCTGACACCCGACCTCTTCGCCGACTACGGCGCGAAGGCGCTGGCAGCGCGGGACGCGATCGAGCGTCGCCTACCCTGATCCGCTCCGAGCAGGACTGGCGGGCGCCCCCACCTCTGGACATATCGTTTATCGATAGGTATAACGATTATCGATGGTATCGACAATCGATAGCCCCGCCGTCCGGCGAGTTCGGAGACGACCATGAATTCCACCCACGACACCGACCGCCCCCAGGGCCCGGGCGCCGAACCCGACACGCTCTCCCCCACCGAGACGTCGAAGAAGGACCGCACCGATCTGCGGGCGTCCCTCACCGTCTTCGCGCTGACCTCACTGATCGTGCTCTTCACCTATGTCCGCGACCTCGCGAGCTCCCTCGGCGACGGCATCGTGACCGCGCGGGTCCGGTTCGACGACGCGGCAGCGGCGCCGGTGCTGTCCACCCCGAACGGCACCGACCTCCAGACCACCTCGACGACGGTGATCGACGTTCCGACCGACACCCTCTCACCCGTCAGCGTCGGCCTCCTCCGCGCCGGGGAGGCGGTACAGACGTTCGGTTACCTGACAGCCCTGGCCCTGCTGAGCTGGATCGTCGTGCGATTCGTCCGGGGCCGATTGTTCGACCGGGGTGTCATCCGGCTCGTGTGGGTCACGTCGATGGTGGCGATCGCGACCATCATCGTCCCGATGATTCCCCGCACGCTGGGCACCAACATGTTGATCCGTGACGTGGACATGAACGAGGTCCTCTCGAACGCGCCTCTCGGACCGGAGTTCTGGTACGCCTACGTCTTCTGCATGGTGATCTCGGCCGTGGGCGTGGTACTGCGGATCGGCAGCCGCATGGCGCGCGACAACGAAGGACTCGTCTGATGCCTCCGGACACCGAGCATGCCGTCCGGTGTCATCTCGACGAGCTGCTGGCCGATCGGGGCATGACGCTCACCGAGTTGGCCGACAAGGTCGGCGTCAGCGTGGTGAACCTGTCGGTACTCAAGAACGGACGCGCCCGCGCGATCCGCTTCTCGACCCTCACCGCCCTGTGCCGCGTACTGGATTGCTCTGTGGGCGACATTCTTTCGGTCGACTGACCCACACCGGAAAACAGCGATGCCCGAAACCTCGTGGGTTCCGGGCATCGCCGATCGGCCCGGCCGGTGGCTCTCCGGCTGACGCACGGACCTGTTTCCTCTATTCCCCGATCGCGGGAAGAATGCGGGTGCGGACCTCACCGAAGCCGATGCGGGTCCCGTTCGGGCCGGGCGCGGTGGCAGAGATGGCGATCTCGTCGCCGTCCTCGACGAAGGTGCGCGTCTCGTCGCCGACCTGCACGGGTTCTGCTCCGCCCCAGGTCAGTTCGATGAAGGCGCCGCGCTGGTCCTTCTCCGGGCCCGAGATGGTGCCGGAGCCGAACAGATCACCGGTGCGGGTCGCGGCACCGTTGACCGAGGTGTGGGCGAGCATCTGCGCGGGCGACCAGTACATCTGCGCGTACGGCGGGCGCGACACGACGTGCCCGTTCCACTCGACCTCGAGATCGATGTCCAAGCCCCACTTCTCGGTGCCCTTCAGGTACGGCAGCGGTTCCGGGTCCTGCACCGGGGTGTCGATGCGGGCGGCCTCGAGCGCGGCGATCGGGACGACCCACGGTGAGATCGACGTCGCGAAGGACTTGCCGAGGTTCGGGCCCAGCGGCACGTACTCCCACGCCTGGATGTCGCGGGCCGACCAGTCGTTGAGGATGACCGCGCCGAAGCAGTGGTCGGCGAACTCGTCGGGGGTGATCCGCGAACCCATCGGGGAGCCGACACCGACAATGAAGCCCATCTCGGCCTCGATGTCGAGGCGGATCGACGGACCGAAGACCGGCACAGGATCGTTGGGGCCCTTGCGCTGTCCGCACGGACGCACGATGTCGACGCCCGAGGTCACGACGGTGCTCGACCGGCCGTGGTAGCCGACGGGCAGGTGCTTCCAGTTCGGCATCAGCGGGTCGGGATTCTGCGGGCGGAACAGCCGGCCGAGGTTCGACGCGTGGTTCTCCGACGCGTAGAAGTCGACGTAGTCGGCCACCTCGATCGGCAGGTGCATCGTCACGTCGGCGACGGCGAAGACGGCCTCGTCGGCGACGTCACCGGCGACGAGTTCCTTGATCGCAGCGCGGACTTCGTCCCACCGGGCGCGGCCCCGGGCCATGAACGCGTTGAGCGACGGCTCGGCGAAGACGATGTCGTCCTCGAAGACACGGCTCAGGTCGAGGACCGAATCTCCGACGCGGACACCGACGCGGGGTTCGCTGTCGGCCGTGGAGAAGATGCCGTACGGCAGGTTGTCGAGGCCGAAGAGCGAGCCCTCCGGAATGGCGATGGTGGTCATGCGTTCGTTCCTTCGGTGATCGGGGAAACGGTCGAGGGTGCCAGACCGAGGCCGAGCAGATCCTCGAGCGGTTCGGCGATGCTGCAAGTGCCGTACGACAGGAAACGGCGCCGGACCTCTGCGGCCCGGTCGTCGGAGAGTGCGCCGAGACGTGCGGAGAGCACTGCCCCGTCACGTTCGGCCAGCACGGACGCGACCTCGTCGATGTCGGCTCCGGACAGCACCGCGTCCACCGCGGCCAACAGGTTCACGAACCCGTGCTGTTCGAAGCCCGTCCTCGGGTCGGTGTTGCGCACCGCGTGGTGCAGACCGGCGGTCGCCTTGAACGGAACTCCCGTGGTGACGACCGTCGAGACCGCTGCGGCGAGCTCGGCTTCGTCCGGATACGCCTCCGCCACGATCCCGCCGGTGCGGAACTTGGCGGCGTACGGCGTCCCGGTCAGTCGGGCGAGGATCTCGGCTCGGCGCTCGTCACGCGGAACCTCGACGAATACATCGATATCCGGTCGACTCACCCTGATCTCGTCGAGCGCCGCGAACAGCTCGTCGACGGATTGCTCTGCGGGGACCGCGATCTCGAGGGCCACCACGGACACCGAGTCCATTGCGTCGACCTGCTCGAGTGCGGGCCGGACGGCGGCGGTGCCGGTCGGTGCGGTCAGGCTCAGGGCCAGCTCACCGGGATACGGGTGTTGCGCCAGGTGATCTGCGAGTTCACCGAGGCGACCGGCCGGGAAGACGAACGCTCCGACGAGCGGTGCGTGCGCGGACGAGCGGTGCCCGGCGTGGGCGGGGACGGCGACGGGCAGCGGGGCGTTGCCCGGAGGGAACAGCGCAGCGTCGTCGCACAGTCCGGTCAGGAGAGGTCCGAAAGTCATTTGGCCGCTCCTGCATTGCGGTTCCAGCTGCCGGCGTAGGCGGCGTCCTCGCACGCGAGCGCACCCTCACCGAGTTCGAGCGGGCGGAAGGTGTCGACCATGACGGCAAGTTCGTCGAAGAACTCCACACCGATGCTGCGCTCGTAGGCACCCGGCTGCGGGCCGTGCGCGTGACCACCGGGGTGCACCGAGATCGAACCCTGGCCGATGCCCGATCCCTTGCGGGCCTCGTAGTCGCCGCCGCAGTAGAACATGACCTCGTCGGAGTCGACGTTCGAGTGGTAGTACGGCACCGGTACGGCCAGCGGGTGGTAGTCCACCTTGCGGGGCACGAAGTTGCAGATGACGAAGTTGTTGCCCTCGAACGCCTGGTGCGCCGGCGGCGGCTGGTGGACGCGACCGGTGATGGGCTCGAAGTCGTGGATCGAGAAGGTGTACGGGTACAGGCAGCCGTCCCAGCCGACCACGTCGAAGGGGTGGTGCGGCATCAGGTAGCGGGTGCCGACGATGCCCTGCGAGGTGCGGTGCTTGACCAGCACCTCGACGTTCTCCTCCTCGACCTGCATCAGCTCGGTCGGTCCGTGCAGGTCGCGTTCGCAGAACGGCGCGTGCTCGAGGAACTGCCCGAACTTCGACAGGTAGCGCTTGGGCGGCACGATGTGGCTGTTGGCCTCGATCGTGTAGGCGCGCAGCGGTGCGTCGCTCTTGGGTACCCAGCGGTGGGTGGTGGCCATCGGTAGCAGCACGTAGTCGCCGGCCTTCGCCTCGAGCGGACCGAATACCGTCTCGACGGTGGCCTCACCGGACTCGACGTAGACCATCTCGTCGCCGACCACGTTGCGGTACAGCGGCGAGGGCTCGGTCGACACGACGTACGAGATGCGGACGTCGGCGTTGCCCAGGACCAGACGACGACCCGTCACGACATCGGTCTCGGCCCAGATCGTCTCGGGGAACAGATCGTGCAGCTTCAGGTGCCGCGGCTCGAGCGGATGGTTGGGCCTGGTGGTCTGATCGGGCAGCTTCCACTCGGTCGCGTCGACGATCGCCGACGGGATGTACCGGTGGTAGAGCAGCGCCGAGTCGGACGAGAAGCCCTCCTCGCCCATCAGCTCTTCGTAGTACAGGTTGCCGTTCTCGTCGCGGTGCTGGGTGTGACGCTTGGGCGGGATGACGCCGAGCTGTCGGTAGAACGCCATGATCTGACTCCTCGCGGATCTCGGGCGTGCGAGGGAAGGTCGCTCGCCTGGAATTAGTAAATACGTTAACTAATCCGAGGGTGTGAGCGCAACCACGGAGAGGTCACGAGGCTGTGTCAGTTGCGTCCGCGCACGTCGAACTGGCTGCGGTTGGTGATCAGCTTGTTCAGAAGCATCACGAGAATCTGCTGCTCGGTGGGGGTGAGCACCTCCACCCAGGCCTCCTCGCGCTCGTTCTGAGCGCGGAAGCTGTCGCGGATCTCCTTCTCCCCCGCTTCGGTGAGCGACAACTGCACCGAACGCGCGTCGTGACTGACCGGAGTCTTCTCCAGGATTCCCGCCTCGACCAGCGGTTTCGCGAGGTTGGACACGGCGGCGCGGCTCATCCCGGTGAGCCGCGCGGCGACGTTCGGTTCGATCGGGCCCGCGAGCCAGATGACGAACATGAGCCGATAGGCCGACCACGACCGGCCACGCGGACGGTGGACCGTGGCCTCGAGGTCGTAGGTGACGATATCCGAGGCCCGGTTGAGGGTGAGCAGGACTTCGGTTGCGCTGCGGTGATGTTCGCCGCCGAACTTGCTGTTCAGACGCTCCTGTGCGAGTTCGACGAAGGACCAGTAGTCGAGGTCGCGGGGTCTGGACATGCGGTCACAGTACCGCAGATCCAGGATAATTCATCTATTTACTATCCGGTCGAGCGACCGGCATTCGGCAGGACTGCGGAAAACCGCGCTCCGAACGCCGCGAAGTCGGCGGAAAACCGCAGCGACCTGCACGTTCATCGCTCATAGTGTTCCGGACATGAACCTCGCACACACCCTCACGCAGTCCCCCACGGACGAACTCCACGGCCTCGCGGGTCTGTCGCTACAGCTGATGGAGATGCTCGGAGCACCCGGTGCCGGTGTCGCGGTCGCCGCGGAGAACCTCTTCCCGCCGATCCCGAGCGAGGTGATCCTTCCCCTCGCCGGCTTCGCGGCCTCCCGCGGGGAGATCTCCCTCGTCTCGGCCGTCGCGTGGACCACCCTCGGCTCCCTCGTCGGCGCACTGCTGCTCTACCTCGCCGGACGCGCCTTCGGCCGTCAGCGGATGTATGCCGTTGTCGAGCGACTCCCCCTGGTGAACACCTCCGATCTGCGGCGCGGCGAAGAGTGGTTCGCCCGGCACGGCGAGAAGTCGGTGCTCCTCGGCCGGATGGTGCCGCTCGTACGGAGCGTGATCTCGGTTCCCGCCGGGGTGGAGGCCATGCCCGTCGGTCGGTTCGTCGTCCTGACCGCCCTCGGTAGCGCCCTGTGGAACTCGATCTTCGTACTCGCCGGATACCTCCTCGGTGAGAACTGGGGAGTCGTCGAACCGTATGCCGATGTTCTGCAGAAACTCGTGATCGTCGCGGTGGTCGCAGCAGTGGCGGTGTTCGTCGTCCGCCGTGTCCGATCGATTCGCGCCCGTTAGGGTCGGTCCGTGATCGATCACCTTCGGCGCTCACTCGGGACCTCGGTCCGCGCCGTCGTCGGGCTTCTGCTCGGGATCGTCACCGCGGTGACGGGTGTGGCGGCATCGGCTCGCCGTACCACCGACGGACCGGGTCGCGCGGCCGAACGCGACCGTATTCGTCTCGTGCGATGGTTCGACGCCGAGGCGGTCCGGGATCTTCCGGATCGCGAGCCGACCGGATATTTCCTCGTCCGCCTGGCCTACGGTCCGCTCGTCGGCCTCGTCGTCCTGCTCGTCCTGATCTCCGCGACCGGCTACGGGGGCTGGGCGATCGTCCTGCTGGCAGGCGGTCGCATCTCCGTCGCCGACGGTCTCGTCTCGCTCCTCGTCGCCGCCGTGATGATCTATCTCTCCGTCCGGATGGCGATGATCGTGGGCCAGTGGGACGTCCGCACAGCCCTGCGGTTGCTCGGCGACGATGCCACGCAGCATCGCCTCCGCGACCTGCAGCGCACCCGCGCCGACGTCGTCACCGCCATCGACGACGAACGCCGGCGGATCGAACGCGCCCTGCACGACGACGTCCAGCAGCGGGCCGTCGCGCTCGCACTCGACGTCGGTCGCGCGCGTCGCACCGCCGAACGCGGCGGCGGGAACCTCGTCGCCGACCTCGACAACGCCGTCGCCCAGGCGCAGGCGTTGCTCACCGAACTGCGCGACGTGGCGTGGCGGATATACCCGGCCGCGCTCGACGAGCACGGACTCGCCGCGGCGCTGGAAGGGTTGTCCGCGCACACCTTCCTCCCCGTCGACCTGGATCTGTCGATCGACCCGGAACCACCACACGATGTCGCGGCAGCCGCGTACTACGTTGCCGCGGAAGGGGTCACGAACTCGACGAAGCACTCCGGCGCCGACAACGTGTCGGTGACCGTCGCGGCGGACGGTCACGTCGTCACGGTCACGGTCGTCGACGACGGATGTGGCGGGGCCGAGATGACGGGCTCCGGGCTGACAGGTCTCGCGCGCCGTGTCGCCGCGCTGGACGGGCAGTTCTCCGTACACAGCCCCCGCGGAGGGCCGACCGTCGTGGAAGCGAGGATCCCGTGCGCATCGTGATAGCCGAGGATTCGACCCTTCTTCGCGAGGGCCTGTCCCGGTTGCTCGCGGACGAAGGCCACGAGGTGGTCGCCGGTGTGGGCAACGCCGTCGAGCTGCGTCACGTCGTCGAGCGCGACGTGCCCGACCTCGTGTTGCTCGACGTGCGTATGCCCCCGACCTACTCGACGGAGGGCATCGACGCCGCGCGGCGCATCAAGGAGGAATACCCGCAGGTCGCTGTGCTCGTGCTGTCGCAGTACGTCGAGCACCGGAACGCGACCGGTCTGCTCACGAACGGCTGGGGTGGCGTGGGCTATCTGCTCAAGGACCGCGTGTCGGACGTGGGGGCGTTCCTCACCGATCTGGAACGTGTCGCCGCGGGCGGGACGGCCTTCGATCCCGAGGTGGTGCGGCAACTGTTCGCGAGCACCCGCCGCACCGACCCTGTCGCCACCCTCACCGAACGCGAACGCGAGGTGCTCGAGGCCCTCGCTCAGGGGCTGACGAACACCGGCATCGCCGATCGTCTGACCATGTCGGTCAGCGCCGTCGAGAAGCACGTCAATTCGATCTTCGTGAAGCTCGACCTGCCGCGCGAGGCCGACCGTAGTCGGCGGGTACGGGCGGTTCTCCTCTATCTCGAGAGCACAGGCACCCCGAGCTCGCGGGACGACCGCTGACGCCCCGTACGGATCAGAAGAGCGGATACACGAAGTGCCCGACGCCTCCGCCGGGTGCGCTCGACCCCGTCACATTCGGAAGGTTCGCGGGCAGACGCTGAAGCTTATGTGGACGGCCTTCGAGGTCGGCCTGCCAGCAATCGGTCGTCACGCCGTGGAAGCCCTGACACACGATGCGGGTGTTCGTGCCGAAGGGCGAGGTCAGCCGCGGCTCGTTCACCAGCGGATTCCAGTAGGCAAGCTCGTCCGGCGTGAGCCAGTTGGCGGGGTCCACGTCGTACACGTAGATCGGGCTGTTCGGTTGCTGGACCGGCCACTCGTCCTGCGCCGCCGCGATGCCGGCGCCGCCGAGGACGATTCCTCCTGTCACTGCGGCGACCGCTCCCGCTCGCAGTACCCGCCGAAATCCGTTCGCCATCGTTCCCTCCACCCATTCTGTCGGATCCGTCCGTCGACCACATCGAAACACGGACCGCGGGGTCCGATACGACAAACCGAAATTGTCGATCTCCGACGCTTTCCGGCAATTCGGGCAGGGAGGTCTCCTTCGAGTGACAGATCATGCAACCCGACCTCGCGTGCATTCGAGCACTCGAGCCCTCCAAGAGCACACATCTGTGTGCACAATTGATAGGTGAGTTCAACCCAGTCGACCACCGATCCGCACCACGGCACCCTTCGCAGCCCGCGCTTCTGGCTCGCGCCCTTCGCTGTCGTCGCAGCGATGATGAGTGCCCTGGCCTACTTCTATCTCGGCGCACTCCTCGATCCGAGCGAGAACCTGAGACAGTTCCCGATGGCCATCGTCAATCAGGACGTCGGCGATGTGCTGCCCGGATCGGACGAGCGACAGAACTTCGGCGACCAGATCACCGAGGGCATCCTCGACGGCATCGATCCCGAGGAGATCGACCTCCGACGGATGGGAATCTCGGCCGCCAACCAGGGCCTCGACGACGGCAGCCTGTACGGCGCGATCGTCATCCCGAGCGACTTCACCAAACGCATCTCGATCCTCGCGCAGGCCTCGGTCGTTCCCGGTGACATCGAGAAGCCGATCATCACCCTCTACACGAATCCCCGGACGGGCGCGTTCGCGACGGGCATCGTCACGAAGATCGGCGACCGCGCGCTGACCCAGGTGAACGACACGGTCGGGCAGCAGCTGACCGAGACCGTCACCGCGACGCTCGCAGAGTCGGCACCCGACCTGCAATTGTCCGGAGCATCCAGCCTCGTCCTGACCCAGCCGATCGATGCACTCACCGTCGAGCACAAGCCGCTGCCCGACGGGACGGGCGCCGGCCTGTCCGCCTTCTTCTACACCCTGCTGCTGATCCTGGCCGGCTTCACCGGCGCCACGATCATCAACGCGGTCGTCGACAGCGCCCTCGGTTTCGTGCCCACCGAATACGGCCCCCTCTACATCGCGCGGGAGACCACCCGGATGTCGCGCCTGCAGGTGCTGGCACTCAAGTGGGGCATCACGGTGGTCATGTCGTTGATCGTCTCGGCGTTGTATGTGTGGATCGCCACCGCACTCGGTATGCCGGCGCCGCGCGCGCTGCTGCTGTGGGAGTACGGGGCGCTCGCGATCTCGGCCGTGGGCATCACGTCCCTCGCGGTGATGTCGATCTTCGGCGCGGCGGGCCTGCTGGTGAACCTGATCGTGTTCATCGTGCTCGGCCTGCCGTCGTCCGGTGGCACCATTCCGATCGAGGCCACCCCGCGGATGTTCGAATGGTTGTCGACCTTCGAGCCGATGCACCAGATCTATCTCGCGGTGCGGTCCATCCTCTACTTCGACGGACGACCCGACGCCGGGCTCGGCCACGGCGTGACGATGACGATCGTCGGCGTCGTGTTCGGTCTCGTCGTCGGCGCCCTGGTGACGTGGATCTACGACCGCGTCGGTTTCCACCGGGCCGCGGACGCACCCGTGCGTCTGCCCTGGCGGCCGTCGCGACAGCAGGTTCGGGATTCTGCGGTCGCGACCGACACGGTTCGTTCGAACGACAGCGTGGACGCCGGTGAGGACGATCGTGACGATACGGGCGAATCCTCCGGCAGCTCCGAGCATGCGGGCGAAAGCGACGGGCCCACGAACGAAATGGGGGACCCCGCCGCGCGTCGGGGGTAGCGGCGGAGTCCCTCCACTACCACGGTAGTGGCGGTTCTCGCGGGGATCGCTCTCGATACGGGTGAATTCGAGGGTGAATCGGGGGGTCACCGCGCGTCGGGGTCTGTCGCCGTGATGGAGCACACTGTATGGGTGCGCACGGTCGTCGTTCCTCATCCTGCGGACGGCCGGGGCCGTCGCGGTGCAAGCATCGTCGAGGTCGACGCATTCGGTGCGCCGCTCGGTTCGGTGCGGGAGTACCCCGGATTCGCGGATGCAGTCGCTGCGATCGAAGCCGAATCGCGACCGCGCTGGGTGTGGACCTCGACGGCATCGGTCTATCCCGAGCTGCTCCGCGCCGATGTTCGGGTGCAGCGATGCCACGATCTCGCCACCACCGGCGCCATCCTTGCCGTACGCGAGGGCCTGCCCCCTCCCACTGCGGAGGAGCCGGTCGACGAGCGGCCCGGCCTCTTCGATGCGGCTCCCGCGATCGACGTCGAGGCGGTGGTCGAGCAGTTCGCCGAGCAACGTCGCCGCATCTCCGGCGACGCCCGCCTCGAGTTGCTCACCGCCGCCGAATCGGCCGGCGCTCTCGCAGCGGCCGAGATGGGTTTCGACGGGTTGCCGTTCTCGGCGCAAGCGCATCGTCGCCTCCTCGAGGACACCCTCGGGCCGCGCCCGACCGGCTACGACCTGCCGAGCCGTATCGCCGAAGTGGTCGAGGAGGTCAGCGCGGTCTTCGGCCGCCCCGTGAATCCCGCCTCCCACAGCGAGGTGCTCGAGGCGTTCCGTCGCGAGGGCATCACCGTCGAGTCGACCCGCAAGCATGTGCTGCAGCGGATCGACCATCCCGCGGTGCCTCTGTTGCTGCGGCACCGCGAGCTGTCGAAGTTGTACAGCACGAACGGCTGGCACTGGCTCGACACCTGGGTCCGCGACGACCGGTTCCGTCCGGTCTATGTTCCCGGCGCGGTCGTATCGGGCCGGTGGGCGAGTCGCGGCGGTGGCGCTCTGCAGATCCCCAAGGCGCTGCGGTCGAGCGTGATCGCCGACCCGGGGCGGTCGTTCGTCGTCGCCGACGCGGGCCAGCTCGAACCGCGCATCCTGGCGGCGATGTCGGGCGATCGGCGCATGGTCGCGGCTGCCGGTTCGGACGATCTGTACGCCCCGGTCGCCGCGGCGTCCTTCGGCGGCGACCGCGCGAAGGCGAAGGTCGCGGTGCTCGGTGTTCTGTACGGCGCCACGTCGGGCGACGCGCGTGCCCTGCTGACGGTGCTGCGTCGCAGCTTCCCGACCGCCGTCGACTTCGTCGAACGTGCCGCCCGTGCGGGTGAACGTGGCGAGGTGGTGCATTCGTGGCTGGGCCGTGCGTGCCCACCCGCTCCGGAAGGCTTCCACTCCCACGGTGATGCGCATGCGCGGGGCCGGTTCACGCGGAACTTCGTCGTGCAGGCCACCGCGGCCGAGTGGGCGCTGTGCGTGCTTGCGGAACTGCGACGGCGGCTGACCACCGATCCCGACCCGACGGCCGGCGATCTCGTGTTCTTCCAGCACGACGAGGTGGTGGTGCACACCGGCAATCCGGAACTCGCGTCGTCGCACATCACGGCGTCGGTCGAGGTGGCGACGCGCCTGATGTTCGGCGACACGCAGGTTCGTTTCCCGATGGACACCGCCGTGCGCAGCGTCTACGCCGAGGATGCGGGCGGCGAGTAGGTGGCGTGTGTCCACAGATGCATGACGGCGTAGGCCCGCCACGGCCGCCATTGTTCGGCGCGCTCGGCGGCTTCGCGCGCACTCTCCACCTGCAGGGCTCGTCGGAGAACGAGGTCGCCGGACGGATACGCGTCGCGGTCGCCGAGTCGTAGAGCGAGATAGTCGACGGTCCACGGTCCGATCCCGGGAAGCGCGAGAAGGTCTGCCGCGAACGACAGATGCTCCGGCGCCACCCCGTCGGCTGCGGCCCGGGCCAGTTCGGCGACGGTGCGGGCGCGCGACTGCGTCGTGCCGATGACGGCACGCAGCTCGCTCTGCTCGACCGTCGCGAGTCGGTGCGGCGTAGGGAAGCATCGCAACCCACCGGGTGCACCGTCGCCGAAGGCTGCGACGAGTCGTCCTGCGAATGTGCATGCCGCAGCGACACTCACCTGCTGCCCGAGCACTGTCGACACGGCGGTGGCGAACCAGTCGGTGGTGCCGAGCACGCGCAGACCGGGGTGGGTCTGCACGAGAGGCCCGAGCACGGGATCGGGCTCGAATGCCGCATCCACGACGGACGGGTCGACGCCGAGATCGAGCCACTTCCGGACCCTCTCTTCGATCTCCTCGACATCCGCGCGACCTGCGGTCTCGACATGAACCTCGAGATGTCGCACATCCCCGTGTCTCCCGTCGTCGGGTGTCGCAGGGTCGGCGAAGCGGACGGCGACGTGCGCGGCGCCGCCGTTCGTGCGGATCGCGCGGTGATGGGTGCCGGTAGCGCTGTTGTGGTGTTCGTAGCCGGGGACGTTGTGGCTTCGCAGCGACGCGAGCATCGGCCCCACCGCAACGGGTTCGGCCACCGGGATCCGGAGGGTGGTGATCATGCCACCGACTCGAGTTGCAGCAGCGCCCTCTTCGCCTCGACTCCCCCGACGTACTGCCCCATGCTGCCGTCGCTGCGCACCACCCGATGGCACGGCACCACCACGGGCAGCGGGTTCTTCGCGCACGCCGTACCGACCGCCCGCACCGCGCGCGGGCTCCCGGCCGCGGCGGCGATCTCGGCATAGCTCGCCGTGCGCCCGTATTCGATCTCGGGCAGACGCGTGATCACTTCACGACGGAATCCGTCGGCGAGACGCAGATCGAGCGGAACGTCGAAATGTGTCCTCGTACCGGCGAAGTACTCGTCGAGTTGCCGGACCACCGGGTCGAGTCGCCGCGGCGCGTCGAGCACGCGCGGGCTGATCCGGCGGGAGAGTTCGTCGAGCACGGCGTCGGATCCGTCGGCGACGTAGGCGACCCGCACGAGTCCGACGGGGGTGGTGGCCAGCAGGAGCGGACCGACGGGGGTGTCGACGACGCGGAACGCGACATCGAGCAACCCGGCCGCCTCGGCGTCGAGTACGAGCTTCTCCCGCAACCACGCGAGATCGGCCGATCCGACCGAGGGTTGTGGAAAGTTCATGAGCGACACCCTGTTCCGTGTTCGATCCGACGACGCAACGCAACCCGACCGTCGGCCGCCGCGCGACGTGCCGCGGCCGGGCTGTTGCCGAGGATCGCGCCGATCTCCGCATAGGGCAGGCCTCCGACGTAGTGGTAGACCAGCGCCGCACGCTGCGTGAAGGGAAGTTCGGCGACCGCGCTCCACAGTTCGTCGTCGCCCTCACCGGGGTTTCCCGTGGCCGACGCGGGTTCGGGGAGGTTCTCGGTGGGCACCGGCGTCCGCCCGCGCACCCGGTGGATGTCGACGGCCTTGCGGTGCGCGATGGTCACGAGCCACGCTTCGATCTTGCTGCCCGGTGGCAGGTCGGGATAGGCGCGCAACGCCGCGAGGAAGGTCTCGGACCAGGCGTCGTCGGCGTCGACCGGTCCGAGCAGTGCGCGGCAGACCCGGAGGACCGTCGCGCCGTGGCGGGTGACCACCTCCTCGAAAGGAGGCAGGCTCGCCCGCGGTAGGTGATCAGGCAGGGACATGGGTATCGCCGGCGACATCGGGCTCGGCGGAACTCGGCACCCGTGCCTCCTGGTCGAGCAGGAAGCGTTTGCGCTCGAGACCACCGGCGTAACCGGTGAGCTTGCCGCTGCTACCGATGACGCGATGGCACGGCACGATGATGCAGAGCGGGTTGCGGGCATTGGCCGCAGCGACCGCCCGTACCGCAGTGGGCCGGCCGAGGGCGAGTGCAATCTCCGAGTAGGTGCGCGTGGTGCCGTACTCGATCGTCATCAGCGCCTCCCACACCTCGCGTTGGAACGGGGTGCCGACGGGAGCGATGGGGACGGTGAACCGGGTACGGCGACCCGCGAAGTACTCATCGAACTGGGTGATCGCCTCGTCGAACCCCCCGGTGACCTGCTCGCCGAAACCGGCGCGGTCGGGCGCGGGGTGATGCTCGGCCATGTACACGCCGCTCAGGACGCCGTCGGTGTTCACCAACGTCAACTCGCCGATCGGTGTGTCGATCACGGTGTGGGTGCGCAATGCGGTCACGGCCTCGATCCTTCCATCCGGTGTGTGCTCTGTATCGGGTAGACGAACGGGACGCCGAAAATGTGAGGTCCGTGATCACGACGATCGGACGTACTGCACTATGACGACATGATCTCGCTGCCTGTGCCCGCGCTCGGAGTCTCGGTCGCCGGTTCCATCGTCGACGTCACCCGGACCGTGCTCGGACGCACCCGCGAGACCGCCGAGTTCGCGCTGTCGCTCCCGACGCGGGTGGAAGGCCTGCTCAACGAGGCCGAATCTCTCATCGACTCGGTCGAATCGCTGATCCGCCGCATCGACAGCGTGGTCACCGACGCCACCGACATCGTCGAGGGAGCGTCGGTGGCCGTCGCGCAGGCCACGCAGGTGATCGCCTCGACCATCGGTGTGGTGGAGGAAGCCGCCGATGCGGTCACGCGCGCCACGGAGATCATCGACTCGACGGGCGGGGTCGTGCGCGATGCGACGGTGGTCGCGGCCGACGCGCGGATCGTCGTCGAGTCCGCCGGCCGCAGCTCCGACGCCGCCGGGGAACTGCTCGAGACCTACAAACCCCTCGCCGAACGTGCCGCTCCCCTCGCCACCCAGTTCGTCGAGGAGTTCTCACCAAAAGAACTGCGCGCCGCGATCAAGCTCATCGACCGGCTCCCCGAGATCACCGAGCGGGTCGACGCGGTCCTGCCCATCATGGCGACACTCGACACCGTCTCCCCCGAGATCCACGAACTGCTCCTCGTCGCCAAGGACGTCCGCCAGGCCATCGTGGGCGTGCCCGGGTTCAACTTCCTGCGCCGACGCGGCGAGGAGAAGGAAACCAACGGTGATGATTGACCGCACCGCGGTCGGTGATGATTGACCGCACCGCGGTCGGTGATGATTGACCGCCCCCGGACGGCTCTACTGATGGGCCGTGGAGAGGAACTGGTGGGTCGCCACGTCGACGATCTCGTCGGGCGAGATGGCGATCTCGTCGTTCAACCACGCGGTGACCAGTTCGGCCAGACCCCCGACGAACAGCAGTCCGTTGATCTCGCCCCGTTCGGGCGGCCACGCCCGGTCGCCGTACATGCGGGTCGCTTCGTCGGCGACCATCTGGGCGAAACTCCGTAGCGACGCTCGTCTGTGGGTGCGCAGGGGTTCGAAGCCGGCGGACTCGATGAGTGAGACCCGGCCCTTGCGCGGGTCGTCGGTGAGGATCGCGACGAACGACGCGATGGCGTTCCGCACGAGGTCTTCGAGTGTGCCCGTGCCGGTGCGGAGCGCGGCGAGTACGGCCTCGCGCACCTCGTCGGCGATCTTGTCGAGGACCTGCTGCAGCAGATCGTCCCTGCTGGTGAAATTCTCGTAGAAATACCGCTCCGTCAGCTTGGCGTGGGCGCACATGGCGGTCATGGTGGCGCCGCTCTTCCCCGAGGCCGCGAACAGTTCCAGTCCTGCTTCGAGCAGGGCTTCGCGCCGCAGCGCGACACGCTGTTCGCCGCTCAGACCGGCATAGCGGCGGGGCGCGGGGGAAGTCATGGGACCGATCTTGACAGACCGGACCGATGTGACGCAGACTACACCCCAATCTGACAGGGTCTCCTGTCAGATATCCGCAGAACTGGAGGTTCGTCGTGACCCGGATCCTGGCGGCTCCCCCCGCCCACTCCCATCTGCGCCCGGTCCCGGGACGATCGGGAATACCCGGTATCGGGCACGTCCTCGAATACATCCGCGATCCACTCGCGATGATGCAGAAGCACTGGGACCGATACGGCGAGGTCTCCTGTTTCTCTGCGGCCGGTCGACGCTGGATCTCGGTTCTCGGACCCGACGCCTGCCAGGAGGTGCTGCAGAACAAGGACCGGGCCTTCGCCAACGGCGACGGCTGGTCGGCACTGATCGGGCCGTTCTTCCACGGTGGCCTCATGCTCCTCGACTCGGAGGAACATCTCCGACACCGCCGCATCATGCAGCAGGCGTTCACCCGATCACGCCTCGAGAAGACCGTCGATGCCATGAATCCGTCGATCGCCCAGAAGCTCGACAGGTGGGTTCCCAGCGACGGATTCCGCGCCTACACGGCACTGAAGACACTCACGCTCGATCTTGCCACCGACATCTTCATGGGCGGCGGCGAGGACTCCACGCCGGCCGAGATCGAAGTGGTGAAGAAGGCATTCATCGACTGTGTGCAGGCTGCGACCTCGATCGTGCGGTATCCCGTCCCCGGCACCAGATGGAAACGCGGACTCGACGGACGCCGAGTGCTCGAGGACTTCTTCCGGCACTATCTACCGGCACGACGCTCGCGCGAGACGGACGACCTCTTCTCCGTGTTGTGCCACATCGAATCCGAAGCGGGACAACGGTTCAGCGACGACGAGATCGTCGATCACATGATCTTCCTGCTGATGGCCGCGCACGACACGTCGACCATCACGATCTCCACGATGATGCAGTATCTCGGGCAACACCCGCAGTGGCAGGACCGGTGCCGGGCCGAGTCGCTCGCGCTGGGCACCGCCGCACCGAGTCACGCCGATCTCGACGCGCTCGGCAGCCTCGATCTGGTGATGAAGGAATGCCTCCGGCTGGTCTCCCCGGTCCCGGTCCTGGCGCGACGGGCCGTGCGCGACACCGAGGTCCGGGGATATTTCGTGCCGGCCGGTACGTATGCCTCCGTGGCACCGCACTTCACGCACCACATGGCGGAATACTGGCCGGAGCCCGAACGTTTCGATCCCGAACGCTTCGCGGAGCATCGACGCGAGGACAAGGTGCACCGCTATGCGTGGGAGCCGTTCGGTGGGGGCGTGCACAAATGCCTCGGCATGCACTTCGCCGGGGTCGAGGTCAAAGCGATCGTCCACCAACTGCTGCTGCGCTTCGAGTGGCACGTCGACCCCGGCTACGTCGCCCCGCTCGACTTCACGTCGTTGCCGTTCCCGTCGGACGGACAGCCGGTCGACCTGCGACTGCGGTCGACCGACCCCGATCGTCAGGCCGTATAGACAATCAGGCCGTGTAGAGACCTGCGCCCGCGCGGCTGAGCACGAGCTTGGGCACCACCGCCCGCGACGACAGCTCGAGCAGCGCGTCGACGATCTCGACGACGTCGTTCACCTCGATCATGGACTCGGCCGGGATCTTGTCCTTGATCCAGTCGGACATGTCGGTGTCGACGTAGGCGGGGGCGAGCGCCGATGCCGAGACGCCGTTGCCGGACTCCTCGGCGTTGAGCGTCTCCACCAGCGAGATCAACGCGGCCTTCGTTGCACCGTAGGCGGCGAGACCGGCCTCGGCGTAGACACCTGTGATCGACGAGAGCGCAACGATCTTCGATCCGCGGGCTGGATCGTTCTCGGCCTCGGTGCGCAGCAACGGCAGCGACGCCTGGATGAGCGCGAACGGGGCGTTGAGGTTCACGGCGACCGTCTTGTCGAACCGCCGGGCCGGGAACTCGGCGATCGGACCTGCCGTGCCGACACCGGCATTGAGGATCAGAGCCTTCATGGAACCGAACGCTTCGCGGTGCGTCTCCACGACACGTGCGGTGGCTTCCGGATCAGCGAGATCGGCTGCGACGGCGCGTACCTCCTTGGCACCCGCCTCCAGCAGACGCTCGGCGACGCTCTCGAGGCGTTCCGCCCCGCGGGCGCTGATCGTCAGTGAATAGCCGCGTTCGGCGAGACGAGTTGCGATACCGAGGCCGATTCCCCTCGATGCTCCGGTCACGAGCGCGCTGGTCACGCGTGGGCTCCCTTCAGTGCTGCGAGTCCTGCTGCCACCAGGTCCGGCACGGCTTCACCGGCACAGTCGAAACCGTCGCCGACGGTCGCCCCGGCACGCCACCGATGGTTGATGCCCTCGGCGATCACGGCGAGCTTGAGGTAGGCCAGACCCATGTAGAAGTTCCAGTCGGCGATGTCGCGACCCGACGCCGTGGCGTAGCGCTGCACCAGATCGTCCGCTGCCGGCAGGCGGTCGCTCGACCATGCCGCCGGGAATCCCAGGATGTCGTCAAGGGCCGGATGCCGGTACGCGCACATCATGGCGAGATCGGTGAGCGGGTCGCCGAGGGTGGACAGTTCCCAGTCCACCACGGCGACGACGCATGTCGGATCGGTCGGGTCCAGGATGGTGTTGTCGATGCGGTAGTCGCCGTGCACGATCGACGGAGCGGGTGATTCCGGAATCGACTCGGCGAGCGCGGCGTGCAGCCGTTCGAGGTCCGGAAGTTCGCGGGTCTTCACGCGCCCCCACTGGCTCGCCCACAGCTTCACCTGCCGGGTCACGTAGCCGTCCGGCCGGCCCAGTCCCCCGAGACCGACGGCCTCGAAGTCGACGTTGTGCAACTCGGCGATGATGCGCACGAGTTCACCGACGCAGCGGTCGATCTCGTCGTCACCGAGCGCATCGAGGTCGGCCTTGCTGCGCACCACACGTCCGTCGACGAACTCGACGACGGTGAACGGCGCACCCATCACCGAGTCATCCTCGCACTGGACGACGGTGGGCGCGACCGGCACACCGGTGCCCTTCAGCGCCGACGTGATGCGGAACTCTCGGGCGACGTCGTGCGCCGACGGGGTCAGACCCGTGGTCGGAGGGCGACGCAGGACCCAGTGGGACTTCTCGTCGCGCAGCCCGTAGGTGAGGTTGGACTTGCCGCCCGAGATGAGCTCCGCCCGGAGTTCACCCTGAACGGTCACACCGCAATCGGCGAGGAAGCGCTCGAGGACGGCGAGGTCGAGTCCCTCGCGCACTGCGGTCATTTCGCGGCCTCGCGGGCTGCCTTGCGGACGGCGCCGACGGCACGCTTGGCGATGGCCCAGCGGTGAACCTCGGACGGGCCGTCGTACACGCGGAACGGCCGGACCTCGCGGGTGAGGCGTGCGATCGGAAGGTCCTCGGAGACACCGAGACCGCCGCACATCTGAGCGGAGCGGTCGACGATGCGGAAGATCGCCTCGGCGGCGAAGGTCTTGGCGATCGACGTGGCGTTCGACGCGTGCGAACCCTGGTCGAGTTCCCAGCACGCCTGCACGAGCAGCGCGCGGGTCGCGGCGATGTCGATCTCGTTGTCGGCGATCATCTTCTGGATCATGCCGAGATCGCCGAGGCGGGAGCCGAATCCTTCACGCTCCGCGACGTAGCGGACGGCGGTGTCGTGACCGCGGCGGGCGGCGCCGAGCCAGCGCATCACGTGCGTCATGCGGGCAGGGCCGAGGCGCACCTGCGCGTAGGCGAAGCCCTGATCGACCTCGCCGAGCACGGCGGAGTCGGGGACGAACAGGTCCTCGAAGTCGACCTCGCAGTGACCACCGATCATGGAGCGGTCGAGGGTGTTGATGTGGCGGCCGACCTTCAGGCCCGCGGTGTCGGCGGGCGCGAGGAACATCGTGGCGCCGCCGCGCTGGCCGGGTTCACCCGAGGTGCGGGCCATGATGATGAAGAATCCGGCACCGTCGGCACCGGTGATGAAGTGCTTGCGGCCGTTGATCTTCCAGCCACCGGAGACCTTCTCGGCGCGCGTGTTCAGAGCGTTGGGATCGGCGCCGGCACCGGGGGCGGGCTCGGTCATCGCGAAGGCCGAGCGCACGTCGCCGGCGGCGAGGGGCGCGAGGAACTGCTGCTTCTGCTCGTCGCTGGCGATGTGCGCGAGCATGTGCACGTTGCCTTCGTCGGGGGCGGCGATGTTGAGCGCGGTGGGGCCGAAGAGCGAGTAGCCCGCGGCCTCGAAGACCGGGGCGCGGTCGGACATGTCCAGGCCGTGGCCGCCGTATTCGACGGGCGCGTGCGGAGCGAAGACACCGGCAGCCTTGGCGGCCTTCTGCAGATCCGCCCGGATCGCGTCGCCACCGGCTGCGGTGATGTCGCCACCGTGGGTGTCCTCGACGGGAAGCACCTCGTCGCGGATGAACTGCTCGGTCCGCGCGATGAGGTCCCGGACGTGGTCCGAGTAGGACAGGTCGACCGCCATGCTGAGCTCCTTCCATACCGACCGATCGATCGCTCGGTCGAGTTCACGGTGGCATATTCCCCGCCATCGGGTCAAGCCCGGACGGGGTGCTCGGCTACCTCGCTCCGACCGCGTTCCGCGCGACCTGCAGGTAGCGGTGCACGATCTCGTCGGGCGACAGCGAGCCGTCCGGCCGGTACCAGCTCGCCACCGCGACGCACATCGTCGTCACGGCGCGACTGGCGTCCTTCGGATAGGGCGTGGAGAAGGTGCCGTCGGCGACACCGGCCTCGACGATCTCGTCGATCATGCACTGCTGCTCGTCGCGCAGGGCGACGAATGCACGGCGGGCCTCGGGTTCCATGCTGCGCATCTCGGTCGACGCCACGAACGCCTGATCGCGGCGGAACATATGGAAGCGCAGCAGCGACTCGACGACGGCGTCGAACTTCTCGGAGGGGGTTGGTCCGGCTTCATCGATCGCCTGCCGGCTGCGGGCGAGCAGGTCGTGCAGCACGGTGGTCGTGAGCGAGACGAGCAGCGCCTGCTTCGAGGGGTAGTGGTGGTACAGACCCGGCACCGACAGACCGGACCGCGACGCGACCTCGCGGATGGACGTGCCGTCGTAACCGCGTTCGGCGAACGCCTCGAGTGCAGCGGCGAGCGGCTTCGGCAGGTCGGTCGGGCCGTAGTCCCGCCAAGAGCCGACGTCGCCGGAAACCGAATCCTCACGCGTGTCCATGCTCAACACCGTAAGGGACGGCTCCGGCGACGTCGGCGCTCACAGGATCAGTAGTCGTCCTCGCCGTAGAGGACGAGACCGCGGAGGTTCTTGCCGGCGTGCATGTCGGCGTAGCCCTCGTTGATGTCCTCGAGCTTGTAGGTCTTGGTGATGAGGTTGTCGAGGTCGAGCTGCCCGTTCCGGTACAGCTTGAGCAACTTGGGGATCTGCGAGCGCGGGCCGGTGCCACCGAAGATGGCCCCCTGCAGACGCTTCTGCAGCAGCGTCAGCTCGAACAGGCTCATCGTCACCTGCGAGTCGGTGGCGTGACCCATGCCGACGACCACGACCTGGCCACCCTTGGCGGTGAGACCCAGTGCGGGGCCGATGATGTCGCCGGTGATCTCGCCGACGGTGATGACGGTGACGTTGGCCATCTGACCCCACGTGATCTCACCGATCACCGGTGCGGCCTCCTCGATCGACGCGAAGACATGCGTCGCGCCGAACTCCTTGGCCTTCTGCCGCTTGAACTCGACCGGGTCGATCGCGACGACGAACCGCGCCCCGGCGTGCGCCGCTCCCTGGACGGAGTTGATGCCGACACCGCCGACACCGATGACGACCACGGTGTCGCCGAGCTTGGTGCCGCCGATCTCGGTGGCCGAACCCCAGCCGGTCGCGACACCGCACCCGAGCAGGGCCGCCTTCTCGAGCGGGATGTCCTTCTCGATCTTGATGACCGACGCCTCGTTGACCGTGACGTACGGCGCGAACGTGCCGAGCAGGCACATCTGCAGCACCGGGTCGCCGTTCAGCGTCGCGCGGTAGGTCTTGTCGGAGATCGCCTGACCGGTGAGCAGGCCGGCACCCTCGTCGCAGATGTTCTGCATGCCCTTGGCGCAGGCCCGACAGCGGCCGCAGGCGGGGATGAACGCGAGGACGACGTGGTCGCCCTCCTCGAGACCCCGCACTCCCGGGCCCACCTTGGTGACCACGCCCGCGCCCTCGTGACCACCGAGGACCGGGAAGGACGGAAGCGGTGTCGCCCCCGAGCGCAGATGCTCGTCGGAATGACACAGACCCGAGGCCGCGAGGCGGATCTGCACCTCACCTGCGACGGGATCGCCGAGATCGATCTCCTCGATCTCCCACGGCTGGTTGATTCCCTTGACGACTGCTGCCTTCGTCTTCACCCGAGCCTCCTGAACCGAAAGTGTGTGTGACGTTCGTCACGGCATTCAAACACTTATCGGACGTTAGAGCAACGGGTTCGGACCTCTTCCACAGCGGGCAGTTACCCGCTACATTCGGTAACAGACAACTTCTCGTGAAGGGCTCCAGCCATGATTCACGTCCGCCACAGCGCCGTCGCAGACATCCCTATCGACCTCGCGTTCACCTACGTCGACGACTACCGGAACGTCCCCGACTGGATGTTCGGGGTGGCCCGCTTCCAACCCGTGAGCGAGCAGGTCTCCGGCCTCGGTGCCATCTACGACTCGACCATGCGGATCGGCCCCAAGGATCTCGACTCGCGCGTGGAAGTCGTCTAATGGGAACGCAATCGCGTGATCGTCCTCGACTCGATCGCCGGATTCCGCGCCGCGTCGTCATGGACCTTCACGGACCTCGGCGACGCGACGCGGCTCGACGTCGACTTCGGCTACCGACTGCCCGGCGGGATCGCCGGCCGCACACTCGGCATGCTCATCGAACCGATTGTGGGAACGGCGATCCGGCAGACCGAGCACGCGTTGCGCACGCGGCTCGGTCAGCTCGTCTAGGACCGGACTCAGAAATTGCCGCGCGCGGCCTGCTCCCGCTCGATCGCCTCGAACAGCGCCTTGAAGTTGCCCTTGCCGAAGCCGAGCGAGCCGTGGCGCTCGATCAGCTCGAAGAACACGGTCGGGCGGTCGCCGACGGGCTTGGTGAAGATCTGCAGCAGGTAGCCGTCCTCGTCGCGGTCGACCAGGATGCCCCGCTTCTTCAGTTCCTCGATCGGCACCCGGACCTCACCGATACGGGCGCGCAGCTCCGGATCGTCGTAGTACGCATCGGGAGTCGCGAGGAACTCGACGCCCTCCTCGCGCAACTGGTCGACCGCCGTAAGGATGTCGTTGGTGGCCAGCGCGAGGTGCTGTGCACCCGGTCCGCGGTAGAAGTCGAGGTACTCGTCGATCTGCGAACGCTTCTTCGCGATGGCGGGCTCGTTGAGCGGGAACTTCACGCGGTGGTTGCCGTTGCACACCACTTTGCTCATGAGCGCCGAGTAGTCGGTGGCGATGTCGTCGCCGATGAACTCCGCCATGTTCGTGAAACCCATGACGCGGTTGTAGAAGTCGACCCACTCGTCCATGCGCCCGAGTTCGACGTTGCCGACGACGTGGTCGAGCGCCTGGAAGATGCGCTTGGGCGCACCCTCACGCTTGCGGTAGGTCGAGGTGCGCTCGATGTAGCCGGGCAGGTACGGGCCGTTGTAGCGCGACCGGTCGACGAGCGTGTGCCGCGTGTCGCCGTAGGTCGCGATGGCGCCGATGCGGACGGTGCCGTTCTCGTCGCTGATCTCGTAGGGTTCCTCGAGGACGGTCGCCCCCTGCTTGCGGGCGTGCTCGATGCACTTGTCGACGTCCGGAACCTGGAGCGCGATGTCGACGACGCCGTCACCGTGGAGGCGGTGGTGCTCGATCAGCGGGCTGTCCGGATCCACCGCACCCTTGATCACGAATCGCACGGCGCCGCTGCGCAGTACGTAGGCGTGATGGTCGCGGTTGCCGGTGGTGGGTCCGGAATAGGCGATGAGTTCCATGCCGTAGGCGGACTGGTAGTAGTGCGCCGTCTGCGTGGCGTTTCCGACCACCCACACCACGGCGTCCCAGCCGCTGACGGGGAAGGGATCCCGTTCGCTGTCGTACTCCACGAGACCGACCAGGCGCCGGAGCTCCTCGGCGTCGAGCTGAGCGAGTCGTTCGCTGTCGGTCAGGGTGTATTCCAGAGTCATCGCTGCAACCTCCTGCCGCTCACTGCGGCACAGTCGTTGTGTCGTGTGTCACCAGGAGAAACCCACCCGTCGGTGCGACGCAACGTCGCCTTCGGCAACTGGTCCGACTGACTGGAATCTGCCGGAATCCGCGCGTTCACCTATACAATCGGGCTAGTTTTCGGCGCTCGATGGGAAGGAACCGCGATGCGCGAGCCCGTGCAGCTGGACGAATTGGATTTCGCTCTCCTCGAGGCCCTGCACGCCGACCCGAAGATCGGCGCGCTCGAACTGTCCCGTCGCCTGAAGGTCGCGCGTGCCACCGTCTCGGCCCGACTGCGACGCCTCGAGGACACCGGGGTCATCGCCGGCTACGAACCCCGGATCAACCTCGCCGCAGCAGGTTTCGAAGTGCAGGCGTTCGTGACGATGGAGATCGTGCAGGGCGCGCTCGAAGACGTCACCGAGGTCCTCGAAGGCATCCCCGGCGTCCTCGAGGCGTTCGCCACCACCGGCGCGGGCGACGTCCTGTGCCGCATCGGAGCCGAATCACACCTCGGTCTCCAACAGACCCTCATCGAGCTGAACCGCTCCTCGATCGTCGCGCGGTCCACGAGTGTGATGGTGCTGTCGGAAGTGGTGCACTACCGGGCGATGCCGCTGCTCCGCACCCTCGAGCCGGAACGATCCGCGAAGGCACCGGCCTACCGCCGCTGAACCGATCACGTCCACAATCCGTCTCCGACTAGCCGGATTGCACAGAAAAAAGCGCTTCGGGCATCCGGACCCTCCGCACGCTGCACAGTTCGATGAAGCACAGTTGCGCAGCATTTGTTACTGCCGTCACAGTCTTTCGCCATGAAGAACCTGCTGACGCGATTCGAAGAAAAAGCCCCCGAGATCGTCTTCGAGTGGCACGACACCGAGACCACCGCCCGGGGCTGGGTCGTCATCAACTCGCTGCGGGGCGGCGCGGCCGGCGGCGGCACCCGCATGCGCCGCGGCCTCGACCGGCGCGAGGTCGAGTCGCTGGCGAAGACCATGGAGATCAAGTTCACCGTCTCCGGACCTGCGATCGGCGGTGCCAAGTCCGGCATCGATTTCGATCCGTCCGACCCCCGCAAGGAAGGCGTGCTGCGCCGCTGGTTCGCGGCCGTCACTCCCCTGCTGCGTGCCTACTACGGCACCGGCGGCGACCTCAACGTCGACGAGATGAACGAGGTCGTTCCCCTCACCGAGTCCAACGGCTTGTGGCACCCGCAGGAAGGTGTCGTCAACGGACACTTCGGCAAGGACGAGCGCCAGCGCATCCAGCGGGTGGGCCAGCTGCGACTCGGCGTCGCGAAGGTCGTCGAGGACGCGCGGTTCACCCCTGCTACCAGCACGAAATACACTGTCGCCGATCTGATCACCGGCTACGGCGTCGCCGAGTCGGTCCGTCACCACCAGCTCGTCTATCGGGGCACCGACCTCACCGGCAAGCGCGTCGTGGTGCAGGGCTGGGGCAACGTCGGCGCCGCTGCTGCCTACTATCTCGCTCAGGCCGGCGCCTCGATCGTGGGCATCATCGACCGCGACGGCGGCATCCTCGCACCCGAGGGTCTCTCCTTCGACGAGGTCCGCACCCTGCTGCTCGAGCGCGACGGCAACGCCCTGCGCAGCGACCGCATGATCCCCTTCGACGAGGTGAACGCCCGCATCTGGGATCTCGGAGCCGAGATCTTCCTCCCCTGCGCCGCGAGCCGCCTCGTCACCCGCGAGCAGGTCGACCGCATGGTCGCCGCGGGACTCGAGTCGATCGCTTCCGGCGCCAACGTTCCGTTCGCCGACGACGAGATCTTCTACGGCCCCACCTACGAGCACGCCGACAAGTCCGTCGCCGTGATCCCCGACTTCATCGCCAACTGCGGTATGGCCCGGGCCTTCGCCCAGCTCATGGAGGGCGACGTGGAGGTCTCTGACGCCGCCATCTTCGGCGATGTGTCCACCACCATCGAGACGGCACTGCGCCGCTGCCACGACCGGTCGACCGAGCTCACCGGGCTCGCCGCGACCGCCTTCGAGATCGCACTGGACCAGCTGGTCCCGGCCGGGGAGCGCATCGATGACTGACACCCTGGCCACGGCGACGACCGGCGCCCAGAGCACCGCCGGGACGACGACCGGCACCCAGAGCACCGCCGGGACGACGACCGGCACCCAAAGCACCGCCGGCCTGCATCGCGCCATGCGGCCCCGCCAGCTCGTCATGATGAGCCTCGGTGGCGCCATCGGGGCCGGCCTGTTCGTCGGGTCGGGGGCGGGTATCGCCGTCGCCGGCCCGGCGATCCTGATCTCGTTCCTGGTGGCGGCCGTTCTCGTCGTGTTCGTGATGCGCATGATGGGCGAGATGGCCGCGGCCAACCCCTCCAGCGGTGCGTTCTCCGAGCACACCGAGAACGCGCTGGGCCCTGTCGCGGGACGGACCATCGGGTGGTTGTACTGGGTGCAGGTCATCATCGTGATCGCCGCGGAGGCCACCGGCGCCGCCGCGATCACCGCGGTGGCGCTGCCCGGCATCCCCCAGTGGGCGTCCGCGCTGTTCTACATGGTCGTGCTGACGGGCGTGAACCTGGTCGGCGTCCGCCGCTTCGGTGAGGTCGAATTCTGGTTCGCCGCAATCAAGATCGTCGCGATCGTCGGCTTCCTGGTGATCGGCATCGCGATGATCGCCGGGTGGATGCCCACCTTCGAGACGACCGGCTTCTCCAACCTCACGGCGCACGGCGGGTTCGCCCCCACCGGTATCGCGGGTATCGCCGCCGGCCTGCTCATCGTGGTCTTCGCGTTCGGTGGCACCGAGATCATCGCGATCGCCGCCGCGGAGACCGCCGATCCCCGTCGCAACGTGGGCCGCGCGGTGCGCACCCTGGTGTGGCGCATCCTCGTGTTCTACATCGGGTCGGTGCTCGTGATGGTGACGATCCTGCCGTGGACCTCCGAGGATCTCGCGACCGGTCCGTTCGTCGCCGTGCTGCAGGCCGGGGCCGTCCCGGGCGCCGCCGCGGTGATGACCGTGATCGTCGTGGTCGCGCTGCTCTCGTCGCTCAACGCGATGCTGTTCAGCGCTTCCCGGATGATCTTCTCGCTGTCGCACCGCGGATCGGCGCACCCCGTCTTCGGGCGGCTGTCGTCCAACGGCGTTCCCCGCAATGCGGTGCTCGCCTCGGTAGCGTTCGGCTTCGTCACGGTCGGACTGAACTATCTCTACCCCGATCGGGTGCTGCCGCTGCTGCTCAACGCCGTCGGCTCTACGATCCTGGTGCTGTGGACGTTCGTCGCGGTCTCGCACCTCGTGCTCCGTCGTCGCGCACGCCGCAACGGCACCGAGGATGCACTGCCGCTGAAGATGTGGGGCTTCCCGTACCTGTCGTACGCGACGCTCGGTCTGCTGGCCGGCATCGCGGTGCTCGCCCTGTTCGACACCGCTGCCCGCACGCAGCTGCTCGCGACCGGCGCGTTGACCGCAGCGATCGCCGGTACCTGCACGGTGCTGGCACGGCGACGCGCTGCGGCCGGGACGGCTCGGGTCGAGACGGTTCAGGAGCGCCAACCGTAGGGACGCGTGATTATCTCCATGAAGTGACCGGCGGGGTCGAGGAAGTAGGTTCCTCGACCCCCGTCGTTTCTGTTGATGCCGTGCGCCGACTGCCGGGGATCGGCCCAGTGTTCGATCTTCTGCTCGAGGATCCGGGCGTAGATCTCGTCGAACTCCTCCTCCGACACCAGGAATGCGTAGTGCTGCGGCGGATACTCCACATCCGGTGGCGGTTCGGCGAAATCGAGGGTGACGCCGTTGGCGAGTTCGACAGCGAGGAAGTGCCCGGCGGGCACCGGATCGGGCAGCCCGAACAGGGTGGTGAGGAAGTAGGCCGAATGCTGCTTGTCGTCGGCCGCGACGATGGTGTGGTTGAACGCAATACTCAAGGAGAACTCCTTGTGGTCCCGCGCCTCCATGCCTGACGCAGTCCGTCATCGACACGCGACGCTGCGTCCAGAGATACCTTCCGTGCCGGAGGGATGCAAGCGATGAGTTCTCCGCGCTTCCCGGGTCTGTACTCGGCGACAACCTTCGAAAGGGGACGACGATGAAGCTCACGGTGACGACCTTCGTATCGGCCGACGGTGTGGCCCAGGGACCGGGTGGCCCCGACGAGGACCGCAGTGACGGCTTCGACCGCGGCGGTTGGGTGGTGCCGCTGTTCGACGAGGACACCGGCAAGTTCATCGACGAGGTGTTCTCGAAGGTCGACGCATTCCTGCTGGGCCGGAACACCTACGACGTCTTCGCTGCGTCGTGGCCGAACTCGACCGATCCCGACGATCCGGTCGCCCGTGCACTCAACACCCTCCCGAAGTACGTCGCCTCCACGACGCTCACCGCCCCCGAGTGGCAGAACACGACGGTCCTCGAGGGCGACGTGCCCACCGCGGTCGCGGAACTGAAGAAGCAGCCGGGACGGGAACTGCAGGTGCACGGCAGCATCCGTCTCGTCCACACGCTCTTCGAACACGATCTCGTCGACGAGTACCGCCTCATCACGTTCCCGGTCGTCCTCGGTCAGGGGCGGCGACTGTTCCCCGTCGGGGGTCGCGACACGAAGTTCGATCTCGTCGAATCGCGCACCACCTCGTCCGGTGTCCTCATCACCGTGTACCGGCCGGCCGGGCGACCCGAGTACGGACTCGCCGAAGTCGAGTGACCCCGACAACGAGGGGCGCGGTCAGGAGTCCTTGCCGCGCCCCTCGCGTTGCGCAGCCTCGTACCCCGTGGTCAGCCAGTAGACCGTGCGATCGATCGTCGGCATGATTTCGGCGATCCCGATCTGCCCCTCGATGCACCGGCCGACGAGGCTCGACCTTTCCGACGACGACATCGCAACCTGCGACGAGAACCCTCCGGAAAGACTATGGCCCAAGGCATATTCCGCCGCCACCGCCTGTCCTCGGCAGGCCATCGGCATCGTCGAGAACCTCCCCTCCTCCCCGAAAGGTCAGTGATCCGATGACCGATCTCGCATCCTCCGACTACTTCACCGACGGAGAGATCGCCCAGAGTCCGTTCGAGTACTTCGACCACATGCGCAGTCGCAACCCGGTGTACCGGGAACCCCACTACGGGGTCGTGGTCGTCACCGGCTATCAGGAGGTGGTCGAAGGATTCAAGAACAGCGAGGGACTGTCGGCCGTCAACTCGATCGGAGGTCCGTTCCCGCCGTTGCCCTTCGAACCCGAAGGCGACGACATCACCGAACAGATCGAGGCCCACCGTCACCAGTTCCCGATCTTCGAGCACATGGTGACGATGGACCCACCCGACCACACGCGCGCCCGGTCGCTGCTCGGACGACTCCTCACCCCGAAACGACTGAAGGAGAAAGAGGAGTACCTCTGGGGACTGGCCGACGACGTCATCGACGAATTCGTCGGCGAGGGCCGATGCGAGTTCCTCGGCGATTAAGCAAAACCCTTCGCCACCATGGCGATCACCGACCTGCTCGGTGTGCCGGAAGAGGATCGCGAGGAGTTCCGGCGGGTACTCGGCGCAGGTGAACGGCCCGGCACGCGGGTCGGCGCACTCGATCACGAACCCGTCGGGATCAACCCCCTCGAATTCCTCGACGGACGTTTCGAGAAGTATCTCGCCGACCGGCGTCGCGAACCCCGCAACGACATCCTCAGCGGTCTGGCCGCAGCGACCTATCCGGACGGCTCGATACCCGAACTCCTCGAGGTCGTCCGACCTGCAACCTTCCTGTTCGCCGCCGGCCAGGAGACGGTGACGAAACTCCTCAGTTCGTCGCTGCGGGTCCTATGCGAACGTCCCGAGTACCAGAAGATCCTGCGCGAGGACCGCAGTCTCATCAAACCGTTCATGGAGGAATCGCTGCGCTTCGACAGCCCCACGAAGGTGGACTTCCGCCTGGCGCGCAAGTCCACGACCATCGGCGACGTCGAGGTGCCGGCCGGGACCGTCGTGATGCTGAGCCTCGCCGCTGCGAACCGTGATCCGCGTAAGTTCGATGATCCCAACGAGTTCCGGCTCGATCGGAAGAACTCGCACGATCACATCGCATTCGGCCGCGGTCTGCACACCTGCGCCGGTGCACCGCTCGCACGCATCGAAGGGCACGTCACCCTCAACCGCCTGCTCGATCGGATGGAGGACATCCGCCTCAGCGAGCAGGCACACGGCCCGGAGAACGACCGCGTGTTCGCCTACGAACCCACCTTCCTCCTTCGCGGGCTCGTCGATCTGCATATCGAGTTCACCCGCAGCACGCAGTAACCCGGCAATCCCATGGCTCTGCATCGCCCGACTGGACGGTGCACGAAGTGAGAGGTGTTCAATGGCAGGAAGAGTCGAAGGCAAGGTCGCGTTCATCACCGGAGCCGCACGCGGACAGGGGCGCAGTCACGCCATCCGGCTGGCACAGGAGGGTGCCGACATCATCGCACTCGACATCTGCGGCCCGATCCGGGAGAACGCGCAGATCGAACCGTCCACCCCGGAAGACATGGCCGAAACCGTCGAAGCCGTCAAGAGTCTCAACCGACGGATCGTCACGGCCGAAGTCGACGTCCGCGACTTCGACGCGGTGAAGGCCGCCGTCGACAACGGCGTCGAACAACTGGGCCGTCTCGACATCATCGTCGCCAACGCCGGCATCGGCACCGGTGGCGCGATGCTGCACGAGACGGACGAGTTCGACTGGCAGGAGATGCTCGACATCAACCTGTCCGGCGTGTGGAAGTCGATCAAGGCCGGAGTGCCGCACATCATTGCGGGCGGGAACGGTGGATCGATCGTCCTGACGAGCTCGGTCGGAGGATTGAAGGCATACCCCACCATGGGGCCGTACATCTCCGCGAAGCACGGGATGGTCGGCATGATGCGCACCTTCGCCGTCGAACTGGGGCAGCACTCCATCCGGGTCAACACCGTGCACCCCACCAACGTGAACACACCGATGTTCATGAACGAGGGTGCCATGAAGATGTTCCGTCCCGACCTCGAGAACCCGGGTCCGGAGGACATGAAGGCGGCTACGCAGTTCATGCACGTCCTGCCCGTGGGGTGGGTGGAACCGGAAGACATCAGTAATGCCGTCCTGTTCCTGGCATCCGACGAGTCCCGTTACGTCACCGGACTCACGCTCACGGTTGACGCTGGTAGTACGCTCAAGTGATCGGGCAAGTGGCCGAGCGGGTTCTGTCGGGGAATCCGCTCGGCCACTCCGTTATTCCTCGTCGGGTACGAAGATGTCCTCGATGCGACGCCCGAACAGACGCGCGATGCGGAACGCCAACGGAAGGGACGGGTCGAATCGTCCCTTCTCGATCGAGATGATCGTCTGCCGCGAGACGCCGAGTTCGTCGGCGAGCCTCTGCTGCGACCATCCGCTCTCCGCGCGCAGGGCCGCGAGCGAGTTGCGCACCTCAGACCTTCCGACGCTGCACGGCGTAGCGCACACCGAACGACGCGAAGGCCACGAGAACGACCGCCATCAGCGCGTGCAGGCCCTCGACCTCGATCGGTGCGAACGCCAGAGCGGTGCATCCGAGGCCCGTGACGAGAAGGATGTCGGTGAAAGCGCCCGAGGCGGCTTTCTCGTACCAGGACGCCTCGACCGAATCCTCCGGCCGGTCCGTTGCACCTTCGAGAGTCGACCGATCCACGAGGAGCACCCATGCCAGACCGACCAGCGGAGACACGGTCGCCAACGCCACGGCGATGCCCGAGACGACAGGATGTTCCGGCACCAGTTCGAGTAGTGCACCCACCACTCCGAGTGCCACCGCCGCCACCATGCCGAGGACGATGGCCGGCGGTACGGCGGCGATCCACCGTGTGCCCACTCGAACCTTGCCCCATTTGCTCCGCGCCACCGCCGATCCGGCACCCCCGCTGTCCATCATCGCCCCTTTCACCGTAAAGCGTGATTTACATGTAAAGGTAACTTAACAGCCTCCTCGGCGCAGCGGAAACGAGGGGTTCCGTTCGGCCGGGCAGGTGTCATGATGGATCGAGCAGATCGAGACGCCACGAGGCGAAGGGACTGCCATGGGCCTCTACAACGATCACGTCGTACCGCGACTGGTGAACATCGCCTGTGCACCGTCGTTCACTGAATCGAACCGCAAACGAGTGTGCGCCGGCCTCAGCGGCCGCGTCGTCGAGATCGGATTCGGATCCGGTCTCAACGTTCCCTACTACCCCACCACCGTCGAGTCCGTCAGCGCCGTCGAACCCGCGGACCTCGGATGGAAGCTCGCACGTCCGCGCATCGAGGGCTCCCCCGTGCGCATCGAACGATCCGGCCTGGACGGGCAGTCACTCCCGTTCGAGGACAACACCTTCGACAGCGCACTGTCGACGTGGACCCTGTGCACCATCCCCGATGCCGACGCGGCTTTGCGCGAAGTACGTCGTGTCCTCGCACCGGGCGGCACCCTGCACTTCGTCGAACACGGGCTCGCCCCGGACGAGAACGTCCGACGGTGGCAGCACCGGCTCGAACCGATCCAGAAGCGCGTCGCGGGTGGCTGTCATCTGACACGGCGGATCGCCGACCTCATCCGCGGGGCGGGGTTCGACATCCGCGAACTCGACACCTTCTACGAGGAGAAGACGCCGAAGTTCTTCGGTGCGTTGTCGCTGGGAGTCGCCGAGGCCTCCCGGTAATCGGCGTTGTTCAGCCGACTATCCCCGCGTTCTTCGCCGCCTTCAGCCAGTCGGGGAACTCACTGAGCATGCGCCGGTACAGCTCGGCGTCGGTCACCTTCGAAATGTCGTCGACGCTGAAGAAGCCGGCATTGTCGACGCGGCGGCCGGACATCGTGTTGAGCCGTTCGAGCACACCGTAATTGGCCTTGCCCAGCCCGACGAACTGCCAGAACGCCGGCAGAGCCGAGGCGCTCTTCATCAGGTCGGCGATCTTCTGCTTCTGGGTGAAGCCACCATCGGTGAAGAACAGCACCAGCGTGGGCATCGTCGCTCCCGGGACGAGCGAGTCGATGATCTCGCTCATCACCGGTAGTTCGTCGTTGACGCCGCCGATCCGTCCGTAGTCGATACCGCCATGTGTTCCGCTGAGGTGCAGGTAGGTGGACGACCACCCGTCGACCTCGTGGACGACGATGTCGGGCAGCCGCGCGAACGACTTCGCGTACAGATACGGTTCGAGCTTTCCGTCGTCGTCGACCTGCACCGCGATCGGCACCATACGTTCGACGACCTCGTGGATGCGTTTGCTCGAGTACTCCCGGTTCATGCTGCCGGTCTTGTCGATGACAAGCACGACGCGAGCCCGAACCCCCGGAGCACCCTTGTCGAGCAGCACCTTCGCGACCTCGCGCTTACGCATGTCGAGCTTCTGTCGCTTCTCGAGGGAGAGCTTCTCCTCACCCGCCACGGTGCGCACACCGTGCGGGTCGACGGCGGGCGCGGCAGGCTCGTCGTCGACCTGCACGCCGTGTTCGCGCACGAGCGCGGACAGTCCGGCGTCCCAGCCCGCGGAGACGTTGCGGACCTTCCACGAGTCGTTCCGACGATAGATCTCGAGCAGCACCGCGGCGCGTTCCGTCGTCAGATCCAATGCTCGCGCAGAGGCCGTGCCGGCCGGGTGCGCGACCTCCACACCCAGGCCGGTCACCGTCGCCAGGCTCCCGGGGACGCTGTCGTCGAGTGCGACGGCGATCGACAACCGCTCGATGGCTGCCGGCACCGCCGTGAGGTCGATCGAGAGTTTGTCCGCTGTGACCAGGCGAACCGCGCCCTCCGGTGAGGACGGTTGGTTGAAGAACACGAAGTCGGCGTCGCTGCGGACGCGCGAGTCGGCGCCGAGCTGGAAGACCATCAGGTCGACGGTTCCCTGCCTGGCTCCCGCCACCGAGACCGTGACGACCCCGGTTGCGATTGTCGTGTTCTCACCGCGCGCAAGTTCGGTCATGGGGTTTCCTCGGGAAGGGGACGGACGTCGTGACATCCGCACCCTATCCAGCAAGCGGGCCTTCATGTTCTCAGAGGGGTAACGATCGGGACGAATGTAACGATTTCCCAATGACTGTCCGTACGTCGAAGGGAACTATCGAATGAAGCGTCGCATCCTCGCAACCGGTGTCGCGTGCCTGGCCGCCGTGCTCGTCTCCCCGGCAACAGCGTCCGCTGCTCCTACCGGAAGTGCGGATTCCGGAAGCGCCCAGGTCGCCAACAACTACATCCAGCTTCTGCCGCACCTGGCGGAGGCTGCGATCAACTGCCTCATCACCGGAACTCCACTGCAGCAGTGCGGTTACACCGGTATCGATCCCGCACCCCTGCCGCTGCCCCAGAACTGATAGACCTTCTCACGAAACCTGTTTGATCGGGCCTCGATCGTCCCGGATCATTCGAATATGACTTCCGACGGCCCCGCCCTCGCGGCGCGCACGCTGCTGAAGCAACTCGACCTGGTCTGGCTCTTCACGGAACAACACGTACTGCCGCGGATCGACGAGACGGCCGTGCACTGGGAGCCGTCGTCGAACTGTGTGGGCGTTCGACCAGTCGACGGTCGCCTCGTCGCCGACTGGCCGGACGAGACGGCCGAGGTCCTTCCCGAGCCCACGATTGCGTGGCTGCTCTGGCACATCGAGTGGTGGTGGACGAACACCGTGGCGGTCTGCAGTGGGGGAACTGCGGTCGGGCCGGACGCCTACGAATGGTCCGGCTCGACCGGCCGCATCCGGGCTCTTCGCACCGAATGGGCCGCGCTTCTCGAGACTGCCGACATCGAGAAGACGATCGTCGGCCTCATGCCCGAACCTTCACCTCTGTGGGAAGTAGCCGGGTGGGTCAACTTCGAACTGGCGAAGAATGTTTCGGAGATCAGTCAGGTACTGACGCGGAAGGCGAACACGCCGGGCTGAGAGTTCCGGCGCTCACGCTGCGACGATGCCCGCGACCGGAATACGTGCGTCGACCGCCTGCCGGAAGTTGATCATCGCGCGTTCGAGGTGGTCGCGGTTCGTCACCAGCACAGCGCCCGTGGCTCGCCGTTCGAGCAGAACGTCGTTGGTGAAGCGTGCGTTCTCGACGGTGGAGGTCGACTGCGATTCCTCGGTGATGCGCTCCGGCGGAATGCCTCGCACGACCAGCCAGTCCTTCATGGCCTGCGCTTCGGTGACGCCGTTGCGCGGCACGCCACCGGTGACGACGATCGGAGATTCCGGATAGCGTTGCGCTGCACGGAGAGCTGCCTCGAGCCGTTCTTCGAGCACCGGCCGGATCTTGCCGTCATCGGTGAGTCCGGCCCCGAGCACGACGAGATGCGTACCCCGCGGATTCAGGTCGAGCATCAGCGGGAAGTGCGGTGTCAGCTTCTCGAGCTCGGTGCACGCGATGATCAGCGCGTCGATGGTTCCCTGGCACAGCGGGGTGACGGACAGTGCACCGTTCACGACGGTGTCGATTGCAGGAGTCGCCGCTGCCTGCCCCGTCGATACACCTACCGCGGCTGTGGCCGCGACTGCGGTCGCCACCACCGTGCGTCGCACAGCTCCCACGCGAGTCCCCTTCTTCTCGGATGTCGGCCGTGCCGCACTGTGCCATCTCGACGCGCACTTGTGGGAAGTTGGAGCTCGACGCGAAGAAGTCTCACCATAGGCCGCGTCGGATTCGATGACGGCTGACAATCGGTTTTACATCCAAACCACTGGTCTATCCATGAACAAGCGCGACAATCGTTGCAAGAGGCGCCATTCGGACGAATCACTGCGCTTTCCGTACTTGCAGAACAGACAGAAACAGAACGTGTGTTCGAGTTGACGACTTCGCACACCCGTGCGACCATCCCTCCACCGACCTGAAAACAGGTCGACCCCGGAAGGTGCGCCAACACCTCACCGGGGTCTGGGCACAAGACAGATAGGGACTGTCATGCACCGTAGGGTGGAGTCTATCCACACGCCTTCGAGAGGCGTATTCCAGCAACGAGCCGCGAGCGCATTCGTCCGCGCCGGTCGCCGCACACCCGCTCCCCCGGGTTCACGCCCGACGTCCTGACTTTCCAGCCCTCCGATCCACCGTGATCGGAGGGCTCGAGGCGTTTCACCTGCATCGTCGCGCACGAGGGCCGTTCCGGTAGCCGAGGCGCGTCGACGCAGCTCGTCGCTCGTCTCCCACAGTCCGACGTCAGCGCGCCGACGCTGCGAGCCGGGGCCGTTCCCTGTCTCGAAACCGACTGGGCACCAGTATCCCTCGTCTCCACAGCTGGTGGTGGAGCACCCGATCGTGCGGGTCGACACGAACGACCGGGTCCAGTGCGAGCCGCACGTCCTCCGCGACGTGGGGCTATCCGTGCTGGCCGAGACGGTCTATCGGGGCATGGCGACCGGGCAGCCTTGGGGAAGGGGACGACGACTCAGGGACCCGAAGGGTCTCCGATCGGTCGAGGGCAGCCGCCCGCAGGGCGCCCGATTCGTTCCCGATCGAATTCATCCTCGTTGCGCGAACCCCGGGTGGAGTGCTGTGATCGAAGCACGGGTCTACGGGAGGGGCCGACGTGACCGGCGTCGTTCAGTTCCGCGAGCGGAACGACACCCCGAAGGAACAGGCCTCTTCCGGCCGAATCGCCTCGACCATCAAGGATCTCGGACTGAAGGCCGCGATGGCGGGCCTGCGGGTCGAGGCCCTACGGCCGGGATCGGTGGGATTCCCGAGGGGCGGCCGGCATCCGTCGAACACCGCCACCGAGGATCTCTCACGCACGGAGCAACCGATGGCCTAACAACCGCTGAACTCGTCCTCTTTCAGAACCGACAGCACTGGGTCGCCTTCACCGATCGATGCTCCCGCCGAGGGAGTCTGGTCGACGACGACCCAGTTCCTGTCCCATACCTGCGCGCGTCCCTGACCGGTCGCGTCGACGCTCGTGGAGTAGAACACGCCGGCGGCCTGGATGGTGTCCTGTGCCGCTTGAAGATCCATGCACACGACGTTCGGCATCACCGCAGTGGACGCGACAGCCGCGACCTGCGTGGTGGAAACTCTCGTGGCGGGAGTGGTTTCCGGAGCGACGGTCCGCGCCGTGGTGGCAGCCGACGTCGTGTACGGCGTGGTGGTCGTCGGTGCGGCAGCGCGAGGAGTCGTACTCGCGTCGTCCTTCGTGGGTGAATCCAGCCCGTCCGAGATATCGCTGATGATTCCCATAAGGACGATCAGTCCGGCGACGGCAGCGGCGATGACCACCCCGCGCCGGATCCTCGGAGGCTTCGGCGGCTCGGGCGGCGGCGCCATCGCCGCCCGCACATCCCCTGCAAGGAACGCGCGGTGGCCGGCTTCGGCACGTGCGGCGATCGCGTCCTGCTCGGCCTTGATGCGCCTGCGGTGGTCGCGCAGGGGCTTGCCGATCGCGAGATATCCCAGGCCGGCCGCGAATGCCACGAACAGGATCGCGTCGGCAAGGTTGCCGTTGACTACTTCCACGATCGCCAGCCACAGCGTGATGGCGGCGAACATCCCCGCTACGACTCGCAGGTAGGGGACGACGAACTTCATGTTTCTCCTTCAACCCGACACCAGGCCCCGTGTGCCGCTGCTTTCTCGACCGCACACGCGCTGAGCGCCTTCCTGAACTGGTGTCGGAGCACCGCCCCTCGTCGTTACGGGAGGCCGTTGATGGAGGTCATGCGGCCATGGTGGGTGCGATGGCCTCCATCTGCTCGATAACGAGCTTGGTAGCGCTGGTGCGACGGTCCGGCGGTCCGGCGGGCGCAGACCTCACCCGCCCGGGTCCACATCTCCGACGGCGTGCTGCGTCGCACCTTGAAGGACGTCGCCGAGTCGTTCCCGGCCGCACAGTTCGTCGATACGGCCTTCGGCCCGTTCGGCGTGCTTCTCACTCGCGCATCCGACACCATCGGGGCACACGTCGCGGCCCTGCTCGCAGCGGACGAAGCACGCCGCGAGGCGGCACTCGAAGCGCGCCCGCCGCTGGTGGTCGCGACCGACGCATCGAAGGCCCGCAATCGTCGCGGCACCGGACTCGGCTGCGTATCGAACGCCGGTGCACATCACATGCGGATGGCCTGCGACGCCCGATCGATCCTCGAAGGCGAACTCCTCGCGATCGACATGGCCGTCGCTCGCTTCATGCACCCCAAGCTGCACATCCTCACCGACAGCCGGCTTGCCCTCGCCTGCATCGAGGGCACCTACGAAGGCCGTCTCGAGATCGCGGACGTCGTAGAGCGCATCCGGAATCGGATCAAGGGTCGCACCGTCAAGTTCTCGTGGGTGCGCGGGCACAGCGGACACCCGCTCAACGAGGTCGCCGATCGGCTGGCGGTCGCGGCGAGGCGCTGCCACGACGCGAACGTTTCGCCGGAGGTGGCGTCGACGATCGCGAACAACATCGTCGCTTCGTTGAAGAACCCGCTTCCCGAAACCGCTTGACCCGAACAAGTTCCACGAATTGCAAATAGGAGACCCAATGAGTACTCGAGATTTCGACCAGCGCTACAACGCACATCTGATCGCGTCGCTCGCCGCAAGCGTCGGCATCATGCTCGGCAGCATCGGCCCCTGACCCAGATGGTCGACCAGCAGGGTTGTGAGCCTCATCTTCAGGTTGTCTACCTCTCGAGAAGCTTGTCGGGCACAGCAACATAGGCAGTGGGACGAGTGAGATGTACCCTGGCAATTTGCACACAACGGCGCAATCCTCCGCCCTCGACCGAGGGCAGCAGAGCGCGAAGTGGTCATAGGTGCGCGCTATTACGCGCTCTGCTGACCGTCTCGCGCTCCGCTGCCGGGGTCGGTGAGTGCGGGCTCCCGCGAGGTGTCCTTCAACGCCACCCCCGACGCCCCCAACTGTCGGGCCCCGTTCACGAGGGCTGCGACGACGCGCGCCGCGTGCTCGTAGGTCATCCCGCCGGGCGGGTGGATGTTCGACACGCAGTTGCGTTCGGCGTCACTGCGTCCCGGCGTCGGGTGGTGCGTCAGGTACACGCCGACACTGTCGGCCACCGACAGGCCGGGTCGTTCGCCGATGATCACGAGCATCGTCGTGACGCCGAGTTGTTCACCGATATGGTCGCCCAGCGCGACGCGGGCCTGCGTCGCGATCACCGGTGACGCCACGGTCAACCCGGGCAGGGCAGCGACGATCGCCGCGAGCAGATCGGGTCCGTGGGCGTCGAGAGCGGTGGACGACAACCCGTCGCACAGCGCGATACCGAGATCGGCCTCCATGCGCGGCAGCGTGGTCCCCTCGGCGAGCTGCCGGCCGAGGTCGGGGCGACGCAGATACGTACTGCGATCTCCTGCTGCACTTTCCACGATCAACTGCTCACCGAGCCCGAGATCACGAACCCGCTGAGCCAAGGAATGCACATCGAGCGGGACGTGCACGGCGTCGCGCGCCTCGGCATGGGCCGCCACGAATTCCAGATGACGGCGCGTCGGGATGCTGTTCCCGGTGCGTCCCAGGCCGATCCGTGCCTGGGTGTTCCGGCGCAATTCGTCCCACAGGTCGCTCACAAGGCACCTCCGAGTGCGCGCAGAGGGGACGCGCCGACGTCCACCGGCAGGATGCGACCGACGTCGTCCGCCATGCCCTGCCTGCGTAGCCAGTCCTCGAATTCCGGTGCCGGCCGCAGGTCGGCGGCCTCCCGCACGTACAGCACGTCGTGGAACGACAGCGACTGGTAGCCGAGCATCACGTCGTCGGCGCCCGGCACGGTGATGACGAATGCTGTTCCGGCGACGGCCAAGAGGGTCAGCAGGGTGTCCATGTCGTCCTGGTCGGCCTCGGCATGGTTGGTGTAGCAGACGTCCACACCCATCGGCAGGCCGAGGAGTTTGCCGCAGAACTGGTCTTCGAGACCCGCGCGGATGATCTGCTTGCCGTCGTACAGGTATTCCGGTCCGATGAACCCGACGACCGTGTTGACGAGCAGCGGATCGAACTCGCGCGCAACGGCATACGCGCGCGCTTCGAGCGTCTGTTGATCCACCGGTCTGCCCCCGGTCCCGAAATGGGTGCCCGACGACAACGCCGAGCCCTGCCCGGTCTCGAAGTACATGACGTTGCTGCCGACGGTCCCCCGTCGCAGCGACCTGCCGGCCTCGTTGCCCTCCCGCAGCACTGCGAGGTCCACCCCGAAGCTGCGGTTGGCGCCCTCGGTGCCGGCGACGGACTGGAACACCAGGTCGACCGGCGCGTCCTTCTCGATCAGATCGATGGTGGTGGTGACGTGGGTCAGCACGCACGACTGTGTGGGGATCTCGAATCGTTGCCGGATCTCGTCGAGCAGGTGCAGCAGGTCGGACACGGCGTGCGGTGAGTCGCTCGCCGGATTGATGCCGACCACCGCGTCGCCGCATCCCATCAGCAGACCGTCGAGGACGGACGCGGCGACCCCACGCGGGTCGTCGACGGGATGGTTCGGTTGCAGGCGCGTCGCGAGACGGCCGGGCAACCCGATGGTCGTGCGGAACGCGCTGGTCACCGTCGCAGCGCGGGAGACCGCGATGAGGTCCTGGTTGCGCATGATCTTGCTGGTCGCCGCGACCATCTCCGGGGTGAGTCCCGGCGCGAGTGCCGCGAGCACGTCGGCGGAGTCCGGTCGGGCCGCGACCTCCAGGAGGTGGTCGCGCAGTTCCCCGACGGTCATGTGCGAGACCGGCGCGAAGGCCGTCGCGTCGTGGGTGTCGACGATCAGCCTGGTGACCTCGTCGGTCTCGTACGGGACGACTGCCTCGGTGAGGAAGGTGGTCAGCGGGAGGTCGGCGAGGGCCAGCTGTGCCGCGGCGCGTTCTGCATCCGAGCTGGCAGCGCATCCGGAGAGTTCATCGCCCGAGCGGCGCGGAGAGGCTTTCCCGAGCAGGTCGACGAGGCCGTCGAAGACGTAACCGGTTCCGCCGAGCTGTTGTCGGTAGATCGTCATCGAGGCCTCCCGCGCAGGACCGGTTCGACGGATGTGAGCACGCAGTGGAGTGCAGCATTCCACTATTTCGCCGTCGTGTCCGGCGAGTGTCGCGAACGAAACGCCGCTGGTCGTCGGTTCCTAGCCTCGCTGATACCAGACGTTCGTCACCCGCTGCGCCATGTGCCGCATCCCCGCAGCGGTAGGGTGCAGTGCCTTCGCCAGCGACAGCGACTGCCGTCCCTCGTAGAAGCGCTGCTCGGAGGGCGCACACGCGTCGTGTCCTTCGGATCCGGCCATGACGTCGACGAACTCGGCACCGGCCTCGCCGGCGGAGCGGGCGAGTACTCGGTTCATCCGCACGAAGAAGTTCGTCACGAAGGAGGCGTCGGCATCGCTGGTGGGGATGTTGGGCCAGCACCCCCGGTTGCCGAAGACACCGCCGTGCCCGACCAGCAAAACCCGTGCGCGCGGTGCGCGTTGCTGGACGGCGGTGAGTGTCGCGGTGAGCTTCGGTCCGAGTGCACTCAGGGCGGTGTCCATGCGCGACGTGGTGCCCGAATCGGTGCGGCAGTGCGCATCGCCGCCCGGAAGCTCGGTGTAACAGGCCGAGACGAGCCCCGCCCAGCCGACATCGTTGCCGCCGATGCTCAGCGTGACGAGATTCGTGTCCGGAGGGAGCGAATCGATCTGCGGCGGGACCGATCCGGTCGACGTCTGCTGCGGGACGGACGTGATGTGCTCGGTGCGTGCACCCGAACACGCGACGTTGACGAAGCTGACGGTCTGAAGCGAACCCGCGACGAGGTTCGGATATCCCGCATCCGCGCGGGCACATCCGCTGAGCATCGCCGCTGCGTCGAGGTAGGGTCCGGCGGCACGCGAGTCACCGAGCGCGACGTATCGGATGCCCTGCTCGCTACCCGGGTCGCTCATCGCGGACACCGGCCACACCATCGATGCAGCTGCCATGCCGGCGACGATCCCGGCTCGCACAATCGTCTTCATCCAGACCCTCCGGCAGCGTGGTTCTCCCGGGCATGAGATCGGCACGAATTACAAACGCGTTACGAGCACCGGGTGAAGATCACGGATGAAGCTCGGGCACACATCCTCCCACCAGCGCATTTTGTTTACTCCCCCCTTCGAACGGCTACCGTCGACCTGTGACCGTCCACAAAGTTCTCGACGGCCGCTACGAGCTGAGCGGTCTGCTCGGCGTGGGCGGCAGCGGCGAGATCCACGACGGTTGGGACACCCGCCTCCACCGGCCCGTCGCCGTCAAACTGCTCGGACGGGAGGTCTGCAGCAGACCGGACGTACGACGTCGTTTCGAAGTCGAGGCCCGGGCCGCCGCGGCCCTGAACCACCCTCGCATCGTCGCCGTATACGACACGGGTGAACACGACGGACGTCCCTACATCGTTATGGAACGGCTCTCCGGCCGGACCCTCGCCGACGACATCACCCGCGGACCCCTACCCGCCGATCGGGTGCGCACGGTGCTCGCCGGAATTCTCGAGGCGCTCGTCGCCGCGCACGGTGCGGGGATCCTCCACCGGGACATCAAGCCGGCGAACGTGCTCATCACAGAGAACGGCGAGATCAAGGTCGCCGACTTCGGTATCGCGAAGAGCGTCGGCGACGACCTCACCCACACCGGTGAACTCGTGGGGACCGTCGCCTATCTGAGCCCGGACCGCATCACCGGACACCCCGCGTCCGTGACGGACGATCTGTACGCGGTCGGCATCGTCGGCTACGAGTCCCTGTGCGGGCGGAGGCCGTTCGCCGAGGACAACATCCTCGCGCTGGCACGGGCCATCACGCACGACCGTCCGCGGCCACTCGCCGATCTCCGCCCGGACGCCCATCCGGGGTTCGTCGCAGTGATCGAACGGGCCATGGCACGAGAGCCTTCCGACCGGTTCCGCAGTGCGCACGAGATGCTCGCGGCATTGCAGAATTCCGACGGAAACCGCGCTGCGACAGCCTTCCTTCCGGCGAGTGAGATCGGCGGACCGACGACCACTGCAGGCACGGACCGTTCCCGTGGAGTTCTCGTCGCAGCGGGTCTGACGCTGGTCGGGGCGCTCGCCGTGGGCGGTCTCGCACTCGGATTCGGGCGGGGCGATTCCCCGCCGGCGGCCACACCGGAGACGCGGACGCCGGGCATGTCCGCATCGACGCCCGAGCGGGTACCGGCCACCACCGAGCTTCCTGCGACCCCCGAATCCACGGTCGCCCCGGCGCGCACAGCGGACGAGACCGCCGTGGTTCCGCCCGTCGTGCCCGCTCCGGAGACCACTCCCGTCGCACCGCCTGCGGATGCCGGGCCCACGAGGTCCGAACCCGAGTCCCGCGGGAACAGCGGACCCGGCAACAACAACGGTAACGGAAACGGAAACTCGCAGGGGAACAACGGGAACCACAACGGCAACAACGGCAATGGGAACGGGAACACCGGCAACGGGAACAGTGGCCGCGGTAACGGGTGAGATCGCTCAGCTCGAGGCGCGCACCACGAGTTCGACGGGAAGTCGCGTCGATTCCGTTTCTCCATTTCGCACGAGTTCGAGGAGCCGCTCGATGGCCGTCACCCCGATATCGTGCGCGGGCGATCGCACGGTGGTGAGCGGAACCGGCAGCTGCGCCACGACGGGGATGTCGTTGTAGCCGACCACGGCGAGATCGTCCGGGATGGACAGACCGAGGTCGCGGGCGACACCGAGGATGCCGATGGCGATGGTGTCGCTGACCGCGAAGATCGCGCGGGGACGGTCGGGGCGGTCCAGCAGCGCACGCGCGGCCTCCACACCCCCGGCGACGTCGAAGCTCGACCGCATGATCCGCTCGGGCGGCAGTGGCGCCGACGCTTCCTTCAGAGTGTCGACGAAGCCGTCGCGGCGGTCGCGGGCGGTGCTGGCGTGGTCGGGGCCGGCGATGATCGCCAGGTCGTCGTAGCCGCGGTCGAGAAGGTGCCGGGCGGCCAGTGCTCCACCCCGGTAGTCGTCGCCCACCACGAACGGCAACCCCGCATCGGCGTGCCGGGTGACCGCGAGGATGGGCAGCGATCCGAGTACCAGCGACTCGACGAACGGACCACCCGGGAGGTGCATGCTGCTCAGCAGCAGACCGTCGACCTGCCGGCCCACGAGCAGCGCGATGGCGCGACGTTGTGCCTCGAGGTCGTCGGGCGGGCTCGACAGCAGTACCGAGTAGCCCGCTTTCGTGGCGGCTTCCTCGATGCCCTGGTAGGTCGTGGCGACCACGCCGTCGGTGAGTCGCGGCATGACGACACCGAGGGTCGTGGTCTTGCGGGTCCGCAAGCTCGCCGCCCACAGGTTGGGGCGATATCCCAGTTCGGCCGCGACCTCCCGCACCCGCAGTGCCGAGTCCGACCAGCCGTCGACCGGTTCGGGCTGGCGCAGCACACGGGATGCCGTCGAGACGTGGACACCGGCGCGCTCGGCGATCTCCTTGAGCGTCGGGGCGCGGTCGGGACGGGGCATGCGGCTCTCCTGCTCGTACGGCATCGAGTTCGCGTTCCGAGTTGACGTGCCCGGAACGTGTCTTTAGCGTAGGCCATGCAATCGATCGCGCAAACGTTCTCACAATCGTTCTGACAAACGTTTCCTCGACCACCGGAGAAGGCCATGTCCAACGCTCAGTCGCTCACCCAGCTGTTCGCCCTCGACTCCCTGCTCGAGCAGGAGGAGATCGACATCCGCGACACCGTCCGCAAGTTCGGCAACGAGCGCATCCGCCCGCACGTGGCCCAGTGGTTCGAGGAAGCCAAGCTCCCGGCACGCGAGCTCGCCAAGGAACTCGGACAGCTCGGTGTGCTCGGCATGCACCTCGACGGCTACGGCTGCGCCGGCATGAGCGCCACCGCCTACGGCGTGGCCTGCCTCGAACTCGAGGCCGTCGACTCCGGCATCCGCAGCCTCGTGTCCGTGCAGGGCTCGCTGGCGATGTTCTCCATCCACCACTGGGGCAGCGAGGAGCAGAAGCAGGAATGGCTCCCCCGCATGGCCGCCGGTGAGGCCATCGGTTGCTTCGGCCTGACCGAGCCCGACTTCGGTTCCAACCCCGCCGGGATGCGCACCAACGCAAAGCGCGACGGCGACGACTGGATCCTCAACGGCACCAAGATGTGGATCACCAACGGCTCGATCGCCGACGTCGCCGTCGTCTGGGCGCAGACCGACCTCGAAGAAGGCGCCAAGGGCATCCGCGGCTTCGTCGTCCCCACCGACACCCCCGGTTTCTCCGCACCGGAGATCCACTCCAAGATGTCGCTGCGCGCCTCGGTCACATCGGAGCTCATCCTCGACGGCGTGCGTCTGCCCTCCTCGGCGATGATGCCGAAGGCCGAGGGTCTGCGCGGACCGCTGACCTCCCTCGGCGAGGCCCGCTTCGGCATCGTCTTCGGTGCCATCGGTGCCGCCCGCGACTGCCTCGAGACCGCCGTCGAGTACTCGCAGTCCCGCGAGGTGTTCGACAAGCCGCTCGCCGGCTACCAGCTCACCCAGGCCAAGATCGCCGACATGGCGCTCGAGGTCGGCAAGGGCCACCTGCTCGCCTACCACCTCGGTCGCATCAAGGACCGCGGCGAGATCGCCCCGGAGCAGGTCAGCCTCGGCAAGCTCAACAACGTGCGTGAGGCCATCGCCATCGCCCGCGAGTGCCGGACCATCCTCGGCGCCAACGGAATCACGCTCGAGTACCCCGTCATCCGTCACGCCAACAACCTCGAATCGGTGCTGACCTACGAGGGCACCTCCGAGGTCCATCAGCTGACCATCGGCAAGGCTCTGACCGGTGAGGCAGCCTTCCGGTGAGCGGAGCGTTGGAAGGGCTGGTGATCGCCGACTTCGGTCGCGTGCTCGCCGGCCCCTACGCCACCATGCTGCTCGCCGACCTCGGGGCAGAGGTCGTCAAGATCGAACGACCCGGCTTCGGGGACGACACCCGGCACTGGGGACCACCCTGGGCCGGCGACGAGTCGACCTACTTCCTCGGCGTCAACCGCAACAAGAAATCGGTGGCCATCGACCTGACCACTGACGAAGGACTCGAGCAGGCACGCGATCTCGTCGCCCGCGCCGATGTCGTCGTCGAGAACTTCCTGCCCGGCACGATGACTCGGCTCGGGCTCGGATACGAGCAGGTCCGGGAACTCGACCCCGGCATCGTCTACACCTCGATCACCGGCTTCGGCGGGCACAACGACCTGCCCGGTTACGACCTGCTCATCCAAGCCGTCGGCGGTCTGATGAGCATCACCGGGCCCGACCATGCGACACCCACCAAGGTCGGTGTCGCCGTGGTCGACATCATCACCGGAATGCACGCTGCGCTCGGCATTCTCGCCGCGCTACGGCACCGCGACCGCACCGGCGAGGGCCAGCGTGTCGAGGTGAACCTGCTGTCGTCCCTGTTGTCGGCGCTGGCGAACCAATCGTCCGGCTACGTCGCGGCAGGAGTGGTGCCGAAGGCGATGGGCAATCGCCATCCGAGCATCGCGCCCTACGAGGTGTTCCACACGGCAGACCGGCCGTTCGTCCTCGCTGTGGGCAACGACCGTCAATTCGCTTCCCTGGTCGCGGTTCTCGGCGCACCCGAACTCGCCACCGACGAGCGGTTCACCACGAACACCGCCCGCGTCGCGAACCGGGAGGAGCTGACGAAGATCCTCGACGAATTGCTGTCGACGGACACCGCCGACGCGTGGTTCGACGCTCTGACCGCAGCCCGGGTGCCGTGCGGACCGCTCAACGACATCGCTGACGCGGTCGCGCTCGCCGAACGACTCGGCCTGTCGCCGGTGGTGTCGATCGACGATCCCGACCGGGACGCTCCGCTTCGTCAGATCGCCAACCCGATCCGGCTCAGCGCCACCCCTGCGACCTACCGCACCGCACCCCCGCGGCTGGCGTAGTCGGACGCTCTCGTCACTCGGACTTCTGTTCCTTCAGAGTGTGGGCGACGAGAGCATTCGCGTGCCCGTGGCCCATCCCGTGTTCCTGCTTCAGCCAGTTCACGAGCTCCATGTGCTCGGCGAGATCCGAGGCGCGGATCATGTTCTTCCACTCCTCGATCGGGCGTCCGTACTTCTGCTCGATCGACGGAAAGTACGACTGGGGCCCCTTGACCTTCTCGCTCATGCCGGAGAGGTTAACCGAGGCGACCGACACGGTCGGGCCGTTCCGTTCGATCCGCAACAGAAAAGACCGCGGCGCCGCAGTCCCGGATGGGACGCGGCGGCGCGGATGTACGGAAGGGGATCAGGCCTTCGGGCCACCGGCCACGTAGATGACCTGACCGGACACGAAGCCCGCGCCCTCGGACGCGAGGAACGATGCGGTGTGGGCGATGTCGTCGACCTCGCCGATACGGCCGACCGGGATGTCGGCCGCGATGTTCGACTTGAAGTCGTCGAACGACAGGCCGAGACGCTCGGCGGTCGCGGCGGTCATCTCGGTGGCAATGAAGCCCGGCGCGATGGCGTTGGCGGTGACACCGAACTTGCCCAGCTCGATTGCGAGGGTCTTCGTGAAGCCCTGCATGCCGGCCTTGGCAGCGGAGTAGTTGACCTGGCCGCGGTTGCCGAGGGCCGAGGTGCTCGAGAGGTTGACGATGCGACCGAACTTGGCGTCGACCATGTAGCTCTGGACGGCACGCGTCATGAGGAAGGCGCCACGCAGGTGCACGTTCATGACGGCGTCCCAGTCCTCGACCGTCATCTTGAACAGCAGGTTGTCGCGCGTGATGCCGGCGTTGTTGATCAGGACGGTGGGCTCGCCGAGTTCGGTGGCGACCTTCTCGACGGCAGCGGCGACGGACTTCTCGTCGGAGACGTCGGCGCCCACGGCGAGTGCCTTGCCACCGGCGGACTCGATAGCCGAAACGGTGTCCTTGCAGGCGGATTCGTCGAGGTCGAGGACGGCGACCCGGTAGCCGTCGCCGGCGAGCCGCTTCGCTACGGCTGCGCCGATGCCGCGTGCGGCTCCGGTGACGATGGCAGTGCGGGGCTGTGTGCTCATAGCGTTCCTCCGTTGGGGGATGGGTGGTGCCGTCAGGTGATGGTGAGTCCGCCGTCCACGGCGATGGTCTGACCGGTGACGTAGGCGGCGGCGTCGGATGCCAGCCAGACCGCAGTGGCTGCGATCTCCTCGGAATCGCCGGTCCGGCCGAGGATGATTCGCTGCTTCATCGAGTCGAGGTATCCGGGCTGGTATTCGTCCGTCATCTCCGTCCGGAAGAAGCCGGGTGCGATGGCGTTGACGCGGATTCCCTTGCGTGCTCCCCACTGCTGCGCGAGGTCGCGCGTGAGGCCGATGACGCCCGCCTTACTGGCCGAGTACGCGGCCTGCGGCAGGCCTGCCGTGGTGAGACCGAGAACCGACGAGATGTTGACGATCGAGCTACCGGGCTGCATCACACGGCCGACGGCCTGTGCCGCCCAATAGGATCCGTTCAGGTTGATGTCGATGACCTGCCGGAACTGCTCGGGGGTCTCCTTGGTGGCGGGCACGGCGGTGCCGATACCGGCATTGTTGATGAGGATGTCCACCCGGCCGAGTTGCTCGACCGCATGATCGACCATGCGCTGCGCCTGTTCGGGATCGGCGATGTCGGTCTCGACCGTGACGGCCTGCCGTCCGGCCTCCCGGACCAGCGCGGCGGTCTCCTCGAGACGGTCGACGCGGCGTGCGGCGAGCACGACGTCGGCCCCTGCCTCGGCCAGCCCTCGGGTGAATGCGACACCGAGGCCCGAAGAGGCACCGGTGACGATGGCAACGCGGCCGTCGAGACGGAAGCGGTCGAGCACGGACATACGTCATCTCCTCGCTGTGACGGGGCCTACAGGAACTGTATAGCCGACCGCCTTCTCATCCACCAAACAGCCTGTATCCAATTTGATTGGACAGCACTGCCTTTCAGAGCCAGGTCCTATTCTTCTCTTCGGCGGATCCTATGTTGCCGCGGGCGTTGCAGCGCGGAGAGGACCCCGCGTCGCACCCACCGTTACCAAGTCGATAAGCACTGGCTTATTTCTAAGCGCTCGCTTATCGTGCGATGCCGTAGCGGGCTTGTCAACACCAACCGGACAGAACGGAAGCGCTCTCGTGAGTGATGCATGGGACGACGTCGTCGGCGGATCCAAGGCCGCGGCTCGCATCCGCACGGCCGCGATAGACGAGTTCGCGGAGCACGGCTACGGCGGCACCACGACGCGCCGGATCGCGGCGCGACTCGGCATGAGTCCCGCCGCGATGTATCCGCACTACGCGTCCAAGGAGGAGCTACTCTTCGCCATCGCCTACGAGGGCCACGCGCTCGCCCTGCAGGTCGTCGAGAACGCTGACCGCCCCGATGCCGAGCCGTCCGCTCGGCTCGCCTCCGTCATCGGCCGCTTCGCCGCCTGGCAGGCGGAGAACCACCGATGGAGCCGGGTCATCCAGTACGAGCTGGCCGCGCTCGACCGCGAGCACTACCGCACGATCGTCGGACTACGACGGCAGACCACGCAGGTCGTGCGGGGTGTCGTGGACGCCGGCCACGTCTCGGGCGCGTTCACCCTCCCGGATGCCGAAGGTGTCACTCTCGCCCTGATGTCGCTCTGCGTCGACGTGTGCCGTTGGTATCCCTCGGGCCGCTACGACGACGCCGCGACGATCAGCGACCTGTATGCCGATCTTGCCCTGCGTCTGGTCGGTGCCGTGCGTTAGCATCGTCGCCACCATCGGATCGGGGGGATCTACGTGGGCAGGGGGATATCGCGCCGCCGTCGGCTCCTCGAGACGCGAGAGCATCGAGGGGGAACTGTCGTCCATGTCCACGAATGACAACGTCGTCGACCGACTACTGGTGTCGCTCGGGGTCGACGCCCCAGCCCCCGACTCCGTCGCCCGCCGGCAGTCCAATTACGACGCGCTGGCCGCGCGCATCGACGCGGGAGTCGATCCCGAATACATCGCAGCATTCGAGAACTTCCACGGCATGGAGCATGCCGACATCCACCGGCTCGCCCAGAGCATCAATCCCGTCGCGATGACCACCCTGGCCACCGAATGGGCCGAACTCGGAAAGGGTTTCAGCCTCACCGTCGCGTGGGGAACGCTGATGATCCGCAAGCTCATCGGCCAACACTGGGAGGGTCCGGCGGCCGAGGCCGCGATGGGCGCGACGGTGCGATTCGGCGAATCCGCACAACAGTTGTCCGATGCCGCACGCGCGACGTCCGAGAAACTCCGTATTGCCGCCGACGTCGGCGAGCGGGTGCGAGCGTCCGTGCCTCCACCCACGGTGATTACGTCGTCGGTCCTGTACGCGCTCGATCCCGTCGCAGGTGCTGCTGCCGCCCGGCAGGAGGAAGCCGTTCGCGCCCAGGCCGTGCGGGTGATGGAAGCCCTGTACAAGCCGTACTACCGCGATTCCGGCACGGCGGTTCCGGTCCTGCCCTCCCCGTATGCCGCCACGACGAGTCGCGCCACGGAGGCATTCGTTCCCCAGGGTTACGGCACACCAGGTGTCGGCGGCGCCCGGACCACCGGCGACCCGACGGGAATCCCCGGCGGGGACGGGGAACGTCCGGGTGGGCAGACCGCCACGGAAGCGGAGAACCGTACGGACGCACCGTCGTCCGGTGAAGGCACGGACGGCCGGTCGGAAGGATCGGATTCGGCAGGTAGGGCGGGCTCGAACGATCCTGCGGCGACCACTCCTGCATCCACCTCCCCGGCCGCGGGCGGCAACTCCGCGAGCCCGACCGGTCAGTCGTACGGTTCGCCGCCCTCCGGGTCGGGCGGAGGTGTCGGCGGTGGCCTACCGGGCGCCGGGGGTGTCGGCTCTGCGGGCGCATCGCCCGCGGCGGGTCCCGCTCCGCTCGTCGCTGGAGCTGCGCCCGCCGGTGGTGTCGCCGGTGGGCCCGGTGCCGCCGCAGCGCGGGGTGCCGGCGCCCGTCCGTTCGGCATGATGCCGGGAATGATCCCGCCGGCCTCGTCCCGCGGCGACGAGCAGGACAAACGCGCGGCCGGTTATCTCGTCACCGGTGAGAACGGGAACGAACTGATCGGGTCGCTGCCCGACACCGCCCCGCCGGTTCTGGGGGCCTGAACGCTATGGACCGGCATCTCACACCCGACCGATTCCTGGCGGCGTGGACCGCCGCGGGCGGCGACGAGTTCCCCTTCCCACTGCGTTATCGCACCTCGGCGATATGGGAGGACGAGCACGCCGCGAACCTCCAGGCCGCCCGCACGTGGCTGCACGAGACACCCGACCCTGCCCTCGACGACGCGATGCGGATCCTGCTGATCGGGGAGGTCGCGGTGGAGGTCTACGGCCGCTCCACCGACCCGGCCTGCGAGGTCTTCGTCCGTGCCGCCGCGACCGGCGAGCAGGCCGTCCTCGCCCGTCAGGCGCCTGCCGCAGGCGACATTCGCATCACCACGACCACCGACCTCGCGGGTGCGATCCTCGGGCACCTTCCGGTCGTGGCAGCGGGCCGCGAACACGCACGCACCGCCTCGAGCCGCGACGTGCTCGAGCCATCCGAGTTCGGCGCGGTCCGCCGCCCTGCGGGTGGCACGCACGCAGAGTCGTTGCGCCGGTTGCTGCGTCGCGAGCGCACGACCACCGGCAGTATCCGCGTCCTGCGGTACTCGAATCCGGGGTACACGCCCGTCGCCGACATCGGCTGGTTCGACGTCGTGGGCGACGGCCGGTATCTCTTCCTCCCCGGCCCGGAGCTCCGCGTCGCACCGGGCACCGTCGACGCTTTCGTCCGGGAACTGTCGGCGCAACTGTCCCGGGTGCGCAGGCCCTCGCACGAGGGTCGGAGCGGCGTTCTGCGACGCCAGTGATCCCTTCCCGAAGCGGCCGTTCGTCTAGGCTGGCGACATGACGGACCGGGACCGCACACCCGACGGCAGGCCGCAGAACGCGCGTCCGCGCGACGCCCTGGGGCGTCCGTTGCCGCCGGGCGAAGAAGGCGTCGAACGTGTTCCCGAAGACCTCGATCTGGATGTCGAGGAGACCATCGCCGAAGGTCAGCGTCTCCTCGACCACGGTTATCCGTTCCACGCCCACGAGGTCTTCGAGGCAATGTGGAAGAAGGCACCACCCGAGGAACGTCCCCTGTGGCAGGGCCTCGCCCAGCTCGCCGTGGGGCTGACCCACCTGCTCCGGGGCAACCCCACCGGCGCGGCATCGCTGTTGAAGCAGGGACAGACACGGGTGCGGCACTACGAGGACGAACCGCCGTACCGACTCGACATCGACGGCCTGGCGAGTTGGGCCGATCATCTGCTCACCGAGATCGCTCGCGACGAACCGATCCCCGCTCCCCCGACCCCGCGCCTGAGGATGCCCTGATGCCGACACTTCCCATGTTCCCGCTCGGCACCGCACTGCTTCCCGGGTCCGACCTGCCGTTGCGCATCTTCGAGCCGAGATACCAGCAACTCGTCCAGGACTGCACGGCATCGCCGGACGGCCCCCTCTTCGGAGTCGTCCTCATCGCCCGGGGACACGAGGTGGGCGGAGGCGAGCAGCGACACGACGTCGGCACCGTCGCGCGGATCATGGTCGACGCCGAGGTCGGTGCAGGTCGCCGCGAACTCGAATGCATTGCGGAGGAACGCATTCGCGTCACCCGATGGTTGCCCGACGATCCCTACCCCATCGCCGAGGTGGAGCCCTGGCCCGACACCGATTCGGGGCCGGTGGATTTCGCCGCGATCACCGGACCGATGGGCCGGTTGTACGGGGTGCTCGACCGCCTCACGGGTGGCCGGGCTCCGTTGCCTCCCGCCACCACCGAACTACCGGAGGATCCTGGGGCACGACTGTTCGCGCTCGCCCGGTATGTACCGATGGGCGAAGCGGACCGGTACGCGGTTCTCGCCGCACCGGGTCCGGCCGAACGTATGGCCGTGCTGCTCGAAGCGATCTCTACCGCAGTCGATCTCGCGGAATGGAAGCTGAAGGGCTGAGACGCGTGCGCCCACCCGGTGAGTGGGAACATCGCTCCGCCGGTCTCGCGGTAGCGGGCTAGGGTCCGGGACACCGTTCGTCCCCGACCGGAAGGCACCCGATGGACACCGTCGAACAACGGTTGGCCCGACTCGAAGCCCTCGAAGAGATCAGGATGCTCAAGCATCGCTACTTCCGGGCGTGCGACGCCAAGGACCCGGAGGCGATGCGTGCATGCTTCGTCGCGCACGGCGCCGACATCTACTACGGACCGGCGCTGGGCAGCTTCGACGATGCCGACGCCCTGGTCGACATCTACTCCCGGATCGCTCTGGAACGGGTCGACGACCGCTACGTCGTGCTCGACATGCATCACGGCATGCATCCGAGCATCCACCTGACCGGGTCCGACACCGCGACCGGCGCCTGGACGCTGCGATTTCGGCAGGTGGATCTGCGTGCGCGCACCGAACGGGTCACCGCGCTCGACTACGACGACGACTACGTGGTCGAGAACGACGAATGGAAGATCTCCCGCTGCCACGTGAAGGTGCTGTGGTCGATCCAGCGGGCTCTCACCGACGACGTGGAAGTGGTGCAGTGATGGCAGAAACAAAGGTCGCGCTGGTCACCGGCGCGAGTCGCAGCGTCGGCAAGGGCATCGCGTGCGCGCTCGGCTCCGACGGCTGGACCGTCTACGTCACCGCCCGCGGCCGGGTCGGTGTCGACGGACCACTCGACCGCACCGCGGCGGAGGTCACCGAATGCGGGGGGCACGGCATCGCCGTGCAGTGCGACCACCGCGACGACGCGCAGATCCACGAACTCTTCCGCCGGATCGCCGACGAGCAGGACTCCCGGCTCGACCTGCTCGTCAACAACGTGTGGGCGTCACCGCCGGGATTCGCGGGATTCTCGGAACCGTTCTGGAAGCGCCCGATCAGCGACTGGGACAGCTTGATCGGCGTGGGTCTCCGCGCGCACTACGTCGCCTCCGTCGAAGCCGCGCAGCTGATGGTGCCGCGCAACAGCGGGATGATCGTCAACATCTCGTCGTTCGGCACCCGCGGCTACCTGCATTCGGTGCTGTACGGCATGTCGAAGGCGGGCCTGGACAAGATGGCCGCCGATATGGCCGTCGAACTCCGGGGCACCGGGGTGACCACCCTGTCGCTGTGGCCGGGACTGGTGAAGAACGAGGCCATGCTCGCCCGCGGCATCGACAACTTCGAGGGCTTCTCGCTGGCCAACGCCGAGACACCGGAGTTCATCGGACGGGTGATCGTCGCGCTCGCGGCCGACCCCGAGGTGAACGCGCGCAGCGGTCGCACCCTCATCACCGCAGAGACCGCGCTCGACTACGGCATCGTGGACGTCGAAGGCAACCAACCCGATTCACACCGGGACATCTTCGGAGGCGGGCCGTTGTTCTGATGAGTGCAAGTGGCAGGCGACCTGTCCCCCTCCTGCCACTTCTGTGACAGCCGGTCGACTCTCCCGGCACACCGGCATGACCAGTGGGCAACGGGTGCTGAAGGCGCACCCTGTCGGCGGGTTCGCCGGATCGGGCAGTTCTCCACTCAGGCGAATGCGCTCTCGGCGGCGTTGCCGTGCCGGGTCCGGGACGGGGACCGCGGACAGCAATGCTTGCGTGTACGGATGCGCCGGTTCGGTGAACAGACGTTCCGTCGGTCCCCATTCGACGATTCGCCCGAGATACATCACGGCCGTGGTGTGGGCGATGTGACGCACCACCGCCAGATCGTGCGCTATGAACAGGTAGGCGATGCCCAGTTCCGCAGAGAGCTGTTCGAGCAGCGCGATGACCTGATTCTGCGTCGAGACGTCGAGCGCGCTGACGGCCTCGTCCGCGATCACCAACTTCGGTTCCACGGCGATGGCACGCGCGATGGCGATGCGCTGGCGCTGTCCGCCGGAGAACTCGTAGGGATACCGATCGGCGTGCTCCGCGCGCAAACCGACCTGCTCGAGCAGCCGACCGACCTTGCGGCGTCGGTCATCATCGGAGAGATCGGTATGTACCTGCAGAGGCTCGGCGATCGCATCCCCGACGGTGTGCGAGGGATCCAACGAGGAATAGGGATCCTGGAAGACCATCTGCATATGGCGTCTGGCGGTGCGGAGTTCACTTCTGCTCAGTGCGGTCACGTCTACACCGTCGAGCACGACGGATCCCTGAGCGACATCGACGAGCCGCAGGATTCCACGGGCCGTCGTCGACTTACCCGAACCGGACTCACCGACCAAGGCGAACGCCTCACCAGGGAAGATGTCGAAATCGACCTCATCCACGGCGCGCACCATCTGCTTCCGGCGCGCCGTTCGGCGACCGACGGGGAACTCCACGCGCAGCCCACGCACCGTCAGCAATGGTTGCTTCGTCTCGACGGCGGCGAGTTGGACGGTCATCGGTTTCCCTCCAGCATCAGATCGGTCACCCGTGCACAGCGAGACATGCGCTCGTTCTCCAGCACGTGGAGCGGTATCACGGCATCGCATTCGTCGCGGCGATGCGCACAGCGCGGTCCGAAGCGGCACCCCCTCGGCGTCGATCCGGGTGCGGGCGGAGCGCCGGGGATGGTGTGCAGGTCGCTGCGACCGTCGATGGTCGGGACCGACCGCAGCAGACCTTGTGTGTACGGGTGCTTCGGAGCCGCGAACAGTTCTTCGGTGCGGGCCTTCTCGACCACCTGTCCGGCATACATGACCACCACCTCGGTGCACAGATCGGCCACCACCCCGAGATCGTGTGTCACGAACAGCACGCCCATCTCGAACCGTTCTGCCATGTCCCTGATCAGGTCGAGCACCTGAGCCTGGATGGTGACGTCGAGTGCCGTCGTGGGTTCGTCCGCGATGAGAAGAGACGGTTCACACGCGAGCGCCATCGCGATCATGACCCTCTGGCGCATACCACCCGAGAACTCGTGCGGGTACTGACGCACTCGGCGGGTCGCATTCGGGATACCGACGAGGTCGAGAACCTCTACGGCACGCGCCAGTGCCACCTTCCGGTTCACGCCTCGGTGTCGCCGCACCACTTCGGAGATCTGGTCCCCGACCGTGAAGACCGGGTTCAGACTCGTCATCGGTTCCTGGAAGATCATCGCGATGTCGTTGCCGCGTACGTCCGCGAGTTCGCGATCCGGCATCGTCAGCAGATCACGTCCGCGGAACCGGATACCTCCGGAGACGGTGCGGGACTGATTCGCCGGCAACAGTCGTAGGACGGACGAGCAGGTGACGGATTTGCCGGAGCCGGATTCACCGACGAGCCCGACGAGTTCGCCGGCCGCCACATCGAAGGAGACGTCCTGCAGGACCGATGTCCAGCCGGAGCCGGTCGCAAACTCGACGCCGAGACCGTCGACACGCAGCAATGGTTCGGTCATCGTTCGCTCCGGTTCTCGCGGCCCATCGAGTCACGGATGCCGTCACCGAGGGTGTTGCAGGCCAGAACGGCCAGGATGATCATCAGGGCCGGAATCACCACCGGCCAGGCCGTGTAGTTCCACGCTTCGCGCCCTTCTGCGAGCATGCGACCCCAACTCGCCTCGGGCGGCTGGACACCCAGCCCGAGAAAACTGAGCGACGACTCGGCGAGCAACGCGAACCCGCACGCCAGGCTGAGCTGGACGATCAAAGGGGACAGCGTGTGCGGGAGTACATGCATGCGCACGATCCGCGCGGTCGGAGTGCCGATACTACGGGAGGCCTCGATGAAGGTGCTCTCGCGTACTCCGATCACAGCCCCGCGTACCACGCGGAAGAATCTGGGACCGAACACAATTCCGATCGCGATCATCGCGTTGGTGAGGTTGGTGCCCATCACGCCGACGATGGCCATCGCCAGCAGCAATGGGGGGAAGCTGAGAAAGGCATCGGCGACCCGAGAGAGGATCGTGTCCCACCAGCCGCCGAGGAACCCGGCGATCAGGGCAGGCACGACACCGATGAGCAGTCCGACCGACACCGAGATGAGCGCCGCCGAGACTGCGACACGCGCACCGTAGAGCAATCGGGACAGCGTGTCACGACCCAAATTGTCGGTGCCGAGCAGATATCCGTCGGACAACGGAGGCAGCCGGCGTGCGGTCAGCTCCTGCACGATCGGGTCGTGCGGAGCAATCAGCGGCGCAAGTAGTCCGAGAACCGCGACGAGGACGAGAAAGACGGCAGCAACCACGGCTCCCGGACGGTTCCGGAATCGGCGAAAGAACCTGTGACGTGGGGATTCGCCGACGGCTACGATCCTGTCGTCTGCCGGCTTCGTAGAGACGGTGATGTCGCTCATGCGGCGCTCCTTGTTCTCGGATCGAGGTAGCCGTAGGAGATGTCGACGAGCAGACTCATGATCACAGTGGCGAACACGCCGAAGATCACGACTCCTTGGATGGCGGGAAGGTCTCCCGAGAGCACCGATTGCACCGCGAAATCTCCGAGACCTTTCAGGCCGAAGACGGACTCGATGACGGCCGTGCCGCCGAGCAGGAACGCGATCTGCATGCCCAGGACCGTCGCCGTCGGAATGAAGGCATTCTTCAAGGCGTGCTTCCACAGGACACTGCGACGACTCAGGCCCTTGGCGGTGGCGGTGCGAACGTAGTCCTGCTGCATCACTTCGATCATGGAACTGCGTAGCTGGCGTGCGATCTCGGCGGCCGCGGCCAACCCCAGGGCGATCGCCGGCAACAGCAGGTGGCTGAGCCACGGCCACAACCCCTTCGCGAGCGGGGTGTATCCGGTGGCGGGAAGAACCCGCAGCGTCAGGGAGAAGACGAGCACGAGGAGCAGACCCAGGACGAAGTTGGGTGTAGCGACGCCGAGTGTCGACCCCACGCCGGTGGCACGGTCCTGCCAACTTCCGGGCCTGCTTCCTCCGATGATCCCTGCCGGAATACCCACGAAAAGTGCCACGACCACGGCCACCATCGCCAACGAGAATGTGACGGGGAGACGATCGACGATCATCTCCAGCACTGGGGCCTGGTACGTGAAACTCGTACCGAGATCGCCGCGCACCAGTCCGAACAGGAAGTCGAAGTACTGCACGAGGACCGGCTGGTCGAGGCCGAGCTCCTCACGGACCGTCTCGATCTGCTGAGGTGTCGCCGACTCCCCGGCGATCCGGTGTGCCGGATCGCCGGGAATCAGGAAGATCAGACCGAAGGTGATGGCCGTGGCGATCATCAGCAACGGGACGACCGCCAGCAGCCGCTGTCCGATGAGTCGAAACATTCTGTGCTCCTTCGATTCACGATCCGTGTGTGATCACGGCCGCGAGGCTGTCCGTCGCGCCGTACGTCACGGGGCGGCCACTCCGACACCACGCCACTCGTCGACCACCCGATTGGGCTCGTAACCCGAGAGCCGATCCGATGCGACGGCACCGAGTTCGGCGAAGGCGATCGGCAGCATTGCCGCGTAATTCATCACCACGGCGTTCACCTCGCCGAGCAGCACCGAGCGCTCCTCGGGGTCGGTGGCGCGGTTGGCCGCTTCCATGGCTTCCCGGAATCCCGGAATCGCGTCACGGGAAGGGTTCTGGGGCGAATCCTGACCGTAGAAGGAGGTCAGCAGTAGCGAGGGGTCCGCGCGGCCGACGAGCGTGGTGAGAATGGCATCGAGCTCACCGCGATTGAACGCGGGGTTGAGGTCAGTCGGCGTCATGGACCGGATCTCCATGGTGATACCGACGCGCGCCAGCTGCTCCTGCAGGATCTGCCCGATCATCTGGTTCTCAGGAAGGTTGGAAACACCTGCTACGAAGGCGAATCCGTCCGGAACACCTGCTTCGTCGAGCAGCTGCTTCGCTTTGTCGGGATCGAAGGCGTATTGACCGTCGAGGGCCTCGTTGTGGGCGAAGTAGCCTGCCGGGAAGTTCTGGCTCGCGGGTTCACCGTGTCCCTCGAGCGCCGTCTCCACGACCGACTCCCGGTCCACTGCATAGGCCAGCGCCTGCCGCACTTCCAGCTTGCCGAACTCGCTGCGCGTTCGGTTCAGGTTGAGCACGTAATTGTTGAGGCTCGTCTGCACGTGCGTCTGCAGGCCCTGTTGCTCGGCGGGGTCGAGCGACATCGGTGTCGCCATGGCGGCGTCGAGCTGGTCGGAGGCGACCGCGTTCACCCGGGTCTGTGGATCGGTCATGACGACCCACTCGAATTCCGCGGCTTGTACCGCTTCCGGGTCCCAGTAGTCGTCGCGCGCAGCGAAACGGTACTGAGCCCCCGGCTGAGATTCGACCACCGTGTACCGGCCGGCCCCTGCCGGGTCGAGTACGAGCGCAGCGTCCTTGTCCGGATCTCCGAAAGCATTGGGGTTGATGATCATTCCCGGAAGATCCGACAACGTGAGGACGAGTTGCCCGCCGGGACCGTTCAGGCGGAGCACCACGGTGTGTGCGTCGGTCGCCTCCACGGACTCGACACCCGCGAGCATCGCAGCCGTGATCGAGTCGGGTTCGAGTGCGCGGCGCAGGTTCGCCACCACGGCGGATGCGTCGAGCGGCGTGCCGTCCGAGAAGGTGACATCCTGACGCAAGTTCAACGTCAGAGTGGATCCGTCCTCGGAGAACTCCCAGGATTCGGCGAGCCCGGGCACCGGATCCGCGTTCCGATCGCGATGTACCAGTCGGTCGTAGACGAGATTCAGCATGGTCGAATCGCTGGTGATCCGCGTCTTGTGCGGATCGAAGGACGACGCACCGTACGTCGTGGCATAACGCAGAGTCGCCTGCGGGTCGATCTCTGCGGTGGCGTCGGTTGCAGCCGACGTTCCGCAGCCGGCGAGAAGCAGTGCGGTCGCGAAGGCAGCAACGACCGAGGCCAGCGATCTACGAGACATTGGATTCCTTCGTTTCTGGGGTGGGCGGCCGGTCAGGAGGAAGCGATACCGACGCCACGCCATTCGTCGATCAACAGGTTCGTCTCGTATCCGACGACCTGGTCGGTGAGCGTCGATCCGAGTTCGAAGAAGACCAAGGGCACGGTGAGGACGTTGTCCATGGCGGTCTTCGAGACCTCTCCGAGCTTGCCCCCTCGGGTCTGCAGGTCGGTCTCGCGGTTGGCGGAGTCGAGCGCCTCCTGGAATCCCGGCGCAGTGGTACGGGAGGGATTCTGAGGCGAATTCTCACCGTAGAGAGCGGACAGCAACAACGCCGGATCGGAACGACCGGTGAAGGTCGTGAGGAATGCGTCGGCGTCCCCTCGGTAGAAGGTCGGTGACGCATCCGACGGCGGCAACGGTTCGAGTTTCATCTCGATGCCAACCTGCGCGAGTTGTTGTTGCACGATCTGCGCTACCTGCACGTTCTCGGGCAGATTCAGAAGGATGGCCGTGAACGAGAAGCCATTCGGCAGGCCTGCATCGGACAGCAGCTGTCGTGCCCGTTCGGGATCGTACGGATAGTCGTCGGCGAGATCCGGGTCGTACGCGAAGTAGTCCTTCGGGAAGTTCTGCGTGGCAGCTTCGGCGTGACCCTCCATCGCTGTGTCCGCGATGGCCTGGCGGTCGATCGCGTGAGCGATGGCCTTGCGCACCTCGAGGTTGCCGAATTCGCTACGGTCCCGGTTGAAGTTCAGCGCCATGTGGTCGAGTCGAAGCGCTGTCTCCACCCGAAGGCCCTGCTGTTCGGCTGCGTCGATCGTCAGCGGCGTGGTGATTGCGACATCGATGTCCCCTGCGGACACGGCACTCAGACGCGCCTGCGGATCGGTCATCACCGTCCAGACGAAGGTTTCGGTGCCGATCGCATCCGGGTCCCAATAGTCCGCTCTGGCAGTGAACTCGTACTCGGCACCCGGTCGGGACGCCGCGAGGACGTAGCGTCCCGCACCGGCGGGTGCGAGTGCGAGTTGGGCGTCCTTCTCCGGACTTCCGAATGCGTCCGGGTCGACGATCATTCCGGCGAGGTCGGACAACGCCAGCACGTACTGCGCACCCGGACCGTCGAAGGTCAGCACGACCGTGCGGTCGTCCGCTGCGTCGACCCCGACGATGCCGGCGAGCATCGGTGCCGTGATCGAGTCCGGCTCGAGAGCACGTCGGAGGTTGGCGACCACAGCATCGGCGTCGAGGACGGCGCCACTGGAGAAAGTCAGACCGTCACGTAGGTGGAGTGTCAGGGTGGTGTCATCGATCTCCCACGACTCGGCGAGCCCTGGAATCGGTTGGCCGGCTGCGTCACGATGGACGAGGCGGTCGTAGACCATGTTGAGCATGGTGGCGTCACTCGTGATCCGCGTCTTGTGCGGATCGAACGACGAGACGCCGAAGACGGTGGCGTAGTGCAGCGGAAGCGCAGGATCACCGACTCCGGAGTTCTCGGTGGTGGTCGACCCACATGCGGTGAGCAGCACCGCACAGGTCCCGATCACTGCTCCCAATACACGGATCGGCGACCTCCTCGACCCAGCAGGCATGCCGCCCCTCTCTCGAAATTGTTCGTGCGGACCGGTTTCGAGGCAGCCGTGACACGGCGACCTGATTACGGACCGAAACTATGGGCCTGTGACGCGGCACACTCCGCAGGTCCCGCTGATCGAGATCGACGAACCGGAGGGGTGGCTTCGAAGTCGAAACGAGGGGGAGGTTGTGTGCGTCGGAACTGCGAAAAACGCGCATATCCTCCCCCTCGTTTGTACGGCTCGATGGGCGCGCCAAAGGCTTGGCGATGCGGCCGGGACGAGGGGTGGTCAGAGCACCCTCGGAAGTCGTGTATGGTTGGACATGCAACGCGGGGTGGAGCAGCTCGGTAGCTCGCTGGGCTCATAACCCAGAGGTCGCAGGTTCGAATCCTGTCCCCGCTACCACCGACCGGCCCGGACTCACACGAGTCCGGGCCGGTTCTTTTTGTGAATGCTCCTCGGCCTCGGTACGGCTCCCCCGGCCGCGCTCACCGAGTAGATTTCGCGGCAGAGTCTCTGCAGAGCGGGAGGGTGTGATGGCCAAGCGCGCAACCGTCGCCGATCGACCACGAACTCCCCGCTGGCTCCGGCCCACGATCGTCGGTGTTCTGCTGGCCGTCGCCTTCTATCAGATGTCGGGCTGGCTCTTCCACAATCTGAAGGGCTTCCTCGGCCTGCTGTTCCTGGCGTGGTTGTTCAGCATCACGATCGAACCGATCGTCGACCGCCTCGAACGGTTCGGGATGCGTCGCGGTGCCGGCACCGGCCTCGTGCTGTTCTCCCTGATCGCACTCACCATCGGGTTCTTCGCGGTGTTCGGCACGCTCCTGTTCGACCAGATCGCCCAGTTGCTCACCACACTTCCGGATGCGCTCACACGCATCACCGATTGGGCGAACCGCACCTTCGACACCAACTTCAAGACCGGGGACGAACTGTTCAAGATCACGCCCGATACGGTTCGCGATCTAGCACAACGGTTCACGCCCGGTGTCCTCGGCGTCCTCAGCACTCTGGTCGGTGCCCTGTTCCAGATCCTGACGATGCTGCTGTTCGTCTTCTACATGTCGGCCGAGGGGCCGAAGATGCGCCGGACGATCGCGAGCTGGTTCCCGGCCCGGCAGCAGCAGCTGATCGCGAACGTGTGGGAGACCTCGGTGGAGAAGGCCGGCGGCTATGTCGTCTCCCGGTTGATCCTCGCCGCCGCGGCGTCGATCTTCACCGGAATCTTCTTCCTCATCATCGGGGTTCCGTACTGGCTGCCCCTCGCGATCTGGACCGGGGTGGTCTCGCAGTTCATCCCCACCCTCGGCACCTATCTCGCGATCGGGCTCCCCGCGCTCATCGCCGCGGTGCAGCAACCGCTCGACGGCGTGTGGGTGATCGCCTTCGGCACGGTCTACCAGCAGATCGAGAACTATGTGCTGCACCCGCGCATCACGGCCCGCACGGTGTCGATCCACCCGGCGGTGGCGTTCGGTTCGGTGATCGTCGGCGCCACCCTGTTCGGCCCGGTGGGGGCTCTGGTGTCCGTGCCGGTGGTGGCGATCCTGCAGGCGCTGGCCGAGTCGTTCGGGCACCGCTACGAACTGATCCCGGAGGTGGGTGGAGAGGAACCGGAACCCGACGCCCCGGAGCTCACGGCAGACAACGACGACTACGACTGAGAGACGAGAGGGCCGGGCGTGAGATCTTCTCGCGCCCGGCCCCGTCGTCGTCCGATCAGACGATCAGCTTCGCCGCCGTCGCAGCGACGACGTCCTCGGTGGTCACACCGGGTGCCGTCTCGACGAGCTTCAGTCCCTCGTCGGTGACGTCGATGACCGCGAGGTCGGTGATGATGCGCTGCACGCATCCACGACCGGTGAGCGGCAGGACGCACTCCTCGAGGATCTTCGGGTCGCCCTTCTTGGTGACGTGATCCATCATCACGATGACGCGCTTGGCGCCGTGGACGAGGTCCATCGCGCCGCCCATGCCCTTGACCATCGCACCGGGCACCATCCAGTTGGCGATGTCGCCCTTGGCGGAGACCTGCATCGCGCCGAGGACGGCGACGTCGATCTGGCCGCCGCGGATCATGCCGAACGACTGCGCCGAGTCGAAGTACGACGCGCCGGGGATCGCGGTGATCGTCTCCTTGCCGGCGTTGATGAGCTCGGGGTCGAGTTCGTCCTCGGTCGGGTACGGGCCGACGCCGAGCACACCGTTCTCCGAGTGCAGGATGACCTCGACGCCGGATTCGAGGTAGTTCGGCACGAGGGTGGGCATGCCGATTCCGAGGTTGACGTACTGGCCGTCCTCGAGTTCCTTGGCGACGCGTGCCGCCATCTCCTCGCGGGTCAGCCCCTTCTTCGTTGCCTGTGTCATGAGCGCACCGTCCGGTTCTCGATGCCGACCTCGACGGGGCCGACGTGTACGACACGCTGCACGTGGATGCCGGGCGTGTGGATTTCGTTGGGGTCGAGTTCGCCGGGTTCGACGAGGTGCTCGACCTGCGCGATCGTGATGCGACCCGAGGCGGCGGCCGGCGGGTTGAAGTTGCGGGCGCTTGCTCGGTAGACGAGGTTGCCGTGGCGGTCGCCCTTCCAGGCGTGCACGAGCGCGTAATCGGCGACGATGCCGCGTTCGAGCACGTAGGTTTCGCCGTCGAACTCCCGGGTCTCCTTCGGCTGCGACGCGAGGGCGATGCCGCCGTGACCGTCGTAGCGCAGCGGGAGTCCGCCTTCCTCGACGGCCGTGCCGACGCCTGCCGGGGTGAAGAAGGCGGGGATGCCCGCACCACCGGCGCGCAGGCGCTCGGCGAGCGTGCCCTGCGGAGTGAGTTCGACTTCGAGTTCACCGGCGAGGTACTGGCGCGCGAACTCCTTGTTGGAGCCGACGTACGACGAGATGGTGCGGCGGATGCGGCCCTTCTCGAGCAGCAGGCCGAGCCCGAAGCCGTCGGTACCGCAGTTGTTACTGACGGTCTCGAGGTCGGTGGCGCCCTGATCGAGCAACGCGTTGATGAGGATCTCGGGGATGCCGACCAGACCGAACCCTCCGACAGCGATCGTGACGCCGTCGGGGATGTCGGCTACGGCCTCGGCGGCGGAGGCAACGACTTTGTCCATGTGTGCCACGATACCCTCAGGTGTACGTCATGTGAACTCCCGTCCGCAATGCGAACAAATCCGCGTAGGATCGTTGCAAGCGCAGAACGGCCGCGCTAGCCTGTTCGCATAGCGTCCATCCGTCCACATAGCGAACGTTTCGGATCGGAGGTCCGTGTCCCCCTCATCCCCCGACCCCGGATATCGGGGTCCGCTGTTCGATCCCGTCTTCGGCGCGGACGAACTCGGCGTCGCCCTGTCGGATCGCGCGTGGATCGGTGCCCTGCTCGACGTGGAGGTCGCGCTGACCCGCGCGGCCGCCGCACTCGGCCGTGTCAAGAACACCCACGCCGACGCCGTCGCGACAGCCGCGGCCTCGCTCGCCGAGGAACTCGATCCCGCCGACCTCGGTCGACGGTCCGCGGCGGGGGGCAACGCCGTCATCCCCCTGGTCTCCCTGCTACGCGAGCGCGCCGACGCCCCTGCGCGTGCCGTGCACGTCGGCGCGACCAGCCAGGACGTGCTCGACACCGCGCTGATGCTGCTCGCCCGCCGCGCAGGAGGGATCGCGCTGGCGAACCTGCGCTCCGCAGCCGACGGCGCAGCCCGCCTCGCTGCCACCCATCGCGAGACACCGATGGTCGCGCGCACGCTCGGCCAGCAGGCACTGCCGACCACCTTCGGCGCGCTCGCCGCCGGCTGGCTCCTGTCCCTCGACGACGCCGCCGGCGCACTCGACCGCGTGTTGTCCGCCCTACCCGCCCAGTACGGCGGAGCCGCCGGCACGCTCGCCGCCGTCCATCCCGACGGTTTCGCGTTCGCCGACGCGGTCGCCGACCTGCTCGGGCTCGCGCGTCCCGTCGCGCCGTGGCACACCGCCCGCACCCCCGTCACGACCCTCACGGGCACACTCGGTGTCGCCGCGGGCGCGGTCGCGAAACCCGCCACCGACGTCGTACTCATGGCGAGCACCGAGTTCGGTGAGGTGAGCGAGGATGCGCCCGGCGGTTCGTCGGCCATGCCGCACAAGCGCAATCCCGTCGCGGCGATCACCGCGCGCGCCGCTGCCCGGCGCGTTCCCGGTCTCGTCTCGACGATCCTGTCGTCGACCGACCACGAGTTCCAGCGGGCCGCCGGCGCCTGGCACGCCGAATGGGAGACCCTCGCCGATATCCTGCGCCTCACCGGCGGTGCCGCGCAACAACTCTCGACGAGCCTGAACGGTCTGCACGTCCACACCGACGCGCTCGACCGCAATCTCGCGCTCACCGGAGGGGCGATCCTCGCCGAGAAGGTCACGGCCGCACTCGCCGAACACACCGACGACGCCCGCTCGATCGTTACCGATGCGGCGGTCGCCGGTAGGTCGCTCGACGAGGATCCCGCCATCACCGCACATCTCGACCCGCAGGACGTGCGCGAACTTCTCGATCCCACGCGCTATCTCGGCCATGCCGCAGACATCGTCGATCGCGTTCTCGCCCGTCACGACAGCACGAACCGAACCACAGGAGATGCCCGATGACCGTCACGCTCAACTACGAACAGTACGGCGACCCCACGAAGCCGACCGTCCTGTTCCTCGGTTCGCTGGGTTCGGACCTGTCGATGTGGGGACCGCAGATCCACGCTCTGGCGACCGACTGGAACGTCGTCGCGGCCGACCATCGCGGGCACGGCGCATCGCCCGCGCCGTCCGGTCCCTACACGATCGAGGAACTCGCCGGTGACGTCGTCGCCCTGCTCGACTCGCTCGAACTCGGCGCCGTGCACTACGTCGGCCTGTCGCTCGGCGGTGCCGTCGGGCAGTGGCTCGCGGCGCATCACCCCGAGCGCGTGCGCACGCTGACGCTGCTGTGCACCTCGCCGGCCTTCCAGCCCGCCCAGCCCTGGTACGACCGGGCGGCATCGGTCCGCAACGACGGCCTGGCCTCGATCGCCGATTCGATCGTCTCGCGGTGGTTCACTCCCGAACTGGCCGAACACGATCCGGAGCTCGTCGCCCGCCACGTCGAGATGGTGAAGGGCACCACCGACGAGGGCTACGCCGCGTGTTGCGAGGCACTGGCGACCTGGGACGGCCGTCCCGACCTCGCCCGGATCGTCGCGCCCACCCTGGTGATCGCCGGTGAGCAGGACCCCGCCACCCCGCCGTCGACGATGCAGCAACTGGCCGACGGAATCGCCGACTCCACCTTCCACGTCCTCTCCCCCGGCGCACACCTCGCCAACGTGGAGCAGGCAGGACGGGTCACGAAGCTGATCCGCGAGCACATCTCGTCGCGCGCCACGCCGTCCGCCGCACACCGCACCGCGGCGTTCGAGGAGGGTCTGCGGGTGCGCCGATCCGTCCTCGGTGACGCACACGTCGACCGGTCCATCGAGTCGGCCACCGAATTCACCCGGCCCTTCCAGGATTTCATCACCCGCACCGCGTGGGGAGACATCTGGGCGCGTCCGGGTCTGGACCACCGCACCCGCCGGCTGTTGACCCTCGCGATCCTCACCGCGGTCGGCAACGAGCACGAACTCGACATGCACATCCGTGCAGCCCTGCGCGCCGGGATCGATCCCGACGACCTCGTCGAGGTCTTTCTGCACACCGCGGTCTACGCGGGTGTCCCCAACAGCAACCGGGCATTCGCGCTCGGCAAGCAGGCACTCGCCGACGCCGAGGGAGGTGCGGGCTCGTGAGCACTCCCGACGTCACCGCCCCCGAGGTCGTTCGCGAGAACCCCGGGGCGTCGCCCGATTACGTGCAGTCGCTGGCACGTGGCCTGTCGGTCATCAAGGCCTTCGGTGCGCACGCCCAGCGGCAGTCGCTCTCCGACGTCGCCCGCGCGACCGGACTCACCCGCGCTACTGCGCGCCGATTCCTGTTGACTCTCATCGAACTCGGTTACGTCCGCACCGACGGATCCCAGTTCTGGCTCACCCCACGGGTGCTCGAACTCGGCTACAGCTACCTGTCGGCACTGACGCTGCCGGAGGTCGCGCGACCCCATCTCGAGGCGCTCGCCGAGAAAGTCAAGGAATCGACCTCGGTGTCGGTGCTCGACGGCACCGACGTCGTCTACGTCGCACGAGTTCCCGTCAGCCGCATCATGACCGTCACCATCACCCTCGGCACCCGTTTCCCCGCCTACGCGACCTCCATGGGACGGGTACTGCTCGCCGGTTTGAACGACGACGAACTCGACGCCTACCTCGCGCGCGCCGAATTCGCTCCCATCACCGGCAACACCGTCACCACCGCCGAGGAATTGCGCGCCGAGATCGCCACGGTACGACGCAACGGATACTGCATCGTCGACCAGGAACTCGAGGAGGGCCTGCGCTCGCTCGCCGCGCCCATCCGCGATGCGTCGGGAACCGTTGTGGCGTCGGTGAACCTGTCGACCCACGCGGCCCGCTACCGGATGGAGACCGTGCACGACGAGTTCGTCCCGGCGTTGCTCGCCACCGCCGGAGCGATCTCCACCGATCTCGCCCGCACCCAGACCCACCAGTGAACAACCCCGATCGAGGTACATCATGACCGACGTAGTGATCTGCGAACCCCTGCGCACCCCGGTAGGTAGGTTCGGCGGCGTCCTGAAGGACATCGCCCCCGAGGATCTCGCGGCCACCGTCATCCGCGAACTCGTCGCCCGCACCGGTATCACCGGTTCCGACATCGACGACGTCTTCCTCGGCCAGGCCTCCCCCAACGGTGAGGCCCCCGCCCTCGGCCGCGTCGCCGCCCTCAACGCCGGCCTCGGGGTGGACGTTCCGGGCCTGCAGGTCGACCGTCGCTGCGGCTCGGGTCTGCAGGCGATCGTGCAGGCCGTCATGCAGGTGCAGACCGGCGCGAGCGACCTGATCCTCGCCGGCGGCGCCGAATCGATGAGCCAGGCCGAGTTCTACGCCACCGGCATGCGCTGGGGCGTCAAGGGCGAAGCCGTCGCTCTGTCCGATCGCCTGGCCCGTGCCCGCGTCACCGCCGGCGGACGCGACTTCCCCGTGCCCGGCGGCATGATCGAGACCGCCGAGAACCTGCGCGCCGAGTTCTCCATCAGCCGTGAGGACCAGGACGCCCTGGCCGTGCAGTCGCACCAGCGGGCCGTCGCCGCGCAGAAGAACGGTGTGTTCGCGCAGGAGATCGTGTCCGTGAGCGTGCCGCAGCGCAAGGGCGATCCGCTCGTCGTCGACACCGACGAGCACCCCCGCGCCGACACCTCGATGGAGACCCTCGCCAAGCTGCGCCCGATCCGCGGCAAGATCGATCCCGAGTCCACCGTCACCGCCGGCAACGCCAGCGGCCAGAACGACGGTGCCGCCCTCGCGATCGTCACCACCACAGAGAAGGCCGCCGCGCTGGGTCTGCGTCCGCTGGCCCGCCTCGCAAGCTGGGCGGTGGCCGGTGTGCCGCCGCGCACCATGGGCATCGGCCCGGTGCCCGCCAGCGAGAAGGCGCTCGGCCGCCTCGGACTGACGCTCGCCGACATGGACGTCATCGAACTCAACGAGGCGTTCGCCGCACAGGCCCTGGCCGTCACCCGCTCGTGGGGCATCGAGGCCGACGACTCGCGCCTGAATCCCAACGGCTCCGGCATCTCCCTCGGACATCCGGTGGGCGCGACCGGCGGACGCATCCTCGCCACCCTGCTGCGCGAACTCGATCGTCGTGAGGGTCGCTACGGACTCGAGACGATGTGCATCGGCGGCGGCCAGGGGCTCGCCGCTGTATTCGAACGCATCGCCTGACGTGACCTACGGTGCTCGCGACGCGATCCCCGTCGCGTGCACCGTACAGTCCGTACGCTCGTGATCATGAGCGAAGTTCAGATAACTCCCCCGACCGAAGCCCCTGCTCCGCCCACGACACGAGCCCGGACCCTCGCGCGTTATCTGCTGGCCGCCTCACTCGTCTTCGCCGGACTGAGCCATCTCTTCTGGGCCCGCAAGGACTTCCAGGCCCAGGTGCCCGACTGGGTGCCGATGGACAAGGACGGCGTGGTCATGGCGTCCGGCGGTGTCGAGATCATGCTCGGCGCCGGACTCGCCGTGGCGAACCGCGACCGCGTCCGTGTCGGCCGCCTGGCCGCACTGTTCTTCGCCGCCGTCTTCCCGGGCAACATCGCCCAGTATCTCGGCAAGCGCAGCGCCTTCGGTCTCGACACCGACCGTAAGCGCCTGATCCGCTTGTTCTTCCAGCCCGTGCTCGTCCTGTGGGCCCTGTGGTCCACCGGAACCCCCCGACGCTGACGCGGCCGGCGCCGGAGGGCGGACCTGGTGCCCGTTACTCCGGCGCGACCCGCACGAGCATCTTCCCGAAGTTCTTTCCTTCGAGCATGCCGATGAACGCCTCCGGGGCGTTCTCGAGTCCGTCGACGATGTCCTCGCGATACTGGAGCTTTCCGTCGCGGACCCATGCCGAGGCTTCACGCAGGAAGTCGCCGTACATCTCCTTCACGAACTCGCTCTGGATGAAGCCGCGGATCGTGAGGCTCTTGGTGAGGATCGAGTTGAACAGTCCCGGAAGACGGTCCTTGCGGTTGAGGTCAGCACCGTTGTACTGCGCGACCAGACCGCATACCGGGATTCGCGCATAGGTGTTGAGCAGCGGCCACACCGCTTCCTGGACGGGGCCGCCGACGTTCTCGAAGTACACGTCGATACCGTCGGGCACCGCCTCCGCCAGCTTGTCGGCGAAGTTCGGGTCGCGGTGGTCGATCGCCGCGTCGAAACCGAACTCGTCGATCAGTGCGCGGCACTTCTCCGGGCCGCCGGCGATACCGACCGCGCGGGCGCCCTTCAGCTTCGCGATCTGCCCCACCGCCGATCCCACGGGCCCGGTGGCGGCAGCGACGACGACGGTCTCACCCTTCTTCGGCTGCCCGATCTTCAGGAGCCCGGAATAGGCTGTGAAGCCGGGCATTCCGAGGACTCCCACAGCGGTGGAGATCGGTGCGGCCTGCGGATCGAGCTTACGCACGGTGGAGCCGTCGAGGACGGCATGCGACTGCCAGCCGGCTCCGGCCAGCACGTAGTCGCCCGGCTCGAGGCCGTCGTACCGCGATTCGACGACCTGGCCCACCGTTCCGGCGACCATCACGTCCCCGAGTTCGACGTGCGCGGCATACGACTTCGCTGTGCTCATCCGACCGCGCATGTACGGGTCGAGGGACAGGTAGACGACGCGCAGGAGGATCTGGCCGTCGCCGACCTCGGGCAGATCCACCGTCTCGAGACGGAAGTTGTCGGCGGTGGGCGCCCCCTCCGGGCGCGATGCGAGAACGATGCGGGTGCTCTGACTCGTCGTGGCTTCACTCATGCCGACAGTGTGCCGCACGCGCTGGCGTCCTAAACGCCGCGCGGGGGCACCCCCGCAGGCACGATGCCGCGCCTGAGGTGGTCCCGATCAGGCGCTGTGCTGCACCTCGCCGCGAGGCACCTGGTAGTTCGAGAACAGCTGCGAGTGGATGACCTCGGTGAAGGACGGTCCGTCCTGCTCGACCCGGACAGGACGGCGAGTGGACGAAGCGGTGCGCGAAGCACCCATCTGTGACGTGGAGCGGATCGCCATGTCGATCTCCTCTCGGAAGGCGGGGAGAGGTGGCCACCGGCACCGTGCAGAAGGTGCAAATCGGGTGAGCGACCCCTTGGGAGATACATATACCCCGTCGATGCCCGATATGCACCTGTCGATTTCGGCGCGCCGCACACCGCCCCCGCCTGCAGCCCCGGGAGGTTACCCGTCGACCTCGTTGCCCTCGGAGGTCGGAAGCACCCGGATCGGCACATTCGTGGCCGAGTTCGATGCCCCCACCCAGCCGCTCAACGTCGCGGCCGGAACGCAGGCCCGCACGGCGATCGTGCGAGTACCTCCGGGCGGCAGGTGGAACCAGGAATCCTGCAGGTCACCGCCGGTGATGTCGAGATGCACGTACTGTGCCGCACCCTCGGTCCGCACCTCCACACTCCACCCGTCCGGGACGGGTCGAGCGGTCGCCGCGAGACCGATCCCGCGCTCGACGGGACGTGCCGGACCACCCACGAGATACACCGACTCCGCCAACACTGCACCGGTGTGGTCGACCAGTCGGGCGGTCGCCGTGTCGAAAGTGCGCGGCCCGAATCGATACGCAAAATTGACATCGGTGAAACCGCCCGTCACCGCGGCCCACGAGAACACCCGGGTCTCGTGCGGTTCGAGACGCAGCGGCACCGACACGTCCACCGGTACCGCACCGGAGGGCGTATGGGCCTGCAACTGCAGCGTGACGTCGAGGATCTCGGCGGTGTCGTTGATCGCGTCCACGCGCAGGCCGTCGAGCCCGTCGTCGGTGAGGAGCACGGTGACGGGGGCGAACACCCGTGCCAGGACCCACCACGGCGCCTTCGGGTTCCCGTCGGCGTCGAGCACGCCCCACCCGGCACCCGGCTGCAGGTCGCGGGCGGACAGGATCAGGGCACCGCGACATCCTGATCCGGATCGTCGCCAGTACTGCAGTACCTCGGTGAACGCTTCGCAGATCGCTGCCCGTCCGAGCGCGAGATATCGCGTGGGATCCACCCACCGCACCTCGGCGGGGTCGACCCCGAAGATCGTGCGCACATAGTGGTCTCGCACGTCCTCGAAGTCCCACGACGCCCCGTTGTCGCGCGGCACAGCCGCCTTCCATCGTGGATGGTGACCCGCGACATTCACACTGCCGAACTCGGCCTCGATCGCCATGTCGGAAGGCGGAATCGAGAACGCGAGGCATTCGGCGGCGAAGCGCACGCCGGCGGCACGCACGTCGCCGAGGGGACGGCGGTAACCCCCGACACCGAAGTAGTGCGCCACACCCGAACCCACTGCGATCGGCAGTACGTCGCTGCGCGGGGGCGCGGATGGTGACGACGACACCCACACCGTGCCCGGTAGCTCACGGTCGACGATTGCGGGCAACCAGTCGTCGATCGCCGGGATGGATGCCTCCATCAGTCCGAGCATGGCAGGTTGCTGCTCGGTCTCGCTGCCCCCACACATCACCACGGGTGCCGGGTTCCCGCCCCATCGGCGCGCCAGCGCACGGATCTCGTCCTCGAGCAGCGAGCGGAAGTGCGGGTCGTCGGGCGGGTCGGTGGTGGCGAGCATGACGTCCTGCCACACCATGATGCCCAGTTCCGCACACGCCGAGTAGAACTCGTCGTCCTCGTAGACCATCGTGCCGGGGATGCGGATCATGTCCACGCCCGCCGATACGCAGCGTTCGAGGATGCGCCGGGTTGCGCTCGGGTCGTTCAGCGAGATCGGATCGGTCGGTGTCCACACCAGGCCGCGGCAGAAGACGTCGACGTCGTTGATCCGTAAGCCGAACCCGTCGCCCGGTGAGCGCTCGACCGACCGGAATCCGATGTTCCCCAGCGTAATTCGTTGCCCACCCAGAATCAGATGTGCGGCGTACAGGTGGGGGGCGCCGTAGGTGTGCGGCCACCACGGTTCCACCTCGGGGAGCGTCACCTGCATGTGCACGCGTGCTGTCCCGTCCGGCCCGTATTCGGGTCGGACGTGCGCCGTCGCCCCTCCGATCTCCACAGTCACCTCGGGGACGGCGGTGCCGGCCAGCACGAGATCGGCGTCGACGATCCCGTCGGATTCCCGCAGAGCTGTCCGTATCCCACGTTCCAGCACAACGGGCTCACCGGAATCGACGAGACGCACGGGACGCCACGGACCGACCGGCGCCGGAGCCCCCGCGTACACCGGGGCTCGCCCGAGCATGGTGGTGCGGAACCACCGCAATCCTTGGGCCGACACGAGCGACGAACGCCACCGTCCGCGTGGCCGACGCTTGCGGAGAGCAGCGTCGAGCGAGGCGCACCGGACCGCGATCCGCATCGTCGACGGCAGGTAGCCGAGGACGACGGTCAGCGGCACGAACATCGATTCCGACGTCGCGACGAGTGTGCCGTCGACCCACACGTCCGCGAGTGTCGCGAGCCCGTCGAAGGTCAGACGCCACGGTCCGTCGCCGGACACCTCGACGTCGGTGACGAACCACCAGTCGTCGCTGTCGGGAGACGACACCCTGGCCGCCGCGACTCCCTCGGATTCCCGGATCGCGCCTGCCGCCGTCCCGGGTATACGGACCGGCAGCCAAGGACCGTCCGCCGGAAAGTCACCGGGGTGCTCGACTGTCCCGGGAGCGACACGGAGACAACGCCATCGCGCATCGTGCAGGAGATCCATGTGCGTCGAATCCCGTCACCGCACCCCGGCGGCGCGGACGACGGTCGCCATGGCGTCCTCCCAGGCAGCGGCCATCGCTATCAACTGGTCGCCGGGGTCGACATTGCGGCCGCGTGCCGCACGCGCCATCCGGAACTGCACGCTCTTCGCGCCCTCGGCGACCGCGCGGAATCCGTCGGCTGCGGCAGCCGCACCGGGATATCCGCGACCGTCCATGTAGACGCTGACGTCTGCGGCAAGTTCGGCGGTGGCACCGCACTGACGGAGCACCCCGAACGTCCACGGATGGAAGACGTCCATCCCTCCGGTGCGAATCGGGTCGATGTCGGCGAGCACCCGCTCGCCGAGCTCGCGCACCGGATTCGAGCCGGCGCGCATGCGCAGGTGCCGGAGCACCACGGTGTCGAAGGCGTCGCACTGCGGTTGTGCCGCGTCGAGGCGCACCTGTTCGAGATAGGGAGGCCAGGTGGGTACCGGCTCGTCGAGGCCGAAGACTCCGCGGAAGTCCTCACCGGTGAGAACGTGATAGCCGCTGTTGTGGAAGTACTCGAGCGTCCCGCTGTCGCGGTCGATGAGATTGGGCACGATCGTCGTCTTCGAACGACTCTCCCGGTAACCGGTTCCCTCGGTGTCGGGCAACCAGAAGGCGTCCACCTCGATCGTCGACAGCAGTCCGGCGGCGGCATTGTCCTCGAGGTGCTCCACGGGGCGGCGCCAGACGTTCATCTCCGCGACGTCGATCCCGTACAGCGCCAACAGGTCCTCGGGGCGGAACTTGAGGAAGGTCCATTGGGCGCCGTCGAACCGGGCCGAGAACGCGCACGCGGCAGCGGGGACCGGATCGTGGCCGAGCGAATGCAGCGCCTCTACCCACAGGTCGACGTAGCAGTTGGTCTCGGTCCAGATCCGGTCGGCAGCGTGCACGAAGTGCGGCGAGTACCCGTCGACGCGGACGTCGATGAGCCGATCGCTCACGGGAACAGCCCGTCGCGTACCGGTGCGGGCCAGCGGTCGACGTCGAGTCCGTGGGTCCGTAACAGCGCCAGGGCGATCCGCTCCATTCCGAATCCGACGCACGCGCTGTGCGCGACTTCGCCGTCGGCAGTGCGGATCTCGAAGGTCTCGCCGAAGTGCTCGCGGTGGCAATTGCACGAGACCACGGCGGTGCCGTCGTCGAGGTCGCCGTAGAGCCGGACCGTCAGCTCGGTCTTGAGGTTCTCGATGCGCTGGTTGACGGCCAGCATGCGCCCGGCCCGCCCGAAGAACGGGTCGTTGGCAGGTACAGCGGTCGCGTCGAGGCCCAGCGAGTCGAGCACCTCGAGTCCTCGCTCCACCCAGGAATCACGGTGCTGCGCAGCGTCGTTCTCGGTACCGATACGCACGAACTCGTGCATCCGGAAGGCCTGCATGCGAGCGGGGTCGACGGCCGGCTCGTGCCGGAAGCAGTAACCGAGAACGTCGAGCAGTTCACCGCCCTCACGCAGCGTACCGGTGTACCGCGAGTAGGCGGGATGGCATGCAGCGGAGACGAGCACGGTGTCGGCGGGTTCGAGCCACGGATCCCACGCCTCGCCCTTCGACCGCGCGGCGAGCAGTTCGGCGTGCTCGGCGTTGCTGCCCGCAAAGGTGTTCACCGCTCCGGTCAGGTGCGGGAAGGAGGCGATGTAGTCGGTGCGCTCGAAACTCGTCCGCGGGAAGACCGGCGGGAAGCGCAGGCGCGTCGCGGCCCGACCCGGACCTGCCGCGACCACCACGCGGTCGATGCCGTCGACGATGTCCTCGAAGACACCCGACCGACCGTAGAGGCCGGGAACACCGGTCTCCACGAGCAGTTCGGCCTCGAGCAACTGCTGCTGGAAGTCGAGGCGGGCACGCTCGAGCTCGGACAGCTCGTCGGTTGCGGTGCTGGCAATGGCTGTACTTGTCACAGCGTCCCCCGGTAGGCGATCGACAATTGGGCCGAGTTGTTCATGATGCGGTCGTTGTTGACCATCACGGCGGCACCGTGCGCGTCGCGCAGGTGGCGGCCGAGTGAGTACTGCGAATCCTCGCGGTATCCGGCGATCCCGCAGATGAGCATCGCGCGGTTCACCAGATCCACGACGAGCGTGGACGCAGTGACCTTGAGGTTGTTCATGGCGAGCGAGAAACCCATGCCCGACATCGATTCCTCCTGCGCCGACGCGGCGGCGTCGAACCGGGCGGCGGACGCGGCGACGAGATCGGAGAACTGCTGGTGCACGGCAGCCGCTTCGGCGAGTCGCAGCGCACCGGGCGGGGTGACCCCCGGGCTGCGGCGGGCCGCCGAACGCACGAACGAGCGGGCCTTCTCCATCGCCGCGTCGGCGATTCCGAGCCACACCGCCGACCACACACTGTGTGAGACGGGAAGCATGGTGCGCGAGGAGATCTCGGCGTAGGCCGTGCCGACCACGAGATCGGCGGACGTCGTGGCGGTGAGGACGAATCCGGGGCTGCACGTACCGCGCAGCCCGAGGGTGTCCCAGCTGCCGGTGGGTTCGAGGGTCACGTCGTCGCGTCGGCACACGACGAGCACCTGGTCGCTGGGCGGGCTGTCGGCGGTGCGACGCGCGGTCACCAGGATCGCGTCGGCGTACTCGCCGTACGAGATGACCGGCGCGTTCTTCGTCAGCGTGACGGTGTCGCCGTCGCGGGCCACGGCGCAGACGCTGCTGCGCACGTCGCCACCGGTGCCGAGTTCGGTGGTCGCCGAAGCGATCAGGTAATCGTTCGCCACAGCTTCGGCGACGAAGGTGGCCACACCGGGAGTGGAGTGATGCACCAGCGACAGGATCTGCGTCTGGTGCATCGCGAAGATCATCGCGGTGGAGGCGCAGTACCGGCCGAGGATTCGGGCGACGGCGCACAGCTCACCGAGGGATGCTCCCTCCCCACCCTGATCGACGGGGACGGCGCAGTTCAGCAGCTTGTGGATGCGCAGCGCGTCGACTGCCTCGTGCGGGAACCGTCCCTCACGATCCACCGCGGCGGCCGCGGGGCCGGCGCTCTCGCGTCCGACGAGTTCGGCACGGGCGAGCAGCGACAGCCCGGCCTTCTCCGCGACGGTGAGGGGCGCGGACGTCGACGTCACGCGACGCCCAGTTCCGTCAACGCCGACCTGATGGCGCCGACGCTCGCGAAGGTGCTCTTGCGCAGCAGTTCGTCGGGGAATTCCACGTCGAAGGCGTCTTCGAGGGCGAGCATCACGTTCACGCTGGCGTGCGATGTCAGGCCGAGCTCGTAGAGGTCTGCGGCGGGGTCGAGCGCCGTGCTGTCGACCGACAGCTTCGCGTGCTCACCGAGGACCTTGCGGATCACCTGCTCCGTCATGGGTGTTCTCCAGTTTCTGCTTCGTCGACGCGGGTCGCCACGACCGTCGCGATGGCGTATTCGGGCTCGTGGGAGATCGAGACCTGTATGTCGGTCACCTGTTCATCTCGCGCCAGGGCGGCCGCGTTACCGGCCAGTACGACAGCGCATCCGCCCCAGTCCGCGCGGCGGATTTCGATGGCCTGCCAGGGAACCGCGTGCTCGCGCGGACGCAGGACCTTCATGACGGCTTCTTTCGCGGCGAAGCGCGCCGCGAGGCGTTGGGCGCGCCCCGGTCCGGTGCATACGTCCAGCTCGTGCGGGGTGAACACACGCTGCAGGTAGCGGTCGCCGAACCGGTCGATGCTCGACGCGATGTCTCGGACGGTGACGACATCGCAGCCGACACGTGTCGTCGCGACGCGGGGGCCGCTGCCATCGTTCATGGTCACTCCTCGGGATGCGCTGCACACGGTAGCCGCAGGTCGGCCGATGTACACCAGCCGAACGTCTCTGGCTTGCAGGACATCCCGGAAATCACCCCGACTTTCACCCGCCGGGCGCGTCGGTTCACGTGGTGAACCGGGGCTCGCCACCGCAAGACGCGGCGTCGATCCCGGTTCGGCGCGTCAATGACGAAAGGCCCCGACCGGGTGGTCGGAGCCTTTCGGGGATCTGAAGTTATGCGGACGTCCGCACGGGTTCCTTGTCGCTCTCCGGCTCGTCCTTCGCTGCCGGCTCCTCCTTCTCCGCAGCGGGCACCGGGACGGCGTCCTGCGCATAGTAGAAGTGGGGGCGGCGGTGTCCGAGGAAGGAACCGCACCACGACATGACGGCGATGTAGCGGTTGCGGAAGCCAACCAGGTAGACGAGGTGGACGGCGAGCCACAGCACCCACGCGATGAAGCCGGTGAGCTCGATCTTCCCGACCCGCGTGATAGCGCGGAACCGGTTGATGATCGCCATGCTTCCCTTGTCCTTGTACTGGAACGGGGTGCCCATCGCGACCTTGCCGGTGATCATCTTCGCGACGTGGCGGCCACCCTGCATGGCGAACGGCGACTGCGCCGGCAGGTTGTCGAGGGTGACCATGTCGCCGATGGCGAAGATGTTGTCGCTGCGGCCGACGGTGAAGTCGGGGTCGACGAGCAGGCGTCCGCCGCGGACCGTCTCGCAGCCGGTGCGCTCGGCGAGTACGTCGGCGAAGTCGTTGGCCTGGATGCCTGCCGACCAGATGATGGTCTCCGCGGTGAGGCGGCGGGTCTCCTCGGTCGTGGGCGTGGTGAGCGTGGCACCGTGCTCGTCGATGTCGGTGACCATCGTGCCGAGGACGACGTCGACACCGCTCTTCTCGAGCGACTCCTTGGAGTACTCGCTGAGCTTGCCACCGAACGGGGGCAAAACCTTGTCTGCGCCCTCGACGAGCGTGACGGTGACGTCGTCGGCGCGGATGTTGCCGATGTTCTCGGCGAAGTAGCGCTGCGCGAGCTCCTTGATCTGTCCCGCGAGCTCGACGCCCGTCGGGCCGGCGCCTACGACGATGAAGCTGAGCAGGTTCTTCTGACGCTCGGCATCGGTGGTGACGTGTGCTTCCTCGAAGCAGCGCACGATCTGGCGACGCAGCTTCTCGGCGTCCTCGACGGTCTTCAGCGCGTACGTCAGGTCGGCGAACTCGTCGCGTCCGAAGTACGCCTGGCGGGCGCCGGTCGCGGCGACGAGGTACTTGTAGCCGAGACGCAGGCGCTGACCGCCGGCCTCGTAGACAACCGTGTTCTCCTCGGGGAGCACATCGACGACGCGGCCCAGGCGGACGTCGGCGTTGGGGTATTCGGCCAGGATCGCGCGCACGGACGGGGCGATCTCGCCGGGTGAAAGGACGCCGGTGGCGACCTGGTAGAGCAAAGGCTGGAAAAGATGCTCGGTGGTCTCCGAGATCAGAACGAAGGGCGTGCCGGCCTTGGCGAGCTTCTTGGCGGTGGCCAATGCTCCGAAGCCGGAACCCACGATGACGACGTCCGTCCGATCGACCAGGGTCGCTGTGTCCGCATCGTCCATGCTGTCGTAAACCTCCACGTACTTGTCATCTCCGTTGATGTATGACTACCAAGGTAGGTACGAAGTACCCTCGCTATCCACTAACCTGGGATATTCGAAAAACTGTTATCTGTTTCGCTCATAAATGCGGATGGCACGTTCCCGGGAGGAGCCATGGATTTCCGTCAGTTGCGCTACTTCTTCGCCGTCGGCGAGGAGGGCAGCTTCTCCCGTGCTGCCCAGCGCTGCTTCATCTCGCAGTCGGCGATCAGCCATCAGATCGCGAAGCTCGAGCACGAACTGGGCACCACCCTGTTCGACCGCACCACCCGTTCGGTCAAGCTCACCTCGGCCGGCCGACGCCTGATGCCGATCGCCGCCGAGGTGCTCAGCCTCGAGGCGAAGGCCCTGGAAGTGGGCCACGAACCGCGGGAGAGCATCCGCATCACGGCGAACATGAGCTTCGCGGCGCAGAGCCTCGACGCCATCTCCAGCGTCCGCGAACGTAACCCCAAGATCGACGTGGAGTTCGTCATCAAGGACTTCACCGACCGCGTCAACGCCGTCGCGTCCGGGGATGCCGATCTCGCGCTCATCCGCGGCGACGTCGACCGCCCGGGGCTCGAGGCGATCCGTCTCGGCATCGAAGAGCTCGTCATCGTCACGTCGAGCGAGCACCCGCTGTCGGCGTTCTCCACCGTCGATCTCGGCGACCTCGCCCACTACCCGCTGCTGCTGCCGCCGCGCGGCAGCCAGGTGCTGTTGCACCGCGTGGTCGAGGACGCCTTCGTCGAGGTCGGTCGTCGCGTGCGCCTCGGACCTCCGATCGCGAGCGACCACACCGCGACTCTCGAGGTGCTCACCAACCCGAGGGCGTGGACCGTGCTCTACGCCGGCACCGCGGCCGACACACCCCGCAAGGGGCTGAAGTTCATGCGCGAGATCCACCACCGGCTGCAGGTTCCGGTGTGCGGGGTGGTGCGGAGCAACGCGACGCCCAATCCCGAACTCGAGTTCCTCATGCGGGCGCTCGCCCATTCGATCGTGCCGCCGACGGACAGCACGCCGTGATCCGATCGCAGACGTCGGAGCGCGAAACGGTGTGGGCGGCGTCGCGCACCGGGGCGTAGTCCAGCGGTGTGGACATCCATTCGCGGAAGGCCCGGATGCCCTCCCCGGTGATCGAGTACCGGGTCTTGGTGCTGTTGGGACCCCAGCGCACCTGTTCGCCCTCGACGAGACCCTCGCGCTCCATCCGGCGTCGGTTCTGCCATCGGCATCGGCCGAGCAGGCGCCACCCTCGCACCGACCGCGGTCGGTGTGCTCCTCGATGCGGGATGGACGCCCGAACAGCTCTACTTCGGAGTGGCCGGCGTAGTCGTGCTCGCCGCGGTGGCACTGTTCGCGCTGCGCCCGGCGCGCTAGGCGGACGCCTCGTCCGAGCCGGCGCCCGCCGTCTCCACGGAGTCGCGGAGCTGACCGACGCCCGGGAATCGGAGCGCGAAGTGGTCATCAGAGCGCGTAATTCCGCGCTCCGATGACCACTTCGCGCGTCGATCCGGTGGCCCCTGCGGCGAACAACTCCGCGGCACCCGGACTCTCATGCCTTCGGCCCCTTCCGGGTGCATTCCTTCGGGGCGAGCCCCAGCGCCAGATGCGGCCAGTGGGCGATGTCGCGTCGCATCTGCCGGTCGTGGGTGGCCACGGCGACCGCGGCGTCGGTCGCCCCCAGGGCGTCGGTCAGTTCGTCGACCAACGTGATCGACAGGTGGTTGGTGGGCTCGTCGAGCAGCAGCACGTGCGGTCGCGCGGCGAGAACCATCGCCAGGTCGAGGCGTCGTTGCTGGCCCATCGACAGGTCTCGGACCCGCTTGCCGAGGTCACGTTCGGTGAACAGTCCGAGTTCGTCGAGATCGACGGCTCCCTGGTCGGGGACGAGGCCGGCGACGATCAGTTCGCCGACGTGCGCGTCGTAGAGCTGCTGTACCCGCGCCGCCGACGGTGCCGGCGACTCCTGGGCGAGCCGTCCGATCCGCACGACGGGATCGCTCTCGCGGGTCCCCGCCGTCGGTTCGACCTCGCCGGCCAGCACCGCGAGCAGCGTCGACTTGCCGGCGCCGTTGGGTCCGGTGATGACGAGCCGCGAACCGGCGAGGACGGCCAGATCGACCGGACGGTCGAGTCGGCCGCGCACCATGACGTCCTCGACGCGCACCAAGGGTGTGTCCGGGTCGATCCCGTCGGCCTCCGCGCCGAGCGCAGGCATGGAGAACTGCAGCGGCGGTACCGGTACCGCCACGGCATGGTCGTCCAGCGCTTCCTGACGGCGGTGCACCGACTGCACGAGCGCCGGCGCGCGGGTGGCACGCTGGTGCTTGCCGGTGCCCTTCTCCGGCCGCCAGCCGGTGACGAGCCGATCCTGCGCGGACTCGAGGTCCGATTCCAGCCGGGCCCGCTCGGCCTGCTCACGGGCGTATTCGCTCACCCAACGGGCATATTCGGCCTCGCGTCCCGTCCGGAAGCCGGCGTATCCCCCGCCGTACAGGCGTGGACGACCGTCGCGGCTCGGGTTCAGGTCGAGGATCGACGTGGCGACGTCGGTCAACAGGGCGCGGTCGTGGCTGACGAGGACCACGCCGCTGCGGGTCTGCTGCAGGCGTTCGGTGAGATAGTCGAGCCCCGATGCGTCGAGATGGTTGGTCGGCTCGTCGAGCAACAGGAAATCGTGTTCGGCGCCGAGCAGTGCGGCCAGGCGCACGCGGTAGCGCTGCCCGACCGACATCTCCGCCAGCGGTCGCGAGCGGTCGGTGACGGCGCCGAGCGCTTCGAGGGCGGTGTCGACGCGACGGTCGGCGTCCCACGCGTCGAGTTGCTCGGCGATCTCGAGGGCGTCGGCGTACGCGTCGGCGGCGCCCGGACGTTCGTCGGCGAGTGCTGCGGTGCTCTCGTCGAGCGCCCGCAGCGCGGCGCGGACGTGCGCCAGCTCGATGTCGACGAGATCGCCGACGGTGCGCCCCTCGGCGACGGTCATCTCCTGCTCGGCGATACCGAACGAGCCGAACCGACGCACCGTCCCCGAGTCCGGTTCGAGGCGGCCGGCGAGGACGTGCAGCAGCGTGGACTTGCCGCGCCCGTTCTCCCCGACGACGCCCAGCCGGGAGCCCGGCGTGACCGCGAGGTCGACGCCGCGCAGGACGGGATGACCGTCGCGGGCGAGATGGACGTCGACGGCGCCGAGTTGGGCGCGAGAGCGCCGGGGCATGGTGATGCTGATGGTCATGTGGTTTCCTCCGTGCGGAGGCGCACTCGTCCCCGGATCACGGGTGGGAGGATGCGCTCGCTGACGAACGGCCGGACACTCGGCCGTATTCGGGTACGGCTCGAACCGCGACCTCGGAGGACGTCCCGAGCCGCGGAGGGGGTGTCGTCAGTGGAAGTAGAGCGCCTGGATCATGATCTCCAGGGTACCGAGCGCCCGAGCACCGTCAATCGGATTTCGGTCCTCGGCCACGGCGTACGTCCGCCTCGGCGGCGAACCGTTCCTCGTATGCCGCAGCAAGTTCCTCGAGGGTCGCGGCGCAATCACCCTCGTAGGCCGGGGCGTGCATGGGTGCGAGAGTGCTCGGGTGCAGGTCCGCGAGTGCGCGGATGGTGGGTCCGAGTTCGGGGGTCAGGCACGTCGCGCGACCCAGGTCCTCCGCCTGCAGAGCGGGGCCGACGATCTCGCTCGTCGTCCGTGCCGGATATCTACCGAACGCCGTGAACAGATCACCGCACAACAGGGTGGATGTCGTTTCCTCGAACATCAGACCTGCATCCCATCCGTGTGGAACGTGCGGGGTGTCGATGTGCCGCACCCGACGGCGCCCGGTGGCCAGGACGTCCCCGTCCTGCAGGGGATGCGGTGGACGATCCGCAAGATCGGCGACCTGGACGAAACAACCCATCGCACCGTGGGCGACCTCCGCCGCCGGCGCCACTTCGAGCCAGGAGTTCATCGATCCGCACTCGTCGGCCTCGACGTGCCCGAAGGTGATCCACCGCAACCGATCCAGCGGTATCAACCGTGCTATCGCCTCCGACACCGACGGGAACAACGACCGATATCCGGTATGGAACAGCAGAGGCTCGTCACCGTCCACGAGGAACTGGTTCATCGTCAGGTTCGCCGCGTCGAGAAATGTGGACACGCGGTAGACATCCGGAGCGATCTCGGTGATCTCGGTTTCCATCACAGGTCTCCTTGGTCGCACCCCCTTCTTTCGAGCGTGCCTCTGTCTCCGGCCGGACACAAGCCTCCGAGCCGGTACTCGTGCGAAGATGCGAGGAACATCTGTCGACGAGGCCGCAGGAGGCGCTCATGGAGCACACCGAATCGTCGTTCACCGGCGTCGGCGCGATCCCGATCGTGTACGACGTGTGGTCGCCGGAGGCCCCTACCGGCGTGCTGATCCTCAGCCACGGGCTGGGTGAGCACGCACGTCGCTACGACCACGTCGTCGCGCGGCTCACCGATCTCGGCCTCGTCGTGTACGCCCCCGACCACCGCGGTCACGGACGGTCGGGCGGCAAGCGTGTGGGCGCCCGGGAGATGCGCGAGTTCACCGACGACCTGGACAGCCTGATCGATCTGGCGACCCATGCGCATCCCGGCCTGCCGGTCTTCATGCTCGGTCACTCGATGGGCGGTGCGATCGCTCTGGCCTACGCGCTCGACCATCAGGACCGGCTCGACGCGCTCGTGTTGTCGGGGCCGGCGGTGATCGTCACGTCGGGCACACCGAAGCCGGTCGTGGAGATCGGCAAGCTGATCGGGCGTTTCCTGCCGGGTGTGCCGGTGCAGCAGTTCGACAGCAAAGCGGTCTCGCGCGATCCCGCGGTGGTCGCGGCGTACGACGCCGATCCGCTCGTGCACCACGGTCTCGTGCCCGCCGGACTCGCGCGGGTGCTGGTGCTCAACGAGCAGAGCCTCGAGCGGCGCCTCCCGAACCTGAGGCTGCCGTTGCTCGTCATGCACGGAACCGCCGATGCGCTCGCCGATCCGGCCGGGTCGCAGCTCATCGCCGACCGTGCGGGTTCGAAGGACTTGACGCTGAAGTTGTACGACGGGCTGTACCACGAGGTGTTCAACGAGCCGGAGAAGGACCGCGTGCTCGACGACCTGACGGCCTGGTTGAAGACACGACTCGACAACTGAGGCTCGACAACCGGAAGGAGAGGGCGTGTCGTCACGCATGCCGGTCGCGTTCGTCGGCCACGGCAGTCCGCTCAACGCGCTCGAATCGAATCGGTACACGCAGGCCTGGGCGGCGTTCGGGCGATCCGTGCCGACGCCCCGCGCGATCCTGGCGATCTCCGCCCACTGGTTCATCAACGCCACCGCGGTGACCGCGATGCGGTCGCCGCGCACGATCCACGACTTCTTCGGGTTCCCGCAGGAGTTGTTCGACGTCGAGTATCCGGCGCCCGGTGCTCCGGAACTGGCGGAGGAGATCGCCGACCTCGTCCACCCGACGTGGGTGGGTGCCGACGTCGACTCGTGGGGTATCGACCACGGCACCTGGTCGGTGCTCACCCACGCCTTCCCGGAGGCGGATGTCCCGGTGGTGCAGCTCAGCCTCAACGCCTACAAGCCGCTCGACTATCACGTCGAACTCGGAGCCCGTCTCGCCGGACTCCGCGATCGCGGGGTGTTGATCGTCGCGAGCGGCAACGTCGTCCACAACCTCGGCACGATGGATCCGCGACGCCCGGGCGCGGGGTTCGACTGGGCGCACCGATTCGACGAGGATGCCTTCGCCGTTCTGCGCGACCGTCCCGGTGACGCCGCGGCGCTGGGTGAGCACCCCGATTACCGCCACGCGGTGCCGACCCCCGATCATTTCCTGCCGTTGCTGTACGTCGCGGGTCTGGCCGCCGAGTCCGGGGAGCAACCGGAGACCCTCGTCGACGGTGTCGAATACGGATCGCTGTCGATGACGTCCTACGCCGTCGGCGGGAACTGTCCGCCGCGCGACGGGGACGGCCACGGCGCCGGACTGCCCGAGAGCCCGGAGCCGCCCGACACCAACCTGTGAGCGTTCAGGCGGCGTCGTCCACTGCGACGATCGCGCGTCGCGCGAACCGGGTGCTGAGCCCGATCAGTTCCATGGCTTCGGGGATCGCGCGGGCCAGGACCGGCCACGCGTGGATCTGCCCGCGCCACAGATGTGTCTCCACGGTGCGTCCCGCCGACGCGAGTCGTTCGGTCATGATCTCCACGTCCGGCCTGGTCAGTTCGTATTCGGCGGCGCACATGAACATGGGAGGGAACAGCGCCGGATCGGCGTCGACAGGGTTCGTCTCGCCCTCGATCGCCTCTTCCCCGGCGAACCAGCGCGGACTGATCTTCCCGAGTGCCTTGATGGGCAGGTAGGCGTCCCTCGCCATGTACTTCGGGTCGTGCTTGTCTAGGTCGAGGTTGAGCAGCGGCGAGTACCCGATCACCGCGGCCGGTCGCTGGATGCCGCGACGCGCGGCGAGTTCGGCGACCTTCGCCGCGAGATAACCGCCGGCCGAGTCGCCGCCGACGACGATGCGCGTGGGATCGTCGGCCACCTCGAGCAGAGCGGTGTACGCGTTCATCGCGTCCTGCACCGAACCTGCGATCGGCACCGCGGGCACCTGCCGGTAGTCCATCGAGTACACCGGGGCACCGGAATCGAGCGCGAGCTGCACGCACAGCTGACGGTGGGTGGACGGGCCGCAGAAGATGAAGCCGCCGCCGTGGAAGTAGAGGATGGTGGCGTCGTCGAGCGGATCGTCGACCGGCTTCGGGGAGATGATCCGCTCACCTGGCACTCCGCCGAGTTCGGTCTGCGTGACGTGCACGGCGCGCGGCGTGGGCGTGATCCTGTCGACCACCCACGACAGCCGGCCGAGCACGGCGATGCCGAAGTCGTTGCTCGGCCAGAGACTCAGAATCGGCTTGAAGAGGATCCGGACCACCCACAGGAGGATCAGCGCGACCCTACTGCTGCGGTCGTGCCAGGTCACCGCATCGGTACGCATGTGCACACACTATGTGACCGATACGTCTCGGGCATCGAGAGTTCCGACACCCGGCGGCCCTGGACCTCGAACGCGTCACCCGATCCGCAGCAGCGGCACGAGCAGTTCCTCGTCGGTCAACGCCCCGTGCTGCCCGGGAAGGTTCGACATGACCTGCTCGCCGTCGCTGCGGATCACCGTCGATTCGCCGCGTCCGACGGCCACGATGTCGCCGATCCGTTTGGCCAGCGCCGGATCGGGATCGGATCCGAACAGGCACGCCGCGAACGCGTCGTCGCGGGTGCCGACCCACGCGTGGTCGCCGAGCTCGTTGCGCCAGCGTTCGAGGACCCGGTCGACGTGGTAGGTGTAGATGTGGCGGCACCGCGGTTCCCCGGCGATGACGGTGACGTCCTCACCGAGACCCGGGGTGTGGTCGAAGTCGATGCGGCGACCCCGCGAGGCGTCGACCATGCCGTGATCGGCGGTGACGAGCAGGCGGGTGCCGGTCGGCAGCGCGTCGGCGAGTTGCTCGACGAAACGATCGACCACCGTGAGTTGCGCGAGCCACGCCGCGGACTCCGGTCCGTAGACGTGTCCGAGGGTGTCGACCTCGCCGATGTAGCAGTAGACGAGGCTGCGGTCGCCGGCGCTCACCGCGGCGACGACCTGGGCGAGCAGATCGCCGTAGGCGGAGACCCCGACGAAGTTGCCGCCGCGCAGCACGGCCCGGGTGAGGCCGCTGCCCTCGAAGGCATTCGGCACGACGGTGGTGACGGTCAGGCCCGCCTCGCGGCCGCGTTCGAACACCGTCGGGTGGGGCTGCACGGTCTCGGGTACAAGATCGTCGCGCTGGTCGATCGCGGTTCCGGCGAGGGTCCAGCGGAGCCAGTTGACCGGGGCCTCGATCTCGTCGACGTACGACTGGTAACCGGTGATGCCGTGGAGGCCGGACGGCAGCCCCGTCCCGAGGGAAGCGAGGCTGACGGCGGTGGTCGTCGGGAAGCCGGCACGCATCGGGCTCCCCGGCGCCTGCGTCAGGTACGGAGCGGCTTTCGCGTTGCGCTGCAGCAGCTCCCATCCCATCCCGTCGACGAGAAGGACGACGGTGTGATCGACGGGAGTGAGATCGAGTCGGTTGGTCTCACCGGCGACCCCCGCGGACGAGAGCACCGAAGGCATCAGGTCGGCGAGGGTCGGCTCGGCGTAGACGTCGCGCAGTGGCAGGCTCATAACCCGAGTATGAGCCACTCGCCTGCGCCGAGGGTCACTTGATATCGGAGCCGTGCTTCGTCAGCGGCATGACCTCGATGTTCATGTAGGGGAACAACGGCAGGTTCCACAGGATCTCGTGCAATTCGTCGGCCGACTCGACGTCGAAGATCGAGATGTTGCTGTACTGGCCGACGATCCGCCAGATCTCCCGCCACTTGCCCTGGCGCTGGAGATCCTGGCTGTAGGCCTTCTCCTTCGCGACGGTCTCGGCGCGCACGTCGGGGTCCAGATCGCGGGGGATGTCGACGTCCATCCGAACGTGGAACAGTGCCATGATGTTTCTCCTTCTTCTGTTCTGACGAGAGCGCGAATCAGGAACGCGCGTACTTCTTCACGACGTCCATGTCGAGTTCGACGCCGAGTCCCGGCCCCTCGGGCAGGTGCACCTGGCCCTCGGAGTAGTCGAGCGGCTCCTGCAGCAGTTCGACGGCGAACAACTGCGGACCGAACAGTTCGGTGCCGTAGTCGATCCCCGGTTCGGCGCAGGCGAAGTGGACGGACGCGGCGGTCCCGATGGGGCCTTCGATGGAGGTCGCACCGTGGCACCGCAGGCCGGCCGCCTTCGCGACGGCGACGACCTGCTTGCTGCGCTGCAGTCCGCCGCACTTGGTGGTCTTGAGCGCGACGACGTCGGCGGCGCCGAGCTTGGCCACCTCGTACGCGTCGTGCGGGGTCTGCACGGACTCGTCTGCCATCACCGGCGCCGAGACGCGTCGGTTGATCTCGGCGAGCACGTCGAGTTGATCTGCGGGAGTGGGCTGTTCGATGAGTTCGACTCCACCGTTGACGAGCTGCGGGACGTGGCGCAGCGCGGTGAAACGGTCCCAGCGGGCGTTGACGTCGATGCTGAATCCGACCTCGCCGCCGAACGCCTCGACGATCTTGACGACACGATCGGTGTCGACTGCCGGGTCGAGCGCACCCATCTTGAGCTTGAAGGAGTAGTTCAGGCGCTGCTCACGCTTGTGGGTGACCTCCTCGACGATCTCTTCGAGCGGCGCGGCGCCGAGCGCCCACCGCACGTCGACGCCGGTCCGGAAGGCACCGCCGAGCAGCGACGCGACCGGCACACCCAGCGCGCGTCCCCACGCGTCGTGCATCGCGACGTCGACGGCCGCCTTCGCGAATCGCGCGTTGGCGACGATGCGCTCGATATCGACCATGACGCCACTGATCTCGTCGACTCCGCGTCCGATGATGTAGGGCCCGAGGTAGCGATCGACGATCTGCTGCATCGTCTCGACCGATTCGCCGCCCCACCACGGCCCGCCCGGCACGACGCCTTCACCGTAACCGGTGACGCCGCCCTCGGTGGTCACCGCGACGAGCAGGATCGGCTGCGCTTCGGCGGTGGTGGTGGCGAACTTGTGGGGTCGGATCAGCGGTACATCGATGATCGTCGTGGTGACGGAGGCGATCTTCAGATCGGGGTCGGACATCGGAATTGCTCACAATCGGATCGGGGTGTGACGGGGAATACGTCGACCCTGCATTCAGCACGAATGCCGGTACCCCAGTGGGGCACCGGCATTCGTTACGCAGAACCGACTCGCGCGCGGGGGCCGGATCGGGCGGTTTCCGCGGTGCGGATCACGCTTCGGGGTCGAGCACGAAGTTGTAGGTCACTTCGTCGATGCCGTCGGCGTTGGGCTGCGGATCCAGGATGAGCTCGGGCTTGACGGCCGTGGCGACGTCGTCCTCGACCCACTCGCCGCCCTTGAAGTACAGCTGGGTGGTGATGGCGCGCTTGCCGGGAGCCTTCACCATGAGGTGCAGGTGGGCCGGACGCCAGGGGTGTCCGCCGTAGGACTTGATGAACCAGCCGGTCGGGCCGTCGGACGGGATCTGGTAGGGAGCCGGCTTGAGCGTGGTGATCTCGAAGTTGCCGTTCTCGTCCACCTCGACGGTGCCGCGCAGGTTCCACTCGGGGATGCCGGGGGCGAACTGCGAGTAGAAGCCCTCTTCGTCCGCGTGCCACAGCTCGACGGTGGCGCCGGGCAGACCGTTGCCCTCGAGGTCGGTGACCTGGCCCTTGAAGACCAGCGGCGGCGCGACCTTGTCCTTCTCGCGCATCGGCATGGTGCACTTCGACGGGAGCTTGGGGCTGTCCGGGACGTAGTAGGGGCCTTCGATGGAGCCCTTGGTGCCGGTGAAGCCCTTGCGGTTGTAGTGCACCTTCTCGATCTCGTGCTCGACGAAGACGTCCAGCCACAGCGGCCACTCGCCGTATTCACCCACGTCGATGAGCCACTGCTTGAGCACCCGGTACTCGTCGTAGGTCACCTGGTGCTTCTGGATGATGTCGGCGAAAGCCCCGATCACGTCCTGGTAGATCGCCGACGCACGCTCGACCGAGGTGTCGGACGTGACCCGCTCGGACTTGAACTTGTCGGTCGCAGCGTTGCCGGACCCGTGGGCGGTGGGGTTCTCCATGGTGGTCATGGCTCTCCTCGTGGGGACTGAACTATCGGAAAGTGTGGGGCCGGTGCGACACAGGGGCTGCGGTGATCACCGGTCAGTACGCTGTGCGTACTTGTGTATCGCAGTGCGTACATCACATACTGTGCGTGGTGTCACACAGCTTGTCAACACCGGATCGGGCAGTATCAACAAGTACGCAGGTAGGAGGCAGGATGCCGAGCATCGACCTAGGTAATGGCCCTAGCAACGATCGAGACTTCATCCAGAGCATCGAACGTGGTTTCGCGGTATTGCACGCCTTCGACGACAAGGACCCGAACCCCAGCCTGGCCGAGCTGGCCGCCAAGACCGACCTGTCGCGACCCGCGGTCCGCCGGATCCTGCTGACCCTGCAGAAACTCGGCTACGTCACCTCGCACGGCACGAGATGGTCGCTCACTCCACGCGTGCTCAGTATCGGCCGGCACTACACCGAATCCCACACTCTCGTGGACTCGGCATTGCCGAAACTCGTCGAGATCGCCGAGCACGCCAACGAATCCGCATCCCTCGGCGTACTCGACGGCACCGAGGTCGTCTACGCCGCACGCGTCCCGGTCCGCCGGATCATGAGCATCAACGTCTCCGTCGGCACCCGCGTCCCCGCCTACGCGACGTCGATGGGTCGGGCGCTGCTGGCCTGGTCACCACGCGACATCGTCGATCGCGTGCTCGAGGAAACCGAGTTCGTACGATTCACGAGCGCGACGATCGACAACCCCGACGACCTGCGTGCCGAACTGGCCCACGTGCGCAACCGCGGCTACGCGATCACCTCCGCCGAACTCGAGGAGGGGCTCATCACGATCGCCGCTCCCGTCTTCGACCCCTCCGGCTATGCCGTGGGAGTGCTCGCGTGCTCGACGTCGACCGGTCGGCACACCCTCGACTCGTTCCGCGATCTCGCTACGAAAAGGGTCGTGAACTGCGCCGAAAGGCTCAGCAGGGAGCTCGGCTACCACCACAACTGACGGCCCTCGATCACCCACGCAGCGTGACCGACGGTGCCACCCCGTACTTGCGCTTGTAGGCCGCCGCGAACCGGCCGGTATGGGTGATACCCCACTTCAGAGCCACATCGGTGACCGACAGTTCCGCCGCATCGCCCACCGCGAGTTCCTCGTGGATGCGCTCGAGGCGCAGGTCGAGCAGATAGGCGCGCGGGCACACCCCGAGATATTCGCGGAACCCCTCCTGCAGGCGCCGCACGCTGACCCCTGCCACCTCGGCCATCTCGGCGGTGGTCCACGCCGAGGCAGGATCCTCGTGCAACCGGTCGAGGACACGCTTGATGATGCGCGGGCGCGCACCGCCGGTCGGATCCGCGTCCTCCGGCATGACCGCGAGGATGAACGAGGTCGTCAGAGCACCCGACAACTGCTCCGAGACAAGCGGATTCCGCCACAGCGATTCGTCCGTTTTGAGCTGTTCCACGACCGAGCGCAACAGCGTCATCCAGCTCTGGCCCGCCTGCGTCGTCAGATCCACCCGATTCGGGAGCTGCAGGTCGGGACGGGCGAGGATGCGCGACATCTCGCGCTGCAGATAGTCGCGTTCGAGCTTGATCCCGACGATCTCGCAGTCGTTCGTCCACTTCTGTTCCGGAGCTGCGGTGTCGGGACGGAAGACGGCGGCGTGCCCGACCTCCGACACCAACCCGTTGCCGGCGGCGATCCGACCGGCGATCGGAATGTTCACCGCGTACGCCCCGGGATGTTCGCTGCGGATCGACACCGCCGCTCCCCAGCCGATGCGCGTGAGACGGATCGGCCCGAGCGGCAGTGTGCGGAGCCGGAGCGAGGGCGCGACGTCGTCGAGCGGCGTCAGTTCGTGCTCGAAATAGGCATTCGAGACAGCCTCTTCCACCCCTTCCCAATCGACCGGCCCCGAAGTCGGCTCCATTGCCATCGGCCCCTCACCTTCGTTTCCAGCTCGTCGTCGGCGCTCCGACCTGCGCATCCGTGTGGTTCGAGCGCGCGCGATCCAGTGTGATGCGGAACACGGCCCCAGGCAAACAGGGCCCTTCGGCCCACTCACCGCGCTAGGTGGATAGTGACCGCGCTCACTGGATCGCACAAGTTCCACGACGTCCATATGGTCTGTGTCACATCGAATCGAAGTCCACCACAACCCGCACCGGACAGGAGGACGCAGACATGGATCAGCGCACACTCCGCAATATCTTCGGACAGTTCGCCAGCGGCGTCACCGTCATCACCTGCGCGAACAGCGACGGAGAGCCCCACGGCGCGACCGTCACCGCCTTCACCGCCGTCTCGCTCGAGCCCCGCCTGTGCCAGGTCACCCTGACCCGCACCTCCAAGGCCTGCCGGTTCCTGTCCGACGCGCCGTTCGCGGTCAACATCCTCGCCGCGAACCAGCTCGACACTGCACTGCACTTCGCAGGACGCCCCCAGTCGCCCGAGCCGGTCTGGGAGCAGGGCCCCACCGCCCCGATCCTCGCCGGCACCGCCGCGACACTGTCGTGCACGCCCTGGCGCGAATACGACGGCGGCGACCACATCATCTACATCGGCGAGATCGTCGACGCCACCTTCGACGAGACGGTCGACCCGCTCCTGTTCTACCGCAGCACTTTCCATGATCTCGGCGCCCCGAGCACGTCCACCGCGTGGAACGGCTCGCTCGACGATCCGCACAGCGGATGGTTCGACTCGCAGACCCGCTTCGTGCCGTTCCACCGCGCCGCAGCCCACGCCTGAACATCTTCCACTCCCCCGGACAAGGAGAAATCCCATGACCACCACCGAACCCCGGCCCTCGGAGACCCTCGATCGTTCCAAGGTGAACGTCGCCGCGGACTACCCGGCCAACCAGCAGAAGAACTTCGCCTCCCGCCCCATGACCGGCGACGAGTACATCGCCTCCATCGACGACGGTCGCGAGATCTACCTGCACGGTGAGCGAGTCAAGGACTTCACCAACCATCCGGCCTTCCGCAACTCGATCCGGATGACGGCGCGCCTCTACGACGCCCTCCACACCGGTGAGCACGTCAACACCCTCACCACCCCCACCGACACCGGCAACGGCGGCGTGACCATGCCGTTCTTCCGCACCCCGAAGTCCGCCGACGACCTGCGGGCCGACCGCGACGCCATCGCCACCTGGGCACGGCTGACCTACGGCTGGATGGGCCGCAGCCCCGACTACAAGGCGTCCTTCCTCGGCACGCTCGGCGCGAACGACGAGTTCTACTCGCCCTTCCAGGACAACGCGAAGCGCTGGTACCGCGAGTCGCAGGAGAAGGTCCTGTACTGGAACCACGCGATCATCAATCCGCCGGTCGACCGTCAGCTACCGCCGGACCAGGTCGGCGACGTGTTCATGAAGGTCGAGAAGGAGACCGACGCCGGCCTCATCGTCTCCGGCGCCAAGGTCGTCGCGACCGGCTCGGCCATCACGAACTACAACTTCATCGCTCACTACGGTCTGCCGATCAAGAAGAAGGAATTCGCGCTGATCTGCACGGTGCCGATGGACGCACCCGGCATCAAGCTCATCTCGCGCGCCTCCTACTCTCAGAACGCGAACATCGTCGGCTCCCCGTTCGACTACCCGATCTCCTCGCGGATGGACGAGAACGACGCGATCTTCATCTTCGACAAGGTGCTCGTGCCCTGGGAAAACGTCTTCATGTACGGGGACGTCGAGAAGATCAACAACTTCCTCGGTGGGTCCGGCTTCCTCCAGCGCTTCACGCTGCAGGGTTGCACGCGACTCGCGGTCAAACTCGACTTCATCGCCGGTCTCCTCATGAAGGCTCTCGACGCCACCGGCGCCGGCGGATTCCGCGGCGTGCAGACCCGTGTCGGTGAGGTCATCGGCTGGCGCAACCTGTTCTGGTCGCTCACCGACTCCATGGTGAACAACCCGGAGCCGTGGATCGACGGCACCGTAATCCCCAAGCTCGAATACGGCCTCACCTACCGCATGTTCGCGATGCAGGGCTACCCGCGCATCAAGGAGATCATCGAGCAGGACGTCGCCTCGGGCCTGATCTACCTGCCCTCGTCCGCCGCCGACTTCAAGAACCCGGACGTGCGTCCTTACCTCGACAAGTATGTCCGCGGCTCCGACGGCATCCAGGCGGTCGACCGCGTGAAGGTCATGAAGGCACTGTGGGATTCGATCGGCTCCGAGTTCGGTGGCCGCCACGAACTGTACGAACGGAACTATGCCGGCAACCACGAGAACGTCAAGGCCGAGCTGCTGTTCGCCGCCGAGAGCCGCGGTGACGTCGCCTCCATGAAGGGCTTCGCGGAGCAGTTCATGAGTGAGTACGACCTCGACGGCTGGACCGTGCCCGACCTGATCGGCAACTCCGACGTCAGCGCGTTCTACAAGTAACCGACTCCCGCGCGCGGGCGGATGATCTCCGTTCTCCTGCCCGTCCGCGCGCGGCCCCCAACATCCACCCACCGCGAAGGAGCGTCCGAGATGACCACGACCGCTTCGACCTCCGTGTCCCATCCCCCTGCACCGGAATTCGACGCGGTAGTCCTCGGACGCTCCTTCGCCTCCCAGCGGGTCTCGGCCCGGTTGCGCGACGAACTACGGCTGGCGGTCCACGAGATCGGCACCGCGAGCGCCGTCCGCTACGACGACATCGACCATCGGTGGGAGATCCTCATCTGCGGCACCGTCGTCGGCCGAGCGAAGTTCGTCGTAGACGGGCACGGCGGCCTCACACTGCAGGGCCGAGGCGGCGCCGCGCTCGAGCGCGATGCCCTGACGGTGCACGGCTTCCCGAATCTGTTCCGCCCCATCGTCAGTACGCGCACGGACTCCGTCGGGTACACGGTGTCCTGCATCGAATACATGCGCAGCAACGGTCTGGACTACGTCGAGCGGCGGCTGCGGACGCCGGTCGCGGACGACGACTACCCTGAGCTTTCGTTCGATCGGCCCACACCCATCCTCTGGTTCGGCTGAGCCGTCCGGGGAGGACGCACGAGCGGGTGACGACCACGAGGTCGTCACCCGCATACGTGCGTCCGAATCCGCATGCGTTCAGCCCCGCAGGACTTCCGTAGGGGTGACGCCGTACCGATTCCTGAAGGCGGCGGCGAAACGCCCCGGATGGCCGAAACCCCACCGGAAAGCCACATCTGCCACGGTGATTCCCCCGGCAGTAAGATCCGCGTGGGCGCGATCGAGCCGGATGTCGCGCAGACACGCGGACGGACTGCTGCCCACGTACTCGGAGAACGCCTCCTGCAACCTGCGCACACTGGTTCCGGCGATCTCCGCCATGTCGGCTGCCGTCCAGACACGACCCGGATCCTCCTGCAGAGCATTCAACACCCGCCGGACCATGCCCGGGCGGGGTGCCGGTGACATTTCGTCGGCCGGCGCGACCGCCAGGACGAAGGCCGTGGTGACCGCACCGCCGAGCTGGGCCGACACGAGAGGATTCGTGAGCACCCGGGTCGGCCCGGCGAGCTGCTCGCTCAGCGCTGCCACGAGACGGTGCCATTCCTGCGCCGACCCCCGCAGATCGAGGCGGTCGGGAAGTTCGAGGCGCGACCGCAACGGACCACCGAGAATGCGGTCCGCTTCGCGTTCGAGATGTTCTCGATCGAACTTGATTCCGAGGACCGAACATTCGGCGTCCCACCGTGTGATGAGCGACGGGGTGTCCGCGCGGAAGACTGTCGCCGAGCCGGGTTCGGAGACGACGGTGCCCGAGCGCCCCCGCGATTCGAGCCGCCCGCTCAGCGGTATGTTCACCTCGTAGGCGCCCGGATACTCGCATTCGATCGCGACGTCCGCTCCCCAGCCCATCCGACCGATCGTGACACCCCCGAGATCGGCCGAGACCAATTCGAGCTCAGGACGATCCACCTTTCCGAGGTCCGTCAATCGGTGCGGGAAGTACACGTCCGCCACGACGCGCGAGGCATCGTCCCAGTCCTCGATCTCGGGCACACTCACGCCTTCGAGACTAACCGCTTCCGAGACCTGGATCACATAGTCGCGTGATTCGTCCAGGGACCGCGCAATGTGCATCGACCGGCCCGTCGGCCGACTCGTATGGTCCTGGCCACGTCAACAACGGCCCGGCCGTCGCCGGACGGCTCCCGACCCGGAGGTACACCGATGACCAGCACCCTTTCGTGGCTCGACGAGATCACCATGGAAGAACTCGAGCGCAATCCGTACCCGGTCTACGAGCGCTTGCGCGCCGAAGCTCCGGTCGCCTTCGTGCCCGTCCTCGGCGCCTACGTAGCGTCCACGACCGAAGCGTGCCGTGCGGTCGCGGCCGGCGACGACTTCGACGGCATCATCACCCCCGCCGGTGGCCGCACCTTCGGTCATCCCGCGATCATCGGCGTCAACGACGACATCCACCGCGACCTGCGGTCGATGGTCGAACCCGCCCTCCAGCCCGCCGAGGTGGACCGCTGGATCGAGGATCTCGTCCGCCCGATCGCACGACGCTACGTCGAGGCGTTCGAGTCCGACGGCAGGGCCGATCTCGTCGCCCAGTTCTGCGAGCCGGTGAGTGTGCGGTCGCTCGGAGATCTCCTCGGACTGAAAGACGTCAGTTCGGACAAACTGCGCGAATGGTTCCACAAACTGTCGGATTCGTTCACCAACGCAGCGATGGACGAGGACGGAAACTTTCTGAACCAGGAACGTTTCGACGAGGGCGACCGCGCCAAGGAGGAGATCCGTTCCGTCGTCGACCCGCTGATCGACCACTGGATCGAGCATCCCGACGACAGCGCCATCTCGCACTGGCTGCACGACGGGATGCCCGAAGGGCAGACGCGGGACCGCGACTACATCTACCCGACGCTGTACGTCTTCCTCCTCGGCGCCATGCAGGAACCGGGACACGCCATGAGTTCCACCCTGGCAGGCCTGTTCACCCGCCCCGAACAGTTCGAAGCCGTGGTGGACGAACCGGGACTCATCCCCCGCGCGATCGCCGAAGGGATGCGCTGGACCGCCCCGATCTGGTCCGGCACCGCACGTATCGCCAAGCGCGACACCGTCGTATCAGGAATCGAGATCAGTGAAGGGTCGGTGGTCATGCTGTCCTACGGGTCGGCGAACCACGACATCGACGTGTTCGACGCCCCCAGCCGCTACGACCTGACCCGCCCGCCGCTCCCCCACCTCGCCTTCGGTGCCGGCAAGCATGCCTGCGCGGGAATCTACTTCGCGAACAACGTGAGCCGTATCGGTCTCGAAGAACTGCTCGAGACCATCCCCAATCTCGAGCGGGACACTTCCGAGGACGTCGAATTCTGGGGTTGGGGTTTCCGCGGCCCGAAGACCCTGCACGCCCGGTGGGAGATCTGACCATGCCGTACACACTGACCGCGGGCACCGGCGTCGTTCCCTGCGAACCCGGTCGGACGGTGCTGGAAGCGTTCCTGCGCAACGGCAACTGGATGCCCAACTCCTGCAACCAGGGAACCTGCGGCACCTGCAAGATCAAGGTCCTCGACGGCGAACTCGATCATCGGAACTCGCCGGAGGAGACGCTCACCGCCGACGAACTCGCGGCCGGATTCGTCCTCGCGTGCCAGGCCACCCCGCGCGGCGACGTCGCCTTCGAGACCCCCGCAACGGAGGAACCCGCCAGCACGCACGTGCTGCGCGACGTCGTCGTCACCGTCGCCGAGGTACGCGACATCGCCGCCGACACACGCAAGGTGTTGCTCACCGCCGACGAACCGCTCGAGTTCTCGGCCGGGCAGTACGTGGAGGTGACAGTTCCCGGGACCGAGATCCGACGGCAGTACTCACTCGCGAATCCGCCCTCCGAGGCCAAAGAGCTCGAACTGCACATCCGCCGGCAACCCGGTGGAGTCGCGAGCGAATGGGTCTTCGAGCGCATCGACGTGGGTGAACGCGTGACCGTCACCGGCCCGTACGGCGACTTCACCTTCGATCTGGAGGGCACCGGCCCGATCGTCCTGCTCGGCGGTGGGACGGGCCTCGCCCCGCTCGAGGCCATCGTCCGGCAGGCGCTCTCCCTCGTCCCCGACCGGCAGATCCTGCTCTACCACGGGGTCCGTACCTGCGCGGACCTGTACGATGTCGAGTTTCTCCGCGAACTGGAGACCCGTCATCACGGTTTCCGCTACATCACCTGCGTGAGCAGGGAGAGCGGCGGAGACCGCGACGGATACGTCACCGACGCCTTCCTCGAGGACGTCGCGTCCGCGAAGGAGTTCACCGGTTACATCTGCGGATCGGACGCGTTCGTCGAGGCATCAGTGAAGGCGTTCAAGCGTCGCCGCATGTCGCCGCGACGCATCCGGCGCGAACGGTTCACCCCGGCCGGCTGAATACCCTCATCCCCGTACCGCTCGTACGCACGCGCTGCTCCGGCACCGCGATGCGCACGAGCGGTACGGCCGTGTCGAGGGGTCTTTCCGCCTCCGGTCGCTCGAGGGCCTTTCGACCCCCCACCCAGGGGTCCTAGGTATCCCTAGGTATTTGCCTGGTGTGACCGTAGCCACAGGCTGTCATCGTGGAGATAACGCCGGACACATCGCGTCGAGCCGGACCGGAGAAAGACCCCGGTCACCACGAATCTTCAGTACAGGCTCGGCCGCGTCGGACACGCCCTGTCCGTCCCGGGAACGAAGCCGATACCTGGAGGATCCCATGACCGACATCGTGGAGCACGTGCGCACTCGCCTCGACGGCGCACTCGTCGAAGACCCGAGCACCGGGCGGTACCAGATCCGCCGTGACGTCTTCACCGACGAGGAGATCTTCGAACTCGAGATGAAGCACATCTTCGAGGGCAACTGGGTGTACCTCGCCCACGAGAGCCAGGTCCCGAACGTCGGTGATTACTTCACCACGTACATCGGCCGCCAGCCCGTCGTCATCAGCCGCGACAAGGAAGGCGAGCTGCACTGCCTGATCAACGCGTGCAGCCACCGCGGTGCGATGCTGTGCCGTCGCAAGACCGACAACCGCACCACGTTCACGTGCCCCTTCCACGGCTGGACGTTCCGCAACAACGGAAAGCTGCTGAAGGTCAAGGATCCCCGCGACGCCGGCTATCCCGAGCAGTTCAACACCGACGGCAGCCACGACCTGCGGAAGGTCGCTCGTTTCGAGAGCTACCGCGGTTTCCTGTTCGGCAGCCTGAATCCCGACGTCAAGTCGCTCGAGGACCACCTCGGTGACACCACGAAGATGATCGACATGCTCGTCGACCAGTCCCCCGAGGGCCTCGAGGTGCTGCGCGGTTCGTCCACCTATACCTACGACGGCAACTGGAAGCTGCAGGCCGAGAACGGCGCCGACGGTTACCACGTCTCGGCCACCCACTGGAACTATGCCGCGACCACCGCGCGCCGCACTGCCGGTGAGTCCAGCAACGAGACCAAGGCGATGGACGCCGGCACCTGGGGCAAGCAGGGCGGCGGCTACTACTCGTTCGACCACGGCCACCTGCTGCTGTGGATGTGGTGGGGCAACCCCGAGGACCGTCCGCTGTACCCGCGCAAGGACGAACTCGCGAAGGAGTTCGGCGAGAAGAAGGCCGAGTTCATGGTCGGCGCGTCGCGCAACCTGTGCCTGTACCCGAACGTGTACATCATGGACCAGTTCTCCTCGCAGATTCGGCACTTCCGCCCGATCTCCGTGGACAAGACCGAGGTGACGATCTACTGCATCGCACCGAAGGGTGAGAGCGCCGAGTCCCGCGCCAACCGGATCCGTCAGTACGAGGACTTCTTCAACGCGACCGGCATGGCCACCCCGGATGATCTCGAGGAGTTCCGCTCCTGCCAGAAGACCTACCTCGCATCGGCTGCGCCCTGGAACGACATGAGCCGCGGTGCAACCCACATTCTCAACGGACCCGACGAGGTCGCTCAGGATCTCGGCATGACGAAGGTGCTGTCGAGCGGTGTGAAGACCGAGGACGAAGGCCTGTACCCGATCCAGCACGGCTACTGGCTCGAAGCGATGCGCGAGGCCATCGCCGCCGAGAGTTCCGCCGCCGACCCGTCCGCGCTCTGAGAGGAACCGGAATCATGACTGCCGTACACGAATTCACGCAGACCGACATCGAACAGTTCCTCTACCGTGAGGCCCGACTGCTCGACGATCGCGAGTTCGAGCAGTGGCTCGAGTGCTACCACCCCGATGCCGAGTACTGGATGCCGGCCTGGGACGACGACGGTGCTCTCACCGAGAACCCGCAGACCGAGATCTCGCTGATCTACTACCCGAATCGCGGCGGCCTCGAGGACCGGGTGTTCCGCATCCGCACCGACCGTTCGTCGGCGACCTCGCTGCCCGAACCCCGCACGGGACACAACATCACCAACGTCGAGATCCTCGAGCGTCGCGGCACCGAAATCGATCTGCGGCACAACTGGTTCTCGTTGTACTTCCGCTACAACACCACCGACACCTACTTCGGGACCACCTTCCTCACCCTCGATGTCTCGGGCGCACAGCCGGTGATCAAGAAGAAGAAGATCGTCCTGAAGAACGACTACATCCACCACATCGTCGACGTCTACGTCGTCTAGTTCCACCCCGATCACGAAAGGAGGCACGTGCCATGGCTTACCAGGTGGCATTGAGCTTCGAGGACGGGGTCACCCGCTTCATCAAGGTCAACCCGAACGAGACCGTCGCCGACGCCTCGTACAAGGCACGCATCAACATTCCGCTCGACTGCCGCGACGGCGCGTGCGGAACCTGCAAGGCCTTCTGCGAATCGGGCAGCTACGACGGCGGCGACTACATCGAGGACGCCCTCACCGACGAAGAGGCCGAGCAGGGTTACTGCCTGCCGTGCCAGATGATGCCGGAATCCGATCTGGTGGTGCAGATCGCGAGCACCTCCGATGTCGCGAAGACCGCGGCCGCCTCGTACAGCGCGACCATCACGGATCTGCGCCGTTACTCCGAGAGCGTCGTCGGGTTCACCGTCGAGATCGACAACCGTGACGATCTGGTGTTCCTGCCCGGTCAGTACGTCAACATCGGCGTGCCCGGCAGCGACGACGGCACCGGTAAGCCGGCGACCCGCTCGTACTCGTTCAGCACCGGCCCGCACGAGAATTCGCTCGCGTTCCTCGTGAAGATCACCGAGGGCGGTCTGATGTCCGAGTACCTGCGCGACCGCGCGCAGGTCGGCGATACCCTGGAGTTCACCGGCCCATTCGGCAGCTTCTTCCTGCGCGAGCGCAAGCGCCCGTCGCTGCTGCTCGCCGGCGGTACCGGCCTGGCGCCGCTGCTGTCGATCCTGTCGAAGATCGAGGCCGACGGCTCGGACCAGCCGGTGCACCTGATCTACGGTGTCACCTTCGATCACGATCTCGTCGAACTCGACGCGCTCGAGGAGTACACGAAGCGGCTGCCGAACTTCACGTTCGACTACTGCGTCGCCGACGAAGCGTCGTCCGCCCCGAACAAGGGATACGTGACGGGTCTGTTCGAGCCGTCGCATCTCAACGACGGTGATGTGGACATCTACCTGTGCGGTCCGCCGCCCATGGTGGAGGCGGTGCGTAACCACCTGTCCGAGAACGGTATCGAGCCGACGAATTTCTACTTCGAGAAGTTCAACACCTCGGCCACCCCGGGTGGGGCAACCGCACCCGCTGCCACCGACGCCGAGAAGGCCGCGGCGGAGAAGGCTGCCGCCGAGACCGGTCGTCCGGTGGTGCTCCAGAACCCCGAGCCCGGCAATTACGAGATCGGCGAGGAGCATCCGCCCGTCGCCGAATCGGACGAGCAGTTCGACGCCCGCATGGCCCTCGAACTCGGGGTCGTCGAACTCACGATCGGCCGGCTCACGCCGGAGCAGCTCGTCGAGTTCCGCATCCTCGCCGAGGCGTCCGGCGCGTCGGTCGAAGGCGACCACTTCACCGACGCCGCGGCGTTCACCGACACCAATGCGGCCTTCCACGAGTTCCTCTTCCGCTGCTGCACCAACCCGGTGCTGCTCGAGGCCTACAACAAGCTCGAGGTCACCCGGTTGATGAAGCAGGTCCTGCGCGACGCGCAGTGGATCGAGGAGCACATCGTCGACGAGCACCTGCAGCTCGTCGAGGCGTTCGAGAAGGGCGACAAGGCCGCCGCGCGCGACCTGATCGTCGTCCACTCGCAGCACGCCAAGGAGACGATGCGTCGCGCCATCGCCAGCGGTGCCCCAGCAGGTGTCTCCTCATGATCGAAACGAAGATCTTCCCGGGCCGGTTCGACGGACGGTGCCTGACGATCACCGGCGCCGCGCAGGGCATCGGTCTCACGGTGGCGACCCGCATCGCCGCCGAGGGCGGTGAGGTCGTGCTCGTCGACCGCGCGGATCTCGTCCACGAGGTGGCCGAGCAGCTGCGCGAGGCGGGCGGCAAGGCGCATTCGGTGACGGCGGATCTCGAGACCTTCGAGGGCGCGGAGGAGGCGATCTCCCACGCCGTCCGCACCACCGGCCGCATCGACGTGCTGATCAACGTCGTCGGCGGCACGATCTGGGCCAAGCCGTACGAGCACTATGCGCCGGAGGAGATCGAGAAGGAGATCCGGCGGTCGCTGTTCCCCACTCTGTGGACGTGTCGCGCCGCCGCTCCCCATCTGATCGAGCGACGCGCCGGCACGATCGTGAACGTCTCGTCGGTCGCGACCCGCGGCGTCAACCGCGTGCCGTATTCGGCGGCGAAGGGTGGGGTCAACGCGATCACCGCGTCGCTCGCCCTCGAACTCGCCCCCTACGGGGTCCGCGTGGTGGCGACCGCCCCGGGCGGCACCGTCGCTCCCGAGCGGCGGATCGCGCGCGGTCCGTCGCCGCAGTCCGAGCAGGAGAAGGCCTGGTACCAGCAGATCGTGGACCAGACCGTCGATTCCTCCCTGCTCAAGCGGTACGGCACGCTCGACGAGCAGGCCGCCGCGATCTGTTTCCTGGCCTCCGAGGAGGCCTCCTACATCACCGGCACGGTTCTTCCCGTCGCCGGCGGCGATCTGGGCTGACCGCCCCTCGCTCGGCCTCACCGGAGGCGCCAGTCCCCCCGGTGAGGCCACTTTTCTCCCCGAATCCTCTTGTGACTCCACCCACAGACCGGAGCAACGCATGCCCCACGCCACGCAGACCTGGGCCAGTCCACAACATCGGCGCAGCGTCATCTGGATCGTCGCGCTCGCCACCCTCGCGATCATCTTCGACGGCTACGACCTCGTCGTGTACGGCACCGTCCTTCCGACCCTGATGGCCGATCCGACCCAGCTCGGGGAGATCTCTGCCCAGCAGGGTGGTGCCCTCGGCTCCTACGCGCTCATCGGCGTCATGGTCGGCGCGCTGCTGACCGGTGCGTTCGGTGACCGCGTCGGCCGCCGGAAGATGATGTTGATCAACATCGTCTGGTTCTCCGTCGGCATGGGTGCGGCGGCCTTCTCCACGAGCATCACGATGTTCGGCGCGCTCCGCTTCTTCACCGGCATCGGCGTCGGCGGTCTCGTCGCCACCGCCGGAGCCGTGGTCGCCGAGTTCGCTCCGCCCGGCAAGCGCAACCTGTTCAACGCCATCGTCTACAGCGGTGTCCCCGCCGGCGGTGTGATGGCCTCGCTGCTCGCGATCCTGCTGCGCGACGCGATCGGCTGGCGCGGACTGTTCCTCATCGGCGCGTTGCCGCTGCTCATCCTGCTCCCGCTGGCACTGATGAAGCTTCCCGAGTCGCCCGCCTGGCTGCAGTCGCGGGGACGCTCCGACGAGGCGCAGCGTGTGTGCGAGAAGTTCGGTTTCCCGCTGCCGTCCGCAGCACCTGTCGCTTCCACCGAGAAGATCGGTTTCGCGGCACTCGCGACCCGCAAGTACGCCCTCGGTACGGGACTGCTCGGCATGATGAGCTTCGCCGGTCTGCTGCTCACCTACGGCCTCAACACCTGGCTGCCGAAGATCATGGCCGACGCCGGTTACAACGCCAACGGCTCGCTCGCCTTCCTCCTCGTCCTCAACGGCGGCGCCATCCTCGGCGGCCTGCTCGCCTCGAAGGTCGCCGACGGCCGCGGACCGCAGTCCGTCATCGTCACCACCTTCTTCCTCGCGGCCGTGGCCCTCGTGCTGCTCACGCTCGGTTTCCCGCTGCCGGTGCTGCTCACCGCCGTCGCGATCGCCGGTACGGGCACGATCGGCACCCAGGTGCTCATCTACGGATTCGTGTCCAACTACTACGACACCCCCGCCCGCGCCGCGGGCGTGGCGTGGTGCGCCGGCTTCGGCCGCCTGGGCGGCATCGTCGGCCCGGTCATCGGAGGTCTGCTCATCGGCGCGGGCTTCGCGAACAACGTGAACTTCTACATCTTCGCGGGTATCGCGCTCGCCGGTGGTCTGGTCACGTGGTTCGTGCCCCGCCCGGTCCAGTCCGTCTTGCCGGTCCGCAGTTCCGATCGCCCCGTGCCGACTACCGTGGATGTGTGACGGACAACGTTGTGCTGATCGGCCGGAACTCCGAGTTGTTGCAACTCGAACGCCTCCTCGACGAAGCCCGCGCGGGTGTCCCCTCGCTGGTCCTCGTCGAGGGGGCGTCCGGCGTCGGAAAATCCTCCCTCGTTTCGCATTTCGTCGCTCGCCACGACGACCTCGCCGTACACGACGCGACCGGGGCCCGCTGGGAAGCCGGCCATCCGTGGTCCGTGCTCGAACAGCTGCTCGGTGACACCGTCACGGCGGGCGACCCGGTGGAGGCGGCACGCACGCTCCTCGACCGGATCGACGACGCGACGGTGATCGTCGTCGACGACGCGCACTACGCGGATGCCGAGTCGTTGCAGTCGCTGTCGTCGTCGCTGAAGCGAGCGCACGGACGTCCCCTGCTCATGATCTGGATCGTGCCCGACGTGCTTCCCGACGATGTCGCCCCGGCGACCGCCGACCTCCTCTCGAACAGCCACCGCGTGGACACCCTCCACGTCGGCGCGCTGGCGCCCCCGGATGTCGCGCAACTCGCACTGCATCGCATCGGCGTCGACCTGTCCGCGTGGACGGCGCGTCGCCTGCAGGAACACACGCTCGGGAACACCCGCTCGATCCTGCAGCTTCTCGACGAGATCCCTCGCGACGAATGGCACCGCTGGCAGGCGCGTTTCCCAGCACCGAGACAACACGCGGGGAAAGTGGGTCGCATCCTTGCCCGGTGTTCACCGGACACGCGCGCGCTCGTCGAATCGGTCGCCGTCCTGGACACCTCCGCGACACGGGGAGCCACCGAATCCCTCGCGCTCGTCGCCGAACTCGCCGAGGTCGGCGACACGACCGGGCCGCTCGACGAGGCCCACCGGCTCGGTCTGCTCACGATGCGTGAACAGCGGGGCGTGGTGTCGTTGTCGTTCCCCGATCCCATGACCCGCGCCGCCGTGGCCGACGAGATCGGCCCGGCCCGCTGGCACAGCCTGCACGCGCGGGCCGCTTCGCTCGTCGACGACGAGGGCGCCCGGTTGTTCCACCTGGTGTCCGCGACACCGACCGGAAACGAGGCACTCGCCGCCGACCTCGACGCTTACGCCCGGAGATGCGCCGCCGACGGCGCCTGGTCCCAAGCGGCCGAAGCGCTCATCACCGCGAGCCGTATCACTCTCGACCGAGAACTACGGACCCGCAGGATGATCCGCGGTGTCGACGCACTGACCGGTGCGGCCGACCTGCCCCAGGCCCAGACGTTCGTCCCCGAGATCGAGAGCGTGCCGAGCGGACCGATGCGCAACGCCGTGCTCGGCTATCTCGCGATCCAGCGGGGGCGGGCCGCGGAAGCGCACCACCTTCTCACCGAGGCGTGGTCGATGCTCGACGATCCGGAATCCGAACCCGAACTCGCCGCGACGATCTCGCAACGCATGGTGTTGCATTCGTTGGCACGGCTGCGCGGCGACGATCTTGTCCTGTGGGCCGATCGTGCCGCGGACACCCTCCCCGAGACGGCTCCACCCGTCGTCGAGTCCCGGGCCATCCGCGGACTCGGGCTGGCGATGACCGGTCGCGTCGATGAGGCCGTCGAGTCGTATTCGGCTCTGTCCGATGTCATCCGGCTCGGAGCGCAGAGCCAGCGCATCCGCATGGCCGAGGGGTGGCTCGCATTGGTGCTCGACCGGCCCGATCTCGCCCGGACCGAACTCGAGGCGGCCGAACCGACCATCTTCCGCGGCGGGTCGCTGCGCATCTCGCTGTGGGCGCAGGCCTGGCTCGCGCGAACACAATTCGCGCTCGGTGCGTGGTCCGACGCGCTGCGCACCGTCGATCGCGCGGCGGCGCAGCTCGACGCGACACAACTCGATCTGCTCCGACCGCTCGTCCACTGGACCGGCGCCCAGGTCCAGGCGCTGCGCGGGAACTGGACCGCGGCACGGGAACACGCCCACCGTGCCCGCGCCGGGAACAACGACTACCCGCTCATGCTCGTACCGGCCTGCCTGTGCCTGGCGCAGTGCGCCGAGGTGGTCTCCGACTACACGAGCGTGTTGCGCTATCTGGAACCGATCGTCACCATGCGCGAGCGGGGCGCGGTCGACGAACCCGGCCACTGGCCGTGGCCGGATCTCTACGGCAACGCCCTCGTGATCACCGGACGCGTCGACGAAGCGGACGAATTCCTGCGGCCGCACGAGGAACTCGCCGCCGAACGCGGTCACCGCTCCGCCAAGGCCCGCCTCGGTTACGTGCGCGGTCGCATCCTCGGAGCCCGCGGCGACGTCGACGCCGCCCGCGACGCTTTCGAACACGCACTCGACGAGATCGACACGCTGCCACTGCCCTACGACCGTGCACGCATCAACTTCGCGTACGGCCAGACGATGCGCCGCGCGGGGCGTCGCCGCGACGCCGACGCGGTGATCCGCACCGCCCGTGAGCTGTACGCGTCGCTCGGCGCCGTCTCGTACGTGGAACGTTGCGACCGGGAACTCAAGGCCGGTGGTCTTCGTATCGGCGACGGCGAGACCGAGACCCCGCGTTCGGATTTCACAACCCTCACTCCGCAGGAACGCGCCGTGGCCACACTCGTCGCGTCGGGCCGCACCAACAAGGAAGTCGCCGGTGAGCTGTTCCTGTCCGTCAAGACCGTGCAGTACCACCTGACCCGCGTGTACTCGAAGTTCGGCATCCGCTCGCGCAGCGAGCTCGCCGCGAAGTTCCGACAACAGGATCGAGGTTGACCATTGACCGCCGTGGACGATCGCCCCACCGCCGAGACCGATCTGTTCGAACGCCCCGTGCGTCCCGTCGTCGGACCGCGCGGGATACTCCGGGATCTCGGCCCACGATACGCCGCGAACGGCTTGATCGGACTCGTCTTCTCGTGCACCGGACCGGTCGCCGTGATCCTCGCCGCCGGCGCCGCGGGCGGGCTGAGCGCACCGCAGTTGGCGTCGTGGATCTTCGGGGTGTTCGCCCTCAACGGGCTGCTCACCATCGTAATGAGCGTCGCCTACCGGCAACCGCTCGGGTTCTTCTGGACCATCCCCGGCACCGTGCTGGTCGGCGGATCGCTCACCCACCTGAGCTGGGCGGAGGTGGTCGGCGCATTCTTCGTGACAGCGGCCCTCGTGACGGTGCTGGGGGCCTCGGGACTGGTGCGCCGAGTGATGGAAGCGTTGCCGATGCCCATCGTCATGGCGATGGTCGCGGGGGTGTTCCTGAAGTTCGGCATCGATCTGGTTTCGGCGCTCGGTGCCGACGTCGCCATCGCCGCACCGATGGTGATCGTCTTCCTCCTGCTCAGTTCCGTTGCGGTCCTCGGTAAGTGGATGCCTCCCATCCTCGGCGCCCTGCTCGCCGGGGTGGGCGCGGTCGCGCTGTCGGGCCGGTTCTCACCGTCCGGGACCGACAGCGCGGTCTTCGCCGCACCGGTGTTCACCGCCCCGCAGTTCACGTGGTCGGCGATCCTCGAACTCGTCGTGCCGCTCGCGATCACCGTGCTGGTCGTGCAGAACGGGCAAGGCATCGCGGTGCTGCGCTCGGCCGGGCACAATCCGCCCGTCAACGTCTCGGCGATCGCGTGCGGACTGTGGTCCTTCCTTGCCGCGTGCGTCGGCGCCGTGTCGACCTGTCTGACCGGACCGACCAACGCGCTGCTCGTGTCGTCGGGCGAACGGTCCCGTCAGTACACCGCGGCGATCACATGCGGGACGCTGGCGATCGTCTTCGGACTGTTCGCGCCGCTGTTCGTCCGGTGGATGATCGCCGCGCCCGCCTCGTTCGTCGCGACTCTCGGCGGCCTGGCGATGCTCAAAGCGTTGCAGGGCGCCTTCGTGGCCGGGTTCGCGAGCAAGCACACCATGGGTGCGCTCGTCGCGTTCGTGGTCACCGCCTCGAACATCACCGTCTGGAACATCGGCGCGGCGTTCTGGGGGCTCGTCGCGGGTGTGGCCGTGTCGTGGCTGATGGAGCGTCCGGACTTCAGCCGCTGACCCCGACCCCGACGTACTCGGAGAGATGCTCGCCGGTGAGCGTCGACCGCTCCTTCACGAGTTCGCTGGGGGTGCCCTCGAAGACGATGCGTCCACCGTCGTGGCCGGCGCCGGGACCGAGGTCGATGATCCAGTCGCCGTGGGCCATCACGGCCTGGTGGTGTTCGATGACGATCACCGACTTGCCGGACTCGACGAGCCGGTCGAGCAGACCGAGCAGCTGTTCGACGTCGGCGAGGTGCAGGCCCGTGGTGGGTTCGTCGAGGATGTAGGTCTCCCCCTTCTCTGCCATCGCGGTGGCGAGCTTGAGCCGCTGCCGCTCACCGCCCGACAGGGTGGTCAGGGGCTGGCCGAGCCGCAGATAGCCGAGGCCGACGTCGGACAGTCGCTGCAGGATCTTCGACGCCGCCGGGGTGCGTGCCTCGCCGTCGGCGAAGTACTCCTGGGCCTGCGCGACGGACATGGCGAGCACCTCGGCGATGTTCTTCCCCGCCAGGGTGTAGTCGAGCACGGCGGTCTGGAAGCGCTTGCCCTCGCAGTCCTCGCAAACCGATTCGACGGTGGCCATCACCCCGAGGTCGGTGTAGACGACACCGGCGCCGTTGCAGGTCGGGCAGGCGCCCTCGGAGTTGGAACTGAACAGGGCCGGCTTGACACCGTTGGCCTTCGCGAACGCCTTGCGGATCGGTTCGAGAAGACCCGTGTAGGTCGCGGGGTTGCTGCGACGCGAGCCCTTGATGGGGCTCTGGTCGATCGTGACCACGCCATCGCCGTCGGCCACCGAACCGTGGATCAGCGAACTCTTGCCCGATCCGGCCACGCCGGTCACCACGACGAGCACGCCGAGCGGGATATCGACGTCGACGTTCTGCAGGTTGTGCGTGTCTGCGCCGCGGACCTTCAGGGCTCCGCTCGGGGTGCGCACCGTCGGTTTCAGCGACGCCCGGTCGTCGAGGTGACGACCGGTGAGGGTGTCGGCACGCCGCAGTTCGTCGACGGTGCCCTCGAAGACCACCTGTCCGCCCTCGGTGCCGGCGCGCGGGCCGAGATCGACGATGTGGTCGGCGATCGCGATGGCCTCGGGTTTGTGTTCGACGACGAGCACGGTGTTGCCCTTGTCGCGCAGTTGCAGCAGCAGGTTGTTCATCCGCGCGATGTCGTGCGGGTGCATGCCGATCGTCGGTTCGTCGAAGACGTAGGTGATATCGGTCAGCGACGATCCGAGATGGCGGATCATCTTGATGCGCTGCGATTCTCCGCCGGACAGGGTGCCGGTGGGACGATCCAGCGACAGATATCCCAGCCCGATGTCCGCGAAGGAGTCGAGCAGATGACAAAGGTTTTTCAGCAGCGGGGCAACTTGCGGAAGATCCAGTCCGCGCACCCATTCGGCGAGATCGCTGATCTGCATCGCGCACACGTCCGCGATGCTCCTGCCGTCGATCTTCGACGACCGCGCCTCGGGGGCGAGACGCGTCCCTTCACAGTCCGGGCATGTGGAGAAGACGACGGCCTTCTCGACGAACGCACGGATGTGCGGTTGCATCGCGTCGAGATCCTTGGACAGGAACGACTTCTGGATCTTCGGGATCAGGCCCTCGAAGGTGACGTTGACGCCCTCCACCTTGATCTTGGTGGCTTCCTTGTAGAGCAGGTCGTGGAGTTGCCGCTTGGTGAACTTCGCGATCGGCTTGTCGGGATCGAAGAAGCCGCAGCCGCGGTAGATCCGGCCGTACCAGCCGTCCATGCTGTAGCCGGGGATCTTCAGGGCGCCCTCGTTGAGGGAGAGACCGTCGTCGTAGAGCACGGTCAGGTCGAAATCGGAGATGTTGCCCTTGCCCTCGCATCGCGGGCACATGCCGCCGAGCCGGTTGAAGGTCACCTTCTCGGCCTGGGTCTTCCCCGCGCCCCTCTCCACCGTCACCGCACCACTGGCCCGCACCGACGGCACGTTGAACGAGTAGGCGTTGGGCGGACCGATGTGCGGCTCCGCAACCCGGCTGAACAGGATGCGAAGCATCGCGTTGGCATCGGTGGCGGTGCCCACCGTCGAGCGCGGATTCGATCCCATCCGTTCCTGGCCGACGATGATCGCCGCGGTGATGCCGTCGAGCACGTCGACGTCCGGGCGGGCCAGGGTCGGCATGAATCCCTGCACGAACGCGCTGTACGTCTCGTTGATCAGGCGCTGCGACTCGGCGGCGATCGTGCTGAACACCAGCGAACTCTTGCCCGAGCCGGAGACACCGGTGAACACCGTCAATCGCCGCTTGGGGATCTCCACGCTGATGTCGCGGAGATTGTTCACGCGCGCTCCGTGAACCCGGATCGCATCGTGGGTGTCGGCGACGTGCGCTGCATGTGCCGGTGTGTCCTTCGTCGAGGTCATGTTCGAAGACTCCAGTGGTCGTACGGATGCGGGGCGGAACGGGTGCGACGATCGGAGAGTAAGGCCGATCGTGGGATCGGTCAGCGCAATTGCTGGATGCGGACCATGTTTCCCGCGGGGTCGCGGAGAGCGCAGTCGCGGACGCCGTACGGCTGGTCGGTGGGTTCCTGAACAATCTCGGTGTCGCCGGCCTGCAGTTGCTCGAACGCCCCGTCGAGATCCTTCGTCGCGAGGATGATCGACGCGAAGGTGCCCTTGGCCATCATCTCGGCGATGGTGGCGTTCTCCTCCTCCGTGATGCCGGGGTCGGCGTCCGGCGGGTACAGCACCAGGGACGTGCCGGGAGTGCCGCTGCGGCCGAGGGTGATCCATCGCTTCCCGGCGTAGCCGACATCGTTGAGGACCTCGAAGCCGAGGGTGTCGCGGTAGAACGCGAGGGACGCCTCGGGATCGGTGTGCGGAAGGAATGTCTGGTGAATGGTGATGTCCATGCCGATCACGGTATGACCGGCGGACCCGTCCGCGCTTCTCGATTCCTGATCGGTCTGGTGACATTCTTCGCCACGCACGACGGGATGCCGTTCGTCTCCTCGGCCGCCTGCTTGCGGTACACGCTCGGGGGCACGCCGACGAGTTCCGTGAACCGGGTACTGAAGGTGCCGAGCGACGAACAGCCCGCCTCGAAGCACACCTCGGTGACGGTGAGGTCGCCGCGTCGCAGCAACGTCATGGCCCGCTCGATGCGCCGGGTCATGAGATACGAATAGGGCGACTCGCCGTACGCGAGCCTGAACTGGCGGCTGAGATGGCCGGCCGACATGTTCACGCCGCGGGCGAGGGCCTCGACGTCGAGGGGCTGGGCGTACTCGCGGTCGATGCGGTCGCGGACGCGGCGCAGCAACGCGAGGTCGCGCAGACGCTGATCGGTGACGGGTTTACCGGGCACGGGTCCGATCGTGCCACGATGCGCCGCCTCGATCCTGTCGTCGTGCGCCTCCACAGCACATCCGCCCCGCGAGGATCCCGGAACCACAAACCGGACCCGCCGGGCCCGGAAAACTGACACTCTGTCGATACCTGCTCGTACGGACGAAAGGTCACCGATGGCTCGTGCGGTTCGCGTCGTCGTTCTCGGATCGGGATCGTGGGGAACCACGATCGCGTCGTTGGCCGCACGCAACACCCCGACGACGTTGTGGGCCCGCAACGACGACATCGCGCGTGAGATCGACACCGAGCACCGCAACCGTCGATATCTCGGCGAACGGCCACTGCCGCAGGGCCTGCGCGCGACCTCCGATCTCGAAGAGGCCGCCCGCGAAGCCGACGTCCTGGTAATCGGTGTGCCGTCGCATGCAGTGCGCAAGACACTCGAGCAGGTCGTCGACGAGATCCGCGCGTGGGTTCCGGTCGTCTCGCTCGTGAAGGGCCTCGAGCCGGGCACCCGCCTGCGGCCCACCGAGGTGATCGCCGAATGCCTTCCGGGGCACCCCGTCGGGCTGCTCGCGGGTCCGAACATCGCCGGGGAGATCGCCGACGGCATGGCCGCCGCGTCGGTGGTCGCGATGCAGGACGAAGCGGTGAGTGCGGCGCTGCAACCGCTGTTCGCCACGTCGTTGTTCCGCGTCTATCGCAACACCGACGTGCTCGGCTGCGAACTGGGCGGGATCCTCAAGAACATCGTGGCGATCGCGGCCGGCATGGCCGAAGGGCTCAGCGTCGGCGACAACACCCGCGCGATGGTCCTCGCCCGCGGGCTGGCGGAGATGACGCGTCTCGGTGAGGCCATGGGTGCGGATCCGCGCACGTTCGCGGGCCTCACGGGGATGGGTGATCTCATCGCGACGTGCACGAGTCCGTCGTCGCGGAACCGCCGGGTCGGTGAGGCGCTGGCGCGCGGGCTCAGCATCGACGAGGCCGTCGAGGCGCTGGGGCAGGTCGCCGAAGGGGTGAAGACCGCGCCGACGGTCATGGAACTCGCCCGCGAGTACGGGGTGGAGATGCCGATCGCCGCCGAGGTCGCGGCCGTGGTGACCGGGAAGAGCACCCCCACCGATGCCTATCGGGGGCTGCGCCGGGTCACACCCGGCGACGAGAGGGACATCGTCTGACCTTCTCTACCGCTTTCTCGGACGGATCGTAGAAAGCCGAATAGTCGCCTGTCGTGTGCTCCCGACCGGCTGAACGAACGCTCGGTGAAGTGATGTGCCATCGTGGTGACATGACTTCTGCCGCCGACACGCTGTCGTCCCTGCTCGACACCCGTTTCAGCTGCCGCGCCTTCCTGACGAAACAGGTCCCGCGCGAGGACATCGAACGCATGCTGCAGATGGGTCAGCGCACCGCGTCCTGGTGCAACTCCCAACCCTGGCAGGTGCACATCGTCAGCGGCGACGCCACCAACCGCCTGCGCGACGCCGTCTACGCGCAGGCCACCTCGGGGAACATGGATCCCGACATCCCGGGACCCGCCGAATACCGCGGCGCCTATGCCGAGCGTCGCCGCGGCGCCGGCTACGCCCTGTACAACGCGCTGGGCATCGCCCGCGACGACTACCAGCGCCGCACCGAGCAGATGCTCGAGAACTACCGCTTCTTCGGCGCACCGCACGTCGCGATCATCACCTCCGACAAGGCCCTCGGCGTGTACGGCGCCGTCGACTGCGGTGGCTACGTCTCGACCCTGCTGCTCGCCGCCGAGTCGCTCGGCATCGCCGCCGTCCCGCAGGCCGCCGTCGCGATGACGGCCACCGCGCTGCGACGCGAACTGAACATCGGCGACGACCGCGACATCGTCTGCGCCATCTCGTTCGGTTACACCGACGAGGCGCACCCGGCCAATGCGTGTCGCACGAATCGCGCGTCGCTCGACGAGACCGTCGAGTGGGTCGACTGAACTTTCGATCGCCCCGGCCGGGTCAGTCGTTCTGGGCGCGCAGGTACCGCCCGAAGTGCGGAACGGTGAACCCGATGAACCCGCGCTCGGCGGAATAGATCAGGCCCTTCTTGATCAATCCGTCGCGCGCAGGTGACAGGGAGGCAGGCTTCCGTCCGAGTTCGACGGCGATCTTCGAGGTCGCGACAGGCCCGTCGTCGCCCGCCAGATCCGCCATGGCCCGCATGTATTCGCGTTCGGCGGGGGTCGCCCGTTCGTAGCGGGAGCCGAAGAAGCCGACGGCGAGTTCCTCTTCCGCAGACGGTGCCGCGACCCGCACGTCGTCGGCGGTGATCGGCGAATCCGCTGCGACGTCCCAGGTCGCCTTACCATAGGCCTGCACGAAATACGGGTAGCCGTCGGCGGTTTCGTACAGCAGGTCGAGGGCGTCCTGCGTGAACTCGACGTCCTCTCGTGCCGCAGGCGCGATGAGCGCGAGATCCGCTGCCGCACGGTCGAGCCGGTCGATGCGGTGGTAGGTGAACAGCCGCTCGGAGTAGGACTTCGACGCCGACAGCACCGCGGGCAGGTGCGGCAGACCGGCCCCGACGACGATGAGCGGCGCGGCGTCCTGGCTCAGCTCGTGGCAGGCCCCGCAGATCGCTGAGACGTCGTCGGAGCCGAGGTCCTGCATCTCGTCGATGAACAATGCGATGCCCACGCCCACGTCGCGTGCGAGTCCTGCTGCGTCGACAAGCAGTTCGACGAGGTCGATCTCGATGTCGCCCGAGTCGGCCCGCCCTTTCACTGCCGGAGCATCGATGCCGGGTTGCCAGCGTTCGCGCATGCCCTTGTCGGCGGTAGCCCGCAGCGCGAACGACTTGAGCACCCCGAGGAAGTACTCCACCGATTCCGGATCCGGATGCGCGGCGGCGATCTCGCGGACCGCCATGTGCAGCGCCGACGACAGGGGGCGTCGCAGTCCTTGATCGGGACGGGCCTCGATCTTGCCGGTGCCCCAGCTCTTCGCGATGGCGGCGGAGCGCAGATGGTTGAGAAGGACGGTCTTGCCGACACCGCGGAGGCCGGTGAGGACGACGCTGCGTTCGGGTCGTTCCCGGGCGATCCGTTCGAGGACCACCTCGAACGCGGTGAGTTGCTTCTCGCGGCCGGCGAGCTCGGGCGGGCGCTGTCCCGCGCCCGGGGCGTACGGGTTGCGGACAGGATCCATCCGTCGATGCTAACGGCGAACTCATCGGATTCTGAGCTCATCTAGTGCGTGTCGTAGACGGCCGTATTCGCGTATGTCCGAGCTCGAAACCGCAGTTGTTGTCGACATTTCGGCGATTTCTCGACAACAACTGCAACCTCGGCCGCCCGGAGCGACATGCACGCATGCGCATTTCAGACTTTGACATTCATTTTCGATAGTGGCTATTTCTTTCCCCATGACAACGCTCTCCCGCTACGGCGGCGCCGCCCTCACCGTCGTCGCTGCGACCTTCGCCGCCGCCTGCGGCGGTACGACCGAGGCCGACACCACTGCGGCCGACACCCCCGAGATGACGACCTCCGCCGCCGCTTCCGAAGTGGCGACGGCGCAGCCGCGCCTCGCCCTGACCTACGACGGCGGCGTCCTCGTCGTCGAGGAAGAAGAACTCACCGTCGTCGACGACTTCGCACTCGACGGTTTCAACCGCCTCTCCCCTGCCGGCGACGGACGCCACGTGCTGATCTCCACCGAAGGCGGATTCCGCGTGCTCGACACCGGCAGCTGGACGGAAGCCCACGGCGACCACGGTCACCATTACGCCGACGCACCCACGCTCACCGACCTGACGTTCGCCGCCGAGAAGCCCGGACACGTCGTGCCGCACGCCGGGGTCACCGCCCTGTTCGACGACGGCACCGGACGCATCGACGTGTTCGACCCCGCCGATCTCGCCTCGGCGACCGACCTGCCGGATCTCGACAGTCGCGCGCTCCCCGAGGCCCACCACGGCGTGGCCGTCCCGATGCCCGACGGCGGCATGCTCGTCACCCTCGGCGATTCCGAGGATCGGACCGGTGTAGCGCTGCTCGACGAGAACGGCACCGAGATCACGCGCACCGAACAATGCCCGGGTGTGCACGGTGAGACGGTCGCGGCCGACGGGGTCGTCGCCTTCGGATGCGAGGACGGCATGGTGATCTTCCGCGACGGAACGTTCACAAAGGCGCCGGTGCCCGACCCCTACGGCCGGATCGGGAACCAGGCCGGCAGCGAGGACTCGCCCGTCGTCCTCGGCGACTACAAGACCGATCCCGACGCCGAGCTCGAGCGGCCCGAGCGCGTCGCGCTCGTGGACACCCGCACGGCGTCGGTGCGTCTCGTCGACCTCGGTACGAGTTACACCTTCCGCTCCCTCGGTCGCGGACCGGCAGGGGAAGCACTCGTTCTCGGCACCGACGGCAACCTCCACGTGATCGATCCCGACTCCGGCGAGATCGTCCGGCGGATCGAGGTGCTCGAGCCGTGGACCGAGCCCGACGAGTGGCAGGCACCTCGGCCCGCACTCGAGGTGCGGGGCGATACGGCGTTCGTCACCGATCCCGCCACCGATTCCCTGTACGCGGTGGACGTGACCTCGGGTGAGATCCGCTCTGCCGAACTGCCGCACACCCCGAACGAGATCAGCGGCGTCGCCTGACCCCGCTACCGGAGTATTCGGCTTTCTAGTTATGGAGCTAGAAAGCCGAATAGTCCCCTCGCATCCGGCCGGTCGAAATCCTTCCGCAACGTGATCCGCCTCACTCTTCAAGTTCGCGAAACGGATATCCCGACCAAAACGGTTGGGGAGGCGATACTCTCGTCGCCTGATCCCGAAGACAACGATTGTGTAACGTGGCGACGCACCTGTTTCCTACCGGGAGGTACCGCCCGTGCTGTTGACCGAAGTCCGTACCCGACCTGTTCGATCCTTGTTGATCGCTATCGGTCTGACGGTCTCGGCGCTGGCAGTCGCGGGATACCTGCGCGACGCGCTGAACGAGTACCTCATGGATCTCGACGTCTTCCGCGATGCCGGCTGGGCCTTCCTGCACCACACCCCGCTGTACACCGAGGGGTTCTTCAGCCATTCCGGTTTCCGGTTCATCTACCCACCCTTCGCGGCGTTCCTCTTCGCCCCGATGGCGTTGGTGGGCAGCACCGCCCTGCAGGTGTTGTGGACGATCGGACTCATCGCTCTCGTGTGGTGGGTGCTCAAGGTCGTCTACCAGCGACTCGACATGTCGCAGCCGAGCCTGATCGCAGCCGCGTCGCTCGGACCGGTGCTGTGGCTCGAGCCGTTCCGCTCCAACTTCACGTTCGGCCAGATCAACATCGTGCTCATGGCACTGGTGGTCGCCGACCTGCTCGGTGTGATCCCGAAGCGCTTCCGCGGTGTCGGCATCGCGCTGGCCGCCGCCATCAAGGTGACCCCGGCCGCCTTCGGCCTGATCTTCCTGCTGCGCCGCGACTGGCCGTCGGCATTCCGCGCGCTGAGCGCCTTTGCCGCGACCGTCGCGTTCGGCTACTGGCTGCGCCCCGATTCGACCGTCTACTTCTGGACCACGGAGTTCTTCGCGACCGACCGCGCCGGCGACCCGTCGTTCTTCCGCAACCAGGCGCTCACCGGTCTCATCGCCCGTTTCGACTTCTCCGACGGCACCGCCAAGGCGCTGTGGCTGGCCGGTGCCCTGGTCGTCGTGGCCGGTACCGCGTGGGCCGCCTACCGCTTCCTGCGTGCCGACGAGCCCGTGGTCGCGGTGGCCCTGGTGGGCCTGGCGTCGCTGCTCGCCGCTCCGATCGCCGTCACCCACCACTGGGTGTACGCGCTGTTCCTCGTGCCGCTGCTCGTCGCGCCGGCCTACCGCCGCTGGTGGCCCGTGCTGGGGCCCGCCACCGTGGTCTTCCTCATCGGACCCAACCACCTGCTGCGTGAGGCGTCCTCCGGCGGCTGGGTCGAGCAGTTGCTCCTCGAAGTCCTCGGGACCTCGCAGTGCCTGGCCGCGATCGCAGTCTTCGTCGCCGCGATGGTCGCCGCGCGCCATCGTCGCCCCGGTGCCGAGAACGCCGTCGAGCGCGAGGAGACCGTCGCCGCGCCGGCTCAGGTCCAGAACGCCGACGCGACGAGATAGAGACCCGTCCCGACAACGGTGCTCAGCGCGGCGTTGCGTCGCCACAGATGCACCGCGATCGTGCCCGCGAGACCGACGGTCGCGGGTAGCCAGGTCGACTCCCCCACGTCACGCAGTGTGTACATCACCAGGATCACCATGACGCCCGCGGGCATCGTACGGCCCAGGAAATCGACGAAGGCGGAGTTCTTCAGCGCCGACAACGCGAGGAACGGCGCCGCGCGCAACGCGACCGTCACGACGAACATCACCGCCAGAGCGCCGAGGACATATCCGGCGCCGGGCACCGACTCAGGCACGGGCCACCTTGTTCCGGTAGACGAACCGCACGAACAGGCACACCACGAACAACCCGAGCCCGACGACGAGCATCTGGCTTTTCGCGACCAGCAATGCGACGAGACCGCAGACCAGCGCGAGCACCGGCGCCGGCACGTCGCGGTTGGCGCGGAAGGCATCGATCGCAAGCACCGCGAACAGTGCCGTGAGGGCAAACTCGAGTCCGGCGAGCCCGTCGGGGAGCACTGCCCCGATCAACGCGCCGATCGTGCCCGACACGACCCACATCAGCTGGCAGAGCACCTGGACCGTGAGGATGCGGGTACCCGAGAGCGGCTCACGTGCCTTGGGGGCGACGATCGCGTACGACTCGTCGGTGAGCGCATAGACGCCGTAGAGACGCCCGAGCCGGCTGCGGATGCGGTGCAGCGGGAACGACAGGCCGTAGAAGACGTGCCGGAAGTTCACCAGCAGCGTCGCCGCGGCGACCGAGGCGAGCGGCGTGACCGCCGCGATCAGACCGATCGCGAGGAACTCCATCGACCCCGCGTAGATGACGGTGGAGAAGATCGGCGCCCACCACCATTCGAACCCGCCCTGGGTGAGAACCACACCGAACGCGAGCCCCAGCGGGATCAGTCCCAGCCCGACGGCCCAAGAGTCCTCGATACCCGCGCGGATCTCGAGGGTACGACGGTCGGGCATGCTCATCAGGCTATCGCCGGGCCGGAAGTCTCGGCGCCCGGCCCGGAGGAAGGTGATCTGTGTCCACCTCGTTCACGGAGGTCGTGTCCTCCGCCTGGCAGGCCGTGTCGACCGTCGACCAGCCCGCTCCGACGGTGGTCGTCGTCGGAACGGCGATCGTCGCACTCGTGCTCGTCACCGTTCGGCCGCTGTGGCTGAAGACCCGCCATGTCGTCACGCAGGCGCACGAGGGGTCGCACGCGCTGGTCGCGGCGCTCGTGGGCCGAAAGCTGTCGGGCATCCGTCTGCACAGCGACACCTCGGGGGTGATGGTGTCGTCCGGCAACCCGCGAGGCCCCGGCATGGTCGCGACCACCTTCGCCGGGTACACCGGTCCGGCCGTGCTGGGATTCGCGGCGGCGACGCTGCTGACCCTGGATCGGCCCGCCGCGGTGCTGTGGTCGATCCTCGCCGCGCTCGCCGTCCTGTTGCTGCTGATCCGCAATCTGTACGGATTCGTCTCGGTGGTGATCGCGGGTGCGCTCGTCGGTGCGGCCGCCTATCTCGGGGACCCGATCGTCCGGTACACCGCGGCGTACCTGATCACATGGGTCTTGCTCCTCGGCGCGACCCGCCCGGTCCTCGAACTCGCCCGCACCCATTCGCGCGGTCGTGGCCGGGGTTCGGACGCCGACCAGTTGCGCGGACTGACCCGCGTTCCGGCGGCCGTATGGATCGCGCTGTTCGCGATCGTCACGGCGGGTACCGCCTTCTACGGCGTCACACGGATCGTGGTGACCCAGCTGTCCTGAGTGGCCTCGGGATGCAGGCGGCAGCACGGACGACCGCGTGCAGGCTCGCGGTGAGCACGGAGCGGTGACGCCCCGCTGCCCACCGTGTGTCGTCGCCGCTGCGGAATTCGATCAGGGTGAGTGCGTCGGTGCCGACGCTGCTCTGATGGAGGCCGAGCACCTCGATATCGATGCCGAGACGGGCGAGAGCGTCGGTCGATGCTTCGACGGGACCCATGCCCTCGTGGACACTGCGGTGTTCGGTGCCGCCGACACCCAGCGTGATCGTGGTGCCCGCGTCGGTCACGTCGAAGGCGCGCAGCACCGGTGCACCCGGGACGTCCGGCCGTGCGAGATATGCGGTGTCGAAGATCTCCCACAGTTCGGTCGCAGTGACCTCCCCGCCGCTGGTGTCGGTGTGGTCTTGCACGTGGCGAGTGAAGTCGATCTGGAGCCGACGCGGAATTTCGATGCCGTATTCGCTCTCGAGCAGGTAGGCGACCCCGCCCTTACCGGATTGCGAATTGACACGGATCACCGCGTCGTAGGTACGTCCTATGTCGGCGGGATCGATCGGCAGATACGGTACTCGCCAATCGATCTCGGACTCGGGACGGCCCTCGGCGACGGCGCGTGCCCGGTGCTCGGCGAACCCTTTCCTGATCGCGTCCTGATGAGTGCCGCTGAAGGCGGTGTGCACCAGGTCGCCGACATACGGGTGCCTCGGGTGGATCTCGATGCGATTGCAGTATTCGACGGTGCGGCGGATCTCGTCGATGTCGGAGAAATCGATCATCGGATCGATGCCCTGTGCGTGGAGGTTCAGTGCGAGTGTCGCAATGTCGACGTTGCCGGTGCGTTCCCCGTTGCCGAACACGCACCCTTCGACCCGCTGCGCCCCGGCGAGGACGGCGAGTTCGGCGCACGCGATACCTGTGCCGCGATCGTTGTGCGGGTGCACGGACAGGATCACCGCGTCGCGTCGCGCGAGGTTGGTGTGCATGTACTCGATCTGGTCGGCATAGACGTTCGGGGTCGCGATCTCGACGGTGGCCGGAAGATTCACGATCACCGGCCGTTCGGGGGTCGCGTCCCACAATTCGGTGATCGCGTCGCACACCTCGAGCGCGTAGTCGGGTTCGGTGAGGTTGAAGACCTCGGGTGAGAACTCGAACCGCACGTTCGGCAGGTCGCCGGCCAGTTCCATGACGTCGCGGCCACCGGCGACGATCAGTTCCGTCAGCGCGGTACGGTCGCGGTCGAGGACGACCTCGCGCCAGGTGGGAGCGGTCGCGGTGTACATGTGGACGACGACCTCGTTGCGGACACCCCGGACGGATTCCACCGTCCGCTCGATGAGGTCGCGGCGTGCCGGGGTGAAGACCACGATGGTGACGTCCGGCGGCGCGATGTCGGTCTCGACGATCAGGCGCACGAAGTCGAAGTCGGTCTGCGAGGCGGACGGATAACCGACCTCGATCTCCTTGTATCCCATCGCGACCATCAGCTCGAAGAAGCGGCGTTTGCGGCCGGGATCCATCGGTTCGGCCAGTGCCTGGTTACCGTCGCGCAGGTCCACCGGCACCCACAGCGGGGCCGCGGTCAGACGTTGCGTGGGCCAGTTCCGTTGCGCCAGTGGAACCTCCACGCGAGAGTACACATCGCGGTAGCGATGTGAGGGCATGGCGGAGTGCCGCTGCCTGTTCCAGACGGGGGCGTCGGCAGGAACCGGACCGGCAGGAGTGAAGATTCGCGGGAACGTGCTGGTGCTCATCGGGGAAGTCCTTCGTCGATCGTCGTTACGAGGGACCGACGCGTGTTCGACTCCACGACGGGGAGCCGGTCCGGCTAGGCCCCGCCGTGGCGGCGAAGGAGAAGGAACGCGAAGGAGCGCATGTCCCGAAGGCTAACATAACTCCTCGGACAAGTAGAGGAGTAGGCGACTCTGCGATGATGGAACCATGACCGTCGTCCGCCGCGAGCCTCTCGCCGACCAGGCCGCCGAACTGCTCCTCGAGCGCATCCGATCCGGAGAATGGCCGCTCGGCGCCAAGCTGCCCGGCGAGACGACGCTGGCTCCGCAGCTCGGCGTCGGCCGCTCCACCGTCCGCGAAGCGATCCGTCAGCTCGCCGGACGCGGCATCCTGACCACCCGGCAGGGCGCCGGCGTGTTCGTCACCGCTCTCGACGCACCCGAGGACTGGACGCGCACGGTCGCGCGCGCCGACATCCTCGCCGTGATCGAGGCCCGCATCGCCGTCGAGGTCGAGGCCTCGGCCCTTGCCGCCGCGCGCCGCACCCCCGCCGAACTGCGGGCATTGAAGAAGTCACTGCGGGAACGCGAAACCCATCGCACGGCCATCGAGGAACACGTCGACACCGACATCGTCTTCCACCGCACCATCGTGGTCGCCGCACACAACCCGATCCTTCTCGACCTGTTCGACGGCTTCACACCCCGTAACCGTCACGCCATGATCGAAATGCTCCGCACGCGCGGCACCCACGGGGACGACGCCGACCACGATACCCACCGACGCATCTACGACGCCATCGCGGACCGTGACGGGGTGACCGCCGCCGCCGTCACCCGCGACCACTTGTCCTCGCTCACGACGGCACTCGGCCGATAGCCGGGCCGGTTCTCTGCGGACGGTTCTCGACCTCCCGGGTGCGGGACGGTCACTTCTCGATCTGCATCGCGACTGCCCTCACCGGGGCCCCGTCGACGCCCGCGAACGGGATCGGCAGCAAGGACACGAGCGGATCCGCGAAGTCGATCGCGTCGAGATTGCGCAGGTTCTCGCAGATGATCGCGCCCGCGTCGGCGAGCACGTGGTGCGCTGCGAGCGTCTCGTCGCCCGTGGGATCCACGCTCGGCGCGTCGATTCCGACCGTGCGGACGCCGCGGTCGAGCAACCACCGGCACGCGTCGACGCTCAGGGCCGGATGCTCGAAATAGCGGTCGGTGCCGAAGTACCGCGACCAGCCGGTGAGGACCAGCGCGATGTCGCCGGAGCCGATCGCAGGCCCACCCCACATGTCGGCGGTGATGAGCGCACCGGCGCCGACGCGGGCGCGCACGTCGAGCACCACTCCGCGTCCCACGAAGTTCTCCGGCGGTACCGCGTCGATCGCGGCGCCGCCGCTGCGCACGTGTCGCGGCGCGTCGACGTGGGTGCCGGTCTGCGATCCCATGTCGATGCGCATCAGGTCGAATCCGTCGGTCTCGACGGTGGCGTGCGGTGTGAACGTCGGTGCCGGATCCCCGGGATAGACCTGGATGGCCGGGGAGATCACGTGGGTCAGGTCGACGATCCGCCGAACACGCATGACATCACTCCTGTTCGGGTCAGCCGAAATCGACCTGCCGCTGCGCATTCGCGAGCGCCGTGACCACACCGGTGCCGAACGCGCCGAGACGGTCGAACAGCACCGCCGTGCCGACCGCGATGCCCTCGCTGCTGATGTGGTTGTCGGCCTCGATACCGACCTCCGGTCCTTCCGGCAGACGGGACAGTGCCAGGGTGACATCGGAATTGATGTAGCCGACACCTTTGTCCGACCAGTTGGTCACGAACGACGTGCCCTCACCGACGGTCGCGGTGTTGACGAACGGCGACAGCTCCTCGCCGACGATGACCGGCAGCTGCCGCGACCACAGGCGCTTGCGATCGGAGTTCTGGTGTTCCGACCGCACCCGCGTCCATCCCGGGCCGTCGCTGCCGTACCACGACGAGTACTCGAGCGGCCCGGGCTGCGTCTCCGGGGAACCGGGAGGAGGCGTCGGGGACTCGCCGCGCAACCACACCGACCCGGGCGGCGGCGCCGACTTGCGGAGGAAGGTGAGCGTCGCGCGCGCCGACACCTCTCCACCCTGCATCAGGTTCGCGTCGGCGACGCGGATGCGGTTGCCGTCGCGCACCCGGGTGGTGGTGAAGGTGATCGGCTCGTTGCGGACCGGCCTGAAGAGATCGAGCGTGAACCGGGACGGGACGAAACCCTCGACGGCATGGTGGATCTCGAGCTCACGCGCCACCAGACCGCTCACACACGGCCCGTTGAGCATCGTGTCCGACCACGGGCTGGTCGCATACTTCGTGGGCAGGTAGACACCGTCGTCCTCGGTGAAAAAACCGCGGTTCTTGCGCTCGTGCATTCGGGAATTCTCCCAGCACCGGCCGCGGTGCGTTCATCGGGATACCCGAAGATGGGATCGTGCATGTACACGAACCCGATGTTCCGGCTGCCCGTACCCGCCTGATCGTCGACGTCGACACCGGCATCGACGACGCTCTCGCCCTGCTCTATCTCGTCGCGAGCCCGGAAGCCGAGATCGTCGCCGCCCTGTGCACGGCGGGGAACGTGCCGGTGGACCAGGTCACCGCCAACACGCTGTCGTGGCTCGAGGTGTGCGGTCGGTCCGATATCGAAGTGGCTGCCGGATCGCAGGTTCCGCTGGTCACGCCACTGATGACCACCGAGGACACGCACGGTCCACAGGGGATCGGGTATGCGGAACTCCCCGCTGCGTCGCAGTCGCGGTCGCCGCGATCGGCCGCGCAGGCGTGGGTCGATCTCACCCGCGAGCATCCGGGAGAGCTCACCGGGCTCGTCACCGGCCCCCTCACCAACCTCGCCCTCGCCCTGCGCATCGACCCGGAATTGCCGTCGCGGTTGCGTCGCCTCGTGATCATGGGTGGGTGTTTCCACCATCCCGGTAATACGACGCCGACCTCGGAATGGAACGTCGCGGTGGATCCGGAGGCCGCCAAGGTCGTGTTCGACGCGTTCTCGATCGTCCCTCCGGACCGGCGACCGATCGTGTGCCCGCTCGATGTCACGGAGTCGATCGAGATGCATCCCGAGCATGTCGCGCGGATCGGGGACGTCGTCGGTGTGCCCCGATCCGGGGAGCTGTCCCCGGACGCTCCGCGCGGTACGCGGTCGACGGCCGATGTCCCTCTCGTCCGCCACATCTCCGATGCACTGCGGTTCTACATGGAATTCCACCGTGACCAGGGCCTGGGCTTCCTCGCGCACGTGCACGACCCGTTCGCCGTGGCGGTCGCGCTGGGCACGGTTCCCTACACCTCCCGGCCCGCGACGGTCGACGTCGAGCTCGACGGACGGCTCACCCGGGGCACGACGGTCGCCGATCTGTCCGGTATGTGGCAGAGGACGCCGAACGCGGATATCGTGGCGGGCACCCGTCCGGCAGAGTTCTTCGATCATTTCGTCGAGCGGGTGGGATCGTACATTCGCGACTTGAACCTACCCCCGAGTAAGAACTAGCGTCGACAGCGCACAGTTCGGGGACAAGGAGATAAACGTGGCACAGAAAGTGCGCGTCCAATATTTCGACGATATCGACGGCCAACCGATCATGGACGGCCTGGCGCAGTCGTTCCGCATCACGGTCGACGACGACGAGTACGAAATCGACCTGCGGCCGGCGAACGCAGACAAGTTCCTGGCGGTACTCCGCCCGTGGCTGCACGAGAAGGCACCTGAGAAGCCCGCTTCGAGCACCCGCACCATCACGCCGAAGCAGACGGCAACGAAGGCCCGCACACGGACGGCGGGGACTCACAAGGCGATTCCGCCCACCCGGTCGCCGGAGCAACTGGCCGCGATCCGGCACTGGGCCCGTAACAAGGGTTACGACGTCAGCTCGCGCGGCCGGATCCCGCGTCACATCCTCGAGCGGTTCGAAGCCGCACACTCCTGAGCATCACCCGGCTGCCTCCCCGCGGCAGGCCATGAACGCCACCGACGACCGGTGCCGCCTCGTCACGCGACGAGATGGTGCCGGTCGTCGCGTCGGATGGTCACCGCAGCGACGATCACGCCCACGACCACGCCGATGACGGTGTCGGCGACCCGGTTGACGGCGAGGCCCGGACCCGCGTGCTGCCCGAGACCGGTGAGCAGCAACGCCATCGTCGTCACCCCGACCGAGGCGAGCCCGTAGTTCCGGGTCACCGTGAGTTCGGTGAGCGTCTGGAACAGCACGGCGGCCGCGACCACCGGCCAGTAGCCCAGGTCGAGCGCGAGCAGCACGGCAGCGATCATGGCGCCGCCGACATTTCCGATCAGACGCTGGATACCGCGCTGAACAGTGTTGCGGTAGTTCAATCCTTGCAGCGCCGCCATGGCACCCATCGCAGCCCACAACGGATGGTCGAGCCCGATCGGTGCGGCGAACGACGCGGCGAGCAACGACGCCACGAAGATCCGGGCCGCTCCGATCAGCACGAGACGGTCGAGCAGACGACCGCATCCTTCGCGGACGAAGCCGGGCGGCGTGGGCAGCACCGGCCGCCCCTCGGCATCGACACGCGGAATCTCGATGTCGCGCCGCGCTTTCCGAAGTTCCTTCTCGAATCGGGAGAAATCGTCGCGACGTGCGCGGGAGGTGTCGTGCGACCCGCTGTCGAGAACCGTCTCGGCCGCGTCGAGCAGTGCGGCCAGTTCGTGGACATGGGCGTCCGGACGTCGCGGGGCGTTCAGTGCGACGGTCTCGCGCGCCTTCCGGATGCTCTGTCGCGCAGCGGGAACGGCGTCCGCACCGCGGATCTCGACGGCGGAGACCGCCGCGAGGGCGCGTGCGACCGCCAGACGAGCAGGCGTGTGGGGATGGGAGAGCGCGGGGAGCATCGCGATGACATATCCGAGCAGCGCACCGATGGTCGCCGCGGCGGTGACCAGGCCCGCATCGCCCCATCCGTCGGAGAAACCGGCGGCGCCGGCGGCCGCGAAGATGAGGATCACCGGGCCGGGGCCCATGAGCGAGAAGGCCGTGAACACCCAGTACGCGACGGCCGAGCCCAGCGAGAGCGCAACGATCTGCACCCACAGCGGGGCGCCCATCGCGCCGAGCGCAGCCCCGAAGGCGGTGTAACCGACGATGCCGAGGCCGACCCACGGAAGGCGCACGGCGAGAAGCGGATACGGTTCGTATCGCAGGAAGGCACTGGTGAGTGCGCCGAGGGCGGCGAAGCCGGCGACTTGTCCGTAACCGAGCAGACCGCCGCCGACGAGGGCGAGCATCGTCGCGAACCCCACGCGCAGCGCCACGGCCACGGTCGGATCGCCGCGCCGCACTTCGAGGGCGTCCTTCCACGCGCTCGCCGACAGCGGATGCGCGAGCGCTCTCCGGGTGTGACGGAGCTGAGGGCGGTCGTCGAGTGGGCGGTCCAGCATCCGTCCACCCTATTGTTTCACTGGTAAAATATCTATGAAATTGTTCGTCCGCTGCCGTTAGACTTGCCACATGCCCTCCGAGACGCCCCAGCCCGATTACGTCGATCGCGTACGTCTCGGATGGACCGCCCACTACCCCGGCCTCGACCTGCGCCCCATCGACGTGATCGGTCGCATCACCCGCATCGGGTCGCTCGCGCTCACCTACTTCGATCGGGAACTCGAACCGAGCGGCATCAGCCGCAGCGAGTTCGAGGTACTCAGCGCGCTCGCCCGCAGCGACCACCCGTTACGCGCCAGCGAAGTCACCTCGATCACGGGGATCTCCGGTGCGTCGACGACGAAGCACACCGAGCGACTCGCCAAACTCGGTCTCGTCGAACGCACACGACTCGAACGCGACGGCCGCGTCGTCCTCCTCACCCTCACCGACGACGGGCGCGCACTCGTCGAGAAGGAGTTCCCGCGACGCCTGGCACGCGAGCGGCAGATGCTCGACGGACTCGACGACGACGAGGTTCAGGTCCTGTCCGACCTGTTGCGCAAGGTCGTCCGCAACGTCGAGAACCACTATCCGGCCTGATCCCCCGAACAGGTCAGGGCATCTCCTGCGTCTCGGCCCGTTCGATCTCGCTCACGGCGCGGCGCAGATACGCCTCGGGAGCCACGCGGCGTGCAGCGACGAGATCGGCGACGACGAGCAGGCCCGCGGCCAGATACTGCTCGGGACGGATCTTCGGGCGTTCGGCGTCGGAATCGGACACTCCGAGCGCACCCGTGAGCACGGCAACAACGGCTTCGGGTTCGAGCGATGGCAGCCATCGCAGTCCGGAACGGACGGAGCGTTCGAGCACGGCCTGCACGTCCTCACCGGCGAGACCGTCGGGATGCAGTTCCTCGAGCAACTCCCGGACCATGCCCGCGTGCACGGCCGTGACCTGCTCGTAGGGCAGGTCGACCAGTACCGCGACCGCCTCGTCGAAGGGCTCGGCCGACTCGCTGCGGGCAGCGGCGAGCGCATCGGCGGTGGCCGTCGCGATCTCCCGCGGCGTTCTCGGCCAGTGGTCGGGCCACACAGCGATCTCCTGTCCTTCCTCCGGACGCCCGGTCACAGGCGTTCCTGCAACGCGAGCGCGTCGTGCGGTGCACAGCCTTTCATGTCGTTGTCGAAGTACACGTAGACGTCCCTGCCGTCGCCCAGCCATCCGCGGATCCGCTCGGCCCACACGTCGAGAACGTCGGGGGTGTACCCGCTCGCATACAGCTCCTTGTCGCCGTGCATCCGCACGTAGACGAAATCGCTCGTGACGTCGGTGAGGAACGGGAACTTTCCGGCCGTGTCGGCGACGACGAGCCCGATGTCGTGCGCGCGCAGCAACTCCACGGCCTGCGGGCTCGCGAGGTCGGGATGCCGCACCTCGACGGCGTGCCGCAGCGGACGCTCGGCGTCCACCTCCACCCACACCCGATCGTCGGCGAGTTTGTCGGTGTGCCGGCGGGCGAGTTCGCCGGCGGCCATCGTCGTGCGGGGCAACCGGGTGAAGAAGTCCGCGAACCTGTCCTCCTCGAAACCGAGCGTCGGCGGGAGCTGCCACAGCACCGGACCGAGTGTCGGGCCGAGCGCGAGCACACCGGAGGCGAAGAAATTGGCGAGGGCGTCGTCGACACCCGCGAGCCGTTTCATGTGGGTGACGAACCGCCCGCCCTTGACGGCGTAGACGAAGTCGTCGGGTGCGGCGTCCCGCCACGCGAGATAGCTGCTCGGGCGCTGCAGCGAATAGAACGAGCCGTTGATCTCGATCGATCCGAACCGCTGGGCGGCGTATTCGAGTTCCCGGCGTTGGACGAGTCCTTCCGGATAGAAGTCTCCGCGCCAGCCCGGATAGCGCCATCCCGATATCCCGATCCTCGCCCCGGCCACGTTTCCGAGCGTAACCTCGGCTTCGATTCGGCACGCGAAGCAGCACGACCGCGCTTATCCTCTGGGCTACAAGATCACATCACACGCCAGGAGCCGTCATGTCCACGAGCTCGGTTTCTTCCAACGATCCGTTCCGATCATTACTGAAGCAGATCTGGTGGGTGGTGCTGCTGCGCGGCATCCTCGCGGTCCTCTTCGGTGTCGTCGCACTCGTCTGGCCCGGCATCACCGTGTGGGCGCTGGTGGTCGTCTTCGCGGCCTACGCGATCATCGACGGCATCGTACTGGTCGTCCAGTCGGTCCGTGACAAGCCCGAGGGCTGGGGCTGGTGGCTCGCCATGGGCGTCGTCTCCGTCCTCGCCGGCCTCGTCGCACTGTTCTGGCCCGGCATCACCGCACTCGCACTGCTGTACGTGATCGCGTTCTACGCCATCCTGTTCGGCATCACCGGCATCGTCGGCGGCATCCGGTTCCGGAAGGTCCCCGAGTCCGGATGGGTGTGGTCGGTGCTCGCCGGCGTCGTCGCCGTCCTGTTCGGCATCGTGCTGCTGATCTTCCCCGGCGAGGGCATCCTGAGCCTGATCGTCCTGCTCGGCATCTACGCGATCCTGTTCGGCGTGCTGCTCATCATCCTGGCGTTCCAGGCACGCAGTGCGGCGAAGAAGGCCGGCGTCATCTGACCACCGGCCTTTTCCCCGATCGATCTCAGGCGTTGCGCAGGCGACCCCACGCGTGCCAGCGGTCGATCTCGATCCACGCGTTGACGCGCTTGCCGTCGCGCGCGTGGTACGGCTCGCCCGTGTAGTGGCGAGCGATCCGGTCGATGTCCTCCAGGGACGGATCGTCGGTGAATTCGACGACCCGCCCTTGGAGGCTCACGTGCGTGATCCAGTCCTGCGGATCCATCGCCGACAGGCTCACCCGCGGATCGTTCCGCAGGTAGTCGAGGCGCTTACGGGTGGAGTCCATGTTGACGAGGATGCGGCCGTCCTCGTAGACGTACCAGGTCGGAACGGACACCGGATGACCGTCCGGGCGCAGAGAGCTGATCGTGGCGTAGTTGGGCTGGGTGAGGAATTCTGCGACGGCCCCGGGCACGGGTCGTTTCGGCACGGCACTCCCTTTCGATGCGGTGGATGGATCTCGATATCGAGACTAGGCCGCGATTCCCGGCGAAACCGTCCCGGGTGACGAGGGGAGGACCGACCATGGAGGTCGGGATCCTCGAAAGGAGACGATCATGCCGCGATATCTCTGGCAGGTGAACTACACCGCGGACGGCGCACGCGGGTTGCTCACGGACGGCGGTACGTCCCGGCGCGACGCCATCGTCCGGATGGTCGAAAGTGTGGGCGGGACGGTCGATTCGGTGCACTTCGCGCTCGGTGGTCACGATCTCTACGTGCTCGGCGAGGTGCCCGACGAGATCGCGGCCGCGACACTCGAACTCCGCACCATCGCCTCCGGCGCCGCGCGCTCCACGCCGATCGCCCTGCTCACCCCCGAACAGGTCGACGAGGCCGCGCGCCGCGACGCGAGTTACCGGACGCCGGGGAGCCAGGACGGCTGACCGCTCGCCTCCCGCGACGCACTGCTGGGTATCGTCTGCTCATCCTGTTGCTTTCTCGAAGAAAGTGAATTCGTGATGAGTGTGCGCCCGGCCCAGCGCAGTGACCACCGACCGGCCCGCATCCACCCGGCATGGTGGGTCGCCGCGGTGGCCTTCCTCGCGTTGTTCGGCGCCGCCGGCTTCCGGGCGGCACCCGGCGCGCTCATGGTGCCGCTGCACGACGAGTTCGGCTGGTCGACGAGCGTCATGTCGCTCGCGGTCAGCATCAACCTCGTCCTGTTCGGACTCGTCGCACCGTTCGCCGCCGCCCTGATGGACCGGTTCGGCATGCGCCGGGTGATCTCGTCGGCGCTGTTCCTGGTGGCCCTCGGCGCCGGTGGCAGCGTCGCCATGACCGCCTCGTGGCAGTTGCTCGTGTTCTGGGGACTGCTCATCGGTACCGGCACGGGGTCGATGGCCCTGGTCCTGGCGGCGACCATCGCCGACCGGTGGTTCGTCGAGCGGCGCGGCCTGGTGATGGGCATCCTCACGGCCGGTTCCGCGACCGGCCAGCTGGTGATCCTCCCTCCCGTGGCCGCGCTCGCGGAGAACGTCGGGTGGCGGCAGGCCTCCCTCGTGATCGCCGCGGCGGCGCTCGTCGTCGTCCCGCTGGTGTGGGCGGTGATCCGCGATCATCCCGACGAGCGCGGCGTCCTGCCCTACGGGGCCGACCCCGAGACCTACATCGCGCCGGCGCGGGCGACCGGTGGTGCCGTCGGCCGCGCTCTCGAAGGGCTGGTCTTCGCGGTGCGTCACCGGGCGTTCTGGGCCCTCGCGATCGCCTTCGCCATCTGCGGAGCCACCACCAACGGACTCGTCGGCATCCACTTCATCCCGTCGGCCCACGACCACGGCATGCCCACGACCACCGCGGCGAGCCTCATGGCCGCCGTGGGGATCTTCGACATCGTCGGCACCATCGCCTCCGGATGGCTGACCGACAAGTTCGACCCCCGCAAGCTGCTGGCCTTCTACTACACCTTCCGCGGCGTGGGTCTGCTCCTGCTGCCCTGGTTGCTGCAGGAGTCCGTGCACCCCAGCATGATCCTGTTCGTCGTGGTCTACGGCCTGGACTGGGTCGCCACCGTGCCGCCGACTGCGATGCTGTGCCGCCGGATCTTCGGCGACCGCGGAACCATCGTGTTCGGCTGGGTGTTCGCCTCCCACCAGATCGGTGCCGCGGCGGCCGCTTTCGGAGCCGGGGTCATCCGCGACAACCTCGGCACCTACACCTACGCGTGGTGGGCCGGAGCGTCCCTGTGCGCGGTCGCCGCGTCGCTGTCGATTCTCACCAGGGGCCGCGTCGCCACGACCGCACCGATGGGCCGCAACTGAGCGACGCGACCGCGTGCGGATCGAGACGACGCAGGACGCTATCCGGCTCGGAAGTCGCGTTCGCTACCGGCCCACTCGCGGGCCCACTCGCGCAGTTCCACGGCGCGGATCTTCGAGCCGTTGCCCCCGACCGTGGTGGGCATCCGTTCGATGACATGGATCGCCGTGGGCACCTTGAAGGCGGCGAGGGTCTCGCGGCACCAGGCCCGAAGGGTCACCGAGGTCGTGTCCGCGGGTGCGTCGTCGGTGGGGACGACGAAACCGATCGCCTCGGTGTAGCCGCCGTCGCCGGCGATGCCGACGACCTTGGCCGTGGCCACGCCGGGATGCTCCGCCAGACGCGTCTCGATCTCGGCGGGGTCGACGAGGAAGCCGCGCAGGCGCAGGACGTCGCCCATCCGGCAGACGTAACGGAAACCCCCGTCGCCGAGGTCGACGGCGAGGTCGCCGCTGCGGAACCAACCGTCGGCCGTGAACGCGCGCGCGGCGGCGTCGGGGTTGCCGAGATAGGCGTCGACGACGTTCGGGCCGCGGAACTGCAGTTCGCCCTGTTCGCCGGCCGGGAGGACCCGATCGTCGTAGGGATCGGCGACCCGCAGTTCGATCGCCGTGTCGACCGCGCGTCCGCCACCGTTCCAACGCACCGATTCCGGATCGTCGGCGTTCCACAGCATCGCGAGGGCGAAGACCTCGGACGAACCGAACACACCGGAGGTGTGTGTGCCGAATTCGTCGCGCAGCCATCGGGCGATCTCGTGGGAGCGGCCGAGGAAGTCGGCGATGCCGACCCAGCGCAATGACGATAGATCGACGCGTTCGCCGTCGTGCCAGGCGTCGTAGAGACGACCGAACAGGTCGTCGGCGCCCACCGCGTGCGTGACCCCGACCTCCCGCATCCGGCGCAGGACCGCATCCGGATCGAAGACCGTCTCCATGAGCAGCGCTCCCCCACCGGCGAGCGCCGCCATCGCGGTACTGAAACCGAAGACCCCCGAGACCGGGAGCACGCACAGCGCCACGTCGCCCTCGGCGACCTTCATGATCGCGGCGTCGGCGCGTCCGTGACGGACGACCGCGTTGCCGCGATGTGCGGCCAGCTTGGGCACGCCCGTGGAACCGGATGTCGTGAACGCCACCGCGATCCGATCCTCGGGATCGTCGTCGATCCCGGCCGGGGTGAGTGTCGCGGTGTCGGGGGTCTCGGGAGCGCTCGCGCCACGCGTGTCGCCGCTGCCGGCCGTCCACGTGCCTCCGCCGAGATCGAAGTCGGCCGGGGACGCCGAGGGGTTCGCCGGTCCGGGCACCACCGCAACCACCGGGGTGGACACATCGGGCACGGACGCCGCGGCCTCGGTGAGCCGACCGAACAGGTCGAGTCCGTGGAAGGCGGCCGGCACGGCCACGACGGCAGGTCGTGCTGCGGTGAGTATGTGCGCGACCTCACGGGTGTTGTAGCGGGTGTTGACACCGATGACGTGGGCACCGAGCGCGGAGGCCGCGAACTGCCACACGAGTGCGTCGGACCAGTTCGGCAACATCACCGCGATGCACTGGCCGGCGCGCAGGCCGATGCCGTCGAGTTCGCTGCGCACGGCCTCGACCCGGTCGCGGAACTCTCCGCGGCTGCGGGCCACCGCCACGTCGTCGACGATGTCGTAGGCGATCGGGGCATCCGGATTCGCGGCGACGAGCCCGTCGAGCAGTGCGGACAGGGTGTCGGTGCGGGTGGTGGTCACAGCGCTGCCTCCTCGGGAACAGCGACCCGACGCAGTTCACCGATCCAGGTGTCGGCGAGCGCGGCGAAGTCGTCGATCTCCTCCATCGGATAGTGCCCGATACCGGCCAGTGCCGTGAAGCGGGCGCGTCCGGGAAGTGCGTCGTTGATGGTGTCCGCTGCCCGGGCCACGGCGTCGGGGTCGATCCACGGGTCGTCGACGCCGGCGACGAGGTGGATCGGTGCGGTCACCCGGTCGAGGCGGTCGCGCACGTCGTGGGTTCCCCAGCCGATGAGGTCGGACGACGAGATCTCCGGGTCCTCCCGCTTGTGCATGAGCGCGATCGTGTGCGCCTTCACCTCCGGAACCGAACGTCCCACGGATGCAAGAGTTCCCAGATAGGTGCGCTCGGAGCGCGACGGCCCGGCGACGTCCTCGAGTTCGCGGCGCAGACCGGTGACGTTGACGCGGCCCGGGCCGGGCTCGGCTTCCATCGCCACGGCCCCGGACAGCGGACGGTCCGGGCGGGTCGCGAGTTCGAGTGTGAGCTTGCCCCCGATCGAGCAGCCCATGACGAACGGCCGGTCGATCCCGAGCGCGTCGAGCACCTCGCACAACCAGTCGCCGTAGGTGATCAGGCTCGTGACGGGGCCGCCGGGTGCCGGTTCGGAACGTCCGTGGCCGGGCAGGTCGGGGACGACCACCCGGTAGCCGCGGTCGGCGAGATCCCGGGCCGCGTGGCGCCACTGCACGCCGCTCTGGCCCGCAGTGTGGATACACAGGACGGTGGGCAGGTCGGTCGCGTCGAGCGCGTTGCCGGATCGTGCATCGGGAGTGACGATCTCGACGAAGCCGAGCGCTCCGCCGATCTCCAGGTAGCGGGCCTCGATCATGAGCGGGCCTTTCGGGCGAGGGCACGGGCGTGCCCGATGATCGTGTTGAGCGGCTTGGTCAGGCGTAGGTATTCGTATCCGTCTCCGGTGGAGGAGAATTCGCCGCGGATGGCGCGGCGCATGAAGTCGTTCTCCTCGGACAGGACGAGATCGGTCCAGGCGTGGTCGGACGCGACGAAGGTGAACGTCGCGCCGTGCGGGGTGCGCCGGGTGACGTCGACGATTCGCCCCTTGTAGATGCGCAGGTGCAGTTCGATCTCGCCGCTGCGCAGTCCGATGGTGCCGTCCCAGGTGGACAGCGAGGAAGTGAAGTCCCGGTCTTCCGAGAGGCTCTCGGCGAGCAGTGCGCCCCAGGCGGGTGTGCAGAAGTCCAGTTCGGGAACCGTCGGCTGTTCGTCGTCGAAGGTCCATGTCTCGGTGCCGGATTCGCGTACCGTGCCGGCCTGGTCCACGAGCCGGACGTAGCGGTGCGCGGTCCGTCCGGACACGCGGGTGATCGCGGTGTCCGCCGATACGACGTCCGATGCGGAGACCGGATCGTGTGCATTCCAGTCGAATCCGGACGGTACGCCACCGGGAACGGACGGGACGAGCGAGGCGACGGCCAGGGCACCGAGGACGGGTGAGTTCGCCGGTGCCACCGTACCGGAGGCGGTCAGGACATCGGCCACGGTGCGGGGTTCCGAGGCGGTGCGGTCCCCGACGGTGAGCGGGCGGGTGACGGTGTGTGCGCTCATGCCTGCTCGGGCCTTCCCAGGAGTTCGTCGGAGATGATGCGCATCTGGATCTCGCTGGTGCCCTCGAAGATCTTCGTCAGACGTGCGTCGCGCCAATGGCGTTCGACCTGGAAGTCGGTGGTGTATCCGGCGCCGCCGTGGATCTGCACGGCCTCGCTGGTGACCTGCTCGGCCATCTCGGTGGCGACGAGCTTGCACATCGACGCCTCGAGCGAGCACCGCCGGCCGGTGTCGATGTCGGTGGCGACCGAGTACATCAGCTGGCGTGCGGCCTCGATGTCGGCGGCCATCTTCGCGATCTTGAACCTCAGATGCTGGAAATCGCCGATGGGGCGGCCGAACTGGCGGCGGGTGTGCACGTACTCGATCGAGTCCTCGAGCGCGGCGCGGGCGAGGCCGATGGCGCGGGCGGCGGTGTGGGCACGGCCCACCTCGAGGCCGGAGACGGCGAGGTAGAAGCCCTTGCCCTCCTCGCCGAGCATCTTGTCGGCCGGGATGCGGAAGTTGTCGAACGACAGTTCCCAGGTGCTCCACCCGAAGTAGCCGATCTTGCGGACCTTGGTACCCGAGATGCCCTCGGGGAACACGCCGCGTTCCTTCTCGACGAGGAAGGCGCTGATGCCGCGATGCGGCTTGGCCGGGTCCTTGTTCGGGTCGGTGCGGGCGAAGAGCACGAGGTAGTCGGCCTCGTCGGCGTAGGTGCACCACATCTTGGTGCCGTTGACGACCCAGTCGTCGCCGTCGCGCACGGCGCGGCACGAGATGTTCGCGACGTCGGAGCCGGCCTCGGCCTCCGACAGGGCGTACGCGCCGAGGTACTCACCGCGCGCGACCTTGGGCAGCAGTGCCGCCTCCTGCTCGGGGGTGAATCCACCGCCCATGCCGTTGCCGCGGGCGAGCAGACCCGACACGCTCATCCATGCCCGCGACAGTTCCTCGGCCACGAGGCAGTACTCGAAGACGCCGAGCCCGAGACCGCCGTGTTCCTCGGGGATCATGATCCCGAAGAAGCCGATCTCGGCCATCTCCTTCTTGAGGGAGTCGGGGATGGTGCCCTGGACCGGGTCGAGTTCGTTGGCGACGGGCAGCACCTTCGTCATCGCGAAGTCGCGGGCGAGGTCGCGGATCGCGAGGCGTTCCTCGGTGAGATAGCGCGGGGAATCGGTGCGCGGCTGCGAGGGGCGGTGGGTCATGGGAGGTGCACTCCTTCGATGGACCGGAGTAGGTCATTAACGCTTGTTCACCCAGTACAGCACGGCACCCATGACCCGTCAACGGTTCAGCGCGAATATCCGACCAGATTGAGCGCGTATCCGGCGAAATCGTCGGCGACCTCCTGTGCCGAGAGGGGTCCGCTCTCCCGGAACCAGAGGGGGATGCCGGCGCACATCGTCAGCACCGCGGTGACCCCTTGATGCACTCGTTCGATCGTGAAAAGTCCCTGCTCCACACCGTCTTCCGCGATATCGACGAAGAGTTGTTCCTGCGCGTCGCGTGAGCCCACCACGCGCTTGCGGTCGAGCGGGCCGAGATACCGCAGTTCCGAATTCGCCACCAGGCAGGCCCGCGGATTCCGCGCGGTGTACAGCGCGTGGGCCGCGACCGCCGCGCGCCACCGCTCGACCGGATCGTCACCGACCTTGCGCAGCGCGTTGCGGGTCGCCGTGAACTGCTCGTCACTCGCGCGGCGGAGAATTTCCACGAGCAGTTCCGACTTGTTCTCGAAGTGGTTGTAGACGTTGGCAGCGCTGCAACCTGCGGCGTTGGCGATATTGCGCATCGTCGCCCCGTGGAATCCGCACTCGTAGAACTCGTCGAGCGCGGTCTCGAGAATCCGTTCCCGAATGGACGAGGACGCTCCGTTCGACCGGCTGTTCATCCCTGCACAGTAGGCACACATCGCGCCGACCAGCAAGAACCTTCCCGTTGACGGGCATGCGCACGCTTGTTATGGTCCAGCTCACATGAACGGACGTTAATAAAACGCACAACGGAGGATCTGCTGTGTCCAGCCCCCATCCCGGACCGTCCCTGCTCGACCGCATCACCCGCCTCGAAGACCTCGAGGCGATCCGGAAGCTCGATGCGCAGTACTGCCGCCACCTCGACGACGGCAACCGGGACGCGCTCATGGAGCTGTTCACCGATGACGGCGAGTTCGACGGCCTGTCCCACCCGCAAGGAAAAGAGGAAATGCGCACCTTCTTCGCGGGACTCGCCGACGGCGGCCTGACCTCCTTCTGGCACTTCATCACGAACCTCGAGATCGACCTCGACGGTGACCGCGCCACCGTGCGCTCGTTCCTGTGGCAGCCGTGCGTCACCGACGGCACCCCCGCGATCGCGGCCGGTCGCTACAACGACGAGGTCGTCAAGGTCGACGGCCGCTGGCTCTACAAGGTCAAGCGGGTGCGTTTCCACTTCTTCGGACCGCTCGAGTCCGGGTGGGACGAGAACCTCTTCGCGCTCGACAGCGCCCGCGGCGCGGCGGTGCGGGCATGACCGACACCGTGAACGGCGTCCCCACCTCGTCCCCGGAGGACGAGCTCGTCTGGACGCGGATGCTCCGTCTTCTCGAGATCGCCGAGTTGCGTCGCCGACGCGCCCGCGTGACCAACACGCTCGGTGGCATTACCGTCGTGCTGTTCACGTCCTTCCTCGTCGCCTTCATCGGGTTCCCCGACCAACTCGGCGCCACCGTCGTCCTCGGCATCCCGCTGTCGCTGTGGGTGGTGTTCTCCCAGTTCGCCGGAACCTGGGTGCTGGTCTGGGCGTACTTCCGTCTCTCCCGCACCTACATCGGCCCCGCCGTCGACGACGCCGTGGTGGCCGTCGAACGGAACCGTCCCGCATCCGAGGAGGTCGCATCATGACCGGTGACGCCGATTATCTCGCCATCGCGATCTGCAGCGCCGTCATCTCCCTGACCCTGTGGGTGACCTTCGCTGCATCCCGGCGCGCGAAGAGCGCCGACGGATTCTTCGCCGCAGGTCGCTCGATCTCGAGTTGGCAGAACGGATTCGCCATCGCGGGCGAATTCATCTCCGCCGGCAGCTTCCTCGGCACCACCGGTCTGATCTTCTCCAAGGGCGTCGACGGCACCGTCATCCTGTTCACGTCCGTCATCTCGTTCCTGCCGGTGCTGTTCCTCCTCGCGGAGAAGATGCGCAATCTCGGCAAGTACACCCTCGCCGACGTCCTCGTCTTCCGCACCGACTCGCGGAACGTGCGGGTCGCGGTCGCGCTGAGCACGATCGCCACCGGCACCTTCGTGCTGCTCGCCCAGCTCGTCGCCGCGGGTGTGCTCCTCGAATCCGTCTCGGGCATCCCATTCTGGCTGTCGGTGGTGGTCGCCGGATCGCTCATGGGCATCTACGTCTTCGTGGGCGGCATGCTCGCCACCACCTGGGTGCAGGTCATCAAGTCGACGATCCTGTCCGTGCTCGCGATCATCGTGTGCTTCGGCATCCTGGCGCAGTTCGGGTTCGCATTCCCGAAGGTCCTCGACGCCGCAACCGACAACGCCGTCGCGGGCGACGCGATCCTGTCCCCCGGCCTGATCTTCGGCCAGACCAGCGCGATCAACCTCGTCTCCTACGCGCTCGCGTTCGCCCTGGGCACCGCCGGAATGGCGCACATCCTCATCCGGTTCTTCACCGTCCCCGAGGCCACGACGGCACGTCGCTCGCTCGGCTGGACCGTCGCGCTGTGCAGCCTGTTCTATCTGATCGTCATCGTGATGGGCTTCGGCGCCGCAGCCGTGCTCGGACCGAACGGCACCGATCTCGTCGGGTCCGGCGGCAACCTTGCGGCACCCGTCCTCGTCACCGAACTCGGTGGCGGAGCCGGCACGGTCGGTGGGTCCATCGCGCTCGCACTCGTCGCCGCGGTCGCCTTCGCGTCCATCGTCGCAGTGGTCGCCGGTGTCGTGATCTCCGCGGCCGGCACCTTCGCCCGCGACGTGTGGCCGGCGGTCACGCGGAAGGAACCGATCGAGAATCTCGACGCGGACGAGCAGGCCCGGGAGGACCAGGCCCAGGCCCGCATCGCCCGGTACGGGGCCGTGTCCTTCAGCGTCCTCGCCATCGGCCTGTCCATGCTCATCGGCGACGACACCAACATCACCTTCTTCATGGGCATGGCGTTCATGGTGGCCGGCAGTGCGCATCTGCCCGCTCTCGTGCTGAGTCTGAACTGGCGGCGCTTCAACGCCACCGGCGCGGTCTGGGGTGTGCTCACCGGTCTCGTCTCGACGGTCGTGAGCCTGATGTTCACCGAGGCCCTGTGGATGGGCAACGGCCCCGCTCCCCTGACCATCCAGCTCCCGGTGATCGTCACCATGCCGCTCGGCATTGCCGCGTGCGTGATCGGATCGATCGTCGGCGAGAAGCGTCGGGGACGAGGCCGCCTCGAGGACGAGAAGTTCGCGGAGATGCTGGTGCGCGCGGAGACCGGCATCGGCGCGGAGGTCGCCGCCACGCACTGATCCGTCAGCGATATTTCGGGTTCGCGACCTTCAGCCGGTTCGCGGCCAACCCCCTGATCACCTCGGCGACCTGCGGGTCGTCGAGGTGATCTCGTCCTGCACGCACACCGAGGGCGAGTTCGGCTTCGGAGCGGTAGCCGAGCCCGGCGAGCCGCACCCGATAGGTCTCCCGCACCGCCGGGGCGAAGAGGGCCTCCCGTGCGGCGATGCCGAGAACGTGCGCCGCCACCCGGCTGCGGTAGCGGGTCTTCGCATCGGCGCCCGCCCCGACCTCCAGGACGAACTCGCGCACTGCCCCGAGCAGCTCCTCGACGGGCGGTGCTCCCAGGAACTGTGGGGTGGCGGGCGGAGTCTCCGTCTCGTCGTGGGGAGGGACGTCGAGCAGGTCCAGCAGGTCGTGTTCGCACTCGGCGACGCGCCGGCCGATGGCGAGCAGTTCGAGGGTGTTGTCGCCTCCCGTCGCCGCTGCGGCGGCCTGCATCCGGCAGATCACCGCCCACCGCAGCGAGCCGTAGACCTCCCACCAGTGGACGACCTCGGGGTCGGGACTCTCGCCCGATTCGTCGGCGTACCCGCGGAACAGGTCGTCGCGGGAACCGAACCCGCCCACCGGATGCGGCGAACCGAAACGCCAGGTCCGGGTGCACAGCCACCCGAGGTCCTCCATCGGGTCACCGACGTGCGCCAGTTCCCAATCGAGCACCCCGCGCACGCCCTCCGCGTCGACGAGGAGGTTCCCGTTGCGGAAGTCGCCGTGCACGAACGCTTTCCCGGTCGCCGGTGGACGGTTGCGGAGGAGCCACGCGAACGCGGCCTCGAGCGTCGGCACGGGGTTGCCGTTGGTGAGGTACTCGTCGAACAGGGAGGTCAGCGGGTCGTGTTCGGGCAGGTTCGGTACGGCCTCGATGTCCATGCGGTGGATCCGGGCGAGGATGCGTCCGAGTTCGTAGGGCAGTGCGGCGCGGACCTCGGCCAGATTCTCGTCGCGCAACAACTTCTGCGGCAGTGCCTCGCCGGGCACCTTCGACATCACGAGGTAGGCGCCGATCCCGGGGTGCGGTTCGTCGCCGCTGCGGTCGATCACGTCGGGCACGGGCACGCCGATGCGGGCAGCCTCGTCGAAGGACGCCGCTTCCATGGCGATCCTGCGTGCGTCCTCGCGTCCTGGCGGGTCGCGGCGCAGGATCAACTCCCGGGTGTCGCCGGTGGCCGACACCGCGGTGATCGCCCAGGTCTCGCGGCTCGCACCACCGGTGAGCCGTTCGATGCGCCGCAGCGTCCAACTGCCGTCGAGTACCGACGAAAGACGCTTCGTCAGTTCGTCTTTCAATTCACCGCTGACGCCACCCACCGCGACCTCCCCTGTTCGGTTTCCTGCGGTGGATACTCCCACGGTGATCCGCGGTGTGCGTGCACTTCCACCGCGACATCGTGGAGTGTCAGGCCGCGAACCCCACCGCGCCGATCACCGGGATGATCGTCATGAAGACGATGGCGAGCGCGAACAGCGTGATCGTGATCTTCTTGTCCCAGCGCGATCGCGTTCCCGTCGCGGCGAGCATGAAGAAGACGAACCCCACGCAGATCGATCCGATACCGATGACGACGGGTGTTTCCAGCATGCCTCCATCATCACCCATACCGTTTCCAGATTTCCGGCGGTCTCCTGCAGGTGGTCGGCCGCGACGGGCCGAGATGTGCCGGGGAAGGTCGTCTACTCTCCCCCGCCCGGCACATGACCCACGCCGACGTCGCCGCGTATGTCACGGACGCGATCTACCGTCCTGACTCACGCGGATCAGCGGTTGAGCTGCGTGATCCGTCCGGTCAGCAGCGTGGCGAACGCCGTCCACGCCGAGTACGGAGCCAGCGCGGCACCCGCAGCCGGATTCGCCTCGGCCGTCCGGCGCGTCAGATCCGCGGTACTGGCGGCGAGTAGGGCGGCGACCACAGTGGCAGGCATCAACCGATGCCACTTGAAGAACACCCACGACCACGACGCGTTGAGAACGAGATTCGTAGCCAGAGCCGCGATGTAGTTGCGACGACCCGCATAGTCGTCGGCGTCGGTGTACTCGTCGATCGCGACGGCCGAGGTGACAGCGATATCGGCATACAGCGCCGTCCAGACGATCGGGAACGCCGCGGCCGGAGGCTGGAAACCGGGCTTACGCAACTTGCGGTACCACCGGGAGTTCGTGTCCTGGGAGGCGATCGATCCGACGATCGCGGAGGTCGTGGTGGCAGCGGCGGTCGCGAGAACGGTACTGAGTCTCATGTCTGTCGGCTCCTGTGGATGACGGTTGATCGTCGGCTACCCGAGCCGAAGGCGCACGAAACGGACACCTCGGTAGGGTGGCGGGCCGGGAGGTCGACATGAGTGGATTGCAGCAGGTCGGTGACGGGGTCTGGGCGTTCGTGCGCACCCCCGGCGGTTGGGGTGAGGCCAACACCGGGTTGGTCGTCGCACCGGGAACGGCGTCGCTGGTCGTCGATACCGCATGGGACGTCGCATGGGCGCAGCGCATCGCCGAGGCGCAGGCACCGCTGGTCGCCGATGCTCCGATCACCGACGCGGTGAACACCCACAGCGACGGTGACCACTGGTGGGGCAACGACACGCTGCCGCCCGACGCGCGGATCACCACCAGCGCCGCCGCACTGGACGGGATGCGCGAGGATCTTCCACCGCGCGCCCTCACCGTGCTGGCCGGCACGGGCTCCCTGATCCGGCACGTCCCCGGCCCCATCGGTGCGGCCGGTGCCTACATGGCGCGGGTCCGCGGCGGTGCCCGATTCCCGCGCCGCACCCCGCGGATGCCCGACACGACCTTCGTGACCGCCACCTCACTGGACATCGGTGGTCGCACGATCGAACTCGAGCAACTCGGACCGTGCCACACGTCCGGCGACCTCGTCGTGCGCGTGGCCGATGCCGGGGTCGTCTTCACCGGCGACCTGCTGTTCATCGGGTCGACGCCGATCCTGTGGCACGGCCCGCTCGACAACTGGTTGTCGGCGCTCGATCGGCTGCTCGGCTGGGACGCCGACGTGTACGTACCCGGGCACGGGCCGACCTGCGGTGCGGCGGAGATCCGAGCACTGCGCGACTACTGGCTGTGGCTGCGCGATGCCGCCCAGGATCATCACCGGGCCGGACTCACCCCGCTCGAAACAGCGCGGAAACTCTTGCTCACGAAAGATTTCGATGCGTGGCGTCACTGGGAGTCGCCGGAGCGCATCGCACTGAGCCTGAGCACGCTGTTCGACCAGTGGAACGGCAACCCACCGGCGCCGCCCACCGTCGCACGTCGCGTCGCAGCCTTCATCGCGGCCGAAACACTGCTGCGCGAAGGAGCATTCGAGGCGTCCTGATCGACGGTCAGGACAGGTGCTTCGGCTCCGGGGTCGTCTTGTGCGACCAGTCCGATCCCGCGGGCGCGGTTCCGAGCACATCCGGGCACTCGTCGTCGCGACTTCCGGCGGGCGTCAGGGAGATCACGATCGACTTGTAGGTGGGGCAGTTGCTCTTCAGTGCAGTCGAATCGAGCGGGACGAGAGGGTTGGTCTCCGGATAGTAGGCGGCCGCACTTCCCCTCGGCAGGTCGTACTCGACGATCCGGAACCTCGTGGCGCACCGTTCGCGGTCGTCGCCGTCCCATCGTGTGAACAGGTCGACGAAGTCTCCGTCGTCGAAACCCAGTGCGGCGATGTCGTCCCGGTGCATGAACACGACGCGACGGCCGCCCTCGATCCCGCGGTAGCGGTCGCTGAGGCCGTAGATGGTGGTGTTGAACTGGTCGTGACTGCGCATCGTCTGCAGCAACAGATGCCCCGGCGGGACCTGAACCACTTCTACCGGCGAGACGGCGAATTCCGCCTTACCCGAATCGGTCTCGAAGCTTCGGGTATCGCGAGGCGGATGCGGCAGGATGAACCCTCCCGGACGCCGGACATTGACCTCGTAGCCTTCACAACCCGGGACGACGCGGGAGATGCGCGAGCGGATGTTCGCGTAGTCGTCGCGCATCGCCTTCCAGTCGATCCCGTAGCGGTCGCCGAGCGTGGCCTCGGCGATGCCCGTGATGATCGCGACCTCCGAACGCACGTGCTCGCTGGGCGGTTTCAGCGGTCCTCGGGAGGCGTGGACCGCGCACGTCGTGTCCTCGACCGACACGAACTGCGGTCCCGAGGCCTGGACGTCCTTGTCGGTGCGCCCGAGCGTAGGGAGGATCAATGCCGTTCTGCCGCAGACCAGATGGGAACGGTTGGGTTTCGTCGAGATGTGCACCGTCATGTCGATACCTGCCATCGCCTCCGCGGTGACAGCGGTGTCGGGTGCCGCCTGCACGAAGTTGCCGCCGAGGCCGAGGAAGAACCGCACCTTGCCGTCGCGCATCGCCTTGATCGAATCGACCGTGTCGTAACCGTTCTCACGAGGAGGATCGAAGCCGAACTCCTTCTCGACCGCGTCGAGGAAACTCTGCGGTGCGCGTTCCCAGATCCCCATCGTGCGGTCGCCCTGGACGTTCGAGTGTCCGCGCACGGGCATGAGGCCGGCGCCGCGCTTACCGATGTTGCCCTGCGCGAATGCGAGATTGCAGATCTCCTTGATGGTCGCGACCGCGTTGCGGTGTTGAGTCAGGCCCATGGCCCAGCAGAAGACCGTTGCCTTCGAGCGTCGCAGCATCTGCGCAGCCTCGGTGATCTGCTGACGCGACAGGCCGGTCGCGGCGACCACCTCGTCCCAGTCGATGTCCCGGACGTGTTCGACCCATTCGTCGAATCCCCGGGTGCGGCTCTGCACGAAGTCGTGGTCGAGCGCGTCCCATTCGACGAGGAGCGACCCGAACGCCTGCAACAGCGCGAGGTCGCCGTTCACCTTGATCGACAGATGCAGGTCGGACAGATCCGTTCCCCGACCGAGCACGCCGCGCGGTGTCTGCGGGTTCCGGAAGTTGACCAGCCCCGCTTCGCGCAGCGGGTTGATCGTCAGGATCTTCGCGCCGTTCTGCTTGGCCTCTTCGAGTGCGGTGAGCATGCGCGGGTGGTTGGTGCCGGGGTTCTGCCCCTGCAGGATGATCAGCTCGGCGTGGTGCACATCGTCGAGCGTGACGCTGGCCTTGCCGATGCCGATCGACTCCTGCAGCGCGATGCTCGTGGACTCGTGGCACATGTTCGAGCAGTCGGGCAGATTGTTGGTCCCGAACGCCCGCGCGAACAGCTGGTACACGAAGGCCGCTTCGTTCGATGCCCGTCCGGACGTGTAGAAGGTGGCCTGATCGGGGCTGTCCAGCGACTTCAGCTGTTCACCGATGAGGGTGAAGGCCTCGTCCCACTCGATCGGGGTGTAGTGCGTGGCGCCGGGCCGCTTGACCATCGGATGCGTGATGCGGCCCTGCTTGCCGAGCCACAGCTCGCTGTGCTCGGCCAGTTCCGCGATGCTGTACCTGGCGAAGAAGCTCGGGTCGGCACGTCGCTTGGTGCCCTCCTCGGCGACGGCCTTGGCGCCGTTCTCGCAGAACTCGGCGATCTTGCGGTGACCGGGGTCGGGATCGGGCCACGCGCAACTCGGGCAGTCGAACCCTTCGGCCTGGTTCAACTCGAGCAGTGTCTCGACCGAACGCACCAGCCCCATCTGCTCGAGGGATCGCTTCACCGCCACGGCGACGCCGGTGACACCCGCTGCGGCCTTCTTCCGGTCTTCGACCTCGAGGTCGCCTTCGTCGTAGTCGGCCCGCCGGTCACGGTTCCGCATTCGATCACCTCTCCCCACGCACGGTTTGCCGAGGAGTACCCCGGTCCGCCGCCTGCCGAAACGGGTCGGCGATTACGCCCGGACCCGCATCGCGCAGCCCCACCCGGACGTACTCTCGGGAAATGGGACGGTCGAAAATGCTCGGAATCCCGGCCGCTGCGGCGGCCGCTGTCGGTGCCTACGATCTTGTGCAGAAGCGCCATTCGCTGCTACGCAACTTCCCGATTCTCGGGCACGGTCGCTATCTGCTGGAGTCGCTGGGACCCGAACTGCGGCAGTACATCACGACGAACAACAACGAGGAACGGCCGTTCAACCGCGATCAGCGCCGGTGGATATACGCTTCGTCGAAGAACGTCACCAACACCTTCGGATTCGGCAGCGACAACGACATCGAGTACACCGACGGGTACACGATCATCAAGCACCGCACGTTCTCGGACCTGCCGCCGTCGAGTGCCCCTCACGGGGGCGACAAGGTGTCGCTCCCGTCCGCGAAGATGCTCGGCGCTGCCCGGGGACGTACCCGTGCCTTCCGTCCCGAGTCGTTCGTCAACATCTCGGCGATGAGCTTCGGTTCGCTGTCCGGTGCCGCCGTGGAAGCACTCAACCGGGGTGCCGGGACGGCCGGATGCCTGCAGAACACCGGTGAAGGCGGCCTGACGACGTACCACCGCAACGGCGGAGAATTGATCTTCCAGATCGGCACCGGCTATTTCGGGTGCCGCGACGAGGACGGACACTTCGACCCCGCACGACTGAAGCGGGTCGTCGAATCGGCACCCGTGCGTGCCCTGGAGATCAAACTCAGCCAAGGCGCCAAGCCCGGACTGGGCGGATTGCTACCCGGAGCCAAGGTCACCCCGGAGATCGCCGAGGTCCGTGGAATCCCCGTCGGCAAGGACTGCGTGAGCCCGTCGCGGCACACGGAGTTCCACGACATCGACAGCCTGCTCGACTGGGTCGAACTGCTCGCAGCCGAAACGGGACTTCCCGTGGGGATCAAGTCCGCCGTGGGCGACACGACCTTCTGGGACGAACTCACACGCCAGATGAGCGAGACCGACCGCGGAGTCGACTTCGTCACCATCGACGGCGGCGAAGGTGGAACCGGCGCTGCACCATTGGTGTTCGCCGACGCCGTATCGCTTCCGTTCCGCAGCGGCTTCGCGCGGGTCTACGCGACATTCGCCGAAGCCGGCTTGACCGACGACGTCACCTTCATCGGTGCCGGCAAACTCGGCCTGCCCGACAACGCGGTGGTGGCGATGGCGCTCGGATGCGACATGGTCAACGTCGCCCGCGAACCGATGTTCTCGATCGGATGCATCCAGGCGCAGAAATGCCATACCGACCGGTGCCCCACCGGCGTAGCGACGCAGAACCGTTGGCTCACCCGAGGACTCGACGTCCCGACCAAGGCCGACCGCGTCGCCGACTACATCGAAGCCCTCCGCCGCGACGTGTTCAAGATCGCGCAGGCGACGGGTGTGGCGCATCCCGGCCTCATCACTGTCGACGACATCGAGATCGCCGACGGCAATCGACGCGCCGTCACCCTGCGGGAGCTGTACGGCTACAGGGACGGGTGGGGACTGCCGTCGCAGGCGGACCGGGAGGAGATCACGCGTCTGATGACCGTGGAAGCGGTGACGACACCGGGTGGGACGGAGGAGTCGACGGCGACCTCGTAATCACCTGTGGTCAAAAGATCGACAAAGCGATGCGGCCGATAATGCCTCGTTATGTTAACTAGAGTGGAACCGGACCTCCTCCGGACAGGTGCGGCAGGGCGTCCGAGGCGTTCGAAGATCCCTGGTTCGCCCGAATCGATGCGATGGGCCCCACCTGTCACTCGGCCTCTGGCTCGAGTCCGGCCCACCTCCGGACTGCGACCGGCCTGCCGGCGCCCGTGCCGGATCGAGCCGCCGATCCGCTCGACGCGCGTTCGGCTGCTCATGCATCGGGTGCCATGCCGCAGCGACGCGCACACTGCACCGACCCACGGTTCACCGATGCGGCGTTGCGGCAGCACCGTGTGGTCGTCGCGTGCGCGTTGCGCGCCGCAGATCGCGCGGACGATGCGCATGTTGGTGGCGCGGGATCATCCCGTCCCCCGGGGTGCTGCGACCACCGATCGCCCCTTCTCGCCTCTTCCACATTTGATGGATAATCGGGGTTATCCATGATTTATCGCAGTGGCGGAACTGCGCAAGGGTGACCCCGCCAATCAGCGCCATCCTGCGATCCGAAGGACGCCACGTCGAGAGGCCGTCAAGCCCGCTGGCACGTGCGAGTTGCTACCGGGGATCCTCTGTGGGGGGGTTCCGGTAGTAATCGCGCGGAAAACAACACATATGGCTGGACCAGCGACGATGCCGTCGTGATCGGCTCGGGCGGTGCGCTGGTTTGCGTCAGATGCGGGGTGGGGCGGGGCTGCTGATGATGCGGTGGATGGTGGAGCGACCGACGCTGTATTCCTCGGCGAGGTCGGCCAGGCTGGCGTCGTCGCCGGGGTCGTGGTAGCGGCGGTGGATCGTTTTGCGTGCTGCGAGAGGCAGTTTCGGCTGTTTGCCCTTGAGGCGGCCCTTGGCGCGGGCCTTGGCCATGCCTTCACGGGTGCGCAGGTGGCCCAGGTTGGCCTCGAATTCGGCGACCATGGCCAGGGTTTGCAGGAAGAGTTTGCCGAACGGGTCGTTCCAGTCGTAGACGGAGCTGCCGAGCCCGAACAGGACATCGCGCTTGCGCAGGTCGGTGAGGATTTCTCCGGCTTCGGCCATGTTGCGGGCGAATCGGTCGAATTTCGTTGTGGTCAGCACGACCTGCCGCCCGCTGACGGCCGCCGCTGCCGAGGTCACTGCGGCGAGCGCGTTGTCGAGGCCCGTGCGGTTGCGGCGGGTGGTGCCGGAGAACCCGGTGTCGATGAAGATCCGGTCGCGTGGAACGCCGAGAGTGAGGAGTTGGTCGGTTTGGATCTCGACGTCTTGTTCATCGGTGGAGCAACGGCAGTATCCGACGCGGAACGGTTCACCCATACCCGGAATTGTTCCGGATAGCGGGGGTTGAGCGGGACGGTACGCGGAACACCTCTACGGAACACCTGCGAGCTGGGCGGCAGTCCGCGGATCGTGGTGTTCCGGTGGCCGATCGGCTTACGGGACAGTCGTCGAGTGCCGGTCTGCGGGGTTCGGTGGCAGGTGGGGTGGATTGTCGGGCGGGGCGTGGACGATGAGGATGTCGCAGTGGGCGTGGCGGGCGAGTTCGATGGGCAGGGTGGGTAGCCAGCGGGCCAGCAGCGGGTGGCGGTGGGGGTGGCCGGTGACGATGAGGTCGGTGCCGGTGGTGGCGGCCAGGTGCAGCAGGGCGTGCAGGGTGGGTGGGGCCAGGATGTGGGTGGTGATGTCGGTGGCGCCGTGGGCGGTGGCGTGGTGGCGGGCGGTGCGCAGGATCGTGTCGGTGGGGGTGGTGCCGCGGAGTTGGTAGGCGTCGGGTCCGAGCCGGTCGAGGTCGGGGCCGAGGGTGTGGGCGTCGATGTCGTGGCGGGCGCACAGGATGAGCAGGCGGGCGTGGCTGGCGCGGGCGAGTTCGGCGGCGTGGTCGATCACCCGGTAGGAGCGGTCGGAGCCGTCGGTGTCGACGAGGATGGTGTGGTAGGCCGTCATGACGACCTCCCTTTCACGGTGAGTATCAGCTGTGGGGGTCCTGCAGTGTGGATGCCGGTTCGCGCACCGTGGTCGTGGTCGTGGTCGTGGTCGTGGTGGGGGTGGGCCGGGGTGTGCGTCCGGGGGCGAGGATGGCCAGCGCGAGTGCTCCGGCCGCGGTGATGGCCGCCAGCGCGAGCGCGGCCTGGGTGCTGCCGTGTACGAACGCGGTCTTGGCGAATTCGGCCAGTGGCTGGGCGGCGGGTCCGGCGCGGTCGGCGACCTGCAGGGCGGCGGCGAGGGAGTCGGCGACCGGGCCGCGAGCGGGTTCGGGCAGCTGGGGCAGGGCGGGTTGGATGTGGTGGGTGTATCCGGCGGCGAGCACGCTGCCGGATACGGCGATTCCGATGGCCGCGCCGATCTCGCGGGCGGCGTCGTTGACGGCGGCGGCGACACCGTGTTTGGCCACGGGGGTGTCGGCGACGATGGCGTAGGTGGCCGGGGCGGTGCACAATCCCAGCCCGGCGCTCAGGATCAGCAACGGCCACAACAGGTCTGGGTAGTCGGCGGCCAGGGTCAACCGGCTCACCAGGAAGAGTCCGGTCGCGATGGCGAGCAGCCCGGTGACGGTCATCGCCCGCAGCCCGACCCGGCTCGACAGCCACGGCGCGATCACCGAGATCGCCACCAGCGGCACCGCCATCGGCACCAGGCCCAGCGCCGAACCGAGCGGCCCGTACCCGAGGATCAATTGCAGGTATTGCACCAGCAGCAGGAACACCCCGAAGGTGACCAGGAACTGGATGGTCACCGACAGTGACCCGGCCCCGAACCCCCGCCGGGCGAACAACCGCACATCCAGCAGCGGCGCGGCGACCCGCAACTCCATGATCACGAACACCACCGCCGCGGCGACACCGAGCGCGAGGGTGGGGGTCACGAGCGGGTCGAGCCAGCCGCGCGCGGGGATCTCGACGCAGGCGAACACGATCGCCGCGATCGCGATCGCCACCGCCACCGCGCCCACCCAGTCCACCGGCGGGTGTTCCCGCTCGCGGGATTCGGCGATGGTGCACGCCAGCGCGGCCAGCACCACCCCGGCCACGGTCAGTCCCACGAACACCGATTCCCACGACCACCGCGCCAGCAGCAGTCCCGAGCCGAGGATCCCGAGCACCGCACCGGACCCGGCGACCCCAGCCCACACCCCGACCGCGCGCCCGCGATGCGCTTCGGGCAGCCCCGCGGTCAGGATCGACAGGGTCGAGGGCATCACCAGTGCCGCGCCCGCGCCCGCCGCCGCGCGGGCCGCGATCAGCCACACCGGCCCCGACATGAGCAGCGGCAGCGCCGAGGCCACGGAGAACACCGCCAGGCCCGCGATCAGCACGACGCGGCGCCCGTAGCGGTCACCCACCGCGCCGGCGGGCAGGACCAGGCACGCCAGGATCAGGGTGTAGCCGTCGACGATCCAGGTCAGCTGCGATTGGGTCGCCCCGGTCGCGACCGCGATCAGCGGCAACGCCGAATACAGTGCAGCCATCGCCGCGACGACCAGCGCCACCGCCAGGCACGACACCGTCAGCATCCACCATTCGGCCCGCGCCAGCACACTGTGACCGTCAGTCGTTTCCGGTGCGTTCACCGGCACCTCCCACCCGACGAAACCATCGGTATCGCTTCGCTACCATGAGTATCACAGGCGAGAGTGGTTGCGATAGAGTCGAAATCGGACACATTCACCGCCGCCCGTTTCCTTGGAGGTCTTCCCGACCATGACCACCCGCGACCAGGCCGACACCCGCACCGGACCCGCCGCGCCCCACTCCGCCACCGGCGAGCAGGACGCGGATCTCGATCAGGCCGATCCGCGGTTGGCGCGCTCGCGGGCACGGTTGCTCGACGCGGCCACCCATCTGCTGGCCACCGGCGGTATCGACGCGGTCACCATCGACGCGGTCACCCGCACCTCGAAAGTCGCGCGCACCACCCTCTACCGGCACTTCGGCAGCAGCACCCACCTGCTCGCGGCCACCTTCGAACGCCTACTCCCACGCGTGGACACCCCACCCGACGACGGGCCCGTGCGCGAGCAGTTGATCGCGTTGCTCACCGCCCAAGCCGACCTGATCGAGAACGCTCCCCTCCAGCTGACCACCCTGTCCTGGCTGGCCATGGGATCCATTACCCCCGACCCCGGCGCACCCCCTGACTCGGGCGCGGTCACCTCCCTGCGCGCCCAGGTCATCCGCCGCTACCGCGAACCGTTCGACCACATCCTCACCAGCCCTGAGGCCCGCGCCCACCTCGGCGACCTCGACACCAGCTTCGCCATCATCCAACTCCTGGGCCCGATCGTCTTCGCCCGCCTGACCGGGCTGTACAGCATCGATCACGACGACTGCGCGCGCCTGGTCGACGACTTCCTCACCGCCCACCGCGGGTAGTCGGCAAAAGCCCTGCCACGCTGCCCGATCGCCTCGTCTGCGCACCCCGGCGCGCGGTCGGTTCGGATTCAGAACAGGGTGTCGCGGACCCGCAACGGCCGGTAGCCGGTGGGTCCGAGCTGAGCCAACTCGGCGTCGATGTCGACCTCGATCGCGCCGAAGAAGTTGATGTTGGCGCTGTGCGCGGGCGAGATGTGGGCCAAGACCTCCTCGTCGATGCGCCGCCCAGCCCGGCGCATCTGCTCGACCGCCAGCCCGTAATACTCGGTGGTCCAGGTGATGAGGGCGTTGGTGACCAGGGTCAGACACCATGCCTGCTCGGTCTGGGCTTCCAAGTGACGGGCGCGGAAGGCTCCTTCGTGGGCATAGAGGAGGCCACGTTTGAGGGCGTGGATGGATTCGCCCTTGTTGAGCTGGCGCGAGATCTTGCGCCGGTAGTCAGGGTCGGTCAGATACCGGCAGGCATAGATGGTGCGGCGCATCGCCCCGTACTCTTTCAATGCTGCGGCGAGGGCGTTCTGTCTTCCCGACGCCGAGAGCTTGCCGACCAGCAGCGAGGCGGTGGCGTGCCCGAACTTCAGCGATCCGGCCAGCCGCAGCAGGTCGTCGTAATGCTCGGCGATCAGGTCCAGGTTCAACTTCCGTGTCAGCAGAGCGCCGGCGTGCGGGAACAGGGTGTCGGCCTCGGCGCGCGGCACCGGCCGGTACAGGGTGATCTTGCCCAGATCCCGGATACGCGGGGACAGCTGCATCCCCAGCAGATCGAACAGCGCGAAGTTCACCAGGGTGACCCCGTGAGTATCGGTCGCATGCTCGGTGACTGGCAGATCCGTTGCGTTGCCGAGGATTTCGTCCAGGACGTAGTGGGCTTCGCGGCGGGTGGTAACGATGACCTTGGTGCCGTAGGTGGTGTGCTGATCGGTGACGTGGGTATAGGTCGACAGGCCCTCCTCGGCGAAGAAGTGATTCACCGCACGGGCGGTGACCGATTTGCCGCGCGTCGGGAACCTCTGCCCGTCCGATGACGAGAGTGTGCCGGTGCCGAACACCGTGGTCAGTGGCAGTCTCTGGTGGTAGCCGATGATCGCCAGGTTCGCCGCGCGCAGCGTCTCCTCCCGCACATACCACTCCGCGGTCCAGGACAGAATGTCGTAGGAGATCCCCGACGCCGCAGCCATATTGGTGAGACCGAGGTTCGTCGAGTACGCCAGCAGCACCGCGATCAGATTGCGTTTCAACTCCGGGCTCCGCGTCTGCTTGCCGCCCGCGTGGGTGAAACAATCCAGGTAGCCGGTGCGCTTGTCCATCTCGATCAGCACCGACACGATCGGCGCGAACGGCAGCATCTCGGTCAGCTCGGCCTTCAACTCGATGGCCTCGGTCGGAATGTCCTCGGCGCTCAGCGGGGAGATCACCAGATCACCGGTCTCGTCCAAGCGCACCGGCCCGTCACCGGCGGCGAGCATCTGCTCCAGCTCACCGACCGCCGTCAACCACTCGTCGGTGAGCGCGGCCAACGCGGCGGCCGGGTCGGCGGGTTTGTCGACCAGGCGGCAGAATTCGGCTCGCTGCGGCTCCCATTGGGTCGGGGTGAGCAGGTAGGCGGCCGGGTCGGCGTAGCGGCGTGATCCGGGCACGAACACGTCCCCGGTACGCAGCCCGTCCCGCAACCCGAGCAGCACGCACAGCTCCCAAAAGTGACGATAGGCAACGGTATTGCCGGTCTTGCGGGCCTCCTCGAGATAACCGCGCCACTTGGTCGGCACGAACCCCGCCGGTGCGTCGTCGAACACCTTGCGGCGACCGGTCGCGTTGAGTTCGCGCAGCATGTCCACCGCGATCAGCAACTCCGTCGCCGCCGTACCACCGGAGAACCGGACCGCCGACAACACCGCCGGAGTGAACTTCCTCAGATACGAATACGAACTATCGAGAGCGGCCAGATGCCCGTGATCACGCGGCAACCGCGGCTGGGCCTGCGCAATCGCCGCACGCAACCGCTCCAACCCGATGCTTCCGCCCCGGATCAACCCGCCCACATCCTCATCAGGGATCTGCGGGTCGATGAGGATGGATAGGAGGTCATCCAGCAGCGCTTGCCGGTCCTCCCCGGTCTTCGCCCGGTCGGCCAGTTGCTCGCGCATCCGGTTCTCCGCGGCACTGAACTTCCCCGACAGCGCCTGATCGAACAACGCCACCACCTCATCGAGCACATCAGCGGCCGACTGCGCCAGCACCGTCAACAAGATCGGATACCGGCGCTGCGGATCGCGACGCTCCAACGCCTGCCCGGTCAGACGGCGGCCCAGCATGGCCAGGAACCGGCGACGCTCAGTCGGCAACACCGACAGATCAAGAGTGTCCGCGCCCAAACCGCGCACGAACTCCAGCTTCTCGACCTCGTTGCGCACAGCGGCTGTCGACGCCTCCACCGGAGGCGTCGACAGCCACCGCAACCGAGACATCCGGATCGAGACATCGGTGACCAGCAAGCCGTCCAACTCCGCGCAGCGTTGCGGCGTCAGCTCATGCGCCAACCGGTCGTAGGTCTCTCGTTGGGCCTGCTCACGCGCGTGCACGACGCGGCGGACCACGGTGTCGGGGCTGGGCCGGATCACCCGCGCCGAGATCAGATACTCACACCCCAACCGAAACAGCAGGGTCGGGGAATCGTGCTCCATCGCCCGCGCCAACAGGAACTCGTCGAGTTCTTTCAACTCCATCGCACCCGCGCTCTGCCAGCTCAGATACTGGGCCACCAGGTGCAGATGCGCGGTGCGGGTCTGCGCCCGGCGGCCGTACGAACGGATCTGCGACGCATCGACTTTCAGCTGATCCGCCAACCGTGCCACCACCACCGGCGGCGCGGCGGCGACCTTGTCCGGCACGAACCCCAGCCACGGCAGCGTGCACAACGCCACCGCCAGACCGAGCTGATCCTCCGGACCACGCCCCCGCCCCGGCGCGACGAACGCGATATCGGCCGACGTCAGCGTGAAGAACCGGAACAGCTCCTCGCGGCTGACTTCTGGAAACTCCCGCAGACGCGCCAACTCCTCAGCCGCGAATACCTGCGTCGCCATGAAACCCGACCTCCAGCACACCGACCAACCTCATCGGCAGCCAAGCCAAGCACCTACCGCACCCGCCCGCAGCCCGAACCGATCACAACACCATCGCCGCTGGTCCAGCCATATGTGTTGTTTTCCGCGCGATTACTACCGGAACCCCCCTTGCCGCGGCGGGTATAGATCACCTCGTTCTCGATCCAGGCCAACGCTTCGTCCACGGCCTGCCTGTGCGCTTCTTCGACCGCGGCCTTGACCTCCTCGTCCCCGAGTCCCCACAGCAACGAGATCGACTTCATCGGGGTGAATACCAGGTCGTAGCCGGCCACTGGCTGACGGGCCTTGTTGTACTGCTCAGTGATGAACTGCCATACCTGTTCGTCGCTGAGCAGGTCTGCCGTCTCACCGTTTTCGCGGCCCAGGTGCTTGCGGGCGGTGGAGAGCTGGAGTGCCTTCTTCGTCTCGGTGGTGGGGTACTCGCCGTGCTGCGCCTTGTAGGCGGTGCACAGTTCTTCGACGTCGTGGACGTATTCCTGGCTGTTCTGAAACCACGAAAATGCCCGACCGAGGGCGGTCTTCCTGGACCAGTTCAGGTGCTCTTCGGCCGACGCTCCGGGTCCGGGTTTGGTGTCCAAGGCGTTCGGGATGCGGGCCGCGCCGAACACCGACCGCATCGCGGATTCGGTGACTTCGGTGCCGACCTCGACATCGACCTTCTCGGCCAGCTTGCCGCACCAGATGCCGGGCGGGGTGCCCTTGGCGAGGTAGTAATCGACCGCATCGGGTTTGCGGGACTCGGTGGCGTCGCCCTTGGCGACGTGCTTGGTCAGATAGACGTAGCCGTCCCCAGCGTTGAGCTTGTGGACAGTCATCACGGGAGTTGATCTTGCCATGTCGGCACTTCAGTGCATGAGGTGTGTAGAAGTTTTGGAGCTGACCACAGTCAGCCCGGGCGTGCCCAGAACCTCGACGGTTCTGGGCACGTGACGAGGGGTGCCGTCGTGAGGTAACAGGGGAGGGGGTCGGCGGAAATGGAACCAAAGTTGTGATCCGACACGGCGCCCGAGTGTGCAGCGGTGTGGAACCGCCGCGAGCCGATACACTCCCGGGCCATGGCCACGTCTTCGAAGGCGGCAGCGCGCCGCTCCCTGCGCCCGCACACCACCCCGAACGTTCGGGAGAACCTGCGGCGCGAAAGGGAGCGCTTTCTGGCACGGCAGGCCGAGCTGGAGGCGTTGGCAGCTCCGATCCACGACGCAGCGGCGCAACTGGCGAAGCTCGACGCGGTGCTCGAATCACGGGCGGCCACGCCGCAGCGCACGATCGAGAAGCTGGAGAAGGCCCGGGATCGGCGCATCGCGAAGATCCAGCAGGAGTACGCCGCCAAGATCGAGGCCGTGCAGGCGGAAGCAGAGTCGGCCGGCACGCACCTGACGCCGGAAGAGCAGGAGCAGGAGTCGTCGCTGCTGCGTGAGTACGCACTCGCGATCGTGGAGTTCAGTGCGAACGCTTCGGCCGCCGAACTTGCGCCGCTGCTGGGCGTGAGCACGCGGGAGGCGAAGAAGATCATTGACCAGGCGAAGGACGACCTGGCCGCGTCCGGTATCGGCGCCTGGTCCGCGACGGCTACGCCTGCCCCGTTGCCTGCTGCCGACGACAACCAGCCGGTAACCGCAGCGTCATGACATTGCTTCGGTCATGAGCGTCGACAGCGAGCCGTCACTCGACTTCGGCTTCCCGGAGTGCAATATCGAGTACCTCGTCTCGAAGTCGTCGGATCAACCGCGCGGTGGGTGCGTTGGTGGACAACTCGTTGCGGCCGTCTAAGGCGAGTGTCGTGGCGTTCTCGAACCGAATGTGGTGTGTGAGCACAAGTGCAACGAGCTGTTGTGCCTGCGCGTGGGACACGACCACCTCGTGGAGTCCACGCATAGCGAGAACTTGCGCTACGCGATCGCCCTCGGCCGGCTCTCGGGGCGTTCACTGCTCGACGGGGCAGGGGGGTTCGCGGTACGAGCGGTTCCTGGCGATTCGTGAGGCACTGCGACACCGCTACGACGAAGAAGCACTGTTCGGCGCGAAGATCAATTCAGGTGACTCGCAGGGCGCCTTGTTCTGAAGAAACTGCAACCAGTTGGCGATGGGAGGACGAGTGATGATAAATCCGGCTCTTCGCACTTCGTAGGGGCGTGATGTTGTCCGACCCCGTGCCGTGTCGGTGATTGAAAAAGGGCCCGCGCCCTTGTGAGCTGGGTGTTCTTCAGGCAACCAGACCAGCAAGGAACGCGGGCATGCTCCACAGTAGTGGTTCACTGCTGCTCGATCTCGACGGCGTCGTCGTCGAATCGGTGCGGCGCCTCGACGACGGCAGCCGGATCGTCCGGCTCGGCACCGACCCCCGGTGGGTCGGGGTGTGCCCGCAGTGCGGGCAGAAATCGACACGGTCGAAGGGCTGGGTGACCACCCGTCCCCGCGACGTGCAGGTCGGCCCCGACCGCCCCCGACTCGAATGGGACAAGCGGAAGTGGTTGTGCACCAACACCTCATGCGATCGGAAGGTGTTCACCGAGTCCGTGCCCGGCATCCCTCCCCGCAGCAGGGTCACCCCGCGGGCGAAGACGATGATGGCCGCGGCCGTCCTCGACGACGACCGCTCGGTGGCCGCCGTCGCCGCCGAGTACCGGTGCGGCTGGCACACCGTCCACGATCGGGTCGTCACCGTCGCCGACACCGTCCTCGACGACGAGCCCGGGCCGGTGACCGTCCTCGGTATCGACGAGACCCGCCGCGGCAAGGCGAAGTGGGAGACCGACCCGGTCACCGGAACCCGGCGGTGGGTGGACCGGTGGGACACCGGCCTGGTCGACATCGGCGGCGATCAGGGCCTGCTCGCCCAGGTCAACGGCCGCAGCGCGGCGACGGTGATCGACTGGCTCGACGCACGCGACGAGCAGTGGCGACGGCAGATCACCCACATCACTATCGACCTGTCGTCGGTCTACGCCAAGGCGGTACGTGAGGCGCTGCCGCACGCCGAATTGGTGGTCGACCGGTTCCACCTGGTCAAGAAGGCCAACGAAGTCGTCGATGCGGTGCGCCGGCGGGTCACCCAGACCCACCGCGGTCGGCGCGGCCGCAAGTCCGATGTCGAATGGATCAACCGTCGCCGGCTGCTGCGCGGCGCCGAGACTCTCACCGCCGAGCAGCGCACCGAGCTGTTCACCAAGCTGCTCGCCGCCGACCCCAGCGAGGAGATCGCCGCCGCCTGGATCGCCAAGGAGCTGCTGCGGGACCTGCTCGCGTGCACCGCCCGCGGCGGGCTGCGGCACGAGATCCGGGCCGCGTTGTATCGGTTCTACAAGTTCTGTGCGGCCTGCTCGGTGCCCGAGGTCACCGCGCTGGCCCGCACCGTCGAGACCTGGCAGGACCCCATCGTCCGGGCCATCCAGACGGGCCTGTCCAACGCGCGCAGCGAGGGCTACAACCGAATCGTCAAGCACGTCGGGCGGATCGCATTCGGATTCCGCAACCCCGACAACCAGCGACGCAGGGTACGGTGGGCCTGCACCCGCCGCTCCCGGCGGAGCACACCCAGTCGGCGTCAATGCCACTGCTAACTGCGAAGAGCCATAAATCCTCGGGCCAGCACCGAGCTCGTCCTGTCCTGGGTGTGAGGTCCGTCGTGCGAGTGTGCCGCCGCGAATCGCGTGCGTAGCTTAGAAGGCTGGACGGGTCACCAGCCCGCTCAAGACCGCGCCCCGCAGGGAAATCCGCGGTGCTCATTGGGCCGATCCGATCCTTGTGGGGGACGTCGAGTACCGCGACTACAGCAGCGGACGCCTGCGGCCTCCCAGCTGGCGGGCCTGCGCGACGACAAGACTCCCGACCAGGTCGGACTGCCCAGACTGCACTGATGTAGCGATTCCCTCAATAGCGATTCCCCTCAATTGGGAAAGTAACCATGTTGGACTGTGGGCAAGAGACCATCCAAGCCGGCGCTTCTGCTTAGACCTCCCCGCCTTCGGATGAGTCCCCATCCTCCGGTTCGTTCTTGCACATCCAGTCCGGTTTGTCCTTGAACTTCCAGTACTGATCCTCTGGGTACTCTCGCCGAAACTTAAACACGTGGCATAGATCCTCTAGGAATGTCACGCTCTGCTCGACATCCGAGATGAGCGGACACCGGCGGTGTGCGTCGAGCGGGAGGCCGGCTACACAAGGCTCATTGATCTCTTCGATCGTGAGGATCCGGGCGTCAGGTGCGTCGCCCAGACCGAATCGCCGCCAGTATTGCTTTCCTAAAATGGGTGGGGCGAACGCTCGCACGGGATCCGTGATGACCCGGGGGCAGTCGTCAGTACATACATCGGCCAGCTCATCTTGGATTCGCCCAAGGATGGGTGTCACGGCGATTTTGGTCCAAGCTTCAATGAATTCTGGATTCTTGAGGAGATGGTCTCCCTCGATACAATCCCCAAGGTTGAAGATCACCTTGTGCAATCGGTTCGCCGGCCAATAGGGCATCACCGACATGATCAGGTACGCAGCAGCCCGCACCGTCTGTCCCCCGTCCACCGGTCGCGCCAGAGGTCTCACCCCGAGCCGCGGGAGCTCATAGGCGGCCTGGTAGAGAGTCTCGGTGATCGCGAGCGGCTCGTCAGGTATCAGCGTCCCCCAGGGGCGTTCGGCGAGTCCTTCGTCCGACTCCGCGTACGTGAACATCGCAATCGCTCGTCTTTCGTCGTCGGCAGCCTGGACGACCGACTGCCGTTCCCAGAAGTAATCCAAGTCTTGCTGGGTTGGTGTCTCCCCGAGTTCCCAGAATCTGGCGGAGAGCAGTGTCAGGCGCTGTGCATCATCGAGCGCTTGCGGCAGCGTACGAGCTGCGACAGTCGGGTGATCGCGGATGAGTCGATCAAGAGTGTCTCGATCCCAAAGTCGCACTTTTGGCCGAGGATGAAGCTTCTGCCAGTCAGCCACCCAGTCCCGCGTGGGGTTGGAGAATCTGCTGTTCGTGCAGAAGACGAAGACGTCGATATCATTTCTGGCAGTCAAGTTGTTAACCGCCGTCGTGACTTCGTCTCGAGGGACTGTTGTTCCGCGTCCCTTTGATTCGATCCACCAACGGGTGCGATCCTCCTCCCCGTCAGGTGTTGGCTGCACAAAGACCGCTTCGAGATCCCGGCCGTTGTCAATCGCGGTGACCCCACTGTGGGAGCCGGCTCGCCAGGCCAGCTCTTTCGCCCCCATCGCGTCCAGAAGCCCAAAGAGAAGTTCCTCGAGCTGCGCACCAACGATCGAATCCCAAAGCACCGATGTCGACACCGGCGCAGGTGAACCTGTCGCTTGCCAGGTTGATGGGACCACCTGATTGCCAGAGGGTAGGGACCACCGTGGCGCGTTATTGAGGATGCGTGTTGTCGGTGGCGGCGTCAACTGCTCCGGGCCGGGTGCGTTGACGGTAGGACGGTCCTTCGACGACGAGGGTGTGGGCGCTGGAGGTCAGCCGGTCGATCGCGGATTGGGCGAGGAGGGTGTCTGCGGTCATCGTCAGCCACTCCGACGGCTCCCGATTTGATGTGACGATCGTGGTCTTCTTCTTGTGCCGTTCTACGATGAGTTCGTAGAAGTCGTTGGTTTCGGTGGCATCGAGCGGTCGCAGCGCGAAGTCGTCGATGATGAGCACGTCGATCGCGGTCAACCTGCGGATCTCGGCGTCGACGGTGTTATCCAATCGGGCTGCGCGGAGCCGGGTGAACAGCTTGTCCGATCGCGCGAACAGAGCACTGTGTCGCCGCCGGATTGCCATGTGCCCTAATGCTGTTGCCAGATGGGTCTTGCCGACCCCGACCGGGCCGAGAACGATCGCGCACTGCTGGTTGTCGAGGAACCGCAATGAGGTCAGATCTGCGAGGAGTGTCCGGTCGTAGCGCAGATCATCGAGCGCATTCCAGGTATCGAACACCATCGCCGGGTCGAGTCCTGCCTTGGTGGCTCGTAGTGTCGCCGAACGTGATTCACGCCGGTTCACTTCGTCGGCGAGGAGCACTTCGAGGAACCCGATGTGGCTGAGTTTGTGTTGACGGGCCAGGGCGGCGCGTTCGGGCAGCGTGTCGGCCAGCGCCCCGAGTTTGAGAGCTTTGAGCAGTCGGACCATGTCGGTACCGACAGGTTCGGTGGCTGCGGTGCGGGTGTGGGTGCTCATCGGTGGATCTCCGTGTTCTCGGCGCTGTCGCCGACGACTGACAGTGTGGGTGCATTTGCGGCAGTGTTGAATTCGGATGGATCACGTGAGAATCGTGATGCGGTGTGTCCGACTGCTTTCGGCAGATCCGGCGAGGTCTTTTCGGTGGCGCGCTCGAGCATCGAGGCGATCTTGGTGACCGAGACGACGTCGAGGTCGAGCGACAGGGTGCAGGCCTGCTCGACCCGTTCGGCTCCGTAGCGGCGGACCAGTCCTTGCAGACGGTAGACGCTGCGGATCCTCGTCCACGGCAGCGGATCGTCGAGGATGCGTTCGGCGTAGATGCCGATGTTCGGCCCGTGCGCGGTGCACTTGGCGATCAGAGAGGTGACATCACGCAGCGCGTAGTCGGATCTGTGTTCGGGCAGGTCAGCGCGGTCGGTGCTCCGTCCACCCGGCGGCGTGCGGGGGTGGATCTTCACCAGGATGCCGCGGTGATAGAACTTCACCAGTTCGGTGTCGGCGCGCACCGACAGCGTCGATCCGATCCACTGTTGCGGCAACGAATACAACGCCCGCCCGACTTCTGCGTGGAAATCACGGTGCACTTTCACGTCCTTGAAGATCGGCACATCGTAGACCGCCGGCACCGGCAACAACATGGGTCGTTCGGCAGTGTCGAAGACCTCCAGCGGTCGTGCGCAGGTGGTGCCGTGGATACGCATGCCCGCGGTGGTGCTGCACCAGCGGACGACGGACTCTTGAGCTTCGGCGAGATCGGTGAAACGTTCACCGACCCAGAAGTTTCCGCGCACGTACTGCACGGTGCGTTCGACGCGGGGTTTGTCCTTCGGTGACCGCACCCGGGCGGGATCGGTGATGAATCCGACGTGACTGCTGTAGTCGAGCCACCCCTCGCTGAAACGCGGGGTGATCGGGTCCGCCGCGGTGACGACGGGTCTGAGGTTGTCGGGGATCAGGACCGCGAAGACCCCGCCGAAGAACTTCCATGCCGCCTCGCATCCGGCGATCACCGCCGCCAGCGTCTGCGAATAGGTCAACCACACGAACATGTGCCGGCTGTACACGGCGGTGAAGATCAGGGCATGAACTTTCCGGGATCGGCCGTCCTCGGGGTCGGTGAGCATCCCCAGATACCCGAAGTCGATTTGGCATTCGACACCCGGATCTCCGTCGACGACCCGAACGGTGAGGTCCTTGCGGCCGAAACCGCACCGCTCGGTAGCGAACCGGTGCAGCGTCCGGTACGGCACCACACAGCCTTGGCGGGCGAGGAGCACGTGGATCTTGGTGATCGTCAGCGGTTTGTGCTCATCGTCCCCGGCCACCCACCTGGTGATCTGCTGCTCGTGAGGAACCAACTGTTCCCATGCCGCACCGTGTCCATGAGGCCGGTCGGGGCGCACGGTGTCGACGACCGCAGCGATCAACTCGTCATCGATGTCGGCTGCAGTGCCGTCCCTGTTCAGCCCGGCAGTCTGGGCGGCGTCGACGTAGCGTCGGACGGTCTTGCGGTCCACCCCGGCGTGGTCTGCGATGGTGCGCAGCCCAGGCGCCGGCAGAGCGGCTGTCCCGAGCCATAGTCGCAGTACTTCTCTGATCTCGTTCACACTGATCTCCCGAAAAGCCATGCCCGTCGACCTCCGCGACCTCGCTTGAGCTGTCACAGACGATCGAACGAGCAAACGACGAGATCACCGGCAAGGCGCGCCGGTGGTCCCATAACTGGCAATCCAGGTGGTCCCATCACCCTGGCAAAATCAGCTCACACCGGTCCCATGCTCATGGCAGACGACAAACCCAATTCAGACATGAGTTCAGGATGCACTGCTACCAGGGGGGTGTCTTCTTAAAAGGAAGCGGAAGAACGAGCGCCGCGGTTGACGGTCGAACTACCACGATATTCGGCCACCCGGACCGGCACGACCTACCACCTGCAGAGTCCATTTGAAGTCCCGTGCCGACCTCCGTCGACCCTGCCGCGCCGGTGCTCTCGGTCGAGAGCGGACGCGGCGTCACCGATGGGATGCCGGTGGAGCGGTCAGCACAGATTCCGCCTCGCGGCGAGGAAGCCGTCACGCAGCTCGCCAGCACCGCCGCCGGTCGCGGCCGCGGCCACCCGCCGCAACGACGCCGCCGAATGGCACCGCTTCCCCATCTGGTGCACCGCCGAAGGCCACGTGGCGCTGCCAGCGCATCTGCTCACTGACGCCCCCTACCTGCTCGACGCCGTGGCGACCATGACCGAGCGGGGGAGCACGCCTACGTCCCAAGCACGGTGGCCCACTGGGACGCGGCATCGGCTACCACCACCGCCGCGCCGGGACCTCGCCCCCGGTGCGGACGAGCTGGTCACTGCGACGTTGTCGGGATCCGCCGCGATGGCCGAACACATCGACACCCTCACCGATGAGGAGGCCCACGCCACAGCCACCGAATGGCTCCACGGGTGCCAAAGCCACGTGGACGCCCGTAACCCCTCGCCAGAGCACTCGGGGTGCTGTCCGGGTACGACCTCAGCTGTCGTTGCGCGTACGACCTCATGTGTCGGTGACCGACGGTCTTATGGTGCCGGGGCGTCGGGCTTGCTGACAAGGGCTTGGCGGTCCTCGAGTCGGTAGCTGGGCCCGTTGATGGTCAGCACGTCGGTGGTGCAGCAGTCGGTCCAAGATGGTGGTGGCGAGGACATCGTCGCCGAGGACCGAGCCCCACTCGGTGAACGATTTATTGCTGGTCACGATCGTCGCGCCCTTCTCGTATGGGCGGCTGATCAACTGGAAGACTCCCCCGAGCACTGCGTGCAGGGAGGTGCCCCCGTGTTGGCTTCTTCGCGGTCGAGTGGCAGGTAGCCGACCTCGTCGATCACCAGCAACGACGGATGCATCGGGCTGCCCAGCTGCTTGGGCAACCGGCCGACCGCATCGGCGGCTTTGAGTTTGCGGACCGGGTCGTCGAGGGTGGTGAAGTAGATCGAGTACCCGGCCTGACACGCCGCGACAGCTAACGCCACGGCGGCGTGCGTCTTGCCCACCCCGGGCGGACCGAGGAGAGCGACATTGCTTGCTCGGGAGACGAATTCGAGTGTCGCCAGGTCCCGGACCCGGCGCGGTTCGAGGCCGGGCTGGAAGCTGTAGTCGAACTCGTCGAGGGTCTTGTGGTGCAGCAGGGCCGACAGCTCGAGGGCATTGCGGAAGCGCCGTGATTCCCGCACGGCCAGCTCCTCGGCGAGCAGATGGTCGAGGAAGTCGAGATAACCCTCCCGCAAGGGTGGCTGAGCCAGCCCATTTTCGGGCCGCGCCATGCTCCCGCCACGACCGCCGAACGACTACACTCGCTGTTTCAATCGTGTGGTATCGACGAAAGCGACGCGGTGTCAACCAAGCTGATCTTATTGATCCCCGGTATAGGCGGATCGACCCTGTGTGACACCTACGGCGATCCGGTCTGGGGGTATCACGTCCGCGGCAGCGCATCGACCATCCTGCGCCGACCCGAACGGCTCGCGATCGACCAACCGCTGCGACCATCCGGGCTCTTGAAGACGATGGCGGTACTCCCTTGGAAGAAGGTGGCCGGCTACGAGTCGCTGGAACGGACGATCCGCTCGTTATACCGGTTGAGAGACGACGAAGTAGACGTCAGCCTCGAGACCCGGCCTCCGAACCTCTCGGCTCGCCTCGTCTCGTTCCCGTACGATTTCCGCCTGCCGGCTCAAGAGGTCGCACAGCGACTGCTGTGGGACGTCGAACGGCGCCTCGAGGCACTCGGCCCCGACACCAAAGTCATCGCCATTGCGCATTCGTTGGGAGGCCTCGTGGCGCGGTGGTGGTGGGCAATGGGCGGGCACGCGGTGTGCGAGCGGCTGATCACCATTGGAACCCCCCACCGAGGAGCTCCGAAGGCCGTCGACTGGCTCGTCAATGGGGTCCGGTTCGGCGGTGGTCCAGCATCAGCGGTCACCGGACATGTGTTCGGCGAAGCCACGGAGGTATTACGCTCCTGGCCATCGACATATGAACTCCTGCCCCGATACCGGGCCGTGTTCGAACGGGATCAACCGCGCTACCCTCACGAACTCGCAGTGGCCACAGCAGATTTCCGGAACAGGGCTTCATCGGCATACGCTAGCCACCTTGAACTAGAGACGATATGTACGCGACTGCACGAATTGCCACCTGCCCAGCGGCCCACCCAAGTGTCCTTCTATTCGCAGGGTCATCCCACGCCGGCGCGTGCAGTCGTCACGGAGTCGGGTCTGCAGATCTCAAAGACGGACGCGGAGTGGCTGCCCAATGTCGGTTGGCTCGGTGATGGCACTGTGCCCGCGATCAGCGCCATCCCCATCGAGCACAGCACCGGGCCCGATGTCGACCAGTTCAGGCGGTTCGCACCCGAGTCGCACATCCCGTTACAGTCGGGTCAGACGGTGGCAGCCTATTTGGCCTCGCTCAATTCCGCTTCCCTAGCTTCCGTACGCGATGTGGGTGCCACTGCTCCGTGGATCGGGTTCGACGTCGACGACGTCTATCCGGTCGGCCAACTGTCAGTCCTAAGTGTCAGGTTGAACGGGGCTGACCGGACCGATGCCGGGGCACGGATCAGCGTGCGCGGACCTGGCGACATGGACTTCGGGGATGCCGTGGCGATGGAACCCGACGAGGACGGATGGAGCGTCAGAGTCGCTCCGCCAGAAGAGGGCTGCTACTCCGTGAAGGTCCAGGTAGATTATGGACGCAACCGCCAGATCATCACGGCATACGATTCCTACGGCGCCTATGCAGTGTGAGTTCGGCGTCGATGAGGATCCGAAGACGCTGGAGCAACATGCGTTCAGTCGATTCAGGTGCCGGGCCACGCCTTCTGCATCCGAGCGCGGCGGCGGTGACCGGGCCACGACGAATACGGTGAGCATCCGTTGACCTGGGCCGCCGACGAGGCCGAGGCAGCCGTCGCGCTGCGCGCGGCGCGTCTCGAACGGGCCGCAGTGATTCTGCGGGGCAGCGTGACCGACGCCCGCTCACGTCGCAATACTGCGACTCAGGTACGCGCGCTTTGCGCCCTCACCGAGGTACTGATTCGCACCGGTGAGCTTCCTGCTGCGAAACAAAGCGCTGGTTGCGCCTATTCGCTTTCCCGAGCACACGACCACCGGGCGGGGATCGGCATGGCCCGCAATACTCTAGCGGTGTTCGAATTGCGCGCCGGAAGGATCCATCAGGCGCGCGACCTCGTCGACGCGGCAATCGCCGACGTCGGTCCCGACGACGTCCCCACGGCACTGCCACGCTTCCTGTTCACCTCTGCGCTCATCCACCGCCGCGACGGAGATCTTCGACTCGCTCATACGTCCTATGAACGGGCACTCGCATTATCGATCCGATATGGCGATCACGCCCGGGTCGCCCGCTGCCACAAGGGATTGGCGGATCTGACCCTCCGGTTTGGGGACCCAACACTTGCCACTGAGCTCTACGAGCAAGCCGTCGAGGGTTCGCGTCGCGTCGGTGATCTACTCGGGGAGGCACATGCCTTGCGATGCATTGCCGAACAAGCCATGAGGGCATCCAACCTGAATGCTGCCACCGAACGATTCGAGTTGGCCGCCGTCGCCTACGAGCGGGCGCGCGACAGGCTAGGGCTGGCCTACACCTGCGTGGGTCGCGGTGAACTCGCGGCTTTGCGTGGGGATCCCAGCACGGCGCTGGCATCGTTTTCCATGGCGATCGAGCATGGCCGGGCGGTCGGCGATCGACTCGCTCAGGCCAACGCACACTTCGAACGCGGAGAGGCCCGGCGCATCCACGGTGACCTCGAGAATGCGGCTCGCGACTACACCATCGCGTTGCGCAGTTATCGAGAGTTGGGCGATGCCTTGGGCCGGGCGAATACGATGCGGGCCCTAGGCGATCTCGCGCTGAGCACTAACGCGCCTGGGCGGTCGGAGCCGCGCTACTACACGGCGTTGGCGGTTTACAAGCACCTCGACGCGCCCAACTCCACCGGCAACGCCGAGTACGGGCTGGGGTCGCGTTTCGCTGCCGAGAACGACGACGCCCGGGCCATCCGCCACTTCGAACGTGCGCTGCGCTGCTACGAGAAAGCACAGAACCTGCTGGGACAAGCGCGGACTCGGGAAGCGCTGGCAGGGCTTCAAGCGTCGCAGCACAAGCAGGCCGCAATCGCGACACTGATTACGGCGCTGGAGCTTTACGAACAGATCGGCGCGCCGTATGAGTACCTTCGGTGCGCTGAACGGCACGCCCAACTGGTCGGCGGCCACGACCGCGAACGTGAGCTAAAGGTGCTGGCCCATGTGCACCGACGCGGTCGCCAGATGGGCCGTTGGATCAGCAGCCCCGAGGGGCGCACGGCGTACGCCCGACGGCTCGATCGAGTACAGCGCGCTGCGCTGGAGTTGACGGTGCAACTGGATCGCAGCAGCGCAGCGGCGCAAATCATCGAGGACGGCACCTCGAGCACGTTGGCAGCCCTGCACGCCTTGTCGCAGGCAGAACATTCCCCCGACGACGACGTCGCCGCCACGCTGCGCGAGCGGATCCGTTCACTCGTCATCCAGCTGATGCAAGTGGAGGGCGCCGAGGTGATCACCGACAACCGGGGCGACGCCGGGCTGTCAGGAGTGCGGTCCCGCTGGAGGGCGCCGCTCAGCGGGCCCGCTTACACCCACCAGGACTTGGCCGCCCGGCGCGCCGAACGCGACCGGCTGCTGGCCCAACTCGAAGGGCTTGTGCAACGCGACGTCCGAGCTGTTCTTGAGCCACCCACCATTGATGTGGCAGAACAACTTCGGCTCGTCGCCGCTCGGCATCCGGTGATCCAACTCGCCTGCCCTGCAGGCCTGCTCGGCGGCGCACCGCTGTTCACCGTGTACACCAGCGTCGACGGTACTACTACCATCGACCGCGCCGTGATCGACGCCCACTCCGCTGCGGCGCTGGCGGCGATGACGCCGTCCGAGCCGACGGACCAACTCGTCCCCGTCTGCACGACACCGCCCGTGACAGTCGTCGAAGGTGTGGCATCGAGTGACGATGCGCCTGGGATCGACGCGCTGTTCGCACTGCTCGATGAGTCCGACGATCAGCGCTTGCGCGCATTGGGGGCCCTGTTGTTCTCCCCCAAGCTCATCGGTTACATCTCGGCGAACGCCCCCGAACCGTGTGGCGCCATACGCGTGCTGGTGATTCCCGACGTCCGCATCTGGAGTGTGCCGTGGGCAGCCCTCCCGTATGGGGACCAGTCGACGTCCCCGAGCCGACTGGCCGAGTCGGTGATGGTGTCCGTCGCCCCATCCCTACACGTAATTCAACTCAGCAGGACTGCGCGCTCGCGCGAGTCGGCGCCCACGGCGCGAGCCATCGCGTGGCTCTCGGGTGTCAGCGGGGAAGAGATGGAGCGGGCGGCTCTGGACCAGTCGTTTCACGGCCAGGTCGACCACCCCGAGTCGGCGCGCGACTTCCTGCGCAGCCTGGCGGACCGAAGTCACGAGTTCACCATCGCCAGCGTGCACGGACGAGCCCGCGTCGGGTTAAGCCCGGATACACCGATTCGGTTGGGGTGGCGAGCGGGTCGTAACGACGAAATGCCCTGCCGTAGTGGAAGAATCGATCTTGTCTAGGGATCAGTTCACACCACACCGGAGGGCATCTCGCAGATGCAACTATCTCACACCCGGCCCGTCGCCGCGGCGAGGTTCGACGACCCGAATCTGATGTCGACCGCGGGGCTGGTCCCGGTGATGGCGTTGGCGCAGGCCAGCGGCCTGCTCACCCTGGCCGATCAGCACCTGAGCGTGCCGACCGACAAAGGTGCCAACGCCGGCTACAAGGTCGGGTCCCTGATCGGTGGGATGGTCGCCGGCGCCGACAGCATCGCCGACCTGGCACTGTTGCGGCACGGGGCGATGGAGACCGTCTTCGACCGCCCCTATGCACCGTCGACCCTGGGATCGTTTCTTCGCCAGTTCAGCTTCGGACACGTCCGGCAACTCGACGCCGTCGCCTCGCGGTTCCTGGGCAACCTCGCCGAGAAGACCCCACTGGTCCCCGGCATCGACACCGGGCGAGTCCTGGTCGATATCGACGATTCGATCATCGAGGTCCACGGCCACGGCAAACAAGGCTCCGGCTACGGCTACTCCGGCGTGCGCGGACTCAACGCCCTCATCGCCACCGTCACCACCGAGACCGCTGCTCCGGTGATCGTCGGCCAACGCCTGCGCCGAGGAGCGTGCGGCTCCGCACGCGGGGCCGCCCGGATGGTCTCCGATGCGCTGGCCACCGTCGACCGGCTGCGTTCCCAGGCCGGCGGGGCGGACGGCCACGGCGCGTCGAAGCCCCTGGTCCGCGGCGACTCCGCTTTCTACGGCTATCCCACCATCGGGGCCGCGCTCCGCGCCGGCGCCGATGTCTCGGTGACCGTGCGCCTGACCTCCACCATCAAACGTGCGATCGCCTCCATCGGCGACGACGAGTCCTCGTGGACGCCGATCCAGTACACCGACGCCCTCTACGACGAGGGCACCGACACCTGGATCTCGCGGGCGGAGGTCGCCGAGATCCCGTTCACGGCGTTCGCCTCCCAGAAGAAGGCCCACCACGTTGCGGGACGGTTGGTCGTGCGGCGTATCCCCGACCTGCGACCGAAGAAAGACCAAGGTCAGGGCACGTTGTTCGACATCTGGCGGTTCCACGCGTTCTTCACCACCACCGACCCCGACGACCTCGATACCGTCGCCGCCGACAAGACTCACCGCCAGCACGCCATCATCGAGCAGGTGCACGCGGACCTGAAGAACTCCGCACTCGCCCATCTACCGTCGAACTCGTTTCCGGCGAACGCCGCGTGGCTCGTCTGCGCGGTGATGGCGTTCAACCTCACCCGCGCCGCCGGGACCCTCACCAGCGATCCCAAACTGACGAAAGCGACGACCGGCACCCTCCGCCGCACCATTGTCTCGGTCCCCGCCCGCGTCGCCTCCTCGGCGAGACGGTTGACGCTGCACCTCCCGCAGAACTGGCCGTGGGAAACAGCGTGGCACAACTTGTTCGACAACACCTTCGGTCGCGCACACCCGATCGTCGCCTAACGCCCAGGACATCTGCCCACCCTCAACGCGAAAGCCCCAGTGGAACAACCCGACACGAGAGGTCGGATGCTCAACCATGCCCACACACCGTCCCATGCCACCCAACGAAACTCGCTGCGATCAGGCCAGCGAATCGGTGCATCCGGGTTAAGCCACACGCTCGACTTGGGTCAGGACGTTCAGCTGTCGGCAGCCCACCTACTGGGCATCCAGCCGCCCCGGGTATGGGTGATCGGTGCGTGCTGGGCCGGCCGCATCGATCCTGACCCGGCCTCAGACCCACTGGGTCTGCCGACACTCGCGATGATCACAGGCTCCGACCACATCCTGGCCGGGGTGTATCCGTTGCCCGACGGTGACCACGACGGGAGCTCTCCAACTGCCGCTCTGCTAGCCGACGTCTACCCCAGCCTTGCCCGCGACGTGTCGCCCGACGTCGCACTATGGCTGGCCCAGCAAAGGATGCGCGCCTCCGGCGGCCCAGTACACCACTGGGCCGGGCTGGTTGACATTACTTCAGGCTACGCGGACGGCTGACTCCGAGCGGCCGCGCAAACAACCAGACGGTCGGACAATGGCGCAACGGTCGGTCGCTTACGTGGGCGCGCGGCGTTCGGGCTTGGGCTCGGGCTCGACCTAACGCCAAGATCGTATCCGCGCGCATCTGTTTCCTAACGCAGGGAAAGCCACTAGTGTGACTGTTCGCTGCGAATTTTGACGCAATGAGGGGGAAAGCGTGCGGATTCAGTTCACCCGATCGGCTGGGGCACCATGACGGCGGTCATCGGTGGATGACTTCGGCCGGCTATATCCCGGTGAGTTTCTTCGCCCCGACGAGAGCAACATCGACGATCTGGTCGACAAGATTGCCACGATCTCGCAGCGACTGAAGTCGGGCGCGGAATCGATTGGGGGAAGGCGGCCCATCGATTCGACGATGCGCTACCCCGAGGCCACGGCATACCCGGCGCTGCCGCTGCGAGGTTTGACGTCCGAGCAGGCGTTCACTCATTCGTTGGAGGCGTTCGAAGGTGCTGCGCGCTGGCATGATCCAATGGCGCTGTTCAACCTGGTTCCCTCGCCATGGCTGGACACGGTGGCACTGTCAACGTTCACGTCCTTGCACAATCCCAACGCCTTCTTCGACCTAACGTCAGGCAAAGTCAATCTGCTGGAGAAGCGAGTGAGCAGGATGCTGGGCGAACTCGCGGGGTGGCCGGACGCGGTGGGGATTGCCACCAGCGGCGGGAAGGGGACATTACTCTACGCTATCAAGGCTGGCTTAAATCGACTCGACCGCGGGTTCATCCGGCGCGGCATTCACGGTGCGCCCGTGGTCATCGCCAGTCAACGTTGTCATTTCTCGCTCGAAAGCATCTGCAACTTCTTGGGTTTGGGTACTGACAACTGCATCCGGCTTCCGACTGATACCGAGGATCGGCTGGACCTCGATGCGCTAGAAGCTGAGCTCTTGCGATGCCACCGGCAGGGCAGACAAGTCGCTTGCGTAATCGCTTCCGGTGGAGGCACGTTGAACCTGTCCATCGACGACGTCGGCGGTATCCGCTCGCTACTCGACGCTTACGACGCCCCGCCGTATCTGCACTTCGACACTGTGATCAGTTGGGCGTGGCTGCTCTTCGGTGCTGACCCCGGCCACTATCAAAGCACCGTTCGCGCCGCGGACGTGCTGCGCAAGATCGAGACGGCGTCGGCCGCAGTGAGGGCAGTCCGCTCGGCGGACTCCTTCGGCGCCGATTTCCACAAGACGGGTCTGTGCCCGGCAGTCAGTAGCTTCTTCGTGACCAGGACCGCCGACAACCTTGTTGGCACCGACGACGTCAGCCCACTCGATGAGCACACGCAGTGGGGCGATGCCCGCTACTGTGATGTCAGTATCGAGAATTCACGCTCCAGCCACGGCATCGTTTCGGCCTACCACGTGCTGATGCGACTGGGCGTGCACGGGATGCAGGACTACCTCAGCTACCTGCTGAGCGTCCGCAGCGTTCTAGGCGAGTTGGTCGAAAGGCATTGGAAACACAGGTTTGAAGTCGTAAATACCCGAACACTGGGCTTCGAACTGGTGATCAAGATCCATCTCCATGGCGACAGACACAGCTACGCCGAGCTCGCGTCTGCGCCAGCGAATGTCCAGCGCGATTACGTCGCGCGCTGTGAACGGTTCCGTCGCTTCATCACCTTTGATCAGCACCCCGACGGTCGCGCCGATCCGTTCATCGGCTACGTGGCGCGGTATCAGTACGGCACGGACTCCGAGGGCCTTCCAGCGTTCCTGCTGTATCCCATCTCGGCCTTCATCGACGGCACAGCTGCGGCAGAGATACTTAGCCGACTGGCGGGGGCATGCGAACAGTTCGAATCTGCGGTACCCGACGGCGACTGTGCGCACGACGGTGCCCGACTGCGCAGGGAACCTCCGAAATGATCGAGTGGCACGCCATGTGTGACGAGCTCCGCATCGATCGCGGAACGTTGGAGGATCAGATCGCGTGTGAGCTAGGCGACTTCGAACCGAGTTCACCCGAGGCGATCCGCAGGCGACGGTGCTGACCGAGTCGGCTCCTGCTCCCGTTATCTTTTTGAGGGTCCTTGAAACCGAGGGCCGCGGTCGCCAGACCTGGTATGACTTCTTTCCCCTGTCATCAATGATCCGGGGGCTGGGCGAGTATAGGATAATTGCATCTCACCTTTGAACCGAAGCTGGAGTGCCTCGTACTCCTCGTCCCACTCTGCTTGCCTAATCTGCGGCATGTCGTCGAGGATGGTGAGAAAGCTCGGCGGCTCCGATGCCAGCTCGTAGATCTGCTTCTGACTGAAGACGCGGACCGGTGCACGGTCGCACACGCGCCCAGCCTGTGCCTCCCACTCGGATCCATCCCAGAGCTCGATCGGGCCTTATCCCCGGATTGTGGACACGGGTGGTGGATTACGCGGCGGATGCCAGCATAGCGGTGTAGAGGGTCTCATAGGTGTCCGGGGACCGGTGTCCGCACCAGGAGTGCCTCCTTCTGGTGTTGTAGCGGGTGACCCAGCGGAACACCTGGCGTCGGCATGTGGCCTCGTCGGGCCAGGTGTTCGCGCTCTGGAGGACTTCTCGTTTGAGGGCGGCGTTGAAAGATTCGGCCAGACTGTTGTCGGCACTCGTGCCGACCATGCCCATCGACTGGGTGACGCCGAGACGGTCGCAGAGAGCGGCGAACTCCTTCGACGTGTATTGACTTCCGTGGTCGCTGTGAAAGACGGCCCCGGCCAGTCCATTACGAGCCTGGTCGGCGGCACGGAGGGCGTCGGCGACGAGGTCGGTGCGCATATGGTCGGCGATCGCCCAGCCGGCGAACTTACGGGAGTAGCAGTCGATGACTGTCGCCAGATACAGGTTGGCTCCGCCCTCGATCGGCAGGTACGTGATGTCGCCTACGTAGATGCGGTTCGGTGCGTCGGCGGTGAAATCCCGCTCGAGCAGGTCGGGCACCTTCCGGTCGGCAGGTTCGGGGACTGTGGTCGTGACCCGTCGTCGGCGCCGGTAGCCGACGATGTCGTTCTCGCGCATCACCCGGGCCACCCGCTTGTGATTGATCTTCTCGTCCGCAGCAACACCATCGTTGAGTTCGGCAGTAATCCTCGGGGCTCCGTAGGTGTTGTCCTCGGTGTGGATCACCCGGATTCGCTCGGCCAGCTGCGCGTCGTCCTCGGCGCGAGCCGCCCTCGTCGGCTCTGCGGACTTCCAGGCATAGTAGGACGAGCGCTCGATCTCGGGTGAGCTCGCATAACCGCTTCACCTGATAGGTGTCGGAGTGGTCGGCGACGAAGCGGAAGCGGTTCACCATTTCGTCTCCCCGATGCTTCTATGTCAAGCCGCCGCCGAAAACGTTGCATTCGCGACCTTTCCGAGTGCAGATTCGTCGGCACGCAGGACCTGAAACACGCGGTCGGAGACGCGACGGCGGAGCAGGCGCAGTGCCTCTCGCCGGCTCTTTCCGGCGGCCTGCAGCTTGTCCACATAGCCCTTGCCCTGACCGCCACGGGCGACTTGAGTGATGGCGATGGCGTGCAGAGCAGCGTTGACAGTGCGGTTACCACCACGGTTGAGACGGACCCGCTCGTGGGCCGACCAGACCGGGATCGGGGCGGTGCCGTTGAACTTCGCGTAGGCGTCTTTGGAGGGGAACCGGTGCGCGCCGGCGGTCTCCCCGATGATCACTGCCGCCGACAACACTCCGCACCCGGGAACGGCGAGCAAGGACGGCGCCAGCACCCGTACCCGGCCGCGGATCTCGCGTTCGAGGTCGTCGATCCGGCGGGTCATCTGCCGGCACCGCTGCAGGAGTTCACCGGCAATCTGCGCGACCACTCCGGTGAACTCTGTAATCCGATCGGCGAGTTCGTCCATCACACAGTAGCGTCGGAGCCCCCGTGCGGGGACGTGCAGTTCGGGATCGAGCTCGTGCAGATGCCACCGCAACCTGTTGATGAGTTTGGTTCTCTCACAGACCAAGTCGTGGCGGTGATCACTGAGGAGCTCGATCTCACGGGCAGGTCCGTCCAGTCGCGCGATCGGTAGGTTCGGCTCGCGTAGCGCGGCCATGGCGACCGCCTGCGCGTCGATCGGATCGGACTTGCCCGGCTGGCGGGCGCTGCGCCTGTGCACGGCCATCAGTTGTGTCTTGACGCGGACCACCGCGTAACCACGGCGCAGCAGATCCGCCTCCAGTCGGCGGGTCACGTGCCGGCAGTCCTCGAGCGCGAACCGCACCTGCGGCCACTGGGCGGCCCACTCGAGCGCCGACAGATGTCCCGCAGTGGTGGCCTTGACGGTCTGCTGCCCGAGCGTGCGTCCGACCTCGTCGACCGCGACGAAGGTGTGGGTGGATTTGTGGGCGTCGACTCCGATGATGATCACCTGACGACTCCGATCCGTGAAGGGGATGGGCCAGGTCGGTCGTCGTTGGGCACGCCTCAATCGGGCATCAGCGGCACGCTTCTATCAGGCCACACGAACGACCGCCCCGGGCCCGGCGGGACCGCACATCGGGACAAGCCACCGACCAGAGTCGGGGCAGCGAAATATCGAGCGAATCCCACCGGACCTGTCCAGGATGACATTGAGGCGAAATACTTGGCCGCCTGGCGGAGGATCTCGCGTTCGGTGGTGAGCTTGGTTGTCTCGGCTCGTAGGGCGGCGTTCTCGACTTCGAGGCGGGCGAGTTTCTGCTCGACGGTCTCTGGTGCGTCACCCGCGCCCAGGCGTGGGCTGTGGGGCCGTGCCGGTGTGTGCACCCGGGTGCCGTCGACGTGGGTTTTGGTGCCGGTCCCGTATTGGTCGATCCAGCCTGTCAGGGTGCCGCGCACGACCCCGAGGTCAGCGGCGATACCTCGGATCGTCGCGCCCGGTGTCGACTCGTACAACTCGACCGCCTGGCGCCGGAACTCTTCCGAGTAGTTCTTGCGTGACATAACTGAAGATCATCTCGCTTCCCCAGCGGTGCTGGATTCCGCGTGTCCAAGAACCGGGGTCAAGGCCCCAGAACGACGACGGCGTCACCGAACCAGTTGCCCAGGTCCAGGCCTGCGAGTCGGCACCGAACAGGATTCCGTGGGGGAGAGGTATTGCCTGCGAGCTCCACTATCTGCGGCGACGACCCGACCAACGTGCTCGCCGACTTCGCTGACACAGCGCACCTGACCCGGTGCAGCACTTGCCCACGCAACCGGATGGGCACCAAACCGTTATTGCGCTGCCGGACCACGGGGGCAAGTCTGCGGCACTGATTCCACGCCGCCGGTGCGCTCTCACCGGAGGAATACCGCACGTGTCGAATTCCGCACCTCCCACCAGCCGCCTGATGGGTACAGCGATCGTGCCCAGATTGTCTGGTCATTGATTGGCGGCGGTCTCCAGCATCTGGACAGACATCTCGCGCATCTCGATCTTGCGGATCTTGCCGGTGACCGTCATCGGAAACTCGTCGACGATGTGCACGTAGCGGGGGATCTTGTAGTGCGCGAGCTTGCCCGTGCAGTACTCGCGCAGCGACTGCGCGTCGAGCGGCGCCGCCCCCTCCCGCATCCGGATCCACACCATGAGCTCCTCCCCGTACTTCTCGTCGGGCACGCCGACGACCTGCGCGTCGAGAATGTCCGGGTGGGTGTAGAGGAACTCCTCGATCTCCCGCGGGTAGATGTTCTCGCCACCACGGATGACCATGTCCTTGATGCGGCCGGTGACCGAGACGTACCCGTCGGCGTCCATGACGCCGATGTCGCCGGTGTGCATCCACCGGGCCTTGTCGATGGCCTCGGCGGTCTTGTCGGGCTGGTTCCAGTAGCCGAGCATCACCGAGTAGCCGCGGGTGCACAGCTCGCCCGGTTCACCACGCGGGACGGTCAGGCCCGTGGCCGGGTCGACGATCTTGACCTCGAGGTGCGGGCCGACGCGGCCGACGGTGGACACGCGCTGGTCGATGGTGTCGTCGCTGCGGGTCTGCAGGGACACCGGCGAGGTCTCGGTCATGCCGTAGCAGATGGAGACCTCGGTCATGCCCATCCGCTCGATGACCTGCTTCATCACCTCGACCGGGCACGGGGAGCCGGCCATGATGCCGGTCCGCAGGCTCGACAGGTCGTGGGTCTCGAAGGAGGGGTCGGCGAGTTCGGCGATGAACATCGTCGGCACCCCGTACAGGGAGGTGCAGCGCTCCTCGGCGACGGCGGCCAGGGTCTGGGCCGGGTCGAAGGCGGGTCCCGGGATGACCATCGTCGCGCCGTGGCTGGTGCAGGCCAGGTTGCCCATGACCATGCCGAAGCAGTGGTAGAAGGGCACCGGGATGCACACCTTGTCGTTCTCGGTGTAGTGGCACAGCTCGCCGACGAAGAATCCGTTGTTGAGGATGTTGTGGTGGCTGAGGGTGGCGCCCTTGGGGAATCCGGTGGTGCCGGACGTGTACTGGATGTTGATCGGATCGTCGGCCGACAGGTCACGCTGGGCGGCGTCGAGCCGGGTGCGGTCGTCGGCGAGTGCGGCGCGTCCGGACTCGGCGAGTTCGTTCCATTCGGGGTATCCGAGCAGCACCACGTGCTCGAGGTCCGGGCAGTCGCCGCGCACCTCGGAGATCATTGCGGCGTAGTCGGACGTCTTGAAACTCGGCGCGGAGATCAGCATCCGGATCCCGGCCTGGGTGAGCACGTACTGCAGTTCGTGCGAGCGGTAGGCGGGGTTGATGTTGACCAGGATCGCGCCGATCTTCGCGGTGGCGTACTGGACGAACACCCACTCCGCCCGGTTCGGCGCCCAGATGCCCACCCGGTCGCCCTTGCCGATGCCGGCGCGCAGCAGACCGAGCGCGAGGGCGTCGACCTCCGCGGCGAGTTCGGTGTAGGTCCAGCGCCGGCCGGCGGCGCGGTCGACGAGCGCGTCCCGCTCGCCGTGCCGGGCGACGGTGCGGTCGAAGTTGTCGCCGATCGTGTCCCCGAGCAGGGGCACATCTCCCGTGGCGGAGGTGTAGCTGGGAAGTGGGGGCAAGGCAAGATTGGTCATCTCCGTGCGCTCCTTGTGAGAATTGTTTGTAGAAGAGTTCGTGTCGGGGTCATCCGGCGCTGCCGGGGTTCCGGTTCCGACGGGGTAGCCACTCGTATCGGCGAACGTCGACTTCGGTGCTGGCTCGTGGGTGTTTCAACGACGTGCCCATCCGTTCTCGCGTGGTACGCAGGTTGCGGACGTTGTGGGCGCGGGAACGATGGAAAGGGAACCCCGGACAATGTCGAGTGGGTCAACCCCGCGAGTCCGTAGTTGTTCAGTCCGTGTCGTTTGGCCGGGTTGCCGGGGGAGCCCGGGGCGGTGTATTCCGACATCGGTAAGGACCTGTGCCGCGACTTCGTTGCTGCGGCAATCCCCGGACAGTCCCTGTGCGGTCCTGGCGTCGGCGCTGTCTGGAGTTACCGGTCCAGGTTCCGGCCAGCTCTATGGTGGTGGAGTATTCGTTCTCGCCGTGAGGCACGCGAGTAGCGGCGTGGCTTCTTACGGGGGCCTCGAAGCCATTGCACCCGACGGTGGACGCTCCGTACGGTATCGCGCATTTATTGCTCCCTTTCCGAGCGGGTCGTTGTGCAGAAGGCGGTTCGTCTGCAGCGGGATTCGTGGTTCGATATCTGGATCGAAGCGCTTGGATGTGAAATGGATCGGACCGAAGCCCCCGTGACAGGTCTTGCGCATTCCTGTCATCCCCCAAGTCTTCGACGGAAGGAAGTCTTCGACGGAGAGGACCTACGCCGGTCGCGGGGCGGACCGGAGGGGTAGGTCGCCGTTGATCCGCCCTTTGACCACCCCTATCGGCATAGTTCCGTGACGGCTGCGACGGAAGCGCTGGCTGCGACACTTGCAGCGGTGATGGCCAGGCTCAGCCGACTGGGTTTGGGACAGTCCAGTGCGAGTGTCCGCTCGCGCTGACGACTGACCCAGGCCGAGACCAGGACAACGCACGCCGCGGCCAGGACTGGCGGCACGGTCTCGGCTCCGCCGTGCTTGGCAGCGCGATGAGCGAGCAGAGCGGTGACGACGAGCACAGAAAAGGCGGTTCGGCGCCAGGCCAGGGCCGTACGTTCGGGTTGCAGTCCGGGATCCCGTAGGTGCGGAGTGCTCATGACGCCACGATCACCACGCAAGCAAGTAATGCCACCAGGGCCAGTGCGGCCGTGACAGTCGTGACCATGGTCGTACCGCGGAGGGGTCCACCCCTACGAATCGCCTGCTGAGCGGTCCGCCAGTGAAAGTACGCCCCGATGGCCAGCAGAACCGACAGGACGATGAACGCCAGGGAAATCGCATTCGGGGCAACGAAATTCCCGGACACAGGAAGCAGCTCGTGGATCGCGACACCGGCCGCGAGTGTGCCCAACGACGTTCTGATCCAGGCGAGGAATGTTCGCTCGTTTGCCAGGGTGAAGCGATAGTCCGGTTCGGCATCGGCAACACCGTTTTCGCGTTCGTTGTCGGTCCGTGTTGTCACCTGTGCCTGCCTTCGCCAGAGTGATGAGGGGCTACCGCGGCATGGAATGTCATTGCAGCGCGTGGTCGTCGACTCTTGAGATGCAGCGGAACCCGATGTGGCATGTCGAGGTCTCTTCCGTTTCGCCTTGTCGTGCGGCGGGGCGGTAGCGCAGGCAGTAGTTCGGGGCGCACAGGTGCGATCCGCCTTTGATGACTCGGCGTGGGTAGGGCTCATGCGGATATTGGATACCGGTGGCGGTCTCAGCACGGGGGTTGGCGGGAATGCAGCACGAGTGGGTCGGCGCCATGTTCTTGCCGCGCGTGGAGTGGTCGCCGGTGAAGTAGTCGGCGGTCCACTCCCAGACATTTCCCGCCATGTCGCTGAGGTGATAGCCGTTGGGGCGGAAGCGGCCGACCGGGGAAGTACCGGCAAAGCCATCTTCGAGCAGGTTTTGCCAAGGGAATTCGCCTTGCCAGACGTTCCCGCCGGGCCGATCGCCGGGCTCATGTTCCTCGCCCCAGACGAACGGCTTGCGATCGAGACCGCCGCGGGCCGCGAACTCCCACTCCGCTTCGGTGGGTAGCTCTTTGCCGGCCCATTGTGCATAGGCACGAGCGTCGAACCAGGACACCTGGGTGACGGGATGGCGTTCCCGACCGCCGACATTGCTGTCCGGCCCTTCCGGATGCCGCCAGTTCGCGCCAGGAACGAAAGACCACCATTGTCGGTAGTTGTCGAGGGGAACCGGTCCCGTAGGAGGGTCGAACACCAGCGACCCCGGTACGAGCAAGGCCGGATCGGCATCCGGATACAGCGACACTTCCGGGGCGAGTTCGGCGGTGGTGACGTATCCGGTGGCCTTTACGAAGCGACGGAACTGCGCGACTGTGACCGGATGGGTGTCCATCCAGAAGCCGCCGACTGTGACCTGATGGACGGGGCGCTCTTCGGGGTAGAAGTCTTCCGAGCCCATCCAGAAGGTTCCTCCGGGAATCCAGGACATGTCTTTCGGGGATGTGCCGGGAGGGTGACCGGTGGCTGGATCCCGCTGCGATCTTGTGGAGGCCTCGTCGATCCGCGATGTCATCTGTCGCCCACCGCCAAGGTCGGGGCGGGGGACCGCTGTAAGGAGTGCTTTGCGGCGCGTTTGGCGAGGCGAGTGTGGTCGGACTGCGGGTGGATGAGCAGTCCGGCGATCACGCCGGCGGCGAGCAGGATGACCGCGCAGAGGACGAAGGCCAGGTTGAACCCCTCGGCGGGGTCGGCGGCTCCGTCGAGTAGGCGTCCGGTCAGGGCTGGGGCGATGATGCCCGACAGGGAGTAGACGGCCGCGTAGGCACCGAGGACGCCACCGTTGCGCCCGGGAGGGCTGAGTTCGGAGCACAATGCCTGCCCGATGGGTACCGCCACAGCCGACATTCCCAGCCCCAGGCACAGCAGGGCGATCTTCAGCCAGACGGTTTCAACGGCGAGTGAGGTGAAGATGCATGCTCCGCACAGCAGGAGGGCGATGCTGGTTACCGCGCCGCGGGTGATCCTGCTCGAGACGCCGCGGTTCATCAGCGATCGGCTCAGCGTGCCCTGAATGATCATGGACAGGGCCATCAATCCCCACGGGATCGCGACGAGCCAACCGATCACGGCGCCGCTGAAACCGAGCACCTTGGCGAAGTAGATGGGGATCCACGCAATCATGACGGCCAGCGCCCAGTATCCGGCGAAGCCGGCAAGAACCGAGCCGATCCACGTCCTGGTGGCCAGGATGCGCCAATACGGCACCGGAGCCGCGGTTGCAGTGCCGGTCACGGGTTCCACCAGTTTCTCCTTGGTGGCTTCCAGTTGCGGTGCGGGCCCGTCCGCGCCGAAGCGGAGCCACACCGCCACCCAGATCAGGCCTACCACCGCCATCACCACGAACGCGGCCCGCCACCCGAAGGTGCTGATGACCCAGGTCAGTCCAGGTGCGGCCAGGACGACGCCCAGGGGCGCCCCGATAGTCAAGATGCCGCTGACCAGGTCACGATCCCGGTCGGGGAACCAGGTGTGTGCCGCGCGGTTGGCCACCGGGTATGCAGGACCCTCGGCAGCGCCGAGCAGCACTCGGGAGCCGAGCACGACCCAGAATCCGAAGGCGCCGAGCGGGGCCAGCAACGGTAGCTGGGCAACGGACCACAGCACCGCCATGACCACCAGCATCCACTTGGTCGGGACACGGTCACTGATGATGCCGCCGACTATTGCGGAGATGCTGAACAGCAGAAAGAACCCACTGGCGATCAGCCCGTACTGGCTCGAGGAAAGACCGATATGTTCCATGATCGGTCCGGCGGCCAGACCCAAGACGGCCTTGTCGGCGAAATTGATGAGCATGAACGCGAGGAGGAGTCCGGTGATGAGCCAGGCTCGTTTCCGGTCGACGGGGAGAGCTGAGGTTGTCATATGACTGCCAAATCTGTGGGAGGGCGTTGTCAACGGTTGCAGATCCGGACGTCCCGGGACGGACGAAACGGGGCGGAGTGGGTCCCGGGCGGTTCAGGGGGTGACGATGTCGAAGAACCGGTCGAAGGCGTCGAGCAGCGAGAACAGTTCGTGCAGGGCGTCGGCATTGCCGGCGACCGAGGCGCTACCGTCAGCAATGCACCGGTCGAGGGGCGCGCTGCCGAGCGTCACAGATCCGAGGGTGGTGCGGGTGAGCGCGACCGAGACGTCCGCGTCCTGGGGCGTGCTCGTCGCCGTGTGGACGAGGACACCGTTGGTCACCTGCAGCAGCCGGCGCTCGTCGGTGTCGGTCACGTGCAGGTCGACCCGCAGGGCACGGCCGGCGGCCTTCGGTCCGTTCAGACGGATGGCCAGGTACTTGAGCATCATGTCCGTCGTCATCGCGGCCAGCACGTCCGAGGTGGCGAGCGCGGTCGATTCGATCACCACGCCGTGACGCAATTCCTGGGCGCCGGTGAGGTAGAAGTTGCGCCACGGAGCGGATTCGGCCTGGTAGCCGAGCTGTTCGAGCGCGTCCGCCTGCAGTTCCCGTGCCTGCTGGTTGTCCGGCTCGGCGAACACCACATGGTTGACCACCTGGGCCACCCACCGGTAGTCCCCCTCGTCGAACGATCTGCGCGCGTTGCGAAGCACGGCGTCGGCTCCGCCCATGTATTCGACGTAGCGTTTGCCCGCCTCGACCGGTGGATGCTGGTGCAAGGTGGCCGGATTGCCGTCGAACCAGCCGAGGTACTTCTGGTAGACCGCTTTGGCGTTGTGGTTCAAGGTGCCGTAGTAGCCGCGGCTCGACCAGGACGAGCCGAGTGGCTCGGGCAGCTCGATCAGTTCGGCGATCTCGACCATCGTGTGGCCGTGGGCGGCCAGACGCAGGGTCTCGTCGTGGATGTAGCGGTACAGGTCCCGCTGCTGCTCCAGGAAGTCGGTGAGCTCCTGCCGACCCCACACCGGCCAGTGGTGGCAGATGAACAGCACGTCCGACCGGTGCGCGTAGAGTTCGATCGCGGCATGGATGTAGTCGCTCCATGCGGCCGCGTCACGAATCTGAGCGCCGCGGGGGGTGTACAGGTTGTGCATGTGGTGAGAGACATTCTCCGCCATGCACAGCGCCCGGAAATCGGGAAGGTAGAAGTTCATCTCCGCCGGTGCCTCGGAGTCGGGCGTGTACTGGAACTCGAACCGCACCCCGTCGAGCACGAGCTCCTGACCGGTCTCGGTGATGTGATCGGTGGGCTCGAGCAGTGTGACGGTGCCGGTGGAGAGCCCGAGGCCGAGACCGGCCGAGACCACCCCGCTCGGCCCGTGGGGCAGCTTGTTGCCGTACATGTACTGCGCACGGCGGTTCATCGCGTTGCCGGCGTAGACGTTCTCGCTGACCGTGTGCGCCAGGAACCCCGTCGGCGCGACGATCCGCACGGAGCCCGAGGAGATGTCCGCCTCCGACACGAGCCCTTTCACACCACCGAAATGATCGACGTGGCTGTGGGTGTAGACGATCGCCGTCACCGGCCGGTCACCGAGTTCCCGGCGCACCAGATCCATGGCCGCCGAGGCACATTCGGCCGAGGTCAGCGGATCGATGACGACGTATCCGGTGTCGCCCTCGATCAGGGTCATGTTGGAGATGTCGAAACCGCGCACCTGGTAGATGCCGTCGACGACCTTGAACAGGCCGTGCACCGTGTGCAGTTGCGACATGCGCCACAGGCTCGGGTTCACCGTGTCCGGTGCCTCGTCGGCGAGGAAGGCATAGGTGTCGCAGTCCCACACGACATGACCCTGAGCGTTTCTGATCACCAGCGGATCGAGCGTGTCGACGAAACCGCGGTGTGCATCGTCGAACGCCTTCTTGTCCTCGAAGTCCAGGCGAGCAGACACGGCGCGGTTGGCGGCTCTGGTTGCAGCCGTCGCCGGTTTCCTGTTGGCAGTCATAAGGTCCCTTCCCGTCTTCACGAGCGGTCGATACAGGGGCGTCCGATCTAGTCGGCCACCGGATGCGTTGGTCGAGGTGCTCAACCTCGCCACCGTTCGTGTCGGACGGTGGCGGCGAGCCGTCGCCGACATCGCGACGCTTGAGTGTGATGTGCACCACGATGTCGATGAAGACGAGATTATGGTGTGACCATGAACAGATCAATGGGCCCTTCCCATAGCCAACCGCGCTGTACATTGTGCTCATGCACAGCCGCAACTCGGGTGGGAGTTCCGCAGTGATCGGCGAGCATCCCGATGTGGACCCCGCGGTTCGCCGCATCCTCGACAACGTGCAGTCCCGCATCAACGCACTCGCGAAATCACCCGCAGCGGGTGATCAGCACGCGTTCCAGAGTTTGCCAGTCGATTTCCGGCATGAAGAAATTCCGCAACTCCAACGCCGATACTTCCGCATCCTCGTGCAGGCCATCCGAAAGAACGTCCCGTTCGGGGAGCGGGACCTGCAAATGGCGCAGCAGATCGCCGCGGACAGGGCAATCGAAGGGGTCCCGCTCACCCTGGTGCTGCGCAACTGGCAGAACGCCACAAGCATTCTGTGGAATGCCTGCACGGAGGCGGCACGAGACGACGAGGCGAAAGCCCTCAGCTACATCGGGCGCACGTTGATGGCGCTCGAGCAGGAGATCCTCGGCACAGTCACAACCTCGTACCTGGTCGAACGGGAGGCCATTGCCAGCGGTGAACGGGGTGCGGTGCATCTGGTGGCGCAAACGCTTGTCAGTGGTCGCGATCCTCATGCCGAAGCCGAACGGCTCGACATCGAACTCGCGCCCGGATACGACGTGATGGCCGTCCAATTCGACGCGTTCGAGGGGGAAGTGGACACGCAGTATCCCGGTCGGCAGATCGCGCACCGTCGCAAACTGCGGAAGATCCTGCGCACCCTGGGCGAGTACCGCGGTGCCTACCCGGTGCTGGCCACCCTCGACTCCCACGGTGGGCACGTTCTTGTTCCTCAGGACGAGACCGCGACAGCCACGACGGAGGAGGTGGGGCGCGATCTCGTGGACCGTATGAGGGTCGCTGCAGGAGTGAATGTCACGGCCAGTCACGTAGATTCTGTCAGCTTCGACGACCTGCCCCGCGCCGCGAAACTGTCCACCGAGATACTGGAGATCGTCATCTCCACGAATCGCCCGCCCGGTCTCTACCGGCTATCAGACGTGGCCCTGGTCTACCAACTCGCGCATCCGACCGCAGCCACCCGCTACTTTGCCGACCTTCTCGCGCCACTCGAGCCGCATCCCGAACTGCTCGAGACCCTCGACCACTACTTGTTCCTCGATTTCGACCGCGGCCGCACAGCGCGGCGTTTGAAAGTGCACCCCAACACGGTGAACAACAGACTGCATCGCATCACCACTTTGACCGGATGCGATCCGAGCCGGTTCGACGGCATCATGTTGCTCGGAGCCGCATTGTCCATCCGCGAGGTGTCGAGGTGATCGCCGCACCGACGCCCTCATCCTCGTAGAGACGATCACACCGAGGTAGAAAGTCTTGACCAGGGGACCTGCCGATAGACGTGCGTCTCGGAGGCACTGCGCTGTACCAGGGCCCTGCGGATCGGATGCGATCGTCGGGCCGGCAGGGAGGAGAATGGCGTTGCACGGGTCAGCACAAGCGCGGCCAGAGATCGCGTTGTCATGGAGGCGCTCGGCGATGTGCGGTCTCAGGCCGACGTCCCGCCCTGCGTTCTGTCCCGGTCCGATCGATGAGGCCGCCAACGGTTCGTTGCTGCGGGCGGCCGAGCCGGTGCTCAGCGAGGTGACCGAGCAGATCCGTGGCACCGACACCGTCGTTCTCCTCGCCGATCGGGACTGTACGGTGATCCGCCTTGTCGGTGAAGACATGCTCGTCAAGACCGCCGTCGAACAGGTCGGTTTCGATGTCGGCGTCTGCCTGGGGGAGGACGTTGCTGGCACCAACGCAATCGGAACAGCAGCCGAGACACGTGGGGGAATCTTCGTCGACGGCGCCGAGCATTACCTGGATGTGTTCAAGCAGTTGAGCGGCTACGCCCAACCGATCGTGCATCCGGCAACCCAACGAGTGGAAGGACTGCTGGGGATCGTCGGACCTACCGAGACTACTTCTGCGCTGTTCAAATCCTTTGTCCAGCGTGTCGTCGACTCGATCGAACGCCGACTCTTGGACAGCTCCTACGAATCCGAAGGGCGGCTGGTCGCCGCCTTTCAAAGCGCGACGCGTCGTGTGGGTGGCGCGGTATGCATCCTGGGCGAAGACTTCGTGTTGAGTAACGCAGCTGCGCACGACCTGCTGGACATTGCGGGGGTACCCGAGCTGCGACACCTGGCTGCCGGCGTCCGCGCCGACGAGCCGCTTCGCACCACTATGCAGATCGACAACAACCGCGAAATCGCAGTCACGGTAACCAGGATCGTGGGGGCCGGTGCCCTCTACAGCCTTGAGCCGCTGTGGGTGCGGTCGAATCCTGTACCTCGTCGCCCCCTGTCGGTGGCCTCGTCTCGGTACGTCTGGGGACCGCGGCTCAAGGCGCTGCGCGATGCAAAGGGCTCGGTGTCCATCACCGGCGAAGCCGGCACCGGACGAACCGTCGGTGTACGTGCGCTCGCCGCATCGCACCCGTATGCCGTACTCGACGCTGCAGATCTGCCTCTGGAAGGCGAGAGCCGGTGGGCCAAGAAGCTGGTCGAGTTGTCGACCACCTTCGACGGGGTGTTGATCGTCGAAAACGTGGAACTGCTGCCGCCTCGGCAACGAGCACTCCTCGCGCGGGTGCTCGCCGAGCCTCATTCCCGCCCCCGACTGGTCGTCACTTCCCTGTCCGGGCGGGACTCGACGGGGCTCGAGCCCATCCTTGCCCGATGCACCCACCACGCCGAGCTGCCACCTTTGCGGGAACGGATCGGCGATTTTCCGGCGTTGGTGGCCGCGTTGACCTACGAAATCACCGGTCACCACCGCATCACATTCACCGCCAGTGCGCTCAAGGCGCTGTCCACCCAACCGTGGCCCGGCAATCTCATCGAGTTACGGACTGTCTTGGCACGCGCCCTCGACGGCCGTACCACGGGCGCCGTCACTGCAGCCGACCTGCCGGAAACACACCGCGAAAGTGTCCACAGCGCGTTGTTGGGCCTCGACCGCGCCGAACGCCAGGCGATCGTCGAAGCTCTTCGCGCAGCCTGCGGCAACAAGGTGCACGCCGCGAGAGCCCTCGGGATCAGCCGCACCACCCTCTACCGACGTATGCGGATATTGAACGTGCCGGGTTGATGCTCCGCTCCTCTACGCGGTGTGTCAAAAGTGAACACTTACAGGTCTTGCCGACACGGTATTATGGTGTCCGTCACGTTCCGATTCATGGCAAAACCCTGGAGAACCGCCGGCTCGAAGCTCGGCGCACGCGTGCCCGCATGAATGGGAATCGTGTTGTTCGGCAACGTATCTGAAAGAAACCTGGTCGAGTTCACTCGAGACCGGGCCTTCCGGACGCATCGTCGGAACCGGTCCAAAGCCCGGACGGTGGGGTAGAAAGCGCGCATCTACCGCATGCGCCAGTCTTCGGGCAGTACAGCCTCCGCCTCGACCGGGGCACGCACCGTCAAACGTAGGGAGAACAACGATGAAGACCAAAGCCGCAGTCCTGCTCGAGGCTGGCAAGCCGTTCGAGATCATGGAGCTCGACCTCGACGGCCCCGGCCCCGGCGAGGTGCTGATCAAGTACACCGCGGCCGGGCTGTGCCACTCGGACCTGCACCTGACCGACGGCGACCTGCCTCCCCGCTACCCGATCGTCGGTGGTCACGAGGGCTCCGGCATCATCGAGGAGGTCGGTGCCGGAGTGACCAAGGTCAAGCCCGGCGACCATGTCGTGTGCAGTTTCATCCCGAACTGCGGCACCTGCCGCTACTGCTCGACCGGACGCCAGAACCTGTGCGACATGGGCGCCACGATCCTGGAAGGATCGATGCCCGACGGCACCTTCCGGTTCCACAGCAATGGCAAGGATTTCGGTGCCATGTGCATGCTCGGCACCTTCGCCGAACGTGCGACGATCTCGCAGCACTCTGTGGTGAAGGTCGACGACTGGCTGCCCCTCGAGACCGCGGTCCTCGTCGGATGCGGTGTCCCGTCCGGGTGGGGTACCGCCGTCAACTCCGGCAACCTGCGCGTCGGTGACACTGCCGTCGTCTACGGCGTCGGCGGCCTCGGCATCAACGCGATCCAGGGCGCCGTCGCCGCCGGCTGCAAGTACGTCGTCGCCGTCGACCCGGTTGCACTCAAGCGGGACACCGCCCTGAAGATGGGCGCCACCCACGCCTTCCCGGATGCAGAAAGTGCCGCGGCGAAGGTATCCGAACTGACCTGGGGGCAGGGAGCAGATGCCGCGCTGATCCTGGTCGGCACCGTCGACGAAGCTGTAGTGTCCGCGGCGACTGCCGTGATCGGCAAGGGTGGCACGGTTGTGATCACCGGGGTCGCCAACCCGGAGAAGCTGACCGTCCACGTCTCCGGCTGCGACCTGACGCTGAACCAGAAGACCATCAAGGGTTCGCTGTTCGGCTCAATGAACCCGCAGTACGACATCGTCAAGCTGCTCCGCCTCTACGACGCAGGCCAGCTCAAGCTCGACGAACTTGTCACCACCCGGTACAGCCTCGAACAGATCAACGAGGGCTACCAGGACCTGCGCGACGGCAAGAACATGCGCGGCGTCGTCGTGCACAGCTGATCCAGTCGCCCCCGGCACGAGCGTGCCTCGGCCTGCGCCGATGCACGCTCCTCGGATCGCCGATCAATCGACCTACCGAAGCCAAGGATTCCCATGAACCGCTACACATTGCCGATCGACAATCGCGGCACATCGACGGTCTCGGCTGCAATCGACTACCGAGACCAGACCGTGGTCTTCCGGTTCGACTACGACGGCGGTATCGGGCAGGGAGGAACCGGGACGATCGAAGTCGACGGCACGAAGACGGGAAGCGCTCGCGTGCCGCGCACCACCCCGTACTTCTTCTCGATCAGCGGCACCCTGGACGTGGGAATCGACCGCACCACCCCGGTGTCCAACGAGTACGAGCCTGGGCAGGCGAATGCGTTCACCGGGGTGATCGACTTCGTCCGCCTCGACGTCGAAACCCCCGGCTCCGACACCACACGGGAAACTGCTGCAGCGGCGCTCCGGACCCACTGACCACCTCGCCTGCGCGACCGGATTCCCGCGGCGAGAAGACCCGCTCGACCAACCGGCCGTTCACCGGGGCCGTGTCCGAGAGACCCACCCACCTCGGCCGGCTGTGGCACCACTTCGGCACCAGGCCCGACGCCTCGCTCGGTGGGTACGCCTCGGTGCGTACCCACCGAGGGGGCACCGCCACCGTGGCTTCACCCCACGCCTCGGCGCCCCGGACAGTCGCTCAGGGAACCCGGACCAGCGCAGGTCCACCTTGTGAAGTACAGATCCCCCTCGTGAAAGGCCACGACAATGACCACGACACCGAGTATCACCAGACCGATCGGACTCGACCCAACCGTGGAGAGCTTTCTTTCCCAACCGAAGAAGATGTACATCAACGGGCAATGGGTCGAGGCCGCCTCCGGCCGCAGGTTCGATACCGTCGACCCTGCCACCGGGCAGGTACTGACCACCGTCCCGCACTCGGACACCGTCGACGTCGACCGAGCGGTGACCGCTGCCCGTACGGCGTTCGAATCCGGTCCGTGGCGCTCACTCACCCCGGCTGAACGGCAGCGAATGCTGTGGAAGATCGGCGAGGGCATCTTGGCCCGGGCCGACCAGTTCGCCCAGCTCGAGTCGCTCGACAACGGCAAGTCCGTTGCCGTGGCGAAGGCGGTCGACGTCACCTGGGCCGCGGAGATCTTCTTCTACTACGCCGGCTGGGCCACCAAAATCGAAGGCCGCACCGTCCCGGTATCGGTGCCCTGGGCCCCCGGTGCTCGGTTCCACGCCTTCACCACCCGCGAACCCGTCGGGGTGTGCGCCCAGATCATCCCCTGGAACTTCCCGCTGGTGATGGCCGCATTCAAGGTGGCACCGGCATTGGCCTGCTCGAACACCGTCATCCTCAAGCCCGCCGAGCAGACGCCACTGACCGCGGTGCTGCTCGCCGAGGTGATCGCCGAGGCCGGTGTCCCGGACGGGGTGTTCAACCTCGTAACGGGGTTCGGTGATGTCGGTGCCGCTCTGTCCTTGCACGAGGACGTCGACAAGGTGGCGTTCACGGGATCGACCGAGGTCGGTAAGAAGATCGTTCACGCTGCGGCCGGGAACCTCAAGAAAGTGTCACTCGAACTCGGCGGCAAGAGCCCACAAGTGATCTTTGCCGACGCCGACCTCGAGGCCGCCATCCCCGGGGTGGCCAGCGGCTTCTTGTTCAACCACGGTCAGGCCTGCACGGCCGGCACCCGCTTGCTCGTCGAGGAGACCATCTTCGACGACTTCACCGCCGGCATCGCCGAGTTCGCCGGAAAGCAGAAGATCGGTCCAGGCCTGGACCCCACAAACGACATCGGCCCTTTGATCTCACAGGAGCAACTGTCGAAGGTCACCGGCTACATCGATGCCGGTATCGCAGACGGCGCTCACGCACTGTCCGGCGGTAAGCGTCACGGCGACAGCGGATTTTACGTCGAGCCGACATTGCTGGTCGATGTACGGAGCGACTTCAGCGTCTACCAGGAAGAGATCTTCGGCCCGGTCGCCGTTGCCATGCCGTTCACTCGCGAGCAGGGTGTACGCGCCGCCGCCAACGACACCCCCTATGGTCTCGCAGCAAGCGTCTGGACCCGGGACGTGTCCAAAGCACACGAGGTCGCCGCCGACATCAAGGCCGGCACCGTATGGGTCAATTGCCACAATGCCTTCGACACCGCACTGCCGTTCGGTGGGTACAAGCAGTCCGGGTGGGGCCGCGAACTGGGGGAAGGCGCGATCGGCGAGTACACCCAAACCAAGTCGGTCAATATCGCCCTATGATCGCGTCTCGGCCGGCCCCGGTCGAGGGGCCGGCCGAGACCGACGCTCACCGCTGCTCGACGCAGGAGACGTTCCGGCCCGAGTCGTGAAACCGGCGGCGCACAAGATTCATGCCCTTCCCAGCGTGACGATCACCTCTACCGCGCACACAGAGCAGAATCGGCGCTAATCGGAACGCACTTCGGCACAATTGAACTCATTATTTTGGAAGCGTCGGAACGCCCACACCCCCCTCAGGGAAGGAATTTCGATGACCACCGAGACCACCGCGCGTGCGCATTCCGGGCAGGAGGCACGAGTGCGGGAACTGCTGGACCGCTACGACACCGCCGACGCGTGTGCCGCACAGCTGCTGTGCGACGGGCATCCCGCGGACGCCGTCGCGTTCACGGTGGTCGAGGCGGACCTGAGCGCGACCGATCTGACCTTCGGTTACCTGCGCGAGCAGTCCTCCCGCTTCGCCGCGGCCCTGGCCGACCTCGGCGTCGAGCCGGGCGACCACGTCGCCACCCTGATGGGCAAGTCCGCGGACCTGGTCGTGGCGCTGCTCGGCATCTGGCGCCGCGGTGCCGTGCACGTGCCGCTGTTCACCGCGTTCGCACCCCCGGCGATCGGTTTCCGGCTGCAGGCCAGCGGCGCGAAGGTCGTCGTCGCCGACGCGGACCAGGTGGGCAAGCTCGCGCCTGGCGAGGACATCCCCGCCGACGCGCCCTGGCAGATCGTCGTCGCAGGTCACACCGAGGGCGGTGCCGCCGGCATCGGAGTGAGCTTCGCCGACCTGGTGGCCTCGCACGACGCGGACGATCCGCGCGGTGCCGCGGTCGCCGTCGGCGGGCACGGCGGACTCGTGCAGCTGTTCACCTCCGGCACCACCGGCACCCCGAAGGGCGTGCCCGTGCCGGTACGGGCGCTCGCGTCGTTCCACGCCTACCTGGACTTCGGCCTCGACGTGCGTGAGGACGACGTGTTCTGGAACGCCGCCGATCCCGGCTGGGCCTACGGGCTGTACTACGCGCTGCTCGCGCCGCTGGCCGCCGGTGTGCGCAGCCTGCTGCTGCACGCCGGGTTCTCCGCCCCCCCTCACCTGGCAGGTGATGGAAAAGTTCGGGGTCACCAACTTCGCGGCCGCGCCCACCGTCTACCGCAGCCTGCGAGCGGACTCGGCGCCCGTGCCGGAGTCGATCTCGCTGCGCCGCGCGTCCTCGGCCGGCGAGCCGCTCACCCCGGACGTCGTGGCATGGTCCGAGCAGACCCTCGGCGTGATCGTGCGCGACCACTACGGCCAGACCGAGCACGGCATGTTCGTCGTCAACGCGTGGGCCGACGGGCTGCGCGAAGAAGTGCGGCCCGGATCGATGGGCAAGCCGCTGCCCGGGTGGTCCTGCGCCGTGCTGTCCGACGACTCCGACGACATCGCCGCCCCCGGCGTGCCCGGGCGCGTGGCGATCGACACCCACGCCAGCCCCCTGCTGTGGTTCACAGGGTACGTGGACGCCCCGGAGAAGACCGCGCAGCGGTTCACCGAGGACGGCCGCTGGTACCTCACCGGCGACGCCGGACAGGTCGACGAGGACGGCTTCTTCTACTTCTCCGCCCGCGACGACGACGTGATCATCATGGCGGGCTACCGGATCGGCCCGTTCGACGTCGAGAGCGTGCTGGTGATGCACGAGCACGTCGTCGAGGCCGCCGTCGTCGGCATGCCCGACCAGCTGCGCGGCGAGGTGCTCGAAGCGTTCGTGGTGCTGCGCGACGGCGTCGACGGCACCGACGAGCTCGAGGCGGCGCTGCAGCAGCTGGTCAAGCGCAAGTTCGCGGCGCACGCCTACCCGCGGACCGTGCACTTCGTGCCGCAGCTGCCGAAGACGCCCAGCGGCAAGATCCAGCGCTACATCCTGCGCCAGGGCTGAGCCCGGAGTCGGAAATAGTGTGGCTGTTGCATTCGGTCCCGTTGATTCGGCGCCCGGGTCTTGGCCTATCTGGAGGCGTCGATCGAGGCGCGACGGAAGGGAAGTACCGCCTGGGAGCTCCGATCGACCATGATGGATAATTCCGGTTATCCATCATTAACTGGCGCCCGGATGCGCTGCGCAGCACCAGGTATCAAGTATGACGTTCTGTCACGGTGACGGAACGTGGAGGTACTGCCGGCGCACGCGTAGCGCCCGCCTCAACATTGCCAGCTCGCAACGCCGGCCCGCGGACCCGACCAGTCCGCGGGATGCACCCACCGACAACGCCGCCGGCGCGCCGGCACCGACGGGCCCGTGCATGTGCGCTCGCGCAGCACCTCGTTCACTTGAGAGACTGCGCCGATTTCACCTGAAAATCACTGTGGCACAATCGGTCACGAAACGCCGATAAGCGTGATTATGTCAACTCCTTATTGTGCAGCTGACCGGCGCGATCGTCGGATACCGCCATCGCGGCGCGCGTGTCAAGGTTCGAGGTTACCTTCCGCACGGTGACTGCGAGGGACGGCTTGCCCTGGTCCGATGTGCGCAGCGGGGTCAGGTGCTCCCACATGGCGTCGACCATCGGCTGCAGGAACAGCCGACCTACCTGGCGGATCATCGTTTCGACGATCTGGGTGGCTTCGTGGCGGTCGGTCGAGGCGAGGCCGGCCTCGCGCAACGCCACCACCTCGCGCCGGGTGAGGTCGGTGAGTTTTTCCAGGAGCGTGTTGCGGGTGTCGCCGGGTTCGAGCAGGGCGCGGCGCATGTAGTTGACGACTTCGGGATGCGCGTCGAGCATGCGCGCCACCGCGGCGTCGCGGGCGGTGGCGATCTGTTGGGGTGTGCCCTGGTTCGGTGCGTGGGCGATGGCGTGGGCGAAGTGGTCGACGACGTGGTCTTCGACGGCGGCGCGGATGCCGTCCTTGGTGCCGAAGTGGTGCACGAGCAGACCGACGGTCACCCCCGCTGCGGACGCGATCGCGCGCATCGAGGTGCCGTCCTCGCCTTTGGTGCCGAACAAATCGAGGGCGGCGTTGCGGATGCGGGCCTTGGCGGTCAGATCGTTCGTACTCATTTGCGGGTCGTGTCCTGGCTCCATCCGATTCCTCCTTTCTCGGCAGCATAGCGACGTAGCTATTCCTATACAGTCATCCCGTCTGCTATACATTCGTATAGTACCTGATGGGAAGGTTCCCCATGACCCGCATTCTCGACGGCATCGATGTCGTCACCCTCGCCCCCAACCTGCCCGGCCCGCTCGCAGCCCATCGACTCCACCGACTCGGCGCCCGCGTGACCAAGGTCGAGTCGCCGGCCGGTGACCCACTCGCCGGCGTCGCCCCCCACTGGTATGCAGAACTGGTCGCCGGCCAAGACATCGTGGTGCTGGATCTGAAGGATTCCGACTCCCGCGTCCGCCTGGACGGCATGCTCGACTCCGCGGACCTGCTCGTCACCGCGATGCGTCCCTCCGCTGCGCAGCGCCTCGGGCTGGGTCAGGTGACCGCGACCTTTCCTCGCCTCGGCCATGTCGAAATCGTCGGCTACGACGGCGAATTGGAGGAAACCGCCGGACACGACCTGAACTACCAGGCCGCGTACGGCACCCTCACTCCCCCGTCGATGCCCACCGTTCCGGTCGCCGACCTGCTCGGCGCCGAACGCGCCGTGGCCGCTGCCGTGCTCCTTCTTCTCGAACGCACCGCTACCGGACGCGGCGGGCGCCGTCGGGTCGTCCTCGACCACGCGGCGTCCGACGCGGGTGCCGCGGTCCGGCACGGACTCATGGGCACCGGTGCCCCGCTCGGCGGCGCCCTGCCGTCCTACCGGATCTACCGGGCAGCCGACGGCTACGTGGCGCTGGGTGCACTCGAACCCCATTTCGCCACCCGCCTCGCCGAAGTCCTCGGCGACGAGCTGACCCACGAGGGTCTCGAACGGTTCTTCGGCACGCACACCGTCGACGACTGCGAACAGCTCGCAGTCAAAGCCGACATTCCCCTCACGCGCATCGCCGCCGCGTGACCAACCCCCACCTGCAGGAGGAAACCACCACCATGCGCGAAGCAGTGATCGTCGGCGCGGTGCGCACCCCCGTCGGCAAACGAGGCGGAGTCCTCAGTGCGTGGCACCCGGCCGACCTGCTCGGCCACACGCTGCGGCACCTGGTCGAACGCACCCGCATCGACCCGACGCTGCTCGACGACGTCATCGCCGGCTGCGTGCTCCAGCACGACCAGCAGTCCTCCAACATCGCCCGCCACGCCGTCCTGTCGGCCGGGCTGCCCGAATCGGTGCCCGCGGTCACCGTCGACCGCCAGTGCGGCTCGGGTCAGCAGGCGGTGAGTTTCGCCGCCCAGGGCATCATGGCCGGCACCTACGATCTGGCCGTCGCGTGCGGTGTCGAATCGATGTCGCAGGTGTCCATGCCGTCCGCGTTCCGGCCGGGAGCCCCCCTCGGCCCGCAGTACGGCCCCCTCGAACTCGCCCGCTACGACGGCGGTCTGATGGCGCAGGGCCCCTCGTCGGAGCTGATGAACGCACGGTTCGGGCTCACCCGCGCCGCACTCGACAAGTACAGCATCCGCAGCCACGAACGCGCCCTCGCCGCCACCCGCGCCGGCCGATTCCGCGAGCAGCTGGTGCCGATCACCGCCGATCCGCACAACCCTGCGGGCGAGGCGATCACAGCGGACGAGGGGATCCGCGACCATCTCGACCCGGTGAAGATCGCGTCGCTGAAGACGGTGTTCGCCGCCGACGGGCGCACCACGGCGGCGAACTCGTCCCAGCTCAGCGACGGCGCCGCGGCGCTGCTGATCGCCGACCGCACATTCGCCGAAGCCCACGGCCTGATTCCCCGCGCCCGCTTCCGCGCACTGACCGTGGCCGCCGCCGACCCGATCATCCAATTCACCGCCGTCCTCGACGCCACCCACAAGGCACTGAAGCGTTCCGGGCTCAGCGCCGAAGCCATCGACCGGTTCGAGGTCAACGAGGCCTTCGCCGGCGTGCCGCTGATGTTCGCACAGGAATTCGGGGTGCCCGAGGACAAACTCAACGTCAACGGCGGCTCGGTCGCGATCGGCCACCCCCTCGGCTCCACCGGCGCACGGATGCTCACCGACCTGCTGTGCGAACTCGAACGCTCCGACAGCCGACTGGGTCTGCAGACCATCTGCGAAGCGCACGGCACCGCCAACACCACCATCATCGAACGCATCTGAGAGGCACCGTCATGGCACAAGAGATCGTGAAGGGTCTGCCGTCCACCCACGGCGATCACTACCAGCTCAACACCACCACCGTGATCCGGCACTCCGCCCGCACGTACCCGGAACAGGAGATCGTCTACCGCACCGCCGACGGCGGTTGGGACCGCTACACCTACGCCGACGCCTACACCCGGATCATCCGCAGTGCCAACGCACTGCGCTCGCTCGGGGTCGGTCCGGCCGACGTGGTCGGCATCTTGGACTGGAACAGCAAGCGGCATTTCGAGCTTTATTGGGCCATCCCCGGCCTCGCCGCGGTGATGCTGCAGATGAATCTGCGTCTGGCCCCGGAGGATCTCGGCTACGTCACCGGTCACAGCGAGGCGTCGGTGGTGCTGGTCGACGAGTCGCTGCTGCCGGTCGCCGAAGCGCTCGCCCCGTATACCCCGGGTGTGAAGACGTGGGTGGTGATGACCGACAAGCCGATGTCGGAGATCGACACCACGCTGCCGAACCCGCTGCACTGGGAGGACCTCGTTGCGGCCGCCGCCCCGCAGATCGACTGGCCCGTGATCGACGAGACCTCCACCTACAGCGCGTGTTACACCACCGGCACCACCGGACGCCCGAAGGGCATCTACTACTCGCACCGCGGCATCTACCTGCACACTCTGTCCCAGGCCGCGAACCTCGGGATGCGCAGCGACGACGCGGTCATGCTCATCACCCCGATGTTCCACGGGCAGAGCTGGGGTCTGCCGCAGTCCGCCGCCTACAGCGCCGCGAAGATCGTGCTGCCCGGCCGCTACGTCGCCGAGGACACCTCCGTGCTGGTCGATGCGATGATCGCCGAACAGGTCACCGTCGCCAACGGCGCACCGGCGATCTTCCAGCCCATGCTCGACTACATCACCACCCTCGATCACGCGCCCGACTTCCGGCGCACCCGCCTGCTCTCCGGGGCGACCGAACCGGCCCTGTCGTTGATGCGCGGTTTCTACGAGCGCACCGGCGCCGACGTCATCCACGCCTACGGCGCCACCGAGACCACCCCGTTGGTGACGGTCAACGGCGCGCTCAAGCCGTCGCTGCGCGGCAAGATCTCCGACGAGCAGAAGTGGGATCTCAAACGCTCCCAGGGCCTGCCGATCAACGGCATCGACATCCGCATCGTCGATGCCGAGGGCCACGATCTGCCACACGACGGCACGAGCCAGGGCGAGGTGCTGCTGCGGGGTCCGTGGATCATCGAGCGCTACCACAAGCTCGACGACGACGCCGACAGATTCCTCGACGGCTACTGGCGCAGTGGCGACGTCGGCACGATCGACGCGAACGGTTACCTCAAGCTCACCGACCGACTCAAAGACGTCGTCAAGAGCGGCGGCGAATGGATCTCCTCGATCGACATGGAAAACGCCCTCGTCGGCCACCCGAAGATCAAGGAAGCCGCCGTCATCGGGGTCGCCCACCCGAAATGGCAGGAACGCCCCGTCGCCCTGGTGGTGACGGTCGACGGCGACGAACTCGACCTCACCGACATCCACAGCGTCCTCGACGGCACATTCGCCAAATGGCAACTCCCCGACACTGTGCTCTACGTCGATGCCCTGCCGCGTACCAGCGTCGGCAAGCTCGACAAGAAGAGCCTGCGCGCCCAGCACGCCGACCTCTACACGGAGACCCGATGACCACGACAGTCCTGCAGACCACTCGGCAAGGTGCGGTGGCGGTCCTCGCCCTGCACCGCCCCGCCTCAAAGAACAGCCTCGACGCCGAACTGCTCGCCGCGCTGACCAGCGAACTCGCGGCGCTGAAGAACGACGACACCGTGCGGGCGGTGGTGCTCACCGGCGCCGACGGCGTGTTCTGCGCCGGCGCCGACATCACCGCCTTCGACGCGCTACGTGAGCAATCGTTGCTCGGTGAGCGCACCGCATCGGGCGGCGACATCTGGGCCGACCTCGGCACCTACCGCAAGCCCGTCCTCGCCGCCGTGGAGGGCGTCGCGCTCGGCGGCGGCTGCGAACTGGCGCTGGCCTGCGACATCGTCATCGCCGGCACGTCCGCGAAATTCGGGGTACCCGAGGTCAAACTCGGCGTCATCCCCGGCGGCGGCGGCACCCAACGACTGATCCACGCCGTCGGCAAGTCCAAAGCCATGGCGATGCTGCTGACCGGCGACGCCATCTCCGCACAGACGGCGTACGACGCCGGCATCGTCGCCGAGCTCGTCCCCGACGGCGAGGCCCTCCCCCAGGCGCTGACGATCGCCGAACGCATCACGAGAAACTCACCCCTGGCGGTGGCCCTGGCCAAGGACGCGGCCGTGCGCGTGTACGAGACGACGCTGTCGCAGGGACTCGAGCACGAAAAACGCAACTTCGACCTCGCGCTGCGCTCCGCGGACAGCCGTGAAGGCCAAGCCGCCTTCCTCGCCAAGCGCGCCCCCGCATTCACCGGAAAGTAGAGACGATCATGAGCGAGTTGTTCCCCGACTACCGCTCCCCCTGGGAGAGCGACGATCAGGCGCTGCTGCGCAAGCACGCCGCCGCATTCTTCCGCAAGGAAGCCACCCCGCACCAGGAACGCTGGGCCCAGCAGCATCACGTGGACCGCGAATTCTGGACCAAGGCGGGCGATGCCGGCCTACTGTGCCTGGGCCTGCCCGAACAGTACGGCGGTGGCGGCGGCAACTTCGGCCACGAAGCTGTCGTCCAGCAGGAACTCGCGCTCGCGCACGACACCGCGTTCGGCTTCAACGTGCACTCGACGATCGTCGCGCACTACATCGCCGCCTACGCCACCGACGAGCAGAAAAAGCGCTGGATCCCCAAGATGGCCAGCGGCGAGATGGTCATCGGGGTCGCCATGACCGAACCCGGCACCGGCTCGGACCTGCAGGCCGTGCGCACCACCGCGATCCGCGACGGCGACCACTACGTCGTCAACGGCTCGAAAACATTCATCTCCAACGCCACCCACTGCGACCTACTGGTCATCGTCGCCAAGACCGACCCGTCGGCCGGCGCCACCGGCATCTCCCTGTTCGTCGCCGAAACCCGAGGACTCGACGGGTTCGAGCGTGGCCGGGTGCTGCACAAGATCGGCCAGCACGGGCAGGACACCCGCGAGTTGTCGTTCACCGACATGCGGGTGCCGGTAGAGAACCTGCTCGGCGGAGTCGAAGGCCGCGGCTTCTACCAGCTCATGGAGCAGCTCCCCCGCGAACGCCTGATCCTGGGGATCGCCGGGGTGGCGATGGCCGAAGCCGCGGTGATCGAGACCGTCAAGTACGCCAAGGAGCGCCGGGCGTTCGGCAAGCCCCTCCTGGACTTCCAGAACACCCAGTTCGTGCTCGCCGAATGCAAGACCGAGGTGCTGGCGGGCAAGGCATTGATGGACCACTGCATCGCGCGATATCTCGACGGCACCCTCGACGCCGCGACCGCGTCGATGGCGAAACTGTGGGGCACCGACAAGCAGGTCGAGATCATCGACCGCTGCCTGCAGATCTTCGGGGGCTACGGCTACATGATGGAATACCCCATCGCCCAGATGTATGCGGCGGCGCGCGTGCAGAAGATCTACGGCGGCACCAACGAGATCATGAAAGTGCTCATCAGCCGCTCCCTGTAATCCCCGCCCCACTTGCTTCGAGGAAAACACACCATGGCAACACTTGCCGGGCAGCTCGCACTCAACGCCCGACGGCATCCCGACCGCATCGCGCTCGTCTTCGGCGACCGAGAACGCACCTACCGGGAACTCGACGCCGACATCGACCGGTACGCCCACGCACTGCTGTCGTTGCAGATCACCAAGGGCGATCGCGTCGCCGTGCTCTCACCGAACTCCGATCGGTTCCTCCTGGCGATGTATGCCGCCTACCGGGTGGGCGCGATCGCGGTGCCCCTCAATCCCCGCGTCACAACCCGCGAACTGCACTACCTGCTCACCGACTCCGGCGCCTCGGTGCTGCTGTTCGGCGGCGACACCGCCGGGGCGGTACGCGGGCTGGCCCAGATGGACGATCCGTCGAGCACCCGGATCCTCTCGCTCGACGGAACATCGGGCTTCGACGACATCAATCGGCTGGCGGCGACCATGCCGGCCGACCCGCCCGCGGTCGAGGTGGCCGAGGACGACGACTGCATGATCATCTACACCTCCGGCACCACCGGTGTGCCGAAGGGTGCGCTGTTCGACCACCACCGGATGCTGTGGGTGGGCCACTCCATGAGCGCCCTGGGGATGAATTCGTTCGACCGCAACCTCCACGTCGCACCGATGTACCACTGCGCCGAACTCGTCCTGTTCGTCCTCGCCGGGTTCTCGATGGGTACCACCCACGTCGTCCTGCCGGCCTTCGACCCCGCCGCCGTCGCCGACACGCTGGAGAAGCATCGCATCACCGTGTTCCTCGGGGTGCCGACGATGTACCAGATGATGCTCACCCTGCCCGATCTCACCACCCGCGACCTGTCGGCGTGGCGCCTCGGATTCTTCGGTGCCGCACCGATGCCGCCCAGCGCCGCCGCGAAGCTGGTCACGACACTGCCGCACGTCGGCTTTTTCCAACTGTGCGGACAAACCGAAGGCGGCCCTACCGGCATCTACTCCACCCCCGAGGAGGTCAAAGCCCGTCCGGATGCGACCGGCCGCTGGGCGATCACCAACGCCGAAGTGCGGCTGGTCGACTCGGACGGCAACGACGTCGGCATCTGCGAGACCGGGGAGATGATCGTGCGCGGCGAGACGCTCATGAAGGGCTACTGGAACAACCCCGAAGCCACCGCCGCAACCCTCCGGAACGGCTGGCTGCACAGCGGCGACCTGGCGGTGCGCGACGCAGACGGGTACATCACCATCGTCGACCGGCTCAAAGACATGATCATCACCGGTGGCCGCAACGTGTACTCCGTCGAAGTGGAAAACGCGCTTGCCGCCCATCCCGACGTACGCGACGTCGCGATCGTCAGTCGCCCCGACGAGACGTTCGGCGAGACGATCGTTGCCGTGGTCACCCCTGCGGAAGGACGCACGGTGACGCTCGACGCCCTCCGCACGTTCGCCGCCGAGTACGTCTCCGACTACAAGCTCCCCCGCGACCTCGTCCTCCGGGAAATTCCGCGGAATCCGTCGGGCAAGATCCTCAAACACATCCTGCGTGAGCAGGTGCGCGCATCGTGAAGCCCGACATCGCTGCTCGCGCATCGGCCCTCGTGTACGGGGAAGATCTCGAGGTCGGCCGGACGTATCGGCTGGGGGCACACACGATCACCGAAGACGAGCTGATCGACTTCGCCTCCACCTGGGATCCTCAACGCTTCCATGTCGACAAGGACGCCGCCGAAGCCGGTGCCTACGGCGGGCTGATCGCCAGTGGCCTGCACACCCTGTCCGTGTACCAGAAACTCGTCGTCGACACCGTCTTCTCCGACTGGCACGTCATCGCCGGCCGCTCCCTGCGCGAAGTCCGGTTCCTGCGCCCGGTACGACCCGGGGACACCCTCACCGGCACCGTGCACATCCACAACGTCGTCCTCGACGAGGTCCGGAACCGCGCTCTCACCACCCTCGAGGCCGAACTGACCGGCCACCACGGTCGGCCGGTGCTGACGGCGACCGTCGACGCCTACGTCCACACCCGGTCGCACACCCGCTGACCCACCACGTTTTCGCGAGGAGAAATTCGATGCTCGAGGCGTACATCGTTGACGCCGTGCGAACCCCGGTCGGAAAGCGGGGCGGCGGTTTCGCCGCCACCCACCCGGTCGACCTTGCCGCCCACGTCATCTCCACCCTCGTTCGGCGCCACGACCTCGACCCCGCCGGAATCGACGACGTCATCTTCGGCTGTCTCGACAACATCGGTGCACAGGCCGGCGACATCGCCCGCACCGCCGCCCTCGCGGCGGGCCTGCCCGAGACCGTGCCCGGGGTGACACTCGATCGACAATGCGGCTCGTCCCAACAGGCAGTGCACTTCGCCGCCCAAGCCGTGATGAGCGGCACCGCCGATCTGATCGTGGCCGGCGGGGTGCAAAAAATGAGCCAGTTCCCACTCCTGTCCGCCGTCGACGCCGGCAGTGCCTACGGGTCCCCCGACCTGTACTCCGGCGCGACAACCTGGCACGCCCGATACGGCGACGCGGAGATCTCCCAGTTCCGCGGCGCCGAGCTGATCGCCGAACAGTGGCACATCGCCCGCGACGCCATGGAGGAATTCGCCCTCCAAAGCCACCGGCGGGCGCTGCATGCCATCGCTGCAGGCCGATTCGATGCCGAAATCACCCCGTTCGCCGGGGTGACGATCGACGAGGGACCACGCCCAGACACCACCGTAGAGAAGATGGCGACGCTGCGCCCCCTCACTCCCGGGGGCAGGCTCACCGCCGCTGTGGCGAGCCAGATCTCCGACGCAGCATCGGCAATGCTCATCGCCTCCTCCGATGCCGTCCGCCGATACGGCCTCACCCCACGCGCACGCATCCACCACATGACCGTCCTCGGCGCAGACCCGGTCCTGATGCTCACCGCTCCGATTCCCGCCACACAGCGGGCCTTGGAAAGGACCGGGATGCGCATCGACGACCTGGACGTCATCGAAATCAACGAGGCTTTCGCTCCGGTGGTCCTGGCCTGGATGCGTGATCTCGACGCCGATCCGGCGCGGGTGAACCCCAACGGCGGTGCAATCGCCCTCGGACATCCGATCGGCGCCACCGGCACCCGGCTGATGACCACCCTCCTGCACGAACTCGAACGCACCGGCGGCCGCTACGGACTGCAGACCATGTGCGAAGGCGGCGGCCAGGCCAACGTCACGATCATCGAACGAATCTCCTGACCCCACCGACACCGCATCGACCAGAGAACAGGACCGACATGAACATTGCAGGAACCACCGCGCTCGTCACCGGCGGTGCCTCCGGACTCGGACTGGCCACCACCACGGCCCTGGCCCAGGCCGGCGCGCGCGTCGTCGCCCTCGACCTTCCCACCGCGCACACCGACGCGCTCACCGCCCTCGGCGACACCGTCCACTTCGTACCCGCCGACGTCACCGACGAGACCGCCGTCACCGCGGCCGTTGACCTCGCCAACGCCGAGAACAACCTGCGCGTCACCGTCAACTGCGCCGGCATCGGCAACGCCGTCAAAACGGTCGGCAAGGACGGACCCTTCCCACTCACGGCCTTCAAAAAGATCATCGACGTCAACTTGATCGGCACCTTCAACGTCATCCGCCTCGCCGCTCACGCCATGGCGACGAACGAGCCGATCCACGGCGAACGCGGCGTCATCGTCAACACCGCCTCCGTCGCCGCGTTCGAAGGTCAAATCGGACAAGCCGCCTACTCCGCGTCCAAAGGCGGCGTCGTCGGCGCCACCCTGCCCATCGCCCGGGACCTGGCCTCCCTGCAGATCCGGGTGAACACCATCGCCCCCGGACTGTTTCTGACACCCTTGCTCGGCACCCTGCCCGAGCACGTGCGCACCACCCTCGGAGCACAAGTCCCACACCCGAGCCGCCTCGGCAATCCCGCCGAATACGCGCAACTCGTCGAGGCCATCATCACCAATCCGATGCTCAACGGCGAAACCATCCGGCTCGACGGGGCCATCCGCATGGCCCCACGCTGACACTCACCGCCAGCCGTACCACCGTCGACCCGAGCCCCCGGACCGGATCAACGGCGGTATCGACCGTACGCATGCGCTGCACCAGGGCGAGCCCTGCGGTGGAGTTGGCGTAGGCATTCCAGGGGCGACCACCACACCCGTTCGCGCACGCGTCGGCGTCTCAAGGCGACGCCGACGCGTGCTGCACCCTCCACGAAGCACCGCAGCGCGGATACCGAAGAATCCGGCACGCCGGTAACCAGGCCTTACGTCAACGTTTCATGGCCAGGGACGAATATGCAGATCACCCACCTACCCAATCAAACGTCGCAAGCATATTTTTTGCGACGGGGCGACGAGAGAGGAAACGACCTGCGTAGTTCGCGAGGTAGGCGCGAACACCGCAGTATTCAGCGGAAAGCCCCATTGCCATCTGAGCGAGTTCCTCAGCAACCTCGTCAATTTCGTACGCGCCGCGTGGGTAACGAATGGTTCGGGCGAGAGGGTCGGCGGCTAGCAGAATTATGTCTTGATGGTCGACATTGACGAGGCCAATGTCTCCAAGTGCCTCGCAGATTCTCTGTCGCAGCTCGCCACTGTCGGGGAGGATCGACTGAAGCGTCTCGCCGAGGCTGCCTACATTGGTAGTACGCAGAAGCATGGAGTCGGCAATGGGATATCCATGGCTCACCCACGAATGCAGGATAGCGTTCTCGATTTCCTCACGCTGTGCCTTGGACCATAGCTGGTTGAGCGACGACTGCAAGGCATTCGATTTGTCCTTTCGGATGGCGTGTACAGTCCCCCACGCTGTCGCCACTGCCGCCAAGCGATAATCGAGTCGTTGCTTCAGTACTTCAACGATCCGCTGACGGTATTTGAGATCTTCGCTGGCCATCTCGCCGAAGATTCTCGTGTTCTGCTCGTATCGTAGCGAGTCGGGATTATAGTCGAAGACCATCAGAGCATGCTCCAAGAGTTGCGTACGGTACTTCGGCGAGTTCAGCGAGATTCCGTCATGTAGCAATTCGATCGCAAGCTGTTGGCCTGTCGACACGAGTACCTGCTCTGCTGTTGAGGGCATCTCGCGAACAAGCTCGATAACGGCAGGTCGGAGTTCGTCCCGGGTAGCGAAGATGCGGCCCACGGACAACAGCCAGACGTTGCGCCAGTGAGCAGAGAACCGTGCCACACGGAGGCGCTCAATCATCACGGTGGAGTCACCCGAAGCTACTGCACGAGCGCACATATACTCCTGAAGGCTACGCACTTCGAAGCCGATATTTGCGACCTCTCTCGGTACCAAGAGCACTAACCGTTCAGTTGCTGCATTGATGATCGATTCCGCGATCCTCTCGGCAACAACTCTGGTGTTGCCTTCCATCTCAAGACGGCAGATAGCGATCTCTCGTACTGCGGTACGCGACATCGTTGCCTCTGCTCCAGGAGTAATTTCCTCTTGGCACTGCAACTGCACAGCAATTCGCTCATGAATGGCGTCGATGTCTTCGCGACGCCGACTCAGGAGCTCTGCTGTACCTCCTAACTTGTTTGCCTCACGCTTGTAGATGGTGTCGTAATAGGCGTCGAACAGTCCGTAGCGGGTTTGCGGGGCACGACGATCGATCTCCGACAGCAGGGTCATTATGGTGACTTGCAGCGGTGTTCTCATTAGTCTGGCGGTCAGGGGCTGTTCGGCCGATCGAACGACTCGTTGGTAAATATCTTCCTGGTGGTCTGGATCGCTGGCGTGGCGGAGTTCGATTAGTCGCTTCGCATACTCAAGGGCGGTTTTGGTGGGTAGTTCCTCAAGGGAGACGTCATCGAATTCAGAGTTTCCGAATTCGTTCGAATATCCTTGGGGTCTGGTTGTTATTACCACAAAAAGGTCGGCGTCTGCTTCTGCAGCGTCTTTAAGGAGAGTAGTGCCCCATAGAGTGGTGTAACTCGGTGGCCGAGATCGTCTGCGATTCCGTGTTGTGCACGGGTGTAGAGCGGCCACCGTGTGATCCTTCGAGTCAACCTTCTACCGAATCCTCGAACGGAGTCATCACGATGACCGCACCTCATATTGTCGACCCTGCAGGCCTGCTTGGCCAAGCCCTCGCCGACGCGTCGCCGGATCTGATGCGCGAGCTACTGCAGACCATGATCAACGCATTGCTCTCCGCCGATGCCGACGCCGTGTGCGGCGCCGAGTGGAACGCCCGCTCGGAACAGCGCACCAACCACCGCAACGGCTACCGCCACCGGCCCCTGGATACCCGGGTCGGCACCGTCGACGTCGCCGTCCCGAAGCTGCGCTCGGGCAGCTACTTCCCCGAGTGGCTGCTCGAGCGCCGCAAGCGAGCCGAGTCCGCGCTGATCACCGTCGTAGCCGACTGCTATCTGGCCGGGGTGTCTACCCGCCGGATGGACAAGCTGGTCAAGACCCTGGGTATCGACTCGCTGTCCAAGTCGCAGGTCTCACGCATGGCCCAGGACCTGGACGAGCAGGTCGCCGCGTTCCGGCACCGCCGCCTGGACGAGGCCGGGCCGTTCACCTTCGTCACCGCCGATGCGTTGACGATCAAGGTCCGCGAGAACAAGCAGGTCGTCAAGGCTTCCGTGCTGCTGGCCACCGGCGTCAACGGCGACGGCCACCGCGAGGTGCTGGGCATACAGGTCGCCACCAGTGAGACCACGGCCTCGTGGAACACCTTCTTCGCCGACCTGGTTGCCCGCGGCCTGGGCGGGGTGCGGCTGGTGACCTCCGATGCCCACGCCGGGCTCATCGAGGCGATCGCGGCGAACCTGCCCGGCGCCGCGTGGCAACGCTGCCGCACCCACTACTCGGCGAACCTCATGGCCGTGTGCCCCAAGTCCATGTGGCCGGCCGTGAAGGCGATGCTGCACAGCGTCTACGACCAGCCCACCGCGGAGGCGGTCAACGCGCAATTCGACCGGCTGCTGGAGTACGCCGAGCACCGGCTGCCCGAGGTCGCCGACCACCTCGGCGACGCCCGCGAAGACCTGCTCGCCTTCACCGCATTTCCCGACGACGTGTGGCGACAGATCTGGTCCAACAACCCCATATCGGTTAACCGGCCCTCCCACGACACGATCACGGTTGCAGCGTGAGGTCCTGAGCCGACGACCGGTTGAGGCGCATGCTGGCGGTGTCGGCTCCGATCGAAAGGCGGCGGACAATGACCGTTCGGGTGCGCATCAGCAGCAACGGGCATGTGATCGACGGCCAATGGGAAGGATGCGCAGCAGCAAACGCGTTCCTGACGCATCTGGCCGGACGCGGATTCAGTTCGGCAACGGTGCGGGCATATGCGTTCGACGTGCTCAATCTGGCCCGATTCCTGCTCGATCGCGACCTCACGGTGGCTGCGGTGACGCCGGTGACGGTGTTCGAGTGGGTCGACTGGCAGAACGTGCACCGCAAACCCCGCCCAGGCATGGCGACACGAGGTGATCGGGGCACTGCGGCATCGACGATCAACCGACGAGTCGCGGCGATACGCGCATTGTTCGAATACCTGGTGATGACCGGGATACGCACCGAAAATCCGGTGCCCTCACCGCGGCGCGGACAGGGACTGCGACCACCAGCGCGAGGACTGCTCGGACACCTCGGGCCGGGCCGACCCCGAGCCGGAGGCAGGCTGGTACGCCAACCGCGGCTACTGCCCGAGTCCCTCGACGCCGACGCGATCGAGCAGTTTGCGGCGTCGCTGCGCACCCATCGGGATCGAGCGATGTTGTGGGCGATGCTGTTCGGCGGGCTGCGCAACGCCGAGGTGCGATCCCTGCGGTTGGCAGACGTCGATTTCGGCCAGCGACGACTCCGGGTGCTCGGCAAAGGCTGCAAGGAACGGGTGGTGCCGGTCGATGCGGTGTTCTTCACCGAACTGTCGGCCTATCTGCGCCTCGAACGGCCACCGGGGTTGGCGACCGAGGAGTGTTTCGTGGTGCTGCGCGGCCCCACCGCGGGGGCGCCGGTGACCGAGGCGGGACTGCGGTCGCTGTTCCGGCGGCACCGGGACCTCTCCGGTGCGACGAGGGTGCGTCCGCACCGATTGCGCCACACCTACGGCACCGAACTCGCTGCCGCCGGAATCGATCTGATGGTGCTGCGAGAATTGATGGGGCATGTGTCTCCGGACACCACTGCCGAATATGTGCATTTGTCGGTCGAGCAGCTCGCCGCCGAATACGGCGCGGCCCGCGCCAGTCTCGCCGGAACACGACAATGAGCACCGCGGTGGTTGCGACGGTCGTCCTGCCGGCCGGACCGGGTGCGGTGCTCACCGACTACCTCGAGCACGTCGCCAGCCTCGGGCTCAGCGACAGGTCGGTGCGCGCTCGCACCCTCATCGCGACCACCTTCCTCACCACGCATCCGGACTTGCGGGACTGGATGACCCGACCCGCTGCCGACCGGCTGGCCGAACTACGCCGCACCGGGGCCTGGCCACTGCTGTGTCACCTCATCGGACGCGGCAACCTGCGGCTCGACCTCGAACTCGCGGCCGTCAAGAACCTCACCGGACTCGGCCGGGCCGTCGAGGACCGCGACCCGGACGGGTTCGCCGCGGTCCGGGCCGCCGGCCTGGTTTTGGGGTGGACACCGCAATGGGTCGAGACCGTCCTCGGCGAGTGCCTGGCGGTGCTGCTCGCCTGGCACGGCGGTTCCGTCAGCGGTGTGAGCGCCGAGACCGTCGGCGAGTTCGACGCCGCATTGGCTGCCACACAGTCAATCCCGGATACATCGAAACGCGCCTACCGCAACCGTATCGCGGGACTGCGACAAATGCTGTTTCAGGCCCGCATCGTCGACACCCCACCACGGCGCCGACCGTGGGCCCGCACCTACGCCCAACGCTTCGCCGACGCCCCGATGGCCGATCCGATCCGCGAGGCCCTGTTGCGTTACGTCACCGTCCGGGCATCGGTGCTCCGCCCGAAATCGGCCGAATCGCTGATCAACGACCTGCTGCCGTTCGCGGACTACCTCACCACCAACCATCCCGAGGTCACCTCCCTCGAGGATCTCGACCGCAGTCACATCGAGGGCTTCCTCGTCTGGAATCGCACCCGCACCTGGCGTGGGCAACGCGCCGCTGCCGGGGCCGGGCGCATCATCTCCAAGGCCGTGATCCAATCGACGGTACTGAGCGTGCGCAACCTGCTCGAGGACATCACCGAATGGGGCTGGGAGCAGGCCCCACCGCGCCGTCTGGTCTTCGCCGCCGACGTCCCGAAACTCGACCAACCGCTTCCGCGGGCATTGCCGCCCGACATCGATGCTGCGGTGATGAATGCGGTTTCCCAGCTGGATGATTCGTTCGCTCGTATCGGGTTGACGGTGCTGCGCGGAGCCGGTCTGCGGGTCGGGGAGCTACTGGATCTCGAGCTCGGCAGCGTCATCGATTACGGCCCGGCCGGGACCTGGCTCAAGGTTCCGTTGGGCAAGCTCGCCACCGAACGCATGGTCCCGCTCTCGGCGACCACTATCGCCGCGTTGGACGAGTGGACCGGCGGGCGTGGTATCTGTCGGCCATTGCCGCATCCCCGCACCGGAGAGTTGACCGATTTCCTGTTCGTCGCACACGGCCGCCGTCTCAGCCAGACCCGGCTGCGCAACGGTCTGCTCGCTGCCGTCGAGGCTTGCGGACTGCGTGGGGCCGGGGGTGCGCCGTTGGTGGTGACCCCGCATCAGCTGCGGCATACTTGGGCCACCGAACTCGCCAACGCCGGGATGAGCCTGCAGGCGTTGATGGCGTTGCTCGGGCATGTCACTCCGCAGATGACTTTGCGTTACGCCACTTTGGCTTCACCGACGTTGCGGGATGCCTATGACCAGGCGATGGGCAAGATGCGGCGGCGGTTCACGCTCACTCCGGTCGGCAAACCGATCGTCCCCGACGCGGTGAGTTGGCTCGGCAGTGAGATGCTCAAAACGCGTGTTGCCCACGGTTACTGTTCCCGTCACGAGAGCGCGGGTGCGTGTCCCTATGCCAACATCTGCGAGACCTGCGACAACTTCGTCACCGGACCTGAGTTCCGCGGCGCGCTCGAGGCGCAACGCACCGACATCCAGGCTCTCGAGGTCGATGCTCGTGACCGTGGATGGCCCGATGAAGCTGCCCGGCATCATCGTGTCGCTGAGGCGTTGACCGACCACTTGCAGCGTCTCGATCGCTGATTCGATGTGAGATCAGGGTTGATCTCATCCCTGAGGGCCGGATAACCGAGCGGCTCAACCGCGAGATCCGCCGCCGCACCGACGTCGTGGGCATCTTCCCCAACCGGGATGCCATCGTCCGCCTCATCGGCGCCGTCCTGGCCGAGCAGACCGACGAATGGGCCGAAGGCCGCCGATACCTCGGCCTAGAAGTGCTCAGCCGCTGCCGGCTCACCCTGACCACCAACACCGACACCAGCCAGGCGACGGAGGTGAGCACCGATGAACTGATGCAACTACCCGCCTGACCACCAACGAAGGATCAAAAACGAGTTACACCACTACCAGGGGCTTGACCTAGCACTCGGCGTCCTCGGGCACGTCGGTGAGCACGGTGGGTTCGAAGAACAGCGGTCCGAGGTCGGGCCGCGTCTTCCCGCCGGCGACGACGGTCGCGCCCTTGGCGACGGCGTCCTCGATGTGCCGGGTCACCGTCTTGACCTGGCTCTCGCTGATGAGGCAGCCCATCTCGGTACCGAAGTCGTAGTCGGGACCGAGCGACATCTCGCGCACCCGTGCCCCGAACATCCGGATGAACTCGGGGGCGATCGACTTCTCGACGTAGATCCGCTCGATCGAGATGCACAGCTGCCCGGAGTTCGAGAAGCATGCCCGCACGGCGGCGTCGGTGACCTCGCGCAGGTTCACCCCGGAGGTGACGATCATGGGGTTCTTGCCGCCGAGTTCGGCGGAGAACCCGATCAGGCGCCGGCCGGCCTGCTCGGCGAGCAGACGTCCCGTCTCCGACGAACCCGTGAACATCAGGTAGTCGGTGCTCTCGACGATCGCGGTGCCTACCACGGTGCCGGGACCGGTGACCACGGCGAAGACGTCGCGGGGGACCCCGGCCTCGTAGAGGAGTTCGACGACGGCGAGCGCGCAGTAGGGCGTCTGGCTGTCGGGCTTGAGCACCACGCTGTTGCCGGCGAGCAGGGCGGGGATCGCGTCGGAGACGGCCAGCGTCATCGGGTAGTTCCACGGCGCGATCACGCCGACGACGCCCTTGGGATGGTGCAGGACGGTGGTCTTCGTCAGGACCGGCAGCATGCCCGTGGCCTTGCGGGGGCGCAGGAGCTTCGGTGCGACGCGCGCGTAGAACCGCGCGGTCATCGAGATGTCGAGCACCTCTTCCTGCGCGGAGACACGGGACTTGCCGGTCTCGGCCTGCGCCATGTCCATGAGCTGCTCGCGTCGGGACAGCACGAGCTCGCGGTAGCGGTGCATGATCGCGGCGCGCTTCTCGACGGGCAGCTTCGCCCACGCGACCTGCGCGGTGCGGGCCCGGTCGATCGCGGCCTTCGCGTCATCGGCCGTGCCGACCGGCACGGTGGCCAGCTGCCGGCCGGTGAACGCCTCGACGACGGGGCGGGTGGTCCGCTCGGCGGCGTCGGGGATCGCGATGAGGTCGGCAAGACGCTGGAAGGTCGCAGCGCTCGGAGCTGGCATGTTGCACCCCTACCGGTGAGTAGTACTTGCAGTTTCACTAAACCTACCCGGGTGCGTGTGTGCTGTCACACAGGCGTGGCGTCGAGGCCCGTCTCCCGATCGTCGCGTCGCTCGGGACCTGCTTCGACGATCCCCTGAGCGACCTCCGCGAGAGGGACGTTGCTGTCCTGCGAGAGCCGGCGCAACAGTTCGAAGGCCGCAACGGCATCGATACCGAAACGCTCCATGATCATGCCCTTGGCCTGCCCGATGATGTCGCGGGTCGCCAGGGCGGACGCGAACTGTCCCCGACTGCGGGCCGCGCTCATCGCCATCGCGGCATGAGCGGCCAGGACCTCGGCGGTCGCCTCCGCCGGAGGACCGAACGCCTCGGCTTTCGCAGAGAACATGTTCAGCGCTCCCATGCTCTCCTGATCGAGATACAGCTGGAACGACAAGGCACTGAGCACACCCGCGTCCACCGCGGCCTTCGCGAAACGCGGCCAGCGGGTCTCCGTCCGCAGGTCTTCGGAGCGCACCACGAGATATTTGAAGCTCGCATCGAGGCACGGACCTTCCCCGAACTGTTCCTGGACGTCGTCGAGATGTTCGGCGAGTTCCGACGTCGCGGCGAGAGAGCGGAAATGCTTCCCTCCGGTCACGATGAGGACGTCGGCGCAGTCGGCCCCCTCCACCAGTTCGACCGCGGCCGCGGTCACGCCGCGCAGGGTCTCGTCGAGATCGGCCGGATGGTAGAAGCCGCGAGCGAGCTGGGCCATACGCCGCCCGAGATCGCCCGCTTCCGACGCATGTGTCATGGGTTCATCCCTTCTCCACCGAGTTCGCAACCCCGCGGATCCGACGACCGTATTGCCCGATTCAGCGAGCTCTACACCGCCGTCCTCCTCATCGGAACACGACCTCTTCCATTTCTACCCCGATAGTCTGGACTGATGGATCCGCCGGTGACCCGGTATCTACCCCGCGATGGTCTGTTTCCAGCGCCGCGGTTTCGGGCTCTCCGATCCCGTCGACCACGTGCCCACGATCGAACAGCAGGCCGAGGACGTCCCCCGCCGTCATGGACGCCGAGCAGATCCGGCACGCCACCCTCATCGAGGATCGGCCCGATCGCCCAGGAAGCCGGCGTGGGAACCCTGGTGCTCTCGCACATGGTCCCGGGCGATCGGCCCGATTCCACCTGGGAAGGATGCGGCGCCGGATTCGACGGGCGCCTCGTCATCGGCCACGACCTCGACGTGATCGGCGTCGGAGCCCCGGCCTGACCCCGTGCGTCGGAGACGCAGCCTGAGCCCGTTCTATTCGCCCGTGTAGAACGCACTCGTCCGCTCGGCGGCTGCGCGTGCCTGTTCGGGGTCCTCGCCCGCGGCGATGTCGGCCTCGCACCAGCCTTCGCTGCTGTCGCGGACGAACTGCAGACCTTCCTCGGACATCGACCAGGTCTCGAATTCCTTCGGATCCACCGTTTCTCCCGATTCGATGTGCAGTCCGAGTCCGAGAAGCGCCTGGTCCCAGCCGATACCGACTGCGCCCGGACCGTACTGCTCCCAGTGCTCGTCGGGGTAGGCGATGTGCGTCAGTTCCAGGCGCGCCCGGTCTCCCGGTTCGGGCAGGACCGACACCTCGATCCAGCTCATGCGACCAGCGAATTCCCAGGTGGCCCTGAACGTCCGGGGCGGTTCGCAGGTGAGGATCTCACCGCCGGCGTTGCCCTGGAGCTGGTACCGGCCACCGACCTCGAGGTCGCCCTCGACGGGCAGGAACCAGCGGGGGATGCGCTGCGGGTCGGTGCACGCCTCCCACAGGTCCTCGGCGCTCGTGCGGTAGCTGCGCGAGATCGTGACGACCTTGGCCTCGTGGCCCTCGACGGTGCGACGACCGACCGTGCGGCGACTCGTCTCGTTGCTCGTGATCACGTTCTTCATGAGGATTTCCTTCTCTCGTCGGAAGCAGGGAGCGCGGGCGGGACGGCGTCGCGGCTCCGCCGCTCACGCTTGCCGCGCGCGATCTCGGTCTCCAGGGCGTCCAGCGCCGCGAATACCGGCGTATGCAGACCCGCGAGCCAGTCCTCGAGTTCGACGAGGACCTCGGGATCGAGTTCGTAGTAGCGGCGGGTGCCGTCCTTGTGGACGGCGGCGAACCGCTGGTCGCGCAGGATCTTGAGATGTTGCGAGACCGCCGGCTGGGAGATCGAGAACTCCCGGCCGATCGCCGCGACGATTTCACCGGCCACCTGCGGACCGCCCGCGAGCAGTTCGAGAATGCGGCGGCGAACCGGATCTGCGAGGACCTCGAACCCGTGCATGGACCAACTATATAAGTTCCTACTTATATTCACCAGAAGGACGGTTCCGCTACCTAGACTGCGACATATGACGACAACGACGCGCGTCTCCGAGGAAAAGGTCGACCGAGCGGTCATCGACGAACGGGCCCCCTCGGTCGCCCGCCTGTTGCTCGATCGAGTGGCCGCCACACCCGACGCCGAGGCCTTCCGCTACCCCGACGGGAAGGACGGCTGGACGTCGGTCACCTGGGAACAGACCGGGGATCGGGTACGACTGCTCGCGGCCGGCTTGATCTCCCTGGGTATCGAGGCCGAGGACCGCGTGGCCCTCGCGTCGTCCACCCGCTACGAATGGGTGCTCGGCGACCTCGCCGTCATGTGCGCGGGCGCCGCGACCACCACCGTCTACCCCACCACCCACGCCGACGACGTCGCGTTCATCGTCGCCGACTCCGGCAGCCGGATCGTCATCGCCGAGGACGCCGGGCAGGTCGAGAAGCTCGTGAGCCACCGCAGCGATCTGCCCGAGGTGGCGAAGGTCGTGGTCGTCGAGGGCACCGGCGACGGTGATTGGGTCATCAATTTCGACGAGCTCGCCGACCTGGGCCGCGGCCTGCTCGCCGAGGATTCCGGAGCGGTGCTCAACCGCATCCACAGCATCAGGGCCGAGCACCTGGCCACCCTCATCTACACCTCGGGTACCACCGGCAAGCCGAAGGGCGTGCGCCTGCCGCACTCGGCGTGGACCTACGAGGCCGCCGCCATCGACGCGCTGCACATGCTCAGCTCCGACGACCTGCAGTATCTGTGGCTGCCGCTGTCGCACGTCTTCGGCAAGGTGCTGCTCACCCTCCCTCTGCAGATCGGCTTCCCCACCGCGGTGGACGGACGTGTCGACAAGATCGTCGAGAACCTCGCGGTGGTCCGCCCGACCTTCATGGGTGCGGCCCCGCGCATCTTCGAGAAGGCCCACGCGCGCGTCGAGGGAATGATGGAGGAGGAAGGCGGCGCCAAGAAGAAGATCTTCGACTGGGCCGTAGGCGTGGGCCGGAAGGTGTCGAAGGCGAAGCAGGCCGGCAGGTCGCCCGGACTGCTGGACAAACTGCAGCACGGCCTCGCCGACAAGCTGGTCTTCTCCACCATCCGCGAACGCTTCGGCGGTCACCTGCGGTTCTTCATCTCCGGTTCGGCGGCGCTCAACCCCGAGGTCGGCGAATGGTTCGACGCCGTCGGCATCCCCGTCCTCGAGGGTTACGGACTCACCGAGACCTCTGCCGCGACGTTCGTCAACCGTCCCTACGCCAACCGCATCGGCACGGTCGGCTGGCCCGTCCCGGGCACGGAGGTCCGCATCGCGGAGGACGGCGAGGTGCTCGTCCGCGGCCCCGGTGTGATGACCGGCTACCACAACCGGCCCGACGCGACCGCCGAGTCGCTCTCCGACGACGGATGGTTCCACACCGGCGACATCGGCAGCCTCGACGACGAGGGCTACCTGCGCATCACCGACCGCAAAAAGGACATGTTCAAGACGTCGCAGGGCAAGTACGTCGCCCCGTCGTCGCTGGCAGCGACCTTCAAAGGCATGTGCCCGTACGCGTCGGAGATCGTCGTCTACGGCGAGGGCAAGCCCTACTGCGTGGCGCTGGTGGCGCTCGATCCGGAATCCGTCGGCGAGTGGGCGAACAAGAACGGTGTGAGCGGATCGTTCGAGGACATCACACGGCACGACAAGACCCACGATCTGATCTCCGGATACATCGACGAGCTGAACCTGCAGCTCAACCGGTGGGAGCAGATCAAGAAGTTCACGATCATCGAGCGTGAACTGTCGGTCGAATCGGGTGATCTGACGCCGAGCATGAAGCTGCGCAGGAAGGTCGTCGTCGACAACTTCGCCGACAGGCTGGCAGGCCTCTACGAAGGGTGACGGCCTATCCTGGGTCTCATGATGAGTAGTGCACGACCGAATTTCCTGCAGCGGATCGGCTACATGTTCGGTCGCGCGCTACCGCCCGAGATGCGGGAGTGGGTACGCGACGACGTCCTGGGCCCCGGCGGAACACGCCGCTACCTGCTGCGATGGAACCTGCCGATCATCCCGCTGCTCCTGCTGTTCCTGCTGATCCCGGGGCCGGTGTGGATCCCGATCGCGATGATGCTGTTGCTGCTGCTGCCATGGGTCTACTTCTCGGTGGCGTTGATGCCCATCTGGCAGCGGCACCGCCTCCAGCAGCACGGTCTCGATCCGGAACTGCTCAGCGCGAAGGCACGCGCCCGCGCCGCCCGCGAACGAGAGGACTACGAACGCCGTTTCGGTCGCGCGTCCTGACCGGACCTCCCACGGTGCGGGGCAGCGTGTCCGCTTATCCTCGCACCATGAGTGACACCCCTGCCTTCACAGCCACAGCAGACCTCGCCGACGAGATCGGCCCGGACATCCGCAGCTGCGACACGCAGTTCATCCAGTTCGGCGGCCGCACCGAGTTCGTCGGCCCCATCACCACCATCCGCTGCTACCAGGACAACCTGCTCGTCAAGCAGACCCTCTCCGAGCCGGGCAACGGCGGCGTGCTCGTCGTCGACGGCGGTGGCAGCATCCACACCGCGCTCGTCGGTGACATCATCGCCGGTCGCGGTGTCGACAACGGCTGGGCCGGGGTCATCGTCAACGGCGCGGTCCGCGACTCCGCCATCCTGCGCACACTCGACATCGGCATCAAGGCCCTCGGCACCAACCCGCGCAAGAGCACCCAGACCGGCTCCGGCGAGAAGAACGTGCCCGTCGAGATCGGCGGCGTGACGTTCAACCCGGGCGAGATCGTCTACAGCGACTCCGACGGCGTCGTCGTCCGCGTCGAGAACTGATCAGCCGAGCGCGCGGGTCGACCCGCTTATTCGTGCGCGACCCGCGCGCTCGCCCCGGCGATCTCCACCACGTCGCCCACCTTCAGCTGACGGCCGCGACGCACCTCCACCTCACCGTTGACCGACACCAGGCCGTCGGCGATCACTTCCTTGGCCTCCGCACCCGACTCGATGAGGCTTGCGAGCTTGAGGAACTGACCGAGCCGGATCGACTCGTCACGGATCGGTACATCGAATGCGTCGGACATGGCACCCATTGTCCCCGACACTGGATCCATGGCCCGCCCCAGCATCATCTGGTTCCGTCGTGATCTCCGACTGAACGATCTGCCCACCCTGCTCTCGGCCACCGAGGCCGCCGACGACGTCCTCGCCCTGTTCGTCCTCGACGACGCACTGCTCCGCCCGTCCGGTGCCCGCCGGCGCGACTTCCTCATGGGATGCCTGCAAGCCCTCGACCGGGATCTCGACGGGCGCCTGCTCGTCGTCCAGGGAGACCCGATGATGCTGGTGCCGCAAGTCGCCGCCGAGTTCGATGCGGCCGCGGTCCACATCAGTTCCGACCACGGTCCCTACGGCACGCGACGCGACCGAGCGGTCGCCGAAGCGCTCGGCGACGTCCCGCTGGTGGCCACCGGCTCGCCGTATGCCGTCACGCCGGGCCGCATAACGAAACCCGACGGCACTGCATACAAGGTGTTCTCGGCCTTCCGCCGCGCCTGGAACGACCACGGATGGCACACACCCGCAGCAACCGGACCGGACACCGCCGACTGGGTCGACCCGAGCGGCTGCTCCACACGCGTGCCGATTCCCGAAGCCGGCGACGAACCCACACCTCCCCTCGGAGAGGCGGCCGCACTGGAGCGATGGCGCGAATTCCTCGACGACGGTCTCGAGCGGTACGCCACCGACCGTGACCGGCCGGCCTACGACGGCACGAGCGGCCTGTCGCCCTATCTGAAGTTCGGCTGCATCCATCCGCGGACCCTGCTGCACGACATGAGGAACCGGTCGGACGAGGGGGCCGTCACCTTCCGCAGCGAACTGGCGTGGCGCGACTTCTACGCCGACGTCCTGTTCCAGCGGCCCGAGACCGCCCGGACCAACTACAACAGCGACTTCGACGCCATCACCTACGATTCCGGACCCGACGCCGACGCCCTGTTCGCCGCGTGGTGCGAGGGCCGCACGGGATTCCCGATCGTGGACGCCGGGATGCGGCAGCTCCTCGCAGAGGGCGTCATGCACAACCGGGTGCGGATGATCGTCGCGTCGTTCCTGACGAAGGACCTGCACCTGCCGTGGTGGCGTGGGGCGCGACATTTCATGAAGCATCTGGTGGACGGCGATCTGGCCTCCAACCAACACAATTGGCAGTGGACGGCGGGCAGCGGCACCGACGCCGCTCCCTACTTCCGGGTGTTCAATCCGACCCGGCAGGGCGAGAAGTTCGATCCGACGGGTGAATACGTACGCAGATGGGTACCCGAGCTGCGGAGCATCGACGGCGCTCGTGTGCACAGCCTGCCCGACGGCCCTCCGGACGGATACTCGGAACCGGTCGTCGATCACGCACACGAACGCCGCGTCGCTCTGGACAGATACGAGCGGATTCGCTCACCCCGATGAAGAAGACGGCGAAACGACCCATCCGGTCGTGGCGGTGCTCCGAACAACTTCTGGACGGACAACCTGTTCGCCGTACACCCAACGAAAGGACATCGCAGTGCGCGCTCTCGTCGAGGCAGCTTTCATGGCCATCCACAACCCGCTCGTCGACGCATACACCTTTCTGATCAGCGTCCTTCCTGCTTGAGTGGATACGGTGCAGGAGTCCGCCCCGGCGCCGTCACCACCGGGCGCCCCGGCGCCGTCACCACCGGGCGCCCCGGCGCCGTCACCACCGGGCGCCCCGGCGCCGTCACCACCGGGCGCCCCGGCGCCGTCACCACCGGGTGAGCATCACTGCAAACAGGAGGTAGGGCATGGGCATCGAATTCTCGAGCGTCGTCGACGCACCGCGTGACGAGGTGTTCGACTGGCACTCCCGGCCCGGCGCCATCCTCCGCCTGATCCCGCCCTGGCAGCCGATGAACGTCGTCGCCGAGGCCGACTCCCTCGAATCCGGTACGGCCGTCCTCGGTCTCCCCGGCGGTCTGCGCTGGATCTCCCGGCACAGACCCGAGGATTACGACCCGCCAGCACGTTTCGTGGACGAACTCTCCCACGACGGCCTGTTGTCGCGCCCCGCCACCGTCATCGGCTCGTGGCGCCACGAACACCGCTTCGACGTCGTCGACGAATTCCGCACCCGCGTCACCGATCGCGTCGACACGCCGGTACCGGGCTGTTTCCTCACCCAGACCTTCCGTTACCGGCACCGCCAGCTCGCCGACGATCTCGCGAGCCACCGCTGGTCGCACGCGCAGGGCATCCGACCCGGGACGGTCGCGGTGACCGGATCGAGCGGACTCGTGGGTACTGCCCTGACGGCCTTCCTGTCCACGGGTGGCTACCAGGTAGTCCGCCTGGTGCGCCGGAAACCGCAGCGCACCGACGAACGATGCTGGGACCCTCAGGATCCGGCGCCCGACCTACTCGAAGGCGTCGACGCCGTCGTCCACCTCGCGGGCGCGTCGATCGCGGGACGGTTCACCGACTCCCACAAGGCCGCGATCCGCGACAGCCGCATCGAACCGACACGCCGACTCGCCGAACTCGCCGCGACCACACCCAACGGTCCCGCGACCTTCGTCTCCGCGTCCGCGATCGGCCTCTACGGTTACGACCGAGGAGACACACCGCTCGACGAGAACGCATCACGTGGAACGGGTTTCCTCGCCGACGTCGTCTCCGATTGGGAGGCCGCGGCACATCCCGCGGAGAAGAAGGGCATGCGGGTCGTGCACGTGCGCACCGGCATCGTCCAGACACCCCGCGGCGGAACGCTCCAGTTGATGCGGCCGCTGTTCGCGAGCGGTCTCGGTGGCCGGATCGGCGACGGCCGGCAGTGGTTCTCCTGGATCGACATCGACGACCTCCTCGAGGTCTACCACCGTGCCCTCACCGACCCCGGCCTGACCGGACCGGTGAACGCCGTTGCACCGCAGCCGGTGCGCAACGAGGAGTACACCCGGGTACTGGCGTCGGTGCTGCACCGTCCCGCACTGCTGCCCGTCCCCGGTTTCGGCCCCCGGTTGCTGCTCGGCGACGAGGGTGCACGCGAGGTCGCCCAGGCCGATCAGTTCGTCGTCCCGAAGGCGCTGATCGACGCCGGGCACCGGTTCCGGCGTCTCGATCTCGAAGCGTCGCTGCGCCACCAACTCGGCCACATCCTGGAGGAACCGTGAGCGGAAAACGTGTCCTGGTCACCGGAGCGACCGGCTACATCGGTGGCCGGCTCGCTCCGCGCCTGCTCGAGGCGGGTTACCGGGTACGGGTGCTCGCGCGCAGCCCCGACAAATTGCGCGACGTGCCGTGGGCCGACGACGTCGAGATCGTCCGTGGCGACCTCGACGACGCCGAATCGCTGCGCGCGGCATGCCGCGACATCGACGTCGTGTACTACCTGGTGCATTCGATGGGTGGTCGCGACGAGTTCGTCGACGCGGAGAAGCGAGCGGCGCAGAACGTCGCCGACGCGGCACGCGACCACGGCGTCTCCCGCATCGTGTACCTCGGTGGGCTGCACCCGGAGTCGGGTGATCTCTCACCGCACCTGTATTCACGGGCCCAGGTCGGACGTATCCTGACGGATTCCGGTGTTCCGACGCTCGTGCTGCAGGCCGGCGTCGTGATCGGTTCGGGTTCGGCGTCGTTCGAGATGATCCGGCATCTGAGCAACCGGCTCCCCGTCATGACGACCCCACGCTGGGTGAACAACCGGATCCAGCCCATCGCGGTGCGCGACGTCCTGCACTATCTGCTCGCTGCCGCAGATGCACCCCTCCCCCGCAGTGGCACCTACGACATCGGTGGGCCCGACGTCCTGCGGTACGGCGAGATGATGCAGCAGTACTCGGAGGTCGCCGGTCTGACGAAACGCCGGATCCTCGTCCTGCCCGTCCTCACACCGAAGCTCGCCGGTTTGTGGATCGGTCTGGTCACGCCGATTCCTCCGCCTCTCGGTCGCGCGCTCCTCGAATCGCTGTCGACCGACGCGGTAATGCGCAACCATGACGTCGACTCGATCATCCCCCCACCGGAATCCGGCCTCACCGGCTACCGCGACGCGGTCCGGCTCGCCCTCGGCCGTATCGAACGGGGAGAGGTCGAGACGACGTGGACGAACGCATCACCGGTCGGTGCACCCGCCGATCCGCTTCCGTCCGACCCGGACTGGGCCGGCGAGGTCGTCTTCACCGACGAGCGGTCACTCGAGTCGGATTCGTCCCAGGAGAAGGTGTTCGCCGTCGTCGAGAGCATCGGCGGCGAGAACGGTTGGTATTCCTTCCCGTTGGCGTGGACCATCCGCGGCTGGCTCGACCGGTTCGTCGGCGGCGTCGGACTCCACCGCGGTCGCCGCGACCCGAAAACCCTGCATACCGGTGACGCCCTGGACTTCTGGCGCGTCGAACGGATCGAACGTCCGACGCTGCTGCGCCTGCGCGCGGAGATGCGGGCACCCGGCGGAGCGTGGCTCGAGTGGCGGGTCGAACCGCTGGAGTCGGGCCGGTCGCGCGTGCATCAGCGGGCGATCTTCTTCCCGCGCGGAGTCGCCGGTCGTCTCTACTGGTACGCGCTGGTTCCCTTCCACGGCATCATCTTCCGCGGCATGCTCGAGAACATCGCGGGCACCGCCGGCCGCTAGAGCGATCCGCTACGTTGTTCGCCATCCGCTGCAGCAATTGCCGTAGCGGATGGCGAATTCGCGAGGGGATGCTCTCGGGACGACGGATCTGGGTGGTGTGCGGATCTTCCTCGGGATCCGCACACCACCACGATCGACCGAGAGTTACACGGCGCAGAGCGGTTTGATGTCCTGCAGTCCCTCGGTGGTGGGCGAGGTGAGCATCAGGCACGAGTTGTACCCGCTCGCCTCGACGACGTTCCGGATCTCGCGCCACGCGTCGTCGCTGACGACGGGCGAACGCGACAGCACGAATCCGGAGATGCGCGTCGGGTCACCGACGACTGCCCACGAGTAATCGTCCGCGAGGTACGTGACGATGTAGTTGCTCGGTCCGTCGAGCGAATCCTGGAAGGGTACCCCCGGAAAAGACACATGCAGTGCGGCAGTGTCGTTCACGCGGGCGTTCCCGATGATCCCGCGACGATCACCGGTGAACGTGGTGCACGAGTTCTCCACGCGCACGTTGCGTTCGTCGAGCAGCGTGTAGAACGCCGTCGTGTCGCGAGCGCAGTCGATGTTGTAGGGAGCCGGATTGGCGGCGAGCTGATACCACTGCCCCACATACCGGTTCACGTCGAGCTCGGGAACCGGAGTGAGCGGCGCTGCGGCGGCGGGCGTGGCGAACAGGAGCGCGCCTGCGGCGGCGATGAACGCCGCCGCAAGCCCCCGAACGCCGTGTCGGGATCTACGCATGCCTTCTACCTTTCCGTCGTCCGGTATCGGTTACTGCTGGGGCATGAGAACGCCGTCGATCAGGTACACGGTGGCGTTCTCGGTCTCGATGCCACCGCAGATCACGTTGGCGTCGTTGACGGTCCACATCTCACCCTCGCCGGCGACCTCGACGGTGCCGCCCTGGACGGTGGTCTGCGTGCCGGCGATATCGGCCGGGGTCAGCTCACCGGGAACCACGTGGTAGGTGAGGATGTCGGTCAGTAGAGCCGAATCCGTCTGCAGCGTCTGGACGGTCTCCGGCGGCAGGGCGGCGAACGCGTCGTCGACCGGCGCGAAGACGGTGAACTCGCCATCGTTGAGCGTCTCGACCAGGTTGACGTCGGGGTTGAGCTGGCCGGACAGTGCCTGCGTGAGAGTGGTCAGGATCGGCACGTTTCCGGCGGCCTCGGCGACAGGCTGGTTCGCGAGTTCCTCGACGGACGACGGGCCGGTAGGGTTCGCGGCGACATAATCGGCGCAGCCCGGTCCGACGGGGCCGGCAGCGGGGGCTGCGGTACCGGTTGCAGCCGTAGTGGTTTCCTGCATTGTCTCCTGGGTGGTCTCCATCGTGGTGGTGTCGGTGGTGTCCGTGCCCGAATCATCCGAACACGCCGCGACACCCAGCAGGGACATCGCACCGATTCCGACGACGGCCAGGCTCTTGCGCGCAGTGATGTTCATGACTGTGGTTCCCTTCGTAGGCCGTGGCCGGAAACGGCCACGTCGATCAGGTGTGTCACCGGTCATTCGAACCTCGGGTCGGCCCGGATGGGTCGGATCGAGAGATTTTTTCTCGGATCGGTATCCGGTGTTCGACCCATCCGTATTGCGGTCGGCTCCGAATGCAGGTCATGGACGACGTCGAGGATCTCCGACCGGCTCACGTATTCGTGTTGCCCGGTGGGCGTCCGGTCGGCACCACAGCCGATTTCCTCACGTGCACACTGTCGGGGAAACCGACCCCGTGCCCCGGAGACGACCATGCATCCTGACCTTCCCCGCGCAGTCGCGATGATCGGCGACGACGTCGAGTTCCCGGGTGGCCGGGAGGCGGTCGCGCCGGCGATCTACCGGACCTTCGTCCGCCACGCGCAGGGCTCGGCCGAGCGCCCCTCGCTCGAGTACCGCGGCTTCGGCTGGGTCATGGATGTCGACGAGTCGATGCCTTCGTCCTGGTGGTTGCGCACGCTGATGCGGTTCGAGCCGTGGGACCACTTCGTCGCGAGCGATTCGGACACCTTTCGCGGGCGGGTCGAGGATCAGCTCGTGGCCGACGGGGTGCGGGTTCCGGTCGGGCGCATCACTGCGCTGCTGAACATCCGGCGCCTCGGTCTCGGATCGGATCCGCTGAACCTGTTCTGGTGTCACGATCCGAGCGGTTCCCTGGCCTGCGTGGTCGCGGAGATCCATTCGCGCCGGAACGGACGGCACTGTTACACGCTGCGCTCGGACGAGATCGACATCATCACCCGGGCCGGCGACACGTTCGCGGTCTCGGTCGCCCTGCGGCGACCCGGCGTCCCGGTGTTCACCGCGACCGTCAGCGGCGAACGGCTGCCGGCCGATCTCACGACTGTTCTACGTGCTCGGATGTGGATGGGGTGACGCTCGTGGTCGACACGGTTGCCTTGAGTGGAGGGAAGGTCCAGGCTAGGCTTCCCCTCGATGAGCGGACTGAGCCGATGACCGGCGTCGGAGGCCATACCGATACCCTCGGCGAACTGCTCGGGCGGGTGGCCCGGCAAGACCCTACGGCGTTCGCCGAACTGTACGACGCGACGCGTTCCCGAGTCTTCGGCATGGTGCTGCGGGTCCTGCGGGATCCCGGTTACAGCGAGGAGACCACCCAGGAGGTCTACCTCCAGGTATGGAGGTCGGCCGACAAGTACGACCCGCGTCAGGGTTCCGCTCTGTCGTGGATCATCACGCTCGCCCATCGGCGTGCCGTCGACCGGGTCCGCAGCGAACAGTCCGGAGCCGACCGCGAGTCGCAGTACGGTTCGACGAACGTCGACGCGGCCTTCGACTCGGTGAGCGAGGAGGTAGCGCAGCGCGACGATCGCCGCCGGGTGAACGAGTGTCTGGGTTCGCTCACCGAACTGCAGCGACGCTCGGTCGAGCTCGCCTACTACAGAGGCTTTACGTATACCGAAGTGGCAGAAGAACTTTCGTCCCCGTTGCCGACGGTCAAGTCGCGCATCCGGGACGGCCTGAAACGACTGAAGAATTGTCTGGGGGTGACTGTGGATGGCTGACGAGGCGAACGATTCCTCGCGCGATCTGCTCGACATGGCACCCGTCTTCGCATTGGATGCCGTCACGCCCGACGAATGTCGAGAGCTTGCCGAGCGACTCGCGGAAGCAGACCCGGAGGTGGCCGAACGGTTCGGCGTCGAGGTCCGCGAGGTCCGCGAGGTCCTCGCAGCGATGTCGGCCGGTACCGCGACCGAGCCGCCGCCCGGACTCCGGGTGCGACTGCTCGATCTGGTCCACGCCGAACTCACCGCGAAGACGCCCGCCGAGAAGACGCACACGGAACGACCCGGTGACCCGGAGGCGACCGAGGCACCTCGGGCGGAGGATGATCACCCTCCCCCGCCCGTCTCCCTCGACGAGCGCCGCCAGGCCCGACAGCGGAACTTCCTGCTCGCCGCGGCAGCGGCCGTGATCGTCGCGATCGGCGGCGTCGTGGTGGCCGGTCAATGGCAGAACACGTCCGAGCCGGGCACGAGCGAGCGGGTCTTCGCCGCCGAGGACGTACGGACCTCGTCGGGCGAGCTCGATGGTGGCGGCACCGCGACCGTGGTGTTCTCCAAGGAGGAGGACGCCGGCGTGCTGGTGATGAACAACGTCGCCCCGCCGGCCGAGGGCAGCGTCTACCAGATGTGGCTGGTCGGGCCCGAGGGAATGGAGCCCGCAGGCACGATGACACCCGACGACGTCGCGCCGTCGACGACCGCGGTGCTCGAGGACATCTCGGGTGCCACCGCGCTCGCCTTCAGCGTGGAACCGACGGGCGGGTCGACCCAGCCGACCGCGATCTTCGCTCAGCTGCCGCTCGACTGACATGTTCGCGGCAGCGAGCACGTCATCGGCGGGTGCCGATGACGACGGTCGCGTCGGCCTCCTCGAAACCCCGCGTGTCGGCGTCGAGTCCGGCCCGGGTCATGAGGTCGCGCACGACGGGTGCCTGCGACGCGGCCGACTCGACGAGCAGCGACCCACCGTCGGTGAGCCACCGACCCGCGTCGGCGACGAGCCGACGGTGGACGTCCAGTCCGTCGGGTCCGCCGTCCAGTGCATGTCGCGGCTCGCTGCAGCGCGCCTCCCGCGGCATCGACGCGATCGCCCCCGACGGCACGTAGGGCGCGTTGGCGACGAGCACGTCGACGCGACCGCGCAGCGTGCCCGGCAGGGCGTCGAACAGATCGCCGACGAACACCCGGTGGGGCGGCAGGTTCAGGCGGGCACACGCGGTGGCGACGGGATCGATGTCGGCCGCGTAGACCTCGCAGGCCTCGACGGCGGTGGCGAGCGTGGCACCGACGGCACCGCACCCGCAGCACATGTCGACGATCACGGCGCCGGGCCGCGCGAGTTCGATCGCGCAGTCCACCAGGTACTCGGTGCGGCGACGGGAGACGAACACCCCCTCTCGCACCGCGATGCGCCTGCCGTGGAAGAAGACCTGTCCCAGTACGTGTTCGAGGGGTTCTCCGCCGGCCCGCCGCGCGATGAGCCGCTCCAGATCCGAGGGTGTGGGAGCGGCTTCGACGAGCAGCTGCGCCTCCTCCTCGGCAAACACGCACCCGGCCGCTCGCAGTGCGGAGACAACGTCGGCGTGGGTCCGGTGGGCGGAGACCATGCGGAACCCTACCGCGCGCTCATCCGGCGAATCTCTCCGTTTCCCGGGGCGGGGGCCGGCTCACACCCCGTGAAGGGGTGGAATCTCCCGATCATGGGTATTCCGCGGGCTGTCACGAGGAGCGCTGTGGGAACGAACGATCTCGTGCAGGAGCCTGCGCAGGGTCGCCGGGTCCGAGACCGCGACCGGAGAGTCGCCACCGGTCGCGTCGTCGCGCTCGAGTTCGATCACACGCCGGTAGGCGTCCACGCCCCCGCGTGGGTCGACATATCCGTTCACGCCAGGAGGAATCTTGAGCACTGCTACCGCGCCCCCACGTAGAACCGGCCGATGGCGGTGGCTGCTACCCGCCCTGTTGCTCATCGCGTGGCTCGTGGCCGCCGGTGGCGGCGGCCCGTTCGCAGGCAAGCTCAGCGAGGTCGCCTCCAACGACGCGAGCACCTTCCTCCCGGCATCGGCCGAATCCACCCGCGCGGACGAGCTGTACGCGCAGTTCGACGAGAGCGAGTTCATTCCCGCGATCGTCGTCGCCGAACGCGACGGTGGGATCACCGACGAGGACCTCGCCTTCCTCGCCACCGAATCGGCAGGACCGCCGCCGATCCCGTCCGAGGACGGCGCAGCGGCGCAGATGATCGTGCCGCTCGACGCCTCCGGGGAGGTCCAGGAGGCCGTCGAGGAACTCCGGACGGCCCTCGAAGGCGCACCGGACGGCCTGACCGTCTACGTCACCGGCCCCGCCGGGCAGGCCGCCGACCTGTCGTCGGCCTTCGGCGGCATCGACGGACTGCTCCTGCTCGTCGCGGGCGGTGTCGTCCTCGTCATCCTCGTGGTGGTCTACCGCAGCCCGATCCTGCCGTTCGTCGTCATCATCTCGGCGCTGTTCGCACTCGCCCTCGCGAGCCTGCTGATCTATGTGCTCGCCGACGCCGGAGCGATCGCGCTCAACGGCCAGAGCCAGGGCATCATGTTCATCCTCGTGTTCGGCGCCGCCACCGACTACGCGCTGCTGCTGGTCTCCCGGTACCGCGAGGAACTGCGACTGCAGCAGGACAAGTACGCCGCGATGCGCAGCGCGCTCCGCGGCTCGATCGAGCCGATCGCGGCGTCGGCCGGCACCGTCATCCTCGGTGTGCTGTGCCTACTGTTGTCGGACCTGAACTCCAACCGCGGTCTCGGCCCGGTGGCCGCCATCGGCATCGCGACGTCGTTCCTCGCGTCGCTCACCTTCCTGCCCGCAGTGCTCGTGCTGCTCGGCCGCGTCGCGTTCTGGCCCACCCGCCCGGTCTACGACCCGAACGCCGACGCCGACGACATGCAGAAGTCCCACAAGGTGTGGGGCCGGGTGGCCGACTTCGTCGGGTCGAAGCCGCGTCCCATCTGGATCGTGTGCAGCCTCGTGCTCGTCGCCTTCGCCCTGCTGGCACCGCAGTTCAAGGCGAGCGGTGTCGCGTCCTCGGATCTGTTCCTCCTGCAAACCGATTCGAAGTCCGGCCAGGAGGTGCTCGGTGAGCACTTCGACGCCGGCACCGGTTCGCCCAGCATCGTCGTCGCCCGCGAAGGCGCGCTCGAGGGTGTCGTCGGCGCCACCGAGGGCGTCGAGGGCGTGACGACCGTCCAGCCCGTCCCCGGCCCCGACGGCGCGCCGCGCGTGGTCGACGGACTGGTCGCGGTGCAGGCGACGCTCTCGGATCCCGCCGACTCCCTCGCCGCCGAGGAGACCGTCGAACGCATCCGCGAGGCGGTGCACGCCGTGCCCGGGGCCGAGGCACTCGTCGGCGGACCCACGGCCGTCGACCTCGACACGAAGGACACCGCGACCCGCGACCGCACCGTCATCATCCCGGTTGTGACGCTCGTGGTGCTGCTGGTGCTCATCGCGTTGCTGCGGGCGGTCGTCGCACCGATCCTGCTGATGCTCACCGTGATCGTCTCGTTCGCGGCGACCCTCGGTGTCTCGTCGCTCGTGTTCAACCACCTGTTCGGTTTCCCGGGCGCCGACCCGGTGGTGCCTCTGTTCGGGTTCGTCTTCCTCGTGGCGCTGGGTATCGACTACAACATCTTCCTCATGACCCGCGTCCGCGAGGAGACGAAGAAGGTCGGTACCCGTGCGGGCACCCTGCGGGCGCTGACCGTCACCGGTGGTGTCATCACGTCCGCCGGCGTGGTGCTCGCGGCCACGTTCTCGGCGCTGGCGGTGATCCCACTGCTGTTCCTGGCTCAGCTGGCGTTCATCGTCGCCTTCGGTGTCCTGCTCGACGCGCTGCTCGTGCGGTCGCTGGTGGTGCCGGCCCTGACGATCGACATCGGCAAGAAGATCTGGTGGCCGAGCAAGCTGGCGCGGGCCGAACCGTCCGAGCCGGACGCCACCGAGGACGTCGCGACCGCGGGAGCGCCGCGCTCATGAGCGCGCTGAGCGCGCAGTGCTACTGACACGCGCATGAGCGGATGAGAGCGGCCGCGGGACCGGGCATGTGATCCGGTCCCGCGGCCGTTCGTCCCACGGCTGCCGCGTTTGCCCGTTACCGTTCTATTCCATGTCTGCGGATTCCGCCGCTCCTGTCGAGCGCCCGCGTCCGGTGGAGGACGCCCGACCGCCCTCCCGGCCGTCGCTGACCGACCGTGTCGGTGGACGTCTGTCCGCCGTACCGCACATCTTCGGCCTGATCCTGGGCATCTACGCGGTCGTGGTCGCATTGTGGTCGATCTCCCCGACCCTGCGTTACTGGATCCACGCCCCGCGCGAATATCTCGACGAGTACTACTTCGACGCCCCCGACACGAGCCTGTCGTTCGCGCTCGTCCTCGGCCTGCTCGCCGGTGCGATCGCCGGCCGAAAACGCATCGCGTGGTGGATCCTGACGATCTACCTCGGCGGATTCTCCATCACCAATCTCGTGATGAGCATCGTCGAGCGCGACCCGAACCACCTCGTCGCGTTGGTCGTCCACCTGCTGATCGTCGCGCTCCTGCTGCTGTCCTATCCCGAGTTCTACACGCGCGTGCGGCGCGGAAACGCCTGGGCCGCACTCGGTGTGCTCGTGGGTGGTCTGGTCGTCGCGACGCTCATCGGCTGGGGCCTGGTGGAACTGTTCCCCGGCACCCTGCCCGCTACCGACCGGTTCCTGTGGGCGCTCAACCGCGTCACCGCGCTGACGTTCATCGACAACGACCAGTTCGGTGGCCGCCCGAACGGGCTGGTCAACACGATCCTCGGCCTCCTCGGCGCCCTCGCCGTGCTCGCGGCGGTCGTGGTGCTGTTCCGTTCACAGCGAGCGAGCAACGCGCTCACCGGCAGTGACGAATCGGCCATCCGCGGTCTGCTCGCCCAGAGCGACGATTCGCTCGGCTACTTCGCGACCCGCCGCGACAAGGCCGTGGTGTTCGCCCCCAGCGGCAAGGCCGCGGTGACCTACCGCGTCGAACTCGGCGTGTGCCTCGCGAGCGGTGATCCGATCGGCAACCCCGAAGCGTGGCCACACGCCATCGACGAATGGCTCGACCTCGCCCGCGCCTATGGGTGGACACCCGCGGTGATGGGAGCGAGCGAGGACGGTGCGACGGCCTACCACCGTGCGGGTCTGAACGCGCTGCAACTCGGCGACGAGGCCGTCCTGCTCACCCGCGACTTCAGTCTCGCCGGACGCGACATGCGACCGGTGCGGCAGGCCGTCAACCGCGCCCGCAAACACGGTGTGACCGCGCGGATCATGCGTCACCGCGAACTGTCACCCATCGAGCTGTCGGCGGCGATCCAGCGCGCCGAGGCCTGGCGCGACACCGAAAACGAGCGCGGTTTCTCGATGGCCCTCGGCCGGCTCGGCGACCCGCTCGACGGCGACTGCCTGCTCGTCGAAGCGGTCGCGGACGGCAAGGTCGTCGCGATGCTCTCGCTCGTGCCCTGGGGATCGGACGGCGTGTCACTCGACCTCATGCGCCGCGACCCGCAGGCCCCCAACGGCGTCGTCGAACTCATGGTCTCCGAGCTCGCCTCACGCGGTGCCGAATTCGACGTCGAGCGGATCTCGTTGAACTTCGCGGTCTTCCGGTCGGTCTTCGAGGAGGGCGCGCGGATCGGTGCCGGCCCGATCCTGCGGTTGTGGCGGTCGATCCTGCTGTTCTTCTCACGGTGGTGGCAGCTCGAGGCGTTGTACCGGTCCAACGTCAAGTACCACCCCGAATGGGTGCCCCGCTTCCTGTGTTTCCGCGACAACCGGCTCATCCCGCGCGTCGCGCTCGCGTCGGCGATCGCCGAGGGCTTCCTCACCCTCCCCACCTTCGGTCGCCGGAACACCCAGCAGCACACGGGAACACACTCGGCGTTCCCCGAGGACCAGGTGGCCGCGGCAGAACTGCACGACGACGGCAGCGCACCCGACGTCGAGCTTGCCGAGGGCACGCCCGCCGTCTCGCACGGACGTCGCCGCCCCGAACAGGTCCAGGTGCGGATGAACACCCTGCAGCGGATCGTCGAGCACGGTGTCGATCCCTATCCGGTCGCGCATCCCCCGACCCACACGGCCGCCGAGGCCCGGGCCGCGAAGTCCGGCACCCCGGTGACCGTGGCGGGACGCCTGCTGCGCATCCGCAACTTCGGCGGTGTGCTGTTCGCGGTGCTGCGCGACTGGTCGGGCGACATCCAGATCCTCATCGACCGGCAACGGGTTGCCGGACAACGCTTCCTGTTCGACCTCGGTGACCTCGTCGAGGTGTCGGGCGAGGTGGGACGCAGCCGCACCGGCGAGATCTCGGTGCTCGCCGACTCGTGGCGCATCGACGGCAAGTGCCTGCATCCGCTGCCCGACAAGTACCACGGCCTCGTCGACCCGGAAGCCCGCGTGCGGCAACGCTATCTGCATCTCGCGATCGACCGCGGGGCACGCGACCACCTCGCGGCACGCAGCGCGGTGGTGCGGTCGCTACGCGACGAACTGCAGGCGCGCGGCTATCTCGAGGTGGAGACCCCCATCCTGCAGTCGGTGCACGGCGGCGCGAACGCCGCACCGTTCATCACGCACATCAACGCCTACGACGCCGATCTGTACCTGCGGATCGCCCCCGAGCTGTATCTGAAGCGGTTGTGCGTCGCGGGCATGGCGAAGGTCTTCGAGATCGGCCGGGTGTTCCGCAACGAGGGTGCGGATTTCAAGCACAACCCGGAGTTCACGATCCTCGAGGCATACGAGGCGCACAGCGACTACGAGAAGATGCGGGTGGTCGCACGCGAGTTGATCCAGGCAGCGGCCCGCGCGGCACACGGACGCGAGATCATCCTGCGGCCTGGACCCGACGGTATCCCGGTCGAGATCGACATCTCCGGCGAGTGGCCCGTCAAGACCTTCCACGACGCGATCTCCGAGGCGCTCGGGACGTTCGTCGACGCGCAGACCCCCGTCGACGTCCTGCGACGCCTGTGCGACGAGCACGAGATCCCTTACAACCCGGCCTGGGACGCCGGCGCCACCGCGCAGGAGATGTACGAGCACCTCGTCGAATCGAAGACGGAGTTCCCCACCTTCTACACCGACTTCCCGACCTCGGTGTCGCCGTTGACCCGGCCGCACCCTCGCAAGCCGGGTGTCGCGGCGAAGTGGGACCTGGTCGCCTGGGGTGTCGAGCTGGGGACCGCCTACAGCGAGCTCACCGATCCGCTCGACCAGCGTGCTCGCCTCACGGAGCAGTCGCTGCTCGCCGCGGGCGGTGACGAGGAGGCGATGGAACTCGACGAGGAGTTCCTCGAAGCACTCGAATACGCGATGCCTCCCACCGGCGGCCTCGGTATGGGTGTCGACCGGATCGTGATGCTCGTACTCGGAGGGAGCATTCGCGAGTCGCTGGCGTTCCCGTTCACGAAGCCGCGGCGCTCCTGACGGGTGGTTTCACGTGAAACCGCTCCACCTGGCATCGTGAGGTCGTGCAGCTACTCCTGATCCGTCACGCCGAGCCGAACAACGCCCGCGCCGAGACCGGGGGCGCCGACCCGCCGCTCACGGAGGCCGGTCGTCTCCAGGCGTCGCGGTTGCCGGACTCGCTGTCCCCCTACAACATCACCCGCCTGTTCTCGAGCCCGCAGTTGCGGGCCCTGCAGACGGCCGAGCCGGTCGCGGAACGACGCGGGCTCGACGTGGAGAAGATGGAGGACATCGCCGAGTACGACTACGGCCACGACCACTACTTCACGATCGACGCCGCGAAGGACGTCGCACCGGCCGCCTACAAGCGCATCCTGGCAGGTCACCTGCCCGATTTCGTGGACGGGGACGCCTTCCGCACGCGGGTGCTGCGAGGGATCGACCACGTGGTGGACACGTGCGACCACGCCGAGACCGTGGCGCTGTTCGCCCACGGTGGGGTCGTGAACATCGTGCTGCAGCACCTGCTCGAGCTGCCCCGGCCGCTGATGTTCCCCATCGAGTACGCGTCGGTGACGCGCATCCTCGTCTCACGCAGCGGCGCGCGCCGCGTCGCGTCGATCAACGAGACCGGGCACGTACGCGACACCCTGCGCGTCTGAGCGCCCCGGGAGCCGGCCGCGGGTGAGCCCCCAGCGCCCACCCGCGAGTCGTGGGTTCAGCGCCGTGCGCTCGCGAGGAGATCGCGGGCGGCGGTGCTGCCGTCGAGCAACCGCGACGTGCGGCGCACGATCTTCCAGCTGCCGTCGATCCGGGCGAGTTCGAAACGATTGGCGCTCACCCGCCACACCCGGAACGAATCCGAATCGGCGTTGCGGCGCAGCAGCAGGGAGTGGCAGGTCGCGACGGCGGTGTCGCCGTCGACCCGGATGTGCACCGGGTCGAGCAGATGACCGCAGCCCTCCTCGATGTAGTCCTGGTGCGGTCGGGTGCGCACCATCTTCATGATGGCGTCGCGACCCTCCATCAGGCGGATGTCGACGTCGTAGACGGCGTCCTCGGCCCACAGTTCCCCCACCGCCTCGGCGTCCCCGGCGTCGACGGCCGGGCCGTAGGCCGTGAGGACCTCGTGGATCGCAGCCTTGTCCTCGAGGAGCTGTACGCGTTCGAGGAGGGAGGCCAGCAGGGCGGAGTCGGTCATCTCGATCCTTCCGGGCGGGGGCGTCGCCACCCGTTCTACCGGGGTCCGGAGTCCTGCCTCCCGGGTCGTCCCGGTGACCGGAAGCAATCGACTGTGCAGCCCCTGACCAGGGCATGACACGGACGCCGACGTGATCTTCCCGTGCAGGATTGATACGGTCACCGCCGGAGGTGCACCGGATGGATGCGGACAGGATCGACGAACTCGTACAGGGCGGGATACGGACACAGGACGAGCTCGAGGCCGTCCTGGGCATTCCGCACCCGGCGATCGTCGACAAGGCGCGACCACACCTGACGCCGCTCATCAGGCATTTCCTGTCGCTGGCGCGGTTCTTCACGATCGCCACCGCCGACGCCGTCGGCAACTGCGACTGCTCGCCGCGCGGCGACATCGAGTCGGCGGTGCTCGTCCTCGACGACCACACGATCGCGCTGCCCGACCGGCCCGGCAATCGCCGCGCCGACTCGTACCGGAACATCCTCGAGAACCCTCACGTCGGGCTGCTGTTCTTCGTCCCCGGCGACGAGGAGGTGCTGCGGATCAACGGCCGCGCCACGCTGTCGACCGACCCCGACCTGCTCGGGAAGCTGTCGCTGCAGAACAAGCCGGCGCAGCTCGCTGTGATCGTGCAGATCGACGAGGTCTTCCTGCACTGCGCGCGGGCGTTGCTCCGCGCCAAGCTGTGGGATCCGTCGACCTATCCCGACCGCGCGGCGGTCCCCTCGATGCGCGACATGCACGCCGAACTCCACTCGATCGAGATCCCGGCCGACGCCGAGCCGGGCAAACGCGAGCTCTACCGCGAGTTCCTGTACTGACCGGACCACACGCGGCGCGTGCGTCACGATGGTGGGGTGACCTCTCGGATCGCCCAGATACGCCGCTGGCGCGCCGGCGCTGCACTACGCAGCCGCCTGCGCGACCTGACCGGCGCCCTCGTCGTCGTCACCGGTGGTGGTAGCGGGATCGGCCGGGCCTCGGCGATCGCCTTCGCCGCCGAAGGTGCCATCGTCGTCGTGGCAGACAAGGATCTCGACAGCGCCCGCGAGACGGTGGCGCTCGTGAACGTCCCGGCTCCCGGTGCCGGAGGTTCCGAGGCCGTCTTCGGCGGCGCCGCTCACGCCTACGAACTCGACGTCTCCGACGAACAGCAGGTCCGGAAGTTCGCGCAGACCGTTCGCGAGCGGCACGGCGTCGCCGACGTGCTCGTCAACAACGCGGGCATCGGTGTCATCGGTGCCTTCGCCGACACTCCGCAGAGCGTCTTCGAGAAGGTGATGGACGTGAACTTCTGGGGAGTGGTCTACGGCTGCCGCGCCTTCACGGAGCAGATGATCGAGGCCGGCACGGGCGGGCAGATCGTCAACGTCTCGTCGGCCGCGGCGTACATGCCGCAACGCAACCTCGCCGCCTACACGACGAGCAAGGCCGGGGTGTTCATGCTGTCGGAGTGCCTGCGCGCCGAACTGCTCGAACACGGGATCGGCGTGACCGTCGTGTGTCCCGACCTGGTGGACACCAACCTCACCCGGGCGACGGAGTACGTCGCGCCGAACAAGGAACTACGAGCAGCACGACGCACCCGCACCCTCGCGATGTACCGGCGCCTGCACATCGCGCCGGAGAAGGTGGCCAAGGCGATCGTCGGGGCGGTCCGTCACAACAAGCCTGTGGTGACGGTCGCCCCGGGCGCGAAGGTCCGCAAGTGGCTGATGCGCTTCGCGCCCCGTGTCATGCGTGTGGGCGCACGATTCGACATCGATTGATGGTCAGGCCTTCGAGGCGATCCAGTCGTGCAGCCACCGCGTGGCCGTCGTTCCGCGACCGTCGACCACGTAGTTCGAGTAGTCCTGGTGGATCTGCGACTCGTAGAAGGTTCGGATCTTCTGCTCGCGCAGCTCGTTCGCCTCGGGCGTGAGCTGTAGCTGCAGCATCGGGATGCCCCCGGCGGTCATGATGTCGTTGTAGAGCGCCGTCGCCTCGTCGCGGTAGTTCTCGAGTTGCTCGAACGGGCTGCCCGCCGAGATCGCGAGGAAGCCGGCCAGTCGCGTGACGAAGTCCTCCGGCGGCGTCGAGCAGTAGAGGTCGCCCACCGCGCAGATGGTGCGCACGTTGGGCGTTACGAATCCGAAGCCTCCCGCGCGGGCACCTCCCGCACCGGTGCCGGCGACGGGCGGACCGACGAACGGGTCGAGTTCGGAGCGGCGCGGATCGGACAGCAGACCCACCGCGACGAGGCGGTGCGGACCGATCACTCCCAGCCCGGTGCCGATCTCGGCGGCGAGATCGCCTGCGGCATCGGCACCCTGGCTGTAGCCGACGAGGGCGAAGTTCGTGAGGGGGCACCGCTCGGCGGTGGCCGCGATGATGCCGCGTGCGTTGTCGACGGCGCGATTGCGGGAGGCCGCGTACACGTCGCCCTCCCACGGAAAGGCCGTGGCGGGATACGCGACGTAGTCGACGCGGGCGCCGGCGGGAAGATTGGACGTGACCTGGGCGAGCATGCCGTTCCCGCGGCCGGGGTCGGGGGTGTTCGAGGTCTCCCATGTTCCAGGCACAGCGACCACGTTCAGGGTCGGACATCCGGGCGGATCGGCTTGCGCCGCAGGCATTGCGGCGAATACTGCTGCACATGCCGCCACTGCGGCCACCGTTGCCGCCCACACTCTTCTCATAGCCATGTCCCCGCCCCGCTACTGTCCTGGTGCCGCGTCCCTCCCCGGCAGTATCGAGTAGAAGGATGACATATTCGTGAACCGGATGTGATGTATCCGAGTCCGGAACGTTGTCGGTAAACGACGGGGCCGGCGGATCAGCCGCGGACGACGGTCACCTGTCCCCCACCGATGTTCGTCACGAAGACGTTGCCCGTCCCGTAGTCGACCGCCGTTCCCGGAACCGGCCGCTCGACGACGCTCCCTTCGGCGGTCGAGGTGGCTTCCGCGACGACGATGTCGGGCCCGAAAAGGTTTGTCACATAGATGTTTCCGCTGAACGGATCGGTGACCACCGCGCCCGGCGGAGGCGGTGGCGGGGCCGGGAGCTCCGCCGGCGCGACGGCACGGTCGACGACCGTGACACCGCCCGTACCGACATTCGTGACGAAGACGCCGTCGGTTCCCGCGTCGAGGATCAGCTCCGGCATCCCGGGGAGCGGAGCCTGTGCAGGCCCCGCAACGGGCTCGGGCGTGACCTCCGTCCGGTGCACCGTGACCGCACCGGTACCGACATTGGTGACGGCGACGTTGCCGAGCCCGCCGTCGACCCGCATCTCCACGAGCGCGGTGGACACCTCGGTGCGTCCCGGGACACGCCCCTCGGGATGCGTGACGGTCACGGCGCCGGCACCCACGTTGGTGATGCATGCGTTGCCGACGCCGCCCTGGAGTCCGAGCAGGCGGGGACCGTCGAATCCGAAAACCGGTGGGACGGGCTCGGCGCCGTCGATCGTCACGAGCCCGCCACCGTTGCGGATGCACGCGTCCGCAGGGTCCGCGGTCGCGGTGGGAGCCGCCGCGACGGCAGCCACGACGGCACCCGCACCCATCACGACCGTCGCCAGTGCCCGTCTCGTAGCCGTCATGCGCAGAACCATAACGGGTGCGACGCCCGGCGACACGGAAATATCACAAGCGCAGCGCGTCCGGTGGTCCCTGTCGAGCGGATTTCTGTGGATCCACCCCCGGAAAGCAGGGGCAGCTCCACCGAAACCGGAGGAACGATGACCAAGCACCCCGCATGTAAGGGTAGGCATGCTTTACTTCCGCACGTGATGAACTCAGTGCGCCATTGGCCGGACCTTTTCGGCGATCACGCCGTCGCCGCCTTCCGCATCGCCGTCGGTTTCCTGTTCCTCTGCCACGGCACCACGAGCCTGTGGGCGTGGCCGGCGGAACCCTACGGCGGAGCCACCGCACAACTCGGCGCATGGCCCGGCTGGTGGGGTGCGATCATCCAGGTCGTGTGCGGCACCGCCCTGATCGTCGGTCTCGGTACCCGGCTCGCGGCCTTCCTCGGCTCCGGATCGATGGCGTACGCCTACTTCTGGGGCCACCAGGCCGACGGCGCACTGCCCATCCAGAACGACGGTGAATCCGCCGCGCTGTTCTGCTGGGCGATGTTCGTCCTGATCTTCCTCGGCTCCGGATCGTGGGCCGTGGATCGCCTCCTCGCGCGGCGGCGCGAGGAGGCCACACCCGAACCGGCGCCGGCCACCGCAACCGACACCGATCCCGCGTCGCTCGTCGACGCCTGACCCCACCCACGAACGCCGCCCCCCCGAACGCCACTGGGCCGCACACCTTCCGGTGTGCGGCCCAGTGGTCGTACCTCGTTCAGCGCTGCGACGCTGGAGCGCTCAACTCTCCGGCGCCACTCGGACGCCGGCAGATTCCCGCGTTCAGCGCTGCGGCATCGTGGTGGTCGCGATCGGCGCCGGCAACGCCGTCTCACCCTCGAGGAAGCGGTCCACCGCAGCGGCGCACGCGCGACCCTCGGCGATCGCCCAGACGATGAGCGACTGTCCGCGACCCATGTCGCCGGCGACGAAGACACCGTCGACGTTGGTGGACCACTCCGACGAACGGGCGACGTTGCCACGCTGGTCGAAGTCGACCCCGAGATCGGTGAGCAGACCCGGCTTCTCGGCGCCGGTGAAGCCCATCGCGAGCAGCACCAGATCGGCCTCGAGTTCGAAGTCGCTTCCTTCGACCTTCTCGAAGCGACCGTCGACCATCTGCACCTCGTGCGCCTTCAGCGCGGTGACCTTGCCGTCCTTGCCGATGAATTCCTCGGTGTTGACGGAGAAGACGCGCTCGCCGCCCTCCTCGTGCGCCGACGAGACGCGGTACATGAGGGGGTAGGTCGGCCACGGGGTGGACTCGGCGCGCTGCTCCGGCGGCCGCGGCATGATCTCGAACTGGTGGACGCTCTCCGCACCCTGACGGTGCGAGGTGCCCAGGCAGTCGGCGCCGGTGTCGCCACCGCCGATGATGACGACCTTCTTACCCTCGGCCGTGATGGTCGGGGCCGGCAGATCGCCGAGCTGCACGCGGTTGGCGATCGGCAGGAACTCCATCGCCTGGTGGATCCCGTCGAGCTCGCGTCCGGGGATCTGCAGGTCGCGGGCGACGGTCGCGCCGCCGGCGAGCACCACGGCGTCGAACTGCTCGCGCAGCTCATCGGCGGTTATGTCGACACCCACGTTCACGCCCGGCTTGAAGACGGTGCCCTCGGCCTCCATCTGCGCGAGACGGCGGTCGATGAAGCGCTTCTCCATCTTGAACTCGGGGATGCCGTAACGGAGAAGACCACCGATGCGGTCGGCCCGCTCGAACACCGTCACCGAGTGACCGGCACGCGTGAGCTGCTGTGCCGCAGCGAGACCGGCAGGCCCGGAGCCGACTACCGCGACCTTGCGGCCGGTGAGCTTCGACGGCGGAACCGGCTTGACGCGGCCGTCGTCGAAGGCCTTCTCGACCAGCTCGACCTCGACCTGCTTGATGGTCACCGGGTCCTGGTTGATGCCGAGCACGCACGACGCCTCGCAGGGCGCCGGGCAGAGCCGGCCGGTGAACTCGGGGAAGTTGTTCGTGGCGTGGAGACGCTCGATCCCGTCCTCCCACTTACCCTTGTAGGCGAGGTCGTTCCACTCGGGGATGAGATTCCCGAGCGGGCAACCGTTGTGGCAAAAGGGGATACCGCAGTCCATGCAACGGCTTGCCTGGGTCCGGAGGGTGTCGAGCGGGAACGGCTCGTAGACCTCCTTCCAGTCGAGGAGTCGCAGCGGGACAGGCCGGCGGACCGGCGTCTCGCGGGAACCGTGCTTGAGGAAACCGGTGGGATCAGCCACGAGCAGCCTCCATGATCGCCTCGTCCACGTTCGCACCACGGATGGTGGCGTCCTTGATAGCCATGAGTACCTTCTTGTAATCGCGAGGCATGACCTTCGCGAAGTGGCTGACCTGTTGTGACCAGTCGGCCAGGATGCGGGCTGCGACCTCGGAGCCCGTTTCGTCACGATGCCGTTCGACGGCGCCCTTGAGCCACGCGAAGTCCTCGCCCTCGAGATCCTCGAGGTCGACCAGCTCGGTGTTCAGGTTGTTCTCGAAGTCCTTGTCCGGGTTGTACACGAACGCGACGCCACCGGACATGCCCGCACCGAAGTTGCGACCGGTCTTGCCGAGGATGACGACCTTGCCACCCGTCATGTACTCGCAGCCGTGGTCGCCGACGCCTTCGACGACGGCCGTGGCTCCGGAGTTGCGGACCGCGAAGCGCTCACCCGCGATGCCACGGATGAGGACCTCACCCGAGGTGGCACCGAACAGGATGACGTTGCCGGCGATGATGTTGTCCTCGGGCACGAAACCCTCGGCCGCATTGTGCGGCGGGCGCACGATGATGCGACCACCCGACAGGCCCTTGCCGACGAAGTCGTTCGCGTCGCCGTTGAGCCGCATCGTGATGCCGCGCGGGACGAACGCACCGAAGCTGTTGCCGGCCGAACCTGCGAAGGTGATGTCGATCGTGTTGTCCGGCAACCCTTCCACACCGTACTTCTTGGTGAGCTCGTGGCCGAGCATCGTGCCGACGGTGCGGTTGACGTTGGTGATCGGAGTGTCGAACGAGACCGACGTACCCGACTCGAGAGCGGGCTGCGCTTTCGCGATCAGCTCGTTGTCGAGTGCCTTGTCGAGAGCGTGGTACTGCTCCTTGGTGCAGTGCATGTCCTGCCCCCCGAAGATCGGGGAGATGACCTTCTCGAGCAGCGGCGACAGGTCGAGCTTCGACGCGCGGTAGTGCTCGACGGCCTTGCGGGTGTCGAGGACGTCCACCTGGCCGATGGCCTCGTCGAGACTGCGGAAACCGAGTTCGGCGAGGTACTCGCGCACCTCTTCGGCGATGTACAGCATGAAGTTCTCGACGAACTCCGGCTTGCCGGTGAACCGCTTGCGCAGCACCGGGTTCTGCGTCGCGACACCCACGGGGCAGGTGTCGAGGTGGCACACACGCATCATGATGCAGCCCGAGACCACGAGCGGCGCGGTCGCGAAACCGTACTCCTCGGCGCCGAGGAGAGCGGCGACCACGACGTCGCGGCCGGTCTTCATCTGGCCGTCGACCTGCACGACGATGCGGTCGCGCAGACCGTTGAGCATCAGCGTCTGCTGGGTCTCGGCGAGACCGATCTCCCAGGGAGCACCCGCGTGCTTGAGGGAGGTCAGCGGCGACGCGCCGGTACCACCGTCGTGACCCGAGATGAGCACGACGTCGGCGTGTGCCTTCGACACACCCGCGGCGACCGTGCCGACACCGAGCTCGGAGACCAGCTTCACGTGGATGCGGGCCTTCGGGTTGGCGTTCTTCAGGTCGTGGATCAGCTGCGCGAGATCCTCGATCGAGTAGATGTCGTGGTGCGGCGGCGGCGAGATCAGGCCGACGCCGGGCGTCGAACCACGGACCTCGGCGACCCACGGGTACACCTTGTGCGGCGGCAGCTGGCCGCCCTCACCGGGCTTCGCGCCCTGCGCCATCTTGATCTGGATGTCGGTGCAGTTGCTCAGGTAGTGCGCGGTCACACCGAAGCGACCCGAGGCGACCTGCTTGATCGCCGAGCGCCGCCAGTCGCCGTTCTCGTCCGGGGTGAAACGGCTCGGATGCTCGCCGCCCTCACCGGAGTTCGAGCGGCCACCGAGACGGTTCATCGCGATCGCGAGGGTCTCGTGCGCCTCGGCCGAGATGGAGCCGTAGCTCATCGCACCGGTCGAGAAGCGCTTGACGATCTCGCTCGCCGGCTCGACCTCGTCGAGCGGCACCGGCGGGCGCACGCCCTTCTTGAACTCGAACAGACCGCGCAGCGACGCGAGTCGCTCCGACTGGTCGTCGACGAGCTTCGTGTACTCCTTGAAGATCGAGTACTGGCCGGTGCGGGTCGCGTGCTGGAGCTTGAACACCGTGTCCGGGTTGAACAGGTGGTACTCGCCCTCACGACGCCACTGGTACTCGCCACCCACCTCGAGCTCGCGGTGCGCGCGCTCGGACTGGCGGTCGAGGAAGGCCGTGCGGTGACGGGCCGCGACGTCCGCGGCGATCTCGTCGAGACCGACACCGCCGAGCTGCGACTGCAGACCGGTGAAGTACTCGTCGACGAGTTCCTGCGACAGGCCGATGACCTGGAACAGCTGCGCACCGGTGTAGGAGGCGAGCGTGGAGATGCCCATCTTGGACATCACCTTGAGCACGCCCTTCGAGGCCGCCTTGATGTAGTTGGCGATGGCCTTGTCGAGGGTCACGCCCTCGGGCAGGTCGCCGTTCTGCAACAGCTCGTCGATGCTCTCGAACGCCATGTACGGGTTGACCACGGCCGCACCGAAACCGCACAGGGCGGCGATGTGGTGGACCTCGCGGGCGTCGCCGGCCTCGACGAGCAGACCGACCTTGGTGCGGGTCTTCTCGCGGACGAGGTGGTGATGCACCGCGGAGGTGAGCAGCAGCGACGGGATCGGCGCCAGCTTCTCGTCGGACTCGCGGTCGGACAGCACGATCAGGCGTGCGCCCTTCTCGATGGCCTGCGAGACCTGCTCGCGGATCGAGGCGAGGGCGCGACGCAGACCCTCACCGCCCTCCGCGACCGGGTACAGGCCGCGGATGATGACGCTGTTGAAGCCGGGGAACTGCTTCTCGTCGTTGACGTGGATGAGCTTCTGCAGGTCGTCGTTGTCGATGACCGGCGCACCGATGAGAATCTGCCGGCACGACGCCTCGGTCGGGTTCAGCAGGTCGCCCTCGGGGCCGAGCATGCCGCCCATGCTGGTGACGATCTCCTCGCGGATGGCGTCGAGCGGCGGGTTGGTGACCTGGGCGAACAGCTGCGAGAAGAAGTCGAACAGCTGACGCGGACGCGACGACAGCACGGCGATCGGCGTGTCGGTGCCCATCGAGCCGAGCGCCTCGGCTCCGGAGGCCGCCATCGGCTTGACGAGGAGGTCGACCTCTTCGCGGGTGTAGCCGAAGACCTGCTGCCGTAGCACGACACGCTCGTGCGACATGTAGGTGTACTTGCTCTCGGGCAGATCCTCGAGACGGGTGACGCCGCCTGCGACCCACTCCTCGTAGGGATGCTCGGCGGCGAGCTCGCGCTTGATCTCCTCGTCCTCGACGATGCGGCCCTTGGCCGTGTCGACGAGGAACATGCGGCCCGGCTGCAGGCGACGCTTGCTGACGATCTTCTCGGTGGGGATGTCGAGCACACCCACCTCGGAGGCCATGACGACGAGGCCGTCGTCGGTGACCCAGGCACGCGAGGGGCGCAGGCCGTTGCGGTCGAGCACGGCGCCGATGACGGTGCCGTCGGTGAAGCACACCGAGGCCGGTCCGTCCCACGGCTCCATGAGGGCCGCGTGGTACTCGTAGAACGCGCGACGGGCCGGATCCATCGAGTCGTGGCGCTCCCACGCCTCGGGGATCATCATGAGCACGGCGTGCGGCAGGCTGCGACCACCGAGGTGCAGCAGTTCGAGCACCTCGTCGAAACGCGCGGTGTCGGACGCACCCGGCGTGCAGACCGGGAAGATCTTCTCGAGCTTGTCGCGACCGCCGAAGACCTCGGTGTCGATGAGTGCCTCACGGGCGCGCATCCAGTTGGCATTGCCCGTGACGGTGTTGATCTCGCCGTTGTGCGCCACGCGGCGGAAGGGATGCGCGAGCGGCCACGACGGGAACGTGTTGGTGGAGAACCGCGAGTGCACGAGACCGAGGGCCGAGACGACGCGCTCGTCCTGCAGGTCGCGGTAGAAGCCCTTCATCTGGGGCGTGGTGAGCATGCCCTTGTAGACGAAGGTCGACGCCGACAGGCTCGGGAAGTAGACGGTCTCGCTGCCGGGACCGTCCTCGCCCGCGCCGTGGTGGCCGAGCTCGTGCTCGGTGCGCTTGCGCACGACGTACGCGCGGCGCTCGAGCTCGAGGCCGGTGAGCGCGCGGGCGCCGGAGGCGATGAAGATCTGCCGGAAGGTGGGCATGGCGTCCTTGGCCATGGAACCCAGCTCGGACTCGTCGATCGGCACCTCGCGCCAGCCGAGGACCTCGAGGCCCTCTTCGGCGACGATGCGGTCGACCTCGGCGGCCGCGGCGTCGGCCTTGGCGGTGTCCTTGGGCAGGAACGCGATACCGGTCGCGTATGCGCCTTCGGCGGGAAGATCGAAGTCGACGACCTCACGGAAGTAGGCGTCGGGGACCTGGATCAGGATGCCGGCGCCGTCGCCGGTGTTCTGTTCCGCTCCCGCTGCACCGCGGTGTTCGAGATTCACCAGGGCGGTGATCGCCTTCTCCACGATGTCGCGACTGCGACGACCGTGCATGTCGACGACGAACGCGACGCCACAGGAGTCGTGCTCGTTCGCCGGGTGGTAGAGCCCTCGAGGCCCGGGGAGATGAGTCATACCTAGCCTTCGTTGATGCGATAGCACCGACGACCAGCAGCGCTGATGGCCATCTACTGCCGTAGACGGGTATCGGCCGGGTGCCCGATACCTTCGACATCGCCAGTATCCGCTCATCCGCGACGGTGCGGGTGCCTTTTCGGCAGCGCGAGCGTGGACCCGGCGACCGGTGGGACGTCGTGGTCCCACCGTCTTCGAAACGAACGATATGCCAGGTGGCGGGGGGTAATGCAAGCAAGCCTGCCCTATTCTTCCCCCCACCTGCGGAAACGCAGCCGTAACGCACCGGAATCGCGGGCGTCACCCTGCCGTGGAAAGCAGCATTCGCACCATTCGGGACACGCCGTCGCGCGGGTCCGGCCCGTCGTCCTGCGAGGTGCAGCGATGCAGGATCAGTCCGTCCAGGTAGTCGATGAGAACCCGCGCGGCGGTGGCGGAATCGTCGACGCCGAGGCCCGCGAGCACGGTCCCGATCCATCCGCGCAGTTCGCTGCGGCGGGTTTCGACCCCGGCACGCAGTTCGGGCGTCGCCATCGCCTCGACGAACATCGCGAAGCGTGCGCGGGTCCGCACGAGGTCGTCCCCCGTCACGAACATCACATATCCGTGCGCCAGGTCTTCGAGCTCACGTGCGTCCCCCGGCAACGCGGCGCCGATCGCCTCGAGCTGGACCCGGTCCCGCTCGAGGAGCCTGTCGAGCACCCCTTCGACGAGAGCCTGGCGGGTGCGGAAGTAGTTCGACGTGGAGCCGGCCGGCACACCGGCGATGGCATCCACGCGGCGGTGGGTGAGGGCGCGCAATCCTTCGGTCCCCACGAGTTCGATTGCGGCGTCGAGGACGGTGGCGCGTTTGTCGGTCACGAGAGACATTCTACGAGGATCACTACAAGGGTAGTGACTGTCCACTACATACGTAGTACCGTCATGACATGACCGTGAAGCCAGGCAGTGCAGCGATCCTCGGCGGCGGAATCGGAGGGCTCACCGCCGCGAACACCCTCCTCCGCCACGGATGGCACATCGACGTGTTCGAACGATCTCCGGAGCCTCCGCGCACCGGCACCGCGCTCGGGATGTGGCCTCCTGCCCTGGCCGCACTCGAAGTTGCCGGCGTCGGCGGACGGGTGGAACAACTCGGCGTGCCACAGCGCTCCGCGACGCTCAGACGCTGGGACGGTGTGGTGCTCGCCCACGTCGGGGACCTTCGCCGGGCACCGGTCATGGTTTCCCGGCCCGCCCTCCTCGACATCCTGCTGTCCGGCCTCCCCGACCACATCGTGAAGTTCGACGCCCCCGCGCCACCGCTCACGGCCCTCGCCGGATACGACGTGATGATCGGCGCGGACGGAATCGGCAGTGCGGTACGTGACGAGGTGTTCGGTCCGACCTACCGGCCCGTGCACACCGGGTACGGAGCGTGGCGCGGCTGGGTCGGCGGCTCCACCACGAACCATGGAGAAACCTGGGGTCCCGGCGCGCTCTTCGGAATCACCGACCGCGACGGCGACCTCACCAACTGGTTCGCCGCCGTCCGCACCACCGAAGGCACCGGCGGCACCCTCGACGATCTGTACGGCCGCTTCCACGACTGGCACCCCGGCGTACGCGACATCCTCGGCCGCCTCGACCCCGACGACGTCATGTACCACGACCTGTACGAATCCCCCCGCCTCCCGTCGTACGTCCGCGGCAACACCGCACTGATCGGCGACGCGGCGCATGCGATGGCACCGAATCTCGGCCGCGGCGCATGCGAAGCAATCGTCGACGCCACGACACTCGCGACGCTGTTGTCCGAGCATCCGGTACCGATCGCTCTGCAGCGCTATGACCGTGCCCGTCGACGCCGCACCCAGCTCCTCGTGCCCGCGTCACGGGCGGTCGCCAGGATCGCGACCGCGTCCCGGCTGACATCTCTCCGCGACTCCTCCATCACAGCATTCGGCCGCATCGCCTGAAACGTTCCGAAAATCACCCGGTCGAGGGAACCGATCGTCACGCTGCTGCGTCCAACCCTGATGGAACGTCTGCCGGACAGGAGTTGGTGAGCTGATGTCAGCGCTGAAGGTCGACCCGGACTCGTTGAAGAGCCTGGCCTATGCCCTGGAGGGAGAAGCCGAGACCATCTACGCGTTGGAACCGTCCGCGGCGCTCGAGTCGGTAGCGGGCGCGATGCCATCCTCAGCGGTCGGTGGTGTCGCCGGACGCGCGGGAGCACCACTCGACACCGCCTACCGCGCTATGGCCAACTGCCTGCGACGCATGGCCGAGGCCACCGAAGCGGCCGCACGGAACTACGAGGTGGCCGAGGAGGAATTCAGCCGCCAACTCGCGGCCGTCGGATCCGACTTCGAAGGAACGGCCCCGTAGATGTGGTCTCCTTCCGCGATCCGCTCGCTCGATCCGGCTGCGCTCACCACGGCTGCCGACGCGGTCGAGTCCGCAAACAACACATTCCGGGAGTCGACCCACCGCGTCGACCGGAATGTGGACTCCACATTCGGTGGATGGGACGGTGAAGGCGGGGCGGCCGCCGCGGCACGTGCGTGGAGTGATCGGGTGGCCGGCCAAGGCATCAACCGCGCTGTCGACGAGCAGGTCGACGCCCTCCGCGACGCTGCGAACACGCTCATTCCCGCCCGCGCCACCGTCGTCGGAATCGTCGACACCGCGGTTGCAGCCGGCTTCACCGTCCACGACGACGCGCGGGTCGAGGCACCCCGAACCCACACGGGCGACGCGCAGACCGACCTCGTCGTGCAAGCGGGTCTCGACGACACCGCCATGAACTTCGAGGTCCAACTGAAATCGGCGGTGCGCACATTCGACGAACTGGATCGAGACGCCGCCGTCCGACTCGAGCAGGTCAGCATCCGGCTCTCCACGTTCGGCGGGGAATTCCGTTCCCAGAACACACATTCCATCGATGCTCCGGACGGTGCTGCCGACGCTGCGCTCCTAGCATCCGGGGCTGCACGCGATACCGATCTCGAACGCATCGGACGCACCCTGTCGCTACCGTCGGGTGCGAGCATCGAGTACCTCGACGCCTTCTACAACAGCCTCGACGAGGACGAACTGGCGAACCTGCACGAGACGTACAAGACATGGGAAGCCGAAGGCAACCCCGACGCGGCGCGCTGGGCCGACGGTCTCGGCAACGGTCTGCTCATCCTTTCGAATCCCGAATACGGCGGGTCGTGGGAGTCGGTGCCGCAGGACATCCGAGACACCATTCGATACGGCTACGAACCCGACCCGAACGCCGAGCACCCCGGTGAACCACTGGACCGGCTGGATCGACTCGGCGCGATACTCGGCGAGGCCAACCCTCAGTATCGACCCGGAACCGAGATGGGCATCGAGATGAGCCGGGTCGCCGGATATATGGCGGGCATCCCCACCTACGCCGATCCCCACATCATTCCCACCCCCGACCCTTCCTATTACGACCACACGGCAAGCACATTCCTCGACCTCGCCACCCGGAACACCGACACGTCGTATCACCTGCTCACCGGCACCGACGTCGACGGCAGCCCTGCGGACTTCAGTAGGGACGAGGTGCTCGTTCCGCTGCTCACCCGCGAATGGGCCGACGACGGAGCAACTCTGGCCGGCCTGACGGAGTGGATCGCTGCCGACGCGTTGCCCGCCGACCCGGGTGACCCCGCCGCAGTAATCCGAGCCGAACGTGCGGGCGAGGCAGCCTTCGGTTTGGCCGAGGTGTTGTCTGCGCCGGAATCGGAGTGGAACTCCGACAACAACTTCAACCGTTTCCTCCATATGCCGGGTGCCTTCCGGGAAGAAACCGACCTGACCATAGGTGACGTCAATCCTGTTGCTGTCCGTTCCTTCGCGACCGCCCTGTCACCGTTCGTCGGCGACATGGTCGGTTCCGTCGACGACGCCACCGCCACCAGCGGCTTCGGTGAACTCGGCCCCGTCCCGGCGACGCGCGTATTCACCCTCATGAACACCGACCCTGCGGCAGGTGCCCTTCTCAACGGTGCAGCAATCGCGCAGGCCACCGATTTCGACCGCCGGTTCGCTCTCGAACAACTCGACGGTGTGAACAAGTACAGCTACGGAACGTATTCGGGCCGGTTGCAAAACCTCGTCGAGGTCGGTTTGAGCAGCACCTACGAGAACGAGAAGCTGGTCGAGCAGGCGGCGATCGACAACCGGAACCAGTCCAGAGCAGACGCGTATGCCGTGGCCCAAACCCTCGTCACCGGTGCGGTGACGGCGTTGCCGGGTGGCGTGGTCACGGGTCCGCTCGTGTACTCGACAGGGGTTTTGTTGCAATCCGAAATCGTCGATGCTGAAGGGCAATACGTGGGGCATCCGTCGGGGGTCGAGGGGTTCGATTCCGAAATGTATCTGACGGAGACGGGCGCCGAAAATACTCGGAGATACAACATGCTCAATGCGTTGGTCGACGCCGGAAGAGTGGATCCAGCGGACATGCCCTTCAGCCAGGCAGAGGGTCACACCATCCCTGAACGCACCAAAGCCGATGAACACGTCCTGACGAATCAAGCTGCCAGCATCATTTCGGAAAACGGGATCGATTACGGGTCCCAGGACATGTATCTCGGATCTGCCTCGAACGGAGCGGGTGACCTCCGAAATATCGTCTATGCAGACCAGAGGGACGGCACCGACGGATTTCGCGATGTGCTCGTAAACGATGTTGTTCCGGCCGGAGGAGAAAGGTGGAACTACGGCGCATGACAACAACGTGCCCGCGGGGGAACCGGAAACTCGTTACCACTCTAGTCGTTTTCATGCTTGTCGCATGCACGTCGGAAACCGAGCCGGCACCGCAGCAATCCCCTTCCCTTCCCGTAGACGCGAGCGAATACCAAGCGCCGGAGCAGGTTCGCAACGCGACCTACGTCTGGTCGGCGGAGCCCGGAATTGATCTGCTGGATAACCGTGGAAAATTGATCCGGGCATCGCACGAATCGATGATGATCGCATTCTACGGAGGTATCGAAACAACCTACCCAGGATTCAGCAATGCGATCGATCCCAGGTATGCGCGCAGGATAAATACCATCGCTACGCGCGCGCTAGTGGGCACGATCCGAGCGCACCTTCTTCAGGTGCATCAGACAGAAAAGGGTTTCAACGCGACCGTCTGCATTCAGCCCTCACACTATGCAGTGCGAAGAGACGACGGCCAGTATCACACTGTGCATGGCTCGGCCATCGAAGAGAGAGTCGAGTTCAACCACCCCACCGCTGAGGATCGCGACCTCGCCCGGGTCCGACCCAACGTCCCACCGAGCACCACTCCCCGCCCGCCATCTCCTCCCATCGCCGACGCGACTCACCAATGGTCTGCGCCGACGGAGGACGTCTTCGCGGGCACCGAGTGGTTGATCAGTTTCGGCGCAGATCTCGGCGATGCCAAGAAACGTTGCGAAGAGTGGGGACGCAGCATCGAGCCGGGGGTGCCCGATGACGGGGCCGAGTTTCTCGTCTCCCCCACCCCACCCGAAACCCTGCCCGCCTACCCGGGCTGGTGAGCACATGAACCGAATTATTTGCGCTGCAATAGCATTCCTTGTCGGATCATTCCTACTTGCAAGCTGCACACCCGATCGAGCGCCGGCACCGGTTGCGCCCCAGACCATCATCACCGCCGAGTACGAACCACCCGGACAGGTCCGAAGTTCCACCTTCGTGTGGTCCGCAGAACCGGGAATCGACCTTGCGGATCAACGCAGCATCCTCACCCGAGCCGCGTACGAATCCATGATTATCGCCCACTACGGCGGACTCGATACCGCCTATCCCGGGTTCGCCGGAGCACTCGTCCCTTCCTACGCACGCAAAGTCCCAACTGCGCTGGAAACATCCCTCGTCGGAACATTTCGGGCGCACATCCTCCAGGTGCTCGATACGGCGGCTGGGTTCAAAGCAACCGTGTGCACCCAATGGTCGAAGGTGGGCATCAGGGTCCGAGACGGCGACTATCGCATCAACCAATTTTCCGGGCAGGAGGAATTTGTCGAGTTCACCCGTGACACCGAGGAACATCGGCGCGAAGAGCAACTCCACAGGCACGACCCGGAACCACCGACACCAAGCGATCAGTACCTGACTTCTCTCCCCACCACCGAGCACCAATGGTCCGCTCCTACGGAAGATCTGTTCACCGATACCGGACTCAGAATCGACTTCGGGGGCGACTCGGGCGAAACGATGTATCGATGCGAAGCATGGGGTCGCAGCATCGAACCCAGCTTGCCGCCCTACAGAAGTTCCGAAACCATCATCTCCCCCACCCCACCCGAAACTCTCCCCGCCTACCCGGGCTGGTGAGAAAGGAACCGTGTTGACGTATCCAGAAGAACTCTCTGTCACCGTCAGGCGTGTGCAGGACACGATCGAACGGATAGTAGGCAACGGATCGGTCCACGGCATCCGTATCAGCGTCACCCCGACCGGCCGCATCGTCGCCCTCGAGATCCCGCCCGAGGCGTACAACTGGTCGCCGGACGTGCTCGCGACTCGCATTACCGCCGCCCACGACCTCGCATCCGCGGACGCCGACGAGCAGGCCCGCTACGCGCGCGTCGAGTTGGCCGACGACCTGCGTATCCGGCGCATCGTCTCTGGGATCGGGCAGCGCTGACCTCGAGGTGAACGGCCCGTAAATAACAACTGGCCGCAGCGATAAGAATCAGCTGCGGCCAGAGGTAACGAAAGAATAACTTGGGGCACCCGAAACCGTAAGCCCGCCTCAGGTGACGTCTGTCACAAAGTGTCTCGTTGCCACACCCGGTGGGTACCGAGCAGATCGAGCACCTGCGTAACCGCCGTCTGGGGATCGTCCGCGACGACGACACCCGGTGCCGCCAGACCCTCGAGTGCCGCAGCTCCCGGACCCCACGCCGCCAAGGTTTTCTGGTGGCGGAACGTCTCGTCCACGAGGATCTGCACCCTCTTATCTGCGGGTGCAGCGGCCAGAACGACCGCGTCGAACTCGATCGAGCGGGCCGTGAGGAAGGTGCGCGAGATCGGCACGACTCCCCCGAGCATCCCGCCGTGCGGGGCGACGACCAGCGGGACGCAGTCGGCCGCGTCCACGGCCTGCACGGCCGCGAGCACCTGATCGACGTCGGTGGTGTCGTCGGCGACGATGCCGATCAACCGGCCCTGCACGGGCCACGTCTTGCCGACCTGCGCCAGCGCGGGGCTCTGCGGGAGATCGGAGACCTCGACGGTCGGCTTCGGAGCGGGCAGACCGAGACCGGCCGCCACCTTCTCGCACAACCCGGTGTCGATGTTCGCCAGGATCTGCAGCTGCCGCTCCTTGATGGACTGCTCGTAGCACTTGCCCAGCTCGAAGGTGTAGGCGTAGGCCACGTGGTCCTGCTCTATCTCCGACAGGCTCAGGTAGAACTGGCGGACCTGCGTGTAGTGGTCGTCGAACGACCGGGAGACCTCACGCTCCTTCTTCGCCGCAGGTACCTCCACCGGCAGGTCGACGAAGGCACCCTCGGTGACACCGGCCATGAACGGGCATCCCGCGTCGAGCGAGTTCGGCTTGTACGGAGCGACACCGGTGTGGACGGCGTGCTGATGGAAGCCGTCGCGGAACATGTCGTTGACGGGTGCGTGCGGACGGTTGATCGGGATCTGCCCGAAGTTCGGTCCGCCGAGTCGCGTCAGCTGGGTGTCGAGGTACGAGAACAGGCGGCCCTGCAGCAGCGGATCGTCGGTGACGTCGATGCCGGGGACGAGATGGCCCGGGTGGAAGGCGACCTGCTCGGTCTCGGCGAAGAAATTGGTGGGGTTGGCATTGAGGACCATCGTGCCGATGATCTGCACGGGCGCGAGTTCCTCGGGGACGATCTTGGTGGGATCGAGCAGGTCGATGCCTTCGAAGACCTGCTCCGGGGTGTCCGGGAAGACCTGTACGCCGAGATCCCATTCGGGGTAGGCACCGGCCTCGATCGCGTCGGCGAGGTCGCGGCGGTGGAAGTCGGGATCGAAGCCGTTGATGAGCTGGGCTTCCTCCCACACCAGCGAATGCACGCCGAGCCGCGGCTTCCAGTGGAACTTCACCAGCGCGGTATCACCCTCGGCGTTGACCACACGGAAGGTGTGGACGCCGAAGCCCTCCATCATGCGGTAGGAGCGCGGGATGCCGCGGTCGGACATGTTCCACATCGTGTGCGCCGTGGCCTCGGTGTGGAGCGAGACGAAATCCCAGAACGTGTCGTGAGCGCTCTGTGCCTGCGGGATCTCGCGATCCGGGTGCGGTTTGGCCGCGTGGACGACGTCCGGGAACTTGATGGCGTCCTGGATGAAGAACACCGGGATGTTGTTGCCGACGAGGTCGAAAGTGCCTTCCTCGGTGTAGAACTTCGTCGCGAAGCCACGAGTGTCGCGCACCGTGTCGGCCGAGCCACGGGAACCGAGCACCGTCGAGAACCGCACGAACACCGGTGTCTCCACGTCCTTCTGGAGGAACTGGGCACGCGTGATCGAGCTTGCGGCACCCGTCGCGCGGAAGACGCCGTGGGCACCGGCGCCGCGGGCGTGCACCACGCGCTCCGGGATGCGTTCGTGGTCGAAGTGGGTGATCTTCTCGCGGAAGTGATGATCCTGCAACAGGATCGGCCCGCGCCGACCGGCCTTGAGCGAGTGGTCGGTATCCGTCAGCCGCGCCCCCTGAGCCGTCGTCAGGTACTCGCCCTGCTGGGCACGGCCGCGCGGCAGATCCGCGGGAGTGCCGGTGGCCGTCCTGACCTCGGGCTCCGCCTGATCGGGCTTGGGCTCGGGCGGAGTCGTGGGCGTCGTGGGTTCCTCCACGGGTGGCACGGTGGACGAGGGAACACCGGGGATCTTCGGGGTGTCGGCGGGCATGGGAACTCCGATTCGTGTGCTGTCGTCGGGGCTGGACACGTCTTTTCCACGGCTACCCGGAAGGACGGCGGCCAAACGCGGCGGCGGGGCCGTCGGGTCAGAAGTCCTCGTCGATGCAGGCGAGCCGGTCGCCGGCCTGTCCGGCCTCACCCGGTGCGGTCTTGGTGTGCTGTGCGTGGAGCACCACCGAGTTGGCTTCGCCGTCGCGGAACTCCCAGTCGACGGTCGTGGACGCCTCGGCGTTGCCCTGCGCGTCGGTGGTGATGTCGAGCCAGATCTCGTTCTGCGGATTGGCGTAGGCGGGATCGGTGGACGGGGAGTCGGGGTTCGCCGCCGGGTCGACCCGGTTCTGGTAGTGCGGCCCCGAATCGGACGGGTTCGGCCCGCACGGCCGGGTGTGGACGTGCGCCCCGAAGTCCCGATCGGGTTGCAGACCCATCACCCTGAGGGTGACGGTGGTCCGGCCGTTCTCCTCTTCGGATTCGACGTCGAAGGTCGCGCCGACCGGCACGGCCGCTTCGTCGTAGGTGAAGGCATTGTCGTCGTCGCCTCCCTCGTTCGGGAGCCCGAAGGCGTCGCCACTCATCCCGGGCAGCGGCGTGGGCATGGAATCGGTGGTGGTGGTCGTGAGCGAAGTGTGTGGGGTCTCGACGGTGGTCTCGGTGTCGGTGGACGGTTCGTCGCTGCTGCACCCGGCAGCCACGAGCGTGGCGACGGAGAAGCCCGCGACGAGACATGCGTGACGTGTGTTCATGACTTCGACGTACCCCGAGGGGGCCGTCGGCGAACCTGGCCGCAGGGGACGTGCCCGCGCCGGGGGCGCGCAGGTCCTGCCCGGTGCTACGACCCGGCCTCGCCGTCCTCGGCCTTCTGCGCCTCGACGATCGCGGCGAGATCCTCCGCGACCTTCTTCTCCACGGCGCTCTTGTTCACGCCGGCCGCCGAGAGCACGCCGTCGCCGTTCTCGAGTTCGAGGAGCGCGAGGAGGATGTGCTCGGTGCCGATGTAGTTGTGCCCGAGTCGCAGGGCTTCGCGGAAGGTCAGCTCGAGGGCCTTGCGGGCACCCGCGTCGTACGGGATGAGTTCGGGGACGTCGCTCGACGGTTCGGGGAGCGTCGCCACGGCGGCCGAGCGCAGCGCCGCGAAGTCGATATCCTGGGCCGCGAGTGCGCGGGCGGCGAGCGACTCGGTGTCGACGAGCAGACCGAGAATCAGATGGACGGGCGTGATCTCGGGGCTTCCCGTGGCACGCGCTTCGTTCATCGACGCCATCACGGTGTTCTGCGCGCGCGGGGTGAATCGCGAGAACCCCTGCTCGGGGTCGAGGTCGTTGTCGCTCTTCGAGACGAACCGTTTCTGGGCTGCCTGCTTGGACACGCCCATGCTCTGGCCGATCTCCGACCACGACTTGCCGGACCGTCGGGCCTGGTCGACGAAGTGGCCGATCAGGTGATCGGCGACCTCACCGAGGTGATCGGCCGCGATGACGGCATCGGAGAGTTGTTCGAGCGGATCGTCGTGGACCTTCTTGATCGCATCGATGAGGTCGTCGAGCCGGATGGGATGGGACGGCCGAATGGGTTCCATGCGTCAACTCTAAGTTGACGCATGGTTTTCGTCAACCTTGGGTTGACGATCAGGTTTGCGCGGTCGTCGTAGCGGAGAGCGAGACCTCGATGCGCGTGCCCTCGCCTCCCACCGCGAGCACGTCGCCGAAGCCCTCCACCAGCGACTCGACGAGGACGGGCAGGTCGGGGACGGCGGCGGAGTCTGCGTTGATTCCGATGCAGCAGTGGCTCGTGTGCGACATCAGCGTGATATTGACGGCCGAGCCGACGGTGGGAGCGAACGGGTAGTACCTCAGCACCTCCGCCCCGGCCATGTACAGCGGGATCGGGGAACCCGGGACGTTCGACGCGAGAAAGTCGATGTGCTCGAGGATCCCACCCAGCACACCGGCCGGGAGCACGTTGAGCACACCCGCGATGGCGGACGAGAGCGGCACGGCCGGTTCGTCCCGCCACGACCGGACGATCCGGTCCACCCGGTGCATCGACGCGACCGGATCGGCGACATCGAGGGGAAGAGCGAACCGCGCCAGGGTGATCCGGTTTCCTCCGATCGCGTCACTCTCGCGCCGGAGACTGATCGGCAGCGTCGCCCTCAGTTCGGCGACCTGCGCGCCGTGCCGGGAATGGTAGTGCTTCAGCCCCAACAGGATTCCGGCCAGGAAAGCGTCGTTGAGCGAGGAGTCCGCTGCCCGTCCGGCCTGCCGCAGAGCGTCGAGCGGCATATCGAGGGCCGCGACCTCCCGGACGGTGCTGCGGCCGACCATCACCGGGGACAGCGTCGTGAACACCGGTTGCACGAACCGGGCCGTCGAGCGGGTCGTGTCCACCACGCTGCGCAGCGCCGCGACCGGATTCGTCACCGACCTCAGACCGGAACGCACGAGCCACGGCACACCCCTCCCCACCATCTCGCCGGCCGTCGAGAGGTACCAACCCACGGAATCGGCGAGGGCCGACGCCGGAGCCGAGGTCGGCGGATCCTCGGGCAGTGGCCCGCGGTCGGTACCGTCGCGCTCGAAGTCGACCATCTCGTTCGCGATCTGAATGCCGCCGATGCCGTCGGTGAGCGAGTGGTGCACCTTGAGAACGATCGCGGCGCGACCGTCGGCGAGGCCGTCGACGATCGTCGCCTCCCAGAGGGGACGGTCCTTGTCGAAGGCCGACATCGCCGCGGCGCGCACGAGCGGGAGCACGGCGTCCAGTCCCCCGGGATGCGGGAGCGCGATGCGCCGCAGATGCCAGGACAGGTCGAAGTCGGGGTCGTCCACCCATCGCGGTGGGGTCCGCCCGAACGGGGATTCGACGAGCTTGCGGCGGAAGCTCGGCACCGCACGTGTTCCGCGCTCCATCATCCGGACGAAGCGCTCCTGGTCGGGTGACCGGTCGAGCAGAGCCACCGCGACGATCGTGGACCGCAGGACGGGGTCCTTCTCCATCCGCCACGACATCAGATCCGGCTGCGACATGTGCCGACCGTCCGCACCCATGCGCACCACCTCCCGCCTCCGGTTCTCCTCGCACGGTAACCGCCGCGATGTGCGGATACCGGCGATATCGGCCCGCGAACAGCACCGATGGGCCGGATCGAGGACCTTTCGCTCATGCTGACGCAAACCCTGGTCCCCCGCCGACGGATCGCACAGGATCGGTGACGACTTCGACGCCGTCGAAGTTCGCTCCCCATCGCCAGTACCGTGAGGAAGTCCATGCCCCGTCTACGTCGTGCCGGATCGACGGCCGTCATCGCGCTCCTTCTGACCGCGGTCGCGGCATGTAGCTCCGGTTCCTCGGGCGACGGCCTCGCTTCCGACAGCGCGCTGCCCACGGAGATCCCGGCGGGCACCAAGCTCGTCATCGCCGACCAGGGTGAGCGACAGCTGTCCCTCCTCACCGGTTCCGGACAACTCGACGCCCTGCCGTTCGAGTACGAGTTCGCGACCTTCCAGGGCGCGCCCGCGATCCTCGAGGCCTTCCGCGCCGACGCGGTCGACGTCGCGTGGGCCGGCGAGATCATGACCGTCCAGTCGCTGGTCGCCGGTGACGACGTGCAGGTCGTCGCGGCCATGCAGACGAACAACAGCCTCAACATGGGCATCGCCCCGAACGCTTCGGACATCACGACGCTCGCGGACCTGAAGGGCAAGCGCATCGGCTACGCCGAGGGCACCTCGCAGCAGGCCTTCGTGCTCCGCGGTCTCGACAAGGCAGGCCTGTCGGTCGACGACGTCGAGCTCGTGTCGATGTCGCTGCCGGATTTCCCGGATGCACTGCGCTCCAACCAGATCGACGCCGCCCCGATGAGCGAGCCGGTCTTCTCCCGGTACATGCAGACCCCGGGTGCGACGTCGCTGCCGCGCCCCGAGATCGAGGACCTCAGCGAAGGCATCTCGTACCTCTACTCGAGCAAGAAGGCCCTGTCCGACCCGGCGACCGCCGCAGCGGTCCGCGCCTACGTCACCGCGTACATCACGTCCGTCGACTGGGCCGACAACAACCGCGACGCGTACATCGACACCTACTTCGTGAAGAGCCAGGGCCTGACGGCCGAGGCCGGCGAGCGCATCCTCGACACCTCCGGGATCACCACCTTCCCGCACCTCGACGAGGAGCTCATCGCGACCCAGCAGCACACCATCGACGTCATCGATGCCGCCGGTGAACTGCCCAAGCCCGTCGACGCCGCCGACGCCTTCGATCTGCGCTTCGACGAGGTCGTCACCGAAGCGGTCGCCGAGACCGGCGCCTCCCACACCCGCAGCTGACCTTCCGAGGGGAATCCGACATGACGAACCGCCAACTCAACCTCAACGCCTTCATCTACCCGACCGGCCACCACGAGGCCTCGTGGCGCCATTCCGGCAGCGTGCCCGAGCGTCTCTACGACGTCACCTACTTCCAGGAACTCGCCCGCCTCGCGGAGAGCGCGAAACTCGACGCGGTGTTCTTCGCCGACGGTCCGGCTCTGCGCACCGAGGTGAAATACCGTCCGGACTACGGCCTCGAACCGATCACCACGCTGGTCGCGATGGCCACGGTCACCACGCATCTCGGGCTGATCGCCACGGCGTCGACCACCTACTACGAGCCCTACAACCTCGCCCGGTTGTTCTCCTCGCTCGATCACATCTCCGGTGGCCGCGCCGCCTGGAACATCGTCACCACCGCGACCGACGCAGCGGCAGCGAACTTCGGGTACACCGAACACCCCGACGTGCACGAACGATACGCCCGGGCACGCGAATTCGTCGACGCCGCGATCAAGCTGTGGGATTCGTGGGAGGACGACGCACTCGTCCTCGACAAGACCGCCGGCGTCTACGCCGACCCGGACAAGATCCACCGCATCGACGTCGAGGGTGACTACGTCAAGGTGCGCGGCCCGTTCGGTTCGGCCCGCTCGCCGCAAGGGCGCCCGGTGCTCGTGCAGGCCGGATCCTCCAACGACGGCCGCGATTTCGCGTCGACCTACGCCGAGGCGATCTTCACCGCGCACCAGCGCATCGAGGACGCCCAGGCCTTCTACACCGACATCAAGACCCGCGCAGCAGCATTCGGACGCAACCCCGATCACGTGAAGATCCTTCCCGGCCTGAGCCCGTTCATCGGCGCAACCGAGGCCGAAGCGAAGGAACTGCATCGCGAGTTCAACGAACTCACCATCGTCGAATACGGTCTCGGGCAGCTCCAGAAGATGGGCCGCATCGACGTGTCCCGGCTCGAGTTGGACGAGAAGGTGCCGGTCGAATTGTTCGCCGGCGCAGGCGACATCACCGACAACAACAACAGCCGCCGCCTGGTCTTCGCGAAGATCGTCGAGCGCGAACAGCCGACCCTGCGTCAGCTGCTGCACAAGCTCGCCGGCGCACGCGGCCACAACGTCGTCGCGGGCACGCCGGTGCAGATCGCCGACATCATCGAGGAGTGGTTCACCAACGGCGCCGCCGACGGCTTCAACATCATGCCGCCGCAGTACCCGCAGGGCCTCGAGGCGTTCGCTTCCCAGGTGGTGCCGATCCTGCAGGAGCGCAGCCTGTTCCGGACCGAGTACACCGGCACCACCCTGCGCGACCACTACGGCTTGCCGCGTCCGGAGAGCCAGTACGCACACGAACTCGCCCTGTCCGGTGCCACCGGTGATTTCGCACCGGGCGGCGCCACCGGCGACTTCGCACTGTCCGGCGTCTGATCGAACCGACGAAAGGACTGGAGCCATGAGCGTCTCCGTCGAACCCCGGCGTTTCGGCAGTGGCCTGGCCGGTGACGCCGACACCGACCAGAAGCCCGACTCCGGCGCGACGGCCGACCTGTCGCCGCGCACAACCCGCAGCCGCCTCGCTCCCGGCAAGCCGATCAAGTTCGGCCTGGCGATCGGCCCGGCGCTGCTGCTGGTGGCATGGATCGTCACCTCGGCCACCGGGGTACTCGATCCGAAGACCCTCTCGGCGCCGTGGACGGTCGTCACCACCACATGGGAACTGATCGGCGACGGGCGACTGCAGTCGAACCTGTGGACCTCCGTCCAGCGCGCCCTGATCGGCGGGGTCATCGGCGTCGTCCTCGGACTGGTGCTCGCACTGGCCGCCGGCCTGTCGCGCATCGGTGAGGCGCTGATCGACGGACCGGTGCAGATCAAGCGCTCCATCCCCACCCTGGCGTTGATGCCGCTGGCGATCCTGTGGTTCGGCATCGGCGAGGAGATGAAGATCCTGCTCATCGCCCTGTCGGTCTTCGTCCCCGTCTACATCAACACCTACTCGGCGCTGCGCGGCATCGACGCCCGCTACGTCGAACTGGCCGAGACGCTGGATCTGTCCCGCGCCCAGTTCGTCCGGCGCATCGCCCTGCCGGGGGCGCTGCCCGGTTTCTTCACCGGCCTGCGCCTGGCGGTGACCATCTCGTGGCTGGCCCTGGTGGTCGTCGAGCAGGTCAACGCTTCGAGCGGTATCGGCTATCTGATGTACCAGGCCCGCAATTACGGCATGACCGAGATCATCATCGTCGGACTGGTGGTCTACGCGATCCTCGGATTCGGCAGCGACCTGCTGGTCCGTGCGGCAGAGAGGAAGGCGCTGGCATGGCGCAGGACGATCGGCAACTGACCGTACGCACCCGGGGACTGAGCCGCGGCTTCGACGGACGTGCGGTGCTGAACAACATCGACCTCGAGATCGCCCCCGGCGAGTTCGTGGCACTGCTCGGCCGCAGCGGCTCGGGCAAGAGCACCCTGTTGCGTGCCCTGGCCGAACTCGACCACGGCGTGCCCGGTTCTGGCACCCTCGAGGTGCCGCAGAAGCGGGCGGTGGTCTTCCAGGACTCGCGACTGCTGCCCTGGGCGCGGGTGCTCGACAACGTGATCCTCGGCCTCGACGGCGACGACGCCGCCGAGCGCGGCCGCACGGCCCTGGCGGAGGTCGGGCTCGCCGGACGCGAGAAGGCCTGGCCCACCGAGCTGTCCGGGGGTGAACAGCAGCGGGTGTCGCTGGCGCGGTCGCTCGTGCGCGAACCCGAACTGTTGCTCGCCGACGAACCGTTCGGTGCCCTCGACGCACTGACGAAGATCAGGATGCACGGACTGCTGCAGGAACTGTGCGCCAAGCACCGGCCCGCGGTCCTGCTCGTCACCCACGACGTGGACGAGGCCATCGCTCTCGCCGACCGCGTGCTCGTGCTCGACCACGGCTCGTTCGCCGTCGAACTGACCATCGACCTGCCGCATCCGCGAGCCGATCACGTCGTCGAGATCGCGGAGTACCGCCGCACCCTGCTCGAGGCACTGGGGGTCGAGGTCGCCGTCTGAGCGATCCACGCTGTCTCCGATGGAGCGCCCCCGCTCCGTCTCCGTCCGAGCGATCCGCTCCGGAGCGATCGATGAGAGAGAATCGAATCGTCGCTCCGGAGTCGCCGACGGGAGATGCATCGTGTGTGGACGCTATGCCAGCACCAGTACCCGTGGGGATCTGCTCGCGGCCTACGACGCCGTCGAGGCAGTGGGTGAGGAACTGCCCCCGTCGTACAACATCGCCCCCACCCAGCGCGTGAACGTCGTGCTCGAGCGGGCGCCACGCGAGGACCCGGATGCCGAGCCGAGCCGCATCGTGTCCTCGCAGATCAAGTGGGGGCTCGTGCCGTTCTGGGCGAAGGACCCGAAGATCGGGTCGCGGATGATCAACGCCCGGTCCGAGACCATCACCCAGAAGCCGGCCTTCAAGGCGGCCGCGGCGAAGCGGCGGTGCGTGCTGCCGGCCGACGGATACTACGAGTGGATGAAGGGTGAGGACGGGAAGAAGATCCCGTTCTTTCTGCACGCGGACGGGCCGATCTCGATGGCCGGGCTCTACGAGCTGTGGCCGGACCCGGAGCTGCCGGAGGACCATCCCGACCGCTGGTTGTGGACGTGCACCGTGCTGACCCGTCCGGCGACCGACGCCGCCGGGCACATCCACGAACGGTCGCCGGTGATCCTGCCCGACACCTTCGTCGATCCGTGGCTCGATCCCGACCTGAAGAACCGCGACGACGTCGACGCCCTGCTGAATTCGATTCCCGAACCGACCCTCGAACCGTACGAGGTGAGCACAGCGGTCAATTCGCCGCGGAACAACAACCCCGACCTGCTGCGTCCTGTCGATTCGTGATATTTCGGCCGTATGGCGTTCCCCACGTCGGACCGGAACGAATATCGGAATTGACTAAAGTTGCCGGGTGCGACAATCACGGCTGACTCCGACCGGTTCGACGACGCCTCCGTTCCTCACCGGATCTCGCGGTACCGCCGTCGCGGTGATCGCGTCGCTCGTCTCCGCGGGTGTGCTCATCGCGATCCTCGTCCGAAGCGAACTCATCGACTTCCTGGTCTACCGGATGGGCGCGCGGGTCCTGCTCGACGGCGCCGACATCTACGGACAGATGCCTCCGGTGACCGATGACTTCGCGTTGCCGTTCACCTACCCGCCGCTGTCGGCGATGCTCTTCGCTCCCCTGGCGCTGATCCCCGTGACGTTCGGCAAGATCGTCTTCACCCTCGTCTCGGTCGCCGCGCTCGTCGTCACCCTACGGGTCGTGCTGGACCGGCTCCGTCCGGACTTCGAGGCGCGGACGGCGTGGATCGTCACCGCGGTCGCGGTCGCCGGAGCACTGTTGCTCGAACCCGTGCGTGAGACGATCTCGTTCGGGCAGATCAACCTCGTCCTGATGGCGCTCGTCGCCCTCGACGTCCTGGTGAAGACCCCGAAGTGGCCGCGCGGAATGCTGATCGGACTGGCCGCCGCCGTCAAGCTCACGCCCATCGCGTTCCTGCTGCTGTTCCTGCTGCGGCGCGACCGGCGGACCAGTGCCACCATCATCGCGTCGACCTTCGGGTTCACCGCCCTCGCATTCGCCGTGATGCCCGCGACCTCCGCGAAGTACTGGCTGGACACCCTGCCCGACACCGGCCGGATCGGCGCGGCGTACTTCGCCACCAACCAGTCCTTCAAGGCCGTGATCTCCCGCTTCGGGCCGCCCGAACTCATGGCTTCCGTGCTGTGGCTGCTGGCCGTCGCGGTGATGCTGCTGGTCGCGGTGGTGGCCATCCGCCGTGCCCTCGAGCAGGGCGATCTCGTGCTCGCCCTGTTCGCGAACGCGACGGCCGTGCTGCTGGCGTCGCCGGTGTCGTGGTCGCACCACTGGGTGTGGGTCGCGCCGGCACTGCTGGCCCTCGCACTAGCGGCGTGGCGCGCAACCGATGCGCAGAGACTCACCGCGATCGCCGTCGGCGTCGCGCTCGTTTTCCTGATCGGCCCGCACCACCTGTTCCCCACGGGAGGCGATCTCGAACTCGGCTGGGCCGCATGGCAGCACCTGCTCGGCACGCTCTACGTCACGGCCGGATTCGGATTCCTGCTCTGGCTCGCCTTCGGTCGGCGGACCGATCCGGACTCCGCCTCACCGAAACAACTGCCGAACGCGGAGACCGCGAGTTGATCGTGTAGACGGTGCGCCGGTTGTCGGGCATCCGGGTTGTTGTTCGCGAAAGGCCGACGAGAACCCGGAAAGAACGTAATAGTGAGAGGATGTCGCCCCCGCACAGGACGGTCGACAACTCGATTACGAGAAAGCCCATCAACTGCATCCGAGGGGAGAACACCGTGACCGATGTTTCGTCGCAGGGCCCGGCCCGGAGAGACGACCGACGTGTGTTGACGAACCGCCAGGGCCATCCCGTATACGACAACCAGAACCAGAGGACGGTGGGCCCACGCGGACCCGCGACGCTGGAGAACTATCAGTTCCTCGAAAAGATCAGCCATTTCGATCGAGAACGCATTCCGGAAAGAGTGGTGCACGCGCGCGGTTTCGTCGCCTACGGATATTTCGAAGCCACCGGGAAATGGGGCGATGAACCCATCACGAACTACACGCGCGCGAAACTCTTCGCCGAGCCGGGGAAGCGGACCGACGTCGCCATCCGGCTCTCCACGGTCATCGGTGGACGCGACTCATCGGAAACCGCCCGCGATCCGCGAGGTTTCGCGGTCAAGTTCTACACCGAGGACGGTAACTGGGATCTTGTCGGAAACAACCTCGCGGTCTTCTTCATTCGCGACGCGATCAAGTTCCCCGACGTCATCCATTCGCTGAAGCCCGACCCCGTCACTTTCCGGCAGGAACCCGCACGCATCTTCGACTTCATGTCGCAGACCCCCGAAGCAATGCACATGCTGGTGAATCTGTTCAGTCCCCGGGGCATTCCGGCCAACTACCGGACTCAGCAGGGCTTCGGGGTCAACACCTACAAGTGGGTCAACGCAGAGGGCGTGACACACCTCGTGAAATACCATTGGATTCCGAAGATCGGTGTCAAGAGCCTGACCGAGGACGACGCGGCGGCCATTCAGGCGCACGATCTCGGGCATGCCAGCAAGGACATGTACGAGGCCATCGAGCGCGGTGACCATCCCGAATGGGAACTGCGCGTACAGATGATGAGCGACGACGACCATCCGGAGTTGAACTTCGACCCCCTGGACGACACGAAGGTCTGGCCGGAGAACGAATTCCCCGCCATGCCGGTCGGCAGGATGGTGATCGACCGCAACGTCGAGAACCACTTCCTCGAGAACGAACAGATCTCCTTCGGCACCGGCGTCCTCGTCGACGGACTCGACTTTTCCGACGACAAGATGCTCGTAGGACGCACGTTCTCCTATTCCGACACGCAGCGTTACCGGGTGGGTCCCAATTACCTGCAACTTCCGGTCAACTCGGCGAAGAACGCCCACGTGGCCACCAATCAGCAGGGCGGACCGATGGCATACGGCGTCGACGATGTCGGCGACAACCCGCACGTGAACTACGAACCGTCCATCACCGGCGGTCTGCGCGAGGCCGAGTCCCCGACCCACGACGAGCAGGGGCCGGAGATCCGGGGTCGTCTCACGCGCAAACGTATTCCGCGTACCAACGACTACGAGCAGGCCGGTCAGCGCTACCAGCTCATGGAGCAGTGGGAGAAGGACGACCTGGTGAAGAACCTCGTCGACGGTATCGGGCAGGCCGTCCGCGACGTGCAGGAGCGGATGGTGTGGCACTTCTTCATGTGCGACGACGAGCTCGGACAACGCGTCGGCGACGGACTCGGTATCAGTGCCGACGACGTACGGGATCTACCTCCGTTGCAGAGCCAGACCCTCGACGAGGACGAACTGCAACGCGCAGCGAATCTCGGCAAGAACGGTCCCCGTGATGTGACCGGATTACAGATGACGCATTGCGTGCCCAACGAGCGCGAGGTCCACGCGTCCTCGTAGCGTCCGTCCGTCTCGGCCCGGTGGGCAGTCACTTGTCGAAGTGGCTGCCCACCGGTCGTTCTCCGGAACCGTTCTCAGGCGCTGACGTCGACGACCACCCGGCCGCGCACCTTGCCCGCGAGGATCTCCTCGGCGAGTCGCGGGACGTCCGAGAGCGGTTCGACCCGCGATAGCGAATCCAGGGTGCTCGCAGGCAGATCGCGGGCGAGACGATCCCATGCCGACCGGCGCAGCGGAGCCGGCGCCATCACCGAGTCGACGCCCAGCAAGGCGACGCCGCGCAGGATGTGCGGCATCACCGTGGCATCGGGCATCGACGGCGACTCCGTGAGACCGCACGCGGCGACGGCACCGCCGTAGCGGATCTGCGACAGCACGTTCACGAGCGTCGAACCGCCCACCGCGTCCACCGCGGCATCCCAGCGTTCCTTGCCCAGGGGCCGGCCCTTGCCCTGCAGTTCGGCGCGGTCGACGAACGACGACGCACCGAGTTCGCTCAGGAAGTCGTGGGTCTCGGGACGGCCGGTCGCGGCGACGACCGTGTGTCCCGCGGCAGCGGCTAGGGCGACGGCGATCGACCCGACGCCACCGGCCGCGCCGGTGACGAGCAGTTCAGCGTCCGATGCGATCCCGTACCGCTCGAGCGCGTCGAGGCACAGGGCGGACGTGTAGCCGGCGGTGCCGATGGCCATGGCGTCGCGGGTGGAGAAGGCGTCGGGGATGCGCACGAGCCATTCGGGCTTCACACGCTGGCGCCGGGTGTACCCGCCCGACTGGGTCTCGGACAGACCCCAGCCGTTGACGACGACGCGGTCGCCCGGCTTCCAGTCGGGATTGCTGCTCTCGAGGACGGTCCCGGCGAGATCGGCTCCGGCGACCAGCGGGGTGCGTCGCGCCATCTTCTGCGGTCCCGCGATCACGAGACCATCCTTGTAGTTCAGCGAGGAGTACTCGACCTCGACGAGGACGTCGTGGTCGGGAAGGTCGGTGTCGGTCAGTTCGCGGAACTGTGCCACCTGGCCGTCGTCGGTGTCGTCGACGACCAGGGCACGGAAGGAGGACTGCTGTGTCATGGATCCGATCCTGACAGGCCGTCCTCCTCCCTGCAGCCGAAAGCGGTCAGGCCGCGTGTGCGCGGAACCGTCGCAGTCGCAGGCTGTTGGAGACCACGAAGACCGACGAGAACGCCATCGCGGCACCGGCGAGCATCGGGTTCAGCAGGCCCGCGGCCGCCAGCGGCAGTGCCGCGACGTTGTATGCGAACGCCCAGAACAGGTTGCCCTTGATCGTCGTCAGCGTCCGGCGCGACAACCGGATGGCGTCGACCGCGACCATGAGGTCGCCGCGGACCAACGTCAGGTCGCTCGCCTCGATCGCGACGTCGGTGCCCGTGCCCATCGCCAGGCCCAGGTCGGCGCGGGCGAGCGCCGCGGCGTCGTTGACACCGTCGCCGACCATCGCGACCACCGCGCCTTCGCGCTGGAGTCGCTCGACCACGTCGACCTTGTCGGTGGGCAGCACGTCGGCGATCACGTCGGCCTCGTCGATGCCGACCTCGGCCGCCACGGTGTGGGCGACGGCGGCGTTGTCGCCGGTGAGCAGGATCGGACGCAGCCCGAGTTTCCGCAGTTCGGCGATTGCCTGCGCGGAGGTCGGCTTGACCGCGTCCGCGACGACGACGATGCCACGGGCCTTCCCGTCCCAGCCGACGGCGATGGCCGTGCCGCCGGACTTCTGCGCCTGCTCGAACGCCCGCTGCAGCTTCTCGGAGAGGTGCTGCGACCAGTCGGCCAGCAGCGTCGGACGACCCACCAGCACCGCGCGGCTCGTGTCGCCGTCGACGAGCACTCCCTGGACACCGAGACCCTCGACGTTCGTGAAGTCCTCGACCTCGGGCAGACCGCCGAACCTGTCCGCGGCCGCATCACCGACGGCACGTGCGATCGGGTGTTCCGACGCCGACTCGAGTGCCCCGGCGTACCGCAGCACCTCGTCGGCGTTCTCACCGTCGTCGGCGACGACCTCGCGCAGGGTCATCCGGCCGGTGGTGACCGTGCCGGTCTTGTCGAGGACCACGGTGTCGACCGAGCGGGTCGATTCGAGGACCTCGGGGCCCTTGATGAGGATGCCGAGCTGAGCGCCGCGACCGGTACCGACCATCAACGCGGTCGGGGTGGCCAGGCCGAGGGCGCAGGGGCAGGCGATGATCAGCACGGCGACCGCCGCGGTGAAGGCCGCCGCGGGCCCGTTGCCGGTGCCGAGCCAGAAACCGAGGGTGCCGGCGGCGATCAGCAGCACGATCGGCACGAAGATGCCGGAGATCCGGTCGGCCAGACGCTGCACCTGAGCCTTGCCGTTCTGGGCGTCCTCCACCAGCTTCGCCATCTGCGCGAGCTGGGTGTCGGAGCCCACGCGGGTCGCGCGCACCACAAGTCGTCCACCGACGTCGACCGTTCCGCCGACGACACTGTCGCCCACACCGACCTCGACGGGAACCGATTCACCGGTCAGCATCGACGCGTCGACCGCCGACGTGCCCCGTTCGATCACACCGTCGGTGGCGATCTTCTCGCCCGGGCGCACGACGAACAGATCTCCGACCTCCAACTGCTCCAACGGAATTCGGGTCTCGGTGGTCCCGTCCGGTCCGAGGACCGCGACGTCCTTGGCTCCGAGTTCGAGCAGGGCACGCAGGGCGGCGCCGGCACGTCGCTTCGACCGTTGCTCGAAGTAGCGCCCGGCGAGGATGAACGTCGTGACACCGGCCGCGGCCTCGAGATAGATGTTGCCGCTGCCGTCGCCCCGCGCGATGGTGAACTCGAACGGGTGGACCATCCCCGGTTCACCCGCCGTTCCCCAGAACAGGGCGTAGACCGACCACCCTAGGGCGGCAAGGGTTCCCAGCGACACGAGCGTGTCCATGGTGGACGTGCCATGACGCAGGTTGATCCACGCCGCGCGGTGGAAGGGCCAGGCACCCCACACCACCACCGGTGCGGCGAGGGTGAGCGAAAGCCACTGCCAGTTGGTGAACTGCAGGGCCGGGATCATCGCCATCGCGATCACCGGCACCGTCAGGATCGCCGAAACGACGAGCCTGTGACGAAGCGGCGCAACGGGATCGGATTCGGGCACGTCATCGGACCGCCCCACCGCCTGTGCGGGCGGCGGCGGCAGTGCGGCGCCGTAGCCGGCCTGTTCGACGACCGTGACGAGATCCTCGGGTGTCACGTCGTCGGGGTAGCTGACCTTCGCCTTCTCCGTGGCGTAGTTGACGGTCGCGGTGACGCCGTCGAGCTTGTTGAGCTTGCGCTCGATGCGATTGGCGCAGGATGCGCAGGTCATGCCGGTGATGGCGAGTTCGATCGATTCGGCGGCGACCGGCTGACTCTGCGTGGTCATGTGCGTCTCCTCGGAAGAATGGGCCGTCAGCGGCCGGAATGGCTGTGGTCACCGTGTGCGCCGGGCCCCGGCTGCACCTCGCCGGTGCCTCCGACGGTGAGGGTGAAGGCCGCGGTGCGAACCACTCCGTCGTGCTGGAAGTCGAGATAGAGGTGATAGGTGCCGGCACTCGGGACGGAGGTGTGGAAGACGACCTCGGGACCGGATCGAGTGGTGCCGTCGCCGGGTGTCCCGTCCGGGTGGACGTGGAGATAGGCGAGGTCGCCGCCGCGCAGCGCCACCAGGTGTCCGTAGGCACCGAGATAGGGCTGCAGGTCGGTGACCGGCCGGCCGTCCTTGCTCACGGTGAGGGTGAGCATCGCGTCGCTACCCGACGACAGGTCGCCGTCGAGGGTGACCTCGTAGTCGTCGACGGTTGCGGTGCGGTTGTCGGCCTGCGGTGCGGCAGGAACGAATTCGCCTGCCACCGCGAGGTCGGTGCCCAACGTGAGCGCCTCTCCCCCGGTGGGTGTGAAGTCGGTGAAGACCTGCCACGTGCCGGGCGTGAGGTCGACGTCGACGGACCAGATGCCGGTGTTCTCGTCGAGCACGGGATGGACGTGCTGGAAGCCGGTGAAGTCGCGGCGCACGGCGATCAGGTGCAGCTCTTTGTCGTGGGTGACGTCGAAGTCGGTCACCGGCGCGCCGTCGGGACCGTTGATCGCGAATGTCAGGTTCCTGTCCTCGCCCGACTCGAGGTCGGTCTCGGCGAGTGCGAGGACATAACCGTTCCGGTACGTCATCAGACCTCCCGGGATCTCTTCCACAGCAGGTGTTTCCGCGGCGCTGCCGGTGGCGGTGTCATCACCGTGCCCGGCGTCGTGGGCGCTCGCGGTCGGATCCTCGGTCTGCTCTTCCACCGGGCCGATGGTCGCGCCGACGAGCAGCGCGATACCGAAGACCGCGGCTACGGCGGTGACGAAGCCGGTGAGCTTGGCCGGGGTATTCATGCGAGGCTGTAGCCGGCCTCCTCGACGGCGGCCGCGACGGCGGCATCGTCGAGGGACTCGGCGCTCGTGACGGTGACGGCACCGGTGGCCAGATCGACCGCGACATTCTCGACGCCCGGGATCTCCTGGACCTCTTCGGTGACCGACGCGACGCAGTGTTGGCAGGTCATGCCGGTGACGGTGTAGGTGCTGGTCCGGCTCATGGGAACTCCTCGGATACGGGTCGTGAACGGGTCTGGACGATCAGGAACGGACGAGTCGCGCGATGGCGTCGCTGGCTTCCTTCAACTTGAGGTCGGCCTCGTCGCCGCCGGCGCGCACGGCACCGGCCACGCAGTGCGCCATGTGCTCGTCGAGCAGACCGAGCGCGACGGCCTCGAGGGCCTTCTTCATCGCCGCGATCTGCGTGAGGATGTCGATACAGTACTTCTCTTCCTCGACCATCCGCTGCAGACCGCGGGCCTGCCCCTCGATGCGACGCAGTCGCTTGAGGTAGTCGGCCTTGGTGTTGTTGGCGATATAGCTGTGCTGATGCGCGTCGTCGTGTGCGACGGCATCGGTGTGCACGGTCTCGCTCGGGGTATTCGGCATCGGAGTCGTCCTTGTCGCGTCGGTCGTCCTGCCGGATACCATACCCCCCTAGGGTATGTACGGCAACTGAGAGGATGCTCAGGCTATTTGCACAGGTAGAGGCGCATGACATCGTGACGGCTGCAAGAGTCGGCCCCGCATTCCTCGAAAATGCGGGGCCGCTCCGAAGAGGTTCCGTAGCCGGTGGACGACATGCCCGAGCGCCTCACGAGACGGTCGAGCGCCTCGTAGTCGATTCGTCGCGGGACGTCACGGCACGTGCATCATCTTCCCGGCGAGGGTGAACAGCCGGCGGGAGAGCCGGATGACGGGGATGCCCAGTGGGATCAGCAGGATCGTCACGCACAACACCGCACCCAGGAGCATCACCACGGCGGCGACGATCCCCAGAACGGTGCCGAGCAGGGCGGTGAGAAGTCCGAGCACGACATCCAGTAGGCCACTCAGAGCACGCATGACGACCTCCTACCCCCATCTCCCATTATGCGCCGGTCGCGGGCGTTCACTTCCTCCAGAACAGGTGATGCACCACCCCGCTCGCGCTGGGCACGACCTCGAGGTGGAAACGGTCTCGTAGCTCGTCCGGGGATTCCCAGAGCTTCAGACCGGTGCCGTACCGCACCGGCGCCACCACGACGTGCATGGTGTCGACCAGATCGGCCTCGAGGAACTCACGGATGGTGGAGACGCCACCTCCGAGTCGGACGTCCTTGCCCTCCGCGGCGGCGCGAGCCTGTTCGAGCACCGCGGCCGGTTCACCGTTCACGAAATGGAAGGTGGTGTCGGAGAGCGTGAAGGACGGACGTTCGTGGTGGGTCAGAACGAACACGGGGGTATGGAACGGCGGCTCGTCACCCCACCAACCCTGCCATTCGTGGTCCTGCCACGGACCCCGCTGAGGACCGAACTTGTTGCGTCCCATGATCTCCGCGCCGATATTGCAGGAGAAGTCCCGGATGAAGTAGTCGTCGAGCCCGCGGCTCCCGCCGGGTTCGGTCCGCAGGTGCCAACTCGCCGTGGCGCCGGCCCACTCGAACATCGGACCCGGATCCAGACCGAAGGGACTCTCGAAGCTCTGGTCCTCCCTCGCACCGATGCCGTCGCTCGACACCGAAAAGTTCTGCACTCGCAGCAACTGGCCCACTTTCTTCTCCTCACATCCCGATCGACCGGTACGAAGAGGAAGACCCCGTGAACCCCGCGAAGTCATCGGCCGCTGCCCGGATCACGGAGACGGTTCCGGCGCCGTCCGGGCGAGGACCTCGACGGCCGGATCGCGTGCCTGACGCGTAGTCGTGACGCCCTCGGCGAGTTGCTGCGCTTCTCCCTGACGCAGGGGGGGTCGCGCGAGGCGAGCGTCTGAACTCGGGGTCCTCCCGAGGTTCGACGACAGCAGTCCGGCCCGCTGACACCGCGCGTGCCGACCGGTATCGTCGTGGCCAGTGATCAGCACCGTGTATCCGTGAGACAGATGTCCCGCGCCGTCCGCGAACCGCGCTTGCAGGCGGCGGTGATTCCGTGTGCCCCGAGAGGGAACCCGCGCCAGGGTTCCCCGGTCCCGTCATGCATCGGAATCGACTCTCGGAGTTCACATGCTCATCCCATCACGTCACTCGTCCCCATCACCGACCGGTCACCGATCCGAACTTCGGGGTGACTGCAGCCGTTGCTTCGCATTGTGTTGCACGGCTTTCGCATTCATGAGGTCTTCGGATTTCGCCGAGGACAAGCCTGCCGGGTCGCCGTGCCGGCATCTCGATGCGTCCTTCTCGTGCACCATCCATGAGACGCTGTCGTCCCGCGGCTTCCGCGGCTGCACTGTCTTCGATTGTTTCGGTGCGGGACAGGTGGTCTCCCAGCGGTTGTTCGCCGGCGTGAGTTGGCGGGACCGACCCGAGACCCGCGACGGGATGTTCTCGGCATTCGCCGTTGTGAAAGAACTGCACGAGATGATGTGGCACCTGCTCGAAGCCCAGCAACGTACCTACGATCCGGATATCGCCGACGACGCGCGGGAGCTCGTCGAATCTCTTGCCTCCCAGACCCGCCGGAGCGTGGACGAACTCGAGTCCCTCGAGACCGACGAGATGCGTGCATCCGTTCGATCGGTCCTCATGGAGGTCAGTGCGGAGGTGCGGGCTTCGTACTTCGCGGACGACGGACGGATGAATCCCGATCTCGTCCCGGGCGCCGACCTCGTCGGCACCGATCTGCGTGCCTACCGGTTGTGCGGCGCCGACCTGCGGAATGCACTGCTCATCGGCGCCGACCTCCGAGAATGCGACCTCGCGGGAGCGGACCTGCTCGGCGCGGATCTCCGCGGCGCGCGGGTGGAGGACGCCGATCTGTCCCTCGCGCTGTATCTCACCGGACCGCAACTCGCCGGCGCGCACGGCAATCGACGGACGCGAGTACCCACCGGAGTGCCGGTACCGCGGAGTTGGTCGAGCGAGTAGCCGGATCGGGAAGGGCGCAGCCACCCTGCGCCCTTCCTTTCGCTCAGGGAAACCCGATGCGGCGGCACACCAGCATGTGGTGGGCGCCCTTCTGGAATCGGTAGTCGACCTCCACGACCTCACCGTCGATGCCGTGTTCCCGGAGGTCGGTGAGCAGTTCGTCCAGGTAGGGGCAGAGGACCGAGGTTCCGGACTCCACGAGCGGGAAGATGCGCAGTTCGTCCCGGGCGACACGCATCAGTTCCCGGATCGCGTCGAGGTGGAAGGTGCGGTCGAGTCGGTCGGCGTAGCTGAACAGCAGGTGCGAACTGAGCACGAGATCGAATGCCGCATCGGGGAACGGCAGGGACGGCAACCACCCGGCGACATATCGGTGCGGATGCCGACGGATGTCCTCGGCGAAATCCCGGACCGCCTGCCGCCGCACCCGTGCGTGTTCGTCGGGGTCGGCGAAGAACGTCCAGTCGTAGTTCTCGGCGTGGTCCCGGATGTACCGGTTCCCGCGCTCGGCCTCAGCAGCGGCAACGACGGTGAGGTGCTCAGCGTCGGAGTCGGAGTAGGCCGTGTCGCAGGCCGTCACGTCACCACCGAGGCGGTTCACCACGGCGGTGAAGCCCGCCGCGCCGGCCGGGCAGTCCAGGATCCTCCGCGACAGATCGTCGTCGGAGAGGTCGAACATCGACCGGTACTCGTCCAGGGAGCGCGAGCTGATGAGGATCGCGCCGATATCTGCCGTGTTGGGAGTCACCGGGCCATCACCGCCCCAGTAAAGCACGGCCGAAAAGGGCATCGGATCGGGGCCGGACAAACGAAAACGAGGTCACGATCTCCGAAGAGTTCGTGACCTCGTCCGTCGCAGTTCGTGGAACTGCACACTGTGGGCGAAGGGGGACTTGAACCCCCACGTCCCGAAGGACACTGGCACCTGAAGCCAGCGCGTCTGCCATTCCGCCACTCGCCCGAGCAACGCCGAAAACAGTAACACACACCGGAGCCGAACAACTATTCGCCTGGTCAGAGGGCCGCGAACACTTCCGGCTCGATCGCCGAGCACATCCGGGCGAGACGTGCCGCATACCGCAGGGTCGAATCCGGGGAAAAGTGGATACCATGCAGTGACGAGATCTGCATTGCGACACGCTGAGTACGGAAAGGGGGTCGCCATGGGCATCGCCCAGCGCTTCGAGCGCAAACTCCAGGCCGCGATCGGCGACGCTTTCGCCCGCGTGTTCGGCGGAGGTGTCGTGCCCCAGGAAGTCGAGGCGGCGCTGCAGCAGGAGGCAACGGACGGCGTCCGACAGCTCGATCGGGGCCACATGCTCGCCCCCAATCACTACGTCATCACGATCAGCGAAACCGATCACGACGCCCTCGCAGCGGATCGGGACTTGACTGTGAAGGCATTCTCCCGTCACCTTGAGGACTTCATCCGAGAACAGGGATGGCAGACATACGGTGAGATCCAAGTCGTCTTCGAGTCGTCGTCGGCACTGCACACCGGGCAGTTCCGGACTCGCGGCTCGGTAGATCCCGATGCGGGGCGCTCAGCGACGCGTGCTCCGTCACCGCGGAACCCGCAGAACCGCCCACCCGTGACCTCTGAACCAGGAGCTGGCCCAATGACGCAGAACCCCGGCTACGACCCCAGCCGTGACCCCGCCGAGGCGGAACCGCAGTACGCACGCAACGGTCACGCGCACGTCGGCCAGGAGCAGCGCTACAACCAGGGCTACGGCAACGCCGGCTACGACCAGGCTCCCGGCGGTTACGACCAGCAGGGCGGTTACGACCAGCAGGGCGGTTACGACCAGCAGGCGTACGGCCAGGCCTACAGCGAGCAGGACTACCAGCAGGGCGGCTACGACCAGGGTGGCTACGACCAGCAGGCCTACGGCGCTCGAGACGCCCAGCCGCAGGCGTACGGCCAGGACTACCCGCAGCAGGGCGGGTACGACCAGCAGGCGTACGGCCAGCAGGGTTACGCACAGCCCGGTTACGACCAGGCCTACCAGGACCAGGGCTACCAGCAGGGCGGCTACGACCAGCAGGCCTACGGCCAGCAGAGCTACGCACAGCCGGGTTACGACCAGCAGTACGGCGCGCAGCAGGGCGGTTACGACCAGGGCTACGCCGCCGCGGCCCCCGGCTACGACCAGGGTTACCAGCAGGCCGGCTACCAGTCCCCCGCCGCCGGCCGGGTGCTGACCGCGACGCTCCAGCTCGAGGACGGCAGCGGCCGCTACTACCAGCTCCGCGAGGGCAGCAACATCATCGGCCGCGGCCAGGACGCACAGTTCCGCTTGCCCGACACCGGCGTCTCGCGTCGCCACATCGACATCCGCTGGGACGGCCAGGTCGCGATGCTCTCCGATCTCGGGTCGACGAACGGCACGACGGTCAACGGCGCCTCGGTGCAGGACTGGCAGCTCGCCGATGGTGACGTGATTCGCGCCGGGCACTCCGAAATCCTCGTGCGCATCCTCTGATCAGCCGGTATCGAAAGACCTACCGGACCCGTTCATACCGTCCGACGCGTGTGACAGCGCGTCGGACGCTGCATGGAGTCGTCCGGTGTCCGTATTGTGAGTGACCGCACGACCTGGAATACGACCGGTCGACTACCCCGAAGGAGGATGCACCGTGCAGGGGCTGATTCTGCAGCTGACCCGAGCGGGATTCCTCCTCCTGCTGTGGTTGTTCGTATGGGCGGTGTTGCGCACGCTCCGGTCCGACATCTACGCCGGTGCCGCGCGACCGCTCCCGCGTTACTCGCCCAAGCAGTCGGTGCTGCCGACGCTGAGCCGTAACAAGACCGCCAAGTACCTGGTGGTCACGCAGGGCGCGCTGGCCGGCACGAGGATCACGCTCGGCACCCAGCCGGTTCTCATCGGCCGTGCCGACGACTCCACACTCGTGCTGACCGACGACTACGCATCCACGCGCCACGCACGCCTGTCGCCACGAGGTTCCGACTGGTACGTCGAAGACCTGGGGTCGACGAACGGCACGTATCTCGACCGCGCGAAGGTCACCACCGCTGTCCGTGTCCCGCTCGGAACCCCGGTCCGGGTGGGCAAGACCGTGATCGAGCTCCGCCCGTGACCCTCGTACTCCGTTATGCCGCCCGCAGCGATCGCGGCCTCGTGCGCTCCAACAACGAGGACTCCGTCTACGCCGGTGCCCGCCTGCTCGCCCTCGCCGACGGCATGGGCGGCCACGCGGCCGGTGAGGTCGCCTCACAGCTGATGATCGCGGCGCTCGCCCACCTCGACGACGACGAGCCGGGCGGCGACCTCCTCGGCAAGCTCGCCGCGGCCGTCCGCGAAGGCAACGCCTCCATCGCCGACCAGGTCGAGGAAGAACCCGAACTCGACGGCATGGGCACGACGCTCACGGCCATCCTCTTCGCAGGCAGCAAACTCGGACTCGCCCACATCGGCGATTCCCGCGCCTATCTGCTGCGCGACGACCAGCTCACCCAGATCACCCGCGACGACACCTTCGTGCAGTCGCTCGTGGACGAGGGCCGCATCACCCCCGAGCAGGCGCACACGCACCCGCAGCGGTCGTTGATCATGCGCGCCCTGACGGGCAGCGAGGTCGAACCGACCCTCACCGTGCGCGAGGCCCGCGCCGGCGACCGCTACCTCGTGTGCTCCGACGGTCTGTCCGACGTCGTCAGCGACGAGACGATCGCCGACACCATGCGGCAGGGCACGCACGACGAGTGCGCCGACCGGCTCATCGAGCTGGCGCTGCGCAGCGGCGGCCCCGACAACGTCACCGTGGTCGTCGCCGACGTGATCGATCTCGACTACGGCCAGTCGCATCCCATCGTCGCCGGAGCGGCATCCGCGGACGACGACGAGGACACTCCCCCGCCGAACACCGCAGCGGGTCGCGCCGCCGCGATGCGGCCACCGCGCGCCACCCCGAAGCGGGTCATCAACAAGACCCCGGAGCCGGCGCCGAAGAAGAAGCGCAGCCGCCTGTGGTGGCCGGTCGCCGCCGTCGTGATCATCGCGGTGCTGGTCGGTGGTCTGTTCGTCGGCCGCCAGCTGATCCGCAACAACTACTACGTCGGCGCCGACGACGGTCGCGTGACCGTGCTGCGCGGCATCCCCGGCGACGTCTTCGGCTACTCGCTGCAGGAGGCCGCGCGCGTCGGGTGCGTCACCGACGAGGGCGACCTCACGCTCGTCGACCCCGCCAGCGCGTCGTGCCGGGTGATGCTCGTCGACGATCTGTGGCCTGCCGCCCGCGAACAGGTCCGTGCCGGTCTTCCGTCGGGGTCGCTCGACGACACCCGCGAGCAGATGCAGCGGCTCGCCGAACTGGACCTGCTGCCGGTGTGCACCCCGGAGGAACCCGAGCCCACTCCCGCACCGGCCCCCGGGCCGGGCGAGCCGGCGCCGGATCCCGGACCGAACGGCACCCCGCCCACCGAGACACCCGCGGTGCAGCCCCCGGCGCCCGGTGAGCCGCAGCCGGGCGAACCGGCACCGGCCTCCCAGCCCGGTGAACCGCTCCCCGGCGAACCCCAGCCCGGCGAGCCGACTCCCGGCGAACCCGCTCCGAACACGGAGCCGGCTCCCGAGCCCGCGCCCCAGATCCCCGGTCAGAACTGCAGGGTGGGCGCCTGATGTCGGTGTCCCATGGTGTGGGGGACTTCCCGAGCCCTCCGGGAGGTTTCGCCCCGGCGCCCGTCCAGTCGACCCGGCGCAACACCGAACTGGCCCTGATCGTCGCGGCCATCGGTGTCACGACGGTGTCGCTCATGCTCGTCGAGGTCTCGATGGAGCAGGCGCTGACCCTCGACCTGCTCAAGTACGGGGTGACCTTCGCTGCGCTGTTCCTCGCCGCGCACCTCGCGGTCCGGCGCTTCGCGAAGTACGCCGATCCCCTGCTGTTGCCGATCGTCGCGCTGCTCAACGGTCTCGGACTCGTGCTCATCCACCGGCTCGACCTGTCCGATCAGGAGAACGCCCGTTACATGGGCCTGCCGCCGCCGTCGCCCGATGCGACGCAGCAGGTGCTGTGGACGGCGCTCGGCATCGCGCTGTTCATCGTCGTGCTCGTGTTCCTGCACGACTACCGTCTGCTCGCGCGGTTCAGCTACACGCTCGGTCTCATCGGCCTGATCGCACTCGCGATCCCGGCCCTGCTGCCGAGCAGGTTCTCCGAGGTCAACGGCGCCAAGATCTGGATCCGGCTGCCCGGTTTCAGCATCCAGCCCGGCGAGTTCGCGAAGATCCTGCTGATCATCTTCTTCGCATCGGTCCTCGTGGCGAAGCGCGACCTGTTCACCACCGCAGGCAAGCACTTCCTGGGGATGGACTTCCCCCGCGCCCGCGATCTCGGCCCGATCCTGGCGGCCTGGATCATCTCGATCGGTGTGATGGTCTTCGAGAAGGACCTCGGCACGTCGCTGCTGCTGTTCACCACCGTGCTGGTGATGCTCTACATCGCGACCGAACGTGTCGGCTGGCTGATCATCGGATTCTCGTTGCTCGCCGTCGGCTTCTACGCGGCGTACCAGATGTTCGGTCACGTGCGGGTGCGCGTGGAGACCTGGCTCGATCCGCTCGCCGACTACAACAACACCGGCTACCAGATCTCCCAGTCGCTGTTCGGTCTCGCGACCGGCGGGGTCGCCGGCACCGGCCTGGGCAGCGGACGGCCGGGGCAGGTGCCGTTCGCGAAGACCGACTTCATCGTCGCCGCGATCGGTGAGGAACTCGGCCTGATCGGCCTGGCCGCCATCCTGCTGTTGTTCCTGATCCTCGTCGTCCGCGGCATGCGCACGGCGCTGGCGGTGCGCGACAGCTTCGGCAAGCTGCTCGCCGCCGGCCTGTCGTTCACCCTCGCCGTCCAGCTGTTCGTGGTGGTCGGCGGTGTCACGAAGTTGATCCCCCTGACCGGCCTGACCACACCGTTCGTGTCCTACGGTGGTTCGTCGCTGCTCGCAAACTATCTGCTCCTGGCTCTGTTGATGAAGATCTCGCACGCTGCCCGCCAACCCGCGATCCCCCGTAAGAAGGCGCCCACGCCGATCGCCGAGGCCAAGACGGAAATGATGGGGCGCGAATGAACGGTCCGCTCCGCAAGGTCGCGATGGCCGTGATGTTCATGGTCGTCGCGCTGCTCGCAAACGCCACCTACGTGCAGGTCATCAAGGCCGACGATCTCCGTACCGATCCGCGCAACTCGCGTGTGCTGATCGACGAGTACTCCCGTCAGCGCGGACAGATCGTCGCGGCCGGTCAGGCTCTCGCGGTGTCGGTGCCCACCGACAGCCGCTACAAGTACCTGCGCGAATACCCGGCGCCGCCGACCCAGCCGATGAGCCCGCTGGCCTACGCGCCGGTGACCGGCTTCTACTCGATGCAATACGGCAGCACCGGACTCGAACGGTCCGAGGATTCGCTGCTCAACGGTTCCGACAACCTGCTGTTCGGACGTCGACTGTTCGACCTGGTGTCGGGTCGCAACCCGCGCGGCGGAAACGTCGTGTCCACGATCGATCCGGTCGTTCAGCAGGTGGCCTACGACGAGCTGACCTCGAAGGGTTACACGGGCTCGGTGGTCGCGATCGAACCGAGCACCGGCAGGATCCTCGGGATGGTGAGCACGCCGAGTTACGACCCCAACCGGTTGTCGGGACACGACGGCGCCGCGACCTCGCAGGCCTGGGACGAGCTCAACGCCGATCCCGAGAAGCCGATGCTCAACCGCGCGATCTCCCAGACCTACCCTCCGGGCTCGACCTTCAAGGTCGTCGTGACGGCGGCCGCGCTCGAGAACGGCGTCACCCCCGACACGCAGTTCACCGCAGCGCCGCAGATCACCCTGCCCGACACCGCGACGACCCTCGAGAACTACGGCGGGGCCGCGTGCGGCGACGCATCGACGGTGACGCTGCGGGAGGCGTTCGCGCGGTCGTGCAACACGGCCTTCGTCGAGATGGGCATCGACGACGGACGCGAGGCCCTGGTCTCGCAGGCGGAGAAGCTCGGCATCGGCGAGACCCTCGACGTCCCGCTGCCCGTCGCGGCGAGCACCGTCGGCCCCATCCCGGACGGCGCGGCACTCGGCCAGTCGAGCATCGGCCAGCGGGATGTGGCCCTCACTCCGTTGCAGAACGCGTCGATCGCCGCGACCATCGCCAACGGCGGGGTGCGCATGAAGCCGTATCTCGTCGACCGTCGGCAGGGGCCCGACCTGACGGTGCTCGAGGAGACCAAGCCCGAATCGCTGGGCCAGGCGATCTCGCCGGAGGTCTCGGCGACCCTCACCGACCTGATGATCGGTGCCGAGAACAACGCCGGCGGTGGCGGTGCCATCCAGGGTGTGCAGATCGCGTCGAAGACGGGCACCGCGGAACACGGCAACGATCCGCGGAACACCCCGCCGCACACCTGGTACATCGCATTCGCACCTGCACAACAACCCCGCATCGCCGTCGCGGTGATCGTGGAGGACGGCGGCGACCGAGCACTCGCCGCGACCGGCGGTTCGGTGGCCGCCCCGATCGGACGGGCCGTCATCTCGGCCGGATTACAGGGAGGCTGACATGGCTCTGAGCAGCGGCGCCATGATCGCCGACCGTTACCGTCTCCAGCGACTCATCGCGACCGGCGGAATGGGTCAGGTGTGGGAAGGACTCGACACCCGGCTCGACCGGCGGGTCGCGGTGAAGGTCCTCAAGGCCGAGTTGTCCGGCGACGAGGACTTCCTCGCCCGGTTCCGTTTCGAGGCCCGCACCACCGCCCAGCTCAACCATCCCGGCATCGCCGGGGTGTTCGACTACGGCGAGACCACCGACGCCGAGGGCCAGTCCATCGCCTATCTCGTGATGGAACTCGTACACGGCGAACCGCTCAACGCCGTCCTGTCGCGGCTCGGACGCCTGTCGCTACCGCACGCGCTCGACATGCTCGAGCAGACCGGACGCGCCCTGCAGGCGGCCCACAACGCCGGCGTGGTGCACCGCGACGTCAAGCCCGGCAACATCCTCATCACCCCGACGGGCCAGGTGAAGATCACCGACTTCGGTATCGCGAAGGCAGTCGACGCCTCCCCGGTCACCCGCACCGGCATGGTGATGGGCACCGCACAGTACATCGCTCCCGAGCAGGCACTGGGTCAGGAGGCGACGTCCGCGAGCGACGTGTACTCGCTGGCCGTCGTCGGCTACGAGGTGCTGTCGGGACGCCGTCCGTTCCTCGGCGACAGCGTCGTGACCGTCGCGATGAAGCATGTCCAGGAGACCCCGGCGCCGCTGCCGACGGATCTTCCGCCCGAGGTGCGCGAACTCATAGAGATCGCGATGTCGAAGGACCCGGCCTACCGCTATTCGAACGGTGGCGAATTCGCCAACGCCGTCGCTGCGGTGCGGTCCGGACGGCCCGTGCCCCCGCCCGGCAACGTGCCGCCGGTGACCAGCGCCAACCGCGTGCTTCCGCCCGGCGTGCCCGGGACGACGGCCCACACTTCTTCGACCCGTGCCCTGCACCCGACGCAGTACGACCAGACGGCCTATTCGTCGGTTCCCCGCTCGGCTCAGCCGCCGACCGCCGGCCGTCCGCCGGTGGCAGGTCCGCCGACTACGGGAGTGCCCGCCGACGATGACGGACGACGGTCCCCGAGTCCCACAGCGCTGGCCTGGGCCGCAGGTGCGGCAGTGGTGCTCGCCCTCGTGACGCTGGGAATCGTGCTGTTGGGTGGCGACGACGAGGAGACCCCGCGCGCTCCGTCTCCGACGACGCAACTCACCACGACCCGCGCGACCACCACGACGACCCGTCCGCCGCTGACCACCACGACGACGTTCGTGCCGCTGCCGCCGCCCGTCGAGACGGAGACCTTCACGCCTCCTCCGACCACGACGACGACGCAGCCGCCGACGACCACGGTGGAGCCGACGACCGAGCCGACCACGACGCAACCGCCCACCACCACGACCGCCCCGACCACGACGACGACCACCACCACAGCGGAGGACACGGGTGGCGGCGACGGCGGCACGGGCGGCGCGGAGGGTAACGGCGACGACGAGACCGACCCCGAGGCCGCCGGTGGAGGGGACGACAATTCATCCGAAACCAGCAACGGTACGAACAACCAAGGAACGTCATGACCACACCCCGCAAGCTCTCCTCCCGCTACGAGCTGGGTGAGATCCTCGGCTTCGGCGGTATGTCCGAGGTGCACCTCGCGCGGGATCTGCGGCTCGGCCGGGATGTGGCCATCAAGGTGTTGCGCGCCGACCTCGCACGCGACCCCACGTTCTACCTGCGCTTTCGGCGCGAAGCGCAGAATGCCGCTGCGCTGAACCATCCGGCGATCGTCGCCGTCTACGACACCGGTGAGGCCGAGACCGAGGCCGGGCCGCTCCCGTACATCGTCATGGAGTACGTCGAGGGCGACACGCTGCGCGACATCGTGCGCGCCGACGGGCCGATGACCCCCAAGCGGGCGATGGAGATCATCGCCGACGTGTGCGCGGCCCTGGACTTCAGCCACCGCAACATGATCGTGCACCGCGACGTGAAGCCGGCCAACGTCATGATCAACAAGGCCGGCGCGGTGAAGGTCATGGACTTCGGCATCGCCCGGGCCATCTCCGACGCCGCGAGCCCGATGACGCAGACCGCCGCGGTGATCGGCACCGCGCAGTACCTCTCCCCGGAGCAGGCGCGCGGTGAACAGGTCGACGCCCGGTCCGACGTGTACTCGGTGGGCTGCGTCCTGTTCGAGATCCTCACCGGCGAGCCCCCCTTCAAAGGCGACTCGCCCGTCGCGGTGGCCTACCAGCACGTGCGGGAGGATCCGCCGCTGCCGTCATCGGTGAATTCGTCGGTGCCGCCCGAGCTCGACTCGGTGATCCTCAAGGCGATGGCGAAGAACCCCGCGAACCGCTACCAGTCGGCTGCGGAGATGCGCAGCGACCTGATCCGCGTGCTGAGCGGGCAGCGTCCGAGTGCGCCGATGGTGATGACCGACGAGGACCGCACGACGCTGATCGACTCCGTCGACAACAACACGGGGCGGCACGGCCGCGTCGCGGCCGCCGGTGCCGCCGGGGCACCCGCCGAGGATTCCGGCGGCGGCTCAGTTCTCAAAAAGGTGCTGCTCGGCATCGCCGCGCTCGCCGTGGTCGGTATCGTCGGCGTCTTCCTGTGGTCGCTCGGACCCGGTTCGACGGCCGCCCAGGTCACGGTGCCCGACGTCCGCAACGTCTCCGCCGAGCTCGCCGAGAGCCAGCTGCAGAACGCCGGCTTCCGGGTCTCGATCCAGCAGAAGAGCGATCCGGTCGTCGCGAACGGCAACGTCATCAACACCCGTCCCGTGCCCGGGAGCCAGGCCGAGGAGGGTTCGACCGTCACCCTCGAGGTCTCGACAGGACCGGAACAGGTGCAGATCCCGCGGCTCGAAGGAATGACGCAGGAACGCGCAGCCCAGGAGCTGTCCGCCGCTGGTCTCCGGCTCGACCCGAACGTCGGACGTGCTCCGTCGAATGCCGACGACGAGGACCTCGTCGTCGACCAGAGCCCCGGTGCGGGAGCCAGCGTCGACCGCGACAGCCCCATCACCATCACTTTGGGATCCGGCCCCGAACTGGTGCGCGTCCCCAACGTCGTGGGCCAGACCGTCGAGGTGGCGAGCGACAACATCGAGGGTGCCGGTTTCGAGGTCGTCGTCGAGAACATCGACTCCAGCGAGACCGAGGGCACCGTCGTGTCGACGAGTCCGGCCGGTGGCGCCTCCACCGAACAGGGGTCGACGGTGACGGTGCGGGTGTCCAACGGCGACCGCATCGAGATGCCCGTCGTCACCAACCGGTCGGTGTCGGATGCACTCGCCGCTCTGCGCGGCGCCGGCTGGACGGGCAACGCCTCTCAGCTCCAGCAGACGCGTGAGGCGACACTCGATGTCGATCTCGTCGGCACCGTGATCACGCAGGCCCAGCCGCCGGGTTCGGAGATCTCGAAAAACCAGCCCCTCACCGTGGGCGTCGGTGTGCTCGGCATCCGCTGAACGAGCTTTCGACGAAAGGCGCCGATCCTCGAAGGACCGGCGCCTTTCTCGTCGGAAATGGGGTGCGTCAGGCGGCTCCGCCGTCGAGCGCGCGTGCCATCTGCGCCTCGAGGCGCGCGACGAGCGTCTCGTCCGGTGCCTCGCCGCAGGCCGCGAGCCAGTTCGCGAGCATGCGGTGACCACCCTGGGTGAGCACCGATTCGGGGTGGAACTGCACACCGTGGATCGGCAGCTCGGCGTGACGCAGGGCCATGACGATGCCGGTCTCCGTGTGGCCGGTGGGCTCGAGTTCGGCGGGCATCGTCTCGGGCAGCACGGTCAGCGAGTGGTAGCGGGTCGCGGTGAACGGATCGGGCAGGCCCGCGAGCACACCGGCACCGTTGTGACGAACCAGGCTGGTCTTGCCGTGCAGCAGCTCGGGGGCGCGATCGACGGTCGCGCCGAACGCGACACCGATGGACTGGTGGCCGAGGCACACACCGAGCAGCGGAGTGCTGCTGTCGGCACATGCCTTGACCAGATCGATGCTCGCCCCGGCGCGTTCGGGTGTGCCCGGCCCTGGGCTGAGGAGGATGCCGTCGTACTCCTTCGCGACCCGCGCGAGAGCACCCGGTGCGGTGAGCCGCTCGTCATCGTTGCGCCACACGTCGGCCGTCGTTCCGAGCTGCCCCAGATACTGGACCAGGTTGAAGACGAAGCTGTCGTAGTTGTCGACGACGAGAATGCGCATGAGACGAGGGTACTCAGTGGCCGGTAGAGGGCGACCCGCCCGGTGGCCGGTAGAGGGCGACCCGCCCGGTGGCCGGCAGAGGGCGACCCGCCCGGTGGCCGGCAGAGGGCGACCCGCCCGGTGGCCCGATTCGGACAGTGCTCCCGGGCACCGCTCAGCGCGCGGACGAACTACCGGTGTAGGCGGGTACCGACAGTTCCTCCGACGCCTGCTGCGTGTAGCCGAGTTGATAGCGGGCCGCGTACTGCTTGTAGATGCGGATACCGGGCTCGGCGTCGAGCGCGGCCTGCAGCCGTGCCGGGTCGCCGAGCGCGGTGACGACATAGGGCGGTGAGTAGGTGCGTCCGTGCAGCAGCAGCGTGTTGCCGATGCAGCGTGGCGCCGACGTCGCGACGATCCGCTGATCCTGCATGGCCACGGCCTCGGCACCGCCGGCCCACATCGCGTTGAGCACGCTCTGCACGTCCTGCTGGTGCACGACGAGATCGTCGGGTGAGGCACCGGACGGATAGCGTCCGTTGGCGTCGCGGGGTGCGTCGGTGAGAGTGACGGTCACGCCCGGACCGCGGCGGGCCACGAGTCCGGCCGGGTCCTCGATCGCGGACAGGTCGTCGAGCACCGCGGCGACGTCCTCGTCGTTCACCGCGGCACGGTCCTGGAGTTCGTCGATGCGGGTAGTGAGATCGTCTCGGGTGGCGGCCAGTTCGTCGGCCTTCTCCTGCGCGGCCCGGACCAGATCGGACAGTCGCGGGGAGTCGCCGGCGCGCAGTTCGTCGCCTTCGGACACTCCGCGGGTGGTACCCACGAGCAGACCGGCCACGAGGCAGACGACGAGGGTCGCGACACCCCACACGGGCGCGCGCAGTCGTCGTTCCGACACGTCGTACCTCCGATCCTGGCCTTACGTTAGCGTGATCTCAACAGGTAGTTGACCGACCACTCCATCCGTGTACGACGGGTGGAGACGTGAGAACGAGGACACCATGCCCAAGTCGAAGGTTCGCAAGAAGGACGTCTCCGCGACCCGGACGGTGAGCCGCACACCGGTGAAGGTCAAGGGCACGCCGTCGAGCACGTTGTACGTGACGGTGATGCTCGCCCTGATGGTCATCGGGTTGCTGTGGCTGATCGTCTACTACCTCGCGGCCGAGCAGATCACGTGGATGAACGATCTCGGTGCCTGGAACTTCCTGATCGGTTTCGGGTTCATGGTGGTCGGTCTGATCATGACGATGAACTGGCGCTGACCTCCACCCCGCTCGGGTTACACCGATGTTATTCATCCCCACCTGGGGATAACACTGTGCACAACCCGGTGAGAGGTCCCCGGGGAACGGATCGGAAGAGGACGCAGATGCCCGACGAGACACCGCTGCGGTGGGCGACGCCGCCCGCCGCGATAGCGGCGTTGTCGGCCGCCGGTATCGCCTTGGCCGTGACCGCCGCGGTTGCGGTTCCCGACGCGGCCGGTCGCGTACTGGTGGGTTTCGCGGCGGTGCTCGTCCTCGTGATGGTCGCGCTCGCGCTGCGGCAGCGTCCGCGTCTCGAAGTGCTCCCCGGAGGAACGGGGATCGCGACGATGCGGTTGACGGGTCGTCGCGAGTTCCCGCGCGCGGCCCTGCACCGCGTGCGTATCGTCGAGTACCCGCGCTTCGGGCGGCGCGTGCCGATGCTCGAGATCGACACGATCGACCCCGCGACCGGCACGGAGAACCTGATGATCTTCGGCCGGTGGGATCTGGGCACCGACCCGCGGAACGTGCACGCCGCGCTGGCGATGCGCGATCTCGCGCCCGATCAGACACCCAGTTGATCGCGTAGCCGCACGACGGCGAGCACGATCGCGACCAGCGTCACCGCGACGACCGCGACCAGCGCGATCCATCCGGTGCGCACGATGCGGTCCCGGTCGGTGCCGGCACCGAGATACTGCGGGGCGTAGAGCAGGGCCGCTGTCGCGGCGGCACCGGCGACGAGACCGCCCAGGTGACCCCACAGGGAGATGCCCGGGACGGTGATGCTGATGATCACGTTGAGGCCGACGATGGTCAGCACGGGTGCCGGGCTGCGACGCAGGCGCAGCAGGATGACGGCCTGCGCGCCGAGCAGACCGAAGACCGCTCCCGACGCTCCGGCGGTGACCGCTCCGGTCTCCATGAACATCACTGCGGCGGACCCGCCGAGGATCGACACGAGGTAGACCGAGAGGTACCGGGCGCGTCCGAGCACGAGTTCGGTGTCGCGTCCGATCACCCACAGGGCGAACATGTTGACGGCCAGATGGAGCAGGCCGAAGTGCAGGAATCCGCTGCCGAGGATCCGGATGTACTCGCCGTGCGCGGCGATGATGGGCGGCCACAACGCCCAGTCGAGGAACAGCGCCGAGTCCTGCTCGTTGGTCATCACGCTGCCCGACTGCGCGGCGGTGATGCCGAAGACGAGCACATTCAGCGCGATGAGCACGTACGTCATGATCGGCGAGGGCCGATCGGAACGGACGGGTGCGCCGGCGATGGTTCGGGCCTGCGGTGTCGACCGTTCGGCCGCGGCGACGCAGTCGACGCAGTGCTGACCGACCGAGGCGGGACGCAGGCACTCGGGGCACGCGGGCCGGCCGCATCGGGAGCAGGCGAGAAGGGTCGGGCGGTCGGGATGGCGAACGCACCGCGGCTGGGGTTGCGGGCCACCACCCTCGGCCGCGGAGCCCCAGCCGGGGTTCGTCATGGGAACTCTCTCAGGAGATGGTGATGCTGTTGATCACGACGTCGTCGACCGGGCGATCGGCGCGGTCGGTGGCGGTGGTCGCGATCGCGTCGACGACCTTCTTCGACTCGGCGTCGACGACCTCACCGAAGATGGTGTGGCGACGGTTGAGGTGCGGGGTCGGGCCGACGGTGATGAAGAACTGCGAGCCGTTGGTGCCCGGGCCGGCGTTCGCCATCGCGAGCAGGTAGCCGCGGTCGAACTGCAGCTCGGGGTGGAACTCGTCGGCGAACTGGTAGCCCGGGCCGCCGCGGCCGGTGCCGGTGGGGTCGCCACCCTGGATCATGAAGCCGTCGATGACGCGGTGGAAGACCGCGCCGTCGTAGAACGGACCGCTGGTCTCGCCCTTGGCGTTCTGGGTCTTGTACTCCTTGGTGCCCTGAGCCAGGCCGACGAAGTTCTCGACGGTCTTCGGCGCGTGGTTGCCGAAAAGCGCAATCGCGATGTCGCCGCGGTTCGTGTGGAGCGTGGCCGTTGCTGTCTGATGCGGTGAAGTCACCCCACCATGGTGCCATTGCCCGCTTCCCGGGCAGGACAGGCGGCGCGGGACACGCTCTCCGGTCACGACCACAGGTCCGGGCGGTATGGAAGAGTGGACGCATGAGCAAGCTGATTCATGCCGAGACCGACGACGAGTGGCTTCCGGCATTCGTGCGACGCCACGACGAATCCGGCAATCTCGCGGGTGCTCTCCGCGTGGCCGGCGAGGGCGCGGTAGCTCTCGCGCAGGGCTCGAGTGCGGCCGGACTGTTCGCAGCACGCAAGGGTCTGGACGTCGCGGGCGAACTGCTCTCGGTGGCCCGGCGGGCCGCGGCCGAGCGGTGTGCCGCGAAGTCGTCCTCTCGTCCGGAGCGCACGGGCAGGCGGTTCGGTCTCGTCGTCGCCGGCGCGGTTGCCGTCGTGGCCGCAGGCGGGGTCGTGTTCTACCGGCGACGACGGCCGGATCACCCTCCGATCGCTCCGGAACCGCCGCGCGTGCGGCCCGCGGAGTCCGCGGCGACGACGACCGACGAGGCCGCCTCGACGCCGGTCTCCCCCGAGTCCACCGACACCTCGGAGGCCTGATCGCCGTCCGCGGTGCCGAATTCTCGTTCCGCCGATCGGATCTCGCGGTCGACGATGAGGCACGCCGCGAAGTAGAGCGCGCCGAGGAAAGTGAGCAGGACGGGGACGAAGGCCAGGAATTCCATGGCCACCTCCGTTCCGATCCGCGATGGGGATCGGCGAGTGACGGGCGGGGCACGTCGTCGGTGACGATTCGAGCGTAGGCGCGTCCGGGAGTACCCGCACGTCCCCGACGACCTCCGCGGTAGTGATCTAGTTCATACCCCGACTGCTTCATGATCGACTCGCCCGAACCTGTGATAAGAGACACATCCGGGTGCATACTCACCAGTAGGCACGCGACCCGGAGGCAGTCATGGCAGAGAGCGCCGATGTCCGAACCCCACAGGTCACCGAGCGGCAGGCTCGTGAAGTAGCGGAGCAGGCGCGCGAATCCGAGTGGAACAAGCCGTCCTTCGCGAAGGAACTGTTCCTCGGACGGCTCACCCTCGACCTCGTCCACCCCTTCCCGCGACCGACACCCGACGAGGACTCCCGTACCGAGGAGTTCCTCGCACGCCTGCGCGCCGCGTGCAGTTCGATGGACGGCGGCCGCATCGAACGCGACGCGCGGATACCCGACGAATACGTCCGCGAGCTGGCCGAACTCGGCTGCTTCGGCATGAAGATCCCGCAGGAGTACGGCGGCCTCGGGCTGTCGCAGGTCGCCTACAACCGGGCCCTGACGGTCGTCGCCTGCGTGCATCCCAGCATCGGCGCGCTGCTGTCGGCCCATCAGTCGATCGGTGTGCCGGAACCGCTGAAGCTCGCCGGCACCCCTGAGCAGAAGCAGCGCTTCCTGCCGCGATGCGCGCGCGGCGCCATCTCGGCTTTCCTGCTCACCGAACCCGACGTCGGGTCCGACCCCGCCCGACTCGCGTCCACCGCCATCCCGGTCGAGGACGGCAGCGCCTACGAACTCGAGGGCGTCAAGCTGTGGACGACCAACGGGGTGGTCGCCGAACTGCTCGTCGTCATGGCCCGCGTACCGAAGAGCGAGGGCCATCGCGGCGGGATCTCCGCCTTCGTCGTGGAAGCGGATTCACCCGGCATCACCGTCGAACGCCGCAACTCCTTCATGGGCCTGCGCGGCATCGAGAACGGCGTGACCCGGCTGCACAAGGTGCGGGTTCCGAAGGAGAACCTCATCGGACGTGAGGGCGACGGGCTGAAGATCGCGTTGACGACGCTCAACGCCGGTCGCCTCGCCATCCCCGCGATGTGCTCGGGTGCCGGCAAGTGGGCGCTGAAGATCGCCCGCGAATGGTCGTCGGAGCGGGTGCAGTGGGGCAAGCCGGTCGGTGAGCACGAGGCCGTCGCCGCGAAAATCTCGTTCATCGCCGCGACCACCTACGCACTCGAGTCCGTCGTCGAACTGTCGGGCCAGATGAACGACGAACAGCGCAACGACATCCGCATCGAGGCGGCACTGGCGAAGTTGTGGGCGAGCGAGATGGGATGCCTCATCGCCGACGAACTCGTGCAGATCCGCGGCGGACGCGGCTACGAGACCGCCGAGTCGCTGGCGGCGCGCGGCGAACGGGCCGTTCCCGCAGAGCAACTCGTCCGCGACCTGCGGATCAACCGCATCTTCGAGGGGTCGAGCGAGATCATGCGTCTCCTCGTCGCCCGCGAGGCGGTCGACGCCCACCTGCGCGCAGCCGGCGAACTCGCCGACCCCGATTCGACGGGCAAGGAGAAGGCGCAGGCCGCGGTACGGGCGAGCGGGTTCTACGCCCGGTGGCTCCCGAAGCTCGTCGCCGGCAAGGGGCAACTACCGCGAACCTACAACGAATTCGGTTTCCTGGCGCCGCATCTGAGGTACATCGAACGCAGTTCGCGCAAGCTCGCCCGCTCGACCTTCTACGGGATGGCCCGCTGGCAGGCCGGACTCGAGAAGCGGGAGAACTTCCTCGGCCGGATCGTCGACATCGGAGGCGAACTGTTCGCCGCGACCGCCGTGTGCGTGCGCGCCGAACGGCAACGCGTGGACGGGCATCCGGGAGCCGACTCTGCCTTCGAACTGGCCGACGCCTTCTGCAAGCAGTCGCGACTGCGCGTGGAGAAGTTGTTCGACGCGCTGTGGACGAACACCGACGCCGAGGACCGGCGCACCGCGGCCGGCGTTCTCGAGGGCAGATACGAGTGGCTCGAGCGCGGTGTGCTCGATCCGAGCGAGGGCACCGGTCCGTGGATCTCCCGCTGGGAACCGGGCCCGTCGACCGAGACGAACGTCGCACGCCGGATCATCGACACCCGTCACTCGGTGTAGACCCTGCACAAGGATCCGGCCCGCACCCCCGGAAGGGAGTGCGGGCCGGATCGATTGCGGATTCGAAGGATCGTCAGAAGGCTCCACAGTTCGACGGTGCGGGCTCACCGCGCAGTCGCGCTTCGATGTACGCGACGGAGTCGGGCAGTCCGCCGATCATGGGCACCGCATGGTTGATGATGAAGCCGGGCAGGATCGGCGGCGTCGTGTTGGGCAGGAACTGCACCGTCGCGCCCTGATCGCACCAGTCCAGCGCCAGCTGACGGCCCTGACCGTAGGGGACCGTGTCGTCCTGCGTGCCGTGCTGGAGGAGGACGGGCACGGCAGGCGTGCGGTTGCCGATGCGCTGCTCCGCGAGGATCTTCTGGACCTGGGGCAGGCGGTCGAGCACGACATCGAGGGGCTCACCCGTGCGGGTGTAGTCGCCGGTGCGCTGGAATGCGAAATTCGCGACCGTCTCCGGGACGCACTGGTTCGCCACGGCCGCGAGCATCTCGCGGCCACGATCACTGATCTCGGCGTCGATCTCGTCGCGGATCTCCGGGTAGGCGTCGGCCAGGCCGTTGATCGTGTACCCGATGGCACCGGTGAGCAGCGTGCCGTCGATCTGCTTCAACGTGGCCACGAGGTCGGCGGGCGGAGCACCCACGTAGGCGCCGACGAGGTTCAGTTCGGGGGCGTACTCGGGAGCGAGCTCGGCCGCAGCGCCCGACGCGCCGCCGCCCTGCGAGTAACCGAAGAGGCCGACCGGGCTGTTCTCGGTCACCGACGCGTTCTCGAGCTTCAGCGCCGCGCGCACCGAGTCGAGCACCGCGTGGGCTTCGGCGGCGCGGTTCACGTAGGTGTGGTGCCCCGGCGTACCGAGACCGTCGTAGTCCGTGACGACCACGGCGATGCCGCGCAGCAGCAGCGCGTTGATCGACAGCACCTCGTACTCGGTGAAGAAGTCGAGGGGCGGATTATAGTTGACGAGCGCGCCGAGATTGCGGGACGGCGCGCACTGATCACCTTGACCGTGGGTACCGACGGCCAGCGCGACGAGCGGCCGGTCGCCGGGACCGTTCCACGGCGTCGACGGCTCGATGTAGGTGCCGCTCACCGCGTCGGGTGCGCCCTTGGCGTCGTTGCTGCGGTACAGCAGCTTGGTGCCCTGACCCGGGAAGATGCCGTCGGCGACCGGTGCGCGCAATGCCAGATCGGACGGTGCCGTGCGCAGGACGTCGCCGGGAGCACCCGTCGGCAGCGGGTCGGGCGGGAGATAGAAGTCCGTCTCGGCTCCCGCTGTCGCCGCGGTTCCGAGAATTCCGCCGGCAAGAACGGTCGTCGTCACCGCCGCGGCCATCCACTTCCGAGCACGCCCCACCATGTTGTTCCTCCACCTGGATCCACCGGAACCGTGTGTCCCTCGTCACGGCGGTACGGACTGTAACACGTACTTACCGGAAAGTAAGGTCGGCACTTCCCTCCCTGTCTGCCACAATCGTTCTTCGCGCCCGAAGCGGTGCATTTGTCCGGCGCACCCGGAGCGAGTCGGGTCCTCGGCAGCACGACGGACGAGCAGCCTCTCGAGGAAGGGAAGACATGGCAATCGGTGTCGGCCTCCGGATCGGGCGAGTCGTGTCCACGGCGGTCATCGCATCCAACGAACCCGGCACTCCCGACCCTGTCGTCCTCGCCCGCGACTCCGTCCTGCACGTCGACCACGACGGCAACACGTCGCTCGGCAGCGTGGCGCACGGGGACGAAGCACGCACGATCGCGGGCTTCCTCACGCGGGTCGGCGACGCCTCGGGCATCACCGCGAGCGACGGTCGCATGTACCGCGCCGAGGACGCGATGGCCACCGCCATCCACTGCCTGTTGCGGGAGTGCCACCCGTTGCCGACCTTTGGTGGCATGGACAGGGACAGCGATCCCGGCTACGCCGCCACCTACCCGTCGCACTGGGATCCGGACACCATCGCGACCTTGCGTGCCGCCCTGGACTACGCGAATCTGCGGCACGTGGATCTCGTGTCCGATGCGCAGGCGGCCGCCGCCTGGTACGCCTCCGAGATCTCCGAGACCCCTGGCCAACTCGTGGGGGTCTTCCATCTCGACGACGGCGGCTCGACCGTCACCCTCGTACGCTCGGGCGTGCCCGCCGGCAAGGCCTACCGCACCCCCGCTCAGGGCGCTCCGTCCCCGGCGGCCCAACTCGCCACGGCCCTCGGATCGTTCGGCTGGATACCGGACAATCTCGAGGCCGTCGTCGTCATGGGCGACGGTCTCGTCGCACGAGATCGCACCCACATCCAGGAGATCGCGAACAGCCTCGCCACGAAGCTCACGGTGCGCAGCCTCGTCGGGCCGGGCCCGGAACAGACGGCGGCGCTCGGCGCCGCGATCCTCGCGGCCGGATTCACGCCGGCACGCGAGACCAACAAGACCCGGATCGGACTTCCACCTTCCTACGACGAAACCGACGTGCTCACCGGCGGTTTCGCTCGGCTGCGCGAACTCGAGGAGAGACGTCTCGGGGCCGAGAGCACCGCCGAGAACCGCGGAGCCGCGAGGAAAGAGGCCGCACCCGTTCCGGTGCTCACCACGGGCACCGCAGACGAGAACACCGGCAACACGAGAACGGTCGCCATCGGGGTGGTCGCCGTTCTCGTGCTGATCGCGATCCTCGCCGGCATGCTGCTCTGATCGATCTCCTGCCTCCGATCGACCCTGCTCAGTCCGCCGGGGTGCGGTCGGGGGCCGGAACGGCAGCGAGCGCGGCGGCGTCCTCGTCCCCGAAACGGTCCTCGAGCACGGCGGGAGCGAAATCGAGATCGATCTCCTCCAGCGGGCGTCCGCGCGCGGATTCTATTGCGCCGAGCCGTCTCTGTGCCCGGTCGGCCGCATAGGAGATGAACTCGTCGTTGTCGAGACCGTAGGGCTGTTCGTCGAACTGCTCGTTCTGCCACTGGATCATTCCGGTCGCGAGGGGAAGCAACTCCTCCATCCGCTGCAACACGACGTTCCAGTTCGAGTCGTCCGCTGCCACATGCCGTCGGCAGGTGAACGTGCCCCAGGCCATGTGCCGGCGCTCGTCGGAGCCGATCCGCCGGATGATCTCCTGCATGCCCGGCAGGATCCCGTACTTGGTGCACACCTTCTGCCACGCGTAGTAGCCCGTCAGCGCGAGACTGCCCTCGATGACGTGGTTGTAGGTGACACTCGCGCGGACCTGATTGGCCGGGGACGGATCTCGATCGAGCACGCGCAGGCTGTGCGGCAGTTCCTCGTAGAACAGCCGCCGGTAGTAGGGATTCTCGGCAACGAACGGGTGCAGGTCGGATGTCAGTCCCACGGTGTCCATCCAGCGACGGAACACCTGCACGTGCTTGGCCTCCTCGTAGCAGAACTGGGTCAGGTACATCTCGTCACCCAACCGGCCCTCCGCTTCCATGGCGCGGAGGAACGGAAGGATGTCCTGCGTGACGGCCTCCTCGCCGGCGACGAACAACGCGACCAGATAGGTCGAACTGCGGCGTTGTTCCGAGTTGAGCGACGCCCAGTCCTCGGCGTCGTGGGAGAAGTCGATGTCCATCGGATCCCAGTGCGCTGCGTTGCCCTTCGCGAAGAGCCGGAGCGGGAAGGCGTCCCAGTTCAGGCCGCCTTCCCGCAGCGACGCGAAACCCTGACGTATCTGTGTAATCTCGGTCACACCATCGAGGCTAGACCTCGATTTCACATACGTCGCGGTCTTGTCTCAGTCACCCAGCAAGGTGTCGCCGGGATACCCCTTCGGACCGAATCCCGGAGGGACGAGAAAGACCGCCGACCCGATCGGCGTGATCCACGGATTCAGCGCGTCGTGCTCGGCGAGGCGCTGCTGCACCGGGACGAACTGACGGTCCACGTCCACCTGATAGGTGGCGAACAGCAATCCGGCGCCGTCCTGGTCGTCGTAGTTGTAACCCCGTCGCAGGAACTGCTCGTCGCCGGTGCGGGGACGTGCCCGCGCGACGTGCGATTCCGGCGGGATCACCGGGATACCGAACCGGTCGGTGGCCTCGAAGTCGGCGTCGTCGTGTTCCTCCGAACCCGTCAGCGGAGCACCGTTCGACAGTCGCCGGCCGACGGCGAGTTCCCGAGCGGGACGGTCCAGCTCGTCCCAGGTGTCGAGTTCCATGCGGATCCGGCGTAACACGAGCGAGGTGCCACCGGCCATCCACGGCGGGTCACCCGGATTCCACACCTGCCGGTCGAAGTCCGGGCTGTGCGGCGCGGGATTGACGGTGCCGTCTACCTGCCCCATGAGGTTGCGCATGGTCGTCCCGTCGGGTCGCGTGCCGGCCGCACGCCGGAACCCTCGCTGGATCCAGCGGACCGTCGCCACCGATCGCACACTCCTGGTGAGTGTGCGGACCGCGTGCGAGACGGTCACCGGGTCGTCGGCGCAGACCTGCAACAGCAGGTCGCCGCCGGACCATCGTTCCTCGAGCCGGTCGATCGGAAAGGCCGGCAGCGGCTTCAGCCACGCGGGTCGTCGGTCGGTCAGGCCCGCGGCGTCGAAGACCGCGGGACCGTAGCCGACCGTGACCGTCAGCCGGGCCGGGTCGACGGCGAGTTCGGGTTCGGTGTCGCCCAGCGCCGGCGTCCCGGTGGTGAGTCGCCGCGAATCCTCGGCCCACACCCGCATGATCCCGACGAGCCCGTCACGATCGACACCCTCGGCGAGGTCCAGTGCCACGAACGACGCGAAGGACTGCGCGGGGGTGTCGATACCGGCCTGATGGGTGCCGTGGATCTCCACGGTCCGCGCGCCGATCGGTTCGGAGATGCGGGACGCGACCGCCGTCCCACCTCCGACCGCGCCGAGTCCTGCTGCACCCAGCGCGGCGACACCGCCCCCGAGCAGGGTGCGTCGAGTGAACCTAGCCATCGTGGGCTGCCCCGTCGTGGGACGGCACGTACTCCTCCTGTGCCCCGGCGAAGTCGCGGACCTGGGCCGTGAACTCCTCGGTCGATCCGTCCGCGAACTCGAGTGTGAAGGTCACCGTGCTCCCGGGTCGCAGAGGCTCCACGAGGTCCATGAGCATGAGGTGGTCGCCGCCGGGCGCGAGGCTGTGCACGGTGTCCGCGGGGATGACGAGCCCGTCCCCCATCTCCTGCATCACCATCGAGGCGCCGCCGGACGACACCATCTCGTGCAGTTCCGTGGTGGCGGATGCAGGACTGGACGCGCCGACGATGTGCACGTCACTGCTGCCGGTGTTCTCGATCTCGGCGAAGGCACCGGTCATCCCGGTGTCGGATGCCTTGACCCAGGCTTCGGACACGACGACGGCCTCGGCCGAGTCGGTGGTGCCGGTGTCGGAACCGCAGGCGGCGGCGAGCAGGGCCGTTGCGGCGATCGCAGTGCCGAACATGGTCTTCTTCATGATTCTCCGTAAGTGTCGGTGCCTCTGCGGGCACACGGAACGAGCGGTCGCCGGCGGCGGCGACCGAGAAGGTTGACCTAACGGAGAACAACGGGAGGTGCGCGGCTGCCGGTTCCGCCGACGAGTAGTACGCCGGGACCGATATCGGGGCGGTGGATCGTCGGGACAGGTTCGGCGACGGCCACGGGCAGCGTGCGGTACGTCTCGGGAACGATCCGGCGCAGCGCTGCGAGTGCTGCTTCGCAGCCCTTCTCGGCACCCCGTACCAATACTGCGGCGAGGAGGACTGCAACCGCGTGGGCGGACATCATTCCGGATCCCGGTGTGTGCAGGTGACCGTCGTGGAGTCCCAGCACGAGGTGGCCGGCGACCTGCCCGAGGACGAGGACGAGCGGCACCGGAAGCCTGGTTTTGCCGGTGAGGACTCCGACAGCGAAGGCAAGCCCGAGGAGGAATACCAGGGCGTCCTGGTGGGGAATCGCTCCGCCGGCGAAGGCGTGCGCGGCGATGCTCAGTGCGGCCGAGATTCCGCTCACGAAGACCGCGCGCATGCGCATCACGGTGTTCACCTCGGCCATGAAGTCAGAATACTTCCCTCACCTGCGATTACTACCCCATGTAGTAACTATCACCGAATATAACGACAGAGCGTCGGTAAGATATCGACGTGCCGTCGAGAAGATTGGGCACATACCCGGTCCAGCCCACGAAGGACTCCACATGTTTCTTGCCATGCGCGAACTATGGTTCGCGCGCACCCGCTTCCTGTTGATGGGCGCCGTCGTCGCGCTCATCTCGATCCTCATGGTGATCCTGTCCGGTCTGTCGTCCGGTCTCGTCGTCGACGGCGTCTCCGCACTGCAGCGCACACCGGTGCAGGCATTCGCCTTCGCCGAAGGAACCAAGGCCGACTCCGCATTCTCCCGATCCGTGGTCACGGAAGACCAGGCCGACACCTGGCGTGCCCGCCCGGACGTCGCTCGCGCCGAACTGTTCGGCAACACCATCGTCAACGCGAAAACCGAGAGCGGGGTCCCCGTGGACCTCACACTCTTCGGCATCCGGCCGGGCTCGTTCCTCGAACCCTCGGTCTCCGAGGGGGCGCCGCTCGGTGGTGACACCGATGTCGTCCTCAGCGACAGCGCCCGCGCCACCGGCGTCGAACTCGGCGACACGATCGTCGTCGATCGTCTCGGTACCCGGTTGGACGTCGTCGGGTTCACCTCCGACAAGCGCACCTTCGGTCACGTCGACGTCGCCTACCTTCCCCTGAGCACCTGGCAGGAGATCCACGCCGGTGTCCGGCTCGGTGAGCAGGTCCCTCCGAGCGCGTACACCGAAGCCAGTGTGGTCGCGATCGAGGGTGTGGACGGAGCACTGCCCGATCTCACCGCGGGTGACGCAGCAGCCGGTACGACAGCGAAGACCCTGGAGGAATCGTTCGATTCCTCCCCCGGCTACAGCGCCGAGATGATGACGATGTCGATGATCACCGCCTTCCTCTACGCGATCTCAGCCCTCGTCGTAGGAGCGTTCTTCACGATCTGGACCGTGCAGCGCAGCCGTGAGATCGCCGTCCTCCGCGCGATGGGCGCCTCCACCGGATTCCTCCTGCGCGACGCCCTCCTGCAGGCCGTGATCGTGCTCGTCGGCTCCGTGGCCGTCGGCGTGCTCGTCAGTCTCGGACTCGGGTCGGGCCTCGAGGGCAGCGGCATGCCGTTCGTCCTCGAATCCGGCCCCGTCGCTCGAGGTGCCGTTCTGCTCGTCGTCCTCGGCCTGCTCGGCGCCGCCCTCGCCGTGGTCCGCATCGTCCGTGTCGATCCGCTCGCTGCCCTGGGAGAGAACAGATGACCGTCACCACCTCCACCGGCCTCGCACTGTCCGACGTCTGCCTGTCCTTCGGCGACGGCGACAGCACGGTCCACGCCCTCGATCACGTCGACCTCGGCGTCGAGCCGGGTGAGCTGGTCGCCGTCGTCGGGCCGTCCGGTGCCGGCAAATCGAGTCTGCTGGCGGTCGCCGGTGGCCTCAGCCGACCCACTTCCGGCACCGTGAGTGTCGACGGTATCGAGGTGACCGCACTCGACCCGCGGGCGACCGCGAAGCTGCGCCGAGAGCGGGTCGGCTTCGTATTCCAGTCCGGCAATCTCCTCCCCGCCCTGACCGCGCGCGATCAACTGCTCCTCGTCGAGAAGATCGCCGGACGCCCCGGACGGAACCCTGACGAGCTGCTCGCCTCGGTAGGTATGGGGCACCGCGCCCATCGGCGACCCGGGCAGCTCTCGGGCGGTGAGCGTCAACGTGTCGGCATCGCGCGGGCCCTGATGGCCGAACCGTCGTTGTTGCTCGTCGACGAACCCACCGCCGCCCTCGATCGAAAACGCAGCCACGAGGTCGTCGAACTGCTGGCACGGGAAACCCACACCAGTGGAGTGGCTACGATCATGGTCACCCACGACCACGAAATCCTGCGGCACTGCGACCGCGTGCTCGAGATGGTCGACGGAAGACTTCGACCACACGACTGAACGGTCGACAGCCGAACGAGGAGGGCCGGCGGTGCCGAAAATTTCCGCAGCGACGGTCGCGGAGCACCGCGCAGCGCAGCGCCGTGCCCTCCTCGACGCAGCGCTCGAACTCCTCGCCGAGAAACCGGAACAGGCACCCTCACTCGGCGACGTGGCGCGTCGTGCGGGTCTGGCCCGGTCGAGCGTCTACAACTACTTCGATTCGCGCGACGACCTGCTGCACGCGGTCGTCGTCGACATGTTCCCGCGCTGGAACACGCGCGTGATCGAGGCGATGGAGAAGGTGTCCGATCCGACGGAGCGGGTGCTGACGTACATCGACGTCAATCTGCAGCTGGTCGCCGAGGGAGAGCACGCGATCGTCGGTGCTCTCGCCGCTTTCACCCCTCAGGCGTTCAGTGACGAGAGCATGCACGCCATGCATCAGGACCTCGTCCTCCCCCTCGTCGAGTCGCTGCGGGCCCTCGGAGTCGCGGATCCCGAACTCGATGCCGAGCTCGTCACCGCGCTCGTGCACAAGGGAACGGAATTGATCGAATCCGGCCGCAAGCTCGACGAGGTGCGCTCCTCGATCCGAAGAGTCCTCACCACCGCGCTCTCCTGATGTTTCACGTGAAACGGTGCACCGATTAGGGACTCTTCACGATCCTCTCGGGATCGGAAGTTCCCTCAACGGCTCACCACCGTCGATGAACAGTCGCGCATCCGGGCGCGTCGCCGCCGCGATGCGTGCCAGAGCTGCCCTACCGGCTTCGGGGTGCCGTCCGTCGAGGGCGCCGACCCTGATTGCGAAGACTAGGTCGAACGGCTCCTCGTCCACGCCCGGGACGAAGTCCTCGACGGCGACACAGCGCGCCCTCAACCGGCCCGCAGCGATCAGATCTCCAGACGACGACGTCAGCCGGTCGATCGCCACCGGGGACCGGTCGAGAGCGAGAATGTGTCCGGTGGTCAACCGTTCGGCGACCGCACGCGCTGCGGCCCCGGGCCCACAGCCGATCTCCAGCACCCTCAGGTGCGGCTCCAGAGGCAGGGCCGCGACGATCTCGGCGAGTCGCGGAGAGAGGCGAGGCGTCATCCTTCGAGTGTGGGATGTAGGCGCACCATCGGGGGCAGCAACAGAGAAAGGGCGCTTCCGGAATCCCGGAAACGCCCTCTACCTGAATATTTTCTTGTGGAGCCTAGGAGATTCGAACTCCTGACATCTGCCTTGCAAAGGCAGCGCTCTACCAACTGAGCTAAGGCCCCGTCCGCCGCGTCAGCAACTGGGAACCGCGTGCCATTCGTCTTCGCTCCGAAGCATGCGAGCGATTCCGAGAACGATCAGAATCCCGGTTCCCACGAGTGCGAGAACCCTCATTCCGATCACCCTTTCGGCACGGGAGTGGGCCTAGGAGGACTTGAACCTCCGACCTCTTCGTTATCAGCGAAGCGCTCTAACCGCCTGAGCTATAGGCCCTCGAACCGAGATGGAACACTACCCCACCGGGGTCGCCGGAAACAAATCGCCTCGGCGGGGCAGCGTTCCGGCAGGTCAATCCGGGTCGGCGAGGGTGGCCTGAACGCCGCCTACGAGATCGGTGCAGAGGTTGTAGATGAACGCACCGAGGGTCGCGAGAGCCGTCAGCAACACGGTGTTGGCGATGCCGATGATCGTCGCGTAGCCGAACACCTGGCCGGCCGAGACGAGCGCACCGCTACCGGCGTCGGAGACGATGTCGGTGAACGCACTGTTGAGGCGTTCCCATACCCCCATGCCGGCCAGCACGCCGTAGAGTAGGCCGACCGCGATCATCCACACGAAGAACAACGACACCGAGATCACCGACGAGATCTTCAGCATCGACCAGGGGTCGATACGGCGGATCTGCACGGTGGCCCGCAGCGGTCCGGCGGCGGGGATCGCCGTGGGCACCGCGGTGGTGGCGGGGGCGCTCACCTGCGGGGTCTCCCCCGTGCTCGGCGAACCGGTCGACGGATGCTTCACTGCGGACAGATCCGGCAGGTCCTTGGCGAGATCCTTGCGTTCGATGTGCCGTGTCGGGCCGTCGATTACCGCGGACTTCGCCTTCGCTGCAGCAGCCCGGTCGCGCGTCCCGCGCGCGGCGTCTCCGCCCCCGGCCGGGCCAGCTCCTCCGGCGGCATTGGGAGCCGCTGTGCCGGTCACGACGGGACGCGTCGACGGCTCCGGGCCTCCGGCCGCAGAGCCCTTGGCCGAGGCCCCAGCGGGGCGTTGAGGCGCTCCACCCTGCTTGGACAGACCCTGACCCACACCCGGAACGTTCGTCTGCGGAGCGTTCTGCGGGGAGCCCGACTGCGCCGACGCCGCTCCCCGCTGCCAGGGCGGGGTCGGGCCGCCGGAGCGGGGCATCTGGGCGGTGCGTTGCTGACCTGTGGCCGGCTGATCGGCCGCAGCCGATCCGTTCTTACCGTCCGCTGAGGCACCACCGGACTTCTGGGAGCCGCCCTGAGCAGGCGTGTCCTGCGCCGCCTTCGCCGTCGGCTCGGCGGCCTTCCTGCCTGCTGCCGGCTGCTGGTCGGCCGGACCCTGCACGGGTGCCGGGTCCGCTGCTCCCGCTGCGGGAGCGGACGAACCCTCCGCCGGTGCCCCAGGAGCCTGCGAAGGCTGGGCCGGTGACGACTGCGACGGCCGGTTCTCCGGCGCCGGTTTCTGCTCCGAGGCCGGGCCCTGCTGCGTGCCCTTGTTCTCGGGCTTCACCTCGTTCTCTGTACGGTCCTCCGGCTTCCGACCGGTTTGCCCGCGATCGGCCCCGTTCGGTCCCTGGGGAGTGCTCACTTACGACTCCTTAGCTCCGGCTGCGTCGGCTTCGTCCGGCTCGTCGGCGTTGCGCGCGATCGCGAGCAATGTATCGCCCTCGGCCAGGTTCATGAGCCGCACGCCCTTGGTCTGACGGCCTGCCTTGCGCACCTGCTTCGCCGCAGTGCGGATGACACCGCCGCTCGAGGTGATGGCGTACAACTCGTCGTCGTCCTCGACGATGCGCGCCCCGACCAGGTTGCCACGCTTGCGGTCGTACTGGATGGTCAGAACACCCTTACCGCCGCGACCTTGGACCGGGTAGTCCTCCATCGGGGTGCGCTTGGCGTAACCACCCGAGGTCGCGACCAGCAGGTACGTGCCCTCCTTGACGACGTTGAGCGAGAGCAGCTTGTCCTCGCCGTTGAACCGCATGCCCTGCACACCGGAGGTCGCGCGGCCCATCGGACGCAACGCCTCGTCGGTGGCCGAGAAACGGATCGACTGGCCCTGCTGCGAGACGAGCAGCAGATCGTCCTCGGCGGAGCACAACACCGCGCCGACGAGCTCGTCGTCGCCGCGCAGGTTGATCGCGACGATGCCGCCCGAACGGTTGGAGTCGAAGTCCGACAGGCGCGACTTCTTGACCAGGCCGTTGCGGGTCGCGAGCACCAGGTACGGCGCATCCTCGTAGGTTTTGAGGCGGATGACGCCCTGGATGCGCTCGTCGGGCTGGAAGGCCAGGAGGTTCGCGACGTGCTGACCACGCGCCGTGCGATTCGCCTCGGGCAGCTCGTACGCCTTCGCGCGGTAGACGCGGCCCTTCGTCGTGAAGAACAGCAGCCAGTCGTGCGTGGACGTCACGAAGAAGTGCTTGACGATGTCGTCCTGCTTGAGCTCGGCACCCTTGACGCCCTTGCCGCCGCGCTTCTGCGAGCGGTACAGGTCGGTGCGCGTGCGCTTGGCGTAACCGGTCTCGGTGATGGTGACGACGACGTCCTCACGTGCGATGAGGTCCTCGTCGTTGACATCGCCGTCGGCCGCGACAAGCCGCGTGCGGCGCTCGTCGCCGTACTTGTCGACGATCTCCTTCAGCTCGTCGCGGACGATGGCGCGCTGCCGCTCCGGACGGGCCAGGATGTCCTTGTAGTCCTCGATCTCGCGCTCGATCTCGGCGAGGTCGTCGACGATCTTCTGACGCTCGAGAGCAGCCAGGCGACGCAGCTGCATCGCCAGGATGGCGTCGGCCTGGATCTCGTCGACCGTGAGCAGATCGATCAGGCCGGCGCGCGCGATGTCGACGGTCTGCGACGCGCGGATGAGCGCGATGACCTCGTCGAGCGCGTCGAGGGCCTTGACCAGGCCGCGCAAAATGTGGGCGCGTTCCTCGGCCTTGCGCAGCAGGTACCGCGTACGCCGGACGATGACCTCGATCTGGTGGTTGACGTACAACCGGATCATCTGGTCGAGGCGCAGCGTGCGCGGCACCCCGTCGACGATCGACAGCATGTTGCAGCCGAAACTCGTCTGCAGCTGCGTGTGCTTGTAGAGGTTGTTGAGAACCACCTTGGCCACCGCGTCGCGGCGGACAGTGACGACGATGCGCATGCCCACGCGGTCGGACGACTCGTCGTGGATGTCGGAGATGCCCGCGATCTTGCCGTCGCGGACCTGTTCGGCGATCGACGTGATGAGGTTGTCCGGGTTGACCATGTACGGCAGCTCGGTGATGACGATGCTGGTGCGGCCCTTGGAGTCCTCTTCGATCTCCACGACGCCGCGCATCTTCACCGATCCGCGACCGGTCGTGTAGGCATCGTGGATGCCCTGCGTGCCCGTGATCAGGCCGGCGGTCGGGAAGTCCGGTCCCTTGATCCGCTCCATGACCGCGGCGAGGGTGGTCTCCTCGTCGGCCTCGAAGTTGTCGAGCGCCCAGTAGATGGCCTCCGCAACCTCCCCGAGATTGTGCGGCGGGATGTTGGTGGCCATACCGACCGCGATACCGCCCGAACCGTTGATCAACAGGTTGGGGATACGGCTGGGGAGAACCGTCGGTTCCTGCGTGCGGCCGTCGTAGTTCGGCTGGAAATCGACCGTCTCGTGGTCGATCTCCCGCAGCATCTCCATCGCGAGCGGCGTGAGCCGGCACTCGGTGTACCGCATGGCGGCGGCGCCGTCGTTGCCGCGGGAACCGAAGTTGCCCTGGCCGTCGACGAGCGGATAGCGCATCGACCACGGCTGCGCCAGACGCACGAGCGTGTCGTAGATCGACGCGTCGCCGTGCGGGTGGTAGTTGCCCATGGTCTCGGCGACCGCGCGCGCCGACTTCACGTACCCGCGGTCGGGGCGGAAGCCGTTGTCGAACATCGCATAGAGCACGCGACGGTGCACCGGTTTGAGACCGTCACGCACGTCGGGCAGAGCACGGCCCACGATCACGCTCATCGCATAATCGATGTAACTGCTCTGCATCTCCTGCTGGATGTCGACGGGCTCGATGCGGTCGTGCCCCGGCCCCTCCGGAGGCAACGTGGTGTCGGTCATGAGCTCCTTCTTCTACTCGGCTCGCACGCCCGGCTCCGGCCTTCGGCCCGACGGACGTCTCGCAACCACACGAGTCTATAGGTGCAGGTCAGCCGATGCCGAGAAGGACAGGCACTTCACAGCCCGAGATCTGTCCGGAACCGAGTTCTCACATGTGGGATCCGGTGACCGGGTCGCGGTCCACCTGCCGTTCCGCCTCCGACGCCCACTGCCCGAGCCGGGCGTCGCGCACGGCGTCCTCCGGGTCGGAGGCGAGCAGCAGCGCGGTGATCGGCACGGCCAGGACGATGATGCCGAGGACGAACGCAGGGAACAGCAGCGACATCACGGTCATGCCTTCGGGCGCGGGCAGGCTCGGATCGAGGGTGACCCGCACGCCGGCCATGCCGGTGTAGTGCAGCGCCACGACCGCGCATCCCATGACGAAGGCCGCGACGACGCGGATCTCGAGACGACGCGTGCGGCGGGCCAGTGCGAGCGCGGCCGTGGAGGCGACGACACCGATGATCACCGAGGCGATTCGGGAATGCGGTGCTTGCTGACGTCGTGCACGTCGGCGATCCGCAGACCCACGAGGGTCGCGACGACGGCGAGCACGACAGAGAAGACCGTCGGTGCCAGTTCGTATCGGATGGTCGTACCCGGCACGGAGAAGCCCATCATGCCGATGAAGTGCATGAGCCAGATGCCCACGCCGCCGATGGACAACGACGCCATGAGGAGCCACCAGTTACCGCTGCGCCGCGGCTCTTCGAGCGACCGCCGGACACAGGACAATCCGACGAAGGAACCCATCACAGCGGTGGCGTAGGAGAGGAGGAAAACCCACATCCCCATGGAGAAGTGGTGTACGTCGTGCGACACGTGAGGTCTTCACAGCGGCGCGCTGTCACCACCGCGCTCGGAGGGCACGCGCCACGACCTACCCGATGCGGGCTGCACCCCGACTTTCCAGCAGCGTAAGCGAGCTTATCGCGCTGTGGGTGTTCACATCACATCACCGTTTCACATGTCGTCCGTAAGGACGGGAGACCGTCTCGGGGCCGTCCCCACCGAGCCAGATCGCCATCTCCCGCTCCTGCTCGAGGTCCTGTGTGCTCGCCGATGCCATCAGAGCTACGACCGGCACCGCGAGCAGCGCGACACCGATGATGAAGCCAGGGAACAGCAGGGTCATGATGGTCATCCCCTCCGGATTCGGAGCGGACGGATCGACGGTCACCGCGATCCCGGCCATGCCCGTGTAGTGCAGTGCCACCACGGCGCATCCCATGACGGCGGCGGCCGGGATCCGCACAGCCGGCCGTTCCGCGACCCGCGACAGCCACAACGCGACGATCGACGCGACGACACCGATCGCGACGGACGCCGCGACGTACGACCGTCCCTGCTCGAGTTCGCCCTGGATCCGCACCGCGGCCATGCCGCTGTAGTGCATGCCGGCGACCGCGAAGCCCATGATCACGCCGCCGACGAGAAGCCGGACATCCGACGGCAACCCACGGATCCACTGCACGTCGGTGTCGAGGATCCGCAATCCGACCAGCGTGGCCGTCACGGCGAGCGCGACCGACAGCAGCGTCAGTCCGAGGTCGTAACGGATCGCGGAACCGGGTACGTCGAAGCCCATCATCCCGATGAAGTGCATCAACCAGATTCCGACGCCCCCGATGGACAGGGCTGCCATGAGTGTCCATCGGGTCCGGGCGACCGACGTCCATGCGTTCGCAGCCTTGCGCGCGCAGGACAGACCGGCATAGCACCCCACTGCGGACGTGATGTAGGCGAGTGCGAAAAGCCAACCGCCCATGGAAAAATGGTGAACCTCGTGCGACATGTTGCCCCCCAGGAAGCGGCACGCACGGCACATCGATCCGTGTCGTGCCGAGTAGACCGACAGCGACCCCCGACGCTGCACAGAAGACTACTCCATTTCCGGGATTTCAACCAGATATGTTGACTTACAACATGTTCGGACGATATTCAGAAGGTCCGACCGTCGACGGGATCTACCGGGCCGTCGGCCGCCCACCGCTCGGATTCCTCTTCCAGTTCCGCCGCAAGACGATCCGGGGCCTGGAGCACCAGGACGATCGGAACGGCCAGCAGCAACAGGCCTACGACGAAGAGCGGGAAGAGAATGGAGAAGACCTCGATCCCACCGGAAACCACCACGGCGGGGTCGATCTCCACACGGACCGACGCGGCGGCGAGGAAGTGCACCGCGATCACGGCGACGCCGGCCAACGCGCTGCTCAGCAGGCGCTTGGGCCACGTGTCCGCCGTCTTCACCTGGGCCAGGAAGCCCACGGCCGTCGCGATCGCCAGCCCCACCGCTGCGGCGACCCAGAGCGGATCGAAGGTCAGCGATCCCTGGATCCGCACCGCTGCGAGGACCGAGAACGGCGCGCCCGCAAGGCCGGCGCCCAGCACGAGAGCACCCGTGACCGTCCGGGCGAGGGTGGCGGGAGCGTTGTCCGGGATCGCGACGAGCAGCGCCACGTACACCGACACCAGCGCGACGAGCATCGAGAACACGATGGTGACGGTGTCGAACCGCACCACACTGTCCTCGACGTTGAAGCCCGCCATCGGAAGGAACATAGCGAGCCAGACACCGACGCCACCGCTCACCAGGGCAGCGAGAATCATCCAGTACGAACGCAATCGGTCGCTGGAGGTGGTACGGACCCGTCGAGCACCGGTGACCCCGATGAACACCCCGATCGCCGAGGTCAGATAGGCAAGGACCGTGACCCACGAGCCCATCGTGAAGAGTTCGAGGCCCTCCCCCATTACTGGGTCACCGGCTGGTGCAGCTTCCGCAGAGCGTATTCGGTGACGGTGACCAGGGCCTGCTTCGCCGACTCACGTGCTCGCGCATCGATCGACACGATCGGCACATCCGCCGAGATCGCCATCGCCTGACGGATGTCCTCGAGCGGGTACCGGGGAGCATCGTCGAATTCGTTGATGGCGACGATGAACGGGAGATTGCGCGCCTCGAAGAAGTCGACGGCGGCGAAGCTCTCATCCAGGCGACGCGTATCGATCAGCACAATCGCCCCGATGGCGCCGCGGATCAGGTCGTCCCACATGAACCAGAAGCGGTGCTGTCCGGGCGTGCCGAACAGGTAGAGGACGAGGTCGTCGGCCAGACTGATACGACCGAAGTCCATGGCGACCGTGGTGGTCGCCTTCTGCGGTGTCGCAGAGAGGTTGTCGACGCCGTCGCTGGCGTTCGTCACGAGCGCCTCGGTACGAAGCGGCACGATTTCCGACACCGTCCCGACCAGAGTCGTCTTACCGACGCCGAAGCCTCCGGCGATCACGATCTTGGTCGAGGTCACGCGCTTCGTGGCGTTAGAGTTCGCGAAGTCCACTGAGGACCCTTTCAATCAGCTCACGACGCTCCGCGTCGCTCGAATCGTCTTTCAGCGTGGCCAGGATCTGTACGTGTCCGGCTTCGACGAGATCGGCGACGAGCACGCGTGCCACGCCGATCGGCACCCCCACGCGCGCGGCGATCTCCGCGACGGAGGGTGATTCCTTGCACAGCTCCAGGATCGTGGCATTGATGTTGTCCAGATCCCGGGACCGATCGTCGGTTCCCGGAATGGCCTGGATGAGCGCCTCCAACGCCAGTTCGACCGCAGGACTCGTACGTCCCGAAGTCAGGGAGTAGGGCCGGACCAGACTGGGCTGATCCGGCACGGACTCCGGCTTCCGCGATTCCATGGCCACCTCGACGTCAGGACCCTAGACCGACCCGCGGGGTGGCTTCGACCGAAGCACCCACTCGATCGACCAAGAGCGCCATCTCGTAACCGACCTGTCCGATGTCGCACTCGGAGGCGGTCAGAGCCGCCAGGTGCGAGCCGTCGCCGACGCTCATCAGCAGCAAGTAGCCGTGCTGCATCTCCACGACGGACTGCAGCACACCCCCACCGTCGAACAGCTGCGACACACCGTTGGACAGGCTGGCCAGGCCCGAGGTCACCGCAGCGAGCTGCTCGGCACGATCCACCGGGAGGTGGGCGCTGGCGGCCATGAGCAGACCGTCGGCGGACACGAGCACGGCATGCGAGACACCCGGGACTTCGCGCGCGAAGTTGGAAACCAACCAGTCCAATGGACGAGCTGCGTCGGATCCATGATCAATATTCATCGAACTCCCTGTTCGTCGTTCTCGCGATTGCTGGAATTCGCCGAGGCGCGTCCGTTGCGGACACCCTGCTGATGGCGGCTCAAGTTGGCCCGGATGGCTTCCGGGTCTCGACGTCGAATGGTCCTCGGCAGCTCACCCGTTGCCGGTGCCCGAACAGCACCCGGCACCAGACGCTCGCCGGGAGCGCGCCGCGGAAGACCCGCGGTGGTGTGCTCCTCCACGGGGGACTCGGTAGCACGCTGTGCGGCTTCCCAACCCGCGTCCGCCGCGGAGTGCCACTCCCGCTTCCTGCGGTCCTCCGGAAGGCTCGTCGGGTCGACGAGCCAGTCCGACATCATCGTGGTGAAGATCGGGGTGTTCGCCGGCTGCGGACGGGCCGACGCGAGGTCGGACCGCGGCTGGAAGAACGATGCGGTCTTCGCCGAGTTGGTCCGGTAGCGATGGCGGGCCGCCTGCTGCGCGTCGCTGTGCGGCGAGACGGAGCCACCGTCGGCGATGCTCGGGCCGGAGACCGCTGCGGCCGAATCGGGTTCGGAAGCGTTGGTCGACGCAGCGGGTTGCTGCGGAAGCCCCGGCGTGCTGCCCGGCTGACGACGCGGCAGACCGGGCGTGCTTCCCGGACGACGCTGCGGGAAACCCGTCGAGGGTTCCTGCTGCCGACGGTCCGCATCCTGCTCGGGGGCGCGCTGTGCGTCCGGCGCGGGGGCGCGCTGGGGCAGGTCGGGACGATTCGGTGTGTCCGAGCGACCCGCGGCGTCGCCACCTGCGAGCGGTCCCGCCGACGGCTGTTGCTGCGGCCGATTCTGCGGAACGGACGGGGACGATCCGGAAGCCCGTCCCGGCAGGCCGGGAGTCGCGCCCGGCCGACGCTGCGGAAGACCGGGGGACGCGGGTCGCTGCTGCGGGGCGGGTGCACGATGCGCCGAACCCTGCTGGGGCTCACGGACCGGCAAGGACTGCGACTGCGACTGCTGGGAGTCCGTTGGCGACAGGCCCGGTGTGGCACCGGGACGACGCTGCGGAAGACCCGAAAGCCCTTCCCGGCGAGACCGATCGGCGTCGGGTCGTGGCCCGGCACCGTTGCGGCCGTCGCCGTTGCGGCCGTCGAGCGGGTGACCGTTGGTCTCGTCCGGCCCGCGACGAGGACCGCGCGGAGGCAGCGACGACGCGAAGGCTGCTGCGGCGTCCGGCTCGATCCGGCGCGGCTGCGGCGACCGGGGTGGAGTCGGGAGACCAGGCGTCTCGCCCGGCTGACGCGTGGGCAGACCCGGAGTTCCACCCGGGCGACGCTGCGGAAGACCCGACGGGCCGAACTCGCGGGATGCCGGCGGTGCCTGATTGTCGCGCTGCGGCTCGTCGCGTCGCTCGTCGTCGTAGGACGGCTCCGCATCCCATGCGGCGGAAGTGCTCTCGTCGACATCGGCGGCGTAACCGTTGTTCGCGTAGCCGTTGTCGTAGGCATCGTCGGACTCGTCCGCACGGACATCGTCGGCGGAGTCGAGCGACTGCGAGGACGCGTACTCGTGCCGGTCGTCGGCCGCGGGCAGACCCTGCGGGGCGACGGGCGCCGAGAGCGCCTGCGGTGCCGAGTACTCCTCCGCTTCGATCTCGATGCGCGGCTGGGGACCGGTGTGCGACAACGCCAACGGGGAGACCAGCAGGACGTCCGGGATGTGGACGCTCGCGGTGATACCCGGGTTGCGCGCGGTGTCGAAGGTCGGGCGCAGGCGCACGGTGAGACCGTGCCGCTCGGCCAGTCGCGAGACCACGAACAGACCCATGTGGCGTGCGGTGTCGGGACCGACCTCGCCGCCCTTGGCGAGACGCTGGTTGATGGACTCGAGTTCGTCGGCCGGGATACCGATACCGCGGTCGGCGATCTCGACGAGCAGGCCACCGTCGACGGCTCGCGCGAAGCTGAAGGTGACGTTGCTGTCGGGCGGCGACGCGCGCAGCGAGTTGTCGACCAGCTCGGCGAGCAGATGCACGATGTCGGTCGCGACCGCGCCGCTGAGGGCACCGTCGGGAGTCGAACCGATCTGCACGCGCTGGTAGTCTTCGACCTCCGACATCGCGGCGCGCAGGATGTCGCCGAGCTGCACGGGCGCGGAGTGACCGCGGCGCGTGCGGGTACCGGAGAGAATCAGCAGGTTGTCGCCGTTCCGGCGCATACGCGCGGCGAGGTGGTCGAGGCGGAACAGGCTCTCGAGTCGGGCCGGATCCTTCTCCTCGTACTCGAGTCGTTCGATGAGGCCGAGCTGCTGCTCGACGAGCGACTTGGAGCGACGTGCGAGTGTCTCGAACATGTCGCTGATCTGCAGGCGGAGGTGTGCCTGCTCGCCGGCGAGACGCAGTGCCTGCCCGTGCATGTCGTCGACGGCGCGGGCGAGCTGACCGATCTCCTCGGTGGTGTGCACCGGGACTCGGGTGAACTCGATATCCTCGATGTTGTCGCCGACCTTGATGCGGTCGATGGCCTCGGGCAGCTCCTGCCGCGCGACCTTCAGCGTGCCGTAACGCAGGCGGCGGATCGGGCCGACCAGTGAGCGGGACACGAGCAATGCGAGCACGAGGGCTGCGAGCAGGGCTGCGAGCACGATCGCGGTGTCGCGGAGAGCGGCCGAGCGGGTTTCCGCGGCGCGGTCCTGAATCGTGGTGCTGACCTGCGACGACGCTTCGTCGATGATGGTGCCGTAGATGTCGACACTGTCGAGCAGCGACGCGCGGATGTCGAGGACCGGGAGCGGACCGGAACCGGCCGCGTCGACCATGTCGGCACGTTCCTGGACGCCGGCCCGCAGTTCGGCGATCTGCTGATCGGCCATCAGGTAGGAGCGGGCGAGCAGGTCGAGCATCGCGAGCTCGGCGCCGGAGGCGGACACCAGCGCGGTGCCCGGCTGGGTCGGGTCGTCGACCAGCTGGAGCAGACCGAGAACCTGACCGAAGAGGTAGCGCTGCGAGTACCACGCGTTGATCAGCTGGTCGCCGTAGCCGATGATCTCGCGATCGTCGACCTCGCCGAGGATGGCCTCGACGACACGGTTGAGGCTGTCGCGCACCTCGTTGGTGACGGCACCGATCTCCTCGATCGGCACCGGACCCGCCTGAATCTTCGTGTAGAGCGACTGGGCCGTGGCGGCGGTGCGGCTGAGGTCGGCGGTCACGGCGGGATCGAGCTCGGGGTTCTCTGTGATCGCGGCGATCGTGCCGAAAGCGTCACCGAGAGCCGCCATTTCCTCGGGGGTCGCCGTTCCGACCGCGGCATCCGCGGTGGCGGTGGCGAACGCCGTCGAGAAATCCACGATGTCCGGCACGGCTGCGACCTGATCGGCTGCGGACGAGAAGTGGACGGCGTTGCTGAGCTCGTTCTCGACCCGAAGACCACCGAGGACCATTGCCACAGTCACGGGGACAGCGAGAACGGCGGTGACCTTCCTGCGAAGACCCCACCCCTCGATGTTCCACCACCGCTGCTGGGGCGGCGACTTGTCACTCATGGATCACAGCTCTCCTTCCACCCCGTCCGCGCCGGGCGACGAACACCAGTCGGCACTGCACTCCGTTGAGCGCGTTTTCGATCGAGTGCAGTCGAACGAGACGTTTCGGGTGAGGGCACCATATCGGGACATACAGCGGATACGGAAGAGTGAGTTCTTCCCGTACCACGCGCTGCCCCAGCCCCCTCGTCGGCAGCCACACGTACAGATGGCCGATAGAAGTGTACTCACGAGTAACGAAGAAGGCTAACGGCCCTGCCCACTTCCGGGCGCACGACATGCGAATCCCCGCCGTGATGTACGACACAGCGGGGATTCGCATGCAGTTCTCTGGCGCTGCCGGCCGTGATCAGACGTCGAGGAAGCGGACATCCTTCGCGTTACGGGTGATGAAGCTCCGTCGTGCCGCGACGTCCTCACCCATCAGAACGCTGAACAGCTCGTCGGCGGCAGCGGCGTCGTCAAGGGTCACCTGACGCAGGACGCGGACGCTCGGATCCATGGTGGTCTCCCACAGCTCTTTGGCGTTCATTTCACCGAGGCCCTTGTAGCGCTGGATGCCGTCGTCCTTGTTGATCCTCTTGCCGGCCTTCAGACCCGCCTCGAGCAGGGCGTCGCGCTCGCGGTCGGAGTACGCGAACTCCGGCTCGCTGCGCTGCCACTTGAGCTTGTACAGCGGCGGCTGCGCCAGGAAGACGTGGCCTTCCTCGACCAGCGGCCGCATGAAGCGGAAGAGCAGCGTGAGCAGCAGCGTCGCGATGTGCTGACCGTCGACGTCGGCGTCGGCCATCAGGACGATCTTGTGGTACCGCAGCTTCGAGATGTCGAATTCCTCGTGGATGCCGGTACCGAACGCCGTGATGATCGACTGGACCTCGGCGTTCTTGAGGACCTTGTCGATCCGGGCCTTCTCGACGTTGATGATCTTGCCGCGCAGCGGAAGGATCGCCTGGTACATCGAGTCGCGACCCGACTTGGCGGAGCCACCCGCGGAGTCGCCCTCCACGATGTAGATCTCACACTTGCTCGGGTCCTTCGACCGGCAGTCGGCGAGCTTGCCGGGCAGACCACCGATGTCGGTCGCGCTCTTGCGGCGGACGAGCTCGCGCGCCTTACGAGCGGCGACACGCGCGTGCGCCGACGACACGGCCTTGGTGACGATCGTCTTCGCGTCGGCCGGGTTGGCCTCGAACCAGTGCGAGATGTGCTCGTTGCACGCCTTCTGCACGAAGGACTTCACCTCGGTGTTGCCGAGCTTGGTCTTCGTCTGGCCCTCGAACTGCGGCTCAGCGACCTTGACGGAGATGATCGCCGCGAGACCCTCACGGATGTCGTCACCCGTGAGGTTCGGGTCCTTGTCCTTGAGGAGTTTCTTGTCCTTCGCGTAGCGGTTGACGACCGTGGTCAGCGCCGCACGGAAGCCTTCCTCGTGCGTACCGCCCTCGTGGGTGTTGATGGTGTTGGCGAAGGTGTGGACGGACTCGGAGTAACCCGAGTTCCACTGCATCGCGACCTCGAGTTCGTGGCCGGTGCCCTTGGCGGTGAACCCGACGACGGAGTTGTGGATCGGCGACTTCGTGCGGTTGATGTGGCGCACGTAGTCCTCGAGACCACCCGGGTAGTGGTAGGTGCGGACCTTGAGCTTGTGCACCTCGGACTCGGTTGCCTCGACGGCCTGGTCCTCGGCGGTCTTCGGCGCCTCGGCGGTCTCCGGGACGTCCTCGTCGGTGACCTCTTCGGGAGCGACCCGCTCGTCGGTGAGAGTGATGGTCAGTCCCTTGTTGAGGAACGCCATCTCCTGCAGGCGACGCGCGACGGTCTCGAAGTTGAACGTCGTGGTCTCGAAGATCTCCGGGTCCGGCCAGAAGCGGACGGTGGTACCGGTCTGCTTGGTGGCCTCACCGCGGACGAGCTCGCCCGGCTTCGAGGCGGTGTACGTCTGCTCCCAGTGGTAGCCGTCGTTGTCGATCTCGACCTCGAGGGTTGTGGACAGGGCGTTCACCACGGAGATACCGACACCGTGCAGACCGCCGGAGACGGCGTAGGCATCGGAGTCGAACTTGCCACCCGCGTGGAGCTGGGTGAGGACGACCTCGACGGTGGGCACACCGGAGGCGTGCATACCGACGGGGATACCGCGACCGTCGTCGACGACCTGGACACCGCCGTCGGCGAGGAGGGTGACCTCCACCTTCGACGCGTAACCGGCCATGGCCTCGTCGACGGAGTTGTCGACGACCTCCCAGATCAGGTGGTGCAGGCCACGCTCTCCGGTGGAACCGATGTACATACCGGGGCGCTTGCGCACCGCCTCGAGACCCTCGAGGACGGTGATGGACGACGCACCGTACTCACTCTTGTTGTTGTTCGACTTCTGGGCAGCCACGGGTGGGTAGCTCTCCTTCTCCGATCGGCCCCGCGCACGCGCGCGACGCATTCCTGTCCATCCTACGTGCCCGTGAGCCTTGCGCCGGGGCGGACACGAAAGCGGGCGTTCCGTACCGCTGACGTCCCCGTAGCGGCCTCTTCGCGACCCGGACAACGTGATTTCCTACGCGCTCCGATTTTCGCCCCTCGTACGGGCCGGGAGCGAGCCCGGGATCACCCGTAGGTGTCGCGCGGTCCGCGGCCGCGGATGTGGCGTTCGCCTTTCCGCCAGCTCGGAGCCGCCGGGCCGGTGATCCGCAGTTCCTTGACCACCCCGTGCCCCACGGCCGCGGCGATCTTGGCGAGAATCTGCGATTGCATCATCCGCAGCTGGGTCGCCCAGGCGGTCGACTCGGCCGAGACGTGCAGGATCCCGTCGCGCAGTGTGGTCGGCTGGGCATGGCTCGCGATGTCGTCGCCGACGACCCGCGCCCAGCTTCCCATGACGGTGCCCTCGGACACGTGCGCCGACCAGCCCCGCTGTTTGGACAGCGACTGCGCGAGCGAACCGAGGGTCTGGGGATCGCGGTCGTCCGGCCCTGGCCCCGACCAGCCACGACGTCGGCGTTTCGGGCGCAGCGGCCCGCGCGACGCGCGTCCCTGGCCGACGGCCTTACCGCTCGCCTTGGCGGCAGCTCGAGCCTCCTCGAGCGCGCGGCGGGCCAGATCGATGCCCTTCGGCTCCGGCCCGGCACCGCGTTCGGGACCTGCTTGTTCGTCGTTCATCCGACCTCCCCGGTGAGCGGGTCCGTCTCCCGTTGCACCGATCCCAGCACAGAGATACGACCTTCTTCGGTGTCCTCGGCATGCACGGGGTATCGGGCGCCGTTCAGTTCGGCCGGCACGTCCTCCGGCACGGCCGCCGTGATCAGCACCTGTTCGGCCGTCGCGGCGACCTCGGCGAGGGCGGAGCGGCGCCGTCGGTCGAGTTCGGCGAAGACGTCGTCGAGCATGAGCACGGGATCGGTGCCGTCGGTGCGGAGCAGGGCGAATGCCCCGAGCCGCAGTGCGAGCGCGAACGACCACGATTCGCCGTGGCTCGCATAGCCTTTCGCGGGTTCGGCACCGAGCGTCAGGTCGAGATCGTCGCGGTGGGGTCCGACGAGGCAGACGCCGCGTTCGATCTCCTTCGACCGCACCTCCGCGAGGCGGTGGAGGAAGACGGTCTCGAGAAACTCCCGGTCGTCGGGCGCGGGCGTGCGGGCCGGGTCGGAGAACTCCGGCGGCAGCGCGTCGGCCAGGCTGCTGCGATAACGCAGGCTCGCCGGACGCGACTCGGGTGCGATCGAGCGGTACGCCTCGGACACGTGCGGGGCCAGTTCGTGCAGCAACGCGATGCGCGCGGCGAGCAGCTCGGCTCCGTGGGCCGCGAGATGACCGTCCCACACGTCGAGGGTCGCCAGAGCGCCCGCCCCGTCGCTCGAGCGACTCCCTCGCCGCAGTGCTCCCCCCGCGGTCTTGAGCAGGGCGGATCGCTGGCGCAGCACCTTGTCGTAGTCGGCCCGAACCCCGCTCATCCGCGGGAAACGCGTGCTGAGCAGTTCGTCGAGGAACCGCCGGCGATCGCCCGGGTCGCCGCGCACGAGCGACAGATCCTCCGGGGCGAAGAGCACCGTGCGGAGGATGCCGAGGATCTCTCGAGGACGCCGGGCGGGCGACTGATTGATCCGCGCCCGGTTCTGCTTGCCCTCGTTGATCTCGATGTCGATACCGAGCTCACGACCGTTGTTGACGACCAGCGCCCCGGCGAACGCCCGCGACGTGCCGGCCCGCAGCAGCGGGCCGTCGGAGGACACCCGGTGCGACGACAGCGTCGACAGATATCCGAGGGCCTCGAGCAGATTGGTCTTCCCGTGTCCGTTGCGCCCGACGAAGACCGTCGCCCCCGGAGTGAGGTCGACGGAAACCGTTCTCCACGAACGGAAGTCGCGCAGCGAGAAGGTGCGAACGTACACGGGGGTCCAGTCTCGGGGCCGGTCAGCCCGGCAGGCGCACCGGCATCAGAAGATAGGTGTAATCGCTGTCCGGAGCGGCGAACGTACCCGAGGAATCCGGCACGGGCTCCTCGTCGAGCGCCGGCCGCAGCACGGCCGGACGACTCGAAGTGGTGAACCCGAACGAGACCTTGTCGGTGTGCAGCGACGTCAGACCGTCGAGCAGGTAGCCGGGGTTGAACGCGATGATCAGCGGCTCACCGAAGAACTCCGCGGGATGCGATTCCTCGGCGCGGCCGGCGTCGTCGCCACCGGCGGACAGCATCACGCTGCCCTCGGTGAACTCGAGTCGGACCTGCGCACCGCGCTCGGCGACCAGCGCGACACGCTTGATCGCGTCCACCAACGGTGCGATCTCGACGGTCGCCATCGCGGTGTGCTCGTTGGGGAGCAACTGGCGGAACTTGGGGAATTCGGCGTCGAGCAGGCGCGTGGTGGTGCGGCGACCTTCGGCGACGATGCCGAGCAGGCCCTCGGCGCCCACCGACGACCCGCTGCCGAGCGCGAGCTGGACCGGGGAGTTGGACGACCCGCCAACAGTTTTCGCGGCCTCGGAGAGGGTCTTTGCGGGCACGAGCACGGCCGAGCTGGTGGACTCCGCGGTGGGCATCCACTCGAGCTTGCGCACTGCGAGACGGAAACGGTCGGTGGCAGCGAGCACCATGTCGGTGCCCTCGATCTCGACTCGGATGCCCGTGAGCATGGGAAGCGTGTCGTCCTTGCCGGCGGCGACGGCGACCTGGCTGATGGCCTCGGCGAACAGATCGCCGGAGAGTGCACCGGTCTGCTGCGGGAGCGCGGGCAGCTGCGGGTAGTCCTCCACAGGCATGGTGGGGAGCGAGAACTTGGCGCTACCGCACGTGATGAGCACACGGGTGCCGTCGAGCACGACATCCACAGGCTTGTGGGGCAACGCGCGGGTGATGTCGGCGAGCAGCTTGCCGGACACCAGCACCTGACCGGGGGTGATGACCTCGGCCGAGACGTGGACCTGCGCGGATACCTCGTAATCGAAGCCCGAGACCGTCAGCCCGCGTTCGTCCGCTCCGAGCAGGACACCGCCCAGGACGGGAACGGGGGGTCGCGACGGAAGGCTTCGGGCAACCCATGCAACGGAATCAGCGAAGTCCTCGCGAGGCACACGAAACTTCATACTTCCCAGCTCCATCGCCCGGTGGATCCCTTCGATCGTGGTCTCGACAAGTCTACGAAGTCTGTCACAGAACCCCGACACCGATGAGAGCGGAGCCGGGGGATGCGGGTCCACGCTATGCCTTCCCTCGCTGCTTGGAAAGCCGGGAGGCTCGAGGCGTGAGCCTCACTCGAGGGCCTGTGGACCGACGCTCTCCACACACCTGTTTTGAAAGAAGATTTCTGAAGAGAACTCACAGAAGTAGTAATAGGGCCTGTGGAATCTGTGGACGAACGACCGTCTAGGCTGGTGGGGCGACGTTCTCGAGGGCGTCGAACTCGAGGATGAACTCGAGGAGTTCTCGAGGATGAATGTGGATTCCTCGAGACTGTTCATTCTTTGTCCACCGTTCGTCCACAAAGATCCCACGTTCTGCACACCCTTGTCCACAGGTGTGGGGACCGGAAATTTCTCGAGATACGGGACAGGGAGCGCCCTGTGGACGCTCCCTGTGGATGGAAACTCGAGGCTCGAGGAATCAGCGCTTGGACCGCTGCTTGATACGCGCGGTGAGCTCCTGCACCTGGTCGTAGACCTTGCGACGCTCGGTCATCTCCTTGCGAATCTTCTTGTCCGCGTACATGACTGTGGTGTGGTCGCGACCGAAGGTCTGCCCGATCTTCGGCAGCGACAGGTCGGTGAGCTCGCGGCACAGATACATCGCGATCTGGCGGGCCTGCGCCAGCGGCCGTGCCTTTCCGGGGCCGCACAGGTCGTCTATCGACGTCCCGAAGTACTCCGCGGTCACAGCCATGATCGTGGCGGCATTGATCTCGAGAGCCGAGGAATCCGGCATCAGATCACGCAGCACGACCTCGGCGAGGGTGAGATCGAGCGGCTGCCTGTTGAGCGACGCGAAGGCCGTCACACGGATCAGGGCACCCTCGAGTTCGCGGATATTGCGTTCGATCCGGCTCGCGATCAGCTCGAGCACGTCGTGCGGCACGTTCAGACCGTCCATGCGCGCCTTCTTCGACAGGATCGCGATGCGCGTCTCGAGTTCCGGCGGCTGGACGTCGGTGATCAGGCCCCACTCGAACCGGGTCCGCAGTCGTTCCTCGAGCGTCGCGAGCTGCTTGGGCGGCCGGTCGGACGAGACGACGATCTGCTTGTTGGCGTTGTGGAGGGTGTTGAAAGTGTGGAAGAACTCCTCCTGGATGCCTTCCTTGCCCTCGATGAACTGGATGTCGTCGACGAGGAGGATGTCGGTCTCGCGGTAGCGCCGCTTGAACGCGACCTTGCGGTCGTCGCGGAGGCTGTTGATGAAGTCGTTCGTGAACTCCTCGGTGGAGACGTACTTCACCCGCATGCCCGGGAAGAGGCGCTGTGCATAGTGGCCGGCGGCGTGCAGCAGATGGGTCTTCCCCAGGCCCGAGGCGCCCCAGATGAACAGGGGGTTGTAGGCGCGCGCCGGTGCCTCGGCGATGGCCACCGCCGCGGCGTGCGCGAACCGGTTCGACGCACCGATCACGAAGGTGTCGAAGGTGTACTTCGCGTTGAGGCTGCTGCTGCCGATGGGCGGCGTCTCGGGCGGCGGGGGCTGGGTGAAATAGGACGGCCACGACTCGCGGACGGCGGTCATCGCCTCCCGGTCGTCGTCGACCTCCTCGAGTTCGCCGTGGTCGGCCTCGAGCATGTCGTGCTCGCGCGAGGAGATCAGGCGTCGCCGATAGGCCGCACCCTCACCGGGAAGCATGCCGTCCCGGGTGAATCCCCCGTCCATCGGCCCGACGCCGTCCCTGGCCACAGCCCCGTCCCGCGCGCCGGCGACATCCCGGGGCATCGGAGGGTCACGACGCAGATCACGGCTGCGGGGCTCTGCCGTGCGCGGGTCACGGCTGCGGGGCTCTGCCGTGCGCGGGTCACGGCTGCGGGGCTCTGCCGTGCGCGGGTCACGGCTGCGGGGCTCTGCCGTGCGCGGGTCACGGCTGCGGGGCTCTGCCGTGCGCGGGTCACGGCTGCGGGGCTCTGCCGTGCGCGGGTCACGGCTGCGGGGCTCTGCCGTGCGCGGGTCACGGCTGCGGGGCTCTGCCGTGCGCGGATTCACAGGCTGTGCATCTTCTGGCAGACCCTCGAGGGGCAGCGTGTCGCGGGGTTCGGCGTAGGGATCCTCGGCGGGGTCGTCCATGCGTTCCCGCGGTTCGACACGCACACCGAGACCCTCGACCCGGTGACCGAGGTGCCGGTTGAGGGTGCGGAGGATGGGTTCGCGCAGATCGCGTTCGATCGATTGCTGGGCGAGGGTGGACGGCACCGAGAGCAGCGCGAATCCCTGTGCGAGCGTGATCGGTTTTACCAGCGCGAGCCATGCCTTCTGGCTCTTCGTCAGCATTCCGTCGTCGATGGTCAGCTCGGATACGACGTCCGTCCACACATCGGCCAGCGCGTTCGGCTCGTCGCTCACGCAGCTTCCCTCCCTTTGGTCACCGGTTTTCCACACGATTATCCACAGGTGTGGACAACCGGGGGAATCACCCGGTGGATGTGTGGATGGGAGGTGTGTATTCGCTCGGCGGGGCTCGTGGGCCCGGGCGGTCTGCGGGGATCAGTGTGACACACGGTGCTACGCGGTCCGACTCCGTGTTCGGTGAACGCGCCCGGAGAAGCTGCGCGACGACGCCCGAAGAGGCGCGGGGCAGCAGGCCGTCACCGGCCGGCACATCGTCGTCGAACGGAGCGAGACGCGGGACTGCACAGGTAGTCGCGATGCGCCGTCGAAGACATGGCCCAAAGCGTACCCGAGCTGTGCTCCGGATCACATATCTTCTCGGCGAGTAGTTTTCGCCGAACAGGTCCGGCGTGTCGCGTTGATCGGCGCTGTTCGTCGCGGTTTGATTTCGCGCCCGCGTCCGAGTAGCCTCGAACAGTCACTCATACCGAGGTGACGGGTTCGTCCGGCTCGAGTCGAGCAATACGAATCCTGCGAATTCACGTACACGTTGGACGACGGTGCTTGCCGCGCCGTCGCAGAATTATCGAGGAGTGTCGACCGTGGCCAAGGGCAAGCGGACGTTCCAGCCGAACAACCGACGCCGCGCGCGCGTTCACGGCTTCCGTCTCCGGATGCGCACCCGTGCGGGTCGCGCGATCGTTTCGGCGCGTCGCCGTAAGGGCCGCGCTTCTCTCACCGCCTGATTCCCTAACGGGAGCTCGGGGTGCTACCTGAGCCGTATCGACTGCGGCGCCACTCGGATTTCTCGGATACCGTCCGCCGAGGGCGTCGTCAGGGGCGGCGGGATCTGGTCGTTCACGTTCTCGAACGCGATCGCACCGAGTCCTTGGTGAGTGTCGGCGGTCCGCGTTTCGGACTGGTCGTGAGCAAGGCTGTCGGGCCGGCGGTGATTCGACATCGAGTCGCACGCCGGCTTCGTCATATCTGTGCAGGTCTCGTCGAGGCTCTGCCCTCCGAGACCGACATCGTGCTGCGCGCACTACCCGGCGCTGCCATCGCGGATTCCCGTGAGCTCGACAAACAGGTGCGGTCGGGTCTCACCCGCCTCGGACTGCTCGACGCCGGTGCTTCCGCCTCGCATGGGAGTGCTCGCGCATGACCGAGCCCGAGCGGAGGTCGTGGTGGCGGTCCCTGCGGTCCGCCCCGGCCCGGGCATTGATCTTCTGTATCGAGCTCTATCGCACCTATGTGTCGCCCACACGGATGCCGACCTGTCGATTCACCCCGACTTGTAGCGAGTACGCCGTGGAGGCGCTGCGCACGCGGGGTGTCGTCGTCGGTGCGGTCCTGGCATCGGTGAGACTGCTCAAGTGTGGCCCCTGGCACCCTGGTGGGTGGGATCCGGTACCCGAACGGAAACATCGGTCGTCCCCAGTGGGTACCTGACCGGAGCCGAGACCCGAGACCGACGCCTCTTCGTGGCGATCATGGACGACCAGAGGAGTACATAGAGCCGTGCTCGACTTCATCTACTATCCCGTGTCCTGGATCCTCTGGGTCTGGCACAAAGTCTTCGCCGCGATCCCGTTCCTAGGACCGGACAGCGGTTGGACCTGGGCGCTGTCGGTGGTGTTCCTCGTGTTCACCCTGCGCGCGATTCTCTACAAGCCCTTCGTCAAGCAGGTTCGCACGACCCGCCAGATGCAGGAGCTGCAGCCGCAGATCAAGGCACTTCAGAAGAAGTACGCCAAGGACCGGCAGCGCCAGGCACTCGAGATGCAGAAGCTCCAGAAGGAGCACGGCTTCAATCCGTTGATGGGCTGTCTGCCCGTTCTGCTGCAGGTCCCGGTCTTCATCGGCTTGTTCCACGTGCTGCGTTCGTTCAACCGCACGGGTACCGGCTTCGGCCAGCTCGGGCTGACTCCGGAGGAGAACGCGCAGATCGGCAACTATGCGTTCAGCCCGGAGGACGTCCAGTCGTTCCTGAGCGCCCGCCTGTTCGGTGCTCCGATTTCGTCGTGGATCACGCAGCCGATGGCGTCGCTCGAGGCGTTCGAGCCTTTCGGCGGCATTCCGACGCGCTGGCAAATTGCCGCCGTCGCGGTGCCGCTCATGATCGTCGCCGGCGTCGCCACGCACTTCAACGCTCGTGCCTCGGTCTCCCGCCAGAGCGCGCAGGCCGCCGCGAACCCGCAGGCCGCGATCATGAACAAGCTGGCCCTGTACGTCTTCCCACTCGGTGTGCTCGTCGGTGGTCCGTTCCTGCCGATCGCCGTCATCATCTACTGGGTCAGCAACAACATCTGGACCTACGGACAGCAGCACCTCGTCTTCCGCCGTATCGACAAGGAGGAAGAGGAGAAGAAGGCTGCGGCTCTGGCCCGCCGGAACGAGAACGCACCGAAGCCGGGTGCTCGCCCCGACAAGTCCAAGAAGAAGGGCTCGGCCGCAGCGTCCGACGCCGTCGATGCCACGGTCGACGAGACCGGCGAGGTGTCGCTGCAGAAGGACGCCGCGGCCGGCGACGGCTCCCCTGCGGCTTCGAAGTCCGGTGCGTCCGCTCCCAAGCCGGGTAGCCGACCCAAGAACTCCAAGCGCAAGCGGCGCTGACCGAAGTAGAAGAGAGCTGAATATGGCCAGTGACCTGGACAAGGTGGAAGAGGACCTCGCGGTGGCACCCGAGGAGCGCGACACTGCGGCGGACGCCGATCTCGATGACGACTACCTCATCGAAGAAGGCGAGATCGCCGGCGACTACCTGGAGCAGTTGCTCGACGTTCTCGATTTCGACGGTGACATCGACCTCGACGTCGAGGGCGACCGCGCGGTCGTGAGCATCGACGGCGGTAAGGATCTGACCAAGCTGGTGGGTCGCAACGGTGAGGTTCTCGACGCTCTGCAGGAGCTCACCCGTCTCGCCGTGCAGCAGGCGACCGGCGAGCGCAGCAAGCTCATGCTCGACATCGCCGGGTGGCGTGCAGGCAAGCGTGCCGAGCTCTCCTCGCTCGGCGCGTCGGCCGCGAAGCGCGTGCTCGAGACCAGCAAGCGCGAAGAGCTCGAGCCGATGACGCCGTTCGAGCGCAAGATCGTGCACGACGCCGTCGCGAAGATCGACGGTGTGTCCAGCGAGAGCGAGGGTGCGGAACCGCACCGCCGTGTGGTGATCGTCAAGGATTGAGTCGGCCGTGCCGACCGAAGAGGGACTCTGCGTCGTCAGGGTCCCTCTTCGCCTTTTCGTAACTGATGCTGTGGGTCCCGATGTTGTTTCGGGTGAGCCGACAGGAAAGGATGTTTCACGTGGAACAGCACGAGGCGGAACTGTCGACGGTCGCGCAGCGGGTCTTCGGGGATCGGACCGAACTTGCCGAGCGGTACCACCATTCGTTGTCGACGGCAGGTGTCGAGCGGGGGCTCATCGGGCCGCGTGAGGTGCCGCGCCTGTGGGAACGACACATTCTCAACTGCGCCGTGGTGGGCGAACTCATCCAGGAGGGTGAGACAGTCGTCGACGTGGGCAGCGGTGCCGGTCTTCCGGGTATTCCTCTCGCACTTGCCCGTCCCGACCTCCAGGTCACGCTCGTCGAGCCGCTTCTGCGCCGCACCGTCTATCTGGCGGAGTTCGTCGAATCCCACGGGATCGAGAACATTCTCGTGGTCCGTGGCCGTGCTGAGCAGCCGAGCGTCCTCCAGGAGGTGGGCGGCGCAGACGTCGTGACTTCCCGTGCCGTCGCACCTCTCGCCAAGCTCGCCAAGTGGTCGCTCCCCCTCGTCCACGAGGGAGGCCGGATGCTGGCGTTGAAGGGTTCGTCCGCTCGAGAAGAGATCGACCGCGATCACGACGAACTCGCTCGCCTCGGTGCCGGCAATCTCGAGGTGCTCGAGTGCGGAGGCAATCTCCTTCCGACACCCACGATCGTCGTGAAGGCCGAGCGGATTCCGCGGCCGGCGCGGCGTCGCAAGAAGCGCTGAGCGAATCGCCTGGCACGACGATCGCCCCGACACCCTCCCCTCCCCTACCGGGTCGGGAGGGTGTTGCCGTTTCCGAGACATTCTTTCCGACTCGAGGAATCTACTCGAGTACATTACCGGTGCAAAACGGTTGTTTCGGACGTTGTCACACCAGACCCGATCACCCCATGACGTTTCGTCACTGTGATGTTTCAGATTCTCTGAAATGTATTTATCAAACGAATTATCTTCCTGTGCACTACGATTGAAACTCACTAATGTGAATAGCATTGCGGACCAGAGCATTTCAGTCTGGGTGTTCGCGGTTCTCGAGCCCACTCGTATGGGTCGGGATTGTTTCACGTGAAACCACCGAGCCGCTCCTCCGCGTGTTTCACGTGAAACAACTCCGCTCCCCGTTTCACGTGAAACGTCACCCGGCCATGTCGCCGACGGAACCTAGAATGCGGATGGGATACTGACCAACTGAGAATGCGTGCGCGTGGTCGGAAGGCCGGGGACAGCTCCGGGCCCGGGACTCGCATTCTCCCTTCGGCGCCTCGACCCGGTCTTCGAAGTCGCGACCGGGAAGCGACGAGGATGTAGCGTGCGAACCGAGCGGATCTACGTGTAAGGAGTGTTCTATGACGGGTGGATCTGAATCCGCTGTTTCACGTGAAACCGGAGGCGCCGAGGACGACTTCTCCCCCGTACCCTTCGACGGTTTCTCCACCGTCGACACCCCGATCGGCGCGGCTGCTCATCGCGCCACCCAGGTCCTGCATCCGAGCGACGCCAACGCACTGCCCAAGCCGCGCGAGCGTCGCGTCTTCACGATCGCCAATCAGAAGGGCGGGGTCGGTAAGACCACCACGGCGGTGAACATCGCCTCCGCGCTCGCCGTGCAAGGATTGTCGGTCCTCGTGGTCGACCTCGATCCGCAGGGCAACGCGAGCACCGCCCTGGGCGTGCCGCACTATTCCGGTGTGCCCTCGAGCTACGAGATCCTCCTCGGCGAGATCAATGCCGCCGAGGCCGTGCAGCAGAGCCCGCACAACGAACGCCTCTTCTGTATCCCCGCCACGATCGATCTCGCCGGTGCCGAGATCGAACTCGTCTCGATGGTCGCGCGCGAGAACCGCCTCCGGAACGCCCTCACCAAGGAGGCGCTAGGCGACCGCGAGTTCGACTACGTGATCATCGACTGCCCGCCGTCGCTCGGTCTGCTCACGGTCAACGCGCTCGTCGCGGCGAAGGAAGTTCTCATACCCATCCAATGCGAGTACTACGCACTCGAAGGTGTCGGGCAGCTCCTGCGCAACATCGAGCTCGTCCAGTCGCACCTCAACCCCGAACTGCACGTCTCCACCGTCCTCCTGACGATGTACGACGGTCGCACCAAGCTGGCCGATCAGGTCGCCGCAGAGGTGCGTGCGCACTTCGGCAGCGCGGTGCTGCGTTCGGTCATTCCCCGCAGCGTGAAGGTTTCCGAAGCTCCCGGTTACGGGATGACCGTTCTCGACTACGATCCTGGATCGCGCGGCGCGATGAGCTACCTCGACGCCGGGCGCGAGTTGGCGGCACGCGGGGTACACGAGAATCAGGGGAACAGATGAGCGCGACACGTAAAGGCGGGCTCGGTCGAGGTCTGGCAGCGCTCATCCCCACCGGTCCCCCGGTGGATGCAGAGCAGAAGCCCACGGCCGCCCCGAGTTCCACTGCCACCGCTCCCACGGCCACCGCTCCCACCAATACCGCGGCTCCGGCCGTTCCTGCGCCGGCCAAGTCCGCACCGGCCGCGGGTGAACCGTCGAAGCCTGCTTCGGGCGGACAGTCCAAGTCGGCTGCGTCGCGTCGCCCCGGCTCGTCGGTCCTGAACCTCCCGTCCTCGGGTCTGGGCATGGCAGCCGCCGATCTCATCATCGGCGACGGCAGAACGCCGGCGCCCGCGTCCCCGGCGGAGCCCGTCGAGGACGACGCGGCACGGGCGTCCGGAGCGGCATCCGAAAGCGAACCCCTCCCCTCCCCCACCGGAGCGGTGTACCTCGAGATCCCGATCGACCGGATCGAGCCCAACCCGAAGCAGCCGCGGCAGGTCTTCGACGAGGAAGCGCTCGCCGAGCTCGTCCACTCCGTCCGCGAGTTCGGGCTCATGCAGCCGGTCGTGGTCCGCCGTCTCGAAGGCGACCGATTCCAGCTCGTGATGGGTGAGCGTCGCTGGCGTGCCGTCCAGGAGGCAGGCCTCGGCACGATCCCCGCGATCGTCCGCGACACCGAGGACGAATCGCTGTTGCGCGACGCGCTGCTCGAGAACATCCACCGGGTGCAGCTCAACCCCCTCGAAGAGGCCGCGGCCTATCAGCAGTTGCTCGAGGAGTTCGAGGTCACCCACGAGGAACTCGCGAGTCGGCTCGGACGGTCGCGGCCGGTCATCACGAACATGATCCGGCTGCTCAAATTGCCGGTCGCGGTGCAACGACGCGTGGCGGCCGGAGTGCTGTCGGCCGGGCACGCGCGTGCCTTGTTGGCGCTCGAGGCCGGTGCCGACGCTCAGGAGGCACTCGCCGCACGCATCGTCGCCGAGGGCCTGTCCGTGCGGGCGACGGAAGAAGCCGTCGTGCTCGCCAACCGCAACGACACCCCCGACGCTCCGCAGCAGAAGCGTCGGAAGCCCATCCAGATGCCGGGGCTGCAGGACGTCGCGGAGCGCCTGTCGAACTCCTTCGACACGCGCGTGACCGTGAGCCTCGGCAAGCGCAAGGGCAAGATCGTGGTGGAGTTCGGTTCGGTCGACGACCTCGAACGCATCGTGAAGATGATGGAGTCTCAGACCGACCTTTCTTGACTCCTCGTCGGAGCAAGACAACAGTCTGTAGACGAAAGACGTGGAGGCGAGCTATCCCGTGTCGACCCGAGTATCACCGCTCACGTTGAGTGGGATCGAGCAGTTGCCTGCTCATGCGCGACGGTGCGTTTTCTGGGAGCTGGATCCCACCTCATCGTCCGACGTTCAGCAATTCGCCGACCCCGAATTCGAGAAGGAAGCATGGCTGTCCATGGTCCTTCTCGAATGGGGGTCGTGCGGCCAGATCGCGACGATCGGCGACAAGGCCGCCGGGTGCGCGCTCTACGCTCCGCCGGGCATGGTTCCCCGCGCGCAGGCCTTCCCTACCGCGCCCGTCAGCGCCGACGCGATCCTGCTGACATCCATGCGGACCGAACCGCACGCGGACGAGCCGGATGTCGGAGCCGACCTCATCCGCGGTGTCGTCTCCGATCTCGTCCGTCGTAACGTCCGTGCCATCGAGGCCTTCGGGATCCGACGTACCGCCGACCTAGAAGCGAGCGATGTGCCGCACGCGACGGCCGCACTCGGGTGCTCCGACACGGAGTGCATGATCGACGGAGACTTCCTCGAGGACATGGGCTTCGAGGTCGTCGCCCCGCACTACCGCTACCCGCGGCTGCGTCTCGAGCTCGACCGCGACCACGAGTGGAAGTTCGCCGTGGAGGCCGCCCTCGATCGGCTCCTCGAGGAGTCCTCTCTCACCGTCGCGGATCTGACCGCAGGTTCGGCCGTCGGCGCCCACTGACGTACACCGGACACCGACGAAGAAGGACCGCCCCGCAGACTCTGCGGGGCGGTCCTTTTCTCGTCTACGGGCCTGCTAGCGACTGTCGGAGATGGACAACTCTTCGGCAAGCAACTCGGCGAAGGTGTACGTGCCGGTCGGCTGGTCGTCCTGGCCGAGCAGGTACAGCCGCTTCACCGCGATGAGGATCGCCTCGGCGATGATGTCGCGGCTGCGCGGATCGGCGAGCAGCGCGGCGTCCTGCTCGTTGGTGAGGTAACCGAGATCGATCTGCACCGTCGGCATGTTCGTCAGGCGCAGCAGATCCCAGGTGCGGCCGTGGCTGCGGCAGTCCTGCAGGCTCGTGCGGGCGACGATCTCGCGCTGGATGTAACCGGAGAGCACCTGTCCGATCATCGACTCGGACCCGTGCGAGTTGCCGTAGTGGAAGCTCGCGATGCCGTTCGCGGCGGGGCTGTGGCTCGCGTCGCACCGCAGCGAGATCATGAGGTCGGCACCGAACGCGTTGGACGTGCCCGCGCGTTCGACGTCGGTCGGATTCACGTGGTACGGCCGCGACAGGAAGGTCTCCATGCCCGTCGCCGCCATCCGGCCCTCGAGCCGACGCGCGAGATCCCACAGGATGTCGGCCTCGGAGATCGGGCCGTGGGGGCTCGGCACGATGATGCCGTGGGTGTTGCCGCCGAGACCCGGGTCGATGACGATGCGCTTGCCGCTGAGCTGCGGACCGGAGCGGCGCACGATCTCCTCCTCGGAGATCGCGTGGGGCGACCCGCCCGACACGCGCGTGCCGAGCAGTTCGAGCGAGCGCAGTGTCTCGGCACCGCAGATGCCGTCGGAGGCGAGTCCGATCTCGCGCTGGAAGGAGCACAGACCCTCGTGGGTCTTCGGACCGAAGTAGCCGTCCACGCGGTCGACGTAGAAGCCGAGATCCTGCAGACGGGTCTGCAGGGCCGCGACGTCGTCGCCGTAGAGCGGAGCGGAGAGCTGATACATCAGGGTGCGCGCACCGAGCTTGTACGACGCTTCCTTCAAGGAACGGTAGGTCGCGGGGCCTACGGTCCCGTCGACGAGCAGACCGCGCTGCTGCTGGAACGCGCGCACGGCTCCGTCGAGTTCACGATCGAAGGGGACGTCCGATCCCATCCAGTCGCCCGACTCCTCGGGCTCGTTGTGCAGGAAGCCCAGGCCGGCCAAGGTGCTCCGGATCTCGGCGACCGCCGGACCGTGGTCGCCGTGACGAAGAGGGCGCATGTATCGGGCCTTTCCGTGCTGACAGGATCGGTGCCCGGCGTGAGGGCTGGGCAGCATCGAACGGGGGTTGGATGAAGGATGTGCCCGTGAAGACGGGCTCACGGGCACATCCGAGAGGTTGATCCTGGGACGGTACTACAGGACGTCCGCGAGATCCCGAAGCAACGCCGCCTTGCCCTTGGCCCCCACGATCGTCTTCGTCGGCTTGCCACCGGAGAAGAGGATCATCGTGGGAATCGACATGACCTGGTAGTCGCGTGCGGCCGACGGATTGGCGTCGATGTCGAGCTTGGCGACGGTCAGCTTGTCGCCGTGTTCGGCCGCGATCTCCTCGAGAACCGGAGCGACCATCTTGCACGGACCGCACCAGGTGGCCCAGAAGTCGACGAGGACGGGCTTCTCGGACTGCAGTACGTCCTCGACGAACGACGAGTCGGTGATGGTGACGGTGTTCTTGTCGGCCACGGATGTCTCCTGAATCTCGGGGTGGAATGTGGAACGGGGTGGTGGATCAGGCCTCGGCGAGCGTCGGCGCCTCGACCTCGCGGTTCGCGACGAGCCACCGCTCCGCGTCGATGGACGCCGAGCATCCGGTGCCGGCGGCGGTGATCGCCTGGCGGTAGGTGTGGTCGACGAGGTCGCCCGCGGCGAAGACACCCGGCACGGAGGTCGCGGTGGACGGCGCCGAGACCTTCACGTAGCCCTCGTCGTCGAGGTCGACCTGACCCTTGACGAGCGAGCTGCGCGGGTCGTGGCCGACGGCGACGAACAAGCCGGTGACCGGCAGGTCGCTGCGCTCGCCGGTGACGGTGTCCTCGAGGACGAGGTTGGTGACGCTGTTCTCGCCCTGCACCTCGGCGACCTTCGCGTTGGTGACGAAGCGGATCTTCTCGTTGGCGCGGGCGCGCTCGAGCATGATCTTCGAGGCGCGGAACTCCTCGCGGCGGTGGATGAGGGTGACGCTGCGCGCGAAGCGCGTCAGGAAGGTCGCCTCCTCCATCGCGGAGTCGCCACCGCCGACGACGGCGATGTCCTGGTCGCGGAAGAAGAAGCCGTCGCAGGTCGCGCAGGCGGAAACGCCGCGGCCGAGCAGCTGCGACTCCCCGGGCACACCGAGGTAACGCGGCTCGGCGCCCATCGCGAGGATGACGGCGTGGCTGCGGTAGGTCTCGCCATTGGCGACGACCGTCTTGACCGGGCCCGTGAGGTCCATCTCGTCGACGTCCTCGGTGCGCAGATCGGCGCCGAAACGCAGTGCCTGCTCGCGCATCTGGTCCATGAGCTCCGGGCCCATGATCCCGTCCTTGAAGCCCGGGAAGTTCTCGACCTCGGTGGTGGTCATGAGCTCGCCACCGAACTGCGTTCCCTCGAAGACGAGCGGGGTGAGTTCGGCGCGGGCCGCGTAGATGGCGGCGGTGTATCCGGCCGGTCCCGAACCGACGATGATGAGGTCGTGAATCGTGGGCGAGGTCGTCATGCGGCGGAGCCTTCCGGTTGGGTGAACGGGGGCGCGAGGACTGCGGGCGATCCGGTCGGAACCGGACGGCAGCCTACAGATACTGTCAACACCAGGGTAAACGGTGTTGTTCCCCTTCCGCCGTGCGTCCCGCCACAGACGCCCCGTACGGACCGGCCGGTGGCCCGACCGGCCCGCCCTCGATGCGAACCGGTACGGTCTCAGGCCGCGCCGGGCACGTCCCGCAGCGTCTCGCGGATCACGCAACGCGTGCCCGTATAGATGGTCGGCATGCACTTGTTGCAGTGGATGCACAGACCTTCGTGTGCCGTCTTCTCCTCGAACTTGCGGACGAGATACGGATCACGCAGCAGCGCGCGGCCCATGGCGACGAACTCGAAGCCTTCGTCGAGCGCCGTCTCGATAGTGTCGAGCCGGTTGATGCCGCCGAGCAGGATCAGCGGGATCTTCAGTTCCTCCCGGAACTGCCGGGCCATGGGCAGGAAGAATGCCTCCTCGAACGGGAGCTTCGGGAAGATCTTCGGCCCGTAGACCTTCAGTCCCCAGCCGACGACCTTCGGCTGCGACGCCTGGAACTCCTTCATGGGGACGTCGCCGCGGAAGAAGTACATCCCGTTCAACAGCGAGCTCCCGCCGGTGAGCTGCATGGCATGGATGGTGCCGTCGGACTCGATGAGCTTGGCCATGGGCAGGGACTCGTCGAGCCACAGACCCTGGGGCACGCCGTCGGTCATGTTGAACTTCGCGATGACGGCCACCCCCTCCCCCACTGCCGTGCGGACGGCCTCGAGCACGCGACGCGGGAAGGCGGTACGGCCCTCGATACTGCCGCCGTACTTGTCGGAGCGCTTGTTGAGATTCGGGCTCATGAAGGAGCTGAGCAGGTAGTTGTGCCCGAGGTGGACCTCGACGGCGTCGAATCCGGCCTCGACGGCGAAGCGCGCGGCGCGTGCGTAGTCCTCGACCACCCGATCGAGCTGCTCGAGTGTCGCGCCGCGGACGAGCCCCATGGCGGGGGCGCTGATGCGCGTGGACGGCGCGAGCGTCTTCATCTTGTTGGAGATCTGGTTGGCGACGAGTCCGGCGTGGCCGATCTGCGCGGAGGCCAGACCCCCGGCGGCGTGCACGGCGTCGGTGAGCCGGGTCAGGCCGGGGACGGAGTCGGCGTCGAGCACGAGGGTGTCGCGGTGGACGCGGCCGTCGTGGGAGACCGAGCAGTAGGCGACGGTCGTGAGGGCGGTGCCGCCGCGGGCGACCTCGGCGTGGAATTCGACGAGTTCGTCGCTGACGGCTCCTCGAGGCATGACCCCTTCGAAGGTTGCCGCCTTGACGATGCGGTTGCGGAGGGTGAGCGGCCCGAGTCGGGCCGGTTCGAACACGGTGGGTCGCGGCGAAGACATGCCCCTACTTTCGATGCCAGTGGTATCGTAATTGCGCTTCGACTATAACGCTCGTCACACTCCGCGCCAGATCGATTCCCACTCGGTCCCGACATCACGGATCCCATGCCCAGCACCGCTCCGGGGCGCCCCCGCGACCCCCGAATAGACAACTACGTCCTCACCGCCACCCGCGAGATGCTCCGCTCCCACGGCTGGGACGGGCTGAGCCTGCGGGCGGTCGCCGCCCGCGCCGGCGTCGGCCGCGCCGCACTCACGCGTCGGTGGCCGACGAAGGCCCACCTGGTGCTCGACGCACTGCTCGGTTCCGCACCCGATCTGACGCCCTACGACGGCATCGATCGCAAGGGCTGGATCGAATGGGTGGTCACCGGGAGCATCGAATTGTTCTCCCGGCCGGAGGTCCGCGCTGCGCTCCCGGGGCTTCTCGCGGCACTGCGGGACCACGACGACCTCCGCAACACGCTCTGGCGCACGTTCAGCGGCCCCAGCACCGCCCTGTTCGCCGACGGCGACGGCTCGGACGTCGAGATCGACGCCAAGGCCGTGCTCGTGATGGCAGCGGGGGCGGCGTTGTTCGCCGGCCTCATCGCCGCGGAGGACGACACACCCGCGCTGCGCGCGCGGATCCTGGAACTGTTGTCGACCGTGGCGTAGCGCCGGACCCGAGCGCCGGACCCGAGCGCCGAAAGGTCAGCCGATCGTCTTGCGGACCAATATCGCGGGATCATCTGCGTCGCAGTCGGTTCCGACCACCAGAGCGGTGAGCGCCGGTGCGTCCGGTCCGCTCAACAGGACGAGGACGGCATCGTCGCCGGCGTACCGCACCGCGCGTGAACCGATCGGGGACCGGCCTTCGAAACCGTTCGCGTCCAAGCATTCTCGGAGACGATCGGCTCCACCGAAGAGATCGGGATCGGTGTCGCCGATCATCGCCCGCAAGGTGGAGGGTTCGAACAGGGCCTCGTCCTCCGCTGCCGCGACGGGAACACCGGTCGGGTCGTCGCTACCGAAAGCCGTTCCGCGCACGACCACCACGAGCATCACCGCCACTGCGGCCGCGACCGCGGCACCGGCCACCGCCCACCGGCGACGCCGTGCGATGCGGGACGGTGTGGACCGGACATCGGACCGGTCGTCGGATCGATCCTCCGCGAGAGCGGCACCGATACGCGCGGCGATCTCGGGCGGAATCGATTCCTTCGGTGGAGCGCCGCGCAGGGCCGACAACCGCGCCTGCGTCGCGTCGAGCCGCGCCAGATACGCGACGGCCCCGGGATCGCGGCGCACGCGCGGCCACAACCGGGCGGCGAGCTCCTCGTCGAGCACCCCGGCATGCAGATCGGCGAGCAACTCCGCGGAGTACGGCGGACGCATCTCGGCGGAGTTCGACGGACGCATCTCGTCCTCGTTCATGCGCGACTCTCCTCCGCGGTTCGGCATCCCTCACCAGAGTAAGACGGAGGAGGATCACGATCGGTTCCCCTCGGAGCGAAGGTCGTCGAGAAGAACTGCGAGCCGGCTCCGCGCGCGGGCGCAGCGGCTCTTGACCGTTCCCTCCGGAACACCGAGACGTTGCGCCGCCTCCCGGACGGAGAAACCTTCCACATCCACCGCGACGACGGCTGCCCGCTGGTCGGGTGGCAGTGTGAACAGGGCGGATTCGATGTCGAGTGCGATCTCGGTGTCGTGGATGGGATCGCGCGGGGTACGCAGGTCGTGCGAATCGTCCTCGAACAGTGGGACGGTCACGCGGACACGATTGCGGCGGATGCGATCGAGGCACGCGTTGACGACGATCGAATGCAACCAGCTGCGGACCGCGGCGTCCTCCCGGAAACCCGAAGCCCTCCGGTGCGCCGAGAGCAGTGCCTCCTGCAGCGCGTCGGCCGCGTCCTCGTTCGAGTAACTCGTCCGCCGCGCGACCTGCCACAGATGGTCGTGATGTCGTGCCAGCAAGGCGGAGAAGGCATGCCGATCGCCTGCGACGTGTGCTGCGAGCAGCTCGGCATCCGACACTGCTCCATCGGACGCCACCCCGTCCGACACGCTTCCGCCGTCGTCGACACCCCCGTCGGGCACGGCGATTTTTGCGATCCCCCCGAAAATTCGCACGCGCGGATGGTAGCCGATCCGGACGATTCCGCCCGGCTGTCCGCGGTCAGCGTGCGGCTTCGAATTCCACTTCGGAGAGGGAACTCTTGTTGCTTCCGCCGCTCGAGCTCAGATCGGTGATCCACACCAGCACGTGCGAAGTCTGGCCGTCCGCCTCGACCGGGATCGTGGTCTCACCGGAAGCCAGTGTGCCCGAACCGATCACCTGCGTCTGATCGAGCGACGTCGACTCGGACGGTGCGCTGCGCACCTCGACGACCGTGCCCGGCGTGTCGGTGGTGACCTTCACCGCGGACAGTTCCGACGCGTCGGCGAGCGTGAACAGAAGTCCGACACCGTTCTTCAGCGACGGGAACGGATCGAAGTAGGCATCGGTGCTCCACGCGGTGGACGGATCACCGTCGATCGCCTGCGACGCGGTGGCGGGCGAATCGGGTGTGCCCTGAGGCGAGAACACCGACACGGAGGTCGCGGAGACCGGAGCGCTCGCCGCCGGTCGCGGCGGCGCGGCCTCGACCTGCTCGTCGCCCGCCCCCTCCTCGGCGGGTGCCTCGGCAGTGGGAGTCAGACCGAACTCCTGACTCGTCAGCGGAGCATCGTCGGCATCGCCGGCGAGCAGGTTCGCGATCCACCATCCGATGAGCGCGAGCAACAGCACCGTCGTGGCACCGAGCGCGGCCAGGGCGATGAGCATCCGCTGCGAATGTTTCTTCTTCTGTTCCAACGCTTCGGGATCCGCGAGTGCATGCGTCTCCGCGGCGGCAGCGCGCTGCCCGATCCGCAGTGCCGGGATCATCTCGGTCTTCTGATCGACGACCGACGCCTGGTCGAGGATGTGCTGCACGGTCGCGGCGGTCCGGATACCGCCGTCCTCGGACAGGGCACGCACCGCGACCGCCGAGATCTCGAACGGCACATCGGGACGCAGGACGCGCGGCTCCACCGGCACACCGTCCTTGCGGTCGGGCTCCGGCATTCCGCCGACGGTGGCACCGCTGTGGTGCGGGACGGGAACGCCGCCCGGAGCCGACGGCTCACCGAGCGGCCACCGTCCGGTGATGAGTCCGTACAGGCTCGCGCCGAGACCGCGCACGTCGGACATCGCGTCGGAATCGGAGAAGGTCGCGGGGAAGGCCAGCACGGCGTCACCCGCCACGCTGATGCGGATGCGATCCGGGTGGTCGATCGACAGGGCACTGCCCGCACGGTGCGACGCCTCGGCGGCGGCCGCAAGCGCGCGGATCGCGCGTGCTGCACCGATCGGCGACGGCTCGGTGGTGGACATCTCCTTCAGCGACCGGCCGGGAGTCCACTCCGAGATGACGATGCCGCCCGAGCTGCCGCGCACCACGTCGAGGACGCGGGCGAGTCCGGGCGAATTGATACGACCGAGGCGCAGGGTGCGCGAGAGCACGGCCTGCGGCGAGTCGGGGCCGGTGCCGTCGGCCGCGCGCTGTTCCGCGTCGACGAAGGTCAGCGCGACCTCGCGATCGAGCTTGACGTCGAGTGCCTGCCAGAAACGCAGACCGCGCGCGCCTCCGTGCGGAGCGAGCAGACGGTAGCGACCACCGGCGACCGAGGCACCGGCGATGAGATCGGGGCCGCGCATCGGACGGCGCGGCTGGGAGGCCGGGCCCGCGACACGCACCGGCGGGAGCTGCGGGGATCCGACGGGGATGACACCCGTGTCGAGGTTCGGATCGCGCGGCGGGCGCTTGCCGTCCTTGTCGGCAGACTTCTGCCGTGCGGCGGCATCGATGGTGGACTTGCCGGCAGCGTGGTCGTCGCTCACCCTCACTCCTTCGTTGTCGACTCGTCCACTTCCGGTGTGCAGACGCGGGTCGCCGCTGGGGGCCGCGAAGAACCGTGGTCGACGGCTCCCGGACCGTACCTGCTGCTGATCAGGGTACGGGAGTTGTCCGTGCGCATTGCTGCGACCGGGCACGTCCCTGATGGCGGGCATGACCTCTGTGATGGCGTCATAAGGTCCGACGCCGTACTCGCCGTAGTCGATACGCGGCAGGATGACGGTCTTCTCGGCATCCGATTCGGCGTAGCGCGGACGCGGGACGGGGGCGGGAGCCGGTGCCTCGTCGGAGGTGGTTCCGGTCTCGGGTCCGGAGGGGGCCTCCTCGACCGGGGCGGTGCCGCGCAGTGCCGCGACCTTCCGTCGCACGGCCGCTTCGATCGCGAGGATCTCGGACACCTTGAGCAGGTACATCCCGACCAGCGCGACGAGCACCATGAGCACACCGTTGAGCCCGACCCGCACGAGCGAGCCGATGCCCCCGAAGCGGTCGGCAAGGACGTCGAGTTGCAGGAGACGATCGGTGACGAGCACGACAATCGCCGCGGCGAGCGACGCGAGCACGACGTGCCAGACGGTGCGTCCGACGTTCGCCATCTGCAGGTCGCCGAGTGTGCGGTGCAGCAGATAGCCGCCGATGAACGCTCCGACGGTGAACGCGACGCCCGTGGCCGCGCCGAGGAGCAGCACCACCTGCTCGTCGTTCGCCGCGACGACGGGCGCCAGCGCGGACAGGCCGATCTTGACGGCGGTGATGCCGAGGATGATCCAGGTGGGGGTCCAGGCCTGTTCCCTGGCATAGAACACGCGCAGGTGGATGAGCACCAGCGCGTACGGGATGAGCGTGAACGCCGACCAGCTCACCGCCTGGCCGAGGCGTTCGGCGTTGCTGCCGCCGAAGTTGCCGTAGCCGTACAGCGCGGCGCCGACCTGCGAACCCGCGATCGTCAGGAAGGTGACGATCGGGATGAGCGAGATCATGGTGAGGCGGGTCGCGACGGACAGGTCGTCGACGACGGCCGGGGTGTCGTCCGCGGCGGCGTTGCGACTCAGGCGCGGCATGATCGCGGTGAGCACGGTGACACCGAGGACGCCGTAGGGCAGCTGCAGCAGCAGCCACGCGTTGTTGTAGATCGCGGGACCTGCCTCGTCGGCGCCTGACGACACACGCGTGGCGAAGACCATCCCGGCCTGGCTGATCAGCACGTACAGCACGATCGCGGCGGCCATGCCACCGAACTGCCGGAGCCGGTCGTCGAGACCCCACAACGGCCTGAGATTGATGCCTTCGCGGCGCAGCGCGGGTACCAGGCACATCGCCTGCGTGATGACGCCGAGCAGCACGCCGATGCCGAGGACGAGCAGTTTCGGATCGCTCATCCGCACCGGATCGAGGGTGATCTCGCCCGGCATCAGGTAGTAGATCACCAGCACGGTGAGCACCACGAGGTTGTTGCACACCGGGGCCCAGGCGCCCGGCTTGAACACCTGCCGGGTGTTGAGGATGCCCGTGAACAGGCCCGACAACCCGTAGAACATGATCGCGGGCAGGAGCAGGTACGACAGCGCTGTGGTCAGCGACGTCGAGACCTTGCCGGACTCGTCGAGGAAGACGTGGGTGGTCAGGACCGGGGCCGCGGCCACCGCGAGAACGGTCGCCGTGCCGAGCAGCACCAGCGCCGCGGTGAACAGTCGCCGGACGAAGGCCTCACCGCCGTCGGGGTCCTCCCGCTCGGCCCGCACCAGCACCGGCACGACGATCGAGGTCAGGACGGCGCCGAGCACCAGCTCGGAGATCATGTTGGGGATCTGGTGCGCCACGGTGAAGGACGACGCGACGCTAGCACCGAGCAGGGTCAGGATGAGCAGCTGCTTGAGGAAGCCGGTGATGCGGCTGACCAGAGTCGCCACGGCGATGGAGCCGGTCGCCGCGAGCAGGCTCTGCGGCCTGCGGCGACCCACACCGGCACCCGTGACGTCCGGTGAGGTGGTGGGAGAGTCCGACGGTCCCGGGTTCGGGTGTGTCTCCACGTCGTCCCGTGTGGAGTTCCCGGTCATTTCTCATACCCTTCGTCGGCTGGATCCGGCTCTCCCCGGAACCGGTGCAGAAGTCGCCTGCCCGCCAGGAACAGCAGGAGGGCTCCCGCACATCCCGTGACGACGGCGAGGATCTGGCCGTACGCATTGGAACGTACCGTCACCGTCGTCGAGCTGCCGAGAGGCAGGCCGGAGTCGGTGGTGAGTGCGAACTCCAACCGGAGGTTCCGCGAGTCGCTGATCTGAGCCGGCACCGTGAGGGTGCGGCTGCCGCGCGGCGGGAGCTGGGTCGGCCCGATGTCGGTGATGTCCACCGTGTCGGGCGCGTCCACCTGCAGTCGCACGGTGATGCCCACGGGCAGGTCGTTGCGCGCGGTGAGCAGCAGCGGACTCTGTTCGGACGTCAGGGTGTAGACACCGCCGGTCGAGATGACCGTCACTGCGTCGTAGATGTCGTCGACGGCCTCCCGCACCTCGGAGGCGCGGTGCTCGCCGGTCGCGTAGGCACCGTCGGCGTCGGCACCGCGACGACCGGCCAGGCTCATCGCGCGCAGCAGGTCCTCGCGCAGCGGGGCGGTGAACTGCTGCGGGGTGAGCTGGGCCTGCGGGTCCTCGACCAGCGCCGTCTGGATCGCGTCGAGGCGGCCGATCTGTTCCTCGGCCTCGGACACGACCGCCGCGGAGGCGCCGTCGGTGATCGCCTGCTCGGGATAGACGAGCATCGAGGCCGTCGGGTCGTTCGCGGTGTTCGCGGCCGCGTCGACGAGCGCGGCGAGCGGTCGCGGCGTGGTCAGGCCCGAGCGGACGAGCGTGGAGAGCATCGACAGCACGGAGGCGGCGTCGTCGGGCGATGCCGACCAGTTCTGCGGCGGCGCGAACAGCACCGATCGGCCCGCGGCCGGCAGTGCCGCCCCGGTGACCTCGCTGACCGTCGGCACCATGGCCGGCCAGGCCAGCGCGCCGAGGGCGTCCTGCAGGCGGGCCGTCGAGGAATCGCGGGAGAGGTCGTAGCGCGCCGAGGAGGGGACGAAGGACGGCGTCTGAGGGTCGGTGCCCATCCCGGCCAGTGCCGCGGACGCGGACGAGTCGAACAGGGCGGCGGTGAGGCCGGAGACACCGGAGATCCGGAAGCCGTTGCCGCCCGGCGCGGTGGACGGCGTCGACGACGTGCCCGCGAGCAGGGCGCGTCCGCCCTCGACGGCGTTGTCGGACACCAGAGCGGTCACCGGGCCGTCGGCGGCGAGCATCGATCCGGTCTTCTCGGTGAGTACGCCGGAGTCGGGCCACATCACGCCCGGGGTGGAGGTGACGCCGAGGATGGAGTCGACGATCGTCGCCGGTGATTCGAGCGCGGAGTCGGTCAGGGACGAGTCGGCGAGGTCACCGAGCGCGGTCAGGTCGACCTGCGCGAACGGCACGGCCAACGTGCAGGTCGTCGCCGCGAGGGCACGCAACCGCTCGAGCCAGGCGACCGCGGCATCCGTGCCCGAGCCCGGACGCGCATCGCCGGTCGGTTCGTTCGGATCCTCGACGACGAGATAATCGCGCGTCATGTTCGCGACGGTCACGAGCAGGTCCGGGTCCACGGCCAGGCACAGTCCCTCGAGGACGCGGGGTTCGGTGCGGGCGGTGTCCTCGACGGCGCGCAGCAGACCGTCGAGCCTCCCGCCCTCGGTGAGCGAGGCCGCGAGGTCGTCGTCGACCAGGCGTACCGGCTCGGTGCCGGAACCGGCCACGCCGGCGGCGAGCCTCGGCCGATCGGCCAGTGGCCACAGCATCGTGACCGCGGCGGGGCGGGACACGTCGGGCGGTACGGCGGGGAACGCCTTCTCCTCGCGGTCGAGCCGGCCGTCGTCGGACGAGCGGGTCGTGCCCCGCGACCCGCCGTTCCCGGTTTCGGTCTCCTCGGTGACCTCGTCGCTCGCGGGAACCGCGAGCACGGGCAGCAGGAAGCGTGCGTCGTCGAGCCGGGCCGCCCCGCCGTATTCGGGGACCCCGTTGACGTTCACCAGCAGCGGGTAGACGCCGGGAGTGTCGATGTCGAGCGACGGCACGAGATCGGAGCGCAGCGGCAGTTCGAGTTCGAAGTCGGCACGTTCGCCCTGTCCCAGCCGGTCGGCGACCTCCTCGAACTCACCGACCGTGTCGAATCCGGCCTGGTCGAGGGACAGCGAGGTGCGCAGCGCTGCGGAGTCGGAGACCACCGGTGCGCGCTGCAGCCGCACCCAGACGTCCTCGACGTCCCGGTCGCCGATGTTCGCCACCGTGCCGCGGACCGTGACGACGGACTCGCTCGTGATAGTCACCGTCTGCGGCGTCACCTCGTCGATGCTCAACTCGAGGAAGCGCGGCTCGTCGGGGTCGGTCTGGGCTGCGGCCGGGTTCGCCGTGGCCGTCGGGAGAAGAGTCGTCGGCAGAAGAGGCGTCACGCCTGCCGTTGTGAGGACGAGTACGAGCACGGCGAGCACCGCGGCGCCCGCCCGGGACACCACCACCGTCATCCGCGTGGGGCCCCCGGTTCGTCGGCATCGGGGAGTCGTGTGTGGTCCATCTCGGCGATGAGCTGATCGGCGATGTCGGCGAGCTTGCGTTCGTCGGCGTACGCCAGGCGGGTCCGCAGTTCGCGCAGCGGCACCCACGCCACCTCGGTGACCTCGACGTCCGCGTCGGAGAGTTCTCCGCCGAGATAACGCAGCAGATAGTGGTGCACGGTCTTGTGGACCCGGCGGCCCTCGGTGACGAACCAGTAGTCGATGCTGCCCAGCTCGGCGAGCACCGAACTGCGCACGCCGGTCTCCTCGCGGACCTCGCGCATCGCGGTTTCCTCGGCGGTCTCACCCTGCTCGATGTGGCCCTTCGGCAACGACCACAGCAGGCGTCCCCGCCGGTCGGTGCGGCCGATCAGGGCTGCGCAGAGTTTCTCGGGCGGACCACCGAGTCCGTCGACCACCAGACCTCCCGCGGAAGTCTCGCGGACGGTCCGCATGCGAGGTCCGGGCGAAGCGGACGATCCGGGCGAAGCACCGTGTGCGGTCTTCTTTGCGCCCGCGCCACGCCGCCGCGAGCTGCGGCGGTTGCGGTTGGCACGTTCGGCGGGCGACACCTCATAGATAGTAGATGGACCGACGTCGGTCCCGGCTCAACCACACGAACGCGCTGCTCGGTAAGGTGCAAAGACGTGAACTCCCCCACCGCAGACACCGACCGTCGTACCCGGCTGCTCGCCGGAGCCGAGGCCACTCTGCGCGATCTGTCCGACATCCTCGCCCCGCTGGGGGCGCGATTCGCCGAAGCCGGACACGAGCTGTATCTCGTCGGGGGCAGCGTGCGCGACGCGGTGCTCGGTCGCCTCGGCACCGACCTCGACTTCACCACCGATGCGCGTCCGGAGGTCGTGCAGGAGCTGCTGCGCGGATTCGTCGACCACCAGTGGGACACGGGTATCGACTTCGGGACCATCAGTGCGGTGAAGGGACTCGAGCAACTCGAGATCACCACCTTCCGCAGCGACGCTTACGACCGTGTCACGCGTCACCCCATCGTGAAGTACGGCACGAGTCTCGAGGACGATCTCGTGCGCCGCGACTTCACCGTCAACGCGATGGCCGTGCGGATCGGACCGGACGGTGCGGGTGAGTTCGTCGACCCGCTCGGCGGCATGGACTCCCTGCTCGCCGGCGTGCTCGACACCCCGGCGAAGCCCGAGGACTCCTTCCACGACGATCCGCTGCGCATGCTGCGCGCGGCGCGGTTCGTCTCCCAGCTCGGCTTCGCCCTCACCGAGCGCGTGCACACCGCGATCGTCTCGATGGCCGACGAGATCCTGCGGATCAGCGCCGAGCGGGTGCAGGCCGAGCTCGACAAGCTGATCCTCGGCGACTATCCGATCGAGGGCATCGACACGATGGTCGAGACCGGTCTGGCGCAGCGGGTGATCCCCGAGATCCCCGCGATGAAGCTCGAGATCGACGAGCACCACCAGCACAAGGACGTGTACTGGCACTCGCTGACCGTCCTGAAGCAGGCCATCGACCTCGAGGACGGCGATCCCGATCTCGTCCTGCGGTGGGCCGCGCTGCTGCACGACATCGGCAAGCCCGACACCAAACGCAACGAGCCGCAGGGCGGCGTCAGCTTCCACCACCACGAGGTGGTCGGAGCGAAGCTCGTGCGCAAGCGCATGCGCGCCCTCAAGTACTCGAAGCAGATGATCGAGGACGTCAGCCGTCTGGTCTTCCTGCACCTGCGCTTCCACGGCTACGGCAGGGGACAGTGGACGGATTCGGCCGTGCGCCGTTACGTGCACGACGCCGGGCCGCTGCTGCCGAAGCTCCACAAGCTGGTGCGCGCCGATTGCACGACCCGCAACAAGCGTCGGGCCGCCGCGCTGCAGGCCACCTACGACGGTCTCGAGGAACGGATCGAGCGCATCGCCGCCGAGGAGGATCTCGCCAAGGTCCGGCCCGACCTCGACGGCAACGCGATCATGGAACTGCTGGGTATCTCCGCAGGTCCGACGGTCGGCAAGGCGTGGAACTTCCTCAAGGAACTGCGGCTCGACCGCGGCCCGCTCGAGCGCGACGAGGCCGAGGCCGCGCTGCTCGAGTGGTGGGCACAGCAGCAGGAGGCCTGACTCCGAACGTCTGATCTCACATCGTCGTGACGGCGGCGTGAGCCAGATGTCACCGCGTGCTCACCGCGGGTGACGCCACCGCAACACCGCTTCTCCAGCATGGACACCGGCGTAGTCGAGACGGTGTCGAGGAGTTGCGGGATGCAGGACGAGATCACCACGGTGAAATCCACCTGCTCCTACTGCGGTGTGGGATGCGGGATGCTCCTCGACGTCGCCGTCGACCCGGAGACGGGTGACCGACGCGTGGTGAGGGCATACGGAGACAAGGATCACCCGACCAACAGGGGTCGGTTGTGCACGAAGGGCGCGACCAGCGCGGAGATGCTCGCGGCCGGGGGCCGGCTCGATACGGCGTGGATGCGTTCCGAGCGGGCGGCCGAGGTCGCCCCGCTCCCCTTCGACGATGCGATCGCCGAGACCGCGCGGCGCCTGAACGATATCGTCTCGGCCCACGGCTCCGACGCGGTGGCTCTCTACGTCTCGGGACAGATGTCGCTCGAGGCCCAGTATCTCGCGACGAAGCTCGCGAAGGGATACCTGCGCACCTCGCACATGGAATCGAACTCGAGACTGTGCATGGCCGGCGCCGCGACCGGGTACAAGCAGTCGCTCGGATCCGACGGCCCGCCCGGCTCGTACGAGGACTTCGACCGCGCCGACGTCTTCTTCGTGTCGGGTTCCAATATGGCCGACTGCCATCCCATTCTGTTCCTGCGCATGATGGATCGGGTCAAGGCGGGAGCGCGACTGATCGTCGTCGATCCGCGGCGCAGCGCGACCGCCGACAAGGCCGACCTGTTTCTGCAGATCGCGCCGGGCACCGACCTGGCGCTTCTCAACGGTCTGCTGCACCTGATCGTCGAGAACGGACACGTCGACCGCGACTTCGTCGAGAAGCACACCGACGGCTGGGACGCGATGGAGTCCTTCCTCGCCGACTACCCACCGCACGTCGTCGCCGAAGTCACCGGTCTGGCCGAGGCCGACATCCGCACCGCGGCGCAGTGGATCGGCGAGGCCGGGGAGTGGATGAGTTGCTGGACGATGGGTCTGAACCAGAGCACCCACGGCACGTGGAACACCAACGCGATCTGCAATCTGCACCTCGCGACCGGGGCGATCTCCCGCACCGGCAGCGGGCCGTTCTCCCTCACCGGCCAGCCCAACGCGATGGGCGGCCGCGAGATGGGATACATGGGACCGGGTCTGCCCGGTCAGCGCAGTGTCCTCTCCGACGACGACCGCGCGTTCGTCGAAGATCGCTGGTCGCTGCCGCGCGGCACGCTGCGCACCGAGGGCGGCGCCGGCACCGTCGACATGTTCGAGCGCATGGCCGCCGGAGAGATCAAGGCGTGCTGGATCATCTGCACCAATCCCGTGGCGTCGATCGCGAATCGGAGCACCGTTCTCGAGGCACTCGGGAAGGCCGAGCTGGTGATCGTGCAGGACGTCTATCGCGAGACCGAAACCGCTTCGTACGCAGACGTTCTCCTACCCGCAGCTCTGTGGGCCGAATCCGAGTATGTCACCGTCGGATCCGACCGTACCGTCAATCTTCTACAGCAGGCCGTCGAACCCGTCGGTGAGTCGCTGCCCGACTGGGAGATCATCGCGCGAGTCGCGCAGGAGATGGGTTTCGGCGACGCCTTCGACTATTCGAGTGCCGAGGAAATCTTCGAGGAGATCACCGGATTCGCGAATCCGCAGACCGGCTACGACCTGCGCGGCATGACCTACGACCGACTGCGGGAAGGGCCCGTGCAATGGCCGTGCCCGCCGGAGTCGGCCGCGACACGGCACCCCGTCCGCTATCTCAACGACGGGACGAGCCGGACCCCGGTGGTGCGCGAGGACGGTTCCCGTCCGCAACTGGCGTTCGCGACCCCCGACGGCCGCGCTCGTTTCTTCCCTCGCCCGCACATGCCCGCCGCGGAAATGCCGGACGACGACCACCCCTTCGTCCTGAACACCGGACGCGTCCCGCACCAGTGGCACACCCTCACCAAGACCGGGAAGGTCGAGAAACTCACCAAACTGAATCCCGGACCGTTCGTCGAGATCAATCCCGATGATGCACAGCGACTGTCGATCGTCGACGGCGACCGGGTCGAGATCGCATCGCGGCGCGGCCGGGCCGTGCTGCCGGCCGTCGTCACCGACCGGGTGCTGCCCGGGAACTGCTTCGCCCCCTTCCACTGGAACGACCTCTTCGGCGACGATCTCGCCATCAACGCCGTGACGAACGACGCCGTCGACCCGGCATCCCTGCAGCCCGAATTCAAGGTCTGCGCCGTGTCGGTGGAGAAGGTCGCGGGTGCGGTCGAACCGGTGCTCGAGAGCGGTTCGGTGCTCGACCGTCTCGAGTCTGCGCTGGGACTCGGGACGATTCCCGCACCCACCTTCGACGACGCCGAACGAGGGTATCTCGCAGGTCTTCTCGCCGGACTCAGGACGGCGGAGATCACTGCCGCGCCGACCCTTCCGCCGACCGCGCCGTTCCCGGCCGACAAGCGGGTATGGGTCGACGGACTGCTCGCCGGGATGTACGCGCACTCGGCCCCGGTTCCCGACGCGACGCCCACCGAGGCGGTGCCGGACGGGCCGGTCGTCGTGGTGGCCTGGGCGTCGCAGACGGGCAACGCCGAATCCTTCGCGGCGAGTTGCGCACAACGGCTCCGCGATGCCGGTCGGGCCGTGCGGCTGAGGGGGCTGAACGAACTCGACGTCGCCGCGCTGGCCGACATCGACGACCTCGTGGTCGTCACGAGCACCTTCGGCGACGGCGACCCACCCGACAACGGCGGGTCGTTCTGGCGGTCGCTCGCGGCGGACACCGCGCCCGAACTGAGCGGAACGCGTTACGCAGTAATGGCTTTCGGAGATTCGAGCTACGACGATTTCTGCGGCTTCGGGCGCCGTGTCGATGACCGTCTGAGCACTCTCGGTGCGACCCGCCTGGCCGAGCGCGTCGACTGCGAACCCGGAGAGGACGAGCGCGCGCAGAACTGGCTCGACGCCCTCGTACCGCTGCTGGGAGGCTCGACGACCCCGGTCGCATCGGCTGCTCCCGCAGCCCCTGCCTATACCCGCAACTCGCCGCTCGTCACCCGGATCACCCGCAACATCGCACTGAGCGGTGCGGGTTCGGCGAAGGACGTACGTCAGTTCGGATTCGAGATCTTCGATCCAGCATTCGAATACGAGGCCGGCGACGCACTCGGGGTGATGCCGACGAACGGCCCGGAGGCCGTCGACGAATGGCTGCAGGTCACCGCCCTCGACCCGGAGACCGCCGTCGAACTCGGCGACCGTCCTACCGTGCCGCTGCGCGAGGCCGCGACCCGTCACCTCGACATCACCCGGGTGACACCGGAACTGCTCCGGTTCGTGCAGAAGCAGAGCGGCAGTGCCGAACTCGCGAAACTCCTGCGACCGGGCAACAAGATCGAGCTGCAGCAGTGGCTGTACGGGAGGCAGGCGATGGACGTCATCGCCGAGTACCCGTTCAAGGCGCCCTGGGACGAATGGAAGGACCTCCTCGGCCGTCTGCGTCCGCGCCTGTACTCGATCTCGTCGAGCCCGAAGACGAACCCGCGCGAGGTACAACTGACGGTGTCGGTGGTGCGCTACGAATTCGAGGGTCGATCCCGGGCGGGCGTGTGCTCGTCGTTCCTCGCGGATCACAGCAAGGGTGTGGACATCCCGATCTTCGTGCAGCGCAACGAGCACTTCCGGCCACCGGCACCCGAGACCGACATGATCATGGTCGGTCCCGGTACGGGCATCGCACCGTTCCGCGGTTTCCTCCACGACCGTCGCGAGGCCGGGCACACGGGCCGCAACTGGTTGTTCTTCGGCGACCAGCGATCCGAGACCGACTATCTCTACCGCGACGAGATCGAGTCGATGCACGCCGACGGTTTCCTCACCGAGCTGGGACTGTCCTTCTCCCGCGACCAGCGGCAGAAGATCTACGTGCAGGACCGGATGCGCGAGCATGGTGCGCAGGTGTGGAAGTGGCTGCAGAACGGTGCCCACTTCTATGTGTGCGGCGACGCCGGACGTATGGCGAAGGACGTCGACGCGGCCCTGCGCGAGGTGGTGCAGGCACACGGACGGCTCGACCGCGACGCCGCCGCGGCGTACGTCGAGCAGATGGCCGCCGACAAGCGGTACGTCCGCGACGTCTACTGATCTGCTTGCCGGTCCGCAGATGCGGATATAACGTAGCGTTCATGACGCATCTGCGGAGACACGCGTGACCGCCCTCCGGATCCGCGACGCCGCGTCGCTGCTGGGGGTCAGCGACGACACGGTCCGTCGCTGGATCGACCAGGGGCTGCTGCGCGCCGGCAAGGATTCCGCCGGACGCAAGACAGTCGACGGTCGCGAGCTGGCGGAGTTCGCCCGCGCTCAGGCCGACGCCGGTCCCGATCCGCTCGGGGTGGGCAGCTCCGCTCGCAATCGCTTCGTCGGGCTGGTTACGCGCGTCGTCTCCGACACCGTCATGTCGCAGGTGGAGATGCAGTGCGGTCCGCACCGCATCGTCTCGCTCATGAGCACCGAGGCCGTGAACGAACTCGGTCTCGAGCCGGGCAGCATCGGGGTGGCCGTCGTCAAGGCGACCACCGTCATCGTCGAGACACCCGGAGGGGACGGATGAGGCGCCGGGCGCTCGCCGCGTTCGCTGCCGGTCTCACCGCTGCGGCACTGACGTCGTGCGGCACCGGCGGTGGCTCGGATGTCCTCACCGTCTATGCGGCGGCCTCGCTCCGGGCGCCGTTCACCGAGATCGCCGAACGATTCGAGAAGGCGAACCCCGGAGTGACGGTGGAATTCTCGTTCGCCGGCTCGTCCGATCTCGAGACCCAACTCGAGCAGGGGGCACCCGCCGACGTCTTCGCCTCCGCCGACACCCGGACGATGGACACCGCCGTCGCGGCCGGACTCGTTGCCGGTGAGCCGATCCCGTTCGCGACCAACACGCTCACGATCGTCACCGAACCGGGGAACCCGAAGAACGTCACCTCGTTCGACGATCTCACCGGCGACGGTCTCTCGGTGGTCGTGTGCGCGCCCCAGGTGCCGTGCGGGGCGGCCACCGAGCGACTCGAGGAGACCGCCGGTGTCGAGCTCGCGCCGGTGTCCGAGGAATCGTCGGTGACCGACGTGCTCGGCAAGGTCACCTCCGGTCAGGCCGACGCCGGTCTGGTCTACGTCACGGACGCGAGGGGGGCCGGCGAGAAGGTCACCGTCGTCCCCGTCCCGGAAGCCGCGGAGATCGTCAACATCTATCCCGTTGCACCATTGTCGAATTCCCGAAATCCCGGTCGCGCCGACGCCTTCGTGCGCTTCGTCACCGGCACGGGCGGTCGTGCCGTCCTGGCCGACGCAGGATTCGGTGCACCGTGACCGCGACGGGACTGCCCCGGTGGTTGTTCGTTCCCGCGGCACTCGGGTTGCTGTTCGTCGTCGTGCCCCTGGTGTCGATGCTGCTCACCGTCGACTGGACGACCTTCCCCTCGCTGGTGACATCCCCGGCGTCCCTCGACGCGCTCGTCCTGAGCCTGCGTACCTCCGCGGCCGCCACGATCCTGTGCATCCTGCTCGGCGTGCCTCTCGCAATGGTGCTGGCGCGCAGTAGCTTCCGGTGGATATCGGTGATCCGCGGGTTCGTCCTGCTGCCGCTCGTGCTGCCCCCGGTCGTGGGCGGTATCGCCCTGCTCTACACCTTCGGTCGTCGCGGACTGATCGGTGAGCACCTCGATGCGCTCGGGATCCACATCGCCTTCACCACCACCGCGGTCGTGCTCGCGCAGACCTTCGTCGCACTGCCCTTTCTCGTCACGAGTCTCGAAGGTGCGCTGCGCAGTGCGGGTTCACGCTACGAGGACGTCGCGGCGACACTCGGTGCGCGTCCCACGACGGTCTTCCGGCGCATCACCCTGCCCCTCGTGCTGCCCGGCCTGGTCTCCGGTTCGGTACTCGCATTCGCCCGCGCACTGGGCGAATTCGGCGCGACCCTCACCTTCGCCGGCAGCCTCCAGGGTGTGACGCGCACGCTGCCGCTCGAGATCTATCTGCAGCGGGAAACCGATCCCGATGCCGCCGTCGCGCTGTCGCTCGTGTTGATCCTGGTGGCCGTCGTGATCGTCGTGGCCGTGTACTCGCGGCGGAAGGACCGCCCGCTGTGAGCCTGACGGTGCGGGCCCGGGTCGCCGCACGCGACGTCGACGTCGACCTCGAGGTCGCGCAGGGTGAGATCGTCGCGGTGCTCGGCCCCAACGGAGCCGGCAAGTCGACGCTGCTGGGAGTGGTCTCCGGTCTGCTGCGTCCCGATGCGGGTCGCGTGGAACTCGACGGTCGCGTCCTCACCGATACCGCGACCGGCGTCGCCGTCGCTCCGCACGACCGGTCGGTGGTGCTGCTCGCCCAGCAGGCGCTGCTCTTCCCGCACCTGACGGTCGCGGACAACGTCGAGTTCGCACCGCGCAGTGCGGGTGCGGGTCGGCGTGAGGCCCGTGTGCGCGCCGAGAGGTGGCTGCAGGAGGTCGATGCCGCAGCACTCGCCGATCGTCGTCCGCACGAGTTATCGGGTGGGCAGGCGCAACGGGTCGCACTCGCACGTGCCCTCGCGGCCGAACCGCACCTGCTGTTGCTCGACGAGCCGATGGCCGCGCTCGACGTCACCGCGACACCGGTGTTGCGGTCGTTGCTGCGACGCGTCCTGCGCGACAGTGGACGCACGGGCCTGCTCGTCACCCACGACCCGCTCGACGTGCTCGCCCTCGCCGATCGGGTGATCGTGATCGAGGCCGGGCGGATCGTCGAGGACGGGCCGGTGCGCCGGGTGCTGACCCGGCCGCGCAGTGCCTTCGCCGCCCGCATCGCGGGGAGCAATCTCGTCACCGGCATCGTGCGAGCTGAGGCGCTGGAATCCGCGGACGGTCTCGTCCACGGCCGCGTCCACGACGACTGCGTCCCGGGTACGGCCGCCGTCGCCGTCTTCGCGCCGTCGGCGGTCGCCGTCTACACCGAGGCCCCGCACGGGAGCCCGCGCAACGCCCTGAGGGTGAGGATCGCGGAACTCGAGGCGCAGGGTTCGTCGGTGCTCGTGCGATCGGATACGGGTATCGCGGCGGAGATCACGACGGCGGCACTCGCCGACCTCGACGTCCATCCGGGTGACTCCGTATGGTTCGTCGTCAAGGCCACGGAGGTGGGGATCCATCCGGCCGCGCTGAGCGCGTGATCGCTACTGCCGCGTGCGGCGCACGACGAGCACGGCGACGAGCCCGATCAGGTAGACGACCCCACCTGCGACGGCCAGCTCGGGTGTGCGCCCGTCGGGGTCGATGACGAAGGCCGCCACGACGATCGCGCCGAGGAAGGCGATGTTGAAGACGGTGTCCTGCAGCGCGAAGACCTGACCTCGGCGCGCGTCGTCGATATCGATCTGCATCGCGGCGTCGCCGGTGAGTTTGATGGTCTGACCGGCGAGGCCGAGCAGGAAGGCCGCGACGAGCAACGGTCCGGCCGACACGGTGGTGACGAACGCGAACTGCACGATCGCGGCGGCGATCAACCCGACTGTGACGGTGCGCGGCCGGCCCAGCCGCGGGATCAGGATCGGTGCGAGCACCGCTGCGAGGAGCATGCCGGTGGCGGTGCAGGCGACCGCGACACCGAATCCGGAGAATCCCGCGAGCAGGTCGGAGCCATTCTCCTCGGCACGCAGGACGAGCACCATGATGAGCGTGTCGACGCCGAACACGATGCGGTGCGCGCCGATTCCGAGCATCGCGATCGTCACGCCAGGAGCTTCGAGGACGGCTCCTGCACCGGTCCGCAGACCCGACAGGACAGTGCGGATCACGGTCCGGGGACGTATTCCCTCGGGGCCGAGGGCATTCGCGGCGAATCCCGCTGCGGCGACCGCACCGACGAGCGAACCGCTCACTCCGAGGAGGACGGCCGTCCCGGAGCCAGTGTCGCCCGCGCCCACGAATCCTATGGTCGCGACCGCCGTGGCGGCCCCGACCGCCGAGACACCCGAACCGACCGTCGCCAGAACGGAATTGACCGGGACGAACCACGACTGGGCGACCACGTGTGGGAGCGAGGCCGAGACGCCCGCCAGGACGAATCTGCTCACACCGACGGCGGCGAGCGCGAGCAGCATGAGTGGGGTCTGCGGTCCCCCGAGGAGCAACACGGCCGCCGCTGCCGCGATGAACACTCCGCGGAGCAGGTTGGCCCAGACGAGGACGAGGCGCCGGTCCCACCGGTCGAGCAGGGCGCCGGCGAACGGACCGATCACCGAGTACGGCAACAGCAGCACCGCGAAGCCTGCCGCGATCGTCACCGGGTCGGTGTGACGTTCGGGGTTGAACAGGATCGCCCCGCCGAGTGCGGCCTGGAACAGTCCGTCACCGAACTGGCTCGCGAACCGCACTCCGGTCAGTCGTACGAGACCCGGCGAGTTCCGCAGGGCGGTTGCGGTCGATCGCCACGCCCGCTGCCTGGACTGCTGCCCGGAGTCTCGCACAAGCACGACACTATCGGCTCCGCCACCATTCGACGGTGCGGGCGGCCGCCTCGTCGAGCGGGGTGGGCGACAGGCCGAGTACCTGTTCGGTGCGGGTCGAGTCCATGACGAACGGGGCATCGAACTGGTAGAGCATCTCGGCGAGTTCCTCCATGTCCCGGTTCACGTGGCCGCCGGCCCGCACCAGCCAGGACGGGATCGTCCCCACCGCGGGCGCGGGCAGGCCGGCCGTCCGCGTGAAGGCGGTGGCGATCTCGCGCTGTGCCACGGCCGGTCCGGTGGGTGCGTGGATCACGGTGTTCCACACGGTCGGCTCCCCCGCTGCCGCGATCATCGCCGCGGCCAGGTCGGGAACGTAGGTGAACGAATGCGGGACGTCGGCCGAGCCGAGCACCCGCACCTTCTTCCCGGCGAGCACGGTGGGCACCATGCGTTCGCCGGCCATCGCGTTCAGTACCCGCGGACCGAAGAAGTCCGACGCGACCACGCTCACCGTCGGTGCGCGATGCGCTGCCCGGGCGGCGAGGAGCTGCCGTCGGACCCCGCGCTTGCCGGTGTCGGCCTCGCGGGGCGAGTCCTCGGTCATGACCCGGTCGGGTTCGCTGTACGAGTAGAGGCTCTCGGGGAAGACGACGACCGTCTTCTCCGACAGGTTCGCGGCGGCGTCGAGAACGACCCGCTCGGCGACGGGGAGTTCGCGTGCCCACACGTCGGCGCGGTAGGCCGACCCGTGGACGCACATGTACACCGCGTCGGCAACAAGTCCGTCTTCGTCGACGAGTGCTGCGGCCACGGCCTCGGGATCCGTGACGTCGACACGCAGGCGTTCGATGCCCGCGCCTTCCGGTCCACTGCCCGATCGGGTGAGAACGCGCACGCGATGTCCTTGTGCGGCAATCTGTTCGGCGACGGTCCAGCCGACGGGTCCGGCTCCTGCGACCACCTGGAGATGCGACATGATTCCTCGCTTCGGAAAAGTGTGAGCACTGCTCTCTGATGACGTCGACGATCCTCCGTGCAGCCGTGCTTGTCAAGAGCAGTGCTCTCATTTGTTGACGGTGCTCTCTGTTCGACGGCAGAATGGTCCGGTGACGACACCACGGGCGCGCGCACGCGCACAGACGATGGCCGACATCCTCCGGATCGGCCGCGAGCATCTCGGCACCCACGGAGCGGCGGCGCTGTCGCTGCGTGCCGTCGCCCGAGACCTGGGCGTCGTCTCCTCCGCCGTCTACCGCTACGTCTCGAGCCGCGACGAGCTGCTCACCCTGCTCGTCGTCGACGCCTACGACGAACTCGGCGACAGTGTCGACCGTGCCGTCGACGCAGTCGACCCCTCCGATCACCGCGAACGGTTTCTCACCCTCGGCCGGGCGGTGCGCTCGTGGGCGCTGGCCGAACCGGCCCGCTACGGGTTGCTGTTCGGCAGTCCGGTGCCCGGTTACGCTGCCCCGGCCGAGCGCACCACCGCACCCGGTATCCGCGTGGTCCTGCGACTGGCCCGGATCGTGGACGAGGCCCACGCCGCGGGTGTATTGGACGACACGGCCGCTGCCCCACCTCCGGAGAGCCTGGGGGAACCGCTGGGCCGGATCCGGGACGAGTTCTCCCTCACGGCCCCGGATTCCGTACTGGCACGCGGTCTCTGGGTGTGGCCGTCGTTGTTCGGGTCCGTGAGCTTCGAGGTCTTCGGGCAGTACGGCCCCGACACTTTTCCGGACCGCGAGGTCCTGTTCGAACATCATCTCGCCCTGTTGGCACAGACCGTCGGGTTCCACCCCACGCGCCGGTGACGGCGGTGACAGAATGGCTGACGTGGCGCAGCATCAGGACGAACCCGAGGACCGCACCGCACCCTCGACACCCAGGGTGCGGGCCGGAAGCCTGCTCGTCTCCGCCACCGATCTCACCGAGCCGACCTTCCGCCGCACCGTCGTCTACATCATCGAGCACACCGATGCCGGCAGCTTCGGTGTCGTCCTGAACCGCATCAGCGACACCTCCGTCGACGCCATGCTGCCGCAATGGTCGTGGCTCGCCGCCGAACCGAAGACCCTGTTCGTAGGCGGTCCCGTCCACCGCAGTTCGGCGCTGTGCCTCGGCACGCTGCGGGTGGGGGCCGACATCACCGACGTCCCCGGCATCCGCCACGTCGACGGCCGAGTGGTGATGATCGACCTCGATGTCGATCCCGGGCACATCGCCCACTACGTCGAGGGTGTGCGGATCTTCGCGGGATACGCGGGGTGGAGCGCAGGTCAGCTCGACGGCGAACTACGCAACGACGACTGGATGGTGGTCTCGGCACTGCCCACCGATGTGCTCGCCCCCGCGCACCTCGACGTGTGGGCGAGGGTGCTGCGCCGGCAGCCGCTGCCGATGGCGTTGCTCGCGACGCACCCCATCGAGGTCGAGCGCAACTGAGCCCCCCTCGGGCGACCGGGACCGGTCAGCGGGCGTCGGCGAGAGTGTTGAGCGCGCCGGCCATCTCCTCGGCCCTCGTTGCGGTCACGGTGAATTCGTGTCCCGAGGCCGTGGTCACCACGACGGCAGGCCCGGTGCGCGTGACCAGGCCGTACCGCTTGCCGCCCTTGGCCCGCAGGCCCCAGCCGCCCCAGTCCTGGAACGGGCGGGTCTCGGTGACCTTCGCCCCGACGATCTCGTCGAGGTCGTATCCGAGCGCGTCGGTGGCCAGATTCGACACCCGGATCCCGTCCGCGTCGACCACCACGGTGTAGCGGAGCAGACCCAGCACGAGCAGAGCGACGGGCGCGATCAAACCCAGCGGCCACCAGCTCTGCGTCGCACCGCACACGACGAGCGCGGGGATCAGGACGAGCAGCGACAGTCCCGCCGTCGTGCCCACACCGGTGCCCACCTGCTCGACGATCGGCAGTTCGGCACGACCGCGCGGCAGCGCCGGATCCGGAGCGGCGGTCGCCGCCTTCCGCTCCCGACCGTCGCGCAGGAGCCGTCCCCCGAACCAGCCCACCGCGATACCCACCCACATGCCGAGCACCGCCGGCCAGCCCTCCAACGCGGCCTGCGTGGCGTCGGTCGTGTCGAGCTGCCCCGCGAGACCGGCCAGGAACAGTGCGGTGATCGTGCCGGTGACCCCGAGACCGATCGCGAGCATGTAGCGACGCATGAGCAGTTGCGCCTGCGCGATCGCGGCGATCGCGCAGCACCCTCCCCCGACGAGCACGATCAGCAGGGCGGCGGTCCACGCCGAGGTCATGGGTGGTCCGAACGAATCGGGTGTCGTGCCCGACCAGTGCGTGGCGATCTCCTCGGGCAATCGTGGGATCCACGAGCGGGTGAGCACGAGTACGGCCACGGCACACAGCAACGGAACGGCCAGTCCGAGCAGCGCACCGACGGGGTCGACCTGACGCGTCGTCATGGGGGTCAGCCTAGGGTGCGGGCCTCCACCGGCGCCGTCCTCGTTCCGCTCTCGTCGAACCATCCGTCGGGTCGCAGGTCGCCACCGAACCGGGGCATGTACTCGGTACACGCGAGTCGCGAGACGAGGCTGCGCCGGCTGTTCACACCGGTCTTGGTGAAGATGTTCTTCAGGTGGTCCTGCACGGTGTACGGGCTGATGAACAACCGACTCGCGATCTCGTTGCGAGACCGTCCGGCGAGCACTTCGACGAGTACTTCCGATTCGCGTGGCGTCAGACCGTAGGCGGCGGTGACCAGGGCGACGATCTCGGGCAGGCGTGCCCGCTCGAAGGTCATGACGACGCGGCCGGTCTCGTCGAAGATCGCGGCGCGCAGTACGAGCCATTCGCCGTCGAGGGTGCGGACACGCACATCCGCGGGCACGGGTCGTGTTCTACGGACCTGACGGGCGATCACATGCGCCGGTCCGGGGCGCCCCCGAGCGGGACTCTCCCAGCCGAGGCGTTCGAAGAAGACCATCGCTGCGGCAGTGACGGAATCGAATTCGTCGTCCGCCCCGATTACCACCACGGCCGGACCCGAGCATTCGCAGGCGGTGCCCTCGACGACCGTGTTCCGTGTTCGTGCGGATGCGTGCCGGATCAACGTGGTGCGGAATCCGTTCGCGATGTCGTCGAGAACGTCGTCGAGCATCGTGAGTTCGGCGTCGGAGAAACCTCGGCCCGACGCGCGGAGCAGATCACCGACACCCCAGCACCGACGGTCTCCGTCCCGGAAGACCAGCTGCACTTCGTGTCCCATGCCCAGATGCGACACGAGTTCGAGATACCGCCTGTTGCCGTATCCCGGTCCGCGGCCGGAGGGTTCTTCGATCCGCCGCACTCCGGACCGGTGCTGCATGAGCGCGTAGAGGCTGTCCGGATCGAGGTCCGGACCGTACTCGAACTCGATCGACAATCGGAGTACCTCGGCCGGGTCGTCGAGGCCGCGGGTGGTGAAGCCGGTGGGAACCCCGACGGCCGGGTCCACGGGTGCGACACAACCACCGTCGTACGGAATGAAAGCGCCGAGCACATCCATCACGAACTCGCGAAACTGCGCCCCGTCCGCAGCCGCGGATGCTGCGTCGTGGATGCCTGCCCTCAACCGCTGTGCAGAGCGCATATCCCGAAGTATCCCCCTCGAATGTGGGATTGAGAACACCTCACGCGGCGACGAGGCTCCATGGGCACGGGGACATTCATACGGAAGTCGAGGTACCCGCCATGACCACCACTCACGCCACGCCGTTGTCCGCCGAGGATCTGGAGGTCGTGCATCTGATCCACTCCGCTCTACGCCGGGACACCGAACGTCTCGCCGACTTCGCGCAGAAGTGGCGGACCGCCGATCCCGGCACGCACGATGCGCTGCTCCTCGGCTGGCACGGATTCAGCACCGAACTGCACACGCACCACTCCGTCGAGGACGTCTACGTCTGGCCGTTCATGCGGCCACGCCTCGCACACGATGCGGGGGCGATGGAGGTGCTCGATGCGATGGAGGCCGAACATTCCGTGATCGACCCGGCGTTGGCGGAGATCGAGGCTGCGCTCGACGACCGGGAGACGGCGACCGAGCGGCTCGGCGGTCTGCTCGACGGTCTCGTCACGTCGCTGGGTGCTCACCTCGCGCACGAGGAACGGGACGCCTTCCCGCTGATCGAACAATCCATCACCAAGGAGGAATGGCACGACATCTCGATGCGGGCGTTCGCGCAACTGGACAAGCGCGAGGTCTCCGAAATGCTGCCCTACCTCTTCGAGGGAGCACCGAAGGACCGCGTGGCCGTCGTGCTGAAGAGTCTCCCGGTACCGGTGCGGGTGCTCAACCGGTTCTGGTGGACACCGCGCTACGCACGGGAGCGCCGCTGGGCGTGAGGACTGCCGGTGGGAGGACCGTCAGGCGGTCGGCTCGCACGCCCCGCGCAGGCTGCACGCCCCGCACGAGGTACCGCAGCCGGCTGTCTCCTCCGGCTTCGTCGCCGCAGCGACCCGCGCTGCGACGGATCCGCCGGCTCCGGCGGTGATCAGGGCGGCCATCACGGTGACGACGACTGCGATGATCCCGGCGACGGTGGGCAGCGTCAGCGACGCGACACCACCGAGGGCGAGGAGCACCGCGGACCCGAGCATGCTGGGTGCGGCGACCTTGTTGGCCAGGGCGAACGCCTCGTCGTCACGCAGCGCGTCGGGGGTGCGCACACCGGCCCAGCGGTTGCGCGGGAGCTTGCCGGTCAGTGCCGCGACACCCACCGCGCCGACGACGAGAACGAGCACGAAGAGCAGGACAGCGACGATGAGCACCCGACCAGGATACGCGGCCGGTGGTGCCACCGGTCTGCGCGGGTGCGGGCACGTTCTACCCTGGTGGGAGCACTCACACGCCCGGCCGAGTAGATAGTGATCACCGTGACCCGTCCCGAACAGACCTCCCAGCACGAACCCGGCAGCACTCCGCAGCATCGGTACACCGCCGAGCTCGCGGGGCGGATCGAGCAGCGCTGGCAGGAGCTCTGGCGCGAGCGCGGCACCTTCCACGCCCCCAATCCGGTGGGCGATCTCGCCGGCGAGGTGCCCTCCGACAAGCTGTTCGTGCAGGACATGTTCCCGTACCCCTCGGGCTCGGGCCTGCACGTGGGGCACCCGCTCGGGTACATCGCCACCGACGTGTATGCGCGCTTCAACCGCATGCAGGGCCGCAACGTGCTGCACACCCTCGGTTACGACGCCTTCGGTCTGCCGGCCGAGCAGTACGCCGTGCAGACGGGCACGCACCCGCGCACGACCACCGAGGCCAACATCGGGAACATGAAGCGGCAGCTCTCCCGGCTCGGTCTCGGGCACGACGAGCGTCGCTCGGTCGCGACGACCGACGTCGACTTCTACCGCTGGACGCAGTGGATCTTCCTGACGATCTACAACGCCTGGTACGACCGCGAGGCCGGCCGGGCGCGTCGCATCTCCGAACTCGAGGCCGAATTCGCCGACGGCACGCGTCGTCTCGAGGACGGACGCGACTGGGCGTCGCTGTCGGAGGGTGAGCGCGCCGACGTCATCGACTCGTACCGCTTGGTCTACCGGTCGGATTCGCTCGTCAACTGGTGCCCGGGTCTGGGCACGGTGCTCGCCAACGAGGAGGTCACGGCCGACGGCCGCTCCGAGCGCGGCAACTTCCCGGTCTTCCGGAAGAACCTGCGCCAGTGGATGATGCGGATCACCGCCTACTCCGACCGCCTGATCGACGATCTCGAGCATCTGGACTGGACCGACAAGGTCAAGTCCATGCAGCGCAACTGGATCGGGCGCTCGCACGGCGCCCAGGTGAAGTTCGCCGTCGCCGACCACGATTCGGCGATCGAGGTGTTCACCACCCGGCCCGACACCCTGTTCGGTGCCAGCTACGTGACCCTCGCTCCCGAGCACGAACTCGTCGACCGGATCGTCGCCGCGTCCTGGCCCGAGGGCGTCGACCAGCGCTGGACCGGTGGCGCCGCCGATCCGGCTGCCGCGGTCGCGGCCTACCGCGCGTCGATCGCCGCGAAGTCCGATCTCGAGCGGCAGGAGTCGAAGGAGAAGACCGGTGTCTTCCTCGGCGCCTACGCCGTGAACCCGGTCAACGGCGAGCGACTGCCGATCTTCATCGCCGACTACGTCCTCACCGGCTACGGTACCGGCGCGATCATGGCCGTTCCCGGCCACGACCAGCGCGACTGGGAGTTCGCGACCGCCTTCGGTCTGCCCATCCGCGAGGTCATCTCCGGCGGCGACGTCACCGCCGAGGCGTACACCGGCGACGGTGTGCTGGTGAACTCCGGCCTGCTCGACGGTCTCGACGTCGCCGAGGCGAAGAAGACGATCGTCGCGAAGCTCGAGGAGGACGGCGCCGGACGCGGCACCATCCAGTACAAGCTGCGCGACTGGCTGTTCGCGCGGCAGCGGTACTGGGGCGAGCCCTTCCCGATCGTCTACGACGAGCAGGGACGCGCCCATGCTCTGCCCGAATCCGCTCTGCCCGTGGAACTTCCCGAGGTGGAGGATTACGCGCCGGTCTCCTTCGATCCGGACGACGCCGATTCCGAACCGTCCCCGCCGCTCGCGAAGGCGGTGGATTGGATGAACGTCGAGCTCGATCTCGGCGACGGCCTGAAGCGCTACACGCGCGACACCAACGTGATGCCGCAGTGGGCCGGCAGCTCGTGGTACCAGCTGCGCTACATCGACCCCACCAACTCGGAAGCCTTCTGTGACAAGGAGAACGAGGCGTACTGGACCGGCCCGCGGCCGGAACTGCACGGCCCGAACGACCCGGGTGGCGTCGATCTCTACGTCGGCGGTGTCGAGCACGCGGTGCTGCACCTGCTGTACGCGCGGTTCTGGCACAAGGTGCTCTTCGACCTCGGGTACGTCACCTCCTCGGAGCCGTACCGTCGCCTGTTCAACCAGGGTTACATCCAGGCCTACGCCTACACCGACTCGCGCGGCGTGTACGTGCCGGCCGAGGAGGTCGTCGAGCGCGACGGCACGTTCTACTGGACCGGCCCGGACGGTGAGCAGGAGGTCGCTCGCGAGTACGGGAAGATGGGCAAGTCGCTCAAGAACTCCGTCAGCCCCGACCAGATCTTCGACGAGTACGGCGCCGACACCCTGCGCGTCTACGAGATGTCGATGGGCCCGCTCGACCAGTCGCGTCCGTGGGCGACCAAGGATGTCGTCGGCGCGCACCGCTTCCTGCAGCGCGTGTGGCGTCTCGTCGTCGAGGAGGAGGGTGGCGCGCTGCGCGTCACCGACGACACCCCCGGCGACGACACGCTGCGGGCGCTCAACAAGACGGTCGCGGGTGTGTCGGACGACTTCACCCACCTGCGCGACAACACGGCGATCGCCAAGCTCATCGAGTACACGAACCACCTGACGAAGCAGTACCCGTCGGGTGCGCCGCGCAGCGCCGTCGAACCGCTCGTGCTCATGCTCGGCCCGGTCGCCCCGCACCTCGCCGAGGAGATGTGGTCGCGTCTCGGACACACCGAATCGCTTGCGCACGGCCCGTTCCCGGTCGCCGACGAGAAGTGGCTCGTCGAGGACAGCGTCGAGTACCCGATCCAGGTCAACGGCAAGGTGCGCAGCCGCATCACCGTCCCGGCCGACGCCGCACCCGACGCGATCGAGGCCGCCGCGCTCGTGGACGAGAAGATCGCCGACCTGCTCGGCGGTGCCGCACCGCGCAAGGTGATCGTGGTTCCCGGCAAGATGGTCAATGTCGTGAAGTAGCAACCGCTTACGACGGACGAGACCCCGGTGCACAGGATGCACCGGGGTCTCGTCGACTACAACCGGGATCAGGGGTGCTTGTGTTCGATCTTCTCGAACTCGGCGACCTCGCCCGCATCGTGCGCGCGCTCCTCCGCTTCCTTCGCCTCGAGCTGCTTGGCGACGGCATCCTTGAGGGAGACCTTGGCGGGCTCGGCGGCCTCCTGCTCGGCCTTGCGGATGCGCTCCTCGTCCTTCTTCTTCGCGGTCTCGGCGGCCTGGCGCTTCGCGGCGGCCTCCTGGTCGGCCTTCGCGATCTCGGCGGCCTTCTTCTGCTCGGCCTCCTTCTCCGCCTGCTTCGCGCGTTCCTGCGCACGCTCCCGGGCCTGCTCGACTTCGTTCTCGCGGTCGCGTCGCGCGGCTTCCTGCTGGGCAGCGGCACGTTCACGCGTTCGACGGAGTTCGGCGTCTGCCGCGCGCTTCTCGGCCGCGGCCTGCGCGTCGAGTTTCTCCGCGCGCTTCACCGCCTCGGCGCGTTCGGTGGCGAGCGCCCCGCGGGTGGCGATCTCCTGGTCGTCGAGCACGCTGCCGACGATGCCGTCCAGCATGCCCAGCCCCCGCTCGTACATCAGGCGCGGTGGGGCGTCGGTGGGCAGGAACCGCAACTGCTGCTCGATCAATCCCAGCGGGAAGCGGGCGATCTTGTACTGCAGTCGCAGAACGCTCTTGGGCAGAGTGGCGAGGTTCATGGGCGCATCTCCAACTTCGATGGGGGTACAGCTCCGGTAGGGAATGTCGGTGGTGTTCGTCAGCGATCCGGCTCGTCGGTCAGCGTGCGTTCGAGGGCGTCGGCCTTGCGGCGTTCCTCCTCGGCCTGGAGGCGTGCACGTTCAGCGTCGTGGGAGGCTCGTCGGTGGTCCTCGTCGGCGGCCGCGACCTCTGCGGCGGCATCCGTGACCTGCTCGTTCTCCTCGCGACGTGCCTGTTGTTCGGCGGCTGTGGCCTCACGGGCGGCGTCGGATCGCCCTCGGACGATGTTCTCCTGATGTTCGAGGTCGGCGGCCTGTTTGCGGACCCGTGCCTCCCGCTCGGCCTGCGACTCGACGGCGTCGGTCCGCTGCTGCACGGCCTCGCGTTCCTGCTGTCCGGCCTCGCGGACGGCGTCGAGCTGCTCGACCGCCTCGTCGCTCTCGGCCTCGGCCATGTGCGAGAGGGTGTCGGCCTTCCTGGTCTGCCGGGCCTGCTCCTGCTCGAGACGGCCTTCGGTGGTGAGGGAGTCGTTGCCGGTCAGAGCGCCGGCGACCTCCTTCGCCTTACCGACCACGGTCTGCTTCAACCCGAGGCGTGCCTTGTCGGCCGGACCAGGGCGAGCCCTGTCGGATGTGTTGTCTTCGACCACGGTCATCTCCTTCCGTACGGGACACGAAGGGGACGGCCCCATGGCTTGGGGTAGCCAGACGCGGTCGGCTTCAATCCTCGAGAGCCTCGAGAGGGTGGATGTGCGCGCCGACGAAGTCGACGACATCGCCCAGGACCTCGTCCCGATTCGTCTCGTTGAAGATCTCGTGCCGCGCTTCGGGATAGGTCTTCGACGACGCCCCGCGACCTGCCAGCGACGACCATCCGGTGGCGGTGCCGTCGAGGGGAACCAGTCGATCGTCCTCGCCGTGCAACCACAGCACGGGCACGTCGTCGACGGCACCGGCGGCGGTGATCGTGTCGATGCAGGTCTTCAGCGCCTGCACGGTGGTGCGCTTGAACGGGCCGTGCCAGACGAGCGGGTCGGCCACGTAGGCGCGACCCACCTCGGGATCACGGGAGAGGGTGGACGGATCGATGGGGGTATCGGGGATCTCCTCGGCCGTGAGCAGGGCGTCGACGGCCGCCCACCTGCCGAGGACCGGGCCGGACAGGACGACCGCGGCCAGTTCCGAGCCGTATCGCTGCGCGTACCGGGCGGCGATCATGCCACCCATCGAGTGTCCGACGAGCACGACCGGCAGGTCGGGATGCTCGCGTCGCGCCGTGAGATCGAGCAGACGGAAATCGTCGACCACCTTCTCGAAGTCGTCGATCAGGACGCGTTCGCCGTCGCTGAGACCGTGACCGATGTGGTCCACCGCGTAGACGGCGGCGCCGTCGGCGACGAGGCGCGCGGCCACATACTCGTAGCGTCCGCAGTGCTCGCCGTAACCGTGGCACAACAACGCCACGTAGCGCGGGGCCTCGCCGACCCACGTGCGGGCTGCGAGAGCACCGGCGTGTCCGTCGAGGGTGAAGGCGACAGCGTCGATCATCGGGTCTCCGATCGTTCCGGGTGATGGCGATGTCATCGTCCTCCGGCGCGGGGTCTTCCGAGTGGGAATCGCGAGTGCATCCGCGGATCCGGCCCACTACCGTCGAATTGAAACGTGTTCCCGATTCGAACGAAGGAGACCCCATGGCACCGAGTCGGGACGCGATCCGCTCCACCGTCGAGAACTACGTGAAGTCCGTGGCCTCCGGCACCGTCGACGATGTCCTCGCGCTGTACGCACCGGGCGCGACGGTCGAGGATCCCGTCGGCACGCCGGTCCGCGCCACCGAGGCCGAGATCCGCGAGTTCTACGGAGTGGTCGAACCGCTCGCACAGACCGGTGAGGTGATAACCCTCAAGGTCGCGGAGAACAACGCCGCTTTCGTGTTCCGCCTGGTCACGCACCTGGGTGAGCAGGATCTGGTCATGGAGGTCGTCGACGTGATGACCTTCGACGACGACGCGAGGATCACGAGCATGAGGGCGTTCTGGAGCCAGGAGGACATGCAGACCGTCCCCGCCTCCTGATGGACAGTCTCATCGTCGAGGTCGATGGTTTCACGTGGAACATCGACGATCGGGGCGACGGACCCGCGGTCGTCATGTGCCACGGCTTCCCCGGCCTGGGGTATAGCTACCCGGCACCAGTTCGCGCCGCTCGTCGACGCCGGATACCGTGCCGTCGCCCCCGACATGCCCGGCTACGGCCGAACCGACCGGCCCCGGGAGGCCGAGGAGTACACGAACGTCGCGATTTCCAAGCGCCTCGTCCGACTGCTCGACGTCCTCGGGACGATGTCGGGGTCGTCGGCGCTCGAACGGATGCGTGCCTTCGTCCCCGATCTGCGCGGTGTCCACCTGCTCGAGGGCGCGGGGCATTTCGTGCAGATGGAACGTCGCGACGAGGTGAACAACCTCCTCCTGCGTTTCCTCTCCGGGATCCGGATACCGACGAGAACCGCCGAACAGCACTTTCACCGGCGATCATCGACCTAGCATGACGGCGTGGCCACCGACACGGTTCGTGGATTCGGTCTGGCACTCGCCCTGACGGCACTGGTGGCGGGTGCCTGCTCGTCGGGCGGTTCGGTCGAGACGACGACGCCCGTGCAACTGCATGTCGCCACCGCGCAGGACGACCCGTGGACGCCGCGTCTCGTGCCGCCGCAGGTGCCGGTCGCGGTGCCGCCAGCTCCCCCCGAAGTCGTCGAGGAAGGCGGTGATCCGGTCACCGCGACCGCCGGGACCCCGGCCGTTTCCGGTGATCGGCCGGCGCTCTACGGGGGCAGTCTCGACCGGCCCCTGTGCGACCGCGAAGGGCTCATCCTTCATCTGGAGGAGGATCCCGCCAAGGCCGAAGCGTGGCGCGGTGTCCTCGGCGTGCCCGACATCCGCGGCTACACCGACACCCTCACGGCGGTCCTGTTGCGCGCCGACACCCGGGTGACCATGCACGAGTACCGCGACGGTGCGGCGCGGCCCGTGCAGTCGCTGCTCGAACGCGGCACGATCGTCCTCGTCGACGAACTCGGTGTTCCGCGCGTGCGGTGCGTGCGCGGCAATCCGCTGTCCGCGCCGGTGCTCACCGGAAACGACGAACTCGAAGGTCCGAAATGGCCCGGACTGAACGCCGAGCGGATGTTCGTCGTCCAGCCCGCCGCGACTGCTGTGCGGGAGTTGGAGGTCATCGACATCACGACCGGCGCGATGGTCCCCGTGCCGGTCGGTGAGGCCCTGCCGAAAACCATGGCTCCGGCCGCACCGGAGACCATGGAGGAAACCCGCCCGGAGACCGAGGCGCTGCAGGTACCCGTTCCTGCACCGCGGCGCGATCCGGTGCCGGAAGCCGCGGCACCACCACCGCCTCCTCCCCCGGAACCGCCGCCTCCGCCTCCCCCCGCTCCGGAACCGCCGCCACCGCCACCGCCGCCGGCTCCGGAACCCGCTCCGGCACCGGCACCCCCGCCGGCGCCGCGGGCTCCCGCGCCGCCGCCTCCGCAGATCCAGATCCAGATTCCGGGCGCTCCCCCGGTCGTGATCCCCCTGCCGTTCTGAGCCGCCTGCCGTTCTGAGCCGCCTGCCGTTCTGAGCCGTCAGCTCTTTCGAGTCATCAGCGAGGACGCAGAACGACCTCGGTGGGGTGGGCGTCGACCGGCGCCTCGACGACCTGCCGCACCGCACGCGCCACCGTGCCGGGGCTGAGGAACTGCGACGGGTCGTACTCGCGGCCCTCCGACGCGACGATCGCGCGCTGCATGTCCGTGTCGATCCGGCCCGGGTGGATCGAGGTGACCCGCAGCGCGGGTTCCTCCTCGCGCAGCGCGTCGCCGAACGCCCGCAGTGCGAACTTGCTCGCGGCGTAGGCACCCCACCCGGGGCGAACGCGCAGACCCGCCCCCGAGTTGATGAGCACCACGTGGCCGTTCGCGGTCCGCAGGGCCGGTAGCAACACCTGCGTCAGGGCGACGACGGCGACGACGTTCGCCTCGAACGTCTCGCGCCACTGCCGGGGCTCGCTGTCGGCGATCGTGCCCAGTTCGGCGACGCCCGCGTTGTGGACGAGCACGTCGAGCCGATCGATGTCGGCGGCGGCCGCGGCGACGGCGACGTGATCGAGCAGGTCCACGGGCCACGGCGTGGCGTCGGGCAGTTCCTCGAGGATCGCATCGAGCGACTCGCGACGTCGTCCGCCGAGGAGCAGATCGTGGGTGGGAGCGAGTTCCTGGGCGATCGCGGCGCCGAGACCGCGACCCCCTCCGGTGACGAGAGCTGTGGGGCGCATGATCACGAGCCTAGGAAGCAGACGGTGGGGCGGCCACCGCACCGTGCTCGAGACCGGCCAGGATCTCGGCGAGCCGGTCGTCCGGAGGGGTCTCCACCGCCGGGTCGCGCGGGAACCGGAGTTCGAGGAACGCCTTGGGTCGCGACAGCACGTACTCGCGCGCCAGATTCCTCAGCCGCGTGCGCAGTCGCACGTCGTTGGCGGCGCGGACTCCGGCGATGTCGATGCCCGCCCGCCGGCACAACGCCACTGCACGCGGAAGATGGAAGGCCTGGGTCGTGATCAGCGCCTGCCGCACGCCGTAGGTGGCCACCGCACGCCGGGCGGTGTCGTAGGTGTCGAGACCGTACGGGTCGGCGACGATCCGTTCCCGGTTCACACCCTGCTCGACGAGATACGCGATCATCGCCTCGATCTCGTCGCCCGAGGTTCCGGCCCCGTCGCCCGAGACGAGCACGGCTTGCACCCGTCCCCGTGCCATCAACGCGACCGCGACGTCGAGGCGGCTGCGGAGCACCCGCATCGGACGGCCCTCGTGCACCCGCGCGCCCGGCACGATCACCACCGGGGCGGGCGGCGCGCCGTCCACCTCGTACATGAGGTCCTTCGCTTCGGACGCCACGCGGGCGGAGACGAGTGTCAGCGCGGACACCGCACCGACGACCAGTGCGGAGACCGCACCGAGGGGGGACGACGACCGGACGGATTCGAGCATGCGTCCCAGATTACGGACGCCCGGCGGCCACAATGGAGGGGTGGACCCCGTCGACGCACTCCGCGAAGTAGCCTTCTGGCTCGAACGCGAACACGCCGACACCTACCGTGTGCAGGCCTATCGACGCGCGGCGGAGGTGCTCGCCGAGGTGAGCGACCACAAGCGGGAGGTTCTGCGGAAGACCGACTCGTGGACCGATCTGCCGGGCGTCGGGAAGAAGACCGCGACGGTCGTCCGGGAGTCGTTCGAGAAAGTGCCCGCCTATCTCGAGCAGTTACGCGAGGAGGCCGACCCGATCGGGCGCGGCGGCCGCGACCTGCTCGAGTCCCTGCGCGGCGACCTGCACACCCACTCGAACTGGTCCGACGGCGGCAGCCCGATCGACGAGATGCACCGCGTCGCGTCGACGATGATCGGGCACGAGTACTTCGCCCTCACCGACCACTCCCCTCGCCTGAAGGTCGCGAACGGGCTCACCGCGGAGCGGTTGCGCTCGCAGCTCGCCGTCGTCGCGGAGATCAACGAGAACGACAGTGGTTCAAGGATTCTGACGGGTATCGAGGTCGATATCCTCGACGACGGGTCGCTCGACCAGGACGAGGGGCTGCTCGCCGAACTCGACGTCGTCGTCGCGAGCGTGCACTCGAACTTGCGGGCCGACCGGTCGGCGATGACGAAACGCATGCTGCGTGCGGCGGCGAATCCCCACGTCGACGTCCTCGGGCACTGCACCGGCCGGCTTGTCGCCGGGGGGCGCGGAAACCGTCCCGAGTCGAAGTTCGACGCCGAGAAGGTCTTCGCCGCGTGTCGCGACCACGACACCGCCGTCGAGATCAATTGCCGGCCCGAACGCCGCGACCCGCCGTCGCGTCTCATCGACCTCGCGCTCGAGACGGGCTGCCTGTTCTCCATCGACACCGATGCGCACGCACCCGGGCAGCTCGACTGGCTCGGGTACGGTTGCGAACGTGCCGTCGAGCGGGGTGTCGAACCCGAACAGGTGATCAACACCTGGGAGATCGACGACCTGCTGGCGTGGGCCGACAGGTAGGAGATGCGCGTGGAACACGTCGACGTACTGATCGTGGGAGCCGGATTGTCCGGCATCGATGCCGGTTACCGGTTGCAGACACAGTGCCCGGATCTCGGGTACGCCATCCTCGAGAGTCGCGACGCGACCGGTGGTACGTGGGATCTGTTCCGCTATCCGGGGATCCGATCGGACAGCGACATGTACACGCTCGGCTTCCCGTTCCGCCCGTGGCGGGGCGAGAAGTCCATCGCCGACGGCCCCGACATCCTGCAGTACATCCGCGACACCGCCGCCGAATTCGGCATCGACCGACGGATCCGGTTCGGCCACAGGGTGATCGATGCATCCTGGTCGTCGGAGGACGCCCGGTGGACGGTGCGTGCCTCGACCGGGCAGGGAACCGTCGAGATGTCCTGTTCCTTCCTCTATCTCTGCAGCGGCTACTACAGCTACGAGTCGGGTTACCTCCCCGACATCCCCGGTCTGCAGGACTTCGCGGGCACGGTCGTGCATCCGCAGTTCTGGCCCGAGAACCTCGACTACGAGGGGAAGAAGATCGTGGTGATCGGCAGTGGCGCCACGGCCGTCACGCTCGTGCCCGCCCTGGCGGAGAAGGCCGAGCACGTGACGATGCTGCAGCGCTCCCCCACCTACGTGATGTCGCTGCCCGCGCGCGACCCGATCGCGACGCGGATTCGACGCCTGTTGCCGGACAGGGTGGCCCACCGCGCAGTGCGGACGAAGAACGTCGTAGCCAATCTCGGCTTCTACCAGTTCTGCCAGCGGTTCCCCTCGGCCGCGAAACGCATGTTGCGCACCCTCGCCGAACGTCGCCTGCGCGGCAGGATCCCGGTCGATCCCCACTTCTCACCGCGCTACGACCCGTGGGATCAGCGACTGTGCGTGGTCCCCGACTCCGACCTGTTCCGCACCCTGCGCGCCGGGAAGGCCGAGATCGTCACCGACCGGATCGACACCGTCACCGAGAAGAGTGTCCGCCTCGAGTCCGGTCGCGAACTCGAGGCCGAGATCCTAATTCCCGCAACGGGTCTGCAACTGGTGCCTGCCGGGGGCATCGAGTTCGTCGTCGATGGGGAGAGGATCGACCTCTCGGCCCGGTTCATCTACCGTGGCATGATGCTCGACGGCCTGCCCAATGCCGCGATGTGTCTCGGCTACACCAACGCGTCGTGGACCCTGCGTGCCGATCTCGCGTCCCTCTACGTGTGCCGGTTGCTGCGGTACATGCGACGCAACGGTTACCGTTCGGCGGTTCCGAGGTATTCGGGCGACGGGCGTACCCGCCCGCTGCTCGGTCTCGACGCCGGGTACATCCACCGCGCGGAAGGTGCTCTGCCCAAGCAGGGTTCGCGCAGCCCGTGGTTGATGCGGCAGAACTATCTCCTCGACCTGCCCACCATGAGGTTCGGTCGTGTCGACGAATCGATGCAGTTCACGCCCTGACCCGTCAGCGTCGGCGCGCCGCCAGGTGGACGTCGGGGAAGCGATGGTCGGCGTCGGGGCGGCCGACCGTCCGCCACACCTCGTCGAATCCGGCGTCGGACAACGCCGCGGCGAGACGATCCGGGTGCCACCGCCACGCCGGCGCCACCGCGTGATCGAACTCGACCACCTCGCCCGGGATGTCGGTTGTCTGGCCCACGATGAGCACCACGCCGCCGGACGGAATCCGCTCCGTCCAGCCGTCGAGGATCCCGGGGATCTCGAACGGCGGAACGTGGATGAGGCTGAACCGCGCGATGATCGCGCTCGGAACCACGTCGCGGAGTTCGTCGGACCCGAGTCGCGCGTCGTCCCGCACGAATCGCAGCGCGGGGTAGGCGCCCCGCGCGATGCGCAGCATCTCGGTGCTGGGATCGAGGCCGATCACGTCGAGTCCGCGGTCGGCGAGATCCGCGGCCACGTATCCGGGCCCGCAGCCCACGTCCAGCACGACACCCTGCACCTGGCTCTGGCACACCATCTCGGCGAAGGCGGCGACGGTGTGGCGTTCGAGCGGAGTCAGGTACGGATCGGGAAACAGCTCGACGTACAGATCCGCGAGGGCATCGTATCCGGGCTGGGTCACTCCGGCATGGTACGACGGGCCGCGATGAGTTCGACCCCGTTCGCAGGTCCTATCCACGACGAGGCAGTGACCACGGGAGGGAATTCATGATCATCGTCGCAGGACATCTCACCGTCGACGCCGACAGGCGTGAGTTCTATCTGGCGACCTGCAGGTCCGTCGTCGAGGCCGCCCGTAGAGCGCCGGGCTGCCTCGACTTCGCTGTCACCGCCGACCTGATCGAGCCCGACCGCGTCTGCATCTACGAACGGTGGGAGTCACAGGCACACCTCGACGACTTCCGCGGCAGCGGACCCGACGGCGATCAGGCCCGGGAGATCCGGTCGATGGAGGTCTCCGAGTACCTCGTCCCGGATGTGCAGCCGTCGAACGAGTAGTTCTCGTCGCAGATCCCGCCGGAAATCGACAGGATCTGCGCACGCCGTCAGCGTTGCTCGAGCTTCTCGTCGGGATACCGCGCGAACCGGCCGGCGTCACGTTCGTGCACGGGACCGTCGCTGTCCCAGGGCCATCCGCCGAATCCGGTGCGGCGGTAGTCCTCGAACGCCTGGCGGACACCCGCCTCGTCGTTGAGCACGAACGGGCCGTACGAGACGACGGGTTCGCCGATCGGGCGACCCTGCAGCATCAGGATCTGCGTGCCCTCGTCGCCGCCGGTGAGGTGCACCGGCACCGACGCGTCGACGACGACCCCGTGCCCGGACTCGATCGTCCGGTCACCGATCCGCACGGGGGAACCGTTGTACACGTACAGGACCCGTTGCGTCTGCTCACCGCGCGCGGCCGGCAGTTCCCAGCGCGCACCGGACGACAGGTCGATGTTCCAGATCGCCACGTCGGTGCCGGGTCGGGACGCCCACGAATTCGGCGGGGGCGGCGGCGGAGTCACGTCGTCGAGCTCACCGGCGATGACGCGGACGGAGACGGTGCGTCCGTCCTCGTCCGAGACGGTCACGGTGGGGGTGTCCTCGTTCCACAGCATCGAGAAGTGCGGATCGACGGTCTTCGACTCGGCGGGCAGGTTCAGCCAGATCTGGAACAACTCGAGCGGATTGTCCGAATCCTTGTTCAGCAGAGGGAACATCTCGCTGTGGACGACCCCGTTGCCGGCGGTGAGCCACTGCGTGTCGCCCTCACCGAAACGCGCCGCCGCACCCACCGAATCGGAGTGGTCGACGAAACCCGAGCGCACGAAGGTCACCGTCTCGAAGCCGCGGTGCGGGTGCCCGGGGAATCCTGGGACGGTGGTGCCGTGGTACATGCTCCAGCCCGCAGGGTTGCCGAAGTCCTGGCCGAGCGGGCGGCCGTCGAGCGACGCGTCGGGTCCGAGCTCGTCGTTGCCCGCCGGATACGCGTCGACGTGGTGTGCGACGAACAGGAAGGGATCGATCGTCTGCCAGGGCATACCGAGCCGGAAGACCTGGAGTACCGGAGTAGGGGCTGCTGACGTCATGACCCGTGCAACTACGTGCCCGTGCTCTTTGTTCCGGGCGGTGTGGTGGCCTCGCTGTCGTCGAGCACGCGCGCCCCGGCGGCGAACTTCTCGACCTGGTCACCCAGCCGGATCTGCGCGGGGACGGCTCCGCCGAGCAGGTCGCGGGCCAGGGCCGGGGAGTCACCGAGCGGCAGGTCGCTGCCGGCGATGACGACGTTGCCGTAGCGGCGTCCCTTGAACATCGCGGGGTCGGCGATGATCACGGTGTGCTCGAAGACCTCACCGATCGTCGCGGCCTCACGTTTCGCGACGGTCAGGTCGCGGAAGTCGCCGCAGTTGACGACGTAGACACCGCCGGGCGCGAGCACGCGTCGGGCGTGCTGTGTGAACTGGAGGGTGGTGAGTGCGACGGGAGTGCGGTTGTAGGCGAAGACATCCCGCACGATCACGTCGCGGCTCGCGTCGGAGAGCGAGGTGAGGACCTGACGGGCCTCCCCCACCCGGATACGCAGCAACGGAGCGCGGGGCAGATCGAACCAGTGGCGGACGAGTTCGGCGAGGCGACCGTCGATCTCGACGACGACCTGCCGAGCGTCGGGGTAGACCGCGGCGAAGTAGCGCGCCATCGTGCACGCACCCCCACCGAGGTGCAGCACGCGCAATCTAGAGTCGTGTTCGAACCTGCTCTCGACGAGCATCGCGACCCACCGCATGTACTCGAACTCGAGCAGGGCCGGGTCGCTCAGGTCGATGTGCGAGCTGGGCACCCCGTTGATCTCGAGGACCCATCCGTCGGCGAGATAGCGGTCCTTGACGAGCTCGCACGTACCCGTGTCGATGTCGTACAACCCCTCGGCCGGGCCGCCCGGTGCACCCGTCTTCTCCTTGCGCGGCGACGATGCGGCGCGGCCACCTCGTTGCCTGCTCATACGACGAGCCTAGTACCGGCTCGTTTGCCTCGGATCAGAGGTGGAGGTCCTCCCTGCGCATCATCGCGGTCGCCGATGTGGCCGAAGACGACACCGCCGATGGGTCGGACCACGAAACCCACGGCGAAGGTCGCGAAGGCCGGCATCGTGCCGACGAACGAACTCTGGTCGGGGAAGAACAGCTGGTTGAACACCAGGCTCGCAGCCGTCGCGTAGAGGAAGAAGTCGTACCACTCCACGAAGTCGTACCACTCCACCGTGGTGCCGAGCAGGCTCGCCGCGACCACGGTGCGTAGTCTCCTGCGACGATCGAGATCGGACTCGGGTGCGGAACTGGGCTGTGACAGCGTGGTCACGGACTCGATTCCCGGTGGTGGACAGCGTGCAACCCGGCGACGCCAACCACGTCCGACACATTCACACACGGGCGGGCAACGGCCCGGTCGACTTCAAGGGCGAGTACATCCGGGTCGAGAACGCCCAGCTCCAGCGCATCCCCCGATCCGGTGCCGCCGCTCTTCTTCGGCGGGTCCTCTCCTGCCGCCGGCACCGTCGCATCGCAGTTCTGCGACACCTATCTCACGTGGGGTGAGCCGCCGGCCGCCGTCGCCGACAAGATCGCGTGGATCCGCGGCCTTGCCGACATCCAGGGACGCACCCTCGACTACGGCATCCGCCTGCACGTCATCAGCCGGGACACCTCCGACGAGGCCTGGGCCGAGGCCGACCGCCTGCTCTCCGCGCTCGACCCCGCGACCATCGAGAAGGCCCAGCAGAGCCTGGCCCGCTCCGGTTCCGAGGGGCAGCGCCGGATGGTCGAGCTGCACGGCGGCGGCAGCGCTTACGCCGCGAGCAAGGACGCCCACAGCCTCGAGGTCTCCCCCAACCTGTGGGCGGGAGTCGGACTCGTCCGCGGTGGCGCGGGCACCGCGCTCGTGGGTTCCCACGAGGAGGTCGCCGACCGCATCGCCGAGTACGCCGAGATCGGACTCGACCACTTCGTGCTGTCGGGCTACCCGCATCTCGAGGAGGCCTACCGCTTCGGAGAGGGCGTGCGTCCGATCCTCGAGCGTCGCGGCCTGCTCGCCCCGGCCTCCCACCGCCCGGGCGACCTGTCGGGCTCGACGGCCTTCCTGCCCTCCGCGCACTGACCATCCCCTGACACATCGATACAGCACAGCTCGACACAGCGCCGGCACGAAATGTGTCGGCGCTGTTACAGCTGCGGCCCTCGTCGTGCGGATCCGTCCGCAGCACAGAGAATGGGGGCCATGCCGGACCGAGGATTCACCTCCACACAGCTCGCCGCACGCGCGGCGTACCTGCTGCGTGGGAACGACCTGGGCGCCATGACGAGTGCCGCTCCCAAGCTTTATCCACACATGTGGAGTTGGGATGCGGCGTTCGTCGCCGTGGGGCTCGCGCCACTCAGTGTCGAACGGGCGGTGGTCGAACTCGACACCCTGCTCTCGGCACAGTGGAAGAACGGGATGATCCCGCACATCGTCTTCGCCAACGGTGTCGACGGCTACTTCCCCGGCCCGGCGCGCTGGGCGGTCTCCGAACTGGCCGCGCACGCACCGGCGCAGGTGCAGACCTCGGGCATCACACAGCCTCCCGTGCACGCCATCGCCGTACAGCGCATCCTCGAGCATTCACGACGGCACGGCCGCTCGACACGTGCTGTCGCCGAGGAGTTCCTGGATCGCCGGTGGGCGGATCTCGTGCGGTGGCACCGCTGGCTCGCGCACGCACGCGATCTCGACGGCAACGGCCGCATCGCGCTGTACCACGGGTGGGAGTCGGGCATGGACAACTCCCCGCGCTGGGATACGGCGTACGCCAACGTTATCGCCGGTCCGGTGCCGCCCTTCCATCGCGAGGATCTCGAGCACGTCGCCGACGCCACCCAGCGACCCACCGACCGTGAATACGCGCGTTATCTGTGGTTGCTCGAGGAGATGAAGACGGCGCGCTACGAGGACAGCGTGCTCGCGAAGGCCATGAGCTTCGCGGTCGAGGACGTCTTCGTCAGCGCGGTGTTCTCACTGTCGTGCGAGGTGCTTGCAACCATCGGTGAGGAGCATTCCCGTCCCAACGCGGATGTGCGCGAGCTGTATCAGTGGGCCGAGCAGTTCCGGAAGGGCGTGATCGCCACGACCGACTCCCGCACGGGCGCGGCGAAGGATTTCGATCTACGCAGCGGGAAGTGGGTCGCCACCGACACTCTCGCGATGTTCGCGCCACTGCTGTGCGGCGGTCTCGACCGGCAGGCCGAGAGGGCGCTGCTGCGCACCTTCGAAGGGCCGAAGTTCTGCGGGCATCCGGATCTTCGCTATGCAGTACCGCCGTCGACGTCCCCCGTCTCGGGCGACTTCCGTCCCCGCGAGTACTGGCGCGGACCGGTGTGGCCCGTGATGACGTGGTTGTTCTCGTGGGCGTTCGCCCGTCGTGGCTGGGCCGAACGGGCCAACGTGCTTCGCGCGGAAGGACTCCGGCAGGCGAGCGACGGCACCTTCGCCGAGTACTACGAACCGTTCACCGGTGACCCGCTCGGCAGCATGCAGCAGTCGTGGACCGCCGCAGCGGTATTGGACTGGCTCGGATGACCCGTGCGTGGTTCCGGGAGCGAGCGCGACCGGAACCACGCACGAGGTGTCAGACCCCGATACGTCCGCCGTCGGACTTCCACGCCGCGACCACGGCGGGACGCGGCTGGGAGTCGCCTCCGTCGGGCCAGTGCGAGGCCGGCGACGCCCACGACGCGTCGTCCGTCTCCCCGGGATGCTGCACGCACACCACGACCCGGCCGTCCTGCACGATCGGCCCGCACGTCTCGGCGCCGATCGGCACGGTGAGGAACTGCTTCGTCTCACCGCGACGCGGACCGTCGAGGACGACGCTGAACAATCCGTCGTTGGAGCCGAGTGCGTTGCCGTCGGTCGAGATCCACAGATTGCCGAACGAATCGAAGGCCAGGTTGTCGGGGCACGAGATCGGACTGACCTGCGACTTGTCGAAGCCGCCGAAGTAGGTGTCGGCCTCGTTCGGGTCCCCGCACACGAGCAGCAGCGTCCACGTGAAGGACGTACCCGCGTGGTCGTCGTCGATCTCGAGGACCTGACCGTTCTTGTTGTTCTCGCGCGGATTCGCCTCGTCGGCCGGCGCGGCGCCGTCGACGCCGCGCTTGGTGTTGTTGGTGAGTGCGACGTAGACCTTGCCGGTGACCGGATTCGGTTCGAAGTCCTCGGGGCGATCCATCTTCGTCGCGCCCACCCGGTCGCCGGCGAGGCGGGTGAACACCGCGACCTCTTCGGCGCTCATGCCGTCGACCAGCGACTCGGCGCTGCCGTCCTCGTTCGCGCGCAGCAGCGGGATCCACTCGCCGCTGCCGCGGAACTCGCCGGCCTCGGGAAGTGTTCCGGATCCGTCGATCTCGTCCGGATGGTCACCGCTGAGCTTCGCGACGTAGAGCGTGCCGGCGTCGAGCAGGGTCATGTTGTGCCGCATCGCAGCTCGCGAGTTTCCGGGCTGCATCTTCCGCGACGAGACGAACTTGTACATGTAGTCGAAGCGTTCGTCGTCACCGCTGTACGACACGACGGTGCCGTCGTCGGTGATGTGGACGGTGGCCGCCTCGTGCTTGAACCGTCCCAGTGCGGTGTGCTTGACGGGCACCGAATTCGGATCCCACGGATCGATCTCGACGATCCACCCGAACCGGTTGACCTCGTTGGGTTCCGCGGCGATGTCGAAGCGCCGGTCGAATCGTTCCCACTTCCGTTCGGTTTCCGCGCCCTCGAGTCCGTACCGGGCGAGACGTTCGGCAACGACCGGATCGGTGACGCTCTCGGCGTTGGCGAAGTACTGGTTGAAGTTCTCCTCACCCGACAGCACGGTGCCCCACGGCGTGAGGCCACCGGCGCAGTTGTTGAACGTCCCTGCGACCCGCGTACCGGTCGGGTCGGCGGTGGTCTTCAGCAGGTCGCTGCCCGCGGCCGGTCCGGTGAGAAGGAACTCGGTTGTTCCGGTGATACGACGGTTGTACTCGCCGAATTCCGGTGTCAGGCGCCCGGTCCCGGGCTCGCCCTTCACCTGGACGACCGACAGCCCGTGACCGGCGATGCCGATGCGTACCTGTTCCTCGGTCGGGTCGTCCGCATCGTAATCGGCGAACATGAAGGGCTCGGTGGTGTATTCGTGATTGACGACGAGCAGGTAGGTGTCGGGTCGGCCGTCCACCGGGAGCAGACCGGCGAAGTCGTTGTTGAACCCGAACTGCTTCTCCTGAGCGGTCGCCGTCTGGTTGCCGATGTCGAAGGGCGGTGCATCGGGCAGCACCGGATCCCCCCATCGGATGACGACGTCGTTCTCGTATCCCTCCGGAACCGTCACCGCGTCATCGGTGTTCGGCGCGACCGCCGTGAAGTTCGTGCCGTCGGGCACCGGCCCGAGATCGCCTGCCGCCCCCGCGTCACTACCGGCGGCGGCAGCGGAATCGTCCGCACAGGCCGTCAGAACGCCACCGGCGCCGACGGCGAGCACGGCCATGGCCCCGCCCCGCAGGACCCCGCGACGCGAGACGGCCGCGCGCACGATGTCGCCGAAGTATTCACTGCGGGAGGTGTTCGGAACGGCGTGCGAACAGGCATCCCCGCACTTGTACTTGCACGTGATGTTCGAGCGCGACGATATGCCGTCGTGCGTGACGAACAAGGGCAGGACTCTACGGGCCACAACGTTCTCCTCGTAAATCGGTTCGACGCCGGAACCGTAGGAGCGTCAGGCGAGTCGGACGGAACGAGAAGGTGAACACCCGATGAGCATTCGGCGGCCGTGAGACGGCGGTCACAGACCGGGCCGAGGTCCGCCCGGGGCGATGCGGTCGGGATCCACGATCGGCCGGACACCGGGACGGTCGTCATCGAAGAACGCGCCATCCGGCGACTCCTCCTCGTCGTCCTCGACCTCGCCGGGCCTGCCGTCGACGAAGGGCACCACCCGGTTCGTGATCGCGGTGTTGTATTCCGCGGGAGCCTGGATCGGATTGGCGTGTCCGGTGCGGTCGAGTTTCGACACCAGCAGCGTGCCGTCGACACCGCCGGACTGGTCGATCAGGATCCGGTGACTGTACTCGACGTCGACGACGTTGTCGTTCACGGCGTTCCGTGGCCGGAGGAACGCTATGGCGGGACGGATCTTGTCGTCGCGTTCGTCGGCGAGTGCCCTCAGGTTGTCGATTGCACCGGAGGCGACGATCGCCCGGAACTGCGATTCGATCAGTCCGTTGCTCGCGGCGTCGGTCGAGAAGATCTTGTCGTGGAGCACCTCGACCGCGACGTCGTGCAACTCTTCGGTGTCGATACGGCGGTACCACCGGTCCGAGGGGAGCACGAAACGGTCCATGCGGGCGGCGACCTCGACGAGCATGCGCATGCTGCGGCTCTCCCGTGCGCCGGGCAGCCAGCCGATCCAGCGCAACAGGTCCTCACCGGCGTCGCGCGCGTCGGCCCGCACGGCGTGCAGGTCGAGTGGCGTGCAGTCCAGGATCACGCCGGTCACCTCGAGATCGGTGTCCTGATACAGGTGCTGGGCGACCTCGAGGGCGATGATCCCACCCATGCTGTGCCCGGTGAGCACGATGTTCTCGATCCCGGACCACGCGGCACGCTCGTGGATCAGGCGGCTGACGACGGCGGTGTCGAGACCGCTGTTGTCGTACTCGACCGCCCACACCTGCCCGAGTTCGCTCAGTGCGGGCAGTGCCGTGGCGGTCTCGGTCGCGTCGAGGTTGCCCAGGCCCACCAGGTCGACGACCGCCGTGTCGCGGTCCTCCCGCGTCGCCGCGTCGTGGATCGGATGTAGCTGTGGCTGCGTGAGAGCGAGTCGCTCACGGACCGGCGCGACGTCCCATGCCCAGTACTGGGTGAACAGGGCGACGAGCGGGAGCGCCGCGACGGCGGTGCGCGCGAGGGCTCGTCGAAGCCGGCCGAACCGTACCCAGTGATGACCGGCGCGGGTATCGCGGAGACGTCGCCGCCGCCGACCGTCGTCCCAGTCGTCGGCGGTGCAGGGCGGTAGCCATGGTGCGTTCGACATGCACCACCGATGCTACCGACGTACTGTGCTCGGCTCAGGGCCCGTCGGCACGGGCCGGGATCAGCTCAGCCCCGTCAGCGGGGGTGCGGAGTTGTCGTCTCGCCACGCGATGGCTTCGCGCAGTTCGGTGAGGTCGTAGTCGGGACCACCGACACCCACCGTGAACTGCGTGATCCCGAGCTCCACATAGGACGGGGCCGCGTCGGCGCCGGGCCACGAGGTGGACCGTTCGATGTCCTCGGGTCGACGACCGGCCTCGGCGCAGCGCTGCGCGAGGATCTCGGATTTCTCGGCGTGGGTCTCCATCTCGCCGAAGCTGTGCCAGATGTCCGCGTACTTTGCGACCATCGGAAGCGTCTTCTTCGGGCCGCCGCCACCGATGAGGATGGGAATGTGCCGGGTGGGCTGCGGGTTCAGCTTGCCGAGGCGATTCACGATGCGGGGCATGTACTCGGCGAGCAGGTCGAGGCGGGAGCCCTTGGTGCCGAACTCGTAGCCGTACTCGTCGTAATCTCGTTCGAACCAGCCCGAGCCGATGCCGAGGATGAGACGACCGCCGCTGATGTGGTCGACGGTGCGGGCCATGTCGGCGAGCAGGTCGGGGTTGCGGTAGCCGCCACCGGTGACCAGTGCGCCGATCTCCACACGCTCGGTCTGCTCCGCCCAGGCGCCGAGCATCGTCCAGCACTCGAAGTGGGCGCCGTCGGGGTTGCCGTAGAGCGGGTAGAAGTGGTCCCAGTTGAACACGATGTCGGCGCCTGCGTCCTCGGCGCGGAGCACGGTGTCGCGGATGACGCCGTAATCGGGTTGCTGCTGGGGCTGTAGTTGGAGTCCGATGCGAATGGGGCGCGTCATGGAGTCCAGGTTAAGAGAGTGTGTCTCATGTGGACGGCTTCTTGAAGCAAGTGAGTGCAGCACCGAGATGGAGGAACCCGACGAAATGTTCCCCGCAGGGCTCGATAGCGATCGGCGGACGAGGGGAACGCGCACGACGATGACCTCCAGCTCGGGCGCAGCCGGACGGCGGGCCTTCTGCCCGGCCGAACCTCTGCTCTTGTCGGACATGTGGCAGGACCTTTCATCGACGACCGGTTTCTGTCGCGCCCACCCGATGCATTCCTGCCTCGCACACGCGTGTCCGGCAGGCTTGTCGGCGGGCGATCGGTATCGGACACTGCTCGGTATGTATCGCCGAGCGAAAGGCCGCCGAACTTCGTGGACATGGTGATCGCCCGCAACCCGGACCCGGAATCACGGCTGCCGTTCCTGCTGCGCCTGCCCCTGTCGGACGGACTGGTGTTTCGCACCTCCGACACCTGGCCGCGTACCAAAGCCCTGTTCTGCTATCCCGTTCCGGCCGACGAGTGGCCTGAGGACCCCGAGATCGTCGAGCAGGTTCGGTTGCGTTCGTGTGTGCGTCGCGGCGCCGCGATCGACGTGGTCCTGGACCGGGGACGGGAGAACCGGTCGCAGATCGTGTTCACCCAAGCTCGGGGGCGCGATGCCGTGTTCTGGCAATCCCCGCGCACTCGGAAGCAGGCACGTCCGAATGTGCGCACCCCCACCGCCCGAGCCGCCGGCATCGCCGAACTGACGATCGTCGTCGATTCCCACGAGCGTTACCCCTACAAATTCCCCGGGCAGCAGGTCGACACCGTCCGCCGTGCGCTGGCGTGCGGAGACTACGGTCTGCTCGTCGACGACCGGTTGGTCGCCTCGGTCGAACGCAAGTCGTTGGCCGACCTGGTAGGCAGCCTGACCAGCGGGAGGCTGCGTTTCGCGATGGCCGAGCTCGCTGCCCTGCCCCGCGCCGCAGTGGTGGTCGAAGACCGTTACTCGGCGGTGTTCAAGTTCGAACGGGTCCGGCCGGCGATGATCGCGGACGGTCTCGCCGAGCTGCAGGTCCGCTACCCCGGTGTGCCGATCGTGTTCTGCGAGACTCGTCAGCTCGCCGAGGAGTGGACCTACCGCTATCTCGCCGCCGCGCACGAGTGGACCGGCGTCGAGGACGCGGCGTGTGACCGCATCACACCGCAGCACAAGGACGCTCCCACCGCGGAACCGTCCACCGCCGACGTACGCGCGTGGGCCCGCGGCGAGGGCATGAAGGTCCCCGATCGTGGCCGGCTCCGTCCCCAGGTGTGGGCGGCCTGGCGCAACGCTCACGCCTCGGGGTGAGGCTGAACGCCGCAGCAGCCGATGCCACGTCCTGCCGTTTCGTGCGGAAGGCGCGGCGACTGCCACGCGCGCTCGATAGACCGCGCCCCATCCAGCGGTTCGACGCCACGCCGTGCTGAGCACGGCGATCACGTCATCGTCGAGCACGATTACTGAATCGTCCCTGATTTCATCGAGGGTGAGCCAGACATCCCGGAAGGATCACCCCAGACTCATCATGGCGAACTACAAATACCCTCAGGAACTGGCGTGAGCGAGCGACCCGACTCGCCGTCGAAGCCCGCCGTGACCCCGACACCCGCACCGGCGCGCCATCAACCGGATCGCCGAGCAGACCGGCGTCCACAAGGAAGCCCTGCGGACCTGGGTGCGCAAAGCCGAAGACGACGAGCTCCCGACCGAGCCGGTCGATGCCGAAGCGCGCATCCGCCGTCCGGAGAAAGAGAACCGCGAACTACGGCAGTTGATGGAGATATTTCGCTCTGCCACAGTGTTTTTCGCGAAGGTGGAGTTCGTCCCCCGCAAGTGGGAGGTGGCCCCACGCCGACTGAAGTAATCGCCTGTGTTCATCGACGAACACAAACACCGCTGGGGGATCGAACCGATCTGTCGCGTTCTGTCGGAGAACACCGGCCGGGAAGACGTCGAAGCGGCCACCGTGCAATGGGTGCATTGGTTCGATACCGAACGGGTCCACGGCATACTCGACTACCGCACCCCGACCGAGATCGAGACCGCCTGCTATGCACAACCACCGGCCGCACCTGCGGCCTGAGGACTGAACACACGCTCAGCCTCAACAAGACTCGGGACTTGACGATCCAGTGGAACAACCCGACCCGAGTGGTCGGACGATCAGCCATGCCAGCAGAGCGACCGTTACCGCACAACCATATTCACAGCAACGCGCTCAGCTGATCGGTGCATTCGGGCTAAGGAAACATCTCGTATCGTCGCCCGAGTTCCCGCAGGAAGGACTCGAGAACGAGGTCGAAGCTCTCGGCATCGATCTCGGCGGCGTACTCGCGAAGCCGATGCGCCTGCGACAGATGCGGATACCGCTCGTTGTAGGTGTCGATGTGATCGTCGAATCCGCCCGCGAACGAGGTGATCGCGGAACCGATGACGATGTACTTGATCGAGGCTCCGATCATCGTTGCGAAGCGGGGCGGCCAGCCGGCGCGGGTGAGGCCGCCGTGGATGGCGTCGGACGCCTGGAGGGAGACGGGCCGGGTGCCGGGACTCGAGGCGAGGAAGGGCACCATATTCGGGTGCGCGGCGAGCGCGTCGCGGTAGGTGCGAGCCCAGCGTCGGAGCGCTTCCTGCCAGTCGTCCTCGGCGAACCCGCTGACGTCGACCGATTCACCGATGGCGTCGGCGATGTCGTCGAGCAGTTCTTCCTTGGTGGCGTAGTGGCTGTACAGCGACGGGGCGCGAACACCCAGTTCGGCGGCGATCCGACGCATCGAGACGGCGTCGAGGCCGTGCTCGTCGACGAGTCGTAGCGTGACGTCGCGGATGAGCTCACGGCTGAGCAGAGGCGTGCGCGGGCGCGCCATCCATCGTCCTCCTTCCGGCCCGGCCTGGACGAGCTAACAATGTAAGGTTAGTTTGGAATCGCGAGGAGCGCTACGGCGCCGGCATCCCTGGAAGGTCCCTCCATGAACCTGAAGCTCACCGAGGAGGAGCGTGCGTTCCGCGACGAACTGCGCACCTTCTTCACCACCGAGATCCCCGCCGAAGTGCGTGCGAAGACCGCCTCCGGCACTCCGCTGGGCAAGGACGACTACGTCGCCGTCCAGCGCATCCTGCATTCGCGCGGCCTCGCCGTTCCCAACTGGCCCGTCGAATGGGGCGGTCAGGACTGGACGCCGATGCAGCGCAACATCTGGCTCAGCGAGCTGCAGCTCGCGTCGGTGCCCGACCCGCTGCCGTTCAACGCGTCCATGATCGGGCCGGTCATCGCGCAGTTCGGCTCGCAGGAGATGAAGGAACGCTTCCTCCCCGCCACCGCCAACCTCGACATCTGGTGGTGCCAGGGCTTCTCCGAGCCCGAGGCCGGCTCCGACCTCGCGTCCCTCAAGACCCGCGCCGTCCGCGACGGTGACGACTACATCGTCAACGGTCAGAAGACGTGGACGACGCTCGCGCAGCACGCCGACTGGATCTTCTGCCTCGTCCGCACCGATCCGAACGCGAAGAAGCAGGCCGGCATCTCGATGCTGCTCTTCCCGATGGACACCCCGGGCGTCACCCTCCGTCCGATCAAACTGATCGACGGCAGCTACGAGGTCAACGAGGTGTTCTTCGAAGACGTGCGCGTTCCCGCCGAGAACCTCGTCGGCGAGGAGAATACCGGCTGGACGCAGGCGAAGTTCCTGCTCGGCAACGAGCGCACCGGCATCGCCCGGGTCGGCGCCACCAAGGTCAAGCTCGCGCGGGCGAAGTCCCTCGCGGCCGAGACCCGCTACGGCAGCGGCTCGCTGCTCGACGACCCGATCTTCGCGGCACGCCTGGCCGAACTCGAGAACGAGCTGCTCGCTCTCGAGCTCACCCAGCTACGCGTCGTCGCGGGCTCGGCCGACGGCAAGCCCAACCCGGCGTCGTCGCTGCTCAAGATGCGCGGCTCCGAGCTGCAGCAGGCCGCGACCGAACTGCTCGTCGACATCGCCGGCCCCGATTCGCTGCCCGCCGGCGAGGCCGGTATCGACTCGCCCGACTGGGCGCAGCTGACGATGCCGACCTACCTCAACAACCGCAAGGTCACCATCTACGGCGGGTCGAACGAGGTTCAGCGTTCGATCATCGCTTCCTCGATTCTCGGACTGTGAGGCCCCGGACATGAACTTCGAACTCGACACCGAACAGGACATGCTCCGCGCGACCGTCCGCGACCTGCTCTCCGGCGCGTACGACGTCGAGTCGCGCAACCGGGTGGCCGAAGGTGACCTGGGCTGGAACCGCGACGTATGGAAGCAACTCGGCGAACTCGGCGTGCTCGGCCTGCCCTTCGCGGAGGAGCACGGCGGCATGGGAGCCGGACCGGTGGAGGTCATGGCCGTCATGACCGAGATCGGCCGCGCGCTCGCACCCGAGCCCGTGCTCGACTGCGTCTACCTGCCCGGCCGGCTCGTCGCCGAGGTCGGCACCGACGCGCAGCGCTCCGACATCCTGCCGCGACTGTCCGAGGGCACCGTGCTCCTCGCGTTCGCGCACGACGAGCCGGGCAGCCGCTGGCCGCACACCGAGGTGGCCACCACCGCGGCGCGCGACGGCGACTCCTGGACCGTCTCCGGTCGCAAGAATCCTGTGCTGCACGGTGATTGCGCCGACACCTTCATCGTCTCCGCCAAGTTGCCGGAGGGCGGCGTCGGACTGTTCGTCGTCGACGCATCGGCGGACGGTCTGGTCCGCACGCCGTACCGCACCCACGACGAGCGTCGCGGTGCGCAACTCGTGCTCGACGATGTTGCGGCGACCCCGCTCGGTGAGGCGGCCGACGCGTCCGCCGCCATCACCGCGGCGCAGGTGCACGCGCAGGCGGCACTGTGCGCCGAGGCGGTCGGTGCCCTCGACTCCTCGGTGCAGCTGACCACGAGCTACCTCAAGCAGCGCAAGCAGTTCGGTGTGCCGCTGTCGATGTTCCAGGCGCTCACCCACCGTGCGGCCGACATGTACGTGCTGTACGAGCTGGCGTCGAGCATGAGCCTGTACGCGACCATGGCCCTCGCCGACGGCATCGTCGACCCGACCATCGCCTCGCGCGCCAAGCTGCAGGTCGGCCGGTCCGCTCGGAAGATCGGCCAGGAGTCCGTGCAGATGCACGGCGGCATCGGTGTCACGGCCGAGCACTCCATCGGCCACTACCTGAGCCGCCTGACCGCGATCGAGCACACCCTCGGCACCATGGACGATCACCTGCGGGTGCTCGCCGGCGGTGTGAAGGACTACGAGCTCGTGGAGATCGCCGCAATGTGACCGATCGGGCTCACTCCCGGGGCAGCAGTGTCCCCAGCGGACCGAGATCGATGTTGAGATCCTCGGGGGTGAGCCCGAAATGGTCGCGCAGCTCGCCCATGCGCTGCTCGAGCAGCATCAGTGTCGTGCCGAGCCGTTCGATCTGCTCGTCGCTGAGATCCCCTGCATCCATGCGGTGCAGGGCCTGACGTTCCATCAGCTGCCGGAGCACTTCGACGAGCGTGAGCACCAGCGTCACCAGACCCCGCTCCACGGATTCGGGATCGGCGTCGATACGCGACGGGAAGTTCACCGGCTCGCTCACGAACCCTCCCGGGCCCCACGGGGAACGGGGACGTCGACCCCGGGCAGGGACAGGGTACTGATCGACGAGATCAACGCGCGTAACGAGATCCGCACCAGATCGATCTCCGCGATCGACAGCGTGATGTCGCCGGTGATGACCACGCCGCCCGACAGCACCCGATCCAGCAGATCGATCAAAGCGATCCGCCGTTCCTCGTCCACCGATCCGTCGGCGTATCTCACGGCGAGATCCGTTCTGCTCCAGCGAACGAGTAGGGCGGCCACGGGCCGCTCGTCTCGAGCCTGATCCCCGGATTCAGGGACCCGAGTTCCTCCACCTCGGAATAGAATTCGTCCGCCCTGTCGTCGTCGACGAGATATGTCCCGTTGAGCAGCATCCACTCCTGGCTGCCGCTCAGTGCCGGATCGGTCGGCGCGCTCCGGCGACCCGCGGCCGACACACGCAGCAACCGATCGTGGATATCGGCGGCGCGTTCGGCCGCATCGCGTTCGATGCTCTCCTGCGCCGCCAGTTGCGCGCGACGACGCAGCAGATAGGCCGTGCCCCTGCCGGAACCCGCACCCTCCGCATGCGCTTCCGCGGCGGCCGCGGTCAGCGCCTTGCGATCGGCGAACGCCTTGACCCCCCATTCGGTACGACCGGTCACGAGGGCGAGCGCAGACGCGAACTGCTCCCGGTGCTCGGTGAGCAGGGCCCGGACCCGTTCGTCGTCGAGGCAGACGGTCGCGAGTCGGAGGGGTACCACGGAGACGTGCCGTGCCAATCCGGCGACGACCGAATCATGGGCGCGGGCCACTCTTTCCAGCCAGTCCAGGTCCTCTAGATTGCGAGCCAGTGCGGCCTCGCCGAAATCGTCCAGGGGCACCGTTCCGACGACGGCGGTCAGTCCGCCCTCCTGCACTGTGCGGACCTGCTCGCCGGCGACGCCGGAGGCGCCCTCGGTCTCGTGGCCGACGAGCGTCCCGTCGGTCACGGCGTACATCCAGGTCCCGGTCGTGTCAGTCACGGTTCTCCTCGTCCACGATCTCCGCCGGTTCCGGCTCCAGTTCCTCCGCTCGGGCCTCGAGTGCGGCCAACCGTTCGCGAAGCTGCCGGTTCTCCAATTCGAGTTCCACCCGGCTCGAATCGACCTCGGGTGAGCGAGCCTTGCTCGTCAACCACGGATCGCTCTCCCACCAGTCGATCCCGACGGCCTTGGCCGTCTCGAGCGATGCGATGACGAGGCGGAGCTTGATCGTGAGCAGTTCGATGTCGAGCAGATTCACCTGGATGTCGCCGGCGATGACCAACCCCTTGTCCAGGACACGTTCGAGGATGTCGCCGAGATTGGTCGACCGTCCTCCACCCCCGTAGGGCTGCGGCGACGACATGCCGCCTCCCCCACCGACCACCGTCATGACCCGGTCCTTGCGCCGATGTCGCTGCTGCCGCGTCCGTAACGCCGGGTCCGCCGGTACGCGAGCAGTTCACCGTCCAGATCGACCTCCACCTCGTAGAGCGCGAGCATGTCGGCCGACGACGGAATCCGCCTGTCTTCCACGACCTCCACCTCGACGACCCATCCGTCCTCGGTGGGTTCGACGGAGGTGACCCCCTGAGCTTCCTTCGAGGTCAGTTCCTTCAGATGTGTGAGGGCCGCCGATGCGGCCTCGGCCGCCGAGATCGCGGGCGGGCCGGTGTCCTGCGCCACGGGATCACTCCTTTCCCCCGGCGGGGCCGGAGCCGCCCCGGGAGATCATGCGGTTCAGCACGGCCTGCTGCGCCTCGTCCTTCTCCTCGGGGGTCAGCTCACCCGCCTCCGCCGCTTCCTCGATCTGCTCGAGTTCGCGCCGCACGTTGGCGGGATCGTGCAGTTGCTGTTCGACCTGCTCCTGGATGATCTCTCCGAGCCACATCACTCCCCTGACGGGAGCGAGGGGCAGCGTGAGCAGGGAGGTCAGCAGACCCATCGTCAACCTCCTTCGCCGGGGTCGGATTTCGCCACGAAGTCGTAGGCCGCCATCGGGCCGAGCAACGAGATCTCGACCCGGTCCTCCCATTCCCGACCCAGTTCCTGCAGGGCCTGTTCGAGTTCGTCCTGCCGCTCGAGTTCGACGAGGACGGCGATGTGCACGGCATCCTGCTCGTGCGTGGGTTGCCGCTCGTTGACCATCGGGTCGAGCGACGACAGGGCCTCGACCGTGCGGCGCGTGTCCTCGTTCCGTTTGGCCTCGATCGCCGCGTTGATGATTTCCCCGAGCGCCATTCGCGCCTCGCGGGTCGCGTCCTCGGACTGCCCACGGATCTGCTCCCGCAACTGCGCCGCCTCGGAGTTCTCCTCGAGGATCTCCTGCAGGATCGCCCTCTCGTCGTACCGTCCCTTCACGACGAACTGTGCGAGACCGTCGAGTTGGTCGAGGGCCGAGGCGAGTTCGTCCTCGTTCCCCTCGAGCAATTCCGCGGCCACCGCGTCCCGGTCGGTGAGGACGGCACCGAATCTCAGCGGGAGCACGGGGGCGACCGTCACGGTCCCGTCGAGCAACGCGGCGTGCGCCTGGAGATCGTCCGGTGTGCCGAGAGCGCGATCGGTCGGGATCTCGCTCACCAGTGCAGCGATGCGACCGGACTTGACCACCGACACCTCGGCCGGCGGATTGCCCACCCCTTCCGCATGCTCCTCCGGTTCCACATCCGACGGGACGATGCCGTAGACGTAGACCGCAGTGGTCGTGGCGGTTTCGTCGCTGTCGCCCTGCTCGGGTCGTTCGGTCTGTTCGGTGGACATCAGTCCTCACCCCTGCGTGATCGTCGAGCGGGCTGCCGCTGCTCCTGGACGTCCCCGAGGAACTCGCTGACTTTCTCCCCCGCAGCCTCGAGCGCGCCTTTCGTCTTGTGCTTGGAACCGCCGGAGGTGATGTCGCCGACGAGATCCGGAAGGCCCTTCGGCTCGTTGTCGGAGATCTCGAGCCGGTTCACCGCTTCCGCGAAACGCAGATAGGTGTCGACACTGGCCACGACGACGCGGGCGTCGATGGTGAGCAGTTCGATACCGACGAGCGAGACACGCACGAACGCGTCGATGACGAGGCCCTTGTCGAGGATGGTGTCGATGACGTCGGCGAGGCCGGACGAGTTGGGACGGGCCATACCGCCCCCGCCGCCTCCACCGCCGCCCCCTGCAGGTTGGATGGTCATGACCGGGATCCTCTCGAGCGGGACGAGCGCGTACCGGTGCTCTTCGTCGCCCGGGTCCGCTTGGCGGGCGCACGTTTCCGAGGCGGTTCGGGCTCTTCCTCTTCGTCGTCGGGTTCTTCGTCGGAGGACTCGTCCTCCTCGGGATACTCGTCCTCGAGATCCTCCTCGTCCTCGGCCGACTCCTCGTCGCCTTCGTCCTCGGACGGCTCACTCTCCTCGAAATCCTCGTCCTCGTCGCGGATCTCGTCCTCGTCACCGGAGGCGTCGGTCTCCCACTCTTCGCCGTTCTCGCCGGTGTCCTCCTGCTCCTGCTCCTCTTCCTCCCGGCGCGCGGTCTCGTCGTCCTTGACGACCTCGCTGTCGCGGATCTCGCCGTGCCAGCCGACGACGTCGTCGGGATGCAACACGGCTTCGGTCATGACGTGGCGCCGGAAGTGCTTCAGTTCCAGGCGTGACCGGCGACCCACCGCCCGCCACAGATTCGCGGTGCGCTCGAACAGGCCCCGGGGGTGGTACTCGAGCACCAGGAGTATCCGGGTGAGATCCGGCGTGAGTTCATGGAAGGTCACCGCGCCGTCGATGTAACCTTTTCCTCCCTTGGAACGCCACACGATCCGTTCGAACGGCACCTGTTCGAGGATCGTGGACTCCCAGTTCCGACGCGACCAGAAAACCTTGCCCGTCCAATGGAGTTTCTCGTCCTGGACCTGCTCGACCTGTTCGACCTTCTTCATGAACTTCGGCCAGTCGGCGAATTGCGTCCACAGGTCGTAGGCCAGATCGACCGGCACTCCCACGTCGATGCTCTCGACGATGTTGGTGAGCTTGATCTTCTTGTTGCCGCCGCCGCCCCCCTTGCCCCCGCCGGTGACGGCCTCCTTGACGTCCTCGAACTTGTCCTTCGCCGTGTTCTTCAGATTCTCGAACCCCGAGCTCGCCGCCGCCTTCAGCGGCGACTCGCCCTGAGCGAGCTTGTCGACGCCGGTGAGCGCACTGGCCAGATTTCCGCCTTTGCCCTCGGAGTAATCCTGTAATCGTCCCGCCGTGCCGGTGACCCTGTCCGACAGGCTCGACAACGCATTCTGCGCGACGGTTCCTGCGAGGCCCTGCAACGACTGCTGCAGACCGCCGGTCAGTCCGCCCGTGGCCTTCCCCGCCGTGTCCGAGGCGGTGCGGCCCGCCTTACCGGCGGTATCGGTCGCGGTCTTCCCGGCCTTGCCCACCGCGTCGGCGACTCCGCCCGATACATCGCTCAACCTGGCCATCGCTCTCACCGCTTCGTTCGACGTACGGGCGCACGACCGGAGGAGGACGACGCAGTGCTACGCGCTGCGCGCTTGCGCGGCTTCGGAGGTGCCTCCTCCGAGTCGTCCGGATCTTCGCTGTCGGCCGTCTTCTTGCTGCGGGACGTCCTCGGACGGGATGTGGCGCGGGCTGCACGGCGCCGCGGTGCGGGACGCTCGGGTTCCGGCTCCTCTTCGTCGCCCGAATCCTCCTCGCCCGAATCCTCCTCGCCCGAATCCTCTTCGTCGGCACCCTCTTCGTCCGTCTCGTCGTAATCCGGCTCCTCGTCCCGATTCCGGCTGCCGCGACGCCTGCTGCCGCGACTTTCCTCCTCGTCGCGTGATTCGTCGTATTCGTCCTCGTATTCGGCGTCCTCGGGTTCCTCCGATCGCCCGCCACCGCTCGCACGGGACTGCAGACGTTCGTTGAGGGCGTCGATCCGGTTGCTGGCCGCGGTCACGGCAGCGGCACGAGCCGCATGCATGAGTTCTCCGCGAACGGATTCGGTGATCTTGTTGATCTCGGGAGACGAGCCGAGCATCGAGGCGCTGCGCTGCAGGAGTTCCTGCGGATTGCTGGGCAGTTTGCCGGTCATTCCGGCGCCGGCGAGCATCATCGCCACCCGCATCTTCTTGGTACGGCCGAGGAAATATCCGATGCCCACACCGAGGGCGACTCGTGCTCCGGGTTTCATCACCGTTCTCCTTCGTATGCCGCGCGTCGTGTGGCGTGCTCGGAAGGGGCCGGGGAGGTCTCGGTACGGTACGCAGCCGATGCGCGTCTTTGTGTGATGCAAACCACAGTACGTCACTCGAGGCCTTGATTCGCGTGCTTCGTCGGCATGCGGATTCCGGAGTGAACGACGGGCTCGAAAAGTACCAATCAGTATGTTGTGCAGCAGGATACGAGTCTTGCTACAGATCTCGACCGGCCGTCCGCGGGCATGCCAAAGAAAGGTTCTCGAGCCGGTAATGATTCCGGAAACCGGAGGCTATCGCCGCGGATGCACCGGGGTGGCGATCCCTGTCGCCTGCAAAGCGAATGCTGCTTCCGGACCGATGATTTCGCCGACGAGTGCGAGGAAGCGGTCGACGAAGGCCGGCCCGTGGGCCCCCTCGGTGGCGTCGTCGGGATCCTGCGGATCGAGATGGTGCGCGAGTTCGTGCAACACCACCATCTCGCGGAACGCCCACGCGGTGTTCACCCGGTGCTCGGGAAGAGCGATCGTCGCGCAGTCGCGTTCGTAGTGTGCGGCCGCGTTGCCCGCACGGGCCCGCACGCGCACCGGCACGGCGGCGCGCTCCCACCGGGTGCGTACCCAGTCGAGGGCGAGCACGGCGTCGATGTAGTCCTGGACCGAGGCGATGGAGGCGAACCGTCTCTCCACCGGGAGCGTGACGTGGGAACCGGCGACCTCGACGGTCCGCAGACCGCGCTCGTCGGCGCGGTCGAGCATCTTCCGTACGATCGACTCCGCTTCGTACACAGCGGTTCTGCGGGTGTCGCGCACCTTGGTCACCGTTCCAGCCTCCTCGGAGCCGACGGCAGTTCGGGTGCCGTTCCCAGCCGGGCCGCGCGTCCGGCGCGGTCGCCCGCGCGCCGGGCATCGGCCGAGCGCGCCGACGGGGCCCGGTTTCCCCGCCAACTGCCCCGTGCCTGCGACGTACTGCGGTAGAAGTCCTGCAGTTCCAGACTCTTCCCACGCAACACCAACGCCGTACCGGGCGAAGATGTTTCCACCTCGCGTTCGATCTCCTGCTTCGCCTCGGCCAGCCGGGCGCCGATGCGGGCGGCAAACGCCGACTGGAAGTTCAGCCGGGCCGTCACCGCGGCAACGGGCTTGCGCACGCGTGTGCGCACACGGCGGCCACCGCGTTCCTCGACGACGGTGCGCACCGTGGTCTCGTTCCGGTAGGTGCCCTCGCGCAGATATGCGTCGGACGCCCGCACCATCTGCACGAGCAGGGAGGAGTACAGCGCCTCGCACACGTCGATGTCGTCGGCGAAGCCGTAGGCGTAGATGACGGTGGAGTTCGCGGTGATGTCGCACTGCACGTCGTTGGCCCCGGCGATCGCGATGAACAACTGGGCGTAGGTGCGCAGTCCCTTCTTGCCCGTCTCGCCGATGGTGATCAGTCGCTGCACGGGAGTCGCGCGGCGTTCCTTCGCCGCCGTGTGACTGCGCGCGACCGCCAGATCGATCGAGGAGGACGTCGCGAGCCGCTGCGCCGCGGCGAGGAAGGCGTCGGCCTCGTGAGGGTTGTCGGTGGACTCCGCCTGGCGGAGCAACCCGCCGATACGACTCAACATCTTGTCCGAACTCACCCAGCGAGCGTAGAGCTTGGCACCGACTCCGCCCACGAGACCGGGAACACGCACGAAGTTCCTGCGAAACCACCCGCGACCCACCAAGATCGTGCAGATGGACACTGCGGTCGATTTCGTCACCGATATCAACGACACGTTCTGGTATGCGGTGATCGCACTGCTCATCGGTTCGGGCCTGTACTACACGATCCGGTCCCGGTTCATCCAGATCCGGCTCCTGCCCGACATGCTGCGTTCCATCGTGGAGAAACCCGAGAGACAACCCAACGGAGAACCCGGCCTGTCCGCCTTCCGGGCCTTCTCCGTCTCGGCGGCCTCCCGCGTGGGAACGGGCAACGTCGCCGGTGTCGCGATCGCGATCAGCCTCGGTGGTCCCGGCGCGGTGTTCTGGATGTGGGCGATGGCCCTGGTCGGTGCAGCGACCGCTTTCCTCGAGTCCACGCTCGCCCAGCTGTACAAGGTGCGCGACGAGGACGGCAGCTTCCGCGGTGGCCCCGCCTACTACATGCAGTACGGGCTGCGGAAACGCTGGATGGGCATGATCTTCGCGGTCATCATCACGATCACCTACGGATTCGTGTTCAACGCCGTGCAGACCAACTCGATCGTCGACGCCGTCTCGAGTTCCGTCGGCGAGAAGACCATGGCACTCCAGGTGATCGTGGGGCTGGCCGTCGCCCTCATCGTCGGCGCGGTGATCTTCGGCGGAATCCGCCGCATCTCCGGCGTCTCCCAGATCGTCGTGCCGGTCCTGGCGTTCGTCTACCTGGTCATCGGCATCATCGTCGTGGTCCTCAACATCGGCGAGGTTCCGACCATGTTCCGCCTCATCGTCGAGAACGCCTTCGGTCTCGAGGAGGTCATCGGTGGTGGCTTCGGCGCTGCCTTCATGAACGGCATCCGCCGAGGTCTCTTCTCGAACGAGGCCGGCATGGGCTCGGCGCCCAACGCCGGCGCCGCCGCCGCGGTTTCCCACCCGGTCAAGCAGGGCCTGGTCCAGAGCCTCGGTGTCTACTTCGACACCCTGCTGGTCTGCTCGATCACGGCTTTCATCATCCTGCTGTCGGAACCCGAATTCGGCAGCGGTCTCGAGGGCGCCGCTCTGACGCAGAACGCGCTCGCGCTGCAACTCGGTGACTGGACGGTGCACTTCCTCGCCGTGCTGATCTTCTTCCTCGCGTTCACCTCGGTGATCGGCAACTACTACTACAGCGAATCCAACATGGAGTTCCTCACCGGATCGCGCCGCATTCTGCCCTACCTGCGCTCGGCGGTCGTGCTGTGCGTCTTCCTCGGGGCCATCGGCTCGCTGCCGCTGGTGTGGGCGCTGGCCGACCTCGCCATGGGAATCATGGCCACCGTCAACCTCATCGCCCTGATCCCGCTGTCGGGTATCGCCTACGCGTTGTTCCATCACTACAGCGCGCAACGCAAGCAGGGTCGCGACCCCGTCTTCCGCGCCGGTGACGTCCCGGGCCTCCGCGGAATCCAGGTGTGGAACGACGACGACGTCACGCCGGTCGAGAGCCGATCGAGCGACGCACGGTAGATTCCCCTACCGCACGAGCGTGTACCGCTTCGGAAAGGATCTTCGAGATGGCGTCGGTGACCTTCGACAAGGCCATGTGCCTGTTCCCCGGCTCGAGTACGCCTGCGGTCGACGCGCTCGACCTCGAGATCGAGGACGGCGAGTTCCTCGTCCTGGTCGGACCGTCGGGCTGCGGCAAGTCGACCTCGCTGCGCATGCTCGCAGGCCTCGAGGAGGTGCACAGCGGACGCATCCTCATCGGCGACCAGGACGTCACCGGGCAGGATCCGAAGGAACGCGACATCGCGATGGTGTTCCAGAACTACGCCCTCTACCCGCACATGTCGGTCGCGGAGAACATGGGCTTCGCGCTGAAACTGGCCAAGACACCCAAGAACGAGATCCGCGAACGGGTCGTCGAGGTCGCGAAGATGCTCGACCTCGAGCAGTTCCTCGACCGCAAGCCCAAGGCGCTGTCCGGCGGTCAGCGTCAGCGCGTCGCGATGGGGCGCGCCATCGTCCGCCAGCCGCAGGTCTTCCTCATGGACGAGCCGCTGTCGAACCTCGACGCCAAACTCCGCGTGCAGACCCGCACGCAGATCGCACAGCTGCAGCGCCGCCTCGGCACCACCACCGTCTACGTCACCCACGACCAGGTCGAGGCCATGACGATGGGCGACCGCGTCGCTGTGCTCGAGAAGGGCATCCTGCAGCAGTGCGCGTCGCCGCGCGTGCTCTACAACAAGCCCGCGAACGTCTTCGTCGCCGGTTTCATGGGCTCGCCCGCGATGAACCTGTTCCGCCTCCCGGTCTTCGACCGCGGCGCGATGATCGGCGACACCCACGTACCGGTGCCGCGCGACGTGGTCGGCCAGGTCACCGAGAAGGAGGTCGTGCTCGGGATCCGGCCCGAACACCTCGAGATCTCGAATGAGGGTCTGGCCATGGATGTCGACGTGGTCGAAGAGCTCGGCTCGGAGGCCTACGTCTACGGCCGGGCCGACGTCGGCGGGATCGGCCAGCAGATCGTCGCCCGCAGCGACTGGCGCAACCCTCCGCAGAAGGGCGACCGGCTGTACCTGCGCTTCGACCCCGAGCACGTGCACGTCTTCGGAACGTCCGACGGGAAGCGGATCGGCTGATCACCGCTCCGGGATCGGTCTGCGGAGTCGACACTCGACCGATTCAGGATGGGCGGAATGCCGACTTTTACCGGTGCTGCGTGCCACAGTAGTGGCCGGTGTCGGTGCAGCTGGGTCACCGACGTGTGTTCTACGACCTCGAAATGGGGAGTTGTTGATGGTTCTGAATACGAAGGCGATGCGGAGGGCTGCGATCGCCGCTACGGCCGCGACCGCGCTCGTTCTCGCGGGCTGCTCGTCGGACAACGGTGGCGACGACACCTCGACCGGCGGCGAGGATACCGCTGCTTCCGGTGAGGGCCGCGGCCCGATCACGATCGTCGAGGGGCAGGATCCCCTGAACGCGGCGCTCGAGAGCATCATCGCCGACTGGAACGCCGAGCATCCCGACGAGCAGGTGACGTTCAAGCCGCTGGCCAAGGAGGCCAACGACCAGTACGACGACATCGCCCAGCGGATGCAGGCCCGCAGCGACGAATACGACCTCATCGCCGTGGACGTCACCAACACGGCGGAGTTCGCCGCGAACGGCTGGCTGCTCCCCCTCGAGGACGACCTGGCGATCGACACCGAGGGCCTGCTGCCCGCGACCGTCGAGTCGGGTACCTACAACGGCACCCTGTACGCCGCCCCGAAGAACACCAACGGCGCGTTCCTCTACTACCGCACCGACCTCGTCGACGAGGCCCCCGCGACCTGGGACGACCTGAAGGCCGAGTGCCCGAAGGCCGAGGAGGCGGGTATCGCCTGCTACATCGGTCAGTTCAAGAACTACGAGGGCCTGACGGTCAACGTCACCGAGATCGTCAACGCCTTCGGTGGCTCCTTCGTCGCCGAGGACGGCCTGACCCCGGCCGTCGACGACAAGACGGCCGAGGGCCTGCAGTTCATCGTCGACAACTTCGAGGACGGCATCATCCCGGCCGCCGCGCAGACCTACACCGAGGGCGAGTCGCAGACCGCCTTCGGCAACGGCGAGGCACTGTTCCTGCGCACGTGGCCCGGTTTCTACACCGACGGTGAGACCTCATCGGTCGCCGGCAACTACGGCATCGCCGTCCTGCCCGGCGTCGACGGCCCCGGCGTCTCGACGCTCGGCGGTTACAACGTCGGCATCAGCGCGTTCTCGGATGCTCCCGCCACCGCGCGCGACTTCCTCGAGTTCATGCAGACCCGCCAGGCGCAGATGTACTACGCGGAAGCGGGCGGCGCCCCGGTTCTCGCCGAGGTCTACGACGACGCCTCGATCCTCGAGCAGTACCCCTACTTCTCGACGCTGAAGGAGGCCCTCGAGGCCGCCAAGCCGCGTCCGGCGTCGCCGTACTACTCGGCCGTGTCGAAGGCGATCGCCGACAACGCCTACGCTGCGATCCGTGGCGAGAAGACCGTCCAGCAGGCGCTGGACGACACCCGGGCCGGCATCGAGACCGCCGGCAACTGATGCTCTAGGAGCAGTACATGGCTGACCCGCAGGTCGACACTCCCGCGGATCCGCCACACGCCCCCGCGGTCGGGACCGTCCCCGGTCCCGACCGCGGACGTGTCGGCGGACGTCACCGCGTGCCCGCACCTCCCGTCACGGCGGTGAAGAAGCGGCGCAAGATCCCGGTGTGGATGTTCGTCGCCCCGTCGATGCTCGTCCTGGCCGTGATTATCCTGTACCCGCTCGGACGAGCGGTGTGGATGTCGCTGCACGGTGACTCGAAGCGACTCGACCCCGAGACGGGCCGATTCGTCACCGGGGGTTTCGTGGGGATCGAGAACTACACGCGCTGGATCACCCAGACCTGCAACACCGCCACCGGTTCGATCCCGTGCCCTCCGGGCACCCTCGGCTCCCAGTTCTGGCAGTCGATCTTCAACACCTTCTTCTTCACCGTCGTCACGGTCTCGCTCGAGACGGTGATCGGTTTCGCGATGGCGATCGTGATGGCCAAGTCGTTCCGGGGTCGCGGCCTGCTGCGCGCCTCGGTGCTGGTGCCGTGGGCGATCCCCACCGCCGTCACCGCCAAGCTGTGGTTCTTCATCTTCGCCAACGACGGTGCCGCCAACAAACTGCTCGGCACCGACTACCTGTGGACCGCCGATCCGTGGCCCGCGCGCTTCGCGATCATCGTCGCCGACGTGTGGAAGACGGCACCGTTCATGGCGCTGCTCATCCTCGCCGGCCTGCAGATGATCCCGCAGGACGTCTACGAGGCCGCGAAGGTCGACGGCGCGAACGCCTGGCAGCGGTTCAAGATGATCACGCTGCCGCTGGTCAAGCCCGCCCTCATGGTGGCGATCCTGTTCCGCACCATGGACGCGCTGCGCATGTACGACCTGCCCGCGATCATGATGGGGTCCAATCCGGCGACGTCCACGATCTCGGTGCTCGTCGTCGACCAGATGCGTCAGGGTTCGAACTCCGCGTCCGCCCTGTCGACGATCACCTTCCTGCTCATCTTCGCCGTCGCCTTCGTGCTGGTGCGGTTCCTCGGCGCCAACGCGGTGAGTACGCAGGAGAAGCAGCGTAAGGGGGAGGTCGTATGACCGTCACCACCGAGATTCCCCGGAGCCGGCCGGAGCCGGAGCCCACGCCGGTGCAGACCCGCAAGGTGCCGTTCAAGCGCAGGATGAGCACCGTCGGCACCTATCTGGGTGTCGCGCTGATCGTCATGTGGGGCCTGGCCCCCTGCTACTGGATGATCGTCACGGCCCTGCGCGACCCGTCGGAGACGTTCAGCACGACCCTGTGGCCGTCGAACCCGACACTGCAGAACTTCGCCGACGCGCTCGACCCCGACGCCAAGGTCAACTTCTCGCGGGCGCTGCTCAACAGCGTCATCATCGCCGGCGCCACCACGGCGGTCGCGCTGCTGCTCGGCGTGTTCACCGCCTACGCCCTGTCGCGCTTCGAGTTCCGCGGTAAGTACTTCGTCACCGGCATCATCCTCGGCGCGTCGATGTTTCCGGTCGTCGCGCTCGTGACGCCGCTGTTCCAGCTGTTCACCGACATCGGCTGGATCGGCAAGTACCAGGCGCTGATCATCCCGAACATCTCGTTCGTGCTGCCGCTGACCGTCTACACGCTCACCTCGTTCTTCTCCGAACTGCCGTGGGAGCTCGAGGAGGCCGCCCGCATGGACGGCGCGACGCGCGGGCAGGCGTTCCGCCTGGTCATGCTGCCGCTCGCGGCACCTGCGCTGTTCACCACGGCGATCCTCGCCTTCATCGCGACCGTCAACGAGTACCTGCTGATGTCGCAGCTGTCGAGCGAGAGCACGGCCCCGGTGACGGTGGCGATGGCACGGTTCACCGGCACCGACCCGTACGTCACCCCGTACGCGTCGATCATGGCCGGCGGCACGCTCGTCATGGTGCCGCTCGTGGTGATGGTGCTGCTCTTCCAGCGACGCATCATCTCGGGTCTGACCGCGGGTGGCGTCAAGTCGTGAGGAAGGTTCCGCGCCGGAACCGACTCGAGATGCTGCTCGGCCTGCTCACGGTGTTCACGGTGATGGCCGTGATCTCCGCGGTCGCCGAGCTGACGTCGCCGCAACCCGGCATCGTGCCGTCCCTCGTGCTGCTTACATTCGTCGTGATGTGGGGGTTCGCGTTCCGCGCGTGGCGCCGATCGGGCTGACCCTGTCGTGACGATGGCCCCGCCGTGACGTGAGAAGGAGCACCGTACCGGTGTTCCGGAGGCGTCTCGTCGTCGTTTCCGTACCATACGGTGGGCGGGAGACCCTCCCGTCCGGATTTCCGGTACCGAGAAAGTGGAACGAGTGACGAGCCCGACAAGGTCGACATCCTCGCGCGCCGCCGCGGCCGCAGCGAAGAAGCGCAGGGGACGCATCGTTCGCTACGCCGTACTCGTCGCGTTCGTTCTCGCCGTGCTCGTCCCGCTCGGGATCTTCGCCACCGCCTACTACTCGGCGGAGGTGCCGACCCCGGCGGACATGAAGACGAACCAGCTCGCGCGGGTCTACGCATCCGACGACGCCACCGAGATCACCCGGGTGGTCCCGCCGGAGGGCAACCGTGTCGAGGTCGGGATCGCGCAGATCCCCGAGCACGTCCGCAACGCCGTGCTGTCGGCGGAGGACCGCAACTTCTACAGCAACCCGGGCTTCTCGATCACCGGTTTCGCACGCGCAGCCCGCGACAACGTCATGGGCAAGGACACCGCCGGCGGCGGTTCCACGATCACGCAGCAGTACGTCAAGAACGTGCTCGTCGGCTCCGATCGCACGCTCGAACGCAAGATGCGCGAACTCGTCATCTCCACCAAGATGGCGCGGCAGTGGTCGAAGGACGAGATCCTCGAGGCGTACCTCAACACCATCTACTTCGGTCGTGGCGCCTACGGCATCGGCGCGGCGTCCCAGGCGTACTTCGGCAAGCCTGTCGAGGAACTGTCGGTCTCCGAGGGCGCTGTCCTGGCCGGGGTGATCCAAACACCGTCGTCGCTCGACCCCGAGTACAACCTGCCTGCCATCGAGGAGCGCTGGAACTACGTGCTCGACGGCATGGTCGAGATGAAGGTCCTCGACCCGGCCGAGCGGCCGGACCAGGTGTTCCCCCCGACGGTGCCGTCGGACACCCTCGTGCTGGCCACCGAGGCGACCGGACCGGAAGGTCACATCCGTACCCAGGTGCTGCGTGAGCTGTCCGCGGCGGGGATCAGCGAACAGGCCCTCAACACCGAAGGTCTGCGCATCACTACCACCATCGACCTGAAGGCCCAGCAGGCGGCGATCGACGCCGCTCGGTCCACGCTGTCCGGCGAACCCGGGGAACTGCGCACCGCCGTGGTCTCGATCGATCCCCGATCCGGTGCCGTGCGCGCCTACTACGGCGGTGAGGACGGTGCCGGTTTCGACTTCGCACAGGCCCCCGTCCAGACGGGTTCGGCGTTCAAGGTGTTCGGCCTGCTCGCCGCGCTCGACGACGGGATCGGCCTCAACGCGCGTTTCGACAGCTCCCCGCTCACGGTGGGCAATATCCGCATCGGCAACGTCGAGGGTGAGTCGTGCGGACGTTGCACGATCGCCGAGGCGCTCAAGCGGTCGCTGAACACGAGCTTCTACCGGCTCATGATGTCCATGTCGAACGGCCCGCAGAAGATCGCCGACGCCGCGCATGCGGCGGGGATCCCGCTGACGATCCCCGGGGTCGAGGGGCAGACGCTGAGCGAGAACGGCGGTCCGCCGGAGGGCGGCATCGTCCTCGGCCAGTACCAGGCACGGGTCATCGACATGGCCTCCGCCTACGCGACGATCGCCGCGTCCGGTGTCTTCCACGAGCCGTACTTCGTGCAGAAGGTCGTCACGGCCGACGGTGTCGTGCTCCTCGATCGTCCGCCGTCACCCGGCGAGCAGCGCTTCGACGCCGCGGTCGCCGACAACGCAACCCAGGCCATGATGCCGATCGCCGCATACTCGCGCGGACACGCGCTCGCCGGTGGCCGGCCGTCGGCGTCGAAGACCGGCACCACGCAGCTCGGCGACACCGGGTTGAACAAGGACGCCTGGATGGTCGGGTACACGCCGTCGCTGTCGACGGCCGTGTGGATGGGCACCCCCGACGCCGGGGCGATCACCAACAGCTGGGGCGGGTCGATCTACGGTTCCGGACTGCCGTCGGACATCTGGAAGAGAACGATGGACGGCGCCCTCGAAGGCACGCCAGTCGAGAGCTTCCCGTGGCCGGCGCCGATCGGTGGTCAGGCGGGTGTCCCGAAGGACGCCGGCATCGAGGCCACCACCGCTCCCCCGGCGCCGACCTTCCAGCTGCCCGACCTGTCGAACCTGCCGCCGATCACGATTCCCGCGCCCCCGGTCGATCTGCCTGTCCCCGTGCCTTCGCAGATCGAGGTGTTCCCCGGCGTGACGATCCAGATCCCCGGCTTGTAGATCCGCACTCCGCCCATCGAGGGGAGGTGGTTCGGGTCTACGGCCCGGCCAGCACTGTCGGCAGCAGCGCGGCCGAACAGTCGACGACCTCGTCGACGCTCGGTGTGCCTTCGCGGAACCGGTCGATGGCCAGCGACTCCACGAACGCCCACCACGCCCGCAGCCGCATGCGGGTGACGGGGGTGTCATCGCAGCCCAGCGCCGCGACGACCCGCTCGACCATGGTGTCGCGCATCGAGTCGTGGATGTCGCGGATCTGAGGGTCGGAGCCGACGCCGCTGTGGAAGAACGTCTGGTAGTTGTCGCCGTGGCGGTCGATGAACGACACGAACGGGTGCAGCACCGCCCGGAGGGGATCCTGCTCGTCCGGATCGGGATCCGCCGCGCGGAGCAACCGGCGTGATGCGGCGCCGACGACGGCGACGTAGAAGTCCTGCTTCGTGGGGAAGTAGCGGAACAGCAGGCCGCGGGAGATGCCGGCGATCTCGGCGACGCGGTCGATCGACAGGGCGTGGATCGGGCGCGTCGACAGCTCCTGCAGCCCGATCGCCACGAGTTGCCGGCGACGTTCCTCGGGTGGCAGGCGACGCCGTCCTTTGGACGCCTCTTGTCGCGGGGTGCTCATACCGATAGCCTAACTGAGCATCGCTCAGTTACGACCGCCCGACCGGGCAGATTCCCGGTCGAACTCGACGGAAGGCACCCGATGGATTTCGCACAGTCCGAGCGCAGTCGCGACTATCTCGAACGCCTCCGAGCGTTCATCGTCGCCGAGGTCACGCCCGTCGAACAGCGACTGCGGGCCGAGCGACGCACCCCGGGCGAGGGACGACGCGACATCGACGCCGCCGAGAGGTGGGCCGTCTCCCCCGAATTCCGCGAGCTGCAGCGCAAGGCCCGCGCCGAGGGCCTGTGGAACCTCTTCCTGCCCGACGCCGAACTCGGTGCCGGACTGTCGAACATCGAATACGCCCCGCTCGCCGAGGAGATGGGCCGCTCGCAGTTCGCCTCCGCGGTGTTCAACTGCGACGCCCCCGACACCGGCAACATGGAGGTCCTCTACCACTACGGCAGCGAGGCGCAGAAGGAACAGTGGCTGCGCCCGCTCCTCGACGGTGAGATCCGTTCGGCCTTCTGCATGACCGAACCCGAGGTCGCGTCGTCGGACGCGACGAACATGGCCGCGACCGCCGTGGTCGAGGGCGACGAGATCGTGCTCAACGGCCGTAAGTGGTGGAGCACCGGCGTCGGCCATCCCGACTGCAAGGTGCTCATCTTCATGGGCCTGACCGATCCGGAAGCCCACAAGTACCAGCGACATTCGATGGTCCTCGTGCCCTTCGACACCCCCGGCGTGAAGGTCGAACGCATGCTCCCGACGATGGGCTTCTTCGACGAGCCCGGCGGCCACGGCGAGGTGTCGTTCACCGACGTGCGACTGCCGCTCGATGCCGTCATCGCCGGTCCCGGACGAGGATTCGAGATCGCCCAGGGCCGGCTCGGTCCCGGCCGCATCCACCACTGCATGCGCCTCGTCGGGCTGGCCGAGCACACCCTCGAACTCGCGTGTCGCCGCGGCCTCGAGCGCACCGCCTTCGGCAAGCCGATCATCAACCTCGGTGGAAACCGCGAACGCATCGCCGACGCCCGTATCGCGATCAACCAACTGCGGCTGCTCGTCCTGCACGCGGCCTGGCTGCTCGACACGCAGGGACTCGCCGGAGCGCGCTCGGCGGTCTCGGAGATCAAGGTCGTCGCACCGCGCGTCACCCAGCAGATCGTCGACTTCGCCATCCAGATCCACGGTGGTGGCGGGCTTTCCGACGACTTCCCCCTCGCCGGTGCGTGGACGGCGGCGCGAGCACTGCGTCTCGCCGACGGACCCGACGAGGTGCACCAGGGGCTCGTCGCCCGGTTCGAACTCGGCAAGTACGCGTGAGAGGGAGATTTCGACGATGACCACACTTCCCGACAACGCCCGCACCGTTCGCGAGGAAGACGCCTTCGACGTCGACGCGGTCGCGGCCTGGCTCGCCGAGCACGCCGGCATCACCGGAGTGCCGGAGGTCCGCCAGTTCTCCGGCGGCGCATCCAACCTGACCTACCTGCTGCGCTATCCGGATCGCGATCTCGTGCTGCGCCGGCCGCCGGCCGGGGCGAAGCCGTCGTCCGGGCACGACATGGCACGTGAGTACCGCATCCAGTCGATGCTCGCACCGGTCTACCCCTACGTGCCCACCATGATCGGCCTGTGCACCGATCACAACGTGCTCGGCAGCGACTTCTACGTCATGGACCGCGTTCCCGGCACCATCCTGCGGACGAATCCGCCCACGCAACTCGACCTCTCCGAAGCGGATACCCGCACCCTGTGCCTGCGCATCGTCGACCTGCTCGTCGAACTGCACGGCATCGATCCGGAGTCCGCAGGACTGTCCGAACTGGGTCGCGGATCCGGTTACGTCGCACGGCAGGTCGCGGGCTGGACGTCGCGCTACGCCAAGGCCCGCACCGACAACGTCCCCGACTTCGCCCGTGTCACCGAGTGGTTGGCGGCTCGGCAGCCGCAGGACGTCGCGCAGACCGTGATCCACGGCGACTTCCGGCTCGACAACATCGTCCTCGACGAGAACGATCCGCTGAATCCGGTCGCGGTCCTCGACTGGGAGCTGGCCACCATCGGCGACCCCCTGATGGACCTCGGCTCGTCGCTCGCCTACTGGGTCCAGGCGGACGACGACGACATGCTGCTGCTGACGAAGCGACAGCCGTCCGATCTCCCCGGCATGCTCACTCGTCAGGAGATCGTCGAATACTATTCCGAGCGAACCGGACTGCCGGTGGACGGTTGGGGATTCTACGAGGTGTTCGGACTGTTCCGCCTCGCCGTGATCGCCCAGCAGATCTACTACCGCTATCACCACGGCCACACCTCCAATCCTGCCTTCAAGGACTTCTGGATCGTGGTCGGCTATCTCGAATCCCGTTGCAGTGCATTGATCGATCGATACGAGAAGGAGAGCCGATGAGCCGCCCGCAGCGACGGAACATCCTCATCACCGGTGCGAGTTCCGGCCTCGGTGCCGGAATGGCGCGTGAATTCGCCGCGCGAGGAAGGAATCTCGCGCTCGCCGCTCGGCGCGTCGAACGGCTCGAGGAGCTGCGGGACGAACTGCTCGCCGCGTACCCGGGCATCACCGTGAGCGTGCGCGCTCTCGATGTGAACAAGCACGACGACGTGTTCACCGTCTTCCGCGAGTTCGACGAGGAGCTCGGTGGTCTCGATCGGGTGATCGTCAACGCCGGCCTCGGCAAGGGACAACCGCTCGGTACCGGCTACTTCCGCGCGAACGCCCAGACGGCGAACACCAACTTCCTCGGTGCACTGGCGCAGAGCGAAGCGGCCCTCGAGCTCATGCGGCCCCGTGGGCGCGGGCACGTCGTCCTCATCTCGTCCATGAGCGCGGTGCGGGGCATGCCGCGCAACCTGACGACCTACGCCGCGTCGAAGGCCGCCGTCGCCTCGCTCGGTGAGGGGATGCGGGCCGACCTCGCCGACACCGACATCTCGGTGAGCACGATCTTCCCGGGATACATCCGGTCGGAGATCAACGAGAAGGTGAAGAAGGTCCCGTTCATCGTCGACACCGAAACAGGTTGTCGCGCACTGGCGGCTGCGATCGAGAAGGAACCGGCCAAGGCGTACGTGCCGGGCTGGCCGTGGATTCCGCTCGGCTACGCGATGAAGGTGCTGCCGCTGTCGGTGATCCGGAAGATGGCGTAGGTGGGTCCGGAACCCACAGCGGCAACGGCGAAGGCCGCATCCCAAGTGAGGGATGCGGCCTTCGCCGGAAATACTGCCGGAGAACGACTTACGCGTCGGCTCCGATGATGAACGCCTCGAGCTGGGCACGAGCGGAATCGTCGGCCATCTGGACCGGCGGGGACTTCATCAGGTATGCCGAAGCCGGGAGGATCGGGCCGCCGATGCCGCGGTCCTTGGCGATCTTCGCCGCGCGGATGGCGTCGATGATGATGCCGGCCGAGTTCGGGGAGTCCCAGACCTCGAGCTTGTACTCGAGGTTCAGCGGGGCGTCACCGAAGGCGCGACCCTCCAGGCGGACGTATGCCCACTTGCGGTCGTCGAGCCACTGCACGTAGTCGGAGGGGCCGATGTGCACGTCGCGGTCGTGGACCTTGCCGGCGAGGGGGCCGTTGAGGTTCGACGTGACGGCCTGGGTCTTGGAGACCTTCTTCGACTCCAGACGCTCGCGCTCGAGCATGTTCTTGAAGTCCATGTTGCCGCCGACGTTGAGCTGGTACGTGCGGTCGAGCACGACACCGCGGTCCTCGAACAGCTTTGCCATCACGCGGTGGGTGATGGTGGCGCCGACCTGCGATTTGATGTCGTCGCCGACGATCGGGACACCGGCGTCGGTGAACTTCTGCGCCCACTCGGGGTCGGAGGCGATGAACACGGGGAGAGCGTTGACGAAGGCGACGCCCGCGTCGATGGCGCACTGCGCGTAGAACTTGTCGGCCTCTTCGGAACCCACGGGGAGGTAGGAGACGAGAACGTCGACCTGGGCGTCCTTGAGCGCCTGAACCACGTCGACGGGCTCGGTGTCGGACAGCTCGATGGTCTCGGCGTAGTACTTGCCGATGCCGTCGAGCGTGTGGCCGCGCTGCACGGGCACGCCGAGCGGCGGCACATCGGCGATCTTGATGGTGTTGTTCTCGCTCGCGAGGATCGCCTCGGACAGGTCGAAGCCGACCTTCTTGGCATCCACATCGAACGCGGCGACGAACTGGACGTCGCGCACGTGGTAGGGACCGAATTCGACGTGCATCAGGCCGGGGACGGTGGTCTCGGCGTCCGCATCCTTGTAGTACTCGACGCCCTGGACCAGGGAAGAGGCACAGTTCCCCACGCCCACAATGGCCACGCGCACCGCGGTGCTGTTCTCACCCATGGTCGGGTTCTCCTTCTTTGTTGCGTGCTGCTGACGACTGCTCGGCGGCGATGAGTTCGTTGAGCCAGCGCACTTCGCGCTCGCTGGACTCGAGGCCGAGCTGATGGAGCTGACGGGTGTAACGATCGAGTGTGCCGCTGGCCCGTCCGATCGCATCGCGGAGCGCTTCTCTGCGCTCCTCGACCTGGCGGCGCCTGCCTTCGAGAATTCGCATCCGCGCTTCGGCGGGAGTGCGACCGAAGAAGGCGAGGTGCACGCCGAATCCGTCATCGGTGTAGTTCTGCGGTCCCGTGTCGGCGACCAGCTCGGTGAAGCGTTCTCGACCCTGCGGGGTGAGCTGATAGACGCGGCGGGCACGTCGTTTCACGGGACCGGGAATTCCCGGATCCTCTTCGATGAGGCCGTCCGCCTGCATCCTCCGCAGAGTCGGATAGAGCGACCCGTAGGAGAAGGCGCGGAAGGCTCCGAGGAGCCCGGTCAGACGCTTGCGCAGCTCGTAGCCGTGCATGGGCGATTCGAGGAGGAGCCCGAGTATCGCCAGTTCCAGCACGGGTCACCTCCTGTTTCCGTTCGAACCAACCGATTGATACGACACGGAACTATATCGCGCCGATATATACGACGATACGCCCCATACGGTTCGTGTCACGTCCGGTTGCGGGCGGGCACCCTTCTCCGGACCCGATCGGACATGCGTCGGTGTCACCTCGACCACCCGTCTTCGATGTCCGGTGGGCCACTCCCCGCCCATCGCCGCATCGCCCGCACGTACTCTGGAAGCCGTGCGAATTCAGCGGCAGGTGGTGGACTACGCGTTGCAGCGGCGCTCGCTGCTCGCAGAGGTCTACTCGGGGCGACGCGGAGTCAGCGAGGTCTGCGACGCGAGCCCCTATCTGCTGCGGGCGGCGAAATTTCACGGCCGGGGCAGCGATGTGATGTGCCCCATCTGCCGTAAGGAGCAGTTGACTCTTGTCTCGTGGGTCTTCGGCGACAAACTCGGTCCGGTGTCCGGGTCGGCGCGCACCCCCGAAGAGTTGGTGCGTCTGGCCGCCAGCCAGGAGGAATTCTCGGTTCACGTGGTCGAGGTGTGCCGCACCTGCAGCTGGAATCACCTGGTGCAGTCGTACGTCCTGGGATCGCAACCAGCACCCGAGAGCCCGCGTCGCCGGTCGACGGGATCGAGCCGTCGTACCGCCAGCGAGTGAAGGGGTACCGGCAACGTGCCCGTACGCTTTCTCGTGGAGTTCGCTCCTGGGTCCGACCCGCACGACCTGATCGTCGCGTCGTCCGCTGCGCACATCGTCGATCGACTGCCGTCCGTCGGCATCGCCGATCGGCTCTTCGTGGAGCAGTGTCGAGGCCGCGGCGTGATGCGTCGCGAGAACAGTTGGAGATGAGTACGTGAGTTCCCCCGACAACGAACCCGAGGACAACAAGGCCGTCCCGCCCCAGCGCAGCGGTCCCGCCGGACCGCAACCCGGGCAGCAACGTCCCGGTCCTCCTGCCGGTGCCGGTCAGGGACAGCCGGGTCCGGGACAGCCCGCTCCGGGACAGCAGCGCCCTGCCCAGGGCCCGGTGCAGGGTCGTCCGTTGCCGCCGCAACCGCGCCCGCAGGGTCAGCCGGGAGCACAGGGCCAGCCGGGCCGACCGGGCGGACAACCCGGTGGTCCCGCAGGTCAGCAACCGCCGCGCCCCGGCAGCCGGCCGCCGTACCCGCCCCAGGCTCCCGGTCAGGGACAGCGTCCTCAAGCCCCCGTCCAGGGACAGCGCCCTCAGTCCCCCGGCCAGGGACAGCGTCCTCAGTCCCCCGGCCAGGGACAGCGTCCTCCGGCTCCCGGTCAGGGGCAGGGACCGGGCCCCCAGCAGGGCCGACCGGGACAGCCGTACCCACCGCGCGGACCGGTGCCCGCCCCGGGCGCCAACCAGCCGCGTAACCCCAACCAGTCGATGCCGCCGCGGCCCGGCACGTTGCCGCCCGGCGCGGTGCCTCCCGTCCAGCGCACGCCGCAGGCCGATCCGACCGTCGCCATGCGTCCCGGAGCGGACGCGGCAGGTGCGCAGCGTCCCGGAGCGGACGCGGCAGGTGCGCAGCGTCCCGGAGCGGACGCGGCAGGTGTACAGCGTCCCGGAGCGGATGCCCCGACGCAGCGGGTCTCCGCGGCGAGCGCTGCAGTCGGTGCGAGTGCTGCAAAGAGTGCGAGTGCTGCGGACGATGCACCCACGACGCGCGTTGCCGGTGGCCCGCCCGCAGGCGGACCTCCCACGGTTCCGCCCGGTGGCGGTTCGGGTGGCGGCGCCGGGGGTGGAAAGGGCGACGGCAAGAGCAACCGCTGGCGCACGATCCGCCGGATCGGTTACGGCGTGGTCGCCGCCGGCATCCTCGTCCCGATCCTCATGTTCATGCTGGCGTACATCGTCCAGGACGTGCCGCGCCCCGGTGAGCTGCAGACGAACCAGGCCGCGACCATCTTCAACTCCGACGGCCAGGGTGTCATCACGAAGGTGATCCCACCGGAGGGCAACCGCACCGAGGTCGAACTCGACGCGATCCCCGTGCACGTCCGCAACGCCGTGCTCGCCGCCGAGGACCGCGATTTCTACAGCAATCCCGGCTTCTCGGTCACCGGCTTCGCGCGTGCCGCCCGCGACAACGTGCTCGGCCGCGACAGCGCCGGTGGTGGTTCGACCATCACCCAGCAGTACGTGAAGGTCGCCGTCGTCGGTTCCGAGCGGACGTTGACGCGAAAGCTCAAGGAGCTGGTGCTGTCGACGAAGATGGCGAACCAGTGGGCCAAGGACGACATCCTCGCGGCCTACCTCAACACCATCTACTTCGGTCGCGGTGCCTACGGCATCGCAGCGGCGTCGAACGCGTACTTCGGCAAGCCCGTCGGTGAGCTCACCGTCGAGGAGGGCGCCGTGCTCGCGTCGTCGATCCAGTTGCCGTCGCTGCTCGATCCCGAGCAGAACCCCGAGGGTGCGGAGGCGCGCTGGAACTACGTGCTCGACGGCATGGTCGCCGCCGGCACGCTCGATGCCGCCGAACGGTCGGGTATGAAGTACCCGGCCTACGTGCCGATCGCTGAGCTCGACAACGGCGACCAGTCGTCCGGCCCCGAAGGTCTGATCAAGAACCAGGTGCTCGCCGAGTTGTCCCGCGAGGGCATCGACGAGAACCTCCTCAATACGGCCGGTCTCCAGATCACCACGACGATCGACCCCCAGGCCCAGCAGTCGGCGGTCGAGGCGGCGCAGAGCAATCTCGAGGGCGAACCCGAGGAGTTGCGTACCGCGGTGGTGTCGGTCGATCCCCGGTCCGGGGCGATCCGCGCCTACTACGGCGGGGAGAGCGGTGTCGGTTACGACTTCGCCCAGTCCGGTCTGCAGACGGGGTCGTCGTTCAAGGTGTTCGGCCTGGCCGCCAACCTCGACCAGGGCGTGCCGTTGTCGCAGACCTACGACAGCGGTCCGCTGACGGTCAACGGCATCAAGATCGGCAACGTCGAGGGCGAGTCGTGCGGGCAGTGCACCATCGCCGAAGCGCTCAAGCGGTCGCTGAACACGAGCTTCTACCGGATGATGCTCGAGATGGACAACGGCCCGCAGGCCATCGCCGACATGGCGCACAAGTTGGGTGTCGCGAAGGAACTGCCGGGCATCGGTGAGACACTCACCGAGCCGGAGGGCGTCGGCCCCAACTACGGCATCGTGCTGGGCCAGTACCAGTCGCGCGTGCTCGACATGGCCTCGGCGTACGCCACGCTCGCGGCGTCCGGCCGTCATCACGAGCCGTACTTCGTGCAGAAGGTCGTGACGTCCGACGGCGAGGTGCTCCTCGACCGTGGCACCCCTGCCGGTGAGCAGGTCGTCGACGCGGCGGTGGCCGACAACACCACTTCCGCGATGACCCCGATCGCCGCGTACTCGAACGGCCACGCCCTGGCCGGCGGCCGTCCGTCCGCGTCGAAGACCGGTACCGCTCAGCTCGGCGACACCGGCTCCAACAAGGACGCGTGGATGGTCGGTTACACCCCGTCGCTGTCGACCGCGGTGTGGGTCGGCACCGAGGAGGGCCTGCCCCTCGAGAACAGCTGGGGCGGCATGATCTACGGCTCGGGTATCCCGTCGGACATCTGGAAGGACACGATGGACGGCGCTCTCGAGGGCACCGAGGTCGAGTCGTTCCCGAAGCCGGAACCGATCGCCGGTGTCTCCGGCGTGCCGGCGTGGACCGCGTCGACGACAGCTCCGGCCACCCGTGAGCAGACCACCACCTCGCGTGTCGTGCCGAGTCTTCCCGAGGTTCCGGAGATCACCACGCAGAACGTGGAGATCTTCCCCGGCGTCACCATCCCCGTTCCGGGTGTCGCCCCGCAGACGACCACCCAGAACGCGCCCTCCCGTCCCGGCAACGGCGGTCAGGAGGAGGACAGCGGGGATACCGGCGGCGGAACCGGCGGTGGTACCGGCGACGACTCCGACGAGGGTGGATCGCCTCCGCAGAACCGCATCCCGGGACTCGAGAGCCCCGCGATCCCGGGCGCGCAGGGAGGCGGATTCCAGGGCGCGCAGGGCGGTAGTCCCCAGGGCGCGTTCGAATACGCTCCGGCCGGGTAGCCTCGCCGCGTGAGCGACGACCGGGGATCCGACGCCCGGCCGGTGGTGTCCGCTGCACCACCGGCCGAGGATCGTCGTTCCCTGGACTGGCGCGACACCCCCGGGCGTACCGACCCGACGGTGTCGCGCCTGACCGCCGTCATCGGCGGTCCGGTGGGCCGGCACGCCGTGCTCGGGCGCACCCGCTTCTTCACTCCCCTGCGGGCGATGTTGCTGCTCGCGGTCGTCTTCCTCGCCTTCGGCTGGTTCACGAAGGCGGCCTGCGTCCAGCAGGGACCCGTCGGTCCCGACGGCGCGCTCGGCCTGGACTGGAGCGGCAACCGGCAGTACGTGGCGATGTGTTATTCCGACATCGTTCCGCTCTACGGTGCCGAACGGCTCGCCGAGGGCGCCTTCCCGTACCGGACGTCGTGGGAGGAACCCGGCCCGGACGGGCAGATGCAGACCCGGTACATGGAGTATCCGGTGCTCGCGGGGCTCTACCAGTACGGCTCGATGCGCATCGCGAAGGCGTGGGACGCCACACCGTGGCTCCCCGATGCACTGCAGGTCGCGATCTACTTCGCCGTCGTCGCGGTCGGTCTCGCGCTCGCCTGGCTCGTCACGGTGTGGGCCACCGCGATGTCGGCGGGCCGCAGGATCTGGGACGCCGCGCTCGTCGCGGCGTCACCACTGGTCGTGGTGCACGCCTTCACGAACTTCGATGCCCTGGCCACGGCCTTCGCCGCGGGTGGTCTGCTGGCGTGGGCCCGCCGTCGACCGGTTCTCGCCGGCGCCCTGCTCGGCCTCGGTGCGGCGACGAAGTTGTATCCCTTGCTGTTGCTCGGTCCGCTGCTGGTGCTGTGCCTGCGGACCGGCCACCTGCGGTCGTTTGCCCGCACCGCGGGAGCGGCCGCCGCGGCGTGGCTAGTGGTGAACCTGCCGATCATGGTGCTGTACCCGAGCGGGTGGGCGGAGTTCTTCCGACTCAACTCCGATCGCGGAGCGGATCCGGATTCGATCTACAACGTGCTGCACTCGTTCGTGGGCTGGCCGGCCTGGTCGGCCTCGACCTTCAATGGGGTCTCGCTCGTGTTGTTCGCCGCGGCCTGCGCCGCGATCGGGTGGATCGGGCTCACCGCGCCGCGCCGTCCCCGCCTCGCGCAGCTGTGTTTCCTTCTCGTCGCGGCCTTCCTGCTCACGAACAAGGTGTGGAGTCCGCAGTATTCGCTGTGGCTCGTGCCGCTCGCCGTGCTGGCCGTACCCCACCGGCGCGCACTGGTCGCCTGGATGACGATCGATGCGCTGGTGTGGGTTCCGCGCATGTACTACTACCTCGGTCCCGATCGGAAGGGGCTGCCGGAGCAGTGGTTCACCGCCACGGTCTTCCTGCGCGACGTCGCCGTCGTGGCACTGTGCGCGGTTGTGCTGTGGCAGATCCGGCGTCCGGTGCGGGATCCCGTGCGGTACGGCTTCGTCGACGATCCCGTCGGTGGTGTGCTCGACCAGGCTCCCGACCGTCCGCCACGATGGCTGCCCGCCAGGTTGCGACCTGCTCACCATCGGGTCACAAGAGAAGAATCATCCGAACGAGGGATGTCGGAGACTTCGTCGGTCCCCTAGGCTCGGGAACGAGCACGAGGGGGGACAATGGCGAGCGGCGGACGGGGATTCGGAGCGGGGACGGATGTCACCGCCTCACAGTTCACGACGTGTGAGTCGGCGTGGACGGTCGCGAGCGGCGACGCCACCGCGATCCCACGACTTCTGCGCGACCTGCATCCGCTCGTGATCGCCTACTTCCGGGCCCGTGCGAAAGCCGCCGGAGGTACCTTCGCCGACGCCGATCGTCTCGCCCTGGCCGCCTGCCGTGCGATTCTCGCCGAGCTCACCGCGCCGTCCGGAGCCGACCGGCCTTTCCTGCGGTTGGCCTACACGCTGGTCGCCGACGCGGCCGATGCCGAGTTCGCGAGCCCGCGGGCCTTCCCTCTGACCCGACTCCAGCAGGAGATCCTCATCCTGCGCACCATCGTGGGCCTCGACTCGTGGCAGACCGCGGTGGCGCTCGCCGTGGCGCCGGGACGGGTCGGTGTCGAGCAGCACGCGGCGCTGAGTTCCCTGCGCGCGGCCTGAACCGGGTGGACAGAGTCCACATCCACGGGTGCGAGATGAACAGCCGCCTCGCCGCTTCGGTCTTCGAGTCCGCTGCCAGTCAGGAGAGCAGAACTTCCTTCTCGCGGGCGGGGTAAGTCCCGGGGAATGGTGGGAATCTGGTGAGGACATCCGGACAGGTCCACGGCGTGTCGATCCATCACCGGGGGGTGGGCCATCGCGTAGTGATCAACGAGTTACCTACCACAGTGACTCACAGAAAGCAGCTACGCGATGACCCACGATCATCCTGCCCTGCCCTGCCCTGCTCGCTCAGCTCGACGCACTCACCGGCGCCGACAGCGCCAGCGTGTTCGCCGAACTGATCCGCACCGGCCTGCAGGCCTGCAGGCGCTGATCGAAGCCGAGGCCACCGACAAACTCGGTGCCGGCCGGTATGAGCGCACCGCCACCCGCACCACGCAGGCGTTGAGTTTGGCCAGGGTTCGTTTTGCCGAGATTCGCAGTACGAACTACCAGCCAGAGATAGGCGGCCGCACCGACGCGCACCACAGGCATCGGATCGGACCAGCTGCCGAACCACATTCGTCGGGCGTACCCGCACCTGCACGCGGGTACTCGTCCGGCCATGGCCACCGATCGCACCCACGCAGATCCGTCGCTGCGACTGTCCGTCGGCCGGGAGCAGGTCGTGATCGACAACCGGTACGAGACAGCCTCGATCGTCAACGACGTCCTGATCGCGGTGTTCTTCACCGTCGGCAGCGTGTTGTTCTTCTTCGACTCCACCCAGACCGCCGGCACCTGGCTGTTCTTGCTCGGCTCGCTCGATTTTCTCGCCCGGCCTGTGATTCGCCTGAGCCGGCGCACTCATCTGCGACGGCTGGGACATCACTCCGGCGCCACCGGCGGTGACTACGACTACTGACCGTCCCGATCTGGGTCCGCGATCCGCGCACGAGCCCGCTCGTTGAGCCGTGCAGGATTGCCAGAGGTCGATCGGGGAATGCGACGGTCATGCACATCGATGTCGTTCTCGCCGTGGTCGGCGCGCTCGGCGTGGTCGTGGCAGCGATTTCCTCGACGATGCGACGCCTGCCGTTGTCCGAACCCCTACTCGGTCTGCTTGCCGGGGTACTGCTCGGGCCGCACGTGCTCGATGCGTTGCCGATTGCACCGGTGACGGTCGAGCACGGTCTGTTCCATGAGCTCGCCCGGATCCTGCTGGCCGTGTCCGTCATGGCGGTTGCGTTGCGTTATCCCATCGCCGCGGTGCGTCGCCACCGCCGCGCACTGGCCGTGTTGCTGTTGATCGTCATGCCCGCGATGGCGGCGATGTCGGCCGGACTCGGATGGGCGGTGGCCGGTTTACCGTTGGCCGCGGCGCTGCTGTTCGGCACCGCGATCTGTCCCACCGATCCGGTGCTGGCCTCGAGTGTGGTCACCGGCGATCTTGCAGAACGGGACCTTCCCGCCCGGGACCGACAGCTGCTCTCGCTCGAATCCGCCGCGAACGACGGCCTGGCGCTGCCACTGGTGGTCGCCGCGATCGCGGTCGCCGGCCCACTCAGCGCCGGTGCGGCGGTCACCGAATCACTGTGGCAGGTCCTCGGCGCCCTGGTCGCCGGCGCACTCCTCGGCGTCGTCGGCGGTGCAGCACTGCGACTGGGTGACAAGCACGGCGCCACCGCACACGGCCCGGCCCTGTTGTTCACCGTTGTGCTGGCACTGGGAATCCTCGGCGTGGCCGGTCTGCTGCGGGTCGACGGGGTGCTCGCCGTATTCGGCGGCGGCCTGGCCTTCAACGCCGTCGGCACCGGCGCCGAACGGACTTCCGAAGTCGAGATCGACGAGGCCGTCAACAGGTTCGCAGTCCTGCCGTTGTTCTTCCTGCTCGGCGCCGCCCTACCGTGGCAGCAGTGGGCCGAGCTGGGCTGGAAGGCGCCCGCCCTGGTGGTCGCTGTCCTGCTTCTGCGGCGGATCCCGGTCGTACTGTTGTTGCGACGGCCACTGCATCTACCGCTGCGCGACGCGGTGTATCTCGGCTGGTTCGGGCCGGTGGGGGTATCCGCATTGTTCTATCTGACGATGGAAGCCGAACGTCTCGGCGTCGACGACGCCGTGCTCGGCGCCGGCACGCTCGTGCTGACCGCGAGCACGGTCGCGTTCGGTCTCACCGGCGCGGCGGGACGCAAACTCTACATCCGGGCCGGAGCAGGACAAGGCGATCGCGTGCAACCGGCCCCTGATAGGGACCGGAGGTAGACGGCAATGACGTGGTTACTCAGTGCGCTCGGCGCAGGGGGAACCCCCCGGCACTCATCGCAGGGGCGTTGCGGGACATCTATGCAACGTTGTGGCATAGCAAGCCTTGCAGTTCCTGCACCGCCACGGGGCCTGTACAGAGATGCGCTCCGCCCGGATCTGGTCCTGCTCGATTTGAATCTCCCCAGCCGCGATGGCCGTGAGGTGCTGGCTGACCTCCTCCGCAGCCGAAGAAGACTTGCTACGCAGTTACCGGCTGCACGCCAACGCCTGCATCACCAAACCCGTCGACTTCGATCAGTTCGCCGACGTGATCCGCAAGATCGACAACTCTTTCTTGCATGTGGTGCGGCTACCCGGCCACCCTCCCACACCCAGCACGCTCTGAGTCCGAGCGGCCGGCGCAGAGTTGAGGTCACCGCAACGCTCGCCTTCCGGCTCGTCGAACGTGGCGGCGGACGGGACGAGGCGAACCAGGCCGCTGCCTGGGCTGAGGTCACCGCGATCGCCGCTACGCGCACACCCTTTCTGCCCGCGGCCTCGAGGAGCGTGACCGGTAGCCCTGTCGTGAGAGGGACGGCTCATTCCGGGCACGAATTGACCCGGACCGCACCGAGTGATTGCAATCGCATAACCATCAACCCACATCCTCCCTCCTGCCTTGGCACGCCTCCACCGCGTTACTAGGGTGGACCGTAGAAACGAAAGCGCAAGATCCACAGCCGATTTCACGATGCACCATAGATCGCAACAGTTGCTTCGCCGCAACGAACAGCGTATCGGAGGGCGCACCCGCCGGGTAACGCCGATCGGATCGAGCACCCAGTCCCGCACACAGCACACATCGGGTTGGGACGGCGGACCGAGCACCGTGCGCGATGCCGCCGCTTTCGTGGACAGGAGCACACGATGCGAACCAGAAGCCGTCTATCCGGCCTGCTCAGCCTCCTGATACTGATCTGGTTGATCATCGGCGCCGTCGCCGCAGGACAACGCGGATACTACGGTGACGCCTCGACCAACTGCGCCAGCGTCGGCACCATCGCCGTAACCATCGTGGCCGGACCCCTGAACTACATGGGAATCAACCCGACCGTGGACTGCGAGTATCCGCAACCCACCAGCTGAGCAGGATCATGAACTCGCACTTCTTTCTCCCCCGGACCGTGGCCACCGAATGGATCAAGCTGCACCTGGACCGCATGTACGCGCCGACCTCAGCAGACCGGCCCGAGCGCGACACCACGGTCGGCGACACACGGCCGAACACCTCCACCGAACCGCACTGAACTGGCCTCGGACAGCGCGTGGCGCCCATGTCGAGCACCCCTCGAGATCTCGACCCCTCACACTGCCTCGCAGCAGTGATGTCACATCGCCCCGTGCGGGCCATGTAAAGCATGCTGAGGAACATCGATGAATCCCTACTATCCCCTCGCTGTCGCCATCTACCTCCTCGTGGCCGTGTGGCAGGGCACCCTCGGCACATTCTGACCACCCACGGGATCGCCCTGGTGCCTGCTTCGGACCGATGAAGAGAGAAACCGATCATGCGTACCCACAACTCACACCCCGCCCGGCGTTCCGGTGACGCCGACCCAACCCCCACCGGGTCCGCAGACCACACCGCCCCCGCAGCTGGAGCGGTCGAACCGACCCGCACCGGCCGGATGCTGGTGGCACTGACCATAGGAGCCGTGGTCACCGTCGCGCTGCTGGTGTTCATCCTGCAGAACACCGAACGCACCGCCATTGCCTTCCTCGGCTGGAATTTCACCCTCCCGCTGGGCGTGGCGCTACTGTTCGCGGCTCTGGCCGGACTGCTGATCGCCGCGGTGATCGGCGGCGCCCGGATCTGGCAGCTGCGCCACGCCTACCGCAAAGCGCAGTGATCCGGCGAACGTCCGAACCGACGCCCGGTCGATCACGACGAAAGGAGACCCTGTGGAACCCCCTGCACGACATCGCCTACACACCCACCGCATCTCGGCCGCGCGTCGCCGCGCCTGGTCGCTCCTCGTTCTCGCGTTGACGGCGCCCCTGCTCGTCGCATGTGGGGCAGGGCAGATCACCCAAACCGACACCCAGCAGGCCGCCATCAACGGCACCAACGCCGAACTCGGCGACCTGCTGCTGCGCAATGTGTACTTCGAGGCCGAACCCACCGATCCAGCCGTCCCCCGATACGGACAGGTCACACTCTCCTTCACCGTCATCAACCAGTCCTCCACCCCCGACCGGCTCGTCTCGATCGACTCCCCCGCCGGAGAGTTGACACTCGATGCCTCCGATCAGGCACGCGAACTTCTGCCCGGCAGTTCCCTGGCCGCCGGAGAACCCATCGAACAACTCCGACCGACCACGGCACCGGATCGTCCCCTGACGGTGCGCGGCCGATTCCCCGCCGAAGCGATCCGCCCCGGCCTGACCCACCCGGTGACCTTCACCTTCGAACGAGCCGGCACGGTCACCTTCGAGGTGCCCTTCGACGCCTGGACCCCGAACGAACCGCTGCCCACCGAGCGGCCGCTCCCGCCCCAGCCGGCGAGCCCTTGATATCTCGACGTCTCTGCACGACAGGAATTCTCAACCATTCTCACACCGATGCGGTCCTGCCCTTCGCGGTGTACGCCCTCGATGACCCGGTCCGTGTGGTCATCGACGTCGCCCCCTGATTCAGGAACGCACCCAGGAATCCCGGCACAGCGACAACTGCCTCGACCCACCGGCACGACCCACCGGCACGACCCACCCCGGCATCGGCCGAGCGGAGTTCTCAGCCCGAGCACCGACCATCGGGTTCGTAGGCGAACATGAACATGCACATCCGGGCCACGCCCGTTGTCGGCGGGCGGCCCAGGAAGCCCGCACCCGGGCCGTAGTCGACGGGGACGCCGCGCCGAAGTCCACATGGTTTGTGACAGTCACCGCGAAGGGCCGGCGGCTGGACACTGCCTCGCTCGAACGCGCCAGGATGCTCGTCGTCCTGAAAGGTTACGTCACCAACCTTCCTGTCTCCCTGATGGATCCGAGCGAGATCATCGGCAAGTATCACGAGTTGTGGCATGTCGAACAGTCGTTCCGGATGTCGAAGACGGATCTGCGGGCCCGGCCGATCTTCCACCGCACCCGCGATGCGATCGAGGCGCACCTGACGGTGGTGTTCGCGGCATTGGCGGTCTCCCGGGTGGTGCAGGAACGCAGCGGTCTCGCGATCGTCAAGGTTGTCAAACTGCTGCGTCCGCTGCGGTCGGCGACCATCGCGATCAACGGCACCTGACACATCTTCCCACCGCAGGTCGACGCCGACCTACAAGGACTGCTCGACCGGATTTCGGGGTCCTCACTCACGCACTAACGAAAGGAGCCAGCTCGGGCGGCGGAGGACGGTCGAATGGTTTGCCGCTGTGGGACATCGCCGATACCGGTGCGGCGGTGGAACTGCCGTCTCTGAGCCCATCCGTCGAGGATCGGTTCAGCGGTGCCGCGGCACTGTCGAAGACCGGATCACTCGCTGCAGCAGGAACATCCGGCGGGTCCGTGCACCTGTGGATCTGGCGGACCCTGCAGCGCCGCAGTTCGCCGGGACAACCGAGGGCGTCGTCACGGTGTCGTCGGAGTGGTCGAGTTCGCTCCCGACCGACCCGTCGTGGCGGTAACGGCGACGGGGGACGCGAAAGTCGCGATCGTCGGCGCCTCCGATCTCGCTGCTCCGCGTGTCGTCGGCACCTTCGAAGCCGACAACTATCCGTACATGCTGTCGTGGCATCCCACTGCCGACATCGTGGCTGTAGCGAGTGCCGGCGGTCTCGTCGGACTGTGGGATCTTTCCGATCCCACCGACCCGACTCGGATCTCCGAGTCGTCCGGATTCGAGAGTCAGGCGCAGACGGTCGCGTTCGGTGGCGACGGAACGATCCTGGCCGCGGCGAGCACCGACCGCAGTGTGCGCCTGTGGGATGTCGCGGACCCTGCCGTCCCACGCGAACTGGCGTGGATCACCGGGCGGGCGGACGCGGTGTACTCGCTGCACTTCTCCCCCTACGGGGATCGTCTCACGGCCGGCGTCGGCGACGGGTCGGCGTGGATCTGGGATGTCACCCGACCGGACTCCCCCACCACCCACGCGGTGCTCACCGCCTACGGAAGCCGGTTCTACGACGCCACCTTCGCGCACGACGGAGCGGCGCTCGTCGGAGGTGGTCCCGACCGTTCCGTGCGACTGTGGCAACTCGACCCCGAGCCCGTCGCGGCGACACTGTGTTCCACCGTCGGCACTCCGGTGACCGAGGACGAATGGGAACGGCACCTGCCGGGTGTTCCCTTCCGGCCGCCGTGCGGCGACACGGCGTGAATCGGAATGGCCGGAAGATGTTCCGACCGAGACAGATTCATCCGATTGCAGGATACGCACAGGCCTCGCGGTGTGGGAACGTCCTGGTGGGGGATTCAACGCATCGATCATCGGAGGAAGCATGTCTCGTATTCGCAGTTCGGGTCTGCGCGCGGTTCTGACGGCGGTCACGGTGGCGGCGGTCGCATTCGGTGCGCCCGTTGCCGCTTCGGCCGCTCCCACCGGCAGCGCCGGCAGCAACGATCTGCCCGGCAGCGTGTCCGAACTGCCCGGCAGCGTGGTGGATCTGGGTGGACGGGCGATCGATCTGGGCAGTGCGATCCTGGGCAACGGATCATCGCTGCCGACGACCCAGCAGTGCAACCAGTCGCGGCAGTCGGGAGGGGAAGGTGTCACCGGCACCTACCACGAGTTGGGTCGCAGCGGTCCCACGTCGTTCCTGCTCGAATGGGAGACCTACGACGTTCCCGACCGGATCCAGGTGTTCTACGGGGGTTCCCAGATCTACGACACCGGCCGTATCGGTGACAGCATCAACGAAGGCACCGGATCGGCAGTGGTGAATGTGCCGGCAGGTAGCGCATCCTCGATTCTCGTCCGAGTGACCGGGGATCCCGGGACGGACTGGGACTACCTGGTCAACTGCCCGATCCTCTGACGGTCAGATCCGTAGGGCGGTGAACGGCGCGACCGGGATGTTGCGCACGACGAACCACATCGCCGTCAGGATCAGCACGAGGTGCGGGGTCCACCGGTATCGCGTCCACCGCGGCATCGGTGTGCCCTGCGCCCTGCTCCACGTCCATAGACCGAAGGCCACGGTGAGCACAGCCAGCGCGACGAGACCGAGGGCGTTGTAGTGCAATGCTGCCGGCATGTCGAGATGGACGAGCGAGTACAGCATCCGCGACGAACCGCAACCGGGACACAGGATTCCGAACAGTGAGTAGGTGGGGCACGGCGGAATGACCCCGCCCGGCGTGGTCGGGTCGGCCCACGCCACCGCGGCGCACACCGCGACCGCACCCACGGCGATCGCCATGGGGGCTGCGAGCGCGCGCCTCGTCCTCATCGCACCGTGCGCTCCTCGAGCCGGGCGCATACCCCGGGCCACTCGTCGTCGGTGAGGGAGAACAGCGCGGTGGTCCGCCAGCTGCCGTCGCGGCGCCTGCGGTGCTTGCGAAGCAGGCCCTCCTCGGTAGCGCCGAGCCGGCGGAGGGCGTCGCGCGAACGGGTGTTGCGTTCGTCGGCGTGCCAGGTCACGCGCACGGCCCCGAGGTCGTCGAAGGCGCGCTGCAGCAGAAGCAGTTTCGACTCGCTGTTCACGTGGGTCCGCTGCACCCGGGTCGACAGCCAGGTGTAGCCGATCACCAGTGTGCGGTGGGCCGGTTCGAGGAGGTAGTAGGACGTCGACCCCAGCACCTCGCCGGTCGCCCTGTCGACGATCGCGTACGGCAGCCGGGACGGATCGGCCACGGCCTCGCGCACGAATGTGCGCGCGTCGTCGAGGTCGCGGATCACAAGGTGTGCCCAGGCGAAGATCGTGTCGGGATCGTCGGCGGCCTTCAGCAGACCTTCGACGTGCGCGTCGGCGAGGGGCTCGAGTCGGATACGAGGGCCCTCGAGGACGGGATGTTCCATCCAGTGGTCGTTCATTGCGCTCTCCCGGTCGTCGTCGGACGGCGAGTGTAGCCCGTCCGTTCCGTCTGCTGCCACGGAGTTCTGGGCGGGACGCGCAGGAAGACGAAGAACAGCACGACCAGCAGGACCGCTCGTCCCCACACTCCGATGTGGACGAGCGTGAGCGGCAGGGCCATGTCCGTTTCGCCGGCGGTCGCGGCGAACCACCGGAAGATGCCGATGCCGATGGCGAGATCGGCGAGCAGATAGGCGGCGACGAGACCCCATGGCACGCGCAGCAGAATCAACATCGGCAGCAGCCACAGCGTGTACTGCGGTGAGTGCACCTTGTGGAAGAGCATGAACCCGCACAGCATCGCGGCCCCGGTACCGAGCCACGGATAGACGCCGTCGCGGAGGTATCGGCGCCATCCGAGCCACAGGGCGAGCGCGAACGACAGCGCGATCAGCGTCGGCGACAACTGGGCCACCAACTCGTTGTACTGGGGGGTGTTCTCGTATTCCTGGTAGCCGCCCATCAGCGGCCGCAGACCCCAGTACCAGATGGAGTTGCTGGTCCCGTCCGCTTCCCGGTTCTGCTGGAAGGCGAACGACGCCCGCCAGCCCTCGTAGCCGAGGATCGCGAAGGGCAGGTTGATCGCGGCGACCGTCGCTGCCGCCGTGCCCGCGACGGCGAGGGCGCCGGGGACGTCCCGCTTCCGATCGGGTGAGCTCCCGCCGGTGAGGACATAGGCCATGAGCGGCAGAACGAAGATGCCCGGATAGAGCTTGAGACAGAAGCCCACGCCCAGCAGCACTGCCGCGACCACTCCGCGAGTCCGCAGCGACCAGCGTTCGATCGTCAGCACCGCGGCGGCGGTGACGGTGACCGCCACGACCGGCAGGTCCCAGTTGAGGAAGGCGTAGAGCACGAGCGGCGGCGTGAGCGACCACAACAGCGCGGCCCATCCGGCCATCCGGGCGAGCAACCACGCGGTGACCAGCCCGAAGGGGGCGAGCAACAACGCCGACTGCAGGAGGAACTCCGCATCGGTGTGGGCACCGATGGCCCCGATCCACATGAGCACCCCGCTGAGCACGGGGTACTCGACGGTGCCCCCGGTCAACGCTCCCGACGAGGTGATGCCCCCGTCGACGAAGGGGAAGACGTGGAGGTTGATGCCGCGGCCGATCCACAACTGCTGGATGTCGGAATAGCAGACGTCGACGTCCTTGATGTCCTCGAACCGCAGCGTGCGGCCCTCGGCGTCGAAGGTGGGGCCTGCGCACCGGGCCTTGTTCAGGTAGCCGAACCACATCATCACCGCGCACGTCAGGACGGCGACGAGCGAGACGGTCCCGGAGCTCGTGCGCATGTCCTCACCCTAGGACAAATCCCCTGCCCGCGACGGTCGGCGATTTCGCTGGTCGCCGGGCCGTCGTGTACCCTTCATGGGTTGCTGACGCAACGACCCTCCTGTCACGGAACGTCCGTGACCGTTCACAGTCCATAGGAGGTGATGAGGTCTTATGCGTCATTACGAATTGATGATCATCCTGGACCCCAGCCTGGACGAGCGCACTGTCGCTCCCTCGCTGGAGACGTTCCTCAACGTCATTCGCCAGGAAGGCGGCAAGGTCGACAAGGTCGACGTGTGGGGTAAGCGCCGTCTCGCCTACGAGATCGCCAAGAACAGCGAAGGCATCTACGCGGTGATCGACATCAGCGCGACGCCTGCTGCCGTTGCAGAGCTGGATCGCCAGCTCGGCCTGAACGAGTCGGTGCTCCGCACCAAGGTTCTGCGCCACGGCAAGTGAGCCTGTCGGCGCCGGGCCGTAGGCTCTGGCGCATCAGGACTCCCCACACTGCAGGAGGAACCACATGGCAGGCGACACCGTCATCACCGTGGTCGGCAATCTGACCGCCGACCCCGAACTGCGTTTCACCCCCGCGGGTGCTGCGGTTGCGAACTTCACCGTTGCATCCACGCCCCGCGTGTTCGACCGTCAGTCCAACGAATGGAAGGACGGCGAGGCTCTGTTCCTGCGCTGCAACATCTGGCGTGAGGCAGCGGAGAACGTGGCCGAGAGCTTGACTCGCGGCTCGCGTGTGATCGTGCAGGGCCGGCTCAAGCAGCGCAGCTACGAGACGCGTGAAGGCGAGAAGCGCACTGTCGTGGAGCTCGAGGTCGACGAGATCGGCCCCTCGCTCCGTTACGCCACGGCCAAGGTCACCAAGGCCGGTCGCGGTGGCGGTGGCGGAGGCTTCGGTGGTTCCTCCGGTGGATCGGGCGGTGGCCGTCCCGCTCAGAACACGAACGTCGGCGGAGACGACCCGTGGGGCGACGCCCCGCAGTCGGGTTCCTTCGGTGGTTCCGGGGACGACGAGCCTCCGTTCTGATCCGACCTCGATCGGAACATCCAAAATTACGGAGAACGACCATGCCTAAGTCGCCCGCGCGCGAGAAGGTTTTGAAGAAGAAGGTCTGCACCTTCTGCAAGGAAAAGAACGTGCAGATCGATTACAAGGACACGACGCTGCTGCGCAAGTACGTCAGCGATCGCGGCAAGATCCGCGCTCGCCGCGTCACCGGCAACTGCGTGCAGCACCAGCGCGACGTCGCTGTTGCTGTCAAGAACTCTCGTGAGGTGGCTCTGCTCCCTTACGTCTCGACGACTCGCTGAGGAAAGGGAGGGACACGATGAAGCTCATCCTTACTGCTGACGTGGACAACCTCGGTGCGCCTGGCGACACCGTTGAGGTCAAGGACGGCTACGGCCGCAACTACCTGCTGCCCCGCGGCCTGGCGATCGTCGCCACCCGTGGTGCCCAGAAGCAGGTCGAGGGCATCCGCCGTGCCCAGGAGGCTCGCGCCGTGCGCGGCCTCGAGCACGCTCAGGAGCTCAAGGCCGCCATCGAGGGCCTCGAGGACGTTTCGCTGAGCGTCAAGACCTCGAGCGACTCGGGCAAGCTGTTCGGCTCGGTCACCGCTGCCGATGTCGCCGGTGCTCTCAAGGCTGCCGGTGGCCCGGTTGTCGACAAGCGCATCATCGAGCTGCCCAAGGCCCACATCAAGGCGACCGGCAAGCACCAGATCGTCGTGAAGCTGCACCCGGATGTCACCGCGAAGTTCACGCTGAACGTCGTGGCTGCCTGATTCCGGCTCCTCGAGGAGCCCCGCGCCTGGTCGGCGTGGGGCTCCTCGTCGTCTGTGCACAACCTGTGGATAAACCGGGGGGTAAACCACACCGTTGTGACTCCTCGGAATGTCGTTCGGGGAACGAATGGGTGAACACGCCCGGCCCTCCGACACGCCGAAATTCTTCTTCTCCACACGTGTGAACAGGCATTTTTCTGCTCCTACCTGCAGTTATGAGAGATGTGAGATGTGTTGTCCCCAGGTTGTACACATCCCGTGCACAAGGCTGTCCTCCTCTTTCCACAATTCATCCCCAACTGTGTGCACAACCCGAGTTGTGGAGGGTCATCCGGATCCCTAACGTCGGGCGCACGACTCCACACACAGGATGTCGGTAGGGGCGAGTAGAACCGGACACGAAACCCCGGGTACCGACACCGGGAGTGCGTGCAGGTATCCGCCGGAGCACAGCGCGCCGGACGGGGACATGTGGAGGAAGGCAGGCACTGCAGTGGCCGTCGTTGACGATCGTGGAAATCCCGAATATTCGGGACCTCCCGAGGAACCGAGTGGAGACTTCGGTCGACAGCCCCCTCAGGATCTCGTGGCCGAGCAGTCCGTGCTCGGTGGCATGCTGCTGAGCAAGGACGCCATCGCCGACGTCCTCGAAGTGCTGAGACCCGGCGACTTCTACCGTCCGGCCCACCAGGCCGTGTACGACGCGATCCTCGATCTCTACAGCCGTGGCGAACCCGCCGACCCGGTCACCGTGTCGGCCGAGCTCGACCGGCGCGGCGAACTCAAGCGTCTCGGCGGAGCCGCCTATCTCGTCACGCTCACCCAGACCGTCCCCACCGCGGCCAATGCCGGCTACTACGCCGAGATCGTCGCCGAGAAGGCCGTCCTGCGTCGTCTCGTCGAGGCAGGCACGCGCATCGTCCAGTACGGCTACGCCGGCGCCGACGGCCAGGACGTCGCCGAGATCGTCGACCGCGCGCAGGCGGAGGTCTTCGAGGTCGCCGAACGACGCACCACCGAAGACTTCGTGCCGCTCGAAGAACTCCTGCAGCCCACGATGGACGAGATCGACTCCATCGCCAGCCGTGGCGGTATCTCCCTCGGCGTGCCCACCGGCTTCGCCGAACTCGACGAGCTCACCAACGGGCTGCACGCCGGCCAGATGATCATCGTCGCCGCGCGTCCCGGTGTGGGTAAGGCCCTCGCGCTCGACACTCCCCTGCCCACCCCCACCGGCTGGACCACGATGGGCGAGGTCGGTGTGGGCGACGAACTCCTCGGCGCCGACGGCCGCCCCACCCGCGTCCTCGCCGCCACCGAGGTCATGCACGGCCGGCCGTGCTTCGACGTCGTGTTCTCCGACGGCACCGTGATCGTCGCCGACGAGCAGCACCAGTGGCGCACCGGCGACGGCGCGATCCGCACCACGGGCGAACTCGCCGCCACCGCCGACGCCGGGCACACCGTCGCGAACACCGAGGCACTGTCGTTCCCGGCAACCGAGCTGCCCGTCTCCCCCTTCACGCTCGGTGCGTGGCTCGGCGGCCCGTCGTCCGATCCCGAACTGCACATGCGTATCGACGGCGAAGGTGGTTTCACGAGCGCCCTCGTCGCGCTCGGCGCCCACATCCCCGCCGAATACCAGCGGGCATCCGAACCGCAGCGTCGCGAACTCCTCGCGGGTCTGCTCGACGCCGGTGGAGAGATCGACGACGACGGCACCATCCGGTTCGTCGGCTCGTCCGAGCGTCTGGTGCAGGGCGTCGCCGAACTCCTGTCGGGCCTCGGTTACGCGCCGGTGCTCGACGGCACCGATATCTCCTTCGCCACCGCCGACGACGTCTTCGTCCTGCCCAGCAAGGCCGTGCGGCACAAGGAATGCCGCGCCACCATGCCGCGCGAGCGCCGCATCGTCGCCGTCCGCCCGGTTCCCTCGGTCCCGGTGCGGTGCGTCGAGGTCGACGGCGACCACATGTACCTCGCGGGTCGCGCGATGGTGCCCACACACAACTCCACGCTGAGCATGGACTTCATGCGGTCGTGCTCTATCAAGCACGGCATGGCGTCGGTCATCTTCTCGCTCGAGATGGGCAAGACCGAGATCGTCATGCGTCTGTTGTCCGCGGAGGCGAAGATCAAGCTCGGCGACATGCGATCCGGACGCATGACCGACGACGACTGGACGCGTCTCGCCCGCCGCATGAGCGAGATCAGCGAAGCGCCGTTGTTCATCGACGACTCACCGAACCTCACGATGATGGAGATCCGCGCAAAAGCGCGGCGGCTCAAGCAGAAACACGACATCCGTCTCATCGTCATCGACTACCTGCAGCTCATGTCGTCCGGCAAGAAGGTCGAGTCACGTCAGCAGGAGGTCTCCGAGTTCTCGCGTAGCCTCAAGCTTCTCGCGAAGGAACTCGAGGTTCCGGTCGTCGCGGTGTGTCAGCTCAACCGTGGTCCCGAGCAGCGCACCGACAAGCGGCCGCAGGTCTCCGACCTCCGTGAGTCGGGCTGCCTGCCGGCGTCCACACGCATCATGCGCGCCGACACCGGTGCCGAAGTCACGCTCGGCGAGTTGCTCGAGTCGGGCGAACAGCCCCTCGTGTGGTCGCTCGATGAACGCATGCGGATGGTCGTCCGGCCGATGGTGAAGGTCTTCCCCAGCGGCCGTAAGGAAGTCTTCCGGTTGGAGCTGGCCTCGGGACGTCGTGTCGAAGCCACCGCGAACCATCCCTTCCTCACCATCGACGGCTGGATGCCGTTGGGCGAGTTGGTCGCCGGTGAGCGTGTCGCAGTGCCGCGTGCGGTGCCCGCACCCCTCGACGTGATACCCGCATCCGACGACGAGGTGGCCGCTCTCGCGGACACTGCCGTGGCCGGCCGACTGATCCCCACCCGCGCGTTCTCACTCCCCAAGGAGCAGGTCGCCGAGCTCGTCTGCCACATCTGGGAAGACAGCGGTGAGGTCGCATGGGACGCAGGCGCTGCCCGCGCCGTCGTCCGCTACCGGTCGGTGGAGCGTCGTCTGGCCGACGACCTCGCGCGCCTGCTCCTGCGCATCGGTGTGTTCGCGCGGATCACCGATACCGGCGAGGGCTGGGACCTCACGGTCACCGGGGCGGAGAACCAGGCGGTCTTCCTCCACGACGTGGGCAAGCACGGAACCGCGGCGCAGTGGGTCCTGGCGCAGCTCGGACCGAAGCTCGTCAAGCACAGCCCCGACACCGTCACCCCCGAGATCGAAGCCGAGCTCGGCGAATTGCTCGCCGTCGAACAGCTCGCTCCGATCGGACCGGTCGCGTCCGCCACCCCGCGCACCACCGAGGGTGCACGCTCGCGCCTCGCCCGGGTCGCCGATGTCCTCGACACGGCCGACATCGACATGGTCGCCACCAACAATGTGTTCTGGGACGAGATCGTCTCCGTCACGAGTCTCGGCGAGCAGGACGTCTACGACGGAACGGTGCCCGGCACACACAATTTCGTCGCCGACGGCATCGCGGTGCACAACAGCCTCGAGCAGGACGCCGACATGGTCATCCTGTTGCACCGCCCCGACGCCTTCGAGCGCGACGACCCGCGTGGTGGCGAGGCCGACCTCATCGTCGGCAAGCACCGTAACGGCCCGACCGCGACCATCACCGTTGCCCACCAGCTGCACCTGTCGCGGTTCGTGGACATGGCGCGAGGCTGATACGAGTCGTCGCCCCGCCCGGCGGCGAGGCGACAGATCTCGTTCCGGTTCCGTGATATTCGTAGCGAAAGGCGGTCAGCAGCAGGAGGTTACGCCGGTTTTCGGCGTGGAGTTGTCGTCCTGCTGCTCGTCCGGGGCACCGGTCGTGCAGCATGTTCCGCCGCTGGCTTCCTGCGTGCCGTCGAGATGCTGCGGGCTCGACCCGAAGGTGGCCGAATCCGCCAGGACGGTGTACACCTCCCACTTCTCCCCTGCCGGACCCGTCACCCACGCCTTGTCTTGCGTGGCGTAGCAACAGGTCGTGCCCATCTCCTCGTCGGCGAACAGGCCCGCCTCGGTCAATCGGGCGATCTCGGTGTGCACCTTCTCGGACGAGTCGACCTCGACCCCGAGATGGTTGATCGTGCCGCCCTTGCCCGGGTTCTCGAACAGCACCAGCTTCAACGGCGGATCGGCGATCGCGAAGTTGGCGTAGCCCGGTTCGAGCTTGGCCGGTTCGGTGCCGAACAGTGTCGAGTAGAAGGCGACCGCTTCGGGCAGGTCGTCGACGTCGAGGGCGAACTGGATGCGTGACATGACTGCCTCCACCTGTGTGACATATATCGAATTACCGCCCACAGGATGCTCCTGTATTTCGACATATGTCAAGAAGGTGGTTAGGCTCGAATCATGCCGAAAGCGCTGCCCGTGATCGATGTCCGCGCCCCGATCTGCTGCGCGCCGGTATCGGCTGCGCCGATGCGCGACGACGCCGCCCTCGAGGTCGCGTTGCGGTTGAAGGCCCTGGCCGATCCGGTGCGCATCAAACTCGTGTCGATCCTGCTCACCGCCGACGAAGGTGCGGTGTGCACGTGCGATCTTGCCGCCGGTGTGGATCTGGCGGAATCCACGGTGAGTCATCACCTCGGACAACTACGCAAGGCGGGCATGGTCGAATCCGAGCGACGCGGGATGAACGTCTATCACCGTGCCCGCGCCGAGTCCCTCGAGGCGCTCAGGGTCGTCCTGGATCCGAACTGCTGCCGCTGACGGTCGCACACATATCCTCGAGATGGAGAAGCGGCGAGGAAGGTAGTGATGACGTTCATCAAGATGTGCGGACTGCAGGACGAGGCGACCGTCGATCTCGCCGTCGAACTGGGCGTCGACGCGGTCGGTTTCGTCCTCGTGAAGAGCCCTCGTCGCATCTCCCCGGATCGGGCCGCGACGCTCCGCACCCGCGTGCCGGCGGGAACACTCGCCGTCGGCGTCTATGTGAATGCGTCCCTCGACGAGATCGTCACGACGGCCCGAGCCGCGAATCTCGATCACGTCCAGGTGCACGACCTGCGGTCGGCCGACGACGTGCGCGTGCTGCACGACGCGGGATTCACGGTGATCCGCGCGATCAACACCGGAGGAGCCGAGGCGCTGTCCGAGGACTTCGGCGCCGACCTGTTGCTCGTCGACGGTGCCGTCGCCGGTGCCGGGAAGACGTGGGACTGGCAGGACCGCAGTGCCCTGCCGTCCGGCCGGTGGGTCCTCGCGGGCGGGCTGAACCCCGACAATGTCGAGAGGGCGCTTGCCACGTCCGGGGCGTGGGGTGTCGACGTCTCCAGCGGCATCGAGGCCGAACGCGGCATCAAGGATCCCGGTCTCATGCGGGCGTTCGCGCAGGCGGTCCGGAGAAACGCCCCCGAGTGACCCGTCCGGGGGATCCGGCGGCGTCAGTGCGCGGCGTCGGCCTTCTTCCGCCGCGGGATCAGGTGCATGAGCAGCACGACGATCGCACCCACGATCAGGCCCACCAGAGCGGATGTCACGGTCCCCGCGGTCCACGACAGCACGCCGCCGAATCCGCCGTGCACGAGCTCGCCGAACGAGTGCTCGAGGTCGTGCAGACGATCGGCAGGCCAATGGAATCCGGCCTCGCCGACATTGACGAGCAGGATGTGCCCACCGACCCACAGCATGGCGGCGATCCCGACCACGGTGAGAACGGTCATCAGCTTCGGCATCGCCTTCACGAGACCGCGACCGACGCGCTGAGCGAAAGTGGACTTCCGTTTCGCGAGCGCCAGGCCGACGTCGTCCATCTTCACGATCAGGGCGACCACGCCGTACACCAGGACGGTGATGAGGACGGCGACGACGATGAGGACGAGCAGGCGAGTCAGGAAGGGTTCGTCCTCGACCGAGGCCAGCGAGATCACCATGATCTCGGCGGACAGGATCAGGTCGGTGCGGATCGCGCCGCCGATCATGGCCTTCTCGAACTCGGGGCCCTTCTCCGCTGCGGTGGCCTCTTTTTCGTGGTGGCCGCCGGTGAGCGCTTCGTAGACCTTCTCGGCGCCCTCGTAGCAGAGGAACAGACCGCCGGCGATGAGCAGATACGGCAGGGCCTGCGGGAGGAACTGACTCAGGATCATCGCGACCGGCAGGATGATCAGGAGCTTGTTGCGGATCGACCCGATCGCGATCTTGCGGATGATCGGCAGTTCGCGATCGGGGGTGAACCCGTGCACGTAGCGGGGGGTGACGGCCGTGTCGTCGACGACCACTCCCGCTGCCTTGACGCTCGCCCTGCCGGCTGCGGCGCCGATGTCGTCTATGGATGCCGCGGCTGCCTTCGCAAGTACCGCGACGTCGTCCAGAAGGGCGACGAGACCACCAGCCACGGGAACCTCCCACAGTTCGGCTGCACCGAGCCGATCGACCGACACGCGATTGCGAGTCGTCTCAGAACGCTACCGGACCTGCGATGACGTGCAACGCGGTGTCCGGAGCAGGTCGGGGACGACGTGCGTCCACACCGAGTGCCCTACATGGGCGCCCAGCGTGACAGACCTGTGGGTACCCGGTGGATGCGGTTACCGAACTCGATCATGCCGGTGGCGTCAGTTCGGCGATCAATGCCTCGACCTTCGCCCGGATCTCGTCACGGATCGGACGCACGGCGTCGAGCCCTCGTCCGGCCGGGTCGTCGAGCACCCAGTCCCGGTAGGACGTACCGGGGAATACCGGGCAGGTGTCGCCGCACCCCATCGTGATCACGACGTCGGAGGTCTGCACGGCGTCGGCGGTGAGGATCTTCGGGTTCTCGCCGGAGATGTCGATTCCGACCTCGGCCATCGCCGCGACCGCAGCAGGGTTCACCTCCTCGGCGGGTGCGGACCCGGCGGAACGGACTGTGATGCGATCCCCTGCGAGGCGACTCAGGAACCCGGCGGCCATCTGGGACCGTCCGGCATTGTGCACGCACACGAACAACACGGACGGAACGGCGGTCACGACGCACCTCCGGCACGGGCGACGAAACGTGTGCGCAGGGCCAGAGCGACGTACACGAGTGCGACGAGGACCGGCACTTCGATGAGGGGGCCGACGACTCCCGCCAGTGCCTGCCCGGACGCGACCCCGAACGTGCCGATCGCGACGGCGATGGCGAGTTCGAAGTTGTTGCCCGCGGCGGTGAAGGCGAGTGTGGTGGTGCGTTCGTAGCCGAGTCCTACTGCAGCGCCGAAGAGATACCCGCTCCCCCACATGATCGCGAAGTACGCCAGCAGGGGCAGGGCGATGCGTACGACGTCGAGTGGTCGCGAGGTGATCTGTTCACCCTGCAGCGCGAACAGGACCACGATGGTGAACAGCAGTCCGTACAGCGCCCACGGTCCGATGCGCGGCAGGAAGGTCTGCTCGTACCAGCTGCGGCCCTTCGCCTTCTCTCCGAATCGACGAGTGAGGAAACCGGCGACGAGCGGGATCCCGAGGAAGATCAGCACGGATTTCGCGATCTCCCACGGGGAGACGTCGAGACCGGTCTGCTCGAGGCCGAGCCATCCGGGCAGCACCGACAGGTAGAACCAGCCGAGAGCGGCGAACATGATCACCTGGAAGACCGAGTTGATCGCGACCAGCACGGCTGCGGCTTCCCGGTCGCCGCACGCGAGGTCGTTCCAGATGATCACCATTGCGATACAGCGCGCGAGGCCGACGATGATCAGACCGGTGCGGTATTCGGGCAGATCCGGCAACATCAGCCACGCGAGCGCGAACATCAGTGCGGGACCGACGATCCAGTTGAGGATCAGCGACGAGATCAACAGGGTGCGGTCGCCGGTGACCGTGTCGAGACGGTCGTAGCGCACCTTCGCCAGCACCGGGTACATCATGATCAGCAGACCGAGGGCGATCGGCAGCGAGATCCCGTCGACCTCGATGAAACCCAGGGCTTCTCCGAGTCCGGGAATCATGCGGCCGAGCAGCAGGCCGACGACGATGGCGGTGCCGATCCACACGGGAAGGAAGCGGTCGAGTGTCGACATCCTGCCCATCACGGGAGTGTCCACCGCAGTTCGCTCACTCATGCAGGTACCTCGGTCGACTCGATCCCGAGCACATCGGAGAGTTGCCGTAGCGCGACCGGAACCACCCAGTAGTACACCCAGGTGCCACGACGCTCGCACTCGAGCAGGCCTGCCTCGCGCAGAACTCTGAGGTGGTGCGAGATCGTCGGTTGGGACAGATCGAACGATCCCGAGATGTCGCACACGCACGCCTCACCGCCGGCATGGCTCGCGACGAGCGACAGCATCCGCAGACGCACCGGATCGCCGAGGGCCTTGAACATCCGGGCGAGGTCGGCGGCGCGATCGTCCGTCAGGGGTTGGCGCACGAGCGGAGAACAGCAGGCGTCGTCACCCGCGAGATCTTGATTCGACACACGTCTATATTGACGGATGTCGAATCTACGGACGGATCCGGATGGTAAAACTGCCCGGATCGGACACGGAACAATGGCGGCATGGCCAACTCGCCGTCCGGTGACTCGATGCTCGACCGCGTCGTCCGCATCCTCGAGTCGTTCGACGACACCCAACCCCGCCTGACGGTCGGGAGTCTCGCCCGCAGGTCCGGCATCCCGCAGGCCACGACCTACCGGCTCGTCGGCGAGCTGGTGCAACACGGTCTGCTCACCCGGGACGACGACGGCCGGGTACGGCTCGGTCTGCGCCTGTGGGAACTCGTCGCGCGCAGTGCACCCGCGCGCGATCTGCGGGAGGCGGCGCTGCCCTTCCTGCAGGACGTGCAGTCGGTGGTGCACCAGCACACCCAGCTCGCGGTCCTGCAGGACGACGAGGTCCTCGTCCTCGAACGGCTGTCGGCGTCCGATTCGGTGGTCAACCAGGCCTCGGTCGCGCGTCGGCTCCCTGTCCACGACACGTCGCTGGGCATGTCGATGCTCGCGTTCTCACCTGCGGAGGTGCAGGAAACCTATCGGCGACGACATCCCGAAGTGGAGAAGCGCTTCGCTGCGACGACGAGAGATTTCCGTCGCGCGCTCGCGGAGGTCCGCCGGCGGGGCTATGCGCGCTTCGACGGTGTGCTGGACGAGGGCACCACGGGCATCGCGGTGCCCGTCCTCGCGCGGTCGGGTCATGCCCTGGCGGCGCTCGGCGTGGTGGTGCCCACCGGTGCGTCCCGGCAACAGGCCGTCGTGCCTGTCCTCATGGCCGCTGCCCGCGGCATCGCGCGCGGAGTCGGCGAGCGTCCCCCGGACTGACCCGATCATTTTCTCATTGAACGAGAAGCCAGCGTATGCGGTGGGAGAGGCGCACGACACTCGACGGGACGCGAATCGGATACGCGCAGCGAAGGACGAACACATGAACGCAACCCGCACGGTCGTCACCACCGAAGTCGGCATCGTCGGCGGCGGCCCGGCAGGTCTCATGCTCTCCCACCTCCTCGCGAAGGCGGGGATCGACAACATCGTCGTCGAGAAGCGTGATCACGAGACCATCCGGACCACCCACCGTGCGGGGATCCTCGAGCACGGCTCGGTGTCGCTGCTCACCGAGAGCGGAGTCGACACCCGTGTCCTGAACGAAGGGCACCGCCACGACGGCATCGATCTGCGCTTCGGAGGCGAGAGCCACCGCATCGATTTCCGGGACCTCGTGGGTGAGTCGGTGTGGTTGTATCCGCAGAACGAGGTCTTCGTCGACCTGGCCGCCTCGCTCGAACGCGACGGTGGCGATGTGCGCTACAGCGTCTGCGACGCAGAGGTTCTCGACATCACCACCGACACACCGAAGATCCGGTTCACCGAATCCGACGGCACGCCGGTCGAGGTCCGGTGCCGCATCCTCGTCGGAGCGGACGGATCACAGAGCATCTGCCGCAAGGCGATTCCGGGCGACGTCCGCACCGACCACTTCATCGAGTACCCCTTCGCATGGTTCGGGATCCTCACCGAGGCTCCCCCGAGCGCTCCCGAATTGATCTATGCGCGTTCGGATCATGGATTCGCCCTCATCAGTCAACGCAACGAGTCGGTGCAGCGGATGTACTTCCAGTGCGACCCGTCCGAGGACGCGTCGACGTGGAGCGAGGAGCGGATCTGGGACGAACTGCAGAAGCGTGTCGACGGCCCCGACGGTTTCGAACTGAAGCGCGGACCCATCTTCGAACAGATGGTCCTGCCGTTCCGCTCGTACGTGTGCGAACCGATGCGGCACGGAAACCTCTTCCTGGCAGGCGATGCCGGCCACACCGTTCCGCCGACCGGTGCCAAGGGACTCAACCTCGCCCTGGCCGACGTCCGGGTGCTCTTCCGCGCGCTCGACTCGTTCTTCTCCACCGGTTCGTCCGACCTGCTCGACGCCTACAGCGACACGGCGCTGCAGCGCGTGTGGAAGGCACAGAACTTCTCGTACTGGATGACCTCGATGCTCCACACCCGTGAGGACGCAACGTCGTTCGAGAACAAGCGGGCGCTGGGCGAACTCGCCGCGGTCGTCGGCTCCCGGTACGGGCAGCAGTATCTCGCGGAGGCGTACACGGGCCGGCCCGACCGCTGATCGTCAGGGCGTGCGGGCCAGGAGTTCGTCGAGCCGATCGAGAACCCGCCTGTTGAGGAGGGTGCGGTTGCCCATCTCGCAATGCCCACCCGCACCCTCGGCGTCGGTGAACGGGATGAGGGTCACCTTGTCGCCCAATCGATCTCCGAACGTTCCTGCACCGCGCGCGAGGGCATCGCTCTCGGCGGCGGTCACCACGACCGGGCACGAGATATGCTCCCCGACCTCGTCGAGCGTGTACGCGTTCATCTCCGCGAACAGTTCCCGGATGTCCGAGACTCCGTTGACCCAGAATCCGCGGGCGACGATCTTCCAGCGCAGCGACGGATCCGACTGCACCGCAGCCATGATCGTGTCGGCGTCCTGTGCGCTCATCGAGAGAGGATCGTCGAGGACCTCGGGGGAGAGGCCGAACGCTGCCCCGAGGGCCCGGGTGCCGGCCGCGACGCTCCACTGACCGGGATCGGCGACCACCGCGGCCAGACGATGCTCACCGGATGCTGCGCGCGTCGCGAGATATCCACCGAGACTCCATCCGCTCAGGACGATGCGTTCGGGGTCGACGATGGGGGAGGCCGTCGCATGATCGATCACCGCGCGCACGACCACTTCCCAGTCCGGACGCATCGGCATCTTCTGCTTGTAGAGCATCTCACCCTGGCCCGGTCCGTCGAACAGGAGACAGTGGTAGCCGCGCCGCAGCGCTGCCACGGCCGATGCGAAGTACATGTCGGTGATCGTGGCGTCGTATCCGTTGGTGAAGACGATGAGCGGCCGCACGCTGTTCTCGTGGCCGGGTGCGGGAATCAGATAGCCCGGAAGCGTGGTGTCCTCGAACGGAATCCTGGCAGCCTTGACGGGTGTGTCCCCGATCGCCAGCCCGGCATCGAAGGCCGCGACCTGCTTGTCGAAGGCGCCGATCAGACGTGGGTCGACGGGAGATCCGTACAGCGGGTGGTAGGCGGTCGCGTAGTAGGCGCTCGCCCGCAGGAACAGCTCGCGGGCCGAGTCGTCGTGCCCGGCGGTCGCGCAGGACTCCGCTTCGGCGACGAGACGGTCCCCGGTCTCGACCCACGCCCGATAGAAGTCCCCGTCGTCACCGTCGCCCACCTGCCGGGCCACTGCGGCGATCTCGCCGAAGTCGGCGCCGCCGTAGGGGATGTAGGCCAGCGGCCAGGTTCCGAACTCGTCGTGCAGATGATCGTGGAATAGCAGACCCATGTCGGTGCTCCTTCGAGCCGAGGTTCGCGGATCGGGATTCTCCCTGCACGGTGACGGCACGACGACGTCACCGTTATCGGAATCAGCGGATTTCACCCTCGATTTCGTCGAACAGGAGCTTCGGCCTCGCTCTCCTATACGGCTACGAGCCCGTCCGGTGCCTTCTTCGCCAGGCGTCCGGCGAGGGCCGCGCACACCAGGAGCTGCATCTGGTGGAACAGCATGAGCGGCAGCACGATCAGGCCGATGGGCTGGCCGGGGAACAGCACGATCGCCATGGGCAGACCGGTGGCGAGGGACTTCGTGGAGCCGCAGAAGAGGATCGCGACACGGTCCTGATATTCGAAACCGAGTCCGCGCGACGAGTACCAGGTGAGCGCGAGCACGATCGCGAGCAGCACCGCGCACACACCGACGAGGGCGAGCAGGCGGCCGACCGAGATCATCGACCAGATACCCTCGTTCATGCCGCGGCTGAACGCCACGTACACGACCAGCATGATCGATCCGCGGTCGACGAGTTTGAGCGGCTTGCCGTGGGCCTTCACCCAGCCGCCGATCCAGCGCCGCAGGAGCTGACCTGCGACGAACGGCACGAGCAACATCAGCACGATGTCGAGCACGGCCGACCCGCTGAAGGTGACGCCCTGGGTGGACATCGTCAGCGCGACCAGCAGTGGAGTCGCGAAGATTCCGATGAGACTCGAGGCGCTGGCCGAGACGATCGAGCCGGGGATGTTGCCGCGCGCCACCGAGACGAGCGCGATGGCGGACTGCACCGTGGACGGCAGCAGGCACAGGTACAGGACGCCGAGATAGAGCGGGTCGCTCAGGATCGACGGCACGAGCACCTTGGCGGCCAGACCGAGCAGCGGGAAGACGACGAAGGTCGTGGCGAGGATCGTCAGGTGCAGACGCCAGTGCTCGAGACCCTCGATGGTCTCCTGCGTGGACAAGCGCGCGCCGTACAAGAAGAACAGCAGCCCGATGGCGATCTTGGCGGCCCAGTTCACGCCGTCGAGTACGACCCCGTCGGCGGGCAGCAGAGCAGCGACGGCGACGGTGGCGAGGATGGCGAGCAGGAACGGGTCGAGCCGTCCGAGCACGGGGATCTTGGAGAGCACGAATCGACGGTACGGCAGCCGGATGTCATTACAGAAGACGGTCGCCACGTTTTCTGTAATCGCGATTCGTGATGAAATGGGATGGTGTTCGATCCGGTGCACCTACGGAGCTTCCTGGCCGTCGAGCGGGAGCGCAGCTTCACCGCGGCCGCCCAGCGGCTCGGCCTGCGGCAGTCGACGGTCAGTCAGCACGTCGCGCGACTCGAGAAGGAGATCGGGCGCCGCCTGTTCGTACGCGACACGCACAACGTCGAGCTCACGGCGGACGGCGCCGACATGGTCGCCTTCGCCCGCGAGATCCTCGATCGCCACGATGCCGCCCGCAGGCACTTCTCGGAGTCGCCGCTCAGCGGCCGGCTGCGTTTCGGGGTCTCCGAGGACCTGGTGCTCTACGAGCTGCCGTCGATCCTCGCCGAGTTCCGGCGTAGTCATCCCCGCATCGATCTCGAACTCACGGTGGATCTGAGCGAGGATCTGCAGCGCCGTCTCGACGACAACGAGCTCGATCTGGTCTTCGGCAAGCGTCGACCGGGCAGCCGCCACGGTGAAATGATCTTCAGCGAGCGTCTCGTCTTCCTGTCCGCCCCCGATTACGTCCTCGATCCGGACGAGCCGACACCGCTGGTGTCCTATCCGTCGCCGGCCCTGACCCGCGACATCGCGCTCGAGGTCCTCCAGCGCAGTGGGCGCGGTGTCCGCGTTGCGTGCACGACCGACAGTCTCAACGGTCTGCGCGCTGCAGCGCTCGCGGGACTGGGCGTGGTGCTGCACGCCGAGCGGCTTCCACCACCCGGTCTCGTCCCGGTGCGCGATCCCCAACGATTGCTTCCCGGTGCGGGTGAGATCGAGTTCGTGCTCATGGCGCGTCGTTCCGTACTCAACGGCCCGGAGGCGGCACTGCGGGCGGCCATCCTCGCGAATGCGGATCGTGTGCGCGTGTGACGGTGTCGCGGACGGGTATTCCTGTGCCACGCCCGCTGGGGGCGGCAATGTTCACGCCGCAGGAGGAACCGTGTCCACAGACGCGATCGTGTTGCTGAAGGAAGACCACAAGGAGATCAAGAAACTCTTCCGCGACTTCCGGAAGGCCGAGGGGGAGAAGGAGAAGGGCAAGATCGTCGACAAGATCATCGAAGCCCTCACCGTGCACACCTATCTCGAGAACGAGTGCATGTACCCCGAGGTGCGTTCCCTGCTCCCCGATCTCGAGGACGACATTCTCGAATCGTACGAGGAGCACCACGTCGCCGACGTGCTCGTCATCGAACTGGCCGGGATGAAGCCCGACGCAGAGCGTTTCGACGCGAAGACGACGGTCCTCATCGAGAACGTCGAGCATCACATCGACGAGGAGGAGGACGAGTGGTTCCCCAAGGTGCGCGAGGCGCTCGGCCGTAAGCAGTTGCAGGACATCGGTGCCCGCATGCTCGAGATGAAGGAGGGCGCCCCGCGGTCACCGGCGCAGCCGTCCGCGCTGAAGAAGACGATCGACGCGGTGATCAGCTGACGGTGTGCTGCGGCCGGGCGAGGAAGGCGCCTCGTCCGGCCCGGCTCGCCCGGTAGGCGTCGCGCCGCGTCTCGACGAGCCATCCCGGCCACGGATCGACGAATCCGGGGCAGTGGACGGTCGGATCGAATGACGGCTGCTCCGAATCCTTCTCGGGCAGGTGGCGAGTCAGCGTCAGACGTCCCGCCGCTTCCAGAGGCCCGCGGGCGGAACCCACCAGGAGAGAGAACTCGAGCGGTATCTCGAGTGCCTGCACGGAGGTCGTCGAGGACGGTTGTCGTCCGCGCGGAACGGCGGTGATCCACCGCGGCGCGGGGTCGCTGTCGGTCCGATAGGCCATGAGCGTGCTGTAGCGGGCACTCGACCACGAACGGGCCGGCAGCAGCGCCACCCGGGCCGGCAGATGAGCCGATGCGAGCAGGACGTCCCACGGGCCGGTCTTCGTGGCGAAGCGCACCGCGAGACCGAGCACGTCCGGCATGCCGTCCGGTGTGCCGATGGCCCGCGACACCCGGGCGACGACAGGAGTAGGGCGGGGAATCTGCCGCGGCCACCAGGACGACTCGAGTTCGGCAACCCCTTCGAAGGTCGCACCGCGCGGGTGGAACACGCGTGCTCCGCGCAGCGCGGATCCCACTCGGAACGGCACGGACAGCGCCGACGACAGAGCAGTCATGGGGATGGCATACCCGCGATCCGCCGGTTCAATCGCCTTCGTCACTCCTCACCCCGGCAGCGTCCGATTCGGTCACGATGAATACATGCGTTCACCGTTGCCGGATTATCTGACCGAAGTGCTCCGAGGATGCGCCGACAGTTCGGGCGCCCTCGCCGACTACATCCCGGAACTGGCGAGGGCCGACCCGGACCGGTTCGCCCTCACCCTCGTGACCGCCGAAGGTGCGGTGTACTCCGTGGGCGACGACCACACCGAGTTCACGATCCAGTCGATCTCGAAGCCCTTCGTCTACGGTCTTGCGCTGCAACAGAGAGGCTTCGACGCCGTGCTCGACGTGATCGATGTCGAACCCTCCGGGGAGGCGTTCAACGAGGTCTCGCTCGAACGCAACACAGGCCGTCCGCTCAACCCGATGATCAATGCCGGTGCGCTCGCCGCACACGCCCTGGTGCTCGACGGACGGCAACCCGAGGCCTCGGTGGAGGACATCCGTTCTCTGCTGTCGTCCCTGGCCGGTCGCGAGCTGACGATCGACGAGAAGGTCGCATCGTCGGAGCTCGAGAACTCCTATCGCAATGTCGCCATCGCCAATCTCCTTCGGGGGTACGAGGTTTTCGAGGACGATCCGGACGAGATCGTCGAGGGGTACATCCGGCAGTGTTCGGTGACGGTGACGACCAAGGATCTCGCGATGATGGCCGCGACGCTCGCGGCGGGCGGTGTGCAACCCGTGACGTGCGAGGAGATCTTCTCGCGGGACGTGGTGCGTCAGGTGCTGTCGGTGATGGCGACCTGTGGGATGTACGACGCGGCGGGGGACTGGCTCTCCACCGTCGGTATCCCCGCCAAGAGCGGCGTGTCCGGAGGAATCATAGGAATCCTACCGGGACAGTTGGGTATTGCCGCATACTCGCCGCGCCTCGACGACCACGGCACCAGCGTCCAGGGGGTCGCCGCCTTCGGTCGTCTCTCCCGCGACATGAACTTGCATCTGATGGACGCGCCGATGGTCGCACACTCGGTGTTACGCAGAAGACATGTCATCGGCGAGGGTGACGAGTCTCTCACCCTCCTCGAGTTGCAGGGCGACCTCCAGTTCACCAGTTCCGAGGGTCTCGTGACGGCCGTGGTCGACGAGCCTGTGGAGACGAAACGCCTGGTCTTCGACCTGTCCCTCGTCCGTACCATCCTGCCGGTCGGCCGAAGGATGTTGCTGGAGATGATCGGTCGGCTCCACCGGGACGGCGTGGAGGTCGTCGTGATCGACCCCGAAGGGCATCTGCCCGAACCCGACACCGGCTACGGCTTCCGACCGCAGGTTCACACCTCGTGGGAGACCTGGAGGCGCAGGGGTGAAAGGGCATTCGGCACGAAAGTGACGTGAGGGACGGCTGTGAAGTTTTCCGGAACCACGGGTGGCGTCCACACCGAGCACTGGGCTACGGTGTCGTGCGGTGTGCCCGAGGTTGGTCGGCGAAAGACGCTCGTACCCCACGAAAGAAGATCCATTCATGCCGTTCCGTGAATCCCTCGTCGTCCCCGGAATCGTCCGGGTAGGAGGATGATGGCGTTGCTGACACGTTCGCCCTACCGCTGCCCCGGAGACGGCAGCGTGATCCACCACGCGTGCGCAGGACTGCTGACCTACTGGGAGCGTCCCGTCGAGGAGCACGTCGCCCGCACCTCGCTGGGTGACACCTACGTGCTCACCACGGGTCCTGCGACCGCACCGCCGATCGTGGTGCTCGCGGGTGGCGATCTCCCGGCGGCGGGGCTGCGTCTGCTCGCCGAGCAGTTCGGCGAGCGCCACCGGGTGGTGCTCGTGGATGTCCCGGGCCTTCCCGGTGCGAGCGCGGGCAGCCGGCCCGACAGCCGGATCCACAGCGTCTACGGCCACTGGCTCGTCGAGGTGCTCGATGCACTCGGCGTCGAGCGGATTCCCGTGATCGGTCTCGGCTGGTCGGCCTCCGTGGCCGCTGCGGTGGAGGATCTTGACCGGATCGAGAAGCTGGTGATCGCGGCGCCGCTGGGTCTCGTCCCGCGCGTCCGGTGGAACCGCGCCCTCATCCCCGGCCTGCAGTGGCGCAACGAGCCCAACTTCGAGAACACCGAGCGGTACCTTCGAGCACTCGCGGGATACGACTACCGGCCCGACGAACAGACCCTGCGGTGGTCCTGCCGCGTCGGTGCGTATTGCACGTCGCTGACGAACATGCCCCGCATCGATCGGGCCGTGCTGCGCCGCTGGCGCGGGCGTCCGGTCGAGGTCGTCGTGGGAAGCAAGGACCCCCTCGTACAGGTGGACGCGCTGAACAAGCTGGCCGACGACATGGGTGCTCATTTCGTGGCGCTTCCCGAGGTGGGTCATCTCCTCGCGGTCGAGGCGCCGGCCGCTCTGGCGGCGACGGCCGCAGCCGCAGCGGTAACGGAGAACTGAGAACCGGGACTCGGAAGAGTCCGGTCCCGGAGAGTGTGGGTCGAAAGTGGCGGTGCCGGGCTGCCCCCGACGGGCGTAGCTGTCAGTCCGGCATCGCCACTTCCGGTCACCCTCCCAGTGGAACCCGAAGGCTTGAGTACCCACACCAGGGCTGCGATAATCCCCGAATTATTACGTTTTGGTCACGGGGACGCCTACGACCGTACCACCTGAATGCTGTGTCGTTGCAGATGTGTGTATCGGCGCGTCACACATCCGCGATTGCGGGGACGCGATCACATCACGCCACGGCTCTGTCGGATCACGCCACAGCGGGGCTCCAGTCGACCACCACCGACCGTGCTCCGATGTATTCCAGCAGGTCGCGGACCGGTCCGCCGAAGCGGAGCTGACGGGCGACCTCCAGTTCGTCGAGGTCGTCGTTCTCCGTGCCGACGAGGATCCCATCGATCATGCTGCGGGCCGCGGACACGACGAGCGTCTCTTCCTCGGCCACCCGGACCGGTACATCGTTCTCGCCCGCCACCGCGCCGACCGCCACGGCCACGTAGTCCCTGTCCTCGTCCGCGTCGTGATACGCGACCAGACGGCCATGCAGCACGGACTCGGGCAGGATGCGGTCGAGCGTTACGCCCGAGGGAACGCGCTCGTCCTCGGGACGGATGCTCGGGCCGGATGCGGCCGGTGTGGCCGGGGATGCCGTGGGCTGCGCGGCTGCGTACAGGGGTACGCGCCGAGACGTCCAGCCGAAGTAGGTTTCGCGTTGCGCATACATCGCACCTGCGCCTCCTCGATAGGACTTCGTCTCGACCTCCAGTGTGCTCCGGGCCACCGACACGTTTGTCGGTTCCGAAGGAGGGATCGTACGAGCTAGTCGCGCGAGGCCCGGACGCCGGGTGAGACGAGCAGTCGGCCGAGGACCGCGAAGAGCGCGAGGATCACCAGCGAGCAGATCCCGGCGAGGGCGGCACCGCCCACGACCAGGGCGTAGTCGCTGCGCGCGAGACCGTCCACGATGGGCCTTCCCACCCCGCCGAAGCTCACTGCCGCGGCGATCGTGGCGGTCGCGACGATCTGCACGGCGGCGGTGCGCAGGCCGACGAGGATCAGCGGCAGAGCCACCGGCAGCTGGGCCCGCAGCAGGATCTGGGACGAGGTCATCCCCATCCCGCGGGCGGCGTCGGTCAGCGCCGGGTCGATCCCGCGGATCCCTTCGTAGGAGTTCAACAGGATGGGTGGGATCGCGAGTGCCACCAGCGGCACCATCACCGGAACGAGCCCGATCCCGTACAGCACGACCAGCAACACGAGCAGGCCGTAGGTGGGGAGGGCGCGTGCGGCGTTCGCTGTGAGCGACACGAGCACACCGCCGCGGCCCGTGTGCCCGGTCCACAGGCCGAGCGGCAACGCGAGGAGCACGGAGATCACGAACGCGAGCAGGGTATAGCCGAAGTGCTGGGCCAGTCGCGTCGGGATCCCGGACGCGCCCGACCAGTTCGCGGAGTCGCCGAAGTATTCGGCCAGATAGTTCAGCAGCGTCGTCATCGGCGCACCTTCGAGGTGCGGTGCATCCACGGCGTGGCGAGACGCTGGACGAGCACGAGCACCGCGTCGACGACCAGTGCCATCACGACGGTCGCGATGATGCCGATGATCGCCAGACCGAGTCGGTTGAGCTGCACCGAGGCGGTGAACAACGCGCCGAAGGCACCCATGCCGATCAGCGCTCCGACGCTCACCATGCTGATGTTCGCGACCGTCGCGACCCGCAACCCCGCGATGACCGCCGGGATCGCCAGCGGCAGGTCGACGGTGAGCAACCGGCGCGGCGTCGAGAATCCCATCGCCACCGCCGACTGGCGGACACTGTCGGGCACAGCACGCAATCCGTCGACGACGTTCGGGACGAGGCCCGCCAGCGCGTAGACGGCCAGCGGGAGGATCACGGTCGTCCGGCTGATCCCGGTGAACGCGATGAGCAGGACGAAGAAGGCAAGCGACGGAATCGAATACAGGACACTGCAGACCGCGAGTACCGGGGCGTACACCCGCGGCCACCGCACGCACGCGAGGCCCAGCGGCAGAGCGAGGACGAGGCCGAGCAGCGACGCGCCGAGGGCCATGACGAGATGATCGCCGAGCAGTTCCCAGAACGTCCCGAGATAACCGGGAATCCGCAGGCTCACCGCAACTTCCGCATCGCGAGCGGAGACGGGGTGCCGGCCTCCCTGTGGTTGTGCGCCGCGCGGACCGCCGCGGTCACCTCTTCGCCACTGATCACCCCGAGCGCACGTCCGTCGTCGTCCACCGCCACGGCATGGCCCGACGGTGAGAGCACGGCCGCGTCGAGCACGACGCGCAGCGGATCCCGCCCGGGAACGAACGGCTTTCCGGCCGGCAGGAATTCCGCATCGGCACTGCCGTCGCGCCACCCCGTCGGGCGTCCGTCGTCGTCGACGACGAGAAGCCAGCCGTCGCCGACGGCGAGTTCGGCGGCATCGCGGGTGACGATCGGATCGGTTCGCAGCGGCAGGTCGGCGGACGAGAAGAACGACATGAGTCGCACACCGCGGTCGACGCCGAGGAATCCGGCGACGAAATCGTCGGCGGGGGAGGTGAGAAGATCCTCCGGAGTAGCGTACTGAGCGAGCGCCCCGCCCGGCCGCAGGACGGCCACGCGGTCGCCGAGCTTGATCGCCTCGTCGATGTCGTGGGTGACGAGCACGATCGTCTTGGCCAGCACCGATTGCAGGCGCAGGAGTTCGTCCTGCAGATCCTTGCGGACCACGGGATCGACCGCGGAGAACGGCTCGTCCATCAACAGGATCGGAGGATCGGCCGCCAGCGCACGTGCTACACCGACACGCTGCTGCTGCCCGCCGGACAGCTGAGCAGGATAGCGTTGCGCCAGTTCTTTTCCGAGGCCGACTCGGGTGAGCACGTCCATCGCGGTCGCGCGGGCCTCCTTACGGCTCGCGCCGAGCAACCGGGGCACGGTGGCGACGTTGTCGATCACTGTGCGATGGGGGAACAGCCCGGCGTGCTGGATGACGTATCCGATGCCCCGGCGCAGGATCCGGGGATCCTCGTCCCGGACGTCGCGGCCCCCGACGAGCACACGCCCGCTCGAGGGCTCGACCATCCGGTTGATCATGCGCAACGAGGTGGTCTTCCCACACCCCGACGGCCCGACGAACACCGTCAGGGTGCCCGTCGGGACTTCCAGCGAGAGTCCGTCGACGGCGACGGTCCCGTCGGGATAACGCTTCCCGACGTTGTCGAATGTGATCACGTGGCACCGACTTCCGTCAGTTCAGATCGTTCTGCTGCAGCCACTCCTCGGCGACGACGTCGATGTCGCGACCGTCGGTGACCACCTGTCCGACCAGGACGACGAGGGTGTCGGTGGTGAGCTTGTCGGACACGGCGTCGATCTTCGCGACGTGGTCGTCGTCGAGATCGGCGCGATGCGCCAGCGGGGTGACGTTCTGGGCTCCGAAGACCGATTCCGGGTCCTCCAGCGCAACAAACGGTTCGGTGCTCAGCGACGGATCGGTGGTGAAGATGTTCGCGGCCTGCACGGTGCCGTCCGAGAGCGCGCGGATGGTGATGGGGCCACCGGTGTCGGTGGGGACGAATTCGCGGAACTCGACCCCGTACACCTCACGCAGACCCACGACACCTTGCTGACGCGTCTCGAACTCCGGCGGTCCGCCGAGGACGAGTTCGCCGGCGACCGGCGCGAGATCGGCGATGCTCACGAGGTTGTAGCGCTGCGCGGTCTCCTCGGTGACGACGAGGGCGTCCTTGTTCTCACCGGGGGCGGAGGCCAGGATCTCGAGCCCGTCCGGAAGGGCTTCGGACAGGGCCGCATTGACGTCCTCCGTCGTCGAGGCGGTGCTGTCGGGGTCGACCCGCGCGAGCAGTGCGCCGTTGTACTCCGGGACGAGCGTGATGGCACCCGAGGCGACCTGGTCGTAGTAGATCTCGCGGCTGCCGATGTTGAACTGGCGGGTGACCTCGGCCCCCGTGCTCTCGAGCGCCTGCGAGTAGATCTCCGCGAGCAGGACGTTCTCCGGGAAGTTCGCCGAACCGACGACGATCGCGCCTCCGTCCGCTGTGTCTCCGGCGAGGGGATCCTCGTCTCCGCCGCCGGAACAGGCGGCCAGGGCGAATACGGACACGGCGAGAAGCGCGGTGGTGCGTGCGAAGCGTTTCACGGGTTGCTCCCTCGGATGCGGCACGGTCGGTTTTCGACTCTATCCCGGCGGATACCCACTGTGCCGGATTTGTCACGAGTGGATCACCAGTCGTCGCCGGCACGCTCCGAGGTCGTGAGGGCGAGGATGCCGCGCTCGAGACGGTATCGGCTCATCGAGTCCAGCGCGGGGGTATAGGCGTGCACGGTCACCGCCGGGACGGGACCGTCGTTGACGACCTCGTGCACGTGCCGACCGTCGAATCGACGCGTGACACCCGTCGACAGATGGGTGCGGGAGAGCGTCACGCGTTGCCCGGGAAGATCTTCCGACCACGGCTGGTCGACGGTGTCCTCCCGGACCTGTCCCTGCGCGACGGCGAACGCGCCGGCACTCCCACCGTGATCGTGGATCCCGGTGCGCTGCCCGGGAAGCCAGCTCAGCAACCACACCTCGTAGTCGCCGGCGACGGCGAGCCGGGTGTACCAGCGTTCGGTTTCGTCGAAGCGGACGAGCGGCCGCCAGCGGGAGACGTCCGCGGCGATGTCACGGACGATCTCGGCGAGATCGACGCGCACGGAGGGGGACAGAAGAGCAGCAGGCATCGTGGTTCCTCGGAACGGGAGCCGGACGGGATCGTAGGGCCGTCCGGGCAGGAGAAGTGGTTCGGGCCGGGATCAACGACAGGCGCGACAACCACAGAAACCACCGGCGATGCGGACGTAGTCCACATGAAGTCTGCGATGCCGCAGGGTCGCCGGAAGATGCATGCCGCTCACTTCAGCGGCCGGATGCGGCACTGTCAAGATTTTCACTCGTGTGACGTTCGGAACAACCGGGCCGGATTGCGTCGCCGTACGGGCTCGTCGCGCGCGTCGCCGAACAGCAACGGTGCTGCGTACGGGCGGTCCGAACCGAGCACGACGCGGTCGGGGCCGAGGCCGGACGCCACGGCCTCGACGATCTCGGGACCGTACGACGAGGTGTCGACGAACACTCCGGCCGACGGGACCGTCGCCGGTCCGCCGCGCGCGGCCATCCGGTCGGCGTGCAGCGGCGCGAGCCCGGCGAGCATCGCGAACCCCACGCGCAGTCCGGGGAGGCGAGGGGCCCCGTACTCGTGCCAGGCGAACCACGCGGTGTGCATCTGCGCCACGTACGACACCATCGCCGGCCACCACGGCGGAGCCGACGGATCGGCCGCGGCGGGCCCGGGATGCACGAACAGGGGAGCACCGACGCGGTCGAGTTCGTCGAGGAGCGGGGCGCACCGCGCGTAGCCGTCGGCATCCGCCAACGCGGTGGCGGGAAGCTGGAGACCGACGCATCCCGCCCCGAGCACCTCGCGCAGCGCCGCGGGATCGGGATCGTCGACCGACGCTGCCGCCCACGCCCCGAACGGGTGCGGCAGCGCGAGCACTCCCTCGTGGTAGGCGTCGAGCAGGCCGGCCCCGTCGGCTGCGGGAAGCGTTTCGATCCCCAGCGGGCTCGACAACGACACCAGCGCCAAGTCGATGCCGTCCTGCGCCGCGAGCTCGGCCCGCTGGGCGATCGAGTGATCCTCCGGTCGCACCTCGTACGGGGGTTCACCGCCGAGGTACAGCGTCCATCCGACGAGCCGCGGCGCACGGGTGCGTGCCCGTAACGCAGCGACGAGCGGTGCCGGCCAGACGTGCTGGTGGACGTCGACGCGGGGAACGGTCATGCCGTCAGGATGGCAGACCGCCCGCCCGCTGTCCGTTGTCCGCGTCGCCTACTGTCCCGCGCCGCGGGGAACCCATCGTTCGTGCAGCTGTCCGCGCCGGATACCCGGACTCGTCCCGGGCGTCGCGAGAGCGGGGGTGGGTGCCGAGTGACGGCTTCCGACCACCGGCTGCGATCCGGATGCCGGGTCGGCGTGGAACTGCTCGCCGTACTCCGACGGGGGATCGGGCAGGCGGCGCGGCCGATCGATCCGGTACGGATCGTCGTGGTTCCTGCCGGTTCCCTTGAGCAGGCTGGTCGGCAGGTAGATGCTCGCAGTGATGCCGGCATTGGTGGACGAGTCGAAGGTCGGACGCAGACGCACCGTGATGTCGTGACGCTCGGCGAGGCGCGCGACCACGAACAGACCCATTCGCCGTGCGGCGCCGGATCCGGCTTCGCCGTCCGAACCCAGCCGCATGTTGATGTCGGCGAGTTCATCTGCGGGAATACTGATTCCACGGTCGGCGATCTCGAGGAGGAGGCCGCCGTCGACGGCGCGGGAGAACGCGAACGCCACGGTGCTCTCGGGCGGTGAGGCGCGCAGTGCGTTGTCGAGGAGCTCGGCGATCATGTGGACGACGTCGGTGACGGCGCTGCCGACCAGATTGCCGTCCGGCGCATTTCCGATGTTCACGCGCTGGTAGTTCTCGACCTGCGAGAGGGATGCGCGCAGGACGTCGACGAGCGGTGTGTCGGGGACGCGGCCGAGGCGCTGGCGGGTACCGGCGAGGACGAGCAGCGAGTCGCCCGTGCGCCGCATGCGGGCGGCGAGGTGGTCGAGCGCGAACAGGTTCTGCAGACGCGTCGGGTCGCGCTCTTCGTGTTCGAGCGAATCGATCAGCGCCAGTTGCTGTTCCACGAGCGTCTTGTTGCGGCGGGCGAGCGTTTCGAGCATCTCGCTGACCTGCCGGCGCAGCTGGGCCTGCTCGCCGGCCAGACGTAGGGCGCCTTCGTTCATGCTGTCGACGGCGCGCGCCACCTCGCCGATCTCCTCGCGGGTGTAGACGCGGATCGGATCCAGTGTGACGGATTCGATCTCGGCGCCGTCCTTGATCGCAGCGAGTGCGGCGGGCAGATCCTGTTCGGCGGTGCGCAGGGTGTCGTCGCGCAGTCGGCGCAACGGCCGGACGAGCGACATCGCGATCACGATCGCCAGGGCGAGGGCGAGGGCGAGGATGATCGCGACACCGATGGCGTTCTTGAGGGCTTCGGTGCGTGCTCCGGCCGCGAGGTCGTCGAGGGCGGCCACGGCTCGGGTCGCGGAACCGGCGACCTCCTCCTGGTAGATCATGAGGCTCTCGAAGAGCGACCCGCGCAGAGCGGCGACGTTGCCCGCTTCGTTGTCGAGGTTGGCCGTGAGGCTGCGGCGATTCTCGAGCTGGGTCATCAGACCGTCGACCCGGGAGGAGTCGGCGGTCTCGTTCTCGACGAAGGTGTCACGGAGGACGGCCAGTCGCGCGGACTCGACACCGAGGGCGTTGTTCCACATGAGCAGGGCACCGTCGGTTCCGGCGCTCAGCGCGGAGTATGCGAGGACCTGGTCGAGCAGGGACCACTGGGTGTCCCACAGGTCGAGAAGTGTCGCGCTCTCGCGCTGGACGGTGGGGTCGTCCGTGGTGGTGGTGATGGCGCGGTAGGCAGCCTGGGCGCGGATGACGAATCCTTCGGCGCGCTCGCTGGCCACGGTCGGCGCCAGGGTTCCCGACGACGCGCTGTCGAGCAGGCTCTCGCCCTCGGCGAGCATGCGGTTGATCATCGCCGCGATCTGCGGATCGAGATCCTTCGCGTCGATGTGGTCGCGCAGCGTCGCGGCGGATTCGCGGGCGACCTGGGCGCCGTTGTCGACGGGCAGTGACAGGATCGTCGCTGCCGCGGCGCCGGTGACACTGGTGGCGTAGTCGGCGAGGGTCGGCAGGATGGAGACGTTCTCGGCGGCGGCGCTGTAGGCGTCGTTCTCCTGGTAGAGGTCGTAGACGCGGAGCGAGCCGTACAGGGTCGCTGCGACGATGGGGACGGCGACGACTGCGGTCATCCTGCGCCACAGACGCCAGTTGTCCGGCGTGTACTGCCGGAATTTCCTCATGACACTCACAACGTTTCGCCCCCCGAGCCTCTCTACCTGCCTGAGTCGGCGGCCGGCCGAAACTGGACTTCGGCAAGTAAAGAACTTCGCCTTGGAAATTCGGGCCAGGGCGAATCACGGTTCGCTGCCGTCAGGACGTGGGTCAGAGTAGGTAGTACTTCGCTGCGCTCACAAGATCGCCGTCCAAGTCCGATAGCTGGTATTCGATCTTGTGTATACATCACGGTCGTGCGCTACGATGCCGCCGGAATTTCCCGTTCCGCCGGGTTTCGATGTCAGGGGGGCGCATGGATCTGCGACGGGTCGATCTCAACCTGCTCGTCGTCCTCGAAGTCCTGCTCTCCGAACGCAATGTCACGCGCGCGGCGCGGCGACTGAACATGTCGCAACCGGCGACGAGTACGGCTCTCGCCCGGTTGCGCAAGCTATTCGACGATCCGCTTCTCGTGAAGAGCGGCCGCACACTGCGTCCCACCGTGCGTGCCCAGGCGATCGTCGAACCGCTCCGCGAGGTGCTGCGGACCCTCGAGCGCTCGGTACTGGCTGCGCCCGGCTTCGATCCCGCGACGGATTCACGCACCTTCACCATCATGACCGGCGACTACGCCGCGATCACCCTCCTGCGTCTGCTGGTCCGGGGGAGCACCCCGGCCGGCATCCGTTTCGATCTGCTGCCGTTCAACGGTGCCGGTCTCGATGCCTTCCGCCGGTTCGAGATCGATCTCGCGGTGCTACCGGAACACGTGCTCGAATCCCCGGAGTTCGAGAGCTGCCGGAGGCAGGTCGTGCTGACCGACAGACTCGTCGGGGCGGTCTGGTCCGGCCACCCGTACACCGGCACCAAGCTCACCCGCGAAGTGCTCGGCCGCTACCCGCTGCTGTCCTACGCGCAGTATTCCGACGACACCAACCTCGGCCGCGCTCTGCTGCGTGCGGGGGCGGTGGCCCAGGTCGGCGCGACCAGCGGCAACCTCGCGGTGCTTCCGTACGCCCTGGAGAACACCCGCATGGTCACGTTCCTGCCCGAGCGCTTGGCCCGGCACCTCGCCGAGATGGCGTTCCTGCGCATCCTGGAACCGACCTTCCAGTTGCCGCCCCTGCGCGAATTCGCGGTCTGGCACGCCGAGCGCGATGCGGATCCCGCGCACGCCTGGCTCCGTGCGCAGCTCGACCCGATCGGGCGTCGCCGCGTCGCAGCACAGGCAGGCTGACGACGACGAACGCTGCGGACCGGCCCGTTCGACGGGGTCCGATCCGCAGCGTTCGAGTGGATCCGACGAGGTCAGCGTCCCGATCGACGCTGGAGGATCACCGCGATGACCACGACGAGAATCGCGACCACTCCGACCGGCGCGACCCGCGTCGCGACCGATCCCTTCGCGTACTGCATGAGGTCGAGCGGTTCGGCCTCGGGCTGCGGGGGCGCGGCCGGGGCGGGAGTCGTCGATGGCGTGGGAGGCGTCGAGGTCATCGCCGGTGCCGGTGAGGCGCTCACCGGGCTGGGTGGAACCGACTCGTTCGGCCGCGTCTGCGCGGAGTCGTCATCCCCGGCACCGGCCCCGACGAATGCTCCACCGGCAGGCTCGTCGCCCGAACCCGAGGCGGTGAGCGGTGGGCTCGCCGGCACGGACTCGTTGGGCTGCGACTCGGCTGCCTCAGTGGCCGCCGCGGAGGAGGACACAGAAGAGGCCGTCGCTTCGGGTCCGAGCTTCTTCGACAGGCAGTCCGCGAACTGCTCGAGGATCTTCCCACCGACATCCGAGATCATCCCCCGCCCGAACTGGGCGGGCTTGCCGGTGATCTTCATGTCGGTGCTCACGATGCCGTCGGTGCGGTCGCCGTCGCCGGTGAGGGTGACGGTGATGGTCGCGGCCACCGTGCCGTTGCCTCGGGTGTCCTTCGCATTGGCCTCGATGACCGCCCGGCGGGCGGTCTCGTCCTTTTCGACGTACACGCCGGTGCCCTTGAACGTGAGCGCCACCGGTCCGAGCTTCACCTTGACGGTCCCGGTGAACGTGTCGCCGTCGACCCCGGTGAGCGTCGCACCCGGCATGCACGGCGCGACCTTCTCCGGATTCAGCAGGGCGGTCCACACCTCGTCGACCGGGGCGGGAACGGACAGTGTGTGTTCGAGTTGCATGGGGTCCTCAAGTTCGTAGGTGGTCCGGGATCTCGGTGTTCGGCGTGGAAAACGCCTAGACCCCGGAGGCAGTGGTGACCGCTCGTCGGGTGAGTACCCGGGCGAGGTGGCTCCGATACTCGGCGTCGGCATTCCCGTCGGTCATGGGAGCCGTGCCGTCGGTGGCGAGCTCGGCGGCCTCCCGGATCGTATCGACCGTCGCGGGCTTACCGATCAGCGATTCCTCGACGCCGCGTGCCCGGACCGGCACGGCCGCCATGTTGGTAAGCGCGATCCTCGCCCGTTCGATGGTGTCGCCGGACGCCTGTAGGGTCGCAGCGACCCCGACGATGGACCACTGCTGGGCCGCGCGATGGAACTTCTCGTAGCGCGCAGACCAGCCCGTGTGCTTGGGAATCCGGACCTCGACGAGGATCTCTCCGGGCTCGACCGCGGTCGTGAAGAAGTCCTGGAAGAAGTCGTCCGTCGCGATGGTGCGACGCCCGGACGGACCGGCCACGGTGAAGGTCGCCTCGAGCGCCACGGCAGGCGCCGCGAGATCCCCGGCCGGGTCGGCGTGCACGAGCGACCCGCCGAACGTGCCGCGGTGCCGGATCTGGGGATCGGCGACGGTCGCCGTCGCCTCGGCCAGCAACCGTGCGTGCTCCGCGACGAGCGGGTCGTGCAGCACATCGTGGTGGGTGGTGGTCGCGCCGATCACCAGGGCGTCGCCGTCGTCGCGGATGCCCCGCAGTTCGGGGATCCTGCCGAGGTCGACGAGCACGGTCGGTGCCGCCATCCGCAGGCGCAGGACGGGCATGAGGCTCTGCCCACCGGCGATGACCTTCGCGTCCTCACCGGCCTCGGTCAGTGCGGCGACCGCTTCGTCGACGCTCGACGGGGCGACGTAGTCGAACGGGGCCGGTATCATTGCGTGCCTCCTCGGGCGTCGCGGAGCGCGTGCCAGATCCGCATCGGTGTACAGGGCATCTCGACGTCGGTGACGCCGAACGGCCGGACCGCATCGAGTACGGCGTTGACGACGGCCGGGGTGGAGGCGATGGTTCCTGCCTCGCCGACACCCTTGACACCCAGCGGATTACCGGGTGCCGGAGTGTCGGTGCGATCGGTGACGAAGGGCGGCAGATCCACCGCGGTGGGTAGCAGATACTCGGCGAACGACGAACTCAGCAACGTGCCCGACTCGTCGTGCACCGCTTCCTCGTAGAGGGCCTGGGCGATACCCTGGGCGAGTCCGCCGTGCACCTGACCCTCGACGATGAGCGGATTCACGACGTGCCCGACGTCGTCGACGCACACGTACTTGCGGATCCGCGCGTGCCCCGTCTCGGTGTCGACCTCGATCACGCACAGGTGGGTGCCGTGCGGGAACGAGAAGTTGTCGGGATCGTAGGTCGCCTCGGAGTCGAGGTTCGGTTCGACACCGTCGGGCAGGTCGTGCGCGGCGAACACCGCGAGCGCGACGTCGGTGAGCCCGACGGACTTCGAGGTGCCCTTGACGCGGAACTGTCCTGCCTCGAAATCCAGATCGTCCTCGGAACATTCGAGCAGGTGTGCGGCGATCGGCCGGGCCTTGGCGACCACCTTCTCGGCGGCCTTCACGACCGCGATGCCGCCGACGGCGAGCGAGCGGGAGCCGTAGGTGTCGAGACCGCGCGGTGAACTCTGCGTATCGCCGTGCAGGATTTCGATGTCCTCGAACGGGATTCCGAGCCGGTCGGCGACGATCTGGCTCCACGCCGTCTCGTGGCCCTGACCGTGCGCGGACGAACCGGTGACGACCTCCACCTTGCCGGTGGGGAGCATGCGGATCGCGGCGTGCTCCCAGCCGCCGGCGCCGTAGGAGAGTGAACCGAGCACCCGCGACGGGGCCAGGCCGCACATCTCCGTGAACGTGGAGACACCGAGACCGAGCTGCACCGGGTCGTTGCGCTCGCGTCGTTCGGTCTGCTCGCGCCGTAATGCGTCGTAGTCGAACAACTCTCGGGCCTTGGCGGTCGCGGCCTCGTAGTTGCCCGAGTCGTAGGTCAGGCCCGCGACGGTGTCGAACGGGAACTCCTCGTGCTTGATCCAGTTCTTCTCGCGGAGCTCGAGGGGATCCATGGACAGTTCGACGGCGAGCTCGTCCATGATGCGTTCGATCGCGAAGGTGGCCTCGGGGCGTCCGGCGCCGCGGTAGGCGTCGGTGGGCACCTTGTTGGTGAACACGTTGGTGCAGGCGAACCGGTACGAGTCGAACTTGTAGATGCCGTTGAACATGAACGCGCCGAGGATCGGCACACCCGGGGTGACGAGACGCAGGTAGGCGCCCATATCGGCGAGCAGTTCCACCTTCAGGCCCGTGACGGTGCCGTCGCGGCGCGCGGCGAGGGTCAGCTTCTGGACCTGGTCGCGGCCGTGGTGCGCGGCGAGCATCGACTCGCTGCGCGTCTCGGTGTACTTGACGGGCTTGTGTAGGCGACGCGCGATGAGGAGCGTGAGCACCTCCTCCGGCGTGACCTGCAGCTTGCCGCCGAAACCACCGCCCACATCGGGGGCGATGACGCGCAGTTTGTGCTCGGGGAGACCGAGGGTCATCGCGAGCATCAGCTTCAGCACGTGCGGGACCTGGGTCGCCGACCACATGGTGATCTGCGAGGCGGTGGGGTCGACGACGACCGATCGCGGTTCCATGAAGGCCGGGATGAGCCGCTGCTGCCGGAAGGTCCGTTCGACGACCACCTCCGCGTCGCGGATCGCGTCCTCGACGTTGCCGCCGCTGCCGGCCTCGGCGGAGTCGAACACCCATGTCGCGCTGACGTTGGTGCCGAGATCGGGGTGGACGAGGTCGCCGTCCTGCGCCGCGCTCTCGAGATCGAGCACGACCGGCAGGTCCTCGTAGTCGACGTCGATCGCGTCGAGGGCATCGTGGGCCTCGTATGCGCTGCGGGCCACCACGACTGCGACGGCCTCACCCGCGAACCGCACGGTGTCGACGGCCAGGGCCGGGGCGTTCGGCGTCTTCATGTCCTCGGTGATCGGCCACGCGCACGGCAGGCTGCCCTGCTCCTCGGCGAGGTCGGCGCCCGTGTAGACGGCGACGACCCCCGGCTTGCCCCGGGCCTCGGAGACGTCGAGTCCGGTGATGCGGGCGTGCGCGATCGGGCTGCGCAGGATCGCGGCGTGCAGCATCCCAGGGAGCACGATATTGTCGGTCCAGCGCGTGCGGCCGGTGATGAGGTGCTCGTCCTCCTTGCGGCGGCGTGCCCGGCCGAGTTCGGATTCGCCGGTGCCCTCGTCGGTGGTGGGATCCACGGTGCTCGTCATCGTCATACCTCCTGCGTGGCGGCCGGGTTCTCGCGCAGTCGCTGAGCGGCGTCACGCGCAGCGGCCACGATGTTCTGGTATCCGGTGCAGCGGCACAGATTTCCTTCGAGACCGTGCCGTACGTCCTCGTCGCTCGGATCGGAGTTCTCGGAGAGCAGGTCGATGGTCGCCATGATCATCCCGGGCGTACAGAAGCCGCACTGCAGGGCGTGCTTCTCGCGGAACGCCTCCTGGACCGGATGCAGGCTGCCGTTCGTGGTGAGCCCTTCGACGGTGGTGACCGAGTGTCCGTCGGCCTGTACCGCGAGCATCGAGCACGACTTGACGCTGCGGTCGTCGAGCAACACGGTGCAGGCGCCGCAGTTGCTCGTGTCGCAGCCGACCACCGTGCCCACCTTCCCGAGTCGATCTCTGAGGTAGTGGACGAGAAGCAGTCGCGGTTCCACGTCGTCCGTGTACTGCGTTCCGTCTACGGTGACAGTGATGCGCATCGATCCTCCAAGTGCCTCGCGTAGCGCAGTGATACAGATCACTGACACTCTGCTGCATATCGCGCGTCGAAAGGACCCGAATCGCCGAAATCGCCTTTGGGCTCGCGTCGATCGGAGGCGGGATCGTCACGAGACACGCCGGCTGGTCGAGGCGGAGGGCGCCAAGGAACATCTGGTGCACTACACGACCAGCAAGCACGCCCTCGTCGGGATGGCGCGGGCCTTCGCCGCCGAACTCGGACAGCACGACATCCGGGTCGACAGCATCCACCCGGGCGCGGTGAACAATCTTAAGTGTCAATACAGGGATGTATTGTTTGGCTTGTGCGCGCCATCATCTACTGCCGAGTCAGCAGCGACCCAACAGGGCGAGGCCGCTCCGTCTCCGAGCAGGAAGCCGAGTGCCGTGCAGTGTGCGAACGTGAGGGCTGGGAGATCTCAGAAGTCCTTACAGACAACGACATCGGTGCATCGCGTTTCTCCGGGAAGGACCGCCCTGCGTGGCGCCGACTGCACGATACGCTCGGTGCCGGCGATGTTCTGGTCACGTGGGTTGCGAGCCGTGCACAGCGCGACCTCGAAGCGTACGTACAGTTACGGAACCTCTGCGCCGACCGTGGTGTCCTATGGTCGTACAGCGGCCGCACCTACGACCTGAACCGCGGTGACGACCGATTCACCACCGGACTGGACGCGCTCCTGTCCGAACGTGAAGCTGAGAACATCCGCGAGCATGTTCTCCGCGCGGCTCGGGCCTCCGCGCTCGCCGGACGACCCCACGGGAAGATCCCGTACGGATACCGAGCTGTGCGCGACCCAGAGACCGGTCGGATCGTTGAGCGAATTCCAGATGGAGCCGGGTCGCTGATTGTGCAGGAGGCGGCACGCCGAATCCTTGCGGGCGAGACACTGCATGCGATCACTCGCGACTTCCGGGAACGCGGCACTCCTCCTCCGCCCGGCGCCCAGACATGGCGGCCTCAGATGATCAAGAGAATGGTTCTCCGTCCGACATACGCTGGCATTCGCGTGCACCAGGGTGCCCCGGTCGGAAAGGGCAAATGGGAGCCACTCATTACGCCGGAGGACCAAGAGAAACTGACCGCGATTCTCACCGATCCGACGCGGGTGACCCACCGCGGGGTGGCGCCGCGGCACCTTCTGACAGGGATTGCGCTCTGCGGTGTCTGCGGAGAACAGTCCGGCAGCACCATGCGACGGATCAACAGGAAGGGCCACGAAGCCTATCACTGCAATGAAAACGGTTGCGTCACCAGGAAAATGAAGCCTCTCGATGAGTACGTCACAGCGGCTGTCATAGGTCGACTCGAGGAGCCATCGCTGATTGGTACGATCGGCGCAACAGGCACCGAAGCTGCTGACTTGTACGCCCAGGCTCGAGTGCTCCAGGCCCGACTTGACTCGTTCATCAAAGATGGGATCGAGGGTCTGGTTTCCTCCGCTGTCGTCGGGCAGGCGGAGAAAACCCTCGTCCCGCAAATCGAAGAACTTGAAGTCCGCGCTCGGAGAGCTGCATCGTCACCCATTGTGGGCGAGATGGCCGGCCCTCAAGCTGAGGCACGATGGTACGAAGCCAGCATCGAACACCGTCGCGAAGTAGTGCGCACACTCGTCAAGGTCGAGATCCTGCCTGTCAGGGGAACTCGTCGGGTGTTCAACCCCGAAGATGTTCGGTTGACCTGGCAGAAATGAGACGTCGCCCTGTGTACCGGCCTGCACGGTACATATTTCGCCACGCAAGAATGATCGGCTCTGTGACATCAAGTTCGTAGGCGAGCATTCTGACGTTTGGGCCGTGAATCTGTTCGGCGCGAGCGTACTCGTCCGCCGTGATCAGCAACCGCGCAGCGTACTCGTCGGCTTGTCGTTCCTGCCGTGCTTTCAGATAAGGATCGCAACTGCGGATGTGGCGATAGAAGGCATGGCCGAGCTCGTGAGCGAGGACGCCGCGTTTGCGCCGGCGAGTCAGCCCGGGTCTCAGGACGATAGTTCGCGTTTCATCGTCATAGTGCCCCGCGCGGCCCCGGAGGGGGCGACCCTCGACGACTGTCACGCCGAGGGTCGCTGCCACTGAAATCAACCTGCTCACCAACGAGATCGTGTCCTTTCTACGGGATGTACCCGTGATCGTCTTCCTCTCCGTCCTCGTAATCATGTTCATAAGAGACGGCCCGAAGGTGGAGATCGTCACGATTCGATGAAACGTTGCTTGGAGTCTCGGTGAACACCGACCCAGTGCCGGCGTTCATGCGCCGGTCGATCTCCGTGAGGAGCTGACCGTTCGTGGCACGGCGCAATGCCTCCTCCACGCCTAGGCCTTCTACATCTGCCCGTTTGAGGTATCCAGTGGCCACGAGTTCGTCTGCAGCCTTATGGCCATAGGCCCGGGCGAGCGCGATGACGTTCTCGGGGCGGATGCCTCCTCGCGAGAGCTGCTTGGTGATGGTGCTCTGATCAATGCCGATCTTGCGTGCGGCCGTTCGGATGGAATCGCCGTTGAGCAGCTTCTCGAGCCATTGCCTATGTTCCATGTGATGAATCCTGTCATCACGTGACCCCGATCGTCAATCCCTAGGCGTGGAAAAAATTCCTCAATTGTTGACACCAATCCTCAACTCGAGGCATACTGTCATCGTTCGATGACAAACGTCCTGGAGGCCAGAGTGAAGATGCGTGCAGAGCTTGAGCCCGGTCTGATCGATCGACTCAAGCGAGACCACAACTTCGGCACTGACGAGCAGCTCGCCGCAGCCATACGCTGCAATGTCGCCGACGTTGACGCACTCCGCAACGGATCCGAGCCGTCCTACGTGACGATCCTCGCCATTGCCACCATCACCGGCCGAGAGACATTCGATTTTGTTCGCCGTGTTAATTCGGACGCGGCATGACAGACGAGGAACTCGAACGCATTCGTTCAGCAGGTAGAGCGCAAGGCAGGTCCCAGTGGGGCAAGCCGCTCCCAACGCGGACGGTCCAGGTGTTGCGCCTTATTGCTGAGTCGATCTCAACAGCGTCAACCGACACTGCCGCTTAGTCCGTCCGGAACGAAGCAAACAAGAAAGAAGCCGCCAGCTGATACCGCAGCTGACGGCTACCGACACCGAACAGACAAGGAAGCCCGATGTCGAGCACCAACATTACCCGCCCCAACGTCGCCGTGCTCGAGCCGGTCGACACCCCGATCTTCGACGAGCTGACCGCCCACTTCTTCACTACGCCCGTCGACACCGCCTACTTCTTCACCACCCCCGCCAAGTCCGACGTTCTCGACGCCCAGGTCGTCGACGTCAACGACACCGAGCTCGTCGAGGACGTCATCGTCGACGGCCCCACTGGCATTGAAATGTGGCTGTGGATCCTTGCCCTCAGCGCAGTCATCTGCGGGATCGGATTCCTGTACATCATCGGCGCGACAGGACGCATCGCATGATCACCGACGACGCGACCGAACCGGTCATCTTCGACAGCCGGATCCTCTGGCACCTCGCCAAGGGCACCCGATTCGTCGAACTCGACTCCGGTCGCGTCTTCACCATCGGCGACCGGCCCGGACGACTGTGGCGCGGCAACACCCCCTGCACCGTCGAATCCCTCGACATGCCCGTGCAGATCCGCAGCCTGCCGGAGACCAAGAAGTGAGCGCCCGCCGGCGCAGGTGCCCAGGACACCCGCACAGACTCCTGCACGCGAACACCTTCGCCTGCTCCGAGTGCTGGAGACGGTTGCCCGACCACCTGCGCCGGCCCGTCCTCGCGACCCTCGGCAAGTCCGCGTCGCGAGGAAAGACCGAAGCCTGGAACAACGCAGCCGCCTACCTCGGAAGCCGATCATCATGACGACGAACGACCTCACCGACATCGATCTCCGCGCTGTAGCAAACGAACTCGGACCGCAGTACGCCATCCTGCACTGTCCGCCGATCACCCTGCCGTGGTTCTCGAGCGACGAGAGCGCCGTGATCGCCTTCGACGAGGCCACCGGCGTCCGTATCGCCACCACCGGCCCGCTGAGCCGCGCAACCCGCATCGAGCTGGCGACCGCACTCGTCGCCACGATCCTCGAAGACCCGGAGCAGGGGAGCGACCGATGAGCCACGGTCTCGAGAAGAAGCGTCAGGACGTCGGCGGATACCCGGCCGATGGCTACCCGCCCCCGGGTGTCGTTGTCGACCGGATTCAATCCCTGCTGCGTACGTGGAGCCAGTTCGGCACCGGCGGCGAGGACAACATGATCGCCGAGCTGCACGAGGCCCTCGGAACGGATGCGAACCGATGACCGACAACCTCGACGGGCCGCTGCCCAAGAAGACGCTCAACCTCTTCACGATCGCCGAGGTCCTCCTTGTCGTCGCCGTCCTGACCTTCGCTGCACTCGACTGGGGCTGGCTTGTCCTGCTCACCGGCTGGGCGCTGCTGAACGTCGCCTTCGTCCGCGCTCGTGTCCTCCGCGTCTACCGCCGCGAGCTCGTCGATGCAGCGAACAACGGAGCGAGAATCCAGTGACCAATACCTCGCCAATGTTCAGCGCATTCGCCCTGTGCCACCTGTGCGCCGGGGTCGTCGTCGACGAAGAACAACACCAACGCTTCCACGAAGGGATCGTGAAGGCGTTCGAGGACCGAGACAAAGCTGTTCAGAAGGGTTTCAAGCAGCATGCCGACGCGGTCCGACGAGTGCTGCGCAGAGCGGGATTAGTGAAGCCGGAACCGAAACCTCGACCACGGACACCGCCTACGGACGTGCAAGGCGGAATGTGCAGTAAGTGCGCTGGAGGGCTCGTCACCGCCGGCATCGACCCTCAGATCCCAACCCGGAAATCCGATGCGACCGTGCCGTATCTGGTCTGCGTCGGATGTCTTCGTGAGATCCGCCGGGGCTGACCGTGACCGACGATCCCCACGCGAAATACCGCGTCACAGACAGCGTTCCGGTTGCATCCGCGATCTTGTCAGCCGCGGCGAACGTGCCACCCGTCGTCCGGCTCTGCTCGGTCTGCGACGAGCAGCTGCCCGCCGGCGTCGTCAAGCACGTGCAGTGCCGGGCCTGGACTGCCTGAGATCCCCAGTCCCCTCGAAACGCCACACCCCGCACCGGAAGGACAGCAGTGACCACCATCTGCGTCTCCACCCACGACCTGCGACGCGCATGCACCGCAGTCGTCCCGCACGCCAACCCGAAGATCGAGATCCTTGACCGGGTGCGCTTCACCATCGACCCGCACAACATCACGCTCACCGCCACCGACGGCTGGACATCCGGACTTGCCATCGTCTCCATCTGGGAAACCGAGAACGACATCATCCCGATCCCCGAGGACGGCATTCTCGTCGATCTCGCGTCCGAGCAGATCCGCAAGATCCTTTCCGTCTTCAAGGCGCCGGCCGACAAGGGCGACGAGCCCGAAGCGATCCTGCAGATCGAGGTCGGCGACAACTACGTGAAGATCGCCGACGTCTCCGGCCTGCCCGGCATCGACGGCCAAGCCCTTGAGCTGCCCCGCATGGACACCTACACCGGGTTCGCGGACGTCGCCCACACCATCTCCCGCATCCGCTGCATGCCCGAAACTGCGCTCACCACCGTGAACATGAGTCCGAAGATCGTGTCCGCGTTCACCGCAGCCGCCAAGGCCTACAACGAAACGATCCAGATCACCGCACACTCCGAGTCCCGGACGCTCACCGTCGTCATCGGCGAATCGTTCCTCGGACTCCTCACCCCGGTGCAACTCACCGACGAAGAACGCGCGCGTCACCTGCAGTGGGCCGACGCGTGGGACGTCCGGCTGCCGGCGGCCGACTCGCTCCCACGCAATGCAACGAAGGACACCACCATCACCTCGGTGCTCAAGGAGGGTGCCGGGCTCCTGGTCGAGGCCGGCGTGACGTCGATCAGCTTCTCGGCGAAGGACGGCGACCAGTGAGCACCGAGACGTACATCCTCACCGGCACCGCCCGTGACGCACTCGAGTCGCTTCTCGACGGCCTTGACCCAATCACCGAAGCCACCCCTGCTCGCGAGCAGCCTGCCCGGCGCGAGCTGCAGCAAGTCCCCGTCCCGGTCCATGAGTTCGCCGCGGTCCGCAACCGGATGTGGGCGATGCGCGACTACCCGGACCCTCCGGAGGGCCTCGTGAAGATCCTCGCCGCGGCGATCGTCTCGTGGGAGCAGGAATCCTCCTCGCCCCACACGAGCGTCGAGGCCGCGACCACCTTCCGTGCGTGTGCCTGGGAACTCCGCCAGATCCTCAAGGACTTTCCCGAACAGACCGCTCAGATCACCAAGGAGCAGACCCGATGACCGACCGCCCGATCGTGTTCCTCGACACCGAGACCAACGGACTGCACGCCGACCGTCGGCCGTGGGAGATCGCGTGGATCCGCCGCGACGTAGACGGCACCGAAACCGAACAGTGCTTCCAGATCGCCGACGTCGACAACACCAATGCCGAACTGAAAGGCCTGCAGGTCGGTCGGTTCCACGAACGATTCAAGGGCGGACCGAAGGCATCGTGGTCGCTCACCATCGAGAGCGCTCTGGTGCCGCGCGATCAGCGGGCCATTCTCCTCGAGGTTGATGCCGCGATAGAGGTCGAGAAGGCAACCCGCGGCGCGATCATCGTCGGCGCGGTCCCGAACTTCGACACCGAGACCCTCGCCGCCATGCTCCGCCGACACAAGCTCTGCCCGTCCTGGCACTACCAGCTCGTCGACGTCGAAACCCTCGCCGCCGGATGGCTCGCTGTCAATTCCGCGCTGTGCCCCGCAGACTCACCCGCCCTCACCGAGAAGAGGACCCAGCGGTACGAGAAGGAACAGCAGCTCCGGGATGCCTACAAGGACGGCAACTTCGAGAAGATCCAAGCCGCAGAGAAGGCGGTCTGCGACGCGCAGGACGCCGAGAGTCGCGAGTGGGAGAAGTCTGCAGCCGAGTTCGTCGCCCCGCCGTGGCGCTCGGACGATCTCTCACGAGCCTGCGGAGTTGAACCACCAACCGAGGACGAACGGCACACCGCGCTCGGTGATGCCCGCTGGGTGAAGCGTTGGTACGACCACATCATGGGCGGTGCAGCATGACCATGTCCTCCACCCTCGAAGTCTGGGACTGCCGTAAGTGCGAGTCGATCCGCTCCGCCCCGTGCGGCGGCGTGTGCCTGCCCGCAGACAACGTCTCGCGCGAATCGACCCGGCCACTCGCCACGCACGGAGCGGCGCACCACGCCTGGGTCGCCTACGCCGAGTCCCAGGGATACGACCGCGCCGAAGCCGAAGCCATGACCACGCTCGAGCTGATCGCTGCGCTCGGAGTCGGACTGTGAACGCCGCGGCCGCCGCCGTCGTCGTCGCGTGCGTCGCCCTCGCGACCGGCACCGGCCTCGGCGTGTACCGCTTCGCGGTGTGGTTCGCCGGCACACAGGACGACCGGGAGCAGGTGTGGGGATGAGCGACTACAGGGGAGGGGATCCCGGTGCCGATCCCGCCGACGAATGGGATGCCTCAGATCGCGAATCGTATTCCGCCGGCGGATGGATTCCGGGCGGTCAGATCATTGTCGATCTGGACCCCGAGGAGTGCATCGTTGCTCGCCGCGAAGGGAAGTGGCAGTGCATCCGTGCCCACGACCACGGCGACCAGCCGGTCGTCAACACGCTCAACCTCTGTGAGACAGACCTGTTCGTAGAGGCGGCCAACCGCGACAGAGAAGAGAAGTCATGAGTGCCATCGACGACTACCGCAAGACCATCACAATCGGCCCCGACGGAATCCGCGTCGGCGACACGCTCCTGCCCGGATGTATCGGGCGCGACATCATCGTGCGACCGGACGCGGGACTCAAAGACCATTGGACCGTCGAACTAGTCCTCCTGACCGGAATGCCGCCCGTATTCGAAGGGGGCGTAACCCTCGGCCCCGACGACACCGTAATCAGCGCCGCCGAGACGGCACCTGAAGACGGTTCGCAGTGAAGAACCCCGACAAGGCCCGCGCACGCGAAGTGCGGATCAGCGGACAGCTCGCAGAGACGATCGCCGCGCACGCCGTCCGAGCGATCGGCCCCCAGGGAACCGTCCTGAAGGTCACCGACGAAGCGGATGCCTCGCTGATCCGAGCAACGTTCATCGCCCGGCTCGCCGAGACCGCAACGAAACTCGCGAACGGAGAACCCCTCAAATGAGCATCCGAGACGAATTCGCCCAGGAGTTCAAGAAGCACGCGATGCGCTCTTGGGACTCCAGGAAACCCGCCGAGGAACAGACGGTGTGCCAGTGCGGATGGGTGGGCGGTGACCTCCTGGGACACCAGCTCAACGAGGTCTCAAAACGATTCGGCATCGTCGAACTGCCCGAGCCGGAGAAGGACAAGTGGGGCAACCCCGACTTTTCCAACGAACACATTCGCCTGACCGTGTACTCGTACTCCCGCACTCAGCTCGAGGTTCCCGAGTACTTCGGCGTCAACGACGGCGTCAACTCATTCCAGTTGCGGGACCTGGCTGCTCGGTGTCTCGCAGCCGCGAACCGAGCGGAGGCACAGTCGTGAGCGATCCGACGACCCCCGAAACGCGCACGATCCGCGTCGAAGTCGCTATCAACACCGACAACCTGCGGAAGTGGGCCGAGTGGCACGCCGACCACCGCCACCCTGACGTCGCACACGCGCTCTACCGAGCGGCTGAACGCTACGACGACCAGGCATCCGCTCTTGACCGTGTCCGCGCGCTCACGGTCAACCCGGACGGCACCCCGCATGGAGCAAAAGCGCTGATCCCTCTGTGGAGGATCTGCAAAGCCTTGGACGGTGACGCATGAGCGATCCGACGACACCCGAAGGTCGCGCCGAACTTCGCGAGCAACTCGGTCTGTACATCCTCGACCTCGACTACACCGAACCGCCGCTGTCCATGAACAAGCGAATGCACTGGGCACCCCAGTCACGCATCATCCGCGAGATCCGCACGAAGGCATGGCTCCTCGCAATGCAAGCCAAGGTCCCCACGGGATGCGAACACGTCACCGTGTGCCTCCACTACCGGCCAAAGATCAACCGCCGGCAGGACGAGGACAACCTCGTGCCCATCCTCAAAGCCGCCTGCGACGGACTCGTCGACGCCGACGTCGTCCCGGACGACACACCGAAGTACATGCAGAAGCTGATGCCAGTGATCCACCCAGCCGAGAAGGGCCGCGCCGGCACGATCTGGCTGACCATTGCCCCGATTGGAGACTCCCAGTGACCAACCCTGTTCCCGTGACCCTGTTCGCGAAGACGACCGGCTGCCAGCAGTGCGTCGCCACGAAACGCCACCTCGACCGCCAGGGCACCCCGTACGAACTGCGCTACGTCGACCAGGACCCGGAGGCCGCCGCCGCGGTGAAACTCCTCGGCTACCAGGCCGCACCGGTCATCGTGGCCGGCGACATGCACTGGACCGGATTCCGACCGGACAAGCTCAACGCGCTCGGGCGCCTGCACACGATCGCCGCAGACATCGCCGAGCTGGACGCGACAGCCGAAGCCTGGCTCACCGAGCTCGAATCGAGCGCGGCATGAAGACACTCGCGACCATCGCCGGGATCGGAAACCTGTGCACCGCCGGCGTGCTGACCATGTCCGCCATCGTCTTCGACATGACCGGCACCGCCCTCATCCACCTCGGAGAAGACAAATGACCCCCGAAGAGAAGCGCGCAGTCGCCGCGCAGGTCCTCACTGAGCGCGCGGACGAATTGGAGGGCATGGCCACCCGATTCAAGGCCGAAGACCCCCTCGTGGGAGCGGCAGCGAGCGTCATCGTCGACCACCTACGGGGCTACATCAAGTACCGGCTGCCATACGACTTCGAAGACCTCGACCACGACTGACAACCCCCACCCGCCGAGACTCAGGAAGGACCGGAACCGACATGAGCACTCTCGACCTGTTCGCCCCCGTCGACGCGTTACCGTTCGACGCCATCCGCCAGGTCCGCGCCGACGGCACCGAGTTCTGGTCCGCTCGCGACCTCATGACCGCCATGGCGTACGGCCAGTGGAAGAACTTCCTCACTCCACTCACCCGCGCATGGAAGACGGTAGAGAACCAGGGGCACGACCCGGAGACCCACTTTTCCCGATCGGGAAAAGTCGCCCCGTCCGGACCCGCTGCCCAGGATTACGAACTCACCCGGTTCGCCGCCTACCTCATCGCGATGAACGGTGACCCGCACAAGCCGGAGGTCGCCGCGGCGCAGGCGTACTTCGCGATCCAGACCCGCATCGCCGAGACCACCCCGGCACGGCCCGCGGTCCCGCAGACGTACGCCCAGGCCCTCCGCGCGGCAGCCGACGAGGCAGAACGCGCGGAAGCCGCAGAACGGAAGGTCGCCGAACTCGAGCCTCGCGCGCAGGTCGCCGACGAACTGATGAACGCCGAAGGGCTCTACACACTCCAGGCCGCCGCGAAGGCCATGCACTGGGGTCCGAACGTGTTCTTCCGCGACCTACGTCGACTGGGGATCCTGCAGAGCAACAACCTGCCCTACCAGCGGTACGCACATCACTTCGAGGTGAAACTCGGCACCCGTCAGCACCCAAAGACGAAAGAGACGATCCCGACCACGCGCACGTTTGTGAAGCCATCTGCGCTGCCGTTCCTGCGGAAGAAGCTCCACGGCGTCGATGAGCCGGTGCAGTTCGTGAACGGAGCAGACGCATGACCCCGCCCCGCGACCTCGCCGACGCGCAGACCCGCATCGACCAGCTCGAACAGCAACTGTCTGAGATTCGCGTCTACGCCGAGCGAATCCGAACCGACGACATCAACGCGGTAGAGCTCCCCGGGGATCCCGACCGCATGATCGTGATCGTCGCGATCTTGGCCGCCATGACCGGCGTCGGTGACCGCATCCTGACGATCCTCGACGGGAAGGCTGACCGATGAGCAAGTACTGGATGGACACCTACTGCGCCGCGACCCTCGAAGCCGCACCCGGCCACAAATGCCTGTGTACGCACCACCGCCCCCTCCACCCCAGCCCGCACCGATGCGCCTGCGGACACCTGTGGGGCGACCCGTTCGTGGAGATGACCTACGACGAACAGCGCGCCTTCCTCGGCTTGAAGGACGTGCGGGGGGAACTGGCCTGGCAACGGATCGGTCGTCAGTTCAAGGGCATCGCGGCGGCATTCCAGAAGCTCGGAGAGGACATCCGTGTCAGCCTCAAGCTCGCCGGCGTCGACCCCGATGACCCGGACAGCTGGGCGTTGGCAGGGGAGAAGTAATGGCCATCGTCGATGCGCGAGCGCGCTTCCTCGCCGCAATGACCACTGAGTGCCCGGTGTGCTGGCGCGACTGCACTCTCACCGATGCCCGCAAGGTCCGGTTCCACCGCGACACCCGTGGCGAATCCTGCCCGATGTCCGGCAAGGAACTGCCGCCGCACCCGCTGGAACCGCTCACACCACGCCGCTGACCGACCGCCTCACCTCCCGATTCGCCGCCTGCCATCCCGAAGGACACCTCCGATGAACGAACGCCACCGCCCACGGATCTTTACCGCACCGAAGCTCTGGGATGAAGAATCGATGCTCGCCGCGGACTTTGCTTCGGTCAGCGAGGTCGCTGATCGGCCGCTCGATACGTGGCAGCACTTCGTGCTCGAGAAGGCCGCACGCATCATGCCCAGGCCTGCCGGTGTGCCCAGGCCTTCCCGACCCGCCTGGTCTGCATCTGAAGTCGGTGTCCTCGCCGGCCGACAGAACGGCATGACCGCTCTCGCCGAATCCCGCGAGCTCGGCGGCATGTACGTCCTCGGCGAGAACGTCGTCCACACCACCGTGAATCGTGAGTCAGCGCGCAATGCGATGATCCGGACAGCCCGGATCATCAAGTCCTGCCCTCACCTGGACCGCCTGGTAGAGACGATGTACTGGACTCGAGGTGAGGAAGAAATCAGGCTGGTCCTCGGCGGATCCATCAAGTTCCGTGCCCGCGGCAGCGCCCGTTCGATCGACAGCGCGCACGGTGCCGACCTGCTCGTCATCGATGACGCCACGGAGATCGATGACTTCTGGTGGATGAGCGCCGTCGGCGCCCGGCCTGAGAGCTGGCGTCGCACCGCGCAGCAGGTCTGGTACCTCGGCACCGCCGTCGACCGGACACGACACCCCCGCGGCCGGGTGTTCTCACGGATCCGGCATCGCGGCCTGACCCGAACCGACCCGTACCTGTGCTGGGTCGAATACTCCGCGCCCGACGACCGCCACGACGACGGGACGCTCCGGATCGACCCGATCGCCCGGTACCGGATCAACCAGGCCAACCCCAGCGCGCGTGCTCGCTACGAGGTGATTCAGCACCTCTACCACCTCCTGGACCTGCGTACCTACGAGACCGAGTTCCTCGGCATCGGCGATTGGCACACCCCCGAATCCGCCTGACCCGACGGTCCTCGATCTGAAACACACGAAGAGGTGCAGTGTTCTTCCAATGCGATGATCAGCTCCCGACATCCCGAAAACACCGGGAACTGATCGAACAAGTTCTCCACAACCGACTCGACGGCATCGCCGCGATCGGACTGTGGACGATGGCCGGCACCGACTGCCAGGCCGCAGGAGGCGACGGCGTCGTCAAACGCGCCGACACCATCCGGATCATGCTCGACCCCCGCGTCGCCGACCACCTCGCCGCGCAGCTCGTCGCCGTCGGACTCTGGCACGCACCCGGCCACGACTGCCCACGCTGTCCCCCCGTCGCCGACGGAACATACCTATTTCACGACTGGTTCGACCTCGGCTACGACCCCGCAGCGAAAGTCGACATCACCCGCCGCAAACGGAAGGAGCTGAAAGACGCCGTCATCCTGAACTCGGTCTGGGCACGCGACTGCATCGACCCTGCGAAGCCGAACGAAGCGAAGTGCCGCTACTGCGGCACCGTCGTCCGCCGCAAGGACACCCGATCGCAGACCGGCCGCCGACCCCAACTCGACCACGTCGACCCCACCCGCGCAGACGGCGCACGCAACATCGTCGTCTCCTGCGCGGACTGCAACGGCCGCAAAGGCAACCGCACCCCCGCCCAGGCGGACATGGTCCTGCTGCCACCGCCCCGTGCCAACGTCTCGCCGCAACCGACCGCTGCTGAGTCCGTCTCGCCGCACCACACCGACGCTGAGCCCGTCTCGCCGGCACCCGCCGCCGCAGAGACCAGCTCGCCGGTGAACCGCGCCGCAGAGACCACCTCGCCGGTCACACGCGCCGCTGAGAACATCCGCACGACCAGCAGTGACGCGACCAAATCCCGACCAAATCCGGACCACACACCCGACCACCCGAAACGAGGTGTCCCGCGCGGGCGACGCGCGCGGGCGCGGGCATGGAGGGTTAGGGCAGGGTAAGGGTTCTTGTACTGGGTTACCCGAGCAAGAACCTCACGTGAGATCTCCTCGCAAACGACGTCGACGCGGAAAAGGCAGATCCCACCACCAGACCGAGACTGCCTATCCCAGCCAGCAGGTCACCTCACCTCCCGTCATTCCCACACCCCAGTGGGATGCCGGCCCCGCACCCGAAGTCCCGACCCCAGGTCGGTTCGGATCCCCGTGGCACGGATGGACCGGACCCCCGTCGACCGTCGGCGACGAGACCGATTGCCCAACCCACCATCTGCCCGAGCCGTGCTGGAAGTGCGCACCGCCGGAAGGACACCCGCATGACCACTGACCAGACACCGACCCACGCCTGCCGCGCCGGCGGATTCTGCCGCGGCCGCACCCGCGACCCCGAGACCGGCCAGTGGATCCCGGCCCTGACCATCCGACCCCGGTTCCTGTGCGAGGGCTGCATCCGCGCCGTCACCGCCGCGGCCACCGCGCTGTGGCAGGACTACCTCGCCCTGTACCGAGCCTTCGGCGACACCAGCATCACCGGCCCGGCCACCGGACCGCGCGTCACCTCGCCGACACCCGCGGTCCCGGTGAACGTGCACACCGACGCACTCATGGGCGAGATCGCTGATACCGCACACCGATGCGCCACCGTCATCGCCGAACGCCTCGCACTCGACACCGATCCGGACGAACGCGCCGTCGGACACAACCTCGACCTGGTCGAGAAGAACATCGAGGTCCTGCTCATGGTCCCCGAGCACGACGCGATGGTCTGGCTGCCCGGTGGCGAACAGTGGGAGTCCACTACCCAGGACGGGGTGAGCCTCGCGCTGCGCCTGGTCGACCTGCACCGCCGCGCCTCGTCGACGCTCGGCGTGACCCGTGGTCGGGATCGGATGCCGTTGCCGTGCCCCCGCTGCGAAGAGTCTCAGCTCGGTCGCTGGCACGGCAGTGAGCTGATCGACTGCCTCGCGTGCGGATGCTCGTGGACCGAGTTCGACTACCGACGCATGACCACCATCCTCGCCACCGACTACCAGGAGTTCGCATGACGATCATCGAGTTCATTGAAGCCCGTATCGCCGAAGACGAGCAGATCGCAACCAAAGCCGGGACAGGCAAGTACGCCCGGTGGGATTACGCAGGTGACTGTGACTCCGCATCGAATGGCGAGGTGTACTACCCCGACACACGGACCGTCATCAGGCACATGAACGGCCACGAGTCGATCAGCTATGACTGCGTCACTTGTGACAGCGAGGGATTGACACCTTCGGTGACTGAGGAGATAGGCCCGCACATCGCTCGCCACGACCCGGCCCGCGTGCTGCATGAGGTTGAAGCGAAGCGAAAGCTGCTCGATCTCAGTCGCCGGTGGCTGGTGTCCCGTGGGGGTCAGGACGGTGAGATGAGCCGGAAGAACGCTCTCGACATCCTCCGCCTACTGGCTGCGCCGTACTCCGATCATCCCGACTACCAGAAGGAGTGGGCGTGAACATCCTCCACATCCCGCACCATTGCGAACTTCCGTCCATCAGTTCCTACCCGTACAACACCGTGATGGAGTGCGAGGACTGCAGCCAGATCTGGGTAAGGAAATACGGCGAGTGGGTTCGACTGAGTTGGTATCACTTCGAAGCCCGGCGACATCTGGTGAAGAAGCGGACCGATGAGCGCTGACCCGTGGCCATGGCCGGCCGACACCCAACTCGACCGCGCCCGCCGTATCGCCCAGTCCTACCGCGAGGCACTGCTCGAACTCGACGCCGCTCGGTGTATGCAGCTCGATGACCGTGCCCGATCACTGGGACAGCCGTGGGTCGTGCCCGAGTTGCTCACCATCGACCATGACACCGTGATGAATGCGACCGACCTCGCGGTCGAGCTCCACATCCCGGCCGCGACTATTCGAGGGTGGGCACACCGCGGCGAGTTACCCAAGATCCCGATGATCCGCGGTGTCGGATACCGGTTCGGTGACGTGCTCGAACTCATGGCAGCTCGTCGTCGATCCCGCATCGGCCGACGCAACTGACACGCGGAGAACGAACACTGGCTTGCACTCGTGAAGTGTTTCAGCAACACTGGTGCCAACGGCCGACGTGTATCTCGAACACGTCGGCCGAAGTGTTTTCCACAGCAGGCGAGCGGGGGTGAACCTCGTGAGCGATGAGGCGACCATCGAGCTGTGGCCGGTCAACATCCGAACCGGACTGTGGTGCACCACCTGTCACTTGCCGAGCATGGTCGAGTTCGACCTGGCAATGATCGGGAACGAAGGCGTGACCGTGATCGGTGAGACCAGCAGCGTGTGCACCGAGTGTCCGAGCGAAGGCCCCGACTGATGTCGACGACGACCGCCCGCGGATTGGGTTGGGATCACCAGAAGACCCGGGAACGACTGCTGCGTAACCACGTCGACGGCACACCGTGCTGGTGGTGCTCGCTGCCGATGTTCCGCAACCGCACCAACAACTGGGACCACGACCCGACATCGAACGATCCGGCCTCCGGATCGCTTGCCGCCGACCACAGTCAGGCGCGAGTGCACGGCGGAACCCAGGCCGATCGACTGCTCCACGGCACCTGCAACAAGGAGCGCCAGGACGGCCGGCGGGACCATCTTCGGCCTGCTGTCACCGGCCACCGAATCGGCGCCGAGGAGAGTGAAGAACCGCTCGGCATTAGGCTGCTTCCCTGGCCCTGACCTGCGGATATACCCCACCCCCGAAAATTATCGAGGGGGTGGGGGTCTCCTGACTGGCCTCTTCCTCAGTCAGGAATCTCTCTCCGACATTTTTTTCCACAGACCAAATCGGAGGTGAAAAAGTGACGACCGACACGCCTCCGGACGACGGCCTCGACGCCGAACCCACCCCCGAAAACGACGACGATCAGACCTTCGATCCCGACGTTCTGTCGGTGGCCGAGGCGGCGCGAAGCGGATCACGGCGCGCGCTGATGGTGGCGATTCGAGACCGGATCGCGGAAGCGGTGACGGACAGCGACTGCCCACCGCGAGATCTGGCGTCGCTGACGAAGCGACTGCAGGACACCGCGAACGAGATCGAGGCGATCGATGCGCGAGCTGCAGAGGACGTTGAGAACGACCCCGGTCGGATCCGGGAGTTGGAGGCAGCGTTGCGTGCGGTCGCTCCCGGTCACCCGCTACTGACAGGCAGTGTCGATGACAGGTTCGACGCGTCGACTCTCTGAGGTTGCACGTCATCTGGTGATCCCGGAGGGGATTGTCACCTCGAATTTCCCTCGGGTGTATCGCCGCCTGCAGGACGTCGGTGTCTCGTTCGATCGGTGGCAGGAAGGCTTCGGCCAGATCGCGCTCGGGTGCAACGCGGCGGGGAAGTACGCCGCATCGGTCGGCGGTGTGGTCGCCTCGATTCCGCGTCAGGTCGGCAAGACCTACACGGTGGGCAACCTGATCATCGGCATGTGCCTGGAGTTCCCAGGCCTGCGCGTGATCTGGACCTCGCACCACAACCGGACGACGACGAACACCTTCCGCTCGATGCAGTCGATGGTGCGCAAGAAGAAGATCTGGCCGTACGTCGCCGCGATCCGCACTGCCAACGGTGAACAGGAGATCGTCTTCACCAACGGGTCGATCATCATGTTCGGCGCTCGCGAGCAGGGCTTCGGTCGAGGCATGGAAGCCATCGACGTCGAGGTGTTCGACGAGGCGCAGATCCTCGGCGTGAAGGCGCTCGAGGACATGGTGCCGGCCACCAACGCGGCGAAGAATCCGCACGGTGGTCTGCTGTTCTTCATCGGCACACCACCGCGCCCGACCGACGACGGCGAATCGTTCACGAAGAAACGGAAGAAGGCGCTCGCCGGGCTGACAGACGGTCAGGTGTACGTGGAGATCTCCGCGGACCCGGACACCGACCCGGACGACCAGTCGAAGTTCGGCACGTTCAACCCGTCGTATCCGCACCGCACTCCGCTGGAGTCGATGCTGCGTATGCGGGAGAACATCCCGGATGACGAAGCCTGGCGCCGTGAGGCGATGGGCATCTGGCCGGATGACGACGACCAGGGCCCGCCCACATGGCAGCTCGTCACCGAGCTGCAGTGGCACGGACTCGTGGACTTCCCGGAACTGACCGGCACGATCGGCGCGGGCATCGCCCGCGTCGGCTCCCGGTGGGTGATCGCCGGTGCGCAACGCACCGTCGACGACCGGATCCACGTCGAGGTCGGCTACATGCGTACGGCAACCAACCCCGAGATCGTCGACCTGATCGGGCGGATCGACGACGTGCTCGAACCGTGCGCGATCGCCACTGACAGTCGTTCACCGGCCGCGGTGCTCGAACCGATGATGAAGACCGCCGGCATCGAACTGATCAAGTCCACAACGAACCAAGCGGCGCTGATGAGTCAGGGATTCGTCGACGACGCCGAGGACGGACTGATCAGCCACACCGGTCAGCGTGAACTCGGCTACGCGCTCGAACACGCAGCCAAACGGTCGCTGCCCCGCGGGGACTGGGTCGTTGACGCCGGGGGAGACCCCGAAGTCGCACCGATGCTGGCCGTGATCATCGCTCGATGGGCGCTGATCACCTTCGAATCCCGCGTGGCCGGCGCATCGGCCGCACCGACATTCGAGCGCACCAACCATGCCGGTGGACCGGTCGACTCGTTCGACCCGTTGACCGCCGCGTTCTAGACGAGGAGGTGACCATGGCTGAAACCGCACGTCCCTCAACAGAATTGGGATACGTACACGGTGGTGGAACCGAGTGGCAGCAGTGGGACCACACCGAGAAAGTCCCCGAGCTGCAGTGGCCCGAGTCGGTGAACGTCTTCAGCCGGATGGGCCGCGAGGACGGCCGAGCCTCCTCCCTGCTGCGAGCGATCGGTCTGCCGATCCGCCGCACCGGATGGCATCTCGACCCGAACGGCGCCCGTGACGAGGTCGTCGAGTTCGTCGCCCGCAACCTTCGGCTCGGGATCAAAGGCTCGGACTACCAGCCGACGACGCGCACGCGCGGACGCTTCTCGTGGCGTAGTCACCTGCAGCAGGCGCTCCTGATGCTGCAGTACGGGCACAGCTTCTTCGAGCAGGTCTATCAGTTCGACCAGGACGGAAGGATCAGTCTGCGCAAGCTCGCGCCCCGTCCGCAGCGCACGATCGCGAAGATCAACGTCGCGCTCGACGGTGGTCTCGAGTCGATCACGCAACAGCCGCCCGTCGGAAAGCTCACCGCAGCCTCGGCCATCCCGGACGGATTCACCATCCCCGTCTCGAGACTGGTCGCCTACGTGCACGAACCGGACCCCGGTCAGTGGCAGGGCAACTCGATCCTGCGGCCGGCCTACAAGCACTGGATCCTCAAGGACGAGTTCATGCGTACCCAGGCCGCCGCGGCCCGCCGCAACGGCATCGGCGTGCCGGTCGGTACCGCAGCCAGCGCCACCGACCAGGTCGAGGTCGATCACATGCGCGACCTGGCGTCGAACTTCAAGGGCGGCATGACCTCCGGCGTCGGTCTCGCCAATGGCCAGAAGCTCGAGCTGCTCAGCGTGCAAGGTGTGCTGCTCGACATTCAGAAAGCGATCGACTACCAGGACAAACAGATCGCTATCGCGGGCCTGGCGCACTTCCTGAACCTCGACACCGGTGGTTCGTTCGCAATGGCCAGCGTGCAGGAGGGCACGTTCACGCAGTCGGTGCAGACGCTCGGCGAGACCATCGCAGACGTCGGTACCGCTCACGTCGTCGAGGACCTCGTCGATCTGAACTGGGGCGAGGACGAGCCCGCACCGAAGATCGTGTTCGACGAGATCGGCTCGCGCCAGGACCTGACCGCATCCGCACTGAAGATGCTCATCGACGCCGGACTGATCCGCCTCGACCGGTCGCTCGAGGAGTACACGCGGCAGCAGTACGGACTGCCGGCCAAGGACACCCCGCCCCCATCCGAGCCGTGGACGCCCCCTTCCGGCCCGACCGAAACCGAGGGACGACCACGTGAAGGAGACGACCATGACCATCCGCAACGGTGCCGGAGCACCCGGACGATCACGCGAGTGGTGCCGGATCAACGCGAAGGCCGGCGCCGCCACCGAGATCCTGATCTACGACGTGATCGGCAGCTACTGGCTCGACACCGACGCGCAGACAATCGCCACCCAGATCAAGGAGCTCGACTCCGACGAGATCGTCGTCCGGATCAACTCGCCCGGCGGCGACGCGTTCGACGGCATCGCGATCATGAACGCGCTGCGCGCGCACTCGGCGAAGGTCACCGTCCGAATCGACGGCCTGGCCGCGTCGGCCGCGTCGGTCATCGCAATGGCCGGAGACGAGATCATCATGGGCGAAGGCTCGCAGATGATGATCCACGAAGCGTGGCTCTACACCTCCGGCACCGCCGACTACCTGCGCGCCGAGGCCGACCGTCTCGACAAGATGACCGACTCGATCACCGCGGTCTATGCCCGCCGGGCCGGTGGGGAGTTCGACGAGTGGCGCGCACTGGTCGCCGCCGAAACCTGGTTCACCGCGGACGAAGCAGTCGCCGCCGGCCTGGCCGACAAGGTCGGTGCCAGCGCACCCGCCAGCGGTGAACTGTCCGCAGCGTTCAACCTCTCGCAGTTCCGTTTCGCCGGCCGGGAACATGCCCCGGCCCCCGGATCCCCTCTGCCGAGGCGGTAGAGGACACCAACAGGAAGGAGGGCATCGTGCCCACCCTCAACGAAACTCTCGCCCAGCGCCTCGGCATCAACGCCGACGCCACCGACGAGACCATTCTGGCCGCCCTCGACGAGGCGCTCGCCGAGCAGGCACAGGAAACCGGAACCCAGGCATCCGCCGGCACCAGTGCCCCGACCGCCGAGCAGGTCGCTACCTACATGGAGCGCCACGGCCTCGTCGCCGTCGACCGTGCCCAGCACGAGGACTACATCGCCGCGGCCAACGAAGGCCGTGCAGCTCGCGCCCAGCAGCTCCGCGAAGCCGACGAGGCACTCGTCGACGGAGCGATCCGTGCCGGAAAGTTCGGGCCCGGCCGACGCGAGCACTGGCTCAACTCCTTGCAGCGCGACCGCGAGGGCGCCACCGAGGCCATCAACAGCCTCGCCGCCGGTCTCGTGCCGCTCGAGGAGGCCGGCCACGGCGTCGACCCGGAGCCCACCGGCGGTGCGGACTTCGCGGCCGTCGACAAGTTCAAGAACTGGATCGAGGAGAACTGACATGGCTGCAGTCACACAGGTCACCCAGGGTGGCCCCAAGAGTTTCATCCCGGCCGAGGTCATCCTCGGTGGCCAGCTCGTCGAGGCCCGCACCGGCGGCCGCGTCGGCGTCGCCACGGCCGACAGCGTGAAGGTGCTCGGCGTCGCACTCACCGACGGGCAGAGCCCGGAGACGGCGCAGGGCGGAACCACCGTCGACGCGATCGGACGCCCGATCATCAACGCGATGCCAATCCCCACCGTCGTCTCCGTCGCCTACGCAGGCACCGAAACGAAGGTGACCTACTCGGCCGCGGCCACGTTCGGCGACAAGCTGGTCTCGACTGGTTCCGGCAAGGTCGGTCCGGCCCCGGTCGATGCCACTGCCGCCGAGATCGTCGGCATCTGCACCCAGCCCCAGGGCGTGGCCGCCAACGCGGTCGGCCTCATCCGGATCGCCTGATCCCTCACTTCCCCAGGAGACAATCACCATGGCACCCAGGACCATTGTGAGCGGGTCGGACGGCGCGGCACTGGCCGTGGCCGACTTTCTCGCGAACCCGACGCTGATCCCGACCAAGCTCAAGAAGCTGCTTGAGAATCAGTTCATCGCCGAGGCGCTGCTGCGCAACGCTGGCGCCAACACCTCGGGCGTGTTCGCCTACCGCGAAGGCGATCCGGCCTTCCTCGCCGACGATATCGAGGAGCTGGCCGAGTTCGGCGAGATCACCGTCTCGAACGCGGCCCGCGGAATCCCGAAGGTCGTCTTCTCGACCAAGCGAGGCAAGGGCATTCGCGTCACCCTCGACATGATTCGGAAGAATCAGATCGACGACGTGAACAAGCAGATCACCGCGCTGAAGAACACCTTCATCCGGGCCAACGACCGTGCCGCGAAGGCGATCTTCAACTCCGTCCCTTCGTTCCCCGTCTCTACCGCGTGGGATGTGGCGAACTCGCGGCCGCGCCGCGACATCGCCGACGCGATCTTCGAGATCTCCCAGGCGGCCCCGACCGCCGAGCAGGGCGGCAGCGAGGACGAGGGATACGAGTTCGCTGCCGACACGATCGTTCTCAACCCCGCGTTGCTGCCGATCCTGATGGACAACGACGATCTGCTGAAGGTCTATCGCGGCAACATCGCCGACCAGAACATCGCCTATATCGGTGCGCTGCCGGAGACCATCCACAACCTTCGTGTCATCGTGTCGAAGGCGTGGCCGGCCGACCGGGCCCTGATCCTCGAGCGCGGCACGATCGGGTTCTACGGCGACGCTCGTCCGCTGACGTTCACCGAGCTCTACCCCGAGGGCAACGGCCCCAACGGTGGCCCGCGTGAGACCTGGCGCTCGGATGCCACGCAGGAACGTGGACTCGCCCTCGACCAGCCGCAGGCCGGTCTGTGGCTGACAGGACTGGTGACGCCGTGACCGACTACATCCTGACCGCACTGCGGTTCAACCAGGTACTCGAGCGCAACGATCAGGGCCGGCCGACGAAGGAGATCAGGCACCGTCGCGGTGCGCTGATCACCGATCTCGACGAGCTGGAAGCGCAGCGGCTTCTGCGTGCCGGCGCGATCCGGCCCGCCGACGAGGTCGCCGCCGAGGAAGCCGCAGCAGAACGAATTGCCGCCGCGGTGGTCGACCAGGTCCCGCCGCAGGGTGCCGAACCCCCGGCGGCTACGACCGGTGGTGGCGTCGGCTGAGAGGCCGCGCCGTCCTCGGGCGACTGCGACCGACGAGAAGTGGGTGGCGTACGCGGAAGCGATCGGCATCGACGCCGAGGATCTCGAGGGTAAGAACAAGGACGAGATCATCGCCCTCGTCGACGCTGCCGAAGAGAAGTGAGCTGAGGCAGCACTGTGGCTGACTTCGTCGACGTCACTGGTCTGATGAGGGGCTGGCGGCAGCTGTCGGCAACGGAGACGATCTGGGCCGAACAGCTCATCGCCTCTGCCTCGAAGTGGATCCGCAAGCACAAGCCCACCATCGATGACGACGACCCGGACGCCCGGTTCGTCGTCATCGAGGTGGTGCGGGCCGCGCTGACGGCTGCCAAGCACGCCGGTCACGTCTCCTACACGAAGACGGTGGGAGGGGTGACCCGGTCGGGGACCCTCGTCAACCCGGGCCGGTCGTTGGTGTTCACGCCGTACCACTACCAGTTGCTCAGCATCTCGCAGTCGGCGACACCGTCCTGGACGTTCGGAGACTGACATGGACGATCTCGGTAACCAGACCGTGCGGGTGATCGAACGCGTACCCGCCAAGCGAGGGGTGATGATCGAGCAAGCCGGGCCCGAGTATCCCGGCTGCTCAGTCCAACCTGTCGGGTCCATCGAGGGCCTACCGCTCGAGCGGTACGACCGGTGGGTGCTGTACGCGCCCCCGGGCTTTCCTGAGTCCACCGAGAACGTCCTCCGCGGTCGACGGCATCGGGCCACGGCTGCACGTCGATGGCGACCTGCAGACCTGGTACGACGACGACGGTGTCGCCGAGTACGTCACCGGCTATCTCGAAAGGTGGAGGGACAGTGCCTGATCCGAAACCCGGCACCTACCGATTCTCGTCGAAGGACGCGAAAGCGATCATGGCGTCGGCTGGCGTGCAGAGCGCGACCCGCCGCATGGCGCAGAACGGTCTCGCGGCGTTCCGCGCAGAAGCTCGCCGACACGCGAAAACCGGCCAGCTCGCAACTCGGGTGCGGATCGAACGAGCGCGAGGATGGGATGGGCGTCCCGGATACCGCATCGTTTCGTCACGTGTCGCCAACCAGCACGTCCTGTTCGGCACGAAGCGCTCGAAACCAGTGCGCGCAACGCAGGCTGCGATGCGCGCCATGCGGAGGAAATGATGGCAGTCGAACTCGACGAGACACTGTTCCCGGACATCCACGAGGTACTGATGGCGTACCTCGCTCCGATCGCCGAGACAGATACCGAGCCGCCCCACGAGGACGGCATCGGTATCCAGATCAACCGGGTCGGTGGCGCAAGCGACGGGATCAGCGACTATCCGCGGGTGCAGATCACCTGCCATCACCCCGATCCGCGCGGGGCGTCACTGCTCGCACGGAAGGTCGCGAACCGGATGGAGAACATCGCCGGGGAAGCGATCGAGGTCGAGGACGAGCCGAGACCGATCTGCATCGACTCGTGTCGGGTCGACACTCCACCGGAAGCCGAGCCATACGAGAACCCCGACGCTCGCCGTGAGGTTGCGTTCTACGCGCTGAGCTTGCAGAAGCCCTGGCGGCGCTGACACCTCACACGCTCACCATTCACTCCTGGCCCACGACATCACCGTCGTGGGCCTTTCTCATGCCCCAGGAGGCATCATGGCCACATCTGTTGGCGAACTCGAGGTCGCGCGGCACCAGCGTGAGCTCATTCTCAAGCCGAACCGCATGCACATCTTCGGGATGGGCATGGACGTCGACCCCATCGAGTACATCACCGAGGGGTCGAACTCTCAGCTCTCCGAATTGCCCGATGGTGCATGGGACTTCGGACTCCTGCTCAAGGACGATGCGGTCACGCTGACCCGCGAGCTCGAAAAGTCCGACATCATGGCGGTCGGTTACAACAACCCGATCCGATCGGACTTCACCTCGGACATCGCGGGCCTGCAGTTCACCGGACTCGAGGCGAACCGGTACAACATCGAGAACAACCTCGGCATGGACCTGTCGAACATGGTCGCCAATCCGGAGACCGGTGAGATCGCGTTCGATCAGTCGCCATCGCAGAGATCCGTCAGCAGCGGTACCTCTGCATCGCCCAGTTCAACTCCGGCGTGGACCGCATCTATCTGGGGCGCCTGTTCTACGCGGGTGAGGTCGCCGAGATCAGCGAGCAGACCCTCTCCGACGTGAGGGCTCGCTGACCTGGCCGACCACCGTCAACGCGATGGTCGACACCGAACACGGCGTGTCCGTGCGCCACTACTTCGGTGGCGAAGGCTGGAACCGTGTCCTCGAGGACGCCGGATTCAAGCGCGGCGGACTGTCGATCAGCACCGCGTCGCTGCCGCCGCCACCGTCGGCACGCCGTACACGCAGACCCTCGCGGCCTCGGGTGGCACCGGCACCAAGACGTGGACGGTCTCGACCGGCACTCTGCCGGCGGGGCTGACCCTCAACTCCGGCACCGGTGTCATCTCCGGTACCCGACCACGGCGGGCACGTCCGCCTTCACCGTTCAGGTCGTCGACAGTCGACGTCCGGCAGCGCGCTCAAGCCGCTGTCGATCACCGTCAGCGCCTGACCGCCGGCCCGGCCCCTCGTGCGTGCCGGGCCTCACCAACGCGTCGGGCAGGGGAGGGATTGGCGGTCGACTTCCCCTGCCCGGCGCATTCCAGACCGCCACACCGACCGTCGCAGAAAGAGGTTCTGTCATGGGACAGATGAAGACCATCCGCAAGGCCGACTGGGTAGCGCGCCCCCTGCTCGCTCCGGACGGCCGCAGCTACACCCCCGGATCGTTCCGGGAAGAACGCGAACTGCTCTCCTCCGGCTACGGATTTGCACCCGTCGACCAGCCCGCGGACACCGCGGCGCCGGACGCTGCCGCGGTACCGGCACCCGAGCTCGAGGCTCCGGTCGCCGACGCGCCGGTGCCCGACGACGAGACGCCCGCACCCGCGCCCACCCCCCAGACCACCAGCAAGGCCAAGGCCGCACGGAGCAACGAGAGAGCAAGTGAGCAAGGACACCCTCGACAACGTGACCCAGATCGACGAGCAGGACGTTCGGCGGTACGGCGGCGAAAAGCGAGAGTCGAAGAAGCCGTTCAAGTTCCAGATCGGTGAGTCCCCGACCTTCTACGTGCAGGAACCGGACGCCGACACGGTCATGGACATCGAGGAGGCACAGACCTCCCGGCGCGTCCTGAAACTGTTCCTTGGCGACCAGTTCGACGACGTGGCCGACTTCCTCGGCCCCGAGCACCCGGACACCCTGATCGATCTCGCGCGAGACCTGTCCAAGCACTTCGGTCTGTTCGACGCGGAGCAGGCGGTCAACCGCGCCGATCGGCGCAGCCGCGACCGTCGACGCAGCGGTCGCCGCTGATAGATGCGCGACGCCAACGGGTCGACGGCCTCCTTCTTTCGGGTACTCCTGAGTGAGGCTGTCGGCCCGTTCGTCGTGTCTCTGGACGAAGACGACGAGGACGGCCCCGAGCTCATCATCGAGGCACCCGACTCGCAGGACGTCGCCGACCTCGACACCACCGTCTCCGTCCACGACCAGCTCGATCTCCTCGTCGGCGAGGACCTGGCCGATGTCATCACCGAGCACTACGCCCGCCGGCCGTTCTCCGAACTCGCCGACCTCGTCGACGACATCCGCGAACACTTCGGGATCCTCGTCCCACCGGATACCGGATGGCCGTACCTGGTCGACGAGATCGACCGCTACGGCGCAGCGATCGAGAAGGACCTGTTCGCCATGCCGGGCGACGAACGTCTCTACGACTGGGTTCGCGACCACCTGAACAACCCGTGGAACCGGTTGATCCGGCTCCTGCCGGCACTGCCGAAGGTGGCTGGTACTACGCGGCGCTCGGCAACGACGACGAGCGTGCCCAGAAGATCCTCGAGATGGAGCAACGCGGCGAGCTGCCTCCTCCGTCCAAACGACCGTCGCTGGTGGGCTGGACACACGAACGGGCGCAACTCACCAACATGGTCGATTCGCTACGGCGCATCGAGCACGCCACGTGGGGTGCGTCCCCGAAGTTCAAGGGCAAGGGCGGCAAGCCGCCGCAGCCGTCCCCGCGTCCGCAGACTGCGCGCGATCGCGTCGAAGAGTTCCAGGCCCTCGTCGAGCACGACGACATCGCCTCGCAGCTCCTCGGCAGCCGCTACACGCGGCGCTACACCCCACCGGAGGTAAAAGATGGCTGACCTGCAGGGTGGGCAGACCTACATCAACGTCTTGCCCTCGATGTCCGGCTACTTCAAGCGGGTCCGCTCGGAGATCAAGGGACACCCGGTCAACCACAAGATCGACGTCGAGGTCGATCAGCGCAGGCTCGCCAAGGCGAAGGCGGACCTCGACAGCGCCACCAAGTCCGCCGCCGAGGCTCGCCGCAAGGAAGCCGCGGCGACGAAGGAAACCGCCGACGCCGAACGGCAACTGCAGTCGCTGCGCACCAAGGGTGTCACCGACGCCAAGCGGCTCGCGGACGCCGAAGCGAAGGTCGTCAAGGCCAAGCGGGACAGCCATGCCGCCGCAGCCGCACTCAACGCGGCCGAGTCCAAGCGCACGACCGCCGCGAACCGTGTCGTGCACATCGAGGCCCGGATCGACGACAAGCGCGCCGACGCCGACAGTGCCTCGTTCCTGCAGCGTCTGACCGGCCGGTTCGGTGCCGGCGGACGCGCGGCCGGTGCACAGTTCGCCAGCGGTGTCACCGCGGGCATGAACTCGCGTGCTCGAGGTAACGAAGAAGGCCGCAGCTTCGCGGCCGGATTCGTCTCCGCCATCGGCAACGGCATGCGCATGGCGGTTTCGGGATTCTCGTTGCTGAGCAATGCGGCGAACTCGGTCATCCGAAATGTCGGGACCGCCGCCACGGTGCTCAGCTTGGCCGCGCGTACTGTCCGGCACTTCAGCATCGGTCTGCTGGCCAGCACAACGTTGCTCAAGATGATGACCGGTGTCGGCGTGGCCAAGCTCGCCGGTGCGCTGCGGCTCGCCGCCGCTGCCGCCGGCATCCTGGCCCGCGACATCGGACGGGTCACCTCCGCTCTGCTGGTGATGGCCGCCGCGGCGAAGCTGGTCGGCATCCTCACCCGCATCGGCAAGGCCCTCGGCATGATCACCGTCGGCTCCGCCGCAGCGCTCGGTGCAGTCTCGGCACTCGGCTCGGTCGTCGGCTCCTTCATGGCCGGACCGATGGTGTCAGGGCTGACGTCGATCGCAGCGGCCATGGGTACCGTCGCCGCGGCTGCGGCCGGCATCCTCGGCCCCGCTATCGGCGTGGCGAAGCTGGCGTTCGCGGGACTGTCCGAAGGTGCGAAGGCGTGGACCGACTCGCAGAAGAACGTCGGCGCCACCGCATCGAAGAGCGCTGCGTCGCTCAAGGCCGTCGAGAACGCGAAGAAGTCGCAGGCTCGCACCGCCGAGCAGGGCAACCGGCAGATCATCTCCGCCGAGAAGCAGGTCGTCAAGGCTCAGGAGGCCGTCCAGGAAGCGCAGGACGAGGTCAACAAGGCACGGCAGGAAGCCAAGCGCGATGCCGAAGGCTACGCGCGGACCCTCGCCGGTCTGGCCCTCGACGAGGAAGGCGCCGCGCTGGCGCTGGCCGAAGCCAAGAAGACCCTGCGCGAGACCCGTGCGGATCCGGATGCGGACGGTCTCGACCGGTGGCGCGCCGAGCTCGGTGTCCGTGAGGCGAAGCAGGCCTACGAGGAGATCAAGGCCACGGCCAAGCAGGAACGTGCTGAGATCGCCGACGCGCAGGCCAAGGGCATCGAAGGCTCGGACCGGGTGGTCGAGGCCAAGGAACGCGAGGCCGACGCTCACGAGCAGCTCAAGGATGCTCAGGCGGATCTCACGCAGACGCAGAAGGATGTCGCCCAGGCCAACGCCGATGCGGCCGAGGCTGTTGCGGATGCCTACGAGAGCATGGCGGAGTCTGCGAACTCCTCGGCGTCCTCGATCGATCCGTTCGCCGCGAAGATCGGTCAGCGACTCGCGCCGCTGCTGCAGGCCTTCAAGAACCTTCGGGAGGAAATCACCGATCGATTCAGCCTGGCGATGGTCGACTCGTTCTCCGTGCTCGGGGGACTGCTCGACCGACTCTCGCCGAACCTCGGCATCCTGTCCACCACGCTCGGCAACATCGGAGCTCAGATCGCCACCTCGATCTCGAGTCCGGCGGCGGTGGCGGGCTGGGACCGGATGATCACGGGCTCGAACACCTTCTTCGCCAGCCTCGCCCAGGGCGAGAACGGAATCGGCTCGGTGTTCTCCGGACTGATCAGCGTCCTCGGCACCGCAGCGCAAACGTTCGCGCACACCGGTCAGTCCCTCAACGACTGGCTGCTCGGGATCGGGGACAAACTGCGGAACATCACCGCAGAGGATCTGCGGTCCTCGCTCGAGGGCGTTCGGCAGACGTTCGAGAACATCGGCAACGTTGTCGGACCACTGTTCTCGCTCATCCGCGGATTCGGCGCCGAATCGGCAGCAGGGCTGGCACCGGGATTCGCGGCCATGGGTCAGGCCATCGAGGACTCGATCCCCGGACTGATGGACATGGCGCGGGTGCTGATGCCGGCCCTCGGCGAAGCCCTGGCCAACCTGGCGCCGGTGCTGCCCGCACTCGTTGCCGCGTTCACCCCGTGGGCGGAGACCCTCGCGGTACTGGCACCGCACCTGGCGACCCTCATCGCCAATCTGGCGCCGATGGCACCGATCCTGCTCGCCGTCGTCACCATGGTGAAAGTCGCCGCCGTGACGATGACGCTGTGGAACGCGGCGATGTTCGCCTCGTCCGTGGCGCAGGGTGTATTCATCGCAGCGACCGGACGGTCGACTGCGAGCATCCGCCGCAACACGATCGCTCTGGCCGCGTACCGTGCGGCACTGATCGCCGGTGCGATCGCACAGGGTGCGCTCAACGCCGTGATGAGCGCGAACCCGATCACGCTCATCCTGATCGCGATCGCAGCCCTTGTGGCCGGCCTCGTGTGGTTCTTTACCCAGACCGAAGTCGGGAAGCGGATCTGGGAGTCGGTGTGGAACGGAATCAAGTCGGCGCTCGCGTCGGCGTGGGAGTTCATCAAGGGCGCACTCGACGCCATCGGTTCGGCATTCACGTGGCTGTGGGAGGAGGGGATCCGCCCGGCGTTCACGAAGATCGGTGAGATCTTCACCTGGCTGTACGAGACCATCGTGCAGCCGGTGTTCACCGCCATCAAGATCGCGCTCGCCATCGTGGCGGCCGCGTTCATCCTGATGGGCCAGATCGTGATGGGCGTCTGGAACACCCTCGTCACCTTCCTCAAGGCCTACTGGGAAAACGTCGGCTCGAAGATCTTCGACGCCATCAAGGTCGCCCTCCAGGCGGTCGGCTCGTTCTTCGGCTGGGTGTGGAGCTCGCTAATCAAACCGGCCTGGGAGGCAGTCGGCACCGGTATCTCGGCCGTCTACAACGGCGTGATCCTGCCGGTGTGGAACGCACTCAAGGCCGCGCTCGAGGCCGTCGGTTCGTTCTTCGGCTGGGTCTGGAACTCCGTCATCAAACCGGCCTGGGACGGACTCGGCGCCGGGATCCGGGCGGTGTGGGAGAACGTCATCCGCCCCGCCTGGGACGGACTGAAGACCGCACTCGCCGCCATCGGTGACTTCTTCACCTCCGTGTGGACGACCGTCATCAAGCCCATCTGGGACGCCCTCGGCGCCGGGATCAAGGCCGTGATCGACAACGTCGTCACCCCCGCATGGGAGGCGATGAAGACCGCCCTCGGTAAGGTGCGGGACTTCTTCAGCGAGGTCGTCGGGGGCATTCGGGACAAGTGGGACAGCCTCAAGGCCATCCTCGCGAAGCCGATCAACTTCCTGATCAATACGGTCTGGAACGAAGGTATCGCGAAGGCGTGGAACAAGGTCCGCGAGTTCATTCCCGGACTTCCGGAAGCACTGCCACTCAACGGTATTCCCGAGCACGCCACCGGTGGTCAGATCCGTGGCCCCGGCAGCGGCACGTCCGACGATGTGCTGATGTGGGGTTCGAACGGCGAGCACATGGTCACCGCCATGGAGGTCATCAAGGCCGGCGGCCACAACGTGCTGTACGCGATTCGCGACATGATCGCGCGCGGTGTCCCGTTCTCGTGGGACAACGGGCGGCTCGTGTCCGAGGTGGGTCGTGACAACCTCAGCCGCTACGGCGCCCAGGTGGCAGTGAAGGGACTGGGCAACGTCAACCCACAGGGCATGTTCGACCGGTTCCTGCCCGGCTACAAGGACGGCGGCGAGATCCGCCCGATGTGGCAGACGCAGCTCGAGAACGGCCACCGCGCAGCGATGAAGCGCGACGGCAACCCCTACACCTGGGGGTTCGAGGACTGCTCGGGCTACATGTCGATGATCGCCGACGCCATCATCAATGGCGGCGACGGGATTCGGCGCTGGGCAACCGGATCGTTCCCCGGTGGACAGCCGTGGAAGCCGGGTCTCGGTCAGGGCTTCTCGGTCGGCGTCTGGGATGATCCGGGCGGTCCGGGTGGTGGTCACACCGCCGGCACCCTCACTGGAGTCGGCGGATATTCGACAGTCAACGTCGAATCCAGTGGCTCGAACGGGGTCATGTACGGAGGCACCGCCATCGGTGCGGATTCCCCGTACTTCGCGGGCAAGCACCCCGGCCTGTTCCATCTCGCGATCGGGGCGGACGGCGCATTCGAATCCGGCGGTGTCGGCGGTGGACCGGCTCCGGAGCAGAAGCAGTCGTTCGTGCAGCGGAAGATCACCGATGTCCTCGACTTCTTCCTCAACCCGATCAAGTCGGGGATCGGCGCGGCGATTGGAACACCTCCGCCTGAATGGCTTGCCATTCCGCCGAAGTATCTCGATACGGGGCGGGACAAGGTGGCGGGCTTCCTCGCGGACAAGGTCAACGGTCTCGGGGATCTGCTCGGTTCGGTCTGGGACAAGGCCAAGGGCATCGGTGGCCTGTTCCGTGACAAGGGCGGTTGGATCCCGAATGGGCTCTCGATCGTCCGCAACGAAACCGGGCGACCGGAGGCGGTGCTGAACTGGGATCAGATCAAGCTCATCAAGGATCTGCTCCTCGGCGGCGACATCGCCGGGGCACTGTCCGCAATGGGCATGCTCAACAACGCACCGGCGGCCGAGTCCACTCCTGCAGCCGACTACAGCCAGTACGGCTACGAGCAGGAGAAGGACAAGGTCGAGGTCGGGCCGGCGGCTGCCGCGAAGTACGCGGCAGAGATCGACTGGCTGGGCGTCGGCGCACAGATCGGCACCTCGCTGCTCGCAGAGTGGGGTAACGATCTGCTCGGCATGGCGGGGTTCTCGAGCCAGTTCGAGGGTCTGAACCTGGTCGACGACCGGGGACGCTCGGACGAAGCGCAGGCGCGCAACGAAGCCACGTACGACGACTACAAGACCGACACGGAAACCGACACGGAAACCGACACCCCGGCCGCCACCGAATCCACGGTGCCGGCGACCACCTCCACACCCCCGGAGGCGGACACGGGAACCGGTCCGGAATCGGTCGTCGACGCGGTGAAGCGGGCCTTCGCACCGTCCGGCTGGAACCAGGGCGAACAGTGGGCCGCGGCCGACTGGATCATCGGGAAGGAATCGAGCTGGAATCCGCTTGCGCGCAACCCATCCAGTGGTGCGTTCGGGCTGTTCCAGTTCCTCGGGTCGACGAAGGATGCCTACCTTCCGGACGAGAATCCGGATGCGTACATCCAGGGTCTGGCCGGCGCGAAGTACATCCGCGACCGGTACGGCGATCCGCTCCGGGCGAAGTCGTTCTGGGAGAAGAACGGCTACTACGACCAGGGCGGTATCGCATCCGGCCGCGGCTTCATGCTCAAGGACGTCATCCGTCCCGAGCGTGTGCTCTCGCCCCGGCAGACCGAAGCGTTCGAGGCACTCATCCCGATGCTCGACCGAGTCCAGTCGGCAGCCTCGGCGCCGCGTGAGGCGATGTCGGCGGCCGATCGGTCGGCGCTCGAGCTGGCCCCGGTCGGTGGCGGAGACAACTTGAGCTTCGTCGGCGAACTGTCACCAGCGATGAGGAGGGAGGTCGAGATCATGATGAATCAGCGTGAACGCGGCCCTGGACGTAGCTCCGAGTCCAGGAGGCGTTGGTGATCGACTCGATCAGCATGGTCGGGTGGGACGGGTCGCGGCACAACTACGGCGGCCCGTCCCGCACGGCGCAGGACTCCTGGATCCAGGGCGGACTCGATGGTCTCTGGGTTCCTGCGCCCCGCACCCCGACGCGCACTTCTCGGGCGTACCAGCACGGCTCGACACCGCGAGTGACGAAGATCGAGGAACGTCTCCTCGACTTCCAACTCCGGATCGAGGGCCGCACCCGTCACGACTTCGAACGCGAGTTCGCGGCGCAGATGGCGGTGTGGTCGTTCGACCACGACAACGAGGTCACCACACGGACCTCGCACGGACTTCGGAAGATCCGACTTCGGCTCGACCGTGACCCGAAGATCGTCGGCCGGATGTCGATGCAGACCAGGCGTATCGACGTCGAAATGGTCGCGGTCGCGTGCTGGCCGTACCTCACGTCGGGAACGAAGGTCATCAAGTGGGAAGCCGGGACCGGTTCCCATGTCGGGACCTTCCAGGTATCGAACCCGACCGACGTGCCGTTGTGGCTCAAGTTCGAAGGCACACCGGCCGAGAAATGGATTCTGCCGGACGGGCTGTCCGGTCGTATGGTGCCGCTCCGCCCGCAGACCACAGGCTGGCGGGTGCAGACCCGTCAGGACTTCCAAACCATCCGGGCAGCCGGAGCTGGGTTCGAGGTGTGGAAGGCGATGCGGGGTGTGAACTTCCTGCACGAGATCCCACCGCGCACCCCGCCGGTCGATCTCCCTGTCGAGGTCCAAGGCGCCACGGTGCCGGCCGAACTTCGCATCCACATGCCGCGCTACCACGAGATGCCCTGGGGGTGATGGCTTGTGAGATACGACCTCGACGCTGACCTCGCAGCGATCGATGCCCAGGAGCACGAAGAGGCAGCGCTCGCACTGCTCCGGACCCGGGTCACCATCCACGACCTGAACCTCGAGCTCGTCGGGGACGTCGAGGGGGAGTACGACGCCGACTGGGAGACGATGTGCAACGAGGTCGGCGAGGCCTCGGTCGGTCTCGACGCGCAGGACGATCTAGCGCAGTGGGCGATCGACGGACAGCGCCTCGAGCAGGACATGTTCCTGGTGTTCCGCTCTCCGTGGAAGAAGGCGTGCTTCAAGGTCTTCGACATCGAGTACGACGAGGATGAACACGGCAACGCGATCGTCCGGCTGATGGCCCGTCACATCCTCGACGAGATGAAGCACCTGCAGTGCTGGCCCAACACCTTCGCTCCGCTCGCGGTGCAGGCACCGAAGATCGACTTCCAGTGGGGCAACTCGATCAAGGTGATCAAGGGGTACGCGCACCGGAACCTGCTCCGTGAGCAGCAACCGGGATGGGTGCCGTTCTTCGATATCTGGGATGCGGCGAACTGGCGGGACAACTTCGACAACGCCAAGTGGCCGATGGTGATGGTCCCGTACATCGAATCCCGCGACGGTGTCGGACCGTGGTGTGCGCTTGGTTCCCGCATGGACGACTTCTGGGACCTCGTCCACCCAACGCTCGAGGACGGCGGCCTGCAGCTGACCGGCGACATCTGGGAACCGGGGGACCCGCAGCCGTGCCCGTCGCACTTCATCCTCGACCGGCCGACGATGGTGTTCGACGTCAAGAAGCGTGCCACGATCCCCGGTATCACCGGGACCATCCTCGACCCCATCCGGGATCTGCTGCGCATCTTCGGATCCGACGGCACTTCCGACACGGTCACGATCGCTGATCCGAACGACGACCCCGACAATGCGGACCCGAACGGTCCGTGGGTCATCTTCCGTCGCGGGCAGCACCGCGGTCTGAAGTCGAAGATGGTGATCCACAAGCCGATCGAGCACACCATCATGACCGGCGGCAAGTCACCGGACGCGATCAACCAGGGCGCGAAGCTCCTGTCGAACATTCTGCTGGGACTCCTCGGCAGCCTCATCGGTATGCCGTGGCTGACCCTCGGCATCTTCGACAAGGCGGTCGAGGACGTCATCCTGGCATGGGCCAGCCTGACCAACTACCAGCGCAAAGCGAACATGGGCCGGTTCGCGCACAAGTCCGGATTCGAGGCCGGCGGCGGCGTCGCGGTGTCCCCGTCCGGGCTGCAGACCATTCGTGTCGGGCTGCATAAGGCTCGCGGCTATGTCAGCTTCGCATCGGAGGTCGACGACGCGAACCCGTATCGGGTGGGCCTGCACATCGACGACGGACTGCGCGCCGGATTCGAGATCGGTGACCGGATCTGGCTCTCCCATATCGCCTCGGTGCGCCAGTCCTGGTCGCGGGACAACCCGGACCAGCCCTGGGAGATCAACGTCGGCGACTACCGATCCGAAGAACTTGCAGGAACGCGAGCACTGCGCGCAGCTGAAGCGATCAGCGGCGCGCTGCGCCAGCACTCGAGCGCCATCTAGACCAGGAGATCGACGTGACACCCGAAGAACTACAGAGGGCACTACCGGAGGGGATGCACCCGTACGCGTACGTGTTCATGCACCCACCCACCAACGGCGAGATGTCGCCGGTGGCGACGTTCGAGCCGGACGAGATCAACTCGCTCGCCAAGCACATCGAGAATCTCGGCTTCCGGCCGGTAGAGGAATCTCGATCTCGCTACGACCCGCCGATCACCGGGCCGATCCACCCGCACAACCCGGGCCAGTGGAACTCGACGAAGCGGCCGGCGCCGAACCGTCCGGACCCGTACGCGCACATCCGCGCTCAGCTCGCTGAGCTGCCGGCCAGCGCGCTCGCCGAGATACTCGAGGACCCCCGCGGCGAGGCGAGCACCGCGTCAGGAGAAGACGGATGAGCAAGCGCGACGAGTACGCCCGCGAAGTCCTGCGCGCCGGCCGTGATCTCGGCATCACCCCGAAGGGCATCGTCATCGCGTTCGCGACCGTGTCCGTCGAATGCGACTGGATCATGCATGCCAACCGCGCCGATCCGGAGTCACTGAAGTTCCCGCACGAGCGGATCGGCAGCGACAGCAAGTCGAGTGGCCTGTTCCAGCAGCAACCCCCGTGGTGGGGCACCGTCGCCGACCGCATGGATCCGTACCGGTCGGCAGTCATGTTCTTCGAGGCCCTGAAGAAGCTGGACTACAACGACGAGGGCCGAAGCCCCGGCTGGTATGCGCAGGCCGTGCAGCGTTCGTCATTCCCCGATCGCTACGACACCCGCATCGACGAGGCACTCGAACTCTACGAGCGCCTCGCAGGTGACATCCCCGAACCCGCGGAAGGACAACCTGTGCCCGCGTACACCATGAACGAGATCGACCTGACCGGGTCGCACGCCAGCCACAGCGGACGCAACGGCGCGAAACCGTGGCTGTTCGTCCTCCACACCCAGGAAGGCGGAGGCAACGCCGAAGGCCTGCACAACTACTTCAAGCGCGCCCCGGTGTCGTATCACTACACCGTCGACAACGGCACGCTCATCGGCTCGGTGGACACCGACCGGGCGTCGTGGTCGGTGCTCGACGCGAACCCGTACACGATCAACCTGTGCTTCGCCGGATCCCGGGCCGCACAGTCCCGCGAGGAATGGATCGGCAAGTTCGGCAACGCCATCGACCTCGCTGCCCAGGTCGCGGTGCGTGACTGCCTCAAGTACGGCATCGACCCCCGCGTCCTCGCCCAGGACTACGCCGCGATCGGCCGGCGGACGCAGGGCATCTGCGACCACTCCGGCATCACCTTCGGGCTGAAGATCGGCGACCACACCGACGTCGGCAAGAACTTCCCGTGGGACGTGTTCACCGACCGGGTGAACCACTGGCTGCACGGCAGCGGATCGGCCACCCCGCCCGCACCCGTGGGCAACGCCATCGACGCCGAAGCCGAGGTCGCGAAGGACTGGATCGGTAAGCGCCTCACCGACGGCGAAGGCGACGCGATCGGCGGCGGCAAGTACGCGCACTTCGAGAACGGCTCGATCTACTGGCACCCCACCACCGGGGCCTGGGCGATCCCCGCCGCGATCATGGAACCCTACGCGGCGCTGCGGTGGGAGCAGTCCTACGTCGGCTTCCCGGTCGGCCGGCACACCGTGCTGGACGAGGGCGTGGTCCAGGGCTTCCAGGGTGGCGCCATCTACCGAAAGAACGGATACGGCGGTCACGTCGTCACCGGCATGATCCGCGCGTTCTGGAACCGCTCTGGCTACGAGAACGGACGGTTCGGCTGGCCCGTCTCCGACGAGATCTGGGCCAACGACGAAGGCACCGTCCGCTACCAGAACTTCGAAGGCGGACGCATCACCTGGTCCGCCGACGGAACTGTCGGCACACACGAGCGACCCGGCTTCGACGCCATCACCACCGAGGAGAACTGACATGGCCGACGCTATCGAACTCATCGCCCGCGAAGTCGCGGGGAAGCTGGGCGACCAGATCGAGTCCCGCATCCAGGAGGCGGTGAAGACCGTCTCTGATCGGGTGCAGGTCGAGGCTCAACGTCGCGTCGATGCTGTGGTCGCGGAGATCCCGCAGATAGCGATCCGGGTTGCAGATCAAGCAGCATCGAAGCCGGTGCCTGGGGAGCTCGTCGAGACTGGGCGGCCAGGTATGGACGCAAAGACCGATGCGAAGGACCGCGCGTGGCGCACCCTCGTACAGGGCATCGTCGTCACCGTCATCCTCGCTGTGATCACCGCGTTCGGCGCCGCCGTGGCAGCCCCAGACTTCGACCTCCTCACGTGGGACTCGTGGAAGGCTGCCGCGACAGCGGGCGGGACCGCGGCAGTGATGGCGATCGTCGCCTACTTCCAGCGACTGCTCAACCCTCCTCGTAACGGGGGGTAACGCGTGGAAGAGTTCGCGTCGTTCCTCTCCTCGGATATCGGTCTGGGAGGGATTCTCGGAACGGTCATCCTGCTCATCATCTTCGGTGGCCTTGTCCCTTGGAGGCAGCACCGGGCCGCCCTTGCGGAGAAGGATAAGCAGCTCGACGAGTTCCGTCAGGACAAGCTGGCGCAGCGTCAGATCATCGACGAGCAAGCGAACCAGATCTCGCTGCTCATCCCGAAGATCGAGTTGTCGGTGCATATTGCTGACGCCTTCAAGAAGTTCGGTGCGGGGGAGGGCCCGTGAAGTGGTTTCGAAGGAAGAAACGGCCCGACTCGACAGCAGTGGAACGAGCACGGGCGGAGCGGATTTTGACGGAGAAGCACCTCGAGGAGGTGCGGGCGCAACGCCAGTATGTCGATCATCTGGCCAACCGCGCAGAACGCGCGTTGCGGATCAATGGGTTCGGCGAAGACGCAGCCCGGGCAATGAAGCGGAGGCACGCATGATAGTGCGGCGAGGATTGTTGTGTGTAGGGGCACTGGCGTGCGCGGTAGTGGTCGTGCTGTTCGGTCCTCAGACCGAGGCACGGTTGCTGATCGGCGCGATGACGTTGTTCGCGTTGCTGTTCGCAGCCCTGTACACCCGATCCCCGTGGCGGTCGACCGAGGCCGGCAAGTCGCTGATGTTCACGGCTTTGGCGATCGCGGCAATCGGCCTGCAGCAGTTGATTTTCTGGTGGTTCGGTGACTACCCGGGCCGGGATGAGTTGCGCGCTGTCGCCTATTCCGCGTTGGCGTTGGCGATGCTGCACAGGGTGATCGTGCTCTGGGATTCGCAGCATTCGATCCCACCGGACCTCGAGCACGCAGAGGCAGGAGAGCGATGACCTCACCTGACGGATTCGTCCCCGGCGGACCAAATACCGGCTGGGGCGACATGTCCGAGATGGCCGAGGAATTCGTCGAGCAAGGGCTCCTCGGCTGGATACTTGGGCTGATCGGCGGCGCCATCGCGGCGATCCTTGGAGGATTCGCCTCGGTCGTTGACGCGATCTTCGGAACCGTCGACGACAACTACATCCGCGACATGCCCACCATCAACGATCACTCCCGCTCCATTGAAGAGCTGCGCGAGGCGTACGACCAGCTTGTCCTACAGGGCGTCGCGATCGTCTTCGAGTCCAACAACACCTACTACCCACCCGAAGGCATCACCAGCCTTGACGTCATCATTCTCGCCGCCGGCGGTGGAGCGGGCGCAGGGAAGTGGGATCTGACCGTGAACCGTTCCGGCGGGGGAGGCGGTGGAGGCGGTGGGGAAGTGCACACCACCATCACCGCGGCCTTGCTCGAGCGGAACGCGGAAGACACGGCTTATAAAGGCATCCCGATCACGATCGGAGCACCCGGCATCGGAGGAACATCTTCTGAACAGTCCGGAAGCGGCGGAGGAAACACAAGTTTCGGTGGCTACCTCACCGCCGGAGGCGGCAACGGAGGCGGGGGCGGACGAACCGCCGACGGCGGTCTAGGAGGAACCGGAGGCGCAGGGATGATCCCCGGCGGCACAGGAGGCCAAGGTTCCCCACTCGGAGGATGGGCGCAGCCGGCTAAACCCGGCGGGAATTCCACCAGCGCTTACTCCCTCCATGGGGGTGGCGGAGGCGGCGGAGGCGGCGCCTGCGCATCCACCGGAGCAGGTATTGGGGGAAACGGCGGAATCGGAGGCGTGTCTCCCGGCGGTTACGGCGGAGCAAGCACCCGGGACGGAAGCCCGCCCGCGGCCGTGGTCGCAACCGGCGGCGGGGGAGGCGGAGGCTCATCGTCCAACGATTTACGTGGCGGCGCCGGCGCGTACCCGTCCGGGGGTGGCGGAGGCGGCTACGGGGGAGGCACCACTATGACCGCCGGCGGAGACGGCGGAGCGGGCCGCCTGTATGTGATCGAACGAAGAAGCTGACATGCCCTCGAGCTCACGCATCCTCGTCTTCGACACCCCGGGCGTTTTCCAGTGGATTCCAGGCCCGCACGTCTACGCGTTCGAGCCGATCGTCAAGGCAGCTGGGGGCGGCGGAGCCTCTGGCATGTCGCACACCACCACGACCTCGAGACTGTGCGGACCAGGAGGTGGCGGCGGCGCCATCGCGGTCGGTGACCGCCGACTCAGTGCCCTCGACTTCCTACGCGGCGTTGAGATCACCGTCGGAGCAGGAGGCGCCGGAGGATCAGCACCGGCCGCCGTGAACGGGGCCTGGAACCCCGGTACATCAGGCGGATTCTCCGCATTCGGTGACGTACTCCGAGCCGAAGGCGGATTCGGCGGCGGCTGGGCACTCGGCATCGACCAGCCGGACATCTCCTTCGGCGGAGACGGCGGCCATGCCATTCTTCGCGGCGGCAAAGGTGGAAGCTTCGTCACCGACCCGGGAATAACCCATTCGGGGATTGTGCGACTCCTCGCAGCCGGCGGCGGGGTGGCCGAGGATCCGGCTATAACTCGTCCGGCGAAGTCCGCACCGCAACAAACGGCGGAAGTTCCGGCCCCAACAATATCGGCGCGGGCTGGCGAACACTACTCGGCCCCACACACACCGCAGGACACGGCGGCTCAGGAGCATTCTTCGCGGGCGCTGGCTACGACGGCCAATTCCCATGCGGAGGAGGCGGCGGAGGCGCCGGCGGAAACCCTGGCACCCCCGGCGGCCGTGGCGGAGACGGGCAGGTCGTTGTCATCGAATACATACGAGAACCAGAGGTGTAAGCAGTGCCTACCGCAACCATCATCGAAACCGGACTCACCAACTGGCCGTCGCCGGATGCTACTCGGTACCAACTCGATCCTCCGGTCGATGGTGTCGACCAGGTCGTGGTGTGGGTGTCGAAAGCGCAGCCGCACCTCCCCGCGCGCGCCGTCGCGGTACCGGTCGGCGAGCAGCAACCTTCGTCACTGAAGCCAATCGTCGAGTACGCGCATCCCGCGGGACCGAACCATTCGGGGCGCGCTGTGGCTGCTCGGTGGTTACGACATCGTCGAACCCGAGCTGGAACCGGAACCTGAGTCGGAAGGGAGGACAGCATGACGCGCATCACCGGCACTGTCGTCGACATCGCAGACCGTACCGCCGACGGCATCCTCACAGTCTCCGCACCCGCTCTCCGGCACAGTTCCGACGGCAAGGTCATCGACCGCATCCGCGTTGACATCGACATCAGCGCCGGCGTCATCGCCGCCAACACCCTCGACCCGGGCCCGGCGAAGCTCGTCCTCGAAACCGGTGGTGGGTGGCAGGAGTTCGATGTCAACATCCCGGACGTCCCCGAGATCGACCTGTACGAGCTGGTGAGCGACTACGTGCGCTACACCCCACCGGTGGTCGGTGCAGCGCAGAAAGCTCTCGCCGACGCACTCGCCGCCGCGAAGCGCGCGGAGGCTGCAGCGGCGTCTGCGAACCTGCTGCCGGACGGCGGCACGACGGTCAGATCCTCGCCAAGTCCGGTACCGGCCTGGCATGGATCGATCCACCCACCGGCGGCGGAAGCACCAGCGACGGACCACTTGCCATCGCCTCCGCCGCATACCGATCGACAGCGCTGACAGCCAAGGCCGGGACCGGGCAGCTGCGCATCCTGACGCTCGGCGACTCGACCTGCGACGGCTACGCCGGCGGTCTGTCCGGCGGTCCGACCAAGTGGTCGGGCACCTGGCCGAACCTGCTCGGCGCGAAGCTGCGGCAGTCGTGGGGGCTGCCCGCCGGTGGCGCGGGCTGGATTCCGCTGCAGAGCGCTGGGGAACAGACCCAGTACAGCTACCCGCTGCCGTCCCTCGACTCCGGCAACTGGTCCCCGATCGTCGGCGACACCGGCATCGACGGCTCACAGTGGATGATCCCCCCGGCCGAAGGCGGGCACGTCATCCGTATCCCTCTTGAGGCTGGCACCACCTCGGTCGACGTTCTGTCGACCGCGACGGGGCAGTACTGGGTGGGGCTGACCCGCCCGGACGACACTGAAGAATGGGCCGAGCACAGTGCCGATGTCATCGGGCACACGAGGGCGACGAGTCCGGGTGATCCTGTTCGGGTCGAGTCGTTCGGCGCCGGCTGGCAGGGTCTCGGCGCCGTCGCCTACTCCGGCGACGAGACCCGTGGGGTCGCCACCTACAACTGGGGCGTTGCCGGTATCTCCGCCGACGAGGTCGCGACTCGCCTGGTGAAGGAGGAAGCGCAGGACACTCTCGCCCGACATCGCTCCGCAGGTGGCGCTTGTGTGCCTGGGGTCCGAACGACTTCAGTGCCGGACGCACGGTCGCGCAACTGCGCACCTCGCTCGGCACGATCTACGCATCGTTGCGTGCGGCATCGCCGGGTGTGGTGGTCGTGTTCGTGGTGCGGGATCTGCCGGACGCCGGATGGGATGAGTTCGCCGATGCGATCGTTGCGGAAGCGGCGGTGCTCGGTGCGCACGCGTTGGATCTGCGGGCGGCCGTTCCGGCGTCTACTGCTGGTGCGTATCTCGCGGACGGGGTGCATCTGACCGTCGCCGGAAACGATCGGTTCGCGGACGCGGTCGCGGACTTCATGCGGGTCGGGGTAGCGGCCGGCGGCACCGGTGTCGGCGGCATCTTCCTCGACTCCGACGGCGTGCCCTACTTCGATACCTCGGCCACCGGTGGTGGCTCGATTGCTCTGGACGTCGACGGCGTCCCCTACGTGACGGGAGTCTGAATCCATGACATCACCAGGTACTCGGCCGGCGTCACAGCGCCTGGTCACCGAGGAGACCGTCGACGACCACATCACACGGGTCGGGAACGCCACTTACGAGCGGGTCTATCAGTACGACCTGCGGAGCTTCCTCACCCCTGGACAGCCGTTGCCGGAATGATGGTGTGCTCGACGCGGCTCCGCTGATCAATGAGGCGCTGGCCCAGTTGGCTGCCCTGGTCAAGACAGTCGACGGGGTGCACGAACTCGTGTTGCCGGACGGCAAGTTCCGGCTCAACAGTGCAATCAACCTCGTCGGCTCGAGCCCGTTCGCGGAACGTCTCGCGCTCCGTGGCGCGGGCCGTGCCTCCACAATCCTCCTGCCGTACGGCACAGCATCGGGCATCCACTCGCCCGGCGCTGCGATCAACCCGGATACGCCGACGGACTTCTTCTGGTTCCGTCACTGCCACTTCACCGACTTCACCATCAACTGCCGCAACACTTCCTTTCCGGAGACCGGTCCGCTGCAGAAGGCATTCCAGGGTGGCGGCTGGCTCGAATGCTCGTTCACCCGCGTCAATGCCGTGGGCACCACCGCGACGATGTTCGGCACCGACTATCCGGTGCGCTGCGTGTTCACCGACTGCCACGCCCTCGAGGCGGGCCGCGGCACTGTCACCACCGGGGATCCGACGAAGTTCGCGGAGATGCGGTCGGGGTTCGGGATCGGCTTCGGGCACTACGAGGACGAGTCGGCCACCTTCATCGGCTGCTCGGCGAACTACTGCTCGCGGTCCGGGTTCTTCTTCGAACGGCAGGACTCGCGAGGATCGCTCAAGCGCAACTCCGTCATTCGCCTGATCGGCTGCGAGGCATCGTTCAACGGCAACGGCATCACCGATGCCGGGTGCGGCGGTGTCGTGGTGGAGAACTGCAAGATCACCGACAACAAGGCTGCCGGGTTCTACGAAGGCCCGAACACGCAGGCGGTGCAGTCCGGCATCTACGGCCGCATCACCGGATCGACGATCCTGCGCAACGGCTACGGCATCTACATGACCGGATCGTTGCAGGCCAGCCCCGCAGACATCCCGGTCGGTTCCGGCGGCGGATATGTCGTGGAGAACAACCGCATCCAGGACAACATCCTCGACGGGTTCCTCGCGCACGACTTCGAACTCGAAGAAGGCGGCCTGACGGTGCGCGGCAACCAGTTCGTCCGCAATGGCGGCTACGGCCTGTGCGCCCGATTCGCGTCGAAGCCCCTGCGTGATCTCGTGATCTCGCAGAACTTCTTCGACGGCAACGGCAAGGTCGGCCTCGGTCTGCTGGTGCCGATGAACGCGCCTCGCATCACGGGCAACGACTTCGCGAACAGTGACGGCGTGGCACGGCAGCTCGATGCGATCATGTTCCACCCGGCCGAGCCTGTCTCTGTTCCTCGGGTGCAGGGCAACACGTGGCGGCGGCACGCTCGCGGCCTGGTCAACGCCGATCGGCTCGATCAGGACTTGATCACCGGAAACCTCGCGGTCGATGCCCCGGACGATCCGGATGCGCCGGAGTTGTTCGATGCGTATCTGTCGACGAAGCCGGACAACATCACCGCACCCACTCTCGGCGACGGCTGGACCGCTGCGGCGACCGGTGCGACCCCGGACTGGATCCGGTCGAGTGCCGGTGCACGCCCCTCGGGTGGCACCTGGGGTGCGCTGGCGATCCAGCAGCGCGATGTCGGCACCACAGGTGTGTATGCGGAGGTGCAGCTACCGGAGTCGGCGCAGGGTGCCGGCGCGAACAGGTTGCGTGGTGTCGCGATCTCCGTCAACGACGCAGACTCGATCGTGGCGGGTGTCGATGATGTGTCCAGCCAGTTCGGTGCGCGTCCGAACTACGCGATGTGGCAGGTAGTCGGTGGGACCGCGACCTTGCTGTGGGAGTCGGATGTGAGCGGCCTGGAAGGGCATCGGGTGGCTCTGGCCCGCGAGGCCGGATCGACGGTGACCACGATGTTCCTCGACGGTCTTCCCGTGCACACGGTGGATGTGCCCGCAGTCGCCGCGTCCGCCAATGCGGGTGTGGCCGGTGCAGGCGGTGTCGCAGGCACCACGGGTTCGACACCCTCGACCCGATCGATCCGCAAGGTCCGCATCCTCCCGGCAGGCGAGTTTGCTGCGGCTCCGGTGATCGTGCGGAACAAGGCGCTCAACCCGAGTTTCGAGGCGACCGGTGGTTTCACCTCCCAGTGGGGTACCGGTGGTGCAGGTTCGGCCACACGGCAGAGCGATGCGGGCGAGGCCCACTCGGGTACGTACTCGTACTTGATGACCTGGTCCACCGCGACCACGGACCCGTCCGGTGGCGGCTGCCGCCTCACCGCGATCGAGGATGTCGAGGTGGGTGCGGTCTACACGCTGTCGGTGTTCATCAAGTCGAGCGTGGCCCGCAAGTTCCGGCTGAACTCAACCTACTACAACGCGCCCAATGCGGGTGGCACGAGTACCGGGTTCAAGACAGGCACGTTCGTCGATGTTCCTGCCGGGGAGTGGACACGCCTGTCGGTGACGACGGATCCGATGCCAGCGAGCACGGTCAGTCTGCGGATCGATGTGTCAGCGGCCCCGACGTCGGGCGGTGGCACGGTGTTCGCGGTCGGGGACACCCTGCGGATCGATGACTACATGGTCACCAAGGGTTCGACGCTGACCGAGTACTTCAACGGCGACAGCCCTGGCGCTGTGTGGACGGGCACGCCTCACGCGTCGGCGTCCACGAAGGAACTCGTAGCCTGACCCGCTCGTAACGCATCCCGCGATGACAGTTACAGGGCGCCTTGAGCGATGAAGTGTCGGTGGCCTTCGCTAGCCTGGCGACCGCCTTCCCCGAGGCACGCGTCCAAGACGCAGATGCACCCCACCTCTTCGGAGGTGGGGTGCTTTCGTCGTCTTACCTCCGCGGGGCGAATGTGAGATCTGTCGCTACGATTCGCGAATGGCAGACACGCGTAAAGTTCTCGATTCGGTCACACTGCGCTTCGATGGGGACGAGAAGTCGGGTACCGACCTCCACGAACTGCGGGCAGCGGATGTCGCGCAGGTACTTCAAGGGTTGGCAAGCTTTGTCAGCGACTTCGACAAAGCTGGCGCCTTCCACGACGAGGGGCCCGCCGACTCTGTGATGTTGGTGCGGCCCCCGCAGGAGGGTTCGTTCATCATTGAAGCGATCCGTATGGCGGGTGAGAACTGGGAAGGTGTCGCTGCGGTGACTGGCATCCCGTCGGTGGCTACCCTCATCAGTTTGGCTACCAAGTCGATGCGAGCCGAGGTTCAGGACTTCGAGCACCTCGAGAACGGCAACGTCAAGATCATGTGGCAGGACGACACTGTCCAGGAGGTCTCGAGGCCGGTCTGGGAGGAGCTGAACAAGCGCAAGCATCGCCGCAAGAAGCAGTTGAGGGAGATCATGGCGCCTCTGGGTGATGATCGGGTGTCGACACTCGATGTCAGCGGAGCACCGTCGAGCGAGGACGAGCAGACGCCTCCCTCCGATGAGTTTGTCCTCACGCGCGCCGATTTCGACAGTGTTGCGCCGACCGACGAGGTCGAGGAGTCGGAGGAGACGTTTGAGGTTGACGGGCAGATGCAGGCGATCGACTTCGGTGACCCGACGAGGTGGAAGGTGAGGGCGGCCGGTCAGACACGGAAGGCTACAGTCGATGACGCGGATTTCCTTCGACGTGTTGCTGAAGGACTCGCGATCAGCAGCAGCGACATCTTTCAGCTGCGGATCCGCGCCGATAAAATCGTGAAGAACGGGCGCACACGTACTACATGGACTGTACTGAAGGTTGAGAACCATAGGAGGAGGGCAGGTGACGGCACCTCTTAAGCCACAGTCGCGGCGCCGCCTCGACGTCTTCAGCCTCGTTCTGATGGTGATCGGGCTGCTGTTCGGCACCATCTCGTACGTCCTGGTCACGTACTCCGATACCAATGTCTTGGTCATCGTTCCGTCCGTCGTCGCGGTCACCATCGGTGCGATGAATCTTGTCAAGCACGAGGCCCCACGCGATGGGCGCCACATGTCGAGTAAGTAAGACAGCACCCGCGATAGCGGTTACAAGGTTGCTCTCAGGAACCGCGGGTAGCTTCCGGAAGCGTCAAACAAGATCGGCCCCGAACCGGTGATTCGAGCACCGGCCGGGGCCTTGCCACCACGCCACCCGTAATGGAGTGATGACCGTGCATGACGCTACCCCGACAGAGGTTCTCCCGCCCCGCTCGATGACCAAGCACGACCTGCTGGTGGCGGGATTCCTCGCTCGCTACACCGGACAGTCCTTCACCGCCTACGAGACCGACATGCGCCTGTGGTTCCAGTGGTGTCGCGGCTACGGCCTCGACCCGATCTTCGGCATCGAACGCGCGCACATCGAGCTCTGGGCGCGCTACCTCGAGATCGAACGCGGCAACGCGCCGGCGACCGTGCACCGTCGCCTGGTGTGCCTGCGCGTGTTCTTCTGGCTCATGCAGGAAGACGGCCTCATCCCGAAGTCCCCGGCGGTCAACGTGAAGATGCCTCGGTGGACGACGGACCTGACGAAGAAGATCGGACTCGAGCGGCAGGACTTCCAGTCGCTGATGTTCACGGCGCGGCAGTCCACGCCGGCCGATGAGGCTCTCGTCGCGATGCTCGGTCTGCTCGGTCTCCGTGTCTCGGAAGCCTGCTCGATCAACGTCGAGGACTTCCAGGACACCGAACGCGGACACCGCGTCGTGCGCTTCACCGGCAAGGGCACCAAGTCCGCTTCGATCCCGCTACCCGTTCCGGTGCTGCGCTCGATGGAGCGCGCCGCCGGCGAACGTCGTCGCGGTCCGCTGCTGTTGCGACGCGACGGCTCGCGTATGACGCGACGATCCGCGGATCGTGTCGTGAAGCGTCTCGCGCGACACGCTGGGATCGCCAAGCCTGTCTCGTGTCACACGTTGCGACACACCTTCGTTGTCGCGGCCCTGGATGCGAAGGTTCCTTTGCGACAGGTGCAGCTCGCAGCGCGACACTCCGACATCCGGCAGACCTTGGCTTACGACCGCGGCCGGGTCAGTCTCGACAACCATGCCGCGTACGTCGTGTCGACGTTCATGGCCGCGTAGCGCCTGCGACAGCAAAGCGCCCCACCTCTTTCGAGGTGGGGCGCTTTCGTCGCGTCAGGAGGTCCACTGGTCGGCGCACTCCTGCGTCCAGCCAGTGGTGCCGTCGGTGAACTGCGTCGTGCCGGTCTGCGACACCGACGGATCCATGCAGTAGTCGATGACCTTCCCGACGAGCGGCTGCGGATCACCGATCGGAGCTCCGGTGTACCCGACGGGCGGCTGCTCGGCGGCCGGCGCTTCAACGGCCGGTGCAGACACCTCCTCCGACGTGGTGGTGGGCGCGTTGTCCGCGGCCGCTTCGTCTAGCTGCTCTTCCGGAAGAGTCCATTCGATGCGGATGTCGTTGCCACCCTGGGTTGTGTGGTAGCCGATGGACCGGGACGCGTTGGGCACGTCGAGCGTGACTCGTCCGTCCGCTGATGAGTTCGGCGGCAGGTCTATGAATGCCCCGCTACCTCCGCCAGTGCACGGCGTCGCGTCCGACGTATCGGTGTTCTTCGCGATCTTGCCGTTCTCGTCCACATAGTAGAAGTCGGACTGCCACAGCCACTCCGGGATGGACTCTGGTCCGACCGCGATGGTCGCACGGAACGACTGCTTCGTCACCTCACCAGGCAGCGTGGTGTTCTCGGCGCATTCGTCGGTGGACAGCGACGTGTCGGACACCTCGAGTACCGTGACGCCGTTCTGCACCACGGTGGCCGTCTCACCGAGTGCGACCTCAACTGCGCCGCGGACGTTGAGGTCGGGTGTCTCGCTGCCGACCTCAACGGAGCCGGAAGCCGTAGTGCTCGTCTCGGGCTCATCGGCGGTGTCGGAGCTGCCGCACGCGGCGAGTAGGAGAGCGACGGATCCGAGGGCGGATGCAGCGCGGAGTTTCACAGGGCGTGCCTTCCAGGTTGGTTTCGAGTCCCGGATGACAGTAGTGCCGAGGACGTGAAAGTGACGGACATTGTCGCGTCGCGGTCCCGATTGTGTGCGGGACCGCGACGGGTTCGGGTCAGACTGCGACTGTCTCGCGATGGGGTAAAAGTCAATCCTTGAGGTAGCGCGCGTTCTGCTCGTCCTCTCGCGTGGGGATTGGCGTTTTCGCCGCCACGGCCGATCGCCGCTTCGCTACAAGCAGGTACCACACCGCCCCGCAACCCACGAGTATCCACACGAGGGTACCGACGACAGGGTCGTACGCCATGCCGTCCCTCACACCCATCGTCACGCCGCCGAGTATGCCCAGAGCTGCCAATACGATCAGGAGCCAGGCGGCCCCCACCTTCAATTTCGGTAGATTCATCTCGGTGCTTCCTGATTAGCTGCCACGTCGGCGCATGTCCGCTTCATGCCCGGATCATCCTCTTCGGGGCGTTCAGTGTTACGGCGTCGGGGCCCGCACACCAGCGGGGCCCCGACGGGTGCGGTCAGACTGCGACTGTCTCGCGTTGGAGTGTCTCGCGGCTCGCGGTGACCCACCGTTGCACCTTGTCTTTTGAGACACCGAGCTCTGCTGCGACGTCGCGCCGCGTTCGGCCCTCTGCGACGAGCTGCAGCGCGCGACGCTTGACCGCGTCGTCTGTATCGGACATCGGTGCGACGGTGGGTGTCGTTCGCGGTGCGACGATTGTGGTCTCGCGTTGTGGTGCTGCTGGTCGTGTCGCGACCGGTGGTGTCGCAGCAGGTCGCGGCGTTGTCGCGGACGCGACACGGAGCCGGGTTACTGGCCGCGGTGTCGCGTCCTGCTCGCTTTCGTTGGTGACTGTCGCGCGGATCGGTTCGGGCCCGGTGTCGCAGACCGGTGCTGTCGCGGTGTCGCTGTCCTGTCGCGCGAGCAGGATTGTCAGGTGCACGGCGGCGAGCGTGACGAGCGGTGGGATGACGGCGATGCCGACACCGATCGGGGATTCGGTGAGCTGCCAGGCGTGGATGCCGTTGCCTGCGACAGAGACGATGGTGCCCGCGACGAGCAGCGCCCACGAGTACGCCCGTGCGACGCGGTGTCGTGCGACGGCGGCTGCGACGGTCGCGACAACGACCAGGCCGTCGACTGCGACGGGGATCATCCACGCCTGATCGGCCGGCACCTTGTAGTCGACGGCGAGTTCGGCGATCGAGGTGAAGGAACGCCAGAAGCTGGTGACCGCGACGGCGACGGCCGCGACAGCGGCGAGTGTGACCGCGATGGTGGCGCGCGTCGGAAGGTGCTTGCGGATCTCAGTCACTGGGTGTCTCCGTTCGCGTTCTCAAGAAGGCGTGCAGCAGCAAGGCGGTGTGCGGCGTCGCTGATAAGTTCCCAGGAAGCTGTTTCGACCTCCCCGATGTAGACCTCGGGGCCGTGCTGGCCGGTCATGTCGACGCGAATGAAATCGTTCAGCCCGAGGTATCGCTGTCCGTCGTCGTCCTCGTCGGTCGCTTCGGGAAGATCTACGACGACGTAGCGGTCGAGAATCGCGTCGATGACGGCACGCACAACGGTGACGGTGTCGTCGGAGTCGGTTTCGGCAATGACTCGCGCAGCGAACATGTGGAGGGTGTTGGGGGCGATCATGCGGTTCTCCCGGTGATGTCGTAGATGCCGGCGCACAGCGTGGTGAACGCGTCGCGGTATGCGTCGGCGAAGGTGTCGACGCCGTCCTCGAGCAGGCGGTTGTGGGCGGTGTCGATGAGGATCTGGGCTTCGGAGACGAGCTCGATGAGCGCGCGGTCGTTGGTTCGCATCACGCGACTCCTCGGCATTCGCAGCGAGCGATCGGATCGCGATCCTCATTCTCGATCCAGCCGTTCACACATCCACCGCAGTACGGAATCGCAGTGCTCTGTGCGGTGCCGCTTCCGGAGGACATTGCCTTCCAGAGGCGTATCCAGCCCTGCGCGTACAAGGTCGGGTTGTCGTCGCGATGCATGGACTTTGCGCGGTCAGCCAGCGCCTGGATGCCGTGCCGGTCGATGAGTTCGAGGATCTGGGCCTTCTGCTCGGGCTTGACGTGTTCGAACGATCCAGGCAGTCCGGCATCAGCGCATGCCTTGATGAGCAAGGCGTAGTTGGTATCGAGCCTCTCCAATTCCTTGCGGGCATCTTCCGACAACGACACGGTTACTCCCGCGAGAGTGGCACGTGACGTGTCTGCCTGGCTGGTGTTGTTGTTGGTTTCAGTACTTAGTGATCCGGACTTTGTAAAAGCACCCGTTCGTCCGTCTCGCGGCTGACCGGGATTCGATTTCCTGGTCTTCGGCTCAGGATGCGGGTTTCCGCTGGTGGCAGGCTCTTCATAGACAGTTTGGATGGTTGCCCACTGGCCCAGTTCGTTTTGGATCTTCTCGCGAACAAGGTAGCCCTGCTCTTCGAGTTCACGCATCGCCGTACGTACAGCTGTGCGGCCTTCGCTTGGGGACTGTGCGGCGATCGCTTCGGATCGAATGGACCAGTCAGCTGGCTTGGACAGCAGCCAAACGAGGATCCCGCGTGCACGAAACGACAGGTTTTCATCGTTGAGTACACGGTTGGACATGACGGTGTAATTGTCAGCAAGTCTCGGTCCGCGACGTATTCCGCCCGGGGTGTGAGCACGGGTATGCTGGGACATGTTCGACTCCCTTTCAGTCGGACATCCAGCCCGTTCGCGACTGCCATCGCGGCGGGCTTCTTTTTCTTTATCCCCGGTATTGAACCGTGAACAATCTTAAGTGTCAATACAGGGATGTATTGTTTGGCTTGTGCGCGCCATCATCTACTGCCGAGTCAGCAGCGACCCAACAGGGCGAGGCCGCTCCGTCTCCGAGCAGGAAGCCGAGTGCCGTGCAGTGTGCGAACGTGAGGGCTGGGAGATCTCAGAAGTCCTTACAGACAACGACATCGGTGCATCGCGTTTCTCCGGGAAGGACCGCCCTGCGTGGCGCCGACTGCACGATACGCTCGGTGCCGGCGATGTTCTGGTCACGTGGGTTGCGAGCCGTGCACAGCGCGACCTCGAAGCGTACGTACAGTTACGGAACCTCTGCGCCGACCGTGGTGTCCTATGGTCGTACAGCGGCCGCACCTACGACCTGAACCGCGGTGACGACCGATTCACCACCGGACTGGACGCGCTCCTGTCCGAACGTGAAGCTGAGAACATCCGCGAGCATGTTCTCCGCGCGGCTCGGGCCTCCGCGCTCGCCGGACGACCCCACGGGAAGATCCCGTACGGATACCGAGCTGTGCGCGACCCAGAGACCGGTCGGATCGTTGAGCGAATTCCAGATGGAGCCGGGTCGCTGATTGTGCAGGAGGCGGCACGCCGAATCCTTGCGGGCGAGACACTGCATGCGATCACTCGCGACTTCCGGGAACGCGGCACTCCTCCTCCGCCCGGCGCCCAGACATGGCGGCCTCAGATGATCAAGAGAATGGTTCTCCGTCCGACATACGCTGGCATTCGCGTGCACCAGGGTGCCCCGGTCGGAAAGGGCAAATGGGAGCCACTCATTACGCCGGAGGACCAAGAGAAACTGACCGCGATTCTCACCGATCCGACGCGGGTGACCCACCGCGGGGTGGCGCCGCGGCACCTTCTGACAGGGATTGCGCTCTGCGGTGTCTGCGGAGAACAGTCCGGCAGCACCATGCGACGGATCAACAGGAAGGGCCACGAAGCCTATCACTGCAATGAAAACGGTTGCGTCACCAGGAAAATGAAGCCTCTCGATGAGTACGTCACAGCGGCTGTCATAGGTCGACTCGAGGAGCCATCGCTGATTGGTACGATCGGCGCAACAGGCACCGAAGCTGCTGACTTGTACGCCCAGGCTCGAGTGCTCCAGGCCCGACTTGACTCGTTCATCAAAGATGGGATCGAGGGTCTGGTTTCCTCCGCTGTCGTCGGGCAGGCGGAGAAAACCCTCGTCCCGCAAATCGAAGAACTTGAAGTCCGCGCTCGGAGAGCTGCATCGTCACCCATTGTGGGCGAGATGGCCGGCCCTCAAGCTGAGGCACGATGGTACGAAGCCAGCATCGAACACCGTCGCGAAGTAGTGCGCACACTCGTCAAGGTCGAGATCCTGCCTGTCAGGGGAACTCGTCGGGTGTTCAACCCCGAAGATGTTCGGTTGACCTGGCAGAAATGAGACGTCGCCCTGTGTACCGGCCTGCACGGTACATATTTCGCCACGCAAGAATGATCGGCTCTGTGACATCAAGTTCGTAGGCGAGCATTCTGACGTTTGGGCCGTGAATCTGTTCGGCGCGAGCGTACTCGTCCGCCGTGATCAGCAACCGCGCAGCGTACTCGTCGGCTTGTCGTTCCTGCCGTGCTTTCAGATAAGGATCGCAACTGCGGATGTGGCGATAGAAGGCATGGCCGAGCTCGTGAGCGAGGACGCCGCGTTTGCGCCGGCGAGTCAGCCCGGGTCTCAGGACGATAGTTCGCGTTTCATCGTCATAGTGCCCCGCGCGGCCCCGGAGGGGGCGACCCTCGACGACTGTCACGCCGAGGGTCGCTGCCACTGAAATCAACCTGCTCACCAACGAGATCGTGTCCTTTCTACGGGATGTACCCGTGATCGTCTTCCTCTCCGTCCTCGTAATCATGTTCATAAGAGACGGCCCGAAGGTGGAGATCGTCACGATTCGATGAAACGTTGCTTGGAGTCTCGGTGAACACCGACCCAGTGCCGGCGTTCATGCGCCGGTCGATCTCCGTGAGGAGCTGACCGTTCGTGGCACGGCGCAATGCCTCCTCCACGCCTAGGCCTTCTACATCTGCCCGTTTGAGGTATCCAGTGGCCACGAGTTCGTCTGCAGCCTTATGGCCATAGGCCCGGGCGAGCGCGATGACGTTCTCGGGGCGGATGCCTCCTCGCGAGAGCTGCTTGGTGATGGTGCTCTGATCAATGCCGATCTTGCGTGCGGCCGTTCGGATGGAATCGCCGTTGAGCAGCTTCTCGAGCCATTGCCTATGTTCCATGTGATGAATCCTGTCATCACGTGACCCCGATCGTCAATCCCTAGGCGTGGAAAAAATTCCTCAATTGTTGACACCAATCCTCAACTCGAGGCATACTGTCATCGTTCGATGACAAACGTCCTGGAGGCCAGAGTGAAGATGCGTGCAGAGCTTGAGCCCGGTCTGATCGATCGACTCAAGCGAGACCACAACTTCGGCACTGACGAGCAGCTCGCCGCAGCCATACGCTGCAATGTCGCCGACGTTGACGCACTCCGCAACGGATCCGAGCCGTCCTACGTGACGATCCTCGCCATTGCCACCATCACCGGCCGAGAGACATTCGATTTTGTTCGCCGTGTTAATTCGGACGCGGCATGACAGACGAGGAACTCGAACGCATTCGTTCAGCAGGTAGAGCGCAAGGCAGGTCCCAGTGGGGCAAGCCGCTCCCAACGCGGACGGTCCAGGTGTTGCGCCTTATTGCTGAGTCGATCTCAACAGCGTCAACCGACACTGCCGCTTAGTCCGTCCGGAACGAAGCAAACAAGAAAGAAGCCGCCAGCTGATACCGCAGCTGACGGCTACCGACACCGAACAGACAAGGAAGCCCGATGTCGAGCACCAACATTACCCGCCCCAACGTCGCCGTGCTCGAGCCGGTCGACACCCCGATCTTCGACGAGCTGACCGCCCACTTCTTCACTACGCCCGTCGACACCGCCTACTTCTTCACCACCCCCGCCAAGTCCGACGTTCTCGACGCCCAGGTCGTCGACGTCAACGACACCGAGCTCGTCGAGGACGTCATCGTCGACGGCCCCACTGGCATTGAAATGTGGCTGTGGATCCTTGCCCTCAGCGCAGTCATCTGCGGGATCGGATTCCTGTACATCATCGGCGCGACAGGACGCATCGCATGATCACCGACGACGCGACCGAACCGGTCATCTTCGACAGCCGGATCCTCTGGCACCTCGCCAAGGGCACCCGATTCGTCGAACTCGACTCCGGTCGCGTCTTCACCATCGGCGACCGGCCCGGACGACTGTGGCGCGGCAACACCCCCTGCACCGTCGAATCCCTCGACATGCCCGTGCAGATCCGCAGCCTGCCGGAGACCAAGAAGTGAGCGCCCGCCGGCGCAGGTGCCCAGGACACCCGCACAGACTCCTGCACGCGAACACCTTCGCCTGCTCCGAGTGCTGGAGACGGTTGCCCGACCACCTGCGCCGGCCCGTCCTCGCGACCCTCGGCAAGTCCGCGTCGCGAGGAAAGACCGAAGCCTGGAACAACGCAGCCGCCTACCTCGGAAGCCGATCATCATGACGACGAACGACCTCACCGACATCGATCTCCGCGCTGTAGCAAACGAACTCGGACCGCAGTACGCCATCCTGCACTGTCCGCCGATCACCCTGCCGTGGTTCTCGAGCGACGAGAGCGCCGTGATCGCCTTCGACGAGGCCACCGGCGTCCGTATCGCCACCACCGGCCCGCTGAGCCGCGCAACCCGCATCGAGCTGGCGACCGCACTCGTCGCCACGATCCTCGAAGACCCGGAGCAGGGGAGCGACCGATGAGCCACGGTCTCGAGAAGAAGCGTCAGGACGTCGGCGGATACCCGGCCGATGGCTACCCGCCCCCGGGTGTCGTTGTCGACCGGATTCAATCCCTGCTGCGTACGTGGAGCCAGTTCGGCACCGGCGGCGAGGACAACATGATCGCCGAGCTGCACGAGGCCCTCGGAACGGATGCGAACCGATGACCGACAACCTCGACGGGCCGCTGCCCAAGAAGACGCTCAACCTCTTCACGATCGCCGAGGTCCTCCTTGTCGTCGCCGTCCTGACCTTCGCTGCACTCGACTGGGGCTGGCTTGTCCTGCTCACCGGCTGGGCGCTGCTGAACGTCGCCTTCGTCCGCGCTCGTGTCCTCCGCGTCTACCGCCGCGAGCTCGTCGATGCAGCGAACAACGGAGCGAGAATCCAGTGACCAATACCTCGCCAATGTTCAGCGCATTCGCCCTGTGCCACCTGTGCGCCGGGGTCGTCGTCGACGAAGAACAACACCAACGCTTCCACGAAGGGATCGTGAAGGCGTTCGAGGACCGAGACAAAGCTGTTCAGAAGGGTTTCAAGCAGCATGCCGACGCGGTCCGACGAGTGCTGCGCAGAGCGGGATTAGTGAAGCCGGAACCGAAACCTCGACCACGGACACCGCCTACGGACGTGCAAGGCGGAATGTGCAGTAAGTGCGCTGGAGGGCTCGTCACCGCCGGCATCGACCCTCAGATCCCAACCCGGAAATCCGATGCGACCGTGCCGTATCTGGTCTGCGTCGGATGTCTTCGTGAGATCCGCCGGGGCTGACCGTGACCGACGATCCCCACGCGAAATACCGCGTCACAGACAGCGTTCCGGTTGCATCCGCGATCTTGTCAGCCGCGGCGAACGTGCCACCCGTCGTCCGGCTCTGCTCGGTCTGCGACGAGCAGCTGCCCGCCGGCGTCGTCAAGCACGTGCAGTGCCGGGCCTGGACTGCCTGAGATCCCCAGTCCCCTCGAAACGCCACACCCCGCACCGGAAGGACAGCAGTGACCACCATCTGCGTCTCCACCCACGACCTGCGACGCGCATGCACCGCAGTCGTCCCGCACGCCAACCCGAAGATCGAGATCCTTGACCGGGTGCGCTTCACCATCGACCCGCACAACATCACGCTCACCGCCACCGACGGCTGGACATCCGGACTTGCCATCGTCTCCATCTGGGAAACCGAGAACGACATCATCCCGATCCCCGAGGACGGCATTCTCGTCGATCTCGCGTCCGAGCAGATCCGCAAGATCCTTTCCGTCTTCAAGGCGCCGGCCGACAAGGGCGACGAGCCCGAAGCGATCCTGCAGATCGAGGTCGGCGACAACTACGTGAAGATCGCCGACGTCTCCGGCCTGCCCGGCATCGACGGCCAAGCCCTTGAGCTGCCCCGCATGGACACCTACACCGGGTTCGCGGACGTCGCCCACACCATCTCCCGCATCCGCTGCATGCCCGAAACTGCGCTCACCACCGTGAACATGAGTCCGAAGATCGTGTCCGCGTTCACCGCAGCCGCCAAGGCCTACAACGAAACGATCCAGATCACCGCACACTCCGAGTCCCGGACGCTCACCGTCGTCATCGGCGAATCGTTCCTCGGACTCCTCACCCCGGTGCAACTCACCGACGAAGAACGCGCGCGTCACCTGCAGTGGGCCGACGCGTGGGACGTCCGGCTGCCGGCGGCCGACTCGCTCCCACGCAATGCAACGAAGGACACCACCATCACCTCGGTGCTCAAGGAGGGTGCCGGGCTCCTGGTCGAGGCCGGCGTGACGTCGATCAGCTTCTCGGCGAAGGACGGCGACCAGTGAGCACCGAGACGTACATCCTCACCGGCACCGCCCGTGACGCACTCGAGTCGCTTCTCGACGGCCTTGACCCAATCACCGAAGCCACCCCTGCTCGCGAGCAGCCTGCCCGGCGCGAGCTGCAGCAAGTCCCCGTCCCGGTCCATGAGTTCGCCGCGGTCCGCAACCGGATGTGGGCGATGCGCGACTACCCGGACCCTCCGGAGGGCCTCGTGAAGATCCTCGCCGCGGCGATCGTCTCGTGGGAGCAGGAATCCTCCTCGCCCCACACGAGCGTCGAGGCCGCGACCACCTTCCGTGCGTGTGCCTGGGAACTCCGCCAGATCCTCAAGGACTTTCCCGAACAGACCGCTCAGATCACCAAGGAGCAGACCCGATGACCGACCGCCCGATCGTGTTCCTCGACACCGAGACCAACGGACTGCACGCCGACCGTCGGCCGTGGGAGATCGCGTGGATCCGCCGCGACGTAGACGGCACCGAAACCGAACAGTGCTTCCAGATCGCCGACGTCGACAACACCAATGCCGAACTGAAAGGCCTGCAGGTCGGTCGGTTCCACGAACGATTCAAGGGCGGACCGAAGGCATCGTGGTCGCTCACCATCGAGAGCGCTCTGGTGCCGCGCGATCAGCGGGCCATTCTCCTCGAGGTTGATGCCGCGATAGAGGTCGAGAAGGCAACCCGCGGCGCGATCATCGTCGGCGCGGTCCCGAACTTCGACACCGAGACCCTCGCCGCCATGCTCCGCCGACACAAGCTCTGCCCGTCCTGGCACTACCAGCTCGTCGACGTCGAAACCCTCGCCGCCGGATGGCTCGCTGTCAATTCCGCGCTGTGCCCCGCAGACTCACCCGCCCTCACCGAGAAGAGGACCCAGCGGTACGAGAAGGAACAGCAGCTCCGGGATGCCTACAAGGACGGCAACTTCGAGAAGATCCAAGCCGCAGAGAAGGCGGTCTGCGACGCGCAGGACGCCGAGAGTCGCGAGTGGGAGAAGTCTGCAGCCGAGTTCGTCGCCCCGCCGTGGCGCTCGGACGATCTCTCACGAGCCTGCGGAGTTGAACCACCAACCGAGGACGAACGGCACACCGCGCTCGGTGATGCCCGCTGGGTGAAGCGTTGGTACGACCACATCATGGGCGGTGCAGCATGACCATGTCCTCCACCCTCGAAGTCTGGGACTGCCGTAAGTGCGAGTCGATCCGCTCCGCCCCGTGCGGCGGCGTGTGCCTGCCCGCAGACAACGTCTCGCGCGAATCGACCCGGCCACTCGCCACGCACGGAGCGGCGCACCACGCCTGGGTCGCCTACGCCGAGTCCCAGGGATACGACCGCGCCGAAGCCGAAGCCATGACCACGCTCGAGCTGATCGCTGCGCTCGGAGTCGGACTGTGAACGCCGCGGCCGCCGCCGTCGTCGTCGCGTGCGTCGCCCTCGCGACCGGCACCGGCCTCGGCGTGTACCGCTTCGCGGTGTGGTTCGCCGGCACACAGGACGACCGGGAGCAGGTGTGGGGATGAGCGACTACAGGGGAGGGGATCCCGGTGCCGATCCCGCCGACGAATGGGATGCCTCAGATCGCGAATCGTATTCCGCCGGCGGATGGATTCCGGGCGGTCAGATCATTGTCGATCTGGACCCCGAGGAGTGCATCGTTGCTCGCCGCGAAGGGAAGTGGCAGTGCATCCGTGCCCACGACCACGGCGACCAGCCGGTCGTCAACACGCTCAACCTCTGTGAGACAGACCTGTTCGTAGAGGCGGCCAACCGCGACAGAGAAGAGAAGTCATGAGTGCCATCGACGACTACCGCAAGACCATCACAATCGGCCCCGACGGAATCCGCGTCGGCGACACGCTCCTGCCCGGATGTATCGGGCGCGACATCATCGTGCGACCGGACGCGGGACTCAAAGACCATTGGACCGTCGAACTAGTCCTCCTGACCGGAATGCCGCCCGTATTCGAAGGGGGCGTAACCCTCGGCCCCGACGACACCGTAATCAGCGCCGCCGAGACGGCACCTGAAGACGGTTCGCAGTGAAGAACCCCGACAAGGCCCGCGCACGCGAAGTGCGGATCAGCGGACAGCTCGCAGAGACGATCGCCGCGCACGCCGTCCGAGCGATCGGCCCCCAGGGAACCGTCCTGAAGGTCACCGACGAAGCGGATGCCTCGCTGATCCGAGCAACGTTCATCGCCCGGCTCGCCGAGACCGCAACGAAACTCGCGAACGGAGAACCCCTCAAATGAGCATCCGAGACGAATTCGCCCAGGAGTTCAAGAAGCACGCGATGCGCTCTTGGGACTCCAGGAAACCCGCCGAGGAACAGACGGTGTGCCAGTGCGGATGGGTGGGCGGTGACCTCCTGGGACACCAGCTCAACGAGGTCTCAAAACGATTCGGCATCGTCGAACTGCCCGAGCCGGAGAAGGACAAGTGGGGCAACCCCGACTTTTCCAACGAACACATTCGCCTGACCGTGTACTCGTACTCCCGCACTCAGCTCGAGGTTCCCGAGTACTTCGGCGTCAACGACGGCGTCAACTCATTCCAGTTGCGGGACCTGGCTGCTCGGTGTCTCGCAGCCGCGAACCGAGCGGAGGCACAGTCGTGAGCGATCCGACGACCCCCGAAACGCGCACGATCCGCGTCGAAGTCGCTATCAACACCGACAACCTGCGGAAGTGGGCCGAGTGGCACGCCGACCACCGCCACCCTGACGTCGCACACGCGCTCTACCGAGCGGCTGAACGCTACGACGACCAGGCATCCGCTCTTGACCGTGTCCGCGCGCTCACGGTCAACCCGGACGGCACCCCGCATGGAGCAAAAGCGCTGATCCCTCTGTGGAGGATCTGCAAAGCCTTGGACGGTGACGCATGAGCGATCCGACGACACCCGAAGGTCGCGCCGAACTTCGCGAGCAACTCGGTCTGTACATCCTCGACCTCGACTACACCGAACCGCCGCTGTCCATGAACAAGCGAATGCACTGGGCACCCCAGTCACGCATCATCCGCGAGATCCGCACGAAGGCATGGCTCCTCGCAATGCAAGCCAAGGTCCCCACGGGATGCGAACACGTCACCGTGTGCCTCCACTACCGGCCAAAGATCAACCGCCGGCAGGACGAGGACAACCTCGTGCCCATCCTCAAAGCCGCCTGCGACGGACTCGTCGACGCCGACGTCGTCCCGGACGACACACCGAAGTACATGCAGAAGCTGATGCCAGTGATCCACCCAGCCGAGAAGGGCCGCGCCGGCACGATCTGGCTGACCATTGCCCCGATTGGAGACTCCCAGTGACCAACCCTGTTCCCGTGACCCTGTTCGCGAAGACGACCGGCTGCCAGCAGTGCGTCGCCACGAAACGCCACCTCGACCGCCAGGGCACCCCGTACGAACTGCGCTACGTCGACCAGGACCCGGAGGCCGCCGCCGCGGTGAAACTCCTCGGCTACCAGGCCGCACCGGTCATCGTGGCCGGCGACATGCACTGGACCGGATTCCGACCGGACAAGCTCAACGCGCTCGGGCGCCTGCACACGATCGCCGCAGACATCGCCGAGCTGGACGCGACAGCCGAAGCCTGGCTCACCGAGCTCGAATCGAGCGCGGCATGAAGACACTCGCGACCATCGCCGGGATCGGAAACCTGTGCACCGCCGGCGTGCTGACCATGTCCGCCATCGTCTTCGACATGACCGGCACCGCCCTCATCCACCTCGGAGAAGACAAATGACCCCCGAAGAGAAGCGCGCAGTCGCCGCGCAGGTCCTCACTGAGCGCGCGGACGAATTGGAGGGCATGGCCACCCGATTCAAGGCCGAAGACCCCCTCGTGGGAGCGGCAGCGAGCGTCATCGTCGACCACCTACGGGGCTACATCAAGTACCGGCTGCCATACGACTTCGAAGACCTCGACCACGACTGACAACCCCCACCCGCCGAGACTCAGGAAGGACCGGAACCGACATGAGCACTCTCGACCTGTTCGCCCCCGTCGACGCGTTACCGTTCGACGCCATCCGCCAGGTCCGCGCCGACGGCACCGAGTTCTGGTCCGCTCGCGACCTCATGACCGCCATGGCGTACGGCCAGTGGAAGAACTTCCTCACTCCACTCACCCGCGCATGGAAGACGGTAGAGAACCAGGGGCACGACCCGGAGACCCACTTTTCCCGATCGGGAAAAGTCGCCCCGTCCGGACCCGCTGCCCAGGATTACGAACTCACCCGGTTCGCCGCCTACCTCATCGCGATGAACGGTGACCCGCACAAGCCGGAGGTCGCCGCGGCGCAGGCGTACTTCGCGATCCAGACCCGCATCGCCGAGACCACCCCGGCACGGCCCGCGGTCCCGCAGACGTACGCCCAGGCCCTCCGCGCGGCAGCCGACGAGGCAGAACGCGCGGAAGCCGCAGAACGGAAGGTCGCCGAACTCGAGCCTCGCGCGCAGGTCGCCGACGAACTGATGAACGCCGAAGGGCTCTACACACTCCAGGCCGCCGCGAAGGCCATGCACTGGGGTCCGAACGTGTTCTTCCGCGACCTACGTCGACTGGGGATCCTGCAGAGCAACAACCTGCCCTACCAGCGGTACGCACATCACTTCGAGGTGAAACTCGGCACCCGTCAGCACCCAAAGACGAAAGAGACGATCCCGACCACGCGCACGTTTGTGAAGCCATCTGCGCTGCCGTTCCTGCGGAAGAAGCTCCACGGCGTCGATGAGCCGGTGCAGTTCGTGAACGGAGCAGACGCATGACCCCGCCCCGCGACCTCGCCGACGCGCAGACCCGCATCGACCAGCTCGAACAGCAACTGTCTGAGATTCGCGTCTACGCCGAGCGAATCCGAACCGACGACATCAACGCGGTAGAGCTCCCCGGGGATCCCGACCGCATGATCGTGATCGTCGCGATCTTGGCCGCCATGACCGGCGTCGGTGACCGCATCCTGACGATCCTCGACGGGAAGGCTGACCGATGAGCAAGTACTGGATGGACACCTACTGCGCCGCGACCCTCGAAGCCGCACCCGGCCACAAATGCCTGTGTACGCACCACCGCCCCCTCCACCCCAGCCCGCACCGATGCGCCTGCGGACACCTGTGGGGCGACCCGTTCGTGGAGATGACCTACGACGAACAGCGCGCCTTCCTCGGCTTGAAGGACGTGCGGGGGGAACTGGCCTGGCAACGGATCGGTCGTCAGTTCAAGGGCATCGCGGCGGCATTCCAGAAGCTCGGAGAGGACATCCGTGTCAGCCTCAAGCTCGCCGGCGTCGACCCCGATGACCCGGACAGCTGGGCGTTGGCAGGGGAGAAGTAATGGCCATCGTCGATGCGCGAGCGCGCTTCCTCGCCGCAATGACCACTGAGTGCCCGGTGTGCTGGCGCGACTGCACTCTCACCGATGCCCGCAAGGTCCGGTTCCACCGCGACACCCGTGGCGAATCCTGCCCGATGTCCGGCAAGGAACTGCCGCCGCACCCGCTGGAACCGCTCACACCACGCCGCTGACCGACCGCCTCACCTCCCGATTCGCCGCCTGCCATCCCGAAGGACACCTCCGATGAACGAACGCCACCGCCCACGGATCTTTACCGCACCGAAGCTCTGGGATGAAGAATCGATGCTCGCCGCGGACTTTGCTTCGGTCAGCGAGGTCGCTGATCGGCCGCTCGATACGTGGCAGCACTTCGTGCTCGAGAAGGCCGCACGCATCATGCCCAGGCCTGCCGGTGTGCCCAGGCCTTCCCGACCCGCCTGGTCTGCATCTGAAGTCGGTGTCCTCGCCGGCCGACAGAACGGCATGACCGCTCTCGCCGAATCCCGCGAGCTCGGCGGCATGTACGTCCTCGGCGAGAACGTCGTCCACACCACCGTGAATCGTGAGTCAGCGCGCAATGCGATGATCCGGACAGCCCGGATCATCAAGTCCTGCCCTCACCTGGACCGCCTGGTAGAGACGATGTACTGGACTCGAGGTGAGGAAGAAATCAGGCTGGTCCTCGGCGGATCCATCAAGTTCCGTGCCCGCGGCAGCGCCCGTTCGATCGACAGCGCGCACGGTGCCGACCTGCTCGTCATCGATGACGCCACGGAGATCGATGACTTCTGGTGGATGAGCGCCGTCGGCGCCCGGCCTGAGAGCTGGCGTCGCACCGCGCAGCAGGTCTGGTACCTCGGCACCGCCGTCGACCGGACACGACACCCCCGCGGCCGGGTGTTCTCACGGATCCGGCATCGCGGCCTGACCCGAACCGACCCGTACCTGTGCTGGGTCGAATACTCCGCGCCCGACGACCGCCACGACGACGGGACGCTCCGGATCGACCCGATCGCCCGGTACCGGATCAACCAGGCCAACCCCAGCGCGCGTGCTCGCTACGAGGTGATTCAGCACCTCTACCACCTCCTGGACCTGCGTACCTACGAGACCGAGTTCCTCGGCATCGGCGATTGGCACACCCCCGAATCCGCCTGACCCGACGGTCCTCGATCTGAAACACACGAAGAGGTGCAGTGTTCTTCCAATGCGATGATCAGCTCCCGACATCCCGAAAACACCGGGAACTGATCGAACAAGTTCTCCACAACCGACTCGACGGCATCGCCGCGATCGGACTGTGGACGATGGCCGGCACCGACTGCCAGGCCGCAGGAGGCGACGGCGTCGTCAAACGCGCCGACACCATCCGGATCATGCTCGACCCCCGCGTCGCCGACCACCTCGCCGCGCAGCTCGTCGCCGTCGGACTCTGGCACGCACCCGGCCACGACTGCCCACGCTGTCCCCCCGTCGCCGACGGAACATACCTATTTCACGACTGGTTCGACCTCGGCTACGACCCCGCAGCGAAAGTCGACATCACCCGCCGCAAACGGAAGGAGCTGAAAGACGCCGTCATCCTGAACTCGGTCTGGGCACGCGACTGCATCGACCCTGCGAAGCCGAACGAAGCGAAGTGCCGCTACTGCGGCACCGTCGTCCGCCGCAAGGACACCCGATCGCAGACCGGCCGCCGACCCCAACTCGACCACGTCGACCCCACCCGCGCAGACGGCGCACGCAACATCGTCGTCTCCTGCGCGGACTGCAACGGCCGCAAAGGCAACCGCACCCCCGCCCAGGCGGACATGGTCCTGCTGCCACCGCCCCGTGCCAACGTCTCGCCGCAACCGACCGCTGCTGAGTCCGTCTCGCCGCACCACACCGACGCTGAGCCCGTCTCGCCGGCACCCGCCGCCGCAGAGACCAGCTCGCCGGTGAACCGCGCCGCAGAGACCACCTCGCCGGTCACACGCGCCGCTGAGAACATCCGCACGACCAGCAGTGACGCGACCAAATCCCGACCAAATCCGGACCACACACCCGACCACCCGAAACGAGGTGTCCCCGCGCGGGCGACGCGCGCGGGCGCGGGCATGGGAGGGTTAGGGCAGGGTAAGGGTTCTTGTACTGGGTTACCCGAGCAAGAACCTCACGTGAGATCTCCTCGCAAACGACGTCGACGCGGAAAAGGCAGATCCCACCACCAGACCGAGACTGCCTATCCCAGCCAGCAGGTCACCTCACCTCCCGTCATTCCCACACCCCAGTGGGATGCCGGCCCCGCACCCGAAGTCCCGACCCCAGGTCGGTTCGGATCCCCGTGGCACGGATGGACCGGACCCCCGTCGACCGTCGGCGACGAGACCGATTGCCCAACCCACCATCTGCCCGAGCCGTGCTGGAAGTGCGCACCGCCGGAAGGACACCCGCATGACCACTGACCAGACACCGACCCACGCCTGCCGCGCCGGCGGATTCTGCCGCGGCCGCACCCGCGACCCCGAGACCGGCCAGTGGATCCCGGCCCTGACCATCCGACCCCGGTTCCTGTGCGAGGGCTGCATCCGCGCCGTCACCGCCGCGGCCACCGCGCTGTGGCAGGACTACCTCGCCCTGTACCGAGCCTTCGGCGACACCAGCATCACCGGCCCGGCCACCGGACCGCGCGTCACCTCGCCGACACCCGCGGTCCCGGTGAACGTGCACACCGACGCACTCATGGGCGAGATCGCTGATACCGCACACCGATGCGCCACCGTCATCGCCGAACGCCTCGCACTCGACACCGATCCGGACGAACGCGCCGTCGGACACAACCTCGACCTGGTCGAGAAGAACATCGAGGTCCTGCTCATGGTCCCCGAGCACGACGCGATGGTCTGGCTGCCCGGTGGCGAACAGTGGGAGTCCACTACCCAGGACGGGGTGAGCCTCGCGCTGCGCCTGGTCGACCTGCACCGCCGCGCCTCGTCGACGCTCGGCGTGACCCGTGGTCGGGATCGGATGCCGTTGCCGTGCCCCCGCTGCGAAGAGTCTCAGCTCGGTCGCTGGCACGGCAGTGAGCTGATCGACTGCCTCGCGTGCGGATGCTCGTGGACCGAGTTCGACTACCGACGCATGACCACCATCCTCGCCACCGACTACCAGGAGTTCGCATGACGATCATCGAGTTCATTGAAGCCCGTATCGCCGAAGACGAGCAGATCGCAACCAAAGCCGGGACAGGCAAGTACGCCCGGTGGGATTACGCAGGTGACTGTGACTCCGCATCGAATGGCGAGGTGTACTACCCCGACACACGGACCGTCATCAGGCACATGAACGGCCACGAGTCGATCAGCTATGACTGCGTCACTTGTGACAGCGAGGGATTGACACCTTCGGTGACTGAGGAGATAGGCCCGCACATCGCTCGCCACGACCCGGCCCGCGTGCTGCATGAGGTTGAAGCGAAGCGAAAGCTGCTCGATCTCAGTCGCCGGTGGCTGGTGTCCCGTGGGGGTCAGGACGGTGAGATGAGCCGGAAGAACGCTCTCGACATCCTCCGCCTACTGGCTGCGCCGTACTCCGATCATCCCGACTACCAGAAGGAGTGGGCGTGAACATCCTCCACATCCCGCACCATTGCGAACTTCCGTCCATCAGTTCCTACCCGTACAACACCGTGATGGAGTGCGAGGACTGCAGCCAGATCTGGGTAAGGAAATACGGCGAGTGGGTTCGACTGAGTTGGTATCACTTCGAAGCCCGGCGACATCTGGTGAAGAAGCGGACCGATGAGCGCTGACCCGTGGCCATGGCCGGCCGACACCCAACTCGACCGCGCCCGCCGTATCGCCCAGTCCTACCGCGAGGCACTGCTCGAACTCGACGCCGCTCGGTGTATGCAGCTCGATGACCGTGCCCGATCACTGGGACAGCCGTGGGTCGTGCCCGAGTTGCTCACCATCGACCATGACACCGTGATGAATGCGACCGACCTCGCGGTCGAGCTCCACATCCCGGCCGCGACTATTCGAGGGTGGGCACACCGCGGCGAGTTACCCAAGATCCCGATGATCCGCGGTGTCGGATACCGGTTCGGTGACGTGCTCGAACTCATGGCAGCTCGTCGTCGATCCCGCATCGGCCGACGCAACTGACACGCGGAGAACGAACACTGGCTTGCACTCGTGAAGTGTTTCAGCAACACTGGTGCCAACGGCCGACGTGTATCTCGAACACGTCGGCCGAAGTGTTTTCCACAGCAGGCGAGCGGGGGTGAACCTCGTGAGCGATGAGGCGACCATCGAGCTGTGGCCGGTCAACATCCGAACCGGACTGTGGTGCACCACCTGTCACTTGCCGAGCATGGTCGAGTTCGACCTGGCAATGATCGGGAACGAAGGCGTGACCGTGATCGGTGAGACCAGCAGCGTGTGCACCGAGTGTCCGAGCGAAGGCCCCGACTGATGTCGACGACGACCGCCCGCGGATTGGGTTGGGATCACCAGAAGACCCGGGAACGACTGCTGCGTAACCACGTCGACGGCACACCGTGCTGGTGGTGCTCGCTGCCGATGTTCCGCAACCGCACCAACAACTGGGACCACGACCCGACATCGAACGATCCGGCCTCCGGATCGCTTGCCGCCGACCACAGTCAGGCGCGAGTGCACGGCGGAACCCAGGCCGATCGACTGCTCCACGGCACCTGCAACAAGGAGCGCCAGGACGGCCGGCGGGACCATCTTCGGCCTGCTGTCACCGGCCACCGAATCGGCGCCGAGGAGAGTGAAGAACCGCTCGGCATTAGGCTGCTTCCCTGGCCCTGACCTGCGGATATACCCCACCCCCGAAAATTATCGAGGGGGTGGGGGTCTCCTGACTGGCCTCTTCCTCAGTCAGGAATCTCTCTCCGACATTTTTTTCCACAGACCAAATCGGAGGTGAAAAAGTGACGACCGACACGCCTCCGGACGACGGCCTCGACGCCGAACCCACCCCCGAAAACGACGACGATCAGACCTTCGATCCCGACGTTCTGTCGGTGGCCGAGGCGGCGCGAAGCGGATCACGGCGCGCGCTGATGGTGGCGATTCGAGACCGGATCGCGGAAGCGGTGACGGACAGCGACTGCCCACCGCGAGATCTGGCGTCGCTGACGAAGCGACTGCAGGACACCGCGAACGAGATCGAGGCGATCGATGCGCGAGCTGCAGAGGACGTTGAGAACGACCCCGGTCGGATCCGGGAGTTGGAGGCAGCGTTGCGTGCGGTCGCTCCCGGTCACCCGCTACTGACAGGCAGTGTCGATGACAGGTTCGACGCGTCGACTCTCTGAGGTTGCACGTCATCTGGTGATCCCGGAGGGGATTGTCACCTCGAATTTCCCTCGGGTGTATCGCCGCCTGCAGGACGTCGGTGTCTCGTTCGATCGGTGGCAGGAAGGCTTCGGCCAGATCGCGCTCGGGTGCAACGCGGCGGGGAAGTACGCCGCATCGGTCGGCGGTGTGGTCGCCTCGATTCCGCGTCAGGTCGGCAAGACCTACACGGTGGGCAACCTGATCATCGGCATGTGCCTGGAGTTCCCAGGCCTGCGCGTGATCTGGACCTCGCACCACAACCGGACGACGACGAACACCTTCCGCTCGATGCAGTCGATGGTGCGCAAGAAGAAGATCTGGCCGTACGTCGCCGCGATCCGCACTGCCAACGGTGAACAGGAGATCGTCTTCACCAACGGGTCGATCATCATGTTCGGCGCTCGCGAGCAGGGCTTCGGTCGAGGCATGGAAGCCATCGACGTCGAGGTGTTCGACGAGGCGCAGATCCTCGGCGTGAAGGCGCTCGAGGACATGGTGCCGGCCACCAACGCGGCGAAGAATCCGCACGGTGGTCTGCTGTTCTTCATCGGCACACCACCGCGCCCGACCGACGACGGCGAATCGTTCACGAAGAAACGGAAGAAGGCGCTCGCCGGGCTGACAGACGGTCAGGTGTACGTGGAGATCTCCGCGGACCCGGACACCGACCCGGACGACCAGTCGAAGTTCGGCACGTTCAACCCGTCGTATCCGCACCGCACTCCGCTGGAGTCGATGCTGCGTATGCGGGAGAACATCCCGGATGACGAAGCCTGGCGCCGTGAGGCGATGGGCATCTGGCCGGATGACGACGACCAGGGCCCGCCCACATGGCAGCTCGTCACCGAGCTGCAGTGGCACGGACTCGTGGACTTCCCGGAACTGACCGGCACGATCGGCGCGGGCATCGCCCGCGTCGGCTCCCGGTGGGTGATCGCCGGTGCGCAACGCACCGTCGACGACCGGATCCACGTCGAGGTCGGCTACATGCGTACGGCAACCAACCCCGAGATCGTCGACCTGATCGGGCGGATCGACGACGTGCTCGAACCGTGCGCGATCGCCACTGACAGTCGTTCACCGGCCGCGGTGCTCGAACCGATGATGAAGACCGCCGGCATCGAACTGATCAAGTCCACAACGAACCAAGCGGCGCTGATGAGTCAGGGATTCGTCGACGACGCCGAGGACGGACTGATCAGCCACACCGGTCAGCGTGAACTCGGCTACGCGCTCGAACACGCAGCCAAACGGTCGCTGCCCCGCGGGGACTGGGTCGTTGACGCCGGGGGAGACCCCGAAGTCGCACCGATGCTGGCCGTGATCATCGCTCGATGGGCGCTGATCACCTTCGAATCCCGCGTGGCCGGCGCATCGGCCGCACCGACATTCGAGCGCACCAACCATGCCGGTGGACCGGTCGACTCGTTCGACCCGTTGACCGCCGCGTTCTAGACGAGGAGGTGACCATGGCTGAAACCGCACGTCCCTCAACAGAATTGGGATACGTACACGGTGGTGGAACCGAGTGGCAGCAGTGGGACCACACCGAGAAAGTCCCCGAGCTGCAGTGGCCCGAGTCGGTGAACGTCTTCAGCCGGATGGGCCGCGAGGACGGCCGAGCCTCCTCCCTGCTGCGAGCGATCGGTCTGCCGATCCGCCGCACCGGATGGCATCTCGACCCGAACGGCGCCCGTGACGAGGTCGTCGAGTTCGTCGCCCGCAACCTTCGGCTCGGGATCAAAGGCTCGGACTACCAGCCGACGACGCGCACGCGCGGACGCTTCTCGTGGCGTAGTCACCTGCAGCAGGCGCTCCTGATGCTGCAGTACGGGCACAGCTTCTTCGAGCAGGTCTATCAGTTCGACCAGGACGGAAGGATCAGTCTGCGCAAGCTCGCGCCCCGTCCGCAGCGCACGATCGCGAAGATCAACGTCGCGCTCGACGGTGGTCTCGAGTCGATCACGCAACAGCCGCCCGTCGGAAAGCTCACCGCAGCCTCGGCCATCCCGGACGGATTCACCATCCCCGTCTCGAGACTGGTCGCCTACGTGCACGAACCGGACCCCGGTCAGTGGCAGGGCAACTCGATCCTGCGGCCGGCCTACAAGCACTGGATCCTCAAGGACGAGTTCATGCGTACCCAGGCCGCCGCGGCCCGCCGCAACGGCATCGGCGTGCCGGTCGGTACCGCAGCCAGCGCCACCGACCAGGTCGAGGTCGATCACATGCGCGACCTGGCGTCGAACTTCAAGGGCGGCATGACCTCCGGCGTCGGTCTCGCCAATGGCCAGAAGCTCGAGCTGCTCAGCGTGCAAGGTGTGCTGCTCGACATTCAGAAAGCGATCGACTACCAGGACAAACAGATCGCTATCGCGGGCCTGGCGCACTTCCTGAACCTCGACACCGGTGGTTCGTTCGCAATGGCCAGCGTGCAGGAGGGCACGTTCACGCAGTCGGTGCAGACGCTCGGCGAGACCATCGCAGACGTCGGTACCGCTCACGTCGTCGAGGACCTCGTCGATCTGAACTGGGGCGAGGACGAGCCCGCACCGAAGATCGTGTTCGACGAGATCGGCTCGCGCCAGGACCTGACCGCATCCGCACTGAAGATGCTCATCGACGCCGGACTGATCCGCCTCGACCGGTCGCTCGAGGAGTACACGCGGCAGCAGTACGGACTGCCGGCCAAGGACACCCCGCCCCCATCCGAGCCGTGGACGCCCCCTTCCGGCCCGACCGAAACCGAGGGGACGACCACGTGAAGGAGACGACCATGACCATCCGCAACGGTGCCGGAGCACCCGGACGATCACGCGAGTGGTGCCGGATCAACGCGAAGGCCGGCGCCGCCACCGAGATCCTGATCTACGACGTGATCGGCAGCTACTGGCTCGACACCGACGCGCAGACAATCGCCACCCAGATCAAGGAGCTCGACTCCGACGAGATCGTCGTCCGGATCAACTCGCCCGGCGGCGACGCGTTCGACGGCATCGCGATCATGAACGCGCTGCGCGCGCACTCGGCGAAGGTCACCGTCCGAATCGACGGCCTGGCCGCGTCGGCCGCGTCGGTCATCGCAATGGCCGGAGACGAGATCATCATGGGCGAAGGCTCGCAGATGATGATCCACGAAGCGTGGCTCTACACCTCCGGCACCGCCGACTACCTGCGCGCCGAGGCCGACCGTCTCGACAAGATGACCGACTCGATCACCGCGGTCTATGCCCGCCGGGCCGGTGGGGAGTTCGACGAGTGGCGCGCACTGGTCGCCGCCGAAACCTGGTTCACCGCGGACGAAGCAGTCGCCGCCGGCCTGGCCGACAAGGTCGGTGCCAGCGCACCCGCCAGCGGTGAACTGTCCGCAGCGTTCAACCTCTCGCAGTTCCGTTTCGCCGGCCGGGAACATGCCCCGGCCCCCCGGATCCCCTCTGCCGAGGCGGTAGAGGACACCAACAGGAAGGAGGGCATCGTGCCCACCCTCAACGAAACTCTCGCCCAGCGCCTCGGCATCAACGCCGACGCCACCGACGAGACCATTCTGGCCGCCCTCGACGAGGCGCTCGCCGAGCAGGCACAGGAAACCGGAACCCAGGCATCCGCCGGCACCAGTGCCCCGACCGCCGAGCAGGTCGCTACCTACATGGAGCGCCACGGCCTCGTCGCCGTCGACCGTGCCCAGCACGAGGACTACATCGCCGCGGCCAACGAAGGCCGTGCAGCTCGCGCCCAGCAGCTCCGCGAAGCCGACGAGGCACTCGTCGACGGAGCGATCCGTGCCGGAAAGTTCGGGCCCGGCCGACGCGAGCACTGGCTCAACTCCTTGCAGCGCGACCGCGAGGGCGCCACCGAGGCCATCAACAGCCTCGCCGCCGGTCTCGTGCCGCTCGAGGAGGCCGGCCACGGCGTCGACCCGGAGCCCACCGGCGGTGCGGACTTCGCGGCCGTCGACAAGTTCAAGAACTGGATCGAGGAGAACTGACATGGCTGCAGTCACACAGGTCACCCAGGGTGGCCCCAAGAGTTTCATCCCGGCCGAGGTCATCCTCGGTGGCCAGCTCGTCGAGGCCCGCACCGGCGGCCGCGTCGGCGTCGCCACGGCCGACAGCGTGAAGGTGCTCGGCGTCGCACTCACCGACGGGCAGAGCCCGGAGACGGCGCAGGGCGGAACCACCGTCGACGCGATCGGACGCCCGATCATCAACGCGATGCCAATCCCCACCGTCGTCTCCGTCGCCTACGCAGGCACCGAAACGAAGGTGACCTACTCGGCCGCGGCCACGTTCGGCGACAAGCTGGTCTCGACTGGTTCCGGCAAGGTCGGTCCGGCCCCGGTCGATGCCACTGCCGCCGAGATCGTCGGCATCTGCACCCAGCCCCAGGGCGTGGCCGCCAACGCGGTCGGCCTCATCCGGATCGCCTGATCCCTCACTTCCCCAGGAGACAATCACCATGGCACCCAGGACCATTGTGAGCGGGTCGGACGGCGCGGCACTGGCCGTGGCCGACTTTCTCGCGAACCCGACGCTGATCCCGACCAAGCTCAAGAAGCTGCTTGAGAATCAGTTCATCGCCGAGGCGCTGCTGCGCAACGCTGGCGCCAACACCTCGGGCGTGTTCGCCTACCGCGAAGGCGATCCGGCCTTCCTCGCCGACGATATCGAGGAGCTGGCCGAGTTCGGCGAGATCACCGTCTCGAACGCGGCCCGCGGAATCCCGAAGGTCGTCTTCTCGACCAAGCGAGGCAAGGGCATTCGCGTCACCCTCGACATGATTCGGAAGAATCAGATCGACGACGTGAACAAGCAGATCACCGCGCTGAAGAACACCTTCATCCGGGCCAACGACCGTGCCGCGAAGGCGATCTTCAACTCCGTCCCTTCGTTCCCCGTCTCTACCGCGTGGGATGTGGCGAACTCGCGGCCGCGCCGCGACATCGCCGACGCGATCTTCGAGATCTCCCAGGCGGCCCCGACCGCCGAGCAGGGCGGCAGCGAGGACGAGGGATACGAGTTCGCTGCCGACACGATCGTTCTCAACCCCGCGTTGCTGCCGATCCTGATGGACAACGACGATCTGCTGAAGGTCTATCGCGGCAACATCGCCGACCAGAACATCGCCTATATCGGTGCGCTGCCGGAGACCATCCACAACCTTCGTGTCATCGTGTCGAAGGCGTGGCCGGCCGACCGGGCCCTGATCCTCGAGCGCGGCACGATCGGGTTCTACGGCGACGCTCGTCCGCTGACGTTCACCGAGCTCTACCCCGAGGGCAACGGCCCCAACGGTGGCCCGCGTGAGACCTGGCGCTCGGATGCCACGCAGGAACGTGGACTCGCCCTCGACCAGCCGCAGGCCGGTCTGTGGCTGACAGGACTGGTGACGCCGTGACCGACTACATCCTGACCGCACTGCGGTTCAACCAGGTACTCGAGCGCAACGATCAGGGCCGGCCGACGAAGGAGATCAGGCACCGTCGCGGTGCGCTGATCACCGATCTCGACGAGCTGGAAGCGCAGCGGCTTCTGCGTGCCGGCGCGATCCGGCCCGCCGACGAGGTCGCCGCCGAGGAAGCCGCAGCAGAACGAATTGCCGCCGCGGTGGTCGACCAGGTCCCGCCGCAGGGTGCCGAACCCCCGGCGGCTACGACCGGTGGTGCGTCGGCTGAGAGGCCGCGCCGTCCTCGGGCGACTGCGACCGACGAGAAGTGGGTGGCGTACGCGGAAGCGATCGGCATCGACGCCGAGGATCTCGAGGGTAAGAACAAGGACGAGATCATCGCCCTCGTCGACGCTGCCGAAGAGAAGTGAGCTGAGGCAGCACTGTGGCTGACTTCGTCGACGTCACTGGTCTGATGAGGGGCTGGCGGCAGCTGTCGGCAACGGAGACGATCTGGGCCGAACAGCTCATCGCCTCTGCCTCGAAGTGGATCCGCAAGCACAAGCCCACCATCGATGACGACGACCCGGACGCCCGGTTCGTCGTCATCGAGGTGGTGCGGGCCGCGCTGACGGCTGCCAAGCACGCCGGTCACGTCTCCTACACGAAGACGGTGGGAGGGGTGACCCGGTCGGGGACCCTCGTCAACCCGGGCCGGTCGTTGGTGTTCACGCCGTACCACTACCAGTTGCTCAGCATCTCGCAGTCGGCGACACCGTCCTGGACGTTCGGAGACTGACATGGACGATCTCGGTAACCAGACCGTGCGGGTGATCGAACGCGTACCCGCCAAGCGAGGGGTGATGATCGAGCAAGCCGGGCCCGAGTATCCCGGCTGCTCAGTCCAACCTGTCGGGTCCATCGAGGGCCTACCGCTCGAGCGGTACGACCGGTGGGTGCTGTACGCGCCCCCGGGCTTTCCTGAGTCCACCGAGAACGTCCTCGCGGTCGACGGCATCGGGCCACGGCTGCACGTCGATGGCGACCTGCAGACCTGGTACGACGACGACGGTGTCGCCGAGTACGTCACCGGCTATCTCGAAAGGTGGAGGGACAGTGCCTGATCCGAAACCCGGCACCTACCGATTCTCGTCGAAGGACGCGAAAGCGATCATGGCGTCGGCTGGCGTGCAGAGCGCGACCCGCCGCATGGCGCAGAACGGTCTCGCGGCGTTCCGCGCAGAAGCTCGCCGACACGCGAAAACCGGCCAGCTCGCAACTCGGGTGCGGATCGAACGAGCGCGAGGATGGGATGGGCGTCCCGGATACCGCATCGTTTCGTCACGTGTCGCCAACCAGCACGTCCTGTTCGGCACGAAGCGCTCGAAACCAGTGCGCGCAACGCAGGCTGCGATGCGCGCCATGCGGAGGAAATGATGGCAGTCGAACTCGACGAGACACTGTTCCCGGACATCCACGAGGTACTGATGGCGTACCTCGCTCCGATCGCCGAGACAGATACCGAGCCGCCCCACGAGGACGGCATCGGTATCCAGATCAACCGGGTCGGTGGCGCAAGCGACGGGATCAGCGACTATCCGCGGGTGCAGATCACCTGCCATCACCCCGATCCGCGCGGGGCGTCACTGCTCGCACGGAAGGTCGCGAACCGGATGGAGAACATCGCCGGGGAAGCGATCGAGGTCGAGGACGAGCCGAGACCGATCTGCATCGACTCGTGTCGGGTCGACACTCCACCGGAAGCCGAGCCATACGAGAACCCCGACGCTCGCCGTGAGGTTGCGTTCTACGCGCTGAGCTTGCAGAAGCCCTGGCGGCGCTGACACCTCACACGCTCACCATTCACTCCTGGCCCACGACATCACCGTCGTGGGCCTTTCTCATGCCCCAGGAGGCATCATGGCCACATCTGTTGGCGAACTCGAGGTCGCGCGGCACCAGCGTGAGCTCATTCTCAAGCCGAACCGCATGCACATCTTCGGGATGGGCATGGACGTCGACCCCATCGAGTACATCACCGAGGGGTCGAACTCTCAGCTCTCCGAATTGCCCGATGGTGCATGGGACTTCGGACTCCTGCTCAAGGACGATGCGGTCACGCTGACCCGCGAGCTCGAAAAGTCCGACATCATGGCGGTCGGTTACAACAACCCGATCCGATCGGACTTCACCTCGGACATCGCGGGCCTGCAGTTCACCGGACTCGAGGCGAACCGGTACAACATCGAGAACAACCTCGGCATGGACCTGTCGAACATGGTCGCCAATCCGGAGACCGGTGAGATCGCGTTCGATCAGTCGGCCATCGCAGAGATCCGTCAGCAGCGGTACCTCTGCATCGCCCAGTTCAACTCCGGCGTGGACCGCATCTATCTGGGGCGCCTGTTCTACGCGGGTGAGGTCGCCGAGATCAGCGAGCAGACCCTCTCCGACGGTGAGGGCTCGCTGACCTGGCCGACCACCGTCAACGCGATGGTCGACACCGAACACGGCGTGTCCGTGCGCCACTACTTCGGTGGCGAAGGCTGGAACCGTGTCCTCGAGGACGCCGGATTCAAGCGCGGCGGACTGTCGATCAGCACCGCGTCGCTGCCCGCCGCCACCGTCGGCACGCCGTACACGCAGACCCTCGCGGCCTCGGGTGGCACCGGCACCAAGACGTGGACGGTCTCGACCGGCACTCTGCCGGCGGGGCTGACCCTCAACTCCGGCACCGGTGTCATCTCCGGTACCCCGACCACGGCGGGCACGTCCGCCTTCACCGTTCAGGTCGTCGACAGTGCGACGTCCGGCAGCGCGCTCAAGCCGCTGTCGATCACCGTCAGCGCCTGACCGCCGGCCCGGCCCCTCGTGCGTGCCGGGCCTCACCAACGCGTCGGGCAGGGGAGGGGATTGGCGGTCGACTTCCCCTGCCCGGCGCATTCCAGACCGCCACACCGACCGTCGCAGAAAGAGGTTCTGTCATGGGACAGATGAAGACCATCCGCAAGGCCGACTGGGTAGCGCGCCCCCTGCTCGCTCCGGACGGCCGCAGCTACACCCCCGGATCGTTCCGGGAAGAACGCGAACTGCTCTCCTCCGGCTACGGATTTGCACCCGTCGACCAGCCCGCGGACACCGCGGCGCCGGACGCTGCCGCGGTACCGGCACCCGAGCTCGAGGCTCCGGTCGCCGACGCGCCGGTGCCCGACGACGAGACGCCCGCACCCGCGCCCACCCCCCAGACCACCAGCAAGGCCAAGGCCGCACGGAGCAACGGAGAGAGCAAGTGAGCAAGGACACCCTCGACAACGTGACCCAGATCGACGAGCAGGACGTTCGGCGGTACGGCGGCGAAAAGCGAGAGTCGAAGAAGCCGTTCAAGTTCCAGATCGGTGAGTCCCCGACCTTCTACGTGCAGGAACCGGACGCCGACACGGTCATGGACATCGAGGAGGCACAGACCTCCCGGCGCGTCCTGAAACTGTTCCTTGGCGACCAGTTCGACGACGTGGCCGACTTCCTCGGCCCCGAGCACCCGGACACCCTGATCGATCTCGCGCGAGACCTGTCCAAGCACTTCGGTCTGTTCGACGCGGAGCAGGCGGTCAACCGCGCCGATCGGCGCAGCCGCGACCGTCGACGCAGCGGTCGCCGCTGATAGATGCGCGACGCCAACGGGTCGACGGCCTCCTTCTTTCGGGTACTCCTGAGTGAGGCTGTCGGCCCGTTCGTCGTGTCTCTGGACGAAGACGACGAGGACGGCCCCGAGCTCATCATCGAGGCACCCGACTCGCAGGACGTCGCCGACCTCGACACCACCGTCTCCGTCCACGACCAGCTCGATCTCCTCGTCGGCGAGGACCTGGCCGATGTCATCACCGAGCACTACGCCCGCCGGCCGTTCTCCGAACTCGCCGACCTCGTCGACGACATCCGCGAACACTTCGGGATCCTCGTCCCACCGGATACCGGATGGCCGTACCTGGTCGACGAGATCGACCGCTACGGCGCAGCGATCGAGAAGGACCTGTTCGCCATGCCGGGCGACGAACGTCTCTACGACTGGGTTCGCGACCACCTGAACAACCCGTGGAACCGGTTGATCCGGCTCCTGCCGGCACTGCCCGAAGGTGGCTGGTACTACGCGGCGCTCGGCAACGACGACGAGCGTGCCCAGAAGATCCTCGAGATGGAGCAACGCGGCGAGCTGCCTCCTCCGTCCAAACGACCGTCGCTGGTGGGCTGGACACACGAACGGGCGCAACTCACCAACATGGTCGATTCGCTACGGCGCATCGAGCACGCCACGTGGGGTGCGTCCCCGAAGTTCAAGGGCAAGGGCGGCAAGCCGCCGCAGCCGTCCCCGCGTCCGCAGACTGCGCGCGATCGCGTCGAAGAGTTCCAGGCCCTCGTCGAGCACGACGACATCGCCTCGCAGCTCCTCGGCAGCCGCTACACGCGGCGCTACACCCCACCGGAGGTAAAAGATGGCTGACCTGCAGGGTGGGCAGACCTACATCAACGTCTTGCCCTCGATGTCCGGCTACTTCAAGCGGGTCCGCTCGGAGATCAAGGGACACCCGGTCAACCACAAGATCGACGTCGAGGTCGATCAGCGCAGGCTCGCCAAGGCGAAGGCGGACCTCGACAGCGCCACCAAGTCCGCCGCCGAGGCTCGCCGCAAGGAAGCCGCGGCGACGAAGGAAACCGCCGACGCCGAACGGCAACTGCAGTCGCTGCGCACCAAGGGTGTCACCGACGCCAAGCGGCTCGCGGACGCCGAAGCGAAGGTCGTCAAGGCCAAGCGGGACAGCCATGCCGCCGCAGCCGCACTCAACGCGGCCGAGTCCAAGCGCACGACCGCCGCGAACCGTGTCGTGCACATCGAGGCCCGGATCGACGACAAGCGCGCCGACGCCGACAGTGCCTCGTTCCTGCAGCGTCTGACCGGCCGGTTCGGTGCCGGCGGACGCGCGGCCGGTGCACAGTTCGCCAGCGGTGTCACCGCGGGCATGAACTCGCGTGCTCGAGGTAACGAAGAAGGCCGCAGCTTCGCGGCCGGATTCGTCTCCGCCATCGGCAACGGCATGCGCATGGCGGTTTCGGGATTCTCGTTGCTGAGCAATGCGGCGAACTCGGTCATCCGAAATGTCGGGACCGCCGCCACGGTGCTCAGCTTGGCCGCGCGTACTGTCCGGCACTTCAGCATCGGTCTGCTGGCCAGCACAACGTTGCTCAAGATGATGACCGGTGTCGGCGTGGCCAAGCTCGCCGGTGCGCTGCGGCTCGCCGCCGCTGCCGCCGGCATCCTGGCCCGCGACATCGGACGGGTCACCTCCGCTCTGCTGGTGATGGCCGCCGCGGCGAAGCTGGTCGGCATCCTCACCCGCATCGGCAAGGCCCTCGGCATGATCACCGTCGGCTCCGCCGCAGCGCTCGGTGCAGTCTCGGCACTCGGCTCGGTCGTCGGCTCCTTCATGGCCGGACCGATGGTGTCAGGGCTGACGTCGATCGCAGCGGCCATGGGTACCGTCGCCGCGGCTGCGGCCGGCATCCTCGGCCCCGCTATCGGCGTGGCGAAGCTGGCGTTCGCGGGACTGTCCGAAGGTGCGAAGGCGTGGACCGACTCGCAGAAGAACGTCGGCGCCACCGCATCGAAGAGCGCTGCGTCGCTCAAGGCCGTCGAGAACGCGAAGAAGTCGCAGGCTCGCACCGCCGAGCAGGGCAACCGGCAGATCATCTCCGCCGAGAAGCAGGTCGTCAAGGCTCAGGAGGCCGTCCAGGAAGCGCAGGACGAGGTCAACAAGGCACGGCAGGAAGCCAAGCGCGATGCCGAAGGCTACGCGCGGACCCTCGCCGGTCTGGCCCTCGACGAGGAAGGCGCCGCGCTGGCGCTGGCCGAAGCCAAGAAGACCCTGCGCGAGACCCGTGCGGATCCGGATGCGGACGGTCTCGACCGGTGGCGCGCCGAGCTCGGTGTCCGTGAGGCGAAGCAGGCCTACGAGGAGATCAAGGCCACGGCCAAGCAGGAACGTGCTGAGATCGCCGACGCGCAGGCCAAGGGCATCGAAGGCTCGGACCGGGTGGTCGAGGCCAAGGAACGCGAGGCCGACGCTCACGAGCAGCTCAAGGATGCTCAGGCGGATCTCACGCAGACGCAGAAGGATGTCGCCCAGGCCAACGCCGATGCGGCCGAGGCTGTTGCGGATGCCTACGAGAGCATGGCGGAGTCTGCGAACTCCTCGGCGTCCTCGATCGATCCGTTCGCCGCGAAGATCGGTCAGCGACTCGCGCCGCTGCTGCAGGCCTTCAAGAACCTTCGGGAGGAAATCACCGATCGATTCAGCCTGGCGATGGTCGACTCGTTCTCCGTGCTCGGGGGACTGCTCGACCGACTCTCGCCGAACCTCGGCATCCTGTCCACCACGCTCGGCAACATCGGAGCTCAGATCGCCACCTCGATCTCGAGTCCGGCGGCGGTGGCGGGCTGGGACCGGATGATCACGGGCTCGAACACCTTCTTCGCCAGCCTCGCCCAGGGCGAGAACGGAATCGGCTCGGTGTTCTCCGGACTGATCAGCGTCCTCGGCACCGCAGCGCAAACGTTCGCGCACACCGGTCAGTCCCTCAACGACTGGCTGCTCGGGATCGGGGACAAACTGCGGAACATCACCGCAGAGGATCTGCGGTCCTCGCTCGAGGGCGTTCGGCAGACGTTCGAGAACATCGGCAACGTTGTCGGACCACTGTTCTCGCTCATCCGCGGATTCGGCGCCGAATCGGCAGCAGGGCTGGCACCGGGATTCGCGGCCATGGGTCAGGCCATCGAGGACTCGATCCCCGGACTGATGGACATGGCGCGGGTGCTGATGCCGGCCCTCGGCGAAGCCCTGGCCAACCTGGCGCCGGTGCTGCCCGCACTCGTTGCCGCGTTCACCCCGTGGGCGGAGACCCTCGCGGTACTGGCACCGCACCTGGCGACCCTCATCGCCAATCTGGCGCCGATGGCACCGATCCTGCTCGCCGTCGTCACCATGGTGAAAGTCGCCGCCGTGACGATGACGCTGTGGAACGCGGCGATGTTCGCCTCGTCCGTGGCGCAGGGTGTATTCATCGCAGCGACCGGACGGTCGACTGCGAGCATCCGCCGCAACACGATCGCTCTGGCCGCGTACCGTGCGGCACTGATCGCCGGTGCGATCGCACAGGGTGCGCTCAACGCCGTGATGAGCGCGAACCCGATCACGCTCATCCTGATCGCGATCGCAGCCCTTGTGGCCGGCCTCGTGTGGTTCTTTACCCAGACCGAAGTCGGGAAGCGGATCTGGGAGTCGGTGTGGAACGGAATCAAGTCGGCGCTCGCGTCGGCGTGGGAGTTCATCAAGGGCGCACTCGACGCCATCGGTTCGGCATTCACGTGGCTGTGGGAGGAGGGGATCCGCCCGGCGTTCACGAAGATCGGTGAGATCTTCACCTGGCTGTACGAGACCATCGTGCAGCCGGTGTTCACCGCCATCAAGATCGCGCTCGCCATCGTGGCGGCCGCGTTCATCCTGATGGGCCAGATCGTGATGGGCGTCTGGAACACCCTCGTCACCTTCCTCAAGGCCTACTGGGAAAACGTCGGCTCGAAGATCTTCGACGCCATCAAGGTCGCCCTCCAGGCGGTCGGCTCGTTCTTCGGCTGGGTGTGGAGCTCGCTAATCAAACCGGCCTGGGAGGCAGTCGGCACCGGTATCTCGGCCGTCTACAACGGCGTGATCCTGCCGGTGTGGAACGCACTCAAGGCCGCGCTCGAGGCCGTCGGTTCGTTCTTCGGCTGGGTCTGGAACTCCGTCATCAAACCGGCCTGGGACGGACTCGGCGCCGGGATCCGGGCGGTGTGGGAGAACGTCATCCGCCCCGCCTGGGACGGACTGAAGACCGCACTCGCCGCCATCGGTGACTTCTTCACCTCCGTGTGGACGACCGTCATCAAGCCCATCTGGGACGCCCTCGGCGCCGGGATCAAGGCCGTGATCGACAACGTCGTCACCCCCGCATGGGAGGCGATGAAGACCGCCCTCGGTAAGGTGCGGGACTTCTTCAGCGAGGTCGTCGGGGGCATTCGGGACAAGTGGGACAGCCTCAAGGCCATCCTCGCGAAGCCGATCAACTTCCTGATCAATACGGTCTGGAACGAAGGTATCGCGAAGGCGTGGAACAAGGTCCGCGAGTTCATTCCCGGACTTCCGGAAGCACTGCCACTCAACGGTATTCCCGAGCACGCCACCGGTGGTCAGATCCGTGGCCCCGGCAGCGGCACGTCCGACGATGTGCTGATGTGGGGTTCGAACGGCGAGCACATGGTCACCGCCATGGAGGTCATCAAGGCCGGCGGCCACAACGTGCTGTACGCGATTCGCGACATGATCGCGCGCGGTGTCCCGTTCTCGTGGGACAACGGGCGGCTCGTGTCCGAGGTGGGTCGTGACAACCTCAGCCGCTACGGCGCCCAGGTGGCAGTGAAGGGACTGGGCAACGTCAACCCACAGGGCATGTTCGACCGGTTCCTGCCCGGCTACAAGGACGGCGGCGAGATCCGCCCGATGTGGCAGACGCAGCTCGAGAACGGCCACCGCGCAGCGATGAAGCGCGACGGCAACCCCTACACCTGGGGGTTCGAGGACTGCTCGGGCTACATGTCGATGATCGCCGACGCCATCATCAATGGCGGCGACGGGATTCGGCGCTGGGCAACCGGATCGTTCCCCGGTGGACAGCCGTGGAAGCCGGGTCTCGGTCAGGGCTTCTCGGTCGGCGTCTGGGATGATCCGGGCGGTCCGGGTGGTGGTCACACCGCCGGCACCCTCACTGGAGTCGGCGGATATTCGACAGTCAACGTCGAATCCAGTGGCTCGAACGGGGTCATGTACGGAGGCACCGCCATCGGTGCGGATTCCCCGTACTTCGCGGGCAAGCACCCCGGCCTGTTCCATCTCGCGATCGGGGCGGACGGCGCATTCGAATCCGGCGGTGTCGGCGGTGGACCGGCTCCGGAGCAGAAGCAGTCGTTCGTGCAGCGGAAGATCACCGATGTCCTCGACTTCTTCCTCAACCCGATCAAGTCGGGGATCGGCGCGGCGATTGGAACACCTCCGCCTGAATGGCTTGCCATTCCGCCGAAGTATCTCGATACGGGGCGGGACAAGGTGGCGGGCTTCCTCGCGGACAAGGTCAACGGTCTCGGGGATCTGCTCGGTTCGGTCTGGGACAAGGCCAAGGGCATCGGTGGCCTGTTCCGTGACAAGGGCGGTTGGATCCCGAATGGGCTCTCGATCGTCCGCAACGAAACCGGGCGACCGGAGGCGGTGCTGAACTGGGATCAGATCAAGCTCATCAAGGATCTGCTCCTCGGCGGCGACATCGCCGGGGCACTGTCCGCAATGGGCATGCTCAACAACGCACCGGCGGCCGAGTCCACTCCTGCAGCCGACTACAGCCAGTACGGCTACGAGCAGGAGAAGGACAAGGTCGAGGTCGGGCCGGCGGCTGCCGCGAAGTACGCGGCAGAGATCGACTGGCTGGGCGTCGGCGCACAGATCGGCACCTCGCTGCTCGCAGAGTGGGGTAACGATCTGCTCGGCATGGCGGGGTTCTCGAGCCAGTTCGAGGGTCTGAACCTGGTCGACGACCGGGGACGCTCGGACGAAGCGCAGGCGCGCAACGAAGCCACGTACGACGACTACAAGACCGACACGGAAACCGACACGGAAACCGACACCCCGGCCGCCACCGAATCCACGGTGCCGGCGACCACCTCCACACCCCCGGAGGCGGACACGGGAACCGGTCCGGAATCGGTCGTCGACGCGGTGAAGCGGGCCTTCGCACCGTCCGGCTGGAACCAGGGCGAACAGTGGGCCGCGGCCGACTGGATCATCGGGAAGGAATCGAGCTGGAATCCGCTTGCGCGCAACCCATCCAGTGGTGCGTTCGGGCTGTTCCAGTTCCTCGGGTCGACGAAGGATGCCTACCTTCCGGACGAGAATCCGGATGCGTACATCCAGGGTCTGGCCGGCGCGAAGTACATCCGCGACCGGTACGGCGATCCGCTCCGGGCGAAGTCGTTCTGGGAGAAGAACGGCTACTACGACCAGGGCGGTATCGCATCCGGCCGCGGCTTCATGCTCAAGGACGTCATCCGTCCCGAGCGTGTGCTCTCGCCCCGGCAGACCGAAGCGTTCGAGGCACTCATCCCGATGCTCGACCGAGTCCAGTCGGCAGCCTCGGCGCCGCGTGAGGCGATGTCGGCGGCCGATCGGTCGGCGCTCGAGCTGGCCCCGGTCGGTGGCGGAGACAACTTGAGCTTCGTCGGCGAACTGTCACCAGCGATGAGGAGGGAGGTCGAGATCATGATGAATCAGCGTGAACGCGGCCCTGGACGTAGCTCCGAGTCCAGGAGGCGTTGGTGATCGACTCGATCAGCATGGTCGGGTGGGACGGGTCGCGGCACAACTACGGCGGCCCGTCCCGCACGGCGCAGGACTCCTGGATCCAGGGCGGACTCGATGGTCTCTGGGTTCCTGCGCCCCGCACCCCGACGCGCACTTCTCGGGCGTACCAGCACGGCTCGACACCGCGAGTGACGAAGATCGAGGAACGTCTCCTCGACTTCCAACTCCGGATCGAGGGCCGCACCCGTCACGACTTCGAACGCGAGTTCGCGGCGCAGATGGCGGTGTGGTCGTTCGACCACGACAACGAGGTCACCACACGGACCTCGCACGGACTTCGGAAGATCCGACTTCGGCTCGACCGTGACCCGAAGATCGTCGGCCGGATGTCGATGCAGACCAGGCGTATCGACGTCGAAATGGTCGCGGTCGCGTGCTGGCCGTACCTCACGTCGGGAACGAAGGTCATCAAGTGGGAAGCCGGGACCGGTTCCCATGTCGGGACCTTCCAGGTATCGAACCCGACCGACGTGCCGTTGTGGCTCAAGTTCGAAGGCACACCGGCCGAGAAATGGATTCTGCCGGACGGGCTGTCCGGTCGTATGGTGCCGCTCCGCCCGCAGACCACAGGCTGGCGGGTGCAGACCCGTCAGGACTTCCAAACCATCCGGGCAGCCGGAGCTGGGTTCGAGGTGTGGAAGGCGATGCGGGGTGTGAACTTCCTGCACGAGATCCCACCGCGCACCCCGCCGGTCGATCTCCCTGTCGAGGTCCAAGGCGCCACGGTGCCGGCCGAACTTCGCATCCACATGCCGCGCTACCACGAGATGCCCTGGGGGTGATGGCTTGTGAGATACGACCTCGACGCTGACCTCGCAGCGATCGATGCCCAGGAGCACGAAGAGGCAGCGCTCGCACTGCTCCGGACCCGGGTCACCATCCACGACCTGAACCTCGAGCTCGTCGGGGACGTCGAGGGGGAGTACGACGCCGACTGGGAGACGATGTGCAACGAGGTCGGCGAGGCCTCGGTCGGTCTCGACGCGCAGGACGATCTAGCGCAGTGGGCGATCGACGGACAGCGCCTCGAGCAGGACATGTTCCTGGTGTTCCGCTCTCCGTGGAAGAAGGCGTGCTTCAAGGTCTTCGACATCGAGTACGACGAGGATGAACACGGCAACGCGATCGTCCGGCTGATGGCCCGTCACATCCTCGACGAGATGAAGCACCTGCAGTGCTGGCCCAACACCTTCGCTCCGCTCGCGGTGCAGGCACCGAAGATCGACTTCCAGTGGGGCAACTCGATCAAGGTGATCAAGGGGTACGCGCACCGGAACCTGCTCCGTGAGCAGCAACCGGGATGGGTGCCGTTCTTCGATATCTGGGATGCGGCGAACTGGCGGGACAACTTCGACAACGCCAAGTGGCCGATGGTGATGGTCCCGTACATCGAATCCCGCGACGGTGTCGGACCGTGGTGTGCGCTTGGTTCCCGCATGGACGACTTCTGGGACCTCGTCCACCCAACGCTCGAGGACGGCGGCCTGCAGCTGACCGGCGACATCTGGGAACCGGGGGACCCGCAGCCGTGCCCGTCGCACTTCATCCTCGACCGGCCGACGATGGTGTTCGACGTCAAGAAGCGTGCCACGATCCCCGGTATCACCGGGACCATCCTCGACCCCATCCGGGATCTGCTGCGCATCTTCGGATCCGACGGCACTTCCGACACGGTCACGATCGCTGATCCGAACGACGACCCCGACAATGCGGACCCGAACGGTCCGTGGGTCATCTTCCGTCGCGGGCAGCACCGCGGTCTGAAGTCGAAGATGGTGATCCACAAGCCGATCGAGCACACCATCATGACCGGCGGCAAGTCACCGGACGCGATCAACCAGGGCGCGAAGCTCCTGTCGAACATTCTGCTGGGACTCCTCGGCAGCCTCATCGGTATGCCGTGGCTGACCCTCGGCATCTTCGACAAGGCGGTCGAGGACGTCATCCTGGCATGGGCCAGCCTGACCAACTACCAGCGCAAAGCGAACATGGGCCGGTTCGCGCACAAGTCCGGATTCGAGGCCGGCGGCGGCGTCGCGGTGTCCCCGTCCGGGCTGCAGACCATTCGTGTCGGGCTGCATAAGGCTCGCGGCTATGTCAGCTTCGCATCGGAGGTCGACGACGCGAACCCGTATCGGGTGGGCCTGCACATCGACGACGGACTGCGCGCCGGATTCGAGATCGGTGACCGGATCTGGCTCTCCCATATCGCCTCGGTGCGCCAGTCCTGGTCGCGGGACAACCCGGACCAGCCCTGGGAGATCAACGTCGGCGACTACCGATCCGAAGAACTTGCAGGAACGCGAGCACTGCGCGCAGCTGAAGCGATCAGCGGCGCGCTGCGCCAGCACTCGAGCGCCATCTAGACCAGGAGATCGACGTGACACCCGAAGAACTACAGAGGGCACTACCGGAGGGGATGCACCCGTACGCGTACGTGTTCATGCACCCACCCACCAACGGCGAGATGTCGCCGGTGGCGACGTTCGAGCCGGACGAGATCAACTCGCTCGCCAAGCACATCGAGAATCTCGGCTTCCGGCCGGTAGAGGAATCTCGATCTCGCTACGACCCGCCGATCACCGGGCCGATCCACCCGCACAACCCGGGCCAGTGGAACTCGACGAAGCGGCCGGCGCCGAACCGTCCGGACCCGTACGCGCACATCCGCGCTCAGCTCGCTGAGCTGCCGGCCAGCGCGCTCGCCGAGATACTCGAGGACCCCCGCGGCGAGGCGAGCACCGCGTCAGGAGAAGACGGATGAGCAAGCGCGACGAGTACGCCCGCGAAGTCCTGCGCGCCGGCCGTGATCTCGGCATCACCCCGAAGGGCATCGTCATCGCGTTCGCGACCGTGTCCGTCGAATGCGACTGGATCATGCATGCCAACCGCGCCGATCCGGAGTCACTGAAGTTCCCGCACGAGCGGATCGGCAGCGACAGCAAGTCGAGTGGCCTGTTCCAGCAGCAACCCCCGTGGTGGGGCACCGTCGCCGACCGCATGGATCCGTACCGGTCGGCAGTCATGTTCTTCGAGGCCCTGAAGAAGCTGGACTACAACGACGAGGGCCGAAGCCCCGGCTGGTATGCGCAGGCCGTGCAGCGTTCGTCATTCCCCGATCGCTACGACACCCGCATCGACGAGGCACTCGAACTCTACGAGCGCCTCGCAGGTGACATCCCCGAACCCGCGGAAGGACAACCTGTGCCCGCGTACACCATGAACGAGATCGACCTGACCGGGTCGCACGCCAGCCACAGCGGACGCAACGGCGCGAAACCGTGGCTGTTCGTCCTCCACACCCAGGAAGGCGGAGGCAACGCCGAAGGCCTGCACAACTACTTCAAGCGCGCCCCGGTGTCGTATCACTACACCGTCGACAACGGCACGCTCATCGGCTCGGTGGACACCGACCGGGCGTCGTGGTCGGTGCTCGACGCGAACCCGTACACGATCAACCTGTGCTTCGCCGGATCCCGGGCCGCACAGTCCCGCGAGGAATGGATCGGCAAGTTCGGCAACGCCATCGACCTCGCTGCCCAGGTCGCGGTGCGTGACTGCCTCAAGTACGGCATCGACCCCCGCGTCCTCGCCCAGGACTACGCCGCGATCGGCCGGCGGACGCAGGGCATCTGCGACCACTCCGGCATCACCTTCGGGCTGAAGATCGGCGACCACACCGACGTCGGCAAGAACTTCCCGTGGGACGTGTTCACCGACCGGGTGAACCACTGGCTGCACGGCAGCGGATCGGCCACCCCGCCCGCACCCGTGGGCAACGCCATCGACGCCGAAGCCGAGGTCGCGAAGGACTGGATCGGTAAGCGCCTCACCGACGGCGAAGGCGACGCGATCGGCGGCGGCAAGTACGCGCACTTCGAGAACGGCTCGATCTACTGGCACCCCACCACCGGGGCCTGGGCGATCCCCGCCGCGATCATGGAACCCTACGCGGCGCTGCGGTGGGAGCAGTCCTACGTCGGCTTCCCGGTCGGCCGGCACACCGTGCTGGACGAGGGCGTGGTCCAGGGCTTCCAGGGTGGCGCCATCTACCGAAAGAACGGATACGGCGGTCACGTCGTCACCGGCATGATCCGCGCGTTCTGGAACCGCTCTGGCTACGAGAACGGACGGTTCGGCTGGCCCGTCTCCGACGAGATCTGGGCCAACGACGAAGGCACCGTCCGCTACCAGAACTTCGAAGGCGGACGCATCACCTGGTCCGCCGACGGAACTGTCGGCACACACGAGCGACCCGGCTTCGACGCCATCACCACCGAGGAGAACTGACATGGCCGACGCTATCGAACTCATCGCCCGCGAAGTCGCGGGGAAGCTGGGCGACCAGATCGAGTCCCGCATCCAGGAGGCGGTGAAGACCGTCTCTGATCGGGTGCAGGTCGAGGCTCAACGTCGCGTCGATGCTGTGGTCGCGGAGATCCCGCAGATAGCGATCCGGGTTGCAGATCAAGCAGCATCGAAGCCGGTGCCTGGGGAGCTCGTCGAGACTGGGCGGCCAGGTATGGACGCAAAGACCGATGCGAAGGACCGCGCGTGGCGCACCCTCGTACAGGGCATCGTCGTCACCGTCATCCTCGCTGTGATCACCGCGTTCGGCGCCGCCGTGGCAGCCCCAGACTTCGACCTCCTCACGTGGGACTCGTGGAAGGCTGCCGCGACAGCGGGCGGGACCGCGGCAGTGATGGCGATCGTCGCCTACTTCCAGCGACTGCTCAACCCTCCTCGTAACGGGGGGTAACGCGTGGAAGAGTTCGCGTCGTTCCTCTCCTCGGATATCGGTCTGGGAGGGATTCTCGGAACGGTCATCCTGCTCATCATCTTCGGTGGCCTTGTCCCTTGGAGGCAGCACCGGGCCGCCCTTGCGGAGAAGGATAAGCAGCTCGACGAGTTCCGTCAGGACAAGCTGGCGCAGCGTCAGATCATCGACGAGCAAGCGAACCAGATCTCGCTGCTCATCCCGAAGATCGAGTTGTCGGTGCATATTGCTGACGCCTTCAAGAAGTTCGGTGCGGGGGAGGGCCCGTGAAGTGGTTTCGAAGGAAGAAACGGCCCGACTCGACAGCAGTGGAACGAGCACGGGCGGAGCGGATTTTGACGGAGAAGCACCTCGAGGAGGTGCGGGCGCAACGCCAGTATGTCGATCATCTGGCCAACCGCGCAGAACGCGCGTTGCGGATCAATGGGTTCGGCGAAGACGCAGCCCGGGCAATGAAGCGGAGGCACGCATGATAGTGCGGCGAGGATTGTTGTGTGTAGGGGCACTGGCGTGCGCGGTAGTGGTCGTGCTGTTCGGTCCTCAGACCGAGGCACGGTTGCTGATCGGCGCGATGACGTTGTTCGCGTTGCTGTTCGCAGCCCTGTACACCCGATCCCCGTGGCGGTCGACCGAGGCCGGCAAGTCGCTGATGTTCACGGCTTTGGCGATCGCGGCAATCGGCCTGCAGCAGTTGATTTTCTGGTGGTTCGGTGACTACCCGGGCCGGGATGAGTTGCGCGCTGTCGCCTATTCCGCGTTGGCGTTGGCGATGCTGCACAGGGTGATCGTGCTCTGGGATTCGCAGCATTCGATCCCACCGGACCTCGAGCACGCAGAGGCAGGAGAGCGATGACCTCACCTGACGGATTCGTCCCCGGCGGACCAAATACCGGCTGGGGCGACATGTCCGAGATGGCCGAGGAATTCGTCGAGCAAGGGCTCCTCGGCTGGATACTTGGGCTGATCGGCGGCGCCATCGCGGCGATCCTTGGAGGATTCGCCTCGGTCGTTGACGCGATCTTCGGAACCGTCGACGACAACTACATCCGCGACATGCCCACCATCAACGATCACTCCCGCTCCATTGAAGAGCTGCGCGAGGCGTACGACCAGCTTGTCCTACAGGGCGTCGCGATCGTCTTCGAGTCCAACAACACCTACTACCCACCCGAAGGCATCACCAGCCTTGACGTCATCATTCTCGCCGCCGGCGGTGGAGCGGGCGCAGGGAAGTGGGATCTGACCGTGAACCGTTCCGGCGGGGGAGGCGGTGGAGGCGGTGGGGAAGTGCACACCACCATCACCGCGGCCTTGCTCGAGCGGAACGCGGAAGACACGGCTTATAAAGGCATCCCGATCACGATCGGAGCACCCGGCATCGGAGGAACATCTTCTGAACAGTCCGGAAGCGGCGGAGGAAACACAAGTTTCGGTGGCTACCTCACCGCCGGAGGCGGCAACGGAGGCGGGGGCGGACGAACCGCCGACGGCGGTCTAGGAGGAACCGGAGGCGCAGGGATGATCCCCGGCGGCACAGGAGGCCAAGGTTCCCCACTCGGAGGATGGGCGCAGCCGGCTAAACCCGGCGGGAATTCCACCAGCGCTTACTCCCTCCATGGGGGTGGCGGAGGCGGCGGAGGCGGCGCCTGCGCATCCACCGGAGCAGGTATTGGGGGAAACGGCGGAATCGGAGGCGTGTCTCCCGGCGGTTACGGCGGAGCAAGCACCCGGGACGGAAGCCCGCCCGCGGCCGTGGTCGCAACCGGCGGCGGGGGAGGCGGAGGCTCATCGTCCAACGATTTACGTGGCGGCGCCGGCGCGTACCCGTCCGGGGGTGGCGGAGGCGGCTACGGGGGAGGCACCACTATGACCGCCGGCGGAGACGGCGGAGCGGGCCGCCTGTATGTGATCGAACGAAGAAGCTGACATGCCCTCGAGCTCACGCATCCTCGTCTTCGACACCCCGGGCGTTTTCCAGTGGATTCCAGGCCCGCACGTCTACGCGTTCGAGCCGATCGTCAAGGCAGCTGGGGGCGGCGGAGCCTCTGGCATGTCGCACACCACCACGACCTCGAGACTGTGCGGACCAGGAGGTGGCGGCGGCGCCATCGCGGTCGGTGACCGCCGACTCAGTGCCCTCGACTTCCTACGCGGCGTTGAGATCACCGTCGGAGCAGGAGGCGCCGGAGGATCAGCACCGGCCGCCGTGAACGGGGCCTGGAACCCCGGTACATCAGGCGGATTCTCCGCATTCGGTGACGTACTCCGAGCCGAAGGCGGATTCGGCGGCGGCTGGGCACTCGGCATCGACCAGCCGGACATCTCCTTCGGCGGAGACGGCGGCCATGCCATTCTTCGCGGCGGCAAAGGTGGAAGCTTCGTCACCGACCCGGGAATAACCCATTCGGGGATTGTGCGACTCCTCGCAGCCGGCGGCGGGGGTGGCCGAGGATCCGGCTATAACTCGTCCGGCGAAGTCCGCACCGCAACAAACGGCGGAAGTTCCGGCCCCAACAATATCGGCGCGGGCTGGCGAACACTACTCGGCCCCACACACACCGCAGGACACGGCGGCTCAGGAGCATTCTTCGCGGGCGCTGGCTACGACGGCCAATTCCCATGCGGAGGAGGCGGCGGAGGCGCCGGCGGAAACCCTGGCACCCCCGGCGGCCGTGGCGGAGACGGGCAGGTCGTTGTCATCGAATACATACGAGAACCAGAGGTGTAAGCAGTGCCTACCGCAACCATCATCGAAACCGGACTCACCAACTGGCCGTCGCCGGATGCTACTCGGTACCAACTCGATCCTCCGGTCGATGGTGTCGACCAGGTCGTGGTGTGGGTGTCGAAAGCGCAGCCGCACCTCCCCGCGCGCGCCGTCGCGGTACCGGTCGGCGAGCAGCAACCTTCGTCACTGAAGCCAATCGTCGAGTACGCGCATCCCGCGGGACCGAACCATTCGGGCGCGCTGTGGCTGCTCGGTGGTTACGACATCGTCGAACCCGAGCTGGAACCGGAACCTGAGTCGGAAGGGAGGACAGCATGACGCGCATCACCGGCACTGTCGTCGACATCGCAGACCGTACCGCCGACGGCATCCTCACAGTCTCCGCACCCGCTCTCCGGCACAGTTCCGACGGCAAGGTCATCGACCGCATCCGCGTTGACATCGACATCAGCGCCGGCGTCATCGCCGCCAACACCCTCGACCCGGGCCCGGCGAAGCTCGTCCTCGAAACCGGTGGTGGGTGGCAGGAGTTCGATGTCAACATCCCGGACGTCCCCGAGATCGACCTGTACGAGCTGGTGAGCGACTACGTGCGCTACACCCCACCGGTGGTCGGTGCAGCGCAGAAAGCTCTCGCCGACGCACTCGCCGCCGCGAAGCGCGCGGAGGCTGCAGCGGCGTCTGCGAACCTGCTGCCGGACGGCGGCACGGACGGTCAGATCCTCGCCAAGTCCGGTACCGGCCTGGCATGGATCGATCCACCCACCGGCGGCGGAAGCACCAGCGACGGACCACTTGCCATCGCCTCCGCCGCATACCGATCGACAGCGCTGACAGCCAAGGCCGGGACCGGGCAGCTGCGCATCCTGACGCTCGGCGACTCGACCTGCGACGGCTACGCCGGCGGTCTGTCCGGCGGTCCGACCAAGTGGTCGGGCACCTGGCCGAACCTGCTCGGCGCGAAGCTGCGGCAGTCGTGGGGGCTGCCCGCCGGTGGCGCGGGCTGGATTCCGCTGCAGAGCGCTGGGGAACAGACCCAGTACAGCTACCCGCTGCCGTCCCTCGACTCCGGCAACTGGTCCCCGATCGTCGGCGACACCGGCATCGACGGCTCACAGTGGATGATCCCCCCGGCCGAAGGCGGGCACGTCATCCGTATCCCTCTTGAGGCTGGCACCACCTCGGTCGACGTTCTGTCGACCGCGACGGGGCAGTACTGGGTGGGGCTGACCCGCCCGGACGACACTGAAGAATGGGCCGAGCACAGTGCCGATGTCATCGGGCACACGAGGGCGACGAGTCCGGGTGATCCTGTTCGGGTCGAGTCGTTCGGCGCCGGCTGGCAGGGTCTCGGCGCCGTCGCCTACTCCGGCGACGAGACCCGTGGGGTCGCCACCTACAACTGGGGCGTTGCCGGTATCTCCGCCGACGAGGTCGCGACTCGCCTGGTGAAGGAGGAAGCGCAGGACACTCTCGCCGACATCGCTCCGCAGGTGGCGCTTGTGTGCCTGGGGTCGAACGACTTCAGTGCCGGACGCACGGTCGCGCAACTGCGCACCTCGCTCGGCACGATCTACGCATCGTTGCGTGCGGCATCGCCGGGTGTGGTGGTCGTGTTCGTGGTGCGGGATCTGCCGGACGCCGGATGGGATGAGTTCGCCGATGCGATCGTTGCGGAAGCGGCGGTGCTCGGTGCGCACGCGTTGGATCTGCGGGCGGCCGTTCCGGCGTCTACTGCTGGTGCGTATCTCGCGGACGGGGTGCATCTGACCGTCGCCGGAAACGATCGGTTCGCGGACGCGGTCGCGGACTTCATGCGGGTCGGGGTAGCGGCCGGCGGCACCGGTGTCGGCGGCATCTTCCTCGACTCCGACGGCGTGCCCTACTTCGATACCTCGGCCACCGGTGGTGGCTCGATTGCTCTGGACGTCGACGGCGTCCCCTACGTGACGGGAGTCTGATCCATGACATCACCAGGTACTCGGCCGGCGTCACAGCGCCTGGTCACCGAGGAGACCGTCGACGACCACATCACACGGGTCGGGAACGCCACTTACGAGCGGGTCTATCAGTACGACCTGCGGAGCTTCCTCACCCCTGGACAGCCGTTGCCGAATGATGGTGTGCTCGACGCGGCTCCGCTGATCAATGAGGCGCTGGCCCAGTTGGCTGCCCTGGTCAAGACAGTCGACGGGGTGCACGAACTCGTGTTGCCGGACGGCAAGTTCCGGCTCAACAGTGCAATCAACCTCGTCGGCTCGAGCCCGTTCGCGGAACGTCTCGCGCTCCGTGGCGCGGGCCGTGCCTCCACAATCCTCCTGCCGTACGGCACAGCATCGGGCATCCACTCGCCCGGCGCTGCGATCAACCCGGATACGCCGACGGACTTCTTCTGGTTCCGTCACTGCCACTTCACCGACTTCACCATCAACTGCCGCAACACTTCCTTTCCGGAGACCGGTCCGCTGCAGAAGGCATTCCAGGGTGGCGGCTGGCTCGAATGCTCGTTCACCCGCGTCAATGCCGTGGGCACCACCGCGACGATGTTCGGCACCGACTATCCGGTGCGCTGCGTGTTCACCGACTGCCACGCCCTCGAGGCGGGCCGCGGCACTGTCACCACCGGGGATCCGACGAAGTTCGCGGAGATGCGGTCGGGGTTCGGGATCGGCTTCGGGCACTACGAGGACGAGTCGGCCACCTTCATCGGCTGCTCGGCGAACTACTGCTCGCGGTCCGGGTTCTTCTTCGAACGGCAGGACTCGCGAGGATCGCTCAAGCGCAACTCCGTCATTCGCCTGATCGGCTGCGAGGCATCGTTCAACGGCAACGGCATCACCGATGCCGGGTGCGGCGGTGTCGTGGTGGAGAACTGCAAGATCACCGACAACAAGGCTGCCGGGTTCTACGAAGGCCCGAACACGCAGGCGGTGCAGTCCGGCATCTACGGCCGCATCACCGGATCGACGATCCTGCGCAACGGCTACGGCATCTACATGACCGGATCGTTGCAGGCCAGCCCCGCAGACATCCCGGTCGGTTCCGGCGGCGGATATGTCGTGGAGAACAACCGCATCCAGGACAACATCCTCGACGGGTTCCTCGCGCACGACTTCGAACTCGAAGAAGGCGGCCTGACGGTGCGCGGCAACCAGTTCGTCCGCAATGGCGGCTACGGCCTGTGCGCCCGATTCGCGTCGAAGCCCCTGCGTGATCTCGTGATCTCGCAGAACTTCTTCGACGGCAACGGCAAGGTCGGCCTCGGTCTGCTGGTGCCGATGAACGCGCCTCGCATCACGGGCAACGACTTCGCGAACAGTGACGGCGTGGCACGGCAGCTCGATGCGATCATGTTCCACCCGGCCGAGCCTGTCTCTGTTCCTCGGGTGCAGGGCAACACGTGGCGGCGGCACGCTCGCGGCCTGGTCAACGCCGATCGGCTCGATCAGGACTTGATCACCGGAAACCTCGCGGTCGATGCCCCGGACGATCCGGATGCGCCGGAGTTGTTCGATGCGTATCTGTCGACGAAGCCGGACAACATCACCGCACCCACTCTCGGCGACGGCTGGACCGCTGCGGCGACCGGTGCGACCCCGGACTGGATCCGGTCGAGTGCCGGTGCACGCCCCTCGGGTGGCACCTGGGGTGCGCTGGCGATCCAGCAGCGCGATGTCGGCACCACAGGTGTGTATGCGGAGGTGCAGCTACCGGAGTCGGCGCAGGGTGCCGGCGCGAACAGGTTGCGTGGTGTCGCGATCTCCGTCAACGACGCAGACTCGATCGTGGCGGGTGTCGATGATGTGTCCAGCCAGTTCGGTGCGCGTCCGAACTACGCGATGTGGCAGGTAGTCGGTGGGACCGCGACCTTGCTGTGGGAGTCGGATGTGAGCGGCCTGGAAGGGCATCGGGTGGCTCTGGCCCGCGAGGCCGGATCGACGGTGACCACGATGTTCCTCGACGGTCTTCCCGTGCACACGGTGGATGTGCCCGCAGTCGCCGCGTCCGCCAATGCGGGTGTGGCCGGTGCAGGCGGTGTCGCAGGCACCACGGGTTCGACACCCTCGACCCGATCGATCCGCAAGGTCCGCATCCTCCCGGCAGGCGAGTTTGCTGCGGCTCCGGTGATCGTGCGGAACAAGGCGCTCAACCCGAGTTTCGAGGCGACCGGTGGTTTCACCTCCCAGTGGGGTACCGGTGGTGCAGGTTCGGCCACACGGCAGAGCGATGCGGGCGAGGCCCACTCGGGTACGTACTCGTACTTGATGACCTGGTCCACCGCGACCACGGACCCGTCCGGTGGCGGCTGCCGCCTCACCGCGATCGAGGATGTCGAGGTGGGTGCGGTCTACACGCTGTCGGTGTTCATCAAGTCGAGCGTGGCCCGCAAGTTCCGGCTGAACTCAACCTACTACAACGCGCCCAATGCGGGTGGCACGAGTACCGGGTTCAAGACAGGCACGTTCGTCGATGTTCCTGCCGGGGAGTGGACACGCCTGTCGGTGACGACGGATCCGATGCCAGCGAGCACGGTCAGTCTGCGGATCGATGTGTCAGCGGCCCCGACGTCGGGCGGTGGCACGGTGTTCGCGGTCGGGGACACCCTGCGGATCGATGACTACATGGTCACCAAGGGTTCGACGCTGACCGAGTACTTCAACGGCGACAGCCCTGGCGCTGTGTGGACGGGCACGCCTCACGCGTCGGCGTCCACGAAGGAACTCGTAGCCTGACCCGCTCGTAACGCATCCCGCGATGACAGTTACAGGGCGCCTTGAGCGATGAAGTGTCGGTGGCCTTCGCTAGCCTGGCGACCGCCTTCCCCGAGGCACGCGTCCAAGACGCAGATGCACCCCACCTCTTCGGAGGTGGGGTGCTTTCGTCGTCTTACCTCCGCGGGGCGAATGTGAGATCTGTCGCTACGATTCGCGAATGGCAGACACGCGTAAAGTTCTCGATTCGGTCACACTGCGCTTCGATGGGGACGAGAAGTCGGGTACCGACCTCCACGAACTGCGGGCAGCGGATGTCGCGCAGGTACTTCAAGGGTTGGCAAGCTTTGTCAGCGACTTCGACAAAGCTGGCGCCTTCCACGACGAGGGGCCCGCCGACTCTGTGATGTTGGTGCGGCCCCCGCAGGAGGGTTCGTTCATCATTGAAGCGATCCGTATGGCGGGTGAGAACTGGGAAGGTGTCGCTGCGGTGACTGGCATCCCGTCGGTGGCTACCCTCATCAGTTTGGCTACCAAGTCGATGCGAGCCGAGGTTCAGGACTTCGAGCACCTCGAGAACGGCAACGTCAAGATCATGTGGCAGGACGACACTGTCCAGGAGGTCTCGAGGCCGGTCTGGGAGGAGCTGAACAAGCGCAAGCATCGCCGCAAGAAGCAGTTGAGGGAGATCATGGCGCCTCTGGGTGATGATCGGGTGTCGACACTCGATGTCAGCGGAGCACCGTCGAGCGAGGACGAGCAGACGCCTCCCTCCGATGAGTTTGTCCTCACGCGCGCCGATTTCGACAGTGTTGCGCCGACCGACGAGGTCGAGGAGTCGGAGGAGACGTTTGAGGTTGACGGGCAGATGCAGGCGATCGACTTCGGTGACCCGACGAGGTGGAAGGTGAGGGCGGCCGGTCAGACACGGAAGGCTACAGTCGATGACGCGGATTTCCTTCGACGTGTTGCTGAAGGACTCGCGATCAGCAGCAGCGACATCTTTCAGCTGCGGATCCGCGCCGATAAAATCGTGAAGAACGGGCGCACACGTACTACATGGACTGTACTGAAGGTTGAGAACCATAGGAGGAGGGCAGGTGACGGCACCTCTTAAGCCACAGTCGCGGCGCCGCCTCGACGTCTTCAGCCTCGTTCTGATGGTGATCGGGCTGCTGTTCGGCACCATCTCGTACGTCCTGGTCACGTACTCCGATACCAATGTCTTGGTCATCGTTCCGTCCGTCGTCGCGGTCACCATCGGTGCGATGAATCTTGTCAAGCACGAGGCCCCACGCGATGGGCGCCACATGTCGAGTAAGTAAGACAGCACCCGCGATAGCGGTTACAAGGTTGCTCTCAGGAACCGCGGGTAGCTTCCGGAAGCGTCAAACAAGATCGGCCCCGAACCGGTGATTCGAGCACCGGCCGGGGCCTTGCCACCACGCCACCCGTAATGGAGTGATGACCGTGCATGACGCTACCCCGACAGAGGTTCTCCCGCCCCGCTCGATGACCAAGCACGACCTGCTGGTGGCGGGATTCCTCGCTCGCTACACCGGACAGTCCTTCACCGCCTACGAGACCGACATGCGCCTGTGGTTCCAGTGGTGTCGCGGCTACGGCCTCGACCCGATCTTCGGCATCGAACGCGCGCACATCGAGCTCTGGGCGCGCTACCTCGAGATCGAACGCGGCAACGCGCCGGCGACCGTGCACCGTCGCCTGGTGTGCCTGCGCGTGTTCTTCTGGCTCATGCAGGAAGACGGCCTCATCCCGAAGTCCCCGGCGGTCAACGTGAAGATGCCTCGGTGGACGACGGACCTGACGAAGAAGATCGGACTCGAGCGGCAGGACTTCCAGTCGCTGATGTTCACGGCGCGGCAGTCCACGCCGGCCGATGAGGCTCTCGTCGCGATGCTCGGTCTGCTCGGTCTCCGTGTCTCGGAAGCCTGCTCGATCAACGTCGAGGACTTCCAGGACACCGAACGCGGACACCGCGTCGTGCGCTTCACCGGCAAGGGCACCAAGTCCGCTTCGATCCCGCTACCCGTTCCGGTGCTGCGCTCGATGGAGCGCGCCGCCGGCGAACGTCGTCGCGGTCCGCTGCTGTTGCGACGCGACGGCTCGCGTATGACGCGACGATCCGCGGATCGTGTCGTGAAGCGTCTCGCGCGACACGCTGGGATCGCCAAGCCTGTCTCGTGTCACACGTTGCGACACACCTTCGTTGTCGCGGCCCTGGATGCGAAGGTTCCTTTGCGACAGGTGCAGCTCGCAGCGCGACACTCCGACATCCGGCAGACCTTGGCTTACGACCGCGGCCGGGTCAGTCTCGACAACCATGCCGCGTACGTCGTGTCGACGTTCATGGCCGCGTAGCGCCTGCGACAGCAAAGCGCCCCACCTCTTTCGAGGTGGGGCGCTTTCGTCGCGTCAGGAGGTCCACTGGTCGGCGCACTCCTGCGTCCAGCCAGTGGTGCCGTCGGTGAACTGCGTCGTGCCGGTCTGCGACACCGACGGATCCATGCAGTAGTCGATGACCTTCCCGACGAGCGGCTGCGGATCACCGATCGGAGCTCCGGTGTACCCGACGGGCGGCTGCTCGGCGGCCGGCGCTTCAACGGCCGGTGCAGACACCTCCTCCGACGTGGTGGTGGGCGCGTTGTCCGCGGCCGCTTCGTCTAGCTGCTCTTCCGGAAGAGTCCATTCGATGCGGATGTCGTTGCCACCCTGGGTTGTGTGGTAGCCGATGGACCGGGACGCGTTGGGCACGTCGAGCGTGACTCGTCCGTCCGCTGATGAGTTCGGCGGCAGGTCTATGAATGCCCCGCTACCTCCGCCAGTGCACGGCGTCGCGTCCGACGTATCGGTGTTCTTCGCGATCTTGCCGTTCTCGTCCACATAGTAGAAGTCGGACTGCCACAGCCACTCCGGGATGGACTCTGGTCCGACCGCGATGGTCGCACGGAACGACTGCTTCGTCACCTCACCAGGCAGCGTGGTGTTCTCGGCGCATTCGTCGGTGGACAGCGACGTGTCGGACACCTCGAGTACCGTGACGCCGTTCTGCACCACGGTGGCCGTCTCACCGAGTGCGACCTCAACTGCGCCGCGGACGTTGAGGTCGGGTGTCTCGCTGCCGACCTCAACGGAGCCGGAAGCCGTAGTGCTCGTCTCGGGCTCATCGGCGGTGTCGGAGCTGCCGCACGCGGCGAGTAGGAGAGCGACGGATCCGAGGGCGGATGCAGCGCGGAGTTTCACAGGGCGTGCCTTCCAGGTTGGTTTCGAGTCCCGGATGACAGTAGTGCCGAGGACGTGAAAGTGACGGACATTGTCGCGTCGCGGTCCCGATTGTGTGCGGGACCGCGACGGGTTCGGGTCAGACTGCGACTGTCTCGCGATGGGGTAAAAGTCAATCCTTGAGGTAGCGCGCGTTCTGCTCGTCCTCTCGCGTGGGGATTGGCGTTTTCGCCGCCACGGCCGATCGCCGCTTCGCTACAAGCAGGTACCACACCGCCCCGCAACCCACGAGTATCCACACGAGGGTACCGACGACAGGGTCGTACGCCATGCCGTCCCTCACACCCATCGTCACGCCGCCGAGTATGCCCAGAGCTGCCAATACGATCAGGAGCCAGGCGGCCCCCACCTTCAATTTCGGTAGATTCATCTCGGTGCTTCCTGATTAGCTGCCACGTCGGCGCATGTCCGCTTCATGCCCGGATCATCCTCTTCGGGGCGTTCAGTGTTACGGCGTCGGGGCCCGCACACCAGCGGGGCCCCGACGGGTGCGGTCAGACTGCGACTGTCTCGCGTTGGAGTGTCTCGCGGCTCGCGGTGACCCACCGTTGCACCTTGTCTTTTGAGACACCGAGCTCTGCTGCGACGTCGCGCCGCGTTCGGCCCTCTGCGACGAGCTGCAGCGCGCGACGCTTGACCGCGTCGTCTGTATCGGACATCGGTGCGACGGTGGGTGTCGTTCGCGGTGCGACGATTGTGGTCTCGCGTTGTGGTGCTGCTGGTCGTGTCGCGACCGGTGGTGTCGCAGCAGGTCGCGGCGTTGTCGCGGACGCGACACGGAGCCGGGTTACTGGCCGCGGTGTCGCGTCCTGCTCGCTTTCGTTGGTGACTGTCGCGCGGATCGGTTCGGGCCCGGTGTCGCAGACCGGTGCTGTCGCGGTGTCGCTGTCCTGTCGCGCGAGCAGGATTGTCAGGTGCACGGCGGCGAGCGTGACGAGCGGTGGGATGACGGCGATGCCGACACCGATCGGGGATTCGGTGAGCTGCCAGGCGTGGATGCCGTTGCCTGCGACAGAGACGATGGTGCCCGCGACGAGCAGCGCCCACGAGTACGCCCGTGCGACGCGGTGTCGTGCGACGGCGGCTGCGACGGTCGCGACAACGACCAGGCCGTCGACTGCGACGGGGATCATCCACGCCTGATCGGCCGGCACCTTGTAGTCGACGGCGAGTTCGGCGATCGAGGTGAAGGAACGCCAGAAGCTGGTGACCGCGACGGCGACGGCCGCGACAGCGGCGAGTGTGACCGCGATGGTGGCGCGCGTCGGAAGGTGCTTGCGGATCTCAGTCACTGGGTGTCTCCGTTCGCGTTCTCAAGAAGGCGTGCAGCAGCAAGGCGGTGTGCGGCGTCGCTGATAAGTTCCCAGGAAGCTGTTTCGACCTCCCCGATGTAGACCTCGGGGCCGTGCTGGCCGGTCATGTCGACGCGAATGAAATCGTTCAGCCCGAGGTATCGCTGTCCGTCGTCGTCCTCGTCGGTCGCTTCGGGAAGATCTACGACGACGTAGCGGTCGAGAATCGCGTCGATGACGGCACGCACAACGGTGACGGTGTCGTCGGAGTCGGTTTCGGCAATGACTCGCGCAGCGAACATGTGGAGGGTGTTGGGGGCGATCATGCGGTTCTCCCGGTGATGTCGTAGATGCCGGCGCACAGCGTGGTGAACGCGTCGCGGTATGCGTCGGCGAAGGTGTCGACGCCGTCCTCGAGCAGGCGGTTGTGGGCGGTGTCGATGAGGATCTGGGCTTCGGAGACGAGCTCGATGAGCGCGCGGTCGTTGGTTCGCATCACGCGACTCCTCGGCATTCGCAGCGAGCGATCGGATCGCGATCCTCATTCTCGATCCAGCCGTTCACACATCCACCGCAGTACGGAATCGCAGTGCTCTGTGCGGTGCCGCTTCCGGAGGACATTGCCTTCCAGAGGCGTATCCAGCCCTGCGCGTACAAGGTCGGGTTGTCGTCGCGATGCATGGACTTTGCGCGGTCAGCCAGCGCCTGGATGCCGTGCCGGTCGATGAGTTCGAGGATCTGGGCCTTCTGCTCGGGCTTGACGTGTTCGAACGATCCAGGCAGTCCGGCATCAGCGCATGCCTTGATGAGCAAGGCGTAGTTGGTATCGAGCCTCTCCAATTCCTTGCGGGCATCTTCCGACAACGACACGGTTACTCCCGCGAGAGTGGCACGTGACGTGTCTGCCTGGCTGGTGTTGTTGTTGGTTTCAGTACTTAGTGATCCGGACTTTGTAAAAGCACCCGTTCGTCCGTCTCGCGGCTGACCGGGATTCGATTTCCTGGTCTTCGGCTCAGGATGCGGGTTTCCGCTGGTGGCAGGCTCTTCATAGACAGTTTGGATGGTTGCCCACTGGCCCAGTTCGTTTTGGATCTTCTCGCGAACAAGGTAGCCCTGCTCTTCGAGTTCACGCATCGCCGTACGTACAGCTGTGCGGCCTTCGCTTGGGGACTGTGCGGCGATCGCTTCGGATCGAATGGACCAGTCAGCTGGCTTGGACAGCAGCCAAACGAGGATCCCGCGTGCACGAAACGACAGGTTTTCATCGTTGAGTACACGGTTGGACATGACGGTGTAATTGTCAGCAAGTCTCGGTCCGCGACGTATTCCGCCCGGGGTGTGAGCACGGGTATGCTGGGACATGTTCGACTCCCTTTCAGTCGGACATCCAGCCCGTTCGCGACTGCCATCGCGGCGGGCTTCTTTTTCTTTATCCCCGGTATTGAACCGTGAACAACCCGATGGGATCCGGTTCGATGCGCGACCGCATCGCCCAGACCGCCGAGAGCAACCCCCGGCTCGGCGGCATGACCATGCCCTTCCTGAACAAGTACATGGCCGAGGCGGACGAGATCGCGAACATGGTCGCCTCGCGTCCGACGAGTCCGTCTTCGTCACCGCCCAGAGCTTCGCGATCGACGGTGGTGCTCAGTACTTCTGAGCGCCGATGTGCTCCTCGTGGCCGTGGATCGGTCCGCGTGTCTCCGCGAGGCGGCCGCCGCCCCCGCCCCAGCGCAGCGCGATGATCTCCGCGGCGATCGACACCGCGGTCTCCTCCGGGGTGCGGGCCCCGAGATCCAGACCGATCGGCGACGACAGGCGCGCCAGTTCCTCCTCGGTCAGTCCCGTCTCCCGCAGACGCTCCATCCGGTCGTCGTGTGTGCGGCGCGACCCCATCGCCCCGACGTAGGCCACGTCGAGCCGTAGGGCGACTTCGAGGAGTGGCACGTCGAACTTCGGGTCGTGGGTGAGTACCGTGATGACGGTGCGGGCGTCCACACGTCCGGCCTCGGCCTCGGCCGCGAGATAGCGGTGCGGCCAGTCGACGATCACCTCGTGGGCGCCGGGGAAGCGGGCCTCGGTGGCGAACACCCCCCGCGCGTCGCACACCGTCACCGTGTAGCCCAGGAACGAGCCGAGCCGGGCCATCGCCGACGCGAAGTCGATCGCCCCGAACACGATCAGCCGCGGCGGGGGCTGGAAGACGTTGACGAACACCGACATCCCCTCGCCGCGACGCTCACCGTCGGTGCCGTAGTGAAGGGTGCCCGAGCGTCCCACCTCGAGCAGGCCGCGCGCGTCGTCGACGACGGCGTCGTACATGCGGGACGAGGCGAGCTGTCCGTCGGCGCGGTCGCGCCACACGACCATCCGTCGTCCCCGTAACGCCGGGTCGGGATGGGCGGTGACGGTCGCGAGCGCGACGGGTTCGCCCGCGCGGACGGAGTCGAGCAGGTCGGTGAAGGCGGGGAAGGACGCGGCGTCGATCCGTTCGACGAAGACGTCGATGATGCCGCCACAGGTCAGGCCGACGGAGAACGCGTCGTCGTCAGAGACCCCGTAGCGTTGCAGCACCGGCTGCCCGCTGTCGATGACCGACCGGCCGAGTTCGTAGACGTCGCCTTCGACGCACCCGCCAGAGACGCTGCCGGTGACGGTGCCGTCCTGCGCGACCAGCATCGATGCACCCGGCCCCCGGGGCGCCGAACGGAAAGTCGAGACCACGGTGCCTACCGCGACGGCCTCCCCGTCCCGGTACCGCCGGTCGAGCTCGTCCAGAATTTCACGCACGCCGAACCTCCTCGAGAAGTTCTTCCAGTGTCGCAAGGCTGTGTCCCGCGAGCAGACGATCGATGTGCGGCAGGGCCGCGGAGATACCCGACTGGATCGGTTCGTATCCGGCGCCGCCGGCGTGCGGGTTCACCCACAGCACGCGGTGCGCGAGGCGATGCAGCTGCGCCATGCGTTCCCCGAGCTGCGAGGTGTCGCCGCGCTCCCAGCCGTCGGAGAAGATCACCACCACCGCGCCGCGCGCGAAACCTCTGCGCCCCCAGCGGTCCAGGAACGCGCCGAGCGTGTCGCCGAGACGTGTCCCGCCCGCCCAGTCCGGTACCGCACGCGAGGCCCCGGCGAGCGCGATCTGCGGGTCGCGGGCACGCAGCGCACGCGACAGGCGGGTCAGCCGCGTGCCGAGGGAGAACACCTCGGTGGACGACGGCGCGGCACGCGTGACGACGTGCGCGAACCGCAGGAGCGCGTCGGCGTAGGGACTCATCGAGCCGGACACGTCGATCAGCAACACCACCCGGCGCGGTCTCGTCGCTCGTGCCCGGTGCCGCGGCCGGACGGGTTCGCCTCCGCCCGCCAGCATGTCGTGCAGGGTGTGCCGCGGGTCCACCGGCCCGCGGCGGGAGGGCTTCGACCGCAATCCCCGACGCGTCGGGGGTCGGGGCTGCAACCGCGCGAGCAGTTCGGCGAGGTGAGCGCGTTCGGCGGTCGTCAATTCGGCCACGTCGCGGTGCCGGAGGACGTCGGTGTCGTCCGCCGCGACCTGCAGGCGTGGCGCGTCGTCACCGGAATCGCCCTCGGCGCCCTCGCTGCGGGACAGCGCGGCGATCCGTGCGGTGCGGGTGCGTTGCCCGTGGGTACGCGAGCCGGTGGGGACGGTGTCGCCGAACCAGTGGACGAAGACCACGTCGTAGCGGGCCGTGTCGTCCGGTGTGCGGCACAGCGTGGCGCGGCCTGCCCAATAGACCTGCACGGGATCCCCGACGTCGACGTGTGCGAGGGCGTCGAGATAGGTGGCGGTGGCGTCGAGGGCGACGGGCAGACCGGCGGCGGCGAGGGCGCGGCAGAAGCCGGCCAACCCGGCGACCGGTCCGGGGGCGGTCGTCATCCGGCCCTCGAGAGGTCGAGTCCGGCGCGGGTGACCCGGTCGATGTCCTCGCGGTACTTCAGTACGGCACCGAGTGTCGCCGCAGCGGTCGCTGCGTCGAGGACGTCGCGGTCGAGGGCGACCAGTGCGCGCGCCCAGTCGAGGGATTCGGCGATCCCTGGTGGCTTCAGGAGGTCCTGTTCGCGGAACGAGCGCACCGCGCGGGCGATCTGCTCGGCGAGCGGGTGCCCCAGACCGGGCAGCCGCCGCTGCAGGATCGCGACCTCGCGTTCGAGATCGGGATGCTCCACCCAGTGGTACAGACAGCGGCGCTTGAGTGCGTCGTGCACCTCGCGGGTCCGATTGGAGGTGAGCACCACCAGCGGTGGGACCTCCGCGCGGATCTCGCCCAATTCGGGGATCGTCACCGCGTTCTCGTCGAGCAACTGGAGTAGGAAGGCCTCGAACTCGTCGTCGGCGCGGTCGATTTCGTCGACGAGCAGCACGCACGGTGAGTCGGTGAGCGCCTGCAGCAACGGGCGGACGAGGAGATAGCGCTCCGTGTAGAGGGAACGCTCGGCGGTGTCCGCATCGAGCACACCGTCGCTCGCCGCTTCGAGCGAGCGCAGATGGAGCAACTGCCGGGGAAAATCCCAGTCGTAGAGGGCCTGCGAGGCGTCGATGCCCTCGTGGCACTGCAACCGGACCATCGGCAGATCCAGGGCCTGAGCGAGAGCCGCTGCGAGCGAAGTCTTCCCGGTTCCGGGTTCGCCTTCGCAGAAGAGCGGCCGGCCCATACGCATCGCAAGGAAGACGACGGTCGCCAGTCCGTCGTCGGCGAGATATCCCGTGGTCTCGAGAGCAGCCGAGAGTTTCTCGGGTGAATCGATACGTGTTGCGTCGCCGGTCATGAAGCGAGCCTAGATGCTCACCCGCCTCCCGACCGGCGACTGCGACAACTATCGGATCAACCGTCGGCGTGCGCGAGCGGCGCGAACTCGCCGGTGAACAGTGTTGCGCATCCGGGGCACAACGTCGTGGGATGGATGGCCCAGCCGTTCATCTGGGCATAGAGCTCTGCCTGCAGCTTGCTCTGTGCGGCAGTGCGGTAGCAGTGATCGCAATGGTCGCAACGGAAGACCCACCGGCCACCGGAGATCGGGTCGCGGTGCGGCGTCATGTCCACCTCGATATCAACAACTCGGTATCCGCGAATCGATGTCGTGGAATGGTCGGATCGTGCCGGTTCCTCTCAGGGAACCGACTTGCCCATGACGCGGGCCCACCATCCGTCCAGCGGGCTCGGATCGGGCCAGCGGATCGTGTCGTCTGCGATGTGATTGGGCCGGGATGCCATGTCCTGCTGTCCCTGTCCGGTATTCGGTGAATCGTGCTGTGCGTTGCGCACTGAGGTCACCCCTTATTGCTATCGGTGCGTCATTGGCGGACGCACTCCTACGCACCTCTGAGGCGTTCTTGAATCTTAGCCCGGTTCTACTGAACCGGCCCGGTCTTTCTGCTGTTTGCACAGGTAGAGGCGGTCTAGGAAGTATGCGGCGGGGGAGGGGGTCTGCTGTCCAGGGTGGAGCGCAGACGGTCGTTGTCCTCCTTGAGGGCCGCGTTGTTCGCCTCGAGTTCGAGGATCCGGGCGATTCCGGCGATATTGATTCCGGAGCCCACCAGTTCGACGATCCGTTGGACGATCTCGAGATCGTTGTCGCTGTAGCGGCGCGTCCCACCCGCTGTGCGTGCGGGGTTCAGCAGCCCTCGGCGTTCGTACAGGCGCAAGGTCTGCGGGTCGAGTCCCGACAGTTCGGCGGCCACCGAGATGCCGTAGACCCCGCGCCGGGCGCGTAACGGATCTGGCGTCATCGTTTCCTCCGGAGTCGGTCTTCTCGGGTCGCGCTGCGGTCACCCGCGACTTGACCGAACCTTATCACAGGTCCATAATAAATCTGTGTCTACGGACACAGGTAATCAACAAAGCGTGGCCGTCACGAACGGCCGGACAGTCGGAGGTGACAGACCGATGTTGATGCGCACCGACCCCTTCCGCGATATCGATCGCTTCACGCAGCAGGTGCTCGGCACCATGGCACGGCCCGCGGTGATGCCGCTCGATGCATGGCGAGAAGGCGACCGTTTCGTCGCCGAGTTCGATCTCCCGGGCGTCGACGCCGACTCGATCGACCTCGATGTCGAACGCAACGTGCTCACCGTGCGCGCGGAACGTCCGGAAGTCGACCGGGACAAGGAATTCGTCTCGACCGAGAGGCCGCGAGGCATCTTCACTCGTAGGCTGTTCCTCGGTGACACCCTCGACACCGATCGGATCGAAGCGCAGTACCGCGGTGGTGTTCTACGGGTGACGATTCCTGTCGCAGAGAAGGCGAAGCCCCGCAAGATCTCGGTGATCGACGCGGAGGCGAACGGCCAGGCCGCGATCGAGAAGTGAACCGCTACGGCGAACCGGGCCCGGGATGATTCCCGGGCCCGGTTCGGCTGCGTCCACTACGGTTTCAGGCAGATCTTGATGGCGCCGTCCTGCTTCTTCTGGAAGATCTCGTACGCGTGCGGTGCGTTGTCGAGCGGGAGGCGGTGGGTCGCGAAGTCGTCGACCCCCAGCGGATCCTCGTCGGTCAGCAGCGGCAGGATCTCCGGGACCCAGTTCAACACGTTGGCCTGACCCATGTGGAGACGGATCTGCTTGTCGAACAGGGTGAGCATCGGCATCGGATCCGCCGCCCCGCCGTACACACCGCTCAACGAGATCGCGCCACCACGCCGCACGACGTCGATCGCGGTGTACAGCGCGTGGAGACGGTCCACTCCGGCCTCTCCATGAACGGCTCGGCGATCGCCGACGGCAGGAAGCCGGCGGCACTCTGGGCGAGCTTCGCGACGGGCGAGCCGTGCGCCTCCATACCCACGGCGTCGATCACCGAATCGGTGCCGCGCCCGTTCGTCATGTCACGGATCATGTCGCCGGGATTGTTGTCGACCTCGCGCAGATCGACGACCTCGATGCCGCGGGAGGCCGCGCGGGCCAGTCGCTCGGGGACCATGTCCACGCCGATCACGCGGGCACCCTTGTGCACCGCGATGCGGGCGGCCATCTCTCCGATGGGGCCGAGGCCGAGCACCGTGACACTTCCGCCGTCGGGGATCTCCGCGTACTCGACGGCCTGCCACGCGGTGGGCAGCACGTCGGAAAGGTAGACGAAACGGTCGTCGGCCGGCCCTTCCGGGACCTTGATGTGGGTGGCGTCGGCATGGGGGACGCGCAGATATTCGGCCTGCCCGCCGGGCACGCTGCCGTAGAGCTTCGAGTAGCCGAACAGTGCGGCGCCGGTGCCCTCCTCACGGACCTGCGTGGTCTCGCACTGCGAATGCAGGCCGTGGGAACACATGAAGCACTGGCCGCAACACACCTGGAAGGGGATCACCACCCGGTCGCCGGGCTTCAGCTTCGTGACGCCGGAGCCGACCTCCTCGACGATGCCCATCGGTTCGTGACCGAGAATGTCGCCGGGAGTCATGAAGGCTCCCAACACCTCGTACAGGTGCAGGTCGGAGCCGCAGATGTTGGTGGTGGTGACGCGGATGACGGCGTCACCGGCCTCCTGGATCGTCGGATCGGGCACCGTATCGACGCTCACGTTGCGGCGCCCTTGCCATGTCACTGCCTTCATGTCGCTCCTCGGTTCCTCGGGTGCAGGAATGTCGGGCCGTGCCCGGCACGTGTCCCTCGATGCCTACCCCCGCTCGGCGCGGGCAAACGCTGCCCGCGAGCGGGTCCCTGCCGCGCCGCACATGTTTGCGCGTGCCGGAGGAGAGGTATGTCGCCACAGAACCGAATCACCGCGACACATGTCTGTGGCCGCTCTTGCGGGAGCGCAGCCGCACAGAAGGAGGTCAGGTGACCACTTCGGACCCCGAACACCACGGAAGCCAGGATCCCGAACCTTCGCGCACCCCGGATCTCGAGCCCGGTGGCGGCGTGGCGCCCGGATCGACGCCCCCGGACTCGGGGACGACGTCCGGGCTGTCCGCTCCGGAACCGGACACGAGAAAGCGATTCCCCATCAGCGGGTGGCTCACGCTGCTCGCCGTCGCGGTGATCGTGATCATCTTCGTGGTCGCGATCTTCGGCATCCTGTCCTGACGGTTCGGCCCGAGCCGCCCCGCGGAGCTTCTCGTCAGCGTCCGCGACGCGGTAGCCGCACGACCTGCACGAAGAATTCGTCGATCTGCTTCACGGCACCGATGAACTGGTCGAGATCGACCGGCTTGGTGACGTACGCATTGGCGTGCAGCTTGTAGCTGCGGAGAATGTCCTCCTCGGCCGACGAGGTCGTGAGCACCACGATCGGGATGTCGGACAGTTCCGGATCGGACTTGATCTTCGTCAGCACCTGCCGGCCATCGTACTTCGGCAGGTTCAGGTCGAGCAGGATCAGATCCGGGCGCGGCGCACCCTCGTGGTCGCCCCGGCGGTACAGGAAGTCGAGTGCTTCCGCCCCGTCGCGGACGACGTGTAGGGCGTTGCCGATCTTGTTGTCCTCGAATGCTTCACGGGTCATCAGCTCGTCGCCGGGATCGTCCTCGACCAACAGGACGTCCACCGGTCGGGCAGCGGGATAGGTCACGATCGTGCTCCTCATGACGTTGTCCCCTGCTTCTGCTCGACGGGGCGTGATGCGGTTCCGAGGGTGAAGCAGATTCGAGTGCCCTCGGTATGAGTATCGCCGTACTCGGTGTCGATCCAGATTCTTCCCGCGTGATACTCGACGATTTTCTTGCTCAGCGCCAGTCCGATACCGGTGCCCTGGTAATCGTCGCGAGGATGCAGCCGCTGGAAGATGACGAACACCTTCTCGGCGTACTCGCTGTCGATCCCGATGCCGTTGTCGGTGACGCAGAAGTGCCACCGCGGACCGTCCGACTCGGCCTCGGCCTTTTCGCACTCGATCCTGATCACCGGGGTGCGATCGGGATGGCGGAACTTGATGGCGTTGCCGACCAGGTTCTGCCACAGCATCGTCAGCAGAGTGGGGTCGCCGGTGAGCTCGGGGAGGTCGTCGGGGCGTTCGATCTGCGCCTGTGACTCCTCGATGGAGGCGGAGAGGTTGAACAACGCCTTCTCGAGCGGTCGGCCGAGGTCGACCCGGACGTAGGCGTCGTGGACGCGTCCGACCCGGGAGAAGGCGAGCAGATCGCTGATCAGCACCTGCATCCGTTTCGCGCCGTCCACGGCGTATTCGACGTACTGTCGTCCACGATCGTCGAGGACGTCGCCGTACCGCTTCTCGAGCAGCTGGCAGAAGGACGCGACCTTCCGCAGCGGTTCCTGCAGGTCGTGCGATGCGACGTAGGCGAACTGCTCGAGTTCGGTGTTCGAGCGGCGGAGTTCCTCGGCCTGGGAATCGAGATCCTCGGTCTGTTTCGCGAGCAGGGTCTGCTGCTTCCGGGAGTCCGCCAACGCGTCCGCGATACGACCGCGCATCGTCTCGACGTCGAGGGCGAGTGCCCGGATGTCCTTCGGTCCCTGGGGGTATATGTGCTGGTAGAAGTTCTCCTCCAGCGCGACCCGGCGACTGGCGTTGCGGAGTTTGCTGAGCGGCACGGCGACGAGATTGTGGACGAGGGCCACCATCGCGAGGCCGGTGAGGATGAACGTGATCACCATGGCGATCAGGACCGAGTTGCGGATCGTCCGGGACTGCACGAGATCGTCGAGGTTCTCTTCGAGTACACGGGAGAGCGCGCTGTTCTCCCGGACGAACATCGACCGGATCTCACCGAAGGTCAGCCGGTCCTCCTCTGCCAGGTTCGCATCGACGGGGCGCGGCTGCCCGGGCACGACTGTGGCGATGATCGGCTCTGCATATTGCGTCTGCCACTGCCGGGCGGTGGCGTCGATGGAGTCGATGTCGGCGAGGAGCTCGGGATGGTCGGCGAGGAGTTCACGGAGGCGATCGAGGGCGACCTGCTGATCGGCTCGGCCGGCGCGATACGGCCCGAGGAAGATCGGGTCGGTCGTGAGCGCATACCCGCGGACCGCGGTCTGCTGATCGAGCAATGAGCTCTGCAGCCGGTAGGACTCCGTCATCGCGGGCTGGATCCGCCCGGTCACCTCGTCGGTGATCTGCACGGTGCGCTGGATGAAGATTCCGCCCACGATCGAGCCGAGGACGGCGAAGACCGCGAGGACCGCGAACGCGACCTGGAACCAGCTCTGCACGACCAGCCGCGACGAGAACCGCTCGATGCGCGGTTCGGGAACCGAAGGATCCCTCATCGCCGCACCGTCGCTCCGACCTCGGCGGAACGCACGATACCGATCACATCCACCCCAGCTTCCCGGCCCGTGCCCGATTCGCGCCTACGGGCGACGAATCCCGACGGCGGTGCGGTCCCGAACCTGTCGGTCTGCGAACACACGTATGGACGGGCTGTCTGTTGAACCCGAATGCGAACTGTAGCCGACCGGTGGAGCCGTTCCGATCCGGCCACGGGCCGAACCGGCTGCACCGAGTGCCGGAACGCGACAAGGGTCGGTCGCATGACACGACGAGTGAGTGTGTGGGGTGGCGCGTTCTGGCTCAGTCGGAAGGTTCGCGAGCAGGCGCTCGATGCAGCCCGCGAACTGGAGGAGCTCGGGTACTCCCGGTTGTGGACGTCCGGCGGATTCAAGGACGGCTTCCCCTCCGTCTACGGTGAACTGCTCGCGGCGACGACGACGCTCGAGCTGGCGAGCGGCATCATCAGCATCTGGCACGCCGACCCGGAGACCACGGCGGCTGCGGTCGCCGATCTGGAGTCGCGGTATCCCGGTCGTTTCCTGCTGGGCGTCGGAACGAGTCACGCTCCCGTCGTCGACGCGCGGGAGAACACCAGCTACACCAAGCCCTACAGCCGGATGGTCGAGTACCTCGACGGCCTCGATGTGGCGTCGACGCCGGTGCCCACCGATCGCAGGGTCCTCGCGGCGCTCGGCCCGCGCATGCTGGAGCTGTCCGCCGAGCGCGCGGCAGGAGCCCATCCGTACTTCGTTCCGCCCGCGCACACCGCGGTTGCGCGTGAGGCCCTCGGCTCGGAGCCGTTGCTCGCGCCCGAGGTGGCCGTCGTCCTCGAAACCGACGAGACCGTTGCGCGTTACATCGCCCGCGAGTACATGCGCGGTTATCTCGCGCTGCCGAACTACTCGAACAACCTGCGTCGTCTCGGGTATACCGACGAGGACCTCGCCGACGGTGGCAGCGACGGCCTGATGGACGTGCTCATCCCGTGGGGCGATCTCGACAGCGTCGTCGCCGGCATCGAGAAGCACTACGCCGCCGGTGCCGACGAGGTCGCCATCCAGGTGCTCACCGCGGATCCGTTCACCTTCCCGAGCGAGGGCTACCGGCAGCTCGCGTCCGCGCTGCTGAGCTGAGGTCACCGAACCCCGAGGTCACCGGATCGGTGTGGCCGCTCAGATCGGCCGCACCGTGAGGATCTGGGACATCGTGCCGATCGGTCCGGTCGCATCGTGCAGCACCGTGCTCGTCAGGCCGACGCCGTCGGCGCCGAACGAGACCGACGTATCGAAGCCGACCCATTCACCGCGGGGTTCGGCGAACAGGTGCGCGGTCAGGTCGACGTTGGGGAAGGCGACCGTTCTCGGATCGGCACGCACCGCCATGCCGTTGGCGATGTCGAACAGGCCGGCCGTGGCGGCGAGATCGCTGACCTTCTCGCCCTCCACGAGCGGGAGACCGGTGCGCACCCAGAACGAGGCCCGTCCGGGTGCGGTCGAGACGCGGCGCACCTCCACCGAGTCGATGAATCCTCCCGGCCACAGCGTCGTCGGGTCCCAGGGTTCGCAGTCCTCGGGCGTCGGAATCGGCTGCAGCGTGGTGCCGGCGATCTCCGCGGTGGGACGGGTCTGCATCAGCCACGCGCGCGCACGCACGATCGCGCGCCCGTCGTAGGCGAGGGTCGCTTCCACGAGTTCGATGGTGCGTCCGGGCCGCAGGACCTCGACCGTCGTGACGACGGGACCGACGGGCACGGTGCCGAGGATGTCGTACGACAGGCGTCCGATCGTGAGGTCGTCGTCGCGCCGCGCGTCGCGGTCGCATTCGACGACGTGGGCGATCAGCCCGAGAGCGGGAGCGATGTGCTGCTCCGCCTCGTTCCACGCCCCACCGACATGTTCGGTGGCGCGGAAGGAGGTCGGGCCGAGTCGTTCGAAGTAGCTCATGCGGTCTCCGTTCGTGACGGCTCTGCCGCGAGAGCCGAGGGGGTCGCGGCGAGAGCTGCCAGTGCCATGCGTCGCAGCACCGCGCGGGTGCCTTCGGGGGAACGCGGGTCGGCGCTGTGCGGTGTCGAGTTGATGAGTCCGAAGGTCGCGTGCGCCATCGTGCGCGCATCGGATTCGGGCAGTGCGGGGTCGATGCGGCGCAGGGCGTCGACCCAGATCTCGACGTAGCGACGCTGGGTCACCCTCACCTCCCGCTGCCCCTCGTCGGGGAGGGACGTGAACTCGCGGTCCTGCACGCGGATGAGATCGGGCTCGCCCAGCGCGAAGTCGAGATGGAAGTCGACCAGGCCCTCGAGGGCGTCGCGCGGGTCGGGCGTCGTCTCGGCGACCTGCGTGCCACCTGCGAGGAGGCGGCGGCTGATCTCGACGAGGATCTCGACGAGCAGGGCGTCCTTGTTGGGGAAGTGCCGGTACACGGCGGGACCGCTGATCCCCACGGCCGCACCGAGATCCTCGAGGCGGACCCCGGGGAATCCGCGTTCGGCGATCAGGTGCGCCGCGGCACGCAGGAGGTCCCGTCGGCGTTCCGCCTTGGCGAGGCTACGCCGCGTCGGGCGTCCCGATGCGGTCGAGACGTCGATCGCGGACTCGGTCATGAAAATCTCCGCTCGGTGTGGTCTGGACAACTCGGTTAATCATAACTAACCTAGATTTCAGTTAATGGCGATTAGTCGATCTACCGAGGATGGTGTCCGTGACAACCGCTGAGACGGCCTCGACAACCAGCCGCGACCAGCACGAACAGCTGGTCGGAGAGCTCCGAGACAAGCTCGCTGCCGCAGCCCTGGGTGGCAGCGAGAAAGCCCGGGAGCGGCATGTCGCCCGCGGCAAGCTGCTTCCCCGCGACCGCGTGGACGAACTGCTCGACACGGGCAGCCCGTTCCTCGAACTGTCGCCCCTCGCCGCCGACGGCATGTACGACGACGAGTGTCCCGGCGCCGGCATGATCGCCGGCATCGGCCGCGTCGCCGGCCGCGAGTGCGTGATCGTCGCGAACGACGCCACCGTCAAGGGGGGCACCTACTATCCGATCACGGTCAAGAAGCACCTTCGGGCGCAGGAAGTCGCGCTGCAGAACAACCTGCCGTGCCTGTACCTCGTCGACTCCGGTGGCGCCTTCCTGCCGCGGCAGGACGAGGTCTTCCCCGACCGCGAGCACTTCGGCCGCATCTTCTACAACCAGGCCACCATGAGCGCCAAGGGGATTCCGCAGATCGCCGCGGTCATGGGCTCGTGCACCGCCGGCGGCGCCTACGTCCCCGCCATGAGCGACGAGGCCGTCATCGTCCGCAACCAGGGCACCATCTTCCTCGGTGGCCCGCCGCTGGTGAAGGCCGCGACCGGCGAGGTCGTCACCGCCGAAGAGCTCGGCGGCGGCGACCTGCACTCGAAGGTCTCCGGCGTCACCGACCACCTGGCCGAGGACGACCGCGACGCGCTGCGCATCGTGCGAGACATCGTCTCCACCTTCGGTCCGCGCAACCCGCGTCCGTGGGACGTCGAACCCACCGTCGAACCCGAGGCCGACCCCACCGAGCTGTACGACGTGGTGCCCACCGACTCGCGCATCCCCTACGACGTGCACGAGGTCATCGACCGTGTGGTCGACGGCGCCGGCGGTGACGGCCATGGATCCAGCAGCTTCCACGAGTTCAAGGCCGAATACGGCAAGACTCTCGTCACCGGCTTCGCACGCATCCACGGCCACCCGGTCGGCATCATCGCGAACAACGGCGTTCTCTTCGGCGAATCCGCCGTCAAGGGAGCGCATTTCATCGAACTGTGCGACAAGCGCTCGATCCCGCTGGTGTTCCTGCAGAACATCTCCGGCTTCATGGTCGGCCGCGACTACGAGGCCGGCGGCATCGCCAAGCACGGCGCGAAGATGGTCACCGCGGTTGCGTGCGCGCGGGTGCCGAAGCTGACCGTCGTCATCGGCGGCTCGTACGGTGCCGGCAATTACTCGATGTGCGGTCGCGCGTATTCGCCTCGCTTCCTGTGGATGTGGCCCAACGCCCGCATCTCCGTCATGGGTGGCGAGCAGGCCGCCTCGGTGCTGGCCACGGTGCGCTCCGACCAGCTCGATGCCTCGGGCAAGCCCTGGACGGCCGAGCAGGAGGAGGAGTTCAAGGCTCCGATCCGCGCCCAGTACGAGGAACAGGGCAATCCCTACTACTCGACCGCGCGCCTGTGGGACGACGGCATCATCGATCCCGCAGACACCAGAAAAGTTCTCGGACTGGCACTGTCGGTGTGCGCCAACGCCCCGCTAGAGCCGGTCTCCTACGGCGTCTTCCGGATGTGAGTGCACCCATGACTGATACGACTCGGATCGACACGGTGTTGGTCGCCAACCGCGGTGAGATCGCGGTGCGCGTCATCCGCACCCTGAAGGCGATGGGCATCCGCTCGGTCGCCGTGTTCAGCGAGGCCGACCGCGACGCCCGGCACGTGCAGGAGGCCGACACCGCGGTGCTGCTCGGACCCGCCGCGGCGCGCGAGAGCTATCTGGTGATCGACAAGGTTATCGACGCGGCGCTCGCCACCGGTGCACAGGGCATCCATCCCGGCTACGGATTCCTTTCGGAGAATTCGGCTTTCGCCGCCGCGTGCGCCACTGCCGGTATCGCCTTCCTCGGCCCGTCCGCCCACGCCATCGAGACCATGGGCGACAAGATCACCGCCAAGGCCGCGGTGTCGGAGTTCGGCGTTCCCGTCGTGCCCGGCATCTCCCGGCCCGGACTGAGCGACGACGAACTGATCGCGGGCGCCGAGGAAGTCGGCTATCCCGTGCTCGTCAAGCCGTCCGCCGGTGGTGGCGGCAAGGGCATGCGCCTCGTCGAGGACCCGAAGGATCTGCCCGCCGCGCTCGAATCCGCCCGTCGCGAAGCGGCGTCGGCGTTCGGTGACGACACCCTCTTCCTCGAACGGTTCGTCCAGCGCCCCCGGCACATCGAGGTCCAGGTCCTCGCCGACGCGCACGGCAACGTCGTCCACCTCGGCGAGCGCGAGTGCAGTCTCCAGCGGCGGCACCAGAAGGTCATCGAGGAAGCGCCCTCGCCGCTGCTCGACGAGGCCACCCGCGCCCGCATCGGTGAGGCCGCGTGCAACACCGCGCGCAGTGTCGACTACACCGGCGCCGGCACCGTCGAGTTCATCGTCTCCGCCGACAAGCCGGACGAGTTCTTCTTCATGGAGATGAACACCCGACTGCAGGTCGAGCATCCGGTCACCGAGATGGTCACCGGCCTCGACCTCGTCGAGTGGCAGGTGCGTATCGCCGCGGGCGAGCCGCTCGGCTTCACCCAGGACGACATCACCCTCACCGGCCACGCGATCGAGGCCCGCGTCTACGCCGAGGATCCGGCTCGTGGCTTCCTTCCGACCGGCGGTGAGATCGTCGATGTCGTCGAGCCTTTCGGGGCGAGCGCAGCGACGGGGAACGTCACCGGTCCCCGCGTGCGCGTCGACTCCGGCATCCGCGCCGGCACCGTGGTCGGCAGCGACTACGACCCGATGCTCGCCAAGGTCATCGCCCACGCCGACGACCGCGCCGGAGCGCTGCGCCGCCTCGACCGGGCGCTCGCACAGACCGCCGTGCTCGGCGTCGTCACCAACGTCGACTTCGTGCGGTTCCTGCTCGCCGACGACGACGTGATCGCCGGCGCGCTCGACACCGGCCTGCTCGACCGTCGACTCGGCGACTACACCGCCCCCACGACCGCCGATTCCACGCTCGTCGCCGCGGCCATCCTGCGGTGGCTCGACCGCTGGGCGGGCGACACCACCGATCCGTGGGCGGTGCCCGACGGATGGCGCGTCGGTGCCCACCGGCCCGTCACGTCGCGGCTCACCTCCGGCGACCGCACCGCACATGTGCGCCTGACCGGAACTCCGGCGGCCGGTGTCGCCGAGGTCGAGGACGGCGAGACCTACCGGTTCAGCGCCGTGCTGCACGGCTCCGATCTGGCGGTCGTGCTCGACGGCCGGCGTCACAGCTACCGCGTCGGCGAATCCGACGGTGCGGTCTGGCTTTCCGACGGCCACGGCAGCGTCGCCGTCCGCGAGGTGCGCGAGGCATCGGTGCGCGGCGACGACGCCCACGCCGGCGACGCCGACATCACGAGCCCGATGCCCGGCGCCGTCATCGCGGTGTCCGTCGCCCCCGGCGACACCGTCACGGCCGGGCAGACGCTCGTCGTCGTCGAGGCCATGAAGATGGAACATTCGCTCACCGCCCCCATCGACGGCACCGTCGAACTGTTCGCGGCAGCCGGTGAGCAGGTCAAGGTCGATCAACTTCTCGTGCGAATCACCCCGCACGCCGACACGGAAGAGACAAAGTGATGACGGAATACCTGGCCACGGGCCAACTTCCCGACGAGTACGAGCAGCTGCGCAAGACGGTCGCCGACTTCGCCCGCACGGTGGTCGCGCCGGTCGCCGCCAAGCACGACGCCGAGCACTCGTTCCCCTACGAGGTCGTGCAGGGCATGGCCGAGATGGGCCTGTTCGGCCTGCCGTTCCCCGAGGAGTACGGCGGCATGGGCGGCGACTACTTCGCGCTGTGCCTCGCGCTCGAGGAACTCGGCAAGGTCGACCAGTCCGTCGCCATCACCCTCGAGGCCGGTGTCTCGCTCGGCGCGATGCCGATCTACCGCTTCGGCAACGAGAAGCAGAAGCAGGAGTGGCTGCCGCAGCTCGCGAGCGGCCGCAACCTCGCGGCCTTCGGGCTCACCGAACCGGGTGCGGGCAGCGACGCCGGAGGCACCAAGACCACCGCCAAGCTCGAGAACGGCGAGTGGATCATCAACGGCAACAAGCAGTTCATCACCAACTCCGGCACCGACATCACCTCGCTCGTGACCGTCACCGCCGTCACCGATGTGCGGGAGAACGGCAAGAAGGAGATCTCCACGATCCTCGTGCCGACCTCCACGCCGGGCTTCACCGCCGAACCCGCCTACAACAAGGTCGGCTGGAACGCCTCCGACACGCATCCGCTCACCTTCGCCGACGTGCGGGTGCCCGAGGAGAACCTCCTCGGCGAGCGGGGCCGCGGCTACGCCAACTTCCTGCGCATCCTCGACGAGGGCCGCATCGCCATCGCCGCGCTGTCGACCGGCGCCGCGCAGGGCTGCGTCGACGAATCGGTGAAGTACGCCAAGGAGCGCGAGGCGTTCGGCAGCCCGATCGGCAACAACCAGGCCATTGCCTTCAAGATCGCCCGCATGGAGGCACGTGCGCACGCCGCGCGCACCGCCTACTACGACGCCGCCGCCGCGATGCTCGCCGGCAAGCCGTTCAAGAAGCAGGCCGCCGTCGCCAAGCTCGTCGCGTCCGAGGCCGCGATGGACAACGCGCGCGACGCGACGCAGATCCACGGTGGCTACGGCTTCATGAACGAGTATGCCGTGGCGCGCCACTACCGCGACAGCAAGATCCTCGAGATCGGTGAGGGCACCACCGAGGTGCAGCTCATGCTCATCGGACGGGAGCTGGGACTGTGAGCGAGACCGACACCACCGTGGAGAAGCGGATCGTCCAGCGTGGTCTGTGGTTCGAGGAGTTCGAACTCGGCGCGATCTACGAGCACCGCCCCGGCCGGACGATCACCGAGGCCGACAACACGCTGTTCACGACGCAGACGATGAACACGCAGGCGCTACACCTCGACGCCGCATACGCTGCCGAGACGAGTTTCGGTGAGCGTCTGGTCAATTCGATGTTCACGCTCTCGACGCTCGTGGGACTGTCGGTCGCCCAGCTCACGCAGGGCACGATCGTCGCGAATCTCGGGTTCTCCGAGATCTCCTTCCCCAAGCCGTTGTTCCACGGCGACACGCTCTACGCCGAGACGAAGATCGTCGACAAGCGCGAGTCGAAGAGCCGGCCGGGGGAGGGCATCGTCACCCTCGAACACACCGGTCGCAACCAGCACGGCGATGTCGTCGCCGTCGCCGTGCGCAAGACCCTGGTCCAGAAGAGGCCCACGACATGACCTGGGAACTCCCCGGCCCCGGATGGCTTTTCTGTCCCGCCGATCGTCCGGAGCGCTACGCCAAGGCCGCCGAACGTTCCGACGTGGTGATCATCGACCTCGAGGATGCCGTCGCGCCGGCCGACAAGCCGGCGGCCCGTGAGGCGCTGATCGCCACTCCGCTCGACCCCGAACGCACCGTGGTGCGGGTCAACCCGGTGGGCACGGCCGACCACGAGGCCGATCTCGAGGCACTGCGCCGCACGTCGTACACGCGGGTCATGCTGCCCAAGTGCGAGAGCGGCGACGAGGTGCGCTCGCTCGCACCGCTCGAGGTGGTCGCGCTCATCGAGTCGCCCCTCGGGGTGCTCGCGGTGGAGGACATCGCCGTCGCCGAGAACACCCTCGGAATGATGTGGGGTGCCGAGGATCTCGTCGCCGGACTCGGTGGCAACGCGAGCCGTCACGCCGACGGGACGTACCGCGCGGTCGCGCAACACGCCCGGTCGGTGACCCTGCTCGCCGCGAAGGGTCACGCCCGCTGGGCGCTCGACTCGGTGTACCTGAACATCAAGGACACCGACGGCCTGTACGAGGAGGCGCTCGACGCCGTGGCGGTCGGATTCGACATCAAGGTGTCGATCCACCCGAGCCAGGTCGACGTCGTCCGCCGGGCGTACGCGCCCACCCCCGAGGAGGAGGCGTGGGCGCGGCGCGTTCTCGAGGCCGCCGAATCGGAACGCGGCGTCTTCGATTTCGAAGGGAAGATGGTCGACGCCCCGGTGCTGCGTCACGCCGAGCGCGTGCTGCAGCGCGCGTCGGCCGCCGCCTCGGCATGACCGCGTGTCACCGGGGACGGTGACGCAACAACTGAGTGAGACGGTGGGCGCTGTCGAGCAGCGCCTCACCGAGTTCGGGCACACGATCGGGCCGGAACCGGCTCTCCACGCCGGTCAGACTCAACGCCCAGGTCGGGGCGCCGCGGTGATCGAACACCGCGGCGCCCATTCCCCAACTGCCCTCGACGATCAGTGCCGGATTGACGGCGTAGCCGGTCAGCCGTGTCGTCTCGATCCGTTTCTCCAGTGCGGGTCGCGCGTGGTCCGGTCCCCAATCCTGCGTGAGATCCACCCGCGACAGATGCGCCTCGATCTCCTGATCGGGCATGTGCGCGAGGATCGCCAGCCCCGCCGACGCCACCCCGAGCGGGAACCGGATCCCGATGTGGAGCACGTGCGAACGCAGCGGGAAGCTGCCCTCCTCCATCGCCAGACAGACCGTCTCGTCGCCCCGCCGCGCGGAGAGGAAGGCGCTCTCGCCGGTCGCGCGCGCCAGATCGCGCAGCACGTCGCCCGCGAGATCGGTGATGTCGTAGCGCACGGAGGCGAGCGATCCCAGCAGGTAGAGCTCGGGTCCGAGGGCCCAGCGTCCCGACGCCGGATCCCGGTCGACGAGCCCCTCGTCGGCGAGCGAGCTGAGCAGCCGGTGCACCGTGGGCCGGGCGAGATCGGTGGTGCGGGCGACCTCCGAGGTCGTCACCCCTTCCGGTTCGTGCGACGAGACGGTGCGCAGCAGGGCGGCGATCCGCGCGACCAGTTGACCCCGTGCATCGGACGACATGCCTCGATTCTACGTCCACTCAGTGAACGCATATAGCGTCTCTGTTCGATGAACGATCAATTTCAGAGAGATTCCGGCAGGTACTTGTGTTCGCCACCTGCAGACTCTTTAGTAGAAACCAAGCATGCGACTGCGTTCATCCAGTGGACGTGATTTGTCCAGCGGAGCCCGGCGGCTCCCCCGGAAACCCGAGAGGTGAGAGTTGGCAACGAAAGTGTTCGAGACGGCGGCGGAGGCCGTCGCCGACATCCGTGACGGTGCGACGCTCGCGGTGGGCGGATTCGGACTGTGCGGTATCCCCGACATCCTGATCCGGGCCATCGCCGACGCCGGGGCCACCGACCTCGAGGTGTTCTCCAACAACTGCGGTGTCGACGGCCACGGTCTCGGAATCCTGCTGGGCAGCAAGCGCATCCGCCGGGTCACCGCGTCGTATGTCGGGGAGAACAAGGAATTCGCCCGGCAGTACCTCTCGGGTGAGCTCGAGGTCGAGCTGACCCCGCAGGGCACCCTCGCCGAGAAGCTCCGCGCCGGTGGCGCAGGCATCCCCGCCTTCTTCACCCCCGCCGGCGTCGGCACGCCCATCTCGCAGGGCGGACTGCCGTGGAAGTACCACGCCGACGGTTCGGTCGCGGTGGCGTCGCCGGCGAAGGAGATCCGCGAGTTCCGCGGCAAGCGGTACGTGCTCGAGGAGTCCATCACCGCCGACTTCTCGCTCGTGCACGCCCTCAAGGGCGACACCGAGGGCAACCTCGTGTTCAACAAGGCCGCGATGAACTTCAACCCGCTCGCCGCGATGGCCGGCCGCGTGTGCATCGCCCAGGTCGAGGAACTCGTCGAGCCGGGCGAGATCGATCCGGGCGAGGTGCACCTGCCGGGAATCTTCGTGAACCGGGTCGTGCACACCGGTGTCCAGGACAAGCAGATCGAAAAGCGCACCGTCAGCGCCGCGAAGGGAGCGTAGAACATGACCACAGCTGTCGAGACACTCGGCTGGACGCGCACACAGATGGCCGCGCGCGCCGCGCAGGAACTCGCGCCGGGGGAGTACGTCAACCTCGGTATCGGCCTGCCGACCCTGATCCCCAACTACCTGCCCGAGGGTGTGCACGTCACCTTGCACAGTGAGAACGGCATCCTGGGAACCGGGCCGTACCCCACCGAGGACTCGGTCGATCCCGACCTGATCAACGCCGGCAAGGAGACCGTGACGGTCAACCCCGGCGCTGCCTTCTTCGACTCGGCGCTGAGCTTCGGCATGATCCGCGGCGGCCACATCGACACCGCCGTGCTCGGCGGCATGGAGGTCTCGGCCACCGGCGATCTGGCCAACTGGATGGTGCCCGGAAAGATGGTCAAGGGCATGGGCGGGGCGATGGACCTCGTCCACGGCGCCCGCACGGTCATCGTGCTCATGGAGCACACGGACAAGCAGGGCAACCCGAAAATCGTCTCGGAGTGCTCGCTGCCGCTCACCGGTGAGGGCGTGGTCCAGCGCATCATCACCAATCTTGCGGTGATCGACGTGGCCGCCGACGGCCTCGTCCTGACCGAGTGCGCCCCCGGCGTCACCGAGGAGCAGGTGCGCGCCGCGACCGGAGCACCGCTCACCCTTCCCTGACGACCGGCCGGTTCCGCCTGCGGAACCACCGGAAGATCCACCCCCTGCGCACGGCCCCGGCCTCGGACTCCGTTTCGAGCCGGGGTCGCGTCGAGTTCAGAGCCGTGCGGGCCTCCTCACGACGACGCGCCCGCTCGACGGTCCACACCTCCACCATCTCCTCGGCGTCGACCTTGTGGATCGGCACGGGCAGTCCGCTCGGGAACCGCAGGCAGTCGGCGATCCGCCGGTTGAGATCGGAGACGATCTCGCGCACCACCTTCTCGCTGGGAGCCGACCCGACCGTGCCGGGCAGCCGCTCGATCTCGCGCCGCAACTGCAATTCGGGCGGCAGCAGAGCCTCCGTTGAAAGACCTTCGCGCGCCAGATAACTCTTCACCCACCACAGCTCGTCGTCGCCGTGGTCGGGGATGGGTTTGCCGTAACCGGGCAGATCGTCGAAATCGCCCCGGTCCTGCGCCACGCGGATCTGCCGTTCGATCCACGTCTCGAACGTCAGATCCCACCGCTTGCGCTCGGTCACACATCCAGGATGCCAGGGGCGGGCACCGGGTCCGGGCGGCTGTGGGTCCCGACCGCCACACGGTGCTGGTGTCCTAACCTGAGCCACGTGGAAGGACAGCGCGAGTCGCCGGTGCATGCCCGCCCGCCGGGCGACGGGGTGGACACCAACACGGTGCTCGGCAAGGTCGTCACCGTGCTGTGGGCGTTCACCGCCGACGACCACGTCCTCACCCTCGCCGAACTGGGTCGACGCACCGGTCTGCCGAAGGGGACGCTGCACCGCGTCGTCGGCGACCTCGTCGCCGTCCGGTTGCTCGACAAGGACCCGGCCGGTTACCGCCTGAGCGGGCAGCTCTTCGAACTGGGCCTGCGCGCCTCCCTCGAGCGGGGCCTGGTCGAGGTCGCCATCCCGTTCATGGAGGACCTCTACGAGCGCACCCACGAGACCGTGCACCTCGGCGTCCCCGAGGGTGTCGAGGTCGTCTATGTCTCGAAGATCGGCGGACATCGCCCCGCGTCCACGCCGTCCCGGATCGGTGGGCGAATGCCCATGTACTGCACCGGGATAGGCAAGGCTCTTCTCGCGTTCTCCCCACCGGAGCTGCTGGCCGAGGTGGTCGAGGCCGGATTGGCGCGCAAGACTCCCCGCACCATCACGACCCCCGGGCGGCTCGGGGCGAATCTCGCGACCGTGCTCGAGCGCGGGGTGGCCTTCGAGTTCGAGGAGTCCGCGGTCGGCCTGGCCTGTGTCGCCGCCCCGATCCTCGACGCGGACGAGCGTCCCATCGCGGCGGTGAGCGTCACCGGTCCCGTCACCCGGTTCCGTCCGGAGAAGCACGAGGGAGCGGTGAAGGCCGCCGCCGCGGGTATCGCCGCCACCCACGCCCGCCGCGAGGCCATTCGCAACCTCTGAGCGCGCACGTTCCACTCACCGGAACGACCCCCTGTACGGGGGCGGACCTCGCCGCCACGATGGTCGTAATCCATCGAACGACGAGGACGTGATGACTACCAGCTCCAACACCACATCAGCGGCGGATCGCACCCGCATCGCCGGTGCGGCGGCCGACCGTCTCATCGAGGCCACACGCAGCTCCACACCGTGCGGTCCGGTCCGCGACCTGCTCGGGGAGACCGACATCGACCTGGCGTATGCGGTGCAGCAGCAGCTCACCGACCGCCGGCTCGTCGAAGGTGCCCGCATCGTCGGACGCAAGATCGGCCTGACCTCCCCGGCGGTGCAGCAGCAGCTCGGTGTCGACCGCCCCGACTTCGGTGTCCTCTTCGAGGACATGGACGTCACCGCTCTCGACGAGGTGCCCAGTGAGCGCCTGCTGCAGCCGAAGGCCGAGGCCGAGATCGCCTTCGTCCTCTCCGCCGACCTCGACTCGGACGATCTCGATCTCGCGACCGTCCGCGCCGCCGTCGGCCACGCGGTTGCCGCTCTCGAGATCGTCGACAGCCGCGTCGCCGGCTGGGACATCAAGATCACGGATACGGTCGCGGACAACGCATCCAGCGGCCTGTACGTGCTCGGTTCGCAGACGCTCACCCTCGACGAGTTCGAGCCGATCGACGCCACCATGCGGATGTACGTCGACGACGAGCTCGTCTCCGAGGGCAACGGCGCAGCCTGCCTCGGCGATCCGCTGAACGCCCTGCTGTGGCTCGCGCGCACGGCACGCGAGTTCGGGCAGCCCCTGCGCGCAGGGCAGGTCGTGCTGTCGGGGGCACTCGGCCCGATGGTTCCGGCGCCGCCCGGCGTCACGGTCCGCGCCGAGATCTCCTCGCTCGGCACCGTCACCGCGCGTTTCTCTTCCGAAAGCTCCACCGCACAGGAGAACTCATGACCACCAAGGTTGCCGTCATCGGGTCGGGCAACATCGGCACCGACCTGCTCATCAAGATCAAGCGACTGGCCGACGCCGAACTCGAAACCGTCGCCCTCGTCGGCATCGATCCCGAATCCGACGGCCTCGCACGGGCGAAGCGCCTCGGCATCGACGCCATCTCGACCGGTGTCGAAGGACTCGTCGAGCACCCGCGCTTCGACGAGATCGAGATCGTCTTCGACGCAACCTCGGCGAAGGCCCACGAGTACAACGAGAAGGTCCTGCGCCCCCACGGGAAGATGCTCATCGACCTGACGCCGGCCGCGATCGGCCCGTACACGGTGCCGCCGGTGAACCTCACCGAGCACCTCGACGCCCCGAACGTCAACATGGTCACCTGCGGTGGCCAGGCCACCATCCCGATCGTCGCGGCCATCTCGCAGGTCACCAAGGTGCACTGGGCCGAGATCGTCGCCTCGATCTCCTCGAAGTCGGCCGGCCCCGGCACCCGCGCCAACATCGACGAGTTCACCGAGACCACCTCGCAGGCCATCGAGAAGATCGGTGGCGCCACGCGCGGCAAGGCGATCATCATCCTCAACCCGGCCGAGCCGCCGATGATCATGCGCGACACCGTGCTCGCTCTCGTCGGTGAGGACCGCAAGGACGAGATCGTCGCGTCCGTCGAGGCGATGGTCGCGAAGGTCCAGGAATACGTGCCCGGCTACACCCTCAAGCAGGAGGTGCAGTTCACCGAGGTCACCGAGCCCATGGAGACGCTCACCGACCACACCGGCCCTCTGTGGAAGGTCGCGGTGTTCCTCGAGGTCAAGGGCGCAGCGCACTACCTGCCCGAGTACGCGGGCAATCTCGACATCATGACTTCCGCGGCGCTGCAGGTCGCACGCGCCGTGGCGGCACGCACGAAGGATCAGGTGACGGCATGACCGCGGCAACGACGACGCCTCGCGAATTCGCAAGCGACGGAACGGCTCTGTACATCCAGGACGTGACCCTGCGCGACGGCATGCACGCCATCCGCCACCGCATCACGCCACAGGACGTCGCGAAGATCGCCGGTGCGCTCGACCGTGCTGGTGTGGATGCCATCGAGGTCTCCCACGGCGACGGTCTCGCCGGTCACTCGCTGACCTACGGTCCCGGCAGCAACACCGACTGGGAGTGGCTCGAAGCCGCTGCCGGAGCGATCAATTCGGCCACGCTCACCACGCTGCTCCTGCCCGGTATCGGAACCGTCCACGAGCTGAAGCGTGCCTACGAGATCGGCGTGCGGTCGGTGCGCATCGCGACGCACTGCACCGAGGCCGACGTCTCCGCGCAGCACATCGCCGCGGCGAAAGAGCTGGGCATGGACGTGTCCGGCTTCCTGATGATGTCGCACATGGCCCCGTCCGAGGAGCTCGCCCGCCAGGCGAAGCTCATGGAGTCCTACGGCGCCGACTGCGTCTACGTCACCGATTCCGGCGGACGCCTCACGATGGACGGTGTTCGCGAGCGTGTGCGTGCCTACCGTGAGGTCCTGAACGAGACCACGCAGATCGGCATCCACGCGCACCAGAACCTGTCGCTGTCGGTCGCCAACTCCGTGTGTGCCGTCGAGGAAGGCGTCATCCGCGTCGACGCGTCGCTGGCCGGACACGGTGCCGGTGCCGGCAACTGCCCGATCGAGCCCTTCGTCGCCGTCGCCGACCTGCTCGGCTGGAAGCACTCGTGCGATCTGTTCGGGCTGCAGGACGCCGCCGACGATCTCGTGCGCCCGCTGCAGGACCGTCCGGTGCAGGTCGACCGCGAGACCCTCACCCTCGGCTACGCCGGCGTGTACTCGAGCTTCCTGCGTCACGCCGAGACCGCCGCGAGCATCTACGGTCTCGACACCCGCGACATCCTCGTCGAGATCGGCCGTCGCGGCCTCGTCGGTGGGCAGGAGGACATGATCACCGACGTCGCACTCGACCTGCGCAACCGCGCGGGGAACTGACCAGCGCCCGCGTGCATGTCTAGTCGGTCAGATCCCGGTAGTCCGGGTGCTTCTCGATGAACTTGTCGACGTACGAGCAGATCGCGACGATGCGCTTGCCGCGTTCGCGGACGTCGTCGAGGGCGAAACCGACGAGCTTGCCTCCGAGTCCCTGACCGGAGTAACCCTTGTCGATCTCGGTGTGGTCGAAGACGAGGCGACCGTCGTCGTCGGGGTGGTACTGGGTGTATCCGACGACGGCGTCGTCGTCCCGGACTTCGTACCTCTGCTTCTCGGCGTTGTTCACCACGGTCACGGACGAATCGCTCATGGTCTTCCTCTCACCGTCGACAAGCTGGTGTGTCCCACAGCATAGAGAACGGGCCGCGGCGCAATGCCGCGGCCCGTTCTGCTGTGCCGGATTATTCCGGCGGAGAGATGTGCTGGGCGAGGTACAGCGGTTCGCCGAGCTGCTCGATCAGATCGAGCTGGGTTTCGAGATAGTCGATGTGTTCTTCCTCGTCGGCGAGGATCTCCTCGAAGATGTTGGCCGAGGTGATGTCGCTGACCGAGCGCATGTACTCGGCTCCCTTCCGGAGCCGGTCGCGGGCCTCGATCTCCACCTGCAGGTCGGCCTCGAGCATCTCCTTGACGGTCTGACCCAGACGCAACGCCCCGAGGCGCTGGTAGTTGGGGAGTCCGTCGAGATAGAGGATCCGATCGGTGAGTCTCTCGGCGTGACGCATCTCGTCGAACGACTCGTCACGAGTGTGCTTCGCGAGTTTCGCCCATCCGCGGTTGTCCTGCATCTTCGAATGCAGGAAGTACTGATTGATCGCGGTGAGCTCGGCGGTGAGTTGTTCGTTGAGCAACTCGATGACCTTCTTGTCGCCCTTCATGGCACCTCCCGGGGTGAACCATCAGGTTTACCGCCGGGTAGGGGCTGGCTACACGGCGGTCTCGAGTTCGATGGTCTCATTCCGCTCGCGAGCCTGCCGGATGATCGCGGAGATGTTCCGGACGCAGCTGCCACAATCGGTGCCGGCGCGGCACTTGGCGCTCACCTCGCGGGTACAGCGTGCTCCCGCAGCCACCTCTGCCTCGATGTGGTGGTGGGTAAGAGCGTGGCAACTGCAGACGATCATCAGAGCCACCTTTCTGCGACCGAGGGAACACTCACTTAGGTTGCCCAAACCTTACATCGGCTTAGGCTAGCCTAGCTTGTGATCGTAGTCACAGAAGGAGGGGGTCGGATCCGTGTTATGCCCAGGTCCGCCCCAGGGTGTGATACTGCAGCTACTGCTGTTGCAGGTGTTGCGAGACCACCTGGTTGATCCGGTGCAGACCGGGCGAGGTGAGGCCTGGGATCTGGTTCTCGATCGTGCGCACCAGCGACGAATCGTCGAGGACCTTCTCGCTCGACTGGATCAGGACGGTGCCGGCACCGGTGAAATCGAACTGCCGTTCCTCACCGGACTGCACACCGAAACGCCGCGCCCCGGCCGAGACGAATCCGGTGATCCACGATTCGTCGTAGTGATGGCTGGGGGACGGACAGTCGGCCCACCCGACGAGCGCCTCCGGGTCGACCCGCAGCGGCGGCTCGGCGAACATCACCGGCCCGTTCGACGACGCGAGGAAACGGCCCGTACCGATGAGGGTGAGGAAACCCGGGACGATCGACTGGTTGAGCGACAGGCCAGGTTCGAAGGCCAGCAGATTGGCCTGCCGGATCGTGAGGTTGCCGTCGTCGAGGTCGTACGAGTTGATGTCGTATCCGCGGTCGCCGATGATCAGCTTCCCGAAGCCTTCGGCCACGACGTAGTCGCCGAGATAGAGCGGAGCGGAGAACTGCTGGGCCACCATGTGCAGCAGGTGTCCTTGCAGCCCGTGGGTGAGTGCCGAGAACTGCACCTGACCGTAGTACGCGATCATCGCGCCCTTCGACAGGAACCAGGGCGTCTGCAGGTCGATGCAGTAGGCGTAGGGGTTGCCCGGCACGTTGTCGCTGCCGCCGAAGCTCGACGGGTTCAGAACGGTACTCACAGCTTCTCCTCCGATGCCTGCACGTAGACGATGCCCTGTCCGCTGCACTCGAGTTGCATGGCCTCCCCACCGGTGCGACCGACGTTCCGCCAGCTCATCGACGACTTCAGTTCGGTGCGGACCGGGCCGTAGGACGCCACGAACGCCTGCGGGTCGACGACCACGGGCGTCGGACCACCCACCTGAAGCTCGAACACGCCGCCATGGGCGAGCAGCACCGCCGCGCCCTGGCCGATCAGCTGGGTGGTGAACATGCCGGTGCCGGTCATCGCTCCGGTGGCGGCGCCGCGCAGCGCCCCGAGCAGACCCCCGCCGCCACCGCCCCCACCGGAGGCGGCGGCCACCGAGACGACCGTGGACTGCAGACCGGTGGTGTGGGCGAGCAGGCGCGACGCTTCCGCCCGCAGCTCACCGCCCGCGGACATGTCGACGATGTGCGTCTCGAGACCGCGGAAGCCGTAGTGCACGACACCGTCGCCCTGCGCGAGCATCGTGGCCTCGTGCTCACCCTGCAGCATGCGTCCCGCCATACCGGCGAGACCACCGAGACCCGGAGCGCCCCCGACGCCACCGGGAACACCGTGGGGGGAGAACCGGACGTTGCCGGTGTAGAACAGCATCGCGCCGCGGCGGGCCACGACGGGACCGGACTGCCGCAGGTCGACGCGCACGACCTTGCCGTTGATCTTCGTGAAGCTCATCTGTTCCTACCGTTCCGCCGGCTGGATGGAGACCACGCCCACGCCGACCCACTCGAGGGAGAACGCCTCGCCGCTGCCCTGACCGATGGCCGAGCGCCACGACACGTCGGTGACGAACGACTGCGTGAGCTGCCCCTTCGCGCACACGAAGGCGTCGGGATCGACGACGAGGGGATACTGCGGCGACACCTCGAGATGGATGAGCGGGCCCCCGGCGGAGAGCAGCGCGACCTGCCCGGTCCCCGTCACCGTCGTGGTGAACAGACCCTGACCGCTCATGCCGCCGCGCAGACCCGCGAACGTCACGTTCGTGTTCAGATTCCCGCTCAGCGCCAGCAGCTGCTCGGACTCGACCTGCAGCGTCTCGTTGTTCAGCTCCAGCACCGTGACGTCCTGCGCCTGGTGCGCGAAGTAGACGACGCCCGTGCCGCTGCACTCCATGAGCGAGAGCCCCTCACCCGTCGCGCGCTGCCGCAGCCCGGAGAGAACACCCTCGCCACCACCGAAACCGGCGGACTTGAAACCGACCTGGCCCTCGTACGCCACCATCGACCCCGACAGGGCCCGGACGGACGAATTGTGGCTCTTCGCACTTCGTAGGGGCGTGATGTTGTCCGACCCCGTGCCGTGTCGGTGATTGAAAAAGGGCCCGCGCCCTTGTGAGCTGGGTGTTCTTCAGGCAACCAGACCAGCAAGGAACGCGGGCATGCTCCACAGTAGTGGTTCACTGCTGCTCGATCTCGACGGCGTCGTCGTCGAATCGGTGCGGCGCCTCGACGACGGCAGCCGGATCGTCCGGCTCGGCACCGACCCCCGGTGGGTCGGGGTGTGCCCGCAGTGCGGGCAGAAATCGACACGGTCGAAGGGCTGGGTGACCACCCGTCCCCGCGACGTGCAGGTCGGCCCCGACCGCCCCCGACTCGAATGGGACAAGCGGAAGTGGTTGTGCACCAACACCTCATGCGATCGGAAGGTGTTCACCGAGTCCGTGCCCGGCATCCCTCCCCGCAGCAGGGTCACCCCGCGGGCGAAGACGATGATGGCCGCGGCCGTCCTCGACGACGACCGCTCGGTGGCCGCCGTCGCCGCCGAGTACCGGTGCGGCTGGCACACCGTCCACGATCGGGTCGTCACCGTCGCCGACACCGTCCTCGACGACGAGCCCGGGCCGGTGACCGTCCTCGGTATCGACGAGACCCGCCGCGGCAAGGCGAAGTGGGAGACCGACCCGGTCACCGGAACCCGGCGGTGGGTGGACCGGTGGGACACCGGCCTGGTCGACATCGGCGGCGATCAGGGCCTGCTCGCCCAGGTCAACGGCCGCAGCGCGGCGACGGTGATCGACTGGCTCGACGCACGCGACGAGCAGTGGCGACGGCAGATCACCCACATCACTATCGACCTGTCGTCGGTCTACGCCAAGGCGGTACGTGAGGCGCTGCCGCACGCCGAATTGGTGGTCGACCGGTTCCACCTGGTCAAGAAGGCCAACGAAGTCGTCGATGCGGTGCGCCGGCGGGTCACCCAGACCCACCGCGGTCGGCGCGGCCGCAAGTCCGATGTCGAATGGATCAACCGTCGCCGGCTGCTGCGCGGCGCCGAGACTCTCACCGCCGAGCAGCGCACCGAGCTGTTCACCAAGCTGCTCGCCGCCGACCCCAGCGAGGAGATCGCCGCCGCCTGGATCGCCAAGGAGCTGCTGCGGGACCTGCTCGCGTGCACCGCCCGCGGCGGGCTGCGGCACGAGATCCGGGCCGCGTTGTATCGGTTCTACAAGTTCTGTGCGGCCTGCTCGGTGCCCGAGGTCACCGCGCTGGCCCGCACCGTCGAGACCTGGCAGGACCCCATCGTCCGGGCCATCCAGACGGGCCTGTCCAACGCGCGCAGCGAGGGCTACAACCGAATCGTCAAGCACGTCGGGCGGATCGCATTCGGATTCCGCAACCCCGACAACCAGCGACGCAGGGTACGGTGGGCCTGCACCCGCCGCTCCCGGCGGAGCACACCCAGTCGGCGTCAATGCCACTGCTAACTGCGAAGAGCCCGAATTGTTCAGGTGGGCTTCGATCACCCTCTTGGTCTTCACGACTAGCCGCATGGCGGGAAACGATAGTCGGAAACGACTTCGGTGGAGTGAACCCCCGGTAGCGGGGCCCACTCCACCGAAGAACTACAGAAGACCTACAGTCCCAGATCCTTGGCGATGATCGTCTTCATGACCTCGTTGGTGCCGCCGTAGATGCGGGTCACGCGGGTGTCGGCGTAGAGGCGGGCGATGGGGTACTCGGTGATGTAGCCGTAGCCGCCGTGCAGCTGCAGGCACTTGTCGATGATGCGGCCGGCGGCCTCCGTCGCGAACAGCTTCGCGCGGGCGGCGTCGGGCACCGTCAGTTCGTCGCGGTCGTTGAGCTCGATCGCGTTGTCGACCATGATCTGCATGGCCTGCAGTTCGGTCGAGCACTCGGCGAGCACGAACTTGGTGTTCTGGAAGGACGCGACCGGCTTGCCGAAGACCTTGCGGTCCTTGGTGTATGCGATGGCGTGCTGGATCGCCGCGGCCGCGGTGGCGGCAGCACCGAACGCGATGGTGAGACGCTCCTGCGCGAGGTTCTGCGTCAGGTACGAGAACGCCTCGCCCTCCTTGCCGAGCAGATCGGCGACCGGCACCTTCACGTCGTCGAACGACAGCTCGGCGGTGTCCGAGGTCTTGAGACCGATCTTGTGGAGCTTCCGTCCGACCGCGAAGCCCTCGCTCTTGGTGTCCACCACCAGGATCGACAGGCCACCGCGACGGTCCTCGGGGTTGTACGGCGAGGTGCGGCCCACGACGAGAATGCGGTCGGCGAGAGCACCGCCGGTGATGAACGTCTTCGCGCCGTTGAGGACGTAGTGGCTGCCGTCCTCCGAGAGCTTCGCGGTGGTCGCGATGTTGGCGAGGTCGGAACCGGTGCCCGGCTCGGTCATCGCGATGGCGAACATCAGCTCACCCGAGGCGAACCCGGGGAGCCAGCGCTGCTTCTGCTCCTCGGTGGCGTTCTGCATGATGTACGGCAGGATCAGGTTCGAGTGCACCGACGACGAACCGAACGACACACCGGCCGCCGACGCCTCCTCGGCGAGGATCACGTTGAACTTCAGCGACGTCTCGCCGCCTCCGCCGTACTCCTCGGGAACCTGGATGCCGAGGAGCCCGAGTTCGCCCATGCGGCTGTAGAACTCGCGCGGAGGATGGCCGGTCTCTTCCCACTCGGGGTAGACGGGCACGACCTCCTTCGCGATGAAGTCGCGGACGGTCTGCCGGAACGCCTCGTGATCCTCGTTGTACAGCGTGCGCTTCACGCGTTGTCCTTCCAGGGATGGATGTGATTGTGGGGGAGCACCTTACAGTGCGTAGCTGCGCAGCACGCCCTTGCTGATGATCGTCTTCTGGATCTCACTGGTGCCCTCGCCGATGAGCAGGAAGGGAGCCTCGCGCATGAGGCGCTCGATCTCGTACTCCTTCGAGTAGCCGTAGCCGCCGTGGATGCGAAAGCCGGCCTGGGTGACCTCGGAGCAGTACTCGCTGGTGAGGTACTTGGCCATACCGGCGGCGACGTCGTTGCGCTCACCCGAGTCCTTCAGACGCGCGGCGTTGACCATCATCAGGTGGGCGGCCTCGACCTTGGTGGCCATCTCCGCGAGGGAGAACGAGATCGCCTGGTGCTGGGCGATGGGCTTGCCGAAGGTGGTGCGCTGCTGGGCGTAGCGGGCGGCGAGCTCGAAGGCGCGGATCGCGACACCGCACGCGCGGGCCGAGACGTTGACACGGCCGACCTCGACACCGTCCATCATCTGGAAGAAGCCCTTGCCGGGCTCCCCACCGAGGATCGAATCGGCCGAGGCCTTGTAGTTGTCGAAGACGAGCTCGGTGGTGTCGATGCCCTTGTACCCCATCTTGTCGATCTTGCCGGGGATGGTGACACCCGGGACGACCTCACCGAAGCCGGCAGGCTTCTCGACCAGGAAGGTGGTCAGGTTCTTGTGGGGCTTGTCGGAGCCTTCCTCGGTCTTGACCAGGACGGCGACGAGGGTGGAGCTGCCGCCGTTGGTCAGCCACATCTTCTGGCCGTTGATGACGTAGTTGCCGTCGGCGTCGCGCTCGGCCTTGGTGCGGATGGCGGCGACGTCGGAGCCGAGTTCGGGCTCGGACATCGAGAACGCGCCGCGGACCTCGCCGGTGGCCATGCGGGGCAGGTAGTACTGCTTCTGCTCTTCGGTGCCGTGCTGGCGGATCATGTACGCGACGATGAAGTGCGTGTTGATGACGCCGGAGACGCTCATCCAGCCGCGGGCGAGTTCCTCGACGCACAGCGCGTAGGTCAGCAGCGACTCGCCGAGCCCGCCGTACTCCTCGGGGATCATCAGCCCGAACAGGCCCATCTCGCGCATCTGGTCGACGATGGCCTGCGGGTAGGTGTCCGAGTGCTCGAGTTCCTGAGCGTTCGGGATGATCTCGCGATCGACGAAGGTGCGGACCGTGTCGAGGATCTCGGACTGGAATTCCGTCAGACCGAGGGTCTGGGCGAGGCGGGTCATGCGTGCTCTTTCCGGGAGATGCGGATGGTGCCGGATGCTGCGAGGGCGTCGATCTCGTCGTCGGTCAGCCCGAGATGTTCGGTGAGCACCTCGGCGGTGTCGTCGCCGTTGGCCGGCGCGGGGCGGACCTCGGGGTACCGGCCGTCGAAGGACATCGGGGTGCTCGGGGCGTGGTAGCTGCCGATGCGCGGCTGGTCGAGCTTGTGGAACATCGGGTTGTCGGTCACGCGCGGGTCGGCGGCGAGTTCGGCGAACGTGCGGTAGCGCTCGTGCAGGACCGAGGTGCCGCCCAGCGCCGTCTCGACCTCGTCGGCGGTGTGGCGCGAGAACCAGGCGCCGAACAGGCTGTTGAGCACGTGGCGGTGCTCGAACCGGGTGCCCTCGTCGCGGAAGTCGACGTCCAGGGCGGATTCGAGTGCGGCCACGGCCTCGGCGGTGCCGGTGAGCTCGGTGAGATCGCGGAAGTGGCGCGGCGTGAGCGCGACGAGCATGAAGCGTGCGCCGTCGCTGGTGGCGAAGTCGGCGCCGTAGGTGCCGTAGACGGAGTTGCCGACCTTCTCCCGGACGGGGCGGCCGAGCTGGGCCTCGGCGATGTAGCCGAGATTGCCGACGGTCGCGAACGCGACGTCCTCGAGCGGGAGAACGACTCTCGTTCCGGCGCCGGTGATCTCGCGACGGTAGACGGCCGAGGCAACCGACAGGGCCGCGTACAGGCCGCACGAGACGTCCCAGGCGGGCAGCACGTGGTTGACCGGAGTCGAGACGTTCTCGGCACCGGTGACCTGCGGGAAACCGGCGGCGGCGTTGACGGTGTAGTCGACGGCGCCGGTGCCGTCGGCGCGACCGAGGACCTGCACGTGGATCAGGTCGGGGCGGATCGCGGCGAGTTCGTCGTAGTCGAGCCACGAGCGACCGGCGGCGTTGGTGACCAGCACGCCGGCATCGATGATCAGGTCGCGGATCAGGTTCTGTGCCTCCGGGCTACGGAAATCCGCTGCAAGCGATCGCTTGCCCTTGTTCAGGCCGGCCCAGTAGATCGACTCGTTGCCGTCGGTGACCGGCCAGCGGCGGTAGTCGGCAGCGCCGCCGATCGGGTCGACCCGGATCACGTCGGCGCCGAGCGCGGCCAGGGTCATGCCGCACAGGGGTGCGGCCACGAAGCTGGACACCTCGACCACGCGCACTCCCGCGAGGGGTGCAGTGGACGAGGGCAGCTCGTCGGTGGAAGCGGTGGAGTTCATGCTGGGCTCGCTCGTCCTCGTCGCAGATTGTTTCGGGCACAGTCAGCATGCCCAGGTTTTGCCGCCCGGAACAGCACCGATCGGCTATCGCTCGGTTAGCGCAGACCAATACTCGATGCGGCCTGAATCCGCCGTGTGATGAGTCATAGGTTTCAGTGATCGATTCGTTCGCCTCCCGCTCTTTGCTTCAGGTGACATGGCTCACGTTCAATACATGCAGACGCCAGGCGTGACGTTCTTCCGACAGCGACATACCGATCGTTCGTAAGTCGGCCATCCCGCTCGAGTTCTGAAGGGACTCCCAGTGACCACAGGCGAAATCGCGCACGACAAGTCGGCAGCCGCCGGCGGGCCCGGTCGGCCGACGACCGGCTCGACACCTCTCGTGACCCCCGGCCGCGCGTGGAGCATGACCGGCCTGGTCATCTTCCTCTACGTCGTCAACTACGCCGACAAGGCCGTCCTCGGCATCATCGCCCAGCCTCTGGCGCGTGAGCTCGGCATGAGCTCCTCCCAGATCGGCCTGGTCGGGTCGCTGTTCTTCGTCACATTCACCGTCGGCGGTTTCTTCGCCGGGCCGTTGAACAAGTACATGACCCTCCGCTGGGCCCTGCTGGCCCTCGGCCTGACCTGGTCGCTCGTCATGCTGCCGCTGGTCGTCGGTGCGAGTTTCGCGATGCTGGTCGTCACCCGCATGCTGCTCGGTCTCGCCGAAGGACCGAGCTCGGCGCTCATGCACACCGCCGCGTACTCGTGGCACCCGCCGGCCAAGCGTGGCCTGCCCGGCGCCTTCCTGGCCGGTTCCGCCTCGGTCGCCAAGATCGCCCTCGCTCCCGTCCTGACCTTCATCACCGTCGAATGGGGATGGCGTGCCGCGCTGATCTCGCTGTCGATCCTCGGTGCGATCTGGATGGGCTGCTGGCTCCTCGGCTGGAAGGAAGGCCCCTACACGACCCGGGCCGTCAAGGGCGCCGAGACCGCCGCTTCCGCCGCGCAGACCGAACCGTCCGTGCCGTGGCGCAAGATCTTCCTCACTCGCACCTTCATCAGCTGCGCGATCCTGATCATGGTCGTCTACGCGCTCACCACCGTCGTCCTGACCTGGCTGCCGTCCTACTTCGAGGTCGGTCTCGGCTACAGCGCTCTGCAGGCCGGCTCGATGTTCGCCCTGCCGTCCATCATCGGTCTGTTCCTCATGATCAGCTCGGGCACGGTCACCGACCGCCTCAGCGCCAAGGGTTACCGCTCGCGGGTCGTCCGCATCATCGTGCCCGCCGTCGGTGTGCTCATCTGCGGTGCCATCCTGGTCTTCCTCCCGTCCATCGGTACGCCGGCTCTGGCCGTCGCGGTCGTCTCCATCGGCTACGGCTTCGGCGCCATCGCGTTCCCGCTGATCAACGCCGCGATCTCCGAGTTGTGCCCGCCGCAGCAGACCGCCGGCACGATGGGCGTCTTCCTCGCGCTGATGGCGGTCGGCGGTCTCGTTGCCCCCTACGGCACGGGTGTCCTCGTCGACAACGCCGCCACCGCGGCGGAGGGCTATGCAACGGCCTTCCAGGTCATCGGTGCACTCGGTGCGCTCGCCGCGATCCTGGTGCTCTTCCTGGCCGACCCGGAGCGCGACCGCAAGATCATCCGGGCAGCCGCCTGACCTGTTCGGCATAGCTTCCGCCTAACGGAAGCTTCCGCCGAAAGACTTACCCCTACCGGCCGGGTGCATGGTCTCCTCGAATGTGAGGACCACCACCCGGCCGGTCGTCTTTTCCCACCACGGTTGCCCGGCAACCGTGTCCCGCAACAGCAAAGGACCGATTCGCATGCGCGATGCCGTGATCGTCGACGCCGTCCGTTCCCCCATCGGACGTCGCGGTGGTGCACTGTCCGAGATCCACCCCGTCAACCTGTCCGCCCACGTGCTGACCGCACTGGCGGAGCGGACCGGCCTCGATCCCGCCACGATCGACGACGTCCAGTGGGGTTGTGTGAGCCAGGTCGGCGACCAGGCCGGAATCGTCTCGCGCAGCGCCGTGTTCGCGGCCGGATGGCCGGTCACCGTACCCGCCACCACCATCAACCGGGCGTGCGGATCGAGCCAGCAGGCCGTGTCCTTCGCCGCCGCGACCGTCATCTCCGGCCAGAACGACGTCGTGATCGCCGGTGGTGTCGAGTCCATGAGCCGTGTGCCGATGGGCAGCGCCGGCAAGGACGGTCAGCACTTCCCGCAGAACGTGCTCGACCGCTTCGAGGTCGGCGGCTTCAGCCAGGGCATCGGCGCCGAGATGATCGCCGAGAAGTGGGGTTTCTCCCGCACGCAGCTCGACGAATTCTCGCTGCGCTCGCACGAACTGTCCGCAGCCGCCACCGACGCGGGCGCCTTCACCGGCCAGATCGCCGTGGTCGGCGAGTTCACCACCGACGAGGGCATCCGCCGCGGCGGCACCGTCGAGTCGCTTGCCAAGCTCGAGACCGTCTTCAAGGAGGACGGCGTGATCCACGCCGGCAACTCCTCGCAGATCTCCGACGGTGCCGGCGCCCTGCTCATCACCACCAGCGAATACGCCGCGGCGCAGGGCTGGACCCCGCTCGCACGCATCCACACCGCCGTCGTCGCCGCCGACGACCCGGTCGTCATGCTCACCGGCCCCATCCCCGCCACCGAGAAGGCCATCGAGCGTTCCGGTCTGTCCATCGACGACATCGGCGCCTTCGAGATCAACGAGGCCTTCGCACCGGTGCCGCTGGCATGGCAGGTCGAGATCGGCGCGAAGCCCGACCGCCTCAACCCGCTCGGCGGCGCGATCGGTGTCGGCCATCCCCTCGGGGGCTCCGGCGCGATTCTCATGACCCGCCTCGTGCACCACATGCGCGACAACGGCATCCGCTACGGCCTGCAGTCGATGTGCGAGGCCGGCGGCATGGCCAACGCCACCATCCTCGAACTGCTCTGATCTCACGTCACCCAGCTGCTACGAATCCGAAGGAAACACTATGGAACTCAAGGGTCTGTCCGTTGCCGTCACCGGCGGAGCGTCCGGTCTCGGTCTCGCCACGGCACGTCGCGTCCTGGCCGCCGGCGGCAACGTCACCCTCATCGACCTGCCCGGCTCGAACGGTGAGGAGATCGCCAAGGAGCTCGGCGACGGCGCCGTCTTCGCCCCCGGCGACGTGACCGATTCGGAGCAGTTCGCTGCGGCTCTCGACGTCGCGCACGAGCGCGGCGGCCTGCGCGGTGTCGTGCACTGCGCCGGCGCCGGACGCAAGATGCGCATCCTCGACAAGGAGGGCAAGGCCGGTTCGCTCGAGGACTTCGAGTTCGTGATCCGCCTCAACCTCATCGGCTCGTTCAACGCGCTGCGCCTCGGCGCCGAGCGCATGGCCGAACTCGACCTCATCGAGGACGAGCGTGGCGCCGTCGTCATGACGGCCTCCGTCGCGGCCTTCGAGGGCCAGATCGGCCAGATCAACTACTCGGCGTCCAAGGCCGGCATCGTCGGCATGACGATCGTCGCCGCACGCGACCTCGCCAGCAAGGGCATCCGCGTCAACACCATCGCCCCCGGCATCATGGACACCCCGCTGCTCGCCCGCCTGCGCGAGGACGTCCGCAAGTCGCTCGAAGCGACCGTGCCCAACCCGTCGCGTCTGGGCCGGCCCGACGAGTTCGGGCAGCTGGCCACGAACATCCTCGAGAACGGCTACATCAACGGCGAGACCATTCGCCTCGACGGCGCCATCCGTATGGCACCGCGGTGAACCGGGCGTCGACCATGACCTCGGCTTCCGACCTCGCACAGCGCAGGCTGTCGTACCCGGCGACGACGATGGCGGTGTGGGCACCGAGCCTCGCCGCCGTCTACGGCGACCGTCCCGCGGTGATCGACGGCGACCGGGTGCTCACCTACAACGACCTCGACGCACGCTCGGCGCAGTTCGCCGGCGTGCTGCACGAGGCCGGGGTGCGGGCCCGCGACGTGGTGCTCCTGCACCTCGGTAACTGCGTCGAGTTCCACATCGCCTACTACGGTGCGCTCCGCGTCGGAGCGGCGGTCACGCTCGTGAATCCGCTGCAGCCCGAACCGGGTCTGCGCCGGCAGATCGAGGAGACTTCCGCAGCCGCGGCGGTCACCGGTTCCGCACAGGCCGACACCCTGTTCCGGGCTGCGTCCGGAACGAGTGTCCGGTTGATCGCGGTCGTCTCCGACGAAGCGGTCATCGCGCCGGGTGCCGTGCGCTTCGGCGATGCGCTCGAAGGACGTCCGCAGACCTTCGAACCGGTCGTCACCAGTCCGGACGATATCGCGCACATCGCGTACACCGGTGGCACGACCGGCATTTCGAAGGGCGTGCGCGTCCTGCACCGCAACGTCGTCGGCAACGTCACGCAGATGTGTGCGTGGCGCGCCGGGCACCAGCTGGTCGCCGGTGTCGACGGGCGCATCTCGCTCGAACCGATCGGCGACCTGAAAATCGCCGGTGCGGTCCCGGGTCAGGGTTCGACGATCGTGGTGTCGCCGCTGTTCCACGCGCACGCGCTGATCAACACGTCGTTCCTTCTCGCGTGCGGCCTGACCCAGGTCCTCGCGGGTCGCTTCGATCCGGCCCGGATGCTCGAGCTGATCGAACGGTACGAGGCCGGCTACATCACCGGCAGCCCGGCGATGTGGCACGCCCTCGCTACGCATCCCGACGTCGAGACCCGCGACCTGTCCACCGTGCGGGTCGTCTCGTCCGGTGCCGCTCCGATCGACCACGTGACCCTCGGGAACCTCGAGCGTGCGTTCCCCAACGCACGTATCGCGGAGGGTTACGGGCTCACCGAGGGCACCTGCGTCGTCACGGCGATGCCGCTCGTCGTCGACTCGGAGTACCGCCTCGGAAGCGTCGGCCTCCCGGTCTTCGACACCGAACTCGAGATCCGCTCGCAGATCGATCCGACCGTCGTCCTCCCCGACGGAGAGCTCGGCGAACTGTGGATCCGCGGACCGCAGGTCACCGACGGATATCTCGGACACCCCGAGATCACCGCGGAACAGTACGTCGACGGCTGGCTCGCCACCGGCGACATCGCCTACCGCGATGCCGACGGATTCGTGTACATCGCCGACCGGGCGAAGGACATGTTGATCTACAAGGGCTACAACGTGTATCCGCGTGAACTCGAAGAGATCCTGGTGACCCACCCGAAGGTGTCCACTGCGGCGGTCGTCGGGCGGGAGGCAGGCGCGATCGGTCAGGAGCCGGTAGCCTTCGTCGTCCCCGTCGACGGCGAGAAGCCCGCCGCGGAGGAGCTGAAGGCGTACGTCGCCGAACAGGTCTTGCCGTACAAGAAGATCCGTGAAGTGGTGGTGGTCGACGCATTGCCGACCTCCGCCGCGGGCAAGATCCTCAAGACCGATCTGCGATCGCGACTGACGGTCTCCTGACCCCGCACACGAGAAACCCCCGGCATCCGATGCCGGGGGTTTCTTCGTATGCGGTGGAAGGTGATTCGCAAGAATCGGTTCGGGCGCGGTTCCGGACGTACCTGTTCCGGAACCGCGCCCCGAAGGTCAGGAGTTCTTCTGTTGCTCCTGCTTGACGAGTCCACCGCCGATGATCAGACGCTGGATCTCGCTGGTGCCCTCGTACAGGCGCAGCAGACGCACGTCGCGGTAGATCCGCTCGACCGGCACCTCGCGCATATAGCCGGTGCCACCGTGGATCTGGACGGCGAGATCGGCGACCTTGCCGACCATCTCGGTGCAGAACAGCTTCGCGACCGACGGTGCGATGCGGCGGTCGGTCTCCTCGACCCACGCCTTCGCGGCGTCGCGGACGAGGGCGCGGCCGGCCATCACACCGGTCTGCTGGTCGGCGATCATCGCCTGCACGAGCTGGAAGTTTCCGATGGGGTTGCCGCCCTGCGTGGCGGTCGCGGCGTAGGCGACAGACTCGTCGAGTGCGCGCTGGGCCTGGCCGACCGACAGTGCGGCGATGTGCACGCGACCGCGGGCGAGCGAGACCATGGCGGCCTTGTAGCCGACGTCCTCGCTGCCGCCGACGAGCGCGGAGTTCGGCACACGCACGTCGTCGAAGTGCACGTCGGCGGTCCAGGCGCCCTCCTGGCCCATCTTGGCGTCCTTGTTGCCCACCGTCAGGCCGGGGGTGTCGGCGGGGACGAGGAAGACCGCGATTCCGGTGCCGTTCCCGTCTGCCGGACGGGTGCGGGCGAACACGACGAACAGGTTCGCCAGCGGCGCGTTGGTGATGAAGCGCTTCTCGCCGGTGATCACCCAGTCGTCACCGGCGCGCACGGCCTTGGTGCGCAGACCCGACGGGTTCGAGCCGGCGCCCGGCTCGGTGAGGGCGAAGGATGCGACGACCTCGCCGGAGGCGATGCCCTCGAGCCACTGCTGCTTCTGCTCGTCGGTGCCGAAGTTGACGAGCACCTGGCCGGCGATGCCGTTGTTGGTGCCGAACATCGAGCGCAGCGACAGGGTCGTGTAACCCAGCTCCATCGCGAGTTCCGCGTCCTGCTGCAGATTCAGGCCGAGGCCGCCCCACTCCTGCGGGATGGCGTATCCGAACAGGCCCATGTCCTTCGCGGCCTGGCGGATGTCCTCGGGAATCGCATTGGTCTCGGCGATCTCCTGCTCGCGCGGCACGACCACGTTGCGCACGAACGCGCGGGTCTGCGCGAGGATCTCGCGGAAGTCGTCCTCGTCGACCTCGGGGGCCGGGATGGAGAGTGTCATGTCTACAACCTTCGTGCGGCCGCGGGGAGGTGTCCAATACGAATGGCGCCATTCCCGTATAGGCATTGTCGATGGATGAGAGCCGTTCTACCGGCCGGTTCGCCGTTATATTCGGAGCATCGACTTGTCTGGGGGCCGTCCCGAGCCCCGCCGAAAGGAATCGTAGATGTCTCTGTTGGAGAACCGCACTGCCGTGATCACCGGTGGCGCTCAGGGAATCGGCTTCGCCATCGCGCAGGAGTTCGTCGACGCCGGCGCCCGCGTCGTGATCGGCGACCTCGATCTCGATGCCGCCACCGCCGCCGCCGAGAAGCTCGGAGGGCGCGACGTGGCCCGGGCCGTGCGCGCCAACGTCGTCGAGTCCGCCGACTGGGACACCCTCCTCGCCGAGGCCGTCGACAGTTTCGGTTCGCTCGACGTGGTGGTCAACAACGCCGGTATCACCCGCGACGCGACGATGCGCACGATGACCGAAGAGGACTTCGACCTCGTCATCTCGGTGCACCTCAAGGGCACCTGGCACGGCACCCGCAAGGCCGCCGCGATCATGCGTGAGGCCAAGCGCGGCGCGATCGTCAACATCTCGTCGCTGTCCGGCAAGGTCGGCATGGTCGGCCAGACCAACTACTCCGCCGCCAAGGCGGGCATCGTCGGCCTCACCAAGGCCGCCGCCAAGGAGATGGCGCACCACGGCGTCCGCGTCAACGCGATCCAGCCCGGCCTGATCCGTTCGGCGATGACCGAGGCCATGCCGCAGAAGGCATGGGACCGGAAGATGGCCGAGATCCCCATGGGCCGCGCCGGCGAGGTCGACGAGATCGCCTCCGTCGCACTGTTCCTCGCGTCCGACATGTCCTCCTACATGACCGGCACCGTCCTCGAGGTCACCGGCGGCCGCTTCATGTGACGGTCCGCCCGTCACCTCACTCTCTTCCCGAAAGGTCATCATGCGCGAAGTAGTCATCTGCGAGCCGGTCCGTACCCCGATCGGCCGCTACGGCGGAATGTTCAAGTCCCTCACCGCAGTCGATCTCGGTGTCGCGGCACTGAAGGGTCTGCTCGAGCGCACCGGTGTTGCGCCCGAACAGGTTCAGGACGTCATCCTCGGCCACTGCAACGGCAACAGTGAGGCCCCGGCCATCGGCCGCGTCGTCGCTCTCGACGCCGGTCTGCCGATCACGGTGCCCGGCATGCACATCGACCGTCGCTGCGGTTCGGGCCTGCAGGCCGTCATCCAGGCCGCCTTCCAGGTCGGTAACGGCGACCACGATCTCGTCGTCGCCGGTGGCACCGAGTCGATGAGCAACGCGGCGTTCTACTCCACCGATATCCGCTGGGGCGGCGCCCGCACCGGTGTGCAGATGCACGACGGGCTGGTCCGAGCCCGCTCGACCGCCGGTGGCCGTTTCTACCCGGTGCCCGGCGGCATGATCGAGACCGCGGAGAACCTGCGTCGGGAGTACTCGATCTCCCGCGACGAGCAGGACGAGCTGGCCCTGAACTCGCACCTGCGTGCAGTCCACGCCCAGAAGAACGGGATCCTCGCCGAGGAGATCATCCCAGTCACGGTGAGCAGCCGTAAGGGCGACGAGGTCATCGACACCGACGAGCACCCGCGTCCCGACATCAGCCTGGAGACCCTCGCCAAGCTGAAGCCGATCATGGGCAAGCAGGACCCCGAGGCCACCGTCACCGCCGGCAACGCCAGCGGCCAGAACGACGCCGCGTCCATGGCCATCGTCACCACCCCGGAGAAGGCCGCCGAGCTGGGCCTGACCCCGCTGGTGCGGTTCGTCTCGTGGGGCGTCGCCGGTGTCCAACCCAAGGTCATGGGCATCGGCCCCGTGCCGGCCACCGAGGTCGCCCTCGCCAAGGCGGGCATCACCCTCGCCGACGTCGACATCATCGAGCTCAACGAGGCGTTCGCCGCGCAGGCCCTCGCGGTGACCCGCGAATGGAAGTTCGGCAAGGCCGACTTCGAGCGCACCAACGTCCACGGCTCGGGCATCTCGCTCGGCCACCCGGTCGGCGCGACCGGCGGACGCATGCTCGCCACCCTCGCCCGCGAGCTGCACCGTCGCGAGGCCCGCTACGGCCTCGAGACCATGTGCATCGGCGGCGGCCAGGGCTTGGCAGCGATCTTCGAGCGCGTCGCGTAAGCAGACAGCTCCCGGTTCGGGGAGGTTGTGTTCGGTTTTCTCGAAAAGCCCGGACACAACCTCCCCGAACTTCTTTCGTCGCAGGTGACCGGGCTGGGGATGACGCCGGGTTGTCCACAACCGGGCCTCGACGCGGCGTCAGGAGGCGCGTCGCGCCCGGCATGCTCGGCGCGTGATCGACTTCGACGAACCGTTCTCGGGACGCGCGGCACTCGCTGCCGGCGTCGTCACGCGGCATCGGCTCGCACGCGACTTCGTCCACCTCCACTGCGACGTCTACATCCGACGAGGGATCCCGGCCACCCCGCTGCTGCGTGCGAAGGCGGCATGGTTGTGGTCGCAGGGCCGCGGCGTCCTCGCGGGAGTGTCCGCCGCTGCCGTGCACGGCACTCGATGGCTCGGCCCGGATGCGGCGGCCGAACTCGTCCGCTCCGATCACGTCCGGTCGGCGCCGGGCATCTCGGTCCGACGCACCCCGAAGCTCGACACCTGCGTGGTCGACGGGATGTTCGCGACCACACCGGCGCAGACGGCCTTCGATCTCGCCCGACGAATGCCGTTCGATCGGGCCGTCGAAACGATCGACGCGCTCTGCAACGCGACCGGCCTGAAGGTGCCTGAGATCGAGGAACTCGCGACGAGGAGCAAAGGCGCACACGGTATCGGTGCCGTGCCGCGGGTGCTCGCCCTCGTCGACGGTGGGGCTGCGTCACCGCCCGAGACCCACACGCGTCTGCTCCTCGTCCGTGCCGGTCTCCCACCGCCGGAGACCCAGATCGAGATCTTCGACGGCGAGGTGTTCGTGGCGCGAGCCGACATGGGATGGAAGCAGTGGCGGGTGCTCGTGGAGTACGACGGCGTGCAGCACTGGACCGACCCCACTCAGCGCACCCGCGACATCGATCGGTACGCGGTGCTGCCCGAACTGGGGTGGACGGTCATCCGGGTCGGCGCCGACCTCCTCTACCGGCGGCCCGAAGTCTTCGTCGAACGGGTGCGGCGTGCTCTGGGAGCGGCCGGTGCGCCCGTCTGAGCAGAACTTCGGGGAGGTTGTGTGCGTGTTCTTCGAGAAACCCGAACACAACCTCCCCGAACTTTCGACGGGCAACGCTATTCGGTGCGGAGGAGGTAGAAGCGGAAGAAGCCGAAGTCCTCGATGGGGAGCACGTCGACCTCGGTGAAACCGGCATCGAGGGCATAGCGGCGCAGGGTCGCGGGACGCATGACGGTGCCCGTCGCGGCGCTCGGTGTGTGGCTCATACCGTCAGGGAGGCAGATGGTGAGGCTGTAGCCGTACATGAGCCGTTCGACGTCGTCGCCGGGCGCGGTGAAGGTGTCGGCGACCGCTTCGTCCATGACGATCATGAACCCGCCGGGTGCGAGCGACCGCCGTACGGCAGCCAACACTTCGACCGGTCGGGGCATGTCGTGGACGCACTCGAATGCGAAGGCCGCCTGGAAGTTTTCATCGGGCAGTTCGGACGCGTCGCACTGCGTGAACGTGACGCGTTGCACCACATCGGCATTCTCCGCGAGGTTCGACCGGGCCATCTCCACCGACGGGGCGTCGATGTCGAAGCCGTGAACCTTCGCATCCGGATAGGTGCGCGCGATCGTGATCGTCGACCATCCCCCGCCGCAGCCGATGTCGGCGATCCGCGCGCCCGGCTGCCCGAGCACCCGGTCGACCTCCGGTACCGACCGCAGAGCATCGGGCAGCGCCTTCTCGAACAGCGGCCTGTTCGCGTCGGCCTGCGACTCGCACACGTCGCGGCCGAACTGGCTCCAACTCACGCCGCCACCGTTGCGGTACGCCTCGAGCAGACCGGGAAGCTGCATCGTCGCGCCGACGATCATCCGGGCGAGCGGCGCCATGTACGCCAGGCTGTGCGGATCGGTGAGTACCTCGCGACCGGCCGCAGACAGCGTGAAGCGTGGGGGATCGCCGTCGTCGACGTCGAGCAGACCGGTCAGAGCCTGCTGCTCGAGCCACTCGCGGGTGTACCGCGGGTGGGTTCCGGTGCGTTCGGCCAGTTCGCCGGCCGTCGCAGGTCCGTCGTCGGCGAGGCTTCGGTACCAGCCGAGACGGTCGCCGATCAGGATCGTGAGGGTGTCCATGGTGCCGAGGACGGAATCGAGGACGCGCTGCGCGTACGCGTCGACGGAATCGGGGTGGACGGAGGAAGTCGTCGAGGTGGACATACGGATCATCTCCCGAGGAGAAGTGGATGTCGTCCCCACCATCGTCGCCCCCGGATCCCCGGATGTCACCGTTCCGTCGGGAGTTGCTCCTCCGCGCCGGACTCCTCGGACGACCGCACGAAGTCGACGAAGGCGCGACCGGCCTTCGACAGCGAGGCCGGGTCGAACACCAGTCCGTACGACTGCGCGAAGGTCGGCTCGCACGGACGGACCACCGCGACGTCCTGCGCCGACTCGGCGAGCGACCGTTCGACGAACGACCCACCCAGACCGGCGAGCACCATCGGCAGGCGGGCCTCGCGATGATCGGTGAGCACGGAGATGGGACGGCGCACCTCGGCCTGCCGCATTGCGTAGTCGATCGCGTCGCTCACGGAGCCACCACCGCGCGGCACGAACACCATCGGGATGTCGGGGAGCTCGGCCAAGGACAGCGGCCCGGGTGGCAGGTCGGTGCCGGGGGGATAGGCGAGCCAGTACTCGGTCTGTCCGAGCTCGATGATCTCGAGACCCACCTCGTCCTCGACGGGCAGATGGGTGACGACGAACTCGCAGTAGCCGTCGTGGATGACCGACGCGGTGAACTCCTCCGCACGCAGATCACCGAGGCGCGCGGTGACTTTGGGATGGAGACGGCGGAACTCGGAGACCAGGTCGACGATCGGGCCGGTTGCGAGAGCGGGGAAGACCATCAGATCCAGTCGGCCCGTCACCTCGGTCGTCGACACGGTGAGCAGCTCCTCGACCGCCTTCACATCGCGGAGGATCTGCCGGCTCGGGCCGATCAGTGCCTTGCCCGCCGCGGTGAGCACCATGCCGCGCCCGATGCGGTGGAACAGCTGCACCCCCAGCTCGCGCTCGAGGCTGCGCAGTGCCTGGGAGACGGTGGGCTGGGCGACGCCGAGCTCGGCGGCCGCGCCGTTGATGCCGTCGTTCTCCACGACGGCGAGGAAGTATTCGACCTGACGGAACTCCATGTCGTCACGCTTCCCAGGGGGTGCCGGTGGTGGTCGCCACGAATGCGGCGGCAGCGGGGGACAGATCGCCGGGTCGCATCACCAATCCGACGGGACGCCGGAACGGTGGGTCCAGGGGCCGGACGACCGCACCGGGGATCTGTTTCTCGGCGACGCGACGCGGCACGATCGTCCCGGCGGTGCCACGCTCGACGAACTGCCACAGGGCTGCCTGGTTGGCGCAGTCGACGACGACGTTCTGATCGCCGAGCAGTTCACCGGTGCGCGCGGCGCTCGCGCGGGAGCCGAGGTCGAGGACCAGCGGGAAGTCGCGGACCTGGGCCCGGGTGACGGGGTCGGGCACGTCGGCGGCGAGGTCGGGGTGCACGGCGAGCACCATCTCCTGCTCGAGGACCGGAACGGTGATCATGCCGGCGTGATCGACGGACAGGTCGGTGATGCCGATCTCCGCCTCGCCGCGGCGCAGCGCCGCGTGGACTCCGGGAGGGCCTTCGGCGTCGTTCACCCGCACGGTCAAGTTGGGGTAGCGCCGACGGAAGCGCTGGACGAACTCGATGACGGGGTGGATCGAGAACGTCGCGAAGGTGACGATCTCGACACGACCGGCCTGGAGATCGCGCACCGCCGCGACCTTCTGTTTCGCCCGCTCGACGTCGGCCAGGATGCGGCGTGCGGCGCCCTCGAGGACACGACCGTCCTCGGTGAGGGTGAGCCGTCGGCCGGTGCGGTCGAACAGGGTCGTGTCGAGGCGGCGTTCGAGGGTGCGGATGGCCTGCGACAACGACGGCTGCGAAATGTAAAGTGACTGAGCAGCTTTCGTGATCCCGCCGTGGTCGACGACCGCCACGAAATAGGTCACGAGGTGCAAGTCCACCCGATTATCGTAGGTGACGCTCAGAACCGTCCCGGACGCAACCGTCAGGAAGGGGTGTCTACCGGGCGCGGTACCCGCCATCCGCCGGTGAACGACGGCTCGCGTTTGTCGACGAATGCACGCATCGCATCGGGGGCGTCGGTGGCGTGGTTGATCGCCTGCGAGCGGGCCTCGTTCTCGAGTGCTTCGCGGAGCGTGAGCGACGAACCCTGCTCGAGCATCCGCGCCGACATGCTCACCGCGACCGGCGGGGCAGCGGCCAGCCGCGCGGCCAGTTCGGCGGCGCGACCGGCGAGGGCGTCGGGCTCGACGAGCTCGGTCACCAGGCCCAGGTCGTATGCTTCCTCGGCGCACACGATGTCGGCAAGCATGACCAGACGCTTCGCCTGGTGCAGTCCCACGAGGCGCGGCAGGATCCACGACCCGCCGAAGTCGATCGACAGTCCGCGCCGCGCGAAGATCTGACCGAACTTCGCGGTGCGGGAGGCGACGACCACGTCGCACAGCAACGCCATGTTCCATCCCGCGCCCACCGCATACCCCTCGACCTGCGCGATCAGCGGCTTCGAGAACTCCGCGACGGCGAGCGCCGTCTCGTTGATCTCCCGCATACGGTCGAGGGGATGGGTGGACTCGCGCCGCTCCATGTCGGCGCCGGTGGAGAAGTCACCACCGGCGCCGGTGAGGATCACGGCGCGGACGGAGTCGTCGTGCTGGAGCGCACCGAACGTCTCACGCAACGACCGCCACGCCTCGACCGTCATCGCGTTCTTGCGCTCCGGTCGACTCAGCGTGATCGTGGCGACCGAGCCGTCCTGCGCGACCAGAACATCCGACATTCCTACTCGCCCTTCCAGACCGGTGCGCGCTTCTCGGCGAACGCCCGGGCGCCTTCCTTGGCGTCGGCCGACGCGAAGACCGGGTCGATGAACTTGCGCTGCGCGACGAAGGCGTCGGGGTCGGTGTAGTTGGCGGCCATCGCGACGACCTGCTTGGTGGCCTTGACGGCGAGGGGGCCGTTCGCCGCGACGCGGGCGGCGAGTTCCTTTGCCACGGTGAGTGCTTCACCGGGCTCGGTGACGCGGTTGACCAGGCCGTGCTGGTGGGCGACCTCGGCGGTGAGTGGGTCACCGGTGATGGCCAGTTCCATCGCGAGCGGGTAGGGGAGGATCTTCGGCAGGCGCAGCAGGCCGCCGGCCGCCGCCGCGAGTCCGCGCTTGACCTCGGGGATGCCGAACTTCGCTTCGCGCGACGCGACGATCAGGTCGGCGGACAGGGCGAGCTCGCATCCACCGGCCAGGGCCCAGCCCTCGACGGCGGCGATGAGCGGCTTGCTCGGCGGTGCCTCGGTGAGGCCACCGAAACCGCGGCCGGGGATCGACGGGCGCTCCCCGCGTGCGAACGCCTTCAGATCCATTCCGGCGCAGAACGTTCCGCCGGCACCGGTGAGGATACCGATGGTCAGGTCAGGGCGTGCCTCGAACTCGTCGATGGCCGCGGCCAACGCCTCCGAGACCTCCAGGTTCACGGCGTTCTTGGCCTCGGGGCGGTTGAGGGTGAACACCGCGACGCCGTCGGCGAATTCGGTGAGGACAACGCTCATGTCAGTTTTCCTTCGTATGGGTCGGAGTGGAGAGAGTCCAGTGGGCGGGAGTTCCACCGTCGGAACGGATGTCGCCTCTATCGGCGAGAACGAGCAGATGGGCCTGGGTTTCGCGGACGGCGAGTCGCTGCAGCCGGGGATCCATCACATCGATAGGACGCGACCACGTGACGCGGGTCGTGATCTCCCACGCCGTCGACTCGGGCCTGGACGCGACGGCATCGCGGATCTCGTCGAGACGGACCTCGTGGTGGTCCATGAGTTGGCGTGCGCGTTCGGTGACTCCGCGGAACCGGTACTCGTGGGCGGGCAGCACCTCGCAGTCCGGCAGAGCCGTCGTCGCATGCAGCGACAGCAGGTAGCGGTGCAACGGGTCGCCCAGTTCGCCGGGGCCGGAGGAGATGTTGGGGCTGATGCGCGGGAGCATGTGGTCGCCGCTGAACAGCAAGTCGCGGTCGCGGTCGACGAAGGCGAGGTGACCGGGCGTGTGGCCGGGCGTCCACACCGCTTCGATGTTCCACCCGGGCAGATCGAGTCGATCACCATGAGCGAGAACGACATCCGTGCTCTCGCCTCGGGGGAAGCGGACGAGTTCGAAGCGGGCGGCCTCGACGACCTCGGGCGGTGCGCCGAGTCCGGTGAGGTCTACGCGCCATGCTTCCTTGTCGGCGGCGGCGTCCTCCGGGGTGAAGTGCCCGAGGGCGGCGGCGTCGGCGGCGTGCATCGCGATCACAGCGCCGGTCGTTTCCTTCAACCGGGGTGCCAGACCGAAATGGTCGGGATGCAGGTGAGTGATCGCCGCGTAGCGCACCTCGGTGATGTGATGGCCGGTCGCGGCGACACCGGCCACGAGGGTGTCCCACGACTCCTCGGTGTCCATACCGAGGTCGATCAGGGCGAGGCCGTCGTCGAAGGCGAGCGCATAGGACAGCACGTACCGCAGCGGGTTCTTCGGCATCGGAACCGGAATCGACCACAGTCCTGGCCGCACCTCTTCGACGGGTGGCAGTACGCCGGCCGCCCACGCTTCACGCTGGACGGTACCGAGATCCTCGGTGACGATCATGACGTCGTTTCTTCCCGTGCAGGAGCGAACTCGTCGCGCAGTGTGCGCTTCAGGATCTTGCCGCTGGCGTTGCGAGGCAACTCGTCGACGAAGTGGATGTGCCGGGGCTTCTTGTAGGAAGCCAGACGTTCGACGGTGAACTCGAGGAGTTCGGCCTCGGTCGGTGTCTCGGCTCCGGGCGCGACCCGCACGACGGCGGTCACGGCCTCGCCCCACCGGTCGTCCGGAACTCCCACCACTGCGACCTCGGCGACGGAAGGATGTTCGGAGATGACCGATTCGACCTCGATCGGGTGGACGTTCTCACCCCCGGAGATGATCATGTCCTTCACGCGGTCGGTGACGAACAGGTAGCCGTCCTCGTCGATGTGCCCGGCATCGCCGGTGCGCAGAAAACCGTCCTCGGTGAACAGGGCGGCGTTCTCGGCCTCGCGTCGCCAGTAACCCTGTGTGTTGTTGCGCGACCGGCTCACGATCTCACCGGTTTCGCCGCGGGGGAGCGGTTCGCCGGTGGCGAGGTCACGGATCTGGACCTCGATCCCCGGCAGCCCGGTGCCGGCCGAACGTAGGAGGTGGGAGCGCGGACCGTGCGGGTCGTGGTCCTCGGCACGTAGCGCTGTGAGGGCGCCCATCGTCTCGGTCATCCCGTAACGCTGCACGAAGCGGCAGCCGAGGGTGTCCATGGCGCGGGCGAGTTGCGTGGGCGTGATGGGAGAGGCGCCGTAGGCGACCAGACGCAGCGCCGACAGGTCGTAGTCCGACAGGTCGGGCATCTCCACGAGCATGTTGACCACCGACGGCACGAGGAATGCGTGGGTGATGCCGTGCTCGGAGATGGCGGCCGCCACCAGGTTCGGGCGCATCTCACCGAGCAACACCAGGTGCAATCCCGCCGACAGGGTCGTGCTCATCCAGCCGGCGCCGGCGATGTGGAACAGGGGCAGCGCGTCGAGGGACACCGAGTCCTCGGTGAACTCGTACAGCGCGAAGTTCTGCGGTTCGTTGAACAGGTTGTGATGCGTCGCCACAACACCTTTGGGTCGACCCGTGGTGCCCGAGGTGTAGAGCTGCAGCACCTCGGTCCGCGGGTCGTCGCCGAAGCCGGGGTCGATGTCGTCACCGGAGGCGACGAAGTCGTCCCACGACCGTGCACCGGGAACGGTGGAGGCGTCGCCGACCACGACGATCTGTACGGCGGGCAGGACTGTGGCGGCAGCGCGGGCCGATGCGGCGAACTCGTCCTCGACGATCAGGACGTCGAGCTGCGCGTCGTCGGCGATGTCGGCGATCTCGCCCGGGTTCAGGCGCCAGTTGAGCGGGGTGAATACCAGTCCGGCCTTGGCGCAGCCGACGAACGAGGACGCGCCGGGTAGGCCCATGCGCAGCAGTGCGCCGATGCGCTCGGACGTCGCCGGAACGGTCGCGAGCGCCGAGGCGACCCGGTTGGTGAGCGCGTCGAACTCGGAGTAGGTGAGTGTGGTTCCGCCGGAGCTGACCGCCGCACGATCCGGATGTTCGACTGCCAGCTGCCGGATTCGGTTGGGAAGGTGCAACTCGCTCACATCACGCTCCTGATCGACACGGCCGACGCGCGGACATGCCGTCCACGCCGTTCCAGTCGATCACGATCGTGACTGCTGCCACAAAGACCTGCAGCCGTACGCAACGTTAGGGCAAACCTATGGGCGCGTATCGAGACCGACGTCGTGTGCGAAATCCCCGACGGGTCTCGCACACGACGTCGGTCTCGAGGCGATCGATCAGTCGATCTGCAGTTCACCCATCCGGCCCCACTCGGTGCCCGGAATCTCCGTGTTGAGGATGCGCGGGGTCTCGACCAGCGCCGGCCGCATTGCGTCGAGCCCCCTGCGGAAGTGATCGGACTTCACGTGCTCGGATCCGGCGTCCCCGTCGCGGAACGCCTCGACGAGAACGAACTCGGACGGATCGTCCACGCTGCGGGACCAGTCGAACCACAGGTTCCCGGGTTCGCTGCGAGTCGCCTCGGTGAACTCCGCGGTGGTCTCGAGCCAGCTGTCCTGGTACTCGGGCTTCACCTTGAAACGGACCACGATGAAGATCATCTTGCCTCCGGTCGGTAGATGTTGGAGGGACGGATCGTCCCTTCGTCGAACATATCGCCGTACTCACCGGTGAGGGCGTCGAATCCGTGACCGAGCGGCAGACCCCCACGAGGCAACCCGACACGTCAGCGACGTTCCGTCAGCCGCTCGTAGGACACCCGCCACACCCATTCGACCGGTCCCTGGCGGAATCGGCCGAGCCACCAACGGGATCCGACGACCATCACCGCTCCCACCGCGATGTACACCGCGATCGTGAACGGGACCCGCATGGCGGGGTCCACGGTCTTCGCCAGACCGAATCCCCAGTCGTAACAGAGCACCGACGCGACGATGTTCTGCAGGATGTAGCAACTCAGCGCGGTCCGCCCGATGCGTTCACAGGCGGTGCCGACCGTGCCGGTGGTGGACCTGCCGATGTAGAAGTGGGCGATCCACGCCAGCAGGCCGAGCGCGACGAACGGGGCGATGCCGTAGCGCGCTGCGAATACACCTGCGGCACCGCCGAACAGACTCACGGCGAGGTCGAGCGGTGCTGCGATCGCCCCGACCACCATCAGCCGCCGGCGCAGCACCGCACCTCTGCTGTCGAACAGCCCGGAGGAATACAGTGCGGCGCCGGTCAGGAACAGCGCGACCGTCATCGGGATCACGAAGATCACCTCGGCGCGGAACGCAGCGGCGTTGTCCACGCGGAAGACGATCATGTCCCACCAGGTGGCGGTGGTCAGCTCGGGGGTCTCCGCATTCGGCGGTGAACTGGCGAGCGCCACGACGAGCGCGGTCACGGCCAGCGCGTGAACAGCGACGGCCGTACCCGCGACCCACAGCCGCACACGACGGGAGGAGATCACGAGCCCGCACACGAGCATGGACGTCAGCGCATACCCCATGAGGATGTCGAACTCGGCGACGAGCAGGTAGTGCACCACCCCGTCGACGAAGAGCAGGGCGGCGCGTACCCGGTAACCGCCGGGCCACGGCCGCCCCGCTCGCTGAGCGGACGCCGCCTGCACGGCCAGGCCGATCCCGAACATCAGTGTGAGCAACCCGAGGAACTTTCCCTGCGCGAGTTGCATGAGGATGCGTTGCGGCCACGGATCGGTGCCGATCGAGGCGAGATATCCGACGATCCCGGCGGGGTCGGTGAAGATCCAGACATTGGCGGCGAAGGTGCCGAGGATGGCGATCCCCCGGGCCACGTCGAGGGCGAGGATACGTTGCTGTCGCGTCGTCGAACCGGTGACCGTCATGATCCTCACCATGCGATGCGGCGGGGTCGGCGCGCGTCGGCCGACCGGGGGATGACGGGTCCTCCATGCGGGTGACCCGCGTTCGGTGATCTCCCCGAGAGCAGACATCGGCGAGGAGAACAGAGCAGGAACTGTCGGGTCCCGTGAGCCTCGGTGATGTGAACATGGAGCCATGCACGAAACCCCCACCGAGCTCGCCGACCTCCAGGTGCTCCTCGACACGTCGCTGTCCCGGTCCACATCCCACCTGAGGTCGATCGTCGACGAGTCGCGGACCCTCACGGCCGAGCAACTCGTCGAGGTGCTCACGGGCATGTGCGTCCTCTCGATGGCGACGGTCACCGCCGGCGGGGAACCGCGCATCAGTGCTGTGGACGGACATTTCCTGCACGGCAAGTGGTACTTCGGCACCGCCCCCACTGCAGCCAAGGCCCGGCATCTCGCCGCGCGTCCCGCGGCCAGCGCGGCGCACATGCGCGGGGAGGACCTCGGCGTGTTCACACACGGCCACGTGGAGATCCTCAACCCGCGCGGCGGTGAGCCGGCCGACGACTGGCCCGAACTGCTCGCCTACCTTCAGTCGTTCTACGGCGGGGACGCGTTCGACTGGAGCGAGGAGGTGGTCTACTACCGCCTGAACCCGCACTGGATGACCGTGTACGCGCCCGATGTCACGACACTCGTCGATCGGCGCTGATCCCTCTGTGCGAAGGGACGATCAGTCCGGAAGCGAACTACCACCCAGCGCGCCGCGCAGATGCTCGGTCTCGGTGGGCAGGCTGTCGGGAACGAACGTCCATCGGCCTCCCGTCCACGGATCGGCCAGCTCCCCGTCGACGGGAAGCTTCTGCGCCTCGTCCCACAGGATCTCCGCGACCCGATCGTCCGGGGGATCACCCGCGAGGACGACCGAGACCCGGCCGGCACTGCCGGTACGCGCGATCCGGACGATCTCGAGCAGGTCGTCGTGGTCGTAGCCGTAGGGGAACCCGGCGAGGACCAGCAACACGGGTGAGGCGGTCTCCGCGTCGACCTGCCGGGCGAGCGCGTCGAGGTCCGCCGCGTCGGCCAGCCCCCGGAGTCTGGCGGGGACCCGCGACCGGTCGTGGACGGGCGGTCCGGCAAATCGGGCTGCGGTGAGGGGTTCGAGTGCGGGCAGCGTCCGCCCGGGATCGACGAGGTGCAGCAGGGTGTCGGGCCGGGCCGTGAGCAGTCGCACGACCACGGACGACACGACGGGACCGAGGTCGGCGGGGTCGCCGTCGATCCACAACGGTCGCGTGAGCGGTGCCGGCAGGCACAGGGGGATGCGCAGCGGACCCAGATCGGGCGCCGTCACCTCACCCACCCGCACGCCGTCGCTCGGCAGGTGCAGGTGCATCCAAGCCGGGGAGATCCAGGATGCGAGTGCGGGCGGCAACGTCGCGTCGACGGTGAGCAGTTCGGCGGCGAGCACCGCGCTGTCGTCGCGGTAGCGGGCCTCGGCGACACCGACGAGCTCGTCGTAGCGCTGTTGCGCACGCGCCCGGGTACGGTCGGCCTCGGGCTCCATGCGCCGGGCGGGATCGGCCACCGCTGTCGAGAGTTCGTCGTCGAAACGGTGCTGGGCGAACTCCGCACTCGACGTGTACGCGGCGGCCGATCGGGCGGCGTCCTCGAAGATCCGCCACAGCACCTCGAGAGGTGAGAGGCCGATGACCGGGCCGGGCCCGGGAGCGGCCACCTTCTCCGCGTCGGAGGGTGACTCGACCTCCACCCCGTGCGCGGTGAACATCTCGGCGAGTCCACCGGCGTATCCCTGGCCGAGGGCGCGGATCTTCCATTCGTCGTGACGACGGTAGATCTCCCAGCACAGCAGCGCCGTCTCGGTACCGACCGCCGGTTCCACGTGAAACGACGCGAGGACGGTGCCCGCCGCGTCGCACAGCGAGGTCGACACCGCTGCGGGTCGCTCGCAGCCGACCGCACACAGCACGCGTGCGCCGGGACGGACCGCGTCGACGTCGACGACGATCACCTTGCCCTCGAGCCGAACGCCCGCCGTCGTCGGTTGGTTGTAGAACACGACGTCGTCGGAGGACGCCACCTGCAGGCCGTCGTCCACGACGAACGCGCACACGTCCAGAGGGACGGATGCGGTCGCCGTGAAACGGGCCGTGCGGGTCGGCAGCGGGGCGTTGCGCCCCGCTGTGAAGAGTTCGCCCACCGGTCAGATGGCCAGGAACCGGCCCAGTTGCGGCGCGGCCTCACCGGGATGCTTCGCCTGCATGCCCTCGCCGATGGCCTGCAGCTTCCATTCGCTGCCCTGGCGGTAAACCTTCGCCATGACCATGCCCGTGAACGGCATGCCGCCCTGCAGCGTGTAGCGGGCCAGCTCGGTGTCGATCGTGCCGTCGACGAGACGGCAGAACGCGTTCTGCACCTGCTCGAAGGTGTGGCCCTTGTAGGAGGTCACGATGAACATCACCGTCGTGACATGGGCGGGGACCCGCGTGAGGTCGACGAGCATCACCTCGTCGTCGCCCTCACCGGCACCGGTGAGGTTGTCGCCTTGATGCTGGACCGAGCCGTCCTTCGACTGCAGCTGGCCGTAGTACACGACGTCGGCGATCTGGTTGCCGGCGAACATCACGGCCGAGGCGTCGAGGTCGATGTCGGCGGAACGGTTGCCGAACAGGCCACGCTTCTCCACTGGATCCCAGCCGAGCCCCATGCGCAGGAAGGTCAGCGCGACGCCGCCGTCCTTGCGGAGGGTGACCTTCTGGCCCTTCACCAGGCTTACCGGGCGGTTCTTCGTGAGGCTGACCTCCGCAGGCTGTGCCGGAGGTGTCTGCTGTGCCGGAGGCGGTGTCTGCTGCACGGGCGGGGCCGGAGCCGGCGTGGGAGCGACGGGCTGAGGTGCGGCAGCAGGCTGGGCGGGTGCGTCGTCGACGCTGACCCCGTGATCGGTCACCAACGCCGCGAAACCGCCCGCATATCCCTGGCCCACGGCGCGGACCTTCCACGCGCCCTGGCGCCGGTACAACTCCAGCGCGATCACGATGGACTCGGTGCTCAGTCCGTCGATCCGGTACTCGTACAACACCGTTCCCGCACTGTCGGACACGCGCGCGGTGGGCGGTGCGAACCGGCCGAAGCTACTCGACGCGTCGTCGAGGGTGATCACGGCGCGCACCTGATCGATGTCGGCGGGAACCTGCGCGAGCGACACGGCGAGCGAGGCCGCCTGCCCGGGCGCGCCGGATACGAGACGCACACCCGGCCCGGTGGGCTGGTTGAAGAACACGAAGTCGGCGTCGGAGCGCACCTTGCCGTCGGCCTTGACGAGCAGTGCGGACAGATCGGCGGGCGTGGTCAGCTCGAGCGAGACGACGACGTCGGACGCGGTGAGCGGTCCGTTCTGACCCTTGGAGAGCGGAGTCGGCAAGAGATGTGTCCTCACTGTGTCGGTGACCGGGCACCTTCTACTCTACGAAGCGACCGGAAGACGAGCGGATCGGGCGAACCAGGCGAGGATCTCCTCCCCGGCGGTGACGCCCGCGGCGTCGGTCACCGAGACGGTCGGGTGGCGCCAGTCCATCAGTTCGAGTTCGCCGTGGCGAGGCCGGATCGCGGCGTCGGCGGCCTTCAGCATCTCCGCATCGAGCGCACCGTCACCCGCGGCGAAGACCGGGGCGTCGTCGGTAAGCACCCCGCGGTCTCGGAGCCGGCGGTGCACCTCTGCCACCGCGCGGCTCTTGCACACGCTGTTCGGCATCGTGTAGATCTTCCGGCCCTGCTGCGACGCGTTCCAGCCGCGCGTCGAACACCACTCGTGCCAGTCGTCGAGAAATCCCGCCGGTTGCGCTGCGACGTCGACGACGAGGTAGCAGAACAACTCGTCGGCGATGCGGAACTTCGACACCCAGTCCTCGGAGATTCGGCGGCGCAGTTCGGTCGTCATCTCGTCGAGGCTCGCACCCCCCGCGCGTACCGCTGCTTCCACGGTCCTGCGCCAGTGCGGGTCGAGATGCCCGTCCTCGAGGATCGACCCACCGTTGCTCGCGATTGCATAACGCCACGGACCGCCGGGGAGGTCGATGCGGCGGAACTGTTCGGGTGTGCGCGTGGTCGTCGGCACCATCGCGACCTCGCCGGCGAGCGTCCGAAGCTGTTGCGCAGCAATGTCGGTGACGTACGACAGCGGTGCGCTCTCGTAGTACTCGACACAGAGCAGATCCTGCGTGTCGAACTGGTCGCCGGTCATCGCGGCGCGCGAATAGATGAGGGTGCGGTCGAGATCGGTGGCGACCAGTGCGGTCGCAGTGCTGGTCACGGCAGGTCCTTGATCAGTCCCATGCAGGAGTAGGCCAGGTCGGGAACCTCCTCGACGGGAACGTCGCGAGCGGCCGCGAGCATCCGGATATGGGCGTGCTCGTCGGCGGTGATGGCGCGCACCAGAACCTTCCAGGGAACGCGGCGCAACAGCACGCGGGTGGTCTCTCCGACACCGGGTTTGACGAAGTTGACGCTCGAGATGCCGTACTGCGCCCGCACCCGCTCGACGGACTCCCAGCCGGCCCAGGTGGGGGTGCGGTCGGATTCGAGCACTGCCTGCGCGGCCGATGCGACGTCGCCGCACGTGTCGAACTCCGCGGCGACGGCGTCCAGCAGATGATTCGACACGTCGTCCGCGGCCAACTCGGCGTAGAACTTGGCGCCGTGGAACTCCCCGGGGCCGATCAGGCTGTCGTTGAGGACCGTTCGTGAGACCAGTCCGGAGACGGTGGAGTTCAGGCAGGCGGAGGCGATGAGAAAGTCGTCGCGCGTGCCGTAGGTGCGGACGCAGTGGCCGGGGTCGGCGAGTACCGCGAGATCGTCGGACAGGACGGGACCGCCTCGCGCGGTGTATTCGACGAGCGCAGCGGACAGTTCACGCGCGATCGCGCCTTTGCCCGTCCAGCCGTCGACGAAGACGACCGACGCGGGAGCGTGCCGCGCGGTGATGTGGTCGAGAGCGGCGGAGTCGATGCCGCGACCCCGGACGATCGACACGGCGTAGTGCGGCAGCGTCAGACCGTGGTGGTGCAGCGCCCATCGACGGATCAGGATGCCGATCGGGGTGCCCGCCCGCGCGAGCGACACGAGGGTCAGGTCGGTTCCGCGTTCGGAGAGAAGCAGTTCGGTGACCGTGCCCACCGCGTGCGCCAACCGGCCCGCAGTGCCGGCCAGTGCCTTGTCGAACAGTTCGCGGTAGGCGGCGTCGGGTTGGTACTCGATCGGCAGGGACTCCGCGTAGTGCGCGAGACCCGCCTGGATCCGCGCCTCCCGTTCGGCGATGTCGCCCTCCAGGTCGGCGTGGGAGAGATCCTTGAGCAGCCACGTCACCTCGTCGGGCGCGTAGGAGCCGAACTCGGGTCCGGTCAGTGGCACGGTCATACGGTCTCCCTGTGGGTGCGCAGCACCGTCGGATCGGTGGCGGGCACGATCACGACGAGGACGTCCTCACCGGCAGCAGTGAGCACGTCGAGAACACCTCCCGGTGCGCGCAGGCGGTCGGTGTCGGCGGGCGAATCGATGACGAGGATCAGCTCGGCGCGGACCTCGGTGGACGTAGGCCACTGCGCGTTGTAGAGGAAGCGCGGCACCTCGTTCTCGAACTCGCTGTCGATGTGTTCGGGTGCGGTGAAACGGAATCCGCGGCGCAGCGGATATCCGTCGACGTCCATCACGTGGACGGGGGAGCGGGTCGTGGTCTGGAACAGGGCGGGAGTGCCGCGGTCGACGAGTGCCTCGGCGAGTCGCAGCGGCAGATACATCAATTCCTCGTGTCCGACGACGACGGCGGGTCGCCGGGCGTCGCGTACGTCCGCGATCGTGTCGGCGAGCGTCGACAGAGCCGCGTCGAAAGCCGCCGCGTCGGTGCGCAACATCCCGTGCCGCCCGCCGTCGGGCACATGGGACGGCCACGCCGCGTGGAGGAACCGGACGTCGCCGCGTTGCTCCCCCACCGGATTGAGGAGAGGGTCGGGTAACGCCGCGACCCGCGCGACGAGATCGTCGGGGACGACGGATCGTCCGGCGGCCAGGCTCACGTGCTCGATGCTCGTGCCGAGTTCCGCGGCGACCTCTGCCGTCCGGCGGCGATCCTGTTCCGACCGCATGTCGACGAGGGAGGCGAGGACGTAACGATCACGCGGATGATCGTGGTGCAGCGCGCGGATGGCGTCGAGGGCCGTTGCTCCCGTGGAGATCTCGTCGTCGACGAGCACGAGCGGCGCGGCGTTGGCGAACAGTGCGCCGGAGGTCGGCTGCAGCAGGTGGAAGGTCGCGTGCGAGTGCCCCTCCTCGAATCCGGTGAGCACCTCCGCTCCGGGAACCTGGCGTCGCGTCGAATGCAGACAGCATGCGGCGTCGAGGGCGTCGGCCACGCAGTGACCGAGACCCGTTGCGGTCTCGGCGAATCCCATGACGACGGCGTCGGATGCCGCATCGCCGAGGAGGTCGGTGACGAGCCGGCCGAGCCGGTGACCGGCGCCGCGCACCGCGGCCGGTTCGGTGGGGATGTGCTTGCCGAGAACCGTGGAGACGAGCAGGTGCGCACGCCGTGGATTGCGTCGCAGCCCGGGCCTGACGAGCTCGGGAACCGTGTAGCCACATGACGACTCCGCATGTTCGAGAGCGAAACCGAGCTCTGCGGTGGCCCAGGGGATGTCGAGAATATCGGTCATCGGTCCACCAACGCCGTCAGCAGGTCGACGAAGGTGATCCCCTTGCGGGTGACACCGAACACCGACGCGCGCAACAGGGTCTGCTCGGCCCACGTACGGTGGGGTCGTCGTTCGTTCATCTTGTTCCCGTATCCCGAGGCCTGCACACCACCGGTGTCGCGATCGAGGATGTCGGTCGCATCGTGGAACTCCTCGTGGGTCACGGCCGAAAGGGCATGCACCGCAGCGACATGCGACGGATGGATGACGGTCTTGCCCTGGATGCCGTTGGCGCGGTCGAGGGCGATCTCGCGCAGCAGACCGTCGAGGTCGCGGCTGACGAGCTGCTGACGGAACAGCACGGCATCCTGTTCCTCGAAGGGTGTCGAGCGCAGCATCGGTCGGAACATGCGTTCGTGGTCGGCAAAGTACTCCCAGACGGGCCCGGTGATGACGAAACCCGTTCCGTCGGTTCGCCCGAGGTGGTTGACGATGTCGGCGATCACGTCGACGACGACCCGGACGTCGTAGATCGTCAGGTCGCGGTCGCGCCGGATACCGAAGGTCGCGCACATGTCGGTCGCGCCGATCCGGACGGCGAGGATGCGGTGGCGATGTTCGGCGAGGATGCCTGAGATCGCACGCAATTCGCCGTCGCGGGTCTCGCGGTGGACGACCTCGGCCGACTCGATGACGGGCATCGCGTAGAGGTGACGGCCGAGGAGGTCCGACGCCGCGGCCACCGCCTCGAGGAAGACGGGGCCGGTGTGTGCGGTGAACTTGGGCACCACGAATCCGGTCAGCACGGCCTTGCCGGCGCCGAGCATCGACGCGATCCGCCCGACACCGTCGGCGGTGCGGACACGGACGAACAACATCATCGGCGTCGGTCCGCGTTCGGCGAGCGCATCGAGTGTCGCGACGGCGTTCTGCAGGCCCTGCTCGACCTCGTCGTCGGCGACGGCGTCCTCGAGGTCGAGCACCATCGACGTCACACCCTCGGCCGCACGTTTCGAGATGGTCGTGACGAGATCTCCGCGCGTCGCGGGTACGTAGAGCGTGGCGCCGAGAGCGGTCGCCAGGCGGTCGCGATCGTCGCTGTGCCCGAACGGCTCGGGACGGTGCAGGAACAACTCCTCCATCGTCGCGCCGTCGAGATGCCGAAAGTGCTGCATGGCGCGCACTTCGGTAAGCGTGGCCCCCCTCATGCGTTCTCGGTCCGTCCTCTCATCCGATCGACCACTCCTGCGATGAAGGTAGACACCGCATCCAAATCTCTGACGTAGGCCCAGTAGTCGGGGTGCACACCGGTGAGTGCGTCGACGGCCCTGTCGATCCGGCTCAACTGCGAGTCGAGAACGGAACCCCATTCTGCGGTGAGACCGCGTTGCACGGCCAGGTGTTGTGCGTCACGGAGGCGGAACCGTACCTCGTCGACCTTGGCCCCCGGATTCTGCCGGACGGAGCGCAGCGTGGCGAGTCGTGCGGTCACGGCGTCGACGAGTTCCTCGGCGCGTGACAGCTCGGCGCGGATCGCCGCGACCAGCTCGAGCGCTTCCTCGGGGCGGCCGTCCTTCGCCGCCGCCCGTGCGCGTCCGAGCTGGTCCTCGGCGCGAGCGAGCAGTTCGGCGGCCTGTTTCTCGTTCCCGGACAGGTCGGCGGAGCTGGCCGCATTGAACTCGCGCAACAGCGCGGAGAAGGCCGGGGCGAGACCTTCCGCACGGGTCCGGACCGCTCCGATCCTGGTGGTGACCGAGGCGAGGGTGCGAACGGCCTCGTCGCGGCGCCCCGGTGCTGCGGCGAGGGCGTCGAGCAGAGCAGTGGTCGCCTCTTCGACTCGGAGGGCCGCTGTGCGGGTCGCGCCCACGCTGTGCGCTGCATCGAGGCTGTTCAGGGCCTTCTCGAGCGCTTCGGTGGCAGATCGGACCGACGGATAGTTCGCAAAGGAAACAAAATCCGGGGTCTGCGTCGCGGCGAGGGTGTTGCGCGCTTCGGTACGCATCCGGTGCGCCAGCTCGGGCACCGTGTTCGCCACGGTCGTCATGTGCTCGAGGTGTCCCCGGTTGTTTCCGAAGAATTCATCAAGTGTTCGTGTTGCTTCGGTTATCTGCCGCAGTGCCTGCTCGTAGGCCGGAGCAGGTGCGAGCGGTTGTTCCGGATCCGTCACTGCCAGTTCAAGATACGTCTCACCGGCGCGATAACACGCCTGACGGATGGGATCCCACTGACGGAGCAGATGCCGTTCGGGTTCGAGCTCGTAGGACGCGGCCACACCGGCCTCGATGACGGACTGGCGCTTGTCCATGTCGAGGAACGCCGCGACCATCGCATCGTGTGCACGACGAGCCGCGGGATCTTCCGTGTTTCCCCCGCCGAACAGGCGGCGCGTCCATCGGCTCGCCACAGAACCGAATGGTACTGGGCGCACGTCCACCGGGCCGATCCGTCACCTTTCCGCCGGTCGGAACTGTGCTTCGTGCGGGTCACGAAGTGAGGCGCGGGACCGGGCATAGTGGATATGGGCGTACCCCACGGCAACAACTAGTGTGGGGAGAAACGCACACCGGGCGTGCCCTATACCGGTACGTCGACCGTTGGAACGATCGAAAGGACCCCGCATGGGCGTCAGCTTGACCAAGGGCGGAAACGTCTCCCTCACCAAGGAAGCTCCGAACCTGACGGCAGTGGCCGTCGGCCTGGGCTGGGACGTTCGCACCACCACCGGCACCGACTTCGACCTCGATGCCAGTGCCATCGCTACCGGGGCCGACAAGAAGGTCGTCTCCGACCAGCACTTCGTCTTCTTCAACAACCTCAAGTCGCCCGACGGTGCCATCGAGCACGCCGGTGACAACCGCACGGGTGAGGGCGAAGGCGACGACGAGGTCATCAACGTCGACCTCGCCGCCACCCCGGCGAACATCGAGAGCATCTTCTTCCCGGTCTCGATCTACGATGCCGATTCCCGCAGCCAGTCGTTCGGCCAGGTCCGCAACGCGTACATCCGCGTCGTCGACCGCGCGAACGGCAACGAACTCGCTCGTTACGACCTGTCCGAGGACGCCTCGACCGAGACCGCCATGGTCTTCGGCGAGCTGTACCGCAACGGTGCGGAGTGGAAGTTCCGCGCCATCGGCCAGGGCTACGCGTCCGGTCTCGCGGGTATCGCCCGCGACTACGGCGTCAACGTCTAGTTCGTTTCTTCCGGGTTCCGGCTTCGGTCGCAGTACCGAAGCCGGAACCGACATGCAGTAACCACCCTGCAACGCCCTGATTCCGATTAGAAAGGCCACGCTTCGTGGTTCTGCGAATATTCGGTGCATCCTTCGCGGTCACCGTCGTCTCCCTCGTGGTCGCCTTCCTCTACGGCGGCCCGCAGGCTCTGTTCCTCTGCGTGATCCTCGGCATCCTCGAGGTCTCGCTGTCGTTCGACAACGCGGTCATCAACGCGACCGTGCTGCGGCGGATGAGCGAGTTCTGGCAGAAGATCTTCCTCACCGTCGGCATCCTCATCGCCGTCTTCGGTATGCGTCTGGTGTTCCCCCTCGCGATCGTGTGGGTGGCGTCCGGACTCGGCCCCATCGCGGCACTCGACCTCGCGTTGAATCCGCCGCCGGACGGAGCCGCCTACTTCCCGGACGGCAGCCCCAGCTACGAGACCCTGATCACCGATGCGCATCCGCAGATCGCGGCGTTCGGCGGCATGTTCCTGCTGATGCTCTTCCTGCACTTCATCCTCGAAGATCGCGAGATCAAGTGGCTCGAATGGCTCGAGCGTCCCCTCGCGAAGGCCGGGAAGCTCGAGCAGCTCGAGGTCGTCGTCGCCACCACGCTGTTGCTCATCACCGCCACCGTGATCGCACCCGAGGACAAGGTCTCGACCGTCATGATCGCCGGCGCGCTCGGCATGATCACCTACATCGCGGTCAACGGACTCGGCGAGATGTTCCACATTCCAGAGGAAGGCGAAGAGCCCAGCGGCGGACCGAGCGGCCTCGCGAAAGCCACCGGTAAGGCCGGCTTCTTCCTGTTCCTCTACCTCGAGGTGCTCGACGCGTCGTTCTCGTTCGACGGTGTCATCGGAGCCTTCGCCATCACGTCCGACCCGATCATCATCGCCCTGGGCCTCGGCTTCATCGGCGCGATGTTCGTCCGCTCGATCACCATCTTCCTGGTGCGCAAGGGCACGCTGTCCGACTACGTGTACCTGGAGCACGGTGCTCACTGGGCCATCGGTGCGCTGGCACTGATCCTGCTGTACTCGATCGGCACCCACGTACCGGAGGTCATCACCGGCCTCGTCGGTGTCGCCCTGATCGGTGCGGCATTCGCCTCGAGCATCTACCGCAACCGCATGATCGCGGCGAGGGAAGGCGAAGATGCTGTGAAGACCAGCATCCCCTGATCCTCGACAGTTCGAACCACATGCCGATGGGAGCCCTCGATCCGACACCTCGGATCGGGGGCTCCCATCGCTTTCCCGTCCCGTGCGCAACCACTCCGACGAAAGGCTCGACATGGCCATCGACTACAACAAGAAGCCCGAACAGAACGCCGGCGGCGTCAACCTGAGCAAGATCAACCTCACCAAGGAATCCCCGACCGTGAGCCTGTCGAAGGCCGGGTCCGGGCAGGGCGTCACGCGGGTGAACCTCAATTGGTCGCGCGGTGAGCAGAAGAAGGGCTTCCTCGCGAAGCTCACGGGCGCGAGCGGCGGCGTGGACCTCGACCTCGGCTGCCTGTTCGAACTCGCCGATGGTTCCAAGGGAGTCATTCAGGCGCTCGGGAACAGCTTCGGCGCGCTGAACACCCCGCCGTACATCCACCTCGACGGCGACGACCGCACCGGCTCGAACACCGGTGGCGAGAACATGCACGTCAACCTCGAGCGCCCCGAACTGTTCAAGCGTGTGCTGATATTCGCGATGATCTACGAAGGCGCGCCGAACTGGGCTGCCGTGGACGGCGTCGTGACGCTGACCCCGCCGTCGGGTCCGCAGATCGAGGTGCGCCTGGACTCGCCGAACAACGGCGCGCGCATCTGCGCGATCGCGATGCTGCAGAACACCGGGCAGGGCATCACCGTCGAGCGTCTCGTGCAGTACATCGACGGCAGCCAGTCCGACCTCGACCGCGCGTTCGGGTGGGGCATGCAGTGGCAGGCGGGGCGTAAGTAGCCCCTAGTGCGAATTTCTTTCCGGCCTGGTGGCCGGTCACGGGAGATCCCGCCGGCGCATGTCGGCGGGATCTCGGTGATTCCAGGGGTGCAAGCAGGTCAGCGTCGTCGGAGAGCGAGGACCGGAATGGTGCGTTTCCCGCGCGTCTTCTCCTCGACCTCTGCTCGACCGGTCTTGCGGCCACGATGATGCACGAGCGCCATGGGCGCACCCTCGAAGTTGCCGCCGACCCGGCCTCCGTTGGCCCGGGACTCGGCGATCACCTGCGCATTCCAGTCGTCGGACGAACTCGTGGGAGAAATCCTCCTGGCTACTGCAGTCGGCTACGAACCACCGTAATCATGTAGAGGACCACGGGGTCCGGAACGAGGAATCACGAGCGGTCGGTGGTCGCCGCCAGGGATCCCAATAGCCGAAGTTTGTCGTCACTGGGCGAGCCGGCAGAGGCCGGTACACGATCAACTGATGTCCAGGTGCGCTGCGAACGTCGAATGCGTTGTATTCGAGGACGAGATCGCCGACGGCAGGATGCCGGAACTCCTTGGCCTCGTGTGTTTTGCCCCGCACATCGTGCCGATTCCACAGTTCGCGGAACTCCGCGCTCACATCGTGCACCTCGAGAACGAGGGCACGAACGTCGTCGACCGAGCCGGTGTGGCCCAGAGCGAGCCGGAGATTCGCGACGCACGACGTCGTGGCGCGCTCCCAATCGGTGAAGAAGCGGCGCCCGAAGGGATCGAGGAAGGTCATGCGCACGAGATTGTCGATGCGCTCGAAGCCGCTGTAGAGCGCACCGGCGAGCTCGTTGTACGCGAGAACATCCAACCGACGGTCGATGATGAGCGCGGGTGTGTGCGACCAGGATGAGAGAAGCTCCCGAAGTGAATCGTCCACGGTCTTCCGCACCGGAGTGGGCGGTGTCGGAGCCAGTCCGGTGAGACGGAACAGGTGCTCGCGCAGGTCGGTGTCGAAAGCCAGTGCGCCGGCGAGGGCGTTGAGAACCGCCGGAGACGGGTTCCGTTCGCGACCCTGTTCGAGTCGCGTGTAGTAGTCGACGCTGACACCGGCGAGCATGGCAACTTCCTCGCGACGCAGACCGGAGACCCGCCGCCCCGACTGCGCCGTGATACCGACATCCGACGGCTGCACGTGTCCGCGTCGCGCCTTGAGGAAGGTTCCGAGTTCGGTGGAGACCATGAGACGACGCTAGCTCCCCGGATGCGGTACAGACAGGCTCTGGTGCACCCAGGCACACACCGGCCTGTTCCGGCCGCCCATCCGCCCCGACAGTGGAACTCGCCGGATCTCCCGGCAACCAGATCCTCATCTGGAGTACACATGACCATCCCCTTCACTCCCGAATTGTTCGAACTCATCCGCGAGAACGCCGGCGGGCATCGTCCGCTCCTGTTCGGCAATGCCCGGATCATCACCGGCGACTCCCTGATCAGCGATTTCGACCGCGGCGACGTCCTGCTCGGTGGCGCTCGTGTGGTCGGTATCGGCCCCGGCCTGTTGACCGCTGCCGACGACGACGGTGCCATCGTCATCGATTGCGCCGGGTACGTCATCGTGCCCGCAATCGTCGACGTCATCCGGCTCCGTGGATTGCGTCCGACTTCCTTCCGGTCACCATCCGCGCTTGCACCCGGCAATCCGGCAACCTTCGCAATCCTGCCCGTTTCTCGCGACGACTCGGAAACAGATGTGCTGCAACGATTCATCGATGATGCCGACGCCGCGCACACGGTCGTCGTCGACGGTGAGATAGCCCTCTGGGGCGGTCGATCGGTCCACGCCGACGACCCGACGGAGACCCCGACCGCCACGGACGTGGCATCGGACCGTCATCTCGGAACTTGGATCGACGAAACGGATTTCGTGCACCAGCACCTGACCGCGGACGGTCGCTACGACGAGACCCGCGGTGGACGCCCGCATGCATATCAGGGCTCCTATCGGATCACCGGCGACCGCATCGACTACCGCGACGACCTCGGATTCTGGGCCTTCAGCGAATTCGTCGACGGCACCCTGCAGCACGCCGGTTACACCTTCCACCGCGCCTGACACTCATCGGAAAGCCACCACAATGAAGACAACTCTCGCCGATTTCACCGCGGCCCACGACAGCGACCGTCCGATCCTGCTGACCGGTGGCGCCGTCGTCACCATGGACCCCTCGATCCCGGACCTCGACGCCGGCGACGTCCTGCTCGTCGGCCCGCAGATCATCGCGATCGGCGCCGACCTACGCTCCGATCCCGGGCACGGTGCCGCAGCAGCCTCGGCACTCGTGGTCGACACCCGCGGTGCGATCGTCGGCCCCGGTTTCGTCGACACCCACCGTCACGCCTGGGAAGCGCAACTGCGCCGGAGCATTCCCGACGTTTCCGACCTCGGCGAATATGTCATGTCGACCCTGGCCGGCGTCGCCCCGAACTACGCACCGGAGGACATGTACATCGGTACCCGTCTCACCGCGCTGACCGCGCTCGACTCGGGCATCACCACCATGCTCGACTTCTCGCACAACTCCCGCACTTCCGCGCACTCCGATGCCGCACTGAATGCGCTCATCGACACCGGAATTCGGGGCGTGCATGCCTCGATGGGTCCTCACTTCGGTGAGTGGGATCGTCAATGGCCCAAGGATATGAACCGGTTGGTGAGCGACTTCCACGGCGCCGCAGACGGTCTCGTCACGGTGCGGCTGGCCGCCCTGGCGACCGACGAGATCGCCGGACCTGCGATCGCCTACGGGCCCGAACTCGCTGCTTTCGCACGTGATCTCGGTGTGTGGACGAGCATCGACGCGGTTTTCGGGATACCGTCGTCGGAGGCGATCCTGCGCTGGGCACGGATGGGGATCCTCGATCCGACCCTCACCTTGATCCACGCGACCGGCCTGACCCCCGAGGCATGGACGGCGATGGGGGATGCCGGTGTCACGGTTTCCCTCGCCCCGACCTCCGACGCCCAGATCGGCCTCGAATCAGCGGTGCCCGCTGTGGACGAGGCTCTCGCCGTCGGGATCCGGCCGGGTCTGAGCATCGACGTGGAGGTCGCGCTCGCGAGCGACATGTTCACCCAGATGCGGACCCTGCATGCCATCCAACGCATGCGCGCCACCAATGCTGCATACGGAACGGAGGAGACCCGCAACCGGATCACCACCCGCGACGTCCTCGACTTCGCCACCCTGCGAGGCGCGCAGGCCAACGCGCTCGGGCACGTCACCGGTTCGCTGACACCGGGCAAGGAGGCCGACCTGCTCATCGTCCGCGCCGACGACATCAACAACATGCCGCTCAACGACGCCGTCGGCACCCTCGTGCTCGGCTCCGACGCACGCAACATCGACACCGTCCTCGTCGCCGGCAACCCGCGCAAGTGGGCGGGTTCGCTGGTCGACGAGGACATCGACGCCCTACGCGAGGCCGTGATCCGTTCCCGCAACGCCATCATCGGGCGGGTGGCGGCGACACTGTGACGACCTCCAGGGAAGTGAAGGACATGAAACAAGCCGAGCACCCGTTCGTCGGACTGTGGGCGACCGCCGACGGTAACATCCGCCAGCGTCTCCTGCCGGAGGGGCGATACGTCGAGGCCCGCGGCAGCCGGGAAGCTGCCTACACCGGTGACTACCGGATCGAAGGAACGATGATCTACTACCGTGACGACACCGGCTTTTCCGCCGACGGTGAGTTCCGCGACGACGTGCTGTACCACGCGGGAATGGTCATGTATCGGCACCTGAGAGCGCGGCAATAGGAGTGCCGATCCGGACGATGGTCATGCGGGCCGTTCGGTCGCAGTCAGGAGCTCGTGCAGCACGCCTTCCTGAAAAGTCCGTGCTTGCCGACCTGAAGGCGGAAGCTCACCGGAGCGTGCTGCGATGGACTGTTCGATCGCCTCGACCGGCTGGTAGCCGGTCCCGATTAACCGTCGGCCGGCATCGATTTTGGACAGCCACTTCCCGTAGCGATGTCGAACCAGCGCGCGACAGGCTCCGAGGACCGCGTCGTCGGCTCCGGGTGCGGGCCGGTCATCGGCTGGGCCGGGCAGCGCCATCCACCAGCGCAGCGAGTCGACCAATAGGCTCTGTAGTTCCTCCGGTGCCAGCTCGGCGAATGTCTCCGGGGCCGGCCGTCCCGCCAACACCCGGCCGCTCTGGTGCAGGATGCTGCGGTCCAGTCCGTACCAGAACGTCCCGTCGGCTGCCGGGCGGTCTGTGGGCTGAAGTGTCTGCCGGAAGGCCATGTCCGGCCCGTCGTTCAACTCGAGCTCGAAGCCCGGTTCTCCGGTGCCCGACTGCGCCGTAGCCATGGTGTAGACCACCAGTTCCAGGCCCCGGGCCGGACATGGCAGGGCGCTGTGCCGCAGCCGAGCAATCAACTCCCGCTTCATTATTTCGCTCAGGGAGGCGCGGCAGAGCAGGGCGATGTCGATGTCGCTGCGGCCGGGACGGAAGGCGTTCAGGGCGAGCGACCCGGCCGCGTACGCCCCGACGAACTCCGCACCGAGCACCTCCCGGGCAGTGTCCACGACGGCTTCGAGGTATGGCTCTACATCGATATTCGGCACCACCCCATCATGCGCGGCACACCGTGCCGTGCACACGATGCATGCCTCTACGTAGTGAGGCGCACGATGCAGGCCACCCAAGTATGGTCACTGAGCTTTCCGGTCTCCTCCGTGATGGCCCACGTCCGCAGACCTGTGCAGGCCAGGTCGGAAGCGATGTGATCGATCCACGGCCCGTGCTCGACCTCACCACCGGTATGCAGACTCCATCGGCTCATTACCGCCATGGATCGTGGATTACCCCGGTAACCGTGGTTCGTGTCGACAGGCCGCGCGAGCATGCCACCGAAGCGCCTCGATCCGCAACCGAGAGGCGACCAAATTACTGGTTGACACAACAAGTTCTTGGTATCTGGCACAGCACATCGACAGTCTGATCTCGGTCGCACGTTTTGGTAAGGAATGACAGGGCACGTGTGCCGAAAACTATTGTGGGAAAATCGGTTTAATCATAAGGCTATGACTTGGTGTATCTGATGTGGCCCGATCGGTTCGGATGGGGCTGAAGAGTTGAGACGCTCTACTTCCGGAGGGAAGGACTGGGTCGGGGATGAGCGCTGGAGTTTGGCTGCTTATGTCAAACACGTGTGGTGGTGCGCTAATTGCCATTTACGCAGCTATTCCCGCGAACCCCGAGGTGAGCGTGTTTTCGGTCGCCGGGACGGTGTCGGCGCCGTCCGGTAGCGTCCCCACCCGTGGATATCGAGACGGAACCGGCCGACACCGTGCCGCTCCCGGTGCCCGGTGTCGGTTCCCGATCGAGGTGGCGGATTCCCGGGAGAAGTGGCGGATCGGTGGCGGGTTCCCACCGGAAGTGGCGAAGATGTTCCGGTGCTGACTGCTTCCGAGCTCCGAGACGATGCGAGTGCCCGGGGTGATTGCTGGGTCGAGGTGGAGTTCGTGACGGTCTCCGGTGACCGGCGGAGGCTGCCGTGGCAGTCGTTTCCACAGGTCGCTGCGCAGATCGGGGGTCCGGTGCGGTCGTTCTCGTCGTACCGGGGGCAGAAGAACTTCCCCGGCTGGTACTGGTCGGCGACGCTGGGCCGGCGGATCGGGTTCGAGTCGTGGGTGGAGCGGGATCATCTGGTGGCGTTGGATTTCGACCCGACCGTGTCGGATGTGGTGTCGCAGCCGTTCACACTGCTGTGGGACGCCGGCACGCGCCGGAGGCGGCGGCACACCCCGGACTTCCTGGTCCGGCTCGACCACGGGCGCACCCTGGTGCTGGATTCACGGCCGTCCGAGCGGATCAAGGACCGGGATCGGGAAGCGTTCGCGGCGACGGCACGGGCCTGCGGCGATGTCGGCTGGGAGTACGCGGTGTGGGACCGGCTGGACCCGGTGCTGGCGGCGAACCACCGTTGGTTGGGCGGCTACCGGCATCCCCGCTGTTTCGACGAGCCGACGGCACGGGACCTGCTGCAGGTGTTCGCATGCCCGCAGCCGCTGCTCGACGGCGCGGAGGCGGCCGGGGATCCGCTGGGCACCTTGCCGGTGCTCTATCACTTGATGTGGCGACGTTGGCTGCTCGCGGATCTGGCGCTGGTGTTGTCCCATCGGACGGTGGTGCGGGTGTCGCCGCACGTGGCGGACGTGGCGGATCTGGCGAGTGCCCGGTCGGTGCCGTTGTCCGAGCAGGGGTGGTGATGAGGTCGCCACGTCCGGTGGTGTCGGTCGGCGACCGGGTCGTGTTCGAGGGCACGGCGCACGCGGTCGTCGCGCTCTCGGGTACCAAGATCCGCTTGTTGTCCGAGGCGGGCGAATCGAGCGTGGTGGCGTTGTCGTTCCTGCTGGCAGCGGAGGACTTCGAACTGGTCGGTGCGGCTCCGGCACCGAAGATCGAGCCGAGCAACTTGCTCGCCTCGCTGCCGGAGAAGGTGCTGGAGGCGGCCAGGGACTGGGAACGTCACGTGATCGAGGTCGAGACGGGTCTGCTTCCGGACACTCCGGAGGATGCGCAGCCGCGGCCGGGGTACGACCCGACGGTGTTCTCGCTGAAGTCGAGGGAGACGCGAAAGGCCGCGGAGCTGACCGCGGCCGGCCGCCAGACCAGCGCCCGCACGGTGCAGCGGATGCGGCAGCGCTACCGCGAGCAGGGGTTGTGGGGGCTGGTCGACACCCGCTACACCAGGACGGCCGCGCCGACCGGGCAGGTCGACCCGCGGGTGATTGCCGCGGCGACGGCGGTGATCGACGCCCAGACCGGCACGTCGACGGGCACGAAATCGCGGGTCATCGCGAGGGTGAAGCAGATGCTCGACGACGAACACGGGCCCGGGGTGGTGCCGATGCCGTCGAAGACGACGTTCTACCGGCTGCTGGACGTGCTGGCCCAGGGCCGGCACACGTTCGGTTCGGCGCTCACCCGCCGGTCGGCGGCGCACAGGCCCGACAAGGTCTACACCCCGGCCACCGCCGCGCGGCCGGGGGAGCTGGTGCATCTGGACACCACCCCGATCGATGTGATGGCGGTGATGGACAACGGGGTGATCGGTCGCGCCGAGCTCGTGCTGGCCGTCGATATCGCCACCCGCACCATCGGCGCGGGAGTGCTCCGGCCGGTCGGCGCGAAAGCCGTCGACGCTGCGCTGATGCTGGCGCGGATGAGCGTTCCCGAGCCGATGCGGCCGGGCTGGGACCATGCGCTGGCGCTGGCGGCGTCGCGGATCCCGTATCGGCGGCTGGTGACACTGGACGCGCGGATGGCGATGGCGGCCGCCAAACCGGTGATCGTCCCGGACACCGTCGTGATCGACCACGGCAAGGTGTTCATGTCGGAGGTGTTCGCCCGCGCCGCGGACACCTTGGGCATCTCGGTGCAGCCCGCGCACGTGCTGACCCCGACCGACAAGGCCATCGTCGAACGCACCTTCTCCTCGATCAATACCCTGTTCTGCCAGCATGTTTCCGGCTACACCGGCCGCGACGTCACCCGCCGCGGCACCGACGTCGACGAGCGCGCCGTCTGGTCGCTGGCGGATCTGCAGGAGTTGTTCGACGAATGGGTGCTGGCCGGTTGGCAGACCCGCCCGCACGAGGGGCTGCGGCACCCCTTCACCCCCACCGAGAACGCGTCACCGAACGATGTCTACGCGGCGCTGATCGCCGCGGCCGGGTATGTCCCGGTCACCTTGACCGGCGAGGACTATATCGAGTTGTTGCCGGCGCAATGGCGCGCCATCGGCGATGCCGGTGTTCAGATCGACTACCGCACCTACAACAGCAGCGAGCTGCGCGGTTTCGCCGGGGAATCCTCGGGCATCGTCACCAAGGGCGGCCGCTGGGAGGTCCATTACGACCCCTACGACGTCTCGCGGGTCTGGGTCCGGAACCACCGCGGCCGCGGCTGGATCACCGTCCCGTGGACGCACCGGAACATCGTGCGGCAGCCGTTCGCCGATTTCACCTGGCGCGCAGCACGGAAACTGGCAGCGCAGCGCGGCGTCGACGACGCCAACGAGATGGCGGTCGCGGTGATCCTGGCCGCGCTGCTGCGCCGCGCCGAAGCCGGCCCCGACACCCGCCGTCCGCTGGCTCGCCATGCGTGCACCCGCGAGATGCCCAACCACCTGCCCGTGGAGGTCACCGAGGTCGGCCGATGGCCCACCGCCCTGCCCGAACCGGCCCGGCCCCCGGCGTTGCCGCCCGCACCGCCGGTCCAGGCGGAATCGGATCCGACGATCGAGGCCGACGCCGAGACCGTGGTGCCGTTCGGGCTGCTCGATGCCTTCGACGAGCAGGAAGGCCGCTGGTGAGCTCGATACATCTCGATGCCCGGCACCCGCTGGCCACCAAGGAGGGCTGGTCGTCGTTCGTCGGCACGGCCCATCCTCAACCACCGCAGATGCTCTCCGGCAGCGATCGTGAGCGGATGGACGAACTCGAGCGGGAACTCTACGACGAGGCCCGGCAGGACTATCACTCGTCGTTGCTGCTGGTCGCCACTCCCGACATCCGCAAGGTTCTGCACACCGGGCAGAAACTGATCGTCAACAACCGCGGCAAGCAGCTCGGCCGGCGGGGCTTGCTGGTCTCCGGCGGCAGCGGGACCGGAAAATCGACGTCGATCACGCACTTGGGTCGCCGGTTCCAGCTCGACTTCGAACGCCGCAATCCCGGGATCCCCGACCGCATCCCGGTGGTCTACATCGTGATTCCACCCGACGCCGACCCGAAGGCCCTGGCCGGGGAGATGGCGGTGTTCCTGGGACTGCCCGTCGGCCGCCACGACTCCCCACAAGCCCTCGCGCACGCGGTCGCCGCGGTGATGCGCCGGGCCGGCACCCGGCTGGTCCTGGTCGACGAGATCCACCGGTTGGATCTGTCGACGAAGAAGGGAAAAGACGCATCCGACCAGCTGAAATACTTCTTCGACTCGATCTCCGCCACGTTCGTGTACTCCGGTCTGGACCTGGAAGAAACCAACCTGTTCTCCGGCGTCCGGGGCCGGCAGATCGCCGGCCGGTTCATCCCGGTCACCACCGGGCCGTTCTCCTACCACACCATCGCCGCCAAGAACGACTGGAAGAAGCTGGTCGCCACGATGGAGCAGTCACTGCGGCTGCACCGCCACACACCCGGAACCCTGATCGACTGGGCACCCTACCTGCACGCCCGCACCGGCGGCATGATCGGCAGCCTCGATCAGCTGATCTACGAGGCCGCCAACGACGCCATCAGCGACGGCACCGAGAAGATCACCAAAGCCCACCTCGAAGCGGTCATCCTCGACATCGCTGCGGGCAATCAATACGACCCGCGCCGCAAGCCGCTGTCATGACCGTTCTTCCGCTCTGGCACAAGCCCGCCGTCCCGCTGCCGTTCCGGGTTCGCCCGGTCCGCGGCGAGACGACCCTGTCCTTCGTGTTCCGGCTCGCTGCCGCGAACGAACTGGTCAGGCCGACAACACTGCTCCGGTCGATCGGGCACCCGGACAACACCAGCCCGGACCGATTCATGGTCCTCAAGAACTGGGACGTCCAGCTCAACCTCGCCGCCCGGCAGCGGCTCGCGATATTCGCGGGCATCCCGCTGAAGCAACTGGCACGCAGCCTGCCGATGCCCGGTCCGCGGCGCGATGCCATCGACCCCGCCACACCCAGCCTGCATTTCGCCGGCGTCAGCTCACATACGCGCACGCACTGCCCTCGCTGCATCGCACAGATTCCCGGCGCTCCCGTGATCAGGGTCTACTCGTCGGCGGCCGAGGGCTACTGCCGCCGGCATCAGCTCTGGCTCGGGGAGTGCGCCGCACAGCCGCCGGTGAACCTCAGCTCCGCACCCGAGATCGCGAAAGCGATCCATCGGCGCGACAAGCTGTTTCGCAGCGACGAGGACCCCGACTGGATTTCCAGCCATGTCAACACCGCCCAAGACATCATGATCGCCTGGCGGCGGAACCCCGATCCGCTCCTGCACCGGCGGCTCACCCGGCGATGGAACGCGCGTGAGGACGCGGTCAACGCCGTCAACCACGCCCCACAGCTGCTGCCGACCCGATTGCTCGTTCTGCCCGAGACGGTGATCCTCGCCGAAATCCTGATCGATCCGACCTGGCGTCGCCGGATCGGGCTCGCGGAGCTGGTCCACGAACAGCGACCGTTCTACCTGCACATCGCCCACCGTCTCGGATTCCTCGGCTGGACCGCAGGCCTGCACACCGACAACGACCCCCTACGCCGCTGGGTCGACCAACACCAAGCCCAGCACCGACACACCTACAGATTCACCTACCGACACCACACCCCGAGCCGATGACACATCCCGGACCGCCACGCGCACGAACCCACCACCCCGACCAGAAATCCGCCACTTCAGACGGGAAACAACGACACATGGCAGCACAGACCCCGCATGGCGAGCCGCAGTTCACCGAGAATGGGACTGTAAGAACAACGGTGTAACTCTGAAAGGAGATGCACCACCATGACCGATGTGATTGATCGTGAGGACGAATCGAACTCGGCACCTGTGGGTGTCAGCGATACCCGGCTGCAGGAACTGGTGGATCAGGCGCGGGCCGAAGGCCTCCAGCTCACCGGCGAGGGCGGGTTGTTGGCGAAGTTGACCAAGCTGGTGGTGGAGTCCGCCCTCGAGGGCGAGATGGACGACCACCTCGGCTACGGCAAGAATGACCCGGCCGGCAGGGGCAGCGGCAACTCCCGCAACGGCAGACGCGCCAAGACCGTGCTGACCGAGGCCGGCCCGGTCGAGCTCGACGTACCCCGGGACCGGGAGTCCTCGTTCGAGCCGAAGATCGTGGCCAAGCGGCAGCGGCGGCTGACCGGGGTGCAGGACATGGTGATCTCGCTGTCGGCCAAGGGACTGACCACCGGTGAGATCTCTGCGCACCTGGCCGAGGTCTACGGCGCCGAGGTGTCCAAGCAGACGATCTCGACGATCACCGAACGGGTGATGGACGGCATGGCCGAGTGGCAGAACCGGCCGCTGGACCCGGTGTATCCGGTGCTGTTCATCGACTGCATCCACGTCAAGATCCGCGACGGCAACGTGGCCAACCGGCCGATCTACGTCGTGATGGGGGTGACTGTGGACGGCACCCGCGACATCCTCGGATTATGGGCCGGCGAGCACGGCGACGGGGAGGGGGCGAAGTATTGGCTTCGGGTGTTGTCGGAGCTGAAGAATCGTGGTGTGCAGGATGTGCTGATCGTCGTGTGCGACGGTCTGAAGCATCTGCCCGACTCGATCGGGCAGGTGTGGCCGCAGACCATCGTGCAAACCTGCGTGGTCCACCTCCTCCGCAATACCTACGCCTACGCCTCCCGCAAGGACTGGGCCGAGATCGCCAAGGACCTCAAACCGGTGTACACCGCGCCGTCGGAGCAGGCCGCGCTGGACCGGTTCGCCGAGTTCAGCGACAAATGGGAGAAACGCTATCCCGCGATCATCCGGCTCTGGACCAACACCTGGGCCGAGTTCGTGCCGTTCCTGCAGTTCGACAACGCCATCAGACAGGTCATCTACACGACCAACGCCATCGAGAGTGTCAACGCCCGAATCCGCAGGGCCGTCAAGGCCCGCGGTCATTTCCCGACCGAGGCCGCGGCCCTGAAATGCGTGTACCTGGCCATCATGAGCCTCGATCCCAAAGGCACCGCCCGCCAACGCTGGTCCAACCGCTGGAAGGCAGCACTGAACGCCTTCGAGATCACCTTCGACGGACGCCTGTCCGCTGGACGAAAGTAGCTACAGTTCAACCAGTTACACCGTTAACTTGACAGACCCCCGAGAATCAGCCTCGCCACACCAGACGGGACCTGACAGCACGCGGTGTCCGGTGGTGCGTCTGGAGCGGAGCTGCAGGATTTCGAGGTGGTGTTCACGGACCCTGCCGGTGGTGAGGTTCGTGGGCCGTTGTCGGCGGCCGCGGATGTCGCATTCGAGAAGGTTTCGCCGGTTCGGCGGTTCCCGTCGTATCGGGGACAGCGCAGCAACCCGGGCTTCTATTACTCGGCGTCGACGGGCGCACATGTGCCGTTCGAGTCGTGGCTGGAGCGGGACGAGGCGATGGCGCTGGATTTCGACCCGAATGTGGTGGGGTTTGCCGCGCAACCGTTGTGGCTGTCCTGGCCGGACGGGGTGCGCGCGCGGTGGCACGCGCCGGACTTCTTTGCCCGACTGTCCGGCGGGCGGGGCGTGGTGATCGACTGTCGTCCGGCGGAGCGGATCAAACCGAAAGATGAGGCCGCGTTCGCCGCGACCGAGCGTGCCTGCGGGCAGCTGGGTTGGGGGTATCGCCTGGTGACCGGGCACGATCCGGTGTGGTTGGCCAACCTCGCGTGGCTTGCCGGATACCGGCATCGACGGCACCGGATCGAGCCGGCGGTGTCGGCGCTGCTGGCGGCGTTCACGCAGCCACGGCCGCTGATCGAGGGAGCCCGTTCGGTGGGTGATCCGATCGCTGTCCTGCCGGCGCTGTATCACCTGCTGTGGTCGAGGGAGCTGATCGTGGATCTGGCTGTCCGTCTGGAGGGGTGGTCGATCGTGGCGGGAGGGAGTCGATGACGCGGGTGCTCGAGGTCGGCGATCGGGTGGTGTTCGACGAGGACGAGTATCAGGTGGCCGGCCTGTCCGGAACGATGGTGCGGCTGGTGAATCCGGGTGGGGAGCCGATGGCGGTGTCACTGGTGCACCTGGTGGGATCCGACGGGTTCCGCATCGTCGGAGGGGGTGGTCCGCCACGATCTTCGGGGACCTTGGCCGGTCAGGGACTCGACGATCTGTCCCGTGAACAGGCTCAGCTCGCCCGTTTCTGGGAACGTCACCTCGTCGAGTTGGAGACCGGCCTGCCGCCGGACGGCGCCCCGGACGATCGACCGCGGCCGGAATACGATCCTGGTCTGCGGCCCCTGAGCGAGCGCGAGGCCGCCAAGGCCGCCGAGCTCACGGCCGCCGGAACCCCGACCAGCGTGAGAACCGTGCAGCGCATGCGGGCACGCTACCGCGCGGCGGGACTACGAGGGCTGGTCGACGGCCGTTCGACGCGGTCGCCGTCGGCCTACGGACGCACCGATGCGCGGGTGGTCGACGCGATCCGGGAAGCCCTCGACGGGGAGACGACGCGGTCGACCGGCACCCGGGACCGGCTACGCCGACGGGTGGAGGCGATCCTGGCCGAGCGGCACGGGGATACCGCGGTGGAGTTGCCGTCGAAGGCGACGTTCAACCGCCTGGTCGCGACGATGTCCACGGGCAGACACACCTTCGCCGCCGCCACGACACGGCGGTCGGCGGCGAATCGGCCGACCGGGCCGTTCACGGTGACCTGGGCGTCGCGTCCGGGTCAGCACGTTCAGATCGACACGACCCCGCTGGATGTGCTGGCGATGTTCGACGACGGGATCGCACGGCGAATCGAGCTGACGGCCGCGGTCGATGTCGCGACCCGCACGCTCGCCGCCGGGGTACTGCGGCCGATGGGCACGAAAGCGGTGGACGCGTCGTTGCTGCTGGCGCGGATGCTGGTGCCGGAACCGATGCGCCCCGGATGGGCGGAGGCGCTGCGGATGTCGGTCTCGCGGCTGCCGCATCGCAGCCTGGCCGATATCGACGCGCGGATGGAGCAGGCCGCGGCGAAACCGGTGATCGTGCCGGAATCCATCGGCTGCGACCGCGGCAAGGTCTATCTGTCGGAGACGTTCGTGCGGTCCTGCGAGTCGCTGGGTGTCTCGGTGCAGCCGTCGCATCCGCGCACCCCGACCGACGACGGCGTGATCGAACGGACATTCGCGTCGATCAACACCCTGTTCTGCCAGCATGTCGCCGGCTACACCGGCCGGGACGTGACCCGCCGCGGCACGGCGGTGGAATCGGAGGCGGTGTGGTCACTGGCGCAGTTGCAGGACCTGTTCGACGAGTGGGTGATCCACTGGCAGCGGCGGCCGCACGAAGGCATGCTCAGCCCGGACAGCGCCCGGGCGTGCTCACCCAACGAGATGTATGCGGTGCTGGTCAGCGCCGCCGGTTATCTGCCGCTGATGCTGACCGGTGAGGACTATCTCGAGCTGCTGCCCTCGCACTGGCGCACGATCAACGACTACGGCGTCCGGATAGACCGGCGCACCTACGACGACCGCGCACTGAACCCCTACCGTCGGCAGCATTCCGGTGTCACCGCCCGAGGCGGTTTGTGGGAGATCCGCTACGACCCCTACGACCTGACCCAGGTGTTCATCCGAAACCACCACGACGGCGGCTGGATCCGGGCGGCGTGGACGCATCTGCCCATGGTGTCGGCGCCGTTCGCGGACTTCACCTGGCGCCACGCCCGCCAGCTCGTCGCCGACACCGCACCGGGCGAGGAGGAGGTGGAGACCGCGACCGCGCGGGCGTTGGCCGATCTGCTCGACCGGGCCGGCGCGGGCCCGGACACCGGAACGCAGACCACAGCGGATCGGAAGATCGTCGCCCGCACCCACGCGGCGACACCGGCGCGATCCGCGGTGCCCCCGGTCGATCCGGGAGAACCCGAACCCGATGACGACGTCGACGATGACGGCGGCGAATCCGCCGAGATGGGCACGGTGATCCCGTTCGGTGTCTTCGACGCGGCCGCGGAGGCGCAGCGATGGCCGTGACCGACACCGACGCAGTCGACCCGCCCCCGGACGAGCCGCTGACCACCAAGGAGGGCTGGTCCCGCTGGGTCGGACGCGATCGCAGGGCGCCCGAGTTGCGTTGCGAATGGGCAGATCTGGACTCGTTGGAGCGGGTCGCCTACGACGACGCCCGGCTGGACTATCACAGCGATCTGATCGTGGTGAACACCCCGACCATCCAGGAGGTCGTCAAGACCGTCCGCCGCTTGCTGATCCTGAACCGTCGACAGATCTCCGCCCGCCGCGGGCTGATCGTCACCGGCGGCGCCGGCACCGGCAAGACCACCGCGATCACCCAACTCGGCCGCGCCCACGAACTCGGCGCCCGGATGCGTACCCCGGTGCGCGGGCCGCGGATCCCGGTTCTCTACGTCACCCTGCCGCCCGCGGCGACACCGCGGATGGTCGCCGTCGAGTTCGCCCGGTTCCTCGGCCTGCCGGTCACCGGCCGCGCCAACCTCACCGACATCACCAACACCGTCTGCGCGGTGCTCTGCGATGTCGGCTGCGATCTGGTGCTGGTCGACGAGATCCACAACATCTCACTGCACACCCGGGCCGGCGCCGAGGTCTCCGACCAGCTCAAATACTTCACTGAACGCATCCCGGCGACGTTCGTCTACGCCGGTATCGACGTCGAACAGGCGGGCCTGTTCACCGGCGTCCGCGGCCGGCAGATCGCCAGCCGCTTCGCCACCATCTCGACCCACCCGTTCGCCTACGGCACCGGCCGGCAACGCGAACACTGGCAGGCACTGGTCGTCACCCTCGAACAGGCGCTGCGCCTGCACCGACACAACCCGGGCGCGGTGGCCCGGCACGGTGAATACCTCTACCAGCGCACCCACGGCATGCTCGGCAGCCTCTCGCACCTCATCCGCGGCGCCGCCATCGACGCGATCCTCGACGGCACCGAGAAGATCACCAAAGCCCACCTCGAAGCCATCCTCCTCGACCGCACCGCCCAATCACTGCCCGCGCCCACGGCATCGAAGCGAACCCGCAAAAGCACCGGAGCGGCGTGACCTCGGCGCCGGCACCGGCGCGGCCGCTGCCGATCCCCGCCCCACCCACAACCGACGAGACGATCGAGTCCTACCTGCAGCGCATCGCCCACCTCAACCACGTCCACATCGACGAACTCAAGCTCCATCTCGGCCTCAACCACACCCGCTGGGTCGAGACCATGAACGCCACCGGCATCGGCAGGCTCACCGCTGTCACCGGCCGATCGCGTGCCGAGCTGATCCGGGCGCTACCGGAACTCGATGAGCGGCACAAGAATCCGGCACTGTTCCGGGACACCCGGCGACCGGCATGCCCCGACTGTGTTCGCCGCCACCGCGGCGGGCCGATCCTGCGCTACTACCCGCCGCACATCCACGTCTGCACCAAGCACCGCATCTGGATCGGTCACGCATTCGCGCTCAGCTCACCCCGGCCCGATACCTGCCTGGACATCAGCAAGATCCCAGAGATCCCGGCCGCCCAGCGCCGCCACCGGCGGCTGGCTCAGTGCCACGGGACATTGCGCACTCACGACGCCTTCACCTGCGCCCGCCGCATCTGGGACCACACCGTCGACCCTCTCCTGACCAACCCGGTCGCGGACACCCTGACCCTCCTCAACCCCACGGCAGTCAGGCATTTCACCTCCGACCAGGCCTATCCGGCTGCCATCTACCCCAAGCTCGTCACGATCACGACGATGCTCCTCTCGTCCCACTGGCGACGCGTCGCAGCACACCCCGACAGTCGCAACGAATTCTTCAGAGAAGCCAACAGGCGAATCCACGGCGGAGACCACGACTGGATATCCGGCAGCCACCCCCTCAACCAATGGGTCGAACACCTTGTCGACCAACGCAACGAACACCACCAGTTCCACGCTCGCCAGGTTCATCGAGTCACAACCCACCACGGCGACTCGATGAACCTGGCGAACAGCAGGAAGAAGATCTGAACTTTCGCCAAATCCATTGCACCAGAACATTTCGGTCGCCGGGACGGTGTCGGAGCCCTCCGGTACCGTTCCCACCCGTGGATATGGAGACGGAACCGGCCGACGACGGCCAGATCGTGGTGCCCGAGGCGGTGTCGGGGCCGGCGCTGCCGGACCTTGCGCCCGGTACGGCGGCGCGGATCGCGGAGTCGGTGGCGTCGGCGCGGGCGGCCGGCACCCGCCGCACCTACGCCTCGGCGTGGCGGGCCTTCACCACCTGGTGCCAGCGGGAAGGACACACCGCGGTGCCGGCGCACCCGGTCACCGTCGCCGCCTACCTCATCGCGTGCGCCGACACCGTCACCGAGGCGGGGGAGCGGGCCTACGCCCCGGCCACCCTGGCGCACCGCCTCGCCGCGATCGCCCACCACCACCGCCAGACCGGGCACCCGAGTCCGACCGGCGACGACCTGGTCCGCCAGGCGATGTCCGGGATCCGCCGCGGCTACGCCACCGCCGGCGAGCGGCCCCGCAGCCCGCGGGCGCCGCTGCTCACCGCCGACATCCTCGCGATCGTCGACAAGGCCCGCGCCGACTGCCGGGGCTGGGCCGATGAGGTGGTCGAACGCCGCGACACCGCGATCCTGCTGCTCGGCTTCGCCGGGGCCTTCCGCCGCAGCGAACTCGTCGCCCTCACCTGCAGCGACGTCGCGCTGCATCGGCTCGACGGCCTGCACATCCGGCTGCGCAAGACCAAGACCGACCAGGAGGGCCGCGGCACCGTCCGCGCCCTGCCGTTCACCGCCTCGCACACCAGCTGCCCGCCGTGCGCGTGGCTGCGGTGGGCCCAGATCGTCGCCGCGTTCGACACCGGCGGCCGCCCCGCCGTCATCCGGCTGCTCCGCAGCGCCGAGCCGTTCGCGGCGCACGTGTGCCGCGGCACCCGCCCCCGCACTGTCCCTACCTCTCCGTTGTTGCGCGCGATTCGCAAAAACGGCAACCTCTCCGAGACGGCACTCTCGGGGGCGGCGGTCCATGCGGCGATCCGCCGCCGCGCCGCCCACGCCGGCTACGACCCCGAGATCGTGACGCAGTTGGGTGGGCATTCGCTGCGGGCCGGGTTCGTCACCCAGGCCTTCCGTAACGGCGCCTCCGCGCACGCCATCATGCGCCAGACCGGGCACAGCACCCCCGCCATGCTCGAGGTCTACGCCCGCGAACACGCACCCCTCCTCGGGAACGCTGTCACCAATCTGGGCTTGTGAGCGATGACCAGCACCGGCACCTCCCCGCGGCGACCCGACGACATCCACGACACGGAGCGTGGGCTGCGGGTCCCGGCGCGGTACCGCCACGACTGGGCCCTGTTTACGGACTGGTGCGCTGCCGCCGACCGGTCGCCGATTCCGGCCAGTCCTGACACGCTCGCGCTGTTCCTGCACGAACACCCCGCCGTGGCGGCGACCCAGCGACGCCGACTCTCGGCGATCAATGCCGTCCACACCCGGCACGGCTATCCCGCCCCGGGGCGCACCGAGACGGTGCGCCGGCACCTCGACACCGCTCGTGCTCAACGCCTCGATCGGCTCGGATGCCTTCTGATGCAGCGAGCGCGTGAGCTACCCACCGAGGGCTGGCCGAGCGGACTGTTCGGCCGTCGCGACGCCCTCCTGCTGGTTCTCGCCGCTACCGGGATGACCTTCACCGACACCACCCGCCTGCGCCGCCGCGACATCCGCCTCGACGGGAATACCCTGGTGGTCACGACCCGCGCTGGTGAACGCTTCCTGCTCGCACCGGATCCCGAGGCCGGGGACAATCCCGTGGTTGGGATCTACCGGCGGTGGGCAGAGATTCAGGCGTTTCTCGACCAGTATCCCGGCACCCATCTCCTGCGCCATCACCTCACCGACCCGATCGAGGTCTTCGCGGATCCGCTCGATGCGGAGCAGGCCAGGGAACCGTTGCTGTGTCCGATCGACCGCTGGGGACACCTCCCGCACGGGCAACCAATGACCCCACAGTCGGTATCGACGCTGGTGCGGGCGCACCTGTTGGGTCGGGCACCCGTCCGCAAGGTCTTGTCGACGCCACCGCAGGAAAACCTCGATACACGGGACGAGCCAAAGGTTCACCTGGACTCGACTTACTACGAGCGCGGCCTCGCTGCGCGTCGCCGCGACCACGAGGCTCTCGAAGACCTCGCCGATATCTTCGACGAGATCGAAGTCCGCGCCGACGCGCTCCTTGAGGACCTGGTGAGTGTGTTGGAGGGGCTGTAAACGGTACAGCGGCCGAACTCCGTACCCGACACCGCCTCAGGTTGGACACCACGCCATGCGCCGCCTCGACCTGCTCTATGGCCCATAGAATTTGGCAGCACAACCACTCCCGCTCAAGTGTCTCGTGTACCCCGCCTGCAGGGCCGTGATCCCCCACTCCGGAGGTAGTTCCGCCGTCGTTTCTCACATAGAGCATGATTCACCTGTGGCCGACTACGACTTGCACAAATTGAACACTCGTGAATTCGAACACCTGGCGCAAGCTCTTTGCATAAAGGAGTTCGGCGTTTCCGTCGAGATCTTCGGGGATGGCTCCGACAACGGGCGCGAGGCGATGTACGTCGGTCGTATCATCTGGAGTGGCCACGACAGTTCCCTTGATTGGATGGGGGGACTGTCATTCAGGCAAAATTCCTGCAAGAACCTCATGGCACCGTCAAGGACACCGCGTGGTTCAAAAACGAGATCACGAAAGAGATGGCCATCTGGAAGAACCCCGAGTCTGCTCGCAGGCGAGCGATTGGCCTTCCTGACAACATACTATTCATCACGAACGCTACCCTCGGACCGGGCAAAGGTGGCGGCATCGACACCGTCCGAACCCAGCTAAGGAAGGAAATTTCCGATGCTGGAATGACGGGGGCTGAGTGCTGGCACTTCGACAAACTCTGTCGGCTTCTAGATGGGCAGAAGGACGTTCGGCGCGCCTTCGCCGGTTTTATAACCCCCGGCGACATCCTTGAAAACCTAAGGATCATCCTCGAAGGAAATTCCGTAGACGTAGGAACCGAGCTGATCAAGCACGCTGAAAACAGCATTCTATCCGACCAATTCATTCAACTAAGCGAGTCTGGAGACCCTCAGCAAACTCGGCTGCGAATCAACCAGGTCGCCATCGACCTCCCGGTGGTTGTACCAGCAAGTCGCAGCCAGCTGCAGGCCCACGATAGTGGCACGTCGGAAAATCCAATGTACAGCGGTGCTGCGGCGACGATAATTGATCGGGGAAATAGGGTATTGCGACCGAGCATTCTCGAGAAAGATCTACACCATCCGCCGCACATGGTAATCGTCGGGGGCCCTGGACAAGGGAAAACAACTCTCAGCCAACTAATCGTAACGGCGTACCGTTCCGCTTTCGTTGACGATCGATCGGAACTGTCCAACAAGGCAAGGGTCCCCGGCCTTGCTGAGACAAACAACCATCTTCAAAGCATTGGGTTGCCGACACCGAGCAACCGGAGGTGGCCTTTGCGTATTGATCTAGCAAAATTTGCACGAGACGTCGCAGGAAAGGACAGCGACGTCAATCTTCTCAGGTGGGTAGCGAATGAAGTATCTAAGAATTCCTACAAAACTACCACCGCTGCAGATCTTTTCGAATGGTTGAACGGCTGGCCATGGTTGATTGTACTGGACGGATTCGACGAAGTTGCCTCACACATAGCTCGCGAGACGGTAACCAACTCCGTTCGGGTGCTCCTTAAGGTCAAGCCCCTGGTAGTGGTGTAACTCGTTTTTGATCCTTCGTTGGTGGTCAGGCGGGTAGTTGCATCAGTTCATCGGTGCTCACCTCCGTCGCCTGGCTGGTGTCGGTGTTGGTGGTCAGGGTGAGCCGGCAGCGGCTGAGCACTTCTAGGCCGAGGTATCGGCGGCCTTCGGCCCATTCGTCGGTCTGCTCGGCCAGGACGGCGCCGATGAGGCGGACGATGGCATCCCGGTTGGGGAAGATGCCCACGACGTCGGTGCGGCGGCGGATCTCGCGGTTGAGCCGCTCGGTTATCCGGCCCTCAGGGATGAGATCAACCCTGATCTCACATCGAATCAGCGATCGAGACGCTGCAAGTGGTCGGTCAACGCCTCAGCGACACGATGATGCCGGGCAGCTTCATCGGGCCATCCACGGTCACGAGCATCGACCTCGAGAGCCTGGATGTCGGTGCGTTGCGCCTCGAGCGCGCCGCGGAACTCAGGTCCGGTGACGAAGTTGTCGCAGGTCTCGCAGATGTTGGCATAGGGACACGCACCCGCGCTCTCGTGACGGGAACAGTAACCGTGGGCAACACGCGTTTTGAGCATCTCACTGCCGAGCCAACTCACCGCGTCGGGGACGATCGGTTTGCCGACCGGAGTGAGCGTGAACCGCCGCCGCATCTTGCCCATCGCCTGGTCATAGGCATCCCGCAACGTCGGTGAAGCCAAAGTGGCGTAACGCAAAGTCATCTGCGGAGTGACATGCCCGAGCAACGCCATCAACGCCTGCAGGCTCATCCCGGCGTTGGCGAGTTCGGTGGCCCAAGTATGCCGCAGCTGATGCGGGGTCACCACCAACGGCGCACCCCCGGCCCCACGCAGTCCGCAAGCCTCGACGGCAGCGAGCAGACCGTTGCGCAGCCGGGTCTGGCTGAGACGGCGGCCGTGTGCGACGAACAGGAAATCGGTCAACTCTCCGGTGCGGGGATGCGGCAATGGCCGACAGATACCACGCCCGCCGGTCCACTCGTCCAACGCGGCGATAGTGGTCGCCGAGAGCGGGACCATGCGTTCGGTGGCGAGCTTGCCCAACGGAACCTTGAGCCAGGTCCCGGCCGGGCCGTAATCGATGACGCTGCCGAGCTCGAGATCCAGTAGCTCCCCGACCCGCAGACCGGCTCCGCGCAGCACCGTCAACCCGATACGAGCGAACGAATCATCCAGCTGGGAAACCGCATTCATCACCGCAGCATCGATGTCGGGCGGCAATGCCCGCGGAAGCGGTTGGTCGAGTTTCGGGACGTCGGCGGCGAAGACCAGACGGCGCGGTGGGGCCTGCTCCCAGCCCCATTCGGTGATGTCCTCGAGCAGGTTGCGCACGCTCAGTACCGTCGATTGGATCACGGCCTTGGAGATGATGCGCCCGGCCCCGGCAGCGGCGCGTTGCCCACGCCAGGTGCGGGTGCGATTCCAGACGAGGAAGCCCTCGATGTGACTGCGGTCGAGATCCTCGAGGGAGGTGACCTCGGGATGGTTGGTGGTGAGGTAGTCCGCGAACGGCAGCAGGTCGTTGATCAGCGATTCGGCCGATTTCGGGCGGAGCACCGATGCCCGGACGGTGACGTAACGCAACAGGGCCTCGCGGATCGGATCGGCCATCGGGGCGTCGGCGAAGCGTTGGGCGTAGGTGCGGGCCCACGGTCGGCGCCGTGGTGGGGTGTCGACGATGCGGGCCTGAAACAGCATTTGTCGCAGTCCCGCGATACGGTTGCGGTAGGCGCGTTTCGATGTATCCGGGATTGACTGTGTGGCAGCCAATGCGGCGTCGAACTCGCCGACGGTCTCGGCGCTCACACCGCTGACGGAACCGCCGTGCCAGGCGAGCAGCACCGCCAGGCACTCGCCGAGGACGGTCTCGACCCATTGCGGTGTCCACCCCAAAACCAGGCCGGCGGCCCGGACCGCGGCGAACCCGTCCGGGTCGCGGTCCTCGACGGCCCGGCCGAGTCCGGTGAGGTTCTTGACGGCCGCGAGTTCGAGGTCGAGCCGCAGGTTGCCGCGTCCGATGAGGTGACACAGCAGTGGCCAGGCCCCGGTGCGGCGTAGTTCGGCCAGCCGGTCGGCAGCGGGTCGGGTCATCCAGTCCCGCAAGTCCGGATGCGTGGTGAGGAAGGTGGTCGCGATGAGGGTGCGAGCGCGCACCGACCTGTCGCTGAGCCCGAGGCTGGCGACGTGCTCGAGGTAGTCGGTGAGCACCGCACCCGGTCCGGCCGGCAGGACGACCGTCGCAACCACCGCGGTGCTCATTGTCGTGTTCCGGCGAGACTGGCGCGGGCCGCGCCGTATTCGGCGGCGAGCTGCTCGACCGACAAATGCACATATTCGGCAGTGGTGTCCGGAGACACATGCCCCATCAATTCTCGCAGCACCATCAGATCGATTCCGGCGGCAGCGAGTTCGGTGCCGTAGGTGTGGCGCAATCGGTGCGGACGCACCCTCGTCGCACCGGAGAGGTCCCGGTGCCGCCGGAACAGCGACCGCAGTCCCGCCTCGGTCACCGGCGCCCCCGCGGTGGGGCCGCGCAGCACCACGAAACACTCCTCGGTCGCCAACCCCGGTGGCCGTTCGAGGCGCAGATAGGCCGACAGTTCGGTGAAGAACACCGCATCGACCGGCACCACCCGTTCCTTGCAGCCTTTGCCGAGCACCCGGAGTCGTCGCTGGCCGAAATCGACGTCTGCCAACCGCAGGGATCGCACCTCGGCGTTGCGCAGCCCGCCGAACAGCATCGCCCACAACATCGCTCGATCCCGATGGGTGCGCAGCGACGCCGCAAACTGCTCGATCGCGTCGGCGTCGAGGGACTCGGGCAGTAGCCGCGGTTGGCGTACCAGCCTGCCTCCGGCTCGGGGTCGGCCCGGCCCGAGGTGTCCGAGCAGTCCTCGCGCTGGTGGTCGCAGTCCCTGTCCGCGCCGCGGTGAGGGCACCGGATTTTCGGTGCGTATCCCGGTCATCACCAGGTATTCGAACAATGCGCGTATCGCCGCGACTCGTCGGTTGATCGTCGATGCCGCAGTGCCCCGATCACCTCGTGTCGCCATGCCTGGGCGGGGTTTGCGGTGCACGTTCTGCCAGTCGACCCACTCGAACACCGTCACCGGCGTCACCGCAGCCACCGTGAGGTCGCGATCGAGCAGGAATCGGGCCAGATTGAGCACGTCGAACGCATATGCCCGCACCGTTGCCGAACTGAATCCGCGTCCGGCCAGATGCGTCAGGAACGCGTTTGCTGCTGCGCATCCTTCCCATTGGCCGTCGATCACATGCCCGTTGCTGCTGATGCGCACCCGAACGGTCATTGTCCGCCGCCTTTCGATCGGAGCCGACACCGCCAGCATGCGCCTCAACCGGTCGTCGGCTCAGGACCTCACGCTGCAACCGTGATCGTGTCGTGGGAGGGCCGGTTAACCGAGCTGGGGTTGTTGGACCAGATCTGTCGCCACACGTCGTCGGGAAATGCGGTGAAGGCGAGCAGGTCTTCGCGGGCGTCGCCGAGGTGGTCGGCGACCTCGGGCAGCCGGTGCTCGGCGTACTCCAGCAGCCGGTCGAATTGCGCGTTGACCGCCTCCGCGGTGGGCTGGTCGTAGACGCTGTGCAGCATCGCCTTCACGGCCGGCCACATGGACTTGGGGCACACGGCCATGAGGTTCGCCGAGTAGTGGGTGCGGCAGCGTTGCCACGCGGCGCCGGGCAGGTTCGCCGCGATCGCCTCGATGAGCCCGGCGTGGGCATCGGAGGTCACCAGCCGCACCCCGCCCAGGCCGCGGGCAACCAGGTCGGCGAAGAAGGTGTTCCACGAGGCCGTGGTCTCACTGGTGGCGACCTGTATGCCCAGCACCTCGCGGTGGCCGTCGCCGTTGACGCCGGTGGCCAGCAGCACGGAAGCCTTGACGACCTGCTTGTTCTCGCGGACCTTGATCGTCAACGCATCGGCGGTGACGAAGGTGAACGGCCCGGCCTCGTCCAGGCGGCGGTGCCGGAACGCGGCGACCTGCTCGTCCAGGTCCTGGGCCATGCGTGAGACCTGCGACTTGGACAGCGAGTCGATACCCAGGGTCTTGACCAGCTTGTCCATCCGGCGGGTAGACACCCCGGCCAGATAGCAGTCGGCTACGACGGTGATCAGCGCGGACTCGGCTCGCTTGCGGCGCTCGAGCAGCCACTCGGGGAAGTAGCTGCCCGAGCGCAGCTTCGGGACGGCGACGTCGACGGTGCCGACCCGGGTATCCAGGGGCCGGTGGCGGTAGCCGTTGCGGTGGTTGGTGCGCTGTTCCGAGCGGGCGTTCCACTCGGCGCCGCACACGGCGTCGGCATCGGCGGAGAGCAATGCGTTGATCATGGTCTGCAGTAGCTCGCGCATCAGATCCGGCGACGCGTCGGCGAGGGCTTGGCCAAGCAGGCCTGCAGGGTCGACAATATGAGGTGCGGTCATCGTGATGACTCCGTTCGAGGATTCGGTAGAAGGTTGACTCGAAGGATCACACGGTGGCCGCTCTACACCCGTGCACAACACGGAATCGCAGACGATCTCGGCCACCGAGTTACACCACTCTATGGGGCACTACTGAGTGCTACCGGAACGAGACGTTCGGCCCGGTGGTGTCGATCTATCCGGTGGAGAATGTCGAAGAAGCGATCCGCGAGGCCAACGACACCGAGTACGGGCTCAACGCATCGGTGTGGGGCGCGACGAAGGCGCAGGGCGAGGCCATCGCCGCGCGGGTGCGTGCCGGCACGGTGAACGTCGACGAGGGATACGCCCCGGCATGGGGCAGCACCGACGCACCGATGGGCGGTATGGGCATCTCCGGCATGGGACGCCGCCACGGCGCGGAGGGCCTGTACAAGTACACCGAGGCGCAGACGATCGCGACGACGCGCCTGCTCAATCTCGACGGCCCGCGCGGACTTCCGCGGCGGGTGTGGGCGAAGATGCTCGCCCCCTTCGTCAAGTCGATGCAGTGGCTGCCGGGTCGCTAGGAGCCGGATCGCTCTTCCGCACGATGGTGGTCGCGAGGGGTTTCTCGACGACGAGGCACAGCAGGACCCCGGCGACCACCATGAGCGGCACAATGTACAGGTAGATCGGCACGAGCGCGTCGTTGTACGCCTCGAGAACCGGAATTCTGCACGATCAGCACGAGAAGCTGCATGGACGTGCCGAATCCGATGCCGAGCACCGTGAACCAGCAGCCCAGCACCCAGATCGGGGTGTCCGCGCCGAGGGTCGACAGGAGCACCAGCCGATCGCGGGTTCGGCGACGCGTCGTTCCACCGCGACGAACAGCACCGCACCGGCCGCCGTAGCGGCGATCAGCGCGTGCGTGTAGAAACCTCCGCTTGTTCTGCGATGGTCTCGACGGTGATGTCGGACAGGTGGGTGTAAGGCCGCGCATACTGATCGCCATGTCCTCGACCAGGATGGTGAACGGAGTGCTGGGAATACCGCTCACCACCCCCACGGCGACCGCGGTGTTCGCGATCCTCACGGTCATCGGTCTGATCGTGTTGCTCCTCCGCCGCTACCGGGTGTGGTTCGCACACGGAGTACCCCTCGCAGTAACCGCCGCCCTCGGCTCGACGGTGGTAGCCGCGCTCCTGATCGAGAAGGTGTGGAAACCGTTCCCGGATCGTCTGCCGTGGGCGGTGTACGGGTGGGCGGCAACGGCACTGCTCGCCGTCTCCCTACTGATCGGACGATGGTTCGTGCGACGTCGCGACCGGGCCCGACCACTCGTCGCGACGGCACTCGTGGTGTCTGCGGTACTCGTCGTGATCTCCGCCGCGGGCCGGATCGACGCGGTCTACGACGCCTATCCCACCGTTCGGACTGTTCTCGGAATCAGCGACTACCGGACCGTCCCCTTCGACGACCCCTCCCTCCGGGCATCGCAGACCGTGCCGGTGGAGGACTGGTCGGCGTCGGACGATCTGCCTGCGACCGGTGCGGTCACCTCTGTGACAATTCCCGGAACAGTCTCCGGATTCCGGGCGCGGGAAGCCCGCGTCTACCTCCCGCCGGCCTACTTCTCGGATCCACGACCGGAACTGCCGGTGCTGGTACTGCTCGCCGGACAGCCCGGCAGTCCGGAGGACTGGCTCGTGGGCGGACATCTCCCGTCCACCATGGACGCCTATGCCGCGCAGCATCACGGCCTGGCGCCGGTCGTCGTGCTCGCGGACGGCACCGGAGGTCAGTTCGACAACCCGTTGTGCGCCGACTCGCATCTCGGCAACGTGGCGACCTATCTGGCCGTCGACGTTCCGGCGTGGGTACGGGACGACCTGCAGGTCGACGACGACCCACGGGCACGGGCCGTGGGCGGACTCTCGTACGGCGGAACGTGCGCACTGCAACTCGCGACCACCCGGCCAGATGTCTACCCGACCTTTCTGGACATGTCGGGACAGGCCGAGCCGACCATCGGTGACCGGGCGTCGACGATCCGGGACGTGTTCGGTGGTGATGCGGAAGCATTCGCGCGCAACAATCCTGCCGACCTGCTCGCACGCAATCGGTATCCCGATTCCGCCGGTGCTTTCGTGGTGGGACTCGACGATTCCGAATACCGTGCCGGGGTGGAACAACTCGCTTCGTTGGCTCGGAGCGCGGGGATGGACGTCCACCTCACCGAACTGCCGGGCACACACAGCTTCGCCCTGTGGTCCGCAGGGCTCGAGAAGGAGTTGCCATGGCTCGCACAACGGCTCGGGCTCGGCAACTGATGCGCCGCACAGGGGCGGGGGTGCTGATGTCCCGCACCGGGACGGGGGTGCTCCGGGCGCCCGTCTCGTGCGGACTGCTCGTGCTGACCTGGTTCCTGGCGGTCGTCACCGGTTCTGTGAGGAACGGGCCGTCGCACGCAACGGCATCCGAGATGTCGCTCGGGATCCCGAATATCACCGACGGCCACCTGTGGACACTGTGGACTTCAGGGTTGTTCGCCTCCGGTCCCGGTGAGTATGTGCTCGGAAGCATTGCGATCCTCGCCGTCGCGGTGCCGGTCGAACGTCGCATCGGCAGTCGCAGGTTCACGCTCGCCGCGCTCGTCTCACAGGGCCTGGGCGCGGCACTCGCATTGCTCGTTGCTCAGGTCGCCTCCCTGGTGCCGAACCTGTGGGGCAGGGAGCTGCACACCCACCTCACCGAGGACCCGCTGGCGTGGGTGCTCGGCGTCCTGCTCGCCTCCACCACCGCGATGGGCACCCTGTGGCGTCGCCGCATCCGGACACTCCTGCTGGTTTTCCTGGTGACCGCAGCCTTGTTCGCCGGACACCTGCAGGACGTGAACAGGGTGACCGTCGCGCTGGCCGGGTTGCTCGCCGGCCCGCTCCTGTTCGGACGCGGTGTGCGCCGTCCTGTGCTCGGCGGCACCATCCGGGAGCGCCGCACGCTCGTCGCGCTCGTGGTCGCAGCGAGCGTGCTCGGCCCGATCTTCGCGGCGCTCTCCCCACACTCGATCGGACCGCTGGCCGCGCTACGCGAGCTGTTCGAGCAGGTTCCCTACACCCCGCGAGAACTCGTCGAGGTGTGTGCCGATCCCGCGCTGCACGACGAGTGCCGGAAAGGGCAACAGGCCCTTCGGCTCTCCGGTGCAGGTCCGCTCGTCGCGAATCTCATGCCGTCGGTACTGCTGCTGATCGGTGCCGAAGGGCTGCGTCGAGGGCGGCGGGCAGCATGGTTCCTCTCGGTCGGAGGACACATCGTGCTGATCGTCGTGGCCGCCGCGAGCACGATCGTCCGCGTGACCGAACAGGACGAGACCCGCTCCCTGTTGTACGGAATCCACCGGCACAGCTCCGTATCCATGGAACTCGCGCCACTCCTCGCGCTGGTCTCCGTGCTCGCCCTGTTACTGCTGACCCGCACCCTGTTCGATGTCCGTGCACCGCAGGGAACCTATCGCCGGGTATGGGCCGGAACCGCAGCCGCCGCAGGCATCGCGCTCGTGACGTACGTGGTGGTGGGCACGCTGGTGGCGGACGGGTTCGATCGTGATCCCGGCATCGGCACCTTGCTCCGCGACGCGCCGCGCCGGCTCCTTCCACCGGTCTACCTCCAGCTCTTCGAGCCTCCCGTGATGCCCCTCGACACCGCCGCCACCCTGTTGTTCGAGTGGATCGGCGTGATCGTCTGGGTCGCCTTCTGCGTGCTCCTGTGGCGCAGCTTCCTCGTGCCCCCTGCCGGGGTCGACCTCGGCGACGAGCAGCGGGTGCGAGAACTCCTGCACGACCCGGGCGGCGGATCGATGTCGTGGATGACCACCTGGGCGGGGAATCGGTACTGGTTCGGCACCGACGGCAGGCACGCCGTGGCGTATCGGGTCCACTCGGGTGTCGCCCTGACGGCGACGGATCCGATCGGTGAGCGCGCCTCGATGACCGAGACGATCGACGAGTTCGCGGCGTACTGCCTCGGCAACGGATGGACACCGTGCCTGTACTCGGTGGGCGAGGAGACGGCGACGATCGCCCGGGACCACGGTTGGACCTGTTTGCAGGTGGGTGAGGAGACCGTCGTCGATCTCGCGGACCTCGCCTTCAAGGGCAAGAAGTTCCAGGACGTCCGCACCGCCCTCAACCGTGCTGCCAAGGACGGGATCGAAGCGCGATGGACGACCTTCGCCGCCGCGCCCCTGTCGGTGACCGAGCAGATCGTCGACATCTCCGAGGAATGGGTGGCCGACAAGGGACTGCCCGAGATGGGGTTCACGCTCGGAGGAGTCGCCGAACTGCGCGATCCCGAAGTCCGGTTGCTGCTCGCGGTCGACGCGAACGACCACGTCCATGCGATCACGTCGTGGATGCCGGTCCACCGGGACGGGAAGGTGGTCGGGCTGACGCTGGACTTCATGCGGCGACGTTCGGACGGCTTCCGGCCGGCCATGGAATTCCTCATCGCGTCCGCGGCACGGTCCGCCGCCGACGAGGGCCTCGAATTCCTGAGCTTGTCGGGGGCGCCCCTCGCGAGTATGGACGGTGGGTCCGGACTCGACCGAGGAGCCCTCGACGCCCTGCTCGATCTGCTCGGCCGCACGCTCGAACCGGTATACGGATTCCGCTCGCTGCTGGCGTTCAAGGCGAAGTTCCAGCCCCGTTACCGCCCGCTGTACATGGTGTTCCCGGACCCGGCGGCGCTGCCGACCATCGGGATCGCGGTCGGTCGTGCCTATCTTCCCCACATGTCCCTGGAGGAAGGCGGACGCCTGGTCACGCACCTGCTGCGCCGATGACGGTTGCTCACGCACCCGTTGCGCCGATGACGGTTGCTCACGCACCCGTTGCGCTGGTGACGGTGGAACTCTCTCGGAAACGGGAGACCGCCACCAGTCCCACCAGGAGGAAGACCACCGGGAGCAACACCGCATTGCCCATCGCGGCACCGAACCCGAGCGTCCCCTCACCCATCTGCATCACCGCACCGAGGGCGGCCGCACCGAGTACCGCACCGACCTGCCGGGCGGTGTTGTACACACCCGATCCGGCGCCTACGAGGTCACCGGGCAGGTCGCGCAACGCGATCGTCGAGTTCGGGGCCCAGCACAACGAGTTCGCGAAACCGAGCAGCACGATCGGGATCAGGAGCCAGCCGACGGTGGCCTCGAGATGCATCGCCACACCGAACGACAGCATCGCCGCGATCATCGCGGAGAAACCGATCCGGGAGATCCGGCCCGGCGCGACCCGATCGGTGACCCGCCCGATCAAGGGCGCCATGATCACCGAGATCACGCCCATCGGTACCAGCATCAGACCTGCGACCTGCGCGGACAGTCCCTGACCCACCTGCAGGTAGAGCATGATCGGCAGGTTCACGGCGTAGACCGTGAAACCCAGCGTCGCCACGGCGGTCACCCCGAGGGTGAAGTTGCGGCGGGTGAACAACCCGAGCGGGGCCAGCGCCTCGGTGCCGCGGGCCACCGCGGTCCGCTGCAGACGCACGAACATCCCGAACGCCACGATCCCGATACCGAGGACGACCCACACCCACACGGTCCAGCCGACATCGGGACCCTGCTGCAGGGAGAAGATCACGCCGGTGACCGCGACCAGCGAGACGACGGCGCTCAGCACGTCGATGCGACGCGCCCCGGTCGGCAGTTTCGGCACGTACCGCGCGACCATCACCAGAGAGATCAGGCCCAGCGGGATGTAGACGAAGAAGACCCACCGCCACCCACCGGTACCGACGAGCACCCCACCGAGGACGGGCCCGAACAGACCCGCCGAGCTGGCCACCGCGCTCCACACACCGGTGGCCGCACCGCGCCGGTCGTGCGCGAAGATCCGGTGAATGATGCTCAGCGGTTGCGGGTTGATCAGCGACCCGCCGAGCCCCTGCACCGCACGCAGCGCGATCAGCCACTCGATCGTCGGAGCCATCGAGCACGCGAAGGCCGCGGCCGTGAAGATCGCCATGCCCACCAGGTAGACGTTGCGCTGACCGAAACGGTCGCCGAGACGACCGGTGACCAGCAGCGGCACCGCGAAGGTCAGCAGATAGGCCGCCGACACCCACACCACCTGGTTGATGCTCGCGTCCAGATCCTCGCGGATACGCGGCAGCGACACCGCGACGAGCGATTGGTCGAGCAGGGTGATGAACAGACCCACGCACAGGGCCGCCAGTGCGCGCCAGGCCCGCGGCTCGGGGATCGGGGCAGCGCTGCGTCCCGCAGCCGACGCACTCACTCCTCGACCGTGATCTCCGCGGCGTCGTCGTAGAAGCACACGTATCCCTCGATGGGCTCCATGCCGGGGAACGGCTCGGGATACGACCATGCGACATTCTCGGCAGGCGGTGTGCCGGAGAACGACCAGTACCGGGCGACGCCCTTGTAGGGGCAGCTCGTCCGCCACTCGGATTCCTCGAGCACCGAGAAGTCGACGTCCTCGGGAGGGAGGTAGTAGCGGGTCGGGAGGCCGGTCTCGAACACGAGTACGGGGTTGCGGGTCTCGGCGACCACGACGTCGCCGATGGTCACCCGCACGTGCCGGGAGCTGCGCAGGGCGTCGACGCGGTGATAGGGATCGCGTGGATGGGTGAACACTTCGGTCTCCTCCTCGAACCACCGTTCGCCCTCGTCGACGTCGTCGCCCGGCCCGGTCTCGCCCCACCGGAACCACTGGAAGACGAGACGGTCGTCGAGACCGTCGACGTCGAGCTGGCAGACCGGTGAATAGGCCCGATGGTCGCGGACGACGATGTCGTACCACTGCCAGACGTCCTGTCGGGAGCGGCTCGGTGACAGGGAGGCCGCGATCAGGTCGAGCCGGACGTCCTCGCGGGGGAAGGCATAGAACGGAACGGGCTTGCCGGGTGCCCACACCAGCACGGCCCGGGTGCTGTCGACCACCGTCCGGCCGAACCACTCACCTCTGATCCTGCGATCGACGGGTTCGTAGAGGTAGTCGTCGGTCTCCGACGGCCGTCGGAGCACAGCGGTCTTGCGGGCAGCCATACCTCGACCGTATCGCGCCCGTCCAGGGCCGGGACGAATCCGCAGACCCGACCCATCCGCTCGACGACGGGCTCCGAATACGGGGAGAGACGGCGTGAGGGCCGTCACCCGAACCGACCGACACGAACCACTACGCACGCCCACGCCGCTCAGGCGACGACCAGAGGAAGACCGATCATGCCCAACTACGAAGCCCGGCAGAACGAGAATCGGCACCCGCACCCGTCCGTGGGTTTCCTCCAGCTGTTCATGGAAGCGCGCACGCGCACCGAGCAGACGACCCCGCGCGCGCAGGTAGGCAAGGCGTGAGGTCGGTCGGCGGCTCCGTCGAGTCCGTCGTCGTGGTGGGTGCGGGCCTCGCGGGACTGTCCGCGGCGCTCCACCTCACCGGTGCCGGCAAGCGCGTCACCGTCCTCGAACGCGAGAACACGGTCGGTGGTCGCGTGGGAACGTACCCGGTGTTCGAGGACGGGCGGCATCTCTACGACATCGACAACGGCGCCAGTGTGCTGACGATGCCGAACCTCATCGCCGACGCGCTCGCGGCCGTCGGGGAATCCTTCGACTCGACCATCCCGGCGCTCGACCTCACCCCGCTCGCACCCGGCTACCACGCGCGCTTCGCCGACGGCACCGCCCTGAACGTGTACTCCGATCCGGACGAGATGACCGCCGAGATCGCGCGCGTGTGCGGTTCCGAGGAGGCCGGCGGATATCGGCGGCTGCGCCGCTGGCTCGCGTCGATCTTCGACGCCGAGTTCGACCGCTACATCGACTCCAACTTCGATTCGCCGCTCGACCTCGTGTCGACACCCGCGGCGCTGCGCGACACCGCCAACCTCGTCCGGCTCGGCGGCTTCGGCCGGCTCGGATCGCGCGTCGGGTCGTTCATCCGGGACGACCGGCTCCGGCGAATCTTCACCTTCCAGGCCCTGTACGCGGGCACCGCACCGTCGACGGCCCTGGCGGTCTACGGCGCCATCGCCCACATGGACACCTCGCTCGGCGTCTACTTTCCGAAGGGCGGCATGTCCACCATCGCCGCCGCGATGGTCGATGCGCTCGTCCGCAACGGCGGCACCGTGCACACCGGGGTCGAGGTGTCGGAACTCCGCGTCGACGGCGGCCGCGCGAAGAGCGTGCGTTCCGCGGACGGCCGGGAGTTCGCCGCCGACGCCGTCGTCCTCACCGTGGACCTGCCCGTGGTCGACGACCTGCTGCTGCGCGCCGGGGTCCCGCCGCGCCGCCGCGCCCGCAGCGCCACCGTCGCGTCGCCCTCGGCCGTCGTCTTCCACGGCACGGTACCCACCGAGGTGACACAGGCCTGGCCGGAGTCCCACCACACCATCGATTTCGGTGAGGAGTGGGCGGAGACCTTCGCGCGGATCACCGCCCCGCGCGGCCGCGGCCGGTTGATGGCCGATCCGTCCCTGCTCATCACGCGACCTGCCGTGACCGATCCGTCCCTGCGGGTCGTGCGCGGCGGTATCGAGTGCGAACCGGTCTCGGTGCTGGCGCCGTGCCCGAATCTCGCTGCCGCACCCCTCGATTGGGGCCGACTCGGCAGGCCGTACATGCGGGAGATCCAGCAGGTCCTCGAGCAACGCGGCTATCGGGGACTCGCGAGTTCGATGCGAGTCGACCACATCGACACCCCGCGGACCTGGGCCGACAAGGGCATGCTCGACGGCAGCCCCTTCTCGGCGGCGCACCTGTTCCGGCAGACCGGGCCCTTCCGCCGCCCGAACCTCGTGCACGGCGTCGACAATGTCGTCCTCGCCGGGTCGGGTACCACGCCGGGTGTCGGCGTCCCGACCGTGATCATCTCCGGACGTCTTGCCGCAGAACGTATCTCCGGTGGCGCGACTGCCGGGCTCACGACGATGTCGATTCCGATGGAAGCAGGTGCGGTTGCCCATGGGTGAACTCGACGGGATCGATCCCGATCTGCACGAGGCGTATCAACTGTGCCGTGAGCTCAACCGGCGCCATGGCAAGACCTACTTCCTCGCGACCCGCATCTTCCCGGCGTCCAAACGGGCCGGGGTGCACGCCCTCTACGGTTTCGCGCGGATGGTCGACGACATCGTCGACGTGAAACCGGTCGACGCGGCACCGGTTCTCGACGCGCTCGAACGCCGTCTGTCCGACGCGCTCGGGGGCAGACCGCCGACCTACGACGAATTCGGTCTCGTGCTGCGGGCCCTCGTCGACACCACGCAGCGGTACGACATCCCGCACGAGTACTACTACGCCTTCCTGCGGTCGATGCGGATGGACATCCCCGGCACCGAACTGTTCCGGTCGCGGTACCGCACGATGGACGAACTGTCGGAGTACATGTACGGCTCGGCCGCCGTCATCGGGCTGCAGATGCTGCCCATCCTCGGGATCGAGGGCGAACGCGAACAGGCCGAGGCTCCCGCCGCCGCACTCGGTGAGGCCTTCCAGCTCACCAACTTCATCCGCGACATGGGTGAGGACCTCGACCGCGACCGCATCTACCTGCCCACCGACATCCTCGCCGCCTTCGACGTGGACGAGGACCTGCTGTGGCACTGCCGCCGGACCGGACAGCGCGACGTGCGGTTCGAACGCGCCCTCGCGCACCTGATCGCGCACACCCGCTCGATCTACCGTGTGGCCGAACCGGGCATCGACCTGCTCGACCCGAAGGTGCGTCCCGCGATGCGGACCGCCTTCGTCCTCTACGGCGACATCCTGCGGGTGGTGGAGGAGAGCGGATACCGGGTACTCCACCAGCGCGCACGCGTGTCGCGGCGCCGGCGGTTGTCGGTGGCGGCACCGCGGCTGGCCTCGGCCGGTTGGACCACGCTGCGTTCACGGTCGAGACTGGGGATGCCCACCGCGCCGCTCGGCCGGTGAGGCCCGACCGGCCGAGCCGGCATTCGGACACGAATACAGAACAGGACATCACATGGAACAGGTCGTGCTGCTCGACGACGCAGGCCGCGCGGTCGGGATCGAGCCGAAGGCCACGGTGCACACCACCGACACCCCGCTGCACCTCGCCTTCTCGTCGTACGTCTTCGACCACCACGGCAACGTTCTGCTCACCCGGCGGGCCCTGGACAAGTCGACCTTCCCCGGTGTCCTGACGAACAGCTGCTGCGGTCATCCGGCGCCCGACGAGCCGCTCATCGAGGCCGTGCGCCGCCGGCTGCGTCAGGAACTCGGGCTCGACGTGCACGACATCGAGGTCGTCCTGCCGTCCTTCCGCTACCGGGCGGTGATGGACAACGGCATCGTCGAGAACGAGATCTGCCCGGTCTTCCGCGTGCTCTACGACGGGCCGGCGCCCACCCCCGAACCGTCGGAGGTGCACGACACCGAATGGGCCGACTGGACGGAGTTCTCCGAGGACGTCGTCGAGGGACGCCGTGAGGTGTCGGTGTGGTGCCGCGAGCAGGTGGAGCAGCTCCGCACGCTCGGCCCCGATCCGCTGCACTGGCCCGTGGCGTCCACCGCGGATCTGCCGCACGCCGCGCCCGAGCGACGATAGGGCCTCACCCGGCGACCGGGACGTTAACGTCGACCCTGTGATCGACCCGACCGTCCTGATCCCCACGATCATCGGCATCCTCGCCCTCGCCGTGATCTCGTCGGCGGTGCTGTGGGCGTTCCGGGTCCCGCACCGATTCGCGCCCGTCGGTGCCATCGCCCGCGGCGCGGTGCAACTCGCGCTCATCAGCGTCGTGCTCTCCGGCGTCATCACCGACGCCCGGTGGGTCGCGGTGGTGCTCGTCGTGATGTTCACCGTCGCGTGGTGGACGGCCTGCCGGCGGATCGGGAACGAGGCCGTCGTGCGCGGGGCGACGGCCGTCGCGATGTCGACCGGCGTAGTCGTCGCGGCGGGCATCGTCTTCGCGACCGGCGCGGTGGAGGCCACCCCGCGCTACGCGCTCGCGCTCGGCGGCATCATCATCGGCAACACCATGACGGTCGCGGCCCTCGCCGGTCGCCGCTTCCACGAAACCGTCGACGGCCATTGGCCCGAGGTGGAGGGCTGGCTCGCACTCGGCGCGACGATGCGGCAGGCGACACTCTCACCCGCACGCTTCGCCGTGCACGCGGCGATGATCCCGTCGACCGACCAGACGAAGACGACCGGTCTGGTGACGCTGCCCGGGGCGTTCGTCGGCGCGATCTTCGGCGGGTTGTCGCCGGTGGAGGCCGGACGGTTCCAGGTGGTCGTGCTCGCCGCGATCATGGCGACGGCGTCGATCACGTCCGTGCTGATGGCGCTCGGTCTCGGTCGCGCCCTGCGCCACCGTCCCGTGGTCGTTGCGTGAGACGGCGGTCTGCGGTGCGGGTGCCGACCGGAGTAGGAGTTGATACAACCGCTGCCGAGGGAAGGATCGTCGATGTTGCTCGTAGCCAACCGGGGTGAGATCGCGTTGCGTGTCGTCCGCACGGCCGGGGACCTCGGACTCGACACCGTCGCCGTCCACGCCGCGGACGACGCCGACGCTCCGCACGTCCGCGCCGCCACGCGAGCCGAGGCCCTGCCGGGGACAGGTCCCTCGGCCTATCTCGACCCCGGGGCGATCGTCGGGGTCGCCCGGACGACCGGATGCACGCTCGTGCATCCCGGTTACGGATTCCTCAGCGAGAACGCCGCCTTCGCGCAGGCCTGCGCGGACGCCGGGCTCACCTTCGTCGGGCCGTCCCCGGAAGCACTGCGCGTCCTCGGCGACAAGCGGGCCGCCCGCTCGGTGGCGGAGGAACTCGGCATCCCGGTGACCGCTGCCGTCGAGACGACGGATCCGGAGTCCGTGCGGGCCTTCCTGCGCGACCGTCCGGGCGGGATCGTCGTCAAGGCACTGTCGGGTGGTGGCGGTCGCGGCATGCGCGTGGTCCGCGATGCCGCCGATCTCGACGAGGCGCTCCGGCTCGCCGCCGCCGAAGCACACGCCGCCTTCGACGACGACCGGCTGTACGCCGAGGTGCTCGTCGAGCGTGCCCGCCACGTCGAGGTGCAGGTCGTGGCCGCCGAGTCGGGGTCGGGTACCCGCGCGGTGGCGTTGGGCGATCGCGACTGCAGCGTGCAGCGCCGGCACCAGAAGCTCGTGGAGATCGCACCCGCGCCCGACCTGTCCGACGCCCTGCGGGAGGCGCTGCACGGCGCGGCGGTCCGGCTGATCGGGCAGGTCGGGTGCCACGGGCTGTCCACCGTCGAATTCCTCGTCCACGACGACGGTTTCGTGTTTCTCGAGGTCAACCCCCGGATCCAGGTGGAGCACACCGTCACCGAGGAGGTGACCGGCGTCGACCTCGTGGCGACCCAGCTCGCGGTCGCTCGCGGGACGGGATTCGACGAACTCGGTCTCCCGAAAGGAATCACTTTCGACGGCAAGAAGATCGGCGGACGTCCTGCGGCGGCGCAGGGCATCGCGGTGCAGGTGCGCGTCAACGCCGAGACGCCGCGCGCCGACGGGATCGCCCTGCCCACAGCCGGGACGCTCACCGCGTTCACGCCACCCACCGGACCGGGCATCCGCGTCGACACCCACGGCCGGCCCGGCCTCGAGGTGACCGGACGTTACGACTCGCTGCTCGCCAAGGTCGTCGCGTACGTGCGTTCCGGCGATCGCGCGGCCGTGCTGCGCAAGGCGTCGACGGCACTCGGCGAGTTCATCGTCGACGGTGTCGGCACCAACCGCGACCTCCTGCAGAAGATACTGGACGACAAGGAGTTCCGGTCCGGCAATGTCCGCACTACGTGGCTGGGGGAGCGGCTCGCGGATTTCGTCGACACCGCCCCGACCGCACCGGTGGAGTACACGGATCTGCGCGCCGACGAACAGGCGGTGCACGCCGAGATGGTCGGCACGGTCGTGGAGATCGCTCGCGCGGGCGACACCGTTCCGGCCGGTGCGCCGCTCGCCGTGCTCGATGCGATGAAGATGCAGCACGAGATCCGGGCACCGGGCAGTGCCGTGGTCGAACGTGTGCTCGTCGAGCCGGGACGCACCGTCGAGCCGGGCACCGTGCTCGCGGTGGTCCGCGTGCTCGACACGGACACCGCGACGGACGACATCGCCGCGGCCGACCTCGACGCCGACCGTGCCGACCTCGACGAGATCCGCCGCAGGCACGAGGTCACCACCGATGCGGCGCGGCCCGAGATCGTGGCGAAGCGGCACGGGCGGGGCCGGCGCACGGCGCGCGAGAACATCGCCGACCTCGTCGATGACGGTAGCTTCGTCGAATACGGACCGCTCGTCCTCGCCGCCCAGCGCGGCCGCCGCAGCGAGGAGGACCTGATCGCGAACACCCCGGCGGACGGACTTGTCGGCGGCACCGCACGGATCGGCGGGGCCGAGGTGGTCGTGATGTCCTACGACTACACCGTCCTCGCAGGTACCCAGGGCCGCAACAACCACCGCAAGACCGATCGGCTGCTCGAACTCGCCGCCCGGCGGCGGGTGCCGCTCGTGCTGTTCGCCGAGGGTGGTGGCGGGCGACCCGGGGACGTCGACGCCGGTTCCGGTGCGGGCCTCGACCTGCCCACCTTCCGCTCGATGGCGTCGCTGCGCGGACGCGTGCCCACCGTCGCGGTCGTCTCCGGCCGCTGCTTCGCGGGCAACGCCGCGCTCGCCGGGGTGTGCGACGTGCTCATCGCGACCCCCGACGCCAACATCGGCATGGGCGGCCCCGCGATGATCGAGGGCGGAGGACTCGGCGTGCACCGCCCCGAGGACATCGGGCCGATCGACGTGCAACGCCGCAACGGCGTCGTGCACGTCGCGGCGCGCGACGAGGCGCACGCCGTGGACGTCGCCCGGCGATATCTCGCGTACTTCACCGCGCCGCACGAGGACCGGCAGGCACCCGATCCGCGTCTCGCGCGACATGTGGTGCCGGAGAACCGTCTCCGCGCCTACGACGTGCGGTCGGCGATCGACGCGATCGCCGACCTCGGATCGGTGCTCGAACTGCGCCCGGACTACGGCGTCGGCATCGTCACCGCTCTGATGCGCGTCGAAGGCGCCTCCTACGGCGTGCTCGCCAACAGCAGCGCCCACCTCGGTGGGGCGATCGATGCCGAGGCCGCCGACAAGGCCACGGACTTCCTGGAACTGTGCGAATCGCACCGGCTGCCCGTGGTGAGTCTGTGCGACACACCGGGATTCATGGTCGGACCGGAATCGGAGAAGGACGCCACCGTGCGCCGCTTCGGGCGCTTCTTCGTCGCCGGCGCACGCCTGACGGTCCCGTTCGGCATGATCATCCTCCGCAAGGGCTACGGCCTCGGCGCGATGGCGATGGCCGGCGGATCTTTCCACGCACCCGAATTCACCGTCGCGTGGCCGACGGGGGAGATCGGCGGAATGGGACTCGAAGGGGCCGTGCGTCTCGGATTCCGCAAGGAACTCGACGCCGCGGAGACACCCCGCGAGCGCGAGGAGTTGTTCGGCCGGCTCGTCGCCCTCGCCTACCAGCAGGGCAAGGCCCTGCAAGCGGCGACGAGCTTCGAAGTCGACGACGTCATCGACCCCGCCGACAGCCGCGCCTGGATCGAGCGACTGGTGCAACCGCGGTGAAGCCGGGTATGCGACAGCCATGGTGACCTATCCCGGCGCACAGGATTACGTACCCGACAGCCGCGACCTCGCCGAACTCGCCGCCGCGTCCGCGGGATGCCGGGGATGCGATCTCTACAAGGCCGCCGAGCGGACGGTCTTCGGGGCAGGGGTGCGCGACGCACGCATGCTCTTCGTCGGCGAACAACCGGGCAACGAGGAGGACCTCGCGGGAGAACCGTTCGTCGGGCCCGCGGGGCACCTGTTCGACAAGGCCCTCGAACGCGCGGGCATCGATCGCGGGACGGTGTACGTGACCAACGCCGTCAAGCATTTCCGCTTCGACCGGTCCGCCAACGGCCGCAGACGCATCCACAAGAAACCGTCGGGTGGGCAGGTCGCGGCGTGCCGGCCGTGGCTCGAGGCCGAACTCGACGCCGTCCGCCCCGACGTGGTGGTGTGCCTCGGAGCCACGGCCGCGCAGTCGCTGCTCGGTAAGGACTTCAAGCTCACGCAGCACCGCGGGGAGGTCCTGCACCTGCCAGAGGAGCTGTGCGGGTCGTGCGATCCGGCGGTGGTCGTCACCGTGCACCCGTCGGCGGTGTTGCGGGCGAAATCGCAGCGCGACGACATGTTCCGCTCGTTCGTGCAGGACCTGGAACGAGCGGCCACGTTGTGACGGCTCAGCCGGTGGTCGCCAATCCGGCCGCGAGCCCGAGCGCCACCGACATCGCGCACACCTCGAGGACGGCGTTGCGCAGCGACTCCTCCTCCGGGAGACGGTGGGACGCGGCAGCGGGGAGCCAGTTGCTCCGCCAGTTCCACGCGAGCCCCAGCAGGGCGCACAGCACGATCGCCTTCGCGAGCACGACGCGTCCGTAGCCGGTGCCCAGCAGCGCGGAGACCGAGCCGAGCCGTACCGCCGCGTCGACCACGCCCGTGATCACCAACGCCACCACGCACCGCAGGGCCAGCTGCGAGTAGCGCGGCAGCAGTTCCGCCCACGCTCCGCGGCCCCGCACGGTGACGGCCAGCGCCACGAGCACCCCGAACCACACCGCGGCCGCGAGCACATGCACGGCGTTGAACAGCGACCCCAGCGGTTGCTGCGCCATGTGGCCGGTGACTGGCCGGGCGATCAACGCGAGCGCCGCGGCGACGAGCACCGGCAGGGTGGACCACGCCGCCGACCGGCGGTACGCCACAGCGGCGACGACGACGATCGCGGCGATGCACACCCATGCCGCCGCATCCACGCGTCCCGTGGTGGTGCCGACGAACTGCCCGAACCGCCCCACGTCCAGGTCCGCGGCGGGAACATCGGCCGCGGTGGACGCGGCCCAGGCGAGGTCGATGCTCGCGAGCATGAGCCAGACACCGCCGAGCGTGGCGATCGTCCGCCACAGCGTGTCGGAGGAAACCGCGGGACGGCGTTGCCGCTGCACCATCACGGCCAGGACCGCGAGTCCGAGCACGGTCGAGCCGACACACAGCCCGATCGCCCGCACCGAACTCGAGGGGGCGGGCAGGGCGAGGGAACCGGCCACGGCGATGCCCGCGACGGTTCCGAAGGCAACGCCGGCAGCGGCCACGACGAGCCACTGCCGGCGTTCCGGGATCATGCGGGTCAGGCCTTCGGCTTGCGCAGCGCGAAGGCGAGACCTGCGGCGACCACGACGACACCTGCGACGACGAACCACCACACGGCAGGTCCGCTGCTGTCGCTCTCACCCGACTCCGCGCCGGTCTCGCCGGTCGCGGTGTCACCGGACGCCGCTTCACCGGGCGTGCCGGTTCCCTCCTGGGTGAGCGTGAAGGTGCGGGTTCCGCTGATGGGATGTCCGTCGGCGGAGGTCACCCGGTAGGCGATCGTGTACTCGCCCACGGGGCCGAGACCGTCTAGTTCGACGGATGCGTTCGCACCCTCGATGATCGGGTCGCTCTTCGACCACAGGTTGCCGTCCGGCCCGACGACGGTCAGAGCCGCGAACTGCTCCTGCAGGTTCTCGTTGAACGTCACGGTCACCCGATCGGGTGCCTCGGCGATCTGCTCGCCGTCCTCGGGCGAGCTCGACAGCACCACCGAGTGGGCGGCTGCGGAACCGACGGACAGGGTCAGCGCCGCGATCAACGCGGTGAGGAGAACGAGGATGCGCTTCATGCTCGCCGCCCCCGGATCACGGCGCCGAGGCCGAGTGCGGCGCCGAGCGCACCGAGCACCAGGCCGATACCGCCGAGCCACCGCGCGGTGCTGTCGGTGGTGTCCTCCGACGCGCCGGCGGTCTGCTCGGTCTCGGTGGCGTGGGCGTCACCACTGCCGCCGTGCCCGTCGCCGCTGCTCGCCGCGAGGGTCAGGCTGGGGGCAGGACGTTCGGGTTCCTCGTCGCCGGTCGTGATCTCGTCCCACGCCACGACCTCGCCGTCGCTGTAGGTCTGGATCGCGGGGAAGGCGATCTCGTCCTCCTCGGGCAGCGGCCCGACGGACAGGACGAACTGCTGGAACTGTCCCGGCCCGACCTGCACGTCCGGTTCGGCGGTCCACGTCACGGAGGTCGCGAGCTGCGACTCGGGATCCTTCTCGACGGTCGCCGTCCAGCCGGGCAGCGGCTCGGTGCGCGCCGAGCGCAGCCCCGGAAGCTCGACGGTGAGGGCGGTCGTGCCGGCGGTCTCGGACTCGGTGGGGACCCGGAAGGTCAGGACGGTGTAACCGCCCTGCTCGGCTCCGGGTGCGACGACGGTGACGTGGGCCGAAGCGATGCCGGCGCCCGCGACCATCAGCGCAGCGGTTGCTGTCGCGCCCACGAGGGCGCGACGGGAGAACTCGAACATGTATGGGTCTTTCTCGTGGTTGGAGGATCGATCGTCACAGCGCAGCCGTGGCGAGCGGTGGTCCTCTCCGCGAGATGGCCGGGGGTGCACGTCCCCACACGAGCCGGTCGGTCGACGAGGTCGGGGCGAGCACGGCGGGCGCGGCGACCCGGGGGCCGCGCAGCAGCACTACCCGCAGCGCGGTGCCGCACGCCGCGTACACGTGGGCCGCGGCGGTGAGCAGCACCGCGCACACGGCGACGGCGAGCATGTGGGCGCCCAGCATGGACACCGACAGGTGTTCGTGACCGGGCACCAGCACGGTGAGCGCGACGTGCGTGGCCGCCTGCCCACCGGCGAGGAGCACGAGCGGGGACAGCGACGGCTGGTGCGCGCCGAGGATCCCGACGATCGCCGCGACCGCGACCAGCAGTACCGCGACCGGTCCCGTCGGCACACCACCGCCGGCGGCGCCGTGGGCGGCCACCGCCAGCACCGCGGTGGCGATGCCCGCGGTGGTGCCGAGAACGGTCGGATACCTGGTCACTGTCGGTCGTGCTCGTTCCTGATGTGCAGGCCGTGTCAGCGCACGCCGAGGCGCGCGAGCAGATCCGCTTCGATGCCGTCGAGTTCCGACGAGATCGCCGTGTGTGCCGACTTCCGGCGCGCGGCCGGCATCTGCTCGGCCGTCTGCACGGCGGCGGTCAGATCGGTGAGGCGTTCGCGGGTCGCGGTGGCGAACTTCTGCGTCTCCGCGTCCTTGGGGTTGCGCTGCTCGACCTTCTCGAGCGCCTGCTCCGCACCCGCGATGCGGGCACTGAGCCGGGCACCGTGACCGGTGAACGAACCCAGTTCCTCGATCGGCACCCCGAGCTGCTGCGCGCGACGCGAGTCGAGCTGACCGCGCAGCGCCGTCACGGCCTGGTAGACGATCGGGACGAGCACCGGCGCGAGCAGACGCGCGACGCCGAGATAACGGCGCACCTTCGCCGCGGTGAGCCCCTGGTTCTCGGCGGCCTTCTTCTGTGCCTTGAGGGTCGCGATCTGTTCCTTCTCGACCTTGGCTTGCGACCTCGCGAGTTCCTGGTCGAGCTTGACCTGCGACTTCGCGAGTTTCTTGTCGATCTTCGCCTTGGCCTTCGCTGCCCGCCGGTCGTTCTCGAGCCGATTCTTCGCGACCAGTCTGGCCTCGATCTTCGCCTTGGTCCTCAGCGCCTTCGCTTCCGCCCTGCGAGTCGCGCGACGCTTCCGTGTGAACAACCCCATCGAACAGCACCCTCCATTCGGTACGACACGACGCTCCGGCGCCCCGCGTCAGCCTAACGTGACGGTGCTGCTGCGAGCCGTCGCCTGCGCAGGGAATACCCTGGAATGTCGTGGACGCAACCGGAGAACTACCGCGGCCCCGACGCGGAGTGTCACAGCGCACAGCCGTCTCCCTCGAGGCCGCTGCGCTGACGAGGTGCCGCCACCGGGTCTATCTCGACGCCACCTTCCCCGACGAACTCGCAGGTGCACCCGAGAATCCGGGTGCGCGGCAACGCCAGGAGGCGGCGGCTGCGCATCGCGAGGCGATCCGCCAGACGCTGTTCGACGCCGACCCGGACGGGTGGGTGCTCGTCGCCCCCGAAGGACCGATGTCGCAGCGCGCCGAGCGCACACTCGACGCGTGCCGCGCGGGCGCCGACCGCATCTGGGGTGCGGTGCTGCCGAGCGAACCCGACACCGGACGCCGCGGCCGCTCGGAGATCCTGCTGCGCGACGCCGAACACGGCGGCTACATCCCGGTGATCGTCGTCAACCACAAGGTCACCGATCCCGGACACGGCGCGCTCACCACCGATCTGTTCGCGTGGGCACCTGCTGTCGACGAGACCCGCAAGGTGCGCAGTCAGGTGCGCGACCAGATGCGCCTCGCGCACCTGTACCGGATGCTCGAACGTCACGGACTTGCGAGCCCCGCGAAGGTCGCCGGCGCGATCGGCTACGGCGGCGACTGCATCCTCGTGCACGATCTCGACCAGATCCTCGACGACTACGACGCCCGCCTGGCGGACCGACTCGAGATCGCGCGGGGTCTCACTCCGACGGCGCCGTCGCAGATCGGCGAGTGCAAGACCTGCCCGTGGTGGGACCGCTGCCGCGCCGAACTCACCGTCACCCGGGATGTGTCGCTCGTCGCGCCGGGGCAACGTGCCGTCGTGCTGCGCGAACTCGAGGTGCACACCATCGAGGGCCTCGCCCGGTGGGAGGGCGGGGAACCGGAAGCGTGGCCGCAGGGTTCGTTCGAGGACGCGATCGTCACGGCGCGGGCGTGGATCGCCGGTGCGCCGCTCGTGCGTCGCTACCGGCACGTGCACGTCCACCGCGCCGACGTCGAGGTCGACATCGATATGGAGAGCTACCACGAGCACGGCGCCTATCTGTGGGGCACGCTGCTCAATTCGAGATCGTCCTCCGAGTACATCCCGTTCGCGACGTGGGAGCCCGTGCCGACCGACGACGAGGCACGCTCGTTCGCCGAGTTCTGGCGCTGGCTGTCGGACCAGCGGCGCGCGGCCGAACGTCGCGGGAAGACTTTTGCGGCCTACTGCTATTCGCGGTCGGCGGAGGACAAGTGGTTGCTGTCGTCGGCGCGGCGGTTCCACGGTTTCCCGGGTGTGCCGGAGCTCGCGGAGGTCAAGGCGTTCATCGGTTCGAACGAGTGGGTCGACATCTTCCAGGCCGTCACCGACCAGTTCGTGTGTCCGAACGGCAAGGGGCTGAAGAAGATCGCACCGATCGCGGGGCATCACTGGCGCGACGCCGAGGCCGGGGGTGAGGCGTCGATGAGCTGGTACCGCGAGGCCGTGGGCATGGCGGGCGAGCCCGATCCGGCGCAGCGTGTGCGGTTGCTCGAGTACAACGAGGACGACGTGATCGCCACGAAGGTCCTGCGCGAGTGGATGAGTGATCGTGCGGTGCTCGACATCCCGTTCGTCGAGGACCTGTAGCGCAGAGCATGCCACGTGCGTGGTTCCGGCGGCCTCGGCCACCGGAACCACGCACGGGAGATCAGACCAGTGCGGCAAGAGCGAAGGCCGCCAGGGCGATGAGGACACCGCCGGTGAGGGTCTGGACACGACGGTCGACGACGCACATCGCCGACAGGAAGCCGGGCATCGAACCCCCGCGGTGGGTGTGCAGGATGGCCAGTACGCTCGGCATGCAGCGGCCGAGGCTGACGGTTGCGAACATCGCGGCGCCGAGCACCGGCGAACCCGAGGCGATCACGCCGAGGACCAGCAGGTAGTACGCGCTGGACCGGATGAAGATCATGAAGCCGGGGCCGATGAGCGCACCGAACAGCAGCGACACCTTCCACGGCGCCATCGTGCGCCGCAGGTGGCGGGGGAGCTGCTGACGCCGCATGGGCGTCGGCAGGGTGATCATGCCCAGCTCGTGCAGGCCGTAACCGAGCGCGATCACCCCCCAGGCCGCGAGCATCCACGCCCACGGCACCGAGCCGGTCACGAGCGCGCCGAGCGCACCGAAGAGCGCGCCGGTGGGGATGCCCGTCGCGAGCGATCCCAGGGCGTGCCAGCCGAGCCGGCGGATCGGGGTCGACGACCCACGGCGTCCCGGCTGCTTCGGTGCGGCGACCACGCCGGCCACCGACATACCGCAGGTCGACCAGTTGGCGGCCAGTGCGGTCACCGCGCCGGTGGCGATCACCGCGGCGGTCATGGCCGTCGGGGTCGAGGCGGCCGCGACGAGACCGGCGGCGGCGCCGACCACCGCGGCACCGGCGATCAGGCCGCCGCGGGTCTTCTTCGCGACGGCGCTCTCGAGCGTCGGGCGTATCTCCGGTACGTCGACTCCGAGGGGCGGGTGAGCCAGAGGCTCACGCACGAGTGTTTCTGTCATCGGGATGCTCCTTTGCTGTGGTGCTTACGGATACGACCGGACGGCGGACGGCGTTGTCCGTCACCCGGTCACGGTGACGGTTCCGGTCATGTACCGGTGGACCGAGCAGTGGTACTCGTAGACGCCCGGCGTCGTGAAGGTGTGCTCGAAGCTCCCTTCGGGGGTGATGCCGCTGTCGAACTCGCCCTCCGATCCGACGTGGTGCAGGACCCCGCCGTCGTCGAACGTCCACCGGACGGTGCCGCCCACCGGTACGGTCACGTCCACCGGCGCGAAGTGCACGTCGCGCACGACGATCTCCGCGTCCGGCCCGGTGGGGGAGCCGGCACACCAGGTCGCGGCCAGCATCGCGAACGCGGCCACCCCCCACCGGATCCGCATCATTCGACGATGATCGTGCCGACCATCGCGGGGTGCGGCGTGCAGTGGTAGGTGAACGTGCCGGCCTCGTCGAAGGTGTACTCGTAGGTGCCCTCGGTGAGCAGTTCGCTCTTCAGGTCACCTTCGAGCGGTCCGTCGCCCGCCACATCGTGCGGCAGTCCCGAGTCGTCGAAGTGCCACTGCACGGTCTGGCCCTTCTCGATGGTGACCGATGCGGGGCTGTACGACATGTTGGAGACCTCGATGACGACCGCGGGTTCGTCGGCGTCCGCACTGCCGCATCCGGTCAGCAGTCCCATCGCGAGTGTCGTGCCCGCGACCGCGGAAAGAAACTTCTTCATATCTCGTCCTCACCGGATGTACCGCAGATTCGCGGTCATTCCTGCCTCGAAGTGATAGGCGTTGTGACAGTGGAACATCCACTCGCCCGGATTGTCCGCGTCGAACTCGATGGCGAGTTCGGTCCCCGGAAGCACGTTGACGGTGTCGCGTCGCAGACCGCCGTAACCCGGTACGGCAAAGGTGTGGCCGTGGGTGTGCATGGGATGCCACATCGGCGACGAGTTGACCATCGTGATCCGGATCCGTTCACCCTCCTTCATCACCAGTCGGCCGGCGTCGGGGCCGGCCATGCCCCACACGTAGCGGTCGCCGGCCTGGATCAGCTCGACGCGGTAGTCGCGGTCGACGTCCCGCTTCTCGAGCAGCACCGATTCGGCGGGCCGCAGGTCGCTCTCGGGTACGAGTCGGCCGTTCAGCTCCGGGATATCCCCTCCCACATCGGGGTTCGACATCGCAACCGCGTCGTGGGACCGCAGCACGGTCGACGCGTAACCCCCGCGACCCTCGACCTTCGCCACGATCGGCCACGCACCGGAACGCACCGTGACGAGCACGTCCACCCGCTGCGCCATGCCGAGGATCACGGTGTCGGCGGTCGTCGGCTGCACATCGAAACCATCCACGGCGACGACGGTCAGTTCGTGACCGGCCACGGCGAAACGGTAGGGCGTCTCCGCGGCCGCATTGATGACCCGCAGACGCAACCGTTGCCCCGCAGCGGCTTCCACCACGGCGGGATCGTTCGGCGGACGCCCGTTGATCAGGTGCAGCCGGTACGCGATGTGCTGGGTCATGCCGCCGAGCGGGACGGAGTCCCCGTGGCCTGCCGACGTGATCTGTTGCGCCACCGAGGCATCGGCGTCCGTGTACTCGGCCGGCCCCGAGCCGTGCCCGGCATGACCGTCCCCGGCGACCTGCGGGTTGAGCGCGGCCAGGACCGCGTCGGGGGTGGTGCCCAGACCGTCGACCCAGTCGTCGAGCACGAGCACCGCGTCGGCGTCCGCGCCGGTGGCGTCGTTCGGGTCCTCGATGATCATGGCCCCGAACAGACCACGGTCGGCCTGCAGTCCGCTGTGCGAGTGGTACCAGTAGGTGCCCGGATCGGGTGCGACGAAGTCGTATTCGAACCGCCCACCGTCGGCGCCGATCGGTTCCTGCGTGACCGGAGCCGCACCGTCCATGTCGTTGCGGATCCGGATGCCGTGCCAGTGCAGCGTGGTCTCCTGCGGAAGCCCGTTGTCCACCGACACCCGCACCCGGTCGCCCTTCGACAACCGCAGCTCGGGTGCGACGGCGGCCCCGCCGTAGGTCCACGTGTTCACGATCCGCCCACCGAGGTCCACGGCGCCCACACCCGCAGCGAGCGCGAAGGCGGCCGTCGCCCCCGAGGTGGCGCGGGCCGCCTCGGCCGCGGCCACCTCGGGATCGGTGGGACGGATGTAGTCGAGCTCGGTGGCGACCGCCTGCTGTCCGGACGTACCGGAGCTGCAGGCGGTGGCACCGAACCCGAGCGCGCCGAGCCCCACCGCCCCGACACCGAGGGTGCCCAGGCGGAGGAAGCGTCGGCGAGCGAGCACGAGCCCGGAACCGGGTCGTGTCATCGGATCACCTGCGGGGTCAGGAGCGAACGGATGTCGTCGACGGTGCCGGTGACCTCGGCGGCACTGACCTCGGTGCCGTCGCTCGCCGAGACACCGACGATGCGCTGGGCCGACTCGCCGTCGACCTCGGGGCCCGAACCGACCACATACAGGATCGATCCGTCCACGGAGAAGGCCATGGACGCGATGTCCGTCATCCCCAGTGCCGCGAGATCGAGGGTGCGGATCGGAGCGAGGCCGGTCGCGTCGAACAGCTCGATCGTGACGATGTCGCCACCGCGCGCGGAGTGCGGATGGATCTCGCTGTCGGTGTACTCGATCGCGATCCGGTCGCCGGTGTTGTTGATGGCGTTCTCCGCGAAGCGGCCGCCGTCCTGTCCGGCGTTCCCGATGGGAGCGACGGGATCCTCCGGCAGACCGTTCGAGAAGTCGAAGACGAAGACGTCGCCGGTCGCGCCGACGAGCAGTGCCTTCTTCGCGTCCGCGGCCCAGGTCACCTTGCGGTTGCTGACGAAGTCGTCGGGCAGCACCTTCGTGCGCGCCGTCTCGGTGGGGACACCGGCATCGTCGATGGAGATCTGGATCAGCTCGCGGGTGTCCTCGCACACGCTGTAGAGCTCGTGGTCGACGAGCCAGGTGAACGGACCGCACCCGATGATCTGCAGCGCGCCGCTCTCCTTGCCGGCCTCGAGATCGACGACGCGGACGCCGTACAGGCCGTCGTCCCACGTCACGAAGTACTTCCCGTCCGAGGTGACGGCACTGGACCCGGGACGCGAGTGCGCGCGGGCGTAGTCGGGCAGTTCGATCTCGTCCGGCTCGAGCAGGTCGCCCGAGTAGGTGGTGACGGTGAAGTCCGCCTGGCCGCGCGAACCGCGCGGCCGCCACACTTCGGCGGCGAGAACCGCTGGGTCCGAGGAACTCTCGCCGACGAACCCGTGGATGACCGGATCCCAGATGCCGGGACCCACGACGATGCGACTGCCCGCGACACCGGTGACCGGGTCGAGGACGTTCACACCGATCTCGAGCCCGCCCGGAGTCCGGAGGACCGCAAGCAGGTCGTTCTCGCTCGCGGGCTGGATCTCCGAGACATGCACGGGTTCCGGGATGGTGTCGCCGATCTCCTGATCGTCGTGACCGAGGGAGATGCCCTCACCGGGAGTGGTGTAGGGGACGGTCGGGTAGGTGACCTCGCCCGCCGCGGAGGAGGAGTCGTCGTCGCTCGAGCACGCCGCGAGGGACAGTGCGAGAGCGAGCGGGACGGTCGCGGCGACCGCCCGTTGGGTGCGCTTCATGATCCGGCGCCCACCTTCGGTCGTGCGGCGGGACGGGTCTGGCAGTCCTCACCGATGATCGGTGCCATCGTGCAGGTGTACGACTGGGATTCGTCGGACACGCACCAGATGATCTCCTGGTCGAAGCTGCCCGAGACCGGGTTGTACATGATGGCCTGCATGTCGGGTTCACCGCAGAAGGCGTTCGAGCACGACGGTGCACCACAGCAGTCGTAGTAGGCGATCAGGTAGGTCTTACCGGTGTCGGGATGCGTGCAGCATCCAACCCAGAACTCCGCTCCGGGACGGCTTCCCGGCGCACAGGTGGTGACACCGCCGCCGTTACAGGCCGCGCACGAGGTGCCGTCCATGTTGCACCAGCGCCAGTACTCGCACTCGGCGGGGTCCTTGCCGTCGTAGACCGGAACGAGCGGTTCGGGTTCGGCGGGGGTCGGAGCCGGCGGCTCCTGCGCCAGCGCAGTGCGGGTGACGGGCAGCGAACTGATCAGTGCCACACCGGAAACACCCATGGTCCACCGGCCGATCTTGCTGATCACCGAACGGCGGGAGACCCGCTCGGACATCCTGCGGCCGGTGCGGCCGATGAAGGATCCGCCGCGGCCGGCCATCCATTCGGCTTGTTCCTTGACGGTGGCTTCGTCCACCGGATATCGATTCTCGTGCATCTCCGGTTCCCCGGATGAGGGTCTGAGGTCCAACGACGTACTCCGATCTCGAGAAGGGGATGAGATTCCGCCCGTACCGACGGGGCGGTCGGCGCTCGCAGATCACAGACCGGCTGCGGCGCGAGTCTTGGCTGCCTCGTGCAGGTGCTGCAGCGAGGGCGTGCCGGATTCGAGTGCGTTGAGGAGGGATTCGACCTGCGCCATGTGGTTGCACAGGCCCTTGGCCTGGATCTTGCCGTGCTCGTCGAGGATCACGCCGTACGGAGTGGTGCCCACCTGGTAGGCGATGCCCACATCGCGGGCGTCGACGTAGCTGAGCTCGGCACCGATACCCGAACCGGCAAGGAAACTCTGGTGCTCCTCGGGCGTGCCGTCGGAGATGATGACGACCTCGAGGTCCTTCTCCGCCTTCGCCATCGCCTTGACGCCGGGCAGCAGGCTCTTGCAGGTCGAGCACGACGGCGCGGTGAACAGCAGCAGCTGCGCCTTGTCGCGGTGGCCACCGACGCCGACCTCGCGGCCGAGGTGGTCCTGCAGGCCGCGGAAGCTCGGAGCGACCTGATCGATCTTCGGGCCGGTGTCCATCATCCGGGCGCCGAGGGGGCCGAGACGCACCTGCACGCGCCCGATCTCGCGGGCGAGGGCGAGCAGCATGAGGAACAGTGCCGCGACGGCGACGGCCAGCACGATGACCGCGATCAGCAGGAAGGTGTTCACAGATTTCTCCGTTCGGATGTGTCAGTACCGCGAGAGGGTCGAGGCGGCACGAAGTTCGATCGAGGCCTTCGTCAGGTGGTCGTCGACCGGGCGTCGGCCCGGATGCACGATCGACCGCAACTGCACCGCGGTGACGACCACGACCAGCACCAGTGCGGCGAGCGCGACGGCGAGGAGGTGCTCGGCGAGCGACGGTGCGCCGGCGGGAACGAGGGCCAGGGCTGCGGAGACGAGCACGAACGCACCGGCCCGCACCGCGTGGAACCACCCGATCCGCGGGATGTCGTGGGAACCGAATGCGAAACAGCCGCAGTCGAGGTCACGACGGCCTCGGAGAAGGTTGATCGTCAGGCCGCCGAAGAAGCACAGGAACAGCAGTGCGGCGCCTGCGGCCGCCCATCGTCCGGCGATGCCGGTGATGAGCGCGGCACCGAGGACGATCTCGGCCCACGGCAGCGCGAACGACACCGCGTCCTCGAGCGGCGCAGGCAGCAGCTTGTACCCGCGCACCGTGCGCAGCAGACCCTGGCGGTCCCGGGTCTTGGGGATGCCGGCGAGCAACAGCGTGCCTCCGACGATCGATGCGATCAGCACCCACAGCATGTGTGCGACCACTCCTTCCGTTTCGCTTCGGGACCTCGTCGAGGTCCCGGCGGATCCCTCGCAGGTGGGGATGGACACATCCTGCTGCGGTCTCGAGTCGGGCGTGCGACGCCGGAGAAACGAACGGGGACACCCTGAACGAGAACGCGAGCCTTCGAATTCAGGGACGTCGGGGCCCGGCGACGTGGGGTTTTGCGTTCGCCCGAGTCCGCGCGGAAGGCGGTGGCGTGATGCACCTCGCATCGCCTCTGCGAGCGGATTCCCACTTGGACGGCACGTCGTGTTCGCGCAGGTAATGCGGCTGTAACAGAACGGGGTTAGCGTCCGGACGAATCCAGTGAAAGGACCACGGCCGTGACGTCAGCACTCCGGGCGGCGATCGACCGCGCGCAGGACGCGGAACCCACCGGGGATCACGTGCGCTCACCCCTGCATGCGCTCGGCCGCCGGCAGTTGTCCCAGCTCGATCTGATCGGGCAGTCGCTGTCGACGATCGCTCCCGCAACCGGAATGGTGTTCATCGCCCTGTGGATGACCGTGAGCGCTCCGGGACTCGGGGGTGTGCTCACCATCGCCGCGACGACCGGCGTCGTCGTGCTGGTCGCATGGTGCATCACGCAGTTCACGCGACGCCTGGCCGCGGCGGGTTCGCTCTACAGTTTCGTCTTCCAGGGACTCGGTACGCGCGCGGCGCTCGTGACGGGCACGGCGCTCATCGTCGGATATCTCGGCATCTCGATCTCCGTGCTGGCCCAGGGAGCACGCACAGTATTGGATCTCGGTGAGCTTGTGGGACTGAATCTTCCGGGGACGGGACCGTGGCTGGTGACGGCGGCGGTGCTCGGTGGGGTCGTCGCCCTGATCGCGATCCGCGGCGTGCGGTTCGCGACCCGCGCGATCCTGCTCGTCGAAACGTGTTCGCTGGTACTGATCGTCGCGACGATGCTGGTCGCGCCGGCGGGCGGAACGACGACAAGCGAACTGCCGGTCTCACCGCTGAGCCTGCTGCCCTTCCTGGCGCTCATGACCGTCCTGTCCATGGCAGGATTCGAGAGCGCGGCGTTCTTCGGGCCCGAGGCCCGTCGGCCGCTCGTCACGGTCAGCCGGACGGTGCTGATCACCCCTCTCGTCGTCGGGGCGCTGTTCGTCTTCACGGCCGTCGCCTCGCTGACCGGGCGCGGATCGCTCATCATCGGAGCGTATTTCGACGGTGTCGACTCCGGTGCGTCGTGGGCGGTCGTGCTCGCCGTGAAGACGGGCATGGCGTGCTCGTGGTTCGCGTCGACACTCGGCTGCGCACAGGCAGGCTCGAGGCTCCTGTACTCGATGGGTGTCGAACGGGTGCTGCCGTCCGCTCTGGCCCGCGTACACGGCACCCTGCGCACCCCCTACCTCGCGGTGACGACGTTCGTCGCAGTGAGTGTCGCGGGTGCCGTCCTGTACACCCTGGTGGCGGAAGCGGATTCGTCCGTCTTCGACGGTGTCGTCGAGGTCGCGCTGGTCGCGGCGTACACGCTGGTCGCGGTGGCATCCCTGCGGTTCCTGCACCGCATCGGTGAGGACACCACGTGGACGCGGGTCGCGGCGGTGTTCGTCGCGTTGCTCGGTGGTGGTCTGCTGGTGGCCACGGCCGTCGACGGGGTCACGCACTCGCTGCTCGTCGTGCCGGTGGCGCTCGTCGCGCTCCTGGTGTCGGGACCCGTCTGGCGCGCGGTGCTGCGCCGGCTCCGCCCGCAGAGCCTCGCGACGATCGGAGCCTTCGACACCGTCGAGACCACGGATCTGCTGCCGGGTGCGGGGACACTGGTCCTCGACGAGCACGGGCGGCCGCGGATCGTCACGGGAGGCACACAGGAGGAGCGGATGTGACCGCCCACGTGCCCATCCGGTCCTCCGAGACTACTTTCGGAGGACGACAACCCCACGCCGTGCAGAAGGCGCTGGGGATGCTCGAGGCCGTCGCACAGCTCGGTCCCGGCACCACCGCCAAGGAGATCGCCGCGTTCGCCGGAGTGCCTCCCGCCACCGCCTACCGGATGCTGAACCTGCTCGTCGCGGACGGCTATCTCGTGCGTGTCCCCGACCTGTCGGGCTTCGCGCTCGGTCGTCGCACCGCCGAACTCGCCCAGGCCGCAGCGGAATCCACCCCGTCCGAGTCGCTCCACGACGTGATGGAGGACCTGCGGGGGTGCACGCGTTTCGGATTGCACGTCGCGTCCTTCGCCGGGAGCCGGCTCCGCTTCGTCGACCAGGATCCGGACCACGAGATCGTCGCCATCGCCACGCTGTCGAAGTCGTTGCACGCCAATGCCATCGGAAAGCTGATGCTGGCACACGTGCCGGGAGTGGGTCCGGATGCCGAGTTTCGCCGGCTCACCGAGTTCACGATGTGCGAGCGCGAGTCGCTGGCGCGGGAGCTGCGCGACATCATCTCGTCCGGTTACGCGAAGGAGTGCCAGGAGACACGGCTGGGCAGGGCGGCGCTGGCCGTCCCGATCCGCGACTCGTCGTCCTTCGTCGTCGGCGGCCTGTACCTGCACGGGTCGGCCGCGAAGGTGCAACCCGATCCCGATCTGGTGAGATTCCTCGTCGACGGCTCCGCCAGGCTCACAGGCCTGCTCTGAGCCGGATCAGGGCGTCCACCACGGGCGCGCCGAACATCGGCGGATCGTTGTGTTCGAGACCGTCGAGCTCGACCCGCTCGTGCAACAGCCGGGCGGCATCGGCGACTGCCGAGCTCTGGGCCGGCGGGACGATGCTGTCGGCGGTGCCGTAGACGACCGTGATCGGCACGTCGATGTGGCCGACGAGTTCGGCGACGGGGAACTCGTCCTTCAACAGTGCGGCGGGCACGAAGGGATAGTGGTGCCGGGCCACGGCGGCGAGATCGGTGAACGGCGAGCGCAGCAGCATTCCGGCGGGAGGTTCGTCGACGGCGAGCGCGGTGACCACGGCGCAGCCGAGGCTCTCCCCGAAGTACAGCACCCGGGCGGGGTCGACGTCGTCGCGTGAACGGAGATGCTCGAGGGCCGCGCGGGCGTCGGCGGCGAGACCCTCCTCGGTGGGGGAGCCGGGATTGCCGCCGTACCCGCGGTAGTCGAACAGGAGCGTCGAGAAACCCGCCGCGGCGAGGTCGGCGGCGGTGTCGACGCGGCCGAGTCGGTTGCCGCCGTTACCGGGAGCGAGGAGAACCGTGAAGCCGGCTCCGGGGCCGTCGGGAGCGCGACCGGGCACGAACCAGGCGTCGAGCGCGAGACCGTCGGAGGTGGTGAGCACGACGTCCTCCGCACCGGGCAGGACGGTCGCGGCGGACGGGGGAGTGGAGCTGTCGGGCAGGTAGATCAGGCGTCGTTGCAGCGCCCACCCGGCGACGCCGACGAGCGCGACGACGAGCACCACGGCGAGAACGATCCGCATGGGTCCGGTCTAACGCATGTGCGCGTTCCCGGCAGCCGGAACTGCCGGAAACGCGCACGGAAGAGGCGGGGTCACCGGAGGAAGGGTTACCGCGGCGCCATGCGCAGCGCGCCGTCCATGCGGATGGTCTCACCGTTGAGGTAGTCGTGCTCGACGATCATCTGCGCGAGCTGCGCGTACTCGGCGGGCTGGGCGAGCCGCGACGGGAACGGCACACCGGCCTCGAGGCCCTTGCGGTACTCCTCGGTGACACCGGCGAGCATCGGGGTGTCGACGATGCCGGGGGCGATGGTGTTGACGCGGATGCCGAACTGCGCGAGGTCGCGTGCGGCGGGGACGGTCATGCCGTGCACGCCACCCTTCGACGCGGAGTACGCGATCTGACCGATCTGGCCCTCGAACGCCGCCACCGAGGCGGTGTTGATGACGACGCCGCGCTGACCCGACTCGTCGACCGTCTCGGTCTTGGAGATCGCGTCGGCCGCGAGGCGCATGACGTTGAAGGTGCCGAGCAGGTTGACGGTGATGACCGTGCGGAACAGCTCGAGGTCGTGCGGGCCGTTCTTCGACAGGATGCGGCCGGCCCAGCCGACACCGGCGCAGTTGACGACGATGCGCAGCGGAACACCCGACTCGACGATGCGGTCGACGGCGGCCTGCACCTCGTCGCCGCTGGTCACGTCGGTGGCGAGGAGCGTGACACCCGCGGGTGCGGCATCGCCGACGCGGTCGATGGACTGCTGCAGGTCGAGGCCGAAGACGGTGGCTCCGGCGTCGGCGAGACGGCGTGCGGTTGCGGCGCCGAGACCGGATGCGGCGCCGGTCACCAGTGCGGCGGATCCCTGAATCTCCACTGTTCGTATCTCCTGTCCCGAGCCGAGGGCTGCGTGAACCCGACGGGTTCGGGCTCGTTGGCACCGAGTCCGACTCCGTCGGGTTCTCTCACAGAGCCCTACGGCGTGTGAGTGTCGTTCGTCACGAACCCTAACCGGTCACGGCCGCGGGTTCCGCGGGGGTCGCGGTCCGGCGGCGCAGTGCGACGACTCCCATCGCCGCGGCGACGAGACACACGACGGCACCGAGCAGCAATCCGGCCCGGCCACCCCACTGCTCGCAGACCCATCCGGCGATGGGACCGCCGATGGCCGTGGAGCCGAGGAAGGCGACCGACCACAGGGCCATCACCCGTCCGCGCATCGTCGGCGCGGAGGCGAGTTGCAGCGAACTGTTGGTGGTGGACGTGAACGTCACGCTCAGTGCGCCCACGATCACCATGAGCACGATGAGCGTGGTCAGGTTCGGGGCCGCGGCGGCGACCGCCATGGCGATGCCGAACGCGAGGGAGGTGAGGATCAGCGGCCGGGTTCCGGTGCGACCCCAGGTGGCGACGGCGAGGCCCCCCACCACCGATCCGGCGCCCATCGCGGCGGTGAGGAAGCCGTAGGCCCCGGCACCGGCAGCGAAGGTGTGGTCGGCCAGGACCGGCAGAACCACCTGGAACTCGAAGGCCAGACATCCGACGAGCGCCATCATCGACAGCGGGACGGCCAGGTCGGGCGTGCTGCGGACGTAGGCGAAACCCTCACGCAGCTGTCCCTTCGCGCGGGCGGCGGCGGGGGAGCGCTGGAGCCGGGAGACGTCGAGTCGCAGCAAGGAGGTGACGACGGCAACGAAGCTCGCGGCGTTGAGCAGGAAGCACACGCCGAGTCCGCCCGCGGCGATGACCAGGCCGGCGACGGCCGGGCCGATCATGCGGGAGCACGAGGCGAGGACCGACTGCAGGCTCACGGCGTTCCGCAGATCCTCCGGACCGACCAGTTCGAGCATGAACGACTGTCGGGCGGGGTTCTCGAAGCACTGGTTGAGGCCGAGCGCGACCGCCAGGACGTAGACGTGCCACAGGGCGATCGTGTCGGTGACGACGAGCAGCCCCAGGATCAGGGCCTGCACACCCATGAGGGTCTGCAACCCGATCATGAGCCGGCGTTTGTCGGAGCGGTCGGCGACCACGCCGCCGTAGGGGCCGAGCAGCAGCATCGGCACGGTCTGCAGTGCGAGCACGATGCCGATGGCGGTCGCGGAGCCGGTGAGCTGCAGGACGAGCCACGACTGCGCGACCGTCTGCATCCACGTGCCGATGAGCGAGACGGCCTGGCCGCTGATGTAGAGGCGGAAGTTGGGGCCGCGCAGGGCGGCGAAGGTCTGTCCTCTGATGTCGGCGAGCATTGTCACGGGCGACCCCTCTCGGCGGAGGGGCGCGGTGAATCGGCGACGCGCTGCGAGAGTGCCTCGAGGGCGGGCAGTGCGTCGTGCAGAGCTTCGAGGTGCCGGTCGCTCAGTTCGGTGAGGTGACGGGCGAACAGGGCGGTGCGGCGGTCGCGCAGTTCCGCCGAGAGTGCGGCACCGGCGGGAGTGATGTGGACGCGGACGACACGCTTGTCGTCGGTGTCGGGGGACCGGGTGAGCAACCCGGCATCTTCGAGTTTGCCCACCATGCGCGAACACATGGTGGGGTTGAGCCCTTCGATCTCCGCGAGGTCGCGGACTCCGATCGTCTCGTGGCGGGCGACGGTCGTGAGGAGGGTCGACTGCGAACGCGTCAGCCCTTCCTCCGAGGCGAACATGCCCATGCGGCGGGAGATCCGTCCGATCGCGATACGCAGACGATGGACGTCTTCCGCGTCGAACGGAGGAGTTTCGGATCGAGGGGTGCTGTCCGTGAGTTCAGACATGGAACCACCTCCGAATTTATTTGCCTATCGGCAAGCATACTCCTGTGCAGAGTGGAAAGACACTGTTCGGAACGGTGATCAGGGACGCATGAGCGCCGGGGCCTCGTCCTCCGTGATACGGCGGGCGCGCCGGCGGACGACCACCATCGCGGCGACGGACAGCAGCAGGGCCACCGCGCCGGCGATCGGTCCGACGACGCCGGTCGCCGGGAACAGGCCGTCGCCGAGCATCCACGCGCCGAAGCCGAAGAACAGGGCGGAAGCACCGTAGCGAATGGCGTTGTCGGGAAGATGCCGGCCGAACACGGCACCGATGACGATGGCCAGCGCGTCGGCGGCGACCATGCCGACGGTGGACCCGATCCACACCCCGGCCCAGTTGTTGTCGGTCGCGAGCGTGATGGTCGCGAGCATCGTCTTGTCGCCGAGTTCGGCGAGGAAGAACGCCGAGGTCACGGCGAGGAAGGCAGAGCGCGCGACGCGTCCGGCCTTGGATTGCTCGTCGTCGTCGAGGGAGTCGCCGCGCAGCGTCCACGCGCCGAAGATCAGGAAGGCGATGCCGCCGACGATGGAGATGGCGGTCGCGGGGATCGCGACACCCAGATAGTGCCCGACAGCCACCGACACGAGGTGCACCGCGGTGGTCGCGAACAGGATCCCCGACAGGACGACCCACCAGCGATACCGCAGGGCGAAGGTCATCGCCATGAGCTGGGATTTGTCGCCGAGTTCGGCGACGAAGACGACTGCGAAGGACAGGACGAGCGCGGACCACATATGCGTTTCCTCCTTTCGTGTGGAGGAAACGGGGCTTCCTCCGGACGCCGGACGCACGGTGCGACCAGCGGCCGAAGGTCTCGCCCACCGGAGGATGATCCGGTCCGCGGGGCCGGGCAGTGCCGTTGTCGGGCGCCGCCAGTATGTCGACCCTGCGATTGGGGGCTACTCCCCTTCGCCGACGACAACGTTAGCCCGGCGAACCGAATTCTGTAAAGGCAATGCTAACTTTCGGAGAACCGAACTCTCGTTTTCAGGGCGCCCTCACGAAGCGAGCAGCATGGCCAGAATCGCGGTGTCGGGGTCGTTGCCCGGATCCACTCCCACCTTGCTGACCAGTGCCGTCACCGTGCCGTCCGGTTCGGCCTCGACCCACGCGGCGCGATGCTCGAGTCCGAGATGTGGGATCCCGGGGAGCAGCACGCAGCCCGAGGCGGCGCCGGCGTTCTCCGGCAGTGACGGCGTCGTCTCCGACGGCGGATGCAGCATGATCAGTGCCGGCGGCTGATGCTCGGCGAACCGTCCGGGCTGCACGGCACGCTCGCCGAGCACCGGACCTTCGGCGACCACGAGGCCCACGGTTCCGGGCTCGGGGTCGTCGGGCAGTTCTTCTTTGACCCCGAACACCGTCGAGGTGGGCAGCAGTCCCGGCAGCGACGCGATCCGCACCGTCATCGCCAGCACCTGGGCCCATTCGCGGGTGGTCGCGGGCCATCTGCCCGAGACGACGAAACCTCGAAGCGACCCGGCGGACTGGAATGCGGACAGCTCGATGCGGCTGTGTTCCTCGGCGTTCATCCCACTCCTCCCTCTCGGTCGGTAAGGGGAGAATGCCCGTTTTCTTCGTTGGCACACAAGAGGTGCCGAGTGCCAGCACTGCCGCTACACCTTTTGCTATCCGCCTCGGCAATTGCTGCGGCGGATAGCGATTCCTGTAGCGGATAGGAAAGACCAGGCCCGGAGACGACGAAGGGCGCCGGTGTCCCGGCGCCCTCGCTGTCGGTCTCGCGACCTGTATGCCCGATCCGTACTAGACGATCAGGCCCGAGGTGGCGGTGCGAGCGCGCTCGAAGCGAGCCTGCACGTCCGCCCAGTTGACGATGTTCCAGAAGGCCTTGACGTAGTCGGCCTTGACGTTCTGGTACTGCAGGTAGAAGGCGTGCTCCCACATGTCGAGCATGAGCAGCGGGGTCAGGCCGATCGGGATGTTGCCCTGCTGGTCGTACAGCTGGACGATGATCAGACGCTGTCCGATCGAATCCCACGCGAGGATCGACCAGCCGGAGCCCTGGATGGAGTTCGCGTTCGCGGAGAAGTGATCGCGGAACTTGTCGAACGAACCGAAGGCGTCATCGATCGCAGCAGCGAGCTCACCCTCGGGCTTGTCGCCACCCTCGGGGGAGAGGTTGTTCCAGAAGACGGAGTGGTTGGTGTGACCACCCAGGTGGAAGGCGAGGTCCTTCTCGAGCTTGGTCGCCTGGGCCGCCATGGTGCCGTTCTCGCGGGCCTCGGCCAGCTTCTCGAGAGCGGTGTTCGCACCGGCGACGTAGGTGGCGTGGTGCTTCGAATGGTGCAGCTCCATGATCTTCGCCGAGATGTGCGGCTCGAGCGCTGCGTAGTCGTAGGGCAAGTCCGGAAGTGTGTATTCAGCCACGAAGGGTCCCTTCTTCACCGGGCCGTCCGGCCCGTGCAGTTATTCCGTACCTTCTCGGGTTTCCACCCAAGTCCATAACTACACCGTCCGCAACATTCCCCGTAATGCGGACACGATCGGACCGCGACTGTGTCGGAGAGCACCCGGAACGGCCCACGCGTCCGGAAAATAGCTCTCACCAGCGCAAACAGTCGGATATCGGGACCATCGGCAACGGCTGCGTGAACGGGACCTTAACATTGGCGCGTGTTTCGGCCCTTCCTGAACGAACCGACACGCGGGGCCGATGCACCGCGTGTGGATCTGCCGGGCGTCGATGTCGTCCGGTTCGTCGCGGTCGCGGCCGTGCTCTACTCCCACATCGCCTTCTACCTGATCGACGACCTCGGGACGGGCTGGTGGGGCATCGACCTCACCTACGAGGTACTCGTCAAGGGCGCCGGCCTCAACCAGCACCTGTCGTCCGTCGGGGTGACGGCGTTCATGATGCTCACGGGCATGCTCGTCACCCGGTCCGCGATCCGGCAGGACCGCCGGAAGTTCCTCATCGCCCGGGCCGCGCGGCTCCTGCCGGCCTTCTGGGTGGCGATCCTCGCCGCGGTCGTGCTCGTGTGGCTCGGCATCAACGGCACCTTCAGCGGCCACACCACGGTGTCGGTCTCCGAGGCGTTCCTGTCCTTCTTCCTGGCTGCGTTCTTCCTGAAACCACAGGTGATCGTGCTCGGCGTGGTGTGGACGCTCGCCGCACAGATCTCGTTCTACCTGTGGTGCGTGGCGGGACGGTCGCTGCTGCGGACGGCGCCGGTGGCGGTGCCGATGCTCGGCGCCGTGCTGTGCATGCTGGTGCTCCTCTACAACCTGTACGTGCCCGAGCCGTACACGGTGCCGTTCCTGTCGAAGATCGCGTCGACGCTGCCGACCTTGTTCCTGGGGCAGATCGTGTACTTCGGCTGGGCCCGCCTGATTTCGCTGCGCGCCCTGCTGGCGGCGATGTTCGCGCAGATCGCGGTGATCGTGATGGCCACGGACATCAACGTCTACTGGTCGGGCAGCCGCTATCTGTGGACGGTGACGGTGGTCTTCGCGGCGATCGTGCTGGTCGCGCGGTACGACGGGCGCCTCGCGCGCTCGACCGTCGTCTCCTGGGTCGCGACCCGCAGCTACTGCATCTACCTGACCCACACCCTCGTGATGTACCGGATCTACGAGAACACCGTGGGCATCGTCGGCACGACCGCGGCGATCGTGCTGCTGCTGATCGGCTGCGGTCTCGTCGCCGAGGTGCTGTACCGCAGCGTCGAGGTTCCGGCTGCGCACTGGATCAAGAGCCGCTGGCTCGCGCCGAAGCAGGTCGCTTCCGACGAACGGACTGTCGCTCCGACCCGCGCGTAGCATCGGGTCATGTCCTGGTTCGACGAGATCCTCGCCCGTGCAGGTTCGAAGTCGCAGATGGTGACGCGCGAGGACGCGCTCCCCGGTCGCGCCGAACCGCTGCCCGTCCCCGAGACCCACTACGTCAACGGCAACCGCATCGTTCCCCCCTTCCCCGAGGGCCTGCAGGCCGCAGTCGTCGGCATGGGTTGCTTCTGGGGCGCCGAGAAGGAGTTCTGGCAGCTCGACGGCGTCTACTCGACCGCGGTCGGCTATTCCGGCGGCTACACCCCCAACCCCACCTACGAGGAGGTATGTTCCGGCCGGACCGGGCACACCGAGGTGGTGCTCGTCGTCTTCGACCCGAAGGTGATCGGCTACGAACACATCCTGCAGCAGTTCTGGGAGAACCACGACCCCACCCAGGGCATGCGGCAGGGCAACGACCACGGCACCCAGTACCGCTCGGCGATCTACACCCACGACGAGACGCAGATCGAGGTCGCCGAGGCCACGGCCGAAGCGTTCGGCAAGCGACTGGCCGACGCCGGATACGGGCAGATCACCACGGAGATCGCCCCGCTCACGCAGTTCTACTACGCGGAGGACTACCACCAGCAGTACCTCGCGAAGAATCCCAACGGCTACTGCCCCGTCCACGCCACCGGCGTGAGTTGCCCGGTGGGCCTCGGCGCCTGAGAGAGCGTCGGGCCTCAGGGTTCGACGGTGTCGCGCACCACATCTCCGCTCGCAGTGCGAGTGTGAGATGCGTTGGCGTTCCTTGAACTTCCCCGAAGGCGGACGCATTCTGGAAGAAGGGATCATTCCAGAGGGGGAAAGGGACGGCTTGCCGACATGACGACCAGAGCGGGGTATCTGCGGCGTACACGGCGAAGTCTGCGCAGGCGGGATCCGCTCGTGCGTCGCACCGACAGGCTCGAGGCGCGCTGCTTCACCCTCATGATCGCCGTGATGGCGATCCTGATCCCCGTCGCGGTGTGGGTGTCCGCCACCATGTGGAGCTCCCAGCTCGAACTCTCCGAGAAGCAGAATGCCGAACGTGTCAGCGTCACGGCCGTCCTCGACGCCGATGCCCTGAGCGACTCCTCCGGATGGGGCGAGACCGTGAAGATCTCCTCGGCCCCGGCGACCTGGGGTTGGGGCGACGAGACGCGTCACGCGCTCGTCCAGGTGGACAGTCTCGCGACCGCGGGCAGCGAGGTGCAGGTCTGGGTCGAGGGGAGCACCGGCGAATACACGCAGCCCCCGCTGACCACCTCCGCCGCGAAGTTCACCGCCGTGCTGTCCGGGGTGTGGTTGTGGACGTTCTCCGCCGCCGCCGCGGCCGGGCTGTTCGCCCTCGCGCACTGGCGTCTCGAGGTGCGGCGCAGCCGCGAGTGGAGCCGGGACATCGAAGCGTTCCTCGGCTCCACCAGCAGCCACTGACCCGGCTAGGACTGCAGGCACCGCCTGCGCGTCAGAGATCCGCGACGGCGGGCATGACCTCGTTCGCCACCAGTTCGAGGTGCTCGAGATCGGCGAGATCGAGGACCTGCAGGTAGATGCGCTGCGTCCCGGCCTCGGCGAAGGTGCGGATCTTTTCGATCAACTCCTGCGGCGTGCCCGCGAGTCCGTTCTCCCGCAGTTCGTCGACCTCACGGCCGATCCGTGCCGCGCGACGCGCGATCTCGTCCTCGTCCCGGCCGCAGCACAGCACGAGTGCGTTCGAGTAGGTCAGTTCCTCGGGGTCGCGTCCGGCATCCCGGCAGGCCGAGCGCACCCGCTCGAACAGGACCTTCGTCTCGTCCAGCGACTTGAACGGCACGTTGAACTCGTCGGCGTAGCGCGCCGCCAGTGCCGGCGTGCGCTTCTTGCCTGCGCCGCCCATGACGATCGGTGGGTGGGGACGCTGGTACGGCTTCGGCAGCGCCGGGGAGTTCTCGATCCGCACGTGCTCGCCCTCGTACGAGAACGTCTCGCCCTCGGGGGTGTCCCACAGGCCGGTGATGACCGCGAGGGACTCCTCGAAGCGGTCGAACCGCTCCTTCAGCGTGGGGAAGGGGATGCCGTAGGCGAGGTGCTCCTCCTCGAACCAGCCGGCTCCGAATCCGAAGTCGACGCGTCCGCCGCTCATGGCGTCGACCTGCGCGACGGAGATCGCGAGCGGGCCGGGGTACCGGAAGGTCGCCGAGGTGACGAGCGTGCCGAGGCGGATCGTCGACGTGTCGCGGGCGAGACCGGCCAGCGTGATCCATGCGTCCGTCGGTCCGGGCAGGCCCTCGGCGTTCATGGCCAGGTAGTGGTCGGAGCGGAAGAACGCGCCGTAGCCGAGTCGTTCCGCGGTCTGTGCGACGGCGAGGAGGTCGTCGTAGGTGGCGCCCTGCTGGGGTTCGGTGAAGATGCGTAATTCCATGACCCGATCATTTCAGCGACGGAACCGGCGCGGGCCATCGGCGGGTGCTTGTCCACTGTGAGATGTCTCGAGCGTGATTCCCCATGCGTGGATAGGCCTGTTGATGAACCTGTGGAAACTGTGGATAACTCCAGCGGATGGGGTTGATGGGGAGTGTTGTGGAAGACCCACCTGCCCCACCTGCGGAACAGTATCGGTACGACCACACCCACATCCGTTCACGCCGCGTGCCACTATTGAGACGTGAGCTTTTCCGACGTGCCCACCGTGTCGGTCGACCTGGTACCCGAACTCGGCGACGAGGTCGTCCTCCTCGACGTCCGCGAGGACGACGAATGGGAACTCGGACACGCCCCCGGCGCGCTGCACATTCCGCTCGCCGACGTGCCCGCCCACATCGAGGAACTCGACCCCGACGCCGAGATCTACGTGATCTGCAGGCAGGGCGGCCGCTCCCTCGGAGCGGTCGAGTACCTGGCCCGCATCGGGTACGAGACCTTCCAGGTCGCGGGCGGCATGGTGGCGTGGCAGAAGCACGGACTCCCGCTCGTCTCCGAGCGCGACGAACCGGCAAAGATCTATTGATGTCGGCCTATCAGATCTGTGTGCGCTGTGAGAATCGCTGGCCGGTGACATATCAGCCGCGGCAGTGGTGCCCGGCCTGCCGCGGTGTGCTGCTCTCACCCGTCGCCCCCGACGGGACGGTTCCTCCGTCGCGCCGTAACTTCCGCTGGGTCGCGCGACCCGCGGGTGGTGCTCCGACGACCGAACCGACGTCGCCTGCGCACGGGTGTCCGGCTCCAGAGACCCCGTCCTATCGTGAGATGCCCCGCTGGGGACTGCTCGATCCGCTCCCGGACGAGGACGTCGAACCCGATCGCGCCGAGACCGCCGCCGACCTCGCGCCGACGCTGCTCGTCGGCGCCGCCGTCGTCTTCGGTCTCGCGGCGGTCGCCGAGGCCGTCCGGTACGGAGTGTTGCTGTACAACCGCACCCGTCTCGTCGACCCGCTCGTGCTCGCGTTGTCGGATGCCGCAGTGTGGGCGACCCAGGTGGTCGGGCCGGTCGTGGCGCTGGCCGCGGCGGTCGCATCCGGATTGCGGTTGATCGACCTGCGCCGGCGCATCTACGCCGAGCGTGGTCTCGCCGAGTCGCGGTCGCCGCTGTCCATCCTCGCGGGGCTGGTCGTTCCGGGCCTCAACCTCGCGATGCCCGGTGTCTTCCTCACCGAGATCGCCGACCGCGACCCGCGGTTGCTCCGCGCGATCCGCACCTGGTGGGTGCTGTGGGTGGTCAACGGTGTGCTCATGGTGGCGCTGCTCGCGTGGCGTCAGCGCGACACCCTGCAGGCCCGCGCCGACGGCGTCCTGCTCACCGCCGTCCTCGCGACGCTCGGGACGGTCGTCGCGCTGTCGACCCTGCACGTCCTGCGCCTGTTCGACGACGCCGACCTGTGGGGACGGCCGCTGCGCCGTCGCCGCTTCACCCACGCGGCAGGTCCGGCCTCGTCGCCGATCGCGCCCATCGTCCCCGCCGCCGTGCGCGAGCAGGAACAGGCCCGCGAAGAACAGGACGACGCTCCGGAATCGGCCGGAGAACGAGCGGACGACGAGGAGCGCGTTGAGGCGGTGGCGCCGTGACCCGCAGCGCGCATCCCCGGGTCGTCGCGCATCGCGGTGCGTCCGCCGCCCTCCCGGAACACACGATCGGCGCCTACGAGCTCGCGTTGAAGGAAGGTGCCGACGGCGTCGAATGCGACGTGCGGCTCACCCGCGACGGTCACCTCGTGTGCGTGCACGACCGCACGATCGACCGCACCTCGAACGGCACCGGTGTCGTCAGCGAGATGACCCTCGACGAGCTCGCGCAGTACGACTACGGACGCCCCGGCGAGCCCGCCGACCTGCTCACGCTGCGGCAACTGCTCGAACTCGTCATGGACTTCACGAGTGTCCCGGTGAAGGTCTTCGTCGAGACCAAGCATCCCGTCCGCTACGGCGGTCTCGTGGAGAGCAAACTGCTCGCCGAACTGGCCCGCTTCGGTCTCGCGACCCCGGCATCGGCCGATTTCTCCCGGGTGGTGGTGATGTCGTTCGCGGCGGGGGCCGTCTGGCGCATCCGCCGGGCCGCGCCGCTGCTGCCCACCGTGTTGCTGGGGGAGACCTCGCGCTACCTGCGCGGCAGTGCCGCGACCACCGTCGGCGCGACCGCTGTCGGTCCCTCGATCGCGACGCTGCGCGAGCACCGCGATCTCGTCGACCGGGCTGCGCTGTCGGGCCGGGCCACCTACTGCTGGACCGTCGACGACCCCGCCGACGTCGAACTGTGCCGCGAACTGGGCGTCGAGTGGGTCGCCACCAACCATCCCGGGCGCACCAAGCTGCAGCTCGACGCCGCCTTCGATCGGTGAGCACCCCCACCCGGTCCCGCGACCTCGACATCGCGACATGGGTCGCCGTGTAGTTTGACGCCGTGGCCAAGAAGAGCAAGAGAAACAGCGGACCCAAGCCCGGCAGCAACCGCGCCGCGAAGCTCGAGCAGCGCCGACTCGAGCGGGAAACAGCGGCCGCCGCGACGTCCCGGCCCTTCGAAGGACTCGCCTTCGAATGCGATCTCGTGGCACTGCGCGAGTTCGTGCCGTCGGCCCTCGCAGAGCTGCCCGCGGCCGAGGACGGCCGTCGCGTCGTGGGTGCGACAATCCTCCCCGGCGGGGTAGCGGCCCTGGTCCGCGAGGAGAACGGTGAGCCGGTCGCGTACGTCGGCTTGCAGCTCGCCGCCGGCTTCGGCCCGGACCCGGCGGGTGAACTGGCCGCGGCCCTGCGCTGGGCGCACACGGCCGAGCCGGGCTCGTCGCTGCAGGTCGCGAGCGTCGACGACGACACCCCGCCGCTGGCCGAGCTGATCGACCCTGCGGCCGTACCGGCGATCACCGTCCACAACGACTTCGACTGGTGGATCCCGGCCGGTGTAGAACCGAGCGCCGAGATCGCGCACACCGTCAAGCACGCGAACGAAGCCGTGCTGCCGTCCGCGCGTCTCGAGGGCGACGGTCTCCGCGGCGCGTGGTGGGTCGATCCGGGCGAGAAGGCGCACCTGCGCTGGGTGCGACCCGAGGACGAGGACGCGCTGATGGCGGCGCTGTCGCGCGTGCACGCGGCGGGCGGTCTGCACCTCGGTGAGGGATCGCGGTTCGCCGGTTCGTTCCGCACCCACGGTCTGCTGGTGCCGGTCTTCGACCTCGACCGCGAGAAGCACCCCGACGAATGGGTCACCCCGACCATCGAGTTCGGGCAGCGCCTCGACGAGGCCCTCGCCGTGGACGAACCGCTCACCGCCGCCGAGCGCCGGTCGCGCGACGGCCTGCGCAGCCGCCAGGTCACCCTGCGCTGACCCGCTCACGACAGCACGAAGGCCACCTCCTGCGGGAGGTGGCCTTCGTCGTTCCGGGTGGGCTGTCCCCGGATGGAGGAACGATCAGATGGCGCCGCCGGCGGCGAGCGGGGCATTGCCGCGCGGCTCGCGCACCTTCGAGTTGAGCTCGCGGGCCACGAAGTCCTCGAGGTTGAAGAGGTTGGAACCGGCACGGTCGGCCACGGTCAACAGGGTCGTCATCGTCGCAACCTCCTCGACCTGTTCCTGCAGGAACCACTGCATGAACTGCTCGCCGAGGTAGTCGCCCTCGTCGCGCGCGGTGCGGGCGAGCTCGACGATCTGGTCGGTGACCTTCTTCTCCTGGGCGAGGGCCAGCGCGATCGGCTCGCGGGCATCCTCGAACATCGACTGCACCGCGTCGACGCCGGTGAGGTCGACGGCCATGTCGCGGTCCAGGAAGTACTGGACGATCATCATGGCGTGGTTGCGCTCCTCGACGGCCTGCGCGTAGAAGTGCTTCGCCAGCTGCGGGAGATCGGTGTTGTCGTAGAAGACCGCGATGGCGATGTACTGATGCGACGCCGTGAACTCGTGGCGGATCTGGTCGTGCAGCAGCGTGTGGAACTTGGTCTTGGTCATGTCGCCCATCGTCGTCATGATCACGACGTTAGTGCAGGTCAACACGCTTTTCATCCAAGCCTTGGCTACCCTTGGGCAACGCAGCATCGGCTACCCTACGGAAAATTCGGACAGCCTTCCCCAAGATCGACGACGATTCGCGGCGTCCGTCAGGGGGCCGGAGCGAGCAGTTCCAGCGGGATCGGGTCGCCCTCCGAGATGGCTCCGAAGAACGGCACGGCGCGCTCACGATCCCACAGCAAGACGTTGCCGATGCCGTAGACGTCGTCGAATCCGCCCACCGGAACCGTCGTGGTGACCGTCTCGCCGCGCATCGCCCACGCGAGTCGTGCGAGGTTCCACAGGTGGTCGCCGTCGTCGACCCGCAGCGACCCGGCCGCACCCGACATCAGCGACCATGCCCGGAAGGGGTTCAGGAAGGTGCCGGGACTGGTGGCCTTGCTCAGCAGCGCCGACAGGAACAGGCGCTGGTTGTTCATCCGGTCCAGGTCGGCGAGCGGGGTGGCGCGGGTGCGCACGAAGCCCAGGGCCTGCGCTCCGTTGAGCTCCTGGCATCCCGGTTCGAGCCTGAGTCCGGCGAGGGGGTCGTCGATCGGATAGGGCACGCAGATGTCGACCCCGCCGACCGCGTCGACGATCGACGCGAACCCGCCGAAGCCGATCTCGGCGTAGTGGTCGATGTGCACGCCCGTGGCGCCCTCGACCGTCTGCACGAGCAGTTGCGGTCCGCCCAACGCGAACGACGCGTTGAGCTTGTCCTGGCCGAAGCCCGGGACGCTCACGTAGGAATCGCGGGGCAGCGAGATCATCGTCGTGGCGCCCCCACCGGGCGGGATGTGGACGAGCAGCACCGTGTCGGTGCGGTCGGCGCCGACCTCCCCGCCGGTCGCGAGTTCCTGTTCCTGCTCGGGGGTGAGGCCCACGCGGCTGTCGGAGCCGACGAGCAGCCAGTTCGTGCCGGGGGTGTCGCCGACCCGGCCGTCGTAATCGGCGAGCGCATCGACGCGCGCGAGTGTGCCGTCGAGGTAGACCATGCTCGCGCCCATCGAGACGACGAGCACCACCAGGACGATCGCGAGTCGCCGCAGGATGCGCCGGGCACCGAGCGGGCGGCGTGGTGCCGGTCGTGAGGGCGGGCCCGGTCGTGAAGGCGGTGCCGCAGGGCGTCGCGGGGGTGCGGGCGGTGGTGTGTTCCCGCGCGGCGGGCGACGGTTCGGGGCGGGGTCGGCGATCCGTTCGGGTCGCTGCGTCGGTGCCCAGTCGCGTCGTTGCTGCGGGGGCGGTTGCTGCCGGTCCTGCCGCGGAGCGGGCCGGTAGTTCGGGGCGGGTGCCTGCGACCATGCCTGCGGTGACTGCGGTCGTCCGTCGCGCCGGAGCACCTGGGTGCCCTCGGGGGACGGCGGGGGGCCGCCGCGACGCTGTGACGGAGGAGCGCCCCGTCGCTGTGACGGAGGAGCGCCCCGTCGCTGTGACGGAGGAGCGCCCCGTCGCTGCGGTGGCACCTCGCGCTGCGGGTTCGGCGGTACTGCCCGCCGGGCAGGAGGGCCCTGCGGGGGAAGTCCCTGCGGAGGCCGCGGCCGGTTCCGAGGGTCGCGAGGGTCGCCGTTCATCCGGACAACTCTACGTTCAGGGCAGCCAGGAGACGTGGCCTCTCAGTGCTTGGTAGCCCACGAAGGCGATGGTGTCGATGAGCGCGTGGGCGATCACGAGCGGCCACAACCGGCCGGTGCGCTGCCAGTAGCGCCCGAAGACCAGGCCCATGACGACGTTGCCGAACCCGCCGCCGACGCCCTGGTAGAGGTGGTAGCTGCCGCGCAGCAGGGCGGAGGCGAGCAACGACGAATTCTCCGACCAGCCGAGCTGCCGCAGGCGGGTGAGGAGATAGGCGACGACCAGGATCTCCTCCGCCCCGGAGTTGGCGATCGCCCACAGCATCTCGGTGGGCAGTCGCCACCAGTAGTCCTCGAGCAGGCTCGGCGCGACCGTCAGGTTCAGGCCGGCGGCCCGCGCCACCAGGTACAGCACCAGTCCGGGGAGTCCGATCAGGGCGGCCAGCCCCAGGCCGGGCAGCAGGTCCCGGCGCAGACCGGGTCGGGCGAGGCCCGCGAGTCGCGGTCCGACACCGCTGCGCCAGAGCAGGTACAGGCCGAGGGCACCCCAGGCGAGCAGGCGCACGATGCCGAGGAGTTGGCGGGCGAGATCGATGAACCCCTGCGACGAGCGTGGCGTGTTGAGGGCGACGGTCTGATCCGACAGCGGTTCTGGTGCCAGCGCCGCCTCGGCCAGCGACAGGATCGACGAGATCCCGCTCAGGCCGAAGGTGACGAGCAGGACGATGGTGATCTCGATCCACAGCGCGCGGCGCTCGGTGGGGTCGAGGGGCGGCTCGGGGTTGCGGGATGCGGGCCGCAGCCAGTCGCGAAGGGTCGTCACCGGAGCGATTGTGCCGGACCCTGCGTGGCCGGTCCTCTCGCCGCGGAGAGGCGCCCCACCGGTTCGCGGTGATGTGTCCAATTTGACAGCGGTCCATGTGACCCATCACACTTCACATCGCCCGACCGATCGATCGCTCGGGTGCGGATAGAGGCCTTGGGGGCCGAGGGGAATCTGCGACCCGGAAGTAGGGACATGAACATCGAAACACCTGAGAAGAATTCTGTTGCAACAACTTCGGTGACTCTCGCATCGAAGAAGAAGTCTCTTCTCGCCAGCTCCGTGGGCAACATCCTCGAGTGGTACGAGTGGAGCGCCTACGCTGTGTTCGCTCCGTTCATCGCCGCAGCGATGTTCAACAGCGACAATCCGGTCTCGGCATTGCTGTCCACACTCGCGGTCTTCGCCGTCGGATTCCTGATGCGACCGCTCGGTGGCATCGTGTTCGGCCGCATCGCCGACAAGCGCGGCCGCAAGTTCGTGCTCGTCACGACCATGCTCATGATGGCCGGTGGCAGCCTCGTCATCGGGCTCATGCCCACCTACTCGTCGATCGGCGTGTGGGCGTCGGTGCTCCTGCTGCTCGCCCGCGTGGTGCAGGGCTTCGCGCACGGTGGCGAGTCGGCGACCGCCTACTCGTACGTCAGCGAGATCGCGCCGCCGCATCGCCGCGGCATGTGGGGCAGCGTCGCCTTCGTCGCGATCTTCGGTGGTTCCGTGTTGGCGTACACGATCGGCGGAGCGGTCACCTCGACGCTCTCCGAGAGCGCCGTGGGCGAGTGGGGATGGCGCGTGCCGTTCCTCCTCGGCTTCTTCCTGGCGCTGTTCGCCCTCTACCTGCGACGCAGCATGGAGGAGAGCGAGGTCTTCGACCAGCAGGAGACCCGGGTCGACGAACCGCGCATCCCGCGCAAGGTGGTCGTGCGTGCGATCCTGCTGATGATCGGCATGACCTCGGGTGTCACGGCGGCGCACTACACGTGGACCTCGTACGTCTCGACGTACGCGATCACGCAGAAGGGCATGGACGCCGACACCGCCTACTGGATGCTCGTCATCGCCCAGGTCATCGCGCTGGTCTCGCTGCCCTTCTGGGGTCTGCTCTCCGACCGGATCGGCCGGCGCCCGATGCTCGGCGGCTTCGCGGTCCTCATGTTCGCGCTGCAGATCCCGCTGACATCGATGATCACGTCGGCCGGGTGGACGCTGCTCGTGTCGACCACTCTCGCCCTGCTCATCGTGTCGATCCCTGGTGCGATCCTGTCGTGCACCCTGTCGGAGAGCTTCCCGACCCGCCTGCGTACCCAGGCCATCGGCTTTGCCTACTCCTTCTCGGTGGCGGTCTTCGGTGGCACCGCGCCCTACCTGAATCAGCTGCTCACCGGCTGGGACATCGGCTGGGTCTTCGGGGTCTACATCATGGTGCTGTGCGTCGCGACCGGCATCGCTGCGCTGATCATGAAGGAAACGAAGGGTATCGACCTGCAGAAGGTCTGATCGTTCGGATGATCCCTGCCGCCGCGTACCGCTCAGGTGCGCGGCGGCAGTCCGTTGCGGAAGGGGCAGCCGACGAGCAGGCGCAGCGCGCGGCTCAGGGCGGCGGGATCGTCGACCGGTTCGTGGAAGGGGATCCGCACGTCGTGGTCGTCGCCTTCGGACTCGACGCGTAGCCGCAGTCCGTAGCGGTCGAGGCCCAGGGGGCGGATTCGTCCGCCGCGGTGCGCGGGCGGGATGCGTCGCGCGATCTGCCGCACGATGTCGGCGTGGTCCTCTTCGAGGTGCTGGAGCCACCCGGTCTCGAGTGCGGCGAACGGGTCGGGAGCGGCGTCGAGGACGTCGGCGACGTCGACGGCCTCGGCCCCGGTGGTGTCGGCGGCGACGACGGAGTCGAGCGTCAGGCACAGCAGTTCGGAGCGGTGTCCGACGTCGAGGAGTTCGGAATGCGGCAGGATCTCCGCGATCTCGGCGGCGACCCGGCGCGGATGCTCCACGGGACGCAGGGTGCCGCTGAGCCAGATGAGCGACCGGACCGGATTGCGCAGGGCGATCGGGGAGTGGTCGGTGAGCTCGAGCATGGCGGGGATGCCTGCGCTGCCGGACTGCCAGGCGAGTGCGACGGGGAGGCTGTCCTCGGCGACGACCACCGCGACCTGCCCGTCGTCGAGGAGATGATGAACCGAGGTGGGGAGTGGATCGCAGCCGTCGATCGCGAGCTGCGTCGTGTCGGCGCGGATGAGGGCGGTGCGTACGCGTTCGGCCGTGGTCGGCGCGGGGATGACGGATGTGGTGGTCTGCATGCCAACCCTCCTTCTCGATGTAGGTGAGGCAAACCTAAGTCATTGTGATCGCGGTCGCAAGTGGTCCGTCGGTAGCCTGGATCGGTGCCGATCCCACTTCCCCTCGGAATGCCGCCGTCCCGCGACGAGCCCCGCGGACTGCTCGACGCGCTGCTCACACACCGGCACGACAGCCTCACCGACGCCCTCGCCACGACCGGCCGCACGCTCGCCCCGCCGATCGTCCCGGCCGCTGCCGTCACCGGATCACCCACCCGCGAACTCGTCGTCGAGCTCGACGCCTCGGCCGAACTCCCCTCGCCCGCCGGGTGGCGTCCGGTCCGGTATCAGGTCGACTGCACGGCCGAGGACCTCGAGGACGTTCTCGCGATCACCGCGCCGGCACCGCTGGTCGTCTACCCGCACGTGCCCGACGCCGCGCTCGCCGACGCCGCCCGCGCGCTCACCGAGGCCGGTCACATCCCCGGCCTGACCGCAGGTCGCGGGGGCGACGCCGTCGCCGACTTCCTCTCCGTCCTCGCCCACGCCGACACCGGTTACGCCGCCCGCGCGACCGGCACCGACGACGTCGTCGCCCTACTCTCCGCCACCGTCGCGGCGCTGAGCGGTTTCGACGTCCGCGAAGCCCTCGGGACTCCCGACGTGGCCCGGCTCCGGCGACTCGTACCGGAGGCCGCCGCGGCGGTGCGGGAGATCCTGCTGGTCGTCGAGGTCGACGACACAGACGCCGTCGTCCGGGAGCTCGAGGCGCTCGACCTCACCACCGGCTGACACGGGCCACAGCTCGGGTGCGGTTCACGCAGAGTCCGCCTTCCCGTCACGACCGATGCGTAACCTCGTACACGTGCCACGTATCGCCTATTTCGGACCCTCGGGAACGTTCACCGAGATGGCCCTCGACCGCTTCGAGAGCCTCGGTGCACTCGACGTGCTCGGCGACGGATCCGCCGACGTCGAGCGCGTCTCGGCCGCCGGCCCGCCCGCTGCCCTGCAACTCCTGCGCGACGGGAAGGCCGACGGTGCCGTCGTCCCCATCGAGAGCTCCGTCGAGGGTTCGGTGCCGCCCACCATGGACGCCCTCGCGCTCGGGCCGCGCCTGCAGATCGTGTCCGAGGTCGAACTCGACATCGCGTTCACGGTGGTCACCCGCGAAGGGATCACCCGCGATCGGGTCCGCACTATCGGTGCCTATCCGGTGGCCGCAGCGCAGGTGCGTCGCTGGATCGAGGACCACCTGCCCTACGCCGAGGTCGTGACCGCGGCCTCCAACGCGGGAGCCGCCGAGGACGTCGCGTCCGGCAAGGTCGACGCGGCGGTGTCCACGGCGCTCGCCGGACAGCGGCTCGGCCTGTCCGTCCTCGCCGACAAGGTCGCCGACTTCGAGGGCGCCCGCACCCGCTTCGTGCTCATCACGCGGCCGCGGCCCGTGCCGAAGCGCACCGGTGTCGACCGCACCTCGGTGGTGCTGCAACTCCCCAACGAGCCCGGCTCGCTGGTGCGCGCCATCACCGAGTTCTCCACGCGCGGAATCGATCTGTCGCGTATCGAGTCCCGGCCGACCCGCAGGGAATACGGCACCTACTTCTTCCACTTGGACTGTGTGGGTCACATCGACGACGCGCTGGTCGCCGAGGCGCTGCAGGGATTGCACCGCTTCGCGCAGGTGCGGTTCCTCGGATCGTGGCCCGCTGTGTCCGAACACGGTGTCCCACCCGTGTCGGACGACGAGGATGCGCGGTGGCTCGACCGACTGCGGCGCGGAGAGGACTGACGGTGAGCGGCAGATTGATCCTGGCCCGGCACGGCCAGACGGTGGCGAACGTCGCCCGGAGGCTCGATACGAAACTCCCGGGCGCGGAGCTCACCGAGCTCGGCGTCGAACAGGCCCGCACGCTCGGGAAGAATCTCGTCGAGCGGACGCCCTCGCTGCTCGTCGCGTCGCAGGCGCTGCGGGCCCGGCAGACGGCCGACCACGCGGGATCCGCGGTGTCGCTGGAGACGAGCGTCCGCGAGGGCGTGCACGAGGTGCAGGTCGGGGAACTCGAGGACCGCAGTGACGAGGAATCGCACAAGCTGTTCATGAAGGTCTACGAGGAGTGGCACAACGGCGACCTGCGGGCGCGGGTCCCGGGCGGTGAGTCGGCGCTCGACGTGCTCGACCGGTACCTGCCCGTCCTTGAGTCGCTGCGCAGCGACTATCTCGATGCCGGTTCGGGTGACGTCGTGGTCGTCAGTCACGGTGCCGCGATCCGGCTCGTCGCCGCCTATCTGGGGAAGGTGCCGTCCGGCTTCGCCATCACCAACCACCTGGCCAACACCGAGACGGTCGAGCTGGTGCCGGTGGCCGGCGGTGGCTGGGAGTGCGCGCGCTGGGGAACCTTCTTCGCGCCCTTCCACGACACCGCGCGCGGTGGTGCCGACGACCCGATGGGGTGATACCGCCCACCTTTCGATCCTTCGAGCGCAAAACGTACGGGTATCCTCGGGGCGTCCGTATGAAGTAGCGATCGGTAGGTAGGTGCGGTTTCATGGGTGCTTCGAGCGACGGGGCCGACACCCTCACCAACGGTGAGGCGATCCCGGACTGGCGCATCCTCGAACCGATGCAGCTCAGTCCCATCCTCACCGCTGCCCTCGACGCCTTCTACGAGACCGGCTTCCACGGCACCTCGGTGCGGGAGATCGCGCGCCGCGTCGGCGTCACCGTCCCGGCGCTCTACTACCACCACGAGAACAAGGAAGGGCTGCTCATCGCCCTTCTCGAGCTCTCGACCAGCGACGTGCTCTCCCGAGCCCACGCCGCCGCCGAGGACGCCGACGGCGACCCGGTGCGCAGGCTGTCCAACGTCATCGAGGCGATTGTGCTGCGCATGACCCTGCGGGCCCGCCTCGCCGCGCTCGAGGGTGAGGCCCGCTACCTGAGCCCCGAGAACCGCCAGCGCTACCGTGCGGTGCGCAAGGGCGTCGAGCAGCTGGTGCGCCAGATCGTCGAGGAGGGCGTCGCCGCGGGCGTGTTCGACGTGGACGATCCCGCCGAGACCACGCGTGCCCTGCTCGGCATGTGCCAGTCGATCCCGCGCTGGTACCACGCGGAGGGCACGCTCAGCCCCGAGGCCGTCGCGCAGAAGTACGTCGGTATCGCCCTCAAGACCGTCGGGGTCTGACGGCCGGATCCGGTGTCGATCGAACTTCGGCGGTCGAAGTTCAGCGTCGGTCGAACCAGGTGACCTGCGTGCCGTTGCTGAACTCCTCGCGCGCGGTGACGTCGAATCGCGTGGGGACGAAGTTGCCCGACAGTGCCGGGATGCCGTCGCCCGCGATCACCGGATAGCTCTTGAAGATCAGCCGGTCGATCTCGGCGAACAGTTGCCCCGCGATGTTGCCGCCACCGCAGAGCCAGATGTCGAGCCCCTCTTCCGCCTTCAGCTTTCGGACCAGCTCGACCGGGTCGGTGTCGACGATCCGAACCTGCGGATCGTCGACCGGCGCGAGAGTGCGGGACACGACGTACTGCTGCATGTGGCTGAACGGGCTCGTGAGCCCCATCGAGAGACCGGGTTCGTAGGCACCGCGCCCCATGATCACCGTGTCCCATTCCTTGTTCGGCGTGTCGGCCGGCATGCCGACCTGTTCGCGGAGCGCGGTGGGGACGGCTTCCGGATATCTCGCGCTCATCGCCGCTGCCATGTCGTCGCAGATCGGATAGAAGTCGTACTCCCCGTTCGGCCCGGCGATATAGCCGTCGAGGGTCACTGCCACGTAGTAGACGAGCTTTCGCATGGTTGACCGCCATTCGTAGTACTATGAGTGAAGTGGTTTGAAGGTAGTACTACATATGGAGTGGTGTCAAGTGGTTCGGACGAATCCGGAACGACGACAGGCCTTGTTGGATGCCTCGATCGAGGTGCTGGCGCGCGACGGTGCGCGCGGGCTGACCTTCCGCGCGGTGGACAAGGAGGCAGGGGTCCCGACGGGGACGGCGTCGAACTACTTCGCCAACCGCGACGACCTGCTCGTCCAGGTGGGTCACCGCTACTACGAGCGGCTCCTGCCCGCCGACGAGGTCATGGCACAGTCGCGGGCGCCGCAGACCCGCGAATCCATGATCGAGCTGATGACGGAGGTGGTCGACCGGCTCATCCGGTTCCGCGCCGGCTATCTCGCGCTCCTCGAACTACGCCTCGAAGCCACCCGACGGCCCGAACTGCAGGCCCTGCTCACCGAGCGGGTCCGCGCCGACCTGGATTTCAACATCGCCAACTACCGGCACTCCGGCCTGCCGGGCGGTGAGAACGCCGTCGTGCTGCTCTATCTCGCGTTGAACTGGCTGGTGCTCGACCGGCTCACCCTCCCCGGGATCGTCGACGAGGACCGTGTCGCCGAACTGGTGCGGGCGGCCGTCGAACGCGTGATCCCCGACGCCTGAAACGACTTCGGTGGATCCGACCCCGCTCAGCGGGGCCGGATCCACCGGAATCGTCGACGGTTCAGCGACGGAAGTTCGCGGTGCGCTTCTCCTGGAAGGCCGTCACACCCTCGGTGAAGTCGGCGCTGCCGAGCAGGACGAGCTGCCCTTCGCGCTCGCGGGCGAAGGCATGGTCGAGTTCGGTGAGCGTCGCGTCGTTGATCGCATTCTTCGTCGAAGCGAAGGCGGTCGACGGGCCGTCGGCGAGCCGATGCACGAGAGTCTCGACCGCACTGTCGAATTCGTCGTCCGCGTAGACGTCCGAGATGAGTCCGGCGGCCAGCGCTTCACCGGCCGGAAGTCGCTCGGCCAGCAGGGCCATCTTCAGCGCCCGCGCGCGACCGATCGACGCGGCGACGAGCGCGGACGCACCCCCGTCCGGCATCAGACCGACCCGGGTGAAGGCCAGCAGGAAGTATCCCGACTCCTTTGCGACGGTGAGATCGCATGCCAGAGCGAGCGATACGCCGACACCCGCGGCCGCGCCGTTGATCGCTCCGACGACCGGCCGGGGGAACACCCGGATCGCGGCAACCGCGCGGTTGGCGGCGTCGATCGTGTCGGCGGAGGGCGGAGCGCTCAGGTCACGACCGGAAAGGTCGGCGCCGGAACAGAACGCGCGACCGACGCCGGTGAGCACCGCGACCCGCACGGAGGTATCGTCGGCGTACTTCTCGAACGCATCGGCGATCGCCTCGAGCGTCTCGGTCTTCACGGCGTTCATCCGCGAGGGACGGTTCAGGGTGACGCGCAGGACGCCGTCGTCGACGGTCGTGTCGACACCGGGCAGGTCGTCGGTCATGGCTGTTCTCCTAGGGTCGGGACGTCAGGGCGAGCGCGACCTTGCCGGTCGCGGAACGGTTCTCGAGCGAACGCAGTGCTGCCGGAGCTTCGTCGAGGGGATGGAGGGTGGGTTCGGGGACGACGAGCGTCCCGTCGCGCAGCAGCGGTTCGAGTGCGGCCCACTGCCGCGCCGGGTAGCCGGGGTCGGTGCGGAGGTACTCGCCCCACCCCGCGCCGACGACCGAAATGTTCTTCAGCAGATGGCGATTGACCTTCACGGTGGGAATGCTGCCGCCGGTGAATCCGAAAACGACGGCCCGTCCACCCGGCGCACCGTGGACGAGGACGGTCTCACCCGCCCGGTACCGGGCGCGCTCGTCGAGCGCGAAGTGCGCGGTGAAGTAGTTCATGAGCATCCCGGCGCCCGCGGTCAGCGACACGCTGTCGGGCAGCGGGAAGACCAGTTCGCGCGGCAGTGCGACGGTCTGCTGCCACGATCCGTCGATGGACAGCACGGCGACGCGTTGTCCGGCGGTGAGGCCGCTGCCCTCGGGTGCGCTGCGGACGATGCCCGCTGCTTCGGCGCCGAGCACGCACGGCAGCGGCCGGACCATCTGGTAGCCGCCGGTCGTCTGCAACAGATCGGGAAAGCACACGCCGGCGGCGTGTAGGTCGACGAGGACGAGCGAATTGCCTGCCTCGAGTTCGGGGATGTCGGTCACGCGGACGGCGTCGGGGCCGGCGTGTTCGGTCAATTGCGCTGCGCGCACGGGCGTCTCCTCGACTCGGGTCGTGATCCATCACTATCAGAGTGGCTTAGCGTGCGCTAGCTCTCAGAGATCATTGACCGAGCGCTAAGTCCGTGGTAGAGCTTTTAGCGATCGATAAGTACACCGCTGGGAACGTCTCCGGCCCGCACGCTGCACTTTCGAAAGGATCGTCATGACCAACGCTGTCATCGTCGACGTCGTCCGTACCGCTGTCGGTAAGGGCAAGCCGGGTGGTGCCCTGTCCGGCACCCACCCCGTCGAACTCCTCGCCCACGTCCTGCGCTCGCTCGTCGAGCGTAACGACATCGACCCCGCGCAGGTCGACGACGTGATCGGCGGCTGCGTCGCCCAGGTCGGCGAGCAGTCCCTCAACATCTCGCGCACCGCGCTCCTCGCCGCCGGTTTCCCCGAGTCGGTGCCCGCGACCACCATCGACCGCCAGTGCGGATCGAGCCAGCAGGCCGCGCACTTCGCCGCGCAGGGCATCATCGCCGGTGCCTATGACATGGTCATCGCGTGCGGTGTCGAGTCGATGAGCCGCATCCCGATGGGCACCGCCACCCTCGGCAAGGACACCCACGGCCCGAGCATCCGTGCCCGCTACCCCGAGGGCCTGGTCAACCAGGGCATCTCGGCCGAGCTCATCGCTGCGAAGTGGAAGTTCGACCGCGACGCGCTCGACGCCTACTCCGCGCAGTCGCACCAGCGTGCCGCCGCCGCCCACGAGGCCGGCCGCTTCGACAAGGAGATCGTCCCGATCACCGTCGAGAACGCAGCCGGTGAGCAGGTCGAGCACACCGTCGACGAGACGATGCGCGCCTCCACCACCGCCGAGGGCCTCGCCGGCCTGAAGCCGTCCTTCTACACCGAGGAGTACGCCGCCAGGTTCCCCGAGGCGCAGTGGGTCATCACCCCCGGCAACTCGTCGCCGCTCACCGACGGTGCGTCGGCCGCGCTCATCATGAGCGAGGAGATGGCGAACAAGCTGGGCCTGACCCCGCGCGCCCGCTTCCACTCGTTCTCCGTCGCCGGCGACGACCCGGTCTTCATGCTCACCGCCCCGATCCCGGCCACGCAGAAGGTGCTCGCCCGCGCGGGTCTGGGCATCGACGACATCGACGCCTACGAGGTCAACGAGGCGTTCGCGCCCGTGCCGCTCGCCTGGGCGCACGAACTCGGTGCGGATCCGGCCAAGCTCAACCCGTGGGGTGGCGCGATCGCGCTCGGCCACGCACTCGGCTCGTCGGGCACCCGTCTGTTGTCGACCCTCGTCAACCACCTCGAGGCCACCGGCGGTCGTTACGGCCTGCAGACGATGTGCGAGGGCGCGGGCATGGCCAACGCCACCATCATCGAACGTCTCTGACTTCTCGAAGTCTCGAAGATCTCCGAACCGCAACCACTCTCGAAAGGGTAATCAATGATCGTCAACGACAGCGTCGCCGTCGTCACCGGTGGTGCCTCCGGCCTCGGTCTCGCCACCGTCAAGGCCCTGCTGAACGACGGTGCCCAGGTCGTCATCATCGATCTGCCGTCGTCCAACGGTGAGACCATCGCCAAGGAACTCGGCGACCGCGTCCGCTTCGTCGCCGCCGACGTCACCGACGAGGCCGCCGTCACCGAGGCCCTCGACGTCGCCGAGTCGCTCGGACCCGTGCGTGTCGCGGTGAACTGCGCCGGCATCGGCAACGCGATCAAGACCGTCAGCAAGAAGGGTGCCTTCCCGCTCGACGCGTTCAAGAAGGTCGTCGATGTCAACCTCTTCGGCACGTTCAACGTCATCCGTCTCGCCGCCGAGCGCATCGCGAAGACCGAGCCGATCGACGGCGAGCGCGGCGTCATCATCAACACCGCTTCCGTCGCTGCTTTCGACGGCCAGATCGGACAGGCCGCCTACTCGGCGTCCAAGGGCGGTGTCGTCGGCATGACGCTGCCGATCGCCCGCGACCTCGCGTCGCTGCTCATCCGCGTCGTCACCATCGCACCGGGCCTGTTCAAGACCCCGCTGCTCGGCTCGCTGCCGGAGGAGGCCCAGGCCTCGCTCGGCGCACAGGTGCCGCACCCGGCCCGCCTCGGCGATCCGTCCGAGTACGGTGCCCTCGCCGCGCACATCGTCTCGAACCCGATGCTCAACGGCGAGGTCATCCGCCTCGACGGCGCGATCCGCATGGCTCCGCGCTGATCCGATCCGCATGGCTCCGCGCTGACCCGAGCACCGACTGTGAGAGGAGGGGGTCGATGACCCCGGCATACGAGGCCGAGGAATCCGACACGCCCCACGCGGACGTGCCGTGCGCGGACTGGCGTGAGTTCCAGCCTCTGGGGCTCGACCCCATCCTCGAACACGCCCTGGAAGCATTCAGCGAGAACGGCTTCCACGGCACCACCGTCCGCGACCTGGCCGGCCGGGTCGGCGTGACGGTGCCCGCGCTGTACTACCACTACGAGAACAAGGAAGCCGTTCTCGTCACGCTGCTCGACGCCGCCGTCCTCGACCTCATCGACCGTGTGTCGGCCGCGGTCGCGGACGGCGGCGACGACCCGGTCGCCCGCTTCGTCAACGCCGTCGAGGCGATCGTGCTGAACATGACCCACCGCGCACAGCGTTCGGGCCTGGATTCCGAAGTGCGCCACATTTCCCCGGAGAACCGCCGGACCTACGCCGCGACCCGCAAGCGTCTCGAGCTGATGATGCTCGACCTGGTGCGCGAGGGCGTCGAACAGCAGGTGTTCGACGTAGACGACGTCGAGGAGGCCGTGCGCGCCCTCCTCGGGATGTTCCAGTCCATCGTCCGCTGGTACCAGCTCGGCGGTCCCCTCACTCCCGCTCGGATTGCCCAGCGGTACATCGTGATCGCACTGCGGGTCGTGGGTCACCACCCGGCCGCCTGAGAGTCTTTCCAACCACCTCCACGCAAGGAGTCCATGCCGTGCTGACCACCGCCTTCACCGAAACCTTCGGCGTCCGCCATCCCATCGTGCAGGGAGGGATGCAGTGGGTCGGCCGTGCCGAACTCGTCGCAGCGGTCGCCAATGCCGGCGCGCTCGGCATGATCACCGCTCTGACGCAGCCGACCCCCGAGGATCTCGCTAAGGAGATCGAACGCACCCGCGAGCTCACCGACCAGCCGTTCGGCGTCAACCTCACGATCCTGCCGGCGATCACCCCGCCGCCCTACGAGGAGTACCGCCAGGTCATCATCGACTCCGGTGTGAAGATCGTCGAGACGGCCGGATCGAATCCCGCGCCGCACCTGCCCGACTTCCACGCTGCCGGAATCAAGGTGCTGCACAAGTGCACCAGCGTCCGGCACGCCGTCAAGGCGCAGGACATCGGTGTCGACGGCATCAGCATCGACGGTTTCGAATGCGCCGGGCACCCCGGTGAAGACGACGTCCCCGGCCTCGTGCTCATCGCCGCCGCGGCCGAGAAGATCACCATCCCGATGATCGCCTCCGGCGGCTTCGGTGACGGTCGTGGTCTGGTCGCGGCCCTCGCGCTCGGCGCCGACGGCATCAACATGGGCACCCGCTTCATGTGCACCGAGGAATCGCCGATCCACCGCACCATCAAGGAAGCCATCGTCGCGGCGAGTGAGACCGACACCGAGCTCATCTTCCGTCCGCTGCGCAACACCGCCCGCGTCGCGAGCAACACCGCCAGTCGCGAGGTCGTCGAGATCCTCGACCGCGGAGGACAGTTCGAGGACGTGCGCGAACTCGTCGCCGGTGCCCGCGGCCGCCTCGTCTACGAGAACGGCGATCCCGAGGCCGGCATCTGGACGGTCGGTACCGTCCAGGGAATCATCCACGACATCCCCACCGCGGGGGAATTGGTCGAGCGCATCGTCGCCGACGCCGAGAGTCTCATCGCGGAGCGTCTGAGCGGCATGATGTCGCGCGTGAACGCCTAGGAAGCCATGAAACGCACCCATTTCGACGACGATCGCGAGGTGTACCGGGAGACCGTGCGCGAGTTCCTCGCCCGCGAGATCGAACCGAACTACGAGCGGTGGGAGGAGGAGCGCCTCGTCGACCGGTCGGCGTGGATCGCCGCGGGCAAGTCCGGCATCGTCGGCCTCGGGGTACCCGAGGAGTTCGGCGGTTCGGGCGTGACCGACTACCGCTTCCGGCACATCGTGCAGGAGGAGATCGCGCGCACCGGAACGACCTCCTTCGGCGCCGGACTCGCACTGCAGGACGACATCGCGATCCCGTACATCCTCCACCTCGGCACCGAGGACCAGAAGGCGCGCTGGCTGCCGGCACTCGCCACCGGCGAACGAATCGGCGCGATCGCCATGACCGAACCGGGCGCCGGATCCGACCTGCAGGGCGTGAAGACCACCGCCGTACGCGAGGGTGACGAGTGGGTGATCAACGGACAGAAGACGTTCATCACCAACGGAATCCACTCCGATCTCGTCATCGTGGTGTGCCGCACCGATCCGAACGCGGGGTCGAAGGGCTTCTCGCTCATCGTCGTCGAGCGCGACACCCCCGCGAACGGCTGTGCCGTCGAGTTCGCGCGTCACCGGATCCGGGTCAACAGCGTGCTGCCGGGCCGGATCGCCACCGACATGACCGGTCCGTTGCAGGAGTCCGACGTCTTCAACTCGAACGTCATCGGCCGTGTGCCGCTCGGCCGGTGGGGCACCCCGGAGGATTTCGAAGGCATCGCCGTCTATCTCGCGAGCGATGCGTCGTCCTTCCAGGCCGGCAGCACGACGCTCATCGACGGTGGCTACAGCATGTTCTGACCGGTCCTAAGCTGGTCCGGTGAACCAGCACCCCGCGATTCGTGACCGTGTGATCAGAGTGAGCGCCGTCGTTCTCCGCAACGCCGCCGGTGAGGTGCTCACCGTGCGGAAGCGGAACACGTCGCGGTTCATGCTGCCCGGAGGAAAGCCGGATCCGGGGGAGACCCCCGCCGAGACCGCCGTGCGCGAGTGCGCCGAGGAACTGGGCGCCGAACTGGATCTGTCGTCGTTGCGTCTCGTCGGGGTCTTCGACGCCGAGGCCGCCAACGAGCCCGGTTACCGGCTCGAAGGAACCGTCTACGAACACCCGCTCGTGGAGGTCGCCGGCGCCGCCGCGGAGATCGCGGAGACGCGCTGGCTCGACCCGGCGGCCCTTCCGCTGCCCGACGATCTCGCGCCGCTGCTCGAGCACCACGTCCTTCCCGCTCTCGCCTCGGCCTCCCGATAATCCTGTTTCCGCAGAGGTATTGCGCAGTTCTCATCCATGGGGAAATGTGATGAGAGCAGTCACCTCGCACATCACGGAAGGTCTCCCATGGCGCTCACCGCTCTGCTCGAACTCGAATTCAAGGCCGACTCCCTCGACGACGCGAAGAAGGTCATGACCCGCGTGCTCGACGAGACGCGACAGTTCGACGGATGCGACGGCATCGAGATCCTTGTGGATCAGAAGAACGAGGCCCGTTGGGTGGTCATGGAGAAGTGGCGCTCGGCCGAGCACGACGCCGCCTACCGCAAGTTCCGCGCCGGCGAGGGTGCCATCACCGAACTCGGACCCCTCCTGGCGGGAGCGCCGAAGCTCGAGCACTTCACCACCCTCTGAGTCCCCCACCGGAGCGCGGGCGGAGTCGGTCGTCACCCGGCGGAACGCGGACGGTAGGGTGACCCCCGGGGCGGACGTGTGCCGTTTGCCTCGAAGTGACATCGACTGTGGAGGTAACCGGGCATGTTGGAACTCTTCGGCGTCATCGTCGTGTGGCTCACCGTGGCCGTCGTCGCTGTCGGAACCGTCATCATGTTCGTCGTGTCGACGCTCAGCCCGCACTTCGGTCAGCGCAAGGCCAAGGGACCCCGCCTCGACAAGGCGACCGCGGCCCGCAACAAGTAGCACCCGGTACCGATCGCGAAGAGCGCCTCAGCCCCAGCCCAGCTGGTGGAGGCGCTCTTCGTCGATTCCGAAATAGTGCGCGATCTCGTGGACGACAGTGACCAGTACCTCGTGCACGACGTCGTCGTCGCTCTCGCAGATGTCGAGGATCGCGTCGCGGTAGATCGTGATCGTGTCCGGTAGCGATCCCGCGTAGTGGCTGTCGCGCTCGGTCAGCGCGACGCCCTGATACAGACCCAGCAGGTCGGGTTCTTCCTCGTGGCGGGGCTCGACGAGGACCACGACGTTGTCGATCGCCCGCGCGAGTTCGCGGGGGATCTCGTCGAGCGCTTCCGAGACGAGCTCCTCGAAGTGCTCGTCCTCCATGTGCACCGGCACGTCACGACCCCGGCAGGGGAACGGCGCCCGGCAGCGGCGTCGGCAGCGACCGGCCTTCCGGCACGGGCGGCGGCGGCACGGGCGGCTGGCCGTCGATGAGGATGTCGCCCTTGGCGCTGCCGGTGATCGACGAGAATCCGCCCCCCTCGACCTGCTTGCCGATCGAGCAGTTCACCTTGCGGCTGCCGGCGAGCCAGCTGTCGTAGTCGAGGTTGTCCCAGAACAACGTGAGGGTCTTGTTGCGCAGAGCCTCGGGGTCGCCGAGGTACTCGTTCACCAGGCGCGTGCAGGTCTCCTCGAGATAGCCGTCCTGGTCCTCGATGCTCGGCAGACCGCCCGGGAACTGCCCACCGAGGTCGACGACCGCGACGACCTCGAAGGCGTGCGGCTTGGAACACTCCACCGGGTCGGCAGGCACACCGTTGTTGATGCCGATGCAGACGCCGACGTCCCAGGCCCGCGACTGGTCCTGATCGGCGACCCGGCCCTTGATGGGGAGCAGGTTGCCGGTGGTCGACGAGAACTGCAGGCCGCACCGCAGCGTGCGTTCGCCGGCCGCCCAGCCCGCCTCGCCGGGGTTGATGAGGCCGATGCTGAACTTGCCGTGCGGGTCGAACCGGCCGTCGAGATAGTCCATCGCGGCGGGTGCGCACTGCTCGTCGCGCAGCTCGGTGAAGCGTGTGACCGACGGGAAGCGTGATCCCGGTCCCCATTCGGTGCCGGGATACAGGCTCAGGTCGATGTCGGCGACCACCTCGAACAGATGCGTCTCGGCGCAGTCGACCTTCGCGAGGTCGCTCGCGTCGAGAGCACTCCAGGTCAGGCAATCGCCGGTGGTGGCGGTACCGAACGCTTCCCCCGCGACCGCGCCGGTCGTGCTGATGTTGGCGCCGGCGCTGTCGTCCCCGCTGCCGGCGCCCTGGAACCCCGCGACGACGAACGTCGCGATCGCCGCCAGGACGGCACCGGCCGCAACGAGCACGAGGGCGCGTCGGGTCAACCGCGCCGAGGGCGGGCGCCGGTCGGGCTTGGGCTTGTTGTCTTCGGCCATCACTTCCATCATGCCTGTTCGAGTGGACGCAGGTAGTTTCGGCTCATGGCCGACGACCCGATCGATCCCGAGACTCTCGAGATCGCCAAGCAGACCTTCGACGCCGCCCGCCAGGGAGACGTCGAGACCCTCACCGCGTACGTCGACGCCGGAGTACCGGTGAACCTCACCAACGAGACCGGCGACACGCTGCTCATGCTGGCGTCCTACCACGGTCATGCCGAGGCCGTACAGGTCTTGGTCGAGCGGGGAGCCGACGTGAACCGGCTCAACGACCGCGGCCAGTCGCCTCTCTCGGGGGCGGTCTTCAAGGGCGTCGAGGCAGTGGTGCGGGTGCTCGCCGAGGCCGGTGCCGACCCGCGTCACGGGCACCCCACCGCGGAGGACACAGCGAAGATGTTCGGGCGCGACGACTACCTGGAACTCTGGCAGCGGTAGGCTTCGATTCCGTGATCGACCTCAAGTTCCTCCGCGAGAATCCCGACGCCGTCCGCGAGTCGCAGCGTATGCGGGGAGAGGACCCGGGCCTCGTCGACGTGCTGCTCGAGGCCGACGCCTCCCGTCGTGCCGCTGTCCTCGCCGGCGACAACGCACGCGCCGAGCAGAAGGCCCTGGGCAAGAAGGTCGGCAAGGCGTCTCCCGAGGAGCGCCCCGCGCTGCTCGACGGCGCCAAGGAGCTGGCGGCGAAGGTCAAGGAACTCGAGGCCGAGCAGCACGCCGCGCAGGAGGCCTTCGATCGCGCGCACCTCGCGATCTCCAACGTCGTGCAGGACGGCGTGCCCGCCGGCGGCGAGGACGACTTCGTCACGCTCGAGACCGTCGGCGAGCTGCCCACCTTCGACTTCGAACCCAAGGACCACCTCGCGCTCGGCGAGTCGCTCGGGCTCATCGACATGGAGCGCGGCGCGAAGGTCTCCGGTGCCCGGTTCTACTTCCTCACCGGTTACGGCGCGCTGCTCCAGCTGGGTTTGCTGCAGCTGGCCGCCCAGAAGGCCACCGCGAACGGGTTCACCATGATGATTCCGCCCGTGCTCGTGCGCCCCGAGGTGATGCAGGGCACCGGCTTCCTCGGCCGGCACGCCGACGAGGTGTACCGACTCGAGGAGGACGACCTCTACCTCGTGGGCACCTCCGAGGTGCCGCTCGCGGGCTACCACTCGGGCGAGATCCTCGACCTGTCGAAGGGGCCGAAGCGCTACGCGGGCTGGTCGTCGTGCTTCCGTCGCGAGGCGGGCAGCTACGGCAAGGACACCCGCGGCATCATCCGCGTGCACCAGTTCGACAAGGTCGAGATGTTCGTCTACTGCCGCCCCGAGGAGGCCGCGGCGGAGCACGAGCGTCTGCTGGCCTGGGAGCGCGACATGCTCGCCGCCATCGACGTGCCGTACCGCGTCATCGACGTCGCCGCCGGCGATCTCGGGTCGTCGGCGTCCCGCAAGTTCGACTGCGAGGCCTGGGTGCCCACGCAGGAGCGCTACCGCGAGCTCACGTCGACGTCGAACTGCACGACCTTCCAGGCGCGTCGCCTCAACATCCGCTACCGCGACGAGAACGGCAAGCCGCAGACCGCCGCGACCCTCAACGGCACGCTCGCGACCACCCGCTGGCTCGTCGCGCTGCTCGAGAACCACCAGCAGGCCGACGGTTCGGTCAAGGTGCCCGAGGCTCTCGTCCCGTTCGTGGGACGTGAGGTGCTCGAACCCGGCGCCTGAGAACTGTCAGCGCAGGATCAGGCAGGTGGTCGAACCCGTCGCGAGCAGGCGGCCCTCGGAGTCACGGGCCTCGCCGCGCGCCGTCGCAGTGCGACGTCCGGTGTGCTCGCAGAAGCCCTGCACACGGATGACGCCCTTGCCGGTCTGCACCGGACGCACGTAGCGGACCTGCAGGTCGAGGGTCGTGTACCCGACCCCGGCCTCGAGGGTGCTCGACACGCAGAAGCCCATCGCGGTGTCGAAGAGGGTAGCGAGCACGCCGCCGTGGATGCTGCCCACCGCGTTGGCGTGGAACTCCTGCGGCTCGAGGGTGACCTCGGCGAAGCCCTCGCCGGCATCGGTGACGGTGAAGCCGAGCGTGCGGGAGGTGGGGTGGTGCGGGATCGTCCCGTCCATCAGCCCGCGCAGGAAGTCGAGTCCGTGCATGTCGCGGTTGGCCGCCGACGTCGGTGCCGGGTCCTCCCACGTGTAGGTACGCTGCCGCTGCTGTTGCTCGTCCGTGCTCACGATGACCGACCGTATCCCACCTCCGGAGGGGTGACATGTGGAGCCGGGCGTGCCATTCTCGTTGCATGCGCCGTCGATGTTGATCCGATCCGGTGACCTCGCTGTCCGCGCGGGTGGTCGCGTACGCGTCCGTCCGTGAGTTCGTGCCGCTCTACGGCCTGTACGCGTTGCTGTTCGAGGATCACGGTCTCGACACCCGTTCCATCTCCTCGCTGTTCGTCCTGTGGTCGGTGGTCGCCTTCGTCTCCGAGGTGCCGTCGGGTGCGTGGGCCGACACCGTCTCCCGTCGCGGTCTGCTGTTCGGCAGCGGAGCCCTGCTCACGGCAGCGTTCACGATGTGGCTGGTGTCGCCCGGTTACTGGGGATTCGCGCTCGGTTTCGTCCTATGGGGCATCAGCGAGTCGATGAAATCCGGCACCTTCGAGGCCCTCGTGTACGACGAACTCGTCGCGCGCGGGTGCGAACACCGGTACGCGGCGATCATGGGATACGCCAACGCGGGTGAGATGACGTGTGTCTTCGTCGCGATCCTCACGGCGGCACCGCTGTTCGAACTCGGCGGCTACGCGCTCGTGGGCTGGGTGTCGGTCGCGATCACCGTCGTCGACATCGCGCTCGTGGGAACGCTTCCCGCCGCACCGAAGGTGGAGGAGGCCGATGAGATCGCCGGCAGAGGCGACACCGTCCTCGTCCGCTACATGTCGTCGCTGCGCGCGGGAACGTCCGAGATCCGCACCGACCGGGTGGTGCGACGATCGGTCGTCCTCGCGGCCGCCCTGCTCGCCTGCCTCGCCTTCGACGAGTACTTCGCTCTCCTCGCACGCGAATCGGGAGCGGAGACCGGATTCGTGCCGGTGCTGGTCGCGCTGACGGCCGTCGGACAGGTGGTCGGTGCCGCGACCGCCGGACGGACTGCGACGATGAGCGGCCGCACCATGGGTGCCGTCGTGATCGTCGGATCGGCACTGATCGCCGGTGGTGCACTCGCCGGGGGGATCGCCGGATTCACGGCGATCGGTGTGGGCTACGGCGCGCTGCACAACACGGCGATCGTCGCCGAGGCGCGCCTGCAGGACACGATGTCCGGTCGTGCCCGCGCGACCGTCTCGTCCGTCGTCGGCCTGACGAGCGAGGTGCTGTCGGTGGCGGTCTTCGCCGCCTACGCGCTCGGCTCGCTGTGGTTGCCGATGGCGGCGCTGGTCGCGGTGACGGTGCTCCCGCTGGTCGGGTTGGGCGTGGTCGCGCCGAGGCTGTTGCCCGCGGCGCGACCCGCCGGGACCGAACGGGAGCGGTGACTACCGGATGCGGATCACAGCTTGGTGCTGCGCAGTTCGTGACCCTTCGAGGTCTTGCAGCGGCCCGATTCGAGATCCCACTGCCAGCCGTGCAGGTTGCAGGTCAGCGTGGTGCCGTCGACGACACCGAACTTCGACAGGTCGGCCTTCAAGTGCGGGCAGCGACGCTGGATCTCGTAGCCGCCCAACTCGATCGACGCCGAGTCGTCGTGCGCCTCGGCGAACCAGCCGTCGGCGTACGCGATGCGCTCGTCGGTCAGGCACTTGAAGAAGGTGTAGAGGAACTCGTTGTATCCGCCGATGCGCCAGGCCGTGAACCGGGTGGACAGGAAGATCGTGTTGACCCAGTCGGGCTCGTCGTCGCGCAGAACCGTGCGCACGAGCTCGGGAGCGATACGGAAACCGTAGCGGTACTTGCCTTCTCCCTCGATGGGTTCGCGCACGACGCGCTTGGGGAAGTCGAGCACCACGGTCTCGTCGCCCATCACCAGACCCACCGGGTAACCGATGCCGTCGCAGATGAGATCGGACTGCGCCATGATCGGCTCGAACTTCGCCTTGAGTGCGGGCAGCAGCGGCTCGCCCTCGGCGGGAGCCCAGGCCGCCTTCTGCGCCGCGATCACCGGAGCGAAGCGCTGCGCCATGTCCTCGATGTAGGCGGCCTTGTTCGTGAAGATCGCCTCGACCTGCTCGTCGGGGATCGGGTGCGTGAGCGTCATGTGCTCGCTGCCCTTCAGATCCACCACCGAACCCGGGATCATGAGCAGACCGCCCTCGCGGCCGTGGATGCGCAGTTGCTCGAGGAAGACCTGCTGGTCGGGGAAGATGTTGCCCTCGTCGCCGTGGTCGTCGTTGAGGTCGCGCAGGTCGTCGTCGAGGAAGACCGGCGGACCGGCCGACGGCACGATCCACGTCGCGTCGACCTGGTCGATGTAGCTGCGGCAACGGTCCATGCCGCGCTGGCGCTTCTGCTTGCCGAAGTTGGCCTTGGTCTTCTTCGGGATGTCGTAGACCATCGGGTACCAGATGGCGCCCGAGTACTGCAGCAGGTGGATGTCGATCTTCCCGAACGCCTCGTGCATGACGTCCATGTCGATCGGCCGCGCGTCGTTCATGTTGAACACGGTCGACTCACCGTCGGAGACGATCAGGCCCGAGTCGCCGATCGGTCCGTCGGCCGGCGCACGCAGCGCGATGATCATGATGTCGAGATCGCCCGGCGAGAGCGGAGCCTGCGGAGCGACCTCGATAGTGCCGTGCCGCAGCCGGTGCTTGACGGAGTCGGTGGTCTCGAAGAATTTCGAGAATCCGAGCTTCTCGAGCTCGCGACGCAGGTCCGGTACCGGATAGTCGGGCAGCAGGACGGTCGCGTCCTTGTTGACGTGCTTGCTCAGCGTGTCGGGATCGAAGTGATCCTTGTGCAGATGCGAGACGTACAGGTAGTCGACGTTGCCGAGAGCGTCCCAGTCGAGACCGGTGTTGTCCGGGAAGGGCACCCACGAGGCGAAGTACGCGGGCGTGACCCAGGGATCGCACAGGATGGACCCCGCTTCGGTCTGGATGTGGAAACCGGCGTGTCCGACGCTGGTGATCTGCACTTCGTACCCTCCTGACGTGCTGACCGACGCCTACCAGAGTAGGCGCCGCCCGTCAGTCCACTGCGCCCAGGCAGTACCCGTTGCTGCCCGTGGTGAGCAGGACCACCAGGTCACGGGGTGTACCGGCCTCGACGATCGGAATCGTCACATTCGTGTACACCTCCGAGACCGGGGTGACGGAAGCGGCCGCGGCGTCGAAGGATTCGAGGTCGCCGACGACGTCGGGATCGGTGGCCAGCGGCGGCACTCCGGGGTTCCCGGTGCCCCAGGGATCCCACGTGCCCCGCGCCTCGCACACCAGTGGGTACCGCTCCTCGGTGTCGTCCGGATCCACCGGCGCGCCGATCGCCCGTCCGAGGAATCGTTCGACGGCGTAGCGGGCGTCCTCGTCGGTGTAGCCCGGCGCGCCGGTCGGGTTCACGTACGGGCACGCGTAGCCGGACGAGATCTCGCTGCGCAGGACGGACAGGTCGATGCCACCGGCCGACCACGTCACCGCGTACTGGCCGTCCCTGCCCGGCTGCTGCACCGCGGCGGTGATCGCGTCGACGTCGGCGTACATCTGCCGGGCCCGTTCCGGGGCGATCGTCCAGCACTTGCCCACCACATCGACGCCGCCGACGAGGTCGTTCGTCCATGCCTGCAGCGCCGCGGTGGCGGCGGGATTACCGGGGACGTCCCCGACGACCACCGCGGGCGTCGCGGCGGGGGTGGTCTCCTCGACGGTTTCCGCCGCGGTCGGTTCCGGGCTCTCGGTCGGGATGCCGGACTGCCCGTCGCCCTCGCAACCGGCGACGGTGAGGACCACGGCGACGGCGAGGCCGGCGAATGCGAGTACGTCGGGCTTTCGGGCGAGGGTGCGCACAGTAGTGGCCTTTCGACGATGATCACGGTCGTTCCTCCACCGGGCCCCGCTAGGCTGACCGGCGTGGAACCCTTCTATCGGACCATCATCGGTGTCGCCCGCACGCTCTTCGCAGCGCAAGGGCTGAAGTTCGCGATCACCGGGGCGGAGAACATCCCGGCGACGGGTGGTGCGGTCATCGCGATCAACCACACCGGCTACATGGACTTCACCTACGCCGGGATCCCCGCCCGGGTCACCAAGCGGTACATCCGCTTCATGGCGAAGAAGGAAGTCTTCGACCACAAGATCTCCGGCCCTATGATGCGCGCGATGAAGCACATCCCCGTCGACCGCGGCGACGCCGGCGAGTCCTACCGACTCGCCGTGGAGGCGCTGCGTGCCGGTCAGCTCGTGGGTGTCTTCCCGGAGGAGACGATCAGCCGCAGCTTCGAACTCAAGGCGTTCCGGTCCGGCGCGGCACGGATGGCGAACGAAGCCGGTGTCCCGGTGGTCCCCATGGTCATCTGGGGGTCGCAGCGGGTGTGGACGAAGGGCCACCCGAAGCGGCTCGGACGTACGAACACCCCGATCACCATCGAGGTGGGCGCCCCCATCCATCCGTTCGAGCCGGCAGCGGAGATGACCGCGCAGCTCCACGCGACCATGGAGAAGATGCTTCACCGGGTCCAGGACGGTTACATCCACGAGGACGGTGCCTACTGGGTGCCCCGCCGCCTGGGCGGATCCGCGCCGACCCTCGAGGAGGCGACCGCCCTGGACGAGGCCGCGGCCGCCGAGCGTCGCGCCCGGAAGGCCCGCGAACGTGCCGCCCGTGAAGGTGCTGCCGGTAGCGGCAACGACGACGCAGGCGGCGACCGCGGTACTTCGGCACAATGACGGAGTGAACGCACAGTCGAGTCGAGAGCCGTATCGGGACCACATCACGGACGCGGTGCGTCCTGCTTCCACGGACGCGGTGCGTCCTGCTTTCACGGACGCGTCGCGTCCCGGATTGGTGGCCACGGACGTGGACGGCACCCTGATCGACGACACCGAGAAGGTGTCCGATCGGACCCGCGCCGCGGTACATGCGGTGGTCGACTCCGGTGTTCCGTTCGTCCTGGCCACCGGCCGCCCGCCGCGCTGGATCGCGCCGGTCGTCGAAGAGCTGGGCTACGCGCCCATGGCGGTGTGCGCGAACGGTGCCGTGCTCTACGACAGTTCCACCGACCGTGTGCTCAGCGCCGCGGTGCTCGAGGTCGACGAACTGGCGTGGCTCGCCGAGGTGGCCTCGTCGGTGCTTCCCGGTTGCGGTCTGGCCGCGGAGCGGGTGGGGGATCGGGCCCACGACGCGGCGACGCCGCAGTTCGTCAGCGCTCCCGGTTACGAACATGCCTGGCTGAATCCGGACAACACCGAACTCGCCGAGCACGAGGTGATCAGTGAGCCCGCCATCAAGTTGCTCGTCCGGCTCCCCGGCGCGACCAGCCGGGAGATGGCGGAGGCTCTCGTGCCGAAACTGCACGGGCTGGTCGACGTGACCTATTCGACGACCCACGGGCTCATCGAGATCTCCGCGGCGGGGGTCACGAAGGCTTCCGGTCTCCAGGAGATGGCGCGGCTACTGGGTGTCTCCCACGAGAATCTCGTGGCCTTCGGCGACATGCCCAACGACATTCCGATGCTGTCGGTAGCGCGTCACGGTGTGGCGATGGAGAACGCGCATCCGGACGCGAAGTCGGTCGCAGACGAAGTCACCGCCACCAACGTCGAGGACGGGGTGGCCCGCGTTCTCGAACGGTGGTGGCGGTGACTCGTTCCTACCGGTGCGCTGCGGGTCAGCCCGCGGGCGCCGGTTCGGGTGCCGGTTCCGGCGCAGGTGCCGGTTCGGGTCCGGGCGCAGGAGCACCCTCGGGTGCGGGTCCTGCGACGTCGGCCGGCTGATCCTGCATCGCCTGGTCGTAGGCGTCGTCGTAGGCGCGCAGCACCTTGGTGACGACACCCGTGACCTCGTTGAAGATCAGCGAGCCGAACTCGAAGTCCGAACGCCAACCGTCCGGCACCCGGTACTCGTCGCTGGTGGGCAACCCCAGCTCACCAGCGTCGAGTCCGTTCTTCTCCCACGCCTTGTAGATCTCGCCGAGTACCGTCCACGTGCCGCCGTTCGGTGACGTGTAGATGGCCCCGTTGACGAAATTCACTCGTTCGAAACCGCTCTTGACCGCGGGAAGGATCGAGGTCACCGCCTGTCCGAGCCGTCCGAGTTCGCCGCCCTCGGCGAGCCACTTCTGGACCAGCGGGTGACCGCTGAGGCGGATCAGCTCGTCGACGACACCTTCGGCGGTGCCGGCCGAGCCCGAGGCGAGCGCTCCGACGTTGATGTCCGGCACGTTCGGCGACGGATTGGACGGCGACGGGTTCGAGGGTTGCGGGTTCGAGGGTTGCGGGTTCGACGGCGACGGGTTCGAGGGCTGCGGGGCAGTGCCACCGCCACCGCCCTTTGCCGCAGCGACGGCGATATCGCGGATCTTGCCCATCTGCGAGTAGCCGGCATCACCCGGGCAGCTGGTGTTGCCCACGTCGCGGTGCGCGAAGATGATCGGCAGATCCACCGCCGCACCCTGCGGGTAGGGGGTGAACGATGTGCCCTCGGAGTACATCGTGGTGCGGCCCTTGGGGTTCAGTCCCGCGCGGGCCAGACGCCAGCCGAGGAACTTGCCGACCGACTCCACCGCGGCCTGCGGCGGGGCCTGGGTCGAGAAGTCGCCCATCATCGCGATGCCGTGGGTGTTCTCGTTGAATCCACCCGCGTGTGCGCCCTGGACGTTGCGGTCGAGACCACCGGCGCGGCCCTCGAAGATCTGGCCGTACTTGTCGACGAGGGTGTTGTATCCGATGTCGCACCAGCCGAGCGTGCGTGCGTGGTACGCGTAGATCGCGCGCACGATCTCGGCCGATTCGGCCTTCGAGTAGTTGTTGCTGCCCGCGGTGTGGTGCACGGTCGCGCCACCGAGGGAGTCGTCGTAGGTCGGGGTCTGGCAGCGCATCGACTCGTCGGCGCCCCACTGCTGGCGGGTGATCACCTTCAGGCCGGAGTTACCGAGCGGGCTCGCGATGTCCTCGAGTCGCGCGTCCGCTTCGCTGCTGCCGGGCGAGATGAGCACGGCACTGACCGCTTCGGCGGCCGCCTGCAGCGGGTTCTCGCGCAGCGGCTTGGACGAGGACGCGGGCACGTATCCGAGGTCGGGTGCATCGGCTGCGGGTGCAGCGACCGGCGCGGGTGCCTCGTCGGCGGGGACCGGGGCCTCCGCCGGGGCTGCAGGAGCAGGAGCTTCGGGCGCCGGTGCCTCCGGGGCGGGTGCCTCGGGAGTGGGAGCGGGGGCTTCGGGTGCCGGCGGGGCCTCCGCGCCGGCGAGATTCGGTTCGGGGCCGGGACGCGGCGTCAGCAGTACCTGCACCGCACGGGTGGCACCGACGTAGATCGGCTCCGTGCCCGTGCGTCCCTCGCTGGTGGCGTCGTCGGCGCGCGTCTCGATCGGCTCGGTCGCGGTCCAGGGACCCCAGCTGCCGTCGTCCTGCTGCGCGCGGATGAGCGCGTCGGTGGCGGCGACGTCCTCGGCGGCGAGCGCGACGAGGCTGAACGGGGTGTCGCGGGTGAGTTCCTTGACGGTCGCACCGACGCGCTGGACGAGTCCGCCGTTCGGGTCGGGAGCAGTCGTGATCTGCGGGAGCCCGTCGACGATCTCCTTCAGGCTGAGGTCCGGCAGGTTGAGACCGGTGAGCTCCTCGAGCGGGATGATCAGGTCGGGCACCGAGGCGAGCACGACTTCCGCGATATCGGGTGCCACTGCCTCGACGGTGTCGTTGGCATTCCGGATCTCGGGAGCGGTGCTGGTCAGCCCGGTGACGGCGAAGGGCGTCGCGACGGCCAGGGCGGCGACGGCACCCAGGACGATCGACGGCTTGGGGCGGCGATGCGGCACTGTTTGCTACTCCCTGTCGTTGGTGCTCCAGCGGACGGTTCCGACTTCGGATCGTCCCTTACGTGTCGCTTCCGTGGCCCGGTTCGGACACGAAAGTTCTGTAACTCGTGATTCTTGTGTTGCTTCTGTGACATTTGTTGCCTAGCTCCGTCACTCTTGTCACACTAGACGCAGCAAACCTTAAGCCTCAACCTGAGCTTGAGGATCGGTCGAAATTGTCCGATATCGCGGATCACGAGTTCGCGCCTACAGCGACAACGAGGGAGCAACGTCATGTCACGACAGTCCATCGGGCGCAGAGGCAAGATCCGGAGGCGGCGCATCATCCTCGGCAGGCCGCTGCGCAACGGATGGCGTCCCTCCGTCGCCCGTGCCGCCGCGATCGGGGTCGCTCCCGCGCTGCTCGTCGGAGCCGGCGTGGGCGCGCTCGTCCAGAGCAACCAGGCGGCACCAGGTGTCGTGCAAGCGGTTTCGGCCGACACGCCCTTCACGTTCAGTGGCTTCGGTCACGGCCACGGTCGTGGCATGGGGCAGTGGGGTGCCTACGGCTACGCCCAGGACGGGTGGACCGCCGAGCGGATCATCGGCCACTACTACGGCGGCACCGAACTCGGCACGGTCGACGACGCGATGATCGCGGTCCGTCTCATGGCGCGCGACGACCACACCCTCGACGTCTACTCCGACACCGGCATGATCGTCGCCGGTAAGCAACTCGCGCCCGGCGAGGCCGCGCACCTGACACCCACCCCGGACGGCGGCGCGAACGTCGTCGTCACCGAGGGCTGCAGCGGCGACGTGCTGTGGCAGGCAGCCACCGACCTGCCGTGGGTGGACCCGATCGACCTCGCCGAGGACCGTCCCGCGAACGAACACCTCACGATGTGCTCGGACGACAAGACCTACCGCGGTGCCCTCGGTGTGGTGCTCGACGGCACCGCCCCGCGCACCGTCAACCGCCTCCACGTCGAGGACTACCTGCGCAGCGTGGTCCCCGCCGAGGCGCTGCCCGCCTGGGCCGACACCGGTGGTGCCGAGGCGCTGCGGGCGCAGGCCATCGCCGCGCGGTCCTACGCCCTCGCCGAGAAGCGTCACGAGAAGTGGCAGACCTGCGACACCACGGACTGTCAGGTCTACGGCGGGTCGGGCGTCGAGGATCCGCGCACGGACGACGGTGTGCGCACCACCCGCGGAACCGTCCTGATGAAGGACGGCGAGGTCGTGCGCAGCGAGTTCTCCGCCTCCACCGGCGGCTACTCGGCCGGCGGCACCTTCCCGCCCGTCGAGGACGAGGGTGACAAGGTCGCCCCGAACCGCGAATGGGCCAAGACCTTCACCGCGGCCGAGATCGGCAGCAAGTTCGGCGTCGGCGACCTCCAGGCATTCGAGGTGCTCTCCCGCAACAATCTCGGACCCGAAGGCGGTCGCGTGACCCGGGTCCGCGTGGTCGGCTCCGACCGCACCATCGAAACGACGGGCGCCGAGGCACGGACCAAGCTGGGACTGCGTTCCGACTGGTTCACCGTCAAGGAAGGCATCGACGAGGACGCCCCGGAGATCACTCCGGCACCCGAACCCGGCCCCGAAACCGGCACCGATCCCTTCGGCAGCGGCACCGGCACCTCGCCCATCGAGCAGGCCTATCTGGACCTCGGCGGCGTCGACAGCGTGCTCGGCTCGCCCATCGGCCCCGAGCTGATGCTGCCCGACGAGATCGGCAAGTTCCGGATCTTCACCGGCGGCGCGATCGTGTGGACACCGGACCTCGGTGCTCAGGTCATCGACGCGAGCTTCCTGAAGGACTGGTTCCCGAGCACGGGTAGCGCCGAGTAACCCGACGGCACATCTCGACCGGCCGGTCGCCCCGAACAGGGCGGCCGGCCGGTGGCGTTCCGGCACCGCGACGACGATGGTTGACATTGACGCAACGTCAAGATGCACGCTGGGCGTAGCCGGAAAGAAGGAGGTGGGCACGTGCGGGAATGGTCGATCCAGCAACTGGCACGCGCCGCCGGTGTCACCAGCCGCACACTGCGGCACTACGGCGACGTGGGGGTGCTGCATCCGAGCCGCACCGGCAGCAACGGCATGCGGTTCTACGACGAGGACGCACTCGTGCGTCTCCAGCGCATCCTGCTGCTCCGCGATCTGGGACTGGCCCTGCCCGCCATCCGCGACGTGCTCGCCGGTCACGACGACACCGCGAGCGCACTGCGCACCCACCTCGACCTGCTCGAACACGAGCGCCGGCAGTTGGACCGCCGTATCGCGGCGGTGCGCACCACCTTGGCGAAGACGGAGAGAGGGGAGGAACTCGTGGCAGACGAAGTGTTCGACGGGTTCGACCACACGCAGTACCGGGACGAGGTCATCGAACGGTGGGGCAAGGACGCCTACGACTCGGGCGATCGTTGGTGGCGGGGCATGGACGACGCCGCCAGGCACGACTGGATGAAGCAGGTCGAGCAGCTGAACCATGACTGGATCGCGGCGGCCCGGGCCGGTCTCGATCCGGCGGGCCCCGAAGCGCAGGACCTCGCGCGGCGGCACGTCGCCTGGCTGTCGTCGATTCCGGGCACCCCGGGAGGCGGCACTGCGGCGGGCAGTCCGCGGGAGTACGTGCTCGGTCTCGCCGACATGTACGTCGAGGACGAGCGTTTCGCGGCGAACTACGGAGGACGGGAGGGCGCCGAATTCGTCCGTGACGCGCTCACCTACTACGTGTGAGTGTGACGGCCCTCTCGGTCCGCCCGGACCGAGAGGGCACCTCCGCGACGGAGTCGCATACCCTGGTCTCCCGTGACTGCTGCATCAGCGCCCCAGCCCTCCACCGGTGAGTACGACCTGATCGTCGTCGGCTCCGGATTCTTCGGACTGACGATCGCCGAGCGCGCGGCCACGCAGCTCGGCAAGCGAGTGCTCGTGATCGAGCGTCGCCACCACCTCGGTGGCAACGCATACTCCGAGCCCGAACCGGAAACCGGAATCGAGATCCACAAGTACGGTGCCCACCTGTTCCACACCTCCAACAAGAGGGTGTGGGACTACGTGAACCAGTTCACCGATTTCACCGGCTACCAGCATCGCGTGTTCGCGATGCACAAGGGCCAGGCCTACCAGTTCCCGATGGGTCTCGGACTGGTGTCGCAGTTCTTCGGCCGGTACTTCAGCCCCGACGAGGCACGCGCCCTCATCAAGGAGCAGGCCGCCGAGATCGACACCGCCGAGGCGAAGAACCTCGAGGAGAAGGCGATCTCCCTGATCGGCCGCCCCCTGTACGAGGCGTTCGTCCGCGACTACACGGCCAAGCAGTGGCAGACCGACCCGAAGGAACTGCCCGCCGGCAACATCGCCCGGCTGCCCGTCCGCTACACCTTCGACAACCGCTACTTCAACGACACCTACGAGGGCCTGCCGGTCGACGGGTACACGGCGTGGCTGGAGAACATGGCGGAGAACGAGCGGATCGAGGTCCGGCTCGACACCGACTGGTTCGAGGTGCGCGATGAAGTCCGTGCCGCGAGCCCGGAAGCCCCCGTCGTCTACACCGGCCCGCTCGACCGCTACTTCGACTACTCCGAGGGCCGGCTCGGATGGCGCACCCTCGACTTCGAGACCGAGGTGCTGCCCACCGGCGACTTCCAGGGCACCCCGGTCATGAACTACAACGACGCCGACGTGCCCTACACCCGCATCCACGAGTTCCGGCACTTCCACCCCGAGCGCGACACCTACCCGACCGACAAGACGGTCATCATGCGTGAGTACTCGCGTTTCGCCGAGAACGACGACGAGCCGTACTACCCGATCAACACCCCCGAGGACCGCGAGAAACTCAACGCCTATCGCTCCCTCGCGAAGAAGGAAGCCGCGGACAACAAGGTGCTCTTCGGTGGCCGGCTCGGCACCTACCAGTACCTCGACATGCACATGGCGATCGCGAGCGCGCTGTCGATGTTCGACAACGTCCTCGCCCCGCATTTCGACTCGGGAGCGCCCATCGCCGGGGACGCCTCGTGAGCGCCGCGAAGCACGCGGCCGTCGCGAAGCACGAGGCGGCGAGTACCCCCGCCACGGAGGACGAACTGCTCGGCCGGTCGCTGCTGCAGCGCATCATCCTGCCGCGCCCGGGCGAGCCCCTCGACGTGCGCACGCTCTACCTCGAGGAGTCGCCCACCAACGCGCGTCGCGCCCACGCGACGAGCCGGACGACGCTGGCGATCGGCGCCGAGTCCGAGGTGTCGCTGTGCACCTACTTCAACGCCTTCCCGGCGAGCTACTGGCGTCGCTGGAGCACGCTCGGCTCGGTGGTGCTGCGACTCGAACTCACCGGCCACGGCCGCGTCGACCTGTACCGCAGCAAGGCCGACTCGAGCCGCATCCACGTCACCGGCCGCGAGTTCCGCGGGTCCGACACGGTCGTCGAGATCGAAGCCGACCTGGGGCCGTTCGAGGACGGCGGCTGGCTGTGGTTCGACGTCACCACCGACAGCGAGGTCACGCTGCACGCCGCCGGCTGGTACGCACCTGTCGAGGCGCCCGGACACGCCTCGGTCGCAGTGGGCATCCCGACCTTCAACCGCCCTGCCGACTGCGTGAAGGCGCTGCGTGCGCTCGCGTCCGACCCGCTGGTGATGGACGTCGTCGACGCCGTCATCATCCCCGACCAGGGCACCCGCAAGGTTCGCGACGAGGCCGACTTCGCGGAGGCCGCCGAACCCTTCGGCGACCGTCTCGTCATCCACGACCAGGGCAACCTCGGTGGCTCCGGCGGCTACAGCCGCATCATGTACGAGGCGCTGAAGACCACTTCCAGCCCGTACATCCTGTTCATGGACGACGACATCGAGATCGAACCCGACTCGATCCTGCGCGCGCTCGCCCTGTCGCGATTCGCGAAGAAGCCCATGCTCGTCGGCGGGCAGATGCTCAACCTGCAGGAACGCAGCCACCTGCACACCATGGGCGAGGTCATCCACCGCTCGAACTTCATGTGGGGTGCCGCGCCGAACGTCGAGTACGACCACGACTTCTCCACCAAGCCGCTGCGCGACCGGGAGAACTCGAAGCTCCTGCACCGACGCATCGACGTCGACTTCAACGGCTGGTGGATGTGCATGATCCCGCGTGTCGTCGCGGAGGAGATCGGCCAGCCCCTGCCGCTGTTCATCAAATGGGACGACGCCGAGTACGGCCTGCGGGCACGGGACGCCGGCTACCCCACGGTGACGATGCCCGGCGCCGCGATCTGGCACATGGCGTGGAGCGACAAGGACGACGCCATCGACTGGCAGGCGTACTTCCATCTGCGCAACCGGCTCGTCGTGGCCGCGCTGCACCAGCACGGCGACGCCAAGCCGATGGTGCTCGACACGATCAAGGCCACGATCAAGCACCTCGTGTGTCTCGAGTACTCGACGGTCGCGATCCAGAACAAGGCCATCGAGGACTTCCTCGCCGGTCCGGAGAACCTGTTCGACCTGCTGCCGCGTGCCCTCGGCGAGGTGCACGCGCTCCGGAAGAACTTCCCCGACGCCGTGGTGCTGCCGTCGTCGACCGAACTGCCGATGGCATCCGGCGCCGAGGTCGGGGCCGTCGGACTGCCCGAGGGTGCGGTCGCGAAGGTCAGGCGTCTCGCGAAGGGTGTGCTGCACAACGTGCGCCCCGAGAACCGCGAGCACCACGAGCGGCCGCAGCTGAACGTGCCCACCATCGACGCGCGGTGGTTCCTGCTCTCGCAGGTCGACGGCGTGACGGTCACCACGGCGGACGGTCGGGGTGTCGTCTACCGTAAGCGCGACCGTGCTCAGGCCCAGGCCCTGCTCACCGAGGCGCTCAGGCTGCGACGCGAACTCGCGCGCCGGTTCCCCGAGATGAAGAAGCGGTACCGGGACGCGGTTCCCGCCCTGACCAGCAAGGAGGAGTGGGAGCGTGTCTTCGGAATCGGCAACTGACCCCGGCACTGCGGCTGCACGTCACTGGAAGAGCACCGGCACCGAGGTGCGGGTGCTGCAGACCGTCCAGGCCACCGCCGGTGCCGTACCCGCAGCGACGACGATCGCCCGCGGCATGTCGCACTTCGGTGAGCACGCTCTCGGCTGGATCGCGATCGGCGCCGCCGGCGCCCTCGTCGACCGTCCCCGTCGCCGCAAGTGGGCGAGCGTGGCGGTCGGCGCGTTCGGTGCCCACGCGGCGTCCGTCGTCATCAAGCGGGTCGTGCGCCGTCCGCGGCCGGTGGACCCGACGGTGCAGGTCAACGTGTCCACGCCGAGCCGGCTGAGCTTCCCGTCGTCGCATGTGACGTCCACGACTGCGGCGGCCGTGCTACTCGCCCGCACCACCGGGCTACCCTTTCCCGCGGTGCTCGTGCCGCCCATGATGCTGTCCCGCCTGGTGCTGGGCGTGCACTATCCGACGGATGTACTGGCGGGTGCGGCACTCGGTGCGGCGTCCGCGGCCGTCGTGGCGCGGGCAGAGACGAAGTGGGGAGATCGATGAGCGAGGAACCGGCGCCCGTCAAGGAGGCGCCCAAGAGCCTGGGCGCCGGGATCGTCAAGGCGGTCCGTCCCCGACAGTGGGTGAAGAACGTCCTGGTGCTCGCGGCCCCGATGGCGGCCGGCTCGGTCACCCAGGTGGACGTGCTGCTGCCCGTCGCGCTCGCCTTCGTCGTCTTCTGTATGGCCGCCTCGGGCATCTACCTCGTCAACGACGCGATGGACGTCGAAGCCGACCGTGCACACCCCACCAAGCGGTTCCGGCCCATCGCGGCGGGCGTGCTCCCGGTGCGACTCGCGTACATCCTCGCGACGGTGCTGCTCGTCGGCTCGATCGCGCTGTCGTTCATCGCGAACTGGCAGCTCGCCGTCGTCATGGCGGTGTACATCGGCATCCAGCTCGCGTACTGCTTCGGGCTCAAGCACCAGGCCGTGCTCGACATCTGCATCGTCTCGTCGGGCTTCTTGATCCGTGCCATCGCCGGTGGCGTGGCCGCCGAGATCCCGCTGTCGCAGTGGTTCCTGCTGATCATGGCGTTCGGGTCGCTGTTCATGGCGGCCGGCAAACGGTACGCCGAGTTGCGCCTCGCGACCCGCACCGGCGCGAAGATCCGCAAGTCGCTCGAGTACTACACCGAGACCTACCTGCGGTTCGTGTGGACCGTCGCGGCGACGGCGGTCGTGCTCTGCTACGGCCTGTGGGCGTTCGAACAGGACAACGTGGCCGGTTCCAACTGGTACGCCATCTCGATGGTCCCGTTCGTCGTCGCCATCCTGCGCTACGCGGTCGACGTCGACGGCGGTGAAGCCGGCGAACCCGAGGAGATCGCCCTGAAGGACCGGGTGCTGCAGTTGCTCGCAGTGGTGTGGATCCTGGTGGTCGGCGGTGCTGTCTACCTCTTCTGACGTCGTGCGCGGCGTCCACGACACCGAGGCCGGACCGTCCAGTACGGTCGGGCCCGTTCGGCGTGACCGCCTCACCGGCGGTGTGTTCGCCGCGGGTGTGGTCGTCTCCGCGTTCCTGATGTTCTGGGGAGCGTGGGAGCGGCGCTGGATCGCCGACGACGGTCTCATCGTCCTGCGAACCGTGCGCAACCTCCTCGCCGGCAACGGGCCGGTGTTCAACGCGGGGGAGCGCGTGGAGGCCAACACCTCCACCGCGTGGACGTACATCGTCTACGCGGGCGGATGGCTCACCGGCCTCCGCCTCGAATACGTGGTGCTCACGATCGCGCTCGTGTTGTCGACGGGCGCGATCGTCCTCGCCATGCTCGGCGCCGCACGCCTGTACCGGTGGCGACTGCGCGCGACCACGGGCACCGTGCTGCTCCTGCCCGCCGGTGTCCTCGTCTACATCGCGGTGCCCCCGGCCCGCGACTTCGCCACCTCGGGCCTCGAGTCCTGCCTGGTGATCTGCTGGCTCGGCCTGCTGTGGCTGCTCATGGCCCGGTGGGCGACCCCCACGCCGGGAGGGGACGGATCGCTCCCGGGTACCGGGCAGATCCTCGCCACGGCGTTCGTCGCCGGACTCGGCCCGCTCGTGCGACCCGAACTCGCGCTGGTCGCGGTGCTCGCACTCGCGATGCTGTTCCTCGCGCCCGGCCTCGACCTGCGCATCCGGGTCGCGATGGTCGCGGTCGCCGGGATGATCCCGATCGGTTACCAGATCTGGCGCATGGGCTATTACGGACTGCCCTATCCCAACACCGCGGTCGCCAAGGACGCCGGTGGTGCCAAGTGGTCGCAGGGCCTCGAATATCTCGGCAACCTCGTCTCGCCGTACCTGCTGTGGCTGCCGCTGCTGGTCCTCGCGGTCCTCGCCGCGCTCGTCCTCGCGACCAGCCGTGAGGTGGTGGGCCTCACCGCAGCGGCGGCGCGTCCCGATCCGCGCGACGTGCGGGCCATGCTGACCTGGGCGCAGAAGCTGTTGCGCACGCCGACCGCCGTCGTCGTGCTGTTCCTCGGCTCCGGTGTGCTGCTCGCGCTGTACTCGCTGCGTGTGGGCGGCGACTTCATGCACGGCCGCGTCCTCCTGCCGCCGCTGTTCTGCCTGCTCCTGCCCGTCGCCGTCGTCCCGCTGCGGATCCCGGACCGGGCGGAGCTCGGCAACAACCGGCCGACGCAGGTCGCGGGTGCGTTGGCCGTGCTGTGGCTGGGCACCGTCGTGTGGACGGCCGCCGCGGCCAACACGACCGGCATGACCGAGGGCGCCGTGGTGGGCCGATCCGGCATCGTCGACGAGCGCGCCTTCTACGCCCTCAACACCGGGCATCTGCATCCCATCCTGGCCGAGGACTATCTCGACTACCCACGTATGCGGGCCATGGTCGAGGCCATCGCGAACACCCCGAACGGCGGGCTGCTGCTGCCGACCCCCTCCTTCGACGCGTGGGACGTCGTGCCGCCACCCGAGCCCATCCCACCGGGCGGTGCCGGGCACACGGTGTTCTTCCTGAACCTGGGCATGACCAGCATGAACACCGGTCTGGACGTGCGGGTCGTCGACCAGATGGGCCTGGCCTACCCGCTCGCCGCGCACACCGAGCGTCTCGAGGACGGCCGGATCGGCCATGACAAGATCCTGTTCCCCGACTGGGTGGTCGCCGATTCGGGCATGGTCGACGTCCATCCGTGGATGCCGGGCTATCTCGACGAGGACTGGGTCGCGATGGCGAAGACCGCGCTGACCTGTCCCGAGACCCGGGAGATGATCGATTCCTCGAGCGCCGAACTCACGTGGGCACTGTTCAAGAGGAACCTGCGCAACGCGTTCGACTACGCCTCGTACCGGATCGAACGGGTGCCGAAGTACGAGATCCAGCGCTGTGACCTGCCGATGCCACCGCCGCGGGGGTGACGGCCGGACACCGAGATCAACTTGGCCCCCTTCGACTGTCTCGATAGGATCACGACGCATCACGGATAGGTAACATTCCGGCAGCGCGTGCTTGACCTATAGGTCAAGAGGTGCCCAAGAGCTGTTGAAACCAGGGTTTGTCAGAGATCACGCGGTCCTTTACAGTTTTGACCGCAGTGTGACTTGGGGCGGCCTTCCGCGGTCGTCATCGCCGGAATCCGGGGGACGCGAACGCGGACGCCGCAGACGAGAAAGAGAGCATTGTTCATGCGTTTTGTCCCGAGGTTGAGGCAGGGCCTTCGACGGCGACTGCTCGGCACCGCCGCCGCAGCTCTGGTCCTCCCCGTGGCTGCCGGCCTCGTCGGAACCACCGCCGCCGTCGCCGCGCCGGCGCAGGGAGCGCCGGTCTCGCACCGCGCGCCTGCAGGGGGCTTCGAAGAGGTCTTCGTCGAGTCCGACATGGGCCCGATCAAGGTTCAGATCCAGTGGGCCGCGCGCGGTGGCGACGCGGCGCTCTACATGCTCGACGGCCTGCGCGCTCGGGACGACGCGAACGCCTGGACGTTCGAGACGAACGCCCTGCAGCAGTTCGCGAACGACAACGTCAGCCTGATCATGCCGGTCGGCGGACAGTCGAGCTTCTACACCGACTGGTACGCGCCGTCCAACCTGAACGGCCAGGACATCACCTACAAGTGGGAGACGTTCCTGACGGAGCAGCTGCCCGACTATCTCGCCACCCGTGGCGTGTCGCGCAACAACAACGGCATTCTCGGCCTGTCGATGGGCGGTTCCGCCGCCCTGACCCTGGCCGCCTACCACCGCGACCAGTTCAAGTTCGCGTCGTCGTTGTCCGGCTACCTGAACCTGTCGGCTCCCGGCATGCGTGAGGCCATCCGCGTGGCGATGCTCGACGCCGGCCGCTTCAACGTCGACTCGATGTGGGGCCCGCCGTGGAGCCCGGCGTGGCTGCGCAACGACCCGTTCGTCTTCGCTCCGAAGCTCGAGGGTCTGTCGCTGTACATCTCGGCCGCCAGCGGTCTGCCCGGTGAGCACGACAACCCGCAGGGCTTCGTCGGCTACTACAACACCGCCAACGGCATGGCGCTCGAGGCGCTGTCCCTCGCCCAGACCCGCGCGTTCCAGCTCAAGCTGGCGACGCTCGGCATCCCGGCTACCTTCGACTTCCCGGCGCGCGGCACGCACGCATGGAAGTACTGGGAGGATCAGCTGTGGAAGGCACGCCCGCAGATCCTCGAGGCGCTGAACGCGTTCTGATCTCCGGTACGCACTGCTAGCAACGACGCCGCCCGCTCACCGATCCGGTGAGTGGGCGGCGTCGTAGCTTTCTGCAACAATTTTCTCACCTGTCACAGCGCGGCACCCGCGATTCCGGGTGCCGCCGGTGTAGAAACAACATCCGGGACTCCGGTATCCCGAGTCGGCATACCCAGCCGGGGCGCCCTGCCACTGCCGCCGTCGCGGTCCACCCGAAGCCGCACTTCGGCAGGAAATCCGGCAACGCAGAAAGTGAGCGATGCAGATGCGAACTGAGCTCGAGCACGGTGAGCGACGGACGGGTCCGAGCAGGAGAGCGGCTCGCGTCGCGGGTGCGCGGCGCAGAAGATCCCGTGCGCTCGCACTGATCGCCGCAGCCCTCGTCGCGCCCGTCGCCGCAGGTCTGACCACTGTCTCGGTGGCCACCGCCGATCCGCTCATCGCCCAGTCCGGCCCGACGAGCACTGCCGGTGCGACCGTCCGCTCTGTCGACTGGCTCACCGATCGCCGCGTCGCTCTGTGGATCGACTCGCCGTCGATGGGGACGCCGATCCAGGTGCAGCTGCTGCTCGCGCGCGACTGGAACAGCAAGCCCGACGCGAAGTTCCCGTCGGTGTTCATGCTCGACGGCATGCGCGCGCGCGACGACGAGAACGGGTGGACGCTCGAGACCGATGCGGAGGCCTTCTTCGCCGACAAGAACGTCAACGTCGTGCTGCCGGTGGGCGGCCAGTCGAGCTTCTACTCCGACTGGATCGATCAGAACAACGGACAGAACTACAAGTGGGAGACCTTCCTGACGAAGGAACTCCCTCCGCTGCTCGAACGCGACTGGCGTACCACTGACAAGCGTGGCGTCGTCGGCCTGTCGATGGGCGGTACCGCCGCGATGTTCCTACCCGCCCGCAACCCGGGCTTCGCGCAGTTCGCGGCGTCGTTGTCCGGCATCCTCACCACCACCACCCTCGGCATGCCCGAGGCCATCCACTACGCGATGCAGGACGCCGGTGGTTTCGACTCCGAGGCGATGTGGGGTGCGCCCGGCTCCGAGGGCTGGGAGTCGCACGATCCCTACCTGCTCGCCGACAAGCTCGAGGGCGTGAGCCTGTACGTCTCGAGCGGCAGCGGCACCACCGGCCCCCACGACGATCCGTCGGGCATCCCCGGGGTCAGCACCAACTACGCCGGCATGGGCCTCGAGATCCTCTCGCGCCTCACCTCGCAGGCGTTCGCGACGAAGCTCGAGAAGCAGGGCATCCCCGCCCAGATCGTGTACCGGCCGTCGGGCACCCACACGTGGAAGTACTGGGAGTTCGAACTGCACCAGCTGTGGCCGCAGCTCGCCAACACCCTCGGGGTCGAGGTCGACAAGCCCGAGTGCAACCCCACCGGCGCCTTCGGCGATGTGGCGAACGTGAACGGTTGGCTCGGCGACTGCCTCACCGGTGAATACGACGTCGCCGGTGGCAAGGTGCAGGACTTCCGCTTCGGCCGCGTCTTCTCGTCCGACGGCACGACGGTGCCGGTCGCGGGTGCGATCGGCGGCGCCTACCAGGGTGTCGGCGGTCCGGCCGGGCAGCTCGGCTATCCGACCACCGAGGAACGCGTCGCACCCGACGGACGCGGACGGTTCAACCATTTCCGGAACGGCGCGATCTACTGGACGCCCGAGCACGGCGCCCACGCGGTCCGCGGAAAGATCTTCGAGGAATGGAAGAACCAGGGCTGGGAGGGCGGACCGCTCGGCTACCCGATCCTCGACGAGGCGGCGACCCCCGACGGCCGCGGCGCGGTCCAGGGCTTCGAGATCGGCGCCATGTACTGGAGCGAGGACACCGGCGCCCACGGCGTGCAGGGCATGATTCTCGACAAGTACTCCCAGCTCGGCTACGAGACGGGAGTCCTGGGCTACCCGACGGCCAGCGAGCAGCCCGCAGGGCGTGACGGTCGCTTCAACGAGTTCCAGCACGGCAACATCTACTGGAGCCCGCTCACCGGTGCCTGGCCGGTCCGCGGCAAGATCCTCGAGGCGTGGCTCGCCGAGAAGGGTCCCGAAGGACGTCTGGGCCTGCCGATCAGCGACGAGTTCCCGGCCGTGGACGGCAAGGGTGTCCAGCAGAACTTTCAGAACGGCTTCATCACCCTCGACGGCGACGAAGTGAAGCTGCAGCCGTAACCGAACGACAGCAGGGTCGGCCCGTGTAACCGGGGGAGGAGGGACGCTCCTACCGGCCGCACGGGCCGCTCTGTAGCCTGGGGCGCATCTGACCAAGTTCGACCGACATCCCGGATGTGAGGACCCCACCACATGCCTGCACGGACCCGCTCACGCTCGACCCGAGTCCTCGGCGCCCTCGCTGCGGCACTGACCGCCACGGCCGTTCTCTCCGCGTGCGGAAGCGACGACTCCACCGCGACGAACACGCCGACGACGTCTGCCGCCACGGAAACCTCGGCGTCGACATCGACCTCCGCGGCCGAGACATCCCCCGGCGCGGCCGGGGCCGAGACCACGGGCGAGACCGAGACGAGCGAGGCGTCCCCGGCTCCGTCCTCGCCCGCTGCCGGAGACGACGATGCCGGAGAGGACACGGGCGCGGCACCCGCTCCCACGCCCGGCGCACAGGCCTTCCTCGACGGTCTCCGCGCCGAGGGCGTCGAGCCCAGCGACGAGACCGGCGCGGTGAACATCGCCGACTACATCTGCAGCGCCCAGGCGCAGGGCGGGTCGCCGGAGGAGATCAAGGTGTTCGTGACCGCGCTCGTGGGTAGTGATGCTGCAGCCGGTGGTGTCGAGTTGTCGGAGGATCAGGCCTCCTCGACGGCCGACACGTACATCGCCGTCGCCGGCGAGACGTACTGCAACTAGGGAACGCGGGGACAGCACGAATGGTCAGGACGAAGCAGCGTCGCGGACGCAGGATCGTGGTCGTGGGGGCGCTGCTCGTCCTGGCGATCGTGCTGGTGCTCTGGTACATGCTCGCGGGGCGGCTGGACATCCCGTCGCCGATTCCTACCCCGCCCGGGCCGGAGGAGCCGCAGTCGCAGCCGGCCTCGTGCCCCGACGTGCAGGTCGTCGCGGTGCCGGGCACCTGGGAGTCCGCGGTGGGCGACGATCCGTACGCTCCGGCCGCGAACCCGTACTCGCTCATGCTCAACGTGACGAGGCCGCTGCAGGAGCGTTTCGATGCCCAACGCGCCGATGTCTACACGGTGCCGTACGTCGCGCAGTTCTCGAACCCCATTGCGATCCCGCCGGACGGCCAGCAGTCCTACAACAACAGCCGCAGTGAGGGATTCGCGGCCACCACCGACATCCTCGCGCGACGCTCGGCCGAGTGCCCGCTGACCACCTACGTGCTCACCGGTTTCTCGCAGGGCGCCGTGATCGTGGGCGACGTCGCCGCGCAGATCGGTGCCGGCAACGGCCCGGTCCCCGCCGACCGGGTGCTCGGTGTCGCACTCGTTGCCGACGGTCGCCGCGACGGGGTCTCGGGCACCGACATCGGTGCGCCCGTCGCCGGAGTGGGCGCCGAATTGTCGCTCGACGGCCTGCGGCTGCCGGGGATCACGATGACCGGCGCGCGTCCCGGTGGCTTCGGGGAGCTCGACGACCGCACGATCCAAATCTGCGCGCCCACGGACAGTATCTGTGACGCACCACCGAACGCGCTGAATCCCGCCAACTGGATGTCGGCCGCTCCGCGCCTGCTCGAGTACGTCAACAACCCGATCCACGCGATGTACAACACCTACGTCGTGGACGAGAACGGCACGACCGCGACGCAGTGGATCGCGAACTGGGCGGCGGAGAAGATCGATGCCGCACCGGAACCCGCAGAAGAATGAGGTGCGGCCGTCGCTGCACGAGGGGGAGGTTCGGGCCCAAGTGAACCCTCCCACATATTACTCGCCGGTAGTGTCCGATCTCACCACCCGGTACACTCGAAAGACGGGCTGCCTTTAGACTCATCCCTCGGCTGCGGCCCGGCCGTCCGGGATCGTGGCGCACGACGACTGCCACAGGAGAAGAGGTTCATGGTGCCAGTGACGGCACGGCGAACGGCCGGCCCCCTCCGGGGGCGTAGCGACGGCCCGCGACCGGGAATGATCCTTGTCACGAGCTCTCGCCTCGGTCGGGCGTACGTACCGGGGCGCCGATCCTGGGCAGCAGAGGGCGGCGGGTTGCACCGTCGGTCGGTGTCGGCGTCGAAAAACCCTCGCACACAATCGGATCGTGTGCTCGTCTCGTTCGACGGGCGCGGAATGTGTGTGTGAAGACGACCATGTCGTATCTTTGTGTTTCCCGTGTGCGAGGGGAAGCGTTCTTCCCGGCGACCGCACTTTGCGTGGGTGCGCGTGATGCCGATCTGTAACATATTCGTGATCTGGGGTCGATGGACACGTTCGAGGAACGGACCGCCGGAAGCCGTGGGGGGCGGTATCGGTACGACGATCCGCCGGCGCGGAGGAAAAGTTAGTGGCGCAACCATGTCGAGTGGTTGTGGGATCGCTTCGACAGGGAGAAGGAATTGAGCGTCGGGTTCGAAGAGTTCATCGATGAGAACGGGCGGATCAGGCTGCCTGAAGGGCAGACCCTGCTCGATCACCTCGAGGGGAACTTCGCTTCAAACGGTGACGACCTCGCCTACCGGTACATCGACTACTCGCGGGAACGCGACGGCGAGGTGCACGAGCTGACCTGGGATCAGTTCGGCGTGCGCATCAAGGCCATCGCCGCGCGCCTGCAACAGGTCACCGCTCCCGGCGACCGCGTCGCGATCCTCGCTCCGCAGGGCCTCGACTACGTCGTGTCCTTCTTCGCCGCGATCTACGCCGGCACCATCGCCGTGCCGCTGTTCGATCCCGACGAGCCCGGCCACACCGATCGCCTGCACGCCGTTCTCGGCGACTGCACCCCCAGCGCGATCCTCACCGCCACCTCGTCCGCGGCCGGCGTGCGGCAGTTCTTCCGCCCGCTCCCCGCTGCGCAGCGTCCCCGCGTGATCGCCGTCGACGCCATCCCCGACTCGGTCGCCGAGTCCTGGAACCGGCCGCCCATCGGCACCGACGACATCGCGTACCTGCAGTACACCTCCGGCTCGACCCGCGTTCCCGCCGGCGTCGAGATCACTCACCGCTCGGTGCTCACCAACGTCATCCAGATGGCCGACTCCATCGAGCTCGACGAGTCGTCGCGCGGCGTGACCTGGCTGCCGCTGTTCCACGACATGGGCCTGCTCACGGTGATCCTGCCCGCGGTCGGCGGCAAGTACATCACCATCATGAGCCCGCGTGCCTTCGTGGCCCGGCCGAGCCGCTGGATCCGCGAGCTCGCCGCCGTCTCCGACGGTGCCGGCACCTTCGCCGCCGCCCCGAACTTCGCGTTCGAGCACGCTGCGGCACGCGCGGTCCCCAAGCCGGGCGAAGAACTCGACCTGAGCAACGTCATCGGCCTGATCAACGGCAGCGAGCCGGTCACCACGTCGTCGATGCGCAAGTTCAACGAGGCATTCGGGCCCTACGGTCTGCCTCGCACGGCGATCAAGCCGTCCTACGGCATGGCCGAGGCCACCCTGTTCGTCTCCTCCACCCGTCACAGCGACGAGGCGAAGGTCATCTACGTCGACCGCACCGCACTCAACGCGGGCCGGGTCATGCGCGTCGAGCCCGATGCCGAGAACGCTATCCCGCAGGTCTCCTGCGGTTACGTCGCACGCAGCCAGTGGGCCGCGATCGTCGACGCCGAGACCGGCACCGAGATGCCCGACGAGCAGGTCGGCGAGATCTGGCTGCACGGCGAGAACATGGGCATCGGCTACTGGGGTCGCAAGGAAGAGACCGACAACACCTTCCACAACCGCATCACCAAGCGTCTGGCCGAGGGCAGCCACGCCGAGGGCACCCCGGACGACAGCAAGTGGCTGCGCACCGGCGACTACGGCGTCTACATCGACGGCGAGCTCTACATCACCGGTCGCGTCAAGGACCTCGTGATCGTCGACGGCCGCAACCACTACCCGCAGGACCTCGAGTTCTCGGCGCAGGAGGCCAGCTCCGCGCTGCGTCCCGGCTTCGTCGCGGCGTTCGCGGTGCCGGCCAACCAGCTGCCGCGCGAGGTGTTCGACAACGACGCCTCCGGCCTGCAGTTCGATGCCGACGATTCGTCGGAGCAGCTCGTGATCGTCGCCGAGCGCGCTCCCGGCGCCGGCAAGGCCGATCCGCAGCCGATCGCCGACGCGGTACGTGCCGCGATCTCGTCCCGGCACGGTGTCACCGCCCGCGACGTGCTGCTCGTGCCGGCCGGTTCGATCCCCCGTACGTCCAGCGGAAAGATCGCGCGTCGGGCGTGCAAGACCGCATATGTCGAGGGAACGCTGCGTGGTGGTTACCAGCAGCAGGCCTTCCCGGACAGCGTGTAAGAACGAATGTCCTCTTTCCCGGGTAGCGTGGTGGGTTGATGTCTGACACTGAAATGACGGTTGCGCAGCTGCGCGAATGGCTGCGCAACTGGATCGCCGACGCGACCGGGCAGCCGGTCTCCCAGATCTCGGACGATCGTCCGATGGAGGAGTTCGGGCTGTCCTCCCGGGACGCCGTCGCCATGGCGGGTGAGATCGAGGAACTCCTCGGTGTCACCCTCAACGCGACGATCGCCTACCAGCACCCGACGATCGCGTCGCTCGCGACGCGCATCATCGAAGGTGAGCCCGAGGCACCCGCCGAGGACGACTCCGCCCTGTACACGGTCGGTGCCGCGGCGGGTTCGAAGGACGTCGCCATCGTCGGTCTGTCCACCCGTTTGCCGGGCCACGTCGACACCCCCGAACAGATGTGGGAGCTGCTCGCGTCCGGACGCGACGGCATCTCCGATCTGCCCGAGGGCCGCTGGTCGGAGTTCGAGAACGATCCCGCCGTGTGGGAGTCGATCCGCAACGCCAACACCAGGGGCGGCTACCTCGACGACGTCAAGGGCTTCGACGCCGAGTTCTTCGCGATGTCGCCGCGCGAGGTCGAGATGGTCGACCCGCAACAGCGCCTCGCGCTGGAGCTGACCTGGGAAGCACTCGAGCACGCGCACATCCCGCCGAGCGACCTCAAGGGCGGCTCGGTCGGTGTGTTCATCGGCAGCTCGGCGAGCGACTACATGCTCCTCGCGGTCGGCGATCCGTCCGCAGCGCATCCCTACGCGCTCACCGGCACCTCCACCGCGGTCATCGCGAACCGCGTGTCGTACTTCTACGACTTCCACGGCCCGTCGGTCACGCTCGACACGGCGTGCTCGTCGTCGCTGGTCGCCGTGCACCAGGCCGTACGTGCGCTGCGTAACGGCGAAGCCGACGTCGCCCTCGCCGGTGGCGTCAACATGCTGCTCGCCCCGGCCGGCACCCTCGGCTTCGACGAACTCGGCGTCATGGCACCCGACGGCCGCATCAAGGCGTTCTCCGCCGACGCCGACGGCATGATCCGCGCCGAGGGCGGGGGTCTCGTCGTGCTCAAGCGTCTCGAGGACGCCGAGCGCGACGGCGACGACATCCTCGCGGTGATCGCCGGTTCGGCCGTCAACCAGGACGGCCGCTCCAACGGCCTGGCCGCTCCCAACCCCGAAGCGCAGGTCGACGTGCTGCGCCGCGCCTACCGCGACGCGCAGATCCTGCCGTCCGGTGTCGACTACATCGAGGCGCACGGCACCGGCACGGTGCTCGGCGACCCGATCGAGGCCGACGCGCTCGGCCGCGTCGTCGGTCGTGGCCGCGAGGACGACAAGCCGGTCCTGCTCGGTTCGGCCAAGACCAACTTCGGTCACCTCGAGTCCGCCGCGGGTGCGGCCGGTCTCATCAAGGTCGTTCTCGCGATGCAGAACGATCAGCTGCCCCCGACGCTCAACTACACCGCGCCCAACCCCTACATCCCGTTCGACAGCGCGCACCTGAAGGTCATCCCCGAGGGCGCGAAGTGGCCGCGCTACACCGGTCGCGCCGTCGCCGGTGTATCCGGCTTCGGTTTCGGTGGCACGAACGCGCACGTCGTCGTGCGCGAGTACACCGGCCCCGAGGGGCTCGAAGCGTCCGAGGCCGAGGTCGAGGTCCTGCCGGAGGAGATCCCCGCCGCGGAGACCACCGAGCAGGCCCGCGAGCTGCCCGTCCTGCTCGCCGTCTCCGCTGCGATGCCGTCGCGTCGCCGCCGTGCCGCCGCCGATCTCGCCGACTGGCTCGAGACCGAGAAGGGCAGCACGACGCCGCTCGCCGACGTCGCCCGCACGCTCGCTCGTCGCAACCACGGCCGGTCCCGCGCGATCGTCGTGGCGAGCAACCACGGTGAGGCGATCGCCGGTCTGCGTGCCGTCGCCGCCGGCAAGCCCGCGCAGGGCGTGTTCACCGCCGACGCTCCCGCCTCCAAGGGCGCGGTGTGGGTGCTCTCCGGCTTCGGTGCCCAGCACCGCAAAATGGCCAAGCAGCTGTACCTGGAGAACCCTGTCTTCGCGGCGGCCGTCGACGAGGTCGACGAGCTGATCTACGACGAGTCGGGCTACTCCATGAAGGAGAAGTTCCTCGACGACGCGCAGGACTACGACGTCGAGACGGCGCAAGTCGGCATCTTCACGATCCAGATCGGTCTCGCCGCGCTGCTGCGCCACCACGGTGCCGAGCCCGCCGCGGTCGTCGGCCACTCGATGGGTGAGGCCGCCGGCGCCTACATCTCGGGCGGACTCTCGCTCGAGGACGCCGTGCGCGTCATCTGCTCGCGTTCGCGTCTGATGGGTGAGGCCGAATCCGGCCTGACCGGCGACGACATCCGCCTCATGGCGCTCGTCGAGTACAGCGCCGCCGAGATCACCGACGTGCTGCCCGACTTCCCGCAGCTCGAGGTCTGCGTCTACGCGGCGCCGACGCACACCGTCATCGGTGGCCCGCAGGAGCAGGTCAACGCGATCGTCGCGCGTGCCGAGGCCGAGGAGAAGTTCGCCCGGGTCCTGCAGACCAAGGGTGCGAGCCACACCTCGCAGGTCGATCCGATCCTCGGCGAGCTCGCGGCCGAGCTCGCCGGCATCGAACCGCACCGCCTGAAGGTCGACCTGTACTCGTCGGTCGATCAGGAGACCCTCTACCGCGCAGGTCACGAGGGCATCCACGACGTGGAGTACTGGACCAAGGGCATGCGCCACAGCGTGTACTTCACGCAGGCGATCCGGCAGGCGCTGTCCGACGGGCACACCACCTTCGTCGAGCTCAACGCCAACCCCGCGACGCTCATGTCGGTCGCGGCGACGGCCTTCGACGCCGGTGTGCAGGACGGCCAGTTCATCCAGACGCTCAAGCGCAAGGAGGACGAGTCCCTCGGTGTGCTGACCGCGCTCGCGCAGTTGTACGTGCACGGGCAGTCCGTCGATCTGAGGACGCTGCTGCCGGAAGGCGACTACGCCGACCTGCCGCGCACCGCCTTCCTGCGCAAGCCGTACTGGGTCGACGCCAGCATCGGCACCTCCGGCAACGGCCGCGCGCCCGGCGCCCGGGTCGCACTGCCCGACGGCCGCTACGTGTGGGAGGTGCAGGCATCCGCCGTCACCGATGCGGCCGAGCTGGTCGTCGCGGCGGCCTCGCAGGTGCTGTCCGATGTCACGCTCACCGCGTCCATCCCGCACACCGACGTTCCCGCGACCGGCACCCTCACCACGACGCTCACCCGGCACCCGGGTGGCGCGTCACTGCAGGTGCACGCGAACACCGGCGACGGTTTCACGCTCGTCCACGAGGGTGTCGTCACCTCCGGTGAGCCGCTGCCCGCGCCCGTCGCGGTGGCCGCGAAGCCGGCCGCGCAGGCCGAGGAGCTTCCCGAGGTCGTCGAGTCGTTCGGCGACCAGTGGGATCCCAACGGATCGCAGAGCCTCGACGACCGCCTGACGCTGATCGTCGCCGAGTCCATGGGTTATGCGCCCGAGGATCTGCCCGCCGAGATCCCGCTCATCGAGCTGGGCCTCGACTCGCTCATGGCGGTCCGCATCAAGAACCGCGTCGAGTACGAGTTCGACATCCCGCAGCTGCAGCTGTCGGCGGTCAAGGACGCGAGCCTGCGCGACGTCGCGAAGTACCTGCGATACGCCGTCGAGAACCGCGAGGAGGTCGCGCAGCTCGCCGAGCAGCAGGCCGCCGAGAAGGCAGCCGAACGCGCCGCCGCTGCGGAACAGGACGATCTTCCCGAAGTCGAGGACACCACCGCGGTGGGCGAGGCCGAGCAGATTCTCGCCGAAGCCGAAGCCGAAGCCGAAGCCGAAGCCGAAGCCGAAGCCGAAGCCGAAGCACAGACCGCGCCCGAGACGGCCGAGTCCGAGCAGGAGTCGAGCGGTGTCGACGTGCCGCCGCGCGACGCCGCGGAACGGTTGACCTTCGCCTCGTGGGCCGTGGTCACGGGCAAGTCGGCCAAGGGCATCTTCAACCGGTTGCCGAAGCTCGACCGCGATGTCGCCGAGAAGCTCGCGGCACGGCTGACCGAGCGGGCCGAGGGTGAGATCACCGTCGACGACGTGCTCTCCGCCCCGACCGTCGAGCAGCTCGCCGAGACCGTCCGTCAGCATCTCGAATCCGCCGATCGCATCGACGGACTCGTGCGCACCCTGCGGCCCCGCGCCGAGGGATCGGACACCGTGCCGGTCTTCGTCTTTCACCCCGCGGGTGGTTCGACGGTCGCGTACGAGCCGCTGCTGCGCCGCCTGCCCGCGCACACCCCGGTGTTCGGTTTCGAGCGCACCGAGGGCCCGATCGACACCCGCGCACAGGCGTACCTGCCGCTCATCGAGGAGATCCAGGGCGACGGCCCGTACGTGCTGTGCGGCTGGTCGCTCGGCGGTGTCCTGGCCTACGCGGTGGCCCGTCTGCTCCGTGAGGAGGGCAAGGACGTGCGTCTCGTCGGCCTCATCGACACCGTCATGGCCGGTGAGAAGGTCGAGGACACGCCCGACGAGATCCGCAAGCGCTGGCAGCGTTACTCGGCGTTCGCGAAGAAGACCTACGGGGTCGACGCGCCGCTGCCCTACGACCTGCTGGCCGAGGCCGGCAGCGACGAGGAGCAGATCGGCATCCTGATGGGTCTGCTCGAGCTGAGCGGGGCGCAGATCCCCGGCGGCATCATCGAGCACCAGCGCACGTCGTGGCTCGACAACCGCGCCATCCAGACCGCGGAGCTGCTGCCCTACGACGGCAAGGTCGTGCTGTACATGGCCGACAAGTATCACGACGACGCGATCGATCTCGAGCCGGCCTTCGGGACCCGGCAGCCCGACGGTGGGTGGGGCGAGGTCGTCGCGGATCTCGAGGTCGTGCACGTCGGCGGCGATCACCTGCAGATCGTCGACGAGCCGTACATCTCGAAGGTGGGGGAAGACCTGACCCGCAAGCTGGCCGACATCGAGGCCTCGAGGAGCTGAACGAAGAAGTGAGCACCACGGCACAGAAGCTGGCCGAGTTGCGCGAGAAGCTGGAGATCGCGAAGGAGCCTGCCGGCGAACTCGCGGTCGCCAAGCGCGCGAAGAAGGGCATCCCGAGCGCTCGCGAGCGCATCGACATGCTGCTCGACAGGGGCAGTTTCGTCGAGATCGGCGCGCTGATGAAGATGCCGGGCCGCGACGATGCGATGTACGGCGACGCCGTCGTCGTCGGGCACGGCACGGTCGACGGCCGCCCGGTCGCGGTGTTCTCCCACGACCAGACCGTCTTCGGCGGCAGCGTCGGTGAGATGTTCGGCCGCAAGGTCGCCGCGGTCCTCGACTTCGCCCTCAAGATCGGTTGCCCCGTCGTCGGCATCAACGACTCCGGTGGTGCCCGCGTGCAGGACGCCGTCACCTCGCTCGCCTGGTACGGCGAGATCGGCAAGCGTCACGAGCCGCTGTCGGGTCTGTGCCCGCAGATCTCGGTGATCGTCGGCAACTGCGCCGGTGGTGCGGTCTACGCGCCGATCAACACCGACGTCGTGGTCGCCACCGAGGGTTCGCACATGTTCGTCACCGGCCCGGACGTCATCAAGGCGGTCACCGGTGAGAACGTGAGCCTCGAGGAGCTCGGCGGTGCCCGTCAGCAGGCCGAGTACGGCAACGTGCACCACGTCGCGCCGGATGAGAAGGCCGCTTTCGAGTGGGTGCGGCAGTACCTGAGCTACATGCCGTCCAACGCGCAGGAGAAGCCTCCGATCATCAATCCCGGTCTCGAACCGGAGATCACGCCCGACGATCTCGAACTCGACACGTTCATGCCCGATGCCGACAACTCCGGCTACGACATGCAGGACATCCTGCTGAAGATCTTCGACGACGGCGAGTTCCTCGAGGTCCGCGCACAGACCGCGCCGAACATCATCACCGGCTACGCCCGCGTCGACGGCCGGGCGGTGGGCGTGGTGGCGAACCAGCCTCTGTACCTGTCGGGTGCCCTCGATGCGGCTGCTGCCGACAAGGCGGCGCACTTCGTGCGCGTGTGCGACGCCTACGACATCCCGCTCGTGTTCGTCGTCGACACCCCGGGCTTCCTGCCCGGTGTCGAGCAGGAGAAGATCGGCGTCATCAAGCGTGGCGGCCGCTTCTTGTTCTCATATGTCGAGGCGTCGGTCCCGAAGGTGACCGTCGTGGTCCGCAAGGCCTACGGTGGCGGTTACGCCGTGATGGGGTCGAAGCAGCTCGGCGCCGACATCAACTTCGCGTGGCCCACCGCGCGTATCGCCGTGATGGGTGCCGAATCGGCTGTCGCGGTGATCGGGCGCCGGCAGATCGAGGCCGCGGGCGAGAACGCTCCGGCGGTCCGTCAGCAGCTCATCAACTTCTACAACGAGCATGTCGCGACGCCGTACATCGCGGCCGAGCGCGGATACGTCGACGCGGTGATCGAGCCGTCGACCACCCGTCTCGAGATCCGCAAGGCGCTGAACCTTCTTCGCGACAAGGAAGTGTTCAAGAACCCGCGGAAGCATCACCTGCTGCCGCTGTAGAGCCGTTGCCGACGGGGCCTGTGCACCAGTGCGTGCACAGGCCCCGTCGTGTGTATCCGACGCCGCCCCACCGGGCCGGGGGTCAGGGAACGGTCCAGGAACCCCGGCCCGGCAGGAAGGTGATGTCGGTGGTCGTCACGACCGCCTCGATACGTCCGGAGCCGGTCTCGAACCAGGGGTATTCCCATCCTGCGGAGGGGATGGGCGGGTAGATCGGCAGGGTGACGGTGCCACGCTGTCCGGTGGTGACGTTCGTCCAGTTCACGAGGCACGGGCACTGGAAGCTGCTGCCGAATCGCGAGAAGCCGGGACGCTCGGGGTCCACACCGACGGTCACGCCCTCGTTGACGAGGAGACCTCCCCACCCTGCGGAACCGGTGCCACCGACCGCGCCGATCACAGGACTCAGGGTCGTAGCCGCCACAGGCTCCGCGGACGCTGCGGGAGCGGTGACCACACCGAGCGCGAGCGCCGCGCCCAGGGCTGCCGTGAATGCGATCTTTCTCGAGGTCGTCATGCCCTGTGTGTCGCCCGTCGGCGTCACTTCCGTTACTCGCGCCTCATCCGTCACTCGTAGACGCGCATCGGCGCGGGTTTCCACAACCCGGACCTCGTCACCTCGGTGGTGGTCAGTTCGGCCGGCTGCGCATTCGGGTAGAAGCGCACGTACCGCTCCACCGAACCCCAGTCGCGCCCCCAGTCGTTCTCGAGGTAGGTGGGCACCTGCTCGGGTCGCGCCAGGACCTCCGCGAAGCCGAGCGGGCCACCGTTGTCGGCCGACTGCCAGGTGTCGGTCGACGACACCGCGAGCGGACGGTCGGGGAGGACCCGGTAGTTCGGCATCTCGGCCACACCGGCCCAGTGGTCGAACGGCCGCTGGCACGGGAACTGCAGACCCACGGCCCAGTCCAGCAGGAGCGGCTGCTCGGAACCGAGCTGGGCGTCGAGCCGCTCGAGGGTGGGGACGCGCGGCGGCGTGAACGCCAGCCACTGGTCGCCGGTGAGGTTGGGGTCGTTGGCGACGATGCGGACGGCGTCGACGTCGTCGGGCAGGTCGGCGAGCGGCACACGCAGGTTCCGCCACGACGGTGCGGGGCCGATGTCGCGCGGCAGGTAGGTGCCCTTCGCCTCGACGCTGCCGTCGGCCTGGCGGGTGCCGTACTCGACGAGCAGCGACTGGCCGTAGGTCAGTGCACCGGTGTCGTCGTACGACCAGATGCGACCGGCCGCGGAGATGATCACCAGCGGCGTCTCGTCGGTGATCCCGGGAAGGGCGTACCAGCTGGAGGTGAGCGCGGCGGGTTCCTGCACACCCTCCTGGTAGCTGCCGAGCACCGGGGTGACGGACGGGTCGAGCCCGAAGGGCAGACGCACGGTGCTGCCGTTGACGGTCTGCTCACCGGAACCACCCGTGGTGCCGCCGCCCGCGCCCGTCTCGAAGGTCGGGCCGACGCTCTGGTTGTCGGTGTTGCCCTGGCCCGGCTTGACCTCGACGTAGTCGGCGGTCAGGTCGGACGGCACGCCGTCGGGAGTGAAACCGCGCGGCGCCGCACCGGCGAGCGGGTCGTCGTTTGCCGGCGGATCGGCGGGGTCGATGATCGGTTCGAGGCGTCCCTCGTTGGGGTCGGTCTCGACGAGCACGTCGTTCGCGAGACCGCAGGTCTGCCCGGCGACCGCCCCGATGTTGGAGCGAGCGAGCGAGTACGCCGGGTATTGCGACACCGCGCCCTTGAGCAGCGACAGCACCTCGAACAGCACCATCACCGCGGCGACGACCGTGAGCGGCGCAGCCGCGAGGGCGCGGATCCGCCGGCCCTTCTTCGTCTCGGGCGACTCCGGCGGCGGTGCGTAGCCCTCGCGGAGGTACTGCCACGCGACGAGCACCAGGGCGAGACCGAACAGGACCAGGAACAGCGAGCTCGACTGGTAGCCGCTCAGCGAGACGGTCTTGTCGAACCACGGCACGCCGTAGCTCGAGACGTACCACCAGCCGTTGATGCCGGCGAACGACACCGCCAGGACGAACAGCACTCCGGCGAGGAAAATCGTGCGGTTGCGCCGCGACCGCAATGCGCTCGCGGAGACCACGACGGCGGTGACCGTCGCGAGCGATCCGGCGATGCCTGCGTACGCCCCGAAGTGGTGGGTCCACTTCGTGGGGTTGAACATCATGAAGAAGATCGTGCCGAAGACGATGCCGAGCAGACGCCAGGTCGGGCTCACGGCGACGCCGGGGATCCGGCGGCGGCGCAGCAGCACGAACAGCGTCGTGAACAGGCACAGCAGCATCGTGAGGAACGCGAAGCGGCGCGGCAGCGACCCGTCGACGGTCTGCACCATCAGGTAGTAGTAGCGGAGGAAGTCGTTCCACCACTCCTCGTTGGGGCCGATGATGGTGCGCACGCGGGTCGCCTCGAGGACCGCGGCGAGGGTCTGGTCGGAGAACACCACGACGAGCACGAGCATCCCGGCGGCGCCGATCGGGGCGAGCAGTGGCAGGGTGCCGACCTCGCGGTGGCGGCGCACGATGATCCGCGTCATCGGCCGGATGCCGGCGATGAGCGCGGCGATACACATCAGGCCGGTCGGTGCAGCGGCGAGGGTGAAGGCGCCGATGAACACCGCCGTCGCGGCGGGCAGCAGACGACCGGTCGCGATGGCGCGTTCGATCGAGCACCAGGTCAGCAGCGCACCGAGCGCGACGATCGGCTCGGGCCGCAGACCGTTGTTGTAGGGCAGCCAGAAGGCGAGGAAGACCAGTCCGCCGGTCCACAGTGCGATGCGATTGTGCCGCACGGCCCGGCCGAGACGCGGCACCACCTCACGGCTGATGACCATCCAGCACAGGATTCCGGCGATCAGTGCCGGGATGCGCATCCATGGGCTGGCCGTGGAGATCTTCGCGAACGCCGCCAGCACGTCGTAGTACCAGCCGAAGGGAGCTTCGGGGACACCGAACCAACGGAAGTAGTTGGCCATGTAGCCGGAGTTCTCCGCCGCCCGGGCCATGGTCAGCAGGTAGCCGTCGTCCGAGGTGTTCGCGCCGAAGAAGTGCCAGCCGACGAGCGTGAGGACCACGACGACGTCGACGCCGGTGAACTTCCACCAGCGAGACGGCAGGAAGCGGCGGTGACCGCGACCGTCCGTACCGTCGAGCTTGGCCAGCGCGCCGAGCGCGAGTGCCGTCGACAGCACCGCGAGGACCATCGCGAGGGACTTGACCAGCGTCGGCGACGACGTGAACCGGGAATCGACATCGACGGTGACGTCGAGGCCGGGAACCGCGGTCGGCAGGTCGCTGAACACGCCCACGACGAGCGGCCGCAGGTCGCCGGTGAGCTCACCCGACCGCGGGTTGCCGTTCTCGTCCGAGAGGCCGACGAACTCGGCGGTGGTGCGTTCGGAGTCGGAGAAGATCTGCAGTTCGCTGCACGCACCCGACTCGACGTCGGCGCGCGGCGCGGTCGCGACCACCACGTTGCGGTCGAGCACGTCGACGTTCTCGGCGCCGACCCGCACGAACATCGCGTTGAGGGCGGCGTCCTGCCCGTTGGTGGGGGCGGTCGCGAGCAGCATCCCGCCGTCGCCGGGCATCTCCGCGACGGCGCTGCACGGCACGGTGGCGCGGAGCTGGAGGGGGACCTGCGACATCAGCGGCAGTTCGACGTCGGTCGCCGCCGCGTCCTGCGGCCACGACATCGTCGCCTCGGTCACGCGGACCGGGAGAAACGGTGTGGCCAGCGCCAAGATCATGCCGAGCAACCCGGCGACGACGGCGACGAGTCGCGCAGTCCGGTACCGAGTGCGAAGGTCCTCGCCCATCGACCGGGGGGCGGTCGGAGCGGGCGCGGGTGAGGTCGTCACGTCGTCGGGCACGGGAGTCGATGGTATCCGGCGACGTGGTGTGACGGCACTCGCCCTTACTCCAGCAGGACGGGGACCCCGTCACGGATGCGGCCCGGCGACCACAGGCCGGAGCGGGTCGTCACGTCGGTGGTGACCTCCGCGGGGGAGGCATCCGGGTCGATCGGACGGTACTGCTCGAGCGATCCCCAGTCGCGATCCCAGTCGTGGTTCAGATAGGTGGGGACGGCCTCGGCGTTCAGCAGAAGCGGGATCCAGCCGAGCGGTCCGCCGCCGATGTCGTCCTGCCAGCCGTTCGTCGCGTCGGCCCCGACCCGGTCCGGGAGGATGCGGTACTCGGGGACCTCGGCGACACCGTTGCGGTGCCCGAAGGGTCGCTGGCACGGGAAGGCGAGACCCACCGACCAGTCGATGAGGACCGGGGCGTCGGATCCGACGACCTCCTGCAGGGTCTGCATGCGCGGCATCCGCGGCGGCGTGACCGCGACCCACTGGTCGGGGGAGAGGTCACCGTCGTCGACGACGATCCGCACGGCGTCGGCGTCGGCCGGGATCGCGTCGCTCGGCACGCGCAGGTTGCGCCAGGACGGCGACGGGCCGATGTCGATCGGGGCGAGCGTGGCCAGCGGCGTCACGTCGTCCCCGGATGACGAACCGAACTCCAGCAGCACGTCCTGACCGGGGGTGATGACACCGTCGGGGTCGACGTAGCGGACGCGTCCCGCCGCGGTCACGACCAGCAGCGGTGTCTCGTCGGTGCGCTCCGGCAGCCCGTACCAGCCGGATTCGAGTTCGGCGGACTGCTGCACCCCGGAGCGGTAGCTGCCGAGGACGGGCGTGGTCTGCGGGTCGAGGCCGAAGGGCAGCTTCACGGTGCTGCCGTTGATGCCCTCGTCGCTGGTGCGGCCGCCCTCGGTGCCGGCGCTGGTGGATGTGGTGGTGCCGCCCTCCTCGCTGTCGACGGTGTTGGCGCCACCGGTCGTGGTGGTCTCCGCGTCGGCGGTGAGGTCGAGGGCCACGCCGTTCGGGGTGAAACCGACGGCCGTGCCCGCACCCAGGGCCTCGCCCGCATCACCGTCGAGAGGCTGCAACATCGTCGCGTTCGGTTCGGACTCGACGAGCACCTCGTCGGCGAGTCCGCAGGAGTTGCCCGTGAGGGCCGCCGCGTTCGACTTGGCGATCGAATAGGCCGGGTACTGCGAGACCGCGCCCTTGAGCAGCGACAGCACCTCGAACAGCACCACCGCCGCCGCGACCAGCGTGAGCGGGGCCGACGCCAGGGCCCGCACCCTGCCGTTGCGGTCGGGCCGCGGCGTGGTGAACGGCTCGCGCAGGTGGAACCACGCGGCGAGGAGCAGGGCGAGCACCGTGAGGCCGAGCAGTGCCGTGGAGAAGGCGTAACCGGAGATCGACGGCGGCTTGTCCCACCACGGGATGCCGTAGCTCGAGACGTACCACCAGCCGTTCGAACCGGTGAAGGCCATCGCCAGGACGAACAGCACCCCGGCGGTGAACAGCGCCCGGTTGCGGGCCGATCGGATGCCGACCGAGCCCACTCCGATCGCGGCGAGCGCAGCCACCGACGCGGCCAGGCCCGCGTACACACCGAAGTGGTGTGTCCACTTCGTCGGCGTGAGCATCATGAGCAGCAACGACGCGAAGACGATGCCGAGGATGCGCCGCGAGGGTCCGATAGCGGTGCCCGGGATGCGGCCCTTGCGCAGGATCAGCATGACGCACACGACCAGGCACAACAGCATCACGAACACGCCGAACCGGCGGGCCAGCGAACCGTCGGGGGAAACGGTGAGCAGTGCGTCCCACCGCAGTCGCTCGTCGAACCACGGCACGTTCGGGCCCACGGCCGAACGCACGCGGGTCGCTTCGAGGACCGACGCGAGCGTCTGGTCGGCGAAGACGGCGATGAGCACGACGGTGCCCGACGCCAGGATCGGCGCGAGGGGCGCGACGACACCGACGAGATGCCGGCGCGCGACAAGAACCTTCACCAGCGGGCGCATCCCGGCGACGAGCGCGGCCACCGCGATCAGGCCGGTCGGGCCGGCGGCGAGCGAGAAGGCCGCGATGAGGACCGCGATCGCGGCGGGCAACATGCGCCCGGTCGCGATGGCGCGTTCGATCGAACACCAGGTCAGCAGCGCACCGACCGCGATGATCGGCTCCGGGCGCAGACCGTTGTTGTAGGGGAGCCAGAAGGCGAGGAAGACCAGCCCGGCCGTCCACAGCGACACCCGGCTGTGCCGGACAGCGACACCGAGCCGGGGGATGACCTCGCGGCTGATGACCATCCAGCACAGGATCGCCGCGATCAGCGTGGGCAGGCGCATCCACACACTCGACGTCGAGACCTGCGCGAACACGACGAGCACGTCGTAGAACCAGCCGAACGGCGCCTCGGGCACACCGAACCAGCGGAAGTAGTTCGCCATGTATCCGGCCTCGCCGGACACCCGCGCCATGTTGAGGATGTAGCCGTCGTCCGAGGTGTTCGCGCCGATGATGTGCCAGAGCAGCAGAGTGCCCACGACCACCGCGTCCACGAGGGTGAACCGCCACCAGCGGGCCGGCAGGAACCGGCGCGCGCGGCGCCCGTCGATCCCGTCCAGACGATGCAGGGCGACGAGCGAGACCAGCGTCGCCAGCGCGCACACGATCATCGCGAGGAGCTTGAGCACCGTGGGGGTCGAGGTGAACCGCGAGTCGAGCTCGGCGCGCACCGACAACCGTTCCGTGGAGTCGTCCCCCTCGGGTTCGAACGCAGTCGCGGCGCCGGTGAGGTCGCTGAAGACACCGACCATCTGCGGCCGCTCGTCACCTTCGAGCTCGATCGCGACCGGAGGGTCCGCGCCCACGATCTCGGCGGCGGTGCGTTCGGAGTTCGATGCCACGGTCACCGCTGTGCACGGCTCGTCGAGCGGCGCCGAGACGAGCACCGAGTTGCGCAGGACGGCCTCGACGGTGCGGGGGGCGCCGTCCTCACCGGGTACCGCGCGGATCACCAGGCCCTCCGCCGTCGCGTCGGGGGATCCGGACGGGATGGTCGAGACGAGCGTGCCACCGTCGGAACCGACCTGCTCTGCCGCAGCGCACGGCACGCTGACCCGCAGCGTGAGCGGGGCGTACGTGACGAGCGGCGCCTCGACACTGTCGATGCTGCCGTTCTGCGGCCACTCCAGTTCGCCGGTCTCCTGCCGAACCGGCAGGAACGGCAGGGTCAGAGCCAGCACGAACCCGAGCAGTCCCGACACGATCGCGACGATCCGCGCTGTGCGGACGCGCGATGTCGGGTCGGACGAATCGGTTTTCCCGGGCGAAGCGGTATCGGCTGGCACAAGGGTCGATGCTAGGCGAGTCCCGGCACGGTCCGGACTCGCGCCGCTCCGCTCGCACTACTCGTGGGTACTCCACGGTTCTGTCCGACCACGTCCGGAGGGATACCTCCCGCCACTAGCATCGCTGTCTATGAGGACCTCGACCCCGATCGGGCGCGCTCTGCGCGCGGCGGGCATCGGGGAGGTCTGCGACGACTCGACCACGCGCGCGCTGTACTCGTCCGACGCTTCTCTCTATCGCGTCCCGCCACAGGCCGTGGTGCGCGCCCGATCGATCGACGACGTCGCCACGACCCTCGACGTGTGCCGCCGGGAAGGTGTCCCCCTCACCTCCCGCGGCACCGGCACCTCGCTCGCGGGCAACGCTGTCGGGCCTGGCGTGGTCATCGACTTCTCGCGTCACCTGAACCGGGTGCTCTCCGTCGACCCAGAGACCCGGACCGCGCGGGTGCAACCGGGTGTCGTGCAGGCCGAACTGCAGCGCGCCGCGGCACCGCACGGTCTGCGCTTCGGCCCCGATCCGTCCACCCACAACCGGTGCACGATCGGCGGGATGATCGGTAACAACGCGTGCGGGGCGCGGGCGCTCGGCTACGGCCGCACGTCCGACAACGTCGTCGCGCTCGAAGTGCTCACCGGCACCGGGCACCCGCTGACGCTGCCCGGCGAGGATCCGGTGCTGGAACCGTTGAGGGAGATCGTCGCCCGCGACCTCGCGACCATCCGCACCGAATTCGGTCGCTTCGGCCGGCAGGTGTCGGGTTATGCACTCGAGCATCTGTTGCCGGAGAACGGTTTCGACGTCCGGAAGCTGTTCGTCGGTAGCGAGGGCACACTCGGGATCACGACCGAGGCGACGGTGCAGCTGGTCGCCGACCCTGCCGTCCGCACGATGGTCGTGCTCGGCTATCCAGACATCGTCGCCGCCGGCAACGCCGCGCACGGACTACTGGGTTTCCGGCCCACGGCGTGCGAAGGGCTCGACTCGCGGATCGTCGACATCGTCCGGCACCGGCGCGGACCGCAGGCGGTACCGCCCCTGCCGTCGGGTGCGGCCTGGCTGTTCGTCGAACTGGCCGGTGACGACGCCGACGAGGTGCGCGGCCGGGCGAAGGCACTCGCGCAGGTTGCCGCCGCGACCGACGTCCTGCACGTCGAGGACCAGGCGCGTGCCGCTGCGCTGTGGCGTATCCGGGAGGAGGGAGCCGGCCTGTCGGCGAGAAGTCCGAAGGGACTGCCCGCGCACGCGGGATGGGAGGACGCCGCCGTCCCTGCCCACCGCGTCGGCGACTATCTCCGCGACTTCGAGGAACTGCTCGCCGGATACGACGTCACCGGCTACCCCTACGGGCACTTCGCCGACGGCTGCATCCACATCCGCCTCGACATCCCCCTCGAGGTTCCGGGTCTGTTCCGCGAATTCCTCTTCGAGGCAGCTCAACTCGTCGCCGAATACGGCGGGTCGATGTCGGGGGAGCACGGCGACGGGCGTGCCCGGAGCGAACTGCTGCCCGTGATGTACTCACCCGACGCGCTCGCACTGTTCGGGGCTGTGAAGTCGGTCTTCGATCCGGAGAACGTCCTCAACCCCGGCGTACTCGTCGACCCGCGGCCCGTCGACGCCGACCTGCGCGTCCCGGCGGCCCGGAAGATCCGGGAGGGCCTGGCCTTCCGCTATCTCGAGGACGGCGGCGACTTCACGCAGGCCGTGCACCGGTGTACCGGGATCGGCAAGTGCCGCGCCGACAACACCGGCACCGGCGGGGTGATGTGCCCGTCCTTCCTCGCGACCCGCGAGGAAAAGGACTCCACGCGCGGACGAGCACGGGCGCTGCAGGAGATGCTCAACGGTCACCTCGTCGCCGAGTCGTGGCAGTCGCCGGAAGTGCACGAGACGCTCGATCTGTGCCTGTCGTGCAAGGGATGTCTGTCCGACTGCCCGACCGGGGTCGACATGGCAACCCTCAAATCCGAAGTGCTGCACCAGACCTACCGGGGACGGCGACGGCCCGCCAGTCACTACGGTCTCGGCAGGCTGCCGCAGTGGGCGGCGATTGCCTCCCGTGCGCCACGCGCCGTCAACGCCCTTGTCCGCGCTCCGGGGGTCGCCCCGCTCGGGTTGACCGTCGCCGGTCTCGACCGCCGCCGCCGTGTACCGAGGTTCGCGCCCCGCACCTTCCGGAAGTGGTTCGCCGACACCCTCTCGCGACGATCCCGCACGGGCGATCCGGTGCTGCTGTTCGTCGATACTTTCACCGAGTACTTCACCCCGGAGATCGGGGTTGCCGCCGTGCGCGTGCTCGAAGCCGCCGGACACAGCGTGCACCTCACCGACGAACCCCGCTGCTGCGGCCTGACGTGGATCACCACCGGCCAGCTCGACCAGGCCCGGAAGATCGTGGGCCGCACCGTCGCCGAACTCTTCCGCAGCGGCATGCCGATCGTCGGGCTCGAACCGTCGTGCACCGCTGTCCTGCGCTCCGACGCGGTCGAACTGCTCGGGTCCGCACCCGCGCGTCTCGTGGCCGACAGCACCACGACCCTCGCCGAACTCCTCGCCGACTGGGAACCGCCCCCGCTGGAGGGGACACGGATCGTCGCACAACCCCACTGCCACCACCACGCCGTCATGGGCTGGGGTGCCGATGCCGCCCTGCTGCGACGCGCGGGTGCCGACGTGCAGCGCCTCGCCGGCTGCTGCGGCCTGGCCGGGAATTTCGGCGTCGAACGCGGGCACTACGACGTGTCGGTGGCGGTCGCGCGGGCCCAACTGCTGCCGGCCGTCGAGGCGGCATCCGACGACGCGGTGATCCTCGCCGACGGGTATTCGTGCCGTACCCAGCTGAGCGACCTCACGACGCGGCGCGGCACGCACCTGGCCGAGTTGCTGGCCTCACGACTGCCGTAGGTACGGCGGGCTCATCATCTGCGGCGTCGCCCTCTGGTGCGCTCGCTTCGGGAGGGGCGCGGCCCGAGATCGTAGGGGATCTTCAGGATGTGGCGGGTCTTGGCATCGATGTCGCAGTGGCCCGACGCGACGGAGTGGAGGATGCCGTTGTAGACGAGGTCCCACAGGTCAGGGTTGCGCTGGATCTCGCTGATCTTGAAAGAGTGGATTTTGTTGCCGTGGGCGTCTTTCAGTCGCAGGACACGACTGGGCCCATCAGCGGAGAAGCGGATGCGAGTGAGATGGTAGGTATCGACCCAGCTGTCGTGCCATTGGACCCAGGTGGCACCGGCTGCAGTCCAGTGGTTTCCCTTGCCGAAGAACAACAATAGTGAACTTCCAGGGATGATGACCCACATGATCCACCAGTGGATCCAGCGAAAGTCTCCATTGATGACGGTGAGGTACACGACCAAGATTGCCGCTATGAGGAATGCGCCGATGTATCGGTCGCGCACGGTGGGCTGGAGCCATTCGAGAACGGGGCCGAGATGCTCCGGTGCATCTGGTGGGTTCCGTGGATTGCGTTCGAGCGGTGTGTATTCCGTGCCGTGGTAGATGCGGGGCGCCCGGGGTGGGCGGGGTTCGCCTGTGATCGAATCCGGCATCGGTGGTAGATCGATGGGGTTCACCCTCTACGCCCCCGTCCTCTGGTGCGTTCGCTTCGGGTGGGGCGCGGCCCGAGTTCGTAGGGGATCTTCAGGATGTGGCGGGTTTTGGCGTCGATGTCGCAGTTGCCGGACGCGACGGAGTGGAGGATGCCGTTGTAGACGAGGTCCCACAGGTCAGGGTTTCCTTGAATGTCGCTGATCTTGAACGAGTGGATCTCGTTGCCGTGAGCGTCTTTGAACCGGAGGACGCGGTTCGTTCCGTCGGCGGAGAAACGTATACGGGTGAGGTGGTAGGTGTCGACCCAGCTGTCGCGACATTGCACCCATGTGGATCCTGCTGCCGTCCAATAGTTCCTGATCCCGCGAAACATCAGCCAGCCACCCGCAGTGATGATGAGCCACGCACCCCACCAGTGAATCCAGCGAAGATCCCCGTTGGAGATTGTGAAGAACGCGACCGTAATGGTCATCAGGGTAAATGCGCTGATGTATTTTTCGCGGACGTGAGGTTGGAACCATTCGAGAGTGGGACCGAGATGGTCCGGTGCATCTGGTGGGTTCCGTGGGTTGCGTTCGAGCGGTGTGTATTCCGTGCCGTGGTAGATGCGGGGCGCCCGGGGTGGGCGGGGTTCGCCTGTGATCGAATCCGGCATCGGTGGTAGATCGATGGGGTTCACCATCTGCGGCGTCGTCCTCTGGTGCGTTCGCTTCTGGTTGGGCGCGGCCCGAGTTCGTAGGGGATTTTCAGGATGTGGCGGGTTTTGGCGTCGATGTCGCAGTTACCCGACGCGACGGAGTGGAGGATGCCGTTGTAGACCAGGTCCCACAGGTCAGGGTTGCGCTGGATCTCGCTGATCTTGAACGAATGGATTTCGTTGCCGTGGGCATCTTTCAACCGAAGAACACGGCTGTAGCCGTCTGCGGAGAACTGGATGCGGGTGAGGTGGTAGGTGTCGACCCAGCTACTGCGCCACTGCACCCAGCCGGCACCGGCTGCCGTCCAGTGATTCCCGGAGGACCGAAACATCATCCACGGGAAGAACGCGAGCAAACCCCACGCCCACCATTCGAGAATCCAGCTGAAACCCCCTGCGCTTATCGTCCCGAATACCGCGAGTAGTCCGGCAAGCATCGCGGCATCGCCGTACTGGTCGCGAAGGGTGGGTTGGAGCCATTCGAGGGTGGGCCCGAGGTGATCCGGTGCCTTCGGCGGATTCCGTGGGTGCCGGTCGGTCGGTGTGTAGTCGGTGCCGTGATGGAGGCGCGGTGCGCAGGGTGGTCGCGGCTCTCCGGTGATCGGGTCAGGCATCTGAGGCAGGCCGGTTGCATTCATTCGTGACCTCAGAACAAGTTTCCAACCCAGCGGGCTGCGGAACCCGCCGCACCGGAGATGTCGTCCCAGTGCTCGATCACTTCACCCACACCGAACGCGACCCCGACTCCGGCGCCAACTGCCAGGAGTGTCACGGGTCCGCCTGCTGCGCTGGCAAGAATCAGTTCGGTCGCAACTGTTCCCGCGACGAAACCTCCCACATTCTTGGCAACCGCCTCGACCGCCTCGGTACTGTCATCGGCATTGCTGACATCGTGGAAGGTTTGCAATCCAGTCAAGGCCAACCCGACAACAGGAATCTTGGATCCGATTTTCGAGAGAGCTGACCCTTCCGGAAGGAAGCTGTCGACGTTCTTTCCGAACAGCTGGACGAACTTGTTGTCACCGAGCCCCGCAAGCAGTCGAGAGTTCTCTGCGGCGAACCGCGCAGCATCGTCAGCTCCGCCTTGGAAGGCTCGAACAGCCCTGGCGGCTGTTGCTTCCGGGTACGGATCGCCAATTCGCGCCGCCTCGGCAGCAAGCTCACGCAGCCGGGCGAGGGTCGCACCTCGCGTAGCGGCTTCGTTGCCCCATTTCGACAGCTCGGCGACTGTCGCCGCTATGTATCCGCCCACGGTATGCGCCAAGAGCCATCCCCACTGGGCTTCTGCGTCCTTCAGGATCGTCGTCGGCCCGCGCAAGGCTTCTGCGAGCGCGCTGTGCGCTGCGGTTTCGGCCGCGCGACCTTCCGCAACGAGCCCCGCAGACGCCTCGTAGGCTGCGATCTGTTTCGCCCGAAGTACCTGGGGTGCAATGTCGTACGAGTTGGGGTCGATATCGATCGGATCACCGATGCCGACGCCGAACTCCACAGGAATGCCGGCTTCGGCTGCTGTCGCCTCGGCCTGCGACATGCGTGACCGGGCGGTGACGAGCCCGTCGGCGAATGCGCGTAGGGCAGCGGAGATCACGTCGATCTGGTCTGCAGCCTCGGTCGTCCCGGTGATGATGCGGTCGAGCGTCGTACGGAACGCATCTCCCGCAGGACTTCCGAACTCGAATTCGGACTCGGTGCGTCCGTCACGTGCCGACTTCAGCCGGTCGTTGACTCCCGTGGCGAGGTCGGCGAGCGAATCCGCACAGGCGTAGCAGGAGGTGGGGTCGCCGAAGACCCGGGTGTCGAGACTCATCCCTCACCGGCCTTCGCGATCTCCTGAGCAGTGTGCGACTCGACGTCCTGGTAGGCGCGCAGACTGTCCTGGGTGGCGTCGGCTGCACCGGCCAGCGACCGGACCGCCGCGTCCAGTGCGGAAGCAATCGACCCGAGAGCTTCGACGAGCAGTGCGGTGGCGGCACCTGCGTCGGGTATCGGTGCGGGATCGGATCCGAGCTCGTCGATTCTTATCGCTCCGGTGGCCAGGAGCTTCGCGACCGCGTTGAGGTCGCCTATGTCGATGGTCACCGGGTCGCTCTCCTGCCGAGTGGATCCTCGAACGGACGGTCTTCGTCCTCGACAGCGGGTGGCGGTGGTTGTCGGCCGTCGAGCAGGACCACGTCGTACCCGGTGGTCCGGTGGATCTCCTGCAGCCCTGTGCTGTCGACGCCCATCCACGGCTGCTGCGGTCCGCAGCAGCGGGCCAGTTCCTTCGGTGAGGTGTAGGCGGGCAACGCCAGCCGGCCGTCGGGCAGTGTGCGCATCTCGAGCCGAACCTGCCCGGAACTGTCGCGGCGTCGGATCGGCACATACAGAACGTCGCTCATCGAATCCCCCGATTCCGTCGTACCCCCCGTACGACTCGCCGCGACCTTACCGCAGCGGCGATGAGTTTCCGGCTCCTGCCCGGTCGGTATCTGCGACAGCACCGCTGCCCACCTACCAGGAGGCCGTCATGAACACCTTCACCGCATCCACCACCGGCACCCGCGACGACACCGTCGCGGCGCCCTCACGCGCCGCCCGCATCGCAGGCCTGGTCGTCAGCGGTCTCGTCGTCCTGTTCCTGCTGTGGGACTCGATCATCCACATCGCCAACGTTTCGCAGGTGCAGGAAGCGATGGCCGATCTCGGGTTCGATCCGAGCCTCAACCGCGTGTTCGGCGTGGTCCTGCTGATCTGCCTGATCGCCTACGTCCTGCCGCCTACCGCGATCCTCGGCGCCGTACTCCTCACCGGCTATCTCGGCGGTGCTGTCGCGACGAATCTGCTCACCGAGCAGCCGATCGTCAGCACGACTCTCTTCCCGATCTACACCGGAATTCTGGTCTGGGGTGGATTGTGGTTGCGCGACATCGGGGTTCGTCGCATCATGCCGGTTCGTCCGTCGCGGTGACGACGACGAACGGCCCCACCTCGGTCACGGTGAATCGGGGATCGTCGAACAGTTCCTTGGGGAAGGTCACCGTGTACCGCCGCACATTGGGATCGTTCGGGTAGACGTCCTCGGCCAGACGCAGCGTGTAGCCCTCGGCGCCCTGTCGGAAGACGACGGCGTCGGGGGCTCTCCACGGCAGCTCCTCCCAGGCGGCGAGCAGTTCGCCGGGGGAGGAGAGTTCCGACCACTCCTCGATCGCTGCGGCCCGCGCGGAGAACTCCGCCAGCGGGTTGGCGTAGTGCGAGGTCAGGGCTTGGAAACCGAAGTACGGGTAGTAGGCGAGGAAGGACGTATCGGCCGTGAGGACCACGTGGTCGTCACGCTCGCCGCCCAACTGCGACAGCAGGACGTCGTCCACCTCGGCGTAATAGGACGCGGCACCGGCGGGTCGCTGGTCGGCGCGTTCGCCGGCCCCGTCGGTATCGGTGTAGGCGACGGTGATCTCGCCGGCGAGTACCTGCGGAATGTTCTGCGCGAACGCCAGCGCACCCAGAGCCCCCACCGCCACGAGCACCCTGCGCACGCGCGGATTCTCGCTGGTCGCCAGGCTGATCCACCGCGAGAAGTCGACGAAGGCGAATGCGCCTGCCGCAGCGAGCAGTACGAGCAGGATCACCTCGAGCCGGAACGCGAGCAGGGTGTTGCCCACGGCGGTCAACGCCATCGAGGCGAGGTACCACAGGTAGACCGCGATCACCCCGAGCCCGAGCGCCTGCGCCCGATGCGACGACGACGCCCGGCCCACGAGCCACACGGTGCCCAGCAACGACAACAGTCCGATCAGGGACATGTGGAACATCGGCAACGGCAGTCGCGCACCGGCATCGGGGAGATAGTGGGTCGCGGTCCCGGACTCGGACGGGGGATTACCGCCCAGCACGTCGAACACGAACGGCGCCCACACGATCAACGCGACGAGCACCGCGATCGACGCCATCACCACGAGACGGACGAGCACCGGAAGGACCGCGCGCCACGACCCGGTGGCGCGACGCGCGAGGTACGCCGCGACGACGGCCATCACCGTCACCGCGAACGCCGCGATACCGAGATAGAGGGTGTAGAAGGTCGCGGCGAGACCGAGGAACAGGCCCGTCCCCACGACTGCACCCCAGCCCTGCCGTCCCCGCCCACCACGCGTAGCGGGCAGGAAACCGCCCCAGGCCAGCACCAACGCCGGCGCGACCAGCACGGCGATCACCGCTCCGTAGGGTTCCGGCGAACCGTAGGCCAGCACGACGAGCGTCGTCGCGGTGGCGGCGAGCACCGCCAGGTCGGAGCGGACCAGTTCGGACCACAACACCAGGGCGACGACCGCCGCGACCGCCAGCGAACCGATCGCATACGGCTTGAACGCTTCCCAGCCGTCCATACCCAGCACGTTCGCGACACGGCCACCGATCCAGAACCACCCGGCCGGATAGAACGACGGTAGATCGGCGTAGTTCATGTCGCGCAACGCCGCGCTGTCCGTCAGCCGCGTGAGGAACTGGGTGCGGAACTCCTGATCGACGGAGATGCCGTGCAGATAGAGACGGGTCGCGGCCAGCGGCATCCCGAGGGTCGCGGTGACCAGACCGGACAGCGCCGCCCACGACAACACCCGAGCCCCCGTCACCCATCTGCGGCGACGCAACAGATAGATCGACAGGCCGAGCACGGCGAGTGCCGCGAACTGCATCACGGTGGTGACGGCCTGCGTCACGTTCGACGAATTGAACGCCGGCCACTGCACACGGTCGAAAGCGAACAGCCCCACCGCGGCGACGAGTGCTGCGACGAGCGCTGCGCAGACGAACTGCACGAGCGTCGAGACTGCACGGCGTAACGGGGCGACTGCTACAGGAGTGTCGGCGAGCACCCCACGAGCATAGAGATGCGTCCGCGAGACGAGTGGTGGCCCGATCCGCGCCGCAAAACGCCGCCGTCCACCGGTCGGGACGTTCATCCTGGAAGTTGCGTCGGGAAACCGGGCTGTCGGTACCGCCCGGGGAATCCGAACGGAAGGCTCAGATCATGACAGGTAAAGCGGTTCGTGCGGCCCTTGCAACGCTCGCGACGGCACCTCTCCTCGTCTTCGGGGCGGCGCAGGCCTCGGCGTATCCGGTGATCGAACCGGGTGCGCCCGGCGGTCCCATCGACGGCCGGTTGTACGACCACCACGGCGTCGATCCCTACCAGTGCATCGTCGTCGGGGCGCCGGGTGTCGGCTACGCGACGAACGAGGCGGGGCAGGACGGCATCGTGAACGGTGTCTTCGTGAACGAAGGGTCGATCAACCACTGGTGCTACGGGCCGCCCGGGATGATCCACAGCGAAACCGGCTACGTCCGGTAGACCCCGAAAAGACGACTGCCCCGCCGAAACGGGTCCGGCGGGGCAGAGGGTGCACGTCTGTCAGATCGGCAGCTTGCGGAAGATCGCGCGCGGCAGGTGACGCAGCACGATCATCACGAACCGGAAGGTGCCCGGCGCCCAGACGATCTCCTTGCCGCGATCGGAGGCCGCGACAGCGAGCTTCGCGACATCTTCCTTGTTCACGGTGAGCGGGGCCTCGTCGACGTGCGCGCTGAACTGCGTGCGCACCTGGCCGGGGCGCACGACGGTCACGCGCGGCCCGAACGGGCGCAGCGCCTCACCGAGTCCGAGGAAGAAGCCGTCGAGGCCGGCCTTGGTGGAACCGTAGACGAAGTTGGCGCGCTTGACGCGCTCGCCGGCAACCGACGACATCGCGATGATGCGCCCGAAGCCCTGCGCCTTCATCTTCTCGCCCACCAGCACACCCACGGAGACGGCGGCCGTGTAGTTGACCTCCGCGACCCGCACGGCCTTGCTCTGGTTCTGCCACAGCTCCTCGGCGTCGGCGTCCAGACCGAAGGCGACGATCGCGATGTCGACGTCGCCGTCCTTCCACGCCTGGTCGATGACGGCCGGGTGGCTCGCCGTGTCGAGCGCGTCGAAGTCGATCAGGTCGACCTGCGTCGCACCCGCGGACTTCGCCTGGGCGACGGCGTCCTCACGACGCGGGTCGCCGGGCAGGGCCGCGAGGATCACGCGGGCCGGTGCCTTGCGGAGGTACTCCTCGACGATGGCCAGGCCGATCTCGGAGGTGCCACCGAGCAGCAGCAGGGTCTGGGGATTGCCGACGGCGTTGATCATCAGTGGAGTTCCAACCTTCTGGACATATCGGAGGCGAAGACGTTCGTGGGGTCGACGGAGCGGCGCACCTTCAGCCACTCGTCGATCCGCGGGTACATGGCGTGGAAGGTCTCCGCGTCGGTCCGCGAATCCTTCGCGGTGTAGAGGCGACCACCGAACTCGAGGACCCGCTTGTCGAGTTCGCGCACGAACTCGTTCAGGCCCGGCTTGATCCGGAAGTCGACGCAGATGTTCCAGCCGGGGATGGGGAAGCTGAGCGGAGCCTTGTTCCCTTCACCGAACAGCTTGAACACGTTGAGGAACGAGTGATGTCCCGACGCCTGGATGTCGCGGATGATCTTCTTGAACTCCTCGACCGCTTCCGGCGGCACCACGAACTGGTACTGCAGGAAGCCGTTGGGTCCGTAGCCGCGGTTCCACTCCCCGAACAGGTCGAGGGGGTGGTAGAACGCCGTCAGATTCTGGACCTGGTTGTCGGCGTTCTTCGTCTTCCGGTAGTACAGCTCACCGATCACCGAGAAGTTGAACTTGTTGGCCAGCCCGTTCGGGAATACGTCGGGCAGGGTCAGCAGGGTCGGCGCGTCGAACTTGAGCGGGTCCTTCTGCAGCTTCTTCGGCAGCTGGTCGAGCTTCGCGAGGTTGCCCCGGGAGACTGCGGCGCGGCCGAGCTTCGGCTCCGGCGAGATGGCGTCGAACCATGCGCTGGAGTAGTCGTAGTTCGCTTCCGAACCGTCGCTGTGCAGGGCGATCGTCTCGTCGAGCGACTCGGTGCGGCGGCTGTCGGCGATGAAGTACGCCGTCTCCGTGGGGGTCATCTCGATGGTCGCGCGCAGGATGATGCCTGTCAGACCCATTCCGCCCACGGTCGCCCAGAACAGCTTGGCGTTGCGCCCGGTGGGGGTGCACGTGCGGACCTGGCCGTCGGCGGTGAGCAGGTCGATGGACTTGACGTGGTTGCCGAAGCTGCCCGCGCTGTGGTGGTTCTTGCCGTGGATGTCGGCACCGATCGCACCACCGATGGTGACCTGGCGCGTGCCCGGCAGGACGGGCACCCACAGACCGAACGGCAGCGCGGCGCGCATGAGCTGGTCGAGGCTCACACCACCGTCCACCACGACCTTGCGGGAGTCACGGTCGATGCTGTGGATCTTGTTCAGCGCCGTCATATCGACGACGAGCCCGCCCGCGTTCTGCGCGGGGTCGCCGTAGGAGCGTCCGAGCCCGCGTGCGATCACGCCGCGCCGCAGGTGCGACGGCTTCGACTCGTTGTCTTCCGCGACCCGCGCGACCGCCTTGGCGATCACTTCGATGTCGGGGGTGGACAGCACCTCTGCGGTGGTCGGCGCAGTGCGCCCCCAGCCGGTCAGGGTGCGGGTCTGGGTGGGGAGCGGCTCGCTCGCCTGCTCCGTAGCTGTCGTGGACATCGGGATAAAGGCTACCCGTGTGTCCTGGTCACCCGGCAAGATGCTGTTCCTCACGGGCGTTACCCTCGTCTGCGTGCCGGAATCCCACGACCATGTGCAGCCGCTGCCGGAGCATCACGCCCCACTGGCTCCCGAACTGCCGTTGACCGATTCGACGGCCGACGAAGCGCTGGACCTGAAGACGCAGCTCACCCGGTTCGTCCTGACCGGTGGGTTCTCGGCGATCGTCGACTACGGCCTGTACGTCCTGCTCATGGCACTGGGCGTCACGCGCGACGTCGCGAAGGCCCTGTCGTTCGTGGCCGGCACCACCACCGCCTACCTGATCAACCGCCGCTGGACCTTCAAGGCCCCGCCGAGCCGCGTTCGTTTCGCAGCCGTGGTGGTCCTCTACGCAGTGACGTTCGCCGCACAGGTCGGCATCAACCGTGTACTCAACGAAGCCCTCGGCGACGAGTGGTGGGTCACGCCCTTCGCCTTCGTCGTCGCCCAAGGCGTCGCGACGGTGATCAACTTCGTCGTCCAGCGGGTCGTGATCTTCCGCCTGCGCTGATCTGGTTGGTTCGACGGCGACATACACGGTCGGACCAACCAGATCCGAGCTGTGTGGAACCGGTCCGGCTCCTGTGGCGTCGAACCGGATATGTCACGCTCCCGAGCACACGCGATCATGGCCAGGCAGGACGGTGTCGTCACCCGCGATCAGGCGGTGCGGTGCGGTCTGAGCATCGCAATCATCGATCACTACGTGCGGTCGGGTGAATGGGTCTCACTGGTTCCCGGTGTGTATCTCCGTGCCGATCGGGAGCGGACCCCTTCGGTGCACCTTCGCGCCGCTGTCTACGGTGCGGGACGTGCGGCGACGGCATGGGGTCCGAGCGCCGCGTGGTGGCACGGAATCCTCGACAGGCCTCCCGCCCGTTACTTCGTCACCGTCCCACATGGGCGGGCCATCGTGAGAAACGGGAATGTGCACCTCCGTCGCAGGGACCTGCACGCCGACGACATCGTGACCGTGCGCGGGCTGCGGGTCACAGGTGTACCTCTCACGGTGTTGGAGGCAGCGGTCGAGCTGAAAGAGGGTTCCGTCCTCATGGACAGAGCACTTCAACGACACACGTCGTTGGCTCTGCTGGAGCGGTCCCACCTGAGGAATCCGGGACGTCGTGGGTCGCGCGCTGCGGAGAAATTGTTGTGCACCGCCCGGGACGGCGGGCATTCCCAGGCCGAACGCATCTTCCATCGGCTGCTACGTCAGGCAGGGTTCACCGGCTGGCGTGCACACGTGATGAGCTGTGGATACGAGATCGACGTCGCGTTCGAGGCCGAACGGGTGGCGATAGAGATCGACGGCTGGGCGTGGCATCGTGACGCAGACCGTCACTGCCACGACATCGAAAGACAGAACGTCCTGATCAACGCAGGATGGCACGTTCTGCGATTCACCTGGCACATGTTGACGCAGGACCCGGACGGCGTCGTACGCCGGATCCGTGCGGCACTCGGCCGCACCCGATGATCTGGTTGTTCCGACCGCGCTGAACGCCGTCGGAACAACCAGATCTGCTATCGGGCGGTCCAGTTGGCGACGCCACGAACGGCGGTGACGCTGACGTTGCCGTCGATGGTGACGTATGCCGAGATCTCCCCGGCACCCGTTTCCGAGGGGAGCAGAGTGCTGTTGGCACGTACCCTCCCGCGCTCACCTGTGGTCTCGTTGTGCCAGTGCACGGTGCACGGGCAGAACGGGGAGCCGATACCACCGACCCACAGCGGCAGTTCGGGAGAGGCGGGGTCGGTTCGGAGCACGACCGGTGCATCGATGAACGGGGTTGCGTTGCCGGCATACCCGCTCGAACCCGTATCGAGGTGCAGACCCACCGTATTGGTGAACGTGGTCCAGTTCGAGTCCGCGGAAGCGGTGGAAGTTCCGGCAACAGCGAGGCCGGCGGTAACGGCGGCTGCGACGCCGACGCTCGCTACCCGTCCGAGGGTGGTCTTCAAGTTCACGGTCGGATCCTGTCTCTTCGGTATGTCGGTGCGGAAGCACTGCCCTGGCTATCGGGAAGAGCCCCAAGATGTTACGGATCGGTGGCTGAGTCTTGTGCGTGCGGGAGACGACCCGCTTCGCGGGCGTCGGCGAGGGTGGGTGCCGTCCGGTCCTTGGCCGACAGTTCGTAGGTCAGCGACCTGCCGTCAGGTCCTGTTGTGGGCCAGTCGATCCCGATCTCCGGATCGAACGGGTTCACCTCGTGCTCACGGTCGGGGTCGTAGCCCGTCGAGCACAGGTAGACGACGGTCGAGTTGTCCTCGAGGGCAAGGAAACCGTGGCCGAGGCCCTCGGACAGGAAGATCGCGCGCCGGTCCTTCGTGTCGAGCAGCACCGAATCCCACTGCCCGAAGGTCGGCGACCCCACCCTCAGGTCGACGACAACGTCGAGCACCGACCCCGACACGCACGTGACGTACTTCGCCTGTCCGGGAGGGACATCCGCGTAGTGGATGCCGCGCAGTACTCCGGCGGCGGAGACCGAGCAGTTTGCCTGCGCCAACTCCAGGGGCCGGCCGACGGCGTCGACGAAGGTCTCCTGCTTGAACCATTCGAGGAACACGCCCCGGTCGTCGCCGAACTGTTTCGGCGTAATCTCCCACGCCCCGGCGACCTTCAGTTCGCGGTACTGCACCTAGCGGTCCTTTCCTCGTTCGAGCAGATCCAGCAGGTAGCTGCCGTAGCCCGACTTCACCAGCGGCTCGGCCGCGGCGCGCAACTGCTCGTCGTCGATGAACCCGAGGCGCCACGCGACCTCCTCGGGCGCACCGATCTTCAATCCCTGACGTTGTTCGATGGTGCGCACGTAGTTCGACGCGTCGAGCAGCGAGTCGAAGGTGCCGGTGTCGAGCCAGGCGGTGCCACGCGGCAACACCTCGACCTGCAGTTTCCCCGCTTCGAGATAGGTGCGGTTGACGTCGGTGATCTCCAGTTCGCCACGCGCCGACGGCTTCAGCGAGCGTGCGATCTCGACGACGTCGTTGTCGTAGAAGTACAGCCCGGGCACCGCGAAGTTCGACTTCGGGTCGTCGGGTTTCTCCTCGAGCGACAGGGCGCGGCCGGTGGAGTCGAACTCGATCACCCCGTAGGCAGACGGGTCGGACACCCGGTACGCGAACACCGCACCACCGTCGATGTGCGCGAAGCGTTTGAGCTGGGTGCCGAGGCCGGGGCCGTAGAAGATGTTGTCGCCGAGGATCAATGCGACCGGCTCGGTTCCGATGTGGTCGGCGCCGAGCACGAAGGCCTGTGCCAGGCCGTCGGGTGAGGGTTGGATCGTGTAGGTGATGTTCACGCCGAACTGCGAACCGTCGCCGAGCAACCAGCGGAACTGTCCGGCGTCGTGCGGGGTGGTGATCATGAGGATGTCGCGGATCCCGGCGAGCATGAGCGTCGAGAGCGGGTAGTAGATCATCGGCTTGTCGTAGACGGGCACGAGCTGCTTGCTCACGCCCTGGGTGATCGGATGCAGACGCGAGCCCGTCCCACCCGCGAGGATGATTCCGCGCATGTCGGACAGTCTCGCATGAGTAGGCTTGCGCCAATGAGGCTGCTCGTCACCGGTGGTGCCGGTTTCATCGGCGCGAACTTCGTCCATCAGACCGTCGCGGAACGACCCGACACGCAGGTCACCGTGCTCGACAAGCTCACCTACGCCGGCAACCGCGCCTCCCTCGACCCGGTCGCCGACACGATCACCTTCGTCGAAGGTGACATCGCCGACGCCGAGCTGGTCGACCGGCTCGTCGCCGACACCGATCTGGTGGTGCACTTCGCCGCCGAATCCCACAACGACAACTCGCTGGCGAACCCCGCGCCGTTCGTGCAGACCAATCTGGTGGGTACCTTCACGCTGCTCGAGGCCGTCCGCAAGTACGACGTGCGTTATCACCACATCTCCACCGACGAGGTCTACGGCGACCTCGCCCTCAACGACCCCGCCCGCTTCACCGAGACCACCGCCTACAACCCGTCGAGCCCCTATTCGTCGACGAAGGCCGGCTCGGATCTGCTGGTGCGCGCCTGGGTGCGCTCGTTCGGCGTCCGCGCGACCATCTCCAACTGCTCGAACAACTACGGCCCCTATCAGCACGTGGAGAAGTTCATCCCCCGCCAGATCACCAACGTGCTCACCGGTGTGCGCCCCAAGCTCTACGGCACCGGCACCAACGTGCGGGATTGGATCCACGTCGACGACCACAACAGCGCCGTGTGGACGATCATCGAACACGGCCGGCTCGGCGAGACCTATCTGATCGGCGCCGACGGGGAGACCGACAACCGCACCGTCGTCGAAACCGTCCTCGAGCTGTGCGGCAAGGGCCGTGACGAGTTCGATTTCGTCACCGATCGCCCCGGCCACGACCTGCGTTACGCCATCGACGCGACCCGCCTGCGCACCGAACTGGGCTGGGCGCCCCGCTACCGCGACTTCCGTGAGGGCCTGGCCGCGACCATCGACTGGTACCGCGCCCACGAGCAGTGGTGGACGCCACAGAAACGGGCCACCGAGGCCGCCTACAGGCGCGTCGAGCGCGTTCTGGGCGGATAACCCGCGCCGTTCGGGGTGGTCCCGGCACAATTCGCGAATGGGTCGAAACACCGGTACACGACGCACACAACCGTGGAGCTCCTGTTTCCGCTGCTACTGTCGCATCGAAAACAGCGGATCGACCACGAGCGGGGAGTAGCCCGATGGAGCAGGCAGCTGCCGGCGACACAAGCACGATCGGACATGAGGCGGACACACTGGACGAGGTTCTCACCGAACCGGTGCGTCGCGACCGGCTGATCGTCCAGCGCGGTGTCTTCGCATCTCTGTCGCCGCGCGTGCCGGAGAAGATGTACGTCCACACGAAGGGTGGCGCGGCGTCCGACCGCTACGGGCTGCAGCTCGCCGACGGCGCGACCGCCCACACCAACACCTATTTCGGCCGCTTTCCCGCGACGTTCTGGCAGCGCTGGACCGACGTGAAGACCGTGAACCTGCAGCTCACCTACGGCTGCTCCGGTACGGCTGAGTTCACCGTGTGGGCGTCCGATGCACGCGGACGCGAGCGGATCGTGACGGTCGAGACGGTGTCGGGTTCGGGCGAGCTCGACCTCGAGCTGCCGATCGAACGGTTCGTCGACGGCGGTGCGATGTGGTTCTCCATCGATGCCGGCAACGGATCGGTGCTCGTCTCCGACGCACGTTGGACGGTCGCCGCTCCCGAGCACCTGCGTCCCGCGGCTGTGGTCATCTGCACGTTCAACCGCGCCGACGACTGCACCGTCACCGTCGGCACTCTCGCCTCGGACGACGGGGCGATGGCCGACATCGAAGCGGTGTGCATCGTCGACCAGGGCACCGACCAGGTGCGCTCGCGCTCGGCGTTCGCCGAGGTCGCCGACAAGCTCGGCGACAAGCTCATCTACCTGACCCAGCCGAATCTCGGTGGTGCGGGTGGCTTCTCGCGCGGCATGTACGAGATCACCGGTTCCGCCAAGGCCGAGCACGCCAACGTCATCGTCATGGACGACGACATCCTGTGCGAACCCGAATCGGTGTTGCGTCTCAACGCTTTCGCGAACATGACGGTGCAGCCGACGATCGTCGGCGCCCAGATGCTGTCGCTGAGCAATCCCCAGGTCCTGCACGTCTCGGCCGAGCGTGAGGTGCTCGACGAGATCACCGCCGGCGCACTGACTCCGGGTGCTCGCATGGGCATCGACCTCGTGAAGAAGAAGCAGGACATGCGTTTCGACGCCGGCTGGAACGGCTGGTGGACCTGCCTGCTGCCCGCCGAGATCATCGCCGACTGCGGTCTGCCCATCCCGCTGTTCTTCCAGTGGGACGACATCGAATACGGCATCCGTGCCCGGTACGCGGGGCATCCGACGGTCACCCTGCCCAATGCGGGTGTGTGGCATGCCGACTTCTATCTCAAGGACTACGACGACTGGGCGCGCTATTTCAGCATCCGCAACGGCCTGATCGTCTCGTCCATCTACGGGCGCTTCGACGGTAACGACATGTCGAAGTACCTGTTCCGCAAGATCAGTGAGCTCATCGTCTCGATGCAGTACGGTCTCGCCGCGACCTTCATCAAGGCTGCGGAGGACTTCCTTGCCGGACCGGACTTCCTTTACGACGGCGGCCAGTCCGTGCTGAAGGAACTGCGCGAACTGCGCGACCGCTATCCCGAGACGAAGCCGCTTCCGGCCGCGCAGGTGGGCAAGGAATCCGATCCGCACACGCAGATGTCGGTCTGGCAGTTCGAGCCCGACAAGAAGCGCGAGGGCCTGGTGCTGCTCAAGCGTGCCGTGCAGCAGTTCGCCGGCAAGGTCGACCGCCGGACGGTCACCGTTCCCGCTCACTTCGCATCGTGGTGGCACGTGTCGTTGTTCGACAAGGCCGTCGTCACCGACGCCTCGCAGAACGCCGTGCGGGTGCGTCACCGCGACAAGGACACCGCCGTCGACCTCGCGAAGCAGGCCGCGAAGGTGTGCTGGCAGCTCCGCAAGGAAGCGCCCCGGATGAAGACGGTCTGGCAGGAAGCGCTCCCCAAGCTCACGAGCCGCGAGAACTGGGCGCGCCTGTACGGCATCGACGGGTAGACCGTGAGGGCATGGTCGTTTCCCCTGCTGATCGGGGTTGCGACCGTGCTCGTCGCAGGGGCGTTCTCGTGGGTCCCCTCGCTGTGGTGGGACGAGGCCGCCACCATCTCGAGTGCCGACCGGTCGGTCGAGGGGATGCTCCGCGTCCACACCCGGATCGACGCCGTCCACGGCTTGCACAATCTGCTGCTGCACTACTGGTTCTCCCTCGTGGGCGTCGACGAGTTCACCGCCCGCCTGCCCGGTGTGCTCGCGCTCGGGGTGGGTGCAGCAGCCGTCACGGCGACCGGCCAGGTGCTGGCGGGTCGTCGCGTGGGGATCGCCGCCGGGGTGCTGTTCGCGCTGTCGCCGCGGGTGACCTGGGCGGCCACCGAAGCGCGGTCCTATGCCTTCGCTGCGGCGCTGGTCGCGGTGTTGTCGCTGCTGGTCGCGCTCGGCTGCGCGACCGGCCGTAGACGGTGGTGGGCGCTGTACGCCGTCGTCCTGCCGGTCGCGACGGTGATGTTCGTGTACTCCGCGACGGTCGTTGTCGCGCATCTCCTCACCGTGCTGGTCCGTGGTCGTGGGCGCGGTGCGTTCCTGTTGTCCGCAGGGGTGGGCGCGGCCTTGTCGACGCCGTTCGTCCTGCTCGCCTATTCGCAGGCCAAGCAGGTCGCCTGGATTCCTCCGCTCGACTCGACGATCGTCCGCACGATCGCTCTCGATCAGTGGTTCCCGCAGGCCCCGTGGACGGCCGCCTTGTTCGCCGCGATCGTCGTCGCCGGGGTGATCGCCGCGTGCCGTCGTGGCGCGGAGCCTGGGGAGCGGACCCTGCTGTGGCTCGCTGTGCCGGGTTTCGCCGTGCCCATGGTGCTGTTGCTCGGCTACTCGCTGCTCGAGGACAACATGTACCTCGAGCGCTATCTGTCGTTCACGGTTCCCGCGATGGTGCTGCTCGTGGGCTGGGCGGCGGCCCGCATCGCAACCCGCTGGTGGTCGATGCTGGTGGTGCTGACTGCGGTCGCCGTCAGCGTTGCGCCGGCCTACGTGCAGCAGCGACAGCCGTTCGGCAAGGCCGGCGGGATGGACTACAGCGTGATCGCCGACCGGCTGGTCGAACGCTCGGAATCCGGCGACTGTGTCGCTTTCGAACCGCGCGTCTCGTGGGCACCGACCTCACTGCGCGCGGTCGTTGACGCCCGGCCCGACGCGGTGGAAGGACTCGACGACGTGGGGCTCGGCTACGACGCCGTCGACCGAGTGAACCTGTGGTCGACCGACGCTCCGCCGCCGGAACTCGCCCGACGCGCGGCGGCCCGATGCGAGGTGCTGTGGGTGGTCGCCGACGGCGAGCGCGAGACCGGCTTCCGGGTGTGGCACCCGAACAACGTGTGGTGGCGGTTCGAACCCCACCGGTTCACCGAGACCGACACCTACCGGGAGCTCGAGGCCGTCGGTTTCCGGATCACCGACCGGGAGCCGATCCACCGTTCACAGCTGGTCCGGCTCGAACCGGCTCAGACCCAGTAGGCGACGCGCGAGCGGTAGTTGCGCAGCGCGAGCAGGGCGATACCCCAGCCGACGACGGTGATGATCAGGACGATGACCCAGTGGTAGAGCTGCTGGTCGCCGCCGAGCAGTGGGGTCCGCACGATGTCGAGGAAGTGGTAGAGCGGGTTGATCTCCGCGATCCGCGCCCGCCCCTCGTTGCCGGTGCCCTCGAGCGTCTTCTCCGTCCAGATGATCGGTGTCATGAAGAACAGCAGCTGGACGATGCTGCCGAGCAGCGGCGCGATGTCGCGGTAGCGCGTGGCGAGGATGCCGAACACCAGCGACACCCACACCGCGTTGATCGCGATCAACGCCAGCGCCGGGATGGCGAGGAAGGCCGTCCAGTACAGCTGACGTGGGAAGAAGATGAAGATGCCGATGTAGATGACGATGTTGTGCGCGAACAGGATCATCTGCCGCCACACCAGCCGGTAGACGTGCACACTGAGCGGCGTCGGCAGCTGTTTGATCAGGCCCTCGTTGGACATGAACACGTCCGCGCCCTCGAGGATCGACCCCTGGATCAGGTTCCAGATGATGAAGCCGAGCGCGACGTACGGCAGGAACTCCGGGACATCGAGGTTGAACAGCGTGCCGTAGAGCACACCCATCGCGATCGCCGACACACCCGTGGCGATTGTGATCCAGAACGGGCCGAGCACCGACCGGCGGTAGCGCTGCTTGATGTCCTGCCAGCCGAGCAGCAACCACAGTTCGCGGTGGTTGAAGCCTTCGCGCAGATCCTGGAACGCGCGCCGGAACGAACGTGAGGACGACTCGATGGGTTCGTCGTCGACGGTGAGGGCATCAGACACGGGTCCCGAGCCTACCCGCGGCGTAAATGTGACCTGCCGGGGCGCGGGGTCGACGGGACCGCCGTGCGTGTGCAGGTCCTGTCGATCTTGCGCGGTATTCACGACGAGAAGTGCACGCCGGAGCCGGGGCTACAGGCCCCACGTCTGACGGCCGAGTACCCGGTTCTCGTAGTGGTAGACGTTCACGCGACTCGCGACGTAGAGCCACAGGCCGAGTGTGAGAGCGGTGTCGACGGTCGAGGGCAGCGCCAGCGCGACGACGAGGAGACCCAGCACGAGGCCGACGCCGAACACCACCAGCGCCTTCTTCCACAACCGTAGATACAGCAGATAAAAGATACCGAACAGGAACCCGAGCAGATTCATGTTCAGCTTCATGCGCTGCCGCAGCGGCAGGGCGCGGAAGGCCGCGGTGTATTCGGGAGACGTCTTCAGCGATCCCGGGACGCCGTATGCGGCGAAGAATTCGAAGCGGAACCGCCACGTCTCGCTCAGACCCTCGAACCTGTCGGAGCCGGCTGCGGGCATGCTGAGGTCGGTCATGATCCCCCTGATCGTCGCGGTCGTTCCCCCTGAACGACCCGCAACAGTATGCACATCTGTCACGCGGGAAACACGATCGGGTGCAATCGAGTCCGGCGTTGTTGTCGAGTTCTCGGCGTTTCCTCGCACACAAAGTCGGACTCGATGGCTCCTCGTCAGTCGCCGTCGTCCATATGGCCGGAGTCGCCCAGCCACTCGTACAGTTCCGACGTCGGTTGCATCTGCACCTGCTGCGTCTCGCCGAGCCATGCACCGGCGACGAGCGCGCCGAGGGTGATCGCGTACTTGTTGCGGCGAGGCCTCGGCGTGCGGGACTCGACGTCGGGATCGATCTGCCGCAGCGAAGCCTCGAAGTCGGGATGCCGATCGTTCATGTCCGCTCCTCCGGGCCGATGACCTGAACTGCTGACCTGCTTCGATCGTCGCATATCGGCGAGTTGCACGGAATCACTCGTCGGTTTCGCTTCCTGCATTACGGCAACGCCCTGTCGGGACATGTCGGCTACCGCGTCTATACAGTTCTGTTGGTCTCTTTCGAGTGGTCTCTTTCGAGCAGGACAAGGTGGTAGCGCCGAGTGATTACCGGTGACGTCAGAAGCAAGGTCGACGCGGTCTGGGATGCCTTCTGGACGGGCGGCATTTCGAACCCCCTCGAGGTGATGGAGCAAATCACATATCTGCTGTTCATTCGTCGCCTTGACGACGAGCAGACCCGCGCGCTCAACAAGGCCAACATGCTCGGGCGTGAGCCGGAGGGCAACCCGTTCCCGATCGGTACCGACGCGGAAGGACGTGACTACAACGACCTGCGCTGGTCGGTGTTCAAGAACATGCAGGCCGACGATATGTTCTACACGGTCGGTGAGCGTGTCTTTCCGTTCATCAAGAACATGCGTGGTGAGGAGTCGACCTACGCGCACTTCATGAAGGATGCGCGTCTCACGATCCCCAACGCCGCAATGCTGGTGCGAGTGGTGGACCGGCTCGACAAGGTGCCGATGGAGAACCGCGACACCAAGGGCGATATCTACGAGTACCTGCTCGCCAAGATCGCCAGCGCGGGCCAGAACGGCCAGTTCCGCACGCCGCGCCACATCATCCAGCTGATGGTGGAGATGACGCAGCCCAAGCCGGGCGACCGCATCGTCGACCCCGCGTCGGGCACGTGCGGCTTTCTCGTGGCTGCGTCGGAGTACATGCGCGAGAACCATGCGGACGAGATCAACTCGGGTGCGGGTCGCGAGCAGTTCCACCACGATATGTTCCACGGCTTCGACTTCGACAACACGATGTTGCGAATCGGTTCGATGAACATGCTCCTGCACGGCATCGAACAGCCCGACGTTCGTTACCGGGATTCGCTGTCGGAGGCCAATACCGATGATGCGGGCGCGTATTCGTTGATCCTTGCCAATCCGCCGTTTGCCGGGAACCTCGATTACGAGAGCACCGCGAAGGATCTGCAGCAGATCGTCAAGACGAAAAAGACGGAACTGTTGTTCATGGCGCTGTTCCTGCGTCTGCTGCAGCCGGGCGGTCGTGCGGCGGTGATCGTCCCCGACGGCGTTCTGTTCGGTTCGTCGAAGGCGCACAAGACGTTGCGGAAGGTCCTCGTCGAGGATCACAAGCTCGACGCTGTGGTGAAGTTGCCGTCGGGTGTGTTCAAGCCGTACGCCGGTGTGTCGACGGCAATCCTGTTCTTCACGAAGACGGATTCGGGTGGCACCGACAACGTGTGGTTCTACGACGTGCAGTCCGACGGTTATTCGTTGGACGACAAGCGCACTCCGCTGCTCGACGAGAGCAAGCTTGGTGTTCTCGCGGGCGAGCTGTCCGGCGAAGACCACCCGAAGAACAACCTGCCGGACGTGTTGAAGCGCTGGTTCGATCGCAACGACGGCGAGCTGGAACGTCCGCGCACGGAACAGTCGTTCTGCGTGCCGAAGGAAGACATTGCGGCGCAGGACTACGACTTGTCGCTGAACCGCTACAAGGAAATCATCCACGAAGAAGTGGAACACCGCACCCCTGAGGAGATTCTGGACGAGCTGGATCAGCTCGAGAAGGAGATCGTCGATGGGATGGCGCAGCTGCGGGGGATGCTGGCGGGGGGTGCGAAGTGAGACAATGGCCGATGGTGACTTTAGGAGAGCTCGCCGCCACCTCCCCCCAGTATGGGGTTGGTTTGTCCTCAAGAGAATGGACACCCGGGCGACCGCGATATATCCGCATCACTGACATACAGGACGACGGTGAGTTAACAGGGTCAAAGGTAGCCCCTGACGGTTCCAAGGAAGATTGGCAGAAGGCACTTCTCAAACCCGGGGACCTTCTTTTTGCTCGATCCGGAGCGACAGTTGGAAAAACCTACCTCCATCGGGAAGTAGACTTCGATGCTGTCTACGCCGGTTATTTAATCCGATTTCAATTCGATGCCGACCGGGTCATACCAGAGTACGTCTTTCGTTACACACAGAGCGTTCAGTACCGGTCGTGGGTTGCTGCGAGCCAACGTGCCGTGGCCCAACCGAACGTGAATGCTAAACAGTACGCATCACTCGCCATCCCGCTTCCGCCGCTTGAAGTCCAGCGTCGTGTAGTGGAGATTTTGTCCCACGCCGACTCCCTCCGCGCCAAGCGCCGCGAAGCGATCGCCCACCTCGATGAACTGACCCAATCGATTTTCATCGACATGTTCGGTGATCCGGTTGTGAACAGGAAAGCGTTCCCGGTTGTACCCCTCACTCAAGTGGGGCACCTCTACAGTGGGGGGACGCCGTCGAAAGCCACGCCAGGCAATTGGGAGGGGTCCTTGCCGTGGTTCTCGCCGAAGGACCTTAAAAGGGATGATCTGTTCGATTCGCAGGACCACATCAACGAGCGGATCACAGAGCGCACATCGCTGAAGTTGCTACCACCGAATACGGTGGTATTTGTTGTCAGAGGGATGATCTTAGCGCACTCCTTCCCCGTGTCCATTCTGCGCGTACAGGCAACTATCAACCAAGATATGAAAGCAGTTCTACCGAGTATTGATGTGACTTCCGACTTCCTCGCGCACAATTTGCGTGTACAGACGAACAACATCTTGGCGCAGGTATCCACGGCGGGTCACGGGACCAAAAGACTGGATTCTGATGGAATGTCACGAATTCCGGCCCTCCTTCCGCCAATCGAATTGCAACGCGAGTTCGATGCCCGGATCGAAATTATTCGACATTTGAGAACGCGGCATCAGGTCGCGCTCTCAAGCCTCGATATGTTGTTTTCGGCGTTGCAGGCACGCCTCTTCCGCGGTGCGTTGTGACGCCTCATGCGCCGCAGGGTCGTAGACGGTGACCAACTGCGGCTGGTCTACTGAGTGTGTTCACTCCTAACGTTGTCGCGGTCGACGAGAGCTAATTTGAATAGCAAGGACAACAATGGCTTTGAACCCAGCAGCCTCGGAAGAGAACTTCCGCAGGCTTGAACGAGACGAAGAGATGTTCGCGGGGTCCATCGGCTTGATCTCGGCCTACCTCGAATGCGCGTTCCCTGATCCGGTGGCCGAAGAGGTCGAGCAGTGGACGCTCAGCTGCCTGCCGTCCACCAACCGCGGCGCGCGACTTTTCACTCTCAACATCGGCCCGATGGAAGTGCTGTTTGTCGAGCGGGCCGATGCTGTAGGCGACGATCTCGCAGCAGGTTTCATGTCGCTGTACGTGTCGCGTTCCGCGCTCGAAGAAGAGAGCGGTACGTCGATCGACGCGGTGGCGCAGTCCGCTGCGGCGGTCGAGCTGGTGCCCAGTCGACTCGCATCGGCCGACGGGGATGCGATCAGATTGGTTGCCGATCTCGCGGATGAAGCTGCTGCAGATGAACTCGACGCGCTCATAGGTAGTGGACTCCCGATCCGTCGGCTGGCCGAAAAGCTGGTGGCGAAGGGAAAGGGTCCATACGAGCAGTACCACAACCCGTGGTTCGCTGCTGCCGTGCTCGAGGAGATCGAACGTAGCGCTGAAGCCGAGAAGAGATAAAGAAGCGGGCGCCCTTCGGGCGGCTGCGCCAACCGATCGGAGACCCTACGGGTCCCTGAGTCTTCGGCCCCTCCCCCAACGCTGCCCGGTCGCCATGCCCCGATAGACCGTCTCGGCCAGCACTTCTGGCCCCACGTCGCAGAGGACGTGCGGCTTGTACTGGACCCGGTCGTTCGTGTCGACCCTCACGATCGGGTGCTCCACCACCAGCTGTGGAGACGAAGGGTACTGGTGCCCAGTCGGTTTCGAATTCGGGGAATGTCACCCGAGATTCGCAGCGTCGAGCGCTGACGTCGGACTGTGGGAGACGAGCGACGAATGCGCCCGATGTGCCTCGGTCACCGGAACGGCCCTCGTGCACATCGATGCGCAAGAAATGACTCGAGCCCTCCGACCACGGTGGTCGAAGGGCGAAACAGTCAGAGCGTCAGAGAGGAACCTGGCGGCCAGGTGAAGCAGCGGCAGGCGACGGCCGATTGCTGGTGCACGCCTCTGATAGGCGTGTGGATAGAATCCACCCTACGGTGCATGACAGTCCTGTTCTGTCTTGTGCCCAGACCCCGGAGTGGTGTTCCCGCACCTTCCGGGGTCGACCTGTATTCAGGCCGGTGGTGGGATGATCGCACGGGTTGACTCCAAGGTCAACTCGAACACGCGTTCGTCCCGGGGCATTATCAACTTTTATATGGTCAGTCCTTATAAAGGCTGATAAATTCTGATACATGGATCCGGTGCTCAATCCGTTCAAGCCCGGCGCAGGCCTCCGCCCTCCGATTCTCGCAGGTAGAGACTCTCTTTTCGCCGACTTCGACGTGGTTCGGCGGAAGATCGCAGAGCTGGGCGAGGGAGATCGAAGCTGGATCCTCACGGGTCTCCGTGGTGTCGGCAAGACCGTGCTCCTTGGCGAGCTCCAGCGGATCGCTCTCAATGAGGGGTGGATCGTTGCCAAGTTCGAGGTCCGACGTGAGCATTCTTTCGCCGAAGAGTTGGCTACCGCTCTGTTCAGCAGCTTGCGGACTGCGAGACGGCAGGATAGGGAGGGGAAGCTGCACAACGCGCTGCGTGTGTTCAAGTCGTTCACTCTGTCGATGAATCTGGGTGTACTCGCGTTCGAGGCGGAGCTCGAACCCGCTGCGGGCTATGCAGCCTCCGGGCGCCTCTCGACAGACCTGACCGACCTGCTCGTCGAACTCGGCGACGCAGCACGATCTATCGGCATCGGTGTCCTGATCCTCGTCGACGAGCTGCAGGAAGCCGAGAGTTCCGAGATGGCGGCATTGAGTACCGCCGTGCACCAGATCAACCAGACATCGCCGGTGCTGCCCGTCTTCTTGGTCGGTGCAGGCCTGCCGTCCCTGCCCTCCCAGTTGGCATCGGCGAACAGCTACGCCGAACGGCTCTACCAGTTCCGCACGCTGTCCGTCCTCGGGGACCGGGATGCACGAGCTGCCCTGGTTCAGCCCGTCATCGAACGGGACGTCTGCTGGGATGAAGACGCTCTCCGGATCGCGCTCGATGCCGCTACCGGCTACCCATACTTCCTGCAGGAAGTGGGAAAGGCTGTATGGAACAACGCGCGAAGACCGGTATTCACGGTTGAGGATGCCGAGTACGGTACCGATGACGCCAGACGTGAGGTGAATGCCGGCCTGTATCAATCACGGTGGGATCGAGCGACTCCCGCGCAGAAGGAGTTGTTGCGTGCGCTGGCGCAGGAAGGGGGAGGCGAGGGAGTCGTAGTTCGTCAGCTTGCCTCGGCAATGGGTAAATCGAGCGCATCGGCTCTGTCGGTGCCGCGGGACGAACTGATCAAGAAGGGCCTTGTCTACGCTCCGGAACGAGGAGTACTGGCTTTTACCGTCCCGGGATTTCACGACTTCATCCTTCGCCAGGATTGACCGTCGTACCTTCGAACCTCGGTACCTCACCCGAGCGGACGATACATCGCACAATTCGTGTACCGCTATGCAGCTCGGCCAGAGGTTCATCTCGTCAGCCGATGTGCCGTTAGGGCAGGGAGCCATGCGAACCAGTGCGCTATCGGCCTCATCCAGAGGGTCCGTAGCCATGAGCAAGCAGAAGTGGTAGACACCTATCCGACTCCACCGAGGCCCATCAGCAGGACTGTACAGAACGACGTCGATAGATATATCGAGGCCGCCGTAACGATGTTCGGCCTCTGCGGCGTCGAACTCTTCGGCAACCCCCCTACAACGGAGCAGGCTACTCAACAGTGTGAGCGGCCGGCTCCGAAGCAGGGTGGCCGTGCTTCCTCATCTGTCCCGGAGCGTACGACCGGCGTTTCCGCTGCCGGAGAGAAAGCACAGTACGACGAAGACATGCAACTTCTCCTCCGTCTCGGGCTATTGAAGCCGAGCCAGGTACTCCGATTTCCGCAGCCACGAAAAAGATTGACACACAAGGCAACTGTGGAGTCAGACGGAACATTGAGGTTCCAGAACACTCGCTACCACTCGCCAACCGGTGCTGCCAATGCTGCGGCTGGAACCTCCAACAACGGCTGGCTTGTATGGCGTCTTGCGGATGGACGAAACCTTGATGCTCTGCGTGCCAAGGCTCGTAGAGAGATGAAGCGGAAGTAGCAGGCACGCCGAACGGATGGTCAGGATTGAAGCCGCACTTCGATCGGGAACTCCGCCAAGCAAACGGGGGTAGCCCCTGGGTGGTGAACACGCTGACACTGGCCCATACTGGGCCGGAGAATGCAGGACATCACCATGACGAAGAAGAAATACTCTGACGAGTTCAAGGCCGACGCCGTGCGACTCTACGAGAGTCGCCCGGAAGTGTCGTACTCGTCGTTGGCCGCGGATCTGGGAGTCGCTCGGGGGTCGTTGAAGACGTGGGTGCATTTGGCGCGTAAGAAGGCCGCGATGGCGCGGTCTGCGCCCGAGAAGAGCGTGGATGCCTCGGAGACACCCGAGGAGCAGTGTGCGCGGATGCAGGCCGAGATCGAGCAGATTCGGGCCCGCAACCAGGCTTTGGTCGCGGAGAACGACAAGCTCAGCGAGGAACGAGACATCCTGCGCAAGGCCACGAAATATTTCGCGGCAGAGACGAACTGGTGATCCGCTTCCGGTTCGTTGACGACCACCGAGACACCCATGAGGTGAAGCGGATGTGCACGGTGCTCGGCATCCACCGGTCGAGCTACTACAAGTGGCGAGCCGGAAAGGCGGCTCGGCGTGCCCGCCAGCAGGCCGATGCGGCGCTTGTCGACCGAATACGTGCCCACCACCAGGAATGGGACCACACCCTCGGTTACCGGCGGATGACCGCCGAACTGGCCGATGATGACGCGGTGCCGGGCACGGTCAATCACAAGCGGGTAGCCAGGTTGATGCGACAGAACAACATCGTCGGTGTGCACCTGCGTAAACCGAAGAACACGACGATCAAAGATCCTGGGGCGCAGGTCTTCGAAGACCTGGTCAACCGTGATTTCACCGCTGACGAGCCTGGACGAGTATTCGTTGGTGACATCACCTATCTTCCGCACAGCAGCACCGGTGAGTTCCTCTACCTGGCGACCGTGATCGACGTGTGTTCCAAACGGCTCGTCGGCTGGTCGATCGCAGATCACATGCGTACCGAGCTCGTGGAGAACGCGCTCGACAATGCGGCGGCGGCCCGAGGGTCGCTGGAAGGAGCTATTTTTCACTCCGACCACGGCCGTCAATTCACCTCCTCGGACTACCAGGCGACATGTCGCCGGCACGGCGTGCGGCAATCGATGGGCCGGATCGGGTCGAGCGCCGACAACGCGATGGCCGAGTCCTTCAATGCGTCGTTGAAGCGGGAGACGCTTCAGGGCGCGAAACGCTGGATCGACGAAGCGCAATGCCGCACCGAGGTTTTCCGCTGGATCACTCGATACAACACACGCCGACGGCACTCATCACTGCGGAACCGATCACCACTTGACTTCGAGGTCGACCATGGGTCTACCCTCGATCAGGCCGCTTGACGTACACACCCAGTGTCCACTATCCAGGGGCCACGCCCAACCTTGTCGAACCCTTGACGTTCTTCATCGGTTTGACCCGCGTCGTACCGAGGTCCGCCGACGCTGTGAGCATTGATGTGGCATACCTCGGAGACGACCGTCCCAGTAGTGGTCTCGACGATCTGAGTAGTGCATCCGGGAAATGCACAGCGATTCATCGACAGGGCATAGAGTCTCTTGATCACCGAGTCTCGCGGACGGGTGGTTCTGCTGGCCATCAGGATTCAGATCCTATCCGTCGAGTTCAGTTCACCAGAGACCATGTGCCGCAACGTTTGCTGGTGAAGGCAACATCGCTGGGCTGGATCGTCACAACCGCAGGTCCGCTCTCGTTACCGTTCGCGAGAATCTCACCGAATTCACCGCTGGTGCCGCTCGAACGCTGCCAATAGCAGCGTGAACCGCCGCTGTTCCGGTAGGTGCCGGGATTGATGTCGACGCCTACCAGGAAGATGCCGTCGCCCTGGATGATGTTCTTCGCTGCCTCGCGCTCCTTCGGCAGCAACTCTTGCTCTCGACGAGCCAGGTCGGCACCCTTCTCGTCCAGGGTTTTCCGTCTACTGTCGAGCGCTGCGTTCGAAGCCTCTTTGGCATCCACGAAATCTCGTTCACGTTGCTCGATCTCGGCGTCGCGCTGATCGGCCTCCAGTTCACGCTGGTCCAGTGCAGCCGAACGACTGTCGAGCGGATCGGAACCCACAACGAAGCCGATTCCACCGCCAACGAGTAGTGCAGCGACGAGAGCGAGAATGGCCGGCCAACGTCGGCGCTTCCGATGACTCGCCGTCGTCGTTGCGGCAAGGTCGGCAGAAGAAGGGATGTACTCGGACAAGACGGTTTCCTGTCAACGTCGTTACTCCGCGGATACGGGGTGTTCCGTACGGAGTGCACTCGCCTGTACGAGAGCCGGACAGATTGACACAACCCTCCGACAAGTTCGTGACGACTTCTCTACTTGCCGCGGGGAGCCGCAGGCGCGCGACCGTGAGGTGGCGAGATTCGCGTGTCGAAACGTGTGCTGGCGAGTCGGCGCTCGGCCAACCCCACCAAGTCGAGGATCTCTCGCGCAATGTATCCGGTGGTACCGCGCTCGACGCTCTTACGAGAGAGGATGCCGGCTTCGGCGAGTTCCTCCAGGGAACCCCGTGCCGCCGGAAACGAGACTTCGAGAATTCTCTCCACCGTTCTCGCCGTCAGAACCGGGGCCTCAGGGAGACGATCCAGAAGTCGCGAGGTCGCAGAACCTGCACGCGGTTCGGGACGCAATCCCCGACTGGCCCGGAATGCGGTCAACCGTTCGGACCATGCCGATTGAAGCTCTGCCACATCGTCGGCCAACCTTCGCGCCTGCTCGGTCGCGATGTGTGCGGCTTCGATGAAAAGGCTCAACCACACGGAGATACCCTCGATCGCCTCGGGCGCGATGGCTTCACCGAGGTATCGGTACGCGGTGAGACCGTCGACGTACCGTTCGCTGAGGGTGGCCAGCACCAAACTGATCGGGAGCACGGCGTCGGGTGAAAGTCCGCGCCGCGCGAGAACGGTGTGGATCAACGCGCGTCCGACCCGGCCGTTGCCGTCGGTGAACGGGTGGATCGTTTCGAACTGGGCGTGGATCAGACCCGCCTGCACCAACGGTCCGTGAAGCCCGCCGTTCAGGTACGCGACGAGATCCTCCATGAGGCCTGGCACCAGATCGGGAACCGGAGGAACGAACTCTGCGTCCAGCGGATGCCAGTTCGATCCGCCTATCCAGTTCTGGACGCGGCGCAATCCGTGATGTCGTTCGTCGGGTAGCAGCGCGGCGTGGAGCGATTCGATGTCGCCGACTGTCACTGCCTCTGTGGAGACGAGTTCGTTCGAGGCGCGGCGAAGGATCGTGATGTTGTTTGCGACGAGCCGTGCTTGCGCGCTGAATCCGCGCACGTCTTCGCTCTGGGCCAATTCGGCCAATGCCACTTGCTGGGGTGACGGTGCGATTCCCTCGATCATCGAACTTGCGATCGCCTCGGACCGCAGGAGCAAACGAGACAGTCCTGCCAAGCCGGCCGCGCCCGGCCCGGTGCTGAGACTGCGGATCTCTCGCTCTGTGACCGCGGCTCGTGCGGTCACTTCCGGGGGCAACACCACCGCGCGGGTGACGAGGAGGTCCGGTTGGTAGGTCTCGTAGGTGCCACCGCGGCGATCGCGCGCTACCAGACCCGATGCGAGGTCGGGCTCCCAGTAGTGCCTTCGGACGTCGGCCATGGCGTTGATATCCCTACATCGTGACGCGAGCTATCAAAGTTTGATGTATCAAAGTTTAACAGCGTGGGCGTTCGTTGAAGGTTGTGAACGGTGACGGTCTCGCAGAGCATTGTCGGATCTGCCGTGTAGCGTCACCCGGCTCGGCACCGATAGAGGCACGATGGGTCGAACAGGTGCGACCCGACTACAAGGAGGACCAGAGGGCATGGTGGGGAACTTCGACTTCCTTCAGGCCGAGTGGCCACAGCTGCACGCCGAGGCGAAGAAAGCCGAGCGCGACGCCCTGTTCGACCCGCGCACCACCTGTTTCTACGCACGCCGCACCGTCGAACTCGTCGTCAAGTGGCTGTACCGAGTCGAAGAGATCCAGGTCCCCTACAAGAGCGACCTCGCGGCTCGCCTGCACGACCCGGTCTTCAAGACGGTCGTTCCTCCGCAAGTGCTTCCGAAGATGAATCTGATCCGGGAGTACGGCAATAAGGCCGTTCACGAAGCCAAACCGGTTTCGCAGGATGTCGGCCGCCGAGTGCTCGCCGAACTCTTCCATATCCTGTCGTGGCTCGCGCGCACCTATGCCACTCAGCCCAGCAGCAAACCGTCCCCGACCGCGCAGTTCGACCCGGCACGACTTCCCAAGCCCGGCGGCGGGGCAGTGGTGGCGAAGTCACTGGCGCAACTCAAGAAACTTGAAGACCAGCTCGCCGAGAAAGACCAGCAGCTCGAGGACGCCGAAGAGCAGCGTCGCCTGCTCATCGAACAGCTCGAAGGGCGCAACGCCGAGATCGAGGCGAAAGAACTCGTCACCAAGAACCTCGAAGAGCTCGTCGCGCAGCTTCAGCAGCAGGTCGCCGCAGCGCAGGCGGCGGCCCGTGCTGTACCCGACACCCACGACTACGACGAAGCGCAGACCCGCCGCGACATCATCGATCTGCTCTTGGCCGAGGCCGGATGGTCGGACGACAGGGTGGGCAAGGAAGTGCCCGTCACCGGCATGCCCGACGGCAAGAACGGATTCGTCGACTACGTGCTGTGGAGCGCGGACGGTCTGCCCCTGGCTGTCGTCGAAGCCAAGCGCACGTCCAAGGACGCCGTCGTGGGACAACAGCAGGCTAAACTGTATGCCGACCGGCTCGAAGCGCAGTACGGTCAGCGTCCGATCATCTACTACACCAACGGGTTCGAAACCTATATCTGGGACGACCTGCACTACGCTCCTCGTCCGATCGAGGGTTTCCACACGCGCGACGAGTTGACGCTCGAGATGCAGCGCCGTCGTACCCGTAAACCGCTCGCATCCATCGAAATCCCCAAGCATATCGCCGGCCGCCCCTACCAGGAAGCGGCGTTACGGCAGGTGACCGAACACTTCGAGAACGACCGCGAGCGTGCGGCGCTGCTCGTCATGGCAACAGGGTCCGGTAAGACACGAACTGTCATCGCGCTCACCGACATGCTCATGCGCGCCAATTGGGTCAAACGGGTTCTGTTCCTCGCCGACCGTGTGGCTCTGGTCAAGCAGGCCGTGAATGCTTTCAAGACCCACCTGCCCGACTCGGCACCGGTCAACCTGCTCACCGACAAGAGCACCGAAGGCCGCGTCTACGTCGCGACGTATCCCACGATGATGGGTCTGATCAACGAGATGGAGGACGGCCGACGACGTTTCGGGCCGGGGCACTTCGATCTCGTCGTGATCGACGAGGCGCACCGCTCGGTGTATCAGAAGTACCGGCGCATCTTCGAATACTTCGACTCGCTTCTTCTCGGCCTCACCGCCACTCCCAAAGACGAGGTCGACTACAACACCTACAAGTTGTTCAACCTCGAAACCGGCGTCCCCACCGGCAATTACGAACTCGACGATGCCATCGCCGACGGCTATCTCGTCCCGCCGCGCGCCGTGACGGTCCCGCTCGCGTTCCCGCTGAAGGGAATCAAGCGCAGTGAGCTGTCCGAAGAAGAACGTCAGCGGTGGGAATCCACCGACTGGGGCGACGATGCCGACGAAGACGAACTACCGGACGCAGTGGCCGCCGAAGCCGTCAACAAGTGGCTGTTCAACACCGACACCGTCGACAAGGCACTCGAAGTACTGATGACCCGCGGGCACAAGGTCGCGGGCGGGGATCGGCTCGGGAAGACGATCATCTTCGCGAAGAACCAGAAGCACGCCCAGTTCATCGCCGACCGATTCGACCACAACTACCCGCAGTACAAGGGTAGCTTCGCGCGGGTCATCACCCACGCCGTTTCCCACGGCCAGGACCTCATCGACAAGTTCTCGCAGCCCGACCAGGAACCCCACATCGCCATCTCGGTCGACATGCTCGACACCGGCATCGACGTCCCCGAAGTGGTGAACCTCGTCTTCTTCAAACCGGTCCGGTCGAAGTCGAAGTTCTGGCAGATGGTGGGACGTGGCACGCGTCTGTGCCCGGACCTGTACGGGCCGGGACAGGACAAGGAAGACTTCTTCATCTTCGACCTGTGCGGCAACTTCGAGTTCTTCGATCAGTACCCCGATGCCTCCGAAGGCGCCCTTGCGCGTCCCTTGTCTGCGCGGCTGTTCGAAGCACGAACGGAAATGCTCGTCGCGCTCGAGAAAACTGCCGACTATCCGGTTCTCCGGACCGAGACGGCAGACCGGCTCCACCGCACCGTCCTCGGCATGAACACCGAGAACTTCCTGGTGCGGCCCAGGCGCCGCGAGGTCGAGAAATACTCGGATCGCAGCGCCTGGGATTCGCTGAACGAACAGAAGGCAGCGGAGATCGTCGAATCACTGGCCGACCTTCCCACCGCGGTGCGGGACAGCGACGAGATGGCCAAACGTTTCGACCTGGTCATCCTGCGGGGGCAACTCTCGGTGCTCTACGGCGACGGAGCCTTGCCGAAGTACGAGACGTCGATCCGGGAGATCGCGGACGGACTGCTCGAACAACTGTCCATTCCGAAGGTGGCTGCCAAAGAACCATTGCTCCGCGAAGTGGCGTCCGACGAATGGTGGCAGGACATCACCCCGCCGATGCTCGAACACGCTCGTAAGGAGATGCGGTCGCTTGTCGGCCTGCTGGAGAAGAAGAAGCGCACCATCGTCTACACGGACTTCCAGGACACCCTCGGCGAGGTCGTCGAACGCGACATGCCCGAGTTGCGATCGGGGACCGACACCGACCGGTTCAACGCCAAGGTGCGCGACTACCTCCGCTATCAGCCCGACAACCTGGCACTGCAGAAGCTTCGGTCGGGCAAGCCTCTCACCGAAGCAGACCTCGCGTCCCTCGAAGAACTGCTCGTCCGTAGCGGCGCGGGGGAGAAGGAGGACCTCGAGCGCGCAGTCGAGAACGCGAAGGGCCTCGGTCGCTTCGTGCGGTCACTGGTCGGTCTCGACAAGCAGGCCGTTCAGCAGGCGTTCGCGGACTTCCTGGAGGGACGGACAGCGACCGCCAGCCAGATCGACTTCGTCAACCTGATCGTCGCGCACCTCACGAAACACGGGGCGATGGATCCCGGTCTGCTGTACGAGCCGCCGTTCACCGACTACGCCCCACAGGGTCCGGATCAGGTCTTCGAACCCGAGCAGGCTCTGCGCCTCGTCCAGACCATTCGCGCGGTCAACGACTCGGCGGACGTGCAGAGCGCATAGACTGCGTTCCCTGTCCGCAGCTGCCGGGACTACCCACCTCGGCCGGGCATCCCGAACGGCCGCGCGATCGCCGCGACCCACCCCCGCCATGCTGGGCACGGCGGAGGAGGGTGATTGTTCAGGAAGCGGATGGCTGTGTCCTCGAAGGCCGGTGACAACGGAAGGTTGGGGTGGGCAGTCCGGGCCGGACATCCGTTTCGTTCGACGTCGAATTGCCTGTCGCCCGTCAAGGGTAGGTCGGTGACCGACGGGAGGGTGATTGCCCGCACTCTCACGGGAAGAGATTGGGCAAGAATGGATTCGGCCGCTCCCGCGGTGCCGAGCAGTTCCCGGGCGGCCGGTGTCTCGGGGTCGAAATGCAGGCGGAACAGGTCGGTGACGGGGACGGCGGCCCGCAGCAGGTCGCCCACGACCCGCCCCGGCTCGTTCACATGTGGTGGAGGGTATCCGGTCGGGGTGCTCGGAAACGGTCCGATCAGCAGGAGCACGTCGGCGTCGACCCGCCCGGTTGCGACCGCTTCCCACACCACCCATACGGCATGCGAATGCGCCGCGACCGTCAGCGGTCGAGGAAGCGCGGACGCCTGCTGGGCGAACAGGTCGACCTGCTCGCCGAACGGACGCTGGGTATCGCTCGGCCCGTAGGGGGCGCCCGTGCGGATCGGGCAGGTCGCGTTGTGTTGCGGCTGTCCGTCGCCCGGTCCGGCATACGAGAAGTAGTGCACCTGCTCGCAGTCGTAACCGAGGCGGTGGACGTCCGTCGCGTGGATCCTGCCCTGTCCCGAGGCCGAGTTGATTCCGGACAGGATCATCAGCGAACCCGGCTGCGGCGGGCCGGGTTCGGGCCTGCCGGACTCGTGGGTCGTGACGAACGTTATCGACACGGCGACGAGCACCGCGACGAACGCGGCCAGGACCGACCTCGGTCTGCGCAGCGAGGGACGATCCATCATCGCGATCGCCAGGCCGGTCGCGAGGGCCGAGACCGGTACGAGCGGCACCGTGAGGGCGGGAAGCCGGTCTGCCACTACACCCAGCGTCGCGACGACTGCGCAATACGGCACCATCACTTCGATTCGCAGTCCACGACGCCACGTCAGTGCGCCGGCCTCCCGCAACCGGAATCGACCCTGCCAAGGGACCGGTCCGAGGACGAGCGCCATCATCGCAATGAGGGCGACGGCGGGCCAGAACATCCGGGCATAGAGCACCGCGTATGCGGTGGCGTCGGCGCACGCTGCCACCAGCACCGGCCCGAATGCGACCGCATAGAACAGAGCCGCACAGCGCAGACGCCGGACGTCGAGGCCGCCCAGGAGCCACGCCATGAGCACGACCCGGGCTACGGCGACCAGAGCGAACAGGATTAGGAAGGCGGGCCACGACGGTGCCCGTGACATCAGGACCCGCAGGTCGGTGAACTGATCCAGGGGCGGCAGGGCGACCAGGTGGAGCAGTCCGGGCCAGGTCGGGATCGCGTTCGTCGCGGCGAGCAGCACGACGAACGCCGTTGCGACCGCGAGCGGCCACCACCGCGTCCACTGTCCCTGTCGCATCCGCGGGACTCCCGTTGCCGACTGCCTCGAATGTAAGGGATGCGATGGTGGACGAGAGACCGAGGAAACTTCTCGTGAGCACCCGTACTGACAGGAGGACCGCATGGCCGAGGTAGCGAAGGGGTCGAAGACCGATCTCACCGATCTCCGATACGAGGTGAGGCTCGGTGCCGCCGTGGACGGAGCGGTCGACCTGATGGCCGTCCTCCTCACCGACGCCGGCCGGGTACGCAGCGACGACGACTTCGTGTTCTTCAACAACCCGAAGGCGCCGGGCGTCCACCTCACCTCCGACACCTCCGTCACCGTCGATCTGTCCGCGGTGCCGGCGGACGTCCAACGGGTGCTCGTCGCCGCGAGCACCGAGGCGCAGGGACGCACCTTCGGTGAGGTGCCAGGGGTACGCGTCGAGGTTCGCGGCCCGGGTCAGATGCTGGAGTTCGTCCCGCCCGGCCTGGCCACCGAAACGGTCCTGCAGGTCGTCGCGCTGTACCGGCGCGGGAGCGGGTGGCGTCTCGACGCCGTCGGCCAGGGTTATCAGGACGGTCTCGCGGCGTTCGCGACCGACCACGGGATCGTCGTCGACGATGCGGACGACGATCCCGAACCGACCGTGTCCGCTCCGAAGGCGTCCCCTGCGGCGAGCCCGATCTCGTTCGAGAAGGTGCAGATCTCGCTCACCAAGGATTCGCCCACGCAGACGGCCCGGATCGATCTGCGCAAGTCGCAGGGCGATCCGAACTGGGTGCTCACCGTCGGACTCGAATGGGACGGTCGCGGTGCGACATACGACCGGAACGGCAATGTGAAGAAGTACGGCACCGGAGATCTCGACGTCTACTTCTACTGCCGCAACGAGCACACGAACGACTACATCGTCGTCAGTGGAGATCCCGGTCATCGCGGAAGTCTCGACACGTGGCCGCATATCCACCACTACGGCGACAGCAAGGGTCCGGGCAACGGGAAGAGGCCTGCGGTCGAACAGGTTCGGGTACTGCCGAACGAGAACGGTGATCTTCTCGTCAACATCTACCAGAGCATCGACAACGGCGCGGGCGCGATCGACACGTTCGGGAAGCCGCGTGTGGCAATTCGATACGGTCGTGCCGGGCACGACGGTCTGCCCGGGTCCGACGCCGACGAGATCCTCGTGTACGTCGGCAACGGGAAGAACTCGTACTGGGCGACCGTCGCGCACATCGACGTGCAGGACGGTGTGCTGACCGTCGACGGCGAGACCCGGTACAGCAGGTTCGGGAGCGAACGCATGCCCGGGCTCGACTCGTCCGGCAACTGGGTGCGCTCCCCGAAGGGCGGCCCGACCGGTCGCAGCAAGAAGCGGAACAACGGCCTCGGTCTGGACCGCTACGCCGGAGCGTGCCCGAAATAGCCGATCTGCTGCCGACACGCCGTTCTCTCCCTCCCCGACGAACCGCCACCACCGGCCCACCTGGGGAAAGGAGGACGCATGTCCTCCATGTGGCGTCGTTCTGCGCGATATCGGGGGAGAATGACGGCGGGCGGGACGTACCGGAGATGGGAGTGACGGGGCATGAGGGCGACAGCCGAGTCGGGAGAGGCGTGGTCGGCGGAACGCCTGTTCGCGGGGCCGGGAGAATGCCTGGAACGGTTTCGGAAGACCGACTGGTCGGCCACCCCTCTGGGGCCGGTGGAGTCCTGGCCGGCGGAACTGCGCATGGCAGTGCGGACGGTATTGCCGTCCGAGGTGCCGATGCTCCTGTGGTGGGGGCCGCAGCTGGTGCAGATCTTCAACGACGCGATCATCCCCGTCCTCGGCGACAAGTACCCCGCGGCGGTCGCGCAACCGGCGCCGGAATGCTGGCACGAGGTGTGGGACGAGGTGGGCGCGCGCGTCGAACGGGCGATGGCCGGTACGGCCACCTTCGCCGAAGAGGAACTGCTGTTCATGCAGCGCCACGGCTACGAGGAGGAGACCTACTGGACCTTCTCCTACAGCCCGATCTGCGACGAGTCCGGCGAGGTGGCCGGGGTGTTCGTCGCGACCACCGATGTCACCTCGCGGGTGCTCGGTGAGCGTCGTCTGGAGGCCTTGAGCAGTCTCGGCACGGTGGCGATCACAGATTCGGGAATGTCGGTGATCGAGACGTGCCGGAACGCGTTGGACGCGCTCGCTCCGAGTCATCAGGACATTCCGCTGGCTGCGCTGTTCCTCGACAGTCGGGTGGTGGATCCCGATGATCCGCAACCGAACTGGAAGAAGCTCGCCGTAATCGGGACGAAGCCCGGCTTCTCGGGTTCCCTGCTCGGACCGGATGAGGACCAGCTGCTGTCGAAGGCCGCCAGGGCCTCCGAACCGATCGTCGTCTCCGGCGTCGCCGAGCGTTCCCCGGATCTGCTCGACCCGCAGCGAACCCTCGGAGACCATCCGATCGGCACCCTCCTCCTCGTGCCGTTGACGGCGTCGGGACACGACTTCCCGCTCGGTGTCCTCGCCGTCGGATTGAGCCCGTACCGGGTGTTCGACGCTGCGTATTCCACCTTCGTCGAGCTCGTCGCCACCAAGATCTCGGGACTGCTGCGTGATGCGTCGGCGATGGATGCCGAGCGTCGCCGGGCCGATGCGTTCGCGGCGCTCGACGCTGCCAAGACGCGGTTCCTCGAATCGATCAGCCACGAGTTCCGCACGCCGCTCACGCTGCTCCTTGGTCCGTTGCAGAGCGTGCTCGACGAGGCCACGACGTTGACGGACGCGCAGCGGCAGTCGCTGGAGGCCTCTCAGCGCGCCGCGATCCGGTTGCGGCGGCTCGTCGACGCGTTGCTCGAAGCGACGCGTGCCGAGACCGACCCGTCGCGGAAGCCCCTGAGGCCGACCGATCCGGCGGCGCTCACGGCCGAATGTGTGGACCTGTTCGCCGACGCGGCTCAGCGTGCGGGCCTGGACCTGCGCAGCCGGATCGCCGACGCGGCGGCCGAGCAGACCCGGCTCGATCCCCAGACGTGGGCTCATATCGTGCTGAACCTGCTCTCGAACGCGATCAAGTACACCCCCTCGGGAACGATCGATGTGGATCTGGACGTCGAGGACGATCTGCTGGTCCTGAAGGTCGCCGACACCGGTCTCGGCATTCCGGAATCGGAACTCGGTCGCATCTTCGAACGGTTCCATCGCGTCGAGAGCGCCGGCGGACGCAGTCAGGAGGGCATCGGGCTGGGTCTGTCCCTCGTCTCGGACTGGATCCACACGCTCGGCGGAAGTGTGACCGTGTCCAGTGAGCTCGGGGGCGGCAGCACCTTCACCGTGTCCGTTCCCCGTGTCCTCGACCCGACGTCGGAGTCGCCTGCGGGAACCGTCCCGGGGGATCTGAGCGCCATGTACATCGGCGAAGCGCAACAGTGGGACAGGGTCACTTTCGACGAGGACGAATCGTCCACGCAGGGAGAGGATGTGGAATCGTTGCCACGGATCCTCGTGATCGAGGACAACGCGGACATGCGTGACTACCTGACGCAGTTGTTGCGTCGCCAGAGCTGGCACGTGGATGCGGTGGGGGACAGCGATGCCGCACTCGAGCGGATCCGATCGCGACCGCCGCATCTCGTCCTCAGCGACATCATGCTCCCCGGCCGGGACGGGGTGGAGCTGCTCGAGGAGATCCGCCGCGACCCGGCGACCTCCCGTCTGCCGGTCATCCTCCTGACGGCACGTGCCGGCGCGGAGGCCACGATCGGTGGTCTGCGCACCGGCGCCGACGACTACATCACCAAACCGTTCCACCCCGATGAACTCGTCGCCCGCGTTCGCGTGAACCTCGAATTGTCGTGGCTGCGTGAGCAGATGCTCGTCGCGCGGGAACGTGAATCCGACCAGTTGAAGACGGCGTTGGAGACCCGTTCGACGCTGAGCAAGGCCGTCGGATTGATGATGGCTACGTTCAAGTGCGATGCCGACGCGGCCTTCGACAAGCTCGTCGCCTTCTCCCAGCACCGCAACGTCAAGGTGCGTGAGATCGCTGAGCAGATCGTCGGCGACTACACCGTCTCGCTCAGCGATTCGTCGAGGTAGGGCGCGATCAACGGTCCTGCGAACCGGTCGGCGCGGTGACGGATCAGGCTCCCGCGTACAACTTGTCGATCTCCTCCGCGTATTTGGCATCGATGGGCTTGCGCTTGAGCTTCATCGTCGGGGTCAGCTCGTCGCCGGAGGGTTCCCAGATCGTCGGCAGCACCGTGTACTTCTTGATCTGCTCGACCCGCGACAGCTTGCTGTTCGCCTCCTCGACCGACTTCGCGATCGATTCGAGGACCACCCGATGTTGGGTGAGTTCCTCGTGGGTGCCGCTGAGACCGTGCTGTTCGGCGAAGACGGCCAGGGCGTCGGGGTCGAGTGCGAGCAGGGCGACGTTGTAGGGGCGGTCGTTGCCGATGGCGACGGCGCCACCGAGCATCGGGCACGCGGCACGCAGGGCGCCTTCGATGTTGGTGGGCGACATGTTCTTCCCCGCCGCGTTGACGATGATCTCCTTCTTCCGGTCGATCAACCGTAGGTAACCGTCCGCGTCGATCTCGCCGATGTCGCCGGTGTGCAACCAGCCGCCGGAATCGATTGCGTCGGCAGTCTTCTCGGGGTCGTTGCGGTAGCCCTTCATGAGCAGCGGGCCGGAGACGAGCAGTTCGCCGTCTTCGGCGATCCTGATCTGCGCGCACGGCACGGCCTGGCCGACGGTACCGATGCGGATGGCGCCCGGCCGGTTCATCGTGACCACGCACGAGGTCTCCGACATGCCCCACACCTCGGAGCACGGAATGCCGAGGGCGAGAACGAACTCGAGGACCTCCGGCGAGATCGCCGCGGCGCCGGTGACGGCGGCGCGGACCTGGTCGAGACCGAGCTTGCCGCGGATCGCGGACAGCACCAGCCTGTCGGCCACCGTGTGCTGCACCTCGAGGGACCGGGGGACCGGTTTGCCGTCGGACTGCAGCCGGGCGCGCTTGCGTCCGACCTCGATCGCCCACAGCGCGAGCTTCTTCTTGATCGGGCTCGACTCCTCGGCGAGGGTCTTGTCGATCGCGGCCTTGAGCTTGTACCAGACCTGGGGGACGGCGCCGAAGAGCGTCGGTCGCAGGCTCGGTAGCACGGTGATGGCCTGCTTGAGGTCGTCGAGCGTGGTGATCTGCATGCCGCTGTACAGGCTCGAGTAGTGCGAGCCCCAGCGGTTGGCGATGTGCGCGTCGGGCAGATACGACAGGATCCGGTCGTCCGGACCGATGGGCAGATACGAGCTCGTCGCTTCGAGTTCGGCGAGCAGGTTGGCGTGGGTGAGTTCGACACCCTTCGGCGGGCCTGTGGTGCCCGAGGTGTAGATGAGGGTCAGCAGGTCGGGCGGTTGCACGGCCTTCCACGAGGCCTCGAAGTCGAAGGACGGATCGGTGGCGGCCTCGAGGCCGTCGAGGGAGATGGTGCCTTCCGGTGTGCCGTCGATGCACACCAGGTGCTCGACCTTCGTGTCGCCGATCGCCTGCCGCAGGACGGGGACGAACTGTTCCTCGGCGATCATCACGTGGTTGCCGGCATTGCCGAGCACGTACGAGATCTGTTCGGCGGTCAGCGAGTTGTAGATCGAGAACGGCGCCGCGCCGAGGTGGATCGCGGCGGTGTCGAGAAGGTGGAATTCGGGCCGGTTGGTGAGCATGAGGCCGACGGTGTCCCCGCGGTTCACGCCGAGCCCGGCGAGTCCGGCGGCGAGGCGTTCGACGCGCTGCGCGTACTGACGCCAGGTGTAGGAGACGGAGTCGTCGGGGGTGCGCAGCGCGACCTTGTCGGGGTACGCCGCGGCGGTGGTCTGGAAGGCTTCGCAGAGGGTCGACGGTGAGGTGGCACGAGGGGTCATCACTGGCTCCCGAGGTCGAGGGTGGCGAAAGTGTAGGACGAAGTGCGTACATCCGCGGTCGGATCTGCCGGATTGTGTTCCGAGATTTCGCGCGCGTGTCCTGATGGGATGGACTGAGGAACAGGCAGAGTCAGATCTCGGCTGTAGTGACTCCTGTCTGTACGATTCGACCTATTTGACGTTCGTTCCGGTTTCGTGGAACCGGCGAGGGGAGAGGAACCACCGATGACCGGACCGGCAGGAAACTGGGAACCGCAACCGAAGTACCAGAGGGATCTCGAGCCAGGGGAACTCGAGGAGTTGAACCGTCTTCGCGCCTGGAAGGAAGAGCAGGAGCGCGAGGCCGAAGCTCAGTGTCTTCGAGACCACCATCAGCAGATCGCGCTCGAAGAACAGCAACGGAGAGTCGCCGAGCACCAGCAGAACCTGTATGCACAGCAGCAGAATCAGCAGCCGTATCCGCACGCGCAACAGCAGTACCCGCCACAGAATTACGCGCATCAGCAGTTCCACGGGCATCCGCAGTCTGCGTACCCGCCCCCGCAGCCGTTCGCGCCGATCCAGCAGGTCACCGTCAATAATGTGAAACGCGCGGACTGCCCCCCATCTCCTGCATCTCGTCCTCACATTGATCACGTGCGGCGCGTGGCTGCCGGTATGGATCATCCACGCCATCATCGTCGCTGCGAGGAACTGAAGGTCCGGTCGTGTGGGGGTGCAACGTTGGAGCACTCCCACCCCGGGTACTGCCGGGAACATGACCACCGTGGATCGCATCGCGGATCCGTGGGGTTCGCGCACACCCTACGGACGCGGGCAACGCTGGCCCACCCGCGTCGACACCTATCTCGCCCTCTCCGAACGCTGCCATCCGCAGACCCTGCGCCAACTGCGCTGGGCGAACGCGAAACTCGAGGAGATCGCAGCGCAGACGGTCATCACCGACTGAGCGACGGCACCGTCAGGGGCGTTCGAATCTCTCCTCGCGCCCGAGTCTGCGCAACCGGATCCACTCGCGCAGACCGGCCGGGTCGCGGCGCGTGATCAGGAAGTACCAGCCGAACCGCACCCATTCCTGGGGCAGCAACCGGCGCAGTCCCGGCTGCGACAGCAGGTAGCCGCGGTTGCGGTAGGTGAAGAAGCGCTTGGTGTCGTTGTCCGGATACTGCGTGTGCATCCGGCCGCCGAGAATCGGCTTGAACTCGTCGGCACCGTCCGGGTGCAGATAGGCCGTCTGCAGGCAGGTGCCGAAGGGCAGTCCCGAGCGGACGAGACGCCGGTGCACCTCGACCTCATCGCCACGGACGAACAGGCGCAGGTCGGGCACACCCACCGCGTCGATCGCCGCGGCGGTGAAGAGCGCACCGTTGAACAGCGAGGCGATGCCGGGCAACAGGTCCTCGTCGCCGAGTTCGTGCCGCCACCGCCGCCACACCACACCGCGACGCAGCGGGAAGGCGAGGCGGTCGGGTTGCGCGATGTCGCACACGACCGGCGACACCTCGGCCAGGCCGTTGCGTTGCGCGCAGTCGAGCAGCGTCGCGAGCACGTCCGGTCCCTCTGGGCGGCCGTCGTCGTCGGCGAGCCACACCCGGTCGGCTCCCAGCGACAGCGCGTACAGGATGCCGAGGGCGAAGCCGCCTGCTCCACCGAGATTGTGCTTCGAGCCGAGATAACTCGTGGGCAGGTCCACCGCGTCGACGAGCTCACGCACCGCGTCCTCGTCGCCGTTGTCGACCACCACGAGATGGTCGAGCGGACGGGACTGCGAGGCAAGAACTTTCAGCGAATCCGCCAGCAGTTCGCGTCGGCGGTGTGTGACGACGACGCCGATGATCCGTTCGTCAGCCACCGTTCGAACCCGTCGAGGCCGCGGCGTCGGGGGCGGACTTCGCGATCCGCTCACGCTCGAGCTCGTGGAGGATCGTGCGCACGTGATCGCCGGCCTCGTCGCCCTCGTAGGCGCGCACCACGTGCTCGATGTCGCCCTGCTCGCGGATCTGGCCGTGGTCGATCCACATCGCCTGGTCGCACAGTTGGGCGAGGAACTCGTTCGAATGGCTGGCGAACACGAGGATGCCCGAGCGCGCGACGAGATCCTGCAGACGCACCCGCGCCTTCTTCATGAACTCCGCGTCGACCGCGCCGATGCCCTCGTCGAGCAGCAGGATCTCGGGATCGATGCTGGTGACAACGCCGAGCGCGACACGCACCCGCATACCGGTCGAGTAGGTGCGCAGCGGCATGTTGAGGTAGTCGCCGAGCTCGGTGAAGTCCGCGATCTCGTCGACCTTGGCCAGCATCTGCTTGCGGCTCATCCCGAGGAACATGCCGCGGATGATGATGTTCTCGTAGCCGGAGATCTCCGGGTCCATGCCGACGCCGAGGTCGAACACCGGCGCGACGCGACCCTTCACCCGAGCGTGGCCGCGCGTGGGCTCGTAGATCCCGGAGAGCAGACGCAGCAGCGTGGACTTGCCGGCACCGTTGTGGCCGACGAGCCCGACGCGGTCGCCTTCCTTCAACGACATCGTGATGTCGCGCAGAGCCTCGACGACCACGACATCGGAGTCGTTGCGGCCGATCGCCCCGCCCGCCTTACCCAGGAAGGCCTTCTTCAAGGACCGGGTCTTGGCGTCGAAGATGGGAAAGTCGACGCACGCGCCGCGCGTTTCGATGCTGACCCGACTCACGATGCTGCTCCAGACGCTGACACGGGACCCGAGCGTACCCGTCGCGCCGATACCCGAGTCCCGGGGCGTACCCGGTGGGACTACAGGTACTGGCCGGTTCCGGGGTGGGTCTGACCGGGAAACGATTGATCGTTCTGGCCGCGACCGCCCTGCGCGACGCCGGGAGGAAGCGCTCCCTGACGCATCTGCTCGAGCTGGGCACGAGCCGCCATCTGCTGAGCGAACAGCGCTGTCTGGATGCCGTGGAACAGACCTTCGAGCCAACCGACGAGCTGAGCCTGCGCGATGCGCAGCTCGGCGTCGGAGGGCACCGCGTCCTCACCGAAGGGCAGCGCGAGCCGCTCGAGTTCCTCCCGCAGATCGGGGGCGAGGCCCTGACCGAGTTCGCGGATGGACGACAGGTGGATGTCCTTGAGCCGGGTGCGGCTGGCGTCGTCGAGCGGCGCGGCCTTCACCTCTTCGAGGAGCTGTTTGATCATGGTGCCGATCCGCATGACCTTCGCAGGCTGCTCGACCATGTCGGCCAGGGATTCGCCGCCGTTCTCGGTCTTCTCCTCCTCCGGCCGGCCGTCGGCCTCCACGCGGGCCGCCTCCTCGCGGGAGACACGGATGGGCCGGCCGTCGGGGCCGATCACGAGAACCTGGTCGTTGTCCGGATGCGTCATGGCTCCATTCTCCCTTTCCCACCTCGGGGGTGCCCGGTTACCCGAGGGACCCGGAGTGCCGGGTACCCCGATCGAGCCTACCGAGAGGACAACGCCGAGTGCAGGTACGGCGCGTCCCATTGACATCGGGACCTAGAGTGTCTGCCATGGCTTACGACGTTGCCCGGATCCGGGGGTTGATCCCCTCGCTCGGGGACGGGTGGATCCATCTCGATCCACGGGCCGGTATGCAGATCCCCGATGTGGTGTCGCGCACCGTGTCCACTGCCTTCCGCAACTCGGCCGCCTCGTCGACCGGACGGCACCTGTCGTCACGTCGCAGCGCCGCGATCCTCCAGGAGGCGCGCGTCGCGGTCGCGGAACTCGTGGGTGCCGATCCGGACGGGGTCGTCCTGGGCCCGAGCCACGCGGTATTGCTCGCCTGGCTCGCCGAAGCACTCAGTTCCCGCCTCGGGCTCGGCACCGGCATGGTGCTCTCACGGCTCGACGACGAGGCGAACATCGCTCCCTGGTTGCGGGTCGCGAGCCGCTACGGCGCGCAGGTGCGCTGGGCCGAGGTCGAGATCGAGACGTGCGAGCTGCCCACCTGGCAGTACGAGGAACTCATCACGCCCACCACCCGGCTCGTCGCGCTCACCGCGGCGTCGTCGATCGTCGGCACCGCGCCCGACGTGCGGGTCGTCGCGGATCTCGTCCACGAGGTCGGTGGGCTCATGGTCGTCGACGCCGCGGGCGCTGCCCCCTACGCCCACGTCGACATCGACGATCTCGGCGCCGACGTCATCACCGTCGACATCGCCTCGTGGGGCGGCCCGCAGATCGGTGCGCTCGTCTTCTCCGACCCCGCGCATCTCGAACGGGTTCCGGCCATGTCGCTGAACCCGCACGCGCGCGGCGCCGAACGCCTCGAGGTGGGCGGTCACCAGTTCGGTCTGCTCGCCGGTATCCCCGCGTCCATCGACTTCATGGCCTCACTGGACGACGACGCCACCGGTTCGCGCCGCGAGCGTCTCGACATCTCGATCAGCTCGATGCAGAACTACCAGGACGTGCTGTTCGACCGTCTGATGCGACAGCTCGACAGTCTCACCGGCGTGATCGTGCTCGGCCGCGCGTCGAGCCGCGTCCCCACCCTCAGTTTCACCGTCGACGGGGTCCCGGCCGAGAAGGTCGCCGCGCATCTCGCCGACCGCCGCATCGCGACGGTGGCGAGCACCCGCGGATCGAGCCGGCTCCTCGACTCCCTCGGCGTCAGCGACGAAGGGGGAGCGGTGAGCATCGGCCTCGCCCCCTACACCACGAGCTTCGAGGTCGATCAGCTCGTCCGTGAGCTCCGCAACCTCTAGTTCCGTTCGATCCGCAGCACGACCTTCCCGACGGTCTCGGGGCTGTCGAGCAGTTCGTGCGCCTGTGCCGCCTCGGTGATCGGCAGCTCGGCGTGCACGACGGGATGGACCTTCGCCTCCTCGATGAGCGGCCACAGATCGGCGCGCACGGAGTCGATGATCGCGCTCTTGCCCGAGGGCCCCGAGTCCGGACGGCCGCGCAGACCGGTCGCGATGACGTGACCGCGCTTGGCGAGCAACTTGCCGAGGTGCAGTTCACCCTTCGTGCCACCCTGCATGCCGATGACGACGAGCCGTCCGTCCGGAGCGAGGACGTCGATGTTCCGGGACAGGTACTTCGCACCCATGTTGTCGAGCACCACGTCGGCGCCACCGAAGGCAGTGCGCACCTCGGAGACGAAGTCCTGTTCGCGGTAGTCGATCGCCAGGTCGGCGCCGAGTTCGCGGCAGCGGTCGAGTTTGCCGGCCGAGGCCGTCACCGCCACCTTCGCGCCGAGCGCCTTGCCCACCTGGATGGCATGTGTGCCGATGCCTCCGCCGCCACCGTGGACGAGCAGGACGTCGCCGCGCTTCAGGCCGGCGGTCATCACGACGTTCGACCACACCGTGCACGCGATCTCGGGAAGCGACGCGGCGACCGCGATGTCCATGCCCTTCGGGACGGGCAGCAGCTGGGAGGCAGGGACCGCGACCTTCTCGGCGTAACCGCCACCGGTGAGGAGGGCACAGACCTTGTCGCCGATGTTCCAGCCCGTCACACCCTCGCCGAGTTCGGAGATCACTCCGGAGCATTCGAGGCCCAGGATGTCGCTCGCCCCCGGGGGCGGCGGGTAGAGGCCGCGCCGTTGCAGCAGGTCGGCGCGGTTGACCGCGGTCGCCGCGACATCGAGAAGTACGTGCCCGGGAGGCAGGTCCGGGTCGGGCTGCTCGGTCCACCGGAGAACTTCTGGACCACCGGGTTCGGTGGCGACGATTGCATACATGTGTTCGACGCTATCGCGTGCGGGGCAGTGAGGAGACGATCACGCCGCTCGCCGCGCGCTCACCTGCTCGAAGCTACCGTGCGGTAACCGGATCGGGCCGTCGGCATTACACTCCCGGCGTGACCAGCGAACGAGACGAACCCAAGTGGCTGACCGCAAAGGAGCAGGAGGCCTGGCGTCTCTACATGGACGGCAACAACCGTCTCATGAGCGCCCTCAGTCGGTCTCTCAACGACCGACACGACCTGTCGCTGGCGGAATATCGGATCCTGGTCATGCTCTCCGAAGCCCCCGAGGGCGCCCTGCGCATGAGCGATCTCGCCGACGGTGTGCTCTCCTCACGCAGCCGGCTCACCCATCAGATCCGGCGGATGGAGCAGGAGAAGATGGTCGTGCGCAGCTCGTGCCCCGACGACGGTCGCGGTGTGCTCGCCACCATCACCGACGAAGGCAGGCGGCGTCTGGCGGAGGCCGCCCCCACCCACGTCGACGACGTGCGCAACTACCTCATCGACCTGCTGTCGGCCGACGAGCTCGACATGCTGGCGCGGGTCTTCGCGCGCGTCGAGCACACTCTGGCCGACCGCTGAGGTCGCGAATCGGTTATGCCCTGCTTGCGCGGAGCGGTTAGGATCTGCCACGGAAGCGTGGCAGAGCGGCCGAATGCACTCGCCTTGAAAGCGAGCGACGTGAGAGCGTCCGGGGGTTCAAATCCCTCCGCTTCCGCCCTTGCCTCTCATCTGTTTCGGCAGGTGAGAGGCTCTTTGTTTTTCGTGGCCGATCAGGGCCGTGAGCTGCGCGAATGTGGGGTTGCGGCTGAGTTTGTCACCGGTTGTCACAACTCATGAAGAACTCGCGTCGAGTACTGCTGCTGCGCTCTTGAGGCGGTCCGGCGTCGTATGCGCATAGATCGCCAGTGTCACTGCCGCGCTGGCATGTCCCAGCCATGCCGCGACGGTCGCGGCGTCGACACCTTCCGCAAGCAAACGGCTCGCGCAAGTGTGACGAGCATCATGCAATCGAACATGCGGAATTCCATGGCGGGCGAGCATGGCGCGCCACGATTGCGAGAGGTTGCCAGGATGCAACGGCCGGCCCCATCGGTCTGACGCGAGGTATTCACCGTCACCCACCCACGACTCGCCGGCAGCCAGCTGCTCCTCCTTCCGTCGTGTCCGTGCACGGCGCAACAACGCGACGACGTCATCAGGGAGGGGGAGCACTCGCGCCGAGGTTCCCGTCTTCGGAGTGCCCTCGATGACACGGCCACCGACCGAGATGCGATTGCGGGAGATTGTCAGCATCTTCTCCTCGAGGTCGACCGAGTCCCACTTAAGGCCGGCGAGTTCGCCGCGACGCAACCCGAGCAAGGCGAGCCGCCACACGTGCTCCATCCGGTCCTGCTTAATCGCTGTGTTCAGCGCGGACACCTGGGCGTCGGTCAGGATCTTGTACTCGATCCGTTCCTTCCCCAGGGGCTTCACAAGGGCGGCAGGATTCCGAGCCAACGTGCCCTGTGCCTGCAAATCAGCCATGACAGCCCGGAGTCGGGCAAGCATCGGATTGATGCTCGTTGCTTTCCACGTCTTCGCACCGTCGGCCCCGACGCGTAGGTCATGGACGAGTCCTTCGATGTCCGCCTTAGTGACTTTCTGAATTGGGGTATCACCGAACCGCTCGACGACGGGGCGCAGCGCCGCGGTATATGCCGCGAGCGTCGATGGCTTCACGCGTTGGGTCTGCAACCAGTCCTGAACCGCGTGGCCGACCGTGAGTTTCGACGGTGACACGTGCAGACCGCGAGCTACATCGGCGGTCGTTGACGACAGATAGTCCCTCGCCTCCTTCTCTGTGCGGAACCGTTTTCGAGTTTGTCGCCGCCGGCCAGTTTCCGGATCGACCCCGGCGTCGGTCGTCACTTGATACCGGATCGCGAGCTTGCCGCGCTCCTTCGTCGCAAGTTCAATCTTCTTGATTTGCGGCGGTAGCTGTTGTCTTCGTGCCACGTCCTCGTCCTTCGTTCAAGCTCCCCATTCGGGGCCGTCGGGGTCGGGCGCCTCGACCTCGGTATCCCATATATCGCGAGAGTCGGGTTCAAGACGTAGGCGGCAAGCCGTATAGACCTGGTCGCCGTTGAGCTTGGGCCACTCCTTGTTTGGATCCGGCATCTGTTGCGTCACCGTCAGTTCCTCCTGCTCCATGCGTCCCGCCATGCCTGGACGATCCGTGTGGTCACGCCGAGATGGTGTGCGATCGCACCGTCATGCGGGCCGTAGAGGCTCTCGGCCGCCTTGTACTCGGCAGCCGAGATGAGTAGCTCCGCGGCGTACTCATCGGCCTGTCTTTCCTGACGCACCTGGGAGAGATCGTCGGGCGCGCAGCGGTGCCCATAATGGTGGTGGCCGAGCTCGTGTGCGAGCACTGACACGGTCTCGTCGCGGCGCATGCCGGCGCGAAGCACGATGCAGCGGTGCGAGGGGTAGTAGCGCGCAGGCTCGCTGCTGGGGATGTCGCCCTCTACAACGATCAACCCAGCAGCGGCCACAGCCTGGTGTAGCCGCTCCAATTCCGACCTCCTACGGGATGTAGTCGTGGTCGGTCGCGTCGTCATCGCCTCGCTCGTCATCACGCTTCGTGTACGCGACATACTCTTCTCCTTCGAGATCATCGAGAGTGGGAGCCTGCATCCTCGGCTTCAAGGCATGAACCTTGCCCACCCCTCCGGCTGCGTTGCCAAGGAGCATTACTACTTCGGTCATCACTGCGTTGCGCGGTGGCTGAGGAATGGCCTGAATCAGCGGTGCAATGACAGCGATCCACTCGCGGACAAACTCGGGGTACGACTCTTCGGGTTCTGGACCGAGGTCGAGGGCGATCATCAGCTTTCGCAGGTTCGCCGCCTGGGGAATCATGCGGCCGGACTCAATGTTGCCGATGGTGCGGCGGGCAACTCCGGAGAGCTCGGCGAGCTCTTCTTGCGTGAGGTGTTTTGCCATGCGAGCGGGGCGAATCTTGCTCGCCCACTGAGCGCGGGCGGCCTCATCCATGGGTAGATGAGAAACAGATTCTTGCCTGCTTTGGTCGCGATTCATGCCCGAAAATGTATCACCCTTGCCCATTGGTTATCCACCCTCCTGCGCAAGATAACTCCAATTGCTTGCCATTTTTGGGCAAGAATGGTTAGTGTCTTGCCTATGACCACGGCAGCCTCCACCGGACAAGCGTTACGGCGACTCCGCGAAATTGCCGGTCTGACCCTGGACCAAGTGGCAGAGCTGGCGGATGTCAGCCCGACCTATCTGTCTCGGGTCGAGACCGGCCAATGCAACCCCTCGATCAAATGGCTCGGTGTCGTCTCGAAGGCGCTCGCCGCCAGTATTGCCAGCAAGGCGGACGGAGGCAGTGATATGGGGCTGACGGCATGAGTGGAGCCGAAAAGCTTCTCTTGAGTGGTAGCGAAGCCGCTGAACTCCTTGGGATTAGCAAAACGACCGTCCATGACCTCTGGAACTCCGGAGAACTTGCATTCGTGCGAATCGGTCGGGGTCGCAAGGTATCTCGAGCAGAGCTGCACCGGTTCATTGCAATGCACGAGGAAAAGGCGCACTCCGAATAGAGAAGGGCCGTCAGCTGATCCACCAGCTGACGGCCACCGACACCGAATAGACAAGGAAACCCGATGTCGAACACTCAGGCTACCGCCCCCGAACTCTTCACCGTCAACCCCGAACCCAGCTACACCCCGATCTTCGACGAACTCGACGCCCACTACGCGAGCCTCCCGGTCAACGTCTCCTCCGCACCGACCACCATCGACGCGCCTGTCGTCACCGTCCGCGACACCGAGCCCCGCTCGACCGAACCCGCACTCGCCCTCGAAATCCGCGGCGTCCTCTACCTCCTCGCCGTCGGTGGCATCGGCTACGCAGGCCTCCGCGCCGTCAGCTTCCTGCAGTACGGAGCGTGAAAACCATGGCACCTCAGATCCGCACCGTCGGCGAATCGAAAGTCAACGACCTGCTGAGCTGGGCGTCCGCCGTCGTCACCCTCGCCATCAACCCTGACAACCCGGACCGAGCACTCGCCGCGCACGTCCAGCTCGCGCACCGCCCGGCCCTCGCCCTGAACATCCAGGCGCAGATGCTCCGCGACACCGCCGACCAGCTCGACGCCGCCCATGCAGAAGAACGGAGTTGACTGTGGAATCTTCCGACGATGCCCGTCCGGCCGAAGTCACGTTCGCGGACCTTCTCAAGGACAGTGAGTTTCAGCAGCAGCCGAGAACGTCGGAGACGAGCCTGGTGCTCGCCGGCCACTGGTTCGAGGTGCGGCTGAACCAGTGGCCGACTCTCGGAGAGCTCCGAATCAGTGACCTGTTCGGCAACCAGTGGACCCAGCACTCACCGTCCCTCGGGTACCTCAACGGTGGCCAGGGGCTGCAGCCGGGTCCCCTCGCTCCGCGTTTCCGCGAACAGGTCGAGGCGTTTCGGGCTGGTGCCAGCGGGGCGAACGAAGATCTGGCTGACGTCCGACGGACGACCGTCGATGTATCCGCCACTTCCTCCACTGGAGACGGGGTACTCGATCCCGCTGTCGTCGAACAGCCGCATCATCATCCCGTCGAGGGGACCACTGATCCGGCCGCCAACCGCCTTGATCACGTGAGCAGTCACGATACTGTTGAACACTCCGATCGCGACGACGATGTACCTGTCCCGACCGACGTACGTCTCTCGCTGGGCCGGGACGAGAACGTGCTCGACGTCGAGAATCGTGGGCATGAGCGGTTCGTTCATGATGCTTCTCCTTCTGCTGAGGATTGTGGCGATCACAGCGTAGGAGAAAGGCAGGTCGCGGAGCCGTCCCAGAACGGCTCCGCGACCCCCGCCGCCGGACACAGCAACGCAATTCACGGTGCCGTCTACGCCTTCGGGCCATCGCTGATCCTCATCCTGGTGGTGGGACTGCCATGAGCTGGAAAAACGCGAACCTCACGTACGAGGCCGGCACCGGTGGGGCACTGCGCACCGAACCCGTTCAGATCGAGATGTCTGAGATGTTCTCCGGCTACCTCAGACAACGCGATGGATTCCTCCGCGTCCGACGCAACAACGTGATCTCCCACGTCAACGTCGCCCGAATCCTGGCCATCGACGAGATCCCCGACCCCGATCCTCCCGAAGCTGTCCGCGCCGCCGACGGGGAATAAGGCGAGCCGCGGATCCCCCGGGCGCCGAACCCACCCCACCCCCTCGAGTGGGTTCGGCGCCACCCCGACTCCGGTGGCGGCGTGTGACACGGAGTCCTGATCCGGCGCACCAGATGTGCGCACCGCGTCGCCACCGGACTCACCATCTTCGAAAGGACCGACCACGATGACCGAACAGCCCGAACCCAACATCACCGACACGCTCCGCGGCCACCGCGACCTGCTCGCCCTCAGCGGCCACGAGCAACTCGACGCCATCGAAGCCGCCGCCTCCCAGGGCAAATGCAGCGACGTCCACGACGCCGTCGACAAACTCCACACCCTCCTCGACATCCTCGCCGGCATCGTTATCGAGCCCGACTTCGAAGAAGTCACCCGCCGACTCGACCGGCACGCCATCGAACTCGCCGAGAACGACGACTACGAAGGCGCCCGCCTAGTCGTCGAAACCGCCGAGGCGTTTGGCCGGCGCCAGATGCAGCTCGCATACGACGTGTTCCGTCCGCGTGCCGCTACCCGCTCCGATCAGTTCATCACCCCCGCGGCAGACGCAGACCAGGAGTACCGGGACCGGCGGCAGCAGCAGATGCGTACCTACAGGCGGCGGTGACTCGATGAGCCTCCTGCTCCGCCGCCAGCTGGACAACCCCTTCCAGTTCGACAAGGCACTCGAAGGCCAACTAGCCGGAGAAGCCCTGTCCCCGTACGACCGCCGCGTCCTCATCCACGTCCTCCACGAACGCGGCTTGAGCGACCGGCAGATCGCCGCCCACACCGGCTGGACCCTCTACACCACAGCCCGGCTCCGCGACGACATCGGTCTCACCCCCCAACCCCACATCGACCCACCGGAGGTACTCGCCGGATGACCGCGACGTGCAGGGACTGCCACACCGAGATCACCTGGGCCCGCTCGTCCGCGAGCGGCCGCATGATCCCACTCGACCTGTACCCCGACACCGGACTCGGGTCAGTGCGCAAACGCGAAACCCGCGACGAGACCGGCCGCATCTGGGCCGACATCCTCACGGGCGAGTCCCTGCACCACGCCATCGCCAACGGCGAACGCCTCTACGTCCTGCACCGCGAAACCTGCCACGCCCGCCGGCCACCGAACCCGAAACCCGCGCACGTCCAGCTCGACCTGCCTCGTAGACGAGGGCGACGCCGATGAACGCGGCCGACCTTGCGGACATCTGGTGGAACGAACAACCACCGGAACGCCGCATCGCGATCCACGGCTGGCTCTCCAAAGACGCACCCGCCCACCACCCGATCGAAGGCCAACTCGAAATGTTCCCCACCGACACAGACAGGACCAACCGATGAGCATCCGAGACGAACTCGCGCTCGAAATCTGCAAGGCGCAGTGCAACGGAGGCCGACCAGGTGGGATCGACTACGCCGCTGCCGACGCCATCCTCGCCCGCTTCGGCGTCGTCGAACTGCCTGAGCCGGAGAAGGACGAGTGGGGTAACCCCGACTTCTCCAACGAGCACATTCGCCTGGCCGTGTACTCGGACGGCTGCACTCAACTCGAGGTCCCCGAGTACTTCGGCGTCAACGCCGGCGTCCACCCGTTCCAGTTGCGGGACCTGGCTGCTCGGTGTCTCGCCGCCGCGCACCGAGCGGAGGCACAGTCATGAACGACCCATGCCATCGGATAACCCACGAAGCAATGGTATGGCTCGCGCCTGCCCACGGGTTCGCTGATCGAGCGGAGGACCAGGCATGAGCGATCCGACGACACCGGAAGGCCGCGCCGAGATGCGGGCGCGCGCCGAACGCGCTCAGGTAGCTCGGAGCGACATCGCTCGATGTGAGTTTCTCCGACTCACTCCCTCGCGTCATTCGCACCGGCAGGTCGCGGCGAGTCAGTCTGATGTCCCGGCACTCCTCGACGCACTCGATCGGGCCGAGGATTACACGAAGGCCAACCAGCAGATCGTCGATCAATGCGTCGCTGCCCTCGACCGCGTGCGCGAATTGACCTACGCATCCGACGACGGCACCGAATACGAACACGACCATCCGGCAGGACAGGGTTCCCCGGAGTGCCCTGCGTGTTGGGCCACCGCCATCCGCCGCGCCCTGGACGGCACCTCGTGACCCGCCTGCGGGTTTGCGCCGCCCTCGCCGCGCTCTACACCCTCGCGCTCCTGCTCACCGGCTGCCACGACGCGCCGGCCACCTACACCGCACCCACCAGCACCTGGGAGAACCAATGACCGACATCGAAATCACACCGAAGGTTCTTCGGGCGCTCCTCGCGGTCGCGATGAATGACGACAGGCTGTCCGACGATCTGTGCACCGAGATCGCCGTATGGGCCAAGGACCTCGATCCGATCGAGACATGGGCAGAGTTCCTCCACAATGCAGCGGCACCCATCGGCGGCGCTTGGGTCGACTATGAGGAAGCGCCGACGGGAATGCGAGAGACAGCACGCCGACAGGCCCGTGCCGTTCTCGCGAAGCTGGAGGCGGACAGCCTCACCACCCCGTGCGCCGACGACTGCGGCGACCCGAGCCCGCACGATGCTCATCTCGCACCGGGTGCTCTCGACCGGCTCTCCTCCGCATCCGAGGATCGCGTAGGCGAGACGGACTCCGATCCCGAACCGACCTTTCCACCGTGCCTCAAGCTCCGACCCACCGTCCTCGGCGATCCGTTCCGATGCTCACTCCGAGCAGGCCACGCGGGACCCCATGAAGCATGGTTCGGCCCCGCCACCGACCGCACGTTCCTCGCCGCGTGGGAGGACCAGTGACCACCGTCGTGATCGGCACCCACGACCTCCGTGCCGCCCTCACCGCGGTTCGGCCTCACGCCGAGAAGAACGCGGACTTCGAAACGTTCCGCCGCGTCCGCCTCGAGATCACCGCGGAGAACATCACCGTCGTCGCCACCGACCGCGTCTCTGCCGGCCTCGCCGTCGTCTCCGTGTGGGAAACCGAAGACTCCCTCGCTGACGAGTCGATCCTCGATCTCACCCCGGAGCAGGTCGACAAAATCCTTCAGATCTTCAAGGCCCCGAAGGACAAAGGTGACGAGCCGTCCGCCATCCTGCGTCTCGAGGTCGGCGACAATTTCTTCACCCTCACCGACGTGTCCGGCCTGCCCGGTATCGACGGCCAGTCGATGACGCAGCCGCGCACCGCTACCGACGATGCTTTCCCCGACGTTCCGCACCTGGTCGCCCGGTCCCGGTCCGGCGAACTTCGCTGGGTCGAACAGTTCGCCGCCAACGGCGACCGGCTCGCCGCGTTCCGCATCGCCGGAGTCGTCTACCAGCAGCCCGTCATCATCGAAGCCCGCACCACCACCCGCGCCTTGTCGATCACCGTGGGGGAGAGCTTCCTCGGTGTCCTCATGCCCATCACGATCGGCGAGGACCGCGACGTCGAGATGAAGGAATGGAACGCAGCCTGGTCGCGGCGCCTTCCCGACCCGACGCAGCCGCCCCGCGGTGCGATCAAGCCGGAAAACGAGGCGGCATGAGCGAGTCGTACATCCTCACCGGCCGCGCCCGAGACGACATCGACCGCATCCTCGCCGGCACCGACGCCGTCCTCGTCACCGACACCACCCCAGTGTCTCCAGCTTCCGCCAGCGCGAACGTCAGGCAGCTCGAGGCGCTCGCCGACTCGTGGGAGAACGAAGCATTGTCCAGCTCCCACAGCGTCGCCACCGCCTACCGCGTCTGCGCTGACGAACTACGGAAAACACTCCGCGAGCCCAACACCCAGAAGGACCAGAACGCATGACCGACCGCCCGATCGTCTTCCTCGACACCGAAACCACTGGTCTGCATGCTGACCGCCGGCCGTGGGAAATTGCCTGGATCCGCCGCGAACCCGACGGCACCGAAACTGAGAGGCTCCTGCAGATCCGCGACGTTGATCTCTCCAACGCCGAACTCAAAGGCCTGCAGATCGGTGGTTTCTACGACCGCTGGTACGGAGCCCAGCTCTCGCCGTTCGAGTGGGGGAGGGGAGGCCCGGGCATACGCGAAGGGGACCCGACCGAGTTCACGGACGAGTACCACGCCGCTTACGAGGTGGAGCGTGCCACTCGTGGCGCGATCATCGTCGGCGCGGTCCCGAACTTCGACACCGAAACCCTCGCCCCGATGCTCCGCCGGTATGAAATGTGCCCGGCCTGGCACTACCAGCTCGTCGACATCGAGACCCTTGCCGCCGGATGGCTGACCGGGCACCAGACACTCATCCCCGGCACCGAAGCCCTCGACGAAGCGCGCCTTGCTCGGTTCGAAGCAGAGCAGTTCCTCCGTCAGGCCCGAGAACCGTTCTCCGGTTGCTCCACCCGCGAGGCCGAGGCGGAACTCATGCGAGCAACGAGAGCCGAAGCGCACGAACAGCGGAAGGCTGTGGCCGAGTTCATCGCCCCGCCGTGGCGCTCGGACGACCTCTCACGGGCGTGCGGTGTCGAACCACCTACACCGGAGGAACGGCACACCGCGCTCGGTGACGCCCGCTGGGTGAAGCGCTGGTACGACCACCTCATGGGCGGTGCCTGATGGCCTTGAGCACCTGGACCTGCTCCCGCTGCGGTGATCGCCGCAGCGCACCATGCAGCCGCGTCTGTCTCGACGGTGACCAAATCGACCCCGTGACCGCCCGCTCGTGGCAGCGATCCGCCGACCGCGCAGCAGAACTGGAGACGGCACAGTGACCGACACCGAGCCCTTGAGCACCTACGACGCCCCGATTGTCATCGACCGTGACGGCATCACCGTCGGTGGCGAACGCATCCCCGGCATCATCACGGCCGGGGGAGTGGTCGTCCACAAGTCCCGTAGTGTCACCGACCACTGGACCGTCACCGTCCAGCTCATGACCGGCCGCGAACCGATCCTCGGCGACGGTGCGATCCGCGCCGCTGACGGAACCATCTGGAGCGACGTCAACCCGCCCCATGAGACCACGACATGAAGCAATTCCTGACCGTCGCCGCCGCATTCCTCGTCACGGTCGGCGGCCTCACCACCGCCGCCCTCATCGCTCTCACCGTCACCTTCGGAGGAACCCACTGATGCCCAGCAATCCGCACTACCGGGCCGTCCGGAAGACCCGGCGCCTCGCCGCTCAGATCGGCGCAATCAACCAGCTCCACTCCGACCGCGACGGAACATGCGCATATTGCGCAACGCCGTTTCCGTGCGACACCCGCCTCGTGATGCGTACCGCCCGCGAAGCCATCGACACCCCCGCCAGCGACCGCGACGAGGCCATGGCCGCCTCACGCGCCACCGTCGACTCGATCCTCACAGTCCGCGAGGCATACAGGTACAGCGTCCCCGTCCGCTGGGTCGCGGGGACCGACCAGGACGTATTCCCCCACGACAACGGAGAACAGCGATGACCGTCAGCAGCCTGTACGAGGCAGACCAGCGCGAGGACCGTCGCCGCCATCGTGAAGAAGCACGCGAAGCCCGCACCACCACACCCGCGTTCCGAATCGTCGACGACCTTCCTGACAGTGGTGCATTCGCGGGCCGACAGATCCCCGAGCAACGCCGCCAGCTGATCGACTTCGCGAAAGCCAACCCCGGCAAGTGGATCGAATATAGGTCCACCGAAGACGACCCGTACAAGCATGCGTCGCACTTCGTGGGGAACGTGCGCCAGGGCCGGTGCGGCTTCGGTCCGAAGGGATCGTTCGAGGCGGTCACCCGCGACAAACTCGTCTACATCCGCTACATCGGAGAGGACCAGTCATGAAGTTGAACTGGGATTCGAAATACCACCTTGAGAAGCTGGAGTTTTCCTCCGGGCGCAAGTGGCAACCGGTCGTCAGGGAAACCGATCCCACCAAGCTGTTCCACAAACTCGAAGGCGTCCGCCGCCGCCGCGACACCATCGCCGGATATCACAAGTCGTTGGTCGTAACGCGTCGTGCGGGAAGCGCAGCCGTCACTGCCGGACTGCTGCTCGCGGTGATCTCTTCGCTCGTCGGTGTGGACGCAGGAGTCGCGGCCGGCGCACTCATCGTCCCCGGCGTCGTTGCACTCATCATTGGGTTCGTGGCGGGCTTTTCGATCTACCAGCAGTACCTCCAACCAATGGACGTCCTTGTCGTCGAATACGAAAACCTCTACAACGACGCGCTGGACCGATCCGTTCGTGACACAGACCGCACGGAGAAACCATGAAGCGCCTCACCTCGCTCCTCGGCGTGACCTCCATGTGCACCGCCGGACTGTTCACCATCGCCGCCATCGCCTGCGATGCCGCCGGCAAGGCGCTCTACGAATGGAGCGACGATGCCTGACCGATTCGAATCAGCGAAGCTGCACATCGATACCGGAGGCAGCATCGAGGCTGCACTCGGCATGACCGGCGACCAGATCATCAACGCGATCGCCCACCGGGACAAGCTCGATGGGCAGATCCGCGCCATCAACGACGGTCTCGTGAGCTACATCAAAGAGCGCTTCCCGACCATTCCGATCGGAGTCCTGGACGACCGCGAAAGCGGCGTTATCGAGGGACTCTCGATCGCGCAAGAGATTATCCGGAACATCCTGATCGGAGACCGTCCGTGACTGTCGCCGACCTGATCGAGAAGCTCTCCCAACTGCCACTGTCCACCCTCGTCATCGCCGACGGCGAGTTGGACTACCGCGAGGATCCGGCCGTGTACCGGTTCCAAGCCAACGTCCACCGAAACGAGTACGGGCACGTCCACGTCACGGACGACAACGGTCGCGACGACGTCGAAACGGTCGTGCTTATCACCCCGTACGGCCACGACGACAAGGAGGAGCTTTGACCGATAGCCGCAACATCATCGACGAGATCGACGCCCTCGTCGACGAGCAGATGGCCGGCGGCGAACCTGTCGGTGGTTACGACTACGGCGATCCCGACTACCCGCGATGCCCGCACTGCTACGACGACTGGCACGGTCTGCCCATTACGGAGCGGGTCCGCGAGATGCGGATCTTCTACTGCGGGTGCGGGGCATGTGTGGCTCAGCTCGAGAGGTACCGGACCGATGAGGACGACTCGCCGATCTGGTGCCCCGGCTCCGAGTTCATCGGCCCGTGGGCGAACCAGGCGCAACTCAGGCGCATCCGTGAAGGCATGACGAGCGTCGAGTGGGGACCCGCTCTCGGGACTTGGACACTCGACTCCTTGGAGATCACCCGTCGATCGACCGTCGGGAACGCGGCAATTGCAGCGGTGCAGTCATTCGCTCAGAGCGTCGCTGGACTTCCGTACGTCTGGACCTCGTATGACGCTGAGGACGGCGAGCGGGAGGACTTCCGCGTGTACATGCTTCGCGCCAATGGCGAGAGGACAGAGATCGGCGTTATCGACGACGAAGTGACCACCTCGACCGACGAATTCGGCCGGGAAGTGTACTCATTCACGGTGCAGGCGCAGCGCGTAGCCGAGAACCTCGGCGGGGTTGCCGCGTCGGTATCGGAGGCGATGGCGCGTCTGCGGTGCCGATTCGACGACATATCGACCTCGGCCCGGCTCTTGCTTTTTGGTGACCTCACCGAAGCAGCACCTGAGCTCCCTACGCCGCAGGAGCGCGCTCTGCCGCACCCGTCCGAGGAGCGGCCTATGTGGGCCGTCCAACCGAATCGTCAACGACGCAGGAGGAATCGATGAGCGCCGAACCGGCTACACCCGAAGCGCCGCGCAGCATCACCGACAGCATCCCCGTCGCTGCCGCAATCCAACAGGCACAGAACCCGATCCCACCCATCGAACGGTTCTGCTCCGTATGCGACGAGAAACTCCCGGCCGGGTACATCCGCCACCCACAGTGCCGAGGATTCACCACGCCATGACCCACAGACGAGGGCCACCCCTCCTCGCTTACCTAGCCAGCATCACCGCGCTCACAGAAGGACAACCGAATCATGGACACCACGCCCGGCCCCGCGCACCGCCCGGGGCCGCACTAATGCCATGGCTACGAACCGGGGACACCGCCGCCACGCACCCTCGATACCTCGCGCTGTTCGAACTCGATGACGTTGACGCCACCATGCGCATCGCCGCATTCGGGTTCGTGTCCCTGTGCGCGACCCTGTCGGCGGCCCACACCTCGGACTACCTCGTCTCCTTCGGCGTGGCCTGCCAGGTCGGGCACGGCGCCGAGCGTGAACTGATCGACATCTGCGTCCGCGCTGGCCTCATGGAAGAAGTCGAGGTCGACGGCACCCGCATGTGGAAGATCGTCGACGACCCCGAGTTCCTCCACATGCGCACCAGAGACGAAATCGAGTGGGAACGCCAACGCAAGGCCGACAACTCCCGACCCGATCTCGTCATCCCCATTCGGCTCCGTGACGGTGATGCCTGCCGCTACTGCGGCAGAGTCGTCAAGTTCGAACCCGGAGCGCGCAAGGGTGGCTTCGTCGGAACCTACGACCACCGCGTCCCGAAGCAGGCCGCCACCGTCGACACCCTGGTCGTTGCCTGCACCGCCTGCAACGCCGGCCGCAAGGACGACCCCCTCGCCGACGACCGCTATCCGCTGCTGCCGCCGCCCTCGAAGCCCTACTACTCGGCTCACACCCGAAAGTGGATCGCCGAGCATCCCTGGGCCAAGGCCAACGGCTTCAGCATCACCAGCCGCCGCGGGAAGACCCTCCCGCCCGGTACCGTGCCCGACGACCGCAAGCCGGTCGTCGAGCACACCCAGCGACCCGGCAGCCAGCCGGACAACGCGAACCAGCGACCCGACACCCAGTCGGACAACGCGCCCACTTCGACCCGCCATCCCGGCGGACAACGCACTCCCACGAACACCCAGCGGACCGGCAGTCAGCCGGAGAACGCGACCACGCGACCCGACATCCACTCGGACAACGCGAACCCCCAGCGACCCACCAGCCAGGCGGACAACGCGAACACGAAACAACCCGCACCACCAGCACAAACACCCGATCTGCTGAATCCAGCAGATCCAGCAGAACACCAGCCTCCAACTTCTGGAAAGTCCGGGTCGGGTCGGGACGGGTCGGGTCGGGTCGGTGACCAGACCTCCCCCCCAGACCGCAAACCTCCCTCCCGATCTCGATCACTGCCCAACTCTTCTCCTCCCCGCCGCGGACGAAGAGGGAAGAACCGAAAGACAGGTACCTGATGTCGTCCTCACCGACCAGTCACCAGTGCAGAGCAGGAGCAGGCTGCCGCGGCCGCACCCGCGACCCCCACACCCCGCAGTGGATCCCGGCACTGACCATCCGACCCAACTACCTGTGCCCGAGCTGCATCCGATCAGCAGTCGCCGCGGCCGAGAACCTGTGGCACGACTACCTCGAGCTGTACCGATCAGTCGGAGACACCACCGTCACCGCGCCGGCCACGGGTGTGCGCGCACCGTCGCCGGACCCGGCAGCCCCGATCAACATCCACATCGAGGCACTGATGACCGACATCGCCGACTCAGCCCACCGGTGCGCAGTGCTCATCGCTGAACGGCTCGGTGTCGCCGAACCCGACGAACGCGCGGTCACGCTCAGCCTGCAGATGGTCGAGTCGAACATCGATGTGCTCCTCCACGTCCCCGAGCACCCGGCGATGGGGTGGCTTCCCGGGGGAGAGAATTGGGGACCGATCACCCAGGACGGAGTCGGTCTCGCTCTGCGGCTGATCGAACTGCACCGATCCGCACGGGCGACACTCGGCGTCACGCGCGGCCGCGACCGGATGCCGCTGCCGTGCCCGCGCTGTGAGGAACAGCGCCTGGGTCGGTGGCACGGCGCCGACGTCATCGACTGCGGCGCTTGCGGATCGACATGGACCGAAGCCAACTACCGGAGCATGACCTCCATCCTCGCCGACGATTACAAGGAATTCGCATGACAAATCCATCGTCCGACCCGAGCGAGAACCCTTTCCAGTCGGTACTCGACCGACCGGAGCTGTGGACGAAAGTGATTGTTCGGAAGATCTCGGGGTCCTGGATTCCATGGCGGGTATTCGTCCCGATCCTTATCAGGGACGATGGTCCCGTCTGGACCGTGCACAGTTTCTGGTCTTATTCCCTGGCATTGAAGTGCGCTACCGAAGTAGGCAATCCGATGCCCATCGACTTCCGGTGGTCCACCGATGACTGACCCGTGGCCGTGGCCAGCCGACACCCAACTCGACCGTGCCCGTCGCATCGCCCAGTCGTATCGCGATGCCCTCGCCGAGATCGCCCCCGAGTACTGCTCGCAACTCGACGACCGCGCCCGCAAGTTCGGACAGGAGTGGGTCGCCCCGGAACTCGTCACCGTCGACGTCGACGACCTACTCCCTGCAGCAGACGTCGCCAAGCTCGTCGGGGTCCAGCGCCAGACGATCTACCAGTGGGCACACCGACGCTTCATCCCGACACACCACGAACCGAACTCGAACCGGTCGCTGTACCGCGTCGGCGACGTCTTCGACCACATCGCCGCGACCAGGCGGAAACGCGCTGCGAACCGGCGATAGTGCACTCGCCGCTGTCATCTGTTAGATTCGTGCCACTGGCCGAGCTGTGCGCATCGCACACTCGGCCACTGTCATATCCGCCCACCGCGCACCGCATTCGGCACGCGAGCGGACCCCCAGACTTCCCGGGTCAAAGCCCATCCCCGCGCGAGCACGACGGCTCAGGCGTCGCGGGACGGCCAAAGCATTCTCACGACGGGCGAAACGAATCTGGCGCCCGAGGAACAGCTGCCCGGGATCACCATCCCCCACCCCGAGCGAGTCGCCATGGTGCTCCGACTGCGCTACCGCATCCTCATCCGACTCCTGCGCATGCGGAGGTGACACGATGCCCAGCCTGTTCGACCAGATCATCGACACGCTCGCCCAGCTCCGAGCCGCTCGCCGACATGCCCATCCCGATCGGCCCCGCAGCCTTACCCGAGTAGAAGCGCTCGAGGACAACCTCAATCGTCTCCTCGACCGAGTGCCGCGAACGGTCGAAGCGCCTGCTCATCCGACGCGAGGTGGATGGCGTTGACCCGAGCACGCATGCGGGTGTGCAGCGAGCCCGGATGCCCGAACACCCAACGCGAGCACAGATGCCTCGAGCACAGGCGACAGGTCGAACAGGCCCGAGGCACCACCGCCCAACGCGGATACGGATCCGCACACCAGCACACCCGCAAGGCATGGCGCCCCGCCGTCGAGGCCGGCCGAGTCCGCTGCGCCAGGTGCCGGCGACCCATCCGCCCCGGTCAGGCCTGGGACCTCGGGCACGACGACCGCGACCGCAGCCGCTACCGCGGCCCCGAGCATGTGGCCTGCAACCGCGCCACGGCCGGACGAGCAAGCCCCTGACCTGCGGAAACGCAACTCGTTACCTAATGCAACCAACGCTCTGACCTGCGGTTATGCACCCCAGGGGGGTACCCCCGAAGGGGCCCATTCCCCCTGACCGCGGGTGAGGGCTCTCTTTGGTGCGGAGGGTTCAAGACGTCCGGACCTGCAGGTTTGCCGACCCGGACCCGGCGCCCCGATCCGAAGGAGGCCCTCGTGCGAGACGCCCTGCAGTCATGGATCGGCCGCGGCATGTGCCGGACCCTTCGGCGCCACAACGACAGCTGCCGAGGTCGGCGGGACTGCTACGAGGACCTCCGCCGGCGAGCCCATGCGGGGACCAACGCGTGAGCCGGACCGATCGCACACCAGAACAGGTCGCCGCTGACGAGGCACTGACCGCGGCGATTGAACAGACCTGGGCTGCCTACTACCCCGACACCGAGCCTGGGATCCTGCTCGAGTACGTCGTGCTCGCCCGCCGGCGGTCGTTCGACGACGACGGTGAGGCACTGACCGCGCACGCACTGATGCCTCGGGACGGCGACGTTCCCCTCGATCTGATGCTCGGCATCACCGAGTACGCCTCCACACGACTCCGGAAACGAATCGCGGAGGACTGAACGCGCGGCGACCCATGGTCCCGCCGTCGTGGAACAACACCGGCATGTCCGGTCCGGCGCAACGCTGGTCCGGCCTCTCGATGTGGCGCAACGCCGCGAAGGAGATGGAAGATGACAACACATGGTGGAGCCCGCAATCGGTCCGGTCCTCGCGCTGCGATGTTCTCGGCGCGATCGGACCAGCGGCAACTGAAGGAGACCGTCCTCAGCGCCGCGGGATACCTCGGGAAGATCCCGGAGTTTCCGATGCCGGACCCGACAGATCGTGAGATCGAGGTCTGGAAGGAAGCGTGGCGCACTCCGCAGGCAATCCAGTGGATCCAGGAACCGTGGCGGTGGCGCACCGTCGGACTCTGGGTTCGGTGGACCGTGAAGATGGAGGATCCCGAGGCGCCGGCCGCGGTGGCGGCCGCGACGACTCGGCTCGCCGATCAGATCGGACTTACCCCGGCCGGATTGAAGGAGAACGGCTGGGCGATCGGCACCGTCGAGGTGTCGAAGTCCGAGCAGAAGCAGATCACCACCCCTAAGCCAGGGCAGACTGAGGAGCCGACGAACGTCCGTCGGCTCCGTGCGTGAGCGCGCCTCGATCCTCCGATTCGTATCTGGTCGACTTCCCGACGCTGACCGATCTGCAGGACCCGTGGATTCAGGCGCACTGCTCGATCCCGGATGGGTTCGACAAGGGTCAGCCGTTCAAGATGGCCGACTGGCAGTTCTGGTGTACCGCCAACCACTACCGGGTGCGCACCACCGCGAAGTGGCAGCCGCGTAAACCGCTCAAAAGCCAGGCGTTCGTCTACCGCCGCTCGCAGATCATCGGTCCGCAGAAGTCCGGGAAAGGCCCATGGGCTGCAGCGATCACGTGTGTCGAAGCGGTCGGACCCTCGCTGTTCGCTGGCTGGGCCGAACCCGGCGACGGGTATGCGTGCGAGGACTACGGCTGCGGCTGCGGGTTCGAGCACGAGTACATGCCCGGCGAACCGATGGGAATGCCGCATCCGACTCCGCTGATCCAGTTGACCGCGACGTCGGAGGATCAGGTCGACAACATCTACCGGCCGCTCAAGTCGATGATCCTGAATGGGCCGCTGCAACAGCAGATGCTCATCCGCGAAGGATTCATCCGTCTGCCTGGAGACGACAACCGCATTGACCGGGTGACCGTATCGGCGAACTCCCGGCTCGGAAACCCGGTCACATTCGTGATCAACGACGAAACCGGGTTGTACACGAAGAAGAACAAACTCATCGGCGTAGCCGAGACGCAACGCCGTGGTTTGGCCGGCATGCAGGGCCGCGGCATCGAGACATCGAACATGTGGGATCCGTCCGAAAACTCCTACGCGCAGCAAACTTACGAATCGAACGTAACTGACGTGTTCAAGTTTTTGCGACGTCCACCGAAGGGCCTGTCATGGGGTGATCGGCGACAACGCCGCAAGATCCTCAAGTACGTCTACGAGGGCTGTGACTGGATCGACCTGGACGCCATCGAAGCCGAAGCCCTCGAGCTGATGGAGAAAGACCCGGCTCAGGCCAAGCGGTTCTACGGCAACTTCGAAGAGTCCGGTGCCGGCGCGTGGCTGCCAGCGGGCATGTGGGAGTCGGCGTATGCAGGCGCGTGAGATGAAATGGCGCAACAACCCAGCGCGCGGAACCCTCATCACCGTCGGTTTCGACGGATCGGAGAACAACGACTGGACCGCGATCCGGTGCGAGACGAAGGACGGATTGTCCTTCACTCCGCGCTACGGGCCCGACCGCCGGCCGACGATCTGGTCCCCGGATCAGTGGGGCGGCGAGATCCCACGCAACGAGGTCAACGTCGCAGTGTCGGAGATCTTCGACCGGTGGCAGGTCAAGCGCATGTACTGCGACCCGCAGTACTGGACCACCGAGATCGGGGAGTGGGCCGTCGAGTACGGCGAAGAGATCGTCTTCGAGTGGGCCACCAACCGTGTGGTGCAGATGCACGCAGCGCTCGAACGGTTCCGGATGGACCTGAAGAACCGCCGTATCACTCACGACGGTTGCCCGATCACCGCGAAGCACATGGACAACGCACACAAGGTCGCTGCGCGCGGTGACCGCTACGTGCTCGGCAAACCCGCCGGCGCTCACCACCGCAAGATCGACGCCTCGATGGCCACCGTCCTCGCCCACGAGGCCGCGGCCGACACCTCGACGTCGAAGGACGGCTGGAGCGACGACGCGGACACACGCATGTTCTGTTTTGGATAGGAGGTCAGGGTGACTGCACCCGTGCTGCGCACTCAGCTCTCCGACGACGAGCGCACACTGATCAGCCGGTTGAACGCCAAGCTCAGCAAGACGAGCCCGAAGGACAACCTGAACGAGGCGTACTTCGAAGGCGAACACCGGCTCAAGCAGATCGGCATCGCGGTTCCGCCGGAGCTGCAGATGTTCGAGCTGGTCGTCAACTGGAATCGCATGTACCTGCTCGAGATCGCGCGGCGGCAGAAGATCAAGTCACTGATGATGCCCGGCGGGAAGAAGAAGCAGAACCGGGCACTGCAGGAAGGGTACGAGGTCAACAACCTCTCCGCCGAAGTCCCGCTGCTCAACGTCGACACCATGATCTTCGGCCGGTGCTTCGGAACAGTCGGCACCAACGCCGATGATCCGGACCATCCGAGGATCGCGTTCGAGTCGCCCCGGCAGATGTCGTGCCTGATCGACCACGGTCGCCGACGCATGGACGCGGCATTTCGGCAGTTCCTCACCGAGGACGGTCAGCGCGTCGGAACCCTGTTGCTGCCGGACAAGACGATCCAGGTCGTCGCCGGCCGCCGCGGCTGGGAAATCGACCAGGTCGGCGGCGACGACGACATCGACGAGCACGAACTCGGCCGGGTACCGGTGGTGCTGTTCCTGAACCGCCGGCGGTTGGCGCGGTGGAACGGCTCAACCGAGATGGCGGACCTGATCCCGCTCGTCGATGCCGCTGCTCGCGCCTTGACGAATCTGCAGATCGCGGTGGAAACCCACTCGGTGCCGCAGAAGTGGGTCCTCGGCATGTCCAAGGGCGACTTCGTCGACAAGAACGGGCAACCGATCCCGGTGTGGCAGGCGTACTACACCGCCATCTGGGCGAACCAGGCCAAGCCGGACGAAGTCAAGGTTGGACAGTTCTCCCCGTCTGACCTGAAGAACTTTCACGACACCACCAACCACTACGCCGCATTGGCGTCGTCGGTCACCGGTCTTCCGTTCCGGTTCTTCGGACAGAACACGGCCAATCCGGCCGCCGAGGGTGCAATCCGTGCCGACGAGTCGCGGCTGATCTCCAACGCCGAGGACAAGAACGAGTCGCAGGGCGTCGGCATCGGCTGGCTGATGGCACTGTACGAGCGGTTCCGCACCGGCCAGTGGCCGGCCGGCAACCGAGCGATCCGTGTGGAGTGGCGCAACCCGGCCACGCCGACGAAGGCCGAAGAGGCCGACTTCATCCAGAAGCTCAACGGCGGTGTCCCAGTGCTCTCCCGCGAGGGCTCGTGGGACGAGATGGGCTGGGACGATCCCCGCAAGGACCGCGAACGCCAGTACTTCAAGGAAGAAGACCAAGATCCGCTCCTCGAACGGCTGACCCGTCCGCTGAACAATGGCAACGGAGACGACCGTGCTGCCGACAGCATCGGTTGAGTACTACAGCGCCCAGCGTGAGGTCATGATCTCCGTGCTCGGCGCTGCCCGCCGACTGTGGGGGACTCGCCCTCCACGCGACTTCGACGCCTGGTTCGAGAAGAACCTCGACCGGCTCATGGCGGTGGTAGTCACAGGACAGCGAGCTGCAGTGGCCGACGCGAACGAGTACGTGGCGAACGTACTCGACGAGCTCGGCACCCCTGCTGCACCCGAGGTCGAGGTGGTCACCGATCCGCTGATCGGCGTTGCCTCCGACGGCCGCGGCCTCGACTCGCTGATGTACGGCGCGGTGATCACCGCGAAAAGCTCGGTCGCATCGGGACTTCCGGTCGAGGTGGCCTGGGATGACGGGCTGACCGCCTTGATGCTCAGGGCACAAACACAGATCGCGGACGCCTCCCGATCCGCTGTCGGCCTGGGGATCGCATCTCGACGCGACGTCGGCTACGTGCGGATGCTCAACCCACCGTCGTGCCCGAGGTGCGCTGTCCTGGCCGGCAAGTTCTACGCGTTCAACCGGGGCTTCCTGCGGCACCCGGGCTGCGACTGCCGGCATATTCCCAGCAGGGAAAGCCGAGCCGGTGATCTGACCACCGACCCGCAGGCGTACTTCGGCAGTCTCACCGCCGAGCAGCAGGACAAGCTGTTCACCAAGGCCGGTGCCGAAGCGATCCGCGACGGTGCCGACATCACGCAGGTGGTCAACGCCCGCCGCGGCATGTCGACCGCACAGCAGAACGTGGCCGGCTGGATCCCGAAAGGCCGACTGTCCCGCACCGAGGTGTACGGACAACAGATCGCCACAACGACCGAGGGCGTCACTCGCCGCGGTGCCGCCTACCGGGCGATGAGCCAGGCCGGGTATGCCCGGCGACAGACCGACGTCCGCAACGGGCGCCGGTACTTCCGCGCCCGGGCGCCGCGACTGATGCCAGAAGGCATCTACGAGATCGCCGAGGACCGCGAGGACGCACTGCGATTGCTCCGGCTCTACGGCTATCTCGACGACCGGCCGAGTCGATCGCGTGGCCGGGCTGCGTAACCCCTTCCCGACCTCGTCGAGACGACGCGAGGTCACTTCCGAACTTCTCTGCCCGCAAGGGGCAGGGACCGACCTCTCGCAAGGAGAGACGCTCACCATGAAGACCACCCGTGTTCCCCTGTGGCTGATTCTCGGCGCCGGCTTCGGTGTCGGCCCGTTCGCACGAGCACCTCGAGCGACCAGACTGCATCCCCGCCGCGACGACGACGGCCACGACAACGGAACCCGCACCGACAACGGAACCGGCCACGACGATGACGGTGACGATGGCACCGACGACGGCGACGGGACCGATAGCGGTGATGACGGTGCCGACGGCACGGATGACGGGGACGAAGGCGCCGATCAGCTCGGTGACCCCGGGAAGCGCGCGCTGTCGCGCATGAAGGACAAGTGGAAGTCGGAACGAGCGAAGCGTATTGCCGCAGAGCAGCGCGCGAACCAGCTCGAGACTGACGGCGACGACGACGCTCAGAAGCGTCAGATCGAAGCGGCAGCGCTGGCCAAGGCCAACGACCGCATCGTCCGCGCCGAGGTTCGCGCTGCAGCAGCCGGCAAGCTCGCCGATCCCGCCGATGCGATCGGCTTCCTCGACCTGTCCCAGTTCGAGGTCGGCGCCGACGGCGACGTCGACCAGGACGAGATCGCCGATGCCATCGACGATCTGCTCGAACGCAAGCCGTACCTGGCCGCGCAACGCGGCGACAAGAACGGCGAGAAGAAGAAGGCACCGAAACCGGATCGCCGTCAGGGCGGCGGCCAGCAAGTGGCATCGGGCTCGGTCGACTCCGGACGTGCCCTGTACCGGGCACGCAACGCGAAGAAGAACTGACCTCCCGAAGGAGAGGCCCCACCATGGATCTGAAGATCACCACCGAACGGTTCGGGCAGGACGACCAGTCCTGGCTCGCATCCGCCCACGGCACCGACGCGACCCGCTCGATCAACGTCGACGTCTCCACGTTCACCGCCGGCACCCACTACCCCGAGGGTTACCTCAAGTCCGGTTACCCGCTGAAGAAGGTGGCCGACAACAAGTACGGGCTGTGGTCCAACGGTGACACCGACCCCATCGAGGGTCACCTGTTCACCGCGCTGCGGGTACGTCCCGGCACCACCGTCGTCGTCGGCGCGCTGCTGTGGCACGGCGCCGTGGTCGCGGCGAAGCTGCCCTCGTCCGTCAACACCGCGGGACAGGCCACTGCTCGCGACATCCGCTACTTCTGAGGAAGGTCTGAGCAATGGCACTTGTCATCAACAGTGACTACATCACCCCCGCGGACCTGACCGGTTACGTGCGCGAAGCGCTCGCCGATCAGCCCATCAACGACCTCGCACTGATCGACAGCCTGCTGCCCGACACGGTCGTCGACGACGTCGACTTCCGGGCGAACATCACCCAGCACGGTCTGCGCCGGGCGGCGAAGTTCCGGGCCTGGGACACCGAAGCGCGGATCACCCCGCGTAAGGGCGTCGCCCGGATCTCGGGTGAGCTGCCTCCGCTGTCGGAGAAGCGGCTGCTCACCGAGTACGACCGGCTGCGGCTGCGCAACGCCAACCAGGCGATCGTCGATTCCATTCTCAACGACGCGGTCGAGCTCGCCGATGCGCTGCGCACCCGCATGATCGTCGCCAAGGCTCAGGCACTGGTGACCGGTGCGGTCTCGCTGGCCGAGGACGGCCTGCAGATCGAGGCGGACTTCCAGCGCGACGCCGCCCACGAGGTCACCGCGGCGACCCTGTGGTCGGGCGCGGCCGACCCCGTCTCCGATCAGGAGTCGTGGTTCTCGACGTTCCGCACCCGCAACTCCGGCAACCCCGCACGGGCGGTCACCTCGCAGCGGGTGATGTCGACGCTGATGCGCAATCCGCAGATCCGCGCCTACTGCCTGCCGCCCGGCTCGACGCAGGGCATCGTCACCCGGGAGCAGGTCAACGCCCTGTTCACCTCGTTCGGCCACCCGCCGTTCGAGATCTTCGACGCCCAGGTCGAAGACGCCAACGGTGACCCTGTCCGTCTGATCCCGGACGACAGCGTCCTCTACGTCGGCGCGACGGCCAAGCTCGGTGAAACCCTGTGGGGCATCACCGCCGAGGCCATCGAACCGAAGTACGAGATCGAAGCCAGCGAGGCCCCCGGCATCGTCGTCGGCTCGTACATCAACGAGGACCCGGTCCAGCGGTGGACGAAGGCCAGCGGCATCGGCCTCCCGATCCTCGGCAACGCCAACGCCACGATGATTGCGAAGGTGCTGTGATGGCTCGCCTCGCGACGTTCGTGCACGTGCACGGTAAGGACGGCACCTCCCAGGTGTTCGGCCCCGACGACGAAGTCCCGAAGTGGGCGCTCGCGCAGATCACCAATCCGAGGGCCTGGGCCGAGCAGCCCGAGGTCGAGGATCTGGGGCCGGCCTACCCGGAAGGGGAGCCGTCCGAGTCCTGGAAGGTGCCCGCGCTCATCGCGTACGCCCACGACAAAGAGATCGATCTGGGCGATGCCAAGCGCAAGGACGACATCCTGAAGATCATCCTCGAGGAGCACGATGACGGGGCCGGTACAGACACTGATCAGCAGGACTGACGTCGCGAACCTGCTAGGGGAGACCCTGACAGACGTCGAGGTCGGCCAGGTCGATGCGCTGATCGACTTCGCGTCGGAAAAGCTGCGGGCACCCGAGCAGCGGGCGGTCGTCGGTGACATCGACGACCGCCTCGCCGACGGCAGTCTCCGCCCCGGACTGCTGCGAGGCGTCCTGGTCACTGTGGTGTGCCGGGCATTCGACGCACTGCGTGTCGGGCTTCGGGTGCGCTCGGAGCAGTACCCGGAACTGCAGACCACCTACGCCGACAGCCTCCCGGAGTTGGTGTACTTCACCGAGTCCGAACTCGCCGACCTCGCCCCGGAACCGGAGACAGGCGCAACCGGCAGCGGGGCCTTCACGATCCGGATCGGCTGATGCCGAAGCTTCCGGAGAAGTGGACGCTGCTGGTCGACAACCCGGCGGTGCAGGACCCGTCGACGGGCAACTGGTTTCCGGTGTCTCCCACGCCGATCCCGTGGACCGGTCTGCTGCAGCAGCGGCAACTGTCGGCAGCCTCGGTGGACGCCGGCAACACCGAGTTCGCGCCCGGGCACGTCGTCTCGTCCTACGTGTTGCTCCTCGACCCCGGGATACCGGTGATGCCGGGGTCGAAGGACCGGTTCAGGGACGAGGACGGCGTCGTCTATCAGGTCGAAGGCAAACCCCGGCAGCGGAAGAAGACCCGCGGGTCCCGCCGCGTGACCTACATCGCCGCGAACGTGCGGTGCGTATCCGACATGAAGGAGTGAAAAAACCATGGCTGAGAACGAAACCGACGTCGAGACCGAATCGAGTGTCGTCAAGTTCACCGACGAGCATGGCCGCGTCAACTACGCAGGCCGCCACTCGAAGGCCTACCAGAAGCACCTCGCCCGCCAGAAGACCACCGACGCCGAGACGGCCGCACCGACCGAGTCCCCCGAAGCGGCTGCAGAACCGGTGCCCGAGGCGCCGGCCGCGCCCGAACCGGCCGCATCCGTGCGGGTCGTCGGCACCGACCCGGCCGGGCCCGAGGCGTCTCTCGCGGACAAGCCGGCGCGCACCGTGCGTAAGGCCGACCCGAAGAACTGACGATGGCTCGCGTTGTCATCTTCCCTCGTCGGGTACGTGAGCGGGCGTGGCAGATCTCCCGCCAGGAACGCATCGACATCGCCCAGCAGGCGGCCCAGCAGGCGCGAGCCGCGGCGCCGGTGGTCACCGGTGCGTATCGCGACGGAATCGGCGTCGTGGTCGAGGACAACCGTGTCTACCTCGTCGACGACGACCCGGACGCGGTGTTCAAGGAATACGGCACGTCCGACACTCCGGCCATCGCGTCGCTGACCGATGCGGCCCGCCGGCACGGCCGTTACAGCGGCTGGCGGCCGCGCTGACGAAAGGCCCCACCGATGCCCATGCCGTTCGCGCCCGGCGCCATTCGTGAGTTCCTCCTCGCATCCGACGAGGTTCTCGCGCTGGTCCCGGCCGGCAACATCACCACCCGCGATCTGCCCAAGGTGATCGAGGCTCCGTTCATCACACTGCGGGCACCCGGAAACGTCGGTGTCGATCCCATGCTGCGGCGGCCGATGGTGCAGGTCGACGTGTGGTCCCCGAAGATCGAGATCCTCGGTGGCACTACGGATCCGGAAGAACTGTCGTGGAACATTGCGGCATTGGCCGGTGAACTGATCGGTCGTGCCCGGATGCAGTCGTTCCGCAATTCCACGTGGAAGGCCCAATGGACCGACGGGCCGATCACGTTCGTCGACACCCAGCGCGGTGCGGATCTGCCGCTGTATCGAGCGACGATCCGCGTCGAGTTGAAGATGACGGTCCGCTGACGCCCCGGCCTGGGGCGTCTCTCACACGTCCTACCGCGGGTGCCGCGCCGGGCACGCCCGCGGTAGGACATCCCATTCGCTCACGGCGACCGTGAGCTTCTCTCTGGAGGTACATCCGTGAGTAACATTGCCAATCCCGAAAAGGCCTACGTGTGGCTCGACGGCGACGGTTTCCGTGCCGTGCGAGGCACCGGTTTCCCCACCGATCCGCTGTCCGACACGCCCACCAGCGGCACCAGCCCCGCGGTGACGTGGGACGGCTACGGCGGCATCGAGGCCGGTTTCGACATCACCCCGCAGCAGGACGTGAAGGTCCACAAGGTGTGGAACCGCCGTCACGCCCCGTACCTGGTCACCAAGGGTCCGATCGAGGAACGCATCAAGTTCCGCGCGACGGACTACAGCAAGGCCACCGTCCTGACCGCGCTGACCGGCGGCAGCATCGTCGAAACCACCTCGGGTTCGGGGATCTGGCGGTGGGAGCCCGGCGCGGACGAGGACTTCTCGATCTTCTTCCGGGTCGTCGACGAAACCGGCGAGGCCTTCTTCCATTCCGAAGCGGTCACGCTCGTTACTCCGCCGCCGCGCACCTTCGGTGGTGAGAACCTCGACGGCTTCGAGTTCGAGCTGATGGGCCTGTCGCCGATCTACCGCTACACGTCCTTCAACCCCCTGGCCTGATAGGAGCACCACCTGATGCCCGGCACCTCAACTCGTAAACCATCCAGTCGCGCCAAGGCAGCCGCCGCGGCGCCCACCCCCGAGCCGACTCCGCCGGCCGAGCCTGCCGTCGAACGGTTCGACATCGTCGAGGAACTCGCCGTCGACGGCGGACCGCCGCAGCCGATCGTGCTGTTCGGTGTCGAGGCCGACGTCCGGCGCACGTTCACCGGTGAGGAAGCTGCAAAGTTCCACGGTCACCTCGCCAAGAACCACGTCCGCGAAGCTCTCGACGTCATCACCGACGGCGCCGGCCAAGCGCTATGGGATGCAACCAAGCACCTGACGCCTGAGGTCGTGGCACGACTGCTGAACAAGGTCATCGCGCTGTCGGGGCTGAACGCGGGGGAACTGCGGCCGCTCTCGCCTCCCTCGTCCGCGAGGATGGCTGGCGCGGTGCGCTCACAGGCTTACGCCGATGGTATGGCCTCGATCTCCGACAAGCCCTCCGCGAACTCGACTGGCGAGACTGCGGACAACTGATCCGCCGAGCCGCCGAACTCGACGCTCAAGCCACACGCGACAGCGAGAACCTCGCGATGCTCGTCGACCGCGAGAACTACTGGCTCAACTCCGAGTACACCTCGTGGATCACCGACCCCGACGACCCCGAGGTCAAACACGAGCGGCTACGACGCAAACGGCTCGGCATCAAACCACCGCCGGCGCCGCTGCTGCCACCCGTGGCGATGCGGCCACCCGATCTCGCCGAGATGAGACGCAGCCAGTACGACACAGCGCTGGCCGAATACTCGACCGCGACCTCCCCGGTCCGGACCGGCGGCGGTGGCGACATCAAGGCAGGTTCCGTTCGGGAACTCCTGCAGATCCTCGACGCCCGCGACCGCGCACGATAACCGGCTCGCGGACAACACAACTCAATAGGAGGTGACCTGTGCCCGGAGGACGCATCGATATCGAGGTGGCCCCCGATCTACGGGATTTCCCGGCGCGACTCGAATCCGGCACCAAGGGCGCCCTCGGCGTTGCCAGCAAGATCGGTAGCGCACTCGGGCTGGCGATCGGGGCAGGCGCGGTAGGCAAAGCTGTCATCGATCTCGGCAACAGCTTCACGACGGAGCTGAACACTCTGCAGGCCGTGTCGGGTGCGACCGCCGAACAGCTCGAGGCAGTCAAGAACGCTGCGATGGGCCTGGGCAACGACAACGCCCTCGCCGACACCTCCGCGGTCGATGCCGCCGCAGCGATGACCGAACTCGCCAAGGGCGGGTTCACGGTCGAGCAGTCGATGACCGCGGCTCGCGGTACCCTGCAGCTCGCCGCCGCAGCGCAGATCGACGCAGCCTCCGCCGCGACGATTCAGTCCCAGGCATTGCAGGCATTCGGTCTCGACGCCGATTACGCGGCCAAGGCCGCCGATGTGCTGGCCAATGGCGCGAATGCGTCGTCGGCGGAGATCACCGATGTCGCGTCGGGTTTGCAGCAGGCCGGCGCGGTCGCGAATCAGTTCGGCGTCTCGCTCGAGGACACCGTCGCCGGGCTCGGCATGCTCGCCAACGCCGGTATTCAAGGATCCGACGCCGGCACTCTGCTCAAGTCGACGCTGCTCGCATTGACAGATCAGTCCAATCCTGCCCAGGGGGCGATCGAAGACCTCGGACTGACGATCTACAACGCGTCGGGCGAATTCGTCGGATTCCGGGAACTGTTCGGTCAGCTCCAAGAGGCGTCCGCCTCAATGACGCCGGAGATGTACCAGGCCGCGACCGCCACCCTGTTCGGTTCGGACGCGATGCGCCTGGCCGGTGTCGCCGCCGAGCAGGGGACAGCCGGCTGGGACGCTATGCGCGGCGCTATCGAACGTGAAGGCGCCGCCGCGGATGTCGCCGCCGCAAAGACGCAAGGACTGCCGGGTGCTATCGCAGGCGTTCAGAACGCCGCCGAAGGACTGGCCCTCGAGGTGTACGACCTGGTCGACGGACCGCTCGAAAATCTCGCGACCAAGGCCGGCGAATTCGTCACCAACGCCACCCCCGGATTGATCTCCGGACTCTCGGGCGCCGCCGATATGGCGATGTCAGTGGGATCGAGCCTGTCCCCGGTGGCCGACATCGTCGGTGACCTCGTCGGGGCCTTCATGGATCTGCCCGCGCCGATGCAGGCCGTAGTCGCAGGGTTCGCTGCGATCAAGGGGTCAGGCCTCGATGACAAGATCGGTGGCTGGGTGGAGAACGCCCAGGGTGGACTCGAAGAGTTCCTCAGTCAGATGGACGAAGTCCGTCAGGTCCTGGCAGAGAACATGCTCGAAGCCGAGAATCCGGAGGTCGACGCGAGCACGTTCGAGGGATCCCTCGAACAGGTCAACGGTCTGCTCGAGGAAAACGAAGAGCAGATCTCCGAGGTGGCCGCAGCGTGGGGCACGATGGAGGCCCGATCCCCGGCGATCGCCCGCATGGGTGACTCCTACCGTGACGTCACCCGCCGCGCCAGCGACTTCGCTACCCGCCAGCGAGACGCGGCAACAGCAACCGGTGGATTGTCGGGTGTCCTGCGCAACGCCGGTGCTTCCGTCGCTACATTCGGCGGCCAAGTCGGCGGCGTCGCCGCTGCCGGAATGTCCGGCCTGAAGTCTGCCGCAGGCGGTGTGATCTCCGCGTTCGGCGGACCGTGGATGGTCGGGCTGGCCGCGGCTGGCATGGCTGTCTCCTCATTGGTATCGAACATCCAGGCAGCCAAGCAACTTTCGGAACAATACGACGAATCGTTGCGGGCGGTCGCCGAGTCCCAGACCGACACCTTCAGCACCCTCGTCAGCAACGGCGGCGTCATCGACGACACCGTGTTCGGTCAGCTCACCCAGCAGATCGACGGTGTCTCGGCCGCGTTGTCCGCCGCAGCTGACAACGACGCGAAGTGGAACAACGTCGCCTCGGACATGATCGGCGATTTCATCAAACCGTGGAAGGGCGCGGGTGATGACATCTCGTTCGAGATGGACCGGGTCGCCCTGGCTAACAGGCAAGCCCAGGAAGCCATCGAAAGCCTGGGTATGTCCAGCGATCAAATCGCACGGAAGGTGGGCGGGACGCAAGGCGAATGGAACACCTTCCGCGCGACCTTGGCCGGCTCGGGTGAAGGCGGCAAGGACGCTGCCAACAAACTGGAGGACCTGCGGAGAGTTCTCCTCGAACAGCAAGAGGCATCGCAACGCGTCACCCCCGGCACATACGAGTTGTCCGACGCGTTCGCGTTGCTGGCCGACGAAGCGGCGAATGCGGACGCCAAGTCCTCGGCGCTCAAGCGTGCACTCGATGCCCTGGCCGGTGTGCCGCCGGACCTGCAGGAAGCCACCGCAGCGTACAACGCGGTGGTCCGAGATACCGCTGAGGCGACGCAGGAAGTATGGGACCAGTCCAAGGGCTGGGGCGCTGCGCTTATCGGCGCCAACGGGGAGGTCAACACTCAGACCGAAAACGGTGCCGCGCTCTGGGAGCAGCTACTTGCGATCCGCGATGCTACCGCGGATGTGGCTGCTGCGGGAAAGGACGTTGGTCCCCAGCTTGCGCAAAACCGGGAGCAGTTCGAGCAGCTGGCAGGCGCAGTCGGGCTCAGCGCGGGTGAGATCGAGACGATGGCCAGGATGCTCGGCTACAACGAGAGCACCTTCACCATTTCGGCGCAGCTCGCCGGTGCCGACGGTGTCACGGCCGAACTCGGTGTCGTCAAGACCGCACTGGACGCTGTTCGACCGGGAGAGCCGAAGGTTATCGAACTCCAGGCGCTGACCGACGATGCTCGGGCCCGGCTCGAGGAGTTGGGTTTCAAGGTCGACGAGATCACCGAGGACGGTGTGACGACCTTCCGGGTGGAAGCCGAGACGAGTCTGGCTCAGTCTGGACTCGATGCGGTCCTGGCCAAGCTCCTCGAAGTCGGCGGCGTGGAAGCCGTCCCTGAGATCGACGCGGACGCAACACGATTCGCTGTCACTAACGAGGACGTCCTGGCCAAGCTCCGCGAGATCGACACCACCCAGGTCGATCCGGCTGTCGGTGCGGTCATCGACGATTTCCTCGCGGGCCGTGACGTCACCCTGGAAGAGCTGTCGAAAATCGACAACTCCGAGGCAGACGCGGATGTCAAACTGCTGATACAGCAGGCGATACGGGATGCCCAGGTGGTATCCGAAGCTATCGACGCTGCTGCGAAGAACCGGACCACGCAGATCGCGATCGAGTGGTCGAACCGCTACGCGGCAGCACGTGCAGCCAACCCCGACTTCCTCGGACCGCTCAGTGTCGCCCCATTGGCGACAGGAGGACAGATCGCCGCTGGAAGCCGGATGCCCACTACTGGGCCCGGCACCGAAGTCGTTGACGGGATCTATGCGGTCACGCCGGATGGCACCCCGGTCGCGCGGGTCAACGGTGGGGAATGGGTGGTCAACTCCCGAAGCTCGGAGAAGTACGACGGTCTGCTTGCCGCGATCAACCGCGACGATCCGCGACTGGCAGGGCTCCCTGGCTTCGCTGAAGGCGGCCCGATCGTGATGTCGATGGTCCGTGCCGTCCAATCGAAGTTCCCCGGTATGCAGTTCACGTCGGGTCTTCGCTTCACCGACAACGGGTATCACTCGAAGGACCAGGCGGCGGACTTTTCCGACGGGTTCGACTCGACCCCGACGATGCGGTCCCTGGCGGCGTGGATCGCCGACAACTACGCCGGCATCACCTTGCAGCTGATCCATCAGCCGTTCGACCGGAACATCGGTCAAGGGCAAGGCTTCGTCGGTGACGGTCTCGGCTTCTACGGCGCGGACACGATGGCTGATCACCGTGACCACGTCCACTGGGCAGTCTCGGAACCGGTCGGTGAACCGCGGCTGACGTCCTCGGATGGAAGCACCGATAGCCGTGGTCGGTCGCGGCGGGCGCGGAGCACGGAGACCTGGGACACCGAGGATGAGCTGAAGCTGGACTCGGCTCGGATCGCAGTGGTGCAAGCGATAGAAGACCGCGACAAGGCGCTGAACGATCCGAAGAAGTCGCAGGCCGACAAGGACCAAGCGAAGAACAAGGTCCTGCAGGCGGAGGAAAAGGTCCGCAAGCTCGAGGAACAGAAGAGCACCGCGGAACAGGGCGGCATGGCGATCCCGCCGGCGCCTGAGCTCACCACGTCGTACACCGATGAGGAACTTCGACTGCGGGACCTCGAACGCGCGGTGGATGAGGCGAAGTGGGACCGCGACGAGATCTACGCGGATCCCGAAGCGGCGCCATGGGAACGTGACGAGGCGGACGACAAGCTGCAAAGAGCGATCAACGCGCTCGCTGAGGAGCAGCAGGAACAACGTCTCGCGTTCGCACCGGAGGCGCCGGCCCTCACGGGCCGGATGACCGACGAGCAGTTGCGTCTCGCTGACCTCGAGGACGCGGTCGAGCAGGCCCGGCTGGACCGCAACGCGGTGTACGCCGATCCACGCTCGACGCAGCGTGAACGCGATGCCGCGGATCGAGATCTGCAGAAGGCGCTCAACGCTCTCGAGGAGGGCAAGCAGGGCGGCGAGGGAATCAGCGGATCGTCCATCGCGGAGCTGTTCGGCAACGCTGCCAAGGCTGCGGTGCAAGGCCAACTCGAGGATGCCTTCGGCACGATCGGACTGACCAACGGCGGGTCGGGTGCCATCGGGACCGCCATCGGTCTCGGTGTGGAAGCGCTGACGAAGCAGGCCCAGCAAGGGCCGGCCGCGGCCCCGCCCCCCTCGGTTGATGTGCGCAGTTCCGATGCGGACATCGGCCGGGACGGGCGCGCACGTGAGGACTGGCTCAAGACGCTCGTCGAGTCGCTGAAGGTGCCGGCGGTCCTGCGTGATGTCGGTGGTCCTGTCCCGCATGGGATGGCGGCACTGAACCTGTCGGGTGAAACCGAGTGGGTGCAGACCGCAGCCGACCGACGTCGCTACGACCGGGACATGGAAGAGCTGGCGGTGCTGCGCACAGAACGCACCGGCGCCAGTGGTGGTGTCGGCGCAGGGCAGTTGTCCGAGATCGCGGGACAGCTGCGGCAGTTGGTGGAACGCCCACCGATTCAGCACACCTCCCAGTACTACGGCTACGAGCAGGCCGAGGCCCACCGTCGCGAACGCGACCGAGTCGATCAGTACTCGCGTACGTACACCAGGAGGTGACTGTGGCGCTACGGCGCAGCGAGACCCTCGTCGAAATCGAGGGATGCAACGGTGACCTGGTCACCATCTCCGGCCCCGGCCAGGGCCGAGAAGGGTTCGAACTCCTCGAAGGCGGGCTGCAAGACGTCTACGACATTCCGTTCTCGACGATCTACACGCAGCACGCCTTCGAGGAGGGCGCCACCTACAACGGCATGCGCATCGAACGGCGCACGCCACTGATCAAGATTCTCGCCCATGCGACGTCGAGCCGGACCTGGATGGCCGTCGACGAACGGTGGGCGGAACTGTGGTCCCCACTGGCGGACACGAAACTGTGGGTGACCACCCCCGATTCGCGCCGGCATCTCCTGATCCGCCAGCTCGAGCACATGCGGGTCGACCTGTCGGTCGACCCGCACGGGGAGCAGGAAGCCGAGATCGAAACACCCGGGGTATCCGGTGACCCGTGGTGGTGGGAACCGTCGGTGTTCGACAAGTGGACCTCTGAGGTCGACACCACCGGTCTCGATTCGAACGGTCAACCCAAGATCGCCCGCGGGACGGTGACGGTGTCGAACCCGACGCCCTATCCGATCTGGCTCAAGTGGCGGCTTCAGGCCGGGCCGACACCGGGCACGAAATGGACGATCGCGGATTTCTCGTGGGGAAACAAGATCCACAGGCGTGCGGTCGAGGACGCCGACCGGGTCATCCATATGCCGGAGATGCTCGGCAACGAGCACGTCGATATCGAGACCGACGAGAACGCCAAGCGTGAGCAGACGCGTTCGACACTCGACACGCAGTTCTACATGCGTATGGACGGCAAGACGTTTCTGTATCCGCTCCGCCCGAGGCTCGATCCGGTCGAGATCCCCGTCGAGGTGACGGGAGCGCCGGCCGGTGTCGGGGTGCGGGTGGAATGTCCGCGGCCGTGGCCGCGTCCATGGGGGCAACGCCGATGACCACAGTCCCAACAATCGATTTCGATACCGAGTTCGAAGGTCTGGTCCAACAGCTCAAGGACGAGGCCGAACAACGTCTCGCCCCACCGGTGGTCCGCCTGTGGGACGGCGACTGGAATCTGCGCGGCGTCTGCAAACACGAGAACTCCGTCAGCGTCCAGTGGCTCAACAACGAGACCGGCACGGCGTCGATCGAGATGCCCTTGGACTACTACCTGTCCGAGTGGCTCGTCGACGTCGACGAACGTGACACCACGAACGTGCACCTGACCGTCGACAAGGACGGTGCCCGCTGGTCCGGGCTCATGGACGAGCTGCAGATCCACAAGGACGAACGCGGCGTCCGCTACGTGCGGGTGATCTTCAAGCACGACTACGAGCACCTCAAGCACATCCTCGTGTGGTCGAACCCGTTCCTGCCGGCCGAGATCCAGTTCCCGCGCCTGTGGGTTTGCTTTTCCAACCACGTCCGGTGGGCGCTGAAGACCACGCTGTTGTGCAACCTGATGCGTCTCGAGTCGTCGCTGTGGATGCTTCCGGATGACCCGATGGATCCGGCGCAGTGGTTCAACTTCGACCAGTCCACCTGGGGCATGGTCGTCAAACCGGATCTGACCCCCGACCGTTCTGTCGGTGGCATCGTGTACGGCCGGTTCAAGACGATGCACGAAGCCTCCCGCCGCATCGTCGAGGACGCCCAACTCACCTGGGAACCACGCCGCTACCTCGACGGTGATCCACCGCCGTGGCCCGGCGCCAACATCAAGCACGGCTGCCTCGTGTGGGACCTCGTCGACAACTCGGCGTTCAACACCGGAACATCGTTCGGCGGCAACCTCTTCGAAGGACTCGCCCACGAGTTCGTCAACATCGGAGGAGACGGCCTGACCGAGACCGTCGAAACCGTCTCGGATCCAAACATCCCCGAGCTGTACACCACACCCGGTGTACGGGGCACCGATCCGTCACGGCCCGGTGTGATCTGGCGCGACGGCGAGCACACCGGCATCCAGACGTCGATGTTCTCCTACCGACCGGCGCAGGACGTCGGCGTGGTCGGAGGCGGGCACTCGATGCCCGGCGTCAACGAGGGCATATCCGCGGCCATCATCGGCATCACCGGGTTCCTCGGCTCACTGATCGGCCAGTCCCAGATCGGCCCGGCCATCGACGCGGTGCTCAAACCGCTCTACACCGATGTGTTGCTCGCCTTCGGTAAGTGGAAGAGTCCGGCCAGGGCGCAACGGTTGGGGTGGTCGCACTACCACGAACGGTGGGCGGAGGGCAGCGACCGCGCCTACACCCTGTCGTGGCTGCTCGCGATGCGCGCCGCCATGTGGGCCACGCGGGAGCAAACCCGCTGCACCATCACCGTCGTCGACGGCGCACCGTGGCGCATCGGCCAGAATGGCCTCGGCCACTGCTTCCTCGGCTCCCGTGTCGGCTTCACCGTCCTCGGCATGAAGCCCGGCCGGATCTTCGTCGAGCAGATCTCCGAGCTGACCCTGTCGTGGGACCGCGCCACCGCTCCGGTGTGGAACTTGCAGATCGGGCAGCGCGAGCCGCAGGACCCGGTCATGAAGGCCTTCCAGATGCTGCAGGACTTCTTCGGAATGCTGCAGGACCTCGGCGTCTTGTGACGCCGACCGATTCGAAAAAAGGACACCAGCGATGCGGCTACCGCTGCAATCCACGTGCGACCAGTCCGATCCACGAACAGCCCACCAGTGGCTGTTCGTGGATCTGCCGTTCGCCGAGAACCAGCCCTACACCCCCGACGTCCGACTGCTACCCGACTGGTCCCAGCGGGTCAACGACGCCGGCTACCGGCACGTCGACCAGATCCGCGCCCTCGCCAACGAGGACGGATTCATCCACGTCGACCAGCTACCCGAGCAGCGCAAGCGCTACCGGCCACCGCATCGCGGTCAGCAGCACTACCTCAACACCGGGGTGTGGGTGGATATGAACGCCGAAGATCCCGAACCCGTGATGATCCCGGACATGGAGCGCCACACGCCCCATGAGCAGGCGGTGGTCGCCGAGCAGCTCTACCACACCGGTGTGATCAAACGGCAAGAGCCGCAGCCGGATAAGGCAACCGTCGGCAAAGCCCGCCCGGTGTTCAACCCGAGCGACTACTCCCCGTCGATGGTCAACGGCTACCTCATGGGCGTCGACGACACCGAACGCCGGCGAGTCCTCGCCGCGGAGATGACCGGCAAGAAACGCCAGCAGATCCTGCGCAACCCGCTGTGGAAGGGACTGTGATGCCGAAGAAGGTCAAGCCGCTCGCACGCGGCAGCTACGTGCCGGGGTCGATGTACCGCAGCCCGCAACGCCCCGACCACCGCGGCGTCGACTTCGAAGCACCGCTCGGCACACCGATCTACGCGCCGGTCGACATGCTCATCATCGAAGGCGCCGACCGCAAACCCGGCACCGTCGACGGCTTCGGGAACTGGATCTGGGGCGACGCCCAGGACGAACACAAGGTCGACCTGATCTTCGGGCACATGCGGCACGCCGACATCTACGTCCGCGGCGGCCAGCACGTGAAGGCCGGCCAACTCATCGCCCGCGTCGGCTCCGAAGGCACATCGACCGGACCGCACCTGCACTTCGAAGTGTGGACCCCGCCCGGCCGCATCGGCGGCAAGGACCGCGACCCCCTCGCATGGCTGGCCGGCGCCACCGATCCCGTCGCACCCGCAGCATCTTCTCCTGCGCCCCCCAAGAAGGACCCCATCGTGCCCGCGTACACCATGAACGAAATCGACCTGACCGGCACGCACGCCAGTCACAGCAGCCGCCACGGCGCCAGGCCGTGGCTGTTCGTCCTGCACACGCAGGAAGGAGGCGGCAACGCCGAAGGACTGCACAACTACTTCAAACGCGCGCAGGTGTCGTACCACTACACCGTCGACAATGCGACGCTGATCGGCTCGGTCAACACCGACCGTGCCGCATGGTCGGTGCTCGATGCCAACCCCTACACCCTGAACCTGTGCTTCGCCGGATCCCGCGCCGCCATGTCCCGCGAAGAGTGGATCGGCAAGTTCGGCAACGCCATCGACCTCGCCGCCCAGGTCGCCGTCCGCGACTGCATCCAGTACGGCATCGATCTCAACGTGCACGGTCGCGACTACGACAAGATCCGCCGGCGCATCGAAGGGATCTGCGATCACTCCGGCATCACCTACGGACTGTCGATCGGAGACCACACCGATGTCGGAGCGAACTTCCCCTGGGACGTCTTCGCCGACCGCGTCCGCTACTGGGTGCACGGCAGCGGCGCCGCCACCCCGGCCCCGGTGCCGACGGTGAACGCCATCGACGCCGAAGCGAAGTCGGCCGCCGAATGGATCGGTGCCCGCATCACCGACGGTGAGGGCGACGCGATCGACGGCGGCAAGTACGCCCACTTCGAGAACGGCTCGATCTACTGGCATCCCACGACCGGTGCGTTCGCCATCCCGAAGGCAATCTTCGAGAAGTACGAGCAGCTGCGGTGGGAGCAGTCCTATCTCGGGTTCCCGATCGGCCGGCACACCGTGCTCACCAACCCCACCACCGGCGAGCCGTGGGGTGATGTGCAGGGCTTCCAGGGCGGGGCGATCTACCGCCGCTACGGCCAGCCCGGGTACGCCGTCACCGGCATGATCCGCGCCTACTGGAACCGCGCCGGATTCGAGAACGGACGCTTCGGGTGGCCGATCTCCGACGAGATCTGGGCCGACGATACCGGCACCGTCCGCTACCAGAACTTCGAGCACGGCCGGATCACGTGGTCGGCGGACGGCTCGGTCGGCACCCACGAACGCCCCGGCTTCGACGCCATCAGCACCGAGGAGAACTGACCATGCCCGAGACCCTCACCACCGCCCGCACAGTCCGCATCTGGGACCACGACTTCGCGTTCCTCGAAGCCCGCGACCTCGACATCGAGTACCGCCGCGAACGCACCGTCGTGCGTCTCGCGTTGCCGATCGCCGACGAGCTGGCACAGAAGATCGTCGAGGCCTCGTTCGACGGATCCGGTTACGGCGCCCACATCACCATCGACACCGACGGCGAGACATGGCGTGGCCGATTGGCCGAGGTCACCGTCTGCCGCGCCGCCGGTGTCCGTATCGCCGAGCTGCTCTACGTCGACGTCAACAACAAGTCCGAGTTCGAGACCCTCTTGGAGAAGCTGTGAGCGACAACGTCATCGACATCATCACCCGCGAGGTCGTCGACAAGGTCGGACCGGAACTCGAGAAGAAGGTGCAGACCGTCGTCCACGACGTCCGCACCCTCATCGAAACCGAAGCACGAGAACGCATCGACGCCGCGGTCGCCGAGATCCCCCAGATCGCGATCCGCGCCGCTGTCCGTGCGGCCGAGCAGAACCAACCCCTGTCGGTCTCGGTCGAGGGGGAGCTGATGTCCATCGACCCGAAAGCCGACGCCAAGGAACGCGCCTGGCGCACCTTCCTACAGGGCGCGCTCGTCACGCTGGTGCTGGCCGTCGGCACCGCCTTCACCGCAGCGCTCTCCGCCCCCGGCTTCGACCTGCTCACCTGGGACTCGTGGAAGACCGCGGCGACCGCGGCGGGGGTCGCGGCGATGACTGCGGTCGTCGCCTATGTGCAGCGGTTCGTTCAGCCCCCGAAGGGCAGCTGATGCTGGGCGCACGACTGACCGCCGGCGCAACCGGAATGATGTCCTGCACCCTCGGCGTGCTGTACGTGATGCCTGAACAGCTCGTTCGCCGGCCACTGCAACCGGGGCAGGTCTCCGCTGTCGTCTGGATCGAGGGACTCGGACCATGGTGGACGGTGCTGTTCGTCATCTCCGGACTCATGCTGCTCGCCGCTGCATGGCGCCGCACCGGGTTCGTCACCGCACATCTCGCGGCGGTGTTCGCCTACACCTTCTACGCCTGCTGTGTGTTGTTCTCTGCCGTCATGACCGAACCACCCGTGCCGGTCGTCACCGGCACCCTCGCCGGATACATAGCCCTGACCCACATGTGCATCGGCCGCGGCTGTGCCGAACGAGGATTGAGGTGAGCGTGGACCCGAGTTTGATCGCTGCACTGAGCAGCCTCATCACCGCCATCGGCGGCACCGTCGGCGGCATACTGGTCACCCGCTCGAAAGTGCGACTCGACGACGTCGCCATCGTCCAGAGAGAACTCGACGAAGCGAAAGCCGACCTCGAACGAGAGAAGCAGGCCCGCGCCGCAGACCTCGACCGCGCCCGCAACCAGCACAAGACGGAACTCGACGAGCTCCGCGCACGGCACGACGCGGACATCAAGTGGCACGAGGGGCGCGTCGCAACCCTGCAGGAACAGCTCGATGCCCGCGACCGCCAGATCACCCGCCTCGACCGGTGGGTCCTCGCCGGTCGCGCCTACATCGCGCGCCTCACCCGATCGGTGATCGATCTCGGTGGGACACCACCCCCGCGGCCGACCGACCTCGACTGACCAGAAGGAGGTGGATTCGTGACAACACCCCACGGATCCGCGCCGGACGGCGCGTGGCAGTTCGCATCCGGGTTCGGTCAGGGCATGACCGAGGACGAAGCCCTCGCCCTGGCCACCGGTGGTGCGCGCGGGAACCTCGAACAGGCCGACGAAGAATGGGCACTGGTACGCGGCGATCTCCAGGCGCTCATCGATGAACAGGACCAGTTCAAAGAACGCCTCGATCTTCTCGAAGGCGTGTACGGATACTGCAACACCTTCATGTCCGCGAACTGGCTTGTCGCACAAGACCATTTGCTCGCGCTGCCGTTCGATACGCAGCTCGGCCCCAACGTCGGCGCTGTCCCATACGAGGGTGGGATCCGGCTGCAGACGCGGGGACTGTGGCGGGCGGACACGATTGTCACCTGCGACAAGATGACTTCGAGCAACTTTGCCGCGCAGGTGTACATCACCGTGCTGTCGGTGGCGACCGGCGCCGTGTACTCCGAAACCCGATTCGATATCGTGCTCACCCCGTCGGGTTCGGAGTCCGCGGCGTTCTCGAAAACGTTCGTGGTTCCTACCGACGACGACTACGTGGTCAAGGCCCGCATCCAGCACAACCGCACCGCACGACTGAGAGTCTTCGGTGGAACGCTGCGCAGCGCATTGTCCGTGAACAAGTGGTCGACGAATACCTCGAACAACGTCGACATCCCCGAGCCGGCCGATGGAGGGGAACTCGGATGACCACCCCAGGTGGATCTGCCCCGGATGGAGCGTGGCAACTCGCATCGAGTTTCGGGCAGGGCATGGACGAAGCGTCGGTCATGGAAGCCACGACCGGCGCTGCCCGCGCGAACATGCTCGAAGCGGTGGCGAAGTATGCGCTTCATCTGCAGCAGCAGAACGCGACGCGAGCAGATCTGATGGACGGGCAGAACGGTTTGAAGTCCCGCCTCGAGTTGCTCGCCGACGTCTCCGGATACGGCACCGCGGTGATGGCGTACAACTGGGACCTGCCCGACTCGACGTGGTGCGCGATCCCGTTCGATACCCAGCTCGGCCCGGTGAAGGGCGTCTCTGTCACAGCCCCGAGTACAGGTGTCGGTTACCTGACGCTCAAGCGGGGCGGGTTGTGGCGCGTCGACGCCCAGTTCGCGATCACCGGCTACTCGATGGGCGTGACTTGGTTCTGGTCTGGTGGCTCACCGGGCATGGGTGTGCTGGTGCCGCTGTACACGTACTCGCCGATCTTCCCGAAAGTCATGTTCGAAGTCCTCGACGCGAACGGTGATCTGATCTCAGCGCAGCAGTTCGACATGGTCTCCGACCTCCAACTCAACGCGCAGGGTCTCGGCTACCAGAACGCTCCACGATCCGGCGCGTTCTCCAAGACATTCGTCGTCGAAGACATGCCGGACGAATACGACCCGGCCGCGCCCGATCATTGGGTGCACGTGCGAATGTCGATCCGCTACTCGCCGATCTACACCGGGACGCTCAACGCAACAATGTGCAAAGTCCTTGGAGGAACGAAATATTCGTCCCTCAGCGCCACTCGCTGGTCGCGTGACTCCACGCACATCAACTACGCCGATGAGGTACCCGACGGCGGGGACCTCGGATAGGAGACCTACATGCTGTGGATTGCATGGTGGTGGCTCTGGACATTCGTGCTGATCGGAGGCGGACTATGACAGTGCTCACCGCGAAGGTCAAGGACATCGCCGACGCCGATGACCGAACGACGTTCACCTTCGAAATCCCCAAGGTGCGTGGAGCCACCGATGGTGGAATCGTCACAGTCCGGGAACGGCGCTACACCGCAGAGTACGGGCAGCTCACCACCGACGATCTCGAACCCGGTCCTGCCGTGTTGCATATTTCTGGTGGTGGTGGCGGATCGTTTACGATCACGATCCCTGACTCGGAAACGCCCGTCCAGCTTGCATCCCTACTCGACGCGACCACCGAGTACCCAGAACCGGTGGTCGCCGCCGCCCAGGCTGCCCGGAACGAAGCTATCTCGATGGCAGCGATCGCCGGTGCCGCGGCAACGATCTCAACAGACAAAGCAGAGGACGCGGCCGATTCGGCAGCCGCTGCCGCGGTTTCGGCGCAGCAGGCCGCGGATACTGCCGCAACCGGTGTCCCGGATGCCACATCTTCGGGCAAAGGCAAGATCCAGCTTGCCGGGGACCTCGGTGGCACAGCTGACGCTCCGACCGTGCCAGCGTTGCAAACCAAGGCCGATCTTGTCGACGGGGTGATTCCCCAAGCTCAGATCCCGGCAATCGCGCTCACCGATTTCCTCGGCACGGTCGCATCCCAGTCGGCGATGCTCGCCCTGTCGGGGCAGCGCGGCGATTGGTGCACCCGCACCGACCGCGGCACGGATTGGCAGTTGATCGCCGAACCGTCGACGATTCTCACGAATTGGCGTGAACGCACATATCCAGCATCACCGGTGTCGTCGGTGGCCGGCCGAACCGGCGCGGTGACCTTGTCAACTGCGGATGTCACCGACATGTCGTCGGTCGGGGCGAGCCTGGCGAAGGCTGCGGACAAGGCGGCAGCCCGTTCGGCAATCGACGCAGGAACTTCGAGCCTGCAGATCGGGACCACCGCATCGACAGCGATGGCAGGCAACCGTATCCAGTTGGTTGCGGATCTGCCTGCAACGGGAGTCGAAGGCGTGCTGTATCTCAAGCCGAGGACGTGAGGCAATGCAATACGGCTCGGTCCCGATCAGCGAAGTGCAGTACGGCTCGACCCCGATCGGCGAAGGCTGGATGTGGTCGGGTGGTGGCTGGGTGCAGGTCTTCCAGGCCGGTGCCCACTACGTCGACGAGTTCAACCGGCCCAACGGCGCACTCGGTGCGGACTGGCTCGGTTCCCCCCAGCCTACGATCAACTCCAACGCTGCCCAGAACTCCACCAGTTCCGGGAACGTCCCCCAGCTCACCGAGTACGCGAAGAAACTGAACACGGACCGCTACGGTGTGCTCGCCACTGTGAAAACTCCGGTCGGTACGAACCGCTCGGCAGAGACCTACTTCTACTTGTCCGGTCGGTGTACGGGCACAGGTGTGCAGAACGACGACATCGTGCTGCTCGTTGCTGCCGGCGCGGCCCTGGCCTCCGGGATCTACACCCGGTCCGCATCGGGGACCTTCACCAGTCGTGTGCCGATCTCTGGTGGGTGGACCTAGTAGTGCCCCATAGAGTGGTGTAACTCGGTGGCCGAGATCGTCTGCGATTCCGTGTTGTGCACGGGTGTAGAGCGGCCACCGTGTGATCCTTCGAGTCAACCTTCTACCGAATCCTCGAACGGAGTCATCACGATGACCGCACCTCATATTGTCGACCCTGCAGGCCTGCTTGGCCAAGCCCTCGCCGACGCGTCGCCGGATCTGATGCGCGAGCTACTGCAGACCATGATCAACGCATTGCTCTCCGCCGATGCCGACGCCGTGTGCGGCGCCGAGTGGAACGCCCGCTCGGAACAGCGCACCAACCACCGCAACGGCTACCGCCACCGGCCCCTGGATACCCGGGTCGGCACCGTCGACGTCGCCGTCCCGAAGCTGCGCTCGGGCAGCTACTTCCCCGAGTGGCTGCTCGAGCGCCGCAAGCGAGCCGAGTCCGCGCTGATCACCGTCGTAGCCGACTGCTATCTGGCCGGGGTGTCTACCCGCCGGATGGACAAGCTGGTCAAGACCCTGGGTATCGACTCGCTGTCCAAGTCGCAGGTCTCACGCATGGCCCAGGACCTGGACGAGCAGGTCGCCGCGTTCCGGCACCGCCGCCTGGACGAGGCCGGGCCGTTCACCTTCGTCACCGCCGATGCGTTGACGATCAAGGTCCGCGAGAACAAGCAGGTCGTCAAGGCTTCCGTGCTGCTGGCCACCGGCGTCAACGGCGACGGCCACCGCGAGGTGCTGGGCATACAGGTCGCCACCAGTGAGACCACGGCCTCGTGGAACACCTTCTTCGCCGACCTGGTTGCCCGCGGCCTGGGCGGGGTGCGGCTGGTGACCTCCGATGCCCACGCCGGGCTCATCGAGGCGATCGCGGCGAACCTGCCCGGCGCCGCGTGGCAACGCTGCCGCACCCACTACTCGGCGAACCTCATGGCCGTGTGCCCCAAGTCCATGTGGCCGGCCGTGAAGGCGATGCTGCACAGCGTCTACGACCAGCCCACCGCGGAGGCGGTCAACGCGCAATTCGACCGGCTGCTGGAGTACGCCGAGCACCGGCTGCCCGAGGTCGCCGACCACCTCGGCGACGCCCGCGAAGACCTGCTCGCCTTCACCGCATTTCCCGACGACGTGTGGCGACAGATCTGGTCCAACAACCCCATATCGGTTAACCGGCCCTCCCACGACACGATCACGGTTGCAGCGTGAGGTCCTGAGCCGACGACCGGTTGAGGCGCATGCTGGCGGTGTCGGCTCCGATCGAAAGGCGGCGGACAATGACCGTTCGGGTGCGCATCAGCAGCAACGGGCATGTGATCGACGGCCAATGGGAAGGATGCGCAGCAGCAAACGCGTTCCTGACGCATCTGGCCGGACGCGGATTCAGTTCGGCAACGGTGCGGGCATATGCGTTCGACGTGCTCAATCTGGCCCGATTCCTGCTCGATCGCGACCTCACGGTGGCTGCGGTGACGCCGGTGACGGTGTTCGAGTGGGTCGACTGGCAGAACGTGCACCGCAAACCCCGCCCAGGCATGGCGACACGAGGTGATCGGGGCACTGCGGCATCGACGATCAACCGACGAGTCGCGGCGATACGCGCATTGTTCGAATACCTGGTGATGACCGGGATACGCACCGAAAATCCGGTGCCCTCACCGCGGCGCGGACAGGGACTGCGACCACCAGCGCGAGGACTGCTCGGACACCTCGGGCCGGGCCGACCCCGAGCCGGAGGCAGGCTGGTACGCCAACCGCGGCTACTGCCCGAGTCCCTCGACGCCGACGCGATCGAGCAGTTTGCGGCGTCGCTGCGCACCCATCGGGATCGAGCGATGTTGTGGGCGATGCTGTTCGGCGGGCTGCGCAACGCCGAGGTGCGATCCCTGCGGTTGGCAGACGTCGATTTCGGCCAGCGACGACTCCGGGTGCTCGGCAAAGGCTGCAAGGAACGGGTGGTGCCGGTCGATGCGGTGTTCTTCACCGAACTGTCGGCCTATCTGCGCCTCGAACGGCCACCGGGGTTGGCGACCGAGGAGTGTTTCGTGGTGCTGCGCGGCCCCACCGCGGGGGCGCCGGTGACCGAGGCGGGACTGCGGTCGCTGTTCCGGCGGCACCGGGACCTCTCCGGTGCGACGAGGGTGCGTCCGCACCGATTGCGCCACACCTACGGCACCGAACTCGCTGCCGCCGGAATCGATCTGATGGTGCTGCGAGAATTGATGGGGCATGTGTCTCCGGACACCACTGCCGAATATGTGCATTTGTCGGTCGAGCAGCTCGCCGCCGAATACGGCGCGGCCCGCGCCAGTCTCGCCGGAACACGACAATGAGCACCGCGGTGGTTGCGACGGTCGTCCTGCCGGCCGGACCGGGTGCGGTGCTCACCGACTACCTCGAGCACGTCGCCAGCCTCGGGCTCAGCGACAGGTCGGTGCGCGCTCGCACCCTCATCGCGACCACCTTCCTCACCACGCATCCGGACTTGCGGGACTGGATGACCCGACCCGCTGCCGACCGGCTGGCCGAACTACGCCGCACCGGGGCCTGGCCACTGCTGTGTCACCTCATCGGACGCGGCAACCTGCGGCTCGACCTCGAACTCGCGGCCGTCAAGAACCTCACCGGACTCGGCCGGGCCGTCGAGGACCGCGACCCGGACGGGTTCGCCGCGGTCCGGGCCGCCGGCCTGGTTTTGGGGTGGACACCGCAATGGGTCGAGACCGTCCTCGGCGAGTGCCTGGCGGTGCTGCTCGCCTGGCACGGCGGTTCCGTCAGCGGTGTGAGCGCCGAGACCGTCGGCGAGTTCGACGCCGCATTGGCTGCCACACAGTCAATCCCGGATACATCGAAACGCGCCTACCGCAACCGTATCGCGGGACTGCGACAAATGCTGTTTCAGGCCCGCATCGTCGACACCCCACCACGGCGCCGACCGTGGGCCCGCACCTACGCCCAACGCTTCGCCGACGCCCCGATGGCCGATCCGATCCGCGAGGCCCTGTTGCGTTACGTCACCGTCCGGGCATCGGTGCTCCGCCCGAAATCGGCCGAATCGCTGATCAACGACCTGCTGCCGTTCGCGGACTACCTCACCACCAACCATCCCGAGGTCACCTCCCTCGAGGATCTCGACCGCAGTCACATCGAGGGCTTCCTCGTCTGGAATCGCACCCGCACCTGGCGTGGGCAACGCGCCGCTGCCGGGGCCGGGCGCATCATCTCCAAGGCCGTGATCCAATCGACGGTACTGAGCGTGCGCAACCTGCTCGAGGACATCACCGAATGGGGCTGGGAGCAGGCCCCACCGCGCCGTCTGGTCTTCGCCGCCGACGTCCCGAAACTCGACCAACCGCTTCCGCGGGCATTGCCGCCCGACATCGATGCTGCGGTGATGAATGCGGTTTCCCAGCTGGATGATTCGTTCGCTCGTATCGGGTTGACGGTGCTGCGCGGAGCCGGTCTGCGGGTCGGGGAGCTACTGGATCTCGAGCTCGGCAGCGTCATCGATTACGGCCCGGCCGGGACCTGGCTCAAGGTTCCGTTGGGCAAGCTCGCCACCGAACGCATGGTCCCGCTCTCGGCGACCACTATCGCCGCGTTGGACGAGTGGACCGGCGGGCGTGGTATCTGTCGGCCATTGCCGCATCCCCGCACCGGAGAGTTGACCGATTTCCTGTTCGTCGCACACGGCCGCCGTCTCAGCCAGACCCGGCTGCGCAACGGTCTGCTCGCTGCCGTCGAGGCTTGCGGACTGCGTGGGGCCGGGGGTGCGCCGTTGGTGGTGACCCCGCATCAGCTGCGGCATACTTGGGCCACCGAACTCGCCAACGCCGGGATGAGCCTGCAGGCGTTGATGGCGTTGCTCGGGCATGTCACTCCGCAGATGACTTTGCGTTACGCCACTTTGGCTTCACCGACGTTGCGGGATGCCTATGACCAGGCGATGGGCAAGATGCGGCGGCGGTTCACGCTCACTCCGGTCGGCAAACCGATCGTCCCCGACGCGGTGAGTTGGCTCGGCAGTGAGATGCTCAAAACGCGTGTTGCCCACGGTTACTGTTCCCGTCACGAGAGCGCGGGTGCGTGTCCCTATGCCAACATCTGCGAGACCTGCGACAACTTCGTCACCGGACCTGAGTTCCGCGGCGCGCTCGAGGCGCAACGCACCGACATCCAGGCTCTCGAGGTCGATGCTCGTGACCGTGGATGGCCCGATGAAGCTGCCCGGCATCATCGTGTCGCTGAGGCGTTGACCGACCACTTGCAGCGTCTCGATCGCTGATTCGATGTGAGATCAGGGTTGATCTCATCCCTGAGGGCCGGATAACCGAGCGGCTCAACCGCGAGATCCGCCGCCGCACCGACGTCGTGGGCATCTTCCCCAACCGGGATGCCATCGTCCGCCTCATCGGCGCCGTCCTGGCCGAGCAGACCGACGAATGGGCCGAAGGCCGCCGATACCTCGGCCTAGAAGTGCTCAGCCGCTGCCGGCTCACCCTGACCACCAACACCGACACCAGCCAGGCGACGGAGGTGAGCACCGATGAACTGATGCAACTACCCGCCTGACCACCAACGAAGGATCAAAAACGAGTTACACCACTACCAGGGGCTTGACCCCGCCGCGAGGCCGGCATCGAAGCGCGTTCGCTGCGGGCGGTCGTGCTCGACCGACTCGGTCGGGGTAAGCGCTGAACTCGGTTGGGGCAAGCACTGGGCTTCGATGCGTCCGGATGCCTCGATCGACGATCGGCGGGAGTCCTGTTCGAGTGGACCGTCTCGCATCACTGCAGGTCAGGGCGGTCAGAACCGCCTGTCGTGGTCGGACTGGCAGGCTCGATCCCGGAAGTGATCGAGGAGGAATCGAGTGAAGACGACGGTGGGCGAACCCGAACCGGGACTACCGACACCGGACGACGTGCAGGCACCGCTGGTCGCAGTGGAGCATCTCGCGCAGGATCTGCGACGCGCACTCATGGTGTACAAGTTCGGCATCGACGAGATGATGACGAAGATCAACATCCTGCGCGAGGAGTTCACCTACGCCCGCGAGTACAACCCGATCGAGCACGTGAAGTCGCGGTTGAAGAGTCCCGAGTCGATCCTCGCCAAGGCGGAACGGAAGGGTGCGCCCGCCTCGCTCGACGGCATCCGCGAGGCCGTCCGCGATATCGCAGGCATCCGCATCACGTGCAGCTTCACGTCGGACGTCTACCGGATCATCGACATGATCACGAGCCAGCTCGACGTGACGGTCGTCGAGATCGAGGACTACATCGCGCGCCCGAAGCCCAACGGGTACAGCAGCGTGCACGTGATCGTCCAGATCCCGGTGTACATGTCCGACCGGGTCGAGCGCGTCTACGTCGAACTGCAGATCCGCACGGTCGCCATGGACTTCTGGGCGAGCCTGGAACACAAGATCTACTACAAGCACGACCGCGAGGTACCGGACGAACTGCGCGAAGAACTCCGCCTCGCCGCGGAAACGGCGCGCGATCTGGACCTGCGGATGGAAGCACTGCACCGCCGCGTCCACGGCCCGAACAACGGGAACTGACCGAGGTACGCAACGTGGGGTGAAGGCTCGCAACGTGGTCGGTCACTGTCGGCGTTGCGAACCCACCACCGGTGTTGCGTGCCCATCACCATTCCCACTGTTGACGCGGAATCTTCCGCGCGATACGTAAGCGTTCACGCACAGGGAGGGGACGGAGGAGTTCTGGGGCCTCGGGTGTGGTGACGAGATGGCGATCTTCGGGACACCGATGGAGACGGTCGATGAGTCCGACCAGCGCGTTGGGTTCGCTGACGAGAACGTACGCCATCACGGTGAAGGCACCCGGCTGGTCGTGAGGCACGCGCGGACGTGTCACACGGAATCCCGGAACACGGAACCTCATGAGCGGATGGTGTATCTCCGCACCACGAGACGTCACTGTGTAGACGTCGGGCACGATCTGCTCGATGTCCTCCCACCGGACGAAAACATCCGACACTGCGCGACGGTAGAGCCAACTCGTGCGACGCTGAATGCCTTCTGTATAGAGGTACAGACCTCCACGTGGCCGCAACAGGAACGGAAGGGCACCCGCGAGGACCACGGCCAAGGTCGTCCACATCCAGAAAGAACCGTCCGGAGGGTGAGGGTCGGAAAGTTCGTTCATCCCTCGTCGCTCGTCGGCTGAACGGATGCCGATCGCCACTATCACAGTGAAGAAGGACAGCCAGAAGGCCGCGTGCGCGTAAAGCAACCGTTGATAGGGAATTTCGATTCCACGTCCATGGGTGTCGTCGTGACAGTGCCGGATCCCGGGGTGCAATCCGATCCGTTGGAATCCGGCCATGTGGAACATGTGTGCTGCGGGCAGCATGACCACTGCGGCGATGAACAAGGAGTCGATCATCGAGGTCGAATGATCCTCACCGGCGCCCCAGGCCAGCACCGTGACGGTGAGCCAGGCCGGAATGGCACCGAGGGCAAACAAGAACGGCCGGAAGCGTTGTGGCCATACAGGATCGAATTGGCGCTGTACAGAAGAGTTTCCGGCATAGTCACTCATGTAGCCTTCCCTCCTGCCGCATGATCAGACTTTCGTGGATTGTGTGAATGTGAACGTCGAGCGACCCGAGACTGTCGGAGCGTGCGGTTGCCGTCAGTTGCGTCAGGTAGCGGTCGTACTCGTGGTCGATCACGAGGTATCGCGTCACGGCGGTGTACTCGACGTCGTCCACTCGATAGGAGCCTTGGATGATCACCGATCGGTGCCCGCGGAAATCGGATGTGTCGCGGAGCGTCTCCCTCCACGCGGGCAGTTCGCGAGCTTCACGCGCCGCGACCTCCAGCAGTTCGTCCGTCGGCCGCCATTTCGACAGTGCGCAGTGGAGGAGGACGGCGTTGGGCACCCAATCGTCCGCGACGTGCTCGGGAGCCACGAGAACCGTATGTGCATGCGGAAAGACATCGCGAGGGAGAACTATCCAACCCTCCGGCGCCTGGAGTTCCGGTTGCGGATGCCGCGGGTCGTCCGGGTCGCAGGGGCTCAGTTCGACTTCGCGTGCTGCGAGGTAGTCGGAGAGCGTCGTCTGAAGCGAAGCGGTCATCGAGATGCCTTCCGGCGGCGTGCTGTGCGGAACCGTTCGCGCAGCGGTGGGGGACGAAGAAGATCTGCGGAATCGGGCCTTTCGACGTCGGGGCGCTTCTCTGGATCCTCTTTCATGTCCTGTAGTAGTCGTACGAGAGTGTTGGGCTCCGCGGCCAGAGCATGCGCCAGCACCGCAATCCTGTCGTCCGAGTCATGAGGGGTTCGTTGGCCTTCAGGAATCGGACCTGTGGTCCGTAAACCGATCAAGGGGTGCCGACCCAGGTCGGCATTGATCTCGGCATCGACACTTGTGATGTCCGCCCACGGAAGGAAGATCCGAAATTCTATGTTGCTGAAGAATATTCTCCTACGCGTATGCCGTTCGATTCCTTCCCGGAAGATCCTCACCGCAATCTCGATCCGGATGGCAAGCAGTATCGATGACAGGAGGAGCGCAACGGCGGCGAGAACTGCGACCAGGAGCGCGTTTCGAGGAGTGTCCCGTCCCTCGGGAAGGAGCGATGTATTTCCGGCAACGATCCAGAGGGCCGAGGCGGCAACTCCGTATACAGCTCCCCCCAGCAGAACGATCATCACCGGAGCGGTGAGACCACGGCGCATCGGAACGATGATTCCGTCCCCGTGTCGTGGATCGTGTATCCGATGAATTCGCGAGGACCGTCGAACGTGTCGGAAACCCGATTCACGAAGTGCCGTAAGCGACAACAGTGCCATCATCGACAGGCCACCTACGTAACCTGTGAATTCCAGTGCGTGATGGGCATTTCCGGCTCGGATGGCGAGAGTAATCATGACCATTGCCGACAATGCGAATGCGACCGCCATCAGAAAGATCACCGGTCGGAAAGCTTGTGGCCAGTAGGGGCGCTGGTCGTTGCGAGGGTACGTCCCGAAGCTTTGGGGCTCGATTTTCGAACTCATCTCATGTGTCTCCGCACTGGTTGCGCTGATGGAGGGTTTCGTCATGTGTCAGTCCCAGAGCGCTTGGAAGCCCTTCGACGAAATATAAGTGGTCAATCCACCCGCCAGTGCGCCTACGGCGAGTCCCACTGCCGTGCCTACACCCGGAGCGATCATCGTTCCGAGGGCGGCGCCCCCTTTTGCTCCTGCCCATGCTGCTACGCCTCCCAAGGCCGAAGCCGTGGATTCCGTGACGATCGCCTTGGTGGGATCCATGCCCGACTCGATGTCGTTGACGATGGCGGGCACCGTACCGAGAGCGATAGCGGCAGGGTTCATTCCTCGGCTGATGTTTCGGGCCAGATCGTCACCGGATGAGATGGCGGCTTCTTTCAGACCTTCCTTGGTGGTATCGGCCATGATTCCGATAGTCGAAGCTGCGGTCGTCGCTGCCCAGTCAGGCCACCAGGAGAACTCGCCGTTCTCGTTCTGCACGACCTTCCCCGGCGCCGCGGCATCCCTGGCTGCTTCGAGTACCGCAACGGCGGCGGTGATGCGATCGGCTGTTTCGGTTGCGGCTCGCGACGCTTGTTCGAGAGCGCCGGTGACGGCGTGGGTCAGGTCCGTTGCTTCGTGTTCGAGGCGGACGCGGGTCTCTGCGACGGCTTCGCTCGGCAGTATCGCCGAGAGGATGTGGATCTGGTCGGAGGGGTTGACGGTGCCGTCGTCGTGCACGGTGAACCCGGACTGTTCGGCGCCGCCCACGACCGACCGGAGGTGCAGGCGGGTGCTTTCGACGAGCCACGCGCCGGTGCGGTACGCCTCCGCGATCTGCAGGAGGGCTTCGGCGATGGCGCTGCCCAGCGAGCGTTCGCGGACCACTCGCGCGGCGGCGGCACGCGCGGCGTCGCCGGACCATCGCTCGGCGAGCACATCTTGCTCGGTGAGCAGACCTTTCATGCGGTCGTCGAGTGTGTCGACGAGCACGTCGAGGTGGTCGGCGGTGATTCGCAGAGCGTCGGTATTCCAGGACCGGACCGCAGCGACTCCCGGTCTCATCCGTGCTGATCCATCGCCGAGAGTGCAGCCACGAAGTCTGTCTCTGTGACGACGTAGTCGTTCGCGGCGCCGTCGGTGATGTCGACGATCTCGCGCAGGCGACTGCACACGTTGCCGAGTGCTTGATCGGTGGCGGTGAAGGCTCGTGCGCAGACGGCCGTGAATTCTGTTCCGGGAAGTGCTGATTGCGACACGGCATACGGTTCGCCGACGTCCCAGTCGTCGATCGCGTCGGCGGTGTCCGCCACGAAGATTGCGAATGTGCGCAGCGCTTCAGGATCTACGTGCAATGTCACGACTGCCCCCCGACAGAATCCCCCGATACGTCCGGGTCGGGACGATAGCAGACGGCGCCCTCGCGGAGCCGGAGCGGACCGTCGGGCGACTTCGAGCGGGGCATCGGTCGTACCCGAGGTACGCAACACGTCGTGAAGGTTCGCTACGCCGGCAGTTGCTGGCCGTGTTGCGAACCCGGAACTGTTGTTGCGTACCTCCCGGCTGTCCGGATGCGCAGACGCCCCCGCCGTTCCGAGAAGGAACGGCAGGGGCGTCCGAGTGAGGCATACTTGTAGTCGTCTGAATCGAAGCGTTCATCGAGACGCCTCCTGGTGGCGTGCCATCCGGAATCGTTCTCGCAAAGTCGGTCCCAGAAGGTCGGTTGTGTCCGGCTGTCACTACAACTCCCTGAATCATTTTGAATGTGTACGGCGTGGCGGCGCTGTCTCTGGGGTGACGAACCGGTCGTCACTTGCTGCGACAGGGGATCGAGGTACGCAACATGCAGTGAGGGTTCGCAACGCCGTCAGTTACTGGCCGCGTTGCGAACCCGATGTTGCTGTTGCGTACCTACCGGCTGTTCCCGTGCTGACGCGACGGCTGGCGTGCTGCGCGGAATCGTTCCCGCAGCCGCGGAGGGCGCAAAAAGTCGACTGCACCGGATTTCGTGAGGAGTCCACGATCGCACGGATTCTCTACCAGACGTTTCATGAGTGTGAACAGAGTGTTGGGCTCCACAGCGAGTTGATGAACCATCACCGCAAACCTGTTGACTCCGTCGTGACGGGTCCGGAGGTCTTCTGCCGTCGGTGAAACGGTGAAAAGGTCGACTACCGGATACTGTGCGGACCCCAAGCGGACGCCGAGATCTCCGACCTCGATACGCTCGATCTCGTTCCAGGGAATGAAGTGATCGATCACCTGCGCATGAGTCAGAACTCGTCTACAGACCCGCCTCCGGATACCCCCGCGATATATGTCGAGTCGCGTGTCCGATCGGACGGCCAGAAGAAGCACCGCCGTCGCAAAGCAGACGAATACCAGAACAATCAAGAAGGGAAGCCCCTCGCTCTCGGTTCGACCGTGTGGGAGAAGGCTTTCGCCGGACCGATGTGAAACCGCGATCGCTGCAGCGAGACTGTAGGTTCCGAGCGCGAGTGCGGTACCGACGACAGTCGAGATTCCCCAACGACGTGTCGGTATCCGGATTCCAGCACCGTGCTCGGGATGATGGTGATGAACCACCAGCCGGGACAAGGCGAGATGACGGATTCCCGCTTCGTGGAAGCAGATCGGACTCGATAGGGCGAGTCCGAGCGTGATTCCTGCGAAACCGACGGCGGCTAGGACATCATCCTGTGTCCACTGTTGCAGCGTGAGTGCAGCGAAGACAGGCACCAGCGCAATCATGAGTACTGAGATCAACATTGCCACAACATGAAAGTGCTGTGGCCACGGCCAATGGATGGCACACGCATTTTCGGGTGGCTTGTCCGGCTTCATCATGCGTGACCTGAAGAGCGCTGAGCGCCAATTGAATAGATTGCTCAACGCCATAGTCCTTGTAATCCTCTCGAGACACCCAGCCCAATCGTGGCACCGAGCACGGTCCCGGCAACAAGACCTACGCCGGTTCCCACGCCCGGTGCGATCAATCACCCTGCCACTCCTCCGACAAGTTTGCCCAAACCGGAGCCGATCCTGTATCCAAATGCAGCGCCAATACTCTCGGTAACGACTGCTTCGGCCGGGTCCATTCCGGTCTCGATGTCGTTCGAGATCGCGGGGATCACTCCTAATGCTGCTCCCACGGGCCCAATTCGAGACGCAATACGGCCGGCAACGTCGTCCCCGGACGCTGTCGCAGCACTCTTCAGTCCCTCCTTCGTCGAGTCTGCGGTCAACCCGATAGTGGCTCCCGCTATAGAGGCCGGCCAATCCGGAGGCCAGAACGAGAACTCACCGTTCTCGTTCTGCACGACCTTCCCCGGCGCCGCGGCATCCCTGGCTGCTTCGAGTACCGCAACGGCGGCGGTGATGCGATCGGCTGTTTCGGTTGCGGCTCGCGACGCTTGTTCGAGAGCGCCGGTGACGGCGTGGGTCAGGTCCGTTGCTTCGTGTTCGAGGCGGACGCGGGTCTCTGCGACGGCTTCGCTCGGCAGCATCGCCGAGAGGATGTGGATCTGGTCGGAGGGGTTGACGGTGCCGTCGTCGTGCACGGTGAACCCGGACTGTTCGGCGCCGCCCACGACCGACCGGAGGTGCAGGCGGGTGCTTTCGACGAGCCACGCGCCGGTGCGGTACGCCTCCGCGATCTGCAGGAGGGCTTCGGCGATGGCGCTGCCCAATGAGCGTTCGCGGACCACTCGCGCGGCGGCGGCACGCGCGGCGTCGCCGGACCATCGCTCGGCGAGCACATCTTGCTCGGTGAGCAGACCTTTCATGCGGTCGTCGAGTGTGTCGACGAGCACGTCGAGGTGGTCGGCGGTGATTCGCAGAGCGTCGGTATTCCAGGACCGGACCGCAGCGACTCCCGGTCTCATCCGTGCTGATCCATCGCCGAGAGTGCAGCCACGAAGTCTGTCTCTGTGACGACGTAGTCGTTCGCGGCGCCGTCGGTGATGTCGACGATCTCGCGCAGGCGACTGCACACGTTGCCGAGTGCTTGATCGGTGGCGGTGAAGGCTCGTGCGCAGACGGCCGTGAATTCTGTTCCGGGAAGTGCTGATTGCGACACGGCATACGGTTCGCCGACGTCCCAGTCGTTCATCGCGTCGGCGGTGTCCGCCACGAAGGCTGCGAATGTGCGCAGCACTTCAGGATCTACGTGCAATGTCACCACTGCCCCCCGACAGAATCCCCCGATACGTCCGGGTCGGGACGATAGCAGACGGCGCCCTCGCGGAGCCGGAGCGGACCGTCGGGCGACTTCGAGCGGGGCATCGGTCGTACCCGAGGTACGCAACACGTCGTGAAGGTTCGCTACGCCGGCAGTTGCTGGCCGTGTTGCGAACCCGGAACTGTTGTTGCGTACCTCCCGGTTGTGTGCGCGCTGGCGTGACGAGGTGCGTGCTGCGCGAAATCGTCTACCCTTCCGACTGAATTCTCCGATACGCCGCGCGTGACGGTAGCAGCGATCGGTCGGGGTGCCGTGGAAGGAGCCGAGATGTCCTACGTCCGTCTCAGGGGAGAACTGCTGTGCCACAGCGAGGCCGAGCGTGAGATCATGCTCGGCCATCTGCAGTGTCATATTGACCTGACGCGCGCCGAACCCGGTTGTGTCTCGTTCGAAGTCCTGCCGACCGACGACCCTATGGTGTGGCGCGTCGAGGAAACCTTCGTCGACGTCACCGCGTTCGAGATGCATCGAACGCGGGTGGCCCGCAGTGAGTGGGGACGGCTGACCGTCGGTATCGGGCGCCGGTACGAGATCGAGGGTGCGGATACACAGACGCCCCCGCCGTTCCGAGAAGGAACGGCAGGGGTGTCCGAGTGAGGCCTACTTGTAGTCGTCTGAATCGAAGCGTTCATCGAGACGCCTCCTGGTGGCGTGCCATCCGGAATCGTTCTCACAAAGTCGGTCCCAGAAGGTCGGTTGTGTCCGGCTGTCACTACAACTTCCTGAATCATTTTGAATGTGTACGGCGTGGCGGCGCTGTCTCTGGGGTGACGAACCGGTCGTCACTTGCTGCGGCAGGGGATCGAGGTACGCAACATGCAGTGAGGGTTCGCAACGCCGTCAGTTACTGGCCGCGTTGCGAACCCGATGTTGCTGTTGCGTACCTACCGGTTGTTCCCGTGCTGACGCGACGGCTTGCGTGCTGCGCGGAATCGTTCCCGCAGCGGCGGAGGGCGCAAAAGGTCGACTGCATCGGATTTCGTGAGAAGTTCGCGATCGCGCGGGTTCTCTGCCAACCGTTCCAAAAGCGCGAACAGAGTGTTCGGCTCCGTCACGAGCTGGTGGGCCATGACCGCCACTCGACACTCCGAATCATGTCGAGTCCGAGCTTCTGGTGGAATCGGTTCGTTCGTATGAAGATCGATTACCGGGTGGACCGTAGTTCCACCACCGACTCCGAGGCTACCTACCCCAATCCGGGCAATACCTTCCCAGGACAGGGAGATGTCGAATACCTGTTTCTTGAAGAAGACTCGACGACGTACGTAGCGGCGTACACCGCGTGGGCTGATGTACAGGGTCGTCTCGAAACGGATGGAGACGATCAGGACCGCGATCAGGCCCATGCCGGCGGCGCATACCGCTATGAAGAGGGCACTCTCACTGTTGTCTCGGTTGATCGGCAACAGTGCTTCGCCGAGGCCGCTGTGCCATGTGAATGCTGCTGCGGAACCATAGGCGGCCAACCCCAGCATGACTGCGACTGTTGTCCACACTTCGGTTCTTCGTGTTGGGATGCGAATACCCGGACCGCGGTCGCGATCGTGACGAAATTTGATGTCCCGGTGCGGTCGAAGGTCCCGAAGACCCGCACGCCGAAACGAGGATCGGGCGATGACGAACAGCGCAATCGAGCCGCCTGCCGCACCGAGTGTGACTTGGAAGTCGTTCGTTCGGATCGTGTCCTGGACGAATGCGAAGCTCACGCAAGCTGCGATAAGCAGCGCAATCGACAGAACTAGTGGCACTATCCTGAGCGGTTGTGGCCAGGTCGCTTCGGATGGGGTCGATCGGATGTTGTCGACGAGTTCGTCAGGTGTCCGAACTTTTTTTCTTCGCTTCAACAAGCACCTCGCTCGTACGTGAGGGGTGAGATCATTTCCACACCTACTGGCCAAGACCTGAAACCGCGAAATGACCTGGGACTCCGGCCGGTGGATTCTCTGACGCGTCCGCGCGCAACCTACGTGTTTCCTCACCGCGTCGTGTGAGCAATTCTGGCTTCACGAAGCCGTTTTCGAAGCGGGGGAGGGCGGAGCAGTTCGACTGCCCCCCCTTTGTCCTACATAGCTCCGCTGATCCGGATTCGTCCGTAGGTGTTCGAGAAGCGCGAAAAGTGTGTTCGGCTCCGCCACCAGTTGATGCGCTGTAATGCTTACGGGGTGGGTCGAATCATGCCCGGTGCTCGAAGTGTCGGCTCCAGTTGCGCTGTAAAGGTGGATGATCGGCCGACCCGCGGATCCTGTACGTGGTGGTAGTTCCCTGGGTTCTATGCGACCGATATCGTCCCAGGGTAGGAAAGTCGAATCATCTCGTACAGAGAGGAATGATCGTCGCCTCCGAATTCGCTCCACCCCGGACGGAAAGATCCTTAATTCGGTTGTTGCGCGGAAGGCGAAGACAAAGAGCGCAAGAGCGGTCATGACGATTGCACCGGCGAGTAGAAGCACGGCACCGGGGAGTGTGTCGCGACCGGAAGGCATCAGGGACTCGCCGAATCCCAGGAACCATCCAAGTGAAGCGGAAGCACCATATGCGGCGGTGCCGAAAAGGATTCCCGAGAGGATCCGGGTGTTCGATTTTCGAACCGGGATCGCCAAGCCGAGTCCTCGCACGGGATCCTCATGAACCGTAATCGACCGGGATAACCCGAGATATCGGATTCCGGCATCACGGATGCCGATGATGAAGAGCGAAATTGCTAGTGCTGTTCCACCTGCGAAGCCGACGAAGTAGGTAGCGTCCCCACGCTCGGCGCCCTGGAAAGACGAGTATGCGAGAAGGATTGCAAGACTGAACATGGCGACGGAGAAAACGGCATCTGTGCAGCGAAGGCACTGAGGCCATGCCTGGTTGTCGTCCGGAAGGCCGACGGGCATCGTTGGGTGCTGGTGTTGCATAAGTCTGGCCCTGTTCCTTTCAACGCGGTGGACGACTCGAATCAATGCAGTGCTGCTTGTAGAACCTTGGAGGTCAACCAGGAAATGGAAGCGCCGGCCATCGCGCCCGCCACCAGTCCGACTGCGGTTCCGATCCCCGGCGCGACAAGGGATCCAACAAAAGCTCCGGCCTTCAGGCCGCCCCAGTAGCCGAGCGCAGCGCCGGCGCCTTCTGTTACGACTGCCTCGGCAGGATGCATCCCACCTTCGATGTCGTTGACTATCGCTGGGACCACTCCGAGTGCCGCCCCAGCCGGCCCGAGCTTTTGCGCGACTCCACGGGCGAGGTCGTCACCGGACGCTGTTGCTGCCGCTGTAAGACCCTCTTTCGTTCCGTCGGCCATCACGCCGATGGTGGAGGCTGCCGTCGTAGCTGCCCAGTCAGGCCACCAGGAGAACTCGCCGTTCTCGTTCTGCACGACCTTCCCCGGCGCCGCGGCATCCCGGGTTGCTTCGAGTACCGCAACGGCGGCGGTGATGCGATCGGCTGTTTCGGTTGCGGCTCGCGACGCTTGTTCGAGAGCGCCGGTGACGGCGTGGGTCAGGTCCGTTGCTTCGTGTTCGAGACGTGCACGGGTCTCTGCGACGGCTTCGCTCGGCAGTATCGCCGAGAGGATGTGGATCTGGTCGGAGGGGTCGACGGTGCCGTCGTCGTGCACGGTGAACCCGGACTGTTCGGCGCCGCCCACGACCGACCGGAGGTGCAGGCGGGTGCCTTCGACGAGCCACGCGCCGGTGCGGTACGCCTCCGCGATCTGCAGGAGGGCTTCGGCGATGGCGCTGCCCAATGAGCGTTCTCGGACCACTCGCGCGGCGGCGGCACGCGCGGCGTCGCCGGACCATCGCTCGGCGAGCACATCTTGCTCGGTGAGCAGACCTTTCATGCGGTCGTCGAGTGTGTCGACGAGCACGTCGAGGTGGTCGGCGGTGATTCGCAGAGCGTCGGTATTCCAGGACCGGACCGCAGCGACTCCCGGTCTCATCCGTGCTGATCCATCGCCGAGAGTGCAGCCACGAAGTCTGTCTCTGTGACGACGTAGTCGTTCGCGGCGCCGTCGGTGATGTCGACGATCTCGCGCAGGCGACTGCACACGTTGCCGAGTGCTTGATCGGTGGCGGTGAAGGCTCGTGCGCAGACGGCCGTGAATTCTGTTCCGGGAAGTGCTGATTGCGACACGGCATACGGTTCGCCGACGTCCCAGTCGTTCATCGCGTCGGCGGTGTCCGCCACGAAGGCTGCGAATGTGCGCAGCGCTTCAGGATCTACGTGCAATGTCACCACTGCCCCCCGACAGAATCCCCCGATACGTCCGGGTCGGGACGATAGCAGACGGCGCCCTCGCGGAGCCGGAGCGGACCGTCGGGCGACTTCGAGCGGGGCATCGGTCGTACCCGAGGTACGCAACACGTCGTGAAGGTTCGCTACGCCGGCAGTTGCTGGCCGTGTTGCGAACCCGGAACTGTTGTTGCGTACCTCCCGGCTGTCCGGATGCGCAGACGCCCCCGCCGTTCCGAGAAGGAACGGCAGGGGCGTCCGAGTGAGGCCTACTTGTAGCTGTAGAAGCCCTCGCCGGTCTTGCGACCCAGGCGACCCGCGTCGACCATGCGACGCAGCAGTGCCGGGGGTGCGTAGTGCGGCTCGGCGAACTCGTCGTACAGCGACTGCGCGGCGTTGAGGGTGATGTCGAGGCCGACGGTGTCGATGAGGGTCAGCGGACCCATCGGGTAGCCGCAGCCGCCCTTCATCGCGGCGTCGATGTCTTCTTTCGTCGCGTAGCCCGACTCGAGCATGCGCACTGCCGAGCACAGGTACGGGATGAGCAGGGCGTTGACGATGAAACCCGCACGGTCGCCTGCGCGCACGGCCGTCTTGCCGAGGGTGTTCTTCGCGTAGTCGAACACCGTGTCGGCGGTGGCCTCGTCGGTGGTGAGCGCCGAAATGATCTCGACGAGCGGCATCACCGGCACCGGGTTGAAGAAGTGCACGCCCACGACCTTGCCGGGCCGCTGCGTCGCCTGCGCCATCTTGATGACGGGGATCGACGACGTGTTGGTGGCGAGGATGCCTTCGGGCTTTACGATCTTGTCGAGCTCGGAGAAGATCTCCACCTTGAGAGACTCGATCTCGGGGGCGGCCTCGACGACGAGGTCGCGGTCGGCGAACTCCTTCAGGTCGAGGGTGACGCGGATCCGTCCGAGGACCGTGTCGGCGTCCTCCTGCGTGATCTTGCCGGACTTGACGCCACGTCCGATCGACTTCTTCAGACGCTCGCGTGCCGCGGCGGCGAACTCCTCGGTGGTCTCCTTGACGAGGACGTCGCTACCGGCCTTGGCGCACACCTCGGCGATACCGGCACCCATGGTGCCGCCGCCGATCACGCCTACCTTTTCCACTGCCACTGCGGTAACTCCTGATCGCTTCGATGTTCCGGGGGTAACCTACGCGACCGATGTCAGCGCAGCAGCGCGCGCGACATGACGACGCGCTGGATCTGGTTGGTGCCCTCGTAGATCTGCGTGATCTTCGCGTCGCGCATCATGCGCTCGACCGGGAAGTCGGTGGTGTAGCCGGCGCCACCGAACAGCTGCACGGCGTCGGTGGTGACCTCCATGGCGACGTCCGACGCGAAGCACTTCGCGGCGGCCGAGATGAAGCCGAGGTTGGGCTCGCCGCGCTCGGCGCGAGCGGCGGAGGTGTAGACCATCAGGCGTGCGGCCTCGACCTTCATCGCCATGTCGGCGAGCATGAACTGCACACCCTGGTTGTCGGAGATCGGGCGGCCGAACTGCTTGCGGTCCTTGACGTAGGCGGTCGCCGCGTCGAGGGCGCCCTGGGCGAGGCCGACGGCCTGCGCACCGATGGTGGGGCGGGTGTGGTCGAGGGTCGCGAGAGCGGTCTTGAAGCCGGTGCCCGGCTCGCCGACGATGCGGTCGCCGGGGATGCGGCAGTTCTCGAAGTACAGCTCGGCGGTGGGGGAGCCCTTGATGCCGAGCTTCTTCTCCTTCGGTCCGACGACGAAGCCCTCGTCGTCCTTGTGGACCATGAAGGAGGAGATGCCGTTGGCGCCCTTCTCGGGGTCGGTGACGGCCATGACGGTGTACCAGGTGGACTTACCACCGTTGGTGATCCAGCACTTGGAGCCGTTGAGGATCCAGTCGTCGCCGTCGGCCTTGGCGCGGGTGCGCATGGAGGCGGCGTCGGAGCCGGCTTCGCGCTCGGACAGCGCGTAGGAGGCCATCGCGCCGTTGACGATGTCGGGGAGGACCTTGGCCTTGAGTTCGTCGGAGCCGCGGAGGATCAGGCCCATGGTGCCGAGCTTGTTGACGGCGGGGATCAGCGAGGAGGAGCCGCATACTCGGGCGACCTCTTCGATGACGATGCAGGCGGCGATCGAGTCGGCGCCCTGGCCTTCGAACTGCTCGGGCACGTGGATGGCGTTGAAGCCCGACTTGTTGAGGGCGTCGAGGGCTTCCTGCGGGAAGCGGGAGTTCTCGTCGACGTCCTTGGCGTAGGGCGCGATCTCCTTCTCGGCGAGCGCGCGGATGGCCTCGCGCAGCGCGTCGTGCTCCTCGGAGAGCTTGAACAGATCGAAGTCGGGATTGAGGGCCATGACGGCGGACTCCTAACGGCACGCGGTGCCAGATTTGCGAACGTAGCTCCCTCGACGATATCGGGGCGAGGGTTCGCGACGTGACGGAATGAGTCGATTGTAACCACGGCACTCAGTGCCAGGTCAACGGCGCTGCTGTGCGCCTTCGAGTTGGAGCCGAACCTGCTCGGCGATCTCGGCCGGTGTCAGGTGGGCCGGATAGGTCACCACCGCGACCGCCGGCGGAGCCGGCGCGACCTTCCCGTTCGTCGCGCCTTCGGGCACCGGAACCACCCCGTACGTGCGGCGGAGCTCGAGCAGCTCCTGCTCGAGGCGTTCGGCAGTGGCGGTCTCGTCGCCGCGGATCATCGCGCGCAACACGAAATTGTGCGTGGCGGTCATCGCCGCCGCGAAGCTGACGGTGCGCACCGGCTTCTCCGTCGGGACGGCGGCGCGCAGGAAGTCGGTGAACAACCGCTCGTAGCGGTAGGTGGTGACGAGTTCGCGCTCCCGCAGCGCCGGCACCCGCTGCACCACCCGATACCGCCACACCGCCAGCTCGCGCCGGTCCCGGAAGTGCCCGAAGACGAGCTTGGCCCCCTCGCAGGCCGCCGCCCACGGATCGTCGAAATCCTGCGAGAGGTACTCGGCGACCTGCTCGAGCAGCGACTCGTGATCGGCGAAGATCACGTCCTCCTTCGACCGGAACTGCCGGAAGAAGGTCCGCCGCGACACCCCTGCGGCCGCGGCGATCTGCTCGACGGTGGTCGACTCGTAGCCGAACTCGGAGAACAGACGGATCGCCTGCGTGACGACATGCACCCGGAACTGGGCGGGATCGGGGCCCGTCGAATCGAGGCGACGGGTGCTGTTACCGGTACCGGATGTCATGGCGTCGAGTATCCAATGCAGTCGTGAGGGGTCGGCTCACCCCTCGGCGGCTTCGGCCGATCGCAGCTCGAACTTCAGGATCTTGCCGGTCGAGGTGCGGGGCAGCTCCAGCGGGAAGACGATGTCGCGCGGCACCTTGTACCCGGCGAGCAGCGTGCGCGTGTAGTCGATGATCTCCTCGGCCGTGACCGATTCGCCCTTCTTCAGGATCACGAACGCCTTGGGACGCTCACCCCACTTCTCGTCCGGAACGCCGACGACCGCGACGTCGAGCACCGCCGGGTGGCTGACGATCGCCTGCTCGACCTCCACGGTCGAGATGTTCTCGCCGCCGGAGATGATGATGTCCTTCGCGCGGTCCTTGAGCTGGATGTATCCGTCCGGGTACATCACGCCGAGGTCGCCGGTGTGGAACCAGCCGCCGCGGAACGCCTCCTCGGTCGCGTCCGGGTCCTTGTAGTAGCCGAGCATGACGTTGTTGCCGCGCAGCACGATCTCGCCCATGGTCTCGCCGTCGGCGGGCACGTCGTTCATGTCCTCGTCGACGACCCGCGCGGTCTCGGCCTGCAGCATGCCCACACCCTGGCGGGAGAGCAGCGCGGCGCGTTCGTCGGCCGGCTTGTCGTCCCAGCTGTCCTGGTACTCGCAGATCGTGTACGGGCCGTACACCTCGGTGAGTCCGTAGACGTGGACAACCGTGATGCCGATCTGTTCGAGCTGGGCGATCACCGTCGGCGACGGCGGCGCGCCGGCCGTGGTGATCCGCAACGGACGGTCGAGTGGATGAGCCTGCTCGGCGTTCGCGATGGTCGAGCACACCGCGGGCGCACCGCACAGGTTGGTGACACCGAGGTTGTCGATGGCATCCCAGATCGCGTCGGCCCGCACCGCCCGCAGGCAGATGTGGGTGCCCGCCGCAGCGGTCACCGCCCAGGGCGTACACCAGCCGTTGCAGTGGAACATCGGCAGTGTCCACAGATACTTGCTCTGCCCGTCGAAGCTGTTGTGGAAGGTCTCGCCCAGCGAGTTCAGGTACGCGCCGCGATGGGTGTACATCACGCCCTTGGGTTTGCCGGTCGTGCCCGAGGTGTAGTTGAGGGTGATGACGCCGAGCTCGTCGTCGACGCTCCACGGCAGCGGCGTCGCATCGAGCGAGTCGGCCTGCGCGAGGAACTCGTCGTACCGGGCGGTGGCCACCCCGGCGGGTACCTCGGGAGCGGGCACGGTGGAGTCGGGGACCTCGATGATCTCGGCGACGCCCGGAACGTTGTCGCGGACGTTCGCGACCGATCCGAGCAGTTCGGAGTCGACGAACAGCAGCTTCGTCTCGGAGTGGTCGAGGATGTACTCGAGTTCCGGCCCGGCCAGGCGCGAGTTCAGCGCGACCAGCACACCGCCTGCGAGCGGAACCGCGAAATGCGCGATGAGCATCTCGGGCACGTTCGGAGTCAGGTACGCGATCTTGTCGCCCGGCTCGATACGGCTGCGCAGCACGCGCGCGAGCCGCTGCGCCTCGTCGGCGAACTCGGCGTAGGTGTACGTGCGGTCGCCGTGGATGATCGCGGTGCGATCCGGGAACACCGCCGCGGACCGTTCGAGGAAGCGCAGCGGGCTCATCTGGCTGTAGTTCGCGGCTCCGGTCGAGCCGGGACGGACGGGGGCGATGGACACGGATACCTCCGGGGTGGCCTACTCGGATTCCGGCGTCTTCTGTGATCGTTGCAACACCGGGCGATGTGCAGGTTACAAATCGTGGAACTGGCCCCTCTACCCTCGAAAGTGGGTGTTCGGAGGGAAGAGCAGGAGCAATCGATGGATGTCGCCGTGCCGGGTGTGTTGCGTCCCGACGATCTCGACACCCTCCGCGCCACGCTGCGCGACCTCGAGGCGACGACGGAACTACCGGTGCTCTTCGGTGGCGCGGTGCAGGGCTCGGACGTCGTCCTGTCCGGATTCGTCGGAACCCGCGGTCGTGCCCTGCGCAATCTGGTGATCGCCGCCGAACGCGGACTCGGCGGGCGGGTGGTCGTCGAACAACGTCCCGGCGCGGTCGCCGACTACTTCACCTCCCCGCACATCACCCACCACTACGACCGGCAGGTCGCCGGGGAGGGAATCGAGTCGTTGCTCGCCGTGCCGGTGGTGGTGCGCGGACGCACCCGGGCGGCGATCTACGGCGGGCTGAGGGTCAACCGGTCCATCGGCGACGTCGTAGCGGAGAAGGTCGTGCGGTCGGCCGCGGAGCTCGCGCGGGAGATCGAAATCCGCGACGAGGTGGACCGTCGCGTGTCGCTGATCGGGAACACGCGGGCCGCGCACGGCGCCACCGTGCCTGCCTCCGTCTCCGAAGCGCTGACGGAAAGCCTCGTGGCGCTGCGGGCGATCGCGGCGCGCACCGACGACCCGGTGATCAGGGAACAGGTGCGGAACGTCGAGGAGACACTGGCCCGGGCGCGCGACGGTGCGTCGCAGCCGCGGACGCATCTGACCGCGCGCGAGCACGACGTGCTGAGTCATGTGGCGCTGGGCTGCCGCAACGCGGAGATCGCCGACAGGTTGTCGCTGCGCGTGGAGACGGTGAAGACCTATCTGCGCAACGCCATGGACAAACTCGATGTGCGCAGCCGGCACGAGGCGGTCGTCGAGGCGCGACGGCAGGGACTGCTGCCCTGATCGACTGCTCTCCTGATCAGCGTCGGCGCAGTCGCCGGAAGAACTCGCGGATCGCGCGCAGCGCGCGCCGGAACCTGGTCTCGGTCGCGGGACGCTCGAGGACGTCGGTACCCACCGGGGTGGGGAGCCGGAGGGGCCAGCTGTCGTCGACGTCGACGACCTCGCGACCCAGCCCGCGCAGATATTCGGCGAAGCTGCGTTGCCGTTCGGCGTGCCAGGCGGCCTGATCGGCCATGATGTCGAGTTCGGCGAGCTCGGGGAATCTCGCCACGAGCGCGCGGGTCAGGTGGCCGGCGGCGAGCGCGTCGGCCTCGGCCTCGTGCGGATTCGGCAGCGACACCCCGTACGCCTCGCACACCGCCTGCAGTGTGCGCCTGCCGGGCCGGCTGCGGTCCATCTCCCGGTCGATGACGTACGGGTCGACGACCGTGCCGACGTCGAGCCCCGTCAGGCCGAGCCGGCGTCCTTCGGCGTCGAGGACCGTCAGGTCGTAGCTGGCGTTGAATGCGACGACGATGTGGCCGCGCGCCCACGCGTCGCTCACGGCCTGCCGGATCTGCTCGTATCCCTCGAGATAGTCGAGTCCTTCGGCGCGGGCGTGGGCGGTGGTGATGCCGTGGATCGCGGTGGTCTCCTCGGGTATCGCGATACCCGGGTCGAGCAGCCACGAGCGTGTGTCGATGCGGTCGCCGTCGAAGGTCGCGACGCATGCCGTGACGATGCGGGCGTTGCGGGGATCCCGGTCGGTGGTCTCGAGATCGAACGCGCAGATCGGTCTGTCCGGCCAGTGCGTCATGTTCCGTCCTCGCGTCCGTCGGATGATGATCTGTCGAACGCATTGTTGCGGGAGGCACCGACATGCTCCGTCGCGGCCGCGACGGGCATCCGCACAAGGAGAGAACCTCAGATGGTGTCGGTGCAGACCACGAAGTTGCGTTCCCGGTACACGAACCCACCCTCGGACGTCGAGCAGGCGTTCACGTCGGAGGTGTCGAGCAGGATCTCGGTGACCTCCTCGCCCTGGACCGCGGGCTCACCGCAGTCGATGCGCTGCGGATCCTCGCCGCCGAGGTCGATGCAGTCGCCCACCACCCAGTCGATGTCGAGACACAACGCGCCGACCTCGATGCCGCCGAAGGACTCGTAGTAGGTCTGGTCGATGTCGCCGGGGCACATGGCACTGGCATCGACGACGTCGACGACCTTGTAATTCGAGCTCGGGCTGCCGCACACCGCGTAGTCGATGGTCGCGTCGTCGACCGTGCCACCGAGCGCGACGCATTCGCCGGCTGCGACGTCGACGCTCAATTCGGTCGACGACGACGCCGACGGGGTCGTGGTGGGTAGGGAGAAGGACGGCGCCGTGGACGTGTCCAGGGCGTTCGCGGCGGGCACGGCCTGCCCTTCGACCTGGGTCGCGCATCCTCCAAGCACCCCTGCTGCCGCCAACGCCATCGCGGCACCGGCCGCCCCTCGGAGAATGTTCATGGTCGAAGAGCCTACGGAAGTGCTGCCGGTACCCGTACAGGGTGGAACGATGTGCCGCATGGACCTGCCTGTGGTGCCGCCGATCGCCCCGATGCTCGCCAAGGTCTCCTCCACCGTCCCCTCCCAACCCGAAGACGGTCCCGACGAGTGGTCCTACGAACCCAAATGGGACGGTTTCCGGGCGATCGTCTTCCGCGACGGTGACGAGGTGGTTCTCGGCTCGCGCGGAGGCAAGGACCTCGTGCGCTACTTCCCGGAACTCGCCGACGCCGCGCGCGCCGAACTGCCCCGCAGGTGCGTGGTCGACGGGGAGATCGTCGTCCCGCGCGAACACGACGGCCGCACCCGACTCGACTGGCAGGCGCTGTCCGAGCGGATCCATCCGGCCGACAGCCGGGTCACGATGCTTGCCGAGCAGACACCGGCCGTGTTCGTCGGTTTCGATCTGCTCGCTCTCGGCGACGAGAATCTCATGGAGACCCCGTTCGCGGAGCGGCGCGCGCGGCTGCGGTCCGAGATCGGCGGGGGTAAGAGCTGTCATGTCACGGTGGCCACGACCGACACCGATACCGCCCGCCGCTGGTTCGAGGAGTTCGAAGGGGCCGGCCTCGACGGCGTGATCGCCAAGCGACTCGACGGGCTCTATGTGCCCGACAAGCGGGAGATGCTCAAGCTCAAACATGCCCGCACCGCCGACTGCGTCCTCATGGGCTACCGCATGCACAAGAGCGTCGAGGGCATCGGGTCGTTGCTGCTCGGGCTCTATCACGACGGCGAACTCGCGATGGTCGGCGGAGCCTCGGCGTTCACGCGGGAGCGGCGCGAGGAACTGCTCGCCGAACTGCAACCGCTGCGACTCGGGGACGACGTCGTCGAGCAGGGCGAACCGACGCGGTGGCGTTCGGCGGTGGACCGCAGCTGGGTGCCGTTGCGTCCCGAACGTGTCGTGGAGGTCGCGTACGACCAGATGGAAGGTGTGTCGGGAGCGGGGATGCGGTTCCGGCACGCAGCGAAGTTCCTGCGGTGGCGTCCCGACCGTGACCCCGAGAGCTGCACGTTCGACCAGCTGGAGGTGCCGGTGCGCTACGACCTGTCGGATGTGCTCGACCGGACGGAGGACTGACATGGCCACGAAGCGTTCGCCCGCGGAGGAGTTGGACGTCGACGGCACGCCCGTGCGGTTGTCGAACCCCGACAAGATCTACTTCCCGCAGCTCGGCGCCGCAGGTGGCACGAAGCGGCACCTCGTGGAGTACTACCGCAGGGTCGCCACCGAGTTCGACGCACCGATCCTGACGGCTCTGCGCGATCGACCGACGCATCTGCAGCGCTTTCCCGACGGCATCGAGGGGGAGGAGATCTATCAGAAGCGGGCACCGGTCAAGCGACCCGACCACGTGGCGACCTGCGAGATCACGTTCCCGTCGGGGCGTACCGCCGATGCGCTGCGTGTGTGTTCGGCTGCCGACGTGGTGTGGGCGGCCAATCTCGGGTCCGTGACCTTCCATCCGTGGCCGGTGCGCTGCGGCGACACCGACCGTCCCGACGAATTGCGCATCGACCTCGACCCGCAACCGGGAACCGATTTCGGCGACGCGCGGGCGGTGGCGCTGGAGGTCGTGCGCCCGCTTCTCGACGAACTGGGACTCGCCGGATATCCCAAGACGTCCGGTGGGCGGGGACTCCACATCTATCTGCGGATCGTGCCCGAATGGGATTTCGTCGGAGTCCGTCGTGCGGGGATCGCGCTCATGCGTGAGATCGAGCGGCGCAGCGACGGGCGGGCGACGACGGCGTGGTGGAAGGAGGAGCGCGGAGAGCGGCTCTTCCTCGACTACAACCAGAACGCGCGCGACAAGACGATAGCCTCGGCCTACTCGGTCCGTCGCACCCCGATCGCGACCGTCTCGACTCCGCTGACCTGGGACGAGCTGGTCGACGCCGAACCTGACGACTTCACGATCGCCACGGTGCCGGATCTGCTGGCGAAGCGCGGCGATCCGATGGCGGATCTCGATGCGCATGCGCACTCGCTGGACGTTCTGCTCGAGATGGCCGAACGGGACGAGGCGAACGGTATCGGCGACCTGCCGTATCCGCCGAATCACCCGAAGATGCCGGGGGAGCCGAAGCGCGTCCAACCGTCCCGCGACACCGACCGGGCAAAGGACACGTGAACCGGAACGTTCGGGGAATCGCGTCCCTGTCGTGACCTCAAGTATGAGTCCTCCCGAGGTGCGAGTCCATAAACTGTCCGAGAGAACAGTCACTCGAGGTTCGGAAGGGTCGATGTCGTGATTCGCTCGTGGGCGTCCGGTCGGGTTCTCGGCGTCGGGGCAGTATTCGCTGCCGCCATCGGGGTCGGTTTCCTCATTCCTCAGACCGCGTCCGCGGCCACGACGTGCACGGCACCGCCGGGTGCCCCGGCCGAGATCGTGCAGATCGACGGGGGCGAAGCGTGTGGTGCGTCCACCGACGGCACCGCCGAGGCGTGGAGCTATGCCGAGCGGGGCGTGGGATTCGCCGATGCCCGCAGTGCCGCACAGGTGGTGGCCGCCGGATTCGACGGCGGTGTCGGCGCCGGGGAAAGCACGTCGGGACGGCTGTTCGCGATCGGCGTGGGGGAGGAGGCCCTGGCGCTCGGTGTGCTCGAAAGTCCGGGCACGGCGGTCGTCGCCGCGGGTCCGCAGTCGCAGGCCTATGTGGGCGACGCCGACGATCCGGTGTTGTGCGAGGGCACGGCGGCGGCCGCGTTCGAACTCGAGGCCGCACGCGGGTGTGTCGTGCTGGGCGACTTCCGGTACTTCACTCCTGGCGCGCAGACGCCGCCGTCGCCCCTGCCGTAGATTCGACGCGTCTCGCCGGGATCCTCGACAGACAGACTGTACGTAAACCCTTCCTTTACGTTCCGTGTCGTCGTAGCCTGTCGCACATGCCGATGGAGGTGTCGCGATGACGACCGGAGCAGTCTTCGAACCTGCCGGGGCGACAGCGTCGTTCGCACCGGTGCACGTCCCGGGGCGGATCGACGCCCGGCCGGGCCCGGCGGCGCCGACCGAGATGGTCGTCGATCCGCGATTCCTGCGGCTGGCCGACGCGTTCTTCTCGCTGTACAAGCGGCCCCGGGACGGCGGCGGCGCACTCACCGCCTATCTCCACGGTGAGAAGGTCCTCGACATCTGGTCCGGCTGGTCGGCCCCCGACAAGCGGTGGAGCCGCGACACCATGGCGTTGTCGTTCTCGACCGGCAAGGGCGTGGCGTCGACCGTCGTGCACCGTCTGGCCGAGCGCGGAGTGATCGACTACTTCGCGCCCGTTGCGCAGTACTGGCCGGAGTTCGCCGCGAACGGCAAAGATGACATCACCGTCGCGGACGTCATGACCCACCGATCCGGCCTGCACCGGGTGCGCGGTCTGGTTCCGGGGACGCGCGGGATCCTCGACTACGAGACGACCGTCGCGGCACTCGAGCAGGCGGCACCGGATCGACGGCGGCGACGCGGCTCGGGCTACCACGCCGTCACCTACGGATGGCTCGTCGCCGAACTCGTGCAGCGGGTGACCGGTCTGCCCTTCGTGGAGGTCGTGGAGCAGGAGATCGCCCGGCCCCTCGGCGATCCCGATTTCTGGTACCGCGTGCCTCATGACGAACGGGGCCGTATCGCGAAGCTCTTCCCGCGGCTCGCCCCGGTCGGCCTGCACTGGGGTGCGAGCGCCGCGGTCCTGTCGCGACTCGAACCGACCCGCGGTCTCGCCGAGGCCGCGATGCCCGACGGCTTCGACAGGCTCGTCGGCGACCCGGCCGTGCACGACTCGGTGATGCCGGGCTGGAACGGTGTGTTCACCGCCCGCTCGCTCGCGCGTATGTACGGGGCGATAGCCGCCGGCGGGACGATCGACGGCGTGAAGTTCCTCGACGCCACCACGATCGACGAGATGTCGCGCGTGCGGGTGCGCAGCCGGGACTACGTGCTCGGTGTGCCGATGGCGTGGCGGCTCGGCTACCACCAGCCCATCTTCGCGAGCATCCAGCGTCCGCGCGGTGCGCTCGGGCACTACGGAGTGGGTGGCTCGGGGGCGTACGCCGATCTCGACACCGGTCTGTCGCTCGCCTTCGTCACCAACCGGCTCGGTGCCGGCGCGATCCCGCTCGGGGACCTGCGTCTGGCGCGGCTGGGCGAACTCGCCCGGTCGCTCGCGCGTCGTGCCTGAATCTTTCTGTCATTTTCGTGGTTCCGGGGACGGGGGTCCCTCGGGGGCGGGACGATCCGAATCGGAGCATCGTCGATTCGAGGAGTTCAGCCATGAGCCATGTCTACCGGGTGATCGAGGTCGTCGGATCGTCGACGACGGGAGTCGACGACGCGATCGCGAAAGCGGTGGCGCGAGCAGCGGAGACCACGCGGCATCTCGAGTGGTTCGAGACGGTCAACATCCGGGGCCACATCGACGACGGCCGGGTGGCCCACACGCAGGTCACTCTCAAAATCGGTTTCCGCATCGAATCGAGCGCCGAAACGGACATCTGAGGCACCTCGACAGCCGAAAATTCGATGATATCGTTTCGAGAACGTGGTTCTCGACCGAAACTGGAACGTGTACTAGTCTGAGGCCCGTTCGTTGTCCGGAATCGGCACTGTAGGCAGGTACAACTGTGGCTTATGTAATCACCCAGGCGTGCTGCAACGACGCCTCGTGTGTCGAGGTCTGCCCGGTCAACTGCATCCACCCGACACCCGACGAAGCACCCTTCGCGACCACGGAGATGCTCTACATCGATCCCGACACGTGCATCGACTGCGGGGCCTGTGTCGACGAGTGCCCGGTGGATGCGATCGCCGCAGACAACGAACTCACGCCGGCGCAGGAGCCGTATCTCGAGATCAACGCCGAGTACTACCGTCGCTACCCGATCGGACCGGACTGGCCCGAGCTGCGCACTCGCCGCAAGCTGCCCGCCGAGCTGGGCACGCTGCGGGTGGCGATCGTCGGCTCGGGTCCTGCGGCGTGCTATGCCGCGATGGATCTGGTGACGCACTCGGCGGTGCAGGTCGACATCTTCGACCGCCTGCCCACCCCCTACGGGCTCGTGCGTGCCGGTGTGGCCCCCGATCATCAGAGCACCAAGGGAGTCGGCGACCTCTTCCGCAGCGCCATCGGCCACAAGAACACCCAGTGCTATTTCAACGTCGAGGTCGGCACCCACATCACCCACGAGGAACTGCTCGCGCACCATCACGCCGTGATCTACGCTGTCGGTGCCGCAGGCGACCGCACGCTGGGCATCCCGGGAGAGGACCTCGTGGGCAGCCGCGCCGCAACCGAGTTCGTCGCCTGGTACAACGGACACCCTGATTTCGCCGACCACACCTTCGATCTGTCGGCCGAACGCGCGGTGATCATCGGCAACGGCAACGTCGCCCTGGACGTCGCGCGAGCCCTGGTGATGGACCCCGACGAGCTCGCGCGCACCGACATCGCCGAGCACGCGCTCGAGGCGCTGCGGAAGTCGAACATCCGCGAGGTCGTGGTCGTGGGCCGGCGCGGCCCGGCGCAGGCCGCCTACACCAACCCGGAGCTGCTCGCGCTCGGCTCGCTGCCCGGTGTCGATGTGGTCGTCGACCCGGTCGAGGTCGAACTCGACCCGGTCAGCCGCGCGCTGATCGACGATCCGGAGGTCGAACCCCGCCTGACGCTGAAGGTGCGGCAGGTCGAGGGCTTCGCGCAGCGCACTCCCACCGAGGGCAACAAGCGGATCGTGCTGCGCTATCTCGCCTCGCCGGTGGAGATCTCCGGCGACGGTGTTGTCGAATCGATCACCCTCGAGCGCAACGAACTGGTCGAGGTCGACGGCCGTCTCGAGGCCCGCCCGACCGGACAGACCGAAATCCTCGAGGCGGGATTGGTGCTGCGTTCGATCGGTTACCGCGGCACCGCGCCGGCCGGTCTGCCCTTCGACGAGCGGCGCGGGGTCATCCCGAACGAGGGCGGCCGGGTGATCGACGCCGAGGCCGGAGCACCGGTGCCCGGTGTCTACACCGCCGGTTGGATCAAGCGTGGTCCCAGCGGCGTGATCGGCACCAACAAGCAGTGCTCTGCCGAAACGGTCGAGAAGATCCTCGACGATTTCGTCGAGGGCAAGCTGCCCGAGCCGGTCGCCGATCGGGAGAAGTTGGCGGCGCTGGTCGCCGAGCGGCGTCCGGAGCACATCGATTACCGGGGCTGGCTGCAGATCGACAAGCAGGAGAAGGCCCGCGGTTCGGCGGCGGGACGCTCGCGCCTGAAGTTCGTGTCGATCGAGGAGATGCTCGCAGCATCCCGTATCGAGTAATCCCGCCCGGTAGCGGGAACCCGGACCCATGGCTCAGCACACCAGGCCTGCGGTCGCTGCGTCGGGGCGATGGACCGATACCGACGGGATCCGCTACCCGTCCGGCGACACCCACGCATGGACGCCCGGCACCAACCAGACCCTGTGCGGGGTGCAACTCTCCCGCGCCCGCCTCGATCGCTTTCCGCACGTGCCGTGGAGCGACGCGCTGTACCTGGCGGAACTGGGCGAGCACGGAGTCGTCCCGTGTCGTCGGTGCACGGCTGCCACCCGCAGCGACCGGCCGCGGTGGACCCGGAAGAACCCGCGGCCGTGAACAGTTCGTCCGGGACGCCGAGTGGGTGGCGTCGTCAGGTCGGGTAGCGTGCCGCCATGGCGATCTCACTGTGTGTCCTGTTGTGGGCGAAGCCCGGTATGGATGAGGCGATGACCGCGTACGAGGACGCGGTCCTCCGGCTCGTCGGCGACCACGGAGGTCGCGTCGTGCAGCGGGCCGTCACCGACGGTGCTGTGCAACGGTCCGTCACCGACGGCCCCGATGGCCGACCGCGCGAAATCCAATTCTTCACCTTCGAATCGCAGGACGCGTTGGACGGCTACATGTGCGACGAGCGTCGTCTCGCTCTTGCCGACGAGCGTGATCGCACGGTGGCCCGCACCGAGATGATGGATATCGAATTGCGCTGACCAGCAATCTTTCGTACACGAGAGTGCATCTCCGAGCGGGTGATGCCCGCGACCAGGTCGTCGCGGTCGGAGACGCGATCGCCGATCTCCTGCTGTACCTCGCCGATGCACACGGTGTCGCCGCGGCGCAGAAGGCCTCGGAGCACGGGCAACTCCAATTCCACGGGGACTGGATCGCAGCCGGACGCGCTTGGGGTCCCGAAGATCCCTGACCTGCAGGGAAGATCCGGGACGGTCGCGGTGTTGAGACGACCGTGCAGGTGGCGTTGTCGTTGCTGGACCGCTCCCGGACCCGGGAGGGGCAGCCGGACGCTGCCGCATTGCACCAGACCCTGCGTCGCGCCGAACTCGCCGAGGCGGCCGGCTACCACCGCTTCTGGGTGGCCGAGCACCACGCCGTCCCAGGCATCGCGTCGGGAGCTCCACCGCTGCTCATCGGCACGATCGCGGAGCGGACGAGCCGGATCCGAGTGGGATCCGGCGGCGTCATGCTGCCCAACCATCAACCGATCGTCGTCGCCGAACAGTTCGCGATGCTCGAAGCGATGCACCCGGGACGGATCGATCTGGGTGTCGGTCGTTCCCTCGGATTCACCGCGCCTGTGCGCGATGCGCTGCGGACCCACAAGGCCGACGCGGACGACTTCGCCGCCGACATCGAGGAACTGCGCGGTTATCTGCACGGCACCGCCGAAGTGACGGTGCGTCCTCGACTGTCCGAGCCGCCTCCGATCTTCGTCCTCGGCACCGGGCAGGGTATGCGGCTGGCGGCGCGTCTGGGCCTGCCCGTCGTCGCCGGACCGCTTCTGCGGCAGGGATCGGAACCGTTCGACCGTTATCGCGCCGACTTCCGCCCGGCCACACCCGGCGCTGAGCCCTATGTTGTCGTCGGCCTGGACATCCTCATCGCCGACACCGAAGCCGAGGCTCGGGAACTGCAGCTTCCGGAGGCCTGGGCGATGGCCGTCTCACGCGAAGAGGGGGCGTTCCCGCCGCTGTCCCCGATCGAGGAGATCCGCCGGCAGCCGATGACCGAGCGGCGCCGCCGCATCGTCGACGAGACCGCGAAGGGTTCGCTGGCCGGCACCGAGGACCAGGTGGCCGAAGGGCTCGAGAAACTGCTCGCCTCCACCGGGGCGAACGAGGTGCTCAGCTCCGCATCCACTTTCGACACCGACGCCCTGTACGACTCCGATGCGCGACTGGCGAGGATCTTCGGTCTCTGAACGGAGGGTGGAACAGATTGTCCCGCTCAACGATTCAGATCGATCAGGCGAGCGCTGCCCTGCGCCGCCGCACACATCTTCTCCGTCCCGTCCTCGGTGACGGCGTAGATCTCGCAACGACACAGTGCCTGCCTGCGACTGGTGCTGACGATCGTGGCGACCGCGCGTAGGAGTGCGCCCCCGGCGGGCCGCAGGTAGTCGAGGCTCATGCCGGTCGTCACGATCGACGGCCCGAGGGCCGTGCCTGCGGCGAACGTGAGCGCATTGTCGGCCGCGTAGGCCAGAACACCTCCGTGCGCGAAGCCGAACTGCTGGAGCAGTTCCTCCCTGAGCGGTATTTCCAGGACTGCCCGGCCGCGCTCGTACTCGGTCAGACGGGCTCCGATCAGGACGCTGAACGGTTGCGATGCCAACACCTTCCGGGCATCGGCGAGGGTACGGATCTCGGCGATCTTCTCCGACATGCACAGCAAGGTACTCCGCTCCTCGGTTCCCGACCGCCACATCGGAGCGGCCGGCAGTCACTGTGCGGAGGCGACGATCGAGCGGAACTGTTCGCGCAGGGCCTCCGTGAGGTCACGGTGTTCGGGGACGAGATCGGGGTCGACGACGACCGCCACGGTCAGCGTGCCGGCATAGGACAGGGCCGCGAAAGCGACCGCGACGTTGCCCGTGGTGACGATCATCGGCACCATCGACGCGACAGGCACTCCGGCAACGGTGAGCGTCGACGACGGTCCCGGCAGGTCGGACAGGAACGAGTTGACCCGGCGCTGCCGGTCCACGAACCGGCGGAACGCCCCGACGGCCGCAAGGGCGCGGAAGACCGGACCCAGTAGTTCGGCAGACAGGCCCCGCACGTTCGCCTTCTGCAGTCGGGTCGTGCGGGAGACGGATACCGACCGGTGCTCCGGGGTCCCGTCCAGCGGTACCCGGACGGGCATGACGCCGACGCGATTGCCCAGTTGCCCACCCGTGGCAGCGGTGCGGGCGGAGACCGGCACCGAGATCATCAGCTCGGACGGGAACTCGCCGCGCTTGTGCAGGATGGTGGCGAGGGCGCCCCCGACGGCGACCAGCAGCACATCGTTGATCGTTGCGTCCCACTGCCGTCCCGCCCGACGGAGCGTGTCCAGATCCACCTCGACGGTCTTGAGCGCCAGACGAGACCCGATGGGCGCGTTCAACGAACACCGCGGGGCACGTCCGCCGGCGCCCCTCCCGAGTTCTGTCCATGCTGCAGGAAGACGTGCGACGGCTCGCGGTGCCCGGCGGAGCGCCCGAAAGTGACCGATTACATTGTCGTAGAACAACTCTCGTCTGGTTGGTTGCGTTGAAGCGCGCTGTTCGGGCATGGGCGGTGTGCTGTCCGTGCCGTCGACGAGATGCGCCAGGATCGACAGACCACCGATCCCGTCGGCCAGGACGTGGTGCAGCACCATCACCAACGCCGTGTGCCCGTTCGGGTCCGCGATGTCGGTGACGAGCAGCGCGCGCCACAACGGCTGCGATCGGGGCAGCGGCCGGGTAAGGGCGTCCGCGGCGAGCGTCAGTGCGGCGTCCCTGTCGCGGGGACCGGGGCACCGCACCTGGGAGAAGTGGGCATCGATGTCGAAGTGGGCGTCGTCGAGCCAGTAGGGACGCCCGAGTCCGAAGGCCGGCTCGATCAGGCATTGCCGCAGGCGTCGAATCCGGACGAGGCGTTCGGCGAGCACGGTCATCAGTGTCGTGGGGTTCGTCAGGTTCTCACCGGCGAAGAAGATCGCAGCACCGACATTCATGGGTACCCGTCCCACGTCCGAGACGAGTTCGATCAGGTCTCCGGGACCGATGCGGTCGATGCCGTTCGAGGCCGCCACCCTTCGAGGATGACAGACGCACGCTGTCCGTCTATTGCCTACGGCCGAGTAGGGGAGCAGTGTGAACACGGGTGGTTTCGGGTGGGGGGTCGCCCCGAAACGACCGGCGACGCCGCGTCGGCGCCGCCCTGAGGAGAGGGGTGCCGATCGTGTTTGCACGCTCCACCACAATTCATGCGCATCCGTCGTACATCGACGCCGGGATCAAGCACGTACGCGACATCGTGATGCCTGCCCTGGCGGACATGAACGGTTGCCTGGGGCTGTCCCTGCTGATCGACCGCGGCTCGGGCCGATGCATCGCCACCAGCTCCTGGCGGGACGAGGACGTGTTGCGCTCCAGCGAAGGCATGGCCCGCATGCTCCGGGACGAGGCGGCCCGGATGTTCCATGCCACCACGGACGTGGCCAACTGGGAGATCGCCGTCATGCACCGCGATCACCACTCGACCCGTGGGTCCTGCTGCAGTGTCACCTGGGTCGACATCGATCCCGCGCAGGTGGATCGCGGTGTGGACATGTGGAAGATGGCCGCGCTGCCGCGGATGGAGGAACTCGAGGGTTTCTGCAGCGCCAGCCTGATGCTCGACCGTGCCGGTGGTCGCGGGGTGACCTCGTTGACGTTCGACAGTGCCGAGGCGATGGACCGCACCAGAGCACATGTCGACGACATCCGCTCCGAGGTGACTCGGGCAGCAGGCGCCAGGGTGCTCGATACCGGTGAGTTCGAGCTCGTCATCGCCCACCTCGACGTCCCGGAAACGGTGTGACCGCGGGTCTGCGGCGCGGGTGATATCCGTTCACCCGCGCCGTGGCCGTCCGCATTCGTAATAGACCACTCGGTCCGCTGACCTGGGAAAACGCCGAGACCGTCCGCATTCGAATTGCCCGTCCGTAACCGTCCTGTGTCTAATGAACGGGTACGAGCACGCCGCGCAGGGGAAGTAAGGCGCGGCGCACCGCTGAACGATGGGTTGTGGAATGTTCGAAAAGCGAGCTTTGTCGAACGGTCGCCGCACGGGCCGCCGATCTGCGCGGAGCGGTGCTGCACTCGTGGGCGCAGCCGCCGTGGCACTGGCCACCGCCGGTCCTGCGAGCTCGGCACCGCTGTGGCCCGGTGGGCCCGAGGTGCCGAGTGTCCAAGAGCTGATCGAAGGGCTCACGCCGCCCGGGGTGACGCCGCCGCAGCTTCCGCCCCAGCTCGCTCCCGAGCCGGCCGCCCCGTTCTCCGCTCCGTCCGTCAACCCGTCGAACGGGGAGACGGTGGGTGTCGCGCAGCCGATCATCATCCGCTTCAACGAGGCCGTCGGAGATCGTGCAGCCGCCGAACGCGCCATCCGCATCACCACACAGCCGCCCGTCGACGGGCACTTCTACTGGGCGTCGAACACGCAGGTCCGCTGGAAGCCGTTCGAGTTCTGGCCCGCGAACACCGCGGTGACCGTGAAGGCCGGCGACACTCAGTCGTCGTTCACCATCGGTGACGCTCTGGTGACGGTCGCCGACAACAACACCAAGACCATCACCGTCACCCGCAACGGCGAGGTCGTCCGCACCATGCCGACGTCCTTCGGCAAGCCCGGCCACGACACCCCGAACGGCACGTACATCGTCGGTGAGAAGTACCGCGACATGTACATGGACTCGTCGACCTACGGGGTGCCCGTCGACAGCCCCGAGGGATATCGCACCTACGTCGAGTACGCGACGCGGATGTCAAACAGCGGCATCTTCCTCCACGCCGCACCGTGGTCGGTCGGCGCGCAGGGCAACACCAACGTCAGCCACGGCTGCCTCAACGTGAGCACCGAGGACGGCAAGTGGTTCTACGAGAACGCCAAGAAGGGCGATCCGGTGATCGTGCAGAACACGGCCGGTGGAACCCTCAACGGCTGGGATGGTCTCGGCGACTGGAATCTCTGACACCGACGCACATCTCCGACGCCCCCTGCTTCCGGTTCGTAACGTTCGTCCGGAATAGCAGGGGGCGTCGCCCTTTCGTAACCCATGGTTCGTTCTGTCGGCACACACTGCTCCGGTGTCACCGAGTCCGGAACGAACCCTGCCGCAACACGAACGCGGCCTCCGCCACCGCCCGTGGCGCGATTACGCGCTCTTCGCGGCATTGGTCGGGCCCAATCTCGCGCTGTTGATCCTGTTCACCTACCGGCCTCTCGCCGACAACATCCGGCTCTCCTTCTTCGAGTGGAACATCGCGAGCCCGAACTCGACCTTCGTCGGACTCGCCAACTACCGAGAATGGTTCACACGTCCCGACAGTTGGGAGATCGTCGGCAACACCATCGTGTTCACCGTGGCGACCGTTGCCGGTTCGATGGCACTGGGACTCGGGCTCGCACTGCTTCTGGACCGTAGGCTCCACGGACGCAATCTCGTCCGGTCGGCGCTGTTCGCACCGTTCGTCATCTCCGGTGCAGCCGTCGGAATCGCCTTCCAGTTCGTCTTCGATCCGAACTTCGGTCTGGTGCAGGACGTCCTGACCCGGGTGGGACTTCCGACGCCGGACTTCTACCAGGACCCCAACTGGGCGTTGGTGATGGTGACCCTGACGTACATGTGGAAGAACCTCGGCTACACATTCGTCATCTATCTCGCTGCACTGCAGGGACTCCGGCCCGAGTTGAGCGAAGCCGCCGCCATCGACGGTGCCTCCCGGGGAACGACCTTCCGGCGCGTCGTCCTTCCGCAATTGCGGCCCACCACCTACTTCCTGTCGATCACCGTGCTGCTCAATTCGTTCCAGGTCTTCGACATCATCAACGTCATGACTCGTGGGGGTCCGTTGGGGACCGGCACGACCACGATGGTCTACCAGATCTACGACGAGTCGTTCCGCAACTTCCGTGCCGGCTACGGCGCCACCGTTGCCACCATCATGTTCCTGGCACTGCTCGCGGTGACCGTTTACCAGGTGCGCATCATGGACCGAGGAGGTCACTCGTGACCGCTGTCGCGGAGAAGTCTGTCGTGCACCTGGTCGCACCCGCGGACGAAACGCGTTCGCACCGAAGACGAGAGCGCGCCGTCACGGCTCTGGCCTATGTCGCCATGGTGCTCGTGCTGCTGGTGGTGGCTCTGCCCTTGTACTGGATTGTCGTGACATCGTTCAAGGAGCGGCCCGACATCTACACGCTGCCGGTGACCTGGTGGCCGAGCGTCTTCCATCCGCAGAACTACACGGAGGCAACCGAATCTGTGCCGTTCGGGTTGTTCCTGCGCAACTCGATCGTCATCACGACGATACTGGCGACGGTGAAGTTCGTCCTCGGAGTGTTCAGTGCGTTCGGTCTCGTGTTCCTGCGGTTCCCCGGCAAGAACATCGTCTTCCTCGGCATCATCGCCGCGCTGATGGTGCCGAACCAGATCACCGTCATCTCCAATTATGCGCTCGTCGCGGACTGGGGTTGGCGCAACACCTTCCAGGGCATCATCGTGCCGTTGGCAGGCGTGGCCTTCGGAACGTTCCTCATGCGCAACCATTTCCTGTCCATTCCGGCCGAGATCATCGAAGCCGCACGGATGGACGGAGCGGGCCCGTTCCGGCTGCTGTGGCGCGTGGTCCTCCCCGTATCCGGCCCGACCATGGTCGCGTTCGCGCTCATCACCGTCGTGAACGAGTGGAACGAGTATCTATGGCCGTTCCTGATGGCCGACGACGCATCCGTTGCGCCGTTACCGATCGGGCTGACACAACTCCAGAACAACGACGGTGTCACGAACTGGGGTCCGGTCATGGCCGGCACCGTGCTCGCGATGCTGCCGATTCTCGTGATTTTCCTTGTGCTGCAAAAGCACATGATCAAGGGCCTCACCTCCGGTGCGGTCAAGGGCTGAATCCTCAGGGAGCTGGGAATGGACATCAGGAACATCGACAGGCGTCGTTTCCTCGGGCTGACCGGTCTCGTGGCTGCGAGCGCTGCGCTGACCGCATGTGCAGGGACGGGCGGTGGCTCGTCCCAGACTTCGGGAACGGGATCGGTATCCGGCGATGCATCGCGGATCAGCTTCTGGTCCAACCACCCCGGCAAATCCCAGGACGTGGAGAAGGAGCTGATCCGGCGGTTCCAGGACGCGAACCCGGGCATCACGGTCGATCTCATCGACGGTGGCAAGAACTACGAGGAGGTCTCACAGAAGTTCAACGCCGCGCTCTCCGGCGGCGACCTGCCCGACGTGGTCGTGCTGTCGGACGTGTGGTGGTTCAACTATGCGATCACAGGTGCGATCACCCCGCTCGACGATCTGTTCCGCGAGGTGGGAGTGGACACCGGCGACTACGTCGATTCCCTGCTCGCGGACTATCTCTACGAGGGGAGTCACTTCGCTCTTCCGTACGCGCGGTCGACTCCGCTGTTCTACTACAACAAGCAGGTGTGGCAGCAGGCCGGACTTCCCGATCGCGGACCCGACACCTGGGAGGAGTTCGACGAGTGGGGTCCCCGCATCCAGGGGGTGGTCGGCGACGGCAGGCTCGCGCACGGCTGGGGCAACGCCAAGGATTACCTCGGATGGACCTTCGAGGGCCCGATCTGGACCTTCGGTGGTGCCTATTCCGACGGATGGGACCTGAAGTTCACCGACGAGAAGACAATTGCGGCAGGTGAATTCCTGAAGCGCATGATCCACGACAAGAAGTACGCCGCGGTGACGACCGATATCGCGAACGACTTCTCCGCCGGTCTCATCGCCTCCACGATCGCGTCCACGGGAGACCTGTCGGGTATCACGCAGAACGCGTCCTTCGAATTCGGGACGGCCTTCCTGCCGGCTCCCGAGGGCGTCGCGGGATGCCCCACCGGTGGTGCGGGTCTGGCGATTCCGTCCGGTATCTCCGACGAACGCAAGCGCAATGCCCTGAAGTTCGTCGAGTTCGTCACCAACGGCGACAACACCGCGTACTTCTCACAGAACATCGGTTACATGCCGGTCCGGAAGTCCGCGGTGGACAACCCCGCCATGAAGGAGTACCTCGAGGACAACCCCAACGCACGGACCGCGGTCGACCAGCTGGCCGTCACGCGCTCCCAAGACTACGCCCGGGTGTTCGTCCCCGGTGGCGATCAGATCATCGGGACCGGCCTGGAACGGATCGCACTGCAGAACGCCGACGTCGCAACGACCTTCGCCGACGTGCAGCAGCAGCTGCAGGCGGTCGTCGACAGGCAGATCACCCCCAACCTGAAGTAGAAGGAACACCATTGGCTGCCATCGCCTTCCGCAACGTCACCCATCGGTATCCCGGTGCCGATCGTCCTGCCGTGGACCGACTGGACCTCGACATCGAGGACGGGGAATTCCTCGTCCTCGTCGGGCCCTCGGGATGCGGCAAGTCGACGAGCCTGCGCATGCTCGCCGGTCTCGAGGCGGTCGACTCCGGGCGCGTGGAGATCGGTGGTCGTGACGTCACAGGACTGCCACCGAAGGCCCGTGACGTCGCGATGGTTTTCCAGAACTATGCGCTCTACCCGAACATGACCGTGGCGGAGAACATGGCTTTCGCTCTGCAGAACGCGGGGATGAAGAAGGACGAGCGCACGGCCCGAGTGCTCGAAGCCGCCCGGATGCTCGAACTGGAATCACTGCTGGACCGCAAGCCCGGAAAGCTGTCGGGTGGTCAGCGTCAGCGTGTCGCGATGGGGCGCGCGATCGTCCGTCACCCGGCAGTGTTCTGCATGGACGAGCCGCTTTCGAATCTCGATGCGAAACTGCGGGTCAGCACCCGCGCGCAGATCGCCGAGTTGCAGCGGTCGCTCGGCACCACCACCGTGTACGTGACCCACGACCAGGTCGAGGCGATGACGATGGGAGATCGTGTCGCCGTCCTGGAGAACGGCCGCCTTCAGCAGGTTGCGTCGCCTCGGAAGTTGTACGACGAGCCGGTGAACACCTTCGTCGCCGGGTTCGTGGGGTCGCCGGGGATGAACCTCGTCGAGGCAGCTGTACACGACGGGTACGCCGAACTCGGAGCGCTGCGAATCCGCGTTCCGCGTTCGGTGGATTCCGATCGCGTGGTGATCGGGGTCCGTCCGGAATCGTGGACGACCGTGGGGGCGTGGCGATCCGACTCCTGGTCGCTACGGACGGTCCTGGTCGAGGAACTCGGTGCCGAGTCGTTCGTGTACGCGGTGCCGAAGGACACCGTGGACGGAGATGCCGACAGGATCGTCGTCCGGTGGGATCGGCATGTGCCCGTCTCATCGGGTTCCGAGATCCACGTGATCCCGAAACCCGACGAGGTGTACTTCTTCTCCGCACGGACCGGGGTTCGGCTCGGTGCTACTGCTCCGCTACCAATGCGTCGATCTGGTTGATGGCGGACGAGGCGCCCTCGACCACGCCCATGTCCAGAACCTGCTGGAGCGCTTCGGCGCTCTCGTAGGTGCTGACATAGGTTGCGCGCGTGCCGCCCTCGAACTCCTCGAAACTGTAGACGCACCGTGAGACGGGTAGTTCCGGTTTCGGGGTGAAGTCCGGCTCCGCGAAGCCGTCCAGGAACGAGAAGCCCGTCGGTTCGTCGACGGTCGTGATATCCCAGTAGCCGGCGTACTTCTCACCATCGGGGCCGGTCATGAAGTAGGTGGTACGGGTGCCGGGCTTCAGATTGTGGTCGACCACCGTCGCGGGGAAGGTCGGGGGTCCCCAGATCTTCTCCAGCTGACGGGGATCGGCGTAGACCTGCCAGATGCGGGACACCGGGGCGGCGAACTCCGCGGTGATGGTCAGGGTCGGCTGGTCGGAGTCGTGCCGGACGTCGGTTACAGGCATTTCTCAGCCTTCCTCGGAGGATTCGGATGCGATGAGTTCGTCGATGCGCGCGATGCGACCGCGCCAGAGCTGCTCCATCTCGGTGAGCATGGACGCCACCGACCGCACTGCCGCCACGTCACCACTGGCCAACTGCTTGCGACCGCTGCGTCGCTTCACGAGCAGACCGGCCTTCTCCAGCACGGCGACGTGTTTCTGTACTGCGGCGAAGGACATGTCGTAGTTCGCTGCGAGAGCGGACACCGAGTGCTCCCCGGCCAGGACGCGTCGCATGATGTCTCGTCGGGTCCGGTCGGAGAGCGCGTGGAACAGGGCATCGGCCCGGTCCTCGTCGTCTCCGCTCACATCCCAAATGTACAACCGAATGATTGTATGTCAAGAGTTCGAAGCGATCACGAGTCGGTCGCCGTAGGCTGCCCGCTTCTCCTCGTCGAAGCCGCCGTCGGTGACCATGCACGAGACCTCGTCGAGGCTCGCGACCCGGGCGAGCGCGCGCTCTCCGAACTTCGAACGATCCGCCACGACGATCGTCTTCTCGGCCGACCGGATCATCGCCCGCTTGATCGGGATCTCCAGCGTGTTGGTGTTGGTGATGCCGGCAGTGGGGTGCACGGCGTCGGCACCGAGGAACGCCCAGTCGGCCGAGTAGTCCGAGAGGAACTGCACGGCATGGTCGCCGACCAGGGTGTAGACCGAGCCGAGGAGCTCGCCTCCGGACACGAGAAGCCGGACATCGGGAAATGCCGCAACGTATTTCGCGATACGCAGGTCATTGGTGAGGACCGTCAGTGACGCCTTGTGTCGCAGTGCGACCGCTACCTCGTAGGTTGTGGATCCACTGTCGAGCACCACGCTGTCGCCGTCGGACACCATGGCGGCCGCTACCGCCGCGATCGCCACCTTCTCCTCACGGCGTACGTCCTTCTTGAGGGCGTACGGCACCTCGAGGCCCGCGCCCTCGACCGCTCGGGCGCCCCCGTGCGTGCGCTCGACCTTCCCTTCACGGGCGAGCGAATCGAGGTCGCGACGGATCGTGGACGCGTCGACGCCGAGATCGGCCGAGAGGGTCTTCGCATCGACATATCCGTCGGCGAGGATTCGGTGGAAGATCTCACGTCGCCGTGCGGTCGCTGACACGATTGCTCCTAGGGCTCTGGGCACTCGAATTTCTGGGTACTCGGACGCCGTGGTCGGGGGTCGGTGCACGACCATAACGCACGGGCGACACACCTTTGCGTGGATATTGACACTGTCTGCGCTCAGTGTGCATGATTTCGTGCAGGATTTGCGCGATAGTGCGTGATCGTTTCGCTGGCACCACGTTGTTCGGAGGTTGCACGGTAATGCTGAAGTTGGGATACAAGGCGTCGGCGGAGCAGTTCGGGCCGCGCGAGTTGGTGGAGTTGGGTGTGTTGGCCGAGGCGCACGGGATGGATTCGGCGACGGTGTCGGATCATTTCCAGCCGTGGCGGCACAACGGTGGGCATGCGCCGTTCTCGTTGGCGTGGATGACCGCTGTGGGGGAGCGCACCGAAAGGTTGCAGCTGGGCACGAGTGTGCTCACGCCGACGTTCCGGTACAACCCGGCGGTGATCGCGCAGGCCTTCGCGACGATGGGGTGTCTGTATCCGGGACGGATCTTCCTCGGGGTCGGCACCGGTGAAGCACTCAACGAGATCGCCACCGGCTACGCCGGCCAGTGGCCGGAGTTCAAGGAACGTTTCGCCCGGCTGCGTGAATCGGTGCGGTTGATGCGCGAGCTGTGGCGCGGAGACCGGGTCGATTTCGAGGGCGAGTACTACACCACCAAGGGCGCGTCGATCTACGACGTGCCCGAAGGCGGCATCCCGGTCTACGTCGCCGCCGGCGGTCCGGTGGTTGCACGCTATGCCGGACGCGCGGGGGACGGGTTCATCTGCACCTCGGGTAAGGGCATGGAGCTCTACACCGACAAGCTGTTGCCGGCCGTCGCCGAGGGGGCGGAGAAGGCGGAGCGGGATGTCGCGCAGATCGACAAGATGATCGAGATCAAGATCTCGTACGACACCGATCCGGACAAGGCGCTGGAGAACACCCGGTTCTGGGCACCGTTGTCGCTCACGCCGGAGCAGAAGCATTCGATCGATGATCCGATGGAGATGGAGGCGGCGGCGGATGCGTTGCCGATCGAGCAGGTCGCCAAGCGGTGGATCGTGGCGTCGGATCCGGACGAGGCGGTCGAGCAGGTCAGAGCGTATGTCGATGCGGGGTTGAATCATCTGGTGTTCCACGCGCCGGGTCATGATCAGAAGCGGTTCCTGGAACTGTTCGAGCGCGACCTCGCCCCGCGCCTGCGCGCACTGGCGTGACGAAAGGCGTTGGCAGAAACATGGATACGGAAACACAGGATGTGACGACCACGGAGGCCTGGCGAGCCCTCGATGCCCATCGCGACGAGATCGCCGCGGTGTCCCTGCGGGAGCTGTTCGCGATCGAACCGCAGCGCGCGCAGGCGTTGACCTCGCACGCCGGGGATCTGGTGGTCGACTTCAGCAAACAACGTCTCACCGGTCGCACTCTCGAACTGCTCCTCCAGCTGGCGGAGCAGACGGGTGTGGCCGCGGCTCGGGAGGCGATGCTCTCGGGTGCGCACATCAACGTCACCGAGGATCGGGCGGTGCTGCACACCGCCCTGCGCCTGCCCCGCGATGCGCAGTTGATCGTCGACGGGGTCGATGTCGTCGCCGATGTCCACGCCGTGCTCGACCGGATGGGCAAGTTCACCGACCGCCTCCGCAGCGGCGACTGGCGCGGCGCCACCGGGCAGCAGATCACCACGGTGGTCAACATCGGCATCGGCGGCTCCGATCTCGGCCCGGCGATGGTCACCCGCGCACTGCGGCGCTTCCACGACGGGCCGGCGACGCGGTTCGTCTCCAACGTCGACCCCGCCGATCTGACCGCGGCACTGGCCGACCTGGACCCGGCGACGACCGTGTTCATCGTCGCGTCGAAGACGTTTTCCACCCTCGAAACCCTCTCCAACGCCACCGCCGCCCGCCGCTGGCTCGTCGACGCCCTCGGGGAAGACGCCGTGGCCAAGCATTTCGTCGCGGTGTCGACGCACACCGAGCGGGTGGTCGAGTTCGGTATCGACCCGGCGAACATGTTCGAGTTCTGGGACTGGGTCGGCGGCCGTTATTCGGTGGGCTCGGCGATCGGGCTGGCGGTGATGTGCGCCATCGGACGCGAGCGGTTCGCCGAGTTCCTCGCCGGCATGCACACCATCGACACCCACTTCGCCATCACCGCCCCGGCCCGGAATGCGCCGTTGCTGGCGGGGGTGATCGGGGTGTGGAATGCGAGCATCCTCGGTTATCGGTCGCGCGCGGTGGTGCCCTATGCGCAGGATCTGGCGCGGCTGCCGGCCTATCTGCAGCAGCTGACCATGGAATCGAACGGCAAATCCGTGCGCGCCGACGGCACACCGGTGGTGTGTCCGACCGGGGAGGTGTTCTGGGGTGAGCCCGGTACCAACGGTCAGCACGCCTTCTTCCAGCTGCTGCACCAGGGCACCGAGATCGTCCCCGTCGACTTCCTCGGCCTGGCCCGTAGCGGCGACGACCTACCCGCCCGCGACGGGCAGACCAGCATGCAGGTGTTGTTGCTGGCGAACATGTTCGCCCAGGCCAAAGTGTTGGCCTTCGGGCGTGATGCCGACGAGGTGCGCGCCGACGGCGTCGACGAGGCGTTGGTGGCGCACAAGGTGATGCCCGGGGATCGGCCGTCGACGACGATCCTCGCCCCGGAACTGACCCCGTCGGTGGTCGGGCAGATCATCGCCTTCTACGAACATCAGACCTTCGTCCAAGGCGTCGTGTGGGGGATCGACTCGTTCGACCAGTGGGGCGTCGAACTCGGCAAGACCCAGGCCACCGCCCTGCAGTCGGTGCTCGCCGGCGACGAGATCCCCGACACCGGCGACGCGTCCACCGACCACCTGATCGAGGTCTACCGCACCCTGCGCAACGGAGGGAGGTAGGACATGCCCGCGCTGAAGTTGCTCTATCTGCCGCCTCCCGTTACCGAGGAATGGGATTGGCAGATGGACGCGGCTTGTCGCGACGCAGACGGATCGTTGTTCTTCCACCCGGACAACGAGCGGGGCGACGCGAGGGAGAACCGGATGGCTTCGGCCAAGAAGGTCTGCGCTCGTTGTCCGGTGCGGGAGAAGTGCCTGCAGTACGCCCTCGATTCCGGTGAACGCTACGGGATCTGGGGTGGGCTCACAGAGGATGAACGCACCCGGGTGAGGAAGGCCCGCCGGCGCCGCACGAGCCGGTGACGTCCGCTCGCCCTCACCCGCCGGAGACGACTTTTCCGATGACCCGCGCGGCCTCCCGGAAGGCCGCCGGATTCGGTCCTGCGTAGTTGAGCCGGAGGTACTGACCGGTGGGCTCCGCCGGGAACCACTCGTCACCTGCCGCGACGAGCACCCCGGCGGCCTCGCACTCGTGCGCGACGGCCTCGGCGTCGACGTCGTCCGGGAGCCTGCCCCACAGATTGAGCCCACCGGACGGTAGCCCGTCGACAGCCACATCCGGTGCGAGCTCACGAAGTTCGCTCACGAGAAGGTTGCGGCGCGATTCGAGCTCGCGCCGCACCGCCCGCAGATGGGTCTGCCATGCCGGCTGGGTGACGACGTCGAGCGCGACCGTCTGGAGAACGCCGCTCACATAGACGGATTCGGCCTGTACGTCGGCGAGGATGCGTTCGCGAGCCGGTCCACGCGCGACGATCGCCGCGACCCGCACCGACGGCGCGACACTCTTGGTCAGGGAGCGGACATAGACGACGTGGCCCGAATCGTCGCGGGCGAACAGCGGAACGGACGGGGCCGAGATCCCGAAGTCGTGGGCCCAGTCGTCCTCGATGACGAACGCTCCCGCATCGCGCACGACGTCGAGGACCCGCTCGCCGGTCGACGACGACCATTGCGCCCCGGTGGGATTCGCGAAGTTCGGTTGTGCGTAGAAGGCGCGGGCCCGGGTCCGATCGAAGGCGCGGGCCAATTCGTCGGGATCGGGCCCATTGGGTCCGCTGGAAACCGGTACGAGCTGCACGCCGGCCTTCGTGGCCGCGAGGATTGCACCCCAATAGGTCGGTGACTCCACGATGAGGGGATTACCGGCGCCGACGAGTGCGCGGAAGATCGACCCGAGCCCGCTCTGACTGCCGGGGGTGATGATCACGTCGCCCGCGGACGGCGGGGCCGTGCGCGCGTTCGTCGCTTCCGACAGCTCCGCGGCGAACCACTCCTGCAGTTCGGGAAGTCCTGCAGCAGGTGTCCGTCCTACGGCGGCGTCGCTGCGGGCTGCGCGTGAATATGCTCCGCGGACAAGGCGTTCGGGAAGCAGCGTGCGGTCGGGATAGCCGGAGTGGAGTGAGACCACATCGTTGGACACGGTGCGCAGGGCGGCGGAGGCGCGAGGCAACGAGGGAGCCGTTCCGAGCGCTTCCGTCTGCCAGCTGTGATCGATCGTGTTCGACGTGCGGATCCGGCGGACGAAGGTTCCCACACCGGTGCGACTCTCCACGAGACCCCGGATCTGGAGTGTCTTCAATGCTTTCTGCACCGTGACGGGGCTGACGCCGTACTGCGCGACGAGCGATCTCGTCGACGGCAACCGGGCGCCGGGTGCTGCGGTGGCGATCCACCGGGTCAGTTCCGCCACGAGCTGGGAACTGCTACTGTTCGACATGAGATTGAAGAGTAGCGCTATCGTGTCGGCCGGGCCAGTGCTATCGCCCGATCCTCGCGGGCTCGCCTGGGGTCTGCTCGGCGTCGCAGGCTTCTCCCTGACCGTGCCGCTCACCCGCATCGCCGTCGAGAACGGTGCGATGTCACCGCTGTTCGTCGCCGCCGGCCGCGCGGTCGTCGCGGCGGTTCTCGCCGCTCTGGCGCTCGCGCTCACGGGGCAACGACTCCCGAACACGCATCAGTGGCGCAGGATCGCCGTCGTCACAGGTGGGGTGGTGATCGGATTCCCCATGCTCACCTCGTACGCCCTGACCATGGCACCGGCGAACCACAGCGCGATCGTCATCGCGATCCTTCCGGCTGCGACCGCGGTGGTCGCGGTGTTGCGGGCCCACGAACGGCCGCCCACCCCGTTCTGGGTCGCGGCGGGTGCGGGGACGGTCGCCGTCATGGCCTTCGCGGGCCTGCGTGGCGGAGGTGCCGCGGGATTCGGTCGAGCCGATCTGCTGTTGCTCGGCGCGGTGGTCGCCGCCGCCGTCGGTTACGCAGAAGGCGGGCTGCTGGCGCGGGAGATCGGTGCGTGGCAGACGATCTCGTGGGCACTGGTGCTGGGGTCACCGTTGATGGTGACACTCACCCTGGTCTCGCTCGCCGACGGACCGCCGCAGGGTGGGGTGACGCACTGGGCGTCGTTCGCGTACCTCGGCATCGTCAGCATGTTCCTCGGGTTCTTCGCGTGGTACCGAGGTCTGGCCATCGGGCCGATGGCTCGGGTCGGGCAGGTGCAACTGACCCAGCCGATCATGACGGTCGGCTGGGCCGCCTGGCTGCTGGGAGAACCATTGACATGGGCAGTGTTTGCGGGCGGTGCCGTCGTCGTGCTGTGCGCCGGCACCGCCGTCCGCGTCCGTCGGAATTGAACGTCGGTCCTTGTCGAGGAAGAAGTCCCCAGCGCGGGTTGTCGCCGACGACGGGTTCCGTGTTTTCGCTCGGAGCCACGATCTCCTCCGTAGCCTGGACGTACCACGGGCGCGGTGGGGTGACGATGAAACAGGCAGTCCTTGTGATGGTGTTGCTGCTGGTCGCGGCCTGTTCGAACGCGGGAGAGCAGGAACAGCGGACGAACGTCCCGGCGGTCGAAGCGGACTGCGATGCCGCCGACCACCGCTTCGTCTCGTCCGTCGGCGCCGATGGCCGCCATTTCGAGGATCAATACGGTGATCCCGTCCTCGTCCGCGGCGACTCGCCGTGGTCGGGGATGGCCGACTGGTCGCCCGAGCAGGCCGAGTTGTATTTCACCGACCGCGAGATCAACGGGTTCAATGCCTCGATCATGTCGGCGATCGTCGTGCCGGTGAACGGCGGCCCGAGCTACGAAGGCGCCACCTTCGACGGCATCGAACCGTTCGTCGACGGCGACATCACGCAGTGGAACGAGGTGTACTGGTCGCGTGTCGACGACTACCTCCGGATCGCGTGCCGCCACGGGAACACGGTATTCCTGTATCCGATGGACGGGTGGAACCTCACCCACGTCTTCGCGTCGACCACGCCGGAACAGGCCTTCGAGTACGGACGGCGGTTCGCGCAGCGGTACGCGGAATTCCCGAACATCGTCTGGATGACCGGCGGGGACTACTCACCGGAGGCGGAGGATCTCGCGGCCGGTGCCGAGTCGGATCTCGTGCTGCACGCGATGCTCGACGGGATCCGTGATGCCGGCTCCGACGCACCGTTCACGATCCAACTGGGGTGGGACAAGCTGCTGTCCACGGATCACCCGTTCTGGGAACCGGTCGTGGACTGGAACTTCGTCTACACCTACGCGCCCACCTATCAGGCCGTCCTGCAGGCCTACGAGCGTGCCGACGGAACCCGCGACCCGCGACCCGCACTGTTCTCGGAGGGCAACTACGAAGGTGAGAACAACCAGGAGGACACGGCACCGACCACCGACGAGACACTCCGACGTCAGGCGTTGTGGGCACTGACCTCCGGTTCGCCCGGCGAGTTCCGGGGTTCCGACGACTGGGAGTTCCCGGACGGGTGGGAAACCCGTCTGGATACTCCCGCTGTCGCACAGCTGCGAGCGATACGTGAACTGTGGCAGTCGTGGCCGTGGTGGGAGCTCGTGCCGGATATCGACGAACCGCTCGTCGTCGCAGGTCGCGGCACCCCGTGGACGAGTGACGAGATGATCGACGTTCTCGACGACGAGTACGTCACCGCTGCCCGGACACCCGACGGTTCACTCGCCGTCGTCTACCTTCCGACGCAGCGCACGATCCGGCTCGATCCTGCGTTGGTACCGGAGGAGGCGACCCTCGAGTGGGTCGACCCCGCCGACGCGACCGGGCCTCGGCAGCCGGCGACTTCCGACGAGAACGGCGACATCCCTATACCGGGGCCGAACACGGATGGAGACGGGGATTGGCTTCTCGTGATCACCGAGCGAGAGGGATGAACTTTGCTGTTCGAGAATGCTGCTCTCGTCAGCGGGCGGCGAATCCCTGCGAGCAGAAACTCCATACCTCGTCGGCCGAGATGAGAAGGGTCGTGGTGTCGTCGCCACCGCTCGACTGGGCAATGGACATCACGGTCTGCATTGTCATGGCGGCCATTCGCTTCGCGTTCGTTCCCTCGCGAAGGCTGCCCTCGGCATCGACCTTCTCCATCAGCTCCGTGAACAGCGTGAGCATCGGTGCGTGTGCGACCTTCACCTCGGCAGGATGGGTGAGCACCAGCTGCGGCGCGAGGTCGGTGAACAGGGGTCGCGGGGCCGCCGGATCGGGTCGGGACGACTCGAACAGCAGTTCCACTGCGACGCGCAGCTGATCGAGAGGATCCTTCTCGTCGGCGGCAGCGGCACGGATCTGATCGGCAGAGCGGCTCAGAGCATCCTCGAAGAGTGCCAGCAACAGCTCGTGCTTACCGTCGAATTGTAGGTAGAAGCTGCGAAGCGACTGCTTCGACCGGTCGACAACTTCCTGAACCGTGAAGTCGGTGCTGCCCTTTTCCGCGATGATCGCCTGTGCGGCATCGAGAAAGCGCTGAACGCGCTGCTCGGCGCGCAGCTTCGCGGTCCGGATGGAACGCTCCACCGCGCGCTGCTTCCAGGCCGGCTCTTCGCTGACGCCCGTCACTGCCCGGATCGCCCTGTGTCGCGTGGAGTGGACATGGGGACACTGTACCGGAGGGTAGGGAGGCAACGCGGGCCGTCCTTCCGCTTTCCGTCCCGACTCGAGACTGTTGCTATCAGAAAAAGAAACCTTGTTCTCATCCCGATACGGCTGATTCGGGGCCGGAAAGAGGCAAGTCGGAATGCGCACCCGGGACGGAATCCGCTGCCGTTCTCGCCATCCGCTGCGGCAATTCGCTGGTTGTCAGGATGGCCGTGAGACATCCTGACAACCAACGCGGGGATCGGAGCGCACCCGGCCGGACGCCGGACCCGTCGAAGAACGGCGCGCTCTGATCTCAGTCGAGCCGGATCGCCCTTTCGGGGCAACCCCCTGCGGCCTCCCGCACGGAGTCCTGGTGTTCGGCCGGGACCTCGGACAGCAGGGTGACGGCGTATCCGCCGTCGCTCAGGTCGAAGACCTCCGGGCAGGCCGCGAGGCAGACGCCGTGTCCGCGGCAGGCGTCGTCGTCGACGACGACCTTCACTTCGACTCACCTTCCGCCGGCGTGTACTCGAGGTGCAGGGCGAGCAGGCCGCGCAGGATGAAGGTCGGCAGGTAACCGAACTTCCGGTCGTCCTCGGGGCCGTGCACTTTCTCGGAGATCCGGATCTCGCTGGTGCGCTCGAGCAGGCGCGCGATGCCCACGCGTCCTTCGGTTCGGGCGAGCGGGGCGCCAGGACACGAGTGCACGCCGCGACCGAACGCGATGTGGGTGCGTGCGTTGCGGCGATCGATGTCGAACTCGCTCGGGTCGGAGAACTGGCGCGGGTCGCGGTTGGCGGCGCCGTTGACCAGCATCATGATCGTGCCGGCCGAGACGTCGACCCCGCCGACGGTGGTGGGAGTCTTCGCGAGCCGGAAGTCGCCCTTGATCGGGCTCTCGAAACGCAGCGTCTCCTCGATGAAGTTCGGGATGCGATCGGGCTCGCTGCGCAGGGTCTTCTGGAGTTCGGGCTGCTCGGCGATGATCCGCAACGCGGAACTCAGCAGACGCACGGTGGTCTCCTGGCCGGCGGAGAACACGTTCGCGGCGATACGCAGGACGTCGTCGACGGGCGGCAGGGTGCCGTCGGGGAAGGTTGCGGTGGCGAGGCCCGTCAGCACGTCGTCGGTGGGGTTCGCGCGGCGGTCCTCGATGTACTGGCCGAACTTCTTGTACAGGAACTCGAGCGGGTTGAGCTTCAGCGTCTCACCCTCGGTGCTGCCGAGCGAGAAGCCTTTCTCCACTTGGATCTTCAGGCCCTCGATGAATTCTTGATGGTCACTCTCCGGCACGCCCAGCAGGTCGGCGATGACGAGCATCGCGAACGGAGCGGCGAAGCCGGTGATGTAGTCGCCCTCGCCTCGGGCGAGCAGATCGTCGAGGAGGCGGTCGGCGATGCGCTCGATGAAGGCCTCGTTCTCCTCGAGGCGCTTGGGCGTGATGAGCCGCATCAGCAGGCCGCGATGGTCGGTGTGCTGCGGGGGATCCATGGTGGGGAGCTGGTCGTTCATCGGCAGCGAGGGGCGGTGCTCCTCGATGAAGTCGGTGATGTCGTCGCTCTCGGGGCAGGCCGGAAGGCCGGAGAACGGACCGGTCACCGAGATGCACGACGAGAAGGTCTGCTCGTCGCTCAGGACCTGGATCGCCTCTTCGTAGCCGGTGACCATCATGACGTTGTGGTGGGGTTCGCGCGTGACCGGGCATCCCTCGCGCAGGGCGTCGTAGTAGGGGTACGGGTCCTCGACGAGTTCCGGATCGGTGAAGAAGTTCTTCGTCTCGATGTCGGTCATGGTTCCTCCCGGGGCAGGCGGTGGCTGTGATGGAGTTCGGCTTCGCCACGCGGCGTCGCGCGCTCGAGTCCGTATCTCGACCGCACATCCAACCACGGGTTCGAAAGTTGGGCGCGAGAGGATCTTTCGTGCATTTCGGACTTGTGATGGATAACGTGACGAGGATCGATGTGCTGTGTTCGATCTTGAAATGTGTGTAACCGCAGAAGCGACAACATGCCCGTACTCGAGCCTCGGAAAGTTCGGGTACGGGCACGGGATGTGTTCATCGTCGGAATGTCCGATGGGTGACTTCACGCCGACGATGGGTCGGTGGAGTCGACGGGAGGAAGAGCGACTCGACGACCTTCGCGTATCGGCGGTATCCGGTCAGCGGCGCAGATCGGCACCGCGAAGGGCCGGCGTGCTCACCGAGGTATCGGATGGACGGAGCGACCGGACATGGTTGACCGCGAGCGCGGCGAACACGATCACGCTGCCGCACGCCCCGAGGGCGAACGCGAGCGTGATGCCTCCGTCGGTCGGATGCAGGTCGGCGCCCATGTGTGCGGCGAGGACGGCGCCGGACAGGGCACTGCCGAAGGCGTCGCCGACGGTGCGGAGGACCTGGTTGAAACTGACGGCGCTGCCGAGCTCGGTGTCGGCCACGCTGCGTGCGATGAGCGCGGGCATCGCGGCGTAGGCCGTGCCCATGCCGACGCCGAACAGGAACATCCCGACGAGGATCTCCCACAGCCGGTCGTGTTCGAACCACAGCAGGAAGGCCGAGACGGTGCCACCGTCCACATCGACGACCGGGTCGTCGATTCACGAGCCGTCTCCGAACCTCGAACCTCGAACCGGGGCAACATCAGTGATGGGACAAGGCCGCGGGGCGTGCTTCGGTATCGATACCCGGGATACCGCGTCCCCGCAGCGATGCGCCCGCGGTCTCCGCCACGAAGTAGAGGGCGACGAGACCGACCGCGCACGCGCCCATCGTGTAGAAGGCCGGCATGAGATCGTTGCCGGTCCGCTCGACGAGCCATTCGTTGATCGCGGGAGCCGTACCTCCGAAGATCGAGGTGGCCACGTTGTACGAGATCGCGAACCCGGCGAACCGGACCTGCGTGGGGAACATCGCGGGGAAGGTCGCCGAGATGGTCGACAACTGCATCACGTACAGCAGGCCGAGCACGGTGAAGCCGAGGATCGCCCAGCCGAAGCCCACCGACATCAACATGTACATCGGCACGGCGAGAACGAACAGACCACCCAGCGACGCCGCCCAGAGGGGCTTGCGCCCGATGCGGTCCGACAAGGAGCCGGAGAACGGGATGACCGCCATCATCGCGAGCTGACCGATCAACACCAGGATCAGTGCCGAAGTGGTCGTCAGACAGATCCGGTCCTCGAGATAGGTCGGCATGTAGCTCAGCAACGTGTAGTTGCAGACGTTCAGCGCGATGACCAGACCCATCATCGTGATGATCGGTCGCCAGTAGCGGGTGATCAGGTCCTTGAACTCGGCGCCGACGCTGGCCTCCTCCTGGTGCGCCTCCTCCAGTTCCTTGAAGACCGGCGTCTCGTCGAGTTTCGAACGAAGGTAGAGGCCCACCAGTGCGAGCGGGCCGGCGACGAAGAACGGCAGTCGCCAGCCCCAGGTCGCCATGAAGGCATCGGTGGACATCAGATCGATCATCAGGACGAGGAACGCACCGACGGAGAAACCACCCAGCGTGCCGAACTCGAGGAAACTACCGTAGAAGCCACGTTTGTGGTCGGGGGAGTACTCGGCCATGAAAGTCGCTGCGCCACCGTACTCACCGCCGGTGGAGAACCCCTGGATCATGCGCAACAGCACGAGCAGCAGAGGTGCCCAGAACCCGATCGACTCGTACGACGGGACCGCGCCGAGCAGAACCGTCGAACCACCCATCAACAGGATGGTGAGCGCCAGGATCTGGCGCCGACCCAACCGGTCGCCGAGTGGACCCCACACGAAACCGCCCAGCGGCCGCATGACGAAGGAGACCGCAAAGACACCCAGCGTGAGCAGTGTCGCGGATTCGAGATCGCCGGGGAAGAACGAATCGGCGATGTAGGTGGCCGTGTAGGCATAGACGCCGTAGTCGAACCACTCGGTGAAATTACCCATGGCCGACGCACCGATAGCGCGCCGTACCGTCTCCGGCTGCTCTTCGTGAACGTCCGGTGTCGGGTCGACGGAACCGTTCTCCACGATTGCCCCCTCCGATCGAGCTCGGTGCCTCGGCGAATACCCGAGTCGAGGGAGGGCGAAACCGGTTCCCGTGAAGTTCCTCGAAGCCGTGGTCAGGCGGACAATCTGCTGAGCGGGCGTACCGACGAGGCATAACCGTGCCCGCTCACGCCGGCCCGCTGCGGAGTCGACGGTTGCGGCGGTGGCCTCCGGACCGTCGAGATAGCCCTGCATCACGTTGTATCCGCGGATTAGCACCTCGCTGTCGTCGGCGATGCTCACTTCCACACCGTCGCAGGGTTTTCCGACGGTCGTGGCGATCTGTTCGATGCGCACTGGGAGGCGGCCGACAAGGCGCTCTCGCGGCAAGCAGGCGCGCGGAAAATAGGGCACAGGGGAAATCGGGACGGGTAGTTGTCACTGCAGCGCCGACCGTTTGCGCGCCTTGAAGACAGTTGCATGCCGTCCGAAGGCGTGCTTCTGTCCGCGGACCGTGCAAGCCTGCTCGTTCCGGGGTTGCGGTGATCTCCCTCTGCGGGTCCGGACGGACGTTTGGATGTGCTCCCGACGGGAAGCCTTCACAAGTCCTGCCCCTCCGACGCCGGGAGCACCTGTGCCTGCAACGACCGCGACCGTTTCGCCCACCGACGCCGCTCGGCTCCTCGGGCAGGTGGCCGTGCCATTCGTGGCGGTGGGACCGATCGCTCGTCGGCGTTGGGCGATGAAGCTGCTCGAGAAGAACCAATCCGATGCCGGCGTGGTCCGCCTGGTCGCCGATCTACGGAAGCGGCACGGTGACGGACCGGTGGTCGTGCCGATCCCCGGCCGCACCCTCGCGACCGTCCTGACGCCCGAGGATGTGGACCGGATCCTGCGCACCGACACGGCATCGTTCACTGCGGCCAACAAGGAGAAGGTGGCCGCACTCAGCCCGTTCCAGCCCAACGGTGTGCTCATCTCCCGAGGGAACATCCGCGCCCAGCGACGCGCGTTCAACGAGTCGGTCCTCGAACCGGAACACGCCCTGCACCGTCTCGCGGCCGAATGGGTTCCCGTGATCGAGCAGGAGGCGCAGGATCTGCTCGAGCATGCGAGGTCGCGCGGTGAACTCGACGCTCCTGATTTCGTGAAGACCTGGTGGCGCCTCGTTCGGCGACTCGCGTTCGGCGACGCCGCCCGCGACGACGAGAGCATCACCGACCAGTTGTGGACGCTGCGCTCGAACGGGAACTGGTCGTTCGCGCATCCGCTCCGGCACCGCCTGCGCGATCGGTTCACCCAGAACCTGCACCGTCATGTCACGGCGGCTCCGTCCCAGAGTCTGGCCGGGGTGGTCCGGGACCTCGCAGCGCCGGCGTCCGTCGACCCGATCGGGCAGATGCCGCACTGGTTGTTCGCGTTCGACGCCGCAGGCATGGTCAGCGCCCGAACCCTGGCGGTGTTGTCGACCCATTCCGAGCAGCGTCTGCGCGTCGAGTCGGAATTGTCGGGAACCGAAGCCGGGACACCGCAGGTCTACGAGTACCTGCGGGCCTGCGTGCTGGACACGACCCGGCTGTGGCCGACCACTCCGGTGATCCTCCGGGACTCCGTGGAAGAGACCACGTGGAGCGACGGTGCGGGTGGTACCTCCACGATTCCCGCCGGTACGGGCTTCGTGATCCTGTCCTCGGCCTTCCACCGCTCCGACGACCTGCCGTTCGCCGACACCTTCGAACCCGAGATCTGGCTCGACGGCCGCGCCGAGCGCTATCCCGCGCTCGTGCCGTTCAGCGCCGGACCGACGGTGTGCCCCGGGCGCAGCATCGTGCTGTTCGCGGCGAGTACCTTCCTTGCGACTCTGCTCCGGTCCGCCGAGTTCACCGTGGTGTCGGATATGAAGCCGGATCCGGCGCGTCCGCTGCCCGCGACGTTCGATAATTTCGGTCTGCGTTTCGCGGTGCGGTAGGACCCTCTCGGCTGGGGCCGCAATACCGCCTCGATACCCCCTCGGAGATCGTTTCCCCGTTATCCGAAGGCGTGACGTCACTCACGGTTCATCCCGGTTTTGCGACCAACCCGTGAGGTCGATGGTGGCGATGTGAATCGAGTAGGGCAAATCGGGCACTTTTTGTCCGATACCGGTCGGTTTGGAGTCAAGGCGACACGCTGAGGTCGTCAAAGGTCGAAGTACTCTGTGATGGAATCGTGACCCTTTCGTTACCGAGGGCCTGTCCCAGAGGAAACTGCTGTGATCCGAAATCCTGAATCCACCCACACCCGAGAAGCCACCGATCTGCGACGGCGCGCAACCCGCGCCGGCAGGTGGATGGCAGTCGCGGTCCTCGCGAGCGCCGTCACCGTCGGCGGAACGACGGTCGCGAACGCCGCAGGCGACCGGGTCCGCGTCGAGTCCGCCACCGCATGGACGGGCGCCGGGGAGAACCTCTCGACCGCACCGCAGGTGCTGAAGGTCGCCGGTGTCGACGCATCCCACTACACCGAGAAGCTGAACCGCGCCGCCGAGAGGGAAGCACAGCGTGTCGTCGAGGCGATCGCTGCCCAGGAGGCAGCACAGCGTGCCGAGGCCGAGCGGATCGCCCGCGAGGCCGCCGAGCAGGCCGCTCGTGAGGAGGCCGCGCGTCGCCCCGCGCTCGCCTTCCCCGCTGCAGGAACGCTGACCTCGGGCTACGGTCCGCGCTGGGGGACCAACCACAACGGTATCGACGTCGCCAACTCGATCGGCACGCCCATCCTCTCCGTCACCGACGGCGTCGTGATCGAATCCGGTCCGGCCTCGGGCTTCGGCCTGTGGGTGCGCATCGCGCAGGACGACGGCACGACCGGTGTCTACGGCCACATCGATCAGTCCCTCGTCTCGGTCGGCCAGCACGTCCGCGCCGGTGAGCAGATCGCCACAATGGGCAACCGCGGCCAGTCCACCGGCCCGCACCTGCACTACGAGGTGTGGCAGCCGGGCGGCGCCAAGGTCGACCCCATCCCGTGGTTCCACGCGCGCGGCGTTCCGGTGCCGAGCTCGCACCTCGGCTGATCCGGTAGGCGACAGCCCGAGAACGGCCCCCGAAACGAACGCCCCCGAAACGACCACTGCCCCGACGCTGTCCGCGTCGGGGCAGAGTCGTGCGTGGAGTTACCAAATGCGCACGCGCTCCGAAGGATCGAGATACAGCCTGTCGCCCTCGGTGACGCCGAACGCCTCGTAGAAAGCGTCGATGTTGCGGATCACGCCGTTGCAGCGGAACTCCGGCGGCGAGTGCGGGTCGACGGCGAGGCGTCGTGACGCCTCTTCGTCGCGAACCTTCGTACGCCACACCTGCGCCCATCCGAAGAACACGCGCTGCAGGCCGGTCAGGCCGTCGATGACCGGCGCGGGCTTGCCGTCGAGCGCGATCTCGTAGGCCTTCAACGCGATCGACAGGCCACCGAGATCACCGATGTTCTCGCCGATCGTGAAGCTGCCGTTGACACGCTGTCCGGGAAGGGCCTTCGGCTCGAACTCGTCGTACTGCGCGATGAGGGCCGCGGTGCGCTTACCGAACTCCTCGCGGTCCGAATCGGTCCACCAGTTCTCCAGATTGCCGTCGCCGTCGTACTTCGCGCCCTGATCGTCGAATCCGTGGCCGATCTCGTGCCCGATGACCGCGCCGATACCGCCGTAGTTCGCGGCGTCGTCGGCATGCAGGTCGAAGAACGGGGGCTGGAGAATCGCGGCGGGGAAGACGATCTCGTTCATCCCCGGGTTGTAGTAGGCGTTGACCGTCTGCGGGGTCATGAACCACTCGCCGCGATCGACCGGACCACCGAGCTTGCCGAGATCGCGGTCGTATTCCGCGGCGTACCCGCTGCGGTAGTTGCCCACCACGTCGTCCGGGGTGATCGTCACAGCGGAGTAGTCGCGCCAGGTGTCGGGATAGCCGACCTTGGGGGTGAACTTCTCGAGCTTGCGCAGCGCGGCCTCGCGCGTGGCCGGGCTCATCCATTCGAGGTCGGTGATGGACTGCCGGTACGCCTCGGTGAGATTGTCGACGAGCACCTGCATGCGCGTCTTCGCCTCGGCGGGGAAGTGCCGTTCGACGTAGAGCTTGCCGACGGCCTCGCCGAGCAGGTCCTGCACGAGCGACACACCGCGCTTCCAGCGGTCGCGGATCTCCTGCGTACCGGTGAGCGTGCGGCCGTAGAACGCGAAGTTCTCGTCGACGAACGCCTCGGACAGGTACGGAGCCCGCGCGCGCAGCACCCGCCACACCGCCCAGGCCTTCCAGTCGTCGAGGTCCTCGTCGGCCCACAACGTCGCGAACGTCTCGAGGAAGCTCGGCTGACGAACGACGATCTCGGCCCACTGTTCGGTGGTCGCGCCGGTCGCGGTGATCCATCCCGTCCAGTCGAACTGCGGAAGATCGGTGCGCAGCGAGTCGAGGGTGAGCAGGTTGTAAGTCAGGTCGGCGTCGCGACGCTTGACGACGTCCCAGTGCCCGGCGGCCAGCCTCGTCTCGAGCGCGACCACCTTCGCCGCGTCGTAGGGCAGGTCGGCGAGGGCGAACATCCGGCCGATGTGGGCGGTGTACCGGTCACGGATCTCGGCGTAGCGGTCCTCGCGGTAGTACGACTCGTCGGGCAGCCCGAGCCCGCCCTGCGAAACGTGCATCAGGTACCGCTCGGAGTTCTTCGAATCGGTGTCGACGTAGTGCGCGAGCGCACCCGTCACGCCGGCGCGCTGCAACCCGCCCAGTACTGCCGCGAGCGCGGCGCGGTCGGCAGCGCCGGAGACCGCCCGGAGTTCCCCGCGGATCGGATCGAGACCGGCTGCCTCGATCGTCGCGGTGTCCATGAACGAGGTGTACAGGTCGCCGATCTTCTGGGCGTCGGTGCCCGGCTCGGCGCCGGACGCCGCGGCCTCTTCGATGATGGTCCGCACGTCGACCTCGGCCTTGTCGGCGAGCGTGCGGAAGGCTCCGTCGAGCGCGCGGTCGGCGGGGATCTCGTGTTCGGCGAGCCATCGGCCGTTCACGTGTTCGAAGAGGTCGTCCTGGGGGCGGACCCGTTCGTCGACGTGTCCGAGATCGATGCCGGAGCGAATCTCCGAGTTCTGCGCGAGGGTCATGCTCCCCATCCTTACACCGGAAGGGCAGGTCGTGCAGTCACCCTGCGGACCGGACCGCCGCGGAAGTGGGAGAACACCCTCGGGAGCGTTTACATACTCCTACCATCGCCCTCATGACCGAAGGTTCCACGACGGAGCCGCCCGTGGCGACCCCGCCCACACAGATGCTGGTCGATCCGCGCTTCATGCCTGTCGCGGATCTGTTCTTCCGGATGTTCTACAAGCCGAGCCAGGGCGGCGGCGCTCTCGCCTGCTATCTCCACGGCGAACCCGTCCTCGACATCTGGGCGGGCTGGGCCGCACGCGACAAGCGGTGGACCCGCGACACCGTGGTGCTGTCGTTCTCCACCGGCAAGGGGGTGGCCAGCACGGTGGTGCACCGCCTCGCCGAGCGTGGCCTGCTCGACTACGACGCAGCCGTGGCCGAGTACTGGCCGGAGTTCGCCGCGGCCGGCAAGGAGACGATCACCCTGCGACAGCTCATGTCGCATCGCGCCGGACTGCACAGGTCCCGCGGTCTCGTGCCCGGCAGGGAAGGACTGCTCGATTCCGAGGCGGTGGCCGCCGCGCTCGCCGCCTCCCCACCCGATCCACGACGTTTCCACGGGCCGGGTTATCACGCCGTCACCTACGGCAACCTCGTCGCCGAGATCGCATCGCGCGTGACCGGGGTGTCCTTCCAGGAACTCGTGCGCACCGAGATCGCCGAGCCGCTCGGCACGGACGAGTTCTGGTACCACGTGCCCGAGGACCAACGGCACCGCATCGCCCGGGTGTTCCCCAAGGTCAACTTCCTGCCGGCACCGTGGACGACGGCGTCGGCGGTGCTGTCGCACGCGCCGGGCGTGCGGGGTCTCGCCGAGGCAGGCATGGCGGAGGGCTTCGACGAGTTGATGCGCAGTCCGTCCGCGCACGACGCCGTCATGCCGGGATGGAACGGTGTGTTCACCGCTCGGGCCCTGGCCCGCATGTACGCGGCGATCGCGAACGGCGGAGCGATCGACGGTGCCCGCCTGTTGAAGGAGGACACCGTCGGCCAGTTGCTCGAAGTGCAGACCCGGCGACGCGACTACGTCCTCGGCATCCGGCCCAACTGGCGGCTGGGTTACCACCCCGGATGGGTCGCCCTGAGGCAGCAGCCGCTGCGGTCGGTCGGCCACTACGGCTTCGGCGGCTCCGGAGCGTTCGCCGACCCGGAGACCGGACTGTCGGTCGCGTTCGTCACCAACCGCATGGGCAACACCTTCACCACGATCTCCGACGGCCGGTTCCCGAGGCTCGGCGCCGCGGCGGTGACGGCCGCGCGCAGAGCAGCGTGATCAGACGTCGACACCCACGTTGACCGCGGCGAGGACCCGGTCACCCTCACGTGCGGTGACCGTCGTCCCCGTCGGGTCGTGGATCGAGTCGGTGTCGTTGCGAGTGTCGCGGCCGCTGTGCTCGGTGTACGGCTCGACCGTCCTCGTTCATGATCTCTCCTCCGTGCGTCCTCGTTCCGACCATCGTGCGTCCGGACGCTCGAGGCACAGTGCGAGAGAGCTGGGAGATTCCTGCGAATCCGTTACGCGCGGTGCAGCAGCTGGACGTTGGCGTGTGCGCGCACGTAGACGGTGCCGTCGGCGGCGCACAGCGTCGTCTCGAAGGACGCGAGTCGCCGTCCGGCCCGCACCGCTTCGGATCGCAGTTCGATGACCGGCCCGGGGACGGCGGGCGAGCGGAGGTAGTCGAGGCCGATCTCCAGCACGCGATAGTTCTGATCGATGCCTGTCAGCGTCTGTGCGGCCAGGCCGGTGACGGCCTCCGCCATCGACACGAGCACACCGCCCTGCACCGAACCGATCACGTTGGCCATCCACTCGCGCGGCGACAGCCGGGCCTGCACGACGCCGCGCTCGGCGGCTGTCACCTCGAGTCCGAGCAGCCCGGCGAGCGGTCCGCGCGGAAGAGTCCCGGTGGAGATGCCCGTGACGATGTCGAGGCCGGGCAGTTCGGCCAGGATCGCCACATCGGACCACGGTTCCGGCTCGTCCCGCTCCGGCACGGCCTCCGACGCCTCGGCGCCGAGTTCCATCGGCGTGCGCCCGACGACGATGGAGCGGCCGACCAGGTGCGCGACGAGAGCACCCTGCTCGTCGCGCACGTCGGTGCCCGACACGGCGGTGGACTCGTCGAAGAACAGGCTGCTGCCGTGACCGACGAGGGCCCCCGAGGCTGGGAAGGGGTGGGCGAGCGTCGCCGTCACGTGCGACAGCACGCTCTGCGGTCGCTCACCGGTCTCCGCGAATCGCGCGATACCGGCGGGTGCGCCCGCGGCGACGTCGGTGAAGACGCCGATGGAGGCGAGCGTGGTCTGCCCGCGGTGGTCGAACAGGTGCGATCCGACGGACTGGGTGACCGAGACCGACGCGTCGTCGGCGACCTCGATGCCGACGCCCATGAAACGACCCGGACGATCGACGGTGAACTGTGCGGTCTCGATTGCCATTCCTTGCTTCTACCAGGAACAGCGCAATAAAGAGCAATCGGGGAGTGGTTCGTCCCGGTCCGCGATCACCGGTCGACCCCGCTCTGCGGTCACCCCTCGGCTCAGCTCCGTGACTGTCGGTCGCTTCAGCCCCGTGACTGTCGGTCGCTTCAGCCCCGTGACTGTCGGTCGCTTCAGCTCCGTGACTGTCGGTCGCTTCAGCTCCGTGGCGTCTCCGGACCGCGACGACCCTCGAGTTCCCGGATCCGCTTCGACGCCTCCTCGAGCCGCTTCTTCCGTTCGGCGGCCTCCGACTTCTTGAGCTCTTCGTAGACCTTCTCGTCGTCGTCGCTGTACTTCAGGATCAACCGCGGAACGCTGAGCGTGACGATCAGCGACGGCCACACGATCCACGCGTAGCTCCAGTCGAGAGCGATCTGCAGGACGAGGAAGGTCACGAGCGTGACGCCGATGATGATCCAGTCCAGCGTCTCGACCATGCTGCCCCGTTCGCGGAGCGAGGCCAGTTCGTCCTCCGGGGACTGGGATGCCGTCGCAGAGGAGCTGTCGTGGCTGACCGCCGGCGCGGAGGAGTCGTGGGTCATCCGGATGTGACCGTCGACCTGTTCGAGGGGAACACCGCCGGGTAGCCCCCGGAAGGAGGGGAGCAACGCCGAAAACGTTCGCGCCGAAGATATCTCTCCGGATCGTTCGTAGAACTCGGCGCTGTCGAGCCGGCCCGCGGCGTAGTGTTCGCCGAGTGCGTTCAACGCGTGCATGCGTTCGGCGTCGCTGAGCAGCAGGTCGTCGTGATCGGAAGTGCCGGTCATTGTTTTCCCGCGCTTTCGGAGTCGGTTGTCGAATCCTGGTGCATCCCCGATCCTAGAGCTGATGGTCGGGCATGTCCCGGGCGAGGATGGCCGCCTGGATCCGCGATTGCAGCCCGAGTTTGTGCAGCACCCGGGCGACGTGTGTCTTCGCCGTGTTCTCACCGATGCCGAGGCGGGTGGCGATCTGGCGGTTGGACAATCCCTCGCCCAGGCACGCGAAGACCTCCTGTTCGCGTGCGGTGAGGGCGTCGATATCCGGACCGTCCGGAACATCCTCCCGCCGAGTCGATTTCGAGACGAACGCGTCGATGACGGTTCGCGTGACCTGCGGTGAGAGCACGGACTCCCCGGAGTGCACCGCCCGGATCGCGTCGAGCATGGCATCCGCGGAGGCGGTCTTGAGGAGGTATCCGGCCGCTCCGGCCCGAAGACTCTCGAAGACGTACTCGTCGATCTCGAAACTCGTCAGCACCAGCACCCGGGCACTCGTCTCCTCGGTGATGGTGCGGGTCGCGGCGATCCCGTCGACGTGCGGCATGCGGATGTCCATGAGGACGACATCCGGGGCGAGGGCGCGCGTCTGCGACACCGCGACGGCACCGTCGGCGGCTTCGCCCACCACCTCGATGTCCTCGCTCGTGTGGAGCAGGAGCCGCAGGCCCGCGCGGATGGCGCTGTGGTCGTCGGCGAGCAACACCCTGATCGTCACGTCGTACTCCTGTTCGCGATCGGCAGTTGCACGTATGTCCTCCATTCGTTCCCGTCGCGACCGGAGCGGGCGTGCCCGCCCACCGCGGCGGCGCGTTCGGCGATGTTGCGCAGGCCGTGCCCGGCGCCGCGGGCCGGTGACGGGTCCGGGGTGTCCGGGTCGCCGATCGGGTTCACCACCTCGATCCCGAGGTGGCCGTCGGCGTCGTCGAAACGAAGGGTCACCGGCCGTCCGGGTGCATGCTTGACCGCGTTCGTCAGGGTCTCCTGGACGATGCGGTAGGCCGTGAGATCGACCTCCGCGTCGAGGTCTGCGGGTGGACGACCGTCGATCCGGACGGAGGTGCCGGCGGCGCGTGCGGAGGCGGTGAGCGGTTCGAGGTCGGCGAGGCGACCCGCGGTGGTGATCTCGTCGGTGTCGTCGCTGCGCAACAGACGCACCATCGACTGCATCTCCTGCAGGGCGGCCACGCTGCCGGAGCGCACGGACTCGAGCACGGTCAGCGCTCGGTCGGGATCGGAATCGCGGAGGCGGAGCGCGGCCTCGCTCTGGATCGCGATCGACGACAGGTGCCCAGCCACGACATCGTGCAGGTCGCGGGCCAGACGCTGTCGCTCGGTGGTGATGGCGGCGCGACGGTCCAGTTCCGCGACCCGCGAGAGAGCCTCGGCGCGTGCCCGTTCGATCTCGGCGGCGTCCCGATGTGTGCGGACGGATCGGGCCCACCAGATCGGGACGACGATCACGAGCGCGGCGATCGACACGGCCCATACGGCGATGCGCAGTTCTCCGAAGTACACACCGAGCGCGACGGCGCCGACGACGATCGGGACCAACGGGGCGCGTTCGAGGAAGCGACTGGTCCGCGCCGAGCCGAAGAGCGCTGCGGCATACAGCAGGTCGCCGTATGCGATCCAGACCGGCAGCGAAGGGCCGACGACGAGGTCGACCAGTACCGGAACCGTGCCCAGCAGGAGTGCGAGAAGCGGTCGTGTGCGACGCATCGTCATCGGTGCACACACGCACGCGAGCAGAACCAGCCACACCCACAGCGGCTGCGGCGGCCGGTCCTCGACGAGCACACCGAGATCCAGCGCGTACAACAGCGCGCCACCCGCGAAGTACGCGAGGGCGACGAGCAGGGAGTTGTAGCGCGGGTTCACGAATCCCACTCGAATCTCGGATTCACGGTTGTCCACGGCAACGATTCGACCACAACCGGGGGAGGAGCAGGGTCGGCGTCACCCGAAGTGATGAGGCATCTGCCGCCCATCGGGCGACGCGCGCGGGGGGATGTGCGCGCGATTCTGAGGTCATGTTCAGCCACATCGCCGCTTTCATCGTGGGGTGCGAGATCGCGTTCTGGGTCGTGCTCGCGGCCGGGCTCATGTTCCGGTATCTGCTCCGGCTCCGAAGGACGGGCACGGTGCTGCTCGCCCTGATCCCGCTGATCGACGTCGTCCTGCTCGCGGCCGTCGCCGTGGATCTGCACAACGGCGCGGAGGTCGGCTGGGTCCACCGTGTGGCCGGCATCTATCTCGGTGTGAGCGTCGCCTTCGGGCCGAGCGTCGTCCGGTGGGCCGACCGGCGGTTCGCCTACCACTTCGCGGGTGGTGCGAAACCGGAACGCGCTCCGAAGGAAGGCCCGGAGGCCTTCCGCAAGGAATGTGCGGACTTCGGGCGATGGCTGCTCGCGGCCGGGATCAGCGCAGCCGCCGTGCTCGGGCTCGGGTCGACCGTCGCGAACGGCGAACAGGCCTCGGCGCTGTACGGAATCTTCCCCACCCTCGCCACGATCACGGTGATCTGGCTGATCACGGGCCCGGTCTGGGTGCTCGGTAAACAGTGACGACCACACCGCGCCGAGAAATCTCGGGGTGCGCGATGAGTTCTCGCGGGGCGGCCGGTCTGTATCCGTGACACCCACACCGCGCCCGCGCAGGACGGGCCGAACACAGGAGAAACCATGTCGCGCATGCTGTTCGTCAACCTCGCCGTCGAGAACGTCGCCGCCTCCCGTGCATTCTTCGACACGCTCGGATTCACCTTCAACGACATGTTCTGCGACGAGAACACCGCGTGCCTGGAGATCAACGAGCAGACCTACGTGATGTTGCTCGAGAAGCCGCGATTCCGCGACTTCATCAACGACGACATCTGCGACACCACGAAGGCGCGTGAGGCGCTGATGTGCGTCTCGGCCGACAGTCGCGACGCCGTCGACGCGCTCGTCGACGGCGCGATCGCGGCCGGCGGCAGCGAATGGGTGACGACCGGCGCGCAGAAGGCGCAGGAGGAGATGGGGGACTTCGCCCACCAGCGGGCCTTCCGCGACCTCGACGGCCACGTCTGGGAGGTCATGTGGATGGACATGTCGGCTGCGGCGCAGGCCTGGACTCCGGAGGACGCCGAGGAGAACGCCACCGCAGAAGCCTGACCGCGACCGTCAGCGGGCTGCCGGGTCCTCCGGCAGTCCGAATCGCGCGAACAACGCCGTGGTGTCGTCGGAGAAGAAGACGGTGGCGTGCGCGACCCTACCGTCGACGATGTCGAGCACCTGCAGTTGGAAAGGGTGGTGGCGGTCGTCCTCCCCTCGCATGTACAGCCCGAATGCCGGCTGGCCGTTGGCCACGGTGGGAAGCAGCACCTGGTCGCCGGGGCCCTTCGCGGGGCACTTGTGCTTGATGAGGGTGACGATCGCGTCGGGGCCCTGGTACCAGCCCTCGAAGGGCGGCATCTCCCAGACGGCGTCCTGGGTGAGCATCTCGACGAGCGAATCGATGTCGTACTTCTCGAAGCCGTCGATCCAGCGCTGCAGCAACGCCTTGGTCTCGGCGCTGTCGGGTTCGGCGAGGTCGTCGTCGCGGACCTGGGCGTCCTTCAGCTGCGCACGTGCCCGCTGCAGGAGACTGTTGACCGCCGCCGTCGACGTGTCGAGCGCGGCTGCGACCTCGGTGGCGCGCCACTGCAGGACCTCGCGGAGCAGCAGGACCGCGCGCTGACGAGCGGAGAGATGCTGCAGGGCCGCGACGAAGGCGAGGCGGACGGAATCGCGGGAGGCAGCGATGGTGGCGGGATCCGACGGATCGTCGGTGGCGTACCCCGCGGGGAACGGCTCGAGCCACGGCACCTCGGGGCGGGTGACCAGATCGTCGGTGGGATCGGAGCTGGGCGCGCCGAGCCCGGTGGGCAACGGCCGGCGACTGCGGCCTTCGAGCGCCGTCAGGCACACGTTGGTGGCGATCCGGTGCAGCCACGTGCGCAGTGAGGAGCGGCCGCCGAAGTTCTCGTAACCGCGCCAGGCGCGCAGATAGGTCTCCTGGACCAGGTCTTCCGCATCGTGCAGCGACCCGCTCATGCGATAACAGTGGGCGAGCAATTCGCGACGGAACGGCTCGGCGAGTTCCATGAAATCGGTCGACATCGATGTCGAACCGGCAGATTCTTCGAGCAGTTGTTCGGTCATGAGCGCGATACCCCCGGCTGGTCGGACCCGAATCCGCTACCCGTCAGAGAGTAGTCGGGGGCACCGACAGAAGACAGATGATCGCCGGGTCTCGATCGGGGGGCCGGATACAGGTACCGTGCACGAAGTCGCGCCGAGGTGAGCGCGTGGTGGACGGAGTGGGGACAGGTCGTGCACGAGTACACGCTGCGCGAAGGCGTATCCGGAGCGCAGGGTCACAGCAGGCCCGAGCGCAACGGGCCCGTCGGCCCCTTCGCCGACGTCCTTCCACCCGGGGCCCTGGACGTCGAGCGGCCTCCGCTCGACCGGTTCGGGCCGGCCGAGCTCGGACGGGCCGTGGTCGTCGCCGCCGTCCTGATCGCCTTCGTGGTGTGGGCGGTGTTGCGGTGGACCGTCCGGCCCCGGCAGCACAGCGTCGTCGAAGCGGCCGCGCACGGCACCGTCGACGCCTTCGAACATCTCGGGCCGACCTTCGTGAAGCTGGGCCAGCTCATCGCGTCGTCACCCGGACTGTTCCCCGCGGCCCTCGCCGACGCGTGCCTGCGCATGCTCGACGACGTGCCGACCTTCCCTTCCGAGCAGGCCCGCGCGGTGATCGAGGAGGATCTCGGACACCGCATCGACGAGATGTTCGAGTCGTTCGACGATGTGCCGCTCGCCGCGGCGTCCGTGGCCCAGGTGCACGGGTGCGTGCTGCGCGACGGCCGACGGGCCGTGGTGAAGGTGCAGCGACCGGGGATCGCGCACCGCATGCTCGTCGATCTGCGCGCCGCCTACATGGGCGCGAAGCTGCTGCAACTCTTCGAGTTCTTCCGTATCGCGAACACTCCGGGGATCATCCGCGATCTCTACAACGCGACGATGACCGAGCTCAACGCGGCGGTCGAAGCGGATCGTCAGGATCGTTTCCGCCGCAACATCTCCGCGTTCGGCGACAACGCCTACGTCACGGTGCCCGAGGTGTACTGGCAGTGGTGCGGTCCGCGGGTGATCTGCATGGAGCGCCTGCAGGGCAAGCCCGTCGACCGGGTGGTGCCGGGCCAGGACGATCTCGACACCTCCCTGCTCGTGCGCCGCGGAGTGAAGGTGTGGATGGAGGCGGTGCTCTGTCACGGCCCGTTCCACGGCGACGTGCACGCGGGCAATCTCTGGCTGCTCGACGACGGACGCGTCGCGCTGCTCGACTTCGGCATCGTCGGCGAACTGCCCGAGAAGTGGCGCGCGCTGCTGCGGGCGTTGTTCCGCGCGGCCCTGCTCGACGGGGACTTCACGGCGGTCGCGCAGAGTGTGCGGGCGCTCGGTGTCGCCGCCGATCTCGACGTCGACGACGCGGCGGTCGGCCGGCAGGTTGCCGAGATCTTCGGTCCGCTGCTCGGTCAGGACGTGGGGGAGTTGCGGCTCAGCGAACTGATCGGTGCGCTCGTCTCGCTCGGCCGCAAGTGGAACACGTCGACGCCCGAGGAACTCGTGTTGTTCGGGAAGCAGCTCGGATATTTCGAGCGCTACGCGACCGCGCTGGCGCCGGGCTGGGTGCTCGGCCGCGATCCCTTCGTCTTCCGGAACATCTTCCCGGACGAGGTAGCCATAAGAATCGCCGAATCGAACGTGAGCCTGCCCGACTGAGCCACGAGCCCGTTCGGTCTTTACAGGATCCGACCGGCCCCGTAATTTGAACGATCGTTCGACCAAATTATGGTGCGAGCCACACACTGGCTACCGGAAGGACCGCGACCGCAATGGCAACTTCGCAGGACGTCGTACTGAGCACGCGCGACGGAAACGTCGTGACCTGGACGATCAACCTTCCGGAGGCGCGCAACCCGATCTCGGGTGACGACGTCATCGATCGCCTCGTCGAGCTCGCCGAGGAGGCAAACCGCGACATCGACACCCGCGTCGTCATCCTCACCGGCGCCGGATCGGCCTTCTCCGCCGGCGGCAACGTCAAGGACATGGACGAACGTCGCGGCATGTTCGGCGGCAGCCCCCACGCCCTGCGCGAGGGCTACCGTTACGGCATCCAGCGCCTGCCCCGCGCCATCTACCACTGCGAGGTCCCGATCATCGCCGCGGTCAACGGACCGGCCGTAGGCGCCGGCTGCGACCTCGCGATGATGTGCGACATGCGGATCGCCTCGACGAAGGCGTTCTTCGCGGAGAGCTTCGTCAAGCTCGGCATCATCCCCGGCGACGGCGGCGCCTGGCTGCTTCCGCGCGCGGTCGGTGCGGCGCGCGCCGCCGAGATGGCCTTCACCGGCGACCGCGTCGACGCCGCGACGGCCCTCGACTGGGGCATGGTCTCGCAGGTCGTCGAACCCGAGCAGCTCCTCGACGCCGCGAACGCGCTCGCCGCCCGCGTCGCCGTCAACCCCCCGAACGCACTGCGCATGACGAAGAAGTTGCTGCGCGAAGGTCAGCGCGTCGATCTCGACACGCTCCTCGAACTGTCGGCCTCCTTCCAGGCGCTCTCGCACCACACCGAGGACCACCGCGAAGCCCTCTCGGCGTTCCTCGAACGACGCACCGGCGACTTCACCGGCAACTGACCTTCCCCTCTCCTTGCCCCCACACCCCGGAGGACAAGCCATGCAGCGGACGATCTTCACCGAAGAACACGAGCAGTTCCGGAAGATGGTGCGCGACTTCATCGAACGTGAGGTCGCGCCGCATCGCGAGGAATGGGACGAGATGGGTCGCCCGCCCCGCGAATTCTTCCGCCGGCTGGGCGAACTCGGCATCCTGGGGATCCAGGTCCCCGAGGAGTTCGGCGGAGGGGGCGAGTCCGGCTTCAAGTTCAACACGATCGTCTTCGAAGAGGTTGCGCGCGCCGGAGTCTCGTTCGGCTCCTACACCGTGCACGCCTGCCTGATCCTGCCCTACCTGCTCGAGTACGCGACCGAGGAGCAGAAGCAGCGCTGGCTGCCCGGCTTCGCCGACGGCTCGATCATGACCGCGATCGCGATGACCGAGCCCGGCACCGGCTCCGACCTCGCCAACATCGCGACCTCGGCGAAGCTGTCCGAGGACGGCAAGCACTACATCATCAACGGCGCGAAGACCTTCATCACCGGCGGCGTCACCGCCGACCTCATCCTCACGGTCTGCCGTACGAGTCCGTTCGATCCTGAGAACCGCCGCGGCGGCCTGTCGATCATCGCGGTGCCCACCGACACCGAGGGCTTCGCGGTAGGCCGCAAGCTCGACAAGATCGGCCTGCACCAGCAGGACACCGCCGAGCTCTCGTACACCGACGTGAAGGTGCCGGTCGAGAACCTCCTCGGTGAGGAAGGCGCGGGCTTCGGCTACCTCACCCACAACCTGCCGCAGGAGCGTCTGAGCATCGCTCTGAACCAGGTCGGCTTCGCCGAGGCCGCCATCGCCCACGCGATCGCATACACCAAGGAACGCAAGGTCTTCGGCAAGCCCGTCGCTTCGTTCCAGAACACCAAGTTCGTGCTCGCCGAGTGCTCGGCCGAGACCCAGGCCGCGCGTGTCTACGTCGACCACTGCCTCGAACTGCTCGACCGCAAGGAACTGACGGTCGCCGATGCGGCCCGCGCGAAGCTGTTCTGCACCGAGGTCTCCGGTCGCGTCATCGACAAGTGCCTGCAACTGCACGGCGGCTACGGCTACATCACCGAGTATCCGATCGCCCGGCTGTACGCCGATACCCGCGTGACCCGGATCTACGGTGGCACCAGCGAGGTCATGAAGACGATCATCTCCAAGGATCTGGGGCTGTAGGCATGTACCCGGGCCGTTACGCCGCCGTCGCCCCGGATCGGCCCGTCGTGCACGAGGCCGCGACCGGCCGGACGCTCACCTATCGGAAGCTCGAGGACGCGTCCGTCCGGTTCGCGCACTGGCTGCGCGCACACGACGTCGGGAAGGACGACCACATCGCGGTCGTCACCGTCAACGACGCCACTGCGCTCGAACTATACTGGGGGGCAGTTCGTTCGGGTGTCTACGTCACCTTCGTCAACACGCATCTCGCTCCCATCGAGGCGGCCTACCTCGTCGACGACTGCGACGCGAAGGTGCTCGTCGTCTCGGCGCCGCTCGCCGATCTCGCCGAGGCGATCGTGCCGCTCACCCCGAAGGTGACGCACCGTGTCGCCTTCGACGAGAACACCGTCTACCTGTCGCCGGCACCGATCTACCACGCCGCGCTCTTGCGGTACGGCGTGTCGACGCAGGCGCTCGGTGGCCCGGGCACACTCGGCCTGGCGCGCATCTGCGACGAGAACGGCAATCGGCTACCCACCGGCGAGATCGGCACCGTCTACTTCGAGCGGGACGACTTCTCGTTCGAGTACCACACGGATCCGGAGAAGACGGCGTCGACCAGGCACCCCTTCGAGGGCAACTGGTACACGACCGGCGACATCGGATCTCTCGACGAGGACGACTATCTGTTCCTCACCGGGCGCGACAAGTTCACGATCATCTCGGGTGGGGTGAACATCTACCTGCAGGAGATCGAGAACGTCCTCGCGCTGCACCGGTCGATCGCGGATGTCGCGGTGGTCGGCGTGCCGGATGCGGACCGCGGTGAACGTGTCGAAGCGTTCGTGCAGCTCGTCCCCGAGGCAGAGGGATCCGACGACGCCGAGGACGACATCATCGGGTTCTGCCGGGAGCGCCTCTCGCGTTTCACGTGCCCCCGGCACGTGCGGTTCGTCGACGAACTGCCGCGCACGCCGACGGGCAAGATGGTCGAGGGCAGGCTCGGCGAGCTGATCGCGCAGTACGCCGATACCGGAGCGTTGTCGTGAGAGTGCTGTCGCCGAAGCAGCGCGTCTTCATCGAGGCGGGCCGGAAAGAGTTCGTGCGCAACGGATACGGCTCGTCGTCGATCCGGACCATCGCGCAGGAAGCAGGCGTGAGCCTGTCCGCCCTGTACTACCACTACAAGAACAAACAGGATCTGCTGCTGGCGATCCTGCTCGACGGCGTCGACACCTACGACGCGGTCTGTGACGCCGAACTCGCCCGCGCCGGCGACGATCCGGTCGAGCAGATCCGCGCGTTCGTCAAGGGGAACGTCATCTTCCGCACGCAGTTCCCCGAACAGGGTCGCATGATCGCGACGGAGGTGCGCAACCTCGAACCCGAGGGTGCGCGACTGTACGAGGAAGGCCGGCGCGCCGGCCGAAGGCGGATCCGCGACATCATCGATCGCGGTGTCGCACAAGGCGTCTTCACCACGAAGTATCCCGACGACTGCCGCCGATCGATTTTGGCGATGGTCTCGGCTATCGCCAACTGGTATGACCCCGCGGGCCCGGACGACCCGGACGAGATCGCGGAACGCTACGCGGACCTGTCGCTGGCGCTGCTGTGTCCCACCATCACCGGTGGAGAAGGAGATCGACGATGAGTGCACGACTCGTGCCGAGGGCGGGCACCCCCGACCCGGCACTGACGGAACTCCGTGCCGAGGTACGGGCGTTCCTGAAGGAACAGATCGACGCGGGCGTGTTCACGCCGGGCATCGACACCTGGCTGACGCGATGGAACCCCGAGTTCACGCGCGCACTCGCCGCTCGCGGTTGGGTCGGCATGACGATCCCCGTCGAGTACGGCGGACACGGACGCACCTTCATGGAGCGCTTCGTCGTCACCGAGGAACTGCTCGCGGTGGGCGCGCCGGTCGCCGCTCAATGGGTCGCCGACCGTCAGGCCGCACCGTCGCTGCTGAAGTACGGCACCGAGGAACAGAAGAAGCGGTTCCTGCCGGGCATCGCGGCCGGCGAGATCTGCTGGGCCATCGGCATGTCCGAGCCCGACTCCGGATCCGACCTCGCGAGCGTCAAGACGAAGGCCACGCAGGTGGACGGCGGGTGGCGGATCTCCGGCACCAAGCTGTGGACGTCCGGGGCGCACCACGCCGACGCCTTCTTCGGCCTCGCGCGTTCCGCACCGCTCGATCCGGCGCACCGCCACGACGGGCTGAGCCAGTTCATCGTGCTGCTCGACTCCCCGGGCGTGACCATCCGCCCGATCCTGTCGATGTCCGGCGACCACCACTTCAACGAGGTGCTGCTCGACGACGTCTTCGTCCCGGACGACCTGGTGCTCGGACAGATCGGCGCCGGCTGGGAACAGGTGACGAGCGAGCTCGGTTACGAGCGCAGCGGTCCCGAACGTTTCCTGTCGACCTTCGGGGTGCTCGAATCCCTCGTGCACGGTGTGGCCGACGGTAGCGTCGAAGCGGACACCCGCATCGGAGCGACCATCGGACGCATGGCGGGCCTGCACCGCATGTCCACCGCGGTCTCCGAGTCCCTCGAACGTGGCGAGAACGCCGAACTCGCGGCGTCGGTAGTGAAGGTGCTCGGCACGAAGACCGAAGGGGACCTGGCGGATCTCGCCGACGAGGTCGCGGGATACACCGCGGCCGACGCACATCTGGCCGAGCTCGTCCGAGCAGGCGTCATGCAACGACCGGGCTTCACACTGCGCGGCGGCACGAGCGAGATCCTCCGCGGGGTCATCGCACGAGGATTGGGGATGAGATGAGCGGGCAGGACGCACTGCAGTCGACGGAACTGCGCGACTTCGCACAGATGTTGTCCGAGGTGTTCACCTCGGGTGACGACCACCGCATCGGTGAGGTCGTGGAACTCGATCGTGCCCTGTGGAGCACCCTCACCGAGCTCGGCCTCGATCGGCTCACGGGTTCGGAGGAGAGCGGCGGAAGCGGCGCGGGATGGCTCGAGGCCGCCCTGCTGCTCGAGGCCGCCGGCAGCGCTGCTGCTGCCGTGCCGGTGGCCGAGAACGATATGCTCGCGGGCTGGCTCCTCGAGCAGGCGGGCCTCGATGCGGCGCCGGCGGTGCGTACCGCCGCGGTGCTCGACGCCGACGGCCGCGCACGCCACGTGCCGTGGGCCCGGTTCGCGGACTCGATCGTCGTGTTGTGGGAGTCACCGCAGGGATGGCAGGTCGCCGAGGTCGCTCGCGGCGATGTCGAGATCGTCGAGGCCGTGAACCTGGCGGCGGAGCCCCGCGACCACGTGTGCGTCGACCTGTCGGCACTGTCCGGGCGCGACGTTCCGGCGGGCACCGCCGACGAGTTCCGCCACCGGGGCGCGCTCGTCCGTGCGCTGGCCACCGCGGGTGCGATGGATCGGGTTCTCGAGCTCGTCGTCGATCACACCACTGCCCGCGTGCAGTTCGGTCGTCCGCTGGCCAAGTTCCAGGCGGTGCAGGCGCTCGTCGCCGACATCGCCACCGAGGCCTCGCTCGTGCACGCCGCCGCGGATGGTGCGGTCGATGCCGTTCTCGCCGGTGGTTTCGATGACGCGTCGACCCGCTTCGCGATCGCGGCGGCCGCGTCGTGTGCCGGGCATGCGGCGTCGGTCGTCGCCCGAAACGCGCATCAGGCACTCGGCGCGATCGGCTTCACGATGGAACACGAGCTGCATTGGCACGCCAACCGGATCCTGTCGTGGCGCAGCGAATTCGGCACGGTCGCGTCGTGGGATTCCGAACTGCTCGCCGCGGCCGGTGAAGCCGGGGACGTGTGGGCGTTGATCACGGGTGGCCCGGCACGCTGACGAGCACGAGACATGTCGGTGCATGCTTCAACGCGGTCTTATCGATGTCGTTCACAGGGGCGAGGACTGCACACCACGCGTCCCGGGATCTTCGAACCAGTAGCAGTGACAGTTCACGCCACCGGGGATCTCCCCGGCATCTCCGCAGCGTGGGACGGGGGCGAACCACTGCTGGTACCGGCCGGATTCGGATCGGATTTCGCCCGCGCAGCACCGACCCGTCGACGCAGAGCAAGGGTGACCGTCACGGCTTGCCAGAAGAGAATGCCGACCAGAATCGACAGGGCGAACGCCAACCAGGGATGGTCCTCTCGCAGCGGCAGATACACCTGGAAGTGCGTCAGGTAGATGTAGAGCGACGCGCTCGCCAGCACCCCTGCGATCCGGCTCAGCACAGGTGGGCAGGGAACGGACTCGAGCCACACCAGCAGGCCCAGCCCACCGATGACGAGAAGTTCTCGCTGGAGATCACCCGAGAAGTATCCGGGCACCGTGGCTGCGATCACCGCCGTGACGATCATTCGGTGCCACACGGTCGTCGACGTAGCGGCAGCCCAGCCCAGGGCGAACAACCAGAAGACCATCGACGCGCTCAGAATCAGATTGTTGCCGTCCCCGAGCTCGATCACGCGGTAGCGGGGGAGCAGACCCACACCCACCAAGGCCATCGCGAACCAGAACGAGTGCCTGCGCTCAACACGGTCGATGAGCGGGATGGACAACACCGCGATGACTACGAGCAGGATGTACACGATCGCTTCGATGAACCAGTACCGCCATTCGGGCGTCCACCCGTCGGGGCCGAGAATGCCGTTGAGCAACAACGCACTGGTCACGAGATAGTCCCCGGTCAGTGCGATCACGACGCCGAGCCACACCATGCTGGGTACGGCAATTCGGGCGACGCTGCCCAGGACATGTCGCACCCGTTCGGTACGGGGAGTGGCGAGATGAAAGCGTGCGAAGTTGTATCCGGCGACCCCCAGCAGCACATGCGCGCCGCCGAGAACCCCGAACAACCGGATGTGCGAACCGACGATCAGCACGATCGCAACAGCGCGGAGCAGCACGTTGGTCTCGACCGCCCGCCACCATCGTCGCCGGGGCGTAGGCACGAAATCCTTGATCGCGGTGGTGTGCCAGTTCTGGGGTAGATAGCCGAGCATGCGCTCGAGCCGCAGAGACATCTGCACATAGGACAGCGAGTCGCCGCCCAGGCTCACGAACGAGCTGTCGTCGGTGACCTGCCCACTGTGCAGCACCTCGGCATACAGGGTCCGCAGGGCGGCCGTGTCCACGACGGTGCTCTCTGCCTCGGGTGAATCGGGCGTCGCGTGGTGCACGAGCTCGGCCACTGCCCGAAGGTCGGGTTTGCCCGTGCCGGTCCGCGGAAGCTCGTCGACGAGACACACCCGCACGGCCGCGACGGGAAGACCACAGGCCCGTGCGCTCGCGGACCGGATCGCCTCGAGATCGCTCGCACCCTCGACCGCCACGATCATGTCGTCCGTCCCGCCGACACAGCATGCCGTCAGTCCCTGTTCGGCGAGGGTCGACTCGACCTGCTGCAGGTCGATCCGTAGCCCGAAGATCTTGACGAAACGGCTGCGTCGGCCCACCACCTCGTACACGCCGCCGTCGATCTGCCGCGCGAGGTCGCCGGTCCGCAGTTCACCCTCGAGGACGTCCCCGAGACCCAGATCCTCGGGCGTGTGCGCGTAGCCGAGCATTACGTTCGGCCCCGTGTAGATCAGTTCACCGGTGCCGTCCGGAGCGTCCGGTATCGGCTCGAGCCGGAAGGATCCACCGGGAACAGCTCGTCCGATCGACTGCGGATAGTCGGAGGCGAGTTCCGGAGGCAGGTACGCCATCCGTGCGGTCGCCTCCGTCTGCCCGTACATGACGAAGAAATCCCAGCCCCGCTCACGGCCCGACTGCGTATAGGCGCGGACCCGATCCGGTGAGAGTCGACCGCCGGCCTGGGTGATGTAGCGCAGGTCGGGTAGGTCCAGTTCGTCGAATCCGAACCGATCGAGCAGATCGAACGTGTAGGGCACGCCGGCGAAGCTGGTGCCGCGGTGGTCTCGGAACAGCTCCCAGAACGCCGGGTCGGTCACCGAGCGGCTCGTGAGGATCACTGCGGCTCCGCGCAGTAGGTGGCTGTGGATGACAGAGAGCCCGTAGCAGTAATGCATCGGCAGCGTCGTCACTGCCCGGTCGGTACTACGGATGTCGAGGTACTCCGCGATCGACTCTGCATTGGACTGCACGTTGCGATGGGACAGGCGGACGAGTTTCGGGGAGCCCGTCGAGCCGGAGGTGCTCAGCAGCAGCGCCAGGTCGGGGTGCAGTACATGCGCAGAACCGTCACCCCGTTCCTCGATCGTCACGGTCCCGTCGATACTGCGCACCACCACGTCGGGTCGGTATGCGGCGATCAGGCCTTCGAAGGCTGCGGGGTGGTCGCCCGGCGCCAGCAGAACCGGATGTCCGGCGAGTAGGGCTGCAAGGTAGACGACAAGAACATCGATCTCGTTGGCACCTGCGATCAACACCAGTCGGCGGGTGTTGCCCAGCCGGGCAGTTGCCCGATGGACTCGGTCGGCCAGGTCGCTGTAGGTGACGGTTTCCTGCTGGGTGATCAAGGCTGGGGCGTCACCGAAGTCTTCCAGATGGAGGACGAAACGCACGCGAGGATGTTCCTTGCGGAAGAACGGGCTGAGCACCGATAGAGTGTAAGGGCTGCCAAACCTGACAACCGAGGGCTTGAATTGGCCTTTACCACCACCTTATGGGGTTCGCCCCCCACACACATGTCGCCGCGGTCGTGGGTGGATCCGATGCTGCAGTCGTGTCCGAGGTGTTGCGACGCGCGCACGTGGCGGGCGCGCACTGCTACAGCAGTCGGTTGCACGCCGGCCGGACGCCGTCACGCGCCCCTTGCTGTGATCAGGCAGCGGGTGCTGTGCCCGCGTCGCAGGGTGCGGCATCGGCTGTGACGTCGAGGCCGGGAGCGAGGATGTCGAGCAGCATGCGCACCTGGCGTGTGGGTGCGACGACGTGGAAACGGCCGGGCCGGATGTGAACGGCATCGGCGAGCATCGAGGCGACCTCGGAGTACATGAAGGTCACCTCGGACAGGTCGACGACGACGTGGTCGCCCGAGTGTGCGAGGTCGCCGAGAGTGGAGGCGAACTCCGCTCGGGCGGTCATGTCGAGATCTCCCTTCGCCCGCAGGACGCTGCAGCGACGGGAGGGCGAGTGGACATCGAGACGGTAGCGCGGTGCTCGGGCGACCGTCTCTGCACCGACTCGTGAGAGTGCGCCGGTGTGGGTGACGATCCTGCGGGTGGTGCTCGTACGTGTGCTCATTGCGGTCTCCTGTCGGCGTGGATTTCGTGCCGTCCGGTGCGGGCTGGATCACGAGCAGACGGTCGGCCTGCTGGGGTCGTGGTGAGAACGTCGGGGTCCGGTGAGAACTCGCCTCGGGCTTGCACAGAGCCTGTCCGACGGATGTCGCTTCGCCACCACCCGTTCCATAACGGAACGATAACGAAACATCACGGTTCTGTAACGTAGGCGTTCGGAGCTGCGAAAATATCCTATGTTCCTGGCTCCGTCGGCCCGAGCGGACGATCGGTGGCCGGAGATGGGATGCTGGATCCATGAGCGCTGTTCCTGCCGACGCTGCCGCCGACGCGGAGGCCGCGTTCGGCGGCCTCGTCGTGGAGACGGAGCTCGCCCCCATCCATCGGCTCGGCAGCGGTGCGCTGTCCGCCGTCGAACTGCAACTGCGTGGTCCGGAAGGATCATCGTTGCACGATGCGACCGCTCTGAGCGAGGCCGCCCGGGCGATGCATCAGAAGTCGGAACTGGACCGGATCAAGTGGCGCAGGGCCGGACGGCAAGCCGAGTCGGCGGTTCCGCATCTGGTGACCGTCGATCTCGATTCGCTCGACGAACTCGGCGCGCTCGGGGATCGAGGGGGCCCGACCACGGTCGCTCTCATCACCGAGCAGGCGCTGATCGCCGCCCCTGCCAGGACGCTGCGCACCATTGCGGCGGCGCGCACCGCCGGCATGCTCGTCGCGGTGGACGGTGTGGGAGCGCGTGCTCAGGCCCTCGCGCTGCTGCCGCTCGTCGAACCGGATGTGATCATCACGTCGCCGGCCCTGATCGCGCGTGCGGCCGACGCCTCGACGGCGAGGATTGCCCACGCCGTCGCCGCGTACATCGAATCCAGCAGCGCGGTCGTCATCGCGCAGGGCGTCGATTCGGAACTGCATCGCCGCCGCGCTCTGGGATTGGCCGCCGAATACGGAATGGGCGCGCTGTATCCGACAGTCGGATCGACCGGGGATGCCGCGCAAGCGGATTCGGATGTCGAACCGATATCGCTGCGTCCGCGACGGGCCGTTCCCGGCGGCCCCGAACTCACTCCCTTCGCTCTGGCGTCCGAAGGACGCAGACGCACAAGTAGTTTCAAGCGACTTCTGGTGTCGATGAGCAAGCTGCTCGAGACCAACGCGGTGGGAGCCGGACCGGAGACGATCGTGCTCGGCACCTTCCAGCGCGCCGAGCACTTCACCCCGACCTCCCGGGTTCGATGGGCGCAGCTCGCCGAGCAGGTCGCCTACACCGGGGTCTACGGCGTCGGAATCGATCCCTACGTCGACTCCGCGGTACACCACGCGCCGTTGGACCCGAACGATCCGATCGTCGACGAATGGAACGTCGTCGTCCTCGGTCCGCACTTCGCGTGCGTACTCGCCGCGCTCGACATGCACACCGACGCAGCGGATCTCGACCGCGAGTTCCGCTACGTGCTGTCCTACGACCGCGGCACCGTGATCCGGTGCGCCCACAGCATCCTGGCGCGTTTCGAGGGGTGACCCGAGGGAGAGCGGCTCAGGACGAGGGTGGGACCTCCAAGGGGACCGGTCGGGGACGGGACAGGGTCGCGCGCGCCGCGCGGGCGACGGCCTCCCGGTCGTAGGAGACGACGTACTCGAACTCCCGCTCGCCGCCGGCCGTTCGACGGTGCAGGTCGAGGGCAGAGAGCGCGCACGCGAACGACTCTCCCAGGAGGATGACGTTCCACTCGTCGACGAGGGGATCGTGCGGCTCGATCGGGACGAGGTCCGGGCCCGAGGTGCTCGTGCCGAACCCGACCGCGAAGACCGCGACGTGCGCGAGGGTGTCGGCCATCGACAGCCATCGTCTGCGTGCGGCCCCGGTGAAGTGGTCGTGGTGCTGGAAGGTGCCGAGGGCGATCGTGTCGGGTCCGGCCTCCCCGGCTCGCGCCTCGAGGTCGGCGCTCATGGACACGAGCAGACCCTTGCCGCTCCGCACGCGTTCCCGACCGGCAGACAGGATGCGGAAGGGCGCGGCGGTCGCGTCGTCGAGCGGCGCACTCCAGGTGGGTTCACGGAACAACCCTCCGCGCGGCGACGAAGGGCCGGCTTCACCCTCCGCAACGTGTAGTGCTGTACCGCAACCGAAATCGATACCGTGGGCGAGGGCCGCCTCGCGATGAAGGTCGGAGTCGACGCCCTCGGCGAGAGCGACGGAGTTCGTGCGCTCGCAGTGGGCCCGCAACGACAGCAGGGTAGTGGCGGCCCGCAGGTCGGATGCGACGAGCGCCTCGGCCGGTACGACGACCACCTCCGGCTCGACCAGAGCCAGGACGACCGTGGCGCGGGACGCCGATTCCGCGATGCGTACCGCCACGGCGAATCCGCGCTCGCGCACAGCGGCGATCCGGTGCAGGACCGTCGGGGGATCGGCGAACACCTCGTGCTCGTCGACCAGTGCGACGGCATCGCGTCCGGCCACCGGCCTGTGCGCGAGGTCGGTCAACGGCATCACAGCCGCGACGACCGTGTCGTCCACGAGGTCGTGGATCGTGCTCGCGTGCATGACGTGCCGCCTTCCCGCATCACGCGGCGGTCCGTCCGCCGAGCATCACGCCGGACGCGCGCAGGCTCGCAGGATCCGGGGCGTCGTCCGTTGCGGACATCCTGCCAGCCGCCACGTCGGTCACGTCGACGGGATCACCGCAGATACAGGCGGACCTTGTCGATCTCGTTGCGCAGCAGGTCGATCTCCTCGGCGGTGGGATCCTCGGTCAGCGTCAGCTCGTCGGAGACCTTCAGATCCCAGCCGGTGGCGGCGCGGACCTGGTCGACGGTGACACCGCGGTGGATGCTGGTCAGTTCGAGTTCGTCGAAGGAATCTTGCCGCGACAGCACGCCCAGACTGGTGAACACCTTCGTCACCCCGCGGCCGCGGGGCATGATGCCGACGCCCGCCTCACGGGCGCGCACCGGGCTCGGGGTCGTGCAGAAGTCCAGTTCGGCGGGGAAGGCACTCGGATCGTGGCGTCGCATGATCACGAACACCTCGCCGGCGTTGGGCATGATCTCGACGGCTCCGCCGCCGCCGGCCAGGCGCACGGTGGGCTTGTCCCAGTCGCCGATGATGCTGGTGTTGAGGCTGCCGTCGCGGTCGATCTGCGCCGCCCCGAGGAACCCGACGTCGACGTTGCCGCCTTGGAGCACGTACCCGAACAGCGACGCCATGGACACCACGGATTCGGCGCCGGAGACCACGACGGAGTCGGCGATGCCCTCGGCCATCGCCTCGGGGTGCGCACCACAGACCCCGGATTCGTAGATCAGCTCGACGTCGGGGTTCGACGTGCGGGCGGCGAGGTCGACGGCGAGGGTGGGCAGACCCACCCCGGCGAAGACCCGGGCCTTGCCGGCCAGGGCCCGCGCGGCGACGGAGACGATCAGTTCGGTGGTGGAGAAGGTTTCGGCGGTGGTCACTTTCGGCTCCCGTAGTCGACGGTCCCGGAGGGGCGCGGCGCGACCTCGAGGTCGGCCCAGTACTCTTCGCCCAGTTTCTCGAGGTATTCGGCGTGATCGGCGGTGGTGAGGACCCATTCCTTCAACCAGGTGCGCAGTTGCTGGGGGTCCTTGCTGATCGCGGTCCATCGGCGGTAGAACGCGCAGTCGCGGTCGTAGTAGCCCTGCGCGTAGGAGGGGTGCGCTCCGCGCGGGCTCAGGACCACCGCGTCCACCGCGTGCGAGGGGACGAGGGTGCGGCTGGGATCGGAGCGGATCACGTCGTCGTCGACGATCTCTTCGACCACCACGATGGCCTTCTTCGCAGCGTAGACCGCTTCCTGCTGCACACCGGCGATGCCCCAGATCTGGACATTGCCGGAGCGGTCGGCGCGCTGCGCGTGGATGATCGTCACGTCCGGGTTCAGCGGAGGCACGACGTAGACGCTGCCGCCGCTGAAGGGATCCTCGACGAGCCGGATGTTCGGGTTGATCTTCGGCAGGTCGCTGCCGGCATACGAGCGCAGCGGGAAGAAGGGCAGCCCGGCCGCGCCGGCCTGGTAGCGGCAGACCATGCCGTAGTGGCTGTACTCCTCGACCTCGAGTGCGACGGGGTCGTGGCTCTCGATGCGCCGGCGGATCTCGTACAGCGACCCGGCCGAGCCGCTGGCGAAAAACGAGGCGACGAGCTTCGACACGCAGTCGGCGGCGATGAGCTGATCGGAGATGATGTCGGGGGTCATGCGGCACAACGTCAGGTCGCGCCTGCCCTGCCGGATGATCTCGTGCGCCGCCGCGAACGGGATGAGGTGCGAGAAACCCTCGAGGGCAACGGTCATGCCGTCCTCGACATAGGTGGCGATCGCCTCGCGCAGGGTCATGAGTTTGTCCGGCATACCGGTCGTCCTCCGTGTGGTCGGTAATTCGGTGTCGGATATCAGGCGCCCGCAGGCGCAATAATCGACGGGTGGAGATCCAGCAGGTGAAGGCGTTCCTGGCGGTGGCGGAGGAACTGCATTTCGGTCGCGCGGCGCAGCGGCTGCACATGGCCCAGCCGCCGCTCAGCCGCACGATCCGCAGGCTCGAGAAAGAACTCGGAGCCGAACTCTTCGAACGCAACACCCGCAGCGTGCGGTTGACGGAGAGCGGTCGCGCGCTCGTGGAGCCGGCCCGGAACATCCTCGACGCCTGCCGGCTGGCCGAGATGGCGGTGACCGCCGCGGGGTCGGGCCAGACCGGCAGGGTCCGTATCGGTTTCGCCGGTTCGTCCTCGCACTATCTCGTGGGCCGGTGGGCGAAGCTCGTGCGGCGCACTCATCCCGGTATCGAATTCGTGCTCGACAGTTCGGCGTACGCGAGCGAGGCGCTCAACAAGCTGGCCGCGGGCAAGCTCGACATCGGCATCGTGCGCCTGTTGTTCTTCCCACCGGGGATCGCGTCGCGCGTCGTGGCCCGAGAGAACCTCGTCGTGGCGCTGCCCAAGGAGCACCCGCTCGCCGACCGTGAGCAGGTCCGGCTCGAGGACCTCGCGCACGAGGCGTGGGTGATGCTGCCCGCCGAACCCGGATCGATGCTGCGCGAGCTGTTGCTCCGTATCGCCCACGACGTCGGATTCACGCCCAGAATCGTTCAGAGCGCCCCGGATTCGCTGTCGCTGATCGCCCTGGTCTCGGCCGGGGTGGGATGTTCGATGACGGTTTCGTCGGTCGCAGCGAACGTCATCAACCCCGAGGTCGTGTTCGTTCCTCTCGCAGATCATCCCGAGCCGCTCGACGTGCGGCTCGTGTGGCGGGAGGACGACGACAGTGCCGCGCTGCGGGAGGTTCTCCGCCTCTCCGAGGAAGCGCTGCCGACTCCGGATTGACCGGGGCCGGCCGGCGACTGCGCCGGCCGGCCCCGAGTGCGAGCGATCCGTCCTAGGCATGGACGCGATCTCGTGGGGTGTCGTCGGTTCCCGGAGTACGGCGGTCGTGCTCGGCCGCCTCCGACTGCTCGAGGGCGAGTTCGTCGGCGTCGGACTTCTCGGCGACCGAGGGTGCCTTCGGATCGTATCCGGTGCGCTCGAGCAGTGCCAGGGTGCACACGAGGGAAACCGCTGCGTAGCAGGCCGCCGCGATGGCCACGCCGGTGACGTCACCGGACGAGTTGAGCAGGTACTGGGCGAGAACCGGGGTGCCACCACCGACGATCAGCGAGCACAGCTGGTAGGCGAGCGACAGGCCCGAGTACCGAATGTTTGCCGGGAAGGCGCGGGCCAGGATGCCGGCGATCGCGCCGTAGAACATCGAGTGCGGAATCGTCGCGAGGCACATACCCATCACGGCGACCGCGAAGGTCTCGGTGCGGATCGCGAAGAACATCGCCGGCATGAGGAACAGCTCCGGGACGATCATCAGGAGCATGGCCCTGCGCATGTCGATTTTCGACACCAGCACGGCACCGAACGGCTGCACGATGAACTGCACGACGAGGGCGATGGCGATGATCGCGAGGAAGGTGCCGCGCTCGTAACCGAGTTCGCTCGTCGCCCACGACAGCGCGAAGGTGTTCTTGAAATAGGTCACCTGGGCGAGGGGCAGTGCACCGGCGCCGAGCAGGACCAGGACCCAGTGCTTGCGCAGCACTTCCTTGATCGGGAGCTTGACGGTCTTCTTGCGTGCCAGAACGGCTTTCATCGCGTCCGATTCCTCGAGCTCGAGGCGGATCACCATGCCTATGACGACCAGCACGCCCGACAGCAGGAACGGGATACGCCAGCCCCACATCATGAACTGCGGGGTGGGCAGCGCTGCGAGGAAGAAGAAGGCCATCGTCGACAGCAGGTTGCCGGCGGGCGAACCCTGCTGCGCGAACGCCGAATACAGGATTCCCTTGCCCTTCGGGGCGTTCTCGCTGGCGATGAGGACGGCGCCGCCCCATTCGCCGCCGACCGCGACGCCCTGCACGATGCGCAGGAAGACCAGCAGGACCGGCGCCCACATTCCGATCTGCGCGTAGGTGGGGAGCAAACCGATGCCCACCGTCGCGATGCCCATCATGACGAGCGTGATGACGAGGGTGTTCTTGCGTCCGAGGCGGTCTCCGAGATGGCCGAAGATGACGCCACCGAGTGGGCGGGCGAGGAAGCCGGCCCAGAGGGTGACGAACGCGAGGAGGGTCGCGACACCGCTCGAGAGTTCGTCCGAGAAGAAGACCTGGCCGAACACCAGCGCGGCGGCCGTGCCGTAGATGTAGAAGTCGTACCACTCGATGGTGGTGCCGATGAAGGAGGCGATACCGGCCTTGCGGGCCTTCCTCGCGATCTCCTGATCGGTGGGTGTGGACGAACTCATGCGCCCTCCGTCTGCTACGCCCCGGACGAGGCGGGTGGAATGTGGTCTGCGTCTCAACAGAGAGCGGCAGGGCTCGGCTTTCCAGTCCAATACCCAATAGGACCCGAATCGATACCGCAGAGGTATTACTGGGGAGTCCGTGTTCGTCCTGGTAGACATGCAGCGACGCCGGATGGGGGAACCGCGAACGCGAAAGGACATCAGGTGACGAGCGACCGAACCGATCGGACCGAGGTGGAGGTTTCTGCCGGCCTGCCGCTGGAGGGCATCACTGTGGTGAGCCTCGAACAGGCGGTCGCCGCGCCCCTCGCGACGCGCCGTCTCGCAGACCTCGGAGCCCGTGTCGTCAAGGTCGAACGCGTCGGCGACGGCGACTTCGCGCGCGCCTACGACGGTGCCGTGCACGGCCTGGCCGCACACTTCGTCTGGCTCAACCGCGGCAAGGAATCGTTCGCGGTGGATCTCAAGGCTCCCGAGGGCATCGATGCGGTGAAGGCGCTGATCCGCGGTGCGGACGTCTTCTTGCAGAATCTCGCTCCCGGCGCGGTGGAGCGTCTCGGACTCGGTGCCGACGACCTGCGTGCCGACCACCCGGAACTGGTGGTGGTCAACATGTCCGGTTACGGCACCGACGGACCGATGCGCGACCGCAAGGCCTACGACATGCTCGTGCAGTCCGAGACCGGCCTGTGCTCGATCACCGGCACGCCCGAGACTGCGGTGAAGACGGGCATCCCCACCTCGGACATCGCCGCGGGCATGTATGCGCTCACCTCCATCCAGGCGGCGCTGTTGCGCCGGCACCGCACGGGCGTCGGCGCGACGATCGACGTGTCGATGTTCGACGCGACCGCCGAATGGCTCGGTTATCCGATGTACCTGCAGATGTATCAGGGGCGGCAGGTGCCGCGGATGGGTCTGTCGCACACGTCGATCGCGCCGTACGACAAATACCCCACCTCGGACGGCGAGATCCTCATCGGCGTGCAGAACGATCGGGGCTGGCGCACGCTCACCGATGTGCTCGGCATGCCCGAACTGGGCGATGATCCGCGCTACGCCACCAATCTCGAGCGGGTGCGTCGCCGCGAGGACGTCGATGCGCTGGTCGGGCAGGCCACCAAGCAATTCACCAGTGCGGAGCTCGACGGCAAGCTCGCCGACGCCGGTGTGCCGGCCGCGCAGCTGCGGGATCTGCGCGGGCTCATCGAGCACCCCCAGCTCTCGACGCGCGATCGCTGGCGTGAGGTGCAGACCGAGGCGGGGACGGTGCGTGGCATCCTGCCGCCGATGAACTTCCGCGACGTCGAACTGCCGATGGGCGCGGTGCCGGGGCTCGGTCAGCACACCGACACGGTGCTCGCCGCTCTCGGGCTCACCGACGAGCAGATCGCGGGCCTGAAGAAGGCCGGCATCGTCGGCTGATCCGCCCCGCTGGTCCGCCCGGCCTCGCCCGTTCGCCAAATGTGCGGCCATAGCTTCCGGTGCTTATAGGTATCCGAAGCGACTGCCATCGTCGATTCTGATGGATCCGCGCTGCTCAAGGATTGACGATCCCCGCCGGGTACCGAAAAATGGCCGTACAAACACTCGTTCGACGAGTGCGGGTCCGCGATGACCCGATGGGCAAGGAGGCGGCGATGTACGGATCCGGCGACCGTGACTGGGTGGTCGCGGCGCGGTGCCGCGGGGTGGACACGTCGATGTTCTTCCCTCAGCCCGAGGACGGCCGTGGTGCGGTGCTCCGGGCCGAGCGGCAGGCGAAGGAGGTCTGTCGCTCCTGTCCGGTGATCGACGCGTGCCGAGCGCACGCCGTGCGCACCGGAGAGACGCACGGCGTGTGGGGCGGCATGAACTACGCCGAACGGCGAGCCTTCGAACGTGCGATGAAACTCGGTCGCCTCCAGTCGGTCTGAGGCTGTCAGTCGACATTGGTGACGGGGATCAGACCACCGGTGACGGAGGCGCCCGCATCGGAGATCAGGAACTCGATGACCTTCGCGATGTCGGCCGGCTTCGACCAGCGGCTCGTGTCGGCGTCGGGCATCGCGGCGCGGTTGGCCGGGGTGTCGATGACGACGGGCAGCAGCGCGTTGACGCGGATGTGGTCGTCGCGGTACTCGAGCGCCATCGTCTCGACCAGCGCCGACACCGCAGCCTTGGAAGCGATGTAGGGGGCGCCGCCCGGGAAGGGGTTGAGCGTCGCGGCGGTGGAGATGCAGACGATCGATCCACCGCCGCGGCGGATCAGGTGGGGCAGCGCCGCCTGGCTGACGGAATAGGCGGTGCGCAGGTTGAGATCGAGCTGGGAGTCGAGGACCTCGATCGGGGTTTCGTGCACCCGCGGTCCCGAGGCGAAGCCGCCGACGAGGTTGACGACGCCGAACAGGGGAGCGTCGGGATCGTCGCACGCCAGGTTCAGGGCGTCCTCGAGCTGCTGCTCGTCGGAGACGTCGGCCTGGACGAGTTGGAGGTTCGGATGCATGCCCACGCGCTCGAGCTCGTCACGGACCAGCCACGGCACCACGACCCGCCATCCGGTGTCGAGGAGATGTTTCGTCACGGCGCTGCCGAGGCCGCCGGTGCCACCACTGACCAATACGGTGCGAGCCATCTGCCTGTATCCCTTTCGAGCGAGCCGTCTGCCGTGCTCCAACCGTACGTCGGTGCGCGAGAGGAACGATACCGCAGATCGGAAATGATGTTCTTTTTTGGTGGGTGGGACGGACGGCCCCTGAGCTGCAGTGACGGGTGGATGTGCTGCCCGCTGAACGACTTCGTACGAAGATCATGACGAACAAACGACGCAAAGTGGAAGGACGGTCGATGACCGACATCGAGGCAGAATTCGTTCACATCGGAGGTCTGCGCGCCTATCTGGCCAGGCCGCTCGGCGGTGCCACCGGAGGAATGCTGCTGCTGCCCATGATCACCGGCATCGACGCCCAGGTCCGCGAGTACGCGCACGACATCGCCGGAACCGGTGTGACCGCGCTCGTCTGGGATCCCTGGCACGGACCGAGCGCCGACGACACCTCGCGCGAGGAACTCGTGGAGTTGATGCGGGGCCTCGACGACGAGAAGTGCGTCGCGGAGATGGCGACCCTGCTCGACCATGCTTTCGGTGAGCTGCGCCTGGAGAAGGTCGGCGTGATCGGATGGTGCCTCGGCGGACGCCTCGCCCTGATCCTCGGCGCCCGCGACACGCGGGTCGCGAATGTCGTGGCCTACCACCCGTCGATCGCGGTGCCGCCCGCCCCGAACCACACGATCGACGCCGTCGAACAGGCAGGTCGCGTCGCTGCACCCGTCATGGTGCTGCACGCCGGCGCCGACACGATCATGAGCGCCGAGACCTTCGCGAACCTGCAGGCGACGCTGCAACAGCGCGAGACCGGCGCGACCATCACCCACGTCTACCCGGGCGCCGAACACGGTTTCTCCTCCCGCGACCGGCACGGCAATCCCGTCAACGCCGACGCCTACGCCGTGTCGTGGCCCCAGGCGTTGAGCTTCATCGGCGACACCGTCCGCTCCTGACGCGTTCGCTACAAAGTTGGCTTTCCGCTGCGGTGATTGCCGGCAATTGCTGTAGCGGAAAGCCGATCTTGTAGCGGATGAGCAGAATTTTCGGGAGAAACGGTTGCACATGCGCGCGTGAGGGCCACGATGGAGCGCATGGCGTCGAGCGCGAAACTCGAACAGGTCGTCATCCGCATCGCCGGCGACTCCGGCGACGGCATGCAACTCGCCGGTGACAGGTTCACCGCCGAGGCGGCGGCCTTCGGCAACGACCTTGCCACACAACCCAACTTCCCCGCCGAGATCCGCGCACCTCAGGGCACTCTTCCCGGGGTCTCGAGCTTCCAGATCCAGATCGCCGACCACGACATCCTCACCGCCGGCGACCGGCCCGACGTGCTGGTCGCGATGAACCCGGCGGCCTTCAAGGCCAACGTCGGCGACCTGCCCCGAGGCGGCACCGTCATCGTGAACAGCGACGAGCTCACCAAACGGAACCTGAGCAAGGCGGGCTACGACGCCGATCCGCTCGGCACCGACGCGGTGGAGCACCTGACCGTCCACGCCCTGCCGATGAGCACGCTCACCGCTGGAGCCGTCGAACCCGCCGGCGTCGGCAAGAAGGATGCGCAGCGCTCGAAGAACATGTTCGCGCTCGGTCTCCTGTCGTGGATGTACGGGCGGCCGATCGCGCCGGTCGAGACGTTCCTCGAGCGCAAGTTCGCGTCGAAGCCCGACATCGCGCACGCGAACGTCCTCGCCCTGCGCGCCGGCTGGAACTACGGGGAGACCACCGAGACGTTCGCCACGACCTACGAGGTGGCCCGCGCGTCGCTGCCACCCGGCACGTATCGGCAGATCACCGGCAACACCGCCCTCGCCTACGGTCTCGTCGCGGCGGGTCGCGCGGCGGGGATGGACGTCTTCCTCGGTACCTACCCGATCACCCCGGCCTCCGACATCCTCCACGAACTGAGCAGGCTCGAACGGTTCGGCGTGCACACCTTCCAGGCCGAGGACGAGATCGCGGGTATCGGCGCTGCGATCGGCGCGTCCTACGGCGGCGCGCTCGGCGTCACCAGCACGTCGGGCCCGGGGATCGCCCTGCAATCCGAGGCCATCGGTCTGGCGGTGATGACCGAACTGCCGCTGATCGTCGTCGACGTCCAGCGTGGTGGACCGTCCACGGGTCTTCCGACGAAGACCGAACAGGCCGACCTGATGCAGGCGATGTTCGGCCGCAACGGCGAATCGCCCGTCGCGATCGTCGCTCCGCAGTCACCCGCCGACTGCTTCGACGCCGCACTCGAAGCCGCGCGCATCGCCATCACCTACCGCACCCCGGTCATGCTGTTGTCCGACGGTGCGATCGCCAACGGATCCGAACCGTGGCGGATCCCCGACATCGACGACCTGCCCCGCATCGATCCGCGCTTCGCCGCGTCGCCGGGTGACGACGATCCCGGCTACCTGCCCTACGCCCGCCACGCCGACACCCTCGCGCGCGACTGGGCGATACCCGGCACCGCAGGTCGCGAGCATCGGATCGGCGGACTCGAGAAGGCCGACGGCACCGGCGACATCTCGTACCACCACACCAACCACGAGCTGATGACCCGACTGCGGGTCGCGCGGGTGGCCGGCATCGACGTCCCGGATCTCGACGTCGACGACCCCACCGGCGACGCCGAGGTGCTCGTGCTCGGCTGGGGTTCGTCGTACGGGCCGATCGGGGAGGCCGTGCGTCGCGCCCGGCGAGCGGGGCATGTCGTCGCCCGCGCGCACCTCCGGCACCTGGCGCCGATGCCGAAGAATCTCGGCGACGTGCTCGGCCGCTACCGGCGCGTGCTGGTCCCGGAGATGAACCTCGGTCAGCTGTCCTTCCTGCTGCGGTCGCGGTTCGATGCCGACATCCAGCCGGTGACGAAGGTATCCGGCATGGCGTTCCGCGCCGACGAACTCCACGACGCCATCGAAGCCGAGTTCGCCGGAACACTCGCCGACACCGAACGATCCCGGACGCCGGCCGCGGTCGCCTCGTCGACGAAACTCGACCCGACAGCAGAGAGGGCACGAGCATGACCGGACTCCTCGGCCACGATCTCGGACTCCGCCCGCACACCGACGCACTCGACGGTGTGCCCCGGACGGACGACCCGCAGAAGGCGAAGGACTTCACGTCCGACCAGGAAGTGCGGTGGTGTCCGGGTTGCGGCGACTACGTCATCCTCGCGACGGTCCGCAGCCTGCTGCCCGAATTGGGTGTCCGGCGTGAGAATATCGTGTTCGTCTCCGGTATCGGATGCTCGTCGCGCTTCCCCTACTATCTCGACACCTACGGTGTGCACTCGATCCACGGACGCGCCCCGACACTCGCGACCGGTCTGGCGGTGACGCGTCCGGATCTGTCGGTGTGGGTCGTGACCGGCGACGGCGACGCCCTGTCGATCGGCGGCAACCATCTCGTCCACGCCCTGCGTCGCAACGTGAACATGCGGATCCTGTTGTTCAACAACCGGATCTACGGCCTGACCAAGGGGCAGTACTCGCCGACCTCGGAGGTCGGCAAGGTCACCAAGTCCTCACCCGGTGGATCGGTCGACGCGCCGTTCAACACCCTGTCGCTCGCGCTCGGCGCCGAGGCGTCCTTCGTCGCACGTGCTCTCGACTCCGATCGCGCCGGACTGACGGAGGTCCTGCGCGCGGCGGCACACCATCGCGGTGCGGCCTTCGTCGAGATCCTGCAGGACTGCCCGATCTTCAACGACGGCTCGTTCGACGTGTTGCGCAAGGACGAAGCGCCGTCGCACCTGATCCCGCTGCGGCACGGCGAACCGATCATCTTCGGCGTCGACGACGAGCTATGCGTCGTCCGAAAGGGTTTCGGTCTGCGTGTGGTGCAGCGCTCCGAGGTGGACGCCGCCGACATCGTCGTGCACGACGCGCACACCGACGACCCCGAATACGCGTACGCGCTGTCGCGGCTGTCGGACCAGGACCTCCGTTACGTCGTCACGGGGATCGTGCGGCAGGTCGGGCGGACGACCTACGACGACGCGGAGCGCGCTCGGGTGCGGACCGCGCGGGAGTCCGGCACCGCCGACCTGCAGCAGTTGCTGCGGGGCGACAACACGTGGACCGTGCCCTGATGCCCGTATTCGCTACCGTCCTGGCTATTCGCCGCCGCAATTGCTGTGGCGGATGGTCGAAGTCGTTGCGGATCGGGAATCTGTGAACAATTTGTTGACAACAACTTGTTCACGCGTCATCCTGGGATCATGTCCGAGGAAGGTTTCACCCCACCCGATCCGAGTCGCGAACGCGCCCACCGTGAGTACGCGGGGCTGTTCCGGATCGCCGAACGGCACGGCAGCACTCCCGATCAACGGGCCAGGCAGTCGCACCCCGAGATGCTCGACTCGCTCGGCGCCATCCGTCTCGTCGCGGCACTGGCGGGCGGCGTGCACAGTCCCGGCCCCGACGAACCCGAGGTCGACGACGCCGACGTCATCGCCGCGCTCGGCCTCGTCCCGAAGGCGCGCGCCGAGATGGACCAACTCGAGGCGCTGATCCTCCGCATCGCGCGGGAGCGCGGGATGACCTGGCAGGAGATCGCTTTCGGCCTCGGTCTGGGAAGCACCCAGGCGGCCCGGCAGCGCTACGAGCGCCTCGTCAAACGAGTCGATGCATAACGACGAAACCGACATTGTTCGCGATTTCCCAAACGATTTCGCGCACAACGTCGGTTTCGGCAGGGGCTGTCAGGCCATGAGTGCGGTGAACCGCCAATCCAGCACGGGCGCCGGCTCGGCACCGCCGCGGTTGCCATTCGCGGCACCGCCGCGGTTGCCATTCGCGGCACCGCCGCGGTGCGCGTAGACGACCGACCGCAGGTTCAGCACGCCACCGCCCTCGGCGAGGGGCTCGGCGGATTCGATGTGCAGGTCGCTGGTGAGGGTGTCGCCCTCCTGCACCGGACCGGTGTGGTCGCACGCCTTCCAACCCAGCACCGTCACGAGATTCGGCAGCGCGCGCGTCGCCTGCGAGAAGGCCAGGCCGATGGTGTGGCCGCCGTACACGAGACGACCCGACGCGCCGACCCGCTCGTCGTGGTGCGTCGCCGCGATGTTGAGGCTCAGGCGCGCGAGTTCCGGTGCGCTCGAGACGACATCGCCGCTGGACTGCAGCACGGCACCGGCGAGGGACTTGTCGAAGTGCTCGCCCGGCACCTTCGACCGGTAGACATCCAGATCCCAGTCGGCGGGCGCGGACCACTGCGGTTCGTCCTGCGGTCCGATGGCCGAGAGGTCGTCGGAGTGCACGACGCGGTCGGGGTCGGGGTTCTCGCTCAGCGGCAGCATCGCGCAGCGGTAGAAATCGAGGACGGTGTTGCCGTCCTGATCGACCGTGTTCATGCGCAACGCCGCGAGACCGGTGGGCCTGCGTCCGGGCTTCGCCGAATTCTCCTTCAGTCCAACGACTTCGGTGGTGGTGTAGAGGGTGTCGCCGATGTGCGGGAAGCGGCGGAAACGCAGGCCGCGGTAGAAGAGGTTGGCCTTGACGTGGTGCGTGACGAGCGTGGACTGCCCGATCGCGATGTCGGTGACGAAACCGGCGTGCGCGACCGGCCCACCCGCGACGGCGGCCGAGAGGTGCTTGTCGAGCGGAAGACGCAGGCGGTCACCGAGAATGCTCTGGTGCGCGGCGGCGAGGCCGTCGGTGAGCGTCACGGCGGGGGCGGTGTCGAAGACCTGGCCGACGGTCAGTTCGTCGAAATAGGGTCCGCCGACGTACGAGGTGGTCATGGCTTTCAGGCTCCGATCTTCGACAGGGTGCGGCGGGCGGCGACGGCGACGGCCTCGTCGAGCATCTGCCCGTCGAGCTGGGCGGCTCCGGCGCCGCGGTTCTCGGCTTCCTCGAGCGCGTCGAGAACCTTGCGGGCGGCGTCGACCTGATCGCCGGTGGGGGTGAAGGCCGCTGCCGCAGAGGTGATCTGCGCAGGGTGGATGACCCACTTTCCGTCGAATCCGAGATCGGACACCCACTGCGCCGAGTGACGGAAGGCGTCGTCGTCGGCGGTGCCGAGGAACGGGCCGTCGATCGCCTGGACACCCGCAGCGCGGGCGGCGTGCAGCACGCGGTCCTGCACGTATAGCCAGTGCTCGGGCGCGGCGGTGCGGGCGCGGCCCAGGGAGGCGCCGAGGTCGGCGTAGCCGATGATCACGCCGGCAACCCGGGGCCCGGCGACGATCTCGTCGATGCGCTGCACGCCGGCAGGGGTCTCGATGAGGGCCTGCACCGGGACGGTCGAATCGCCGAGGATGCGGTCGGCCTCGACGAGGTCGTCGGCGCTCTCGACCTTGGGGATCACGATCGAGGCGAGGGCGTCGCCGAGTGCGGCGCACGTGCGCAGGTCGTACTCGAACCAGGGGGTGCCGCGTCCGTTGATGCGCACGGAGACGGTGCGTGCGGCGCCGTGTTCGCGGACCAGGGGAGCCACGAGTTCGCGGGCGGCGTCCTTCTGGGCGGCGGTGACGGCGTCCTCGAGGTCGAGGACGACCTCGTCGGCGGCGGAGGCGAGGGCCTTACCGGCTTTGCGTTCGTCGGATCCGGGGGCGACGAGAACGGCGCGCCGGCGGAGGTGTTGCTCGGAAGACACGGGGACCTCGGGGAGTTCGGTCGGCAATGATGGCGCTAAATGTACGGCCATTGTTGGCGGTATGCCACCCCACGGAGAGGTGTGCTCATAGGAAGGTGCAGTCGTTCGTATCGTCGAAAACTCTGCAATCACGCCTTCGAATGACGGTCTTTGCGTTGACAACGTCCGAACTCGGTCCACAAAATGGCCGTACAAAGTTCCCGGGTCCGTGTGGCCCGTCCCCAACGAAGGATGCCCCGTGACCTACCTGAACGACGAAGAGACTTTTCTGGTCGAGACCGTCCGCGACTTCATCGATCGGGAGGTCAAGCCGTCGGTGCAGGAGGTCGAGCACGCCAACGAGTACCCCGAGAAGTGGATCGAGCAGATGAAGCAGATCGGCATCTACGGGCTCGCCGTGCCCGAGGAGTACGGCGGCTCGCCGGTGTCGATGCCCTGCTACGTCCAGGTCACCGAGGAACTCGCCCGCGGATGGATGTCGCTGTCGGGTGCGATGGGCGGGCACACCGTCGTCGCCAAGCTGCTGACCCTGTTCGGCACCGAGGAGCAGAAGAGCAAGTATCTGCCCAAGCTCGCCACCGGTGAGATCCGGGCGACGATGGCGCTGACCGAGCCCGGCGGCGGCTCCGACCTGCAAGCGATGACCACGACCGCCAAGCGTGACGGCGACGAGCTGGTCATCAACGGTGCCAAGACGTGGATCACCAACGCGCGTCGCTCGGGGCTGATCGCGCTGCTGTGCAAGACCGACCCCACCGCGCAGCCGCGCCACAAGGGCATCTCCGTCGTGCTCGTCGAGCACGGCCCGGGCCTGACCGTCTCACGCGACCTGCCCAAGCTGGGTTACAAGGGCGTCGAGTCGTGCGAGCTGAGCTTCGACAACTACCGCATCTCCGTCGACGCGATCCTCGGCGGCGAGCCCGGCAAGGGCTTCGCCCACATGATGAAGGGCCTCGAGACCGGCCGTCTGCAGGTCGCCTCCCGCGCCCTCGGTGTCGCGACCGCTGCACTCGAGGATTCCCTCGCCTACGCGCAGCAGCGCGAGAGCTTCGGTCAGCCGATCTGGAAGCACCAGTCCATCGGCAACTACCTGGCGGAGATGGCCACCAAGCTCACCGCGGCCCGGCAGCTGGCGCGCTACGCGGCGGAGAAATACGACAGCGGCGAGCGCTGCGACATGGAAGCCGGTATGGCCAAGCTGTACTGCTCGGAGATCGCGATGGAGATCGCCCTGAACGCGGTGCGCATCCACGGCGGCTACGGCTACTCCACCGAGTACGACGTCGAGCGGTACTTCCGCGACGCGCCGCTGATGATCGTCGGCGAGGGCACCAACGAGATCCAGCGCAACGTCATCGCGAGCCAGCTCGTAGCACGCGGCGGACTGTGACGACCGGCCGCTAGGATCGGTCCGTCATGGACTACAAGGTGCGGGAAACGGAACCGGCCTACGCGCAACTCGCGCGCCAGCTCCGGGAGGCCGTCGAGGCGGGACGGTACAGCGACGGCACGCGGCTGCCCACCGAGGCCGAACTCGCCGAGGAACACGGCGTGAGCCGGCAGACGGTGCGTCGCGCCTTCCAGGATCTCGTGGCCGACGGCATCGTCTACCGTGTTCCCGGCCGCGGCACCTTCGCGAACGAGTCGGGCCGGCGTTATCGGCGCCAGCTCGGCTCGATCGAGGATCTGCTCGCTCTGTCGGCCGACACGGTCATGCAGATCGTCTCGCCGTTGCGGCGCGGGGTCGACATCGATGCGGCGAGCCGGCTCCGCCTCGACACCGACGTGCTGTACACCGCGGTCTTCAAGCGTCTGCACGACGGAATCCCGTTCGTCCTCACCACCGTTCATCTGCCCGAGCACGTCGCGGCACACGTGCTCGATTCGCCCGAGCTGCAAGCGGGCGCGTCGAGTCGGAACACGATGATCGGCCTGCTCGAACCCCATCTCGACAGTCCCATCGTCGAAGCCGCACAGTCCATCACGGTCGCGCTCGCCACCGAACAGGTGGCGACCGAACTGAATTGTGAAGTAGGACATCCCTTGCTGCGCGTCGACCGGTTGTACTCGAACGACGATGGCGTGCCCACCGAGTTGTCGGTGAGTTACTTTCTGCCCGAGCACTACACCTATCGCGTCACCCTCAGGCGAGCCGGTCTCTGACCGTCGCCGCACATCGACAGGAGCAACAATGCGGGTTCTCAACGGAATCGACGAGGTCGAGAAGGCCGTCGGCGAGCACCTCGGCTACAGCGATTGGCTCGAGATCGACCAGAAGCGCATCGACCTGTTCGCCGAGGCCACCGGTGATCACCAGTGGATCCACGTCGACCCCGAGCGTGCGAAGGACGGCCCGTACGGCAAGACCATCGCCCACGGTTACCTGACCCTGTCGCTGCTGCCGGTGCTCGGCACCCAGATCTTCTCCCTCGAGGGCCTGAAGATGAAGGTCAACTACGGCAGCAACAAGGTTCGCTATCCCGCGCCGGTCCCCGTCGGCTCGCGGATCCGTGCCGGCGCCGAGTTCACATCGCTCGAGCGCACCGCCAAGGGTGCGAACCTCGTCGTCGGATACACCATCGAGATCGAGGGTGGAGAGCGCCCGGCGCTGGTCGCCGAGACGGTGGTCGTTCTCGTCCCCTGATCGTCAGGAGATCTCGATCCGGAGGATGCGGTCGTCGTCGTCGTCGTCGGCCGGGCTGCCGCGACCGTCCCGATTGGACGTCGTCAGCCACAGTGAGCCGTCCGGCGCGGCGACGACGGTTCGCAATCGTCCGTACTCGCCGACGAAGAAGTCGGTCGCGGTGACTGCGGTGTCCTGCACATCAGTATCCGGGATATCGATGCGCCAGAGGCGTTCTCCGCGCAGGCCTGCCATCCACAGGCTGCCGTCGAACCATGCCAGGCCCGACGGCGACGCCTGCGAGACCGGCCAGGTGAGGACCGGATCGACGAATTCGCCGGAGCCCCCGGCCCCTTCGGTCACGGGCCAGCCGTAGTTCGCACCGGCCGTCACGAGATTCAGCTCGTCGACGTCGTTCTGCCCGAACTCCGACGCCCACAACCGTCCCCGGCCGTCGAATGCGAGTCCCTGCACGTTGCGGTGACCGAGCGAGTACACCGGCGACGCCGGATCCGGGTTGTCGGGCGCGGGTTCGCCGTCGCCGGTGATGCGAAGAATCTTGCCGCCGAGTGATTCCGGATCCTGGGCGAGTTCGCGCTCGCCCGCCTCGCCGGTCGCGACGTACAGCATCCCGTCGGGACCGAAGATCATCCGCCCGCCGTCGTGGATCCGTCCGGCCGGGATACCGTCGAGGATCACCTCCGGTTCGGCGAGCGTGGTGCCGTCGAAAACGGCTCGGAGTACCCGGTTGTCGCTGCCGGTTGTCACGTACAGGTACACGAAGCGGTCGGTGTCGAAGGTCGGCGACACCGCGATTCCCAGCAGTCCCGATTCGCCCTGCGCGAGGGTCTCTCCGACGCGACCGACCTCGCGGACCTCGCCGTCGGTGATCTCGACGATCCGGCCGGTGTTGCGCTCGTTCACCAGTGCAGAACCACCGGGAAGAAAAGCAACTCCCCACGGAGTGTCGAGACCGGACGCGACGATGCCGGTGACGCGCGGAGTGGCCGTCTCGGACGCCGAGTGCTCGACGATGGTACGGCTCACCCCGGCGGGACCCTCCTCGACGGACGGACTCGACGGGGACGCACATGCCCCGAGGTACACGGCTGTTGCTGCGGCGGCCAAGCCGGCGAGAAGTGTCCGCGACATGGGTCGATCCTCTCTTACCGAGGTCCGTTCCGTCGGCGAATTCCCGGCGCTCGGAGTCAGGACGAGAACGCGAGCCGGACCTGGGTCTTGCCGAGCACCCGCCGGTCGTCGACGGATACGGTGATATCGATCCGTGCGGTGCGCTCCGCCTCGTCGAGGTGGCCGACCTTCGCAGACACCGACAGGACGGCACCGTACATCGGGTCGACCACAACGGGTCGCGTGAACCGTGTCTCGTAGGAGACGACCACGGTGGGATCGCCGAGCCGTTCCGTGAGGATCTGCAGGGCGAGGGCTGCGGTGAGCATTCCCTGGCAGAGCACGCCAGGGAGCCCTTCGCCGGCCGCGACGACGTCGTCGTAGTGGATCGGGTTGAAGTCGCCCGAGGCACCGGCGTAGCGGACCAGATCGCTGCGGGTCACCGTCAGTTCGGTCTTCGCGATGACCGCACCGACCTCGAGTTCGTCGAATCGTAGTGCGGTGCCGAGTGTCATGCGTCGTCTCCTCGGTGAAGCAGTGTCGAAGTGACCACCGCGACCAGATCGTCCGTGTCGTCCCGGATCTCGCAGATCGTGGACAGGATGTGGTTGCCGGCGCGTTCGGTGACCTCCGTGATGGTGAGCGTCGCGGTCAAATCGTCGCCGGCCACGATCGGGCGCCGGTGCTCGACCTTCTCCGACCCGTGCACCACCCGGTGCAGCTCGAGACCGGTACCCGGCGTCTCCAGAAGCTGTGTCACCGACGGACTCTGGACGACGGTGGTGAAGGTCGTAGGAGCCACGACATCAGGGAAGCCGGCGGCCCGGGCTGCCTCCGGGTCGAGATGGATCGGATGCGTCGATCGGACGGCGCGGGCGAATTCCCGGATCTTCTCCCGGCCGACGAGATAGGACGTCGGCGGAAAGATGCGTCCGGCAAGGTCGGGGTTCAGCGGCATCAACGCAGCGTAGCGACGTGCGGGGAGGATCGGTGTCGTGTTCGTGACCTACACGCCGAATTCGAGGTGATCGTGTGGGGACCGTCTCGGGATCACGTGTTGCACCCTCGTGCCGCGACCTTCCATCGCTCGACTACCGCGTCGCCGGAGACCGTGATCAACTCGTCCGCGAGGTTCACGGCATTGCACACGTGGTTGGGGATCACCCGCACCCTGTCGCCGAGTTGTGGGCGGGTCGATGCCTCCGGCCACTGCACCGTCGCGTGATGCTCCGACAGTGCGGTGATGCGCGCGTCCGGTTCCCCGAGGATGCGTCCGTACCCCGTGGCCCACGCGGCTCGATCGGCGCCGAGCGCCTTGGAACCGGCATCGAGCACGATCACCTCGTCGCGAGCGGAAACGACGGTCGCCAGGGCGGTCAGCGCGATGTCGGATTCGCTCACCGCGTCGAGTTCGAGTTGCTGCGCATCACCGAAGACGTACACGCCGGGACGCAACTCTGTTGCAACCGTGGGCACGTCGAGATGTGCCGTGGGGGAGGAACCCCCACTGATCATGGTCGGCTCGATCCCCGCTGCTCGTAGCGACGCCGCTGCTGCCGCCAGTGCGTCGGCTTCCTCCCGTGCTGCGCTGTCGGGCGCGTCGGGTGCGTACGAGTGGCCGGGGAAGGTGAAGACGCCGCGCACGTCGAGGCCCGCCTCGCGGGCCGCCGACGCCACGGTTCCGGCCTGTTCGGGCAACACGCCGGTGCGGTGGTGCCCGCTGTCGATCTCGACGAGCACCCCGATCGCGGTGCCGGCGTGCTCGACGAATTGCCGGGCTCCGGTCGCGGAATCGATCCCGACCGTCAGGCGCACCCGGTCGGTCAACGCGCGCAGCCGTGCACCGCGGGCAGCGTCGACCCACAGCGGGTACGCGACGAACAGGTCGTCGAAACCCTCGTCGGCGAAGACTTCGGCTTCGGAGACGGTCGCGACCGTCAGGCCCCGGGCTCCCGCACCGAGCTGGCGTCGTCCGATCTCGGAGCACTTGTGCGTCTTCGCGTGGGGTCGCAGCGACAGGCCTCGTGAGGCGGCGGACTGCGCCATCCGCGCGATGTTGCGGTCGAGGATGTCGCGGTCGACGAGCAGTGCCGGGGTGGTGTCGAGGTCCATGGCCGAACCGTAGACCTGCCGGACTGAACGCCGACGTCGATGCCTATCACGAGTCGCCGCTCGAGGAGTTCGGCGGAATCCGCCGCATGGTCAACCGCAACGACCGCGCGGTGACGGCGACGGCGGTCGCCGGCCGGGTGGTCTTCCGCGACGGCGAGTTCGTGCCCGGTTACGGACATACCGTCGGCACCGGCCGGTTCCTGCGCGCCGGGGTGGAGGAGCGCGGACCCGCGCCGATGCGCATCTCTTCGACACTATCCTGCTGTCGCTCGTGCACATGTTCGACGGCGAAGCGCTGGCGTCGACGGTGCATCCGCAGCCGGAACTCGAGGTGCGACGGATCGAACTGATGGCCCGGATGTCGGCGCTCGTCACATCTGACATAAGTTCGAATAATGAGCAATAGTGGATCTGCTCCTCAGTGGTTCGTCGACGCCCTGGCCACACCCGTCGAGACCGGGAAGGTCGAGGCAGCCGGTGCGACCATCGCCTACCGGGCGTGGGGCGAATCCGGTCTGCCGGGCATCGTGCTGGTCCACGGCGGCATGGCGCATTCGGGGTGGTGGGACCACATCGGCCCGCAGCTTGCCGCTGGACGTCGTGTCGTCGCGCTCGATCTGAGCGGTCACGGCGACAGCGACCACCGCGAGCACTACACCCTGGAAGCGTGGTCCGCGGAGGTCGTCGCTGCGGCCCGCGCCGGCGGTATCAGCGGTCCACCGGTCCTCATCGGTCACAGCATGGGCGGGATCGTCTCGTTCGCCGCCTCACATCTCCACGGCGACGAACTCGCCGGTGTGGTGATCATCGATTCGCCGATCCGCGACATGACGCCCGAGGAACTCGAGATGCGCGCGAAGGCCGTCGCGAACGCCGGACCGCCGAAGGTGTACGCCGCGGCGGAGGACGCCGTCGCCCGATTCCGCCTCGTGCCGCCGCAGGACGACGCCGAACCCTACGTGCTCGAGCACATCGCCCGCGGATCGCTGAAGCAGGTCGACGGCGGCTGGTCGTGGAAATTCGACAATCTCCGCATGGGACGTGAGGGGCGCCGTAGCCTCGAGGCGATGAGTCCGGGATGCGCCGTCGCCTACTTCCGCTGCGAACGCGGCATCATCGACGACGCGCTCTACGGGCGGATGGTCGACAATCTGGGTCCTGATGCGTTGTTGATCGATCTTCCGGCCTCGGGCCACCATCCGATGATCGATCAGCCGCTGGCCGTCGTCGCCGCAGCCCGGACGCTGCTGGCAGCCTGGGGGAGATGACCGCATGAATCCGCTCCGACCGGTCGCCGTCCGTATCGGAGCGTTGCCGTGGTTGCCGCGGTATTCACAGCCGATCATCGCGGTGGACAAGACCATCCAACGGGCCACGCGCGGCAAGGTCACCCTGCTCGCGATCGCGGGACTGCCCTCGCTCGTGCTCACCGTGAAGGGCCGCAAGAGCGGGGTGCCGCGGTCCACACCGCTGCTGTGTGTGCCGCACGACGGGGGATGGCTCGTGGTGGGGTCGAACTGGGGACACCCGAAAGCCCCGTCCTGGGCGATCAACCTGCGCGCGGCCGACCAGGCGCAGGTGCTGTACGACGGGCACGAGCACGCGGTGTCGGTGCGGATCGCGGAGGGCGACGAACGCGCGCGGCTGTGGCAGGTGCTGCTGCAGACGTGGCCGAACTACGCGCTGTACGCGAAGCGCACCGACCGGGTGCTCCCCGTCTTCGTACTGACGTCGCTCGAGTCCTGATCGCAGGTCAGAGCGGGCGGTCGGCTTCCTCGACGCTCACCGGCCTCCGCCGTTCGCGCAGCAGGTGCCGCGCCGCCCAGTCGAGCCAGAACCCGAGGAAACCGATCACGACGATCACGGCCATGACCTGGTCGTAGGCGAGCTGGTCGCGGGCGTTGAGGATCTGGTAGCCGAGACCGGACCGCACGCCGAGCATCTCGGCGGGGACGAGCACGACCCACGCGATACCGAGACCGACCCGCAGACCGGTCTGCACCTGCGCGCGGATGGCCGGCAGGACGACGGTGGTGAGCAGTTCGAGTCGCGTCGCACCGAACGAGCGGGCCACCATCAGATAGCCCTGGTCGATGCCGTGCACACCGGCCGCCGTGTTGATGACGATCGGCCAGATCGCGGCGGCGGCGATGAGGAAGAAGACGGGCTGGTGGCCGATGCCGAACAACGCCACGGCGATCGGCGCCCACGACAGCGGCGAGATCATCCGCAGGAACTGCATGATGGGCATCGTCGCGCGCTCGACCAACGGGTTGAGTCCGATCAGCAACCCGAGCGGGATGCCGAGCGTCGCGGCGATCAGCAGACCCACCAGCAACCGCCACAGGCTCGCGAGCGTGTCGGGCAGCAGGACGCCGCGTGCGAACAGGTCGACGATCGCCGGGAAGACGTACTGCGGGGCGAAGTCCCGCACGAGTGAATCCGGCGCGACGAGCACCGTCGTCACCAGCCACCACAAGGCGATCGCGATGACGATGGCGACGGCCTGGGGGACGAGGGGCAGCTGCCGGACGGTGCGGGCCGTCTCCGGCGCCGTGCCGGTCGGGGCGCTCACGAAGGATCGACCTCCTCTGTGCGGGTGAGATCGGCGGGAAGGCCGAAGGCATCGGTGCCGTCGACGCGGGTGAGGGATGTGCGGACGAAGCGGTCGTCGACGAGGTCGTCGTGCACCGTCGCAGGGTCGAGACGAGAGAGGAACCGCGTGTCGCCGTCGACGACGGTGTCGTGCATCGCCTCGATCAGTGCCGCGGTGAAGGTCGGGAAGGGGAACGGCTGGTACCCGATGCGTTGCGGCTGCCACTGCGGGTGCACCGTGCCGGCCTCGCGGTCGGGATAGGTGAGGGCCTTCGTGATCGCGGGCAACGGCTGCGGAAGGTATCCGGCGGACAACATCGCGGCCGCGGCCTGACGGTCGGCGCCGATCTGCAACTGGGCGGAGACCACCGAGTCGGTGAGGGACTGTACGGCGACGGGGTCGCGTTCGATCAGGTCCTCGTGCACGAGCAGGGCGCAGCACGCGTGGTCGCGCCACACATCACCGAGGAAACGGTGGATCCGCCCCACCCCGCGGACCTCCGCGGCGGCGTTGAACGGATCGGCGACGGTGAACGCGGCGATCGAGCCGTTCGCCAGGGCCGGGATCATGTCGGACGGACCCATCACGACGAGGCCCACGGTACGGGCGGACTTCGACGGCGCCTCCCGCACGACCGGTGTCAGTCCGTGCGCCCGCAACAGCTGTTGCAGAGCGATGTTGTGGATCGACCACCAGAACGGGATCGCCACCGTCTGACCTGCGAGATCGCTCAGGTCGGTGATGTGCGGGGCGACCGTCAGCGCCGAGCCGTTGGTGTGGTTCCAGCCGAGGATCCGCACGGAACTACCCAGGCTGTACCGCAACTGGACCGCCATGGGCATGAGCAGGTGCACGACGTCGACGCGCCGGCTGATGAAGGCCTCGGCGAGCGACGCCCAACTGCGGAAGAGCACCGGCTTCGCGGAATCGACGACGCCGGAGGGATACAGGCTCGACCCGTGCGCGACGAGCAGCGGCGCGGCGTCGGTGATCGGCAGGTAGCCGATGCGCAGTTGCCCCGTGCGATTGGCGCGGTCGGTGGTCGCGGTGCGCGCGAGGTCGATCGTGCCGGCGATACCCCCGGCTGCCGCGAGGCCGAGCGCACCGCGCATGAGGGTGCGACGGCTGAACAGGCCCGGATCGGTCATGTCGCGGACAGTGACGAATCGCGGTAGTGCGCCAGGATGGCCGGACGCAGCGCGTCGCGGTCGAGCGCAGACATGCCGCCGAGCGCCCATTCCTGCTGCACCACACCCGAACTCCCGAACAGTGCGATGCGGTCGGCGAGTTCGAGCGCCTCGTCGATGTCGTGGGTGACGAGGACCGTCGTGAAACCGAGATCGCGCGCGAGTTCGCCGAGCCACGACCGCAAATCGGAGCGGGTGGCCGGGTCGAGGGCGCTGAACGGTTCGTCGAGCAGCAGCAGTCGCGGACGCACCGCGACGGCGCGGATGACGGCGATGCGCTGGGCCTGACCACCGGACAGCTGGTCGGGGTAGTAGCCGGCGAGCGCGGAGAGGCCGAAACGCTCGAGGAGCGAATCGGCGTAGGTGGTGTCGAACCGCTCGCGGTGCGCGGCGAACCGTCCACCGAAGGCGATGTTCTCGCGCACGGTGAGCCATGGCATCAGGAAGGGCTGCTGGAAGACCATCCCGGTGTGCGGACGGTTGTCGCCCTCGGTGTCGGGCCAGTCGACGGAACCGCGATCGAGGTGATCGAGACCCGCGACGATCCGCAGCAGCGTCGACTTGCCGCTACCGCTGCTGCCGAGCACCACGAGGAACTCGCCGGTCGCGATATCCAGATCCACCCCCTGGAGAACCGGGCTACGGCGACCGGCGAAACTTTTGTATCCGTTCGCTATTCGTACTGCGACAGTTCCCACCGAAGCTGTCCTTCCGACGGCGATTGAATGGGCAGGAAGGCCGCCTCACGGAATCGGCGGTTGGTGGCGCTGGCCGTCGCGTATCCGGCACCGCCGCGCAGTGTCGCTTCGAGGCGGGTCGCGGCGACGGCGACGACCGAACCGTCGAGACGCAGGCGGATGAACTCCGCAGGAGCGATCGAGGTGGGATCGGTGGCGAAGCGGTACAGCCGTTCGCGCAGTGACTCGTACTGCGCCGAAAGCTCTTCGTACTCACCGGTGAACTGCTCGCCCAGTCCGTGCAGACGGCCGACGGCCTCAGTGAGCGATGCGCGTGCCATGCCGACGCAGAACGAGGTCTGCAGCATCATGAAGGTGGGCCGGATCGAACCGCAGAAGTTTGCGAGATCCTCGGTGAGGATGTGCGACTGCGGAATCCGCACACCGTCGAGCTTCAGCGAGGTCGACGACGTGGCGCCGAGCGCGAGCAGTTCGGGTGAATCCGCGATGGTGATGCCCTCGGCGTCGGCGCGGACGACGGCGACGAGGCGATCACCGTCGGCGGTGCGGGCAGGGAAGACGATCACCGAGTCGGGAAAGACGTTGGACGCCCAGTGGATCGGGCCGGTAACGGTGATGCCGTCGTCGGTTCGTTCGGCGACGAGGGGGAGCTCGCCGAGACCGGCAAGATGCTTGAGCGCCGCGGCCATGGCGGTGACGCCGATCGTGCGGCCGGACGCGAGGTCGTCCCGGTAACGATCGCGCAGGAACTGCGGTGCGCGATCGATGTATTCGAGCGCCATGCGCTGCGCCCACAGCGAGAAGCCGACGGTGAGCGATTCGGCGGCGACCTCGTCGATGACCGCGACCATCTCGGAGAGACACTCACCGCTCAGCCCCTTGCGGAGCAGGCCGAGCTCGCCTGTACGGGCGATGTCGGTGCGGATGTCGGTTTCTCCGCGATCGAGAGCAGCTGCGCGATCGCGTACGAACTCTGCGATCGCCGCGCGCGGTTCCTCGCTCGTCCGGTCAATGGCCGCGGTCATCGGATGCTTATCCTTCGAGGGAGTGGAGACGGTCGATGGGCGTGCTGACGACCTCGCGGGCGCGCACGACGGCGGCCTCGTCGGGGGCGTTGTAGAAGCACAGGCACTTGTCCATGTCCTCGCGGACGTAGGTGCGCAGGAAGCTCACCTCGGGGACGTCGGCGTACTTCGGTGAATTCGCCTTCTTGCGCGCGAGGTAGGTCTCCATGTCGATGGTGTCGGGGATGTCCCACTCGACGAGGTAACCGGCCTCGGGGCGGGTGGCCTTGATCTGGTCGAGCTCGGCGCCGACCAGACGGACCTCGTTCGGGCCGACGATCTCGGCGACATCGAGGGAGGCCGACTCGAGCTGGGCGGGGCGGCAAGCGTCGAACTCGGCGATCGCGAAGACACGCGTGCCGCCAGTGGTGACCTGCGATTCGATCAGTTCGCCGCCGGCGGCGACGACAGCATCGTCGAAGGCCTTGATGGCAGCTTCGGCCTGGCCCTCGGTGGGGACGAGTTCGTAGAGATACAGCGACATGGGGTCACCTTCCGGGAAAGCGGGTTGGAACTGTGACCGGTCCGGGCACGGCGGGGCGCCGTTTCGTCTTCGGACGGGGCGACTACGGCATGCGGCGCACGCAGACGAGGCCGGTCAGAGAGAGGAGCGACAACACGCAGCAGTCGACACCCGCACGAGATCCACGTGCAGGCGGCGAGTCAGAAGGCTGTGTGTCACGTGCTTCACCGTACTGTGAATAGAACGGTCTGTCTATCGCGCCCTGTCCGTTACTCTGGGTACGTGCGTACGTTCGTCGAGAGTGAATCGATCGGCACTCCGAAGGGCACGGCCGGTCCGAAGGGGAGAGCCGAGCGATCGCCGTCCAAGCCCTCACCCTCCACACGTCTGCTCGACACCGCGAGCACGCTCTTCGCCGAGCACGGTATCCGTGCGGTGGGCATCGACCGCATCCTCGCCGAGGCCGGCGTCGCCCGCGCGAGCCTCTACTCGTCGTACGGGTCGAAGGATGCACTGGTGCTCGCCTATCTGGAGGATCTCGACCAGCGCGACCGGCAGCGGTGGCACGCCGCCGTCGAACCGCTCGACGATCCGATCGCGAAGATCCTCACCTTCTTCGATCTCGCGATGCAGTCGGCGCCGAAGAAGAACTTCCGGGGGTGCCAGTACGCCAACGCCGCGACGGAATTCCCCCAGGAGCCTCTCGAACCGGTGCTCGCGCACCGGGAATGGCTGAATTCGACGCTCGTCGACCTGCTGAATCTCGCCGGGGCGACCGAATCCGAGGTGGTGGCCGGGCGCGTGCAACTGATCTACGACGGTGCCTTGTCCGGCAGCAAGTTCGAGCACTCCGTCGAACCGATCCGGCTCGGCCGCGACATGGCTGCAGCGATCATCGAGACGCATCTCCCCCGCTGACCCGGGGTCCGCGTCGACCCGTGGACTCAGCCTGCCGAGTTGCTCCGCTGCTGTGTGCGGCGCTCCGTGGTCGCGGAGATTGCCGGCCGCGGCACGAGAGCGCGGAAACACACGCTCGCCAACACGAAGGTGCCGAGCGTTCCCAGCACCGCGGCAATGCCCGTCGAACCGGGACGGTCGTCGATGGTGTAGTCGGCCAGTGCGCTGTCGGCGAGCCGATGTTCCTCGACGTCCCGTGCCATGCAGTCGCCTGTGAGATCCTCGGCGAGCGAGTCGATCTCGCAGCCGCGTGAGGTGGCCACCTCCAGAGCGCCGGGGGTGTCGACGGCGAGCGGCGCGAGGATCCCCGCGACGACGAGCGAGGTGAACGCCAGGCCGATGAACAGCGTCCCGCGAGCGCGCGGACGCGGAGGCGGCGAGGCGGTCGCGTCGAGAGGGTTGACCGGAAGCCGGGTGAGATGGACGGATTCCGGGGAGATCCGCGCAACGGCGAGCACGACGGCGGCCGTCACCACACCCTCGACCAGCCCGACGGGAATGTGCGTGGCGTAGAGGAATCCGATGTTCGACACCGGAACCGCAAAGGTGCCGCCGAGGGCGTACTCGACGACGAAACCCGTCACCGCCGCGAGGACCGAGACGAACCCTGCGACGAACGAGACCGGACCGAGCATGACGAACCGCCGCACCCCGTGGTGTTCGCACAGTGCGCGCAGCACCGTCGCGGCGAGGAAACCGGCGGCGATGGCGACGAGCACCATGTTCGTGACGTTGGCGCCCAGTGCCGACAGGCCGCCGTCGGCGAAGACGAAGGCCTGCACCACGAGGACGATCGTCAATGCGACCGCACCCACGAACGGGCCGAGCAGGATCGCCGCGAGCGCGCCGCCCACGACGTGGCCGCTCACGTCCGGCAGCACCGGAACGTCGACCACCTGCAGGGCGAACAACAGGGCGCAGACCGCCGCCGCAGTGGGTACCGACCTCTTGCTCAGGTCGCTGCGTGCGTGCCAGGCGGCGATGCTGACCCCGATCACGGCGATGACGAAGAACCACGCGGATGCGCGGCCGGTGATCAGGCCGTCGCCCATGTGCAGGGCGAGGACGTCCGTGCCGGCGAAGCCACTCGTATCGACCATCTCCGATGTCCCTCCCACCGACGGAGTGCTCTGCGGCGAAGGCTAGTACCGGCATCGGGGGAGGCGGAGCGTTTTCGAGAGCTCGGCGGGACGGGAGCCTGGGCAAAAAGTGAAACCCGTTCTATATTTGCGTCATGTACGAGTGGTCCGACACAGACCTCATGTTCCGCGATGCGCTTCGCGGTTTCATCGAGAAGGAAATCCGCCCGCACGTCGACAGTCTCGAATCGGGAGAACTGCCGCCGTACGACATCATCCGGAAGTTGTACGCGACTTTCGGCATCGACGAGATGGCCCGGGAGTCGCTCGACCATGCCCTCGCGAAAGAGGAACGCGGAGAGAAGTCTTCGGGATCGTCCGGTGGAACCGGCGGGTCGCCGGGGATGGCGGCGTTGCTCAATATCGAGATCGCCGGGGTGAGTCTCGGGCTCATCGCCTCGCTCGGCGTCAGCCTCGGCCTGACCGCGGGCACGATCCGCAGCCGCGGAACCCTCGCGCAGAAGAAGCGGTGGTTGCCGGAGTTGGTGACCTTCGAGAAGGTCGGCGCATGGGCTATCACCGAACCCGATTCGGGCTCCGATGCGTTCGGTGGGATGAAGACGACGGTGCGCCGCGACGGGGAGGACTACGTCCTCAACGGCCAGAAGACCTTCATCACCAACGGTCCGTACGCCGACGTGATCATCGTGTACGCGAAGCTCGACGAGGGCGACTCCTCGGTGGATCGCCGCGACCGCAAGGTGCTCGCATTCGTGCTGGACAAGGGCATGGAAGGGCTCACCCAGAGTCCGCCCTTCAAGAAGATGGGCATGAACTCCTCGCCGACGGGCGAGCTGTTCTTCGACAACGTGCGCCTGACCCGCGACCGGCTGCTGGGTGAGACCGAGGAAGGCGGTCGCAGCGACGGCAAGGACAGCGCGCGCGAATCCTTCGCCACCGAACGTATCGGCATCGCCTATCTGGCCCTGGGCATCATCGAGCAGTGTCTGAAGCTGTGCACCGAGTACGCGAAGTCGCGGAAGCTGTGGGGCAAGGAGATCGCACAGTTCCAGTTGATCCAGCTCAAGCTCGCCGAGATGGAGATCGCGCGGGTGAACGTCCGCAACATGGTCTTCAGCGCGATCGAACGCACGCAGGCGGGGAAGCCGGTGAGCCTGTCGGAGGCGTCGGCGATGAAGCTGTACTCGTCGCGGGCTGCGACCGAGGTGGCGATGGAGGCCGTGCAGCTGTTCGGAGGAAACGGATACATGGCCGAATATCGCGTCGAACAACTCGCGCGTGATGCGAAATCGTTGATGATCTACGCCGGTAGTAACGAAATTCAAGTAACACATATCGCGAAGGGATTGCTCGCACAGTAAGCCCTGAATACGACCGCTCGAAATTAGCAAAAAGGACAATTTTCGGAGGGGGATGACAATTCCCCCACTGTGTCGACTATTGTTCGCCATGAGAAAAGTTATGCCGGTCGCCGACGAGGGGAGCGACCGGTCCGGAGGGGAGTCCGAGCGGAAATCGGGGGAGCGATGTACGCGGAACGAAGGGACGGCGAAAAGCCGTCGGTCACGACGGACGGCAGGAGCGCTCGCGCAGAGCGCACCCGGCAGGCCGTCATAGAGGCTCATATCGCGCTCATCAGGGCGGGAGAGCTCAAACCCACAGGGGCGCAGATCGCCTCGCGGGCCGGGGTGTCCCTGCGATCGTTGTGGGGACACTTCGGCGACCTCGAGACATTGTTCGCCGTCACCGGCGCCGAGCTGATGCGGCGCCAGGTCGACGCCTACGAGCCGATCGATCCGTCGCTGCCGCTCGAGGAGCGGATCGACGCCTACTGCAGGCAGCGGGCGGAGATGCTCGAATACATCGCGCCGTTCGCACGGTCGTCCGAGATCCGGGTGCCGTTCTCGCGCGAGTTGCAGCGCAACCGCGTGCGTTATCTCGACCGGGCGCGATACGAGATCGGGGCGTTGTTCTCCGACCAGTTCGAGGGCGTCGACGGCACCGTCCGCACCCACATCGAGAACCTGCTGGGTGTGTCGACGACCTGGCCCACCTGGGTGTCGCTGCGGGACGTACTGCGTTTGCCGGTGCCCGAAGCCGTCGAGGTCATGAAGCGGTCGGTGTCGGCGCTGCTCGCGGAGGCATCCGGAGCCGGCCGGCAGCAGGCGGTGGCCCGTGTTGCGCAGGAGAAGGCCGCGGTCGCACCGCACCGGAGGGCGCAGCAGTCCCGGCCGGTGCCGGCGATGACACCGCGGGAACAGGTCGTCGTCCCGGCCTGAGCGCCCGGCCTGAGCATCAGAGCGTGTCGGTCGGTTTCCGACCGGCGCGTGCCGAGAGAAAGGTCTCGACCGCAGGCAGCGCGGCCGAGACCGTCTCGGCATGGTCCACCCCGCGCAGGATCGCGAGTCGCGCACCGGGGACGGTGCGCGACAACGCGCGGGTGTCCTCCACGCGCAGGCGATCGTCCGACCCGACGACGGCGAGCACGGGCACGTCGATGTCGGCGAGCATCTCGTCGTCGATCCCCGGTTCCCGATCCGACCGGCGGAAATAGGCGGCGAGAGCCTGCGCGTCGTTCTTCAGGAAGGCCGAGCGCGTCGCGGGATCGACCGGCGTGCGACGCCGCTCCTCCCAGGCACGGACGAAACCGTCCATGCCCTCGCGCTCGAGCACGTCGACGGTGCCGGGGAAGAACATCGCGTCCATCGATCCCGCCTGGGGGCGTGCGCTCCCGCCGAGCAGCGTCAGACTCGACAGTCTGTCCGGAGCGTCGACGGCGAGCGCGAGTCCCGCACGGGCGCCGAACGAATAGCCGACGTAGTGCACCCGGTCGACCCCGGCCGCATCCAGGACGGCCAGCAGGTCCCCGACGATCGCGTCCATCGCGTAGGCGTCCTCGTCGTGAGGGGTGTCGCTGCGGCCGTGCCCACGCAGGTCGGGCATGACCAGCCGGAAATCCCCGCTGAGCGCCTTCACGTAGCCGAAGGCCCGCCACACCGCCGACGACAGGGCACTGCCGTGGACCAGCAGCACGACCGGTGCCCCCTCGGGACCTGCCGTGGTGAACCGGATCCGGGTGCCGTCGGCGGGATTCGTCGCGTGGCTCATCCCAGCAGTATCGCCGAACGGCTCACCGCCCGAGCTCGACCGACCGATCCACCTCCACCTCCTCCAGGAATCGTTCGTCGTGCGAGACCACCACGAGCGCACCGCTGTAGGCACGCAGGGCCTGGGTCAGGTGCGCGAGACCGGCCAGGTCGAGGTTGTTGGTGGGCTCGTCCAGCAGCAACAACTGCGGAGCGGGATCGGCCGCGAGCACGATCGCGAGCGCGGCCCGCAGTCGTTCCCCACCCGACAGTGCCCCCACGGCGACCTCGGCGTGCCGGCCGCGGAACAGGAAGCGCGCCAGACGTGCCCGCACCTGCTGCGGAGTCAGGTGCGGCGCACGATCCTCGGCGTTCTCCGCGACCGAACGATCGTCGTCGAAGATGTCGAGCCGCTGCGGGAGCAACGCGAAGGGAACGTGGGGTTCCGCCTCGACGATGCGGTGCAGCAGGGTCGTCTTCCCCGACCCGTTGGGGCCGCGCAGCGCGATCCGTTCCGGCCCGACGATCTCGAGCGGTGCGTCCGCCACACGCCGGCCGGGTGGAACCGCGGTTCCGGGCAGGTCGATGCGGATCTCCGGATCGTCGCGCACGGCGTCCTTCGCGCGATCGAGGTTCTCCCGTGCAGTGGTCAGATCCTCCTCGTGCTCACGGCGGAATCGCCCGGCGGATTCCTGCGCCTGCCGTTTGCGCGCGCCCATGACGATCTTGGGTTCGCGCTTCTGCTCGTACATCTTCTGCCCGTAGCGTTGCCGCCGGGCGAGCGTGACGTGCGCCGCCGCCAATTCGCGTGCCTGGCGCCGCACGTCGTTACGGGCGTCCCGCACTGCGGCCCGTGCCGCCTCCTGCTCCTCCGCGACGATCCGTTCGTACTCGCCGAATCCGCCGCCGAACAGGCGCAGAGCCCCGTTGCGCAGTTCGGCGATCGAGTCCATGCGGTCGAGCAGTTCCCGGTCGTGCCCGGCGACGAGCACCGTGCCGGGGAACCGGTCGAGCGCATCCTGCAGGCGCGCACGTCCGTCGGCGTCGAGATTGTTCGTCGGCTCGTCGAGCAACAGCGCGTCCGGCTCGTCGAGCAGGCGTGCGGTGAAGGCGAGCAGCACCGTCTCCCCGCCGGAGAGCTGACCGACGGTGCGGTCGAAATCCCCGACGTCGTGCAGGATCCGGTCGAGGCCGACGCGATGCATGAGCGCAAGAGCGCGGTCCTCGATGTCCCACCGATCGGCTACGACCTCGAAGTCCCGATCGTCGAACGATCCTGATTCGATGCGGCGCAGGGACTTTCGGATATCGCCGATGCCGAGGACGGAATCGACCGGCACCGTCGGATCGAGGGTCACGTCCTGAGGGAGGTAGGCGACCCGTCCCCGCACCGTCGACGAACCGGAGGTCGGGCGGAGTTCACCCGCGATCAATCGGAGCAGGGTGGTCTTCCCACTTCCGTTGCGTCCCACCAGGCCGATCCGCCCCGCCGAGACGACGGCGTCGAGATCCTGCACGGCGATGGTGCCGTCCGGATGGGCGTAGGAGAGTGCGGACAGCGTGATACCGGATGAAGACATGATGGCTCCCGAAGGGTGAGGGTCGATTGCGCGAGTGCGCGGGGACGGGACCTCTCACAGGAGCAACGGACTTCTCCGATCGACGGGTACGGGATGCGAACACCATGGTGAGCCCGTACCGTCCGGGATGCAACCGAATATTTCACCCCGACTCCTACCTGCGATAACAGGCACGGGCTCGAAAGTGCAGGCATGATCGGGACCGTGTGGATCCGACTGATCGGTATGGGAGTCGCGACAGCCACGGTGCTGTCGCTGTCGGCGTGTGCCCTCGGCCCCGATCAGCCCGAGACGATCGCGGAGGAGTTCGCTGCCGCTCTCGACGCCGGCGACGTCTCCGGAGCGGCAGCGCTGACCACCGATCCGGTGGCCGCGGAGTCCGCGATCGATGTCCTCTTCGCCGGCCTCGGCCACGACGACCCGACCGTGAGTGTCGCGGGGACGGGCGACGGCGACACCTTCGACCTCGACGTGACGTGGAACTTCGGGGAGGGCCGCGACTGGTCGTACCGCACCACCGGCAGCGCGACGGAGGACCCCGAGGCCGACGCGTGGCGGGTCCGCTGGGACCCCACGGTGCTGTCACCGGAACTGGCGGGCGGCGCGTCGCTGGAGTATCTGACCACCGTCGGCGCCCCGCCGACGATCTTCGACCGGGCCGGGCGGCCGCTCATGGGGGAGCAGGTCGTCACCGTCGTGAACCTGGATGCCACCGCCGATCCCGCCGCGGTCGCTCCCGTGCTGGCCACGGTCGTTCCGACGATCACGGCGGAGAGTCTCGCCGAGCAGGTCGCGGTGGCCGCCGGCGGCGCTGCGGGAGTGATCACGCTGCGTGAGGAGGACCTCGCACCGATCGAGGATCGCCTCGCCGCGCTGCCCGGCGTGACGCTCGTGCCGCAGACCCGTCTGCTCACCACCGAGCGCGACCTCGCCTCGCCCGTGTGGTCCGGCCTCGCCGAACTGTGGCAGGAGGGGCAGGACGCCTCGGCCGGCTGGGTGATCCGGCGGGTCGCGGCGGACGGCACGACGAGCCAGGTCGCCGGCGAAGCCGGACCGGAGGCACCCGACCTGACCAGCACGATCGACCTCGACCTGCAGCGACGGGCCGAGGAGGTCCTCGCGGGTTTCGACACGCCCGCGGTGATCGTCGGGATCGAACCCTCGACGGGCGCGATCCGCACGATGGCCCAGAACGACGCGGCCGACGCCGAGGGGCCGATCGCCGCGACCGGCCTCTATCCGCCGGGGTCGACGTTCAAGGTGGTGACGACGGCGGCGGCGCTCGATGCCGGGCTCGCCGAACCCGACACCGTGCTGCCGTGCCCGGGCGTCGCCTCGGTCGGCTCCCGAACGATCCCGAACGACGAGAACTTCGATCTCGGCCCCGTGCCGCTGCACACCGCGTTCGCGTTCTCGTGCAATACGACCATGGGGCAGCTCGCTCTGGACCTGCCGCCCGACGCCCTGCGCGCCACCGCGGAACGCTTCGGTCTCGGCATCGATTACGTCACGCCCGGTCTCGTCACGGTCACGGGTAACGTGCCGGTCGCAGACACCGATGCTGCCCGCGTGGAGGCAGCGATCGGACAAGGTCGGGTGACGGCGTCGCCGTTCGGGATGGCGCTGGTCGCAGCCTCGGCGGCGAACGGCCGCACGCCGGTTCCGACGATCGTGGAGGGGCAGCCGGCGACCGCGGATCGGGAGGCCGAACCGATGCCCGGGGACGTGCTGACGGCACTGCGAGAGATGATGCGCGAGACTGTGATCGAGGGTACAGCCGGCACGTTGCGCGACATTCCCGATCTGGCGGGGAAGACGGGGACGGCGGAGTACGGTGACAACGTCGGGGCGCACGGCTGGTTTATCGGATCACAGGATAATCTTGCCTTTGCGGTGTTCGTGTCGGGGGCGGACGGCTCCGCCCCTGCCGTCGAGGCGGCGGGGCGATGGCTGAGGGGGTAGGACGCGTGGCGCAATTGTGATGTGTTCGTGCACAACGCGTGCTGGTGTCTCGTGTGACTGAAGTGAAGGTTGTTACATATGAGATTTCGTGATTGGCGGGGGAAGCGGGGGCGCATCGTCGCGCTGGCCGTGTGCCTCGTCGTGGCTGTCGTCGCTCTGACGACGGTTGTGTTCTCGGATTCTCGAAGCGAGGCGCAACGCCTCGTCGACGACTTCGTTGCCGCCCTCGACGATCGTGATGCGGGCGCAGCGGCGGCCCTGACCTCCTACCCGAACGCGGCGGAGGAAACGATCTCGCAGATGTACGACGGTCTGTCCGACGGCACCGTCGACTACGACGTCACCCAGCTGGTCGAACTCAACGACGACTCGGGATACTTCACGCTCTCCGCCGGCTGGAATTTCGGTGAGGGCAAGGACTGGTCGTATCAGGTCACCGGTTCGGTGCGGAAGCTCGCCGTCGGCTGGCGTGTGTCCTGGGACCCGGAGGTCGTTGTCCCCGACCTGTCCGGCGGACGCACCGTCCACCACGTGCGCACCGACGCCGCGCCGCCGAAGATCTTCGACCGCACGGGCCGCCTCCTCATGGAGGAACAGACCATCAACGCCGTGGTGCTCGACCCGGCGGCGATGCCCGACCCCGTCGACACCACCACTCGTCTCGCGGCGGTTCTCGAGCCGGTCGCACCCGTCATCACCGCCCAGCTGATGCAGGAGCGGATGGCGGAGAACCCCGGAAACCGGATCACCGCGGTCAAGCTCCGCGACCAGGACTACCAGTTCCTCGAGGGCGGCATCGTGTCGATCCCCGGGGTCGAGGTGCTCACGACACCCACCCTGATCAGCGCCGATCGGCGGATCTCCACGCCGCTGCTCGACTCGCTGCGCTCGGCCTGGCAGCTCGAACGCGACCGGACGGCAGGCTGGGCGGTCACCCTCGAGGATCCCGAGGAGGGCCCGATCCAGGTGGCGGGCTTCCAGGGCCCGCCGCCTCCGGACCTGCAGGCGACCGTCGACTCCCAGGTGCAGCTCGCCGCGAAGGAAGCGGTCGTCACCGCAGGTACCCCGGCCGCGGTGGTCGCCATCCAGCCCTCGACCGGTGGCATCCTCGCCGCCGACGTCAACAACTGGGCCATGGAACTCGGTCCCGTCATCACCCACGGTCTCTACCCGGCCGGCGGCGTTCTCGATCCGGTCCGGCTCGCGGCCGGCCTCGAGCGCGGCGTCGATCCGAACGACGTGGGATCCGATGACGTCGCCTCGACCGCCCGTCGCCTCGGCCTCGGCGTCGACTACGACGTGCCGGGCTTCGAGTTCGAGACCTCGCAGATCGGGCACAACCGCTCCGGAGTTGTCCAGTTCGCTGGATCGGATTCCGACGAGAACCTGATCACGCCGCTCGGCGCCGCGGTGCTGGCCGCCTCGGTCGCACGGGGCAGCGTCGCTGCCCCGACGCTCGTGCAGGGCCAGGAGACGGTCGTCCACGACGCCCCCGAGGCGCTGCCCGGTTCTGTGATCGACGCCCTGCGCGGCATGATGATCGACAACGTGCAGAACGGTCCGGCGTCCTTCCTCCGCGGACACGCCGGTCTCGCGGGTATCGCCGCGGCGAGCGGTGAGGACCGCTGGTTCTTCGGCTACACCGGCGGCGACCTGGCCTTCGCGGTCTTCGTCGCCGATGCCGACGGCGGCGACCGCGCGATCAAGATGGCCGACACCTTCCTGCGCAAGCTCGGAGAACCCCTGCTCGGGGAGTGATCGGCCGGAGGCCGGTCCATGGTGCGCTGATCGGCCGGAGGCCGGTCCGCGGCGTACAGGTACGTTGAGCGACCGTGACCGTCCTCGACCTGGCACTGCTCGTGGTTGCCGGATTCTTCGCGGGTGTCGTCGGGTTCGTCACCGGCCTGGCGTCGATCGTCTCGTATCCGGCGTTGCTCGCCGTCGGCCTCCCGCCGGTCGCGGCGAACGTCACCAACACCGTCGCGATGGTCGGTGTGGGTGTCGGGGCGCTGACCAATTCGGCGCAGGAGGTCGTCGACACCGGCCCCCGCGTGTGGTGGTGGACGCTCTACGCCGCGCTCGGCGGCGTGGTCGGCGCGGCTGTCCTGCTCGTCGCGCCGCCCGACTCGTTCGAGGCGATCGTTCCGGGTTTCGTCGCGCTCGCCGCTCTCGCGCTGCTGCTCCAACCACGCATCCGCACCCTGGCCGGCGGTCGCGACCTGCCGCGGGTGTTCTCCGTGGCGGTCTTCGTCGTCGCGGTCTACGGCGGATACTTCGGTGCCGGCGCCGGCGTCGTCTTCTACGCGCTGGTGCTTATCTGCACGTCCGAGCAGATTTGGCGCGCGAGTATCCTCAAGAGCTACCTGCTCGGCGTCGCCAACCTGGTCGCGGCGATCGGGTTCGCAGTCTTCGGACCCGTGCACTGGGGTGCGGCGGCCGCCATGGCCGTCGGCGCGTTCGCGGGTGGCTACTGCGGTCCGCCGCTCGTGCGGCGCATACCCCCGAACCTGCTGCGCGTGGGTGTCGCGCTCGCAGGGTTCGGGTTGGCGGTATGGCTCGCTCTCCGCTGAGCAGCGTCCTGTGCAGTGGTGGCTACTGCACGCCGTGCATGAGCTTTTTGATGTGCGGCGCGAAGAGGGCCAGCACGATGCCCACTGCGATCGACGCTCCGCCGATCCACAGGTAGTACGGCACCTCGTTGTTCTCGTCGTAGAACCCCGCGAGGGTGCCGGCCATGGCCGTACCGCATGCGACGGACAGGTAGAACAACGCGACCATCTGCGTGTGGAAGTTCTTCGGCGCGAGCTTCGTCGACAGCGACAGTCCGACGGGGGACAGGAACAGCTCGGCGAAGGTGAACAGCAGCAGGATGAAGACCAGTCCGAGCAGCGGAGCGCTGTTGGGGCCGCCACCGGCCATGGGGATGAAGCACAGGAAGGCGATGCCCATGATGATCGTGCCTGCGGCGAACTTGATGGGCGACGAGGGCTGACGCGGTCCGAGTTTGGTCCACACGGCGGCGAAGACACCCGCGAACAGGATGATGAAGACCGGGTTGATCGACTGCACCCAGGACGGCGGGAACTCCCACCCGAACAGATTACGGTCCAGGCGTGTGTCGGCGTAGACGGCGACCATCGTGAACTGTTGCTGGAAGAGCGACCAGAACACCGCGCTCGCGATGAACATCGGGATGAACGACAGCACCCGGCTGCGCTCGACCGGCGTGATCTGCTTGCTCGACAGCATGAGGACGAAGTAGGTGATCGTCGCGATGATGGTCAGGGCGACGACGATGTCGGACATGTTGCTCGTCGTGACGAGGCCGGTCAGCGCGGCGACCGCGATGAGGACCACGGCGACCAGACCGATCCCGGCGGCTTTCGTGCGCGTCTCGGCGGGAAGCGGATGGGGTGGCACCTTGCCGATGTCGCCGAGATGCTTGCGGTAGATCGTGTACTGCAGCAGGCCGAGGAACATGCCGACCGCGGCGAGACCGAAGCCCCAGTGGAAGCCGTAACGCGTCTGTAGGAAGCCGGTGAGCAGCGGGCCGACGAGCGCGCCGATGTTCACGCCCATGTAGAAGATGGAGAAACCGGCGTCGCGTCGCGGGTCCTGCTCGTCGTAGAGATCGCCGACGATCGACGTCGCCGTGGCCTTCAGACCACCGCTACCGAACGCGACCAGCACCAGGCCGATACCCACCCCGACGAAACCGGGCAGCACCGCGAGCGCGATGTGGCCGAACATGATGAGCACGGCGCTGTAGAACAGGGTCCGTTCGGAACCCAGCAGCCGGTCGGCGATCCACGCCCCGAGAATCGTCGACAGGTAGACCGTGCCGCCGTAGGCGCCGACGATGGAGGTCGCAGCCCCCTGGCTGATCCCCAGCCCGCCCTCGGACGCCGAGTAGTACAGGTAGTAGATCAGGATGCCCTGCATGCCGTAGAAGGAGAATCGCTCCCACATCTCGACACCGAACAGGTTGGCCAGGGGTAGTGGCTGACCGAAGAACCGATGGTCGGATCGCGACCCGGTCAGAGTAGGTGGTTCCAGCGTGGACATGATCTCCACTGTTCCACCGCACGGGGCGCGAGCGCGAAAAATTCGCGTATCCCGCGGTCGCAGATCACACTTCGCGTGCGAGTGCGAGAGCTGCGACCGGAGGGTCGGTACCGGTCGACCTCGGCGAGGTCAGTGAGCGTCGACCTTGCGGTGCTGGAGCAGTCCGACGACCACGCGCCAGCCCACCAGGAACAGGCCCAAGAAGATCGTCGCGACGATGATGAAGGCGGTTGCGGTGCCCTGACCGGTGACGGCCCGCAGCAGCATCCCCACGACGAGGGTGCTCACCCACACGAGCAGTCCGGTGGGAACGGCCGCGAAGGCGTCGAACTTGTCGCGGTAGAGCCACGCGGTGAAGAACCATCCGACGGTGAGGCCGCCGAGGAACGGCCACGCCGTTCCTGCGAGCCCCACGAGATCGAGCACTTCGTCGTGACTGGAACGACCGAGCACGGCGAATACGACGACGAGAACGACGTCGATCGCCAACGCCGGGATGTACTTCTTCACGGGTCCAGAGTAGCGGCGGCGCGGGGCGCGTCGGAATCTCCGGCGCGTGCTCTCGAGCACGATCCGGACCGGTAGAGCGGGTGGAACGCGGCAGCGCCCCTGCCGGAGCAGGGGCGCTGTCTGTGCGAGAGGGGTCAGGCCTGCAGGACGGCCTCGATCTCGAGGGTGATGGTGATCTTGTCGCCGACGACGGCTCCGCCGCCTTCGAGCGGCATTTCGATGCTGATGCCGAAATCCTTGCGGTTGATGACGGTGGTGGCCTCGAAGCCGGCGACCGGGCCCTGGCCCATGCCGGGGTTGACGCCGTTGAACTCGAGCTTCAGGTCGACCGGGCGGGTGACGCCGTGGAGCGTGAAGTCGCCCGTGACGATGTAGTTATCACCGTCGGCACGCACGTCGGTCGAGGTGAAGGTGGCGACGGGGAACTGCTCGGCGTCGAAGAAGTCGGCGGAGCGGATGTGCGAGTCGCGGTCGGCGTTCTTGGTGTTGATCGACTTGACGTCGATCTCGGCGTTCACCGATGCGGTGCCGTCCTCGGCGACGGTGATGGCGCCGGAGAAGTTCTCGAAGGTGCCGCGAACCTTGCTGACGACGAGGTGCCGGACGGTGAAGCCCACGTTCGAGTGGACGGGATCGATGGCCCAGGTGCCGGTGGTCAGGCCGGGGAAGGTGGTGGTGGTGGTCGTCATGGTGGTCCTCCTCGATGGTCAAACTTTCAACTGCTTGTCGACAATCATGCCACCAAATAGTTGCATGCGCAACTACATCGTGAGGTGGATCACGCCGGCTCGGGATTCTCGACCGGACGACGCCGCCGCTCCAGGGTGCTGCGCTCGTGTTCTGCGCGCTCGGCGATCGGATCGATCTCGTCGGGTCCGTTGCCCCGGTACATCGCGGCGACGGTGGCCCAGCCCGCCAGGGCCACGAACGCGAAGCTCACCATCCGATACACGAAGACCGCTGCCAGCGACTGCGACGCGCTCAGCCCGGCAGCGGTGAGCGTCGCGATGAGGGTGCCGTCCACGAATCCGAGGCCGCCCGGTGCGAGCGGCACGCTGCCCACGGCCTTCGCCGCCGCGAACGCGATGAACAACCCCGCCACCGACGGAGAGCCGCCGACAGCCCAGCACGCCAGTCCGAGGCACGCGACATCGGCTGCACGGTGCACGGCCGACCACGCCACCGCGGCCACACCGTCGCGACGCGCGAGTTCGACGGACTCGAGCTGCGCGAGGGTGCGTTCGAAGACGTCGAAGCCGGTGTCCCTCGGCTTCCTCGTGATGCGGTTGACCCGACGGAGCACCCACGTGCCCGCCGCCTCGATCGACGTGGGGTTCTTCGCGACGTACCGCAGGCCGAAAATCAACGCGATCGCGCCCGCGAGCGACAACACGAGAGTGACGGGGCTGATCCGGCTGCCGACCGCGAACGCACCGATCATGCCCACCGACGCCAGGGTCACGGCCGCGATGACGCCGGAAACCGCGAGTTGCCACGAGGCGACCACGGGGGTCGCACCCCACTTGCGGGTCTGCTTGTAGGTGAAGGCCGTGGAGAAGACCGGACCTGCGGGCAGGGTCACCGCCATCGCCGTGCTGCCGTAGATCACCGACGCCGAACGCCAGTGCCCGACGCGCACCCCGCCGGCGCGGAGCAGTCGCTGCTGCACTCCCGCGAAGCCGCTGAGGGAGATCATCTGCGCCAGCACGGCCGCCGCGAACCAGCCCCAGTGCATCTCCGTGACCGCGCGCCACGAGTCGCTCATCGTCGGCCACAGGTAGATCGCCTCGACCGTCAGCAGAGCCACGAGGGCGATCGCCGACACCCACTTGATCCACCGGAACGAGCCCCGGCGCGGCGTGGCGTCGGGGCATGGAGGATCGTCGTGCGGCTGCGCCACGCTGTTCACCGTAACCGACCGTCGGGTCACGAAGAGGGCGCTGTGGCCGTTCCGCGTCGTTCGCGGGTGTCGCGGGACGGACCGTCACTCGTCCGTCGAAGTGTTCGATTCGTCCGTCCCGTTCGCTTCTCCGGGGGCTCCGGGATAGCGAACCGGCCATGCGAGATGGGTCATCCGCCGCCGGCCGCGAAGCTGCACCTCGTCGCCGAGTTCCCAGTGGCTGCGCTCCTCGTCGTCCGCGAAGTACAACGCGCTCGACGACGCGAGAACCCTACTCGGACGCAGTTTCGCCAGCTCGGTCAGGCGCGAGGCCTCGTTGACCGGGTCGCCGATCACCGTGTACTCGAAGCGCTCCGCCGCGCCGATGTTGCCGGCCACCGCGAGTCCCGCCGACACGCCGATCCCGACATCGAGTCCGGTGATCTCGTCCAGAGCGAAACGCAGTTCGCGGGCCGCCGCGAGCGCCGCCGTGGGGGCGTCCGGCCGGTCGAGGGGAGCGCCGAAGATCACCAATGCCGCGTCGCCCATGAACTTGTTGACGAAGCCGTGATGATGGTCGACCACCTCGACGACGACACGGAAGAACTCGTTGAGCAGTTCGACGACCTCGCTCGGTGGGCGCTCGGCGGCCGTCGCCGTCGAACCCACCATGTCGACGAACAGCACCGCGACGTAGCGCGTCTCACCACCGAGCTCGGTGCCGTACTGCAGGGCCCGGCGCGCGACGTCCTCACCGACGTGCTGACCGAACAACTCCCGCAGACGCCGGCGTTCGTCGGACTCGGCCATCATGCGGTTGAAGCCGACCTGTAGGCGTCCGATCTCACTGCCGTCGAACACCTCGACCTGCACTCCCGAGGCGCCGCGCTGCACGCGTTCGATCGCCCAGCGCAACTGCTTGATCGGGTCGGAGATCTGCGCCGACGTCAGCAGCGACAACACGAGCGCGAGACCGATCGACGTCACCGCGAGGGCGAGCACGGACAGGGCGAGCGCGTCGGCGTCGAAGTCGGTGTTGGCGCTCAACTGCGTCACGCACAGCAGCACGATCCCGGCGACCGGCATGAGCGTGCCCAGGCCCCAGGTCATGGCCAGGCGCGTGCCGACGCCGGGAGCCATCGTCCGGTCGAAGTTCCCCTCGCTCAGCGCCCGCGCGGCGACCGGCCGCAGGATGCGTTCACCGAGCATGTAGGTGAAACCGAAGGTGCTGGTCGCGGCCATCGCGACGGTGACCGAGACCGCCACTGCGAGCGACGGCATCTCCTCGGCGGTGAGGAAGACGAAGAGTACGCCGCCGAGCAGCCACAGACCGAGGTGCACGATCGCCTGTCGCAGCGGGGCGTGCAGGGCCGCCATCTGTTCGGCCCGGGTGGGCGGGCCGCCGCGGAGCTGCCACCGGACGACAGAGCGCAGCGTGATCGCTGCGGCGCCGAGGCTCACGATGCCGGCGAAGACCAGGTACACCGCGAAGACCGCGAAGTTGCGGACCCGATCCGCGATGATGGCGTCGGTCTCGGCGATGGGGATGCCGTACCGGACGAAGGCGAACACGAGCATCGCACCGAACAGGTTCGACGCGCCCATGGAGACCATGTAGAGCGGCCAACGACTCCGCAAGGTGGCGGCGACAGCTCGGTACGACCTCAGCACGACTTCAAATCAAACCACTGTGCGGACGGTCACAGGATGGGGCGGTCACTGTTGGAGGCGCGGAGTGGTTGGATTCACTCGCCCCACCTACTGTGACGAAAGGTGCGAAACGTACACATGAGGCCGCCTCCGACCGGTCCCGACGCGGATGCACCCCTGTGGCGGGCCGCCCAGGTCTTCCGGCTCGTGACCGTCGCATATGCGGTGGGATCGCAGTTCTCGACCGTCGTGAACTACACCCGTCCGGGCTTGTCGTGGTTCTTCACCGGGGTGCTCGTGACGTGGTCGCTCGTCTCGGCGGTGTTGCTCTCCCGCGAGGCACGACTGCGCCGCACGGTCACCGTGGTGGACCAGATCCTCGCCGTCGCGTTGATGGCGGCGACCCGGCTGGTCGCCGACCACGACTGGTACAGCAACCACCAGACCATGCCCACCACGCTGTGGGTCGCCAACGCCGTGCTGTCGGCCGCGATCCTCGGCGGTCCGCTCACGGGCATCGGCTCGGCGCTGCTGATGTCCGTCGTCAGCGCGGTGGTGCGCGACCAGATCAACCTCGACCTGTGGCGCGACGCGACGGCGCCGGTGCTCGTCGCGTGCGGTGTGGCAATGGGTTTCGCCACCACCACCGCGCGCAGTGCGCACCGGCAACTCGAGCAGGCCGTGCGCGTGGCAGCGGCCACCGAGGAACGGGACCGGCTCGCCCGGCAGGTGCACGACGGCGTGCTGCAGGTGCTCGCGCTCGTGCAGCGGCGCGGACTCGAGCTGGGCGGTGATGCGACGGAACTCGCCGAGTTGGCCCGCGAACAGGAGACCGCGCTGCGGCAGCTGATCTCCGAACAGGACACCGACGTCGACCGCGGCGGTGAGCATGCCGACCTCACCGCCCTCGTCCGGGCCAGGGCCGGGACCGGTGCGACGGTGTCCGCCCCCGCCGGCCCGATCATGATCCCGCGGGATCGAGCGGAGGAACTCGCGGCGCTCACGACAGCGGCGCTGTCGAACACGCAACTGCACGCCGGCGCCGGTGCCGCCGCCTACATCCTCCTCGAGGATCTCGGCGACGAGATCGTACTCAGCATCCGGGACGACGGCGTCGGGATCGAACCGGGCAGACTCGACGAAGCTCGCGAACAGGGACGCATGGGGGTGTCCAAGTCGATCGTCGGGCGAGCGGAATGGCTCGGCGGCGTCGCACTGCTCGACAGCGATGTAGGCGAAGGAACCGAATGGGAGATCCGGGTACCGAAGGGGAATGAGTGGCCGAGATCAGCGCGGAAACACACGAGAACAGCACAGAGGAACGCAGCACCGTCAGCGTGATGGTGGTCGACGACCACCCGATCTGGCGCAACGCCGTCGGACGTGACCTCGAGGAGGCCGGGTTCACCGTCGTCGCCGAGGCCGACGGTGTCGCGAGCGCCGCGCGCCGTGCCGCCGTCGTCCGCCCCGACGTCGTGCTCATGGACATGGCGATGCCCGACGGCACCGGCACCGAGGCGACCCGCGCGGTCCTCGAGGTCTCCCCGGACAGCCGGGTGCTGGTCCTGTCGGCGTCCTCCGAACGCGACGACGTCCTCGGCGCGGTCAAGGCGGGCGCGTCCGGCTATCTCGTGAAGAGCGCCTCGGTGCACGAACTCGTCGACGCCGTCCTCGCGACCGCGCGGGGACAGGCCGTCTTCACCCCCGGACTGGCCGGGCTCGTGCTCGGCGAGTACCGCCGGATGTCGAACGACGTCGCCGACCGGAGACCCCCACCGACCCTGACCGGCCGGGAGACCGAAGTGTTGCGTCTCGTCGCGAAAGGGTTGTCGGCGAAACAGATCGCAGCGCGACTGACGCTCAGCCACCGCACGGTGGAGAACCACGTCCAAGCGGCGCTACGCAAACTGCAGCTCGCCAACCGCGTCGAACTCACCCGCTACGTCATCGAACAGGGCCTCGAATAGCGCTCCGCACAGTGGCTCCGACGACTTCGGAGGCATACCGTTCGTCCCGTTAAGCTCAGGGCATGGAACCGAAGGATCTGCGGGTGTCGGACGCCGAGCGCGAGCACGTCGGCGAACTTCTGCAGCGGGCGGTCGGGCAGGGAATGCTCTCGCTCGGGGAGTTCACCGAACGGATGGACACCGTCCTCGCGGCCAAGACCCGAGGCGACCTGAACCAGGTGCTCGTCGACCTGCCCGGTATCCAGATCCGGCCCGAGTTCCAGGAGCAGAATCTGCCGGGCATGTCGCAGGCGCACTATCCGGCGCCGAGTGCGGCCGGCTACCCCGCGCCGAGTGCAGCTGCTTTCCCCGCGACCGGCCAGGGCGCTCCTCTCGTGATCAAGGGCCGCGTCTCCGGCATCGAACGCAAGGGTCGCTGGCACGTGCCGCCCGCCGTCGTTCTCGACACCGTCGCGTCCTCCGTGACCCTCGATTTCACCGAAGCGGTGATGCAGACGCAGGTCGTGCGGATCGACGTGAGCGACTACCTCAGCTCGATCAACATCGTGCTCCCCGCCGAGGCCACGGCCGACGTCAACGGCGTCGAGAACGTCGCGTCGAGCGTGTCGTCGAAGGTGCGCGGCGGAGCGCCGTACGGACCGCTGCACGTCGTGGTGACAGGCAAGGTCCGCGGCGGGAGCTTCAACGTCACCCATCCGCTGTCCACGCGGCTGCGGAAGTTCTTCAACGGCAGCTGACCCCGGAAACACCCGAGGCGACCCGCTCTGCGGGTCGCCTCGGGTTCGTTCGTCAGATCAGTCGCGACGCTGCCGGGCGATCAGCTCACTGACGCTGATCGAACGGCCACTGTCGGGACCGTGGCGTCCACGCCTCCGCGACTCCGCGTCGTTCTGCTCCGGCTGCGATTCGTCCGCTCGCGCTTCCGGCCGCTCGCCGGCCGGGCGGGGCGGCTGCTCCGGACCACGGGACCGGGAGGGCAGAGGCGGACGGGGACCGTTCTGTGTCGGCGGCTGCATGCCCTGCGTCGGCGGCTGCTGAGTGCCCGGCACGGGCGGTCGGGCAGGTCCCTGCGCCGGAGGTCGCTGGGCCTCCGATGTCGGGGGACGTTGCGAGTCCGGCGCCGAGGGGCGCGGTGCGTCGGAAGTGGGCCTCGGTCGCTGGGCCGAAGACTCCCCGCCGGGCGACGTACGGCGCAACTGCGACAGCCAGTTCTCGATCGCCTGCGGATCCCGTCCACGACCGGTGCCGGGTTCGCTCGGACGCGGAGCCGGGGCACCGGGCAGAGCTTCCGCATCGCCCGGGACAGCGGGCGGTCGGATGAAGGACTGCGGCAGCGGCGGCGGAACCTCCCCGCGCTGACGGCGGGGGAGCGGAGGCGCCGACGACGGCGACGACGGGTCGGACGCACCGCGCTGTGTCTGATCGAGCGCACCGCGCTGTGTCTGATCGAGCGCACCGCGCTGCGTGACATCGCGCTGCGGCATCTCGGGGGCACGACGTTCGGGCTTCTCCGGGACACCCTTCTCCGGGCCTCCGAGCCCCGGAAGAGCCGAGCCGTTGCGCTCGTCCACCGGCGGCCGACCCTCCGGGCGACGACGCGGCTCCGGGATCGGACGCGACGGACGCCCCGGACCCGTACCGGGCTGCTCCGGACGGCTCGCCGGCATCGGACGCCCGGCTGCGGGCGGCACCCGTTCGCCGTTCCGCGGAGCAGCAGGGGGACGACCGGACGCGGGCGCGGCCGGACGGACCGGGGGGCGGCCCGGGGCCTGCCGTCGCACCGGCGGCGGCGTGAGATCGCGGAGCTTGCGCTGTTCGGCGGCCGGCCTCGGCGGAGCGATCTTGGGCAGCGGCTGCGTGAGGTCGGAGCCGCCCTCGAAGGCACCTGCCGGGAAGCGGTGCGCGCCCGTGGCCGCGACCGTCGCCGGCCCGAACATGCCGACGGTGATGAGCTCGGGAACGTCCTCGGGCATCAGTTCGTCGGCGAGGATCGGCTCGCCCAAGCCGATCTTCTCCTGGATCCGCTTCATCCACGCCGGAGCCCACCAGCAGTCGTCGCCGAGCAGTTTCATCACGGCGGGCACGAGGAACATGCGGATGACGGTCGCGTCGATGATCAGCGCGGCGATCATGCCGAACGCGATGTACTTCATCATCACCAGCTCCGAGAACCCGAAGGCACCGGTGACGACGATGAGGATCAGGGCGGCCGCGGTGATGATGCGACCGGTGTGGGCGGTACCGATACGGATCGACTCGGTGGTGCTCGCCCCCATCGATCTCGCCTCGACCATTCTGGAGAGCAGGAACACCTCGTAGTCGGTCGACAGGCCGTACACGATCGCGATGATCAGCACGAGCACCGGCGACATGATCGGCCCCGGGGTGAAGTTGAGCAGGTCGGCGCCGTTGCCGTCGATGAAGATCCAGGTGAGGATGCCCAGCGTCGAGCCGAGACCCAGGGCGCTCATCAACACGGCCTTGACCGGCAGCACGAGCGAGCCGAACGCCAGGAACATCAGCAACGTCGTCAACAGCACGACGACCACGACCATCAGCGGCAGGGTCTCGAGCAGGGCCCCGATGGAGTCCTGCTCGATCGCCGGGGTGCCGCCGACGAGCACTTCGACACCCTCGGGCCATTCGGCTGCGTGCAGGTACTCGACGGTGTCGGCGGACTCGTTGCGGTCGGTCAGACCGGCCTTGAGCACACGGACGCCGTCCTTCGCGGGGCCGGTGATCTGGAACTTCTCGACGAGGCCGGGAGCTTCGCTGGCCGTCGTGATGATCTTGTTGAGGTCGCCGCCCTCGGCGCCGCGGACCACGAGCTTGACCGGCTCGGCGCGCTGGCCGGGGAACAGTTCGTCGAAGGTCTCCTGCGCGACGCGCGTGGGGTGCTCGGGCGGCAGGTAGGTCTCGTTGATGCCGCCGAACTTGATGCCGGTCAGCGGCATGATGAGCAGCAGCAGGCCGATGACCGTCGGGATGGTCACCTTCATCGGGTTGACCATCACCCAGCGGCACAGGCGGCCGAGGAAACTGTTCTCGACCTGCTCGTTCGACTGGATCTGCCCGAAGCGTTTCATGCCGAACTTGTCGATGCGCCTGCCGAGGATGCTCAGGATGGCGGGCAGGATCGTGATCGACAGCAGGGCAGCCAGTGAGACCGCCGAGATCGCGCCGTAGGCGACCGACTTGAGGAAGCCCTGCGGGAACAGCACGAGGCCACCGAGGCTGGTGACGACCATCGTCGCCGAGAACACCACCGTGCGACCTGCGGTGACGACGGTGCGTCGCACCGCCGCCGGGGTGTCGTAACCTTCGGCGAGTTCCTCACGGAACCGCGACACCATGAACAGGCCGTAGTCGATCGCCAGGCCCAGGCCGATCAGTGAGACGACCGGTGCGACGAACGAGTTGACCTCGGTGAAGTTGGTGATCAACCGGACGATGCCGTTCGCCGCGACGATCGTGAGACCACCGGTGATCAGCGGGAGAGCGGCCGCGACGACGCCACCGAAGACGAAGAACAACAGGATGCCGACGGCCGGGATCGCGAGGATCTCCATGCGCTTGATGTCGTTGGCCATCGTGTCGTTCAGTGCGCCGGAGATCGGCTGCAGACCGGCGAGCTGCACGTCGACGCCGTCGATGTAGAAGGCGTCCTTGATCTCGCGGAAGTTGCCGGTCAGCTCCGTGTCGTCCTCGCCGGCGATCGCGACCGACGCGATCGCGTGCTGACGCGACGGATCGGCGAGCGACGGCAGCGACGGCGCGTCGTCGGTGGGCCAGTACGCACCGTTGATCTTGAGGATTTCGTCGGGATGCTCGGCGACCAGCGAGTTCAGGCTGTCGGTGACCTTCGCCGCGAACTCGGGATCGTCGACCGTGCTGCCCTCGGGTGCCGTGTACAGCACCAGCACGTCGCCCGCGGTGTCGCGGCCGAAGGTGCCGTCGGCGAGCTTGGCAGCGGCGACGGACTCCGAACCGGGATCGTCCCAGCCGCTCTGGCTGAGGTGATCGTTCAGGCTCAGCCCGTACCCGGCGAGCGCGAGCAACCCCGCGACCATCACCGCAATGACGGTGAAGCGCGCGCGGTAGACGAGCTCTCCCCAACGGTCGAACACGTAAGTCTCCTATTCGGCGACGCTCTTGCGCCCCACCAGGAGAGCAGAAAGCGGTCGGAACGGCTGCAGCCAGGCACCCTCGTCGGGCAGCGATTCCAGGCTGACGCGGGGCAGCGGTTCGCGGAACACACCGGGAATGTCCTCGAGATCGAGGAACTGGATGATCTCGGAGGTCACCGCCCAGCTGGCGTGCTCGCGGAAACCGAGCACCTGGGTCGCGATGCCCTCCTGTGCGAGCCGCTCGAGGGGTTCACGGAACGCCTGCCCGTCGGCGGAGGCCACCATGACACCCGCGAGACCTTCCCGGTGCCTCAGCTCGATGTGGTCCAGCATGTCGGAGTCGACATCGCTGTCCTCGTCGATCTTCGGTTTGGCGAACACCGCGAAGCCCACATTACGCAAGGCCTCGACCCAGGGGCGGACGACGTCCGCGCTGCCGGGGGCGATATTGGTGAACACCGTGGCTTCGGGTTCGAGGGTCGCGGAGTGCAGACGCGACAGTTCGGCGGTGCGTCCGAGCAGCCACCGGCCGAGAGCGTCGAAGCGCGGGCGGTAGGCCGCGGTGGGCCGGCCGCCGAGGATCGCGCCGAGGCCCATGTCGAGGTTGGGTGCGTCCCAGACGAGCAGGACCTTTCGGACCGGCTCGACACCGTCGATCGCGGAGGGGTCGGTCACGCCGGGAAGCTCTTCATGGACACTCATGCTCCGATCTTCCCCCAGACGAACTCGTTGATAGCGCTACCCACCTGGTGTGCCTTGTCCTCGAACTTGGTGACGGGGCGTTCGAGGCTGATCGGGGAGGTGCCGGTGAAGCGGGCGAGGCGCGGTTCGGCATCGCCCACCTCGGCGATGGCCTCGGCGTAATCGGCGTGGTCGGTGGCCACGTGCAGCACTCCACCGGGCTTCAATCGGTCGGCGATCAGGGCGAACGTCGGGGCCTGCAGGAGTCGGCGCTTGTGGTGGCGGGCCTTGGGCCACGGATCCGGGAAGAACACCCGCACGCCGGTGAGTGACGCGGTGGTCAGCATCTTCTCGAGCACCTCGACGGCGTCGCCGCGCAGGATCCGCAGGTTCCGGATCGGTGCGTCGGTGTTGCAGCTGCGTTCGATGTTCTGCAGTGTCTGGGCGATGCCGGGCTTGTAGACCTCCACGGCGATGAGGTTCACCTCGGGCTCGGCTTGGGCCATAGCGACCGCGGCGGTTCCTGTTCCGGATCCGATCTCGAGGACGAGGGGCGCGGAGCGACCGAACCAGGCGTCGACGTCGAGCGGTTCGTCGCCGACTTCCTTGCCGAGTTCGGGCCAACGACGGTCCCAGCACTGCTGCTGGGGGTCGGTCAGCGATCCACGGCGGGACCGGAAACTCGTCACCCTAGGGTATAGGCGGTTCCCGCGGGTCGGGCGCTCCTCGAGCGTCTCGGTGGTGTGCTGATCGGCTTCGTTCACCGGTCCATTGTCGCGTATTCCGAGAGTGTGTGGCGGGAGTGACCTGAGTGGCCACAGTGTTTTCTCAGGGAAGCATTCGTTCGGCTGCCTGTCAGCGATCTCTCTGCGACAATTTCCGCCGACGATCGGGGGATCATGACGGGGGAGTTGTGGCACCACCTCGCCGCGCAGGTCGAACAACTGGATGCGCAGGCAGGGCGGTTGATTCGCAGGGCGCTGACCGAGCATACGGCCGCGCTGCGGGTGCAGGTCGCGGGGCGGGCCGGGACCGGCCGGGAGAGCGTCGAGACGCAGGTACGCGAACTGCTGCTGCGCAGGGTCGATATCGAGGGTGGGCAGGTAGACGCGGCCGTGGGCGGAGTGGCAGTGGACACGCCGGACGGTCCCGACCCGGTCCTCGACGGTGACGTCGTCGTCTACGTCGTGCCGCGTCGTCTCGACCCGGCCGTCGCCCATCCGGCCGACCGCGCCGCGCTGACGGCCGTGGATCCTTGTCGCCTCGTCCTCGTGGTGACGGGTGGGACGGATGACAGCGAGTGCGCTCTCGTCGCGCGTGCGACGGGGGTGCCGCCGGATCAGGTGGTCGCGGTCCGCGATGAGGAACTGCTCGGGGAACGGCTCGCCGCGCGTGCGGTCGTGGCGCGCCGCCTACGTGACGAGGAGCTCGCCCGGGTCGTGGCGGGTGTCCCGGCGGCACCGCAGGTGCGCGAACTCGTCGAACAGACACTCGACCTGGTCGGGCTGGACCCGATGGAGTCCGTCGCCGCGGGACTGCGGTGACACCGCCGAGCGGACTCGTGGATCCGGCCGACGACGTCCTGCGCCGATGGAACCCGCGCGGATGGATGGGACTGCACCGGCCGGCCGCGACCGGCGTGCGGGTCGTCGGAGTGCCCGGTTCCGGCGCCGGCACGCTGGCAGCGGAGCTACGACCTCTGGGCGGGCTGGACATCACGGACGATGGCCGCGCCGTCACCCTCGTGGTGTTCGACCCGTCGGCGACGATCGGCCGCACCGAACTCGACCTCGTCCGCTCGGCGGCAGCCGAGTCGATCGAGGTCGTCTGCGCACTGACGGGCATCGACCGCTTTCCCGACTGGCGTGCGGTCCGCGACGCCGACGTCGAGATCCTGCAGCGGCACGCATCCTGGCTGCCGAGGGTCGTGGTCCTGCCCGTGAGCGCCGCGGCCGCTCGGCGGGCACGCGAACTCGAGGACGACGCGAGCGAGGCGGTCCGGCAGACCCTGCTCACCGCGTCCGGACTCGTCGAACTGCGGGACGTCCTGGCCGCCACGGTCCGGTCGTCGCACGACCCGCGACGAGCACGCGCCGCGGTCGTCGCCGCCACCCGGCCGATGATCGAGGAGGAGATCGGACGACTGAGCGCGGAGGACGAGGAAGGGGGCCTGCGTGCGGAGCGCTCCCGCCTCACCGCCGCAGCACCACCCGCGACCTCCGGCCCCGACCTGCGCCGGCTGCAGGTGACGCTGTTGCAGGAGGTCGCGATGCGCGTGCGGGCGGCGTCCACCGCCGCGGGCGAGGTGCTCGAGACCGCGGACGCGGATGCGGTGGTCACGACGATCGACACCCACGTCGACGACCTGTGTGCGCGGCTCACCGACGAGACGGCCCGGATCGCACCGGGCACTCCGGCGCCGGAACCCACGCGCACGGCCCGCCCACCGCAGACCGCGCGGTCGATGGAGGACACGCTGACGGTGGTCTTCGGTGCGTCGGCAGGCGCGGGTCTCGGCAGACTGCTCCTCACCCCGTTCGGGGACCTGCCGGGCTGGATGTCGCTGGTGGTCGCGATCGCGTGCGCGGTTCCGGCCGCCGGATGGCTGATGCGGATCCGTAGGCGAATCGCCTACCGCGACCGGATGCGGCGGTGGATCGCCGACGAGCTCGCGACCGTACGGGCGGAACTCGACACCTGGATCCGCACCCGCATCCACGAGACGGAACTGCAGTCCACCGCGCTCGCGGTCGCTGCGCGCGACCGGCACGCGACCCGCGTGCGGGAACGCGTCGCCGCGATCGACGCGGAGATCACCCGTCGCCGGGGCGAGCGGCGTGCGCGCACCGCCGCGTGCGAACGCGACCTGGCGGCACTCGGACACATCCCGGAACCGCAAGGTGCCGGGGTGCGTCCAACCGGATAGGAGCGATCCGGCGCGTGCCGGGTCGGAAAGGGGAGACGATGGCCGAATTCGCCGGCTCGGGTGGCACACCCCAGCCGTTCACCGATCCCTTCGATCCGTCCGGGTTCGATCCGTCCGAGTTGGCCGCCTGGGCCGACGAGCTCGCCCCGACGACCGACCTCGACGGTGACGGCGCCGCCGAGACGGTCGTCGCCGATACCGAGCACTGGGGAGTCGGTGGCGACTGGGGCGACGGTCTGGTGGTGGCCACCGACACCGATCTCGACGGCAGCAGTGATCGCCTCTCGGTGATCGCGGACGACGGCCGTTACGGCGTGTGGGAATACTGTCGCGAGCTCGACGGATCGGGTCGGTGGAGTCGACTGGACACAGGTAGCCTTGAATACGACGTACACCACGGAGAAGAGTCGAAGTGATTCATATCCGGCTGCGCAGCAGGGGGAGGGGACGGTATTGTGCGCAAGTTCTGAATCGTTTCTGTGAGATTTCCGACCGGCCCCGAGTGACGCCGGTCGGCATTCCGACGTTAACCTCTATGAAAAGGACATCCGGCGCCTACTTCGCCTGTTCGGCCACGGACGAAGTAGGCGGTACCCCTGCCGAGAGGGGCAAGCCCGGGTCTGCCCTCGTCCGCACAGAAGAACGTGCAGGTCGGAGGTGGGATCCCGGTTCCGGGCACACCCCAGGAGAGTTTTGATGACCTCAGCGACCATTCCCGGTTTGAACGGTACCGACGACAAGCTCCCGACCCAGCATGCCGAGTTGCTTGCCTGGGTCCAGGAGATTGCCGAGCTCACCCAGCCCGATCGTGTCGTATGGGCCGACGGATCCGATGAGGAATGGGATCGTCTGACCTCTCAGCTGGTCGAGGCAGGCACCTTCACGCGTCTGAACGACGAGAAGAAGCCGAACTCGTTCCTGGCCAATTCCGATCCGTCGGACGTCGCACGCGTCGAGTCGCGCACCTTCATCTGCTCGAAGAACGAGATCGACGCGGGCCCGACCAACAACTGGGTCGACCCCGACGAGATGCGTGCCACGATGACCGAGCTGTACCGCGGCAGCATGCGCGGACGCACCCTCTTCGTCGTGCCCTTCTGCATGGGCCCGCTCGGAGCCGAGGACCCGAAGCTCGGCGTCGAGCTGACCGACTCGGAGTACGTCGTCGTCTCGATGCGCATCATGACCCGCATGGGCAGCGCGGCTCTCGAGAAGCTCGGCACCGACCGTCCGTTCGTCAAGGCGCTGCACTCCGTGGGTGCGCCGCTCGAGGCCGGTCAGCAGGATGTCCCGTGGCCGTGCAACGACACGAAGTACATCACCCACTTCCCCGAGACTCGTGAGATCTGGAGCTTCGGCTCCGGCTACGGCGGCAACGCCCTGCTCGGCAAGAAGTGCTACTCGCTGCGCATCGCGTCGGCCATGGCGCACGACGAGGGCTGGCTGGCCGAGCACATGCTGATCCTCAAGCTGATCTCGCCCGAGGAGAAGGCCTACTACATCGCCGCGGCGTTCCCGTCGGCCTGTGGCAAGACCAACCTCGCGATGATCCAGCCGACCATTCCGGGCTGGCGTGCCGAGACCCTCGGCGACGACATCGCGTGGATGCGTTTCGGCAAGGACGGCCGTCTCTACGCCGTGAACCCCGAGTTCGGCTTCTTCGGCGTCGCGCCGGGCACCAGCGCCGACTCGAACCCGAACGCGATGGCGACCATCGAGGCGGGCAACACCATCTACACCAACGTCGCGAAGACCGACGACGGCGACATCTGGTGGGAGGGCATCGGCGGCGAGACCCCGGCGCACCTCACCGACTGGCTGGGCAACGACTGGACCCCCGAGTCCGGCACCAACGCCGCGCACCCGAACTCGCGTTACTGCACCCCGATGTCGCAGTGCCCGATCCTCGCCCCCGAGTGGGACGACCCGCAGGGTGTGCCGATCTCCGCGATCCTGTTCGGTGGCCGCCGCAAGACGACGGTGCCCCTCGTCAGCGAGTCCTTCGACTGGCAGCACGGCACCTTCCTCGGCGCGACCCTGTCGTCCGAGCAGACCGCCGCGGCAGAGGGCAAGGTCGGTAGCGTCCGTCGCGACCCGATGGCGATGCTGCCCTTCCTCGGCTACAACGCCGGCGACTACCTGAACCACTGGATCACGCTCGGCAAGAACGCCGACGAGGACAAGCTGCCGAAGATCTTCTACGTCAACTGGTTCCGTCGCGGCGACGACGGCCGCTTCCTGTGGCCCGGCTTCGGCGAGAACTCGCGCGTGCTCAAGTGGATCGTCGACCGCATCGAGCACAAGGCCGGCGCGCAGTCCACGCCGATCGGCTACGTGCCCAGCGCCGCCGACCTCACGCTCGACGGTCTCGATGTCGATCCCGCCGACGTCGACGAGGCCCTGAAGGTCGACGTCGAGGAGTGGAAGTCCGAGATCGACGGCATCGCCGAGTGGTTCGAGTTCCTCGGTGAGAAGGTGCCCTCGGGCATCCGCGACGAGTTCGAGGCCCTCAAGCAGCGCCTCGGCTGAGTCCGTACACGACGACGAATGCCGTTCCCGGTTTCCCGGGAACGGCATTCGCCGTCTGTGGGGTGAAATCCGGGAAATCGTTCACAGCGGACATCTCGGTTGTGCCACGCCGACCGGTGACGTAGTTCGACGATGCACTGCAACTACTTCCGTCGGCGAGCGGGTCGTCTCGTGCGTGGTTCGAGTCGTATCGGTCGGAAGTGTGCGGCACTGGTGGGGGCGACGGCGCTGGCCTGGGCGCTCCTGGCGGCGCCCGCCACCGCACAGAGCGAAGAGCAACTTCGTCGGCGGACGTCGTTCTTGGCGAGAAGACCACGGTGGCAGCGGCTTACGCGCTGGCAGTTGCCCCGGTACTCGGAACTTCCCCGAACGGCCCCGCCGCCGAGGCGCGGCGGCCGCCGGGTTCCGTGGGGTGTGGTCGTCGACGGCAACGACAACATCTGGGTTGCGAACTTCGCCGGCCGGGCCGTCTCCCAGTTCTGCGGCAGCAGGGCAGTCGCCTGCCGTCCCGGAACCGCCACGGGCGCACCGATCTCCCCGGACGTCACCGGCTACGGACTCGACGGCCTCGTGCGCAACACCGGCATCACGATCGACCAGGCCGGGAACGTGTGGGTGGCGAACAGTTGGAAGCAGATCCCGATCCAGACCAATCCCGGCGGCTCCGAGATGGTGGCCTTCGTCGGGGCCGCCGCGCCAGTGACGCCCTGAGCGTCACGCGTTCTGCGTTGCCGCCCACTCGTCGAGCCGTCGCTTCGCTTCCTCCGCGGGCACGTTCTCGACCCGCGTCATCACGGCCCACCGATGACCGAACGGATCGAGGATCGACGCGAACCGGTCGCCGGTGACGAAGGTCGACGGTTCCTCGAACACCCGGGCACCGAGGGCGACGGCCCGCGCGAACACGGCGTCGGCGTCCGCGCAGTACAGCACGTACGAATGGTCGACGTCGTTCGTTCCGCTCGGCGCGTGCAGGCCGATGCCGGGATGGGGATCGCTCAATTGCAGTCGGCCGTTGTCGAAGTCGAGCTCTGCGTGCATCACCGTCCCGTCGGGGCCGTCCATCCGCTCGACGACGGTCGCTCCGAACGCGTCGCAGTAGAAGTCGATCGCGCGGGAGGCACCGTCGACGACGAGGAAGGGGGTGAGGGAGGTGTATCCCTCGGGGATGGGGTTCACCGATTTCGTCATGGCGCCAGTGTCGGACGCCGACCGTGCGCTCGTATTGAAGAAATCCGACCGGTGACGACCTAGGGGCGGAAGACCGCGCGCAGGCAGTCGTCCTCCTTGTTCTTGAACATCTCGTAGCCGCGTACCGCGTCGGTGAGCGGAAGGGCGTGCGTCATGAGCCAACTCGGGTCCAACCTGCTCTCGAGGACGTGTTCGAACAGGGTGGGCATGTACCGCTGGCCATGTTGCTGCGCCGTCCGCAGGGTCAAGCTCTTGTTCGTCAGCACCGCCATCGGGAACTTGTCGGTGACACCGTAGATGCCGAGCACCGACACGACTCCGCCCTTGCCGCAGGACAGGATCGCCTCGCGCAGGGAGGTCGCGCGGTCGCTCTCCATCCGCAGCGCCTGCTTGACCTTGTCGTAGGCCTGCATGACGCCGGTTCCGTGACCCTCCATGCCCACAGCGTCGATGCAGGCGTCCGGTCCGCGTCCGCCGGTGCTCTCGCGGAGCGTCTCGTAGACGCTGTCGACCTCGGCGTAGTCCACGGTTTCGGCGCCGACCTTCTTCGCGGCGCGGTCGAGGCGGTCTCGGAAACGGTCGATCACGATCACCCTGTCGGCGCCCATGATCTTCGCGCTTGCCGCGGCCATGAGACCGACGGCGCCGGCGCCCCAGACCGCCACGGTGTCGCCCGGGGTGATGTCGCAGAAGTCGGCGCCCATGTAGCCCGTCGGTACCGCGTCCGACAGGAACAGGGCCTGTTCGTCGCCGACACCGTCGGGGATCTGGAAGCAGTTGACGTCGCCGAAGGGCACGCGGATGTACTCGGCGTGCGAACCCTGGTACCCGCCGAAGGGATGGGTGTAGCCGTAGATTCCGCCGGTGGGATAGCCCAGCACGGGTTGCTGCATCGCGGCGTTCGCGTTGGTGGTGTCGCACACCGCGTGCAGGCCGTCGGCGCAGTACGGGCACTTCCCGCATCCGATGAACGACGGCACGACCACCCGGTCGCCGACCCGCACGTTCGTCACCTCCGGGCCGGTGTCGACGATCTCGCCCATGAACTCGTGGCCGATCACGTCGCCCTCCCGCATCCCCGGCAGGTACCCGCCGAGGAAGTGCAGATCGGACCCGCAGGTCGTGGTGAGGCGGACCGCCACGATCACGTCGTGCGGGTTGACCAGGCCGGGATCGTCGACCGTCTCCACCGACAACTCGTTCACCCCCATCCAGCACAGGGCTCGCATCACGCGTCTCCTTCCGATTCACGGGCACTCGGACTGCCCTGCAGGGTGGGGATCTCACCGGTCTGCATGAGAGCCCGCGCACGGTAGAGCGCAGTGAAGGTCAGGGCGCCGGTGACGAGATCGGGGACGGGAACCTCGGCGCGCAGGGTCATCTCGGTGCCGCCCCGGGGCGCGTCGGACACCGCGAGCACTACGCGCGGACCCGGGGTGTCCGCGTCGTCCTCGCCGACGAACGCGAGTCCTTCCGAGGTGACGTCGACGCGGGTGTCCCAGGTCGTCGTCCCGCCGGGGCTCTCCCAGGTCCAGCGCAGCCGGTTCGCTTCGACCGTCTCCACCCGGACGTGGTCGCCGAAGACTCTGCTCAGGTTCTCGGGATCGCGCCAGAACTGCATGACCTGTGCGCGCGGAGCCGCGACGGTCACCGTCTGCGGTTTCCGAGCGTCGACGGGCCGGTCGACGGCGCGCCGGACGAATCCGCCCACCGAGCGACCGGCGTCGTCGATCGCCCTGTTCGCGTTCTCCACGACTCGGCTCGCGTTCTGCACGACTCTGTTGAAGTCGACCACGGTCGTCTCCTTGCTCGGATGCTCGGATGCTCGGGTCGGTGTTCGGTGTTCGGTCTAGTCAGGGTCTTCCACGTTTCGGCGTCTGTTCGGCGACACCGTGCCGTAGCGGGGGGTGATCGTCCACTGTGCTTCGTCGAGTGCACGGATCCTCGGCGCGAGCGTGCCCGGCGCCAGTTCGTCGTAATCGGGGACGGGAAGATCGTGGTGACTCATATGGTCGGCTACCCGTGCTCGGTGGCCGGGCAAACCCGGTCGAGCCGGTCCGAAATCTCGCGGGGCACGAACCCGTCGAGGCCGGGCCGGGCGACGACACGCCGACTCGCCGGGGAATAACGACGGCGTACGGATACGTTCGTACATCGATGGGCCCGCCGAGTCGTCCGATGACGGCGAAATGGTGCAATAGACCGAGACCGCGACCCGAGCCGCCGTGTGTGGCCATGAGGAGGATCGAGCATGAGCAGGATCTACGACAACGTCACCGAGCTGGTCGGACGGACCCCGATCGTCAAGCTCAACCGTCTGACCGAGGGAGCCGGCGCCACCGTCGCCGCGAAGCTCGAGTTCTACAACCCGGCGAACAGCGTCAAGGATCGCATCGGTGTCGCGATCATCGACGCGGCCGAGAAGTCCGGTGAGCTGAAGCCCGGCGGCACGATCGTGGAGGGCACCTCCGGCAACACCGGCATCGCGCTCGCCATGGTCGGCGCTGCGCGCGGTTACAAGGTCATCCTCACGATGCCCGAGACGATGTCCACCGAGCGTCGCGTCATGCTCCGCGCCTACGGCGCCGAGATCGTCCTCACCCCGGGTTCCGAGGGCATGAAGGGTGCCGTCGCGAAGGCCGAGGAGATCGTGGCGAACACCGAGAACGCGATCCTCGCCCGCCAGTTCGGCAACCCCGCGAACCCGGAGATCCACTACAACACCACCGGTGAGGAGATCTGGAAGGACACCGCCGGTGAGGTCGACATCTTCGTGGCCGGAATCGGTACGGGTGGCACCATCACGGGCGCGGGTCGCAGGCTCAAGGAGTACAAGCCGGACGTGAAGGTCGTCGGTGTCGAGCCGGTCGACTCTCCGATCCTCAACGGTGGCGAGCCCGGACCGCACAAGATCCAGGGCATCGGCGCGAACTTCGTGCCCGACGTGCTCGACCGCGAGATCTACGACGAGATCGTCGACGTCTCGTTCGAGGATTCGATCCGTGTCGCGCGCGATCTGGGCACCCAGGAAGGCATCCTCGGTGGCATCTCGTCGGGTGCGATCGTCTGGGCGGCCCTCGAGTTGGCGAAGCGCCCCGAGAACGCCGGCAAGCTGATCGTCGCCGTCGTCTGCGACTTCGGTGAGCGGTACATCTCCACCCCGCTCTTCGAGCACATCCGGGACTGATCGCCGTCGTGGGAATCCTGCACACTCTCCGGGAGGATCTGCAGTCGGCGCGCGGCCACGATCCGGCCGCGCGCAGCGACGCGGAGAACGCCATCGTCTATTCGGGGCTGCACGCGATCTGGTCGCACCGCATCGCGCACCGGATGTGGCAGGTGCCCGCCCTGAAGGGACCTGCGCGGATCCTCGCGCAGTTCACCCGGTTCCTCACCGGCATCGAGATCCACCCCGGCGCGACCATCGGCCGGCGCTTCTTCATCGACCACGGCATGGGCGTGGTCATCGGTGAGACGGCCGAGATCGGCGACGACGTGATGCTCTACCACGGCGTGACGCTCGGCGGCCGGTCGCTGGCGAAGGAAAAGCGTCATCCGACGCTGGGCAACCGGGTCACCGTCGGGGCGGGGGCGAAGATCCTCGGCCCGGTGGTGATCGGGGACGACAGCGCGATCGGCGCCAACGCCGTGGTCACCCACGACGTGCCGGCGGATTCGATCGCAACGGGTATCCCCGCGACCGTCCGGTCCCGCAAGAAGCACGAACCGCTCGTGGATCCGACGACGTACATCGATCCCGCGATGTACATCTGAGGTCGCGTCCTCCCGAAACACGAAAGAGGGGAGGATATGTGCGAGTTCTCCGTCGAGAACGCACATATCCTCCCCTTTTTCCGGGATCAGCCCTCGTAACCGAGCGGGTACAGCACCGACTTGGTTTCGCAGTACGCCTCGACGCCCTCGGGACCGTTCTCGCGGCCGATACCGGAGTTCTTGTAGCCGCCGAACGGTGAACCCGGATCGAATGCGTACCAGTTGATTCCGTACGTGCCGGTGCGCACGCGCGAGGCGATCTCGAGGCCCTTCTCGACGTCGGTGGTGTACACCGAACCGGCCAGGCCGTAGTCGGAATCGTTGGCGATCTTCACGGCCTCGTCGACGCTGTCGTAGGGAATCACGCAGATGACAGGTCCGAAGATCTCCTCGCGGGCGATGGTCATGGAGTTGTCGACGTCGGCGAAGATCGTCGGTTCGACGAAGTAGCCCGTCTCGATGCCCTCGGGGCGACCACCGCCGAGCACGAGACGCGCGCCTTCCTCCTTGCCCTTGGCGATGTAGGACTCGACGCGATCGCGCTGCTTCGCGGAGATCAGCGGCCCGAGTTGTGCGCCTTCGGTATCGGGCAGTCCGACGGGGAAGAAGGCCGCGGTCGCGGTCATCTTCTCGATCACCTCGTCGTAGCGCGACCGCGGCGCGAGGACGCGGGTCTGCCCGACGCAGGCCTGACCGGTGTTCATCAGGCCGGACATCACCAGCATCGGCATCGTCGAGTCGAGGTCGGCGTCCTCGAGGATGATCGCTGCCGACTTGCCGCCGAGTTCGAGTGAGCAGCGCTTGAGTCCGCGCGCGGCGATCTCACCGATGTGACGACCCACGGCCGTCGAACCGGTGAAGGTGATCTTGTCGACGTCGGGGTGCGAGACCAGGTACTCGCCGGTCTCGGCGCCGCCGGGCACGAGTGAGAGGACGCCCTCGGGAAGTCCTGCCTCCGTGAAGATCTCGGCGAGGACGTTCGTCGTCAGCGGCGATTCGGGAGCGGGCTTGAGGACCACCGTGCATCCGGCGAGCAGGGCGGGTCCGAGTTTGTTGAGCATCAGGAACAGCGGCACGTTCCACGCGATGACGGCGGCGACGACGCCGACGGGTTCGCGGCTGACGCGGCTGCGACCGAACAGGCCGGTGCGCTCCTCGGTCCACGGGAACGAATCGGCAAGCCCCGCATAGTAGTCGAGTGTGGCCAGGCCCGACGTCAGCTGCATCATCTCGACCGAGGCCGGCGGCTGGCCCATCTCCGCGGTGAGCGAGGCGCCGATCTCCGCACGACGCTCCTCGATGAGCTTTGCTGCCTTGCCGAGGATCTCGGCGCGCTCGCTCGGGGTGGTGCGCGACCACGGGCCTTCGTCGAAGGCCGTGCGGGCGGCGGACACCGCGGCATCGATGTCCTGCGGTCCCGCGACGGGCACGGAACCGACGCGCTCTTCCGTGGCGGGGGAGAACACCTCGAGTCTCTCGTCGGTCGACGGTGCCACCCATCGGCCGCCGATGAACAACTTGTCGTAGTCGGTCATGTCGCTTCCTCACCTGGCTGTGCTCGTGTATCGGCCGCATTCGTGTGACCTCGAACACTAGAACACGTTACAACTATTGACCAGGGGGTGACCAGACCGGACGGGACGGGAAGGCTCGATCCCCGAGATGGCAGCGACGGTGCAGGAGCCGAATCTCCTGCTCGAACTCGGGAACGGGCCCGTCGACGACGGCCTCCGGCACGACCTCGCGGATCGGCAGCGGACGGACCGGTGCCGGCGGCACGCCCATCTCGCCGAGCCACCGGACCAGTTGCTCGGAGGACGCCGCGTAGACGATCCGCCCCAGGCCCACCCAGCCGTGCGCGGCCGCGCACATCGGGCAGTGCTCACCGGAGGTGTAGACGGTGGCGGTGGCACGCCGGTCGGGTTCGAGATGTTCGGCCGCCCACCGCGCGAGCGCGAACTCGGGATGCCGGGTGCGGTCGCCGCCGGCGATGCGGTTGCGGTCCTCGGCCAGGACCGTGCCGTCCGCGTCGACGAGCACCGACCCGAACGGCTCGTCACCTGCCGCGACCGCCTCCTCCGCGAGTTCGACGCACCGCCGCAGATGCTGCAGATCCGTGTCGTTCACCATGGACGTCTCCTTCCTCCCTCGACTGCACCGTAGGGCGGGGGAGGAGCCGGGTGGCGCGAATCGGCGACCGTCACCACACTGGAGGGTGCCCAACGGTCAGGAGACATGTCATGGCGGAGAACAATCCGTTCGGGTTCGACCCCGAAGATCTCGACCGCGTGGTGCGGGAAGCCGGTGAGGAACTGCGGGAACTGAAGGACCGTATCTTCTCCTTCCTCGAACCGCCGGTGGCGCCGACGCGCACGCAGCCGCGGCCCGAGACCACCGGTGAGAAGGGCGACGGCGTCTGGGTCGTCTACACCACCGAGGACGACGGCGTGGCCCGCGTCGACCAGGTCCATCGCACCGAACTCGACGCGCTGCGCACGCTCAAGGGCAACACCGACCCGCGACGCTCGGTGCGGTTCCTGCCCTACGGGATGAGCGTGAGCATCCTCGATCGCCCGAGCGCCACCGAGGGCGGTGCCGCAGAGGAGAGTGCCACCGGCGACACCGCTCCCGACGACGCCGCGACCGGCGAGAACTGATCAGTTCTAGCCACCATCGTGGATGTAGGAGGCGAGCTGGTCGCGTTCGGTCTGTAGTTCGTCGATGCGGCTCTTGACCACGTCGCCGATACTGACGATCCCCACCAGCCGAGCGTCCACCACGACCGGTAGGTGCCGGATCCGCTGTTCGGTCATGGTCTCGGCGAGACTGTCGACCGAATCGGTGGGCAGGCAGGTCGTCACCGTCCGCGACATCAGTTCGTGTGCCGGGGCGGCGAGGATCGACGGTCCGCGTTCGTGCAGGGCGCGTACGACGTCGCGTTCGGTGACGATCCCGGCGACGGTCTTGCCCTCGCACACCACCATCGCGCCGATGTTGAACCGCGCGAAGTCGCCGATGAGCTCGCACACCGTGGTGTCGGGCTCGACCGTGTGCACCGCCGAGCCCTTGTTCCGCACAATGTCAGCAATCCGCATCCGGTACCGCCGATCTGCTCGCAGAGCATCCCGGCGGCCCCTCACCGGTTTCCGCCGGGACTCCGATGTGGTCCTCAGGGTAGGCCGGAAAACCGGGTGTGCCCGGTCAGGTTATCCAGTCGTGACCTGCGGCGACGATCGATGCGCCGGTGAGGGTGCCCAGTGCGCCGAGTTCGGCGGGGACGATCTGCAGGTCCTGCACGAACCGTAGGCGGGCGTGCCGGGCCGCCGACGCGAGCATCGGCCGCCACAGGTGCCCGCCCGATTGCGCGAAGCCGCCGCCGACGACCACGCGTCCCACATCCGTCAGTGCTGCTGCCGACGCGATGACCTGGCCCAGTGCCGTCCCGGCCCGTTCGAGGGCCGCGGCGGCGACGCCGACCCCGGCCTCGGCGTCCGTGGCCAGCGCGACACCGTCGGGGCCTTCCCAGCCGTGGGCACGGGCCCAGCGCACCGCCGACGGGCCGCTCGCCACGGTCTCGATGCAGCCGACGCCTCCGCACGCGCACACCGTCGTGCCGTAGGGCGAGACGACGTGCCCGATGTGGCCGGCGTTTCCGGTGCGGCCGCGCACGATCCGGCCGCCGAGCACGAGACCGCCGCCGATGCCGGTGCCGAGCACGACCCCGAGCAGGTCGGCGACATCGCGTCCGGCACCGAAGCGCTGTTCGGCGAGGGTCGCGGCCGCGCCGTCCATCACCGGATCGACGCGGGCGTCGGGGAACACCGAACGCACGGCGTCGACGAGTGCGAAGCCGGAGCTCCACTCGGAGATGTTGATCGGGCCGATCGTCCCGGCGTTCGTGTCGACCGGTCCTGCCGCGGCGATACCCACGGCGGTCACCGGTCCCCCGCCGATCTCCGCGACCTCCCGCAACAGTCCCGCGCACGCGCCCCACACGTCCTTCCGGGGAACCGGCACGGATCGGGCTTCGAGCGGGGTGCCGTCGTCGGCGGCGACGGCCGCGGCGAGCTTGGTGCCGCCGACGTCCAGGGCCAATGCGGTCATGGCGACGACACTAAGCGACGGGTCAGCGTCGGCGCAGGACCAGTACCAGGTTGCTGGCGAGGAATTCCCGGACGCCGGGCACGTCCACGAGCCACCACGCCCAACTCGGGTGGTAGCGGGGGAAGGCCGCGAGCAGTTCGCCATCGGGTGTCGAACGTGCCCAGCGCAGACCGTCGCTCGCGCCCACGTCGAACAGCGACACCCCGTACCGGTTCTTCGGCTCCCTGCCGTGCTTGCGCGCGTAGCGCCGGGCCGCGTACTCGCCGCCGAAGGCGTGCCACGGACCGGTCTCGTGCCCGCCGAACGGTCCCCACCACAGGGTGTACGACAGCACCATCAGTCCGCCGGGCCGCGTGACGCGCAGCATCTCGTCGGCCATCACCCACGGCGTCGCGACGTGTTCGGCGACGTTCGACGAGAAGCACACGTCCACCGACCCGGTGCGCAACGGCAGCGCCAGGCCGGAGCCGCGGATCGCGCCGCCCACCTGCAGGCCGGCGGCGTGCATCTCCGACGGGTCGGGCTCGATCGGCACGTAGCGCGAACCCACCTCGGTGAACGCGTCGGCGAAGTAGCCCGGTCCGCCGCCGACGTCGACGACCGTGGTGCCCGTCAGATCGGCGCCGGTCAGACCCGTGTAGAGATCGCCGATGAGGTCGACGGTGTCGCGCGCGAGACCGCCGTAGAACTTCTCGGGTGCCGTCTGCTCGAACCGGAAGCTGCCGAGCAACCCCACGGAGCGGCGCAGTGTGGCGCGGCGGGCGAACAGCCGGGTCACGTCGGTGCGGGGTCGGGTCGTCGATGGCACGTCCAGTCACCTTAGTGCGGGCCTCACACTCGTCCCTCACCTGTTGCCGCCCGGCACCCGCTACTGTGTCCCTGTCATCGTCCGAGTCACATCTGCCCGGCCGGGTGGTCGAGTCGACATACAGGGGGTCACCGCGTGCGGGAGGTTCTGCTGCTTTGCTGGCGCGATAGCGGACATCCGCAGGGTGGTGGCAGCGAGCGGTATCTCGAACAGGTCGGGGCGCAGCTCGCGGCGCGCGGCGTCCGCGTCGTCCTGCGGACTGCCTCCTATCCCGGAGCCGCCGAGCGAGACCGGATCGACGGCATCACCGTCAGCCGCGGCGGGGGACGGCTCACCGTCTATCCGCGCGCGCTCGCCGCGATCCTCGCAGGCAGATTCGGTGTCGGCCCCCTCGCCGGTATCCGTCCCGACGCCGTCATCGACACCCAGAACGGCATTCCGTTCTTCGCCCGGCTCGTCGCCGGTGCGCCCGTCACGGTGCTCGTGCACCACTGCCACCGCGAACAGTGGCCGGTCGCGGGCAGGCTGATGGCCAAGCTCGGCTGGTGGATCGAGTCGTCGCTCTCGCCGCGCGTGCACCACCGCAACCAGTACCTCACCGTCTCCCTTCCGTCCGCCGACGAACTGCGCGCTCTCGGGGTCGACCGGGAGCGGATCGCGGTGGTCCGCAACGGTGTCGACGCCGTTCCCGCCGGTGTCGCGGTGGGTGGCGACGACACGCGCACGGCCCACCCGAGCGTGTGCGTGCTCTCGAGGCTGGTGCCGCACAAGCAGATCGAGGACGCCCTCGCCGCGGTCGCGGCGCTGCGCGGCACCGTCCCGGGTCTGCATCTCGACGTCATCGGCGGCGGCTGGTGGGAGCAGAACCTCCGCGATGCGGCCGCCGAACTCGGCATCGGCGACGCCGTCACCTTCCACGGCCATGTCGACGAGCAGCGCAAGCACGAATTGCTCTCCCGCGCTTGGATTCACGTGATGCCCTCGCGCAAGGAGGGGTGGGGACTGGCGGTGGTCGAGGCCGCCCAGCACGGTGTGCCCACCATCGGTTACCGCAGCTCCAAGGGATTGACCGACTCGATCATCGACGGCGTGACCGGTGTGCTCGTGGACTCGCCCGCCGAACTGACCGCCGCCGTCGCCGATCTGATCGCCGACGCCGACCGTCGTCGTCAGCTCGGCAACAAGGCCCGCATCCGCGCGGGCGAGTTCTCGTGGGAGGCCACGGGAGAGGGCGTGCACGAGGTCCTGTCCGTCACGACCTTCGGGCACACCGTCTCAGGACTGTTCCCGCGCGCCGACGAGCCGTCGACGCTCGCCGACCCGCTGCCCGAGCGCGCAGCCAGCGCCGCCGGCCAGTACCAGTAGCCACACGACGTGCGCCCCGATCGCCAGGGCGCGATGGGGTGACGGGGTCGAGGTGACTCCCTCCACCCGGTACAGGCTCAGATCCTCGTCCTGATAAGCGGTCTCGAGGGCTCCGAGCGTGCTCTGCGCGTCACCGAGTTCGCCCGGCGTGCCGTGCTCGACGAGCACCCAGCCCACCCCGCGGGCGGCGAGCGCACTCGGATCCGCGCCGGACAGCAGCAGGGCTTCGACGTCCTCCGCGCGACGACCCTCCCCGGCGACACTGCCCTCGGCGACGATCAGGGTTCCGGTCTGCAGGACGTCGGCGCGCAGCATGCGCGGGGACGGATCGAGCACCGGTACGGGCCCGGAGAAGTCGAAGACCCGGAACATGCCCACGGGCAGCACCGCCACGTCGCCGTCGTCGGCCGTGACGATCTGCGACACCTTCTCCCAGCCCAACGGATAACGCACGGGCTGCAGTTGCCCGCCCACACCCCACACCAGGTCGGGCAGCGCGACCAGCACGGCGGCGATCGCAGCCGCCGCCCACACCGGTTCGGGCGCCACGAAGCGCCGGGCGAGGACGGTCGTGCCGGCCGCCGCGGCGAGCGCGTAGGCGGGCATCGCCCACGCGACCCACTTCTGGGTGTCGCGCAGCAGTCCCGCGCCGGGCACGTTCACCATCGCCCATTCGCCGACGGCGAGTCCCGGGCCGGTCGCGGCGAGGGCGATGACGAGCACCGCAAGGACGGCAGGCACCGCGACCGCGACGATCACGGAGTTCCTACGTCGCCGCCACAGCGCCGGCACCCCGCACGCCACCACCGTGAGCAGCAGCAGGGTGCCCATCAGCGCCCATGCGGTAGTGCGCGAGGTGGGGACGGATTCGGCGTTCCAGATCCCGCCGAGCCCTGCCACCGAACCGATCGTGCCGAGCAGTGGTTCGGCCCGGGCGGCGAAGGCGCGCACACCGGCCGGGTCCGCTTCGGTACCGCCACCGGCGAGCGCCGTCGCGATCAGCCACGGCAACGACACCGCGACACCCAGCGCGAGTGCGCCGCCCACGCGCGGCAGCACCCGCGTCCGCCCACCGGGCGCGACGAGGACGGCGCAGGCCGTCACGATCGCCAGCAGGGCACCGGTCGGAGTCAGCCCCGCAGCGGCCAGGCAGACCGCCAGCGACCCCCAGCCGCCGCGTCTCCGTCGCCGGATCGCGACGGCCGCACAGATCGTCCACGGCAGCGCGGCGTACCCGGCGAGCAGACTCCAGTGGCCCTGCAGCAGCCGCTCGGCGACATAGGGATTCCAGATCGCGACCGTCGCCGCGACGAGCCGGGCGCCGGTTCCGCTCGTCGGCAGCACCACCGCGACCAGCCGTGCCGCACCCCATCCCGCCGCCCACAACGACGCGACGAGCAGCGCCGTGACCGCGACACCACCGTCGACGACGGTGCTCACCCACGCCAGCAGGGCGTCCTGCGGCACCGCGCGGGCGGCGGCGTCGGACAGACCGAGCGCAGAATCGGTGAGGAACGATCGGGGAGTGCTCACCGCGTCGCGGAAGAGCAGGTAGCCGGGGGAGACGAGGAACGGACCGAGCACCGCGACCGTCAGGACGAGGGACCAGACCGCCGGGAGAGCCGCCGTCGTGGACATGCGGGACGACTCCGGGCGGGACATGGCGGCAGAATACGGTGTCGTTCCGGATGGGAGGATGAGCGGATGCCGCGAACACCCCGACCCGCGTCGGAGGGAACCGAGACCACTCGTGGTTCGACGACGGGAACCGCCGTCACCGGCATGACACTGGTGACGGTCGGCGCGATGACCGCGAACCTCGCGTCCTATCTGTTGCACCTGCCGGCGGGACGCTGGCTCGGGCCCGCCGGATACGGCGAGTTCGCGAGCCTGCTCGCCGCGCAGCTCGTCCTCGCCGTGCCGGCACTGGCGTTGCAGACGGTCGTCGCCCGGGAGGCCGTGCACGGCACCGGCGCCGCGGCGCTGCGTCGTCTCGGTTACCGCTGCGCCGTGCTCGCCATCGTCGTCGCGATGCTCCTCGTGCCCGTCGTGGCGTGGGCGCTCGACACGAGTGTCGGCGGGGCGTTCGGGTCGCTCGTCACCGCGCCGCTGCTCGTCCTCCTCGCCGCCGAACAGGGCCTGCTGCAGGGGCGGGGCAGGTTCGCAGCGCTCAGCGTCGTCCTGTCCGCCGCGGGCGTCGCGAAGGTGGTGCCGGCCGTGGCGGTGCTCGCCGTCGGAGGCGGCCCCGGTGCCGCGCTGTTCGCCGGGGCGCTCGGCACGGGTGCGGTCGCGCTGGCCGCGAGTGTGCTCGTGGGCCGGACGTCGGGTGGACGGACGGAACGGGTCCCGACCGCCGGGGCGGTGCTGCGTGCCTCCCAGGTGCAGCTGGCCCTCATCGCGCTCACGTCGCTCGACCTGCTGCTCGCCCGCATGCTGCTCGATCCCGATTCCGCCGGGTTGTACGCGCTGGGGGCGGTGGCGACGAAGGTCGCCTTCTGGTTGCCGCAGGCGGTCGGTGTGGTGCTCTATCCGCGGATGGCGAATCCCGCCCAGTCGGCGGCCGCGGTGCGGTCGGCGCTCACCGTCCTCGTCGCGATCGGCGCGGTGCTCGTCGCCGGCGCGGCGATCTGCGCACCGATCGTCCCGATGCTGGTCGGCGACGCCTACGGGCCGGTGCAGTCGCTGCTGTGGCTGTTCGCACTGCAGGGCGCGTGTCTGGCCGTCCTGCAGGGCGCGCTGCTGTCGGCGATCGCCGGGGAACGTACCCATCTCGCGCTCGTCGCGTGGGTGGGCCTCGCCCTCGAGGCGGTGCTGATGTTCACGGTGGCGTCGACCCTGCGGCAGTTCATCGCCGTCGCTGTCGGTGTGGCCGCCGCGACGGCCGCGGTGGTCGCGGTGCTCGCTCTGCGCGGTGCTGGGGCGACCCGGTCGTCCACGGACGACGCGGCGACCCCGTCCACCGACGAGTCACCCGCGAACGACACCGCCCCCCACCGGGATCGGTGAGGGGCGGCTCGGTTCGTCTACCGGACGATCACTCCTGCGTCGGAGGCTTCCGCAGATCGGTGCGCGGGATCTCCTGCGTTCGATCCGTCGTCCAATCACGCTGCTGCGCGTTCGGATCGGTCTGGCGCGGGATGACCTCGGTGCGGTCCTCGGTGTGATCGCGCTGCGCGCCGCCCGAATGCGCCGGGCCGACCGTGGTCGTGGCCGGGCCTGCCGGGGCGGGACCGCCGGTCGCGGTGGCGGGACGACGGTTGCCGCCACCGCGGATGCCGAGCACGAAGCCGACGATCAGCAGGATGACGCCGAGGATGCCGAGGATGATCGGCAGGGTGCGGCCGAACAGCGAGATGGTGTCCTGGCCGTCCTTGGCCTGGCCGATCTGGTACTCGATCGTCTCCTCGTCGAACGGCAGTGTCACGTTGAGGACCGTCACCTCGGGCTTGTCGGCCTCGCGGGCGTAGTACTGGTCCTGCTGCTCCTGGCCTTTGACGACGACACCGGTGACCGGGTCGACCCACAGGTCGCGGATGTTGTTGTACCAGCGGGTCATCGTGATCGGCTCGTCGCCCTCACCGACACCCCAGGTGGAGGCGGGCAGGCTGAGCTTGTAGGTCGGGACCTCGGGGTCGGCCTTCGAGAGGTCGATCGGCCCGATCTCCTGGCTGAAGTGGTAGACCTTCATGCCGTTGATCTCCTCCTCACCGACGAAGTCGATGGGGAAGTTCTCGCGAGCGTTGATGTCGTAGTACGGGTACGACTCCTGCTGGACGTCGAACGGGAACTTGTACTGCAGTCCGGCGCGGTTGTCGATCTCCACCGGCGGCTTGTCGGCGCTCACCTGGATCGTGCTCACGCGCTCCGGGAACTCCTCCTCCGAGACGGGCATGGAGGTCTTCCGGTCGATCGTGAGACGGTCGACGACGGCCGAGACCAGGCCCGTGTCCCCTTGCATGTCGAGTCGTCGCACGGTCTGGCCTGCCTGCAGCGTCATGACCTCGGCGTTCGAGGGATCCTCGACGGTGACGAAGCGCTGCGCGACGATCGGCACGTCGCGGTCGACCTGCGCGTTGCCGGCGAGCAGCTGACGGGAATTGAGGATGTCGCCCGTGCCTTCGGCGACCGTGGTCACCTCGAGATCGAGCGGTGTCGTTCTCAGCTTCCCGAGCGTGTACGTCGGCACGAGAATCGCGATCACCAGGAGGAAGGCCCCCAGGCCCACCAGAATCATTGCCAGTATCCGGCCGGAGCTCGAACGCTCAGCCATGCTTTCTCCTCACTCAACGGTCGTCATCGAGTACCCCCACCGGCAGCAGCAGGGCTGCACGGATCGCCTGGCATCCGGCCCGCGAACACCACGTGAGCTCAGACACTAACAGCCCGGTATGGCAATTTGCGCGCTCGCTCGCCGCTGGGACGGATCGGTAGTCGATCTTCGTCGCTGCCGGGATCGTCCCGTGCCGGGTGATCCTGCTCTGTCCACCGCTCCCGCGACACGGCACACTGGTGCCCGATGACCACTACCACCGACCGGAACCGCAGCATGAGCGGATTCCTTCCGGCACTCGAAGGAATGCGCGGTTTCGCCGCAGTGGGCGTGTTGATCACCCACGTCGCGTTCCAGACCGGCGCGGTGCACGACCCACTGATCGGCCGGGTGTGGGCGCGGTTCGACCTCGCCGTCGCCCTGTTCTTCGCCCTGTCCGGCTTCCTGCTGTGGCGACCGCACGCCGCCGCGGCCCGCGCGCTCGGGCCGTCCCCCTCGACGACCCGCTACTTCCTCTCCCGCGCGACCCGCATCCTCCCCGCCTACTGGACCGTCGTGATCCTGGTGCTGTGGTTGCTGCCCGGCGCGGGCGGCGGCGCGACGGTGTGGTGGTCGAATCTCGCGCTCGTGCAAGTGTTCGTCCCACTGACCCTCACCGAGGGCCTCACCCAGATGTGGAGTCTGTCGGTGGAGGTGGCCTTCTATCTCGTGCTGCCGCTGCTGGCGCTGGCGGTGAGCGGGCTGCGCGGGGACGCCGCCCGCTACCGCGTCCCGCTGCTGCTCGCCGTGAGCGCACTGTCGCTGCTGTGGGCGTGGCTACCGGTCGGCACCCCCGACCACATCAACCACACCAACTGGCTGCCCGGCTACCTGCCCTGGTTCGCGGCGGGAATGATCCTCGCCGAACTCGTCACCGGCCCCGAGACGTGGATGCACCGCTTCGCGGCGCGGCGCACGGTGATGGGAGCGATCGCCGTCGCCGCCTTCGCTGCCGCCACCACCCCGCTGGCCGGGCCGGAGACGCTCACCGATCTCGCACCCACCGAATATCTCGCCAAGATCGCCCTGGGCGCGATCATGAGCTTCGCCCTGCTCGCCCCGCTGACCCTCGCACCGCGCCGGCAGCACCGCGTCCTGGCGAGCCCGGCCGCACTGGCCGTCGGGCGCTGGTCGTACGGCGTGTTCATCTGGCATCTCGCGGTGCTGTCGATCGTCTTCCCCGTCTTCGGGATCCCGGCTTTTGCGGGGCACTTCTGGTTCGTCCTGACGGTGACGGTCGTGCTGAGTCTGGCCGTCGCGTCCGTCAGCTACGCCCTCGTCGAGGAGCCGGCGCGGGCCGCCTTCCACCGTTGGGACAAGGCCCGGCGCGGTACCGCCGCCAGGCCCACCGCGACCACGCCGACGAGCGCCGCGAACTGAATCAGGAACGAGTGCCCGACATATCCGTCGGGTGATCGCCACGGCCCGGTGGACAGCAGCGCCATCGCCAGCATCGTCGCGCCACCCGCGGTGCCTACGAGCACACGCGACGCCAGGACGGGGCCGCGGCGCACCGCGAGCGCACCGATCCCCACCGCGCCGGCGACCGCGACGGCGGCACCGGCCCATCCCGCGAGGAGCGTCGCGGCGACCAGCACACCGGTCAGCGCGAGAACCGACGAACCCCAGGTGCGCGGCATCGGACCCGGATCCTCGACGCGCCGCCGCGGCCACACGGCCGCCGCGAACAACGGGACGAGCAACAGCAACCCGCCGAAGATCCCGAGCCGGTACCAGCGGTCGGTCGCGAACTCGAGTGTCAGCGTCTGCTCCGGCCCGGCCGGCACGATCCAGCCCTGCTGCCAGCCGTCCACGACGACCGGCGTCGCCACGGCACCGTCCGGGGTGCGCGCCACCCAGCCGACGTTGGTGCTCTCGGGCACCACCACGAGCCGGTCCTCGTCGCCCGCCGGAACCGTCACTTCGCGCAGGTTCTCCGTCCAGCGGCCCTTGTCGAGTTCCGTCGGCTCCGCGACGGGCGCGTCGGGACCGGGGACGTCGAGCCGAAGGCCCGAGACGACGAAGGCCGCACCGGGATCGACATCGATGTCGACCCGGCCCGGGTTCATGCCGACGACGTCGGTGCCGCACAGCGTCGCGGGGACCTCCACGCCCGCCGCGAGATCGGCGACCCGCGCGGTGAGCGACGTGCGGTAGCTGCGTCCGTCGATCTCCACGACGGGTCCGCGCTCGCAGTCGACGGTCACCGTCTCGTCGTAGACGGATCCCTGTGCCCCGATCGGCCCGTCGTCGCCGAGCACCGACACCTCGGCGAGCCCGGGCGGGGTGAGTTTCGAGAAACCCAGCACTGTGCGATCGAGGGTGTCGCGCCAGTGCACCACGGTGAGTTCGATCCGGTCCGTGACGTGCGGGGTCAGATCGACGATCGTGTTGTCACCGTCGAGTTCGCGCACCTGCGGTCCGTTGCCGAGATTCACCGCGACCCGCGACGGCGCGACCGGCAGCGCTCCCAGCGCCGTCCTGATCTCCAATCCCGTGACGCGTTGTTCCTCGGGAAGCTCCAGCGTGAGCGACGGCCGCGGCGCACCCGCTTCGAGCGAGCTCTCCTCCGCGGTCCACGACGTCCGCGGGTCACCGTCGGTGAGGGCGAACGCCGAGCCATACAGGTCGACGACGTCGGCGTCACCGCGCGCGACGACCCGATCCGAACGGTCCGCGAGGTCCTCGAGCGCCGGCCCGGGGCGCGCGCGCAGGAGCAGTTCCGGGCGGACCCAGGTCTCCTGCGGCACGTCCAGGGTGCGGGTGAACATGCCGGGTTCCTCGGCGGAGGTGGCGAGTCCCCGCGCGCAACGGACACGGTCGTAGGTGTCGACGCAGCTGCCGCGGCCGGGGAATTCCTGGCCGAGCTGCCATCCGCGTACCGCGGCGTCCTCGACCGGGCCCGGCACCACGATGCGGCGACGGATGTCGATCGGGTGTGGTTCGTTCCGGTCGGTGAAGTCCTCGACGACCACCTCGGTGAGACCGAACTGGTTGCCGACCGTGCCGCGTTCGGTGTGCACGGACGTGATGCGGATCCACGAGGTGGTGCCCAGCGGCAGCGCGACCGTCTGTTCGCGTCCCGGTTCGTCGACGCGCACCGCCGTGCTGCCCCGGTCGGTGGACACCTCGAGCCACTTGACGGGATCGCCGAGAGCACCGGAGCTCGTCGTCAGGTGCAGCAGACCCGCTTCGATCGGCCGGTCGAGGTCGAGCTGCAGCCACTGGCCGATCGCCGATTCGAGTCCGTTGCTGTGCCAGCCGGTCGTCGGATCGCCGTCGACCACCGCGGCCGGGCTGCTCGCGACCGACGTGCCACCGAGCTGGGTGGCATCCGACGCCGCGCTGGACACGCTGATGCGGGCGCCTTCCCATTCGGCCCGGACGAGTTCGGTGTCGGGCACCGGATAGTCGGGGACGGCGTTGTGGGTGCGACGCGGGTCGTCGGCGGTCCGGATCGTCGACGAATGATGGTCGACCTGCCCGTAGTCCGTCTCGCGGTCCGTCGGGGTGTCGGTGACCGTCACCTCGTCGACGGGCAGACCCGCGCGGGCCGCGTCGGCGGCGAGGAGCGTGGGACCGACGAACTCGGGCTGCGCGGTGTTGCGGCGCAGCAGCGCTTCGGGGCCGCCCTGCACGACCGGCACGTCGGCGATGTCCACGACGTAGGGACCGACGGGTGCCGCGGCGGGTTCGGCGACGCGGTAGATCTCCACGGCCGGATAGGCAGGTCGCAGGTCGGCGTCGGTGACGAAGTCGTCGGGGTTGTCGAAGACGATGTCGTCACCGAACTCGGCGACCCGCTCGATGCCCGGCGAACCGTCGAGCGCGCGATGCACGAGTGCCGGTCGCGCGGCGGGAGAGGTGTCGGGATCGAGGTCGTTGCGCACCACCAGGAAGCCGATGCCCTGACCGCGCAGGGTCGCGGCGAGACCGTCGGACGGGCGGCCGTCGGCGATGTCGCGTTGCACGGCGTCGAGGGCACGGATGGCGCCGGGTGGCACGAGCGGGACGGCGTCGCGCACCGCCCACGGCGTCGATGCGAGTGCCTGCAGCGGTTCGTCGCGGGTGAGCCCCCACATCTGGCTGCCGAACGGCGCGCCGGGAACGATGAGGGCGCGTTCGCCGCGCTCGCTCGTGTTGTCCTCGAGCCAGGCCGCCGTGGCGTGCCAGTGCTCGGGGACCTCGTCGAAAGCGCCGCGCGGAGCGAGCCGCCCGGTCCACGCGAGTGAGGTCGCGAGCGTCATCGCGACGAGGATCAGCGTCGTCACCGCGACCATCGGATTGCGTTCGGGATGCGCGAAGGCGTTCCGGGCACGCGTCCACGGCACCGATCCGGGCAGAGGAACGGCGCGCAGTAGGTGCGCGATCCCGAGCACGATCGGCAGTCGCACGAGCGGTTCGAGCTTGTGGACGTTGCGCAGCGGCGCACCGGCGGTGTCGAGGAACAACCGGACCTGCTCGGCGAACGGCGAGTCGAGCTGGCCGACGTAACCGACGCCCATGCCGACGAGACCCACCACGAGGATCAGGGTGAAACGACCGCGCGCGGGCATCGACCGCATCGCGAGACCGGCGAGACCGGCCGCGGCCAGGGCGCCGGTGACGAGGACCGCGGCCGGTTGCGTGACGAGCACGGCGCCCGCGATGCGTTCGGGGGAGACGAAGGGCGTCCAGCTGCTGGTGCCGCGCAGCACCTCGGCGAGCGACGTCCATTCGGTGGTGACACCGGACGATTCGATGAAGTCGAGGAAGGGCGGACTGACGCGACCGAGCAGCAGCAGCGGCACCATCCACCAGGTCACCGCGACGACGCACAGCGGCAGCCACCACAGGGTGAAGTGCCACCAGCGCCGGTTCGGACGGTGCGCGGCCCACCACAGCGCCGCGACGAGACAGGCCGCGGCGGTCGCGACCGCGTTGATCGCGCCCATGAGCGCCACCGCCCCGGCGGACTGCGCGGCGAGCCGGCGGGCCGAGCCCGGATTCTGCGTGTTCAGATACCGCACCAGCGGCAGCAGCACCCACGGCGCCAACATCATCGGATGTGCTTCCGACGAGATGGAACCGAGCGTCGTGAGGACGCGCGGGGACAGCACGAACACCGTCGCCGCGATCAGACGGGAGCTACGGCTCCCGATACCGAGGGCTTCGGCGAGGCGGACGAGGCCCCAGAATCCGGCGACGAGCAGCAGCACCCACCACACCCGCTGGGTGATCCACGGGGGGATGTGCAGCAGTTGACCCGCGGCGAAGAACGAGCCGTGCGGGAAGAAGTAGCCGTACGCCTGGTTCTGCACCTGCCCGAGCGGCGCCACACTGCTCCACTGGTGAGCGGCGCGCGTGAGGAATCCGATCGGGTTCTGCGTCAGGTCGTACTTGGTGTCGGCGACGACCAGGCCCGGAACCTGGGCGAAGGACAGGACCACCGCCACCGCGGTGACTGCGTACAGCCACCGGCGGGACAGCGGTTCGGCGGACGGGAGCTCCGTCTCGCCTCGGTACGTGCGTGAACTCGAAGCGTTGCCGGCGCCGTCAGCGGCTGCCGTACTCAACCTGGTTCAGGAGGGACGAATCGGCGTTGCCACTGCGATCGATCTGAGGGCGCGAATTCTCCTGCACAGCGGCCGTTACGCCGAAGACCGCCACGGCGCCGAGTACGGCACCGACGACCACGCTACCCAGGCCCGGTCCCAGGAACTTCCCCATTCCGTCTCCCCATCTCCAGTGACGCAGGCAGTCATCGCCGGCCGCCACGCTGTCTATCGGTCCGCGTCAAACTATCACCCCGGAAGGCGGTGGCGGACGATGCGAGCCTCCGAGTCGATCTTTACCGTCGCCGCGGTGCGCTAGACGCCCAGTGCGCCGAGCAGTGTGCGCAGTTTCGCGGTGCTCTCGTCGAGTTCGGCGAGGGGGTCGGAGTCGGCCACGATGCCGCCTCCTGCCCAGGCCACGGCGCGTCGGCCGTCGGAACTGAGCTCCGCGCACCGGATGGCGACGAACCAGTCGCCGTCGCCTTGTTCGTCGCACCAGCCCACCGCGCCGCCGTAGAAGCGCCGGTCGCCCTCGACCCGGGAGATGACGTCCAGCGCGGCCTCGGTGGGGGTGCCCGCCACGGCCGGGGTGGGGTGCAGAACGTGGGCGAGGGTGAGCGCGTCGGTGTCGGGGTCGCGGAGGGTGCCGGTGACCGGCGTGGCGAGATGCCAGACATCGGGTGTCGCGGTGAGCTCGGGCTTGTCGGGGATGTCGAGGTCGCTGCACAGCGGGGCCAGTCGCGTGCGGATCCAGTCGACGACGTAACCGTGCTCGGTGAGGTTCTTGTCCGAGGTCAGCAGATCCTCACCGGCGCGGCGGTCCTCGTCCGGATCGGCCCGGCGCGCGGCGGTCCCGGCGAGGGGACGGCACGTGACGGTCTCGCCACGGCGGCTCACGAGCAGTTCGGGCGTCGCCCCGACCAGCGTGTGACCCCAATAGCGTTCGCCCGCCGCGCTCAGGTCCAGCGCGTACGTCGCCGCGTCGGGATGGCGTTCGATCATGCGGGCCGCGAGAGCGAGCGGATCGAGCGGTGCGTCGGCCTCGAGGGCGACCCGCCGGGCGGCGACGACCTTCTCCATCTCCCCGAGGGACATCTGCTCCACGAGCCGGCGCACCCGCTCGACGTGCACGCGGGGCAGTGGCAGTTCGGCGGAGATCCGCACTGGCGGCAGGTCCGACAGGTCGGGCGGGGCCTGCCACGGGCCGTCGAGGATCTCGACGTCGTCGGGCTGCGCGAGGGCCACCGGACGGTGCCGCGAGAACGGCAGTGCACCGACGACGATCGTCGCCTTACCGCTGCGGAGTGCCTGCGTGGCGGAGTGGACGTCGTCGAAGAACCGGCGGGTGCCGGTGGCGTGCACCGAGCGTTCGGTGCGCGAGAGCAGGAATCCGTCCATGGTGGATCGACAATATCCCTGCCCGCACCCGGCGCCGGTGACCCGGTGCGGGGCGTCAGCGACCCGGCGGCACGATCAGGACCGGCCGGTGACTGTGCCGGAGCACGTGATCGGCCACCGACGACTGCAACAGGGACCGCAGACCGGTGGTGCCGCGGGTGCCGGTGACGATGATGTCGACGTCCAGCTCGTCGGCGGCCTCGATGATCGCCGACCACACCGCGTTGACGACCTCGACGGTGCGGCCCTCGGCGTGCAGACCCACCGAGCGGGCCATCTCGAGCCCCTCGTCGTTGGTGATGCGCGCGTCGGACAGGGCGACGTCCTCGCTGTCCTCGTCGGGCACCCAGTCGGGTTGCATGACACCGGACAGGCCGGACATGCGGGCGGCCTGCCGGACCATCGGCTCCCAGGCGGTGACGACGACGGCACGGCACGACTCGAGGAAACGACCCGCATACTGCACGGCACGCTTCGAGTTCTCGGAACCGTCGTAGGCGATGAGGATCAGATCTGCGCCCACCGCGTACCCCCTGGGTCGGATTCGGATGCTCGGGTGCACCTTAACCCGCCGGAGCGTCCCCGGGGGAGGTTCGAGCTGTGGATCCGCGAGGTTCGTCCGCTACCGTCGGCACCATGCGGATCCGTCACACTGTCGCCGCCGTGCTCGCGGTCGCCCTCACCACCGCGGGATGCGGTTCGTCCGATTCGGGCGGCGACGACCCGGTCGAGACGACGTCCGACACCGCGCCCGCCTCGTCCACCACAGCGACCGCCACGACCACCGAGGCGACCGCGGCCGCGACGTCGGCGACCTGCGGCGACGATCTGCTCGCCCGGTTGACGCTGCGGCAGAAGCTCGCCCAGTTGCTCAACGTCGGGGTCACCGGAGCCGCCGACGCGCAGGCCGTCGTCGAATCCGAGCAGATCGGTGGCATCTTCATCGGCAGCTGGACCGACGCGTCGATGCTCACCGACCGTCTCGTGCCGCAGGTGGCCGCGCGGAGCGCATTGCCGCTCATGGTCACGATCGACGAGGAGGGCGGCCGCGTGTCGCGCGTGGGCGACCTGTTCGGGCCCGATCCGTCCGCGCGGGTGACGGCGCAGACGATGACGGTCGACGAGACCTACCGAATGGCGTTCGAACGTGGACAGGAACTGAAGTCGCTGGGCATCACGGTCGACTTCGCGCCGGACGTCGACGTGAGCAGCCAGCCCGACGACTCCGTCATCGGCGACCGCTCGTTCTCCGACGATCCCGAGGTCGTCACGCAGTACGCCGGCGCCTATGCGCGGGGACTGATCGACGCGGGCATCATGCCGGTGCTCAAGCACTTCCCGGGACACGGCTCGGCCTCCGGTGATTCGCACACCGGTGCCGTGACCACCCCGCCGATCGAGCAACTGCAGCAGAGCGATCTCGTGCCGTACCGCAGCCTGGTCTCGCCCGAGGTGGGCGTCATGCTCGGCCACCTCGACGTGCCGGGTCTGACCGGCGGGCTGCCCGCGAGCATCAGCCCGGCAGCGGTGGACCTGCTCCGCTCGGGTGCCTACGGCGGCCCCGCCTTCGGTGGCGTGATCTTCACCGACGATCTGTCGGGGATGCGCGCGATCACCGACACCTACGGCATCACCGAGGCCGTCGAGGCCGCGATGGTGGCGGGCGTGAACCAGGCACTGTGGCTGACCACCGACGAGGTGCCCGCCGTGCTCGACCATCTCGAGCAGGTCGTCGCGGAGGGCACGCTCTCACCGGAATGGGTCGACGAGTCGGTACGGACCGTGACACGCGCGAAGGGCGCTCTGGACTGCTGAAATGTCGCAGGTTGCTTCGACCGCAGGCTTCCTACCGTAGAGTAAGAACTTCATTCGAGGAGTCCGGGAGGAGTCATGGCGGGCGGAACCAAGCGACTGCCGCGTGCGGTCCGCGAGCAACAGATGCTGGACGCCGCCGTCGAAGTGTTCTCCGAGCACGGTTTCCACAACACATCCATGGACGCCATCGCGGCGCGGGCGTCGATCTCCAAGCCGATGCTCTACCTGTACTACGGGTCGAAGGACGAGTTGTTCGCGGCGTGTATCGCCCGCGAAGGGCAGCGGTTCGTCGAGGCACTCACACCGGCGGGCGACCCCACCCTCGCCCCGCGTGAACAACTGCGGGTCGCGCTCGAGTCGTTCCTCGGCTTCGTCGACGAGCACCGGCCGTCGTGGATGGTCCTCTATCGTCAAGCGCTGTCGCAGCAGGCCTTCGCGCCCCAGGTGCAGGGCAGCCGCGACCGGCTGATCGAACTCACCGCGCACCTGCTCGAATCGAGCACGCGCGATCCGGAACCCGACACGAACTTCACGATCATGGCCGTCGCGCTCGTCGGTGCCGGTGAGGCCGTCGCCGACCGCATCGCCGGCGGTGAGATCGATGTGCAGCAGGCAGCGGATCTGCTCGAGAACCTCGCGTGGCGCGGTCTCGCGGGACGCAAGCGCTCCGATCGGATGCACTGATCCGTCCCGCCGGGAACACCTCGGCCACAAGGATATTCACCGCACGAGGGTTCGGGCGGGGCGGGACGCCCCCATCGCGTCCCGCCCCGCCCGAAATCTCGGTGATTCCCCGCCCTACCGCAGGGTGGCGGTCAGGTGCGGGTACTGCTTCTTCGGATGCCGCAGTGCCAGATCCCATCCGTCGGCGACGTGCTGCGCATACAGGCTCAGCGACGACGGCAGCAGGACCGGCTTCCCGAACCGCACCGCGTAGGTCACCTTGCCGGGGATTCGTCCCTCGACGGCCGAGAGGGTGGCCGCCGCGCTCCACATGCCGTGGGCGATGGTCTTCGGGAATCCGAAGGCCTTGGCGCCCAGGGTCGACACGTGGATCGGGTTGCGGTCACCGGAGACCGCCGCATAGCGGTCGATGACCTTCTGGTCGACCCGCAGTGTGGAGGTGGGGACCGGGGGGATCTCCTCCTCCTTCGGCTCCGGCTTGGGCTGACCCGACAGCGACGTGCGCTGCTGGTGCAGGAAGGTCGACGTCTGCCGCCACACCAACTCGCGTCCGACGTTGACCTCGCTGACGAGATCGACGAGCAGGCCCTTACGGTGTTCGCGCATGTTCTCCGCGTGCACCGCGATGTCGAGCGGCTCGGTGACCGAGATCGGCCGGAACTGCTCGATCACGTTCTCGGCGTGCACCGAACCGACGGCGGCGAACGGAAAGCCCTTCGACACCATCAGTTTCATCACGAGCGGGAACGTGAGGATGAACGGATAGGTCAGCGGCAGGCTGTCGCCGAACCGCAACCCGCACACCTTGGTGTACTCGGCGAGATCGTCGGGATCGACCTTCAGCGACCGCAGGACCAGGACGTCCTCGGGCAGGCTGTCGCCCGACGCGCCCACGACGGGCAGCGCCCCGAGCACGGCCCGGCTGTAGATGTCGAAGGTCGACGGCAGCGAGGACAGTTCGATCCGTGCCATCTAGGCCCCCAGCATGGACTGGCCGCACACGCGCACGACCTGCCCGGTCACGGCGCTCGACGCGGGGTTCGCGAACCACGCGACGGTCTCGGCGACGTCGACGGTCTCACCGCCCTGCTGCAGCGAGCTCATCAGACGACCGGCCTCGCGGGTGGCGACCGGGATCGCGGCCGTCATGGCGGTCTCGATGAAGCCCGGAGCGACGGCGTTGACGGTGATCTTCTTGTCGGCGAGCGCCTCGCTGGTCGCCTGGACGAGGCCGATGACACCGGCCTTCGAGGCGCCGTAATTGGTCTGGCCGCGGTTACCGGCGATACCGGCGATCGACGACACGTCGATGACCCGGCCACCCTCCTTCAGCGCGCCCTTCTCGACGAGCACGTCGGTGATCTTCCGCGGGGCGATCAGATTCACGCCCATCACGGAATTCCAGCGAGCGGCGTCCATGTTGACGAGCAGCTTGTCGCGGGTGATGCCGGCGTTGTGGACGATGATGTCGGCGCCGCCGTGACGCTCGAGCAGGTGAGCGGCGAGCTTCTCGCCGGCGTCGGGGGCGGTGACGTCGAGCGCGAAGGCGGTGCCGCCGACCTTGTTGGCGGTCTGCGTCAGCGCGTCGCCTGCAGCGGGGACGTCGGCGGCGACGACGGTCGCGCCGTCGCGGGCGAGGACCTCGGCGATCGTCGCGCCGATGCCGCGGGCCGCGCCGGTGACGACCGCGACCTTGCCGGCGAGCGGACGGTCCCAGGACTCGGGGGCGGTGGCGTCGCCCTCACCGATACGGATCACCTGGGCGTCGACGAAGGCCGACTTCGCCGAGAGCAGGAAGCGCAGCGTCGACTCCACGCCGGTCAGGCCGGTCGCGGCCTTCGGGGAGACGTAGACGAGTTGCACGGTGGCACCGCGACGCAGTTCCTTGCCGACGCTGCGCGTGAAGCCCTCGAGGGCGCGCTGGGCGATGCGCTCGTCGACCGACCCGGCCTCCTCGGGCGTGGTGCCGAGGACGACGACGCGGCCGCTCGGGGCGAGATTGCGCAGGGTGGGCTGGAAGAACGTGAAGAGCTGTTCGAGCCCCGCGGGGTCGGTGATGCCGGTAGCGTCGAAGACGAGTGCGCCGAACTTCGTGTCGGACGGCTCGGCGAACGTGTAGTCGCTCAGGAGGTTGCGGATCGGTTCGACCAGGCGGCCGTTGCCGCCGAGCAGGACGGGGCCGGGGAGCGGGGGCTCGCCGGGCTGGTAGCGCCGGAGCTTCTCGGGCTGTGGCAGACCGAACTGCTTGGCGAGGAACGCTCCGGGTGCGGACGAGATGAGCTGGGCGTAGAGCTTGGGTGCGCCCTTGGCTTCGGCCACGATTCCACCTTCTTCGATTCGGTCGTCGGTGCAGTGTTCGACAGCAAGCGTGTTCGACAACAAACTTACCCGTGAGTAAGAATAGTAGCCAGAATTCGAATCCGTCCGAAACCGGGAGACACCAGTGACCACCAAAGCCCGTTCCACGCAGCAGCGCCGTGTCGCCGTTCTCGGAGGCAACCGGATCCCGTTCGCCCGGTCCGACCGCAAGTACGCCCGCGCGTCCAACCAGGACATGTTCACCGCCACCCTCGACGGTCTCGTCGGCCGCTTCAACCTGCAGGGTGAGCGCCTCGGTGCCGTCGTCGGCGGTGCGGTCCTCAAGCACGCCCGCGACTTCAACCTCGTCCGCGAGAGCGTGCTCGGCAGCGCGCTGAGCCCCTACACCCCGGCCTGGGATCTCCAGCAGGCCTGCGGCACCGGCCTGCAGTCGATCATCGCGGTCGGCGACGCCATCGCCGCCGGACGGATCGAGGCGGGTATCGGCGGCGGCGTCGACACCACCTCCGACGCCCCGATCGCCGTGAACAACCAGCTCCGCGAGTTCCTGCTCTCCCTGAACCGGGCCCGCACCACGGCCGACCGGGTCAAGCTGCTCGGCAACGTCCGCCCGTCGATGCTCGGCATCGAGATCCCGCGCAACGGCGAGCCGCGCACCGGCCTGTCGATGGGTGAGCACGCCGCGATCACCGCCAAGGAATTCGGTGTCTCCCGCGAGGCGCAGGACGAACTGGCCGTGGCGAGCCACCGCAACATGGCCGCCGCCTACGACCGGGGCTTCTTCGACGACCTCGTCACCCCGTTCCTCGGGCTGACCCGCGACGACAACCTGCGTCCCGACTCGTCGGTCGAGAAGTTGTCGACGCTGAAGCCGGTCTTCGGCACCAAGCTGGGCGACGCCACCATGACCGCCGGTAACTCGACGCCGCTCACCGACGGCGCGTCGGCCGCGTTGCTGGCGAGCGAGGAGTGGGCCGCCGAGCGCAAGCTCCCCGTGCTCGCCTACCTCGTCGACTCCGAGACCGCCGCGGTCGACTACATCCACGGTGGCGACGGGCTGCTCATGGCGCCCACCTACGCCATCCCGCGCCTGCTGCAGCGCAACGGCCTGACCCTGCAGGATTTCGACTTCTACGAGATCCACGAGGCGTTCGCTTCAGTGGTGCTCGCCACCCTCCAGGCGTTCGAATCGGAGGAGTACTGCAAGGGCAAGCTGGGCCTCGACGCCCCGCTCGGCTCGATCGACCGCAGCAAGCTCAACGTCAACGGCTCGTCGCTCGCGGCCGGCCACCCGTTCGCCGCGACCGGCGGCCGGATCGTGGCCTCGCTGGCCAAGATGCTGCACGAGAAGAAGCAGGAGACCGGCAAGCCCGTCCGCGGCCTGATCTCCATCTGCGCCGCAGGTGGACAGGGTGTGACGGCGATTCTCGAGGCCTGATCGATACCCCTCGGAAGTCGTTGAGAGAGGAAAGTTCCGTTCGGTGTGTAACGCTCCGCGACGGACAGCGATAGACCCATCGACCCCGCGCTGCTGCCTGACCCCCGACCTGGTAGCAACGCGGGGTCTTCGCATTCCGGGCGCAGCCGCTCTGAACCGGGGCACTACCCTTGAAAGCAGGTAGTCGGCGCGCGAATTCGAAGGCGTGCCCAGCTTTGCGAAGGGATCTGGGTGAGCGGCAGCAACGGGACCGACGAGTCCCCGCACGAGCACGACGACGCACGGACCGAGAACATCGGTTCGTCGCCGGAATCCGCTCGTGAGGGTGAAGGCGCGTCGGCTCCTACCGAGCGGTTCGAAGCGGTCGATCCTCACCGGGACGTGGCCGAGGCGAAGGCGAGCAGTGTCACCGAGTCGCAGGCGAGCAGTGTCACCGAGTCGCAGGCGAGTGATGTGACCGAGTCGCAGGCGAGTGATGTGACCGAGTCGCAGGCGAGCAGTGTCACCGAGTCGCAGGCGAGTGATGTGACCGAGCCGCAAACCGAGGCCCCGGCTGCCTCGCAGGCTCCCACAGAGGTCCGAGCCGATGGCACGAACCAGGCGGCTCCCACCGGTGCTGACGAACCCCCGACCCAGAAGGTCCATCCCTCGGAGGAGCCCACCGCGGTCATCCCGGTCGTCGCGCCGGGAAACCGGGCACCGGGTGACGGATCGTCCGCCGCCACCGATCGGCTCCTCCGTTTGCAGGGGGAACAGAACCCGGCACAGCCCGGTCCCGAACAGGCGGGGGCTCCCGTCCCACCCACGTCGACGGCAATGCCCTCGGCCGCCCACCCGCCGCAAGGCGACCAGCCGACCCAGCAGATGCAGGCGGGTCCGCCGCCGCAGGGACCGCCTCCTGTCACTCCTCCGCCCACCGGCGGACCGCGAGGTTCCGGCGGAGACGGCGACGAACCGGGCAAGCCTGGATCGAATCTGCCCCGGCGCACGATCGCGCTCGTCGTCGGTGGCGTCGCACTGTTCGCCGTGTTCTACGTGGCCGATCTGGCGTTGTCGTCGGGCAAGGTGCCGCGCGGTGTCACCGTCGCAGGTGTCGAGATCGGCGGCATGTCGCTCGACGCGGCGGAGGCAGAGCTCACCGAACAACTGACGCCGCGGCTCGACATGCCCGTCGACGTCACCGCCGGCGACACTCAGGGGCAGATCGTGCCCTCGGAGGCCGGGATCGGGATCGACTGGCCCGCGACCCTCGACCAGGTGGGTTCGCAGCCGCTCAATCCGTTCACGCGACTCGCGTCGTTCTTCGGGAACGACGAGGTCGGCGTGGTCTCCACACGCGACGAGGTCGCCCTGTCCGCAGCCATCGAAAAGGCCGCCGCTGCCGCCGCGCACGAACCGCGCGAGGGCAACATCGTCTTCGAGGACGGCACACCCGTTCCGGTGACGCCGCAGCCCGGCCAGCAGCTCGACGTCGCAGTCGCGGGCGACGTCTTCGCCGAGCGCTGGCCTTACGGTGATGTCTCGCTGCCCGTCGAGAGCGTCGACGTCACCGTCACCCGCGAGGGCCTCGACCGGGCGCTGGCGGAGGTCGCCGTTCCGGCCGTGGCACAGGATCTGGTCGTCCGGGGACTCGACGGGGCCGTCGGTGTGCTGCCGCGCGATGCGGTGGGCGCTGTCCTGTCGTTCGTGCCGGACGGCTCGGGCGGACTCGAACCGCAGTACGACACCGAGGCCGCGATCGGCATCCTGGCGCCGCAGCTCGCCCCGTCGGAGACCGAACCGAAGGATGCGCGGATCGTCCTCGACGGTGGTCGTCCGACGATCGTGCCCAGCGAGACCGGCGAGATGGTCGACTGGCCCGTCACCCTCGAGAGGTTGCCCGACCTGCTGAAGGAAGCGGGCGACCGCAGCACCGACGCGGTGTACAGGAAGGCCGAACCCGAACTCACCACCGAAGGCGCCGAGAAGCTCGGCATCAGGGAGGTGGTCTCGGAGTTCACCACCAGCGGCTTCGAATACGCTTCCGGCGTCAACATCCGGCTGGCCGCGCAGGAGATCAACGGCGCCATCGTGAAGCCGGGGGAGACCTTCTCCTTCAACGACTACACCGGTCCGCGCGGTGCGGCGCAGGGGTACATCGAGTCGGGCATCATCGAGGCCGGACGTCCCGGTAAGGCCGTGGGCGGTGGCATCAGCCAGCTCGCGACCACCCTCTACAACGCGACCTACTTCGCCGGGATGGAGGACGTCGAGCACACCGAGCACAGTTACTACATCTCCCGGTACCCGGCGGCCCGCGAGGCCACGATCTACGACGGCGCCATCGACCTGAAGTTCCGCAACCCGTTCGACACGGGCGTCCTGATCCAGACGATCGGCACGAGCTCGGACATCACGGTGCGCATCTGGGGCACCAAGACCGTCGACGTCCAGTCGGTCACCGGCAACCGCACGAACTTCACCTCGCCCAACACGATCACGTTGCCCGCCGGTTCGGCCTGCATTCCGTCGAGCGGCGCGCAGGGCTTCACCGTCACCGACACCCGGATCGTCACCGACGCACGGACGGGCGCGCAGATCTCGAGCGCGACCCGCACGGTCCGGTACGACCCGGTCCCGATCGTGAAGTGCAGCAGCCCCGAACCGGAACCGAGCGACGAGCCCTCGGGCGGCGGCGACGCGACCTCCGGCGACACCGGATCGGAGGACGCCGAGGCCGAGGACGCACCGGCGCCCGCACCCGAATCGCCTGCGGCCGAAGCGCCGGCAGTCGAGGCACCTGCAGCGGGTGGAACCGAAGAGGAGTAGCGGACGTCCTCGAAACTTCGGGGAGGTTGTGTGCGGTTCCGGTGAAGGAACACGCACACAACCTCCCCTTACTTCGTCACTCCGGAAGCGGCACCACGTCGGGGATCTGGCCGTCGGGGATGCGGAGCTGCAGGGGTGCTCCCGAGAAACGACGAGACCGACGTCGTGTGCGAAATCCGTGGGGGAAATCGCGCACAACGTCGGTCTCGTCTATCGCGCTACCGCCGTGAGCGGTTCGATCAGAACGCTGCTTCGTCGAGCTCCATGATGTCGAGGTCGACGTCGGTGATGATCTGACGCGCGACGCTCAGCTCCGGCAGGACGTTCTTGGCGAAGAAGGACGCGGCCGCGACCTTGCCCTCGTAGAACGCCTTGTCCGAGGCATCGACGCCGGCATCGAGCGCGGAGAGAGCGATCTCGGCGTGCTCGAGCAGCAGCCAGCCGATCATCAGGTCGCCGAACGCCTCGAGGAAGCGGACCGAACCGAGGCCGACCTTGTACAGCTCGGTGGGCTGTTCCTGCGCACCCATGAGGTACTGGGTGAGCGTCGCGACCATCGTCTGGGTCTCGCCGAGCGCGGTGGCCAGGAGCGTGCGCTCCTTCTTCAGACGCTGGTCGGCGTCGTCGCGCTCGACGAACTTCTTGATCTCACCGGCGATGTGGGCGAGCGCCACGCCACGGTCGCGGGCGATCTTGCGGAAGAAGAAGTCCTGCGCCTGGATGGCCGTGGTGCCCTCGTACAGCGAGTCGATCTTCGAGTCGCGGATGTACTGCTCGATCGGGTAGTCCTGCAGGAAGCCCGAACCGCCGAGGGTCTGGAGCGAATCCTTCAGGTACTGGTAGGCCCGCTCGGAGCCGCAACCCTTGACGACCGGCAGCAGCAGGTCGTTGATGCGGTGCGCGAGAGCGGCGTCGGCACCCGAGACCTGCTCGGCGACGACGTCGTCCTGGTGCGCCGCGGTGTACAGGTACACGGCGCGCAGGCCCTCGGAGTAGGCCTTCTGCATCGCCAGCGAACGCCGCACGTCCGGGTGGTGCATGATCGACACGCGCGGGGCGGTCTTGTCGGACATCTGGGTCAGGTCGGCGCCCTGGATGCGCTCCTTGGCGTAGTCGAGGGCATTGAGGTAGCCGGTCGACAGGGTCGCGATGGCCTTCGTGCCGACCATCATGCGGGCGTGCTCGATGACGTCGAACATCTGTGCGATGCCGTTGTGGACCTCACCGACGAGCCAGCCCTTGGCCGGAACGCCGTGGCCACCGAAGGTGACCTCGCAGGTCGCGGAGGCATTGAGGCCCATCTTGTGTTCGACGTTGGTGACGAACACGCCGTTGCGCTCGCCCAACTCGTCCTTCTCGAAGTCGAAGTGGAACTTCGGGACGAAGAACAGCGACAGGCCCTTGGTGCCGGGGCCGGCACCCTCGGGGCGGGCGAGGACGAGGTGGAAGATGTTCTCGAACAGGTCGTCGGAGTCGGCCGAGGTGATGAACCGCTTGACACCTTCGATGTGCCAGGAGCCGTCGTCCTGCTTGATCGCCTTGGTGCGACCGGCGCCGACGTCGGAGCCGGCGTCGGGCTCGGTGAGGACCATGGTGGCGCCCCAGCCGCGCTCGACGCAGGTGGCGGCCCACTTCTTCTGCTCATCGGTGCCGTTGTCGTAGAGCACGCCTGCGAAGGCGGGGCCGGCCGCGTACATGAAGGCCGCGGGCTGGGCGCCGAGCATCATCTCGTTGACGGCCCACAGGAGGCTGCGCGGTGAGTCGGTGCCGCCGAGCTCCTCGGGGATGCCCATGGACCAGTAACCGGCGTCCCACCAGGCGCGGAACGACTTCTTGAACGGCTCGGGAAGCGACACCGAATGGGTCTCGGGGTCGAAGACCGGCGGGTTGCGGTCGGCGTCGGCGAAGCCTTCGGCTGCCGGCCCCTCGGTCAGTGTCTTGACCTCGGCGAGGATGCCGCGCGCGGTGTCCTCGTCCAGGTCGCCGAACTTGCCTGCTTCGAGGACCTTCTGAATCTTCAGGAACTCGAAGAGGTTGAACTCGAGGTCGCGGAGGTTGCTCTTGTAATGGCCCATGTCGTCGGTGTCTCCCAGTGTGGTGCGGTCCAGCTGGCTTCAAGTACCGCCCAAGTTATTACTCGTCGGTAACATCTCCATGTTACTCGTCGGGCAACTAACTGCCAAGGGGCGGTTTGCTCGCCACGACGAGCGCGTCGATCGCGGTTCCCGCATCGGTTTCCCGATATCGCCGTTCGGCAATCCTGATGTCCAATCTGCCGTCGATTTCCTCGACGAGATCGGTTGGTGTGTAGAGGATTTCCTTGTCCTGGGGTCCGCCCACTCCTTCGTCGGGATTTATTGCGTCGTGCCCCAAGAATATGAGGATTCCTTCAGGTTTCAGTGAATTGATCGCGTGGTCGAGAAGCGCCTTCCGCTGTGGCGGAGGAAAATGCAGGAAGACCGAGAGGATCAGGTCATATTCTCCGTCGAACGAGTCGGTCGTCACATCCGCGCGGACGTAGCGGAGCCGGTCTCGTGAGCGGGACGGCGCCTGCGCAGCGATCTGCCGGGCCTTGTCGAGGGCGACCTCGGAGAAGTCGACGCCCACGACTTCCCATCCGCGCGTCGCCAACCACAGGGAGTGACGACCTTCACCGCAGCCGAGATCGAGGGCGCGACCGTGCGGTAGCGACGTCACGTGTTCGACGATCACCGGATTGGGCGGCGCGCCCCAGATCAGTTCCGACGCCGCGTACTTCTCGTTCCAGGCCTGTGCATCCATGACTGCGACGCTAGCCTCGCGTGGCGATTGGGACCCCCGCTTGCGGTGAGGGTTACGGAAGCGCATCGTCGGGGTAGCGCTGTGACGAAATCGTGACCTGCGATATCGTTGACCGGATGCGATGTGCCGACACGCGGTACGTCGAGGAGGAGGAGTTCGTCTGATGGGTGCACAGATCGCTGTCCCTGCCCCGCTGAGGAACAGCGCGCTGCTCGGTCTGGGTGTGCACCGCCCCGAGCGCATCGTCACCAACGACGAGATCTGCCAGCAGATCGACTCGAGCGACGAATGGATCCAGTCGCGGTCCGGCATCAAGGAGCGCCGCTTCGCGAAGCAGCATCCGGAGGAGTCGGTCGTCGACATGGCGACGAGCTCCGCCGAGCAGGCCCTCGTGGCCGCCGGCCTCACGGGTGCGCAGATCGACACCGTGATCGTCGCGACCTCCACCTACCCCTTCCAGACCCCGCAGGCCGCGGCTCTCGTCGCCGACCGCATCGGCACCGGCGGCGCCGCGGCGCTCGACATCCAGGCCGGCTGCGCGGGCTTCTGCTACGCCCTCGGTGTCGCCTCCGATCTCGTGCGCGCCGGAACGGCCGAGCACGTGCTCGTCGTCGGTGTCGAGCGCATGAGCGACACCACCGAGCCCACCGATCGCTCGGTGCGCTTCATCTTCGGCGACGGTGCCGGTGCCGTGGTCGTCGGCCCGTCCGACGAGGTCGGCGTCGGCCCCACCGTCTGGGGCTCCGACGGTTCGCAGGCCAACGCGATCCGTCAGGAACCCGACTGGGTCGATTTCGCCACCAACCCGGACCAGAAGCGTCCCTGGATCATCATGGAGGGCACCGCGGTCTTCCGCTGGGCCGCCTTCGAGATGAGCAAGTTCGCCCGGCAGATCGCCGACAAGGCCGGCGTGGCCCTCGAGGACCTCGACGCCTTCGTCCCGCACCAGGCCAACCTGCGCATCAACGACGTCATCGTCAAGCAGCTCGAACTGCCCGAGACCGTCGCGGTCGCCGACGACATCATCGAGACCGGCAACACCTCCGCCGCGTCCATCCCGCTGGCGATGGAGAAGATGCTGCGCACCGGCCAGGTCGGGGTCGGATCCACCGCGCTGCTCCTCGCGTTCGGTGCCGGCCTGTCCTATGCGGGCCAGGTCGTGAAGATGCCCCCGCTCGCGAAGTAGGAAGCAGCGGTAGCAATACGACTTCGTAGCAGTATCGACATATGGCGAGTATTCGCACGTCGTCCGTTCCACGTTGGGTCTGGATCCTGTGCTTCGTCGTGGTCTCCGTGGCCGTCGTCCTCCTCGAACCGATGGGGGACGACGAGCCGGGCGGTACCGGCGGGGGCACGGTCGAGAACCCCTCCGAAGCCCTCGAGGCGCTGGAGGCACTGCCCGTCCGGCCCGCCGAATCGCAGAGCGGCTACGACCGCTCACTGTTCGGCTCGGCGTGGACCGACGAAGTGACCGTCGACCTGGGGCGCAACGGCTGCGACACTCGTAACGACATCCTGCAGCGCGATCTCGTCGACGTCTCCTTCGAGCCCGGGAAGAAGCAGTGCACGGTCACTGCCGGCACGCTCGAGGACCCGTACACGGGGAAGACGATTTCCTTCCGTCGCGGGGTCGAGACCTCGTCCGCCGTGCAGATCGACCACGTCGTCGCCCTGTCGGATGCGTGGAAGAAGGGCGCCCGCCATCTCGACGACCAGCAGAAGCGGAATCTTGCGAACGATCCGCGCAACCTGATCGCCGTCGACGGCCCCACCAACCAGGGCAAGGGCGACTCCGACGCGTCGGAGTGGCTGCCGCCGAATACCGCCTTCCATTGCGAGTACGTCGTGCGGCAGATCGAGGTGAAGACGACCTACGAACTGTGGGTCACCCAGGCTGAACACGACGCGATGTCGCGGATCCTCTCCTCCTGCTGATACCGCTTCCTGCTGATCACGCCTCCAGCAGGGCCCGCGCGATGTCGTCCTCCGACATCAGTACGTGCGCCGCGGCCGGCCCGAGGGGCACGTAGCTGTCGTGGGAGGTGACCCGCGTGATCCGGCCCTGCCACGCATCGTCGACGAGCGTCGCGACGACCGACTCCGCGACACCTCCGCTGCGGCGCGTCTCGTCGACCACCACCACGCGCTCGAAGCGGCGGACGTGTTCGAGCAGCGCGGTCGTCGGCAGCGGCGACAACCACTGCAGGTCGAGGACGGTTGCCGCGACTCCCGCGCGACGGACGGCACGCAGACTCATCGGCACCCCGTTCCCGAAAGTCACCACCAGCACGTCGCGCCCGTCGCCGTAGACGCACACCGATCCCGGTGGAAGCCCGGCGGTGTCGGGGATCTGCTGCCACAGTCCGTCGCCCTCGTCGTAGAGGTCGCGCCGGTGGTACAGCGCGATCGGTTCCAGGTAGACGCACACCCGGCCCTCCTGACGAGCCAGCTCGACGCACGTGCGCAGCAGGGCGCCGGCCGTGGCGGGTGAACTCGGCACGGCCAGCACGAGACCGGGGATGTCGCGCAGCACGGCGACGGAATCGTCGTTGTGGAAGTGCCCGCCGAAGCCGCGCTGGTAGGGCAGGCCAGCGATGCGCACGACCATCGGATTGCGGTACCGCCCGTCGGAGAAGAACGCCAGACTCGCCGCCTCCCCGCGCAACTGGTCCTCGGCGTTGTGCAGGTAAGCCAGGTACTGGATCTCCGGGATCGGCAGCATGCCCGCGACGGCGAAGCCCAGCGCGGTGCCGAGGATCGTCTGCTCGTCGAGCAGGGTGTCGAACACGCGCAGGCGCCCGAAGCACTCCTGCAGCCCTCGGGTGACGCCGTAGACCCCGCCTTTGAGGCCGACGTCCTCGCCGAACACGCAGGCGTGGGGATCCTCCTCGAGGAGCTGTCCGAGCGTGCGGGTGACGGCCCGGGCGAGCGTGAGCGGTTCACCGGCAGGATGCGGATCGTCGTCGACGAGCACGAGCCCGGATTCGAGCGGGCGCATCACGTCGGCGGCGGTCGCCAGTCGCGGCGGCCGGGTCAGTGAGTCCGCGACGGAGCCGACCTCGACCCGTATCCGCTCGTACCGGTCGAGAACCCCTGCGGCATCGAGTATTCCGCGTGCGATGAGTTCACGGGCCGTACCCACCAGTGGGTCCCGCTCGTGGTCCGCGGCAAGATCCGACGGGCTGCGGTAGGCCGACTCGACGTCGGAACCGGCATGGCCGAGGAAACGCACTGCCCGCACGTGCAACAGGACCGGAGCCCGGGTCGTGCGCACCGTCTCCACGGCATCGGTTGCGGCAGCGAGCATCTCCACCGCATCGGCGCCGTCCACCGACCGGTACTCGATCCCCGGATACGACGACAGCGACCGCTCGAGCCAGCCGGGCGGGGTGGGCACACTGATGCCGAGTCCGTTGTCCTCACACACCAGCAGCAACGGCAACGGCAACCCGCGGTGCCGGCAGTAGGCGGCCGCGTTCAGGGCGCCGACGGCCGTCGAATGGTTCGCCGAGGCATCACCGAAACTGCACACCACCACCGAATCCCACGGCCACGCCGCGTCGAGCCCGAGTCGCTGCATCCGCGGTAGCGCGAGGGCGAGACCGACGGCCCGCGGCATGTGCGAGGCGATGGTCGACGTCTGCGGCAGGATGTTCAGGCCGGCGTTGCCGAACACCTTGTGCCGGCCCGCCGAGATCGGATCGAGCGTGGACGCCGCACATCCGGCGAGCACGTCGCGGATCGGGGTGCTGTCCTCGACGAGCGACGCGCGAGCCGCGTAGAAACCGCCCGAACGGTAGTGCAGCAGAGCGGGATCCGTCACCCGCGTGCACAGGCCCAGCGCGGCGTTCGATTCGTGGCCCGCCGATGCGATGGTGTAGAAGCCTTCGCCGCGTCCCTGCAGGGTGCGGGCCGCGACATCGAGGTGCCGCGACTGCACCTGGGCGTCGAAGTACCGCACCAACAGGTCGTCGTCGACCTGCCGGTCGACCGGACGCGTCGGCGGTGCGTGCCCGGGCAGAGCGCGCACCGCGGTGACGAAACGTTCGTCGAGTTCGTCGGCGGCGGTCACTCCTTCTTTCTACGCCCGATCACCTCGGAAGGAGGTGGATCGACCCCCGTCGTTCGGGAACGGCAACGACGTGAAGTTCATCGGCGCGACGTAGTCGGCCGGCACGTGCCAGCGGAAACGCAACAGCAGATGGTGCAGCACCGTCTTGATCTCCGCTCCCGAGAAATGCATGCCCAGGCACCGATGCGCGCCACCGCCGAAGGGCGCCCACGCGTACTTGTGCACCTTGTCCTCGCGGCGCTCCGGCGAGAACCGCTCGGGAAGCGTGCATCACATCTCGGTTGCGTCGATTCGTCCCACGGGACGGTCGCTGGTCGGGCGTGCGGGTGCGTGCCATGCTGGCGCCATGGACGTCGAACGCCCCAAGCTCGAAGGCACCGTCGCGGTCGGGGAGGGCCGCCGGCTCGGTTTCGCCGAGTTCGGGTCGGCCCAGGGCCGCACGGTGTTCTGGCTGCACGGCACGCCGGGTGCGCGCCGCCAGGTTCCCATCGAGGCCCGCGCCTTCGCCGAACGGAACCACATCCGCCTCATCGGGATCGACCGCCCGGGGATCGGCTCGTCGACACCGCACATCTACGAGAACGTCCTCGCGTTCAGCGACGACCTGCGCATCGTCGCCGACACCCTCGGGGTCGACCGCATGGCCCTCGTCGGACTGTCCGGCGGCGGCCCCTACACCCTCGCCGCGGCCTATGCACTGCGCGAACGGGTCGTCGCGGCTGCGGTCCTCGGCGGTGTGGCACCGGTCGTCGGTCCCGAGTCGATCGACAGCAACCTGATGAAGCTGGGCGCCTTCGTCGCGCCGGCACTGCAGACCGCGGGCGTCCCCATCGGCGTGGCGATGAGCGCGGCGATCCGCGTGGTGCGCCCGTTCGCGTCGCCGATCATCGACCTGTACGGACGGTTCTCACCCGAGGCCGACCGCCGCCTGCTCGCCCGTCCCGAGTTCAAGACGATGTTCCTCGACGACCTGCTCAACGGCAGCCGACGTCAGATCTCCGCGCCGTTCGCCGACATCGTCGTATTCACCCGCGACTGGGGTTTCCGCGTCTCCGACGTGAAGGTGCCCGTGCGGTGGTGGCACGGCGACACCGACCACATCATCCCGATCGAACACGGCCTGCACATGGTGGACCTGCTGCCCGACGCCCAGTTCCACCACCTGCCCGGCGAGAGTCATCTCGGGGGTCTCGGTGCGTCGGAGGAGATCCTCACTACGGTTCTGAAGTTGTGGGACCAGGACTGACCGAGGGCGAACGCCCGCTGCCGAGAGCGCTGCACCTGCGACCGTCGGCGCTGGCGGCGGTCGCCGTGGGCGGTCTGCTCGGGACGAGTGCCCGCTACGGCCTCGGCCGGTGGTTCCCCGTCGAGTCCGGGGGCTGGCCGGTCACGACCTTCGCGATCGACGTCCTCGGTGCGCTGCTGCTCGGATTCCTGCTCGAGGCACTGATCCGCATCGGTCCCGACACCTCCTGGCGTCAGGTGGTCCGGCTCGGGGTGGGCACCGGTGCGCTGGGCTCGTTCACCACCTACAGCGCGCTCGCGGTCGAAACCGACCTGCTGCTGCGCGCCGGTGAACTCGTCGCCGCGGCAACCTATGCGCTCGGCACGGTGCTCGTCGGCCTTCTCGCGACCGGCATCGGTGTCGCGCTGGGCGCGTGGTTCGGGAGTCGCCGAGCGGCACGGCGATGATCGCGGTGTGGGTGGCGTTGGCAGGCAGCGCCGGTGCGGTGACGCGGTTCGTCGTCGACAGTGCTCTGCGTGCCCGCTCCGGATCGTCCCTGCCGTGGCCGACCGTGCTGATCAACGTCATCGGTTCGTTGCTGCTGGGGCTGCTCACCGGTGCGGTGCTGTTCCACGACGCCGCCGCGGAGTTGCTCGCCGTCGTCGGGGTGGGGTTCTGCGGCGGGTTCACCACCTTCAGCACGACCAGCGTCGACTCCGTCCGCCTGATCGTGGCGCGCCGCTACGGTGCCGCCTGCGCGATCGCGCTGGGCACCCTGGCGACCACGCTCATCGCGGCGGCCGCCGGGCTCGCTCTCGCCGCCGTGTGGTGATCAGCGAGCGCGGTCGATGAGGCCGAGAACCGAGCGCAGTTCGTCGGCGTCGACCTGCCCGGGTGCCGAGGCGGTGCCGACCATCCCGAACGTCGCCGCCGATCCGAAGACCTGCCCGGCGATCCGCGACACCACGCCGAGGCCGCCCATCGACATGGTGATCAACGGGCGGTCGGCGTGGTCCTCGTGCATGGTGCGGGTCGCGTCGAGCAGGGTGAGCACGTCGGCCGTCGACTGCGGCATGACAGCGATCTTGCAGATGTCGGCGCCGAGTTCCTGCATCTCGCGTAGCCGCGCGACGATCTCGTCCTTCGGCGGAGTGGCGTCGAAGTCGTGGTTCGACGCCACCACCGCAACACCGCAGGCGTGGGCCGCCGCGACGATCCGCTCGACGGCGGCACGGTCGCGGCGGTACTCGACGTCCACCAGATCCACCGCGCCGCTCTCGGCGAGTGCGACCGTCAGATCGGCGTACGCCTCGTCGTCGATCGCGATCTCGCCGCCCTCGTCGGCGGTGCGGCAGGTCGCGAGCAGGGGAGTGCCCTGCAACTGCTCGGACAACGAGCCGGCCTGCGCGACCACCGAGGCGACGTCGTCGACGGTGTGGAAGAAGTCCACGCGCCATTCGACGACGTCGGCCCGCTCGGCGACGGCCGCGATCTGTTCGCGCAGCGCCTCGGGGGTGCGGCCGGTGACGGGGACGAGGATCGTGGGTGCGCCTTCACCGATCACCACGTCCTTGACGCGAACCGGTGTGATCGTTCGTCCCACGTGCCGTCTCCGTTCCCTCGTCCGATGATCGGCCCTATTCGATCACGACCGCTTCGAACCGCTGTCCGCAGTGTCCGCACCGGACTCGGTCCCCTCGACGACCACGACGGCGTCGTCCTTCGCCGCCTTCGACGGGTCGGCGATCGCCTCGCCACGCGCGACCATGAGTGCTTCGTCGGAGAGCGGGATCTCCTTGATGAAGCACGCCAGGACGAATGCGATGAGCAGGAACGGGATGAGGTACCAGAACACCGGCGCCAGCGAGTCGGCGTAGGCGTCGACGATGCCTTCGCGGACGGGATCGGGCAGCAGCTTCATCGCCGCCGGATCGACGGTCGCGGTGGCCTGGCCGGCCTGGTCCGGTGTCGCACCGGCCGCGGTGAAGACCTCGACGAGCTTCTCCGCCAGGCGGTTGGTGAAGATGGTGCCGAAGATCGCTACACCGAGCGCCGCACCGACCTCACGGAAGTAGTTGTTCGAGCTCGTCGCGGTGCCGATCTCGTCGGCGGGCACCGCGTTCTGCACGATCAGGATGACGACCTGCATGATCAGGCCGAGACCCAGACCGAAGACGAACAGCATCGAGCAGATCACCCACAGCGGGGTGTCGCCCTCGAGGGTGGTCAGCCACAGCATGCCCGCCGCGGTGATGAGCGAACCGACGATCGGATAGATCTTGTAGCGCTGGGTCTTGGTGATGGCCAGACCCGAGCCGATCGAGGTGATCATCAGACCGGCCATCATCGGCAGCAGCAACAGACCCGAGACCGCGGCCGAGGTGCCCGACGACATCTGCAGGAAGGTCGGCATGAACGCGATCGCCGAGAACATGCCGAGGCCGAGGACGAAACCGATGGCCGTGGCGTTGACGAAGATCGAGTTGCGGAACAGCGACAGCGGGATGATCGGGTCCTGCGCCCGCGACTCGACGAGCACGAACAGGCACACGAACACCACGAGTCCCGCGCCGAACATCCACGTGAGCGGAGCGGTCCAGCCGCGATCGGCGTCGCCACCGAAATCCGTGAAGAAGATCAGGCAGGTCGTGGCGAGGGAGAGCGTGAGCACGCCGAGGATGTCGATCCGCTTCGTCGGCTTCTTCACCGGCAGGCGCAGCGCGAACCAGGTGATGACGAACGCGATGATGCCGACCGGCACGTTGATGTAGAAGCACCACTCCCACGTCAAGTGGTCGACGAAGAAGCCGCCGATCAGCGGGCCACCGACGGCCGACAGACCGAAGATCGCGCCGAGCGGGCCCATGTACTTACCGCGTTCGCTCGCGGGCACGATGTCGGCGATGATCGCCTGCGACAGGATCATCAGACCGCCACCGCCGAAGCCCTGGATCGCGCGGAAGACCACGAAGGTCCAGAAGTCGTCGGTCATCGAGCACGCCGCGGAGGCGAGGGTGAACACGCCGATCGCGATGAGGAACAGGTACCGGCGCCCGAAGACGTCGCCGAACTTGCCGTAGATCGGCATCACGATGGTCACCGCGAGCAGGTAGGCGGTGGTGATCCACGCCTGGTGTTCGACGCCGCCGAGTTGCCCGACGATCGTGGGCATGGCGGTGGAGACGATCGTCTGGTCCAGGCTGGCGAGCATCATGCCCGCGATGAGCGCGGAGAAGATGATCCAGATCCGTCGCTGGGTGAGAACCAGAGGTTCCGAAGTGGTGGTCACGGTGTTCCTGTCGGAATAGGAATATCGAGCTGTTAGGCGAAGGTGGCCTGCACAGAGGTGAGGCGATCGGAAATTGTTGCACTCGGTAACTTCTGCTGCAAGGCAATTTCCTCCGGGTCACTCGAACCAGGACCGCACGGGCGGTTTGACCCACATGATCTTCTCGTCCTCGTCGGTGCGGACCGCTGCCGGATGATCCGGGTGCTTCTGCGCCCACGCCGTCTTCTCGTCCATCAATCTCGCGGCGAGTTCCCAGGTCTCCATCGTGCGCGGCGGATGCGCATCCGCGGCCCGCGCCAGCTTGCGTCGCGTCTCGTCGGTCATGGCGAGCAGTTCGGCTCCCGAGATGCCGCGGTTCCATGCATACCGGGCCAGGGTCACGGCCTTGTCCCGCCGGTTCTTCTCGGCGCGATCGGTGTGGGCGAAGTCGGCGTCGCTCATGCTCCGAAGGTACGCGCCGGCCCGGATCGGGTTCACCGTCGACGATCCCGGATCCGGCCACGACGGTGCTGCCGTCTGTCTACCCTCGATGAGGGGGCCGAGGAGGCGTGATGACGGCCGACGAGATCCCGGAGGGCACACCCGACACGGTCGTGGCCCGTGCCGCCCGGCCGCCGCGGGTGCCGGTGTTCGACCCGACCCTCGGCATCGACGTTCCCCGGTCCTTCCGCGGCACACCGCCACACCGATTGGTGGCGCTCGGCGACTCTCTGCTGCAGGGCTTCCAGAGCGGCGCGATCTACAACACCGACGTCTCCGTCCCGGCGATCGTCGCCCACGAGCTCGGCGCCGATCTCCGATACCCGCGCTTCGGTGGACCGGGCGGACTGCCGCTGAACGTCGAAGTGCTGTTGCGCCGGATCGAGGAGCGGCACGGATCGACGCTCGAACCGTGGGAGCTGCCGACGGCGCTGTTCACGGCGCGCGGCTTCATGGACGAGGTCGAGGACTACTGGGAACGCGGACCCGGCGCGACACCACCGCTCGTCGGATATCTCCACAACCTGTCGTGTTTCGGCTGGGATCTGCGCGACGCGCTGCAGAAGACCGCCCGCGACTGCGCCGACCGCATCGCCACACCCCGCGACGATCTCGTGCGGCAACTCGTCGAGAACAACGGGGAGCGGGCGGCGCTGTACGTCTATCCGAACACCGACGACCGGCGCCGCGAGATGACACTGTTCGACGTCGCGGCCGAACTCGGTGCCGAGCACGACGGCGACACCGAGGCGGGCATCGAGACACTCGTCGTCTTCCTCGGTTCGAACAACGCGCTGCAGACCGTCACCGAACTGCAGGTCGTGTGGAGCGGCGACGACTTCCGCGACCTCGACGCGAAACAGGCCTACACGATCTGGCGGCCCGAACATTTCGACAGCGAGTTCGCGGAGGTCGTCGCGAAGCTCCGCGACATCGACGCGCGGCACGTGGTGCTGTGCACCGTCCCGCACGTCACCATCGCTCCGATCGCCCGGGGGATCGGGACGAAGAACGGCTCGCCGTACTTCCCCTACTACACCCGGCCGTGGGTGGACGCGCGCCGCTTCGATGCGAGCCGCGACGAACACATCACCGGTGCGCAGGCCCGCATGGTCGACGCCGCGATCGACCTGTTCGACGAGACGATCACCGAAGCGGTCGCCGACGCGCGACGTGCCGGACTGGACTGGTATCTGCTCGACACCGCGGGCATCCTCGACCGCCTGGCCGCGCGCCGCTACGTCGACGACCTCGATGCGCGACCCGCGTGGTGGCAGCCGTACCCGCTACCGCCGACCCTCGCCGCGCTCGACCCGGTACCGGACACGCGTTTCCTGTCGGCCGACGGTCACGGCGGTCGCGACAGCGGGGGATTGTTCTCCCTCGACGGTGTGCACCCGACGACGGTCGCCTACGGGATCCTCGCCCAGGAGATCATCGACGTGATGGTGCGTGCCGGCGTCGAATTCCGGTCGCCGAACGGAACGGTGCGAAACGGTCCTGTCGCCGTGGATTTCGAGCGTCTGCTCCGGCACGACACCCTTGTGCGTACGCCACCGCAGAACATCGATTCGACGCTGTCGATCCTGGGATGGGTCGACGAGGTGCTCGACGTGTTCCGGGTGCAGTTGCGTTTCGGTCTGTGAGGGATCAGGTCAGGTTGATGACGTGAGCGTGTGTCGCCACGGCGTCCTGCATCTTCTTCCGCGACAGCGAGCGCGGACCGCACGCGCATCCCGACGGAATGGCGTCGTCCTCGAACTGCGTCACCTCCAGGGTGTCCACATACTCCGAATTGAGTGATGTGCCGTTGTGCGGTGTCGCTTCGCGGTCGCGGTTGCCGCGGCCGCCGGGACCGCTGCGGGAGACCACGACCTGACCCTCGGTGGTGTTGTACACCGCCGCTACGGTGTGGCCCTTGGGACAACGAACCTTGAGGACGGCCTTCTCGGTGCGCTGGGGTCCGAGTTCCTTCACTGCGGCGAGCGCGAGCTTGCGACGTTCGGTAGGGGGTGTCGTGGCGATATCCATTTTCCTATTCCACCTCACAGTGTCGGGGTTCACAGGGCTTCGGCAGAACCGCTTCGGGATTTGTTTTCAGATGATCTCGTCGGTGAGCCGGTGCGGTGTGCCGAATCGATGAGCGGTGATCGTGACGGACTGTTCGGCCAGGAACGGCAGCATTTCGATTCGTCCGGATCCGGTCACCGGATGGTCGAACACCGCGATGTCGCATCGGGTGTTCCATTCGGCGGGCGGCGCTGCGCCGATCAGGCGGACACGCGCCGGGGTCGTGTCGACGATCCGTTCCTCCCATTCCACATCACTCTCCACGCGCACGCGACCGCCGAAACGTGCTGTATTCGAGCATCTTACGAGATCGACGGCGAAAGCCGAAGAGATTTCCACCGGCGCGCCCGCCCGGGCCGCGGCACCGAGCACGCGCACGAGTTCGTCGGGCCGCCCGGCCTCACCGAGGCGTACGTGTGTGCGAACGGGCCGGTACCGGAACAGGTTCCGCTCTGCCGAGAGTCCTGTGACATCTTGTGCCACAGCGAATTCCGACGTCCATGCTCGCTCGTCGTCCTCGAACGCCCGGCGCAGCGTGTCCTCGTCCCAGATGCACGGTTCCCAGGAACCGAAGCCGAAGAGATAGTTCGGCCCGCCCGCCTTGAAGCCCGCTCCCACCGACGACTTCTTCCAACCCCCGAACGGCTGCCGTCGCACGATGGCACCGGTGATACCGCGATTGACGTACACATTCCCGGCCTGCACCCGATCGAGCCAGCGGGCGATCTCGTCCGAATCCAGCGAATGCAGACCCGCCGTGAGCCCGTAGTCCACCTCGTTCTGGATCGCGATCGCCTCGTCCAGATCGGCCGCGGTCATCACCCCCAGCACCGGACCGAAGAACTCGACGAGATGCGTGCGCGACCCGCCTCGCACCCCGGTGCGCACACCGGGCGTCCACAGCCGGCCCTCCTCGTCGAGCCGGCGCGGTTCGACGAGCCACGACTCGCCGTCGTCGAGTTCGGTGAGCGCGGTGAGCAGTTTGCCCTGCGCCGGTCCGATCAACGGCCCCATACGTGTTCGCGGATCGTGCGCAGGCCCGACCGGCAGTGACCGCACCGCGTCGACGAGCTGGTCGCGGAACCGGCGGGAGGTCGCCACGGAGCCGACGAGGATCACGAGCGACGACGCCGAACACTTCTGCCCGGCATGCCCGAACGCCGACTGCACGACGTCGCGCACCGCCAGATCCGGATCGGCGCTCGGCGTCACGACGATCGCGTTCTTGCCGCTCGTCTCGGCGAGCAGTCGCATCCCCGGACGCAGCGAACGGAAGAGTTCGGCGGTCTCGTAGGCACCGGTGAGCACCACCCGGTCGACGCGCGGGTCGGAGACGAGCTTCGTGCCCAGCGACCGTTCATCGGCGTGGACGAGGTGCAGGACGTCGCGGGGCACGCCGGCATCCCACATCGCCTCGGCGAGCACCGACCCGCACCGAGCCGTGAGCGTCGCGGGCTTGAGGACCACCGCCGAACCGGACGCCAACGCCCCGAGCGTCGACCCCGCCGGGATCGCGACCGGGAAGTTCCACGGCGGCGTCACGACGGTGAGGGTCGACGGCACGAACCGCGCACCGTCGATCTCGTCGAGCGCGCGGGCCCGCTCGGCGTAGTACCGAGCGAAGTCGATCGCTTCCGAGACCTCCGGATCGGACTGGTCGAGCGTCTTACCGCCCTCGGCCGCCATCACCTCGAGCAGATCTGCGCGCCGCGCCTCGAGCACATCGGCCACCTGTTCGAGGATCCGTGCGCGTTCGGCACCGCTGCGGGCACCCCAGACACGACCGGCCGCGTTCGCGTCGACCAGCACGCGCTCGAGGTCGTCCTCGGAGGAGAGGGTGTGGCCGCGCACGGTGTCGATACCGAGTTTCGACGACGGCACCCGCTCGAGGATGCGGCGCCCCCACTCCCGGTTCTGCGGCAGGGACGGATCGGTGTCCGGTGTGTTCGTGAACACCGGCGGCGCAGGGGTGGGAGGACCCTGCCGGTTCTGCGTGCGGTTGGGGGAGGGGACGCTGTCGTCGAGCGCCGCCACCGACGCACGGAACCGCTGCTCCTCGCGTCCGAACAGGGCGGGATCGTCGGCCAGATCGAACACCGCCGACATGAAATTCTCCTGCCCCGAACCCTCGTCGAGCCGACGCACCAGATACGAGATCGCGACGTCGAACTCGTCGGGGCGGACGACGGGTGTGTAGAGCAACAGGCTGCCGACGTGTCGACGGATCACCTCGGCCTGGCTCTGCGCCATGCCGAGGAGCATCTCGAAGTCGATCCCGTTGCGCACCTGCCGGCGACCGGCGAGCTCCCACGCGTAGGCGATGTCGAAGAGATTGTGCCCGGCCACCCCGATCCGCACGTTCTCGATCCGCTCGGGCGTGAACGCGTAGTGCAGCAGCCGCTTGTAGTTCGTATCGGTCTCCTGCTTGGTGCTCCACGTCGCGAGCGGCCATCCGTGCAGCGACGCGTCGACCCGTTCCATCGGCAGGTTGGCGCCCTTGACCACCCGGATCTTGATCGCGGCGCCACCGCCTGCGCGTCGCGCCGCCGCCCACCGCTGCAGTTCGATCATGGCGGTCAGGGCGTCGGGCAGATACGCCTGCAGCACGATTCCGGCCTCGAGATGGAGGAACTCGGGACGGTCGAGCAGCGTCGTGAACGCCGCGACCGTCACGTACAGGTCGTGGTACTCCTCCATGTCGAGATTGACGAACTTCGGCGTCGGCGAGGTCGCGGCGAGACGGTACAGCGGGGTGAGCCGCTCGACGATGTCCGCGAGGGTCTCGTCGAACGCCCATGGCGAGTGCGGCGCGACGGCCGCCGAGACCTTGAGCGAGACGTAGTCGACGTCGTCACGTGCCAGCAACGCATGGGTGCCCTCGAAACGGCGACGCGCCTCGGCCTCGCCGAGGACGGCTTCGCCCAGCAGGTTGAGGTTGAGCCGGATGCCGGGTCGTTGCAGTCGTGCGATGGCCCGGCCCAGCGCGGCGTCGTCGGTGTCGACGACGAGGTGCCCGACCATCGTCCGGAGCGCGCGACGCGCGGCGGGGACGACGAGGTGCGGGAAGCGGGGACCGATCGCACCGCCCGCCCGCACGGCCGCGCGGAGGTGGACGGGAAGGAAATCCGGTATGTTCCGCGACAATTCGGCAAGGGCATGCGCTGCGGTCGCCGGATCCTCGGGGCGGATGACCTCGTCGACGAAGCGCACGGTGAACTCCAGTCCGTGGGGATCCTTCAGAACGTCGGCGAGGTGGCGGGCCGCACGGTCGGGTGCGACCTTCGACGATTCCTCCACCCACCGGCGGGCCAGGGCGACAGCATCCTCGACGATCCGCACGATGCGCCTCCGATCGACGGCGTTTCGAACCTGACGCCAATCTACCCACCGGAGCCGGTTCGCGTTTGCGGTCCGCGGTGCCGGGAATACAGCGCGAAGGGGACAGTCCCGACCGATGAGGAGACGAGAGTGAACCGTCAGGCCCCCGCGTCACGTGGCGCGGCGTCATCCGCCGAGCGCATGGCGCAGAACGGTGTATTCGAGAAGTTCGCACGTGCCGGCTACGTCGGCAGTGGCATCGTGCACCTGCTCATCGGCTACCTCGCGATCAGGGTCGCGTTCGGTCGCGGCGAGCAGGAGGCGTCGCAGTCCGGTGCGATGGCGGAACTGGGCGAGCAGCCCGGCGGGAAGATCGCGTTGTGGATCGCCGTCGTCGTCTTCGTGATGATGGGCCTGTGGCGGTTCGCCGAGGCCACCTTCGGCAAGGCATCCGAACCGGAACAACCCGACGCCGACATGAAGGACAAAGCGTTCGACCGGTTCAAGGCCGCCTGCGTCGGTGTCGTCTATCTCGCCTTCGCGTACACCGCGTTCGGGTTCGCCCGCGGCAGCGGCAAGTCCAGTGGTGAACAGAACGCGGGTCTGACGGCGAAGCTGCTGCAGTCCGGTGCCGGCAAGTTCGTCCTCGTCGTCGCGGGACTCGTCATCCTCGGTGTGGGCGCCTACCACGTCTACAAGGGCGCGTCGAAGAACTTCGTCGACGATCTGAAGAGCCACCCGAGCACGTTCGTGAAACGTCTCGGGCTTGTCGGTTACGTCGCGAAGGGTCTCGCGCTCGGTCTCGTCGGTGTTCTGGTGATCGTCGCGGTCTTCCAGGCCGACCCGCAGAAGGCAGCGGGCCTCGACGGTGCTCTGAAGACGTTGGGCTCGCAGCCTTTCGGTACGGTGCTGCTCGTTCTCATGGGCCTCGGCATCGCGGTCTACGGCCTCTACAGTTTCGTCATGGCCCGCGACGCGAAGATGTGACGCTCAGTCGTCTGCGTCGTCGAACCAGAACGACTCGGTCGCGACGTAGTGGAGGGTCGGTGGGCCGGGCAACTCGAACTCGATCGCGCCCACCGGCCGCAGCTCCCCGTCGTTGTCTTCGCAACTGGCGGTCGCGATGTTGAGTCCTGCGGCGATCCCGGTGAACTCGAGGGTCTGGTAGTTCGCTCCGAAGATCTCCGCGATTCCGGACTCGCCGGTGCCGAGCGCCGCGACGCAGATGAAGGGGTGGTCCTCGTCCGGTGGGGACGTGTACATCAGCTTCACCAGCACGGTGTCTCCGCGGGTGCTGACCGTCCACAATCCTCGGGTGTCCGTATCCGCCGCTGCGCTCGCGGCGGGTGCGAAACCGGCGAGCAGTGCGAGCGGTGCGAGCAACGAGACCGTCGCACGCAGGGTCCTGCGATGGTTCATGGGATCTCCTCGGAACCGCGGTGAGTCTCCGACATATTCATCGTCCGCACTCGACATCCGGGGAACGGGCGAATCGGATGTTCGTGAAGAAGACGTGACGGCGACGAGATCGTCGTACCCGGTCCGTGACTCCCCGGGTCACGAAGAGCTACCGCCTCGACCCAACTAGTTGACAACGCAACTAGTTGGGATCATCCTGGTCGAGAAAGCAACCACATCGGAAAGAAGGTGGATCGATGATCGCCGACGAGCAGCAGCGCTACGAAGAATTCGAGCGTCGGCGTGCACTCATCCGCGACGCACACCTGAAGCCTGCCGACGCGCGCCCGCAGTCGTCGGCGCGGGGACTGCACCACACTGCGCTGATCAGCAGCGACGTCGAACGGACCGTGCGCTTCTACCAGGATCTCCTCGAGTTCCCGCTGACGGAGCTGATCGAGAACCGCGACTATCCCGGCTCCTCGCACTTCTTCTTCGACATCGGCAACGGCAATCTGCTGGCTTTCTTCGACTTCCCCGGTCTCGACGTCGCCCCCTATCAGGAGGTCTTCGGCGGTCTGCACCACATCGCGATCAGCGTCGCCCTTCCCACCTGGGAGCGCTTGCGCGACAAGCTGATCGACGCAGGTGTCGAGCTCGTCGAACACAGCGACGTCTCGTTGTACTTCCGCGACCCCGACGGAGCCCGCCTCGAACTCATCGCCGACCCGCTCGGCGAGATGTACGGCTCGAAGGTGCTCTAGCGCGAAGCTCTAGCACGGGGTAAGGGGAGGTTGTGTGCGTGTCCGGCTACCGGACACGCACACAACCTCCCCTTCGTCTGTTCGCCGAACTCCTACTCGACGATCGGGAAGATCGACTCCCCGTCCTCGGGGGCGCCGCTGATCTGACCGCGGTCGACACGCGAATCCTGCACGATCACCCCGTCGACCTCGTCGGCGAGTTTCGAGTCCTCGGGGGCGCCGGTGGTGGCGTCGTCGATCACCTCGTCGACGTCCTCGGTGAGCTCGTCCGCCGGTGTCGCCGCGACAGGCTTGTCCAGCGGCTCGGCGGGTTCGACGTCGGGTTCCTCCTCGGCGAGGCGCTGGTCCAGCGACTCGCCTTCTTGCTCTTCACGCTGGGTCGTTCCGAACTTGTCGGCGCCGCTCCAGTCCTCGGGCGGGTCGACGACCTCGTCGCCGTCGTCGTTCCGCACTTCGTCGGCGTCGAGGCCTTCGCTGGGGCTGAGGGTGTCGCCGGGACCGTCTTCGATGCTCATGTCGAGGAGATACCCGGCCGGCCGGGTGCGAAACCGGCGGCGGTTTCACTCCTGCCGGATGAGGCTATGCCGACGGAACACCACATCGAGGGAGTTTCCCATGGACGAGAACGAACTCTTCCAGCACATCGAGAAGCTGGTGGACGAAGAGAAGACACTGCGCTCACGAACCGGCGCGGACGGTCCGAGCGACGAGGACCTGCAGCGGCTGGCCGCTGTCGAGAAGAGGCTCGACCAGTGCTGGGACCTGCTGCGGCAGCGTCGCGCGAAGGCCGAGTTCGGCGACGACCCGGACGACGCCCAGGCGCGGCCGGTCGACGAGGTCGAGTCCTACCGACAGTAGGGCGCCGACGGTGGGTCGACCGTTCTGCTTCGGCGACGAACCGTGGCCGGGTAGTTCGGCGTTCAGCACGTCGAAGTGCTCGGCGAGGTGCGGGACGAGGGTGGAGAAGTCGTCCATCGTGGCGCCGATCCCGTGCAGGAGGGGGAGGGGTTCACCGGATCCGGTGCGGCGGTAGCTCGGTCGTGAGTGCATCGGTTCCATCTTTCCCTTCCGGACGGGCCGGAGTGCTCTGTCGCAAAGGCTGTGTGTTCTGTCACATTCGTGAGGAAGGAAAAGCAACGACCTGGCCGAATGCCGTGTTATAGCCCTTGCTTATCGAATTTCTAGAAACTATCGATTGGCACAATTAATAGTTCGCGGATAACGTCGGAGCCGTCAACCCCATCGAGACGAGTGAGGTTTCTACATGTCGCTGATCAACAAGAAGATCAAGCCCTTCAAGGCCGAGGCTTTCAAGGACGGCGCCTTCGTGACCGTGTCCGACGAGGACATCAAGGGCAAGTGGGCGATCTTCTTCTTCTACCCCGCAGACTTCACGTTCGTCTGCCCGACGGAGCTCGGCGACCTCGCGGACCACTACGAGGAGCTGCAGAAGCTCGGCGTCGAGGTCTTCTCCGTCTCGACCGACACGCACTTCACGCACAAGGCGTGGCACGGCTCGTCCGAGACCATCGGCAAGATCAAGTACGCCATGATCGGTGACCCGACCCTGCAGATCAGCACCGACTTCGAGGTCCTCCGTGAGGACCAGGGCCTCGCCGATCGCGGCACCTTCCTGGTCGACCCGGACGGCGTCGTCCAGTTCACCGAGGTCACCGCTGAAGGCATCGGCCGCAACGCCGCCGAGCTCGTTCGCAAGGTCAAGGCCGCTCAGTACGTCCGCAGCCACCCGGGCGAGGTCTGCCCGGCCAAGTGGGAAGAGGGCGACGACACCCTCGCTCCGTCGCTGGAGCTCGTCGGCAAGATCTGATTCGTCGACGGAAATTCGTTCCGGTGGCACGGGATCGAACGTTCCGTGCCACCGGGCACCGTCCGGGTCCGCTCGGCTCGAGCTGAGAAGTTCGCCGACTCCCATCTCTTCCGGTCACAGTTCTTCCACCTCTGGAGTGAATCCTCATGCTCGACGCCTCCCTCGCCGCCCAGTTGAAGTCCCTTCTCGAAAAGGTCACCCAGCCGATCGAGCTCGTGTCGTCCCTCGACGACCGGCCGAAGTCGAAGGAACTCGCCGATCTCCTCGATCAGATCGCCGGCATGTCCGCTCTGGTCACCCATGTGCGCGACGGTGAAGCCACCCGTCGCCCCTCCTTCCTGATCCGCCGGGTCGGCACCGACATCGCGGTCGAGTTCGCGGGCATCCCGCTCGGCCACGAGTTCACCTCCCTCGTGCTCGCCCTGCTGCAGGTCGGCGGCCACCCCTCGAAGGAGGCCGTGGAGCTGCTCGAGCAGGTGCGCGACCTCGAGGGCGACTTCCACTTCGAGACCTACTTCTCACTGTCGTGCCAGAACTGCCCCGACGTGGTGCAGGCCCTGAACGTGATGTGTGTGACCAACTCGCGCATCAAGCACACCGCGATCGAAGGCTCGCTCTTCCAGGACGAAGTCGACGCACGCCAGGTGATGGCAGTGCCGACCGTCTTCCTCAACGGTGAGCTGTTCGGCTCCGGACGCATGAACCTCGAGCAGATCGTCGGCAAGCTCGACAGCGGTTCCGCCGAGCGCACCGCCGCCGCGATCAGCGAGAAGGATCCCTTCGACGTCCTCGTCGTCGGTGGCGGCCCCGCCGGCGCGACTGCCGCGATCTACGCCTCCCGCAAGGGAATCCGCACCGGCGTTCTCGCCGAGCGCTTCGGCGGCCAGGTGCTCGACACCATGGCCATCGAGAACTTCTCCTCCGTCCCTTACACGGAGGGCCCGAAGTTCGCTGCCGAGCTCGAGAACCACGTCCGCCAGTACGACGTCGACATCATGAACGTCCAGAAGGCCTCGAAGCTCACCCCGGCCCCCACCGAGGGCGGCCTCGTCGAGGTCGAGCTCGAGAGCGGCGCCCGGTTGCTTTCGCGCAGCGTCGTTCTCGCGACCGGTGCCCGCTGGCGCGCGATGAACGTGCCGGGCGAGCAGGAGTACCGCAACAAGGGCGTCACCTACTGCCCGCACTGCGACGGCCCGCTGTTCAAGGGCAAGCGCGTCGCGGTCATCGGTGGCGGTAACTCCGGTGTGGAGGCCGCGATCGACCTCGCCGGCGTCGTCGCCCACGTGACCCTCATCGAGTTCGACTCGGTCCTGCGCGCCGACGAGGTGCTGCAGCGCAAGCTCCGTAGCCTGCCCAACGTCGACATCATCGTCAGCGCCCTCACCACCGAGGTCCTCGGCGACGGTTCGAAGGTCACCGGCCTGACCTACACCGACCGCACCACCGACGGGTCGCGCACCCTCGAGCTCGACGGCGTGTTCGTCCAGATCGGTCTGCTGCCGAACACCGAATGGCTCACCGGCACGGTCGAACTCAGCCCGCGCGGCGAGATCGTCGTCGACGACCACGGCCGCACCTCGGTGCCCGGCGTGTTCGCCGCCGGCGACTGCACGACCGTCCCGTACAAGCAGATCATCGTCTCCGCAGGTGCGGGTGCGACGGCCGCGCTCGGCGCGTTCGACCACCTCATCCGCACGAGCGCCCCGGCCCAGGCCGAGGAAGCGGTCGCCGCGACCGTCTAGGCGTCACTGCAGCCCTGTGGCCGTCACCCCTTCCGGGTGGCGGCCACGTTGCTTCCTCGGGGAGGTTGTTGTCGAAGATTCTGCGGAAATCGCCCATATCCTCCCCCAATTCACCCAGCACAGGCATTGACGCGCTCTTTACCCCGGCGCTTCACTGAAATGCGTACGTGTGTCCCCATCGCGACGGTGTCCCAGGAGGTCGACCTATGCGCAGCACACGGAAGTCCGAACGGCGGCGCAGACGCGAAGGACGCCTGTATCGCAGAGCCGCCACGGCGGTGGCGCTCATGGGACTGGTCGCCCTGTGGGTGAATCCCGCGGCGTCGGCGGACGAGTCCACGGGATTCTCGCTTCCCTTCTCCGGAGCACCGGCCTACGAGCATCTGGCGCCGACGCAGGTCACCGACCCGTCCCGGTTGCACGCTCCGCTCGGTCGGGAATGGGCCGAGGACATCGCCCGGCAGATCGGGCTGAAGCCGGAAGATGCGTTGTCGGAGCAGCAGGCCCGTGATTTCACCACCGGCGGGGGAGTGGGCGGCAGCAAGGAGGCCGCCGAGATCATCCAGGGTTCCATCGACATCCTCATCAATACGACCGGCCACCCCCTGTACTCCGACGTGAACGGTGTCTCCACCCCGACGGTGCTGGGCAGTTACGGCCTCTACGTGACGCCCGACGGGATGCTGCAGAGCCCGGCCAACGCGTCGGCGCCGACGAGGCAGATCAACACGCTCATCGCGCCCGGCGGGTACGTCGACACCTGGCTGCGGAACAACGACGCGACGGACACGCTGGTGGCGCTGTACCGGTCGGCGTACCCGATCGAAGCGACCTTCGGTTTCGCGGCGCAACATATATCCGGCGCCGCACAGCTGGTCACCAATACGAAGGGCGACGTCGTCTCGACCGTCGGCATGTCGATGGCGCCACCGCTGTGGATCGTGAACTTCGCTCTCATCTACGCCGTGAGCCCTTCCCTCGCGGCCGCGATGCCGGCCTACTGGGCTCCCATCCCGCCCGAGGTTGCCGAGGCCATCGAGGCGAGCCCCACGGGTCAGGTGCCCTACGCCGATTACGCGTCGTACCTCCAGTGAACTTCGGGGAGCCGCGCGTACCTCGAAGGCTGCCGGTAGGGCTGTCGAGGTAGGTGTTGTTGTCGAAGAACGCGGGAAAATCGACAACAACGTCGGCCCCGATACGACGAACGCCCCGATACGACGAAGCCCCGACCGTGTGGTCGGGGCTTCGTGTGAGAGCCGATGACGGGAATCGAACCCGCGTATTCAGCTTGGGAAGCTGATGTTCTACCATTGAACTACATCGGCACGCTGGGCTTTTGCCGATTCTCGTCGACTCCGGCCCGAGCTTTCGGAGCAAACTGTAGCAGACTCTCCGGGTCGATCGCGGGACCCCTGGACCACACCGAGAGCCCGCAGACGCGGTCGAAGCGACGCTGGTCGCGCGGCGTCCACGGCAGCGGCATCTGCTCGAAAATCGTGTCGTCGATCTTCATCTTGTGGAGGTTGTCCTCCCAGTACTGCTTTCCGGGTCCATCGCGTTGTATTCGACCGGGCTCGACTCGGTGGAGCGCACCTGCGCGTGTGCCTTGTCGACGGGCGTCGTCATCGAATGTCCCGCATCGTCAGAAGTGACCACGACTGTCACCCAGATACGCGCCGACGGTAAAGACCGGAGGTTGCGCGGCACGGAAGCGGACGCTGCGAAGATAGAGCCATGGCAACTGGACGGCTCTACGGTGGACGCGCAGGCGAGGAACGACAGGCCGATCGGCGAGCGCAGCTGATCGAGGCCGGTCTCGATCTCCTCGGAGCTGCCGACGGCGAAGCCACCCTGTCGGTGCGCGGTGTCTGCAAGCGCGCAAGTCTGGCCTCGCGCTACTTCTACGAGAGCTTCGCCGACCGCGACGAGCTCACCGGTGCCGTCTACGACCACGTCGTCCAGCGCATCGCCGAGAGCACGCTCGCCGCCGTGGCCTCGGCACCGGCCGACGACGACCGCGCGATCGTGCGGGCCTGCGTCGAGAACATCGTCCGCGAGATCGACGAGGACCCGCGGCTCGGCCGCATGCTGTTCTCCGTCAGCCAGGCCAACACGCAGCTCGCGAAGCGGCGCCTCGACTCGACCCGCATGTTCGCCGGGCTGGTCACCGCCCAGGCCGAGAACATCTACGCCATCACCCCGAGCCCCCGGCTCGACCTGGCGGCGCACTACGTCGTCGGCGGACTCGCCCAGGCGCTGACGGCCTGGCTCGACGGCACCGTGCCGCTGAGCCACGACGACGTCGTCGAGGAGTGCACCGAACTGCTGATCACGATGTCGGCCCAATTGCGACGCGACTCGGCCACGTAGAACCCCGCGGCCGCGCGATTGTTAACCTCTACGCGTGCTGCTCTCCGATCGCGACATCCGCGCCCAGATCGCCTCCGGGCATCTGGGCATCGACCCGTTCGATCCGGAGCTGGTGCAGCCCTCGAGTGTCGACGTCAAACTCGACAGCCTGTTCCGCGTCTTCAACAACACGCGCTACACGCACATCGACCCGGCGAAGCAGCAGGACGAACTGACGTCGCTGGTGCAGGTTCCCGAGGGTGAGCCGTTCGTGCTGCACCCCGGCGAGTTCGTGCTCGGGTCGACGATGGAGCGGTGCACCCTGCCGGCCGACCTCGCCGGTCGCCTCGAAGGCAAGTCGTCGCTGGGCCGGCTCGGTCTGCTCACGCACTCGACGGCCGGGTTCATCGACCCGGGTTTCGACGGGCACATCACCCTCGAGCTGTCCAATGTCGCTAACCTGCCGATCACGCTGTGGCCGGGCATGAAGATCGGTCAGCTGTGCCTGTTCCGGCTGACGAGCCCCGCCGAGCACCCGTACGGCAGCGCGAAGGTCGGGTCCAAGTACCAGGGCCAGCGCGGGCCTACGCCGTCGAAGGCGTACCTGAACTTCGTGCACAAGCATCCCGACGCGCGCCCGAGCTAGTTCGTCCTGCGCACGTCGCAGACGAACCCCGAGGTGAATCTCGTCCGTGCGGGTCGGGCACCCTCTCGCCCGGGTTAATCTCTGCATGTGCGCGTCGCTGCGGTCGCCACCACACTGCTGCTCCTGCTCGCGGCCTGCGCACAGGACACCTCGTCGCGCCCCTCGCCTCCCGAGGATCTCCCGGTAGTGCGTGCCGACGGTGACCGGCTCGTCCTCGACGGCCGGACGTGGTGGCCCGCCGGACTCAACGCATACCAGCTCGGTACCCGCTGGGAGGTCAACCACGGATGCGGTGCCGAGGTGGACCTCGACGACTTCTTCGGCACGCTGGCGCCGCGTTCGATCGTGCGTTTCGACGCCTTCCAGTCCCACGCTGTCCACCGAATCGGCGGCACGCTCGACTTCACGGCGCTCGATGCCGTCTTCGACGCCGCCGAGCGGCACAGGGTGTACCTGATCCCGGTGCTCGCCCCGCAGGACAGTGATTGCGACGCGGGTGGATACAAGCAGGCGGACTGGTACGACGCCGCTTGGCACGACCCGCTGCCGGGTCATGTGCTCGCCTACGACGACTGGGTCGCGACCGCCGTCGAACGGTGGGGTTCGTCACCGGCGGTCGCGATGTGGGAGCTGATCGGCGAACCCGAGACCGCGACCTGCACCGACGACGAGTGCACCCTCGAACGACGCGAGTGCTTGCCCGGCGGTGCTCGGCTGCTCCGCAACTGGATCGACGAAGCAGCCGGCATAGTCCGCGAGCACGACCCGGACCGGCTCGTCACCGTCGGCACCATCGGAGGCGACCAGTGCGGTTCCGCCGGCGACGATTTCGCGACCGTCACCGACGCCGAGCAGCTCGACGTGGTGCAGTACCACGACTACGACGACGCACAGTTCCTCGAACGGCGGCTCGACGGATTGTCGAAGCCGATGCTCGTCGCCGAACTCGGTGTCCGGGCCGGTTCGTGCCGCGCGGTGAGCGAACGTGCCGATATCGTCGACCGCACGCTCACGCGGTACCGCGATCTCGGGGCCGACGGCGCACTGATGTGGTCGTTCGTCCCCGACCCGCGACCGGACGAGTGCACCTACGACATCGGCCCGGACGACCCGGTCCACTACGTCCTACGGCGTCACCACGGCTCAGGGTGACGTCCGGTCGAGTACCCGGAAGAGTCGCCAATCGGGTTGGTCGGCACCGTCGTTGGGGATTTCGAGTTCGAGTACCGCGATGTCGCTGCCGGTCTCGTAGATGGTGGGGTAGCGGCGGTTGACGGCGTCCGATGTTCCGCGGCCCTCGTTGGGGACGGTCAGGATGTACTCGACCCCGGAGGCGGAAGGGCGGTTGAGCACGGCCGTGAAGTCGGAGTCCGAAGGGATGACGAACGTCTCGGGGCGTTCGGTGGCCGAGAAGATCGCGAACCCGTAGACCGTGTCCATCAGCACCGAGCCCGGCGGTAGGTCCATCGCGTCGAGGTATTCGGCGATGCGTCGTTCTGTGGAGAATGCCGCGATCACCTGTCGCTGCTTCTCACGCACCTCGGACGGATCGTTGTCGTCCGGGAACAGGACCGTGCGCAGCGCGTGCTGTTCCTGCGACAGGGTGGGCGAGCCCATCGCGACGAACGTGACGGGCAGGCTGCACACCAGGAGCACCGCACCCAAGGGTGCTGCGCCGCTGGGGTCCTCCGTCCTCGGAACGGCATGCGGCCCGGGGCGTCGTGCCGTGAGCAGTCCACGTCGCGGAGCCAGTTGTACGACCCACACCGCGAGCAGCGGGATCGCGCAGATGTAGAAGCGCAGGAACGGGAAGGTCATTCCGCGTGCATAGGACAGGGCCGCGAAGCCCAGGACCGCGCCGAAGACGACGAACGGCACGAGCGGTTCGAGATCGCGTCGTCGCCATGCGAGCACCGCCACGACCGGGATCAGCAGCGGAAGCGCCGGCCCGAGCACGACGGTCTCGGCGAGCGAGAAGGCGATCGCACCGAGCCCGCCCGACGACCCGCCACCGCTCTGCTCGAGGATGGCGGCGTTGCCGTAGGCCGAGGTGAACTGCGCGAGCCATTCACCGGTGACGAGCCAGCTCGTCACGACGAACGCGACGAAGGCCAGAGCGAGGGGAGCGGCGACGAGGATCGCGTCCATGATCGCCGGCTGCCATCCCGAGCCGGGAGCGTATCGTCGCGATCGGTACCGGACGAGCAGTGCGACGAAGACCGTCACCGCCCCGCCGACGGCCAGCGCGTCGTACCGCGCGAGATACGCCAGTGCCAGGGCGATTCCGGTCAGCGCCAGGTCGTGGATGTCGTCGGTGCTGCACCAGCGGATCAGACGACGCGCGGCCCAGCACAAGGCGAACAGGAACGGCGCCTCGCTCATCCCGTTCGCGCCGTAGTAGACGATCATCGGGTTCAGGGCGAACACCGCCGTCACCGTCCACACGAGCCACGGCGTGCAGCCGCGATCGCACGCGATGCGGTGGATCTGCACCGCCGCGCCGGCCATGAACGGCGCCGACATGAGCACGGCCGTCACCGCATAGGCCGACAGTCCCGGGAACCACGCCGACAGTCCTGTGAGGGGCACCTGGACGAGCGCGGTGAGGGGTGTGAACACGAAACCGATGGCGGCGAGGTGCGGGTCGCGGCTGAGCAGCACCGACCGCGCAGCGCTGACACGGCTGAGCGAATCACCCTGGTAGTACTGCACGTCCAGCGCGAGCCACAGTCCTACCACCAGATAGATCAGGCAGGCGGTCCAGAACACCCACGTGCTGCGGGTCCTCACGACGACAACCCGTGGAAGGTCTTCTCCCAGTAGGAAGGATTACGGATGAGCTGATAGGTGCCTTTGATCGCCGCGATCGACATGAGGACCCAGTAGAACGGCACGGTCAGGCACGGCCACCACAGGTTCGAGTGGCCCGTCTCGCGGCACGCCACGAAGTTCATGTACATCACGGCGACGTTGCCGAACACGAGCGAGATCAGCGCGGGGAAGTAGGCGTACCAGGGGAAGATCTCCTCGATCAGTTCCGCCTGGCCGAGCAGCCACGCGAGCGTCGTCATCCAGAACACCATGTTCAGGCACGCGATGATCGGCGTGCCCGCGAGCAGGGTCGTGAAACGCAGCATCCCCGCGGTGCCGATCACCCGCCACAACCGGACGGGCCGGCGCATGTGGACCAGCCAGGTCTGCAGATAGCCCTTGTACCACCGGGATCGCTGCCGCACCCAGTTGATCGGATCGCTGTTCGCCTCCTCCAGCGTGGTCGAGTCGAGAACCGCAGTGGAGTAGCCGGATTCGGCGATCCGGACGCCGAGGTCGGCGTCCTCGGTGACGTTGTACGGATCCCACGCACCGATCTCGTCGAACACCGATCGGCGGATATGGTTCGACGTCCCGCCGAGCGGGATCGGCGAGTGCGACTTCATCAGTCCTGGCAGGATGAAGTTGAACCACAGTGCGTAGTCGGCGGTGAACCAGCCGGTCAGCAGATTCTGGGTTCCGTTGTGGAAAGCCAGTTTCGCCTGTACACATGCCACGTCGTCGCCGAGACGGTCGAAGACGACGACCACCCGACGCAACTGCAGGGGCTCGGGGAGGTCCTCGGCGTCGAAGATCGTGACGATCTCACCGGTGGTGAAGTGCAGTCCGTAATTGCACGCCTTCGGTTTCGTCCGTGGGTCGGCGGCCGGGACGAGCAGGATCTCGACGCTCTCGCCGAGCCCGGCCTTCTCCGCGGCCTCGATCGTGACGGTGTCGTCCTCCTCGAGGAGCAACAACACCTGGAGCTTGTCGGCCGGATAGTCGAGCGCGGCCATCGCGGCGAGCAGATCGCCCACCACCTCGGGTTCGTTGTAAGCGGGGACGAGCACCGTGTACGGCGGCAACTGGTCGTCGGTGAGGGCGAGAGCTTCCTCGTCGTCGACGATGAACTGCGCGTCGCGTGCCATGCCGCGGGTGAACAGCAGCAGCCGGTCGGCGAGGGTCGCGATGTACCCGAAGGTGCACAGCACGGTGAAGACGATCAGGGTCGGTTTCGTCGCCACGACGAGCGCGAGCACGAAGGCCCCCGCGAGTGCGAATCCGAGGTATTTCTGCCACGGCACGAACGCGACCGACGCCGACGAGACGGGGCTGCGTTCGCGCAGTCCGTGCACCGCTTCGTGCAGGGCCGCGGTCCGGTAGGCGTCGAACTCGACGGTGTCTTCGGGCGGAACATCGTGTCCCGAGCCGACGTTCACTCGCCCTGCCATTGCGCCTCCACGAGTTCGCGACCCACCTCGATGAGCATGGAACGGTCCTTGTACTCGGGATCGGTGTCCTCGACGGTGCCGTTGCCGCGCAGCAACACTCGCATCAACGTGCGCGCATTGGTGACGGTGTTCGGCTCGGGCTGCGGGAACGGCGCATCGAGTTCGTGGTTGTCCACCGTCAGCAGGCTCACCCGCTGGGCGACGGTGTCGCTGCGGGTCCACACGAAGCTGAGCAGGCTCCACGTCAGGAGCAGGTTGTCGTCGACGACGGTGAAGTACTCGGCGGTGACGCCGCGACCCAGGTCGACATATTCCTTCGGGCTCACCCGTGATTTGCCCAGTGCGTACATCGATTCGGTGGGGTACACCGCGAACGAACCGACACGACGCACCTGCAGTGTCTGCAGGGCGACGGTGCGGGGACGCAGCAGCCGATCCCATTCCGGGTTCGGTTCCTCCGCCCGGAGCATCTGCCGCCGCAGCACCGATCCCTGACGGAAGTATGCGCGGGGCCAGTCGTAGTCGACGGACGACAACTGCACCCATCCGGATGGGACGATCTGGGTGGCGGTGCCCGAGTAAGGGGGCCCGACCGAGACCGGCGTCAGGCGCTGGTCGGGAAGCGGCAGGAGTGCGGCGAGCAGGGTGGCCACCGCGACGCACATCGCTCCGCGCACGGCCTGGGGAACCGACACCGGATTCGGTGGCAGCGTGCGTGGCGCGAGCCCGCGGTAGGTCCACAGATAGGCACCGGCCCCGACGACCACCGTCGCGACCACCGCCGGCACGTACTGCGACACGGCGATGGGTGCGTCCGGCCACCGCTGATCGACCAGGACGAGCACCACCAGACCGGTCACGAATGTTGCGGAGCCGTAGAAGAATCCGCGGGCCCGGGTGCGCCGCGTCGCGAGTCCGACAGCCGTGGCGGCGAGCACGAGCGTGACCTGTCCCGCCGCGAGCTTCGTGCCCCCGGCCTCGACGAGCACGATCCGGTAGAGCACGGGCGAGCTCAGGAAGAGCATCGCCCACGCCTGCCAGTACGCCGCGGTCACGCGCAGACCGAACATCGCGACGCACGCCCCGCACACGAACACCCACGCGGCGAGCACGTCGAGGTGCATCACCTGATAGTTCGTCGCGTAGCGCGGCATCAGCAGCCCCTTGATCGCGAGCGCGATCAGCAGCAGGAGCACCGACGTGATGATGTCGGTCTGCCGGTCGTGGATCGGCAGTTCGTTCTTCCGCTGCCGCGTGATGCCGATCGCAACGATCGCGACGAGAGGCGGCACGATGAGGACGTAACCACCCGTGGTGCCGGTGCGGATCTCGTCGAGCAGCTGCAGCCAGGTGGAGTGGAAGCCGATCAGGGTTGCGGCGACTATCGCGATCCACCGATTGGTGGTGTGCAGCATCGCGTTCGTGAAGAACCGCTCGATGAACGACGGATGCTCGGTTGTCGTGGTCATCGTGTTCACCGCGACTGCGGACGGCGCCGACGGGTGAGCGACCACACCGCGGCGCCCGCCGCACCGACGACGAGCAGGACGATCCCCGCGACGACCACTGCGGTCACCGTGCTGTCCGATTCCGACGACGCCGCGTCGACGTCGTCGTCCCGGGTGTGGGGATCGATGAGGGTGATCGGTTCGCGGGCGGGCGCGGTGAACAGCACGCTGCCCTCGAGTTCGAACCAGCGACCGGGCTCGGCGGCGAGCCAGTCGAGCGTCCGATCGAGTTCCTCGGGAGCACCGGTCGACGTGGCGACCAGCACGGTGCGTCCGTCGTCCCGCACGACCTGCAACGAGGCGAAGTCCACCTCGGTGCCGAAAGTGAGGCTGGTGCTCTCGCCGTCGGCGTTGCGGACCTCGAACCGGCGGTCCTCGGTGCGGACGAGCGGCAGCTGCGACTGCAGATCTTCGGGCAGGAGACCATTCGCGGCTACGATCACTGCCGGTCCCGACGAGGCGAGCGCTTCGTCGATCGTCACCCATTCGGGGTCGAGCGGACGGCTGGTGAGCGACTGGAGCCCGGCGACGAGCTCGACGGCACGGGCGACGTCGACGAGGCTGCGATCGGAGGTGGCGACGTCGACCTTCGGCATCAGCGTCTGGGGCAGCGACGGGAAGCCGACGGGCAGCGGAGGATCCGCGAGGGTGCTGAAGACACGACTGCCGCCGTCGATGCGCAGGGTGACGGGTTGTTGCAGACCGCACTGCTGCTGCGCGCCGGTGGTGCGGAGTTCGACACTGATGTCGGTGAGCCGCCCGAGGGCCGAGTTCGGAACCGTGACGACACGGTCGATGACGCCGCTCGCGTCGGCGGCCCACGAATCGAGCATGATGTCGCCGACGGAGACGGTGATCGACCCGCCCTGGGTGGCGGGGAGCGGGGTGTAGGTGCCCTGCAGGTCGATGCGCACATCGCGCACCGGCCGCCCGAATTCGGTCTGGTCGAGGAAGAGGTGTACGTCGGCGAGGCCGAGACCGCTCGTCTCGAGGTCGGACACGCGTAGGTCGTACAGGGTGGTCGAGTCCGGAGCGAGGATGGGCGGGACGTCGAAGGTGCCGACGGCGACGTCGGAACCGATGGCAAGACCGGACAGGATGCTGTTCACCAGGCCTACCTGGTCGAGGAGGGTCTGGGCGTCGCCTCGGACATACAGGGCGGGCGGCCCGTCGGGCACCGGCACGACCTCCGCACCCGTCTGGTCGCCCTCGCTGACGACGATCTGCCGGACGAGCGGGGTGTCGGCTGCAGGGGGTACGCCGTTCGCCGGGAGTTCACGTACGTCCACGGGCACCTGCCGCCCGGGATACCGGGCGCTCACGGTCGCTGCGAGGTCGAGGGCGACGCCCGCTTCGGCGTCCGTGGGGTCCTCGGCCAGATACAACTCGAGGCGATCGAGGACCGGCGGGAGGTAGTCGGCGACCGCTTGCGGCGCCGCGGGTGTGCCCGCGTACCGGACCAGACCGTCGCGCAGACGTACCGAACCCAGCGTCCAGTCGTCGGGGCAGATGTTGTCGACGGCGACCAGGTGCAGATCGAGCGAGACCACCGCGGCGCCGTTCTCCACCTTCGCCCCGGCGAGCGGAATCGTCAGGGGCACGATGGCGCCACCGGGCGGCAGTTCCACGCGGGTGAGCAGGCGCCCGTCCGAGACGACGTCGATCCATCCGCGCGCGACATTCGTGGGCAGTTCGGCGGTGGTGTCCAGGAAGGCGGGAGTATTTCCGGCCGGGACAGGAAATGTGAGTGTGACGACATCGGAATTGCCACGGAATTCGATGTTCGGCCCGAGCCCGAGCTTGCGGGTCGGGAATGCGACCTCGCCCGGAGGAGTCGGTTCCGTCGGTTCGAGATCCTGCGCTGCAGCGGTAAGCGGGTTCGCGCACAACGTCATCGAGGCGGCAAGAGCCAGCACAAGGGTGCGACGGGAACGGCGACCGGTTCTGGGCGATGTCACTCGAGCAGCGTATTGCGTCCGATCACGAGAATATTGCAGACGCGGCGACAATTCGGTGTGACGTTGCGCTGTTGTAACGGAACGACGGCCGGCCTCGATTTCAGCCGACGACTCGAATCGGACGAATCAGGAGGCGCCGTGGCGGAAGCAGCGAGGGATCGGACGGTTGCGGCGCCGTGAGCGATCCGCTGTTGTTCGTCGCGCACACCGGTGAGCGGTCGGGTGCCGAGAAGGTCATGCTGATGCTCGTCGACGTCGCTCTCGCGCAGGGGCGTCGGGTCGTGGTGGCGTGCCCTGACGGGCCGCTCGCCGAAGCCCTCCCGGCCGGATGCGTCCGTGTCCGGTTGCCCCGGCTGGGCATGTGGGGTCAGAGGGGAGTCGGGCGGATCGCGGGCCTGGCGGGTCTTCCGGTGCGGTGGCTGGTGGGAGCGCGCAGGCTCCGTCGCGTGCTCTCCGCGGAGCGGCCGCGGGTCGTGTGCAACTCGTTGTTCGCATTGCCGTCCCTGCGGCTCGCCGTGCTCGGCACGTCCCACCGTGAACGTGCCGGGTGGCTGGTGCACGACACTCTGTCCTCCCGTAAGCAGCGCATCGTCGCCCGGATGGGCAGGGGTGCCGTGGGTGGAGCGGTCGCCGTCTCGCGGGCCTCGGCCGTGCCGGTCCGTGAATGCGGATATCCGGTGGTCGTCGCACCGCACGGCGTCCCGATCCCGCCTGTTTCGTCCCGGTCGACATCTCCCGATGCCTCGACTCCCGATGCCTCGACTCCCGATGCCTCGACTCCCGATGCCTCGACCGTGCGGGTGGGCATCCTCGCGTCGGTGACGGAATGGAAGGGACACCGCGTCCTTCTCGAGGCGGTGGCCGAGGTGCCCGGGATCCGTCTCGATGTGGCGGGGGAACCGTTCCCCGGCGACGAAGCCTTCCTCGACGAACTGCGGCGTCGCGCACACGCCCCCGACCTGCGCGGACGAGTGTCGTTCCTGGGGCGGGTCGATCCCGCCGAGGTCTTCGCGGTGTGGGACGTGATGGTCTCCGCGAGCACCTCGCCGGAGGCGGGGCCGCTGGTCGCACTGGAGGCGATGGCGCACGGTGTGCCCGTCGTCGGCACCGATCACGGAGGGACCGCCGAGCACCTGGCCGACGGCGCGGGACTGCTCGTTCCACCCGGCGATGCGAAGGCTCTGGCAGAGGCGTTGCGGCGACTGATGTCCGATCCCGACTTGCGGAACGACCTCGCCGTCACCGCACATCGCCGGGTGGAGGAGCGCCACGACATCGAAGTCACGTTGCCGGCCATGGTGAACGCCTTGTGGGCGACGGGCGTCACATCGTGAGGCGGCCTCGAGTATTGCTTTTGCAACCATGTTGTGATCGCCGATGTTTGGTGTTCCCGGCGGATTCGCGCACACTGTGAGCCATGTGGGTGTGGATCGCATCGGCGCTGGCGGCGTGGCTGGGCCTCTCGGCTCTCGGCGCGCTCGCGGTCGGTCGGTTCCTGTTCGTCTCCGAGAGGGAGGAACAACTCGTCGAGATGCAGCGGGAGCAGCGCGATCCTGCGAATCCTCCCGTCGCTTCCTGACACGCCGGACGTCCGCCTGCGCGATACTCGCGAGTAACAATTTCTCGTGTCTAGACTCGGTTCCGCGTCGTCCTCCTGTCCCCCATGTGAGGACGGCCGCACGGGTCGGTAACCCCCCATCACCGGTCCGTGCAGAAGCCCCGGCCGATCCACCACCACGATTGCCGGGGCTTCACCTATTCCCGGGCCTGTTTCCGGCGGAGATATCCTGTCGCTCATGACCGAGCAGGCTCCCCGCGTCGCGATCACCTATTGCACGCAGTGCAAGTGGCTGCTGCGCGCCGGATGGATGGCGCAGGAAATGCTGAATACCTTCGGTACCGCTCTCGGCGAGGTCGCGCTCGTTCCCGGGACGGGGGGAGTGTTCCGCATCGTTGTCGACGACACGGTCGTGTGGGACCGCAAGGAGGACAAGGGCTTTCCCGAGATCGTCGTGCTCAAACGGCGAGTGCGTGATCTCGTGGAGCCGGATCGTGATCTCGGGCATGTGGATCGGGCCGCCCGGGCCGATGCCCCACCTCGTCGCGACAGCAACGACATCTAACGGTAACGTTCTCGTATATGTGCCCGCGTTCTACGCGCGTCGGGCACGGTCGACGGCGTGCCGCTCACGAAAGTGGTCGCCGACATCGAAATACGGGGAGGAAAATCGATGAATTCTGTTGCGAAGAAGGCTGCAGTCGCGGCCTCCGGTGCCGCACTGCTGGCACTGGTCGTTCCGGGCGTCTCGTCCGCTGCGGGTCCGAGCGTCTCGGCGAAGGCGGAGAACGGCGCCATCGTCGTCGACTTCGATCTGACGCGCGCCGACGTCGACCGCGGCGTCACCTGCGTCACCTACGTCCTGAAGCCGGGCACCGTCGACACGGCCGATCCGTCGGGCCGCATCGACGCGCAGCCCGCCGGCACGAGCTTCTCGGTGACCAACACGAGCACCTCGAGCGCGCTGTACATCAAGGACGGCGCACCCTCGCAGGCCGGCCCGGAGTCGATCACCGACGGCACCTACAACGTCTTCTGGGGCTGCCAGGACGCCTCGGGTGCGCAGTACGAGAACATCTTCGACGCGTCCGGTCGCCCCTTCACCGGTGGCATCTCCGTGACGGTCGGCGACGGCGGGTCCGCACCGCAGGGCGAGTCGGCTCCGCAGGCACAGTCCGCGCCGCAGGCCGAGTCCGCGCCCGCACCGCAGGGCCAGGCCGCGCCCCAGGCCGACAATGTTCCGCCGGCCCCCCAGTCGCAGCCGGAGCCGGTCGACCCGCTCCAGTTCGCGATCAAGTTCCTGCGCGACTTGATCGGCGCCTACCTCTGATCGGAGTCCACACTCCGATCCGCACGTGACGGCATCGGCGGCACCCATCGGGTGCCGCCGATGCCGTTTTCGTGCCGACCCTGTAGGTGTGGTCCGGGGTCGATTTCTGTGGCAGTGGAAGGAGAAGGGGTGGACGCCGCCTCGATCGCGACGGTTCTCGCATCGCCGCTGCAACTGCGACGTGCGTACGGCGCGAGCATGCGGCCGCTGACGTCCGGGGGCCACTGGTCCGAGGGTGACGGCTGGTGGATCGGCATCACCGCAGCCCCCGACCCCGACTACAACCTCGCGCTCGTCCACGGCGGCGACGTGACCGCTCACGCCCAGCATGTCTACGAGACGCTGACGGAGGCCGGTCACCCGTCGATCGTCCTGCTCGCCGGGGACGGCCTCGGCGCCGCCCAGGTTCTCGCCGACCACGGCTGGGTGTGTGCAGGTTCGCTGGACCTGACCTACCTCGTCGCCCACGACGCTCCGATCGATCCGGGCCTCCGGGTTCTCGGCGAGGACGACATGGTGCATGCCCGCGAACTCGCCGCCGCGACCTTCGGGATCGCCCCGGGGACCGCCGCGGTCGCCTACGCCGACGTCGTCGCCCGCACCACCGGCGTCGAGGTGATCGGGATCTTCGACGACGCGGATGCGGACGACGGGGCTGCAGCTCTGCAGTCCTGCACCCTGCTCGTCGACAGCGGACCGATCCGGACGGTGTGGTCGCTCGGCACCCGCACCGGCCGGCAACGTCGCGGATACGCGAACCGGCTGATCCGGGCCGGCGCCGCCCACACCCACACGCAGCGCGGCCCGGTCGCGATGTGCGGACTCACCAGGCCGCGTGTCACCCCGCTCTATCTCGCGGCCGGAGCGCGCGTCGCCGAGACCTGGCAGATGTGGTCCCGTCCGCGCTGGCTGCTCGGCAGCTGACGGACGTTCGGGTCGGTAACATTTGCCCGATTCGTCGCGACACACTGGCGACGTGCCCACTCCCCGGGGCGACAGCGAAAGGCCTGTGCATCGTGTCCGAACGAAGCATCCGCGACGCCGAACTGCGTCGTGAGCTCGGTGTTCCTCCCACCGTCGATCTTGTGGGGCATGCCCGCGATCTCGCTCGCGTGGCCGTGCCCGCCGCACTCGTCGCCGCGCTCGCCGCGGTCGCGGTCTTCTTCGTCCGTGACAGCGGCCCTGGGGTGTACGAGTCGTCGCTCGTCGCGGAGATCCGCTCGTCGGCATCCGTGTCCGGCAACGACGCGACCCTCGGGCAGCTCATCGCTCCCTATGTCGCGCTGTCGCAGGACTCGGCGGTCGTGGCCGCGATCGCAGCCGAGACGAACGAGGACCCCGCGAAGCTGCCGTCGAGGATCGACGTCGGCTACGGCTCGTCGCCCACCCTGCTCACCGTGACCGCCCGCGACGACTCGCAGGCCGACGCCGACCGCCTCGCGCAGACGGTCGTCACGCAGCTCGACCGCGCGCAGACCGAACGCAATCGCGTCGCCCTCGACGCGCGCATCGCCGAGCTGGACGCGGTCGTCGCCGGTCTGCGTGCCGACCTCGCCGCGAGTATCGCCACCGACGAGGAGGGCGTAGCCGATCCGGTGGTGCAGGCCGAACTCGATGCGCGGCTCGAGCAGCTCCGGCAGGCACGCTCGGGTGCGAGCCTCGAATACCTTCAGGTGCTGTCGATGCCCGCCGGTACCGGGACGAAGGTGTCCCCGATGCCGCGCGCCGAGGCCGCGGTCGCCTTTCTCGCCGTGTTCGTCCTCGTTGCCGAGTTGCTGGTCGCGCTGAACGGACGCTTCGGAGCGTCGAACAGCCCGGCCTGGGCCCGGCGGGTCGCGCGCCGCCACCGGACAGCTGTGCAGATCGAGCGCGACGATCGGGAGACGCTTCCTCTCGACACGATCGTCATGCTCGGACAGCGCGCTTCGCTCGGCGACCACATCCTCCTCCTCACCGGCGAGGGCGTGACCGTCGAGACCGACGCCTTCGGCGATGCCCGCGACCGGATCGTGTGCTGCGGAGTCGGGGAACAGTGGTGGATCCGCGCGAAGACCGAGGGGCTCGCGCTCGCCGTGATCGTGCTGCAGGCCGGGGCCGAGGAGCGAGCGCAGGCGGAGGACACACTGCGTGCCCTGGCCGAGATCGAGGTGCCCACGCGTCTCGTCCTGCTCGGTGCAGGACGCGAGTTGGTGCCCGTGCTTCCGGCCCGGCGCCGCGAAACGGCCGTGGAGGCGGCTCCCGAGCCCCCTGCTCCCGTCCCGGCCGCCGCACCTCAGCCCGCACCTGCACCTGCACCTGCACCTGCACCTGCACCTGCGGCGCCTGCACCGCGACCGGTGCCCGACGACCGTCACCGGGTTCCGCAGCCGGTGCCGTCGCAACCCGAGTCGCTGTTCGTCCCGCCCCAGGATTCGGCCTACCGGCAGTACCGCTACGACGAGGGGCACGACTACGGATACGCCGACCGACAGAGCTACCGGGACGGGCACGCTCATCCCGAGCAGAACGGTTACGGCGAATCTCGGGAGACGTCGCGCTACTGACCGTGTTCCCGCCCGAGTTGAAGCTTCGCGCCGACAGACTATAGTGATGGCGGTCACTCCAGGGGATGGGTTTGGCCTGCGCAGCCGAGCACATCGGCGTCACGACGAGGAAAATGATTTGTCTATCTGCATTGCCGGCACACCGCAGCACAGCACCGCGACGCCGGGAAGCACCGAATGGATCAAGGCTCATCTCGCCCGCATGGACGACGGTGCGGGCTCCGCATCGCCCTCCGAGGACGTCGCCACCGAGAGTGTCGTCGACGCGCGCCGTTAGGCTCATCTCCAGGACTGCACAGAGGACCAGCCGGGTACACGTGCCGTGAACCGGGCGACGGAGGGAGCGAGACATGAGGGAGTTGTTCCGAGGACAGCTCGACGACCTGGTCGAACGTCTCGGTGAGCTCGCTGCGGTCGCAGCCGAAGGGCTCGACCTGGCCACTCGCGCCCTGTTCGACACCGATCTCGACGCAGCCCAGGCCGCCCTCGATCTCGATGCACGGATCGCCGAACTCGACACCGACTGTGCCGAGCGAGCGGTGCGGATCCTCGCCCTGCAGGGTCCCGTGGCCGCCGACCTGCGGTTGGTCTTCTCCGCGGTTCGTATCACGGGCGATCTCACCAGGATGGGCGAACTGAGCCTGCACATCGCGCGGGTCGTACGGCGTCGCCATCCCGAGTCGCTGGTGTACGACCTCCTGCGCGACGATCTTCGCCGGATGGCCGAACTCGCCGCGCAGATCGTCGCGATCCTGCGCGACGCGTTCACCGACTTCGACCTCGAGACGATCAAGGGCACACACGCCATCGAGACCGAACTCGATGCGGTGCACTCGCGACTGCTCACCCTGCTCGAGAGCCCCGAATGGGACGGCGACATCCGGACCGCGGTCGACACCGCACTCCTCGCGCGTTTCTACGGGCGGTTCGGCGACCAGGCCGTCGACGTCGCCGATCGGTTGATCTTCTTCGTCACGGGCCAACGACCGGCTGCCTGACTTCGCCGCGCGCACTGCCGCGAACCGTGCGATTCTCTCACCATGACCCGCGACGAGCGCCTCTCGGTCGGCGGTCCTGGGGTGCCCGGGTTCGACGACCTCGACTTCGATGCTCTGTCGGTGCGGTCCGGTGCCAAGTGGGCACGGGCGGCCGCCGACGGGCTGGCCCCCGCCTGGGTCGCCGACATGGATTTCCCGGTCGCACCGCCGATCGCGCGTGCGCTGCACGAGCTGGTCGACCGTAGCGATCTCGGCTATCCCGACTGGTTCCACGGGACGCCGCTGCGCGAGGAGTTCGCACAGCGCATGCGAACGCGCTACGGATGGGAACCCGATCCCGGAGCCGTGCGCGAGCAGACGGATCTCATCCAGGCGTTGCAGCTCGTGTTGCACCTGAGCACCACGCGCGGCGATGCGGTGGCGATCCAGACACCGAACTACCCGCCGTTCCTCGCGTCAGTGCGACGGATGGGTCTGCAGCAGATCGACTTTCCGTTCGTCGACCGGGGCGACGGGTGGGTGCTCGACTTCGATGTGTTCGAGCTGTTGGCGGCGCGTCGTCGTCCGCGGGTGCTGGTGCTCGTCAACCCGCACAACCCCACCGGACGGGTGCTCACGCGTGAGGAACTCGAGCGGATCGCCGATCTCGCCGAACGGCTCGACATGCTCGTCGTCAGCGACGAGATCCATGCCGAACTGATCTACGAACCGCACCGGCATATCCCGTTCGCTTCGCTCGGGCCGGAGACCGCTGCCCGCACGGTGACTCTCACCTCCGCCAGCAAGGCGTTCAATCTCGCGGGGATGCGGTGCGCGGTGGTGCACTACGGCTCCGAGGCCCTGTTGAAGCGCCGGGACGCGGAGCCGTTCGACCTGTACGGGACGGTCTCGGTGCCGGGCGTGGTCGCGATGCTCGCCGCGTGGCGCGAGGGCGGTGCATGGCAGCGCGACCTGCTGCAGGTCCTCGACCGGAACCGTCGACGGGTGGACGAGGTTCTGCGCGAACGGATTCCGGATCTGCGGCACCACCTGCCGCAGGGTACCTACCTGACGTGGTTGAACACCGGGCCGCTCGGCATCGACGATCCGGTGTCGACCGTCCGCGATCGGGGACGTGTCCTCGCCGACGGTGGGGTGCGGTTCGGGTCGGGCGCACGCAACTTCCTGCGCATCAACTTCGCGACGTCGGGGCCGATCCTCGATCGCATCCTCGACGGGATCACCGACGCGCTCGGTGCCTGATCGTCAGCACACCCCGTCACCACACCGCGTCGGCCGGGGTGTTCGTGGACTCGAGTGTGTCGTTCGCGGCCGCGCATCCGGAGGTCGCCGAAGCGACCACGGCGCGTGAGGGCTTGGCCGAGAAGTTCTGGTAGAGCAGCCCGAAGTTCTGCTCGACGTCGGCCTGGTTCGTCCCGCGGTCGCGCATCGAGTAGACGAAAACCTTCTGTACCCAGCCGAGCCGGCGGGCCTCTGCGATACCGTCGGCGATGATGTCGGCCTGCCGTTGCGTGCTCACCGCGTTCGCGGCGGTGCCGGTCGGGGCGCCGAACTCGGTGGCCCACACCGGTGTCGCGGCGTCGCCGTACTGCACCATGGTGTCGCGCATCAGACGCATGCGGTAGAAGGTGTTCCAGCTCTGCGTGCTCACATCGGACGGCAGTGCCGGATAACTGTAGGGGTGGACGGAGAGGATGTCGAAGTACTGGTGCGCCCCGCGCGCGTAGAGCTGCTGCACGTAGGTGACGGGGGAGATGTCGGAACCGTTGTCCACCGCCGGTGCGAGTCCGCCGTTGAGGATCCGGGCATTCGGTTGCACGGACTTGACGGCCGGAGCGGCCGCGACGAGCAACTCGACGTACTTGCCGACGTCGGGACGGGGACGGAAGAAGTTCGTCAGGTTCGGTTCGTTCCAGATCTCCCAGTGCGTCACGCGGGTCGAATAGCGCTGTGCTGCCTGCCGGGCGAAACCGGCGAAGGCTGCCGGGTCGGCGGGGTATCCGTGAGTGTCGCCGCCGCCCGCGACGCGCGCCCAGGCCGGGGTGTACGCGATGATGCCGACCACCTCGAGTCCGCGGGCCCGAGCACGATCCACCACACGGTCGGGCACCGACCAGTTCTGTTGTCCGCGGTTCGGTTCGATCACCGACCAGTCGATGTCCACGCGCAGCCACCGGGCGCCGACCGCCCGGATCGTGTCGAGTTCGCGGTCGAGTTCGGAGTCCGGCAGATACATCAGCGGTGCGCCGGCGGCGATGCCGATGTCGTCGGTCGCGCAGGTGGTCGGCGGAGGGGGTTGGGGCGGTGGAGCGCACGCTGCGAGTGCGGCGAGGGTGCACGAGAGGGCTGTGGCCAGTGCAACGTGTGCGAGACGACCCATCGACTCTCCTGATGTACCATTCGGACAATTCAGGCATCGGTCGTAACGTCGCGCCGCCGACCTGCGATTCTTGCGGTGGAGCGAGCGGCAGACCGACGCCGCGAATTCACTGTAACGAGCAGGAGGCCGGAAGATGCGGGATTCGTGGACCGAAGGTTCCGGTGCATGCGCACCGTGAATTTCGAGATCCACGACGAAACATCCGCAGTCCGGCTCTCCGCGGAATGGGACGATCTCGCCCAGGAGGTGGGTCGGCGCGTCGCGACCCGCCCCTCCTACCTACTGGCCTGGAATCGGATGGGGCGCGGCCGATCGGCCGTGTGCACCGTCCGGCGCGACGGGTGCCTCGTCGGACTCGCGCCCCTGCACGCCCGCACCCGTCTCGGGGTCACCGCTCTACGACTCCCGGCTCACGGCCTCGCCACGATAGGAACCTTCCTCGCGACCGACGAGGCCGCGCTCGCCGACCTGCTCGACGGCATCGCCGATCGGAACATGGCACTGCAACTCGACCACGTCGATCTCACCGACCCTCTCGTCGAGATGCTGCATGCCTCGCCTCGCTGGAGCATCGACATCGCCGGAACCGAGCGGTGCCTGACTGTCGATGTCGCCACCGGTGCCGGCGCCGAATCGCTGCGTGGTCGACGCACACTGAGAACACTGTCCCGGCTCGAACGCTCGCTGGAACGCGAAGGCACCCCGGTCTCCGTCGAAGTGGTGCGCGATCCGGACCATCTCGCGCAGAGGTGGCGCGATATCACCGCGGTCGCCGCGGCCGCCGACGCACACAGCGGGCGCGACAACTTCTGTGCGCCGCCGTTCACCGCGTTCACCCGGCCGCTGCTCGACGCCGAGGCCCGCGCCGGCCGGCTGCTCATCGTGGGCCTGCTCGTCGGTGACCGATGGGCGGCACACGAGATCATGTTCCGCACCGGGACCACGGCCGAGATGTGGTTGAGCCGCTTCCATCCCGAGGTACGCCGCTACCAGCCCGGCCAGTTGCTGCAGCGCCACCTCGCCGACCGCCACGACGAGCTGGGCATCGACCGCTTCGACTATCTGCTCGGCACATCGGAATTCAAGGAGCAGTGGTCGAACGGTGACTACCGGGTGGGGCGGATCGTCGCCGTTCCCACCTCGCGACCGCACCACCGATGGACCCTCCGCGCCGCGGATCTCGGAGCCGACCTCGTCCGTCCCCTGCGCCTGGCGGCGCGCGATGCTCTCACGTCGAATCGCTGCTGATCAGAGGCAACCGGGAGTGACCGCGGCCGTGCGCAGCACGTCCCAGGCCGGCTTGGGCGACCCGTCGTGTGTGAGGACCCCGAAGTTCTGTTCGCGATCGGCCACCTCGGTGCCCCGGTCGAGGAGGCTGTAGACGAACAGCTTGTCGACGAAGCCCAACGCGCGTTGCTCGGTGATCCCGTCGCGCAGGATGTCGGCCTGCTCCGTGGGCCCGACCGCGTCGGTGTCCGTGCCCGTCGGTGCCCCGAACTCCGTTGCCCAGATGGGCTTGTCGGAATCCCCGTGCTCGACCATGACGGTGCGCATCTCGCGCATGCGGTAGAAGGAGTTCCAGTCGGAGGTCGAGGCGTCGGACGGGAGAGCGGGATAGCTGTAGGGATGCATGCCCACCACGTCGAAGGCCGGCGACACGCCCTGATCGTACAACTCGGTGAGGAAGGTCGTCGGGGCGATGTCGGAGCCGTTGTCGGTGCCGGGGGACAGGCCTCCGGTGATCACCACCGCCCCGGGGTCGACGTTGCGGATCGCCTCCGACGCCGCCACGAGCAGGTCGGCGTACGCGCCGACGTCGGGTTGCGGGGTGAAGAAGGCCGTCAGGTTCGGCTCGTTCCAGATCTCCCAGTGCGTGACACTGTCCGAGTAGCGATCGGCGACGTCGCCTGCGAAGCGCCCGAAGTCGCCGGGGTCGGCAGGCATCCCGTGCGGATCGCCGGGGTCGGCCTCCGACGTCCGCGCCCAGTGCGGAGTGTGGGTGAGCAGGCCCAGCACCTGCAGGTCGTGCGCGTCGGCCGCGGCGACGACCCGGTCGGTGCCCCTCCAGTCGAAGCGTCCGCGCGCGGGTTCGATGATCGACCAGTCCATGTCGAACCGGATCCAGCCGGCGCCGCTGTCGGCGACCTTCGACATGTACGCGTCGAGGTCGTCGGCGTCGAGGGAATCGAGACCGGCTCCCGTCGCGACCCCGAGACTGTCGGCGGTCAGATCTGTTCGGCAGTCGCGTGCCTCGGTGCTCTGGGTACACGACAGAGCGAACACACCGACAAGGGTGAGAACGGCGCGGAGCGGCATGGACCGCGACACGCGACGCGGCATCGACCGCGAAAGGGACACTGCAACCTCAACGGGACTTGACGAGACCGGCGAGGCCGAGCCCGCCGGTGATGGGAAGGACATGGGTTCCGGCCAGAACACAGACAGCCGAGAGGACAGCGGTGACGGGCCAGGGAAGATCGTAGCGTTCCGCGAAGAGCGACATCCACACGGCCACCGAAACACCCAGCATCGCGATCGCCATGGTCTGGGTGAAGGGGAACAGACCCCTGATCCGGACGCTCCGGACCACCACGATCCAGATCGCGACGAGCATCGCAGCCTCGGTGAGCACCGTCGCCAGCGCCGCCCCGTCGAACGACATGCGGGGGATGAGGACGAGGTTCGCACCGATGTTCCCGGCGAGCGCGGCCAGTGCCACCCACGGGTAGACGCGGTGGCGTCCGGTCGCGATGAGCACCATGAGACCGAGTTCGGTGAGCATCGACAGAGCGCTGCCGAGCACCAGCATGCGCGAGGCGCCGGCCGCCTCGGCGAACCGCTCGCCGTAGAGGAGGGACAGCACGCCGTCCGCCGACGACCAGAAGGCCGCGGTAGCGGTCGCGCCCAGCACCGCGAGGAGCATCGCCGCCTCCCGCGTGCGCTGCCGGAACATCTCGCTCTGCGCCGGCCAGGTGGCGACCAGCAGCGTGGTCACCGGACCCACGACGGTCGACGACACCATCGACAGCAGATCGGCGAACTTGTATCCGACGGTGTAGAGACCTACCGAGTCGAAAGTGTCCATCCGCCCGAGCATCAGCACGTCGATCTTCGACAGCAGGGTGAGCAGAGCGAAACCGATGCTGAGGGGGACGGCCTCGACGAGCATCTCGCGCCACCGCCACAACTGGGCACGTGCGGCGGGCAGGGGACCGGCCTTGCCCGCTCGCACGCCGCGCACGAGGATGCCTGCGCCGACGACCTCGTTGATCACGGCCGGCACGACGAGCACGAGCAGCACCGGATTCCACAGCACCGCGGCGATAGTGGCGATCAGCTGCGCGAGCTGGCCGAAGGTCTCGGCGACCGCGACCGATGCCATGCGTAGTCGACTCTGGTACATCACCGACAGGGCGTTGTTGGGCGTCGCGATCACCACGACGAGACCGGCGATCACCGTCGCCCAGACGACATCGGACGAGTATCCGAGCAGCAGCACGTACCCGATGGCCAGCGCGTACCCGAGCAGACCGAGCACACCGCGCAACGCGATGAACGCGGTGGTGACGTAGGAGACCTCCCACGGATTGCACTCGACGAGCTTGGCGAGCACCACTCGGCCCACGCCGAGATCGGTGACGACGGACAGCAACCCGAGCAGGCCGAAGACGAAGGAGAACTTGCCGAAGTCGTCCGGTGCCAACGCGCGGGCGACGATCATCGAACCGGCCCAGCCCATCGAGGCGACGGCCAACCGGCTGCCGAGCATCACGACGGTGTTGCGTCGCGCGGCCCGCCCGTCGAGCTCCGGGGTCTGCGGTTCGTGGAGAGTACCGCCGGGGTCGTGCGCCGCGACGATCCGCTCCATCACGACGGTTTCGGCCATCCGGTCGGCCAGCGAATGTCTACCCACGCGACGGCCTCGTCAGATTCTCAGGCCCGCAGAGCGGTAGGCATCGCGCGTGAGCTCGGCGGTGCGCGTCCATGTCGAGGTCGCGGCGACCTCGCGTCCACGGGTACGCAGCGCATCCGCGGTATCGCGGTCGTGGACGACGACGCGCAGGGCCGCGGTCCACGAGGTCACGGTGTGTTCGGTGACGAGCAGCGCTCCGTCGTCGACGACGTCGGGCAGTGCACCGACAGCGCTCGTCACCACCGCCCCACCACACGCCATCGCCTCGAGCGGCGGTAACCCGAAACCCTCGTAGCGTGAGGCGTATGCGACGGCGGTCGCTGCGGCGTACAGCGCGGGAAGGTGTGCGGTGGGAACGTAACCGAGACCGATCGAACCGGCCGGTGCGTCGGGTCCGGTGGATCCGGCTCCGGCGAGCACCAGCGGGACGTCGAGGATACGGCACGCGTCGGCGACGAGCGCGACGTCCTTGCGGGGTTCGACGGTGCCGACCTGCAGGACGAACCGTTCGGCCAGCCCGTAGACCCGGCGGATGTCCCGCACCTCCTCGGGAGTGGGAGGTTTCGCCCACGCCGCGGGGGCGAGCGGGGTGACCGCCGCGTCGCGGCCGCACAGCGCGTGGAGACGTTCGGCGGTGAAGTTCGAGACCGCGACGAGCACGTCGGCCCGTCGCATGGCATCGCGCAGCAGCGCGCGCTCACCGGCGGCGCGGTACTTGCTGAACGCCCACGGGGTGTCGAAGACGGCGAGATCGTGGAACGTCGAGACGGTGACACCGGAACACAGGACGGGCAGGTCGACGTCGAGGCTGTGGAACAGGTCGACCCCGCGGACGGGCATCTTGGCGTACAGCATCCGCCGCACCCCGTCGGCGACCGGTCGTACCGACGGGGTCACGCGAGGGGGCAGTTCACCCACGGCATCGCACTGCACCGTCGCGCGCAGCGCAGCCGAGGGGAACAACGGGTCGAGCGCGGTCAGCAGCTCGCGGACGTAGGTCTGGACTCCACTGCCGGACGGACGGAGTGCGAGGGCGCCGAATCCGATTCGGTGAGCGAGCTTCGGTGAGGTGACCAGTGTTGCGTCAGTGCGCATCCGACAGTTCCTAACAGTAGCCAGAAATAGACGTCGAGAGGGAAGATCTCGAGATAGGTCGCCACGGTGGAGGCGACCGCCGCCGCGACGATCGTGCCGCTCACCCCGAGTGCGAGTGCGGCGTCCTGCCCGCTCAGCACCCGGGATGCACGCAGCGTCGAGACCGCGGCGCACACGAGTACGAGGACGAACAGCCACACGCCGATCGGGCCGAGTTCCACGGCGAGCTTCATGTAGTAGTTGTCGGGCTGATAGGGCATGAACCCGAACTGCACGGCCGCCGTGTACGACAGTTCCGACAGCATCGGGTTGCTCTGGGCCACCGTGTCGGCGGCAGCCGAGCCGGTCGCGCCGAGACCCTGACCGAAGGGGTGCACCCACAGCGACGACAGGGTCTGCGACCACCCGTCCCCGCGCTCACCGAGGCTCGACGAGGAGAACAGTGGAGCGAGAATCGAACTCGGCACGGCGAAGAGGACGAGCGGTGCGAGCGCCGCGGTGGCGCCGAAACCGAGGAGCAGGGTGCGGTAGCGGTGGACCGCCAGCCACAACAATGCGACGGCGAGACCGATGTAGCTGGCGCGCACGATCGTCACACCCATGCCCAGCACCATGATCGGTGTCGCGCACAGGAACAGTCTGTTGCGGAGCCGGTGCGGATCGGCGAAGGAGACCGAGCACCCCACGATCAGTCCGATCATCACGAACAGGCCGAAGGCGAAGGGTGTCGTGAACGTGCTGAAACTGCGCAGGATTCCGCCGCTGATGCGCAGATGCTCGTCCCAGCGGTAGCCGAGTTCGGCGAGTCGCTCACCGCCGATCACCTGTTGCGCGAGTCCGATGACGGCGGTGACGGCCGTCGTGCCCATGAGGATCGTCACCAGGTGGTCGCGGTCGCGGGCGTCGAACGGTGCACGCCACAGGATCACCGGGATGACGAGGTAGAAGTAGGTAATCTTGATGGCGATGATGCCGGCGAGCCCCGAGACGAGCAACGCCGACAGGACTCCGATTGCCACCCATGCGACCACGGCCGGCCACCACGGATAGGACGGTGCCGGCAGCCGCCGTCGGTAGGGGCTGACGAAGGTCGCGGCGAGGGTGAGGAGCAGCAGCCCCTCCTTCCACGGCGACAGTGATTCACCGCCGGGGACGATCGCGAGCAGGCCGTGGAACGGCGTGAGCGCGGCGATCGCCAGCAACCCGCGTTGGGGTCGCCGCCAGAGCAACACACCCAGCACGAGCACGACCGGAACGGCGAGCATCAGCACAGGAGTCATGAGACGTACTCGTCTGCAGCGGGATCCGCGGTGCGGGACCCGAAACGGGAGAGCACGGTCGAGGTGACCGCCGTGCGGAGGAACTCGCGCCCGTCCCGCTGCCGACCGCTGTGCTCACCGACCTCGCTGGTGAGGATGTCCCCGGTGAAGCCCCGTCGGCGCAGGCGGCGAAGTCCTTCTTCTCCGCGCTGGGTCAGGAACCACCGGTGGTCCTCGGCGGACAGCACGACCGTGGTCGACACACCCGCGCGACGCAGTGCCTCCAACCCGACCTCGGGAACCTGGGTCACGCCGATTCGGCCCAGCAGCAGCCACAATGGATAGGGCAGGTACTTCTGCGCCCACGGTTTGATGCGGGCTCGCAGGGAGATCGTCTGCGGTTCCGCCGGGGCTGCGATCGCCGGAACATCGGGTGCGTTCGGACCGAGATCTGCGCGCAACGACTTCCGGCGGTGGGTGCACCACAGGATCACGTTCACGAGCACGGCGGAGTGTGCTGCACCCCGGAGGGCGACCCACGACGAGTACCACGCACCCGAACACAGGCCGATCACCACGAGGTCCTGCGGATCGATGCCGAGGGCGGCGACAGCATCGAGGGCGTCGCGGTCGGAGTCGTCGGAGTACAGCGGCGTGGGCGTCGCCCCGTGTGCCGTGCCGGTATCGCCGACCCCGGTCCGGTCGAACCGGATAGTGGAGATGCCGTGCGCGGCGAACTCGCGTGCGAGCTCGACCCAGAGACGACTCGGGCCGAGTCGGTGCTCGTAGGCGGTGCCGAAGAACAACACCGTCGGGGTGGACCGGCGCGGGGCGCCGAACCTGCCGGTGTCGAACCCCTCGGTGGCGAAACCCTCGGTGTCGAACCATTCGGGGGCGACCCCGTGCGTGCGCAGCGCGAACATCTCGTTCGGGCCGAGATATTCGACGCTCTCGTGGATCGGGAGCCCGGAGTCGGTGGTCGCGACGACCGCGCGGCCGCACTCGGGGAAGTGGACCTCGCGGGTGGCAGCCGGCGCGCCCGCAACTACCCAATCGGCGATCCGGGTGAGCTGCTCGATCGGGATCGCGGAGTGGAGTGTGCTGGGGGTGACGAAGGATTCGTGGGCGTCGAGGGAGAGCTCGTCACCGCCGAGTGCGGTGGCGAGCGCCGACACCGCGGCGGTCTCGCGGGCTGTGGGTCGGGTCGCGAGCAGGGTTCGTGTGCCGTTCAGCGACCTCGGATCGATCTTCAGGGCGCCGAGCGCGTCGGCAGCTTCGGGGGCGAGAACCCCGCCGACGATCGAAACCCGGGGGTCTTCGGGATCGTCGGCGCCGAGGGCGAGACGGTAGAGGGCGCGTTGTTCGCGCAACATCGCTCGGCCCGAGACGATCGGATCCCACAGCACGACGGCGTCGGCCGGTCCGCACTCGGGCAGTGCCGTCGCCGCGATCAGTGCGCCGGCGCGCAGTCCGACGACGGTGATGTGCTCGGCGCCGCTCGCGCGGGCCGTCTCCACTGCGGTGACGACGCTGCGCTGCCATGCCGCGACCGCGTCGGGCGAATCCTGATCGCCGGCCGAGTCTCCGGTGCCCGTGTAGTCGAAGCGCACTGCCGCCAGTCCCCGCTCGGCGAGTTGCTCGGCGAGAGCCTTGACGCCTCGATAGGTGTCGAGGTGTTCCTTGCCGAGGGGTGGGCACAGCACCACCGCGCCGCGCGCGCGGCGGTCGGCGGGAAGGTGGACGTGCCCGAGGATCGGGGACGCAGGGTCGCCGAACCACGACGCGTGTCGCACATCCACTCCGTGACCTCCACTGTCGAGGGGGTGAAAGAGGGGGTGATTTCCCGCCCCGTCTCGGACCCTGAATCTTCTTGCCGTTCGGACGCATTCGTATCGAGGGATTGTGCCGACCCGTTACCTCTCGGCGTCGGCAGGGTCATAAAGTACCCTCCCGATCGGCTCGGGGTCTTCGGAGGGATGGCTGTGCCTGGAATCTTGGTGCACGAATGGATCGCACGCGACGGAGGTTCGGAGAAGGTTCTCGACGAGTTCGTCCGCACCTTTCCCGACGCCGACGTCCTGTGCCTGTGGGACGACGCCGACCGGTATCCGGGGCGGACGGTGCACGAGAGCGGTCTGGCACGCACACCTCTGCGTAGGAGCAAGGCGCTGGCGTTGTCGGCCATGCCGTACGTCTGGCGTCGCCGACCCGGTTCGTACGACTTCGCCCTGGTCAGCTCGCATTGTTTCGCCCACCACGTGACCTTCCGGGGCGCACCGAGCGGGTTCGAGAAGTTCGTCTACGTACACACTCCGGCGCGCTACCTGTGGAATCCGGAACTCGACGATCGGGGTGCCTCGCTCGCGGTGCGGTGCGCGGCACCTCCGTTGCGTGCCCTCGATCGGCGTCGCGCGCGGGAGGGTGCACACTTCGCCGCGAACAGCGATTTCGTGCGTCGTCGCATCGAGCGGGCCTGGGATGTCGAGGCGCGTGTGATCTTCCCTCCCGTCGAGACGGCCCGCATCTCGTCGGTGCCCGACTGGCGTGACGAACTGTCCGCCGCCGAATCCGCCCTGCTGGAGGGGCTTCCGGAGACCTTCGTGCTGGGGGCGTCGAGGTTCGTGCCGTACAAGCGACTGGATTGGGTGATCCGGGCAGCCGACCTCGCCGGGGTGCCGGCGGTGATCGCGGGTTCGGGGCCGGAGGAGGGCCGGCTGCGGCAGCTCGCCGACGAGGCGACGGTGCCGGTCCACGTGCTCGCTCGGCCGTCGGACGCCCTGCTCTACGCGCTCTACCAGCAGGCCCACGTCTACGTCTTTCCTGCGGTGGAGGACTTCGGGATCATGCCCGTCGAGGCACGTGCGGCAGGGGCGCGTGTGGTCGTCAACGCGCTCGGAGGTGCTGGTGAGACGGTTGCCGAGGGGGTCGACGGGTTGTGTTTCCGCGAGGACAGGGTGGAGGCGGTCGCCGAGTGCATCGCCGCGATCGACGGTGTGCCGAAGGGCCGTAACGAGGCCGTCGCCGCGCTGTCCTCGGAGAACTTCCAGCAGCACATCCGCGACTGGGTCGGGGAGGGGATCGGAACGGCGTGACTCACATCATACTACCGACGAGTAGGCGAACTCTTGTCGCCGGTTCGTCTCTGTTGTACCTTTCTCCCGGGTCGGGGGCCTGCTGATGGGGTTCGATGGGGGATCGTCATGGCTCACTGCCGCCGGCCGAGCTACGTTCGTCGCCGCTTCATGAATGTGTTCTTTGCTGAAGTAACTACGCGCACAAGTAATTCGAGTTACGCGTAGCTTCTTCGCTTCAGGGTGGAATCACCCGCGTCACTGTGATCCGTTGCACTGAAACAGGATTCGCGTTCCTTCGATAAAACGGACATAATCACCGAATCGTTCATCTGGCTGTCGGGGCCACTTCGCGTGGAGTAGGCAAGCAGGAGAAGTATGGGGATCGGACCCGAGTTGGCGCGCCGCAACGCGCCGACCCACGACACGAGCGACGGTCACGGAAGTGTCCCGCGCAGACAATGGCAGCGCACCTATCTCCGGTCGCTGGCGATCACCGACACGACGATCGTCGTCACGACCGTCGTCCTGGCGCAGGGGGCCGGGACGATGATCGGTGGACCGGTCGACCCGGGGTCCTCGGTGACCCGGGGACTCGCCTCGGCGATCGTGGTGGCCGGCCTGTGGCTTGCGATTCTGGCGCTCAACGGAACTCGCAAGAAGCCGATCGTGGGCAGCGGCGAGGAGGAGTACCGGCTCGTCACGAGGGCGACCCTGCAGACCTTCGGTCTGCTCGCGATCGCCTCGTTCCTCGTCGACTCGTTCGCCACCGACCTCGACACGATCCGGGTCTACGTGTTGCTGGCCATGCCGGTCGGCCTGGTCGTTCTACCGCTCGGACGCCGATGGTGCCGTCGTTCGATCGAACGCCGGCGTGTGCGGGGCGAGTTCCGGACCTCGGTGCTCGTCGTCGGCTCCGAACGCGCGGTGGATGCGATGGTCGGATCGTTCGTCCGCGACACCTCGGCCGGATACCGCGTCGTCGGTGTGTGCACCACCGGGTACACGGGGGAGGGCGGGCGCACCATCACCGTCGCCGGACAGGAGATCCCGGTACTCGGTGCGGAAACCGACGTGATCAACGCCGTCAAGCTCTCCGGCGCCGACACCGTCGCGATCGCTGCCGGAACGCACTGGGGGAACGGTGATATCGGCGAGCTCGCATGGGAACTCGAGCCGTATCGCGTCGATCTCGTGGTGGCTCCCGGCGTCACCGACATCGCCCTGCCGCGACTGTCGATGCATCCCGTGGGTGGGTTGCCGTTCGTGCACGTCGAGGAGCCGCAGTACCGCGGGTCGCATCGGATCGCCAAGACGACCTTCGACCTCGTGTGCGCGGTCCTCGCCCTCACGATCGCGGCGCCGGTCATGCTTGTGGTCGCCGCGCTGATCAAACTCCAGGACGGCGGTCCGGTCTTCTATCGGCAGGAACGCGTCGGCCTGGGCGGCACCGTCTTCCGGATGTGGAAGTTCCGATCGATGGTCGTCGATGCCGACCGGATGGTCGATACGGTCCGCGCGCAGACCGGTCAGGAGGACGCGACCTTCTACAAGTCCGCCCGCGACCCGCGGATCACGCCGGTGGGACGGTTCATCCGCCGCACCAGCATCGACGAACTGCCACAGCTGTTCAACGTCCTCGCCCGCGACATGAGTCTCGTGGGGCCGCGTCCCCTCGCGGTGGGTGAGGGCGAGAAGATCCCGGGCTTCGTTCCGCGCCGCATCCTGGTGCGACCCGGCATGACGGGATTGTGGCAGGTCTCCGGGCGATCCGACCTGTCCGAAGCCGACCGCATCCGCCTCGATCTGTTCTATGTGGCGAACTGGTCGATGGTGCAGGATCTGCTCATCGTCGTGAAGACGGTGCGCGCGGTGCTCGCGAGCGACGGCGCCTACTGACCCGACCGCGCCGACCCGACCGCGGTGCGGGGTTTCGCGGCAGGGGAGCGGGGAACTCTTCGAATTCGTCCTGGAGTATCGGCAGGAGGAGGAGAAGGTGAGCACGTCCGTCCGAAGTTTCCAACCCGACCCCGACGACATCCCGCTGATCACCTCGCTCGACCAGCTCGCCGATCTGGCGACGGATCCGATGCTCTACCTGCGGTATTCGAAGGGGCCGGCGGCGGACGCCGAGGACGGGCCGAGCCGCGATCGCGAGGCGAACGTGACCCTGCCCGGGCTCGTCGCCACCACCCTCGCTCCGGAGCCGTGGTGGCGTCGGCCCGTCAAGGACTGGGTCGCCCGCCGTGTCTGCACGTGCACCGGGTTCGGCGAGGAGGACGGTCGGTTCGTCTGGATCCTCACGGGCAGGATGGTCGGGCGCGGTCCCGGCCACGAGCTGCTACTCGTCGACGTCCGGCCCCATGCCCGCCTGAGCAAGGGTGTGCTCGACGAGGCGAAGAGGTGGTACGAGGAGCACTTCGACGTCGACGGTGATTCGCACAGGAGCGACTGAAAACCGTTCGCGCAGAACGCAGGAAGCCCACCCCGGCATGCCGCGGGTTGGGCTTCGGTGTGCGTGTCACACCAGATCTCGCGGCGTCCGGCGCTGCCAGCTCTCCGAGTGGACGCGACGATCGCCGTGATCGTCGTCGAACACGTATTCGTCGGGCTCCACAAGCGTTTCGTAGTCGAGCAATCCGTGGAAGCTCACCTGGTCGGCGCCGCGTACGGTCTCCAGTTCCTTGCGCTGGATGTCGGTGAGTCCGAGGACGAAGATGTTGGTGCTTGTTGATGAAGCCTTCCCGCTCCCTTGCATCACAGAACAAACCGGTAACGAAACAAACCGTCGGGAAGGTACTTTCACGCGCAACCGCCCCGGCTCGCGGGGGCCGGGGCGGTTGCCATCGAGGATGGATCAGGGGTGTCGTGCTCGACGGCCTCCATGCACCCGGGGAGGTGCTTCTCCATCTCCCGATGGTCCTCGGTGAGAATGGTGACGACACCTGAGCCGGGTCGTGCGAATCGGCGGCACCTTCTGTGCTGCTCATGTAAGAAGGGGTTCACTGGTGTCGAGATCGGCAAACACACGGGAGGCGAGAGCCGTGGACGAACCCCGATCGATGCGAGCGTGGCGCGTGGTGGAGCCCGGCCCCGTCGCCGGTCACCCTTTGCGGTTCGAATCCGTCCCGCTTCCCGAGACCGGACCGAACGATCTTCTGGTGCGCGTGCTGGCGTGCGGTGTGTGCCGCACCGACCTGCACGTCGCCGAGGGCGATCTCCCCGTCCACCGGGCGGGTGTCGTCCCGGGGCACGAGGTGGTCGGGGTAGTCCATCGAGCGGGGGAGGCGGTCGAAGGGTTCGCCGACGGCGACCGCGTCGGCGTGGCCTGGCTGCGTTCGACCTGTGGGCAGTGCCGCTACTGTCGTCGTGGCGACGAGAACCTGTGTCCGGATTCGAGATACACCGGTTGGGACGAGGACGGCGGGTACGCCGAGTTCGTCGCCGTACCGGCGGCGTACGCCCTCCCGCTGCCCGACGGATACGAGGACGTCGAACTCGCTCCGCTCCTCTGTGCCGGCATCATCGGCTACCGCGCGCTGAAGCGCGCCTCGGTTCCCGACGGCGGGAGGCTCGGCATCTACGGCTTCGGCGGCAGCGCCCACATCGCGGCGCAGGTCGCCCTGGCGCGAGGTGCCGAGGTGCACGTCATGACGAGGAGTGAGGACGCGCGGAATCTTGCTCGCGAACTCGGGGCCGCGTCGGTGCAGGGCGCCGCGGACGCACCACCGGTGCCCCTCGACGCCGCCATCCTCTTCGCACCCGTCGGCGACCTCGTGCCGCCTGCACTCGAAGCACTCGACCGCGGCGGCATCCTCTCGATCGCCGGCATCCACCTGACCGACGTTCCGCAGCTGAACTACCAGCGGCACCTGTTCTACGAGCGCGAGATCCGGTCGGTGACCGCCAATACCCGTAAGGATTCTCGGGAGTTCCTCGCGTTCGCCGGGCAGCACCGCATCAGGGTCGCGACGATGCGATACGGGCTGGGCGACGCCGATCGCGCGCTGGCGGATCTCGCCGGCGACCGCGTGCGCGGCGCTGCCGTCCTCGTCCCCTGATGGTCCGGATCGATACGGTGCGCTCCGCCCGAGATCACCAAGTCGGGACTTTCTACCCTACGGGAACATCCCGTCCGGGACGACGATAATGGTGTCGGACCCAGGAGGGCCCCTCGGACTTCTCACCCACGAGGAGATGAGGACAATGTCGACATCATCGGCTCATTCTGCAATGCACACCCATCCCGACATCGTCGAGATGCGCGAACGCTACGACCGGATGGGCGAACAGCCCACAGTCCAGGTCACCGACGGATTGATGATGGTTGCCGGTCTGTACGCGGCGGCATCCGCCTGGATCATCGGCTTCGCCGATCAGACGGCACTCGCCACCACCAATCTGATCTGCGGCCTCGCGGTCGCAGTGCTCGCCATGGCACTCGGTTCGGCCTACGGCCGCACCCACGGCCTGGCGTTCGTCGCGCCGCTGCTCGGTCTGTGGTTGTTCGTCTCGCCGTGGCTGGTCAGCGGAGTAGATACCAGTACGTCCATGATCTGGTCCCATGTCATCGTGGGTGCGATCGTGTTCGTCCTGGGCGTGGCCGCGGCTGCGATGGGAACCGGCCTGATGGACCGTTCGCGTTGACGGTGCAGTAGCCCGGGATGCAGTAACCCGGGTATACGGGACCCGGGCGGTGCTGCCGGCTGCATGTCTGAACCGGCAGCACCTCACCGGGTGCGGCGTCCGGACACCGATTCCGGCTACCGAGGGCTATACCCCTCGGTCGAACGCTGCAACCCCGTCGCCGTTTCGATGCCACGATGCAGTATGGACACCGGTGAAGGCCGCGGCGCTCGTAGTGCGAACTCGGTGAGGTTCGAACGACAATTGCGAGAATCCATCGAGGAACTCGCTCGTGAGATGCACGACGACCGATGGCCCGCGTTCGCTTCCCGAGCGGCCCGTCTGGGTGCTCGCTCCATGCTTGCGGTCCGGCTCTACACGAAGGACGACACGATCGGAGCCCTCGATCTGCGCAGCTCGCAGGTGGGTGCGTTCGACGACGGCAGCGTCGACATCGCCTCGACCCTGGCGACGCATGCGGCCTTCGCCGCGGTGGCCGCGGTGCGCGAGGAGCAGTTCCGCGCGGCCCTGGCTTCGAGGGATGTCATCGGGCAGGCGAAGGGCGTTCTCATGGAACGCTTCGGCATCGACGCGGAGAGCGCATTCGAAATGCTGCGCAGGTTGTCCCAGGAGCGCAATCAACTCGTGCGCGACCTTGCCGTCGAGGTGGTCGAGACCGCCCGACCTCCGCGTGAACGGTAGAGCGAATCCTCCCCAGGCGGATGCGCCGGATCGTCCGGAACTGAGCACCGTGCGCATCCATCCAGTGTGTCGTGCATCACATCTAATCAAAATGATGCGCTGGAAAATCTTATGTTGACGAGTTCGCCTAGCTCAATCAACTATTGCTGTACCAAATGACGCGATCGAAGTGGCGCAGACACAATCGGACGCCGCGACGAAGGACGGGTGGTACGCAATGACCGAGACCGTAATCCGGGAGAGCGAACGACTTCCCTACGACCTCGACGACCGATATCGCTCGGGCTCCGGCACCGTGCTGCTCACCGGCGTCCAGGCCATCGCCCGGATGTTCGTCGAACAGCAGGTACGGGCCATGCGGGACGGTCGCCGGGTGGCGACCTTCGTCTCCGGATATCAGGGCAGCCCCCTCGGTGGTCTCGACAAGATGCTCCACGGCATGCCGAAGGTCCTCGCCGAGCACGACATCACCTTCGTGCCCGGATTCAACGAGGAACTCGCCGCCACCGCCGTATGGGGCAGCCAGGGACAGCTCGGCGCCGGCACACCAACCCACGACGGCGTCGTCGGCGTCTGGTACGGCAAGGGCCCCGGCCTCGACCGCGCCACCGACGCACTGCGTCACGCCAACATGTACGGCGTGAACCCGAACGGCGGCGTGCTGCTCATGGTGGGCGACGACCCCGCGTCGAAGTCGTCGACCGTGCCCGCCGTCAGCGAGCGATCCCTCGCCGCCCTCGGCATCCCGGTCCTGTTCCCGCGCAACGCCGCCGAGATCGTCACCCTGGGCCTGCACGGCGTCGCGCTGTCGCGTGCCTCGGGCTGCCTCGTCGCCCTCAAGATCGTCGCGGACGTCGCCGACGGCGCCTGGTCCGTCGACGGCTCCATCTCCGACCTGCCCATCACGGTCCCCGAGATCGAATGGGAAGGAAGGCCGTTCGTCTACAAGCAGCGCCCCATGGCCGCGCCCGGCGACAGCGTCATCGCCGAGGCCGACCTCTACGGCCCGCGCTGGAAGATCGTCCAGGAATACGGTCGCCTCAACGGCCTCGACGTGATCGAGGTCGACCCGCCGCAGGCCCGCGTCGGCCTCGCCGCCACCGGCACCACCTTCGACGCCCTGCGCCAGACCCTGCTCGACCTCGGTGTCGACGACGCCGCGCTGCACCGCGCCGGCATCCGCCTGCTGCGCATCGGCATGCCGTACCCCATCGGTCCCGAGATCGTCCGCGAATTCGCCCGCGGACTCGACGAACTGATCGTGGTCGAGGACAAGACCGCCTTCGTCGAGACCCAGATCCGCGAGATCCTCTACGGCACCGCGAACGCCCCGCAGATCGTCGGCAAGAAGGACGCCGACGGCCGCCCGCTCGTGCCCGTCGACGGTGAGCTCACCGCCGGTCGCCTGCGCGGCCCGCTGCGTCGCGTGCTCCGCGGCCACGTCGAACTCGGCCCCGCACCCCTGCCGCAGTTGTCGCTCGAGGTGCTGTCGACCCAGCGCACCCCCTACTTCTGCAGCGGCTGCCCGCACAACCGATCCACCGCACTGCCGGAGGGTTCGATCGGCGGCGGCGGCATCGGCTGTCACACCCTCGTCACCCTGTCCGGCCGCAAGGACAGCGCCGTCACCGGCCTGACCCAGATGGGTGGCGAAGGTGCGCAGTGGATCGGCCAGGCGCCGTTCACCGACATCGGCCACATGTTCCAGAACCTCGGCGACGGAACCTACTTCCACTCCGGTCAGCTCGCCGTCCAGGCGTGTGTCGCCGCCGGCGTGAACATCACCTTCAAGCTGCTCTACAACGACGTCGTGGCGATGACCGGCGCGCAGGACGCCGAAGGCGCCCTGAAGATCCCGGCGCTGACCCACAAGCTCACCACCGAGGGCGTCCGCAAGATCATCATCTGCTCCGACGAACCGAAGCGCCTCCGCAAGCGCACCCTTGCCCGCGGCACCGAGGTCTGGCACCGCGACCGGCTCGACGAGGCGCAGAAGCTGCTGCGCGGGATCGAGGGCGTCACCGTGCTCATCTACGACCAGCACTGCGCCGCCGACGCGCGCCGTCAGCGCAAGCGTGGCACCCTGCCCGCCCGCACGACCCGCGTCGTCATCAACGAAGCGGTGTGCGAGGGCTGCGGCGACTGCGGCGTCAAGAGCAACTGCCTGTCGGTGCAGCCGGTCGACACCGAATTCGGTTCGAAGACCCGCATCGATCAGACCTCCTGCAACACCGACTACTCGTGCCTCGACGGCGACTGCCCGTCCTTCGTGACCGTCGAGACGTCGCCGGAGAAGCCCAAGCGCCGCAAGGCTCCGACCCCGCCGCGCATCCCGGACGCCGCCATCGACACCCCGAAGGGCACCCGCAACGTCTTCCTCGCGGGCATCGGCGGCACCGGCATCGTCACCGTCAACCAGGTGCTCGCCACGGCCGCGCTACGCGCCGGATTCGAGGTCGAGTCGCTCGACCAGATCGGCATGAGCCAGAAAGCCGGCCCGGTGGTCTCCCACCTGCGCTTCGCCGCCGACGGACTCGAGCCCGGCAACCGCGTCGGCCCGGGCGGTGCCACCGCTCTGCTCGCGCTCGACCTGCTCACCGCGACCGAGCCGAAGAACCTCGCCTACGCGAACCGTGAGGAGACCGTGGCGGTCGCGTCGACGAGCCGCGTCCCCACCGGCGACATGGTCTACGACCGCTCTGTCCGGCATCCCGACGAGCACGACCTGCTCGCCCGCCTCGACACCGCGACCCGCACGACCGTCTCGTTCGACGCCCTCGCCGCAGCCCAGGCGCTGTTCGGTGAGACCTCGGCCGCGAACTTCCTCGTCGTGGGCGCCGCCCACCAGCTCGGCGGACTCGAGATCCCCGCCGACGCCATCGAGGAGGCCATCGAGATCAACGGTGTGGCCGTCGCGACCAACATCGCCGCCTTCCGCTGGGGCCGGGTGGCCGTCGCGGATCCCGCGGCCTTCGCCGCCGCGACCGCACCGGCCCCCACGGAGCGCGCCGCCACCGTCGCACCGGAGCGTCTGTTCGCCGGCACCACCTTCACCGGCGAGGTCGAGCGGCTCGTGCGGATCCGCGCCGCGTCGCTGATCGACTTCCAGAGCGAAGCCCTCGCCGCCCGCTACATCGCGCAGGTGCAGGCAGCCTGGGAGGCGGAGCGCCGCGTCACGAACCGCACGGACTTCAGCGAGGCCGTCGCCCGCGGACTGTTCAAGTTCACCGCCTACAAGGACGAGTACGAGGTCGCCCGCATGCTCGTCGACCCGGCCTTCCTCGACGAGGTGCAGGGCCAGGTCCCCGGTGGGCGCAAGCTCACCTACCGCCTGCACCCGCCGGCGCTGCGCGCACTCGGCCGTGAGAAGAAGGTCGGCTTCGGACCGAAATCGCATGTCGCGCTGAAGGCTCTGGCCAAGGCGAAGCGTCTGCGCGGCACGAAGCTCGATCCCTTCGGCTACGCCCACGTCCGCCGCGTCGAGCGCGCTCTGCTCGCCCACTACACCGCCACGATCCAGCGGCTCGCCGCCGGCCTGGACGTCGACTCCTACGACCGCGCCGCCGAGATCGCGGCCCTGCCCGACATGGTGCGCGGCTACGAGGACGTCAAGCTCCGCTCCGTCGAGCAGTACCGGGCCCGCCTCGCCGAGCTCGGCATCGACACCGACTTCTGAAGCACGAACACCCTCTGCTGCAAAGGAACCCACCGATGACCACCTCTGCCCTCGACCTCCCCGAGTTCACCACGTCCGACGGCGTGTTCGGCCGCTCGGCCCGTCTGACCGACCGTCCGCACGAGCAGGTCGTCTTCCATCACGACGCGGCCACCGGCTTGCGCGCCATCGTCGCGATCCACTCCACCGCACTCGGACCCGCCCTCGGCGGCACCCGCTTCTACCCCTACGCGGACGAGATGTCGGCACTCGAGGACGTGCTGCGACTGTCGTGGGGCATGACCTACAAGGCCGCGGTGTCCGGTGTGAACCTCGGTGGCGGCAAGGCCGTCATCATCGGTGATCCGAAGATGGACAAGAACGACGAACTGCTCGCCGCCTACGGACGATTCGTCGAGTCACTCGGTGGTCGCTACATCACCGCCGCCGACGTGGGAACCCGCGCGGAGGACCTCGACGTGGTGGGCCGGCACACCGCCCACGCCGTGGGGCGCACCGTCGCCGCCGGCGGATCCGGTGACAGCTCGCCGCTGACCGCACTCGGTGTCTTCCAGGCCATGCGTGCCGGCGCTCGGACGGTCTGGGGCGAAACGACTCTCGCGGGTCGCACGGTCGGTGTCGAGGGTCTCGGCAAGGTCGGCTACGAACTCGTGAAGCTGCTCGTCGCCGACGGTGCCGAGGTGATCGTCTCCGACGTGAACCCCGCCGCGGTCGCCCGCGTGGTCGACGAGTTCCCGGCGCAGGTCACCGACAACGTCGTCGCCTCGTCCGCCGACGTCTACGCCCCGTGCGCTCTCGGTGGCACGCTGACCTCGATCACCGCTGCCCACCTCGACGCACGTCTCGTGTGCGGTGCGGCCAACAACCAGCTCGCGCAGCCCGAGGTGGAGGGCCTGCTGGGCAAGCGCGGAATCGTCTGGGTACCCGACTATGTCGCGAACGCGGGCGGACTGATCCAGGTCGCCGGCGAGGTCGACGGATCCGCCGCCGACGTCGTCCGCGAGCGGGTGGAGTCCATCTTCGACCGCACCGCCGAGATCTTCGACGTCTCCAGCACTCTCGGCGTCACGCCGGGCGCAGCGGCCAACCGGATCGCCGAGCGCCGCATCGATACTGCCTGATCCGCACAGGGGAACTGATCCGCACAGGGGAACTGATCCGCACAGGGGAACAAGGGGAGGCGCCGCGAGGTGCCTCCCCTTCTCGTGTCTTCAGGAGTTTCCGGCCGACGAGGAACGCCCGTGCCCCGCATCGCGGGTGATGTGCTCGACGAGTGGCTGCGTCCGGTACTCGATCGGCGTGGTGAGCGCGAGCGTCGTGGTGGTGTGCGCGACGCCCTCGATGGCGTGGAGCCGTTCGAGGACCAACAGGAGGTCCTCCTGGGACTGCGCCGCCATCCGGATCAGGAGATCTTCCCTGCCCGTTGTCGCGTGGACCTCCAATACCTCTGGGAATCGGCCCAATTGGGCGATCACATGCCCCATCCGTGCCTGGACGAGCTCGGCGCCGATGAACGCCTGCAGCGGCACACCCAGCTTCGGCAGGTCGACGACCGGTCGGTATCCGGTGACGGCACCGGACTCCTCGAGTTTTCTGATGCGCGACTGCACGGTGTTGCGGGCGATGCCGAGCTTCGCCGACAGGTCGACGATTCCTGCCCGGGGGTTGTGCGTGAGCTCTCCGAGGAGAGCTGCGTCGAGCCGGTCGAGACTGAACACGATGACACCCTTTCCGTTGTGATGCGCGTCACCACTCGAGCATAATGCTCAGCCGAACAGAAAGATATTGACACTTCACGAGCCAGTGCCATGATTGCTACATCGAATGCTCACGCAAACACGGCTTGCTGCAACGTAATGCGCGCGAAGTGAGCGACATGCCTACCCCTCGCCCGGACCGGGCGTGGCGGGCGCCGCAATCACCCCGAGGAGCACACAATGCCCGGAGTCGGCATCTGGCGGACCAAATCCGTCGAACAGTCGATCGCGGATACCGATGAACCCGGTTCGCGGCTACGACGAGAACTGACCGCCAAGGATCTGACCGTGTTCGGCGTCGCCGTCGTGGTCGGAGCCGGAATCTTCACCCTCACCGCCCGCACCGCAGGCAATCTCGCCGGACCGTCCATCTCGCTGGCGTTCGTCCTCGCCGCGATCGCGTGTGGTCTCGCTGCACTGTGTTACGCGGAGTTCGCCTCTGCGGTACCGGTCGCCGGCAGCGCCTACACCTTCTCCTACGCCACCTTCGGTGAATTCGTCGCCTGGATCATCGGATGGGACCTGATCCTCGAGTTCGCCCTCGCCTCCGCGGTTGTCGCCAAGGGATGGTCGATGTATCTCGGGGGCATGTTCGGCGGGGACGCATCGATCGACCTCGGACCGATCACGGTCGACTGGGGGTCACTGCTCATCGTCGGCGCCATCACGATCATCCTCGCGATCGGCACCAAGGTCTCGTCGCGGGTCTCCGCCGTCGTCACCGCCATCAAGGTCGCGGTGGTCCTGCTCGTCATCGTCGTCGGCATCTTCTACATCGACAAGTCCAACTACTCGCCGTACGTCCCGCAGGCCGAAGAGGCGGAGAGCGCCGCATCCGGTCTGCATCAGTCGCTGTTCTCGGCGCTCACCGGCGCGGGCGGCAGCACCTACGGCTGGTACGGCCTCCTCGCCGCAGCGAGCCTGGTCTTCTTCGCCTTCATCGGCTTCGACGTCGTCGCCACCACCGCCGAGGAGACCAAGAACCCCCAGAAGGCCCTGCCCCGCGGCATCTTCGGTTCGCTGGCGATCGTCACCGTCCTCTACGTCGGCGTCACGCTCGTGCTCACCGGCATGGTGAAGTACACCGACCTGCGCACCGGCAGCGAGCTGGTCGGTGACGGCAGCGCCACGCTGGCCACGGCCTTCGAGGCACACGGCATCACCTGGGCGCAGATGGCCATCAACATCGGTGGACTCGCCGGCCTCACCACCGTCGTGATGGTGATGATGCTCGGCCAGACCCGCGTGCTGTTCGCGATGTCCCGCGACGGACTCGTCACCCGCAAGCTCGCCGTCACGAACCACAAGGGTGTGCCCGTGCGCATCACCCTGATGGTCGGTGGTGTCGTGGCCGTCCTCGCCGCAGTGTTCCCGATGGGTGTGCTCGAGGAGATGGTCAACATCGGCACGCTGTTCGCCTTCGTCCTGGTCTGCGTCGGCGTGATGGTGCTCCGTCGTACCCGCCCCGACCTGCCCCGCGGATTCCGGGTGCCGCTCGTGCCGCTGGTTCCGATCCTCGCGGTCCTCGCCTGCGGCTGGCTCATGCTCAACCTCTCGGTCGAGACGTGGATCCGCTTCACTGTCTGGATGGTCCTGGGAGTGGCGATCTACTTCGTCTACGGTCGCCGCAAGTCGGTGCTCGGACAACGCCTGAAGTTCGAGGCCGCGCAGCAGGAAGCCGCGAAGCACGAAGCGAGGGAACCCGAACCGGTGTAGATCCGTCGTCCACGAGCCCGCCCGCAACGAATCGGTGTGGGCGGGCTCGTGTGTTCCGGCGGTTCCGGGTACCCGACCGGAAGGAAAGCAGACACCGTCCGATCGTGACGCCGGAAGAGGAGGAGATGGCGCCGCAGTGCGCCCACTGCCACTGCCGCATCCTCGGGCACGGCGTGGAGTCGGCGGATGCCGTCTTCTGCTGCGCGCATTGTGCTCGTCAGGCCGGGCACGCCGAGCTGGCGGATCGTGCCTGACGGAAGAGTGCGAAGCGCGTGAAAGCGGCAGAACGGACTCTGCGAGTTGATCTTTCGGTGAACTCGAGAAGGACCTATGCACGCGAGTGAGCAGATTGCTCTATGCTGTGAACAGCGCCGCAGAGACGAAGGTCACAAGGGTTACCCGGCGTTTCGTCCGAACGCAGGACAAATCGGACATCGGGACCTGATTACCATCGATCTGCCCCTGTCGTCGGGGAGGCCGACAGGGAAGGGCCCCCGCCAGCGATTCGAGGGGAGGAGCCGGCGGGGGCCTCGCGCTGTATCTCCTGTGTCGGGGAGGACTCTAGGGAGACACGGCCACCTACGCCGTGGCCGCTTTGGAGCTTAGGTGACAGCTGGGCACTCGTCCAGAGTCGATACTGAAACGAGACCTGAGAATCTTCTCGGGGTCGAACCGAGACGTTCATCCTGCTTTGCGGCGGATGGGGCCCGTTTCGACGTCGCTTTCCGCCGGAAAGACGGGGGTCGGCATGGCTCTGGACCGGTCGGGATGCCTGCGGTACGCCGCCGGTCGCTGCGAACGCCGCCGGCGCCGACGGTTCCGCGTCGTCCAGAAACCCCAGGCTGCGATGCACACGCCCACTCCCGAGAGCAGGTCGGCCTCGGTCAGTCCGTGGTTCGGCGTCACCGAGTACAGCACACGACCCTCGAGAGGTCCGTTCATCAGCACCCAGAGCCCGGAGGCCACGAACGCGGCCGAGCTCGACAGCAGGTGGGGGCGCGAGAGGCACCACGTCGACGCGGCGAACAACGAACACATCGCGACGAGCGAGTAGAACACGGCGTTCTGCACGGTCGACTCCTCTCGCTCCTGCCGGATATCGATCAACTGTACTGGCGGAGGAGTCGGACCTACCGAGTCGCAAGTCGTGACCCTCGCAACAGGAGCATCAGCTCAGGCGTTGCAGGGTGACGGTCATCAGAGCAAGCACCTGATCGTCGGCTCCGGCGTCCGGAGGTTCACAACACACGGGTGAGGCTCACAACCCTGATGGTCGACCATGGGCGTTGTGAGCCTATTCGGGTCTCGGTATCTCCGCGAACGAGTCGCGCTGCTGAACCATCCACACCGGAGCGATGAAGATGCCTTCCGCTTCCACGCAGATCCCCTCCGGGTCGGCGATGTGCCCCACGACGAACGCCTTACGTCCCTCGACGCGGTCGAGTTTCGCCTCCACGCGCAGAGCGCCGAGGGGAGTGCGCTTGCGGTAGCGGATGGTGAGCGTGCCCGTCATTCCCGGATGTCCCGAGATACGCGCGGCGTCGCCGAGGATCTGGTCGAGCAGCAGTGCGGAGACCCCGCCGTGCACGTGCCCGGCCGGCCCCTCGTAGACGGGACCGAGGTGGATGTCCGCCCACACGCGGCCGTCGTCGTCCTCGTGGATGTCGCCGATCGGGGCGATGGCGTTGCGCAGGCCTATTGCGGCGTTTCCCCAGTTACGGAATCGGCCCGAATCGTTGAACCGGGTGCCGTACGGCCCGTCCTCCCGGTCGCGTTCGAGGATCTCGCGCGCAGCTGCGAGATGTTCCCGCGCCCGCGCGACGTCGTCGGCATCCACACGCGTCTGCAGTGCGAGCTGGATCAGCTCGCGCACGTCCTCGGTGAGCGGACCGTAGGTGGCCCTCTGCTGATCGATTTCCTCGTCGGACAATCCGTCGTTGACGTAGAGCTCGAGGATGGAATCGGTCATCAGGGTTCTCCGGATCGTGAGCGTGGTGAAAGAAAGTAGTCGACCGCGCGCACTGTGGACGAGTCAAGTTCTGCTGCCGCTGTCCGGGATCGCCGCAAAATCCGTAAAACGGACCGTTCTGTACGAAAACGTGTGAACCGCGGCATAGACGGGAACCAATGAGTGAACCCCGTCGGCTCAACGAGGGGAGGGGCCGACGGGGTCCGTTCGTGCCGTGTCAAAGGGGAGGAGACACGGCACGCTTTGTTGCGAGGAGCAACAACGACTCCACGCTACCCACGATTCTTTCATCTGCCAACGTTGCCGACGGGTGATCGACGGGGTGAATTTGCCTATCTGCACCCATGGCGAGCGTGGTAATACAAGCGTACCGTTCGCTTCTGCGTGCGCGGGTATGCGCCGGACAGGAGTCGATGGTCGTGGCCGTAACCATCCACAAGGGCCGTGACAACATCACCAAACGGATGTTGCTGGGAAGGCCGCTGCGAAGCGACACGCTCGGCCACACGCTGTTGCCGAAACGGATAGCCCTGCCGGTCTTCGCGTCCGACGCTCTGTCGTCCGTCGCCTATGCGCCGGAGGAGATCTTCCTCGTGTTGTCGGTGGCGGGCCTGTCCGCCTACGCATTCTCCGGGTGGATCGGTCTCGCGGTCGCCGTTGTCCTCGTCGTAGTGGTCGCGAGCTACCGGCAGAACGTGCATGCCTATCCGTCGGGGGGCGGCGACTACGAGGTGGCGACGAAGAACCTCGGTGCGATCGCCGGCCTGACGGTGGGCAGCGCGCTGATCGTCGACTACGTGCTGACGGTCGCCGTGTCGATCTCGTCGGCCGCCCAGAACATCGGGTCGGCGATCCCCTTCGTCGAACACCACAAAGTGCTGTTCGCCATCACCGCGATCACACTCCTCACCGCGGTCAATCTGCGCGGACTCCGCGAAGCCGGAACAGCTTTCGCCATCCCCACCTACGCCTTCATGTTCTGCATCGGGGTGATGGTCGTCTGGGGCTTCGTGCGTCTCGTCGTGTCCGATGCCCCTCTGCGGGCCGAGTCGTCGCACTACGAACTCGCCGCTGAACAATCCCATCTGGCCGGACTGGCCTTCGCGTTCCTTCTCGCGCGCGCGTTCTCGTCGGGATGTGCGGCCCTGACGGGAGTGGAGGCCATCAGCAACGGGGTGCCGGCCTTCCGGAAACCGAAATCGCACAACGCTGCCACCACCCTGCTCCTGCTGGGCGCCATCGCGATCACGCTGCTGATGGGCATCATCGTCCTCGCCGAGCGACTGGGGGTCGTCGTCGCCGCAGATCCCGCGACACAGTTGAGCGGGGCACCGGCCGACTATCACCAGAAGACACTGATCGCGCAGGTCGCCGAGACGGTCTTCACCGGTTTCCCGCTCGGTTTCTACCTCGTCACCGCCGTGACCGCGTTGATCCTCGTCCTCGCCGCGAATACGGCATTCAACGGGTTCCCGGTTCTCGCGTCGGTACTCGCGCAGGACAAACACCTGCCGACCCAGCTGCGCACCCGGGGCGATCGGCTCGCGTTCAGCAACGGCATCGTCTTCCTGGCTCTCGGAGCGATCGTGCTGGTATGGGTGTTCGACGCCGAGGTCACCCATCTCATCCAGCTCTACATCGTCGGAGTGTTCGTCTCCTTCACGTTGAGCCAGACCGGAATGGTTCGTCACTGGACACGGCTGTTGGCCACCGAAACCGACTCGCGTCACCGCCGGAGAATGCAGCGTTCGCGCGTCGTCAACGGTGTGGGTCTGGCGATGACGGGGACCGTCCTGATCATCGTGCTCATCACGAAATTCCTCGCCGGCGCGTGGATCGCGATCCTCGCCATGGTGATCGTCTTCGTGACGATGCGGGCCGTCAACCACCACTACCGACGCGTGGCGGCCGAACTCGACGCCGGCAAATGGGACGGTCTGCTGCCCAGCCGCACGTATTCGATCGTGCTCGTGGCCAAGCTGCACCACCCGACACGTCGCGCGCTCGCGTACGCCTCGGCCACCCACCCCGACACCCTCGAAGCGATCACCGTCGACGTCGACGAGGAGGACACCCGCGCTCTCGTGCGCGAATGGGAAGCCAGCGACATCACGATCCCGTTGAAGGTGCTGGAGTCGCCGTACCGGGAGATCACGCGACCGGTACTCGACTACGTCAGGCGGGTGCGTGGCAACTCGCCGCGCGACGTGGTGACCGTCTTCATCCCCGAATACGTCGTGGGGCACTGGTGGGAGAATCTGCTCCACAATCAGAGCGCGCTGCGACTCAAGAGTCGTCTGCTGTTCCAACCGGGGGTGATGGTGACGAGTGTGCCGTGGCGGTTGCACTCTTCGGATTCGAGTTAGGCGAGCGCGGAGTCCGGTTCTCGATCAGGTTCGCGATGTCTGCACCGGCTCGCAGCAACGTTTCGGACTGCACTGCGATGGTGTGCAGGCGCTCGTGGAGTGCGTCCCTAGCAGTATCGGTGTCATTGTCGGTTCCGATCGCTGCCATCACCGCCCGGACCGCCGGGATGCGGTAGCCACCCGCGCGTAGTGCGGCAACGATCCGCGCATCCCGCGCCGCGGCGGGGGAGTAGCTCCGCGCAGCGTTACGGTCGATCCGTTCGGGCGCGACCAATCCCTCCTTCTCCCAGAACCTCAGGGTGGACGATCGCACTCCGATGGCGTTCGCCAGCTCGGTGATGCTCATGGCGTCGCCGGGTAGTGGAGGCGCGTCGTGGGCGGCCTCGTCGACGATGGTGTCGAGTGCGCGGAGTGCGGTGAGACTCTCGGCGCGTGCCCGCGCGAGCCCACTGTGGAGTTCGACGACACGGGCGAGTGCCTCGTCGTAGGGGAGGACCTGCACATCGTGCATGACACTGCGCGCCTCGACGGGACCCACCGCGACAGCCAGTGCGCGGTACGCGCGCAGGGCCGTGACGTGTTCGGGACCGAATCTGCGATAGCCGTTGGGCATTCGTACGGCGGAAGGAATCACTCCGAGGCGTTCGAGATCGCGCACCTGCTGCACGGAGTATCCGGTGGCTGCGGCCAGGCGCCCCGTCGTCATCGTGTGCTCCACTGCTCGAACCCTCCATAAGCACTTCAAGGTGACACTCGAAGTATGACCATGGAACAGGTCCTCGCGCAGATCAGAAGCTTCAGCGGTGTCCTCGAGCTCGCACCACAGGAAGGGAGTGGGCTCCCCGAGATTTCGTGGGGCGACCATTTCTTCTACTACGCCCCGGACGGCGAGATCCCGCACAATCGGCAGCCCTACGCGACGATCGTGACGAAGAACTATCCGAACGATGGGGATTCACGCCTCGACGAGCCGGGCCGATGGCGCATGAACGTGCATGCGGGGACGCAGCTGTTCACCGAGTTGCTCGGCTACCCACCCCGGTCCGTCGACCCCTCGACGATCGACTTCGCCGAGACCGACGTCTTCATCCCTCATCCGCTCTACGGCTCACTGGGATGGGTCGCGGTCGTCGAACCCGGCGAGCGGACCACACCGCGTCTGCTCGAAGTGCTGCGCGACGCCCACCTGGCCGATCGGCGCCGCGTCGAACGCAGGAACGTGCTGCGCGACACGGAGTGATCGTGCGAAAGAGCTTCTGCTGTCACCCATCCCTGTTGTGAGCACTCTCGAAGAACGACATCACGGTGACGACTCCGATGCCGACGTACCCGCTCTTCGGGATGTAGACGAAGGCGCGGCCACGGCGCGCGGCATCATCGCTCCGCCCACGGGTTCGGCGAGGTCGCGCACCGAGTACCAGGGCTGGGTGTAGCCCATGAACTCGACAATCGGACGGATTACACGCGGCTCGGTTGGAGCACGTCGCGGAGCACGGCGGCGAAAGCTCCGGGATCGCCGGGCATACCCTCTGCGGCCCCCATGAAGCCACCGTGATCGCCGGGGAACAGCGTCGGAGTTGTGCCGAGCCGGTCGGCGAGCGCTGCCGAGGCGCGGCCGCACAGCTGGCGTACCGACTCGCGACCACCTGCGACGACGATGCGCGTGGACGCGTTCGCGAGAGCGTCGAGATCGGGGTGGTAGCCCGTGCACGACATCCAGTTCTGACCCAGCAGCACGTCGTCGCGGGTCCCGTCGTCCTCGCTGGGCAGTCCGAAGTCGGACGGGCTCGGAGCGGGCCGGCCGAGATAGTCGGAGGTCAGCTCACCTTCGTAGCTGACCAGGGCGATGAACTTCGCCATGGCCGGTCCGAGACCGCTGCGCTGATAGGTGTCGCGAATGTCGTCGCGCACCGCTTCGGCCCCGATGCGATCGGGCAACAGTTCCATGATCGGCGGTTCGTGCGCGACCAGCGTGCGCACCTGCTCGGGGTGGCGCGAGACGAGTTCGAGGGCGTTGACCGCGCCGCCGCTGCTGGCGAAGACGTCGACGGGACCGAGATCGAGTTCGACGAGGATCCGGTGCAGGTCGTCGGCGTGCAGAGCGGGAGTGGACTGCATCGACGTGTCGGTGCGCGTACCGCGGCCCGTGCCGCGCGGGTCGTAGGTGATCACCGTCCGGTCGTCGAAGAAGGAGGCGAGGCTCGTGAAGCCGCTCGCGTCCATCGGGGATCCGGCGAGCAGCAGCGGGGTGGCGTCGCCGGGGACGGTGCGGAGGTCGTAGACGAGAGTCGCGCCAGGGACGTCGATCGAGTGGGTGACGAATTCGGGCATGTCGGCTCCTTCTGGGGTCGGTGACCATACCGACTCGCGCCACCCGGAAAACTCATCGCACATACGACCGCGTCCGCACCCATCACGGATGCGGACGCGGTGTGCGCTGGCTCAGTGGGCGATGCCCGGTTTCGCAGGCAGTCCGCCGAGGAGCGCAAGAGATCCGAAGTGCATATGTGTTCCTCCTGTCGTTCGGTTATCCGGACTGCGTCCGCACCGGGACGCTGACCGAGGAGTACCCGCCGCCTCGGTGCGAAACACTGCCGCGGACCGAAAATTCACTTCGTTATGTTTTCGTGCCCTCGGGGAGTTTTCGCGCGGTCGGACCCGGTCGGGTCTGCGACTCGCTCGGCCGCAGCGGACCGTGGCCGTGGGCGCATTGCACGACCGCTTCGACCGAAGCGCCACAGTCGCGGTGTTCGATGAGCAGTGACGGGCCGTCGGGATCTGCACAGTATTTGTCCCCCCACTGGAGCAGGGCGACGAGGATGGGATAGAGATCGCGGCCCTTCTCGGTGAGCCGGTACTCGTTGCGCGTGCGGCGGCCTTCCTCGCGGTAGGGGACGGTGTCGAGGATCCCGGCCTCGACGAGGGTGCGCAGTCGGGCGGACAGCACGGGGTCGGAGATGCCGGTGTGCCGGCGCATCTGCTCGAAACGTCGCACGCCGTTGAACACTTCGCGGAGAACGATCATCGTCCATTTCTCGCCGATGACGTCCATCGTGCGCTGGACCGAGCAGTTGTCGGTGCTGTAGTCGAGCCACTGCATGCCCACAGGGTAGCTGACTTAATCCTTGACAGTCAGCCTAGGCACTGGCTAACTGTGAATATCGAAGTCAGCGTGAACGAGGAGTTGTCATGACCGGAACTACCGAGGCCCGTCCGACCATCGAGGACTACGGCCAGAAGCCGCCGAGCCGATTCGTCGAGGCGAGCGGCTTCGTCGTCGAGGAAGCCACCGGAACGAAGGTCGCCGGATACGTCGACCTGGGCCCCGACCATCACACCCCGTGGGGAGTCGTGCACGGTGGGCTCTATGCGACCATCGTCGAAACTGCCGGCAGCATCGGCGCAAGCGCCGCGGTACTCGAGCGCGGCCAGTTCGCTGTCGGCGTCAACAACTCGACCGACTTCCTGCGTTCGACGACGGGATGCCGCGCGTCGGTCACGGCAGAACCGTTGCAGCAGGGGAGGACTCAGCAACTGTGGCTGGTGATCATCACCGACACTACGACCGGTAAGGTCCTCGCTCGCGGTCAGCTGCGACTGCAGAACGTTCCGTTGCCGGAGTAGTTGTTTGCGCGCGTCGGTGTCGGGAACCGGAGATGGCGCAGCGCGAGAAGGACGAACTCGAGAAGAAGATGTCCGAAAAGTGTGACGAGGAAACAGTTTTCCGGACTCCGGAAGTGGATCCGTCCGAATGGACCGAACCGCGCCCGCACGCAGGGGGTGGTGCGGGCGCGGAGTCGATCGTCCGGCCGTCAGAGAACGATGCCGAGGGCAACGAGCAGTCCACCGAGGGTCAGTGCGAGAGATCCGAGCAGCATAGGAATACCTCCATGTTGTTGTGGATGGGCACGCCCGCGAACGGACGCGGGAAGTGAAAGATCTGCAAGATCAATTCACTTCCGCCCCATACTTCGCGAAGGCCCCAAAGCCTGTTACCTGCCGTCACTAGTTGTTATATTTCCGTGATAAATCTGTCCGATTAGACTGAAACACCCTTTTATCATGGGTGTTTCAGGACTTGGGGTTCACGGCGTTTTGGGACTTTCCACGTTCGATCACTGCCGCCCGCCTCTCGGCGACCCGCGACGGCGAGAACTCCCGCATCCACTCTTCCGAGGTCTGCTGCTCCACCCGTAGGGCCGGTTCGACGACATGCTCCTCGGCCCGGCGGTACGACGCGAGCAACGCCCGCACACCGGATTGGTCGTTGCCGGCGATCGTCCGCGCGACCTCCACGGCCGTGCCGAGCAGTTCGTCATGCGCGACGACCTGCGTCACCAGACCCGCACGCAGCGCCTCCTCGGCACCCACGAAGTTGCCGGACAGGCTCATGCGACGCGCGAAGCCCGGACCCACCGCCGCGGGAAGGCGCTGGGTGAGTCCCCAACCCGGCAGGACGCCGACTCGCGCGTGGGTGTCGGCGAAGCGGGCGCGCTCGGACGCGATGAGGAAGTCGCACGCGAGTGCCATTTCGAGACCACCGGTGATGGCGGCGCCGTTCACCGCGCCGATGATCGGCTTGGAGATGGGCTTCCACGGATGACCGACGGGGAGGTCGGCGCCGGACACCAGCGACAGGTTGCCTCCACCTTCCCCGAGTTCCTGCAGGTCGAGTCCGGCGCAGAAGGCCGGGTCGGTGCCGGTAAGGACCACGACGTTCGTCTCGTCGTCCGCCTCCGCTGCAGCGATCTCGGTGCGCAGGGCATCGATGAGCGCCGAGCTCAGCGCATTCCGCGCCTCCGAGCGGTTGAAGGTGAGAATGCGGACGGAATCGCGCTGCTCGACGAGCAGGATTTCTTCGGAAGTCATGGCCCGACAGTATCCGTAACTTCGGTGGATCCGACCTCGCTCAGCGGGGCTGAATCCACTGAACTTGTGCCTGCGTACGTTCCCCGATCCAGGAGCGCATCGAGTCGACGCTCTCCTGCAGCGCCTCGGCGGTGAGTCCGTCGGAGGTCGGCACCGACGCCGCCACCGCGCCGAGCACCTCGAGTGCCAGACCGTTGCCGTAGATCTGTTCGGACAGCTCCTGATACACCCGGTGGTAGATCTCCGTGAAGGCGTCGGAGTCGAGGAAACGGGTCTTCAAGGTATTGCCGCCGCCTGGTCCGCGACTCTCACCTCCAGGCATTCCAGGTGGCATGGTCTGAGGCATCCCCTCCGGTGGCGTGGCGTCCGCCATGCCCTGCGGGCGACCGCCCGGTCCCATGCCGCCCATCATGGAGATGGAGTCGTCCGGGCCGGCGGAAGTATCACCCTGCATGGCCATGTTCAGATCCCACGAGACCACCGAGAGTTTCTTCGTGTCGAGGTCGTACCAGAGGTAGTAGTTCTGACCGGGTCCGGCCATGTCGTCGAAGTTGACGAGCAGGTTCTGTGTGGCGACGTACCGAGCGAAGGACTCGACGTCGACCCAGTCGGCGAGGTGCGCGTCGAACTCTGCGTCGTCGGCCGAGTCCATCCACTTCAGGAAGCTGATGATGGGTTGCAGCGTCCCGGAGTCGGCGGCATTGATCTCCTCGAACTGGTCGGCGTAGTCCGACTGGTCGTCGCCGACGTACTCGAACCGCGACGACGCATCGGCCTTGTAGAGATAGCCGGGGGAGTCGAGCAGCGAGTTGGCGTACTGCTCATCGGGATGCTCGAGCACCAGTCGCGTCGCGGTGGCGCTGTCGTTGACCGAGTACACCGTGTACGCGTATCGCTGGGTCGGCTGCTCGGTCTCGGCGGTGAGCGACAACGCCATCGCCTCGTTGATCACCGGCGAGCCGGGCCGCACCGACAGTTCTGTCATGCCCTGATACGCGCGACCGTCGACGTACTCGTCGAAACGGATCAGCAAGGGCAACGAGGTCGGATCCTCCGGATCCACCTGAACCGTGCCCTCCATCCCGGGCGGGCCTTGTGCCTGATCGAAACCCTCGCCCTGCAGGCCGCGCAGCGTCGAGTTGCCCTTCAGGCGCACACCCACGTCGTCGATGTGGGTGCCGTCGATGACCACATCGGCGACCACCCACTCCTTGTCGCCGTCCTTCTCGTATGCGGAGATCATGTCGTCGTACTCGGCGTCGCCGATCTCGAGCGACAACTCGTGTGTGGCGGAGGTGTCGAACAGATCGACTGTGCCGGCGACGTTCTCGGTGATCTCCGAGGAGATGATCGTCGGGTCGCCTGTGATGTAGGGCCGCACGCGTGTCGCTCCGAATGCCGTGGCCACGATCGCGACGAACGCGATGAACGCCACCGGCAGTTTCCAGTGCCGCCGCAGCGAGGTCGGTATCCGGTGCCGCAGACGGCGCCGCGGGGTGGGTGCAGTCATCACAGGTCGGTCTGGTCGTATCCGGTCAGGACGCTCACCCGCTGGCCGGCATTGACGGCGCTCAGTGCCGCGATCAGGTCGTTCGAGCTCGTGCCCTTCTTCAGCTGCGCCGTGTAGTACAGCTCCACCAGAGCGCCGGCGCGGACAGATTCGGTGGACACCAACTCGTATTCACTGCAGTGCTTGATGAGAATGTCCTCGACGGTGCTGGTGTAGGCCGGCTCCGGCGGCACCTGCACCTTGACCACCTGACGCTGCACGTCGAGCGTGAACCAGTTGAACTTGTTCATGATCAGCAGTACGAGGCAGATCGCGACGGTCGCTGCGATGGCGAGCACGTAGAAGCGGGTACCGGTGGTCATGCCGATGGCCATCACCAGGAAGATGAACCCGACATCGCGAGTTTCTTTGATGGCGTTGCGGAATCGCACCACCGAGAGCGCGCCGACGAGAGCGAACGCCCGGGCGATGTTCGATCCGACCACCAACATGATGAGCGCGATGACCATGCCGACCAGCACCAGCGTCTGCACGTAGGACTGGCTGTAGGAGACGTTCTTGTGCGTGTAGCGGTAGACCCACGCAATGACGCTCGACAGCACGAACGACAACGCCAGCGACACCACGATGTCGAAGGTCGTGAACGTGCCACTGAGATCTTGGAAATCGAAGTTCATATCCGTCCTTGTTTCGGAGAAGGGAAGGTCAGCGAGCCGGGATCGGTTCGGTGGACAGAAGATCGGCGGGTACCCGCGCGTCGAAGCCGTCCGGCGACACCAGTTCCGGTGCACCGAAACGGGACCTGGGTGCGAGCCCGAACGCTTCGACCGACTGGCAGTACTTCGACACCCGGATCACCGACATGTCCAGCCGGGCCGTCAAATCAGTCGCCCAGTAGGGCACCCGCTCGTTGGCCTTGAGCTCTACGACGGCCAGCTTCGGCGGGATGATGAAGCGGTTCTCTGCGCCGGACGCGAAGTGGAAGTCGCGGTCGCGGCCGTGCACCTTGTGGTCGATCGTCACGCGCAGGCCGAGGTCGGCGTCGCGTCCGACGAACGCCTCGCGCAGATAGCCGGTGGTCACGATCGGTCGCAGATCCAGATTCCCCACGAGACCGGAGACCTCGTCGACGAACGGCCGCTGCGAGTCGTCGCACTCGATGTCCTCGCGTCCGTTCAGCCATCGCAGGGCGACGCCGTACGGGAGGGCAGTGCGACGCTTCTGGGTCACCCGGTTGACGCGCTGCTTGATCTCGACCTGCACGGGAGAGTCGTCGGTGCATGCGGCCGGATCGCCGTACAGCCGCATGCGTACCTTGCGGCGGAACTTCAGGCCTTCGATCTTCTCCCAGTAAAACCGCAGATCCGGGGTGTCGTAGTACAGCGACGTCACCGGATAGCCCCCGTGTGGGGAGTACGGATCGGTGTCCATCCGGGCGGCGAGCTCGCGCCGTAGTTCGGGCACCTTCATCTCGTCGACGAAATACTTGATCTCGTACCGGTTGAACGCGTGCAGTCTGCTCGCGGTCTGTTGATAGCCGTTGTTCACCCCCACAGCACACACTCGTGATCTCGAGGTTCCGTGGAGTTCTCCTGGCAACTTCCTGACAATCGGAAAGCTCACAGGAACCTGCCAGGAAATCTCGAGCGCGGTGCCAGCCCTACCCGCGACAATCGAAGTCGTGACCGACCGGATTCCCGAAGCGCGCGTGCTCGTCGTCGACGACGAGCCGAGCATCGTCGAACTGCTGTCCGTGAGCCTGAAGTTCCAGGGCTTCGAGGTGGAGACCGCGAGCAACGGCGCCGAAGGACTGGACAAGGCGCGACGCTTCCGGCCCGACGCGGTGATCCTCGACGTGATGATGCCCGGGATGGACGGCATGGGCCTGCTGCGCCGCCTGCGCGCCGACGGCATCGACGCGCCCGTGCTGTTCCTGACCGCGAAAGACGCGGTGGAGGACAAGGTCGCGGGCCTGACGCTCGGCGCCGACGACTACGTCACCAAGCCGTTCAGCCTCGAAGAGGTCATCGCCCGGCTGCGCACGATCCTGCGTCGCGCCGGCAAGGTGTCCGAGGCCGAACGCAGTTCCCGCATCACCTTCGCCGACCTCGAACTCGACGAGGACACCCACGAGGTGTTGAAGGCCGGCAAGCCCGTGTCGCTGTCGCCGACCGAGTTCACGCTGCTGCGGTACTTCATGCTCAACGCCGGGACGGTGCTGAGCAAGCCCCGCATCCTCGAGCACGTGTGGAACTACGACTTCGGCGGTGAGGTCGGGGTTGTCGAGTCGTATGTGTCGTATCTGCGACGCAAGGTCGACACCGGCGACGTCCCCCTCATCCACACCGTTCGCGGGGTGGGCTACGTGATGCGGGAACCCCGCACATGAACCGCCTGCGGGCGCTGCCGCTCCGCTGGACGCTGGTGGCCGCCCTGGTGCTCCTGGCCGGCATCGGTCTGCTCGCGTCCGGGGTCGCGGTCACCTCGGCTCTGCAGAACTCTCTGCTGTCGCGCGTCGACCGGGACCTCGAGGAGGCCGCACGGACCTGGGCGCGACCCGACAAGCCGCCACCGACGCCACCGCTGGACGCCCCCACCTCCCGGCGACCACCGAGCCCCTTCTACGTGCAGGTCGTCGACGCCGACGGGCAGGTGCTGTTCGTCGTCAACGACGAGTCGACCGCACCGGATGTGCCTGAGGATCCGACCGGTAGGCCCGTCACCGTCGGATCCGTGGGCGACGACGGTCCGCACTGGCGGGTGATGAGCACCGAGAACGCGTCGGGTGTCGTGACCACCGTCGGGATGAGTCTGGCCGAGGCCGACGAGACGGTGGACAGCCTCGTCGTGCTGCAGACGGTGATCGGTGCGGTCGTGCTGGTCGCACTGGCGGTGGGCGGCGGTGTCGTCGTGCGGATGAGCCTGCGTCCCCTCGACGAGGTCGAGCGCACCGCCGCCGCGATCGCTGAAGGCGACCTCAGCGAGCGGGTGCCCGAGGGCGATCCCCGAACCGAGATCGGGCGGTTGTCGGTGACCTTCAACGCGATGCTCGGCAGGATCGAATCGGCCTTCGCGGCGACCGCGGCATCGGAGGAGTCGGCGCGACGCTCGGAGGAGAAGATGCGTCGCTTCGTCGCCGATGCCAGCCACGAACTCCGAACTCCGCTCACCACCATCCGCGGTTTCGCCGAGTTGTACCGGCAGGGCGCGAGTACCGACACCGGCATGCTCATGGACCGCATCGAACGCGAGGCCCGCCGCATGGGTCTGCTCGTCGAAGACCTGCTGATGCTCGCGCGACTCGACGAACAACGTCCGCTCGACCGTTCCGCGGTGGATCTGCTCGCGGTCGCCGCCGACGCGGTGCACAACGCGCGCGCCGTCGCACCCGAACGGACCGTTACCCTCGACATCATCGACGGCCCAGGCACTCCCGAGGTTCTCGGCGACGACGCCCGTCTGCGTCAGGTGTTGAGCAATCTCGTCACAAACGCCCTGACCCACACCCCACCAGACGCCGATGTCACGGTGCGGGTGGGTACCTCGGACTCCGATGCGATCTTGGAAGTCGCCGACACCGGCCCCGGCCTCGATCCCGACGACCGCGAGCGCGTCTTCGAACGCTTCTACCGCGCCGACGCCTCCCGCACCCGCGCGTCGGGTGGGAGTGGTCTGGGCCTGTCGATCGTCGCTGCGCTGGTCGCGGCGCACGGCGGGAAGGTGGAGGTGGAGTCCGAGAAGGGTGTCGGCTCTACCTTCCGTGTCCGCATCCCCCGCCTACTTCCACGCCACTTCTCGATGAGGCGTGCTCAGTAGAGATCGTCGAGCTTGTCGAGATCGACGCCCTTCGTCTCGCGACTGGTGGCCACGGCGATCACGGTGATCGACATGGTGATCACCAGATAGACGATGACTGCGGTGGCACTGAAGCGGTCGACCAGCCACACCGCGATGAACGGGGCAGGAGCGCCGGCGATGATCGACGAGCCCTGGAACACCAGCGACGAACCGGCGAAGCGGTACTTGGTGGGGAAGAGTTCTGTGATCCATGCGGCTTCCGGGCCGGCGAGCATGCCGTGCAGCAGCGCGCCGACGCACACACCCACACCGAGCGCGGTCATGTTCTCGGTGTGCACCAGGGAGAAGAAGATCGGCGCCCAGATGACGAGCGAGACGGCCGGGACGAGCATGGCGATCTTGCGTCCCACCCGGTCGGACCACCATCCGCCGCCGATCATTCCGAGGAACTGGCAGACCGATGCGAAGGCGACGGTGGTGACGATCGCGCCGCGGGTGTAGTCGAAATAGGTCGTGGCGTACGCGATGACGAAGATCGTGTAGACGTAGAACGCGATGTTCTCGCCCAGGCGCATGCCGAGGCCGTGGAGCAGCGGGCGCGGCTTGCGCAGAGCCTCGATGATGCTGGACGATTCCTTGCGGGCAGCCTTGTTCTCGGCGGACTCGGCCTTCGCCTGCGCGGCCCGGTAGACCGGAGATTCCTCGACACCCCGTCGGATGAGGAACCCGATGACGAGCAACGGCACGGCGAGGAGGAAGGCGACGCGCCAGCCCCAGTCGTCGAAGGCGTCCCCGGGGAAGACGACCGCGAGTATGCCCACCGTGACGGTGGCCAGGACGGTACCGGCCGGAGCTCCGGACTGCGGCCATGCCGCCCAGAATCCCCGGCGCTTGGGTTCGCCGTATTCGCTGACCAGGATCACTGCGGCGCCGAACTCGCCACCGAGGGCGAAGCCCTGGATCATGCGCAGGACGACCAGGGCGACGGTGGCCCAGATGCCGATCTGGCCGTAGGTGGGGAGCAGTCCGATCGCGGCGGTCGCGCCTCCCAGCATGAGGAACGTTGCAACCAGAATGGGTTTGCGTCCGAACTTGTCACCGAGATGGCCGAAGACGATGCCGCCGAGGGGCCGGGCGACGAACCCGAGTCCCTGTGTCGCGAGGGCCATCAACAAGGAGGCGACCGGGTTGCCGCTGGGGAAGAACAGAGGGCCGAGGACGGTCGCGGCGAGGATGCCGTAGATCGCGAAGTCGTACCACTCGAGGACGGCGCCGGCCATGCTGCCGGCCAGAACCCGTTTGAACGGCGTTCTGGTGGTCGGTGTGCCGGAGTCCGGCGGGACGGACGGCGTACCCGACTGCTCGATGGTGGTCATGTCGTGCCTTTCGGATCAGTTTCGAGGGTTGCTGTGTCACAGCTGGAGGGTCAGCTTGTCGCCGCATGCGCGGGAGCAGCAGGTCATCATGGTTTTTCCGGCTGCGCGCTCGGCCTTGGTGAGGACCAGGTCGCGGTGGTCGACCTCGCCGTCGAGGACAGGTACCTCGCATGCGCCGCAGATGCCTTCCTCACAATCGCTCTGGGCGTCGATGTTGGCGGCTCGAAGTGCCTGGAGCACTGTCTGATCGGCAGCGACCGGGACGGTGATGCCGGAATCCTTCAGCACTACCTCGAAGCCGTGCTCCTTGGAGGGATCGAGTTCTTCGAGCGTGGAGGAGAAGTGTTCGACGTGCAGGGTGTCGTCGGGCCAATGTGCGGTGGCCTCGCCGAGTGCGGAGAGCAGACGCTCGGGACCGCACGAGTACACCTGCGTGCCCTCTTCCGGGTCGGCGAAGAGAGCGGGAAGGTCCATGCGGGTGCCTTCGTCGCCGGGATAGAGCCGGACCCGATCGCCGTGGTCGCGTGCGAGACGGTCGAGAAATGCCATCGAGGTGCGTGCGCGGCCGGCGTAAAGGATCTCGTAGTCGACTTCGGCGGCCTTGACCTGATCGGCCATCGCGATCACCGGGGTGATGCCGATGCCACCGGCGACGAAGACATACCGTTTCGCGTCGGGGTCGAGCTTGAAGTGGTTGCGGGGACCCCGCACCCGAAGCGTGTCGCCGACGGACAGTTCGGTGTGGATCCACCGGGACCCACCTCGGCTCTCCTGATCGTGGAGAACGGCCACCTGGAAAGTGTTGCGGTCGTTCGGGTCACCGCACAGTGAGTACTGTCGCGACACTGCACCGCAGTCGACGTCGATATGCGACCCGGCGGACCATTTCGGCAGCGGCCGCCCGCTCGTGTCGCGCAGGGTGATCAGCAGGGTGTCGTCGGCAACGGGTTCGAGTCCGGAGACGGCCATGGTGCGAGCGATCGTGTTCTTCGACGGTTCGCCGATCTTGACCGGCTGCTGAAGGGACAGCAATTCCGGATCGGCTCGTTCGGGGTTGCGCGTCGGATCCCAGCGAACCCACACATGATCGGGTCCGCGGAACGAGGTGTTGGGCAGATAGGTGAATTCCTGATCCGGGACCAGCTCCATGTGTGGCAGGCGCCGGGTCAGTTCTTCGAGGAAGATCTGGATCTCCATGCGTGCGAGGTTTTTTCCCATGCACTGGTGGCTGCCGTACCCGAAGGTGAGATGGTCGCTGGCGTTGTCGCGCCGGATGTCGAAGTCGTCGGCCTGGTCGAAGTGGCGTTCGTCGTGGTTCGCGGACGAGTTGACGATCAGCAGTTTTGCCCCGGCAGGAATGGCGACACCGTTGATCGTGGTGTCCGCGGTGACGAGACGCCGCCACGCCGCTACCGATCCGGAATGACGCAGGCATTCTTCGACCGCGTTGGGGATCAGGCTCGGGTCGGCGCAGATCTCTTCCCACACGTCGCGATGTTCGAGCAACAGCCGCAAGGCATTCGCAGAGGCGTTGGCGGTCGTCTCGTGCGCGGCGACGATGCCGGCCATCATCATCGAGTGCAGGTAGGAGTCGGTGACGACGTCCGGCTGTTCCTGCTGAACGCGGATGCCGAAAGGCATCCAGCCGTGCCCGTTGGGATCCTTCCGCATCTTGTCGAGAACGGTGCCCGCGAACTGCCAGAACTTCCCGACGGCATCGGCTACGGCGACCTGCTGCTCGGGAGCCGGACGTCCCCACGTGTTGACGGTGTGTGCGATCGAGTACTCGCGCAGGGTGTCCATGTCCTCCTCGGGCACACCGAGGAAGTGCAGTGCGACGGTGAGCGGAACCTCCCAGAGCATCTCGTCGACGAGGTCGACGTGACCGGCATCGATGAAACGATCGACGTATTCGCGGGTCAGTCGGCGCACCATCGGCTCGTGGTGGGCGAGCGCGGCGGGAGTGAAGGGCTCCATCAGCGCTCGCCGTCGCGGCATGTGCGCCGGTTCGTCCTCGTTGACGAGAGTGCGGTTCATGGCATAGCCGTATCGGGCCAGAACAGCGTTCGCCTCGTCGGAGGTCGGGGTGATCTTCTCGAGAGCGATCGAAGGCGAGAAGAGTTCGTTGTCGCGGAAGACGGCTTTGACGTCTTCGTAGCGCGTGACCACCCAGTACCCGAGTTCGGGGCTGTAGAAGACGGGCTCTTCGTCACGCGACCAACGCAGAGATGCGGCGGGGTCCACCTGGTACGGCCCGGTGAAGGGATCGAACGATGCGGCGCGCGGGGAGACGGGGCAGCCGGTAGGGGAGGTGAAGGCGGTGTGGTCGATGGGGCAGCGGCTCTCCGCGGCGGGTTGCGGGGTGTCGAGGACGGTGCCGATCGACTGACTCATCATGATGCTCTCCATCTGCGAACTGCGAATTTACTTTTATCGAACATATGTGTTCGTTGAACGCACATTCAGACGGTAACGGTGGTCACACTCGGCGTCAATGCCGGGGTTGGATCTCTGTGCTGAGGGCAAAAAAGGACGCCTCAGCGGGCGTCCTCGAGTGCGGCTGTACTGGTCAGGTATCGAGCAGGCTGTTGATCCGTGCGGCGGTCGCCACAACGGCGGTTGCCGCAGTGTCGGTATCGAGACCTTCGATCGCGACGACGCCGACGCTCGCCTCGAATCCCATGCCCTCATGGTCGACGGGAGAGCGCACGCCGGCTGCCACGCCGACAGCGCCGTGTTCGAGTTCGCCGGTGGTGATGCTGAAGCCGTCCTCGCGTGCGCGTCGGATCGCGTCGGTGTCGGACTCCGATGCGGGGCGACCGGCAAGGATGGCGATACCGGCCGCGCCCTTGGACACGGGATGTCTGGTGCCGACTCGGTAGCCCACTCGGAGGATGCCCGAATCGGGTTCGGCCACCGCGATCACTACGCACTCGTCGCCCTCGAGGGTCGACAGGAAAGCGGTGGCCGATGTCTGCTGAGCCAGGTCTCGCAGGAGCGGTTGCGTCACCTCGCGCAAGCGGGGACGGAAGCGCGAACCGAGTAGTGCGGCCCCCACCGCCAATCTGATCCGGCCGTCGTGCATTCGGGCTACGAGCGAGTGTGCTTCGAGAGTCGCGACGATTCGATAGCCGATGGCTCGCGCGACCTCCAGTTCGGCCGAGAGTTCCGCGATCGAGATGCCCCCGGGTCGCTGCGACACGATGTCCAGCGCGCGTAGACCGCGATCAAGGGTCTGGAGGGTGCTCAACAGTTCTCCTCGGGGCTCTCGCTAGCGATACCGAAGCCTATCCCGGCCATATCTCCGGCTATCGGCATGGCGGTCGGGTTGCGCGGGCCGCGTGGTGTCCTCACCATCCGGCAGGGGGCGCTTGATGTTTCGGAAACTCGAAGTAACACTATTCGACGCCCGGCTCTCGTCGATCTCGGGAAATCGATCGGGTTCCGGGTTGGAAAGAACGTCACATAATCGTGATTATCATCACTTCCGGTATTCCCATCATTCGGACTACGCCCAGGTAGGTGCACTCGAAGCCCAAGGGATTCAACCGAACACACGACACGATCGTGTGACCGGCTACCGAACAGAGTCTGGATTTCCCGGCTGATCTGCGACAAGACTTCGATTCACACGTAACGCTCAGTTATTTCTCAGGGATAGTTCGGGTAACGCTCGCTCGAGTCCGGTTCCAGCGCCGGGGCCGGATTCGTCGGGAAATAGTTTTGTCTCGGGGAGGAGACACATTCATGGGGAGGACTGCGGGATGACGACGGTCGATGATCGAGGGCTCGACCCGTCCGACGCTCCGCGGCGCGCACCTGACCGTGCGCCCGCGGACGCGTCGCCCGGCACCGGTGTCAACCGGTGGAAGTGGCAGAACGTGTACGTGAAGAGGCTGTGCCTCACGGACGCGATCACCGTGGTCCTCTCCGTGATCCTGGCGCAGACCGTCCGCTTCGGCTACGAGGATCTACTCCGCGCCGGAGGTGGCGGTCAGCTCGATTACACGGTGGTATCTGCCGTCCTCATCGTGGCCTGGCTGGGCGCGCTGAGCGTCTTCCGTACGCGGTCGCGTCGCGTGATCGGTGCCGGCTACGACGAGTATCAGCGGGTCATCTCGGCGACGCTCGCCGTGTTCGGCACCATCGCCATCATCGCGCTCATCACCAACCAGCAGATCGCGCGTGGCTTCCTTGCTATCGCTTTGCCGGTGGGGCTTGCCGGTTTGCTGTTGTCGCGGTGGGTGTGGCGGAAGGTTGTCGCGCGCAAGCGTGCTCGGGGCGACTTCCAGACGTCGGTACTCATTGTGGGCGGTGCCCGGGCGGTGCGGCACATGACCCGCACCTTCTCCCGTCAGGACGGGGAAGGCTATTGCGTCGTCGGTGTCTGCGTGCCGCGCTATTCGGGTGCGCCCGGTGATGTGATCGATGTCGACGGCCGGGAGATCACCGTCTACGGCGACGAACACTCCGTCGTCGAAGCGCTCGAGCTGTCGGGGGCGGACACAGTGGTGGTCACTGCCACCGAAACCTTGGGCAGCGAGGGGTTGCACGATCTGGTCTGGCAGCTCGAGCCGCTCGACACCGACCTGGTCGTCGCGACCGGCGTCGTGGATGTCGCGGGTCCGCGGATCGAGATGCGCCCGGTCGCCGGTCTGCCGCTGATCCACGTGGAAAAGCCCAGCTATCACGGGGCCAAGCGCTCGGGGAAGCGGATCTTCGATCTCGCCTTCGCCGGTGCGGCGCTGGTGGCGTTGGCTCCGGTGTTCGCGGTCGTCGCCCTGCTGATCAAGCTCGAGGATCGGGGCCCGGTCTTCTACAAGGCCGAGCGGATCGGTCTCGACGGTGAGCCGTTCGGGATGATCAAGTTCCGGTCGATGGTGACCAATGCCGACACGATGGTCGAGACGTTGCTGGCGCAGAACGAGGGTGCCGGTCCGTTGTTCAAGATGAAAGAGGATCCGCGGGTCACGCGTGTGGGCAGGGTGATGCGGCGCTTCAGCATCGACGAGTTGCCGCAGTTCCTCAACGTCATTCGTGGCGAGATGAGTGTGGTGGGTCCGCGTCCGCCGTTGCGGCGTGAGGTGGAGGCCTACGACGGTCGGGTCAAGCGCCGCCTGCTGGTGCGCCCAGGGGTGACCGGGCTGTGGCAGGTCAGTGGCCGCTCGGATCTGTCCTGGGACGAGTCCGTGCGACTGGACCTGTCGTATGTGGAGAACTGGTCGATGGTGAGCGATGTGCTGATCATCGGCAAGACCGTCAAAGCCGTACTTGCCAGCGACGGCGCCTACTGACACAAGCTCGAAAAAGAACGGCCTCGGGGTTTCGACTCCGGGGCCGTTCTCGATCTCCGACACCCAACCGTGATTTGACTTTCCGCTGTGATGACCCGCACAGTATGTACGCACAGCGTTCATTACGTACGCAGTGCGTACGAATTTCGATTCCTTCGGAAGGAACCTCCGGTGTCACGACGCTCATTCGAATTCGGCCGGCTCCGCACTGCGGCAGTAGTGGGGTCGGGTGTGCTTGCGCTCGTCCTCGCAGGCTGCAGCACCGGAGAATCTGCTGCTCAGGAGACTGTGCAGGAAACGGCGGCGTCGGACGGCTCTGCCTCGGACTCTGCCCACCCGGCGTCCGACGCTCCCGCCGAGGGGGAGATGCGCGTGACGCTGCTCGGCACGGGCAGCCCGGTGCCGAGCACCGAGCGTTACGGCATGTCCACGCTGGTCCAGGCCAACGGCCTGAACCTCGTCTTCGATGCGGGGCGCGGAGCCACGGTGCGCCTGACGCAGGCCGGCGTTCCGGTCGGTCAGGTCGACGCCGTCTTCCTCACCCACTTCCATTCCGACCACATCAACGGCCTGTCCGACCTCTGGATGAGTAGCTACGTCCCGGCACTCGGTGGGCGCGAGGGCGCCTTCCAGCTCTACGGACCCGTCGGCGTCCGGAACATCGGCGACGGAATGCAGAGCACCTACCGCAACGACATCGACGTGCGCGTCGCGGACAAGGAGGTCGATCCCGCGACCACGCCGATCGAATCGCACGAGTTCGCAGAAGACGGCGTCGTCTTCGACCAGGACGGCGTCACCGTCACGATGTTCACCGTGGAGCACGATCCGGTCGGTGCGATCCAGCCGGCGGTCGGCTATCGCGTCGACTATGCGGGCACGTCGGTGCTCATCAGCGGCGACACCGTTCCCACCGAGAACGTCCTGAAGTTCGGTGAAGGCGTCGACGTGCTGGTGCACGAGGTCGCCGACTTCGAGGATCCGTCGGCGCTGCCCAGTGTGTACGCGCATCACACGAACCCGCAGCAGGCAGGCGACATCTTCGAGCAGACCCAGCCGAAGATGGCGGTCTACAGCCACATCGTCAACGGCATCCCCGGCCGCGTCCCCGGCATCTCCGATGAGATGCTCGTCGAACGCACCCGGGAGAACTACGACGGCCCGCTGACTGTCGGCACCGACCTGATGACCTTCCTCATCACCGGCGATGAGGTGCGCGTCGACAGCTGATCGACAGCTCCGACCGAACCCCGCCGGCACCGTCGGCGGGGTTTCGTCGTGCGGTATCCGGGGGCATCTGGTCGATGTACCGCGTTTCCCGACGAGGAGGACCCGACATGGCGGCCAGCGTCTCCGACCGTTTCGACATCGACGCCACACCCGAGCAGGTGATGCGCGCCCTCGAAGATGTCGAACGTATCCCCGAGTGGTCGTCGGCCCACAAGAGCGTCGAGGTGCTCACCCGGGACGACGACGGCCGGCCGCTCCGGATCCGCATGACCCTGTCGCTGCTCGGCTTCTCCGACACCCAGATCATCGAACATTCCTGGACGGAGAGTTCGACGTCGTGGACGCTCGTCGACAGCGCGATGCAGCGCAGCCAGGACGGGGAGTACGCCCTCGAACAGATCGCGCGCGGCACCCGGGTGCACGTCACCATGTCGCTCGAACCGAAGGTTCCGGTTCCCGGCTTCGTGCTGAAGCGCGGGCAGAAGCACGCGGTCGAAGCGGTCCGGAAGGGGCTGACCGAGTTCGTCCTGTCCAATTACGCCTGACTCGCCGTCGGCAGTTCCAGAGTGAATCGGGCTCCGCAGCCCGGTCCGTCACTGTGCGCGTGGATGCGACCATCGTGGGCTTCGACGAGTGCCCGCGCGATCGTCAGGCCGATGCCGCTGCCGCCGTGATTCCGGTCGCGGGCGGTGTCCGCGCGGTAGAACCGGTCGAAGAGGTGGTCGAGGTGATCGGGCGCGATGCCGGCGCCCGTGTCGGTCACGGTGATCTCCGTTCGGCCGCGGCCCAGGATGCGAGTGGCGACGGTGACGTTTCCTCCTGCCGGTGTGTGCCGTAGAGCGTTGTCCAGCAGGTTCGCCAGCACCTGTCCGAGCCGGTCGGGATCGACCGTCACCGGCGCAGATTCGACGACCTCGGCCTGCAACGTCACGCCTTTACCGTCGTACTGCTCGCGCACCGCGTCGACCGCCGTGGCGACGAGGGTGCCGGTGGTCGTAGGCACCCGATGGATGCGGGTGAGGTGCTCTTCCGCCCGGGAGACCGCGGTGATGTCCTGTGCCAGGCGGTTCAGCCGGCGTGTGGCGGCTCGCAGAATCTGCCGGGTTTCGTCGTCGAGAGTGCGGACGCCGTCCTCGAGTGCTTCGAGATAGGAGTCGAGTGTGGCGATGGGTGTGCGCATTTCGTGCCCGAGGTCGGCGAGCATTCTGCGCCTTGTGGTTTCGGTGGCTTCGAGGCGTCGTGCAAGCTCGTTGAAACTGGCTGCCAGTTCGTCGAATTCGTGACCGAGCTCGGGGCTGGGGACGCGTGTGTCGTAGCGACCTCCGGCGATCTGCGCGGTGGAGGTGGTCACCGTGTCGAGCGAACGCTGGATCCGTCGCGCGATGTACCAACTGACCGCCGAGGCCAACAGCACCGCGATCGCGACCGCCAGACCCCACGCGAGGACGATGGCCCAGGTGAAGGCTTCTTCGACGTGGGCGGCCTGGCTCGAATCGTGATCGATGCCCGCTTGTCCGAGATGGTCGTGGAAGATCCCGGGAGCGAGAGCGGACGCGACCAGCCATGCGCTGACGGCACATCCGACGACGACGGCGACGAACGCGAGGAACAGGCGGGTGCCGAAACTCGTCGCGCTGGGGGAGTGGGACGTCATCGCCCTGTACCCATCCGGTAGCCGACGCCGCGGACGGTGCGCACGAAACGTCCCTGGTTCGCGTCGTCGCCGAGTTTGCGGCGCAGATGGCCGATGTGCACGTCCACGAGGTGTTCGTCGCCCACCCAGTTCTGCCCCCAGACGGCCGCGATGAGCTGAGCACGGGTGAACACGACTCCCGGGTCCTGCGCCAGGGCAGCGAGGACGTCGAACTCGGTGCGGGTGAGTGCGACCGGCGTGCCGCGCACGGCGACCTCCCGTCCGTCGACGTCGAGGGACAGCTCCCCGAACGTCCGGGTCTGCCGACTCGCGGACGCTACGACCCGCGCGGTGGTTCGGGGACGACGCAGCATCGCTTGGATGCGGGCCATGAGTTCGCGCGGGCTGAACGGCTTCGTCAGGTAGTCGTCTGCCCCGACGGACAGACCGATCAGGGTGTCGACTTCCTCGGTGCGCGCGGTGAGCATCACGACGTACGCGTCGGAGAAGGTTCGCAGCTGCCGGCACACCTCGACACCGTCGAGTCCGGGTAGGCCGAGGTCGAGCACCAGGATGTCGGGGTCGACCTGCCGCGCGAGGGTCACGGCCTCGGATCCGTCGCCGGTGATCGTCACGTCGAAGCCGTCGCGTTCGAGATACGAACCCACCAGCTTCGCCAACGACCCCTCGTCCTCGACGACCATGGCTCGCATCCGGGCGGTCGAGCTCGGGACGGGTGCGGATCCGCCGGAAGGTCCCGTCACACGGGCAGAAGAAGGCATGGGACCCATCATCGTCACCCGCAGAGGTGCTGACGATGCGCCCGCAGATCTTGAGCAAATCTTCATGCGATCTCCATCGGATCCCGGGAGCACACCCGCGAGGGTGGACATCATGAACAAGAAGACTCTGGCTGCCGGTGCGATTGCGCTGGCGGTGACGTTCGCAGCGTCGGCGTGCAGTGATTCCGGTGGCGACGAAGCAACCACGGCGACCGCCACTTCGGCCCCGACATCCGCCGAGGCGAACTCCGCGCGGTTCGACCAGGACGATGTGATGTTCTCGCGCATGATGATCCCGCACCATGCGCAGGCCATCGAGATGAGCGACATGCTGCTGGCAAAGGACGGCATCCCGGAGCCGGTGAGGGCGCTGGCCGAGCAGATCAAGGCAGAGCAACAACCCGAAATCGAGCAGTTCGAGGCATGGCTCCAGGAATGGGGCATGCCCATGCGCGGTGACGACGCTCCTGGAATGAACGGCCACATGTCCGGCATGCCATCTGTCTCGGACATGCCGGGTATGGACGACATGCCGCACATGGACGGGATGATGAGCGAGCAGGACATGCAGGCACTGTCCGACGCGCAGGGCGTCGACGCTGCCCGCCTGTTCCTGGAGCAGATGATCGTCCACCATGAGGGAGCGATCGAGATGGCGCAGGACGAGATCGAGGACGGGCAGTATCCCGAGACCGTCGAGCTGGCCCGCACCATCGCCGACACGCAGCAGAAGGAAATCGACACGATGCGTCAGTTGTTGACCACTCTGTAGCCGATCCGCGTCGTAGGTTCGTCCCGCCGGCCGAGTCAGGAGCTGTCGATGTCCCAGCAGGTGCACGAACACACGCACGAGCACGAGCACGCCGGTCACGCAGGACACGGCGCCCACGGCGAGATGTTCCGGCGACGGTTCTGGGTCAGTCTGATCCTGTCGGTGCCGGTCGTGGTCTTCAGCCACATGGTCGCCGAGCTCTTCGGCTACCACCTCCCGGATGTTCCGGGTACCGAGTGGATCCCACCGGTGCTGGGCACCGTCATCTTCTTCTATGGCGGCGTGCCGTTCCTGACCGGAGGCTGGGCCGAACTGCGTTCCCGCCAACCGGGAATGATGCTGCTGATCGCCATGGCCATCACGGTCGCCTTCGTCGCGTCGTGGGCCACGACTCTCGAGGTCGGCGGTTTCGACCTGGACTTCTGGTGGGAACTGGCGCTGCTGATCGTCATCATGCTGCTCGGTCACTGGCTCGAGATGCGGGCGCTGGGTTCGGCGTCCGGTGCACTCGAAGCACTGGCCGCGATGTTGCCGGACACCGCAGAGAAGATCACCGACGATGGTGTCGTCGAGGTGCCGTTGCACGAAGTGTCCCTCGACGATGTGGTGCTCGTGCGTGCCGGAGCGCGCGTGCCCGCCGACGGGACCGTCATCGACGGGACCGCCGAGGTCGACGAGTCGATGGTCACCGGTGAATCCAAGACCGTCACCCGCGACGTCGGCGACACGGTGGTCGCGGGCACCGTCGCCACCGACAGCGCGCTCCGGGTGCGGATCACGGCGGTGGGAGAGGACACCGCGTTGGCCGGCATCCAGCGCATGGTCGCCGATGCCCAGGCGTCCTCGTCCCGCGCGCAGGCTTTGGCGGATCGCGCCGCGGCCTTCCTCTTCTATTTCGCCGCAATCGCGGGTGCTCTCACCTTTGTCGTGTGGACGTTGCTCGGCAATCTCGACGAAGCCGTGGTGCGTACCGTGACCGTCTTGGTGATCGCCTGTCCCCATGCGCTGGGTCTGGCGATTCCGCTGGTGATCGCAATCTCGACCGAACGCGCGGCTCGCGCGGGTGTGCTCGTCAAGGATCGGCTGGCACTCGAACGCATGCGCACCGTCGACGCAGTGCTGTTCGACAAGACCGGCACCCTCACGCAGGGCAAGCCTCAGGTCACCGGTGTCGTCGCGACGGCGGGAATCGACGAGGAACACCTACTCGCCCTGGCAGCTGCGGTCGAAGCCGACAGTGAGCACCCGGTCGCGCGAGCTATCGTGGCTGCCGCCGATGCCCGCGTCCCGTCGGCCGAGCGGATGGCGGTGACGGACTTCCGCTCGTTGCCCGGCCGCGGCGTGCGCGGACTGGTCGACGGTGTGGAGGTGACGATCGGCGGACCGTCCATGCTGTCGTCCCTGCAGTTGTCGGTGCCCGACGACGTCGCCGCAGTCACCGACGGGTGGGTGCGACGTGGTGCATCGGTGCTGCACATCGCCTCCGACGGTCAGGTGATCGGCGCGGTGGCGCTCGAGGACACCGTGCGCGACGAATCGCGGCAGGCTGTCGACGCCCTGCATGCGCGGGGCGTGAAGGTCGCGATGATCACCGGTGATGCCCAGCAGGTGGCCGATGCCGTGGCTGCGGATCTCGGCATCGACGAAGTGTTCGCGGAAGTGCTCCCGGAGAACAAGGACGCGAAGGTCGCCGAATTGCAGAAGCGCGGGCACACCGTCGCGATGGTCGGCGACGGCGTCAACGACGCGCCTGCCCTCGCGCGAGCCGACGTCGGTATCGCGATCGGAGCGGGCACGGACGTCGCGATCGAGTCGGCCGGTGTCGTCCTCGCCGCGAACGATCCGCGAGCAGTGCTGTCGATCATCAAGCTCTCGCACGCGAGTTACCGCAAGATGTGGCAGAACCTGCTGTGGGCAACCGGATACAACGTCGTCGCCGTTCCGCTGGCGGCCGGTGTGCTGGCCTTCGCCGGCATCGCGATCTCGCCGGCCGTGGCCGCGGTGCTCATGTCGGCGTCGACGATCGTCGTCGCGCTCAACGCGCAGACGCTCAGGCGCCTCGATCTCGACCCCGGGCACGCTACCGACGGGCGAGTTTCCCGATAACTTCTCTTTTGTTGACGCGCGCGAGCGACACTTCTGTGAGACGATCTCAATCGCATAACGTATCGGAGTCGCTACGGAGGACGCGGCTTCGATATACGGGGTTGTCGACGTCCGAGTGCAGGGAGGTGCTCGAGCGTCGAAGCGTCTCGGGGAGGAGACACACTATGAGGGTTCTTCCGTCATGACCACAGTTCGTCACACGAACGACGATGCTGCACATGACCTTTCACTTATCGACACCAGTACCGGCGCTCCGGCCGGTACTCGGATGTCCACCAGATGGGGCTGGCAGAAGTCCTACGTCAACACTCTGTTCGTCACCGACGCTCTGGTCGTCGTGCTTGCTATCGCGCTCGCGCATGTGATGCGGTTCGGGCAGGATTCGCTCGTCACCATGGACGGCGTCGGAACGCTGAGTTACACGCTGATCTCCGTTGCGTTCGGCGCGGCGTGGATCGCATTCCTTTCCCTGTTCCGTACCCGCTCCAGGCGGGTCATCGGCGCCGGCTTCGAGGAGTATCAGCGCGTCGTTTCGGCGACGCTCAATCTTTTCGGCCTCGTTGCCATCGTGGCGCTCATCTTCCGGATGGAGCTTGCGCGCGGCTATCTCGCCATCGCTCTGCCCGTGGGTCTCGCGGGTCTGCTGTTCTTCCGGTGGGTCTGGCGACGGGTCGTCGCCCGTCGGCGCCGGAAGGGTGAGTTCACGACGTCGGTGCTGGTGGTGGGTGGCGCCCGCGCAGTTCGCCATATGGCCGGCACGTTCCAGCGCCGCAGTGGTGAGGGTTATCGCGTGGTGGGTGTGTGCGTGCCGCGGTATTCCGGTGTGCCGGGCGAGAGTATCGATGTGGACGGACGGAAGATCCCGATCCACGGCGATGAAAACACCGTCGTCGAAGCGTTGCGTGCCTCGGGTGCCGACACGGTCGCGGTGACCGCCACCGAGACCCTCGGCCACGAAGGCATCCGCGACCTGCTGTGGCAGCTCGAACCCGAGCGTGCCGATCTGGTGGTGGCGACGGGCGTCGTCGACGTCGCCGGCCCGCGCATCGAGATGCGCCCGGTCGCCGGGTTGCCGCTGATCCATGTGGAGAAGCCGAGCTATCACGGTGCCAAGCGCAGCGGGAAGCGACTGTTCGACCTCGCGTTCTCGCTCGCCGCGCTGCTGTGCCTGGCCCCGGTCTTCGCTGTCGTCGCGCTGCTGATCAAGCTCGAGGACGGCGGTCCGATCTTCTACAGGTCCGAGCGCATCGGACTCGACGGCACCCCGTTCGGAATGATCAAGTTCCGCTCGATGGTGCAGAACGCCGACAAGCTGGTCGACCAATTGCTCGATCAGAACGAGGGCGCCGGCCTGCTCTTCAAGATGAAGGAGGACCCGCGCGTCACCCGTGTGGGTCGGGTCCTGCGTCGGTTCAGCATCGACGAGTTGCCGCAGTTCATCAACGTCGTGCGTGGGGAGATGAGCGTGGTGGGTCCGCGCCCGCCGTTGCGTCGCGAGGTCGAGAGCTATGACGGCCGGGTCAAGCGTCGTCTGCTGGTGCGTCCCGGTGTCACGGGCCTCTGGCAGGTCAGTGGCCGGTCGGATCTGTCGTGGGACGAGTCGGTGCGTCTGGACCTGTCGTATGTGGAGAACTGGTCCATGGTCTCCGACGTGCTGATCATCATGAAGACCGTGAAGGCGGTCGTCGCCAGCGAAGGCGCGTACTGATCTTCGATCGAGCGATTCTCGCCCCAAGATCAACTTCTCGGTAGTGTTTCAGGCTGTCGCCGTCCCCTGCACGGTGACGTCGAGCCCCGCCGAAAGGTTACTCGCATGCCCTTCCGGCGGGGTCTCTGCGTCTCCGGATTCTCCCAGTGGGCGGGGCGCATCTTGATTGCCGAGGCGGGGTGAGTTCACGGGTGAGTTCTTACTCGACGGTAACATTTTGGTCCGGCGAACCGTTGTTCGACATGTGAACTGGGTTTTTGTGCTGCTCGTCTCGTGGCTGGTGCTATCCGTCGCCGTCGCTGTGGTCTTCGGTCTGGTCGTTCGTGCCCGCGACGAACGTGAGCTCCCGCCGCCGCTCGACGAGGACGGTGAGGACGATATCCGTGACGTCGGATAGCCGCTCACCTCGCAGATGACCGAGTTTGCGACGGGTCCGTGACGGGAAGCCGATTTGCGACGAGCTTTCACGCAACTCGGAAACCATCGATTCGCAGGACGGTACTCATGGCTGAGCAAGACGTGCACACCAATAAGACCGATCAACTGAAGTTCCAGGATCCCACTTCTCGCTATCCGTCCATCTCGCCGCCGAAGCAGGACCAGCCCGAGCCGGGACTCGACGCCGACATGGTGCCCAAGGCCGACATCGGCGAGTTCTCGTACCGAGGCACGGGCAGGCTCGAAGGACGTAAGGCACTGATCACCGGTGGGGACTCGGGCATCGGTGCCGCCACGGCCATCGCGTTCGCGCGGGAGGGTGCCGACGTCGCGATCTCGTACCTGCCGGATGAGGAACCCGACGCAAAGAACGTCGCTCGCATCATCAGCGAGAGCGGCCGTAAGGCCATCACGCTTCCCGGTGATCTGACGGATGCCTCGTTCTGCTCCGACGTCGTCGACCAAGCAGTCGAACAGCTCGGCGGACTGGACATCCTGGTCAACAACGCCGGTAAGCAGATTGCGGTCGAGGGGTTGGACGATCTTCCGGACGATCAGCTCGAGCAGACCTTCCAGGTGAACATCCTCGCGATGTTCCGCACCACGCGTGCTGCGTTGAAGCACCTGCAGCCGGGTTCGACGATCATCAACACCACGTCGATCGTGGCGTACCAGCCGTCGCCGGCGTTGATCGACTACTCGTCGACCAAGGCGGCCATCAACAACTTCACGAAGAACATGGCGACCCAGCTGGCGGAGAAGGGCATCCGTGTGAATGCTGTTGCGCCCGGACCGATCTGGACGCCCCTCCAACCCTCGGACGGCCAGCCGAAGGAAGAGCTGCCCGAGTTCGGGCAGAATACCCCGCTCGGACGTGCGGGGCAGCCGACCGAGTTGGCGCCGGCCTACGTGTTCCTGGCGTCGCCCGAATCGAGCTATGTGGTGGGGGCGACGATCCACGTCAACGGCGGTATGCCCTCGCCGTAGAACGAGCCGAAATCAACGAGTCGTGCGCGCCAGTGAATCTCCACTGGCGCGCACGACTCGTTCTGGAGTTTCAGACTGCGCTGGATGCAGCGTGCCGGTAAGTGCTTCCCCGGGCTGTCGAGATCGGCACGACAGAAGCAACGTCGGCCGACGTTTCCGCCAGCGCTGCGAGGATCTGCTCGGGGCCGGCGCATGTGCTTGCGCATGTGATCCCACGAGCACGGAGCTTCTGAAGAATGAGAGCTTCGACGGCGGTGCAGTAGCCGTCGAGGATGTCCTCGGTGAGGATCGCGTAGTCCACTTCGCCTTCGAAAGCGGTGGTGGTCTCGATGCCTGCGAGGTCGAGGCGCTCCTGCAACTCTGTCCACCGGTCGAGTGCGACAGCGTTTGAGGGAGTGCCGAGGAAAAGTACCCGTGCCGGTCGGTCCGAAAGCGATGAGGTCGTCACAGGCTGCTCCAGGGTGCGAGTAGGTCAGGTGAAACCGAATTGCCACTCCCGGTAGGGAGCTACACCTTCACCTGTGAAATGTGGTGTTTCACACTGTGTACAGGACTCGTTCACCCTCCGCTACCCGGGCAACTATCAGGAAACACGAATGTGACAGAAGTGGTTACGATTCCGCCCAGGCGTTGGGGACTTTCGTCCCGAGATTCTGGTCCAAACACGCGAAAGCGACTAATCCTCCTCGAAGCGTCGGGGCCGACGTCGGCTACGACCTATAGGGAGGCCCGAGCACGACCGCGCCGGGACCGATCCCGAGCGGCAACGCAGCAAGGACCTCGATCACCGACCACGCAGTGATCGAAGACGTGCGTCCACTCGACGCCGGGTCGATCGCGTTCTCGAACGTCAACTCGTACCGGCCCAGCGGTGACTCCCACTCGACGACGTGGCGTGTACTGGTGGCATCCGGGTCGGCAACGACCACCACCTCGACCCGATCGAGCCCGAGCGTCGCGAGGGCGAGAGCCACCGACGAGTTCGAGGTTCGCGGAAAGGCCAGCGCAGCCTCTCGCGCCGATCCTCGGAAAACGGTGCGTTCTGCGTCCAGACGTTCTTCGATGCCGAGCGCACTCGGTCGTTTGATCGTGGTGTGGGTGAGGCGTGCATCGCGGCTTCCTGCACGTGTCGCTGCGGCCAGAACATCGAAACCGCCGATCGCACCCGTAGGGAGCAGTACACGGCTTGGTCCGGAGCCGAACGACTCCATATCGAAGCCGCGGTCGGCGAAGACACCGCACGAGCAGACGATGATGTCCTTACCGCGTTTCACCACGTCGGGTAGCACTGTCCGGGCTGCATCGACCGTGGCAGCTTCGACCACGATGTCTGCGGCGTCGAATGCGGCGGCGGACTCCTCCGGGCTGCTTCGTGAGTCCAATACGGCCGTGAGGCTCACATGCGGCACCACGCTGTCTCGCAAGGCGTCGATCACCGTCTGCCCGATCGCGCCGGTCCCAACTACGCATACTGCGATCGGACGATGTTCGATTTCTTCGGGTGCCAGTTGCCTCACGTCCTCCGCGGCATGCCGCCGCTCGTTTCCACGAAATACGGGCTCATGGTACCGAGAGAAGGAATCGGCGATGTCTGATTCGCGACGTCGTCGTATCGCTCGTATTACCTTTCAAGGATCGGAATGTGTTGCTATGAGGGCAACTACGGCGTCAGTGCATTGCCGACAGCGGCAAGTGCGCTCATGCTGCCAAGAGCATCGTCTCCTGAGGTGAAGTGGGAATCCTGTGCGACGCCACTTGGCGGCATGAGCATCGCACTGCACGTCCGAATTCGTCGTCGGGCAACCAGCCGTACTCGTCGCACCGACCGCATCGTGGCGGGAGTTTCGGGCGGGGTGGTTGCAGCGACTGCCAGAGCGGAATCCATGCAGCTGCGGAGCGAGCCGGGTCCCACGGTCGATGACGTTCGAGCGCGGCGCGGACAAGAGCATCTACGCCGTGAGTGTCGATCGATTGCTCGACGAGGGTGCACTTCGCCGGCGTCAGGGTGTCGAACCGTGCAGACAGGCCGGCCCGGCGGCACGCCGTGGCCAATCGGTCGATGGGAGAGGGCTGCTGCTCGCGTGTTGCATCGCGGGTCCGATTTGTCGGGTGGGGGAGTGCAGCAGGTTCATTTGTTGGTTCAAGGACGGTTCGGGTGACCGGGGTGTCACCCCGCTCGGTTGTTCCTGTCACCCCGTGGCGCTTCGTCTTGTCACCTCGTTCAGAGCGGCGGGGTGACGACGTGTCACCCCGCTTCATCGACAGGTTGTACAGGACGGGGCGGCGGTCTTCGCGAGGGATCGTCGCCGCGATCCGTTCTTGATCGCCTTTGGAAATGAGGCCGAGAGCAGCAAGCGCTTTCAAACAACGCTGCACCTGGCGTTCGCTGATGCGGGCGTACCCGGCGAGCTTTCGCACGGACGGATACGCATCCGCGCCATGTCGGGACGCATGATTGGCCAGGCCGAGTAGCACCACTGTCAGCGCTGGCGCCGAGGGCATGCCGGGTGGCGTAGGGGACGGAATTTCGGCGCGTTCGAGCGCCCAGGTGATCGCTTCGATGCTCACGATGTCACCTGCGCATGGGTATGCTGACGCATGTTCGACTCCTGTTTAGTCGGACATCCGGCCCGTCGCGATGCCAGTCGCGGCGGGCCATCTGTTTTGAGTTGTTCGCACGCGCGTTCGAGCGCGTGGTTGATCATCTTGGCATCGAGTCCGGGAGGCGTCAACGCTTGCGAACTGGATCGTGCGGTCTCGGACCGCTCTTGATAGCTCGCGGGTGAGCTGTCCCGAAGTCGAGCGAGCCCCGCTGGCAGGGGGAGGAGCCAGCGGGGCCCGGTGCCGCCAATTCCCGGGGAGGGGAAGGGGCATGTTGCGGGGAGGCAACGCACTTGAGGATTAAACCAGAAGCAGGGCCATACGGCACATCGGGAAAGGGACCTAAGTCCCATCGAGGTAGTTCGAGCGCACCCTGATCAGTCGGCGTCCAACTCCAGCCGGCGGTGGAGCCACTTACGGAGCCCGTCCCCGTATTCCTCGCTATCGAGAGCGGCGTCGATTGCTGCCCGAAGATATCCACCCGGGTTGCCCAAGTCGTGGCGGGTCCCGCGATGCACGACGACATGCACTGGGTGACCTTCCTCGATCAATAGCGCGATCGCGTCGGTCAGTTGGAGTTCCCCGCCCGCGCCCGGTTTGATCCGACGGAGGGCGTCGAAGATCTCGCGGTCGAGCAGATAGCGGCCGGCGGCGGCAAGTGTGGACGGAGCGTCGGCCAGAGCCGGCTTCTCGACCATGCCGCGAACTCGCAGAACATCCGGATTCGCAACGTTGGGTACTTCCTCGACCTCGAACACGCCGTATGAGCTCACCTGGCTCTTCGGAACGTCGATGGCGCACAGCACACTTCCTCCGCGCTTGGCGCGGACGCGAGCCATCGTTTCCAGGATGCCGCTCGGTTGCACGAGATCGTCCGGGAGAAGAACGGCGATCGCGTCCTCGTCCGGCTCCAGAGCAGCTTCCGCGCAGCCGACAGCATGCCCCAGGCCGAGCGGCTTCTCCTGCACAACCGATTCAACCGTGAGCAGGTTGGGCGCCCGTCGTACTTTCTCGAGCAGCTTGAGCTTGCCCTTAGCTTCGAGGTGCTCCTCGAGGTCGAAGTCATCGACGAAATGCGCGACGACTCCGTCCTTTCCGGGGGCTGTCACAATAAGAAGCCGTTGAGCTCCCGAATGGGCAGCTTCCGTCGCGACGAGTTCGATGCCCGGCGTGTCAACTACCGGTAGCAATTCCTTCGGCACAGTCTTTGTGGCCGGCAGGAACCGAGTTCCCATCCCCGCCGCCGGAACCACGGCCGTCCGGAACGCTTTACCCACTCCTGCTTCTTCTTTCATGGTTCTACCCTCGCCTCCCCTGTCGAGCGCATGACCGCGCCGGATTACCCTCGCTTGCCCGGTCAAAACGTTGAACAACGGTGAGATAGATCTCACCTTTCAGATCCCGACCTGGATTCCCGCAAAACATGGCGGTCGGTAAGCGCAGTCTAGGGGTCGGTCATAGGGTTCGCGAATCGGGGAATGCACTGAAAGTGCAAGACAACTGGGACGATTGCCTCGGACACGGCTTCGAAGCATTGAATGATCATCCGACGCGTCGCTGCGCCACAAGCTCAAGCAACGTCCGATCTGGACGACCGTTCAAGCTGCCGTATCTCGTAAGTAACGTTACAGTCTCAAAGAGCGTTCTCGCATAGGAGCGGCACGCGTACAACTGGAGTAACTGCGCCCGACTGGGCACGCTACGGGCAGGTCACGCGACCGGGGAGGGTACGCGGACTGGGTCCGGCGTTGCTTGTTTGTGGAGCAGTGCATGTCTCGGGGAGGAGACAACGATGAGGGTGGTTGGGCTATGACTGCCGTCGGGGAGGCGAGTCAGGGCGTACCTGATGCACTCGTGGGGGATGGCGCCAATTCTATTCGCGGACATCACCAATCGTCGCAGCCAGCGAATCGTCGAAGCTGGCAAAAGTCCTACGTTAGCGGATTGATCTGGTCCGACGCGATTGTCGTTGTGCTCGCCGTAGTTCTGGCACACAGTGTCCGTTTCGGACAGAGCGATCTACTGACGACCGAGCCGGTCTCCGAGCTCAGTTACGCGCTGATCTCGGCAGGTCTTGTCGGTCTCTGGTTGATCACTCTCGCACTATTCCGTACCCGGTCTCGGCGTGTCATCGGTGCAGGTCATAGCGAATATCAACGCGTCGTCTCGAGTACTGCTCGGCTATTCGGGTTCATTGCAATTATTGCACTCGTGTTCCGCCTGGAACTGGCACGTGGATATTTGGCGATCGCTCTGCCGGTGGGTCTTGCCGGTTTGCTGTTGTCTCGGTGGGTGTGGCGGAAGGTGATCGCGCGCAAGCGTGCTCGCGGTGAGTTCCAGACCTCGGTGCTCGTGGTCGGTGGTGCTCGGGCGGTGCGGCACATGACCCGCACCTTCTCCCGTAAGGACGGGGAAGGTTACCGCGTCGTCGGCGTGTGCGTGCCGCGTTATTCGGGTGCGCCCGGTGATGTGATCGATGTCGACGGCCGGGAGATCACCGTCTACGGCGACGAGCACTCCGTCGTCGAAGCGCTCGAGTTGTCGGGGGCGGACACGGTGGTGGTCACTGCCACCGAAATCTTGGGCAGTGAGGGGTTGCACGATCTGGTCTGGCAGCTCGAGCCGCTCGACACCGACCTGGTCGTCGCCACGGGTGTGGTCGATGTGGCCGGTCCGCGTATCGAGATGCGCCCGGTGGCCGGTCTGCCGCTGATCCACGTCGAGAAGCCGAGCTATCACGGGGCGAAGCGGTCGGGGAAGCGGATCTTCGATCTCGCCTTCGCTGGTGCGGCGTTGGTGGCCCTGGCTCCGGTGTTCGCGGTCGTCGCCCTGCTGATCAAGCTCGAGGACCGGGGTCCGGTCTTCTACAAGGCCGAGCGGATCGGTCTCGACGGTGAGCCGTTCGGGATGATCAAGTTCCGGTCGATGGTGACCAATGCCGACACGATGGTCGACACGTTGTTGACGCAGAACGAGGGCGCCGGCCCGCTGTTCAAGATGAAGGACGACCCGCGGGTCACCCGTATCGGGAAGGTGATGCGGCGCTTCAGCATCGACGAGTTGCCGCAGTTCCTCAACGTTCTTTGTGGCGAGATGAGTGTGGTGGGTCCGCGTCCGCCGTTGCGGCGTGAGGTCGAAGCCTACGACGGTCGGGTCAAGCGCCGGCTGCTGGTGCGCCCGGGCGTGACGGGTCTGTGGCAGGTGTCGGGTCGGTCGGATCTGTCGTGGGACGAGTCCGTGCGACTGGACCTGTCGTATGTGGAGAACTGGTCGATGGTGTCCGATGTGCTGATCATCGGCAAGACCGTCAAAGCTGTAGTCGGATCCGACGGCGCGTACTGACGCCGTACACAAGCTGAGGATAGAGAAGGTCAGAGTCGCGATGAGTCGTATTGCTGTGTTCGGAACCGGATATCTTGGAGCAACCCATGCCGCCTGCATGGCCGAACTTGGCCATGAGGTATTGGGCGTCGATGTCGATCCTGCGAAACTAGCCAAGCTGGAGGCGGGCGAGGTTCCGTTCTACGAGCCGGGTCTCGATGACGTGCTCAAGCGCAATGTGGAGAACGGGAGATTGCGTTTCTCTGCCAGCTATGAGGAGGCGGCAGCGTTCGCTGATATCCACTTCATTGGGGTCGGCACGCCTCAGAAAAAGGGCGAATTCGCCGCGGACCTGCGGTATGTGGATGCCGTGGTCGAAACTTTGGCTCCTCTTCTCGACCGTCCAGCCGTAATTTTCGGCAAATCCACTGTGCCTGTGGGCACGGCGAAGCGTCTCGGCGAACATGCGCGTGCCCTGGCGCCGGCCGGCAACGATATCGAGGTGGCGTGGAATCCGGAGTTCCTGCGAGAGGGATATGCGGTCGCAGACACCCTGCACCCGGACCGAATGGTCCTTGGTGTCGATCCGGAGAGTCCCGGACGTGCTGAGGAAGTTGCGCGCGTCGTGTACGCACAACTTCTCGAGGAGGGGATCCCGCTCATCGTCACGGATCTCGCGACTTCAGAACTTGTCAAGACCGCCGCCAATGCCTTCCTGGCGACGAAGATTTCATTCATCAATGCGATGGCGGAGGTGTGTGAAGCCGCAGATGCTGACGTGACGGTTCTCGCCGACGCAATCGGACACGATGAGCGAATCGGGCGACGATTCCTGAATGCCGGAATCGGGTTCGGAGGTGGGTGTCTTCCGAAGGACATTCGAGCGTTCATGGCCCGCGCCGGTGAAATCGGTGCCGATGAGGCGCTCACCTTCCTGCGGGAGGTCGACAACATCAACATGCGGCGGCGTACCCGGATGGTCGACGCTGTGCGTGAGGCAACGGGTGGTTCGCTACTCGGTACGCGCGTGGCGGTACTCGGTGCAGCCTTCAAACCGAACTCTGATGATGTGCGCGATTCACCTGCACTCAACATTGCTGGTCAGATCCAACTTCAGGGCGCATCCGTGGTGGTATTCGACCCGCAGGCCATCATGAACTCCCGCGCACTGTTTCCCACGCTGGAGTACGCGTACAGCGCGCTCGATGCCTGTGAACGCGCCGATGTAGTCCTGGTCCTTACGGAGTGGCAAGAGTTCCGAGAACTCGATCCTCAGACGCTGGCGCCCATCGTCAAGAACAAGGTCGTTCTTGACGGGCGGAATTGCCTCGATCCTCAGCGTTGGCGTAGCGCTGGATGGACCTACCGGGGACTCGGACGTAGGTAATCGGACCTCGCACCGTACGAGTGTCGAATCATTGCGAGGAGAGCAGGCACATGAATATCAGACAAAACGTCAGTACGTTGAAGCAGTACGTCCACTCCTACTATTGGGATATCAGACGATATACCCGGTGGTCCGGAGTCTCGAATAATTCTGCTGCGACGGTCATCGAGGCCAGAATCCTCAAAGAATTTCATCGGATCGAAAAGGGTATATCCCTTCCTCAACCCCGGGAATGGTTCGGTCGAGAGACGATCGAAAGAATTGTCGGATTATGCCGTGCTTATGTTGCCTTGGATGAGAGCGACCAAACTGTCGTTCGTGATGCGCTGGAGACCCTCACATCTTATTCGAAGACCTTCGAAACCGCGCCACCCGAGTGGTGGCTCGAAATCGAACCGGAAATCGAAGGTCTCTCCCGAGAGTTGGGTGCTGGCAGCCCGGGACGCGGCGGGCGTACACCTGTCGGTGCGGTTGTCGAAGGCTGGGCTACGGATATTCCTCAATTCATCAGAAGTCGGCGAAGCATTCGAGACTACGCCGAAAAGTCTGTGCCGCAGGAAACTCTGGATCAGGCTGTATCCGACGCGAGATTCAGTCCTAGCGTCTGTAACCGCCAGGCGATACGGGTGCGGTTCTTCCCTCGCGGAGATGCGGCCGACCAGCTTCTCCGTCTGCAGAACGGCAACCGAGGATTCGGCCATACCGCCAGTCACATCGCATTGGTCACCGGCGATCTCAGTGCATTCCTTACTCCGGGCGAACGCAATCAGGTCTTCGTCGACGGCGGGCTTTTCTCAATGACCTTGATAAATTCGCTGTGGTCTAAAGGGGTTGGTACCTGCTGCTTGAACTGGAGTGTTACAGCAAAACAGGACAACCAACTGCGTCGCACCATCAATCTGCCCCAAAATGAGGTAGTAATCATGATGATTGCCGTGGGTTATCCGGCGTCCGCCGCGTTCGCAGCTAACTCTCCAAGGCTCGGCCTGGAGCGTGTCCTTAGGATCGGTCCTGCCGATGACTGAGCTCCAACCGAAGGATGCTTCCTCGGGACGACTGTTGACGGTACTCCAATCCTTGGATCCTCCGGACGGTACTACAAAGTATGTGGTTCAAGTGGCGACCGGTATGCCAGCTAAGATCGAGTTGAAGTACTTTTCCTGGCGCAATGCCTTGTTCGGGAAGTACGACGTCTTTCACGTGCACTGGCCGGAATTCCTGCTGCGCGCAGACAGTAAGCTCAAAACGACGCTGAAAACTGTGGCATTGATGGTGTTTCTTGCGCGACTCGAAGTCACCCGTAAGGCGGTTGTGCGAACCATACATAATGAAGAACCGCATGAGTCGGGCGGCCGTCTAGAGAAGTACCTGACTGATCGCCTCGAGCGGATGACGAGTCTCTTTATCCGTCTGAACCCCGTGACGCCGTATCCTGCCGGCGCTCCCTGCGTCACGATCCCACATGGACACTATGTGGACTGGTTCGCTGATAAACCCTCGCTAGAAAGTGTTGAGGGACGGATTCTCAGTTGCGGACTCATTCGGCCGTACAAGGGGATCGAAGAACTTCTTGCACTCTACGGAGCGAATGCGCCTACCGAGACTTCGCTGCGGATCGTGGGCAAGCCCCGCGACTCAGATTTGAAGGACATCATCGAGACCGCGTGTAGAGAGAGCGGCAAAGTTTCGGCTCGCCTGGAGTTCGTGCCCGACGATGACCTTGTACGAGAAATATATGAGTCGGAACTCGTCGTGCTTCCATACAGGAAGATGCACAATTCCGGAATTGTATTCTTGGCACTCTCGCTCCAACGGCCTGTGCTGGTTCCGAAGAATGAAGTTAATACCATCCTGGCGTCCGAAGTGGGTACAGGATGGATAAATACATTTTCTGGTGATATCAGCCTGGATCAGATTCATGATGCCCTCGCGGTCGCGAAAAAGGCGGTTCAAGGATCATCACCGAACCTCGAAGGTCGTGATTGGGCATCGGTGGGAGAGGCTCACGCCTCAGGCTACGAGACGGCGTACGCACTACGTCGTGCGAGGACTTGATGCAGTCCGATACCGAAGCAGGTCAGACAAAGGCTCCCATGGGCCGTGTCGTCGCGCGTGGTGCAGCAGTGACGATGTTGGGGCAGGGTGTCAGGCTCCTTATTCAGGTTCTTGGCTTCGTCCTCCTTTCAAGATTGCTGGATCCCCAGATCTTCGGACTGCTGGCAATGGTGATGGTTGTCGTAGGCGTTGGTGAAGTGGTGCGCGATGCGGGACTCTCTACAGCTGTTATTCAGGCGACGCACGTGTCACATGCCCAACGCTCGAACCTTTTTTGGATAAATGCAGCGGTCGGCATTATATTGGCCGGCGCACTGGTTGCTGGTGCTGGGGTGATTTCTGAGTTCTACGACCAGCCTGCCCTCAGAGAAGCATGCCTGGGCCTGGCATTGATATTTGTATTGAACGGCTTATCGACCCAGTATCGTGCAAGTCTTCAGCGTGATCTCAGATTCAAGGCGCTGGCGTCGACCGACGTCTTGGCCATGTTCGCGGGCTTGTGCTGCGCCGTGGGCGCAGCACTACTTGGATGGGAGCTGTGGGCATTGATCACGCAGTACCTCGTGCAGGCTGCGACCGTCCTGGTGATGACCCTTGGGTTCTCACGATGGATTCCCGGACTGCCCACAAGAAATTCTGGTATGGGTGGGCTACTGCGTTTCGGCTGGACGTATGCGGGAACTCAGATGATCAATTATCTGAGTCGGAACGTGGATTCTATCGTTATCGGTCGACGATTCGGTGCTGAAATCTTGGGTCTATACGATCGCGCATATCAACTTCTAACGCTTCCGCTCAATCAGATCAACGGTCCGGTAACCAAAGTAGTATTTCCTGTTCTTTCCAGGATGAAAGACGACCGATCTAGCTTTGACCGATTGTTGTTGCGAGGTCAGTCGACCCTCCTTCAGGCTGTTGCCTTCATTTTTAGCTTCGCGTGCGCATTTGCATATCCGATAGTCGAAATCGTGTTGGGGAAAGAATGGCTGGGTAGTGCTCAGCTGTTTCAGCTCCTTGCGATTTCCGGCATGGTACAGGCCGCCGCGTTTGGTACGTACTGGGTGTTCCTTGCGAAAGCGTTGAACCGATCGAATCTCATATACACTTTCTCGACCAAGGCGCTGTTGGTTATATCCGTGTTGGTCGGCTCCCAGTGGGGAGTGACAGGAGTAGCCGCGGGCTATTCCTTGGCCACTTTGGTCTCATGGCCGATCGGACTGTACTGGATTCACAAGATCTCATCGACTCCGGTCGCCAAGATGGCGATCAACAGTGTCCGGGTGATGCTCGCATATGCGGTATCCGCATTGGTTGCTCTGTTCGCTACAACCGTTCTTCCGCCAGTCCCAAATATTGTGGAACTCGTCGTCGGGATTTGTTTCTATCTCGCTGCTGTGACTGTGCTTGCTGTTCTCTTCCGATCATTCCGTCGAGATCTGCAATCAGTGTGGAATGTCCGCGCCTTACTCGTGCGCGGAGAGACCGTTTCAAAGGAGGCTGACCATGCCTGATGTGTACTACTGGTGCAGAGGCCAGGACGACAACATTGGCGACGTACTTCTGCGACGGAGATTTCTACGCGAGCTTCGGTGCCTCGGGGAGGTGCACGTGCTTATTGGTGGCGCGTCCGAAGGCTTCATCGACGCAATGAGTTTCGACAAATCGGACGTATTGTACCGGTCACAGACGGCTTGGCTGAAAGCCTTGTACCACGCGGTTATACGTCGCGGCGTGGTCCTGGCTGCGAATCCTGGCGAAGTACGCGTCGATCGGAAAAGTGCGGTCGCGTACGGTTCGATAATTCCTGCGCAGATTCTTTCTCGGTGGCGTGGTGGTAAATCCTTGCAGCTCGGCGTTGCGGTCAAGGGAAAACATTCGGTCCTACGAATCCCAGTTACCATCTTTGGAAGGAATTCAGATTTGCAATCTTTCCGCGAGGAGGTCGAGGCCTCTCCGGATGCCCCTGTTTATCCGGACTGGGCATTCGACGAATCGCGAGACACGCACGGCGTCGTGGTCGCTAGACGAGATGTCTGCGCGGTGACGTACAGAGTAGACCGTCCGATGCTCTCCGAATCCGCCCTCGACGCGCTCCGTCGTGTGTGTTCTGAGCGCGATTTGAAGATCGTCGTCTTCTCGCAGGTGAGGCGGGATAACTCCCGAACGCGCGAGCTCGCTTCGGCATTGGGCGGGGACGTACTCATGTGGGAGGACGATGTCAGTCACTCTGATCAGGAACGAAAGATTCGGGATCTGATGGCGCACAGTGAGGTCGTTGTGAGTGACAGGATCCACGCGCTCATCATGGGAACCTCAGAGGGCGCCACACCACTGGGGCTGATACCTGGGTCTGACGTGAAGGTCGCCCCTCATTTTGCGGCTGCGTCGATTGCCGGGATCAGCGGCGATATCACCTCGTTAGGTACGCACGCAGTGGCGGACTTCATTCGCGGCGTCATCGACAGGCGTACAGAAATAGAAGCACGAGTGGACATGGCTCGTGCCAGAGTCGCTGACCTTGGCGAAGCGGTTCGTTCGGTGAACGCCGGCGTTCGAGAACGAAATGGGAGCCTTAGATGACATCAAGAGCCTTGTATTTTGACCGGGATCCGATTGGTGCCGCGGCTTCTCGGGCGGCTGAGGTGACACGTGCCCGAAACGTGGGCCTACTCCTCGGTGTGGGCGCCATGCTCGTATCCTTGCGTAGCCCCATCTTGCCCTCCGTAATCAATGTTTCGGCGATATTGGTAATCGCCGCTCTGAGTGTTGCTGCACTCACTTCATCGCAAGGTTCACTGACGCGTCTGAGGGTTACAGCCCTCGATGTGGTATTCGTTTCGTATTTTTTGATTCGGGTCATCGTGGAATGCATAAATTCCACAGACTTTTCCGTGCCGTTCGGTTCGGGCACAGTGCTTGATCTCGGCTTGGGTTATGTAGCCTTACTTGCTTGTCGAATTGTTGTCGTTTCGTCCCAATCATTCTTCGCAGTTTTGATGGGTCTGGCGGTCCCCGGTGTAGCCGTAGCGGCGATTGCGGTTGCCCAGATTCTCGGCCCTACGGAAATAAGCAACTTCCTCATTCAGCACTTCAGTAGTGGGGGTCTCGAAACCCGAATCAGTGCGGGATGGGAGATTCGCGGCACAAGTACCATCGGCCACTGGACCGCACTCGGAGGATACCTGAGCTTCATTGCCGCTATCCTTGCATCAAGAATCGTTTTGGATCGCAACAAAGGCGTCACCAATCGGTGGGTATGGGTAGGACTTGTCGTAGTCCTCATGGGACAGGTCTCAACCCTGACGTTTGCCACCATTGCGATGACTGCTGTGGTGATCGGTGTCATGTTGTTCCGTGTTGGAGTACGGCCCGTGCACTTATTCATCGGTCTCACGGCAGCAGTAGTTGTTTGGGTGACAATCGGGGATATGCTGACGAGTCGCCTGGACAAGCAAACATATGCTTCATCGGCAGGAACCCGGAACTACCCCTTCTTGCCGGAATCGGTCGCCTTCCGGGTGGACGTATGGATAAATGAGTCTATTCCGGCAATTATGGAGCGACCTCTTACCGGATGGGGGATCGGAACGTATCGATATTTTGGCACCCCGGCATCCTCTGATAACTTGCGCTGGATATCCCCTGAATCGGAATGGGTAAGGACCGCCATTACGGCCGGAATTCCGACCTTGGCGTGGCAGATCATCATGCTGGCGACCGTAGTCGTCGCGATAAATCGCTTGCGTTCCTTGATCGATGGGAAGTTCATCGACCCGGTTTTTGCTGCGGTGATCACACTCCTGATCGCGAGTTTCATTCATTCGCATATCGCCAACCGCGGGGTTCCTCTCGTGTTGTGGCCGGTGGTCGGCGCTTGTATAGCTCTGTCGATGGTCTTGTCGAGAACTGAATCATCTACGGAACAGAAGGGTGAATTATGAGAGCCTCTCCAATTATGCTTGACGCATGGGGAATCGAAGTGACCCCGTCAACGCCGGACGGCGTCCTCACGTGGATGAAGCAGGAAATCCGCGCTGGCAAGCGTCTGATGCTGAACCACAACCTTCACAGTGCCTACCTCTACCTCAAGAACTCCGAGTTCGCGGCTCTTTACGAGCAGAGCGACTTAACGATCGTTGATGGGTTTCCCATTCTGGCCGCGACCAACCGCGTTCGAAAGCGGCGCGGACTGGATGGTTTGGATTCGTCTTACCGATGTGGTTCTACGGACTGGCTCATGCAGCTAGATCTTCTTCCGGCCGGTACACGCGTTGCCTTGGTCGGCGGGTCATCCGAATCATGCACGAAGGCTGTCTCTGTATTGTCCGACAGTTTTCCTGATCTCGTATTCGAGGGATGGGACGGGTACTCCGATGCGAAGGCACTGGCTGACTCTCACTTCTTCGAACTTTCGGAGTTCCGCCCCGACATTGTTGTCGTTGGCATGGGGATGCCCCATCAGGAAAGTTATTTGGCTCACCACTGGCATCATCTTCCCAACGCCGTTTATGCCACGGTGGGCGGTGCGATCGACCAGATTTCGGGATTGCAAAAGCTTGCCCCGCGATGGTTGGGGAGATTGAAACTGGAGTGGGCATGGCGTCTTCTGTCCGACCCCCGTCGGTTGGCGCACCGTTACCTGGTCGAGCCATTTCTGCTGATGGCTCTCACGGTGAAGCGCCATCGTGCACCCGGCATCGATGGCGAGTAAACGAATGGAACGTGCAGTGAACGGTGTTTCGGTAATCATTCCGACTGTAGGACGTCCCGAGCTGCGTAATGCGCTCGAGAGCGTGCGGAACCAATCGATGCAGTGCGCCGAAACGATAGTCGTTCTCGATCGTCCCGATGCGGAGCCCGCGGTTCGCGAGATATTGTTACCGAGCGAGCGGTTGGTTGTTACTCCTGGGGCTGCTGGAGGTGGGGGCGCTCGAGCTCTCGGTCTGAGTGCGAGCGTCGGTGGCTATGTCGCATTCCTGGATGATGACGATTGGTGGGAACCAAAGAAGGTGGAGGCCCAGGTGACCTCTATACAGAGTTCGGGTGCCACCTTTTCCTCAACAGCTACATATTTCGACACAGCAAGAGGCGTCAGGATCCTGCCGGAGGAGGAGCTTCAACCTTCTGAAAGCATAGCCTCATACCTCGTCCGTCGTCCCAGGTTGCGGCATGGGTCAGGTTATATCCAGACAAGTTCATTGATGGTTCGCGCTGATCTGGCGAAGGCGGTGTCCTGGAACCCAAGTCTGAGAAAGCATCAGGATTGGGATTTCATCGTTCGATGCGCTGAGCACCCGGACTTCAAGTACTCCTTCATCAATGTCCCGTTAGTTCATGTGGTGCAGGGCAGTGCCGGTTCGGTGTCCAAATTGGCGGACTGGTCGACCAGTTCGAAATGGTACGACGAGCATCGTCACAGTCTTGATCGCGCCGCGGCGGGGGATTTTGTTCTTACACAGGTAATTCGGGGATCCTTGAGTGGGTTGGATGCTCGAGGGCTTCGGCATGGCGTCGCGCTACTGAAAGGCACTCGTCCGCATTTCGCGGCGATTGTGGTTGGATTGTTCGGCGCGGTAGAAGGAGTTCAGAATCGTTGGGGGAAGAAATGACTGCCAGGTCGGATGGGGCTGCAGCAGTGAAAACAAACGTGAAGTCCGTGCTCAAGAAACTCAGGGTGCTCCAAATTCGGGCTATTGGCTTCGCTGAGGCGTCGGTTTATCGCGCCATTCTGCGTGTCTCTCGAGGGCCGAAGTCGACGGCATCCTCCAACCATGTCCTTATTGCTGCACCTGGTGGCGGAAACATCGGCGACCAGGCAATGTTGGAGAGCTTTGTAGGCAACGTCGACGGCACGGTCCAGGTGATCGTCCGGTCTGAGAGTGATTTTGTTTGGGACACAGTTTCGGGTAAATATGAAGTAGCCGTTCTTCCTTCGTTGCTATACGGAAACGGTGCGGCCCATATTCGTGATTTCAAGCGGTACCTTCGCCTTCTTCTCGATGCGGCATCTGTCTCTGTAATCGGTGCGGACATCATGGATGGCGCGTACAACCCGAAGGCTTCGGTGCGGCGGTCGAATCTCATCATGGTTGCCGCAAAGCAGGGAGCGGCGGCGCGTGTCTTGGGCTTCAGTTGGAACGAAAGCCCCCATCCAGCGGCATCGGCTGCTCTGAAGCGGGCGACCGGGCTCGGTGTGAGATTGTTTCTCCGAGACCCGATCTCCTTCGCGAGAGCCCAGTGCGCTCAGTTGGGTGGATGCTCCTTGGTGGCAGATACCGTGTTTTCGCATCCTATGTCTTCGGGTGGTCGAAACGTTGCCGGCGAAGCTGAATCTCGAAATGTTGTGTTGGTCAATGCGAGTGCATTGGTGAACAGGCGGGTGGACCTGGTCGAGTGGTACGAACCAATGGTTCGGTTCCTGCTGGATCGTTCGTACAAGGTTGTCCTGGTTCCCCATGTTATCCGCCCAAATGGCGACGACCTGGAACTGCTGAGACGGTTGCATGTGAAGTTGAATGACGCCGATGTCGAGTTGGTTGATCGTCTCATGTCGCCGACCGAGATCAGTGATCTGTTGACGCATGCAAGGTTCGTCATTACGGGCCGCATGCACCTCGGCATCCTTGCTCTTCGTATGGGAGTACCCCCGGTCGTACTGGCCACTCAAGGCAAGGTTGAGGGATTGTTCGAAATGTTCGGCACTCCGGAACTTGCACTGAACCCGTACGAGAAGTTGTCGACCGAGTTGCTCGATCGGGTTAAATACGTGGATGTCAACGCTGACGCTCTACGTGAATCCATCGCAGCGAAGCTTTCTGATGTTGTTGAGCTTTCGCAAAACAATTTCCGCGGCCTTGCATAGTAGCTGCGATAACACGTATTGCATTGATCGAGATCGCACCCACCCGATTAGGAAATCGAAGTGAGCACAATAAATAAGGTTGACGCCGTGAATGGGAGGGTGTCTAAACCCTCTTCGTCTTTCAGGCCGGACCTGGAAGGCATGCGAGCGGTTGCGGTGCTTTCTGTCTTTGTCAATCATCTTTTCGGCTGGCCAGCTGGCGGATTCGTCGGTGTTGATATATTTTTTGTCCTCAGCGGATTTTTTATCACGGGCTTGCTGATTCGCGAACGTACTCAGTCGGGAACGATTTCGTTCCGAAATTTCTATATTCGTCGCGTACGGCGGATTATTCCCGCTTCTGTCCTAGTCTTGCTGGTCACGATAGTTGCGGCATATGTGGTTTTTCCTGCACAGCGTGCAAAGGAAACTGCACTCGACGGCATGTGGGCAGCGCTGTTCGGCGCGAATTGGCGATTCCAATCGTCCGGTACGGATTACTTCCAGGAGGGGCAGCCCCCATCGCCGCTCCAGCATTACTGGTCGCTATCGATCGAAGAACAGTTCTATTTTGTGTGGCCGGCACTCCTTCTCGGGATCTTCCTCGCGACGAGGCGCGCAGCGCGTCGCGGCGATAGCCAGCGAAGACTGCTTGCCCTGGCGGGAGGAATGGGCGCGATATGCCTGCTTTCATTTGCCTGGAGTGTCCTGGAGAGTGCAAACGCACCAACTAGTGCGTACTTCTCGACGTTCACGCGAGTATGGGAATTGGGCGTCGGGGCGTTGATAGCGATTCTAGGCCCCGTAATAACGAAACTTCCCCTCGACGGTCCGATTCGTATGTTGCTGTCGTATGTCGGGTTCGCGGGTGTTGTCGCGTCACTTTTCATTATTTCCGAGGAGACCCGGTTCCCAGGTCCCGGCGCGCTTCTGCCTGTTCTCTCGACGGCATTGGTGATCGCTGCGTTTCACAACGCGCCGGTTCGTGGGGTTCCGTTCTTGACCAACCCGGTCTCCTTATATTTCGGTAAGACTTCATACTCTCTTTATCTCTGGCATTGGCCTATCATCGTTATTTTTGCAGCGATCCTTCCGGAAGGGCCGACTTACTATTTAACAACGGCTGTGCTTACGCTTGCGCTTGCGCATGTTTCGTTTACATATTTTGAGGATCCGATCAGGCGCTCCTCTTGGCTCGAGAAGCCCACTGTGCTGCAGAGGCCTCGTGAAATTTCGATTTCTCCGGAGTTTTGGCGCGGCGTGGGATTCTCTTCTGCGGCGCTGGTTCTGACCGCTATTCTCGTGATCCAGCTGATCGACCGAGAGAATGGCGTGGGGGAGCAGTACGAGTCTCTATACGTTGCCGGCGCGGAAGAAATCGCGGATGTGGATCCTTGCTTCGGGGCGGGTGCAAGAGTCAATCCGAACTGTGTCCCCGCGTATGAGCCTAGTGACCTCAGCCCGTCGATCGATACGTTTGCCAAGGACAATCAGGGTGCGTACTCATGTTGGCGAACGGTCGGTGGGCAGATGAAGCGCTGCACTTATGGCTCGGACGAAGAGGACGCGTTACGCGTAGCGTTGATTGGGGATTCGCATGCGGCGATGCTGTCGGTGGGGTTGGCGCAACAGCTAGTCTCCAATAATTGGTCGCTAACGACATACCTCGGGAATGGGTGCCAGTGGCAATCCTGGTCGAATGGAGACCGGGACTGCCAATCGGAGATGGGGCGCGTACAGGAAGAGCTGACTACGGGCGAGGCATACGACGTGATCATTACGTCCGCATCGCGCGAATTCGGCGGAGGGAACAAGGCTGCCGCGGCCCAAGCGTATGTCGACGCATGGGAGCCTGTTGCGGCACGGGGCACGAAGATCTTCGCGATTGCAGACAATCCCACGGTCAGCGAGGATTCCCTTGCATGCCTTACTCGGTTCGGCGCGGGTGCCGAGGAAATCTCCCGTTGTGGTGACAATCGATCGCGCGCGCTGGCGATAGAGGATCCGCTGGTAAGGGCGACCGATAGTTCGAGAGCAGAGTTGATCGACCTGACGGATATCTACTGTGACGATGACTGGTGCCCGACGGTGATTGGCGGCGTCATTGCATACAGGGATACTGCGGGGCACATCTCAGGGACATTCAGCCGGACGCTAGGACCAATCATTACCGAGCGCATCGTGGAGCGCATGCAGGGGTAGCGAGGCTCTGTTGCTCAACTACGTTGCGTGGTGCTGATAGGAGGACGGTTCGGTCGGGCGTTGAAGTAAACGGTGCAACTCGCAGTCCTTGCGCCCGAGAGCGGGTCTAGCGATCTCCACTGCGCAGTGGCGTCAGGGGCGCTCGAGTTCGCCTGCGGGAGCAGTCTCGATCTGCACAGATGGAGACTGCTCGCCGTTTTCCCAGAGTGGTGGTCCAGCTATCGACTGGCACTTCGGTCGTTCCGGACCGCGTCTAGTCGCGTATGGGCCGACCAGGACAAGCCTGGGGAGTACGTGCCTTCGTCTATGGGAAGTGTCCCTGCGTATTTCTCTCTCGCAATGCGCTGTAACGACGTGGTCGATAGCTGGTCGTGCGATAGGCCTCGGCGCTGATCTCGGCGCTGAGTGGATTTCCAGGCAGAAGCAGTCACTGAAACTACTGTCGCGACCGACCGAGAGAGGAATGAGCGTTCTCGGTCCTGTCTCGGTCGGTCCAGACGGCGGAGCGAAGCGACACTCGATCTTCTACGAACACTCCTGTACGTCAATCACAATGTCAGGAGAGTCGATCAGTGGTTGCACGGGTAGGCCAGCACTTCCTGCGGAGGTCGGTTCCGTCAATTCGTAAACAATTTCAACGGTTTGGCCCTGCGGAATGGGGGTCTGCACGTTGAAGAGCGGGTGTCCACGTTCCTTTGCGGTGTAGCCGAACGCAGTGGTGCCGTTGACAGTGACCTTGTTCAACTTGGCACCTTGGGTTGCGAGCAGTCCGATATCGGTGAGATTCGTGCCGACTGGTGCGCCGACCGGGTTATCGAACATTCCGGCAACGTAATCGGTGTAGTCGCCCGGAGGAAGGCCGTTGGTCAGTCGCACAGTTACCTTCGATTCACGGGTGTCTCCATCACACGACCCCGCTGTGTACTCAATCTCTCGCTCCAAGTAGTAGTCCAACTTGTTCCCACCGAGGTTGTTGATCACCACGTGGGCATAGGGAGCGGGGTCATCGGGCACGACGTGACCGAGGGGCGTAGTTGCGAGGATGTCTTGTTCCTCCGGGACGGAGCTCCACACTGCAAGGCGGCCTTCGCCTGCTGCGCGACCCAGAGCCTCGAGGAGTGCTTGCGGCCTGGAAATGCTGCCGGTCAGCTTCTTCACCACGGTCTGCGCAACCGTTTCCAGGTACGCCTTACGTGCCCTCTGATCGTCTCCGAAGCGGGCGTACGCTGTGGATTCGGTCAGTTCCACCACGTTCTCCGCGGTGATCTTCTCTCCGCCCGGGAGCGTGACGTCACCGACCACCTCTAGGACATAGCTCAATGCGACCGGGTCGGTCGCGATCGCTCCGTCCACGCGCTGGCCCGTCTCCTGCTGCCACATGGATTGCCAGATCTGGCCCGCATACGGGAAGTGCGGACTCACATTGCTGTTGCGGAAATCCTGCGTGGGCCGGCTGTGACCGTATGCGCGCTGGAAATCGGGGCCGAGGTCGATCGGGTCGTAGTCGAACCGGAATTCCCGGTTGCTCGTGACGTCGTCGACGGAGACGGCCCCGTCGTTCGCGCGAATGACAGCAAAACCGCCGAGCAGTCCACCCGTGCCGCGTGCCTCCGCGTTCGTCTGGAAACCGACGAAATAGCTGCGCGGACCGTCTGCGCCCAGCATGGCCGGAGCGATCTGTGCTGCGAGCGAAGTGTTGTTCAACAGGCCGGACAACTCGGACACTTGTTCCTGCAGATCGACTCGAGCGTCGTCGATCAGTCCCAGCCATGTGCTGTCGACGTTCTGGGCCTGCTCGTCGAGGTCGCTGATCGCCGCGGAGGTCGTTTCGAGGACGGGCGCGGCGTCGCGGAGTGCCGCAAGATTGATTCGCGCGCCGTCCAAAATCAACTGATCGGGAGACACGGCACTACCCGCGTCGACCGCGGGGAGGAGAACCCGCTCTGTGAGACCGCTCACAATGGTTGTCATCTGGCGAGTGGAATCGAACGGGCTCCCCAAGAATGGAACGGCGCCGGCAATACGCCACGGCACCGAGTCGACCGAACTCTGGGCGTCTTGGGCGTAGCGGTCCGCGTCGCCCGCGACGGTGCGCGCCCTGTCGGTATCGCCTGCGAGCAGTGCGTCTTTCGCCTGCGTTGCGAAGTCCTGTGCCTTCTCCAGGTTCGACTTCGCTTGCAGGCCTTCGTAACCCAGCCAGCCGATGAATCCGACGACGACGAGTGCGCCTACGCCGCAGCCGATCTGCACGCGCCGGCGCTTGCTGCGCTGAGCTGCGATCTCCTCGTCCGACAGGCGCCTGCGCACCTTGCGCCTACGCCGTTCGGGTGAAACTGACTCACCGGTAACATCGTTCACGCCGCTTGTGCCCCCTTCGTGGTTTCCGCTCGAGACGATAACCCGATTCCGAACTGGCCGACCGTTCAAGTGGTGGGTAACCGTGACTGTAAGTAAACTTCTGCACGGTGATCGTGACAGTGGAGTTGGGAGGCTCCGTCCACGATCGCACGATAGGGGAGGATTCTGCACGTCCCCTGTCCTGAATTGTGTCGGGCGAGGGCGAGGGGAGCGTGGTGCATCTACTTCCGCTGTCCCCTAGTCAGCGGGGTCTCTGGTACGCGCAAGCACTCCATCCTGATGTGCCCTTCACGATCGCCCAGTACGTAGAACTTCGAGGCGAGCTCGATCACGACCTCGTTCGTAAGGCATGTGTGCAGGGTGCACGCGACGTGGAGTCCGGCTTCCTTTTCCTCGTCGAAAAGGAAGGGCTTCCAGAGCAGGTCGTCGATGTGGAGTTCGACGACGACGTCCCGTACGTGGATTTCCGTTCGTGCGACGACCCCGAAGCTGCGGCCCACCGGTGGATGAGCGAGCGGTTCTCGCGGCCCATCGATCCGCTGCGCGACCGATTGATCGCGACGGCGCTGCTCCATGTCGCCGACGGCCGGTACTTCCTGTCCAGCTACGTCCACCACATAGCTCTGGACGGGCACGGCGCGATGATCATGCTCAACCGCTCGGCCGAGCTCTACTCGGCGTGGATTGCGGGGGAGGAGACACCGCCCGTCACCTCGATGCCCGTCGAAAAGATCGTCGAGTTCGAGGCTGCATATACGGGGTCGAAACGTCAGACCGCCGATCGTGCCCACTGGCTCGAGCGGCTTTCCGACCTGCCCGAACCGATTTCGCTCGTCGATGGCGTCGCTCCGCCGAAGGTGCCGGCTCGCCATGCCGGTGCCGAGTTGCTGTCCGAGGTCGCCGACGCCGTGACGGCTCTGGCCCACGACGCGAATTCGACCGACGTCCCGATTGTCGTCGCCGCCTTCGCCGCGTTTCTGTCCCGCGCATGCGGCACCGACGATGTGGTGCTCACGCTTCCGGTTTCGGCCCGCACCACCGCGCCGTTGCGTCGCTCCGCCGGAGCCATCTCCAACGTCGTTCCGCTGCGGGTCCGCGTCGATCAGGCGGCGCCGGCCACCGATCTGATCCGCGACGTGCAGGTCGAACTCACCGGAGCCCTGCGTCATCAGCGCTACCGCTACGAAGACATGCTGGCCGACCTGCGCGAGATGGGCCGCGAGCACAGCGAGACCCGCAATGCGTTCGGTCCCGTCGTCAACCTGATGATGTTCCATCCGCAGATCGCGTTCGGCGACGTGATCGGTGATTACCACGTGCAGTCCACCGGACCGGTCGACGACCTGTCGGTCAACGTCTACCCGGGCGTCGCCGGCCGCACGATGCGCGTCGATTTCGAGGCCAACCCCAATCTCTACGGCGACGAGCACCTCTCGTCGCTGCACAGCCGTTTCCTCGGATTCCTGAAGGAGTTCGTGCAGAACGCGGGCGTCGCGGTGGGCGATCTCGCCCTCGCCGACCCGGCCGAACTCGACGGTCTGGCTCCCGCACGTGGACGCACCGCGCCCGAGCCGGAACTGCTGCCCGACGTCCTCACCCGCCACGCCGCGAGCGACACCGTCGCCGTCGTGGACGGAAACGGCAGCATCACCTACCGCGAACTCGACGCTCGCTCCGACGCGCTCGCTCATGCGCTGGTCGCGGCCGGTGCCGGCCCCGAAGAGCGCGTCGCGGTGCTGCTGCCCCGCTCGATCGATTCGGTGGTCGCACTGTGGGCCATCGCCAAGACCGGTGCCGCCTACACCCCGCTCGACCCCGAACTTCCCGCCCGCCGCCTCGAGCAGGTGCTGCGCGACGTGCGGATCGCCGTCGCCCACGACCACCCGGCGCTGCCCGAGCACGTCACCCGCATCGCGCCGCCCACCGACGGAACCGGCGAGACCTTCACCGCCGAGGATCGCCTGCGGCCGCTGCACGTCGACAACACAGCGTGGGTCATCCACACGTCCGGTTCCACCGGCACCCCGAAGGCCGTCGCGGTGGGTCACCGCGGTGTGTCGGCGCTCGTGTCGACGCTGCGCGATCGCTACCGGGCCGACGAGACGTCGCGGGTGCTGCACCTCGCGTCGCCGTCCTTCGACGCGTCGCTGCAGGAACTGCTCCTCGCTTTCGACGCCGGTGCCACCCTGGTGATCTGCCCGCCCGACGCCGTCGGCGGACCGGCGCTGGCAACCCTGCTGCGCAGCGAATCCGTCACCCACGCGATCACCGCACCGGCGATCCTCGCCGTCACCCCCGACGACGGCCTGCCCGACCTGCAGGTTCTCGACGCCGGTGGCGAAGCACTGCCGCAGGCCGTGGCCGACCGCTGGTCCACCGGCCGCACCATGCTCAACGCCTACGGGCCCACCGAGACCACGATCCTCGCGACGCTCAGCGACCCGCTGCAGCCCGGCGCGGGCGTTCCGATCGGCCGGCCGATCGACGGCATGACCGCTGTCGTCCTCGACGCGCGCTTGCATCCCGTGCCCGCCGGCGTGATCGGCGAGCTGTATCTCGGGGGACCGGGCGTCGCGCGCGGTTACCTCGGCGCCCCGGCCTTCACCGCCGAACGCTTCGTCGCATCGCCGTTCGGTGGGCGCATGTACCGCACGGGCGACCGCGCCCGCTGGACCCCCGACGGTCACCTCGAATTCCTCGGCCGTGCCGACCAGCAGGTGAAGATCCGCGGTTACCGCATCGAACTCGGTGAGATCGAAGCGGCGCTCGTCTCCTTCGACGAGGTGCAGGCCGCGACCGTCACCGTCCACGGCGAGCACATCGCCGCCTACGTCGTGGGCGACGTCGACCCCGCCGACCTCACCGTCCGCCTCGCCGACGAACTGCCCACCTATCTGCGTCCGTCGTCGATCACCGTGCTCGAGGCGCTGCCGCTCACGCCGGGTGGCAAGGTCGACCGGCGCGCACTGCCTGCACCGGAGCGTGCTGTGGCCGTCGGATCGCGGCCGCCGAACGGCCCGACCGAGAAGATCGTCGCCGAGCTATTCGCCGAGCTCACCGGCATCGACGACGTCGGAGCTGACGACGACTTCTTCGCGCTCGGCGGCCACTCGCTCGGTGCCGCGCAACTCGCCGCCCGGCTCGGTGCCGCGCTGGGTCGCGACGTGCAGCTGCGCGATGTGTTCGCCCACCCGACCGTCGCCCGACTGGCGGCCGTCGCGGCGAAGCGACCCGAATCGGAATCGCGACCCGTCGCCACCCCCGGCACCGGGCCGTCGCCGCTCGCCCCCGCGCAGCGCCGACTGTTCCTGCTGGCCCGGGCGCACGGCGACCCGGCCGCCTACCACCTGCCGTTCGCGCTGCACCTCGACGGCGCCCTCGACCTGCCTGCGCTGCAGGCCGCGGTGGTGGACGTCCTCGACCGGCACGAAACCCTCCGCACACTGTTCCGCCTCGAACTCGACGGTCCGGTGCAGGACGTACTGCCGCTCGACCGTGCCGTGGCCGGCCTCGCTCTCGAGCCGGAAAACGCCGACGGTGACGTCGAAGCGCTCATCACCGAGTGGGCGGCCGAACCGTTCGATCTCACCGCGCAGATCCCGTTCCGCATCCGTCTGCTGCGACTCGCCGACGACAAGCACGTGCTCGCCGTCGTCGCCCACCACATCGCGCTCGACGGGGCGTCGTTCGTGCCGCTCACCGCCGACGTCGCCACCGCCTACCTCGCCCGCGCGGCCGGGGAAGCGCCTGCGTGGACGCCGCTGCCGCTGCACTACCGGCACTACGCGCAGTGGCATCTCGATCGCCTCGGCGATCCGGCGGCAATCGACACCCGGGCCGGTCGCGAGATCGACTACTGGACACGCACACTCGACGGTCTCGCCGACGCGGCGCCGCTGCCCACCGACCGCCCCCGCAACGGCGGCTTCGGTCCCGCTGCGGCCGTGGACTTCACGGTGCCCGCCGACCAGGTCGCGGCGCTGCGGTCCGTCGCCGCCGCGCACGACGCCACCACCTTCATGGCCGTGCACGCCGCCGTCGCCGTGTGGCTGGCCGCCTGGACCTCTGGGCACGACATCGCCATCGGCACCGGAACGGCCGGTCGCGATCATCCCGACCTCGACGCACTCGTCGGCATGTTCGTCGGCACCGTCACGCTGCGGACCAATGTCGACCCGGCGCAGCCGTTCACGTCGCTGCTGGCGCAGGCCCGCGACACCGACCTCGACGCCTTCGCGCACGCCACCGTGCCGTTCGACTACGTCGTCGACGCCCTGGGCTTCTCGCCCTTCCACGTGATGCTCGCCTACGACAACGTGGACGTGCCCGACCTCGAACTGCCCGGCCTCACCGTGCGGCCGCAGGAGATCGCCTCGGCGCAGGCCCGATTCGACCTCGAGATCTCGCTGCGCGAACTGCGCGACGGATCGCTCACCGGCCGCCTCGTCTACGACACGAAACTGTTCGACGACGACACCATCGCCCGCTGGGTGACCCGCCTGAGCGGAGTGCTCGAGCAGGTCGCGCAGCATCCGTCGCTGCCCGTCGGCGATCTCGACCTCGGCACCCTCTCCGTCGAACCGGCCGAACCCGGGCCGGAAGCGACCTTCGCCGAGATCATCGACCGGTCGTCGGCCTGCGTCGCCGAACCCGGGGGACAGGCCGTCGAGATCCGCACGGCGGCACGCCCGCTCGCGTGGACGCTGATCGAGCGGGGCATCGGGACGGAAGACCGGGTGGCCGTCGTGCTCTCGCGGTCGACGCGGTCGGTGCTCGCCGCCGCGGCCGTCGCCCTGAGCGGTGCAGCTTTCGTCCCCGTCGACCCCAACCAACCCGCCGCCCGCATCGCTCAGCTGCTCGGCGCATCCGGCGCGCGGTACGCGATCGTCGACGGCGACGTCGCGCTGCCCGACGGGATCGAGCCGATCGCCTTCACCGTCGAGGGCGACACCCGCCCGATCACCGATGCGGATCGAGTGCGGCCGCTGCACGTCGACAACACCGCCTACGTCGTCTACACCTCGGGATCCACCGGCCGGCCCAAGGGCGTGGTGGTCTCGCATCGGGGACTCGGCCCGCTCGCACAGTCGTTCGTCGAACGCTTCGACCTGCCCGCCGTCTCCGACACCGCCACCGAAGCGCGGGTGCTGCACTTCGCTACCCCTGCCTTCGACGGCGCGGTGCTCGAATACGTCCTGGCGCTCACCTCCGGCGGCACGCTGGTGGTCGCGCCCGCCGACCTGTTCGGTGGCGACGAACTCGTGGAACTGCTTCGCACCGAGGGCATCACCCATTGGTTCTCGACGCCCTCGGTGCCCACACAGCTCGACCCCGCCGGACTCGACGCCCTGCGCACGATCGCGATCGGCGGCGAGGCGTGGCCGGTCGAGACCGCCGAACGCTGGGCACCCGGCCGCACCCTGCTCAACGTCTACGGACCCACCGAGACGACGGTGCTCGCCACGTCGAGCGAACCCTTCGCACCCGGCGACCGGCTCACCATCGGCACCGGCCTCGTCGGAGTCACCGCGGTGGTGCTCAGCGAACGCCTGCGGCCCGTGCCCGAAGGTGTGACCGGCGAGCTGTATCTCGGGGGACAGGGCGTCGCCCGCGGCTACCTCGACGCACCCGCACTCACCGCCGACCGGTTCGTCGCCAACCCGTTCGGCGCCGGACGCCTCTACCGCACCGGCGATCTCGTCCGCTGGACGGAACACGACGACGACCGCGCCCTCGAATTCGTCGGCCGCAGCGACCACCAGGTCAAGATCCGCGGATTCCGCATCGAACTCGGCGAGATCGACGCGACCCTGCAGACCCACCCGGGTATCGGCACCGCCGTGACCGTGGTGCGCGGCGACACCCTCGCCACCTACGTGCACAGCCGCAACGGCCGCCTCGACCCGCACGAGATCCGCGAATGGGCCGCCGAGCGTCTGCCCCGGCACTTGGTGCCCGCGACCGTCACCGCGCTCGATGCGTTCCCGCTCACGAGCACCGGCAAGATCGACCGCGCCGCGCTGCCCGAGCCGGAGGTCGCCGCGACCCGCACCGACGGATACCGCAGCGCCAGCGAAGAACTCGTCGCCGGTGTCGTCGCCGACCTGCTCGACCTGCCGAACGCCGCCGGATCCGACGACTTCTTCGCCGTCGGCGGCAACTCGCTGCTCGCAACCCAGCTCGCCGCGCGTCTGCGGGGAGTCGCGGGTCGCCGGATGGGTGTGCGCGACATCTTCGAGCACCCCACCGTCGCCGAACTCGCAAACCTGCTCGCCGAGGAACCCACCGGCGAGCACCTGCCGCTCGTACACATCGACGACGACAGCGACGCGCCGCTCGCACCGGCGCAGCAGCGCATGTGGCTGCTCAACCGGTTCGACGTGGCCGACGGTATCGACGGCGGCGACCACATCGCCTTCGCGCTCGATCTCGACGCCGACACCGACCTCGACGCCGTGCGTGCGGCCGCCGCCACCGTGGTCGCCCGCCACGACTCGCTGCGCACGGTCTTCCCCGACAGCCCGTCCGGCCCGCGTCAGCACGTGCTGCCGTCGGTGACGCTCGACCTCGAGCCCGTCGACGCCGGCACTGACCTCGATGCGGAGCTGACCGACTTCGCTCGCGCGCGTTTCGATCTCACCGTCGACCCGCCGATCCGCACCCGGCTGTATCGGACAAACTCCGGCTACGTGCTCGCCGTGGTGATCGACCACATCGCCGCCGACGGCTTGTCGCTGCTGCCGCTCGGCCGCGACGCCGTCGCCGCTTACCGTGCCCACCGCGACGGGGAGACTCCGGAGCTGCCGGCACCGTCGGTCACCTACCGCGACTACGCGCGCTGGCACCGGGCCGTGCTCGGCGACGAGACCGATCCCGACAGTCTCGCGGCCCGGCAGCTCGCCTTCTGGCAGCAGACCCTCGATGACGCGTCGCCGTTGCTCGCGTTGCCCACCGACCGTCCCCGCAGCGCGGCGACGACCGGTACCGCGGGTCGCGCGAGTTTCACGATCCCCGCCGAACTGCACGCCGCGATCGACAAGCTCGCCCGCGCCCACGACGTCACGCCGTTCATGGTGATGCACGCGGCCTTTGCGATCTTGCTGTCGGCGCTCGCCGCCACCGACGACGTCACCATCGGCACGCCCGTCTCCGGACGCAGCGACGCCGCGGTCGACGACGTGGTGGGCATGTTCGTCGGCACCGTGCCGCTGCGGTTGCGGGTGCATCCGCGCCGCACCTTCGCCGACCTGCTCGCCGACACCCGCCGCGCCGACCTCGACGCCTTCGCCCACGCCGACGTGCCGTTCGATCGCATCGTCGACGCGGTGGGGGCCGGCACCGACGCGCACCACCCGTTGTTCCAGGTCATCCTGGCGTACGAGTCGTTCTCGCTCGACGAGTTCACGCTGCCCGGCAGCTCCACGACGATCCGCGAAATCCCCGTGGGCACGGCCCGCGTCGACCTCGAACTGACCGTCCGCGAACGCCGTTCCGAGACCGGTGTACCCGCCGGTTTGGAAACGGTCCTCACGTACGCGGACGAACTCTTGGATTCGCACACGATTGTGCAGTGGCAGTCGTGGTTCGTGCGTATCCTCGATGCCGTTACCGCCGACCCGGCTGTGTCGGTCGGCGGTATCGAGTTGGGCGACGCCGACCTCACCCCCGTCGGCGTCGCCCAACAACTTTCGGCAGAGTCGCTGCCCGAGCTGGTCGCGCAACGCGTGGCCGACGATCCGGCGGCCGTCGCCGTGGTGGGGGACGGGTACTCCCTCAGCTACGGCGCGCTGTGGTCGCGCTCGGGCGCGCTCGCCAAACTCCTCCGCGAACGCGGCGTCACCGCCGAGGACGTCGTCGCCGTCGCACTGCCGCGCACCCCCGACCTCGTCGTCGCGATCCTCGCCGTCTCCCGCGCCGGCGGCATCTACCTGCCCGTCGACGTCACGCATCCCGCGACGCGCCTGCAGGCCCTGTTCGACGACGCGCAGCCCTCGCTGGTCGTCACCGACAGTGACTTCACCGACGTTCGCGTGCCGACGCTGCGACTCGACGACCCGGAGGTGGCCGGCCGCCTCGACGACGGCGCCCTGTTCGACTTCCCGCTCGTCGCGGATCTCGGCGCCTACATCGTCTACACCTCCGGCTCCACCGGAACCCCCAAGGGCGTGCAGGTCACGCACCGCAACGTGCTGTCGCTGCTCGCCGCGACCGTCGACGAATTCGGACTGCGCGCCGACGACGTGTGGACGATGTTCCACTCGCCGGCCTTCGACTTCTCCGTCTGGGAGATGTGGGCACCGCTCGCCACCGGCGCTTCTGTGGTGGTGATCGACCACCTCACCGTGCGCGACCCGGCCGCCTTCGTGGACGTGCTCACGAGCAACCGGGTGACGGTGCTCAACCAGACCCCCACGGCCTTCTACCAGCTCGCCGCCACCGATCACGCGCCGCTCGAAGACCTGCGGCTGCTGATCTTCGGCGGCGAAGCCCTCGACCCCGCGCGGGTGCGCCCGTGGGCCGAGCGTCATCCGCATGTGCGGGCGGTCAACATGTTCGGCATCACCGAAACCACCGTGCACGTCACCTTCGGCGACGCCACCGCGACCGGCATCGGAGCGCCGCTGCCCGGTCTCGCCGTGGACGTGCTCGACTCGTCGCTGCGACCCGCACTGCCCGGAGCGATCGGCGAACTGTACGTGCGCGGAGACCAACTCGCGCGCGGCTACCGCGGACGCCCCGGCCAGACCGCGACCCGCTTCGTCGCCGCCCCCGGTGGCGCCCGCCGCTACCGCACCGGCGACCTCGGCCGCCGCGACACCAGCGGTGCCCTGCACTATCTCGGTCGCGCCGACCAGCAGATCGAACTGCGCGGCTACCGCATCGAACCCGGAGAGATCGAAGCCGCCCTGCTGCGCAGCAAGGGCGTGCGCCAGGCCGTCGTGCTGCTGCGCGACGACCGCCTCGTCGCCTATCTCGTCGGCGGCGACGCCATCGACGCCCTGCGCGACCTGCGACGCAGCCTGCCCGACTACCTCGTCCCGTCGGCCGCCGTGGTCCTCGACGCACTACCGCTCACCGCCAACGGCAAACTCGACCGCGCCGCGCTGCCCACCCCCGACGTCACCGCCGATGGGGGAGCGGCACCGCACGGACCGGTCGAGGAAATCGTCGCGGACGTGTGCGCCGAACTGCTCGGCATCGCCCCCGGCACCCTCGGAGCCGGCGACGACTTCTTCCACCTCGGCGGCAACTCACTGCTCGCCACGCGCCTCGCCGGTCGCCTCTCGGACGTGCTCGACGCCGACGTCACCGTGAGAGACATCTTCGAGAACCGGACCATTACAGCCCTAACTTCACACATAACCAGTGGAAGCGATAAGCCCTCTCGCCGTGCGCGTCTCGTCGCCGACCCCGACGCACCCGCCCCGTTGTCGGCGGCGCAGCAGCGCCTGTGGTTCATCAACCGCTTCGACCCGGCCTCCCCGAGCTACAACCTGCCCTTCGCGGTGCGGCTCGACGGGAACCTCGACCTCGACGCGCTCGCCGCCGCCGTGACCGACGTGCTCGAACGGCACCGCACACTGCGCACCGTCTACCCGGCCGCCGACGAGTACACCGTGCTGCCCGTCGCGCGCCCCGACCTCGACCCGGTGGCCGTGCCGGAGGACGCCCTCGACGAGTTCGTCCGCGACTACGCCACCACCGGATTCGACCTCACCGTCGAACCCCCGGCCCGCATGCGCCTGTACCGGACGGCACCGGATCGGCACGTGCTGCTCGTCGTCCTGCACCACATCGCAGCCGACGGCTGGTCGCTGACGCCGCTGCTGCGCGACATCGCCGTCGCCTACGGCGCCCGCCTCACCGGCGTGACCCCCGAGCTGCCGGAACTGCCCGTCCAGTACACCGACTACGCGCGGTGGCAGCGCAGCGTCGCCGACGAGCAGATCCCGTACTGGCTGGGCGAACTCGCCGACCTGCCCGACGAGGTGACCCTGCCCGGCGACAGGCCGCGCCCCGCACAGCCCACCGGACACGGTGCCGCCCACACGATCTCGCTCGACGTCGACCTCGTCCGCGGACTGCACACGCTGGCACGTGAGGGTCGCGCGACGGTGTTCATGGTGCTGCACGCCGCGCTCGCGGCGTTGCTCGCGCGGCACGGTGCCGGTCGCGACATTCCCATCGGCACCGCCGTCTCCGGTTGCGGCGACCCGCAGCTCGACGACGTCGTCGGCATGTTCGCCGGCACCCTCGTGCTGCGCACCGACGTCGACCCCGACGCCACCTTCACCGACCTGCTCGCCCAGGTGCACCGCCGCGACCTCGCCGCCTACAGCAACCCGGACGCACCGTTCGAGACGCTCGTCGAGAAGCTGCAGCCCGCCCGCAGCGAAGCGCGGCACCCGCTGTTCCAGGTGGCGCTGTCGCAGGCACGACCCGTCGCCTCCACCTTCGCGCTGCCCGATCTGAACGTCACCGCCGCGCCTGTCGACACCGAAACGGTCAACGTCGACGTGCAGGTCACCGTCACAGAACAGCAGGACGGCATCGACCTCGAATTCTTCTACAGCACAGATCTGTACGACGCCGACACCGTCGCCGCCTACGCCGAACGCCTGCGCACGATCCTGAGCGCGGCCGTCGCGGATCCGAATGTGCGGGTCGGGGAGATCGCCCTGCACGGCGACGCCGACCTGCCCACCGTCGGCGCTGTGCCGGGCGCACCCCGGTCGCTGCGTCAGTGGCTCGCGCAGGGTGCGGCTGCTGGTGGCGAGGAACTCGCGATCGTCGACGGCGACCGCGAACTGTCGTATCCCGAACTGCTGTACTACGCCGACGCTCTCGCCGCGCGCCTGCAGCTCGCCGGGGTGCGCCCGGGCGATCCGGTCGCGTGCGCCTACCCGCGTTCGCTCGAATCCGTGCTCGCGGTCTGGGGCATCATCGGCGCCGGTGCCGCACCGATGCTCGTCGATCCCACCGCCCCCACCGCGCGCCTGGCCGAGATGCTCACCGACGTGCACGTGGGTGTCGGTGAAGCGCCGGCACTTCCGGCAACCGTGCGGTGGCTCGAGGTGACCTCCGACGACGAGGAACCGCTCGCCGACGTCGTCGATCCCGCACCCGGCGCCCCCGCCTACTTCGTCTTCACCTCCGGCACCACCGGACACCCCAAGGCCGTCACCGTCACCCAGCGCGCCGCGAGCGCGTTCGCCGAGGACATCGGCGAATATCTCGCCGCCTTCCCGGGCGATCGCGTACTGCACGTCGCGGCACCGTCGTTCGACGCCGCGATGCTCGAGATGCTCACCGCCGGCATCTCCGGCGCGACGCTCGTGGTGGCCGACGCCGACAGCTACGGCGGCGCTGCCCTCGGCGACCTGCTCGACAGTGCCGAGATCACCCACGCGGTGATGACGCCGTCGACGCTCGCGACCGTGCCGGTGCGCGACCTGCCGGCCCTGCGCACGCTCGTGCTCGGCGGCGACCGGCTCACTCGCGAGATCGTCGACCGCTGGGGAGACGGGCGCACCCTCGTCAACAGCTACGGCCCGGCCGAGGCCACGATGTTCGTCACCAACTCGCAGCCGCTGCGACCCGGCGACGACATCGTCATCGGCACCCCCGTCCGCGGCGTCACCGTCGAGGTTCTCGACGAGCGGCTGCGTCCCGTGCCCGCCGGCGTGGTCGGCGAACTGTACGTCTCGGGACCGCGACTCGCCTCGGGCTACCGCGACGCCGCCGCGCGCACCGCGGCGCGGTTCGTCGCCGGACCCGACGGCCGCCGCTACCGCACCGGCGACCTCGTGCGCTGGACCCGCGCCGGTGCCCTCGAATTCGTCGGCCGCAGCGACAACCAGATCAAGCTGCGCGGCGTGCGCATCGAACCCGGCGAGATCGACACCGCGCTCACCGCTCTCGACGGTGTCGACCGAGCCGTGACCCTCGTGCGCAGCGGCCGCCTCATCTCCTACGTCACCGGTGAGAACCTCGACGACTCCGACCTGCGAGCCCAGCTGCGCACCCTCCTGCCCGCGCACCTCGTGCCCACCGCGATCGTGCCGCTGGCCGCGATCCCGCTCACCTCCCACGGCAAGGTCGACGCCGCCGCCCTGCCCGAACCTGCCGCCGGCGAAGGCAGCGAACCGCGCACCGAGACCGAAGCGCTCGTCGCCCGCATCATCGGCGACGTCCTCGGCGACGGCACCGCCGTGGGACGCACCGACGACTTCTTCGCCGTCGGCGGCAACTCGCTGCTCGCCACCGTCCTCGTCGGCCGCCTGCGCGACGAGACCGGCACCGACGTGCCGCTGCGTACAGTCTTCGCGAACCCCACCGTCGACGCGCTTGCCGCCGCCCTCGACGCCGGTGGTTTCGACACCGACGCCGGACCCGTCGCGGTGTCGCCGCGACCGGAACGGATTCCGCTCAGCCGCGCCCAGCGTCGTCTGTGGGGATTGAGTTCGCTTGCCCCCGATGCCTACCGGCTGCGCAGCGTGGTCAACCTGAGCGGACCGCTCGACCTCGGTGCCCTGCAGGCCGCGCTCGGCGACGTCGCGCTGCGCCACGAGATCCTGCGCACCGACTACATCGTCGACGGCGACGGCGTGTACCAGCAGGTCCACGAGGCGCCGCGCAGCGACCGGTGGCGCGTGCGACTCGAACGCACCGGCCCCGACCAGCACGTGCTGCACCTCGACGTCGACCATTCGATCGCCGACGGCACGTCGCTGCGGCCGTTGCTGCGCGACCTCACCATCGCGTATCTCGCCCGCGTGAACGGTGCGACACCGCAGTGGGAACCGCTGCCGCTGCAGTACGCCGATTACGCCCTGTGGGAAGCCGAACGTGGCATCCCCGAGCGCGATCTGGAGCACTGGCGACGCGCCCTCGACGGACTCACCGTCACCGAACTGCCCGCCGACGCCACCGGAATCGACACCGGTGCGCGCAGCGTCGACTTCACCGTGCCCGCCGAGGTACGCGACGCGCTCGCCGACCTCGCCCGCGCACACGGCGCCACCGAGTTCATGGTGCTGCACGCCGCGCTGTCGGTGCTGCTCGCGCGACTCGGCGGCAGCGACGACATCGCCGTCGCCGCTGTTGTGGGCGGACGTCGCTGGGCGCAGCTCGAAGAGCTCGTCGGACCGTTCCTCGACACCCTCGTGCTGCGCGCCCGCGTGGCTCCGGACATGTCCTTCGCTGGGCTGCTCGGCCAGGTCCGCGATTTCGATGTCGCCGCCTTCGACCACGTCGCCGTGCCCTACGAGCAGTTGCTGTCGGAGCGGCAGAGCGGCGCACCGCAGGTCGCGCTGGCGCTGCAGGACTTCGGCTTCGACCCGATCAGCCTGGGAGAGCTCACCGTCGAGGCCCGCGAAGTCCTCGACGACACAACGAAGTTCGATCTGCAGTTCACGCTGGCCCCACGTCCCGACGGTTACACCGGCACGCTCGTGTTCGACGCCTCCCGCTTCGCCGGCCGCACCGCCGAACTGCTCGTCACCCGGTTCGTCGCGCTGCTCGGCAGCCTGGCGAGCGCACCCGACAGGACCATCGGTGAAGTGGCCGTCGATGTCCCGGCCGCCGCCCTCGACGGCGGCGAACCGGCCCCGGCACGCACCCTCGCCGAGATGCTGCGCGCCACCGCCGCCGCCCATCCCGACCGGGAAGCCCTGCGCGGCGACGGCGAATCGCTCACCTACCGCGAACTCGACGAGCAGTCCGACGCCCTCGCCGACGAGTTGCGTGCCGAGGGTGCGCGGGACGGGAAGATCGCGCGCATCGACGCACCGCGCAGCGTCGACTACATCCGCACCCTGTGGGCCATCACCAAGACCGGTGCGGCCTTCACACATTCGCGGCAGGCAGGGGAGACGTGCCTGCCCGGCACCGCCTACGTCGTGTCCACCTCCGGGTCCACCGGCACCCCGAAGCGGGTCGCGGTGACGCACCGCGGACTCGCCCCGCTCGCCGCCGAAGCGGCAGAGCGCTACCGGGTCGAGCCCGGAGACCGCGTGCTGCACGGCTATTCACCCGAGTTCGACGCCGCGCTGCTCGAACTGCTGCTCGCCCACACCACCGGCGCGACGCTCGTCGTCGCACCCCCGGACGTCTACGCCGGGCAGGACCTGCACCGCTACCTCGCCGAACAGCGCATCACCCATTACCTGTCGACCCCCACGGTGCTCGGCACCCTCGACCCCGAGGGACTGCCCGACCTGAAGGTCGTCGCCTCCGGAGGCGAATCGCTGTCGCCGTCGCTCGCCGCGCGCTGGGCCGACGGCCGCGTGATGCTCGACGCCTACGGACCGACCGAGGCCACGATCGTCGCGACCCTCGTCGACATCGAACCCGGCACCCGCCCGAGCATCGGGCGTCCCGTGCCCGGCACCGTCGCCCACGTGCTCGACGCGCGCCTGCGTCCCGTGCCCGCCGGAGGCGTCGGCGAGCTGTACCTCGCCGGTGAAGGCCTCGCCGCCGGATATCTCGACGACCCCGCCCGCACCGCCGAACGCTTCGTGGCCGCTCCCGGTGGTGCCCGCATGTACCGCACGGGCGACCGCGTCCACCGCCGCGTCGACGACACCCTCGGCTATCTCGGCCGCACCGATCGCCAGCTCAAGGTGCGCGGCGTGCGCATCGAACCCGGCGAACTCGAAGCCACGCTGCTCGCCCAGCCCGGTATCCGGCAGGCAGCGGTGGTCGCGGTGAGCGGCACGCTCGTCGCGTTCGCGGCCGGACCGGACCTGTCGGCCGACGACATCACCGCGCGCGTCGCGCTCGTCGTGCCGCCGCACCGCATGCCCACCCGCGTGCACGTGCTCGACCAGCTGCCCCTCACGCCCAACGGCAAACTCGACGTCGCCGCCCTCGAACTGCACGACGCCGCCGCACTCGACGACGACGCCGCCCTCGACCGGCCGCTCACCGATGCCGAGGATCTCGTCGTGACCGTCGCCGAGGACGTGCTCGGTGCTCGCCCGGCCGCGCACCGGGGGTTCTTCACCGCCGGCGGCGATTCGCTGTCGGCCGTCGTGTTCGCCGCGCGGCTCAGCGAGGCGTTCGGCACCGACGTGCCCGTGCGGGAGGTGCTCGCCGCCGCCACCCTCGCCGCGCTCGCTGCCCGCATCGAATCCGGCGACGACCAGCGTGTCGCGCTGCGGCACTACGACGACGACACCCCGGCACCGATCGCGCCCGCACAACGTCGCCTCGGCATCGTCGCGCGGGCCGAGACCGGCACCGCCGGCTATCTCGTGCCGGTCGTGCTCACGCTGAGCGGCGACCTCGACGTCGACGCTCTCACCGCCGCGGTGAGCGATGTCGTCGACCGCCACCGCGTGCTGCACACCGCCTTCACCGACGACGTGCAGGTACCCGTCGACCCGCCGGTGCTCGAACACTCCGCGCCGGAGGACGTCGCCGCGGCCGTGACCGCCACGATCACCACGCCCTTCGACATCACGACGCAGGCCCCGATGCGGATCCGGTTGTTCGACGTCGAACCCGGCCGCTGGGTACTCGCCGCCGCCGTGCACCACATCGCGTTCGACGGCGCGTCCGTCGGTCCGCTGCTCACCGATCTCGCCGTCGCCTACGACGCGCGTCGCGGGGGAGAAGCGCCGGTCTTCGAGTCGCTGCCCGTCACCTACGGCGACTACGCGCGCTGGCAGCACGAACTGCTCGGCGACGCCACCGACCCGAGTTCGGTCGCCGCGCGCCAACTCGACTATTGGACAACCACACTCGCCGGCCTGCCCGACAGCCCGCTTCCGCTGCCCGCCGACCGGCCGCGTCCCGCGCAGCCGACCCACCGCGGCGCTCAGATCGTCTCGACCCTCGACGCCGAGACCCACCGTCGCCTCCGTGACGTCGCGCGCAGCCACGACGTCACCGTGTTCATGCTCGTCCACGCGGTGCTCGCCGCGATGCTCGCGCGTCGCAGCGGACGCACCGACATCGCCGTCGGCACGGCGATCGCGGGTCGCACGGATGCGCGCCTCGACCGGCTCGTCGGCATGTTCGTCGGCACCGTCGTGCTGCGCACCGCCGTCGATTCCTCGCGGCCGTTCACCGACCTGCTACGCGACGTGCGGGCCACCGATCTCGGTGCGCTCGCGCACGCCGACGTGCCGTTCGACGAGGTCGTCGCCCGTCTCGCGCCGCGCCGCGACCCGTCGTACAGCCCGCTCTTCCAGGTGCTGCTCACGCACCGTGTCGAGGCCGGCGAGGTGCTGCCGCAACTGCCGGATGTGCAGATCGCCGAGACCGACGCCGGGGAACCGGCCGCGCAGTTCGACGTGGTCGTCGAACTCGTCGAGCGCGAGGCCGGACTCGACCTGCGCCTGGTCTATGCGACGGATCTGTTCGACGACACCACCGGCGACGCGATGCTCACCGACCTCGCCGCGATGCTCGCCGCCGCCCTCGCCGAACCCAACCGCGCCGTCGGTGATCTCGCCGTGCCGGTGCCTGCACCGTTGTCGACCGCGGCCGTCCCACCGCGCACCTTGCCTGAAATCCTGGAGACCGCCGTCGAGCAGTATCGCGGACGCATCGCGGTGCGCTCCGGCACCGTCGCGTGGACGTACGGCGGACTCGACGCCCGCGCCGACGAGATCGCCTCCGTGCTCGCCTCCCACGGCGTGCGACGCGGAGACCTCGTCTCGATCGCCGTGCCGCGCAGCGAGTACTGGCCGCTCGCCGTTTGGGCGATCACGAAACTCGGTGCGGCATGGGTGTCCGTCGACCTCACCCAGCCCGACGCGCGCGGCGCCGCGATCCTCGCCGACTCCGGTGCTCGCATCGGCCTGACCGTCGGCTACCGCGAACTCGGCCACGTGACGTGGCTCGACCTCACCGCCGACCGCAGCATCGACTTCGACGCCGTCGAACCCCCGCGTCCCGCAGTCACATCCGACGATCTCGCCTACACGATCTACACGTCCGGCACCACAGGCACACCGAAGGGCGTCGACGTCACCCACCGTGGGCTCGCGGCGCTGCTCGACGTGCAGACCGCCCTGCTCGACCTCGGGCCGGAATCGCGCGTGCTGCAGGTCGCCTCACACACCTTCGACGCCGCGGTCTTCGAACTGCTCTCCGCCCACGCGCACGGCGGTGCCCTCGTGATCGCCCCCGACCACACCTTCGCCGGGGAACCCCTGCAGGAGCTGATCGTCGACGAGCGCGTCACGCACCTCAACCTCACGCCCACCGTGCTCGGCACCCTCGACCCCGAGGCATTCGAGCCGACGACGATCGTCGCCGCGGGTGAGACCCTGCCCGGTGCGCTGGTGGGCCGCTGGTCGCGGCACCGGATCGTCAACGGCTACGGACCCACCGAATTCACCGTCGCCGTCTCGTATTCCGCGCCGCTCACCGATGACGAGAAGCCGAGCATCGGCACGCCTGTCGCGGGAGCCACCGCCTACGTGCTCGACTCGCGTCTGCACCCCGTGCCGCGCGGCACCGTCGGCGAGCTCTACGTGACCGGCGACAGCACCGCCCGCGGCTACCGCTACGAATCTAGCCTCACCGCAACGCGATTCGTCGCGAACCCGTTCGGCGACGACGGGTCGCGGCTGTACCGCACGGGCGACCTGGTTCGGATCCTGCCGAACGGGGTACTGGATCACGTGGCCCGCATCGACGACCAGGTGAAGATCCACGGCATCCGCATCGAACCCGCCGAGGTCGACGCGGCGCTGCTGAACCGTCCGGGAGTCGCGGCGGCCGTGACCGTTCCGCATCCCGGACGTGACGGCGACACCGTGCTCGTCTCCTATATCCAGCCCGAGACCGGCACCGCACCCGACACGGCAGCATTGCGTCGCGCGCTCGTCGCCGACCTGCCGCGTCACCTGCGGCCGGTGAGCATCACCGTCGTCGACGCACTGCCGCTGATGGCATCCGGCAAGGTCGACCGCGCGGCGCTGCCCGCCCCCGACAGCGCCGTCGACGAGCCATATGTGGCGCCGCAGGGACGTATCGCGCAGACCGTCGCCGCGGTGTTCGCCCGCCACCTCGACCTGCCGATCGACGAGGTCTCCGCCGACCGAAGCTTCTTCGATCTCGGTGGCAGTTCCATCGCAGCCGTCACCGCCGCCGGTGAACTGCGCGACGAGCTCGGCGCCGACGTTCCCGTCGAATGGCTGTTCACCAGCCCGGATCTCGCGTCTCTCGCCGGTCGCATCGACCACGGCTGCAGTAATGACGAACGCGACCCGCTCGGCAGCCTCGTCGAGATCGCCGGTCGCGGTGACGAGAAGCCGCCGTTGTTCTGCGTGCACCCCATCAGCGGACTCGCATGGATGTACGCCGGTTTCGCGCAGCATCTCGACGGCCGTACCCTCTACGGTGTCCAAGCAACGGGCTTCGACGACATTCCGGACAGCATCGGCGAACTCGCCGCGCGGTATGTGGCCGAAATCCGTAAGGTGAGGGCCGATGGTCCCTACCACCTGCTGGGCTGGTCGGTGGGCGGCACCATCGCACACGAGATGGCCGTGCAACTCCGCGAGCACGGAGAGCAGGTCGGTGCGGTAGTGCTGCTCGACACGCTCACGCCCGAGACTGTGCCTGCCGAGCCCCACCCGACGGCAGAGAACGTACCCGACATCGCCGGGCTGCCCGAAGAACTCGTCGCCGAGGTCCGGCGCCGCACCGACGCCGCCGCGCAGGCCGTCGAAGACGCGGTGCGCCGACACACCCTCAGCGAATACGACGGCGACATCGACCTGGTGGTCGCCGAACCCGATCTCGACCGGCACCCAGATATCGCCGCCACCTGGCAGCGATATGTGCGCGGTCTCGTCGTCGAACATCCGGTGCCGTTCACGCACTCGGAACTGGCCGATCCGGACGCGGTGCGTGCGATCGGCCCGGTGCTCGACAGCGTGCTCGAGCGCCACGACGACCCCAACACCGCGCCCGCCGGGTGCGCACGCAGTGTTACCGCAACGAGGGAGACGCCCTGATGGAAGTACATGATTACCTGCGAATTCTGCAGGCGAGGTGGAAGATCGTCGCCGTCACGACGGTGGTGGCGGTTCTTGCCGCCCTCGGCGCCTCCCTGCTGACCACGCCGCAGTACGAAGCCAAGACACGCCTGTTCGTGTCGACCTCGTCGGGCGCATCGGTGCAGGAGATCTATCAGGGCAACCTGTTCTCGCAGCAGCGAGTCACCTCCTACACCGAACTGCTCGAGGGCACCACCCTCGCGCAGCGCACCCTCGAGAAGCTCGGTCTCGGCGAGATGTCGGCCGTCGATCTCGCCGGCAAGGTGACCGCCTCGTCGACCCCAGACACGGTGCTCATCGACACCGCCGTCACCGACGAGTCGCCCGAGCGTGCCCGCGACCTCGCCAACGCACTGTCGGACGAGTTCGTCGTCATGGCCCGCGAACTGGAGACCCCCGAGGACGGCGGCCCGCCGACCGCCCGCGTGGTGGTCGAGCAGTACGCGGCCACGCCGTCGGCGCCGGTGACGCCGAAGACCACACGGAACGTCGCGCTGGGCCTGGCCGTCGGTGTGCTGCTCGGCATCGCCCTCGCGGTGCTGCGCGATCGCCTCGACAACACCATCAAGGACCGCAACGCCGTCGAGGAACTCGCCGGCACCGGTGTGGTGGGTGTGATCCCGCTCGAGAAGGCCCGCCAGGAGGAGCCGGCGATCGTGTTCGCGGACGCCAACAGCGGCGACGCCGAGGCCTACCGGGAGATGCGGACCAACCTGCAGTTCCTCGAGGTCGACAACCCGCCGCGCGCGATCGTTATCACCAGTTCCCTGCCCGGCGAGGGCAAGACCACCACGGCCGTCAACCTGGCCCTGGTGCTCGCCGAGGCCGGTCACTCCGTCGTGCTCGTCGAAGCCGACCTACGCCGTCCGCGTGTGACCAAGTACCTCGGCTCGCTCGGTGACGCCGGCCTGTCGAACGTGCTCGCACACACGGCTGCTCTCGAAGACGTGCTCCAGCCGACGCGCTTCGACGGCATGTGGGTGCTCGCGGCCGGCGGTCTGCCGCCCAACCCGTCCGAGCTGCTCGGTTCCGCGCATGCGCGGGAGGTCGTCGAGGACCTGCGGTCGCGCTTCGACTACGTCATCATCGACGCGCCGCCGCTGCTGCCCGTCACCGACGCGGCGATCCTCACGAACATCGCCGACGGTGCGCTGCTCATCGCGCGTTACGGCAAGACCACCCGCGAGCAGTTCGCGCGGGCCGTCGGCAACCTGCGGGCGGTCAACGCGCCCGTGCTGGGCACGATCCTGGCGCTGACCCCGACCAAGGGACGCGGCACCGCCTACGAATACCGCTACTACTACAGCTCCGACAAGGACGGTGCTGCTCCGGCAGCCGCCCAGACGAGCACGCCGGCGACGCAGCGTGTCGGAGCGCCGGCACCGACCGCACCGGCCGCCCAGCCGGCTGCGCAGGCTCAGACGACCGCGTCGGCACCCGTCGAGGGACCGGCCCGGCCGCAGAACGGTCAGCATCATGTCGAGCCGCCGGCCACGCAGGCCCACCCGGCGCCGAGCAACGACGCCTACCACTACCGCGCTGCGGAGCAGTTCCCGCCGGCGCCGCAGCCGGCATCGGAGCGATACGGCAGCGAGCCCTACCAGGCGCCGCAGGCGTACTCCGCCGCCGAGCCGCTGTCGCGACCCGTGGTGCACGCACCGCGACGCCCGGTGAACGACTCAGGCTCGGAGAGCGGCGAGGAGAGGTAGCAACAGATCGGCGATCTCGGATCCGACCGTGACGAACGTCTCCTCGTCACGGCCGATCGGGTCGACGATGTCCTCCGGCCCGGGTGCAGACATCTGCGCCCGGGCCGTCGTCAGTTCTGCGATGGTCCGCGCACCGGTGGCGTTCTGCAGCCGGGCGGCCTCGCGCAGCGTGAACGTCACCCGCATCCTGCGCGGTGCGAGCTGGATGACCTTGGCGCGGTGCCGCTCGCTCATCGTGATGATCATGTCGGAGTCCTCCGCGATCGGCGGGGTGATCCGACGCGCAGCGAATCCGTCCGGATCGCCTCCGAGCTGCTGCAACACGAGTGCCGCGGTGGGTTCCATGCCGTAACCGACCATCGCCCGGGTGCCGGCGCTGTGCGCCGAAAGGTCCTCGCGACCGGCCTCGGCCGCGTATGCGGTGGTCAACCTCTCTGCGGTGGGTGATCGGCAGATGTTTCCGGTACACACATAGAGAATCCGCATTCGGCGATCCTATGGGAGACGCTACCCAGGCGCTCAGGAGCCATCTCCGGGGTGCTCGGTCCCGGCGTACCTCATACGAACGGCCCTCGTGACCCGCCGGTAACGTTCTGTACCATCGTCGGTGATTTCGGGCGCCGGGGGAAGCTGACGCGGCTGGCGCATCCAACGTCGAAGGCGGCTGATGAGTTCTATTCTCGGTGTGACCGTGGGGGAGAGCGCCGTTCGGGTGGTGCGGCCGGTGGATCGAACGACCCCGACGGCGGGGTTCCAGTTCCAGGTGGTCGAAACCGGTAAGGACGATCCGGCGCGGCTGGCGGCAGGCACCCTCGGGGTGCTCTTCCAGACCGGTGTGGCGGGCGATCCGATCGAGCGGGTGGGACTGGTCTATCGCGACCAGGCCCAGGGCGAGCGCCTGCGCGCGGCAATGGCCGTCGAGCACATCGACCGTTACCTGCTCGTCTCCGAACCCGAAGCCGCCGTCACCTATCTACAGGCCACCGGCGAGCTCGGCAGCAACACCGCCGTCTTCTACGACCTCGGCGACGCCGGGCTCACCGTCACCGTCGTCGACCTCGTCTCCCGCGAGGTGCTCGCCGAACGCACCGACAGCATCGGCGGCCGCGTCTTCGACAACGTGATCCGCGACCACCAGCTCGACACCAACGGTGTGTGGCGCCCCGACGACCCCGCCACCGACGACGAATTGTCGGCCCAGTGCCGCGAGGCCAAGGAGAAGCTCTCGCAGAGCGAGACCGTGGCCGTGCCGGGCGCGGCAGGGGTCGTGCTCATGTCGCGCGAGACCTTCGATCCGCTCATCGCGCAGTGCGTCGAGTCGTCGGCGCAATTCGTGCACCAGGTGATCTCCCGTGCCGGTCGCAACCCCGAGGCCGTGGTCCTGCTCGGCGGCGGCGCGCACATCCCGCTCGTGCAGGAGGTGCTGCGCTCCTGGCTCGGCCTGCCCCTGGTGGTGCCGCACGAGCCCGAACTCGTCCTCGCCAAGGGCGGGGCCCTGGCCGCCGCGCAACCGGCCACCTCGCAACCGGTGAGCACCCTCACGCGCATCGTGCCGGGTCAGCCCCCGTCGACGAGCGCCGACACCGAGCAGATCCCGGTCGTCGCCGCCGCGGCCGCTGCGCCCACGGCTGCCGCCAGCGGTGCGGAGTCCGCCGACGCGAAGAAGCCGTGGTGGTCGTCGCTGGCCGGTCGCGGTCCGTCGGTCAGCGGCAGGCAGATCTCCGGCGCCGGGATCGCGGGCACGGCTCTCGCGGTCGTCGCGGTCATCGGCGTGGCGCTGAGCACCGGCTTCACGAGTTCGTCGACCGACGAGACGAGCCCCACCCAGTCGTACATCCCGACGACCACCAACGCGCCGCGGCAGAACCCCGCGCCGGCGGTAGCGCCCACGCAGGTCACCACGACCACCACGGTCGAGCAGGAGCCGGCTCCGACCACCCATTCACCGCGCCCGGTTCCGCCGGCCCCCGAACCTCCGCCCGCTCCGGCTCCGACCATCCCGGGGCTGGGAGTGCCGGTCCCGACGCTGCCGCCGCTGCCGACGATCGAGCTGCCGCCGCTGCCGCAGATCCGGCTTCCCTGAGTCACCCGCTCACGCGCGTCGCGCGTGCCGGCCACCCGTCTGCTGTCCGGGGGCGTCGGTACGCGCGAGCACGGCGGCGATCGCCGTGGTGAGCGGCACCGACAACGTGAGCGCGATGCCGCCGACGCATGCGCGGACCAGCTCGATCGCCACGGCGTCGCTCGTGATCACATCGGTGATCGACCGCCCGGCCACCGAGAACAGCAGCAGGAGAGGCAGCGCGCCGCCCGCGTAGGCGAGGACGAGCGTGTAGACGGTGCTGGCGATGTGGTCGCGGCCCACGCGCATCGCCGCCGAGAAGATCTCACGACGTGACGACTCGGGATCGAGCCCGGCGAGTTCGAAGGCCGACGCCGCCTGCGTGATGGTGACGTCGTTGAGCACACCGAGCGAGCCGATGATGAATCCCGCCAGCAGTAGGCCCGAGATCGACACGTGCCCGATGTACAGCTGCACGTCGGTGTTCTGTTCCTCCGACAGACCGGTCAGATGTGTCATGCGGATCGCGACGTAGGACAGTAGGGCCGCGACGACCATCGAGGCGAGCGTGCCGAGCAGCGCCGAACTGGTCCTCAGATTCACACCGTGCGCCAGATACAGCACCGCGTAGAGGATCAGTGCACCGCCGATCAGTGCGACCGGCACGGCGGGTTTGCCGTCCAGGAGCGCCGGGAGCATGAACACCACCAGCACACCGAACGCGACCACCAGGCCGATCAGGGCCCGCAGACCGCGCCAGCGGGCGATCGCGACCACCACGACAGCGAACACCGCGACCACCAGCGCGAGCGGGAAGCCGCGGGCGTAGTCGTAGAAGGAGTACTGGGTGGCGCCCGCCGGATCGGTCTGGCGGACGAGACGGATCTCGTCGCCGGTCTGTAGATCGGGCTGACCCGGGCCGGGGATCACCTCGAGGAGGGTCCGGGCACCGTCGTCGGGACCGGATTCGATGGCGACGATGCTGCGTTCGCAGTCGAAGGCGTTGCTCGAGGGAGGGGACGGCTCACCGGTGAAGACGCGCCCGAAGGACGCGCTGCCGCACGGGCCGGTGTTCTGCTCGACGACCGTTCCGGCTTCGGTGACGACCGCGCCGCCGCTACTCGTCTGAAAGGGGGCGGGGATGTCCACGGCACGGCTGCTCGGCCATAACAGGGCGGTGCCGAAGAGCACCAGGAGACCGATCGCAGCCAGCAGGCCGACCACGATCTTCGCGGCGATGGGTCCGAGTGGGATGGGACTTTCGTCCTGCCCGTGGCCGTGTCCGTGGCCGAAATGGCCGTGTCCGTGATTCACCCGGACAGGCTAGCCAAGAGGCGAGATGGTTGGGGCTGGTGGTGGCGGGGAGCAGGGGGGGTGTCCCCGCCACCGTCACCTGATCTCGCACAGGGGGGATGGCGATCGATCAGGGAGCCCGGCACAGTGCGTAGTGCTTAGTGCCATAGCCAAATTACTGGTTCCGACCCGGGTTGGGGGAGGGGTTGGCATGTGTCGATGGTCACGAAGCCGACAAACTGTCCGTTCGGGTAGGTCGACCGTGCCTCCAAACAGGGACTTTGGTCCCGAAAGGCACAACATAACTGTTCGGCAACGATTGCCAGCCCGGGGTCGGAAGCCCTGTTCCTACTGTTTGTAGGAGGACAGGAAGTTACCGATCCGCTCGATCGCCACCGCCAGATCGCGTGCCCACGGCAGCGTGACGATGCGCAGATGGTCGTGGTTCGGCCAGTTGAAGCCCGTGCCCTGCGTGACGAGGATGCGCTCCTGCAGCAGCAGATCCTGCACGAGCTTCTCGTCGTCGTGGATGTCGTAGACCTCCGGATCCAGACGCGGGAAGGCGTAGAGCGCACCGCGCGGCTTCACGCAGCTCACGCCCGGGATGGCGTTGAGGCGCTCCCACGCGACGTCGCGCTGCTCGAGCAGGCGCCCACCGGGCCGTACCAGGTCCTCGATGCTCTGATAACCGCCGAGTGCCACCTGGATGGCGTGCTGGGCCGGCACATTGGGGCACAAGCGGGTCGAGGCGAGCAGGTCGACGCCCTCGAGGAAGCCCTCTGCGTGATCCTTCGGGCCCGTGATGACCATCCAGCCCGACCGGTAGCCGGCGACCCGGTACGCCTTCGACAGGCCGTTGTAGGTCAGGCAGAGCAGGTCGGGGGCCAGCGACGCGAGGGAGACGTGCTTCGAATCGTCGTACAGGATCTTGTCGTAGATCTCGTCGGCGAGCAGCAGCAACTGGTGCTTGCGGGCGAGGCGCACGATCCCCTCGAGCACCTCGTGCGAGTACACGGCGCCCGTCGGGTTGTTCGGGTTGATCACCACGATCGCCTTGGTGCGGTCGGTGATCCGGGACTCGATGTCGTCGAGGTCCGGGTTCCAGTCATTGGTCTCGTCGCACAGATAGTGCACGGGGGTGCCACCGGCGAGCGAGGTCATCGCCGTCCACAACGGATAGTCGGGTGCCGGGATGAGCACCTCGTCGCCGTCGTCGAGCAGGGCCTGCATCGTGATGGTGATGAGCTCGGAGACGCCGTTGCCCAGGTAGACATCGTTGATGTCGAACTTCGGGAAGCGCGGCACGAGCTCGTAGCGCGTGACGATCGCGCGACGGGCGGAGGCGATGCCCTTGGACTCCGAGTAGCCCTGCGCGTGGGGCAGCGCCGCGATCATGTCCTGCACGATCGTGTCGGGCGCCTCGAACCCGAACGGCGCGGGGTTGCCGATGTTGAGCTTGAGGATGCGATGCCCCTCGGCCTCGAGCCGCGCGGCGTGGGCGTGCACCGGCCCGCGGATCTCGTAGAGCACGTTCTGGAGCTTCGACGACTGCTCGAGCCGACGGCTGATGTGATGGTGAAGTTGGCCTTGCTCCTCGGTAGTCACGGGTTACATCGTGCCACCGTGCCGCAACAGGATTTCATCCGCGTTTTGCCGGTTGCGGTAACGAGTTGGGAAACAAGGCGCGACGAATGTCCGGATCAATGCGATGATCGAGGTCCATCTAGGCCTCACGTCGGGGTGACGTGGGGGAATGCAAGGAGCAAGTGGTATGGCGCAGGGCACTGTCAAGTGGTTCAACGCGGAAAAGGGCTTCGGCTTCATCGAGCAGGATGGTGGGGGAGCAGACGTTTTCGTCCATTACTCCGAGATCCAGGGTTCGGGCTTCAAGACCCTGGACGAGGGGGCACGAGTCGAGTTCGAGATCGGCCAGGGGCAGAAAGGCCCGCAGGCTCAGGGTGTGCGCGCCATCTAGGTCGCACTCTTTCGAGAATTCCGCGGTCGACGGCGTCGCACTTCCGGTGCGGCGCCGTCGTCGTGTGCTCTCCGTCACAGCCGGGAGGCGTAGGCCTACCCGTCGGTAAGTACTGCTTGTAAGGTATATCCGGTTCGTGGGGTAACAGTTTGTTTTCTCCGGTGCGGGGGGATTCGTACCGGACGGTTTTTCCTTCCTGGGGGATTGGTGTTTGTGGATTCGGCTACTCCTCGCAGTGCGACACACGATCGATGGACCGACCCCAAGAAACGCCTCTGGCTGTACGGACTCGTCGTCCCCCTGAGCCCCTTCATCGCCTACTTCCTCGTCGAATACCTCCACCTCGGCGTCTTTTGGGCCACCGGTGCACTGGTCATCGCCGTCGTCTGCCCGTTGGTCGACGCGTTCGCGAGGCTGGACACGAGCAATCCGCCCGAGAGCGTGATGCGGACGCTCGAGAACGACCGGTACTACCGCTACTGCACCTATCTCTATCTCCCACTGCAATACGCGGGCCTGACATTCGGGTGCTGGATGTGGGTGTCGCAGCCCATGGGCGGCGCCGAACGATTCGCGATGGCCGCCACACTCGGCATCGTCGGCGGTGTCGGCATCAACGCGGCGCACGAACTCGGACACAAGCGCACCACCCTCGAGCGGCGCCTCGCGAAGATCGCGCTCGCCCAGTCGTTCTACGGCCACTTCTACGTCGAACACAATCGTGGACACCACGCCCGTGTGGCGACCCCGGAGGACCCGGCCACCGCCCGCATGGGAGAGAGCTACTGGCGCTTCCTGCCCCGTTCGGTGTTCGGCAGCCTCCGTTCCGCGATCCGTTACGAGAAGGGCCGGCTCGAACGTCGCGGCACGTCGTTCTGGAATCTGCGGCACAACGACATCCTCAACGCATGGGCGCTGAGCGTCGTCCTCTACGCGGTGCTCATCGCGGTGTTCGGCTGGTCGATCGCCCCGTGGCTCGTCGTCCAGGCCGTCATGGCGATCATGTTCCTCGAAGGCGCCAACTATCTCGAGCACTACGGGCTGCTGCGCGAGAAGCGCCCGGACGGCAGCTACGAACGCGTGCAGCCCCAGCACAGCTGGAACAGCAACCACGTGTGCTCCAACCTGTTCCTCTACAACCTGCAACGGCACAGCGACCATCACGCCAATCCGCTGCGCCGCTACCAGACCCTGCGGTCGATGCCGCAGGCGCCGCAGCTACCCGCCGGTTACGCGGTATTGATCATCCTGGCTCTGTTCCCGCCGCTGTGGCGGCGCATCATGGACCCGCGACTGCTCGAGCACTACAGTCACGATTTCTCGCGAATCAATATTGAGCCTGAGAAACGAAATGCGATTCAGGCACGATACGGTGGTCGCAGTTAGGCGCCGTGTCGGGGAGACCGGCGACGGTTTCCCGCTCTCGTCGGCCCAACGCGGGATCTGGTTCGCCCAGCATCTGCTCGGCGACATTCCACTGACCATCGCCCAGTACGTCGACGTCCGAGGCGAATTCGATCCCGAGATCTTCGCCGACGCCGGCGCCGCCACCGCCCGCTTCTTCGGCAACCCGCTCAACATGTGGGGTCCGTTCGACGACCTCACCTGGGTCGCCCACGATCCCTACGTCAACGCCGAGAAACTGCGCGGCACCACCTTGTACCTGTCGTCGCGCACCGGCCTGCCCGGCCGCTACGACAATCTCGAATCCGAGTGGATCAAGGACGAGGAAGACCTCGCCGACGTGGTCATCAAGGGCGGACTCATCGAAGCCGCAGCGGCCGACTGCACCCGACGCATGGCGACGCGCCTCGACGAACTGGGCATCCCCGCCACCATCGACATCCACGATGACGGCACCCACAACTGGGGCTACTGGCAGGACGACCTGCACAACTCGTGGCCCGTCCTCGGTCCCGCGATCGGCGCGTCCTGACGGTTCATCCACAGGCGGTCGGTTCATCCACAGATCCGGCCGATTCGTCCTCGTAGGCACCTGCGGCCCGGGGCGACGGGCGATGCTAGGCGCCATGGGGGAGTTGATTCTGCGGCGCGAGGCAAATGCGCGCGGCGTCACCGATGCGGAGATCCGACGTCTGGTGCGGAACGGAACGTGGACTCGGCTCGCGTCGGGAGTCTTCGTCCAGTCCGACCAATATGCGGGGGCCGACGATCACGCTCGACATGCTCTTCGGGCACGGGCGTTCATCGCCAATGCAGGACCGACCTCGGCGCTGAGCCACGTATCGGCCGCGGTGCTGCACGGGCTCGACGTCTGGCAGATCCCACTCGACGATGTGCACCTCACCCGCAACGCGCCGAGTGGAGCGCGGAGGACACCCGGCCGCGCCATGCACGCGGCGCTCTTCCGTGAGGCGGACGTCGTGGATCGGAGGGGTGCGCGGGTGCTGTCGGTCGCACGGACGATCACGGATGTGGCCGCAACGGTGCCGGTGGAGCAGGCCGTCGTACTTGCCGACAGTGCGCTGCGAGCGGGGCTGGTTGCCTCCGACGAGCTGACCGTTCCGTGGAACGGATGGGGAGTCATCCCCGCATCGCGCACGCGCGTCGTGCCGTGCAGCTGTCGAGCGGGTGCAGCGACAGCGCCGGCGAGTCGCGGAGCAGGGTTCTGTTCGTCCGTGAGCAGATCCCGATGCCGCTCACGCAGGTGGACGTCTTCTGCGCCGACGGCAGGTGGCTCGCTCGCGTCGACTTCCTGTGGCCGGAGCACGGTGTGATCGGCGAGTTCGACGGTCGGATCAAGTACCGCCGCGACGGGGTCGCGACCACCGCCGCCGAGGACGTGGTCTACCGCGAGAAGCTGCGGGAGGACGCACTGCGTCACGCGGAGTGGACGGTGGTGCGGTGGACGTGGCAGGACCTCGGGACCCGCGGCGCCGTCGCAACGAAGGTGCGGGAGGCGTTCGCACGGGCGGCGCGGGGGAGCGGGCCGACGGGGAGGTACGCAACAAAGAAGTAAGGCTCGCAACGCCAGCAGTCACTGCCAGCGTTGCGAGCCTCAACCTCGCGTTGCGTACCTACTTGCGGCCAGGTGCCTTCGCGCCGGGCTTGAAGCCGAGCGCGCCCGGCTTCGCCTTCGGTGCCTCGACCTCCGGCTTCGCCGCGGTCGCGGGCGCCTCGGGCTCAGCCGGAGCCTCGGCGACCGGCTCGGGTTCCGGCGTCGGCTCCGCCTTCGCCGGAGCGGCAGGCGCAGCCTTCTTCGCGCCCGGACCCTTCAGACCGCTCTTGAGCTGCAGTCCGCCCGGCTTCGCCTTCGGGATCACCGACTCCTTCGGCTGCTCCGCAGCAGGCGCCTCGGCCGTAGACGACTCCGCCGCGGGAGCCTCGGCAACAGGTGCCTCCTCGGCAGGTGCAGCCGGAGCTGCGGACGCCGCCGGAGCCGCCTTCTTGGCGCCCGGTCCCTTCAGGCCGCTCTTGAGCTGCAGTCCGCCCGGCTTCGCCTTCGGCACCGCGGGTGCTTCGGCAGCGGGAGCGTCCGACGACTCGGCAGGAGCGGCGGGAGCAGCAGGTGCGGCCGGCTTCGCAGCGCCCGGGGCCTTCGCGCCCGGTGCCTTGAGACCGCCCTTCATCTGCAGCCCGCCCGGCTTCGCCTTCGGCGCTGCCGGTGCCTCGGTCTCAGGAGCAGAAGAAGCCTCGGACGACGCGGCCGGTGCGGCCGGCGCCGCAGCCTTCTTCGCGCCCGGGCCCTTCAGACCGCCCTTCATCTGCAGGCCGCCCGGCTTAGCCTTCGGCGCTGCCGGTGCCTCGGCAGCTTCGGCAGCAGGAGCCTTCGCGCCCCCGGGAGCCTTCGGTCCGCCCGGAGCCTTCAGACCGCCCTTCATCTGCAGGCCGCCGGCCTTCGGGACACCGGTGGTCTTCGGAGCAGCCGGCGCTGCCGCTGCCGCCTCGACCTCCTCGACGCGCTCCTTCTCGACCTCTTCCGCGGTCTCCTCGACCTCGACCGGAGTCTTCGGCTGCTGGACCACCTTGAGGTTGTCGCTGAGCTTCGCAGCCTCGATGCGAGAGATCGACTCGAGCATGAGCTGCGCAACGTCGATGACCTCGACGCCCTCGCCCTTGCCCTCTTCCTGACGCGCCGTCACACCGTCGGTGAGCATGACGCGGCAGAACGGGCAGCCCGTCGCGATCTTGGCGGGATTCGTGGTGAGCGCTTCGTCGACACGGTCGATGTTGATGCGCTTACCGATCTTCTCCTCCATCCACATGCGGGCACCACCGGCACCACAGCACATGGACCGCTCGCCGTGACGCGGCATCTCGACGAGCTTCGCGCCCGACGCCGCCATCAGCTCACGCGGAGCGTTGTAGACCTTGTTGTGCCGTCCGAGGAAGCACGGGTCGTGGTAGGTCACGTCCTGGCCGACGGCCTTGACCTGGACCAGCTTCTTCGCCCGCACCAGACGGTTGAGCAGCTGCGTGTGGTGGACGACCTCGTAGCTGCCACCCACCTGCGGGTACTCGTTGTTCAGCGCGTTGAAGCAGTGCGCACACGTCACGACGATCTTGCGCTTGCTCTGCTCGACGCCCTCGAACACACCGTTGAGGACCTCGATGTTCTGCTGCGCCAACTGCTGGAACAGGAACTCGTTGCCCGCGCGGCGAGCGGAGTCGCCGGTGCAAGTCTCCTCGGCGCCGAGGACCATGAACTTCACGCCGGCGGTCGCGAGGAGCTCGGCGACGGCCTTCGTGGTCTTCTTGGCGCGGTCCTCGTAGGCACCGGCACAGCCGACCCAGAAGAGGTACTCGTAGCCGTCGAAGCTATCGGCATCCTGGCCGAAGACCGGGATGTCGAACTCCATCTCGTTGATCCAGTTGAGACGGTCCTTGGCGTTCTGCCCCCAGGGGTTGCCCTTGTTCTCGAGGTTCTTGAACAGACCCGCGAGCTCGGACGGGAAGTCCGACTCGATGAGCACCTGGTAGCGACGCATGTCGATGATGTGGTCGACGTGCTCGATGTCCACCGGGCACTGCTCGACGCACGCACCACAGTTGGTGCACGACCACAGGGTCTCGGTGTCGATGACGGGAGCGAGCTCGCCTGCTTCCAGCAGTCCCTCGGTCTCGCCGACGAGCTTGCGACCCGACTCCTCGCGAGCCGACGCCGGGATCTTCGCCAGCTTGGCCTCGTCCGGGTTGCCCTCGGCGTCGACCAGGCCGACCTCGTCGCCACCGAGATCGGTGCGACCACCCGCGAGCAGGTAGGGAGCCTTGGCGTAACCGTGGTCGCGCAGCGACGTGATGAGCAGCTTCGGCGACAGCGGCTTACCGGTGTTCCAGGCGGGGCACTGCGACTGGCAACGACCGCACTCGGTGCAGGTCGTGAAGTCCAGCCAGCCCTTCCACGTGAAGTCCTCGATGCGGCCGGCACCGAAGGTGTCCTTGTCCGGATCGGCGTCTTCCATGTCGACGGGCTTGCCGCCGGACATCATCTGACGTGCGGCACCGAGGGCGGGACCGCCGTCGTCCTCACGCTTGAAATAGATGTTGAAGAAGGCCGAGAAGCGGTGCCATGCGACACCCCACGTGATGTTGCGGCCGACGATGTAGAGCCACACCATACCCGACATGAGCTTGATGAACGCGAAGACCGACACGAGTTCGGGGCTCTCCGGAAGGATCCGGGCGACCTGCATCGTGAAGAAGTCGGTGTAGGCGTTGTGGTGGTGGTAGGTGGCGATCTTGCCGGCCTTCACCAGGATCATGCCCAGGCCCTCGAGCAGTACGACCGCTTCGACGAAGTAGGCGGCCTTGAAGTTCGAGCCGCTGAAGCGCGACATCCGACCGGGCTGACGTGGATGATTGCGCTGGCGGATGTAGATCAGCGTCAGGATGCCGATCACCGTGCCGAGGCCGAGGATCTCGTCGATGAAGTGATAGACGACGGTGTCACCGATGAGGGGCCAGTGGAAGCTCGGGTCGAACGTCTGGCCGTAGGCCTCGAACCAGACGATCGCGCCGAGCATGAAGCCGACCATCACCAGCCAGTGCGCCCAGCCGACGGTCCGGAACTTGACCATCTTCGTGTGCGCGAGGAATTCGACGACCATCTGCTTGAAGCGCGGGAAGAACGGCCGCCAGCGGTCCGGGGCCGGCTGGCCGACCCGGATCGTGTTGACCATCTTCAATGCGCCGCTGATGAACGCGAACCAACACACGAGGCTCAGCAGCACGCCGATCGTGCCCAACGTAATCGTCAGGGCATTCATACGTGGCCTTTCGTGTCGGGGGCGGCGTCGTGCCGCCTGGTATGAGTCACCGCATCGTAACGCAAGCTAAGTTACCCACCGGTAACTTGGTCTGAACTGGAGTTACCCGCCAGTAGCAAAATCTGCGTCGAATCGGAGACCGTGTGCCCGGACACGCTAGAGGTCAAACGCGATACCGCCGTCGCGCAGGATGTCCTAACTCGCCCGAAACGAGGCGTATGTCACACGGAGGTCACGACACGCTCTACCGGCCACGATGCGGTGTCCATTCGGACAAAGGGGTATAACGCTCCGGATGTGATGTCGGTTATGATTTGCCCGGTACGTGGGGTTCGCACGTGGGATGTACACGTCGGGGGACCTAGAACTCCAGGTCGATACAGCAGAATGGGGGCGTCTTAACAGGCGTGCGCCATGTCACAGAACGGAAAAGTATGAAGCTGAAGAAGCTTGCCGCTGTGGCGACGATGACGATCGCCGCCATGGGCATCACAGCCGGTACCTCGCACGCGGCGCCCGCTGCGCAGGACGAGATCAACTACGAGTCCAAGATCGAGGGCGACTCGGTGGTCACCGTCATCGACGCAGGCGAGTTCCAGGTCTCCGGTGACGGCGAGAGCGTCGAACTTCAGGACAACGCCGGCAACACTGTTCTCAGCCTGCCCCTGGCCATCCAGCTCGGCGATCTGCAGCTCCCCTTCGAGCGTCAGATCAGCGAGGACGGCAAGACCCTCACGCTGACCCCGGTCACCGACCTGTCGAAGGCCACCCCCGTCGCCCCTGAGGACAAGGTCGGCGCGAGCCTCACGCCGGTCGCCCTGAAGCTGACCGATGTCGCTTCGCCGGACGAGAACCTGAAGGCTCAGCAGAACTTCGCGTCGCAGCTAGGTATCGCGACGGCGGTCGGCGGCCTGGCCGGAACCATCATCGGCGCCGTGGTGGGCGGTCTCGGCCTGCTCGGCGGCCCTGTGGGCCTGGCTTCGATCCCGCTGGGTGCCGGTATCGGCGGCGTCATCGGCACTATTGTCGCCGGTGGTCCGACGTTGATCATTGCAGGCATCGGTCTCATCCAGACCCTTGCCGCGCCCCCGGGCACCACGGTCTACGCCAACTGATTCCAGTCGGCTAGGCATTCGAACTCGAACGGCCGCTGTAAGGACGAGCTCCTTACAGCGGCCGTTCTCTGTCCGGGCGTCGGAACGCGCACAGAAAAGCCCTGTCCGGAAGTACGGACAGGGCTTTCAGCTCGAATCGGGTGTCTTTAGATGGACCCGATGAGTCGGCTGCCGTGGCGGATGATGTCCCAGACATAGCCAAGGATGTCGAAGCCGAGTTCGAGGCTGGTCATCAAGATCTCGCTGCTCAAGTGAAGTCCTTTCGAGGGATGGCGCTATCGGCCGGGGTGCGAGGATCGTAACCCACGCTAAACAGACATTCGGCGCAACATCCCGGACGTGGTCGGCTTCCTGGGAATCGCAGCTCGGAGACGTTTCACCATCAGGACTCAGGGCCATTCCAGGGCTTCCGCAAGCAGCCCCCGAGCCCGCGTCGACCGGCACGGCCGTACGCCCCGACGAACGACGAAGGTCCGCTCCCCGTGGGAAGCGGACCTTCGTGATGTTCTGGGGATTACCAGGTGCGGACCTTCAGGCCCGGGTTCTCGGCCAGGACCGTCTTGATCGGCGTGGCGAACAGTTCAGGGCTCTCACCGAGCAGGCCGCTGACGAACCCGGCGATCTCGCACATGCCGTACTGGCCGACGTTCGAGGCGCTGGAGATGCCGAGGGCGAGAGTGCCGGTGACGAGGGTGCCACCGCTGTCGCCCTGCAGGGCGCACAGGTTGGTAGAGAAGCCGTTCTCGAGCACGCGGTGGCCGATCTCGACGTTCTGATTGGCGGCCGTCACGACGCCGCAGCTGTAGCCGGTGCGCAGGCCCGACTTGCAGACCGGAGCGCCGACGACGGGATCCGCGACGCCCGTGATGGTCAGCGGAGCGGCGAACGGAACGCGCACGCCGTTGTTCTCGAAGCGGGCTGCGGCCTCGGCGGAGGGACGGATCAGCGCGTAGTCGCTGCGGTCGAGCACCGTCTTCTCGAACGAGCCGAGGTGCTGACCCAGGTTCTCGCCGACGAGCTGGTGGACCTGGGACGCCCATCGCGTACCGGCCTGGGCGCGGTTGGGGTCGCAGTGACCGGCGGTGATGTTCACAGGACGTCCGCTGCCGTCCTCGGCGTTGAAGCCGAGCGAGCAACGGAGCCCTTCGCCGGCACCGAGCGCGGCATAGGCGTCGCCGCCGAAGAGCGCGTCGGGCGCGCCGAGACCACCGGCGATGGGCTGCAGGTCGGTTGCGCCCTCCGGGGTCAGTTCGGCGGGAGCGAACAGCACGCGCACGCCGTCGAGGAAGTCGGGGAGCTCGACGCCGGACACATTGTCGGTGCGCACGACGACGTCGTTGTTGACCACGTCGATGGCGATGCCGCGGATGACGTCGGCGACGGCGGGCGGCTGGGTCTCGAGCCAGTCGCCCAGCGCGCCGAGCTGATCTTCGAGGGCGTCCTCGCTGCGCTCGGTCTCGGCGACGGCGAATCCGGCATCCTCGGCGGCCTTGCGGGCCTCCTCGAAGCCGTCACCCTCGGTGAGGCCGACGGTGGCGGTGCCCTGGTCGTCCAGCCACACACCGGCGAAGACGGCTTCGAACTGCTCCCGTGCCTTCTCGGCGAACGCGGCGAGATCCTGGCTGCGCTGCGCATCGGCGAGGAAGCGCTCGGCATCGATGTTCAGGTCGCGCTGCAACGCCTCGACGAGCTCGGCCGGCAGAGACGATGTCTGCGTGGGTTCGGTCTCGGGTTCGGCCTGCGCGATGGCAACGGCAGGGCCGAGGAGCAGCAGTGCGGTCGAACCGATGACGGCCGTCCGACGTGCGAAGGTGCGTCGCATGGATACCTTTCTCGTTCCTTCGCGCATGCACGCGCGAAGGCGCCGTTCCCCCGCGGATCGGCGTCCGTCCGATCCTAAGGGGTGATCGAGGAAGTACATAGCTACTTCTCGGTTACGGATGAGACTCGTGTGACTGTTGTGACGAACGGACCGGACGGTTCCAGACGTTATGCCGGGTTCGCCGCAGTACGGACTCGGGTGCCGGTGGCGTTCTCGATCTCTTGGATCGGGATGCCGAGGCTGGAGGTGCCGCCGTTGGGCGCGAGCACCAGATTCGCCTCGACGCAGTTCGGGGCGCCCGCACTGTTCGATCCACTGATCACACCGAGTGCGAGGGTGCCGGTGACGATCGCGCCGCCGCTGTCACCCGCGAGGGTGCAGGCCGAGGTCGCGAAGCCGCGGATGGTGCTCGAGAAGCCCGAGTCGTAGGTCAGCTGGGTTTCGATGCGATCGGCGACGACGAGCCCGCACGTGAACGACGAGGACTGGCCCGACTTGCAGACGGGCGCGCCGACGACCGGAACGGCCGTGCCGGTGACCGTGAGGGTCGAGCCGTTTCCGCCGCGGACCGCCGGGCGGTCCAGGCCCGCCTCGACGCCTGCCTTGTCGAGCGAGACGATGCCGTAGTCGAGGGTGCTGTCGGTACCGACCGTGGACTCGGTGAACTTGCCGATCCGGACGCTCTCGTCGATGTTCGCGCGATTGGGCAGGTAGACCGTCGAACCGCCGTCGGCGCGAGCCACCGCGTCGCAGTGACCGGCGGTGAGGTTGACGGCGTCGCCGTCGGCGTCGACACCGTTGAAGCCGAACGAGCAGATGCCGATGCGCTCGATGGGCGTGGCACGGACGTCGCCGTCGGCGGTGATGTAGGTGTCGCCACCCATCGGGGCCGGATCGTTCGGCGGCATGCCCGGCGACAACTGGACCTGCACGTTCGCCACCAGCGACGGCAGGTTCAGCGCGCGCCCGATCGGCGAGTTCACGATGTCGAGGACGATCTGGTTGTTGAGCACATCGATCGACGCGGAGTTGATCTGCGACGACACCTCGCGCGGGAGCCCCGCCACCCAGCGGTTCAGTTCGGCGAGGGCCTGCTCGAGTCCGTCGGCCGAGACCGGCGCGACCGTCGCCCGGTAGCCGTCCTGGGCCGCCTTCTCTGCGGCCTCGGGGTTCGTGACGGCGATGACGGGCTTGCCGTCCTCGCCGAGCCAGGCGCCTGCGAACTCGGAGGGACGCTCGGAGCGGAAGTCGCGGGCGTAGTCACCGAGTTCCTGCGCCCGCGCGGCGCGATCGAGGTATTCCTCGGGCGTCAGACCCAGGTCGCGCTGGATCGCTTCGACGAGCTCGGCGGGAAGTTCAGCGGAAGGCAACTGTTCGGCGGGCGCGGCGTTCGCTGTGGCGCTCAGAGGCACGGCCAGCAGAACCGCGGAGGCCGCTGCGACTGCGACGCGGCGGGTGGTGGAACGGACTGCGGCGCGCGACGCCGACGAGAGACGCATGGAGGCCTTTCACGTGTGCTCGATGTGCTCTTGAACAGGTGCTTCGTGGAATCGGCGAGCCGACCCGCGGGACAGCCTACGGGACGGCCCGGCGACCGCCGATAGTGCCGTAGGTCACCACTCGGATACCCGCGCTGTCTAGCTGCCGGTCTCAGACTCTGTCGTTTCCGGAATGTCCTCCGTCGAGGGCGGTTCCTCAGAAGGGTCGGGATCGGTCGGGGCGGTCGTCGGCTGGGTCGTCGTGGTGGTCGTACTGCCACCGCTCCCGCCACTGCCACCACTGCCGCGTCCGCCACCCGAGGAATCATCGGGCTGGTTCCGCCGCGACCAGCCGGTGCTCGAGGTGGTTGAGGACGTGCTCGAGGTGGTCGAGCCGGGCGACGACGACGAAGAGGACTGTTCGCTCGTGCCGGTGGTGGGATCGACCCAGGTCTGCTGCACGACCGGCGGGGCCACCGGGACCGTCTGCTCGGCGGTGGCCGGCTCGGTCGACTCCTCGGTGGTGGTCTCCTCGGTGCTGCGGGGAGCCGGCGGCTTGCTCGACTTCGAGGTCGTCGTGGTTGCGGGAGCGGTCGGGGTGTCGGCGACCTGCGTGCCCGCGGTGGCTGTCGGGGAGTCCCGCAGCCCGAACACCAACGCGCCGACGCCTACCAGCAACGCGATCGCCGCAGCCGCCGCGATGGCCGTGACCTTCGACGAGCGACCCGAGGGCTTCTCGTCGGCGGCATCTCCGGCTGCGACGGCGGCGACCGTCGCCTTCGGCGTGTTCGCCGCGGCGGCAGCGGGCGTGGCGCCCGGAGGGGGAGTCGCGGTGATCTTCGAGATCACCGCGGTGATCTCGGGGTCGAGTTCGCTGCGTCGCGGTTCGGTGAGCTTGGCGGTGGGCAGGATCTGCGTCGAACCGAGGAGGTCGACCGAGCCGGCGGCCGCGGCGAGAGCGGCGCCGCGCACCATCGTCTGGTGCGGCTCGGGCGCCAGGGCGCACCGCACGCCGAGTCCGGTCTTCACCGACTGTGCGACGAGCTGCGCGGCGCTCGGATCGACTGCTTCGTCGATCGTGACGACGATGGCGTCGAGGTTGCTCACGAGCCAGCCGAACGCGCCGAGCGCCGACGAGAGCTGCGCGGCGACCGACGGGGCGTCGTCCTCGGGGAATCGGAAGGCCTTACCCGCCGCGACTCCCGAGCGCACGAGCGTGACGGTCGAGCCCTGCGGGTCGATGTGATAGACCGCGAGGAGCCGTCCGGTCTGGTGCGCGACCTGCGATTCGAACCATGCCGCGGCGGCCTCGGCGTCGGAGACGAGCGAGACGTGACGCAACCCGACGTAGTCGAGCGCGTTGCGCAGTACCGCGACCGTCGAGCTCGGCCAGTCGGTGGGATGCGTCGCCACTGCCGTGTACGGGGTGTCGCCGATGAGGGAGGCAGCGTCGGCGAGGAGGCATTCCATGGCCGTGGCGACGAGGTCTTCGGCGCGGGAGAGCGAACCGTCGTTGGCGCGGACACCTCCGGAGTGGCCGAGGCGGTCGACGAAGCCGGTGAAGGAACTGGTGTGCCCGTCGACGACGTCGTGGTCGCCCAGCGTCGCGGTGCCGTCGGAGTGCAGGTGGACGGCGGTGAACCGCTCGATCGGTGCGGGGTCCGGCCGTCCCGGCGTCGGTGAGGTGACCGCAACCGACGACACGGTGGTCCCCACCCTCAGGCCTACGCCTACGGACATGCCGGCTTGCCTCCATTCCGGTCGGAGTGTGTATGACGGGGTACATCTGCGCCGTGCCCCATGGCCCGAAGCAGTGACAGGAGCTCCGAGCGGGAACCGGCACCGAGTCGGCGCCGGATACGGGCGACATGATGTTCCACGGTCTTCGCGGAAATGTACAGGTGGTTCCCGACTTCTCGGTAGGTGAGGCCCGAAACCACCAGGTCGGCCACCTGCGCCTCGCGCTCGGACAGTGCACCCGGCTTCTCCCGTGCACCGAGGGGTGATTCGTCCGGATCGCCCGAGGGAGTGTCAGGGGCGATGTCGACCGGTGCGCGACCGGCCGGGCCATCCTGCCGGATCGTCCGCGCGACCTGCAGTAATCCGGTGGCGACGGTGGTGTCGTCCGTCCGCAGCGCCGCTTCTCCCGCAAGCTTCGCGCCGTCCCACGGAAGACCCACGGACGCGAGGGACTCGGCCGCCTCGCGGATACGCGTCGCGTCGACCTCACCGCGCAGCACCGAGAGCCATGCGTGCCCGGCCCGCGCGAGCACCGCGGCGTAGGCGGTGGTCTCCGCAGCCAGGGCCAGCGCGCGGGCGTGCGGGACGAGGTCGGCCGGACGGTCCGCGGCGATCGCGGCCTGCACCCCGTACCAGTGCAGCGCCGCACCCCACAGCGGTGGCTCACCGAGGGTGGTGAGCAGTACGCGGGCAGCGGCGACGAGATGCGCGACCCGCGCGGACTCCCCGAGGCGGACGGCGGCCAGCCACAGTTCGCCCAGGGGCAGCAGCCCGAACAGGTCGACGGAGTACTCCGCCACCACCGACTGCGCGGCCTGCCACCGCACCGTCAACGCTCCGAGGTCGGCATTGCGTCGCGCCAACCCGACCTGCAAGGCGTGGAAGAAGAGGAGGTCACGCTGCCCGGTCACCTCGGGAGCGACGGCTTCGGCGGTCGCCGCCGCCGCTGCGAGATCACCGCCGAGCATCTCGGTCCACGCCACCAGGATGCGATTGCGCACGGTGGGAGTCTCCGGACGGTCGAGGATCGCGCGTGCGTGCCCGAGTTCGCCCGAGTGCAGGCACAGCAGTGCGGCGACGGAGTCGACCGTGTCGGGCCAGGCGCGCAGTGGCCCGTCGGAGCCGAGGCTCGTCAATGCGCGGGCGAGGCGGTTCATCGCGATCCGGCCGTCGCCGCCAACGGATTCGCGCAGGCCCTCCTCGAGCAGTCGTGCGGCGGAGGCCGCAGAGGTCGGCGCACCCGAGACGGCGGCACCGCGGAGATGTTCTGCGGCCGAGGGTCGTCCGGCGGCGAGCAGCACGGTGGCGGCGAGGGGAGCGTCCGTACCGACCCGTTCGGGACCGAGCCATTCGAACAGGTCGGCACTGCGGTCGAGCATGCCGCGATGCGCGGCGATGCTCGCGGAGATCCGGGTGGCGGCGCGCAGGTCGTCGACGTCCGCCGTGTCGGCGCGGTCGAGCAGCCGGTCGGTGATCTGTTCGGCTCGCTCGAGATCCCCTGCTGCGAAGGCGACTTCGGCTCGTCGCACCGCTAGGGCCGCGGGATCGGCTCCCGCGGGCACGGCGGCGTCGAGGAGCTCGGCGGCTTCACGAGGTGGCGCGTCGGCTGCGAAGGCGACGAGCCGATCGGCGAGGTGCGGGTCGGTGAGACCGATCGTCGCGAGACCGCGGGCGAGCTGCGGCGTCAGCGTTCCGGCATCGATACGGGTCGCGAGAAGCCGGCGCGCGACGGCGAACAGGTTGTGTCTTCCCAGGACCGCAGCAGGCACACCGTTCGCCCCGGTGGTGAGGCTCGCGGCATCCTGGCCGAGAAGGCCGCTCGCACGAGCGGCATCGACGAGGTCGAGGGCACGCTCGACGGGGATGTCGAGTACGGCGGCGAGTTCGCCGGGATCGAGCGCGGCACCGAGATCGACGAGCGCTAGGACTGCGGTGAGCTCGAGATCCGCGAGGAGCTGCCGGCGGATCGCCTCCTCGACGGCCCGCTGGACATCGCTCTCCGTCCGCACGGCCTCGAGGGCGGTGTCGACGAGATGCGGTACGCCGCCCGTGAGGCGGTGTAGAGCTCGCACCTGGGGCGGTGCGAGCCGGAGCTCGAACGACGCCGCGCGACCGGCGATTTCACGAGGCGTCCACGAACCCAGTTCCACCACCGTCCCACTTCCCGCGAACGCTGCGGTCAGCGAACGCATCTCGGGACGGTGTGGTCGGGCTTCGGTGGCCACGGCGATCCCCGTCGGCGCGTCCCGGATGTGGTCGACGAGCTCCTGCAGTTCCGCGGCGGTCATGCGGTGTGCGTCGTCGACGATACGGGCGTCGGCGAGATCGGTTCGGAGCGAAGCGAGCACGACGGACTTCCCGGTTCCGGTGCCGCCGACGAGCAGCAGTCGCGGGGGAGCGGCCGCGGTCAGGGCACGCGTGACCTCCCGGGGGACCGGGCGTCGCGGAGGAGCGGGAGCGGACGTCATCGGGATCGGTCAGCGTCCGGTTCCGAGCAGTCCGCCCACAGCCTGCCCGGTGCCTCCGAGCAGGCCGCCGACGCCGTTGCCCAGACCTTCGACGACCGCACCCGCACCCTGGCCGGCGCCCGAGAGGGCTTCGCCGACACGGCTTCCGCCTGTGCTCGGCGCGGTGGGTGCGGTGGGTTGCGGCGCAGGCTGAGGGGCGGGTGCCGGTGCCGGAGCGGGGGCGGGTGCTGGGGCAGGTTGCGGTGCCGGCTGGGGTGCCTGCGTGGTCTCCCCGGCTGTCACCGGTGCGGGAGCGGTCGGGTCCGGTGCAGGTACAGCGCCGGTGGGTGCGGCACCGGAAGCGGGCGTCGCGGCGACCGGAACAGCGGTCACGGTGCCGTCCGGTCCCTGCACCCGGACCGGGACGACGGTTCCCGCCTCGGACGGCTGCGCGCCGGTCGTGCCGGGGACGGTCGTCCCGGGCGCGATCTCGGTGGACGTCGGGTTCCCGGCCACGACCTCGCTCGACGGACGTACCTCCGAACCGGGCGTCTCGGCCTCCGACGACAGGGTGCCGATCGCTAGTCCGCCCCCGGCGAGGACGACGACGGCGGCGACAGCGGCACCCACCAGCGCGAACGAGCGGCCGCGTGCGGGTGTGCCGGTCGCGGTGTCGACGACCGCCGGCCGATGCGCTGCAGCGACAGGCTGCGCCTCCGCGGCGGGCACCACCGGCAGTGCGACGGTCTCGGGTTCGTCGTCGACGACAGGTGCAGGAGGCGTCACCGGAACCGCGGCAGTCGGGGCACCGACCGCGGCCGCTGCGAGCGCGGCTCCGTGCGCTGCGGTGAAGGCCGGTCGCGCCGACGAGACGATAGGCAGACCCAGCTCCGACGAGATCAGTTCGGCGACGAGCGGGGTGGACGAGCCACCACCGATCAACAGCACGCGTCCGATGTCCGAACGATCGAGCCCGGCCCCGCGGATCGCGTCCTGCACCACGGCGAGCGACGCCTCGAGCGGTTCCCGGGCGAGTTCCTCGAACTCGCTGCGCACCAGACGCAGGTCGCGGTGCAGGCCGGGCAGCGCGACCGGCACCACCGTCTCGGTGTCGCTGGACAGTGCCTCCTTCGCCGCGCGGCACCGGCCGCGGAAGTCGGCGAGTGCCGCGACGGTCGCGGAATCGAACGGATCGAGGCCGGTCGAGTCCCCGCCGAGCGTTTCCAGCAGATAGGTCGTGACGAGATGGTCGAAATGGTCGCCGGAGACGTCGTCGCTGCTCAACGGGCGGCCCAGCAGCATGGGATGGGCGCCGCCCTGCACGACGGTGACGTCGAGGCTGCGCGCACCGAGGTCGTAGACCACCGTCACGTCGTCTCCCAGCGGCCCGTGTGTGGCGTCGAGCCAGCGCGCCGCCGCGATCGGTTCGGGGATCGTCCGTGCGGTCACGCCGGCGCGGACGAGTGCCGCCTGTAAGGTCTCGACGGTGTGAGCCGACCACGCGGCGGGATGCGCCAGCATCGTCGGCACCTCGGAGGTGCCGGTGCGGTACTGCAGGCAGGCCACGGTCGACGCGACGAGATCCTCACCGAGGTAGGTGGAGCCGTCGTCGGCGAGGATGCCGACCGGATCGCCGACCCGGGCCGCATAACCGGAGAACACCTGCGCACCGGGGGTCGGGGCGCCGACGACGGGGGCCCCGCCCTCGGGGAGGTGGAGTTCGGTGGGGACCGACAGAACGCTGGGATCGCCGGCTCGGGGCTGGTCGAGCACGGTGAGGGCCACCGAGTTGGCCGCCCCGATCGTGACGCCGAGTCCTGAATACATGCACGCTCCCGTGTTCTGGGCGGACATCGGTCCGCGATCTCGTTCCACCGTTCGGTCTCGATGAGCCTGTCGTTCCCGGGCCGGGAGCCGTTAGCTCCCACACCGCCCACCGGCCCATTCGTAGGGACGATCCCCTAACGACCCCGATGCCCCCGCACCCCGATCCCCTAAAGGTCGACGGCAGAAAGGGGGGCCGCACCCCCTGTGCCCGTGACTGGCACGTTCGTAGCTTCGTATGTAGATCCCGACGACTCAGGAGACACGCGATGGCCACCAACGCCGTACTCGACTTCATCCTCAGCCTGTTCCGTGACGAGAAGGAACTCGCCCGGTACTGCAGCAACCCCGAGGCCGTCCTCGCCGAAGCCGGATTGGGCAGCGTGTGCCACGCCGACATCGTCGCCGTCGCCCCGCTCGTTGCGGACAGTGGTCTGTTCGCCGGAACCGCCGCCGAACTGACCGCAGCGCTGAACGGTGCGGCGAACGTCGGGGCGTCGATCGCAGGCACCGCCGCAGCCGGTCTGGGCGGAGCAGCGGGCCTCGGTGGCGCCGCCGGCCTGGGCCTCGGTGTCGGAGCAGGCCTCGGTGGGGGCCTGGGTCTCGGTGGTGGACTCAACCTCGGCGGCGGACTGGACCTCGGCGGGACCGTCGGCGCGCAGACCGGGATCGTCGTCGACCTCGGTGCGCAGCTCGGAGCGGCGCTCGAAGCCGGTGGCGAACTCGGCGCTTCCCTGGGTGCAGCGCTCGGTGGTGCTCTCGACGCAGGCCTCGAACTCGGCGGATCCTTCGACGTCGGAGGTGCCGTGGCCGGAGCGCTCGAAGGTGGGCTCGGCCTGGGCGTCGGTGCCGCTGCAGACCTGGCCGCGGCGATCGACGCGGCCGTCGAGGCCTCGGGCGGCCTCGGCGCAGATCTCGCCACGACCCTCGAAGGAGCCTTGGGCATCGGCGGCACCCTCGGCGCCGACATCGGGCTTGCCCTCGGGGGCCTGCTGGAATCGGCCGTCGACGTCGGCGGCACCTTCTCGACCGAACTCACCGCGGCCCTCGAGGGCGGCGCCGAACTCGGTGCCGCACTCGGCACGACCCTCGGTGGCGTTCTCGGCGTGGGCACGGAACTGACCGGCGCGCTCGGCACGAGCCTGGGCGGCGTCCTCGGTGGTGTGGCCGATCTCGGCGCCGGACTGGGAACCGACCTTTCCGCCGGTCTCGACGCCGGTGTGGGCGCGACGCTCGGCCTCGGTGCGTCCCTCTCGGCCCTGCTCGGAGCGGGCGGTGGAGCTGCGGCCGATCTCGGCGCCGCGCTGGGGACCGTCATCGAGAACAGCGCGCAGGGCGGTCTGCTCGGCGGTGTCGACCTCGACGCGGTCCTCTCGGGTGGCGGTGAGATCGACGCTGAGGCCGGGGCGGGCGTCGAACTCGGCACGCTGGTCGGCGGGGTGCTCGGAGGTGCGCTCGGCCTCGAGACCACCGAGGCCACCGAACTGTCGTCGGCGCTGAACGTCGCCATCGGCTCGACCACCGGTATCGGCGCGACCGTCGATTCGACCGTGCAGGCGGGGACGAACCTCGGATCGGATCTGTCGTCAGTCCTCGGCTCGACCTTCGCGACCGGCGGCTCGGCCGGCGCCGAGCTCGGCCTGCAACTCGGCAGTGCACTCGAGACGGCCGCAGGGTCGGCGTCCCTCGATGCGGGGGCCGATCTCGGCACGCAGCTCGCGTCGACGATCGGCGGCAGCCTCGATGCCGGTGCCGAAGCCACCGGTCAGCTCGGCTACGCCCTCGACGGCGCACTGGACGCGGCGGCGGAACTCGGGGCCGGAGTGAACGTGGGAGCGGACCTCGGCGCGGCGATCGGCTCGGGGATCGGCGCGGCCGGTGGACTGGGAACGTCCGTCGATCTGGGTGCAGCCACCGATGTCGAGAACGGGTTGGATCTCGGTGGTGCAGCAGACCTGGGCGCGGCTGCCGACCTCGGTGTCTCCGGCGGTCTGGAGAGCGCAGCCGACCTCGGTGCCGAGCTGTCCACGCAGGTGGGGACGGCCCTGTCGGGCGGGGTCGATACGGCCCTGTCGGGCGGGGTCGATACGGCCCTGTCGGGCGGTGCGGACAGCTGGGCATCGGTCGGCGAGGACGTCTTCGGCTCTGCCTCGGGAGCTGCGGGCTTGTTCGGCGAGGGTGGTCTCACCGCGACCTCCGGTCTCGGCGGCGACTCCTCTCTCGGCGCCACCGACTCCACCGAGCTCGACGAACTGCTGCCCTGACCCGCAGCGGTGCGGGCTCCGGGACATAATGTCCGGAGCCCGCACCGACGGAAGGCGAGTCGACGCAGCCCATGCAGCATTCACCGGATACGCAGCATCCATCCGATCCTTCGAGACGCCGAGCGCTCCTCGACCTGATCGACTCCGCGATCGCGCGATCTCGCAGCGCCGGGCGCAACGATCTCACCGACCGGTTGACGGCCGCCCGCACGAAGGTCTCCGACCCGCGACTGCGGGTGGTCGTCGTCGGGGGTCTGAACCAGGGCAAGAGCCGGTTCGTGAACGCTCTGCTCGGCCTCGAGGTGTGTTCCGTCGGCGACGACGAGACCACCGCGGTCCCCACGCTCGTGCAACACGGGCAGGAGCCGTCCGCCGAACTCGTCCCGACCGGTTCGGCGCCGCGCATCGCCGTGCCCTTCGACGACCTGCAGCAGGTCGCGCCGCGCAGCGCCGGCCGGGACGTCGACCGGCTCGAGGTGAGTGTGCCGAGTCCGCTGCTCGCCGACGGACTCGTGTTCGTCGACACCCCGGGTGTGGGAGGCCACGGAAATCCGCACACAGCAGCCACCTTGACGCTCCTGGCCACCGCGGATGCGGTCTTCGTCGTCTCGGATGCGAGTCAGGAGTTCACCGCACCGGAGATGTCGTTCCTGCGACAGGTACAGACGTTGTGCCCGGCGTCGGCGGTGCTCGTCACCAAGACGGACGTGTATCCGCACTGGCGCGCGATCGTCGACGCCGACCGCGAACACCTGCAGCGAGCGGGGATCGACCTGCCGCTGCTGCCCGTCTCGTCCCTGCTGCGCGAGTACGCCCTGCGCACCGAAGACGCCTCGCTGCAGCAGGAATCCGGCTTCGACGCGATCTACGACTTCCTGCGCGAACAGGTGGTCGCGCGCAACGCCGACTCGGCGCGACTGTCGGTGGCGCACGACGTGAAGACCGTCGTCGACCATCTCGCGCTCGGATGCGAGAGCGAACTCGCCGCCCTGCGCGACCCCGACTCCGGGAACGCCGCGATCGAGGACCTGCACCGGGCACGCGCCGCGACCGAGGCATTGCGGACGCGGGCGGCGCGGTGGCAGATCACGTTGTCGGACGGCATCGCCGATCTCGCGGCCGACATCGACCACGACCTGCGCGACCGGCTGCGCACGGTGACCCGCGACGCCGAAGCGTCCGTGGACGACTGTGATCCGGGCAAGGAATGGCCGCGGCTGGGGCAGTGGCTCGCCGAACAGGTCGCCGAATCCGTCGGTGACAACTTCGTGTGGGCGCACGAACGCGCCGAGGCGCTCGCAGGCAAGGTCGCCGAGCACTTCGCACTCGACGACGACTCCTTGCCGTCGTTGCATCTCGGCGACCTGTCGAGACTGCTCGAGCCCGTCGAGAACCTGTCCGATCTCGAATCGGGCCGGATCGGTATCGGTCAGAAGGTACTCGTCGGCATGAAGGGTTCTTACGGTGGCGTGCTGATGTTCGGTCTCGTCACCACCCTGATGGGGATGGCGCTCGTGAACCCGATCTCGGTGGGAGCCGGCGTCGTCCTGGGTACCAAGGCGTATCGCGACGACAAGCAGGTGCGGCTCGCCAAGCGCCGCGTCGACGCGAAGAGCGCGATCCGCGCCTTCACCGACGACGTGAGCTTCCAGGTCGGCAAGGAATCGAAGGACCGGCTCCGGCTCATCCAGCGTCAGTTGCGCGATCACTTCACCGAGATCGCAGAGCAGACACTACGTTCGCTCGACGAGTCGCTCGAAGCGGCCCGCCAGGCCGCGACCGTGCAGGAACAGGAACGCCGCCGTCGGATCGGTGAACTCGACACGCAGGTCGCGGAACTGGGCCGATTGCGCGAGCGCGCCGCGGAACTCGCGGGAGTGTCGGCGTGACCCCGACTCTCTCGCGCGCCCGCGACCTGCTCGACCGGGCACGCGCGTCGTACGGCGAGAACCCGGCCGTCGCGGACCGGCTCGACCACTGCGCCGCGCGACTCGATCAGCCGTTGCGGATCGCGCTCGCCGGATCGCTCAAGGCCGGCAAGTCGACCCTACTCAATGCGCTTGTAGGACAGGACATCGCGCCCACCGACGCGACGGAGTGCACGCGCGTCGTCACCTGGTACCGCAACGGACCCGTGCCGACGGTGAACGCCTGGTACGACGGGAACCGCCGCATGCCGGTGCCCGTGCAGCGTCCCGACGGCCGTTTGACCTTCGACCTCGGCGAACTCACCGCCGACCGCGTCGACTTCATCGACGTCGAATGGCCGGCCAGCGCGCTGGCGCAGACCACCATCATCGACACCCCGGGCACGTCGTCGTTGTCGCAGGACGTGTCGGCGCGGACCCTGGCGCTGCTCACCCCGGAGGAATCGGCCTCCGGTGCCGACGCCGTCGTCTACCTGATGCGTTCGCTCGGAGCCGCCGACGTCGAGTTCCTCGAACGGATCGGCCGGCACGTCGGCGGGGGATCGGGACCGCTCGGCATCGTCGGGGTGGTATCGCGCGCCGACGAGGTCGGTGCGGGTCGTGCCGACGCGATGATGTCGGCGAAGCAGGTCGCGGCGAGGTTCACCGACGAACTCGAACGCACCGGACTGTGCCAGGCGGTCGTGCCGGTCGCCGGGTTGCTCGCCCTCGCCGCACGGACCCTGCGGCAGAACGAGTTCGCGGCCTTCGAGGCGCTCGCACAGGTGCCGGTGGAACAACTGCAGGTCGCGATGCTGTCGGCCGACCGTTTCGCGCGGCCCGACGTCGACCTGCCCGTCGACCCCGGGATGCGGGCACGTCTCGTCGACCGGTTCGGTCTGTTCGGCATCCGCACCGCAGTGCTGCTCGTGCAGCTCGGCGCGCGCGATTCACCGTCCCTCGCCGCCGAACTCGTCGCGCGCAGCGGGCTCGACGAGCTGCGTCAGGTCATCGACGTGCAGTTCGGTCAGCGTGCCGATCAGCTCAAGACCCATTCGGCGCTGCTGGCGCTCGAGCGGGTGTTGCACGCGTGCGGCGACCACGAGCTGCTGGGAGCCGTGCGACGCGAACTGGCCGACGACCACGGCTTCGCCGAACTCCGCCTGCTGGGCAGACTGCGGTCGTCGTCGGTGTCACTGCCCGACGAGGAGGTCCAGGCTCTGCAGCGTGTGGTCGGTGGATCCGGGATCGGCGCCACCCGGCGCCTCGGTCTCGCCGACGACGCGTCACCTGCCGAGATCCGCGCTGCGGCCGTCGATGCGGTGCGGCACTGGCGATCCCGCGCCGAACATCCGCTGCTCGATCCGTTCACTGCGAAAGCCGCAGCGGTGGCAGCGCGCAGTGCGGAAGGGCTGGTCGCGGGAGCCGGCCGACAGATGTGAGCTGTAGCCGAACGATTCGGCTTGCACCTCACGTAACGTGAGGTCATAGCGTCGATCGTGCCGGCGCACGGAGTGCCGGTGGAAGTGGGTGGACGATGCCGACGACTGGTTCCGGGCAGCAGACACGTTCCGGACAGCACTGGAAGGTGGGGCGTCTCGCAGCGGAGACAGGCCTGACCGTGCGGACCCTGCATCACTACGACGACATAGGCCTCGTGCGGCCGTCGGGTCGGACGGCGTCGGGCCATCGGCTGTACGAGGAGTCGGACGTCGAGAGGCTGTACCAGGTGCTGGCGCTGCGTCAGCTCGGGCTGTCACTGGACGCGATCGCCACGGTCACCGACGGCGACACCTCGCTGTCGGAGATCCTCGACGCGCACCGTGCCTACCTGGACGATCAGCTCGCGGCGACCCGCACGCTGCGTGCGCAGGTCGAGATGCTCTCCCGCACGGTCCGAACGTCGCCGGATGCATCGGTCGCCGACTTCCTTCAGGTGATCCGAGGAGTGATCGAAGTGGACGACATGTTCGAAAGGTATTTCGACAAGGGACAGATCGCAGACCTCGCGGAACGACGCGCGATGCTGGGCGACGACGTCATCACGGCGGCAGAGACGTCGTGGCAGGAACTCATCCCGCGTGTCGACGCTGCGCTGAGTTCGGGGATGGATCCGGCCTGTTCGGAGGCCCAGGAGATGGCACGGCAATGGATGGATCTGCTCGAGCAGTTCCACGGCGGCGACGAGGGCCTACGCGACAGCCTCTACCGCATGCACGAGGACAACGCGCAGCAGATCGAGCAGGAGTTCTGCGGGCCGAGTCGCGAACACATCGAGTTCATCACGAAGGCGAACGAGGCGCGATCTACGTAAGCACAGGGACGGATGCTCGGTGTCGTCATCGAGCATCCGTCCCCGTGTGGTGCACCTACCGTCGGCGGGCTCTGCCGGCGGCGCGAACCAGGCGGGCGTGGACGGCCTCGAAGCGGAACAGATCCGCCCACGTCCATCGCACGACCTCGAAGCCCAGTGCCCGGATCGCATCCTCCCGCAGCTTCTCGCGATGGACGGTCTCGGCCGTCGCGCCGGGCTCGTCCGAACCGTACTTGCTCCTTCCGTCGAATTCCCCGACCACGCCTTCGTCCTCCCAGAGGAAGTCGGGACGAGCGACGAATGCTCCGGAAGGGGTCCGCAGCTCGTGCTGCAGCTTCGGCGCCGGTAGCCCCGCCGACCGGATCCGTAGTCGGCTGAGCGACTCGCCGGGACTTTCGCTGCGACCGTCGAGGAAGGCAACGGTCCGCCGGGCAGCGGCGATCCCGTGCCGCATGCCGGACGATGCCAGCGCATCGAGGAGCAGGGGCGCGATATGGGGACGCGCCCGCAGCGCCGCGTCGCCGGCGATGACTGCCGAGTCCACCGACAGTGTTCGTGCCAGGTCGACAACCGTCCGCGCGACGGTCGTGGTGCGCAGACCCGCGACGACGCAGACCTCGTCGGGTTGATAGGTGCACCTGTGTACATGGAGGGTCGGGGTGCTGCGTCCACTCGACCGGTCGCGGCTGATGTGGACGGGGGAGAGGTCGACGTCCCAGAGAGGAAGGCCGTGCAGCACCGCAGCGGAGACATGGCTGACGACGGCGTCCGGGGTGATCCGTCCCCGTCGTGCCAGTACGCGCGCATGGTGCAGGGTGAGCGGGTCGAGGTCCGCGCCACCGTCGACGTACACACCGCGCGTGACGTTCCGCAGTCGTCCCACACGGACAGCCTGTCGGATCTCGTCCGAGGTCGTCCCGCCGGCCAGCAGGTCGGAGCGCAGAAGGAAGTTCGGTTCGTCCATGCAGTGAGGGTCGTGTACGGCGACGACGGACCCGGAGCATCGAAGCCCTCGACCCGACCACCTGTGGATCGACGGGGTCCCTGTGGACAACCCGTCCTTGCGCACCGGTGCGGACAGTGGCGCCTTGTCGACATCGGGTATCCGTCCCCGAACCGAGCGGATGCAACCGATCGAAGTGATCTGCGCCACCCTCGGAACAAAAGTCCACGACCTGCCGTTGGACGAGTCAGACAACTTGAGCGCATAAGACTCAACTTCACTTGACGGCGTGGACCGCTCGGGTGCAGGCTTGAGTCGACCGCGCTCACCTGAGCCGAACGGGCTCAGGTCGGGCATGGAACGTTTTCGCGGCGCGCACGCGTCGCGGCAGGAACATTGGAGGAAAATTATGGCTCGTGCGGTCGGCATCGACCTCGGAACCACCAACTCGGTCGTTTCCGTTCTGGAAGGCGGCGAGCCCGTTGTGGTCGCCAACGCCGAGGGGTCCCGCACCACCCCGTCCGTCGTCGCATTCGCGAAGAACGGTGAGGTTCTGGTGGGCCAGCCCGCCAAGAACCAGGCGGTCACCAACGTCGACCGCACCATCCGTTCGGTCAAGCGCCACATCGGCACGGACTGGACCGTGGCCATCGACGACAAGAAGTACACGCCGCAGGAGATCAGCGCCCGCACGCTGATGAAGCTCAAGCGCGACGCGGAGGCCTACCTCGGTGAGGACATCACCGACGCGGTCATCACCGTCCCGGCGTACTTCAACGACGCCCAGCGTCAGGCCACGAAGGAAGCCGGCACCATCGCCGGCCTCAACGTCCTGCGCATCGTCAACGAGCCCACCGCGGCTGCCCTCGCCTACGGTCTCGACAAGGGCGAGAAGGAGCAGACCATCCTGGTCTTCGACCTCGGTGGCGGCACCTTCGACGTCTCCCTCCTCGAGATCGGCGACGGCGTCGTCGAGGTCCGCGCGACCTCCGGCGACAACCACCTCGGTGGCGACGACTGGGACGAGCGCATCGTCAACTGGCTCGTCGACAAGTTCAAGGCACAGCACGGCGTCGACCTGACCAAGGACAAGATGGCCATGCAGCGTCTGCGTGAGGCTGCCGAGAAGGCCAAGATCGAGCTGTCGTCCTCGCAGTCGACCTCGATCAACCTGCCGTACATCACCGTCGACGCGGACAAGAACCCGCTGTTCCTCGACGAGCAGCTCACCCGCTCGGAGTTCCAGAAGATCACCGGCGACCTCCTCGAGCGCACCCGCGCTCCCTTCCAGCAGGTCGTCAAGGACGCCGGCATCTCCGTCGGCGACATCGACCACGTCGTGCTGGTCGGCGGCTCGACCCGTATGCCCGCCGTCACCGACCTCGTGCGCGAGCTCACCGGTGGCCGCGAGCCCAACAAGGGAGTGAACCCCGACGAGGTCGTCGCCGTGGGTGCAGCCCTGCAGGCCGGCGTCCTCAAGGGCGAGGTCAAGGACGTGCTGCTGCTCGACGTCACCCCGCTGTCGCTGGGTATCGAGACCAAGGGCGGCGTGATGACCAAGCTCATCGAGCGCAACACCACGATCCCCACCAAGCGGTCGGAGACCTTCACCACCGCCGACGACAACCAGCCGTCGGTGCAGATCCAGGTCTTCCAGGGCGAGCGTGAGATCGCGGCGCACAACAAGCTGCTCGGCTCGTTCGAGCTCGGCGGCATCGCGCCGGCTCCGCGTGGCGTCCCGCAGATCGAGGTGACCTTCGACATCGACGCCAACGGCATCGTCCACGTCACCGCCCGCGACAAGGGCACCGGCAAGGAGAACACGATCAAGATCCAGGAAGGCTCCGGCCTGTCCCAGGAGGAGATCGACCGGATGGTCAAGGACGCCGAGGCGCACGCCGAGGAGGACCGCAAGCGTCGCGAGGAGGCCGAGGTCCGCAACCAGGCCGAGTCGCTCGTGCACCAGACCGAGAAGTTCATCAAGGAGAACGAGGACAAGGTCCCGGCCGACGTCAAGGAGAAGGTCGAGGCTGCGATCAAGGAAGCCAACGACGCCCTCGCCGGCTCCGACATCAACGCGGTCAAGGCCGCCGTCGAGAAGCTCGCGACCGAGTCGCAGGCCCTCGGCCAGGCCATCTACGAGGCGCAGGGCGCCGAGGGTGCCGCTGCCGGTGACGGCGCGGCCGCAGGTGCCGACGACGTCGTCGACGCCGAGGTCGTCGACGAGCCGAACGATTCGGAGAAGAAGTGAGTGCCGACAAGCCCGAGCAGGAACCGGTGACCGTCACCGACAAGCGACGGATCGACCCTGAGACCTTCGAGGTGCGCGACCCCGCCGAGGAGCCGCGCGCCGAGGAGGGCGAGGTGATCGAGTCGGTTCCTGCGGAGGGCGACGCCGAGAAGGCCGAGCGGACCGAAGGACAGTCGCAGGAGGCGAAGGAACTCGCCGAGCGCACCGCCGACCTGCAGCGCGTGAGCGCGGAGTACGCGAACTACCGTCGCCGCGCCGAGGCGCAGCGCACGGCGATCGCGGAGGAGGCCAAGGCCTCCGTCGCGGCGAAGTTCCTCGACGTCCTCGACGACCTCGACCGGGCACGCGCCCACGGCGACCTGGAGACGGGTCCGCTGAAGGCACTGTCCGGCAAGCTGACCGGTGTGTTCGACAGTGTCGGACTCGTCGCATTCGGTGAGGAAGGCGACGCCTTCGATCCCGAGTTGCACGAGGCCGTCCAGATGGAAGGCGACGGTCACCACCCAGTGCTCGGGACGGTGCTCCGCAAGGGTTACCGCTTCGGCGACCGCATCCTGCGGCACGCGATGGTGACGGTCACCGACGGCGATCCGGCGGACACGCCGGGTGACGCGCGGTCGGCGGAGCCCGGAACAGAGTAAGAACAAGAAAACGCGAGAGGAGGAGACGCCCGGTGAGCCAGCGGGAGTGGATCGAGAAGGATTTCTACAAGGACCTGGGCGTCTCCCCCGACGCAACGCAGGACGAGATCAAGAAGGCCTACCGGAAACTGGCGCGGGACCTGCATCCCGACGCCAACCCCGGTGACGCCAAGGCCGAGGAACGCTTCAAGGCCGTCAGCGAGGCCAACGCCGTCCTGTCGGATCCCGCCAAGCGCAAGGAATACGACGAGACCCGGCGCCTGTTCGCCTCCGGCGGCATGCCGGGTGGCTTCCGTCCCGGCGCCGGCGGATTCTCAGGTGGTACCGGAGCGACCTTCGACATCGGCGACCTGTTCGGCGGTGGCGGCGACGGTGGGCTCGGCGACCTCTTCGGTGGCCTGTTCAACCGCGCCGGTGGCGGCACTGCTTCCACCGCCGGCCGGTCGCGTCCGCGCCGCGGATCCGATGTCGAGACCGAGACGACGCTCGACTTCCGCGATGCCGTCCAGGGCGTCACGGTTCCCCTGCGGATGACCAGCCCGGCGCCGTGCACCACCTGCCACGGCAGCGGTGCCCAGCCGGGAACGAGCCCGCGGGTCTGTCCGAACTGCAACGGAAGCGGTGTGGTCTCCCGCAATCAGGGCGCGTTCGGATTCTCCGAACCGTGCGACGACTGCCGGGGCAGCGGATCGATCATCGACAACCCCTGCAGCGACTGCCGCGGTACCGGCGTGCAGAACCGCACCCGCACCATCACCGTGCGGGTCCCCGCAGGCATCAAGGACGGTTCGCGCATCCGCCTCGCCGGTCAGGGCGAGGCCGGTCTGCGCGGCGCCCCGTCCGGCGACCTGTTCGTGACGGTGCACGTCCGTCCCGACCGCGTGTTCGGGCGTGAGGGCGACGATCTGACCCTCGTGCTGCCCGTCAGCTACGGCGAACTCGTCCTCGGCGGCACCGTCTCGGTGCCGACCCTCGACGGCCGCGTCGGGCTGAAGATCCCGCCGGGAACGGCCGACGGCCGGGTCCTGCGGGTCCGCGGACGCGGCGTCCCCAAGCGCGGGGGCGGCGCCGGTGACCTTCTCGTCACGGTGAAGGTCGCGATCCCGCAGAATCTCGACGAGAAGGCGACGGAAGCGCTGCACAACTATCTTCGTGCAGAAGAGGCAAGCGGTTTCGATCCTCGAGAGGGATGGGCAGGTGCGTGATGAGCGAGACGAGAATGCCACGGAATCTGTCACCGGATCCCGATGCGCGCGTCTACGTCATCTCGGTGGCAGCAGAACTCGCCGGGATGCATGCGCAGACGCTGCGTAACTACGACCGGCTCGGACTCGTCACCCCGCACCGCACCAGCGGCGGCGGCCGCCGGTACTCGCCGCGCGACGTCGAACTGCTGCGCGAAGTGCAGCGCCTCTCCCAGGACGAAGGTGTCAACCTCGCCGGGATCAAACGGATCATAGAGCTGACCAACCAGGTCGAGGCACTGCAGCAGCGCGTCGCCGAACTCAACGCCGAGGTCGCCCAGTTGCGTTCGACACGTGGCGATCTGGTGCCCATTCCGCGCAGCAACGCCCTCGTCGTGTGGAAGCCGCGCAACAGGCGCGATTGACCGCACCGCGGTCGAGCGCGACTGATCCGCCGGATCGGTCGAGAACGAAAATCTCCCGCCCAGCGAGACGATCGCCCTGTGGAGCCTCGACGTCTGCCTAGTGTGGCGTGTTCCACACGAACGGTCGACGGAAGGCAACAGTCATGGCGGAGTGGGCGGAAGAATGCGACGTCCTCGTGGTGGGGTCGGGAGCCGGAGGGTGCTGCGGTGCGTACACCGCTGCGCGCGAAGGACTGTCGGTAATCCTCGTCGAGGCATCCGAGTACTTCGGCGGCACCACGGCGTACTCCGGGGGCGGCGGCGTCTGGTTCCCCACCAACGCGGTCCTGCAGCGTGCCGGTGACGACGACACCCTCGAGGACGCACTGACCTACTACCACGCGGTCGTCGGCGACCGCACCCCGCGCGAACTGCAGGAGGCCTACGTCCGCGGCGGCGCCCCGCTGATCGACTACCTCGAGTCCGACGACGACCTCGAATTCATGGTCTACCCGTGGCCCGACTACTTCGGCAAGGCGCCCAAGGCCCGTGCCCAGGGACGTCACATCGTCCCGTCGCCGCTGCCCATCGCCGCCGATCCCGAGCTCAACGAGTCGATCCGCGGCCCGCTCGGCCGCGAACGCAACGGCGAACCCCTGCCCGACATGCTCATCGGAGGTCGCGCGCTCGTCGGACGATTCCTCATCGCCCTGCGCAAGTACCCGAACGTGGAGCTGTACCGGAACACCCCGCTCGAAGAACTGATCGTCGAGGACGGTGTGGTCGTGGGCGCGGTCGTCGGGAACGACGGCGAGCGACGGGCGATCCGCGCGCGCAAGGGTGTCGTCCTCGCCGCCGGTGGCTTCGATCGGAACGACGAGATGCGCAGCAAGTACGGGGTGCCCGGCGCCGCGCGGGACTCGATGGGCCCGTGGTCGAATCTCGGCAAAGCCCACGAGGCGGGCATCGCCGTCGGCGCCGACGTTGACCTGATGGATCAGGCCTGGTGGTCGCCGGGACTGACCCACCCGGACGGACGTTCGGCGTTCGCGCTGTGCTTCACGGGCGGCATCTTCGTCGACCAGGACGGTGCGCGGTTCACCAACGAGTACGCACCCTACGACCGTCTGGGCCGCGACGTCATCGCCCGCATGGAGCGCGGCGAGATGACGTTGCCGTTCTGGATGATCTACGACGACCGGAACGGTGAGGTCCCACCGGTCGGGGCGACGAATGTGCCGCTCGTCGAAACCGAGAAGTACGTCGACGCGGGACTGTGGAAGACCGCCGACACCCTCGAGGAACTCGCCGAGCAGATCGGTGTGCCAGCCGAATCCCTGAAGGCGACCGTCGCGCGGTGGAACGACCTGGCCGCGAAGGGAGTCGACGAGGACTTCGGCCGCGGGGACGAGCCCTACGATCTCGCCTTCACCGGCGGTGGGTCCGCGCTGGTCCCGATCGAACAGGGCCCCTTCCACGCGGCGCAGTTCGGCGTCTCCGACCTCGGCACCAAGGGCGGTCTGCGGACCGACACCGTCGGGCGGGTGCTCGACAGCGAGGGTGCTCCGATCCCCGGCCTGTACGCGGCGGGCAACACGATGGCCGCACCGAGCGGCACCGTCTACCCTGGCGGCGGCAATCCGATCGGCGCGAGCGCACTGTTCGCGCACCTGTCCGTGATGGACGCGGCGGGACGCTGACACACAGAGGCGGGACGCCGACGCACATACGAACCGGGCCCGGAGGATACGCAGGTATCCTCCGGGCCCGGTCCGTCGTCTCAGGGTCGGGTGACGGCGAAGTCCGCTGTCATGAACGGATATCCGTCCTCCACAGTGGTCGCGACCTCGAAGCCGTGCCGGTTGGCACCGCCGATGTGGGTGCCGTCGCCGTTCGCGGCGCCCGTGCCGTAGTTGTTGGCCATGAGCGCCACGGTCGCGTCGCCGGGCATCGTGTAGTCGATCTGGATGCCGAACCCGCGCCGGTCGGCGATGCTCGCCGAGACCGTCTCGGTGGAGCGGGCCGGCACCACGGTGGCCGGCTCGTCCACCCATGTTCCGTAAGGGTTCTCGGTCGACGCGAGCACCATCGGCGCATCGGTGTCGTTGCGGATCGTCAGCGTGATGGTGGGCCCGTCGGTGGGCAGGGAATCGGCGGCCGCAGTGGCGGGTGCGGTGATCGCCGCTGCAGCGGTCAGAACTGCCGCTGCGACAGCGCGGGTGCGGTACTTCATCGTGCTCCTGGCGGTTGACGACTCGTGGTTCTCAGCCGTGCCTGGCCGGCCGCTGAAGTGTACCCGCCGGTAGCCTGACGCGTAAGCCCTCGTCGATCAGGCCGGGACCAGGTCGCTGACCTGCGCAACAAGCTCCAGCGAACGCAACCACGCGTCGCGTCCGGGAGCCGACGACACGACGATCAACTCGTCGGCCTGCGCGCGCTCGGTGAACCGGTCGAGGTAGTCGCGCACCTCCTGCGGCGTACCCACGGCGGTGTACCGAAGCATCTCGAGCACCTGCATGCCGGCGGGGGAGTCGAGCAGCATGTCGATCTCCTCCTCGCTGAACGTGCGCCCTCGTCCGACCATCTGGACGACCCGCGCCCGCTTGGTCGCCTCGAACAGCGACTGCGCCTCCTCGGCGGTATCGGCGGCGATCACACCGACACCCGCGATGACGTACGGCTCCGAGTGGTCGGGGGAGGGCTGGAACTCGCGGCGGTACAGCCGCACCGCGTCCTCGAGGGCCTGCGGCGCGAAGTGCGACGCGAAGGCGTACGGAAGACCGAGCAGAGCAGCGAGTTTCGCGCCGAACAGCGACGAGCCCAGGATGTACAGCGGCACATCGGTGCCCTTACCGGGGATCGCGTCGACTCCAGGGATCCGCGACTCACCCTTCAGGTAGGCCTGCAGTTCGAGGACGTCCTGCGGAAAACTGTCGGCCGACGTCGGGTCGCGGCGCAGCGCCCGCATGGTCTTCTGGTCGCTGCCGGGGGCGCGGCCGAGACCGAGGTCGATGCGGCCGGGATGCAGCGTGGCGAGAGTTCCGAACTGTTCGGCGATGGTCAGCGGCGAGTGGTTCGGCAGCATGATGCCGCCGGCGCCGAGACGGATCGACGAGGTGTGCGCAGCGACGTGCGCGATGAGCACGCTCGTCGCCGACGAGGCGATCGTCGGCATGTTGTGGTGTTCGGCGTACCAGATGCGCCGGTAACCCCACTGCTCGGCGAGCTGGGCCATCTTCACGCTGGCGTCGAAGCTCTCACGGGCGGTCTCGCCCTTGCCGATGTGTGCGAGGTCGAGGATGGAGAGGGGAACGGTCACCGGTAATCCTTCGCGTCGGGGCCCGGTATCGGCCGCCGGGCACACTTTCGGAGCAACCTCGACCGGTGACCGTCTATTCCCTCACCTGTCGTTCGGCGTCACCGCCGTTCGAAACCGCCGTAGGTGCCCTGGAAGAACAGGAGCGGACCGCGGGAGTGCAGCGACGTCAGCCCCGTGACCCGTGCCAGCACGATCGTGTGGTCGCCGGCCTCGTACTCGGTCTCCACGGTTGCCTCGACCCGCGCCAGGGCTCCCTCGATCGCCGGAGCGCCGTTGTCGCCCGGCTCCCAGCGCACCCCGCGGAACTTGTTTCCGCCGCTCACCGCGAACGCACCGCACAGGGTGCGCTGGCTCTCGGCCAGGACGTTGACGGCCAGGGTGCCGACCTCCCGGATCTTCGGCCAGGTCGTCGACGTGCGGGCGGGACAGAACGAGATGAGCGGCGGGTCCAGCGAGACCGACACGAACGACTGACAGGCGAATCCCAGCGGTTCGTCGCCGTCGAGCGCGGTGATCACCGTGACACCCGTGCAGAAGTTGCCCATCACGTCGCGGATCCGTCGGGGATCCAGTACCGCGTGTTCCGCTGTCATCGAAACTCCAATCGATCGGCGTTCGTTCCAGTGTCCGTCACCGACGACACAGTGTGCGAACCCTGTCCCGCCGACCGGTCAGCGAACACGCATGTCGCTGGGAGCCCAGACCGCCCGCATGCTGGTGATGCGTCCCTCGTCGTCGAACGTCATGACGTCGATGGGCTCGATCTCGTAGGTCTGCTCGCCCGCCTTCGTGACCACACGGAAGTGGAAGGCCGCGGTCGACCCGGCGATCCGGAGCGTGAGCAACTCGGTGGTGTTCTCGGTGGCCTCGACACCCTTGTAGAACTCGGCGATCGCTGCCCGGCCCACGCGAGGCTCGCTTCCGGCAGGATCCTCGAGGGTGGCGTCGTCGGCGTAGAGGGCGGCGATGTCGGCGGCCACGCCTGCGGCCACTGCATCGAGATAGGCGTGCACGGTGGTGCGGATGCGCTGAGTGCGGGCGTCGGTGTCGGAAACGGTCATGTCAGCTCCTCTGACGGCATGGCAAGGGTGGTTCGGCCGACGTTATTCGTGCCGTAGTCGATATGGGGTCCTGCTCCCGCGCAGTGGGAGATTCGAGCCGCACGTCGTTCACCGGTATTGTTACGCTTTCGCAGTGTCAGAACACGGTGCCGATTCGTACCCCGCTCTTCCTGCCACGAGTTGGGCCGTCCTCGGCATGTTGTCGTTCGGCGAGGAACTCACCGGCAACGATCTGAAGAAGTGGGCCGACTGGAGTATCGGCTTCTTCTACTGGAGTCCGTCCGTCAGTCAGGTCTATGCGGAACTGAAGAAGCTCGAGAAGCTCGGCTTCGTGCGTTCCCGCGCCGTGAGCGAGCCGGGGGCGCGAGGTCGCCGGGTCTACGCGATCACCGAGTCCGGTATCGAGGCTGTGCGGACGTGGTCGCGTGAGGCACCGGTGGAAATCCCGGTGCTCAAACACGGTGTCATGCTTCGGATGTACATGGGGCATCTCAACGATCCGGAGCAGTTGAAGGCGATCGTGCGGGATCACATCTGCAACCTCGAAGACAAGTTGCGTCGTGCCGGTGAGCATGCCGAGCATTCAGACCGGGAGCCGGGCTGGGGGTTTTCGCAGATGAGCCTGCGATGGGCCGAGAGGTACTTCAAAGCCGAGATCGAGTTGTCGAATCTACTGCTCGACGATATCGACCGAGCTGCAGAACGATTCGCGCGAAGTGAGATCGACGAGTTCGGCATGCCCCGTCCCCGGAACCCGGGCAGCTGGAGAGGTCTCTCGAACGGAGATCCGTCCGACGAAGCCGGTTCTGAACGACAGTAATCGCGGTTCCGGGGCGAGGACGCTCGGTCAGACGTACTGATGTTCTCGGATGCTGGGCGCTGCGCGCAACGTGCGTCGATTCTGCAGGGTCGGGACGACGTGGTTGCGGTCGAGTTTGCGCCAGATGGCGGTGGACGTCATGCGGACGGGCGCGGTCAGGCGATGTTCGAAACGCAGATGGGGGAGGGGGCCGCACAGGGACACCGCTGCAACTGCGGAACCCACGGGACCGATTGGAACCGCGATACATCCGAATCCTGCCAGCGACTCCTCCTTTTCGAAGGCGATACCGTGCTCGCGGATGCGATCGTATGTGTCACCAGGGGCACCCTCGTACGCCAGGAGCGCCTTGCCGAGGGCGGTGCTGCGCGCAGGGCGGCGCCCTCCGATACGGGTAGGCACAGCGGTGGCGAGACGTCCGCCGATCTTCTCGAGATAGACGAGGTCGTCGCTGTCGAGGACGGCCAGGTGGACGACGAAGCCGGTGACACGATGGAGTTCCTGCAAGTGCGGTAGGGCGGTCGCGTGCAGTCTGTCCTGATGGACGGCGAGCGCGCCGAGTTCCATCAGGCGCAGCCCGAGGGTGTAGTCGCGGCCTTCCCGGTGCAACCACCGCATCGACACCAGGCGTTCGAGCATGCGATGGGCGGACGAGCGGGGGAGGCCGGTCCGACGCACGATCTGGGCAAGAGTGAGCCGTCCCGCCCCGTCGAACGCGTCGAGCACGAGGCCGACACGATCAAGAACCGCGCTGGGTGCCGTGTGGTCGGCTTCAGCCTGAATCATCATAATTGCTCCTACAACCGCGGCGCACTGAGCGCGAGGACGTGGGTATTTCGATTAGGAATAGTGCCACATCCCGACGCGGTTGTGAAGCGGATCACGAGAGCGCGGGTCAGTCCTCGGGCGTTCGGAAGGCGTCGCCGTACAGACTCACCAGAGTCTCGAGTTGCTCGCAATAGTGGTCGGCCGACTCGGCGACCACGCCGGCCCCGATGATCGTCGCCCCCGCCGCCACCGCGCGATCGAGTTTTCTCCTCGTCCCGTCCGGGTCGCCCAGCGGGTCGAGTCCGGCAGCCGGCAACACGACCTCGAATCCGGGCTGCGGCTGTCTCCTGCTCAACATCGCCTGCACGTCGTCGAACGACAACCCGAAAGGAACCCAGCCGTCGGCCAGCTCGCACGCCCGTCGCAAGGAGCGTGGTGTGCGCCCACCGATCCACAGCGGCACCCGCGGTTGTACGGCGTGCGGCTCCACGACCATGTCGGAGAACTCGAAATATTCTCCGCGATAGGAAGGTACGCGCTCGGAGAGTGCGGCACGAAGCGAAGCCAGGGAATCGTCCGCCCGTGCGCCGCGGTCGGTGAACGGCACGTCGAGCAGATCGAATTCTTCCTGCAACGTGCCGACGCCGAGTCCCAGGATCAGGCGACCCCCGCTGACCGCGTCGAGGGTGCCGTAACGCTTGGCGATCTCCAGCGGGTGGTGATAGCCGAGAACCAGAACCTGCGTGGCGAGCCGGATTCGTTCGGTGTGTGCCGCCAGGTAGCCGAGTGTGGCCAACGGATCCCAGTACGTCCCGCCACGAACTTCCGCGACGGGCACCGGCACGGCGACATGTTCGCTGCAGGTGAGGTGATGGAATCCCAGGCGGTCCGCGGTGACCGCGATCCGTGTCAGCTCGCCGATCCCGGCGGTTGCTTCCCACTCGCTGCACGCGCCCGGAAGTCGCGTGACGATCGGGCTGGTGATTCCGATTCGCACCTTCGGGTCTCGGCTCGGCACAGGCGCCATGACACTCCTTCGCAACGTCGTCTCCCGGAAGTCTGCGCGTGGTGGGCACGTGAAGCACGAAGTGTCCCGGTCTACGGGAGACCTCCAGGGCGCATTTCTCCGCCGTCGTCGACCTCGACCTCACCCGATACGACGAGCGGCGTGGGCACCCGCGATGCGGCCGAACACGAACGCGTCGGCAATATGGAAGCCGCCGTCCTTGGCCCAGCTGAACGTCGAGCTCACCGTGCCCGCGGCATAGAGCCCCTCGATGATCGTGCCGTCTGCGGTGAGGACGCGGGCATGTTCGTCGCGACGAGGCCCTCCATTGGTCCACGCCAGCATCGGTCCGCTGCGATAGGCGTAGAAGGGCGGTTCGAGGAGTGGCGCCAGCGTGGCAGCGGAACGCCCGAAACGCTCGTCCACTCCCGCCGCGCACGCAGCGTTGTACGCCGAGATGCTTTCTGCGAGAGCATCGGCGGGCAATCCTGTCGCCGCAGCGAGCTCCTCCAGGGTGTCACCACGCTGGATCCACCCCGCATCGATCTCCGTCAAGTTGTCGGCGCTCCACCGATAACCGTTCGTCAGCACGTTCCATCCGACGGGGAGAACATCGGCCGAACCGCTGATCGGACCGGCCGACCTGGTGTTCTCGTCGAATACGACCCACATGGGGCGATGCGGATGCAGAACGTACCGTCCGTCGATCAACGCCTGTCCGTGCCCGGACGGAACGAACTCGTCCACGAATCGCCGGCCTGTCTCGTCGACCCAGATCACTCCACGTGAATGGACGAACATCGCGAAGTAGCCGTGGCGGGAGGCCGGGTCGGTGATGCCGTTGACCGCCATCATGTTGTCCATGTGCCACAGATCCGCGCCGACCTCCTGTGCCATACGGAGGCCGTCGCCGGTTGCGGCGGTGCTTCCCCACACCGGTACGTCGTCGAGTCCGAGATGGGTGCGTACCAGTTCGGGATCGCCTTCGAAGCCGCCGGTGGCGAGCACGACGCCGCGCCTGGCGGTGATTCGTCCACCGCCGGCAGTGACGACGCCGGTCACGGAACCTGTCGCGGAGTCGGTTGTCAGACGTGTCGCGGGCGTTTCGTACCGCACATCGATTCCTCGATCGCGTAACGCCTTCTCCAGGACAGCGAAGAGTCGTCCGTGTCCCAGTATTCCTTCCACACAATGCAATCCGCCGTAGCAGTCGCTTCCCGGCAGCTCCGGATATTCCGCTCCGGCCGAGTTGTAGTGACCGTGCGGTCCTACATCGACACCGAGAGAGGACACCCACGCGGACACCTGACGGGTTCCGTGCGACCACGCCTCGACGACAGGTTCGGGGAGCGCCCGGTCACCGCACAGTGCGCGCAGATATACGGCGGCGCGTTCGGGATCGTCGTGATGGAACCATCCACCGCCCGACACTCGCGTATTCCCGCCGGCCTCTTCGGCTCCGGACTTCTCCAGTACGACCACCCGGGCGCCCGCATCGTGAGCGGTCAGTGCCGCGGCGCAGCCGGCGGCACCCATGCCGACGACCACCACGTCCACCTGCTCGACATCGGTCTGCGATTCGGGCTCTCGGAACATCGTCGCCTCCTGGGGCGTCTACGAGCGAGCCGGGTTGCGCCGCTCGCGGAAAAGCTACGAGGCAGTTTTGGATTCCCGCACGTCCATCGTCTGCTCACCGGGAGATAATCGAACTCGGGCGAGCTGAGCGAAACGTGCGGAGACCAAGGCGCCGACCTCCGTCATCGCCTCCCTGGCTCGTGCAAGTGCTTGGGTCTGCATGAAGAAGCCGTGCCCGACCCCTGGATACCGGATGACGGCCGTCGACACCCCCGCTTCCTGCAGGCGGCGTCCGTAATCCTCCACACCGTCCCGGAGGGGATCGGCGTAGCCACAGATCACCACGGCCGGAGGGAGCCCTCTCAGATCGGTCGCCAGCACCGGGGTTCCGTACTCGTCGTCCTTTTCCGGATCGTCGCCCAGATACAACGATTTCATCCAGTCGATGTCTTCGGCCCTGAGGAACGGACTGTCGCCGAAGCGGCGCATCGACGGCCGGTCGCACCGCCGTTCGAGGCCGGGATAGACCAGCACCTGCTGAGCGATCCGAGGGCCGCCGTCGTTGCGGGCCCGGAGAGCTGTGGCCGCGGCCAATCCACCGCCGGCACTGTCTCCGCCGACTCCGATACGGTCCGGATCCAGGCCCAGATCGTGAGCGTTGTCGTGTGCCCATCGGAGCGCCGCGTAGGCTTCGTCGTGGGCCACTGGGTATCGGTGCTCGGGGGCGAGCCGGTAACCGACATTGATCACCACGGCCCGCGCGGATTCCGAGACCTCGCGCGCAAGACGGTCGAACGAATCGAGAGTGCCCATGACCATGCCCCCACCGTGGAACCAGACCAGTGCGGGTGCATCTCGATCGGGCGTCGAGTGGGGGCGGTAGATGCGCACGGGAACGGTGCCGTGGGGGCCGGTGAAATCCCTGGTCTGCACAGAGCGCATGTCGGGGCCGGGGGGCCGGACGATCGACTCGAGGGAGTGGCGAGCTGCTTCGATCCCGGTGTCCTGCAAGGAACCGACGCGGCGTGCGCGGATCGCCTCGACCAGCTTCCTCACGTCGGGATCGTAGACGTCGTCGTCGGGTGCGGGCTCGGTACCGTGAGCGGCAATCATGGTGTCGCTTCCTCCAGATCTCCGGTCGCCGGCGATCGGTGACCGTCGGGTGTGGACTGCTCTTCATCCTCACGGCCCGGTCCGTTCGATCGAAGCCTCCGTCCCACTGAGCGTGACGGCATTTCGGTCGACCGCTGGCCGGGAGACCGGGTTCCGAATCAGTGGTTCGCGTACCTAGCGTGGCCCCACGCACCACACCGAGGAGACCCACATGTCATTGCATCCCGAAGTCGAGTCCATGTTGAAGGCCCTGGACGCGGGCTTTCCGGATGTCACCACGGTTCCGCCTCCGGAACTCCGTGACCTGATCCGCAGTCGTCGTGCACCTCTTCGACACCTGCCCGCCATGCGGGACGTGCACGACATCACGATCGAGGGACCCGGTGGAGACCTCGCGCTCCGTGTCTATCGACCCGAGCGTCCCGAGGACGAGATTCCGGTGGTGGTCTTCGCCCACGGCGGTGGTTTCGTGTTCTGCGATCTCGACAGTCATGACGAGTTCTGTCGTTCGATGGCAGAGGGAGTCGGGGTCGTCGTCGTGTCCGTCGACTACCGACTCGCACCGGAGCATCGCGCGCCGGCAGCGCACGAGGACATGTACGCGGCGCTCGAATGGGCGGCCGCCAACGTCCCGGCGTACGGCGGAGATCCCACGCGTATCGTGCTCGCAGGTGACAGTGCCGGGGGAAATCTCGCCTCGACCGTGGCCATCGCAGCTCGCGACGGCGGCGGGCCGGCAGTGTTCGGCCAAGCACTGTTCTATCCGGTCATCGACGACGATTTCGATACGGAGTCGTACCGGAAGTACGGTTCGGGGTACTACAACACCACGAAGGCGATGAAGTGGTACTGGGAGCAGTACGCGCCCCAAGATAGGGACGACCCCCGGGTGATCCCGACACGGACCGATTCGCTTGCAGGATTGCCGCAGGCTGTCGTAATCACGGCCGAACTCGATCCGCCCTGCTCGGCCGGTGACGACTATGCGCAACGACTCGCGGAAGCCGGGGTCGACGTTCGGCACCGACGATTCGACGGTCTCTTCCACGGCTTCCTGACGTTTCCGTCGCTGTCGTTGACGGAGCCTGCACGGCAGGAGATCTGGAAGATGATGCGCTCACTGTTCGAGTGAGGTCGCTCCACTGAGGACGAGCCCTCGGACCATCATCGATGGTCCGAGGGCTCGTCGTCGTTCGGCCGTGTCCTACTCGATCGCGATGTCGTCCACAGCGCAGAAGGTGTGGCACACCCGATCACGGACAACGAATTCAGGGCATTCCGGATCGAACCAGCGATCGACGATGCTCCAGTGAACCGGATGATTCAGGTACTGCCCCATGAGAGCGTCGTGATCGGTGAACTCCTGCTCCCACACGTGCGTCCATTCGGTGCGGCCCACCGAATCGGCTACCCGGCTCAGCCGCCATGCGACGATCGAGGGGATATATCCCGGCATCTTCAACAGGTCGCCTTCGAATTCCTCGACGGCTTCGGTGGGGCTGCCGGGATCGACCCGCACCAGTAACACCCGGTAGACCGTGCGAGGCTCGTCCGGGCGTGTGCGTGCCGGAGAAGCGGGATAGCCGACTCCGTCCACATATGCCGCGATCGGCGCACGGAGGGTGGCGTCGAAACGGCCGATGTCCCGAGCGGCGGTCTCGGCGGAGGGAAAGCGAAGGTGGACCAGGACATCGCCGCCGTTGATCACGCCGGGCAGGGTGGGAGCGACGAAGTGTCCGACGGTGTCGAGTTCCTTGGCGGCGATTCGAACGGTGTCGACGTATGCGGCGCGTTCCGACGTGCTTGCGGACTCGTCGAAATGCACGACTCTGACCACGTTATACATCGGCGAGTCCTTCGATGTCGGCGGCCTGGGCGGCCATCGTCCGCGAGCGCTCGGTGATGTACTCGTTCATATCCGACCACCACCGTCCGAGTTCGGGGTCTCGTCGTCCCTGTCGAGTCATGTTCCACCACGACGTCACGCCGTCGACCGACCACGTGATGGTGACTATGTTGGCTTCGTCGTCGGACCAGAGTGGAGGGCTGACGAGAATCCGGTCGAGCGTCATTCCTCGTCCACGTCCCCCCGGTACGTATTCGGCGACGTATCGGTCGACGAACGTACGTGCACATCCCGGCTTCGTGACCACACGGTCGACCACGAAGATCTTCTCGTCTGCCATACCGGAAACCCTACGGACGACCGGGCTTCTCGGCAGGGGTGCATCCCGCTTCGCGGGAGGGTTTTCCTGATAGAAACAAGCAGGCCCACACGTTTATCGTGTGGGCCTGCCATCAACTTCACAGGTTCGCGTCGACCTGGTCCGCGCTCGCTCGGGCGATGTTCTCCTCGACCTCTCGCTTCCAGCTCGACACAGCTCGATCCGTGTCGATCTCGAACTCGAAACGCCTGGTCATGTCTTCGGTGACGTCGTCGACATCGACGTAGAACTGCTTGTACCAGCGGCGGAGCTGATACACCGGGCCGTCCTCCTCCGACAACAGCGGATTGTCGATCGGCGCCTTGTTCTTCCAGATCTCGACGTCCTGCTCGAACCCGACCTCTACGCCCGCCGCGAACTGCGCAGCCATCTCATCTGCTTCGGCATCGCTCAGACCCGGCAGCTTCTTCACCATCGCGCCGTATTGCAGGACGAAGGAGTTGTTCGACACCGGGTAGTGGCAATTGATGAGAACGGTTTCGATCTTCTGGCCGCTCGATTCGTTCTCGAGCCAGTCGATCATGTACGAGGGTCCGAAATACGAGGCGTACGACTTGTTGGGGATATCCGGGTTTCCGTAGTTGGTCCCGAGTTCCATGTCCTGGCGGCCCTTCGAGTGCATGATCTGGGTCGCGACGTGGCCCTCGAAAATGTTCTTGAAGAACACGGGGAAGGCGTAATGGACGTAGAAGAAATGCGCCATGTCGACGACGTTGTCGACGATCTCACGACAATGGGATCCCTCGATGAGGATGGAATTCCATGTCCAGTCCGACCATTCGGACGAGCCGACACCCTGGATCTCGGGAATCGTCACGTCGGGCGGAGGAGGATTGCCCTGCGGATCGTGCCAGACGAACAGTTGGCCGTTGCGTTCGAGCGTGAGCCACGCCCGCGTCCTTGCCAGCGGCGGCACGCGGCGGGCGTAGGGAATGTCCGTACAACGGCCGTTGCTGCCCCATCGCCAGTCGTGGAACGGGCATGCGATGGAGTCACCCTTGACCGTTCCTTGGGCGAGATTACCGCCCATGTGCCGGCAGTAGGCATCGAGCACCGCGAGTTCTCCCTTGCCGGTCTCGAAAACGACCAGACTGGTGCCGAAGGCGTCCACTTGATGCGGCTTACCGTCCCGGAAGGTTCGTGCGAGTCCGAGGCAGTGCCACCCCCTGGCGAACCGAGCAGGCGGGGCCGCCGCCTCGATCTCGCGGATCTCGTCGTTTCTGTTCTCTGCTGTGCTGTGTGACATGTGTCCTCCGGACGGATCGAAATGTGGGACGGGCGCAGAGGTTGTCACCGTCTGCGTGGTGAACACGGTTCGCTTTCAGACTGTGGCGCCGGACATGTCGACACCGTCCTGGTCGCTGCTCACGGGCGAGTCGACAGCGTGCGCCTGCTGCGGCCGGCCGATGAACAAGCAGATCGCCGCCACGACCAGCGAGCACAGCACGAACCAGCCGACTGCCAGATCGAGCGACGCCGACGTCGGCATGGTCGTCCCCGGCACCGTCCACAGCGAGAGCATGACCGACACGATGGCAACGCTGATGGCGGAGAACGCCTGACGCGCGGTGGCCAGCACCCCGGTCGTGACGCTGGTGACGTCCTCCGGTACGGATTCGATGACGATCTTCGGGTAGCCGGTATAAGCGAATGCTGTTGCGACAGCAGCAACGACGAACACAGCGATCATGACCGGCAGCGACTTGTGGCCGACGAGAATCAAGAGGTTGGCCACGGCGAAGAGGACGGCTCCGATGAAGAACGCGGTCCGGCCGCCCCAGCGCCCCGCGACCAGTCCCGCTATCGGGGACGCTGCGAATCCGATGATCGCGCCGATGCCACCGATGAGACCCGCCACGGTTGCCGACATACCGAGTCCGACGGGCAGGGAGGCCGGAGCCTGGAGGATCATCGGAGTGACGATCTGGACGGCTCCGACAGGACCGAGAGCCAGAACTGCTACGCCGATCAGATTGAGGGTCATCTGCTTGTTCGCGAGTGCGCGGAGGTTGACGAGAGGTTCTGCCAGACGCAATTCCCATACGGTCCACACACTCAGGACGGCAAGACCTCCGATGATGAGGACAAGCACACCCACGCTGGTCCAACCCCATGTCGGCCCCTGCGTGATGCCGTAGAGCAGGGCTACCAGGCCCGGGGTCAGCAGGGCAGCACCCAGATAGTCGAACCGGGGGAGCTCCGTGCGTGTGTGACTGCCGGGCAGGGCGAACGCTGCGATCACGGACGCGACGACGGCGAGCACGGCGGCGAAGACGAAGATCATGTGCCAGTCGGCCACATCGAGAAGTACTCCCGCGACGAAATAGCCGCCCGACCCGGCCAGCAGGGCCGCGCCGCTGATGTATCCCACGGCGAGCGATACCTTGCCTGGCGGAAGTGTCTCTCGTGCGAGCCCGTAGCAGAGCGGCAGGATGGCGCCGGCGACGCCCTGCACGCCTCGACCGAGGATGATCGCACCCATCGAGTCGCCGAAGACGCTGATGACAGAGCCGAGTGTCGACGCCATCATCGCGATGATCAAGACCTTCTTGCGGCCGTACAGATCTCCGAGGCGCCCGCCGACCAGCGCGGTCGTCGCGGCGACGAGCATGAAGGCGGTCACCGCCCACCCGGTGGTCGAGGCCGGTGCATCGAAGATCTCGCCGAACCGGGGCAGGGCGATGAAGATCATCCCGGCCTCGAAGGCGCTCACACATTCCGCCAGGACCAGGGCAGCGATGATGAAGGTCGTGGATCTGGTCACCGCTGCACGATCGAGACGACCACCGGGCGGCGGGGTTGAGGGATCGGACATCCGTTGTCCTCCTGAGACGAGGCGAGGGTGGTTTCACCGCCCGCTGCGGCGAAACCTTCGTTCTCCGTCGGCTCACACCGATCGAACCGATTCGGGACGAGTGTCGGCGGTCACCATCGTGAGTGCCTCGCTCACGGACCACTGAGCGGGACAATCCATCCCTTTCCGGGTGGGAAGAGTGGGACGGTGCGGCCGATCCACCTTGTCGCTACCCCCGAGGAGGACGCGATGTCCGACGATTCCGTCCGTCCCGTATCCGAGTCCGAGATCTCGGCGTGGGATCTTTCCGCCGACGTCGTCGTCGCCGGCTACGGGATTGCCGGTGTCACTGCTGCTGTCGAAGCTGCGCGTGCCGGCGCCGACGTCCTCGTCCTCGAACGATCCGGTGGATGGGGCGGCGCAGCGTCCATGGCAGGTGGATTCATCTACCTCGGCGGCGGAACCCCGTTGCAGAAGGCGTGTGGCTTCGACGACACGGTCGAGAACATGAAGACCTTCATGAAAGCTGCACTCGGCCCCGCTGTGGACGACGCGAAGATCGACGCGTATTGCGAGGGTAGCGTCGACCACTACAACTGGCTGGTCGAAGCCGGGGTGCCGTTCAAGGAGGAGTTCTGGGGTGAGCCCGGTTGGGAGCCGGCGCACGACGAAGGGCTGATGTACTCCGGGGGAGAGAATGCCGCACCGTTCGCGGGTGTGATTCCTCCTGCGCCGCGGGGACATCTGCCGAAGATGGGCAATAAGAAGACCGGCGAACGCGGGGGCGGGTACATGCTGATGAAGCCCCTCGTCGAAACAGCCGAAAAGCTGGGTGTGAAAGCAGAATACGACATCCGGGTGCTGACCGTGGTCGTGAACGACGATGGCCGGGTCGTGGGCGTGGTCGCGCGCAGGTACGGCAGGACGATCGCCATCCGCGCCCACCGCGGTGTCGTGCTCGCGATGGGAAGTTTCGCATTCGACGAGGAGATGGTGCGCGACTACGTGCCGGCCCTCCTCGGACGTCCCGGATCGGCTGTCGACGCGCACGACGGCCGGGCGATCCGGATCGGCCAAGCACTCGGTGCTGCGACGGCCCATATGGACGCTGCGGAGGTCGCCGTCCACACTTCACCCCAGCTCATGATTCGTGGAATCCTCGTCAACGCGCACGGGCAGCGGTTCATCGCGGAAGACACCTATCCGGGCCGGATCGGGCAAGCGATCCTCTTCCATCAGAACAACGAAGCCTTCCTGATCCTCGATCACGACGCGTACGACGAAGCATTGCAATCGGGTTTTCCTCTCCCGCAGCCTGATTGGGTGTGCGAAAGCGCCGGCGAACTGGAACAGGAGATGGGACTGCCCACCGGCACGCTGACCTCGACCGTGGACGTCTACAACATGCACGCCGAGGGCGGATCGGACCCGTTGTTCTTCAAGAACGAGAAATGGGTGCGGCCGTTCGGAACGCCGATCGCAGGGTTCGACCTGCGCGGTATGACGAGCGGGTTTCCCCTGGGCGGCCTGAAGACCGACACGGACTCGCGCGTGCTGCATGTTTCGGGCGAGCCGATCGCGGGGCTCTTCGCAGCCGGTCGGTGCACGGCCGGGGTCTGCGCGGGTGGCTACGCCAGTGGTGCCAGCCTCGGAGACGGCAGTTTCTTCGGCCGGCGGGCAGGTGTCGGCGCCGCACGCGGATAGTCCGATCCTGCTGCGGATGGCCCTCGTCCTCGAAACAGCCCGCCGAGCGGGGACACATCCTTCCCCGCTCGATTGTGCCCTGGCTATCGTCAGGTCGAACTGCTGATTCGACCGCTGCAGCTGCTTGGGCATCGCGGCGGCGACCGTGGGCAGGTGAGCACGCTTCGGCTTCGACAATCAAACCCGGATGGCCTGGGCACTTTGTGCAGCGTGGTGGTTCCATTACGCCGAATGGGACGCCGAGGCGTTCGGAGGCATCGTGCTACGGGCCGTCGTACATGATCGACTACTTGTGGAACGACTCGCCGGCCGGCGAACTCGAAACGGTGTTGATCAACTGCGGCGCTGGTATGAGCAGTTCTATGTCGACGTCGAGGATGTTACGCCGGACTGACGGTGTTCCGCGAGGGCCGGCTCGGGCGATGATCCGGGCCGGCCCTCGGGCGATCGGTACGCCGTCAATCGAGTTGCGCGCGCACCCGATCGACACGTTCCTGCCAACGATCCAGCCACTCGGGTGATGGGAAGATGTGAGTCTTCTTGGCTGCCATGGCAGTAACGACGAGGTCGGCGACGTATTCGGTCGAAACCCCTTTCTCGATCGTGCTGTTCACCTGATTGCGTAGCTCTTCCAGCTCCGGATCGGCCTGTGATCTCGGGATGTGGCCGGCCGGAGCATTGCGCTCGTCGTTGCGGATGGAGGTTGCGGTGAATGCCGGGCAGAGGACCGCCACGCCCACGTGAGGGAACTCCGTCGCGAACTCGTGCGCCATACTTTCCGACATTGCGACCACAGCCGCCTTCGACGCCATGTACGGATGTAGCGGTGCAGTGGTCGTGAAGCCCGCCATCGACGCGGTGTTCACGATGTAAGCCTCGTCCTGAGCGGCCAGTAGTGGCAGGAAGATGTTGCAGCCGTTGATGACTCCCCAAAGATTGACACCGATCGTCCACTCCCAGGTAGCCAGGCTGGTGGCCGCGAATCGCTGCATCCCGCCGACTCCAGCGTTGTTGCAGAGAACGTGGACCGCGCCGAACCGCTCCACGGTGGCATCGGCGAGCGCACGGACCGAATAGGCATCGGCGACGTCGGTTCGCATGGGCAGGACTTCCCCGAGTGTGCCGAGCTCTGTGGCCGTCTTGGCGAGATCGGTTTCGTCGAGATCGGCGATGACGACCTTCATGCCTTCCTCGAGGAACCGGGTTGCGAGCCCGCGCCCGATTCCGTTTGCCCCGCCGGTTACGACGGCGACACGTCCTGCTAGTTCCTTCACAGTCCCTCTCATTCAGTGAAAAACGCGATTCGCGTCACCCGTCAACGACCGAAGTACGAACCACCGTTCAGGTGGACGGTCTGCCCGGTGACGAAGTCGCCGGCCGGCGAGCAGAGCCATAGGCATGCGGTTCCCACGTCCTCACCCGTGCCGAGGTGTTGCATGACGTTCCCGTCCCAGATGGCATCGATGACAGGCGAAGAACCCGATTCGATCGCTTCGCGCAGTTTCTCCATCAGGCCGAGCGCAAGAGTGTTGACGGTGACTCCGTGTGGCCCCACTTCCATGGCTATGTGGCGTACGGCGCCTTCGATTCCTGCCTTTCCGGCCCCGTACATCGAACCGCCGAGACCCCGGCTGGGCACCGAGCCGGAGCCGGAGGAGATCTGGACGACACGACCCCAACCTCGCTCGACCATCCCAGGAAGAACGGCGTGCATCATATTGAGTGAGCCGAAGATATTGATATCGATGTACGGACGCCATGTGTCCGGAGTCGAATCGAGGAACGGAAGCATCTGCCCACCGATCGGCAGGCCGGCGTTGTTGACAAGGATGTCGACGGGACCCACTTCCTTCTCGGCTGCCTGCACGCTCGTCGTGACCCGGTCGTAGTCGGTGATATCGAACGGCACTGCGAGCGCCGACCCGCCCGCATCCCGGATGTGGGCCGCACCGGCTTCGGCGCGGTCGGCCACTACGTCGTTGACGACAACTGTGGCACCGTACTCCGCGAGTATGCGTCCGATTCCCAGACCCGTGTTCTGTCCACCTCCGGTGACGAGCGCGACCTTGCCGTTCAGATCGAAGTGGGTGTTCATGCAGTACCTCCACGTTGATAGGTTCGAAAGTGTTTCGGCTACGCAGAGTTCAGCGGAAAGTGACACGCGGCGTAGTGAGATGGGCGAACCTCCCGCATCCGAGGTTCCTCCTCTGCGCAGAGGGCTTCCGCGCGAGGGCATCGGGTGCGGAACCGGCACCCGCTCGGCGGATCGATGGGCGAGGGCAGGTCACCGGACAGGGTGAGCTGTGTCGGCACGACTTCGGGATCGGGTTCGGGGATCGCCGACAGCAATGCCTCGGTGTACGGATGCAGCGGAGCTGCATAGAGCACGTCCGGTGACGCGACCTCGCAGATCTTGCCCAGGTACATCACCATCACCCGGTCGCTGACGTTCTTGACGACAGCGAGATCGTGAGCGATGAACAACAGCGTCAGCCCGTACCGTTCCTTCATGTCCTCGAGCAGATTGAGGATCTGGGCTTGGACCGATACGTCGAGAGCGGAGACGGGTTCATCGCAGATCACCAGCTCGGGCTCGACCACCACAGCGCGGGCTATCGAGATGCGTTGGCACTGCCCCCCCGAGAACTCGTGAGGTCGGCGGTCTCCCGCGACGGTCGGGTCGAGGCCGACCACCGAGAGAATGTCGTCGACCATGGCCTGCTTCTCCGCGCGACTGCGTCCGCCGGCGACGTCCAATCCTTCGGAGACGATGTGTCGAACCTTGCGCAAAGGATTGAGCGACGAGATGGGATCCTGGAAGATCATCTGGAAGGTCCTTCGCGCCGAGCGTAACTCGCGCGGGGACATTCCAGACAGATCGGCACCCTTGAACTTCACCTCGCCCGAGGTGGGCCGCGGCAATTGCATGACGGCCTTGGCGACTGTCGATTTTCCGCAGCCCGATTCACCTACCACACCGAGTGTTTCGCCGCGTGCGATATCGAAGCTGACGTCCGAGACCGCCTGCACCTTCCCGGCTCGTCCGGTGTCGTATTCGACGACCAGATTGCGGACGGTGAGCAACAGATCGTGACTGTCCGCTTCCCGCAGGTGGGCAGTTCCCGTACCGGCCATCTACAGCACGCTCCTCGAGTCCACAGGAAGACCGGCGGCGGTCCGTCCTTCATCCAGATTGGTGGTCCACGCGTCGTCCCCGGCAGGTGTACCGACGGGGAAGAAGCAGGCATGACGGTGGCGATCGCCGGTCGTTCCGTCTGTCGTCAGTACCGGTGTCTCGGCAAGACATCGCGGCCGTGCATGCGGGCAACGCGCAGCGAACGCACATCCCGGCGGTGGATCGACGACGGTGGGCGGTCGACCCGGAATCGCGCGCAGCCGGGTATGGCTGGGGTCGGAGATCCGTGGAATCGATCCCACCAGCGCACGGGTGTAGGGATGCCGCATTTCCTGGAACAGGACCTTGGTCGGTGCCTGCTCGACGACTCGCCCCGCGTACATGACTGCGATCTCGTCGGACCTTCCGGCAACGACGCCGAGGTCGTGCGTGATGAGAACCATCGCCATGCCCTGCTCGCGCTGCAGCCGCTCGAGCAGCGTGAGGATCTGGTGTTGCACCGTCACGTCCAGTGCCGTCGTCGGTTCGTCCGCAATCAGTAGTCGCGGTGAACATGCCAGCGCCAAGGCGATCACGACGCGCTGGCGCATGCCTCCGGACAGGTTGTGCGGGTACTGCTTCAAACGTTTGCGCGGTTCGGGGATGCCAACCCATTCGAGCAGTTCCTCGGCCCGGTCGAGAGCTTCGGACCTGCTCATCGGAAGGTGCCGGCGCAGGGTCTCGGTAAGCTGTGCGCCGATCGTGAGGACCGGAGTCAGCGAGGTCATCGGGTCCTGGAACACCATCGCCATCCGGGCACCCCACAGTTTGCGGGCTTCGTCCCGGCCGAGGGTGGCCGTGTCGCGACCTTCGAACTCGATCCTCGAACCACTGCGCATCACGGCGCTCGGTGCGAGGATGTTCATCACAGCTCTCGACAGCACGGACTTGCCGGATCCGGACTCGCCGACGATGCCGAGGGTTCGTCCCGGCGCGACGTCGAGTGTTACACCGTCGACCGCCCGGACCATGCCGCGGGGGGTATCGAACCAGACACGCAGATCCGTCACCGTGAGCGTAGGTGTCCGGGTGTCCTGCTGCAGAACGTCAGTCACAGCGTCGATGTCCTTTCCATTGACGGTCACAGCGACGACTCCCGGCCCACGCGTCCCCGTGCCCAGTCGCCGACCCGATTGAGTGAGAACACCGTGAGGAAGAAGAACACGCCCGGGACAAGCACCAACGACGGGTTTTCGTAAAGGCTCTCGCGTCCGGCGGCGATCATTCCGCCCCAACTCGGTGTCGGCGGCGGAACGCCCAGACCAAGGAAACTCAGAGAGCCCTCCGCGACGACGAGTGTGGCCGCGACGACGGTGGCGAACGACACCACCGGCAACAGCACGTTGGGAAGGATCTCGCGACGGAGTATGCGGATACTGTTCGAGCCCATCGACTTCGCCGCGACGACGAATTCGCGATCTGCGTAGGCGATGGTGTTGGCGCGGGCGATGCGCGCGAACGTCGGTGCTCCGACGACACCGAGTCCGATCGCAAGAGTCACCGCACTCGGTTCCCGCAGCGCGACCAACGCGATCAGGAGAATGAGCGGCGGGAACGCGAGGATCGTATTGGTCGACAAGTCGAAGACGACGTCGAACGCGCGACGGAAATAGCCCGCGACGAGACCGGTGGCGGTACCGATCACCATCGCGACCAGGGTGGCGCCGATTGCGACCGCCAAGGAGATTCGTGCACCGTGCAATGCCCGGCTGAGCTGGTCGCGGCCGAGTTGATCGGTGCCGAGGACGTGCTGGGTGTTCTGGAACGGGGGCAACGAATACAGGTCTCCCACAGCGTCCGGGGCCGGCAATGGCAGTAGGTCGACGAACACCGCGGCGAGGACGATCGCCACCAGCCAGCACCCGCCGAGAAATGCTCCGACGTCCCGTCGACGGCGACGGCGCCCGGTGGGTCTCACTTCGGCAGACGGTGAAGTCAGTTCGTCGACGGGAACGCTGCCGTCCTGCGGATCGAGGACAGGGAGCGGCTCCTCGGAGACGACCGACGTGGGTTTGTCGAGGCTGTGACTCACGAAGTCCTCACTCTCGGATCCAGAAGGGGATAGGTCAGATCGACGAGGGCGTTGAGCAAGACGTACGCGACTGCCACCACGAGGACGATGCCTTGCACCAGGAGGAAGTCCCTGCCGGTGATCGCGGTGATCACCAGCGTGCCCAAGCCGGGGAGTGAGAACAGCGTCTCGACGATCACGGTCCCTCCGATCAGTCGGCCGAGCGACACGCCCATCACCGTGAGTAGTGAAAACGCGGAGGGACGCAGTGCGTGGACCAGCAGGATCCGCGGTGTGGACAGTCCTCGGGCCCGGGCAGATAGGACGAAGTCCTGTTGCAGCGTCGCCACCATGTCGTTTCGGAGAAGGCGGATGAAACCCACAGTTTCGACTGCAGCGAGTGTCACGACCGGGAGAACAAGGCTACGTATGTGGGGTACGAGTCCTTCGGACAGTGGTGTCCATCCGGTGACCGGCAGGGCCGACAGCGTCACCGCGAAAACGAAGACGAGCAGCACGCCGAGCAGGAAGCTCGGGATCGAGAGGGTGATCGAGCACAGGAACGTCGCAATGCGGTCCACGAGGCCGCCTGGCCGATAGCCCGAATAGACACCGACAGGAATGGCGATGAGCAGTGCGAGGAGAATCGACAGAGTCGCGAGTTCGAGCGTGACCGGCAGACGCTCGAGAATCGAATCGGTTACAGGGACCTGTGACTGCATCGAGCGTCCGAGATCGCCTTGGAGTGCGCTACCGAGCCACGAAAGGAAGCGTTCGGGTAGTGATCCGTTCAGACCGAATCTCTCTTCGGCAGCGGCGCGCATCTCCGGAGTTGCACCCTCGGGCAGAACTGAGGCGAGACGATCACCCGGGATCGTTTCCAGAAGAAGGAAAGTCGTTACGCTCACCAGGGCGAGAACCGAGACGAGCTTTGCGGCATGCCGTGCTACGGCTCGGTACATCATTGCTGAATCCACACCAGGTCGGGACGGAACCAGAACTGGTACGCAACTTCGACTCCGTGCACGTTCGCCGGACTGATCAGGTCGGTGCGGGCGTGACGCCAGAAGCGATAGGCGTTGGTGGCCACCAACTCGTTGATCGCCGTCTTGTATGCGCTCTCCACCACTGCCGGGTCGTTCGATGTGTGAGTGAGATCGAGAGCCTCGTCCACGGTCGGGTTGGAATAGCCCGAGTTGTTGGACGACCCTCCTGTGCGGAAGACCTTGTAGAGATTGTCGGGGTGGGCGCCTCCGAGACCACTGACGATCAGATCGTAGTCGCCGGACGTCATTGCAGCCGCGAATGCCGCGCCTTCGAGTGGGACGATACGCACTCGGAGACCGTCGACTCGCTGCAGCTGGGATTGGATCAACTCGGCGGTTTGGCTCAATACCGGACTTCCGGCAGTGAGAACGTAGGCCAGTTCGATGTCACCACTACCGGTGCGAGACCGGTAGTCGTCGAGAAGCTGCTGCGCCCCTTGAACGTCCGGTTCGGGCCACGCCGACCCCGGATCGTAGAGCGGGCTGTCCTCGGGAGTGAAACCGGATGCGACGGGTTCGCCGGCATAGACGGCGTTCATGATCTGCTCGTTGTCGATGAGCTTCGCGATCGCGGTGCGCACATCGGGATCGGCGAGCGGGCCGCGATGGCTCAGCCGGAAGCCCGTGCCTCCGAGCATAGGCGCAGAGGTGACGTTCATACCTGCGCTTTCCGCTCGATCGGCGTACTTCCGCACGGTGACTGCCATGACGTCGACTTCGCCGGCTTGGAGGGCGTTGAAGCGCTGGTCGTCGGCAGGGATCGTCTTCAACACGAGTCGGTCGACATACGGGCGGGGCTGGTCCCAATAGGTCGGATTGCGGTCGAGGACCATCTCTGTGCCGCGTGCCCAGGAGGTGAGGGTGAACGGTCCGGCGCCCACGGGATTGTTACCGAAATCCGCGCCCAGCGCTTCGATCGCGGTGGGTGAAGCGATGTATGCGAGTGCCTCGGTGAGACCGAAATCGAGTTGGTAGTTGACTTCCTTCGATGTAACCGACAGGGTCGTCGGATCGACGACCTCCCAGTCGATGGTCTCGGCAACGGAAGCGCTCGGCGATAGAAGTGCCGGATCGAGTATGCGGCCCCAGTTGAACGCCACGGCAGCCGCGTCGAAGGGAGTGCCGTCGGAAAAGGTCAGACCAGGCCGCAGTTTCAGTGTCCAGGCCCTGCCATCCTCGGTGGTGAAGGACTCCGCCATGCCCGGATCGATCTCACCGGTCTCGAGATCGTAGTTGAGCAGCGCACCGTACACCGCTTGGCACGGACCGACGCCGATGCCGATAGCGCAGGTCGCAGGATCTACGGACTGCGCCTCAGTGTTGTACGAATACACCAGCGTTCCACCACGCACAGGGTCGCCTGCGGGTGACAGGGAGGAAGCTTCTCCGCTTCCGCACGCGGACCCGAGCAAGGCGACAACGGCCCCGATACAGGCGACCGCCGTCGAACGTGGACGAATTCTCACAGCACTTCTCCTCGACGAAGTCGGATCGGCAGGTACGGATAGAACCGAAACCAAAACGCAGTAGATGCATTAGGTCACAGGTCACAAGAGCAGCCGAACCGGTTGTTCCACTGAGTGGGTAATCGGATGGATCGGTTGTCGCACGAATAGCTTTGTGGATAAAGGTAATTGCCAAGTCCTGTTCGTAATCCGCGACTCAGCTCAGGTCGAGGGAGCAGAGAACGATGAAGGAGTGTGTGGTCGTGTCGCGGTCGTCACCGGTGGTGTACGGGGGATCGGGTCCGGGCCGGCGACCGGATTTCTCCAGAAGGGATGAAGGTTGTCGTCGTCGACCCCGGGTTGATCGACAGACGAGAAACCGTCTACAGCACACTCGAGCGGGAAGGTATTTCACCAGAGGACCTCACCGCCCTGGTCGTCGATGCCATCGCGGAGCGCAAGATACACATCTTCTCTCACCCCGAGTGGTTCGACGTCAGGCAGCAGCGGGTCGACAAGGTCCGCACTCGACTCTGATCGTTCTGCGCCCGGATCCGACCGGACTGTGCCCCCGGCTCCTCGAGGAGCCGGGGGCACAGCCCGTGTTCTACCGGAGGCAGCGCAGAGTTACCGGAACCAGGCCAGTTCCGGGCGGAACCAATACTGGTAGGCGGACCGCACGCCCTGGACATCGTCGGGGCTCAACAGGCTGACCGTCGCATGCCGCCAGAAGCGGTAGGTGGACGCCGACACTATCTGCTCGATCGCTGTCTTGTACGCACTTTCGACGACAGCCGGATCGCCGGAGGCGCGCGTGATGTCCAGTGCCTCGTCGACGGCCGGCTCCGACAGCCCCGCACCGTTGGAAGCGCCTTCCGTGTGGAAGACCTTGTAGAGATTCTCGGGATGGGCGCCACCGACGGAGGCGATGATGAGGTCGTAATTCCCGGAGTTCAGCGCCGCGGCATAAGCGCTTCCGTCGAGGGGCTCGATGTTCAGCTTCAGGCCGTCGACCTGTTGCAGTTGAGCCTGGAGCAGCTCGCCGACCTGGGTCAGGACCGGACTGCCGGCAGAGATGTTCAACGACAGTTCCACCTCCGCTCCGCCGTTCCGTGCGCGATATCCGTCGACGAGCACCTGAGCACCTTCGACGTCGCGGGCAGGCCACGCGGATCCCGGGCTGTGTAGAGGACTGTCCTCGGGGGTGAACCCGGTGGCGGTGGGCTCGCCCGGATAGACGGCGTTCATGATCTGCTCGTTGTCGACCAACTTGTCTATCGCCGTGCGCAGGTCGCGATCCGACAGCACACCGCGGCTGCTCATCCGGAAACCGGTCCCACCGAGCATGCTCGTCCGGACGGTCCGCATCCCCGCGCTCTCGGCGCGGTCCGCGTACTTGTCGAGGGTGACGGTCATGACGTCCACCTCCCCGGCCTGCAATGCATTGAATCGCTGATCGTCAGCGGGGATCGTCTTGATCACGAGCCGATCGACATAGGGACGGGGTTGATCCCAATAGCCGGGATTGCGGTCGAGGACCATCTCGGTCCCCCGCGCCCAGGAGGTGAGGGTGAACGGTCCTGCACCGACAGGAGCGCTGCCGTAGTCGGCGCCCTTCTGCTCGATGGCGGTAGGGGACCCGACGAATGCGAGGTCTTCAGTCAGGGCAAGAGGGAGCTGGTAGTTCACGTCCTCCGATACCACTCGAAGTGTCAGCGGGTCGACGACCTCCCATTGGAGGGCCCGTGCCACAGTGGCAGCGCGGGAGAGCTGGGCAGGATCGAGGATGCGATCCCAGTTGAACGCGACGGCTGTGGCGTCGAGGGCGGTACCGTCGGTGAAAGTCAGGTTCGGCCGAAGCGTCAGCGTCCATGTCCTTCCGTCGTCGGTGGTGAAGGATTCGGCCAGCCCCGGCTCGAACTCGCGACTTTCGGGGTCGTAGTACATCAACGCGCCGTAGATCGCCTGACACGGATGCATGCCCACCCCGATCGCGCACGTCGCCGGATCCACGGATTGCGCCTCTGTGTTGAAGGCATAGGTCAGGGTGCCCCCACGCTGGGGTTCCGCGGATGATGCGCCGGCGGGAGAAGAGGAGCCGGAACATCCGGTGGACAACACGGCCATGGCTACGGCCGTCCCGATCGCAGCAGCGACTCGTGGACGCATCTTCACATTCTTCTCCTCGGATACAGGTTGTCGATCGGCACTGTGCACCGGAATGCTCGTTTCTCCGACGATCAGGCCACAGAGGTACCGGTGCGACGAACCCGACGTTCCACCCACCGGGCGGATGCGACGAACACAGGGTGATGTCGACGGCAACTTCCCGCTCCGTGGAATCCGATCTGAACCGATGCGATCGGAAGTGCCTACTGTGACACGGATTGTCGTTCCGCCGGGCCGATGCCGCGGCAGAGAGGAGATCCCATGACTACCCTCCAGCGCCATCCGATGATTCCTGTGGCACCCCCTTCCCTGATCGAGAACTTCTATACACCGGAAGAGGTCGCGACGATCTTTTCCGTGATCCGGGAGAACGGACCGTGGCGCCTGATTCTTGCTCATCATTTCTCCTCGACCGAGGAGTATCTCGCGATCTCGGGTGGGAAAGACCGCAAAGCCGACGCGAAATTGTCGGACTTCGTCGCTCCGGTGTTCCGAGGGTTTCTCGGAAACGACGGTGTGGTCTTCTACCCCGAACTACACGACATTTACTTCGGGCGTAAGCTTCTCGACACAGCACGGTCGCTCCACGGAGCGAAGTACGGCATGGTGCACGACCTGCTCTTCAACCTGTGCGGGCCCTCGCACAGCTTCGATCCCGGCCATTTCGACACCGCGGTCTTCCGCGGCATGGGACTGTTCAACACGCCTATCTGGTTGTTGGCGATCATGTCGAAATCCGGGCTCTTCGATGCCTGGGAGGTCAAGACGGCCCAGGTTCTCACCTACTTCAACAGGTCCGACATCGACGGTGGTTTCACGTACTGGCCGGACGGACCGGACGAGGATCCCGCCCGGATCGCGGCTCCGTTCTGGAATACCGCTTTTCTCACGGACAATTCCCGGATGTATCACCGTCGGGAATCCAACGGAGCCAGGGACGAGCGGGACTATCCCGACTTGGACATGACGTCCCAACTGTATGCCGCAGCCGACGGTGAGTGGTCCGTTCGCAACGGCGACAAAGAGATTCGTCGATTCGGTGAGGCCGACATGCGGTTGCTCGTGCACTACACTGCCCTGTTGTTCGACGATGCCGACGATGTCCGGCGCTATCACAACCATACCGACGACCTGACTCCCGACAAAGTGTTCGAAATGTTGATCGACGACATGCGAGCGAAGGGGCATGCGATCGACGAACCGAGCGACCCGATGAACGACATGGGGTTCGTGGCGCGATTGACGGAGTTCTACAAGATGGCGCCCAGTCGCTATCCGGCGGAAGCCCCGCTCGAAGTGCGATGAGCGATCGCTCTTCCGTGCCCGGCTCGCGCCGGACACGGAAGAGCGGGTGCCGAAGGTATGTGCTGCGCGGGCAGGTCACCGTGCCGGCAGAGTCGGGCGCATCCGTATCCCGCCGTCGACTCGGATCGTCTCCGCGTTGAGATAGGAATTGTCGAGGCATGTCGTCGCCAGTGCCGCGACCTCGTCCGCCCGGCCCATGCGCCGGGGGAACAGGACGTCCTCGGCCAGTCGTGCCTTGTACGCGGTGGACGCATCGGACGCGCCGTAGATCGGAGTATCGACGAGCCCTGGCGCGATCGTGTTGACGCGTATGCCGTATTCCGCGAGATCGCGTGCCAAAGGCAAGGTCATACCGGCCAGCGCGGCTTTCGCTGCCGAATAGGCGACCTGGCCCGCCTGGCCGTCGAATGCCTCTACGCTCGAGACCATGAGAACGGATCCACGCTCACCGGTGTCGTCCGGTTTCTGAAGAGCCATCGCCGAGGCCGCACGCCGTATCACGGCGAACGTTCCCATAAGGTTGATCCGCAGTACGCGTTCGAATGCGGCGAGATCGTGCAGGAGTACGTCGCTGTCGTTCACCGCCACGACTCGTTCGGTGTGTCCGATGCCGGCGGACGTCACGACACGGCGCAGCGGTGCCAGGCCGATCGCGGTATCGACAAGTTCCGCGATTGCTTCGGGGTCACTCACGTCGCATCGTACGAACGTCCCCCCGACCTCCGATGCGACGCCCTCGCCTGCTTCGACGCAGATGTCGCCGACGACGACGTGGGCTCCGGATTCCGCCAGTTCACGTGCCACCGCGGCGCCGATACCCGACGCACCTCCGGTGACAACTGCGGTCGTTCCTGTCAGTGTGCGCATGTATCGCCCTTTCCTGTCTACAGATTCTGGGTGATCTCGATGAGATGTCCTTCGGGGTCCTTGACGAAAGCCACCGCGAACCCGATGCCGGGCATCTCCTCGATCGGTGTATCGACAGTCCCGCCTGCCTCTTCGACTGCACGCACGGTGGCGGCGATGTCGGTCACGTTGAATCCGAGCACCGATTCTCCTGCCGGGGGAGTGGGGCGCTCGACGTATCGCCACACGATCAGTGAGGAGTCGTCCCCCCGGCCACTGGTGAGGATGATCTCCTCCACGGCGTCGTTCCCTCGACCCACGGTGAGCCTGTTCTTCTCCTTCATGCCGAAAGCCGCGGCGTAGAAGTCGGCTTCGGCTTCGATGTCGTCGACGAATATTTTCGTGAAAGCGAAACGTGTACCCGTGTCCATGGATCTCCCTGCCGGATCGTCGTGTGATTCGAGGATGTTCGTGTGTATTTCGCCGGGGGGTGACTCCACGCGGCAAGTCGAAGTTCCACTGAGTGGTTCGTCGAGTATGCGACTCAGCATGTTTCGAGAATTCTCGTGGTCGGTAGGCCGACTGAAAGAGGAGACATGTCCGAGACGATGAGATTCGATGGTCGCGTTGCCGTTGTCACGGGAGCCGGTAACGGCCTGGGGCGCGCGTACGCTCTGTTGCTCGCCGAGCGTGGAGCCACAGTGCTCGTGAACGATCTCGGGGGCAGTATCCACGGCACGGGATCGGACCGGGGGCCGGCGTTGCGGACGGTCGCGGAGATCGTCGACGCAGGGGGCGTCGCCGAAGCCAACTTCGACTCCGTGGCAACCGGACCAGGTGGTGCCGCCATCGTTTCTCAGGCCCTCGAGACGTGGGGGCGAGTGGATATCGTCGTGAACAATGCCGGCTCGGTCATCTCTCGTGGACCGATCGACGAGAATACCGACGAGCAGTACCAGGCAGACCTGATGGTCGCGGCGGGCGGGACGTTCTTCGTCACCCGTGCGGTGTGGCGGCACATGTGGGATCGCGGTTACGGCCGCATCGTCAACGTCTCGTCGTCGGCGTTCCTCGGAATGCGGAGTTCGGCCGGATATCCCGCAGCAAAGGGCGCGACGTGGGGTCTGACGAGAAACCTGGCGTATCGTGCCGCAGCCGACCACAAGGACATCAAGGTCAACTGCGTGATGCCCACAGCGGCCGCGAGAATGACAGGGCTCATGGGGGACACCATCTCTGCGGGCATGGCGAAGTACTACCCGCCCGAATCGGCGGCACCCGCAGTCGCGTATCTGGCGCATGAGGACGTGGCCGTGTCGGGAGAGATGTTCGCCGTCGGCGGAGACCACATGCGCAGAGTATTCGTCGGAGTGACGCCAGGATTCCAGGCAGAGCCGGGAGAACTGTCTCTCGAGGCGATTCGCGACAATCTCGACGTGGTCATGAGCACCGAAAACCATATCGTCGCGCGGAATGCGCTGGACAAAGTCATGCTCGATCCGCGGGTCCCGTGGCAGGACGGAGTCGGTTCGGTGTTCTAGTGTCATGCGTCAGAAATGTCACAGATTGGTTGTTGATCTGTTGTAGAGGTGCTCGGGTTGATCTTGGCCAGGTGATCGGCGAGAGACTCGAGGATCTCGTCGGCGGTCTTGGTCCAGCAGAAGGGGCGCGGATTGTCGTTCCACTCGTCGATCCACGCGGTGATGTCCTTTTCGAGGGCTTGAACCGAGGTGTGGACACCGCGGCGGATGAATTCGTCGGTGAGCAGGCCGAACCAGCGTTCGACTTGATTCATTCAACTCGACCCGGTCGGGGTGAAGTGGCCGTGGAAGCGGGGATGCCGGGCCAGCGATGCCTTGACCTCGGGGGTGTTGTGGGTGGCGTAGTTGTCACACACCAGGTGCACCTCGAGTTCGCGGGGTACGGCCTTGTCGATGGTGGTCAGGAACTTGCGGAACTCGATGGCGCGATAGCGGCGGTGCAGCGCGCTGATGACCGTGCCATCGGCGATGTCGAAGGCCGCGTTCCGATCCGAACGCCTTCCCGCTCTGTGGGAGATTCAGGTCACACAGATGTCTTGAATTGACAAGCTGGATAGATGGCGACGACGCCCCCTGCCGCGTTTCGTCGGACCAGGAGGAAACAGTGGATTCCACGGAGACCGAACAGGTTCGTGCCTCGGACGTCATCAAGGCGCTGATGCTCCTGGTCTCTGGCGACGCTCGCTACATCACGGGAGTCACGTTGCCTGTCGATGCCCTCTCCGCGATTCGGTGACGCTGCCAATCGCGTCTCCATTGGAGATCTCGACCATTCGACTCAGGAAAGAAGAATGAACAGAGTCATCTATGCCCGCAGTGTGCACGGCGAGCGTGAGATCGAGGCCCGAGGTCCTGCACAGCGGACCGAGCGGGGCCTCTTGCGCACCTAGTACGCCGGGCGCACCCTTCGCGACCACATCGACGAGTCCTGACCGAGCCGCGCCTCGCGGCCACAATTGACGGCAAGGAGCCTTCTATGGCGGAGATCGACCGGTTGGAGCCGGTAGTCGGCTCGCACACCCCGCCACTTACAGAGCGTGTCGGGCAAATACGCCGCGTGGCGTTCTCCAGCTTGCTCGGCACCGTGATCGAGTACTACGACTTCCTCTTGTACAGCACGATGGCCGCCCTGGTCTTCGGTGAGTTGTTCTTCCCGAATTCCAACGGCGCAGTGTCGACGATCGCCGCATTCGGCACGCTCGCCGCGGGTTATCTCGCGCGACCGCTCGGCGGCGTTCTCTTCGGTCATTTCGGTGACCGGCTAGGCCGTAAATCGATGCTGATCCTGTCGATGTCGCTGATGGGCGGCGCCAGCTTCCTCATCGGAGTTCTCCCGACCTACCACACGATCGGCCTCGCCGCGCCGATCCTGTTGGTCGCACTTCGCGTGATGCAAGGCATCGCAGTAGGCGGAGAGTGGGGCGGCGCTGCGCTCATGGTCATCGAGCACGCCGAATCCGACAAGCGCGGCCGGTGGGCCGGCATCATGCAGATGGGCTCGCCGATCGGATCGCTTCTGTCCACCCTGGCGGTGATGGGAGTGACCCTCCTCCCGGACAGTAGCTTGATGTCGTGGGGGTGGCGTGTTCCGTTCCTGATCAGCGCACTGCTGCTTGCGATCGGGCTGTACGTGCGCCTCAGCGTTGTCGAAAGTCCCGTCTTCCAAAAGGCTGTCGACACCGCATCTGTGCAGAAGCGCGATCGAATCCCGGCACTGGAGATCCTGCGCCGCCCGCGGGCGTTGCTGCTGGCAACCGCAGTCGGTATCGGCCCATTCGTCCTCACCGCACTGATCAATTCCCACATCCTCGCGTATGCGCCGTCGATCGGATACGAGAAGGCCGACGTAGTTCGGACCCTGCTGTTCATGTCCTGCATTTCCTTGGTGTGCATTCCGCTGTTCTCGGCGCTGTCCGATCGCATCGGCAGACGGGTGGTGAGCCTGGGTGGTGCAGTAGGAGCGATCGTGTTCGCGTTCCCGCTGTACGCGATGGTCAACACCGGTTCGGTAGCCGTCATGACGATCGCGTTGATGGTCGCAATGGTCGCGCAGAACGCGCTCTACGCACCTCTGGCGCCCATGCTCTCGGAGATGTTCGGCACCGGCGTCCGCTATACCGGCATTTCGATGGGCTACCAGTTGGCGAGTCTCATCGGTGCCGGCTTCACCCCGATGGTCGCCGCATCATTGGTCGCGGCAGACAACAACTCGAGCCGGTCCTTGAGCCTTCTCATGATCGGTGGCGCAGCCATCACTGTCATCGGACTCGCGCGACTGACCGAGTCCAGAGGGCGCGACCTCACCGCGGATATCACCTCCTCGTCTGTGTAGCACCGTCACCACCGGGACCGAGAACCTTCCAGGCTGTCACAGCATGTCGATGTGTTTCCGGCCCAGTCGTCTCTCTCCGATCAAGAATGACCCCTATGCGTAACGATTTGCACCCTGACGAAGCGATCACGATCGGCGCGGTCCCACGCACCACGCTCGACACGGCATCGGCCGGATTCCGTGAAGACCCGTACACCTGCCTGGCCGAACTCCGTGCCTACGACGCCGTTCAATACGATGAGTCCGGCGTGTACATGGTATTCGGATACGACGACGTCAAGCAGGTGCTCGCGGACCGCGCGCTCAGCTCGTCAGAGGCCCCCGTCCTCGACGCGCCACGCAACCAGCGGATCAAGCTGGCCGGTGGAGACGACGACTACCTGCTCCGACCATCGATCAGCAAACTCGACCCTCCCGGCCACACTGCGTTGCGAAAGACACTGGCCGCCCCGTTCGCACCTCGGGCGTTGCGGCGGTACGAGTCCGACGCCGCCGAGATCACCGCGTCGTTGTTCGCAGGCTACGGACCGGGTGACCGGATCGAGATGATAGATGCTGTCGGACACCGCCTCCCGTATCAGCTGGTATGCCGGATCTTCGGCATCCCTGCCGAAGACGACTACTCACACGTGCTCGACTGGGCACGGCAGGGACTGGATCTGCTCAGTCCGTTCCGGACAGTCGAGGAGACCCGGACCGCGATGGCCTCGCAGGTCGAATTCGCGGAGTATCTGACTGAGATCGTGCGATGGAAACGAGACCACCTCGGCAACGACATCCTCTCCGCCTTCATCACCAACGATCGCATCGACTCGGCCGTCCCTCAGGACCGCATCGCCGCCACGATCCACACGCTCTTCCTCGCAGGCTTCCACACCACCGTCAACCAAATCGGCCTGAGCGTCCTCGCGCTGCTCCGCCACCCCGACCAATGGCAATGGCTGGTGCGGAATCCCGATTCGGTGGATCAGTCGGTGGAAGAGCTCTTGAGGTACGAGCCGACAGCTCAGTTCATGATCCGAGCGACCGTCGACGACTACCGGGTCGGCGGCGCCGTGATTCCGGCGGGTAGCCAGATCATCCCCTGGATCGCGTCGGCCAACCGAGACGAGGACATGTTCGGTCCGACCGCGGGAACCCTCGACCTTGAACGATCGGACGCCCGGAAGCATGTCGCGTTCGGCTACGGCATCCACAGCTGCCTCGGGGCGTCACTGGCGAGAATCGAGCTGGCCGCGGTACTCCGGGAGCTGGTCCGGTTGGCGCCCGATCTGGAGCCAGCCCATGGGGACCTCGAGTGGGTCAGCCCATTCATCCGAGGCGTTCGCGCGCTCGAGGTGACGCTGTGAGCGCCGACCGCAACACCGTCGTACGGGTACGCGCCGTCCCGGTCGGGATTCCGACCGAGGCCGACTTCGAGATCGCGGAAGAGCCGATGCCAGTGCTCGACTCCGACGGCACCGTCTTGTTCCGCGCCACCCACATGTCGCTCGATCCCGTAATGCGCCGCTACCTTCCGGCAACCGATACCGGCGCCGGACCGATCGGCGGAACCGCAGCCGTAGGCGACATCGCGATGGCCGCACCGCCTCCGCCGTATCACCCCATGGTCGGAGCTTTCGTCGGCGAGGTCCTCGAATCGCGGGACTCCCGTTTCCTGCCCGGCGACCGCATCCGCGGCGGGCACCTGTGGCAAACGCATCACGTGGTCCCGGGCGACTGCGTCCAGCCGGTCGAGCACGACAATCCTCTCGAAGAACTTGGCCTACTAGGCATGCCGGGAATGGTCGCCTGGTGCGGGATCCGGGTCGCCGATCTCCGGCCCGACGAGACCTTCGTGGTCTCCGCCGCCGGTGGTGCCATCGGCATGCTCGCCGGGCAGCTCGCGAAGGCCGCCGGCGCACGGGTGATCGGAATCGCCAGCGGCGAGAAGGCATCGTACGTCGTCGACTCGCTCGGGTTCGACGCTGCGATCGACCGCCGCGCCACCGACGTCGGCAGCGAATTGGACCGTCTGTGCCCGGACGGCATCGACGTCTACTTCGAGAACGTCGGCGGCGATGTCGGACGAGCAGTATTCGACCGACTGCGCGATCATGGCCGCTACATCGTCTGTGGAATGGCCGGAGAGTACAACGGACCCGAGCCGCAGGCCGGCCCACCGATGCGGCCCGTGCTGCGGAAGCGACTGCGCATCGAGGGCTTCGTGGTGTACGACCACTTCGACGATCTGCCCGAGTTCCGCTCACAGATTCGCGAGGTGCACCACTCCGGCGAGATCCACTACCGCTACGAAACTGTGAGCGGACTGGCCGCCGCACCATCCGCGCTGGGGCGTCTGCTTCGCGGCGAGAACCGCGGAAAGATCGTCGTCGAACTCGACTGAACTCGCTCATCATTCGACTGCGCGGCGTCCCGAACAGATCGGGCGCGCATCCCTATCGAGGCTGTGATGCTCGATTTCGCGGAGTTCCCCGCGGCGATGATGCCCACGATGTTCACCTGTGGACGCACCGCCGGCTGGGTGCGCAGGTCCCCGTCTGTTCCGTGAGGCGTTACGTCGCGGTCTCGGCCGCCCGTCGGCAGGAACGTCACCGAGGGCCTGCGGTAGCAGTTGTATGACTTGCGCCACGAACCCCTGTGGTCGCACAGAAGTGTCCGCTCAGTGGGCAGCCGGCGTGTCGGGCGGGTCTCGAACCGTCAGACTGACGAACTGGATGGAGGTTTGGAATGACAATGTCTGATCCGGTCGAGGTGGACTACACGAGAACCGAGTTGTTCATCGGCGGCACATGGAGGTCGCCCCGATCGACGGACCGGCATCCCGTGGTGGAGGCATCCTCCGGACGAACGCTCGGAACGGTCCCCCTCGCCGGCATCGAGGACGTGGACGCCGCGGTGGTGGCCGCCAGACATGCCTTCGATGTCGGACCGTGGGGATCAAGCACTCCTTCGGAACGTGCCACGTTCCTGCGTCGATTCGCGCAGGAACTGAGCGAGCGAGGTGACGGCACAGCCGAGTTGATCAGCCGGGAGAACGGGTCGCCGTTGGCGACGTCTTACGGTGCGAACGTCGGAGTGCCGGTGCAACTCCTGCACCAGTATGCCGATCTCGTCGAGACCGAAAGGCTGGAAGAGATCCGTCCGAGTGTACGTGGGGCATCCATCGTTCGCCGGATGCCGGTTGGCGTTGTCGCAGCGATTGTTCCGTGGAACTTTCCACATCTGATCGCGATGGCCAAGATTGCGCCCGCGCTGGCAGCGGGTTGCACCGTGGTCGTGAAGCCCTCACCAGAGACGGCGCTGGATGCGTACGTGCTGGCCGACGTCGCCGAAGCCGTCGGGTTGCCGCCGGGGGTGCTCAACGTGGTCCCCGCCGATCGGGACGTGAGCGCCGCCCTCGTGGCACACCCCGGAGTGGACAAGGTGTCGTTTACCGGCAGCACCGCAGCAGGACGTTCCATCGGCGAGATCTGTGGACGGCTGGTGCGCCCGGTCACATTGGAGTTGGGCGGCAAGTCGGCGTCGATCGTGCTCGACGACGCCGACCTCGACGTGTTCGAGTCGAATCTGCACGCGACGTCGTTCGTGAACAACGGGCAGGCGTGTGTGCTGCTCTCGCGGATTCTGGCGCCGTGGTCCCGCTACGAGGAGGTCGTCGACGCGGTGGTGCGGGTGGCGCGTGGATTGGTGGTCGGCGACCCGCTCGACCCGACCGTGACGTGCGGTCCCATGGCAAGTCGTGTGCACCGAGACAGAGTGCTCGGACATATCGAGACTGCGCGAAGGTCCGGAGCTCGTCTGGTTACTGGGGGCGGCGTGCCAGACGGGCTCACGAACGGTTGGTTCGTTGAACCCACGGTGTTCGCAGATGTCGACAACAGCAGCGCTCTCGCGCGCGAGGAGGTCTTCGGCCCCGTGATTGCCGTCATCGGCTATGGATCGGAGGACGAGGCGGTGGCTCTCGCGAACGACAGCGAGTACGGACTGGCGGGTGCGGTCTGGACGCGTGACGAGCAGCGGGGCGCCGACGTGGCCCGGCGAATTCGTACCGGCACCGTGGGCGTGAACTATTACCAGATGGACCTCGGTGCCCCGTTCGGTGGCACCAAGGCCAGTGGGCTCGGCAGAGAGTTCGGACCGGAGGGCCTCGATGGGTTCACCGAGTATCAAAGCATTTTCGTCAGCGCGGACTGGATGTCGGACGTGGACCGAGACGGCAACCAGACGGTGCCTGAGAAGGAGTTGAGTCAAGGATGAAGACACGCGCAGCGGTGCTGTGGGGGCCCGGCGAACCATGGTCGGTGGAAACGATCGAGCTCGACGACCCGCGCCAGGGGGAAGTCCTGGTTCGGCTCGTCGCTACGGGCCTGTGCCATTCGGACGAGCACATGCGCGACGGAACGAACATGATGCAGTATCCGTTCATCGGGGGTCACGAGGGTTCCGGCATCGTCGAGCGAGTGGGTCCCGGCGTGGATGATCTGGAACCTGGCGATCACGTGGTCTTCAGCTTCATTCCCTCCTGTGGGCGCTGCCGTTCCTGCTCCAGGGGAATGTCGAGCGTCTGCGATATGGGCGCACATATAGGCATCGGACTGCAAATCAGCGACGGTACCGCCCGGCACCGCGCCCGTGACAAGGATGCCCGTCTGATGTGTGTGACGGGAACTTTCGCCGAACACACCGTGGTGAACCGTGCCTCGTGCATCAAGATCACACCGGACGTCCCCTTGGACAAGGCGGCCCTCGTCGGGTGCGGCGTCACTACCGGGTGGGGTTCCTCGGTGTACGTGGGCGAAGTGACCGCTGGTGATTCGGTGGTGATCCTGGGCATGGGAGGTGTCGGTTGTGGCGCCGTCCAGGGAGCCGCGCAGGCTGGTGCCCGACACGTCGTGGTGGTCGATCCGTCAGAGTTCAAACGCTCGGAGGCCACCCGTTTCGGCGCCACCCATACTGCTGAAACCGCCTCCGAAGCACAGGAACTGCTGCGTCAACTGACATGGGGCGCCATGGCCGATGTCGTCGTCATCACCGTCGACAAGATGACGCGTCAGCACTTGGCGCCGGCAATGGCGCTCCTCGGCAAGGGTGGAATCTGCGTCCAGGTCGCGATCAGCGACCCCAAGGAGGCCAGCGCTGACATCAGCCTCATCGACCTCACCTCGATGCGAAAGTCGGTGCGTGGCTCGTGGTACGGCAACGCGAACCCGCATTCGGATGTCCCACTCCTCCTCCGGATGTACATGGAGGGGAAGATCCTTCTCGACGAGATGATCACCAAGACGTACACACTGGACGAGATCAACAACGGTTTCGAGGATATGCGGCGTGCGGAGATCATCCGCGGAATGGTCGTCTTCTGACCAGAATGAGGCGCGCTTCCGCACCGTCGCGCAGTTCGAACACCGCCGGATGCCCGCGCAACCGCCGATAGAGACGGGTGGCTTCGCTGGTGTTCGGAGGCGGGATCGGGTCCGTCGTGGCCAGTGCTGTTCATGCAAGTGTGTTCCGACCGCCACTCCGTCCGGTGCCAGGCGGTGTCGGGTGATGGTGATCGGGGAGGCGGCGACGATGTCGATGACCTCTGATCCGAGCACCGGGCGACGGTGGTCTGCGCCGGCACCAACTCCGGTGGCGACGAGTAGCGTTGGACGCGACAGGTTTTCCTTAGAAACGTAAGCGCGCCAGTCCTCCACCGAACCAGTACAGGTGCGGACCGCGACCTCGGTTCAGCGGAGAGCGATCCGGATGGTCGGGGACTTGGAGGAGAAACAAGCATCCGCTGAGCGGGAGGTCCGGGTCCGACTCGGGACCGCGGACGTCATCCTTGAGGCTAGGCGCTGAGCGTGGCGTCAAAGCGGTACTTCGAGAATGGGGTTCATTCGAATGGCGCATCTTCAGCGTTACGACGGTCGGCGCGTCCTGATCACCGGCGGAGGCTCTGGTATCGGTCAGGCAAGCGTGTTGCGCATCCTCGGTGAGGGTGGAACCGTCGTTGCAGCCGATATCAGCGAAGAGGGCTTGCGGGACACTACGGCTAAGGCTTCCGATTTCGGACGTCGGCTGAGTACCATCGTGCTGGATGTCGGAGATGAGGAATCGGTCCGTAGCGGTGTCGCTGAAGCGATAGAGCGCCTCGGTGGCCTCGACACCCTGGTCAACGCAGCCGGTGTGCTGCGTTCGTCTCATTTCGAGCAGACGACACTTGCCGAGTTCGAGCAGATTCTTCGGATCAATCTCGCGGGAACCTTCCTGGTCACACGGGAGTCGATCGCAGCGTTGAAGAAGGGGACAGGTCCAGCCGTGGTCAACTTCAGCTCGACGTCTGCGATGTTCGCCCATCCGTACATGTCTGCCTATGCCGCGTCCAAGGGTGGCATCCAGGCGATGACCCACGCTCTGGCTATGGAATTCAGCAAACAGGGCATTCGCTTCAATGCGGTACAGCCGGGTTCGATCTCGTCGGGTATGACCGATGGCAGCGGTGAAGCCGGGCAGAGTGCAGGGCCCGGGCTGCCTGCAGACGCGGACTTCAATCTCTTCACCAAAATTTCACCGGCTGTGCCGTTAGCGGACGGCGCAATCTTCGCCGGCCCGGATTCGGTGGCCTCTGTCGTGGCGATGCTCGGCTCTCCCGACGCGTATTTCATTACCGGAACCGAAGTCCGCATCGACGGCGGATCACATATGTGAGCACGAATGAGGCACGGGTGGTTCCCCATGTGCATACTCGAGAGTGTTGCCGTGACAGCTCTCGGACTTCGAGTGTCCCCATAATTCAACCGGGTTCGTCAGTTTTCCTGACGGATAGGGGATCACCGGCGTTGTGATCTGGCGGCATTCTCGAATCTGAACGACATTACAGGACGTGTTCCTGTGCCGACCGATGATGTCGGGTCACTGCGTCCGCCTGTGTCGGTGCGTGGGGGCGGTGAGTTCTGTCCGTATGTGGCTGCTGATTCTGTGCCCGGATCGGTTTTCTGTCAGGAGGTGTCATGGTTCGTTCCACTCGACGTAAATCAGTCGGTTCGCCGGCTGAGGAGGTGACCGCGCGTGATCTTGCGATGGTGGTTCTAGCGTTGACCGGAATCACGGCCGACGTCGACGATGTCGATGCGGTCGAGCCGGCAGCGCGGTCCCGGCGTGGAGACGCGCGACTTGATCGTCTCGGACAGGCTGACACCTTGGACGAGAGACGTCGCCGCGCACACCGCTGAAGATCTGGTCGGCCAGGCACGGTCGAGAGTACTGCACGATCGGGTGACAGATTGACCTGCCCTACTACTCGGTATCCACTGTGGGTGATGAGTCTCAGGCAGGGATGAGGTTCTTCTCGGAGGATGGCATGAGTCCGGCAGCACGGATCTCGTCGCCGAAAGCCTATGAGGTGAACTGAACTCCATGATCGGCATGCACGATTCCGCCTGGCTCCGGATGTCGGTTCCGGATAGCCATGTCGAGCGCGGATGACGACGACACCCGCCTCCCTCGGCATCCGATTCTGATCGAATCCGTGCAGCGGCAGGTTCGACAGGCCGGTGTCCTGCGCGACCCGGATGCGGTCTTCACACCGGGCCCGGCGACGATGCCGCAGTTCGAGATCCTGAACCTGACCCCGAATGCTGTTGGTGACAAACGCCGTCAACCGGAGACCGTCGGTGTCGGTGAGACCGAATCCGATGGAGTACGACACCCGTTGCGTGTGCAGGTAGTTCAAAGATTCGCGGCTTGCCCCGGCGCCGTCGGTACGAATCAACAGTCTTGTGCCGGGTCTGTATCCGGTGGCGAACAGTAACTGTGCCAATGTTTTACCGGTGATCTCGATGTGACCCGATGCGGTATTCGATCCGGCATTGCCGGGGCAGAGCAACGCTGCGACGGGCTCACCGGTTCCGTCGCGTCCGTTGTCGACGAACGCCACCAACGGATGGAATCCGAATCGTCGCTTGTATGTGGCGGCTGAGTCTCGATCTCTTCTGTTCACCTGTGTCCGATGGGAATGCTCTACCGAAGGGTCTCCGACTCGTCGAGATGTCGTGCCCATCCGTCGGGCAGGTGCAGTCGACGGGGACGTTCCGTCATCCGCGTGGGAGTATCGTGTTCCACTTCGACGAGAAGTTCCGGAGGGAAATACACGGACGCAGTGATACCGGCGTTCGAATCGAAATCGAAGGTGGGCCGTAGTCGCACGCTCATACCGTTGCGTGCAGCGAGGCGCCCCACGACGTACAGGCCCATTCGACGAGGAGCGGACACGTCGGCATCGCCACCAGCAGTGAGGCGAGCGTTGATCTCGCTGAGTGCGTCCGGCGGTATCCCGACACCGGAATCCGCGATCTCGAGCAGAAGGCCCCCACCGACGGCGGCCGAGAACTCGAAGTTCACCGATGACGGGGCTTCCGATGCGCGTAGTGCGTTGTCGACGAGTTCGGTGAGCAGATGAACCACGTCGGTGACCGCGGCACCGACGAGATAGCCGCTCGGTGTCCTGCCGATGCGGACACGCTGGTAGTCCTCGACCTGGGAGACGGCGCCGCGAAGGATGTCGCCGAGGGGAGTGGGTGCCGCACGAGTCTGCGGGCGCGAGTCGGAAAGTACGAGCAGGGAGTCACCGGTCCGGCGAATTCGTGCCGCGAGATGGTCGAGCGAGAACAGGCTCTGCAACCTCGCGGGGTCCTTTTCCTGGTATTCCAAGGACTCGATCAATGACAGTTGCTGGTCTACAAGTGTTCTGTTCCTTCGAGCCAATGTCTCGAACATGATCGCCACCTGACGCCGAAGATGTGCTTGCTCGCCGGCCAGGCGTAGCGCTTCGGAGTTCATCGAATCGACGGCCCGAGCAACCTCGCCGATTTCCTCGCTCGTATGCACGTCGATCGGATGGAGCCGCACGGTGTCGACGTCGGCGCCGTTCTTGACCGCTTCGATGGCAGCGGGGAGTTCGTGGTGTGCGGACGCGAGAGTGCCGTCGCGCAATCGTCTGAGTGGCACGGACAGGGCACGGGCCACGGCAAGAGCGACGACGAGCGCGATCGTGAGGATGGCGGCGACGACAGCCGCGTCCCTGATGGCTACCGCGCGGGAGTTCGACGTCAGCCGGTCCAGCGTCGACGTGATCTGCTCGACTGCACGGTTGTTCATCTCCTTGTAAGGAGTGAATGCCGCCAGCATCGTCCCCTCGAGTTCCGTCTCGGGATTCCCATCGGACACCATCCCGGCGAGCTGCCTCTGCCTGAGGGACAGGTTCTCGAACAACTCGTCGATTCGTCCGTTGTCGAGAGAAGTTCCTCGAAGAAGTCCCAGGGTCGATTCCTCGACATGCATGGCGCTCTGAGCAGTGATGAGTGCGGCCTCCGGGTTGGCGGCGAGAAGCCCCAGCGCGTTCGTCTGGTCGAGGAGCGTCCGTTGAGCGGTCCATGCATTGAGCATGTCGGTTCCGGCGGTCAGCACCTCGGTGTTCTCGGCGAGGTCGAGCACCGCGCGATACACCCCTTCGCATCGGGTCAAAAAATCGACCGTGAGGCGCTCGAGTTCTTTTGTGGAGACACTGCGACCGAGTGCGGATTCGTGGAGTGCGCGTCCGTCGTCGACGAGTCGCGCGATGCTCCCGGCAATCGCAGCTCCGAGGACTTCCGGATCCGCATGGAGTTCGAGGTTCCGGGTCGACTCGACGATCTGCTCCTGATCGGCGATGGTGGGTAATCCGAGACTGATCGAGGTGGAGGCAGCGATGACGACATAGGAGAAGTCGAAGAGAGCAGGGATCGCTGCGATCTGTTCCGACAGCGCGTCGAAGCGTCGGGCTTCGTCGAGCTTCGCTCCGGCACGTAACGCGCCGAGTGCGGCAGCGGCGAGCAGGGGTATCAGGAGCAGAACAGCGAGTTTGTGTACCAGCCTCCAGTTCGAGAGTCGCGAGGGCCTCGGTAGTCGTCGTCTTCGCTGTCGATTCATCGTTTTCCTATGTCATCCGGCACGTGAACCCGCGGTGGTTCACGCCCGGGCAGAGTGCTCCTACGATTCGCAGTGGCTTGATCGCGAGGTCTCGTATACGTTCCACGGCTCCGGATCTCGGCCCGAACGGCGCCGACGTGGAGGATGACGCCCGGACTCGGAGAAATGAACCCCGAGTTCCCGCTGAGCGGACCGTCGGAACAGGTTGCCTACGCCGATGCGTTGCAGCACGACCGCAACGGTGCCGGTCGCGGTGGCCGCCCATGCGGCCCGAGGCGTGTCCGGCAAAGGTCGAGTCCGCACTTCGGCCGAGTTCACGTTCGCTCGGAGCGGCATCCCGTTGAACGGGAGGTCACCGTCCATCGGTCCCGGGCGTACACACATAATTCAGCGCCCACGTTGAGGGTGATTCAGATCACTTGGTGGGAAATATGTGTCCGGCATCTCGCCCGGTCGGACCTCACCATCGTTTGAAGGAGTCCGCGTTATGAATTCGAGCGGTCGGAATCGACAGTTCCGGACGGTTGCGGGAGTGAGCGCATTGATGCTCGCCGGAATGTTCGGCACCGCAGCATGTGCAAGTGACGAAACGCAAGATGATGCAGCGGCGGCAGTTTCGTCCACCTCCGCCTTGCCGAGCGACCCGGCGAGCGGCGAGCCGGTGAAGATCGGGTTCGTCTCGACGGAGGGCGGTGCAGCGGTATCACTGCCGGAGATGCGTGAGGGGGCCGAGGCTGCGGTCGAGTACCTGAACAACAACGGTGGCGGACTCGCGGGCCGTCCCGTCGAACTCGTCGCCTGCAAGCAACAGGAGGAACCCACCTCGGCGACAGCCTGTGCGAATCAGTTCGTCGAGCAGAAGGTGGCAGCCGTGCTGTCGCCCGGCACATCCATGGGGCCCGCGATCGTTCCGATCGTCATCGGGGCCGGCATCCCGTACGTCACGCTCAACGGGGTCGCGCCGATCGAGCTGACGTCGCCCGATGTCGCATCGCTCTCCGCCGGTCTGCCCGGAACCCTCACAGCAGCCGCGACGGCGGCGCAGCGAGAAGGCATGTCGTCGTTCACCATGTTCGCCAGTGACGGCGGCGGAATCGCGGCGATGATCGACCAGATGGGCAAGCCGATCTTCGAAGGCTTCGGAGTTCGACTCGACGTGGTTCCGGTCGCTCTGGGCATCCCGGATCCGACCCCTGTCGTCACCTCGGGGCTGGCGAACAACCCCGAAGGCGTCAGCTTCATCGGTGATGCCGCCACCTGCACTTCGGTGCTGAAAGCGGTGCAAACGACAGCGCCGACCGTGAAGAAGGTGCTGATCCCCACCTGTCTGGACGAGAACGTGGTCAAGGCCATCGGCATCGACAACGTTAAGGGCAATATCGGCATCACCGCGACCGACGCGCTGTCGGATCGGCCGGACACCGTGTTGTTCCGGTCGATTCTCGCGGAGTACGCCCCCGATCTTTCCCCCACGGGATACGGCTCGACCGGCTACCAGACGGTGATGGCTCTTGCCGGCGCAACCGACGGCATCACCGGTGAGGTCGACGCGGCATCCATCCGTGAGGCACTTCGGACCAGTGAGAACGTCGAGATGCCTGCAGGCGGTGGAATCACCTTCACCTGCAACGGAACCGCATTCCCGATGATGCCGTCGATCTGCTCGTCGCAGATGCTGATCGGTGAGATCGACGATCAGGGTGTTCCCGTCGATCTCACGGTCACGGGCTGACGGACCGGCTGAATCCTACAAGGACACGACATGACCGACCATCTCGCCTATCTCGTACTGGGTCTCGGCAACGGAGCCGTGTACGCAGCCGTCGGGCTGGCACTCGTGATGACGTTCAAGAGTTCCGGCGTCGTCAACTTCGCCACCGGTGCCGTGGCCCTCTATACCGCCTACACCTACGCGTTGTTGCGTACGGGTGAGCTGATGGTCCCGATCCCGGGGCTGCCCCGAACGGTCGACCTCGGTGGACCGCTCGGGGTCGCCCCGGCGATGGCCCTGTCGCTCGCGATTGCGGCGCTGCTCGGCCTGGTCTTCTATGCACTGATCTTCCGGCCGCTTCGTGACGCACCGGTGATCGCCAAGGCCGTGGCGTCCATCGGTCTGATGATCGTGCTGCAGGCATTGATCGCCCTGCGTGTGGGAACCGAGATCGTAGCTGTGGAACCCATCTTCGCTCTCGACAGCATCGCCATCGGCGCCCGGCAGGCGCCGACCGATCGGATCTGGTTGGCTGCCACGATCATCGCGATAGCTCTGGTGGCCACACTGGTGTTCCGGTTCAGTCGCTTCGGAATCGCGACGGAGGCGGCGGCCGAGTCGGAGAAGGGTGCCTACCTGACGGGTCTTTCACCGGATCGGATCGCGTTCAGCAACTGGGCGCTCTCGTCCGTGGTGGCCGGCCTCGGTGGCATCCTCATAGCGCCGATCGTGGCCCTGAATCCTGTTGCGTACTCGATGTTCATCGTTCCCGCCCTCGCGGCGACCCTCGTCGGGAACTTCCGGTCGATCTGGCTGACCGTGGTTGCGGGAATCGTGATCGGGGCGCTGCAAGCGGAGACCACGAACCTGCAGTCGACCTTCGATCGGTTCCCGCGAGCAGGTGCGGCGGAGGCCATCCCGCTGTTGCTGATCCTCGTCTTCCTCGTCTTCAAAGGACGGCCACTGCCCGATCGCGGCAGTATCGTCCGCCAAAGACTCGGTCACGCGCCTCGTCCCGAGCGGATCCTCGCTCCCGCGCTGGTGGCCGTCGCGATCGCCGTCGTAGCGCTGCTCGTCACCGGAGGCAGTTATCGCGCCGCGATCATCAGCAGCATCATCTTCGCCGTGATCGCACTGTCCCAGGTGGTGGTCACCGGCTATACGGGGCAGGTGTCGCTGGCGCAACTCACGCTCGCGGGAGTGGGTGCCTACTCGATCAGTGTCCTCAACACGCATCTCGGGATCCCGTTCCCGTTCGCGCCGCTGATCGGTGCGCTGTTCGCAATGGTGATCGGCATCGTGATCGGGCTGCCGGCTCTCCGAGTGCGCGGTCTGCCCCTCACGGTGGTCACGCTGGCGCTGGCGGTCTTCCTGGAAGCATTCTGGTTCCGGAACCCGCAACTCAACGGCGGTGTCGCGGGAGCCCCCGTCGACAGCCCGCGGTTGTTCGGAATCGATCTGGGGATCGGTGCGGGGGAGGGCTATCCACGACTCGCCTTCGCCCTGATGTGTCTCGCGGTGCTCGTCGCAGCGGCGCTCGGGGTGGCGTGGCTGCGACGCAGTCGCCTGGGGACCGACATGCTCGCGGTCCGAGCGAACGAGCGATCCGCCGCGGCATCCGGAATCGACGTCCCCCGAACGAAGTTGGCGGCATTCGCCATCGGCGCCTTTCTTGCCGGACTCGCCGGATCGCTCATGGCGTATCAACAGACGCTGGCGACCCCGGAACCGTTCACCGTATTCCTCGGAATCACTCTGTTCGCGATCATGTACATCGCCGGCATCACGTCGATCACGGGTGCAGTGCTGGCCGGGATCATAGCGCCGGGCGGACTGTTGTTCCTGCTCGTCGACCGATTCCTGCACATCGGTGACTACTACGCCGTGATCAGCGGAATTCTGCTCATCGTCACGATCATGGTCAATCCGGACGGTATCGCCGGGAAGCTGCCACGGATCCCCTGGCCGTCGAGACGGAAGACGTCCCTCGACGGAACAGCGGACACCCGCGAAGTCGAACGGGTGGCTGCGCAGGGGCCGACGTCGAAGACGGGTCGCCCGCTCCTGTCGGTGCAGAACCTCGATGTGAAATATGGCGCGGTGCACGCGGTGTCCGGGGTTTCCTTCGATGTCCGCGCCGGAGAGATCGTCGGGCTCATCGGCCCGAACGGTGCGGGAAAGACCACCGTCATCGACGCCGTCACCGGATTCGCTCCGGCGACCGGTGCCATCGTCCTGGACGGAGAGGACGTCAGCGACCTGCGGCCCTACCGTCTCAGCCGGAGAGGACTCGGCCGCAGTTTCCAGGATGTCGAACTGTACGACGACCTGTCGGTCGCCGAGAACGTGACCGTAGGTGCGGCGAGGGGACACGAGTCCTCCGCGGTAGCGGTCTCGGATCGGGTGCGCACGGTCCTCGACACGGTGGGTCTCGGGGACGTCGCGGATGCGGAGGTGTCGACCCTGTCCCAGGGCAGGCGCCAGTTGGTGTCGGTGGCGCGCGTGCTGGTTTCGTCGCCGAAAGTGGCATTGCTCGACGAACCGGCCGCAGGCCTCGACAGCTCCGAGAGCCGCTGGCTCGGTGACCGGCTTCGCGCCGCTCGCGACGCCGGTACGTCGATCCTGCTCGTCGATCACGATATGGAACTCGTCCTCACGATCTGCGACCGCGTCGTCGTCCTGGATCTGGGGCAGGTGATTGCGTGCGGTACACCGGAGGAAGTTCGAGCCGACGAAGCTGTGATCAGCGCGTATCTCGGCCTCACCCCGGATCCGGCGGCTCCCGGGCACGACGCGATTCCCGAGTCGGCAGCCGCACCGACCCATGATCCCCAGGAGGCGCTCTCGTGAGCGGACTGACGATTCGGAATCTCTCGACGGGTTACCTGCCGCAGCGTCCCTGTGTCCGGGACGTCGACCTGCGAGTGGAGAAGGGGACGATCACCTGCCTGCTCGGACCGAACGGGGCCGGCAAGACCACGTTGTTGCTCTCCCTCGCCGGGTTGATATCCCGGTTCAGCGGCGACGTGGTCGTGGACCGACTCGATGTGGTTCAGGGCCGGCCACGTGACGCCGTGCGTTCGGGAATGGTGCTCGTCCCCGACGACCGGGCACTCTTCCGGGAACTGAGCACGACCGACAATGTCCGGCTCGCAGTACACGATCGCCGTCGCCGTTCCGGCGCCGTCGACGAGATGCTCGAGTACTTTCCCGCGTTGAAAAAGCGGCTCCGTGTGGCCGCGGGTCGCCTGTCGGGTGGCGAGCAGCAAATGCTGGCCATCGCCCGGGCGATTCTCCAGCAACCCAAGGTTCTGTTGATCGACGAACTGAGTATGGGCCTCGCACCCGTGATCGTCGACGAGATCCTTTCGGTGCTAAGGAGGTTGGTGCAGGATCGGGAGATGTCTGTGCTTCTCGTCGAACAGCACGTGCGCCTTGCGCTCGACGTCGCCGACCGTGCCGCCGTACTGGTGCACGGGTCGGTGGTGCTGTCGGAGGCAGCAGCGACTCTCGCGGCGGATCCCGGCCGGATCGAACATGCCTACCTGGGGTCCGTGCAGCACAACGGCTCCGAGCATCCGAGGACGACTGGCCGGTAGACGAAGTAATGGGTGGTGTCGCGGGGTGCGCCACCGGACAGGGAAAGGCGTCGCATGCGGTTGGAGGGGAAGGTCGTCGTCGTCACGGGAGCCGGCAACGGTATCGGACGACAGACAGCGTTGACGTTGCTCGAGCGGGGAGCCAGGGTCGCGCTCGTCGATCTGAAAGGGGAGTGGTTGCGCGAAACGCAGGTGCTCGCCGGTGACCGGGGCGCACAGGTCTCGCTGCACGTCGTGGACGTCACGGATCGGGTGGCGGTGGATGCGTTGCCCGCAGCCGTCCTCGCCGAACACGGACGGATCGACGGACTCGTCAACATTGCCGGCGTCATCCATCGGTTCGTCCCGGTTCTCGAGCTCGAACGGAGCGAGATCGAACGTGTTCTGCAGGTCAATCTCTGGGGTGTCGTCAACATGTGCCTGGCGTTCGTGCCCGAGCTCCGGCAGCGACCGGAGGCCTCGCTGGTGAACATCGCCAGCCTGTCCGGTCTCGTCCCGTTCGCCGGACAGACGGTTTACAGCGCCTCCAAGGGGGCGGTCAAACAGTTCAGCGAGGGCCTGTACCAGGAACTCTCTGATACCGGTGTGGTGGTCACGACGGTTTTCCCGGGCAACATCAGTACGAATCTCAGCGGCAACTCGGGCGTGAAGATGGTCGACGCGGGTGGTCGTAAGGTGCGTGCGACGACGCCCGAGCGGACGGCGGAGCTGATCGTCTCCGGGATGGAGAAGGGTAGCTTCCGCGTGGTCATCGGCCAGGACGCGAACGTCCTCGATCGACTCGCCCGTCTCGTGCCTCGGTGGACGACGAATCTCGTCGCCAGGCAGATGAAGAGTGTGCTCCGGACGCACCCGGAAGGAAGCTGACCGCTCAGCGGGATGCACCCCGTACAGGCGGTTTTCCGGGACCTAGGGTCCCTCATGAACGCAGTTGTGACGTAGTTCACGGCCCTGTGGGTCGTTCTCGTCACGTTGGCAGAACCACCGTGGACACCTTGCGCCCGGTCCCTCACTGGAAGGCACGACATGACCAACGTAGTTGCCGACACCGCCGCCGCTGTCGCAGAGGCGAAGGCGCGCATCGTCGAACCCCGCAAGATCGCGAGCGGGTTCTCGTGGCCCGAGTGCCCGCGCTGGCACGACGGCGCCCTGTGGTTCACCGACATGTACACCTCGACACTGAAAACCCTCGACGCTGACGGCAACGCGACGGTCGTCGTGGACGCTTCGGGCCGTCGTGCAGGGACCGACGTGCCGATCCACCTCGGCGGTTTCGGATGGCTCCCGGACGGCCGGCTGATCGTCACCTCCATGCGTGAGAAGCTCGTCCTCGTCCACGGCGGGAAGGGACCCGACGACCTCGAGGTACTCGCCGATGTCTCCGCACTCGCGCCGGCCCCCATTAACGACATGGTCGTCGATGCGGAGGGCCGCGCGTACGTCACCCAACTCGGATTCGACCTCTTCGCCGGTGCCGAACCGGTGGCGTCCCCGATCATCGTCGTCGAACCCGACGGCACCGCACACACGGCTGATGAGGTCGGCCCCCTGTTGTGCGCCAACGGTATTACCATCAGCGCGGACGGAACGAAGGTCTTCACTGCCGAGGTGACGGCGCAGAGGCTGACGGTCATCGATCGTGCGGCCGACGGCTCACTGTCCAATCCTCGTCCGTTCGCCGCCTGCCCGTTCCTTCCCGACGGGATCGGGCTCGACGCCGAAGGCGGCGTGTGGGCGGCGATGCCCGGCAGCGGTTACGTGGCCCGCTTCACCGAGGACGGCATGACGGACGCCGTTCCGGTCCCGCTCGAGAACGGCGTCGCTTCTGCGTGCCTGCTCGGTGGTCCCGACCGCACCACGCTCTACATGACCGTCGGTGTCGAGGTTTTCGACTTCGAGAAGTCCGCACGAGAAGCACTGGGAACCATCTGGGTTGCAGACGTTTCCGTGAGCGGCGGCGAAACCCGTCCCTGACCCCGATCACTTCCCACCATATTCGAGGACAAGTCATGACATTGGATTTCAACGACCGCGTGGTCGTCATCACCGGAGCAGGTCGTGGAATCGGCCGCGCTCACGCCGAACTGCTGGCCGCGCGTGGTGCCGCCGTGGTCGTCGGTGATCTCGGTGCCACGATCGACGGCTCCGGGATCGACGGAGACGACCCGGCAGCGGAGGTCGTCGCGGCGATCACCGCGGCGGGTGGACGTGCCGTCGCGTGTGCCGCCGACGTCGCGACGGAGGAGGGCGCCCACGCCCTCGTCGACATCGCCCTGGCGGAATTCGGCCGACTCGACGCCGTCATCAACAACGCGGGCATCGTGCGCACGGCGCCGTTCGACGAGGTTCCGTACGAGGAGTACCAGCGACATCTCGACGTGCACTACTTCGGTGCGCTCCGGCTGTGCCGTGCGGCATGGCCGCACCTGCTGAAGTCACCGGCCGGCCGCGTGGTCAACACCATTTCCCAGGCAATGCTCGGTAATCCCGACATGGCGCACTACGGCGGATCGAAGGGCGCGCTGTTCGGCCTGACCCGCAACCTGGCGGTGGAAGGGCTGGCATCGGGAGTGAAGGTCAACGCCATCGCGCCCGGTGCGGGTACCCGGATGGCCGAGGCGTCTGCGGACACTCTCTCGCCCGAAGTGATGGAGTACATGCGCACGCAGTTGCGTCCCGAGCACGTCGCTCCGGTCGCTGCGTACCTGGTCCATCCGGACTGCACCGTCACCGGTGAGGTGTTCAACGTCGCCGGCGGCATCGTCAATCGTCTCGCCCTGGTCAACACGGTAGGCATCCACGACCCCGATCTGACGGTCGACACGGTCGCCGAGCGGATCGAGGACATCATGGCGATCACCGCCGACGCTGTGCCGCAGATCGTCGCCCCCCTCGAGGATCCCGTCTCGTCCTGAGCGGAATATCCCGACATCGGTTCAGCACCAGGAGAATTACAGTGAGCTCAACGGAAACCTCCACGACTCCCACCGATCAGGTGGTCGACACCTCCTACCCGTTCGCGGCCGTCCCCCCGCAGGACGCCGTCCAGCGCTACGTCGCCATCTCGGCCGAGCGGCCCATGACCAAGATGACGATGCCGATCGGCGGCGACGTCTGGGTCATCCACCGGAACGCCGCAGCCCGCGACATGCTCAGCGATCCTCGCTTCGTCCGGAAGCCCTTCCGGACCGGCGAGCGGGCCGTGCCCTACTTCGTGGAGTTCCCGGACTTCCTGAAGTCCACGATCCAGTTCGAGGATCCGCCGCACCACACCAAGCTCCGCAAGCTCGTACAGAAGTCGATCTCCCCGAAGCGTGTGCGCGCCATGCGGGAATCGGCGGTCGAGTTCGCGAACGAGCTCATCGACGCCATGGTGGCCAAGGGTAACTCGGCGAATCTGGTGAACGACTACGCCGTTGCGTTGCCGATCCAGATGCTGTCCAACCTGCTGGGCGTTCCGCCGGAGGACCGACCGAAGTTCCAGAAGTGGAGTGCCGCCACGCTCGCGGTGGCGAACATGCCCGAGGACGAGGTCGTGCAGAACATGACCGAGCTCTTCATGTATCTGACCGCGCTGATCGATGACCGGCGCAAGAATCCCCGGGAGGATCTCCTCAGCGATCTGGCCAACGCGCCGGACAAGGACGATTCGCTCACCGACGGCGAGATCCTGCCCATCGCGATGATCCTGATCGTGGCAGGATTCGACAACACGGCGAACTTCATCTGTTCCGGGGTCCTGTCGCTCCTGAAGAACCCCGACCAGTTGGCGGTTCTTCTCGAGGATGTCGACGCCGTGGCACCTACCGCAGTCGAGGAGATCCTTCGCAACGGCCGGATGGCTATCTACGACACGGTAGCGGGAGGCGGTGGGCTGGTTCCGTTCGTGGCCACCGAGGACGTGGAGATCGACGGCCAGGTCATCGCCGAGGGCGAAGCGGTGCTCGTGGATCCCGCTTCGGTCAATCACGACGCGGTGGCGGTCGCAGACCCCGGTACCTTCGACGTGCGCCGGAAGGACAATCCGCATCTCACGCTGAGTTACGGTTTGCATCACTGCCTCGGAGCGCCACTGGCACGAATGGAGATGCAGGTCGCGATCAGCGAACTGTTCAAGAGATTGCCGGATCTCAGGCTCGCGGGTGAGGCTGTGGTGGACGACGACAACCTCACACAGCCCATCACCGTTCTTCCGGTCACCTGGTAGGGATTCGACATGCCCAAAGTCTTCTATGTCCAGCCCGACGGAACTGAACGCGTGATCGACGGTGTGGCCGGCGATTCCGTGATGTCGACTGCCGTCCGTAACGGTGTGGCCGGAATCGTGGGGCAGTGCGGTGGGTCGCTCTCGTGCGCGACCTGCCATGTCTACCTCGCTGTGGAGGACCAACAGCATTTCGATGCTCCTTCGGAAGACGAGGACGACATGCTGGACTGCACCGCCAGCGATCGCGAGGACTCGTCGCGGCTGTCGTGCCAGCTGATTCTCAGCGAGGGTGTCGATCTGCACGTGACGATTCCGGATGAGCAGGCGTGAGATGACCGGACACGGGGAAGGCGCCGACGGACTGCCACGCAGTGTGGTGGTCGTCGGCGCCTCGCACGCGGCGGTGCAACTGGCCGATCGGCTCAGGCTCGGCGGTTACACCGGGCCCCTGACGTTGATCGGCGACGAGACGCACCCGCCCTACCACAGGCCGCCGCTGTCGAAGGCGTGGCTGAAGGGGGAGGTGACGCCGGACCAGCTGGTGCTGCGTGCCGCGGAACATTACTCGGACAACGAGATCGAAATGCTCCTGGGGGCGACGGTACAGCGGGTCGAGCGTGACGGCGACGGTGTCGCACTGCATCTCCAGCGATCCGATGGGTCCGTCGAGACGCGCACGTTCGATCGACTCGTGCTCGCCACCGGCGCTCGGGCGCGGCGATCGGACATTCCGGGTTCCGATCATCCGGATGTCCTGGTGCTGCGTGAACTCGACCATGCGCAGCGGCTGGCGGACCGTGTTGCCGCCGGGCCGGTGGTGGTCATCGGAGGTGGTTTCGTCGGTCTCGAGGTCGCCGCCACACTCCGGGGACTGGATGTCGCTGTCACGGTCGTGGAGGCGGGCCGGCAGTTGATGGGCCGTGCGGTCGGAGCAGGAACGGCCGAGTTCCTGCTCGCGGCGCACCGCGAGATGGGTGTGGACGTCATCCTCGATGCGAAACCCGTCGCGATCACACTCGACGGCGACCGGGTACGTGCGGTCCGTCTCGACGACGGCCGCGAGATCGCCGCAGCGACAGTGCTCGTGGGTATCGGTGCGGAGCCACGCACCGAACTCGCCGAGCAGCTCGGACTCGCCTGTGACCGTGGCATCGTGGTGGACGAACGTTGTGCGACCTCGGACGGGCACATCCTCGCCATCGGTGACTGCACCGTGCAGGAGACGGGCGGGGGAGCGCGGGTGCGTCTGGAATCCGTCGACAGCGCGGGCACGCAGGCCGACACGGCGGCCGCCACGCTGCTCGGACGGGAGGTGCCCGTCCGGCCGGTGCCGTGGTTCTGGTCCGACCAGGGATCGTGGAAGATCCAGATCGCCGGGAGGATCGATGGGCACACGGAGGTGGTGGTCCGTACCGATCCGAGCAAACCGCGTCGCCGCGTCACGCTCTACTTCGAGGACGACCAATTGCTCGCCGCCGAGTGCGTCAATGCGCCCGCCGACTTCGTCGCATTGCGGTCGGCGCTCGCGCGCGGGTACCGCCCGTCCCGAGAATTGTTCGCGGACGAGACGGTTCCGTTGAAGAAGCTGTTGGGCGCCGTCCGTTCGTCATGAGGTGACCGACGAGCCGGCCCGGTGAGCATACGCGCCGGGCCGGTTGTCATGTGTGGAAGGCGCGAGTTACGAGCCCTCGCGAGTGGTGTTCCGCAGCAGCATGTTCGTCCCCGCTTCGCCACCGCGCCGATGCTCGTTCATCAACGCGATCAGGCGCTCGTTGTCGTGATGGGCAAGCGCGTCGATCATGGCATCGTGTTCTGCTATCACGCGTCGTCGTACCTCGGCATCGAAGAGATAGGCCGCGTGATACGGCATCGCGAGGCGCCACAATCGGCGGATCTCCGACACGACCAGACGCAGCGGGGAACGGTCGAACATCGCGAAGTGGAAGTCCTGGTTCGCCAGGCGCATCTCGAGCAGATCCCCGCGTTCCGCCGCCTCCGCGACGCGCTCGCCCAGCATACGGATCTCGGCGAGCGTGTCGGCGTCGAACACGGGAAGGGACGCCAGTACCTCCCGCTCGAGCGCATGGCGCATCAGATAGATCTGGTCGAACTCGGACTGTTCGAGCCGGACGACCGTGTACCCGACGTTGCGACGGTGTTCGACGAGACCTTGCGAGGCGAGCTGGCGGAGTCCTTCCCGGATCGGGAGTCGGCTGACTCCCAGACGTTCGGCCATCAGTTCCTGCCGGACCGGCTGGCCGGGCAGCAGGTCGCCGGTGACGATCAGCCGCTCGATCTCGGTTGCGACCCATTCGGCGCCGCGAACGGCCGGGGAAGGACCGGTTCCGGCGCTGTCACCTGCCCGCGTCGATCGTCGGCTCACCTCGTTCCTTCCTGCAGTCTCGCTCCGAGTCGTTTACGGCCGGCCCGGTCGTGAACGCCCCAACGTGCCCGCGGCGCGCAGCGCGTCGACGGCCTCCATGCTGTACCCCATCGAGTGGAGCACCGCCGCGGTGTCCGTTCCGAGAGGAACTGCAGTCCGGGGTGTGCGTGTCGCGGTTCGTCCGAGCTTTATCGGCACACCCAGGCCACGATAGTCGACGGTGTCGATGAAGAGCCCACGGTGAACGGTCTGGGGAGCGGTCAGGGCCTGGTCGACGGTGTTGACCGGGCTGGCGGCGACACCGGCGCGTTCGAGTTCGGCCGCGAGGTCGTCGCGTTTCCATCCGGCGACGAGTCCACCGAGCACGTTCGCGAGTTCGTCGCGATTGTGCGAACGCACGCCGTTGGAGACGAATCGCGGATCGTCGGCGAGATCCGGCCTGCCCAGGACGGTCACCAAGGAGCGGAACTGCCGGTCGTTGGCGGCGCTGATGAAGAAGTCGCCGTCGAGGGCGGCAAAGACCTGATACGGCACGACCGTCGGGTGATAATCGCCCGTGCGCTGCGGCACCTTCCCGCTCGAAACCCAGTTCGAGGCGTGGGGGTGCAGAAGCGAGATGACCGAGTCGAGAAGGGTGATGTCCACGAGTTGCCCGTGCCCGCTGCTGTCCCGTTCCCTGAGCGCGAGCAGAATACCGCTGACCGCCATGTGGGACGCCACGATGTCGACGATCGGAACTCCGACGCGCAAGGGATTGCCGTCGGGATAACCGTTGACGCTCATCAAGCCACCGAAGGATTGCAGAACCGCGTCGTATCCGGGTAGGCCGCCCATCGGACCGTCGACTCCGAAGCCGGTCACCCTGCAGTACACCAGGCGGGGGTTCTCCTCGGCCAGCACGGTCTCGTAGTCGAATCCCCAACGAGCCATCGTGCCGGCTTTGAAGTTCTCGATCACCACGTCGGCGCCGCGCAGCAGGTGCGAGAGCACCTCACGGCCCGCATCCGTCCGGAGGTCGAGACAGATGTTGTCCTTGCTGTGATTGAGGCCGGCGTAGTATGCGCTGCTCTCGCCCGAATCGTCGAAAGGCGGTCCCCAGCCGCGGGTTTCGTCGCCCGACGGTGCTTCCACCTTGATCACCTCGGCGCCGTGGTCGGCGAGAGTCTGGGCGGTATACGGCCCGGCGAGGACCCTGCTGAGATCGAGTACGCGGAGTCCGGCGAGCGCGCCGATTCCGGTGTTCCGATCGGCCGCCCGCCACGCGGCGCGACCGTCGATCACCGAACTGCCGTCGACGGTCGTCGCTGCGGACGTGTGGCCTGGGGAAGTGGAGACGTTCATGCCGGGCTCCTGTGCGTTGTCGGTGCGGTGTCGTGCTCTGATCGTGTTCCGGTGACGACATCCCACACGTCGATGCCGTCGTCGAGGATGCGGCTCGCCAGGTCTTCTGCCCAGAACTGTTCGGAGCCGAATCGGTCGCGCCAGCTCCACAACGCGGTGGTGAAACGGCCGAGGCTGTGTTCGGAGGTCGTGCCGATGGCACCGTGGATCTGATGGCCGGCAGCAGCGACGGAGTGCGCGGACATCGCGGTCACCACCTTCGCGGCTGCTGTCGTGAGCCGGCCGATCTCCGGGTCGGCGTACGTGGCGATCGCGGAGTCGACGGCGATCTCCATCATCGTGGTCCGGGCGGCGAGCTGCGCGAGTTGCTGCTGAACGGCTTGGAATTTCGCGAGCGGACGTCCGAATTGGGTGCGCTCGGACGCGTAGCGGACGGTGTGATCCTGTACCGCGGCGGCCGCAGCCGCCGTGGAGGCCGCGTAGGCCAGAGCGCCACGGTGCAGGAATCCGGTGAGGGAAACCGGTGAACTCCCGTGGAATGCGACGGGTGCATCCCGGAAAACGATGTCGGCGTAGGACACACCGGTCAGGTCGGTTTCGGCCGAGATCTCGGCGTCGCTCCCGGACATGGCCACGACGGCGACCGAGGAACCGTCCGCGCCGGGTTCCGGGGGGAGGATCACGACGAGGGTGTCGGCGTCGGCCGCATAGGGCACCCCTGTCACGGCGCCGTCGAACAGCAGGGTGTCGCCGTGACGGTGGATCGAACAGTGCGCATCACCTTCTGCCACGGTCGCGATCTCGGAGGTCAGCACGTGTCCCGCTGTGGCAGCGAGCCAGGCTGCGAGGATGCCGTGCTCGACGAGGGGCACCAGTGCGCCGTGCCGCGCTGCAGTCGTCACGACTGCGAGTGCGTCGCCGAGTGCCGCGCCACCCCCACCGGCAGCTTCCGGTACGCCGACGGTGACGAAGCCGCCGTCCGCGAGGTGCGTCCAGAGGGCGCCGGACATGCCTTCGGCCGGCGTCTCCGGATCGACACCCACGTGCTCGATGATCGCCGCGGTGGTCTCCGCCAGCTCGGTGGTGAACTCGCTCATCGAACCCCCAGTCCGCGCGCGACGATCCCGCGCAGAATTTCGTTGGTGCCACCCCTGAGGGTGAACACAGGTGTGTGCAGAACGCTGTGGGCCAGCATGCGCGCGAGCGGGTCGGCTCCACCGCGCCGGGCGACGAGGGCGCTCGAGGCTCGCACGGCTTCGACCAGATCACCCTCGAACGTCGACCCTAGATCCTTCACCATCGCAGCGAGTACATCCGGCTTACGGCCGGCCGTCAGTTCGGCCGCGACTTGCAGGGACATGCGGCGCAGCGCCCACGCTCGTGCGGTGAGAGTGCCCAGCGTCTGCCGTTGTTCGGCAGTGGCCCCGGTCGCTGCGAGGCGGGTTGCCCATGCGCGCAGCAGAGGCATCGTGCTCAGATAGCGCTCGGGTCCGGATCGTTCGAACGCGAGTTCGCCCATGACCTGTGCCCAGCCGTTTCCGCGCCTGCCGAGCAGAGCCGACGCAGGCACCTGCGCGCCGTGGAAGACGACCTCGTTGAAATGTGCCTGTCCGTCGATACTCCGCAAGGGGCGGATCTCGATGTCGGGGTGGGGGAGGTCGACGACGAACTGGGACAGACCGCTGTGGCGGTCACCCGGTTGTCCGTCGGTGCGGGCGAGCACCACCATCGCGTGCGCGAGGTGGGCTCCGGTCGTCCAGACCTTGGTTCCGGTGATCGTCCACGAATCGCCGTTGTCCACGGCGCGGGTGCGCACCGCGGCCAGATCCGATCCTGCGTCGGGTTCGCTCATGCCGATCGCGAAGAACGAACGTCCCGAGGCGATTCCGGGGAGATATCGTCGCTTCTGCTCCTCGGAGCCGTTGGCGAGGATGCTCGGGGCCATCTGGCGGTCGGCGATCCAGTGCGCCGCGACGGGAGCGCCGTGCGCAAGCATCTCCTCGCTGACGACGAAGCGCTCGAGTGGGCTGCGTCCGTGTCCGCCGTACTCCGTGGGAATGGTCATGCCCAGCCAGCCGCGTCCGGCCACGCGAGCGCTGAAGCCGGGATCGAATCCGGTCATCCAGCTGTCGGTGTCCGGTACGAACCCGCCTGTGGCGCTCTCGTGGGACAGGAAGGCTCGTACTTCGGTACGCAGGTGCTCGAGCTCGGATTCGATCCCGTCGAGGTGCTCGGTCCCCGTGGCGGTCATGAGCGGCTCGGTCCTCGCGACGACCACGATGCCCGGCCCTTGCGGGCCATCGACCACATCTGTACGCCGCGTTCGATCTCCAGCGCCGACTCCCAGCTTACGGCGGGCGGCCCCAATTCGAGGCGTGCGCTCGTCATGATGCGTCGGGTCAGTTCGGGATCGGCGGCGGCCGTGCGGGTCAACTCCTCGACGGTACCCGGTATGTCTTCGGCGGCCACCGCGGTGTAAGCGAGTCCTCGCGCCACGGCTTCGGACCCGGTCAGGGACTGGCCGCATGCGGCGAGCGCGATCGCCGCCGACCAGCCCATCGCGCGTCCCAGCAGAGAGATATGGCCACCACCGGGATGGATGCTCCGGGCGGAGAAACCGCTGTCGAGGACGGTGTCGGGCGTGACCACCATGATGTCGGCGGCCATGGCGAGGTTCAGGCCTGCCCCGACAGCGCCGCCGACCACGACGGCGATCGTCGGTACCGGTAGCGATCCGATCCGCACGAAGGCGTTGTAGACCGCCGACGTGCGTTGCACTGCTTCGGGAGATGCCGGATCCGCAGACGAGGATGCGAGGTCGCGAGTGTCGGCACCGCTGCAGAAATAGCTGCCGCGGGCGTCGATCACCACGGCGCCGATGGCCGTGTCGGATTCGACCCGGTCGCAGAAGGCTGCGATCTCGGCGGCCATCTCCAGGGTGATCGCATTCTTGCGGCGCGGATTGTTCAGGGTCAGGCGGGCGACGCCGTCTGCGACGGAGCAGAGAATCGGTTCGGCCGGGCCTGCGCCCAAGTCCGAATCGGGTGAGATCTGGGTCATGCGGAGACTCTAACAGATACGCAGCGATTATTGGATCCAATATTTGTTGACAAAAAATAGTCGACTGTTGTGCACTGGGCCACACCACGATTCGTCGAATCTTGTCGACGGGAAGGAGTACCTGTGTTCAGTCTTGCCGGACGCATCGCGCTCGTCAGCGGTGCCGGTCAGAGTGTCGGTGAAGGAATCGCGAAGGTCCTTGCACGGCAGGGGGCGTCGGTCATCGTCAACGACCTGTTCGCAGATCGGGCCGAGAAGGTCGCCGCGTCGATCGTCGAGGAGGGGAACGCGGCGATCGCATCGGCGTTCGACGTCACCGATTACGACGCCACGCTCGAACACGTACGAGCGGCGGAGAAGGAACTCGGCGGCCACGTCGACATCGTCGTCAACAATGCGGGCGTCGCGGAAGGACGCGTGATCAAACCGTTCCGCGAGCTCTCGCCCGAGGAGTGGCGCGCTCCGATCGATCTCAACATCTACGGCGCGATGAATTGCATCAAGGTCGCCCTCGACGGAATGTGCGAGGCCGGCTGGGGTCGGGTCGTCCAGATCTCGTCGGGTTCCGCACGCACGGGTCAGAACATCAATCAAACGATGTACGCCACGGGTAAGAGCGGTATCGAAGGGTTCATCCGGCACCTGGCGGCCGAGACCGGGCAGTACGGTGTGACCGCGAACATCGTGGCGCTGGGTCATCAGAAGAACCTCGAGGACAAGATGAGTCCGGAGATGATCGAGCAGATCCTCCGGACCATCCCGATCGGCCGCCTGGGCGATCCCATCGAGGTCGGCGCATTCTGCGCCTACCTGGCCTCGAACGAGGCCGGCGGAATCACCGGTCAGACGCTGGACTTCAACGGCGGGTCCCAAACGCGATGACCGTACAGAGTCCGGATACGCAGACGTTGCTCTCACTCACTGCGCTGAGAGTCGCAGACTTGGAACGATCGACCGAATTCTACATCCGGGGATGCGGATTCGTGCACGACAAGGATCTGGACACCCCCACCTTCCGTGCGTCGATCGTCCGGGCCGGTGCCGCAGGTCTCGAGCTCGTCCTGCCGACGGGCGCCGACGCGGAAACCCCGCACGATCACGGCCACATGTTCGTCAAGATCGTGTTGAACACCGACGACGTCGAGGGGAGGATGGCCGACGCATGTAGTCAAGGTGGCGTCGAGGAGACACCGGCGACGAAACTCGAGGCGTACGGAATGGTGATCGGCACGGTCCGCGACCCGGACGGCTATCTCGTGGAGTTCGTGCAGCGCGGCTGATCCGAACTCGTCGACGCGACGGCCGGCGCGGGGCACACGTGTCCCGCGCCGGCCGTCGTCCGCTAGTGCCTCGAAAGATCTGTCGCGACGCAGCGCTGCCAGATCTCGCCGGCCAGAACACGCACGGGCCCGATCATCTTCTGATGATCCAGCACGCTCACGGGGGCACACACGGACAGCGCTGCGAGATTCCCGTACATGTGATCGGGCGGACCGATGGACACCCCGACACAGGCCGTGCCGGGGAACGCCTCCCCACGGTCGAACGCGGCGCCACGGTCACGCACCTGAGCCATCTCGTCCTCGAAGCGGCTCCGTCCCGAAGGTGCTGTCGCGGGGCCGGTCCGGGCACCGTCGGGAGAGTGCTGGGACGAGACCGCCGAGTACGCCATGATGACCTTGCCCAAGGCGGTCGAGTGGGCCGGCACCCGCTGGCCGACGGCCGTCGGTGTCGACCCCGAGGTGCGTCCGTTCACCTTCGCCAGGTAGACGGTGTCCCCGCGGTCCACGACTCCCAGCTGCACCGTGAACCCGGTGCGATGAGCGAAGGCATGCATGAGAGGGCGCGCATGATGCAGGAGCCGGTTCTGATTGAGTGCTGCCTGGCCCATTTCGTACGCCTTCACTCCGAGCTCGTACGTCTGCTCGGGCGATCTGGCGAGCCAGCCCGCATTGGCCAGCTGTTCCAGCAGGCGGTGTGCCGACGATCGGGGGAGCCCGGTGCGCGCTGTGACCTTGGCCAACGTCATCGGGCCCGTGCTCAGTGCCTCCAGGACCAGGGAGATCCGGTCTACGACGGACACGGGCAGCCCATCGGTGCGTGACGTACTCACTTCTCCTCCTGACACCCCTAAGTGTGATGTGCGTCACGGTACCTTCGGTGCGTCGAGCGCGGCAACTTCGGGCCGACCGTGCCAGGCGGCCCCTCGTTCGTCGAAACTACCCTCCCGTTCTGCGGGAGACGGACATCACAGCGGCGTCCCGGTTCTTGATTCTGGTCACTGTGCGACGGGTGAGTTGTCGCGATCAGCCGACCAGGAGGCACCGTGGGTTCCATAGATATCGAAGATCAGGTCCGCACCATCGATGCCGGCACGCCGCCGGAGCGCTATGCGCGGGGATGGCACTGCCTGGGACTCGTGCGCGACTTCGCGGATGGCAAGCCTCATCAGGTCGACGCGTTCGGGACAGCCCTCGTGGTGTTCGCCGGAGAGGACGGCAAGATCAACGTCCTCGACGCCTATTGCAGGCACATGGGCGGAAACCTGGCACAGGGATCCGTGAAGGGCAACACCATCGCCTGTCCGTTCCACGACTGGCGCTGGCGTGGTGACGGTAAGTGCGCCGAGATTCCCTATGCGCGTCGCGTCCCGCCGCTTGCCCGCACCCGGGCATGGCCGGTAGCGGAAGTGAGCGGTCAGCTCTTCGTGTGGCACGACCCGCAGGGTGGCATGCCGCCTGCGGAGCTGGCCATTCCCGAGATTCCCACCTTCGGCGACCCCGGCTGGACCGACTGGGTGTGGAACTCGATCGAGGTGACCGGATCCCACTGTCGCGAGATCGTGGACAACCTCGTCGACATGGCGCACTTCTTCTACGTCCACTACGGGATGCCGACCTACTTCCGAAACGTGTTCGAAGGCCATACGGCTACCCAGGTGATGCGGTCCCGGCCTCGGGAAGATGCCGTCGGCGTCAGCCAGAGCACCAACTACAGTGAAGAAAACCAATCCGACGCAACCTATTACGGTCCCTCGTACATGATCGACAAGCTGTGGAGCGGCGGCCGTGATCCCGAGTCGACGCCGAACATCTACCTGATCAACTGCCATTACCCCATCTCCCCGACCGCCTTCCGCCTGCAGTACGGCGTGATCGTCGAAAGGCCCGCGGGAATGCCTCCGGAGCAGGCGGAGCAGATCGCCCAGGCCGTCGCCCAGGGCATCGCGATCGGATTCGAGCAGGACGTCGAGATCTGGAAGAGCAAGTCGCGGATCGACAATCCCCTCCTGTGTGAGGAGGACGGTCCCGTCTATCAACTACGGCGGTGGTACGAACAGTTCTACGTCGACGTCGAGGACATCCGACCCGAAATGGTCAACCGCTTCGAGTACGAGATCGACACCACGCGCGCACTGACGAGCTGGCAGGCCGAAGTCGACGAGAACGTCGCTGCCGGACGTAGTGCCTTCGCCCCGAACCTCACCCGGGCTCGTGAGACGGCCTCCGCCGAATCGGGATCCTGACCCCCAGTTCCGCATCACTACATACCCTCCTGGAGAAACCATGAGTTACGAAGTGCTCGACAACATCGTCGCGATTGCCGACGAGATCCGAGCGGGGGCCGACGACTCCGACCAACTCGGTCGGCTGACGAACGACATGGCCGCCGGTCTCCGGCAGTCCGGCATCATCCGGCTGCTGCAGCGGAAGAAGTACAACGGGTACGAAGCACACCCTCGTGAGTTCGCCGAGACGGTGATGAAGACCGCCAGCATCTACGGTTCTGCAGGATGGGTCGGCGGGATCGTCGGTGTCCACCCGTGGCAGCTCGCCTTCGCCGACCCCAAGGTGCAGGACGAAGTGCTCGGCACCGACGCCGACACCTGGCAGGCGTCTCCCTACATGCCCGGGGGTATCGCAGTTCCCGTCGACGGTGGATACCGGATGTCGGGACGGTGGCAGTTCTCGTCCGGAACCGATCACTGCGACTGGATCTTCCTCGGCGCGATGACCGGCGGTGAGGACGGCGCCCCCATCATGCCGCCCGTCAGTCTGCACGTGATCCTCCCGCGTTCCGATTACGAGATCGTCGACGACTCGTGGGATGTCGTCGGGCTTCGTGGCACGGGCAGCAAGGACATCGTGGTGAAGGACGCGTTCATTCCCGAGTACCGGGTGATGGACGGCGGGGCTGTGATCGACGGGACAGCGGCCAAGGAGTACGGAGTCACCGAGACCCTGTACCGGATGCCGTGGTCGACGATGTTCCCGCTCGGCATCACCTCCGCCACCATCGGGATCTGTGAAGGCGTGCTCGCGGCCGGTCTCGACTATCAGCGCGGCCGTGTGGGTGCGGCGGGAACGGCGATCAAGGACGATCCGTACGTCCTGCATGCACTCGGTGAAGCGGCCGCAGAGATCGACGCGGCCCGCCAGCAACTCTTGGCGAACGTCGATCACATCTGGGATCTCGTCGACTCCGGCAAGGAGGTCGACTTCGAAACCCGTGCCATGTCGCGGCGCAATCAGGTGCGCTCCGCCTGGCGGGCCGTCCGTGCTGCGGACGAAATCTTCGATCGCTCGGGCGGGAATGCGCTCCGCGTCGACAATCCGTTGCAGCGGTTCTGGCGGGACGCGCACGCAGGCCTGCACCACGCCATCCACGTCACCAGCACCACCTATCACGCGTCGGCCATGGCCTCCCTCGGAATCGACGTTCCGGACGGGCCCCTCCGCGTGATGATCTGACACTTCTTGCGTACTCGAAAGGAATTCTGTGACTGAGATCAAAAGCCTCGGCTACGTCCGCGTCCAGGCCACCGACATGGCGCGCTGGCGCGAACTCGGTTTCGACGTACTCGGTTTCGCGCCGGGCACCGGTCCGGAGGAGGACGCACTGCACTTCCGAATGGATGAACGCCCGGCCCGGATCACCGTCGAACCAGGCGACACCGACCGCGTGACCGCAGTCGGCTGGGAGGTCCGGGACGGTACCGGTCTGCGGTCCCTCGCGGACCGCCTGACGACTGCGGGGTACGACTTCGAGGCCATGCCGTTCGAGACATGCGAGCGACGGCGAGTCGAAGGTGGACTGGTCATGAAGGATCCGGGCGGTACACCGCTCGAATTCTTCTTCGGGCCGGCTCTCGATCACAGTCCCGTCATCACGCGCTACGGCCAGAAGTTCGTGACCGGGGCACAAGGCCTCGGGCACGTGGTCATGCCTACCACCGCGTTCGACGAGTCGTTCCATTTCTACACCGACGTGCTCGAATTCCTTCCGCGCGGGGCGTTCCGGTTGCCGACGCCTCCCGGTATGGATCCGATGCGGATCCGGTTCCTCGGTGTCAACCAACGCCATCACAGTCTGGCGCTCATGCCCAGCCCTGAGGATCGAGACCCGGGACTCGTTCACGTGATGGTGGAGGTCGACTCGCTCGACGCAGTCGGTCGTGCCCTCGATCAGGTGACCGCCCGGGACTTTCCGGTGTCGTCCACGCTGGGGCGCCACACCAACGACAAGATGGTCTCATTCTACGTTCAGGTCCCCGGCGGATGGGACATCGAATACGGCACCGAAGGCATGCTCGTCGACGAGACCTACTACACGGCCGAAGAAATCACCGCGGACAGCTACTGGGGCCACGAATGGTTGTGGGCCAAGCAGATGAAGGAAGCGTCCGTATGATTCCCGCAACGCCTTCGAGCGATGTCGATGCCGTCGTGATCGGTGCCGGCATCTCCGGGCTCTATGCTGTCTACAAGCTCCGCAATCGCGGGATGACCGTCCACGGCTTCGAATCCGCTGCGGGAGTCGGAGGAACCTGGTTCCACAACCGCTATCCGGGTGCCCGCTGCGACGTCGAGAGCATCGACTACTCGTACTCCTTCGACGAGGAACTGCAGCAGGAATGGACATGGTCCGAGAGGTTCGCCACGCAGGAAGAAATCCTCGCGTATCTCGAACACGTCGCCGACCGGCACAACCTGCGTAGCGCTTTCGAGTTCCTCACCCGGGTGGTGTCGACCGTGTACGACGAGGAGTCGGCACGGTGGACCGTCACCACCGATACCGGACGATCGGTTACGGCGCGATTCTGCGTCATGGCCACAGGGGTGTTGTCGGCGACGAACCGACCCGACATTCCCGGTCGCGACACCTTCGCCGGCGAGTCCTACCACACCGGTGAATGGCCCCACGAGCCGGTCGAATTCGCAGGCAAGCGCGTCGGCGTGATCGGAACCGGTTCGTCGGGCATCCAATCGATTCCTGTGATCGCAAAGGACGCGGACCACGTGTTCGTCTTCCAGCGGAGCCCGAACTATTCGATCCCGGCCGGCAACCGACCGCTGACCGCCGAGCAGATCGCCGAAGTCAAGGCGACGTATTCGGAGCGCCGACGACTGGCACGGATGAGCGGTGGCGGCACACCGTTCACCCCGTACCCGAAAGGCGCGATGGAGGTCGACGAAGCCGAGCGTCGCAGGGTGTACGACGAGTGGTGGCAACGCGGGGGATATCTCTTCGCGAAAGCGTTCCCGGACCAGACGACCAACCTTCGGGCGAACGACACGGCGCGGGAGTACGTCGAATCGAAGATTCGGGAGATGGTGAAAGACCCGGAGATCGCCAACCAGTTGATCCCGAACGACCATCCCATCGGAACGAAGCGCATCGTCACCGACGACGGGTACTTCGAGACGTTCAACCGTGACAATGTGACGTTGGTGAATCTGCGCACCACTCCGATCGTCGAGATCACCGAAGACGGTGTGCGCACGAGCGGACAGCACTATGCGCTGGACATGATCGTCTTTGCGACCGGGTTCGACGCAATGACGGGTGCGCTGGCCAAGATCGATATCCGCGGTCGCGGCGGGCGTACCCTCCGTGAGGAATGGTCCGCAGGACCGCGAACCTATCTGGGGCTCGCGTCCCACGGATTCCCCAACATGTTCTTCATGGTGGGTGCGGGAAGCCCGAGTGTGCTGGCGAACATGGTGCTCATGGCAGAGCAGCAGGTGGACTGGATCTCCGACTGCCTGGACCATCTCGACGAGCACGATGCCGCCTCGATCGAACCGACCGAGCGGGCCGTCGAGGAATGGGTCGCCGAGTGCAACGAGAAGGCCGCCGGCACCCTGTTCCCCTCGGCGAACTCGTGGTACATGGGCGCCAACATTCCCGGCAAACCACGGGTGTTCATGCCGTACATCGGTGGATTCGCGAACTACGGCACCATCTGTGCCGAGATCGCGGCAGCCGGTTACAAGGGATTCGAGATCGCGCAGCGAGGGGCAATCGAGACACCCACCGAACTCTCGTCGAAGAAGGGTTGATGATGACCGAGACGATCTCCCTCGGCTCGAGTGCCGAGGACCTGGAGGACCGCGAAAGCCGGCTGCATGCCGCCATCGACGTATGCGATCCGGCACCGCTTCTCATGTCCCTGGTCCACGCCACCGGCGACACCACGCTGCTCGATGAGTTCGCCCCACGCCTGACGATCAGCGAGCCTGGCAACCACTATCGCACCGGGACGCGTCCGACGACGCCGCCGGGACAGTACCCGGACGACGTGGTCGCCGATATCCGGGCGCGCGCCCACGAGCTGCTCACGCCGGACGCCGACGACCGGCTGGGTGTTCCCGACCCGGAGCTGTTCCTCCGCATGGCGACGGTCGCGACCTCGGAGCGCGTCGACGAGGAGTTCGTTCCGATTCTCCGCGAGCAAGCAGGGTTCGTCCTTTCCGAACGCTGCGTCCCGGTCACACGGAAACCGACCCCGGAATTCTCCGTGATCGTGATAGGTGCCGGGATCGTCGGCATCAATGCCGCGATCAAGCTCGGCGAAGCCGGCTTCACCTATCGCGTGTTCGAAGCCCGTGACGAGATCGGCGGAACCTGGTCGCGCAACACCTATCCCGGTGCTGCCGTCGATACACCCAGCCACTACTACTCGTATTCGTTCGAGCTGAATCCAGGATGGTCCAAGTACTACCCGACGGGTACCGAATACCAGAAGTACCTGAAGGGTGTCGTGGACACCTACGGAATCGCGGAGAACATCTCCTTCCGTACGCGGGTGCAGTCCGCGCGGTGGCTCGACGATCAGCACGTATGGGAGGTCACCGTCGAGTCCGCAGACGGGACTCGCGAGGTTCATCGCGCCAAGGCCGTCGTGACCGCCCTGGGGATGCTCAACTCTCCGAACATCCCGGATGTCGAAGGTATGGATACCTTCGGCGGCACCATCGTGCACACGGCCGAATGGGACGAGAGCCTCGACCTCACCGGTAAACGGGTCGTCGTCCTCGGGACCGGATGCACGTCCGTTCAGGTGGTCGCGAGCATCGTCGACCGGGTGAAAACGCTCGACGTCGTGGTCAGGTCACCGCACTGGATCGTGCCGGAAAAGGCTGTCGTGAACGAAGTGCCGGAGGGCGAGAAGTGGGCGCTGGCACACCTTCCGCGGTACCACGAGTGGTTCCGGCTGCGCTCGTACTGGTTCGCGTCCGACAACCTCTACGTGATGCCGCGCATCGATCCGGAGTGGGCGCAGGCGCACTTCTCCGCTTCGCCGGCGAACGAGATGGTGCTTCAGACAGCGTTGAACCATCTGCAGGCCAACTTCCCCGACCGGCCGGATCTCATCGAGAAGCTGACGCCCGACTTCCGTCCCTACAGCAAGCGGATCGTCAAGGACCCCGGCTTCTTCGCGGCGCTCACCCGTGACCACGTGACCCTGCATCGCGCGTCGTTCCGGGAAGTGACACCGGAAGGTGTGGTCACGACGGAGGGCACCTTCGTGCCCGCGGACGTCATCGTTCTCGCGACGGGTTTCAAGCTGGAGTTCACGACCTCGATCGACATCGTGGGGACAGAAGGACGTACCCTCGCCGAGCAGTGGAAGGGGGGCGACGACCCTCGGGCGTATCTGGGCATCCAGGTGTCCGGTTTCCCCAACCTCTTCGTCACCGCGGGGCCGAACTCGGCGCCCAATCACGGTGCCGGCCACAACATCCTCAGTGAGGAACACGTCCACTACATCGTCGAGTGTCTGCAGTACCTCGTGGAGAACGGGCATGACGCGATGGATGTGCGGCAGGAGGTGCTCGACGAGTACAACCGCAAGGTCGACGAGGCGCTGGACAAGACCGTGTGGGTACACCCGGGTGCGCAGACCACCGGCTACTACCGAAACAGCGAGGGACGCGCTGTCGTGCCGTGCCCGTGGCGACTGGTCGACTACTGGACACTACTGCGCGAGCCGCATCCCGAGCACTTCGAGTTCTCGGATCCGGCGCCGGCGGACGGTCGGGAAGGTCCGTCATGACAATGCAGGAGTTGGCCTGTAACCGATGTGGACTCGGGGTGCTGGTCGAGAAGTTCAGCCCTGCGCATACGTCGATCCAGTGGGCATCCGATACGTCCGAGTGCCCGGTAATCTCCCAGGGCAACCCCGCTATCGGAGTCCACCGGCGGGAGTGCAACGCTCTTCGGGACAGTATCGATCGCGCGGTCGCGCGGAGTGTACTCACCGAAACGCACCTCGACCTGCCTGCCGGACCGGATCTACCTCGCCTGCATTGAGAGCAGGGAAACGGCCCCGCCGCGAAACATCGCGACGGGGCCGTTTCGGCGTGTTCTCAGGCCGGGGAATCGATTACCAACGGGCACCGCGTGCCCGTGAAGATGCTGGCCGCGCACCGGTTGCAGTGGATGCACAACGACCGTGTGTCGCGATCCCGCTGAATCTGTGCGATCAGATCCGGTTCGCGCAGCAGTGCTCGGGCCATCGCGACGAACTCGAAGCCTTCGCGCATCGCGACCTGCATTCCGTCGAGATCGGTGATGCCGCCGAGGAGTACGAGCGGGAGGTCGAGCTCGTCGCGGAACTGGCGGGCGTACTCGAGGAAGTACAGCGGTTCGTACGGATAGTGCTGGAAGACGAAATTGCCGAACATCTTCATCCCGAGTTGCAGGATCGGAATCTGTGTCTCGGCCATCTCGCGTAGCGGTACGTCTCCGCGGAACAGGTACATCGGGTTGAGCAGCGACGACCCACCGGTCAGTTCGAGTGCATCGAGATGCCCGTCGGACTCGAGCATCTTCGCGAACGGCAGGGATTCGTCCAGCCAGAGCCCGCCCGGCACCCCGTCGGCCATGTTCATCTTGGCAAGGACCGCTATCTTGCCGTCTGCCGCTTCGGCGACGGCGGCAAGAATGCGGCGCGCGAATTCGGCACGGTTGGACAGGGATCCGCCCCAGCGGTCCTTGCGGCGGTTCACCTTCGGGCTCAGGAACGAACTGGCGAGGTAGTTGTGCCCCAGGTGGACTTCGACCGCGTCGAATCCGACCTCACGGGCGTATCGTGTCGCATCGCCGTGGGCGGCGATGATCCGTCGGATGTCGTCCTCGCTCGCCTTCCTGTCGATACTCATCGACAGGGGATTGGGGCGCGCGGAGGGCGCCAGCGAGGGGAGTCCGTTCGATCGGGAGTTGGCCACGGGACCGGCGTGGCCGATTTGTGCGGACACCTTCGCGCCGGTGGCGTGCACGGCGTCGGTGAGACGCAGGAGCCCGTCGAGGGCCTCCGGGCGCCAGTAGATCTGATCCTTCTCGGTGCGCCCTTCGGGTGCCACCGCCAGGTAGGCGACGGTGGTCATGCCGACGCCCCCTTCACCGACCCTGACATGGAAGTCGACGAGGCGGTCGCTGACCAGGGCGTCGGGGCTGGCGCCCTCGAAGGTTGCGGACTTGATGATTCTGTTGCGCAGTGTGATCGGTCCGAGGCGCGCAGGCGCCAGCGGATCGACCGTGGGCGCGGACGCTGGTTCGGGGTCGACTGTCGTCATGGTGATCTCCGGATTCTCGGGCTGTGAGAGGACTTTCGGCCGTCCGGTGCTGATTCAGACGGACCGTGCCGACGAGCGGGGAACGATGTCCATCCAGCGCAGCATCGCGTCGACGGCGTCGGCGGGATCCCCGTGTGCGCCCTCTTCGGCCCACTCCGTCAGGGCTGCGAACGACGCGGCCTGGTATGCGGTTGCCAACGCGCGCGCGATCGCTGCCGGGACTTCGGGGACGCGTCGGCCGATGTAATCGGCCAGTTCGGTGATCCATGGCCGGTATGCTTCCGACGACATCGCGGCGAGTTCGGGTGTGCCCGCGATGAGGCGGAGCCAATCGCGTCCGACGCGCTGGATGTGCGGACGATGCGAGATCGATTCGACGATCGCCGTGCGTACGGCGTCGGTCAGTGGGGCGGTCTCGGGTGCGACGGAGAGAGATGCGCGCAGACGTTCGGTCGCGGGGGCCACACCGATCCAAGCGATCGCGGACTTGACGGAGAAGTGCCTGATGAGGGTGCGGGCACTGACCCCGGTCGCTTCGGCGAGGTCGTTCCAGCTGGTGTCGGCGTATCCCTGTCGGGACCAGAGGTGGAAAGCCGCCTCGGCGATCGCTTCGGTATCGATGACGGACGGCCGGCCACGCCTGCGTCCGCCCGCCGATTCGGTGGATGTCGTTGGCGGATCGGAGGATTCCTGGCGCACATTTCGAGGACACCATTTTTGTCCTACTATGTCAAATATCGATCGCCGTAGATCCGGTACGCAACAACGAAGGAGACGACGTGGGCGTCTATGTGGTGACAGGATCTGCATCGGGCATGGGGCGCGCCGTCGCAGAACAACTTCGCGCCGCCGGGCACACCGTCATCGGTGTCGATATCGGGGAGGCGGAGGTCGTCGCGGACCTGTCGACTCCTCAGGGCAGGAAGGACGCCATCGCGAACGTGCTCGAGACCGCCGAAGGCCGGCTGGACGGTGCCGTGCTCGCTGCGGGTCTCGGGCCGGCGCCCGGACCTGAACGTCCCCGGCTGATCGCGGAGGTCAACTACTTCGGGGTCGTCGACCTTCTGGTGGGCTGGCGTGCGGCCCTCGATGCAGCGGGCAACGCCAGGGTGGTCGTGTTCTCGAGCAATTCGACGACCACCACACCCGCTGTCCCGGGTCGGACGATCAAGGCTTTCCTGAACGGTGATGCGGACAAGGCGGTGCGATCGGTCCGGCTGTTCGGCAAGGTTGCGCCGTCGATCATCTACGCAGCTTCGAAGATCGCCGTCAGCAGATGGGTTCGCCGCACCGCCGTGCGGCCGGAGTGGGCGGGCGCCGGTATCCGGCTCAACGCTCTGGCGCCGGGAGCGATCATGACACCGCTGCTGGAGAAGCAATTGTCCACGCCGTCCGAAGCGAAGGCGATCCGCTCGTTTCCCGTGCCGGTCGGTGGCTTCGGTGATGCCGGACAACTTGCCGCGTGGGCGGTCTTCATGCTGTCGGATGCCGCGGATTTCCTGTGTGGCAGCGTAGTGTTCGTCGACGGCGGTTCCGACGCGTACTTCCGTGCCGACGACTGGCCCCGGTCGGTTCCGGTTCGTCGGCTCCTGTCCTATCTGGTTCGGTTCCGTCGATCGGTGAGGTAGCCGACGTGACCTCCCGCACAACGGGAGGGAACGGTCCGTTCGTGCGAGGTGCGTCATAGCTTCGGAGTGGTTCGACGAGAAGTCCGAGCACACAGACGAACAGGCAGCAGGAACCGATATGACACAACGACTGACCGGACGTACGGCTCTCGTGACAGGGAGCAGCCGGGGTATCGGCCGGGCGATCGCTCAGCGTCTCGCATCCGAAGGTGCCACCGTAGTGGTCACCGCTCGTTCCATGTCCCCCTCCCGATCGGTTCGGGACGGACAGGAGCATGTGCTCGAAGGCACCCTGGAAGAGACGGTGAAACTGATCGAACAGGCCGGCGGTCGCGCTGTTCCGATCGCGGCCGATCTCGAGGACCGCGACCAGCGCGCGGGACTGATCGACGCAGCGGCGGACGCCGTCGGCGGCCTCGATATCCTGGTCAACAATGCGGGGTTCGCCGATTACTCCTCGATCGAGAAGATGAGCGAAGAGACGTTCGACAGGACTCTGGAGCACTACCTGAAGGTTCCCTTCCTCCTCTCGCAGGCCGCCATCCCTCACATGCGCAAGTCCGGTTCCGGGTGGATCGTCAACATCGGCTCGTCCACCGGCATGAGCCCGATCCGCCCGTTCCGCGAGTACAACAAGACCTCTGGTGACGTGATCTATGCATCGGCGAAAGCTGCCCTGCACCGATTCACGCAAGGCCTCGCCGCGGAACTCGTCGACGACAACATCGCCGTCAATGCTGTCGGGCCGTCCACGGCAATCATGACCCCGGGTGCCGCCACGCTCCTGCCCGAAGGCTACGAAACCGAGCCGCCGGAGTACCTGGCGCAGACAGTTCTCGAGATGTGCACCCTTCCTGCGGCCGAACGTACCGGTCTGGTGAGCTTCAGTCTGCACTTCCCGTGGTCCCAGGGGATTGCGGTGAAAAGTCTCGACGGCAAGGACGAATTGCCTCGCCGCGAGCCGCCTGCCTGGTGCAATCCCAACATCGCCGAGGACGGACTGAGGGCATGACAATGCAGTCGAGCAGTGCGCGGGAACGTTTCTCCCGAGGCGTTGCGGTGGTGACCGGTGCGGCCGCCGGTATCGGTGAAGGTCTGGCACGGCATCTCTCGTCACTGGGAATGACAGTCGTCGTCTCGGACATCGACGGCGATCGAGCGGCGAAGGTCGCCGACGAGATCGTCGCTGCAGGGGGCACGGCGGAAGCCTGTGCCGTCGACGTCGCCGACCCCGACGCCGTCGACGCGATGGCGAGTGAGATCTTCGGTCGCCACGGCAGCGTCGAGCTCCTGGTGAACAATGCCGGCATCGAGTCGGCCGGCCTGTTGTGGGAGATCGACCGCGAGCGGTGGCGGCGCCTGATGCAGATCAACGTCGACGGGGTCTTCTACTGTCTTCGATCCTTCGTCCCGCGGATGATCGCAGCGGGGAGTCCCTCGTGCATCGCCAACCTGTCATCGGTGGGTGGACTGAATGCCGTTGCGGTGCAATCCCCGTACATCGTGAGCAAGCACGCAGTACTGGCGATGACGGAGTGTCTGCACCAAGACCTGGCCATCGTCGGTGCCCCGATCCAGGTGAGTGCCGTTATCCCGCATTCCATCCGGAGCGAGATTTTCCTGGCGGCCCAGCGAGAGGCGCCCACGGGCAATCCGACGGCGAATGCGGTGTTCGCTGCCATGCAACGCGACAACGTCGAGAAGGGGCTCGATCCGCTCCTCGCCGCTGAGCACATGATCGAACAGATCGCGCGCGGCGACTTCTGGATTCACTCCGACGACGACCTGTGCATCGCTGCGATGCATCGACGCGGACAGCAGCTTCTCGATCTTGCGGCACCAGCCGATCCTCACGCCATGCTCACACGCATGGGTATCACCGTCGAGCACGGTGCATGACGGGAGCTTCGTGTCCGATTCCCACGTGATGGGACGTTTCGTAGGGCGGTGGGCATTCCGGGCCGTAGGGTGAGACATGAGCGAAAACAGCTGGAGCAGAGAAGAACTCGAGAACGCATATCAGAACTGGCACGCCACGGTGAATCGTGCGGGTTCGGGGGAGGGAAGCTGGCGGGATTTCCTCGAACTGTTCACCGAGGATGTCGTCTACCACGAGCAGATGGCGGGCGTACTCGAAGGGAGAGACGGTATCTGGAAATGGGCCGAGCCGAGTCTCGCCCAATTTCCCGGCTCGCACACCGTTTCCTTCCCCGAGCACTTCCATGTGATCGACGAAACCAACGGCACGATCGTGGCCAAGCTCGACAACGTGATGAGCGATCCCGGTGATGGCTCGGTGTGGGGAGCGCCCCATGTCAGCATCTTGACCTACGCCGGATACGGCAGGTTCTCCAGGCAAGAGGACATCTACGACGTGACGAGTTTCCTCGACCTGATAAAGGCCTGGGGGCGACGTGCAATGGAACTGGGCACGTTCGACGCCACCCAGCGCGCCTGGTTCGCGCAGGTCTACCCCGAGACCGTCCCCTCCTCGGCGGCCGACCGATGAGTGGCGGAGGCGCGAGCACGACCGAATCGGTACGAGAAATCACCCTCGACCCGGCGGAGCGCGCGCTTGCGATCCGGGAGATCGAGAATGTCTTCGCCGCGCGGTTGCGCATCATGGACACCAAACAGTGGGACCTGTACGGCAGTGTGCATACCGAAGATGTCGTGAGTGAGACCTTCGGTGCTGCGGTCGGCGACGAGTCGGCGCGGCGGCCGGCCGTGGTCGGACGGGATGCATTGAGGCGCGCGATCGAAGGTGTTCTCGACGGACCCGTCCCGGTGACCAGCGTGCACCACGGGCATACACCGGAGATCACATTGACCTCGGATACGACGGCGACCGGTGTCTGGGCGATGGAAGACAAGTTGTGGTGGCGCAACGGTTCGACTGAGGAACACCTGCACGGATACGGCCATTATCACGAGACATACCGCAGGGTCGACGGTGTGTGGCTGATCGCGTACAGGACCCTGACGCGTCTGCGCGTCGATCACACCCCCGGATTCTTCGACTATCGGTCTCGATCACCGCAGGAGAAAATCATGAACGAATCGACCCTCGCTCCGGGAACCGTCAGCGCCCTCGTCGCAGCCTGGTGGTTCCACTACGATGAATGGAATCCCGTCGAGTTGCGGGCCTTGATGGCCGACGACATCGCCTTCACCTGCGCGAGTGACACAGGTACCACCGACTACGAGGATTTCATCCGCGTCGACGTGCGCGGAGCCGGCGACGTGATGGCGTGGAAGGACGACCACCGGCGCAACAGCCCTTATCCGCTGCGCCACAACGGCACCAATGTGTTCGTCACCGGTGTCGCGGACGGAGAGGTCGAGTTCTCGTCCTATATCTTCGTCACCAAGATCGTCGACGGTAGGCCGTTCAATGTATCGAGTGGCATCATGCGCGGCAGCATCCGCGCCACAGAAGCGGGACCGGTATTCAGTGCCGTCCACGTCGTCCTCGACACCCGGGAGTCGGTGAGATTCGCCGATCACTTCGCAGAGATTTCCACGCGAGTTCTCTGATCGGAACGTCTGCCGCCGCGCTCGGAATCGTCCAGCCCGTACGAGACGTCGACGAAACGAGAACACATGCCGCTCTCTCCGGAAGCACAGCGAGTGGTGGATGCATCTGCAGCACGCATGGTGAAACCCATGAACGAGACGCCTGTGGAAGATCTGCGTGCAGCTCTCGCTGCCCACGCGATTCCGGCAACGACACCAATTCATCATCGACAGGACATCGTCGTGCCCTCGGCCGGTGGTGGCGTCCCGGTGCGCATCTATCGACCGTCGGACGCTCCCGGGTTGCCGGTGGTGCAATGGATGCACAGTGGGGGCTTCGCCGTCGGGAATCTCGATCAGAACGAGGAGTATCTGCGAACGCTGAGCATCGCATCGCAGGCCGTCATCGTCTCGGTGGACTATCGCCTCGCCCCGGAGCATCCGTGCCCTGCCGCACTCGACGATTGCCGGGCGGTATGGGAATGGATCGCGTCTGCACCCGATGAACTTCGATCCGTCGACGCGACACGAGTGGTCATCGCAGGCGAGAGCGCCGGTGGCGCGCTGACCTTCGCGTTGTCTCATCAACTCCGGGACGAGGGGCTTCCGCTTCCCGTCGCGCAGATCTCGCTCTACGGCACAGCGGTGATGGAAGTGACCAATCCGGAGCACGCCACGGCGCTTCTGTCTCCCGAGGACTGTTACTGGTTCTGGGGCATGTACGTGCCGGACCCCGCCGACCGGACTTCTCGGCAGGCGTCTCCGGGCCTCGCTCCGGACCTCGGTGGTCTGCCGCCGGCCCTCGTGGTCACCACCGAGATCGATCCCACCCGCGACGGCACCGAAGAGTACGCGCGACGTATGCAGGAGGCCGGTGTGCCGGTCGACCTGCGACGGTACGAGGGCATGATGCACGGTTTCGCGACCATGACGACCGTGCTCCCCGCCGCGAAGGAACTGTTCGGTCAGATCGTCGACTACCTCGCCGAGGTCTTCGCGCGGCGGAGATGATCCGGACATTTCCGGAAAACCGATCACCTGACCTCGAGTTCTCCCGGTGATCGGGATCACGCACGATACGACCCCGGGAACTGCCTTACCGTCCCCGCAGACAACGATGTGAAGGAGACAGCCGATGGCCAAGACCCCTGTACCGGCCGTGACCACAGCTCGCGACACCACAGTGGACCTGCTCGTGATCGGGTCCGGTACCGGCATGGCCGCCGCTCTCACCGCGCACGAGGCGGGACTGTCCGCCCTCCTCGTGGAGAAGTCGACCTACGTCGGCGGATCGACCGCCCGTTCCGGCGGTGCGTTCTGGGTGCCGGCCAATCCGGTACTCACCGCGGCGGGAAGCGGCGACACCGTCGAGCGCGGCCACACCTACGTGCGGACGGTCGTCGACGGCACGGCGCAGGTCGAGCGGGGCGAGGCCTTCGTCGACAACGGTGTCGCAACCGTCGAGATGCTCCAGCGCACCACCCCCATGAAGCTGTTCTGGGCTGAGGGCTACTCCGACTATCACCCCGAACTGGCGGGTGGTTCGGCGGTCGGCCGCAGCTGCGAGTGCCTGCCCATGGACCTGTCGGTCCTCGGTGAGGAGCGGGGTCGACTGCGTCCCGGCCTCATGGAGGCGAGCCTGCCGATGCCCACCACCGGTGCCGACTACAAGTGGATGAACCTCATGTTGCGCGTGCCGCACAAGGGTTTTCCGCGTATCTTCAAGCGGCTCGCACAGGGGGTCGCCGGTCTCGCCGTCAAGCGTGAATACGTCGCCGGTGGGCAAGCGATCGCCGCCGGCCTGTTCGCAGGTGTGCTGAAGGCCGGTGTGCCGGTGTGGACCGAGACGTCGCTGGTGCGTCTGCTCACCGACGGGGATCGTGTCACCGGTGCCGTCGTAGCGCAGAACGGACGTGAGGTGACGGTGACCGCTCGTCGCGGGGTGGTGCTTGCCGCGGGTGGGTTCGACCACGACATGGAGATGCGGCGCAAGTTCCAGTCCGAGCGTCTGCTCGACCACGAGAGCCTCGGGGCGGAGACCAACACCGGCGACGCGATCAAGGCGGCCCAGGAGGTCGGTGCCGATCTCGCCCTCATGGATCAGGCATGGTGGTTCCCCGCCGTCGCGCCGACCCGTCCGGGCAAGCCTCCGATGGTCATGCTCGCCGAGCGTTCGCTGCCCGGCTCGTTCATCGTCGACCAGACGGGACGCCGGTTCACGAACGAGTCGTCCGACTACATGTCGTTCGGACAGCTGGTGCTCGAACGCGAGCGTGCCGGCGATCCGATCGAGTCGATGTGGATCGTCTTCGACCAGAAGTACCGCAACAGCTACGTGTTCGCGGCCGGGGTGTTCCCGCGCCGGCCGCTCCCGGAGGCCTGGTACGAGGCGGGCATCGCCCACCGCGGCACCACCGCTGCGGAACTCGCGGCGTCGATGGGCGTGCCGGTGGACACCTTCGCCGCGACGTTCGGAAGGTTCAACGAGGACGCCGCGGCGGGAACGGATTCCGAGTTCGGACGTGGCGGCAGTGCCTACGACCGCTACTACGGTGACCCGACCGTCCAGCCGAACCCGAACCTGCGACCCCTCACGCACGGCCCGCTCTACGCGGTGAAGATGACGCTGAGCGATCTCGGCACGTGCGGTGGCGTGCGCGCCGACGAGCGGGCGCGGGTCCTCCGCGAGGACGGCAGCCCCATCGCCGGTCTCTACGCCATCGGCAACACCGCGGCCAACGCGTTCGGCCACCGCTATCCCGGTGCCGGTGCCACCATCGGGCAGGGCCTGGTCTTCGGGTACATCGCGGCACGCGACGCAGCATCGTCGGACGCACCGGTCGCCTGAGTGGACGATCCGAAAGGTAGGGAGGGCATGTGACGATCACGAACGGGGACGTCCGTTCCCTCCCGACCGTGCTGTCCCTCTGGGGAGCCGGGCCCCGCCTCGAAGACGGCCCGGTGGACGAAGTGGACATCGTGTTCTTCGCGCCACCCACCACCGACGCGCTGGCCTGCCGGTCCCGCGACAACCGCGACGAGGCGTCCGGTCGGCTCGACCGGACACTCGGATACGTCGATGAGATCGGGCGGTTGGTCGCCGAGGTCTACGTGTCCGGATCGGCGCGTCCGGTCGGTGAGCACGGTGCGCCCGTCCCGCTCGCCGACGAACTGCTGCATTCGGTTGTCGAACGGTTCGACCTCGCCGATGTGCGGCGGCTCCGGATGCGGTTCTACGGACATTCCGCGGGTCCCGGATCACAGACCTGGTCGGTGACCGTGTTGCAGCGTTACCGCACCGATCACGAGGATGTCGAGGACGTCGCGCTCATCGGCACGGATCCTTCCGGATCCGTCGTCGCTCGTGCCTGGGTGACCGTCGCAGCCGATCGCTAGAGAGCCGGCCGGACGTCGGGCGCACTCAGTACGGGTCGTAGCGGATGTTCTCGACCGGGGTGCCGGTCTCGATCAGCCGCTGAGCGGTGGTGCGCACCATGGCCGCCGGGCCACACACGAGCACCTGGTGGTCGCCGAACGCACCGTAGGACGTGACGACCTCGTCGACGCTGCCCTCGAGCAGTTCGTCGGGGTCGGGTCCGAACTCGTCGATGCGCGGGGCGATGCGATCGAACCAGGGGTCGGGGATGTCGGGGATCTCGAGGGTCTCCACGACCGGCACCACCGTCAGCCACGGCAGCGCCTCGGACAGGAGCATGAGCATGTCGGCGGCGTACAGGTCGCGCGGGTTGCGGGCGCCCGTGAACAGGAAGGTGCGGGGCGGATCCGGGTGACGCGCCGTGTCGAGGATCAGCGACCGCAGCGGCGCGAGGCCCGTGCCGCCGGCCACCATGATGACGATGCGGCCGGTGTCGTCGATGTGGAGGTCGCCGCCGCGGGCGGCGCCGATCTGCCACACGTCGCCCGGTTGAGTGTCGGCGACGATCACGCCGCTCACCCAGCCACCCGGGACCGTGCGCACGTGGAACTCGAGCTTGCCGTCCAGCGACGGTGGCAGCGCGGGGGAGAGGCGACGCGGCAGCGTGGGACGCTGCGGCACGGCCACGTCGACGTACTGCCCGGGGCGGAAATCGACGATCGCGTCGTCGCATTCGAGACGCACGACGGCGAGGTCGTGCCGGAGCCGATGATGTTCGACGACGGTTGCGGTGACTGCCGTTTCGGTCTCGCTCGGTGACGGCGTGGCCGACTGCATGCGTGATCCCCCGGTGGTGTGCTGTGACGTGCCCAAGACTCTAGGCGAGAAGTCGCCGAAAAGGCAGAGTGGAACGTGTTTCAGTTTTCGGTCTCGGGCGGTTATCGTGACGAACGGCAGGTGATGGTCACCACAGCGGAGAACGCCAACCGGTGACGTCACACAACGGACCGTCACAGCACACCGGAAGGACGACCATGCCCGAGGAGTACGCCGACCTCTACCGCCCCGCATTCACGCCCGATCTCCTCATCACCGCGCTCGACCGTAGCGCCGACCGGCCCGCCCTGCACCTCGGTGACGTCGTCCTCACCGGAGCCGAGATGCGCGCCGCCATCAGCCGGTTCCAGCAGGCGCTCGCGTCCGTCGGGGTCGGCCAGGGATCGGCGGTCGCGATGCTGTCCAAGAACCGGCCCGAGGTGCTCCTCTCGATGGGCTCCACGATGGTCGCCGGCTGCCGCACCACGGCCCTGAACCCGATGGGCTCGCTCTCCGACCACCTGTACATCTCGACCGACGCCGAGATCGAGACCCTGATCTTCGATCCCCGCCACTTCGAGGAACGCGCCGCGGAGCTGCGCGAGCAGGTGCCGACCCTGAAGAACCTGTTCTCCCTCGGTCCGTCCTCGGTGGGCACCGACATTCTCGCCCTGTCCGAGGAGTTCACCGAGCAGCGCCTCGTGTCCGCGCCCGTCGACATCGAGGACACCTCCTCCATCGTCTACACCGGCGGCACCACCGGGAAGCCGAAGGGCGTGATGGGCTCGTTCCGTTCGGGCGCGGCCCTGAACCAGATCCAGATGGCCGAGTGGCAGTGGCCCGAGCAGCCGCGCTTCCTCGTGTGCACCCCGCTCTCGCACGCCGGTGCGGCGTTCTTCGTCCCCACGCTCCTGCGCGGCGGATGCCTCTACGTGCTGCCGCACTTCGATCCTGCGCTCGTGCTCGAAGCGATCGAGAAGCATCGCATCAACGCGACCATGCTCGTGCCGACGATGATCTACATGCTGCTCGACCATCCCGATTTCGACAGCCGCGACCTGTCGAGCCTCGAGACCCTGTTCTACGGTGCGTCGGCGATGTCGCCGTCCCGCCTGCGCGAAGGGATCGAGCGGCTCGGCCCGGTCTTCTTCCAGTTCTACGGCCAGTCCGAATGTGGCATGACCATCTCGGTGCTGCGCAAGGAAGAACACCTCCCCGACGATCCGAGCCGCCTCGCGTCGTGCGGCCGCCCCGTGCCGTGGCTCGACGTCCGCCTGCTCGACGACGACCTGAACGAGGTGCCGCAGGGCGAACTCGGCGAGATCTGTGTGCGCGGCCCGCTCGTGATGAAGGGCTATCTGAACAAGCCGGAGGAGACCGCCGAGGCGCTGCGCGGCGGATGGCTGCACACCGGCGACGTCGCGCGCGCCGACAAGAACGGCTTCATGACGATCGTCGACCGCAAGAAGGACATGATCGTCACCGGCGGCTTCAACGTCTTCCCCCGCGAGATCGAGGACGTCATCTCGTCGCACCCGGCGGTCGCGTCCGTGGCCGTCGTCGGTGTGCCGGATACCAAGTGGGGCGAGGCCGTCAAGGCGTGTGTCGTGCTGCGCGACGGTCAGTCGGTGCCGGTCGAGGAACTGATCGAGAAAGTGCGTGCCGCAAAGGGTTCGGTGCACGCCCCCAAATCGGTCGACTTCCTCGACGCTCTGCCGTTGACGCCGCTGGGCAAGCTCGACAAGAAGACCCTGCGGGCGTCCTATCGCTGACCTCGTTCGCGTGGCGGTCGGTCCCGGCAACCGGTCGTGGTTGCCGGGGCCGGCTGTTTGTCACCAGGACTCGTGGATTCGGAATGCCGCTGTCCTGCCTCACCACTGGTGCGCGACGTCCAGCACCACCCGTGAACCGCTACCGGGACCGTCGAGGGTGAACACCCGGAACGGCAGCCGGGCCCGTACCCCGACACCGAGGGTGGTCTGGCCTTCGAAACTGTTGGCCCACGCCACCTGTCGCAGGGTGCGGTATCCGCTCACGTCGACGACCTCGCGCCGGTTCGCCGGTACGTAGTAGGCGGGCGCGAGGACGACCACCTGGAGGTAGGCGCCTCCGCGCAGCGGGACCTCGAACCCCGATCCGTCCTCGTGGACGGCGGGGACGTAGCCGACACGGTAACCCGCGGCCGGCCCGGCGAGATCGACGACGATCCGGTCGAAGCACTCGTGCCGTCCTGCCCGCACGGCGGTGAACGGTGAGGCGACCATCGTCGGGTTCACCTTGTCCAGCGAACCCCAGTGGATGCCGCAATAGGGCGTTGCGGCCGACGCGGTCGGGCCCGTCAGCCCGATCCCCGCGATGACGACGATCATCGCGAGCCACACGTGAATCCTGCTCATGTCCGTTCCTCTGTGTGTGGCTGATGATGGATCATCGCGAGGAGTGTGATCCGCGTTACATGTGAGGGTCGGGACGCTCCTCGACGAGGTCCTCGAAGGTCGTCTCCTTCAGCGACTCGAAGACCGGGGCGACCAGACGGTCGAGCATCGACGAGAACACTTCTGTACCGGCGAGTTCCCGCACCCCCAGCTCACCCGACGTCACCTGCTCGACGAGCTTCGCGAAGGCCGGGTCGCCCGTGGCATCGGCGATCGACCGCAATGACGTGACGATCTCGCGGGACAGGGTGGTATCGCCGCGCGCGACGTCGACGACGATCTCGGGTTCGTCCATGTCTTCTCGATTCCTGTGCGGCACCGTGGTGCCTAGACTGCGGGGAGGCCGGGGATCTCGATGTTCTCGATCTTCGCGAGATTTCCGGTGAGCACACCGATGAGGCCCTGGATGGACGTCCACACTGTGGTGTGGACGTCGATCGCCTTCCTCCACTGGTCGCTGATGATCACCAGGTCCACTACGGAGGACACTGCAATGGCCGCCGAGCCCAGAACTCCGACACCGGTTGCGGCGGCGATACTCGTCGCCGCGATCCTGATCAGAACCCTGATGGCTGCATCGGTTATGACCGAGAGGATTTCGGCGAATGCTTGGTTCAGTTCGTACATCGACACGGCGATCTTCTCCAATTGCTCAGAGATCCCGTGAACGGCCCGGGCCTGTTCGTCGAGGGCGTTCTGCAGATCGGTGAGATAACGACCGGCGGCCCCGCCCGCCGATCCGTCCCACGGGGCAACCGTGCCGTGGACGTCGTCTACGGCCGTCGCGTACGCACGGTGGAAGGTGGCCAGCCTGTTCACGCCATCGCTCGTGCGCAGCACCGACTCCCAGTCGCCACCGCAGTGCTGGGCCGCGTACACCCACGGATCCGTGCCCACCACGAACTTGCAGAGTTCGGCGACGTAGAAGCTCGGGGAGAGGTAGTACATCCCCAGGGTGCGTTCGAGCAGGTCCGGTATGGGATCGGACGCGGTGGGTTCGACGAGCGCATCGTCCGGACGAGCGCTCACCAGCCGATGTCCGGACCGGTGCGCTCGAACTGTGCCGAAGTGCCCAGTTCGGTGTCCTCGTATGTCCGTGCGGATTCGGTCATCGCCGTCGCCGCTCGGTCGATCGCCACACCCAGCTCGTCGTAGAGAGCCGTCAGCCGGGCACGGGCCGTGTGCACCCGTTCGACGACATCGAAGTAGATCAGTCCCCCGGTCTCAGGAGGCGTCAGCCACCGATCGGCGTAACGGCGTGCACCATCCGCCTGGTCGGCCAGATCGCGCAGATCATGTGTTGCAGCGCGCAGGTCGTCCGGGTCCACATACAGATTCGATCGTGTCAAGACATCCCCCCAGTCGTGATCGGACGAGAGTGTAGGCCATCGCAACGGCGTTTGCGACGCCCGCTACAGTGCACGACGTGACAACCGGGGGGAACACGAAAAATGGTCTAGCGCATGTGCGTTTCGAGACACAGGACCGTGACGATGCGATACCGACACGACTGGGGGGCCGACCCGTCCAGCTGACGGTGAAGGATGAGCTTCCACCCGTGTGTCCTGTGCACGGGGTGCCGGAGGTCGAGCGCGTGCACACCTGGGTCACCACCTATCGCAAGATCCGGCACAGTCGCGCGCAGATCCGCATCATCGGTACCGAAGCTGCGGCGAAGGCCAGTACGTGGCGTGCACGTGCGCAGCACAAGCCACACGTGATCGCGTTCGATGTACCGATGTGTGCGCGGTGCATCCGGATCGATCGGCTGACACGGTGGGCGATGTGGCTGTGCATGCTGGGCGGACTGGTCTGCCTGCTCGTCGCGGTGCAGATGGCGGCCCTCGGCTGGGCCCGCGAGCACATGGCCCTGTGGTCGCTGCTCGTGTTCGGAACCTTCCTCGTTCCGACCCCGGCGATCTTCGTCAGACAGATGCGTCAGGGCTGGTGGGGTTTCGAGGCTCCGATCGACGGGTCGGCGCTCGTTGTCGCGTACGCCCACCCGAACTTCGTGGCCGAGACGGAGAGGCGACGCGGCCGATAGATCCTCGGCTTTCACCGGGGAGGGCGGCCTGACATACTCCCTCGCATGGTGAACGGGGACGTCCAGCGGGTCGAGGTGCGGTTGGCAGTCGAATATCCGGGCTCGGGAGCGACGAGCACGCTCGGAGACGGTTCGATGCGACCGATCGATCCCATCCCCCCGATCTGCCCGCGCCACGGAGAGCCCGAGACCGGACGTGTCCGGGTGACGGTCGCGGCCGACGCATCGGAGCCCCGCCAGGGATCGAACCGGTTCGGTTCGGCGCTCGAGGCCGCCTACACGGTGCAGGTCGCCGCGGTGGACTGGCCCGTGTGTGCTCGCTGCGTCGCCGTCCGCACGCGCTGGCAGATCGCCGCCGCCGCGACCTGCACGGTCCTCGGCGTCATCTTCCTCGCGCTGGTGTTCGCGCTCGTGCAGGGCGCTCCCGAGATCTACGGTCTGGCGCTGCTCGGTGTCTTCGGTCTGTCGTTCCTCCCGATCTACGTCGCCTTGCGGGTGCTCGAGCCGAAGCGGGCCTCTCTGGGAATGTCCGTGGCCGAGGACGGTTCGGAACTCGTCATCTCGCAGGCGCATCCGGAGTTCGCGCGGGCGGTCGCGGCGCAGCGGATGTAACCACCGTTCCCTTCTCCTGCGGCGTTGACTTCTGGACCGGCCGGTTCATACTCGAACCGGGGGTCGATCGTCTCGTTTCACAGGCAGGAGAAGTGCCGTGAAGATCGAACATTCCACTCCGGCGTCCACCCCGGAACTCGGATCCGAGGAGAAGAAATCTCTCGCCGTGCGGGCTCTGATGATGATGGCCGACGGTGATCGCAGCGTTTTCGGCGAGGTGCTGTCCGCGGACGCGGTCAATCGCGAAGCAAAGAGTGAACCGCCTCCCACCAGAGTCCACGGACCCGACGGTTTCTTCGCGACTGCACTGTGGTTGCGTGACGCCTTCGCAGATCTGAAGTTCGAGGTGAAGAACGTCGTGGAACAGGACGATCTCGTCGTCCTCGACACCGTCATGTCGGCGCGACACGAAGGACCCTTCGCCACCTACGACGAGCAGGGCCGCGTCGATCAGGTGTTCGCGCCGACGGGAAAGAGTTTCGCGGTGCGTCAGGCCCATTGGATGCGGGTGGCCGACGGCAAGATCGTCGAGCATTGGGCCGTGCGCGACGACCTCGGAATGGCAAAGCAGGCGGGATGGGTGCCACCGAACCCGATCTCGCTGACGCGGAACGTTCTCGCAGCACGGAAGCTGCGCAAGCAGATCAGAGCGGGTCGAAGCTGATGTTCTGACGCGGGGTGCCTGCCGCCGACAGCGCGTACAGCGTCGTGCGGATCATCGACGGCGACCCGGCGATCTGGATCTGACGGTCGGCCCACGTGCCGAACTGCCCGGCGACCTTACCGAGCTTGCCGTACATCGGCCGGTTGAGACCGGTGGGCGGTTCCTTCGCGGGAACCGGGTGCCACCAAGGGTTCTCCTTCTCCTCGAGCACCGGCACGATGGTCAGCCACGGGTTGGTCGTGGCGATCTGCCACAGGGTCTCGAGGTCGTACAGATCGCACGGATACTTGCCCCCGTAGAACAGGTGGACGCGCGGGTTGTCGCCGCGCATCGCCATCTCCATGATCTGGGCGCGCATGGGTGCGAGACCGGTGCCGGACGCGATCATCAGCACGTCCCGGCCGCTCTCGCGGTCGACGTGCAGGCCACCGAGCGGTGGGCCGATCGTCCACCGGTCGCCGACCGCGGTCTCGCCGACGAGCGCGGGGCTCACCCATCCGGTGGAGACCCGTCGAACGTGGAATTCGATCTGCCCGTACGGATTCGGCGGGATCGCTGCCGACAGGTACCGCCACATGTGCGGGCGCTGCGGGATCTGCACGCTCATGTACTGGCCCGCGTAGTAGGGGATCGAGCTGTCGGCCTCGAGCCGGATGATGGCCAGATCGGGGAGCACGCGTTCGTGGCCGACGACGGTGGCCCCCCACGAGGCAGGCAGGTCGTCGGTGGCCGCGGCGGTCGCCATCGTCTCGACGACTCCGTCGACGACCTCGGCCCAGGTGCGTTCGAGCGCGGCCGTCCACAGGATCAGGGGAGTGCATTCGCGGACCGCGGCGAGCAGTGCGTTGCCCGCGACGCGGTAGTGCAGCGGCTCGACCCCGTACTTACGGTGGTCGCGCGCGAGCTGGGCGAGGAACCTGTCGACGGTGCCCGGTTCGTGGAGGCGGGCGACGACCCAGCCGACCGCGGTCGCGAACCGCTGTCGCATCGACTCCATGCCGGCGGGGAACAGTGAGCGGATGCCGGTGGACTCGCTCCACATGGCGTTGTAGAACGCCGTCGCGAACCGTTCGGCTCCGGTGGGGGTGGCGATGATCGACGCGAAGCTGAGCTGAACCCGGGCGATGGCGAAAGCCTCCACGCCACCCTCCCTGTATCCGTGCTGCGCGAACGCCGCCACTGTAGTCGGTTGCAGGGCGCCCGGCCACTGACCGCCGGGTCCGTCACAACCTGCGAGCGGTTTGTGAGCAGAATCACTACACTCAGGAAAGTTGAGTGGAACAAACTCAACTTATGATCCGTTGAAGAATTCGACATCACCGAGACCTGCCCGAGGCAGGGAATCGGCTGCAGAATCGACATGGGGCACTCGCCTGCGCGTGGGGTGCACCGAGAAAGAAAGGGGCGCGCAGTGGACTCGTTCAATCCGACGACCAAGACCCAGGCCGCACTCACCGCTGCACTTCAGTCGGCGTCCGCTGCGGGCAACCCGGAGATCCGTCCGGCACACCTGCTCGTGGCACTGCTCGACCAGACCGACGGCGTCGCCGGCCCGCTGCTCGAAGCGGTGGGCGTCGACCCGGCCGCGGTGCGCAGGGAAGCCGAGGACCTCGTCCGTCGTCTTCCGCAGACCAGCGGGGCGACCACCACACCGCAGCTCGGGCGTGAGGCGATCGCGGCTATGACCGCGGCACAGAAACTCGCCACCGAACTCACCGACGAATTCGTCTCCACCGAGCACGTCCTCGTCGGCCTCGCCGGTGGTGACTCCGATGTCGCGAAGCTCCTCGCCGGGCACGGCGCAACGCCGGCCGCCCTGCGCGACGCCTTCACGACCGTCCGCGGCAACCGCCGCGTGACCTCCGCCGATCCCGAGGCCAGCTATCAGGCCCTGGAGAAGTACTCCACCGATCTGACGGCGCGGGCGCGTGAAGGCAAGCTCGACCCGGTCATCGGTCGCGACAACGAGATCCGCCGTGTCGTCCAGGTGCTCTCCCGCAGGACCAAGAACAACCCGGTCCTCATCGGTGAGCCAGGCGTCGGTAAGACCGCCATCGTCGAGGGCCTCGCCCAGCGCATCGTCGCCGGGGACGTGCCCGAGTCGCTGCGCGGCAAGACCGTCATCTCGCTCGACCTCGGCTCGATGGTCGCGGGCGCGAAGTACCGCGGCGAGTTCGAGGAACGCCTCAAGGCCGTGCTCGACGAGATCAAGGAATCGGCCGGGCAGATCATCACCTTCATCGACGAGCTCCACACCATCGTCGGCGCCGGCGCGACCGGCGAGTCGGCGATGGACGCCGGCAACATGATCAAGCCGATGCTCGCCCGCGGTGAGCTGCGGCTGGTCGGTGCCACGACCCTCGACGAGTACCGCAAGTACATCGAGAAGGACGCGGCCCTCGAACGTCGTTTCCAGCAGGTCCTGGTGGGGGAGCCGAGTGTCGAGGACACCGTCGGCATCCTGCGCGGCCTCAAGGAGCGCTACGAGGTGCACCACGGCGTGCGCATCACCGACTCCGCGCTCGTCGCGGCGGCGACGCTGTCCGACCGGTACATCACCTCGCGCTTCCTACCCGACAAGGCGATCGACCTCGTCGACGAGGCAGCCTCGCGCCTGCGGATGGAGATCGACTCGCGTCCCGAGGAGATCGACACCGTCGAACGCGTCGTCCGTCGCCTCGAGATCGAGGAGATGGCGTTGCAGAAGGAGAGCGACGAGGCCTCGAAGGAACGCCTCGAGAAGCTGCGCGCCGAACTCGCCGACGAGCGGGAGAAGCTCAACCAGCTCACCACGCGCTGGCAGAACGAGAAGACCGCGATCGACTCCGTGCGGGAGATCAAGGAACAGCTCGAATCCCTGCGCGGTGAGGAAGAACGCGCCGAACGCGACGGCGACCTCGGCAAGGCCGCCGAGCTGCGCTACGGCCGCATCCCCGAGCTGGAGAAGAAGCTCGAGGCGGCCGCCGCCGCGTCGGGTACCACCGCCGGTGGCGACCTGATGCTCAAGGAGGAGGTCGGCCCGGACGACGTCGCCGACGTCGTCGCGGCATGGACCGGCATCCCCGCCGGCCGCATGCTCGAGGGCGAGACCTCCAAGCTGCTGCGGATGGAGGACGAACTGCGCAAGCGGGTCGTCGGCCAGGACGTCGCGGTGCAGGCCGTCTCCGACGCGGTGCGTCGTGCACGTGCCGGTGTCGCCGACCCGAACCGTCCGACGGGGTCCTTCCTGTTCCTCGGCCCGACCGGTGTCGGCAAGACGGAGCTGGCGAAGGCGCTCGCCGACTTCCTGTTCGACGACGAACGCGCCATGGTGCGGATCGACATGTCCGAGTACAGCGAGAAGCACTCGGTGGCACGCCTCGTCGGTGCGCCTCCGGGCTACGTCGGCTATGAGGCCGGCGGTCAGCTGACCGAGGCCGTGCGGCGTCGCCCCTACACGGTGGTGCTGTTCGACGAGGTCGAGAAGGCACACCCGGACGTCTTCGACACGCTGCTGCAGGTGCTCGACGACGGTCGTCTCACCGACGGCCAGGGCCGCACGGTCGACTTCCGCAACACCATCCTGATCCTCACATCGAACCTCGGTGCGGGTGGCGATCGGGAGCACATCATGGCGGCGGTGCGGGCGGCGTTCAAGCCGGAGTTCATCAACCGGCTCGACGACGTCGTGATCTTCGACCCGCTCTCGGAGGAGCAGCTCGAGAAGATCGTCGACATCCAGCTCGACCAGTTCGCCGACCGCATGTCGGCGCGGCGACTGACACTGGACGTCTCGAACACCGCGCGGTTCTGGCTGGCGGTGCGCGGCTACGACCCGCAGTACGGTGCACGTCCGTTGCGCCGCCTGATACAGCAGGCGGTCGGCGACCAGCTCGCCAAGAAGCTGCTCGCCGGTGAGATCAAGGACGGAGACACCGTCCACGTGGGCGTCAGCGAGGACGGCGACCACCTCGTGATCAGCGCCTGACGGCGCCCGTGCGCGGCCTCGGTGGCAGGAGCCGCCGGGGCCGCGCGCGCCTACTCTGGAAGGCGCTATGAAGAATCCCCAGGATCCGCGCACCCCGCAGGAACGGGCCTACGCACTCGACGAGTCGTCGAACGGGACGGACCCCGACGCGACCCGCGTGCTGCACACCGACGACGCGACCGAGGCGTACGGGCGGCCGGTCACCAACCCGACGGTCGCGTACACCCGCTACGAGCAGTGGGGCGCGCAGGGGAGCGAGTACCAGCCCACCCAGGCCTATCCCTCCCCGCAGGGTCCTCCGTCGCAACAGGGTTCTCCGTCGCAACAGCCGTATCCGCCTCAGCCGGGCTACCCGCCCCCGCACGGCTATCAGCCCACACAGGTGCTCCCCGGATACGACCCCGGTAACCCGCAGACGGCGATGAACCCGGGACCAGGAACGCGGGGGCACGGAATCCCCGGGCAGCCACCCACGGGTCCGGCGCCCGGCACGGATGCCGGGAAGCCGCGCGGCCCGCGCTGGGGACTGATCACGCTCGCCGCGGTGGTCCTCATCGCGCTCGGCGGCACCATCGGGTTCCTGCTCAGCCGGCCCGACGACTCCACCTCGCGGGTCGCGTCGGATCGCGCCCCGGCCACCGTCGCGCCCCCGCCGACGGCGACTCTCCCGCCGGCACCCGAACCGACCACACCGGGACTGCCGCTCGACCGGATCCCCGGCGGACTCGGCGAGGTCATGGGCGACGCGGGCGCGGTCGTGGGCACGATCACCGCTAACGACGGCGGCAGCATCACCCTCGGCGTCATCGGTGGTTCGACGGTCACCGTCCTCCTCACCCCCGACACCGAGATCATCACCCTGACCGGCGACACCGCCGACAGCCTCGAGGTCGGAGCGACCGCCGTGGCGACCGGCAGTGCCGTCGAGCAGGGACGGATGACCGCCGAGACCGTCGTCAGCGCGTCCCTCCCATCCTTCGGTGGTTCGGGCCGCTGACCCGCTAGGCTGACTCGACGATGACTGCCATGTGGTTCTCTCTGGCCGCGGTCGCACTGCTGGGTGCGGTCGCGCTGCTCTACGTCGACCGGACGCGGCGAGAACAGTCGGGTCGTATCCGGGAGATCTGGGCCAAAGCGCAGGGCTACAAGTACACCTCCGCCGAGGACCACCTGCCGTCCACCTGGCACCGCGCGGCGCTCGCCAAGCAGGAATATCTCGGCGCGATCGACATCGTCCGTGGGGTTCGCCGCGGCGAGGAGTTCGTCCTGTTCGACATCGAGGAGACCGCGACGATCATCGCGGTCCGGCGCAAGGTCGGCTCCGACGTCGACATCGATCTGCGGCTCAAGTCGACGCCGCCGCCGAAGGACCCCGACATGAACCTGCTCGGTTCGATCGGCCCGCGCATCGTCTTCGCCACCGACCTCGAGATCGCGCGACGCGTGTGCGACCAGCGGATGGTCGCGTTCACCGAGTCCATCCCCGACCACGTACAGATGCTGTGGAGCGAAGGCGAGTGGACGCTCGGCTCGATCCCCGTCGGCAGCTCCGGACGCGAATGGGACTCGGCCATCGAGACCGTCGCGCGTTTGTCGGGCATCCTCCACGTGCTGCCGCCCGTCGTGGAACCCGAGGAACTGGACCGGGGTTCGCAGGATCCGGGTCGGCCCTCCGCCCGTCACTGAGGCGGGACGCCGAGGATTGTCACTGAGGCGGGACGCCGAGGATTGTCACTGAGGCGGAACGCCGAGAATTGTCACTGAGGTAGATCCTCGGGAGGTGGTCGCGCGCGTCGCGTGTCGTTAGTGTGGCGGCCATGACTTCCGTCCGCCCCGTCGCGCTCGTGACCGGACCCACCTCGGGAATCGGTGCGGGTTTCGCCCGCACCCTCGCGAGTCGCGGTTACGACCTCGTGCTCGTCGCCCGCACCCGTCCCGCCCTCGACGAACTCGCCGCCGAGCTGAAGCAGAAGTTCGGGGCGGCATCGGAGATCATCGTCGCCGATCTGGCGGCCGTCGACGGTCGCGATCTCGTCGTCGAACGCCTCGGTCGGGGTGTCGAGATGCTCGTCAACAACGCCGGCTTCGGCACGACCGGCGAGTTCTGGACCGCCGATCCGGGCCTGCTGCAGGCGCAGCTCGACGTCAACGTCACCTCGGTCGTCGCGTTCACCCGCGCCGCGCTCCCGTCGATGATCGAGGCGGGCAGGGGCGACATCGTCAACGTCGCGAGCGTGGCCGGTCTGCTGCCCGGTCGCGGTTCCACCTACTCCGGCAGCAAGGCCTATGTCGTGTCGTTCACCGAAGGGCTGGCCGGTGGCCTCGCCGGCACGGGCGTGCGGGTGCAGGCACTGTGCCCCGGCTTCGTGCGTACCGAGTTCCATCAGCGTGCCGGGATCGACATGTCGTCCACACCGAACCTGATGTGGCTCGACGTCGACGAGGTGGTGCGCACTTCGCTCGCCGACCTCGACAAGGGCAAGGTCCGCAGCATTCCGGGGCTGCAGTACAAGGTGCTCGCCACGGCGGGACGACTGGTGCCGCAGAACCTCGTGCGGAAGCTGACCAACACCTTCGGCAACGGTCGCGGCCGCACCTGATCGGCTGCGGCCGCGACAGCACCCGATCGCCACGGACGAACTGACGGCGGGCGTTGCCAGATCACGGTACGGATACACCGCGCAGGACACGCCGGGTGCAGTCTTCGACGCGATTCGTGCGCTCGGTACATTTCTGCGCGTGACGTCTGTGGCTGTGGTGCTCTGTGTTGCTGTCGTGGTTGCGGTGGTGCTGTGGTTGCGCGCAGGCGTGCGCCGTCTTCGGACGTTGCAGCAACGCCACCGGGAGAGTCTGCGCCTGCTCCTCCACGAACTCGACGACCGCTACGATCTCGTGCCCGCGCTCATCGCGGCGTCGGCCGGCGCCGGTGTAGAACGTGAGCGCATCCGGCCCGTCGTCGGCGCCCGCTCGCTCGCTATCGGTGTGCGCGACCAGCGCCTGGGTCTCACCGAACGCGCCGGTGCGGAGAACGCGCTGTCGGCGACGCTCCACGAGCTGATCGGTGGACTCGGAGGGGTCAACCACTGGCCGTTCATCCGGGTCGCCCGGGAACTGCAGACCCGCGAGCAGCGCATCGCCGGAGCCGTCCGCGTACACAACGACCTCGGTGGCGCACTGAACACCGCGGTCGGCGGATTCCCCACCTCGCTGTTCGCGAAGCTCGCGGCCGTCGGACCTGTCGTGCTGTTCGAGGCGCCCGCGCCCGTCGCCGCATCCGAGCCGGCCCGCAGGCACGAGACCGTCGATGCGGAGGTTGTCGAGAACGACGTCCGGTCGGAGTCCGAGGCGACCTCCGACACCGTCGCTGCCTGACCTGCGACCCGCAGCGACTAGGCTCGTTCCCCGACACGAGCGCGACCGCACCGGCGTCGCGCCGCCGAACGACGGGTGAGGACGCAATGAGTGACCGCGACGAACTGGCAGCACTGGTACGCGAGCTGGCGGTGGTACACGGCCGCGTGACCCTGTCGTCCGGTAAGGAAGCCGACTACTACGTCGACCTGCGCCGCGCGACCTTGCACCACAAGGCCGGCCCGCTCATCGGCACGCTCCTGCGCGAACTCGTCTCCGACTGGGACTTCGACGCCGTCGGAGGCCTGACCATGGGTGCCGACCCCGTCGCCCTCGCCGTCATGCACGCCCCCGGCCGGCCCATCGACGCCTTCGTCGTCCGCAAGGCCGCCAAGGCCCACGGCATGCAGCGGCAGATCGAGGGACCGGACGTCACCGGCAAGCGCGTGCTCGTCGTCGAGGACACCACCACCACCGGCAACTCGCCGCTCACCGCCGTCAAGGCGCTGCGCGATGCCGGCGCGATCGTCGTGGGTGTCGCGACCGTCGTCGACCGCGCGACCGGCGCCGACGAGGTCATCGCCGCCGAGGGCGTCGAGTACCGTTCCCTGCTCGGCCTCGCCGACCTGGGTCTGGACGACAAGTAGCCGCGTGGGGGCGCGGGTCCGGCAGACCGTCACGCATCTCGCGGACGGCCGGGAACTGATCTATTTCGACGACACCGAGCCGTTCGTCTCCGGTGCCGCGACCCGCGACCTCCACGACCGCCGCGACCTGCCGCCGGTCGCGGCGACCTCCGAGATGCGCCGCGACCCGCTGACGGGGGAGTGGGTCACCTTCGCGGCCCACCGCATGGACCGCACCTTCCTGCCGTCGGCCGTCGACTGCCCGCTGTGCCCGAGCAGGGCGGACGTGTGTACCGAGATCCCGGCCGACGACTACGACGTCGTCGTGTTCGAGAACCGTTTTCCGTCGCTCCGGGCGCCGTCGGCCGGTGAGGATCTCGTCGACGACGAAGGTCTGTGGCCGCGACGACCGGCGACCGGCCGCTGCGAGGTCGTCGCGTTCACCCCCGACCACGACGCCCGATTCGCCGACCTCTCCGTGCCGCGGGCGCGCACCGTCATCGATGCGCTCGCCGCCCGCACCGCCGCGCTGTCGAAGCAGCCGGATGTCGAGCAGGTCTTCTGCTTCGAGAATCGCGGCGTGGAAATCGGTGTGACACTGCAACATCCACACGGGCAGATCTACGCCTACCCGTTCGTCCCACCGCGCTCACGCGCCCTGCTCGACCGCGCCCGTGAGTATCGGCAGCGGACCGGCAGGTCGCTGCAGGGCGCCATCCTCGACGCCGAACGACGCGCGGGCACCCGACTGGTGGTCTCCGGCGACGCGTGGTCGGCCTATGTCCCCGCCGCGGCACGCTGGCCCGTCGAGGTGCACCTCGTCCCGCACCGCGACATCCCGGATCTCGCCGCCCTCGACGAACACGAACGCGACGAACTCGCCGCCGTCCAGCGCGACCTTCTCGGCCGCGTCGACCGGTTCTTCCCCGGCGTCGACCGCGCCCCCTACATCGCTGCCTGGCACCAGGCGCCGGTCGGTGCACCTCGCGGGGACATGCGGCTGTTCTGCCAGATCTTCTCGTTGCGGCGGGCCCCGGACAAGCTGAAATATCTCGCAGGGTCCGAATCCGCGATGGGCGCGTGGATCAGCGACACCACCCCCGAACGGATCGCCGAACGCCTGCGTGAGGTGGCGCCATGACGCTCGCAGAGACCGCCCGCGCACTGTTCGCGACCGAGTTCGGCACCGAACCCGAGGGCTGCTGGTGCGCCCCCGGGCGCGTCAATCTCATCGGCGAGCACGTCGACTACGCCGGGGGTCTGTGTCTGCCGATGGCGATCCCGCAGATCACCGTCGTCGCGGTGCGTCGGCGCTCCGATCATGTACTGCGCGTGCGCAGTTCCGGTTTCGACGGCGTCGACCTGGATCTGCGCGACCGGCACGTCGACGGCTGGGCCGCCTACGTCGCCGGCGTGATCTGGACGCTCGACCCGCCGGGATTGACCGGTGCGGACATCGCGGTCGCGTCGGACGTGCCCGTCGGAGCGGGACTCTCGTCGTCCGCGGCGCTCGAGACGTCGGTCGCGGTGGCGCTCGCCGACCTGTGCGGGCTGCCCCTCGGCGACGACGGCCGTGATCGACTCGCCGCGGCGTGCGTGCGCGCGGAGAACGATTACGCCGGTGCCCCCACCGGTGGGCTCGACCAGCGGATCGCCCTCCACGCACGTCCGGGCCACGCGCTGCTCCTCGACTTCGCCGATGGCAGCAGCGAACACATCCCGTTCGACGCGGAAGCCCGCGGACTGACCGTGCTGGTCGTCGACACCGGGACCGGACACGAGCTCGCCGACGGACAGTACGGACAGCGTCGCCGTGAGGTCGAGGACGCCACCCGGTTCCTCGGCGTGCAGAGCTTGCGCGACGCCTCGTCGGCGGACCTGATCGACGATCCCGTCCTACGTCGCCGCGCCCGGCACGTGATCGACGAGATCGCCCGCGTTCAGAAGGCTGCGGAGTTGCTGCGGGCAGGGCGGATCCGGGATCTCGGACCATTGCTCGATGCGTCGCACCGCTCGTTGCGCGACGACTTCGAGGTCAGCTGCCTCGAACTCGACACCGCAGTCGACGCGGCCGTCGCTGCCGGTGCACTCGGCGCACGGATGGTGGGCGGCGGTTTCGGCGGGTCGGCGATCGCGCTGTGCGAGGACGACCGCGTGGACTCGGTGCGGAAGGCCGTCGCCGACGCCGCTGTGCAGCGCGATCTGCCGGCGCCGACCTTCCTGCGCGCCACGGCGTCCGGCGGTGCGCGCCGCTGCTGAAGCTTGCGGGACGATCGATGCAGCCGGGTACTGTGCGCGCATGGGTTGGTTCAGTCGCAAGAGGTGGGGCGTCGAGCACGCGGTGTTCGCGGCGGCGTCGGCCGCCACCGTCGTCGGGGGAGTGTCGGGGAACGAGAAGTTGCAGCAGATCGCCAAACCGCTCATCGCACCCGCGCTCGCCGTGCGGGTGCTGCGCCGCTCCCGCGACACCGATCGCGCCGACACCGCCCTGCTTGTCGCAGGTCTCGCAGCCGCCACCCTCGGTGACATCGCCATGATCCGCTCCGATGAGGACCGCCGGATCCTGAGCGGTGCAGCCTGTTTCGGTGTCATGCAGACCGCCTACTCGAGCATCCTCGTCCGGCGCGGTGCGCGGGTGTCGAAGCCGGTCGCGGTGCAGCGTGCCGGTGCCCTGGCCGGTGCGGCCGGTCTGCTCGCCGCCCGCAACCCCTCGGTGGCCGCGCCGCTGACCGGATACGGCGCCCTGCTCGCCACCACTGCGATCCTTGCCGGAGACCCCGCCCTCGCACCCGGTGCGCGAGTGCGCGCAGGGCTGGCCGTGCCGGGTGCCGACAGGCGCAGTCGGCTCGGTCTCGGCGGCCTGATCTTCACGCTGTCCGATGGATCGATCGTGGTGCGCCGCACCCTCCTGAAGGACGAGAAGATGCGCGCGGCAGCGGAAGGGTTCGTGCTCGCCACCTACACCGTGGCCCAGCTGTTACTCGTAGAAGGGCTCCTTGCTCTCACGAGCCGGAACAGTCAGGGATAGAGGACGATCCGGTCGCGGTCGAGCGGGTCCACCCAGATGCTCACGACCTCCCCGGGCGCGTAGCGCTGCAGGTTGCGACGGTCGACCTCGTAGACGACCGTGCCGCGATAGGACTCCGAGCCGGGCACCGTGAGCTCGAGATCGAGCCGGGTCAGCTGACCGGTCGAGGTCAGATCGAGCGGTGTCGCGGAACGGATGGTCGCCCATCCCTCGTACCCTTCGCGTTCGATACGGCGCATGACCTTCGAGCGGCGACCCGCGAGCGCCATCGACAGACCGAGCACGGTGCCGTACAGGCAGACGAGGAAGACCACCTGGAAGCCCTCGGTGCCGGGTTCGGAGATCGGCAGGAACAGGTGCATCCACAACGCGAGAACGACGACATATCCCACGGTGACGAACGCGACGGTGGCAACGATACGACGATTCACAGCTCCTCCGATCCCAGCCTATCCCCGCTGTGCGCCGTCGGCTCCCGCCCGTGACTAGGGTGATGCCATGTCTGCTCCCAGCGTGGTGATCACCGGAGCCGCCGCCGGTATCGGCCGCTCCACAGCCCTGCTCTTCGCCCGTCACGGTTACCGCGTCGGCGCCTTCGACATCGACACCGCGGGGCTCGCGAGCCTCGCCGAGGAAGGCGCCTCGGTCACCGCGGGGCAGATCGCCACCGGTGCCCTCGACGTCACCGACACCTCCGCGTGGACCCGCGTACTCGAGGAGTTCTGCACCGACGGCCGGCTCGACGTCCTCGTCAACAACGCCGGGCTGCTGTCGTCCGGGCCGTTCGAGGACACCCCGGCGAGCCGGCACCGGCAGCTCGTCGACGTCAACGTCACCGGTGTCGTCCTCGGCTGCCACGCGGCCTTCCCGTATCTCCGCGACACCCCCGGCGCGCACATCGTGAACATGTGCTCGGCGTCGGCGCTCTACGGACAGCCCGAGCTCGCCACCTACAGCGCCACCAAGTTCGCGGTGCGCGGCCTGACCGAAGCACTCGAACTCGAGTGGGCCCGCCATGACATCAAGGTGCAGGCGTTGTGGCCGCTGTTCGTCGACACGAACATGGTCGACGGGATGGACATCGGCTCGCGACGCTCCCTGGGCGTGAACCTCGGCGCCGACGACGTCGCCCGCGCGGTGTTCGACGCGACTCGTCCCACGCGGCGCTCGGGACGGGTGCATCGGCCCGTGGGCCGGCAGGCGACCGTGCTCGCCACGCTCGCCCAGGTGTCGCCCGGATGGATGAATCGCCTGGTGAACCGGCGCCTGACCGGCCACTGACGCCACTCGATAGAGTGACACCCGCACGTCGTCGGGAAGGGTGTTGCGTGAGAATTCGGATGTGGCCGGTCGCAGTCGTCGCGGGTGCGGCACTGTTCGTCGCAGGATGCGGAGGCTCCGCGGACGGGCCGGAGGCCGACTCCGGAGCGACGTCGACGACGACCTCCGCGGCTGCCTCGACGACCCCCTCCACGACGGTCGCTGCGAGCACCACCGAGGAGGCGACCCCGTCGACGACCGAACCAGCTCCCGAGCCGGAGACCTCCCCGGAGGAACCGGCTCCGCTCGCGCAGGTCGAGTACCAGCGCAACGAGTCGTACTACTTCAGCAGCGCCGACGGCACCTTCGAATGCGGCATCGTCCGGCTGCCCACCCGCACCGAGGCGGGCTGCGAAGGACCGACCGATCCGATCCCGCCGCGCCCCGAGGACTGCATGGTCAACTGGGGACTCGGCATCCGCGTACAGGACTCCGGAGAAGGCGAGTTCGTGTGCTCGGGCGGACCGGTCTACCTCTCGCCCGACGGGGCGAGCCCCGTCCTGCCGCCGGGATCGTCGTTGTCGCAGCTCGGCTACACGTGCGCCACCACCGCAGCCGAGGTGACCTGCACCAACGACGCCACCGGCCACGGTTTCCGCGTCGCAGCAGGTTCGAACGAGACGTTCTGACGGTGACCGACACGCATTCCGAACCGGCCGTCGAGGACGTGGCGGGCCCCACCGAATGGGGTGAGCACCCGCACGGCGTCGGACCGTGGATCGAGGAGTTCGGCACCGAGCCGCCCACCGACCCGCGCTACGACCCCGAGCTGCTCGCCCACGGCGACCGGCGCAACGTCGTCGACGCCTACCGCTACTGGACCCGCGAGGCGATCGTCGCGGACATCGACCGTCGCCGGCACCCGCTGCACGTCGCCATCGAGAACTTCGCCCACGACGCGAACATCGGGACGGTCGTTCGCACCGCCAACGCGTTCGCCGTGGGCACCGTGCACATCGTCGGGCGACGCCGATGGAATCGGCGCGGAGCGATGGTCACCGACCGCTACCAGCACCTGCTCCACCACTCGGATGTCGACGCGCTCGTCGCGTGGGCGGCCGAACAGGACCTCGAGATCGTCGCGGTGGACAACACCCCCGGCTCGGTCCGGTTGGAGACGGCGACCCTGCCGCGCCGCTGCTTGCTGCTGTTCGGGCAGGAGGGTCCCGGCGTCACCGAAGCGGCCCGCAACGTCGCCTCGATGACGGTCTCCATCGCCCAGTTCGGCTCCACGCGGTCCATCAACGCGGGTGTCGCCGCGGGGATCGCAATGCACGCGTGGATCCGGCAGCACGCCGATTTCTCGGACGCCTGGTAACACCTGCCCCGCAATCCGGGATGAAAGTCGCGCGGACCGTCGTCGGGGCGGCCGCCGGTCGGGCAGTGTGGAGGGTGATGAACACCGCAGCAGGACAGCGTTCGGACGGAGTCGAGGCCGCCCGGTGGTCGGAGCGGGCCGACGCCGCGGAGGGTGCGATCGTGTCGCGGCACATCCGTCGTCTCTGGGCACTGCCCGGCACCGCGCTCGGGGTGGTCGGATGGCCCGCCGTCCGACGTGAGCGACTGTTCCTCTCCTGGCACTACTGGTGGCAGGCGCACCTGATCGACGCCGCCGTCGACGCCGCCGAGCGCGACGCCACCCCGCGCCGCCGGCGCCGTGTCGTGCGGCTCGCACGCACCCACCGCATCCGCAACCTCACCGGCTGGACCAACAACTACTACGACGACATGGCGTGGCTCGGCCTGTCGCTCGAACGGGCCGAACGGCATCTCTACGTCGACCACCGCGGCGCGATCGCGACCCTCGTCGACGAGCTCGTCGACGCCTGGCAACCCGAGAGCGGCGGCGGCATCCCGTGGCGCCGGCGGGACACCTTCTTCAACGCCCCCGCGAACGGTCCGGCGGCGCTGCTGCTCGCCCGCACCGGCAAGGTCTACCGCGCCGAGGAGATGGCCGACTGGATCCACGACGTGCTGCTCGACCCCGAGACGGGCCTCGTCCTGGACGGCATCCGTGATGGCGTGCACGAACGCGCGATCTACAGCTACTGCCAGGGGGTGACGCTCGGCCTCGAGACCGAGCTCGCCCTGCAACTCGACGACTCCAGGCATCGCCGCAGGGTCCACGCGCTCGTCGCCGCGGTCGACGATCAACTCACCGAGCGCAGCGTCGTCACCGGCGGGGGAGGCGGCGACGGGGGACTGTTCAACGGGATCCTGGCCCGCTACCTCGCGATGGTCGCCACGACACTGCCCGTCGTCGACCGCGACGACATCCGCGCCCGCAACGTCGCGGCACGGATCGTGCTGGCGTCGGCGGAGGCCGCCTGGGAGAACCGGCTGCAGGTCGAGGAGCTGCCGGTCTTCGGCCGCGACTGGTCGCGGCAGGCGCGGCTGCCCGGCCTGGGCACCTCGGTCGCGCGGTTCGCGGGCGGCACCGTCCGAGAGTCGGCCGTCGCCGAACGTGACATGTCGGTGCAGCTCGGCGGGTGGATGCTCATGGAAGCGGCCTACGCTGTCGCGGCCTCGCGGTCCTGAAACGGAAGAAGGTGGATTCCGACCCGTTCGTGCGACGGGCGGAATCCACCTTCTGTGGTGCCAGGTTCGTTCCTACGTGCTCTCGATGCGGTTGATCGGCATCGTCGCGGCCTCGGCGGCCGGCGCCTCACCGCTCTTGGCCGCACGACGCGAGTTGAGCACGCGCTTGCCGACCTCCGTGATGATCGGGATCACCGAGACGAACACGATGCCCAGGAAGATGATGTCGATGTTGTCGGCGATGAAGCTGATCTGTCCCAGCAGGTAGCCGAGCAGCGTCACGCCGGCGCCCCACACGATGCCGCCGATGATGTTGTAGGTGATGAACACGCGGTAGGGCATCTTCGCGGCGCCCGCGACGAGCGGGGCGTAGGTGCGCACGATCGGCACGAAACGTGCCAGGAAGATCATCGCGGGTCCGTGGCGCAGGAAGAAGCGGTGCGCTTCGTCGATGTAGGCCTGCTTGAAGAGCTTCGAGTCCGGCTTGAACAGCCTGGTTCCGCCCTTCGCGCCGATGAGATAGCCGACCTGGTCGCCGAGGACCGCCGCGATGGGGATCGTCACCATCAGCACCCACAACGGGGCGAACGGTTCGACCTCCGCCGACTTGGCCGCCGCGATCAGGCCCGCGGTGAACAGCAGCGAGTCGCCGGGCAGCAGCGGGAACAGCAGACCGGATTCGATGAACACCACGAGCAGCAACCCGATGAGCATCCAGGTACCGAACGAATTGAGTAGATTGACAGGATCCAGAAACCCCGGTAGCAGGGCCAGATTGGTCACGGACTCCGAGGCTTCGAACACAGTCACGCGATCCAGGGTACCGGCGGCGTCCACCTCCCCCCGAATCCCGACACCCACCCCGGACGGCCCGAGTATCGAACGGACGTGTCACTTGACATACTGCAAGGACAACCGGGCACCCACCACATCCCGGTGGGGTGCCGATCGACTCTCATCTGGAGGACAGCCGCTGTGCCTATCGCGACTCCCGAGGTCTACGCCGAGATGATCGCCCGCGCGAAGGAGCACTCCTTCGCGTTCCCGGCGATCAACTGCACGTCGTCCGAAACGATCAACGCCGCCATCAAGGGCTTTGCGGACGCCGGCAGCGACGGCATCATCCAGTTCTCGACCGGTGGCGCCGAGTTCGGCTCGGGCCTGGGTGTGAAGGACATGGTCACCGGCGCCGTGGCACTCGCCGAGTTCGCCCACGTCGTCGCCGAGAAGTACGACGTGACGATCGCTCTGCACACCGACCACTGCCCGAAGGACAAGCTCGACGACTTCGTCCGCCCGCTCATCGCGATCTCGCAGGAGCGCGTGAACAACGGACAGAACCCGCTGTTCCAGTCGCACATGTGGGACGGCTCGGCCATCCCGATCGACGAGAACCTCGAGATCGCGCAGGAACTCCTCGCTGCCGCCAAGGCCGCGAAGATCATCCTCGAGATCGAGATCGGCGTCGTCGGCGGTGAAGAGGACGGCGTCGAGAACGCCATCAACGACAAGCTCTACACCACGGTCGAGGACTTCGAGAAGACCGTCGACGCGCTCGGCGCCGACAAGGGCCAGTACCTGCTCGCCGCTACCTTCGGCAACGTCCACGGCGTCTACAAGCCGGGCAACGTCAAGCTCAAGCCGTCCGTCCTCGCCGAGGGCCAGGCCGCCGCGTCGAAGAAGCTGGGTCTGCCCGAGGGGTCGAAGCCGTTCGACCTCGTCTTCCACGGCGGTTCGGGCTCGCTGAAGTCGGAGATCGACGAGGCGCTGAGCTACGGCGTCGTGAAGATGAACGTCGACACCGACACGCAGTACGCGTTCACCCGCCCGATCGCGGGACACATGTTCACCAACTACGACGGTGTGCTCAAGATCGACGGCGAGGTCGGCAACAAGAAGGCCTACGACCCGCGCAGCTACCTCAAGAAGGCCGAGGCGTCCATGACGCAGCGTGTCATCGAGGCCTGCAACGACCTCAAGTCGGCGGGACGCTCGGTCTCGGCCAAGTAAGGCCCCACCGCGATACCAGAAGGGCGCCGACGTTCTCGTCGGCGCCCTTCGTCGTCCCTACGGTGTGCAGAAATCCTCGCGACACGCCGAGGGCGAACGACGACTTCTGCACACTCGTGGTCGCTGTCGTCCCGTTATTCGCTGCAGACCTTCCACTGCTCACCGTCGAGCGTGAGGTCGAAGGTGCGATCGGTGACATCGTCGGGATCGTTCACCGTGTGCGCGGTGACCTGCGCGATGGCGGTGCCCTCGGTGATCTGGATGCGATCGACGCTCGTCACCACCGGGATCTCGCCCTGTTCGACGGCGAGCCGGTGGATGTCGCGGAAGTTCTCCGGATCGACCGTCTCGTAGAAGTCGGAGAGCGCTCCGCAGGTCGACTCCCGCAGAGTCCCCAGGTCGCCCGATTCGAGTGCTCCGACGAAGGTGTCGATGCTCGCGCGGATCCGGCTCTCGGGGGAGTTGTCGGCGCGGTCCTTCAGGAACACGATCACCCCGGCCGCGACGATCGCCACGACCACCAGCACGGCCGCTGCTCCGGCAGCGATCAGCCGACGACCGCGGCTCTTGTCGCGGGCCGGCGGGATGCGCGTGGGCGTGGGCTGGACGGCGACGCGGACGGGCTCGGGCTGAACCGTCGGTTCCTCACGGCGCGGAGCGATGCGCTGCGGCGGCGCCTTCGGCACGTGGCTGCGGACCGGGATCTGCACCGTGGGCGCATCGGCGGAGGTGACATCGGGCGCGGGCTCGGATTCGGGGGTCGGGCGGGACTCGACGGTCTCGGGTTCGACGACGGGAAGCGCCACGGTCTCGTCCGTGGTGACGCTCTCGTCTGCAGCCTGTTCCGGCTCATCGCTGCTCGCGTCCTCACCCGAGGACGCCGCATCGGTGGTCGGCTCCTCAGGTTTCTCGGAGACCTGCTCCGCCGGCTCGTCGGCCTTCTCGGTTCCCGCGCCCACTGCATCCTCGGGCACTGCATCCTCGGGCACTGCATCCTGGGACGCTGCATCCTGGGGCACTGCCTCCTCGGATACTGCTTCTTCTGCGGCTGCTTCGTCGGTCGCCGCCGGCTCGACAGGGGGTTCGTTTTCCGCACTCTCGTCCGGTGTCTCGACAGAAGGGGTCGTCGAAGTCTGCTCGGGTGACTCTTCGTTCTTCGGGTCCGACAACGTGCTGCACCTCGCTCGACGGCCTGCGGTTACCCGGGGACTCTATCGAGCCTTCGCCACGGAAGGGCACAATGACCCCATGACGTCTTTCGGTGATCTTCTCGGACCGCAGCCCACCCTTCTCCCCGGCGACGACGACGCGGAGTCGGCCCTGCTGAACAACGAGGACCCGGCGAAGGTCGCAGCCGACCATCCCACCGCCTCGATCGCATGGGCGTACCTCGCCGAGGCCGCACTCGACAGTGGCGAGACGATCCAGGCATACGCCTACGCACGTACCGGATATCACCGCGGTCTCGACCAGCTGCGCCGCAACGGCTGGAAGGGTTTCGGTCCCGTGCCCTACAGCCACGAACCCAACCGCGGTTTCCTGCGTTGCGTCGCCGTCCTGGCCCGGGCAGCCCGAACCATCGGTGAGTCGGACGAGCACGCCCGCTGCCTGGACCTGCTCGAGGACTGCGACCCGCGGGCAGCGGAAGAACTCGGCGTCGAATAGACGCCCGTACATGTCTGTGTTGAACAGACTGTCCGCGGCGACCCGGCGTCGACCCACCCGTCAGGGAGCTCGTAAACGCCTGACCGACTCGTTCGAACGGCTGCGCACATCGGCGCTGCCGATCGTGCAGTGCGCGCTGGCGGCGGGCCTGGCGTGGTGGGTCGCGAAGGATCTGGTCGGGCACCAACAGCCCTTCTTCGCCCCCATCGCGGCAGTCGTCTCCCTCGGGCTCGGTCTCGGCGCCCGGTTGCGGCGTTCCGTCGAACTCGTCTGCGGTGTGACCGTCGGGATCGGCGTGGGCGACCTGATCGTCTCTCTCATCGGTAGTGGACCGTGGCAGATCGCACTGGTCGTGATGATGGCGATGGGTACCGCTGTGGCGCTCGACAGCGGCCCGATCTTCTCGATGCAGGCGGGTAATTCCGCGGTGCTTGTCGCCACCCTTCTGCCGCCCGGTGGCACCGGGGGTGTCGACCGTATGGTCGACGCTCTCATCGGGGGGCTCACGGGGATTGCAGTGGTCGCGCTCATTCCCACGCATCCGGTGCGGCGGGCGCGCCGCAATGCGGCCGAGATCCTCGCCACCGCGAGCGAGGTACTGCGCAAGGTGGAGTCCGGCCTCGTCGAGAACAATCCGAAGCCGATCGAGGAAGCGCTGCGGCAGGCCCGCGCCACTCAGCCCGCGATCGACGCGATGCGATCCAACCTCAAGGGCGGCAAGGAGATCAGCCGGATCTCGCCGCTGTACTGGAACAGCCGTAAGCGTCTCGCGGTCCTGACGGCTGCCGCCGACCCGATCGATCACGCGATGCGCAACATTCGCGTGCTCGCGCGCCGGTCGTTGACCCTCGTCCGCGACGACGAGATCCTCGATCCGCGGCTCGTGCAGCGGTTCGCCGAGGTGGCCGATGCGGTGGACGTGCTCCGCGAGATGGTTCTGGCGGAGCCGGGGGAGCAGCCCGACCAGGCCGAGGCTGCACGTGTGCTGCGCAGCATCGCCAAGAAGATGGATCCCGAACTCATCGCCGGGGCAGGAGTGTCGGCGACGGTGGTGTTCGCGCAGATGAGGTCGCTGATCGTCGACCTGCTGCAGACCGCCGGACTCAAGCGGATCACCGCGATCGCGACCCTTCCTCCCACCGTCGAACATCCGGCCTACGACCCGGACGAGTAAGCCCTCCGAGCCCGCCGGGCACGTAGCCGTTGAAACATATGCGCATTCGTGCATACGATGGCCCGAGTTTCGGAGAGGGAGTTCGATGGGTTCGGGTCACGGACACTCACACGGCGTCGGCCACGGTCACGGTCAGGGCGCCGGTCCCACGCGCGCCGTCATCCGGCGCATGGCCTTCGCGCTGGGCATCCTCGGAGCGTTCTTCGTACTGGAGGCGTTCGTCGGTCTCCTGATCGGTTCTCTCGCCCTGCTCGCCGACGCGGGCCACATGCTCACCGACGTCGTCGGGGTGTCCATGGGCATGGTCGCCCTCATCCTCGCCCGACGCGGGAGCAGCGCGGCCTCGCGCACCTTCGGCTGGCATCGCGCCGAAGTCCTCACCGCGATGGTCAACGCGGTGCTGCTGCTCGGCGTCGCCGGCTGGGTGTTCTACGAGGCGATCGACCGCATCGGCGACGCCCCCGAACTTCCCGGCCTGCCCATGATCGTCACCGCCCTCGCGGGACTGGCCGCCAACATCGTCGTGATGCTCATGCTGCGGGCCGACGCGAAGGACAGCATCGCGGTGCGCGGCGCCTACATGGAGGTGCTCGCCGACGCCGTCGGATCCGTCGGCGTCCTCATCGCGGGCGCACTCGTCATGATCTTCGGCTGGAGCCTGGCCGACGTCGTCGTCGGTGTGCTCATCTCCCTGTGGGTCGTGCCGCGCGCCCTGAGACTGGCCGCCGAGTCGCTGCGCATCCTCACCCAGACCTCGCCGGCGCATCTCGACGTCGACCTGCTGCGCACCGACCTGCTCGCGCTGCCCGGCGTGTGCGGCGTGCACGACCTGCACGTGTGGACGCTGACCACCGGCATGGACGTCGCGACCGTGCATCTCGTCAGCGACCACGACCCGCAGTGGATCCTCGACTCGGCGCGCACCGCGCTGTCGTCGCACGGGCTCGAGCACGCCACCGTCCAGGTGGAGTCGACAGTCGACGGCAAGCAGTGCGAGAAGGACGTCACCTGGTAGCTCACCGCGCGAATCGGTTCGGCCGCAAAGTCCACCTACCCGGCCCGCCGTAGAGCCGGACGACGTCCAGCGGTCCCACGTCGACCCTCCGGAACGACGCCGCCGGAGCGTCGAGAGCGCACACCGTCGCCGCTCGCACGACCGCCGGGTGTGTCACCACCCCGACCCGTTCGTAGCCGTCATCCTGTGCCGCCAGCCAGGTGCCGACCCGGCGGATGAGGTCCTCGACGGACTCGCCGCCGTGCGGTGCGGCCGCCGGCTCGGTCAGCCACATCGCCAGCTCGCCCTCGGGCACATCGCCCATCGCCGCCCCGCACCACCTGCCGTAGTCGAGCTCGCGCAGCGCGGAGTCGATCTCGGCGGGGGCACCGAAGGCGTGGACCGTGTCGACCGCGCGTCGCTCGGGTGCACATACCCACCGGTCGACGACCGGCACCGCGAAGCGTCCGAGTTCGCGGCGGCCCCGATCGGAGATCGGTTCGTCGCACGGAAATCGGGCCTGTTCCGTCGCATGCGTGGAAGCGTGTGCGACGACGAACAATCGGGTCACGGCAGGTACGTCCTCTCCGCTTGACATCGCACAACGCGCGGTGCGAAGGTGCGTCGGTAAAGATGTGCCGAGGTGTAGGCAATCCGGTGGAAAGCCGGAGCGGTCGCGCCACTGTAACCGGAGATGTCGACATCTCCGGAAGCCAGAAAACTCCCGCGGCACATGACGGAATCGAATGGGGCGCGAAATCCCAGGAGGATTGTCATGGCTGTTGTCCATACCCCCGACGAGTCGCTCGGCTCCGCCGCACTCGCAGTCGCTCTCGCCGCAGTGATCGTCGCGGCATTTCTCGTTCTCTACCTGGTCGGATTCGATCAGGGCGCGATCTCGCGCACCGGCATGTTCATGCACGAACTGATGCACGACGGCCGGCATCTCCTCGGTCTTCCGTGCCATTGAGAACGGGGACCACGATGCCCGGAACCTACCTCCACCTGCTGCTGCGGGGTCTGCTCGCCGGACTCGTCGCGGGTCTGCTCGCCGGCGGTGTCGCCTTCGTCGTCGGCGAACCCCACATCGAATCCGCGATCGCGCTCGAAGAAGCTGCCGGCGAAGCGCATTCGCATGACCACGACCACGCTGCGACCACCGGGGAATCCCACGGTCACAGTCACGGCGAGGATGCGCTCGTCGACCGTACCGGGCAGAAGGCCGGACTGTTCCTCGCGACGACTCTCGCCGGTCTCGCGTTCGGCGCCCTCTACGCGTCGGTGCTGCACTTCGCGCGTCGCCTCACCGACATGCCGGGCTGGAAGCTCGGATTGTTCGGGGCGGCCGGAGCGTGGCTCGCCGTCGAGGCCGTCCCGTTCGTGAAGTATCCGGCGAATCCGCCGGCCGTCGGTGATCCCGACACGATCGATCAACGCACCCTGCTGTGGCTCGCCTCGGTCGTTCTCGGACTCGTCGCGATCGCCGTGGCCGTCGCGGTGGCGAAGGCGCTAGCCGCCCAGGATCTGCACACCGTCCGCATCGCAGGCCCGGCGGTCGCCTTCCTCGTCGTGGTGGGTCTCGGATATCTCGCCTTGCCGAAAATCGACGAGGTGGGGGAGGGCTTCCCCGCGACGCTGCTGTGGGAGTTCCGGGTCGCGTCGTTCACCGTGCAGCTCACCCTGTGGGCGGTGCTCGGTGTGGTCTTCGCGTACCTCACCGAACGCGCGTCCCGTCGCGTGACGATCCCGGCCTGACGGCATGGGTTCGGGTCTGCTCGTCGCCGGAACGACCTCGGATGCAGGAAAATCCGTGGTCGTCACCGGGATCTGCCGATCCTTGGCGCGGCGCGGCCTGAAGGTCGCGCCGTTCAAGGCGCAGAACATGTCGAACAACTCGATGGTGACGAGCGAGGGCGCGGAGATCGGGCGCGCCCAGTGGATCCAGGCAGTGGCTGCCCGTGCGATCCCCGAGGCCGCGATGAACCCGGTGCTGCTCAAGCCCGGCGACGACCGGCGCAGCCACGTCGTGGTTCTCGGGCGACCGGCCGGAGCGCTGGAGGCGGGTGAGTTCGCCGGTGGACGAAAGCATCTCGCCGACGCGGCATTCGGTGCCTTCGACGACCTCCGGCGTAGATTCGACGTGGTGGTGTGCGAAGGTGCCGGGAGCGCGGCCGAGATCAATCTGCGCGACCACGACTATGTGAACATGGGTCTGGCGCAACATGGTTCGATGCCGACCGTCGTGGTCGGCGACATCGACCGCGGTGGTGTGTTCGCCTCGATGTACGGGACGCTGGCCCTGCTCGACGCCGCGGATCAGCAGTTGATCCGCGGCTTCGTGATCAACAAGTTCCGCGGCGACGTCTCGCTCCTGAAGCCCGGACTCGACTCGCTCGAACGGCTCACCGGCCGCCCGGTGCTCGGCGTGCTGCCATGGCAACGCGACCTGTGGCTCGACTCGGAGGATTCACTCGCCCTCACCTCCCGTCCCGCACACGATGGTGACGGCGCACTGAGCATTGCCGTCGTGATGCTGCCGCGGGTCAGCAACTTCACCGATGTCGACGCGTTGTGCCTCGAACCGGACGTGCGGGTCCGCTTCGTCGACGACCCGCGAGCGCTCGCCGGCGCCGACGTCGTGATCGTGCCCGGAACACGCGCGACCCTCGCGGATCTCGCGTGGCTGCGCTCGCGAGGACTCGACACCGCGATCGTCGACCACGCCCGACGAGGTGGACCGGTCCTCGGTATCTGCGGCGGCTTCCAGATGCTCGGCACGCGCATCGACGACCCGCACGGCGTCGAGGGTGTTCCCGGCGCAAGCGCGGCGGGTCTCGGGTTGCTCCCGGCCCGAACCGAGTTCGGACACGAGAAGGCCCTCCGATTGCCGAGGGGGTCAGCGTTGGATGCGGCTGCCTCCGGATACGAGATCCATCACGGACGCGTCACCGTCGACGGTGGCACCGAATTCCTCGGTGGCACCCGAGAGGGTTCGGTGTTCGGCACCATGTGGCACGGCGCCCTCGAAGGGGACGCGTTGCGCTGGGCGTGGTTACGCGAGGTCGCTGCGGTGGTGGGCCGCGAGATCCGCACCGGGGAAGTGAGTTTCCCGGCCGCACGCGAGGTCCGCATCGAGGCGCTCGCGGACCTCGTCGACGAACATCTCGACATGGACGCTCTGCTCGCCATGCTCTCCGACGAGCGAACCCTGCCCGTGCTGAGGGGAACCCTGCGGTGACGGTCCTCATCCTCGGTGGGACGGGGGAAGCCCGTTCCCTCGCCGCGGCATTGGACGACGCGGACATCGCGTTCGAATCCTCCCTGGCAGGCCGGGTCCGCAATCCACGCCTGCCCGTCGGTCCGGTGCGCATCGGAGGGTTCGGCGGAGCGGACGGTCTCGTCCGGTACCTGACCGAGCGCGGTATCCGAGCCGTCGTCGACGCCACCCATCCGTTCGCCGCGGGCATCAGCGCGAACGCCGCCGCGGCATGCGCCGCCGCGAACGTGCCACTGGTGCGCCTGCAACGACCGGGCTGGCACGACGCGCACGGCCGGTGGACGTGGGTCGACGACCACGACGGCGCCGCGCACGTCGCCGCGACCGGCCGGAGGATCTTCCTCAGCACCGGACGGCAGACACTCGACCGCTTCGTCGGACCGCTCGCCGCGCACGACGTGCTCGTCCGCGTCGTCGATCCACTGACGACCGAACTGCCACCGAGCTGGTCGGTGCTGCTCGGACGCGGCCCCTACACGGCGAGTGACGAACGGAAGCTGCTGCTCGACAACGGGATCGATACCCTCGTCACGAAGGATTCGGGTGGTTCGCTCACCCGCGGCAAACTCGACGCCGCCGATGAACTGGGCGTGCGCGTGATCGTCATACGCCGCCCGCCCACACCCCGCGGTGTCGCCACGGTGGAGACCGTGACGGTAGCGCGGGAATGGGTCCTCCGGGTGGCGGAGGTCAGACCTGCGGACCTTCGGAACGCAGATCGTCGACCTTCTTCATCGCTTCGCGCAGTTCCCGGAGCCACTGCTCCGAGTGCTGCCCCACGAGCCTGACGGTCCACTTCAGTGCGTCCGAACGGGACCGCGCGACACCGGCGTCGACGAGGGTGTCGAGCACCTTCCGTTCGGGTTGGCGCAGTCGCGTCATGACCGGGACGGCGAGGTGGGTGAACAGGTCGGTCCGGTCGCCGACCGTCACGCCCCAGGCCACCTTGCGGCCGTAGCGGGCCTCGGCCTCGTCGGCGATGCGCATCCGGTCGGCGCGCGTGGTCTCGCGGAATCGAGCGATGCGTCCGTCGATCTCGGTGTCGCTCGTGCCGTCGGGTACCCCGAGGGGGCCGACGACGAAGATCTCTTCTCTGTCGATCTCGATGTCGGGCGGTCCGGTGAACCAGTCGTCGGGGAGCCTGCCGGCGAACCACTCGGCGGCATCGCTCGCGTCGGGGACGTCTGCCTGTTGCCAGCCGCCCGGTCGTCCGAATCCATGGATGTGTGAATGTCGCATGATGTCCTCCTCGGGACGCGACCCGGTGCGTGTCGCACCGATCAACCTGTGCGCGTTGCACTGATTACAGTGTTGCACCGCAAGCGTGTCGTGCGCCACTGTCGAGCGGCGAACGGTGCGGTCAGCGACCGGGCCGGGGAGTCAGAACTCCGGAGGTGACCGGAGGGGCGCTGCGCAGGGGAGCGGTGGAGAGCACGACGGGTAACCACACCGCGGTGGATGCCATCACCGCGCCCCAGCACAGATACAGGCCGACGTGCGGTGCGTGAGAGGTGTGGGCGACCATCCCGGCCTGTGACCAGACGGCGAACAGTCCCACCATCGACGCCGCCCCCGAACCGAGCATCGCGAGCGTTGCGGCACCCCACCGGCGGCGGAGCAATGCGACGAGCGGTACGAGGATGCCGAACACCACCACGAAGACGTCGAAGACACGGAGGGGAAGGGTTGCGGCCTCGGAGTCCCAGCGCAGAAGGGTCGTCAGGGACGTCACCGAAGTGGCCTGGGGAAGCAGCAGACCCATGACCAGCAGCGCGACGCACCCGGCCAGGATCCGGACCCGCGAGCGGCCGACGACCACCTCACCGGCGACGCGGTGTTCGATGCGATCGAGATCGTGACGGAATTCCGCCAGGTCGTCCATGGTGCACCCCCGGAGCGTGGCGACGCTTCGGTCCCAGTATGCGACGCGGGTCACATCGGCGTGCGGGTTCGGGAAAGCAGTTTCGGGCAGGCGCGATCGGGCATGCTCCAAGGCGTGAGCCGATACGACGCGTACATCTTCGACGTGCAGGGCACGCTGATGGACTTCTACACCCCGGTCACCCGGGCGGTGGCCCATGCGCTCGGACCCGATGCCGATCCGGCGACCGTGGGCGACCTGGTGCGGGCCTGGAGGAGCGACTACTACGAACGCATCCTCCGTCTCGACCAGTCGGTGGAGAAGTGGTATCGCGTGCAGGACTCCTACGTCGACGGACTCGGCGACGTGTGCGAGCAGTTCGGGATCGACCTTCCCAAGGACGTGCGCGTCGAGACGGCGCGGGCCTGGCAACGCCTCGAGGCATGGCCGGACGTGCGGCCCGGGCTGAACGAACTCCGTTCGCAGGCAGTGGTGGCGACACTGTCCAATACGGACATGGCCACGATGATCGCGCTCTTCCGCGACCAGCAGCTCGAGGCCGATGCCATCCTCACGGCCGAACTGTTCGGCGCCTTCAAACCCGAACGTTTCCTGTACGAGCGCACCTGCCGGTATCTGGGCGTCGATCCCTTCCGGGCCGCGATGGTCGCGTCGCATCCCTACGATCTGCGGGCCGCTCGCGAAGTCGGACTGAACACCGTCTTCGTGTACCGGCCGCTCGAGAACGGCCGCGTCGAGGACTCGGTCGACGACACCGAGGGGGAGTTCGACCATCGCATCGAGGACCTGCGGGACATTCCGTGACAGGTTGTCGGCCGTGGACGCCGACGTGTTGTCGGAGTTGACGCGACCGACTCGGCGTGGCGCAGTGCGCCATGTTCGTCGCGTCCAGCAACCGGAGTTACGTTTCGGGCAGAACGAACACGGATTCACCCCGGAATTTCACCCTCGGCCGGAATTCCCGTCGTGGCTGGGAAATATCGGGGAGGCTATCGACGGACGAGGGCGACCGCGATGGCGGTCGCCACGGCTCCGAGTCCGACCTTGGAGGCGAGTCGCGCGGTACGGCCGATATCTTCCGGGGCCGGCGCGGGTCCGTCGCCGAGCGTGCCGCGATCCTCGACCACACCGTGATAGACGTTCGAGCCGCCGAGCCGGATCCCGAGAGCACCGGCGAACGCCGCTTCGACCGGACCGGCATTCGGACTCGGATGCTGACGGGCGTCCCGGCGCCACGCCCGGACCGCGCCCCGGCCGTCGTCACCGAGTGCGACAGCCAGCAGGGCTGTGAGGCGAGCGGGGACGAGATTGAGCAGGTCGTCGAACCGGGCCGAGGCCCAGCCGAACCGTTCGAGCCGCGGCGTGCGGTGACCGACGCGCGCGTCCAGGGTGTTCGCGGCGCGGTACCCGAGCAGGCCGGCCGGACCGAGGACCGCACCCCACCACAGCGGGGCGACGACGGCGTCGGAGGTGTTCTCGGCGACCGACTCGATCGTGGCGCGCGCGATCCCGTTCTCGTCGAGCCGAGACGGGTCGCGGCCCACCAGGTGGGTCACCTGTTGCCGCGCCGCGGCGAGATCGCCGTCGCGGAGTTGGGCGTCGATCGTCCGGGCCTCGAATCCGAGGGAGCGGCCGCCGAGCACGGTCCAGGTGGTCAGCGCCGTGACCGCCACCGCAGGCACCGGACGACCGCGGGTCGCGTGGTCGGCGACGTATCCCAGCGCTCCGGCAGAGCCGACCAGCAGCGAGGTGAACACCACCCCGGCAACGCGGTGGTCGGCATACAGCCGGCCCTCGGCGGCGCGCGCCAACTTCCCGAAGCCGCTCACGGGATGCCACCGCTGCGGGTCGCCGACGAGTTGGTCGGCGGCGTAGCCGAGCGCCAGTCCGAGTGCCCTGTGCTTCACAGGATCGTTCTCCACGCCTCGACGAGCGTTGCCGTGGTCGCCGCGTCGCGCACCGCGATCCGTACCCAGTCGTCACCGAGGCCGGGGAAGGTGTCGCCGCGACGCAGCGCGAAGCCCTTCTCCCGCAATCTCTCCCGCGTTCCCTCTGGCGTTTCCGCCAGCACGAACGGGGCTGTCGCGGGGGAGACCACGTGGATTCCGAGTCCGGTGAGGGCGTCGACGAGAACCTTCCTGTCGCCGGCGATCTCCTGTGCGATCACCTCGGTCTCGCGTACTGCGTCACCGGATGCGCACGCGATCATCGCGGCCCCTGCGGGAGTGGACACCGACCAGGGTGGTTGCTGCGCGGCGAAATCCGCGAGCACTGCGGCGTCGCCGACCACGTATCCGGCGCGCAGACCCGGGATCGCCCACGTCTTGGTGAGCGACCGCAGCACCACGAGTCCCGGAACGAGCTGTCCCGTCAACGATTCGGTTTCGCCGGGAACGGCGTCCATGAACGCCTCGTCGACCACGACCACCCGTCCCGGTCGGGTCAGTGCCAGGAGCGTGTCGGCCGGGTGCAGGACCGAGGTGGGATTCGTCGGATTGCCGACGATGACCAGGTCGGCATCCTCCGGGACCGCACCCGGATCGAGGACGAACCCGTCATCGCAGCGCAACACGACCCGCGTGACACGATGTCCGGCGGCCAACAGTGCGGCCTCCGGTTCGGTGAACTGCGGATGCACCACCACCGGTTTCCGCCACGCCCGTGCCCGAGCGATCAATGTGAACGCCTCGGCACCTCCGGCGGTCGGGAGGACCTCGTCGACGCTGCGGCCGTGACGATCGGCGAGGGCGGAGCGTGCATCGCTCGGGTCGGGATACCGGGCGAGATCGTCCAGCGATGCACGCAGGGCGTCGTCGAGCCATGCCGGTCGCGGTCGGCGCGAGACGTTGACGGCGAGGTCGACCAGCCCCTCGGTCGCGTCGCGGTCGCCGTGATGGTGCAGGTCGGGTTCGGGTGTTCGACGACGCGCAGGTGCCGAGGTGGGTTCGGGGGCGGGATCCGCCGACCGTGCGGCGTCTGCGAAACGTCGCGCGAGATCGGGATGTCCGGCCCAGTGCGTGTGCAGGTACGACGCGTGCACGTTCGCGGTGGCGATGCCGTCCGGCCGGCCGTCGAGCAGCCACGCGGGAGACGAGCCGGAATCGATCACGGTGCGGTGGAACTCGTGACCGGTGACGCGGGTGCCGGCGGGGGCGAGCAGGGTGTCCTGCGGTGCGATCGCGTTGCGGTAACCGAGGGTCAGGCGCGGGGTCATCCGTGCCACAGTGTCGAAGGCGCCGACCATCTCGTGCCCGTCGACCTCGCGCCCCAGATAGAGCAGACCGGCGCACTCGGCGACGGTCGGAACTCCCGCCGCGATCGCCGCACGCAGATGCGCGCGCAGGGGGAGGTTCGCGGCGAGGTCGGCGGCATGTACCTCGGGGAACCCGCCGCCGAGGTAGATGCCCGCGGTGCCGGTGGGCAGTCGTTCGTCGCGCAGGGGATCGAAGGTCACCGATCGGCATCCGTGTGCGCGCAGCAGTTCCTCGGTCTCGGTGTAGCGGAAGGTGAAAGCGCGGCCTCCGGCGACGGCGATCACCGGTCCGTCCTCGGTGGGCGTGCCGGGTGACCACGGTGTTGCCGGCAGGTCGGGTGCTGCCGAGGCGATACCGAGGATCTCGGTGAGATCGATGCGCTCGGCGATCCGCGCGGCGAGCCGATCCACCTGCGCAATTGCTTCGTCGCGTTCCTGGGCGGGCACCAGGCCGAGATGGCGCGACGGAACGGTGACGCCGTCGTCGCGACCGAGCACGCCGATCACCGGGATGCCGGTCGGTTCGAGGGCGCGGATCACCTCGTCCGAATGTCGCTGAGATCCGGCCTTGTTCAGGATCACACCGGCGATCCGCGTGCCGCGGTCGTAGGACGCCATGCCGTGCACGATCGCCGCGATCGACCGGGAGGCGTGCGAGACGTCGACGACGAGGATCACCGGTGCGGACAGCAGGGCCGCGGTGTGGGCGGTGGACGCGTACCCGTCGGTGCCGATCATCCCGTCGTACAACCCCATGACTCCTTCGATCACGGCGATGTCCGCACCGGCGGCGCCGTGCAGGAAGAGAGGAGCGACGAGGTCCTCGCCGACGAGGTGCGGGTCGAGGTTGCGGCCCGGTCGGCCGGTGGCGAGCGAGTGGTAGCCGGGATCGATGTAGTCGGGACCGATCTTGTGCCCCGACACGATGTGGCCGGCGCGACGCAGTGCCGCCATGAGGCCCGTGGCGACGGTGGTCTTCCCGTGCCCGGATGCCGGTGCGGCGACGACGACGCGTGGAACTCTCACCACTCGATTCCTCGCTGGCCCTTCTGTCCCGCATCCATCGGATGTTTGACCTTCGTCATGTCCGTCACCAGGTCGGCGACCTCGACGAGTTTCGGGTGCGCACGCCGCCCCGTGATCATGACGTGCTGGTGTCCCGGCCGTGAGGTCAGCGTATCGACGACCTCGTCGATGTCGACCCAGCCCCAGGCGATCGGATAGGTGAACTCGTCCAGTACGTACAGGCCGTGCTGCTCCGCGGTGAGACGTCGCTGGATCTCACGCCACCCGGCGAGCGCATCGGCGGCATGGTCCTCCTCGGTGCCTTCCTTGCGCGACCACGACCAGCCGGAACCCATCTTGTGCCACTCGATCGGCCCCCCGGTGCCGCGCTCGGCGTGCAGATCGGCGAGGCTTTCGAAGGCGGTCTGCTCGCCGAGTCGCCACTTGGCGGACTTGACGAACTGGAAGACGGCGACCGACCAGCCCTGGTTCCAGCCACGCAGTGCGAGGCCGAATGCGGCTGTGGACTTTCCTTTTCCGTCGCCGGTGTTGATCATCAACAGCGGCCGGTTGCGGCGCTGCCGGGTGGTGAGACCGTCGGCGGGGACGACGGTGGGTTGTCCCTTCGGCATCAGGCGGCCCTCTCCCGGACGATTCCGGTCAAAGCGTCGGCATCGACCTCACCGACGGGCACATACTCGGCGCCGAGACGTTCGGCGAGACGGGCCGCGAGACCCATCCGGAATCGGCCCGTCTCGGAATCGACCACCACGGAGGAGATTCCCTGTGCAGCGATGACGTCCGCGGCGTCGAGCGAGCGCTGCACAGCGTCCGGTCCGGCGGTGGCGCGACCGTCGGTGACCACGACGAGCAGGGCGCGTCGACGCGGATCTCGCAGGGAATGACGCCGAAGGGTGGTGGCCGCTTCGATCAACCCCTCCGCCAGCGGGGTCCGCCCACCGGCGGGAAGTTCTCGCAGCCGTGCGGCAGCCACGTCCACCGAATTCGTCGGCGGGAGTGCGACGGTCGCGCCGGTGCCGCGGAAGGTCACGAGTCCGACGGTGTCGCGACGGCGGTAGGCGTCGAGCAGCAGCGACAGGACGGCGGTCTTGACCTGGACCATCCGGTTGCGTGCTGCCATCGACCCGGATGCGTCGACGCAGAGCAGGACGAGATTGGTCTCGCGGCCTTCGATGATCTTGCGGCGCACCTGCAGACCCCGATCGGTGAAGGCGGACGCGCGGATCGTGGCGGGCAGATGAACCGGGCCGGTGTCGCCGCGGCGACTGCCCACGGTACGGCCGATCGTGGTGACCGCCCGCGACCGGCGACCGGCCGCCCCGCGCCCGACCCGATCGACGGAGAACACCCTGGCGCGAAAAGGATCCGTCGCCGACGCCAGGCTGGTGGACGACCGATCACCCGAACCGGAGGACGTCTCCGCCGCCGAGTCGTCGGGTGCGCTCTCGCCACCACCGGGATCGTCGTCGGGGCCAGGATCCGGATCGTCTCCACCGAGAAGTTCGTCGAGCAGATCGTCGCTGCTGGTGGGGGCGTCGAAGGGGTTGCGGCGCCGACGGTGTGGCAGGGCGAGTCGGGCCGCTGCCGCGATGTCCTCGCGTGTCACCTCGATCCGGTCGTGCCAGGCCGCGTGTGCGATCGCCGTGCGGGCGGTGACCAGGTCGGCGCGCATGCCGTCCACGTCGAACGCCGCGCACACCTCGGCGATCGAGACCAGTGCGTCGTCGCTCAGTGCGACCTGCGGGACGAGTTCGCGGGCGGAGGCGACTCGCCGCGACCACTCTGCGTCCCGATCCGCCCATCGCGCGGTGAACCCGGCCGGGTCGGCGTCGAAGGCCATCCGCCGCCGCACGATCTCGGCGCGCATGTGCGGGTCGCGGGGCGCGGTCACGTCCACGGCGAGTCCGAAGCGGTCGAGCAACTGCGGGCGAAGCTCACCCTCCTCGGGATTCATCGTTCCGACCAGTACGAATCGGGAGGCGTGCTCGACGGAGACCCCGTCGCGTTCGACGGTCGAGCGGCCCATCGCCGCGGCGTCGAGCAGCAGGTCGACCAGGTGGTCGTGCAGGAGGTTGACCTCGTCGACGTACAGCACGCCGCGGTGGGCCAGTGCCAGAAGACCGGGTTCGTATTCGGCCGTGCGGTCGGCCAGTGCCTTGCCGAGATGCAACGCTCCGGTGACGCGATCCTCCGCCGCGCCGACGGGTAGTTCCACCAGCCGTACCGGCCGGACATGCGAGGCCGCACCGGGCGGATGGGGGCCGTCCGGGCAGGACGGATCGGGGGCGTCCGGATCGCACGAGAACCGGCACCCGTCCACGACGGTGACCGGGGGCAACAGTGCGGCGTGGGCACGCACCGTCGTCGATTTCGCGGTGCCCTTCTCTCCACGCACCAGCACACCGCCGATCGTCGGCGACACCGCACACAGGGTCAGGGCCAGCGCGAGGTCGTCGGAACCGACCACCGCACCGAACGGATACACATGCACTTCGACCTCCACAGGCTCCCGCTGGGATGTTTTTCGCGGCAAGCTGTTCGAAGGCCGGTATTCGGACTTCCCGGTCGGACGCCGTGCGATCGCCTTCCCGGACCGGACGGTCCAGTGGCTGCGCGGATGCGCATGATCGACGACTCCCGGGTCACCGCAGCGGGCCTGTGCCGGATTCTCACCGGCTTCCCGATTATCCCCGTGAGGGGCACCTTCGATTGCCTTGCCACGGCCGAGTCTAGGCCATGGCGCGTGGGCTATGGTTCACCGCCATGGGACCGATACGACAGACGACAGGCATCACCGTTGTCGGAATCGGGGCGGACGGATGGTCCGGTGTGCCGTCCACCGTCCGGGAGCGGATTCTCGCGGCCGAGGTCCTGCTCGGCGGCCGGCGCCACCTCGATCTGGTTCCCGCCGGCACAGCAGTGCGCGAGGAGTGGCCGTCGCCGCTCCTGTCCGGGCTCGACGACCTCCTCGACCGGCACGCCGGCAAGGACGTCGTCGCGCTCGCATCCGGTGATCCGCTGGTCTCCGGGATCGGCACCACGCTGATCCGACGCCTCGGAGGCGACGCCGTGGAGGTGATCCCGGCGATCTCGTCGGTGGCACTTGCCCGTGCACGCATGGGCTGGTCCGCGGAGGAGTGCGAGACGATCACCGTCGTGGGTCGCGAGATCGATGCTCTGCGCAGAGTTCTGACGCGCGGACGCAAACTCGTCGTCCTCGTCGACGGTGCACGTGTCGCGGATGTTGCGACGCTCCTGGAGGCCGCCGGATTCGGGAACTCACGGGTCGCGGTGTTGTCGCATCTCGGTGCTGCGGACGAGTCCCGGATCGATGCGAAGGCGGCCCATCTGACCGATACGGGCGTCCGGTCTCTGAGTCTGATGTGCGTCGAGGTCGACGGCCCCGCCGGGTTGTCGGTGCTGCCCGGTCTCGACGACTCCCTGTTCGAGCACGACGGGCAGCTCAGCAAGCGGACCGTACGCCTCGCGGCGGTGTGCGCACTCGCACCGCGACCGGGCGAGTTGCTGTGGGACGTCGGTGCGGGAGCTGGGTCCGTCGGAATCGAATGGGCGCGAACCGATCCGCGCTGTCGTACTCTCGCGATCGAGAAGGACGAACGGCGCGCCGGCGCGATCGAACGCAATGCCGCCGCGTTGGGTGTGCCGTCGATCGTGCGCATCGTCCGAGGTGCTGCACCTGCCGCGCTCGTCGGACTCCCGGTGCCCGACGCGATCTTCGTCGGCGGAGGAGGAAGTCGCGAGGGTGTGCTCGACACGTGTTGGGACACATTGCCTCCCGGCGGTCGGCTCGTCGCGCACGCGGTGACGCTGGAGACCGAGGCCGTCCTGGTGCAGTGGTGGAAGACGCACGGCGGTGAACTCACCCGTCTGTCCGTCGAACACGCAGATCCCATAGGAACATTCACCGGCTGGCGTGCGCAGCGACCGGTCGTGCAATGGAGCGCAGTGAAAGGCGAACGATGACCGTCCATTTCGTAGGATCCGGACCCGGAGCGGCCGACCTGCTCACGCTGCGAGCGGTGAATCTGCTGCGCGAGGTCCCGGTCGTGCTGTACGCCGGTACCTATCTCGATGCTGACACCCTCTCGCACTGCCGTGACGACGCCGAACTGGTCGACACGCAACACCTGGACCTCGACGAGATCACCGCGCATCTCGCCGACGCGCACCGGCGCGGGCTCGACGCCGTGCGGCTGTGCTCCGGCGACCCGTCGCTGTACTCGGCGCTCACCGAGCAGACGCGACGGCTCGACGCCGCGGGCGTGCCGTGGGACGTCACACCCGGTGTGCCCGCCTACGCCGCGGCCGCGGCGGCACTCGGTACCGAGCTGACGGTCCCCGAACTCGTGCAGACGGTCGTGCTGACCCGCACGCAGGCCCGATCGACGGCGATGCCCGACAGCGAGGCTCTGGCGCGGGTCGCAGGAATCCGGGCGAGTCTCGTCCTGCACCTGGCGATCACCCGCATCCGCGTCCTTGCCGAAGAACTCACTGCCGAATACGGCGCCGATTGCCCCGTCGCGGTGGTCGCGTTCGCGTCGCGACCGAACCAGGTCGTGCTGCGCGGCACCCTCGCCGACATCGCCGACGGTGTCGAGGCGGCGGGACTGAAGCACACCGCGGTGATCGTCGTCGGACACGCTCTCGGCGTGCGTGAACGGCCGGATGTGGCCTGTTCACACCTCTACGACCCTTCCCGCGAGCGCGCCGGTCTCGGATAGCTCCATCCTCGCGCGCCGAACCGGGGTTCGCCCCGGTTTCAACAGTGGCGAACCCCGGTTCACCGCGCGAACCTGTTGACAACCCGCGGGTGAACACCGCAGTCAAACGGTTGTCGAGGATCCCGAATGGCGACCGTCGACCGACCGTTTCGTCCACACCGCACCCGAAGGCATCACGAAGGTGCCCGCAGCGCCGACGATGAGCAGGCACTTCATGTCGATGCTCGCCGGATCGAGCTTCTCGAGCGTCGTGACCTCGAGCGACTCGCCGGACCGTCCCACATCGCGCCCGATCACGACGACGGTGTCGGCCGGACGATGCTTCAGCAGTACCGTTTTCGCGTCCGCGACCTGCGTCGTCCGAGACCGCGAGGCCGGATTGTAGATGCCCAGGACGAGATCGGCCTCGGATACCGCAGCCAACCGCTTCTCGATCACGTCCCACGGCTTGAGTCGATCCGACAGGCTCATCACCGCGAAGTCGCCGCCGATCGGGGCGCCGGCACGCGCCGCGACCGCCTGCACTGCGGAGACCCCCGGCAGGACGCGGATCGGCACCGACGCGTATGTCTCGTCCTGCGCGGCCTCGAACACCGCCGACGCCATGCCGAACACCCCGGCATCACCGCCGGAGACAACGGCGACCTTCTCACCCGCCAGGGCGAGGTCGAGAGCGAATCGCGCGCGGTCCACCTCGACGGTGTTGCCGCTGGAATGACGGTGCAGGCCGGGACGTACCGGGACGCGATCGACATACGGTCCGTATCCGACGACGTGATCGACCTGTGCGAGTGCGTCGGCGGCCTCGGGGGTCAGCCACTTCTCGTCCGCCGGGCCCAACCCGACGACGAGCAGTTCGTTCGCGTCCGGATGTGTCGCCTCGACCGCGACGGACGGCCGCGATCGGTCGGCGACCGACCGATTCGTCGGAGAGCGGTCACCGGCGGTGAGGATCACCGAGAAGTACGGCACCGCGTCGGCGTCGACCTCGGCGACCGGAAGGATGCGTTGCCGATCCATCGACGCGCGTTCGACATAGACGGCACCGTCGAGGCGCCCGGACTGGGCGAGAGCCTCCCGGACGGAGGGAAACGTCCTGCCCAGCTTCATGATCGCCGCACCGTCGGTGTCGGCGAGTCGCCGTGCGAGCTCCGGGGCGGGCAGTGTGCCGGGCAGGATGGTGAGGACGTCGGTGCGCCGCACCATCGGTTCGGCGGCTGCAGCAGAGGCGGCGGACACCGAGGTCACCCCTGGCACCACCTCCGTCGGATATCGCGGAGCGAGGCGGTCGTGCAGGTACATGTACGAGCCGTAGAACAGAGGGTCGCCCTCGCAGAGCACGACGACAGTGCGTCCCGCGTCGAGGTGGACGGCCAACCGGGCGGCGGACTCGTCGTAGAAATCGGCGATCGCACCGTCGTAGCCGCCCGGGTGATCGATGGTGCCCGTCGTCACCGGGTACACCAGCAGTTCCTCGATCACGCCGTCAGGGATCAGATCGGCGGCGATCGATCGGGCGATGGAGCGGCCGTGCGTACCGGAGTAGTACGCGAGGACGTCCGCTTCGGCGATCAGCCGCGCAGCCTTGCGTGTGATGAGTTCGGGATCGCCGGGGCCAAGACCCACGCCGTAGAACCTGCCTGACACCATCTCGCTCATTCCTTCTCCTGCGCAAGTGCATTGATCGCGGACGACGCCATCGCCGACCCGCCGCGGCGTCCCCGGACCACCAGATGGGGGATCTGCAGCCGATGGTCGAGCAGCGCCTCCTTCGACTCCGCGGCGCCGATGAAGCCGACGGGAACACCGACGATCGCCGCCGGTCGCGGGGCGCCGTCGTCGAGCATCTCGAGCAGGTGGAACAGGGCGGTCGGGGCATTGCCGATCGCAACGACAGCCCCCTCGAGGCGGTCGGCCCACAGTGACACCGCCGCCGCGGAGCGGGTCGTGCCCCAACGTTCGGCGAGTTCGGGGACACGCGGGTCGGCGAGCAGACACATCACGTCGTTGTCGGCAGGCAGGCGCGTACGGGTGACCCCGGAGGCCACCATGTTCGCATCCGTGAGGATCGGAGCACCTGAGTTCAGTGCAGTGCGCGCGGCCGGAACAAGATCGGGATGGATGACGAGGTCCCGTGCCAGATCGGTCTGTCCGCTTGCATGGATCATCCGGACCGCGACCTTCTCCGCACTCGCAGGAATCGCGGACAGATCCGATTCGCTGCGGATCGTCGCGAACGACCGGACGTAGATGTCGGCGCCGTCGGTGACGTAGTCGTACCGACGCGGGGGAGGTCGAAGGGTCACGGGGTGCTCCTGGCAAGAACGATGCGGTGAGGCGAGTGCGGTGCGCCGCAGACGCGTTCGCATCCGGCGACGTGAATTCGGGAATCGGTGGTATTTCCGGCGACGATCCGGCGAGCCAGCGCTCGGGTGTCACCTTCGGCGAGGCTACACCCGGGCGCTCCCGTGCACGCTGTCACCCGCTGCCACGCCGAATCCGGGGCCGTCTCGAAGCCGGTCTCGCGAAGCGCGACGAGATCCGACCCGGACGGGAGTATCAGGCCGCGCCAGGGCGTGACGACCACACCTCGATCGGGCAGCGCAGCAACCATGGCGGGGGTGAGGATTCCCAGGGGGACCAGCACCGACACCGCATCGCCGAGCACGCCGTACGGCACCGTGAAGGCCGGTGGCCGCGGAGCGGGATCGGTGCCACCGAGTTCCGCTCCCGCACGCGGGAGTTGACGCACGTGCCACACCGACTCGCGAATCTCGACGAACCGGCGGGCCTGCCGCAGGAGCATCTCGGGAACCTGGGTGAGCCGCACCGTCGGCCCGTCGAGTCCACCCACGACGATCCGTGCCGTCCCGCCGCCGAGCGCGACCGCGGTGAGATCGCACCGCAGCGTCACCACGTCGCCGCGGCCGTCGTCGAGGCCGAACAGGAACCGGCCGGGCAGATCGGCGAGGACCGGATCGGCGCACAGTCCGGCGTCGAGATCGCGGACGAGAGGCCGGACGTCGGTGAGTCCACCCACGAGTCCCGACAGCGGCGACGCGACGATGTTCCGCACCCGTTCGTGGCTCGCCGAGGGCAGCAGCCCGGCCGCCGTGACGGCGTCGGCCAGTCCCGGGGGGACGGCACCGCACTCGTCGAGGTCGATACCTCTGAGCTGCAGGTTCCCTCGCGACGTCAGGTGGACGTCGCCGTCGGCGTAGGCGATCGACGTGTCCGCCAGTGCTCGGAGCGCCCCGTCGGGCACCTGCCCTCCGGGCACGCGCAGCCGCACCAGTGCGCCGTCCGCCGCGACATGTGGGCGAAGGATTCCGGGGCACCGATCGGGAGGGAAAGAGGGTGGCAGAGCATCCACAGACGCACATGGTTGCACACCTTTCCGGCCGGGTGCGCTACTCTCGGCTTGCCGTGGTGCTCGGGAAGCCGGTGGGAAACCGGCGCGGCCCTCGCCACTGTGAGCGGATAGTTGCTCGCCCTCGTCCGTACTGGTCCGCCGGTGTGGAGGCCACTGGATCTCATCCGGGAAGGTCGGCGCAGCAGCGGTGACCCGTCAGCCAGGAGACCGGCCACGGCACGTGAGGTCCACGAGGGTTTTGGAGACTGAACATGGCTGTACGCCTGTGTTTTCGGGTTGCGTCGTGACGCGCCTGACTTTGTTGTCGACGTCCGACACCGACCTGCTGTCGGCTCGGTCGAGCGATGTCGAGTGGGCGCTGGGTAACCCGTCCCGCCTCGACGTGTCCACCGAACTGCCCGGTCTGCTCAGCGGATCGGACCTGGTCGTCGTGCGGATCCTGGGGTCCGCGCGCAGTTGGCGCGACGGGCTCGACACCGTGCTCGCGACCGGCGTCCCGGTCGTCGTTCTCGGTGGTGAACAGACCCCGGACGCCGAGCTCATGGGGCATTCGACGGTGCCGATCGGCATCGCCGCCGAGGCGCACCGCTATCTCGCGTACGGCGGTCCCGCCAACCTCGCGCAGCTCCATGCCTTCCTCACCGACACCGTGCTGCTCGGCGGTGAAGGCTTCGATCCGCCCGTCGAATTGCCCGAGTGGGGTGTGCTCGACCGGCCCGAGGGGCCGGCCGACGACCGGCTGCCACTCGTCGGTGTGCTGTTCTACCGGGCCCACCACACCAGCGGAAACGTGCAGTTCGCGCACGATCTCGCCGACGCGATCCACGCGACCGGCAGGGCCCGCGGCGTCGTGATCCACTGCGCCTCGTTGCGGGGAGCGTCCGAGGATCTGCTCGCCGAACTCGGCACCCTGGATGCGCTCGTCGTGACGGTGCTCGCGGCCGGCGGAACCAAGCCCGCCACCGTGAGCGCGGGAGGTGAGGACGAGTCGTGGGACGTCGGGGCGCTCGCTGCGCTCGACATCCCGATCCTGCAGGCGCTCTGCCTGACCTGGAGCCGCGATGCCTGGGCGGAGTCCGACGACGGTGTTTCACCGTTGGATTCGGCCACCCAGATCGCAGTGCCCGAATTCGACGGGCGCATCATCACGGTGCCGTTCTCGTTCAAGGAACTCGGCGCCGACGGTCTGCCCCGTTACGTCACCGACCCGGAACGATGCCGCCGTGTGGCCGGTATCGCGGTCGCGCACGCGCGGCTTCGGCACGTGCCGGCGGCGCAGCGCCGGATCGCGATCATGCTGTCCGCGTACCCCACCAAGCATTCTCGCGTCGGCAATGCCGTCGGTCTCGACACACCGGTGTCGGCGATCCGCATGCTGCGCGCCCTGCGCGAGGCCGGATACGACCTCGGCGACGGCTTCCCCGGCATGGACGTCGAGGACGACACCGAAGCCGGTAACACCCTCATCCACGCCCTGATCGATGCGGGCGGTCAGGACGAGGAGTGGCTCACCGCCGATCAGGTCGCCGGAAACCCGGTGCGGGTGAGCACATCCGACTATCTGGCATGGACGAAGGACCTGCCTGCCGAGCTCACCGACGCGATGAGCGAGGCGTGGGGCCCGGCGCCCGGGTCGCTGTTCGTCGACGGCAGCGGTGGCGACAAGGCGATCGTGCTGGCGACCCTGCAGGCCGGCAACGTGGTGCTGATGATCCAGCCGCCCAGGGGATTCGGCGAGAATCCGGTGGCAATCTACCACGATCCCGACATGGCGCCGTCGCACCATTACCTCGCCGCGTACAAGTGGATCGAACACGGCTTCGGTGCCGATGCCGTGGTTCACCTGGGCAAACACGGTTCGATGGAATGGCTGCCCGGAAAGAACGCGGGCCTGTCCGCGGCGTGCGCGACCGACGCGGCCATCGGCAATCTGCCGCTGATCTATCCGTTCCTCGTCAACGATCCGGGTGAAGGTGCGCAGGCCAAGCGCCGTGCCCATGCGATCATCGTCGATCACCTGATCCCGCCGATGGCGCGCGCCGAATCGTACGGCGACATCGCTCGTTTGGAGCAACTGCTCGACGAGTACTCCAACATCGCCGCGATGGACCCGGCGAAACTGCCCGCGATCCGCGCGCAGATCTGGACGTTGATCCAGGCGGCGAAACTCGATCACGATCTCGGGCTCGACGACCGCCCGCACGACGCCGAGTTCGACGACTTCCTGCTGCACGTCGATGGATGGTTGTGTGAGGTCAAGGACGCGCAGATCCGCGACGGCCTGCACGTCCTGGGCGCCGCACCGGTCGGGGAGGCACGGGTGAATCTGGTGCTGTCGATCCTGCGTGCCGCCCAGATATGGGGTGGCAAGAGTAACGCCGTCCCTGGATTGCGCACCGCGCTGGGACTGAAGCCCGACGCCCCGCTGACCGAGGTCGACGGAATCGAGAACATCGCACGGGCGCTCGTGCAGGCCATGGAGGACGACGACTGGAACACTGGGTCGGCCGCGCGCGTTGTCGAATCCGTTCTCGGCCATACCGATTCCGAGGTTGCGCGGGTGCTCACCTTCGCTGCCGACGAAGTGGTTCCCCGGCTCGCGGGCACGACTGCCGAGCTCGACGCAGTGCTCCACGCGCTCGACGGCGGGTACGTCCCGGCCGGCCCGTCCGGTTCACCCTTGCGTGGACTGGTCAACGTGCTGCCGACCGGGCGCAACTTCTACACCGTCGACCCGAAGGCCGTCCCGAGCCGCCTCGCATACGACACCGGTGTCGCGTTGGCGGACAACCTGATCGAGCGATATCTCGCCGACACGGGCGAGTACCCGCAGTCGGTCGGTCTGTCGGTGTGGGGGACCTCGGCGATGCGCACCGCCGGCGACGACATCGCCGAGGTGCTCGCGCTCATCGGTGTGCGTCCGGAATGGGACGCCGAGTCGCGTCGGGTTCGCGAACTGACCGTGCTCCCGCTCGAGGAACTCGGCCGGCCCCGCATCGACGTCACGGTCCGCATCTCGGGTTTCTTCCGCGATGCGTTCCCGCACGTCATCGGGATGCTCGACGACGCGATCCGCATGGTCGCCGCCCTCGACGAACCTGACGAGCAGAACTTCGTGCGAGCCCATGCTCGGCGGGACGAAGCCGAACACGGCGACGCCGACCGTGCGGTGCGGCGCATCTTCGGATCGAAGCCCGGCTCGTACGGTGCCGGCATCCTGCAGCTCATCGACTCCGGGAACTGGCGCACCGACGCCGATCTCGCCGAGGTCTACACCGCGTGGGGTGGCTTCGCCTACGGGCGTGGGTTGCACGGTGTTCCGGCCGCCGACGACATGCGTGCGAACTACCGGCGGATCGCGGTGGCGGCGAAGAACACCGACACCCGCGAACACGACATCGCCGATTCGGACGACTACTTCCAGTATCACGGCGGCATGGTCGCAACGGTGCGAGCGCTGACGGGCACCGACCCGAAGGCGTACATCGGCGACTCCACCACCCCCGATGCGGTGCGCACCCGATCACTGGCGGAGGAGACTGCACGGGTGTTCCGCGCCCGGGTCGTCAACCCGCGGTGGATCGGTGCGATGCGGCGGCACGGCTACAAGGGCGCCTTCGAACTCGCCGCCACCGTCGACTACCTGTTCGGCTACGACGCCACCGCAGGTGTCGTCGAGGACTGGATGTACGAGTCGCTTGCCCAGAACTACGCGCTCGACCCCGCGAACCAGCAGTTCCTCCGCGAAGCGAATCCGTGGGCGTTGCGCGGCATCGTCGAACGACTCACAGAGGCGGCCGATCGCGGACTGTGGTCCGAGCCCGATCCGGAGACGATGAACAGGCTGCAGCAGGCCTATCTCGACGTCGAGGGCGATCTCGAGGACCGGGGGTGAGAGTTCGGCTCATCGGGATCGGCCCCGGCGGACCGGACGATCTCACGGTCGCGGCGGTGCACGCCCTCGAGAGCGTCGACGTCTTCCTCGTACCCGACAAGAAGCGGGGCGTGGACGATCTCGTGGCGGTCCGCGAGGAGGTCCTGCGCCGCCACACCTCCGGTGCGCATCGGGTGATCGTGGTGCCCGACCCGCCCCGGGACCGTAACCCGGCGCACTACGGCGACGAGGTACGCGACTGGCACGCCGCCCGCGCCGAGGCCTACGAGACCGTTCTGCTCGACCGGATCGGAGACAACGAGACCGTCGGCTTCCTGGTCTGGGGCGATCCGAGCCTGTACGACAGCACGATCCGTGTCGTCGAACGCATCCTCGAACGCGGGAGGGTGCGCTTCGACTACGACATCGTCCCCGGGGTCAGCAGCGTGCAACTGCTCGCGGCCCGACATCGTCTCGTGCTCAACACCATCGGCGGGCCGATCACCGTCACGACCGGTCGCAGGCTGGTGCAGGACGTCGCAGCGGGTGCGTCGAACATCGTGGTGATGCTCGACGGCGGCCTCGCCTGCGCGGACCTCGACGGGGCCTGGAACATCTGGTGGGGTGCGAATCTGGGGACCGACGACGAAGAACTCGTCGCCGGCCCGCTCGCCGAGGTGCTCCCGGCGATCCGGGAGGCTCGGGCCCGGGCCAAGGGGGCCCGAGGCTGGGTGATGGACACCTATCTACTGCGACGAGGATGAGTTCGGGTCGCCCGGAACCGTTCCCCGCGCGTACCAGGCGCGGGCGTCGAGCGAGAACGGTCCCGACGGAAGAGCATCACGACAGGCGTCACGTACTGCAGCGCGGTGCCTTTCGGGCATCGACACCAGGTGCCGCCCGGCCGGTCCTACGCCGAACGTGAAGGGCTCCCAGAAGTCGGAGAAATCGGCGTAGTCCGCGCGTGCGGACAGGGCACCACCGATCACGTCGTCCAGACCGGCACGGCGGAACCGCTCGGCGATGTCGCCCTCGGTGGTACCGGCCAGCCTCGTCTCACCCGGAGACCCGGGCTCGACCGTTCCCACCGCGGCCCAGAAGATGCGGAGCGTCGTCATCCCGCCGGCCGTGGTGTCCCACATGCATGCGGCGACGGTGCCGCCCGGGCGGGTCACCCGCACCATCTCGCGCACGCCCAGTTCGGGATCGTTCATGAATCCGAGGACCAGCGACGCCAGGGTGACGTCGAACGTTCCGTCCGGCCACGGCAGATTCTCGGCCACCCCGACGCGAACGTCGATCTCCGGTGCTATCTGCCGGCACGCCGCTGCGAACTGGGGAGCCGGGTCGATCGCCGCGACGTTCGCTGCGCCGACCCGGCCGACCAGTTCACGGGTCAGCCCACCCGGCCCGCAGCCCACGTCGCAGACCCGATGCCCGGCCCTCACCTCGCTCGCGTCCGCCAAGGCGGGCGCGAGCGTCGCTGCGTAACGGCCCATGAAACGGTTGTACTGTTCGGCCGGTCCGGCGAACTGCATATGCCCAACATATCGGCCCGATCGGTGGCCTCGTGGCGGTTCACATCGTCCTGATCGAGATCACTTCTCGTCGTCGTCCGAGCGCTCGACCACCTCGGGAGCGTTCTCCCGCGTTGCCATGCCGCCGTTGCGACCGTGATCGACCGGCCCCGGTGGGTCCTTGCGCACCTCGTCGTCCTTCTTCGACGTCGTCACTTCTACCTCCGTACGCTGGGCTGACTCGTGTCCGGACGGATACCCGCAGACGTGCACGCGCACACTTCGGGGTGGCGTCGGTGCTCCGGACCGGATTGACTGGACCCAACGACACAAGGAGGCAGCATGCAGATCCGTGACAGGGTTTTCGTCGTCACCGGTGGAGGCAACGGGATCGGACGCGATGTCGTCCTCGAACTCCTCGTGCGTGGCGCGCGGGTCGCGGCGATCGACCTCCGCACCGAGGCTCTCGACGGCACCCGTGCTCTGGCGGACGCCTATGTCGACCGTCTCACCACTCACACGGTCGACGTCTCCGATCGCGCCGCCGTCGAAGCCCTGGTGACGGGGGTGACCGCTGCACACGGGCGGGTTGACGGCGTCGCCAACGTCGCAGGCATCATCCAGAAGTTCGTCCCATTCGCGGACCTGCCGTACGACGAGATGAACAAGGTGCTCGACGTCAACTACTGGGGTGTCGTGCACATGTGCAAGGCGTTCCTCCCCGAGCTGCTGAGCCGTCCCGAGGCGAGCCTGCTCAACGTGTCGAGCATGGGTGCCTTCGTGCCGGTGCCGGGCCAGTCCGTCTACGGCGCGAGCAAGGCGGCGGTCAAACTGCTCACCGAAGGTCTGTACGCCGAACTGCGCATGACGAACGTCGCGGTGACGCTGGTGTTCCCAGGCGCCGTCCGCACCGGCATCGCCGAGAACTCCGGTGCCGCCATCCCGGGACGCAGCACTGACGCCTCCGTCAAGATCACCTCGTCCGCCGAGGCAGCCCGCAGGATCGTCGACGCGATCGAGAAGGGCACCTTCCGGGTGTGCATCGGCGAGGACGCGACGATGCTCGACCTGCTCGCCAGGCTGATGCCGCGTCGCAGCATCAAGTTCCTGGCGAAGAAGATGGGCTCGCTCGTCGAGCGCTGACCTACCGGCGACCGGTCCGCAGCGGATGCGGCCGGGGCGGGACGTCCGTCGGCGACCGGCTCAGCACGATCGGCAACCACTGCGAGGTCATCACGATCATCACCAGCCATTCGGCGACCAACGCCACGGTCGGGTGATGCGGAGCGTTCGTGATCATTCCCGCCTGCGACCAGTACGCCAACAGCCCGAAGAACGACGACAGCCCCGAGCCGAGCATCGCGAGCGACGCCAGCTTCCATCGTCGCAGCCACAATGCCAGCGTCGAGATCACCACCCCGAACACGAGGGCCAGGGCCGCGAAGATCCGCAGCGGCACCGCCACGGGTGCGGTGTCGCCGAACCAACTACCGAAGACCGTCCACGACCACGCCGACGACGTCTGCGGAAGCACCATGCACACCGTCAGGACGACGACGCAGATCGCCAGGACCCGTCCGCGGCGACCGGCGTCGAACTCCCCGGCGACCTTCTTCTCGATCCGGGCGAAGTCGTTCCGATAGGCCGACAGGTCCGCGCTCGTACCGTCCGCGCTCATGCCTCGACCTCTCCGTTCCGACACATGGGTGGCCATTATGCGCCGCACACCGATGTGACCTCGCTCATGTCGTCCACCTGCGATTATGCTCCGACACATGCGTCCGGAGCGCTGCCGGTGTGGCGCCGTGGTGCACCGGGTATCGCCCCTTACGAACCCGATCGAGGGAGGGCGAGAATGCCGGACCAGGACCAGTACCGCATGCAGCACCCGGGAGAGCAGCACCCCGTTCCGCCGCTCGAGGAGCAACCGGAGATCGCCTACCCCGGCCAGCCCGCCGAACTCGCCCCGGCCTACGTCTTCCTCGCCTCCCAGGAGTCGAGCTACATCACCGGGGAGACCATCGCCGTCACCGGCGGAGTCCGGTTCACCTGAGAATCAGAGCGCGAAATGGTCATCGAAGCGCGTAACAGCGCGCATCGATGACCATTTCGCGCCCCGGAGTTCACGAGGCCTGCATGTCGAGCAATTCCGACACCGTCACGAACCGGTAGCCCTCGGCGCGCAGGCCGTCGACGATCCCGGGAATCGCCTCCAGCGACGCTGTCCGGGAGGGGTACATGACGTGCAGCAGGATGATCGAGCCGGGACGGGTCTCGTCGAGTGCGGTCTGCACGATCGTCTCGGTGTCGGACGCATCGGAATCCGGTTCGACGTCCCACATCACCGTGGTCCGGTCGTGCTGGTCGAGATAGCGGGGGAGCGCGACGAGCTTCTTGCCGTAGGGCGGGCGGAAGGTGATCTCCCCGTCGAACCCGGTCTCGCGAATCGCGGCGTCGGTGCGCTCGATCTCCTCGGCCACCGTGCCGCTGCCGACGAGCATCATCCTGCGGTGCGTCGCGGTGTGATTACCGAGTTCGTGCCCGGCCTCGACGATGGCCCGGCCCAGCTCCGGTCGTTGTTCGAGTTCCGAGCCGGTAACGTAGAAGGTGGCGGGGACGTCGGCGTCCTCGAGGGTCTGCAGGACCTGCGGGGTGAGGACGCTCGGGCCGTCGTCGAGGGTCAGCGCGACCACCTTCTCGGGTGTCTCCACCCTATGGACGAGTGCCCCGAACAGCTGGAAGGTGCGGGAGTTCGAAAGCTGGAAGATCGCGACGGCGACGACGACCAGCACCACGAGCACGGCGGATACGACGACGAGGGTTCTTCGGCGGGATGCCATTCGGACATGGTGCCTCATCCGGTGTCGGTGGGTGGAGGGCGCCCGGTTGCGCGGTTCCGGGACCGACGCCGGGTCTTGCACTGTTCGTAGCGACGTAGGGAACAACGGTGCGAATCCGTGGCTGTCCCGCAACTGTCACCGAGGAGTGATCCCCCAATAGCATGGTCACGGCCCACAGGGGTTGAAAGGCCGGGGCGAGCGTCGATCCGGGAGCCAGGACACCTGCGTCGCCGAAGCAGGACCCACGAGGATGGACATGAACAATTCGATATCGACCGCCCGCAAGGGCGGAATTCGGCGCTGCGCGCAGCCGGCGCACTGCTAGCGGCGGCGTTGGCCGTCTCCGGTTGCTCGTCGAGTGACGACACATCCGGGACAGTCGAACAGGACACCGCGGCATCGGTCTACCCGCTCACCATCGAGAACTGCGGCAGGACGCGCACCATCGACGCGCCACCACAGCGGGCGGTGTCCCTGAATCAGGGATCCACCGAGATCCTGCGGTCGCTCGGTCTCGCCGACTGCGTGGTCGGCACCGCGACCTGGACCGATCCCGTTCGGGAGAATCTCGCCGACGAGAACGCGAAGGTTCCGCGTCTGTCCGACAACAAGCCGTCCTTCGAGGTTGTGCTCGACACGGAACCGGATAGTGGGTGCAGATGTACGACATCCTCGAGAAGACCATGGCCGAGGCCACCGGCATCGAGCCGAATCCGGACTTCCCCACCGGGCCGGCCTACCACCTGATGGGCTTCGACATCGAGGTGTTCACCCCGATCTTCGTCATGAGCCGTATCACCGGGTGGACTGCACACATCATCGAGCAAGGTGAGTCCAACGCCCTCATCCGTCCGCTGAGCGAATACACGGGGGTGCCGCAGAGGTCGATGGTGGCCTGACACCCGCTCGAACTGCATCCCGGGATATTTCCGTCACCGTCTCCCGACCCCGGGATGCTTCCGATCGGGCCCGCAGCGTTCAACGCTGCGGGCCCAATCGTTTGCGGTCATGTCATGCGATGCGCTTCGTCGCCAACTCCGCGCCTCGGACCAGGGATTCGAGCTTGGCCCATGCGATCTGAGGATGAATGCGTCCGCCGAGTCCGCAGTCGGTGGAGGCGACCACATTCTCGGCACCGACGAGATTCGCGAAACGTTCGATGCGGTCGGCGACGAGTTCGGGATGTTCGACGACGTTCGTCGCGTGGCTGATGACGCCGGGCACGATCTGCTTCCCGTCGGGAAGCTCCACGTCCTCCCACACCCGCCACTCGTGTTCGTGACGGACGTTGGCGGCCTCGAACGAGTACGACCCGGCGTCGATATCGAGCATGGTTTCGACGAGGTACTTGAACTCGAGATCGGTGGTGTGCGGGCCGTGCCAACTGCCCCAGCACAGATGGAAGCGGATCCGGTCCTGGGGCAGACCCCGCAGGGCGTAGTTCAGCGCTTCCACCCGGATGCGGGTGAAAGCCAGGTAGTCCTCGACCGTCGGCTCGGGGTTGATCTGGTCCCAGTTCTCGGCGATGGACGGGTCGTCGATCTGCAGGATCAGACCGGCGTCGATGATCGCTTTGTACTCCTCGCGCATGGCATCCGCGCATGCCCAGATGAATTCTTCCTCGGTTGCGTAGTGCTCGTTGCCGATCCGCGAGGCGCTACCCGGTGACAAGGAAGTCATGAAACCGTTCTCGACCCCTGCGGCCGCCAGCGCGGACTTCAGATTCGCGATGTCCGACGTGATGGCGTCGTGGCCGATATAGGTGACCGGTCCGGTCGCAGTAGGGAAGAGGGGTGCCTCCTTCCCGATCGACACCCCGCTGTCGGGATCGCCGTAGGCCTCAGCGAACAGCGTCCAGTCGCGCCGGTCGGGGAAGGTGGTCAGACGCACGTTGCCGGGTGTCGACCGGATCGGTGTACTGCCGAACGGTCCTCCGTCGGTCAACTGGAGACCGGACAGGCGCTGGAACGAGTACGACCACCAGGCACCGTAATCGACGGTCGAGGACATGGCCTTGCCGTACTCGCCGTCGCCGGGAATGCAGATGCCGAGGTCGACCTGGCGCCGAACCAGCGCGGTCACCTCGTTGCCGAGCAACTGTGCGAACTCCTCGGAGGTATCGAGGCGAAAGCCGTCTGCCGCTTCTCGTCGTGCTCGGTTGGCTTCGACGAGGGCAGTGGTGCGCGGGAGACTTCCCGCATGGGTGGTGCGAATGCGAGGGGTGGACATTGTCGACGACCTTCTTCGTAGTGCGGTAGTTATCGGTTCAGTTCGGCGCGCACGGTGGCGGCAGCGGTGACGAGATTCGCCAGTGAGGCCGTGACCTCCGTCGTGCCGCGGGTCTTGAGCCCGCAGTCCGGGTTGACCCACAGTCGCTCGGCGGGCACCGCCTGCAGAGCCTTGCGCAACAGTGCTGTGATCTCGTCCTCACTCGGGACCCGCGGCGAATGGATGTCGTACACGCCGGGGCCCACGCCGAGGTCGAATCCCGCGGCGTCGAGATCGTCGAGGACCTCCATGCGCGAGCGGGCCGCTTCGATGGACGTGACGTCGGCGTCGAGTTCGGCGATCGCCTCGATCACCTCTCCGAACTCCGAATAGCACAGGTGGGTGTGGATCTGCGTGGAGTCGGCGACACCGGATGTCGCCAACCGGAACGCACCGACCGCCCACTTCAGGTAGTCGGGTTGTTCCGACGCGCGCAGCGGCAGGAGTTCACGAAGCGCAGGCTCGTCGACCTGGATGATGCGCACCCCGGCGGCCTGCAGGTCCACCGTCTCGTCGCGGATCGCGAGCGCGATCTGGTCGGCGGTCTCGGCGAGCGGCTGATCGTCGCGGACGAACGACCACGCCAGGATCGTGACAGGGCCCGTGAGCATGCCTTTGACCGGCTTGTCCGTGAGAGACTGGGCGTGGACGATCCACTCGACGGTCATCGGTGCGCGGCGTGCGACGTCACCGTAGAGGATCGGCGGCCGCACACACCGCGTGCCGTAGGACTGCACCCAACCGTTGGTGGTGGCGAAGAACCCGTCGAGCTGCTCGGCGAAGTACTGCACCATGTCGTTGCGTTCGGGCTCGCCGTGCACCAGCACATCGAGTCCCAGCTTCTCCTGCAGCGCAACCACGTCGGCGATCTCGTCGCGCATCCGACGCACGTACTCGCCGTGGTCGATCTCGCCCGTGCGCAACGCTGCACGGGCCACGCGGATGCGGGCCGTCTGTGGGTACGAGCCGATCGTGGTCGTCGGCAACAGTGGCAGATCGAGATGGCGGCGCTGGATCTCGCGCCGTCGATCGGCAGGGGTGCGGGTGCGGTCGGTGCAGATCGAGGCAAGGACACCTCGCACCCGATCGTTGCGTAGACGCGGATCCGAGGCCCGCATCTGCGCGGCGGTACGGGCAGCGGCGAGTTCGTCGGTGACGGCGTCGCATCCCGTACGCAGAGCGGTGGCGAGAGTGACGATCTCCGAGACCTTCTCGCTGCCGAAGGCCAACCACGTGCGCAGCGATGCGTCGAGATCCGGTTCGGCATCGATCGTGTACGGCACGTGCAACAGTGAGCACGACGACGACACCGCAACGGCGGCGGCGGAACCGAGCAGGGTGGCCAGCGTCGACAAGGCCTGTTCGAGGTCGGTGCGCCAGACGTTGCGGCCGTCGACGACGCCGGCGACGATGAGCTTGTCGGCGAGCTCGGGCAGGCCTGCGATTCCGGTGGTGCTACCGGCTACCAGGTCGACGGCGAGACCTTCGACTCCGGTGCGTGCGAGCCGCTCGAGCGCCGGCCCGAGGCTGCCGAAGTACGACGCCACGAGAATCGACGGCCGCTTCGGTGCCTGCACCAGGGCGTTGTACACCCGTCCGATCGCATCGAGGGCAGGTGAGTCGAGGTCGCGGACCAACGCCGGTTCGTCGAGCTGTACCCAGTCGACCCCGGTGTCGGCGAGCTGCGCCAACAGGTCCAGATAGAGGGGAACGAGCTCGTCGACGCGGCCGAGCAGCGGTCCTTGCCCGTCGACGGGCTTCGACAGCAGCAGGAAGGTCAGTGGACCCAGGACGACGGGGCGAGCGGGCACACCGAGCTCGCGTGCCTCCACGATCTCACCCAGAATCTTTGTGGCATCGAGTTCGAAGACGGTGTCGGGTCCGATCTCGGGGACGAGGTAGTGGTAGTTGGTGTCGAACCACTTGGTCATCTCGAGTGGGGCGATATCGTCGGTGCCGCGTGCTGCGGCGAAATAGCGGTCGAGGTCGTCGGCGATATCCGCGACCCGGGCAGGCAACGCCCCGAGCATGACTGCTGTGTCGAGGATGTGGTCGTAGAACGAGAACGTTCCGACCGGGATCGAGTCCAGCCCGGCTGTGTGTTGACGTGACCACGTGTCGGCGCGCAGTTGTGCGGCAACCGATTCCAGGCCACTGCGGTCGAGGCGCCCGGCCCAGTAGGCTTCGGTGGCCTTCTTCAGTTCGCGGTTCGGTCCGATGCGTGCGGAGCCGAGCACGGTGGCGGTGAATGAGGATGCTGTCGGAGCAGACATCAGGTTTTCTCCGGTGTTCGTCGCTGGGTGGTCTACCGCCCGATGAACGCGCATCCCGATACGAGCCCCGTGTTCTCGACCTGTGGTCGAGGTGTTGCCGATCGGCGCGCGCCCATTCCACGAGGCGGCATACCGTCGGGCACGGCGTGCCCGACACGATCGGCAGGTCTTCGGACTCGCAGGCACCCATTCCCGATTCCGTCGAGATGGACCTAGTGGCCGTCGCTTCCCGGACCTGGTGGTCCAGTGCTTGGTGACGGCGGTCGTTCCTGCATACCGCTGCGGGACAGTCCCGGATTCCCACCGGGTTCCCTCTCACACCCGATACCTGTCGGCATCGGGTGCTTCGGCGCGCACACGAGGTCTTCGGGGCTCCTCACGACGACATGCGGCGAACCGATCGCAGCGCCGACTATACAAGGATCGCCTTCTTCCTCGGCGTGCGTGGGCTCGACGACGCTCTACCAAGTCCGGAATGCGTTCCTCTGTATACGAACTCGGGAGTGTGAGGATTGCCCGGTCGGCTCGGATCCGGTGGCAGGATCCGAGCCGCCGGGCCGGAGACAGCGAGACTCAGCCGGTCGCGGAGGTCCCCTCGGGGGAGTGCTCGGGCGAACGCCGGCGCCGCAGCAGACCGACCGCGACGTCGACGAGCAGGAATGCGAGCAGGCTCAGTCCCAGCAGCGGAGCGAACCACCCGACGGTCACCGCAGCAGCGACCACCGCGACGACGGTGACCGGGTGCAGGCGTCGCCACGTCCCACGCAGCGGTGGGCGCGCCACCCGGCGCGATCCGCGGGTGGGGCGACGCTGCCACCACAGCTGGTAGCCGCGCACGATGACCGTGCCCAACGCGACCGCGAGAGCGAGCAATACCAGCTGGTTGAGCAGCCCGAACAAGATGCCCATGTGCAGGGCGATGCCCCAGGTGGTGAGCTGGGCGGCCAACGGCCAGTCCGCGAACGTGTTGGTGGCGGTCACCGCCCCGGTGGCCGGGTCGATCGCGACCGCGTCGGTGACGAACTGCCAGGGCTGGCGGGTTTCGGTGACGGTGACGGCAGTGTGACCGTCGGCCGGGATGCTCATCTCGACGTGTTCGGTCACCCGATGCTCGGCAGCGGCGGCAAGGACGCGGTCCAGAGCGCCGACGTTGCGATCGAGTGCGCCCGTATCGGTAACAGCGGCAGTATGGCCGTCGTGGCCGTCGTGTCCACCGTCTGCAGGCGCGGTGTCCGAGACGCCGAGGGTGGTATCGAGCGTCGGGGTGGTCCAGCTCAACGCGGTACGCAACTCGCCCACATTCGCCCCGGCATATGTGGACCAGGTCAACCCGGTGGCCGACAGGAAGATCAAGCCGACCGCGATCCACAGGCCGGTGGTGCCGTGCCAGCCGAGGGTGCGGTTGCGGCCCCGCGCGCCGCGGTCGAAGGTCAGCAGTCGCGCCGACTGCCGGGTGCGGGTGCGCTGGGTGCGGTAGCGCTGCACCCACAGGTACACCCCGCCCAGAGCGATGACCCACAACCAGGAGGCGGCCAGTTCGCTGTAGATCCGGCCGGGCTCACCCAGATGCAGGTGCCGGTGCAGCTGGGAAATCCAGGTGCGTACCGGCAGCGCGCTGCTACTGCCGTAGACCACCGACTGACCGGTCGACGAGGCGGTCGCGGGATCGATGAACACGGCAGTGCGCTCGGATTCACCGAGGGACGGATCGGTGAACAGCACCCGGGTGGTCTCACTGACCTCGGATGCGGGGCGTACCGCTGAGACGGTCAGGTCCGGGCGTAGCTGCTGGGCGGCGCGGACCTGCTCGGCGACCGGCAGTGCCGGACCGGTGGAATCGACGTGCAGCAGGTCGCGGTAGAGCACCTGTTCGAGGGTCGGGGCGATCGCGTAGAGGCCCCCGCTGATCGTCGCGATCAGCAGGAACGGGGCCACCAGGATCCCGGCGTAGAAGTGCAGCCGCATGATCAGCGGCCGCATGCTGCGCGGCGGTGAAGAATCCTGCGCCGCAGACCGGGCGGGCTCGGCGGCGGAACTGTCCGCGGCGATGGTGCCGCGGTCGAGTTCGGGAACGGACATGAGTGTGTCTCGATTCGGCTGTCGTGAGGTGCTCACCGTGTGCGCGTTTCTCGGCGGTGTCCGTGCAGGAGCACGGGCACCGCTGGAGATGCGGTCGGTGAGGCGACCGTCAGGAAAGGCGGGCATCGAGGGGACTTGGCAGATCGAATCCGGTCGATGCCGCTGAGGGCACGCACGCCATACACTCGGCACCCCAGCACGGGGCGAAGGCAGGACGGCGGAAGAAGAATGTCGGACCCACCCGTCGGCGATCGCGTGCTCTCCCGCGCCGGGGACGGCGCAGCAGGCGGATCGGGTAGGAAGGCCGACTACGCCGCGGTCGGCGGTCCGCGGGTACCGGCGGCGGCGCCGGCCAGCAACCACAACGACAGCGTCGCCCGATAGAGCGGGGTCGCCGACCAGACCACGGTCTGCGCAGGCGGGACAGAAACGAGCACCAGCATCACGCGGGTGAACGCCCCCAACACGTGCAGGCACGCACCTTCGACGGCGCGCACCGCAGCGGCGGAGACCGCAACAGCGGCAAGGTGGGCGGCGATCATCGCGGGCGACAGTTCCAGCCCGTGCGCGTGGTCGTCGACCACCGAGAGGGTGGTGTGCCCGACCACCTGTCCGGCAGTCAGTGCCGCGAGGAGAAACACCCAGTTCCGATCGCGCACGGTGACGGCGGCGACCGCGGCACCGACGCCGGCGCACGCCGCCAGCAGCAACACCACCGCCGACTGGCTCGGCGGCATCCCGCCACCGGCCACACCATGGGCGGCGATACTCACCGCCCCCGACACCGACCCCACGGCAGCACCGCGCACCTGCGCAAGCACCGGCATCCGTGAGTCCACGCCGCGAGGATAGCGTTGATTCCCCTCGGGTCTCTTCTCCGGTGCCGGGACAGGGCCGGGCGATGACGTCGGTCTCCCGCACAGCGGTGGTACCGGCGTCGAACAGGACACAACCGCTACGCCGTTCGAGTGGCGTTGCGCCACCACCGACCTGCACCGCCCCCGGCTCCTACTTCGGCCGAGCCGGGAATTCGGGCATGGTCGGCTCCTGCTAGCCTCAGTTCGTCCATCACGATGGGATCCGAGGAAGCCGGTGTGAATCCGGCGCGGTACCGCCACTGTGAGCGGCGCTTCGACAAGCGTCTGCGAGCCAGATACTCACCCCATTCGTACCTTTCAGCATCGGGGCGGCCTACCCCGAGAAAGGCTGCGCGAAGCCGTGCACCCATCTCTCTCCCATTCTGTCTCCGCTGTACCTCCTCGGCGTCCGGATCCTGTCGAAGGGCGCGCCATCGCGATCGCCCACGCACCGGGAATCAGTGATCAGGTCGCTGCGACCCGCACCTTCCATGCCTTGATCCGGCCCGAGTGCCGATTCCCCCAGCGCATCGAAAGGACGGCCGTCGCATGACTCCGCTGAACCGTCGGACGCTGACCGTCGCCGCCGCATGTCTGACGCTGATCAGCGCGAGCGCATGTGGCGCAGACGAGGAGAACGCCGCGTCGGCCGACTCCATGACCGTCGAGAACTGCGGGATCGACGTCACCGTGGAAGCGCCACCGGAACGCGTGTATGCCGCCTACCAGCCGGCCATCGAGATTGCGCATGCGCTGGGCATCAGCGACCGCCTGATCGAGACCGCCTTCCTCGATGCTCAGGTGTTGCCCGAGTACGCAGATGCCCAGGAGCAGGTGCCGTACGTCGAGAAGCTCCCCAGTCGTGAGGCGCTTCTGGCCACCGGGCCCGACTTCATCCTGTCGGGGTACAACAATGTGTTCACCGAGGACGGCGCCGGCGACGAGAGCTTCGGCACGCGGGCGAGTCTGACCCGCCTCGGCATACAGAGCTGGATCCTCAGCCCGCTGTGCCCCAGCGCGGACGGACTGTCGGACGAGGCGATCGACCCCGCCACCGTGAGCGTCGAGACGATCTATGACGACCTGCGCGACCTCGGGGCCCTGTTCGACGTCGAGGAGCGCGCCGAGGAGGTCATTGCCGATCAACAGCAGCGCATCGCGGCGGTCGACCAGGTGCTGGCCGGGGCGGACCGCCCGAGCGTCGCGATCGTCCTACTCGATGAGGGCGGTGGCATCCGCGTCGCCGGTGGCATCGACTTCGGTACCCGGATCATCGCGCAGGCCGGGGGCGTGAACGCCTTCGCCGACCTCGTCGAGCGACGCCACGTCGCGATCGACCTCGAAGAGCTGATCCGTCGCGACCCCGATGTCATCTTGACCAGCACCTGCTGCGACGCCTCCTATACCCGTCAGGACGGCGCCGAGGAGGCGCAGACGATCGTGCAGAACCCGGCGCTCGCGGGCCTGTCGGCGGTGCAGAACGGTGCCGTGCATCCCTTCCTGTTCGCTGACCGCGCCGCCGGAGTCCGCATCGCCCATGCAATCGAGCTGCTGGCTTCGCTGCTGCACCCCGACCTGGCCATCCAGGACGAGACCGGACAAGACGGGGGCGAGTGAGGTAGGCGGTGACGACGGCGGCAACGACCCCGGAGCGGTCTGCGGACGGTCCGGCCCCGGCTGCCGGCGCGCCTGTCGTGCGTTCCGGCCTGCTGAGCGGCAACCGTACTCGCCTACTCGGGCTCGCGGTGGCCACGGCTGTTCTGGTGGCCGTGACCCTCGGCTCGGTCCTGCTCGGCACCCTGCCGGTCGGCCTCTCCGACGTGGTCGGGGCCGTTACAGGTTCGGCGGACAGTGACGTCGAGCGTGCGGTGCGATATATCCGCATCCCGCGGACCGTGACCGGATTGCTGGCCGGGATGGCGCTCGGCCTCGCCGGCGTGGTGATGCAAGGTCTGACCCGCAACCCCTTGGCGGGACCCGGACTGTTGGGCATCAACGCCGGCGCGGCGCTGGCGGTGGTTTCGGCGATGGTCGGTCTCGGCATCACGAGCGCTGCCGGTTACGTGTGGTTCGCCTTCGCGGGAGCTGCGGTGGCCGCCGTCTTCGTCTACATGCTCGGCTCGCTCGGTCCGGGTGGTGCCACGCCGGTGAAGCTCGCTCTGGCCGGGTCGGCGTTGACCGCGCTCCTGGGCGCGGTCACCACGATGATCACCCTCCAGGACGCCTCCACGATGGAGGACTTCCGCTATTGGGTCGTGGGATCGTTGACCCGTTCGGACAGTGACGCTTTGGCCGCGGTAGCGCCGTTCATCGCCGTCGGTGTCGTCCTGGCTGTTGGCCTGACCCGCGCGTTGAATGCTCTGGCTCTGGGTGAGGATCTCGCCCGCAGCCTCGGTGCCCGTGTGTGGGTCGACCGCATCGCGGGGGCTCTCGCTGTGGTTCTGCTTGCGGGTGGCGCCACCGCTATCGCAGGTCCGGTCGGGTTCATCGGGCTCGTGGTACCCCACATCGCGCGGATGATCACGGGCTCGGACTACCGCTGGGTGCTCGCCTGGACCATCGTGCTCGCGCCCATGCTGCTGCTGATCGCCGACATCCTCGGACGACTCCTGGTCCAACCCGAACAGCTGCAGGTCGGGATCATCACCGGCCTGGTCGGCGCCCCGTTCTTCCTCTACCTGGTCCGCAACCGCAAGGTGGTCGGCACATGAGTTCGCCGGTGCGCCGCGGTCCAACCCGCGACACGCTCCTGGTGGCCCCGCGAGGTACCCCGGTCTCCTTTCGGATCAGCCGCTCCTCGGTGCTGCTCACCGTCCTCGCCGGCGTGGCCGCCGTTGCGGTCGCCACGGCTTCCTTGGTCCTCGGGGTGTACCCGATCTCGGTTTCCGACGCCGTCACCATCGTGGGAGGCGGAGGCACCCTCATCGAGCGCGAGGTCGTGCTGGGCGACCGCCTGCCCCGGGCACTGACCGGGCTCGGTGTCGGCGCGGCTTTTGCGCTCTCGGGGGCCATATTGCAGCGCATCGCCGCCAATCCGCTCGTCAGCCCCGACATCATCGGCATCAATTCCGGGGCGGCGATGGGCGCATTGACCGTGCTGCTTGTCGTGGGGGGCAGCGGTCTGCAGCTCGTGTTCGGTGCGCTGGCCGGCGCGGTCCTCGCTGCGCTGATGATCGTGCTCATCGCTTACCGGCGCGGTCTGCACGGCTTCCGGCTGGTGCTGGTCGGGATCGGTGTCGCGGCGATGCTTTCCTCCGCTATCTCCTATCTGCTCACCCGTTCCGACATCCACCGAGCCATGAGTGCCGCTGCCTGGCTGACCGGCAGCCTGGCCAATCGGAGCGGGCTGCACGTGACCATCATTGTCATCGCGCTGGCGGCGACGGTCCCGGTCCTGATCGTGGAGTCGCGGCACCTGCGGCTGCTCGAGCTCGGCGACGATCTCACCCGCACCCTGACCGGAGCCGGTCAAGGCCGCAAGGTGTTGTTGCTGCTGATTGCAGTGGTCCTCGCCGCGATGGCGACCGCAGCTGCCGGACCCATCGGTTTCGTCGCGCTGGTGGCGCCGCAGATCACTCGCCGCATCCTCGCCGAGCGGCAGATCGGCCTTGCGCCCTCTGCCGCCGTCGGCGCCCTTCTGGTGGTCGGCGCCGATCTGGCGGGCCGTTCGATTTTCGCGCCGTCGGAGATGCCCGTCGGAGTCCTCACGGCGATCCTCGGAGCGCCGGTCCTGCTCTATCTCCTCGCCCGCGCCCACCGCATCGGAGCCGCCGGATGACACCACAGCCAGCACACGCGATCCGGTCGGTCTCGTTGACGACCGAGCAGCTCAGCCTGGGCTACGGATCCTCGCTGATCGTCGACCAGGTGAGCACGAGCCTGCCTGCCGGCCGTATCACGGCGATCGTCGGACCCAACGGGTGCGGCAAGTCGACGCTGTTGCGGGGCCTGGCCCGCCTGTTGTCGCCGCAGCACGGCCGAGTCCTTCTGGACGGTACCGAGCTCACCGAGATGCCGGCGCGCACGCTGGCCCGCGCCCTCGGTCTGCTGCCGCAGCAGCCCCTTGCCCCGGACGGCATCACCGTCGCCGATCTCGTCGGCCGGGGCCGTCATCCCCATCAACGGTGGTTCCGACAGTGGAGTGCCGAAGACGAGCGGGCGGTGGCTGCCGCACTGGCGGCGACCGGCGTCGACCAGCTGGCCGAGAGCCCGATCGAAGAACTGTCCGGTGGCCAACGCCAACGCGTGTGGATCGCGCTGGCGTTGGCCCAGGATCCCGAGATCATGCTGCTCGACGAGCCCACGACCTTCCTCGACCTGGCCCATCAGATCGAGGTGCTCGATCTGCTCGCTTCCCTCAACCACCGGCTCGGACGCACCATCGTGCTGGTGTTGCACGATCTCAACATGGCCAGTCGCTATGCCCATCACCTTGTGGCGATGCGAGCGGGGACGCTGGTGACCGCCGGACCGCCCAGCGAAGTCATCACTTCCGAGATGGTGCGCGACGTCTTCGGTGTGGAGGCCACCGTGATCACCGATCCCGTCGCAGGCACACCGCTGGTCCTGCCCCACCGGTCGGTCGACATCGAGGCCGCCCGGTGACCGGGCGCGTTCTGCCTTCGCGGACGGACCGCTCCGCGCCGGACCTCGGTCGGCGCCCGGCTTCACACTCATGTGTGTCGGAAGCCCCTACCTGTGCGATCGCGTGGATCGGGTTCCAGCCCCAGAAATTCCGCGGATGCGGTCCCACGCCTCGAGGTGTTCCCAGACCGGTTCATCGGTCAACTGTTCGGTGTTGGTGAGTAACGGGGTGGGAGCATGATCGTGAGCATCTGCTCGTCCCGGCTGTTGAACATGCGCAGCCCCCATGAGGTGACGGTGTCGTCCCTGCCGATCCTGCGGTACAACTCGGCGCGACCGCAGCGGCGGATCCGACCGAGTTCCGGCCCACTCGCGGTGTGTTCGCCGATGCAGAGAGGGAAGTGCCACCGATCGAAGTCGACGGTGACGTACCCGTCGTACATCCCGATCTTCTTCGGTGCGTTCGGGGCCGCGACCTCCAGTGCCGAGCCTTCGATGAGCAGACCGAACCACATGTCGTTCCAATAGTTCTCGGGATCGAACACGACTGTCACGGCATCTCCTTCGAGCGGTCGTCCGGCGGGGTGGGGAAGACGCAGTCGCCGCAGACCCCGCCGGTGGGTGTGCGGTAGTAAAGACAGCAACTACGGCGACGGCCGGTCGCCGGGTCCACAGTGTCCGCCAGACGCGGATCGGACAGAAGGTCATCGACGAGAGGCTGTGCATCGGAACCGATCACCCGACCGGCACCGATCAGAGCGGATGCCGCGTTGCCCCACAACAGGCCGGCCGCGACCACGTCGCGCCACGCATGGACGAGAGGTTCGATCTGCCGGTCGAGGACTTCCGTCACGATGTCGTCGCCGAATCCGGGTTCGGTGATGTGCAGGTGCAGTCCGGCGTCGTTGCGCCACAGGAGTTGCTCGGGATCGAGCCGGATGCATCGTCCGGAGTCGACGACGGAACCGATCGCCACCGACCACACGCGTGCGACGTATCCGAAGAAGAGGGTCGATGCCGCCACGCGCGGTTCGTCGGTGTCCATCCGCGCGGCAGTATCGGCCACCAGAGCGTCGCGGGTCGCGGGGTCGGCCAGATCTGCGGTGGGACGCCATCTGTCGTCGGCAGGTCCGGTACTCACGCGGAAGTACGGGCTCCATACGGCGATTCGCTCGAGAACCCCGATCGCATCAGACACGGCTGTCCTCCGCTTCCAGGTCGAACACCATCCTACGAGGACCGAACCGCATGCGTCCGCGATCGAACGCCGCTCCGATACGGCCGGATTCGGCGAGAGCAGCGGGAGTGTCGCATGTCAGTGTGCGATCTGCTTCGAGCAGCCACATCCGGTCGGACACCCGTAGTGCGAGTTCGAGTTCGTGGGTGGACATGACGACCGCCAGATTCTGCTCGCGCGCCAGGCGTCCGAGCACGTCGACGAGTTCACCCCGTCGAGCAACGTTCACCTTCGAAGCGATCTCCGTGACCGTCCTGCCACGGAAGGCACGACGACGGGCGTGGCCGATGGTCAGATCGCGTAGTTCCACGCCGGTGGAGGTCACAGTGCCGCTCCCAGTGTTCCACGCCGTGAACGAATCAGGACGGCGATGACCACGGGCGCCCCCACGATGGCCGTGACGGCATTGAGGGGGAACACGGTGGCCCCGAGCGCCGCGGCGATCACCACACCGGCGCGGCCGAGTCCGGCCAGCCCCGCGGTGAACCCGCCGACGCCGCCACCTACGAGCCAGGTCGGGGCGTCGGCCGCCTGCGCGACCACGGCTTCGAAATAGAGGGGAAGGGAACCGGTGGTCGTCACGTCAATCGATGCGCCCGATCACGGCGGCGTCGGAGACGTACGAACCGTTCGAGACGCCGGTGAGCGCATCGAGCTCGTCGAGTTCGGTCACCAGTGGTAGATGGGTGGTCGAGCCGGAGTACAGGCTCGTGATCGGCACCTGGATCTGCGGGGCCGCGGCCAGATCGCCCGACAGCTCCGGGGCAGGTGCACCGCACTTGACCAGCACGTACGACTCCGGCTGTGCACCCGTGAACGGCTCGTCGACGGTAAGCACCTGGTAGCTCTTCTCGTAGGTGATCGAGAAGTTCTCGGCGTCGACGATCTCGGACTTGTCGGGAAAGTAGTCGACCGAAGCATCGAAGTCGGTGATGCACTCGTCCGAGGCGGCGTTCTCGGTGTCGGAACCCGCCGTCGAACATCCGGCGAGCAGAAGGCTCGCGGAGGTCAACGCGACAAGGAGCTTCGGGAAGGCTGCGCGTACACGCATGGCGATGACACCCTCTCTCGGGGAAGTCCGCCCCGGGCAAGGAGGTACGGCGACGTGAGTATCTGGCTCCCGGAGATCGCTCTACCGGTCACAGTGGCGGGACCGCGCCGGAATCACACCGACTTCCTCGTGCGTCGTCGCAATGACGGTGCCGAAATTAGCACACGGAACGAAAAGTCTTCACGGGCCGGTCGTCCGCACCTTCGTCCACCGCTGCGTGTCGGGGTCGAAGGAGACGAGTCCCGTCCGCTCGAACTCGTCGAGCCACCCCCGCATCGGCCACCACCCCCAACGCTGGTGGAACAGCGCGGCATTGGTGAGGATGTCGTCGAGATGCCCGACCGGCGGGCTCGACACCGGGTGGTACTGGTGGAAGGCGTGGGCGCCGCCGACCCAGGCCATCGGGACTCCGGCACGGGCGGCCTTCTGTCCGAAATCGGTGTCCTCGCCGCCGTATCCGCTGTATGCGGTGCAGAACCCGCCGATGCGGTCCCACACGAGCGACCGGGACGCGAACGACAGCGACCAGAACAATTCGTGTCTATCGTCCAGCACGATCTCACCCGAGGAGGGGAACGGACGGGCCGGATGCGGATCGATCGCGTCGCCCAGCCGGTCGAGGTCGTAGCCGTCGGCGCCCGGTTCGGACAGATAGGTGACCGGACCGTTGAGCAGCGCAGCCGGGTGCCGGCCGGCCGCCTCGGCGTACCGTTCGATCAGGTCGGGAGCCGGAATGCAGTCGACGTCGAGGAAGACGAGCAGATCCGACGACGCCGTCCGCGCGCCCAGATTCCGTGCCTCTCCGACCGGCAGTTTTGCGGAGTCGACGTCCATCTCCACTACTCGCGCCGACGAGCCGGCTGTGGCGACGACCTCCGTGACCTCCGGGTCACCCATCGCGACAACGATGTGCTCGTCGGGTGTCCGGGTGCTGCGTGCGAGGCCGTCGAGTTGGCGTCGCAGATGCGTGCCGCGACCTGCGGCGACCGTGACGACCGAGACGGTCACGATCGCTCCGCCAGGTCGTCCAGGATCGCCGCCGCGCGCGCCGCGGCACCGTCGACCTGCCAGCGTTTCCATTCGACGGGGTCGAGGCCGCGTGCTCGCTCGATCAGTTCGGGCCAGCGGTTCGGGTCGGGCCACCCGTCGAGACCCACCGCCAGTTCGGCCTTCTCCAAAGCAGTTGCGGTGGAACGCTGTTCGTCGAACGGACGGGGTTCGGCGATCACGACCGCAGGTCGCGCGGCGGCCGCGATGTCGGCGACGGTGTTCTGGCCCGCATGCCCGATCACGACGTCGGCGCCGGTGAGGACGGGCCACGGATCGTCGACCCACGGGCCGCCCGCGACACCGAGACCCTCCCACACGTACTGGGGGTAGCGCGACGAGAACCGGTGCAGATCGTCGACGGTGATCGACGATCCGCCGCTGCCGCTCATGACGAGGACCCTCGGCTTCTCACCGGCTGTGCGGGTGGGAGACGGGCGTCCGTCGAAACGGCTGATCCCGCCGACGTACGAGGTGGCGTACGAGCGCAGCCAGTGCGGATCGTAGACGTCCTGCGACCACGGTGCGATGAGATGGTCGGCGACGCGATAGGCCAGCGTGTGGGCGGTATCGGTGCGCTCGCCCGGCATCGCGAGCACCACGACGGGGATCCCGTACAAGCGGGCGAGGAGCGTCACCTCCACCGACACATCCACTACCAGCAGGCTCGGGCGGGTCGCGGCGATCCACGACCCCAGCGCGTGCATGCGTTCGCGGAGACCGTCGTCGTGGGTGGGAACCCAGTGGAGGACGTCGTGGGCCGTCGTGTCCTGCGCGGTGTCGACGGCGAGGTCGTCGCGGGGGAGCAGCACGACGTCGTCGAAGGCGTCGGCGGCAGTGCCGAGCGGCGCCGACGACAATGCCGTCACCGGCGTCCGCAGATCCGCGCAGATGCTGCTCGCGCGGGTCCGGTGTCCGTGCCCGTGATGATGGATGTAGTAGCCGATCATGCCGCTCCCGCGAGTTCCCGATACAGCGAGACGTAGGCATCGACCATCGTGCGTTCCGAACAACGCTCCTCCGCGCGGGCTCGGGCGGAGGCACGGGACAGACCGACAGCGCGGGGTACCGCCTCGGCCAGGCCGTTGATGTCGTCCGGCGCGACCAGGCATCCGCTGCTCTCGTCGACGACCTCCGGGATGCCGCCGCGCGCGAAGGCCACCACGGGTGTCCCGCATGCGAGGGACTCGGCGACGACGAGCCCGTACGGTTCGTCCCATTGCGGGGTGATGAGTGCTGCTGCCGAACGTCCCACCGTGGCAGCGAGATCCGGCTGGGAAAGATGACCGAGATAGATCACGTCGGGACCGAGGAACGGTTCGACGTGTTCCGCGAAGTACCCCCGGTTGCTGATCGGGCCCGCGATCCGCAGCCGGTAACCGACCCGGCGCGCGGCCTCGATCGCGAGATGCGCGCCCTTCTCCGGCACGAGGCGGCCGAACCAGATCAGATCCTCACCTCCCGAACCGACCGGCCACGCTCCGAGATCGACACCGTTGGGCACGACCGCCACCGGACCGGGCGTGACGTGTTCCCAGGCCGTCGCGGTGTGCCGGCTGACCGCGACGAACGTGCCCGGGCACCCACCCGGAGTCGCCATCGCCGACTCGAGCCACGGCGTCGGCGGCGTGTGCAGCGTGCAGAGCAGCGGGGTGTGCAACATGCGGGCCATCGCTATCGGCAGGTAGTGCAGGCTGTGGTTGTGCACGACGTCGAAGGCATCGGCGGACGGTCCGGCGAGATCGAGCATCAGCGACAGGTAGGCGTGGTGGTCGCCGAGGAAGCCGTTCGCCGGGGGCATCGACACGTCGCTGCGTGCGAGTTCGCTGACCTCGAAGGACGGCACCTCGAGGAACGAGGCCGGAAGTTCCGGATCGGATCCCGGTGCGGCGAAGAGCGTCACCTCGTGGCCGTCCTTGCCGAGCGCGTGGGCGAGATGCCATACGTGCGCTTCGAGTCCGCCGGCGAAGGGCTGGCGGATCGGATATCTGTTCGACGCGATTAGTGCGATGCGCAACGGCGTCATGATCCGCTTCGGCTGCTCATCGCGCGCAGGTAGATATCGCGATGGGCGCGGGCCAGCGCGCGACGTTCGTCCATACGTTGCGACCAGTCGGCTCGCGGAAGATCCCTGCTCTCGTACAGTTCTCGCACGCAACGATCGAGCGAGTCGGCGTCGAAGATGTCCTCGTCGTAGGTGTACACCCCGCACCGACGCTGCTCGCCGTAGAAGCCGCAACTCGGCGCGATCACAGCGGTGCCGAGGTCGAAACACGCCTCGAGCCAACCCGAATGGGTTCCGAAACGGTAGGGCAGCACCGACACCGACAGATCCGCGAGGTACTGCCACAGTTCGTCGTCGGAGAAGTACGGATGCACCCGCACGTCCACCTGGGGTTGCTCGCCGTACTGCCGGATGCGGGAACCGGCTTCCGGGTTGTACCAGTACGCATTGTCGGGATCGAAGATCTCGTCGTGCACGTTGATCTGCAACACCGCATCGGGTAGCGAGCGCACGGTCTCGGCCAGCGTGTCGAGCACCGGGAACAGATCCATGTTCGCGCGCAGGCTCTTCGCGTGGACTCCCACGACGAACGGACTTTCGTCGCGACGCGGTCGCTCGAGCCAGTGCTGTTCGACGACGTGCGGATGCGGCAGGACCGTCGCCTCCCGGCTCCAGCGCAGACGGATCCGCTCGGCGGCGCCCGGCGTGAGGGTGATCAGTTCGTCCGCGGCCGGAATCAGCACGTCGAGTTGCTTGTGGTGCTCACCGGGGGTGGGGTGGTGCGGGTTCCGCAGGTCGTGCACCGTGTACACGAGAGGCTTGTCGTGCTCGGCGAGTTCGGCGACGACGTCCTGCAGCTGCTCCGCGCCGATCGCGTCGAATCCGAAATGGATGTGGAAGACGTCGAATTCCTCGTGGTGGTCGCTCACCCAGCCCGGTTCGAGCATCAACGGCGGCCACCAGCCCCCGGGAACCTTGCGGCCATCGGCGGGAACCGGATCCGTCAACCGGATCACGTCGTCGCCCTCCGGGCAGGCGAGGTGCCGGACGTAGACGTGCGACGCAGGCACCGACGCGACTCGAATCACCACAACCGACCCTCTTCTCCCTCGCGCGACATTCGCCGTACACACCGAAAGGCCGGGAACGCCGTCCCCGGCCATCGTCCGGTGCCCTGCGGCTACCCCCGCGGGACGGCCATCACACGTCCCTGCCCGACTCGTCCGGTCTTCACTAGGGTGGCGGTAGGCAACGATCATCGAGCGAGAGGATTCGGTATGGGTGTGAGCTTGGCCAAGGGCGGCAACGTTTCGCTGTCGAAGGAGGCTCCGAACCTGACGGCGGTGACGGTGGGTCTCGGCTGGGACGTGCGCGCGACGACCGGCGCGGACTTCGATCTCGACGCCAGTGCACTGCTGACGAGCGAGAACGGCAAGGTCCTGTCCGACCAGCATTTCGTCTTCTACAACAACCTGCGTTCGCCGGACGGCTCCGTCGAGCACACCGGCGACAACCTCACCGGTGAGGGCGAGGGCGACGACGAGAGCGTGAACGTCGACCTCGTCGCTGTTCCCGCGGAGGTCAAGTCGATCGTCTTCCCGGTGTCGATCCACGACGCCGACGCGCGGGGCCAGTCGTTCGGTCAGGTGCGCAACGCGTTCATCCGCGTCGTCGACCGCGCCGACGGCCGGGAACTCGCCCGCTACGACCTCACCGAGGATGCGTCCACCGAGACCGCGATGGTCTTCGGTGAGCTGTACCGCCACGGTGGCGAGTGGAAGTTCCGCGCCATCGGCCAGGGCTACGCCTCCGGTCTGGCGGGCATCGCACGGGACTACGGCGTCAACGTCGGCTGAGCCCGACAGGGGTCAACGTCGGCTGAGCCCGACAGGGGTCAACGTCGGCTGAGCCGACAGGGGTCAACGTCGGCTGAAGATAGGTTTCAGCGGACGAGCTTCCACTTCTTGTCGTGCCGGTAGAAGGTCGACCGCTTGAGAGCCCGGGGGTTCGCGACCCCGTCGCGGGTGACGACTGCGGCGGGGGAACCCAACTGCATGGCCCGGCCCGTCAGCCACTTGTAGCCGCCGAACCAGCGCGGCCGGTCGATCGCGGCCCGCAGACCGGGCATCGCGGGTGTGGGTTCGACGCGGATGCCGGGCACCGTGCCGGAGAACAGGCGGGTGTCATCGACGTAGGCCTCCCCGACGAGCGCATCGCCGTTCTCACCGCACAGCAGCGCACGGCCGACGAGGGCGATACCGGCGTCGTCGCGGATGAGCGGCAACGGCTTCGCGACCCCCTGCAGGGCGACGGTGGCGGCCTTCGACCCCGTCCGCAACCCGTACGCCTCCGTGGCCGGGGTTCGTGTCTCCGGGACGTACGCGACCTCCAGGTCGAGGCGTTCGGTGCGCATCAGCCGGGTGACGGTCGCGGCGAACGCCGCGTCGTTGCCTACGAGGATCAGACGAGGGTCCTCCACCGACTCGAGATGCGCGAAGACGTCCTCGAAGTCGTCCTTCTCGGGGAGGGCAGGCGCAGACAGTGCGGTCACGGGGGTCAGCGCCAACGGCAATGGCACGTCACCGCATCTGAGCACTACCGGGGTCAACGGGTCTCCTCGAGGGGTCGGGTTCGTCGGGCTCTCGGCTGCGTCCACTGTAATGGGAAGGCGGTGGGGGAGGGCGGCGGCGACCCGCCACCGCGCGCCGCAGCTCCGGCGCTTCTGCAGTCCCGTCATTCGCGCTCGTCGGAGGGTGGACTACACTGTGGTCCCGGCTGCTGCCCGGTTGGGCAGGACCCTGCAGGCGAGACCGCCCGCACGTAGACACCTGCCTGAGGAGAGCGCGACATGCCGGCAATCGTCCTGATCGGAGCCCAGTGGGGCGACGAGGGCAAGGGCAAAGCTACCGATCTACTCGGCGGACGTCTGCAGTGGGTCGTGCGCTACCAGGGCGGCAACAACGCCGGTCACACGGTCGTGCTGCCCAACGGCGACAAGTTCGCCCTGCACCTGATCCCGTCGGGCATCCTGACGCCCGGCGTCAACAACGTCATCGGCAACGGTGTCGTGGTGGATCCGGGTGTGCTGCTCACCGAGCTCGAAGGCCTCGAGAAGCGCGACGTCGACACGTCCCGTCTGCTGCTCTCGGCCGATGCGCACCTGATCATGCCGTACCACGTGGCCATCGACAAGGTCACCGAACGCTTCCTCGGCAAGAAGAAGATCGGCACCACCGGACGCGGTATCGGCCCCTGCTACCAGGACAAGATCGCCCGCGTGGGCGTGCGGGTCGCCGACGTGCTCGACGAGAAGATCTTCACCCAGAAGGTCGAGGCCGCACTGGAATTCAAGAACCAGGTGCTCGTCAAGATCTACAACCGCAAGGCGCTCGACCCGCAGCAGGTGGTCGACGAGGTCCTCACCCAGGCCGAGGGTTTCAAGCACCGCATCACCGATACGCGCCTCGAACTGAACAAGGCGCTCGAGCGCGGCGACACGATCCTCCTCGAGGGTTCGCAGGGAACGCTGCTCGATGTCGACCACGGCACCTATCCGTACGTGACGTCGTCCAACCCCACCGCCGGCGGCGCCGCTGTCGGTTCGGGTATCGGCCCGGCGAAGATCTCGACGGTGCTGGGCATCCTCAAGGCCTACACCACCCGCGTCGGCTCGGGTCCGTTCCCGACCGAGCTGTTCGACGACCACGGCGCCTACCTCGCCAAGCAGGGTGGAGAGGTCGGTGTCACCACCGGTCGCGCCCGCCGCACGGGATGGTTCGACGCCGTCATCGCCCGCTACGCGACCCGCGTCAACGGCATCACCGACTACTTCCTCACCAAGCTCGACGTGCTGTCGGGTCTCGACACCGTGCCGATCTGCGTCGGCTACGAGGTCGACGGTGTGCGTATCGACGAGATGCCGATGACGCAGACCGACGTGCACCACGCCAAGCCGATCTACGAGGAGATGCCGGGCTGGTGGGAGGACATCACCCACGCCCGCACCTTCGAGGAGCTGCCGAAGAACGCGCAGAACTACGTGCTGCGTCTCGAGGAGCTCTCCGGCGCCTACATCTCCTGCATCGGTGTGGGGCCGGGCCGCGACGAGACGATCGTCCGACGCGACGTCATCCGCTGACGGGGTAGTTCCCGGCCCGCGCCGATTCGTCGTCGGACGGGCGCCGATCCCTCACTGCATGTTCACCGACGGTTCGCACGGACTGTGCACGCTCGTCCCGCACAGTCCGTCGGACCCCGGGGAGAACCATGTACGTGTCCCGTCGAACCCTGCTGCGCACCGTCGCGCTCGGAGCCCTCGCGGCTCCGGCGGTGGCGTGCTCGTCGGGAAGTTCCGTTGCAACGCCGAGCCTCGTCCGTGAGCGGCCGATCCTCACCCACGGTGTGGCCACCGGCGATGTGCGGGCCGACGGGGCGCTCGTGTGGGCGCGCTCGGATCGACCGGCGCGGCTCGTCGTGGAGACGGCGGCCACCGAATCCTTCACCGATCCCGTCCGGCACGTGGGTGGTCTGCTGACGCCCGAGACGGACGGAACCGGCCGACTGCGGCTGACGGGACTGCCGGCCGGCGAGCAGGTGCACTATCGTGTCGTCCTCGAAGGCGAGGACGGCGCCACGTCCGAGCCGGTGACGGGTCTGTTCCGCACCGCCCCGACCGCACCCGGCGACATCAGGCTGCAGTGGTCCGGCGACACCGCCGGTCAGGGCTTCGGTATCAATCCCGACATCGGTGGGATGACGATCTTCGACACGATGGCCCGTCGCGACCCGCACCTGTTCGTGCATTCCGGCGACGTCGTGTACGCCGACAACCCGCTGAAGGAGACCGTCGAGCTGCCGGACGGCCGGATCTGGCGCAACATCGTCACCGAGGCCAAGAGTGCTGTGGCGCAGACCCTCGACGAGTACCGCGGCCAGTACGCCTACAACCTCATGGACGAGAACTATCGGCGGTTCAACTCCTCCGTCGCGCAGATCGTGCAGTGGGACGACCACGAGACCGTCAACAACTGGTACGCGGGTGAGATCCTGGATCTCGAGCAGTACACCGAGAAGAACGTGGACGTCCTGGCGGAACGGGCTTTCCGTGCCTTCCACGAGTGGCTCCCGCTCGATCCGGCGGAGGCCGTCGACGGACGCATCCACCGGGTCGTGCGGTACGGACCGCTGCTCGACGTCTTCGTACTCGACATGCGGACCTACAAGGACGCCAACGGCACCAACGTCGGCGCGGCGGGGCAGGTGCTCGGCAGCGCGCAGACGCAGTGGCTCATCGACGAACTCACCCGTTCGACCGCCACCTGGAAGATCATCGCCGCCGACCTGCCGATCGGCCTGGTCGTACCCGACGGCGATACGGCCTTCGAAGGAATCGCGAACGGGGACAACGGCGCTCCCTCGGGCCGGGAATCGGAGATCGCGCGGGTCCTGTCGGCGGTCGAGGCGCGCAGGATCACCGGCACCGTGTGGTTGACCGCCGACGTGCACTACACGGCCGCGCATCACTATTCGCCGGACCGCGCCTCGTTCACCGACTTCGACGAGTTCTGGGAGTTCGTCTCGGGACCGCTCAACGCCGGTGCTTTCGGACCCAACGAGCTGGACGGGACGTTCGGTCCCGAGGCCATCTTCGTGCACGCGCCCCCGGCGGCGAACACCTCGCCGATGGACGGATATCAGCACTTCGGTGAGGTGTTCATCGACGGCGCGACGAAGCAGATGCGGGTGGAGTTGCTCGACTCGCGAGGGACGGTCCTGTTCCGTCAGGTGCTCGATCCACCGGCCTGATCCCGCCCGCGCGATGCGGGGCATACTGGATCGGTGATCACTCGAGCGATCGGAGCCGTGTCGCTCGTCCGCGACCTCGGGAACTGGCAGGATTCGGGGCAGTCGCATCCCCGTCGCTCCGCTCGCCCCGATCCCAGACCCGCCTACCGGGCGCTCGCGGACAGCATCCGCCTGCTCGTGCACGACGGCCGCGTCCCGCTCGGGGTCGCCCTGCCCAGCGAGCGCGAACTCGCCGCGGCGCTGTCGGTGAGCCGCACCACCGTCGCGTCCGCCTATGCGGCGCTGCGGGAAGAAGGCTATCTGCGCAGTCGGCAGGGTGCCCGCAGCACGGTCGCCGTGCCCGCTCGCCGGGGCGCGGAGAACACCGGGTCCCGGATGCCGATCGGCCCGGCGATCGATCTGAGCAACGCCTCGCTGCCCGCGCCGGCAGCGGAGATCGAAGCGGCGTATGCCGCGGCGCTGCGGTCGATGTCGACCTATCTGGACTCGCACGGCATGGAACCGATAGGGGTGTCGGTGCTGCGCGAGGTCATCGCGCGCCGCTACCGCGAGCGTGGACTGCCCACCTCGCCCGACCAGATCATGGTCACCTCCGGGGCGCAGCACGCGATGCGCCTGCTGCTCGGTGTGCTCGACGACCCCGGCGACCGGGTGGTCGTCGACCACCCCACCTATCCCAATGCGCTCGAAGCGATCCGCCGCTACGGCGCGCGCCCGGTGCCGGTTCCGGTGCGCCCGGAGAACGGCCCGCACGGCGGCTGGGATCTCGACGGTGTCGCCAGTGCCGTCCGGCAGACCGCGGCGCGCACCGCCTTCCTCGTCCCCGACTTCCACAACCCCACTGGCCTGTGCCTCGACGAGGACGGCCGCGCCGAACTGGCCCGCATCATGCGCGATACGCGGACCACGCTCGTCGTCGACGAGTCGATGGTCGATCTCTGGCTCGACGCCCCGCCGCCGCCTCCCGTCGCAGCCATGCCTGCCGGCGCGTCGGTGGTGACGGTGGGTTCGACGGCGAAGTCGCTGTGGGGTGGCCTGCGGGTGGGATGGATCCGCGCCGACCGCGACACGATCGTCCGGCTGGCCGGGGCACGGACCGCGGTCGACCTGGGCACGCCTGTCATGGAACAGCTCGCGGCCGCGCATCTGCTCTCCGAAGTCGACGAACTGCTCGAACGTCGCCGCGCCGCGTTGAGGGAACGACGCCGTGCGCTGTGCGCAGCCTTGGACCGGCGATTGCCCGACTGGGAGTACACGCCGGGCCAGGGCGGGATGTCGTTGTGGGCACGGATGCCCGAGCCGGTGTCGACCTCGCTGGCTGCCGCCGCGCCGTCCCACGGTGTGCTGCTCTCCGCCGGTCCGCGCTTCGGTGTGCAGGGCGCGTTCGAACATTTCGTGCGCCTGCCGTACACGCAGGATGTCGAGGTCCTCGACGACGCCGTCGAGGCGATGGCCGCCGCCTACGAGCAGGTCGCCTCCGGGCGCACACCCGACGAGGCGCGGCTCGTCGTCTGATCCTGTGCGCCAGGACGATCGTCGGAGCGTCGGCGGGCTCGGGCTGCCGGATCAGACCCAGAGGGTGTCGATGTCGGTGGCCTCGGCCGCCGGACCGACCGGCTCGCCGGCGGGGGTGCGGGAGAAGCGCGGCGCCGGTGCGTGCTGCACGACGCCGTCGATCTCGATCAGCGACCCGCGTGCGACGAGATGCTCGTTCTTCTCCGCCTCGGCCCAGGTGAGGACCGGGGAGACGCAGGCATCGGTACCGAGGAAGATCTCGGTCCACTCGTCGCGGGTCTTCGACAGGAATTTGTCGGTGAAGATCTTCTTCATCTCCGCCCAGCGGGAAGTGTCGAGCTGGTGCGGCAGGTCGGCCGGATCGAGCTCGAGGCCCTGCAGCAGCAGCGCGTAGAACTGCGGCTCGATGGAACCGACGGCCATGTACTTGCCGTCCTTGGTCTCGTAGACCTCGTAGAACGGGGCGCCGGTGTCGAGCATGTTGACGCCGCGCTCGTCCGACCACGCGCCGCGACCGCGGAACGCCCACATCATGTGCGAGAGAGCGAGGGCGCCGTCGACCATCGCCGCGTCCACGACCTGGCCCTTGCCGGAGGTCTGACGCTCGACGAGGGCGGACAGGATGCCGAAGACGAGGAACATCGAACCGCCACCGAAGTCGCCGACCATGTTCAGCGGCGGCACCGGACGCTCGCCCTGGCGGCCGATGGCGTGCAGGACGCCGGTGAGGGAGATGTAGTTGATGTCGTGGCCGGCGGCGTTGGCGAGCGGGCCCTCCTGGCCCCAGCCGGTCATGCGGCCGTAGACGATGCGCGGGTTGCGCTCGAGGACCACGTCCGGTCCGAGGCCGAGTCGTTCGGTGACGCCGGGACGGAAGCCCTCGATGAGGACGTCGGCGCGCTCGAGCAGGGTCAGGACCTTCTCGATGTCGGCGGGATCCTTGAGGTTGGCCTCGACGATGCGACGGTTGCGCTGAATCGGATCGCGCTGTCCCTCCGGCGGGATCTCGCCGGGGCGCTGCACGATGACGACATCGGCGCCGAGATCGGCGAGCAGGGTCGCGGCGTGCGGGCCGGGACCGAGACCCTTGAACTCGACGACGCGGACACCCGCGAGCGGACCCTTCTTCTCAACAGCTTCAGCGGACACTCGACGAACCTCGCTCCGATGTGTAGGGACTGTCGCAACGGAGAGTACCTTAGCGAGCGTTCAGAATATGGCTCCGGTTGCTGGGGTTCCGGTCGTCGGGAGTGGATCACTCCTCGTAGAGGTCGGCCTCGCTCAGTCCGGTCGCCTCGAAGGCCTCGCCGAGATCGGCGTGGCGGACGACGGTGACCACCTGGTCGTCGACCACCCGGAAGGCGATCGCCTCGTCGCGAGGACCCGGATCGGACGCCCAGGTCACCGTCTCCTCGACCACCACGATTCCGTGGTGGACGAACAGGCGGCCCGGCTGCAGCGTGACCCCTGCCGTCGTCGCCCACTCGCGCAGTTCGTCGAGTCCTTGGTCGGGATCGTCGTCGGGGGTGGGGAGCACGATGTCGTCGCTCGACAACTGCACGAGCGTGTCGATGTCGTTGCTGTTCACAGCGTCGTGCCAGGCCAGGACCGTAGCGATCTCCGAAGTACTCATGATCGAGAGCCTAGTCGCCGGATCGCCGAGGTGGGGGCGTGAATCCGCCGAATCCGCTGTCGCACTCGGGCGCTCCGGAGCACAGTGGACGTATGACGATCACCGGCCAACTCGTGAGCTTCGTCCCGAGCACCGACCTCGACGTCTCGGAGATGTTCTACGTCGACACCCTGCGCTTCCGGAAGCTCTCCCGCGACCCCTTCGCGCTCGTCCTCGACGGAGGCGGCGGCGCACCGGTCCGGGTGACCCTCGTGCAGTCGCGCGAGGAGACCGGCTACACCGTGCTGGGCTGGCGGGTATCCGATCTGGACGGCACCGTCGAACGACTGCGCGAGCACGGCGTGGAGTTCATCCGGTACAACGGCATGGATCAGGACGACCACGACGCGTGGACGGCACCCGACGGTATGCGAGTCGCATGGTTCCGCGACCCGCACGGCAACGTCCTGTCGTTGCTCGAACACCGCACCTGACGCGGCCTCAGCTTGCGAAGGCACCCCACAGGAAGCCGGCGAACAGTACCGCGAAGCCACCCATCTCACCGACGATCAGCGCGGCCATCGCCGGACCCGTCCCGCGCACCGGATGCGCGAACTGATTCGTGGTGTCGCGCAGCGCACCGTGCACGACATAGCTCGCGATCGCGCCGACGAAGAACACCACGATCACCGCGGCCGCGGCGAGGTTCACTGCGGTGGGCCACGCGCTGAGCTCGACGAACACCGCGACCAGCAGCGTCGCGAAGGAATACATCAGGGCCGATCGGTGGGCGATGTCGACGTACGGGTGCGCGAGGTGGTCGTCGGACGTCGCCATCTGCCGGTACTTCCACACGCCGAGAGCGAGCGCAAGGAGGAAGACCGCACCCGCGGCCGTCAGTGTCAGTTCGGTGTCGACTCCCAGGACCATCCCGCCAGTATGGACGCATCACCTCAACTGCAGCCGCTGGTGTTCCCACAGGACGGGCAGGCGTGGCACGACCCGGCCCGTTGCATCTTCACTCCGCACTGCATGCAGTACGGCGCGTCCGGATTCGACGGTGACGGAGCAGCGAGACCACCCGGGAAGGACGTGCTCGCGCTGCTCGTGCTGTGCGTGCCCCGCGGCGCGGTCGCCGGCGGATCGGGCTCACGCACCGGCGGCGTGCTCGTGTACGGAGTGAGCGTGGGGGTGTCGGGCACCGAACGCTCGGCGCCGGTGAGGATGCCCAGTTCGGCGCGCTCGTCGGGTTCGAGATAGTCGATCGCCAGTCGCCGGAAGATGTAGTCGAGGATCGACGTGGCGATCCGCAGATCCGGATCGTCGGTGATCCCGGCCGGCTCGAAACGCGTACTCGTGAAGGCCCGGACGAAGGTGCGCAACGGGACCCCGTACTGCAGACCGTAACTGACCGACATCGAGAAGGCGTCCATGATGCCGGCGAGCGTCGAGCCCTGTTTGGACACGCGCAGGAACATCTCGCCGGGACGCCCGTCGTCGTACTCACCGATCGTGACGAAGCCCTTGCAGTCCGCCACCCGGAACTCGAACGTCCGAGAAGTGCGGGTGCGCGGGAGCCGCTCGCGGCGAGGCGCCGTGGACGGAGCCGCTTCTGCGACAGCAGGGCGCGACGCCGTCGACAACGGTTGTCCCAGTTTGCAGTTGTCACGGTAGATCGCAAGGGCCTTCACGCCCAGGCGCCACGCGTCGACATACATGTCGGCGATGTCGTCGACGGTCGCGGACTCGGGCAGGTTCACCGTCTTGGAGATCGCACCCGACAGGAAGGGCTGCACCGCGGCCATCATCGCGACGTGGCCGCGCGGCGAGATGACGTTGTCGCCCATGGACGTCGCGAACACCGGTGCGTGCTCGTCGCGCACGTGCGGCGCACCGGCGAGATCGTGATGCAGATCGAGGTGCGCCACGATATCGGCGACCTCCGACGGGCTGTAACCCAGACGCGACAGTGCGCGCGGCACACTGCGATTGACGATCGTGAGGCTGCCGCCGCCGACGAGCTTCTTGGTCTTCACCAACGCCAGATCCGGTTCGATCCCGGTGGTGTCGCAATCCATCGCGAGCCCGATCGTGCCGGTCGGTGCGAGCACGCTGACCTGGCTGTTGCGCACACCGTGGGCAGAGCCGTCGGCCACGGCGCGGTCCCACGCCTGTCGTGCCGCATCGAGCACGTCGGCCGGTGCGAGATCGGCGTCGATGTCATCGAGTGCGCCACGATGCTTACCCAGCACGTCGAGCATCGGCGCGCGGTTCTCGTCGAAACCGTCGAACGGTCCGAGGCGCCTCGCCATGTCCGCCGACACGGCGTAGGCGTGACCGGTCATCAGGGCGGTGATCGCCGCAGCCGTCGCGCGTCCGGCCTCGCTGTCGTAGGGCAGGCCCGAAGCCATGAGCAGCGCACCGAGGTTGGCGTAACCGAGCCCGAGCTGCCGGAACCGCCGCGACGTCTCACCGATCCGCTCGGTGGGGTAGTCGGCGCGGCCGACGAGGATTTCCTGCGCGGTGAGCATCACCGCCACGGAGTGACGGAAACCGTCGACGTCGAAGGTGCCGTCCTCGCGCAGGAAGGTCAGCAGATTCAGGCTCGCGAGGTTGCAGGCCGAATCGTCGAGATGCATGTACTCCGAGCAGGGATTCGACGCGTTGATCCGGCCGGTCGCGGAGGCGGTGTGCCAGGCATTGATCGTCGTGTCGTACTGGATGCCCGGGTCGGCGCACTCCCAGGTGGCGGCGGCGGTGCGCTGCAACAACTCTCGCGCGCGGACAGTCCGGACCGTCTCGCCGGTCGTCACGGTACGCAGCGGCCACTCGGCGTCGGCCACCACCGCGTGCATGAACTCGTCGGTCACGCGCACCGAGTTGTTCGCGTTCTGGTACTGCACCGAATGGATGTCGGTGCCGTCGAGACCCATGTCGAAACCGGCCTCGGCGAGCACCCGCGCCTTGCGTTCCTCGATCGCCTTGCAGTCGACGAACTCCTCGATGTCGGGATGGTCGACGTCGAGGATCACCATCTTCGCGGCCCGCCGGGTCTTGCCGCCGGACTTGATGGTGCCGGCGGAGGCGTCGGCGCCGCGCATGAAGCTGACCGGCCCCGATGCGCTTCCGCCACCGGTCAGCGGTTCGGCCGACGAGCGGATCCGGGAGAGGTTCACCCCGGCGCCCGACCCGCCCTTGAAGATCACCGCTTCCTGCCGGTACCACTCGAGGATCGAGTCGATGCTGTCGTCGACCGACAGAATGAAACACGCGCTGGCCTGCTGCGGAGTGTTCGGCACCCCGATGTTGAACCAGACGGGACTGTTGAACGAGGCCCGCTGGTGGATCAGCAGATAGGTCAGCTCGGCGGCGAACGCCTCCGGATCGTCGAGATGACCGTCGGTGTGCCCCCACGCCGTGATCGTGTCGACGATGCGCGCGATCACGTCGCGCAACGAGTGCTCACGATCCGGGTGTCCGAGCTGCCCGCGGAAGTACTTCTGCGTGACGATGTCGGTGGCGTTCTGCGACCAGAAGGCAGGAAACTCCACATCGGTTTGCTCGAAGACGACACGACCGGTGCCGTGGTGGACGATCCGCGCGTCGCGGCGCTGCCACTCCACCGCCTCGGCGGGATCGACACCGGGCGTCGTGAAGTACCGGACGTCGCCGCGCACCGCGGCGGCTGCGGCGTCCGATGCACTCTTCGGGCTGCTGTGAGGCCTGGTACTGCTCATCGCGTCCTCCCGGGGGCGTGGACCGGTGGCACATATAGTCCCACCATGCTGCCACCGCGTCCCGGTACTCCGCTGTCTTCCGCCCGCTCGACCCGCTCGGTGGCGCCGTGAGTGCCGGCGGCGAACTGCTCGTCGGGCTGGCGATCCTCGTCGGCCTGCTCGGGATCGTGCTGCCGGTCCTGCCCGGCGTCCTGCTGATCTTCGGCGCGATCGCCGTATGGGCGTTCCTCACGGGAGGCACCACCGCATGGATCGTGCTGGGCGTCGCGGCGGTGGCGCTGCTGGTCACCGGCATCGTGAAGTACACCTGGCCCGGCAAGCGACTGCAGCAGGCCGGGGTGCCGAACCGCTCGTTGATCCTCGCCGGTCTGCTCGGCATCGTCGGGTTCTTCGTCGTCCCCGTCGTCGGGCTGTTCCTGGGCTTCCTGCTCGGCATGTACCTGTCGGAGGTGCAGCGGCATCGCACCCACCGCGACGCGTGGGTCTCGACGGTCGCGGCGACCAAGGCGGTCGCGTTGTCGATCCTCGTCGAACTGTTCGGCGGACTCGTCGCGGCGTCGGTGTGGCTGGGCGCCGTCCTGTTCACCTGAGCGCACCCGGAAAGCCGAGCAGACCCGAAAGCGAGGAGGGACCCATCCGCGCGGATGGGTCCCTCGTCGTTCGTGCAGTTCAGGCTGCTGTCACGCCTTGTGCGGCTCGCTCGCGCGGAACATGTCCTCGCGCTCGACGACCTTCACGCGCTCGCGGCCCTCGGCCTCACCGAGGCTGCGCTCGTGCGCATCGAGGCGGTACCAGCCCTGCCAGGTGGTGTACGGCAGCTGCTTGTCCTCGAGGAACTTCACGATCGCGTCCTCGGACGGATCCTCGGGGGTGTTCAGACGGCCGGCGGCCCGGTCCTCGAGCAGGTTCGCGACGGTCTCGTTCGCGTCGCCCTTGGTGTGGCCGATCAGGCCGACGGGGCCGCGCTTGATCCAGCCGGTGACGTAGGTGTGCGGCATGAACCGGTCGGGACCCTCGGCGCTTTCGTCGGCGAGCACACGTCCGGCCTCGTTCGGCACGGTGCCGGCCTGCTCGTCGAAGGGCAGCTTGGCGATGTTCTGCGACAGGTAGCCGACCGCGCGGTAGACGGCCTGGACCTCCCAGTCGTTGAACTTGCCGGTGCCGCGCACGTTGCCGGTGCCGTCGAGCTCGGTGCGCTCGGTGCGCAGACCGACGACCTTGCCGTCCTCGCCGAGGATCTCGTGCGGGGACTCGAAGAAGTGCAGGAACAGCTTGTGCGGGCGGTTGCCCACATCGCGGATCGCCCAGTCCTGCAGGGTGTTGGCGACCATGTCGACCTGCTTGGAGTTGCGACGTGCCTGCTCGGAGCCTTCGTCGTAGTCGATGTCCTCGGGGTCGACGATGACCTCGATGGTCGGGGAGTGGTCGAGTTCGCGCAGCTCGAGCGGCGTGAACTTGGCCTGCGCCGGACCACGGCGACCGAAGACGTGCACCTCGACGGCCTTGTTGTTCTTCAGACCCTCGTAGACGTTCGGCGGAATCTCCGTCGGCAGCAGCTCGTCGCCGGTCTTGGCGAGCACGCGGGCGACGTCGAGCGCGACGTTGCCGACACCGAGGACGGCGACCTTCTCCGCCTCGAGCGGCCAGGTGCGCGGCACGTCGGGGTGACCGTCGTACCAGGACACGAAGTCGGCGGCGCCGTAGCTGCCGTCGAGATCGATGCCGGGGATGTTCAGCGCGCGGTCCGCGTTCGCGCCGGTCGAGAAGATCACCGCATCGTAGAAACGCTGCAGGTCGTCGAGGTTGAAGTCGCTGCCGTAGTCGAGATTGCCGAGCAGGCGGATCTGCGGCTTGTCGAGCACCTTGTGCAGGGCGGTGATGATGCCCTTGATACGCGGGTGGTCGGGCGCGACACCGTAGCGGATCAGACCGAACGGCGCCGGCATGCGCTCGAACAGGTCGATGCTGACCCCGGGATCCTGCGCAGTGTCGGACTTCATGAGTGCGTCGGCGGCGTAGATACCGGCAGGGCCGGCACCCACGATCGCGACGCGAAGGGGACGAGTCTGATCGGTCATCAGGGGATCAACTACCTCTTCGGTGTGCGGACGGACATATCCAGCTTAAATTAAGGCTGCCCTCAGTGGGCTCGGCGCAGGTCGCGCGGGGATGACGGCGAAGGAGGATGAATCGAGCCGTCGAGCGAATCGCTTCAGCGACAACACATGTGGGCACCCATACGACACAGGTCGACGGCGAGGCGTCGAACGAGCTGCGTGGTGGCCATGCGACAATTCCTACCTCGAGAGGGTTTTTAGGGCAAATGCGGTCGTGACGGGCTGCGACCTCGCGCCCACTAGGATCGGGCGCATGGCCAAGCGCGGAGCCCCCGAACCCGAACCCGATCCCGGCCCGGATCCCGACGGTCCCACCAGTAGCAGCATAGGGCCTTTCCTCGGAGCCCTCGCGGTCCTGGTGGTGCTCGTCCTCGTCGTCTTCGGCGCCCAGCTCTTCTCCCCGGCGGGCGACGACCTCACCGAGGACGAGATGGTGCGCCGCGCCGTCACCGACTACGTCTCCGCGCACAACGAGAACGACGGACCGATCCTCGACCGGCTGCGGTGCAGCGATCTGCCCGCCGAGGAAGCACCGCTCGCGGACGTCGAGGGACGCGTGGAGCTGCAGGCCACGCAGAACATCGCCGTGGACGGCGATCGGGCCACCGTCGACGTCCGGACCGGCCTCGACGGGGAGACGCAGACCGAGACGTGGCAGGTCGTCCGCATCGACGACGTGTGGCGGATCTGCCGGTTCTGACGTGTCGCCGTGCGTATACGAAGCGGTGCCCGCGTGTACGTCACAGTCCGACCTGTGAAAATATGTCCCGGTGAGCTACGCAGGTGATATGACGCCGCAGCAGGCATGGGACCTGCTGCAAGGTGATCCGGATGCCGTGCTCGTCGATGTGCGTACCGAAGCCGAGTGGAAATACGTCGGGGTCCCCGAGACCTCGTCGCTCGGTCGCCGGACCGTGTTCGTCGAGTGGGTTCGTTACCCCGACGGCGCCCCCAACCCGAACTTCGTCGAGGATCTGAGGGCAGCGGGTATCGGCAGCGGACCGGTGATCTTCCTGTGTCGCTCGGGGCAGCGCTCCATCGGAGCGGCCACGGCCGCCACCGCTGCGGGCCTGACCCCCGCCTACAACGTTCTCGAAGGATTCGAAGGCGCTCTCGACGGCGAAAGCCATCGCGGTGCCGAGGGCTGGCGGGCCGCGGGCCTGCCGTGGAGGCAGTCGTGAGTTCCATCCCCCAGGGCGGCGCGTTCGACAAGGCGCTGCCCGCCACCGTTCGCCCCGCCACGCTCGGCGTGCGCGGCGGCACCCTCCGATCCGGTTTCGAGGAGACCTCCGAGGCCCTTTACCTCAACTCCGGGTTCGTCTACGAGTCGGCCGAGGCCGCCGAGGCCGCTTTCACCGGCGACGTCGACCATTTCGTCTACTCCCGCTACGGCAACCCCACGGTGAAGATGTTCGAGGAGCGCCTGCGCCTGCTCGACGGTGCCGAGGGGGCGTACGCCACCGCGTCCGGCATGTCCGCGGTGTTCACCGCGCTCGCCGCGTTGCTCGGCAAGGGCGACCGTCTCGTCGCGGCACGCAGCCTCTTCGGTTCGTGCTTCGTCGTGTGCAACGAGATTCTGCCCCGCTGGGGCGTGGAGACGGTGTTCGTCGACGGCGAGGATCTCGACCAGTGGGAGAAGGCACTGTCGGTGCCCACCACCGCGGTCTTCTTCGAGACCCCCTCGAACCCCATGCAGACCCTCGTCGACGTGCGTCGCGTCTCCGAGATGGCGCATGCGGCGGGCGCGAAGGTGGTGCTGGACAACGTCTTCGCCACCCCGCTGCTGCAGCGCAGCCTCGATCTCGGTGCCGACATCGTCGTCTACTCCGGCACCAAACACATCGACGGTCAGGGCCGCGTGCTCGGCGGAGCGATCCTCGGACCCGCCGACTACATCGACGGGCCGGTGCAGAAGCTCATCCGCCACACCGGGCCGTCGCTGAGCCCGTTCAACGCGTGGACGCTGCTCAAGGGTCTCGAGACCATGCCGGTGCGGTTGCGCGCCTCGGTCGATTCGGCGCTGCGCATCGCGCAGTTCCTCGAATCGCAGGATGCGGTGCGCTGGGTCAAGTACCCGTATCTCGAGTCGCACCCGCAGTACGAACTCGCGAAGTCGCAGATGAGTGGCGGTGGCACGATCATCACGTTGGAGCTCGACGCCCCCGAGGGCGAGGGCAAGAAGCGTGCCTTCGAGCTGCTGAACAAGCTGCGCATCGTCGACATCTCGAACAATCTCGGCGACTCCAAGTCGCTCATCACCCACCCGGCGACCACCACCCACCGGGCGATGGGACCGGAGGGCCGGGCCGCGATCGGTTTGTCCGACGGCGTGGTGCGACTGTCCGTGGGCCTCGAGGATCCCGAGGATCTGCTCGAGGATCTCCAGCAGGCGCTGTCCTGACCTGGGACGCCGTGAGCTACGCTGCGGGTGTCCTGCCGATCCGGTAGGGCACCCGCTGCGTTTTCGGTGAAGCCGGTGAGATTCCGGCGCTGTCCCGCAACTGTAAGTCCCGGTACAGGGTGAGCCAGGTCGGCCGGCGCGGAGGGTCCGTACGTACTGGTCCTCGGACGAAGGACGGTGGCGTGCCGCAACCGCCTGTTGCAGCCGTGCTGTTTTCGTCCTCCGAACAACGGAGGATGGCTGTGCCACTCGACAACCACCGACGGCTGCTCGCCGCGGGACTGACCGCTTTCGCGCTCCTCGCCGTAGGGTGCTCGAGCAGCGACGATTCGTCACCGTCCGGTGACACCGACACCACCTCCGCGGACGTCCCGCAGGCCATCGTGTCGCTGAGCCCCACCAGCACGGAGATGCTCTACGCCGTCGGTGCCGGCGACCAGGTGGTCGCGGTCGACGACCGATCCGATTATCCGGCCGACGCGCCCGTCACCGATCTGTCGGGGTACACCCCCAACGTCGAGGCGATCCTCGGCTACGAACCCGACCTGGTCGTCGCCAACGCCGATACCGCCGATCTCGTCGCCGGGCTCGAGCAGGCCGGTGTCGAGACGCTGGTCCTTCCCGCGGCCGAGAACCTGGACGACACCTACGCCCAGATCGAGCAGCTGGGAGCCGTCACCGGACACGTCGGCGACGCCGCCGAACTCGTGGCGCAGATGAAGACGGACATCGACGAGATTCTCGTGGGCCTCCCGGAGCGTGAGACCCCGCTGACCTACTACCACGAGCTCGACAACACCTTCTACACCGTCACCGACGACACCTACATCGGCGAGATCTACTCGATGCTGGGGCTGACCTCGATCGCGACCGGCGGCGACGGCTACCCGCAGCTGTCCGCCGAGTACGTCCTCGAACAGAACCCCGACGTGATCTTCCTGGCCGACGGCCAGTGCTGCGGCGTCACGCCCGAGGTCGTCGCGGAACGTGCCGGATGGGGCGAGCTCACCGCTGTCCGGGACGGCCAGGTCTACGTCCTCGACGAGGACATCGCCAGTCGCTGGGGGCCGCGCGTCGTGGACCTGATGCGTGAGGTCGCCCGGATCGTCGGCACCATCCCCGCGGTCCAGCCCACGCCTTGATCTCCGTGTCGCGAGGCAACACCCGCGCACTGCCACCCGGTGGTGCGCGGGTACTGCCGCGCAACGTGCTCGTGCTGACCGGCGCCGTGCTCGCCCTGTTCGCCGCGATGCTGGTCGGGATCCTCGTCGGGCCCGCCGGTCTCACCACGGGCGGGGTGCTGCTCGACATCGCCGACCGCCTGCCGCTCGTCGACGCCGACTCCGGGTTGAGCACGCGTCAGCAGGCGATCCTGTGGAACATCCGGATGCCGCGCGTCGTGCTCGGGGTGCTGGTCGGTGCGATGCTGGCCATCGCCGGTGCGGCCTACCAAGGGGTCTTCCGCAATCCGCTCGCCGATCCCTATCTGCTCGGGGTCTCCAGCGGCGCCGGTCTCGGTGCCACCCTCGCCATCGTCGTGGGCGGCGCGGCCGGGTTCGCCGGTGTCCCGATCGCGGCCTTCGCCGGGGGCCTGCTCGCCGTCGGCGCGACGTATTCGCTCGGCCGCACCGTCGGCGGCAGCCGCTCGGAAGTCGTCATCATCCTCGCCGGTGTCGCCGTCGCGGCCTTCGCCAACGCGATCCAGACGTTCTTCATGCAGCTGCACGACGACACCCTGCGGCAGGTGTACTCGTGGATGCTCGGCCGCCTGTCCACCGACGGTTGGTCCGACGTCGTCGTGGTCCTGCCGTACGTCGTGGTCACCGTCGCGATCATCGCGCTGCATCGGCGCACACTCGATGTCATGGCGGTCGGCGACGTCGAAGCCGCGAGCCTCGGGATCAACCCGGCGCGCGTGCGGCTGCTGCTCGTCTGCGTCGCGACCCTCGGAACCGCGGCCGTCGTCTCGGCGAGCGGTCTCATCGGGTTCGTCGGCATCGTCGTCCCCCACGCGGTCCGGCTGCTCGCCGGACCCGGCCACCGTCTCCTGCTGCCGCTGTCGCTGCTGGTGGGTGCGTCCTTCCTCGTCCTCGCGGACGTCCTGGCCCGCACCGTCATGTCGCCCGCCGAACTGCCGATCGGTGTCGTCACCGCGGCGATCGGGGCGCCCTTCTTCCTCGTCGTGCTCAGACGGAGCCGAGGTGTCCGATGAAGAGCGATGTTCTCACCACCCCGACCATGACGGTGTCGTGCCGGCAGCTCAGCGCCGAACGCGGTGGCGTCGAGGTGCTGCACGGGATCGACCTGAACGTCACCGCCGGCTCCTGGCTATCGCTGGTCGGGCCCAACGGGTCGGGCAAGACCACCCTGCTGCACGTCCTCGCCGGTCTCGTGCCGGCCACCGGTCACCTGCAGGTCGCCGACATCGTGCCGGGGCGCGCCGGACGTCGGGACATGGCACGCGCGGTCGCGCTGATGCCGCAACGCCCCGTGGTGCCGGAAGGTGTCACCGTCAGGGAACTGATCCATCTCGGCCGCACCCCGCACATCCCGCGCTTCGGATCCGAGACCGCGCACGACCGCGAGGTGGTGGACCGGATCGTAGAACGGCTCGAGCTCGAAGCGTTCGCACCGCGACTCGCGACCGAACTGTCCGGCGGTGAGCTGCAGCGCGTCGTGCTCGCACGCGCTCTCGCCCAGCAACCCCGGGTGCTGCTCCTCGACGAACCCACCAGCGCACTCGACATCGGACACCAGCAGCAGGTACTCGAACTCGTCGATTCGATGCGCACCGAAGGCGACCTCACCGTCATCGCCGCGATGCACGACCTGACCTCCGCCGCCCAATACGGGGAACGGCTCGTACTGCTCGATCGCGGGCACGTCGTCGCCGACGGAGCGCCCGACGACGTCCTCACCGCCGAACGCATCGCGCAGGTCTACGGCGCCCGCGTCGAGATCCTCGACCGCCCGGCGGGTCGCGCCGTCCTCCCGCTCCGCGACAGCACGAAGGACCACTGATGGAGGTCGTGCTCCTGGGAACCGGCGCGGCGGACGGGTGGCCGAACCCGTTCTGCACGTGTGCATCCTGCGCGGATGCCGCCCGTCGCGGCGAGATCCGCGGGCAGACCGCGGCACTCGTCGACGATGTGCTGATGCTCGACTGCGGTCCGGAGGCGCCCCGCGCGGCCGTGCGGCACGGCAGGTCGCTGGCGCAGGTGCGGCATATCCTCCTGACCCACGCCCATGCAGACCATCTGGGCCCGCAGGCATTGTTGTTCCGGTCGTGGGTGGCCGCCGGCGTCGAACTCGATGTGATAGGTCCCGCCGACGCGCTCGACACCTGTAGACCCTGGGTGGCTCCCGACGCGCCGGTGCGTTTCGTGCCGGTCGAGCCGGGGGACTCGCTCACCGTCGGCGACTACTCGGTGCGCGTTCTTCCCGCACGGCACAAGGTCTTCCGCGACGGCGACGCGGTGCTGTACGACCTGTCGGGCCCCGGCGGGTCGCGGTTGCTGTGGGCGTGCGACACCGGGATGTGGCTCGCCGAGTGGTTCGAGGCCGTGCGCGACGCCCGGTTCGACGCGGTATTCCTCGAGGAAACCTTCGGCGACCGTTCCGAATTGTCCGAGGGTCACCTCGGCCTGCCCGAGTTCGGCGCGATGGTGGATGGTCTGCGCGGTGTCGGTGCCGTCACCGAGAACACCGAGGTGGTCGCAGTGCATCTGGGTCACCACAATCCGCCCATCGACGAACTGCGGAATCGTCTGCAGCAGGTGGATGCTCGTCCCGGTCGTGACGGTGAGGTGGTCCACGTGGGTGAAGGGACTCCGGTCGTGCCGCATCGGACGCTGGTTCTCGGGGGAGTGCGGTCGGGCAAGTCGCGGCACGCCGAGGAACTACTCGCGTCCTGCCCGTCCGTCACCTACGTCGCCACCGGCGGGACACGAGAGGGTGACGCGGAGTGGGCGGAACGTGTTGCACTGCATCGGGAGAGACGACCGAAATCGTGGTCGACGATCGAGACCCCGGACGTGGCGAAGGTACTGCGGGACGCGGACGAACCCCTGCTCGTCGACTGTCTCGGAACCTGGCTCACGGCACGACTCGACCTCCACGACGTGTGGAACACAGAGAATTCCGCTGCCGTCGACGCCGACATCGACGATCTCCTCGATGCGTGGCGGCAGGCCCGGGTCCCCGTGGTCGCGGTCAGCAACGAGGTGGGCAGTGGTGTGGTGCCGGCGAGTGCGTCGGGGCGGTTGTTCCGCGACATGCTGGGTCGGCTCAATGCGCGGGTCGCCGAGGCCAGTGAGTCGGCAACTCTCGTGGTGGCGGGGATTCCCATTTCTCTGAAATCGAATTGATACCTGTTCTTCTCGTAACGCTGCGGACAACCCCGGCAGAGGCGAATTCCGGAAAGTGGTGCGTCAGGCGAGCAGTCGGTAAAGCCCGATCAGCCCCACCACGACGATCACCGCCCGCAGCGCGACCGGCGACAGGCGCCGGCCGTAGTGGGAACCGAGATAGCCACCGATCAAAGAACCCACCGCGATCAGTGCGGCCACGGTCCAGTCGATCCGGTCGAACGCCACCAGGATGTACGCGCACGCGGCCACGACGTTCACCACCAGCGACAGCAGATTCTTCACCGCGTTCTGTCGCTGGATGTGGTCGTGCAGCAACGCTCCGAACAAACCCATGAGCAGAATGCCCTGCGCCGCCGTGAAATAGCCGCCGTAGATGCCGACGGCGAAAGTGCCGACGACGAGCAGTGTCATCCGCACCGGTCCGAGGTGGCCGTCGGCGTCGTCGCCGGTTCTGCGGGCCACCCACGCCTGGATCTTCGGCTGGAACACGACGAGGGTAAGGGCCAGGAGGAGCAGGATGGGTACGACCGTCTCGAAGACGGTCTCAGGCAGGTGGAGCAGGAGCCACGCTCCTACCAGTGCCCCGCAGAACGACGCCGGGATCTGCCATCGCAGCCGCTCCCATTGCCCGCGCAGCTCGCGCCGATACCCCCAGGTGCCTGACACACCTCCAGCGACCAGGCCGATCGCGTTGGACATCGTCGCGGTCACCGGGGGCACACCGAACGCGACGAGCGTCGGGAAGGTGATGAGAGTGCCGGATCCGACGAGGGAGTTGATCGCTCCGGCGCCCAGTCCGGCCAATGCGACGAGGAAGAGTTCGAGCGGGGTCACCGAGGCGAGTCTACGGCGTACCGAAACCGGCCTTGTCGTCGATGCCGGGGCACCGCGTCGACATCGACATCGGTCTCGACGAGGAACGGATTTCCGTCACAGTGAGAGAAAGCCTTTCCGCGGCGTGCCGCACTCCGTAGCTTGAGGCGCGACCATCCAGAGCGACCGAGAGACCTGGCTCTACGACGTCGCAGCAACCCCCCGTACGCGGGTGCGGGTGCTACCGCCGGGATCGATGGAGGAACGAGCATGACCCGCTGGACCGAGCGCGCCTCGTGGTGCCGCCTGCACATCGACCTGTGCCGCGGTACTTCGCAGCGGTGTCACGGCGGTACTCCGCAGCGGTGTCACGGCGGTACTCCGCAGCGGTGTCACGGCGGTACTCCGCAGCGGTGTCACGGCGGTACTCCGCACCGGTGTCATAGCGGTACTTCGCACCGGTGTCATAGCGGTACTTCGCACCGGTGTCGTCGCTGAGCCGAACCGCTCGCCGAACCTCCCGTCGTTCTTCGCCGCGTGAGTCCCGGCCCGTCCGCAGGGGGACGGGCCGGGACCCACGTCTGCACCCTCGCTTTCCCACACCCGGCATTCCCGAAAGGCCCATTCCGATGGCTCCCGCCCACAGGACGTCGCCGTGAGCACGTCCACCCGGGCACGACAGTCGAAGCGGTCGAGGCGTACCGGTCGGCGTTCCGTCCGTCGCCGATCCTGAGGAAGCCCTACGTGGTGGTCTCGGCCGACGCGGTGGTCGCCGACGACGACGCCACCGCACGCGAGTTGGCGTCGACCTACGGGCATTGGACGCACAGCATCCGCTCGGGCCACGGCGCGATCCCGTACCCGGACCCGGAGACCACCCCGCCGCTGACCGACGAGGAGCGAGCCCTCGTCGACGACCGCATCGTCACCCAGTTCGTGGGGGCGCCGAGCTCGGTGGCGGAGCGTCTCGACACCCTCCGCCGAGTAACGGACGCCGACGAACTCGTCGTCACCTCGGTCACCCACGGCCACGAGGACGTTCGTCGAGACCGGTGTTGTTGTCGATAACTCGCGAGAAATCGACAACAACACCGGTCTCGATTCGGCGCGTCTGGGGATAACGTCGAAAGTTCTCCACAGACGGCGGATTCGGGGTACCGGGAACGCAGGAGACCGGGCACGCTCGCGCTCATGGTCGACTTCCACGAACCGTTCGCCGGCACCGATGCACTGGCGGCCGGATCGGTGACGCGGTATCAACTTCGGCACTACTTCGTGAAGCTTCATCGCAATGTGTACGTCGCTCCGGGAGTCGAAGCGACCGCGCTGCTACGCGCGAAGGCCGCCTGGTTGTGGACCGGAGGCGCCGGGGTACTGGCCGGACCGTCCGCAGCCGCCGTGCACGGGACCCGTTGGCTCGACGCGTCGTTGCCCGCGGAGATCGTGCGGCCCGGAAAACTGCACTCGACGCCGGGCATCATCGTTCGCAGCGTCGACGACATCGAATCCTGCGTCGTCGACGGAATGACGGTGACGATACCGGCCCGAACGGCCTTCGACCTCGCGCGCGGTGCGGACCTCGATCGGTGCGTCGAAATGGTGGACGCGCTCTGCAATGCGACCGGAACGAAGGTCCACGAGATCGAAGCGGTGGCCGCTCGGAACAAGGGCGCTCGGCACCTCGCGTCCGTACGGAAGGTTCTCGAACTCGTCGACGGAGGTGCCGCGTCACCACCGGAGACGCACACGCGGCTGCTGATCGTCCGGTCCGGTCTGCCCGTGCCGGAGACGCAGATCGAGATCTACGACGGTGGGCGGTTCGTGGCACGTGCGGACATGGGCTGGAAGCAGTGGAGGGTCCTCGTCGAGTACGACGGTGCGCAGCACTGGACCGACCGAGTACAGCGGACCATCGACATCGACCGCTATGCGTTGCTGTCGGAGCTCGGTTGGACCGTGGTGCGTGTCGGCGCCGACCTGCTGTATCGGCGACCTCGAGTCCTCGTCGAAAGGGTGCGACGCGCGTTGCACCGCGCCGGTGCCCTCGGGTGACCTGTCGAGACCGGTGTTGTGTGCGATTCTTCGGTGAATTTCGAACACAACGTCGGTCTCGACCGACGACGAGCGTCCGGTGGGCATACTCGGGGACATCGGAACGCGAACGGTCGGAGGAATCTGTGGCTCAGGGTTTGAAGTTGGGATACAAGGCGTCGGCGGAGCAGTTCGGCCCGCGCGAGCTGGTGGAGTTGGGTGTGTTGGCCGAGGCGCACGGGATGGATTCGGCGACGGTGTCGGATCATTTCCAGCCGTGGCGGCACAACGGTGGGCATGCGCCGTTCTCGTTGGCGTGGATGACCGCTGTGGGGGAGCGCACCGAAAGGTTGCAGCTGGGCACGAGTGTGCTCACGCCGACGTTCCGGTACAACCCGGCGGTGATCGCGCAGGCCTTCGCGACGATGGGGTGTCTGTATCCGGGACGGATCTTCCTCGGGGTCGGCACCGGTGAAGCACTCAACGAGATCGCCACCGGCTACGCCGGCCAGTGGCCGGAGTTCAAGGAACGTTTCGCCCGGCTGCGCGAATCGGTGCGGTTGATGCGCGAGTTGTGGCGCGGAGACCGGGTCGATTTCGAGGGCGAGTACTACACCACCAAGGGGGCGTCGATCTACGACGTGCCCGAGGGTGGCATCCCGGTCTACGTCGCCGCCGGTGGCCCGGTCGTGGCCCGCTATGCCGGACGCGCGGGGGGCGGGTTCATCTGCACCTCCGGCAAGGGCATGGAGCTCTACACCGACAAACTGTTGCCGGCCGTGGCGGAGGGGGCGGAGAAGGCGGAGCGGGATGTCGCGCAGATCGACAAGATGATCGAGATCAAGATCTCGTACGACACCGATCCGGACAAGGCGTTGGAGAACACCCGGTTCTGGGCACCGCTGTCGCTCACGCCGGAGCAGAAGCATTCCATCGACGATCCGATGGAGATGGAGGCGGCGGCGGATGCGTTGCCGATCGAGCAGGTCGCCAAGCGGTGGATCGTGGCGTCGGATCCGGACGAGGCGGTCGAGCAGGTCAGGGCGTATGTCGATGCGGGGTTGAATCATCTGGTGTTCCATGCGCCGGGTCATGATCAGAAGCGGTTCCTGGAGTTGTTCGAGCGCGACCTCGCCCCGCGCCTGCGCGCACTCACCTGACGTCCGACCCGCAAGGTGCCGCTTCTCCGCTGAGTAGGAGCGGCACCGAGCAGCCCGACACCCCGCGCGTGCTGCAGACCCAGTCCTGACATCCCGCGACTCCCATGCCCGGCCGGACACCTCCGGCCGGGCGTGCGCGCGGGTACGCGGGACGGAGCAAAGTTTGCAGTTAGGGTGGAATCCATGAGTGCTGCTGCAGGGTCCGTCTCGAGCATCTACATCGCAGCTCCGGAAGGGGACACCGGGAAGTCGACGGTCGCCCTGGGCGTGCTGCAGACGCTGTGCGCGTCCACCGCCCGCGTCGGTGTCTTCCGTCCCATCGCGCGCTCCGACAGCGACATCGACTACATCCTCGAACTGTTGCTCGAACACACCACCGTCGACCTCGCCTACGAGGACTGCATCGGCGTCACCTACGACGACGTCCACGACGACCCGGACGCCGCGCTCAGCGACATCGTCGGCAAGTACCACGCGGTGGCGGACCGCTGCGACGCCGTCGTCATCGTCGGCAGCGACTACACCGAGATCGCCAACCCCAGCGAACTGTCGTACAACGCCCGCATCGCGGCGAACCTCGACGCCCCGGTACTGCTCGTCCTGCGCGGTTCCCGCCGCACGCCCTCGGAGATCGCCCAGCTCGCCGGTGTGTGTGCGAACGAGCTCGCGGGACAGCATGCGCATCTCGGCGCGGTGGTGGTGAACCGCTGCGACCCCCATGCACTCGACGAGATCGCCCGGGCTCTCGGCGACCGCACCGAACCGGTGTGGACGCTCCCGGAGGTGCCCGCACTGGTCGCGCCGACGATGGCCGAGCTGCAGACCGCGATCGGAGGCGAGCTCTACAGCGGTGACCCCGACCTGCTGCAGCGGGAAGCGCTGCGGATCATGGTCGGTGGCATGACCGCCGAACGGATTCTCGAGCGGCTCACCGACGGCGTCGTCGTCATCGCTCCCGCCGACCGCTCCGACGTCATCCTCGCGCTGGTCAATGCCAATGCCGCCGAAGGATTCCCGACGCTCGCCGGCATCATCATGAACGGGGGCCTGCTGCCGCACCCGATGATCGCGCAGCTTGTCACGGCCTTGAAGCCGTCGCTGCCGATACTCACCACCGAACTCGGCACCTTCGACACCGCCTCGGCTGCCGACCGCACCCGAGGCCGCATGGCCCTCGGCGCACAGCGCAAGATCGACACGGCACTCGCGCTCATGGAACGACACGTCGATTCCCGTTCTCTGCTCGACCGGTTGCGACTGCCGCGACCGTCCGTGACCACCCCGCAGATGTTCGAATACCAGCTCATCGACCGCGCGCGGGCCCAGCAGCGGCACATCGTGTTGCCCGAGGGCGAGGACGACCGCATCCTTCGAGCCGCCGGACGCGTGCTCCAGCGTGGCATCGCGAAGCTGACGATCCTCGGCGACGAGGCAGCCGTCCGCCAGCGGGCGTCGGAACTCGGGGTGGACCTGTCGCAGGCGCAGATCCTCGACCCGCGCACTTCCGAGCACGCCGACCGGTTCGCGGAGGAGTACGCGCGGCTGCGTGCCCACAAAGGCATGACCGTCGAACGTGCACGCGAGATCATGCGCGACATCTCATATTTCGGCACGATGATGGTGCACCTGGGACTGGCCGACGGCATGGTTTCGGGCGCGGCCCACACCACCGCCCACACGATCCGCCCCGCCCTCGAGATCATCAAGACCGAACCGGGCGTCTCCACGGTGTCGAGCATCTTCCTGATGTGCCTCGCCGACCGTGTCCTCGCGTACGGCGACTGCGCCGTCGTCCCCGACCCGACCGCCGACCAGCTCGCCGACATCGCGATTTCGTCCGCCGCGACCGCCGCCCGGTTCGGCATCGACCCGAGGGTCGCGATGCTGTCGTACTCCACCGGCGAATCCGGTTCGGGTGCCGACGTCGACAAGGTCCGCTCGGCCACGACGTTGGTGCGGGAGCGGCGACCCGACCTGCTGGTGGAAGGTCCGATCCAGTACGACGCGGCGATCGAACCGACGGTCGCGAGCGCGAAGCTGCCCGACTCCGACGTCGCCGGACGCGCCACGGTGTTCATCTTCCCGGACCTGAACACCGGCAACAACACCTACAAGGCCGTGCAGCGCAGCGCCGGTGCCGTCGCCGTCGGACCCGTCCTGCAAGGCCTGAACAAGCCGGTCAACGACCTCTCGCGGGGCGCCCTGATCCAGGACATCGTCAACACCATCGCCATCACCGCGATCCAGGCGCAGGAGGAAGACGCGTGAGCAGCCCGAACCCGGTCACCGCAGGCACCGTCCTGGTCCTCAACTCCGGATCGTCGTCGATCAAGTTCCAGCTGATCGAACCGGAGAGCGGAAAGTCGCTGGCGCACGGACTGATCGAGCGGATCGGGGAACCGGAGGGCCGGATCGTCTTCCACCACACGGCGGGGGCGGACGAACGCAACGACGCCATCGCCGACCACCGGACCGGACTGCGTGCGGTACTGGAGATGCTCGAAGGGCTGGGCCGTCCGCTGCACGAGGTGGGCATCGTCGCCGTCGGACACCGACTCGTGCACGGCGGCAAGGTCTTCTACGAACCGACCCTGATCGACGACGACGTGGTCCGCGCCGTCGACGAATTGTCGATCCTTGCGCCCCTCCACAATCCGGCGAACGTCGTGGGAATGGAGGTCGCGCGGGAGGAACTGCCCGACATCCCCCATGTGGGTGTCTTCGACACCGCCTTCTTCCACGGTCTTCCGCCGCACGCGGCGACCTATGCGATCGACCGCGACATCGCCCACAAGCACGACATCCGGCGGTACGGATTCCACGGTACTTCACACGAATACGTGTCGGGGCGTGCCGCGGAGTTCCTCGGACGCGACATCGCGGACCTGAATCTGGTTGTGCTCCATCTGGGTAACGGTGCGTCGGCGTCGGCGGTCGCAGGTGGGAGCCCGATCGACACCTCGATGGGACTGACCCCGCTCGAGGGTCTCGTCATGGGCACGCGCAGCGGCGACATCGATCCGGGTGTCGTCATGCACCTCAACCGGGCGGCCGGGTTGAAGGTCGACGCCATCGACGACCTGCTCAACCGGCATTCGGGCCTGAAGGGGCTGTCGGGTGTCAACGACTTCCGGGCTCTGCTGAAGCTCGTCGGCGAGGGCGACGAGGACGCGCGACTCGCGTACGAAGTCTACGTGCATCGCATCCGGAAGTACGTGGGCGCCTACACCTTCGAGCTCGGCGGCGTCGACGCGATCGTGTTCACCGGTGGGGTGGGGGAGAACAACGTCGACGTCCGGCGCGACAGCCTCTCCGGCCTCGACCGGCTCGGCATCGTCGTCGACGATGCGCGCAACACTGCCGACGACGACGGGGAACGCCGGATCTCGGCCGACTCGTCGCAGGTGGAGGTGCTCGTGATCCCCACGAACGAGGAACTCGCCATCGCCCGCGCGGCCGTGCAGTTCGCCCGGCGCTGACTTCTGATCAGGTCAAACTGCGCGGCCGGATCGCGTTCGCGAGGTCGACGAGGGTGTAGCGGTGTGTGCGGGAAGGGGCGTTGCGCGCCAATTGCCGCAGCGCCGCCTCGGTGCCCAGGCGGAGTCCCTTCTCGGTGAACGGTACGTCGAGGATGCGGTCGTACTCGCGACTCGATGCCCGTCCACTGCGCACCCATTCGAGCGCTGTCCCGAGGACCAGTGCGCGCATCTGCAGGGCGCGACCCTCGTCGGGAGGCAGCGACGCGATCCGGTGCGCGGCCTCGCGCAGATCCGCCTCGGAGATCTCCTCGACGCGACCGCCTCGTAACAGGATCAGCGCGGCGGTCATGGTCGCGGCACTGTGGTGCCGGGAGGTCGTGGGGACCTCGTCGAGCACGTCCACGGCGGCGCGGATCTCGTCGCGGGCGGTGAGCTGGCGTGCCAACCCGAAGGCCGCGCTGACGACGGCGTGATCGGTGCGCCACACGACCCGGTAGGACTGCTCGCAGAAGCGTCGCCACGCGTCGGGGTCGTCGCTCTCCCAATGCTGCAGCGTCAGTTCGGCGGTGGCCCCGAGTGCGATCTTCGGGGCGATCTCACCCGGAAGCGCGTGCAGCACCTTGTCGAACCGGGTGAACGCTGCCTCGTAGTCGTCCTGCAGCAGTTCGGCGATGCCGGCGTACCAGTCCATGCGCCAGTCGTCGCCGGACTCGCGCTCGAGGCGGGTGAGGATCTCCACCGCGCTGTCGACCTGCCCGAGATCGAGATGGGCGCGGACCTCGGCGAGGGTGATCTCCTTGGAGAACGACACGTCGGATGCTCCGACGACCCGCCCGACCCCGTTCTCGCGCGCGTGCCGGAGCGAGTCGAGGGTCTGCTGCGGTTCGCTGTGCACCGCGGCGGCGAGGAGCGCGGCACTCGGATCGTTGGGGTCGAGCAGGGGGACGGGCAGTGCCGCCGCGACATCCTGGCCCCGCAGTTTGGGGTCGCGCTCGATCCCATCGGCGTACACGTCGGTGGGGACGAGTGCCTCGTCGGTGCCGAAGGTCGTGCGGGGCGGGCTGAACAGCCGGGACAGTCCGGGGTGTTCGGTGCCGAGTTTCTTCGACAGGATCTCGCGCAGCACACCGGTGAGCTGTCCGTGCAATTCGTCGGCGGACGAGAAGCGCTGCTGCGGATCGGGGTTCGTGGCCCGCAGGAGCAGGCGGTGGAAGGAGTCGAACTCGTCGAGCAGGGGAGCCTGCTCGGGGGTGGGCAGACCGTCGCGGTAACGGCCTTTGTCCGAGGGCATGTCGAGGGTGAGCACCGCGAGTGTGCGTCCGACCGTGTAGATGTCGCTCGCGACCGTCGGCCCGGTCCGGACGATCTCGGGTGCTTGGTATCCCGGCGTCCCGTACAGATAGCCGTATCCCTCGATCGCGGAGACGGCGCCGAGGTCGATGAGTTCGATCTGCTCGTCGGTGACCATGATGTTCTCGGGCTTGAGGTCGTTGTAGACCAGTCCGATGTCGTGCAGATACTGCAGTGCCGGTAGCACTTCGAGCATGTATGCGATGGCCTGCTCGACGGGGATGCGGTTCGGTGGGGGATAGTTGTCGAGCACGGTACGCAGGGTGTGACCACCCAGGTACTCCATGACGATGTATCCCATCGGGGTGCCGTCGGGTGAGGGGTGCTCGACGAAGTTGTAGATCTGCACGATGCTCGGATGGCTGACCTCGGCCAGGAACTGGCGTTCGGCCACCGCGACCGCCTGGGCCTCGGCGTCGCCACCCTGCAGCAGGCCCTTCAGCACTACCCAGCGGTCGCTCACGTTGCGGTCGATCGCGAGGTAGATCCATCCCAGTCCGCCGTGGGCGAGACAACCCTGCACCTCGTACTGCCCGGCGACGAGGTCCCCGCGGTGCAGGGCCGGAGTGAACTGGAAATGTGTTCCGCACTGGGGGCAATCACCTTCTGTGGGACCCGGCCCCGACGGGGTGCTGCGTCCCACCGGTTGTCCGCACTTCGCGCAGAACCTCTTGCCTTCGGAGACGTGAGGATCGCGGAGGACGGCGTCGACCGGATCCTTCGTGGTGGGGACCGGCACGTCGACGAGGCCGGCGATGCGGCGACGCTGGGTTCCGCGCGGCCGGATGCGGCGGTTCGACGAACGTTGGGAGGACGAACGCTGGGAGGACGAGCCGGACCAGATCGACGAGCGCTGGGTGGAGTCGGGCCGCGTGGCGGGGACGGGGCCGCGTTCGGTGGCAGGTCCGGCATCCCCGGCCGCCCGCGCGGTGGCCGGTCCCGAGTCGCTGGTCGACGGCTCGGTCGCGGGTCCGGAATCCGCTGCGCGCCTAGTGGCGGGCCCGGAGTTCACTGCCCGTTCGGTGGCGGGGCCGGAATCGGCCGACGGGGTATCGGCCGGTTCGGGTTCGTCGGACATGGCCGTCACTTCCGGTAGTTCGGTGTCGGGGGTGACGGAGTGGGACCGAGCACCCGCAGGTACTTGTCGTACAGCGCCGTCCACGTCCCGTCGGAGCGGATCCGTTCGAGGGTGGCGTTGACGAAGCGTACGAGCTCGTCGCTGCCCAGCCGGATTCCGATTCCGTACGGCTCCGATCCCAGGGAGGGGCCGACGAGTTCGAGATATGGGTCCTGTGAGGCGAGTCCGGCGAGGATCGTGTCGTCGGTGCTCACGGCGTCGACCTGCTGTTGCTGGAGGACGACGAGGCAGTCGGCCCACGACGGCACGGTGAGGATCGACGCCGACGGCTGCACTTCTCGCATCCGGAGCAGCGAGGTGGTGCCCTCGACGATGCACACGCGCCGGCCGGCGAGATCGGCGGCGGAGCGGATGTCGGATCCCCGGACGACGAGCACGCGCTGCTGGGCTCGGAAGTACTCGGTGGAGAAGTCGACCTTCTCGCGTCGGGCGCACGTGATGCTCATGGTCTTCGCGACGATGTCGACGGTGGAGTCCTGCAGCGCCTTCTCGCGCTCGGCCGACGACAGGATGCGGTAGTCGACGAGGTCGGGATCGCCCAGGAGGTCGCGGGCGATCTCACGTGCGATGTCGACGTCGAAACCGGTGATGCGCCCGGTCGCGGTGTCGCGGTAGCTCATGAGGTTGCTGCCGGTGTCGAGGCCGACGATCAGCCGGCCGCGCGTGCGGATCCGATCGATCGCAGGTCCGGTGGCGTTCGGATCCGGGGGAAGCGAGGCGGTGGGATCGCCGCAGTCGGGGGCGGGCGGTGTGGCCACCGACGACTCGAGCATCCGCGCGTTCTCGGGAAGCGGGAGAGAGGTCGTCGTCCCTTGGAGGCCGGGGGCGCGCGGTGGGGGGTCGGTCGCGCACCCGCCGGCGAGTGCGGCGACGACGCACAGGCCCGCGACGAGAACGCGCTCTCTCACTGGTACTCCTTCAACCGGGGCCGGAGACCGACCCACACGCCGACCAGCGCCACCGTCAGCAGCACCACCGACATCGGTGCGAGGCCGGCGAGGGTGCGGGAGGCGCGGAACTCGTTGTCGCGCAGTTCGGTGCGGGTGTCGTCGATTCCTTCCGTCAGGGCCGCATCGAGAGCGACGAACCGGGCGGTGGACTCGCCGGGACCTGCACCGACCGCGAGGACCGAGGCCGCTGCGTAGTCGCCGCGGACGAGGGCGTCGACCATGCGTGCATGCGAGTTGATCCATGCGTCGTGCGCCGACCGGGCGGTCTCCACTGCCTCGGCGCCCGCCTCGAGGGCGGAATCGCGACCGTACTCGTCGAGGATGTTGCCGAGCCGCGCCATGTTGGTCTCGAAGGTGTCGTCGTACGCGCCGGTCGTGTCGCGCCGGGCGATCAGCAGGGTCTCGGCGGTACGCGACTGCTGGGCGAGGATCCGGCCCTCGGTGAGATCGGCGAGCGGTGCCGCACCGCGCTCGATGGCGCGTTCGGTGGCACTCGACGAGGCCAGGCCCGCGACGAGCAACCAGCACAGCAGCGCGCCGGTCGCGCCGATCGCGACGAGGATTCCGGGATTGAGGGTGCGACGACTGCGGCGGCTCACGACGGCGTGCGCCACGCACAGGGCAGCGACCGTGACGAGGAGCAATCCGATCGCGAGCCAGGGCGGTCGCACCGCGTCGCGCTGGGTGTCCTCGACCGCGGCGACGCCGCGCGTGTGCAGTTCCTGCGCGGCGGGGAGCAGTTCGGTCTGCATCAGGTGCGAGGCCTCGCCGAGATATGCGGCGCCGACCGGATGCCCGGTGCGGTTGTTGGTGCGAGCCGTCTCGATGAGACCCGTGTAGACGGGCAGCAGCCGCCCGATCTCCGTCAGGTTGTGCGCGGTCTCGCGGTCGGCATCGGTCAGGCCGGTCGCCGCGATGACGAGATATTCCGCGGCCTCATTGGTCGCCCGGATGTAGCGACTGCGCACCGCCTCCGGTTCGAGTCCGCCCGAGATGAAGCCCGTCACGGCGGCGGCGTCGGCCACCGACAGCGCGCTGTAGAGATTCTGGGCCGCGCTGGCGAGCGGCTCGATGGACGCGAGGAGACGATCGTGGGTGGCCTGCCTGCCGGACACCATCGTTGCGGAGACCGCTGCCGAGGCGACGAGCAGCACGGTGAGCACCACCCCGAGGACCACCAACCGGACCGGCGTGGACCGGAGCAGGGCACGAGCGTCGTCGAACCGGGCGTCCGGAGTGTCCGTATCGGCGTCGTCGCGGATGTGGCTCTCGACAGGAGCGAAGGGAGGGGTGATCCGTACGTCCACCGGGCACTCCCTTCCTCGTGTCGAGCGGTCTGAGGGGAGCATATAAGCAGCCCGGCGGTATTGTTGCCGTCCACGGACGGCGGGGATCCGGTACCGGGTACAGGTCCGGGCGAGGGCGGGTCGGAGAGACGGACGCAATGCGTGGAGACGGTGACGGCTGGGCGGTCGGACCGGACGGCGAGAAGCGCTGGGGACGGCACGGCGCCGCAGGTCTGCTGCTGCGCGCTCCGCTCGCGGACGGTCGCCCCGCGGTTCTCCTGCAGCATCGGGCGGCATGGTCGCACCAGGGCGGGACGTGGGCACTTCCCGGTGGAGCGCGCGACTCGCACGAGAGCACCGTCGACGCCGCCGTGCGGGAGGCCCACGAGGAGGCCGGCATCGATCTCGCGGCCGTGACGGTACGCGCCGAACGCGTCACGTCCGGTCTCGCAGGCGGATGGACCTACACCACCGTCGTCGCCGACGCCACCGAAACTCTCGTGACCAGTCTCAACCAGGAGAGCACCGAACTGCGCTGGGTGCCCGAACCGGAGGTCGAGGCGATGCCGCTGCACAGCGGCTTCGCCGAGGCGTGGCCGTCGCTGCGCACCTCACCGGTACGCATGCTGCTCGACACCGCGAACGTGCTCGGAGCGAGCGGCCCCACCGGATGGTGGCGCGACCGCCCCGGCGCGACGAGCGCCCTGCTCGCCGACCTCGCCGCGGTCCTGCCCCGCACCGTCGAAATTCCCGACGGGACGTTCGGCTGGGTCCCCCGCGTCGAAGCGGTCCTCGAAGGGCATGCCCGCGACGCGACGATCGACGACGTCCGGATCCCGGTGCACAGCGCGGACGGCAGCGGCGACGACGAGCTGGCACGGCTCGCCTCCACCACGGCCGTGGTCGACCCCGGGGTGACGGTCGTGGTCACCGCGGATCGCGGCCTGCGCGCGCGGTTGCCCAGGGGCACGATCTCGATGTCGCCCTCGGCCGTGCTGGGCTGGCTGTAACGCCTCAGGTCGGGAGTGCGGCCTTCAGCGCCGCCGCGGCTGCCCGCGGATCGGATGCCTTCGTGATCGCCCGGACCACCGCGACCCGCGTGGCACCGGCGTCGAGCACCTCGGGGAGCCGCTCGAGATCGATGCCGCCGATCGCGAACCACGGCCGTGCCGGCTGCGACTGCGCGACCTCGCGCGTCACCTCCAGCCCCGCTGCGGTCCGTCCCGGCTTGGTCGGTGTGTCCCACACCGGCCCGGATGCGAAGTAGTCGACGCCCGCCTCGATGTCGGCGAGCGCAGCCTGCGCGCGGCTCGACGTCGAGCGGCCGATGACGATCTCGTCGCCGAGGATCTGCCGCGCGTGCCGCACCGGCAGGTCGCCCTGACCGAGATGCAGGATGTCGGCGCCCGACGCGAGCGCGATGTCGGCGCGGTCGTTCACGGCCAGGAGCGCACCGTGGCGTGCACACGCCTCGCCGATGATCTCGAGGGCGGCGAGTTCCTCGCGTGCCTCGAGGCGTCCGAACTTCTTCTCGCCGGCCGAGTCCTTGTCGCGCAACTGGACGATGTCGACCCCACCGGCGAGGGCCTCCTCGACGAACCGTGCGAGGTCGCCGGTGTCCCGGCGAGCGTCGGTGCACAGATACAACCGGGCGGTCGCGAGGCGGCCGCGCGGGTCGGGATGGTTGCCGCGATAGGTGGTCACGACCAAGACGGTAGCCTCTAAGCAGAAAGTGACGACACGGGAGTCCCGAGGTTCGCGGGGCTGAGAGGGGGCCTGCCGGCCCCGACCGTTATGACCTGACCCGGATCATGCCGGCGCAGGGAGTGAGGTGGACCAATGGCAACTGTGGCCGTCGTGGGTGGCGGAGTGATCGGGCTGTCGATCGCATGGCGCGCGGCCCGCTCGGGGCACATCGTGACCGTGCACGACCCGAATCCCGGCAGTGGCGCCTCGTGGGTGGCCGGCGGGATGCTGGCCCCGCTGTCCGAGGGCTGGCCCGGTGAGGACCACGTGCTGTCCCTGGGTGCGGCCTCGCTCGACCGCTGGCCCGGATTCGCGGATGCACTGCGCGCGGAGACCGGCGTCGACGTGTTCACCGCCGAGGAGTCGCTGACTGTCGCGCTCGACGCGGCGGACGCGGCCGACTTGCGGACCGTCGCCGAATGGGTCGGGGAGCGGGGGCACGAGATGCGTCTGCTCTCCCGTGCGGAGATCCGGGAGTTCGAACCGTCGCTCGGCCCGAAGGTGCGTCTCGGACTGCTCGCGCCCACCGAGTCGTCGGTCGACAACCGTACGCTCGTCGACGCCCTGCGCGTCGCGGCCACCGCGGCCGGGGTGCGTTTCTCCGACGCCGCCGTCCACGATCTCGCCGACCTTCCCGACGATCAGGTGGTGCTCGCCGCCGGCTCGGCGTCGGCGCGACTGTGGCCGGGCCTTCCGGTCCGTCCGGTCAAGGGCGAGATCCTGCGCCTGCGGGTGCGGCCGGGCGCGACTCCGCCGCCGCAGCGCACCGTGCGCGCGAGTGTCCACGGACGCCCCGCCTATCTGGTGCCCCGCCACGACGGCCTCGTCGTGGGCGCCACACAGTACGAGGCGTCCGACACACAGGTCACGGTGGCCGGGGTGCGCGATCTGATCGCCGACGCCGAGAAGATCTTTCCTGCGCTCGGCGAGTACGAACTGTTCGAGGCGAGTGCGGGCCTGCGCCCGATGACCCCCGACAACCTGCCGCTGATCGGCCGGCTCTCCGATCGTGTCGTCGCCGCGACCGGCCACGGCCGCAACGGTGTGCTGCTCACGCCGCTCACCGTCGACGCGGTGCTCGCCGAACTCGGTGGGCGGTCGCTGGCCGACGCGCAGTACGCCTGTCCTGGACGAATTACGGAAGCGAGTGTGGGATGACGAACGTATCCGTGGGCATCACCGTCAACGGTGAGGACAAGTACTACGACGCGGCCCCGACCGTGTCACAACTGCTGAACGAGCTCGGTCTGCCCGAGAAGGGCATCGCGGTCGCCGTCGACGGTGTCGTGTGCCCGCGTGGCCGCTGGTCGGAGCCGGTCACGCGCGGAGCGAGCATCGAGATCCTCACGGCGGTCCAGGGTGGCTGACACACACGATCCCGGCGCCGACCTGCCGCAGCTCACCATCGCCGGCCGCACCTTCGGATCGCGGCTGATCACCGGCACCGGTGGCGCGGCGAACCTGGCCGTGCTCGAGGAGGCACTCGTCGCGTCGGGCACCGAACTGACCACCGTCGCGATGCGCCGTGTCGACGCGGCCTCCGGAACCGGTGTCCTCGACCTGCTGCGCCGCCTCGGCATCGAACCGCTGCCGAACACTGCCGGGTGCCGCGGCGCGAAGGAAGCCGTGCTGACCGCGCAGCTCGGGCGGGAGGCGCTGGAGACCGACTGGGTGAAACTCGAGGTCATCGCCGACGAACGGACGCTGCTGCCCGACGCCATCGAACTCGTCTCCGCGGCCGAACAACTCGTCGACGACGGCTTCGTCGTCCTGCCGTACACGACCGACGATCCCGTCCTCGCGCGGCGCCTCGAGGACGTCGGTTGTGCCGCGGTGATGCCGCTCGGCTCGCCGATCGGGACCGGCCTCGGTATCTCGAACCCGCACCACATCGAGATGATCGTCGAGGCTGCGGGTGTGCCGGTGATCCTCGACGCGGGAATCGGAACCGCCTCCGACGCGGCGCTCGCGATGGAACTCGGTTGCGACGCCGTGCTGCTCGCGACCGCCGTCACCCGCGCGAAGGATCCGGCGCTGATGGCGTCGGCGATGCGTCACGCCGTCGAAGCGGGATTCCGTGCCCGGCACGCCGGCCGGATCCCGAAACGCTTCTGGGCCCAGGCATCTTCGCCGATGGAGCCGTGACCGGTACGGGAAGCCCCTGAGCACCTTGGTGTTCAGGGGTTTCCGATTGTCGCGCGACGGGTTACCGATCGGTCTGTACGATCCCCGGGCATGACAGTTGCACACAGAATTCTCGCTGCCGCCGCTGCCGGGCTCATGGGCACTGTCGTCGCCGTCGCGGCGCCGGGTGTCGCGGGCGCCCAGGAACCGTGTCAGATGGGCTGGTCGAACACCGGACCGAGGTCGTGCGCGACGACGGAGTTGTCCACGCCACCCGTGCTGACATTGGGCGACGGCATCTGCGCCGGCATCGTGCGCGCCGGTGGAACCGCCTTCGACGGCCCGCTCTACGAGTACTCCTCGGCGCCGGGTGCCACCCACGGGATCGAACTGCGGATCACGCAGGGCTACTCGCTTCTCGGCGAGTGGACGCCGAGCATCCTGAACTGCGACGTCACCGTCGCTTTCGACTGGCACAACCTCGACACCGGTGCCCGCGGTACGGAGACCCGCTTCGTGCCGGCCTTCCACACGAGCACCCGGCCGTTGGTCATGCACGTGTTCCCCGGGCCCGGCCGCGTTGCCCTGACGATGCGTACCGAGCGACCGAGCATCCCGGTCACCACCGAGGTCTTCGTCCCCTGACGCACCGCGTGCGGCTCCGGGGAGTGTGATCGGATGCGCTCGCCGGAGCCGCACGTAGGGTGGTGCGCATGATCGAAGTGACCGGCTTGACCAAGACCTTCGGGTCCACGACCGCGGTCGACGACCTGACGTTCACGGTCCGTCCCGGCATCGTCACCGGCTTCCTCGGCCCCAACGGCGCGGGGAAGTCCACCACGATGCGCATGATCCTGGGGCTGGACCGGCCGACCTCGGGAACCGCACTGATCGAAGGGAAGCCGTACAGCGAGCTGACACGGCCGCTCACCACCGTCGGGGCGTTGCTCGACGCGAAGTGGGTGCATCCCAACCGGTCGGCGCGGTCGCATCTCGCCTGGCTGGCCGCGTCGAACGGTCTGCCTGCCTCGCGTGTCGACGAGGTTCTGCGCCAGGTGGGACTGACGGAGGTCGCGGGCAAGCGCGCCGGCGGCTTCTCGCTCGGCATGTCGCAGCGACTCGGTCTCGCCGCCGCACTGCTCGGCAACCCGCGCGTGCTGCTGTTCGACGAACCGGTCAACGGCCTCGACCCCGAGGGCATCGTGTGGATCCGGAGGTTCATGCAGGCGCTCGCCGCGGAAGGCCGCACGGTGCTCGTGTCCAGCCACCTGCTCTCGGAGATGGCACAGACCGCCGAACATCTCATCGTCATCGGCCGTGGACGGCTCATCGCCGACACCTCGGTGAAGGCGTTCGTCGACCGCGCGTCCGACTCGTTCGTCGTCGTGCGCAGCCCGCAACTCGACGAGCTGCGCACCGCGCTCACCGAACGCGGGCACACTGTGCGGGAGGACGACGGTGCCCTGCACGTCTCGGGCGCTCCGGCGGCGGAGATCGGCGAACTCGCTGCGACCCGGTCGATCGTGCTGCACGAACTCGCGGGACGCAACGCGTCGCTCGAGGAAGCGTTCATGAAACTCACCGGTGGCGAGGTCGAATACCACGGATCCGGAGTCGACGACGTCATGAAGGGTGGACTGTGATGAGTACGGCGCTCGACACACTGCGGGCCGAACGGATCAAGCTCACGTCGGTGCAGTCACCGCTGTGGTGCACCCTCGTCATCGTCGCCCTCGGCCTGGGTCTGGCCGCGATCCTCGGGTCGGTCTCCCGCGCGTCGGCCGGGATGGACGACGAACTGGGACGGTTCTATCCGACCGTGGACGTCGCGGTCAGCGGCGTCACCGGCTTCGGTGTGCTGGTGCTCATGATCCTCGCGGCACTGTCGGTCACCAGCGAATACCGTTTCGGGGTCATCCGCACGACCTTCCAGGCCACCCCGAACCGCACCATGCTCCTGACGATGAAGGCCCTGCTCATCGGTGTGCTGGGCGCGGTGCTGACACTCGCGGTCTCGTTCGGTGCCTTCTACCTCGCGAAGGCACTGGCCGGGCCCGACGCAGGTCGCGAACTCGTCCTCAGCGGCGACACGGCGTGGCGCGCGGTCTACGGCACCGCGATCTACGCGTTCCTGTGCGTCTTCCTCGCGGTCGGTGTGGGCACGCTGTTGCGGCAGTCGGCCGGCACGATCGCGCTGCTGATGCTGTGGCCGCTGCTGCTCGAGTCGTTGTTCGCGCTGTTCGGTTCGGTGGGCCGCGAGATCCAGCCGTTCCTGCCGTTCGCGAACGCGAACAACTTCCTGGGTATCGGGCAGGGAATCGAATTCCACTGGGGTCCATGGGGATCGCTCCTGTACTTCGCGGCCTTCTCGTTCCTTGTGTTCGCGGCCTCACTCGTGGTGGTCAACCGCCGCGACGCCTGAGGTACTACCTCGACACGCCGCAGGTTCTGCCTCCGCACACTGCGCCGCACGGTTTCCCCGTGCGGCGCAGTGCTTTTGTGTACGCTCGGTCGATGGCGCGGGCGCAGACGAGATACGGCATGCGGGGAGCGGCCCTGATCGCCGCCGGTGTACTGCTGACGGCGGGATGCTCGGAGGCGGAGGTGGAGGCGCCGCCCGTCGAGCCGACGGCGCTCGCCGACGCCGTGCAACTCGATGCCGTCATGACGCACCTGACGGAACTCGAACGGATCGCCGGCGAGAACGACGGAAACCGTTCGCTCGGGACCCCCGGCTACGACGCGAGCGTCGACTACGTCGCCGGAGCCCTGCGCGACGCCGGATTCGACGTGCAGACACCGGAGTTCGACACGACCCTGTTCGCCGTCGAGAACGAGCAGCTCACCGTCGACGGGGAGCCGATGGGCGTGAGCGCACTCGGCATGTCGCCGTCGACGGGACCGGAGGGGCTCACCGCGCGCGTCGTGCGCATCGCCCCCGACGACACCCCCGGCTGCGAGGCCACCGACTACGACGGCATCGACGCGACCGGCGCGGTGGTGATCGTCGATCGCGGCGTGTGCACCTTCGCCGTCAAGGAGCAGGTCGCCGCCGAACGGGGAGCGGCCGCGCTGCTCGTCGCCAACAACGAGGACGACCCGCTCGCCGCCGCCGGTCTCGGGGCGGAATCGAACCCCCGCATCCCGGTCGGAGGCGTGGCCGGGGCCGACGCCGAGCGCCTGTCCGCCGCGACCACCGTGACGGTGACACTCCAGACCCGCACCGAGGACCGGAAGTCGCGCAACGTGATCGCGCAGACGCGCACCGGCTCGACCGACGACGTGGTCGTCGTCGGCGCGCACCTCGACAGCGTCCCCGAAGGACCGGGGATCAACGACAACGGAACCGGCGTCGCCGCCGTCCTCGAGACCGCGCTGCAACTCGGCAGCGAGCCGGGCGTGACCAACGCCGTGCGGTTCGCGTTCTGGGGCGCCGAGGAGGTCGGACTGGTCGGCTCCACGAGGTACGTCGAGTCGCTGTCCGACGAGGAACGACTCGACATCGCCCTGTACCTGAACTTCGACATGCTCGGCTCGCCCAACGCCGGATATCTGGTGTTCGACGGCGACGACTCCGACGCCGTCGGTGAAGGACCCGGACCGGAGGGCTCGGCGGGTATCGAACGGACCTTCGCGCAGTTCTTCGACGAACGCGGAATCGAGGTCGGCGGAACGGATTTCGACGGCCGTTCCGATTACGGTCCGTTCGTCGCCTTCGGCATCCCCGCGGGCGGGGTGTTCACCGGCGCCGACGACGTCAAGACCCCCGAACAGGCCGACCTGTGGGGTGGCACCGCCGACCAGCCCTTCGACCCGAACTACCACACCCCCGAGGACACCCTGGCCGGCATCGACCGCGACGCGTTCGCCGCGGCGGCCGCCGCCGTCGCCTACGGCACGGCTGTCTACGCGAATTCGATCGACGGACCCGACGGGGTGCCCGCAGGTGACCAGCGGGCCGAGGTGCGCGCCGAGTTCACCGAGTGAAGACGGGCGCGATCAGCGCTCGTGCAGTCGCCACAACGGGTTGACCGGGCCGTGGCCGTGACCGAGGTCGTAGGACCACTCGAGGCACTTCGTGATCCATTCCTTCGCGAACTCGACTGCCTCGGGCACCGACCGGCCATGCGCGAGGGCGGACGCGATCGCGGCTGCGAGCGTGTCGCCGCCGCCGTGGTCGTTGCCGGTCTCGATGCGCGGCGTGCTGAACTCGAGGAAACGGTCGCCGTCGAACAGCAGGTCGGTGCTCTTCTCCGAGCTGCGCAGATGACCGCCCTTGACGATCACCCACTGGGCGCCGAGCGCATGGAGCGCTTCGGCGGCGCGCCGGGCCGACGCGTCGTCGACGACCTCGATGCTCGTGATCAGCCGTACCTCGTCGAGATTCGGGGTGACGACGGTGGCGAGGGGGATGAGCACCCCGCGGATCGCGTCGAGCGCGTCCGAGTGCAGCAGCGGGTCGCCGTGCATCGATGCGCAGACCGGGTCGACGACGAGCGGTACCTCCATGTCGCGGCCGATGCCCACCTCGGAGCACACCTGTGCGACGGCCTCGATGATCTGCGTGGAGGCGAGCATGCCCGTCTTCGCTGCGGACACCCCGATGTCCTCGACCACGCACCGCACCTGGTCGGCCACGGTCTCGGCGGGGATCTCGTGGAACCCGCGGACGCCGACGGAGTTCTGGACGGTCACGGCGGCCACCGCGACGCATGCGTGCACACCGCACATCGCCATCGTGCGGGAATCGGCCTGGATGCCGGCTCCGCCTCCGGAGTCGGTGCCGGCGATGGTGAGGGCTCGAACCGGGGTCTCGCCTCGAGGCGACAGGGGCAGAAGGTCCACGCGGACACCCTACCGAGGGTGTGTTCGAACACGGCCGGGAGGCGCTGAGGCGGGTGCACTTTGCGAAACACGACAGCGTTGCTGCCGGTGGTCGCCTCGTTGCTCTATAGTGGCATAGGTCACAGTTAGATCACGCAACACCCCTATTGGAGGCGCTCATGAACACGAGTTCGCCGGACCTCGCCGTGTCGGACAACGCCGACCAGAACCGGTTCGAACTGCGCCTCAACGGCGATCTCGTCGGCATCCTGGCGTACTACGACTTCGAACGCGTTCCGGCGCCGAACCCGCCGGTCGTCGACTTCATGCACACCGTGATCGTCGAGGATTTCGGTCATCGGGGTCTCGCGGCCGTCCTCGTCGGTGGTTCGCTCGATCTCGCTCGCAGCCGAGGCTGGCGGGTGCGGCCGGTGTGCACCTATGTGCAGCGATTCGTGTCGTCGCACGAAAACTACCGCGACGTCGTCGTGGCTCTCGAGCTGCCGCGCACGGACCCCCACCGCAAAGAGACCCGGCGCAAGCAGCCGCAGCGCAAGGTGCCTGCCCGCAAGGCCTGATGCCTGTGCGGGCGGTCCACCCGACGCGGGACCTGCTCAGAGGTCGAGGTCGACGACGACCGGTGCGTGGTCGCTCGCGCCCTTGCCCTTGCGTTCGTTGCGGTCGATCTCGGCGCCCGTCACCCGTGCCGCGAAGGCCGGTGATCCGAGGACGAAGTCGATCCGCATGCCCTGCTTCTTGGGGAAGCGCAGCTGGGTGTAGTCCCAGTAGGTGTAGACCCCGGGGCCGGGCGCGTACGGACGGACGACGTCGGTGTAGCCGACGTCGGCGAACGCGTGGAAGGCGTCGCGCTCGGGCTGCGAAGTGTGCGTCTTGCCCTCGAAGAAGGCCGGATCCCACACGTCGTCGTCGGTGGGGGCGACGTTCCAGTCGCCGACCAGCGCGATGGGCTGCCCGGGCGCTGCGGTGGCCCAGGCGTGCGCGTCGGCGCGCAGCTTGGCGAGCCAGTCGAGCTTGTAGGTGTAATGCGGGTCGTTGAGGTCGCGGCCGTTGGGGACGTACAGGCTCCACACGCGCACACCCGCGCACGTCGCCCCGATCGCCCGCGCCTCGAGCGCCGGATCGACCTCCGGGTCCTTGGAGAAACCGGGCTGGTCCTCGAAGCCGATCTGCACGTCGTCGAGGCCCACGCGCGACGCGATGGCCACACCGTTCCACTGGCTCAGTCCGACGTGCGCGACGCGGTAGCCGAGTTCCTCGAAGCGTTCGTACGGGAACTGCTCGTCCTTGCACTTGGTTTCCTGCATCGCGAGCACATCCGTGTCGGTTCGCTGCAACCAGTCGAGGATGCGGTCGGTACGGGCACGGACGGAGTTCACATTCCAGGTAGCAAGGCGCACACGCCCACTGTAGGCGACCTATCCGACGGGTTCGGAGGCGTATCGGTAGCGGTGGTGGTCGACGAAGCCGAGTTCGCGATACAGGGCGCGCGCCGCGGTGTTCGACTCCTCGACCTGCAGATATGCGTGGGTCGTGCCGTGCTCGCGTGCCCAGCGCAGCAGGGCACCGCACACGAGTGTGCCGAGTCCGCGACGCCGGTGTTCGGGAGCGACCTCGACGGTCGACAGACCCACCCAGCGGCGTCCGTCCGGCGCATCGGTGATCGCCGCGCGGCAGATCGCCAGGGGCGGCTGCCCGGGTGCACCGATGCGGCCGAACCCGAGGATCCCCGCGGCCACCGAGCCGAGCACGTCCTGCGTGAGCAGCGGGTCGGCGTCGGCGCGGTGGAGCGACATCCAGTCGGCGTCCGGCCGGTCGGTGATCGTGACCGGGGTGGGCTCCGGCGGCAAGGGGATGTTCGCGAGGTCGGCGCCCATCACGAGCACCGGCTCCGAGGTCGGCCACCCCTCGGGGATCCGGGCGAGTCGATCGGGCACCAGCAGCCGCAGCGGCAATCCGCGTGCCGCGAACCATTCACGGAGCCGGGCGCGCACCGCCGGATCGGCGGGGTCCGCCACGGTGCCGCGTTCACCCAGCGGCGTTGCCGAATTGGCGCGCCGGGTGAAACCGTGTCCGGCGCGCACGAGCCAGCCGTCCACCCAGGCCGATTCGAGACCGGGCCACCCCGCGGCGGCGGCGTGCTCGAGCGCGCGGATCTCCGAGACGCGGATCGGCCGCGCCGCGATCGGCTTGAGCGCGACGACCGAGGTGGGGGACACCTGGACGACACGACCGTCGGCGGTGCGCACCGCGACCACCGGTTCGACGGAGACGAGTTCACCGATGACATCGGTCATCGGGTGGCTGTAGCCGGCGGGCAGGCGGTACCGCAGCACCACCCGGGTACCGAGGGGTACGGACGGGGCCGGACGGTCGGTCGTCATCGACGGTTCGCCGGTCGCCTCGTCAGTCGTCCTCGTCGTGGCCGAACGGGTCCTCCACCGAACCCGGGAGCCAGGTCAGGCCCGGGACGCCCCATCCGGCGCGCTTGATGGTCTTCTTCGCGGCGCGGGCGTTGCGCCCGATCAGAACGTCGACGTACAGGAAGCCGTCGAGGTGCCCGACCTCGTGCTGCAGCATGCGAGCGAAGAATCCGTGGCCCTCGATCTCGACCGGCTCACCGTTCTCGTCGGTACCGGTGACCTTCGCCCAGTCGGCGCGACCGGTGGGGAAGTTCTCGCCCGGCACGGACAGGCAGCCCTCGAGATCGTCCTCGGGGTCGGGCATCGTCTCGGGGATCTCCGAGGTCTCGAGGATCGGGTTGACGACGACGCCACGCCGGCGCGCGACCTTGCCGGACTCGTCGCGGTCGGGGCAGTCGTAGACGAACAGTCGCTTGTCCACACCGACCTGGTTGGCGGCGAGGCCGACGCCGTTGGCCGCGTCCATCGTCTCGAACATGTCGGCGATCAGCTGAGCGAGTTCGGCGGGTGACTCGGTCACCGGCCGGGTCGGGTTGTGCAGGACGGGGTCGCCGACGATGACGATGGGAAGAATGGCCATGGTGACACAGGATAATGGGATCGACTCGCGGCGTTCTCGAACCGGTATGTGTCCCCACCCCGTGATTGAATGACTTCCGCCGAGACGCAAGGACTCTTCGTCACGGTGTGATCCAGTCAGTCGAGGAGGGAAATGGACGGCGCAGCAGCGCACGGCAACGACCGGTCCGATCTCGTGTCCCAGCAGGGCGACTGCGCATCCGCGCAGGAACCCACCGGCGACGAGGCGAACGGCCTGAGCCGTCGCGATCTCGACATCCTGGCGTTCGAACGGCAGTGGTGGAAGTACGCCGGTGCCAAGGAGGACGCCATCAAGGAACTCTTCGGTCTCTCCGCCACCCGCTACTACCAGGTGCTCAATGCTCTGGTGGATCGTCCCGAGGCGCTCGCCGCCGATCCGATGCTGGTCAAGCGGCTGCGGCGGTTGCGTGCGAGCCGTCAGAAGGCCCGCGCGGCCCGCCGGCTCGGTTTCGACACCCGTTAGACGGGCGGCCGTCGGGCCGGATAATGCGATATCGACACGCGCGGCCGGTCGGCAGCGCTGCGTGTGCTCGGGCAACTATGGTCGAGGTCGTGAGCAGAACCCCCGAGATCCCCAGCCGCGCGCCCGCACCCTCGGGACCGCCTCTGCGTGCGTTCGCGATGGTCCTGATCTCCTTGGGCATCCTGTTCGCCGGTCTCGGTTTCGCCTCGCTCGGTGATTCCGACGACGAACCCGCTCCCGCGGCGGCACCCACGACGACGACCGCTGCCGCGCCGGCCGCACCGTCCACGCGCTCGGCCGCGGTGCCCACCGCGCCCGCGCCCGCTGCCGCGAACGGGGGCACGTCCGACGCCGGGGACGGTGCGACCACCACCACGGCCGTGTCTTCGGCTCCTTCCATGCCCGTGGGGAGCGGAACCGCGTTCGCGTCCGACACCTCGGCCTCCGCGACGGCACCGGTGCGCGTGTTCAACAACTCGGAGGTCGCGGGCCTCGCCGCGCAGACCGCGGCTTACCTCGAGGACGAGGGGTACACCATCAGTGAAACGGGCAACTACAGCGAGGGCTTGCTCCAGCAGACCTCGGTGTTCTACGGGTCGTCTCCCGGAGAGCAGCAGACCGCGACAGCCGTCGCCGAGTCGCTCGGTGTCACCGCGCAACCGCGCTTCGAGGGCATCCGCGACGCCGCCCCCGGAGTGATCGTCATCGTCACTTCGCGTTAGCGCCGGAACCGTGTCGGTCCGCCACCGGGTGGTCGCCGGAGACGCCCGGTTATGATCGGGTGACTTTTCGGCACTTCGAAGGAGCGGTTTGATGGTCTCCAGTTCCACCCGTCGCATGTCCTGGCGTGCTCTGGCCCCGATCGTCGCGATCGCCGCGGTGGGCCTGACTGCGTGCTCGAACAGCGAGGAGGCGAGCACCGAGCCGGGGACGACTCCGCCGGTGTGGACGGGATCCGCCGCGCCCGCTTCCGAGGCCCACGGCGACGACCACGGCACCGAGGGTGGGAGCGAGTCGCACGCCGGTGGCTCCGCCTCCGCTGCTGCGCTCACCGCGGAGCTCACCACGGTCGACGGCGAGTCGGCCGGCACCGTGTCGTTCGCCGAGAACGGCGGCGACGTCGAGGTGACCATCGAGGTCGAGGGTCTCGAGCCCGGCTACCACGGTGTCCACATCCACGAGTTCGGCCGTTGCGAGCCCCAGTCCACCGCGCCGAACGGCGGCGAGCCCGGCGCCTTCCTGTCGGCCGGTGCCCACCTGCAGGCCGGTGGCAACACCTCCGTCCCGGAGAGCGGCGACCTGGTCTCGCTCGTCGTCCACGAGGACGGCACCGCCACCGCCACCGTCACCACCTCGGCCTTCGGCCTCGAGGACCTCGAAGGTGAGGACGGCGCCTCTGTGGTCGTGCACCAGGACAACCTCGGCGCCCGCCTCGCCTGCGGCGTCATCGGGTGAGCAGGGTTCGAATCCCCTGAAGCTCGGTACCCGGGTAATTCCTGACACAGGGCCCCGCGACGGACATCCGTCGGCGGGGCCCTGTGGTTGGATCGAGACGTGGCAGTCGCGTTTCCGGGATCACCTCGTCCCACGATCGGCGTGGAATGGGAGATCGCTCTGGTGGACAAGACCACCCGCGATCTCTCGAACAGCGCGGCGGTCGTCTTCGACAGGGTGGAGGAGATCGCCGGGGAGACCCCGCGGCTGACCAAGGAGTTCCTGCGCAACACCGTCGAACTCGTCACCGGTGTACACGACACCGTCGCCGAGGCCGTCGACGATCTGTCCGAGTCGCTGTCGTTGCTGCGCCGCGCCGCCGATCCGCTCGGAGTGGACCTGATGTGTGCCGGCACCCATCCGTTCGCGCAGTGGACCGACCAGACCGTCACACCCTCCCCGGACTACGAGGAGATGATCAACCGCACCCGCTGGTGGGGACGGCAGATGCTCATCTGGGGAGTGCACGTCCACGTGGGAGTCTCCTCCGCGGAGAAGATCATCCCGATCCTCAACGCCGTGCTCGTGAAATATCCCCACATGCTCGCGTTGTCGGCCTCGTCGCCGATCTGGGCGGGCTACGACACCGGCTACGCGAGCAACCGTGCGCTGATGTTCCAGCAGCTACCGACTGCCGGCCTGCCCTATCACTTCGCCGACTGGCCGCAGTACGCGAAATTCATCGCCGACCAGCTCGAGTCCGGTGTCATCAGCCATCCCGGAGGCATGCACTGGGACATCAGGCCCGCGCCGAAATGGGGCACCCTCGAGGTCCGGGTCTTCGACGGCATCACCAACCGCGCCGAACTGGCCGCCCTCGTCGCGTTCGTGCATTCACTCGTCGTCTACTTCGACGAACGTCTCGAGCGCGGTGAGGAACTTCCTGTGCTGCAACCGTGGCACGTCAAGGAGAACAAGTGGCGTGCGGCGCGGTACGGACTCGATGCCGAGGTCATCCTCGACCCGGTGTGCACCGAACGGCTCGTCACCGACGACCTGAACGATCTGCTCGAGCAGATCATGCCCACCGCGGTACGGCTCGGATGCGCCGACGAACTCGCGCGAGTTGCGGACATCCCGGTGCGGGGAGCGTCCTATCAGCGTCAGCGCAGGCTCGCGGAACGGACGGACGGCGATCTCGTCGCGGTGGTGGACTCGCTCGTGCAGGAACTGAAGGAGTGATCGTCCGAGGACGTCCCGGCCGTCAGCTCCTCGTCACCTGTCACGCACCGCCGGGAGCGTCCTCGTCGAGCAGGCCGTCGCGACCGAGCTGCTCCCGGTAGGCGACGCGACCGACGCGGTGCGCGATCACCGGTGCCGTGAGGACCATGAACATGCCCGCCAGCGCCATCATCCAGATGTCGACGGAACTGCGCAGGATGATCATCGCGCCACCCAGCACGAACAACAGACCCACCACCTGCGGCTTGGTGGCCGGATGCATGCGCGACAGGGTGTCGCGGAAACGCACCACGCCGATCGCAGCGGTCAACGAGATGATCGCCCCGATGAGGATCAGGAGGTGGGCGAAGGTGTCGATGATCGTCGTCATCCTTCGTCACGCACCCGGAATCGAGCCACGGACACCGACCCGATGAAGCCGACCAGGGCGAGGGCCACGGTGGCGGGCAGCACCGACGTGTCGCGTGTGTACACCGCCCAGATCGCGATGCCGCAGATGCCGAGCGCGAGCAGGGCGTCGACGCCGACGAGCCGGTCGAGGGAGTTGGGGCCCGCGATCACGCGGTAGGTGATCAGGATTGCGGAGACGAACAGCAGTGCCCCCGCGATCGCCAGTGTCACGGTCACGTCAGTTCCTCCGTTCCGCTGCGCCAGGGGCTGGCCTGCCATTCCGACTCGCGTTCGAACGTCCGGATGAGAAGACGCTCGATGAGGCGGGCGGAACGGTAGAAGTCGGCCACGGCCTTGTCGGTACCCACGTCGAGGACGTGCACGTACATGATCCGCCGCACCTGGTCGATCTCGAGCACCATGGTGCCCGGGATGTTGTTCATGATGTCCGTCCACAGTGTCAGCACCAGGTCGGACTTGATGGTGAGCCGGCAGCGCAGCACGCCGGTGACCGGCGGCGGGGACGGCCGGATCGCGAGCCATGCCACGTTGATCGTCGAGCGGATGGTCTCGCCGAAGATCACCACGCCGAGCCGCATCGCGGACCAGACGTGCACGCGACCCTCGACGGGTACACGCGGCAGCGGCAGCACGAACATGACGACGAGCGAGACGACCACACCGCCGAGGATGTTGGCGATGCTGAAGGTGCCCCACAGCAGGACCCAGACCAGCGTCGTCCATCCCACGACGAACATGCGCAGGACGTTGGCGCGTTTCATCATTCCTGCTCACCCCCCAGCACGGCCTCGATGTACACCGTGCGGTCGCGCAGGTTCTCCGCGGCACGGTTGCTGATGTCGAGCAGCGGACCGGCGAAGACCGTCAACGACACACCGATCGCGACGAGCCAGACCGTGGGGACGAGCATCGCGGCCGGCATCCGGCCGACGTCCGGGCGTTCCTCGAAGGAGATGTCGGTGGCGGATTCGTCGATCAGCGCCGAGGGGCCGATGTCCGCGAGCTCGCCCTCGGGAGCGTCGGCGCGTGCCCGCCAGAACGCCTTCGTCCAGATACGCGCGACGACGTACAGCGTCAGGAGGCTGGTCACGACACCACCGGCGACGAGGACCCAGGCCAGGACCGAACCGTCCTCCGCGCCGGCCTGCAGCAGGGCGACCTTGCCGATGAACCCGGAGAACGGCGGGATACCGCCCAGGTTGAGCGCCGGGATGAGGAACAGGACCGCCAGCAGCGGAGACATGAGCGCGAGGCTGCCGAGGCGTCGCAGCGACGCCGACCCGGCCTGGCGTTCGATGAGACCCACCACGAGGAACAGGGTGGTCTGCACGAGGATGTGGTGGCCGACGTAGTAGACGGCGCCCGCGAGACCGGTCTGCGACGACAGAGCGACACCGAAAATCATGTAGCCGATATGGCTGACGAGCGTGAACGACAGCAGACGCTTGATGTCGTTCTGCGCGATCGCGCCGAGGATGCCGACGATCATCGTGAGCAGACCCGCGACGAGCAGGACGTCGTCGAGTTCGCCGCCCGGAAACAGCAGGGTGTGCGCCCGGATGATCGCGTACACACCGACCTTGGTCAGCAGGCCGGCGAAGACGGCCGTGACCGGTGCGGGCGCGGTGGGGTAGGAGTCGGGCAGCCACGACGACAGCGGGAAGACCGCGGCCTTGATACCGAAAGCCACGAGCAATACACCGAAGATCGCGGCCCGGGTGCCCGGTGAGATCTCGTCCATCCGCAGTGCCATCTGGGCGAGGTTCAAAGTGCCCGTGGCTGCGTAGGCGAAGGCGATGCCCACGAGGAAGACCAGTGAGGACACCATCGAGACCATGACGTACGAGACGCCCGCGCGGACGCGGTCGGCGCTCGCACCCAGGGTCAGCAGGACGAACGAGGCGGCGAGGAGCACCTCGAAGCCGACGAAGAGGTTGAACAGGTCGCCCGCGAGGAAGGCGATGTTGACACCCGCGGTGAGCGCGAGATAGGTCGGCAGGAAGATCGAGACGGGCTGCTGCTCGTTGCCGTCGTGGATACCCTGGCCGACTGCGTACAGCATCACCGACAGCAGCACGATCGCCGAGACGACCAGCATCAACGCCGACAATCGGTCGACGACCAGCGAGATGCCGATCGGCGCCTCCCACCCACCGATCTGCAGTACCGCGATGCCGTCGGCGTCGGCGTAGTACAGCAACGCCACGCACACGACGAGCGAGGCGACCAGCGCGAAGACGGTGATCCACCGTTGGACGCGCGGACGGCGGCCGACGATCAGGGTTGCGGCTGCGGCGAGCAAGGGGATGAGGACGGGGAGGGGAACGAGGTTCGCGACGCTCGGGTTCATCGGCGATCCTCCTTCCCGTTCTTCTCGTCGTCTCCGGTCCGCTCGCCCTCGGCAGGGTCGGGGGCCTCGGGGTCGGGATCGTCCGCGCGGACGTCCTCGTCGGCGTCCTCGGCATCCTCGATAGAGCCGGCCCCGCCCGAATCTTCGGCAGAGCCGGACTCGTCCGTCCCCCCCTGGTTCTGCGTGTAGGCCGAGTCGGTGGGGTCGTCGAAGTCGCCGTCGTGCAGATCCTCGTACGCCTCGATGTCCTCGATGTTCTTGAGCTGATCGAGCGGGATCGGGTTGCCCGCGGCGTCGAAGGCGTCGCCGCTCTTGCTCGGGATACCGGTGAGCGGGTCGTCGGAGCGGTCTCGCGACGGTAGATCGGCGAGACTGCGCCGCTGCGACACGAGGGTGTCCTCGGGGTCGTTCTCGATCTCGTCCCGTGCGCGGTAGGTGTAGGAGCGGTAGGTCAGTGCCAGCACGAACGCCGCCACACCCATCGTGATCACGATCGCGGTGAGGATTATCGCCTGCGCGAGGGGATCGGCCATGTCCGGCTCGACGTCGCTCTCCACACCGACGATGGGTGCATGACCTGCGGGGCCGCCGAGGGTGAGCAGCAGCAGGTTGATTCCGTTGCCGGCCAGCAGCAGGCCCAGCAGCATCTTGATGATGCTGCGTTCGAGCAGCAGGTACACACCGGCCGCGACGAGCACACCGACGACGGCGAGGAGCGTGATGTTCGCGGTCATCGGCGCTCACCCACGGTCTCGGCGTCGAGGCGAGCACCGAGGCTGCGCAGCACGTCCAGGACCAGTCCGACGACGATGAGGTACACACCGAGGTCGAAGAACAGTGCGGTCACGAGCTTGATGTCGCCGAGCAGAGGCAGCGTGAGCTCGAGGGTCGCCGACGACAGCGCCGGGGCGCCGAGGAACATCGACACCAGTGCGGTGCCCGCGGCGAAGGTGAGTCCGATGCCGAGGATCTTGCCGGCGTCGATGGGAACCGCCTCTCCGAGCTCGTAGCGTCCGCCGGCCAGGTACCTCAACACCAGCGCGAGACCGGCGACGAGACCGCCCGCGAAACCGCCACCGGGCGCGTTGTGCCCGGAGAAGAAGAAGTACACCGACAGGATCATCATGGTGGGGAAGACCAGTCGCGTGGTGACCTCGAGGACCAGCGATCGGTAGCGCGGATCGATGAGATCGCCGCCGAGCAGCCAGGTCGTCTCGTTGCTGGCGGAGACCGCGTCGAGCTGCGCCGCGGGTGCGTCCGCCACACGCGGGGCGGTGCCGAAGCGGCGGGTGCGGAAGACCAGGCTGGCCACGCCGGTCGCGGCGACCAGCAGCACCGAGATCTCGCCCAGCGTGTCCCAGGCGCGGATGTCGACGAGCAGGACGTTGACGATGTTCTTGCCGTCACCGCCGTAGTAGGCGGCGTCGGGCAGCAGCAGCGAGATCGGATCGGTAGTGCGTGCCGCGACGGCGTAGGCGCCGATCCCGGCGACCACCGCGCCCACGGCGATGCCGAGCATCGCGCGGGCGAACTTGCTGCCCATCACCGCGGCCGGGTCGGTCTCGGCGGGCAGCTTGCGCAGGACCAGCACGAACATCACGAGGGTGACGGTCTCGACGAGGAACTGGGTGAGCGCGAGGTCGGGAGCTCCCTGGAGGGCGAACAGCACCCCGAGCCCGTAACCGGTCACGCCCACGACCAACACTGCGCCGAGACGGTTGCGCAGGGCCGTCGCGGTGATCGCGGCGGCCATCATGATCAACCCCACCCCGAGCTGCCAGATCGAGTCCCACGCGCGCGTCGACGGCATCGTGCTCAGCCCGAAGAAGAACATCAGCACCGTCGGGAGCGCCACCAGGGTGATGAGGATGGTCGCCTGGGTCAGGGGGAGCGAACCGCGCTGCAGGAAGGCGGTCAGGCGCAGGGACAGGGTGTCCATGCCCTGGAGGGTCGCGTCGTACATCCGGTCGGCATTTCCGAGCGGCGGGTGCTCGAAGCGCAGACGCGCGATGGTGCGGTGCGCGAGGAACAGGACCGTGCCGCCCACGATCACCACGCCGGTCAGACCCAGCGGCAAGGAGAATCCGTGCCACAACGCCAGGTGGTAGGGCTTGTCGAGTTCGGTGGGCAGCTCGTCGGCGTAGGGGGTGATCAGATGGTCGATCCACGAGCTCGCGAAGCCCGCGGCGAGACCGGCGAACGCGAGGACGCTCGGGGCGGTGAGCAGCAGCGGGCCGGGCGCGTGCAGGTTCTGCACCGCGGGGCTCGGACGTTTGAGCTGCTTACGACCGAAGGCCCCCCAGATGAACCGGATGCTGTAGGCGAGGGTGAGGATCGAGCCCACCACGATGCCCGCAGTCATGGCGATCCGCGCCCATTCGGGGAGCACCTCGGCCACCAGCGACGACTCGAGCGCGGCTTCCTTCGCGACGAAACCGATGAACGGCGGCAGACCGGCCATGCTCGCCGCCGCAAGTATCGCGATCACCATCAGGTAGGGGGCGGCAGAGCCGAGATGCGCGAGTTTGCGGATGTCGCGGGTGCCGGTGGAGTGGTCGATGATGCCGACCACCATGAACAGGCATGCCTTGAACAGGGCGTGGGCGATCACCATCGCCAGGCCCGCCAGGGCCGCTTCCCGGCTGCCCGTACCCACCAGCGCAGCGAGAAAGCCGAGCTGGCTGACGGTGCCGAAGGCCAGGATGAGCTTGAGGTCGAAGGCGCGGAACGCTCGCCAGCCGGCGAGGATCATCGACGCGAGACCGAGACCGATGACGATCGGCCGCCACGCGGCGCTGTCCGCGAAGCCGGGTGCGAGCCGGGCCACGAGGTAGATGCCGGCTTTGACCATCGCCGCGGCGTGAAGATATCCGGACACCGGGGTGGGGGCGGCCATCGCGCCGGGCAGCCAGAAGTGCAGCGGGACCACGGCGGACTTCGACAGTGCGCCGACGAGCACGAGCACCACGGCGACGCCGGCGAGCCATCCGTGAGGTGCCGCCGCGACGACGTCGGACAGGTTGTAGCTGCCGACCATCTCGCCGAGGATGATGATGCCGACCAGCATCGCCAGACCACCGGCCGTGGTGACGAGCAGGGCCTGGGTGGCGGCACGGCGACTCGAGGCGCGTTCGGCGTAATGCCCGACGAGCAGGAACGACAGGACGGTCGTCAGTTCCCAGAAGGTGTAGAGCAGCAACATGTTGTCGCTGACCACCAGACCGAACATGGCGCCGGCGAAGGCGACCATCTCGGCGGCGAACAAGCCCAGGCGGGGCTCGTCGTCCTCGAAATAGCGCGAGCAGTAGAGCAGGATCAACGAGCCGATGCCCAAAACGAGCACGCACATGATCGCCGCGAGCGTGTCGAAGCGCAGATCGAAATTCATCGACAGCGTCGAGGCCCACGCGATCTGCAGTTTCTGATCGGTTCCCCAGTTGGTGACGACCCAGCCGAGACTCGCGAGGGGCACCACCGCGAGCGGCAGGAATGCATTTCTCCCCATGACTCGGACCAGAAGCGGCGCCAGAAGGGCAGCGACCGCATGGGCAACGAGTATGGCGATCAAAAGGCACTCCGTCGGGGTCGGGCCTGTCGGCGGGGTGAAACTGACTGCGGGCCGTGGGACTCGCTGTCGTCACAGCGGACGGCACACCGCCGAAACGGGGATCGCCCCGACATGCACGCCGCTCGCCGTCATCGGGCAAAACGGATTGTGCACATCCTAACGGTTGTCTTCGCACGCTTGCGAATCGGGGAGGTGAGAGGGCTAGCGCACCTGCCACGCACAGATCACGGCCGCGGCAAACAGTGCGAGCGCCGACCACTGCGCATCCGCCGGAAGCATCCACACCGCCCCGACGACGGCCGTCGCCGGCACCGGCAGTGCCAGGCCGAGAGCCGCGACGGACGCCGAGCCCGGCAACGATGCCCCGAGTGCGAGACCGGTGCCCAGCGCGACGAGCGCCACTCGCACCGCAAGAGGGATTCCCTCGCCGATCTCCGACGGCCACCACACCGTCGCCGCCGAGATCGACGCGGCGAGCATCAGCCCGGGAAGCGCGTACGGCATGGAGGGGGAGAGCCGCACCCCGGCGACCACGGCGGCCACCGCGACGAGCAGCACCCACCACGGCACGGTCGCCGACTGCATACCCGACCACAACTCGACGAGGACGGGGTACGCCGCGGCCACGGCCCCGGTGACCGCGAGGACGAACCGGTCGTCTCCGGGCGGGACGAGGCGCGCGACGATCTCGGCACCGACGACCGCCACCGCGAGCGCCCCACCGGCGACCAGCCACAGGAGCACACCCGTGTCGCTCGCGCGGGAACCCACGAATTCACCCAGCAGTCGGTAGCCCACCGAGAGCACCACCGCGGCGGTCACCATGATCGCGAGCAACCGCGGATCGGCCCGCTGCACGCGCATCCCGGCAGGCACCGTCAGCGCGGCGGCGACCGTTGCCACGAGTGCGAAGGCCAGCGCCCACTGGGGAACCGTCCAGCGCATGGCCTCCACGGGGACCTCGGAACCGACGGCTGCGGCGGTGAGGAAGGCCGCCCACCCACCGGCGATCAGGGCCCACTGACCGGTCGCCGAACCCCACGAGCCCGCGGTCGCCGCCCCGAGCAGCACACCGGTGATCGCGGCGATCACCCATCCGACGACCGTCAGGCTGTCGGCCGAGATGCCGGCGGGAACGAGATAGCGGATCGACCCGAGGACCACGATCGAGGCGGCGGCCAGCATCCAGGCGGTACGTCGGGAGCCGGTCCGCTGCAGCCCGGCCGCCGAGAGAACGGCGAGCGCGGCGGTGACCACGGGTGCCCATTCGCTGCGCGCACCCTCAGGGAGGACCGATTCGCCCGCGGCCGGGACGAGGATCGCGACCCCGGCGGCGAGGAAGGCCGCGAGGACGGCTGCCGGTCCGGCGACGCGGACCGCGGTGGTCACGGCCATCTCAACGGCCCTCCGCGTAGGCCTGCAGATGAGCGACCTGCACGGGATCGAGCGAGGGGCGCACCTTCTCCCGGGCCACCGCGACGTCCTCGGCGGTGACCACGGCGGCGTCGACGTTGCGCCGCATCGCCGCGAGCGCGGCCTCGCGCAGCAGAGCCGAGCAGTCCGCGGCCGAGTAGCCGTCGAGTCCGGCGGCCAGGTCGTCGAGGTCGACGTCGTCGTCGAGCGGTACCGATCGGCCCGCGGTCTTCAGGATCGCGGCCCGGGCCTCGGCGTCCGGCGGCGGCACGAACACGAGACGTTCGAGCCGGCCGGGACGCAGCAGAGCCGGATCGATGAGGTCGGGCCGGTTGGTCGCTCCCACCACCACGACGTCGCGCAGCGGCTCGACACCGTCGAGTTCGGTGAGCAGCGACGCGACGACCCGGTCGGACACCCCGGAATCGGAGCTCTGCCCGCGGCGCGGTGCGAGAGCATCGATCTCGTCGAGGAACACCAACGCCGGTGCCGAATTGCGGGCACGCTCGAACAACTCGCGCACCGCCTTCTCCGACGCACCGACCCACTTGTCCATCAGTTCGGCGCCCTTGACGGCGTGGACGCTCAGACGTCCCGTGCCGGCGAGAGCGCGGACGAGATAGGTCTTGCCGCAACCGGGCGGGCCGTACAGCAGCACACCGCGCGGCGGATCCACACCGAGACGCTCGAACGAATCGGGATGCTGCAGCGGCCACAGGACGGCTTCGGTCAGGGCCTGCTTCGTCTCGACCATGTCGCCGACGTCGTCGAGGCTCACGCTGCCGATCGCCAGCTCCTCGGAACCCGATCGCGACAGCGGACGGATCACCTCGAGCGCGCCGAGCAGGTCGTCCTGGACGAGCGAGGGTTCGTCGTCGTCGCGGTTCGCCCGCGACGCCGCGCGCAGTGCCGCCTCGCGACACAACGCCGCGAGGTCGGCGACGACGAAACCGGGGGTGCGACCCGCGACGGCGGCGAGGTCGAGACCGGTGGACGGCACCGAGCGCAGCAGCACGTCGAGCAGGGCGCGGCGGGTCGCGCCGTCGGGCAGCGGCAAGGACAGTTCGCGGTCGCAGATCTCCGGGGCACGCAGCCGGGAGTCGACGTCGTCGGGATGCGCGGTGGTCGCGATCAGCACCGCGCCCTCGGTGTCGACCACCCGCCGCAGCTCGTCGAGGATCAACGTCGCGACGGGTTCGGTGTCGGCGGGGAGCACGGCATCGACGTCGGTGAGCAGCAGGACGCCCCCACCGCGCACCGCTTCGGCCGCCGCGGAGATCCGGCGCAGCCGCTCGTCGGCGGCGAGTGCACCCACACCCGGCCCGTCGACCTCGACCAGACGCCGGTCGGCGACCACCGAGCGCACGAAGGTCGCCTTACCGACCCCGGCGGGACCGGTGACGAGCACCCCGAGATGCGGCGACGCGCCGAGGGTGCGCAGCAGTTCGGGTTCGTCGAGCGAGAGGGTGAGCCACTCGGAGAGCTTCGCGACCTGGGCCTGCACACCCACGAGATCCTCGACCGGCGGTGGCGGAGGCGTGGCGGGGGCCGATTCGGGACGGTCGGTCGCGGGGGAGGAGGCGACGAACCCCGACGAGACGAATCCGGAAGCGGACGGCACGGAGGACGGCAGGGCACCCGGGCCACCGCCCCACACGACGGCGGTGTTCGGCTGCACGCTCACCGGTCCGGCCGGATCGACCGAGGAGACGGTGAGCAGTTCGGTGGTCCACGCGATCGCGAACGTCCGCGACAGTGCCCGCGTCGTCTCGGCGTTGCTCGTGCCCGGTCCGAGATCGCGGGGGAGCAGCGACACCGCGTCGCCGACGGTGAGGACCTTCCCGAGCAGCGCCTGACGCAGGGTGGTCTCCGGGATCGACTGCCGCGCGAGGGTGGAACCGGTGACCGTCACCGTGCGCGCGCCGTAGACCGTCACGGGCGCGACGACGACCGTCGCGTCCTCCTTCAGGCCTGTGTTCGACAGCACCACGTCATCGAGCAAGATCGTGCCGGTCGGGGTGCCGGCCGGGGCGAGACCCGCCACGACCGCCGTGCGACGCGCTCCCACCAGCGCGATCGCGTCCCATTCCCGCAGGCCCAGCGCGGCCAGCGCCTCGGGGTGCAGACGCACGACACCGCGCCGCGAGTCGGCGGCGGAGGTGTTGAGCCGGACGGTGAGTGAGAGTTGTGGGGTCGTCACCCCGCCGAGCCTAGAACGTGACTAGCGTCCTCGCGGGTCGTGCATGTCATCGTCCTCGCGGGTCGTGCATGTCATCGTCCTCGCGGGTCGTGCATGTCATCGTCCTCGCGGGTCGTGCATGTCATCGTCCTCGCGGACGGCGCAGCCCGAGTCGCGCCTGAGATCTCGCCGACGTGGCGACACGCCGGGCGGCGACACGACGCGGACGCTGCGCGCGGTTGCGGGCACGCAGTGCGCGTCGCTCCGAGGGTTTGATGTCCCAGGTCTCGGGCCGGGCCGCGACCCAGCGCCGCGATCGCACCGCGAAGGGGATGTGCGCGAGGTAGACCGCGACCAGCACGAGCATGAGGATGAACGGATAGGTGACCAGCGCGGCCGCCGCCATCGCGACCAGCACGAGCAGCACCACGGCGAGTCGCGCGGGCACGGACGCCGACTTCATCGCGAAGGTCGGGATGCGGCTGATCGCGAGCCCGGCCGTCCCGAGGATCCACACCGCGACCAGCCCGTAGGCGGTCCACCAGCCGTCGCCCCACTGGATGTGGGCGGCGACGGGTGCGAGCGCGATGAGGGCGGCCGCCGGTGCGGGCACGCCGACGAAGTACTCGCGTGCGTAGGCGGGGACGCTGTCGTCCTCGAGCAGGGTGTTGAAGCGCGCGAGTCGCAGCACGAGGCTCACTGCGTAGAGCAGGGCGACGATCCAGCCGAAGGGGCTGCCGTCGAGCAACGTCACGTAGAGCACGAGCGCCGGGGCGACACCGAACGCGACGGCGTCCGACAGCGAGTCGAGTTCGGCGCCGATCTTGCTGGTCGCGTCGAGCATGCGGGCGATGCGACCGTCGAGCGAGTCGAGGACGGCCGCGGCGCCGATCATGCCGAGCGCGGTGCCGAGTTGTCCGTCGAGCGCGAACTTCACCGCCGACAGTCCGGCGGAGAACGCCAGGACCGTGATGACGCTCGGCAGCAGGCGGACGACGTTGGGCCGATTGCGGGACCGCCCGGTCGCGACCGCACGCGAACCCTGCGTGTGCGGACTCACGACACCGTGGGCAGCTGAGCGAGGACGGTCTCGGCACCGATGGTGCGCTGACCGCGTTCGACCAGCAGGGTGCTCCCGACCGGCAGGTAGGTGTCGACCCGGGATCCGAAGCGGATCAGGCCGTAGGTGTCGCCGATCGGCAGGGTGTCGCCGATCTGCGCGTCGTTGACGATGCGCCGTGCCAGCAGCCCGGCGATCTGGACGACGGCGACCTCGGCGCCGTCGCGCGTCTCGATCAGCATGCTGGTGCGCTCGTTGACCTCGCTGGCGTCGGCGAGATCGGCGGAGAGGAACTTGCCCGGGGTGTGGACCACCGAGCGGACGGTGCCGCCGACGGGGCTGCGTTGCACGTGCACGTCGAGGACGGACAGGAAGATGCTGACCCGGGGGCGCTCCTCGCTGCCGAGCCCGAGTTCGGCGGGCGGCACGGCATGGTCGACGAGAGCGATCTCACCGTCGGCGGGAGCGACGACCACTCCGGCGCGGTTCGGCGGCACGCGGTGCGGGTGCCGGAAGAAGGTGGCGCACGCCAGTGCCGATGCGAGACCGGCGCGGCGCAGCCAGGGCTTGCGGCGGCCGAGGGTCGCCACGGCCAGCGGAGCTGCGACGAAGGGGATACCGCCCGGATGCATGGGCGGTACGACATGCCTGACCAGGTCGACCATGTGGGCTACCCCGCTGGTGGGGGGTGTTCCGGCGGGCGTCGGCTTACGTGCCACGGGCTCCTCTTATCGCTGGCGATCGGTGGTCCGGGACCGCAGGGGACCCGCCCGTCTCGCGGGCGGGTCCTGTCGGTCCACAGGCACTCCAGCGTACGTGAGCCGAGGAGGGAAGGTCAGACCCGCGCGGCCGCCTCGATCTCGTTCTTGAGACGGGCGAGAGTCGCGTTCATCCCCATCGTCAGTTCGTCGTCGAACGCCTCGGTGCCGCCGAGAACATACTTGACCAGGGTCTGCGAGACCTTACTGGTCCCGGTGGGCGCCTCGCGCCGCTGGGTGACCCGCGTGCCGGTGGCGGTGGGTTCGAGGGTGAACGACCAGATGGAGCGGTTCTCGTTGATCCGGAAGCTCAGGCGCCGGCCGGGTTCGAAGTCGATCACCTTCGACGTCGTGGGCCACACCAGCAGCCCCTTCTTGTTGATGTTGATCGTGGTGGTGCCGGCCGACACCGGCCCACCGCGCACGATCATCCGACGGCACTGCGGGCTCCACTCGCCCATCCGCTTCAGATCGGACACCACGCGCCACACCTGCTCGGGGGAGGCGGTGATCTCGATCGTGGCCTCGAGGGTCTTCGACACGTGTACTCCTGTGCTCGGGGGACCGGGTCTTCTCGGGGAACCGGGTCCCGTGTATCTGCTACCGGAGGTAACAGGATCGTCGTCGATCCTAACGGACGATGTGAGTGCGGTCACGCCCCGGTCGGGTCGGCTCCGGTCAGCCGCATGAACGCCCCGAGTTCGATCAGGCCGTCCGGTGTCGACGGGAGGTGATCGGTCAGGGCGCCGGACCGGACGATCACCGCCGACCACTTGCCGCGTGAGAGGGCCACGTTCGACCGGTTGCGGGACAACAGGAACGACATGCCCCGCGGCACGTCCTCGACGGCGGAGGCCGTCATCGACACGAACACCATCGCCGCCTGGCGGCCCTGGAACTTGTCGACGGTGCCCACCTGGACCCGGTGCAGACCCGCGGCGGCGAGATCCTGCCGTAGGCGGGTGACCTGAGCGTTGTACGGTGCGACCACCAGGACGTCCTCCTCGCCGAGAGGTCGCGGCGGGGAGCCGGCGTCGTCCGTCCACGCCGAGCCGAGCACGGCCGCGATGGCGCGCACGATCTCGGCGCTCTCCTCGGGCGAGCAGGTCGCATTGCCCTCGTGCGCGACCTCCACGAGCCGCACGCCGGGCGGGACGCCGTCGAGCGCGCGGCGCGTGGTGATCTCGGACTTCGACTGCAGTCGTCCCTCGTAGGACAGCTCGGACACCCGCGCGCACAGATCCGGGTGCATCCGCCAGGTCACCGGAAGGAAGTAGCCGCGATCGGCGGGCAACGCACCGTGCCCTTCGGCGAGCCATCCGAGGGCGGACTCGTCGACCGGCTCGGGGTGGGTGCCCTGCGAGACCTGCGGCAGTTGGCGGGGATCGCCGAGCAGCAGCAGATTCGACGCCGCCGTGGCCACGGCGATGGTGTTGGCGAGACAGAACTGACCGGCCTCGTCGACCACCAGCAGGTCGAGGCTGCCGGGCTCGATGCAGTTCGGATTCGTGAAGTCCCAGGCCGTTCCGCCCACCACATAGCCGGTGGCGGATGTACCGATATGCGCCGCAAGGGAATTCGCGTCAGGGAAGGCGGTCCACGTCGGATCGGGGCTCTGGCATTTCGCCTTGGCGACCCGTTCCGGCGACACTCCCGCGGCGACGATGCCGGCCAGCATGTTCTCGACCACCGAATGCGACTGCGCGACCACGCCGACGCGCCGGCCGTGCTCGTTCACGAGCGCCGCCACCACCCGGGCCCCGGTGTACGTCTTGCCGGTGCCGGGTGGGCCCTGCACCGCCAGGTACGAATTCTCCAGGTTGAGAACGGTCGTGACGATCGTGCCGGCCGCGTCGTCGCCGAGCGGCGGCAGCGCGGCACCGGAGCGCAGGCGGGGAGGGATGCGGCGCAGTACGTCCACCGCCGCGGTCGACGGCAGAGCCGGCAACTCGCTGCACATCGCCTCGGCGGCGGAGGCGATCGCCGCTTCGATGTTCTTCGACGAGATCGGCGCGCCGGGTGTGACGGCCACCGGTAGCACGGAGTACTCCTCGTCCGTCCGTAGCGACTCGTCCACGACGAGCACGTCGGGATGGTCCGTCCCCGTGGTGCGTTCGACGACCACGCCGCGCGACCACGCGCGCGTCCCGGTGCCGCCGTCGGGCAGTCCGTCCGGTCCCGGAGCGTCGTACAACAGGAAGACGTCCTGCCCGGCGCGCAATGTGCTGCCCGGCTCGAACTCGCCCGCGAGACGCAGCCGGCGCCGGAGCAGTCGCCGGCGGGGCGTGGCCTTGTGCCAGTCGGTCTCGAGTGTGCACGTCGCCGCGACCAGCGTGTCGCGGGCGTCCGCCCACTCGTCGGGAGCCGTCGCCAGACGATCGAAGTGTCCCCACCAGAATGGTTTCCGCTCGCGCCGGTGGTAGCCCATGGCCGCGGCGACGAGTGCGGCCGCCTGCTGTTCCGGGGTGCGGTCGCCCGCCAGTGCACCGCCGACGTATTCGAGGAGTTTCGTCTCGACGGGGTGCGCCTGCGCGTCGGGAGCGGCCTCGTCGTGGGTCGTCTCGGTGGGGGAGATGCCGTGGTCGCGGGCGTGGGTGAGCAGCCAGTCGCGCAGACGCAGGGTGGAGATGCAGTCGGCCTCGTTGTAGGAGGCGATCGACGCGAGTTCGCGTTCCGCCTCCTCGAGGTGCCCGGCGTCGCGCAGTGCGCAGTAGTCGGCGTACGCGACGATCGAGGCGCCCGCGTCGGCGACATCGCCGTCGCGTGCCTCGCTCTCCTCGGTGTAGAGCGGTTCGAGTTTCTTCAGTCCGTACGTCCGGGCACCCACCCGGATCGAGTTGCGCACCACGGGGTACAGGTCGACGAGCACACCTTCGCGCAGCAGGTCGTCGACGATCTCCTCGCCGACGCCGTAGCGCCCGGCCAGCCGCAGCAACGCCGTCTTCTCGTACGGGGCGTAGTGGTAGACGTGCATCCTCGGGTGGCGACGCCGGCGGTCGGTGACGTAGTCGAGGAAGTCCAGCAGTGCCTGCCGCTCCTGCTCACGGTCGTGTGCCCAGAAGGGCCGGAAGATCGGTGCGTCGGCCGGTCCCTCCACGACGCCGAACAGGTACTCGAGTCCCCACTCGGAACTGCCGCCCTCGGACCACAGTGGGTCGCCTTCGAAGTCGAAGAAGATGTCGCCCTCGTCGGGCGCGGGCAGGATGCCGAGCGGGGTGGCGTCGTAGACCTCCGCATAGGGACTGTCCCGCCTCTCCTCCTCGAGCTGCGCCCGTGCCTGGGCGCGCAGGGCGTCGAAGGTGCGGCGCGCCATCCCGTCGACGGGTGCCGCGCATGCGGCGAGGTCGTCGATGGTCGACACGCCCGCCTCGATCAGCCGCAGCCGCTGGGTACTGCGCATCCCCGCGACCAGCAGCAGGTCGCGGTGACGTTCGAGTTCCGGAGTGCAGTCGTCGCAGCGACCGCAGGCGGTGTGCCCACCCGCTCCCCACCGCACCGGCCCGGGGGCAGCGCGGTGCGACGTGAGAAGGGTTTCGAGGCAGGCGCGTCGGTGCCGATAGACCGGCACGATCTCCGCGAGCGGGTAGGAGGCGATCGAGCCGTCGCCGAGGACGAGATGCGCGTGCGAGGACACCGGCGTCCCGGTGCGCGCGAGTGCGTCCGCGTAAGCGGCGAGCTGGAGCAGGGCCTCGACCTTCGCGTGCCGGGAGAGTTTGCTGTCGTAGACGGCGTAGCCGTCGTCCTCGAGGACGAGGAAGTCGGAGAAGCCGATCATGCCGAGCGGATCGGGGGCAGTGTCGGAGAAGCCGGTGTCGAAGAAAGCGCCCTGATAGACGACGGGCGCGCCGGCCCGGACGGCGTCGACGGTGGCCTGCGCCGCCTCGGTGAGCGCCTGCGCGGTGTACTCGGGCCGGGCGATCTCGACGACCTTCTCCGCACCCACCTGCGCGCGGAAGCGGTCGAGGACGCGCTGCTCGTGGCGGCCGCCGAGTGCGGCGACACGGTCGAGCATTGCGTCGGGTTCGGTGTCGGGGCGCGGGAGCCGACCGAGCGTCGAGTCGAGGTTGCGGAGCACTGCGAACTCGCACGAGGCGGCGCGGGTGAGATCTCCGGCGCCGAAGACCAGCCTGTCGTCGAGAAGAAACATCGGCAGCTCCGTCTCCGGCGTGCGGGATGCCCGGGATGGGCACGGCTGGTCCCGACTATCGCAGACAGGTCGGACCCGCCGGACCATTGTTCTCGCGCCCACCGGGCACACTGCGGCGGCCGGGCCCGCCCTCGACCCCGAGCGCGGTGCGCACCGCCAGCACGATGCCCCACGGAACGACGACCCAGATCGGCCAGAAGTAGATCGACGAGGCCGTTCCGAGCGAGACCAGTGCCCACACCACGAGATTGATCGATCCCACGGTGGCCCATGCTCCCCATTCGATGCGCTGGTGGAGCGGCAGGCGCAGACGTGGGAACGGTTTGCCGGCCGGCGGGGACGGGGTGGGAACGAGTGTCGACGGCAGGTCGGCGAGAACGGCGCCGGCGTCGTCCTGCGTCACGGCGCGGTAGACCCGGGCCACACGCTCGTCGAACTCGCCGATCGTCAACCGTCCGGCGGTGAGATGGCGCCCGAGCTCCTCCACGATCGTTTCGCGCTCGGCATCGGAGACGCGCAGCGGCGATGTCGCGATACCGGGGCCGGTGGTGTCCACCGCACAGGCGCGCATCGGCAAGTTCTGGTCGCTGACGACGAGCCAGGTCTACCGGGAACTGGCCGCGATGGAACGGCAGGGACTGATCGAGGCAGGGGAGAAGGGCCCGCGCGACCGCAAGCCCTACCTGCTGACCGAGGCCGGACGCACGGCCTTCGCCGAATGGATCGACCGCGAACCGGGCGATGAGAACATCCGCCATCCGCTGCTGCTGACCGTCGCCTTCGGCGATCACCTCTCGCCCGAGCGCCTCGCCTCGATGCTCGCCGAGCATCGCCGCAGACACGAGGAGCAGCTCGCCGCCTACGAACAGCAGGCGGCGGCCGACATCCTCCCGCCGCACGCCGCGGCGACCCTCGACTTCGGCATCCTCTACGAACGGGCCGTCCTCGAATGGTTCGACCGCGTGCGCGACCGTCTCGAACCCGGACCGGTCAGCGCAGCGGATCGAACGACCTGAGCAACGGATCCGGCTCGCCGGTCATCGACCCGGCGAGCAGCCGTCCGGTGAGGGGACCGAGCGCCACACCCCACATCCCGTGCCCGCCGGCGACGTACACCCGATCCGAACGGGTGCGGCCGATCAACGGGAGCCCGTCCGCCGTGCACGGCCGTGAGCCCACCCACTCCTCGCTGCGCCCGTCCCAGTCGACCTCACGCAACAGCGGACGGGTCGCGTCGACGATCGCCCGGATGCGTCGCGGGTCGAGCGGGGCGTCGGGACTGCGGAACTCCATCATTCCCGCGACCCGGAAACGGTCCTGGAGGGGTGTGCACGCCACCCGCTGGGCCGGGAAGTAGACCGGGTTCTTCGGCAGGCTCGGCGGCCGCACGCTGAAGCTGTAGCCGCGACCGGCCTGGACCTGCGTGCGCACGCCGAACGGCCGGGCGAGCGACCCGAGCCACGCTCCGTTCGCGAGTACCACCGCATCCGCCGACCGCGAGTGCCCACCGGCCACGACGACATCCACCCCGCGACCGGTGTCGCGCACCTCCTCGACGTCGACGTCGGTGACGATCTCCGCACCCCGGGCGCGGACCGCGTGCGCCAGCGAGGCGACGAACCGCGGCGGATCGATGAACCGCTGCCCCCGGATCCGGAGACCCACCCGCACCGAGTCCCCGAGCAGCGGTTCGAGCGAATGCAGCGTGTCGGTGTCGAGCAGGTCGAAGTCGATCTCGCTGCCGGCGGCACGCGCGTGCTCGAACTCCTCGACCAGCAGCCGACGGTCGTCGTCCGAGGTGAACGCCGCGAGGAACGGATCGGCGACCCGCGTCGGTTCGGTGACGATCGTGTCGCCCGACCCGTGGGCGAGATCGTCGTAGGCATCGAGGGCGAGGCGGTTGGCGCGCGCGAAGACCTTCATCGACGACGTCCACTGCCGTCTCGTGCAGTGCCGGGCGAAGTCGGCGAGGAAGCGCAGCAACCGCACATCCGTCGTGGGCGGCACGTAGACGGGCGACGACGGCCGGAACATCGAGCGCAAGCCGTAACGCAGCACCCCCGGCTCGGGTAGCGGCAGGGTCAGTGCCGGCGCGAGCCACCCGGCGTTGCCCCACGAGGCGTCACCCGCCACGCCGACCCGATCGAGCACCGTGACCTCGATGCCTCGATCCTGCAGAAACCACGCGGTGGACAGACCCACGATGCCCGCACCGACGACCACTGTCCGACGAACCGTCATCGCAACCTCCTGTGATGGACGAAGCCTGCACCTCCATCATGGACCCGGAAGCGCGAACGGGCCGGACTCGCGGACGGCTTACTATTTCCGGGGAAGTTCTGCTTGTGGAAAGGGAACCCGGAATGAGTACGAACGTCGAACAGCGTGAATTCCAGGCCGAGACGCGGCAGTTGCTGGATCTGATGATCCACTCGATCTACTCGAACAAGGACACCTTCCTGCGCGAGTTGATCTCCAACGCGTCGGACGCCCTGGACAAGCTCCGGCTGGAGTCTTTCCGAAACAAGGATCTCGACGTCGACACCTCCGACCTGCACGTCGAGCTCGAGGTGGACAAGGATGCGCGCACCCTGACCGTGCGCGACAACGGCATCGGCATGAACCGCGACGAGGTCGTCGATCTCATCGGCACCCTCGCGAAGTCCGGCACGGGCGAACTCCGGCAGAAGCTGCGCGAGGCCAAGGACGCCGCCGCTTCCGAGGAGTTGATCGGCCAGTTCGGTATCGGCTTCTACTCGTCGTTCATGGTCGCCGACAAGGTCACGCTCGTCACCCGCAAGGCCGGGGAGAAGACCGGTACGCGCTGGGAGTCCAGCGGCGAATCCACCTACACGATCGCCGAGGTCGACGACGCGCCCCAGGGCACCTCGGTGGTCCTGCATCTCAAGCCCGAGGATGCCGAGGACCACCTGTTCGACTACACCTCGCAGTGGAAGCTCGAGGAGATCGTCAAGAAGTACTCGGATTTCATCGCGTGGCCGATCCGCATGGAGGTCTCGCGCACCACGAAGTCGGAGGACGGCACCGACGAGGTGACCTTCGAGACCAAGACCCTCAACTCGCAGAAGGCGTTGTGGGCGCGCTCGAAGGACGAGGTCTCCGAGGAGGAGTACACGGACTTCTACAAGCACATCGCCCATGCCTGGGACGAGCCGCTCGAGGTCATCCCGCTCAAGGCCGAGGGCACCTTCGAGTACCAGGCGCTGCTGTTCATCCCGGAGCACGCGCCCTTCGACCTGTTCGCCCGCGAACGGCGCACCGGCGTGCAGCTGTACGTCAAGCGCGTGTTCATCATGGACGACTGCGAGGATCTCGTCCCCGAGTACCTGCGTTTCGTCAAGGGTGTGGTCGACGCGCAGGACCTGTCGCTCAACGTCTCTCGTGAGATCCTGCAGCAGGACCGGCAGATCCGGGCCATCCGCCGCCGCCTGACGAAGAAGGTCCTCGCGACCGTCAAGGACATGGCCGCGAAGGAACCCGAGAAGTACACGAAGTTCTGGCGCGAGTTCGGCCGGGTCGTCAAGGAAGGTTTGATCTCCGACACCGACAACCGCGACACGCTGCTGGCGATCTCGTCGTTCGACTCGACGGCGAGCGAGGAGGAGCAGACCACGCTCGCCGGCTACGTCGAGCGCATGAAGGACGGCCAGGACGCGATCTACTACCTCACCGGCGAGTCGCGGCAGCTGCTCGAGAGCTCCCCGCACATGGAGGCGTTCCGCGACAAGGGCATCGAGGTGCTGCTCCTGACCGACCCCGTCGACGAGATGTGGGTGACCTCCGTTCCGGAATTCGAGGGCAAGCGCTTCCAGTCGATCGCCAAGGGCGACGTCGACCTCGGTACCGAGGACGAGAAGAAGGCCGCCGAAGCCGAACGCGAGGAGAAGGAGAAGGAGTTCGGCGACCTGCTGTCGTGGATGAAGGAGACCCTCGAGGAGCAGGTCAAGGACGTGCGGCTCTCGTCGCGCCTGACGTCCTCCCCGGCGTGCATCGTCGGCGACACCTTCAGCATGTCGCCCGCCCTCGAGCGGATGTACAAGGCGTCCGGTCAGCCGGTGCCGCGGGTCAAGCGGATCCTGGAACTCAACCCCGATCACCCGCTCGTGTCGGGTCTGCGCACGGCCCGGGAACAGCGTCCGGACGACGCCTCGCTCGCCGACGTCGCCGAGCTGCTCCACGGCATGGCGCTGATCGCCGAGGGTGGCGAGGTGGAGGATCCGGCGCGGTTCACCCGCCTGCTCGCCGAGCGTCTCGCCGGAAGCGTGTGAGCCGAGCCTGTCGCCGTAGGCACGCACGCGGATAGGCTCGATGCATGACGCGTGTAGACGGGGTGTTGTTCGATATCGAGGGCGTGCTCGTCACCGAGTGGCAGCCCGTCCCGGGCGCGGCGGATGTCCTGGCACGACTGCGTGCCGACGGCGTCCGCCGCGCCTTCCTCACCAACACCACCTCCCGGACGTGCGCCGAGATCGCGCAGCGGCTCACCGATCTCGGGATGGAGGTGTCGCCGGACGAGATCGTCACCGCGGTGTCCCTCACCGTCGACCACGTCCGGCAGACCTATCCGGGTCTGCGCTGCTGGGTCCTCAACGAGGGCGACATCGCCGCGGATCTCGACGGTCTCGTGCTGGACGAGGACGATCCGGAAGTGGTGATCCTCGGTGGCGCGGGAGATGCCTTCACGCACCGGGCGATGAGTCGCGTCGCCGAACTGATGCTCGAGGACGTTCCGGTGGTCGCGATGCACCGGGCGCTCGCGTGGCAGGCCGCCGACGAGTTGCGCATCGACACCGGGGTCTACCTGGCCGGACTCGAGGAGCTCACCGGCCGGTCGGTAGTGGCGGTGGGCAAGCCGTCGCTGCGCGGCTTCCTCGTCGCGTCGGAGCGGATGGGTGTCGAACCGGATCGGATGGTGGTCGTCGGCGACGACATCGCGGGCGAGGTCGTCCCGGGGCAACGCCTCGGTATGACGGGAATCCTGGTGCGTACCGGAAAGTTTCGGCAATCCGTCCTGGACCTGGCGGTCGATCGTCCCGACCACGTCATCGACTCCGTCGCCGCTCTCCCGGGGCTCCTCGAGAGTCTGTGACAGGCGGTCTCGCGTGAGACGCATGTGATCGGTACCCTACCGCCGGGGCGCCGGCCCCCCGTTCGCGCGGGGCGCTCGTTCCCCAGTTCGCGCAGACGCAGCCTTTCGCGAAGAGGCACTCCAGTGCAGAGGAGCCCGTTCTTGTCCATTCGTTCCTTCCGATCCGTTCTCACCGCGCGCCGTTCGTTCCGGGCCGGTGTACTCGTCGCCGTCGGTGTGGCCTCGGCTGCGCTGTTCGGTGGGGGTACCGCCGCAGCGGCGCCGGTGACCTGTGTGTCGCCTCCTTCTGCCAACGACATCCTGGTGTCCGATACCGCCAGCTGCGGCGCCACCGCCGAGGACGCCTTCGCTCGCGCGTATGCCGCCGACAGCGGCACCGCGGTGTCGGTCGCCGAGTCGGCCGGTGCCGCCGAAGCCCACGCGACGGGCTTCGGCACGGCGCTCAGTGCAGCCCGTGACGGCGGCCGGTCGTTCGCCTACGCGCTCGGCGGCGGACTGAGCCACTCGTGGGCTCAGGGTCCGGCGACGACCCTGTCGGTGGCCGGCTACGGGTCGGGCGCCACGGCCGACACCACCGGCGTCACGTGCGTCGGAGCCCAGTCGTTCGCGGTCAACACCGCGACGGGACAGTGGTGCGCCGTGGGGGTCGGTTCGACGCCGCGCTGAGCGAGCGCGGCACCGATGATCCGGACGACCGTGTAGTCGGTCTTTCGCGGATTTCGTGACGGGGGTGGCAGGTGCCGGTAGTCTTGCACTCGCCACCCCCGAGTGCTAAAAATGCACTTAGCACTCGCAACACGTGAGTGCCAGGTCGGTAGGGTGAGACCGGGTTTTCGACACCCCTGGTCGTCCGTCGCGGGCACTGCTTCCGGCCGAAGGCGTACATGGAGCGATCCGACGAGCGATCGCTCCGGTGTCACCCCCATACCCGGAGGATCACTTCGCAATGGCCAAGATCATCGCGTTCGACGAAGAGGCCCGTCGCGGCCTCGAGCGGGGCCTCAACAGCCTCGCCGACGCAGTCAAGGTGACGTTGGGCCCCAAGGGTCGCAACGTCGTTCTCGAGAAGAAGTGGGGCGCCCCCACGATCACCAACGATGGTGTGTCCATCGCCAAGGAGATCGAGCTCGAGGATCCGTACGAGAAGATCGGCGCCGAGCTGGTCAAGGAAGTTGCCAAGAAGACCGACGACGTCGCGGGTGACGGCACCACCACCGCTACCGTGCTCGCCCAGGCGCTCGTCCGCGAGGGTCTGCGCAACGTTGCTGCGGGCGCCAACCCCCTCGGCCTGAAGCGCGGCATCGAGAAGGCCGTCGAGGCCGTCACCGCCAAGCTGCTCGACACCGCCAAGGAGGTCGAGACCAAGGAGCAGATCGCCGCCACCGCAGGCATCTCCGCCGGCGACCCCGCGATCGGTGAGCTCATCGCCGAGGCCATCGACAAGGTGGGCAAGGAAGGCGTCATCACCGTCGAGGAGTCCAACACCTTCGGCCTCCAGCTCGAGCTGACCGAGGGCATGCGCTTCGACAAGGGCTACATCTCCCTCTACTTCGCCACCGACGCAGAGCGTCAGGAGGCCGTGCTCGAGGATCCCTACATCCTGCTCGTCAGCTCCAAGATCTCCACGGTCAAGGACCTGCTGCCGCTGCTCGAGAAGGTCATCCAGTCGGGCAAGCCGCTGCTGATCATCGCCGAGGACGTCGAGGGCGAGGCTCTGTCCACCCTGGTCCTCAACAAGATCCGCGGCACCTTCAAGTCGGTCGCCGTCAAGGCTCCGGGCTTCGGTGACCGTCGCAAGGCCCAGCTCGCCGACATCGCCATCCTCACCGGTGGCGAGGTCGTCAGCGAAGAGGTCGGCCTCTCCCTCGAGACCGCCGGCATCGAGGTGCTCGGCCAGGCCCGCAAGGTCGTCGTCACCAAGGACGAGACCACCATCGTCGAGGGCGCGGGCGATCCCGACGCCATCGCCGGTCGCGTCAACCAGATCCGCGCCGAGATCGAGGCGTCGGATTCGGACTACGACCGTGAGAAGCTGCAGGAGCGCCTCGCGAAGCTGGCCGGCGGCGTCGCCGTCATCAAAGCCGGTGCCGCGACCGAGGTCGAGCTCAAGGAGCGCAAGCACCGCATCGAGGACGCCGTCCGCAACGCGAAGGCTGCCGTCGAAGAGGGCATCGTCGCCGGTGGTGGCGTGGCCCTGCTGCAGGCCGCTCCGGTTCTCGACGACCTCAAGCTTGAGGGCGACGAGGCTACGGGTGCCAACATCGTCAAGGTCGCTCTTGAGGCGCCGCTGAAGCAGATCGCCTTCAACGCCGGCCTCGAGCCCGGCGTCGTCGCCGAGAAGGTCCGCAACCTCGAGGCCGGCCACGGCCTCAACGCTGCGACCGGCGACTACGAGGACCTGCTCGAAGCGGGCATCAACGACCCGGTCAAGGTCACCCGCTCGGCGCTGCAGAACGCTGCGTCGATCGCGGCTCTGTTCCTGACGACCGAGGCCGTCGTCGCCGACAAGCCGGAGAAGGCCGCCGCTCCCGTGGGCGACCCGACCGGCGGCATGGGCGGCATGGACTTCTGATCCGCCCCTGAGCCACACGAGGCCCGATCCCACTCCGGTGGGGTCGGGCCTCGTTCTCGTGCCTCGAACGGACAGGACTATCGCGGGTGTTGTCACGGCCGGTATCGACCGGTTTGCGTGGCTTGCGTGCATACAGAGTGTATCGGTACGTTGTTCCTGGTGCAGGTGGGTTCGCCATTCGGTGGTCCACCGCGGGTGACATGGTTCGGAAGGTATTTCAGTGGGTTTGGAGTGGTTTCCACGAGTGCTCGGCGCGGTAGCCGTAGGAACGCTCGTTGCCGTAGCCGCGCCGGCACCCGGCTCAGCCGAGCCGGTCTCGGCTCTGTCGTCGATCGAAGCAGGAACCGATCGGAACTCGATCGTCCGTGTCTATTCGGCTTCGATGGACCGAATCGTCTCGGTGAGGGTCCGTACTGCTGCCGACGACTCGGAGCCACGCCCGACGCTGTACCTGCTCAACGGATCGACCGGAGGGGAAGAGGGCGCCGCGACCTGGCATTCGGAGACCGACGTCGACGACTTCTTCGATGACAAGAACATCAACCTGGTCACGCCGCTGGACGGCGCGTTCAGCTACTACACCGATTGGTTGCACGACGATCCGGTGCTCGGACGCAACAAGTGGACCACCTTCCTCACCCGCGAACTGCCCCCCATCATCGACGAGACCTTTGGTACCAGCGGCGTGAATGCGATCGCGGGACTCTCGATGGGTGGCACATCCGTTCTGAGCCTGGCCGTTGCCGAACCGAAGTTGTACCGAGCGGTGGCCGCCTACAGTGGTTGTGCCGAAACAAGTACGAATCTGGGTCGCTTTTACGTACGTACGGTGGTGGAAGCCAAGGGCGGTGCGGACGTCGAAAACATGTGGGGATCCTCCAGCAACCCGGCCTGGAGTATGAACGACGCTTACGTGCACGCCGAGCGTCTACGTGGCATCGCATTGTACATATCGTCTGCTACGGGATTACCCGGTAAATACGACAACCTCGAATCACCGACGGTTGACGGCGACCCCGAAGCACTGATGAATCAGGTGGTCGTCGGAGGCGTCATCGAAGCAGCCGTGCATCAGTGCACTCTGCGATTGGCGAAAAGGCTCGAAGAACTCGATATTCCTGCCCATATCGAGTCTCGTCCGACCGGCACGCACTCCTGGGGTTATTGGCAGGAGGATCTACATAATTCATGGCCCATGATTGCCGAGGCCGTCGGATTGTAATTCGTAACCTGCAATTCGGACAGAGTTCGGCCGCAGCGCGGTACGCTGCGGCCGAACTCGACAGCAATTCGATGGGGAAACCCTCCGATTCCCCTATCGAAGGAGCATTACACTCCGGCGCCGCCCACGGAACCGCCGACCTCGACGCTTCCGGTTCCGAGGATTCCGAGAACGTCACGGATGCCCTCGAAGCCGACCTGTACGAGCTGAAGCAGAAGATCCAGCATGTTGTCTCCCTTCGGTTCTTCGGCAGCGCTGCCGCCACTCTTTTCCCTTTGCGCCCCAACATCAGGCGCAATACGAGTGTTACACAGTCATGGCGAACTCGCACGACGAGATAACGAAATCCGCTCTATTCGCACTCGTTCGACGGCTGGAATCGTATATGTGTAACGGAAGTATCAGGAGCATTGACGCCGTCGAAGCGCGCGGTTCGTATTGGGGGTCATTCCCCTACCATTTGCGCGCTCCGGTCGCGTGGAATTCGAAAGAATCCGAATCTCACGCGTCGGGGATCAGCATCCACAGGGCGAGGTAGAGCAACACGGCGGTGCCGCCCGTGACGAAGGCTGCGAGGACTGCGCCTGCACGCACGAGGTTGAGGTCGACGTTGAAGTACTCGGCCAGTCCGGCGCACACACCACCGAGCATGCGCTGGGACGAGGAGCGGGTGAAGGGACGGGGAGCCTGGTTCTCGAAGTTCATGTATTCATCCTGTCGCCGTAACGGTCTCGGCACATCCGGGAACGGCCCGGATCTTCACCCTGATCTTCGTCTCGGGGTCGGTCGGACGAGCCGGCCCGAACAACGCAGAAATCACGCTGAGGGCAATGCTCGGCGACCGGGGCGCGAGGAGGCAGACTCGACCGTCGGTACTGCCGATCAGAAGGAGATCTCCCGTCATGACCGACGTCGTCCTGGACGAACAGCTCGCCGCACTGCGCCGCAGGTACGGCACCCGGGCCGCCGAGCAGGTGGCCGGACGCGGTGGCTCCGGCGCGTGGAACGACGTCATCGCTCTCCAGCTGGCGCATCGCTCCGTGCGAAAGTTCCTTCCCGAAGCGGTATCCGAGGACGATCTGCGCGCGATCGTGGCCGCGGCTTCGTCCGCCGCGAGCTCGAGCAACCTGCAGTTGTGGAGCGTCGTGGCCGTCACCGACCGCGACCGGCTCGCCCGGATCGCGACTCTCGCCGGCAACCAGCCGGCGGTGCGTGACGCTCCACTGCTGCTCGTGTGGGTGGCCGACCTCGCCCGGGCGGCGCGGGTCGCCGAGCAGCACGACAAGGATCTCGTCAACGTCGACTACGTGGAGTCCGCGCTGCTCGGGGTGGTCGATGCCGCGCTCGCCGCACAGAATGCGGTGCTCGCCGCGGAATCGCTCGGCCTCGGCACCGTCTACATCGGGGCCATCCGCAACCATCCGCGTGACGTGGCCGCAGAACTGGCTCTGCCCGACCACAGTTTCGCTGTGGTCGGGCTGGTGGTGGGCCGTCCCGATCCCGAGGTGGAGTCGGAGGTCAAGCCGCGGTTGGGTCAGGACGTGGTGCTGCATCGCGAGCAGTACTCGACCGAGGAACGGGATGCCGGCCTCGCCGCCTATGAGGAGGAGATCGCCGGCTTCTACCGCGATCAGGGTCTGGCGGAGAGCTGGGTCGAACGTGTACTCGGGCGCTTCGCGTCGCCCGGCGCGCTCGGGAGCAGGGAACAGATGCGGGAAGCTCTGCGGGAGCGCGGTTTCGGTCTGGACTGACCGCAGGGAGGCGTCAGCGGCACACGACCGTCAGGCCGACCCCGCGCCACACCTGACGTTCGACACGATCGAACTCGTTGTCGTCACTGTCGTATTCGTACTCGACCTCGGTCCGGTATCCCCGGTCGCGCTGAGCGGTCACGGTGCAGTCGCCGCCGGCGGAACCGGACCGGTTGACGATCGAGTACGGCACACCCTCCGCGGCGAGCACGGCGACCGCGGCCTGCTCGCTCAAGCCGACTACGCCGGGCGCGGGTTGTGCTGTGGCAGTTCCTGTTCCGAGCAGTACTGCGGCGGTGCCGAGCGACAGGACGGCGGCGGTCGCGAGGCGGGAGCGGGTGGCAAGAGTACGCATGGGTTCCTCCGAAAGGGTGCTGGACCGGACATTTCGATCGTCCGCCGCGACCCGGCCCGAGCACATCCGGGCACGACCCCCATCCCGACCCTGAATTCCGGACTCGGGGTGGCAGGGACACTGGGGAAACCGGCACCCGCCGCGTCCGGATCGGCCTAGTCTGGGCCGGTGGAGACCGTACCGATCCAGCTTCCCGGGGGCACCACGGCCCCGGTGCGCCTCTTCGCGGGACCCGACCACGAGCACGAGACACGTCGCGACGCCTCCCGCGCCGTCGTGGTGATCGTGCCGGGGCTCGGCATCCCTGCCGGTTACTACGAGCCGTTCGGGCAGGCGATCACCGAGCACGGATTCGACGCGGCGATCTGTGAACTGGCCGGCCAGGGCGACAGCCGTCCGAGGCCCGGACCCGACAGCACCTACGGCTACCACGAGATCGTCGCGACGCACTTCCCCGCTGTCTTCGAGGTGGTGCGGGAGCGCTTCCCCGACTCGACGCCGTACCTTCTCGGCCACTCCATGGGCGGCCAACTCGGGGTGCTCTACGCCGCGCGCATCCGCGGCCGGCTCGGCGGACTGATCCTCGTCGCGTCGGGCACGCCCTACTACCGGCATCACGGGGGCGTCCGCGGCCCGGGACTGTGGCTCGGATCGACGGCGATGTCGCTGACCGCCGCGGTCGCCGGATTCTGGCCCGGCGACCGGATCGACGTCGCCGGGTTCGGCCGGCAGTCGCGCGTGCTGATCTCCGACTGGGCGCGACTGGCCCGCACCGGCCGGTTCGAACCGGCCGGTGCGGACATCGACTACGAGGAACGGGTCGGGCGTCTCACGCTGCCCGTCCTGTCGATCACGATCGAAGACGACGACCTCACCCCGGTCGCGTCGGCGCAGCACCTGCTCGAGAAGCTGCCCTCCACCGAGATCACCCGATGGCACAATCCGCGGGCACTGGGCCACAACGGCTGGATCCGCGACAACGACGACACCGTCGCGACGATCGTGGCGTGGTTACGTGACCGCTGAGCCCGCGCGGGCGGCCGCGGCGAGCCGGACGTGGGCGTTGGGGGAGCCGTATCCGGTGTATCCGCCGCGCCGTTCGAGGAGTTCGACCTGGAAATTGCCCTGCACCGGGAGCGTGTAGGCGTGCAGGAATTCGCCGCCGTCGTCGTTGCGGTCGTAGAGCAGGCCGTTGTCCTGCAGGACGGCGAGCAGGTCGGGGTCGAGCACGAACCGCGCGTCGAGATCCGCGTAGTAGTTCGCGGGCGGCCGGAGGAACTCCACGCCGCGCGCACGTGCGTGGCGTACCGAGTCGACGACGTCGGCCGTGGCGAAGGCCAGCTGGGTCACACCGTGCAGCTGGGGCGCAGCACCGGTCTCGGAGACGTTCAGCGCGACCCGCAGGTCACCCTTCTCCGCGCGCAGTGCGCGGATGCGCAGGCGGCCCTGCGGCTGGATGTACTCCTCGGGGTCTTCCGGCCGCAGTCCGAACAGGGTGCGGAAGAACGACAGCTCCTGGTTCAGGTCGTCCGCCGCGACCGTCACGTCGACATGGTCGAGACCGAGCCATCCCTCGTCGGCCGGGGGAGTGGCTGCCGCGTCGTCGGACACGAAGTCGTTGTGCCAGTCGTCGGTCTGCCCCGGCTCGGCACTGACGAAGACGTGCAGACCGGAGGGCGAGGTGATGCCCGGCAGGCCTGCTTCGCCCTCCCCTCGGGTGCGGTCGACCGCGGGCCACAGCAGGTTCGCGGCGCGTTCGGCCACCGCGGCGACGTCGGGGGCGACGAGACCCAGCGCGGTCGCGGCGGGACCCGGCGCGGGCTCCTCGTTCAGGACGACGTTCGCGCCGCCGTTGCGCCACCACACGACGGGCTTGCTGCGGTGCCGGCCGGCGACATGGAATCCGAGTCCGGTGAGCAGCGCCGGGTAGTCGGTGCGGTCGGGGTCGGCGAGTTCGACGAACGCCGCGTCGGTGTGCGCCGGAAGCGGCGGTGCGACCGTCACCTTCTCGCGTGCGGGCCCGGTGACCCGCGCACCGAGCCGGTCCTCGAGGAACAGCAGCGACCGCATCGCGTCGCGCGCGGTCACATGCGGATCCGCTTCGCGCACCACGTCGCTGAAGACCTCGAGCGAGAGCGGACCGTCGTAACCGGCGTCGAGCACGGCCGCGACCACCCCTGAGACGTCGAGCATGCCCTGCCCCGGGAAGCACCGGAAGTGGCGGCTCCATTCGAGGACGTTCATGTCGAGCACCGGGGCGTCGGCGACCTGCAGGAAGCCGATGCGTTCGCCGGGGATGCCGGCCAGGGCGCGTCCGTCGTCGCCGCGTGCGAGCATGTGGAAGGTGTCCACGGCCAGCGTCACGGCCGGGTGGTCGGCGCGTTCGACGAGATTCCACGCCTGCCCGACCCGGTTGACGTGACGCCCCCAGGCGAGGGCCTCGTAGGCGAAGGTGACCCCGTGCGAGGCGGCGAGATCGCCGACGGCGCGCAGCTGTTCGGCGGACAGTTCCGGATCGTCGATCGCGGTCGACAGCGCGTTCGAGCACGCCAGGAAGGTCGTCGCGCCGAGCTCGTTCATCACCTCGAGCTTGCGGCGGACGCGGTGCAGGACGTAGGGGAATCGCCGCGGGTCGACGCCCTCGATGTCGCGGATCGGCTGGAACAGGTCGATCGACAGACCGAGATCGGCGCAGCGCCGCGCTACCTCGGCGGGTGACAGCGGCGACGCGATGAGGTCGTTGTCGAAGATTTCGATCCCGTCGAATCCTGCAGCGGCGATCGCGTCGAGTTTGTCGGCGAGAACACCGGAGAGCGAGACGGTGGCGATTCCGCGGCGCATCAGCTGGTCAGCTCCTCGAAGTGTCGGACCATTCGTTCGGCGTCGGGTTCGACGCCCGTGAAGTACTCGAAGGCACCCACGGCCTGGAAGACGGCCATGCCGCCACCGGGCACCACGCGGCATCCGCGGGAGCGGGCGAGGTGGATCAGTTCGGTCTCGAGCGGGAAGTACACGACGTCGGAGACCCACAGGTCCTCGCGGACGAGCTCGGCGGGGACGGGCAGGCCGGGGTGGCCGGTCATGCCTGTGGGGGTCGCGTTGACCAGACCCTGCGCCGAGGCCAGAGCGCCGGCGAGATCGGTGGTCGCGCGGACCCGGTCGTCGCCGAAGCGTTTGGCCAGGCGGGTCGCGCAGGCCTGCGCCTTCTCGACGTCGACGTCGACGATGGACACGTGCGCGGAGCCCTGTTCGAGCAGCGCGTACCCGACGGCCGAACCGGCACCGCCGGCCCCGACCAGCACGGCGCGGTCGGAGACGGCCTCGGGCAGCCGGCGGCGGAACGCGCGCCCCCAGCCGGACCAGTCGGTATTGCGGCCGAGTGCGCGACCGTCCCGGAACACCACCGTGTTGACCGCGCCGAGATCGTGGGCGTCGTCGGACAACTCGTCGAGCAGGGGGATGACGACCTGCTTGAAGGGGTGCGTGATGTTGAGCCCGTCGAAGCCGAAACGCTGTGCCCAGTCGAGCATCTCGGCCAGGTTCTCGGCGCCGTAGCCGAGGCGCTCGGCGTCGACGAGGCGGTAGGTCAGGTTCAGTCCCGAGGCGAAGCCCTCCCGTTCCTGCATGGCCGGGGTGAGCGAACCGCCGATCCCGGCGCCGAACAGGCCCAGCAGGAAAGACGTACGTGCGGGCGCTGCGGTGGTCATCGGGAGCTTTCCTTCTTCTCGGTATCGAGTGCGAGTGCGGCCAGGTGACGGACGGCGAACTCGTATCCGTCGGGGCCGCATCCGGCGATCACGGCCTTCGCGACGGGAGCGACGAACGAACGGTGCCGGAACTCCTCGCGGGCGTGGACGTTGGTCAAATGCACTTCCACGATCGGTGCCGCGACGGTCACGAGCGCGTCGTGCAGTGCGACCGAGGTGTGCGTGTAGGCCGCGGCGTTGACGACGAAACCGGCTGCCGATTCGCGGAGTTCGTGGACGGCGTCGATGAGTGCGCCCTCGTGGTTGCTCTGCCGGAAGTCGATGTCGAAGCCCAGGTCGTCGGCGGTGCGGCGGCACGACTTCTCGATGTCCGCCAGCGTCGCGGTGCCGTAGAGATGAGGTTCGCGCGTGCCGAGCAGGTTGAGATTGGGCCCGTTGAGAACGGCGATCGTCGGACGAGCACTCACGATGCCGCTCCGGCGGGGACCGGCGCGGTGTTCCGATCGTGGGGGAGCAGGCCGATCTCACGGGTGGGGATCTTGTGGGTTCCGGACGGTCCGGTGGCCACCGCGATCAGCGAGATGGCGACGGCGCCGACGCAGAACAGGGCCACGCGGTACCAGTTGTCGGCGTTGCCGTCCATGAGCGAGCCGGCAATGGCCGGGGTGAAACCGGCGAGCGCGAAGCCGAACTGGGTGCCGATCGCCATGCCCGACAGGCGGACGCTGGTGGGAAAGTACTCGGCGTAGGTGGCGGGCCACACCGCGTTCGGCATGCTGTAGACCACGCCGGCGAGCAGGATTCCGGTGATGAGCACGAGCGGCACGTCGCCCCGCGAGATCGACCACAGGAAGGCCGTCACCATCACGGCGCTGCCGATCAGGCCGGAGACGAAGACCGGCTTGCGACCGATGCGGTCGGACAGCAGGGCCCACATGGGGATGGTGCCCACGGCGATGATGTTGGCGACGATCGCCAGCCACAGCATCGTGGTGTCGCTGATGCCGATGCCGTACTCGTCGGCTGTGGCGAAGTTGAGGGCGAACACCTGGAAGGCCGTGTTGACCATGGCGATGAAGGCCGCGAAGAAGACGCGCAGGACGCCGGTCCAGTGGTGGCGGAAGAGCACGGCCAGCGGTGCCTTGGGGGCCTCGTCGTGCGCCTTCTCGGCGTGGAACTCGGGGGTCTCGTCGAGGCTGCGCCGGATGAGGAAACCGACCAGTACGATCACGGCGCTGATCCAGAAGGGCACGCGCCAGCCCCACGACTGCAACTGCTCCTCGGACAGCAGCGCGATCACGGGCAGGAACATCAGAGGTGCGAGCACCTGGCCGCCCTGCGTGCCGCTCAGTGTCCAGCTGGTGAAGAAACCGCGTCTGTCGTCGGGGGCGTGTTCGAACGACATCGAGTTCGCGCCGGCCTGCTCACCCGCGGCGGACAGCCCCTGGAGCAGCCGCAGCACGACCAGCAGGATCGGCGCGATCATGCCGACCTGTCCGTAGGTCGGCAGGCAGCCGATGAGGAAGGTCGAGACACCCATCAGTAGCAGCGTGCCGACGAGAATCAGCTTGCGGCCGAAGCGGTCACCGATGTGGCCCATCAGGACGGAGCCGAAGGGGCGTGCGACGTAGGCGACGCCGAAGGTCGCGAGCGACGCGACGGTCGCGACCGCCTGGTTGCCCTCGGGGAAGAAGATCTTCGGGAAGACGAGCGCAGCGGCGGTACCGTAGATCGCCAGGTCGTAGTACTCCAGTGCGCTGCCGCTCCACGCGGCGAGGGCCGCCTTGCGGGGCGTGCGCTGCACCGTGGTGTTTTCAGTCATCGGATGCCTCGGGGGGTGGGTCTTCAGTATCGGATACACGGACGTTATGGGTGTGGCGCAGCCCACGACAATCGTTTGCCATTTTTTTTGCCATACTGTCCGTATGTCGGCCTCTCCGCGTTCACGGAAACGCGCCACCATCACCGATGTGGCCCGCGAGGCAGGGGTCGCGGCGTCGACGGTCTCGCGCACGTTCACCAAGCCCGGTCGCGTCAACGCCGCCACTCGCGACCACATCCTCGAGGTCGCCGACCGGCTCGGCTACGCACCCAACCCCGCGGCCCGCGCCCTCGAATCGGGACGCACCAACACCCTGGCGCTGCTGGTCCCCGACATCACGAACCCCTTCTTCTCGGGCGTGATCAAGGGGGCCGAACGCGCCGCCGTCGCCTCCGGCCGGACCCTCGTCCTCGCCGACACCCAGGAGAGCGCGACCACCGAAGCGCACATCATCCGGCGGCTGGGGCCGGCCGTCGACGGTTTCGTCCTGGCGGCCGCCCGTATGCCGGACGACGAGCTGCGGCGCGTCGCCGAATTCGACGCCGTGACCCTGGTGAACCGGGCGATCCGCGGAATCTCCTGCGTTGTCGCCGATTACGAGACGGGCACGCGGCAGATCGTCGACCACCTCGCGTCGCTCGGGCACCGCTCGTTGCTGTTCCTCGGCGGTCCGCCCGAGTCGTGGTCGGGAGCGCGGCGCTGGGCCGGTCTGCAGGCCGCGGCGCAGGCTCACGGCATCGCGGTGCGTCGCTTCGGCCCCTACTCGCCGACGCTCGGTGGCGGTGCCGCCGCGGCCGACGCCGCCGTGGCGGCCGGTGCCACCGCGGTGGTGTGCCACAACGACATGCTCGCCATCGGGGTGCTGCGCCGGATGCGGGAACGCGGGGTGTCCGTCCCGGAGCACGTGAGCGTGGTCGGATTCGACAACATCTTCGGCTCCGACCTGTGCCGGCCGTCGCTCACCACGCTCGCCGAACGCACCGAGGACGCCGGGGCGCGCGCCATCGAGATGCTCGCCCGGCAGGCCTACGAGCGGGTCGCGGTGGCCGACGAACTCGTGCTCCCGACGCAGCTCGTCGTCCGCGAGTCCACCGGACCGGCGAGATGAGGGAGGTTGTGTGCGTCTTTCTCGACGAGAACGCACACAGCCTCCCCGAAGTTCACCGGTTCGCGAGCTTGTCCGCCAGGAAGGTGAACGTCAGCGCCGACTTGAACGCCGCCTGGGCGTTGTCGGCAGCGCCGCCGTGGCCGCCCTCGATGTTCTCGTAGTACCGGACCTCGTGACCCTGCTCTTCGAGCCGCGCCACCATCTTCCGCGCATGGCCGGGATGCACCCGGTCGTCGCGCGTCGACGTGGTGACGAGGATCGGCGGGTAGTCGGCATCCGGGTCGGTGTTCTGGTACGGCGAGTACTTCGACAGGAACTCCCACTCCGCGGGGTTGTCGGGGTCGCCGTACTCGGCCATCCACGACGCACCGGCGAGCAGCAGGTGGTAGCGCTTCATGTCGAGCAGCGGCACCTGGCACACGATCGCCCCGAACAGTTCGGGACAGCGGGTGAGCATCACGCCCATGAGCAGACCGCCGTTGCTGCCGCCCTGGGTGCCGAGCTGCTCGGCCGTCGTGATCCCGCGCGCGACGAGATCCTTCGCGACCGCGGCGAAGTCCTCGAAGACCTTGTGCCGGTTTTCCTTCAGGGCCTGCGTGTGCCAGCTGGGTCCGTACTCGCCGCCACCGCGGATGTTCGCGATGACGTAGGTGTAGCCCTTCTCGAGCCACGCCCGCCCGACGCCGCCGCTGTAGGCCGGCACCATCGAGTTCTCGAACCCGCCGTACCCGTACAACAGTGTGGGCGACGGGGTTCCGGTGTTGCTGCCGACCACGAAGTAGGGCACCTGCGTGCCGTCGTCGGACGTCGCGAAGAACTGCTCGACCGTGATGCCCTCGGCGTCGAAGAACGACGGGGCCTGCTTGATCGCCTCCACCGGGCCGCCGACCGTCCCCGACAGCAGGGTCGCAGGGATCGTGAAACCGCTGGAGTTGAGGAAGAAGTCGTCGCTGTTGAGCGGATCGACGTCGATGATCGAAGTCGACGTGGCATCGGGGACGTCGGGCAGTTCCTCGTCCGACCAACCGTCCTCACCCGGTGTGAGCACCCGCACGCGGGTCTGCACGTCGCGCAGTGTGACGACGAGCAGGTGATTCTGCGTCCACGCGTACTGCTCGAGCGAGGTGTGCTCGTCCGGGGCGAACAGCACCGTCACCTCACGCGAGCCGGCGAGGAAGGCCGGATAGTTCGCGGCGAGCAGCGTGCCGGCGGGATGGCCGAGCCATTCGGAGCGGGTGCGCACGAGCAGGTGGTCGCGGTACACGCTCACCCGCGCGTCGTCGGGAACATCCAGTTCGACGAGCTCGCCGTCCGCGGTGAGTTCGAAACGCTGCGCCCGGTAGAAGTCGATCGCGCGGTCGACGAAGCTGCGCTCGTATCCGGGCGTGTTGTCGTACCAGGCGGAGACAGCAACATCGGTGCGCTCACCTTCGAAGACCGTCTCGGCCTCATCGATCGGAGTGCCGCGCCGCCAACGCTTCGCGAGTCGCGGATAACCCGAGTCGGTGAGCGACCCGTCGCCGAAATCGCTTCCCACATAGACGGTGTCGGAGTCGATCCACCCGATGTCCGTCTTCGCCTCGGGTAGTTCGAAACTGTCCGGGCCCGAGACGAATCGTCGCTCGACGAGATCGAACTCGCGGATCACACTCGCGTCGGCACCACCGCGCGACAAGCTGATGAGCGCGCGGGTCTGATCGGGCCGCAGCACCTGGGCACCCGACCACACCCAGTTCTCGCCCTCTTCCTCGGCGACGGCGTCGAGGTCGACGAGGACGTCCCATTCGGGTTCGTCGCGCAGGTACTGCTCCATTGTCGTGCGACGCCACAGGCCGCGTACGTGCTCGGCGTCCCGCCAGTAGTTGTAGAGGTACTCGCCCCGCCGACGCGCATAGGGGATGCGGGCGTCGGTGTCGAGGATCTCGCGGATGCGGGATTCGAGGTCGGTGAAGCTCTCGGTGCGGGTGTACTCCTCGACCGTTCGGTCGTTCCGGGCACGCACCCAGTCGAGTTGTTCCTCGCCGGTGACGTCCTCGAGCCATAGGTACGGATCGGTCGTGTCGTCGCTCATGATCCATTCATACCCGCCCCGCACGTGCCTCCGGCGGCAGGCAGACTGTGACCTCGTGCAGATGCATCCGTCGGACGCGCGCCGGGAATGGCTCGGCGACCGCATCCCGGGCGACCTGTTCGCCCTCTACTGTTTCGACGCCCCCGCGACTCCGGTCGCCGACGTGCTCGACGAACTGCGGTCGCGGGCGGCGGTGATGGGGGAGCTGCAGGTACGGATGGTCGAGGTACCCGCGGGTCTCGACTATCCCTACTGGGCAGCGCACACCCAAGCAGAAGACCGGTTCGTCGTCCACGAATCCGGCAGCTACGAACAGATGCTCGTCGCGCTGTCCGGACTCGTCGCGACCCGCGTCGACGTCACCGTCTCGCCGTGGCGACTGCGCGTCTTCCCACATGTCACGGGTGCTCCGCGAGGGAACGGTCCCGCCCTCGTGGTCGTCCTGCAGATGTCGCACGCCTTCGCCGACGGGGTGCGCACCTCCGCGCTCGCCCGCGATCTGCTGGCGGGCACCGCGACACCCACGACACCGCCGCGCGCCCTCTCGCCCGCCGGGATGCTTACGCGTGCCGTCCTGCGGCTGCCGTTCTCGATTCCACGGGTGATCGCCGACGGGCGGCGGTCGGTGGATGCGGCGCGACAGCTCGCCGACCCCTCGGTGCCGCCACCCACCCCGGGGAGGCCGCTGGTCGCTGTGAACACCGCACCCGGGCCGCGGCGGACGGTCCGCACACTCGTGTTCGACTCCGCCGCCCTGCGCAGCGTCGGCACGGTCACCATCGGCGCGCTCACGGCCATCGGCGCTGCCCTGTCGCAGTTCCTCGGCGTCGACGAACTGTCCGCCGAGGTGCCGGTCGCGGTGGCGCCGGGCACGGCCCGCAACAGCTACCGCAACGTCGGCGTCGACCTGCACTGCGCGATCCGCGACCCGCACGCACGTGCCGCGGCGATCGCCGCCGACCTGGCGTTGCAACGGATCCGTGCGCGGCACCCCGCCATGGCGATCCGGGTCCGCACCGACGACCACGTCCCCGCACCGTTGCTGCGGTTCGGTACCGACCGACTCGACCTGTCCGTCGTCCCACCCACCGTCACGGGCAACACCGTCGTGTCGAGCGTCTACCGAGGTCCGGCCGACCTGGAACTCGGTGGCGGGCGGGTGCGGTTCACCTCGGGCTTCCCGGGCCTGTCGCCCGTGCAGGCGCTCACCCACGGCGTGCACGGGATCGGCGACACCGTGACCCTGTCGGTGACGACCTCCCCGGATGTCCTCGACGCGGCAGGTCTCGCTCGGTACGTCTCCCTGCTGCACGAGGCGGTCGCCTCGCTGTAACGTGCCCCGAATCCAACGATGGAGGGGCACATGGCGGCTTATGCGGTGACGGGTGCCGCGTCGGGAATGGGCCGGGCGAGCGCGGAGCGGCTGCGGGCCGCCGGGCACACGGTGATCGGCATCGACCTGAAGGACACCGAGGTCACGGCGGACCTATCCACTCCGGAGGGCCGTTCCCACGCCGTCCGGGCCACGCTCGAGCTGGCGGGCAGCCGCCTCGACGGTGCCGTGCTCGCCGCGGGCCTGGGCCCCACCCCCGGCAAGGAGAAGATCATCGCGCAGGTCAACGTGCGCGGCGTGATCGACCTGCTCGTCGGATGGCGAGCAGCTCTGGCCGCCTCCGCGAACAGCAAGGTCGTGGTGTTCGGATCCAATTCGACGACCACGACTCCCGGCGTGCCGAACTCGGCGGTGAAGGCCTTCCTCGCCGGCGACATGGACAAGGGCGTCGCGCACACCACCCGCATCTCGCAGGCGGGCCCGCCGTTCACCTATGCGGCGTCGAAGATCGCCGTGACCCGATGGGCGCGACGCGCCGCGGTCACCCCCGAGTGGGCGGGTGCCGGCATCCGCCTCAACATCCTCGCGCCCGGAGCGATCTCCACCCCGCTGCTCGACGCGCAACTCGAGAGCCCCCTCGGGAAGGTGGTGGAGAGCTTCCCCGTTCCGCTCGGGGGCTTCGGGAAGCCCGACGAGATCGCGCAGTGGGTCGAATTCATGCTGTCGCCGGCGGCGGACTTCATGACGGGCAGCGTCGTGGTGGTCGACGGCGGCACCGAGGCGTACTTCCGTCCCGACGACTGGCCGGTGCGGGTCCCGTTCCGGTCGATCCCGCGCTACCTGCTCGGCATGCGCAGGTTCGGGCGCCGCAAGTGAGGGTCCGCGCAGCGCGGACCCTCACCGCGCTCCCGTATCAGGCGAAGTAGTCGCCGAAACCGTAGATCGCGTCGAACGCGCTGGTGGGCAATACATCCACCGCGTTCACGCGGTAGGACGAGTACGAGTCCTGCATCAGGTCGCGCACGAACCGCAGGGCGTGGATCGCGTCGACGGCGTCGACGGTGATGATGAGCTGGGCGCGACCGTTGTCGCTGCGGCCCACCGCCCCGTGGTGCGGGACGATCGGTTCGATGAGGTCGACGGTCTCGTCGTCGGTCAGGAGATCGAGGTCGGCGTCGATTTCGATCATTGCGTTGTATTCCATGTGGGTTCTCCCGTGTCGAACACCCGAGCGGCCTCGCGCCGCGCGGGTTGATCTCGACGGGGAACACGCACGGCGACATCATGCCCGAGCCGGATGACCCTCGCCATCATCCGATCGGGGGACATCCGATCGAGACGGACGGACGATGTGCGGGACCGGTGCTCCGCGCGACGCTCGATGCATGCCGATCGTCGAAGTGAACAATCTGCACAAGTCGTACGGAGGTCGCGCCGTCGTGGACGGCGTGAGCTTCGAGATCCACGAAGGTGAGATCTTCGGGATGCTCGGTCCGAACGGGGCCGGGAAGACGACCTCCGTCGAACACATCTCGGGTCTGCGAAAACCCGATGAGGGCACCGTCCGCGTCGCCGGCCTCGACCCGGTCCGCGACCACCGGGCCGTCACCGAACTGCTCGGCACGCAGTTGCAGCAGAGTGAGCTGCAGCCGAAATTGACCGTGCGCGAGGCCCTCCGGTTGTACGCGGCCTTCTACGCCCGACCCGCGGACGGCGATGTGCTCGCCGAACGCCTCGGGCTCGGCCGCATGCTCGACACCCGGTTCACGAAACTGTCCGGGGGCCAGAAACAGCGGTTGTTCATCGCACTGGCACTCATCGGTTCACCGCGCGTCGTCGTCCTCGACGAACTCACCACCGGACTCGACCCGCGTGGGCGCCGTGACACCTGGGAACTGATCGAGGAGGTGCGTGATTCCGGCGTCACCGTCCTGCTCGTCACACATTTCATGGAAGAGGCACAACGCCTCTGCGACCGTGTCGCGGTCTTCGATTCCGGGCGCATCCGTGCGTTGGGGACGCCGGCCCAGCTGATCGGGCAGTCGTCCGCAGCGATCGTGGTCTCGTTCCACCCGTCCGGTCCGCTCGACCCCGCGCTCCTCGAAGCCCAGCCCGGCGTCGTCTCCGTGCACACCGCACGGGAACGGGTGGCCGTCGAAGGCAGTGAGGAGTCGATCCACGCGGTACTCGGCCTGTTGGCACGCCTCGGCGTCACGGCCGAACGCCTCCGCATCGCCGAAGCGACCCTCGACGACGCCTACCTCGATCTCACCGACACCAGGAGCACGTCATGACCGACCCGACCGTCCGCACCAGGCTCGTCGAGACGTCGACGACGAGCACCCCGGCGATGTCCGCATCGACCGCCGTTCTGCGTACCGAGGCACGACTGTTCACGCGGGAACCCGGGGCGCTCTTCTGGATCCTCGTCTTCCCCACGCTGTTGCTCGTGATCCTCGGCCTGATTCCCGGTTTCCGGGAACCGGATCCGGACCTCGGTGGTCTGCGGGTGATCGATCTGTACGTCCCCGTGGCGATCCTTCTCGCGATGATCGTGGCCGGTGTCCAGACGATGCCCGCGGTGTTGTCGTCGTACCGAGAACGGGGAATCCTCCGCAGGCTCGCCGTGACCCCGGCGAGTCCGTCGCACCTGCTGACCGCACAGATCGTGGTGCACGCGATCGCGGTCCTGGCGTCGGTGTTCCTCGCACTGATCGTCGGTCGGGCGGCCTTCGGAGTCGCCTTCCCCGCCCAGCCGTGGGGATACGCACTCGCGGTACTCGTCACTCTCGCTGCGGCACTGAGCGCGGGAGGGACACTGGCTGCGGTGGCACCGTCCGTGCGGATCGCCCAGACGCTGGGCACGATCGTGTTCTTCCCGTTGATGTTCAGTGCGGGCGTATGGCTTCCGGTGCAGGCGATGCCCGAGCTACTGCGACGGATCGTGGAGCTGACACCCTTCGGTGCCGCAGCGCAACTGCTCGACGAGACCGCCGCGGGCGGCCTGCCGAATCTCGGTGGCATCGCGGTCGTGGTGGGTTGGACCGTCGTCCTGACCGGCGTGGCGATCCGGTGGTTCCGTTGGCAGTGACGGCGTCGACCGTCATCCTGGAAGCCATGACGGCACCGACGACCACCGACGATCCGTGGCTTCGGACCTACAGATGGGCGCCGGTGGGGATGCTCGCGACCGGCACCGTCCTGTCCGTCGGCACCGCGACGTTGTTGATGAGTCCCGCCGAGCGGTACACGGCAGCGGTGCTCACCGCGGTGGCGGTGGGTCTGGAACTGTGGCGCGGTCGCCGCCGCCGGTCGATGCCGGAGGGCGACGCGGTCTACTACCTGCTCCGGTCCGCCCTGGCGTTCGTCCTGAGCTGGCTCAACCCGTTCTTCGCGATCTACGCGGCCTCCGGCTACTTCGATGCCCACGCGATGCTGCCGGACCGCTGGATCCGGTTCGGGCTGATCGTCACCGCCGTGACGGTGGCGGGTTCGCAGGCGGGTGGTCTGCCGCCGGACGACACGACGATGTGGATCGCGTTCGGGCTCCTCGTCGTGCTCAACGCCTCGATCTCCATGCTGATGATGAGGCTCGCCGAACGCGACGAGCAGCGAAGTCTCGAACGGCTCGCTGCGATCACCGAACTCGAACGCACCAACGTCCGACTCGAGAACGCGCTGTCCGAGAACCAGGCCCTGCACGCGCAGCTGCTGGTGCATGCCCGGGAAGCGGGGATCGACGACGAGCGCCGCCGGCTCGCCGCGGAGATCCACGACACCCTCGCCCAGGGCCTGGCCGGGATCGTCACGCAGTTGCAGGCGGCACAGGACACCGCCGATCCGGAGGCGGCGCGGCGCCACGTCGAGAGGGCCACGAACCTTGCGCGACGCAGCCTCGGTGATGCCCGCCGCTCGGTGCGCAATCTCGCTCCCGAGGCACTCGAGCACCGCACGCTCGACGACGCGCTGGCCCACGAGGTGGAGAGATGGTCGGCCGAACACGGGATCCGGGTCGATCTTACGGTCACGGGCACCACCGAACCGTTGCACGACGACATCGGCGTGACGTTGTTCCGCATCACCCAGGAGGCCCTCGCGAACGTCGCCAAGCATTCCTCCGCACACCGTGCCGGTGTCACGGTGTCCTATATGGACGACGAAGTGAGTGTGGACATCCGGGACGACGGATGCGGTTTCGATCCGTGCGCGACACCGGGCGACGGATTCGGGTTGCGGGGCATGCAGTCCCGTGCCGACCGGATCGCCGGCGTCGTGGACGTCGAGTCCGAACCGGGTGTGGGGACCGCGGTCTCGGTGCGGGTGCCGCTGATCAGGGCCGGGAGGATGTCGTGACCGACGCGGACGAGATCACCGTGCTGATCGTCGACGACCACCCCGTCGTGCGGGACGGCCTGCGCGGAATGTTCGCCGCATCCCCGGAATTCGACGTGATCGGGGAGGCCGCCTCCGGTCCGGAGGCCGTGACCCTCACGCTCGAACTCGACCCCGACGTGGTGCTCATGGACCTGCGGATGCCGGGAGGCGGGGGAGTGCAGGCGATCACCGAACTCGTCGCGCGAGGTGCGCGCAGTCGCGTCCTGGTGCTGACGACCTACGACACGGACGCCGACACCGTGCCTGCGATCGAGGCCGGCGCGACCGGCTACCTGCTCAAGGACGCTCTGCGCGACGACCTGTTCGCCGGGGTGCGGGCCGCGGCGGAGGGACGGACCGTCTTGTCGCCGGTGGTCGCGTCGCGGTTGATGAACCACATGCGGACACCGACCGCCCCGCAGGCGCTCAGCGCCCGGGAGCGTGAGGTGCTGGCGCTCGTCGCGAAGGGCACCTCGAACCGGGCCATCGCCCAGGAGCTGTTCATCAGCGAGGCGACCGTGAAGACCCACCTGACCCACGTCTTCGCGAAGCTCGAGGTGAAGGACAGGGCGGCCGCGGTCGCAGTCGCCTACGACCGCGGGATCCTGGGTTAGCCGAACAGCAGGGTTAGCCGAACAGCAGGGTCAGCCGAACGGCAGGGTCAGCCGAACAGCAGGGTCAGCCGAACACCGCACGCTCGCGGCGTCGTTGCCGACGGGAGAAGACCGCGACCATCAGTCGCACCGGAAGGGGCAGTTCGCGGCGGACCCGCTCGGTCTCGTCCTCGGTCATCACGGCGAAGAAGCGGGTGAGGTCGAAGTCGGCCCGGCCACCGCGCTGGGCGTCCTTCTCGAACCGCTGCCACGCGTCGGCGGAGACGCGCCCGGTGATGAGCGGGAAGACCGTTCTCTCCTCGTCCGCGATGTGCTCGTGGAGGTGCTCACTCAGCGTGCGGAGGGTGCGTGCGAAGCCGGCCACTGCCGCGGGGTCGGGGAGCCCGCGGGTGAATTCGCCGAGTTCGTCGAGGAGCGGGTCGAGTTCGTCGTGGTCGTCGGTGAGTTCGGTGAAGTCGACGTGGGGTCCGGCCGACGCGGTGATCAGCGGCCAGAGTGCGAGGTCCTCCACGTTGTGATGGTGGTAGAGACTCGCGACGAACAGTCCGACATAGTCGGCGGTCGCCGCGTAGCGGGCCCTGTCGAAGCTCGACGGATCTGCGAGCATCCGGTCCGCCAGTTCGCGGAGCCGGGTGACGTCGCGGAGGATCACGCGGTGCGCGAGCCGCATTCCGAGCAGGTCGTCGTCGGTGGTGAGGCGCGGGGTGAGGGATGCGGAAGTCATGTCGGTAGCGTGCGCGGCCGGACTTGGAACCGGCTTGGTGCCGAGCGGGCGCCGGAGATCGTCGCGCACCAAGTGGTCGCCAAGAATGTCTCCGCGCGCTCGGTCCGTGATCATCACTCCGGCGCTTGCAGGGAGCCGGCAGCTGATGTCAGCGGGTCGGCGCGATGCCGAACAGGAGCGCGTCGATGCCGGCGCGGAACGCACGGTCGTTCGCATCGGATCCGTCGTCCGCACCGCTGCGGCTGTCCGCATCTGCGACATCACCTGCGGATCCTCCGGCGGACGCGCCGGTCATCAGGGCGGTGAGATGCGGGTAGTCGCCGTGCTCGAGCATTGCGCCGATGTGCGCGGCTCCGCCGCCGGCCGCCCCTGCAGACATCCCGGCGGCCTCCTGCGCGGCGAAGTTGGTGACCCACCCCGACAGGAGGGCGACTCCGGTCATCGTCGCGGTCGGGTCGAGTCCGGCGGGGGCGAGGGCGCCGACGAGGTGGTCGAGATACCGCATCGAGTTCGGGCCGAGCGTCGATGCCGTGACCTGGCTCAGCCAGGGATGCCGGCGGTGGATTGCGCGGGACTGTTCGGCGACGTCGAGTACGTCGGCGCGCGCGTCACCGGTCAGCGGAGCGAAGCGGTACTCGGCGCCGGCCCGGTAGCTACCGGCCGGTAACCGGACCATCGGCAGACACCGGAATCGGGCGGGACTACCCTGTATATCCGTGACCTCACACTATGACGTCGTTGTCCTCGGAGCCGGTCCCGGTGGGTACGTCGCTGCTATCCGCGCGGCACAGCTGGGACTGAGCACCGCCATCATCGAGCAGAAGTACTGGGGTGGTGTCTGCCTGAACGTCGGCTGCATCCCCTCGAAGGCACTTCTCCGCAACGCCGAGCTGGCACATCTCTTCAACAAAGAGGCCAAGACCTTCGGCATCTCGGGAGACGTGTCCTTCGACTTCGGTGCCGCCTACGACCGCAGCCGCAAGGTCGCGGACGGGCGCACCAAGGGCGTGCACTTCCTCATGAAGAAGAACAAGATCACCGAATACGACGGTAAGGGCTCGTTCGTCGACGCCAAGACCATCGAGGTGACCCTCACCAAGGGCGGCACCGAACAGGTGACCTTCGACAACGTCATCATCGCCACCGGCTCCGTCACCAAGCTGCTGCCGGGCACCGAGCTCAGCGACAACGTCGTCACCTACGAGGAGCAGATCCTCACCCGCGACCTCCCCGAGTCCATCGTCATCGTCGGTGCCGGTGCCATCGGCATGGAGTTCGGCTACGTCCTGAAGAACTACGGGGTCGACGTCACCATCGTCGAGTTCCTCGACCGCGCACTGCCCAACGAGGACGCCGACGTCTCCAAGGAGATCGCCAAGGCGTACAAGAAGCTCGGCATCACCATCAAGACCGGTGCCGCGGTGCAGAAGATCTCGGACGACGGTTCGAAGGTGACCGTCGAGATCAAGGACAACAAGTCCGGCAACGTCGAGACCGTCACGGTCGACAAGGTGCTGCAGTCGGTCGGCTTCGCCCCGCGCGTCGAGGGCTACGGCCTCGAGAACACCGGCGTCGAGCTCACCGACCGCGGTGCCATCGCGATCGACGAGCGCATGCGCACCAACGTCAAGGGCATCTACGCCATCGGCGACGTCACCGCGAAGCTTCAGCTCGCGCACGTCGCGGAGGCGCAGGCCGTGGTCGCGGCCGAGACCATCGGCGGTGCCGAGACCCTCGAGCTCGGCGACTACCGCATGATGCCGCGTGCGACCTTCTGCCAGCCGCAGGTCGCCTCCTTCGGTCTCACCGAGGAGCAGGCGAAGGCCGAGGGCTACGACGTGAAGGTCGCGACCTTCCCGTTCACCGCCAACGGCAAGGCGCACGGTCTGGGCGATCCCAACGGCTTCGTCAAGCTCATCGCCGACAAGACCCACGGTGAGCTCATCGGCGGCCACCTCATCGGCCCCGACGTCTCGGAGCTGCTGCCCGAGCTGACCCTGGCCCAGAAGTGGGACCTCACGGTCAACGAGCTCGCGCGCAACGTCCACACGCACCCGACTCTGAGCGAGGCGCTGCAGGAGGCCATCCACGGTCTCGCAGGACACATGATCAACTTCTGAGGATGCGGGGCCGACCCGAGGCCCCGCGTTCACCCTTCTTCCGTGTGGGCGGATCCCCGCTCGGATGTACCGGCTCAGCCCGTGACGACTCGACCGTCGTCGCGGGCTGACGTCGTTCCGCCCTTCTCCGGGCGCAGCACCGGCTGCACGAGACAGTTACCGTCCTGCGGGTCGGGCCGGACGTCGACGGCGTAGCGGCTGCGCAGCAGGTCGGCGTGGTCGTCGAGGACACGCTGGATCAATCCGCGTTGGATGCCGTGCACCACTTCGGGATTCGTGCGGGCGATCTCCGCGAGCGGGCACGTGCACAACGTGAGGCTGTGGGTGCCGAAGGCGTTCGTCGCGCTCTGCGTCTCGAAACCCAACTGCTGCAGGGCGTCGATGACGAGCGTGCCGGCGTCGACGGTCGGCGCGGGTGCGAGGGCGAGGGCGAGGGCGAGCATGCCCGCCCAGTCCGAGCCCACCTCGAACGCCTTGTCCTCGCGCTCGGTGGGGGTGCCCCCGATCCGCGCGGCGAGCAGCGCGACGAGATCGGTGTAGGACGGTTCCTTCACCGCGACGTAGCCGAGGCGCGGGCGCCCGACCCGCTCGGTCGGAAGTTGCCGGGTGCGGACGAGACCTTCCTCCCCGAGGCCGCGAGATGGAAGCGGACGGTCGTGACGTGCAGGTCGAGCGTGGCGGCGAGATGATGGGCGTCGACCGGGCCCGAGGACTCCCGCAACAGGCCGAGAATCCGCTCGAGTTGCTTCACCCGCCGTGCCAAGTCCGCTCTCCCGTCGCGCCCGCGGTGACTCTCAGGTGAGGGTCACCTTACTAAAAGGAGGAAAATCCTCTATAGTCGGCGCCATGGAGGCGACAACCGACGCACCGTCCACGTTACGACCGGTCCGGAGAGCCTCGGAACCGTAGCCACCCTTGCCCTCGCGATAAGGAGTGCAGAACATGGCGGACAAGCACGCATCGGAAGACGCTCTCCCCCTTGCGGGTAGGGACACCGCCCACCTGCCGGGACACTGGCTGCTCGCCCGCCTGGGCAAGCGTGTGCTGCGGCCCGGCGGTAAGGAACTGACGGCACGCGTGCTCGCCGACGCGAGGTTGCGTGGCGCGGACGTCGTCGAGTTCGCGCCCGGCCTCGGCCGGACGGCGCAGGAGATCCTCGCGTACTCGCCCGGCAGCTACACCGGAGTCGAATCCGACGAGACGGCAGCCGAACTGACGCGCAAGGCCATCGCCGGCGGAGGCAGTGTGGTCAGCGGCGAGGCGTCGAAGACCGGACTCGACGACGAGGTCGCCGACGTCGTGGTCGGCGAGGCGATGCTGACCATGCAGACCGACAGGCACAAGGCGGAGATCGTGCAGGAGGCCCGTCGGGTGCTCCGTGTGGGCGGCCGGTACGCCATCCACGAACTCGCGATCGAACCCGACAAGGTCGATGACGAGGTCAAGACCGAGATCCGCACGTCGCTCGCGCGCTCGATCAAGGTCAACGCCCGCCCGCTCACCGCGGCGGAATGGCGGACCCTGTTCGAGGAGAACGGATTCGAGGTCGAGAAGATCGGCTTCGCTCCCATGGCGCTGCTCGAACCCAAGCGCATCCTCGCCGACGAGGGCCTGCCCGGCACCCTGAAGTTCGTTCGCAACGTCCTTCGCGACTCCGACGCCCGCAGCCGGGTGCTCCAGATGCGGTCGACGTTCACGAAGTACAAGAAGCATCTGGTCGCGATCGAGATCGTCGCCACGAAGAAGGAAGCGTGATGAGTACACAGCAGGTCGAGGGCAAGCTCACCCGTATCGAGGGGCTCGCGGAGCTCAACGCGGGCGAGGGGAGCGGACCACGCATCGAGAAGCTCGCGGCGGTCACCGGTGCCACCGTGGTACGTCTGTCCTTCGTCGCCGGGCAGACGATGGAGGACCACAAGGCCGGCGCTCCGATCCTCGTGCAGGCCGTCACCGGCGACATCTCGTTCAGCACCGCCGACGAGACCGTGTCGCTCGTACCGGGTACCGCCGTCCACGTCGACGCCGGCATCGTGCACCGCCTCGTCGCGAACGCCGATTCCGTGGTGCAGCTGACGATCCTGCGCTGAGCTGTCACCGATCCCACATCGGCGACGAATGTGCACGTGAGGTGTGCGCGCCCGCGTAGTGTTGCGCCATGGCGGAACGCGGCGCTCGCCCACACGTGCACCCGGTTCGGAGATGGTTGCTGCGAACGGTGCGGCACCTGTTCACACCTCTGCGGCCCGACGACTATCTCGAGATGATCAACCCGCTCTGGACGACCCGCGAACTGCGCGGTCGTGTGGAGCGGGTCGTCCCCGAGGGCGGCGACGCCGCATCGGTGCTCATCCGCCCGGCCTACGAGTGGCGCGGTCACGAGCCGGGCCAGTACGTGCGGCTCGGGGTGGTCATCGACGGGGTCTACCACTGGCGCGCGTACTCGCTCACCTCCGACCCCGATCCGGTCGACGGGCTCATCAGCGTCACACCCAAACTCGTCGAGAACGGCGTGGTCTCGCCGTACCTGGTCCGCAAACTCGAGCCCGGCGACATCGTCCGCCTCGGTGAGGTCGAGGGCGTGTTCACCCTGCCCGACCCGCTGCCCGCGAAGATGCTGTTCATCAGCGCGGGCAGCGGGATCACCCCGATCATGAGCATGCTGCGCAGCCTCGACCACCGCGACCGCATCGACGACGTCGTCGTCGTGCATTCCGCCCACACCGAGGACGAGGTGATCTTCGGCTCGACCCTGCGCGACCTCGACGAGCGGCATCCCGGAATGCGTCTCGAGCTGTGGCTCAGCGGCGACCGCGGCCGCATCACCCCCGACGACCTCGGCGATCTGTGCCCCGACTGGCGCGAACGCGACGCTTTCTGCTCGGGCCCGCGCGACCTGCTCGACGCCCTCGAAGAACACTGGGACGAACACGGTGATCCCGAAAGATTCCACCTCGAACGTTTCCAGCCGATCATCGGTAGGAATGCCGGGAGCGGCGAGGGCGGCACCATCCACTTCCTCGACAGCGAGAAAGAGGTGGAGTGCGACGGGGGAACACCCATCCTGGTCGCAGGCGAGAACGCCGGCCTGAAGTTGCCATACGGCTGCCGTATCGGCATCTGCCACACGTGCGTCGGAACGCTGAAATCCGGGCAACTCCGGGACCTGCGGACCGACGAGGTGAGCGAGCCCACCGGGGCTGCGGTGCGTACCTGCATCCACACCGCGGAGGGTGACATCGAAATAGAACTGTGAAGCAACCGGCTTCGAAGCAGGGGGCGTCGTGACGAGAAGCATCGACAGGACCGACACCGGGACGCGGGAACCACACAGTCCGCTCGCGCGTCTGAGCGACGACGATCTCGAGCAGATCGCCAAGGAGTTCGACGCCATCCACGACGAGGTGTACTCGAGTCTCGGCGACAAGGACCGGCAGTACATCAAGAACGTCATCGCCGCGCAACGGCAGTTGGTCGTCGCGGGGCGGTTACTGCTCTTCGCGTCGTCGTACAAGCCCGCCTGGGTGGCCGGGACAGCCTGTCTCGGAGTGGCGAAGATCCTCGAGAACATGGAGATCGGCCACAACGTCATGCACGGCCAGTGGGACTGGATGAACGATCCGGACATCCACTCGTCGGTGTGGGACTGGGACACCGCCTCCACCGCGGAGGCGTGGAAGCACTCGCACAACTACATCCACCACACGTTCACGAACATCCGCGGCCTCGACAAGGATCTCGGCTACGAGATCATGCGGATCGACCCGCACCAGAAGTGGCACCCCGTCTACCTGGCGCAACCTCTCTACAACGCGCTGCTCACCGTGCTCTTCGAATGGGGTGCGGCGCTGCACGACCTCGACCTCGAGGCGTTGTGGGCCGGCGAGAAGTCGACCGGTCAGGTGATCGAGGAGCTGAAGGGCATCTTCGGCAAGGCCCGCGCGCAGTTCGTCAAGGACTACGTCGGCTGGCCGCTGGTGAGCGCCGCGCTGTTCGGTCTCGCGCAGGTCGCGCTGCAGGGCCGGTTGCCCCAGCCGAAGACCTCGCGTCTGGGCCGGCGACTGCGGTCGATGAGCAAGGGACCGATGGGCAAGGGCCGGTCCGAAAAGTTTCGTACCGCAGCCCATCTCGCCGACCGGTATCTGCCCGGTGTCGAGAAGACCTTCCTCGCGACGGTTCTCGCCGACATCACGGCCAACATCATCCGCAACGTGTGGGCGCACGCGATCATCTTCTGCGGGCACTTCCCGGACCAGACCTATACCTTCTCGAAGAAGGAGGTCGAGAACGAGTCGCGTGGAGGGTGGTACGTGCGGCAGCTCGTCGGCGCCGCGAACATCGAAGGCACCCCGCTGTTCCACATCCTCAGCGGCAATCTCGGCTACCAGGTGGAGCATCACCTGTTCCCCGACATGCCGAGCACCCGTTACGCGGAGGTCGCGCCGATGGTCAAGGACATCTGCGAGCGTTACGAACTGCCCTACAACTCGGGGCGATTGGGCAAGCAGTGGTTCATGGTGCACCGCACGATCGCCCGGCTCGCCTTCCCGGGCGGCAAGCCCCGTCCGAAGCCCGGACCGTATCGTCGTTCGCAGGACCCCACCGGCGGTCCCGTTCCCAGCGAGGCCGCACGGTTCCGCGACCGTCTGCCCGCCGACCATCCCGACGCCGGACCAGAACACGAGGGCGGCGGCGTGAAGGTCGATCCGCCACCCCGCTGATCACGTCGTCCGGTGTGCAGTTGTCGTCGACGATGCGCGAATTCGCCGATGAGAACTGCACTCCGGAGCCGGGGTCAGGACGCCCGGTATGCCTTCCAGCCGCCGAACTCGGTGATGTCCACCGCGTCGGCGGCTGCGTCCTGCGTGCAGCCGAAGCCGACGACCCACCGTCCGTCCGCCAGTTCGACACTCGTCAACGTCATCGGGGCGGGCAGCGCGGCGAGGAACCGACCCAGTCCGGCCTCCGACAACCGGAACAGTTCACCGACGATGGCGGCGCCCTCGCCCGGTGCGTGACGCACCAGGCCCGGCTTCGGCGGCGTCGTGTTCAACGCGGCGAGGCGGTACGCGTCGGAGGTGTACACCTCCTCGACGAAGCGCGCCCCGAGATCCTCGAGCTGGAAGTGCAGCGGCTGACCGCGCAGGTGCGCTCCGAAGACCGCGAGTTCGACGCCGGACTCGACCACGCGCGGTGCGTCCACACCGTTCAGCGCGGCCGCGACGTCCACGGCCACCTGGTCGCCGAAGGCCGGGACCACGACCATGACCCCGAACGGCTCACCGGCCGGTGTCGGCGCACCGGGCACCGCCACCGCCGTCATGTCCAGCAGGTTGCAGAAGTTGGTGTAGGTGCCCATCCGACGATTGATGGCGATCGGATCGGCCTGCACCGCGGCGATCGTCGGGTGTTCCGTCGTCGTCGGGAGCAGCAACCCGTCGAACCCGGCGAGCAGTTCACGCGCGAACGCCTTCACGTGAATGAGGGTGTCGAGATCCTCGACGAGTTCGTAGGCGGCAGGCTTCTTCGCGCCGGCGACGATCGCGGCGACCGTGGGATCGGCACCCTCCGGTGCCGTCGACAGGAACTCGCCGACGGCCGCGTAGCGCTGGGCCACCACGGCACCGTCGTAGAGAAGCAGGGCAGCATCGAGCAGCGGTGAGATGACCACCTCCGCGATCTCGATGCCGGATTCGCGTGCCGCGGTCACCGTGCGGGCGAAGGCGTCGCGGTACTCCTCACACAACGCTTCGAGATCCTCGGCGCGCGGCACCGCGACGCGCAGAGTGTTCGGCGCGGCGAGTCGTACATCCGCGGGCCAGGTCCTGCTGCGCGGGTCGCGGGGTTCGGGTCCGGCCATGATCCGGACCGCGGTCGCCGCCAGGTCGAGCGACGTCGCGAAGACCGTGAGGCAGTCGTAGTCGACGCAGGCCGGGACCACGCCGTGCGCCGGGATGACGCCGAGAGTGGCCTTGATGCCGACGATTCCGTGCAGCGCGGCGGGTACCCGTCCCGAACCGGCCGTGTCGGTGCCCAGCCCGATGTCGGCGATGCCGAGCGCCACCGCGGCCGCCGAACCGGAACTCGAACCGCCCGAGACCTTCTCGGGATCCCACGCGCACCGCACCGCCCCGTACGGGCTGCGGGTGCCGACGAGACCGGTGGCGAACTGGTCGAGGTTGGTCTTACCCAGCACGACGGCGCCGGCGGCGACCAGACGCTCGACACCCGAAGCGGTTTCCTCCGGGACGTACGCGAACTCGGGACATGCCGCAGTGGTCGGGATTCCCGCGACGTCCACGTTGTCCTTGACCGCCACGACCAGACCGGCGAAGGGAAGGGACTCACCGGCGGCGACCCGTGCGTCCACTTCGGCGGCGTCGGCGAGAAGATCGTCGGCGCTGCGCAGCGTGATCCACACCTCGGGTCGATCCACCTCGTCGATGCGGCCCAGTGCGGCACGAACGCGATCGGTGGCGGACACCCTCACCGGGGAGACGGGCGCCGCAGCTGTATACATCTTTGTGGACATGGCTGTATACGCTATGGACCAGCAATGACGCTGCTGTGACGTTGTGTAACAGCCTTGTTAGGATCGCGCCGAACCGATGCCCGCCGGTGCGGACGGATCAGAAGTCGCGTTCGATCCGCAGCACACCGATGGTTGTGGCAAGGGCGTCGTACTGCGTGACCAGCAGACAGAACTCGATGAGCCTGCGGTCGTCGTAGAACTGCGCGAGCGACGCCCACGTCTCGTCGGACAGATTTTTCGTCGCCACGAGTTCGTCGACGGCGGCGAGAAGAGCGCAGTGCCTTGCCTGCCAGCCGGGAGCGTCGGGTCCGGCGACGATACGCTCGCGCACCTCGTCGGTGATGCCGGCACGGCGACCCAGGCGGGTGTGGTGGTCGAATTCGTAACCGCACTCGCGCAGATGCGCGACGCGCAGGATCACCATCTCCGCTTCGAACCGGCCGAGACGGCCGAACGGCATGAGCATGCCGGCATAGTGCAACCACCCGCGGAACAGTCGTCCGGTGCGGCCGAGGGTGCTGAACAGGTGGGCGTCCGAGGTGCCGCCGGCGGCGGACAGGGCCTTCCATGTCACCCAGTTGATCGGGCCGAGCTCCTTGAAACGTCCGGGCGGGATGCGGGGTGTCATGAGCGCCAGTGTGCCGCACCGGACCCGTCCGGTCACGTGACACGACCGGAAGTGTCAGTCTCGGACGGCCCGGGCCATCCGCGCGAAGGCGCGTGCCTCCTCGGCCCGGCGCACGACCACCGATCGCGAGGTGTCGATGTGGGCGAGCAGCAGGTCGTGGGCGTCGTCGAGCTTGTCGGCGAGAACCAGCTCGGCGACCTCGATGTGCTCGTCGACGGTCGCGACGATGCGGTCGGGGGTCAGATAGTCGAACATCCGCACCGGGCGCACCTTGGCGTTCACCGAGGCCAGCGCGTCACACAGGGCACGGTTGCCGGAGGCGGCGAGCAACGTCATGTGGAAGCGCTCGTCGAGCGTGACGAAGCCGGCATCGGGCTCGGGCGGATCCTCGCGGATCTCATACCAGCGGTCGAGCTCGGGACCGAGGACGTCGGGATCGTGCCGCACCGACTCGCCGCCGAGTGCGCGGCGAATCCCGCGCAGCTCCAGGGTGGTCCGCAGTTCGTACAGGTCCGCGAGGTCGTCGAAGCGCGGACGGTAGGGGTACAGCCCCTGGTCGCGGCGTTCGACGAGCCCGTCGGAGACCAGTCGGGCGAGGGCCTCGCGTACCGGCGTGCGCGACACCTCGTACTGCTCGGCGAGGCGTTCTTCACTGAGTCGTTCGTCGGGGGAGGGGGTCCCGGACATCAGACGATCGCGCAGGGCCTTGTAGACCCTCTCGCGCCGTGTGTCGGCGGCCATCAGATTGCCATCGCCGCACGGACGGTGGAGGCGGCGTCGACACCACCGTCACCCGTCGAGGTGATGCGCCCGGATTCGAGGACGTAGTAGTGCAGGGCGTTGTCGAGGGCGAAACCGATGTGCTGTTCGACGAGCAGCACCCCGAGGTCGCCGCTGCGGCCGAGTTCGACGATGGTGTTCTCGATCTCGGCGACCACCGACGGCTGGATGCCTTCGGTGGGCTCGTCGAGGATCAGCATGCGCGGCTCGGTGATCAGCGCGCGGGCGATGGCAAGTTGCTGGCGCTGACCGCCGGAGAGCAGGCCGGCGCGGCGGTCGAGTAGCGGGACGAGGGCGGGGAACAGGTCGAGCATGTCGGTGACCAACTGCCGGCCGTTGCGGCGCGTGTCGGCGACGACCTGCAGGTTTTCCCGGCAGGTGAGCTGACCGAAGGACTGTTGCCCCTGCGGGACGTAGGCCAGGCCGCGGGCGACGCGGGCAGATGGTCGCAGCGAGGTGATGTCGTCACCGTCGAAGAGGATCTTTCCCTTGGTGACGGGCAGCAGGCCGACGGCGGCGCGCAGCAGTGTGGTCTTGCCGGCACCGTTGTGGCCCATGACCGCGACGGTCTTGCCGGTCGGCACGGTCAGGGAGATGCCGTGCAGGATCTCGGTGCGACCGTAACCGGCGCGGACGTCGACGAGTTCGAGCATCATGCCTCCTGAGCAGCGGTGGCGGTCCCGAGGTAGACCTGCTGGACCTGCGGGTCGTTCTGGACCTGGTCGACGGTGCCGTCGGCGATGACCTTGCCGCGGGCGAGGACGGTGACGGAGGTGGCGAAGGCGCGCATGAAGTCCATGTCGTGCTCGACGACGACCACCGTGCGCTGCGCGCCGATGCGGCGCAGCAGCTGCCCGGTCTCCTCGCGTTCGTCGCCGCTCATTCCGGCGACGGGTTCGTCGAGGAGCAGCACGTCGGCGTTCTGCACGAGCAGCATGCCGATCTCGAGCCACTGCTTCTGCCCGTGGGCGAGGATGCCCGCGGGGGTGTCGCGGTGGGCGGTCAGGCCGATCGTCTCGAGTGTTTCCTCGATCTCGGGCAGAACGTTGTTGCGGCGGCGCAGCAACTGCCACGGGGAGCGGCTCGCGCCGGCGGCGATGTCGAGGTTCTGCAGAACGGACAGTTCCTCGAAGACCGAGGCGGTCTGGAAGGTGCGGCCGACACCGAGGCGCGCGATCTTGTGGGTCTTCTTGCCGAGCAGTTCGACGCCGGATTTGGTGATCGAGCCGGTCGCTGGGACCAGGCCGGTGACGGCGTCGACGAGGGTGGTCTTGCCGGCGCCGTTGGGGCCGATGAGGAACCGCAGGTCGCCTTGGAGGAGGGTGAGGTCGACGCCGTCGACGGCGGTGAAGCCGTCGAAGGTGACACGCAGGTCGCGGATCTCGAGGTAGTCGCTGCTCATTCCGGCGTTGCCGCCGTAGACGGGTTTGCTCATCGCACGGGCTCCATCTCGGGAAGGTCGGCGGGCTCGGGTTCGGTCGGGGGTGTGGGTTCGGTCGGGGTGGTGCGGCGGCGCCGGCGGAGCAGGGTGATGACTCCGGCGAGGCCGGCGGGGAAGAAGCCGACGACGACGATGAACAGCAGGCCCTGCGCGTAGGTCCAGGCCGACGGGAAGTTCTCCGACAGGGTGGTCTGTGCCCACGCCACGCCCACCGCGCCGAGGACCGGGCCGAGCAGGGTGGTGCGTCCGCCGATGGCGACACCGATGAGGAACGCAATCGACGGGACGATGCCGACGTCGGCGGGGGAGATGATGCCGACGATGGGCACGAACATCGCCCCGGCGATGCCGGCGAAGAAGGCCGCGACGGTGTAGGCGGCCACCTTGATCAGGGCGGGGTCGTAGCCCAGGAAGCGGACCCGCTCCTCCTGGTCGCGCACGGCGACGAGCAGTTCGCCGTAGCGGGACTGCATGAGCTGGCGGGTCGCGGCGACGACGAGCAGCAGGATCGCGGCGACGATGAAGAACAGCATCCGCTTGTTGACCGGATCGGACAGGTCGTAGCCGAAGAAGGTGCGGAAACGGTTGAGGCCGTTGGATCCTCCGGTGGACTGCTGGCCGATGAGCAGGATCGCGAAGGCGGCGGCCAGTGCCTGGGAGAGGATGGCGAAGTAGGCGCCCTTGACGCGGCGGGCGAACACACCGAAGCCGAGCAGGGCGGCGAGCAGGGCCGGCACGATCAGGATCGCCAGCAGCGTGACGGCGGGGGAGGCGAACGGGGTCCAGTAGGCGGGTAGTTCCCGGATGCCCGCGATCTGCATGAAGTCCGGGACTGTGTCGCCGCGGAGCTGCGCGTCGGAGATCTTCAAGTGCATGGCCATGATGTAGGCGCCGAGGCCGAAGAAGACACCCTGGCCGAGGGTGAGCATGCCACCGCGGCCCCAGGCCAGGCCGATGCCGACGGCGACGATCGCGAAGCACAGGAACTTGCCGAGCAGGCCGAGCCGGAAATCGGAGAGGACGGCGGGGGCGAGACCGAACAGGACGATCGCGGCGATCGCGAATCCGCCTGCTGTGCGTACGGGTCCGGGTCGGGTGAAGGTGCGGGTCGAGAAGGTCGCGGGCATCAGACCAGGCTCCTCGTCTTGACGGCGAACAGGCCCTGCGGACGGACCTGCAGGAAGATCACGATGAGCACGAACACGATGACCTTCGCGATCGACGCGGTCGTGGAGTACTCGATGAACGAATTGAGCAGGCCCAGTGCGACGGCCGCGAGCACGGCGCCCTCGATGCGGCCGAGACCGCCGATGACGACCACGAGGAAGGCGTCGATGAGGTACGACTGGCCGATGGTCGGGCTGGTCGAGCCGATGAGTGTCAGGGCCACACCAGCGAGGCCGGCCAGGCCCGAGCCGAGGAAGAAGGTCGTGATGTCGGTGCGGCGCGACGAGATGCCCACCGTCTCGGCGAGATCGCGGTTCTGCACCACGGCCCGGATCCGTCGTCCCATCGGGGTGTACTTCATCGACGCGATCAGGGCGACCACGCAGACCACGGCGAGGGCGAGGATGAACAGGCGGGTCTTCGGGACCACCGCCCCGAAGATCTCCACACCACCGGAGAGCCAGGACGGTGCGACGACGTTGACGGCGGGGGCGCCGAAGATGTCGCGGGCGGCCTGCTGCAGCAGCAGGCCCACACCGAAGGTCACCAGCAGGGTGTCGAGCGGGCGGTGGTACATGCGGCGGATGAGGGTGACCTCGAGGATCACACCCATCACGCCGCCCACCAGGAAGCCGACGAGCAGGGAGACGAACAGGGACATCCCGGCCGAGGAGATCACCTGCTGCACGACGAAGGCGGTGTAGCTGCCGGCCATGATGAATTCGCCGTGGGCCATGTTGATCACGCCCATCTGGCCGAACGTCAGCGACAGCCCCAGTGCTGCCAGCAACAGGATCGATCCGATACTCAATCCTGTGAAGAGCTGTCCTACAAGGACATCCATGTCGTCTCCCTCTTCGGCTTCCGTGCTCAGTTACCGGACAGGCCCGACGCCCAGTCGTAGGACTCGAGGTACGGGTCGGGCTCGATGGCGCCGTCGGACTCCCAGACGGTGTAGATCAGGCCGTCGCCGCGGATCTCACCGATGCGAGCGGTCTTGGTGATGTGGTGGTTGTCACCATCGATCGTGACGGTGCCCTCGGGGGCGTCGAAGGTCACGCCGTCGGCGGCTTCGACGACGTCGTCGACCTCGAAGGACTCGGCCTTCTCGACGGTGTTCTTCCACAGGTAGACCGAGGTGTAGGCGGCCTCCATGGGATCGGAGGTCGGCTTGTTGGCGCCGTACTTCGCCTTGTACGCCTCGACGAACGAGGTGTTCTCGGGGGAGTCGACGGTCTGGTAGTAGTTCCACGCGGTGAGCTGGTCCTCGATGTTCTGCGCGCCGATGCCGCCCACCTCCTCTTCGGCGATGGACACCGACACGACCGGCATGTCCTTCGCGTTGAGGCCGGCGTTGGTGTACTCGCGGAAGAACGCGACGTTGGAGTCGCCGTTGAGTGTGTTGAACACCGCGTCGGCGTCGGCGGTGCGCACCTTGTTGACGATGGTGGAGAAGTCGGTGGAACCGAGCGGGGTGTAGTCCTCACCCTTGATCTCGATGTCGTTGGCCTCGGCGTACGCCTTGATGATGCGGTTGGCGGTCTGCGGGAAGACGTAGTCGCTACCGACGAGGTAGAGCGACTTCACGCCCTGTTCCTTCAGGTAGTCCAGGGCCGGCACGATCTGCTGGTTGGTGGTCGCGCCGGTGTAGAAGATGTTCGATGACGACTCGAGGCCCTCGTACTGGACGGGGTAGTACAGCAGCGCGTTGCGGTCCTCGAAGACCGGCAGCATCGCCTTGCGACTCGACGATGTCCAGCCACCGAACACCGCTGCGACGCAGTCGGATCCGATGAGCTTTTCGGCCTTCTCCGCGAACACCGTCGGTTCGGATGCGCCGTCCTCGGAGACGATCTCGATCTGCTTGCCGAGCACACCGCCGTCGGCGTTGATCTCCTCGACGGCCAGCGCGATCGAGTCGCGGACGGTGACCTCGGAGATCGCCATCGTGCCCGACAGGGAGTTGAGCGAGCCGACCTTGACGGTGTCGCCCGAGGTGTCGACGCACGACGCAGCACCGGAGGCGGCCGTGCTGCCCTCGTCACCTGCGCGGCTTCCGCAGGCGGACAGCACGAGTCCGACTGCGACGAGTGCTGCGGGGGCCGCGATGGCGCGGGTGGCGAGCCTGGACCTGACAACAGACATGTAGAGCCCTTCCTTCGAAGGTGTGGCCTGAGGGGACCCCGGTGTATCCGGGAGGCGTATACAGCGCTGTATCCGTGAGGCCACACAGTAGAAGGGAGTTGTTGCGCGGGAATATCTTCCGGTCACGGTCTCGTGACACAGATTTCGTGGGCGTTACAAAGTGCGCACAAGCATCAGCTACGACCTTCGCTATCCGCTACGGCAATCGCTGCGGCGGATAGCTGACGGTGTAGCGAACTGTTTGTCCACAGGTGGCGAGATCATCCACAGGCGACGCGAATACCGGTGTTCGCACCGCGTCTGCACCACGACGATCGGGCACGGTTGTCCGCATGCGACCGACACCTTTCCTGCGGACCACCGCTCTCGCTTCCGGGATGACCGACTCCGAGATCCGTCGTGCGGTACGCGCCGGTGAACTCGAGCGACTCGAACCCGGCGTCTACCTCCACCGCGACGACTCCCTCGACGAACTCGATCGCTATCGCGTGCGCGTGCGATCCGTCGGGGCAGTGCTCGCGCCCGGCACGGTGATCAGCCACGAGTCCGCCGCCGTCCTGCACGGGCTCGCCCTGTGGAAGCCGGATCTCACGCGGGTCCACGTCACCCGCGGCAGATCGGGTGGTGGTCGGAGGAACGCGAACCGTCACCTGCACGTCGCCCCTCTGCGTCCTCACGACCTGTCGGAGGTCGCGGGCATAGCGTGCACCTCGCTCGCCCGGACCGTCGTGGATCTCGCCTGCACACTCGACTTCGACGAAGCCGTGATCGCGGGTGATTGTGCTGCGGCTCGTGATGCCGAGTTCGGCTCCGCGTTGCTCTGTTGTCTCGACGAGTCCGGGCCGCGTAGGGGTATCGCCGCGGCGCGACGCGTGGCTGCATTTCTCGACGGTCGCAGCGAGAGTCCGGGAGAATCGCTGAGTCGCATCCGGATGCATCAGGCCGGCATGCCCGCACCGACGCTCCAGAAGGAGATACGAACACCCGACGGGCAGTTCGTCGCCCGGGTCGACTTCCTCTGGGAGGACGAAGGAGTCGTCGGTGAGTTCGACGGGATGGGCAAGTACGACGAGGGAGGCGTCGAGGCCCTACGGAACGAGAAGCGACGGGAGGACGCCCTGCGCGACCTCGGCTTCGAAGTGGTCAGGTGGACGTGGCCCGAACTGTCCCGGTTCGACGTCGTCCTCGCTCGCTTCGACCGTGCCGTCGCCCGTGCGTGGCGGTAACCGCTACCGTCCCAGCTATGTGCCGCATCTGCTTCCGCTGCGGATGGCAAACAAGCGAGCGGATGCGTCAGATGGGGTCGAGGACCGAGCCCATCACGCGCTCGACTGCGATCTCGATGACGACGCGGCGGGGGTTGGGGCGGGGTTCGCGGTAGCGGGCGGCGTAGCGACGCTCGCCCTCGCGGACGTCGGCCGGCTCGCGCGTAACGCGGGCCGGGCCCTCGAGGGTGAGCCAGCGACCGCCGTCGACCTGGCTCACCACCGCGTAACCCCCGCGCTCGACGTTGAGGGTCTTCTGGGAGCCCTCGAAGGTGATGACGCGGGCGAGGCCGGCCTCGCCGTCCCACGTGAACCCGACGGCGACGACGTGCGGCGAGCCGTCCTTGCGGAGGGTCGTGAGCGTCGCGAGGTGGTACTCGGACAGGAACTCGAGTGCCTTCGCGCCTATCGAGTCGGGGGTGCGTGCCATGCGACGAGCCTACCGACGCTCAGCGCACCAGATACGGCGAGACCGACGAGCGGTGCTCGTTGATGTCGATCTCCTTGCCCAGGGGAGGGAAGGCGCGCTGCGGGCAGTTCATCCGCTCGCACACGCGGCAACCCGAGCCGATCGGCGTGCCGGGATTGGACTCGTCGAGGTCGAGACCGTCGGCATAGACGAGGCGATGCGCGTGCCGCAGTTCGCAGCCGAGACCGATCGCGAACGTCTTCGACGGCTGGCCGTAACGCGCGGCGCGACGCTCGACCGTGCGCGCGACCCACAGATAGCGACGACCGTCGGGCATCTGCGCGATCTGCGTCATGATCTTGCCGGGATAGGCGAAGGTCTCGTATACGTTCCACAACGGGCACGTGCCACCGCTGGTGGAGAAGTGGAAACCGGTGGCGGACTGACGCTTCGACATGTTGCCCGCGCGGTCGACGCGCACGAACGAGAACGGGACGCCCCGCAGCTTCGGACGTTGGAGTGTCGACAGCCGGTGCGCGATCGTCTCGTAGCTGACGCCGTAGAAGGCCGACAGGCGTTCGACGTCGTAGCGGAAGTCCTCTGCGATCTCGTGGAACTGCGTGTACGGCAGGATCAGTGCGGCCGCCCAGTAGTTGGCGAGCCCGAGCCGGGCCAGCGCGCGTGAGGCATCGCTCGTGAACGAACCCTCCGCGACGAGGCGGTCGATGAGCTCTCCACACTCCAGGTACGCGAGTTCGATGGCCAGCTTGAAGACCTGCTGCCCGCCGGACAGCTGCGGCGCGACCTCCAGGACACGGGTCTCGGGGTCGTAGCGGTGAAGGATGTTCTCGCCGAGGTCGATGCGCTTGACGATCTGCACATCGTGGACCGTGGTCATGCGGCGAGCGATCTCGCCCCCCACGTCGCCGCGGTGGAACCGGATGCGGTTGGCCAGCTCCTCGGCCGCGGTGTCGAGATCGTGCAGGTAGTTCTGCCGCTGGTAGAAGTAGTCGCGGACCTCCTCGTGGGGCATGGTGATCGCACCGCTGCCGCTGCCGTCGCTGTACCTCTCCTCGGTCGCGACGGCGAGCTGCGCGGTGGTGTTGCGGAAGCGCCGGTGGAGATTGACCATCGCGCGCGCCAGAGTGGGGTGGGCTGCGACCATCTCGGCGATCTCCTGGGCGTCGGCCTCGATGCCCATCTCCCGGTCGAGCGCGACCTCCCGCATCTCCGCGATCAGACGGGTGTCGTCCTGCGAGGAGAAGAAGGTGGCGTCGACCCCGAAGACCTCGCTGATCCGGAGCAGGACGGGCACCGTCAGCGGCCTGACGTCGTGCTCGATCTGGTTGAGATAACTCGCCGAGATCTCGAGGGTCTTGGCGAGCGCGGCCTGGCTGAGTCCTCGCTCGGTGCGTAGCTGCCGCAGCCGGGCGCCTACATAGGTCTTGGCCATTCGCCCAGGGTAGAACTGCCTCGCAGCCTTCGCAAGGCAGCGTTCGCAGCGTGTTAATCGACAGATACCGGTGGGGCCTCGAGGCCGAACCACGAGCCCGGCGCGAACGCCTCGAAGTGAATCGACCCGGGGGATACCCCCGACGCGACGAGTTCCGAGCGGATGGCACGCATGAACGTGATCGGACCGCACACATAGGTGCGGGCATCGCCCGGAATCGTCAGCCCGGACAGTGGAGTTCGTCCGTCGCTGCGGATCTCGTCGTACTCGGTGTAGCGCACGTGCAGCCGGGCGTCCGGCAACGAGTCGACCAGGATGGCGAGTTCGGTCCGGTGCGGTTGCTCGTAGGGGGTGCGGTCGACGTGGACGACGTCGACGCTCCGGCCGTCGCCCCGGGACTGCATGTCGCGCAGCGCCGCGATCGTCATCGTCACGCCCACGCCCGCCGAGGCGAGCAGCAACGGTTCGCTGCCCCTGTCGACGACGACGCTGCCGAACGGCGGCGACACGAGGAGGTGATCGTCGACGCCCAGGCCGTCGCACAGCACGGGGGAGACGAGTCCGCCCGGCACGCGCTTGACGGTGACGGCCCACTCGCCGCTCGTCCTGCCCGGGAAGACGGTGTACTGGCGGATCTGCTCGGAGCCGTCCGGCAGCGCGACCCGCACCGAGATGTACTGGCCGGGAAGGAAGGCCGGCAGCGGCCGACCGTCGACGGAGCGGAGGTGGAAGGTGGCCGCGTGCGCGCCGTCGTACTCGTGTTCGGTGACGACAACCCGACGCCAGATGTCACCGGGGGCCACACCGGCCCGCCGGTACAGCTCCGTCTCCTGCTCGACGAGCGAGTTCGCCATCAGCGTGTACACCTCGTGCCAGGCCACGGCGACCTGCGGTGTGACGGCGTCGCCGAGCACCTCGGCGATCGCGGCGAACAGGTGGGTCCGCACGATCCCGTAGTGCGCGGCCTGTACACCGAGGGACGCATGTTTGGCGGCGATCCGCTCCATGATCGGGTCGATGTCGGTCGGTGCGTGGGTGACCAGCAGTGATGCGAAAGCGGCGACCGAGTCGGCGAGCGCCCGTTGCTGGGCCCCGTTGGCCTGGTTGGTGCGGTTGAAGGTGTCCCGCAGGGACGGGACGGCCCGGAAGAGCCGGTTGTAGAAGACACGTGAGATCGTGCCGATCTCGGCGCCGACCACCGGCAGGGTCGCTTCGACGATCGACCGCGACGTACTCGAGAGAATGTCGACTCCTCGTGTTCGGGGGCTGTTCTGCCGGGGCCCTGACACACGAAGGCACTACGATGCACCGGCCCCGATCCGGCCCGAGACATGTTACGGATGGGATTCCAGAGGTCAATGGGGATCACAAACCACGATCACCGTTTGTGAAGGCAGTCACAGGCAGGTGTCCGATCCGTCCCGAGGTGGGGGAGTCGGCGGGACGAGGCGTCCCGGCGGTGTGGGCCGGACGGCAGCGGCAAAAGCCGAGGTAGTTACTACTCGCGGGTAATAAACCCGTGCCCGATTCGGGTAGTTGGACCGACCATCGATTGGCAATCTTCGCAATGGCTGCGACGAAAATAGCCGAGATTGGCATTAGCAACAGGTAGACGGGCTTTTTGGACTGTGTCATTGTCGTTCTTGTACATCCGAACGGCACGCAAAGGATGTGAAGTCGTACACGCGTACTGCTTCATCCCGAGCGGGGCAGATCTAGAGAGTGGAGATTTGATGTCGACCACCGGCACCCCGAGGACTGCAGAAGAGATCCAGAAGGATTGGGACACCAATCCGCGCTGGAAGGGGATCACCCGCAACTACACCGCCGAGCAGGTCGCCAAGCTGCAGGGCAACGTCGTCGAGGAAGCCACCCTCGCTCGCCGCGGTTCCGAGATCCTGTGGGACCTCGTCAACAACGAGGACTACATCAACTCGCTCGGCGCCCTCACCGGTAACCAGGCGGTCCAGCAGGTCCGCGCCGGCCTGAAGGCCATCTACCTCTCCGGTTGGCAGGTCGCCGGCGACGCCAACCTGTCCGGCCACACCTACCCGGACCAGTCGCTGTACCCGGCGAACTCGGTTCCGCAGGTCGTCCGCCGTATCAACAACGCGCTGCTGCGCGCCGACGAGATCGCCAAGGTCGAGGGCGACACTTCCGTCGACAACTGGCTCGCTCCGATCGTCGCCGACGGTGAGGCAGGCTTCGGTGGCGCCCTCAACGTCTACGAGCTGCAGAAGGCCATGATCGCGGCCGGCGTCGCCGGTTCCCACTGGGAGGACCAGCTCGCGTCGGAGAAGAAGTGCGGTCACCTCGGTGGCAAGGTGCTCATCCCCACGCAGCAGCACATCCGCACCCTGACCTCGGCTCGCCTCGCGGCCGACGTCGCGGACGTCCCGACCGTGGTCATCGCCCGCACCGACGCCGAGGCCGCGACCCTCATCACCTCCGATGTCGACGAGCGTGACCGCCCGTTCATCACCGGTGAGCGCACCGCCGAGGGCTTCTACCACGTCAAGAACGGCATCGAGCCCTGCATCGCCCGTGCGAAGGCCTACGCTCCGTACTCCGACCTCATCTGGATGGAGACCGGTGTTCCGGACCTCGAGGTCGCCAAGAAGTTCGCCGAGGGCGTCCGCAGCGAGTTCCCGGACCAGCTGCTGGCCTACAACTGCTCGCCGTCCTTCAACTGGAAGGCTCACCTGGACGACGCGACCATCGCGAAGTTCCAGAAGGAGCTCGGCGCGATGGGCTTCAAGTTCCAGTTCATCACCCTCGCCGGCTTCCACTCGCTCAACTACGGCATGTTCGACCTGGCGCACGGCTACGCCCGCGAGGGCATGACGGCCTTCGTCGACCTGCAGGAGCGCGAGTTCAAGGCGGCCAAGGAGCGCGGCTTCACCGCCATCAAGCACCAGCGTGAGGTCGGTGCCGGCTACTTCGACACCATCGCCACCACCGTCGATCCCAACACCTCCACGGCTGCCCTGAAGGGCTCCACCGAGGAAGGCCAGTTCCACTAGGAACCAGCGCCACCCCGAGGTCCACCACCCCGCGGCGGGATCCACAGGTCCCCATGTCCTGCCGCGGGGTGCGTGCGTATCCGGAGCAGTTCGAAACGCGCGCACCCGACGGGTCCTCGCTTGTACTTCCGGCCTCGGCCACGACCCCCACAACGAGAAGGAGCTGACGTGACCAGCGAAAAGATTCAGCGCGTCGGCGTGATCGGCGCCGGCATCATGGGCGCAGGTATCGCCGAGGTGTGCGCACGCGCTCATGTCGACGTACTGGTGTTCGAGCAGACCCGCGAACTCGCGGCTGCCGGACGTGCCCGGATCCTCCGGTCGCTGGACCGGGGCGTGAGCAGCGGAAAGATCACCGAACGGGAGCGTGAGCAGGCCGCATGGCGTCTGCGCTTCACCTCCGATCTCGGTGACTTCGCCGATCGGCAGCTCGTGGTGGAGGCCGTCGTCGAGGACGAGAAGGTCAAGAGCGAGATCCTCGCGGAGCTCGACAAGATCGTCACCGATCCCAACGCGGTGCTCGCCTCGAACACCTCGTCGATCCCGATCATGAAGCTCGGTATCGCGACCGGTGCGCCCGAGCGTGTCATCGGCATGCACTTCTTCAACCCTGTTCCGGTGCTCCCGCTCGTCGAGCTCGTCACCACCCTGAAGACCAGCCCCACCGTCGCCGAGCGCGCCGAGGCGTTCGCAGCCGACGTACTGGGCAAGCAGGTCGTGCGGTCCTCCGACCGTGCAGGTTTCATCGCCAACGCACTGCTGGTGCCGTACCTGCTCTCGGCGATCCGGATGGTCGAGTCCGGCTTCGCCACCAAGGAGGACATCGACAAGACGATGGTCCTGGGTTGCGCCCACCCGATGGGTCCGCTCGCCCTGACCGACCTGGTCGGTCTGGACACCGTCAAGTCGATCGCCGACTCCATGTACGAGGAGTTCAAAGAGCCCCTGTACTCGGCCCCGCCGCTGCTACAGCGCATGGTCGAGGCGGGACTCGTCGGCAAGAAGTCGGGCGCCGGCTTCTACGAGTACGCCGACAACGGTCGCACGGTCAAGAAGGCCGGCTAGCCAGGTAGCACCACCGCACACGGCGCCCGTGCCCGGCGACAGTGTTCCGAACACTGGTCACCGGTGCACGGGCGCGACGTGCATGAGGGAAAGGTCGACGCCGACATGGCAACTCTCGCCGACGGATACGGATCGAGCATCCTCGGGTACCCGCGCATCGGGCCCCGCCGCGAGCTCAAGTTCGCCCTCGAGGCCTACTGGCACGGTGAGGGCACGCGCGACGAACTTGTCGCGGTCGCTCGCGAGCTCCAGGAGAACACCTGGCGCGAGCTCGCAGCCACGGGTCTGACCCAGGTACCCGGCAACACGTTCTCCTACTACGACCACGTCCTGGACAACGCCCTGTTGTTCGGCGCGCTGCCCGAGCGGTTCCGTCCACTGGCCGATGAGCTCGACCCGCTCGATCTGTACTTCACGCTGTGCCGTGGCCGCGAGGACTTCCCGCCGCTCGAGCTGGTGCGCTGGTTCGGCAGCAACTACCACTACCGCCAGCCCGAACTCGACGAGAACACCGTCTTCGAGCTGAATTCGGCGGCCGTACTCGACGAGTTCGAGCGTGCGAAGGCCGAGGGTATCGAGCTGCGGCCGGTGGTGCTCGGCCCGGTCTCGCTGCTGCTGCTGTCGAAGGTCGCACCGACGTCGACGAAGGAGGGTTTCCGCACCCTCGACCTGCTCGACGCGCTGCTCCCCGAATACGAGAAGCTCTTCGAGCAGCTCGCCCGTGCCGGTGCCACCTGCGTGCAGCTCGACGAGCCGTCGTTCACCGAGGACCGCAGCGAGGAGGAGCTCGCAGCCCTCGGGCGTACCTACGACGCGCTCTCGCACGCTCCGCTGCGTCCGCGTCTGCTCGTGACCGGCCCGTACGGGCATCTCGGTGAGGCACTGCCGATCCTGGCCGCGTCGAAGATCGAGGCGATCGGCCTGGACCTGGTCAACGGCCGCATGAGCGCGGACGAACTGGCCGCAGTGCCCGGACTCAAGCGCAAGCGCATCTACGCCGGTGTCGTCGACGGCCGCAACGTGTGGAAGGTCGACCGCCACCGCACCCTCGACTACCTGAAGTCGCTCGCCGCGGTCGCACCGGATCTCGTCGTGTCGACCTCGTCCTCGCTGCTGCACGTGCCCTACGACCTGCTCGTCGAGTACGACATCCCCGGCGACGTCGCCGACCGTCTCGCGTTCGCGAAGCAGAAGGTGGGGGAGGTGGTCTCCCTTGCCAAGGCGCTCACGACCGGGGCCGAGGAGCGGTGGCGCAAGCCGCCCGTGTCGGTGCACTTCAAGCAGAAGCACACCGTCCGTGCACGTCTGAACGCGGTCACGCCCGCCCATCGGGTGCGCGCGCCGTACGAGGAGCGCCGCGCCGCGCAGCAGAAGCGACTGGATCTGCCGCCGGTGCCGGTGACAACCCTGGGGTCGTTCCCGCAGACCGCGGAGATCCGCAGGGCACGAGCGGAACTCGGTCATGGCCGGATGTCGTACGGCGAGTACGTCAAGCGGATCCAGGAGGAGATCGAGTCCACCACCCGTCTGCAGGAGGACATCGGTCTCGACGTCCTCGCCCACGGCGAGCACGAACGCAACGACATGGTGCAGTACTTCGCCGAGCTGATGGAGGGTTTTGCCACCACCCACTTCGGCTGGGTGCAGGCCTACGGTTCGCGCTGCACGCGTCCGCCGATCCTCTACGGCGACATCGTGCGGCCGAAGCCGATGACGGTCGAGTGGATCTCGTTCGCGCAGTCGCTGACCGACAAGCCGGTCAAGGGCATGCTCACCGGTCCGGTGACGATGCTGGCGCGTTCCTACGTGCGTCAGGATCAGCCGCTCCACGAGACGGCCGACCAGCTCGCGCTGGCCATCCGCGACGAGATCGCCGATCTCGAGCGGGCGGGCATCGCGATCATCCAGGTCGACGAACCGGCCATCCGGGAACTGTTGCCGCTGCGGCAGGACGGGCGCTCCGAGTACCTCGACTGGGCCGTCGACGCGTTCCGTCTCGCCACCGGTGGCGCGAAGCCGGAGACGCAGATCCACACGCACCTGACCTATTCGGGTCAGGCGTCGGTGGTCGACGCGATCGAGCGGCTCGACGCCGACGTCACGGCGATCGTGGCGACACGCTCGATCCGCTGGGTGCTCGAGGCGATCAAGGACCGCGCGCTGTCCCACGGTGTCGGTCCCGGTGTCTACGAGTCCCGCTCGGCCCGGATCCCGGACATCGACGAGCTCGACGAGTTGCTCAGCGAGGCGGCGGAATCGGTGGAACTCGACCGCTTGTGGGCCAATCCGGACGGTGGTCTCAAGACCCGTCACCACTGGCAGCTCGAGCCGTCGCTGCGCAACCTCGTCGCTGCGGCGCGACGACTGCGCCGCCGGGCGGCACACCGGTCCGACCAGGCCGGATAGCCGAACCGTCTCCACGACGTGCACCTGCGGGAGTCCCCCGCGGGTGCACGTCGTCGCGAGGCGGAGTAGTTGTGGAGGAATGACGTCCACAACTGGTACGACCACCGTCGCCGCATACGCCGCCACCGCGCCCGACGCGCCCCTGTCGAAGACCACCGTCGAACGACGTGCCCTCGGCCCGCTCGACGTGCTCATCGCCATCGAATTCGCCGGCATCTGCCATTCCGACATCCACACCGCCCGGAACGAGTGGGGCGGAACCAAGTACCCGATCGTGCCGGGCCACGAGATCGTCGGCACCGTCGCCGCCGTCGGTTCCGGTGTCACGAAGCACGCCGTCGGAGACCGCGTCGGCGTGGGTTGCTTCGTGAACTCCTGTGGTGAATGTGAGCCCTGCCGAACAGGATTCGAGCAGCACTGCACCAGTCGGGTGACGGGAACCTACAACTCCGTCGACCGCGACGGCTCCGTCACCCAGGGCGGCTACTCGACGCACATCGTCGTCACCGAACACTTCGTCCTGAGGATTCCCGACGGACTCGACCCGGCCGCCGCGGCGCCTCTGCTGTGCGCGGGAATCACCCTGTACTCGCCGCTGAAGCGGTGGAATGCCGGGCCGGGGAGCAAGGTCGCGATCATCGGCATGGGCGGTCTCGGGCATGTCGGAGTGAAGATCGCGGCAGCGATGGGTGCGGAGGTGACCGTGCTCGGTCACTCGCTGTCGAAGCGGGACGACGGCCTGCGCTTCGGTGCGGTCGACTACCGGTCCACCGAGGACGAGTCGACCTTCAAGGAGTTGCGCGGGAAGTTCGATCTGATCCTCAACACCGTCTCGGTCAACCTCGACCTCGACCGCTACCTGTCGTTGCTGCGGCTGCACGGCACCCTCGTCGGCCTCGGCCTGCCCGAGAAGCCGCTGTCGGTGCGGGCGTTCTCGCTCGCGATGAACGATCGTGCGATGGCCGGATCGAATGTCGGCGGAATCCCCGACACGCAGGCGATGCTCGACTTCTGCGCAGAGCACGGCATCGGTGCGGAGATCGAGCTGATCTCCGCGGACCGTATCAACGAGGCATACGACCGTGTGGTCGCCAGTGATGTGCGCTATCGCTTCGTGATCGACGCCTCGACGTTCTGACCGCGTCGACGTCCCGGGCACGGGAGCCCGGGACGTCGACCCGTCAGAAGTTGTCGCCGAGCTGATCGCGGAGCTGCGCGAGGGTCTTCGTGAGCAGACGCGACACGTGCATCTGCGAGACACCCACGCGCTCGGCGATCTGCGTCTGCGTCATGTTGCCGAAGAAGCGCAGCAGCACGACCGTGCGTTCGCGGGCCGGAAGGGCCTCGAGCAGCGGACGCAGCGCCTCGTGGTTCTCGACCTCGTCGAGCGCGGCGTCGTAGTCGCCGAGCGTGTCGGCGAGGGTGAGCCCGTCGTCGCCGGACGGGGACGACCGGTCGACCGACACGGTCTGGTAGGCGTTGCCGGCCACGAGACCCTGCAGCACCTCCTCCTGATCGATGCCGAGTACCTCGGCGAGCTCGGAGGCGGTGGGTGCACGTCCGAGCTGCTGGGAGAGCTCGGACGTGGCCTTGCTCAGGGACAGATGCAGTTCCTTCATGCGTCGCGGCACACGAACCGCCCAGCCGGCGTCACGGAAGTGCCGGCGCACCTCGCCCATGATCGTGGGGACCGCGAAGGAGACGAAATCCGAACCGCGTTCGGGGTCGAAACGGTCGACAGCGTTGACCAGGCCCAGGCGCGCGACCTGCAGCAGATCTTCGAGGGCTTCACCACGGCCGTCGAAGCGCCGGGCGATGTGCTCGGCGAGCGGCAGGCACCGCTCGACCACTGCGTCGCGGATGCGGATGCGACCGGGGTCGCCCTCCTCGAGTGCGAGGAGTGTTCTCAACGTTTCGGTGACGTCGGCGTACTCGTCGCTCGACCTACCCGTGTTGCGCGTCACCGATCGGCGCTGCCTTCGGCGATGGACATGTCGATCGTGGCGCGCGAGTCGTCGCTCGTCACCGAGATGGACTCGGTCAGCGAGTTGAGCACGTGCCATCCGAAGGAGCGCGGCTGCCCGATCGCGGAGGCGTCGTTCGTGGGCGCCGACAGGCTGATGTGCAGCAGCGGGAGAGCCGCCCGGAACGAGCACGCCAGGATCGCGTCCTCGGGTGCGCCCATGATCAGCCGCGTGGCCGCTTCGTCGACGGCGAGCTTCACATCCGCAACGGTATCGAGGTCGAAGTCGTGCTGCAGCGCGATCGCGGCGGCTACTGCTCGGAGCACTGCGAGCTGGTCGGGATGGGCCTCTACTCGGAGTTCGACTACCGGGGGATTGTGGTCGCGTGCCGATTCGATCGACGCGGATTTTGCCATGAGCCTGATGTCTCCAGTACGGGGAGTGGGGGTACGAGTGGGTCGTGTCTGTCTGGTCGTCGGAGAGATTACCCAGATACCGCGAATTCAATCCATCCTCCGTGACCTGGGCAGGGGTCCGCAACATGCCCGAAATGCACGATCGACGTGTTGAGTGCCCCTGGTTCGTGGACTACTGTGGCGGCAGAAGGTTGAGCACACAGCCGAGAACACGGAAGCGCCCCTGTTTCGGGAGGGTTCCGATCGGTCACCGGTTGTGCCTGTCTCGTAGGTCGTGCTTCCTGCAATTTTCGATGTTGGGAAGTGCTATGACAGTTCCTCAGCGAATTGCCGCACAGGTAGATTCCGTCCCATCCGGGTGGTCGGCTCGGCCGATCAGGTCCGACATTCCCGCAGAACGGGTCGTCGGCGCAGAATTCAGCGCGCAGAAGATCGAACCGGACCTCGTCTGGATCGACGTGCGAGGCGAGATCGACATCCGCAACGCACACGCTCTACACGCGTTCACCCATCGGCAGCTCGAAGAATCGATCCGTATGGTCGTCGATCTCGGGGCAGTCGAATTCTTCGGTGCGGCCGGGTTGTCGGTCTTCGACGATCTCGACGAACGTGCGCAGGCCCTGAACGTCCGCTGGGCACTTCTGAGTGGGCGACCGGTGGAACGGTTGCTCCGGGTCGCCGACGCGACCATCGCTTCCAAGGCATGCAGAACACGTGAAGCAGCGCTTGCTGCGCTCGCTCGCGTGAAGTAACAGGCCGGGAGAGCCGAACATACGGCGTGGCCGCAATCCGCCACGCCCCTCCATACCGTTGCCGTTCGGGTTTCCCGGGCGGCAACGGTTCTGTTCGGAGGGCATCTCCGATCCGCCGCTCGGCCCGAGGTGCCCGTTTCGTCACTTCGACCCGGGGGAACCCGCTGGTGAACCCGAGGAGGTCGAGATGAGCACGAACGACTGGATTCTGCTGGTGATAGCGGTGGTCGTCGCGTTGGTGGTAGTGGCGGTGCTGGGGTGGACGCTCCGCAACCGGCGTGCCGAGCGCCGGCGTGCCGAAGCCGAACGTCTGCGTCGCAGCGTCGAGGAGAACAGGCCGGGAGTCGAACAGCGGGCGGCGTCGGCCGAACGCACCGAAGCGGAGGCCCGTCGCGCCGCGGCGGACGCCGAAGCGAAGGCGGCCGAGGCGGAGCGGCTGCGCGCCCGCTCCGAGGAGGAACGTCGTACCGCCGAAGCGGCACGAGCCGAACTCGACGAGCGTCGTCGCCGGGCGGAAGAGCTGGATCCCCGTTCGGCGGAACACGCCGAGCGCGGTGATCACCGCGCGGATCCGGTTCCGCGGACGGCAGATTCGTCGGATCAGGTCCCGAACACCGTTCCGGGCGACGAGGCCGGCCGAGCGGGCGCACACCGGAACGATCAGGACTTCCGTCGCTGATCGTTCCGGCGCCTGTAGAGGTTCGACGGGCGCTACTGCACGCCGGTCCGTGCGGTCCGGTGTGCAGTACGCCGGACCGGCACGCAGCGTTCGTAGGCGCGAAGGGTGTCCTCCGCCACGCGATCCCAGGTGTACCGGGCGAGAACGCGGTCGCGTCCGGCGATACCGAAGGTGGCGCGTGTCGTCGCATCGGAGAGAAGCCGGCGCGCGGCTGCCGCGACGGCCTCGGGGGAGCGGGTGGGCACGAGAAGGCCGGTCGCCTCGTCGAGCACGGTGTCGAGCAATCCACCGGAAGCAGTTGCGATGACCGGGCGACCGCACGACATCGCCTGCAGGGCGAGCATCCCCGACGGATCGTGCCAGGGAGTGGAGACCACGGCGTCGGCGGACAGGAGCAGACCGGGCATCTCGTCCCGCCCGACATCGCGGCGGATCCGGACGCGTCCCTGCACACCGCGTACGCGTGCGAGCTTCACGAGACGGGACTTCTCCTGCTCGTCTGCTCGGCGCGACAAGTACGGGGGAGCGGGATGCGCGGCGATGACGAGTTCGGTGTCGGGAATGCCCGCCAGCGCTTCGATGGCGATGTCGAATCCGGAGCCCAGTTCGAGAGGGCCGGCTGCGAGCAGACGATGCTTGCGGGTCCTCGTGGTGTCGGGAGCGGCAGCGGTGCTGTAGTGCACGGCGTCCACGCCGCTCGGCACCACCGTGGTCCGCGTGCGGGGAAGTCCCATGCGCGCCAGCTCGAACACCTCGTCGGAACTCGTCGCGATCATGCGTGTCGCGCCCCGGGCGATGAGCCGCTCCAAGCGGATTCGGTCACGCGCGGACGCGTCCATCGCAGTCTTCTCCCGGATCCGGTGCTCGACCGTGCCGAGGGAGTGGAAGGTCTGAACCGTGGGGATGCCCAGCGAACGGGTGGCGAGCTGCGTGGCCAGTCCGGACAGCCAGTAGTGGGCGTGGGTGATGTCCGGTGGCCGCCGGCGCCACTCCCGATCCAGGAAGCTCCCGAATTCCCCCATCGCAGAGGCGGTTTCTTCGGGACGCAGCGGGGACGGTGGTCCTGCCGGTACCTGCACCACCTCGTATGCACCGGGGGTGGAGATCCGGTCGGGGTCGTCGCGGTCCTCGCGGCGTGTGTAGACCACCACCTCGTGACCGGCCCCGGCGAGGGCGGACGACAGTTCGGCCAGGTGGACGTGAAGTCCTTGCGGCGGCGCATCTGCGTGCGCGCCGTGACCGAGCAGGGGATTCACTTGTCCGGCAACCATCGCGATCTTCACCACAGCGGTATTCCCGTGTGTGGTGGGGGATAAACCGGTCACGGCGCGCCGGTACGAACCGAAATACGCTGCTGTCCCACCTGTTCGTTCGTGTGGGGTCGGTGGCTCCGGCCGCACCGGGCCGGGACGACCGGTCCCGGATCAGATGATGGCGCGGGCGGAGATGGTGGCGTAGACGACCATCAGCACCAGCAGTACCCATCCCGCACCCTGCCAGATCGGCCAACGACCGCCGCGCTTCCACGTGCGGTAGGCCGTCAGCAGTGCGCCGAGTCCGCCGAGCAGGAGCACGAGTGTGGGTCCGAAGACCAGGATCTGGCGGGCGGGATCGGTGCACACCGCGAATGCGGCGTCGCTGCAGTCCTGTCCGGAGTTCGTGCCCCAGAGAATGGCGACGCCCATCACCACGAGCGCAGCGACGATCACGCCCCCCGCGTACATCGTGGCCTTACGGGCCGTCCGGGGGTCGTTCCAGCGTTTCTCCACATCCTGGGTCATGGCTCTCCCTCTCGTGGCCGAACGGTGCACGCGCGATGGCGGCGCACGCGCGCAACGGCCGGCGTGACTCGCTCTCCGAGTACCCCCGGCCAGGTCGCCCAATCCGGATGTGCGGTGGTCGCCCCACGAGAGGTGGGGTGAGCCGGGCGTCAGGCGCGCTGGTGCACGGTCATGAAGACGTAGTCGAAGTGGCTCCGATGCTGTTCGGCGAGGGCCGGCAAGGACGTGATCTCGTGTACGAGTCGTTCGGCCAGTGCCCGCAGTTCGACGTCCGTCTCCTGCGAGCGCCAGGCGCCGCCGGACCCGGATTCATCCCCGCCCGATCCGACCTTGGAGAGTTTTGTCCGTTAGGGCCGGATCAGGGTGCTCGGTGCGTTTGTTCGGTTTCCCCCTCGGGTATTGCTACCCGGCCGGACGGTCCGGCATATGAGACGGATCGAGGTGAGGTCGTGCGATTGGTGAGTCTCGTGGTCCTGATCTGGTTGATCATCGGTGCGGTGGCGGCCGGTCAGCGCGGCTACTTCAGCGACTCGGACCAGAATTGCAGCAGTCTCGCGACGGTGGCAGTTACGGTGGTGGCCGGGCCGCTCAACTACGCGGGCGTCAATCCCCAGGTCGAGTGCGAGGTGCCGCAGCCGAGCCGGTAGGTCCGCATTCCTTCGGGTCTGTCGCTGTTCGAGGTGCGGAGCGTGCGGGTCCTCTTCCGACAGATGTCGGAGAGGACCCGCACGCCTAGCTTCCGGAGGCGGTGACGTGCGCACCCGAGGTGGCTCGCAGGTCCTCGAGGAAGGTGCGCGACCAGCGGGCGACGTCGTACTCCATGACGTGCGCGTGCATGGTCTTCATGCGCTTCTTCCGTTCGGCCGGGTCCTCCTCTATCGCTTCCACGATCGCGCGCTTGACGCCTTCGAGATCGTGTGGGTTGACCAGAAGAGCGCGGCGGAGTTCGGCTGCCGCCCCGGCGAATTCGCTGAGCACCAACGAACCGCTGCCGTCGGGGTGGCAGGCGATGTATTCCTTGGCGACGAGGTTCATGCCGTCGCGCAGGGGAGTGACCAGCATGACATCGGCACCGGTGTACATCGCGAGCAGTTCGTCGCGGTCGACCGAGGCATGGAGGTAGTGGACGACGGGGGAACCGAGCCGGGCGAACTCGCCGTTGATCCGACCCACTTCGCGCTCCACCTGGTCGCGGAGTTGTGCGTACGCCGTCAAACGCTCGCGGCTCGGCGTGGCCAATTGCACCATCACGACCTTCTCGGGATCGAGGGTGCCTTCGGCGAACAGCTCGTGCAGGGCCTCGAGACGTACGTCGATCCCCTTGGTGTAGTCGAGCCGGTCGACGCCGAGCAGCATGACCTCCGGATCGCCCAGGTCCCTGCGGATCTCGGCGGCACGCTCCTGAACGGCGGTGTCGCGGGAACGTTCGCGGAGCTGCGCGGAGTCGATGGAGATGGGGTAGGCACCGACATGAACCTGCCGGTCGCCGAGAACGATGGTGCCGCCCGACGAGGTCCCGCGCGGTGCCGGAAGTCCGAAGAGCCGGTTGGCGAGATAGAGGAAGTTCTGTGCCCCGCCGGGGAGATGGAAACCGACGAGATCGGCGCCGAGCAGACCGTCGACGATCGCCTTCCGCCACGGCAACTGCAGGAACAGTTCGGTGGGCGGGAAGGGGATGTGGAGGAAGAAACCGATCGTGACGTCGGGCCGGAGTTCACGCAACATCCGGGGAACGAGCTGGAGCTGGTAGTCGTGCACCCACACTGTCGCCCCGGGGGCAGCGGCACGGGCCGCGGCCTCGGCGAATCGCTGATTGACCGCGCGATAGGTCCGCCACCACCGGCGATCGAAAGTGGGTGGGATGAGCGCGTCGTGGTAGGGCGGCCACAGAGTGTCGTTCGAGAAACCCTCGTAGTACTCCTCGACCTCCTGGGAGGACAACTCCACCGGATACAGCGAGAGCCCGTCCTTCTCGAAGGGATCGACCGTCACGTCGGGAGTGCCGGGCCAGCCGACCCAGGCGCCACTGTTGGACCTCAGGACGGTCTCCATCGCGGTCACCAGGCCACCGGGGCTGCGTCGCCAGACCGGCGGGCCACCGTCGGTCGGCGTCTCGAGATCCACCGGCAAACGGTTGGCGACCACGACGAAATCGTCGGAGTTCGGTTCGTTCATAATCCCGCCTTCGTGCAACTGCCTTACGGCGAACCAATCCCACATGTTCGAAATCGACTACTTCTTGTTATCAAGGCGGGTAGGGGGCCGCAAACTGCGTGCACCGCTGCGGGCCTTCGACCAGCAGTTCTCCGGAAAATCAGCTTTCGCTCGGCAGGGGAGCAGCCGGGTTGTCGAACATTTCGTCGATACGCTTCTTGATCTCCGCGGTACTGAATCGCACGCCCTGGTGGAGGGCTGCGGGCGGGAAGAAGGTGGCGCCGGAAACGGGGCTCTGCTCGAGCATCGTCGAGGTCCTTTCGGAAAACAGACGGAGATGGACCGGGACCTTTGTGGTCGCGGTCGGTGAAGTGACGAGGATCGGCCTGCGTCGTGGCCCGAACGATTCAGCTCGCGGGGTTCGCCGCGAAGAGATCTATGAGTGCCTTGCAGAATGCCGGCAGGTCGCCGGGGTTGCGGCTCGAGACCAGATTGCGATCGACGACCACCTCTTGATCGACGACGTTTCCGCCGGCGTTGCGGATGTCGGTACGAACGCTCGGATACGACGTGAGGGTGCGGTCGCGCACCACGTCGGCCTCGACGAGCATCCACGGTCCGTGGCAGATCACGCCGACCGGGCGCCCGGAGGTGACGAACTCCCGCACGAACGACACGGCCTTGTCGTCCTGGCGCAGCTGATCGGGATTCGTGGTTCCACCGGGAAGCACCAGGCCGTCGAAGTCGCCGGGGGAGACCTCCGAGACGAGGTGATCGACGGTGTATTTTCCTGCGGCGTTGACGTCCTTCTCCATTGCCTGGATCTCGCCCTGCTCGATCGAGACGAGTCGGACGGTGGCGCCCTCGTCCTCGAGAGCTTTACGCGGCTCGACGAACTCGACCTCCTCGACTCCGTTCGTCGCGAGAATTGCGATGGTCAGTCCGGACAGTCGTGCCCCATCGGCGGAATTCATGTTCGTGTGTCCTTTCTCGGCTGCTGTCGGAATTACCCGGCTCGGATGGTGTGAAACGCGGGCTCTCACGCCTTTTTCCACCCTCGGCGTCACCTGGGGGAAAGGTTGCCGGTCGCGGGCCCCTCCAGCAGAGTGCCGTCGGCAGTGAATCGTGAGCCGTGCAGCGGGCAGTCCCACGACGACTCCGCGTCGTTCCACCGCAGGATTCCGCCCAGGTGCGGGCAGACCGCGCTCACGCGGTGCGTCCGGCCGTCGACCGTGGACACGCCGACGGGACGTCCGCAACTGCGTACCACCCGTCCCTGTCCTTCTTCCGGCTTTGATCCGGAGGACGTCGCGGCCTGCAACCAGCCCTTGGCCATGTGCAATGCGACGGTGGTATTGAGTTTGGCTGCGGTGGGAATGCCGGTCACCAGTTCGGTGCGCCATGCCGCCATGGCGGGCGCCCACGCCTCGACCTCGGGATCCGGCGACTCCGAGAACCGGGACGCGATGATGTGCGCCGCCGCGACCCCGCCGGTCATGCCCCACTTGCCGAAGCCGGTCGCCACCCAGATCCGGTCGGCACCGGGCAGGACGGGCCCGACCTCGGGGAGGCTGTCCATGTTCGTGTAGTCCTGCGCCGACCACCGGTACAGTTCGTGGGCGCCGGGGAAGGTCCGTTGGCTCCATCGCAGCAGGTCGTCGTATGTGGAGCGGGTCGAATCGTGCCGGCCGACGACGTGTCCGTTGCCGCCGACGAGCAGTAGTCGATCCGCCGACGAGGACGTTCCCGCCGCAGAGGCGGTGCGGAGCGACCGGGTGGGACTGTCCGCGGACAAGAACATCCCTTCCGGCGGGCCACCGGGCACTTCGACGGCGATGGAGTACGAGCGGTCGGGTTCCATCCTGGCGAAGAATGCACCGCGGTCCAGGATGGGGATGCCGGTTGCAAGTACGACGCGATCTGCACGGATGTTGCCGTCGTCGGTGCGGACGATGCATCCTGTGTCCTCGGTGTCCACGGTCTTCACGCGCCGCCCGACGAACACTTCGGCGCCGCACGCACGCGCCCGGTCGACCGCCGTGAACAGAATGGGCATGGGATCGACCTGCACCTGGTCGGGAATCGTGACTGCCGCGGCCACGCCGAAGGGCAGCGGGATCTCACCGACCCTCTCGGCCGGTAACCCGGCGGCGCGGCAGTGGTGGTATTCCGCGTCGATCATGCTCACGTTCGACGGATCCTGCGCGTAGGTATAGGCGTCCGCACGGTCGAAGTCGAGTCCGTGCCGCGTGCAGAAATCGACCACCCATCGTTGTGCCGCGAGGGTGCCGTCGACATATCCCTGACGGATCGCACCGGAATGTCTGCGGCCGATCTGCGACAGGCGTGTGCCCTGCAGGACGCTGACCTTGCCGGTGGTGTTCCCGGTGGTCACCGCCCCGATGTCCCGGGCTTCGAGCACCGCAACGCGCAGTCCCCTCTCAGCGAGGAGCAGCGCCGTCACGGTGCCCGTGATCCCGGCGCCGACGACCACGATGTCGTAGCGCTCCCGGCGGGCCGTCCAGTCGTCGTACGTCGCGATGTGCGGGGCGCGATCCCGCCAGAGGGACACCGTGGTCTCGGTAGGCATATGCGCTGGTTACCTCCCCGGCCGGACCGGTAAACGGGGCGCTGCGGGAGCCTCTTGCATCGTTGTTTCCGGTTCGTGATCCGAACCGGGTGTTTCGATGCCGGACAGGTGTGGGTAAACCGCAGTACCACGTCGCGTAAGGCGAAATAAATCAACCGGTTTCGTGGGTGGCCCACGGGAGGTTCCAGTGCTGTCTTCTGAGATCGACGATTTCGGTGGAGGTGAGGGCGTCAGCCGCACCCACCGAGGTGGAAGCGTGCGCTCCCGAGTCGTTCGGGGCGCGGTACGCGCACTCGCGAAGCCGGTCGTCGGGGCATGGATGGCCCGGCCCGACCTCGCGTGGCCACTGTCGGTCGTCGACGGCGCTGCGTCCCTCCTCCCCAAGCCCTCCGGAGCCCAGTACGTGGACGTCGACCTGGGCGCGTGCAGTGCAGAGTGGATCCGCGCGGAAGGACGATCGACCAAGCGCGCGGTGCTGTACCTGCACGGTGGCGCGTTCCTGATGTGCGGATTGAACACTCATCGTTCGCTGGCGGTGAGCCTGTCGGATCGCGCCGACGGCGCGGTGCTCAGCGTCGACTACCGCATGCTGCCGAACGCTCCCATCGCACACGCGGTGGACGACGCGGTACGCGGTTACGAGTGGTTGTGCGAGAAAGGTTATCGGGGAGAGGACATCGTCGTCGCAGGCGACTCCGCCGGAGGATACCTGTCGTTCATGACGGCCCTGGCCATCGCGGAATCCGATCTGCCCCGCCCCGCCGGAATCGTCGCGCTGTCGCCCCTCGTCGACCTCGATTCCGATCGTCGCGCCGAACACGACATGCAGGCGGCCTGCCCCATGTTCCCCGGATCGGCCGTGCAGTCGCTCGTACGCTACATCGAGGGCACCCATACCCGTCTGACCGTCGACGGGGAGCCCGGACCGCTGATGTGCCCGCTCGACAACGACCTCAGCGTGCTACCCCCGGTGATGATCCACGCCGGTCACGACGAATTGCTGCGCAGCGACGCAGAATCCATGGCGCGGGCCGTGCGGGAGGCAGGGGTCAGCTGCGACCTGCACCTGTGGCGACACCAGGTGCACGCCTTCCCGGTCTTCGCCGACAGCGTTCCCGAGAGCCGGCGTGCGCTCGCCGAGGCCGGCCGGTTCGTGCAGTCCGTGACGGACACGACCGGTCGTGCGCAACGGTCCGTCGTCACGCCGATCTCTCGCTACGTCTCCGATTCCGCAGTCGCCTGAGCACTGCAGTGCTCTGAGAACTGCAGTGCTCTGAGAACTGAAGTGCTCTGAGAACTGCAGCGGCCCGAATCAATTGGAGTCGGGACCGCTCGGTCGCGGCACTCGTGACCGAGCGGTCCCGGAACCTTCTACAGCACCTACTGCTGCGAACTACCCGAGTGGGCGAATTCCAAGGTTCCGAGATCGGCTTCCGCCACCTCGAAAGGCATCGTCAGCACGGTCGCGGTCGCCCACCCCCGGCACACGAGAACGGCGTCGCTGTCGTGGGATTCGTCGAGTTCGACCGCCCGGAAGGTGACCGGCAAGGCGCGGGAGATGTCGCCGTCGTCCTCGACCTCCCCGATCTCGGCCTGGACGGCACCGAATCCTGCCAGAGGAGCACTGCGCAGTCCGCGTAACTCGTGGACGGGCATGTCGGGGATGTTGACGTTGAGAACCGTGCCCGGACGGCTGTGTTCGACGGCCCACTCGAGAGCGCGACGGGTCACCAACTCGGCGGTCTCCCACTGCGACGGAGCTGTCCCGTTGAGGGACAATGCGACCGCGCGGGCACCGTGGGTGGCCGCGGTCAGGGCTGCACCCACCGTGCCCGAATGCAGGATCGCGTGACCGGTGTTGGGGCCCAGGTTGATTCCGGATAACACGATGTCCGGTGCCGTCCCGAACGCGCCGTACGAGGCGAGGAAGGTGATCAACGCCGGAGATGCTTCCACCGCATAGGATTCCACCTCGGGCAGGTCGTCGAGCGGGCGACGGCTGAGCAGGAGTTTTCCTTCGTCCTGGAGAGCGGTCAAGGATGCACTGGCGCCGCTGCGCTCGACATGGGGCGCCGCGACCTGCACGTCGAATCCCGCCTCGACGGCGAGGCGGGCGAGCAGGGCGAGACCGGGACTGTCGATGCCGTCGTCGTTGACGATCAGTGCTTTCATGAACGCTTCCCCTTCACCTTCCGGACCTCCACCTTCTCGGCCATCTTCTCCACAGCGCCACGATGCCCCGTCGCCAGACCGCGGCGCGTGACGTTGACCGCACCTGCTGCGGCGCCGAGACGCAGCGCGTCCTCGAACTTCGCGCCCGCGGCGTAGGCCGACGCGATGCCGGCGGTCATCGAATCTCCGGCACCGTGGTGGTCCACGGTCTGCACCGAGGGTGCCTCCACCTCCCAGATGGTTCCGTTGTCCAGTGCGATCGCCGGATCGCCGGCGCGGGAGATCACCACCGAGGTGGCACCTTCGTCGTGGAGACGGTGCAAGGCCTCGATGAGATCGTCGAGATCCTCGGACTTCGCGCGACCGTCCTCGATGAGATCCTCGTGGCTCACCTTCAGCACGGTCACCCCGCCTTCGAGGGCCGCACCGAGGGTGGGGCCGGACAGATCGGCGACGACCGGGATGCCGAGGGCTCCCAGATCGGCGCACAGGCGCGTGTACACCTCGCTCGGTACGGCGTCGTCGTTGTGCGGTCCGCCCAGCATCGCGACCTTCGCGCACATCGCGGACGCCAGCGACGCGCTGAACAGATCGTCGGTCTCGTGACGGGTGAGTGCCGGCGGGTCGATCTCCACGATCTCCTTCCGTTCGCCCTCGCGCCGGTCGTGGATGTAGGAACCGTTGGGTGATGCGGTCTCCACGGCATGCACCGTCACGCCTTCGCGGTTGATCATGTCGACGAGGATCGTGCCGGACTCGCCGCCGAACGGTCCGCACAGGTGCACGTCCATTCCCAGGGTCGCCGCCATGCGGCCGATCCAGAATCCCTGCCCGCCAGGATGGACGTGCAGTTCGGTGCTTCCGTCGGGTGCCTTCTCGAGGGTTACCGTGAGGAGCGGGGACGGCGCGAAGACGAAGGCGTACGGGTTGGAGGAGGGGGTGTTCTCGGCTTCCATGCCCGCCCGGATACCCCCTCCGAACAGCGATGACACCCGGCGTCGTGTGACACCTGCGGAAGCGGGGTATGCGTCTGCCGCAAGCGAGCTGTCGTCCAGAGGATGAGGAGCGGGCATGGCCAGGATCGCGACGATCGAGACTTCGGTGGCACCGGCGCGTGTATGGGAGATCCTCGCCGACGGCTGGCGGTACGCGGCATGGGTAGTGGGTGCGTCGCGCATCCGGGCCGTCGACCCCGCCTGGCCGCAACGGGACACCCGGATCCATCATTCGGTGGGTCTGTGGCCTCTCCTGCTCGACGACCACACCGAGGTCAGCGAGGTGGTGCCCGAACGGCAACTGGTGCTGCGCGCACGTGCCTGGCTGTTCGGCAAGGCCGAGATCGCGATCTCGCTCGAACCCACCCACGACGGCGGCACCCGCATCACGATGGCCGAACACGTCGTCGAAGGACCGTACGCCCTCGTCCCCGATCGCGTACAGGAGGAAATGGTGTTGCCACGGAACCAGGAATGCCTGAGACGGCTGGTGCTGCTCGCCGAAGGCGCCACCGAATGAGCGACGCGACGGTCGATGCGGTCGTCATCGGCGCCGGACCCAACGGTCTGACCGCCGCCGCGGTGCTCGCCGACGCCGGATGGGACGTCCTCGTACTGGAGGAACAACCCGAACCCGGTGGAGCGGTGCGCAGCGCAGAACTTCACCCGGGATACTGCGCCGATCTGTTCAGCGCGTTCTATCCGCTCGGTGTGGCCTCACCGGCCTTCCAAGCCCTCGATCTCGCGTCGCACGGCCTCCGCTGGGCGCGTTCCCCGAAGGCCTTCGGTCACCCGCTGGGCCCCGACGACGAGGACGCGATCGTCGTCTCTCCGGATCCGACCGACACGGCGGCCGACCTCGAGCGTCGCTACGTCGGTGACGGGGAAGCGTGGCTGGCGCTGTTCGACCAGTGGAAGCAGGTACGCGGCGCGCTTCTCGAACTGCTCCTCGGTCCGTTCCCGCCCGTCCGGGGTTCCGTGGACCTGCTGCGCACCATGAAGACGGGAGATCTGCTGCGCTACGCGCGCATGCTCGCGCTGCCCGTCACCCGGATGTCGTCGGAGTTGTTCGGCGGTTCGGCGGCGCGGCTGCTGCTCCTGGGCAATGCCATGCATGCCGACACACCGCCCGAGGCGCCCGGCAGCGGCGTGATGGGTTACATGCTCACGATGCTCGCGCAGGACGTCGGATTCCCCGCGCCGGTCGGCGGCGCGGGAGCGCTCACCGACGCGCTGGTCCGGCGCGGCGCCGCAGCGGGTGCCCAGCTGCGGTGCGACTCGCCGGTCGTCGGCGTGGAGGTGCAGGGCGGGAAGGTCTCCGCAGTCCGGATCGCCGGTGGCGAGCGGGTGAAGGTGCGACGTGCCGTCCTCGCCGATACCTCGGCCCCGGCCCTGTACACGCGGCTCCTCCCGGCCGACGCCGTCGGGTCACGGGTACTCGACGACCTGCGCAAGTTCGAATGGGACACCCCGGTCGTGAAGGTGAACTACGCGCTCGACGGCCGCGTGCCGTGGCGTTCGCCCTCGTTGAGCGGGGCCGGCACGGTGCACGTCGGTGCCGATACGGACGCGATGATCCGGTGGTCGGCCGATCTGTCCACCGGGGTCGTCCCCGAGTCGCCCTTCCTCCTCTTCGGGCAGATGACCACCACCGACACGACGCGGTCGCCCGAGGGAACCGAAAGCTGCTGGGCCTACACACATCTGCCGCGGGGCATCACCGACGACGCGTCCGCCGACCACCTCGCCGAACGCGTCGACGCGCAACTCGAGGCCTACGCACCGGGTTTCGGTGCACGCGTGGTCGGCCGGCACGTCCAGCGACCCGGCGACCTCGAAGCGGCCGACGCAAATCTCGTCGGCGGCGCCGTCAACGGTGGAACCGCGCAGGTCCACCAGCAGTTGTTCCTGCGGCCCACTCCCGGTTTCGGCGGACCGCGGACGCCGGTCGAAGGGGTGTATCTCGCCAGCTCGGGTGCGCATCCGGGCGGGGGAGTCCACGGCATGGGTGGCTGGAACGCCGCTCACGCCGCACTCGCGGACGGCAAACGCACCGCTCCGGTGACCCGACGCGTGCGAAATGCCGCTCGCCGGGTGCTGTTCTCGTGATTGCTGGGCCTCCCACGCGGAACGGTGGCGTGTTTCACACGGAAGTCGCGCGGGTATCCGCCCGCGAACGGACGGATCCGGGTTTTCGGCCCGGGGTGGTGGAGATGCCGTCGAACTCGAGATACCGAGGTGGTGTGACGTGACAGCTTCCCTGGCGCTGGACGGATCGGATTCGCCGCGGGTATGGCGTCTTCCGGGGGTGTACCGCCCCCAAGAGGATTCGTATCTGCTCGCAGGCGCGCTTGCGGACGCAGGCGGTACGAAGGGTGCGAAGGTGCTCGACTTCTGCACCGGGACAGGGTTTCTGGCGGTGAACGCCGCCATGCTCGGTGCTTCGTCGGTGACGGCCTTCGACATCAACCCGCGAGCCGTGTTCAGCGCCCGCGTCAACGCGTGGTCGCGCCGGCTGCCGATCCGTGCCCGGCAGGGAGGCCTGGACGAGGCGTTGCGCCACGGTCCGTTCGACATCGTCTTGTCGAATCCGCCGTATGTTCCGTGCGACGGGGAGAACCGCGACCCGCGCTGGGATGCCGGCGCCGACGGACGCTGCGTGCTCGATCCGTTGTGCGACAGCCTGCCCACCCTGCTCACGCCCGGCGGATTCGCGCTGATCGTGCACTCCGAGTTCACCGGTGTGGAGGCGACACTGTCCCGGCTGCGCGAGGCGGACCTCAAGGCATCCGTCGTCGCCCGCAGCCGTATCCCCTTCGGACCGGTCCTTCGCAACCGCACGGACTATCTGTACTCGTCGCAGCTGGCGGAGCCCGGGGCACTGACCGAGGAGGTGGTCGTCGTCCGCGCCGACCGCCCCCGCACGAGGAGTTGAGAACGTGAGCAAGGCACCGAAGATCACGCAGCTCACCGCCGACGGAGAGTGCGAAGCACGGGTCGTGCGGCAGGTGAGGGGCGGTCCCACCCTCGTCGAGGGCCCGGTGCGGATCGTCGAGGACGACGGCGCCGAGACGGTCTCGGACCGTTTCGTGGTGGCCGTGTGCCGGTGTCACCGCAGCGCGCTGTACCCCCTCTGCGACACCAGCCATCGCGCACTCCGTACGCCGAAGGCGGCGGCGCGCACCGACACCTAGGCATCGAACTGACCTTCCGGTCCGGGCCGGTCCCTGCACAGGGGCCGGCCCGGACGTCGTTCCGGGACCCCGGGCCGCCGGTCGGCCTGTCGTATCGGGGCGGGGTCGTAAGGGTCCGGAAACGACGAATCCCGGGTGCCGTGAGCACCCGGGATCCGCAGTTCTGCCTCGTGCCGGACGTCTCCTTCCGGCGCGGACGATCGACAGGGGGTCAGTACCAGTGCGCGCGTCCGCCGATCGCCCGGCCCGTCGCGCCCAAGATCGCAAGGATCACGCCGATCACCAGAAGTATCACTCCGAGTGTGGTGAGGATCGAGATACCGGTGAAGAACCCCACCACCAACAGAATCAGACCCAGAATGATCATTGTCGCCACCTCAGATGTCATGACCGAAACCTGGAAGCCTCGGTGCCCGGCGATCGAATAACCGGGTTGGTCCGTTTCCAAACGTTTGTGACTCGCCTGATCCGGACAAATTCATTCGACGCAGGTCACGGGACGTCCGGTGCGCCCGGATGTTTGGATTCCACCGTGCCTCGGGTATTCGCCTTCCGACACACCCGAGAGCATTCCGGAGGAAGAATATGTCGAACTCGAGCTATACGGTTCCCGGTCTGAGCGATGCCGACGGCTCGCGCACCGCGAAGATTCTCCAGGAGCGCCTGAGTGCCTACAACGACCTGCACCTCACGCTGAAGCACATCCACTGGAACGTCGTCGGTCCGAACTTCATCGGCGTCCACGAGATGATCGACCCGCAGGTCGAGCTCGTGCGCGGATACGCGGACGAGGTCGCCGAGCGGATCGCCGCGCTCGGTGCGTCGCCCAAGGGCACGCCGGGCGCCATCGAGAAGAACCGCACGTGGGACGACTACTCGGTCGGCCGCGACACCGCGCAGGCGCACCTCGCTGCGCTGGACCTCGTCTACGACGGCATCATCACCGACAACCGCAAGGCGATCGACGAGGTCGGCAAGCTCGACCCGATCACCGAGGACGTCCTGATCGGCCAGACCGGCCAGCTGGAGAAGTTCCAGTGGTTCGTCCGCGCCCACCTCGAGAACGCTGCCGGTATTCTCCCGAACGCGGATGCGCAGACGGAGAAGGACGCAGCGGAATCGGCCCGCTGACCGGGACACCCGGACGATACCGACGATGCCGATGGCTCCCACACCCCGAACCGGTCTGCCACGACGCATCGTCGTCACCGGAGCGAGCGGAAATGTCGGCACGGCGCTCCTGCGCCGGCTGGCCGCTCACCCCGCACAACTCGATATCGTCGCGATCGCGCGCCGGATTCCCCCGGCGCGCGATCCGTATGCGGCGGCCAAGTGGTGCGCCGTGGACCTCGGGGCTCCCGACGCCGCCCGGGTCCTGACTCCGATCTTCGCGGAGGCCGACGCCGTTGTGCACCTGGCCTGGGGATTCCAGCCCTCGCACCGTCGCGACTATCTCCGGCGGGTGGCGGTGGACGGCACCCGCGCCGTCATGACGGCCGCCGCCGACGCCGGTGTCGCGCACGTGATCCACATGTCCTCCGCCGCCGTGTACTCCGAGGGCGCCTACCGTCGGGAGGTCGACGAGTCGTGGGCCCGCGAAGGCGTGCCCACCTGTGTCTACAGCGTCGACAAGGTTGCGGCGGAGACATTCCTCGACGACTTCGAGTCCGGCACGAACGTGCCCGTCCTCACCCGTTTCCGCCCGGGATTCATCGGGCAGCTCGTCTCCGGCTCGGGCCTCGAACGCTACGTGCTGCCCGAGTTCGTGCCCGCCGGCATCACGAACCATCTGCCGTTGATCCCGATCGATCACAAGCTCACGATTCCCGCCGTGCACTCCGACGATGTGGCGGACGCGCTGGTCGCAGCGCTCGAGCGACGGGTGCCCGGTCCGTTCAACCTGGGTGCACCGACCCCGGTGGGAGCGCGGGACTTCGCCGCTCCGTTCGACTGCCCGACGATTCCGGTGCCGCGATGGGGTCTGTCGGCGCTCGCCGAAGCGACCTGGCGCCTACGGTTGCAACCGGTGCAGGGCGGATGGATCGACCTCGCCTACACCTGCCCGATGCTCGACTGCAGAAGGGCCCGCGAGGAACTCGGATGGTCGCCGAAGTACGACGGTCCCGAGGTGTGGTCCGAGACGGTGCGCGGCATGCGCAGCGCGACGGGCACCGACAGCCCCGTCCTCTCTCCGCGCAGCGCGCGCGAACGACTCGCCGCGCTCGTCGAACGTGGGCCCATCGGCCGGCGGATACCGCCGTAACACTCTCGGCCGTAACGCTCTCCTGCGCAGAACCATCCGCCGCCCTCCGTCGTCCCCTGCTGGGCCGTGGAGGGCGGGTTCGTGGAGGGCTGGTTTCGTGGAGGGCCGGATGCGGTATCCACCACCATGACGAAACCATCGAATCGAGCTCACGCTCCCACCACTGCGTCCCGAGCTTCGGGCTGGGTCGGATACGCCTGCATCCTCGCGGGGATCGCTGTCGTCGCTCTCGTCCTCTACGCGGCGGGCGACGGATTCGAGGGATGGGTGATCGTCGGAGCCATCGCTGCCGCCGTGCTCATCGTCGTCGGCGTGGTGATGTCCGCGCTCAACCTCCGTCGACGCCGCCTCCGCGGGTCCGGTGGCACCCCCACACACGAACCCGGCCTGATCGACTGAGCCGGGACCCCGGCACCGACGAGTGGAGCCCCGGGACGCACTGTCCCGGGGCTCCACTCGCTGTCTCGTACCCGAGTGTCAGGCCGGTGCCTCCGCCGACGTGAGGAGCGAGCTGTGACCGGCGGTCCAGCTGCCCAGCAGATGGCTTCCGAGCCGGCCCTCGAGGAACTCGATGGCCTGCGCACCGAACGAGATGTCCTGCGCCCGAGCTGGATCCTGTTCGATCATGTAACCCACCACGTCGTGCCGCAGGACGAGCTCGTGGACGGCGTCGGCCTCGATGTGCTCGGAGTAGAAGAGGACGCACGCGTCGTCGGCGCCCAGACGCTCGAGAGCCTCGACCATGCGGCGGGCGCTGGGGGCGGTGGTGATCTCGGCCGCGGCGAACATCCCGACCAGCATCGGCGTATATGCGCGGTGCAGACCGCACAACGACATGAAGTTCACCGTTGCAAGGGTGACCGCGGGAACGACGTCGAGATAGCCCAGATAGTCGTCCTTCAGGCCGGCGGCGAGCAGCAGGTCGGCGAACAACCGCGAGTGCATGCGCTCGGCCCGACCTCCGCCGTACTCGTCGAACTCGACGGCGACCAGCGCGGCTTTGGCGCGACCGGACAGTCGAGGGATCGCGAGGGCGTGTGGGTCCGCTTCCTTGAGGTGGTAGATCGAGCGATGGACGAAGAACTCGCGCATCATCTCCCACGTGCCGTTCGCGGCGAGCTCGTGGGAGACACCCCACGAGTCGTCCGGCTCGCGGCACAGGTCCTCGAGGACACCCTGCGGATCGTCGGAAGCCGGGACGTCGGCGCGCAGCCGATCGAGGAAGATGCGCTCGAGACGCGCCCGGACCCCGATCGGGCCCGGTGCCCATTCCCAGGCCGGGTCGACGCCCGCGAACCCGCGGTAGTGGAGCTCGTAGAGAACGGCCAGAGCGAGTTGGACGTCCTCGCCGTAGGCATCCGCGCCGTCGGTCGCGACGTCCCACACGGCATCGTCCACCGGGCCACCGAGTCGCTCGACGATCTCGGCGGAGATGGGTCCGCGGGGCGTGGGAAGCGGAGCGTCGTGCACGTCGCACATCCGGGTCTCATGAGCCATACGCCGGGGTTACCCTCTCGGAGCAGTGCAGAAACGACCCGTCGGTCGGTGCAGAAACGACTCGTCGGTCGGTGCAGAAACGACTCGTCGGTCGGTGCGGACCGGGGAAACCGGCGTGAATATCGATGCAGCCTGTGGGTATCCGGCGGCCATGAGCGAGGACCGCGAACGAGAACCACACACCATCGACTATCCCGGTGAGACCGACGAGATGGCCGAGCGCCCCGCCGACGAGATGCGCGGTTACGTCGGCCGCGGGTTGCTGTCCGGCCGCAAGGCCCTCGTCACGGGCGGCGACTCCGGCATCGGACGGGCGGTCGCCGTCGCCTTCGCGAAGGAGGGTGCCGACGTCGCGATCGCGTACCTCGAGGAACACCGCGACGCCGAACACACCGCCGACCTGGTGCGACGCGAGGGCCGCACATGCCACGTGATCGCGGGCGACCTCGGCGACGCGCAGCACTGCCGGGCGGTGGTGGCCGAGACGGTCGAGCAACTCGGTGGCCTCGACATCCTCGTCAACAATGCCGGCACCCAGCAGCCCGTCGACGATTTCGCCGAGTTGAGCGAGGAACAGTGGCGCCACACCTTCGCCGTGAACATCGACAGCTTCTTCCACGTGACGAAGGCGGCCCTGCCGCATCTGACGCCGGGCGGTTCCGTCATCAACACCGCGTCGGTCAACGGTCTGCGCGGCAACAAGACGCTCATCGACTACTCGGCGACCAAGGGCGCGGTGATCGCCCTGACCTACTCGCTCGCGCAGGCACTGCAGGACAGGCAGATCCGCGTGAACTGCGTGGCGCCCGGACCGGTGTGGACACCGTTGATCCCGGCGACGATGGACGCGGAGAAGGTCTCCGAGTTCGGGCAACAGGCCCCTTTCGGCCGCGCCGCGCAGCCCGACGAGATCGCCCCGTCCTACGTCTTCTTCGCATCGGAGACGATGTCGTCGTACTACAGCGGTGAGGTACTCGCCCCGCTCGGCGGCGAGACCATGCCGGGCTGACCGGGTGAGCCGGTAGAGAGCAAGAACGGTCGGGCGGCGGCCGGGGTCTGCGCGCGACACTGAACGCATGACTTTCGGCCGTGATCGACTGCGGGAACTGCTCGACGCCGTTCTCGACGAGAACAACGCAACCCTCGAACGGATGGCGCAGCACGCCTACGCGTCGCAGTGGCACTTCAGCCGCACCTTCGCGGTGGGCACCGGCGAGTCGCCGGTGGCGTTGCGGCGCCGGGTGATGCTCGAGCGTGCCGCCTGGCAACTGCGTCACGGCAGTTCGGTCACCGATGCGGCGTTCGCCGCCGGCTACGACAGCGTCGAAGGGTTCGCCCGGGCCTTCGTCCGTGCCTACGGATATCCGCCCAGCGAGGCCGCCCGGGTGCTCGGCACCGGCCGTAGGGATCCCGGGGCGCCCGCACCCGTCGACCACTGGGCGCCCGCGCCCGTCGATCACTGGTTGCCCGCCCCCAACGGCGTACATTTCCATCCGCCCACCAATCTCTGGGTCGAGGAGGACGGAAGGCGGTCCACCGCGCCCGACTACCCGGCCGCAGAGGTCCTCGCGCAGATGGTGCAGCACGACCTCGCGGACACCCGCTATCTCCTCGAGCGCGCCACCGAGCTCGACGACGACGAGCGCGACCGGATCAGGTTCCCCGGACTGGTGGTCCTCGAATGGGACGGTCCCGAGGAATCCGTCTCACGTGTGCTCGGCAACCTGGTACGTGCCAAGGAGATGTGGTTGGCCTCGATGGCCGGCGCTGATCACCCCGAGGATTCTGACAACGGGATCGACTCTCTGACAGATCGTTTCGAGGACGTTGCTCCGCGCTGGGTGGAGACGATCCGCGACATCCATCGCCGCGGCGCCTGGGGCGACGTGCTCATCGACGCCCTGTGCGACCCTCCCGAGAGCTTCGTCCTCGGGGGAGTGGTCGCCCACGTCCTCACCTTCGCCGCACACCGCCGTCAACTCGCGCGGCACATGATGCGGGCGGTCGGGCTCGACGTCGATCACGGAGATCCACTCGACTGGAACAGGAGCAGCTCATGACCCGGATGATCTACTACACCGCAAGCACACTGGACGGCTTCCTCGCCACCGAGGACCATTCGCTCGACTGGTTGCTCACCCGGGAGTCCGGTGACGGCGGGCCGTTCGACTACGAGAAGTTCATCGCCGGTATCGGCGCCATCGTCATGGGATCGTCCACCTACCGCTGGGTGCTCGACCATGCAGGCGAGGACAAGTGGGAGTACGACCTGCCCTGCTGGGTGTTCACGCATCGCGACGACCTGCCCGTCGCCCGGGCAGGCGACGAACCCGGCGACATCCGCTTCACGCAGAAGGACGTCCGTCAGGTCTACGACGAGATGGCCGAGGCCGCGAACGGCCGCGACCTGTGGATGGTGGGCGGCGGTGATCTCGCCGGACAGTTCGCCGAGCGCGGTCTGCTCGACGAGCTCGTCGTCTCCTTCGCGCCGGTGACCATCGGTTCCGGCCGTCCGTTGCTCCCGCTACACGTGGAGATGCGCCTCACCGAGCTCGGGCAGAGCGGCGAGTTCGCCGTCCTCCGCTACGAGGTGCTGAAGGAATCCACCGGTCGGTTGTGATGCGCGTCACGTGCAGGTACCGTCGGCATCGAGAGGGACACACCTCGTCCGAGGAGGCCGGTCGTGAAACTCAATCTGTTCGTAGCCTGGAGCGCCTATGCGCTCGCACTCGCCTCGATCCTGATGATCGCCCTGACGATCGTCGCCGCGGGGTACGGATTCTCGGGCTGGGCGCTCGTCGCGGCGCTCGGCGCTGTCGTCGCACTCGGCGCGGCATTCGGCATGATGGCCGGAACCGTGCGCCGAGACCACAGACGGCACTACGACACCCCGCATCTGTTCTGAGGGTGATACCTGACGCGAGTCGGTGAAAGCCGACTCGCATCACTCACACGACGTCACGACTCTGCGAGTCTGTGACATCACGACTCTGCGAGTCGGCGCTTCTCCGTTTCGATGTCGAAAGTCGGCTCCGGCCAATCGAGGTCGAGACGTTCGAACGCGTCGATGAGCAGTTCCGTCACCGCGAGGCGGCTGTACCACTTGCGGTCGCACGGTACGACGTACCAGGGCGCCTCGTCGGTGCTGGTCCGATCCAGCACGTCCTGATAGGCCTGCTGGTACTGCGGCCACAGGGCGCGCTCCGAGACATCGCTCGGGTCGTACTTCCAGTGCTTGTCGCGGCGCTCGAGGCGCTCGGCGAGGCGCTTCTTCTGCTCGTCCAACGAGACGAACATCGCGACCTTCACGATGGTCGTGCCCTCCCGGACGACTTCGCTCTCGAACCGGTTGATCTCGTCGTAGCGTCCGCGCCAGACATTCTCCGGCACCAGTGATCTCACCCGCGCGACCAGCACATCCTCGTAGTGCGACCGGTCGAAGACGCCGAGCTGACCGTTGCGGGGGAGGGCCTTCGCGATCCGCCACAGGAAGTGGTGCCGCTTCTCCTCCTCCGTCGGCACCCCGAAGGCCTTATGGTCGACGCCCTGCGGGTCGATTTGGCCGACGACGTGACGCACCATGCCGCCCTTCCCGGCGGTGTCCATGCCCTGCAGGATCAGCAGCACCGAGCGGGTGCCGCCGGTCCGCCCCTCGGCGAACAGCATCTCCTGCAGATCGGAGAGGATGGCACCACGTTCGGCGAACAGACGTTCGCCGAGCGCCTTGTCGCCGTCGAATCCCGGGGTGCCGTTCGTGTCGATGTCGGCGACGCGGGTCTCGGGCGTCGCCCGGAGGGCTTCGACGATCGATGCGGGCCGGAAGACGTCGTCCTTCGTCATCCCGCCAGCGTGTCACACGCAGGCGTCATCGGGCGTGTGCCACACGCAGTCGTGATCAGGCGGGATCGACACCGTCGGTCTCGGTTGGCAGAGGGTAGGGCGGTCGCGAGATGCCGTCGACCATGTGGCTGCCCCACAGGTCGACCTCCGAGATGCGGGCGGTCGCGGTCTCGGGGGCGTCGGGCACTGTAATCGTCACGGTGGTGCCGGGGGCGGGCGAGGCGTCTGCTCCGAGGGTCTCGGCGAGCCTGCGGAGCCGGCCGCGCCACACGTGCCGGCCGAGCAGGGGGTCGAACCGTCCGGAGATCTCGACGTCGACGGCGACCGTGCGGTTGCCCACGGTGACCTCGGCGGGACCGCGGTAGCCGGGATCGTCCTCGTCGTGCAGGTCGTCGGCGTGGTCGCTCATGTCCGCACTATACATGCAACTTCGAGTAACAGTAAAGATGTCGATCAGGGAGTGGTCGACGACTCCGGCAGGAGTGGATGCGGTTGCGACTTGAAGCGCACCGGAGATCCGGCGACTCCGGCGATGCCGTTCATGCCGCCCCAGATCATCATCGTCAGATAATCGATCAGGTCCTCGGCGGTCATCGACTTGTTCGAGATCCACCAGTGCGTCGCGAGCTGGATGCCGCCGACGATTCCGTACGCCCACGGCACGGCACCACCCGAATCCATCTCGAGCAGCCGCAGCCGTTCACCGAGGACGGTAGCGACGAGCTCGGCGATCATCCGCTCCGAATCGGCCACCACGTCGCGCCCCGCCGACGCGCTGTTGCTCATCACGTACAGATAGACCTCGGGATCGTCGGCGACGGTCTCGACGTAGGCGGTGATCGCCTCCCGGGTGAGCTCGTACTCGTCGAGATCCTCCGCGACCGCCGCGTAGATCCGGGGAGCGAGGACCGTCTCGACGTACCGCAGCATCGTCGCGGTCGTCAGGTCGCTCTTGTCGGTGAAGTAGCGGTAGAGCACCGTCTTCGACACGCCGATCTCGGCGGCGATCTCGTCCATGCCGATCTCGTGGCCGCGGGAGCGGATCGCGTTGATGGTGCCGTCCACGAGCTCTTCCCGGCGGGCGATCTTGTGCTCGTGCCAGCGCCGTTTGCGGCCGTCCTGCTTCACGGGCGGGGCGGCCTCGCTCGAGGTCGTGGTCGAAGTCGTCTGCGGTCTGCTGGACACTGTGTGGCACATCCGTTCGGTTTCGATCGTCGGCTCAGTCTACGATCCGGCCCCCCGTCCTTCAGAACTCGAGGGCGATCCGTCCGCCGAGTGCCGACTTTCGGCACAATCGATCGGGTGCAGCTCCTGACGACCGACGACGAGATCAAACGCCGAGAACTCCGCCGTATGAAGGCGGTCGCGACCGGCTTCCTCGTCGCCGCCGCGATCATCTATCTCTTCTGCCGCTGGCAGGAAACCCGCGGCGCCGGCGCATGGGTGGGTTACGTGCGCGCGGCTTCCGAGGCCGGCATGGTCGGCGCGCTCGCCGACTGGTTCGCCGTGACCGCCCTGTTCCGGCACCCACTACGGATACCCATCCCGCACACGGCGATCATCAAGCGGAAGAAGGACCAGCTCGGCGCCAACCTGAGCTCGTTCGTCGGCAACAACTTCCTCGCACCCGAGGTGGTGTCGGCCAAGGTCGAGTCGGCGCAGATCCCGCTGCGGGTCGGTACCTGGCTCGCCGAACCCGAGAACGCCCAGCGTGTGGCCAAGGAGACGTCGACGGTCCTGCGCGGCGTGGTCGGAATCCTGCGCGAGGACGACATCCAGCAGATCATCGACCACACCATCGTCAAGCGGATCGCCGAACCGGAATGGGGACCGCCCATCGGGCGTGTCCTCACCGAACTCCTCGCCGAGAACCGCCACCTGCCGCTCGTCGATATGCTCGCCGAACGCGCGCACCAGTGGGCGCTCGGGAGCCAGGAGACCATCGACCGCGTGATCAGCCGCGACTCGCCGTCGTGGTCGCCGAAGTTCGTCGACCTGCTGCTCGGCGAGAAGATCCACCGCGAACTCGTGGAGTTCACGTGGAAGGTGCGGTCGAATCCCGACCACGAGGTGCGGCTCGCGGTCAACAAGTTCCTCGCCGACTACGCCCGCGACCTGCAAAGCGATCCCGTGACCATCGCCAAGGCGGAGAAGGTCAAGGCCGAGATCATGGGCCGCGACGAGATCACCGGGCTCGCCGCGGCGACCTGGCGGACGGCCAAGCGGATGATCCTCGACTCGGTGGACGACCCGAACAGCACCCTGCGCACGAAGATCGCGGAGAACGTCATGGCGTTCGGCATCCGGGTGCGTGAGGACGCCGAGCTGCGCACCAAGATCGACGGTTGGTTGCTCGACGCGGTGCGTTTCGTCGCGTCCAACTACGCCGACGAGATCACCTCCGTCATCCGCGAGACGGTCGAGCGCTGGGACGCCGAGGAGGCCAGCCGCAAGATCGAACTCGCCGTGGGTCGCGACCTGCAGTTCATTCGCATCAACGGCACGGTGGTCGGCTCACTCGCCGGGTTGACGATCTACACGGTCTCGGAGTTGCTGTTCGCGTGACGACGGTCACGTGCTAGCAGGGTGCTTGCTGTAGCTAGCACTTGTCCGTAGACTGGTCGGTGTGTCCACGGAACCAGATCCGATCGAGGGCTCGGACACGCCGGACGACAGCGCCGGACCGGGGGATATCGCCGTTCGGGTGGTCAACAACGCCGCCCAGGACATCGGTGCCTTCATTCGGTCGCAGCGCGAGGCTGCACAGGTGTCGCTCCGCCAGTTGTCGCAACTGGCCGGTGTCAGCAACCCGTACCTGAGCCAGATCGAACGGGGCCTGCGCAAGCCGTCCGCGGAAGTGCTCGCCCAGATCGCCAAGGGGTTGCGGCTCTCGGCCGAGGTTCTCTACGTGCGAGCGGGGATCCTCGAGCATCGAGCGGAGAGCGCCGTGCGCGACGCGGTGCTCGTCGACACCGTTCTCACCGAGCGGCAGAAGCAGGTCCTGCTCGACATCTACGACTCGTTCTGCCGAGAGAACCAGCAGAACACCGGCGAGGCCCGGTCCGACCATCCGACAGACTTCGACGAGGAGAAAACTCCATGACCGATCCCACCAACATCCGTACCTCCCTCTACGCCGCGGTCGGTGCCGGCGACGCCGTCGTCCAGGCCGTCGCCGACCTCGTGGCCCAGGCGCGCCGACGTGCGGAGACCAACCGCACCGAGGTGGCCGAGCGAGTCGAGACCGCCCGCGACCGCTTCGCAACCCTGCCCGCCGATCTCACCGAGACCGTCGAGTCCCTCCGCGAGCGTCTCGCCGAACTCCCGGCCGAGCTGCCCGAGGAGATCGCGGAGCTGCGCGAGCGCTTCAGCACCGAGGAGCTGCGCAAGGTCGCCGAGGCGTACCTGAAGGTCGCCTCCGACCTCTACACCGCACTCGCCGAGCGCGGTGAGGAGACCATCGAGCGTCTGCGCTCCCAGCCGGCCCTCGAGGACGGCCTCGGTCGCGCCGAAGCCGTGCTCGGCGACGCCGCCGACCTCACCGAGGAAGCCCTCGGGACGGTGGCCCGCCGGACCCGCGAGGTCGGCGAGCAGGCCGCCAAGCTCGCGGGTCGCGCGGCCGGCCGCATCTCCGAGACGAGCGACGAGGTGAGCGAGGCCGTGTCCGACGCCGGCGACAAGGCCGCCGAGCGCGTCGTCGAGCTCGGTGAGCGTGCCGAAGAGACGGGCTCCGAGACCGCCGGACGGGTCGAGTCGGCCCGCGGCGAGGTCCGCGAAGCGGCCGACAAGGCTGCGGAGAAGGTCCAGTCGGTGGCCACCCCGGTCGAGCCGGTCGAGGTCACCCCGGCCAAGGCTCCGGCCAAGAAGACTCCCGCCAAGGCTCCGGCGAAGGCCCCGGCCAAGACGGTTGCCAAGACGCCCGCCGCCAAGGCTCCGGCCAAGACCGCCGCCAAGACCCCGGCGAAGAAGACCCCTGCCAAGAAGGCGGCTCCGCGCAAGACCAGCGGTTCCTGACCTGCAGTGATCGATCGGCCCTCGTGCGAACTCGCACGAGGGCCGATTCTCGTAGACTGGTGTGGTGACCAATGTCGATTCACTTGCCGGTCTGATCATCCTCGCGCTGCAGATCATCGCCATCGCCGGGGCGGGATTCGCGCTGTTCCACGTCGTGCGTCAGCCCGCCGAGGCGTTTCCGGCCGTCGACAAGCTGACCAAGCCCGTCTGGCTCGGCATCCTCGTGGCCGCGTTGCTCGTCCTCGTCGTCTTCGGCGCGGTGGGTCTGCTCGGGATCATCGCGGTCGTCGCCGTGTGCGTGTACCTCGTGGACGTCCGTCCGCGGGTCGAGGAGGTCCAGCGCCCTCGGTGGTAGGGGGTCGGGCCTCCCTTTCGCTTGACAAGTGTGATCCAGATAATGACACTTCGGGTAACGGATAATTTTCCGAGACGAGGTGATCGGCGATGACGCTCCTGCGAAAGCACGACAGCCTGCCTGGTGAACACTCCACGGATCACCGGCAGGAGACCGCGCAACGCCTGCTCGATTCGTCGGCGCGGCTCTCCTACGATCCCGAGCTCGAGATCGACTGGGACGCGCCGCTCGTGGACGGCAAGTACGGCATGACCCCGGAGTGGTGCAGTCTCTACGGCACCGACCTGTGGGAACGCATGTCGGAGGACCAGCGCATCACCCTCACCGAGCACGAGGCCGCGAGCATCGCCGGCACCGGGATCTGGTTCGAGATGATCCTCATGCAGATGCTCGTCCGCGATCTCTACCGGCACGATCCGGCAACCCCCTACGTGCAGTTCGGGCTCACCGAGATCGCCGACGAATGCCGGCACTCGATCATGTTCGCGCGGTCGGCGCAGCGATACGGCATCCCCTCCTACCGGCCCAAGCGTTGGATCCGCGAGACCGGCCGGCTGTTCAAGGCCGTCGCGCGCGGCGCCCTCGCCTACGGCGGCACCCTGTTCGCCGAGGAGATCCTCGACATGATGCAGCACGATTTCATGCGCGACGAGCGGGTGCAGCCCATCACCCGGACGGTGAGTCACGTCCACGTCGTGGAGGAGTCGCGGCACATCCGCTACGCCCGCGAGGAGACACGCAGGCGCTCGGCCCGGCTCGGACGTCTCGAGCGGGCATGGATCCGGATCCACCTCGGGGTGAGCGCGTACTTCGTCGTCACCAGCCTCGTGAACGACCAGGTCTACGCCGCGGCCGGACTCGACGTCGCCGAAGCGAAGAAGGCCGCGCAGGAGAACAGGCACTACCACGACAAGCTCCGTCAGGGCACTCGCCGCACGGTCGAGTTCCTCGACGAGGTGGGACTGATCGGCGGTCCGTCCACTCTGCTTCTGCGTCGCGCGCACGTCCTGTGACGGCGCGCTGCTCCACCGAACCGACAGGAGAATTCCACCCGTGAGAAAGCCGTCCCCGACCGCGTCGATCGCCGCGGGCTCGATCGTCCTCGCTGCCGCGGCGACCACCGCCGTGCTCGTCCGCCGGCGTCGTCGGACGGTCGTCCGTACCGAGGACGTCGCCCCGCACGAGCTGCTGCGCGAACCGGAACTCGAACCCGAGATCCTCGACGTCCGCGCCGACGACGGTGCCCGGCTGAACGTGCTCGCCTATGGCGACGCGGACGCTCCCGTGCTGGTGTTCTGTCACGGCTGGACGTGCAACGCCGCGTACTGGACCCCGCAGATCAACGCCTTCGCGGAGAACTACCGGGTGGTGGTCTACGACCAGCGCGGGCACGGCGACAGCGAGGCCGGGGCGCGGACGCTGGGAGCAGACGTGCTCGCCGACGATCTCCGGACGGTCCTCGACGCTGTGGTCCGGCCCGGTTCGAAGGCCGTGCTCACAGGTCACAGCATGGGCGGGATGAGCATCATCGCGTGGGCCGAGAAGTACCCGGAGAACGTCGGCCGCACGGTCGCAGGCGTGCTGCTCGCAAGCACCGGCACCGACCGGCTGGTCGCGGACTCGGCGATCGTGCCGCTGCCGCAACGCTTCCCGCGGGTGCCGGTGTCCGTCGCGAGCCGGCTCATGGGTGCGACCGTCCCGTTGGCGGCGTCCCCGGTGACGACGCGGGCCCTGCGCTACGTGGCCCTGTCGCCCGGTGCGAGCGCCGCCGAGGTGCAGTTCTGCGAGAAGATCGTGCTCGGCTGCCCGCCGCGCACGCGGGGCGGCTGGGGCAGGGCACTGAGTGCCCTCGACATCCGTGAGGGTCTGCGCAATCTCACCGTGCCGACGACGGTGCTGGTCGGCACCGCCGACCGTCTCACCCCGCCTGTCCACGCCCGGCGTCTCGCCGAGGAACTCGACCGTGCGGGCAACCTCGAACGTTTCGTGGTGCTCGACGGCATCGGCCACATGAGCTCGGTCGAAGCGATCGACCGGTTCGACGAGGAGCTCGCGCACCTTGTCGAACGAGCCGGTGTGCCCGTCGGCTGAGCCGATCACTCGCACGCACGTCGGCTGAACCGATCACCCACGCACGAAAGACCGGTCCATCCGCTCGCGGGTGGACCGGTTTCGGCTCGGGGGATCTACCGGAAGACGACGGTCTTACTGTCGTGCACCAGCACACGATCCTCGAGGTGCCAGCGCAGACCGCGCGAGAGGACCAGCTTCTCGACGTCGCGGCCCTGACGGACCATGTCGCTGACGCTGTCGCTGTGACTGACGCGGATGACGTCCTGCTCGATGATCGGGCCCGCGTCGAGTTCGGCGGTGACGTAGTGGCAGGTCGCGCCGATGAGCTTCACGCCGCGCGTGAAGGCCTGGTGGTAGGGCCGTGCGCCGATGAACGACGGCAGGAAACTGTGGTGGATGTTGATCGCGCGGCCGGCCCAGTGCTCGCACAGTTCCTCCGGGAGCACCTGCATGAACCGGGCGAGGACCACCGCGTGCGGGTCGTGGGCGTCGACGAGCTTGCGGACCTGCTCGAAAGCCGGTCCGCGCTCGGCGGGATCCTTCGGGAACGACACGTAGTGGAAGGTGATGCCGTGTCGCTGCGCGACCGGTTCGAGATCGCGATGGTTGCCGATGACCGCGCAGATCTCGGCGTCGAGTTCCCCTGCGGCGACCCGTCCGAGGATGTCGTGCAGGCAGTGCCCTTCCTTGCTGACGAGCAGCACGACGCGCTTGCGCTTGCCGGTGTCGGAGAGCGTCCATTCGGTCTGCGGGCCGATGTCGGCGGCGACGCTCGCGAACTTCTCGCGCAGCTCGTCGAGTCCGAACGGGATCGACGACGCCCGGACGGCCTGCCGGGTGAAGAACCAACCGGTGTCTTGATCGGCGTGGTAGGCCGCCTCGACGATCGAACCACCGACCTCCGCGAGGAAGGTCGCGATGCGGGCGACGATCCCGGTGGTGTCCGGGCAGCCCAGGGTCAGAACGTAACGTCGATCGTCGGCGGATGAGGCGAGCGTCATGCCCCGATTCTCTCAGGTGACACACGGCGTCCTACTTCCGGTCGGCCCTGCTCCCGGTAGACCCTGTCTCCGGTCGTCAGCCCGAGACCGGAGGACGTCGAACCGTACCCGTGGCGACGAGAGTGGTCGCATCGATCGTGCGCAGTCCGCGTGCGGTGACCTCCTCGGCGATCTGCTGCCGCACCGACGCCACCTGCCCGGAGTCGAGCCCGGGCAGCACCGCGCGCAAACCGGTGCCCGTTACGAGCGACCAGCACAACTCCTCCGTCGCCGGAAGGAGATTCGACAGGGTGCGGACCTCCACGGAATCGGTTCCGGCGTCCGCGAGCCACGCCTCGAGTGTGTCCGGAGTGTCGATCCGGTGCAGGGGTGTGCGGTCGCGCAGGACGCCGCGCTCGCGCAGCCCGGGGGAGTAGCGCGACGCGACATCGAACACGATCGACGAGAACTCCTCCATCGCGCCGCGTCGCCAGACCGTCACGCCGGCGCGTCCGCCCTGCCTCACGAGCGAGACCAGACGCCAGAAGGTTCGGTCCATGTCCGGGAGGAAGAACACCCCGTAGGAGATCGACAGCACGTCGTAGCCGGCGTCGGGTACGTCCGACGGTGCCTCCCACTGCGAGGCGTCCGCACAGACGAATTCGATGTTCTTCAGGCCGCGGAGTTCCGCGGTCAGGCGGCCGTGTTCGAGCATCTCGTCGGCGACGTCGACGCCGTGGACGAGACCTTCGGGTCCGACGGCGGCGGCGGCGGGAAGCGCGGACGATCCCGTTCCGCAACACGCGTCGAGCACCGCCTCGTCGGGGGCGACGCCGAGCTGGAAGACCAGTGCCTGCCCGGCCGGTCCCCACACCGTCGGGGTCAGCTCGTCGAAATCCCCGCTCGCCGCGTCGAAGGTGCGTGCGGTCTCGGCGGAATCGGCCCAGGGGTTCTCGGGATCGTCGTTCATGCCTGCTCCTCGAGGGCGTAGAACGGCTCGGCGTACCGGAAGGTGCCCCGCAGCTCGGGGTCGTGTGCCGTGAGCGCCCGTGCCTGGAAGTGGGACGCCCACTCCTCGACGTCGGGGGAGATCCCGAGTTCGGCGGCGGGCACGAAACCGAAGCGGGGGTAGTAGTCGGGATGTCCGAGCAGGAGCACGATCGACTCGTCCAGGGCATCCGCCGCACCGAGCACGGCGTGCATGAGAGCGGCGCCCACGCCGGAGCGCTGGAAATCGGGACGGACACCGAGTGGACCGAGGCCCAGGGCAGGGGTGGCGCCGACGTGACCCCGGGTGGCGACGACCTGGCCGACGATCGCGCCCGAGGGGGCCTCGGCCACGAGCGACAACGGCGGCAGCCATGCGTCGCTCGCCCGCAACGACGCGACCAGACCGGGCTCGACCGGCTCGCGACCTTCCGGGGCGAACGGCGCGAACGCGGCGCGATGCACGTCGGCGGTCGCACGGACGTCGGCGGGGAGTTCTCGACGGATCAGCACGCGATCATTGTCGTGGCCGAAGCGGTGCGGCGGTATCGAATTATCGCCGTCTGCTGTTCCTCCGGACCACCACGACGGCCACAACTGCGACGAGAAGCGCGATCACCAGGATTTCCATGGGAATCGACTACCCGGCACTGGGCGAAGCCTGCTGAGCACGGCCGTCGGATCTCGCCGTGTGGAAAGCTGCAGTCATGTCTGGAACCACGTTGACCCGCGCGCAGGTCGCGTCGATGATCGACCACACCCTCCTCAAGCCCGAAGCGTCCTCGCAGGACGTGCGGGCCCTCGTCGACGAAGCCGTCGAACTCGGCGTGTACGCGGTGTGCGTGTCGCCGTCGATGCTGCCCCTGCGGGCCGAGGGGGTCACGGTCGCGACGGTCGTCGGTTTCCCTTCCGGCAAGCACCATTCCCTCATCAAGGGCGCCGAGGCGCGACTCGCCGTCGACGAGGGCGCACGTGAGATCGACATGGTGATCGACGTGGGCGCAGCGGTGGCCGGCGACTACAACGCCGTCCTCGCCGACATCCTCACCGTGCGTGAAGCGATCGGTTTCGACCCTGTCCTCAAGGTCATCATCGAATCCGCGGTGCTCTCCGACGAGGCGATCGTCGAGGTGTGCCGCGCCGCGGAGAAGGCCGGGGCGAACTTCGTGAAGACCTCCACCGGTTTCCATCCCGCGGGTGGCGCCACCACCCACGCGGTCGCGCTCATGGCGGAGACGGTGGGCGGCAAGCTCGGCATCAAGGCGAGCGGCGGCATCCGCACCGCCGAGGACGCGGTCGCAATGATCGCGGCCGGAGCGACGCGACTCGGACTGTCCGGCAGCCGCGCGGTGCTGGACGGGCTGCAGAGCTGACGACAGCTCTCGACGGTCTGCCGGACCGGCCTCCTCGCTCACGACAGGAGGCCGCAGCTGCCCTCCTGTTGTTGCTGCTGCTGTCCCTGCGGGGCCTCCGGCAGCACGAAGCGGCCACCCTCGAGGCGGAGATCGATACCGCTGTCGGTGACGTTCACCTCGGTGGCCTGCATACCCAGCGGGTACTGCTGCAGACCCGAGGTCAGGATCTCCACGACGCCGTCGACGAGGGCCGTCGGGAGCCCGATGCCGAGGATCGTCGCGTCGGTCGTCTCTACCGTCACCACACCGCCGTTCACCACCGGTCGCGCGGTGAACTCCGCGAGACCCTGGCCGCCGACCGTGAACGTCAGGGTGCCCGCGTTCTCGTCGGCCATGACATCGGTGACGAGGCCGCCGACCGACTGGCTCTGCACGGTCGCGAGGATCCCGGAGGTGGGCCACGAGACGTCGGCACTCGAGCTGCCGATGGTGCCGGCGCCCTCGGCGGAGTCGCGCAGGTCGACGTCGTTGACCTCGGCGTGCACCTGCATCTGCTGGGCCGGACCGAAGGCGGTGTCGTCGCTGTCGAGAGCGACCGAGGGAACCTGCCGGTCGAGCAGCTGGAGCAACACCGGCTTCCAGCTCAGGTCGACGTCGACTCCCGTGCCGAGCTCGCTCTCGAAGGACTGGGCGAGGCAGGCCGTCGCGCGGTTGCGGACGTAGACCTCCGCGCCCACCAGGACTGCGACCAGCGCCGCGACGAGAACGACGGCGATCGTGACGGTGCGGTTGCGCTTCCGTTGCGTCATGGTCGCCGATTCTTCCGGACGACGCTGAGGATCGACTGAGCACACGGCCACAGGATGAGGAAAATATGTGAGGTGTACCACATTTTTCGGCTACGCTGGGCGCCATGACAGGGTGGACGGATTCAGGTTACGACGCAACCGGGCGGGCCGATGCCGACGACTCGCTGCGGCGCCTCGCCGCCACACAAGCCGGGTTCTTCACCGCACGCCAGGCCGTCGGTCACGGAATAGCAGCTCACGACTTCGCGGAACGCATCGAGGCGGGACTGTGGATCCGCGTCGAGACCGAACTGTTCCGCCTCAGCGACAGCCCACGGACGAAGTTCGACGAATTCGCCCAATGGTGCACCTGGTACGAGGGGGAAGCGGTCGTCTCGCACCAGAGCGCCGCCGACCTGCACGGCATGGGCCACCTGCAGCCCCGCTTCCTGCACCTGTCCACACCCGACCAGCGCACCGTGCCGAGCAACCGGCTCGCGCTGCATCACCGGACGCTGGCAGAGGAGGACTGCGAGGTCGTCGGGGCCTTCCGGATCACCACACCCGCCCGCACCGCGGTCGACCTCGCGGCCGGCGGCGTGTCCCAGGAAGTGCTCGACGAACTCGTCGGCGACGCGATCGCGCTCGGCCGGGTCGACTCCGACCAGCTGCACGCCGCCGTGGCGAACCAGCCGGCCGCAGTGGCCGACCGGATCGAGCTCGCGCTCCTCGCCGCGGGCTGACCGACCGGAGCGACGACGAACTCGGACAGACGGTCTCAGACCGCGACCAGCTCGGATGCAACGGGTGCGCCGGCGGGCGCGACCGCGTCCCACGGCACCGTCAGCACGCAGTCACGCAGACGGCGGCGGGGCGGAGACACCGGGAAGCCCTGATCCCGCAGCAGCTCGAGCGTCGCCTTCCATCGGATCCGCGGCCCGAACGCCGCGTGCGGAGCGCTCGTCGCCCACGCCCGGTCGGCCGCGCGGAGCAGCGCGTGGATCGGCTCGCCCGGGACGTTCCGGTGGATCAGCGCCTTCGGCAGCCGTTCGGCGACGTCGGACGGTCTCTCCACGTGGAACGGGCTCCACGCCAGGGTCAGCGAACGGGGACCGTGCTCGTCGAGAAGCACCCAGGCGCAGCGCCGGCCCAGCTCGTCGCACGTGCCGTCGATGAGCAGGCCGCCGGAAGCGAGGCCGGAACGCAGGTGCGCCCACGCCGGTTCGACCGCCTCCTCCGGATACTGCCGGAGCACGTTGAAGGCCCGGACCAGGGTCGGGCGCAGGCCCGCGAGCTCGAAGCCGCCCCGGGCGAACGCGACACCGTCGCGGCCCGGGACCACACGGTCCGGATCGATCTCGAGACCGACCACGCGCAGATCGCTGCGGACCCGACGCAGGCGCGCGGCGAGTTCGAGGGTCGTCACCGGCATGGCGCCGTAACCCAGATCGACCACCAGCGGGTCGGTGGCGTGCGTCAACGCCCTCGTGATGTGGGGGTCGTGCATCGCCCAGCGGTCGCTGCGGCGCAGCCTGTTGATGCCGGTGGTACCGCGCGTGACGACACCGACGGGTCCTCGATTCCGCATGCGCTACCGACCGGCGAGCCAGTCGGCGGTGATGGCCGCCTCGGTGCGGAACACGTCGACGAGATTGGTGAGGATGAGTTCTTCGAGCTTGCCGCCGACGAACGGGATGTGCACCTTGGCCTCGGAGGTGGTGCGGAGCGTGGCGCCATGGTCGTCGGCGAAGAGCTCCATCGTGCCCGTGAGGCTGCCCGGGCCGCCGGGGATCGACGCCTGGTAGGTGCCGGTCGCGCCGTCGGTGAACGGCCCGTAGTTCTCCTTGCGCGTGATGACCATGTCCTTCTTGATCACCGTGCGTGCGATCTCCGGCAGGTCGGAACGTGGCAGGACGTGGTGCAACACCAGTGCGATGCCCGATTCGGAGACCGTGAACTCGCGGACGTGGTTCTCCGAATACTTGCGCATCTCGGTCATCCGCGCTTCCCAGTGATCGGGGTCGGCGAGAGCCTCGTACACCCGCTCCGGTGGATGAGGGAAGCGGGCGGAGTAGTCGATACGCCGTGCCACGACCGGCCAGGTTACCGCGCCGGACGGCCGGCCCGGAAATCGCGACCGTCCACGGGGGAGCCCCGCGGGGTGCGATCAGGCCGAGTGATCCCCGTTCAACCACTGTTCGGTGAAGGTGCGCTCCGCGTCGAACAGCTCGACGAGCTGCTCGACGATCATGCCCTCGATCTTGGAACCGAGGAACGGGATCTTCACCTCGACGGTGCCCTCGATGACGACGGACGAGCCTGCTCCGTCGGCGATGAGTGTCATCCCGCCGGTGACCTCGCCGGGCATGCCGTCGACGTGGGCCGAGAACCTGCCCTCGGCGCGACCGTCTGCGTACGCACCCCACGATTCGTGACGCCGGATGACGAGATCGCCCGGGCGGAGGCTCGTGACCATGCTCGGCAGGTGCTCGGCCGGGATGGCCTGGTGGAGGTCGAGTTCGATCGTGCCGTCGCCGGTGTCGGCGCGTTCGACCGCCGCGCCCGGGCCCCCGACCTCACTCAGCCGGGTCTGCCAGTACTGCGGATCGACGAACGCCGCGTGGACCGCAGCAGGCGGGGACGAGTAGTTCGCAGTGTGGTCGATAGGGCTGCCCATACGGGGCACGCTACCGTTTGCTGGTGCTTGATCCACGTACCAGGGCCCGGCTCGTCGAAACGGGAGCCACGGTGTCCGAGCAGGTGTCGCTGTCGGAATTCACGACCCTCCGGCTCGGTGGCCCCGCCCGGTATCTCGTCGAATGCACGTCCACCGCGTCGTTGATCGAGGTCGTGCGCCTGCTCGACGAGCAGGAAGTGCAGCTGCTGCTCCTCGCGGGTGGCTCCAACCTCGTGATCGGCGACGACGGCTTCGACGGCGTGGTGGTGCGTGTCGCGACCACCGGTGTCGACCTCCGCGACGACCACGTCCGGGTGGACGCGGGAGCCGAATGGGACGCCGTCGTCGCGGCCACCGTGGAGGCCGGCCTCGGCGGCCTCGAATGCCTGTCGGGCATCCCCGGCTCCACGGGAGCGACGCCGGTGCAGAACGTCGGCGCGTACGGCGTCGAGGTGGGCTCGATCCTGCGTCGCGTCCGCCTGTTCGACCGCGCCACCGGCCAGGACTCGTGGGCCGGCCCCGAGGCACTCGGTCTCGGCTACCGGACCAGCATCCTCAAGCACACCGACGCAGCGGTCGTCCTCGAGGTGGAACTGGACGTGCGGAGCGACGGTTCGTCCGCACCCCTCGCATACCGGGAGCTCGCTGTCGCGCTGGGTGCGGAGGAGGGCGAGCGCCGGCCGGCGGCGCAGGTACGCCAGCACGTGCTCGCGTTGCGCCGCAGCAAGGGCATGGTGCTCGACGCCGACGACCATGACACCTGGAGCGCCGGATCGTTCTTCACGAATCCCGTCGTCCCCGACGACCGCCTGCCGCAGGTGCTCGCGGCCATCGCGGCGAAGGTGGGGGCGGACGTGCGCATCCCGCAATTCCCCGCGGACGGCGGCACCAAACTGTCGGCCGGATGGCTCATCGAGCGGGCCGGTTTCGTGAAGGGTTTCCCCGGCGCCGACGCACCGGCGCGGTTGTCGACGAAGCACACGCTGGCGCTCACCAACAGGGGAGCGGCATCGGCCGCGGACCTCGTGGCGCTGGCGCGGACGGTGCGCGACGGCGTCGAGGACGCCTTCGGGGTCCGTCTGCATCCCGAACCCGTCACCGTGAACTGCGTGATCTGACGGACGGCCCGCCCGTCGCCCCCGGTCGAACACCCCGAAGGCGGTGGCGGGATCGAGGACCAGCTCCCGCCCACCCACGGTGACCGTGACAGTACCGACGGGGGTGGGCGCGACCGCCTCGCCGCGCCCACCACCCGGTGGGTCAGTCGGTGACGCGGTGGAACCGGCCGGCATTGGCCTGGTCGCGCGGCTTGACGATGATCTGGTCGAGGTTGACATGCGACGGCCGCGACGCGACGAAGCCGATGATGTCGGCGATGTCCTGGGCGACGAGCGGGGTGATGCCCTCGTACACCTTGTCGGCCCGATCCTTGTCGCCCTCGAAGCGCACCAGCGAGAACTCGGTCTCGACCGCGCCCGGCGCGACTTCGGTGAGGCGGACGGGCTGTCCGAGCAGTTCGCCGCGCAGCGTGCGGTGCAGCACGGCCTGCGCGTGCTTCGCCGAGGTGTAGCCGGCGCCGTTGTCGTAGGCCTCGAAGGCCGCGACCGAGGTGATGGTGACGATCAGGCCGTCGCCCGAGGCGATGAGCTTGGGGATCAGCGCCTTGGTGATGCGCATGGTGCCGATGACGTTGGTCTCCCACATCCAGCGCCAGTCGTCCTCGACGGCCTCGGCCACCGGTGCGAGTCCCTTGGCGCCACCGGCGTTGTTGACCAGCACGTCGACCCGCGGCAGCACCGTGGTGAAAGCGTCGACCGAATCCTCGTCGGTGACGTCGAGCTCGAGCGCGGTACCGCCGATCTCGTCGGCGAGCTTCTGCAGGCGGTCGAGGCGGCGTGCGCCCACCACGACGTGGAAGCCCTGTGCGGCGAGCGTGCGGGCGGTCGCCTCGCCGATTCCGGAGGAGGCTCCGGTGACGACGGCGACGCGGGAATCGGGAGAGATGCTCATGGGGGCAATCGTAGTGTCGGGCACCGGATGCCGCCGCACGTCCCGGCCTGCGAAGTCCTTTCCGTGCGGCTACCCTGCGGCGTATGACCACCACCCGCGGTCGATACAGTTCGGGCGAACAGACCCGGATCCGGCTCGTCGAAGCCGCTGAGCGACTCTTCGCCCGCAGTGGATACGACGGGGTCACCCTCGCCGACATCCGCAAGGCCGCCGGACAGCACAACTCGTCGGTGGTCGGTTACTACTTCGGCACCAAGGAGGGGTTGCTCGAGGCGGTCTTCTCCCACCGGTTGCTCGCCCTGCACTCCCAGCGGGAAGCGCTCCTCGCCGAGATGCTGCGGACGCGGGAGACCCTCTCGGTCCGCGACCTGCTGTGGGTGATCATCCGCCCCCTGGCCGGCACGCTCGGCCGCAACAACCACTACGTCGCCTTCCTCGACCGGCTGTCGAACCACGACCGGTTCGCCGAGTGCTTCCGCGTCACCGGACCGACGGGAACCGAGAGCGGCCGCCGGTCCGACACCGCGCTACGGACCCTGCTCGGGCCGTTGCCCGACGATATCGCCGGGCAGCGTCTGCGGCTGGTCTACTCCGGCACCGTCGGTGCGCTGGCGCGGTGTCACCGTGCAGGCGAATCACCCACCACGGCAGAACTCGCCGCACTCGTCGACGCGTGGGAGGCGTTGCTGCTCGCCCCGGTGTCGGCGGAGACCGCGCACGCACGCGGGGACGTGCAGGAAGATTTCCCACCGGATCGGTAAGGATTGGACACGACGCGGTTCGGGCGATAGTTTGAGCGACATGTCAGTCGGCCACGCCTCCGCACCGCGGGTCACCTATGTGACCGCCGCGCTGGGATCACGGCTGCCTCTGGCGCGCGAACTCTGTTGTCGCTGCTGCGGAAAGTAACTCCGCACCGATCCCACCCTCGTTGTGCGGGTCCGTCTCCGATCATGTTCTCCACGTCGGGGTCTCGGTGCGTCGATCGTCTCCCGCCCGTTCTCCGGTCATCACGTCCGGATCAGCAGCCAAGGATCAGCGCCGTGTCGGTTCCCACTCTCTCGCCGTCCGTTTCCCTTCCCTCGCGGTCGTCCGCGCCCCGTCGCGCCGCCGGTTCCGCCGTCCGTGGATCCACGCGTGCGACGGTCGTCCGTCCCCGCACCTCCCGTGTGTCGAGCCCCGTCAGGATCGTTCCGCCGGACCTGCGTATCGCCGACGGCACCGGGGCGTCGGTCTTCCGTGTCGCCGCCAACCGTGGCCCCGTCTCGCGCGACGTGATCGCCAAGGTCACCGGTGCGAGCATCGCCACCGTCAATCGTCAGGTGTCGGCCCTGCTCTCGGCAGGTCTGCTGCGTGAGCGCGCCGACCTGACCGAACCCGGCGCGGTCGGCCGGCCGCGTGTTCCCGTCGAGGTCGACCACGAGCGGTACCTGACGGTCGGCATTCACATCGGTGCCGTCACCACCGGCATCGTCGCCAGCGACCTGCGCGGTCGCATCATCGGCGCCGTCGAGGTCCCCACGCCGACCGGCGACCAGGACGCCGCGCTCGCGTCGATCACCGCGAGCGCCAAGGCCTTCGTCGGGCGGTGGCACCGCCGCGCCCCGTTGTGGGTCGGCGTCGCACTCGGCGGGCGGGTGGACTCGAACACCGCCGTCGTCACGCACCCGCGACTCGGCTGGGTCGACGCCCGGGTCGGCGTGATCGTCGGTGGCGGTATGGGGCTTCCGGTCTCGGTGGCCGCGCACGTCGAGGCGATGGCCGCCTCCGAACTGCTCCTCACCCCCGATCGCGACGCCCCCGAGGCCAAGGGCACCGGCCTGTACTTCTACGTTCGTGAGACGGCCGGTGTGGCAATCACTTTCGAGGGCAAGGTGCACACCCCTGCCGGCGGTCCGGGTTCGGTGACGCATTTCCCCACCGGTTCGTCGACCCGGTGCTCGTGCGGCGGCACGGGTTGCCTCGAGGCGACGGTGAGCGATCGGGCGGTCGTGCAGCGCGCGGTGGCCGAGGGCATCCTCGCCGACGGCGACAACACCATTCAGTCGCTCTACCGCCTCGCGCGCGGCGGTTCCGAGGCCGCCCACGGTCTGCTCGTCGAGCGGGCCACCGTGCTCGGCCGCACCGTCGGAATGCTGCGCGACCTGTTCAATCCCGACCGTGTGATTCTCGGCGGACAGGCCTTCACCGAGTACCCGGCCGCGGTTCCGCACGTCGCCCGCGCGTTCGCCGCGTCGACCACCCTGCCGCGCAAGGACATCCGCATCACCGGCTTCGGCAACCGGGTGCAGGCCCACGCCGCGGGTGTCGTCTCGCTCAGCTCGTTGTTCTCGGATCCGATCGCGGCGATGAAGCGCACCGAACTCTGAGCGATCCCGTCGGATTCACACGCTCGGTGGGGCGTCCGTCGCGTCCGCAGCGGCGCCCCGCCGGTCGAGTTCCGCCCGGGCCCGGTCCAGCCCGCCGTGTTCGAGTGCGGCCGAGTGCGATTCGTCGGCCCACACCAGTTTCCCCCGTTCGTGGACCGTCACGGTCATGCGACCGCCGAGATGTTCGATCGAACCGGCGACGTTCCGTCGTTCCGCGGGCACGGGGACCGGCAGGACGTGTGCCGCTCCGAGGGGTGAACTTCCCGAGATCTCCACGCTCCAGCGGGCATTGCGGCCGCGCAGGTGCCAGCTCTCGTCGGTGACCGTCGCCCGGACCGGGGATGTGACGGGATTGCCCAGCCGCACGATGCGCCCGTCGGGTAGCGCGACGACGACCGCCGTGACCTCCGTGTGCAGCGGACCCGAATGCACCTGCCCGCCTGCGAACGCCACACACGCCTGCGGGTCGGCGAATCCCTGCGTCTGACCCCACCACCACGACTCGGGGAAACCGCCCTTGCCCCAGTTCTTCTCGCCGTAGACCTGGGCGCCGGTCAGATCCCACTTCTCGTTGCCGAGGATCGCGTGCCCTTCCACCCGGCCGCCGAGCAGCCAGGAATGCCAGTACTGGTTGAGACCGGGGACGGAATGGAACACGCTCGACGCGCCGAAGCGGCGTCGCGGCCAGAGCCACAGATCCGACAACCGGATGTCGAGACGGGCGTCGTCGCCGAGATCCATCCACACGCGTTCGCTGTCGCCGCAGAAGACGTCGCCGGCCGATGCGCCGAGCCGATCGGGATCGGAAGCGGCCACCGGATGCGCGGCGGTGCGCAGGAAACCCCCGGGATGGGCGGCCAGACCGAGCGTCGCCCAGTGCGAGCCGGGCCCTCCCGAGTCGTCCGCACGGTTGACCCCGCACAGGGCGATGACGACGCGGCCGGTTCCGGGCTGGGTGAAGCGCCAGAAGTAACCCTCCATCGCGACGCCGTGCGCGGCGAGCGGATTCCCGAAGGGCAGATCCGCTCCCGACGCGCGGTAACGGGTCCACAGACTCCTCGGTGAGGGTTCCTTCGGTGAGAGCCGCCCGTGTCGTTCGTGCACCGCCATGCCCGCTCCGTTCCGTAGATCCGTCCTGTCCGTTCCCCGGATGTACCCAGCATGGCCGTTCCCGTCACGGATCGTGCGGAATCGGGCAGCGACGTCCGGAGGCCGGGAGGTACCTGCACCTCGCGTGGTCGGTCGGCCATAACGTTGACCGGACCGGATCGGACCGAAGAGAACGTGAGAAGTACGTGACAGGAGAGAAGGGCGGCTCGTACCGCGAGTTGTTCGCAGCGCCGGGTGCAGCCGCGTTCTGCCTGGCGGGATTCGTGGCGCGCCTGCCGATCGCGATGGTCGGGATCGGCATCGTCACGATGTTCTCCCAGCTCGAGGGGAACTACGCGGTCGGCGGCGCACTGTCCGCGGTGTTCGCGCTGTCGTACGCCGTGCTCACCCCGATCGTCTCCCGCGCGGTCGACCGGTACGGCCAGCGACGGGTCCTGCCCACGGCCGCGGCCGTCAGTGCGGTCGCCACCCTCGCGATGCTCGCCGGCGTCCGGTTCGAGGTGCCCACGATATGGCTGTTCGTCTGCGGGATCCCGGCAGGACTCATGCCCACGATCGGCGCGATGGTGCGGGCGCGGTGGACGCAGCTCTACGGCGGCACTCCACGACTGCGCACCGCCTTCGCGCTCGAAGCGGTGGTCGACGAGGTGTGCTTCATCGTCGGCCCCGTCCTGTCGGTGGGCCTGAGCGTGGCGGTCTTCCCCGAGGCCGGTCCGCTGCTCGGCGCGGTCCTGCTGCTCGTCGGGACCCTCGCCCTTGCGGCGCTGCGCAGCACGGAGCCTCCCGTGCAACCGCACACCGACGACCGTGCGCGGGCGAACATCCTGCGCATGCCCGTCCTCCTGTCGATCGTCGTGGTGATGGTCGCGATGGGTGTGGTCTTCGGCGTGATCGATGTCGCAGCCGTCGCGTTCACGGCCGAACAGAACTCTCCGGGCTCGGCCACCTTCGCGCTCGCACTGTTCGCGACGGGTTCGGCGATGAGCGGCCTGATCTTCGGTAGCCGGGTGGGATCGAGTGCTCCGACCCGCCAGTTGTTCGTCGCCACCGGCACTCTCGCCGTCCTGCTGTGCCCGTTGCTGCTCGCCGGTTCGGTGCCGATGCTCACGGTGCTGTACTTCGTTGCCGGATGCGCGATCTCGCCCATCATGATCGTGGCGACGTCGCTGACGCAGCAGATCGTGCCGCCCGACCGGCTCACCGAGAGCATGACGTGGACGGTCGCGGGTCTCGGCGTCGGCGTCGCCGCAGGTTCGGCGCTGGTGGGACAGGTCATCGACCGGGCCGATGCCGGCACCGGATATCTCGTGGCGGTCGCCGCGGGCATCCTCGCGGTCACCTGTGCCGGCGGGATCCATGTGCGAGCACGGTTAGAGTGACGCGCATGGCAGTTCGTGAAGTGGCCGGTATCGACGGCACCTCCCTCGTGTATCGCGTATTCGGCTCCGAGACGGCACCGGTTCTGGTGCTGCTCCACGGGTGGGCCCAGTCGTCGCGGTGCTGGGGCGACGGGGTCCTCGACGCACTCGCCCGCGACTTCCGTGTCGTCGCCGTCGACCTGCGCGGACACGGTTATTCGCAGGCTCCCGAGACCGGATACGCCGATCGCAGTCTGTGGGCCGGCGACCTCGCCGCGGTGCTCGCCGCCGAGAACGTCTCCGAGACGAACCCGGCGGTGCTGCTCGGTTGGTCGTACGGCGGCCTGGTGATCTGCGACTATCTCGCCGAACACGGCGCGGGAGCTGTCGCCGGCCTGGTCCTCGTGGGTGCCATCACGAGCATCGGCCGTGGCGAGAAGGGCGGACGCGTCGGTGCCTCGATGCGTGCCGCGATCCCCGCCGCGATGTCGGAGGACCCGAAGGAAGCGGTGCGCGCGCTCGGCTCCTTCGGTAACGCCCTCACCGGTCCCGTCGTCGAGGGCAGCGCTCTCCTCGAAGGCAAGGGCGCGGTGTCGCAGGCCTTGTTCGGTGCGAGCCTGTGCACCCCGCCCCGCGTCCGTGCGGCGCTGTTCGACCGGGCGGTGGGCAACGACGACCTGCTCGCCGACCTGGACGTGCCGGTTCTCCTCCTGCACGGCGACGCCGACTCGGTCGTCGACGTCTCCGCGGCGCACCACGCGGCGTCGCTGCTGCGACGCGCCACGACCTCGATCTGGGAGGGCGTCGACCACGGTCCGTTCGTCGAGGATCCCCACCGGTTCGTGTCGGAGGTCGGAGAGTTCGCTCGCACCGCGACGGCGGAGGCGGCGACACGCGAAGATCGGCAGCAGGGCAGTATGGAGGGGTGACGTCCCAGCCCAGCCGCCCGCACCGCGTGGCCGTGATCTCGGTCCACACCTCGCCGCTGGCGCAGCCCGGAACCGGGGACGCAGGCGGTATGAACGTGTACGTCCTGCAGACCGCCGTCGAGCTCGCGCGTCGCGGCGTCGAAGTCGAGATCTTCACCCGCGCGACCTCGTCGGCCGATCCGGCCGTCCAGCAGGCCGCGCCCGGGGTGCTCGTCCGCAACATCGAGGCCGGCCCCTTCGAAGGCCTCGACAAACACGACCTGCCGACGCAGCTGTGCGCTTTCGCTGCCGGCGTGCTGCGCGAGGAGGCACGGCACCCGCAGGGCTACTACGACCTGGTGCACTCGCACTACTGGTTGTCGGGGCAGGTCGGCTGGCTCGCCCGCGACCGCTGGGGTGTGCCGCTCGTGCACACCGCCCACACGCTCGCCGCGGTGAAGAACGCCTCGCTCGCCGAGGGCGACACCCCCGAACCCGCAGCCCGGCAGATCGGGGAACAGCAGGTCGTCGCGGAGTCCGACCGCCTGGTGGCCAACACCGCCGACGAAGCGGGGCAGCTCGAACGCATCTACGGGGCCGATCCCGCGAAGATCGACGTCGTCGCACCGGGCGCCGACCTGAACCGCTACCGGCCCGGCGACCGCGCGGCCGCCCGCGCCGAACTCGGACTCGACCCGCGCGAGACCGTCGTGGCGTTCGTGGGCCGCATCCAGCCGCTCAAGGCCCCCGACGTGCTGCTCGAGGCCGCTGCGCGGGCACTCGCCGACGATCCCGGCATGCCGCTGCGGGTCCTGGTGGTGGGAGGTCCCTCGGGAACGGGTCTCGAGCGCCCCGACGCGCTCATCGAACTCGCGTCCGCACTGGGCATAGCGTCGCGGGTCACCTTCCTCCCGCCGCAGCCGCCGGACCGTCTCGTCCAGGTCTACCGGGCTTCGGATCTCGTTGCGGTGCCGAGCTATTCGGAGTCCTTCGGTCTCGTCGCAATCGAGGCGCAGGCTTGCGGCACGCCCGTGCTGGCCGCGAACGTCGGGGGTCTCGGCGTCGCCGTGCGCGACGGGGAGACCGGCATGCTCGTCGACGGGCACCGCATCGACGACTGGGCGACGGCGTTGCGTTCGCTCGTCGGCGATCCGGATCGTCTCGCCCGGTTCGCGGCGACCGCGCCCGTGCATGCGGAGTCCTTCTCGTGGGAACACACCGCGGAAGGACTGCTCGACAGCTATCGGCGGGCCGGGATGCGCCGCAACCGCACCTTCGGTACCGGTGAGCATTCGCTGCGACGGCAGCGTGGAGTGTGGAAGTTGCGACGGACGAGGGGAGTCACGGCATGAGCGACCGGCTCATCGAACTGATCGAATCCACGCTGCGCGATCGCGAGCTCGAGTTCTCCGTCAAGGAGGGCGGGCACTTCGTCGTCGAGCTCCCGGGCGAGAAGAAGCTCAAGACGACCACGCTGCTCAGCGTCGGACAGCACGGTGTGCGGGTCGAGGCGTTCGTGTGCCGCAAGCCGGACGAGAACTTCGAATCGGTGTACCGCTACCTGCTGCGTCGCAACCGTCGCCTGTACGGCGTGGCGTACACGCTCGACAAGGTCGGCGACATCTATCTGGTGGGACGCATCGCCGCGCACGCGTTGACCCCCGAGGAGATCGACGCGGTCCTCGGGCAGGTCCTCGAGGCGGCGGACCACGACTTCAACATCATCCTCGGTATCGGGTTCATCACGTCCATCAAGCGCGAATGGGAGTGGCGGGTCTCGCGGGGCGAACCGTTGCGCAATCTCGAGCCGTTCCGTCACCTCATCGAGGAGGAGACCGGCACGCCGTTCGAGCCCGATGTGGACGACGACGAACCCGGGGATCGGCGCGAAGCGAACGGGTGACGGCGTTGCCGGACACCGTTATCTCCCCGTGAACATGTCCGGTTGGAGAGGTCTGCACGGCCGTATGGTGTGACCATTCCCACAATCGAAATCCGCTGAAAACGTCCGGGAAACGGTGCGTTCCCACGAAGCGACCTGGGGTTTTGTCGATCGCCGGTCCGGTTTCTCGCACAGCCGTACCGGAAAATCGAACCGTGACCTCGCCGTGATGAACCCTTACCGTCGATGTAGGCCCGATACCGACGGGCGTTACACACCGGCCCCGCAGCCGCTCGTTCCACCCCCGCGGGATTGTCGGATCCACAACCTGCCGAGGGGTGGAGCGAGAGAGCGACCGGGCGTGCGCGAGCACCGCACCGTGTCGCCGGCACCGACCGTCCAGCCCACATGTGGCGGACCCATTGCGTCGGGGGCCTCGCAAGCAGCCGGAAAGGATTCATCCACATGGCAAAGTTCACGATCAAGCGCGCCCTGGGCACCCTCGCTGCCTCCACTGCACTCGTTGCGACCCCGTTCGCTCTGGGTGCCGGTACCGCCAACGCCGCATCCGGCAACTGGGATGCCGTCGCACAGTGCGAGAGCGGTGGAAACTGGGCGATCAACACCGGTAACGGCTACTACGGCGGTCTGCAGTTCTCGCAGAGCACCTGGGAGGCCTACGGTGGCTCGGGAACCGCGAACAACGCCTCGCGCGAGGAGCAGATCCGCGTCGCCGAGAACGTCCTCGCCGGACAGGGCGTCGGTGCATGGCCGGTCTGCGGTCAGTACCTCTGACCGCAGCGCCCTCGGGCGTAGGGAGCGCAGCTCACACGACATCGTGAGCGCAGCTCCAGCAGCTTCCGAACCCCGCGTGCGATCCGTCGCACGCGGGGTTCGTGCTCTCCGGCAGGCGAACCGCGCCGGAACGGTATCCTCGCAATCCCCACACAGCGCGTGTGACGGGCTTCACAACCGCTGCGGTAGTGTGGACTCGACCGAAAGTCGGCACGGCGTGCCAGCAGAATGCTCGGAGGATGAGTAATGAGTTTCCGCAGTCCCTTTCCCGACGTCGACATCCCGGCATCGAGTGTCTACGACTTCCTGTTCGGTTCGCTCGACGAGTCCGAGCTCGATCGACCCGCGCTCATCGACGGCGCGTCCGGCACCGTGACGGACTACCGCACGCTCGTGGCCCACATCGACGCCGTCGCCGGAGCGCTGGCCGCCCGGGGCATCGGTGTGGGGAAGGTCGTCGGGCTGCTCGCACCCAACGTGCCGGCCTTCGCCTCGGTCTTCCACGGCATCCTGAGGTCCGGCGCCACCGCGACCACGATCAACGCCCTCTACACAGCCGGGGAGATTTCGAAGCAACTCGACGACTCGGGGGCCGTGGCACTGTTCACGGTGTCCCCGTTCCTGCCGCAGGCGAAGGAGGCCGCCGCGGCCGCCGGGATCCCCGACGAGTTGCTCTTCGTGCTCGACGGCGCCGAGGGCCATCCGTCCCTGCGCGACGTGCTCACCGAGGGTTCACCGGCTCCCGCCGTCGAGTTCGATCCGGCCACCCACCTCGCGGTACTGCCGTACTCCTCGGGCACGACCGGCCGGCCCAAGGGCGTGATGCTCACGCACCGCAATCTCGTCGCGAACGTCTGCCAGATCACCCCGCGGATGGGTATCGCCGCCGACGACCGCGTGCTCGCACTGCTGCCGTTCTTCCACATCTACGGCATGACGGTGCTGCTGAACGCCGCGCTGTACAACCGCGCGTCGCTGGTGACGATGCCGAAGTTCGACCTCGTCGACTTCCTCACCTACATCTCGGAACACAAGTGCACGTACGTGTTCATCGCGCCGCCGGTCGCTGTCGCGCTCGCCAAGCACCCCCTCGTCGACCAGTACGATCTGTCGAGCGTGCACACGGTCTTCTCCGGTGCTGCACCGCTCGACAAGGAACTCGCCGGATCGGTCGCGAAGCGCTTGGGCTGCAACGTCCGGCAGGGATACGGCATGTCGGAGATGTCTCCCGTGTCGCACGCAATTCCCTTCGAGGACAACGAGACCGAACTCGATTCGGTGGGACCGACGATCGCGAACATGGAATGCAAGATCGTCGATCCCGCCACCGGCGAGGAAGTCGAATATCCCACCGGCGACGGCGTTTCGGCGCCCGGCGAACTGTGGTGCAAGGGACCGAACGTCATGGTCGGTTATCTCGGCAATCCCGAGGCCACGGCCGACACCCTCGACGAGGACGGCTTCCTCCACACCGGCGACATCGCCACGGTCGACGGGAAAGGTGCCGTCCGGATCGTCGACAGGCTCAAGGAACTCATCAAGTACAAGGGCTACCAGGTGCCGCCGGCCGAGCTCGAGGCTCTGCTGCTCACGCACCCGCAGATCGCCGACGCCGCGGTGATCGGCGTCCGCGACGACGAGGGCGAGGAGGTTCCGAAGGCCTTCGTCGTCCGGCAGCCGGATTCGACGATCGACGAGGACGAGGTCATCGACTTCGTGGCCGCGCGGGTCGCGCCGCACAAGAAGGTCCGCCAGGTCGAGTTCATCGACACGGTGCCGAAATCCTCTGCGGGCAAGATTCTTCGGAAGGATCTGCGCGCCCTGAACGCCTGACGGGCGCACCGGCGACGTGTGGATCCCCGGGAGATCGTGTGTCTCCCGGGGATGCCGCTGTCCGGCCCCTGCTACGGAACCGCCGGGCCTCGACCTCTCGGGCCGTGGAGGACCCTGCCCGATCAGGCGAGCATGTGCGGTTGTCCCGCTCGGTACCGGTCGGCGTCGATGCGCCGCAAGGGTTCCAGTTCGGGCGGTTCGTGCAACTTGTACAGTGCCGGCGGTGCGGCGGGGGAGCCCGCAGTTTGGAGCAACGCACCCACCGCCACCCGCGCCGATTCGTTCGCGCTCTCCATCGTCGCGAGGTCGATGTCGTTGCGGACGTAGTCGCCCGCGAGGAACAGGTTCGGGATCGCGGTGTGTGCCTCGGGCCGGTTCGCGAGCGATCCCGCGGTGTTGATGAGCAGCGGGTGTCGTTGGTGACGCCACCGGCTCCCCACTTCACGCCGGGATCGAGGAACCACGAGGCGATGTCGTTCTCGTCGATCGCGCCCGTCCCGTGCAGATCGAGGCGGCCGCCTGCCGCGGTGCCGGGGGAGGGGATGCTGCGCGCCTTGCCGCCGAGCGCGGTCGGCTTGAGGACGGTGACCTCGAAGCCGCGTCCGATCAACTCGTGCGCGGCGGCCGGTCCGGCCATCCCGCCGCCGAGGATCGCGACCCGGCGTCCGCCGGAGTGCACCGCCGGTGCGCGGCGGCTCGGCTGTGCGCCCGCCGTGACCGGCAGTGCTGCGGCCCCGAGCGCGCCGAGGGCGGTGAGGACGGTGCGGCGGGACATGCGTCCGTCGGGCTGCGGACCCCGGTGTGGCTGCGGACCCCGGTGTGACATCGAATCCCGTGTGTGTCGGTGATGACGAACTGTGGTGCGCGGCGCCGACTCCCGCGTTCCTGGCAACGTACATTGTCAGATATGGCCCACGATCGGGGGCGCCCGTGGCGAAATCCCCATCCGTGCATGTCAGGATTGGGTCATGACTATCGGAACACTTGTTCTGCTCCGCCACGGCGAGAGCGAATGGAATGCGATGAACCTGTTCACCGGCTGGGTGGACGTGCATCTGACCGACAAGGGGATCGCCGAGGGCAAGCGGGCCGGTGCCCTCCTCGCCGAGCACAATGTGCTTCCCGACGTCTCCTACACCTCCCTGCTGCGCCGCGCGATCAGCACCGCCAACTTCGCGCTCGACGCCGCCGACCGGCACTGGATCCCCGTCATCCGCGACTGGCGTCTCAACGAACGCCACTACGGCGCGCTCCAGGGCAAGAACAAGTCCGAGATCAAGGACGAGTTCGGCGAGGAGCAGTTCATGCTGTGGCGTCGCAGCTACGACACCCCGCCGCCGCCGATCGAGCCGGGTTCGAAGTACAGCCAGGACGCCGACCCGCGCTACGCCGACGTCGACGAGGTTCCCCTCACGGAGTGCCTGAAGGACGTCGTCGCCCGTTTGATCCCGTACTGGGAGTCGACGATCTCCCAGGACCTGCTCGCGGGCAAGACCGTGCTCGTCACCGCGCACGGCAACTCGTTGCGCGCGCTCGTCAAGCACCTCGACGGGATCTCCGACGACGACATCGCGGGCCTGAACATTCCCACGGGCATCCCGCTGCGCTACGACCTCGACGAGAACCTGCGCCCGCTGAACCCGGGTGGCACCTATCTCGACCCCGAGGCCGCAGCTGCCGGTGCGGCGGCGGTCGCGAACCAGGGCGCCAAGTAGCAGCCTCACGGAAGCGAGATCCGACCCCGTTGCCGTTCGGTGACGGGGTCGGTTCGTTCGTGCAGGTCCGTCGCAGAGTGGTCCGTTCTGGGCGAACAAAGGGTGAACAACACTCCAACATCCGAAAAATGGGGTGTGACGTGCGGGAAATGCCGTCGACCCGCTGTCCGGTGGGGTACCGGTGTCATTACGATTCGAAGTGTGAGTGTTACGCAGGCCGTGTTGCTGGCCGTGGTCGCAGCGGTCCTCGGCGGGATCGTCACCGTCGCCGCCGGGAGGCTGGTGCAGCGCCGGGCCCACGGTAGCGACCAAGCCGACCTCACGATGTTCGACGTGCTCGACCGGGTCGTGCACGGGGCGTCGACCGGTATCGCGGTGGTCGACAAGTTCCACGACGTCGTCCTGTCGAACCCGCGCGCCGAGGAACTCGGCCTCGTCCGCAACCGGCAGATCGACGACCGGGCCTGGGCGGCCGCCTGCCAGGTACTCGAGAAGAGGAAACCGATCGAACTCGACTTGGGCGCGAAGGCATTGCTCGGCCGCGAGCCCGTCGCGGTGCGCTGCACCGTCCGGCTGCTGCTCGACCAGGATCCGCGCTTCGTCGTGCTCTACGCCTTCGACGACTCCGAGCACGTCCGCATGGAGGCCACCCGGCGCGATTTCGTGGCCAACATCAGCCACGAACTGAAGACCCCCGTCGGCGCGATGGCGTTGCTCGCGGAGGCGCTGCTCGAATCCGTCGACGATCCCGAGACCGTCCGCCACTTCGGCGAACGGGTCCAACGCGAGGCGACGCGCCTCGGCAACATGGTGACCGAACTGATCGCCCTCTCGAAGCTCCAGGGTGCCGAGAAACTGCCCGATCTCGAGGTCGTGGACGTCGACGACGTCGTCGACGAGGCTCTCGACCGCACGCGCCTGACCGCCGAGAACGCCTCGATCACCATCAGCACCGACCGGCCGAGCGGTCTCGAGATCCTCGGCGACCGAACGCTGCTCGTCAGCGCCCTCACCAACCTCATCGAGAACGCGATCGCCTACTCCCCGGCCGGCTCACCGGTGACCATCAGCAGGTCGCTGCGCGACGGCAAGGTCGCTATGGCCGTCACCGACCGGGGGATCGGTATCGCCAAGGAGGACCAGGAGCGGGTCTTCGAGCGCTTCTTCCGCGTCGACAAGGCCCGGTCGCGGGCCACCGGAGGCACCGGCCTCGGGCTGGCCATCGTCAAGCACGTCGCTGCGAACCATCACGGCGAGATCACCCTGTGGAGCAAGCCCGGTACCGGCTCCACCTTCACCCTCCTCGTCCCGGCCCACGTCGAGGACGCCGAGGATGACGAGAACCACACCGCCGACCGCACCGAGAAGGTGGTCGGATCGTGACGCAGACCCCACCCGGGTTCCCGGGCGGACGGATATCGAGAAACAGACGGAGGACCAGTTCGTGACGCGTGTGCTGATCGTCGAGGACGAGGAATCGTTGGCGGATCCGCTCGCCTTCCTGCTGCGGAAGGAGGGGTTCGAGACGACCATCGCCGGCGACGGCCCTTCGGCCCTCGCCGAGTTCGACCGGGAGGGCGCCGACATCGTCCTGCTCGACCTGATGCTCCCCGGGATGAGCGGCACCGACGTGTGCAAGCAGTTGCGGACCCGCTCGGGTGTGCCGGTCATCATGGTCACCGCTCGCGACAGCGAGATCGACAAGGTCGTCGGGCTCGAACTCGGCGCCGACGACTACGTCACCAAGCCGTACTCGGCGCGTGAACTCATCGCCCGGATCCGTGCGGTCCTGCGGCGCGGGGCCGACACCGAGAGCGAGGTAGCGGCGGACGACGGACTGCTCGAGGCCGGACCCGTGCGGATGGACGTCGACCGTCACGTCGTGCACGTCAACGGTGAGCCGGTTGCCATGCCGCTCAAGGAATTCGACCTGCTCGAATATCTCCTGCGGAACTCCGGGCGGGTGCTCACCCGCGGACAGCTCATCGACCGGGTGTGGGGCGCCGACTACGTCGGCGACACCAAGACCCTCGACGTCCACGTCAAGCGTCTGCGCTCGAAGATCGAGGAGGATCCGGCCAAGCCGCGTCACCTCGTGACGGTGCGCGGTCTGGGTTACAAGCTCGAGGCCTGATCGGAGCCGGCATCGGAGCCCACCTGTGCTGCCGACGTCGCGGGATGGATCGCGATCAGACCCAGTCCCTGGCGTCGCCGGCACAGGCGCGCGAGCTCGTCGTAGGCCGCCGCACCGAGGAGTTCGGTGAGCTCGGGGGCGTACGACTGCCAGACCGGACGCTCGCCGACGTGCGCGTCGGGAGAGCCCGAGCAGTACCAGTCGAGGTCGTGCCCACCCTCACCCCAGCCGCGTCGGTCGTACTCGGTGATGACCGTGCGCAGGATCTCGGTGCCGTCGGGACGCTCGACCCAGTCCTGGGTGCGGCGGATCGGGAGCTGCCAGCACACGTCCGGCTTCATCTCGAGCGGTTCGATGCCGCGTCGCAACGCCATGGTGTGGAGGGCGCAGCCCTGGCCGCCCTCGAATCCGGGACGGTTCAGGAAGATGCACGCACCCTTGTAGCGGCGGGTGCGCAGGGCGGGCTCGTCGTCGATCTCGTCCTCTTCGAGGTAACCCTTCTTGCCCAGGCCCTTGTCCATGAACTGCCAATCGGCCGGCGTGAGGTGTTTCACTGCCTTCGCCAGCTTCTGGCGATCGTCGTCGTCGGACAGGAACGCACCGTGCGAGCAGCACCCGTCGTCGGGTCGCTCGGCGATGATGCCCTGGCACGCCGGAGTGCCGAACACGCAGGTCCACCGCGAGAGCAGCCATGTCATGTCTGCGGCGATGACGTGTTCGTCGTTGTCGGGGTCGGTGAACTCCACCCATTCCCGAGGAAAGTCGAGAGGGACTTCCGGGGCCGGGTCGAGTTTGTGTGGGGCATGGGACATACCTGCTGTCACAGGTCCCGACGGTAGACCCAGTACCGTATTGATGTGCGCTTAGGGGTACTCGACGTCGGAAGCAACACCGTTCACCTGTTGGTGGTGGACGCCCATCGTGGTGGGCACCCCACGCCGATGAGTTCGACGAAGGCCACGCTGCGGCTGTCCGAGAACATGGACGACAACGGCGACATCACCTCCAACGGCGCCGATCGGCTCGTCGAGACCGCCGCCGAATTCGCCAGCATCGCCCGCACCTCGGGATGCGGCGAGCTCATGGCGTTCGCGACGTCCGCGGTGCGCGACGCCGGCAACTCCGAGGCCGTCCTCGAGCGGGTGCGCCGGGAGGCCGGGGTGTCGCTGGACGTGCTCTCCGGCGAGGACGAGGCGCGGCTGACCTTCCTCGCGGTGCGCCGCTGGTACGGCTGGAGCGCCGGAAACATCCTCGACCTCGACATCGGCGGTGGATCGCTCGAGCTCACCTTCGGTGGCGACGAGGACCCCGAGATCGCCTACTCGCTCCAGCTCGGTGCGGGACGGCTCACCCGCGACTGGTTCCGTGAGGACCCGCCCGGCAAGCGCCGGATCTCGGCGCTGCGCGACTGGCTCGACGCCGAACTCGCCGAGCCGGCGAAGGCCATACGCAACGCGGGCGCCCCCGACCTGTGTGTGGGCACCTCCAAGACCTTCCGGACCCTCGCCCGCCTGACCGGCGCGGCCCCCTCGTCCGCCGGCCTGCGGGTACAACGGACCCTGACGGCCAGCGGACTGCGCCAGCTCATCGCCTTCATCTCCCGGATGACCACGGCCGACCGCGCAGAACTCGAAGGCGTCAGCTCGGACCGGTCCGAGCAACTCGTCGCCGGCGCCCTCGTCGCGGAGGCGAGCATGCGTGCCCTCGGAGTGGAGACGCTGCAGATCTGCCCGTGGGCGTTGCGCGAAGGCCTGATTCTTCGGAAGCTCGATACGGATATGGGTGGCGAACTGGTGGTGGCAACCGGATGAGCGAGAATCGCAGCAACGACACGGGGCAGATCTCCGTGGCCGAGCTGTTGGCGCGTAACGGCCAGAAGGTGGGAACACGGGCCGGGGGACGACGCCGACGAGGTGCGAGCGGCGGCATCTCCGTCGCCGAACTGACGGGCGAGATCCCGATCACCCGCGCAGACAGCAAGGTCGAGCGGAATACCCCGACCGATGCGGAAAGCGCTGCCGGGCAGGCGGATTCGTCGTCCTCGACGGCTGCTGTCGAGGCGGAGACCCCGCCGAAGGCCGTCCCGGCGCCACGCAAGGTCGAGACCCCGAAGCTAGAGACGCCGAAGGCGGCGACCTTCGCGCTGTCCGACATCGAGAAGACCACCGTGACCCCGCGGGTTGCCGTCGAGACGAAGACGCCGCCGGTGAAGACCGGAACGAGCACGCCTGCCGTCACGAAGACGCCGCCTGCCGCGAAAACACCACCCACTGCGAAGGCGCCGTCCGGCCCGGCGGCGAAGGTGCCTGCAGCCGCGGATGCAGTGTCGAAGACGGACACGGTGTCGAAGACGGATGCAGTCTCGAAGACGGCCGCATCGACGAAGGCAGCGTCCAAGGCGGCGCCGCCCAAGATCGAGTCGCCGACCGAGGTCATCCGTCCCGAGGCGCTTCCCCGGCGCGCGCGGGCGCATCTCGGAGGGGCCGCGCCCGGCTCGCAGTCCGGTGAAGGAGCAGCGGTCGCCGACAAGAAGGCGGACAAGAAGTCCGAGAAGGCGAGCGCCCCGGCGGTGTCGGTGCGCAAGGCCGACGTCGCCGAACCGCGACTACTGTCCGGCCCCGCCAGCGACCTGCAGGGCACCGGTGCCGACGCCGACGACTCGACCGACACCATCGGTGCTGCGGGTGCCGCGCCCGACGCTTCGGAGGGAGTGGCATCGTCGCGGTCGCGGAAGTCCCGCGGCAAGGGTGGGAAGTCGACGTCCGACGCCGTCGACGACTCGGCACGGAAGAGTGCGGACGACGAGTCCACCGACGCGGAGCAGGGCAGTGGCCTCAAGCAATGGGCGTTGCTGATCGGCGAGAGCGTCGCCGCGATCGTCGCGGGCGGATTGCTCTTCAAGGGCTTCGAGCGGTTGTGGGACCTCATGCCGTGGGTTGCCTTCGCGCTCGCGCTGCTGGTGATCGTGGGCCTGGTCGCGCTGGTGCGTGTCCTGCGGCGCACCGACGACATCACGAGTCAGCTCATCGCGCTCGCGGTGGGAGCATTCGTGGCCTTCGGGCCGCTGTTGTTCCTGCTGCCCGGGTGAGCCGATGCCGACCGCGCAGGGAATCCGGGTAGGGCTGTCCACCGCTTCGGTCTATCCGGAGAACACCGAAGCGGCGTTCCGCTTCGCGGCCGATCTCGGTTTCGACGGGGTCGAGTTGATGGTGTGGGCCGAACCGGTGAGCCAGGACCCCACCTCGGTGGAGCGTCTGGTCCGCGAGTACGGCGTGCCGGTGCTCGCCGTGCACGTGCCGTGTCTGCTGATCTCGCAGCGCGTGTGGGGATCCGATCCCGCCGCCAAGCTCGACCGTTCGGTGCGTGTCGCCGAGATCCTCGGTGCGGAGACCGTCGTGGTCCATCCGCCCTTCCGGTGGCAGCGTCGCTATGCGGAGGGATTCTCCGACCAGGTCGCGGCGCTCGAGGCCGACAGCCACGTGGTGCTCGCGGTCGAGAACATGTACCCGATGAGGGCCGACGTCGTCTTCGGCGGTCGTGATCGCGGCGCCGAACGTCTGCGCCGGCGCGGTCCCGGCCGCGCGGTCTCGGCCTACAGCCCGTCGCTCGACCCCACCGACACCGGTTTCGCGCACTACACGCTCGACCTGTCGCACACCGCGACCGCGGGGGCCGACGCCCTCGCGCTCGCGGATCGGATGGGGGAGGGGCTCGCCCACCTCCATCTCGCCGACGGCCGGGGCTCCTCGCTCGACGAACACCTCGTCCCGGGAACGGGCACGCAGCCGTGTGCGGACGTGTGCCGCCGGCTCGCCGCGAGCGACTTCGGCGGGCACGTGGTGCTCGAGATCAGCACCCAGAGCGCACGGACGCGTGCGGAGCGCGCCGGGATGCTGGCGCGTTCGCTGGCCTTCGCGCGCACGCACCTGGATCGCTCGGCGACGCGCGCGATCACCGCCGGCCCCGAGAGTCCCCGGCACACGGACATCGCGCGCGTCCCCGCCTCAGAGGGCAGCGATTCCGGCGGCGAGCACGGCGACGCCTGAGATCAGCACGCCCGCGGTGAGGGAGACGGCGCCGAGCCGGACCGCCGCGAACATCCGGCCGGGCCGCGTCGGATCGGGCCCGAGCACCGACAGGAAGAAGCCTGCCGGGATCAGGATCGCGGCGACGAGCACGGCGATGGCGCCGGCCGCCGACCAACCGGGTGATGCGCCCACGACGTGCGTGAGAACGGCGATGAGCAACCCGAGGGTGACGAGTACGCCAGCGTGGGCGTGACCGGCACGGAAGAACGTCTTCTGCAGGTCGTTGGTGGGTACGCCGCCCGCGGCGACGCGTAGCAGGAAGGTGCCTCCGAAGGCGATGCCTGCGACGGTGAGCACGGTGCTCCCGAGAACGATGGTCACGAGCGGATGCATGAGGGCCTCCTCGGCCGGTACTCCGTGACTGGATACTACAACTATCCAATACTGGATAGTTGTAGTATCCGGTGTCGAGGAGCGGAGGTGATCGGTGCGTATCTCGGAACTCGCCGAGCGTTGCGGCATACCGCTGCCGACGGTGAAGTACTACCTGCGCGAGGGGCTGCTCATGCCGGGCGTGGCGACGAGCGTCACCTCGGCGACCTACGACGACCGGCACGTGCGGCGCCTGGGTCTGGTCCGGTCACTCGCCGCGCAGGGTCTGCCTCTCGAGAAGATCAAGACCGTCGTGGATCTCGTCGACAATCCCCGCGACGACCTCTTCGTCGAACTCGGCCACGCCATCGCCGCGCTGCCACCCTACGTCGAGGACTCGGCCGGTCCCGGCTATCCCCGCGCCCGCCACCTGCTCGAACGCCTCGGCCAGGTCTACGACCCACGGTTCGCGGCCGTGGCGCAACTCGAACACGCGCTCGCGGCACTCGAAGCCGCCGGCCTGCGGATGGACGACCGCCGGATCGACGCCTACGGCCGTCACGTCCGCGCCATCGCCGAACTCGACCTCGAACTGCTGCCGACGCACTCCCGGGAAGCCACCGTGGAAGCGGCCGTGCTCGGGACCGCCCTGTACGAACCGGTCCTCACGGCCATGCGCCGGTTGGCCCACCAGCATCTCGCCGCCCGCATGTTCGGGTCCGGTGGACCCCCCCACGACCGGCGCCGATCCGGCCCCGAACGACGACCAGGAGCAGCAGTGACCCTCACCGACCAGCCCTTCCTCGACCTGACCTCGGTCACCCGGGTGCCGGGAGAGCACCCGGATGGCACGGCGGCCTGGCAGGCGCACATCGATCCGGTGTGGACCATCGGGCCCAAGGTGCACGGCGGATGCATGCTCGCGGTCTGCGCGTCCGCGGCGCGCAGGTCGGTGCTCGACGCCGGCGTCGACCCGCTCACCCAGCCCCTCGCCGTGAGTGCCTCGTTCGTCGCCGCGCCCGACCCCGGCGACGTCGAACTCACCACCGTCCTACGCAAGCAGGGCAAGCAGATCGCCCTTGTGGACGTCGAACTGTCCCAGGCCGGGCGTGTGGCGGTGCGGGCGAGTGTCACCCTCGGCACGCCGGATACCGAGGAGCCCTTCCACACGGTGCCGCACCGCGCGACCACGATGCCCGCCGACCCGCCGGCCGAGTCGGTGCTCGTCACCCCCGAGCACCCCATGGGGCAGATCGTGAAGTTCGCCGCCACCTCCCACCTCCGGATCGACTCCGCCACCGCGCGTTTCCTCGACGGGCAGCAGGGCGAACCGCTCGTGTCGATGTGGACGCGGCCGTCGCCGGGCGACGAGGCCGACGTCGACACCTCGGTGCTGTTCGCGCTCATGTGCGGCGACGTGTCGGCTCCCGTCGCGATGAACCTCGGCCGTTTCGGCTGGGCGCCGACGGTGCAACTCACCGCCTATCTGCGGCGGGTTCCGGCTCCGGGATGGCTGCGGGTCATCGCCGAGAGCAGCGTGCTCGGCAGCACCTGGTTCGAGGAGGACCACACCGTCGTCGACTCGACCGGCCAGGTGGTCGTGCAATCGCGTCAGCTGGCCATGATGCCGCGCTGATACGCCCGAACGCGGTAGGTCCCGACAGGCGGTGACCGTGGTGTAGGCCGCACGGACGGTCGTGGCAGGCTGTCCCCATGACGAGAATCGCAGTGATCGGTGGCGGCAGGATCGGCGAGGCGCTGATCTCGGGTCTGCTGAAGAACGGCTTCGCGACCAAGGATCTCGTGGTCGCCGAGAAGTTCGAGGAACGGCGTGAGGAATTGTCCCGGGCCTACTCGATCCGGGTCACCGACAGCACCTCCGACGCCGCGGAAGGCGCCGACGTGGTGGTCGTGGCCGTCAAGCCCAACGACGTGGACGTCGTCGTCACCGCCCTCGCGGCGGTCGACGCCGGGAACGACGACGAGCAGATCCTGGTGTCGCTTGCCGCGGGCATCCCGACGGTCCGCTACGAGACCAAGCTCCCGGCCGGCTTCCCCGTCGTGCGCGTGATGCCGAACACCCCGATGCTCGTCGGGGAGGGCGCGAGCGTGCTGTCCGCCGGTCGGTACGTCAAGCAGCAGCATCTCGACACGGTCCGCGAGATCCTCGCGAGCGTGGGAACGGTCTCGGTGGTCCCGGAGGCGCAGATCGACGCGGTCACCGCGGTTTCCGGGTCCGGGCCCGCATATTTCTTCCTCGTCGCGGAGGCGATGATCGACGCCGGTGTCTCGCTCGGCCTGACGCGGGCGGTGGCCACCGATCTGGTGGTGCAGACGATGACCGGCTCGGCCGCGATGCTCACGCGCTCGGGGGACAACGCTGCCGACCTGCGCGCCGCGGTCACCTCGCCGGGTGGCACCACGGCGGCCGCGATCCGCGAACTCGAGCGTGGAGGCCTGCGTACGGCCTTCTACGAGGCGCTCGACGCTGCGAAGCGCCGTTCCGCGCAACTCGGGGCGGCATCGGATCAGCCGTCGCCTGCGGCCCGCGAGGGGCTCTCCGGGACGGCCTGACAGGGCATCCACCCGAGGCACTGACAGGTGTCACTGCGGAACGCTGACAGACGTCACCGTAGGGCGTAGCGTGGCGACGAACAGCCGCCCGCCGGAAATTCCCCAGCTGCATCGTCGCACAGGAACCATTCGTCACGCTAAGCTCGAATCAGCACGTGCGTGTCTGTTCCGCCGGAGGGGAAGCCGGCGGCGCGGGCGTGCCGGAGGTGTGTAATGGTTTCAGGAAACACGCCGTCGAAGGGTCAACCTCAAGACGGACAGTCGGTTCTCGCCGGTACCCAGTTCCTGACGGTTGCCGAAGTGGCAGCTCTCATGCGGGTGTCGAAGATGACCGTGTACAGGCTGGTGCACAGTGGCGAACTACCCGCAGTGCGTGTGGGACGCTCGTTCCGCGTGCATGCGAAGGCCGTCCACGACTACCTCGAGACGTCGTACTTCGACGTCGGATAGAGGTCGGACAGGGACGATCGGCGCATCGTCGGGGACGACGGTACGACGAACGGATCCGGTGCGCGAGGGAACGCGAGGGAAGTCGCGTTCCGGGACGGACCTCGGTTTCACGCCGGGTGGGCCGCCCCGGTAGGATTGCTTGTCGTCGTACCGGCCAGCCGGTGTCGTGAGGCGCTGTTACTCGTCGCCACGAGGCCCAGCGTCGACATACATCAGGCGTACGTCACCGGCGTGCGCAGGAACGCTACAAGGAACGTGAGGGATGCCCACATGGGATCTGTGATCAAGAAGCGCCGTAAGCGCATGTCGAAGAAGAAGCACCGCAAGCTGCTCCGCCGCACCCGAGTGCAGCGTCGTAAACTCGGCAAGTAAGCCCTGCGCCTATCCGATGCCCGTCACCTTCCATGGTGGCGGGCATCGTTCGTCTGTGCATCCCGGTACACGAAAGTTCACCCACGAGTCGTGCAATGGCGGCGAAGTGGCCGTATTGTGGGACGGCATACCGCGTCGGGGCGAATGTGACCGATGACGCGTGTGGTGCAGCAGGGGGTTTCACGAGTGGTTTCGCAGGGGCACGAAGTGGCACGTCCACGAGTCGTGCTGGTCACCGGAGCAAGTCGGTTCCTGGGTGGTTTCCTCGTCACCAGGCTCGCCCAGAATCCCGACATCGAGCGGGTGATCGGCGTCGACACCCAGTCGCCGTCGAAGGACATGCTCCGGCGCATGGGGCGGGCCGAGTTCGTGCTCGCCGACATCCGCAACCCACTCATCGGCAAGATCATCCGCAACATGGACGTCGACACCGTCGTCCACGCGTCCGCCGTCACGAAGGCCCCGAAGTCCGGGAGCCGCACGGCGATGAAGGACATGAACGTCCTCGGCGCGATGCAGCTGTTCGCTGTGTGCCAGAAGGCACCCTCGGTGCGCAGGATCGTGCTGCGCTCGTCGTCCGTCCTCTACGGATCGAGTGCCAAGGACCCCGCGAAGTTCACCGAGGAGATGAGCGCCCGCCGCCGGCCCACGGGCGCCTTCGCCCGCGACATGATAGAGGTCGAGGGATATCTGCGCGGCGTCGCCCGGCGGCGCAGCGACATCGCGACCACCATCCTCCGGTTCGCACCCACCGTCGGAAACCGGCTGCCCGGCTCGGTGTCGAGCTATCTCACCTCCCCGCTCGTCCCCAACGTGCTCGGCCGCGACGCGCGACTGCAATTGCTGCACGAGGAGGACGCACTCGGTGCGCTCGAACACGCGGTCGTCGCCGGACCGTCAGGGACGTACAACATCGCCGGTGAGGGGATCGTCACGATGACCCAGGCCGTGCGCCGGGCCGGTGGCGTCACCGTGCCGATGCCCTACGCGCTGTTCCGCACGGTCGGGCACGCACTCATGGGCTCCGTGATGAACTCCTTCACCAAAGAAGAACTCGACTATTTCCATTTCGGATGCGGACTCGACACCACGCGCATGCGCAACGAGTTCGGATTCGAACCACGCTGGACCACGAGAGAAGCGCTCGACGATTTCGCCCGGGGCCTCGCCCTCACCCGCATCGTGAAGACCGAATGGGTGGACAAGGCCGAGTCGATGGCGCTCTCCGTGCTCGGAGAGACGAGGGAGACGCGATGACGGAGGTCGCGAAGGTCATCCCGTTGCACGCCGGCAACCGCCGTCCCGGCGAACGGGTCACACGCACACCCCATCCGTCGATGGGGCCACCGCCCACCCCCGAGCAGGTGAACCGCACCGATCGATTCCTCGACGACCTGCGCGGCACGCTCGCACAACAGGTCACCGCCACCGCCGAGTTCGTGCGCCGCCGGATGACCGGCGACTACGAAGTCGACGACTTCGGCTTCGACCCGCACTTCACCGAGAACGTCGTCCTGCCGGTGCTGCGACCCCTGTTCGACAAGTGGTTCCGCGTCGAGGTCCGCGGCGTCGAGAACATCCCCGCCGAGGGCAGCGCACTCGTCGTCGCCAACCACGCCGGCACGCTCCCCGTCGACGCACTGATGACCTCCGTCGCCGTGCACGACCACGCGGATCGTCACCTGCGGATGCTCGCCGCCGATCTCGCCTTCGGTATGCCCGTGGTGGGGACGGTGACGCGCAAGGCCGGCCACACCCTCGCGTGCCATCCCGACGCCGAACGACTCCTCCGGCAGGACCAGGTGGTCGCGGTCTTCCCCGAGGGGTACAAGGGACTCGGCAAGCCGTTCAAGGAGCGTTACAAACTGCAGCGGTTCGGCCGCGGCGGTTTCGTGTCGGCGGCCCTGCGCACCCAGGCGCCCATCGTGCCGTGCTCGATCGTCGGCTCCGAGGAGATCTACCCGAACATCGCCGACCTCACCTCGCTCGCGCGCCTGCTCGGCCTGCCCTACTTCCCGATCACCCCGCTGTTCCCGGCGCTCGGCCCGCTCGGGATCGTGCCGCTGCCGTCGAAGTGGTACATCGAGTTCGGCACACCCATCGTCACCGACGTGTACGACGAGGCCTCGGCGGAGGATCCGATGGTGTTGTTCGAGGTCACCGACCACGTGCGCGAGACGATCCAGCAGACCCTCTACAAGCTGCTCACGCGCCGGCGGAACGTCTTCCTCGGCTGAGCACCTCGAAAATCAAGCCGCTCGGTCGCGGCGGCGACCCACGAGGACCGCGACAGCACCACCCGCGGCACCGAGACCGAGCGCCGTCGGCACCCCGACCTTCGCGGCCTTGCGCGCCGTCCGGAAGTCGCGGATCTCCCACCCGCGTGTGCGAGCGACCTGCCGTAGATCCGGATCGGGATTGATCGCGACGGCCGTGCCGACCACCGAGAGCATCGGCACGTCGTTGTGGCTGTCCGAATAAGCCGTGCAGCGCTTGAGATTCAGACCCTCACGGATCGCGAGGGCCCGCACCGCGTGCGCCTTGCCGAGACCGTGCAGGATGTCGCCGACGAGACGGCCCGTGAAGACGCCGTCCTTCGACTCGGCGACGGTGCCGAGCGCACCGGTCAGGCCGAGGCGTTCGGCGATGACGTCGGCCAGTTCGACCGGCGTCGCGGTCACGAGCCACACCTGCTGGCCCGCGTCCAGGTGCATCTGCGCGAGCGCGCGGGTGCCCGGCCAGATCTTGTCGGCGATGATGTCGTCGTAGATCTCCTCGCCGAGCCGGCGCAGTTCCTCCGTGGAGCGGCCCTGCACGAACGACAGCGCCTTGTCGCGACCGGACGCGACGTCGTTCATGTTCTCCTTGCCCGTCAGGCGGAACTTGACCTGCTGCCAGGCGAATTCGAACAGGTCGGACTTGTCGAAGTAGTTCCGGGCGACGAGGCCGCGGGCGAAGTGGATGATCGACGCGCCCTGCACCATCGTGTTGTCGACGTCGAAGAACGCCGCCGCGGTCAGATCGCGCGAGACGGGAGCGGTATCGGGGGAGGGCTCGGGTTCGACGCGGGATTCCTGCAACGCGAGGGCGGCATCGGCGCTCGCCTCACCTGCGAGATTGGCGCGGACCTCTTCCTCGCTGGGTCCGAACTTGCGAGAGAAGAGCCGACGTCCGGGACGGATGATGCTCGCCCACGTCTCACCCATGCCCCATCCGTAGGGAAACGAACGTCCTGGCACTCGCACCTCCGGTGTCGTAACGGGCGGGGCTGTCGAAACGGGCGGGCCCCGTGTGACCCCTGCACTTCCGGGCGCCGCACATATGGCGACCGCATGCACGGGCGACCCGCGCCAAGCCTAGCCCGCGACACCGCCCCTCACCGGGAGGCCGTCGCCCCCGTGACGGGGTGTGACGTTCATCTCGACAGGTCGTGCCGCACAGTGGAGCCATGAGTGAGCAATCGTCATCGGCAACGAGCGGCTCCGCGAGCCGTCATCACCTGACCCTTCTCGTGCGCGCCGGGTGCGGTGCGTGCGGTCCTGCGCGCGAGCAGCTCGAGGCGCTCGCGGAGGAGCTCGGCGTCGAGGTCACCTGCATCGACGTGGATGTCGCTGCCGCAACCGATCCCGATCTGAGGGCCGAATTCGGGGACCGTCTGCCCGTCGTTCTGCTCGACGGACGCGAGCACAGCTACTGGGAGGTCGACGAGCCGCGACTGCGCGCAGATCTCGCTCGGTGAGTCGGCAGGTCCTCGTCGTACAGCAGGTGGGAAGCACATTCGGGGTGCTTCGAGCAACTTTGTGCATGGCTTCACAAGCGGTTACCGTGGTGTGAACGAATTCCCGGATCACCGTGAGGCCAGGCGTGTATCCACCGGCCGGACGAGGAGCCACGTACCGTGACGCAGTTGCACCCACCGCAGGGCGAGGACGCTCGCGGCACCGCCGAGTCCGGCGAGGGTGCCACTCCCACTCCTCCGGTCCGCGATATCCCACAGGCTACTGTGACGCGTCTCGCGACCTACCTCCGGGTCCTCGGTGCGTTCGCCGAAGCGGGCACCCTCATCGTCTCCAGTGAGGAACTCGCGGCCGCCGCCGGGGTCGGTTCGGCCAAACTGCGCAAGGATCTGTCCTTCCTCGGACCCAACGGAGTGCGCGGCGTCGGCTACGACGTCCTGCGCCTCCAGTCCCGCATCGAAGCAGCTCTCGGACTCGACCGGGGCCATCGCGTCGTGCTCGTCGGAGTTGGCAGCCTCGGCCGCGCCCTCGCCCGGTATCCGGGCTTCGACCGCCGCGGTTTCACGATGGCCGGACTCTTCGATTCCGATCCCGACGTGGTGGGCACACGTGTGGGCGATCTCGTCGTGCGTCACGTCGACGATCTCGAGAACGGAGCCCATGAACTCGGCGCGACCATCGGTGTCGTCGCCACCCCCGACGAGGCAGCACAGCAGGTGTGCGATCGGCTCGTGCTCGCAGGAGTGCGCAGCATCCTGAGCTTCGCTCCCGTCGAACTCGATGTCCCCGACCACGTCGAGATCCGACGCGTCGATCTGTCCGTCGAGATGCAGGTCCTGTCCTTCAACAGCACCCGCAACGGGGAGACCCCCCGGGCCGCGACCGCTGACGTTCGTCCTGCTGCCGGCGACGTACGCCCCGCCGGCATACCGCGGGTGTCCACCCGAAGCTCTGCTCGGCGTACCACAACAGGAAAGGCGGGTCCGATGGGCTCGGCCGCGACCAGAAACGGATCGGTGATCGCACCGTGAGTGTTCTCCTCGTCGGGATATCGCATAGGAGCGCACCGGTCCCGGTGCTCGAGAAGGTGGCGGTCACGGACACCGACCGCCCCAAGCTCACCGACAAGATGCTGGCGTCGGACAAGATCTCCGAAGCGATGATCGTCTCCACCTGCAACCGGGTGGAGATCTACGCGGTGGTCGACGCCTTCCACGGCGCGCTCGCCGCGGTCAGCGAACTGCTCGCCGAGCACTCGGGTCTGCCCGTCACCGAACTGCACAAGCACGCCTACGTCCGCTACAGCGAGGCCGCTGCCGAACACCTGTTCTCCGTCGCCAGCGGGCTCGACTCGATGGTCGTGGGGGAGCAGCAGATCCTCGGCCAGATCCGCACCGCCTACGCCGCCGCCGACGCTCAGCAGGCCGCCGGCCGCACCCTGCACGAACTCGCCCAGCAGGCGCTGCGCGTCGGCAAGCGGGTGCACTCGGAGACCGGCATCGACGCCGCCGGTGCATCCGTCGTGTCGGTCGCGCTCGACAAGGCCTCGAACTTCCTCGGAGGCGCCCTGAAGGGCCGCACCGCCGCGGTGATCGGTGCCGGCGCCATGGGTGGTCTCGCCGTCGCGCATCTCGTCCGGGCCGAGGTCGGCTCGATCGTCGTCGCCAACCGCACCCGCGACCGTGCCGAGCGACTCGCCGAGACCGCACAGGCCGCCGGTGTCGACGCCGAGGTCGTCGGATTCGACGAACTCGCGACCGCACTGAGCCGCGCCGACGTCGCCGTCACCTGCACCGGAGCCGTGGGCGCCGTCGTCACGCTCGCCGACGCGCACCGCGCACTCGCGCAGCCCGGCCGCGGCGAACGCCCCCTCGCAATCTGCGATCTCGGTCTGCCGCGCGACGTCGACACCGCCGTGGCCGGTCTTCCCGGTGTGCAGGTCTTCGACATGGAGTCGCTGCAGCGCGACCCGTCGGCCGGCGCCGCCGCGACCGACGCGGAGGCCGCCCGCACGATCGTCGCCGCCGAGCTGTCGCAGTACCTCACCGCGCAGCGACTCGCCGAGGTCACCCCCACCGTGACGGCACTGCGTCAACGCGCCGCCGAAGTGGTCGAGGGCGAACTGATGCGCCTCGAATCGCGACTGCCCGATCTCGACGACGGCCAGCGCGGCGAGGTCGCCCGCACCGTGCGCCGGGTCGTCGACAAGCTCCTCCACGCACCGACGGTGCGCGTCAAGCAGCTCGCGTCGACGCCGGGAGGCGACCAGTACGCCGAGGCCCTGCGCGAGCTGTTCGAGCTGCGCCCGGGCTCGGTCGAGGCGGTCGCGACACCCACCAAGGATCTGAACTCGCTGACCGATCCCACCCTCTCGGGGGATCTGTCCGCCGCACTCGACCCCGCTGTCACCACCGAACTCCAGGCCTCACGAAAGGACGGCACCGCATGAGCACCGAAGCCGCATCGGTTTCCCGCGACGATGTTGCTCGGCAGGATCGTCCCCTGCGGATCGGTACCCGCGGCAGCGTGCTCGCCACGACCCAGGCCGGTACCGTGCGCGACGCACTGATTGCCGCCGGTCGCCCGGCAGAGCTCGTCATCATCACCACCAAGGGCGATGTGACGCCCGGCCCGGTGCAGCGCATCGGCGTCGGCGTGTTCACCGCCGAGCTGCGCGAGGCGCTGCTCGCAGGTGAGGTCGACGTCGCCGTGCACTCCTACAAGGACCTGCCGACCTTCCAGGATCCGCGCCTCGTCGTCGCGGCCGTCCCCGAGCGGGAGGACCCGCGCGACGCGCTCGTCGCCCGTGACGGACTCGTCCTCGGCGAGCTGCCGCCCGGCTCCAAGGTCGGTACCTCGGCGCCGCGCCGGCGGGCACAACTCGCTGCGCTCGGCCTGGGACTGCAGATCGAACCGCTGCGCGGCAACATCGACACCCGCATCGGCAAGGTCGACTCCGGCGAACTCGACGCGATCGTCATCGCGCGTGCCGGACTGTCGCGGATCGGACGCCTGGACCGGGTCACCGAGTCCCTCGAATCGGTGCAGATGCTGCCCGCGCCGTCGCAGGGTGCGCTCGCCGTGGAGTGCCGGTCGGACGATCCCGAGATGATCGAGCTGCTCGCCGGACTCGACCATGCGCCGAGCCGCGCCGCAGTCGTCGCGGAGCGCTCGCTGCTCGCCGAACTCGAAGCCGGATGCACCGCACCGGTGGGGGCGATCGCCGAGGTCGTCGAATCGCTCGACGACGACGGCCGGGTGATCGAGGAACTGTCGGTGCGCGGATGCGCCGCCGCCATGGACGGATCGGATGTGCTGCGAGCGAGCGCGGTGGGGGCGCCGGAGAAGGCCGAGGAACTCGGTCGCCGTGTCGCCCGCGAACTGCTCGACCTCGGTGCGCGCGAGCTCATGGTCGAGCACGGGGTCCTCCCCGAGACGAGACCTGCCGATGATTGACACAGCCGTCACCGTCACCCGATTTGCCCTTACCGCTGATTTGACCGCACTGGAGAATGACCGATGAGCCGAGTCCGTAAGCACAACCCCGGGCGCATCCTGTTCGTGGGATCGGGCCCGGGCGATCCTGCGCTGCTCACCGTGCGCGCGCGTGACGTGCTGGCGGGCGCCACGATCGCCTTCACCGACCCCGATGTCGACAAGGGTGTCGTGGCCCTCGTCGGTGTCGACCACGGCACCGACCCGGAGACCGGTGAGCCCGTCGCCGAGGTCCGTCCCGCGCTCGGCGAGCCCGCCGAGGTCGCCAAGACGCTCGTCGCCGAGGCGAAGGCCGGTCGCGACGTGGTGCGCCTCGTCGCGGGCGACCCGCTCACCACCGACTCGGTGATCGCCGAGGTCAACGCCGTCGCCCGCACCCAGGTGGTCTTCGAGGTGCTTCCGGGCCTGCCCGCCGGATCGTCCGTGCCGAGCTACGCCGGTATGGCGCTCGGCTCGTGCCACACCGAGGTCGACGTGCGCGGAGAGGTCGACTGGGCCGCGCTCGCCGCCGCCCCCGGCCCCCTCGTCCTCCATGCGACCTCCGGCCACCTCGCCGAGACCGCCAGCGCGCTGGTCGAACACGGCCTGGCGCCGCAGACCCCCGCCGCGATCACCGTGCGCGGCACCACCCGTCAGCAGCGCACCGTCGAGGCCACCCTCGCGACCCTGAACGACGCGGGTTCCGAGCTCGTCGGACCGCTCGTCGTCACCGTCGGCAAGGTCGTCTCGCACCGCAACAAGATGTCGTGGTGGGAGTCGCGCGCCCTGTACGGCTGGACCGTGCTCGTGCCCCGCACCAAGGATCAGGCCGGCGAGATGAGCGAGCGGCTCGTCACGCACGGCGCGATCCCGATGGAGGTGCCGACCATCGCGGTCGAGCCGCCGCGCAGTCCCGCGCAGATGGAACGCGCGGTCAAGGGCCTGGTCGACGGTCGCTACCAGTGGGTGGTGTTCACTTCCACCAACGCGGTGCGTGCGGTATGGGAGAAGTTCGAGGCGTTCGGTCTCGACGCGCGCGCGTTCTCCGGCGTCAAGATCGCGTGCGTCGGTGAGGCCACCGCTGCGAAGGTGCGCTCGGTCGGCATCATCCCCGAGCTCGTGCCCAGCGGCGAACAGTCCAGCCTCGGCCTGCTCGCCGAGTTCGCCCCGTACGACGACGTCTTCGATCCGGTCAACCGGGTGCTGCTGCCGCGCGCCGACATCGCCACCGAGACCCTCGCCGAGGGTCTGCGCGAGCGCGGCTGGGAGATCGACGACGTCACCGCCTACCGCACCGTGCGTGCCGCTCCGCCGCCGGCCGCGACCCGCGAGATGATCAAGACCGGTGGTTTCGACGCGGTGTGCTTCACCTCGTCGTCGACGGTCCGTAATCTCGTGGGTATCGCCGGCAAGCCGCACGCCCGCACGATCGTCGCGTGTATCGGCCCGAAGACGGCCGAGACGGCGATCGAGTTCGGCCTGCGGGTGGACGTGCAGCCCGAGACCGCGCAGATCGGGCCCCTGGTCGACGCGCTCGCCGAGCACGCGGCCCGGCTCCGGGCGGAAGGCGCACTGCCTCCGCCGCGGAAGAAGTCCCGCGCCCGCCGCTGATCTCTGGTGATCCGATGATCCGTGCGCGGTCCCGGTAGTCGCCACTACCGGGGCCGCGCACGACCCGTATGGAAGGTGTTCTCCCCATGTTTCCCGACATCCGTCCCCGCCGGCTGCGCAGCACACCCGCCATCCGACGGCTCGTGGCAGAAACCTCCCTCGAACCCCGCCACCTCGTGCTCCCGATGTTCGTGGCCGACGGCCTCGACGAGCCGCGCGAGATCGCGTCGATGCCCGGGGTGTACCAGCACACCGCCGATTCGCTGCGCAAGGCCGCGGCCGCGGCCGTGTCCGCCGGTGTCGGCGGCCTGATGCTCTTCGGTGTGCCCAGCCCCGAGGACAAGGACGCCCGTGGTTCCGCGGCGAGCGATCCCGGCGGTGTGCTCAACCGCGCGCTGCGGTCGCTGCGCAGCGAACTCGGCGACTCCACGGTGATCATGGCCGACACCTGCCTCGACGAGTTCACCGATCACGGCCACTGCGGTGTGCTCACCGACACCGGCGTCGTCGACAACGACGCGACCCTCGAGCGTTACGCCGAGATGGCCGTCGCGCAGGCCGAGGCCGGGGCGCACCTGCTCGGCCCGAGCGGCATGATGGACGGCCAGATCGGTTTCATCCGGTCCGCGCTGGACGAGGCCGGGCACACCGAGGTCGGTCAGCTCGCCTACTCCGCGAAATACGCCTCGGCGTTCTACGGTCCCTTCCGCGACGCCGTCGGCTCGTCCCTCGAGGGAGATCGCCGCACCTACCAGCAGGATCCGGCGAACCGTCGCGAGTCGCTGCACGAGGTGGACCTCGACCTCGCCGAGGGCGCCGACATGGTGATGGTCAAGCCGGCGATGTCGTATCTCGACGTGCTGCGCGAGGTCGCCGACCGCTCGCCCGTCCCGGTGGCCGCCTACCAGATCTCGGGGGAGTACTCGATGATCACCGCGGCCGCGCAGAAGGGCTGGATCGATCGCGATGCGGCGATCCTCGAATCGCTGGTCGGCATCCGGCGGGCCGGTGCGGACGTCGTCCTCACCTACTGGGCCGCCGAGGTCGCGGGTCGCCTGTCATGAGCTTCCCCGCACCTCCTGTCGGGCCCGGCCCCGCGGCGAATCGTCCCGTTCCCGGAGACGTCACGACGGCCCACCAATTGTGGTGCGGGGTACTCGCTCTCGCCGTCGTGAGTTTGGCGGCAAGTCTCGCCGATCTGCTGAGTCGACGCGAGGAACTGCTCGACCTCATGACCACGATGGCCGCCGAGCAGGCCATCGAGGGCGTCACCACGGAGCAGCTCGAGTCGGCGGTCCCGCTGCTGGTCGCGCTGACCGCCGGCATCGGCCTGGTGATCGTCGGAGTGCTGTATCTGGTAGTCAGGCAGCTGTTGAAGGCCAAGAACTGGGCCCGGATGTTGCTGACCCTGCTCGGGGTGTTCATGTCGCTGTCGACCCTGCCCACCGTCTTCGGTGTGGGCGTCGGGGAGGGCGGCGCGGGCTGGATACTCGGTGTGGTGGGCATTCTGCAAGCCGTCGCGACCGTCGGAGCGATCGTGCTGATGCACCGGCGGGATGCCAACCGCTTCTTCCTGCGACTGCCGGAAGAATAGACGTACCACTCGGTTTCGTCCGGCGCGACCGAAGAGTACGGTGGGCTCACCATGTGGGCCGCACGGCCCTTTCCGTCGAGCGAAAAGGACGTCATGCAGGTGGAACCGCGGCCCTATGGGCGCCGTCGCGAATTGGTGTTGATCGCTCTCATCGCCCTCCTCGGCCTGGTGACCACCGTGCTGCTGGTGATCCCCGGCGCGTTCGCCGCTTGACCGACCCGACGGCCCCCGATCCGGCGACCCCTGATCCGGCAACCCCTGATCCGGCAACCCCTGATCCGATGGGCACCGACCCGGCCGGGCCGCTGTTCCACGAACCCGGAGCGCGCTGGCGCACGGTCGCCATCGGCCCGCTGGTCTGCGTCGTGGCCCTCGTCGTCGAACTGTTCACCGGCCCCGTCGTGCACTGGGTCGCGCTGCCGATCATCGCGATCGTGCTCGCCGGCTTTTCCTACGTGATGGTCGTGGCTGCTCGTCGGCACGTCAGCGTCGAGCTCACCTCCACGGTCCTGCGGCAGGGCACCGAGGAACTGCCGGTCGCCGAGATCGAGGCGGTGCTGCCGCCGCCACCGGACGACCGGCGCGATCCGGAACGCTGGGAGACCGCCCGGAGCCTCGGCGAACTGGCGGATGTGCCGCGCGGCCGCAAGCCTGTCGGACTGCGGCTCATCGGAGGAACGTTCGTGCGGGCGTGGGCGAAGGACGCCGACGAGCTGCGAGCACGGCTCGGCGAGCTCGTCGGCGAACCCGGTCAGACTGCGACGTCCTGAGGTGGGACGACCGCTCCCTCACGGTCGAGCATGGCCGAGCCGAGCAGGTAGTCGGGCACACCCAACCCGTCCACGAGCGTCAACGCGTGCGGACGCAGGCTGCGGCACCGCTCGTTGATCCCGCGTGTGACGGCCTTGGCGCGTTCGACCGACAGCAGGCGGTGCTCCATGAACCACGCCTTGTCCTCGTCGATGATCGTCAGCGCGTAGAGATCGCACAGCTCCGACAGCAGGTCGCGGGCGGTCTCGTCCTTGCAGTCCTCGATCGCGGCGACGAACGCCTCGAGCACGACCCGGTCGATGTGCGCGCGGGCGGCGTGCAGAACGTGGTCCTGCACGAAGTTGAAGGCGTCGAACGGGTTGTCCTCACGCTTCATCGCGCCCTGCAGGCGCCGGGCCGCAGTCGACAGCAGGTACTGCTCGCGGTCCTCGAACATCGTCACCTGCGTACCGCGGTTGAAGAGGCTGCCGTCCTCCTCGTTGTCCTGGCGGGTGTCGACGATCGTCTGGATGATCTGCTGCGCCGCGGTGCGCTTCTTGACGATGTCGGAGATCGTGGTGGCGGCGAACCGCATCCACTCCACAGGGCTCATGCCCTGCACCTCGTCGGCGTAGGCCGTGAGCAGTTCCTTCGCGACCAGCTGGGTCAGGACGTGGTTGTCGCCCTCGAAGGTCGTGAACACGTCCACGTCCGCGCGCAGCGCCGTCAGCCGGTTCTCGGCCATGTAGCCGGCACCACCGCACGCCTCGCGGCACTCCTGTATCGCCCGCGACGCGTGCCAGGTGTTGGCGGCCTTGAGGCCGGCCGCGCGACCCTCGAGTTCGCGCTGTTCCTGCGCGTCGAGTTCCTGCAACGACGTCGACTGCAGCCGGTGCATCGTCGTGAGCAGCTCGTTCTGGGCGAAGCCGAGCGCGTACGAGCGGGCGATCAGCGGGAGCAGGCGCCGCTGGTGGACGAGATAGTCCATGATCGGCACCTCGCCGTCGCGCCCGGGGGCGTCGAACTGGCGACGCTTCTCGGCGTAGCGGGTGGCGATGCTCAGCGCGACCCGCGCCGCCGCACCCGCCGAGCCGCCGACGGTGATGCGCCCGCGGACCAGCGTGCCGAGCATCGTGAAGAACCGTCGGCTCGGGTTGTCGATGTCCGAGGCGTAGGTGCCGTCCGGTTCGACGTCCGCGTACTTGTTGAGCAGGTTCTCCCGGGGGATGCGCACCTGGTCGAAGACGATGCGGCCGTTGTCGACACCCGGCAGGCCGCCCTTGTAACCGCAGTCGGAGGTCGTCACACCCGGCAGGTCGTTGCCGTCCTCGTCGCGGATCGGGACGACGAAACAGTGCACACCGTGCGTCTCACCCTGCGTGACGAGCTGCGCGAAGACGGCCGCGAACCGGGCGTGTTGCGCCGCGCCACCGATGTAGTCCTTGCGGGACGACGGGGTGGGGGAGTGGATCACGAACTCCTGGGTGTCCGGATCGTAGGTCGCCGTGGTCTCGAGCGACTGTACGTCGCTGCCGTGGCCCGTCTCGGTCATCGCGAAGCAGCCGAGCACGTCGAGGTCGATGAGCTGCTTGACGTACTTCTCGTGGTGCCGCTCGGTGCCGAGGTTCTCGATGGCACCGCCGAACAGGCCCCACTGCACGCCCGCCTTGACCATCAGCGACAGGTCGGACATCGCGAGCATCTCGATGGATGCGACCGCGCCGCCCGCGTCGCCCGTGCCGCCGGACTCGACGGAGAAACCCGCCGCGGCATAGCCGTGTTCGGCGAGGATGCGCATCTGCTCGAGCGTGATGGCGCGCGCCTTGTCGGTCTCGGGGGTGTAGTGCGGTGCGAACTTCTCGTGCGCGAGATCCTTGCGTGCGCGTTCGCGTGCTTCGTGCCACGCACCGTCGAGTGCGATGCGCAGGTGTTCGGCTGTCGTCGGCATGCCTCAGACGATAGGTGCGACAAGTCACTCATGGTGTCCCTTTTTCCTGGTAAGGGAGAAAAAACACATGAGGTTTGAGGACCACTGTTTTTGGCAAATCCCGCGAAACTACGGACACTGGAAGTCGTGACTGCGACCCCCGATGCTTCGTCCACCCGCGACACTCGATCCGCCGCACTCTTCCACCGGGCATCGAAGGTGACACCGGGGGGCGTCAACTCTCCGGTCCGCGCGTTCGGATCGGTCGGCGGCAATCCTCCTTTCTTCGCATCGGGATCGGGTCCGCTGCTCACCGACGTCGACGGAAAAACCTACGTCGACCTGGTGTGTTCTTGGGGCCCGATGATTCTCGGGCACGCGCATCCGGCGGTCGTCGAGGCCGTCCGATCCACCGCGCCGGCGGGTCTGTCGTTCGGTGCCCCCACCGAGGGTGAGGTCGAACTCGCCGAGGAGATCGTCGCCCGCATCGCACCCGTCGAGCAGGTCCGGCTCGTCAACTCCGGCACCGAGGCGACGATGAGCGCCGTCCGTCTCGCGCGCGGATTCACCGGACGGTCGAAGATCGTGAAGTTCGCGGGTTGTTATCACGGTCACGTCGACGCGCTGCTCGCCGACGCCGGTTCCGGCCTCGCCACCTTCGGTCTGCCCACCTCGCCCGGCGTCACGGGCGCCCAGGCGGGCGACACCATCGTCGTCCCCTACAACGACCTCGCCGCCGTGCGCGCCGCCTTCGAGGCGAACCCCGGTGAGATCGCCGCGGTCATCACCGAGGCCGCCGCCGGCAACATGGGCACCGTCCCGCCGGTGTCCGGCTTCAACGAGGGCCTGCGCGAGCTCACCCGTGAGCACGGCGCGCTGCTGATCATGGACGAGGTGATGACCGGCTTCCGCGCGAGCCCGACCGGCTGGCACGGCATCGACGGTGTCTCCGGCGACCTGATGACCTTCGGCAAGGTCATGAGCGGAGGTCTGCCCGCCGCGGCCTTCGGTGGCCGCGCCGACGTCATGGCCCATCTCGCCCCGAGCGGACCGGTCTACCAGGCCGGCACCCTGTCCGGTAATCCCGTCGCCGTGGCCGCCGGCCTCGCGAGCCTGCGTGCCGCCGACGCCGAGGTCTACGCCACCCTGGACCGCAACTCCGAGACCCTCGGGCGTCTGCTGGGGGAGGCACTCGCCGCCGAAGGGGTGCCGCACCGCGTCCAGAATGCCGGCACGCTGCTGAGCGTCTTCTTCACCGATGAGCCGGTGACGAACTACGAGCAGGCCAAGGCCGCGCAGACCTGGCGCTTCCCGGCCTTCTTCCACGCGCTGCTCGAACGCGGCGTCTATGCACCCCCGAGTGCCTTCGAGACGTGGTTCGTCTCGTCCGCGCTCGACGACGACGCGTTCTCGCGGGTCGCCGACGCGCTGCCGCACGCCGCGCGCGCGGCCGCCGCGGCGACCGCGCCGTAGCACCGCTCTCCTGCCTGCCCAGCCCGATCCGCCCCTCCCACACCCCTCGAGGAACATCGACGTGACCGACGCCGCCCCGTCCGAGACCCGCACGATCGTGCACGTGCTCCGCCACGGAGAGGTCCACAACCCCTCCGGAATCCTCTACGGCCGCCTGTCCGGCTTCAAGCTGTCGGTGACCGGTGAGGCCCAGGCACGTGCGGTCGCGGCGTCGCTCGCCGACCACGACATCGCACACGTGGTCGCGTCCCCGCTCGAACGGGCCCAGCAGACCGCCGCCCCGATCGCGGAGAAGCACGGACTGCAGATCCGCACCGACGAGAACCTCATCGAGGCGGCCAACGACTTCGAGGGCTTGAAGGTCTCGGTCGGCGACGGTGCGCTCAGCCGCCCGCGCCACTGGTGGAAGCTGCGCGATCCGTTCACCCCTTCCTGGGGCGAGCCCTACCTGCAGATCGCCCACCGCATGCTCGCCGCCGTCAACGCGGCCCGCGTGGCCGCGGTGGGGCGGGAAGCGGTGTGCGTGAGCCACCAACTCCCGGTGTGGACGCTGCGCCGCTTTCTCGAGGGCGAGCGACTGTGGCACGACCCGCGTCGCCGCCAGTGCAGCCTCGCCTCGCTGACCTCCCTGGTCTACGAGGGTGACACCCTCGTCGACCTGGTCTACTCCGAGCCGGCCGGCGCCTCCGACCCGAACGTCCACGGCGCATGAGAAAGGTGTTCCGGGCGACGGTCGCCGCGATCTGCGGTGCCGTCCTTCTCACCTCCTGCGCCACCGGGGACGACGCCGTCGCCACCGGGGGAACGTTCGACTTCGTCTCGCCCGGCGGGCAGACCCGCATCTTCTACGACCCCCCGGCCGACCGGGGCACCCTCGGTGAGCTCACCGGCGAGGACCTCATGAACGAGGGCGAGACCATCTCCCTCGACGACTACGAGGGCCAGGTCGTCGTGCTCAACGTGTGGGGCCAGTGGTGCGCGCCGTGCCGCAGCGAAGCCGACGATCTCGAGGAGGTCTACGAGGCCACCAAAGATCTCGGGGTGCAGTTCCTCGGCATCAACGTCCGCGACAATCAGCGCGACAAGGCCCAGGACTTCGTCACCGACCAGCGGATCGGCTACCCGTCGATCTACGACCCGCCGATGCGGTCGCTGCTCGCCCTCGGCCGCAACTACCCGACCTCGGTCGTGCCGACGACGGTCGTCCTCGACCGTGAGCACCGCGTGGCTGCGGTCTACCTGACCGAACTGCTCGCCGAGGACCTGCAACCGGTCGTCGAACGGGTCGCGGCGGAACCGGATTCGGAGCAGTAACAGTGATCCTTGCGTCGGGTGTCGGGGAGACCTTCCAGAACGCGGCCCTGTCGGGTCCGCTGCTGTTGGCGATGGGCGCGTGCCTGCTCGCCGGTCTCGTCTCCTTCGCATCGCCGTGCGTCGTGCCGCTCGTTCCCGGCTATCTGTCCTACCTCGCCGGAGTGGTGGGAGCCGAGGCCCCCGCCGTCACCGCCGAGCAGGCCGGTGCCCGCACCACGACCGTCCGCAGCGACGGCCGCCTCCGGGTGGCCGGTGCCGCCGGGCTGTTCGTCCTCGGATTCACCGTGGTGTTCGTCCTCGCGACGGCCTCGGTGTTCGGGGCGATCTCCGCGCTCGCCGTCAACCGCGAACTGCTCATGCGGATCGGTGGTGTCGTCACCATCGTGATGGGTCTGGTCTTCATCGGTCTCATCCCAGTCTTGCAGCGCGACACGCGTCCGGCGCCCCGGCGCATCTCGAACCTTGCGGGAGCCCCGCTGCTCGGCGCGGTGTTCGCGCTCGGGTGGACCCCGTGCCTCGGTCCCACCCTCGCCGGCGTCATCTCGCTTGCGGCGGGCACCGAGGGCACCACCGCGGCACGCGGGGTGACGCTGATCGTCGCCTACTGCCTCGGCCTCGGGTTGCCGTTCGTCGTGCTCGCGCTCGGTTCGGCGCGGGCGCTGCGCGGGGTGGGCTGGCTGCGCACCCACGCGCGGACCGTGCAAATCGTCGGTGGCCTGATGCTCATGGCCGTCGGCATCGCTCTCGTCACCGGTGCGTGGGACCTGTTCGTGTCCTGGGTCCGTGACTCGTTCATCTCGGAAGTGACTCTGCCCGTATGACCGCGACACACACCCCGACCCCCGCACCGCAGCCGTCGCCTCCGCCGCGACAGGCCGCGTTCGGACGTGCCACGGCCTTCGTGCGGAACACCTGGCGCGGCCTGACGTCGATGCGGACCGCGCTGGTCCTGCTGTTCCTGCTCGCGCTCGCCGCGATCCCGGGCGCACTCCTGCCGCAGCGCAGCCTCAACACCCAGAAGGTCGACGAGTACATCGCGGCCCGGCCGACGCTCGGACCGATCATGGACCGCTTCGAGCTGTTCGACGTCTTCGGAAGCTTCTGGTTCACCGCCGTCTACGTGCTGCTGTTCGTCTCGCTGGTCGGCTGCATCCTGCCGCGCTGCGTCGAGCACTTCCACGCCCTGCGCACCCCGCCGGTCGCCGCGCCGCGCAACCTGCAGCGCCTGCCGCACCACACACAGACGATGGTGGCCGAGGCCCCCGCCGACGCCCTCGACCGGATCCAGAAAGAGCTGCGCGGTTGGAAGGTCGTGCGCCGCGAGGGCGGTGCCCGCGGGCGTGACGGCGAGGTGACCCTGTCCGCCGAGAAGGGTTATCTGCGCGAGGCCGGCAACCTGGTCTTCCACATCTCCCTCGTCGGGCTGCTCGTCGCGGTCGCCGCCGGCAAGCTCTTCGGTTACGAGGGGCAGCGCATCCTCGTCGCGAACGGCGAGGAGTTCTGCACCACCTCGCCCGCCTCCTTCGACTCGTTCCGCGCCGGCAGCACGCTCGACGGCACCGGTCTGAACCCCATGTGCGTGCGGGTGAACACCTTCGTCGCCGACTATCTCGACAACGGCCAGGCCGAGATGTTCACCTCCGACATCGAGTACCAGTACGGCGACGACCTCGTCACGAACACCTGGCGCGACGCGCAATTGAAGGTCAACCATCCGCTGCGGGTCGGCAGCGACCGCGTGTACCTACAGGGTCACGGTTACGCCCCGACCTTCACGGTCACCTGGCCGAACGGCGAGACCCGCACCGAAACGATGCAGTGGGCGCCCGACGACGCGACGACCTTCCTCAGCAGCGGCGCCATGCGCTTCGACCCGCCCGGTGGCATGTACCCCGACGCCGACGAGCGCCGGAAGAACCAGATCGCGATCGAGGGACTGTTCGCGCCGACGGCCTCGTTCCACGGCACGCTGCTCACATCGATCTTCCCCGCCCTGACGGACCCGGCTGTCGCCATCGACATCTACAAGGGCGACTCCGGTCTCGACACCGGCAACCCGCAGTCGCTGTTCTCGCTCAACAAGGAACTGATCAATCAGGGACGCCTCGTGAAGCAGGATCGTGTCAACCTGCGTCTGGGGGAGAGCGTGACGCTCGCCGACGGCACCGAGGTGCGATTCGACAAGGCCACCGACTTCGTCAACCTGCAGGTCTCCCACGACCCGGCTCAGCAGTGGGTGCTGGTCGCGGCGATCTTCATGATGGGCGGACTGCTCGTGTCGCTGCTGGTCAAACGACGCAGAGTGTGGGCACGCGCGTACCCGGACGGTACAGTGAGCGACGGCGAACGACGGACCGTAGTAGAGCTCGGCGGTCTCGCACGAACCGATCAGGCCGGATGGGGAGACGAGTTCGACCGACTGGTCGAGCGCCTTCTCGGCGACGATGCACCCTCCGCCCCGGCGGCACAGGAGAAGAAGAACTGATGACAGAGAACGACACCCTCGCGCAGTACAGCGACTGGGCCTTCGAATCGGCGTTCGCGGTGCTCGTGCTGGCTCTGCTGCTGCTCATCGCCGAGTACGCGACCCACCGGGCCGACGTCGTGGCGGAGCGGGAACGCGAACTCGTGGCCGCCGGAAGGCAGCAGGCCCCCGCCGAGCGCGCGACCGGGCCGGGACGGATCGACCAGACGCCGAGGCGCACCGTGTCGCAGCGTCTCGGCAACATGGGACGCGCGCTCGTCGTCGTGGTCGCGGGCCTGCAGCTCGCCTCGATCGTCCTGCGTGGGCTGGCCACCGAGCGGTTCCCGCTCGGCAACATGTACGAGTTCGTCTCGATGGCGTGCACCGCCGCGGTGATCTTCGGGCTGATCGTCCTCCGCAAGCCGGCCTACCGGATCATGTGGGTGTACCTGGTGGTCCCCGTATTGATCCTCATGTTCCTCGCGGCGACGGTGTTGTATGCCGACGCCGCTCCCGTGGTGCCGGCCCTCCGATCGTTCTGGCTGCCGATCCACGTGACGATCATCAGCGTCGGCAGCGGCATCTTCCTCGTCTCGGGTGTCGCGAGCGTGCTGTTCCTGCTGCGCATCCGCTTCCCGAAGGGCGAGGAGCGCAGCGGTGTGTTCGCGGCGATCGCCGAGCGGCTGCCCGACGCGCAGACCCTCGACCGGCTCGCCTACCGCACCACGATCATCGGCTTCCCGCTGTTCGGCGCCGGCATCATCCTCGGGGCAATCTGGGCCGAGGCGGCGTGGGGACGCTTCTGGGGCTGGGACCCGAAGGAGACGGTCTCGTTCATCTCGTGGGTCGTCTACGCCGCCTATCTGCACGCGCGTGCGACCTCCGGCTGGCGGAACACCCGCGCAGCGTGGATCAACATCGTCGGCTTCGTCACGGTGCTGTTCAACCTGTTCATCATCAACATGGTCGTGTCGGGCCTGCACTCGTACGCCGGGCTCAACTGAGGCTGCTATCGTCGCGCCGTCGTCCGTGACAGTCGACGGGGGGAGAACGCGGTGAATGGGGCCGGTAACGGGTCGTCGGGGCTCGACGGACACGCATTGGACGCGACGGCGCTGGACTCGTCGCTACTTGTACGTCCGGTCGCCGCGCCGCCGCGGAGGGGCTGGCGGCGGGTCGTCTACCGGGCGACCGGTGGTCGCGTGCACGTGGGGGAGAGTTCCCGGCAGCAACGCAAGGAGGAATCGGCCGAGCGGGTGCGTGCACCGCTGCACGGCTGCCATCGGATCGCCCTGCTGAGTCTCAAGGGCGGGGTGGGCAAGACGACCACCACGGTCACGCTCGGTTCGACCTTCGCGGAGCTGCGTGGCGATCGGATCGTCGCGGTCGATGCGAATCCGGACCGCGGGACGTTGAGTCAGAAGGTGGCCGAACAGACGCCGGCCACGGTGCGCACGCTGCTGCGCGATCAGTCGCTGCTCGAGACGTATGCGGACGTGCGCGCCTACACCTCGCAGAACACGCATCGTCTCGAGGTGCTCGCCTCGGACACCGATCCGGCGGTCTCGGAGGCCTTCAGCGCCGACGACTACGAACGGACGTTGGGTCTTCTCGAGCGGTTCTACAGCATCGTGCTCACGGATTGCGGGACCGGGCTCATGCACTCCGCTATGACCGCGATCCTCGAGAACGCCGACACGCTGGTCGTCATCAGTTCCGGTTCGGTGGACGGCGCCCGCAGCGCGTCGGCCACGCTCGACTGGCTCGACGCGCACGGCTATCGCGAACTCGTCGAGCGGTCGGTGGCCGTCGTCAACGCGGTGCGGCCGAGGTCGGGCAAGGTCGACCTCGACCTCGTGGTGCGACACTTCGAACAGCGGTGCCGCGCGGTCCACGTCCTGCCCTTCGATCCCCACCTCGAAGAAGGGGCGGAGATCGACCTGGACCGGTTGCAGTCGGGTACGCGGCGCGCCCTGCTCGGACTCGCCGCGGATATCACCGACGGTTTCGCCGCGCGGTGACAGACCGCTCGGCGTAACGCGAACGGTCAGTCGCCCCGCTCCTGATCGGACTCGCCGGTGCCGTCGCCACTCCGGCGGCGGTGCACCTCGCGATCGACCTTCCACAGGAAGTCGGGATCGTCGTCAGGCCCCATCACGCGGGACGGCGGACGAGATGTGGGACCGTACGCCTTCCACAGCAGGACGGCGAGTGTCACCGCACCGATGAGTGCCAACAGATAGAGCACGTTGCACCTCCTGACCGTGGTGGTGCCGGACGAGGACGTGCCCTCGCCGTGCACCTCCGGGCCGCGGCGACCGCAGACCGGTTCGTCCACATTCTAGGTGGGAGGAACCCGGTCCGGCACGTGGGTTCCGCGGGTGGTCGGCCGAGATCCGGCAGGTGTACGCCGGAGGTGCGGATTCTGCTGTCTCGGATCAGCGTGTCGCTTCGGTCGTGAGGGAGCGGAGAAGCGCCAGGACCTCGGACTCACGGAAGCGGCGATGGCCACCGGGGGTCCGCAGCGAGCCCAATCGGCCGGCGTGGGCCCACCGGGTGACGGTCTTGGGATCCACATGGAACAGTGCCGCCACCTGGCCCGGGGTCAGCAGGGATTCCTTCGCGCCGTTGAAAGTGGGTGCGCTCATTGCGAATGTCCTCCCGGTTGTCGTGATCGTGTTGTTCGACGCGATCGAGTTGTTCGATCGGGATGTCCAAGCCCATGGTGGCACCGATACCCCTGGTTGCTCGAACGGTCTACGGTTGGTAAAGCGGAAGTAATAGACAAAACGGACGGATGTCCGACTTACGGAAATCGACGCGGAGCTCGTCGCCCGGGCGGCCGGTTAACCTGGAGTGGTGAACGACGAACGCCGGAACGAACCCTCGGATACCCCCTCCCAGCGCACTCCACACCCTCACAGTGAGGGCGCCACGGCCGCCGACGGTCAGGCGGGGGCCGGGTCTCTGATCCGGGACGTCGCGTTGTACTCGGTGGCCCGACTCGCCCTCGTGGTCGTGCTCACTCTGCTCATTCTCTACGTTCCGCGGGCATTCGGGGTGGAAATCCCCCTCCTCGTCGCGGCCCTGTTCGCCGTGCTCATCGCCCTGCCCGTCTCGCTCGTGCTCTTCGCGTCGCTTCGGCGTCGCGTCAACGTGGGCATCGCCGCGGTCGATGAGCGTCGGCGCACCGAACGCGCGGACCTCGAGAAGCGCATGCGCGGCGAGAACGGGCGGTGACGGCGACCGGTGCGGTCGTCGACCGCAGCGCACCCCGGGACTGGGTCGACAACGCGGTCCGGCTCATCGAGGCCGACGCCCAGCGCAGCGCCGACACCCACCTGCTCCGCTACCCCCTCCCCGCGGACTGGGGCATCGACCTGTACTTGAAGGACGAGTCGACGCACATCACGGGCAGCCTCAAGCACCGTCTCGCGCGCTCGTTGTTCCTCTACGCCCTGTGCAACGGCTGGATCCGTGAAGGGACCCCGATCATCGAGGCGTCGTCCGGGTCCACCGCGGTCAGTGAGGCGTACTTCGCGCGACTCCTCGGCCTCGACTTCGTCGCCGTCGTACCGCGCCGCACCTCACCGGCGAAGGTCGCGCTCATCGAGGCGCAGGGCGGCCGGTGCCACTACATCGACCGCCCGCCCGAGATCTACACCGAGGCTCAGCGGCTCGCCGACGAGCTCGGGGGCTGCTTCATGGACCAGTTCACGAACGCCGAGCGGGTCACCGACTGGCGGGGCAACAACAACATCGCCGAGAGCATCTACTCGCAGATGCGTCTCGAGCGTCATCCCGTGCCGGAGTGGATCGTCGTCGGCGCCGGAACCGGCGGCACGAGCGCGACCCTCGGCCGCTACATCCGCTATCGCCGTCACCGGACACGGCTGGCGGTCGTCGACCCGGAGAACTCGGCGTTCTTCGGCGGGTTCGAGACGGGATCGGCCGACTACACGACCGGCATGCCCTCGCGTATCGAGGGGATCGGACGTCCGCGCGTCGAGCCGTCCTTCGTGCCCGAGGTCGTCGACCGGATGGTGCGGGTGCCCGACGCGGCGTCCATCGCCGCCATGCGGCACGCGAGCACCGTGCTCGGACGTCGGGTGGGCGGCTCGACCGGCACGAACCTCTGGGGAGCCTTCGGCCTGATCGCCGAGATGCTCGCGGAGGGCCGCGAGGGCAGCGTCGTGACGTTGCTGTGCGACGGCGGCGAGCGCTACGCCGACACTTATTTCTCCGACGAGTGGGTCGCTGCCGAGGAGATGGACCTCGCAGGGCCGCTCGCGGTGCTGGAGAAGTTCGCGACCACCGGCGGCTGGTGCTGGTAGAGCCTTCACCACCTGCGCAGATTCCGTTTCTGTCAATCGTCGTTGACGCGCCCTCGGTGTCAACCTATATTGACAACATGAGTGAAGCCACCACCCTCGCCGCTGCCGCCGCGAGCTCCGATCCCGCAGTGGGCCTGCGCGCCGTGCGTGCCCTGCGCCGGCTGCTGGAACGGCTCGAGGAGGTCCAGGTCACGAATGCCCGTGAGCGAGGTTGGTCCTGGCAGGCCATCGCCGACGAGCTCGGTGTCAGCCGCCAGGCGGTCCATCAGAAGCACAATCGGAAGCGCAGGTGATCGACATGTTCGAACGATTCGCCGACGGTGCCAGATCCGCCGTTGTCGCAGCGCAACAGGAGGCGATCCGGGTGTGCGATCCCCGGATCGAGGCGTCGCACCTGCTCATCGGGGCCGCTGTCGCTGCGGACGAACCGCTGCGGGTCCTGCTCGCGGAGGAAGGTCTCACGGTCGACGGGCTCCGCTCCGACCGGGCCGCCCGCACCGCCGACGCCCCGCTCGGTGACGAGGACGCCGCGGCGCTCGAAGCGATCGGGATCGATCTCGACGAGGTCCGGAGCCGTCTCGAAGCGGCCTTCGGCAAGGGGGTGCTCGACGGGAAGAACGCCGATCGGCGGGGCGTCGCGAACCGGCTCGGTCACATCCCGTTCGACCGGGCGGCGAAGAAGTCGCTCGAACTCGCGCTGCGGGAGGCCATCGCACGCCGCGAACGGGTCATCCGTCCCGAACACATCCTGCTCGGACTGCTGCGCAGCGACGATCCGGCGACCGGCGCCCTCGTGGAAGCGCACGTGCCGCGCGCGCAGCTCCGTCAGCGCCTGAGCGGCCACCTCGACGCCGCTGCCTGAGGTCGTCGAGCCTTCGGGTGGTTACCGGGTCGGCTGCGCGGGGGCGACGGCGAGCGGACGCCCGGCGACGAGCGGGACGACCATCGCCGCGACGAGCAGCAGCGTGCCGACCGCGATCGTCGCGAACGGCCACCACTGACGATCCGAGGTCGCCGTGACCTCCGCAGCCTGCGTGTCCGTAGCGGCCGGCGCGGTGCGCGGCAGCGCTTCGGTGGCCGACCGGACGTTGTCGGCGATGCCACCGACGACGTCGGCCACCGGCCCCACACCGTCGACCAGCTGTCCGGTGCCGTCCGTCAGGGCTCGGCCACCGTCGTCGAGGAGAACGAGGCCGTCGCGGAGCTGTCGCGAGCCGTCGGCGGCCTGCGCCATGCCCGCAACGAACTGCGCGTTCGGATCGGTGAGTTCGTAGGCGAGCTGCCGTGCGCCGTCGCGCAACTGCCCGAGCTGGGCGAGGGTGTCCGGTCCGAGGCCCTGCGTGTCGAGGGTCTCGACGAGCCCGCGCAGTCGGCCGGCCGCGCCCTGCGAGACCGGATCTGCAGATGCACCGAGCGTGTCGGCGACAGCTGCGAGTTGCGCGGTGACGTCGCCCTGCATCTCCCCGAAACCGGAGAGCCGGTCGACCACCTCGTCGACGCCACCGCTCACCTGGCGGGCACCGTCGCCGAGCATGTCGACACCGCCGTCGAGTTGTCCGAGACCGTCGGCGAGCTGCTCCCCGCCGCCACGGGCCTGCCGGAGACCGTCGGAGAGCTGGTGGGCACCGTCGTCGAGCTGGGTGCTGCCCTCCGTCAGCTGACCGACCCCGCCGTCGAGCACCGACAGCGGCAGTCCGGCCCGCTGCAGATTGCTCCGCGCCTCGTCGACGCCGTCCGCAGAGGGACTCGGCTTTTCCGCGACGGTCGCGACCGTCGTCTGGGGGCGGTCGAACCAGGCGAAGACCGAACCCGTGCCCACGAGGAGCAGACCGGCTACAGCGAGAAGCAGGGGGAGAAGACGTGAACGCACGCCGGCCGACGCTACCGTCCGTCGCTGAGAGGCCCCTGAGGGGGAGGGGCGATCCCGAATGGGCCCGATTTGCCCGTTACGAGACCGAGTTCGGTGTGCCACAGTGGCACCATGATTTCTCTGATACTGCGGTTGATCATCAACGCGGTCGGTCTGTGGCTCGCGGTCGAGCTGGTCGACGGGATCGACTTCACCGATCCCGCAGGCACCTCCGACACGACCCGCAAGGTCATCTCGCTCGTCGTGCTGGCCGCCATTTTCACCGTCGTCAACGCACTCGTGAAGCCGCTGGTGAAGCTGCTGTCGCTGCCGCTGGTGATCCTCACCCTCGGGCTCTTCCTGCTCGTCGTCAACGCGCTGATGCTCATGCTCACCGCGTGGCTGAGCGGATTCACCGAATACGGCCTCACGATCGACGGTTTCTGGGCGGCGCTGTGGGGCGGCGTGATCATCGCGATCGTCAACTTCGTCCTCGGCCTGGTCGTCCCGGACCGCGACTGATCCCGTCCGCCCGCGACCCGGTCCGCCGCGCCCGCATCATGGTCAGCCGAAGGCCAGCGCGGGCGCGGTGGCTACCGCCCACACGAGCATCGCGACACCCGAATCGCTGAGCGCCGGGATCAGCGCGAGACCGAGGGCACCGGCCCGCACCGGTTTGTGCGCGCGGACCGCGAACGGTGCGGCGAGGAAGCCGGCGAGCGCCCACGGCGTCGCCGCGACCAGCACGAGCGACATCACGAACGGCACGACGACCAGCACCAGGTGGAGCGTGCGGGTCCTCGGGTCGCCCAGCTTGACCGCCAGGGTCCGCTTGCCGGTCTCCGCGTCGGTGGCGATGTCGCGGAGATTGTTCGTCACCAGGACGGCCGTCGAGATCGAGCCGACGGCGACCGCGCAGGCCAGACCCACCCAGTCGACGCGACCGGCCTGAACGAACTGGGTGCCGAGCACCGCGACCAGCCCGAAGAAGACGAAGACGCCGATCTCACCGAAGCCGCTGTAGCCGTACGGGTTCTTTCCGCCGGTGTAGTACCAGGCCCCGGCGATGCAGACCGCGCCGACGAGCACGAGCCACCAGGCGGTCGTGACGGCGAGAGCGAGTCCCGCGACGGCCGCGATGGCGAAGCACACGAACGCCGCGCGCTTGACGGCGCCGGGGCTCGCCGCCCCCGAACCCACGAGCCGCATCGGGCCGACCCGCTCGTCGTCGGTGCCGCGGATGCCGTCGGAGTAGTCGTTGGCGAAGTTCACGCCGATGATCAGTCCGAGCGCGACGACCAGTGCCAGCAGCGCCTTCCACCACACGGACTCACCGAGCCACGCCGCAGCGCCCGTGCCCGCCAGGACGGGTGCGATCGCGTTGGGGAGGGTGCGCGGACGAGCGCCTTCGAGCCATTGACCAGCCGTTGCCATGGATCGATCTTCGCACCCGGGCCTGCCTGCCGCGTCGTGCGCACCCCGTCAGGAGAAGCGCGAGACGAGGGCGCGGCGATCGACCTTGCCCGGTCCACGCAGCGGCAGCGTGTCGACGACCTGCAGCTCACGCGGCGCAGCAGTGGGATCGAGCGTGGCCTCGACGTGGTCGCGGAGTTCGGCGAGCGTCGGCGTCGCGCCGGGGACGGGCACGACGACCGCCGCGACGCGCTGACCGAGCCGGGCGTCGGGCAGACCCACCACCGCGACCTCCCGGACGGCCGGGTGCTCGACGAGCACGGCCTCGACCACCTGGGGGACCACGGTGAGCCCACCGGTCGAGATGGCCTCGTCGAGCCGTCCCAGGATGCGCAGGACCCCGTCGTCGAGCATGCCCGCGTCGTCGGTGCGGAACCAGCCGGGTTCGGCGAAGGCAGGATGGTCGGGCAGGTTCCGGTAGCCCGAGGCGAGCGTGGCGCCGCCGAGCCACACCCGCGAGTCGCCGTCGACGCGCACGTACACGCCGTCGAGCGGCACGCCGTCGTAGACGCAGCCGCCGCAGGTCTCGCTCATGCCGTAAGTGCGCACGACGGTGATGCCGGCCGCCCGGGCGCGGTCGAGGATTGGCACGGGAGTCGCGGCCCCACCGAGCAGGATCGCGTCGAGGCGGGCGAGCGCCGCGGTGGCGTCGGGATGGTCGAGGGCCTTGATCAGCTGCGTGGGAACCATCGAGCTGTACCGGCGGGGGCCCGGCACGGCGTCCACCGCCGCCGGCAGATCCGCAGGATCGAAACCGGCGGACACGTCGACGACGACGGGTTCGGTTCCGGAGAGCAGGCTGCGCAGCAGCACCTGCATGCCCGCGATGTGATGGGCGGGCAGGGCCAGGAGCCACGAGCCCGTCCCGCCCAGTCGGGCGTGGGTGGCGTCGCCGCTCGCGCGCAGCGCCTGCGCGGACAACATGGCACCCTTCGGGGTCCCGGTCGTGCCGGAGGTCGCGACCACCAGTCCCACGCCGTCCGCGACGGGTTCACCGGGGCTCAGTGCGGCGGTGAGTCGGAGCGTCTCCCGCTCGTCCCCGGCGGGGACGGGAAGCAGCGCCGGTCCGTCACCGTCGAGCATGCGCTGCAGGGTGGGCAGCACGGAGCGGACGGCGGACCCGGCAGGAACGGGCAGGAGCTCGAGCGTGGTCACAGATCGTATTGTGTCGTGTCCCATCCGCCTGCCTCGAGCTGGCGGCGGACCCGGTCCACATCGTCGGGCGACGGCATGTTGTTGGTGATCCTGCTGACCAGGACCGCGATGTCGATGCGGTTGATCGAGAGGTCACCGTCCTCGACCAAGGTGTCGGCGACCTGGGCGACCTCCTCGTCGGACAGGCGCCGCGCGAGCAGTGCGAACAGGGGTACGTAGTCCTGTTCCGGTACCCCTTCGGGGTAACCGGCGCGGAGCCACTCGACGATGGAAGCGAGAAACGGCGGGAGAGCCACCCGTCACTCCGATCAGAAGATGTCGATGCCGAACGTTCCGGCGAGGAAATCGGACGCCAGCAGGAGGATTCCCGCCAGGATCGCGCAGGCGACCACGGCGAAGCACAACACCGCAGCGGTCCGCGCCACGGGAGTCGGTATGCCGTCGCTGCCCCGACCGGTGTCGAGCGCGCGGACCCCCAGGGCGAACAGGGAGGGCAGGCCGGCGCCGAGCAGCAGGCCCACGAGAACGACCTGCCAGAGGGAGTCGAGGGTGTGCGTCAACAGGTTCACGAGCGTCCTTCCCCGCTGACCGTTGCGGAGGCACCCGGCGCCGGGGCCGGCTTGTCGTCCCAGTCGGCGGTGACATTGGAGGCGTCGACGGGCTGCCGGCGCGAGCGCAGCCACATGAACAGGGCCAGGGCGCACAGGATCGCGAACACGCCGAGCACGCCGGGCATACCTCCGATGAGGTGGGCGAGCGCCCAGCAGATCGCTCCGACGACCGCGGCGCACGGCAGGGTGATGACCCACGCGACGACCATCCGTCGCGCCACCGACCAGCGCACCTCGGCGCCCTTGGTGCCCAGACCCGTTCCGAGGATCGACCCCGTGGCGACGTGCGTGGTCGACAGCGGCAGACCGAAATGACTCGAGGTGAGGATGATGGCGGCCGACGACGACTCGGCGGCCAGGCCCTGCGGCGGGGCGATCTCGACGAGACCCTTGCCCAGCGTGCGGATGATACGCCAGCCACCGAGATAGGTGCCGAGTGCGATCGCGACGGCACAGGCGACCTTCACCCAGAACGGCATCGCGGTGTCGGCGGTGATGGTGCCGTGGGCGACGAGGGCCAGGAAGATCACGCCCATCGTCTTCTGCGCGTCGTTGGTACCGTGCGCGAGGGACATCAGGGACGCCGTGCCGATCTGTCCCAGCCGGAAGCCGCGGTCGCGGTGCTCGGTGGAGACGGAACGGGTCAGGCGGTGAATCGACCAGATGCCCACCGTGGACACGAGCGCCGCGATGACGGGCGCAAGCACGGCGGGGATCAGGACCTTGCCCAGGACTCCGTCCCACACGACGCCCTGGACACCGATCGACGCCAGTGCAGCGCCGACGAGACCGCCGAACAGAGCGTGCGACGAGCTGGACGGCAGGCCGAACAGCCAGGTCGAGATGTTCCAGAGGATCGCTCCGACCAGACCGGCGAAGACGATGAGCAATAGATCGGTACCGCCGACGGTGTCGAGGTCGACGACACCCTTCGCGACGGTCGCGGCGACTTCCACGGACAGGAAGGCGCCGACGAGGTTGAGGGTTGCGGACAAAGTGACCGCGGTCTTGGGTTTGAGGGCGCCGGTGGCGATGGATGTCGCCATGGCATTGCCGGTGTCGTGGAAGCCGTTGGTGAAATCGAAAGCGAGGGCAGTGACGACCACCACCAGGAGCACGACGAACTCTGCGGTCACGTCTGTCGATTGTGGGGTAGCGGGCAGGTGAATGTACAGCGACGGGGATGTGAATTCTGCGCCTCGCCGTCACGCCCGACCGGTTCTTTCGGACTCCGACCATGAGCGGAGTGCAGAGCAGACCGCACGGCTTGTGTGCAAGATCACCGGCGCCGCGCGACTGCCTCCGGCCGTGCCCGGGTACCTCCGTTCGTCAACGGAGGTCGCGCCGCAAGGGATGGTCCTCGGGGATCTGCACCAGGACGATCGGGATCCCCTCGGGATCCGCGATCCACAGCTCGCGCAGTCCCCACGGCTCCTGCTTCGCACCCCGGACGATGCGCACGCCCTTCAGCGCCAGTTCGGCCTCGGCGTCGTAGACGTCGCGCACCTGGAGCCACAGGGCGCCGTGGAACATTTCGTCGCTGTCGTCGGATCGGCCGTGCGCGGCGATCTCGATGAGCGACTGCCCCGCGAAGAAGACGGTTCCGCCGGGATACTCGCGGGCGATCGCCAGTCCCAGCGTCGAACCGTAGAACTCGAGGGCGGCCTCGGGGTCGCGCGGACGGAGGATGGTGCGGCTGCTGAGGATCTCCACGGTCACTGTTCCTCGGCCGGGCAGGCCTCGTGATGGCGGCGGCCGTGCGTGCGCCGCGATTCCTTCATCTCGGCCTCGAACAGATGGCGCCGGCCCTCCACGAGTTCGTCGCGCACCTGCTTCTCGAAAGTGCGGAAGTCCGACCAGTAGCCGTCGTCGAACTCCTCGACGAGCTGGAAGGTCCAGCGACCCTCGGCGATGTTGCGTCCGATGATCTCGGTGCCGAGCCGCTCGGCGATCTCGTCGTGCCCGGCCTCGCGGAACAACTCCTCGGCGTCGCCGGTGAGCAGATCGGCGCGGCCCATCAGCTGGTGGAAGGCATAGAGATGGCCTCGCGCCTGCTCGACGGTCTCGAGGGCCTCGGACAGTTTGCCGGTCGCTTTCACAGTGGCGTCGGAGACGCCTTCCGGGCGGGTGTGGGCGGTTCGCGGACTCTGGCGATCGGTCATGTCCCACAGTGTGCCCGAGAGCACACGGTTCGAACGTAACTGAACATATGTGTTTGACGAAGCTTTCGATGGGACATTACTGACGGCAACGGTGCCCATGACAGCGCCGGCCTGCCACAGCGGATCCGACGCAGCCGTTACCGCGGCTGCGCGGCACCGCCGACAACGAGTGAGGAGAACTGCCATGGCGACCGACTACGACGCTCCCCGCACCACCGACATCCTGGGCGGCGGTGGCACTGCCCTGGACGAGCTGGACATCAAGCCCACCGCGGCCGCCGACACCGACGAGGGCGAGATCCTCGAGTCCCTCGACCTGCCCGGCGCCGACCTCTCGGCACTGTCGGCGGAGGAGCTCTCGGTGCAGGTCCTGCCGAAGCAGTCGGACGAGTTCACCTGCATGGGCTGCTTCCTCGTCCAGCACCACAGCCGTCGCGCGACGGGCGACGGCGAGCAGGCCTACTGCCGCGACTGCGTCTGACCTTCCGTCGGACGACTCCTCCCTGCGCGGCGAACCGGGCTTTGCACCTGCTGTAGCAGGGGCGAAGCCCGGTTCGCCGCGTCAGGATCAGTAGTAGTGCGGGTAGGGCGACCAGTCGGGCTCGCGCTTCTCGAGAAAAGCGTCGCGACCCTCGATCGCTTCGTCGGTCATGTAGGCCAGACGCGTGGCCTCGCCCGCGAACAACTGCTGACCGACGAGGCCGTCGTCCTGCAGGTTGAAGGCGTACTTGAGCATGCGCTGCGCCTGCGGCGACTTGCCGTTGATCTTCTGCGCCCACTCCAGCGCGACGTTCTCGAGCTCGTCGTGGTCGACGACCTTGTTCACCGCACCCATGTGGTGCATCTCCTCGGCCGTATAGGTGTCGCCGAGGAAGAAGATCTCCCGCGCGAACTTCTGGCCGACCATCTTGGCGAGGTAGGCGCTGCCGTAGCCCCCGTCGAAGCTGCCCACGTCGGCATCGGTCTGCTTGAAGCGGGCGTGCTCGCGGGAGGCGAGCGTCAGGTCGCACGTGACGTGCAGGCTGTGACCGCCACCGGCGGCCCAGCCGTTGACCAGAGCGATGACGACCTTCGGCATGAACCGGATCAGCCGCTGGACCTCGAGGATGTGCAACCGGCCCGCGCGGGCCTTGTCGACGGTGTCGGCGGTCTCGCCGCTCGCGTACTGGTAGCCGCTACGGCCACGGATCCGCTGGTCGCCGCCGGAGCAGAACGCCCACCCGCCGTCCTTCGGGCTCGGGCCGTTGCCCGTGAGCAGCACGACGCCCACGTCGGAGGTGGTCCGCGCATGATCGAGCACGCGGTAGAGCTCGTCGACGGTGTGCGGACGGAAGGCGTTGCGCACCTCGGGACGATCGAACGCGACGCGGACCGTGCCCTGCGTGACGTGTCGGTGATAGGTGATGTCGGTGAGGTTCTCGAACCCGGGTACCGGGCGCCACAATTCTGGATCGAAGGTCACCTCGTCACCATAAAGGGCCGGACATCTCGGCGACGTGCGCTGCCGCCCGATAACGTGCACAACCATGACCGAGCAGACCGATCCCCGCGACGACTACGAACACCACGGCGGATTCCCGGTCTACGAACCGGTGAAGGCGGGGCCGAACTACGGTCGCCTCGTCGAGACCTTCCGGCGTCTGCAGGATCTGATGGTCTCCACGAACCCGCCGGACGAGGTCGTCGACCGCGCGATCGAGCAGACCGAGGCACTCGTCGGCCTGCTTGCCGAGCACGCCGTGCCCGAAGGCCGCTCGCCCGCCGGATTCAACGTCGACCTGCCCGGACGCGGCAGCGCGCTGCTGCTGCCGTGGACGATCGAGAAGTACGGACCGGACGGTGTCCGTGAGCGCGGCGTCTTCCGCCGCTACCACCTCGGAGGCAACGGGGCCGCGCACGGCGGCACGCTGCCACTGCTGTTCGACGACCTGTTCGGCATGGTCATCCACGCCAACGGCCGCCCGATCGCCCGCACCGCCTATCTCCACGTCGACTACCGCAGGATCACTCCGATCGAGACCGAACTCGTCGTCGACGGCTGGGTGGACCGCGTGGACGGTCGCAAGGCCTTCTGCAAGGCCGAACTGCGCGATGTCGACGGCAACCTCCTCGCCGACTGCGAGGCGCTGATGGTCCAGTTGCTGCCGGGCCAGCCGTGACCTCCCTGCCCCTCCCGTCCGCGCTGCCCCTCCCGTCCGCGGACGAGTTGCTCGACGGGGCAGTCGTCGTCTCGCTGCCCATGCGCGTCCGGTTCCGCGGCATCACCGAACGCGAGGTGCTGCTGCTGCGCGGACCCGCCGGGTGGGGCGAGTTCGGACCGTTCCCCGAATACGGCGACGACGAGGCGGCGCACTGGTTGCAGTCGGCGATCGAAGCCGCCTGGCAGGGCCATCCGGCTCCGCGCCGCTCCCGGATCGCGGTCAACGCGACCGTGCCCGCCATCGGCCCGGAGCGCGTCCCCGAGGTGCTCACCCGGTTCCCCGGCGCGCGCACCGCGAAGGTGAAGGTCGCCGAAACGGGCCAGGATCTCGCGCAGGATGTCGCTCGCGTCCGGGCCGTGCGCGAGCACGTGCCCCACATCCGGATCGACGCGAACGGCGGCTGGAGCGTGGACGAGGCCGTCCGCGCCCTCACGGCGCTCACCGCCGACGGTCCGCTCGAATACGCCGAGCAGCCGTGCGCGACCGTCCCCGAACTCGTCGAGGTGCGCCGGCGACTGCCCGGGGTGCGCATCGCGGCGGACGAGAGCATCCGCCGCGCCGAGGATCCCCTGCGGGTCGTGCGGGCCGGGGGCGCGGACGTCGCCGTCGTGAAGGTCTCGCCGCTCGGTGGGGTCCGACGCCTCGTCGCGCTCGCCGACGAACTCGCCGGGCACGGCGTCGAGGTGGTCGTCTCGAGCGCCCTCGACTCCGCGGTGGGGATCGCCACCGGTCTCGCGGCGGCAGCCGCCCTGCCCGACCTCCCGTACGCCTGCGGGCTGGGCACGGGTGGTTTCTTCGAAGCCGACGTCGCGCCGGCTCTGCACATGTCCGACGGAGCGCTCGATGTCGTCGCGGTCGAGCCCGAACCCGAGCGGCTCGACGCGCTGCGGGCCGATCCCGATCGAGTCGAGTGGTGGTGCGAGCGGGTGCGTCGGTGCCGTACGGTGCTCGCCGGACGCGGACTGTGACGACCTCGCCGGACGCGGACTGTGACGGCACGGAATCGTCGTATATCGTTCCCCGCGTCCCAACGGTCACAAGTGTCACATCTACGGAGGCAGTGAAAGTGGTTGCAGCTCTGGGCGATGCCCTCCTCGGCGCCGACAAGTTCCCGGCGGTCAAGGCAGACGTCGAAGCCCTGATCGATGCTGAGGTGTCGGACAAGAAGGGTGCGTCCGGTCTCGCCCTCAAGGGTGGCTACGCAGCAGTGAAGAAGGTCGGCCCGGGCATCGTGCCGGGTGCCGTCGAAGGTCTGCTGCCCGAATTCGTCGAGAAGCTCCAGCCGTTCTGGGTGGAGTACGCAGGCAACGGTTCGTTCGCGGACTTCCTGGTCGCCCGCGGCGAGGTCGTCGCCGACGCTCTCCTCGGCGTGACCGACGAGCGCATCGCCGGCACGTCGAAGTCCGGCGTCAAGAAGGTCTACGACTCGCTGCGCCCCTCGGCCAAGAAGCACGTCGTCGAGGCCCTGCCGCGCCTGGGTGATCTCATCCAGAAGCACGCCGGCTGAGCCGACACCAGCGACATCCGGACGTCGCGGTCCCGAACCGGTTCGCCGGTCGGTACCGCGACGTTCGTCGTTCGAGGGGGTCGTTCGAGGGGTCCGTCAGTAGACGGGCTCCCCGTACTTCCAGTAGCCGATGAAGGTCACCGCCGCACGGTCCCAGCCGCACTCGCGCACGAGATGGCGGCGCACGCCGGTCGCGAGCGACGACTCGCCCGCGACGAACGCGTGGGCCGAATCCGACGAGGGCGTCGACTCCCGCACCGCGTCGACGACGAGACTGCCCGGAACCGCCTCGCCATCCGTCCTGATCACCGGATGCACCCGCACGTTCTCGCCCGTCGGCAGATTCTGGGCGCTGAGATCGCCCGGGTGCGGAACCTCGACGAAGACCTCCACGGCCGCGAACGGGTCGAGGGCAAGAATCGAGTCGAGGATGCCGACCACGGCGGGCACCGCGCTCTCGTCGCCGACGAGCAGCCACGACCGTGCTTCGTCGAGGGGCAGGTTGCTGATGCCCTCGTCGAGGATGCCGATCTCGTCGCCGGGCTGTGCCCGCTCCGCCCACGCCGAAGCCGGACCCAGATCGCCGTGCGACGCGAAATCGATCTCGATCTCTGAGGTCGGACCGAACAGCCCGGTGCCCGCAGGTCGCACACGGCGGAACGTGTAGTTCCGCAACACCGGACGCCGCTCCTCGGGCAGTTCCTGGTATTCGGGCCACCAACGGTCGTCGGTCGCGCCGGGAAGGGTCAGTTCCTGCTGATCCGGGGTGGGAAAGAACATGCGGAACCAGTGGTCGAAGCCCATCGGTGCGATCGAGTCGACGTCGTCGCCGCCCACGGTGATGCGCACGAAGGTCGGGCTGATGCGTTGGGCGGCGAGTACCTGCGCGCGCACCATCCGCCGCGACTCGGGCTTGAGATAGGGATTGCGCCGTGCGGTTCCGGTGCTCTTCGCCATACGGCCCTCCGAGGTTGCTCGGATGCCACCACTGACGACGTGCAGCATCCCGACGATCGTTCAGCGGAGCCTAACCTGTGTCGTCACCCGGGAGTGCCGGGCCGCTGCAGTCTCCGCACCGCGGGCGTCAGTCCCCATTCGGTCCGCCCCAACCGGCTCACCGCGCCGAGCGCGGCGAAGTCGGGGGCACCGTCCTCCGCCAGCACCTCCGAATCGACCGTCACGGCGAGGACGTCGCCCATCACGACGAACGAGTCGCCGATCTCGATCACACGGTGCAACCGGCACTCGATCGAGGCCGGTGCCTCCGCGACCCGCGGGGGCCGCACCCGCTCGCTCGGCTCGGCGTGCAACCCCACCTCGGTGAACTCGTCGATGTGGTGCGGGAACGCCGCCGACGAGGCGTTGACCTTCTCCATCAACGGCACGGTCGCGATGTTGATCACGAACTCGCCCGTCTGCTCGATGTTCCGCAGACTGTCCTTCCGGCCCACGGAGGTGAACTGCACGACCGGCGGGGCCGTACTCGCCACCGTGAAGAAGCTGTACGGAGCGAGATTGAACACACCGTCCTCGGCCTCGGTGGACACCCACGCGATCGGTCTCGGCACGATTGTCGCGGTGAGAAGGCGGTAGAAGCGGCCGGGACTCGACTCGGCGGGATCGAAGACTGTGCGCACGGCCTCCATTCTGACCGCACCTGTACCCGGCCACACTTCCGGCGCAATTACCCTGGACTCCGTGAATCCGTCCACTGCCCAGGCCACTGCTGTCGTCGACGAACTCGCCCGGGGCGGTGTTCGGGACGTCGTGCTGTGCCCGGGCTCGCGCAACGCGCCGCTCGCCTTCGCGCTCCAGGCCGCCGACAGCGCAGGACGTCTGCGCCTGCACATGCGTATCGACGAGCGCACCGCCGGATTCCTCGCGATCGGCCTGGCCCTCGCATCGGGGCGTCCCGTCCCGGTCGTCATGACCTCCGGTACCGCCGTGGCCAACCTCGCGCCCGCCGTGCTCGAGGCGAACTACGCCCGCGTCCCGCTGGTCGTGCTCAGCGCCAATCGCCCCTACGAACTGCTCGGATCCGGTGCGAACCAGACCGTCGAACAGCTCGGGTTGTTCGGCAGCCAGGTGCGCGCCACCATCAGTCTCGGCCTCGCCGAAGGCATCGAGCAGAACAGCCAGTGGCGTTCGGCTGTCTCCCGGGTTCTCGCTGCCGCCCGCGGAACCCGATCGGGCAACGCCGGCCCGGTCCACTTCGACATCCCGCTGCGCGAACCGCTCGTGCCCGAGCTCGACGCGAAGGGCCCGGTGCCCGAGGGCCGCCCCGACGGCAATGCCTGGACCACCACGGTGAACGCCACCCTCGACGTCCCGCTCGAGATCGACCTGACCCCCGACACGATCGTCGTCTCCGGTCACGGTTCCGCCCACCGCCCCGAATTGTCCGGGCTGCCGACCGTCGCCGAACCCACCGCTCCGTTGCACGGCATCCCGGTGCATCCGATGGCGCTGCCGCACCTGAAGCCGCGCCAGGCGATCATCACCGGACGGCCCACGCTGCACCGGCCGGTGTCGAACCTGCTCGCCGACCCCGCCGTCACCGTGTACGCGCTGACCACCGGCCCGCGCTGGCCCGACGTGTCGGGCAACGTCATCGCGACAGGCACCCGCGCCGTGGTGTCGGGAACACCCGACGAGGCGTGGCTCGAACGATGCCGCCAGCTGTCGGCGCACACCGACAAGGCCGTGCGCGCCCAGCTCGACGGGCATCCGAAGGCCACCGGACTGCACGTCGCGGCGGTCGTGACGGACTCGCTGAAGCCCTGCGACCAGCTGCTGCTCGGGGCGTCGAACCCGGTGCGCGACGCGGCGCTCGTGAGCTACCCGAAACCCGACGTGAAGGTGCTGTCCAACCGGGGTGTCGCCGGGATCGACGGTACGGTCTCCACCGCCGTCGGTGCCGCACTCGCCTACGAACAGGGACGGACCGTCGCGCTGCTCGGCGACCTGACCTTCCTGCACGACGCGTCGGGCCTGCTCATCGGGCCGTCGGAGCCGCGGCCGCAGAACCTCACCATCGTCGTCGCGAACGACGACGGCGGCGGAATCTTCGAACTGCTCGAACAGGGCGACCCGCAGTACGCGGGTGTTTTCGAGCGTGTCTTCGGCACCCCGCACGGTATGGACCTCGCGGCACTGTGTGCGGCCTACCGCGTCCCGCACGAGCTGGTGGATCTGCAGGGACTCGCGCTCGCCCTCGCGAACGACACGGCGCCGCCCGCGGGCATCCGTGTGGTCGAGGTCACCACCGATCGGGCCGGGCTGCGCGAACTGCACGCGGCGGTGCGGGCGCAGCTGTGAGCGGACCCGAGCGCGCGCGGCGCGCGGTTCTCATGGTCGCGGCGGCGATCTCCGCCCTCGCGGTGATCCTGTTCCTCGGCGCCCTCCGCAACGACCTCACCATCCGCTCCGACACGGGCACGGCCGTCGCGGAGGTGCTCTCGGCCGGCTCCGTGCGGTCCGCCGTGAGTTTCGTCACTCCTGACGGTGTGACGCACAATCCGGAGCTCGGCGTTCTGTACCCGACGGGGCTGACCACCGGGCAGCGGATCGCCGTCGAGTACGCCCGGAGTGATCCCGATCTCGTTCGTGTGACCGGTCGCGACGCCCGCGTCGCCCTGATCCCGACCGGATCGGTGATCGTCGTCACATGGTTGATCGCCACGCCGGTGCTGATCTGGCTGCGGCGGAGGGCGACCGCCGCACCCGCTGTCGCTCCCGACGTGAAGGATCGACAGCTGCAGGTGTGACGAACGAAACGTTCGTCGCGACTTCGTTCATCGGTCACCGAACTCGCACCTGCTCGACTCGCAGGCTCGCCACGCTGTCGGCGTGCGAGTAGCCATCGTCGCGGAATCCTTCCTCCCGAACGTCAACGGCGTCACCAACTCGGTGCTCCGCGTCCTCGAGCACCTCGACCGCACCGGACACGACGCGTTGGTCGTCGCACCCGACACGGTCGCAGGCAGGCCACCCGCTCCGTCCGACCATCACGGGACACCCGTCCACCGCGTACCGGCGGTGCGCGTACCGAGGATCAGCTCCCTCCCGGTGGGCGTGCCCGGCCCGGAACTCCTTCCGGTGCTGCGCACTTTCGCGCCGGATGTGGTGCACCTCGCGTCCCCGTTCGTGCTCGGTGCCGGCGGTCTCGCCGCCGCGGGACGCCTCGACATTCCGACGGTCGCGATCTATCAGACGGACGTGGCCGGATTCGCCTCCAGCTACGGGCTCGGCCTCGCCGCGCGTGCGTCCTGGCGGTGGACTCGGCGCCTGCACCGCGGCTGCGATCTCACCCTCGCTCCCTCGACCTCCGCCGTGGACGACCTCGTGGCCCACGGCATCCCGCGCGTGCGGCGCTGGTCGCGGGGCGTCGACACCGACCGCTTCGCGCCGTCCCGGCGGGACGAGGACCTGCGCGCCTGCTGGTCGCCGGACGGCCGTCCGATCGTCGGTTTCGTGGGACGCCTCGCGCCCGAGAAGCACGTGGAGCGGCTCGCGATCCTCGCCCACGACCCGCGGCTGCAGCTCGTCGTCGTCGGCGACGGTCCCGAACGGTCGCGGCTCGAACGTCAGCTGCCGTCGGCCGTGTTCACCGGGCAGCTGGGGGGCGAGGAACTCGCCCGCGCCCACGCGAGCCTCGACGTCTTCGTCCATCCCGGCGAACACGAGACCTTCTGCCAGGCCGTGCAGGAAGCCCTGGCGAGCGGGGTCCCGGTGATCGTGCCGGACGCGGGCGGACCACGCGACCTCGTCGCCCACTGCCGCAACGGTTACCGCTTGCCGGTGGACCGCTTCGTCGAATTGCTGCCCCGAGCCGTCGATGCGCTGCTCGCTCCTGGGGTCCGGGACGAGTTCGGTGGTGCGGCACGCAGTGGAGTGCTCGGCCGCACCTGGCCCGTGCTGTGCGACGAGTTGTTCGCCCATTACCGGCGGGTGCAGGGCCTTCCCGCGCACGCGCTCCGCCGCGCCGCATGAGCGCCGGCGTCCACTAGGGGAGCGGGTAACGTTTCGGCCGTGGCAACAACTCACGGATCACGCGCGTCGCTCGACAAGGACCCGCGTGAGGTCGCGTCCATGTTCGACGGGGTCGCTGCACGCTACGACCTGACCAACACCGTCCTGTCGTTCGGGCAGGACCGCGGGTGGCGTCGCGCGACCCGTGCGGCTCTCGACCTGAAGCCCGGCGAGCGGGTGCTCGACCTGGCCGCCGGCACCGGGGTCTCCACCGTCGAACTCGGACGGTCCGGCGCGTGGGTCGTCGCCACCGACTTCTCCAAGGGCATGCTGCACGCCGGTGAGTTCCGCAACGTCCCGATGGTCGCAGGCGACGCGATGAAACTGCCGTTCGCCGACGCGGTCTTCGACGCCGCGACCATCTCCTTCGGCCTGCGCAACGTCGCCGACCCGGACGAGGGACTGCGCGAGATCGCCCGGGTGGTCAAGCCGGGTGGACGCCTCGTGGTGTGCGAGTTCTCCACACCCGTGCGGGAACCGCTACGCACCGTCTACATGGAGTACCTGATGCGGACGCTGCCGCGGGTCGCGCGGGCGGTCAGCAGCAATCCCGACGCCTACGTCTACCTCGCCGAATCGATCCGGGCCTGGCCCGATCAAGAGCAGCTCGCCCGGCGCATCGAGGCCGCGGGCTGGAGCGACGTGAAGTGGCGCAATCTCACCGGGGGCATCACCGCCCTGCACCGCGCGGTACGCAAGTAGCCGGGCGCATCGGCACCGCGCGGTACGCAAGTAGCCGGGCGCATCGGCACTGCGCGGTACGCAAGTAGCCGGGCGCATCGGCACCGCGCGGTACGCAAGTAGCCGGGCGCATCGGCACCGCGCGGTACGCAAGTAACCGCGCGGCGCTGTATCGGCTCTCAGGCGAAGAGGGGCTGACGGTCCCAGCGCATCGAGAGATGACCGCTCGTCCGCCACACCCGGGCCACGAAGTCGGCGTCCTCGTCGGTGACGAGATTGCCCATCACCCGCACCGCGACCGACATCATCGTCCGCGACCGCATCGCGATCGGGCCGGTCGCCGGCAGGAACTTCGGGATCGTGAGCAGGCTCGCGAGGCGACGCGCAGTGGAGAACGCCCGGCCGTAGTGGGAGCGCAGCGTCGCCGGCCACAGGTCGGTGAGGTCGTCGGAGTCGAGCAGCCCGGCGAGCAACCGACCGCCTTCGAGTCCGTAGTCGATGCCCTCGCCGTTGAGCGGATTGACGCACGCCGCGGCGTCGCCGATCAGCGCCCAGTTCCTGCCCGCGACCCCCGACACGGCTCCGCCCATGGGCAGCAGCGCCGACGCCACACGCGTCACCTCACCGAGTTCCCATTCCGTGCGACGCTGCCGCGCGTAGAGGTCGATGAGAGGCCGCAGCGATCCGCTCGCCGGTCGCGAGGCGGTCGCGAGGGTCCCCACTCCCAGGTTCACCTCGCCGGTGCCGAGCGGGAACACCCAGCCGTAGCCCGGCTGGACGGCCCCCGCGTCGTCGCGCAGTTCGAGGTGCGAGGTGATCCACGGATCGTCGCTGCGCGGGGAGGTGGCGTAGGCCCGCGCGGCCACGCCGTAGGTGGTGTCGCGGTGCCAGCGACGACCGAGCACCTTGCCGAGGGGAGAACGCACCCCGTCGGCGACGATCACCGTGCGGCAGCGGACGGTCCGCGGTCCGTCGGCGGTGCGGAAGATCACGGCCGAGACCCGGTCGCCGTCGCGTTCGACGTCGACGGCCTTCGTTCCGTCCACGGCGCGGGCACCCGAGTCGAGCGCGACCTGCCGGATCCGGGCGTCGAGTTCGGTGCGCGGCACGGCGCTGCCCACGACCGGGAACGACGAGTCGGGCCAGGGGAGTTCGAAGCGACCACCGAAGCCCTCGAGACGCAGACCGCGGTTGACGGTGCGGGTGCGCAGCCAGTCGCCGAGGCCGAGTTCGTCGAGTTCGGCGACGGCACGCGGGGTCAGTCCGTCACCGCAGGTCTTGTCGCGAGGGAAGGTCGCGGCATCGACGAGCAACACCTCGCGACCGGCGCGGGCAGCCCACGCGGCGGCGGCGGAACCGGCTGGACCGGCACCGACGACGAGAACATCGGTACTGTCGGGAACGCAGGACTGGGATTGCCGCGGATCTCGCGCGGAGTGTTCGGCCACCACCGCTCCATCTTCTCAGGCCGCGATCGGCCGCCTCGACGAGGTGGATCGGGGAACGAACGGCTAGGTTCACTACGGTGAAGTCGAGGCGACAGAACAGGATGGGTACGTCATCGTGAGCACTGAGGGGGCGGCTCGGACCGCTGGTTCGGCCGATGCGGCGCCGAGCACCGTCGTGGCCGGTGTGGAACTCGGCGATCCGGTCCTCGCCGCGACAGTCGGGGACGGCCTCGCGAGCGTCGAGAAACTCCTGGTCGAGGAACTGTCCGACGGTGAGGACTTCCTGACGGAGGCCGCACTGCACCTTGCTAAGGCGGGTGGCAAGCGGTTCCGGCCGCTGTTCACTATCCTCACCGCGCAGCTCGGGCCGAAGCCCACCGATCCCGCCGTGGTGACGGCGGCGACCGTCGTCGAGCTCGTGCACCTCGCGACGCTCTATCACGACGACGTGATGGACGAGGCGACGATGCGTCGCGGCGCCCCGAGCGCCAACGTGCGCTGGGGCAACAGCGTCGCGATCCTCGCCGGCGACTATCTGTTCGCGCACGCCTCGCGGTTGGTGTCGACGCTGGGTCCGTCGGCCGTGCAGATCATCGCGGAGACGTTCGCCGAGCTGGTCACCGGTCAGATGCGCGAAACCATCGGTGTGCGTACCAACGACGACCCGGTCGAGCACTACCTGCGGGTGATCTGGGAGAAGACCGGTTCGCTGATCGCCGCCAGCGGTCGCTTCGGCGGTACGTTCTCGGGCGCCGATCCGGAACATGTAGAGCGTCTCGAACGGCTCGGCGACGCCGTCGGCACCGCTTTCCAGATCGTCGACGACATCATCGACATCGCGTCCGACACCACGGAGTCGGGCAAGACCCCCGGAACCGATCTCCGCGAGGGTGTGTACACCCTGCCGGTGCTCTACGCGCTGCGGGAGACCGGACCGGAGGCGGATCGTCTGCGTGAACTGCTCGTCGGTCCCATCGAGGACGAAGCACACGTCGCGGAGGCGCTCGAACTGCTCGTCCGCTCGCCGGGGATGGATGCGGCGAAGGCGACTCTCGCGACCTACGCCGCCCGCGCTCACGCCGAACTCGATGCCCTGCCGCAGGGGCCGGCGAACGAGGCGCTGCGTCGCCTCGTGGACTTCACCGTCGCCCGCGTCGGCTGACGGACCGTCGTGTCGTCCCGCCCCGGTAGGGGCGGGAACCGCGCCGTTCGCTCGTTCGTTGGACGAACGAGTGAGAAATCGTGGTGCGGAAGGGGTGCGACGTGCACGGATACTCGAACCGTCTCAAGACGGCCGGTCTGTTGATCGGAATGTCCGCGCTGATCGTGTTCGTCGGAGCGTTGTTCGGCAATTCGACGATCCTGCTGATATCGATCGTGCTCGCCGTCGGCATGAACGGCTACGCGTACTTCAACAGCGACAAGCTCGCCCTGCGGGCGATGCACGCCCAGCCGGTCACCGAGGTGCAGGCACCGGCGATGTACCGGATCGTGCGTGAACTCGCGACCGCGGCGCACCAGCCCATGCCGCGGCTCTACATCAGCCCCACCAACGCCCCCAACGCGTTCGCCACGGGTCGTAACCCGCGAAACGCCGCCGTGTGCTGCACGACGGGCATCCTGGAGATCCTGAACGAACGGGAACTGCGCGCGGTGCTCGGCCACGAACTCGCCCACGTCTACAACCGCGACATCCTCATCTCGTCGGTCGCCGGCGCGATGGCTGCCGTCATCTCGGGCCTGGCGAACTTCGCGTTCTTCGCCTCGGCCTTCGGCAACCGGGAGGGTGGCGCGAACCCACTGGCGCTGCTGCTGGTTTCCCTGCTCGGCCCCATCGCGGCGTCGGTCGTCAAACTCGCTGTGTCGAGGTCGCGCGAGTACCAGGCCGACCAGTCCGGTGCCGAGCTCACCGGCGACCCGCTGGCCCTCGCGTCGGCGCTGCGCAAGCTCGCTCTCGGCACGCAGGCCGCGCCGCTGCCACCCGAACCGAAACTCGCGGCCCAGTCGCACCTGATGATCGCCAACCCGTTCCGGGCGGGCGACAAGATGAGCCGGCTGTTCTCGACGCACCCGCCGATGGCCGACCGCATCGAACGGCTCGAGCGCATGGCCGGGATCCGCTGACCGGACGGCACCCCACAGACGACATCCCGGACGACTCCGCCCGCGACGACGGTCGCGGGCGGAGTCGTAGGAGAGGGCGTCGTCGGCAGCGGTCGACGTACTAGCGGTAGTTGACGAACTGCAGGGCGATGTCGAGGTCGGCGTTCTTGAGCAGCGAGATGACGGCCTGCAGGTCGTCGCGCTTCTTGCTGCTCACGCGCAGCTCCTCGCCCTGGATCTGCGCCTTGACGCCCTTCGGGCCCTCGTCACGGATGAGCTTGGAGATCTTCTTGGCATTCTCCTGGCTGATGCCCTGCACCAGCGTGCCGGTGATCTTGTAGACCTTGCCGGACTGCGTCGGCTCGCCGGCGTCGAAGGACTTGAGGGACAGGTCGCGGCGGATCAGCTTCTCCTTGAAGACCTCGAGCGCGGCGAGCGCGCGGTCCTCGGTCTCGGCCGAGATCGTGATGGCCTCGTCGCCCGACCACTCGATGTGCGCCCCGGTGTTCCGGAAATCGAAGCGGTTGGCGATCTCCTTCGCCGCCTGGTTCAGCGCGTTGTCCACTTCCTGGCGGTCGACCTTGCTCACCACATCGAACGACGAATCAGCCACGTCTCACTCCACTTCGGGGTCGGTCTGTAAGGGTTCTGTCCACCCGACGCTATCGGGTCGCGCGGAGCTGTGACCACTCGGTTTGCGTTTCGGGGGGGTATGCGTTGTATTCTTCCAAACGCATCGAGGACGCGGTCCCGATCGCACCCCGGCAGGTTGCCCGAGCGGCCAATGGGAGCGGACTGTAAATCCGTCGGCTTACGCCTACGTAGGTTCGAATCCTACACCTGCCACCGGAACGGCCCCGGTTCTTCGGAACCGGGGCTGTTCTGCATTCCGGGGCCCTTCGGTGCGGGCTCCGGAGTGTGGGTCCTGCTCTCCCCGATGCCTCCCGCCGGCCCGCCGCGCGCGTAGGTGTGGGCACGGGTGGGTGCGGGTGGGCAGAGCTCGGAGAGGAGCGGCGTTTATGCGCCTTCACCAGCGGATTTTGCACCAGGACCGAGTGTGTGTAATCTTTTGGAGGCCGCAGCGAGCAGAGATGCTCCGGAGGCCACGCCCCCTTAGCTCAGTCGGCAGAGCGTTTCCATGGTAAGGAAAAGGTCGACGGTTCGATTCCGTCAGGGGGCTCGCTGGATTGAGGTGCCGCCTTCGTAGCGACACTCGGCACCGAGGCGGTGTAGCTCAGTTGGTAGAGCAAACGACTCATAATCGTTGCGTCGCCGGTTCAAGTCCGGTCACCGCTACCAAAAGTTCATTGATCCACCCTGATCGATACTGATCGGATTGACGCGAAAGAAGGCATCCCGTGGCCTCCTCTACTGACGTTCGGCCGAAGATCACCTTGGCCTGCGAGGTGTGCAAGCACCGCAACTACATCACGAAGAAGAACCGTCGCAACGACCCCGACCGGCTCGAGCTGAAGAAGTTCTGCCCGAACTGCGGTACGCACCAGTCGCACCGCGAGTCCAAGTAGCCGGTCGCAACGACGTCGACGCATAAGGTCTCCGCAATACCGACCGTGCCAGTTGGCGTCGTCGGAATTGCGGAGGTTTTGCGTATGACGAACATACTCGAGAACCAGGAATCGGTGGACGCGACCGAACAGGCCGGGATCCCGTTCGATGCCGCCGCGCACGCCAAGTCCATGGTCGGTCACCACTACCGGGTGGGCGACTACTACGAGGTCGGTCGCGAGAAGATCCGCGAGTACGCCCGTGCCGTGCGCGATTCGCATCCGGCCCATCACGACGACGACGCAGCCCGGGGGCTGGGATATGACGGAGTGATCGCGCCGCTGACCTTCGTCTCGATCGTCGGCATGATCGCGCAGCGCAAGCTGTTCGAAGAGGTCGTCACCGGCTACGACCTGAGCCAGATCATGCAGACCGACCAGCGGATGGTCTACCACCGCCCGATCCAGGCCGGCGACAGGCTGTTCTGCGACGTCTACCTCGACGATTTCCGGCAAGCTGCCGGCAGCGACATCATCACCACCAAGAACGTGATCACGGATCAGTACGACAATCTCGTGCTCACCTCCTGGACGACGCTCGTCGCCCGTTCCGGTGGCGAGGTCGACGACAACATCGCGCACGCGGTCAAGGATGTGGTGATGCACAGTGACACTCCGTAGCTTCGCGGATGTCGCGGTAGGGGACGAGCTTCCGTCGAAGGTCGTCACGCTCACGCGCGGAAATCTGGTCAACTATGCAGGTGTGTCGGGTGATCCCAACCCGATCCACTGGAGCGACAGGGTGGCCGAACTGGCCGGCTTGCGCGATGTCGTCGGGCACGGCATGCTCTCGATGGGCATCGCGGCCGGCTTCGTCACGGAGTGGCTGGGAGACCCCGGCGCGGTGACCGAATACAACGTTCGGTTCACCAGTCCGGTATACGTAGAGGCCGACGAGGCCGCCGAGATCGAGTTCACCGGCAAGATCAAGTCGGTGGACGCGGAGAGCAAGACAGCAGTGGTCGCTATCGTGGCGAAGTCCGACGGTCGTAAGATCTTCGGTCGCGCCACGGCAACGGTCCGTTTGGCCTGACGGCCGAGCGGATTGGGTTTGTCCCGGGGCAATGCAGTACACTTAGGCTTCTGGGATCGCATAGCAGCGCGCTGCTCTACGAAGGCCGTAACGGCCCGACGGGGTAGCGCGCGTGTCATGTGGTCGCAGATGGGTCGGTTCCGGACACTCGCTTCGTACGAGTGTGGATGTCCGACCAGAGGGGCGTAGCTCAATTGGCAGAGCAGCGGTCTCCAAAACCGCAGGTTGCAGGTTCAAGTCCTGTCGCCCCTGCCCCCGGACTGCCAGCGACCGAGAGGAACGATGTGAGCGAGGAGCGCGGTCAGCGCCACAGCGGCACCGCAGGGAACAATCCCGGCGACGCTGGAACGGCTACCGGCGCGACCCCCGACGGTTCTTCCGCGGCTGCTCGGCCGACCGGCAAGCGGGCTACCCGTCGTGGTGCAGCCGATCCCTCGGCATCCACGACGAGTGCGGTGTCCATGAAGAAGACGTCGCGTTCGGCCACGGCCGTGAGCGATCGTCCCGCCGCGAAGTCCGAGAACATCTTCAAGCGACTCGTGCGCTTCTTCCGTGAGGTCATCGCCGAGCTCCGCAAGGTGATCTGGCCCAACCGCAAGCAGTTGACCACCTACACGCTCGTGGTCCTTGCGTTCGTGACCGTCATGACGGCGTTCATCTTCGGATTGGATCTGGCGTTCGTACAGGGCGTCAGCTGGTTGTTCGGTTAGCGCCTGTCCGCGCGAGACGAAAAATGTGATCGACGAGAGGAAAGTGCCCGGTGAGCACCCCCGAGAACGACTCGTACGAGGCTTCGGCCGAGGAGCACGTTTCGGACGAGGCCTTGGTTGACGACGTGACGGCCGAGTCGGCGGATGCGGACACCGAGGTCTCCGAGTCCGACGCTGCTGTCGAGTCCGGCACCGATGCCGAGACCGATGTCGAGGTCTCCGACGCAGCGGAGGGCACCGACGACGCCGCCGCCGAAGAGGACGAGGTCGACCCGGCCGAGGCCCTCGAGAAGCAACTGCGGCGCGAGCCCGGCGACTGGTACGTCGTGCACTCCTACGCCGGCTACGAGAACAAGGTCAAGACCAACCTCGAGACCCGCGTCCAGAACCTCGACCTCACCGAGTACATCTTCCAGGTCGAGGTGCCGACCGAAGAGGTCACCGAGATCAAGAACGGTCAGCGCAAGCAGGTCAACCGCAAGGTCCTGCCCGGCTACATCCTCGTCCGGATGGAACTCAACGACGAGTCGTGGGGCGCCGTCCGGAACACCCCCGGCGTGACCGGCTTCGTCGGAGCCACGTCGCGTCCGTCGCCGCTGACGATCAAGGAGGTCGTGAAGTTCCTCCTCCCGCAGCAGGCGAAGAAGAAGCCGGCGGCCGGTGCTTCGACCGCAGGCGAGCAGGCTCCCGCCGCCGCTGCGAAGCCCGCCATCGAGGTGGACTTCGAGGTCGGCGAGTCGGTCACCGTGATGGACGGCCCGTTCGCGACGCTGCCCGCCTCCATCAGCGAGGTCAACGCCGAGCAGCAGAAGCTCAAGGTCCTGGTGTCGATCTTCGGCCGTGAGACTCCCGTGGAGTTGTCGTTCAACCAGGTGTCGAAGATCTGACGATCCCCAGGATCCGACGGCGCCGGCATCCGGCGCGCACAAGCTTGCAGTAGCAGTACGCAAGAACCACACCGAGCACGAAACTAGGAATAGAGATGCCCCCCAAGAAGAAGAAGATCGCCGGGCTCATCAAGCTCCAGATCCAGGCCGGCCAGGCCAACCCGGCTCCGCCGGTCGGCCCCGCGCTGGGTCAGCACGGCGTCAACATCATGGAGTTCTGCAAGGCGTACAACGCGGCGACCGAGTCGCAGCGTGGCAACGTCGTGCCGGTCGAGATCACGGTCTACGAGGACCGTTCGTTCGACTTCAAGCTGAAGACTCCGCCGGCCGCGAAGCTCCTGCTCAAGGCCGCAGGCGTGCAGAAGGGCTCCGGCGAGCCGCACAAGACCAAGGTCGCCAAGGTGACCATGGATCAGGTGCGCGAGATCGCCAAGACCAAGCAGGAAGACCTGAACGCCAACGACATCGAGGCTGCCGCGAAGATCATCGCCGGCACCGCTCGGTCGATGGGCATCACGGTCGAGGGCTGAGCCCCTCGCTGTTCCGGGGCTCCGTCCCCGGGCTTGCATAGCACTCGTGGGAGGGCCGGCCAGGCCCGCTACCACGCCCGAACCATTCACCTGCCGGTGAGAAGTTAGGAAAGAACATGGCAAAGCGCAGCAAGGCATACCTCGCCGCGGCCGAGAAGATCGACTCGGACAACCTGTACAGCCCCCTCGCAGCTGCGAAGCTCGCGAAGGAGACCAGCTCGAAGAACTTCGACGCCACCGTCGAGGTCGCCATGCGACTCGGTGTGGATCCCCGCAAGGCGGACCAGATGGTGCGCGGCACGGTCAACCTGCCGCACGGCACGGGTAAGACCGCTCGCGTCATCGTCTTCGCGGTGGGCGAGAAGGCTGCCGAGGCCGAGGCCGCAGGTGCCGACGTCGTGGGCGCCGAGGATCTGATCGAGCGCATCCAGGGCGGCTGGCTGGACTTCGACGCCGCGATCGCGACCCCCGACCAGATGGCGAAGGTCGGTCGTATCGCCCGCGTCCTCGGTCCCCGTGGTCTGATGCCGAACCCGAAGACGGGCACGGTCACCCCGGACGTCGCGAAGGCCGTCACCGACATCAAGGGTGGCAAGATCAGCTTCCGCGTCGACAAGAACGCCAACCTGCACTTCGTGATCGGCAAGGCCTCGTTCGACGAGACCAAGCTGGTCGAGAACTACGCTGCTGCTCTGGACGAGGTGCTCCGCGCCAAGCCGTCCAGCGCGAAGGGCCGCTACATCAAGAAGGTCACGATCGCTACGACCACCGGCCCGGGCATCCCGGTGGATCCGCAGCGCACCCGCAACCTCCTCGAGACCGCGGAGTAATTCGCACTGCACGCAGTGGATGTGCGTCCTGAAGCGGCCGGTACAGCATCGCTGTGCCGGCCGTTTTGCATCTCGTGCACATCGTCCGCTACAGTGGTGGGGTAGTTCGGCGTGCGCCGATCTTCACCCCGATCATGTTCTACCCAAGACCGTTGGTCACCGAATCCGCGTGCGGATCGGTTGAAGGTCCGGAGTTGTCCGGCGGCCCACGCAGGAGGACGAGGTTAGGGGAGATGTGAACCGCGATGTGCCTTCCGGGTGCATTCGAGTTCCTCCTCCTTGTATGCCCCGTGTGCCCTGCGCCGGGGCGTTCGTCGTTTTCCGGTCCCGGCGGTCGTCCGGTGGGGCGTCCCACTCGGGACACCGGGAAAACGACTGTTACTGAGAGGAGGCGAAGTATGGCAAAGCCCGAGAAGGTTTCCGCAGTTGCGGAGATCACCGAGCAGTTCAAGACCTCCACCGCTGCCGTGATCACGGAATATCGTGGTCTGTCGGTGGGAAGTCTGACCGAGCTGCGTCGCGCTCTCGGAGAGGGTGCCACCTACTCCGTCGCCAAGAACACCCTGGTCAAGCGTGCCGCCGCTGAGGCGGGCGTCGAGGGTCTCGACGATCTGTTCGTCGGTCCGACCGCCATCGCGTTCGTCAAGGGCGAAGCGGTGGATGCTGCGAAGGCTCTGAAGAACTTCGCGAAGGACAACAAGGCTCTCGTCATCAAGGGCGGCTACATGGACGGCGCTGCGCTGTCCGTGGAGCAGGTCAACCAGATCGCGGACCTCGAGTCCCGCGAGGTGCTGTTGGCCAAGCTCGCCGGCGCGATGAAGGGCAACTTGGCAAAGGCCGCAGGCCTGTTCAACGCCCCCGCTTCGCAGGTGGCCCGCCTCGCGGCCGCTCTGCAGGAGAAGAAGGCGGGCGAAGAAGCCGCCTGACGCTGATCCGCATCACTGCGAATCTGCATCACCGCGAAAGATACATCCACGCGTGCTCCGGCACGCACCATCCCATCCGGTCGCGGATCAGCGACATGGGACTTATCAGGAAGGACCGCCACCATGGCGAAGCTCACCACCGAAGAGCTGCTCGACGCGTTCAAGGAACTGACCCTGCTCGAGCTCTCGGAGTTCGTCAAGGCATTCGAGGAGACCTTCGAGGTCACCGCTGCTGCTCCGGTTGCCGTCGCTGCCGCCGGTGCTCCGGCCGCTGCTGCCGAGGCCGAGTCCGAGCAGGACGAGTTCGACGTCATCCTCGAGGGTGCCGGCGATAAGAAGATCCAGGTCATCAAGGTTGTTCGCGAGATCGTCTCCGGCCTGGGCCTGAAGGAAGCCAAGGACCTCGTCGAGGGTGCTCCGAAGCCGATCCTCGAGAAGGTCGCCAAGGATGCTGCCGACGCTGCCAAGGCCAAGCTCGAAGAGGCCGGCGCCAAGGTCACCGTCAAGTAAGACGGTTTCCGAACTTTCCGTCGAGCGTTCCGACGCTCTCCGGAACGGTTCCGCACAGGGCCGTTTCCGCGAATTCATTTCGCGGAAACGGCCCTTCTGCATTTCGGGCATGAATGTCGAGTGATATGTCCGTTATCGGCAGAAATCGACATCTACGCCGTGTTCATGCAGGTCACGGCGTAAGTCGAGATACGCGTACCCCCTTGTACAACGTCCTTACTCATGAGTAGGATCGCGTGTCACAGATACCGGCTCTTCGCACTTCGTAGGGGCGTGATGTTGTCCGACCCCGTGCCGTGTCGGTGATTGAAAAAGGGCCCGCGCCCTTGTGAGCTGGGTGTTCTTCAGGCAACCAGACCAGCAAGGAACGCGGGCATGCTCCACAGTAGTGGTTCACTGCTGCTCGATCTCGACGGCGTCGTCGTCGAATCGGTGCGGCGCCTCGACGACGGCAGCCGGATCGTCCGGCTCGGCACCGACCCCCGGTGGGTCGGGGTGTGCCCGCAGTGCGGGCAGAAATCGACACGGTCGAAGGGCTGGGTGACCACCCGTCCCCGCGACGTGCAGGTCGGCCCCGACCGCCCCCGACTCGAATGGGACAAGCGGAAGTGGTTGTGCACCAACACCTCATGCGATCGGAAGGTGTTCACCGAGTCCGTGCCCGGCATCCCTCCCCGCAGCAGGGTCACCCCGCGGGCGAAGACGATGATGGCCGCGGCCGTCCTCGACGACGACCGCTCGGTGGCCGCCGTCGCCGCCGAGTACCGGTGCGGCTGGCACACCGTCCACGATCGGGTCGTCACCGTCGCCGACACCGTCCTCGACGACGAGCCCGGGCCGGTGACCGTCCTCGGTATCGACGAGACCCGCCGCGGCAAGGCGAAGTGGGAGACCGACCCGGTCACCGGAACCCGGCGGTGGGTGGACCGGTGGGACACCGGCCTGGTCGACATCGGCGGCGATCAGGGCCTGCTCGCCCAGGTCAACGGCCGCAGCGCGGCGACGGTGATCGACTGGCTCGACGCACGCGACGAGCAGTGGCGACGGCAGATCACCCACATCACTATCGACCTGTCGTCGGTCTACGCCAAGGCGGTACGTGAGGCGCTGCCGCACGCCGAATTGGTGGTCGACCGGTTCCACCTGGTCAAGAAGGCCAACGAAGTCGTCGATGCGGTGCGCCGGCGGGTCACCCAGACCCACCGCGGTCGGCGCGGCCGCAAGTCCGATGTCGAATGGATCAACCGTCGCCGGCTGCTGCGCGGCGCCGAGACTCTCACCGCCGAGCAGCGCACCGAGCTGTTCACCAAGCTGCTCGCCGCCGACCCCAGCGAGGAGATCGCCGCCGCCTGGATCGCCAAGGAGCTGCTGCGGGACCTGCTCGCGTGCACCGCCCGCGGCGGGCTGCGGCACGAGATCCGGGCCGCGTTGTATCGGTTCTACAAGTTCTGTGCGGCCTGCTCGGTGCCCGAGGTCACCGCGCTGGCCCGCACCGTCGAGACCTGGCAGGACCCCATCGTCCGGGCCATCCAGACGGGCCTGTCCAACGCGCGCAGCGAGGGCTACAACCGAATCGTCAAGCACGTCGGGCGGATCGCATTCGGATTCCGCAACCCCGACAACCAGCGACGCAGGGTACGGTGGGCCTGCACCCGCCGCTCCCGGCGGAGCACACCCAGTCGGCGTCAATGCCACTGCTAACTGCGAAGAGCCCAGATACCACTATCCATGCGATAGAGTGGCCCAACCCACACGGGGGCGACGGTATCGGACAGCGGAGGGTGATCGTGGGAGTCGAGGTTTCCGTCGAGGGACTGACCAAGTCCTTCGGCTCGCAACGTATCTGGCAGGACGTGACGTTGACGTTGCCGGCCGGTGAGGTGTCCGCGTTGCTCGGGCCGTCGGGTACCGGTAAGTCGGTGTTCCTCAAGTCGTTGATCGGTCTGCTGCGCCCGGAGGAGGGCTCGATCGTCATCGACGGCACCGACATCCTGCAGTGCTCCTCGAAGGAGCTCTACGAGATCCGCAAGTTGTTCGGGGTGCTGTTCCAGGACGGTGCGTTGTTCGGGTCGATGAACCTCTACGACAATGTCGCCTTCCCGTTGCGTGAGCACACCCGCAAGTCCGAGTCGGAGATCCGGCAGATCGTGATGAGCAAGCTCGAGCTCGTCGGTCTGCTCGGCGCCGAGGACAAGTTGCCCGGGGAGATCTCCGGGGGGATGCGGAAGCGCGCCGGTCTGGCGCGGGCGTTGGTGTTGGATCCGGAGATCATTCTGGTGGACGAGCCGGATTCGGGTCTCGATCCGGTGCGCACGACCTATATTTCGCAGACGTTGATCGATATCAATGCGGAGATCGATGCGACGATCCTGATCGTGTCGCACAACATCAATCTGGCGCGCACGGTGCCGGACAACATCGGGATGTTGTTCCGCCGGCAGTTGGTGATGTTCGGTCCGCGTGAGGTGTTGCTGACTTCGGATGAGCCGGTGGTCAAGCAGTTCCTCAACGGCACGATGATCGGTCCGATCGGGATGTCGGAGGAGAAGGACGAGGCGACGATGGCGCACGAGCAGGCGCTCGTCGAGGCGGGTCATCATGCCGGTGGTGTGGACGACGTCGAGGGGATCGTGCCGCAGATGCAGGCGACTCCGGGGATGCCGGAGCGGCAGGCGGTGGCGCGTCGGCAGGAGCGGGTGCGGTCGATCCTGCACAACCTGCCCCCGGCCGCCCAGAGCGCCATCCTCGAGTCGCTCGATCACAACGGCGCGCCCCACACAGCCCGGGGCTATGCCGACGACGACACCCAGATCATTCCCGCCTATACCGGAGAGAGATACGAGCAGCAGGCCCAGCAGTAGCACCAGCCGCAGCAGTGGTACAGCGTCAGCAGTGGTACAGCCGCAGGCTGGAGAAGTAGGAGAGTAGATGGGGGCGGGCAGCTCGCTCGTGCGGCCGGTTCACGGCGCACTCACCCAGGCCGGCAACATCGTCGAACTGTTCGTCGACGTCGTGCGGAACACCTTCCGCCGACCGTTCCAGTTCCGGGAATTCATCGAACAGGCGTGGTTCATCGCCAGTGTCACGATTCTTCCGACGGCGCTCGTCGCGATCCCGTTCGGCGCCGTCGTGTCGCTGCAGACCGGCTCGCTGATCAAGCAGCTCGGCGCCGAATCGTTCACCGGTGCCGCGAGCGTCCTGGCGGTCATCCAGCAGGGCAGTCCGATCGTGACGGCTCTGCTGATCGCCGGTGCCGCCGGCTCCGCGGTCACCGCCGACCTCGGATCGCGGACGATCCGCGAGGAGATCGACGCGATGGAGGTGCTGGGCATCAATCCCATCCAGCGCCTCGTCGTCCCGCGAGTACTGGCGATGGTGCTCGTCGCGCTCCTGCTCAACGGGCTCGTCTCCGTGATCGGCATCGCCGGCGGCTACTTCTTCAACGTGGTGCTGCAGGGCGGTACCCCCGGCGCCTACCTCGCCTCCTTCTCCGCCCTGGCGCAGCTACCCGACCTCTACGTCGCCGAACTCAAGGCTGCGATCTTCGGGTTGATCGCCGGCGTCGTCGCGTCCTACAAGGGGCTGCACCCCGGTGCAGGCCCGAAGGGCGTGGGGGAGGCCGTGAACCAGACTGTCGTCATCACGTTCCTGCTGCTCTTCTTCGCGAACCTGATCCTGACGATGGTGTACCTGCAGATCGTTCCTGCGAAGGGATCCTGACCAGATGACAGTCTCCAGAGGCCGCGGAGATCTCGTTCTTCTCCGGGGTCGCCGAGCGGTGCGCGCACCGCTGAACGTGCTCGACCGCGCGGGGGACCAGATGTCCTTCTACGCGCGCGCCGTCGCGTGGACCCCGCGAACCCTCACCCACTACCGCAAGGAAGTCCTGCGGTTGCTCGCCGAGGTCACCTTCGGCAGCGGTGCACTCGCCGTGATCGGTGGCACCATCGGCGTCATCGCGATGATGTCCGGCTTCACCGGCGTCGTCGTGGGTCTGCAGGGTTACGCCGCGCTCGAGCAGCTCGGCTCGTCGGTGCTCACCGGCTTCCTCTCGGCCTACGTCAACACCCGTGAACTGGCCCCGATCGTCGCGGCGCTCGCGTTGTCGGCGACCGTGGGCTGCGGCTTCACGGCACAGCTCGGTGCCATGAGGATCAGCGAGGAGATCGACGCCCTCGAGGTGATGGCCGTGCCGTCGCTGCCGTTCCTGGTGACCTCCCGGATGATCGCCGGCTTCGTCGCCGTGATCCCGCTGTACATCATCGGTCTCCTCGCGGCCTATCTCGCGACCCGCACGATCAGCACGCTGTTCAACGGCCAGTCGAGCGGCTCGTACGACCACTACTTCTATCTGTTCCTCCCACCGGAGGATGTGTTGTATTCGTTCGCGAAAGTGCTGGTCTTCGCGTTCGTGGTCATCCTCATCCACTGCTACTACGGTTTCCACGCCAGCGGCGGTCCCGCCGGCGTCGGGGTGGCCGTGGGCCGCGCGGTACGTACCGCGATCGTGACGATCGCGATCCTCGACTTCTTCCTCAGCCTCGCGATCTGGGGCACGACGACCACGGTGAGGGTGGCCGGATGAGCGACACGACCACTTCGCCCTTGCGTCGCCGCACCCTGGGATTGATCTTCTTCGTGGTGCTGGCGCTGTTCCTGTACGTCACGATCGCGATGTACAACAAGACGTTCACGAAGGTCGTGAAGGTCGACCTCCGCACCGACAGCATCGGCAACGCCCTGCCGCTCAACGCCGACGTCAAGGCACGCGGTGTGCTCGTCGGCGAGGTCCGCGGAACGAGCGCGGAAGGCGGCGACGTCACCGCGCATCTTGCGCTCGACCCCGACAAGGCCGAACTGATCCCGGTCAACGCCACCGCACAGCTGCTGCCGAAGACCCTCTTCGGTGAGCGCTACGTCTCGCTGATCATCCCCGACGATCCGGGGCGTCCCGTCACGAACGGCGATGTGCTGGTGCAGGACACGAGCGAGCGCACCGTCGAACTCGGCGACGTGCTCGACGGGCTGCTCCCGCTCCTCGAAGCCGTCCCGCCGCAGGACCTCGCCAACACGCTCGGCGCCCTGGCCCAGGGACTGAGCGGACGCGGCGAGAAGCTGGGACAGACGGTCGACGACCTCGAACAGATCTTCCGCGAGGTGAACGGCGAACTGCCCACACTGCAGGAGGATCTGCGCGGACTCGCCGATTTCTCGCAGACCTACTCCGAGGCCGCACCGGATCTCGTCGAGGCGCTGAACAACCTGCGCACGACGGGTGGCACGGTCGTCGAACAGCAGAACCAGATCCGCACGCTGCTTGCGAGCGCGACGGGAGCGTCGTCGCAGACGGCCGATTTCATCGAGCAGAACTCGAACTCGATCATCACGCTGTCCGCCGATTCGAAGGAGGCGCTGCAGCTGCTCGCCCGTTACTCGCCGTCCTTCCCGTGCACCTTCGAGGGATTCGCCGACGCGAAGCCGGCCGCCGTCGATCTGCTCGCGGCCGACGATCCGTTCCCGGGTGTGCGCGCGAACATCCAGTTCACGAACCCGAAGGGCCGCTACCTGCCGAACCAGGACGAACCGCGTCTGCTCGACGATCGCGGACCGGCCTGCTACGACGACGTGACCGCGCCCGGCCGCAACTTCCCGCAGTATCCGGGCGGTTCGATCAACGACGGTTCGTACCAGGTGCCGTCGCGTAATCCCGGCCCCGAGACCATCGATTTCTTCCCTGCCCCGGCAGGATCCGGCGTCCCCGACGACGTCGGTGAGATCATCGGCACCTCGGACGGCGGCGCGACTCCCGTCTCGTACGCCGGCTCGCGTCTGGAACAGGACACGCTCGACGTCATCTACGGACAGGCCACCGGTGTCGACCCCGAGGAGGTCCCGTCCTGGACCACCCGGCTCGGCGCTCCGGCGATCCGCGGTACGGAGGTGAGCTTCCAGTGAGAGGTCTCGCAGCACCCCTGATCAAACTCATCGTGTTCGCCGTGGTCACCGTCCTCGCGACCGGTGTCCTCGCCGCGACCATCGCCAATGTCGGCGGTGGGGGAGGAACGAAGTTCCACGCGATCTTTTCCGACGTCACCTCACTCAACAAGGGCGACGACATCCGCATCGCGGGTGTCCGCGTGGGGCAGGTCGAGGAGATCTCGGTCTTCGACGAACGGCAGGCGCGGGTCACCTTCTCGCTCGAGGAGCGCGACTGGCTCCCGGCCGGTGCCACCGCGACCATCCGGTTCCGCAATCTCGTCGGCCAGCGTTACATCGCGCTCGGTCAGGGTGAGGGCGCGCAGGGCGAGAAGATCACGGGCGGCGATACGATCCCGATCGAGCGTACGAAGCCGGCGGTGAACCTCACGACGCTCTTCGACGGCTTCCGGCCGTTGTTCCAGACGCTGAGCGCCGACGACGTCAACAAGCTCTCGTTCCAGATCATCCAGGTCTTCCAGGGTGAGGCCGGAACGATCGACGATCTGGTGCGCAGCACCGCGTCGCTGACCAACACCATCGCCGACAAGGACCGCGTGATCGGTGCGGTGATCGACAACCTCAACACCGTCCTGGCCACGATCGACCAGCGCGACGAGCAGCTCGATTCGCTGCTGGTCAACACGCAGGCACTCGTCAGCGGGTTGTCGGCCGACCGGGCGACCGTCGGTTCGGCCGTGGCGTCGATGGCGGGGCTGACCGACGCGGTCTCCGACGTCCTCGAGCCCACCCGCCCGTCGATCGCACAGTCGATCACGGCGCTCGAACAGGTCACTTCGAATCTCAACGCGAACCGCGACGAGGTCGACCGCGTCCTCGAGACGTTGCCGGTCAAGCTCGACAAGCTCGGGCGCGTGGCCAGCTCCGGTTCGTGGTTCCAGTTCTACCTGTGCGGTATCGACATCATCGCAGGTCCCGGTTCGGTCCCGTATCTGAATCTGCCGACGGGGCTGCCCACCGTGAACCAACCCATCTACACGAATGCGGCGAAGCGTTGCTCGCAAGAGGGGATGCAGGAGTTGCAGGGACGATGAGCAAACGTCGCAGTCCGGCCGCCGCCGGTGCCCTGGGCATCGTCGTGGTGCTGCTGGGGACACTGTCCGCCTTTTTCCTCGACGAACTGCCCATTATCGGGGCGGGCGCGACCTACGAGGCCGAGTTCAGCGAGGCCGCGGGTCTCAAACCCACCAACGAGGTGCGTATCGCCGGCGTGAAGGTCGGCAAGGTCACCGGAGTCGACCTCGAGGGCGACCGCGTGATCGTCTCGTTCAAGGTCCAGGACGCATGGGTCGGGAACGACACGGCGGCCTCCATCCAGATCAAGACGATCCTCGGACAGAAGTATCTGGCACTCGAGCCGCGGGGTACGGAGGTGCTCGACCCGGACGACCGGATCCCGCTCGACCGGACGGTCGCGCCGTACGACGTGATCGAAGCGTTCTCGTCGGCGGCCACGACCCTCGGCGAGATCGATTCCGAGCAGCTCGCGACCGGCTTCCAGACCCTGTCGGAGGCGTTCTCGGAGACACCCGACGACATCCGGGCCTCGCTCGACGGCATCAGCCGCCTGTCCGAGACCGTCGCGAGTCGTGACCAGGAGCTGAAGAAGCTCCTCGACGCGACCGGCAATGTCTCGAAGGTGCTCGCCGACCGCAACGCCGAGTTCAACCGGTTGCTCTCCGACGGTGCGCTGCTCGTCGCGGAACTGAACAATCGGCAGGAGGCGATCTCCCAGTTGCTCGATGGCACCAAGCGGTTGTCGGCCGAGCTCTCCGGGCTCGTCGAGGAGAACCGCGAGACCATCGGTCCCGCCCTGCAACAGTTGCGCGGCGTCGTCGACGTCCTCCAGGAAAACAACGACAACCTCGATCGGGCCATGGAGCTGTACGAGCCGTTCGTGCGTGTCTACACCAACGTCGTCGGCAACGGCCGGTGGTTCGACCAGGTCGTCGTGAACCTGACCCCGCCGGGCCTACCGGAGATCCCCGGTTACCGCGAGCCCGGTCGCCGCCTGGAAGGGGGCAACTGATGGCACACGCCGAGAACGGCGAGTCCCGCAGCAATCGCGGGCGCATCGCGCTGATCGCGGCCGTCGTGGCGGTCGCAGTGGCCCTGGCCGGAGCGGGGTGGTGGATGTTCACCCGGCTGGGCACCACCGAGATCACTGCCTATTTCGACAAGGCCGTGGGCATCTACGAGGGCTCCGACGTCCGGGTGCTGGGCGTCGAGGTGGGGAAGGTGACGTCCGTCGAACCGCAGGGCGACCTCGTGAAGGTCGGGCTGCGGGTGAACCGCGGCGTCGACATCCCGGCCGACGCCCGCGCCGTGCAGATCACCCCGTCGGTCGTCGCCGACCGTTACGTGCAGCTCACCCCTGCCTACACCGGTGGCGACACGATGAGCAGCGGTGCGGTGATCGACCGCGAGCGCACCGCCACCCCTGTGGAGGTCGACGAGCTCTACGCGAGCATCGACGAGCTCTCCCGCGCGCTCGGTCCCGACGGCGCGAACCGCGAGGGCGCGCTGACCGACTTCGTCGAAGTCGGTGCGGAGAACCTCGCCGGCAACGGTGAGGCCCTCGGGCAGAGCATCGAGAACCTGTCGGCCGCCGCGCGCACGCTCGACCAGTCGCGCGACGACCTCTACGGCACGATCGAGAACCTACAGGTGTTCGTCAGTGCTCTCGCGGCCAACGACGAGCAGGTGCGCCAGTTCAATGCGCAACTCTCGGACCTGTCGGGATTCCTGGCGGGGGAGCGGCAGAACCTCGGTGAGGCGCTGAACACGCTGTCGGTCACGCTCGGCGACGTCGCGACGTTCGTGCGCGACAACCAGGCGGCCGTGAAGGACAACGTCGACGCACTCGTGCCGATCACGGAGACCCTGGCTAACCGCCGGCAGGAACTCGTGAATTCGCTGACGCTGCTCCCGCTCGCGGTGAGCAACCTCGTCAACTCGTACGACGCCGAAGCAGGTGTGCTCGCATCGCGGCTCGTGCTGCCCGACCTGCAGGACCCTGCGGGAGCGGTGTGCAAGCTCATCGATCTCGGCAATCTCGTGCCCGGCGACGCGCGTTTCGAGCAGCTCGGCCGGCAGATGCAGCCGCTGATCGACCGGTGCCGCGACGTCGCCACGCAGATCACCGAGGACCAGCGGTCCCCGGATCTGATCCTGCCGTTCGGTGTCCTGAGCGGTGAGAACATCCAGCGGCAGGTCACCCCGGGCACGGTGCCCGGCGTGGTCTCGCCTCGGCTCGACCTCCGGGGAGGAGATCGGTGAGCGGCGCGAAGAGGATGGGCCGCACAGGTGTCTTCGGAGCGGCCGCGTGCGTGGTCGCGGTGACGGTCACGGGGTGCGGAGGTCTGTCCGACGTCCCGTTGCCCGGCGGCGCCGACGTGGGTAGCGATCCGATCCGTCTGTCCATCCAGTTCGACGACGTGCTCGACCTGGTTCCGCAGTCGAGCGTGAAGGTCGACGGTGTGCCGGTCGGGCGCGTCGAATCGATCTCGGTCGCATCCGATTTCGGGTGGACCGCCGACGTCGGCATCGTGCTCGACTCGAGCGTCGACCTGCCGGCGAACGCGCTCGCGAGCGTCGAACAGTCGAGTCTGCTCGGTGAGAAGTTCGTGCAGCTCACGCCTCCGGAGGACGAGCCCCCGACGGGCCGAATCAGCTCGGACTCGGGGGTGGGCAGTGAGATCGCGCCTGGTGAAAGTGCAGCTCGCGCTGTTCGTGGTCATCGCCCTGCTCGGCATCGTGTTCGTCGGTGCCCGGTACGTGCGGCTCGACAACCTCATGGGCTTCGGCCAGTACACCGTCGACGCGCGGTTCCCCACCGGCGGTGGCATCTTCCCGAACGCCGAGGTCACCTACCGTGGGGTGCCCGTCGGTCGAGTCGGGGCGCTCAGCCTCACGGACGACGGAATCAACGTCGAACTGCGCCTCGACAACGGCGGACCGCAGATCCCGGCGTCGGCGCGTCCCGTCGTGGCGAACCGGTCGGCGATCGGTGAGCAGTACGTCGATCTGCAGCCGCCGAACGACGAGGGCCCCTATCTCGAACAGGGCTCCGTCATCGAGGGCACCGAGGACGATCTGCCCACGCCGGTCGAAGACCTGCTGTTGAGCACGAACGACCTCGTGTACTCGGTTCCGCTCGAGCCGCTGCGCACCGTCGTCACCGAGCTCGGCGCGGCCTTCGACGGCCGCGGCGACGACCTGCAGGTGCTCGTCGACGCGCTCGCCGGTCTCAGCGAGAAGGGCACCGAATACCTGCCGCAGACCGTTACGCTCATCCGCGACAGCCTCACGGTGCTCGACACGCAGTCCGCCCAGTCGTCGGCGATCCAGCAGTTCAGCTCGGATCTGGATCTGGTGACCGCGCAGCTCCGCGACAGCGACCCCGACCTGCGGCGCCTGATCGACACCGGCACCGACGCGAGCGACCAGCTCTCCCAGCTGATCGAGGGCTCCGGCCCGGGCCTGACCACCGACCTCGCCAACCTCGCGGCGGTGGCGGAAGCAGCAGCCCCGCAGTCGATCGCTCTGCAGCCGCTCCTGGCCTTCCTTCCCGCCGTCGCGGGCAGTGCGAGTACGGTCGCTCCGGGCGACGGCGCGGTGCGTCAGGGCATCGTGCTCGAGACCAACAATCCGCCTTCGTGCACCATCGGGTACGAGGGGACGCAGGAGATCCTCGCGCAGATGCGCGCGCAGGATCCGAACTTCGACGAGACCCAGCAGGACTTCCCGTTCAACACGAACGCCTCGTGCGAGGTGCCGCAGGGCAGTGTCACCGGCGTGCGCAGCGCGAACCGCATCGTCTTCGCCGATCCGAACACGATCCAGCCCTGGGATTTCAAGCCGAAGAAGGACCCCGACAAGCTCAACCTGAATCCGATCGCGACGCAGCTCGCGCCGTTGCTCGGAGTCACCCCGAAGTGAGCAGTTAGTAGGTTTGTGGAGTGAGTGCACCAATTTCCTCCGACGCTCCGCCCACCCCGCCCCCCTCCGCCGACGGCAACTCGTCCGCGGACGGGCGGGGGCCGGGCGGGGCACGCAGGGCGGCCCTCGCCGTCGTCTCGGTGCTCGCCGTCGTCGCCCTCGCGGCGGCGGTGTGGTTCGGCTACGGCTGGGGGCGCGCGCTCCTGGTGGACCGTTCGGCTGCCGAGGCGCGGGACGCCGCGCTCTCGGGAGCCATGCAGGCGGCCGTCAACCTGAACAGCGTCGACGCGAACGACGTCGACCTGTCGATCGAGAACATGCGGTCGTCGATCACCGGCGACGCCCTGCGCAACGATCTCGCGGCGACCGAAGAGGACATCCGGGCCCGGGTCGCGGAGACCGGCACCAGCATGTCGGCCGAGGTGCTGTTCGGAACGCTCACCGAACTCAACACCGACGACGACCTGGGCAAGGCGCTCGTCGTCCTGGCCGTGCGCACCCAGACTCCCGAGTACTTCGTGACCAACAAGGTCCCGGTGCTCGTGTCGCTGCGCAAGGACGGTGACGTGTGGAAGGCCGAGACCATCGAACCGCTCGCCTCCGTCGAGATGGAGTCGGGACCGGTCCCCGGTGCTCCGGCTCCCGATCCCGGCGCGCAGCCCGCACCGGACGGGGCGCCCGCGCCCGAGGGTTCCGGGGCGCCCGCGCCCGAGGGTTCCGGGGCGCCCGCGCCCGAGGGCGAGGCGGGCCCGTGATGTTCGGCAAGTCGACGAAGGAGAACGTGTAGTGCCCCCGCAGCGACGGAAGACCGGCCCCAGTGGGCCCCCGCGCCGTCGGCCGAAGGTCGCCGGCACGTCCCGACCGCCTCGAGCGACCCCTGCAGAGGACGAACGCCCGACCCGGGCAGAGCAAAACTCTGCCGAGGAAACTTCTGCCGAGCAGTCACGACCCTCCGAGGTGACGCTCGACAAGCAGGACGAGGAGCAGGAGAAGCCGGCCCCGGCGGCCGGCGACGGAACTCCCGCAGAGCACCCGACGGAGTCTCCGGCCGAGCCGGTTGATCCGCCCGAGCCTCCCGCCGGTGACGCCGGCAGGTCGCGTGCCTCCGGTGGGTGGCGTCCGGTGATCGTCGTCGGTGCGGTGGCGGTGGTGCTCGCGGTGATCGCCACGGTCGCAGCCTTCCGCCCCGGCGTCGAGATCTCGAACGTCGCGTGGGTCGACACCGCGGAGACACGCGAGGTCACCGAGGCCGCGAAGGTCGCGATCGAGACCATGCACGGCTACGACTACCGCACCATCGACGAGGACTTCGGCCGGATCCGGGAGTTGCTGACCCCGGAGCGGCTCGAGGAGTTCGACTCGACCGCGGACGTCACCAAGAAGGCCGCGATCGACACCCGCACGGTCACCGAGGTGATGGTCGAGCACATCGGCGTGACGATGCTCGACGACACCCGCGCCGAGGTCGCCGCCTACATCAACGTCAGCGCCACCGGCGACGGGATCGCCCAGGGAAGTGCGGCCGCACCGCTGCTGGTGAGGATGGAGAAGTCGGACGGACGATGGCTGGTCTCGGAGATCCGCGACCGGTGACGACGGCTGCGGATCGCCCCCTCACCGGGGGCGTCCGCGGCCGCGACGCGCGGATCGTTCCGGACGCGCAGTCTTGACGCAGGCGACGCGAGCGGTCACTCTATCGGTACGCCTGTTCGACTGAAGGCTTCCTCGTGAGCCGCTCGAGGTCGTTTGCCAGGTTTCTTTGAGGCACCCCTGTGGACATTTCGCCTACTCAGGTGTAGGTTAGTTCTTTGCGCTGGCTGCCTCCTGTTCACCTTCTGATCGTCGAGTCGGAATTCGCTCTTTCGAGCGAGACCGTTTCGGTGCGTCGGTGGGGTTCTCGTTCGGGTTGCGACCAGCGAAAACGCCCCACATGAAGAAGCAGGTACAGCGGCGGTCGCACCGGTTGGAGCGGCCCGCGTGAGGTGCTGGAAGGACGCATCTTGGCAGTCTCTAGCCAGACCAAGGCAGTAGCCGGAATCCCCGGAGCCCCGACGAGGGTGTCGTTCGCGAAGATTCGCGAACCCCTCGAAGTTCCCGGGCTCCTCGATCTACAGACCGATTCGTTCGAATGGTTGATCGGCTCGGAGCGCTGGCGCGCGAAGGCTGCCGAGCGCGGCGACGGTCACGTCGTCGGTGGCCTGGAAGAAATCCTCGACGAGCTCTCGCCCATCGAGGACTTCTCGGGTTCGATGTCCCTGTCCTTCTCCGATCCGCGCTTCGACGAGGTCAAGGCCTCCGTCGAGGAGTGCAAGGACAAGGACATGACGTACGCGGCTCCGCTGTTCGTCACCGCCGAGTTCATCAACAACAACACCGGTGAGATCAAGAGCCAGACGGTCTTCATGGGTGATTTCCCGATGATGACCGACAAGGGCACCTTCGTCATCAACGGCACCGAGCGTGTCGTGGTGTCGCAGCTCGTGCGTTCGCCCGGTGTGTACTTCGACAAGAACGTCGACAAGAGCACCGAGAAGGACCTGCACAGCGTCAAGGTCATCCCGGGCCGCGGTGCCTGGCTCGAGTTCGACGTCGACAAGCGCGACACCGTCGGCGTGCGTATCGACCGCAAGCGTCGTCAGCCGGTCACCGTGCTGCTCAAGGCGCTGGGCTGGTCCACCGAGCAGATCGTCGAGCGTTTCGGGTTCTCCGAGATCATGATGTCGACGCTCGAGAAGGACAACACGGCGGGCACCGACGAGGCGCTCCTCGACATCTACCGCAAGCTCCGTCCGGGCGAGCCGCCGACCAAGGAGAGCGCGCAGACCCTGCTGGAGAACCTCTTCTTCAAGGACAAGCGCTACGACCTGGCGCGCGTGGGCCGTTACAAGATCAACAAGAAGCTCGGCCTGAACACGGGCCAGCCGATCGAGGCGTCCACCCTCACCGAGGAAGACATCGTCGCCACGATCGAGTACCTCGTGCGCCTGCACGCGGGCGAGAACAAGATGACCGTCCCCGGCGGCGTCGAGGTTCCCGTCGAGGTCGACGACATCGACCACTTCGGCAACCGTCGTCTGCGCACGGTCGGCGAGCTCATCCAGAACCAGATCCGCGTGGGCCTGTCCCGCATGGAGCGCGTGGTCCGTGAGCGCATGACCACCCAGGACGTCGAGGCGATCACGCCGCAGACCCTGATCAATATCCGTCCGGTCGTGGCCGCGATCAAGGAGTTCTTCGGAACCTCCCAGCTGTCGCAGTTCATGGACCAGAACAACCCGCTCTCGGGCCTGACTCACAAGCGTCGCCTGTCGGCGCTGGGCCCCGGCGGTCTGTCGCGTGAGCGCGCCGGCCTCGAGGTCCGCGATGTCCACCCGTCCCACTACGGCCGCATGTGCCCGATCGAGACCCCGGAAGGTCCGAACATCGGCCTGATCGGCTCGCTGTCGGTGTACGCGCGGGTCAACCCGTTCGGCTTCATCGAGACGCCCTACCGCAAGGTCGTCGACGGTGTCGTCACCGATGAGGTCGAGTACCTCACCGCCGACGAGGAGGACCGCTACCTCATCGCGCAGGCCAACTCGCCGATCGGTTCCGACAACCGCTTCTCGGACGAGCGTGTGCTCGTCCGTAAGAAGGGCGCGGAGATCGAGTACGTCTCCGCCGACCAGGTCGAGTACATGGACGTCTCGCCGCGCCAGATGGTGTCGGTCGCGACCGCCATGATCCCGTTCCTCGAGCACGACGACGCCAACCGTGCCCTCATGGGCGCGAACATGCAGCGTCAGGCCGTGCCGCTGGTTCGCAGCGAGTCGCCGATCGTCGGTACCGGCATGGAGCTGCGTGCCGCCGTCGACGCCGGCGACGTCATCGTCACCGAGAAGAGCGGCGTGATCGAAGAGGTCTCCGCCGACTTCATCACCGTCATGGCCGACGATGGAACCCGCAAGACCTACCGTCTGCGCAAGTTCGACCGTTCGAACCAGGGCACCTGCTCGAACCAGCGTCCGATCGTGGACGAAGGACAGCGCGTCGAGTCCGGCCAGGTCCTCGCCGACGGCCCCTGCACCGAGAACGGTGAGATGGCGCTCGGCAAGAACCTGCTCGTGGCGATCATGCCGTGGGAAGGCCACAACTACGAGGACGCGATCATCCTGTCGCAGCGCCTCGTGGAGGAGGACGTGCTCACCTCGATCCACATCGAGGAGCACGAGATCGACGCTCGCGACACCAAGCTCGGTGCCGAGGAGATCACCCGCGACATCCCGAACGTCTCCGACGAGGTCCTCGCCGACCTCGACGAGCGTGGCATCGTCCGCATCGGCGCCGAGGTCCGCGACGGCGACATCCTCGTCGGCAAGGTCACGCCGAAGGGCGAGACCGAGCTGACCCCCGAGGAGCGCCTGCTCCGCGCGATCTTCGGTGAGAAGGCGCGCGAGGTCCGCGACACCTCGCTGAAGGTGCCCCACGGCGAGAACGGCAAGGTCATCGGTGTTCGCGTGTTCTCGCGCGAGGACGACGACGATCTGCCTCCGGGTGTCAACGAGCTCGTCCGCGTGTATGTGGCGCAGAAGCGCAAGATCCAGGACGGCGACAAGCTCGCCGGCCGCCACGGCAACAAGGGCGTCATCGGCAAGATCCTCCCGCAGGAGGACATGCCGTTCCTGCCCGACGGCACCCCGGTCGACATCATCCTGAACACCCACGGTGTTCCGCGTCGTATGAACATCGGCCAGGTCCTCGAGACGCACCTGGGCTGGATCGGCAAGGCCGGCTGGCAGATCCAGGTGGCCGACGACGGCAGCCGTCCCGAGTGGGCGCAGAACCTCTCCGATGAGATGCTCGCCGCCGAGCCCGACACCAACATCGCCACCCCGGTGTTCGACGGTGCCCGCGAGGAGGAGCTGACGGGTCTGCTGTCCTCGACGCTGCCGAACCGCGACGGCGAGGTCATGGTCGGCCCCGACGGCAAGGCGACGCTGTTCGACGGTCGCTCCGGCGAGCCGTTCCCGTACCCGGTGTCGGTCGGCTACATGTACATCATCAAGCTGCACCACCTGGTCGACGACAAGATCCACGCGCGTTCGACCGGTCCGTACTCGATGATCACGCAGCAGCCGCTCGGTGGTAAGGCACAGTTCGGTGGTCAGCGCTTCGGTGAGATGGAGTGCTGGGCCATGCAGGCCTACGGCGCCGCCTACACCCTCCAGGAGCTGCTCACGATCAAGTCCGACGACGTGGTCGGTCGCGTCAAGGTCTACGAGGCGATCGTCAAGGGCGAGAACATCCCCGAGCCGGGTATCCCCGAGTCGTTCAAGGTGCTCCTCAAGGAACTCCAGTCGCTGTGCCTGAACGTGGAGGTCCTCTCCAGCGACGGCGCGGCCATCGCGATGGCCGACGGCGACGACGAGGACCTCGAGCGGGCGGCCGCCAACCTGGGCATCAACCTTTCCCGCAACGAGTCGGCCACGGTCGACGACCTCGCGAACTAGGAGCCGAGCCGACGCGGTACGCACCCCGACACCACTGGGCGCGTACCGCGTCGGGCCCCGGCAGCGATAGCGACAACTAGCAGCAATACAACCCGCACAGGGGAAAGGAAGTTACGTGCTCGACGTCAACTTCTTCGATGAACTCCGGATCGGCCTGGCCACCGCCGAGGACATCCGTAACTGGTCGTACGGCGAGGTCAAGAAGCCCGAGACCATCAACTACCGCACGCTCAAGCCCGAGAAGGACGGCTTGTTCTGCGAGAAGATCTTCGGTCCCACCCGGGACTGGGAGTGCTACTGCGGCAAGTACAAGCGTGTCCGCTTCAAGGGCATCATCTGCGAGCGCTGCGGCGTCGAGGTGACCCGCGCCAAGGTCCGCCGTGAGCGTATGGGCCACATCGAGCTCGCCGCTCCGGTGACGCACATCTGGTACTTCAAGGGTGTGCCGAGCCGCCTCGGCTACCTGCTCGACCTCGCGCCGAAGGATCTCGAGAAGATCATCTACTTCGCCGCGTACGTCATCACGTCGGTCGATGACGAGCTGCGCCACAACGAGCTCTCCACTCTCGAAGCCGAGATGGAGGTCGAGAAGAAGTCGGTCGCCGACCAGCGCGACGCCGACCTCGAGGCCCGTGCACAGAAGCTCGAAGCCGACCTCGCCGAACTCGAGGCCGAGGGCGCCAAGTCCGACGTCCGCCGCAAGGTCAAGGACGGCGGCGAGCGCGAGATGCGTCAGCTCCGCGACCGTGCGCAGCGCGAGCTCGACCGCCTCGACGAGATCTGGACGACCTTCACGAAGCTGAAGCCGAAGGACCTGATCGTCGACGAGATGATCTACCGCGAGCTCCAGGACCGCTACGGCGAGTACTTCACCGGTGCCATGGGTGCCGAGGCGATCCAGAAGCTCATCGAGAACTTCGACATCGATGCCGAGGCCGAGTCGCTGCGCGAGACCATCCGCAGCGGCAAGGGCCAGAAGAAGCTCCGTGCTCTCAAGCGCCTGAAGGTCGTGGCGGCGTTCCAGCAGTCCGGCAACTCGCCCATGGGCATGGTGCTCGACGCCGTGCCGGTGATCCCGCCGGAACTGCGTCCGATGGTGCAGCTCGACGGTGGCCGCTTCGCGACCTCCGACCTCAACGACCTGTACCGCCGCGTCATCAACCGCAACAACCGCCTCAAGCGACTGATCGACCTCGGTGCCCCCGAGATCATCGTCAACAACGAGAAGCGGATGCTGCAGGAGTCGGTCGACGCCCTGTTCGACAACGGCCGTCGTGGCCGGCCGGTCACCGGTCCCGGTAACCGGCCGCTCAAGTCGCTGTCCGATCTGCTCAAGGGCAAGCAGGGCCGCTTCCGTCAGAACCTGCTCGGTAAGCGCGTCGACTACTCGGGCCGTTCGGTCATCGTCGTCGGTCCGCAGCTCAAGCTTCACCAGTGCGGTCTGCCGAAGCTGATGGCGCTCGAGCTGTTCAAGCCGTTCGTGATGAAGCGTCTCGTCGACCTCAACCACGCGCAGAACATCAAGTCCGCCAAGCGCATGGTCGAGCGTCAGCGCCCGCAGGTGTGGGACGTCCTCGAAGAGGTCATCAACGAGCACCCGGTTCTGCTGAACCGTGCTCCCACGCTGCACCGCCTCGGTATCCAGGCGTTCGAGCCGCAGCTCGTCGAGGGCAAGGCCATTCAGCTGCACCCCCTCGTGTGTGAGGCCTTCAACGCCGACTTCGACGGCGACCAGATGGCCGTGCACCTCCCGCTGTCCGCGGAGGCGCAGGCCGAGGCCCGCATCCTGATGCTGTCGTCGAACAACATCCTGTCGCCGGCATCGGGCCGCCCGCTCGCCATGCCGCGTCTGGACATGGTGACGGGTCTGTTCCACCTGACCCGTCTGGTCGAGGACGCCCCCGGCGCCTACACGGCCGCGACCGCCGCCGAGCCCGAGCAGGGCGTCTACTCGTCGCCGGCCGAGGCCCAGATGGCCGTCGACCGTGGCGTGCTGTCGGTCCAGGCTCCGATCAAGGTGCGCCTGACCCAGCTGCGTCCGCCGCGCGACGTCGAGAACGAGCTGTTCCCGGAGGGTTGGAAGTTCGGTGAGCCGTGGACCACGCAGACCACCCTCGGTCGCGTGCTGTTCAACGAGCTGCTGCCGACGAACTACGCGTTCGTCAACGACATCATGCCGAAGAAGCGCCAGGCCGCGATCATCAACGACCTGGCCGAGCGGTACCCGATGATCGTTGTCGCGCAGACCGTCGACAAGCTCAAGGACGCCGGCTTCTACTGGGCCACGCGTTCGGGTGTCACCATCTCGATGGCGGACGTGCTCGTTCCGCCGGAGAAGAAGGACATCCTCGAGCGGTACGAGACCCAGGCCGACGCCATCCAGCGGCAGTACGACCGAGGCAAGCTCTCGGAGGACGAGCGTCGCGACTCGCTCGTCAAGCTGTGGCAGGAAGCGACCGAAGAGGTCGGTCAGGTCATGGAGGCGCACTACCCGGACGACAACCCGATCCCCACGATCGTCAAGTCCGGTGCTGCGGGCAACATGACCCAGATCCGTTCGCTGGCGGGCATGAAGGGTCTGGTGACGAACCCGAAGGGCGAGTTCATCCCGCGCCCGATCAAGTCCTCCTTCCGTGAGGGCCTGACCGTCGCCGAGTACTTCATCAACACGCACGGCGCGCGTAAGGGTCTGGCCGACACCGCTCTCCGTACCGCCGACTCGGGTTACCTGACCCGTCGTCTGGTCGACGTCTCGCAGGACGTCATCGTCCGCGAGGTCGACTGCGGCACGCCGCGCGGCATCGAGATGACCATCGCCGAGCTCGCACGCGACGCGACCGGTCAGCCGACCGGTGAGCTCGTGCGCGACGCTCACATCGAGACCAGCACCTACGCTCGCACGCTGGCGACGGACGCGGTCGACGCGAACGGCAACCTCGTCGTCGAGCGTGGTTCCGACCTCGGCGACCCGGCGATCGAGGCGCTGCTCGAGGCCGGTATCCAGAAGGTCAAGGTCCGCTCGGTCCTGACCTGCGACACCGGCACCGGCGTGTGCGCGACCTGCTACGGCCGTTCGATGGCGACGGGCAAGCTCGTCGACATCGGCGAGGCCGTCGGTATCGTCGCCGCCCAGTCGATCGGTGAGCCCGGTACGCAGCTGACGATGCGTACCTTCCACCAGGGTGGCGTCGGTGAGGACATCACCGGTGGTCTGCCCCGCGTCCAGGAGCTGTTCGAGGCTCGCGTCCCCAAGGGCAAGGCCCCGATCGCCGACGTCTCCGGTCGCATCCGTCTCGAGGACGACGATCGTTTCTACAAGATCACGATCATCCCCGACGACGGTGGCGAGGAGGTCGTGTACGACAAGCTGTCCAAGCGTCAGCGTCTGCACGTCATCCGCAAGGCCGACGGCACCGAGGGCGTGCTCGCGGACGGCGATCACGTGGAGGTCGGTCAGCAGCTCCTCGAGGGCTCTGCCGATCCGCACGAGGTGCTGCGCGTGATGGGCCCGCGTCAGGTTCAGGTCCACCTGGTCCATGAGGTCCAGGAGGTCTACCGGAGCCAGGGCGTGTCGATCCACGACAAGCACATCGAGGTCATCGTGCGTCAGATGCTGCGTCGCGTGACGATCATCGACTCGGGCTCGACGGAGTTCCTGCCCGGTTCGCTCGTCGAGCGCAGCGAGTTCGAGGCTGCGAACCGTCGTGTGGTTCAGGAGGGTGGCGAGCCGGCTGCCGGCCGTCCGGTCCTCATGGGTATCACGAAGGCGTCGCTGGCCACCGACTCGTGGCTGTCGGCGGCGTCCTTCCAGGAGACCACTCGCGTGCTCACCGACGCGGCGATCAACTGCCGCTCGGACAAGCTGATCGGTCTCAAGGAGAACGTGATCATCGGTAAGCTGATCCCCGCCGGTACCGGTATCAACAAGTACCGGAACATCGAGGTCCAGCCGACCGAGGAGGCCCGTGCGGCCGCGTACGCCATCCCGGCGTACGACGACCAGTACTACTCGCCGGACGGCTTCGGCCAGAACACCGGCGCTGCAGTGCCGCTGGATGACTACGGTTACTCCAACGACTACCGGTAGTTCGCTGCCGTAGTAGACGACGAAGGTCCCGCCCTCTTCTCTTCGGGGGCGGGACCTTCGTCATTTGTTCTCGACGGTGATGCCGTCACGGCGTGCGTGCGAGCGTCCCGTGGCAGTTCCGCTCGGGGTGGGTCGCTCGGGACGCGGGTCAGCGCGGGATGTGGAAGTCCACGAGTTCGGCGGTGCCTCGCGACAGTTCGGACCAGGATCCGCTCACCGTGAGGACCGCGATCGCGGAGGTGGGGAACTTCTCGGCCACCTGATGGGCAGCGTCGGTGCTGTGATCCGTGATGAGCCCGAGGACGGTCGCGGAGAGGGTCGGCTCGTGCCCGATGACGAGCAGGGTGTGCACGTCGTCGGCCGTTCTCCGGATCTCGGCGACCAGGGATTCCGGATCGGCGTGGTACAGGCTGTCGCGGTACTCGACGGGAGCCTCCACGGCTGCTTCGGCGAGTGTCTTGCGCGTCCGGGTCGCGGTGGAGCACAGAACGGCGTCCACTTCGGGCAGGTTCGCCCGGATCCAGCGACCGGCGAGTCCGGCCTCGCGGCGTCCGCGGGGGGAGAGGGGACGCTCGTGATCGTCCACGTCGTCCGGGTACGCGGACTTGCCGTGGCGCAGCAAGATCAGGGTACGGGTCATGGGGTCCACCGTAGAGCGTCCGGTTTCCGGCCGATCCACGCGACCGCGCGAGTGTGATCCTCGACCGTGAACCAGACCGTCAGTCCGTCCTCTCGCAGGGTCGTCCGCAGTGTGAGGGTCTCGCCGGCGGCGACGGGGCGCAGGTGTTCGATCACCGCCCGGTACGGCGCGTCCGGGATGTCCGGCCGGAGGGGCAGGAGCTCCTCGAGGCCGTGCCAGTAGACGGCGTTGTTGACGTGCCCGAACGGGTCGAGGTCGGTGGCGCGTAGGGGGAAGACGCGTTCGTCGTCGACCTCGTCGGGTGCGCGAGCGGGCAGCCACGCCGTCCACTTCAGGCGTGTGTCGTGCGCGTAGCGGGCCATGTGCTCGAACAGGCCGTCGCTGATCCGGGTGGGGGCGCCGGTGGTGGGACCGATGTCGATCCAGAACGCCGCGGTCTCGATCAGCGGGCCGTCCGGGGCGTCGCCGGGGTCGTCGAAGCGGACCCGCACGTTCGCCCACCGCGTCGACAGGGCGTCGCACCAACGTCGCAGCCGGAGCGTGCGGCCGTACTCGGCGGGGCGGTGCACGTCGACGATCGTGCGCCGGACGATCCAGAGCGGGTCGGTCTCGGACGCGCCGACGGCGGCGAGGTTGTCGGTGCCGATGTCCTGGAGATAGCGGGCGATGCCGTCGAGCCGCAGTCGCTTACCGGTGTCGACGTCGCCGGTGCGGACGGTGCGCTCGGTGGAGAAGGGGTTCGCCTGCTCGGGCAGTTCCGTGAGCGGTCGCGTCCGAGGCAGATCGGTGCTCGGCGTCGACGTGGCCATGTGTCCCCCCGGGTCGGATGTCCGATCGTGCGATTCTCGCAGTTTCGGTGGGCGGTCGCAGGTTCTCTTGCGAACCCACGGCGACAGCCGCTACAGTCGAATTAACTGTTACGGATCGTTACATGAAATTCGCGGACGCTCCGCCCGGCTGCCGAGGACCCTTCCCATGGCCTATGTGATCACCCAGACCTGCTGCAACGACGCGAGCTGCGTCGCAGTCTGCCCCGTGAACTGCATCCACCCCTCGCCGGACGAGCCCGAGTTCGCCACCGCCGAGATGCTGCACATCGATCCGAAGACCTGCATCGACTGCGGCGCCTGCGCCGACGCGTGCCCGGTCGAGGCGATCCTGCCCGACGACAAGCTCGATCCCTCCCAGATGCGGTTCGCCGAGATCAACGCGGCCTGGTACGAGGACCACCCGGCGCCGGAGGGGTGGAAGCCCCTCGTGCCCACCCCGGCGCCTCCGCGCGATCGTGGAACGCTGCGGGTCGCGATCGTCGGCGCCGGCCCCGCGGCCTGCTACGCCGCCCAGGAACTGCTCGAACGTTCCGAAGTCGAGGTCGAGATGTTCGACCGGCTCCCGACTCCCTTCGGCCTCGTGCGCGCCGGTGTCGCCCCCGATCATCCGGGGACCAAGGCGGTCACGGAATCGTTCGAATGGTCGTTCCGGCGCGAGGAGTTCGCCCTGCACCTCGCCACCGAGGTCGGTCGCGACATCACCCACGCCGAACTGCTCGAGCACCACCACGCCGTGATCTACGCGACCGGTGCGTCGTCCGACCGCCGCCTCGGGGTCGCCGGTGAGGACCTGCCCGGCAGCCACGCCGCCACCGAGTTCGTCGCCTGGTACAACGGCCACCCCGACTACGCCGACCGCACTTTCGATCTGTCCGGGGAACGCGCCGCCATCGTCGGCAACGGCAACGTCGCCCTCGACGTCGCGCGGATCCTCACCATGGACGTCGACGAACTCGCGCGCACCGACATCGCCGACCACGCCCTGACGGCGTTGCGGAAGAGCAACATCCGCGAGGTCGTCCTGCTCGGCCGGCGCGGCCCGGCCCAGGCCGCGTACAGCAATCCGGAGTTCCTCGCCCTCGGCGACCTCACCGGGGTCGACGTCGTCGTCGACGACGCCGACCTCGAACTCGATCCGGTGAGCGCCCGGGCCGTGGAGGAGGACGCGGCGACCGCGCTGCGCGTCCGTCTCGCCCGCGAGTACGCCGGCCGGCCCGTCCGTCCCGGGCACCGCCGCATCGTCTTCCGGTACCTCGCCGCGCCGAGCGAACTACTCGGCGACGACCACGTGACCGGCGTGCGGATCGAACGCACCGAACTCGTCGACGATAGTGGTCGTCTCTCCGCCCGACCCACCGGCCGTTTCGAGGACCTGCCCGCCACGCTCGTACTCCGGTCGATCGGCTATCGCGGCGTTCCGCTACCGGGTGTGCCCTTCGACGACGTCCGCGGGGTCGTTCCCAACACCGGCGGTCGTGTGGACGCGGGCGTCTACGTCACCGGGTGGGCCAAGCGCGGCCCGAGCGGCGTCATCGGCACCAACAAGGGATGCGCGAAGGAGACCGTCGCCGCGCTGCTGGCCGACTTCGACTCCGGTGCACTCGCCGCTCCCCGCGGTGACCGTCGTGCGCTGAACCGGTTGCTCGCACAGCGCAGGCCCGATCGGGTGGACCTGGACGGCTGGAAGACCATCGACGCCGCCGAGCGGCAGGCCGGACGAGCCCAGGGTCGGCCGCGCGTCAAGATCACCGATCGCGAGAGCCTCGTCGAACTCGGTCGTCGCCGACGCCGTCTTCCGCTGCTCGCCTCGTTGCGTCGTTGACACAGCCGCGGGTGACGCAGGTCGCGGCCCGCCCGGACGTTCGTCGATAGGCTCGGGAGAACCGAATCCCGACCCGAACGGACATGTGCATGAGCAGCGACAACCTCGACCGCACGGCGCTCACGCGCCGCACCCTCATCGGCGGCGCCGGTGTGGTGGCGGCCGGCGCGGCCCTTACAGCCTGCGGATCGTCCGGCGACACCGGCGAGGCGCGATCGGCGGTGCCCGCACCGACCACGACGGCGCCTCCCGGACCCGATGCGGAGGTCGTCGCCGCCGTCGCGGACGTGCCGGTCGGCGGAGGCGTCATGCTCGAATCGAAGAGGCTCGTCGTCACCCAGCCCGCAGAGGGCGACTTCCGCGCGTTCATCGCGATCTGCACCCATCAGGGCTGCAATCTCAGCGGTGTCGAGGATGATCGCATCATCTGCCCGTGCCACGGCAGCCGGTACGACCTCGACGGCGCGCCGGTCGAAGGACCGGCGAAGCGGCCGCTGAAGACCCGTCCCGTGGCGGCCCGCGGGTCCGATCTCGTCGTGGGCTGATCGGTCCGGGGATAGAGTCCGCTCCGTGGAGACCAGCGGAGGCTGGCGCCCGAAGGCGCTGCGTGACGGTACGGACCCGGACCCTCGTTTCACGCTGGCCAACGAGCGCACCTTCCTCGCGTGGGTGCGGACCGCGCTCGGCGTCATCGCCGCGGCGGTCGCGCTGGAGACCTTCGCGGGCGGCATCGTGTCGGAGGGGCTCCGCACGGTGCTGGCGTGCGTGTTGCTCGGATTCGCCGCTGTGCTCACGGTGTTCGCGCTGATCCGCTGGCACCGCGTCGAGCACGCGATGCGCACCGGACGGGCACTCCCGGTGCCGTGGGTGGCCTATCTGCTCGCCGTGGCCCTCGGGGTCTCGGGGGTCGTGCTCGCCGTCGCGATCGCCCGGTGAGACGAGCCGCACCGTGAGCCGGGACGATCTGCGGCACGGCGACGTCGGTCTGCAGCCCGAACGGACGAGTCTGGCGTGGCTGCGCACCGCCTCGGTGCTCGGTGCGGTGGTGCTCGGATTCATGCGGTTCGTGCCGGGCCCGGGTGCCGTGGTCGCGTCGATCGGCCTGGTCTGCCTCGTGCCCGTGCTGGCGGTGCTGCTCGCCTCCCGGATCGGTCACCGCGCGCGAGTGCGCGGTCTGGTCGCGGGTCGCGCGCCCTATTTCTGGTGGCGCAACGTCGCGGTCTCCGCCACGGTCGTGGTGCTCGCGATCTCGTCGGCCGTCCTGATCGTCACCGCCCGCTGAGTGACAACACGCCGATCAGGGCTATCGCCGCGACCCAGACGGTCGCCGCTGCCGCGAGCGCGATCGGACGCCATCCGACGCCGCGGAGCACTTCCCGGCGCACCCCCGCGCCCAGGGCGAACATCGCGACGGTCAGCAGCGTGCGCTGCACCGTCCCCGCAGCCTCCACCACGATCGGATCGAGCAGTCCGGTCGAGCGCAGTGCGACGCACGCGAGGAAACCCAGCAGGAAGACCGGCACGATCGGGGGAGTGCGCTCGTCGCGGCGGTCCTCACCGCGCCGCCGAGCGACGACCCCGACGACCGCCACGACCGGGGCCAGCAGTGCCACCCGCGCGAGCTTGACCGTCACCGCCGCGGCGAGCACCCCACCGGCGGTGGCCTCGAGGGCGGTGCCGGTCGCGACCACCTGGGCGACCTCGTGGATCGCCGCACCCGCCCACAGACCGGCGGTCCCGGGAGTCAGCCCGAGCATCCCGGCGGCGAGCGGAACGAGCGGGATCATCGCGGTGCCGAAGACGACCACCAATGCGACGGTGGTGACGAGTTCGCGTTTGCGCGAATCGATCACACCGTCGACCGCCGCCGCGGCCGCGGCTCCGCAGATCGAGAAACCGCACGCGATGAGCAGGCGCTGGGTCCAGCCCACCCCGAGCCACCGGCCGAAGGCGAGCGACCCGCCGATACCCGCGACGACGACGGTCGCCGCGACGACCGCTGTGCCCCACCCGAGGTCGACGAGATCGGAGACTGCGAGCTGCACGCCGAGAAGAGCGACGCCCACTCGGAGGAGACGCTTCGACGCCGTACCCAGGCCCGGCTCCAGAAGGCCGACCACCGGTGCGGGCAGACCGATATTCGCCACGACCACACCCAGGACGATCGCGACGAGCAACGGGCTCGTCCCGGGGATCAGGTGCGCCGCTCCCAGTGCGACGACCGCGCCCGCCGCGGCCACGAGGAGACCCGGGACGACGGTGGGCCGGGACACGGGCGCGTGGACGGTGAGCATGCCTCGACTCTTCCGCCGCAGCGGTGTCCGCACCAGCCGTCGATCGGACATGAGCTCATATCGAATGGATATGAGTGGCGAGTGCGGCATATCGTTAGTGCATGACCAGCTGGCCGGATCTCGTCGCTCTGGAACTGCTCGTCGGGGTCGACGACCGGGGCGGGCTCGGCGCCGCGGCCCGCGCGGCCGGTCTCGCCCAACCCAACGCGACCCGCATGCTGCGCCGACTCGAACGGCAACTCGGCGCGGTCCTCGTGCGGCGGGGCCGCACGGGTTCGGTGCTCACCCCGGAGGGCACGGTGGTCGCGCACTGGGCGCGGGAGGTCCTGGCCGACGCGGAACGCCTCCTCGACGCCGCTGCAGCACTGCGCGTCGAACAGCAACCCGAACTGGTGGTCGCGGCGTCGATGACGGTCGCCGAACACCTCATCCCGCGGTGGCTCGGCGCCTTCCGCACGCTCCGCGACGACGTCCAGATCCAGTTGCAGGTCCACAACTCGATGCGGGTGTGTGACGTCGTCGCCGAGGGCGGATGCGACGTCGGGTTCGTCGAGGGGCCGACGGTTCCGGAGGGACTGCACAGTGTCGCGGTGGCACGCGACCGCCTGGTCGTGGTCGTCCCGCCGCAGCATCCGTGGGCACGGCGGCGGCGCCCGCTCACCGTGGCCGAATTCGCGGCGACACCACTGGTCGTCCGCGAGGAGGGGTCCGGTACCCGCCGCACCCTCGACCTCGCGTTGCAGGAGTACGACCGGGCCGCACCGCTGCTCGAACTCGGGAGCGGAGCCGCGGTCCGCACGAGTGTGCTCGGGGGCACGGGCCCGGCGGTGCTGAGCACCCTGGCGGTGGAGGAGTATCTGGACTCCGGCCGGCTCGTCGCGGTCGCGGTGGACGGACTCGACCTGCAGCGTGTGCTCCGCGCGGTCTGGAGGCCGCCGCGGGTGTTGTCCGGTCCGGCGGGGGAGTTGGTCCGATTGATCACCCGTACCCGCTGACCTGGCTTACATCCGGCGCCGGGTCACGCGCGCGAGTGCTGCAACGCACCAGCCCCCGCGACCACCACGAGTGCGATACCCGCGAGGGCGAGAGGTTCGACGACCTGCCCCAGCACCAGAGCGCCGGCGAGCGCTGCGGCGGCGGGTTCGAGCGCGATGAGGATCGCGAACACCTTCTTCGGCAGGTCGCGCAGGGCACGGATCTCGAGGGTGTACGGGATCGCCGACGACAGCAGCGCCACGGCGAGTCCTGCGAGCACGAGGTCGGGCCGGAGGAGCTCGGTGCCGGCCGTCGCCGCGCCGAACGGCAGGACGACGACGGCCGCGATCGTCGTCGCCCCGGCCAGCCCCGCCGATCCGGGCAGGGTCGTCGCCACACGTGAGCCGGCCACGATGTACCAGGCCCACCCCGATGCGGCGACCAGCGCGAAGGCGACTCCGAGCGGATCGGGACCGGTGGACAGCCCGGCACCGTCGCCGACGCCGAGCAGGACCACCCCGCCCAGCGCGAGCACCACCCACAGGGCGTCGCGCATACGTCGGGACAGGATCGCGGCCAGCCCGAGAGGGCCGAGGAACTCGATGGTGACGGTCGCGGCGAGCGGCAGTCGCGTCAACGCCCCGTAGAACGCCGTGTTCATCAGCGCGAGACTCGCGCCCAGTGTCACCACCGCCCGCCACTGTTCCGGTGTCCACGTCCACGGCCGGGGCCGGGTGAACGCGCAGAGGATCACGGCGGCGAACAGCAGGCGCAGGGTCACCGTGCCGAGAGCACCAGCCCGGTCGAACAGGGTCGCGGCGAAGGCCGCCCCGAACTGCATCGACAGCACCGCGGTGAGGACCGCGACGACAGGGCCGACGGTGTGCGTGCGGGAATCGTCGGCCATCTCGTCAGTCTGTCCGACGAGCGCGAACGACGCCTGCCGCAAAAAACAATCACACGTGCTTGATTTTGGGGCTGTGGCGTGTGACGCTTGCCGCATGTCCGATCTGCACATCGTGCTCGACGATCTCCGCGCGGAGGGCGACGATCTCGACGCTCTCGTCGCGACCCTGCCCGACGAGAGTTGGGCACTGCCCACCCCGGCGGAGGGCTGGACCATCGCTCACCAGATCGGTCACCTGTTGTGGACCGACCGGGCGGCGCTCACCGCCGTGCGCGACCCGGACGCCTTCGTGAAGATGGTCGAAGCGGCATTCGGCGACCCGCTGGGATTCGTCGACGTCGGTGCCGAGGAACAGGCGGGGCGGCCGCCCGCGGAGTTGCTCGCCGACTGGCGCGACACCCGCCGCGAACTCGCCGACGCGCTCGCCGAACTCCCGCGGGGTACGAAGATCCTGTGGTTCGGACCGCCGATGTCGCCGGCGTCGATGGCGACCGCGCGGCTCATGGAGACCTGGGCGCACGGGGGTGACGTCGCCGACGCCCTCGGTGTCACCCGCACGCCCACCGCGCGCCTGAAGAACGTCGCGCACCTGGGGGTGCGGACGCGCGACTTCGCGTACGTCATCCGCGACCGGAAGCCCCCGGCCGAGCCGTTCCGCGTCGTGCTTACCGCCCCCGACGGGGACAGCTGGGAATGGGGGCCGGAGGACGCCGCGCAGTCGGTCACCGGCCCGGCCCTGGACTTCTGCCTGCTCGTCACCCAGCGCATCCACCGCGACGACACCGCCCTCGTCGCCGACGGCCCGGACGCGGAGGAATGGCTCGGCCTGGCGCAGGCCTTCGCCGGTGCCCCCGGCGCCGGGCGCGAGCCCGGCTCGTCCGCCACCTGAGACCGCCCGCCCCACAGTCGAGACACCTCCGGCCGAGACATCTTCGACCGAAACACCATCCTCGACCGAAAACACCATCGGAGACATCGTGAGCATGTGGACCACCCCCGAGCGTCTCGCCCTCCGCGAGACCGTCACCGGTTTCGTGAAGCGTGAGATCCTGCCCCACCTCGACGACTGGGAGCGCGCCGGCGAACTGCCCCGCGAACTGCACGTCGAGGCCGCGAAGATCGGCCTGCTCGGCGCCGGATTCCCCGAGGAGGTCGGCGGTTCCGGTGGCGACGGCGCCGACACGCTCACCGTGTGCGAGGCGTTCCACGAGGCGGGGGCCTCGGGCGGCGCGTTCGCATCACTGTTCACGTGCGGCATCGCCCTGCCGCACCTCATCGCGGCCGGCGATCCCGATCAGATCGACAAGTGGGTACGGCCCACTCTCGCAGGCGAACTCGTCGGGTCCCTCGCGATCACCGAACCGGGCGGCGGATCGGACGTCGGTCATCTGACCACCACCTCGGTGCGCGACGGCGACCACTACGTCGTCAACGGAGCGAAGACCTACATCACCTCGGGATGCCGCGCCGACTTCGTGGTCACCGCCGTCCGCACCGGAGGTCCCGGCGCCGGGGGAGTCTCGTTGCTCGTGATCGAGAAGGGCGCACCGGGTTTCACCGTCTCCCGCAAGCTCGACAAGATGGGATGGCGCGCGTCGGACACCGCCGAGTTGTCCTTCGCCGACGTTCGCGTACCGGTCACCAACCTCGTCGGCGCGGAGAACACCGGATTCTGGCAGATCGCACAGGGTTTCGTCTCCGAGCGGATCGCCCTCGCCGCCCAGGCCTATTCGGGTGCGCAGCGGTGCCTGGACCTGACCGTCGCGTGGTGCCGCGACCGCGAGACATTCGGCCGACCGCTGATCACCCGCCAGGCCGTGCAGCGCACCCTGTCCGAGATGGCGCGTCGCGTCGACGTCGCGCGCGTCTACACGCGGCACGTCACCGAGCGCGCCGTGGCGGGAGAGACCGACCTGATCGCCGAGGTATGTTTCGCGAAGAACACCGCGGTCGAGGCCGGCGAATGGGTCGCCGACCAGGCGGTTCAGTTGTTCGGCGGCCTCGGGTACATGGCCGAATCGGAGGTCGAACGGCAGTACCGCGACATGCGCATCCTCGGCATCGGTGGTGGCACCACAGAGATCCTCACCGAACTCGCCGCCAAGCGGCTGGGTTACGGCGCCTGACCCACCTGTTCCCTCATGCGACCGTCCACGGCCGCGCGTCCTCTCACCCGACCCGGAAGGCATCCCCGTGAGCATCATCGAGACCGAAGAACAGAAGGAACTACGCGCTGCGGTGGCGGCTCTGGCCGAGCGCTACAACTACGTCGACTACGTACTTCCCAAGTCGCGCGCGCACGAGCCGCTCACCGAATTGTGGGCGGAGGCGGCCAAGCTCGGCTTCCTCGGCGTGAACCTTCCGGAGCAGTACGGAGGCGGCGGCGCCGGCATCTACGAACTCGCGCTGGTGCAGGAGGAGCTCTCCGCGAAGGGCGCCGGGCTGCTGCTCGTCGTGGTTTCGCCGGCGATCTGCGGCACCATCATCTCCAAGTACGGCACCGACGCTCAGAAGCAGGAATGGCTGCCCGGCCTCGCCGACGGCTCTTGCATCATGGCCTTCGGCATCACCGAGGCCGACGCCGGATCCAACTCGCACAACATCACCACGATCGCGCGCCGCGACGGTGACGACTGGATCCTCTCCGGCAGCAAGGTCTACATCTCCGGTGTCGACCAGGCCGACGCCGTGCTCGTCGTCTCCCGCACCGAGGACGCGAAGACCGGCAAGCTCCGTCCGGCCCTGTTCATCGTGCCGACCGATGCCCCGGGCTTCACGAAGACGCCCATGGAGATGGACATCCTCGAGCCGGACTACCAGTTCTCCCTGTTCTTCGACGACGTCCGACTTCCCGCCGGCGCACTCGTCGGTGAGCCGGAGGCCGCGCTCATGCAGCTGTTCGCCGGACTGAACCCCGAACGGATCATGGGCGCGGCGATGGCAGTAGGTATGGGCCGGTACGCCCTCGACGCCGCGGTGCGCTACGCCAACGAGCGGACCGTCTGGAAGCAGCCCATCGGTGCGCACCAGGGCATCGCGCACCCGCTGGCGCAGCGCCGGATCGAGCTCGAACTCGCCAAGCTCATGATGCAGAAGGCTGCCGTCCTCTACGACAGCGGCGACGACTTCGGGGCCGCCGAGGCCGCGAACATGGCCAAGTACGCCGCGGGTGAGGCTGCGATCGCCTCGCTGGACCAGGCGATCCAGACCCACGGCGGTGCCGGCCTCACTCGGGAGTACGGCCTCGCGGCGATGCTCGGCGCCGCGCGCATCGCACGCGTGGCGCCGGTCAGCCGGGAGATGATCCTCAACTTCGTGGCCCAGCACTCGCTGGGCCTGCCGAAGTCGTACTAGGCCGACGCTTCCGAGTCGGATGCTTCCGGGTTCGAGGTTTCGGGGTTCGACACCTCGAACCCGGAGGTTCCGATGTTCGGCGGGAAGGAATCCGGCGGGAAGAGACCGGCCGCCTCCTCCGCTGGGAGCAGCGTCCCCAGCAGATAGGCGAGGGACCACCGCAACGAGCTCACGTCCTGCAGCGGCACGGTCTGCTGGTAGCCCACGAGCGTGTACAGGGCCAGCCGCGCGAACCGCTCGGCCTGGTCCCTCGAACCGAGGTACTGGGCCACCGCTTCGGCCACCACCGCGTACCGCAGGTCGTCGACCTCGCTCTGCACCTCGTGGACGCCGGAGTCGCTGTGCGACCAACCGCGGATGGCGGACTCGGCGGAGTGGGGGAGGCTGCACGCGAATTCGACGAGCAACCGGAGCCGCCGGGTCATCGAACCCTCGAGGCGCGCCGCGGCGGTGAGCTGGAGCGTCTGGCTCTCGAGCCAGTGCTGGAGGAATTCGGTCTTGAACTGCGCCCAGCTCTCGAAATAGTTGTAGAACGAGCCGGTCGTCACCTCGAGGTGACTGCACAACCGTGCCTGCTTGAGTCCGGCATGGTCGTTGGTGGCCAGGATGGCCAACGCGGCGTCGAAGTAGTCCTCGCGCCTGACGGTGGTCGCCACGTGGTGCTCCCCTTTCCCCCCGACCTGTTATACGAGTGTACGGATGATGACCTTTGCGTACGGTCTCGGGGTCGCACGAATACCCGTTCGGCGGAAGATCAGTCGTGACGGAACGGTCGTGACCACGGGGTCGTGACAGGACAGGCAGGAACAGGAGTCCCGATGGCGCGAGAACCGAAGCAGGACCGCAGCCGCGCCACGCGGCGGCGACTGCTCGAGGCGACGATCGACTGCCTCGTCGAATCCGGTTGGGCCGCAACCACGGTGAGTGTGGTCGCCGAGCGGGCAGGAGTGTCGCGCGGGGCCGCCCAGCATCACTTCCCGACCCGGGAGGATCTCATCACCGCATCGCTCGAGTTCATGTTCGACAGTCGCATCGAGCGGGTCCGCACCGAACCGTTCGACGTGCCCGAGGGCGTCGGCCGCACGGAGGCGGTGGTCGAGCGCATCGTCGACCAATGCACCGGCAACATGTTCAAGGCCGCCCTGCAGGTGTGGACGGCCGCGGCGGCCGATCCGGCTCTGCGCGAGATGCTCCTGCCGCTCGAGGAGAAGTTCGGCCGTGTCTCGCACGCGGTGGCCGTCGAGCAGCTCGGTGCCGACGACACCGACCCGGTCGTGCACCGGACGGTGCAGGCGACCCTGGATCTCGCGCGCGGCCTCGGCCTGGCCGACGTGCTGACGGACGACTCGGCCCGCCGGCGGGAGATCGTCCGTCACTGGGCCGCGCAGCTCGACGGGGTGCTCCGGGAGTCCTCGAGTCGTTGCACACAGGCGGGCCCGGCTCGGTAGTCTTCCCGCCATGCCTCTCCCGCGCATCGGAAGGACGGCGGCTGCCGTGGCGACGGTCGGTCTCATGGGTCTCGGTGCGGCGGCGTGCGGGAACTCCGACGACGCCGGACAGGTCGAGACCTCGCCGACCGCGTCTGTCACCGACCCCGGCCCGCTGTTCGACGAGTGCGGCGCGATGTCCGACGACGAGGTGGCGGCGGCTTTCGGTCTCGGCAGTTTCACGACGGTGACGCGCAACTCGGTGGGCTGCGAGTGGGAGATCTACGTCGGCGGCCCCAGCGTGAGCTTCTCGTGGTATCGGGGAAGTCCCATCGGCCGCGAACGCGCCGGCTCCGATCTCATCGGCCGGCCCGCCGCCGACGTCGAGATCGGGGGACGGTCGGGTTTCATGGGGTCCTATCAGAACGAGCTGGGGCAGACGACGCTGTGCGAGATCGGCGTGGAGTTCGGCGGCGACTTCGTCCACTGGTCGGTCTCGTACTCGAACCTCACGCCCGTCGCCGACGCCTGCGTCGTCGCTCGCGGACTGGCCACCACGAGTGTGGAAAGGGTGCAGAAGTGAACGCCCGCCGCTGGGGTGCCGCACTCGCGACCGTCCTCACGACGGGTGCTCTGCTCACCGGATGTACCCGCACCATCGAGGGGCGGGCCGTCCCGGAGGGGGTCGGCGGCGGCACGGGCGCCGAGTTCACCCGGCTGCTCACCGAGTGCGATGCGGTCGCCGACGAGAAGATCGCCGAGGCCGTGGGCGCGGATTACGTCTATCGCGGGTTCTTCGGTGCGATCTGCCGCTGGGACGGCGAGGGGCCCACGGGAGTAGTGAAGGTCACCTTCAACTGGTTCGAGACCGGTTCCCTCGACCACGAACGCGCCGCCGCCGAGGGGCTCGGCTACGAGATCGAGAACACGACCATCGAGGGCCGGCGGGCACTGCAGATGCGCCGACCCGGCGATCCGCTGTCGTGCGGGGTCAGTTCCGGGGCGTCGACGACCGGCATCTTCGGCTGGTGGGTGCAGTACACCTCCGGGGGAGCGGACCCGTGTGAAGCTGCTGCTACGTTGGCCCGGCTCACACTGAACCTCAGCAGTTGACGGTGTGTGCGGATCCTCGGGAGGGTGCGCGCTCCTCACTTTGACCTCATGCGCGCACGCCGGGTATCGTTGTGGGTCGTGTCCGGCATGCCCGGGCCGGTCTGTGTGCCTATGCGAGGTAGTGCCGTGCGCGTGGTCTGTAGATATCTGCAGGAACGAGCCCCCGGCTGCCTGTGTGGGGGTACGCGACACACCCGACCTCGTGTGCACACGAGGGGCGAGTGCGGGGCAGCAGCTTTCTTGCCCCAACCGATGGATCCCTAATTTCAGAACAGCCGAGGTTGCTCGAAGTGAGCAGCTTCAGACAACGAAGAAAGCCGGTTAATGCCAACCATCAATCAGCTGGTCCGCAAGGGCCGCCGCGACAAGGCCGCCAAGGTCAAGAGCGCGGCGCTCAAGGGCAGCCCCCAGCGTCGCGGTGTGTGCACTCGCGTGTACACCACCACCCCGAAGAAGCCGAACTCGGCTCTCCGTAAGGTCGCCCGTGTGCGCCTGACCTCCCAGGTCGAGGTCACCGCCTACATCCCCGGTGAGGGCCACAACCTCCAGGAGCACTCGATGGTGCTCGTGCGTGGCGGTCGTGTGAAGGACCTCCCGGGTGTGCGCTACAAGATCATCCGCGGCTCGCTCGACACCCAGGGTGTCAAGAACCGCAAGCAGGCCCGCAGCCGCTACGGAGCGAAGAAGGAGAAGGGCTGATGCCACGTAAGGGTCCCGCTCCCAAGCGCCCGCTGATCGCCGATCCGGTCTACGGTTCGCCGCTGGTCACCCAGCTGGTCAACAAGATCCTGCTGGACGGCAAGAAGTCCACCGCCGAGCGCATCGTCTACCAGGCGCTCGAGCAGGCTCGCGAGAAGACCGGTACCGATCCGGTCGTCACCCTCAAGCGCGCGCTCGACAATGTCAAGCCCGCCCTCGAGGTCCGCAGCCGTCGCGTCGGTGGTGCCACCTACCAGGTGCCGGTCGAGGTTCGCCCCGGTCGTTCCACCACGCTCGCACTGCGCTGGCTGGTGACGTTCTCGCGTCAGCGTCGCGAGAAGACCATGGTCGAGCGGCTCGCCAACGAGCTCCTCGACGCGAGCAACGGCCTCGGCGCCTCCGTGAAGCGCCGCGAGGACACGCACAAGATGGCTGAAGCCAACAAGGCGTTCGCGCACTACCGCTGGTGAGTCGTCGCCGACCGGGAGATGCCGTCATCACGGACCTCCCGGTCGGCTGCTCGCACAACTGTGTCGGTCCCGTAAAGGCCGGCTGACAACACAAGAACATGTGGTCCGCACCCAAGGACCGACACGAGCTACGAGCGGGGTTACCTGTGGCACAGGAAGTGCTGACCGACCTGAACAAGGTCCGCAACATCGGCATCATGGCGCACATCGATGCCGGCAAGACCACCACCACCGAGCGCATCCTCTTCTACACCGGTGTCAACTACAAGATCGGTGAGACGCACGACGGTGCCTCGACCACCGACTGGATGGAGCAGGAGAAGGAGCGTGGTATCACCATCACCTCCGCTGCTGTGACCTGCTTCTGGAACAAGAACCAGATCAACATCATCGACACCCCCGGCCACGTCGACTTCACGGTCGAGGTCGAGCGGTCGCTGCGCGTCCTCGACGGCGCAGTCGCCGTGTTCGACGGCAAGGAGGGCGTCGAGCCCCAGTCCGAGCAGGTCTGGCGCCAGGCTGCCAAGTACGACGTTCCGCGCATCTGCTTCGTCAACAAGATGGACAAGATGGGCGCGGACTTCTACTTCACCGTGCAGACGATCATCGATCGCCTGGGCGCGAAGCCGCTGGTCCTCCAGCTCCCCATCGGTGCCGAGGATGCCTTCGACGGCGTCGTCGACCTCGTCGAGATGAAGGCGCTCACCTGGCGTGGCACCACCGACATCGGCACCGAGGCCACGGTCGAGGAGATCCCGGCCGACCTCGCCGACAAGGCTGCCGAGTACCGCGAGAAGCTGCTCGAGACGGTCGCCGAGTCCGACGAAGAGCTCATGGAGAAGTACTTCGGCGGCGAGGAACTCACCGTCGCCGAGATCAAGGCGGCCATCCGCAAGATGACCGTCAACTCCGAGCTCTACCCGGTGCTGTGCGGCTCCGCCTTCAAGAACAAGGGCATCCAGCCCATGCTCGACGCGGTCATCGACTACCTGCCGAACCCGCTCGACATCGGCGACGTCATCGGCCACCAGGTCGGTAACGAAGAAGAGGAACTGCGTCGTAAGCCTTCGAAGGAGGAGCCCTTCTCGGCTCTCGCCTTCAAGATCGCTGCGCACCCCTTCTTCGGCAAGCTGACCTTCGTCCGCGTGTACTCCGGCCGGATCGACTCGGGCACCCAGGTGCTCAACTCGACCAAGGGCAAGAAGGAGCGCGTCGGCAAGCTGTTCCAGATGCACGCCAACAAGGAGAACCCGGTCGACGAGGCAGTCGCGGGCCACATCTACGCGATGATCGGCCTGAAGGACACCACGACCGGCGACACCCTGTGCGCGCAGGACGCCCCGATCGTCCTCGAGTCGATGACCTTCCCGGACCCGGTCATCCAGGTTTCCATCGAGCCGAAGTCGAAGGCCGACCAGGAGAAGCTGTCGACGGCCATCCAGAAGCTCGCCGAAGAGGACCCGACCTTCTCGGTCGAGCTCGACGACGAGACCGGCCAGACCGTCATCGGCGGTATGGGCGAGCTCCACCTCGACATCCTCGTCGACCGCATGAAGCGCGAGTTCAAGGTCGAGGCCAACGTCGGCAAGCCGCAGGTCGCGTACCGCGAGACGATCACCAAGCCGGTCGAGAAGCTCGAGTTCACGCACAAGAAGCAGACCGGTGGCTCGGGCCAGTTCGCAAAGGTCATCATCGGCCTCTCGCCGTTCGTCGGCGAGGACGGCGCGACCTACGAGTTCGAGAACAAGGTCACCGGCGGTCGCATCCCGCGCGAGTACATCCCGTCGGTCGACGCGGGTGCCCAGGACGCCATGCAGTACGGCGTGCTCGCCGGCTACCCGCTGGTGAACCTGAAGGTCACCCTCATCGACGGTGCGTACCACGACGTCGACTCGTCCGAAATGGCGTTCAAGATCGCCGGTTCGCAGGCACTGAAGGAAGCGGCCCGCAAGGCCGCCCCGGTGATCCTCGAGCCCCTCATGGCGGTCGAGGTCACCACGCCCGAGGACTACATGGGTGAAGTGATCGGCGACCTGAACTCCCGCCGTGGCCAGATCCAGGCCATGGAGGAACGCAGTGGTGCCCGTGTCGTGAAGGCGCTGGTTCCGCTCTCGGAGATGTTCGGTTACATCGGCGATCTGCGGTCGAAGACCCAGGGTCGTGCGAACTTCTCCATGGTGTTCGATTCCTACGCAGAGGTTCCCTCGAACGTCGCGAAGGAAATCATCGCCAAGGCGACCGGCGAGTAGCCTCCGGGTTATCCCTCGGTCACCTGCACGACCAAGTAATACAAACCGCACTGCTGCATACAGCAAGCAACAACAGTCCAGGAGGACATCCAGTGGCGAAGGCGAAGTTCGAGCGGACCAAGCCGCACGTGAACATCGGCACCATCGGTCACGTCGACCACGGCAAGACCACCACCACGGCTGCGATCACCAAGGTGCTTGCCGACAAGTTCCCCGACCTGAACGAGAGCTTCGCTTTCGATCAGATCGACAAGGCACCTGAGGAGAAGGCTCGTGGTATCACGATCAACATCTCCCACGTCGAGTACCAGACCGACAAGCGCCACTACGCGCACGTCGACGCCCCGGGTCACGCGGACTACATCAAGAACATGATCACCGGTGCCGCCCAGATGGACGGCGCGATCCTGGTCGTGGCGGCCACCGACGGCCCGATGCCCCAGACGCGTGAGCACGTGCTGCTCGCTCGCCAGGTCGGCGTTCCCTACATCCTCGTCGCCCTGAACAAGGCCGACATGGTCGACGACGAGGAAATCCTCGAGCTCGTCGAGATGGAGGTGCGCGAGCTCCTCGCTTCGCAGGAGTTCGACGAGAACGCTCCGGTCGTCCCGATCTCCGCTCTCAAGGCTCTCGAGGGTGACGAGAAGTGGGTCCAGTCGATCGTCGACCTCATGCAGGCCGTCGACGACTCCATCCCGGACCCGGTCCGTGAGACCGACAAGCCGTTCCTCATGCCCGTCGAGGACGTCTTCACCATCACGGGTCGTGGCACTGTCGTCACCGGCCGTATCGAGCGTGGCGTGATCAACGTCAACGAAGAGGTCGAGATCGTCGGCATCCGCCCCGATTCGACCAAGACCACGGTCACCGGCATCGAGATGTTCCGCAAGCTGCTCGACCAGGGCCAGGCCGGCGACAACGTCGGTCTCCTCGTCCGCGGCATCAAGCGCGAGGACGTCGAGCGTGGCCAGGTCGTCGTCAAGCCGGGCACCACGACTCCCCACACGGAGTTCGAGGGCCAGGCCTACATCCTCAACAAGGAGGAGGGCGGCCGCCACACGCCGTTCTTCAACAACTACCGCCCGCAGTTCTACTTCCGTACCACGGACGTGACGGGCGTTGTGACCCTCCCCGAGGGCACCGAGATGGTCATGCCCGGTGACAACACCGAGATGTCCGTCAAGCTGATCCAGCCGGTCGCCATGGACGAGGGCCTCCGCTTCGCGATCCGCGAGGGTGGCCGCACCGTCGGCGCCGGTCGCGTCACGAAGATCATCAAGTAGGCACCGCCTACGGGATCATCAAGTAGGCACCGCCTACGGGATCATCAAGTGAGCTAGTCCTCACTGACGCTCGAACGGCGTCCACCCTCCGGGTGGGCGCCGTTCGGCGTTTCTGGATCACAAGCGATCAGCCGACGATCTCCTTCAGCTGGTTTGCCACGGGGGTCACCGGTTCCTCCCCGTCGGCCGTCGGGATGTCGCTGCTCACGGCGGCGACGACCACGGCCCGGCGCTCGGGCAGATATCCCACGTAGGTGTTGAAACCGGGGAGTTCGCCCGTGTGGCCGAGCCAGCCGTTCTCGATACCGAGCCCGAGGCCGTAGGCGCGCGTGTCGGTCGCACCGGGGACGTCGAACAGGAACGAGTCGAGACGGAGCTGCTGCATCTCGGGGGAGAGGATGCCCTCGCCCGTCCCGAGGGCCGTGCCCCACAGTTCGAGGTCGTCGACGGTGGAGATCACCGCGCCGGCCGACCATCCCCACGACGGGTTCCAACCGGTCGCATCGGCCGTCTGCCCGTCCGGCTGTCCCTGTTCGGTGATCCCGTACAGGTGCGGTGACGCGATGGCCGCGTCGGTGGGCATGACGGTGTCGGCCATGCCCAGGGGCTCGAAGATGTTCGCCCGGAAGTACTCGTGCAGGCTCTGCCCGGAAACCTGCTCGACGACCAGCCCGAGCGCGATCGTGTTGGTGTTGGAGTACTCGAACCGCTCCCCGGGAGCGAAGTTCGGTGCGTCACCGCGTACGTAGTCGAGGAGTTCGTCCGGGGTCCACGGTGCCTCCGGATCGTCGAAGAGTTGCTGCTGGAATTCCTCGTCGAAGGTGTAGCTGGGGATGCCGCTCACCATCGAGGCCAGCTGACCCAGGGTGGCGACGTCGCCGTTCGGCAGGCCCGGCACATAGCGGCCGATCGGATCCTCCAGCGACAGGCGGTCGTCCTCCGCCAGTTGCAGTAGAGCGGTGATCGTCATCGTCTTCGTGATGCTGCCGATGCGGGTGTGGTCGTCCGGGCCGGGTTCCTCCGATCGATCCGCACCGATCGTGCCGGACGAACCGGTCCACTCGTATTCCGGGGTGACCACGCGCGCAACGACTCCCGGAAAGCCGACTTCCTCGCGGACGCGGTCGAGCACGTCCTGGAATTCGTCGGCGGGCGCCGCGCCGGTAGCGGTCGCATCGGTCGCGGTCGCTTCGGACGTTGCGGCGAGCGGTGATTCGCTCGAGGTGTCGTTGCCGCAGGCGGCCGCGACGGTGAGGATCACGGCGGACAACACGATCGGTAGTCGACGCACAGCACTCTCCTCGGTCGAGACGACGGTGTGAGAACGACAGTGATCAGTATGTGCCGTTCGGCAGGACGTCGGGTCTGTTTTCGAACCCGGAGATGAGCGCCGTACACGATGCGCCGTGCGTCAGGCGCTCTCGATCGCGGCGAGGAGCATCCGCGCCGTCACCGCGATCATCCGGGTCCGATCGGATCTCCGGGGCCGCAAGAGGGCGATCCGTGAACACAGGCTCGCCGTCGCTCCCATCACGATGAACACGAGATCGTCGAGTGCTGCGTCGTCGAGATCGGGTCGCAGCCGCGCCGGGATGATGCGTCCGAGCGGCCGCAGCGGACCTTCGACCTCGGCCCACGCGAGTCCGAACTCGATCTCCCCGGAGGTGTACGACACCCGGAGCACCGCGGCGTGTTTCTCGAACGCGGCGGTGAGGCTTTCCACGACCGTCGCCATGGCGTCCTCCGGCTGCTGGTCCATCGCCCGCCCGATGGCGGTGGACAGCGAGGTGGTGATCGCGTGGACGGCGGTCATGCGGAGTTCGTCGAGCACGGCGTCGACGTCGGGGAAGTATCGGTAGACCGTCCCGATGCTCACGTGGGCGTGCTCGGCGAGTGCCGTGGTGCTGATCCGCGCGGTGGGGCTGCGCTCGAGCAACTCGTACGCAGAGGTGAGGAGCAACTTGCGGGTGTCGTGACTTCGCTGCTGCACAGGACGCTTCCGAAGGGTTCTGCCTGCGGTTCTGTTGCCGCGTGGGGAGCTCATGAAAAGTGAATAGTAAGTGAGGATTCCTCGTGTTTCCATGGATGCATGGAGCGACACATCCCACGTGATCTCGTCAACGCCGACCTTGCGGTGCGCCGATACGCAGATCTCGGCGAGCGCTGGCTCGACGGCATGTGGCAGGCCGACCCGCCGGCCGACGCCGTGGTGAACGACGACTTCGGTCCGAACTCCGCGACGGCTGCCGTGCGCGTCGCACTCACCCACGGTGTCGAGGCGGTCCCCGACGCACCCGAATCCCTGCGAGAGCTGTTCGCCTTCCTCGACGACGAACCCGCCTGGGTCGACCACGACCGCATCGACAACGCCGCCGACGCGCTCGTTCGGCACACGCCGATCCTCGGCATGGTGCTCGGTGCTGCCTCGCTGCTGCGCGGTGCCGGAAACTTCATCGCCGGAAAGCCTCTCGCACTGACGGGCCGCTATGTGAGTCAGCCGGCCGTGCGGTCGGTCGAGGTCGGGGAGTGGTTACGGCACGTCCTCACTCGCGGCGGAATGCGCCGCGACGGAGGCGGATTCGCGTTCACGGTGCGGGTGCGCCTGATCCACGCCCACGTGCGCAAGGGCATTCTCGCGAGCGGGGTGTGGGACGAGGACGCCTGGGGAGTGCCGATCCCGCAGTCGTACATGGCGCTCACGATGGCCGAGTTCGGGCACATCGCGGTCGAGGCGATGCAGATCCTCGGGGTGCGCTTCACCGATCGCGAACTCGACGACATCTACCACCTGTGGCGCTACGTCGGGCACGTGATCGGGATGGGCGAGGAACTGGGCCTGCGCACCGAACGCGACCACATCGCGGTCGAGGACCTGTACCGGCTCACCTCGCCCGGCCCCAGCGACGAGGACCGGGATTTCGTCACCGCGCTGACCGAGCAGTATCTCGTCCCGGAGCTGGCCAACCTGCTGCCGGGCACCGCACCGATCCGGACGACGGTCGCCCGCACGGTGATGCACTCGCTGCAGCGGGTGTTCATCGGCGACGCCGACGCCGACGCCCTGCACATCCCCGACAGCCCGCTCAAGCACGTCCTCGGACGCGTCGGGCCGCTGCTCGCGCTCGTCGACCGCGTCCATGAATTCCGCTATCCGGACCTCGAACGCACCACACAGCGGGCGTACAAGGTGCGCGACGTGGCGATGGACCGGATGCGCGTGGACTACAGCGTCGAGCACGACCTCGTGGACGCGGCCCGAAGCTGAGCCACCCCGGGCCGGATGGGTTCCGGCCCGGGGTGGATGGGCTCAGTGGACATCCACAGCCGGGTCGAGATGTACCAGGACCTGCGTCGCCACGTGCGCCCCGCCGAGAGCGCGCGCGACCCGCTGGGCGGCATCCTCCGCGGCTTCCGTCAGCTCGGTGACATCGATGGTCGGGTCGGCGTGCACCACCACCGAGAGCGTCGGCAGGTGGCGTTCGACGACCGCGCGTCCGCGCACGGCCCGCACGCCCGGCAGGGCGGCGAGTTCGGCTGCCACACCGTCGACGACGGGACCGAGTTCGACACCGAGGGTCGCGTCGGTGACCTGGTCGTAGAGCTGCACGGTCGACGTGCGCCGGCGCGACAGGTTGACAGCGAGCAACGCGATGCCGAGCACGAGTCCGCCCGCGAAGACCGACCACAGGGCCGGTGTCCACCACGACTGGTCCGGGACGTCGGTCACGCGGGGACGGTCGAGACGCGAGAGTTGCTCTCGAGCTAGGGGAACCTGCCACACCCACGCCAGGGCGAATGCGCCGGCACCGGCGAGGGCGAGGCCCGCCAGGAAGGTGACGAGCCGATTCGCCAGCACGGTACGGAGTTTCACCGCGCCACCTCCACCACGAGTTCGACGGGGTCGGCGAGCGCCGCGAGGTTCGGGGCGACCGCGCCGCGCACGGACGCGGTGATCTCGTCGACCGGTGTCTCGTCCTCGATCGAGATGCGCACCACGGCACGGCGACGGTCGACGACCGTGCGGGCCGTGCGCACGCCGGTGAGAGCGGACGCGTGGGCGCTGCACATGCGTGCGACGTCCGTGCGCCGCATCCACACCGTGGGCACCGGCCCCGCGACCTGCAGCGGCACATGCGTCCGGCGGCGGGGTTTGAGGGCGACGACGATCAGGACGATCCCGAGGACGAGGCAGACGCCCGCGACGGGTGCGAGCCAGGTGTGCCAGTGCAGACGGCCGAACCACTCGAAGGAGTTGCGCAGCCACGGGGCACCGCCGTACGTCCCGTTGACGATGAGCAGTTCCCGGGCGGCGACGAACGACAGGGCGAGCGCCGCGATCGCCACGATCGCGGCGGCGGGTGCGGCCGCGGGCGGCGCCAGCGGTGGCAGGGGAGCGACGGTGGGGATGTCGGGATGCGGAGTGGTCCGCGCCGCGACGATGTCGGATTCCAGGTACTCGACGGGTGGCTGCGCCTCGTCGGTCTCGCCGTCCTCGACGAGCGCGGTCGCGACGATGAGCACGTTGAGTTCGCTGATCCGCATGCCCGTCAGGTCGTTCAGCTGGCGTTCGACCGCGTCGTGGACCCGGCGGGTGAGCATCGCCGCGTCGTACGGCCATTCGGCGGCGATGTAGAGATTCACCGCGACGGCCTTCGCGCCGGTGGTGACATCGGCCCGGGGCAGGTCGCGGCCGGTGAGACGCAGGATCCCACCTCCGCTGTGCCGCACCACACCGGGAACGCCGAGCGCGGCAGCCGCGGCGATGCGTTCGATCGCACGGTCCTTGACGACAAGGCTGCCGCGTTCGCCCGGGGGAACGACCCCGGTCCCGGTGTCGTCGGATGTCCCGACGTCGGACGCGGTGGGATCAGCCACGGCCCCGACTCCTCAACAGGGCGCCGAGGTCGAGGTGGCCGTCGCGATGGGCGCCGATCGCGGCACCGAGCGCGCCGAGCAGCACGGCGAACAGCAGACCGCTGAATCCGCCGATGATGCCGGCGAGGGCCAGGAGCAGCCCCGCGAGGAGTCCGACGACGGTGTTGCTGACGGGTGTGTGGTTCACGATGGGGCTCCTTCTCGTTCACCGGCGTGGACATCTTCGATGGTCACCTGGACGGGGACGTCCACCAGCGGGGACACCCGGACGCGGACGGCGTCGGCGACGGCCGGGAGATCGGCGGGGATCCGCACGACGATGTGCACCGCGCACAGCTGATCGGTCAGCCGCACACCTTCGACCCGTCGGCCGGGCAGATAGGTGGCGACCTCCCCGAATGCGCCGCGGTGCAGACCCACGACGCCGGGAACGGACAGCGCGGCGTCCGCCACCAGGTCGGCCGCATTCGCCTGCGCTGCTGATCCGGGGTTCACTGCACGCGGGGTTTGGCGTCGTCGGTGAGGGCCGCGGCCTCTTCGTGGAGCATCACGTCGAAGACCGTGATGTTGACCTCGGTGACCTCGAGTCCCGTCATGCGTTCGACCGCAGCGATGACGTTGTGCCGGATGGCGACGGCGAGTTCGTGCAGCGCGACGCCGTATTCGGCGACGATGCCGATGTCGATCGCGGCCTGACGTTCACCGACCTCGACGGCGACACCCTGTCCGTGGTTGATGCGCGCACCGGGGATGCGGTCGCGCAGTGCGCCCACGACGCGGGCGGTGCCGGCGCCCACCTCGATGACGCCGCTGATCTCGCGGGTCGCGAGCCCCGCGATCTTGGCCACCACCGCGTCCGCGATGATCGTGCGGCCCTGCGGGTCGGCGGATCCGGAGGAGGTTCCGGCGCCGAACTGTATGCGGCTGATACCTGCGCCGCTGTCGCTGGTCATGAGGGGCTCCCAGGTAGGTGTACCGGTCGTGTTCCGTGCTCGATCCTGTGCTGGATCCCATTGTCCTCACGGTGCCTCGAACTCTAACGGCCGACGTAGGTCTGTCGCCCGTCGTCGCTGTTTGGTAAGAACGTGGGACGCGGAGTGGGATGCATCACTACCGCACGGAACGCGCTTGCGTGTCACAACAGACGAAGCGAAGGATGGGCCGAGGGTGTCGAACGAGCGGGAGACCGAGAGTACGCCGGAGCGCGTCGTGGTCGTGGGCGCCGGCCTGGCGGCGGTGCGTACCGCCGAAGAGCTGCGCCGGGCCGGATACGAGGGCGAACTCGTGCTCGTCGGCGACGAGACGCACCTGCCCTACGACCGCCCGCCCCTGTCGAAGGAGGTCCTGCGCGGCGACCGCGACGACACGACTCTTCGGCCGAGCGAGTTCTTCGGCGACAACCGCATCGAGTTGATGCTCGGTGCCGCGGCTCGCTCGGTCGACACCGCGTCGCGCATCCTCACGCTCAGCGACGGCACCGAACTCGGCTACGACGAACTCGTCGTCGCCACGGGTCTGCGGCCCCGCCGCATCCCCGGTCTGCCGGATTTGGCGGGGGTCCACGTCCTGCGGTCGCTCGAGGACAGCCGCGCCCTGCGCGAGGCGATCGTTCCGGGTGCCCGCGCGCTCGTCGTCGGTGCCGGGTTCATCGGGTGCGAGGTCGCGGCGAGCCTGCGGGCGCGCGAGGTGGAGGTCGTGCTGGTCGAACCGCAGCCCACCCCGCTCGCATCGGTGCTCGGTGCCGAGGTCGGTGCTCTCGTCACCCGCCTGCACACCGCCGAGGGCGTCGACGTGCGTGCCGGCGTCGGATTGTCGGAGATCCGCGGCGACGGCCGTGTCACCTCCGCCGTCCTCGGCGACGGCCGTGTCACCTCCGCCGTCCTCGGCGACGGCCGTGTCACCTCCGCCGTCCTCGGCGACAGCAGCGAGATCGACGTCGACCTCGTCGTGCTGGGCATCGGTTCGATCCCGGCCACCGAGTGGCTCGAGGGATCGGGTGTCGAAGTCGAGAACGGTGTCGTGTGCGACGGCACGGGCCGCACCTCCACCCCGCACGTGTGGGCCGTCGGCGATGTCGCGTCCTGGCAGGTACCGGCCGGTGGGCGCAGGCGCATCGAGCACTGGACGAACGCCGGCGAGCAGGCATCCGTCCTGGCGAAGACCATCATGGGCGTCGAGGCCGGGGCCGCCGCACAGGTGCCCTACTTCTGGAGCGACCAGTACGACATCAAGATCCAGGGCCTCGGTGCGGTCACCGCCGACGACACGGTGCACGTCGTGCGCGACGACGGCCGCAAGTTCCTCGCGTACTACGAGCGCGACGGCAGGTTCGTCGGCGCTGTGGGCGGCGGCCTGCCCGCGCTGGTCATGAAGTCGCGCGCGAAGATCGCTGCGGGCGCCCCGATCGACGAGCTGCTCACGGCGGCGGTCTAGAGGAGTGAGCTGCGCGCCGGAACGACCGCCGTCGGGCCGGCCGTGCGCGACCCGCTAGATTCGTAGGGTGATCGTTGCGCTCATCGACTCGGGTCTCGGGCTGTTGCCGACGTCCGCGTGGCTGCGACGGTTGCGTCCCGATCTCGACCTCATGTTGTCGACGGATCCCGACGGCGCCCCGTGGGGCCCGAAGTCTCCGGACTGGGTGATCGACCGGGTCGTCACCACCGCCCGTCGCGCCGTCGCCCGGGGCGCCGAGGTGGTCGTGCTCCCATGCAACACCGCATCGGTGACCGCCCTCGAACACGTCCGGGCCGATCTCGGTCCGGCGGTGCCCGTGGTGGGCACGGTCCCCGCGGTCAAGCCCGCGGCCGCGGCGTGCGATTCGGTGGCGATCTGGGCCACCGCGGCGACCACCGCGAGCAGGTACCAGGCGAATCTGATCGACCAGTTCGCGAACGGGTCCGAGGTCGTCGGCGTGGCGTGTCACGGACTTGCCGACGCCATCGATGCGGGTGATCGGGTGGCCGTCGCCGCAGCGGTCGCCTCCGCGGCCGAGCGCACCCCTCGGGATGTCCAGGGTGTGGTTCTCGGTTGCACCCACTATCCGCTTGTCGCCGACACCATCATCGAACACCTGCCGGCCGGAGTGCGCCTGTTCGACAGCGCCGAGGCCGTCGCACGGCAGACGCTGCGCCGGATCGATGCGCTCGGGCGACCCGCCTCGGGTTCGGGCCGTGTCGAAGTCTTCCGCAGCGGTGTGCCCGGAGAGTTGCCGCTGGCAGCGACGGTCTTCGCTGCCGGTCGCGCCCTGCTCGCGGCGCCCGGCGACATGCGGGACGAGGACGTCGAGGACGCCACCTCCCTCTGAGTGTCCGAGCCGTCGGGTGGATGGCCGGAGGAATACTTCGTCGAGCGAAGTATGTTGGTGAAGGGGTGTTCACCAATTCGCGCGGAGGCGCTCGTTCGTTTCCGCGTGGGACACGCCGTTCGTCTCTCGCGTGGAACGCGCCGATCACCTTCTGGAGGTTCGATGACTGCTCCCGTCCAGCCCCGCGGCCGTATCCGCTCGTTCGGTTTCGCCGTGGTCGGCCTGGGAGCGTTCACCCTCACCGCGTCGTCGTCGGCACCGTCACCGCTGTATCCCGTCTACCAGCAGATGTGGGGGTTCTCCGCGGCGATGCTCACGGTGGTGTTCGCGGTCTACGTGCTCGCACTGCTCGCGGCGCTCGTGACGGTGGGGTCGCTGTCCGACCACGTCGGGCGCAGACCCGTGATCGTGACGGCCCTGCTGTTGCTCGCGGCGAGCATGGTGGTCTTCATCGCCTCCCCGGGGGTGGGGTGGCTGATCGTCGCGCGGATCCTGCAGGGTCTCGCGGTGGGCGCGGCGACGAGCGCGCTGGCGGCGGCCGTGATCGAGATGCAGCCGAACAGGCACATCGGTCCGCTGATCAACACCGCGGCGCCGTCGCTCGGCCTCGCGCTCGGCGCGGCGGGAGCCGGCGTACTCGTACAGTTCGCGCCGCTCCCCACGGTCCTGAGCTATGCGGTCGTCGGCGTTCTCGCCGTCGTGCTGGCGATCGCGCTGATCTTCGTGCCGGAGACCTCGCCGTCGGTGGGTTTCCCGTCGCGACGCGACGCCCTGCGGAGCCTGGTGCCGAGCGCGTCGGTGCCCCGTGAGGTCCGGGGCCGCTATCTGCTCATCCTGCCCAGTCTGATGTCGGCATGGGCACTCGGCGGGCTGTACATGTCGCTGGGGCCCTCGATCGTCGACTCGGTATTCGGTATCGACAACCGCCTCGCCGCGGGTCTGGCGATCGGCACGCTGTTCACGGCGGGCACGGTCGCGGCGACCACCACGGCCCGCCGCGACCCCCATCGCATCGTGATCCTCGGGGCCGTGTTGCTCGTGACGGGACTGGCCGCGGTGATCACCGCGCTCCTCACGGGATGGGTCGCGGCGTACTACGCGGGTACCGCGGTCGCCGGCTTCGGCTGGGGTTCGACCTTCGTCGCGGCCATGGGCGTGGTCGGCTCGCTCGGCCGACCCCACGAGCGCGGCCGGATATTCGCAACGACCTTCGTCGTCTGCTACTTCGCGTTCTCGGTGCCCGCGATGGCCGCCGGGGCGGCGGCCGGATCGTTCGGCCTGATGTCCACCGCCGTCGGCTACGGCGTGGTCGTCGCCGTGCTGGCGCTCGTGGCCGGGGTCGGCGTGCTCGTGCGAAAGCCGAAGCCCGACTCCGCCGGGATGCGGGAAGTGCCCGTCCCCGCACGTTCGTAGGGGCCGGGCACTTCCGCAGAGAGCGGGATCAGCGGGGCGTGAACCCGCCGGCTCAGAACTCGATCTTGAGGTGGTCGGTCACCGGCCGGGCCTGGCAACCGAGGATGTAGCCCGCCTCGATGTCCTCGGGGTCGAGCACGTCGCAGTTCTCCATCTCGACCTTGCCCTCGAGCACGGTGCACGCGCACGACCCGCATTCGCCCTCCTGACACGAATACGGCACGTCGATGCCCTTCGCGAGCATGATGTCGACGAGGGTCTGCGTACGCGGCCACGAGAGCTTGTGGACCTCGCCGTCGAGTTCGACCTCGACGGTCGCGGCGTCGGCGGCGTCCTCGTCGCTGACCTCGACCGGCGCCTGGTCGGCGAACGGGTCGCCCGACAGCGAGTTGAAGACCTCGGCGTGCACGCGGGCGCGGGGCATGCCCACGGTGTTCAGTGCCTGGTGGACCGTGTCCATGAACGGTCCGGGGCCGCACATGAACGCCTCGTACGACTCGTAGGGCGTTGCGATCGCCGCGAGCTGGTCGGCGGTGGGCAGACCCTGGACGGACTCGAGCCAGTGCACGACGGTCAGGCGCGTCGGGTACTTCTCCGCGAGAGCCCGCAGCTCCTCGGCGAAGATGACGGACTTCTCGTCGCGGTTGGCGTAGACCAGCACCACCGTGCCGCCGCCCTGGGTGAGCGCGGACTTGAGGATCGAGATCACCGGGGTGATGCCGCTGCCGGCGCCGAACAGCAGGAAGTCGTGGTCGAGCGACTTCGGGGTGAAGACGCCCGCGGGAGGGAGCACCTCGAGGGTCTGTCCGGCCGCGATGTTGTCGCACAGCCAGTTGGATCCGTAGCCGTCGGAGGTGCGCTTGACGGTGACCTTGGGGGCGTCGTCGGTGAACGGCGAGCTCGCGAGCGAGTAGCAGCGGGCCACCGAGCCCGTCCGGTCGCTCGGGATGCGCAGGGTGAGGAACTGGCCGGGCCGGTAGGCGAATTTGTCGCGCAGCTCGTCCGGGACGGCGAACACGATCGACCGCGTGTCGGCGGTCTCCTCGACGACGGCGGACACGGTGAGGATCACCGAGCGTGAGCCGTGGGGCACCTCGACAGTCGTCATGGGTGGGTCTCGTCCTCTCCTGCAAAGATGGCCGCGCACGACCGAATCTAGAACGTGTTCTAATTCAGGTTACCAGCGCACATGGGATGAGGAAAACGGTACCGGCACTGCTCGGGCGAGTGCGGCGCCCACCCGGTCAGCGGGAGGTGCCCTACCCGAACGGGCGGTGCCCCCGCGGCGACCGGACGGTTTCGGCCGCTGCGTCTTTCACGCCTCGCAGCTCTGGTCGATGGTGAATCGCGGATGAGGTCCACATCACACTCCCGATCCGGTACACCCCCTCTGCGAGGAGATACACCATGGCAATCGAGCTCAATCAGATCTGGGACTTCCCGATCAAGGAATTCCACCCCTTCCCCCGCGCGCTGATGGGTGTCGGCGCCCACGACATCCTCGGCGTCGAGGCGAAGAACCTCGGCTTCAAGCGCGCCCTGCTGATGACCACCGGCCTGCGCGGATCGGGGATCATCGAGGAGCTCATCGGTAAGATCGAGTACCAGGGCGTCGAGGTCGTCCTCTACGACAAGGTCGAGTCCAACCCCAAGGACTACAACGTCATGGAGGCCGCGGCGCTCTACCAGAAGGAAAAGTGCGACTCGATCATCTCCGTCGGGGGCGGATCGAGCCACGACGCCGCGAAGGGCGCCCGCGTCGTGATCGCCCACGACGGCCGCAACATCAACGAGTTCGAGGGCTTCGCGAAGTCCACCAACAAGGAGAACCCGCCGCACATCGCCGTCTCCACGACCGCCGGCACCGGCTCCGAGACGTCCTGGGCCTACGTCATCACCGACACCTCCGACATGGACCACCCACACAAGTGGGTCGGCTTCGACGAGGCCACGATCGTCACCCTCGCGATCGACGACCCGCTGCTCTACTACAGCTGCCCCCAGCACTTCACCGCCTACTGCGGTTTCGACGTCCTCGCCCACGGCTCCGAGCCGTACGTCTCCCGGCTGGACTTCGCCCCGTCGCTCGGCAACGCCCTGTACTCGATCGAGCTCGTCGCGAAGCACCTGCGTGAAGCGGTCTTCGAGCCGCGCAACCTCAAGGCCCGCGAAGGCATGATGAACGCCCAGTACATCGCCGCGCAGGCCTTCAACTCCGGCGGCCTCGGCATCGTGCACTCCATCTCGCACGCCGTCTCGGCCTTCTTCGACAGCCACCACGGCCTCAACAACGCCATCGCCCTGCCGCGCGTGTGGGAGTACAACCTGCCCTCCCGCTACGAGCATTACGCCCGCATCGCCACCGCGATGGGCGTGGACACCCGCAACATGACCACCGTCCAGGCCGCCGACGCGGCCGTCGAAGCGGCGATCCGTCTCGCGAAGGACGTCGGCATCCCCGACAACTTCGGGCAGGTGCGCACCGACTCGTACGAGAAGAACCAGATGAACACCAAGAAGTATGCGGGTCGCGGAGACGCGATCCGCGGCGACGAGAAGACCGTCCGGGCGATCTCCGAGCACATCCAGGACGACTGGTGCACCCCGGGCAACCCCCGCGAGGTCACCGTCGACTCGATGATCCCGGTCGTCGACCACTGCATCAACCGGTCCTACTGAGAACCCGCGCTCCCGGGGCGTCCCCTGCGCCCCGGGAGCGCCCTGCTCCGCTGCGACCACGCCACAGAAGGAGACCCCGGATGACCCCGTTCGCCTCGGGCGCCGAGTTGAAGGATGCGCTGCGCCGGCACGACTACATCGCCGACGACGAGTTCGCGACCGTCGTGCACCTCGCCACCGCACTCGAGCGGCCCCTACTGCTCGAAGGCCCCGCCGGGGTCGGCAAGACCGAACTGGCCAAGGCGCTCGCCGCGGTCGGCGGCCGGAAACTGGTTCGACTGCAGTGCTACGAAGGGCTCGACGACAGCCGCGCCCTCTACGAGTGGGACTACGCCAAACAGCTGCTGCACGTGCAGATGCTGCGCGACCGCATCGGCGAACTGCTCGCCGGTCGCGCCGACCTCGCGGACGCGTCGAAGTTCCTCGCGCAGCAGGACTTCGGACTGTACTCGGAGACCTTCCTGTCGGTCCGTCCGCTGCTCGAGGCCGTGCTCTCGGAGGAGCCGGTGGTCCTGCTCGTCGACGAGGTGGACCGCACCGAGGAATCCATGGAGGCACTGTTGCTCGAGGTGCTCGCCGAACGGCAGGTGACGATCCCCGAGGTCGGCACGTTCACGGCCCGGTCCACACCGTGGGTGATCCTGACCTCCAACGACACTCGCGAGTTGTCACCCGCGCTCAAGCGTCGCTGCCTGCACTACCACGTCGGATACCCGACACCCGAGCGTGAACGCGAGATCGTCACCGCGCGGGTGCCGGACGTGCGCCCGGGAACGGCTCACCAGATCGTCGACCTGTCCCGGACCCTGCGCGATCTGCCGCTGCGCAAGAGTCCCTCGATCTCGGAGGTCATCGACGCCGCACGTGCGGCGACGGTGATGGGACACGACGCCGACGACCCGGATTCGCTGGGCGGCATGCGCGACGTGCTGCTGGCGACGCTGCTCAAGTACACCGGCGACGTCGACCTCGCGAAGGCCCGGCTCGGCGGTGCGGCACCGGCAGCCGCGGTGTCCGAACCGATCGAACCCGAAGCGAGTGCGCCCGAAGCTGTTGTGAACGAATCTATTTCGTCGCGTGAACCCGTGACGGTCGCATCGCGCCCGGCGAACACCACGACGGCCGTCTTCCGGGGACGCGGTGGTGGCGGTCGCGACGCCGCGGGCAGCGGACTGCGGGGGTGACCCCGCAATGCACGCATCCCGGGTCACACAGGTGACCGCGCTCGACGAGCGTCGCCCCCGCTACGTGCTCGACGTGGTAGCGGCGGTGTTCGGCCTGCTCCTGCGACGCCACGGTGTCGCGGCGTCACCGGCCGAGAGCATCGAGGTGCGCCGGGTGCTCGACCTGGTCTCCGTCCGCGAGCGGGATTCACTGCGCTCGTGCCTGCGGGCGGTGTGCGCCAAGTACTCGCACGAGCGGGCCGGTTTCGAGCGCGCTTTCGACGAGTTGTTCGGTGCGGTCGACGCCGCCGTCGCCGCGAGCGGCGGCGGTCCCGCCCGGGCGCAGTTCGCCGAATCCCTGCCGGCGGCGCTCGAGATCGGCGACGACCCGAGCATCGCGCGCTACGCCGAGTACAACGACCGCGCAGCCGAGGTCGGCGACCACTTCGACACCCCGGAGGCCCGCAAGGGGTTCAACCCGCACAAGGACGACGACGATGTGTCGATGACGTCGTCCGATGCCGATCTGTCGGTGGACACGGGTGCGGACTCGGGCCGTCGCGGCGTCACCTACACCGTCGACGTCGAGAATGCGGCGACCACGACGGTGGGTGATCTGTCCGGTGAACCGGGTGCCGCGGTCGTCGGATCGCTGTCGTGGGACGACCCGGCGTCGATCCTCGCGTGGCTCGACGCCTACGACCCGCACCGCACCTACGGGGGAGAGGTCCTCGACGAACCCCTCTCCGCATCGCAACTCGCGCGACTCGTGGACGCGGTCGAGGCGTTCGTCGCCTCACTCGCCGCCGCGGTGCCGGGCGCCGAGGGTGTCGAGGCGCCCGAATCGCACGACGCCGCCGGCATCGATCGCGCCGAGATCGAGCTCGCGTGCCACGAGGTGCTGCGCCGCATGCGCGGACCGGTCCGGCCCCATCCGCGTGAGCGGACCCGCGGACGGCTCGACATGCGCAGGACCGCCCGGGCGGGGATGCGGACCGACGGTGTGCCGTTCCGGCTCGTCGTCCGCGCGCCCCGCCCCGACCGGGTGCGGCTGCTCGTCCTCGCCGACGTCTCGCTGTCGGTCCGCCCGATCACCGCGTTCACGCTCCGGCTCGCCCAGGCGATGCACGGGCGGGCGCACCGGTGCCGGGTGGTCGCCTTCGTCGATCGTCCGGTGGACGTGACGACACAGTTGCTCGCCGCCGGCGGTGACGGTGCCCTGGCCGCCGTACTCGCCCATCCTGCCGTCGATCTCGAGGCGAGCAGCGACTACGGAAGGATGTTCGACGAACTGCTCACCGAGCACTCCGGATCGATCGACGGCCGGACGTCGGTGCTGGTCGTGGGGGACGGGCGCTGCAACGGCCTGCCCCCGCGCACCGATCGGCTCGAGGAACTCCGTCGCCGCGTGCACCGCCTCGCGTGGATCACGCCCGAACCCGAGCGGTACTGGACGCAGGCGACCTGCGCGATGCCCGGCTACGCCGAACTGTGCGACGAGGTGGTCGTCGCCCGCGACGGCGCGCAACTGCTCGCGCGTGCCGCCGAACTCGGCCACGCCCTGCGGTGAACGGCGCTCACCGCGTCGCGGACCCGGCAAGCAGTTCCTCGAGTCGTTCGAAGCCCTCGGTCAGGCCGGTCTCCATACCCGCTTCCGCCATGCCGTCGCGGGCCTCCTGTCTCGGGTACACGGAATGGCGACCAGCTTGCAGGGACGTTCCCGAGGTCGACGAAGGTGAGCGTCTCGAGGCTCACCACATCAGGGAACCCGAGATATTCGAAGGTCTGGACGATGAACTCGTTCTCGCGGACGGTGTGGAAGACACCCGCGAAGCGGTAGCTGCCGCTGTCGTCGGAGTGTTCGTAGCGGTACGAACCGCCGGTGCGGAGGTCGTACTCCTCGATCTTCATCTGCAGGCCGCGCGGGCCGAGCCACTGCGCGACGGCGTCGAGACCGTGGAACTGCTGTTCCTTCACCAACCGGTAGCGGTCGATCCAGGAGGTCAGCATCTCCAGCCGTGGGGGCTTCAGGTGGACGGGCCGGCGCTGGGCGTCGCGCGTGCGCAAACGGATCGCGGTCGAATTCCCTACGGGCACTCACGCGCCCGGCTACGGTCAGTGAATGGTCCTGCCCTCGAGAGCCCGGTCCGGTGTCCGCGCGGCCTTCGCCGCGGCCGTCTCGATCACCCTCCTCGGCGCGTGTACGTCCGCGTCGGACGATATGGAGTCGGGCGGTACGGCTGACGTGCAGGAGACCGCGGCAGCCGCGACCTGCACCGCCGAACCCAACGGCACCCCGATCGCCGAGACGCAGCCGGCGACGGAGACCGGGGATCGCGACATCTCCACGAACCCCGAGATCGCGACCGGTTACCGCGCCGGCATGACCGCGGTGACCACCTCCTCCTTCGCCGTGTCGACGGCCAATCCCGCATCCACCGAAGCGGCATGCGAGGTCCTGCGCGACGGCGGGACCGCGGCCGACGCACTCGTCGCCGCCCAGATGGTCCTCGGTCTGGTCGAACCCCAGTCGTCGGGTATCGGCGGCGGAGCGTTCCTGGTGTACTACGACGCCGAGTCCGGTGAGGTGAAGGCATACGACGGCCGCGAGACGGCACCGATGTCCGCGACCGAGAACTATCTGCGATGGATCAGCGACACCGATCGCACCGAACCCCGCCCCGACGCGCGTGCGAGCGGCCGCTCGATCGGCGTGCCCGGCGTCGTGCGGATGCTCGAAACCGTCCACGCGAAGCACGGGAGTGCCGCCTGGGGCGAATTGTTCCGCCCCGCGATCGATCTCGCCGATCAGGGCATCGTGATCAGCGACCGTCTGGCGCAGTCGATCGCCGATTCCGCCGAGCAGCTCGCCGTCGACGACGAGGCCCGCGCCTACTTCCTGCAGGCCGACGGCTCGCCCAAGCCCGAAGGTGAGATCCTCACGAATCCGGCGATGTCCAAGACGCTCTCGGCGATCGCCACCGACGGCGCCGACGCCTTCTACACCGGTGACATCGCGGCCGGCATCGTCGAGTCCACCGGCACCGATTCGGGCGGGCGTACACCCGGAACGATGACCCTCGACGATCTCGCCGTCTACGAGGCGAAGGAACGGCAACCGCTGTGCACCCCCTACCGCGAGTACGAGATCTGCGGGATGCCCAACCCGTCCTCGGGTGGCATGGCGGTCGCGGCGACGCTCGGCATCCTCGAGAACTTCGACCTCGCGTCGCTGCCGCCGGGTGATGTCGATGCCGACGGTGGCGTCCCCGACGCGGATGCGGTGCACCTGATCTCCGAAGCCGAACGACTCGCCTACGCCGATCGCGACAAGTACGTCGCCGACGCCGATTTCGTGCCCCTGCCGGGTGGCTCGCTCGAGACCCTGGTGAACCCGGACTACCTGTCCGAACGCGCAGGGCTGATAGACCCCGGCAAGAGCATGGGCGAGGCGCAGCCCGGCGACTTCGGTCCGGTCCCGCTCGGCATGCCGCCGCAGAGCCCCGAACACGGCACCAGCCACATCTCGGTCGCGGACAGCTACGGCAACGTCGCATCCATGACGACCACCATCGAGTCGGCCTTCGGCTCGTTCCACATGACCGACGGCGTCCTCCTCAACAATCAGCTCACGGACTTCTCGGCCGAACCGGTCGACGAGGAGGGGCTGCCCGTCGCCAACCGCGTCGAACCCGGCAAGCGGCCGCGCAGCTCGATGGCCCCGACGCTCGTCTTCGATCGCACCTCCGACGGCGGTCGCGGCGACATCCGGATGGTGGTCGGGTCGCCGGGCGGCTCGGTGATCATCCAGTTCGTCGTCAAGACACTCGTGAACACTCTCGACTGGGGACTCGACCCGCAGCAAGCCGTCTCGGCCGTGTCGTTCGGCGCTGCGAACACCCCCGTCACAGGGGTCGGCGGCGAGCATCCGGCGATCGACGGTGCCGACGACGGAGCGACCGATCCACTCGTGCAGCAGCTCCGCGACAGGGGCCACGAGGTGTCCGTCGCCCCGCAGTCCAGTGGACTGAGCGCGCTGCTGCGTCAGGGGGAGGGATGGGTCGGTGGCGCCGACCCCCGACGCGAGGGCGCCGTGATGGGTGATACCGGCGGGCAGTGACGATCGGCGCCCGATATCCGTCGAGCGCGGATCGACGCCCGTGACCTACCCTGTCGGATAGGTGCCGACCTCACCATCGGTCCGGTGCGTCCCGTGCCCGCTCCGCCCGACAACCCGCGCACCGTAAGCTGGATCACACAGGTGCGCGGATCGTGCGGATCGTCAGGAGTGAACAGTGGCCGTCGTCATGCCGGGACACCAGAACACGACCCATCCCCGTGCTTCCGCGCGCCCTCGGGACGACCACCCCGCTTCGGGGCCGGCCCTGGTCAAGTTCCACGCCCCCGAGATCGTCTTCGGGGAGGGCTCGCTCGTCGAAGCGGCCCACGCCGCCGTCCGGCTCGGCGGTGTCCGCCCCATGCTCGTCACCGACCCGGGACTGATCGAAGCCGGCTGGGTCGACGAACTCCTGCAGCACCTGCGTGATCAGGGGGTCGACGCCACCGTGTGGGCCGGTCTCACCCCCAATCCGAAGGACCACGAGGTCGCGACCGGCCACGAGGTGTACCGGTCGCGGGGCTGCGACGTCCTCGTCGCGCTGGGCGGTGGCTCGGTGATCGACGCCGCGAAGGGCGTCGCGATCCTCGCCGCCAACGGCGGCAACATCCTCGACTACGAGGGCGTCGACCGAGCGCCGTTGCCCATCCCGCCGATGGTCATGGTGCCGTCGACGTCCGGGACGGGAGCCGACGTCTCCCAGTTCTGCGTGGTCACCGACACCGCGCGCGGCAGCAAGATCACCATCATCGGCCGGTCGCTCGTCCCCGACCTCACGGTGATCGATCCGCGACTGCTCACCACCATGCCCGACGACCTCAACGCCGCCACCGGACTCGACGCCCTCACCCACGGCATCGAGGCGTTCGTCTCCCGCGCCCACAACCCCCTCACCGACCATCACGCACTGCGGGCGGTCGGCATGGTCACCGGCACGCTCGTGCGCACGATCGACGACCCGACCTACATGCCCGCTCGCGCCACCATGGCCCAGGCCAGTCTCGAGGCCGGACTCGCGTTCACCAACGCGATCCTCGGTGCAGCCCACGCGATGAGCCATCAGGTCGGCGGTCTGCTCGACCTGCCGCACGGGGTCATCAACGGCGTGCTGCTGCCGCATGTCATCCGGTTCAACGGTGCCGACGATCCCGAGCCGTTCGTCCAGGTCGCCGCGACCCTCGGTCTGGAGGAGGCGCGCGGTGCCGCGCCCGAGGCCGTCGATGCCGTCGCGTCGCGCATCGACGCCCTCGCCCGTCAGGTGGGTGTGCCGCGCGGACTGCGCCAACTCGGCGTGCGGGAGGAAGACCTGCCGCGACTCGCCGAGGGAGCACTGCGCGACGCGTGCATGTCGACGAATCCGCGCACCGCGACCCGCGACCAGATGATCGAGTTGTTCCGGACGGCGCTGTGAGTGCTCCCGACCTGTCGGCACTGACCGGACTCCGCTCCGGGAAGTCGACCTTCTATCCGCAGTACCGCGGCGCCGCCGAACGGCTCGAACGCGTCGTCCACGCACTCGAACTGATCTCCCGGGCATTGGTGCGCACGGTCGAGGGGCCCGAGACGCTTATCTGCGCCGTCGCCGAAGCCGCTCGCGCGCACCTGAGCGCGACGTGGGTTGCCTTCGCCCTCGCCGACGGTGTCCTTCCCGATGCCGGGCCGCGCAGGCTCGTGCTCGGCCCCGACGCCACTCCCTTCCTCGTCGACAACGTCGAGGGACCGCCCCTGCCCGACGAGGTCGTGGCCCTGCTCGACGCCGTGCGTACCGGTGCCGTCGAACGTCGCGAGCTGGTCGAGAACCACCACGCGTTCGTGCCCATCGTCCTGGACGGGGGAGTCGCCGGTGCCATCGCCGCGTGGACGCCGGACCGCCGCGTCCTCGACACCACCGACCGCGCCGTTCTGTCGATCCTCGCCAGCCAGACCGCGGTCGCGCTGCAGAACTCCGCGCTCTACCAACGCGGACAACTCCTGCTCGAACGCGCCGAGCAGGCCTACCGCGAAGCGAACCGCTCCGCCGCCGATCTGCAGGCACGCAACGAGGAACTCGAAGCGACCCTGAAGAAACTCGCTCTCACGCAGCGGCAGCTGGGCGTCGCCCACCGGAACCAGGCGCTCGACGAGGAACGCCACCGCATCGCGCGCGAGCTCCACGACAGCGTCACACAGGCCGTGCTCTCGGCGGGCATGCAGATCGAAGTGTGCCGCAGCGACATTCCCGACGCCGGACGCAGCGAACGACTCGACCTCGCCAAGGAACTCACCCGCGGTGCCGTCGAGCAGTTGCGATCCGCGATCTACGCGCTGAACCGGCCGTCCGATTCCGAACGGATGTCGTTGCCGGAGATGCTCGAACAGCTCAGCGTGGCCCACATGCCGGGCGAACTCGAGGTCAAGACGAGAATGGGTGGCACACCGGTCGAGTTGAGCGGCGAGGCCGAGCACGCCCTGCTCCGGATCGCCGGCGAAGCGTTGTTCAACGCGGCGGTGCACGCCAACGCGAGTCGCGTGGTGCTGCGGCTCAGTTATGGACGCGATGCGGTCCTGCTGTCGGTCGCCGACGACGGCGACGGCGACCCGGCGCGTCTGCGGGTGATGCTGCGACTCGCCGCCAACGACCTCGACGGGAGCCATCGCGGTCTCGCGAACATGCAGGCCCGCGCCCGCGAACTCGGTGGCACCCTCGAGGTGCGTCGTTCCCGGTTCGGTGGAGTGCGAATCGCGGCCCGTATTCCGTTGCAGGACAATGCTGTAGCTCAACAGGTGGGAGAACCGTCATGACCGTCACGCCGCCTCGGATGACCCCGCGGGCGCGGCCCGGCACGGTGCGCATCGCACTCGTCGACGACCACGCGATCCTCCGCCAGGGACTCCGCTCGATCCTCGATCGCGAACCGGATCTCGAAGTGGTGGGGGAGGCCTCGACGGACGTGGAGGCGCTCGCGCTCGTCGACCGCATGCGCCCCGACATCGTGCTGCTCGATCTCAAGCTCTCGGCCGGGTCGGACTTCGAGGGACTGGGATTGTGCGGGCGGCTGTCCTCGGCGCACCCGGGCATCGGTCTGCTCGTGCTCACCACCTTCCTCGACGAACAACTCGTCGTGCGGGCGGTGCACGCGGGCGCGCGTGGTTACGTCGTCAAGGACGTCGACACCACCGAACTGGTGCGCGCCATCCGGGCGGTCTCTCGCGGTGAGAGCGCCTTCGACTCGCGCAGCGCGGCGGCGGTCGTGCGTTCGCTCAACGGGCAGGGCACATCCGCCGAACAGTTGACCGGCCGCGAACTCGAGGTGCTGAAGCTTCTCGCCGCCGGCATGTCGAACGTGAAGATCGGTGAGCAGCTTTTCATCTCGGCCACCACCGTGAAGTTTCACGTCAGCAACATCATGCGCAAGCTCGGGGTGAGCCGCCGGGCCGAGGCGGTCTACGCCGCCAGCAAGCAGGGGCTGATCTGACCGCCTGGCCCCTTCCGCGGCTCAGCTCTGCGCGGTGAGCTTGCTGCTGTAGGCCGCACCCCAGTCGTCGAGCCACGCGGCGACGGCCAACGGTTTCGCGTTCGGTGTCCGCGACGAGCGTGGCCGCGTCCGCAGATACGGCGACGGGGGACTGGCGGGTACGGACCCGACGTCCACACCGCGTCAGCGTCCGGTCGGAGCAGGCGAGTGCAATGGCACGAGTACCGACAGTGCGCCGGTATACAGGATCAGGCGCAGTAGCGGTCCGCCTCGGAGAAGCTGCCGGGTGATCTCCCGGACCCGTCGGCCCTCGTCCTCACCCGGCGGCGCGGCGAGCACGATCGCGGGACCGGAACCGGGCCGGGTCGCGGTGACGAGCAGACACTCCTCGACGGTGGTCAGTACCGGAATGTCGTTCGCGCCCTCGGTCTTTCCGATCGCCACGGCGTCGTAGTCGGAGTCGTCCGCATCGTCGTGGAAGACGAGCAGCCGCACGTCCGGTCGCTCGGGGAGCGGCCGACAGTCCGTCACCACTCCGCACGACATGTCCCGCGATGCGCCGGGGCGGGGAAGGACGACGCGACGAGTCGTCCAGCCGAAGTGGCTCTCGACGATGTGGTCCATCACGCCACCTCCTTCCGTCCACACCGGGTATTCGTCGCCGGACGGGAAACGGATGGGCGGGCAGGCGGATGGCCCGGGTGGATCACCCGATGACGAGCCACCCACCGTGGTGTTCGAACACCTCGAAGGGACGCCCCGTACTGCGGCCCAGTTCCTCGAGTGCGGGCAGGTCGAAGGTGCGCACGTGTCCGTGGCAGGCCGTCGCCTCGTCCTCGAACGGCACCGCGACCACCACCCGCTGCCGGGCGATCCGCAGCGCCTCGGCGAGGATCGTGGCACCGAGGGCGTCGTCGACGTGCTCGAGCAGGTGGATCGCGGTGACTGTGTCGGCGCTGCCGTCGGGCACCGGGACGTTCGCCGCGTCGCACGCGAGCGTGTCGACGTGCAGCCCGAGCCGCGGTGCGACCGCATCGAGCAGGCGCATCGTGCCGGGCAGGATGTCGGTGGCGGTGACGGTGGTGCCGGCGGCGGCGAGCCGCAGCGGCAGGAAGCCGAAACACGACCCCAGGTCGAGTACGCTCCCACGGACGAGTTCGGCGGCCCGATTATGGATGGGCGCGAAATCGGCTGTACCGTCGAGCAGTTCGCCGAGCGAGTTGCGGTAGTAGGTGACCCACGAGTCGAGGGCGCCGGGCACTGTGGAGCGGACGAGTCCCACCATCGTCAGCTCGAACTCGTCCTGACCGAACTCGATGTCCTGGATCGAGGCGGTGACCTCGGCGACGAGTCGCTCGCTGATCTGCTCGGCCGTGAGGGAATGCGTGACGTGGAGTCGGTCGTCCTCGCGCCGGACGTTCAGCGGCCCGGCGGGTACGCGTTCGACCGTCACGTGATCGTGTGTCCACCGGCCCGGGCTGCAGGGAGCGAGCGAATCGAGCAGGGTCATTGTTTCGCAACCTTTTTCGGAGGTGTGGAAAGGGGCAGTGTGGAAGGGGAGTGCGGGTCACTGTAGTCGAGACCGGCCGTCAGTGTCCCCATCCCGGTGGCCAGTAAGTCGTGCAGATCCGATCCGGGTTCGTCGAGCCACGCCTCGTAGGCGGAGATCGCGACACCGAGCAGCAGATAGCCGACGGTGCGGGGGATGTGGTCGTCGGGATCGGCCCCGATGCGACGGGCGACGAACTCGGCGACGACACGTCTCCAGCCCTGGTACATCACCGACGAATAGCCCTGCAGCGCGGGCGTGTGCAGGATGAGACCCATCCGCGCGCGGTGTCGTTCGGCCTCACTGTCGGGGAAGGTGTTGAAGTCGTGCAGGGCGGTGGTCAGCGCTTCCGAGAGCGGAACGTCTTCGGGGATCGTTTCGAGGCTCGCGCGCATGCCGGCGAGGTGTTCGTCGAAGTTTCCCCAGGCCACCTCGTTCTTCGACGGGAAGTAGCGGAAGAAGGTGCGTCGCGCGATGTCGGCCGCCTCGGCGATGTCGTCGATGCTCGTCTCGTCGAAGCCCGCCTCCATGAACAGCTCGATGCCGATTGCGGCGAGTTCCTCCTTCGTGGTGGACGGGCGGCGACCTATCCGAGCGGACGGTTTCCCGCGACTACGCGTCATTCTTCCTCCCGAAGGCGTGACATTCTGCACTTGATGCCATTACAGTGGTGAACTGTCTCACAGCGCAAGTCCCACTGTGACGACCGGCTCCGATCCAGGAGAAGAAACCGAGGAGGAAACATGTCCGATCGTGACAACGCCGTGATCGAATCCGATCTGATCGAGGAGTCCCTCGTCGAAGAGGTCTCCATCGACGGCATGTGCGGCGTGTACTGACATGACCGCGCCCGGAGCCACCGACGTGTCCCCCCTGGCAATGGACACCGAGACAGCAACGGACACCGAGATGTTCGATCCGGGTGCCGGCTGGCGGCTCCACCCGCAGGTAGCGCTTCGCCCCGAGCCGTTCGGGGCGTTGCTCTACCACTTCGGCACCCGCAAGTTGTCGTTCCTGAAGAACACCGTCATCGTCGACGTCGTCCGATCCCTCGGCGACCACGGGTCGGTGCGAGACGCGTTGCGAGCGCACGGGATCGACGAGAACGCCGAGCGGCCCTACGTGCGTGCCCTGGGCACCCTGGCCGATTCGCACATGATCGTTCCTGTCTGACGTCTGTAAGGACCAGCCCATGACCTCGCTGCTCGAACCGCCCACAACCTCCGCCCCACCGAAGGTCGGTCGCCTCGTCGACCAGTTCGAGAAGGGCCTCGACGCCCCGATCTGCCTGACCTGGGAGCTCACCTACGCCTGCAACCTTTCATGTGTGCACTGCCTGTCCTCGTCGGGCAAGCGCGACCCGCGTGAACTGTCGACCGAACAGTGCAAGGCGATCATCGACGAGCTGCAGCGCATGCAGGTCTTCTACGTCAACATCGGCGGCGGCGAACCCACCGTGCGATCCGATTTCTGGGAACTCGTCGACTACGCCACCGAACACCAGGTGGGCGTGAAGTTCTCGACCAACGGTGTGCGCATCGACAAGAAGGTCGCCGCCCGGCTGGCCGCCTCCGACTATGTCGACGTGCAGATCTCCCTCGACGGCGCCACCGCCGAGGTCAACGACGCCGTGCGCGGGCCGGGTTCGTTCGCGATGGCCGTGCGTGCCCTGGAGAACCTGTCCGAGGCGGGCTTCCGCGACGCGAAGATCTCCGTCGTCGTCACCCGCCAGAATGTCGACCAGCTCGACGAATTCAAGGCTCTCGCCGACCGTTACGGCGCGACCCTGCGCATCACGCGACTGCGCCCGTCCGGCCGCGCCGTGGACGTGTGGGACGACCTGCATCCCACCCACGAGCAGCAGCGGCAGCTCTACGACTGGCTCGTCGCCCACGGCGAGGGCGTGCTCACCGGCGACTCGTTCTTCCACCTGTCCGCCTTCGGCGGCGAGGGCGGCGGCTCGCTGCCCGGACTGAACCTGTGCGGTGCGGGACGCGTGGTGTGCCTGATCGACCCGGTCGGCGACGTCTACGCGTGCCCGTTCGCGATCCACGAGAACTTCCACGCCGGAAACATCCTCACCGACGGTGGTTTCGCGTCGGTGTGGAAGAACTCCGAGCTGTTCCGCGAACTGCGCGAACCGCAGTCCGCCGGTGCGTGCGGCTCGTGCAACTTCTTCGACGCGTGCCGCGGCGGCTGTATGGCCGCGAAGTTCTTCACCGGCCTGCCGATGGACGGACCCGATCCCGAGTGCGTGCAGGGCTACGGGCAGTCCGCGCTCGAAGCCGAGCGCACCGTGCCGCAGTCGAGCGTCGACCACTCGCGCACCGGCAAGCGCGCCGAACGGCGCACCCCGGCCGCACCGGTACCGCTGACCCTGCTCACCAAGCCCCCCGCCAAGTTCTGCGACGAGAATCCGCTCGCAGGGCTCTAGACCTTCCGAGGAGACGACCGACGATGGCCAAGCCTTCCTGGTTGAAGAATCCGTGGGCCCAGGACCCATGGTTCGAGACCGTCGCAATCGCACAGCAGCGCGCCCGTAAACGCCTGCCCAAGTCCGTCTACGGCGCACTCGTCGCCGGATCCGAGGCCGGCATCACGGCCGACGACAACACCACCGCCTTCCGCGAACTCGGGTTCGCCCCGCACGTCGCGGGACTGTCGGACAAGCGGGAGATGTCTACGACCATCATGGGACAGGATGTGTCCCTGCCCGTGATGATCTCGCCGACCGGTGTGCAGGCCGTGCACCCGGACGGTGAGGTCGCCGTGGCCCGCGCGGCCGCCGCCCGCGGCACCGCGATGGGTCTGTCGTCGTTCGCGAGCAAGTCCATCGAGGAAGTCGCGGCGGTCAACGACAAGACCTTCTTCCAGATGTACTGGGTCGGCAGCCGCGACACGCTGATCCAACGCATGGAACGTGCCCGCGCTGCGGGCGCGAAGGGTCTGATCATGACCCTGGACTGGTCGTTCTCCAACGGTCGAGACTGGGGCAGCCCCGCCATCCCGGAGCGGATGAACCTCGAGGCGATGGTCAAGTTCGCCCCCGAGGGCATCACCCGGCCCAAGTGGCTCCTCGAATGGGCGAAGACCGGTGCCGTGCCGGATCTGACCACCCCCAACCTCACACCGCCGGACGGCCAGGCCCCGACCTTCTTCGGCGCCTACGGCGAGTGGATGACCACGCCCCTGCCCACCTGGGAGGACGTCGCGTGGCTGCGTGAGCAGTGGGGCGATGCACCGTTCATGCTCAAGGGCGTCATGCGCGTCGACGACGCCAAGCGCGCCGTCGATGCCGGGGTCACCGCCATCTCGGTGTCCAACCACGGTGGCAACAACCTCGACGGCACCCCGGCGCCGATCCGGGCCCTGCCGGCGATCGCCGAAGCGGTGGGCAAGGACGTCGAGGTGCTGCTCGACGGCGGTATCCGCCGCGGCAGCGACGTCGTCAAGGCGATCGCGCTCGGCGCCAGGGCCGTGCTCATCGGCCGCGCGTACCTGTGGGGTCTGGCCGCGAACGGTCAGGCAGGCGTGGAGAACGTCCTCGACATCCTTTCCGGCGGAATCGGTTCCGCCCTCATGGGTCTGGGCAAGAACTCGATCCACGAGCTCACCCCCGACGACGTCTTCGTGCCGGACGGCTTCCGCCGCGATCTCGGCATCTGACCGAACCGACGATATGAGCCCCGCGCTCACCGAACCGATCACCCTCGCCGGACGCACCGCTCCGTCGAGGGTGATCTTCGGTCCGCACGTCACCAATCTCGGTGACGGCCGGTCGTTCTCGGACCGTCACGTCGCGTACTACGCGCGACGTGCGCAGGGTGGGTGCGGGATCGTCGTCACGGAGACGGCGTCGGTGCACCCGTCCGACCACCCTTACGAACGCGCACCGCTGGCCGAGTGCTGCGGGGACGGCTACCGGCGGATCGTCGAGGCCTGCCGTCCGCATGGCACACTCGTGCTCGCCGGCCTCGGTCATCGCGGCCTGCAGGGTTCGAGCGCGTGGACCCGGGCACCGCTGTGGGCACCCTCGCGCGTGCCGGATCCGGTGACACGCGAACTGCCTGCCGAGGCGACCGAGCGTGAAATCGCCGAGCTCGTCGAGTCCTTCGCCCGTGCTGCCGTCGTCGCCGCGGAAGCGGGTCTCGACGGAGTGGAACTCGACGCCGGACCGACCTCGCTGCTGCGGCAGTTCCTCTCCGGGCTGACCAACCGTCGCGACGACGCATACGGCACCGAACGCCTGCGGCTGCTGCGTGAGGCGATCGCCGCCGTTCGCGCGCAAATCGGCTCGGATCACATTGTTGCACTGAGACTCTCGTGCGACGAGAACGCGCCGTGGGCGGGCATCACACCCGACATCGCCGCCGGATACGTCCGCGCGATCGCATCATCGGTCGACCTGCTCACCGTGGTGCGCGGTGGATTGTTCTCACCCGAGTCGTATCGGCCCGACGCACATGTCCCCGCCGGATTCAACGACGACCTGTGCCGCCGCATCCGGGACGAGATCTCCGGATCGGTCCCGATCGCTCTGCAGGGCAGCATCGTCGACGCCGGCCACGCGCAGCGGGCCCTCTCCGACGGTGCGTGTGACCTGGTCGAGATGACCCGCGCGCAGATCGCCGACCCCGACCTCGTCGTCGCCGTCCGTCGCGGTCGTCGGCCGCGTCCCTGCGTGCGCTGCAACCAGGCGTGCCTCGTCGACGACTTCCACAACCCGATCGTGGGGTGCATCGCGAACCCGGAGGCCGGCGACGAGACACGGAACTCTCCCGGACCGGTGGACTCCGCACGCGACGTACTCGTGGTGGGTGCTGGACCCGCCGGTCTGGAAGCAGCGCGCGTGGCAGCGACGCGCGGTCACCGTGTCGTCCTGGTCGAGGCGGACGAACGGGTCGGTGGGACGATCGCCGCCGTCTCGCGCGGTGGCCGGCCCGACTTCGCTGCGCTCGTCGACTGGCTCGAACAGCAGTGCGTGGAGTCCGGCGTCGACATCCGTACCGGCACGGAAGTGAGCGCTGCCGACATCGAGAGTGCGCTCGCTGCGGGTACGGAGGTCGTGCAGGCCACCGGCGGGTTTCCACGTCCACCCTCCTTTCCGGTGACCGAGCCCGAGCGGTACGCGACCGCCGCGAAGGTGCTGTCGGGGATTCGGCCGCCTGCGTCCCGGATGGTCGTGTGGGATCCGACGGGTGGTCCGGTGGCGAGTGCCGTCGTCGACCGTCTCGTGGAGCGCGGCGCGGAGGTCCACTATGCGACGGGTGACCCGGTCGCCGGATCACGACTTGCGCCGACGGGGGACTTCGTCGCCTTCGACGTCCGCATGCAGCGGGCGGGCGTGGCGAGACATCTCGGGTGCCGGGTCGGTTCGGTCGACGCCGACGGCGTCGTGCTCGTCGACCGGGTGTCCGGGGAATCCACGCCGGTGGCGGACGCTGTCCTGGTCGACTGCGCACCCCCGTTACCGGCAGAAGTGTCCGATTGGCCGGGATCGCGGTCGATCGGCGACCAGGTGGCCCCGAGGACCGTGCGCGAGGCCGTCCGAGAGGGATACCGGGTGGCCACGGCGCTGTAACGTGGGGCACACTGAAACGCGTTCTAATTTGGGTCTACGGAAGGGCCGACATGGGAGATTTCGACGGCAAGGTCGTCTTCATCACCGGGATCGCGCGCGGGCAGGGCCGCAACCACGCCATCCGGTTCGCGCGTGAGGGCGCGTCCGTCATCGGCGTCGACATCGCGGCCCCGGTATCGGAGTACGTGACCTACGAGCAGGCCACCGAGGACGACTTCCACGAGACGGTCCGCCTCGTGGAGCAGGCCGGCGGGAAGATCCTCGCCCGTGTCGCGGACGTGCGCGACAGCGCCGCACTGAAGGCCGTCGTCGACGAGGGCGTCGCCCAGTTCGGGCGACTCGACGTGGTGGTCGCCAATGCCGGCATCTGCAGCTGGAACCGCTTCTGGGAAATGCCCGACGACCAGTTCGAAGAGCTGATCGACATCAACCTCACCGGTGTCTTCAAGACCCTCAAGGCCGCTGCCCCCGCGATGATCGAGGCCGGGAACGGCGGATCGATCATCGTCGTCAGCTCGGTGGCGGGCCTCAAGGCGATGCCAGGCCAGATCAACTACGCGGCAGCGAAATTCGGCCTCGTCGGTATCACGCAGGCAGCGGCGAAGGAACTCGGCCCGTACCGTATCCGGGTCAACTCCATCCACCCCTACGGCGTGAACACCCCGATGGGCACCGACGTCAGCGTCCTGAAGCTGTTCGAGAAGAACCCGTCGTGGGGACCGAACTTCGTCCCCATCCTCACCGAGAAGCCTGCGGCCGACCCCGACGACATCTCGGAGACCGTGTTGTTCCTCGCGAGCGATCGGGCCTCCACGATCACCGGCAGCCAGATGGCCATCGACCAGGGCAACTCGAAGGTCTGACGGTGACGCGCACGGCGACCGGCACCGTTCCGCACGCGTCGTTGCGGATCGGTCCGGTCACCCTGCGCAACCGCATCGTCTTCCCGGCGCACCTGACCAACTTCTCGGTCGACGGCACCGTCACCGACCGCCACATCGCGTACTACGAAGCCAGAGCACGAGGCGGCGCGTCCATGATCGTCACCGAGGAGCACACCGTGCACCCCTCGGACCGGCCCTACGAGAAACTGATCCGGGGCTGGGACCCGGACATCGTCACCGGTTACCGCCGCCTCACCGACGCCGTCCACCGACACGGCACGCGGATCCTCGCGCAGCTCAACCACAACGGCGCGCAGGGCACCTCGATGTACACGGGGCAACCGCTGTGGGCGCCGAGCCCCGAACCCGACCCGCTCTTCCGCGAGGTCCCACGCGTGATGACGGAATCCGACATCGCCGAACTCGTCGCGGGCTACGCCGACGTCGCCCGCCGCTGTGCCGAGGGCGGCTTCGACGGTGTCGAGATCCAGTGCTCCCAGGCATCCGTCCTGCGCGCTTTTCTCGCATCCGCGACGAACCGTCGCACGGACCGCTACGGCGGGGATCTCGCCGGGCGGGCCCGTCTGCTGCTCGAGGTCGTGTCCGCGGTACGGGCGGCCGTCGGGCGCGACCGTGTCGTGGGCGTGCGACTGACGGGTCACGACGGCACCGACGGCGGTGTCGGTATCGACGACGCCGTGCAGGTCGCGCGGATGCTCGAGGCGAGCGGCGACGTCGACTACCTCAACACGTCCGTGGGCGTCGCGACCGAGACGCTGCATCTGGTCGAAGCGCCGATGTCCACCCCGCACGGTTATTCCCTGTTCGTCCCCGACGCGATCCGGGCGGCGGTGTCGCTGCCGGTCGTCGGGGTCGGGCGCTTCACCCGACCCGAACAGGTCGGTGCCGCGCTCGCCGACGGAGTATGCGATCTGGTCGGCGCCGTGCGCGCGCAGATCGCCGACCCGGAGTTCGCGAACAAGACCCTCTCCGGACGCGACGACGAGATACGGCCGTGCATCGGCTGCAATCAGGAATGCATCGGACGGGTCGGGCTCAACCGTCCCATCGCGTGCGCGGTCAATCCCCAGGCCGGGTACGAATCCGACGCTCCTGCCGCGCCCGCCGTACCGCACCGGGTCGTCATCGTCGGCGGCGGACCCGCGGGCCTGCAGGCGGCGGTAACGGCTGCCGGAGAAGGACATTCGGTCACCTTGCTCGAACGGAACCGGTGCACCGGCGGCCAGATCCGTGAGGCGGCCGCAGCCCCGCACCGTGCCGAACTGCTCGGTGCGGTGACCCACCTCGACGCCGAGTGCCGCCGCAGGGGAGTGGACATCCGTACCGGTGTGACCGCCGATGCCGCGACGCTGCACGCGCTCGCGCCCGACGTCGTGGTCGTCGCGACGGGTGCGCGCCCACACCGGCCCGCATGGGCGGGTTCGTCGGCGCGGGTGAGCGACGTGCGCGACGTGCTCACCGGTCGCACCGCACCCTCCGGCCGCGTCCTCGTCGTCGACGATCTCGGTTTCCACCAGGCGACCTCGGTCGCCGAACTACTGGCCGACCGGGGGAGTGCGGTGACAGTGTGCACGCCGGGAATGCTCGTGGGCCAGGACCTCGGCCTGACGCTCGAGCTCGACGGCTGGTTGCGCCGCGCCCACGACAAGCGGATCGAGCGACTCACCGGCGTCGCCGTCGGCGGTGTCGTGGACCTGCCGGACGGCGCCGAGGTCACCCTGATCCACCACGCGACCGGCGAACCGGCGACGCTCGCGGTGGACGCGGTCGTCGTCGCCACCCATCAGGATCCCGTCGACGAGCTGTGGCAGGAGCTTTCGGCATCCGGCACGAGAGTGATCCGTGTGGGCGACGCGGTGACGCCACGCCGCCTGCACGCCGCGATCGTCGAGGGGGAGCGGGCCGCCAGGGACCTGGCTCCTACGCCTCCAGCCCGCGGCGCATGACGATGCGCGGCCAACGGTCGAGGCCGTGCTTCCGTTCCTCCGCGCGGATCCGGGTGAGAACTGGGGAGAGGGCATCGTCCGCGACCGTGTGAAAGCCGAGACGGGCGTAGTACGGGCCGTTCCACGGCACGTCGCGGTAGGTGGTCAGCGTCAGCGATCCGAACCCGGCGTCCCGAGCCCACCCCGCGACATGGTCGATCAGCTTGCGGCCGATCCCGCGACGCGCGTGATCGGGATGCACCGACACCTGCTCGATGTGGACACCGTTGTCGACGAGGTCGGCCACGAGATACGCGACCGCTCGTCCCTGCTCGTCGAACCACGCCCAGCAGCGGCCCGCGTCCCGGTGAGCGCGCAACTCCTCGACGGACGGAGGATCGTCGTCGGCGACGAACGCCATCCCGATCTCGGCGAAGGGCTTGCCCGCCGCGCGTTCGATCTCCTGCAGCACCGGCAGGTCGTCGTCGGTCGCCGGACGGATCGGGGGCAGTTCCTTGCAGTAGTACATCGCCGTCGGTGATTCCGCGTAGAGCCCGAAGCGCTCGGTCATCGGCACGTACCCGGCCTTCGCGTACAGCGCGATCGCCTCGGGTTGCTCGCTGCCCGTCTCGAGAATCATGCGACGGCGACCGGCATCGGTCGCCGTGCGCTCCAGCGCACCCAGCACCCGTGCTGCCACACCACGTCGCCGCATGCTCGCCCGCACGTACATCCGCTTGATCTCGGCATCATCGTCGCGTACCCCTCGATGCGAATGCTCCGGTGCACGCCAGCCGCCGATCCCGGCCGGAACCCCGTCGGCCACCGCCAGGAGGAACACCCCGCGTGGCGGTTCGAATTCGTGCGGCGCCAGTTCGGTGTCGTCGGGTCCGCCGTACCTCCGCACGTATTCGAGTTGGACCTCGCCGATGAGGTCCTGCACGTCCGGATCGTCCAGCGGACGAGGTTCGATCAGCACCGGGAAAGCGTACCGACCGGATCTCGGCGTCCGGGCGGACCCACCGAGACCTCCGGGTTTCGTGCACGCCCGCGAAACCCTTAGCATCGGAGCGGTGATGCGGGAGCTCGCCGACGCCTGTTGGACGGACATCGAACCCGACCGGGTGACGGTGGCCGTCCCGATCGGTGCGTTCGAACAACACGGCCCACACCTTCCCCTCGACACCGACACCCGGATCGCGACTGCTGTCGCCGCCGAGCTGCCCGAGGTGGTCCTCGCGCCACCCCTGCCCTACGGAGCCAGCGGGGAACACGAAGGTTTCGCCGGCACCGTCTCGATCGGAGCCGAGGTGACGAAGGCGCTGATCGTCGAATACGGCAGGTCGGTGTGCCGATGGGCGAAGCGGGTCGTCTTCGTCAACGGGCACGGCGGCAACGCCTATCCGCTGATCGAGGCGGTGAGCCTCCTGCGATACGAAGGCCGCGACGCTGCCTGGCTTCCGTGCGCGGTGCCCGGATCCGATGCCCACGCCGGTGTCACCGAGACGAGTCTGCTGCTGCACCTGGCGCCCGGGGCGGTCGACATGACGCGGGCCGCGGTCGGCGCAACGGAACCGATCGGAGCACTGATGCCACGACTGCGCGAAGCCGGTATCGTCTCGGTGTCCGCGAACGGAGTGCTGGGAGACCCCACCGAGGCCACCGCAGAACTCGGCGCGCGCCTGTTCGCGAGTCTGGTCGAGCGGGCGAGTGCACAGGTCGCCCGGTGGCAGCCGGGAACGGAAGGAAGGCTTCGGTGAGTCGGGCGATCACTCCACAGGCGACGTCCCCGGAGGCGGCGCAGCCCTCAGCGACCCGGCTCCCCGACGGTTTCGGTGTGCGCATCGACGCGCGGGTGCGCAGCTTCGCCGGAGGACGCGTCCTCGTCGGAGGATCGCCCACGCGCATGCTCACACTTGCCCCCGCCGCCGTAGCGATGATCGACGAGGACTTCGTCGAGGTGGTGGACGCGCAGAGCGCCGCGGTCGCGCGACGCCTGCTCGACTCGGGCATCGGAAACCCCCGGCCGACGAAGCTGCCGCCGAGTTCCGCCGTCACCGTCGTCGTCCCGGTCAAGGACAATCCGTCCGGCCTCGCCCGTCTGCTCGCCGCTGTCGAAGGGCACGAGGTCGTGGTCGTCGACGACGGTTCCGAGAAACCGGTCGAGGCGCCGGAACGTGGTCGCGTCCGGGTGATCCGGCACGAGACCGCACGCGGGCCGGCGGCGGCCCGAAACACCGGATTGCAGCAGGTGACAACGGAATTCGTCGCCTTCCTCGATTCCGATGTGGTGCCGCAGCTGGGCTGGCTCGAACGATCACTGGGGCACTTCACCGATCCTGCGGTCGCACTCGTCGCGCCGCGCATCGTGGCCCTCGAACCCGACAGCAGCGCGCTCGCGAAGTACGAGCACGCACGCTCGTCGCTCGACCTCGGCAGCCGGGAATCCGCTGTGGTCGCGGGTGGTCCCGTCTCGTACGTGCCGAGCGCGGCGCTGCTCGTCCGTCGCGACGCGCTCGTCGCCTGCGGTGGTTTCGACGAGACGATGCACGTGGCCGAGGACGTCGATCTGTGCCGGCGACTGCAGACCTCGGGGTGGCGGTTGCGGTACGAGCCCATCTCGCGGGTCGCGCACGACCATCGCACCCGCTTCCGGACGTGGTTGACGCGCAAGGCATTCTATGGAACCGGTGCGGCTCCGCTCGCCGAGCGGCATCCGGGTTCCGTCCCACCGATGGTGATGTCGATCTGGACGCTCCTCGCGTGCGTCGCGATCGCGACCTTCACCCGCGTCGGGGTGATCGCAGCGGTGCTGACCCAGGTGGTCACCTTCGTGCGGTTGCGGCGGATGTTCTCCGGACTCGACCGGCCCGACCGCATCGCCGCGCTGCTCACCGCCCAGGGATTCGCCGGTGGTCTGTGGCAGGTGGCGTCGGCGGTGTGCCGGCACTACTGGCCGGTCACGGTCGTCGCAGCGGTGTTCTCCCGCAAGGTTCGGCGGGCGGTTCTGGCTTGTGCTGTGGCCGAAGGCATCTGGGACTGGAAGACGCACCGCGAGAGCGGCGGGCTCGATCCCGTCCGGTACCTGCTCTACAAGCGCCTCGACGACCTCGCCTACGGCGCGGGGCTGTGGAAGGGTGCGTTCGACGCCCGCACGGCGGCCGCGCTCGTACCCGACATCCGGAAGTGACATGATCCCGGCGCACGCCGATGTGGTGATCGTCGGCGGGGGAAGTTGTGGCTGCGTTCTCGCCGCCGGGCTCAGCGACGATCCGGACCGCACCGTGCTGCTGCTCGAGGAGGGCACGGCGTTCGGGTCGGCGTCCGCTGTTCCGCGCGAGATCCGTGACGCTGCCGTCCTTCCGGTTGGTCCGGAGAGCCCGTGGACGGCGGACTTTCCCGGACGGTTGACCTCGGACGTCCAGGCGACCGTGACGCGGGGCCGGGTGCTCGGCGGCTCCGGCGCGGTCAACGGCGCGTACTTCGTGCGTGCGCGGCCGGACGACTTCGCGTCGTGGCCCGCCTCGTGGTCGTACGAGGAGGTGCTGCCGTCCTTCCGGGCCGTCGAGACCGACACGGATATCCCCGGCGACCTGCACGGAAGTTCCGGCCCGATACCGGTCGCCAGGGTGCCGCGCGAACGGATGCATCCGCTCTCGCGTGCCTTCGTCGACGCCTCCGAAAGTGCGGGATTCGCACCGGTCGCCGACCTCAACGCTCCCGGACCCGACGGGGTGGGTGCGGTTCCGTCGAACATGCGCGACGGCACGAGAGTGGGTCCGTTCCTCGCGTACCTGGCACCCGTCCTGGACCGGCCGAATCTGACGGTCGCCGGCGGGGTGAGCGCGACCCGAGTCGTGATGGCGGGCGGTCGCGCGGTGGGTGTCGAGATCGCCGGACCCGACGGACCACGAACGATCTCGGCCGGACACGTGATCGTCGCCGCAGGCGCAGTGAGGTCCCCGCAGTTGCTGATGCTCTCCGGGATCGGACCGGCCGACGAACTGCGCCGGCTCGGCGTCGATCCGCTGCACGACCTTCCCGGGGTGGGCCGCGATTTCTCCGACCATCCGGAGTTCGCCGTCCCGTACCGATTCCGCCCGGGCCTCCCGTCGCACACGCTGCTGCTCGAGACGGTCCTGCACACCGAGAACCTCGAACTGCGCCCGTACACCGCGGCATTCGGTGCGGCGATCCCCGGCAGCGGTGTCGCCGATCCGGTGCTCGGCGTCGTCCTGACGCGCCCACGCAATCGCGGACGCATCGTGCTCGACGAACGTGACCCGCGACGTCCACCTCTGCTCGATTATCGATACCTGACCGACCCGGCCGACCGGCAAGCTCTGGAGGAGGGTGTCCGGCTCGCCGCCGACCTCCTCGCCGCGACCACCGGCGTCGTCGAGGCCGGCAGCGTGGACGCGCGCGGCGGCAGGCTCGGAACGTCCCTGCACCTGTCGGGCACGTGCCGGATGGGCGACGACGAGAACGCCGTGGTCGACGAGTGGTGCCGCGTGCGCGGGATCGAGGGGTTGAGCGTCGTCGACACCTCGGTGTTTCCGCAGGTCCCCAGCCGTGGGCTGCACGCCACCGCGGTGATGCTCGCCCACCGCGTCGCCGCGACCGCGAGGGATGCCCTGCCGCACACGGTGTGATCCCGACTACAATGTCGGGGGAGGAGGCGCCGGTACATGACGGATCGTGGAATCGCGACGACCAACCCCTGGGTGGCACTCGACCCGGGAGCGGACGTGGCCGCGCACGCACGTGCGGTACTGCGCGCGCACGGCACGTTCGTCTCCGCCCGCGGCAAGAATCGGCTCGACGGGGTGCGCTCGGTAGTCCGCGACTCGTGGAGCCGGAGCCTGCAGCGCGGCATCGATCCCGACGTCGTCGAACAACCCGCACTGCTCTCCGGGCACGACCTCGAGGAGTACCGCGCCGGCCACCCCATGTCGCTGATCCGCCCGGTGGTGCGCAAGCTCCTCGTCGAGGACGCCGACGACAGTGGACTGCTCGTCGCCATCACCGACGGACAGGGACGGCTGCTGTGGGTCGAGGGCGATCACGCCGCGCGCGACCGCGCCCTGTCGATGAGTTTCGTCGAAGGGGCCGACTGGAGTGAGGACCGCGTCGGCACGAACGCTCCGGGAACGGCTCTCGCCGTGGATCATTCGGTGCAGATCTTCGGCGCCGAGCATTTCAACCGCACGGTGCACGAATGGAGTTGTTCGGCCGCTCCCGTGCACGACCCCACCAGCGGCCGGGTCCTCGGTGCCATCGACATCACCGGTGGGCACCGCGTCGCCGCGCCCGAGGTCCTGCAACTCGTCCGCGCGACGGTCGCGGCGGCGGAGGCCGAACTGCGGTTGCATGCCCTGAGCGGCCGCCCGTTGTTCCCGTCGGCGACGCCGCGCATCGAGACGATCGGCGCCGGGCGGCCCGCCCTGCACCGCGGAGGCGAACGCGTCGGCCTGTCCCGCCGGCACGCCGAGATCCTGCTGATCCTCGCCGATCACCCCGAAGGCCTGAGCTCCGACCGGCTCGCGATGCTGCTCGACGAGAACGAACTCGACTCGGTGACCATCCGCGCCGAGATGTCGCGCCTGCGCAAGGTGCTCGGGGCCGAACACCTCGGATCGCGGCCCTATCGGCTGCTCACCACGCTCGACACCGATGTCGCGGACGTGCGCCGCGCACTCGACCGCGGCGACGTGGCCTCGGCGGTCCGCCTCTGTACCGAGGAGATCCTGCCCGGATCGGTGGCGCCGGGCATCGAGGAGATCCGCGACGAACTCTGCTCGGGCGTGCGGGCGGCGCTGTTGCGCTGCGGCGAGGAGCATCTGCTCGCGCAATGGACCGCGTCCGTCCACGGCCGCGAGGACATCACCGCCTGGGCGGCCTACCGGGCATCGATCGATCCCCGGTCACCCCGCTTCGCGCAGGTCGACGCCACATTGACCCGATTGGACAGGCAGCTCGCAACGTAGTTGCAACCCTCGCGTTCGTAGTGTTCCGGATCACATACCGACCGCTCGACGCTGCAGGAGATGCACATGACCGTGTACGCCCGCCCCGGTTCGCCCGACGCCCACATGTCCTTCCAGTCCCGGTACGACAACTGGATCGGCGGTCAGTGGGTGCCCCCGGTGAAGGGGGAGTACTTCGAGAACGTCACCCCCGTCACCGGCCAGGTGTTCACCGAGGTCGCTCGCGGCACCGAGGAAGACATCGAACTCGCGCTCGACGCAGCCCACGCCGCCGCGCCGGCCTGGGGGAAGACCTCGCCCGCCGAACGCGCGGTGATCCTCAACAAGATCGCCGACCGCATCGAGGAGAACCTCGAGTCGATCGCCCTCGCCGAGTCGTGGGACAACGGCAAGCCCATCCGCGAGACCCTCAACGCCGACATCCCGCTCGCGATCGACCACTTCCGCTACTTCGCGGGAGCCATCCGCGCGCAGGAGGGTTCGATCTCCGAGATCAACTCCGAGACGGTCGCCTACCACTTCCACGAGCCGCTCGGCGTCGTCGGCCAGATCATCCCGTGGAACTTCCCGATCCTCATGGCCGTGTGGAAGCTCGCGCCGGCCCTGGCCGCCGGCAACGCGGTGGTCCTCAAGCCCGCCGAGCAGACACCGGCGTCGATCCTGCACCTGATCTCGATCATCGGCGACCTGCTGCCGCCCGGCGTGGTCAACATCGTCAACGGTTTCGGTGTGGAGGCGGGCAAGCCGCTCGCGTCGAGCCCGCGCATCCGCAAGATCGCGTTCACCGGTGAGACCACCACCGGCCGGCTGATCATGCAGTACGCCTCGCAGAACCTGATCCCGGTCACCCTCGAACTCGGTGGCAAGAGCCCGAACATCTTCTTCTCCGACGTGCTGTCGGCGAACGACGACTACCAGGACAAGGCGCTCGAAGGCTTCACGATGTTCGCCCTCAACCAGGGTGAGGTGTGCACGTGCCCGTCGCGTGCGCTGATCCAGCAGGACATCTTCGACGACTTCCTCTCGCTCGCCGCGGTCCGCACCAAGGCCGTCCGCCAGGGCGATCCGCTCGACACCGACACGATGATCGGCGCTCAGGCCTCGAACGACCAGCTCGAGAAGATCCTGTCGTACATCGAGATCGGCAAGAGCGAGGGTGCCAAGGTCATCACCGGTGGTGAGCGCGCCGATCTCGGCGGCGACCTCTCGGGCGGCTACTACGTGCAGCCGACGATCTTCCAGGGCAACAACAAGATGCGCATCTTCCAGGAGGAGATCTTCGGCCCGGTCGTGTCCGTGACGTCCTTCAGCGATTTCGACGATGCGATCTCGATCGCCAACGACACCCTCTACGGTCTCGGTGCCGGTGTGTGGTCCCGCGACGGTGGCGTCGCCTACCGTGCCGGTCGCGCCATCCAGGCCGGCCGGGTGTGGACGAACACCTACCACCAGTACCCCGCGCACGCGGCCTTCGGTGGTTACAAGCAGTCCGGCATCGGCCGCGAGAACCACCACATGATGCTCGACCACTACCAGCAGACGAAGAACCTCCTGGTGTCCTACGCCCCCAAGGCACAGGGCTTCTTCTGATCCGAACTTCGGCGCCTGTCACGTCCGCACGACGTGGCAGGCGCCGTTGCCATACGCTCGGAACACCGTGCACCCCAACGGAAAGGCAGGCCTGTGACCGTCCCGCGAATCGTGGCGACCGTCGATGCCGTCGCCCTGCTGCGCCGCCTCGCGCAGCGCAACGGACCGCTCATGATGCACCAGTCCGGCGGATGCTGCGACGGCTCCGCGCCGATGTGTTATCCCGACGGCGATTTCGTCGTCGGCGACTGCGACGTGCTCCTCGGAGTCCTCGACCTGCGCCTCGGGGCAGGGGAGACCCGCTCCGATCCGCCGGTCGGCGCGGACGCCGTGCCGGTGTGGATCTCCGGTTCGCAGTTCGAGGCGTGGAAGCACACCTGTCTCGTCCTCGACGTGGTGCCCGGGCGCGGCTCCGGGTTCAGTCTCGAGAGTCCGGAGGGGGTGCGGTTCCTCAGCAGGGGGCGCGCGTTCACTTCCGACGAAATGGCTCTCCTGGAAGCCCACCGGCCACTCACCGGGCGGGACCGGGAGGCCGGCGTGGAGCCCGCCGTGTCCGATGTGCCCACCGTGGTCGCCGAGGCCGCCGACGCGTGCCCGGTACCCGGCCTGTCCCCGTGATCCCATCTGCGTGATCCCATCGGGAGGAGGGTGACTCGCCTGCCGGTTGCCGGTGTGCGTCAGAATCGGGACGGAATCCGTCCGGATTCCGGACGACGACGTGGGCGCCCGGCGGGTGCGACGAGGAGTGGGCATGGCCTTCGCAGGCAACGTGGACGAACTGGCGCTGCTGCAGACGGTGCGCCTGAAGAAGCAGGTCACTGCCGAGGTGATCGCCGCGCACCTCGGTGTGTCGGTGGCGGCCGGCCAGGCTGCGGTGGCCGCGCTCCTCGAACAGGGCAAGGCGTCGGAGAACGGCGGCGGCATCAGCCTCACCGACAAGGGCACCTCCGAGCTGAACGATCAGCTCGATGCCGAACGGGTCTCCATCGACGAGGATTCGATCTCGGAGCTCTACGACCAGTTCCTCCCGCTCGACGAGGAGCTGAACACGCTCCTCGAGAACGCGGACGCCGACGGATTCGTCGACGGCCTCATCGACCTCGACCGCCGGGCGCAGAGTCTGTTCGACGACGTGTCGGCGTTCGTGCCGCGCCTGTCGCGCTACCAGGACCTGTTCGCCGAGGCCCTGGAGAAGATCAAGGGCGGCTCGCTGGCGTGGGCCACGGCCGCCAACATCGACTCCTACGCCTCCGTGTGGGGCGAGATGCGCCAGGAGATCGCGGGCGCCGCCGGCCGCTGACAATTTCGTTCGTTCGGCGCACTATGTGATGCCGGTCACCTCTACCCCCCTTTCGGGGGTGGTGCGGGGGTGACCGGCATCACTACGTTTCGTTCATCCGCCGAGGCGATCACGCCCGCGGTTCGAACGGACAACGGAGGACTCACGTGACCAGTGTGTCGACCCCGGGGGCTGCCGAACCCCCCGTCGCCGGACCGGTGGGACGTTCGCGTCCCGATCCATCCACACCCCGCCACGCGGGCCCCTCGAAGGAAGGGCCCGGTATCCGGCGCGTCGCCGTCGCCAGCTGCATGGGCACGACGATCGAGTTCTACGACTTCTTCATCTACGGCACCGCCGCAGCGCTCGTCTTCCCGACGGTCTTCTTCCCCGCGCTCGGATCGACCGCAGGTACCGTCGCCTCCTTCGCGACCTTCGCCGTCGCCTTCATCGCCCGCCCCGTGGGCGCAATGCTGTTCGGGCACTTCGGCGATCGCATCGGACGCAAGAAGACGCTGATCTCCACGCTGCTGCTGATGGGTATCTCCACCCTGCTCATCGGCCTTCTGCCCGGCGCCGAGACCATCGGTGTCGCCGCCCCGATCATCCTCGTGCTGCTGCGATTCGCCCAGGGCTTCGCAGTGGGCGGTGAGTGGGCCGGTGCGACCCTGCTCACCGCCGAATACGCGCCACCAGGCCAACGCGGTCTGTACGCGATGTTCCCGCAGCTCGGTCCCGCCATCGCATTCGCCCTGTCGAGCGGAACCTTCCTGTTCACCGGTCTCGCCCTCGGCGACACAAACGACGCCTTCCTGAACTACGGCTGGCGGATCCCGTTCCTGCTCAGCATCGTTCTCGTCGGCATCGGCCTCTACATGCGCCTCGCCATCGAAGAGACTCCTGTCTTTCGTGCGGAGCAGGAAGCCCGCCGTAGTGCCCCGGCCGCCGAGATCGAGGCCCCGCGCCGGCTGCCCTTCCTCGACGCGTTGCGCTACCAGGCCAAGGAGATCTTCCTTGCCGGCGGCGCGCTGGCCATCATGTTCGCCTTCTTCTACATGGGCACGGCCTACCTGACCAGCTACGCGACGTCCGAGCTGGGATTCGACCGGCCGTTCGTCCTGGTGGTGGGCATCGCCTCGTCGCTCGTCTTCGGTCTCGCGATCGTGCTGTCCGCGCTGTATTCCGACCGCTTCGGGCGCAAGAAGGTCATCATGGTCTCGTGCGCCTTCTCCGTGGTCTGGGCACTGGTGTTGTTCCCGCTCCTCGACACCGGCTCACCGATTGCGTTCGTGCTCGGAATGATGATCACCCTCGCGATCTTCGGTATCGCTTACGGGCCGTGCGGAGCACTGCTGCCCGAGATGTTCGCGACCCGCTACCGCTACACCGGTGCCGGTCTGGGCTACAACTTCGCCGGTGTCCTCGGCGGCGCCATCCCGCCGATGATCGCCGCACCGCTCGCCGCCTCCTACGGCGGTATCGCGATCGGGATCATGCTGGCCGGAATCGGCCTCGTGAGCCTGGTCTGCACCGCGGCGCTCGTGGAGACCCGCGACCGGGCCCTCTGATCCACCGCCCCACCGATCCACCCCCGGTGGCGGTCGTCCGGCAGCAGCCCGACGACCGCCACCACAGCCGTTTCCCCGCCTCGTGAAGGAGAATGCGATGTCCGGCCTCGACGTCGACCGTCTGCCCAGCTACACCCAGGGTGCCTGGGACGTCCCGCTGCTCGGCGACACCATCGGCGACAACCTCGACCGCACCGCCGCCCGCTTCGGCGACCGTGAGGCGCTCGTCGATTCTGCCGCCGGAAAGCGCTGGAGTTACACCGAATTCGTCGCGGACATCGACGTGCTCGCGCTCGGTATGTTGCGGGCGGGCATCACCAAGGGTGACCGCGTCGGAATCTGGGCACCCAACTGCTGGCAGTGGGTGCTCGTGCAGTACGCAACCGCGAAGATCGGGGCGATCCTCGTCAACATCAACCCCGCCTACCGCTCGCACGAGCTGCAGTACGTCCTCGAGCAGGCCGGTGTGCGGATGCTGGTGTCCGCCCCGACGTTCAAGACCTCCGACTACGCGCAGATGATCGAGACCGTCCGGCCCAACTGCCCCGATCTCGAGGACGTCGTCCTGCTCGACTCGCCGCGGTGGGACGAACTCGTCGACTCCGGCCGCGCCGCGCTCACCGAGGACCGGGCACCGCTCGACGCGGCCCAGGCCTCGTTGTCGCCCGACGATCCGATCAACATCCAGTACACCTCGGGCACCACCGGTTTCCCCAAGGGCGCCACCCTCAGTCACCACAACGTGCTCAACAACGGTTTCTTCGTCGGCGAGCTGTGCCACTACACCGAACGCGACCGGGTCTGCATCCCCGTCCCGCTGTACCACTGCTTCGGGATGACGATGGGCAACCTCGCGTGCACGAGTCACGGCGCGACCATCGTGTTGCCGGCGCCGGGATTCGACCCCGCTGCGACGCTCGGTGCGGTCGCCGAGGAGAAGTGCACGTCGCTGTACGGCGTGCCGACGATGTTCATCGCCGAACTGGCCGACCCCGGATTCGACAACTACGACCTGTCGAGTCTGCGGACCGGAATCATGGCGGGATCACCGTGTCCGGTGGAGGTGATGAAGCAGGTGATCGACCGGATGGGCATGAGCGAGGTCTCCATCTGCTACGGCATGACCGAGACCTCCCCGGTCTCGACGCAGACCCGCAGCGACGACAGCATCGAGCGGCGCGTGAGCACCGTCGGTCGTGTCGGCCCGCATCTCGAGGTGAAGGTCGTCGACCCCGTCACCGGACTGACGGTGCCGCGCGGCGAACCCGGCGAACTATGCACCCGCGGTTACTCGGTGATGCTCGGCTACTGGGATCAGCCCGACAAGACCGCCGAGGCGATCGACGCGGCCCGATGGATGCACACCGGCGACATCGGCGTCATGGACGAGGACGGGTACGTCTCGGTGACCGGCCGGATCAAGGACATGGTCATCCGGGGTGGGGAGAACATCTACCCCCGCGAGATCGAGGAATTCCTCTACACCCACCCGGACATCCTCGACGCCCAGGTCGTCGGCGTGCCCGACACGAAGTACGGCGAGGAACTCATGGCGTGGATCCGGATGCGCGAGGGCGCCGAACCGCTCGACGCCGATTCGCTCCGGACGTTCTGCACCGGCAAGCTCGCCCACTACAAGATCCCGCGCTATGTGCACGTGGTCGAGGAGTTCCCGATGACGGTGACCGGGAAGGTCCGCAAGGTGGAGATGCGCGAGCAGGCGATCGCCTTGCTCGAGGCGACACGAGCGGACGGGGGCCGGTGAGACCACGGCCCTGCCGGAGAAGGATGTTCACTCGAAAGGCACGTCGAATCCGCCTCGTGTGAGAGGTTCATGATCGACACTGATGGGGTACATGGTCGTCGAGGTTGCGCCGCCCCGGGTGCGGCGCCGAACAGAGAGGCTCACCATGGGACAGATCATCGGCACGATCATCTTCGGCGCAGTCATCGGTATCCTCGCCAGGTTGGTGATCCCCGGTAAGCAGGCGATGGGGATGCTCATCACCATCGTCATCGGCATCATCGGTGCGCTGATCGGTTACTGGATCTGGGGTCTGATCTCGTCCGAGGGGAACGAGAACACCTCCGGCATCGACTGGATCCGCTGGATCATCTCCATCGCCGTCGCTGTGGTGCTCACCCTCATCTACACGTCTGCGACGCGCGAGCGGCGGTAGCCGAGAGTCCTCGCGCGAGGCTCCGTTTCGGACGTCTCGGACGTCGTTCACGGGCAGTCCGTCCGTGCACGACGGTTCCCGGTCGGTCCGGGCGGGCCTTCGTCCGTGTTCAGGTACGGTCCCGGACCGGGAGGTGAACTGTGGTGGAACCGCAATGGACTCCGACGAACGTCGACATCGAGCAGGCGAACGTCACCGGATTCACCCGGTTCGTCGAGGAGAGACACGGACTCGACCTGCCCGGCTACCGGGCGTTGTGGCAGTGGTCCGTCGACGAGCCCGGCGCATTCTGGCAGGCAGTGTGGGACGCCTTCGACGTCGTCTCCCACACCGACCCCGGCCCGGCTCTGGCCGACGCCTCCATGCCCGGTGCCGTGTGGTTCCCGGGCGCGCGACTGAACTTCGCCGAGTACGTCTTCCGGGAGCGTCCCCCGGACGAGGCCGCCATCGTCCACCTCGACGAGGAGGGACGCCGGCGCGAGGTCTGCTGGTCCGAACTCGAACGCCGGACGGCCGCGCTCGCCGCGACGCTCCGCGCGCACGGGGTGGGGGAGGGTGATCGTGTCGTCGGCTACCTGCCCAACATCCCCGAAGCGATCGTCGCCCTGCTCGCCACGGCGAGCATCGGGGCCGTCTGGGCCGGATGTGGACAGGACTACGCCGCACCTGCGGCGATCGACCGTCTGGGCAGACTCGAACCACGAGCACTCGTCACGGCAACCGGATACCGCTACGCAGGACGGCGGCACGACCGCGTCGACGAGGTGGACGTACTCCGCGCCGCGATGCCCGGCCTCGCCCTGACGGTCGTCGTGTCGGAGGAGGAGACATCGTTCGACACGTCCGGGTTCGACACGTCCGGGCAGACCGGGACCGTTCTGGACTGGCGGGACGCTGTCTCCGGCGACGCCGCTCTCGAACCCCTACCCGTTCCCTTCGACCATCCGTTGTGGGTGGTCTTCTCCTCCGGCACCACCGGCCCACCGAAAGGCTTGGTGCACGGCCACGGTGGTGTGCTGCTCGAACACCTCAAGGCGTTGTCGCTGCACCTCGACCTCCGTCCCGGCGACCGCTTCCTCTGGTACACCAGCCCGAGCTGGATGATGTGGAACTTCCTGCTCTCGGGGCTGCTCGTGGGATGCACCGTCGTCACCTACGACGGCGCCCCGTCCCATCCCGAGGTCGATCGCCTGTGGCGGATCGCGGCCGACGAGAACGTCACGGTGCTCGGGACGAGCCCCGGCTATGTGCTGGCCTGCATCAAGGCCGGTGTCGTCCCACAGGACGACCACGATCTGTCGGCCCTCCGCGGCGTCGGGGTCACCGGGTCGACGCTGCCCGCCTCGTCGTCGGCGTGGCTGTCGGACAACGCCGGCGAGCACGTGCAGGTGATGTCGATCTCCGGCGGGACCGACGTCGTGACGGCCTTCGTCGGCGCCGTCCCCACGGTGCCCGTGTGGCCGGGGGAGATCTCGGTGCCCTGCCTCGGCGTGGCGGTCGACGCCTTCGACGAAGGGGGCCGGCCGGTGCGCGGAGAGGTCGGAGAACTCGTCGTGACCGTCCCCATGCCGTCCATGCCCGTGCGGTTCTGGAACGACCCGGACGGCAGTCGCTACCGCGATGCGTACTTCTCCGTCTATCCGGGTGTGTGGCGCCACGGCGACTGGATCACGATCACCGAGCGCGGAACCTTCGAGATGCACGGCAGGTCCGACTCCACCCTCAATCGCCACGGTGTGCGGATGGGCAGTGCCGATATCTACCAGGCCGTGGAGAACCTGCCCGAGGTCGTCGAGTCGCTCGTCCTCGGCATCGAACAACCCGACGGCACGTACCGCATGCCGCTGTTCGTCGTCCTCGCCGAGGGCGTCACGCTCACCGACGACCTGAAGGAACGGATCCGTGCGGCCGTGCGCGAGCATGCCTCGCCCCGGCACGTGCCCGACGAGATCGTCGCCGCGCCCGGGGTGCCGCACACTCGCACCGGTAAGAAGCTCGAGGTTCCCCTCAAACGGATCCTGCAGGGAGCCGATCCCGGCCGCGTCGTCGACCGCACCGCGATCGACGAACCCGACCTGCTCGACTGGTACCGCGACCAGGCGTGATCCGGGGCACACCATGAGCGTCACCTAACTGGACAGTCCCCGTCCCGAATGGTCGGATTGCGCCATGGACATCGCCATCAAGATCTTCCTCATCCTGCACTTCATCGGCCTCGCGGGCATCATCGGTTCGTGGCTCGCGGTCATCAAGGAACCGCGCGTCGTCGCCGGCATGCTGCACGGCGCCATCCTGCAGGTCGTGACGGGTCTGGCCCTGGTCGGTCTGCGGGAGGCGCAGGACGTCGTCGAGGTGAACCACATGAAGATCGGCATCAAGCTGCTGGTCGCCCTCGCCGTGCTCGTCGTGGCGTTCATCGGCCTGACGAAGGAGAAGCAGAATCCCGGCTCGACCGCGACCCTCGCCCACGTCGCCGGTGGTCTGGGCATTCTCAATGTGATCATCGCCGTCATGTGGTGAATCGGCGCGACGGATCACCTACTTATCGGTAGGTACTGTTTCAGTGTGTCTGTGGTGTCTCTCGATCGGCCGGTTCACGACTTCCAACCGGCCGGTTCTGACGCCCTGCAGACAGACTGTAAATTGGGCTGCTGTGTGTGCACCGAAAGCTCTGCCGACCGATGCCGAAGGATCGGCGACGGCTACGGACTCGACTTCGAGGTGACCGCATACGGGTGGGGGCGCGCTCGGACGGTGAAACAAGGCAGGGCCGATCGCGGATAGACAGTAAGCACCGTGTTGCTTCGGTGGATGCGGTCGGTCTTCCGCGAGCACAGTCGGAGGGCCGAGTCGTAGTGGTGGGGGAAACGAGGGTTTCCGGAAAAGAGGTAACGGTTGGACCCGCGAGAAATCGACGGAATCGACAGCGCTGGCCGGACGTCGAAAGAGGTAGCTTTGCCGCTTTCTCCGGCGCAGCTCGGACTGTGGTATGCGCAATACCGTAGCCCGGATGTGGCGATCAACAACGCCCAGTACGTCGACCTCCGCGGCGCTCTCGACACCGAGGTGCTCGAACGGGTCAGCAGGATCGCCGCCGGTGAACTGGAGTCGGGTTTCGTTCGGCTCGTCGAGATCGACGGCGTACCTCACCAAGTCATCGACCCGACTCTCGACACCACCCTCCTGCGCGTCGACCTCCGCGATGAGGAGGATCCTGAGCAGGCGGCGCTCGAATGGATGCGAAACGAGCACAGTGCTCCGATCGACATCATCAACGATCGCCTGATCGTCGCTGCAGCCATCCGGTTGGAGGATTCGCGCTACTACTGGTACGCGCGCGTGCACCACGTCGTTCTCGACGGTGTCGGTGCCATGAACTTCATGTTGCGTGTCGCCGAGCTGTATTCGGCTGCGGTCGAGCACCGCGAGCCCGAGCCGCTCGCCGCCGGCAGCCTCGCCGATCTTCGCGCCGCCGAGCTGGCCTATCGCAACAGCGCCAGGTTCGTGCGGGACGGCGAGTACTGGGCCGAACGGATCAGGGGAGTCGACACGGTCGTCGACCTCAGTTCACGCGTTGCTCCGCCGTCCTCCCGCAACGAGTTCGCCTCCGAAACACTTTCCAAGCCGCAGACCGAGCGTTTCGACGCTGCCGTGGAGCGGCACGGTTCGGCACGCTCCACGGTGTTCATCGCCGCGTTCGCCGCCTTCCTGTCTCGGATGACAGGTCGTGACGAGATCGTTCTCAGTCTGCCCGTCACCGGACGTGTGACTGCGGTCGCCCGGCGTTCCGGGGGCATGCTCTCCAACATCGTTCCGCTCCGGCTGCACGTCGGAGCCGAGCAATCGATCGGTAGACTGGTGTCGGACGTCCAGACCGCCGTCTCCAGCGCACTGCGGCATCAGATGTACCGCCATGAGGACATCCGGCGTGATTCGGCGGACCCGAACGGAGGTCTGTTCGGTCCGCTCGTGAATGTCATGCTGTTCCACAGTGGCATCCAGTTCGGTCCGATCAGGGGCGAATTGACCATTCTGTCGACCGGCACCGTAGAGGCGCTCGGTGTGAACCTGTACGAGAATGCTGCGGGGGATCGCCTCAACATCGATTTCGAAGCGAATCCCGGCCGCTACACCGCGCAGGAGAACGCGGAACACCATGCCCGCTTCTTGGCGTTTCTGTCGAGATTCGTCGAGGCCGAACCCGAGCGCCGGGTGCGGCAGATCGACCTTCTGGACGACGACGAGCGAAATCGGATTCTCACCGAGTGGAACGACACGGCGTGTGGGGTGCCGGAGACGACCTTGGTGGGGTTGTTCGAGGATCAGGTGGCGCGGACGCCGGATGCGGTTGCGGTGGTGTTCGAGGGTGTGTCGCTGTCGTATGCGCAGTTCGCGTCGCGGGTGCGGCGGTTGGCGCGGTTCCTGGTGGCCGAGGGTGTGGGTCCGGAGTCGTTGGTGGCTGTGGGGATGCGCCGGTCGGTGGAGATGTTGACGGCGATCTATGCCGTGCTCGAGGCCGGTGGTGCGTATGTGCCGGTGGATCCGGATCAGCCGGCGGAGCGGATCGGGTATGTGCTCGGGGTCGCGGATCCGGTGGTGGTGTTGTCGACCTCGGGTGACGGGTTGGTGGTTCCCGAGGGCCGGTCGGTGGTGTTCGTCGACGAGTTGGATGTATCGGAGTTCTCCGATGCTCCGGTGCGGGATGCGGATCGTCGGGGTGTGTTGCGTCGGGAGTTGCCGGCGTATGTGATCTTCACGTCGGGATCGACGGGTCGCCCGAAGGGTGTGTCGGTTTCGCATGCGGCGATCGTGAATCGGTTGGTGTGGATGCAGGCCGAGTACGGTCTGTCCGCTGCTGATGTGGTGTTGCAGAAGACGCCGTTCACCTTCGATGTGTCGGTGTGGGAGTTGTTCTGGCCGCTGCAGATCGGTGCTCGGTTGGTGGTGGCGCGGCCGGACGGTCATCGGGATCCGGGTTATCTGGTTCGGGTGATGGTCGAGCAGGCGGTGTCGGTGGTGCATTTCGTGCCGTCGATGTTGTCGGTGTTCGTGGCGGAGTCGTCGGTGGGCGAGGCGGTGTCGTTGCGGTCGGTGTTCGCCTCGGGGGAGGCGTTGCCGGCGTCGGTGGCGGCGCGGTTGCGGGAGGCGTTGCCGTCGGTTCGGGTGCACAATCTGTACGGTCCGACCGAGGCTGCGGTGGATGTGACCTTCCACGAGGTGTCGGATGCGGATCAGGTGGCGGTGCCGATCGGTGTACCGGTGTGGAACACGCAGGTGTTCGTGTTGGATTCGCGGTTGTCGCCGGTGCCTGCGGGTGTCGTGGGGGAGTTGTATCTGGCCGGGGATCAGTTGGCGCGGGGGTATGTGGCGCGGCCGGATCTGACGTCGGATCGGTTCGTGGCCAATCCGTTCGGGCCGGCGGGTGCGCGGATGTACCGCACGGGAGATCTGGTGCGGTGGGGTTCGTCCTCGAGTGCCGGTGGCGGTGCGGAGCTGGAGTATGTGGGGCGGGCCGATTTCCAGGTGAAGGTGCGTGGGTTGCGCATCGAGCTGGGTGAGATCGAGTCGGCGTTGCTGGATCTGGCCGTGGTGGCTCAGGCGGTCGTGGTGGTGCACGACGGTGAGCTGGGGCAGCAGTTGGTGGGCTATGTGGTGCCCGAGGCCGGGATGGTCGTGGATACGGCTGTCGTCAAGGCCGAGTTGGCTCGGGTGTTGCCGGGATACATGGTGCCGGACGCGTGGGTGGTCATGGACGAGTTCCCGCTCAACGCGTCGGGGAAGTTGGATCGGAAGTTGTTGCCGCCTCCGGTGTTCGAGGCGCGTGAGTTCCGGGCTCCGTCGACTCCGGTGGAGGAGATCGTCGCCGGGGTGTTCGCTGATGTGCTCGGTGTGGATCGGGTCGGTGCGGACGACGACTTCTTCGCGCTCGGTGGCAACTCGTTGATCGCCACGCAGGTCGTGGCCCGACTCGGCTCCGCCCTCGATGTGCATCTCGGCGTCCGTGCCGTGTTCGAAGCACCCACCGTTGCCGAACTGGCCGAGTTCGCATCCTCGTCCCGCGCTTCGGATCGGCGTCGGCCGGCGCTCGTGCGATATCCGCGACCGGACAGGATTCCGTTGTCGCTGGCCCAGTCCCGTATGTGGTTCCTGAACCAGTTCGATCCTACTGCGGCCACCTACAATTTGCCGTTCGTTCTACGCATGCGCGGAAAGGTCGACGTCGACGCGTTGCAGGCGGCACTCTACGACGTCGTCCGACGGCACGAGTCGCTGCGTACCGTCTTTCCCGAATCCGGTTCCGGTGCATACCAGTCGATCCTGCCGATGTCCGAAGTCGATCTCGGTCTTGCCGATGGATCGGTCTCGGAAGACGAACTGCCGGCGGTTCTTGCGGAATTCGCCTCGACCGGTTTCGATGTCTCCAGGGAAATTCCGATTCGCTGCCGCATCCTCCGCGTGACCGAGGATGAGGTCGCTCTCGCGATGGTCATCCACCATATCGCCGCCGACGGGGTCTCGTTCGGTCCCCTTGCGCGGGACATGGCTGCGGCGTACATTGCGCGATCCGGACGCGGCCCGCTGGCCTGGCCCGCTCTGGACGTCCAATATGCGGATTACGCGCTCTGGCAGCGTGAGGTGCTCGGCGACGAGTCCGATCCAGATTCTCTTGCCGCAGAGCAGATCTCGTACTGGACGAACCGGCTCGCGGGAATCCCCGAGCAACTCGACCTTCCGGCCGACCGACGGCGACCGGCCGTGCAGTCGTTCGTCGGGCATCGCGTCGGTTTCGACATCGACGCGCACACGTTCCGCGCGCTCTCGGACTTGGCCGGCGCACACAACGTCTCCATGTTCATGGTCATGCATTCGGCGCTGGCGGTGTTGCTTGCCCGGTTGTCGGCTACCGAGGACATCGCAGTAGGAAGCCCCATTGCCGGTCGCGGTGAACAGGCGCTGGACAACTTGATCGGAATGTTCGTCAACACGCTGGTGCTGCGGACGCATGTCGACCCCGGCATGTCCTTCGCCGAGTTGTTGCAGCAGGTGCGTGAGGTCGACCTGGGTGCATTCGCGAATGCGGACGTGCCTTTCGAACGTCTCGTCGAGGTCCTCAGGCCGACGCGGTCGCAGGCCAGGCACCCTCTGGTACAGGTGGTGCTTGCATACCAGGACATGGGCGATACCGGTCTCGAACTGCCGGATCTGACCATCGAAGCAAGCGAGGTCGACGTCGACGTCGCGAAATTCGATCTGCAGCTCACCCTTTCCGAGCGCACGGACACGACCGGATCTCCTGTCGGACTGATTGCCGAGTTCGTGTATGCGACAGATCTTTTCGACGCATCAACCGTTCGTGGATTCGCTGAACGCTTCCAACGGATCCTGGCGGCCGTCACCTCGGACGTCGATTGTGCAGTCGGGGATCTCGACATCCTCGACACCTGCGAGAGGCACGAACTCGTGTCCGTGAGGGGTGCCGGCAGCGCCGAACCCGTGACCCTCGCTCGGTTGCTGACCGACGCGGCCTCTCGGAATCCTCAGGGCACCGCGGTCGTCGCCGGCGATCGTTCCCTGACGTACAAGGAGGTCGATGCTGTCTCCTCCCAGCTCGCACGCGTGCTGATCGGACGGGGGATCGGTCCGGAGACGGTGGTCGCGGTCGCGGTGCCGCGATCGTTCGACTCCGTGATCTCATGGTGGGCCGTGGCCAAGACAGGTGCTGCGTTCGTCCCCGTGGACCCGTCCTACCCGAGCGATCGAATCGACCACATGGTCACCGATTCCGGTTCCGTGCTCGGTCTGACGACCGTGCAGTACCGGGCGTCGTTACCGGGTGGCATCACCTGGCTCGCTGTCGACGACGCGGAGTTCGTCGGAGATCTCGCGGTCGTCTCACCAGGTCCTGTCACCGACGCGGACCGCATCCGGCCACTCCGTCTCGACCATCTCGCATACCTGATCTACACGTCGGGTTCGACGGGCGTCCCCAAGGGGGTTGCGGTCACCCACGCGGGACTTGCGGCATTCGCGGCCGAGCAACGCGCCCGGTTCGGTGTGAATGCGCATTCTCGGACACTGCATTTCGCTTCGCCCAGTTTCGACGCATCGATCCTCGAACTGCTGCTCGCTGTCGGTTCATCGGCGACGATGGTGATCGCACCCGCCGATGTCTACGGCGGTGCAGACCTCGCAGAGGTCTTGTCCCGAGGTGGCGTCACGCACGCGTTCCTGACTCCTGCGGCTCTGGGCACCGTGGATCCGGCCGTCCTGCCGGATCTCCGGGTTGTCGTCGTCGGTGGCGAAGCGTGCTCACCCGAGTTGGTGGCCAGGTGGGCCCCGGGCCACACCATGTTCAATGCGTACGGCCCGACCGAGGCAACGGTCGCGTCCAACATCTCCGATCCCCTCGTCGCCGGCGACGTGATCACGGTCGGCGGACCCATCCGCGGGGTCACGACGTACGTGCTCGATTCCAGGCTCGGGCCCGTTCCGGAAGGTGTCACAGGAGAGCTCTACATCGCGGGTGCGGGCATTGCACGCGGGTACCATGCACGAAGCGGTCTCACAGCGGAACGCTTCATCGCGAACCCGTATTCGGAAATCGGTGAGAGAATCTACCGCACAGGCGATCTGGTCCGCTGGGTACCGGGTGCGCGGACACCGCAGATCGAGTATGTCGGCCGCAGTGACTTCCAGGTCAAGATCCGTGGCTTCCGGATCGAGCTCGGCGAGATCGACGCTGCTGTTGCTGCTCACGGCGATGTCGATCGTGCCGTGACCGTAGGACACACCGGCGTGTCGGGTACGACTCAGCTCGTGTCCTACGTGACCGCCGTGCAGGGCCGTGCGGTGGACGTCGAAGCTCTGACCGCGTTCGTAACCGGCCGGTTGCCGTCCCACATGGTGCCCGCAGCGATTGTCGTGCTGGACGAGTTGCCGGTGACACCTCAGGGCAAGCTGGACCGCAAAGCGCTGCCGGCACCGGTGTTCGAGACCAAGGGGTTCCGTACGCCGTCGACCCCGGTGGAGGCGATCGTTGCGAACACTTTCGCGGACGTACTCGGGGTAGCACGAGTCGGCGTGGACGACGACTTCTTCGATCTCGGTGGCAACTCGCTGATCGCCACCCAGGTGGTTTCGCGCCTGGGCGCGACATTGCAGACCACTGTCCCGGTGAGAGTGCTGTTCGAGGCCTCGACCGTCGGTACGCTGGCCGCGCGCGTAGAGCAGCACGCGCTCGGGGGAGGACGACCCGCCCTGGCGCCTGTCGACCGTCCCAGACGTATTCCACTGTCCCTCGCCCAGCAGCGAATGTGGTTCCTGAATCGTCTGGATTCCGATTCGGCGGTGAACAACATTCCGATCGCGATCCGGCTCAGCGGGGACCTCGACATTACCGCGCTGCAGGTCGCGGTCATCGACGTGACCGACCGACACGAATCACTGCGGACCGTCTTTCCGGACTCCGTGGAAGGCCCGAGCCAGGTCGTGCTCGACGCGGCACAGACGGTTCCCGATCTGACGCCGGAGCCGATCGAGCCGGACGAGCTGGAGAGCAAGCTGTTCGAGCTTGCGACCGTCGGCTTCGATGTGACGACCGAGGTCCCGCTGCATGCCCGCCTTTTCGAGATCGGCGAGCGTGAGTACGTCCTGGGCATGGTGGTGCACCACATCTCGGCCGACGGTTGGTCGATGGGGCCACTCGCACGCGACGTGATGGTTGCATACGCTGCACGCTCCTCGTGGGATGCGCCCGCATGGTCGCCGCTCCCGGTGCAGTACGCAGATTTCGCGCTCTGGCAGCGTGAGGTGCTCGGCGACGAGAACGACCCGGATTCCCTGATCTCGCGCCAGTTGGACTACTGGACCACGACGCTGGCAGGACTTCCAGATCAGCTCGACCTTCCCAGCGACCGGCCGCGACCGGCCGTTGCGTCGTTCGCGGGGGCGAGCGTCCGATTCACCATCGAGCCCGAACTGCATGCCGCGCTGATCGCTTTCGCCAGAGAGCGCTCCAGCACAGTGTTCATGGTCGTACACAGTGCGCTCGCGGTGGTGTTGTCCCGGCTGGCGAGCACGAACGACGTCGCAATCGGTACGCCGGTCGCAGGACGCGGCGAAGCCGGACTCGACGACATGATCGGAATGTTCGTCAACACTCTGGTACTGCGCACGCCGGTGGATTGGTCCGAGTCGTTCACGCAGTTGCTCGAGCAGGTACGCGAGACGGATCTCGGGGCTTTCGGGCACGCCGACGTACCGTTCGAGCGTCTGGTGGAGGTGTTGAACCCCACGCGCTCGGAGGCTCGGCACCCTCTCTTCCAAGTGATGCTGACGTTCCAGAACCTCGGTCGGACCGCTCTCGAGCTTCCGGGACTGTCGGTGAACGAGGTCGGCTTCGATACGCGGGTTGCGAAGTTCGATCTGCAGTTGACACTGTCGGAATCGATCGACGAGGAGGGCATCCCGGCCGGTATGCCCGCCGAACTGACCTATGCGACGGACCTGTTCGACGAGGCGACGGTCTCCTCTTTCGCAAGGCGTTTCGTGCGGGTGCTCGAAGCCGTGGTGGCGGACCCGTCCGTTTCGGTCGGCCGACTCCCATTGCTCGACGCTGCCGAGCGGACGCTCGTACTCGAGTCGTGGAACGACACGGCGTGTGGGGTGCCGGAGACGACCTTGGTGGGGTTGTTCGAGGATCAGGTGGCGCGGACGCCGGATGCGGTTGCGGTGGTGTTCGAGGGTGTGTCGCTGTCGTATGCGCAGTTCGCGTCGCGGGTGCGGCGGTTGGCGCGGTTCCTGGTGGCCGAGGGTGTGGGTCCGGAGTCGTTGGTGGCTGTGGGGATGCGCCGGTCGGTGGAGATGTTGACGGCGATCTATGCCGTGCTCGAGGCCGGTGGTGCGTATGTGCCGGTGGATCCGGATCAGCCGGCGGAGCGGATCGGGTATGTGCTCGGGGTCGCGGATCCGGTGGTGGTGTTGTCGACCTCGGGTGACGGGTTGGTGGTTCCCGAGGGCCGGTCGGTGGTGTTCGTCGACGAGTTGGATGTATCGGAGTTCTCCGATGCTCCGGTGCGGGATGCGGATCGTCGGGGTGTGTTGCGTCGGGAGTTGCCGGCGTATGTGATCTTCACGTCGGGATCGACGGGTCGCCCGAAGGGTGTGTCGGTTTCGCATGCGGCGATCGTGAATCGGTTGGTGTGGATGCAGGCCGAGTACGGTCTGTCCGCTGCTGATGTGGTGTTGCAGAAGACGCCGTTCACCTTCGATGTGTCGGTGTGGGAGTTGTTCTGGCCGCTGCAGATCGGTGCTCGGTTGGTGGTGGCGCGGCCGGACGGTCATCGGGATCCGGGTTATCTGGTTCGGGTGATGGTCGAGCAGGCGGTGTCGGTGGTGCATTTCGTGCCGTCGATGTTGTCGGTGTTCGTGGCGGAGTCGTCGGTGGGCGAGGCGGTGTCGTTGCGGTCGGTGTTCGCCTCGGGGGAGGCGTTGCCGGCGTCGGTGGCGGCGCGGTTGCGGGAGGCGTTGCCGTCGGTTCGGGTGCACAATCTGTACGGTCCGACCGAGGCTGCGGTGGATGTGACCTTCCACGAGGTGTCGGATGCGGATCAGGTGGCGGTGCCGATCGGTGTACCGGTGTGGAACACGCAGGTGTTCGTGTTGGATTCGCGGTTGTCGCCGGTGCCTGCGGGTGTCGTGGGGGAGTTGTATCTGGCCGGGGATCAGTTGGCGCGGGGGTATGTGGCGCGGCCGGATCTGACGTCGGATCGGTTCGTGGCCAATCCGTTCGGGCCGGCGGGTGCGCGGATGTACCGCACGGGAGATCTGGTGCGGTGGGGTTCGTCCTCGAGTGCCGGTGGCGGTGCGGAGCTGGAGTATGTGGGGCGGGCCGATTTCCAGGTGAAGGTGCGTGGGTTGCGCATCGAGCTGGGTGAGATCGAGTCGGCGTTGCTGGATCTGGCCGTGGTGGCTCAGGCGGTCGTGGTGGTGCACGACGGTGAGCTGGGGCAGCAGTTGGTGGGCTATGTGGTGCCCGAGGCCGGGATGGTCGTGGATACGGCTGTCGTCAAGGCCGAGTTGGCTCGGGTGTTGCCGGGATACATGGTGCCGGACGCGTGGGTGGTCATGGACGAGTTCCCGCTCAACGCGTCGGGGAAGTTGGATCGGAAGTTGTTGCCGCCTCCGGTGTTCGAGGCGCGTGAGTTCCGGGCTCCGTCGACTCCGGTGGAGGAGATCGTCGCCGGGGTGTTCGCTGATGTGCTCGGTGTGGATCGGGTCGGTGCGGACGACGACTTCTTCGCGCTCGGTGGCAACTCGTTGATCGCCACGCAGGTCGTGGCCCGACTCGGCTCCGCCCTCGATACATCGGTGCCGGTGCGCGCGCTGTTCGAAGCGCCCACGGTGGCGGCGCTCGCGACGCGGGTCGAGCGGACCGAGGGTGCGGGAGCGCGGAAGGCGCTCGTCGCCGTCGATCGTCCCACTCGCATCCCGTTGTCCCTGGCCCAGTCCCGTATGTGGTTCCTGAACCGATTCGACCCAGGATCCGCGGTGGACAACATTCCGGCCGCGATACGACTGCGAGGTGTCCTCGACGTCGAAGCGTTGCGTCAGGCGGTAACCGACGTGATAGGCCGGCACGAGGTGCTGCGTACCGTCTACCCCGAGGTCGACGGTGTCGGCTATCAGCAGATTCTTCCCGTCGATTCGGTCCCGCTCGAGCTTGTAATGGAGGATGTCGCAGAAGAGGACCTGCGCGCAGTGGTCGTCGATCTCGCGCGTGCAGGATTCGACGTGACCGAGGTGCCACCGGTACGGGCGCGACTGCTTCGGGTACACGACACCGAGCACATTCTCGTGTTCGTGGTGCATCACATCGCAGCGGACGGCTTCTCGATGGCCCCTCTCACTCGCGACGTCATGATTGCCTATGCTGCGCGTTCGCGTGCCGATCTGCCGGGCTGGCAGCCTCTGCAGGTCCAGTACGCGGACTACACGCTCTGGCAGCGTGAGGTGCTCGGCGATGAATCGGACCCCGACTCGATCGTGTCCTCACAGCTCGAGTACTGGAAGTCGCAGTTGTCGGGGTTGCCGGACCAGCTGGAGCTTCCGGCCGATCGCCCACGCCCGTCGGTCTCCTCGTACCACGGCGGGACGTTCTCGTCGCGGATCGCCCCGGACATGGGCCACGGCATCGACCGCGTCGCCCAAGCGCACGGAGTGACACCGTTCATGGTCGTCCATGGGGTGTTGGCAGTGCTCTTGTCCCGGCTCTCGGGCAACCGTGACATCGCCATCGGAACGCCGGTGGCAGGGCGCGGCGAGGCTGCACTCGACGAACTCGTCGGTATGTTCGTCAATACGCTGGTGCTGCGCATCGGCGTGGACGGCAGTGAGTCGTTCGCCGATCTCCTGGCGAGGGTCAAGGAGATCGACCTCGGAGCATTCGGGAACGCGGACGTTCCGTTCGAGCGTCTCGTGGAGGTGCTGGATCCCGAACGGTCACAGAATCGCCATCCCCTCTTCCAGGTGGTGCTCGCCTTCCAGAACATCGCGCAGGCGGCACTCGAGCTCGAAGGTCTCACCGCGCAAGGGCTCGAATTCGACCCGCATGTTGCGAAATTCGACCTGCAGGTGACGTTGACCGCGGCTTCGAGCGGTGGTTACGCTGTCGAATGGACCTATGCGACGGATCTTTTCGACGAGCCGACGGTGGCCTCCTTCGCCGAACGGTTCGAGCTCCTCCTGGCCGGAGTGCTGGCGGACACGTCACAGGCGGTGGGAACCGTCGATCTGCTGGCCGAGGCCGAACGTGCCGAAGTTCTCGGCGTGTGGTCCACACCGGGCGCGGAGGTCGATCCGGCGGCCACCCTGCCGGCGCTCTTCTCTGCGGCGGCCGCATCGTGGCCCGAGAACGTCGCAGTGGTGGCCGGTGAATCGTCCCTTTCGTACGCCGACCTCTCGACCCGCGTCAACGGCCTGGCGCGTCGTTTGATCGCCTCGGGCGTGGGACCCGGGTCGCTCGTCGCGGTGGCGTTGCAGCGCGACGAATTGCTGATCACCGCGTTGCTGTCGGTCCTCACCTCCGGCGGGGCATATCTGCCGCTGGATGTGACGAACCCGGCGGACAGGATCGCGTACATCCTCGGAGACGGCGCACCTGCGGTCGTTCTCACGACGACGGCCGAGCGCCGGTCGATCCCCGAGATTCCGGGGATCGAGGTGCTGGTGCTCGACGAGTTGGATTGGGACGCACTCGATACCCGACCGGTCACCGACGCGGACCGTGCCGGGATGCTGCGTTCGTCCGACACGGCATACGTGATCTACACATCGGGCTCGACGGGTCTGCCGAAGGGGGTGGCGGTCACGCACCGGAATGTCGTGGAGTTGTTCGCGAATGCGCAGCCTGTGTTCGGGTTCGACGAAACCGACGTGTGGACGATGTTCCATTCGTACGCATTCGACTTCTCTGTATGGGAGTTGTGGGGGCCGCTGCTGTACGGCGGTACCCTCGTCGTCGTCGACTACTTCACGTCGCGGTCACCCGAGCAGTTCCGGGAACTGGTTGTCCGAGCCGGCGTGACGGTGCTCAACCAGACCCCGTCGGCGTTCTACCAGTTCGCCGAGGCCGACCGTGCGGCAACCGAGGGTGAGAGCTCCGCACAGGCCGGTGAACTGGTGCTACGGCACGTGATCTTCGGGGGCGAGGCACTGGATCCGGGCAAGCTGGCCGGCTGGTTCGACCGATACCGTGACGATGCACCGCGGCTGGTGAACATGTACGGCATCACCGAGACCACCGTTCACGTGTCGTTCCTGGCTTTGACCCGTGAGATCGTGCGGTCCTCGTCCGCGAGTGTGATCGGTCGAGCGCTGCCCGGCCTGCAGGTGTACGTCCTCGACGAGTGGTTGCGTCCGGTTCCGGTCGGTGTCCAGGGACAGATGTACGTGGCCGGTGCGCAGCTCTCGCGCGGTTACGTCAACAAGCCTGCATTGACGGCCGGACGGTTCGTTGCGGACCCGTACGCGTGCTCCGCGACGGGTGGGTCGTCGATGTACCGGACGGGTGACCTCGGTCGGTGGAACACCGACGGGATGCTCGAGTACGCCGGCCGGTCGGACTTCCAGGTTCAGCTGCGTGGATTCCGAATCGAGCTCGGCGAGGTGGAGTCCGCCCTCACGCGCTGTCCCGGAGTGGCACAGGCGGTTGCGGTCGTCCGCGGTGACGAACGGACCGGCGACCGTCTCGTGGGCTATGTCGTACCGAGGGTTGGCGAGACCGTCGAGCCGACGCAGATTCGCGAATCCGTCGCACTGTTCCTGGCCGCGTACATGGTTCCCGACATGGTGGTCGTACTCGACGCGCTGCCGTTGACCCCGAACGGAAAGCTGGACCGGAAGGCTCTGCCGGAACCCGTTTTCGAGGTCAGGGATTTCCGGACCCCGCAGACTCCCGTCCAGGAGATCGTCGCCGGGGTGTTCGCCGAGGTGCTCGGCGTCGACCGAGTCGGTCTCGACGACGACTTCTTCGCGCTCGGGGGCAACTCGCTCGTCGCCACCCAGGTCGTCTCCCGGCTCGGATCGGCGCTCGACATGCGGCTCGGTGTCCGGGAACTGTTCGAGGAACCCACGGTCGAAGCCCTGGCAGCGCGGCTCGAACTGCACGCGGGTTCGGGTCGTCTCGCCCTCGTGAAGCAGCCGCGACCCGCGCGGGTACCGCTGTCGCTGGCACAGTCGCGCATGTGGTTCCTCAATCGATTCGACAACCGATCCACGGCATACAACATCCCGATGGCACTCGGCATGTCCGGACGTCTGGACGTGGCTGCCTTGGGTGCTGCGGTCGCAGACGTGACGGCGCGACACGAGGTGCTGCGTACCGTCTACCCGGAAAGCTCGGGTGCCCCGGTCCAGGTCGTCCTTCCGCCCACGCGGATGACGCCGACACTCGAGGTCGTGTCGACCTCCGAGGAGGAATTGCCCGAACTGCTTGCGGAACTCGCTGCGACCGCGTTCGACGTGACGACCGCTGTACCGCTGCAGGTCCGCCTGTACAAGCTCGCCGACGAGTACCACGTGCTCGCACTGGTGTTCCATCATATCGCTGCGGACGGCTCGTCGATGGCGCCGCTAGCGCGCGATGTGATGGTGGCTTATGCCGCACGCCTCGAGGGTCACGCACCGGACTGGTCGCCGTTGGCCGTGCAGTATGCCGACTACGCGATCTGGCAGCGACAACTGCTGGGCTCGGAGGACGACGAAGCATCGCTTCTCTCGCGTCAGGTCGGGTACTGGCGCAGCGCTCTCGCGGGCGTTCCGGACGAATTGCAGTTGCCGACGGACCGGCCGCGCCCTCCGGTGCAGTCGTTCCGTGGAGGGCGAGTCGCGTTCGGGATCGATGCGGAGTTGCACGAACGCCTCGTCACGCTTTCGCGCGGGCGCAACGCGACGCTGTTCATGGCGGCCCACACGGCGTTCGTGGTCCTGTTGGCACGACTGTCGAATACCGACGACATCGCGGTCGGCACTCCCATCGCCGGTCGCGGTGAACGTGCACTCGACGATCTCATCGGCATGTTCGTCAATACGTTGGTCCTGCGGACCGCGGTGTCGAGGCACATGTCCTTCTACGAATTGCTCGATTCGGTGCGCGAGACCGACCTGGAGGCGTTCGCGCACGCCGACGTGCCTTTCGAGCGCCTCGTCGAGGTGCTGAATCCGGAGCGGTCAACAGCTCGCCATCCCTTGTTCCAGGTGGGATTCTCGTTCCAGAACCTGGCGCGCACCACGCTCGAACTGCCGGGTATGACGGTGTCGGCGCTCGAACTCGACACGGGTGTCGCACAGTTCGACCTGCAGTTGTTCCTCACCGACCGGTACGGCGAGACTGGCACGCCCGAGGGAATCGACGCGGTATTCAGTTATGCGACCGACCTCTTCGACCGGTCCACGGTGGAGGCGTTCGCCGAGCGGTTCGTGCGCGTGCTCGAATCGATCGTGACAGATCCGACGTCGCCGGTCGGCGACATCGGGATCCTCTCGGCGGATGAGCACAGCCGCATGTTGGTCGAATGGAACAGCAACTCGCATGCCGTACCGGATGCGACTCTGGTCTCGATGTTCGATGCCCAGGTCGTGGCCACTCCGGACGCGCCGGCCATCGAGTACGACGGCGACGTGCTGACCTACCGCGAGTTCGGTGCGCGAGTCCGCCGGCTGGCGAGACGTCTGGTGAAGCTCGGTGTGGGTCCGGAATCGCTCGTGGCTTTGGGGATACGTCGCTCTCCCGAACTGGTGACAGCGATGTACGCTGTAGCGGCGGCCGGTGGTGCATACGTACCGATCGATCCCGACCAGCCTGTGGATCGCACGGCATACATTCTCGATACTGCCGATCCGGTATGCGTGCTGACCAGTACGCGCGACGGTTTCGGGGTGGGCAGCGCTCGACAGGTGGTCGTCGTGGACGACGAGACGGATGGGTTGTTCCGGGACACTCCGCTGACGGACGCCGAGCGACTTGCACCTTTGCGTCCCGACCACACCGCGTATGTCATCTTCACTTCCGGCTCGACGGGTCGACCGAAGGGTGTCGCAGTGTCGCACCGCGCGGTTGTGAACCAGATGCTCTGGAAGAACGCCGAGTTCGGGCTTGGGCCCGAGGATGCGGTACTGCTGAAGACGGCCGCAACCTTCGACCTGTCGGTGTGGGAGTTCTGGTCCGCTCTCGTGTCGGGTGCACGTCTCGTCATCGCGAGTGCCGAGGGACACCGGGACCCGGCGTATCTCGACGAGTTGATTCGCACCGGCGCTGTCACAACCTTGCACGCAGTGCCGTCGATGCTCGACGTGCTCATGACGGAAACCGGTGGTGCGCTTCCGTCTTCACTGCGGCGCATCCTCGCCATCGGAGAGACCCTGCCGGCACAGTCGGCGCAGGCGCTGCGGGAGTCGAACCCGCACGTGCGACTGTTCAACCTGTACGGCCCCACGGAGGCCGCAGTCTCGGTCACCAGCCACGAGGTGACCGATGGTGACACGGTCACAGTGGCGATCGGTGGGCCCGAGTGGAACACACGCCTGTACGTGCTCGACCAGCGGCTGAATCCGGTGCCGCCGGGAGTCCCCGGTGAGCTGTACCTCGCCGGGGTGCAACTCGCCCGCGGATACCTCGGTCGTCCGGACCTGACGGCGGAGCGGTTCGTCGCCGACCCGTTCGCGACGGGGACCGAGACCGGGGGGCGCTTGTACCGAACGGGCGACCTGGTCGTATGGACCGGAGAGGGCGAGCTTCGATACCTCGGTCGTACCGACTTCCAGGTCAAGATCCGCGGTTTCCGGATCGAACTCGGGGAGATCGAGTCGGTGCTTCGGAATCACCCGTCGGTGGCTCAGGCTGTCGTGCTCGTTCACCACGACGACCGGCTCGGCGACCAGCTGGTCGCGTATCTCGTCCCGTCGGCGGGGAGCGACCTCGCCGTCGACGATGTACGTGCCGCCCTCGGGGACCGTCTGCCGGGCTACATGGTGCCGGCTGCGTTCGTCGTACTCGACGCGTTGCCGCTGAACATCAACGGGAAGCTGGACCGCAGGGCTCTCCCGCAGCCGATGTTCGAGGCGAAGTCGTACCGTGCCCCGGCCACCCCGGTCGAACAGATCGTCGCAAGTATCTTCGCCGAGGTGCTCGGAACCGAACGGGTGGGGGCGGACGACGACTTCTTCGCGCTCGGTGGCAACTCGCTGCTCGCCACGCAGGTCACGGCCCGGCTCGGTGCGGCGCTGGATACCACGGTCCAGGTCCGGACGCTCTTCGAAGCTCCGACGGTGGCGGCCCTCGCCTCCCGTGCCGAGTCCGGCAAGGGATCCGGGGCACGGCGTGCACTCGTCGGTGCCCCACGCCCGAAGCAGGTGCCGCTCTCGCTCGCGCAGCAGCGAATGTGGGTGCTGAACCGGATGAATCCGAATTCGGTGGCCTACAACATCCCGGTCGTGCTGCATCTGTCCGGGTTGCTGGACGTACCGGCGCTCAGGGCTGCCGTCCGGGACGTGTTCGAACGGCACGAAATCCTTCGGACCCGTTACCCGGATACGGAGGACGGGCCGGTGCAGGAAATCGTTCCGGTCGGCGAGGCGGTGCCGACGCTCGATGTCGTCGAGGTTCCGGAGCATCTGCTGCCGGAGCGTATCGCGGAGGTGGTGGGCGTCGGCTTCGACGTCACTGCGACCGCGCCTGTGCGAGGTCGATTGTTCGAGCTCAATCCCACCGATCATGTTCTCGTGATGGTCGTTCATCACATCAGTGCAGACGGTTTCTCGATGGGACCGCTGACCCGGGACGTGATGACGGCCTATGCGTCCCGTGTCGAACGTGAGGTTCCGACCTGGTCTCCGCTCGAGATCCAGTACGCGGACTACGCACTGTGGCAGCGGGAGATCCTCGGCGACGAGAACGATCCGGAATCCACACTCGCCCGGCAGCTCGACTACTGGGCGAGCAGACTCGCCGGAGCGCCGGAGTTGCTCGAGTTGCCGGCTGATCGGCCCCGTCCTGCCCGGGCGTCCATGCGTGGGGCGGAGTACGAGTTCGCCATCGACCCGAACCGATCCGAGATGCTGGAAAAGGTTGCTCGCGAGCACAACTCGACGGTCTTCATGGTCATGCACGCTGCATTCGCAGTCCTGTTGTCCAAGCTGACGGGCACGAACGACATCGTCATCGGGACCCCGACGGCCGGTCGTGGCGAGGCCGCCCTCGACGACTTGATCGGCATGTTCGTCAACACCCTTCCCCTCCGGACGGAGATCGAGTCGAGTGCAGAGTTCGTCGAGCTGCTCTCCCAGGTCCGGGACCGGGACATCGAGGCATTCGGCAATGCGGACGTGCCGTTCGAGCGTGTCGTCGATGCGCTCGGCCGGCGCCGCACCGCCGCCTATTCCCCCCTGGTCCAGGTGCTGTTCGCGTTCCAGAACATGGCACCGCGCTCGCTGCAGTTGCCCGGCCTCGAGGTGTCGCTGGTCGAGGGCAATTTCGACCAGGCGAAGTTCGATCTGCAGCTCAGCGGCGGGGAGGTGTTCGACGAGAACGGGCGCAGTGGGGGCATCCGGTTGCTGTTCACCTATGCCACCGACCTGTTCGACGAGGAGACCGTCGCCCGGTTCGCCGCGAGGTATCTGCGGGTCGTCGACGCGGTCATCGGGAATCCCGGTGTCGTCGTCCGCGACATCGACATCCTCGACGAAGAGGAACGTGCGAATCTGACGCCGCAGCGGAAGGCGACCGCCGCGGACCTGCCCGAACTGGTGGCCGCCGCGGCGGCCGTCCGGCCCGACGAGACCGCACTGACACACGGCGATGCCACCGTGACCTTCGGGGCGTTGAACAACAAATTGGCGTCGGTCGCGAAGTCCATGGGCGCGACGCTCAAGCCGGAGGCGCAGGTCTCGGTGGCCCTGTCCGGTCTGGTTCCGGGAATCCTTCCGGCCCTGGGCGTCGACGGATACGCCGCACTGATCGAGTCACTCATCACCCAAGCGCAGAGCTTGGCGACACAGAGGAAAAGGTAGATGTCGGTTCGGAAGCCCGGTCAGGAATCTCTCACCATCGAGGACCTCCCGCGGCTGATCTCGGAGGTGGCGGCGGTAGCGCCCGAGCGGGTCGCGCTCTCGCACGGTGACACCGCCGTCACCTACGGAACGCTCCACGACGAACTGACCGGTCTCGACGCCGCGATGGGCGGAGCGCTCGGTCCGGACGCCCTCGTCCCGGTGGTGCTGTCGAACCTCGTTCCCGCACTGCTCGAATCCGATGCGGACGGTGGCCTCGCCGGTGTCGTCGAGACCCTCATCTGCGACACCGGCGACGTCGTCGACGTGCCCGTCGTCGCCAAAGCGGCCGACACCCTGCCGGCGCTGTTCGAGCAGCAGGTCGCCCGCACACCGGATGCGATCGCTCTCGAGTTCGAGGGGGAGACCCTCACCTACGCGCAGTTCGACGCCGCCGCCAACCGGATGGCCCGCTACCTCGTCTCGATCGGCGTGGGTCCGGAGACGACGGTGGGCCTCGCGATCCGCCGATCGCTGGATCTGCTCGTCGCCATGTACGGCATCGTCAAGACCGGCGGTGCCTACGTCCCGCTCGACCCGGACCACCCGGCCGACCGCATCGCGCACGTCCTCGCCGCAGCACGCCCCGTCGCGGTCCTGACGACCTCGCGCGACGGAATCGAGGTGCCCGCACACGTTCCGCTCCACGAGGTGGATCGGCTCGACCTCACCGGTTTCGACGCGGCCCCGCTCACGGACGCCGACCGCACCGGCCCGCTGCGCCGCGACAACACCGCCTACATCATCTTCACGTCGGGCTCGACGGGCCTGCCCAAGGGCGTGGCCGTCGCCCATCGGGCCATCGTCGCGAATCTGCGCTGGCGCCAGCGGGAGTACGGCTTCACCGAGGCCGACGTCATCCTGCAGAAGACGCCGTTCACGTTCGACGTCTCGGTGTGGGAGTTCTTCTGGCCGTTGCAGGTCGGCGCCCGCCTGGTCGTCGCCGTGCCCGACGGTCATCGCGACCCCGAGTACCTCGCCCGCGCGATCGCCGACCGCGGTGTGACCGCACTGCACTTCGTGCCGTCGATGCTCTCCGTCTTCGTCGCGGAGCCGCTCGCTGCCCGAACCGACTCTCTCCGTTACGTTTTCGCGTCCGGTGAGGCATTGCCCGCGCAGACCGTCGCCCGCTTCCACGAGATCAGTTCGGCAGAGCTCCACAACCTGTACGGTCCCACCGAAGCCGCCGTCGACGTCACCTACTACGCGACCGCACGCGGCGACAGGACGATCCCGATCGGTGCCGCCGTCGCCGACACCGGACTGCACGTGCTCGACGACGCACTCCGGCCGGTCCCGCCGGGCGTTCCCGGCGAGCTGTACCTGTCGGGTGTGCAGCTCGCGCGCGGCTACGTCGCCCGGCCGGACCTGACGTCGGATCGTTTCGTCGCCGACCCCACCGGCCGCAACGGCGAACGCATGTACCGAACGGGCGACCTCGTCCGGCGCCGCCCCGACGGGCAGCTCGACTACATCGGACGCGTCGACTTCCAGGTCAAACTGCGCGGACTGCGCGTCGAACTCGGCGAGATCGAAGCGGCCATCCTCGGACGCGACGACGTGTCCCAGGCCGTGGTGGTCGTGCACTCCGATCCGGTCACCGGCGACCACCTCGTCGCGTACGTCGTCGCGACGGGGGGAGTCACCCTCGACACGGCCGAGCTGACCGCGACCGCCCGCGAGCGGCTCCCGGACTACATGGTTCCGAACCTGTTCGTCCAGCTCGACGAATTCCCGCTCAACGCCAGCGGAAAGCTCGACCGCAAGGCACTGCCCGCCCCCGACTTCACGTCCGCGCGGGAGTACCGCGAACCGTCGACGCCCGCCGAACAGGCGGTCGCGCAGATCTTCGCGGACCTCCTCGGCGCGGAGCGGGTCGGCGCCGACGACGACTTCTTCGAGCTCGGCGGCAACTCGCTCATCGCGACGCGAGCCGTCGCCCGGATCAACTCGCGGTTCTCGGTGCACGTCGAGGTCGGGGAGTTCTTCGACGCGCCCACCGTGGCCGATCTGGCGCGACTCGTCGACGAGGCCGCCGATCGCGGAACCGGGCCGCGGCTTCCGTTGCGTCCGATGCCGCGTCCCGACCGGGTGCCGCTGTCGCTGGCGCAGCAGCGCATGTGGTTCCTCAATCAGCTCGAACCCGACTCCGCGGTCAACAACATTCCGTTCGCGCTGCGGCTGTCCGGACTTCTCGACCGGCACGCCCTGCAGATCGCGGTGGCCGACGTGCTGGCGCGGCACGAGGTGCTGCGGACGGTGTACCCGGAGGTCGACGGCGTCGGCTACCAGAAGGTCGTGCCGACCCGGGAGGTCATCCCGGACCTGAGCCCGGTGGCCGTGTCGGAGAGCGAGGTCGCCGAGCGGATCGCGGAGAAGATGGCGGCACCGTTCGACGTCACGCAGCGGGTGCCGTTCTGGGCGGGGCTGTTCGAGATCAGCGCGACCGAGCACGTGCTGGCGTTCTCCGTGCACCACATCGCCGGGGACGGCTTCTCGATGGGTCCCCTCACCCGGGACGTCATGACCGCCTACGCCGCGCGGTCGGCGGGGGAGTCCCCCGACTGGCAGCCGCTGACGGTGCAGTACGCCGACTACAGCATCTGGCAGCGGGAGATGCTCGGTTCGGAGGACGATCCGGAGTCGGTCGCGGCACGCCAGATCGACTTCTGGAAGCGGGAACTCGCGGATCTGCCCGACGAGCTTCCGCTGCCCACCGACCGGCCGCGTCCGGCGGTGGCGACCAGCCACGGTGACCTGCTGCGCTTCTCTGTGGACGCGAGCCTCCGGAATCGGCTGAACGCGGTCGCGCGGGACAACAACGCAACACTGTTCATGGTCGTGCACAGTGCGCTGGCCGTGCTGTTGTCGCGGCTGTCGGGTTCGCGCGACATCGCGATCGGTTCTCCCGTCGCAGGCCGTGGGGACGTCGCGCTCGACGACCTGATCGGAATGTTCGTCAATCCGCTCGTCCTGCGCTCGACGGTCGATCCCGCCGAGCACTTCACCGAACTGCTGTCCCGGGTCCGGGCATCGGACCTGAAGGCCTTCGCCCACGCGGAGGTCCCGTTCGAGCGGCTCGTCGAGGTCCTCAATCCGGTTCGGTCGCAGTCCCGGCATCCCTTGTTCCAGGTGGCGCTCGCGTTCCAGAACATGGACAACACCCGGCTCGAACTGCCGGGTCTGACGGTCAGCGGGGTCGAATTCGACTACGACCTGGCGAAGTTCGACCTGCAGGTCACGGTTGCGGATCATCCGGACGGCGCCGACAACGGTCTGCTCGTCGAGATGTCGTACGCGACGGACCTGTTCGACCCCGCGACCGTGGAGTCGATCGTGGCCCGCTTCGTGCGTGTGCTGGAAGCGATCGCGGCGGATCCCGCTGCCGTGGTCGGTGACATCGAACTGCTCGACGCGGCCGAGCGCGACGCGCTCGTGGCGGGCGTCGACGCGACCCGGCACGACATCGACGCGTCGACGACCCTGCCGGCGCTGTTCGAGGCGCGTGCTGCGGACAACCCCGGTGCGGTCGCCGTGGTGTCCGGCGGGCAGAGCCTGACCTACGGCGAGTTCGCCTCCCGGGTGAACCGGCTCGCGCGGCGGCTGATCGCGCAGGGCGTCGGACCCGAGGTGCGGGTCGCGCTGGCGATGCGCAGGTCCGCCGATCTCGTGATGGCGATGTACGCGGTGCTCACCGCGGGCGGCGCCTACGTGCCCGTCGACCCGGATCAGCCCGACGACCGGATCGACTACATCCTCGACACCGCCGCGCCGCTGTGCGTGCTGGTGGCCGACGCTGCCGACGCCGAGCGATTCGGCGACCGGACCGTGCTCGTCGGCGGCGACGACGATCCGGCCGTCTCCGACGCGCCCGTCGCCGACGCCGACCGGCGATCGGTGCTGCGCCCGGACAACACCGCGTACGTGCTGTTCACCTCCGGCTCGACGGGCCGCCCGAAGGGCGTGTCCGTCGCGCAGCGCTCCGTGGTGAACCAGGTGCTGTGGCTCACGGACCGCTTCGGGATCGACTCGTCCGACGTGGTGCTGCTCAAGACTCCCGTGACCTTCGACGTGTCGGTGTGGGAACTGTTCTGCACGCTTCTCGCCGGTGCCCGCATGGTGATCGCGGAGCCGGACGGGCACCGCGACCCCGTCTATCTCGCGCAGTTGATCGACGAGCAGTCGGTCACCATGGTCTCGTTCGTGCCGTCGATGCTCGGCCCCTTCGTCTCGGTACTCGGGTCCGAGGGTGGCGCGTCCCTGCGCGCCGTGCTCGTCGCCGGTGAAGCGTTCCCGCCGTCCACCGCCGCCCAGGTGCACGCGGCGATTCCGGGGGCCGCGCTGCACAACCTGTACGGTCCGACCGAGTTCACCGTGCACGCAACCGAGGCCGCGGTGCGGCCGGACGCGGCCGTGACGATCGGCCGGCCGGTGTGGAATTCCGGTGCTCTGGTGCTGGATTCGCGTCTGCGCCCCGTGCCGTTCGGTGTCGCGGGTGAGCTGTACCTGTCGGGCGTCCAGCTCGCACGCGGGTATCACGGCCGGGTCGACCTGACCGCCGACCGTTTCGTCGCCGACCCGTACGGTGCGCCGGGCGAGCGCATGTACCGCACCGGCGACCTCGTCCGCTGGACCCGCACGGCCGGCGGCGCACCGGAACTGGTGTACATCGGCCGCACCGACTTCCAGGTGAAGTTCCGCGGCCAGCGCATCGAGCTCGGCGAGATCGAAGCGGTCCTGTCCGCCGATCCGTCCGTGTTGTCGGCGGTGGTGCTCGTGCACGAATCGTCGACCGGCCAGCACCTGGTCGCCTATGTCGTCCCGGTGCCGGGCGCGGTGATCGACGCCGGCGCCGCCCGCACGGCCGCCGCGGCGGCGCTTCCGTCGTACATGGTTCCGTCGGTGGTGACCGTGCTCGACGCGTTCCCGCTCAACGCGTCCGGCAAGCTCGACCGCAAGGCGCTGCCGGAGCCGGAGTTCGAAGCTCGCGAGTTCCGTGCCCCGACCACACCGGTGGAGGAGATCGTCGCCGGGGTGTTCGGTGAGGTGCTCGGCGTCGAGCGGGTCGGTCTCGACGACGACTTCTTCGCGCTCGGCGGCAACTCGCTGATCGCGACCCAGGTGGTCTCGCGTCTCGGAGCGGCACTCGACACCCGCGTCCAGGTCCGTACGTTGTTCGAGGCATCGACGGTCGTGGATCTGGCCACCCGGCTCGAGTCGCACGTCGGGGCCGGTGGACGCGCTGCGCTCACGGCGCAGGTGCGCCCGGAGCGGGTTCCGTTGTCACTGGCGCAGTCCCGCATGTGGTTCCTCAACCGGTTCGACCCAGACTCGACCGCCTACAACCTGCCGATGGCGCTGCGGATCCGCGGTGCCCTCGACGTCGACGCGCTGCGTGCGGCCGTCGCCGACGTGGTGGCGCGGCACGAGTCGCTGCGCACGGTGTACCCCGAGACTTCGGACGGACCCGTCCAGGTCGTGCTACCGGTGCAGCAGTCCGTTCCGGACGTCGACGTCGAACGGACCACGGCCGAGCAGCTGCTCGCTGCCGTCACGGACTTCATGGTGCGGCCGTTCGATGTGACAAGCGAAGTGCCCCTGCGCATCCGCTTGTTCGATCTCGGCGGCGACGAGTTCGTGCTGGCGATGGTGGTGCATCACATCTCGGCCGACGGTGCGTCGATGGCGCCGTTCGTGCGGGATGTGATGCTCGCGTACAGCGCCCGGGTCGGCGGCGGAGCCCCGTCGTGGGAGCCGCCGGCGGTGCAGTACGCGGACTATGCGTTGTGGCAGCGGTCGGTGCTGGGCTCGGAGGACGATCCGTCCTCGCTGATCTCGCAGCAGATCCGCCACTGGACCGCTGCCCTGGCCGGGCTGCCGGATCAGTTGGAGTTGCCGGCCGATCGTCCGCGTCCGGCGGTGCAGTCGGTGGCCGGTGCGCGCGTCGATGTGGCGGTGCCGGCGGAGCTGCACGGGCGGTTGGTGCAGTTGGCGCGGGCGCACAACGCGACGTTGTTCATGGTCGTGCACGCGGCGTTGTCGGTGCTGCTGGCGCGGTTGTCGGGCACGTCGGATGTGGCGGTGGGCACGCCGATCGCGGGTCGTGGGGAGCGTGAGCTCGACGATCTGATCGGCATGTTCGTCAACACGTTGGTGTTGCGGGCGGATGTGCGTTCGGGTGGGTCGTTCGAGGAGTTGCTGGGGGCGGTCCGGGAGTCGGATCTGCAGGCGTTCGCGCATGCGGATGTGCCGTTCGAGCGGTTGGTGGAGGTGCTCAATCCGGCGCGGTCGACGGCGCGGCATCCGCTGTTCCAGGTCGGCTTCTCGTTCCAGAACCTGAACGAGGCCAGCCTGGAACTCGACGACCTCGCCATCGCCCCGCTCGACCTCGAGCACCGGACCTCGCAGTTCGATCTGCACTGGATCGTGCAGGACACCTACGACGAGGCCGGGGCTCCCACGGGGATCGGCGGTTTCGTGACCTATGCGACGGCGTTGTTCGACGAGTCGACGGTCGTGTCGTTCGTCGGGCGGTTCGTGCGGGTGCTCGAGGAGATCGTGGCGGATCCGTCGCGTCCGGTCGGGGATCTGGAGATCCTCGGTGCGGGGGAGCGGTCTCGGATCCTGGAGTCGTTCAACGACACTGCGCACGAGGTGGATGCGTCGGCGACGTTGGTCTCGTTGTTCGAGGCGCAGGTCGCCGCGACCCCGGACGCGCCGGCCCTCGAATTCGACGGTCGCACCTGGACCTACCGTCAGGTCGACGCGTGGGCGGGTGCGATCGCCCGGCAGCTGGTCGCGCGTGGCGTCGATCCCGAAGAGCGGGTCGCGCTCGGTATGCGCCGCTCGGTGGAGTTGGTGATCGGCATGGTCGCGGTCGCGAAGGCCGGTGGCGCCTACGTGCCGGTGGATCCGGATCAGCCGGCGGAGCGGACCGACTACATTCTCGGCACCGTCGATCCGGTGTGTGTGCTGACCACGCACCGTGACGATTTCGGCGTCGGTGGGCGTCCGGTGCTGTTCGTCGACGACGCGGCGACCGCGGATCTGTCCGCCGCGCCGATCACGGACGAGGAGCGGATCGTTCCGCTGCGCCCCGACCATACGGCGTATGTGATCTTCACGTCGGGTTCGACGGGTCGTCCGAAGGGTGTGGCGGTGCCGCATCGGGCGGTGGCGAATCAGTTGGTGTGGAAGGTTGCGGCGTTCGGGTTGGGGCCGGGCGATGCGGTGTTGCTCAAGACTGCGGCGACGTTCGACTTGTCGGTGTGGGAGTTCTGGTCGGCGTTGGTTTCGGGTGGCCGGTTGGTGGTGGCCGAGGCGGAGGGGCATCGGGATCCGGCGTATCTGCTGGGGTTGATGCGGTCGGCGTCGGTGTCGACGTTGCATGTGGTGCCGTCGATGCTCGAGGCTCTGTTGACGGCGGCGTCGTCCTCGGGTTCGGGTGGTGTGTTGGCGTCGTCGTTGCGTCGGGTGCTGGCGATCGGTGAGGCGTTGCCGGGGTCGGTGGCGCAGCGGCTCCGGTCGGTGAATCCGGGTGTGGGGCTGTTCAATCTGTACGGTCCGACGGAGGCTGCGGTGTCGGTGACCTGGCACGAGGTGTCGGATGCCGATGTGGTGGGTGTGCCGATCGGTGTGCCGGAGTGGAATGTGTCGGCGTTCGTGCTGGACGAGCGGTTGCGTCCGGTGCCGGTGGGTGTTGCGGGTGAGTTGTATCTGTCGGGTGTGCAGTTGGCTCGGGGGTATTTCGGTCGGCCGGAGTTGACGGCGGATCGGTTCGTGGCGAACCCGTTCGCCGGTGGGGCGAGCGGAGCGGCGGGGGACGTCACCGCCGGGGCGCGGATGTATCGCACGGGTGATCTGGTGCGGTGGCTGCCGGACGGCACGCTGGACTACCTCGGCCGTACCGATTTCCAGGTGAAGGTGCGTGGTTTCCGGATCGAGCTCGGTGAGATCGAATCGGTTCTGCGGAATCAGGTTTCGGTGTCCCAGGCTGTGGTTGTCGTGCACAGTGACCGGCACACGGGCGAGCAGCTCGTCGGTTACGTCGTCCCCGCGGACGGTGCGGCGGTCGAGGTGTCGGCGCTCGCGGCCGGGGTGGCGGCGGAGTTGCCGTCGTATATGGTGCCCACCGCGTGGGTGGTGCTCGACGCGCTGCCGCTGAACATCAACGGCAAGATCGATCGCAAGGCCTTGCCGGCGCCGCAGGTGGTGCAGCGCGAGTTCCGGGCACCCACGACCCCGGTCGAGGAGGCGGTTGCCGCGGTGTTCGCCGAGGTGCTCGGCGTCGAGCGGGTCGGCTTGGACGACGACTTCTTCGCGCTCGGCGGGAATTCGCTGGTGGCGACGCAGGTGACGGCCCGGTTGGGTGCGGCGCTGGATGCGCAGGTGCCGGTGCGGACGGTGTTCGAGGCGTCGACGGTGGCGGCGCTGGCGGCGGCGGTGGAGTCGCACGCCGGTTCCGGTGCGCGGGCGGCGCTGACGGCGCGTCCGCGTCCGGAGCGGGTGCCGTTGTCGCTGGCGCAGCAGCGGATGTGGTTCCTCAACCGCTTCGATTCCGGCACGGCCGTGAACAACATTCCGGTGGCGTTGCGGCTGAGCGGAGCGCTCGACGTCGCGGCACTCACCGCCGCGGTCTCGGATGTCGTGGCGCGCCACGAGGTGCTCCGTACCTACTACCCGGAGTTCGACGGCGTGGGACAGCAGGTCGTGCTGCCCGTCGCCGACGCTCCGGTGTTGGGGGTCGAGCGTGTCGACGCCGAGCGCGTCACCGAGCGGGTCGCCGAGCTGATCGGTTCCGGCTTCGATGTCACTGCCGAGGTGCCCTTCCGTGCAGTGCTGCTCGAGTTGTCCCCCGGCGAGTTGTCCCCGAACGAGCGGATTCTGGTGCTCGTGGCGCACCACATCAGCGCCGACGGGTTCTCCATGGGCCCGCTCGCCCGCGATGTGATGGTGGCCTACGCGGCCCGCTCGCGGGGCGAGGCGCCGTCGTGGGCACCGCTCGAGGTGCAGTACGCGGACTTTGCGCTGTGGCAGCGCGAGGTCCTCGGCGACGAGGACGATCCGGAATCGCTGATCTCCACCCAGCTCGACTACTGGTCCGAGACCCTCGCCGGAACCCCGGACGTGCTGGACCTGCCCACCGACCGGCCCCGGCCGGCGCAGGCGACCTATCGCGGCGACACGCACCGCTTCGAGCTGCCGGCGGACGTGTTCGCCGCCGTCGAACGGTGCGCGTCCGAGCAGTCGGCGACGCCGTTCATGGTGGTGCACGCGGCGTTCGCGGTGCTGCTGGCCCGCCTGTCGGGCACCGAGGACATCGTGATCGGGTCGCCGGTCGCCGGTCGCGGTGAGGCCGCGCTCGACGACCTGGTCGGCATGTTCGTCAACACCGCGGTGCTGCGTACCGTCGTCGACGGCTCCGAGTCGTTCACCGATCTGCTGCGCCGGGTCCGCGAAGGCGACCTCGCGGCGTTCGGGCACGCCGACGTTCCGTTCGAGCGTCTCGTCGACGAGCTCGATCCCGTCCGCTCGCAGGCGCATTCGCCGATCTTCCAGGTGGTGCTGGCCTTCCAGAACCTGGCCGCGGGAACGTTCGAGCTCGGCGACCTGTCGGTGGCGCCGGTCGAGGCCGACGCCCACATCGCGAAGTTCGACCTGCAGCTCACCGTCGTCCCGGGAGACCGGGACGAAGGCGCGGCCGTGCCCGCGATGTTCGAGTACGCGACCGATCTGTTCGACGACTCGACGGTCGCCGCGTTCGCGGAGCGTTTCGTGCGGCTGCTCGCGGCACTGACCGGTGCCCCGGATCAGTCCGTCGGGGACGCCGATCTGTTCGCTCCCGGCGAGCTCGCCGGGCTCCTGGCGCACGCCGGACCGGCCGGTCCGGAGCCGCGTACGCTGCCCGAGCTGATCGCCGCGGCCGTCGCCGCGAACCCCGACGGGGTCGCGGTCCGCTGCGAGGATCGCGAGCTCACCTACCGTGAGCTGGACGCGCGTTCGTCGCAGCTCGCCCGCGTGTTGCTGCAGCGCGGTGTCGGTGCCGAGCAGCTCGTCGCGGTCGCGATTCCGCGATCGATCGAATCGGTGCTCGCGGTCTGGGCCGTGACGAAGACCGGTGCCGCCTTCGTCCCGGTGGACGCGAACTACCCGGCGGACCGGATCGAGCACATGGTCACCGATGCGCGCGCCGCGGTCGGTCTGACCCTGGCGCAGCACGTCGAGGCGCTGCCCGGCGTCACCGACTGGCTCGTCCTCGACGACGCCGCGGTACAGACGTCGGGCGAGGCGGAAGCGGCGACTCCGGTCGCCGAGGCCGAACTGCCCCTCCCGATTCGGGTCGAGCAGGTGGCGTACGTCATCTACACGTCCGGCTCCACGGGTAAGCCCAAGGGTGTCGCGGTCACGCACGCGGGTCTGCACAACTTCTGTGTCGAGCAGCGCGAGCGCTACCGTCCCGGCCCGGATTCCCGGATCCTGCACGTGTCGTCGCCGAGCTTCGACGCATCGATGCTCGAGCTGCTGCTCGTGCTCGGCGCGTCCTCGACGATGGTGATCTCGCCCGCCGCCGTGTTCGGTGGTGCAGAGCTGGCGGAACTCATTCGCCGCGAACGGGTTTCGCACGCCTTCATCACCCCTGCGGTGCTGGCGTCGATGGATCCGTCCGGTCTGGATTCGCTGCAGCACCTCGCCGCCGGTGGTGAGGCGGTGCCCGCCGACGTCGTCGCACGCTGGGCGCCCGGTCGTTCGCTGTACAACGGCTACGGCCCCACCGAGACCACGATCATGGCGAACATCTCGGAGCCGATGGTGCCGGGCGCACCGATCACCATCGGTGGCCCGATCCGCGGGATGCGCGAGGTCGTGCTCGACGCGCGGCTGCGCCCGGTCCCCGTCGGCGTCGTCGGCGAGCTGTACATCTCGGGAGTCCAGCTTGCACGCGGGTATCACGCCCGCGGCGCACTGACCGCCGACCGGTTCGTCGCCGACCCGTACGGCGAACCCGGCGAGCGGATGTACCGCACCGGCGACGTCGTGCGGTGGACCCCGAGCGGGGAGATCGCCTACGTCGGCCGCAGCGACCACCAGGTGAAGATCCGCGGCCTCCGGGTCGAACTCGACGAGATCGACGCCGTGCTCGTCTCGCACGAGCGCGTGGACTTCGCGGCGACGATCGGCCACGAGACCCCGACCGGTGGCACCGCCGTCGTGTCGTACGTCGTCCCCGCCGCCGGCGCCGACCTGGACACCGACGCGCTGCGGGAGTTCGCGGCGACTTCGCTGCCCGCACACATGGTGCCGGTCGTCGTGATCCCGCTCGACGCGATCCCGCTGACCCCGGTCGGCAAGCTGGACCGCAGGGCGCTGCCGGAGCCGCTGTTCGAGACCAAGGCGTTCCGTGCGCCGTCGACGCCGATCGAGGAGATCGTCGCCGGGGTGTTCGCGGATGTGCTCGGCGTCGACCGCGTCGGGGCGGACGACGACTTCTTCGATCTCGGTGGCAACTCGCTGATCGCGACGCAGGTCGCGGCGCGGCTCGGCGCGGCACTCGACACCACGGTCCCGGTCCGGGAACTGTTCGAGGCGCCGACCGTCGGGACGCTCGCGGCCCGGCTGGAAGGGCTCGCCGGCGGGGGTGGCCGTGCGCCGCTCACGGCCGGTCCGCGACCGGAGATCGTGCCGCTCTCGCTCGCGCAGCAGCGCATGTGGTTCCTGAACCGGTTCGATCCGGCTTCCGGGTCCTACAACATCCCGCTGGCGATCCGGTTGTCCGGCACGCTGGACGTGGCGGCGCTGCAGGGCGCGGTCGGCGACGTGATCGGCCGGCACGAGATCCTCCGCACGGTCTATCCCGAACTCGACGGCAGCGGGCACCAGGTGGTGCTGCCGGTCGCCGACGCCCTGCCGGACCTGACTCCCGAGCGGGTCGGTGCGGACGAGCTGCCCGACCGGGTGCGCGCCCTGGCGTCGGCGGGATTCGATGTGACCGAGGCGATTCCGGTCCGGATCCGGCTGTTCGCGGTCGACGAGACCGAGCACGTCCTCGTGCTGGTCATGCACCACATCAGCGGTGACGGCTTCTCGCTCGGTCCGCTGACCCGTGACGTCATGGTCGCGTACACCGAGCGGGCCGCGGGACGCCTGCCCGAATGGGCGCCGCTGCCGGTGCAGTACGCCGATTTCGCGCTGTGGCAGCGGGCCGTCCTCGGTACCGAGGACGATCCGGACTCGCAGATCTCGGCACAGCTCGGCTACTGGCGCGAGGCACTCGCCGGACTGGCCGACGACCTCGAGCTGCCCACGGACCGGCCACGGCCGGCGATGCCGTCCATGGCGGGCGCGTACCACGCGTTCACGCTCGAGCCCGAGCTGCACCGCGGGCTGACCGAACTCGCGCGCGCACACAACACCTCGATGTTCATGGTGGTGCACGCGGCGCTGGCGGTCCTGCTGGCGCGGCTCACCGGCGGCCGCGACATCGCGGTCGGCACCGGTGTCGCAGGACGCGGCGAACCCGAACTCGACGACCTGATCGGCATGTTCGTCAACACGCTCGTGCTGCGCACCGATGTCGATCCGTCCCGGTCGTTCGGTGAGCTCGTCGACCGCGCCCGGGAAACGGACCTGTCGGCATTCGCGAACGCCGATCTGCCGTTCGAGCGTCTCGTCGAGGTTCTCGATCCGGCACGGTCGTCGGGACGTCACCCGTTCTTCCAGGTGATGCTGTCGCTGCAGAACTTCCGGCCGGTGTCCTTCGAGCTGCCGGGCCTGACGATCAGCGGCCTCGACACCGGAGAGGTCGCGGCCAAGTTCGATCTGATGCTGACGCTCGAGGGCACCTACGACGGCGCGGGTGATCCGGACGAGTTGATCGCCGGGTTCACCTACGCCACCGACCTGTTCGACGGCGCCACCGTCGAGCGGTTCGCCGAGCGGTTCACCCGGATCGTGGAGGCGGTCGTCACGAAGCCCGACGTGACCGTCGGCGACATCGACATCATGGGTGCCGCCGAACGCGCACAGTTCCAGGCCCGCACGACCGACACGGAATCCGAGTCGGGGGCCACGGCCCGCAACCTGGTGTCGGTGCTCATGTCCACCGTCGAGTCCGACCCGGAGGCTCCGGCGCTCGCGGACGGCGAGGACGAGGTCTCCTACGCCGAGCTGGATGCGAGGTCGTCGCGTTCGGCCCGGTTCCTGCTCGGTCGCGGTATCGGCACCGGAAGCCGGGTCGGCATCCGGATGCCGCGCTCGATGGACCGCGCCGCCGCCGTGTGGGCCGTCCTCAAGACCGGCGCCGCGGTCGTCCTCCTCGACGAGGCAGTGTCCGACGAGGCAGTGTCCGACGAGGCAGTGTCCGGCGGGGCAGTGTCCGGCGGGGCGGGGCTCGACGTCGTGCTCGGTGTCGCCGGGGACCCCGCCGATGCGTCGGTGATCGTCCTGGACGATCCGGACACGGCCGCGGCGATCGAGGCACAGTCCGGGACCCCGGTGACCTACGCGGACCTGATACGTCCGATCCGGGGCGACGACCCGGCGTTCGTGCTCGCTGCCGGCACCGAACGGGAACGGGTGATCGGCCACGCGGCCGCGGCGGACGTCGCCGCCCGGCTCGCGACCCGCACCGGCGTCGACTACGAGTCCCGCACGCACGTGCACGGGCCCGCCGACTCGGAGGCCGCGGTGCTCGAGCTGCTCGTGGCCGCCATTGCCGGCGCCGCCCTGGTGGCTCCGCAGGAACGCGCGGCGTCGTTCGAGGACGAGCTCGCCGATCAGTGGGTGACGCACCTGTTCGTCGGGTCACCCGGCGCACCCCGGTTCGACGACGGAATCCCAGAGGACCTCGGTGCGATGGTGTTCGTGGACGTGCAGCCGGAGCCCGGATACGAGGACCTGCTGGGGGCCGACGGTCCGGATCTGTTCACCGACGTGGTCACCGCCGCCGACGGCGGCCGGTAGGGGGAGCGGCAGCTCGATCGGTCGCCGCGCGGGCCGGAACCCGGACCGCGCGGCGGCCCGGGTTCCGGGCGCGCCAGGTCGCGATCGTGTAACGAATCGGCGCGCCGCGAGGGTATAGAGTTGACGCTTTCGTGCACGCATCAGCCGGATGCGGCGCCGAAGCGCCGGCTCGTACCATGGAGCGGGTTGTTGGGTCAATAGACGAGAGAGCCCCGCGTCGCGCTGCGACCGAGGTTCTCCTGTCCTGGGCATGAGGGGTTGTTAACGAATGACGGCTGACGAGACCGGTGCCAAGGCTGCAGGTGGGGCACGCCGCAGGACCGGCTCCAGCAGGCCCGCTCGTCGACGCCGCACACGTGCACTGACCCTCCCGCAGATGCTCGCCGCGGCCGTGGAGATGGACCCGACGGCCACCGCGGTCGTCCTCGGCGACCGCCGCCTGACCTACGGCGAGCTCGACGAGCAGTCCTCCCGCCTCGCGCGCGTCCTGATCGCGCGCGGCGCGCGGCCCGAAACGTTCGTCGCACTCGGACTCACCCGTTCGATCGAATCGGTCCTCGCCTGGTGGGCCGTCGCGAAGACCGGTGCCGCCTTCGTTCCGATGGACCCGACCTATCCCGCCGACCGCATCGAGCACATGGTCGCCGACTCCGGCTCGCGCTTCGGCCTCACCGTCACCGAGCACCGCGACCGCCTGCCCGACTCGGTGGAATGGCTCTCTCTCGACGGCGCGGAACTGGCCGCCGAGTGCGCGGCGGTGTCCGGGGCGCCGGTCACCTACGCGGACCGCGTCGGATCGCTCTCCGTCGACAACACCGCGTACGTCATCTACACGTCCGGCTCCACCGGCCTCCCGAAGGGTGTCACGGTCACCCACGGGGGTCTGTCGAACCTGTCGGCCGAGCAGCGCGAGCGGTTCAAGATCGACTCGTCCTCCCGCACCATGCATTTCGCGTCGCCGAGCTTCGACGCGTCGATCCTCGAGCTGCTGCTCGCGGTCGGTGCCGGGGCGACCATGGTCATCGTGCCGCCGACGGTCTACGGCGGTGACGAACTCGCCGAACTGCTGCGGAAGGAGGTGGTCACCCACGCGTTCATCACACCGGCCGCGCTGGCGTCGATGGATCCGGCCGGGCTGGACTCGCTGCGCTCGGTCATGGTCGGTGGTGAGGCCTACTCCACCGAGCTGATGGCGAAATGGGCCGGCGACCGCGACTTCTTCAACGTATACGGGCCGACCGAGGCCACCGTCATCGCGACCAGCAGCGACCCGCTCGACGCGGACGGCCCGATGCCGATCGGTGTCGCCCTGCGGGGTGTCTCGGCACACATCCTCGACGGCCGCCTCAACCCGACGCCGATGGGTGTCGCCGGTGAGCTGTACCTCTCCGGACCGGGCGTCGCGCGCGGCTACCACCGGCGTCACGGCCTGACCGCAGAACGCTTCGTCGCGAACCCGTTCACGGACGACGCGGGCACCGAGCCCGGCGCGCGCATGTACCGGACCGGCGACGTCGTGCGCTGGATCGACGGTCCGACCGGGCCGGTCATCGAGTACGTCGGCCGCAGCGACTTCCAGGTCAAGGTCCGCGGCTTCCGCATCGAACTCGGTGAGATCGACGCCGCGCTGTCCGCGCACGACTCCGTCGAGTTCGCCGCGACCGTCGGGCACACGTCCGCGACCGGCGTGACGACGCTGGTGTCGTACGTGCTGCCCGCGGCCGGATCGGTCGTCGACCAGGACGCTCTCAAGGAATTCGTGGGTCGGTCGCTGCCGTCCCACATGGTCCCCTCCGTGGTGATGACCCTCGACGCGATCCCCCTCACCGGGAACGGCAAGCTGGATCGGAAGGCCTTGCCGGAACCGGTGTTCGAAGCCAAGGAGTTCCGCGCTCCGTCGACCCCGACCGAGGAGACCGTCGCGGCCGTGTTCGCCGACCTGCTCGGTGTCGAACGTGTCGGCGTCGACGACGACTTCTTCGAACTCGGCGGCAACTCCCTGATCGCGACCCAGGCGGTGGCCCGCCTCGGAGCCTTCGTCGACACCCGCCTTCCCGTGCGGGACCTGTTCGAGTTCTCCACCGTCGAAGCCTTCGCCGCCTACCTCGATTCGCTCGGCGATGCGGCAGGGCGCATCCCGCTCGTGCCGCAGGACCGGGGTCCCGTTGTCCCGTTGTCGCTCGCACAGCAGCGGATGTGGTTCCTCAACCGGTTCGACACCACGTCGACCGTCAACAACATCCCGTTGGCGATCCGCCTCACCGGCCGCCTCGACGTCGCGGCACTGCGCGCGGCGATCGGCGACGTCGTCGAGCGGCACGAGATCCTGCGGACGGTCTACCCGGAGCTCGACGGCACCGGGCACCAGGTGGTTCTCCCCACCGCCGAGGTCGTCGACGAACTGATCGCCGTTCCGTCGACCGCAGACGAACTCCTCTCGAACGTGGTCGATTTCGTCGACGAGGGATTCGACGTCACCAGCGCGGTCCCGATGCGGATCCGCCTGTTCGCGCTCGGCGAGGACGAACACGTGCTCGTTCTCGTCGTGCACCACATCAGCGCCGACGGCTCGTCGATGGCCCCGCTGACCCGCGACGTCGTCACGGCGTACGCGGCCCGGAGCGTCGGCTCGGCGCCGGCCTGGGAACCGCTGCCGGTCCAGTACGCGGACTTCGCGCTGTGGCAGCGCCGGGTCCTCGGTTCCGAGGACGATGCGGACTCGCTCATCGCCGGGCAGCTCGACTACTGGAAGAACGCGCTCGCCGGGCTGCCCGACGAACTCGCCCTGCCGACCGACCGCCCCCGGCCGCAGACCGCGTCGAATGCCGGTGCGATGTACCGCTTCCCGATCGACGCGGATCTCGTCGCACGCCTCGAAGCGGTGGCCGCCGGCCGGCACGGCACCCTGTTCATGGTGGTCCACAGCGCGCTCGCCGTGCTGCTGGCCCGGCTGTCCGGCACCGAGGACATCGCGATCGGCACGCCCGTTGCGGGACGCGGCGAGCAGGCGCTCGACGACCTGGTCGGCATGTTCGTCAACACCCTCGTGCTGCGGACCCAGGTCTCGCCCGCAGCCACCTTCGCCGAACTCCTCGCCCAGGCCCGCGAGACCGACCTGGGTGCGTTCGGACACGCCGATCTGCCGTTCGAGCGGCTCGTCGAGGTGCTCAACCCCGTCCGGTCGCAGTCGCGGCACCCGTTGTTCCAGGTGGCGCTGTTCTTCCAGAACCTCGAGGAAGCACACCTCGACCTCGCGGGCCTGCGCGTCGAGGGGCTCGACGCCGGCACGACGACCTCACGGTTCGACCTGCAGCTGACCCTGGCCACCGACAGCGAGACCGACGGCATGGTCGGCATGCTCACCTATGCCACCGCGCTGTTCGACGAATCGTCGGTCGTGGAGATCTCGAAGCGGCTGCTGCGCATCCTCGACGCGGTCTCCACCGATCCCACGGTGACGATCGGGGACCTCGAGATCCTCGGCGCCGACGAGCGCCGCGCCCTGCTCGACGCGTGCAACGACACCGAGCACGCGATCGCGGACCATCTGCTGCTCGACGGATTCGACGCGCAGGTTGCCCGCACCCCCGACGCGACCGCCCTCGTGTACGAGGGTCGCGAGCTCACCTACGGCGAGTTCGATGCCGAGGTCAATCGTCTTGCGCGGCAACTGATCTCCCTCGGTGTCGGACCGGAGTCCCGGGTCGCGCTGGCGATGCGCCGGTCCGTCGAACTCGTCGTCGGCATGTACGCGGTGCTCCGCGCGGGCGGCGCCTACGTGCCCGTGGACCCGGACCACCCGGCCTCGCGCACCGAGTACATCCTCGACGCTGCCGAACCCGTCTGCGTGCTCACCACCGAGCGCGACGATCTCACGCTGCCCGAGCGCATCCCGGTCCTGCATCTGGACACCCTCGACCTCGCGCACCTGCCGGCCACGCCGGTCCTGGCGAGCGAGCGCACCGGGGTACTGCGTCCGGACAACACCGCCTACGTCATCTTCACCTCCGGATCCACCGGACGCCCGAAGGGTGTCGCGGTTCCGCACGGCGCGATCGCGAACCAGATGGCCTGGATGCAGGGCGAATACGCATTCACCGAGGCCGACGTCTATCTCCAGAAGACCGCCACCACGTTCGACGTGTCGCTGTGGGGATTCTTCCTGCCGCTGCGGGTCGGCGCGACGCTCGTCGTCGCGACACCCGACGGGCACCGGGACGCCGAGTACGTCGCCCGCACCATCCGGGAACGGTCCGTCACCGTCACCGATTTCGTGCCGTCGATGCTCGCGGTCTTCGTCTCGTACGCGGACCCGGCCGACCTGGTGACGCTGCGCGACGTGTTCGTCATCGGTGAGGCTCTGCCCGCGCAGACCGCGCACGCGTTCGCGTCGGTCTCGTCGGCCGGACTGCACAACCTGTACGGGCCGACCGAGGCGGCCGTGTCGATCACCTACCGGCAGGCCGCGCTCGACGACGCCGGGTCGGTCCCGATCGGTGTGCCGCAGTGGAATTCGAAGGTGTACGTGCTCGACGGCCGGCTGCGTCCCGTGCCGTTCGGTGTCGCGGGTGAGCTGTATCTGTCGGGTGTCCAGCTCGCGCGCGGGTATCACGGCCGGGTCGACCTGACCAGCGACCGTTTCGTCGCCGACCCCTTCGGTCTCTCCGGCGATCGCATGTACCGCACCGGCGACCTCGTCCGCTGGACCCGCACGGCCGACGGTGCACCGGAACTGGTGTACATCGGCCGCACCGACTTCCAGGTGAAGTTCCGCGGCCAGCGCATCGAGCTCGGCGAGATCGAGACGGCCCTGCTCGCCGACCCCACCGTCATGTCCGCATCGGTGCAGGTCGTCGCGACCCCGACCGGCGATCAGCTCGTCGCCTACCTCGTCGCCGAGGCCGGCGCCGACATCGACGAGCAGTCGCTGCTCGTCGGGCTCGGCAAGAGCCTGCCGTCGTACATGGTTCCGGCGGCCGCCGTCGTCCTCGACGCGTTCCCGCTCAACGCGTCCGGCAAGCTCGACCGCAAGGCACTGCCCGAGCCCGTGTTCGAGACCCGTGCGTTCCGTGCCCCCACCACCCCGGTGGAGGAGATCGTCGCCGCGGTGTTCGGCGAGGTGCTCGGCGTCGAGCGGGTCGGTCTCGACGACGACTTCTTCGCGCTTGGCGGCAACTCGCTGATCGCGACCCAGGTCGCGGCGCGACTCGGCGCCGCCCTCGAGGTCCGCGTTCCGGTGCGGGAACTGTTCGAAGCCTCCTCGGTGGAAGGCCTCGCCGCCCGGCTCGAGTCGCACGCCGGTGCCGGTGGACGCGCTGCGCTCACGGCACAGGAACGCCCGGAGCGGATTCCGTTGTCGCTGGCGCAGTCCCGCATGTGGTTCCTCAACCGGTTCGACCCGGACTCGACCGCCTACAACCTGCCGACCGCGCTACGGATCCGCGGTGCCCTCGACGTCGACGCGCTGCGCGCGGCGGTCGCCGACGTGGTGGCGCGGCACGAGTCGCTGCGTACCGTCTACCCGGAGACCGTCGACGGGCCCGTCCAGGTGATCCTGCCCGCGGGACGGGCTTCGGTCGCGATGGACGTCGTCACGGTCGACGAGGCGTCGATCGCCGGGGCGATGGCCGCCTTCGTCGGGCAGCCGTTCGACGTGACCACCGAGATTCCGCTCCGAGCAAGGGTTTTCGAGATCGGTGCCGACGACTTCGTGGTCGTCACGGTCGTCCACCACATCTCCGCCGACGGCTCGTCCGGCGGGCCGTTCGTCCGCGACCTGGTCACCGCGTACACGTCCCGGGTCGGCGGCGGGGTGCCGTCCTGGGAACCGCTCGCGGTGCAGTACGCGGACTATGCGTTGTGGCAGCGGTCGGTGCTGGGCTCGGAGGACGATCCGTCCTCGCTGATCTCGCAGCAGATCCGCCACTGGACCGCTGCCCTGGCCGGGCTGCCGGATCAGTTGGAGTTGCCGGCCGATCGTCCGCGTCCGGCGGTGCAGTCGGTGGCCGGTGCGCGCGTCGATGTGGCGGTGCCGGCGGAGCTGCACGGGCGGTTGGTGCAGTTGGCGCGGGCGCACAACGCGACGTTGTTCATGGTCGTGCACGCGGCGTTGTCGGTGCTGCTGGCGCGGTTGTCGGGCACGTCGGATGTGGCGGTGGGCACGCCGATCGCGGGTCGTGGGGAGCGTGAGCTCGACGATCTGATCGGCATGTTCGTCAACACGTTGGTGTTGCGGGCGGATGTGCGTTCGGGTGGGTCGTTCGAGGAGTTGCTGGGGGCGGTCCGGGAGTCGGATCTGCAGGCGTTCGCGCATGCGGATGTGCCGTTCGAGCGGTTGGTGGAGGTGCTCAATCCGGCGCGGTCGACGGCGCGGCATCCGCTGTTCCAGGTCGGTCTGTCCTTCCAGAATCTCGCCCGGACCTCGCTCGAACTGCCGTCGGTCAGCGTCGAGGGCATCGACCTCGCCGGCGACACCTCGCAGTTCGATCTGCACTGGATCGTGCAGGACACCTACGACGAGGCCGGGGCTCCCACGGGGATCGGCGGTTTCGTGACCTATGCGACGGCGTTGTTCGACGAGTCGACGGTCGTGTCGTTCGTCGGGCGGTTCGTGCGGGTGCTCGAGGAGATCGTGGCGGATCCGTCGCGTCCGGTCGGGGATCTGGAGATCCTCGGTGCGGGGGAGCGGTCTCGGATCCTGGAGTCGTTCAACGACACTGCGCACGAGGTGGATGCGTCGGCGACGTTGGTGTCGTTGTTCGAGGCGCAGGTCGCCGCGACCCCGGACGCGCCGGCCCTCGAATTCGACGGTCGCACCTGGACCTACCGTCAGGTCGACGCGTGGGCGGGTGCGATCGCCCGGCAGCTGGTCGCGCGTGGCGTCGATCCCGAAGAGCGGGTCGCGCTCGGTATGCGCCGCTCGGTGGAGTTGGTGATCGGCATGGTCGCGGTCGCGAAGGCCGGTGGCGCCTACGTGCCGGTGGATCCGGATCAGCCGGCGGAGCGGACCGACTACATTCTCGGCACCGCCGATCCGGTGTGTGTGCTGACCACCCGCGGCGAAGGCTTCGGGACCGAGAGCGATCGCGCCGTCCTGTTCGTCGACTACTTTGTGCCGCAGGATGATTCGACTTCGGACGATTCGGCGGCGGATGTCCCGGTCCACGTGGCGACTCCGGCGCCGGACCATACGGCGTATGTGATCTTCACGTCGGGTTCGACGGGTCGTCCGAAGGGTGTGGCGGTGCCGCATCGGGCGGTGGCGAATCAGTTGGTGTGGAAGGTTGCGGCGTTCGGGTTGGGGCCGGGCGATGCGGTGTTGCTCAAGACTGCGGCGACGTTCGACTTGTCGGTGTGGGAGTTCTGGTCGGCGTTGGTTTCGGGTGGCCGGTTGGTGGTGGCCGAGGCGGAGGGGCATCGGGATCCGGCGTATCTGCTGGGGTTGATGCGGTCGGCGTCGGTGTCGACGTTGCATGTGGTGCCGTCGATGCTCGAGGCTCTGTTGACGGCGGCGTCGTCCTCGGGTTCGGGTGGTGTGTTGGCGTCGTCGTTGCGTCGGGTGCTGGCGATCGGTGAGGCGTTGCCGGGGTCGGTGGCGCAGCGGCTCCGGTCGGTGAATCCGGGTGTGGGGCTGTTCAATCTGTACGGTCCGACGGAGGCTGCGGTGTCGGTGACCTGGCACGAGGTGTCGGATGCCGATGTGGTGGGTGTGCCGATCGGTGTGCCGGAGTGGAATGTGTCGGCGTTCGTGCTGGACGAGCGGTTGCGTCCGGTGCCGGTGGGTGTTGCGGGTGAGTTGTATCTGTCGGGTGTGCAGTTGGCTCGGGGGTATTTCGGTCGGCCGGAGTTGACGGCGGATCGGTTCGTGGCGAACCCGTTCGCCGGTGGGGCGAGCGGAGCGGCGGGGGACGTCACCGCCGGGGCGCGGATGTATCGCACGGGTGATCTGGTGCGGTGGCTGCCGGACGGCACGCTGGACTACCTCGGCCGTACCGATTTCCAGGTGAAGGTGCGTGGTTTCCGGATCGAGCTCGGTGAGATCGAATCGGTTCTGCGGAATCAGGTTTCGGTGTCCCAGGCTGTGGTCGTCGTGCACAGTGACCGGCACACGGGCGAGCAGCTCGTCGGTTACGTCGTCCCCGCGGACGGTGCGGCGGTCGAGGTGTCGGCGCTCGCGGCCGGGGTGGCGGCGGAGTTGCCGTCGTATATGGTGCCCACCGCGTGGGTGGTGCTCGACGCGCTGCCGCTGAACATCAACGGCAAGATCGATCGCAAGGCCTTGCCGGCGCCGCAGGTGGTGCAGCGCGAGTTCCGGGCACCCACGACCCCGGTCGAGGAGGCGGTTGCCGCGGTGTTCGCCGAGGTGCTCGGCGTCGAGCGGGTCGGCTTGGACGACGACTTCTTCGCGCTCGGCGGGAATTCGCTGGTGGCGACGCAGGTGACGGCCCGGTTGGGTGCGGCGCTGGATGCGCAGGTGCCGGTGCGGACGGTGTTCGAGGCGTCGACGGTGGCGGCGCTGGCGGCGGCGGTGGAGTCGCACGCCGGTTCCGGTGCGCGGGCGGCGCTGACGGCGCGTCCGCGTCCGGAGCGGGTGCCGTTGTCGCTGGCGCAGCAGCGGATGTGGTTCCTCAACCGCTTCGAGCCCGACTCCGCGGCCTACAACATCCCGATCCCGATGCGGCTGAGCGGAGCGCTCGACGTCGCCGCGCTCGAAGCGGCGGTCCGTGACGTGATCTCCCGTCACGAGGTCCTGCGCACCTTCTACCCCGAGGTCGACGGCGCCGGCGTCCAGGAAGTGCTCCCGGCCGGGTGGCTGCCGGACGGCCTCGAGCCGGTCCGGGTCGCCGACGAGAACGACCTGCGCACCCGGGTCGCGGAACTGCTGTCCGCGGGCTTCGACGTGACCGTGGCGCCGCCCGTGCGCGGCGCCCTGTTCCGGATCACCGAGGACGAGCACGTGCTCGCACTCGTCGTGCACCACATCGCGGCCGACGGTGTGTCGACCGGACCGCTGGCCCGTGACATCGTCCTGGCCTACACGTCCCGCGTCGGCGGGCAGGCCCCGGCCTGGAAGCCCCTCGAGGTGCAGTACGCGGACTTTGCGCTGTGGCAGCGCGAGGTCCTCGGCGACGAGGACGATCCGGAATCGCTGATCTCCACCCAGCTCGACTACTGGTCCGAGACCCTCGCCGGAACCCCGGACGTGCTGGACCTGCCCACCGACCGACCCCGGCCGGCGGTGCGCACCGGCGTCGGCGGAACCGTCGACTTCGCGGTGCCCGCGGATGTCGTCGCCGGGATCAAGCGCGTGGCGGCCGAGCAGCGCGCCACGCCGTTCATGGTCGTGCACACCGCGCTCGCGGTGCTGCTGGCCCGGCTGTCCGGCAGTGACGACATCACGATCGGCACCCCGGTCGCCGGTCGCGGTGACGCCGCGCTCGACGACCTGGTCGGCATGTTCGTCAACACCCTCGTGTTGCGCACTCCGATCGACCCGGGCGCGTCGTTCCGTGACCTGCTCTCGGGAGCGTCGCGCACCGATCTCGGTGCGTTCGCGCACGCGGACGTCCCGTTCGAGCGCCTCGTGGACCGGATCAATCCCGTGCGCTCGCAGTCGTTCTCACCGCTGTTCCAGGTCATGCTGGCGTTCCAGAACTACAGCCAGTCCGTGGTCGAGCTTCCCGGCCTCTCGGTGTCTGCGCTCGAATTCGATTGGCAGGCAGCACAATACGATCTGTCCGTCACGCTCGTCGAACCCGCCGGAGGCGACGGGTCCTACCTGGGCGAGATCGGCTACGCCGCGGACATCTTCGACGCGGCAACCGTGTCCGCGATCGCGGAGCGCCTCGTCCGTGTTCTCGCGGCCACGACCGCGGATCCGGACGTCGTCGTCGGCGACCTCGAACTGGTCGACGACGGCGAACGCCACCGGATGCTCGTCGAGTGGAACGACACGGCCCGCCCCGCGACCGGCGAACTGCTGCTCGACGGATTCGCCGCGCAGGTGCAGCGGACGCCGGACGCACCGGCGGTCGTGTTCCGCGACGAGATCCTCGACTACGCGGCGTTCGACCGCCGGGTGAACGCGCTTGCGCGGGTTCTCGTCGACCGGGGCGTGGGCCCGGAAGTGCTGGTCGGCGTGTGCATGAGCCGATCCGTCGACATGCTGGTCGCGATCTACGCGATCCTGCGGGCGGGCGGCGGCTACGTCCCGATCGATCCGGAGCATCCCCTCGACCGCACGGCGTACGTGCTCGAGGTCGCGGCACCGTTGCTCGTGCTCACCACCGCGGCGGACCGTGACGCCCTGCCGGGCGAGGTCGCGGCGATCGACGTCGCGGACCTCGACCTCGATGTCGACACGGCGCAGGTCGTGACGGCCGCCGGTCTGCGACCGGACAACACCGCGTACGTGATCTTCACGTCGGGTTCGACGGGACGTCCGAAGGGCGTCGCCGTCTCGCACCGGTCCGTCGTCAACCAGATCGCCTGGATGGCCGAGCGGTACGACCTCGGAGCCGGGGACACCGCGCTGCACAAGACCCCCATCACGTTCGACGCGTGTGTGTGGGAGCTGTTCTACCCGCTGCAGGCCGGTGCCCGGCTGGTGATCGCCGAGCCCGGCGGCCACCGCGACCCCGAGTATCTCGTGCAGGTCTCCCGCCGGTGGGACGTGTGCATCCTCGAGTTCGTTCCGTCGATGCTCGCGCTGTTCCTCGCCGACGACGGCCTCGCCCTGCCCCCGTCGCTGCGGTACCTGTCGGTCGGTGGCGAGGCACTGCCCCCGGAACTGGTGGCGCGTTTCGTGTCGCGTTCGGATGCGGTGCTCGACAACACCTACGGGCCGACCGAGGTGACCGTGACCTCGACGGTGTTCCGTTGTGTCGCAGAGGAATCCTCGTCGGTTCCGATCGGCGAGCCGATCCGTGGCGTCCGTGCGTACGTCCTCGACGCACGCCTGCATCCGGTGCCCGTCGGTGTCCCCGGCGAGCTGTACCTGTCGGGTGTCCAGGTCGCCCGCGGCTACCTCGGCCGGCCGGACCTGACCGCGGAGCGTTTCGTCGCCGACCCGTTCGCCGGGGCGAGCGAAGCGACGGGGAATGTCGCCGGGGCGAGCGAAGCGACGGGGAATGGCACGGCCGACGCCGGTGGTCGCCTCTACCGCACCGGCGACCTGGTGCGGTGGCTGCCCGACGGCACGCTGGACTACCTCGGCCGCACCGACTTCCAGGTGAAGGTGCGTGGTCTGCGCATCGAACTCGGCGAGATCGAGACGGCGCTGACCGACCTGTCCGAGATCGGGCAGTCCGTCGTGGTGGTCCACGACGGTGAATTCGGGCAGCAGCTCGTCGCCTACGTGGTGCCGTCGTCGGGCGCGACCGTCGATGTCGACGCCGCCCGCGACCGCCTCGGCGAATCGCTGCCCCGGTACATGGTTCCCGACGTCGTGATGGTGCTGGACGAGCTTCCGCTCAACCACTCCGGCAAGCTCGACCGGCGCGCCCTGCCGGAGCCGGCGCTCGCCGTGCGCGAGTTCCGCGCCCCGACGACCGCGGTCGAGGAGATCGTCGCCGCCGTCTACGCCGAGGTTCTCGGTCTCGATCGCGTCGGACTCGACGACGACTTCTTCGCTCTGGGCGGCAACTCGCTCGTCGCAACCCAGGTGGTCTCCCGGATCGGCAGCGAACTCGACACCCGGATCCCGGTGCGCGCGCTGTTCGAGGCCCCGACGGTCGCCGCACTCGCCGCGGTCGCCGAGCAGCACGCCGGTGCCGGCGGCCGGGTCGCGCTCACCACGCGGCCGCGCCCGGACCGTATTCCGTTGTCGCTGGCGCAGTCCCGGATGTGGTTCCTCAACCGGTTCGATCCGGAATCGGCCGCGTACAACGTGCCGGTCGCGATCCGCCTGACGGGTGAACTCGACGTGACGGCGCTCGAAGCGGCCGTCAACGACGTCGTCGCCCGGCACGAAGCCCTGCGCACCGTGTACCCGGAGGTCGACGGCGCCGGCACGCAGGTGATCCTGCCGGCCGGGCAGACGCGGATCGAGCTCCCGCCGCTCGAGGTGACCGAGTCCGAGGCGCTCGAGCGGGTGTTCGCAGCCGTGGGAACCGGATTCGACGTCACCACCGCTGTGCCGGTGCGCGCGGAACTGCTGCGCGTCGCCCCGGACGAGCACGTCCTGGTGGTCGTGGCGCACCACATCGCCGCCGACGGTTTCTCGATGGGACCGCTGACCCGTGACGTGATGGTCGCGTACGCGTCCCGGTCGCGCGGGGAGCACCCGTCGTGGGCGCCGTTGCCGGTGCAGTACGCGGACTACACGCTGTGGCAGCGCGAGGTCCTGGGAGCCGAGGACGATCCGCAGTCGCTGATCGCCGGCCAGCTCGACTACTGGACCACCGCGCTGGAGGGTGTGCCGGATCAGCTGGATCTGCCCACCGACCGGCCCCGGCCGGCCGTCGCGTCGAACACCGGCCGCGACCACCGCTTCGAGATCGGAGCGGACGTCCAGGCCGGCATCGCCGACCTGGCACGGCGTACGGGCGTGACCGCGTTCATGGTGGTGCACGCGGCGCTGGCCGCGGTCCTGGCGCGCGTGTCCGGCAGCGACGACATCGCGATCGGCACGCCGGTCGCCGGTCGTGGCGAGGCCGCGCTGGACGACGTGGTGGGCATGTTCGTCAACACCCTCGTTCTGAGGACGCGCGTCGACGGCGGAGAGCCGTTCACCGACCTGCTGTCCCGGGTCAAGGACACCGATCTCGGTGCGTTCGGGCACGCCGACGTGCCGTTCGAGCGGCTCGTCGAGGTGCTGGATCCGCCGCGGTCGCAGGCGCGGCACCCGCTGTTCCAGGTGATGCTCACGTTCGAGAACATCGGGCAGTCGAGCTTCGAGCTGCCGGGGCTGACGGTCGCCGGTGTTCAGGCCGAGAACCGCACGGCGAAGTTCGACCTGCAGTTCGTGCTGTCGGACACGTTCACCGCCGACGGATCGCCCGCGGGAATCGCCGCCGGTGTCACCTACGCGACCGATCTGTTCGACGAGGCGACCGTGGCGTCGCTCGCGCAGCGGTTCACCCGGGTGCTCGCGGCGGTCGTCGCCGATCCGGCGCTGCGGGTCGGAGCTGTTCCGGTGCTGGATGCGGCCGAACGGATCTCGGTCCTCGAAACGTGGAACGACACCGCACACGGGACGGATTCGACCGCGACCCTCGTCGATCTGTTCGAGGCGCAGGTCGTGCGCACTCCGGACGCCCCGGCGGTCGTGTTCGGTGACGAGACCCTGACCTACCGCGAATTCGCGTCGCGGGTGCACCGGCTGGCGCGGGTCCTGATCGCGTCGGGTGTCGGTCCCGATGCGCTCGTCGCCCTGACGACGCGTCGCTCGACGGAACTGCTCGTCGGCATGTACGCGGTGGTCGTGGCGGGCGGTGCGTACGTGCCGATCGATCCCGACCAGCCGGCCGAACGCAACGACTACGTGCTCGCGACCGCGGATCCCGTGCTCGTGCTGTCCACGAGCACGGACGCGATCGAGGCGCCGGGCCGGGACGTGGTGCTGCTCGATCGGCTCGACGTCTCCGACTACCCGGACGGTCCCGTCACGGACGCCGAACGGCTCGGTGCCGTCCTCCCGGACAACACCGCCTACGTGATCTTCACGTCCGGTTCGACGGGCCGCCCGAAGGGTGTGGCGGTCGCGCACGCCGCGATCGTCAACCGTCTGCTGTGGATGCAGGGGCAGTACGAGCTGACCGCGGACGACGTGGTCGTGCAGAAGACTCCGTTCACGTTCGACGTGTCGGTCTGGGAGTTCTTCTGGCCCTTGCAGATCGGTGCCCGCCTGGTCGTCGCGGCACCGGACGTGCACCGCGATCCGGCGGCGCTGGCCCGGCTCGTCGCCGACGCCGGTGTCACGGTGGTGCACTTCGTGCCGTCGATGTTCGCCGCCTACGTCGCCGAGCCGAGCGCGGCGGCGGGTTCCGGACTGCGGATGGTGTTCGCCTCCGGTGAGGCGCTCCCCGCGCCGATCGCCGCGCGGATGCGGGAACTCGTGCCCGGGGTCGCCGTGCACAACCTCTACGGCCCGACCGAGGCCGCGGTGGACGTGACCTTCCACGAGGTCACCGACGCGGACGTCGTGACCGTGCCGATCGGTGCGCCCGTGTGGAACACCCGGGTGTACGTGCTCGACGCACGCTTGCAGCCGGTGCCCGTGGGTGTCGCCGGTGAGCTGTACCTGTCGGGTGTCCAGGTCGCGCGCGGCTACGTGCGGCGCCCCGACCTGTCCGCGGAACGGTTCGTCGCCGACCCGTTCGTCGGGGCGAGCGAAGCGACGGGGAACGGCACGATCGGCGCGCGCATGTACCGGACCGGCGACCTCGTGAAGTGGTCGGCCGCCGGGGAACTGGAATACATCGGCCGCACCGACTTCCAGGTGAAGGTCCGCGGTCTGCGCATCGAACTCGGCGAGATCGAGTCGGCGCTGACGGACCTGCCCGAGATCGCCCAGTCCGTCGTGGTGGTCCACGACGGCGAACTCGGGCAGCAGCTCGTCGCGTACGTCGTGCCGGCCGACGGCGCGGATGTCGATGTGGCCGCGGTGAAGTCCGCGGTCGGCGCACGCGTGCCCGGGTACATGGTTCCCGATGTGGTGACCGTGCTCGACGCGTTCCCGCTCAACGCCAGCGGCAAGCTCGACCGCAAGGCCCTGCCCGCCCCGGTGTTCGAGGCCCGGGAGTTCCGTGCCCCGGCCACCCCGGTCGAGGAGATCGTCGCCGCCACGTTCGCGCACGTTCTCGGTGTCGATCGCGTCGGTGCCGACGACGACTTCTTCGCGCTCGGCGGCAACTCGCTCGTCGCGACGCAGGTCGCGGCCAGGCTCGGGGCGGCCCTCGACACCGAGGTACCCGTGCGGGTCCTGTTCGAGGATTCGACGGTGACGGCCCTCGCGGCCCGGGTCGAATCCCGCGCCGGTTCGGGCCGGCGTGCGCCGCTCGAGCCGCAGCCGCGCCCGGACCGGATCCCGCTGTCGCTGGCGCAGTCCCGCATGTGGTTCCTCAACCGGTTCGACACCGCCTCCGCGGTCGACAACATCCCGGTGGCGGTGCGCCTGTCCGGCGAACTCGACGTCGACGCGCTGCGTGCGGCGGTCGCCGACGTCGTGGCCCGGCACGAGGTGCTCCGCACCGTCTACCCGGAGGTCGACGGCGGCGGGCACCAGGTGGTGCTGCCCGCCGGTGAGGCCGGGGTCGAACTGGACGTGCGAGCCGTCACCGCGGATTCGGCGTTCGAGGTGGTCACCGAGATCGTCGAGTCCGGATTCGACGTCACCACGGAGGTTCCCGTGCGTGCCGCGCTGCTGCAGCTCGGCGACGGCGAACACGTCCTGGTCTTCTCGGTCCATCACATCGCCGCCGACGGTTTCTCGATGGCACCGCTGACCCGTGACGTGATGATCGCGTACGCCGCGCGTTCGCGCGGCGAGGCCCCGGCGTGGGCACCGTTGCCGGTGCAGTACGCCGACTTCACGCTCTGGCAGCGCGAGGTGCTCGGCGCCGAGTCCGATCCCGATTCGGTGATCGCACGGCAGCTCGGCTACTGGACCGAACGGCTGGCGGGCATCCCCGACCAGCTGGACCTCCCGAGCGACCGGCCGCGGCCGGCGGTGGCCACCAACCGGGGTGCGGCGTACACGTTCACGCTCCCGGCGCGGCTGCAGGACGCGATCGGCGCGCTGGCGCGTGACCGTCAGGCGACCCCGTTCATGGTCGTGCACGCGGCCCTCGCGTCCCTGTTGGCGCGGCTGTCCGGCACCGACGACATCGCGATCGGCGCACCCATCGCGGGCCGCGGCGAGGCCGCGCTCGACGACCTCGTCGGCATGTTCGTCAACACGCTGGTCCTGCGCACGGACGTCGCGGCAGGCGAACCGTTCGAGGAACTGCTCGGCCGGGTCCGGTCCACCGACCTCGGGGCGTTCGCGCACGCCGACGTGCCGTTCGAGCGTCTCGTCGAGGTGCTCGACCCGGCACGGTCGCAAGGCCGGCACCCGCTGTTCCAGGTGGCGCTGTTCTTCCAGAACATGAACCGCACCGCGCTCGAACTCGGCGGACTGTCCGTCGCGCCCGTCGAAACCGAGACGCATCTCGTCAAGTTCGACCTGCAGGTCGCGGTCGCCGAGATGTTCGACGACGCCGGCGCATCGGCCGGTGCCGCGGTGGAGCTCCAGTACGCCACCGACCTGTTCTACGAGTCGACGATCGTCGCGTTCGCGGACCGCTTCGTGCGGATACTCGAAGCGGTGACCACCGACCCGGCGATCGCCGTCGGTGACCTGCCGGTCCTCGCCGCGGACGAACGCGCCGAGATCGTCGACGCGCGCAACCGGACGCAGCACCCCACCGTCGACACCCTGCTGCTCGACAGCTTCGACCGGCAGGTGGTCCTGACTCCGGACGCGAATGCTGTGGTCTACGAAGGTGATTCGCTGACCTACGCAGAATTCGACGCTCGTGTCACCTCGCTCGCGCGGCACCTGATCGGGCTCGGGGTGGGGCCGGAGTCGCGGGTCGCGCTCGCGATGCGACGCTCGCTCGAGCTGGTCGTCGGCATGTACGCCGTGCTCCGCGCGGGCGGCGCGTACGTGCCGGTCGATCCGGACCATCCGGCCGATCGCATCGCCTACATCCTCGACGCGGCGGACCCGGTCGCGGTGCTCAGCACCGAACGGGACGAATTCACCGCCGCGAGCGGCCGGACTGTGCTGTTCCTCGACGCCCTGGACCTGTCCGATGTCCCGACCGATCCGATCGAGGACTCCGAGCGGATCGGGTCCGTGCACGCCGGCAACACCGCGTACGTGATCTTCACGTCCGGGTCCACAGGCAAGCCCAAGGGCGTCGCGGTCCCGCACGGCGCGATCGTCAACCAGATGGAATGGATGCAGGGGCAGTACCGGTTCACCGAGGCCGATGTGTACCTGCAGAAGACCGCGACGACGTTCGACGTGTCGCTGTGGGGCTTCTTCCTGCCCCTGCGGGTCGGGGCGACCCTCGTCGTCGCGACCCCGGACGGGCACCGCGACCCGCTCTACCTCGCGGAGCGGATCCGTTCGGCGGGGGTCACGGTCACCGACTTCGTTCCGTCGATGCTGTCGGTGTTCGTCTCCGCGGTGGCGCCGGGCGACGTCGCGGGCCTGCGCGACGTGTTCGTCATCGGTGAGGCCCTGCCCGCAGCGACCGCCGAGGCATTCGCGCGGATCAGCGGCGCCGGGCTGCACAACCTGTACGGCCCGACCGAGGCCGCCGTCTCGATCACCTACCGGCAGGCCGCACCGGGCGATGCCGGCTCGGTGCCGATCGGTGTGCCGCAGTGGAATTCGAAGGTCTACGTCCTCGACTCCCGCCTGAATCCGGTGCCCGACGGCGTGCCCGGCGAGCTGTACCTCTCGGGCGTGCAGTTGGCGCGCGGCTACCACGGCCGGGTCGACCTCACGAGTGACCGGTTCGTGGCCGACAGGTTCGAGGTGGGCGAGCGGATGTACCGCACCGGTGACCTCGTGTACTGGCAGGGCGGTGAACTCGTCTACATCGGGCGCACCGACTTCCAGGTCAAGTTCCGCGGCCAGCGCATCGAGCTCGGAGAGATCGAGGCGGCGCTGCTCGACGACGACGCGGTCATCTCCGCGGCGGTGCTCGTCGTCGACACCGCCACCGGTGAACAGCTCGTCGCGTACATCGTGCCGGGGGCGCCGGAGTCGTTCGACCTCGATCGGGCCCGCGAGTCGTTGAGCCGGAAGCTGCCGACCTACATGATGCCGTCGGCGTTCGTCGTGCTCGACGCGTTCCCGCTCAACGCATCGGGCAAGCTCGACCGCAAGGCCCTGCCGGCGCCGGTGTTCGAGGCGCGGGAGTTCCGGGCTCCGTCGACCCCGGTCGAGCAGATCGTCGCCGGGGTGTTCGCGGACGTTCTCGGCATCGACACGATCGGTGTGGACGACGACTTCTTTGAGCTCGGCGGCAACTCGCTCGTCGCGACCCAGGTCGTGGCCAGGCTCGGAGCGGCGCTCGACGCCGTGGTGCCGGTGCGTGCGCTCTTCGAGGCGACGACCGTCGAAGCGCTCGCCGCGCGTCTCGAGTCGCACACCGGGGGACCGGGCCGTGCCGCTCTCGTGCCGCAGCCCCGCCCCGACCGGATCCCGTTGTCGGCGGCGCAGTCCCGCATGTGGTTCCTCAACCGCTTCGACCCGGATTCGGCCGCGTACAACATCCCGATCGCGATCCGCATGTCGGGCACACTCGACGTGGCGGCCCTGCAGCTCGCCGTCGACGACGTGGTCGCCCGCCACGAGGTGCTGCGCACCGTCTACCCGGAGGCCGACGGCACCGGCGTGCAGGACGTGCTGTCCCCGGAGCGGGCCCGCCTGGCCCTGGCCGTCGAGAACGTCTCGGAGACCTCCGTACTCGAGCGGGTCGCCGAGCTGGTCACGGCCGGGTTCGACGTCACGACGGAGGTTCCGGTCCGCGCGGCTCTGCTGCGGATCGCTGTGGACGACCACGTGTTCGTGTTCGTCGCGCACCACATCGCCGCGGACGGCTTCTCGATCGCGCCGCTGACCCGCGACGTCGTCACGGCGTACGCGGCCCGCGTGCAGGGTGGCACCCCCACCTGGGCGCCGCTTCCGGTGCAGTACGCGGACTACACGCTGTGGCAGCGGGACGTGCTCGGTGACGAGGCGGATCCGCAGTCGCTGCTCGCCCAGCAGCTCGGGTACTGGACCGAAGCCCTCGCCGGGGCTCCGGAGGAGGTGACGCTGCCGACCGACCGGCCGCGTCCCGCCGCGCTGTCGCACCACGGTGCCACCCACCGGTTCACCGTTCCCGCCGACGTGCGCGCCGGTATCGACCGGCTGGCGGCGGAGCGGGGATCGACGCCGTTCATGGTGGTGCACGCCGCGTTGGCGCTGCTGCTGGCGCGGTTGTCCGGCAGTGACGACGTGACCGTCGGTGCTCCGGTGGCCGGTCGAGGTGACGCCGCGCTCGACGATCTCGTCGGCATGTTCGTCAACACGCTCGTGCTGCGCACCCCCGTGGTGGCCGACGAGACGTTCTCGGACCTGCTGGCGCGTGCCCGGACGACGGATCTCGGCGCGTTCGGACACGCCGACATTCCGTTCGAGCGCCTCGTCGAAGCGCTCGACGTCGAACGGTCCACCGCGCGCAACCCGCTGTTCCAGGTGGCTCTGGTGTTCCAGAACCAGCCGACCGCGGCGTTCGATCTCGGTGGACTGCGGCTCGCCGCAGTCGAATTCGAGGACGGAGTCTCGCGCTTCGACCTGCAGGTGACCGTCACCGAGATCGGTGCCGGCGGCGAATACCGCGTCGACCTGACCTACGCGACCGACCTGTTCGACGAGTCGACCGTGGTGGCGTTCGCCGAGCGGTTCGGCCGGGTTCTCGCCGCGGTCACCGCCGATCCCACGATCGTCGTCGGGGACGTCGAGGTCCTCGCGGACTCCGAGCGCGCGGCCCTCGTCGGCGCCGCCCGCGCGGGCGCCACCGCTGCCCGCGCTCCTCGCGGCCGGGTGTGGACCTCGACCCTGCCCGCGCTCATGGCGGAGGTCGTCGCGAAGAACCCGCACGGGACCGCGCTGGTCTTCGGTGACCGTTCGCTGACCTACCGGGAACTCGACGAGCAGTCCTCGCGCCTGGCGCGGGTGCTGCTCGGCCGGGGAATCGGGTCGTCCGATCTCGTCGCGATCGCGGTGCCGCGGTCGATCGAGTCCGTGCTCGCCGTGTGGGCGGTCGCGAAGACCGGCGCCGGTTACGTCCCGGTCGACGTGAAGTACCCGGCCGATCGGGTCGCGCACATGATCGACGATTCGGGAGTCGTTCTGGGCCTGACGATGTCGGCGCACGTCGACGCACTGTCGGACGGTGTCGACTGGCTCGTGCTCGACGACGAGGACGTGCGATCCCGGTGTGCTGCCGAATCCGATGCTCCGGTCACCTACCGGGATCTGCCCGCACCGATCCGGTCGTCGCAGGTCGCGTACGTGATCTACACGTCCGGTTCGACGGGCCTCCCGAAGGGCGTCGCTGTCACCCACGCCGGTCTACACAACTTCTGCGTCGAGCAGTACGAGAGGTACTCGCCGACGGAGCAGTCGCGCGTCCTGCACGTGGCATCGCCGAGTTTCGACGCGTCCGTCCTCGAACTGCTGCTGGCGCTCGGTGCGGCCTCGACGATGGTGGTCTCGCCGCCGGACGTGTTCGGCGGGGACGCGCTCGAGGACCTGATCCGGCGCGAGTCGGTGACGCACGCGTTCATTACCCCGACGGTGCTGGCGTCGATGGACCCGGCGGGTCTGGATTCGCTGCAGCATCTCGTCGCCGGTGGCGAGGCGGTCTCGGCGGACATCGTGGAGAAGTGGGCGCCCGGACGGTCGCTGTACAACGGCTACGGGCCGACGGAGACGACGATCATGTCGAACATCTCCGAGCCGATGGTCCCCGGTGCGCCGGTCACGATCGGTGGGCCGATCCGGGGAATGCGGGAATTGGTTCTCGACAGCCGATTGCGGCCCGTTCCGGTGGGTGTGCCCGGCGAGTTGTACATCGCCGGTGTGCAACTCGCCCGCGGATACCACGAGCGTCGCGGTCTGACCGCGGAGCGATTCGTCGCGGATCCGTTCGGCGTTCCCGGTGACCGCATGTACCGCACGGGCGATGTCGTGACCTGGACGGCGGACGGCGAGATCGCCTACGTCGGGCGCAGCGACTTCCAGGTCAAGATCCGCGGTCTGCGTATCGAACTCGGTGAGATCGATGCGGCCCTGTCCGCGCATCCCTCCGTCGACGTGGCCGCGACGGTCGCGCACAAGGACGGCGAGTCCACTTCGGCTCAGCTCGTCGGATACGTCCTGCCAGTGGCGGGGGAGCGGATCGATCCGGCCGAACTCAAGGAGTTCGTGGCGAGAAGCGTTCCCTCGCACATGGTTCCGTCGGCGATCATGGTCCTCGACGAGCTGCCGCTGACCCCGGTCGGCAAGCTGGATCGCCGGGCCCTGCCGGTGCCGGTGTTCGAGGCGCGGGAGTTCCGCGCACCCGTCACGCCGGTCGAACTCGCGGTCGCAGCCGTGTTCGCCGAGGTCCTCGGCGTCGAACGGGTCGGCCTCGACGACGACTTCTTCGAACTGGGCGGGCATTCGCTGCTGGTGATCAAGGTGATCAACCGGTTGCGGGACCTGACCGGTCTCGAGGTCGGCGTCCAGGAGTTGTTCGACCACCCGCAGGTCGAGGATCTCGCGCGGGCGATCGACCCGCAGCGCAGCGGCCCGGACGTCGCGAGCTTCGCGGAACACGTGAGCCTTGCCGCGGACATCACCGCCGACGGGGCACAGCCGCCGCGCGTCGAACCCGAGGTCGTGCTGCTGACCGGCGCCACCGGTTTTCTCGGCTCGCACCTGGTGCGGGAACTACTCGATCGCACCGACGCCGAGGTGTGGTGCCTCGTCCGGGCCGAGTCGCCCGAACACGGTCACGCCCGCATCGTGGAATCGATGCGCCGCTTTGGATCCTGGCGGGACACCGGAGTCGACCGCATCGTCGCGGTGCCGGGTGACCTCGGCCAGGATCGGCTCGCGCTCGACGAGGACCGGTTCGCCGAACTCGCCGAGCGAGTCGACGCCATCGTGCACAACGGGGCACGCGTCAACCACATCGAGACGTACAGCCGGTTGCACCGGCCGAACGTGCTCGCGACCGAGGAACTGCTTCGTCTCGCCGCAACCGTCCGTTTGAAGCCGTTGCACTTCGTGTCCACCGGTTCGGTGCTCACCGACGAGGTAGCGCTCGCCGAGGGACGGCCGTACATTGCGGCGGAGGATGACATCCTCGAAGCCGAGCGGGTCGGTGGTTCGGGCTATGTCCAGTCGAAGTGGGTGGGGGAGGCGGTGGCCCGCCTCGCCGGCGAACGGGGCCTCCCGGTCTCGATATACCGACCGGGTCTGATCACGGGCGACGTGGTGACCGGCGCGTGCGGGTCCGACGACGCGTTCTGGAACATGGTGCGCGCCATCGTCGCTCTGCGGAAGATCCCTGACATAGCGACAGGCACGGTGCCGATGGTCCCGGTCAACTACGTCGCCCGGGCACTGGTGCAACTGGCGATGAATCCCGAGACGTGGGGGGGGACCTTCCACCTCGTCTCGCCGCGACGTGTCTCGATGGGTGATCTCGAAACTCGACTGCGGGCGTATGGATACGACCTGGAAACCGTGACCGTTCCCGAGTTCGGTGAGGCGCTGTTCACCACGGCGGAGAAGCTCTCGGCCGTCGGTGACGACAGCCTCATGCGGGCGATGCTCGTGTCGGGTCAGTTCGCAACCGGCCTGGCCGAGATCGAGACGTTCTCGGATGACAGGACTCGTGCGTATCTCGAGGGGTCCGGCGTGGATTGCCCGGTCGTCGACGCCGAGGTGCTCGGACGGTATGTGGAGTACTACGCACGCACCGGGTTCTTCCGGCAACTCGACGATGCCGACCGAAAGGATGACCGGTAGACAACAGGCATCTCCGTGCCGGTCGGGTCGACCGGGTGGCGTGTGCTGTGCGAAGGCGGTGCAGACAGGAGCCGCGCGGGAGTTGCGGGCCCGTCACGAGATTTCGGGGGTAGACGCGCGAAGCCTTTACGGTATCGTCACGGTGGGCAAGTAGCGCGAATCGGGGTCGCGCTGATGTCGTCATCGCAAATGGTCGCATCGCGGCCGCTTACAGGAGGAGTTCTGAGATGCGTCGTGCACTCACTGTTCTGCTCGGCAGTGCTGCAACTGCCGGCCTGGTCCTCGGTGCTGCGGGAGCGGCCCAGGCGCAGCCGATCGTGCCGCAGGCGCCGATCCCGTTCATCGGCCTGACCCCGGATCAGCTCGCGGAAGCAGTTACTCCGCCGAACTGCCCGCCCGGCAACCTCTTCGCCGTCGTGGGCGGGTTCTGCTTCGTGATCGGCTGATTCCGTCGGCGACATCCACAACGACGGCGACGCGCCCACCGGGCCCGTCGCCGTCTGTGCGAAACGTCTTCCGGGCTCAGGCGCGCCAGACGAATCTGCGAGGCTTGATGCGATCCAGGGTAGTAAACACCTTGTAGCGCCGGCCGGGAACGCTCACGAGCCGACCGCGTGCGGCATCGTCGAGTCCTGCCCGTGCTACCTCATCGGTATCGAGCCACAAGGCTTTCGGCACACCGGATACATCCTGGTCACCGCGAGCATGGAACTCGGTATCCATGAACCCGGGGCACAACGCCACCACGCGAATTCCGTCCGCAGCGAGCTTGTGGCCGAGTCCTTCGGAGAATTTCACAACCCACGACTTACTTGCGCTGTAGGTCGAGGCGGGCCCGGCGAACAGTCCGGAAACGCTCGCAACATTCACGACAGTGCCCCTACCGGCGGCCCTCATCGCCGGTAGGGCAGCATGCGTGAGTTCGAGGACTGCAGTGACATTCACGGCCAGTTGGGCCCGCAGCAAGTCGAGATCCGCATCCCAGAACTCTCCGTCGGTGAGGAACCCCGCATTGTTCACGAGCACGTCGACGCCCTGCGTGAGACGCGCGGCCGTCGCGTCCCGGCCTTCATTCGTAGCAAGGTCCGCGACGAGGATCTCGGCGGCCGCGCCGTAACTTTCGGCCAATTCTTCTGCCGTCGTTCGGAGACGCTGCTCGTTGCGTGCGACCAGGACCAGGTCGTGACCGCGCTCGGCGAGTACTCGCGCGAATGAGGCCCCCAATCCTGAGGTGGGTCCGGTGACGAGCGCAATCGGCCGGGGAGTCGGCGCGGACGGTACAGCAACGGGATCTGTCATGGACGCCACGGTAACGGATGGCGACGAGTCGGTGACCGGTGAGACATATCTGCCCGACATGTAGTCGAGACCGCCTGCCTCGGTCCCATAATCGGCGCGTAGGCCAATTGAGCACGGTAGTGTTCTGTTATCCGAGTGTGATCGACTCTGTAACGAGAGGACAACTACATGAGCGCGCGGGCGGGGGCCGAACGTGCCGTGTCCAGGCGGACGATGACGCCCAGACATGCATTGCATCTCGCGGACGACGAGAGCGTGGAGACGTCGAACATCGTGCATGTCTGGGTCTTCGGACCCGGTGAGAACGGAGGGAATCCTCTAAGTCATGCAGAACTCGTGGATTGGGTGAGTGCCCGACTTTCTCGTTCGCGGGTATTCACGGAGGTCGTCGAGTTCCGGTCGCCGCTCGCGTATCCGTCCTGGCGGTCGGTGACGGATATGCGGGTGGAGGATCATGTCCACTGCATCGACCTCGACGGTGGTGGCTGGGGTGCGGTGCGACGCGAATTGCTCCGGGTCCTTACAACCCCGATAGACCTGCGTCGCCCGCCGTGGGAGGTATACGCGCTGACCGGGGCGCGTGCCGTGCCAGGTATCGATGACGGGGCCACCTTCGTGGCGTTGAAGTTCCATCATTCGATGGGGGATGGCGTCGAGGCGGTCGCGATCGGCCGGAAGTTGTTCGACGCACCGGATGTACTGGCCGACTGCAGCGACCGGGACCAGAAGTTCACAGCGCCACCGAATTTCGTCCGCCAGATCGGTATGCTCCCGGGGCAGATCACGAAGATGTTGCTGGCAGCTCGGCGTGCCAGGAACGCGGTTGCCGAACTCGGGACTCTCGATGAGCTCCCGTCCTTGCCCGAGGCCCGAGCCAACAGGTTCAACGAACTTGTCAAGTCCCGAGTTTTGTTGAGGCTGAGCGTGTGTTCAGTTCTCAGGCCGCAGAAGCGGCCGGCGGTTGTGCGTAGTAGGCGGTCTCGACCTCGGCTGGGGTGCGATAGTCGAGCATGCCGTGGACCCGTTCGGTATTGAACCAATGCACCCATTGCGCGGTGGCCGCTTCGACGTCCTCCCGGCCGGTCCAGGGACCGTCGAGGAAGATCAACTCGGCCTTGTACAGCGAGTTCAGCGCTTCGGCCATGGCATTATCGAACGAGTCGCCTTTCGATCCGACGGAGGCGACCGCGGCGGCCTGGTCCAGGGTCTGGGCGTAGCGCAGCGCTCGGTATTGCACGCCGCGGTCGCTGTGATGGACCAGTCCGGTGACGTCGCGGCCTGCGCGTCGTCGTGCCCACAGGCCCATCTTCAACGCGTCGAGCGCCAGGTCGGTGTACATCCGGGTCGAGGTCTGCCACCCGACGATCATGCGGGAGAACGCATCCAGGACGAACGCGACATAGACCCACCCGGACTGCGTCCGCACATACGTCAGATCGGCCACCCACAACTGGTTCGGCGCAGTGGCCGTGAAGTCTCGTTCGACGAGGTCACGGGGCTGATCGGTTTCCGGTGCCGGCTTCGTCGTGCGCGGCCATTTTCCGCGGACGGTGCCGCGGACACCGAGTTCGCGGCAGAGCCGCTCGATGGTGCAGCGGGCCACCTCGTGGCCTTCCCGGACCAGTTGGGCGTGGATCTTGCGGATTCCGTAGACCCGCATCCGTGGGTGGGAGTGGATGCGCATGATGTGTTCTTTGAGGACGGCATCGCGGCGTGCACGGGCGCTGGGTTCGCGACCTATGAAGGCGTAGTAGGTGCCCGGGGCGATCTTGACCTCGGTGTTCTCCGACAGAACGCGACAGATCGGTTCGATCCCCCAGCGGTGTTTGTGTTCGTCGATGAAGGCGACGATCACTTCAGTCGGCGGTCGAACTCCGCCTTCGCGAAAAAAGCTGTGGCAGAACGTAATATTTCCATCGACTGCCGTAGTTCGCGGTTCTCTTTCTCCAGACGGCGGATCCGTGCTTCGGCATCGACGGGCTCAGTGGGGAGCTCGTCGTCTTCGGCTTTGCGCACCCAGGTCCGCAGGGCTTCCTTGTGGACGCCGGTCTGCTCGGCGATCCGGTTGATGGCGCCGGTGCGGGTGTCGGGGTCGCGGCGGGCTTCGACGGCGAGTCGGGTCGCTCGCTCACGCAGTTCCTGAGGGTATTTGTAGTTCGCCATGTTGAGTCTGGGGTGATCCTTCCGGGATATCTGGCTCACCCTCAATGAAACCAGGGACGATTCAAACTACCACGCAACAACGATCTCGTGTTCGATCTGGCTCGGTGGCCGCTCGAGACTGTGCACGCGGCGCGGGCTGCACTCCCGGAAGCGACGGTGAACGACTTCGGATTGGCGGTCATCGCGGGTGCGATGCGGTCCTATCTGCGGGAGCACGATGAACTCGACGGGTCGTCGGTGGTGGTCGGGGTTCCGATGTCGCTCGTACCTCTCGCTTCCCGATGGACATCGAAGGACGAAGTCTCGAACCAGTTCGGCATGATCCTGGTCGACCTTCAGGCGGACGAACCCGACCCGATCGTGCGCTTCGCCGGCATCGTGGCGGGAACGATGCACGGGAAGCGTCGCAGTCGCAACTCTCTGGTACTCGCAGCGACAACGGCCTTGGACGATTATCCGTGGTGGGCCGCGAAGCGAGTGCTCGCGTCGACCCGACGCGCTGTGAAGAAGGGGAAGCGCATTGCCGCGAATGCTCTCGTCACGAATGTGCCTCGCGGATCTGCCGACGTGCAACTGTGCGGGCGAAGCGGGGTTTCGGCATTCGGGGTGGTCTCCGCGGACTCCGGCACGGCATTTGCAGTCGCATCGCTGGGTACCGAACTCACCATCTCCTTCACTGCCTCCCGGGCAGCCGTTCCCGGATCGCATCGTTTCCGTGAACTGCTCGAGGCATCCTTCACCGAACTCGTCGAAGCCCTCGGTGGTCTGAAGGCGAGTCGCTCCGATCTGGTGAAATGACCACTACCTCTATCGATGTCCGCAGACTCGGTCGCATCGTCGGGGTTCGCAGGGGTCGAATCCGCCAAGGGGACGTGACGGGACGCTCGTCTGAAGCGACGGGCATCCCTGCACGTAGACTTCCGTCGGCTATTGTCGCTCGTGCCCCGGCGCGGCCGTTCGGCTGGCAACGGCGACCCTGCAGTTCAACCGAAAAGGTGAAGAATCGATGAAGCAACCGAAGTCAGGATCCTTCGGGCGACTGCGCGTGCTGACAGCCGGCGCGGCGATTGCCTTGTTCTCGACCGCCGCAAGCGTGGTCCCGGCGAACGCTGAGCCGGTCCCTGATCCGGTGGCCGAGACACTCCAGCCGATCGAAGCGGTGACGAGCGAGAACGGTTCCAAGATCTCGCGCATCGAGAACTACGGCGAGCAGCAGCTCCTCGTGTACGTGTACTCCGCGTCGATGGACAAGGAGGTCCTGCTCGACGTCTGGCGTCCCGCAGACACGAGTGAACCGCGCCCGACCCTGTATCTCCTCAACGGCGCCGGCGGCGGTGAGGACAGCGCGACCTGGCGTTACCGGACCGACGCGATCGATTTCTTCAAGGACAAGAACCTGAACGTGGTGTCGCCGGTCGGAGGGCGGTGGAGTTACTACACGGATTGGGAGCAGGAGGATCCCGTCCTCGGTGTTAACAAGTGGGAGACCTTCCTGACGAAGGAGGTTCCGCCACTCATCGATGCGGCACTCGGAACGAACGGTGTGAATGCGATCGCGGGTCTGTCGTCGTCGGGTACGTCGGTCCTGCAGCTCGCGATCGAGGGCGACGGACTCTACAAGGGCGTGGCTGCGTACAGCGGTTGCGCGCAGACGTCGGACCCGATCGGGCAGCAGTTCGTGAAGATCACGACCGAGACTTGGGGCGGCGGCGATACTCGCAACATGTGGGGTGAGGACGACGACCCGACCTGGGTTGAGAAGGACCCCTATGTTCACGCCGAGGAACTGCGGGGAATGGAGCTGTACATCTCGAATGGCAACGGCCTGCCCGGTCCCTACGACACTCTGAACGGCCCGGAGATCGACGGTCAGGTGGACGTTCTCGCAAACCAGATCATCGTCGGGGGAGTGATCGAGGCGGCGACGAATTACTGCACTCACAATCTCCGTGATCGACTCGTGGAATTGGATATCCCTGCCACCTACAACTTCCGTCCCTCCGGATCACATTCGTGGGGGTATTGGCAGGACGACCTGAAGGATTCGTGGCCAGTACTGGCCAAGGCTCTCGGACTCGACGCTGCCACCGAGTAACGTCCTGGCTATGGGGGATATGCAAGGACATATCCCCCATAGGGGAAGTTATCGGACGGACGTCGAACACCCGTCCTTTCTGCACTCCACGCTCCAAGCTGTGTCGTTCGACACGTCCGGTTCGGTGTCGATACTTTTCCCAAAAAATATGTTTGTCTAAGTACCTATGTCGAGAACACGGTTGTCGGTTGTGATTCCGATGTTCGATGAGCAGGACTATATCGAGCAGTGTCTGCAGTCACTGCTGGCTCAGGAGTCGGAGATCGCCGAGATCATCGTCGTCGACAACAATTCGACCGACGCCGGCCCCGACATCGTTCGGCGCCTCGTGGCACAGAATCCCAAAGTACATCTGGTCTTCGAGCCGAAGCCCGGTGTCGTTCACGCCCGGAACCAGGGTTTCGCGTCGGCTTCCGGTGACATCCTTGCGAGGATCGACGCAGACACTCGGGTATCGAAGGATTGGGCGCACGTCGTCCGCTGCTACTTCGACCGGAGCGATACGGCAGCGATCGGCGGAATCACCGGTCTGAACGATTCGTACGACTCACCCTATCGGGGTCTCAAGAAGCGTGTCGTGGACTGGCAGGTCAATCGAGGAATGATCGGCGGAGAGAAGCGCCTGGCGAATCTGCACGGGGCCAACATGGCGATTCGTGCGTCCGCGTGGGAGCAAGTGCGTGACCGAATCAGTATGGACCTCGGAGTCCACGAGGATTTCGACCTCGGGATATGCTTGACCAAGGCCGGTTTCGGTATCGCTCAACTCGACCGCATGCGAGTCGAGGTATCGCCCCGCCGGGCCTACACGTCGCCTACGAGATTCGTGAAGTACACGAAGGCCACACTTGCCACGGGAAAATTGCACGGTGTCGTCGGAATTCGATTCCGAATCGCCGTGGGTGCACACTGGCTGGGGCACCTGGCGGCGTGGCTCGCATACCGCCCGTACGATCCCGTGGCCGAGCGGTTCTCACTGCGCCGCGTATTCCTCGGAGGCGGGGAGAGGAGTTTGCCCGTGAGTGAACGGGCCGAGAAGAAGCCTTGTCATCCGGTCTGTGCTGCGTGCCGATAGCCGTGTAGCGCCGGCAGCACGAAGATTGCAACCATCCCCACCGACCACGCGACCGTCTTCAGGAAGGGCTCGGCGACAGGCCCTCCCATCGCAAGCGCGCGCATCGTGTCGATCGCGCAGGACATCGGCTGGTTCGCCACGACGGGTTGCAACCAGCTCGGATACGCCATGACCGGCACGAACCCCGAGTTGAAGAACATGAGCAGGGTGCACAAAATCGAGACGGTCTCGACCAGGGGCGTGCGCCCCGGCAGGGTCGCCAGAGCGGTCACCATCATCGCGAAGCCCAGACCGAAGATCAGTGGGACCACGAGGATGAGCAGGGTGGGACCGAGGCCCTGGGTGAACCGGAAGCCAAGCGCCATGCCGGCGGCGAAGATCACGAGAGAGGTGACGAACACGCGCACCATCTCCGCCATCAATCGTCCCACCAGACCGGACGAGCGGTGGACGGGCAGCGTGTGGAACCGGCTCAGCAGGCCGGAATCGCGTTCGGTGCGCAGTCCCACCGCGCTGACCACCGAGCCGAACATCGCGCCGACGAGCACGATCATGGGCACGGTGCCGAAGATCGACGAATAGCCGGTCGCGGCGGTGATGCTGTCGCCGAGCACGATGCGAAACATCACCAGGGTGAGCGCCGGATAGATGAGCGCCTGGATCATCGTGGCGGGATCACGGGCCCACCTGAGCAGCAGCCGACCGCACTGCAGGCGGCTGTGCTCCCACAACGCACCGAGGGAACTCTCGCTGCGGATGCGATCCGGTTCGGGATAGGCGAAGGCGCGGCCCGGCGTCCCTGCCCGCTCTCGCGATCGCGCCCGCGCCTGCTGCGTCTCGACGGTCTCGCTCATCGACTCACTCCCGCCTCGTCGCGGCCCACACGGCCCCCGGGATGCAGACCACGGCCAGCCCGATCATCCAGAACAGACTCGGCCGAAAGACCTCCCAGGTCACCCCGTCCTGGGCCATATCGCGCATCGCGAAGGAGAACTGCGAGATCGGCTGATTGCGGACGAACGGTCTGATCCACTCGGGAAATCCCTCCTCGGGCACGAAACCGCACGAGAGCATCCCGAGGATCAGCTGCGGCAGGGTCAGTGCCTGCGCTGTCGCCTCAGGGCTCCGGGACAGACATCCGATCGCGTCGGCGCCCAGGCACAACAACAGGCTGATGATCAGGGCGGTCGCGCAGAACAACGCTGCCTGCCCGGGTCCGGCGGAGAAACGGAAACCGATGAGATAACCGAATCCGATCGCGGCGGCCAAGGAGATGACCGACCGCACCATGCTCGCCGTCATCCGTGAGGCCAGGGGCGCCGCCGGGGCGACGGGCAGCGTCTGCAGACGCGAGGTCACGCCGGTCGTGCCCTCCTGCGCTGCCAGCTGCGCCGCCGAGATGGCGGTGAAGGCCATCGACTGCAGCACGATGATGGGCATCAGGAATTGCGCGTAGTCGATGCCCTGCAACTGCATGACGAATTTGAGCGGCAGATAGAAACCGAGACCGAAGACGAACGGTGCCAGGACCGCGAGGACCAGCTCGCCGTACCGCGCCATCGTGCGCAACGACCGGAGCGTCAGCACCCACCACTGCTCGACCCCCGACGGCGTGATCCGGCGGTGGACGCCTCCCCGGCGTGCGGGAAGGGTGGACGAGGAGTCGGTGAACGAGACCGTGGGGGTCTCCGTCCCGCGGACCGTCTCGTCGGTGCGGGCCGTCACGGCCGCTCACCTGCCGACGCAGGCTCCGCCCGCTCCGGGTCGGGAAGTGCTGCCGGGCCGCCGTCCGTGAGGCCACCGTCCGCCGGGTCGCTGCCGTCGGGAGCGGATGCGGAGTGCCTGGTGAGGCGGAGGAAGACGTCGTCGAGCGAAGGACGTCGCAGGCCGATGTCGGCGAGTTCGATGCCCAGGGGTTCGATGCGCCGCAGCACCTCGGTGAGGGTCGCGGCGCCGTCGGGCGCCGGGACGGACACCCGATCCGTGTCGGGGACCGTGCCCACGAGCACGTCCTGGGGGAGGAGACCGTCCAGGACGTGCAGGATCTCGGGGATCGCCCGCGGGTCCACCGGAACGATCTCGCAGTGGGTGCCACCGGCGGAGGACTTCAGCTGGTTCGCGGTGCCCTCCGCGATCACGGTGCCCTTGTCGATGACGATGATGTTGTCGCTCAGCACGTCGGCCTCTTCGAGGTACTGCGTGGTCAGCAGCACCGTGATGCCCTGCTCCTTGAGCGCTGCCACCAGCGACCACACACCCTGCCGGCTGCGCGGGTCGAGACCGGTGGTCGGCTCGTCGAGGAAGACCACCTTGGGCCGGACCACGAGGCCGCACGCGATGTCGACCCGTCGACGCATACCGCCGGAGTAGCCCTTCACTGGACGGCGACCGGCGTCGACGAGATCGAACTCCCGGAGCAGCTCGTCGGCGCGCCGGGTAGCGGACTTCTTGTCCAGGCCCATCAGGCGCCCGAACAGGATCAGGTTCTCCCGGCCGGTGAGAGTGTCGTCGAGTGCTGCGAACTGGCCGGTCATCATGATCGAACGCCGGACCGCCGCGGCGTCGGCGACCACGTCGTGCCCGGCGACCACGGCGCGACCCGAGGTGGGACGCAACAGCGTCGACAGCACCTTGACCATCGTGGTCTTGCCGGCGCCGTTGGGGCCGAGGATACCGAGGACACGGCCCGGCGGTGCAGAGAAGCTGATCCCGTCGAGTGCGTGGACGTCGCCGAACGACTTGTGGACGTCCTCCACGAGAACTGCCTGGTCGTGATCGCTCACATCACACCCCGCCGTAGATCTCGGTCCCCGTCGGGGACGGGTCGGTCCGTCACCGTCGGAATCGTACCGGTGCGCACGGTCCCGGGAGGGGCGGACGGACATGCGCGTCGGCGCCGACGTCCGTTCCCCTCGGGGTGTCACGCCGGTCGGTCAGGACCAGACGCCGAGATCTTCGAGGTGTTCGACGAGTCGGTGGCCCCCGTCGGTGAAGTGTTCGCGCGTCTCGCGTCCGGCGGCCTCGACGTCACCGGTGCGCAACGCCTGCAGCAACCGTTCGTGCGAGGCGACCGCATCCGTCCCCCAGCTGCGATCGTCCGAGTAGAAGTGCACGGGCGTGTACCGGGTCGCGCACCGCCGGACATGACGAGGTTTCTCACGTGCGCCGCCACGTCGTCCGAGAGCTGCGGTCGCCGACGCACCCTGGGGGGACCGTGACGAAGCGGACGATTTCATAGCGCGCGCCTTCTCCTAGTACATGATCCGCCTTGTCACTTCACGGTCTCGGTAGCATCACAGCCGGAGGTGACATGTGGCACACCTACCGTGCCCTAACCTGGCTCGCAACGCACTGGATGGTTTGGTTGGCGGGTGAGCACCGGAGTATCACGCCGACGGTTACTGGGAGGGGCCGCCGGCGGATTGTTCGCGTGGGGTGCGACCGCGGGGAGCGGTCGTGCGGCCCCGCCACGCAGGCTTCCTCCACCCGATACCGTCACCGTCACCGATCCCGCGAGGATGAGTGCGGTCGAGGCGGCAGCGCTGCTGCACGCCGGCGAACTGCACCCGCGCGAACTGCTCGATGCCTGTCTGGACCGCACGCGCTCGTACGACGGAGCGATCGGTGCGTGGATCCGGCTCTACCCCGAGGTCGCCTACGCGGCGGCCGACGCGGCGGGGGAGCGGCTCGCCCGCGCGCGCCGCGGCCAGGCCTCGGCGCCACTCGTGTGCGGGCTTCCGATCGCTCTCAAGGACATCTTCGCGGTCTCCGGACTTCCGCTCACCGCGTCGAGTCGCGTCCTCGAGGGCAACATCGCGGCCGGGCACTCGGGTGTGTGGCGTCGACTCGAGGACGCCGGTGCGGTGCTCATGGGGCACGCCCACACCGACGAGTTCGCGATCGGTGTCGCCACCCCGCAGGTGGGCAATCCGTGGAACACCGAGATGTCGCCCGGCGGATCGTCCGGCGGCAGCGCGGCCGTGCTCGCCGCGCGGTTCGCGCCCCTCGCGCTCGGTAGCGACACCGGCGGTTCGGTCCGGTTCCCGGCGAGCGCCTGCGGTGTCTCGTCGATCAAGCCGACCTACGGGCGCATCACCTCGCACGGCATGATCCCGCTGACCTGGACCCGCGACCACGTGGGTCCGATGGGCCGCAGCGTCGCAGACGCGTCCCTGATGATGACCGTGCTCGCGGGCGCGGACCCGGCCGACCCGATCACGGCACTCGGACCCGACGTTCCCGAGGGCGGTTATCCGGTGACGGACGCCGGGGGAGCGAGTCCCCTCGCCGGCGTGCGGATCGGACTGCCCGTGAACACGAATCCCGCACCCCCCGAGGCGGTGCAGCGCGTCGTCGACGACGCGGCGCGGGTGGCGGAGTCGCTCGGCGCGGTCACCGTCCCGGTGACGATGCCGCCGCTGCCCGAATCCCTCGCGACCGGCGACCAGGTCGAGATGGGTGCCTACCACCAGCAGTTCACCGACCGGCTCGGCCTGTACCGCCCCGAGAACGCGGTGGCCGCGGGCACGGCGGTGGCCTCACTGGCCGTGCCGGTGGGCGACTACCTCACCTTCGAACGCGACCGTCTCCGGTACCAGAGCGACTACAACCGGATGTTCGTCGACCAGGATCTCGACGCGATCATGCTGCCCGGCGCCTCCGTCGACGGCGCACGACGCCAGGAGTTCCTCGGCATCAGTGTCACGGCCGGAGTGACGGGCCCCGTGCGATGGGCGAACTACTCCGGTGCCCCCGTGGTGACCCTGCCCGCCGGGTACTCCGCCGCGACGGGGATGCCGGTCGGTGTGCAGCTCGGTGCGCGGCCGTGGCAGGACGAACGTCTCATCGGCATCGGGCTCGAACTGCAGGAGGCACTGCCGATCTGGCGCGACGAGCCGCAGCTCGTCGCCGCCGGCGCACGGGTCCCCGAGGTCGCGCAGGTGCCGCCGGGCCCCGGTCCCGACCCGACGAATACGATCGGGGCGGCCGCTCCGGTTCGGACCCTGCCGATGAACCCCATCGGCTAGGCTCGACCACGCGGATCCGACCGCACGGCGTATCGCCGAGGTGCACATCACGCACCGTCGTGAGTTGAACTCTCGGCCGTGCTCCTGCATACTGGTCGGGTTGCCTTGACCGGGCCATCGATGTTTCGCGGCTCGGATCGGGAAAGACGTGACAGTCGCGGATCGAGCCTCACGGCCTGGTCGCGGCCACATGCAAGACGGAAGCAGTACCCCTGTGTGCTCCTGTGGAGCGCAGCCGGTTCCGTTCCTTGCGGTGTCGAAGCCTTCCAGCATCGACGCCGGGGAATGAGCGGCGGGCCGACACGCCCGACCGCGTGGGCCGGAGAACAATGACAGATGAACAGCGGCAAGCGGATCGGATACGTCCGGCTCGCACTGTGTTCGAGTGCTGTTCTCGGTCGCCGTTCCCTGGGGAACTGTGCAGACGAGGTGGTTTCCGGCTCCGCCGGGGATCACGAAACGCGGCAAGAAAAGGACACTAAGCGTGGCGGGACAGAAGATCCGCATCAGGCTCAAGGCCTATGACCACGAGGCGATCGACGCATCTGCGCGCAAGATCGTCGAGACGGTGACCCGTACGGGTGCCCGCGTGGTCGGCCCGGTGCCGTTGCCCACTGAAAAGAACGTGTACTGCGTCATCCGCTCGCCGCACAAGTACAAGGACTCGCGCGAGCACTTCGAGATGCGGACGCACAAGCGGCTCATCGACATCCTCGACCCGACGCCGAAGACCGTCGACGCGCTCATGCGCATCGATCTCCCGGCGAGTGTCGACGTCAACATTCAGTGACATTCGATTACAGCGAGCTTGTGAAAGACGCAGCGGAGACAACACATGACTAACCAGATCAAGGGAATCCTGGGCACCAAGCTCGGCATGACCCAGGTCTTCGACGAGAACAACCGGGTTGTCCCGGTCACCGTCGTCAAGGCCGGACCGAACGTGGTCACGCAGATCCGCACCGAGGAGCGCGACGGCTACAACGCCGTGCAGCTCGCCTACGGTGCCATCGCGCCGCGCAAGGTCAACAAGCCGGTTCGCGGCCAGTTCGAGAAGGCCGGCGTCACGCCGCGCCGTCACCTGGTCGAGCTCCGGATCGAGGACGCCTCCGAGTACGAGGTCGGCCAGGAACTCACCGCCGAGGTGTTCGAGGACGGCGCCTACGTCGACGTCACCGGCACCTCGAAGGGCAAGGGCTTCGCCGGCACCATGAAGCGTCACGGCTTCGCCGGCCAGGGTGCGTCGCACGGTACGCAGGCCGTGCACCGTCGTCCGGGCTCCATCGGTGGTTGCGCCACCCCGGGTCGCGTGTTCAAGGGCACGCGCATGTCCGGCCGTATGGGCTCCGACCGCATCACGACGCAGAACCTCTCGGTCCACAAGGTGGACGCCGAGAACGGTCTGCTGCTGATCAAGGGCGCGATCCCGGGTCGCAAGGGCGGCCTCGTGATCGTCAAGACCGCAGTGAAGGGTGGTGCACGGGCATGACCAGCACCGAGACCGCAACCAAGCTGACCCTGGACGTCAAGGCCCCCGGTGGCCAGACCTCCGGCTCCGTCGATCTCCCCGCCGAGATCTTCGACGCTCCCGCGAACATCGCGCTGCTGCACCAGGTCGTCACCGCGCAGCTCGCCGCGGCCCGCCAGGGAACGCACGCCACCAAGACCCGCGGCGAGGTCCGCGGCGGTGGCAAGAAGCCGTACCGCCAGAAGGGCACCGGCCGCGCACGTCAGGGCTCGACCCGTGCGCCGCAGTTCGCCGGCGGTGGCACCGTCCACGGCCCGCAGCCGCGCGACTACAGCCAGCGCACCCCCAAGAAGATGAAGGCCGCCGCCCTGCGCGGAGCCCTCTCCGACCGGGCGCGCAACGAGCGCATCCACGTGATCACCGAACTCGTCGCGGGTCAGACCCCGTCGACGAAGAGTGCTCGCACGTTCCTGGGCGAGATCAGCGACCGCAAGAAGGTCCTGCTCGTCGTCGGCCGTGAAGACGTGGCGGCGTGGAAGTCGGTTCAGAACCTTCCCAACGTCCACGCGCTCGCGCCGGATCAGCTGAACACCTACGACGTGCTCTACAGCGATGACGTCGTGTTCAGCGTCGAGGCGCTCAACACGTTCATCCACGGGCCGGCCGAGTCCGGCCAGGAAGTGAAGGAGGAGAGCAAGTGAGCACGATCGCCGATCCTCGCGACATCCTGCTGGCTCCCGTCGTCTCCGAGAAGTCCTACGGGCTGATGGAAGAGGGCACCTACACCTTCCTGGTCCACCCGGACTCGAACAAGACGCAGATCAAGATTGCCGTCGAGAAGGTCTTCGGCGTCAAGGTGAGCAGCGTCAACACCGCCAACCGTCAGGGCAAGCGCAAGCGGACCCGGTTCGGTTACGGCAAGCGCAAGAACACCAAGCGCGCGCTCGTGACCCTCACGGCCGACAGCAAGCCCATCGAGATCTTCGGAGGCCCGGTCGCCTAGCGATCGGAACTCTCGAGAGATAGAGGACGAGAAGACTCATGGCAATCCGTAAGTACAAGCCGACTACGCCGGGCCGTCGTGGCGCCAGCGTGGCGGACTTCGCCGAGATCACTCGGTCGACGCCCGAGAAGTCGCTGGTGCGCCCGCTGCACGGTCGCGGTGGACGTAACGCGCACGGCCGCATCACCACCCGTCACAAGGGTGGCGGACACAAGCGCGCCTACCGCCTGATCGATTTCCGTCGCAACGACAAGGACGGCGTGCCGGCCAAGGTCGCTCACATCGAGTACGACCCCAACCGCACCGCGCGCATCGCGCTGCTCCACTACGTGGACGGCGAGAAGCGCTACATCATCGCCCCCAAGGGCCTCGTGCAGGGTGCTCCCGTCGAGTCGGGCCCCAACGCCGACATCAAGCCCGGCAACAACCTGCCGCTGCGCAACATCCCGACGGGTACGACCATCCACGCGGTCGAGCTGCGTCCGGGTGGCGGCGCCAAGATGGCCCGCTCCGCCGGTGCGAGCATCCAGCTCCTCGGTAAGGAAGGCACCTACGCCACGCTGCGTATGCCCTCCGGCGAGATCCGTCGCGTCGACGTGCGCTGCCGCGCCACCGTCGGCGAGGTCGGTAACGCCGAGCAGTCGAACATCAACTGGGGCAAGGCCGGCCGTATGCGCTGGAAGGGCAAGCGCCCGACCGTCCGTGGTGTCGTGATGAACCCGGTCGACCACCCGCACGGTGGTGGCGAGGGCAAGACCTCGGGTGGTCGCCACCCGGTCAGCCCGTGGGGCAAGCCCGAGGGCCGCACCCGCAAGAACAAGGCGTCCGACAAGCTCATCGTCCGTCGTCGCCGTACCGGCAAGAAGCGCTAGTCAAGGAGGGAGTTAGAGAATGCCACGCAGCCTCAAGAAGGGCCCGTTCGTCGACGACCACCTCCTGGCGAAGGTGGACACGCAGAACGAGAAGGGCACCAAGCAGGTCATCAAGACCTGGTCGCGCCGTTCCACGATTCTGCCCGACTTCATCGGTCATACGTTCGCTGTCCACGATGGACGCAAGCACGTGCCGGTGTTCGTCTCGGAGTCCATGGTCGGTCACAAGCTCGGTGAGTTCGCGCCGACCCGTACGTTCAAGGGCCACATCAAGGACGACCGGAAGAGCAAGCGTCGATGAGCACTGAAACCACCACCAACAGCGCTCGGGCTGTTGCGCGCCACGTGCGCGTGACCCCGATGAAGGCGCGCCGCGTCGTCGACATCGTTCGCGGTAAGTCCGTCGAGGAGGCCCTGGCCATCCTCAAGTTCGCGCCGCAGGCCGCGGCCGAGCCGGTCGCCAAGGTGATCGCGTCGGCCGCTGCGAACGCGCAGAACAACTACAACCTCGACCCCAGCACGCTCGTCGTCGCGACTGCGTACGTGGACGAGGGTGCGACCCTGAAGCGGTTCCAGCCGCGTGCCCAGGGCCGTGCGTTCCGCATCCGCAAGCGGTCGAGCCACATCACCGTGATCGTGGAAAGCGTCGGGTCGGCCTCGACTCGTAACCGCCGGAAGGGAGCTCAGTAGTGGGCCAGAAGATCAACCCGCACGGCTTCCGTCTGGGCGTCACCACCGACTGGAAGTCTCGTTGGTACGCGGACAAGCAGTACGCGGACTACGTCAAGGAAGATGTCGCGATCCGCAAGTTCCTGGCCTCCGGCCTCGAGCGCGCCGGCATCGCGAAGGTCGAGATCGAGCGCACCCGCGACCGTGTGCGTGTGGACATCCACACCGCTCGTCCCGGGATCGTCATCGGACGCCGCGGCGCCGAGGCCGATCGCATCCGCGCCGAGCTCGAGAAGCTGACCGGTAAGCAGGTTCAGCTGAACATCCTCGAGGTCAAGAACTCGGAGTCCGAGGCTCAGCTCGTGGCGCAGGGCGTCGCCGAGCAGCTCTCGAACCGTGTCGCCTTCCGTCGTGCGATGCGCAAGGCCATCCAGTCGGCCATGCGTCAGCCGAACGTCAAGGGCATCCGCGTGCAGTGCTCGGGCCGCCTCGGTGGCGCCGAGATGTCGCGTTCGGAGTTCTACCGCGAAGGTCGCGTCCCGCTGCACACGCTGCGCGCGGACATCGATTACGGCCTCTACGAGGCACGGACCACCTTCGGCCGCATCGGCGTGAAGGTCTGGATCTACAAGGGCGACATCGTTGGTGGCCGTCGTGAGCTCGCTGCTGCTGCAGCTGCTCCCGCCGACCGGCCGCGTCGTGAGCGTCCGAGCCGCCCGCGTCGTTCCGGCGCGTCGGGCACCACCGCGACGAGCACCGAGGCCGGCCGCGCCGCATCGAGCGACGCTCCTGCCTCGACCGAGAACAAGGAGGGCTGACGCAATGTTGATCCCCCGGCGGGTCAAACACCGCAAGCAGCACCATCCGAGCCGTACGGGTGCCGCCAAGGGCGGAACCCAGGTGGCCTTCGGTGACTACGGCATCCAGGCTCTCGAGCCGGCCTACATCACCAATCGGCAGATCGAGTCCGCTCGTATCGCCATGACCCGGCACATCAAGCGTGGCGGCAAGATCTGGATCAACATCTTCCCGGATCGCCCCCTCACCAAGAAGCCTGCCGAGACCCGCATGGGTTCCGGTAAGGGTTCGCCGGAGTGGTGGGTCGCGAACGTCAAGCCCGGTCGCGTGCTGTTCGAGATGAGCTACCCCAACGAGGAGATTGCGCGCGAGGCTCTGCGTCGCGCGATGCACAAGCTCCCCTGCAAGTGCCGCATCGTGACGAGGGAGGAGCAGTTCTGATGGCTACCGGTACCCCCGCCGCGGAACTCCGCGAGCTGAGCGACGAAGAGCTGACCGACAAGCTCCGCGAAGCCAAGGAAGAGCTGTTCAACCTCCGCTTCCAGATGGCCACCGGCCAGCTGGACAACAACCGTCGGCTCCGCGTGGTGCGCAACGAGATCGCCCGTATCTACACGGTGCTGCGCGAGCGCGAGCTCGGACTGGCCACCGGCCCGAATGCGGGTGACGTGGCATGAGTGAGGAAAAGGCAGTGAGCAACCAGGAACAGCGCGCGAGCCGTAAGGTCCGCATCGGTTACGTCGTCTCGGACAAGATGGAGAAGACCATCGTCGTCGAGCTCGAGGACCGGGTGAAGCACCCGCTGTACGGCAAGATCATCCGCCGTACGACCAAGGTGAAGGCGCACGACGAGAACGGTCTGGCCGGCATCGGCGACCGCGTGCAGCTGATGGAGACCCGTCCGCTGTCCGCGTCGAAGCGCTGGCGTCTGGTCGAGGTGCTCGAGAAGGCCAAGTAAGGCCTCCTCGTCCTCGACAGGACCGAGAACATGCAGCACCCCACCACCCGCACCGCGGGCGGTGGGGTGCTGTGCGTCGGGTAGTAGGTGCAGCCCTCGCGTGGGGGAGCGGTGGACGTCGCTGCGACACGCCCGGTTCCGGGGTGGGGAGTGACATCACAATTCGCGAATTTGCCCTGCGTACGGTATATGGCCTACTCTGGACGGGTTGCTTACGGGACCCGTGTGTGATTCGCGCGTGCGCCGCAGGCAACCGACGACCGCGTACGTCCAGGTCGGAAATCTGACGTACACACCAATCCAGGTCAAGGAGAAGTAAGTGATCCAGCAGGAGTCGCGACTGCGCGTCGCCGACAACACGGGTGCCAAGGAGATCCTCTGCATCCGCGTTCTCGGTGGCTCGTCCCGTCGCTACGCCGGAATCGGTGACGTCATCGTCGCCACCGTCAAGGACGCGATCCCCGGCGGCAACGTCAAGCGTGGCGATGTCGTCAAGGCCGTGATCGTGCGCACCGCCAAGGAGCGCCGCCGTCCGGACGGTTCCTACATCAAGTTCGACGAGAACGCTGCCGTCATCATCAAGGGCGACAACGATCCTCGCGGCACCCGCATCTTCGGACCCGTCGGTCGCGAGCTCCGCGACAAGCGGTTCATGAAGATCGTCTCGCTCGCTCCGGAGGTGCTGTGATGAAGGTGCACAAGGGTGACACCGTGCTCGTCATCTCGGGCAAGGACAAGGGCGCCAAGGGCAAGGTCATCGCGGCCTACCCGGCGACCGGCAAGGTCCTCGTCGAGGGCGTGAACCGTATCAAGAAGCACACCGCCGTCTCTGCGAACGAGCGTGGCGCCTCCTCCGGCGGCATCGTGACGCAGGAGGCCCCGATCCACGTTTCCAACGTTGCGGTCGTCGACTCGGACGGAAACCCCACCCGCGTGGGCTACCGCACCGATGAGGAAACCGGCAAGCGCGTTCGGATTTCCCGGAAGAACGGGAAGGACCTCTGACATGACTTCCACCGAGAACAAGACCCAGCCGCGCCTGAAGGCCCGCTACCGCGCCGAGATCAAGGACGCGCTGAACGCGGAGTTCGACTACGCGAACGTCATGCAGATCCCCGGCGTCGTGAAGGTCGTCGTCAACATGGGTGTCGGCGACGCCGCCCGCGACGCGAAGCTCATCAACGGAGCCGTCAACGACCTCGCGCTCATCACCGGTCAGAAGCCGGAGATCCGTAAGGCCCGCAAGTCCATCGCACAGTTCAAGCTGCGCGAGGGCATGCCGATCGGTGCGCGCGTCACGCTGCGCGGCGACCGCATGTGGGAGTTCCTGGACCGTCTCGTGTCCATTGCGCTTCCCCGTATCCGGGACTTCCGCGGCCTCAACGGCAACCAGTTCGACGGCAACGGCAACTACACGTTCGGCCTGAACGAGCAGTCGATGTTCCACGAGATCGACGTGGACAAGATCGATCGCCCGCGCGGCATGGACATCACTGTCGTGACCACCGCTACCAACAACGAAGAAGGCCGTGCCCTGCTCAAGCACCTCGGCTTCCCGTTCAAGGAGAACTGAGCCCATGGCTAAGAAGGCACTGGTCAACAAGGCCAACAAGAAGCCGAAGTTCGCGGTGCGCGCCTACACCCGCTGCCAGCGCTGCGGGCGCCCGCACTCGGTCTTCCGCAAGTTCGGACTCTGCCGCATCTGCCTTCGCGAGATGGCACACCGCGGAGAACTTCCGGGAGTTCACAAGAGCTCCTGGTGACGTGAGCGGTGGGCGGAGGACCGAGAAGTTCTCCGCCCACTGTCACGCTGTCATGGGTTCGTCGCCGATCCGTCGACGAATCCGCTATCGAAACCGAGTTTCGACGTAGGCCCACGGCCGGCATGTTCCGGCGTTGCATGGGAACCGCATCGAGAAAGGTGAACAGGTCAGCCATGACCATGACCGACCCCATCGCAGACTTCTTGACGCGTCTGCGTAACGCCAACACGGCGTACCACGACGAGGTCAAGCTCCCGTCCTCGAAGATCAAGGTGAACATCGCCGAGATCCTCAAGCGCGAGGGCTACATCTCCGACTACCGCACCGAGGACGCCGAGGTGGGCAAGACCCTCATCGTCGACCTCAAGTACGGACCTTCCCGTGAGCGCAGCCTTGCCGGCGTGCGCCGCGTGTCGAAGCCCGGCCTGCGCGTGTACGCGAAATCCACCAACCTGCCCAAGGTCCTGGGCGGCCTCGGCGTGGCGATCATCTCCACGTCCTCCGGCCTGCTCACCGATCGCCAGGCGGCCAAGCAGGGAGTGGGCGGGGAAGTCCTCGCCTACGTCTGGTAAAGGGAGGCCACCACAATGTCGCGAATCGGAAAACTCCCCGTTGCAGTTCCTTCGGGCGTCGAGATCACCATCGACGGCCAGGATGTTGCAGTCAAGGGCCCCAAGGGCAACCTGTCCCTGACGATCGCCGAGCCGATCGCCGTCGCCAAGGGCGAGGACGGGGCAATCAACGTCACGCGCCCGAACGACGAGCGTCGCAGCCGCGCGCTGCACGGCCTGTCGCGGACGCTCGTGCAGAACCTCATCGTCGGTGTCACCGAGGGTTACACCACCAAGATGGAGATCCACGGCGTCGGCTACCGCGTGGCCCTCAAGGGCAAGGACCTCGAGTTCTCGCTCGGCTACAGCCACCCCGTGCTGATCGAGGCGCCCGAGGGCATCACGTTCGCCGTCGAGAACCCCACGCGCTTCTCGATCTCGGGCATCGACAAGCAGAAGGTCGGCCAGATCGCGGCCAACATCCGCCGGCTGCGCAAGTCCGACCCCTACAAGGGCAAGGGCATCCGCTACGAGGGTGAACAGGTCCGTCGCAAGGTCGGAAAGACGGGTAAGTGATCATGAGCCAGACCGAGAACCAGAAGGCCAAGCGCATCCCGCGCGGCAAGGACGCCTCCACCACGCGTCGCCTTTCGAAGACGCGTCGTCACTTCCGCCTCCGCAAGAAGATCTCCGGCACCGCCGAGCGTCCCCGCCTCGTCGTCAACCGGTCCTCGCGCCACCTGCACGTGCAGCTGGTCGACGACCTGACGGGCACCACTCTCGCCGCAGCGTCGTCCATCGAACCCGATGTGCGCGCTCTCGAGGGCGACAAGAAGGCTCGCGGCGCGAAGGTCGGTCAGCTGATCGCCGAGCGCGCGAAGGCTGCCGGCGTGGAAGCCGTGGTCTTCGACCGCGGTGGCCACACCTACAGCGGACGCATCGCGGCCCTCGCGGACGCGGCTCGCGAAAGCGGGTTGAAGTTCTGATGACCATTTTCTCGAACGGAAGGAACGCCTGATGCCGGGACGTCAGCGGCGTGACGGCGGCAACGGCCCCGCCGGACAGAACCCCAACAGCGGTGACAACCGTGGCGGTCGCGACCGCCGCGACCGCGACTCGCGCGGCGGCAACGCTGCCGAGAAGTCGAACTACATCGAGCGTGTCGTCTCGATCAACCGTGTGTCGAAGGTCGTCAAGGGCGGTCGTCGCTTCAGCTTCACCGCTCTGGTGATCGTGGGCGACGGCAACGGCCTGGTCGGCGTCGGCTACGGCAAGGCCAAGGAAGTTCCCGCGGCCATCCAGAAGGGTGTCGAGGAAGCTCGCAAGAACTTCTTCCGCGTCCCGCTCATCGGCGGAACCATCACCCACCCCGTCCAGGGAGAGGCTGCAGCCGGTGTCGTCCTGCTGCGTCCGGCTTCCCCCGGTACCGGTGTCATCGCCGGTGGCGCTGTGCGCGCGGTGCTGGAGTGTGCGGGTGTCCACGACATCCTGTCGAAGTCGCTCGGCTCCGACAACGCCATCAATGTGGTGCACGCGACGGTTGCGGCCCTCAAGGGTCTGCAGCGTCCCGAGGAAGTCGCGGCTCGCCGTGGCCTCACCCTCGAGGAAGTTGCCCCCGCCGGCATGCTGCGCGCACGTGCACAGGCTGCTGGGAGCGTGAAGTAATGGCAGAGCTGAAGATCACCCAGATCAAGAGCACCATCGGGGCCAAGTCGAATCAGCGCGACAGCCTCCGGACCCTCGGTCTGCGGAAGATCCGCCAGTCCGTCGTCCGCGAGGACAATGCGCAGAATCGTGGCCTCATCAACGTGGTGCGTCACCTCGTCACCGTTGAGGAGGTCTGAGAATGACCATCAAGCTGCATCACCTGCGCCCGGCTCCGGGTGCGAAGACGGACAAGACCCGCGTCGGACGCGGTGAGGGTTCGAAGGGCAAGACCGCCGGCCGCGGTACGAAGGGCACGAAGGCACGCAAGAACGTGTCGCCGGCCTTCGAGGGTGGCCAGATGCCCATCCACATGCGTCTGCCGAAGCTCAAGGGCTTCAAGAACGCATTCCGTACCGAGTACCAGATCGTCAACGTCGGGGACATCGCTCGCGTGTTCCCCGAGGGTGGACAGATCGGTGTCGCGGACCTCGTGGCGAAGGGTCTGGTTCGCAAGAACCAGCTCGTCAAGGTCCTCGGCGAGGGCGAGCTGACGGTGGCCGTGCAGGTCACCGCCGACAAGTTCTCGGCCTCCGCTCAGGAGAAGATCGCTGCAGCCGGTGGCAGCGCGACCGTCCAGGCCTGACCTGTACTTTCGCGTGTGAGTCACGGCTGTCGAACGGCCGCGGTGCAGATACCTGCACCGCGGCCGTTCGCGCGTTCACACCGGTGTCCCAAGCTGCGTTCGCAGCGGTGACATAGGCTACCGGGCTACGCCTCTCATCGGGGCCCACTGTTAGAGTTTCAGAGTTGTCTACCGTCCGACGGATCCCTCTCGATCCGTCGTCCCCGATCGGCCCGCCAGGAGGATCTTTGCTTTCCGCCTTCGTCTCGGCCCTCAGGACACCGGACCTGAGGCGGAAGATTCTCATCGCCCTCGGGCTCGTGGCGCTGTACCGCCTCGGTGCTACCGTGCCGTCCCCGGGCGTCGACTACGGCAACGTCCAGGCCTGTGTCGATCAGCTCGCCGGCAGCGAGCAGGCCGGCATCTACTCGCTGATCAATCTGTTCTCCGGCGGCGCGCTACTGCAGTTGTCGGTCTTCGCGATCGGCATCATGCCGTTCATCACCGCGAGCATCATCGTCCAGCTGCTCACCGTGGTCATTCCACGCTTCGAGGAACTGCGCAAGGAGGGCCAGTCCGGCCAGGCCAAGATGACGCAGTACACGCGTTATCTCGCTGTCGCGCTCGCCGTCCTGCAGGCCACCGGCATCGTCGCGCTCGCCGCCCGAGGGCAGCTGCTGCAGGGCTGCTCGGAGCCTATCCTCGCCGACGACAGCATCTTCGGGATGGTCGTCATCGTGCTGGTGATGACCGCCGGTGCCGCCGTCGTCATGTGGTTCGGTGAGCTCATCACCGAACGCGGTGTCGGCAACGGCATGTCGCTGCTGATCTTCGCCGGTATCGCGGCCGCGCTGCCGAGCGAGGGTCGCATGATCCTCGAATCCCGCGGCGGCCTCGTCTTCGCGATCGTCTGCGTCGTGGCCCTGGCCCTCATCACGGGTGTCGTGTTCATCGAGCAGGGTCAGCGCCGGATCCCGGTGCAGTACGCCAAGCGCATGGTCGGCCGTCGTATGTACGGCGGTTCGTCGACCTACCTGCCGCTGAAGGTCAACCAGGCGGGCATCATCCCCGTCATCTTCGCGTCGTCGCTGCTGTACCTGCCCAATCTCGTCGCGCAGCTCACCGGTGCCACGACGAACCCGGATCCGAGTTGGTGGCAGCGGATCATCAACGAGTACCTGGTCAATCCGAACAACCCGGTCTACATCGCGATCTACTTCGCCCTGATCGTGTTCTTCGTCTTCTTCTACGTCGCCATCACCTTCAATCCGGAGGAGCGGGCCGACGAGATGAAGAAATACGGCGGCTTCATCCCGGGCATCCGCCCCGGTCGCCCGACCGCCGAATATCTCAGTTTCGTGCTCAACCGCATCACGGTTCCGGGCTCGATCTACCTCGGTCTCATCGCGACGCTGCCGAACTTCTTCCTGTCCGGCAGCCAGACGGCCTCGAGCATCTTCGGTGGCGCCGCGGTTCTCATTCTCGTCAGTGTCGCGCTGGACACTGTCAAGCAGATCGAAAGTCAACTGATGCAGCGCAACTACGAAGGGTTCCTCAAGTGAGACTTGTACTGCTCGGTCCTCCCGGTGCCGGCAAGGGCACACAGGCCGCGATTCTGTCCGAGAAGCTCGGCGTCCCCGCCATCTCGACGGGCGATCTTTTCCGCGCGAACATCGGGCAGGGCACCCCGCTCGGCGTCGAGGCCAAGAAGTACATCGACGCGGGGGAGCTCGTTCCCGCCGAGATCACCAACAACATGGTGCGTGAGCGTCTGGCCGAGCCCGACGCCGCCAACGGCTTCCTCCTCGACGGCTTCCCGCGCAGCGTGGAGCAGGCCAAGGAACTCGAGAACATCCTGAAGGATCTCGGTGTCGAGCTCGATGGCGTGCTGTCCTTCGTCATCGACGAGGACGTCGTGGTCGAGCGCATGCTCGCCCGCGGTCGCGCCGACGACACCGAAGACGTGATCCGCAACCGTCTCCGGGTCTACCGTGAGGAGACGGCCCCGCTGCTCGACTACTACGCCGACTCGATCATCACGGTCGACGCGATCGGTGAGGTCGAGGAGATCAATTCGCGGGCTCTGTCCGCACTCGGAAAGTAGACGGGTAGTTCGACATGGGTTTCGGGCGCAAGCGCTCAGTGGTTCCGTTCCGCACCTCGGGTGAACTCGACGCGATGGCGGCGGCGGGAGCCGTGGTCGGTGCCGCACTCGTCGCAGTGCGCGAGGCCGCCAAGCCGGGCGTGAGCACCCTGGAACTCGACCAGGTGGCGGAATCGGTCATCCGCGATGCGGGGGCCGTTCCGTCCTTCCTGGGCTACCACGGCTTCACCGGTTCGATCTGTTCGTCGGTCAACGAGGTCGTCGTCCACGGCATCCCGTCGGTGTCGGTGGTGCTCGCCGAGGGCGACCTCGTGTCGATCGACTGCGGCGCGATCCTCGACGGCTGGCACGGCGACTCGGCATGGACCTTCGGGATCGGGGAGCTGTCGCAGGCCGACATCGACCTGAGCGAGGCCACCCGTCTGTCGCTCGAGGCCGGTATCGCGGCGATGCTCCCGGGCAACCGCCTGACCGACGTCTCGCATGCGATCGAGCAAGGCACGCATGCCGCCGAGAAGGTGCACGGCCGCTTGTACGGCATCGTCGACGGCTACGGCGGTCACGGTATCGGGCGCGAGATGCACATGGATCCGTTCCTCCCCAACGAAGGCAAGCCGGGCAAGGGCCCGAAGCTCGTCGTCGGATCGGTGCTCGCTGTCGAGCCGATGCTCACCCTCGGTACCTACGAGACCGAGGTCCTCGACGACGAGTGGACGGTGGTGACCGTCGACGGCAGCCGGGCCGCGCACTGGGAGCACACGGTAGCGGTCACCGAGGACGGCCCCCGTATCCTCACCGTCCGGCCGGAGTGACGCGAGCGGTCGTACTCCGCGGCGTCATACGTCGACGAGGAGCGTGACCGGTCCGTCGTTGACGAGGCTCACCTCCATGTGGGCCCCGAACTTCCCGGTCTCCACCGTCGCGCCGAGATCTCGTAGAGCGTTCGCGAACGCATCGACGAGAGGTTCGGCGATCGGGCGGGGAGCGGCGGCCGACCACGACGGACGCCTGCTCTTCCTCGTGTCGGCCATGAGCGTGAACTGGCTGACCACCAGGATCGGGGCGTCGACGTCGGAGGCGGATCGCTCGTCCTCGAGGATGCGCATCGTCCACACCTTCCGGGCGAGCGTCGCGGCCTTGGCCTCGTCGTCGTCGTGCGCGACGCCGACCAGCACGAGCAGACCGTGACCGTCTTCGGCCGGCGTGATGCGAGCCACCTCGGCTCCGTCGACCGCCACCGCCGCCGTGGTCACCCGCTGGATCAACGCCCGCACGTGCGGTCCTCCTCCTGGTCGTGGGCACGAGTGTGCCGGAGCTCATTTGTCCTGGACGGTCAACTTCCCGTACCATTGATCGGTGGTGCGCGCTGCGCTCCGATCGGTCCCGTGTCGAATTCCTTCGAATCTCGGTTCGTGTCCGGTCCCGGAGTTGCCGAGCGTCACGGTAACGGATGCCGATGCAACCACAACGCCGAACAACGGATCGCGGAGGATATGGCTAAGAAAGACGGGGCAATCGAGGTCGAGGGCCGGGTAATCGAACCGCTGCCCAATGCGATGTTCCGCATCGAGCTGGAGAACGGGCACAAGGTTCTCGCCCACATCAGCGGAAAGATGCGTCAGCACTACATTCGTATCCTTCCCGAGGACCGCGTTGTCGTGGAGCTTTCTCCCTACGACCTCACGCGTGGACGCATCGTCTACCGCTACAAGTAACGAAGCTTCCCCGGCCACACGGTCGGGGAGAATCATGTCGCCGGGCCGGCTCTGCCGTGTCCGGCGGCGCACATACAGGAGATCGGACTTACGTGAAGGTTCAGCCTAGCGTCAAGAAGATCTGCGAGAAGTGCAAGGTGATCCGCCGTAACGGTCGGGTCATGGTGATCTGCGAGAACCTGCGTCACAAGCAGCGTCAGGGCTAGATCCACCTTCGTCTCGAAGATCTGCTTGGCAACAAGCACGAAGACCTTCCAGCACCAGTCGCGTGGTTACGATCCTCGATCCGTCGAGGAGCTGCGCGATCAACCCCCGGTACGGAGGCCGGGGCCCCACTGTGTTTTTGAATCACACAGTTCTTCGACGCAGGGGACGGGCTGGGAGCAGACCTCCGCACACCGAATAGGAATGCCACATGGCACGTCTCGCAGGTGTCGATCTTCCCCGCGAAAAGCGGATGGAGATCGCACTCACGTACATCTACGGCATCGGCCGTACCCGCTCCCAGGAGATCCTCGAGGCCACGGGTGTCAACCCGGACCTGCGCAGCAAGGATCTGACGGACGAGGACCTCGCCAAGCTCCGCGAGTACATCGAGGAGAGCTACAAGGTCGAGGGTGACCTCCGTCGCGAGGTTCAGGCGGACATCCGCCGCAAGATCGAGATCGGCTGCTACCAGGGCCTGCGACACCGTCGTGGTCTGCCCGTGCGTGGACAGCGCACCAAGACCAACGCCCGCACCCGCAAGGGTCCGAAGCGCACCGTCGCAGGAAAGAAGAAGTAATGCCTCCCAAGTCACGCAGCACCGGTCCGAAGAAGACCCAGAAGGCACGGCGCAGGGACAAGAAGAACGTTCCGCACGGTGCCGCTCACATCAAGAGCACGTTCAACAACACCATCGTGTCCATCACGGACCCGCAGGGCAACGTGATCTCCTGGGCGTCCTCCGGCCACGTCGGCTTCAAGGGTTCGCGCAAGTCGACCCCGTTCGCCGCACAGCTCGCCGCCGAGAACGCCGCCCGCAAGGCGCAGGAACACGGTGTCAAGAAGGTCGACGTCTTCGTCAAGGGCCCGGGCTCGGGCCGCGAGACGGCGATCCGTTCCCTCCAGGCCGCAGGCCTCGAGGTCGGCACCATCTCCGATGTCACCCCGCAGCCCCACAACGGTTGCCGTCCGCCCAAGCGGCGTCGCGTCTAACGGGAAAGGAAGGTAAAGAAAAATGGCTCGTTATACCGGTCCCGTTACCCGTAAGTCGCGTCGTCTCCGTGTCGACCTGGTCGGAGGCGATCAGGCCTTCGAGCGTCGCCCCTACCCGCCCGGCCAGCACGGCCGCGCGCGGATCAAGGAGAGCGAGTACCTGCTCCAGCTGCAGGAGAAGCAGAAGGCCCGCTTCTCGTACGGCGTCATGGAGAAGCAGTTCCGTCGCTACTACGAAGAGGCCGCAAGCCGCCCCGGCAAGACCGGTGAGGTTCTGCTGGTCATCCTCGAGTCGCGCCTGGACAACGTCGTCTACCGTGCCGGCCTCGCCCGCACGCGTCGTCAGGCCCGCCAGCTGGTGAGCCACGGCCACTTCCTGGTCAACGGCAAGAAGGTCGACATCCCCAGCTACCGCGTTTCGCAGTACGACATCATCGATGTCCGCGAGAAGTCGCTGAGCACGCTGCCCTTCCAGGTCGCCCGCGAGACCCAGGGTGAGCGCCCGGTTCCGGGTTGGCTGCAGGTCGTCGGCCCGCGTCTGCGAGTGCTGGTCCACCAGCTCCCCGAGCGCGCGCAGATCGACATCCCGCTGCAGGAACAGCTGATCGTCGAGTACTACTCGAAGTAAGACACCTCGGTGTCGTGGTGTCCTCCGGTCCGTCCGGGCGGGAGGACACCGCTCCATTCCACTAGGGCGTCATATGGCGGACGCCCACAAGGAGGCAACAGATGCTCATCTCTCAGCGACCCGCACTGACCGAAGAGGTCATCGCTGAAAACCGCTCGAAGTTCGTCATCGAGCCGCTCGAGCCTGGCTTCGGGTACACCCTCGGCAACTCGCTTCGTCGCACCCTGCTCTCGTCGATCCCGGGCGCCGCTGTCACCAGCATCCGCATCGACGGCGTTCTCCACGAGTTCACCACCGTTCCCGGGGTGAAGGAGGATGTCACCGACATCATCCTGAACCTCAAGGGTCTCGTGGTGAGCTCCGAAGAGGACGAGCCGGTCACCATGTACGTCCGCAAGCAGGGGCCGGGCACCGTCACGGCCGGCGACATCGTGCCCCCGGCCGGTGTCACCATCCACAACCCGGATCTGCACATCGCCACCCTGAACGACAAGGGCAAGCTGGAGATCGAGCTCGTCGTCGAGCGCGGTCGCGGCTACGTTCCTGCCGTGCAGAACAAGGCGTCCGGCGCCGAGATCGGCCGTATCCCGGTCGACTCGATCTACTCGCCGGTGCTCAAGGTGACGTACAAGGTGGAAGCGACCCGCGTCGAGCAGCGCACCGACTTCGATCGGCTCATTCTCGACGTGGAGACCAAGAACTCGATCAGCGCGCGGGACGCGCTCGCCTCGGCGGGCAAGACCCTCGTGGAGCTCTTCGGTCTGGCTCGTGAGCTGAACGTCGAAGCAGAAGGCATCGAGATCGGTCCCTCGCCCGCCGAGGCCGACCACATCGCCTCCTTCGGACTTCCGATCGAGGACCTCGACCTCACGGTCCGGTCCTACAACTGCCTCAAGCGCGAAGGTGTTCACACCGTCGGCGAGCTCGTGGCACGGACGGAATCCGACCTGCTCGACATCCGCAACTTCGGCCAGAAGTCCATCGACGAGGTCAAGGTCAAGCTGCACTCGCTCGGCCTGTCCCTCAAGGACAGCCCGGCATCGTTCGACCCCAGCACCGTCGCCGGCTACGACGCCGCGACCGGTACCTGGAGCGATACCGAGGCCGGCTCCTTCGGTGACAACGACGGCAACGAGGACTACGCCGAGACCGAGCAGCTGTAGCAGCTCACGGTCCGTTACTAGGAGAAAATCATGCCCAAGCCCAAGAAGGGCGCCCGCTTCGGCGGATCGGCCTCGCATCAGAAGGCGCTCATGGCCAACCTGGCCACCGCGCTCTTCGAGCACGGCCGCATCACCACCACCGAGGCCAAGGCCAAGGCCCTGCGCCCGTACGCCGAGAAGCTCGTCACGCACGCCAAGGCCGGCACGCTGGCCTCGCGTCGTGAGGTGCTGAAGGTCATCCGCAACAAGGACGTCGTCCACTCGCTGTTCGCGGAGATCGGTCCCTCCTTCGAGGACCGCAACGGCGGTTACACCCGCATCATCAAGACGATGCCGCGCAAGGGCGACAACGCCCCCATGGCCATCATCGAGCTGGTGCGCGAGAAGACCGTCACCTCCGAGGCCGACCGCGCTCGCCGCGTCGCCGCCTCGCAGGCACCCGCCGAGGACAACGCGGTCCAGGCCGTCGAGGCCGAGGCCACCGACGCCGAGGTCGCGAACGCCGACGCCGTCGTCGAGGGTGTCGAGGACACCAACGCCACGGCTGCCGACGCACCCGAGGCGGACGAGGCCAAGAAGGACTAATCCACTTGGTTTCGGCATCTGCTGAAGCTCACGAGCCCGCCGACCCTTCCGAGGGCGGCGGGCTCGTGGCTTCTCACGAGACAACCCGTCTGCGACTCGACATCGCGTACGACGGCACCGACTTCTCCGGCTGGGCACGGCAGCCCGGACGTCGCACGGTGTGCGGGGAGATCGAGGAAAAGCTCTCCGCGATCGTCCGCACCCCCGTGCTGCTCACCGTCGCCGGTCGCACCGACGCCGGCGTGCACGCTTCCGGGCAGGTCGCCCACGTCGACGTCCCCACCGCGGTGCTGCCCGACGATCCGTCGCGCTGGGTCCGCCGTCTCGCACGGTTCCTGCCCCGCGACGTGCGGGTCACCGGGATCTCCGTCGCCCCCGAACATTTCGACGCGCGTTTTTCGGCGATCCGGCGCCACTACGAATACCGCCTCACCACAGCGGTGTACGGCGCCGAGCCGCTGCGTGCCCGCGACACCGTCGCGTGGCCGAAGGCCGTCGATCTCGATGCGATGCAACGCGCGTCGCAGTCGCTGCTCGGCCTGCACGACTTCGCCGCCTTCTGCAAGCGGCGGGAGGGTGCGACGACCGTACGTGAACTGCAGCGATACGGCTGGACCCGCGAAGGTGACATCCTCACCGCCTATGTCAGCGCCGACGCCTTCTGCTGGTCGATGGTGCGCAGCCTCGTCGGCGCGGCCCTGGCCGTGGGGGAGGGGCGTCGCAGCGTCGAGTGGATGACGGCCCTGCTCGACGAACGCGAACGTGCGGCGTCCGTCGCGGTGGCACCGGCCCACGGCCTGTCACTGGTTCGCGTCGACTACCCTGCTGACGAGGAACTCGCCGCGCGCAACGCTGCGACGCGGGAGATGCGCGGGCCCATCACGCCCGGCTGTTGCGGATGAAGGGAACGAATGTGCGCGCACGACGGTTTGCGTTGATGGGGACGATCGGGGCGCTCGCCGTCTCGTCGCTGGTCCTGTCCGGTGCCGCGGTCGCCCACGCCGAGGATCTCCCGGCCGCCGCGACCGGCGAGACCCGGTCGCAGAGCGCGACTGTCGAACGCATCGAGAAGCACACCGACCGCGATTGGTCGCTGTTCGTGTACTCGCCGTCGATGGAACGCACCATCGAGCTGCAGGTGCTGCGACCGGCCGACACGAGCGCGCCGCGACCGGTCTTCTACCTGCTCAACGGTGCCGGCGGGGGACTGGACCGGGCGACCTGGCGCGAGCAGACCGACATCGTGGAGTTCTTCGGCGACAAGAACGTCAACGTCGTCACTCCGGTCGGTGGCGCGTTCAGCTACTACACCGACTGGCTCGAGGACGATCACGTTCTCGGACGCAACAAGTGGACGACCTTCCTCACCGAGGAGATCCCGTCGGTGGTCGACGAGACGCTCGGCGCGAGCGGCCGCAACGCGATCGCCGGTGTGTCGATGTCGGCGACGTCGGCGCTGGCGCTCGCCCAGCAGGCGCCCGATCTCTACCAGGCGGTGGGTTCGTACAGTGGATGCGCCGAGACCGCGTCGGATATCGGTTCGCGCTATGCGGAGATCGTCGTCGCGTTCGGCGGGGGCGAGGTCGAGAACATGTGGGGACCGGTCGCCGGTGAGCACTGGACCGAACAGGACGTCGTGCTCAACGCCGAGAAGCTGCGCGGCAAGGCCGTGTACGTCTCCACGAGCAGCGGTGTCCCGGGTCCGTACGAATTGAAGGCATGGGAGCAGGACGGTGTCGCCGTCCTTCCCGATGTGGCTCTGCTCGGGCTCATCGAGGCCGGCGTGAACGATTGCACGACGCGACTGCGCGGTGCGCTGGACGCAGCCGGGGTCGAGGCGACCTACTCGGTCCGGCCCGACGGTACCCACACCTGGGGCTACTGGCAGGAGGCCCTGCACGAGTCGTGGCCCGTGCTCGGCGAGGCCATCGGCGCCTGAGCCGAGAGCGCTGCGCTCGAAAAGACACCCGGGGGGGTGAGGTCCGCGACCTCACCCCCTCGGGCGTTCTCACATGCTCGTCGGATCAGCCAGTCCAGGACCTCGAGGACGTTGCTGATGAGCGCATCGAGCGAACCGGGAAGCGGCCGAGCGCCTCGGCGATCATGCGGTGGCCCTCGGCCTCGTAGCAGTCGTCGCCCACATGGAAGGCCCACACCGCGACCGCGACCGCCGCGCGGACACGTCGGCGGAACCAGGCGTCCTCCTCACGGGGATCCTCGCCGTAGCCACGCAGGAAGGCATGCTCGGCACCGGGGACCCGGAGGAACTCGCGTACCGCGAGCCGCTCGAAGTCCTCACCCGCCGGGCGCATCGCGGCACGCCCGAAGTCGATCACCTTCACCACACCGATGTCGTCGGCGAGCCAGTTGCGGCTCTGCCAGTCGCCGTGGGTGGGCACCAGGGTGGCCGTCGGTGTCGGCCACCCCTCGACCATCGAGCGCAATCGGCCGGCGACGTCGGGACCGATACGGTGCGGCGCCGCGAGCCACCGCAGCGTCTTCGTGTTCGCCGATCGCTCGTACCCCTCGTCCACCACATGCTCCTGGCGATGGAACTGGGCGAGCAGCGCGCCGGCCTGTTCGTAGACGTCGAGACGGGACGACGCGGCGGTGCCCAGGACGAGCCGCCCCGGAAGGTATTCCGTCACGACGAGTTTCGTCGCGCGGTCGGCGAACACCATGCGGGCGGCCCGACCGCACCGTACCCACGGAGCGGTCCACCGCTCGTGCGCGCTGATCTCGCGGCCGATGTGCCGATCCGGAGTTCCGCCCGCCTTCACGACCAGCAGCCCGTCGTCGGTGTCGACCTCGAGGACAGTGGTCGACACCAGCCCCCAACTCATGTCGGAGACCACGACGATGCGGCCGAACCGCTGCGTCAGCAGGTGGCGTTGCTGTGGAGTGAGCCGCTCCAGGGCGTCCGGCATGAAGGCACTCTAGCGATCTTTCGCCGCGAAAACCCCTGTCGCTTCCGGCTTGCGATCGTTCACCCCGCGAGGGACCGCGCGATCACGAGTCGCTGAATCTGATTGGTGCCCTCGAAGATCTGCGTGATCTTCGCGTCGCGCATGAAGCGCTCGACCGGGAAGTCGCGGGTGTAGCCGTATCCACCGAGGACCTGCACAGCGTCGGTCGTGACCTTCATGGCGGCATCCGTCGCGACGAGCTTGGCCACCGACGCCTGCCGCGAGTAGGGCAGGCCGGCGTCCTTGCGCCGGGCAGCGTCGAGATAGGTGGCGCGGGCCGAGTCGACGGCGGCGGCCATGTCGGCGAGAACGAAGCCGAGGCCCTGGTGGTCGATGATGCGCTTGCCGAAGGCCTGCCGTTCCTTGGCGTAGGCCGTCGCCTCGTCGAGGGCGGCCTGGGCCAGACCCGTCGCGACGGCGGCGATCCCCAGGCGTCCGGAATCCAGTGCGCTGAACGCGATCGGCAGTCCCTGTCCCTCGGCGCCGATCCGGCGCTCGGCCGGGACGAAGGCGTCGTCGTAGTGGGCGGAGGTGGTGGGGATGGCGTGCAGGCCCATCTTCTCCTCGGGCTTGCCGAAGGACAGGCCCTCGGTGCCGGCGGGCACGAGGAAGCACGAGATGCCCTTGCTGCCGGTGTCGGCCGTGCGGGCGAACAGGGTGTAGAAGTCGGCCTTGCCGCCGTTGGTGATCCACGCCTTCGAGCCGGTGATGCGGTAGCCGCCGTCGACGGGCTTCGCACGGCACGCGAGGGCCGCGGCGTCGGATCCGGCCTGCGGCTCGGAGAGGCTGTACGCGCCGATGGTGTTGCCGCCCAGCATCTCCGGGAGCCACTTGTTCTTCTGCTCGTCGGTGCCGTGGGTGGCGAGCGCGAAGCACGACAGTCCGTGCACGCTCACCGCAACCGCCACGGCAGCCCAGCGGGCGCCGAGTTCCTCGAGGACCTGCAGGTAGACCTCGTAGGGTTGGTCGCCGCCGCCGAACTCCTCGGGGTACGGCAGGCTCAGCAGCCCTGCGGCGCCGAGTGCGGGGAAGACGCCCTCGGGGAAGGTCTCCTTGCGCTCGTGCTCGTCGACGCGCGGGGCGAGCACCTTGTCGGCGACGTCGCGGGTGAGGTCGATCAGGTCGTAGGCCTCGCGGGTGGGAAGCAGACGCTCGACGGGCACGGTGGTTCCTCCTGGAAGACTGGGGACCAAAAATAGTACTGAGCACGATACTGCAGTACTGTTCTCGGTATGGCAAGAGTCGGTAGCCGGCGGCCCACCGCCCGGCAGGCGCAACTGTTCGACGATCTGGTCGCGTTGTTCCTGGCAGAAGGCTTCGCGCACCTGACCCTCGACGACATCGCCGCGCGTCTGCGCTGCTCGAAATCGACGCTCTACGCACTCGCGGAGAACAAGGACCGGCTCGTCTACGCGGCGACCGTCCACTTCTTCAAGGGTGCCGCCGACCGGGTGGAGGCCGACGTCGCGCGGGCCGCGGACGCCCAGGCTCGCATCGGCGCCTATCTCGAGGCCGTGGGGCGCGAACTCGAACCCGCCTCCACGCGGTTCATGGAGGACATCGCCCACACGCCGGTCGCGCGCGAGGTCTACGAACGCAACACCCGGTTCGCCGCCGACCGCGTCCGCCAGCTCATCTCCGAGGGAGTTGCGGCCGGCGAACTGCGCGACGTCCACGCGGCCTTCGTCGCCGACGTCGTCGCCTCGGTCATGGTCCGCATCCAGCAACGACAGGTGGCCGAGGCGACCGGTCTCGAGGACGCACGTGCCTACCGGGAACTCGCCGCGCTGCTCGCGCACGGGCTCTCGACCGCACCGCACCTACGATCGACCCTATGACCACGGCTGCACCGAACGATCCGATCCGCCTCGAGGTCGTCGTCGCGAGTGTCCGCGCCGGTCGCATCGCGCCGGTCGTCGCAGACTGGTTCGCGGCCACCGCACGGCGTCGGCCCGAGTTCGACGTCGGCGTTCTCGATCTCGCCGAGACCCCGCTCCCGCACGACCTCTCGGGCGGTCCCGACGCCGACGCCTTCACCGGTCGCATCGGTGCTGCGGACGCCTTCGTGGTGGTGACCTCCGAGTACAACCACGGCTATCCCGCCGCGCTGAAGACGGCCATCGACACCGTCAAGCACGAATGGCGCACCAAGCCGGTCGGATTCGTCTCCTACGGTGGCCTGTCCGGCGGATTGCGCGCGGTCGAGCAGTTGCGGCAGGTCGTCCTCGAGGTCCACATGGTGCCGGTGCGGCAGTCGGTGAGCTTCCACCGCGTCAAGCACGCCTTCGCGGCCGACGGCACCACCACGGACGAGGCCGCGATCGACGGCGCGGAACGCATGCTCGACCAGATCGCCTGGTGGGCCCGCACCGTCCGCGCCGGAACCGCCCTCGACCGCTATCCCGGCTGAGGCGCCGGATCCGGCATGCGCGACCGGCCGAGATGGGTGCTCTCCGCCGCGATCGTCACGAGGGTGAGAGGCGTGCGTTCGCCGCCTGCCGTGAGCACCACACGGTCCCCGGCCGCTCCGGGTTGGAGCAACGACACCGTGGGGCGCTCGCGCGGCCATCCGTCCGGATGGATGTGCACGTGGATCGCGGTCGCGTGCGGCATGGACGAGGTGGGCGGGACGCCGTCGTAGACGACCGTGTCGAAATCGTGGTCGCCCGCGTACTCGCCCGCCAGACGCAGCCGGTCGGGTCCGGCCGCGGATCCGACCAGGCCGCGCCACGCACCGGACCGGTCGGTGTGGACGACGACCCGCGCCCCCACCGCGACGGCGCGGAAGACCACCTGCTGGGCGAGATACAACTCGCCCGCGATGTGGACCGAGCGGACTCCGGGACCGGTGAGACGCGCGGTGACGGCGCGACCGGCGTCGTCCGATCCGATGAGCTGCCCACACCCACCGGCCGGAAGAGCGAGGGCGTCGAGTTCCCCGCTACGCGATTCGCGCAAGGGAACCCGGTCTTCCAGTTGCGGAACCCCGAGGGGCAATGCCGCTGTGAGGAGTTCGGCGTGACGTCCGTACGCCGGGAACAGTCCGGCCACCGAGGGGACGTCCGCCTCGCGCGTGGTGAACCGTGCCAGCGCCCCGACCCGAACCGACCCGTCATCACCCGGTCGCAACCGGAGGACCAGTGTCGACGCCAAAGTTGGATGCGACCAGATCGCCGCCGTGTGGCGGCGGTCGATCCGACGTGGGTCGAAGGCGCCGCCCGAGTCGAACGCGGAGGCCAGGGCGACGTGCCGGCGCGTCGGGGCCCACTCCGTCGCCGGGACCCCGTGGGAGATGCGCAGCGCGGCCTGTTCGATCTCGCTCGCGGTGAGCAGTCGCGCACCGTACCCGGCGTCGCCGAGCGCGCGGATCACGCGCCGCGCCGCCGCGACGACGGTCCGGGCGGCACCCTCGGAGCCTCCGCCCCGGCGGGCGGCAGCGGCCGCGCAGGACGTGACGTCGAGTCGGAGCACCACCCGCACCGTGCGTTCGGCCGCGGCGGGAAGCGGGCCCAGCAACTGTGCGTAGGCCTGCCCCGCGGGGGTCGAGTCGCGAACCCGGCGCCCCTGCACCACGACATCGATCCCGTCCAGGACGACGTCGTGCCGGTACAGGCAGGCGGCGATCGCGTCGAGGGGGAGCGTTCGCCCCGTCTCCTCGCTGTCGCGCCCGAGTCGGGTGATCGCACCGGCCGGTGAGAACGGTTCGAGAACCACGGTCGCGTACGGGCCGTCCCATAGCACCCCCACCGGGACTGCCGACCCGACGTGGAAGTCGCGGAGGACACCCGAGACGGAGACGTCGTCCGGGCGTCGGCGCAGAACGGTCGCGATCCATTCGGCTGTGCCGCGTCCGCCGATCCGCACGAGGCACAGCGCGGCCGGTGGCACGGCGATCGCGCAGGCCACCCACACGGACGCCCCCGACACCACCGCCAGCGTCCATACGAGGGCGGCGACGCACTGGGCACCCACGAGCCGCACGGCGACACGGCTTCTCGCATCACCTGCTGCTGTGCTGATCCGTGCACCGGTGGGCGCTGTGCTGATCCGTGCACCGGTGGGCGCTGTGCTGACCCGTGAATCCCCCGACTCGAAGACGGTTCGTTGCATCGATCCCCCCGAACGACGGCCGGCAATGATTCCGGCGCGGTGCCGACCTTCCCCCTGACCGCGCGGAGCGCCTGTGGTGGACGCCCGACAGGACTGTACTGTGTTGCGCCAGAGAGCGTGCCGTACGGGGGGAGATCGATGGCAGCGCAACCGACCACGCGATGGCAGGTCAGTGGATACCGTTTCCTGGCACGACGCATGGATCATGCGTTGGTGCGGGGCGACGTACGAATGATCCACGATCCCATGCGTTCCCAGTTCCGGGCGTTCGTCGTCGGAGTCGTCGTCGCGTGTGTCGTGCTGGGAGGCTGTGCCGCCCTTGCCCTGTTCCGCCCCCAGGACCGGATCGGTGATGCTTCCGTCGTCGTCGGACGCGACTCCGGTGCGCTCTACGTCGCGATCGGCACGACCTTCCATCCCGTCCTGAATCTCGCGTCGGCCCGGCTGATCCTCGGATCGCCCACCGAACCGGCGGTCGTAGCCGACCAGGAACTGACGACACGACCACGCGGACCGCTGGTGGGGATCCCGGGTGCGCCGTCCTCCCTGGTCCATGATGCAGAGGAGGTGCCGTGGACGGTGTGCGACGTCGCCGACCCGAACGGTCTGCAGTCCTCGACCACCGCCGTGCTCGCCGGCACACCCGACCACCGGGCAGGCTCGGTGCTCGCCGACGACGAAGCGCTCCTCGTGGCCGCGGACGGCAGATACCACTTGCTCTACGAGGGCAGACGCGCCGAAATCGACCCGAACGACCGGTCGCTCGTGCGCCTGCTGGGCATCGACGTCTCCCGTGCGCGCCCCGCGAGTCCCGGACTGCTCGCCGCCGTGCCGGAATCGCCGAAGCTGGCGGCACCCCACATCACCGGCGCCGGAGGTGTCCCGGGCATGTCGATCCCGGGTGTGCGAGTCGGGTCGGTCGTCGCGGTGTCCGAACCGGACGGGCAGAGTTTCCACGTAGTGCTCGAGAACGGTGTGCAGGAGGTCTCGCGGGCCACCGCACATCTCATCCACTTCTCGGATTCGCAAGGAGCACCCGAGATTCCGGTGATCCCACCCGACGTCCTCGCAGCCGCGCCGGTCGTGCACGAACTGCCGGTCGACACCTTTCCCGAGGTCGTCCCGCGCATCGTCGATCCGGGGGAGAGGCCTGTGGCGTGCTCCACCTGGCAGCCCGGCACAGGCGAGAACGACCGGCACCGCTCGACTCTGCGGTTGTCCGCGGGGACGGCCCTGCCCACCGGCAAGGACGCCGTGCCGGTGGTCCCGGCCCAGGCGGACGATGCCGGACCGCAGGTCGACGCGATCCACATCCCGCCGGGCCGCGGCAGATACGTGCAGACCACCTCGCTGACCTCGGACACCGACCGTCTCGGTTCGTTGTTCTACGTCGCCGACACCGGCGTGCGGTACGGCATCACCGATGCGGACGCCGCTGCGGCACTCGGCTTCACGGATCCACCCGCCCGGGTCCCGTGGCCCATCCTGCAGTTGCTCGCTCCGGGACCCGCGCTCGGCCGGGAACAGGCGCTGCTCGCACACGACGGTGTCGCCGCCGACCCGGAGGCGGTCCCCGTCGGGGCGGGCAACTGATTCAGGTCCGTGATCGGGCGAGTCGTCGTGCCGGTGCAGTGAGGACGAGAACGAGGGCGGTCGCGGCGATCACGGCCGCAGCCGAGATCAGTGCGATGGTGCGCGGCCGGTGATCCGGTACCGGGGGAGGAGTCGGCTCGGCGACGGCAACCGCCGGCATCGGCTCCGCGCGCCCGGCCGGCAGCGGCGCGGTGACGGCGGCGAGCGGGTCGACGACCCCGTGGCCCACCTGCGGATTCCATCCTTCCGCGGGGGAGTGGGCGGTGCTCTCGATGCGCGTCATCACCTCTCGGGCGGACAACTGCGGGTACCGCGAGCGCACCAGCGCGACCGTCGCCGCGACGAGCGGCGCCGCGAAACTCGTCCCGGACACCGGTCTGCCGCCCTGGGGGCCGGGGATCAGGTCGGCCAGACCGTCGGTGCCGGGATTGAGTGAGACGAGCCCGCTCCCGGGAGCGGCGACGTCGACCCACGGCCCGGGCAGACTGTACCCGGCCGGTGTGCCGTCGTCCTCGACCGCGCCGACGGTGAGGACGTACTCGTCGTACCAGGCCGGTGATGCCAGGGTGACGACCGAATCCCACGGATCCGCACCGGGATCGGCCGGATCCGCCGAGCGCGGATTGCCTTCGCGGCAGGTGTCGGTGTTGCCGGCCGCCGCGACGACGACCGCGTCGTGTACATCCGTCGCGTACTGCACTGCCGCTCCCAGCGGACCGTCGACGAGGCCTTCGGCGACCGTCCGGCAGGCGACCTCGGAGATGTTGACGACGGTGGCGCCGAGATCCACCGCCTGCCGGACGGCCGCCGCGAGGGTCCGTACGTCGCCGTATCCGGAGGCGTTGCGCGCGGCATCGTCGTCCGATCGGGAGCGGTCGGAGAAATGGCCGCTCGACTGGCGGATGGCGATGATCCCCACGTCGGGTGCGCCACCGGCGAAACCCGATCCGGGTGTCGGCCGCGCCGCGATCAGGCCGGCGACGAGGGTGCCGTGCGCGTCGCAGTCCTCGGTGCCGTCACCCGTGGACACGTAGTCGCCACCCGGCCTCGGGGCCGGCAACCGTGGATGAGGATGGACCCCGGTGTCGATGACGGCGACCACCTGCCCCGCTCCCCGGGTGATCGGCCACACGGACGCGAAGTCGAGGATGCGTTGTGCCCGAGGGATCTGCGGTCCGTCGGGAGCATCCGGCAGTTCTGCGCACAGCACCCGCATCTCGGTGGCCTCGGGAGGCGCAGGCGTCGCGCCGGCGGGCAGTTGCGCCGGATCGGGTACCGGGGGCGCGGCGGTCGCGAGACCCGGAGTGGTGGTCGCTATCAGGGCGGCGAGGGCCAGGACCGCGAACCGGTGTGACAGCCGCACCGTCACAGTCCGCGGATCGCTGCGTACACACCGGCGACCCAGCAGGCCAACGGCACGACGGTGGCGATGGTCGCGTACTCCGCGATCTCGGCGATCCGGCGTTGTACCGGGGTGAACGTCCGTCGCGGCGCGACCACACCGAAGAGGAAACCGGCACACGCGAGACCCGTAGCGGATGCGAACACCGCCCACGGCGGCAACGCTCCGCTCGCTGCCGCACCGACGAGCAGCCCGAGCAGCAGTACCGCGCCACCGGCCACGAGGGGAGCCGCCTGCGCGGTCGCGGTGTAGGTGCGGCCTCGGAAGACCAGGACCACGGCCGACGCCACGGCCAGTGCTACCGCGGGCACGGACACGTCTCCGTCCAACGGGAACGCGGCGCACCACGCTCCGCCCGCCGTGAGTAGGACGACGGCGTGGACGATTCCGGTGAGCGCGCTCCGTGCCCGATTCGCACGGTGCTCGAGCTCCGCCTGTGACGGCAACCCGGACACGCTGCGATCGGGGGTCTCCGGTTCGAGCGGAGCGCCCGGAGCAGGGACCGGGGGGATGGGGAGTTTCGCGAGCATCGCCGCGAGGCGTGGTGCCGTGCCGGCGAGCAGCAGCGCCACCACCACCGTTCCGGCTCCGAGGGCGCGCGCCTCGAGTTCGGTGGTCGATGCGAGGGTGGCCGTCACGACGACGCCCGCGGCGGTCGCGGCGACCGCCGTGCACGGTGCGAGGCCGATGCGGGTGGCACGCACGGCGAGCACTGCGACGGCACCGGTCAGTGCCGCGGCGAGGACGAGACGCGGCGCCGGCGATTCGCCGGGAACGAGCAGCGCCCCGGCCGTCGCTGCGAGCGGGAAGGCGCACCACAGCAGCGCGGTCGCGGTCCGTCGATCGTCGTGGAGCCGGGCGAGGATGCCTGCGGCGAGCAGCACCAGGAGAGGCAGCGCGGCGCACACGGCTCCGAGGGCGAGACGGCTCGCGCCGTCGGGCAGGAACAGCAACGGTACGCAGCCCGCGGCGAGGGCGACCGGACCCAGGACGGCCGCGATGAGACCCGACGGGCCCGCACCCCACGGCGTCGTGGTCCGGTCCGAGGCCGCGACGCTGTACATGACGTCGTCGAACAACGGTGGAGGAGCGGGGGATCCGGCGTCCTCCAGGACGAGGATCTCCCCGTCGCGGACGCCGTGCTCGTCGAGACTCAGCGCACCGGACAGCGGGGCCCGACCGATCCGGGCGAGCGCCCAGCCGTCGGGTTCCGTGCGTTCGGGTGTCGCGTCGAAGTCGTTGTCGGGCCGGTGGCCGGCGACGAGATTCACGATCCCCGGGAGCAGCAGCGCCACCGGAACGTCGAGGGGCAGTGCGAGATCGACCTCGGTGTGGCGGGCGAGCACGGTGATCCGGCACAGATCCGGGGCGCCCACCTGCCCCGGGGTCTCGGATCGCGCACGCACAGATGTCATCGGCCTCGGTTCCCCCCGTCACTGCAGTCCGAACGACGCAGACCATACGACATCGTCCCGACCGGTGTCGTGCCCGAGTTGTCCGTCGAGGGGCCGAGGGGCGAACAGGAGCACGGAAGGTCGCAGCCATGGGTTAGTCTTCCACGACCGTGGGGCCGTAGGGGGCGGCCGACGGCGTTCCGGGGGGTGACGAACGTGAGTACCGTGCGTTTCGTACGCAGAGCACGGCGGGAGGCACCGCGCGCTCCCAGCGGCGAGGTGAGTGTCCAACCGCCACCGGACATTCCCCGGGCCACGCCCGGCAATCTGGTGACCAGACTGCTCCCGCTCGTGATGGTCGCGGCGATGATCGGGATGGTCGCGCTGATGTTCACCACCGGCGCCGCACGCAGCCCCATGGCGATGATCTTCCCGCTCATGATGGTCGTGTCCCTGGTGGGCATGCTCGCCAACGGTGGTCGCAGCGGGGGAACGAAGACCGCCGAGGCGAACGAGGACCGCAAGGACTATCTGCGCTATCTCGACCAGCTCCGGCGCGAGGTCACCGAGACGGCGCACGAACAACGTCGGGCGCTCGAATGGTCGCATCCCGACCCGGCCCTGCTGTGGACCCTCGCCGGCACCGTCCGGATGTGGGAGCGGCGCAGCACCGATCCCGACTTCGGTCACCTCAGGGTGGGGCGCGGCGGGCAGCGACTCGCGACCCGACTCGTGCCTCCGGACACCGGGCCGGTCGAGGATCTCGAACCCGTCGCCGCCCTGTCGCTGCGCAGGTTCGTGCGCGCGCACTCGGTGGTGCAGGCGCTGCCCACGGCTGTGTCGCTGCGGGGTTTCGCGGCGATCGGCCTCGAGGGCGATCGCAGCGCGGCGCGCTCGCTCGCTCGGGGGATGCTCGCGCAGGCGTGCACCTTCCACGGTCCCGACACACTGCAGGTCGCCGTCGTGTGCGGGCCCGACACCGCTGCGGAATGGGAATGGATCAAGTGGCTGCCGCATGCGCAGAACCCGGTCCTGCGCGACGGTGCGGGCAGTGCACGCACGGTGTTCGGTTCGCTGTTCGAACTCGAGACCGATCTCGCGGCGGTCCTCGCCGGTCGCAGCAGATTCGTCCGGAACGCCCCGGCCACCGAGGGTGCCGTGCACCTCGTCGTGGTCGTCGACGGCGGGGTCACGGGATCGGGTTCGGGGGTGCTCGACGACGGTCTCGACGCAGTGACCGTGCTCGACCTCTCCGGTTACGCCACGCGGCTCAGCGCGACGCGCGGCCTGCGCCTGGTGGTCGAGGAAGGACGGGTCGGGGTCGCCACCGGCACCGACGTCGACATCTTCGCCGATGCCGACGGCATCGGGACTCCGCAGGCACAGACGTTGGCCAGACTGCTCGCGCCGTACCGGGTGACGAGCGGAGCGGTGGACGAGAGCGCCGGCGACGACCGGCCGTCGAGCTGGCAGGAGCTGCTGGGCCTCGGGGACGTGGCCCGCTTCGACCCCGCGCAGGTATGGGTGCCACGCCGCGGGCGCGACCGCCTGCGGGTACCGATCGGTGTCGGCATCGACGGTGCGCCCGTCGAACTCGACCTCAAGGAGGCCGCCGAGAACGGGATGGGACCGCACGGACTGTGCATCGGCGCAACCGGATCGGGAAAGAGCGAGTTCCTGCGGACGCTGGTCCTCGGTCTCGTGGCGACGCACCCGCCGGAGGCACTCAACCTGGTCCTCGTGGACTTCAAGGGCGGCGCGACCTTCCTCGGTCTGGACCGGATCTCGCACGTCGCGGCGGTGATCACCAACCTCGCCGACGAGATCGCGATGGTCGACCGCATGAAGGACGCCCTCGAAGGCGAGATGAACCGCCGCCAGGAACTGCTCCGGACCGCAGGCAACTTCGCCAACGTCGGCGACTACGAGAAGGCCAGGGCGGCAGGTGCACCGCTCGACCCGCTGCCCGCGCTGTTCATCGTGGTCGACGAGTTCTCCGAACTGCTCTCTCAACAGCCCGAATTCGCCGACCTCTTCGCGGCGATCGGACGCCTGGGCCGGTCGCTGCACATGCACCTGCTGCTCGCCAGCCAACGACTCGACGAGGGTCGCCTCCGCGGTCTCGACAGCCACTTGTCGTACCGCATCGGCCTGAAGACCTTCTCCGCAAACGAATCGCGGAGCGTTCTCGGCGTTCCCGACGCCTACCACCTGCCGTCGACACCCGGCGCCGGATATCTGCGGACCGATTCCGCCGACATCCAGCGGTTCTCCGCGGCGTACGTCTCGGGGCCGTACGAGCCCGGCCGCCCTACCCGGCGCACCCGATCGGCGGTGCCGGCCGGCACGTCCCGGCCCCGGCTCTTCACCGCGCGGGCGGTGCCGGTCGACGCCGGTCCGCCCGCCCCGGTCACGGAGCCGCTCCCGGTTCTTCCCGCGGGTGACGGCCGGAGCGTGCTCGAGGTGGTCGTCGACCGGATGCGGGGGCACGGAACACCGGCGCACGAGGTGTGGCTTCCTCCGCTCGACGACTCCCCGTCGCTCGACATGCTGCTGCCCAGGTCGGTGCTCACCGGCGACGTGCCGCGTCACGCAACCTTGCGCACCGTCGTCGGTGTCGTCGACCGGCCGTTCGAGCAACGCCGCGACCCGCTGGTGGTCGACCTGTCCGGGTCGGCCGGCAACGTCGTGGTGGTCGGCGGCCCGCAGTCCGGGAAGTCCACACTGCTGCGCAGCCTCGTCCTGTCGATGGCCCTCACGCACAACGCCGAGCAGGTGCAGTTCTACGGTCTCGATTTCGGTGGTGGCACGTTGTCCGGTCTGGCCGGCCTGCCGCACGTCGGTTCCGTCGCGGGGCGGCACGACACCGACCGGGTGCGCCGCACGGTCGCGGAGATGATGTCGCTGCTGCGTCGTCGCGAACGGTCCTTCGCCGAGAACGGCATCGAGTCCATAGATCAGCTGCGGCGGATGCGCGCCGACGCGGTCGCACCGGCCACCGGCGATCCGTTCGGCGACGTCTTTCTCGTCGTCGACGGTTGGCCGAGCATCCGGCAGGACTTCGAGGCACTGGAACAGACGATCGGGATCCTCGCCGCCCAGGGTCTGTCCTACGGCATCCACGTGGTGCTCAGCGCCCCGCGCTGGGGTGACGTGAGGCCCGCCATGCGCGACCTGCTGGGTACGCGGCTCGAACTCCGCCTCGGCGACCCGTCCGACTCCGAGTACGGCCGAAAGAGAGCGGCGATGGTGCCGGAAGGGCGGCCGGGACGCGGTATCGACCGCGATGGCCTGCACATCCTGGGGGCGCTGCCGCGGGTGGACGGAAGCTCCGATCCGGCCGATCTCGCGGTCGGCGTCGCAGCGGCGGTCGAGGCCGTCCGTGCTGCCACGCCGGGGCGTTCGGCGCCGCCGGTGCGCATGCTGCCCGAACGCATCGACCGGCCCGACCTTCTCACAGCTCTGCCCTCAGGGTGGCCGCCACCGGCCGACGCGTCCCCGGCGGCCCGGCTCTCCGTCCCGATCGGCATCGACGAATCCGAACTCGCGCCCGTATCGGTGGATTTCACCGACCATCCGCACCTGCTGATCTTCGGCGACTCGGAGTGCGGCAAGACCAATCTGCTGCGAGGGCTGTGCCGCGGACTGGTCGAAGCCGGCAGCGGTGCGCAGACCAGGATCATCGTCGGCGACTACCGCCGCACGCTGCTCGGTGTCGTGGGCGGCGACCATCTCGGGGGATACGCTGCGTCGGCAACGGTCCTCGCAGCCATGGTCCGCGAACTCGCCGGCATCTTCGAGCGCCGGCTGCCGGGCCCCGGCACGACGCAACAACAGCTGCGCGATCGATCGTGGTGGACCGGACCCGAAGTGTTCGTGGTGATCGACGACTACGACATGGTCGCCACCTCTGGCCAGAATCCGCTGCTGCCGTTGCTCGACTATCTCCCGCAGGGACGCGACATCGGCCTGCACCTGGTGGTCGCGCGTCGCTCGGGTGGTGCCGGACGCGCGATGTACGAACCGATCCTCGGGCGTCTGCGGGAGTTGTCGACTCCGGGTCTGATCATGAGCGGTAGCCGCGACGAGGGAGCGCTCGTCGGCGCGGTCCGTCCGTCGCCGGTGCCGCCGGGCCGCGGCACACTCGTACGACGCGACGGCACGGCGCTCGTCCAGACCGCGTGGGCGCCGGAGGTGTGATGGCGCTCCGGGACGAGACGGTCGTCGCGGTCGCGTTCACGCTGACACCCGGATCCGTCCACATCGGATGGCCCGGAACCACGCGCAGCGTGCCCGCTCTCGCCGCGGATCTCGGCGACCGACGGGTCTACGGAGCGGCAGCGGAGGAACCGTCGGAGCCGGCCGGCGTCGCAGGACTCATGGATGTCACGGAACTCGTGGATGCGGCCGCGGTCGAAGGGGAAACCGAACTCGGAGAACTGCTGAGCGGGCTCGTCTCCTACGCCGCAGCGACCGTGGGTGCACCGGACATCGGCGGGGTGGCGTGCGCGATACACCCGACCTGGTGGAACGAGCGGCGCCGCGATCTCTTCCGGACCGCCGTGCGGCAGGTCGCAGGCGATACGATCCTGCTTCCGGCCGCGGTGGCCGCCGCGCGCGCCGCCGATCCTGCGCCGCACGAGCGGTGTGCGGTGCTCGAATTCGCCGCCGGGGGAGTCACCGCCGTGAGCATCGCTCCGCCGGGACCCGACGGGCCGACCGTCGAACGACTCGCACGCGATCCGGGTCTGTCGGTGCACTCCCCGGACGCCGCGATGCGACTCGAGAACCTGCTGACCTCGGTGTGCGGCGGGGCTGGGCCGGAGGTCGTGGTGGTGACCGGCGGCCCGGGCGAACCGTCCGGTGTCGAATCCTTCTCTCTCGCAGTTGATCTCGTGGATTCGGGTCGGCGGGTCCTGCCCGTCGCGGCCTCGGAGATGCTCAGCGCCGTGACCGGCCCTCCGGCGCCGCCGGCCGGAACCGGAGGGACCGCGAGAGCCCCGGCCATCGCTCCGACGACCGACGGACCCGACAGGACACTGCCGTGGCTCAGCGAGGTGCGCGCACGCCCGGATCCCCCTCGTGGCGGGCGGGCCGGCACGGTGCCCGCGCTGGTCGTCGCCGGGGCGGTGATTCCGTTCCTGCTCGCCGCTGCGATCTTCCTGTGGCCGCTTCTCACCGGAGAAGGTGGAGACGCGGAGGTCCCGGCTCCGCCGGAAGTCGTTGCTGCAGAGGAGCCGCCGACCGACGCTCGTGAGCCCGAGTCGGCCGCCGACGCCGGTCCCTCCCCGTCGACGCGGATCGACGCCGGTCCGCTGCACCTCGACCTGCCGGAGGGCTGGCGCGTCCGCGACCCCGCGACCGTGCCCGAGGGGCGCGCGGAACTGATACCGGTCGGCGGAACCGATCGCCGGATCCTGGTCGTGTACCGCGATCTTCCCGACGGGATCGACGAGCGCTCGGTCGCCTCCGCGTTGGCGGAGCGGGCCGCCGAACGTGCACCTGTCATCCGCGACCTCGACACCGACACGACCTTCGCCGACCGCAAGGTCGTGGCGTACACCGAAGTTCCCGACGACTACTCGGTGGTGCGGTGGTCGGTCCTGGTCTTCCCCGGACTTCAGGTCTCCGTGGGATGCCAGTACCTCGAGGGGGAATGGACCCGTATCCGGAGTGAATGCGAGCAGGCCGTCCACACCCTCCGGGGCGGGTGAGAAAAGAAGGTCCACGAATTTCGGAAGGCGCGGAACCGATACCGGATCGGGTGCGTCCAACCAGATGTAGGAGCCAGGACCGGCTCGACACCGAGCCGGATGATCCACGCACGAGCGAAGGAGTACGCCGTTGACCCAACCGACCGGCAATTCGAATCACCTCACCACCGATGTAGCGACCATGGAGGTCGTCGCGGGACAACTCCAGGACTCCCGCGCCGAACTCGACGCGATCCTCGGTCGTCTGACGGGCGTGGTGCAGTCCGCGCCGTCGGTCTGGCGGAGCCGCTCGGCGGAACAGTTCGCCGGAATCATGGAGCGCTGGAACGTCAACCACACCAAGCTGTCGAACGCCCTGGACGAACTGGCAGAAGCCGTGCGCACCAGTGGACGGTCGTACGCCGCTGCCGAGGACCAGCAGGCCCAGTCCTTGTCGGCGATCGACCCCGATGGCGGTTCGGTGCTCAACGGGTCGTTCAACTGATCCCCGGTCGCTCCGGCACACAACCCTCCGGCACACATTCGAGAACAAGGAGAACGATCCGTGTCCGAGATCTATCAGAACTTCGCCGGCGTCGCCGACCTGCACGCCCAGCTCGTGTCCGGTCAGAAGGCGATCGAGGCGACGCTCGACCGCATCGAGGGGCAGGTGGCGCCCCTCATCGCCACCTGGGACAGTGGGGCGCAGGAGCGCTACGCCGCCACGCAGGCGCGCTGGAACGAGGCCGAGGCCGGCCTCATCCAGGTGCTGCACGACATCGGTCGGGTGGTCTCGACCGGTAACGACAACATGCAGGAGGTCGAGCGCCTGAACCAGCAGCGCTTCCCGGGCTGATCCGGGTCTGCCGGATCCGGACCGATCCGGCGCTGTCACGTCCCGGTGGTGGAGAGGCCGCCGGGACGTGCTGCTGCTTCCGGGGTGCTCCAGCGGAGGGTGCGCAAGGGCAGGGCTGCTGCGGCGCTTTGACCGGCCCGGCGTCCGCCCGGTAGAGTGTCCCCTCGGCGTGTCGCACGTCGTCGTGCCCTGTGGTGCGACGAACACCTCTCCCGGGTCCCAACTGGCCGCCGGGCGTGGCAACCGTCGGCATGCAGGCCAGCAGCGAAACGATAGACGAGGAAGATCTGTGTCTACGTACACACCGAAGGCCGGCGACGTGACCCATCAGTGGCACGTCATCGACGCCACCGACGTGGTGCTCGGCCGCCTCGCGGTGCAGGCGGCAAACCTGCTCCGCGGCAAGCACAAGCCCACATTCGCGCCGCACGTCGACGGTGGTGACTTCGTCGTCATCATCAACGCCGACAAGGTTGCCGTCTCCGGCAACAAGCGGACCGACAAGTTCCTCTACAGCCACTCCGGTCACCCGGGCGGTCTGCGGGCTCGTTCCGTCGGCGAGGTTCTCGAGAAGAACCCCGACCGCCTCGTGGAGAAGGCCGTCACCGGCATGCTCCCGAAGAACAAGCTCGGTCGCGCCATCGCGAAGAAGCTGAAGGTCTACGCGGGCCCGAACCACCCCCACGCCGCGCAGCAGCCGGTGCCGTTCGAGATCAAGCAGGTGGCACAGTGACGACGCCCGAGGAACAGAACGTGAACCCCGAAGAGTACGTCGAGAACGTCGAGGTCGCTGCAGACGAGTACGTCGAGGACGTCGTCGAGGCACCTGCTGCCCCGATCGTGTTCGACCGTCCGGTCCAGACCGTCGGTCGCCGTAAGGAGGCTGTCGTCCGCGTCCGCCTCGTGCCCGGCACCGGCAACTTCACCCTCAACGGCCGCACCATCGAGGACTACTTCCCGAACAAGGTGCACCAGCAGCTCGTGAAGTCGCCCCTGGTGACGGTCGAGCGCACCGAGTCGTTCGACATCCACGCACGCCTGCACGGCGGCGGTCCGTCCGGCCAGGCCGGCGCGCTGCGTCTCGCCATCGCGCGTGCACTCACCGAGGTCACCCCCGAGGATCGCCCCGCGCTCAAGCGTGCCGGCTTCCTCACGCGTGACCCGCGTGCCGTCGAGCGCAAGAAGTACGGCCTGAAGAAGGCCCGTAAGGCATCGCAGTACTCCAAGCGCTGATGTGCCGCCGACGCTGATTTCGTCAGAGTCGGCACCTGTTCCATCACGAGAGCAGGCGTCGGTAGACATCTCCTACCGACGCCTGCTTTCGTGCATTCTGTCCTCTATCGACACCCGCGGCGGGGGCCGCACACGACTGGGAGGCTGTGTACATGGGTCGGTTGTTCGGCACCGACGGAGTCCGGGGCTTGGCCAACGCCGAGCTCACATTGGAGCTGGCAGTACGCCTGGCAGGCGCTGCGGCAGCGGTCCTGGCCCCGCAGGGTGCCGAGCGGCGACCGGTCGCGGTCGTGGGTCGAGATCCACGCGCGAGCGGGGAGATGCTCGAGGCGGCCGTCACGGCCGGACTCACCGCAGCCGGAGTCGACGTGGTGTCGGTGGGCGTACTGCCCACCCCAGCGGTCGCCTACCTCACGGGTGACTACGGCGCCGACCTCGGCGTGATGATCTCCGCGTCGCACAATCCGATGCCCGACAACGGCATCAAGATCTTCGCAGCCGGCGGGCACAAGCTCGACGACGAGGTCGAGGACCGGATCGAAGCGGTGCTGCACGGCGACGCCGAGAGCGCCGCACGCCCCACCGGCTCCGGTATCGGCCGGGTGCGCGTCGTGTCCGACGCCCTCGACCGCTATCTCGCGCATCTCGCGACGGCCGTGCACAAGCCGCTCACCGGTACGACCGTAGTGGTCGACTGCGCGCACGGCGCCGCCTCGCACGCCGGCCCGGCCGCCTACGCGGCCGCAGGTGCCACGGTCATCGCGATCAACGCCGAACCCGACGGACTGAACATCAACGACGGCTGCGGATCCACGCACCTGTCCGTGCTGCAGCAGGCCGTGCTCGAGCACGGCGCCGACCTCGGTCTCGCGCACGACGGCGACGCCGACCGCTGCCTCGCCGTCGATGCGACCGGCACGGTGGTCGACGGTGACGCGATCATGGCGATCCTCGCTCTCGGCATGCACGAAGCCGGTGAACTTCCCGACGACACCCTCGTCGCCACGGTGATGAGCAATCTCGGTCTGCATCTCGCGATGCGCGCGGCGGGGATCCAGGTGCGAACCGTCGGCGTGGGCGACCGCTACGTGCTCGAGGAGCTCCGCCGCGGTGGCTACGGCCTCGGCGGTGAGCAGTCCGGCCACATCGTCCTGCCCGCGCACGGTACGACCGGCGACGGCGTGCTCACGGGCCTGCGCCTGATGGAGCGGATCGCCACGACGGGTCTGCCGCTCGCGAAGCTCGCCTCGGTGATGACATCGCTTCCGCAGGTCCTCGTGAACGTGCGGGTCCACGACAAGGTCGCCGTCGCGAGCGATCCTGTGGTGGCGGACGCGGTCGCGGAGGCCGAGCGCGAACTCGGTGAGACCGGCCGGGTGCTGTTGCGTCCGTCAGGCACCGAGCAGCTCGTACGCGTCATGGTCGAAGCCGCCGACGACGATCACGCCCGGGCGGTCGCCGACCGTCTCGCGGGAGTCGTCGCCGCCGTCTGACCTGCGCGGTCCCTGCCCTTCGCTGCCGGTTTCCGCTCGCAGTCACGCTGCGGTGGAACCGGATCGTCCTGCGCTGCGTCCTAACCCTTCGAGAGGGTTCGGTGGGTGAAGGGCGGACATGGACACACAGCACAGCACGATCCAGGTCGACGGCGACGCGGTGCGAGCCGTCGCGGCACGACTCGAGGAGGTCGCCGAGGACGCCGACGACGAGATCCGTCGTGGCTTCGGCGGTCTCGTCTTCGACGGCTCCGGTGCCGGATCGACGCACCGGTCGGCCGGCGTTCGCGTCGAGACCGGATATCGCAGGATGCGTGCGACGTGTGAGAGCTGGGCGGCGACCGTGCAGGCGCAGGCCGACGCATTGCGCGCGGCGGCAGACAGATACCGGCACCAGGACGACGCGACCGGCATCGCCCTCACCGCTGTGACCGGTGCCGAACTCGACAGCGTCGGGTTCGGCGACGCAGGGACCCGGCAGCCGTGAGGACCCCTCCCGAGAGCGCAGGCGACATCCTCGACGCGGGAGCGCCCGGCCTGGCCCGTCTGACCGACCTCGTGCAGTCCCTGCATGCTCTCGGGCTCGAGTCCGGCTGTTGCGTCGCGGACGTCCGGGCACGCTACGACGAGGAACGAACCCTCTCGTTGCCCGCCCTCGCCGACGACTCCGCCACGACGCGCTCGCTCGCGACCTCGCTCGGTCGTCGGACCGACGAACAGCGTCGCCTCCTGCAGCAACTCGACGAGTCGTGGGACGGATCCACCGCCGACCGGGCTCGCGCCGAGCTGACGGCCACCGTCCGTTCCGGAGTGGCGCTGTGTGCGTCGCTGACCGATCTCGCGGTCGCGCTGGAATCGGCGGCCACCGCGATCGCCGCAGCGTTGCGTGAGAAGGCCCGCGTCGTCGGGGAACTCGCGGAAGGCACCGTCGACGGTCGCACGAGGGACGAGATCGACACGATCGTCGCCGGAGCGAGCGGTGGCCCGCACGGACCGAGCCCGGAGGAGCATGCCCGCTGGTTCGGCAACCCGCCCGGTGGCGACCTGGGCGACCCGCCCGGTGGCAACCTGGGCGACCCGCCCGGTGGCAACCTGGGCGACCCGCCCGGTGGCGACGTGTCCGACCCTGCCGCCGAGTGCCGGCGATGGATGGAGGAACGTCTGGTCCCGGCGGTCCGGGACGCCGTCGACGTGGTGCTCGGGGCATGTGAGGAGGCCGGCCGCCGGATCGCCGGCAGCGTCACCGACCTGGCGACGACCACCGAACGCGTCGCCGATGATGCCGGGGCGGCGGCCGCGGGCGTATCCGGTGCCGGGACGGTGGCTCCCGTCGTCGACGACGGGTCGACGCAGCACGGACCGAGCGACCCGCCGAATCAAGGTGCACTGCTGACGGTTCCCGGGATCCGCCCGGGCGAACGCAGACGCGAACACACCCCAGGACCGGTCGAGGCCGACCGCCGGCAGGACGAGAACGACGAGGGCGGTGCAGGAGTCGTGCTCGCGGAAGCCGGACCGCTGTGACGCGAACGACGGAACGTCAGCGCCCGAGGAGCAGGTTGACCTGCGTGCCGAGATCGCGATCGACGACGTCGGGGTCGGAGATCACCGTGGAGCCGGGCAGCTCGGTGGTGAGGTCGGAGAAGATCGCGTACGTCTTGTCGCCCGTGAGACGGTGCAGCAGGAAGCCGGTGAGCAGCGCACGAGTGCGTTCCTGGGTGCGACGCTCGGCACCACCGACGCCGAGCGCTCCGAGCAGACGGCGCCCCTCGACGAGTCCTTCGTCGTTCGCCTTCTCGACGACCCGTAGCTGCACGTCGTCGCTGCCCCACTCCCGGGCGACCGCGACGGCGTCGCTGGTCATCGACCCGATGCTCTTCTCACCGACGAGGACGAGGCCCGGTGCCCGCACGCGGTCCGCGGCTTCGGAGGCGGCGGGGGAGACGGGCGAGGGGTAGAGCGCGGCGACGGCCGCGACCTCACGCCTCGCTGCGGCGAGTACCGCCGCCCCGGCACCCGATCCGTGGCCCACCAGCGCGAGCTTCGACGGATGGACACTGATCCGCCCGGTACCGAGACGCACGCCGGTGCAGATGTCGAGGGTGGTGAGCAGGTCGGTCGACAACCCGATCGCCGACGGCACCGGTCCGCGCTCGGTGTTGGGCGCGCCCACCACGATTCCCCAGGACGCGAGGTGCTCGAAGAGCTTCGAGTACTTCGTGACCCCGGTGAGCCAGCCGTGCCCGAACGCGATCGCGGGCAGGTCGAAGCCTTCCGCTGGGGTGTACACGACACCCGGCTGACCGGCGAGCGCCAGGTCGCCGCGCAGCACCGAGTGCGGGCCGCGCCGGGAGAGTTCCTGAGCCAGTTTCTTGGGGTTCGCCGCCACGGCCTGAACGTTAGCGGATGGCGCTGCCCGCCGGGGTCGGTGCGTACCGGACGGCGTGCCCCGATGCAGGTGTACGGGCTCACCGGTGTGTTGTTCCCGGGCGGGGGTCGACCAGTACCCTGCTAGGCATGTGCGGAATCGTGGGCTATGTCGGGCACCGTCGTGCTCTCGACGTCGTGGTGGAAGCGCTGCGGCGGATGGAGTACCGGGGTTACGACTCGGCGGGAATCGCCATCCTCGACGGCAAGGGTGGTCTGGCCGTCGAGCGGAAGGCGGGGCGGCTGGTCAATCTGGAGGCCGAGCTCGCCGAGATCGGCGAGGAGCACTTCGCCGGTACCGCGGGGATGGGGCATACCCGGTGGGCCACCCACGGTCGTCCCACCGACCGCAATGCGCATCCGCATCGCGACGCGACCGGCAAGGTCGCGGTGGTGCACAACGGCATCATCGAGAACTTCGCGCCGCTGCGTGAGGAGCTCGAGAAGTCGGGTGTGGAGCTGGCCAGCGACACCGACACCGAGGTCGCGGTGCATCTGGTGGCCCGCGCCTACGCCGAGGGTCCGACGGCGGGCAACTTCGTCGACAGCGCCCGCAGTGTGCTGCGCCGGCTGCAGGGTGCGTTCACACTGGTCTTCGCCCACGCCGATCATCCGGGCACGATCGTCGCGGCGCGCCGGTCGACGCCGCTGGTCGTCGGGGTCGGCGACGGTGAGATGTTCATCGCCTCGGACGTCGCGGCGTTCATCGAGTTCACCCGGGAGGCGGTCGAGCTCGGTCAGGACCAGGTCGTGGTGATCACGAACAACTCCTACGAGGTCACCGACTTCGACGGCAACACCGACGTGGCGACGCGTCCGTTCACCATCGACTGGGATCTCGCCGCCGCCGAGAAGGGCGGCCACGACTACTTCATGCTCAAGGAGATCGAGGAGCAGCCGGCCGCGGTCGCCGACACCCTGCGCGGTCACTTCGTCGACGGGTGCATCGTGCTCGACGAGCAGCGCCTGTCCGATCAGGAACTGCGCGACATCGACAAGGTGTTCGTCGTCGCCTGCGGCAGCTCGTACCACTCGGGCCTGGTCGCCAAGTACGCGATCGAGCACTGGACCCGCCTGCCCGTCGAGGTCGAGCTGGCCTCGGAGTTCCGCTACCGCGATCCGGTGCTCGACCGGTCCACGCTGGTCGTGGCGATCTCGCAGTCCGGGGAGACCGCCGACACCCTCGAAGCGGTCCGGCACGCCAAGGATCAGAAGGCGCGGGTGCTGGCGGTGTGCAACACCAACGGCGCGCAGATCCCGCGGGAGGCCGACGCGGTGCTCTACACCCGCACCGGCCCGGAGATCGGTGTGGCGTCGACGAAGGCGTTCCTGGCGCAGATGGCCGCGAACTACCTGGTGGGTCTGGCGCTGGCGCAGGCGCGCGGCACGAAGTATCCCGACGAGGTGGCCCGCGAGTACCAGGATCTGGCGGCGATGCCGGAGAAGATCGCCGAGCTGCTGACCGGGATGGAGCCGGTGCGGGCGCTGGCGCGGGAGCTGTCGGCCTCGCCGGCCGTGCTGTTCCTGGGCCGGCACGTGGGCTACCCGGTCGCGCTCGAGGGTGCGCTCAAGCTCAAGGAGCTGGCGTACATGCACGCCGAGGGTTTTGCGGCCGGTGAGCTCAAGCACGGCCCGATCGCGCTGATCGAGGACGGGCTGCCCGTCATCGTCGTGATGCCGTCGCCGAAGGGCCGCGCCGTGCTGCACAGCAAGCTGCTCAGCAACATCCGCGAGATCCAGGCCCGCGGGGCCGTCACCGTCGTCATCGCCGAGGAGGGCGACGAGACGGTCCGGCCGTTCGCCGATCACCTCGTCGAGATCCCGTCGTCGGCGTCGCTGCTGCAGCCGTTGTTGTCGACGGTGCCGTTGCAGGTCTTCGCCGCGGAGGTCGCGCAGGCCCGTGGTTACGACGTCGACAAGCCCCGCAACCTCGCCAAGTCGGTCACCGTCGAATAGCGACCCACCCGCCGGTGCAGGAGGGACGATGCGCAGTTTTCACCCGTCCGACGTGGTCCGCGCGGCGGAGGCGCCGCTGCTGGAGTCTCTCCCCGAGGGAACCCTCATGCGGCGCGCGGCCTACGGACTCGCGCGGGTCGTGGCTTCCGAACTGCGTGAACGCACCGGTGGGATCGCCGGTCGGCGGGTGAGCCTGCTCGTCGGGTCCGGCGACAACGGCGGCGACGCGCTGTGGGCGGGAACCTTCCTGCGCCGGCGGGGCGTGTCCGTCACTGCACTGCTGCTCGACCCCGACCGGGCGCACCCCGCGGGTCTGCGGGCACTGCGGAAGGCCGGCGGGCGGATCGTCCCGGCGACTCCAGAGCACCTCGGCGACCCGGACCTCGTGCTCGACGGCATCGTCGGCATCTCCGGGCGCGGCCCGCTGCGACCGGCGGCGGCCGCGCTCGTGGACGAGATCACCGCGCCGATCATCGCCGTCGACATCCCGAGCGGTGTCGGCCCCGATACCGGTGCCGTCGACGGACCGGCGATCACGGCCGCGGTGACCGTCACCTTCGGCGCCTACAAGCCGGTCCATGCACTCGGCGCCACGCGCTGCGGTCGCGTCGAACTCGTCGACATCGGACTCACACTCCCGGAGGCCGGGCTGGTCGCGGCGGAACCGTCCGAGATCGGCGCGATCTGGCCGGTGCCCGGCGCCGAGGACGACAAGTACTCCCAGGGTGTGGTGGGTGTCCGTGCCGGCAGCGCCCGGTATCCGGGGGCGGGTGTGCTGTGCACGGGAGCGGCCGTCGCCGCGACCTCCGGCATGGTGCGCTACGCCGGGTCGGGTGCCTCCGAGGTGCTCGCGCGGTTCCCCGAGGTCGTCGTGTCGCCCTCGGTGGCCGAGACCGGGCGGGTGCAGGCCTGGGTCGTGGGGCCGGGTGCCGGTACCGACGATGAGGCCTGCGCGAACCTGCGCGACATCCTCGCCACCGACCTGCCGGTGCTCGTCGACGCCGACGGACTCACGCTCCTCGCCCGCGAACCCGGTCTCGTGCGGGGCCGGTCCGCGCACACCCTGCTCACCCCGCACGTCGGCGAGTTCGCACGCCTGACCGGGAACCGCCCCGAACCGGACCGGGTCGCGGCGGTACGTTCCCTCGCCGCCGACTGGGGAGTGCACGTGCTGCTCAAGGGGCGCGCGACGCTCGTGGCACGGCCCGACGGGCACGTCTTCGTCAACGATGCGGGCGGTTCGTGGGCGTCGACCGCGGGTGCCGGGGACGTGTTGGCCGGTGTCATCGGGTCGTTGCTCTCGTCGGGCATGCCGGTGGACCTGGCCGCGGCGGCCGGTGCTCGGGCCCACGCCCTCGCCGCGAACCTGGCCGCGCAGGACCCGAAGTCCCCTGGAGCGGCGCCGACCTCGGCGAGCGCGATCCTCTCGCGACTCGGCGACTCGATTCGTCTGCTGCGCACCCACATTGCCGAATCGTGACGTGGTACACGGGGACACGACGTCGGCGTCCGACGGCGCAGTGGCAGGATCGACAGACGTGACCACGACCCAACGCACTCCGCGACCTGCGCGTACCGTCCTTCCCCAAGCCGAAGCCCTCATCGATCTCGATGCCGTGGCGGAGAACGTACGAGCGCTCCGGGAGTACGCGGGTCCCGCTGCGGTCATGGCCGTCGTCAAAGCCGACGCCTACAACCACGGGGCCGTGCCGGTCGCGCGTGCCGCGCTCGCCGCAGGCGCCCGCGAACTGGGTGTGACGACGCTCGGCGAGGCCCTCGAACTCCGCGCCGCGGGTATCGAGGCTCCGATCCTGTCGTGGCTGCACACCGCCGACTCCGATTTCGCTCCCGCCGTCGAGGCCGGGATCGAACTGGGCGTGTCCTCGCCGCGGCATCTAGCGGCCGTCGTCGAGGCGGCGCGGCAGGTCGGGGTCACCGCGACCGTCACGGTCAAGGTCGACACCGGCCTCAACCGCAACGGTGTCGCCGTCGACAAGTGGGACGACATGGTGCGCGACCTGGGCCGGGCACAGGCCGAAGGTGTCGTGCGGCTGCGTGGAGCCTTTTCGCACCTCGCCCACGGCGACGAACCCGAGCATCCGGGCAACGCCGAGCAGCGCGACCGGCTGAGCGAGGCCGTCGCGGATCTGCGGCGGCACCATCTGGCTCCCGAAGTGGTGCACCTGTCGAATTCCGCGGCCACCGTCACCCGTCCCGACCTGCGATTCGACATGGTTCGGCCCGGAATTGCGATGTACGGGTTGACACCGATCCCGGAACTCGGCGACCTGGGCTTCCGGCCGGTGATGACCGTGCGGGCGAGGGTGGTGCTGGTGAAGAAGGTGAAGGCGGGAGACGGGGTGTCCTACGGGCACACCTGGACTGCTCCCGCGGATACGACGGTGGCGCTGCTGCCCATGGGATATGCGGACGGGATCCGCCGCAATCTCAGCGGGCGCATCGAGGTGCAGCTCGGCGGGCGCCGGTGCCCGCAGATCGGGCGCGTGTGCATGGATCAGGTCGTCGTCGACCTCGGCCCCGATGGGGCAGGAGTAAGCGAGGGCGACGAGGTGTTGTTCTTCGGTGACGGGCGTCACGGAGAGCCGAACGCCCAGGACTGGGCGGACAAGCTGGGCACGATCAACTACGAGATCGTGACCGGCATCGGCGGACGGACCGTCCGGACCTACGTCGGAGCGAAGGGAGCGTGACGTCATGTCCCTCGTGAACAGGATGGGACTCCTCAGTGCGAGCCTTGCGACGCTCGCATCGTCGGCGGGACTGTACGCGGTCAAGACCGCGGGCGCGCCCGCCCATGAGATCTATCAGAACGAGGACTTCGACGAGATCCTCCGGCTCCCGCGCCGCATCGTGACCACCGAGGACGGTGTCCCGCTCGTGGTCCGCGAGAGCGGCTCGGCCCTGGCTCGGCTCACCGTCGTGTTCGTCCACGGCTACTGCCTGCGCATGCAGGCCTGGCATATGCAGTACCGCCACCTGCGCGAACAGTGGGGACGTGACGTGCGTGCCGTCTTCTACGACCAGCGTGGTCACGGCGAATCCGGTTTCTCCGGTGCCGCGACGTGCACCATCGCGCAGCTCGGCCGCGACCTGGGCCGGGTGATCGACGAAGTCGCGCCCACCGGTCCGGTGGTGGTGGTGGGCCACTCGATGGGCGGCATGACCGCGATCGCGCTCGCCTCCCAGCGGCCCGACCTGTTCGGTGAACGCATCGTGGGCGTCGGTCTGCTGGCGACCACCGCGGCAGGGCTCAGCAAGACCGGTATCGGACGCAATCTCGAGAACCCGGTGATCGACGCGTTCCGGTACGCGGCGCGTACCGCACCGGGATTCGTGCAGTTCGCGCGCGGCGCGGCCCGTGCCGTCGTGACGCCGATCCTGCGTGCGGCGTCCTACGGCACGGTCGTGAGCCCCCGCCTGGTGAAGTTGTCCGACCGGATGCTCGACGAGACGTCGGTGCTCACCATCGTCAACTTCCTCCGCACCCTCGAACTGCACGACGAGTCCGCGGCGCTTCCGGTCCTGGGCACCGTGCCCGTGCTGGTGCTGTCCGGCGACGCCGACATGGTCATCCCGTACGCGAGTTCCGAGGCGCTGGCGGAGCAACTGCCCGATGTCGAACTCAAGCGGGTACGTGGTGCCGGGCACCTCGTGCAGCTGGAGTTCCCCGAGGTGGTCGACCGTGCCCTCGATCGTCTGATCCAGCGGAGTTTCACGCAGGGAGTGAACGGAAGGCAGATCGCAATTGGGTGATTCGCAATCGAGTGGGCCGCAGGTGGGGGAGCAGACCATCGAACTGCCGACCGTGGAGGACACCGAGGCGTTCGGGCGCAGGCTTGCAGCCGAGCTGCGGGCCGGGGACCTCGTCGTGCTCGACGGGCCGCTCGGCGCGGGAAAGACGGCACTGACCCGCGGAATCGCCGCCGGCCTCGGGGTGGAGGGACGCGTGACCTCCCCGACCTTCGTCATCGCCCGCGAACACCGTCCCGGTAGTCCGGAGGGACGCGAACCGGTCGGGCTCGTGCACGTCGACGCCTACCGTCTCGGCGACGGACCGAACGCCCTCGACGAACTCGACGCGCTCGACCTCGACACCGACCTGACCGACACCGTCGTGGTGGTCGAATGGGGCGGTGGCCTGGTCGAACAGCTCGCCGAACGGCATCTGAGGGTCCGGCTCCGGCGCGACCCGGGCACCGATGTCCGCCGTGCCTCGTGGGAATGGATCGGCTGAGCCACCGGCAGTCCGCATGCCGGTGGCTTCCGTCACTGCACACCGACCGGGCAGGTCGCGCGGGGTAAGCTGGTACATCGTGCTCGTGCTCGCTGTCGATACCGCCACCCCCGCCGTGACCTCGGGAGTCGTCCGTCTCGACCGCGGTCGGGACGATGCCCGACCCGAGACGGTCGCTGCGCGCGTGCTCGACAATCCGCGAGCGCACGCCGAAGTCCTCACCCCGCAGATCCTCGAATGCCTCGCCGAGGCCGGCGCTGCCCCCACCGATCTCGACGCGATCGTCGTCGGCATCGGACCCGGCCCGTTCACGGGTCTCCGCGTCGGCATGGCCACTGCTGCGGCCTTCGGTGATGCGCTCGGCATCCCCGTGCACGGTGTGTGCAGCCTCGACGCGATCGCCGCGGACGTCCACCGGGAACACGGTACGGACGACGATCTGCTCGTCGTCACCGACGCCCGTCGTCGCGAGATCTACTGGGCACGCTATTCCGGCGGCCGCCGCGTCGAAGGGCCCGAGGTGCGCAAGCCCGCCGACGTGCCCGCCGAGCCGTCGGTGCGGGTGGCGGGCTCGTCGTCGCACGTCGCGCTGTTCGACCTTCCGGCGGTGGACGTGCAGACGCCGTCCCCGGCGGGCCTGGTGACAGTCGCGGCCGACGCCCTGCGCGCGGGCGCCGAACCGGAGCCGCTCGTGCCCCTGTACCTGCGCCGCCCCGACGCGGTGGAGACCGCGAATCGCCGAGCATGAACGCCACACCCGAGGAGAATACGGCCGCAGAGAACGCGGTCGTCATCGACACACTGCGCCCCGAGGATGCACCCCGCTGCGCCGAACTCGAACAGATCCTGTTCCCCGGCGACGACCCGTGGAGCGCCGACGCCTTCCGTTCGGAGCTGGCCTCGCCCCACAACCGCTACTTCGCGGCCCGCGACCCGCAGGGCCGGCTGATCGGTTACGCGGGACTCGCGCGACTCGGTACGGCCATCGAACCCGAATCCGAGGTGCACACCATCGGTGTGGACCCCGTGGCGCGCCGCCGGGGGATCGGCGGAGCCCTCCTGGGGGAGTTGCTGGCCGTCGCCGACCGCTGGGGAGGGCCGGTCTTCCTCGAGGTGCGCACCGACAACGACGCGGCGATCGCCCTGTACCGGCGCGAGGGCTTCGAGATCGTCGGAACCAGGAAGCGTTACTACCAGCCGAGCGGCGCGGACGCGTACACGATGCGTCGTCCGGATCCGCGAGAGGAGTCACCGGCGTGAGCACCACCAGCCCCCGATTCGAGCTGCCCGAGCGCCCCGTCGTGATGGGCATCGAGAGTTCGTGCGACGAGACCGGTGTCGGCATCGTCCGCTGGGTGGGTGACGGCACCCTCGAGCTGATGGCCGACGCCGTGGCGTCGAGCGTGGACGAGCACGCCCGCTTCGGTGGTGTGGTGCCGGAGATCGCATCCCGCGCCCACCTCGAAGCCATGGTGCCGACGATGCGGCGCGCCCTCGACGAGGCCGGGATCGAGAAGCCGGACGCGGTGTGCGTAACCATCGGGCCGGGTCTCGCGGGAGCACTTCTCGTCGGTGTCGCCGCCGCCAAGGCCTACGCGGCAGCGTGGAACGTGCCGTTCTTCGCGATCAACCACCTCGCGGGCCACGTCGCGGTCGACACCCTCGAGCACGGACCGATGCCGCCCTGCGTGGCGCTGCTCGTCTCCGGTGGTCACACCCACCTGCTGCACGTCGAACATCTCGGCAAACCCATCGTCGAACTCGGCACCACCGTCGACGACGCCGCCGGGGAGGCCTTCGACAAGGTCGCGCGACTGCTGGGGCTCGGTTATCCGGGCGGTCCCGAGGTCGACAGGCTGGCCCGCCAGGGCGACCCCTCCGCGGTCGTCTTTCCGCGGGGTATGACCGGTCCGCGCGACGCGCGTCACGACTTCTCGTTCTCCGGTCTCAAGACCGCGGTGGCCCGCTTCGTCGAAGCGAAGGAACGTGAGGGCGAGCCGGTGCCGGTCGCCGATGTCGCCGCGGGCTTCCAGGAGGCGGTGGCGGACGTGCTCACCATGAAAGCTGTGCGGGCCGCCCAGGATCTCGGTGTCGACACGCTCGTCCTCGGTGGTGGAGCGACCGCCAACAGCCGGTTGCGCGCACTCGCCGAGGAACGGTGCACTGCTGCGGGTATTACCCTGCGCGTGCCGCGGCCGAAGCTGTGCACCGACAACGGCGTCATGATCGCGTCGCTGGGCGCGCATCTCATCGCCGCGGGGGCGCAGCCGTCCTCGCTGGGCGCTGCGACGGATCCGGGCCTGTCGGTGTCGGTGTCGCAGGTCGTGGCCTGACCTTTCCCGACCGACCCCCACCCGAGGAGGGCGCGCTGCCTAGGTGGGGGCGATCTCCGAGGCCCCGGATCCGGTGGTGGTCTCCCCGGTGGTCGTTTCCCCCGTCGTGGTCTGCCCGGTGGACGGCGCGGTCGTGCCCTCCTCCGTGACGGACGCGATCGTGGAGGACAGGTCGGTCGGATATGCGCCGGTGGACGACGCGGACGGCGTCTCGGTCGGCGAGGTGGTCGACGGGGGTGTCGGGCTCACACCGGTGCTCGGTTCGGTCGTCTCCGGATCGGTGGGCGCAGGGCTCGTCGTCTCCGGCGGTGTGGTCGGCTCGGTGGTGTCGGGAGCCGTCGTGTCGGGAGCCGTGGTGTCCGGAGCGGTCGTGTCCGGAGCCGTGGAGTCCGGAGCCGTGGAGTCGGGATCGGGTCTCGGTGCGGTCTCGGAATCCGGCGACGTGAACGGTCGGTCCGGGTCGGACTCTTCCTCCGCTGTCGACCCGGGGGTCGGCACCTGATCGATCGGCGTGGGCGTCACGGTGGTGCTCGACGACTCGGGCACAGTGGGCCACGGATCTCGGGTCGACGGAACGGTGTGCTCGACGGTCGGCAACGGCCAGGGAACCGTCGTCGGCGCGGGTGCGTCCCGGGTGCTCCGGGACGTCACGGGTTCGGGCGGCGGGTCGTGGGACGGGACGGCCGACTCGCCGGGACCGGCCTCCTGCGTGGGGACGTCGCCGCTCGTGAAACGCGGCGACACCTGGGCGTCGCTGCTGTCGCGTTGGGTGAAGTGCTGGGTGGCGAAGCCGGCCATGATCGCACTGAGCACCAGGAGCCCGGCGACCGCCCCGGAGACACGACCCGAGGACCGGTTGCCGGTGCGCGACAGGGCGCCGACCACGGTGTATCCGACCGAGGACGGGGAATCGGCCGACAGTGCCGCACCGATCGCGGCAGCCGCTCCCGGTTCGGGGACGGTGACGATCTCGCCGTCGAACTCCGCCGAGATCGCCGCGGCGAGGACGGGGGACGCGGCCGCGCCCCCGATGAGGGCCATGGTCTCGGGGACCGGATCGGTGCTCGAGCAGATGCGCCGCGTGAACGCCGCCGCTTCGTCGGCGAGATCGGTCGTCAGTTCGTCCAGTTGCGCTCGGGTGAGGGTGACCGTCGCGTCGGGACCGGCCTCGGCGATGTCGATGCGGGTCGTCGTCGCCGAGGAGAGTGCCTCCTGGGCGCCCTGGCACCGGGCCGCCAGCAGGCCGGGGTCGATCTGCCTCCGGGTGCGCATCCGCTCGGTGGCGTTGCGGACATGATCGAGCACACGTGCGGTCAGGGCGTCGCCGCCGACGGTCTCGGTACGTGCGGACCGCAGCAGGGTGCCGGTCTCGCGGTCGAGGACGGAGACGGTCGTGCCGGTGGCTCCGATGTCCACGAGCGCGATCGCGCCGGGTTCGCGACGGACCCCCACTGTGTAGAGATATTCGAGGGCGGCGGTGGTCTCCGGAACGAGGCGGACCATGTGGCCCGTCCGCTCGGCGGCCGTGCGGATCTCGTGCGCCTGTTCCTCGGTGCGGTATGCGACCGTGATGATGGCGGGACTGTCGGCTCCGCGGGCGGTTCCGCGAGGAGGCGTGAGCGAGACGGCGTCGAAGACGAGATCTCCGAGATCGCGCCCGGGCTGCGACTCGGAGGCGAGTCTGCGGAATTCCGTTGTGGGCGCGTGTGCAGCATCGACGCGCAGGGCCGAGCCGGCGCCGGAGGCGCCGACGGAGATGCCGAGCGACGTGGGCATTGTTCACCTTCCGTGCGTGATCGACGACCAGGCGTCCAGGGCCTACCTCGGCTGAGGTCACCGAACGATCACGCTCATGGGTTTCCGTTATTCAACCGTAACATGACGTCGGATTCCACGCAGGTCGGCGTATTTGCACCCGTTGCCCTTGAGCGCTGGCACTCTCGTGTATAGAGTGCTAGTGACACCGAGCGCCGGCCCGGCACCCGCGACGACGGGACGCGTGCGGAGTCACCGTGATGACTGAACACACCCGTGTCCGAGAACACCGGTTCTCGGACCCCATTACCCCTGAAAGTGGAGGGCTCATCGTGGCGAGCGTGAACATCAAGCCGCTCGAGGACAAGATCCTCGTCCAGGCCAACGAGGCCGAGACGACGACTGCCTCCGGCCTGGTCATCCCGGACACGGCGAAGGAGAAGCCCCAGGAGGGCACCGTCGTCGCCGTCGGCCCCGGCCGCTGGGACGAAGATGGCGACAAGCGCATCCCGCTGGACGTCAAGGAAGGCGACGTCGTCATCTACAGCAAGTACGGCGGAACCGAGATCAAGTACGCCGGCGAGGAGTACCTGATCCTGTCTGCGCGCGACGTCCTGGCTGTCGTCGCCAAGTAGGCCGCTTGCATTCCGCCCCGGTGTCCCGTTTCGGACCCGGGGCGGAATACGTTGGGGAACATCCGAGTCCAGGAGTAGTCGCAGAACATGTCCAAGCAAATCGAGTTCAACGAGACCGCGCGGCGGGCTCTCGAGCGCGGTGTCGACCAGCTGGCCGACGCCGTCAAGGTGACGCTCGGCCCGCGTGGCCGGCACGTCGTGCTCGCCAAGGCCTTCGGTGGTCCCACCGTCACGAACGACGGTGTGAGCATCGCCCGTGAGATCGAGCTGGAGGATCCGTTCGAGAACCTCGGCGCCCAGCTCGTCAAGAGTGTCGCGACCAAGACCAACGATGTCGCGGGTGACGGCACCACCACCGCGACCGTTCTCGCCCAGGCGCTCGTCAAGGCCGGCCTGAAGAACGTTGCCGCAGGCGCCAATCCGATCGCGCTCGGTGCCGGTATCGCCCAGGGTGCGGACAAGGTGAGCGAGGCTCTGCTCGCTGCCGCCACTCCCGTCGAGGGCAAGACCGCCATCGCGCAGGTCGCCACCGTGTCCTCGCGCGACGAGGAGATCGGTGAGATGGTCGGCGAGGCGCTGACCCGCGTCGGGGAGAACGGTGTCGTCACCGTCGAGGAATCCTCCACGCTGAGCACCGAACTGGTCGTCACCGAGGGCGTGCAGTTCGACAAGGGCTTCCTGTCGCCCTACTTCATCACGGACATCGACGCGCAGGAAGCCGTCCTCGAGGACGCGCTCGTCCTGCTGTACCGCGAGAAGATCAGCTCGCTTCCCGACTTCCTCCCGCTCCTCGAGAAGATCGCAGAGTCCGGCAAGCCGGTCCTGATCATCGCCGAGGACATCGAGGGCGAGCCGCTGTCGACCCTGGTGGTCAACGCGATCCGCAAGACCCTCAAGACCGTTGCCGTCAAGGCTCCGTACTTCGGTGATCGCCGGAAGGCCTTCCTCGAAGACCTCGCCGTCGTCACCGCGGGTACGGTCATCAACTCCGATCTGGGTCTGTCCCTCAAGGAGGCCGGACTCGACCTGCTCGGCTCGGCCCGCCGCGTCGTCGTCACGAAGGACAGCACCACGATCGTCGACGGTGCCGGTACCGCCGAGGACATCGAGGCGCGCGCCGCTCAGCTGCGTCGTGAGATCGAGGCCACCGAGTCCGACTGGGACCGCGAAAAGCTCGAAGAGCGCCTCGCGAAGCTCGCCGGTGGCGTCGCCGTCATCCGTGTGGGTGCGGCGACCGAAACGGACCTCAAGGAGCGCAAGTTCCGCGTCGAGGACGCAGTCAACGCCGCGAAGGCGGCCATCGAGGAGGGCATCGTCCCCGGTGGCGGGTCGGCTCTCGTACAGGCCGCACGCTCGCTCGAAGAGCTCCAGGCGTCCCTCTCCGGCGACGCCGCCACGGGCGTCGCCGCGCTGCGCACCGCGCTCACCGCGCCGCTGTACTGGATCGCCACGAACGCCGGCATCGACGGTGCGGTGGTCGTGAGCAAGGTCGAGGAGACGGGTAAGGGCTTCAACGCCGCGACCCTCTCCTACGGCGACCTCGTCGCCGAGGGCGTCGTCGACCCGGTGAAGGTGACGCGTTCCGCCGTCGTCAACGCCGCGTCGGTCGCACGCATGGTGCTCACCACCGAGAGCGCCGTCGTCGACAAGCCGGAGGAAGAGGCCGAGGCCGGGCACGGCCACGGTCACGCGCACTGAGCGACCGGTCAGGGCCGCGGACCCGCCGCCCGGCGGGTCCGTAGGTCGAGTCGGACGTGAAAGTCGTTCCGGACGGCACGAATACAGCGAGGCCCCGCAAGGAATGTTCGCATTCCCTGCGGGGCCTTCGTCGTATCGACGCAACTCCTCCAACCGGCCTCCCGGTCGTACCGTCACGGTCGTGTCGACATGATCACGACCGTGACGGTGTTGACATGGTCACGACCGTGACGGTGTCGTCACGGGGCGGGTGACCGCCTCACACAGCGACCTTCCGCCGTCGTTGCCTCGTGTACATCTCCCGCTCGGTCTCCGACATGCCGCCCCAGATGCCGTACGGCTCGGCGACGGCGAGGGCGTGGTCGCGGCAACGGGCCAGCACGGGGCAGGTGCGGCACAGCTCCTTCGCGCGGTTTTCCCGCTGGGCGCGGGCACGACCGCGCTCTCCGTCGGGGTGGAAGAACACCGAGGAGTCCACACCACGACACTTACCGTGCATCTGCCAATCCCAGAGGTCCGCGTTGGGGCCGGGCAGTGTGTGTGGTGCGGGCATGTGGCACTCCTTTGCAGCAAGCTCGCGTGAATTGTGCGAGCGGACCGTGGACACATCGGGATTCCCGCTGTGATCCGAATCAAACAAACTCACCGTAGGATCTGTATCGATTCGTCGTCAATGTTTTCGATGAGTGGGATAGTGCATAACCGAACAGCCAAGATTTAACCGCGGAAATATTTACTTTCGTGAGGAGTCGTGCCTGTGCGCTGCGGGCGGTGGTGATCCGGGGTATCTTATGCTCCCGACGTGGGTAAAAGGTCCCTTACTCGCTGGTAACCCGGCCTTTCGGCGGCCGGATGCGGGCTCCGACTCGGCCTCGGAGGTCAGGGGCAGCACCATACATGCACTACGCATGTTTTAACTCGATGTTTAACAAGATGTTCGGAAATGTCTTCTGTGCATCCCTGCGTTCCAATCATCGAGACTATTTGCGCTCGCGGTGATAATTTGTCTCCGACAAATGCCCGGCGTCGGCCCGGAGCCCCTCGTATCGTCGGTATCCGCTGGTGCGATGATTCCGCGATGGCACATTCCGACGCCCGCCGGCACACGGCACCGACACCGTCCGACCGCCACGCGATCCTGGTCGCCGCGGCCTTCGGCCCGTCCCCGGGGGCACATCCGCTCCCTGCGGCGCACGGACCCGAACAGAACTGGTTGCGGGCCGTCGCGCTCGGTGGGCAGGGACGTTACGCCGCCGCGCGGGCCGAGCTGGCCCGAGTGCGTGGAACCGGAGGAGTGTGGTCGTCGTTCGGAGCGAGCACCGAGGCATCCCTTCTCCGTCAGTTGGGCGGACATCGCGCGGCCGCCGTCCTGGACGGACGTGCTCTCGCCGAGGCGGGGTCGCTGCGAACCAGCTCCGGGAACACTGTCGCCGCACGGCGCGACGTCGGCACTGTCGCCGCACGGCGCGACGTCGATGTTGTCGCTGCATGGTGTGACGCCGCCACGGGGTTGGCGGCCGATGCGCTCGGGCGAGGCCGTCTCGCGGTGTGCGGGTCGCTGCTCGACCGATGCGCAGCCGCTCTCGACGCTGCCGAATCGGAAGCGGGGGAGAAGGCCTTCGTGCGACAGCGGATCCGTCTCGCATGGGTCGGGGCCGAATCCGCTCTCGCGGCAGGCGACTTCACCCGTGCGCGCATCCGGGCGGACCGCGCGGCGGAACTTGCGGACGGCTTCGGATCGATCCGGCACTCCGTGAAGTCGGACCTCGTGCGGTCGGCCTCTTTGACCGGACTGCCCGACCATGGTCCGGCCATGGATCTGGCCGCCGACGTCCTCGCGCGCGCGGAGGAACACGAACTCATTCCGTTGCAATGGGCCGCGGCGATGCTCCTCGACGGGCTGGGGGCAGGGAGAGACGCGGGTCGCGTCCGTGACTTCTGCGCGACCGTGATCAGGGGGCGTGGGGGTCGCTTCGTGACCTTGTCTGCCTGCTGAGTTCCATTCGCGCGCGGGGGGTGACCGGACCGGTCGGTCGTTGTAGTTACTCTGGGGGTGTTCCACGGTCAGGTGGAAGCCCGCCCGGGGGGTGGTGCCGTCTGTAACGCCAGGACTTGCGCAATCGATGACTGTTATGGGTGAGGAGTTGGACTCCGCGGTTGCTGCGGCTGCGCAAGGCGACCGGGCGGCTCTCGCTCAGGTTCTTGCAAGTGTCCGGCCCCTCGTCGTGCGGTACTGCCGCGCACGGGTCGGATCTGCAGAGCGCGGCCAGCTCTCTGCAGACGACGTTGCACAGGAGGTGTGCCTGGCCGTGATGACCGCTTTGCCGAGATATCAGGACCAAGGCCGCCCCTTCATGGCGTTCGTGTACGGGATCGCTGCTCACAAGGTCGCCGACGCGCACCGCAGTGCGGCGCGCAACCGCGCGGAACCCGTGGCGGATGTGCCGGAGGTGATGTCGCTCGACGACAGCCCCGAGGAATACGCGATCAACTCCGAGGCGGGCCGGCAGATGAAGCAGCTGCTGGGCATCCTCCCGGAGAAGCAGCGCGAGATCCTCATCCTCCGTCTCGTCATGGGATTGTCGGCCGAGGAGACGGCCGCAGCAGTGGGTAGTACTGCAGGAGCGATCAGGGTGGCCCAGCACCGGGCCATCGCGAGACTCAAGAAGGAAGTCACGAGAGCAGGTGAGCGGAATGGGTAGGGGGCGTTTCTCGGGCGACGGCTTCGACGACGAGTTTCCCGACGACGAAACCTCCGTGGACCTCGCCGCCGTGCGTCGTGACGACGCGCTGATCGATGCGATCTCCGGTAACGGGCTCGTCGAGACGAAGGACAACGAGGAGTACGAACTCGCCACTCTGCTCGCCGACTGGCGTGCAGAGATCCTCGCCGAACCGATGCCCGCCGGCCCCGACCTCGACGAAGTGGTCGCCGCTGTCCACCGGGAACTGGGAACACGGGAAACGCTCGCTCGGGCCCCGGAGGTCACCCCTCTGCGCCCGAGATCGAAGGGGCAACTCCGGTTGCTCCGTCCGCTCGCAGGTGCAGCAGCGCTCGTCGCCATCGCCGTCGGCAGCGCGACCGCCGTGTCCTACGGCGCCGAGCCCGGCGACCCGTTGTGGGGCGTCAAGCAGGTCGTGTTCAGTGAGCAGGCGCAATCCACCGAGGCCCGGATCGACACCACATCGACCCTGGAGCGTGCCGAACAACTCATCGCCGAGGGCAACACGGAGGAAGCACGCGAGTTGCTGACGTCCGCGGAGTCCCGTTCGGGCGACGTCCGGGACGCGGAGGAGCGCGATGCGCTCGGCGACTGGGTGCAACGCCTCGCCGAGGAACTCGGCCGGTTGGTGCCGCAGGTGCCTCCGCCGCCGGCAGCGCCGGTGGCACCCGAGGTGCCGGTGGTTCCCGGTGCCGTCGTGCCCCCGCCGGTCACGACGCCCGGCACGGATGGGCAGCAGCCTGCCCCGACGACCGGTGCGGAAACCGGCACGACCGTGCCGCCCACTTCCACGACGGTGGATCCGACCATCCTGCAAGCGCCGCCGCCTCCGGTTTCGAACACCACGACGCCGTCGCAGACCGCGCCACCGCCCCCGTCGAGCACGCCGGGTCCGTCGGTGCCCAGCGAGGCTCCTCCGTCGACCTCGGCTTCTTCCCCGACTCCCGCTCCGACGACGACGGCATCGTCGCCGCGGTCGACGCAGGACGGACCGGGAGCAGATTTCGCTCCGGGGTCCGTGACCACTTCGGAAGGCGGCTAGAAGTACAGAACGACCCGGGCCCGGCAGCATGTGCTGTCGGGCCCGGGTCGTTCGTGGAAGTGACGTGATGCGTGGTCCGCGTGGGGAACGGTCGGTCAGGAATCCAGACCGTAGGGGTCGACGGGAAGAGCCTCGTTCATGGACGCGTCCGCGTAGCCGCGGCAGTAGTCCCAAGTGACGTAGGCGTCGGGGGACGGATCGAAGGCCGGCTCGTGCGGTCTGACGGTGCCGTCGACGAGCAGCTGCAGCAGGTTCGCCCGCAGCATGTCCCAGTCGTGGTAGTGGTCCTGGTGGCAATCCTCGCAGCACACCACGAGTCCGCGGACGCCGCGGGGAGCCAACAGCGCCTCGTAGACGGCCAGGTCTGCGAGGTCCTCTTCCACCGCGAGCCGCTCCGCAGGATCCAGGGGCTGGCCCGGCTCGATCGCGTCCAGTGCTGCGGACGGATCGTCGGGGTCTCCTGCGAACGGGTCCGGTGGGAGTCCGGGAGGCAACTGATCACGCACGACTCCACGGTACGCAGACCGAGGGGGTCTGCGCCAGCGGTCGCCAGGGGACACGCCGTGAAATCACACGGGGTGATGTGACGAACATCGGGGAACAGGGTGGGAGCCGAGCTTGTTCCCCGAACAGATAACATGAAGGGGTGCGTGCCGCTCTCCAACCGCCCGTCGGTGCGACGAGCGCGCACAGCCTTCATTCATTCCTGCTGTCGGACGGTTCTGCCGTCCGCTCCCATCGACTGTCACGGAGGGTCCGAACCGCATGAGTAGTACCGGAGGGCGCGTGCACACCGGCGGTGACGACCCGAACAAGGTCGCAATGCTGGGTCTGACCTTCGACGACGTGCTGCTGCTTCCCGCGGCTTCCGACGTCGTTCCGAGTCAGGTCGACACGTCGAGTCAGCTCACCCGCGAGATCCGCCTGCGGATCCCGCTGGTCAGCTCCGCGATGGACACCGTCACCGAGTCCCGCATGGCCATCGCGATGGCCCGGGCCGGTGGTATGGGCGTGCTGCACCGCAACATGCCCACCGAGGTGCAGGCCGCGCAGGTCGAGACCGTCAAGCGGTCGGAGGCCGGCATGGTCACCGATCCCGTCACCTGCAAGCCGACCGACACGCTGGCCGAGGTCGACGCGAAGTGCGCGCGATTCCGCATCTCGGGTCTGCCGGTCACCGACGACGAGGGTCAGCTCGTCGGCATCATCACCAACCGCGACATGCGCTTCGAGGTCGACCAGAACCGCCCGGTCGCCGAGGTCATGACGAAGGCTCCGCTGGTCACGGCCCGCGAAGGCGTCACCGCTGAGGCCGCGCTCGGTCTCCTGCGTCGCCACAAGATCGAGAAGCTGCCGATCGTCGACGGTCAGGGCAAGCTCACCGGCCTGATCACCGTCAAGGACTTCGTCAAGACCGAGCAGCACCCCAACGCCACGAAGGACCGCGACGGCCGTCTGCTCGTCGGTGCCGCCGTGGGCGTCGGCGACGACTCCTGGACCCGCGCCATGACGCTGGTCGATGCCGGAGCCGACGTTCTCGTCGTCGACAGCGCCCACGGCCACTCGGCCAACGTGCTGTCGATGATCTCGAAGCTCAAGAGCGAGGTCGGCGACCGCGTGCAGATCATCGGTGGCAACGTCGCGACCCGCGAGGGCACCGAGGCGCTCATCAACGCCGGCGTCGACGCGGTCAAGGTCGGTATCGGCCCCGGCTCGATCTGCACCACGCGTGTCGTCGCGGGTGTCGGCGCGCCGCAGATCACGGCGATCCTCGAGGCGTCCACGGTGGCGCGCGCCCACGGCGTGCCGGTCATCGCCGACGGCGGTATGCAGTTCTCCGGCGACGTCGCCAAGGCTCTGGCGGCCGGTGCGTCCACCGCGATGCTCGGTTCGCTGCTCGCCGGCACCACGGAGTCCCCGGGTGAGCTGATCCTGGTGAACGGCAAGCAGTTCAAGAGCTACCGCGGCATGGGCTCGCTGGGCGCGATGCAGAGCCGCGGCGAGGCCAAGTCGTACTCGAAGGACCGCTACTTCCAGGACGACGTGCTCTCCGAGGACAAGCTCGTGCCCGAGGGCATCGAGGGACGCGTGCCGTTCCGCGGCCCGCTGCAGCAGGTCACGCACCAGCTCATCGGTGGCCTGCGCGCAGCGATGGGTTACGCCGGTGCGACGACGATCGAGCAACTGCAGGAGGCGCAGTTCGTGCAGATCACCGCCGCCGGCCTCAAGGAGAGCCACCCGCACGACATCACGATCACTGCCGAGGCACCGAACTACGTGGTCCGGTAGTTTTCGCGTTCGCAGCAGGGTCCCGTTCCGATTAGGACGGGAGCATCGTCCAAGAGGAGAAAGGGGCGCGCGTGCGCGACCTCGTTGAAATCGGCATGGGTCGCACGGCCCGACGTACGTACGAGCTGGGCGACGTCGACATCGTCCCGTCGCGCCGGACGCGGTCGTCGAAGGAGGTGTCGACGGCCTGGCAGATCGACGCCTACCGTTTCGACATCCCGGTGCTGGCGCACCCCACCGACGCGCTGGTGTCGCCCACCTTCGCGATCGAGCTGGGCAAGGCCGGCGGTCTCGGTGTCATCAACGGCGAGGGCCTGTGGGGTCGTCATGCCGATGTCGACGCCGTCGTCACCCGTCTCGCGGAGATCGCGAGCACGGATCCGCGCGCAGCCGTCCGTTACCTGCAGGAACTGCACATGGCTCCGCTGCAGGGCGATCTGCTGGCCGCGGCCGTCGCGCAGGTGCGGGATGCCGGGGTGACCACCGCGGTCCGCGTCAGCCCGCAGAATGCGCGCGCCCTCACGCCCGAGCTCGTGAAGGCGGGCATCGATCTCCTCGTCGTCCAGGGCACCATCATCTCGGCCGAGCATGTGGCCCACGGTGAGGACGAGCCGCTGAACCTCAAGACGTTCATCTCGGAGCTCGACGTGCCGGTCATCGCCGGTGGTGTCAGCGACCACCGCACCGCGCTGCATCTGATGCGCACGGGTGCGGCCGGTGTCATCGTCGGCTTCGGCTCCACGAAGCAGGCGACCACCACGTCCTCCTCGCTCGGTATCGGCATCCCGATGGCCACGGCCATCGCCGACGCCGCTGCGGCCCGGCGCGACTACCTCGACGAGACCGGGGGCCGTTACGTCCACGTGCTCGCCGACGGCGACATCGAGAACGCCGGCGACCTCGCGAAGGCGATCGCGTGCGGCGCCGACGCGGTGGTGCTCGGCGCGCCCCTGGCTCTCGCCGAGGAGGCCGCGGGTAAGGGCTGGTACTGGCCGTCCGTGGCCGGGCATCCGTCGATGCCGCGCGGCGCTGCGGTCCGGGTCGCCGAGGACGGGCGACCGGGCCTCGGCCGGGTGCTGTTCGGCCCGTCCGATGACCCCTCCGGTTCGCTCAATCTTGTGGGCGGCCTGCGTCGATCGATGGCGAAGGCCGGATACTCCGATCTGAAGGAATTCCAGAAGGTCGGTCTGTCGGTCCGCGGATAAGGACCTTCCCGGTACATCCCGATGGCCGGTCACAGCGTCGCAGGACGCGGTGACCGGCCATCGATTTTTCTCACACTTCGTTTTCGTGCAACTCCACGTAACGGGTAGAGTTGGGGCTGTGCCTGTAGTCACACCGCCGAAGTGCATACTTGCCGGTAACAACTCTCGCCGCTGGAGGTTCCATGGGTAAGCAACGGGTCACGGACTACGACGTCCTGATCGTCGGATCGGGTTTCGGTGGGAGCGTCACGGCGTTGCGCCTCGTGGAGAAGGGCTACAAGGTCGGCGTTCTCGAGGCCGGTCGCCGCTACGCCGACGCCGACTTCGCGAAGACCAGCTGGGACCTGCGCCGCTTCCTGTGGGCGCCCAAGCTCGGCTGCTTCGGCATTCAGCGCGTGCACCTGCTGCGCGACTGCCTGATCCTCGCCGGTGCCGGCGTGGGCGGCGGGTCGCTGAACTACGCGAACACCCTGTACAAGCCTCCGGCGCCGTTCTTCGAGGACCGCCAGTGGGCGCACATCACCGACTGGCAGGACGAACTGAGCCCGTACTACGACCAGGCGAAGCGGATGCTCGGCGTGGTGCAGTACGGCCGGATGACCGACGCCGACAAGGTGATCAAGTCGGTGGCCGACGACATGGGCGTCGGCGAGACCTTCATCCAGACGCCCGTGGGCGTGTTCTTCGGCGAACCCGGCCGCACGGTCGCCGATCCCTACTTCGGTGGCGTGGGCCCCGACCGCACCGGCTGCATCGAGTGCGGTGAGTGCATGACGGGATGCCGCCACGGTGCCAAGAACACCCTCGTGAAGAACTATCTGGGTCTCGCCGAGCGGGCGGGAGCCGAGATCGTCCCGCTGACCACCGTCACCGATCTCCGTCAGGCCGCCGACGGCACCTGGGACGTGATCACCGAACGCACCGGCGCGTGGGTCCGCAAGCGGCGGCGCACCTACTCGGCCGCGCACGTCGTCCTTGCCGCCGGAACGTGGGGCACGCAGCACCTGCTGCACCACCTCAAGGACACCGGTGCGCTGCCCGAACTGTCCGACAAGGTCGGCGAACTGACCCGCACCAACTCCGAATCGATCGTCGGCGCCGGCAAGATGCGGATCGATCCCGATCTGAAGCTCACCGAGGGCGTCGCGATCACGTCGTCGTTCCACCCCACCCCCGACACGCACATCGAACCCGTGCGGTACGGCAAGGGATCGAACGCGATGGGCTTGCTGCAGACCCTCATGACCGACGGCGACGGACGCACCCCGCGCTGGGCGAAGTTCCTCGGGCAGGTCGTGCGGAACCCCGTGAAGATGCTGCGGATGCTCTCGGTGCACCGGTGGAGCGAGCGCACCATCATCGCGCTGGTGATGCAGAACCTCGACAACTCCATCACCACCTACACGACCAAGGGTGTGTTCGGCCGCCGCAAGGTCACGAGCAAACAGGGCCACGGGCAGCCGAATCCCACCTGGATCCCGGCCGGCAACGAGGCCACGCGCCGCATCGCCGAGAAGATCGACGGTGTCGCGGGCGGCACGTGGGGTGAGATCTTCAACATTCCGCTCACCGCACACTTCCTCGGTGGCGCCGTGATCGGATCCGATCGTGACCACGGGGTCATCGATCCGTACCACCGCGTCCACGGCTACCCGACGCTGAGCGTCGTCGACGGCGCCGCGGTCTCCGCGAACCTCGGTGTGAACCCCTCGCTCACGATCGCGGCGCAGGCTGAACGCGCTGCGTCGTTGTGGCCCAACAAGGGTGAGGACGACCAGCGTCCCGAGCAGGGACAGCCCTACCGTCGTATCGCGCCGATCGAACCGAAGAACCCCGTGGTGCCCGTCGACGCACCTGGTGCGTTGCGACTGCCGGTCGTCGAGGTCAAGCACAGCGGCGTCGCGTAGCGACCCGGAAGTGATCGGATGAGCGGCCGCGTCGGGAACACCCGGCGCGGCCGCTTAGACTGTTCGGGTGTCGTCGCAAAGCCAGCAGTCCAGACCGGTCGTCGTCGTCGATTTCGGAGCTCAGTACGCGCAGCTGATCGCGCGGCGCGTTCGTGAGGCCAACGTCTACTCGGAGGTCGTGCCCCACACGGCCGGTGTCGAGGAGATCGCGGCGAAGAACCCGCGCGCGGTGGTGCTGTCCGGTGGCCCCGCCAGCGTGTACGAGGAGGGCGCACCGCGTCTCGATCCCACGCTGTTCGATCTCGACGTCCCCGTCTTCGGCATCTGCTACGGCTTCCAGGCGATGGCGCAGGCGCTCGGCGGCACGGTCGCGCACACCGGCTCGCGCGAGTACGGCCGCACCGAGCTGTCGGTCTCCGGAGGTGTGCTGCACGACGGTCTGCCCGAGACGCAGCCCGTCTGGATGAGCCACGGCGACGGCGTCACCGAGGCCCCCGAGGGCTTCGAGGTCACGGCGACCAGCGCCGGTGCCCCGGTCGCGGCGTTCGAGGACCGCGCCCGTCGCCTCGCCGGTGTCCAGTACCACCCCGAGGTGCTGCACTCGCCCCACGGCCAGCAGGTGCTGAGCCGGTTCCTGCACGACATCGCCGGAATCCCGGGCGACTGGACTGCAGCGAACATCGCCGACGCGCTCGTCGAGCAGGTCCGCGAGCAGATCGGCGACGGTCGTGCCATCTGCGGCCTGTCCGGCGGCGTCGACTCCGCCGTGGCGGCCGCGCTGGTGCAGCGCGCCATCGGCGACCGCCTGACCTGTGTGTTCGTCGACCACGGCCTCATGCGCGAGGGTGAACGGCAGCAGGTCGAGAAGGACTTCGTCGCCGCGACGGGTGCCCGTCTGGTCACCGTCGACGCGTCCGAGACCTTCCTGCGCGAGCTCGCCGGCGTCACCGACCCCGAGACCAAGCGCAAGATCATCGGCCGCGAGTTCATCCGTTCCTTCGAGGGCGCGGTCTCCGAGGTTCTCGGCGAGGGTGCCGACAAGGGCGAGACCGTGAAGTTCCTCGTGCAGGGCACCCTGTACCCGGACGTCGTGGAGTCCGGCGGCGGTTCCGGCACCGCGAACATCAAGAGCCACCACAACGTCGGTGGACTTCCCGAGGACCTCGAGTTCGAGCTCGTCGAGCCGCTGCGCCTGCTGTTCAAGGACGAGGTGCGCGCGGTCGGACGTCAGCTCGGTCTGCCCGAGGAGATCGTCGGCCGCCAGCCGTTCCCCGGCCCCGGCCTCGGCATCCGCATCATCGGTGAGGTCACCCGCGAACGCCTCGAGATCCTGCGCCGCGCCGACTCGATCGCCCGCGAGGAACTCACCTCCGCCGGCCTCGACGGACAGATCTGGCAGTGCCCGGTCGTGCTGCTCGCCGACGTCCGCAGCGTGGGCGTGCAGGGCGACGGCCGCACCTACGGACACCCGATCGTGCTGCGTCCGGTCTCCAGCGAGGACGCGATGACCGCCGACTGGACGCGCCTGCCCTACGAGACCCTCGAGCGGATCTCCACTCGTATCACCAACGAGGTGGCGGAGGTCAACCGAGTGGTGCTCGACGTGACGAGCAAGCCCCCGGGAACGATCGAGTGGGAGTGATTTCCGCTCGCCGTAAGCGGTGAGACGACGTCCCCCGGACCGGTCAGGTCCGGGGGACGTCGCGTAGGTGGGGGTGGTTATCTCCGGCGGTTGGGGAGGAAGACCAGCACCGCTCCGATCAGCAGGGCCGCGCCCACCAGGACCCATCCGAGGTCGACGGCGGCGAGGAACTCGACGGAGAACGGCCCGATCATGGCCCATCCGCTCACGACCAGCGCTGCCAGTGCGGCGAGCAGGAGCAGGAGCGACGGTCCCTTGCGGGTGCGCTCGGTCCGATCCTCGGTGTGTGTTCCGGTTTCGTGATCAGCCACGACGCACCTCCAGAGATCCGAATTCCATGTTCGCGTTCAGGTCCAGGACCGGCCCGTCGTCGACTCCGTCGGCACCACCGTCGATGCCGGGGGCGGGGCATCCCCTGATCTCACCGGGACCGACCGTGCAGTCGGCGCGGACGTCCAGGTTCTCCGGCAACAGCACCTCGACGCTGCCGAACCGGCCGTCGACCTGCACCGTGCGGTCCTCGGTGAGTTCGAGTCCCCGCAGATCGAGGGTCATCGCCCCGAACTGGAAGCTGTATTCGGACTCGAGCTGATCGGTACTGGTCGGAGCCCAGGTCCGGTCGCCCCAGTTGGAGGTGTCGACCGGGCCGGCGATCGAGGCGAGGACGACGAATCCGAGGAGGGGGCCGGTGACGACGAGCAGTCCGTGCCCGCGGTGCAGGAACGCGCCGATCAGCAGGCCCAGACCGACGACCGCGAGGGCCGCGGCACCCACCCGGGCGGGGGTCACCCAGGCCAGGTCGGCGGCGGCACCGAGCGCGCCGGTCACCGCAGCGGCGATCACGGCCAGTCCGAGAACCGTCGTGGTCAGGCGCGAGCGTCGATTCGTGACGATCGCAGGTTCGTGCTTCGGTGCCGGTTCGGGCAGATCCCATGCGAACGGGGCGACCCCGAGGGGATCCCATGCCGGCGGTGCCGAACGGTGGGGGGAGAGCGCGTCGACATCCGGGAGCGGAACGTCGGTGTCCTTGCGTTCGGTGTCCTTGCGGTCGGTGTCCTTGCGTAGGTCGGGCATCGGGGACGTCTTCCTCTCAGTCGTCTCGGTGGGCGCTGTGGAATCGGTGCCCGAAGCAGGGGTGTCCGAGGCGTCGGTGGTGCTCAGGACCTCCGTCGCGTCGGTGGTCTGCGCAGGCGGGGTTGCCGCTGTGCTGGTTGTCTTTGTGCCGGCTGCCTCTCCGCCCGGTGTCGTCGTGGCCGCCGGACCCGCCTGCATGTGCCATGCACCGGTGTGTGCGCCCCACGGGGAGCAGTACGCGTTCGTCACCGGAGGCTGAGGAAAGGCCGCCTGGGTGGGGAAGGAGGTTCCCTCGGGCGCCGGCAGCACCGGCGGTTCGGGACGCCGCTGATAGAGCAGCCACCAACCGCCGAGCAGCAGGAGCGTTCCGATGAATCCGGAACCGCCCGAACCCGCACCCACCGGACCGATGGCACCCGCCGCGATCGCCAGGGCCACGAGGAGTACGACGACCTTGGTCGTCGAGTCCGAGCTCGCACCCCGCCCGACGAGCGATTCGAGCGAGGAGACCTGGTCGCCGTGACGGGGGAACATCAGCCAGGCGGCCAGATAGAGGACGAGACCGCCACCGCCGAACAGCGCCGACGCGACGAAGACGACACGGATCAGCACGGGATCGACGCCGTAGCGCACTCCGATACCCGAGCACACACCCGCGATGTGCCCCTCCTTCGGCAGACGCACGGGGCGGGTCCGCCACATGTCCGCCACCTGGTCCTGAAAGCTCCTCGTGTCCATGGCACCCATCCTGCTGGGCTTCCGCGCGCGGCACATCAGGGACCAACCCTGATTTCCGAGGGCCCGATCGGAACCCGGACATCAGGGTTCGTCCCCGATGCCGGGCCGGCGATCTCCGTGCCAGTATCGAGGTGTGCAACCGGTACCTGGATTACCCGTGACCGTTCCCCGCCTCGAACGACGGGTGGGCGGTCGCATCGTGGGCGGTGTGGCCGGCGGTGTCGCCGACCATCTCGGCATCGACGCCACCAAGGTGCGGGTCGCGTTCACAGTGCTCGCCGCCCTCGGCGGGTTCGGGATCGCGGCCTACGGCCTGCTGTGGATGTTCGTGCCCCCGGGCTCCGACACCGATCGCCCCACCGGCCCCGAACGGCGCCGAGCCATCGGCCTCGCCTTCATGGGTATCGGCCTGGCGGTGGGTCTTTCGTGGCTGTTCAGTGGTGGTGCCGCCGGGGTGGTGCTGCCGATCGTCGTGGTGGTCGTCGGTGCGGCGCTCGTATGGCGTGAATTCGACGTCGAAGGCCCCCGATCGGTACTCGGTCTGCCCGCACATCCGACGGTCCTCACATGGGCCCGCGTACTCGGCGGCCTGACCCTCGTCGTCACCGGACTCGGAGTGATGGTCATCGCGCAGGTCGACGTCGCGGCGCTGCGCTCGTCGCTGGTCGCCGTGGTGGTCACGCTGGTCGGTGCCGCCCTGCTGTCGGTGCCGCTGTGGATCCGGATGTGGCGTGCCCTCGAGACCGAGCGTGCCGCCCGGGTGCGCAACGAGGAGCGCGAGGAGATCGCGTCGCACCTGCACGACTCGGTACTCCAGACCCTCGCGCTCATCCAGAAGCAGGCCGGCGACCAGCAAGAGGTCGTGCGACTGGCGCGCAGCCAGGAACGCGAACTGCGCCGCTGGCTGTTCGGTGGGGACGAGACGCCGAGCACCTCGCTCGCCGAGACGCTGCGCACCATCGCCGGTGAGGTGGAGGACCAGTACGGTCTGTCCGTTCAACCCGTCATCGTCGGTGACGTCGCGCCGGATGACAGCGATCTGACCCCCGAGGCCGCGACCGCCGTGCTCGGCGCGACCCGCGAGGCTCTCGTCAACGCCGCCAAGCACGCCGGGGTGGACAGCGTCGACCTCTTCGCGGAGGTGGAACCGCATCAGGTGAGCGTGTTCGTGCGCGATCGCGGCGTCGGATTCGATCCCGACGAGGTGCCGGCCGATCGGCAGGGTCTGGCCAAGTCGATCCGGGCGCGCATCGAACGTCGCGGCGGCCGGACGGTCGTGAAGTCGAGTCCCGGAAAAGGAACCGAGGTGCGCATCCATGCACCGCGCGCCGGCCGGACGGAGACCGAACGCGAACAGGACACCGAGTCGACCTTAGAGTGGGGGGTGAACGACCCCCACCCCGAGGAGCAGACACAGTGACTTCGATTCCGGCGACATCGTCCGATGCCACCGAGAACAACCGTCCCTATCGTGTCTTCCTGGTGGACGACCATGCGGTCTTCCGCTCCGGAGTGCGCGCCGAACTGGGGCGCGAGGCCGACATGGAGATCCTCGGCGAGGCAGGGGGAGTCGCCGAGGCCGTCGCCGGGATCGAGGCGACCAAGCCGGATGTCGTGCTCCTCGACGTCCACATGCCCGACGGCGGCGGCGTCGCCGTCCTCCAGCGGATCCCGGACGGGCCGGTCTGCCTGGCGCTCAGCGTGTCCGACGCGGCCGAGGACGTCATTGCCGTCATCCGCGCCGGCGCCCGCGGGTACGTGACGAAGACGATTTCCGGTCCGGATCTGGCCGACGCCGTCCGGCGGGTCGCAGGGGGAGACGCCGTGTTCAGTCCGCGTCTGGCCGGTTTCGTGCTCGACTCGTTCACCGGCCGGTCGGCCGCGCCGGAACCGCCCCTCGATCCCGAGCTCGACTCGCTGACGCCGCGGGAACTCGAGGTGCTGCGCCTGCTCGCTCGCGGCTACACCTACCGTGAGATCGCCGAGGAACTCGTGATCTCGGTGAAGACCGTCGAGACGCACGCGTCGAACGTGTTGCGCAAGACGCAGCAGTCGAACCGCAACGCGCTGACCCGTTGGGCACACCGCCGCCGCATCGACTGAGCGTGACCGGTGCTCGTCGTGCCGATGCCGGCGGCGTGCAGTTCTCGTCGCTCGCGAGCGAAATCATCGACGAGGACTGCGCAGCCGGCGCGGATCAGACGACCAGCGCGATGATGACGGCGACGAGCAACGCCACCAGGATCACCGCGATCATCGCCGCCATCGCCAGGGGTGCATAGGCGACGATGCGGTCCTGCGGGTTGTCGGGCACGGGGCCCTTCGGGAGCAGGCGGTCGAGCAGATCCGCCGGGGCGAAACCCTTCGCCGACTTCTTCGGACCACCGGTGGCCTGCGTCGCGGCACCGAGGGGGCGGTCGACGAAGGAACCACGGGGGCGTGCGGGTTCGGTGAAGTGCGCGGAACGCTGTGCCCACGACGGGATCGTGCCGTCCTCGTTCTGGATGGGACGGCCGCGCAGGGCCGCCGCCGATCCGCTCGGTCCGAGGACCACGCGGGCGAGGAGATCGCGCGCCTGCGCCATCGTCGGGCGTCGCGCCGGATCGGGCTGGAGCATCTCGAGCAGGGGCTCGGTGAGCGGACCGGTGTGCGTGGGCATGATGATCTCCGCCCGCGCGACCCGGTGCAGCAACGCGATCGAGTCGGTCTCGAAGCCGAAGGGCGGTTGCCCCTCCACCGCGGTGTAGAGGGTGGCGCCGAGCGAGAAGACGTCGCTGGCCTCGGTGGGATCGTTGCCGCGCGCGACCTCGGGTGCGAAATAGGCGGGGGTGCCGATGATCACGCCGTCGGGGTCGTTGTCGCCCTTCGCGCGAGCGATGCCGAAGTCGCTGATCTTCACGATGCCGGCGTCGCGGCCGCGTTCGGCGATGAGGATGTTGCCGGGCTTGACGTCGCGGTGGACGATCCCGGCGGCGTGCGCGGCGGTGAGGGCGTCGGCGACGTTCGCGCCGATCTGCGCCACCACGTACGGCGGGAGAGTGTCGACGACGTTCATCACCTGCGCCAGGCTGCGGGACGGCAAGTGCTCCATGACGAGCCACGGTTCGCCGTAGTGCAGAGCCATGTCGTACATCGAGATGGCGTGCTCGTGGGCGAGTTGGGCGGCGGCCCGGCCCTCCCGGAGCGCGCGGCGGCGAAGATCCTCGGCCTCGTCGGGATCGAGGTCTGCGGTGGAGATCACCTGCTTGACGGCGACGTCGCGGCCCAGACGGTTGTCGCGGGCGAGCCAGACGGCACCCATGCCGCCACCGCCGAGCTTGGAGTCGAGCCGATATCGACCGGCCACCAAGTGATCCGGTCCTACGGCCCGTCCTGCCCATGCCTGCTCCGCCACTCGATCGAGAGTAGTCGATCGGAGGTGTTCGCCCCGGCCGAAAAACGTGTGAGCTGCACTGTAGTCACCGTCGGGGGCGGTGCTCCCGGCTTGACGGGAAGGATTCGGGTCGGTTCTACTTGATGGAGATCGAAAGTATGTTCGAATAGAGTGCGAGCCGGGCCACGACTTCCCCGTGGTCGGCCGGTCGTGTGTGTCAGGCGGCAGGCGGATGACAGGGGTGACAGTGGGCGAGGTGGCCGAATTTCCGGTGGACGACGAGGAAGCGGGTCGCGCGGAGCGGATCGAAGCGTTGCGACGTCGGATCGCGGCAGTGCCGGCACGGGGCGAGGTCCAGTCCGTCGCGCGAGGCCGGGTCGAGGCCCCCTCCGACCGCATCCTGCCCGTCCCGGCTCCGCTCGCGGAACTGTTGCCCCAGGGCGGATTGGTGCGTGGCAGCGTCGTCTCGGTCTCGGGGGCCACCTCCCTTCTCCTCGGGATGCTCGCGTCCGTGACTGCCTCGGGCGGATACGCCGCCGTGATCGGTCAGCGCCGGCTGGGTCTGCTCGCCGCCGCGGAGATGGGAGCCCGTCTGCACCGGTTGGCTGTGATCCCCGATCCCGGACCGGATCCCGTGGAGATCGCCGCGGTGCTGCTCGACGGGATCGACCTGGTGGTGTTGGGGCTCGGTGGGGCATCGGTGCCGCCGTCCCGCGCTCGTGCGGTCGCCGCCCGGGCGCGGAGCAAGCAGTCCGTCCTCGTGGTCACGGACGGTCGCTGGGAGGGTGCACACGTGCGACTGGAGGCGCGGGTCGACGGTTATCGGGGTGTGGACGGTCCCGGCCGGGACCGGCTGTGCGCGACCCGCTTGTCGGTCCGGGCGCACGGGCGTGCGTTTCCTCCGCGCGCCACCCGCGTGGAGGTGTGCGCCGGCCGCAGTGCCGTCGAATGGGCGAGTGAGGAGCGAAATCGGCTGGAGGACGGGCATTTCCGTAAAGCGGTCCGGTGAACGACTCGTCCTCTCGACGGGCGCCCGCGCGGGTCGTGGCCCTCTGGTGCCCAGACTGGCCCGCCGTCGCCGCCGCCACCGCCGCGGAGTTGCCCGCGACCGTCCCGGTGGCGGTGGTCTCGGCGAATCGTGTCGTCGCCTGCTCGGCCTCGGCGCGGGCCGCGGGTGTCCGGCGCGGCCTGAGACGACGTGAGGCGCAGGCACGCTGCCCGGAACTGCATGTGGCCCGCTCGGATCCCGACCTGGAAGCGCGGACGTTCGAGGCGGTGGTGGCCGCAATCGATGCGGTGGCCCCGGGCGTGGAGGTGCTGCGCCCGGGTCTGGTGGTCCTCGCCGCGCGCGGTGCAGTCCGGTGGTTCGGTTCGGAGGAGGCCGCCGCGGAGGCCCTGATCGACGCGGTCGCGGCGAACGGCGTGGAATGCCAGGTCGGTGTCGCCGACGAGTTGTCCACAGCGGTCCTCGCCGCGCGCCGGAACGCGCTGGTCCCGACGGGGAGGGGCGCCGAGTTCCTGGCGCCGCTGCCGGTCTCGTATCTCGCGGTGGAACCGGCGCTGGCGGCTCCTCGGCGGGCCGACACGGTGGATCTGTTGCGCCGTCTCGGTATCCGCACCATCGGAGCGTTCGCCGCGTTGTCCCCGATCGATGTTGCGTCACGCTTCGACGCGGACGTCGTCGCTGCGCACCGGAGCGCACGGGGCCTGCCGGAACGTCCCCCGTCGGGGCGGCCGATCCCTCCGGACCTGACGGTCGAGCAGCCCTGCGACCCGCCGGTGGAGCGGGTCGACGCCGCGGCCTTCGCCGGTCGCGCACTGGCCGAACTGCTCCACACCAGACTCGCGGCAGCGGGAGTCGCATGCACGCGACTGCTCGTGACGGCACGCACCGGGGCAGGGGAAGAACTCGCGCGCACCTGGCGCTGCGCCGAACCGCTCACCCCCGAGGGTACGGCCGATCGTGTGCGATGGCAGCTCGACGGATGGCTCACCGGCCGCAACACGAACCGGCCCACGGCGGGAATCGTGCTGCTACGTCTCGAACCGGTCGAGGTCGTGGCCGCCGGTGCGCTGCAGCTCGGGCTCTGGGGCGGTGTCGGCGACGAGGACGAACGCGCACGTCGGGCGCTCGTCCGAGTGCAGGGCCTGCTCGGTGGGGACGCCGTCCGGATCGGAGTGCTCGGCGGCGGCCGGGGACCCACCGAACGGATCGTCCTCGTGCCCGTCGGCGACGAGGCGATACCGCACTCCGACCCGGACGCACCGTGGCCGGGCCGGCTCCCGCCCCCGGCTCCCGCGCTGGTGTTGCACACACCTCCCTCGATCCGGCTGGACGACGACGTGGGGAATCCGGTCTCGGTGACCGAGCGCGGACTGCTCAGCGGGTCACCTGCTCGGCTGCGATGGGGAAGTCGCAGCTGGACGGTGATCGGATGGGCCGGTCCGTGGCCGGTGGACGAGTACTGGTGGGATCCGGCCGCCGCCCGGTGCGCCGCCCGTCTGCAGGTGCTGCTCGAGGAATCACGGGCCCTGCTGGTGTTCTTCGGCGCCGACGGCTGGCGGGTGGAGGGCGTCTACGACTGAGTAGGCTCGAGCATCATGAGATCTCCGGTCCTCACCGTCGCGCCGAACGGGGTCGCCCTGGCGTATCGCGAATACGCTGCGTCCCGCGAATCCGCGGGGTCCGCCGCCCGTTCCGTGCCCGTACTGCTGGTGCACGGGATGGGGGGTGACGGGCGCACATGGACCCGGTTCGCCGGAAACCTGGTGAAGGCGGGCCGACGGGTGATCACCGTCGACCTGCGCGGGCACGGACGCAGCGGCCGGGCCCCCTCGTACCGTTTCGACGAGTTCGCCGCCGACGTCGCCGGCCTGTGCGCCCACCTCGGTGTCGAGGCCGTCGATCTCGTCGGGCACTCGCTCGGCGGTCATGTGGGATCGCTGGTCGCGCAACAGAATCCCGGCCTCGTCCGGCGACTTGTCCTCGAGGAGACACCTCTGCCGTTGCGGGAGGGGGATCCGGTTCCGGAGGTGCCGGCCCACCGCCCGACTCCCGCGGAGTTATGGCACGCCGCGACCAGCATGGCGCTCAACCCGCGCGCGGTCACCGCCTTCGACCGCTCGATGACGCCGTCGGTCGTCGCCCAGTTCCACACGCCGAATCCGGTGTGGTGGAAGCATCTTCCGTCCCTCGACGCTCCGACCCTGCTGTTGCGCGGAGCGCGCCGCGGCAGCATGGTCGACCCGCGCCTGCTGACGGCGGCAGTCGACGCGCTGCCTTCGGCCTCAGTGCGGGAGATCGGCTGCGGGCACAGCATCCACCGCGACCGTGCCCGCGATTTCGCAGCGGCCGTCGTCCCGTTCCTCACGGATCGAACGGTTGCCTAGACTGGACGATCGTGCGCATCGCGACCTTCAACATCAACGGAATCCGCGCCGCACAGCGCCGCGGATTCGAGGACTGGTTGCGTGAGCGCAACCCCGACGTGGTGGCCCTGCAGGAGGTACGCGCTCCGGCGGCTGCGATCCCGCAGGGAGTCTTCGGCAAGTACCACCTCGCCTACGACGAGGGCACCCTTCCCGGCCGCAACGGCGTCGGAATCCTGACCCTGCACGAACCTGCCGCCGTGCGCACCTGGAGCGGCACCGCACTGCTGCGACTTCCCGGTGAGGAACACGTCGACCGGATCGAGTTCGATCGGGGAGCGCTGGCACGCGGACTGTCCGAATTCGCCCACGAGGGGCGGTACGTCGAGGTGGATCTCGCCGACGCACCGATCACCGTGGCGTCGCTGTACCTGCCGAAGGGTGGGCTCCCGGCGCACCTCCAGAAGCCCGGGCGCATGCGCGACGAACCGGACGGTGGGATGCGCTACCAACGCAAGATGCGGTTCCTGTCGGCCTTCGCCCGGCAGCTGACCCGTAGCCGACTCGCGGCGCGCGCCCAGGGGCGGGAGTTCCTGATCATGGGTGATTTCAACGTCGCCCACACGCGCTACGACGTGCGCAACTGGCGGCGTCGCGGGCAGGCCGAGGGCTTCCTGCCCGAGGAACGCGCCTGGTTCGATTCACTGTTGTCGCCGCGCACGCTCGTCGACGTCGTCCGCCGGCATCATCCCGAGGTCGACGGTCCCTACTCGTGGTGGTCGTGGCTGGGGGAGTCGTTCGCCTCCGATTCCGGGTGGCGGATCGACTACCACCTCGCCACGCCGCGACTGGCCCGGACCGCGATCTCCGCAGGGACCGACCGCGATCCGGCGCCGGACCGGAGGATCAGCGATCACGCGCCGGTCGTCGTGGACTACGACATCTGAGTGACTGTCGTGGACTACGACATCTGAGTGACTGTCGTGGACTACGGCATCTGAGCTTGATATGTAGGGCTCGTGGTCAGTCCATGGTGAGGATCTGACGGAGGGCGGTTCCGTCGGCCAGGGCGTCCATCGCCTCGTTGATCCGACCCAGCGGCAGACGGTCGGTGACGAGTCGCTCGACCGGCAGTCGCCCCTCGCGCCACATGTCCACGAAGCGGGGGATGTCGCGGGCCGGGACGGCGGATCCGAGGTAGCTGCCCACCAGTGAGCGGCCCTCGCCGACGAGAGCGGTGGGCGAGATCTCGAGCCGGGCGTCGGGGGCGGGCAGGCCGACAGTGATCGTAGTGCCTCCCGGTCCGGTGAGCGCGACCGCCGTGGCGAGCGCGGGCACGCTCCCTGCGGCCTCGATGACCAGCCGCGCCTTCACGCCCTGTTCGACGGCCTCGTCCGGTGAGAGGACGCGTTCGGCTCCCAGCGACCGGGCCGTATCGCGCTTGTCCGGGGAGGTGTCGACGGCGATCACGGTGACGTCGTCGTGGGCCAGCGCCACGAGCAGCGCGGCCATCCCCACTCCGCCGAGACCGACGACGACCAGCGTGTCCCCGGCCTGAGGACGAGCAGTATTGACGACCGCACCGCCACCGGTCAGCACGGCGCAACCCATCAGCGCGGCGACCTCGGCGGGGACGTCGTCGCCGACACCGACGAGCGACCGCGTGTCGACGACGGCGTGGGTCGCGAAGGCCGATGCTCCCAGATGGTGGTGGACGTCGTTCCCGTCGCGGTGCAGCCGCCGGGCGCCCGACAGCAGGGTTCCCGCCGCGTTCGCGGCCGATCCCGGGATGCAGGGGCGGATGCCGTTGCTCGCGCAGCCCTCGCACTCACCGCAGCGGGGCATGAAGGTCATGACGACCCGCTCGCCGACGGAGAATCCGGTGGTGTCGTCACCGAGTTCGACGATGCGTCCGGCCGCTTCGTGCCCGAGCAGCATGGGAACCGGACGAGGCCGGTTGCCGTCGACGACGGACAGATCGGAGTGGCACACACCGGCGCATTCGATCTCGACCAGCGCCTCACCCGGGCCCGGTGGGTCGAGTTCGAGAAGGTCCACGCTGAGCGGGGTGGACTCCTCGTACCTCCGTCGACGTCCGATCTCCTCCAGGACTGCTCCGGTGATCTGCACGAGTCTCCCTTCCGTAGAGTCGCGGATTCTCTGCCTCTAGCATCACGAGCATGACACTCACCCGGGCCGACCGCTTCCTCATCGGTGCTACCGCAGTCTTCCTCGTGTCCCAGGCGAACATCGGTCGGGTTCTCGGCTCCACGGCCCCGACGGTGGGCACCCTCCAGACCACCTTCTCGGCCGCGAAGTACCGAAAGATCCTCGACAATCTCGGTCCTGAGGAGATCGAGCGCTACCGGCAGCACTACTACTGGGACATGGTCCATCCGGCGACCTTCGCGATCGCATTGCGGGCCGGTGCACGATCGCTCGACGAACACCGCCCGCTGTCGCCGAGCACGCGTCGGATCCTGATGGCGGCGCCCGTCGTCGCCGCGGCGGGGGACTACGTCGAGAACGCCGTCGGCCTGTACCTGCTGGATCACCGCACCCGGATCGACGATCGGACGGTCCGGGCTGCCTCGACCGTCAGCGTCACCAAGTGGGTGCTGGCGCTGGGCAGTTTCGCGTACCTGTCGCAGGGATTCCTGCGGATGTGGGGCGGTGCGGCACAGCGGCTTCTTCGCCGCGGCTGACCGGTCACCGCGGGGTGCCGGGCCGTCACGAGGGTGTCCGGGCCACAATGTCCGCGTGACCACCATCTCCGCCCCCACCTGTTCCGCACTGTCCGCGCTCGACGAGCCGCTGCCCGGTACGGCGGCCACCGCGCCCGGCTACGTGTGCCTCGAGGTGCCGACGGGCTGGGGCCGCGACGTGCTCGACGGCACCGCCCTCGGCGCCGAGTTGTCGGACGAATTGTCCGCCCGGGCGAAGGCCGCGGACGTGCGGATCCTGTTCATCCGGAGACCCGGCCGCGACGTGGTGCGGGAGACCCGGACCGTCCTGCTGGTCCGCACCGAACCGGAGAACACCTGGTGCGAGCGGCTCGAGATCACCGAGCCGGCGGAGCTGCTCGACATCGTCCCCCGTGTGGTCGCAGGTCCGGCCCCCGGTCTCGGCACGGCCGTGCAGGACCCGATCGTCCTGGTGTGCGCTCACGGAAAGCGGGACCGGTGCTGCGCTGTGCTGGGGCGCCCGATCGCGGCCGCTCTGACCGCCGAGTTCGGGCAGGACGTGTGGGAGTGCTCGCACACCGGCGGACACCGTTTCGCGCCGTCGATGATCATGCTGCCCACCGGTTACACCTACGGGCGGCTCGACGAGGACGACAGTCTCGCCGCCGTCCGCGACGCCCGGAACGGGTATGTCCACGCGGGTGGCCTGCGGGGTCGCAGCACCTGGGGTGCGGCCGGGCAGGCCGCCGAGATCGCGGTGCGCGAGGCGATCGACGAGTTCGCGATCGACGGCGTGACGGTCGAGGGCGGGGACGAGCCGATCGTGCGTCATCGCGACGGCCGGGCATGGCAGGTCGGGGTGGAGACCTCGGAACTACCGGCCCGTCCGGCGAGCTGCGGTGCCGCGGCCAAGCCGGCGCGTCCCGTCGTCGCGACGACGATCACGCCGCTGTAGCGACACCCCGACCACCCGGCCGCTCTGCGGTTCAGTGATCCCGCCGCTCTGCGGTTCAGTGACCCCGCCGCTCTGCGGTTCAGTGACCCCGCCGCTCTGCGGTCTAGTGATCCCGCCGCTCTGCGGTCTAGTGACCCAGTCCGACCTTCGCGTGCACGCGCTTCATCCACGCCGGTGCCCACCAGTTGGCCTCGCCCATGAGCTTGACCAGTGACGGCACGAGCAGCATGCGCACGATCGTCGCGTCGATGATCAGCGCGACGATCATGCCGACGCCGAGGAACCGCATGATCGACAGGCCGGAGATGGTGAAGGCCCCGGTGACCACGATCAGCAGCAGTGCAGCGGCGGTGACGACACGTCCGGTGCGGGCGATGCCGTACTCGACGGCTTCTACCGTCGTCGCTCCGGCCGCGCGGGCCTCCATCATGCGCGACATGAGGAACACCTCGTAGTCGGTCGACAGGCCGAACACCACGGCGAGGATGAGGACGACGAAGGTCGGCTCCATCGCCGCGGGAACGACGTGCAGCCACGAAGCACCGTGGCCCAGCTGGAACACCCAGGTCAGCACGCCGAAGGTCGCGGCGAGACTCAGTGCCGCCATGAGCACCGCCTTGATCGGCAGTGCCACCGACCCGAATGCCAGGAACAGCAGCACCAGGGTCGAGAGCACCATGATCGTGATCATCCAGGGGAGCGAATCCGAGACGGCCTGGTTGGCGTCGTCGACGAGAGCCCGGCCGCCGCCGACGAGCAGGTCGGTGCCGTCCGGCACGTCCAGGGCGCGCAGTTCGCCGGTGATCTCGCTCGCCCGTGCGGTGCCGTCCACGCCCTGAGCGTAGAGGCCTTGCAGGACCACCACGTCGGACTCCTGCCCGACGATGACGGTCTGCGAGATGCCGTCGACCTTGGCGACCTCGGTGGACACCGTGCGCACGGCAGTGCTGTCCGGGGCCTGTCCGTTCTCACCACGCAGGACGAGCGTGGCGCCGTTGCCGGTGCTCGGGAACTCGTCGAGCAAGGTCTGGGTGGCCGCGCGGGCCTGGCTGTCCTCGGGCAGGGCGGTGTATTCGATCTCCCCGAACCGTGCTTCGAACACGGGCGACGCGAGTACGAGGAGACCGCCGGTGATCACCACCGCGATCAGGGCGGGACGGCGCACGACCTTGCGGACGACCCCACCCCAGAAACGACGTGCCCGCGCTTCGGCGCGGGTGGAGGTCTCACGGTCCCAGGTCCACGCGTTGATGCGGTGGCCGAGCATCGTCAGCAGGGCGGGAACCGCGGTCAGCGACAGGACGGCGGCACCGAGGACGGCGGCCATGGCACCGAGGCCGAGCGACCGCAGCACCGTCTGCGGGAAGACGAGCATGCCTGCGAACGCGCAGATCAGCAGGGCAGCGGAGAACATCACGGTGTGACCGGCGGTGGACATCGTCCGCTTGACCGCCGAGGTGACGTCCGAACCGCCCGCGAGTTCCTCGCGGTAGCGGCTGACGATGAACAGGCCGTAGTCGATCGCCAGGCCCAGACCGATCAGCGACGTGATGTTCAGCGCGTACGACGACACCTCGGTGAAATTCGACAGCAGGCGCAGGGTGGCGAGGGACGAGAAGATCGCGAGTACACCCACGAAGACCGGGACCGCGGCGGCGATCACCCCGCCGAAGATGAACACCAGCAGCACCAGCGTGATGGGCACCGCGATGAGCTCGGACCGGACGAGATCGCTCTCCAGGGTGTCGGTGAACTCGATCGCGACCACGGTGTTGCCGGCGAACTGCGATTCCACGCCGGGCACCTCGAGCAGGTCGAGGGCTTCGGGGAAGCTCGCGGCCGTGAGCCCGGAGTTCGCGCCGAGCGTGATCGAGGCAGCCACGCTGCGTTGGTCGGTCGACAGCAGCAGCTGGTTCATCGGCGGCGGAGCGGTCCAGTAGGTCTGGATCGACTCGGCGGGGACGGCGTCCTGGAACTCGGCGAGGGTTCTTTCGATGTCGGGACGGATGTCGTCGACCGTGCGTCCCTCGGGTGCGGTGTAGAGCGCGATGATGTCCGCGGCCTGCGACCCGAAGTTCTCGTAGATGATCTGCTCGACCTCGACGGCCTCGCTGTTCGGGTCGTAGTAGCCCGTGCCGGTCAGCTTGCCGAAGATCCCGACGCCCCAGGCGCCGGCGAAGAGCACGACGAGCAGCACGATCGCCAGTACCCATCGGCTCCTGGTGACGACGATCTCGGCCCAGCGACTCATGCCCACTCCCGGTTCCGCTGACGATTCTGACGATCGGCAACTGTACTGGCGTGGAGTGGGAGGGCTTCACCCTGCTCGGCCGGAACGGCCGCGAGATCAGGGGAGGAAGAAGGTGGACCGACGCGCCGGATGCCTCACGGCACGTTGCGCAACGTGGCTCCAGCCGGACGGTATTCCACGAAGGCGGTTTCTCATTGGCTCCGGGGCGTACGCGACGCGCCGATCCACACTCCTCAACAGGGGTGGGCAAGGATCCATTCCCGGCCCTGCCGGACGTGACCGGGTTCACCCGCCGTCGTGGGCATGGTGGGCGGTGCCGGCCGCCTGCGTCACGTCGTGCACCTCGTCGGCGCCGACCACCACGAACTGTCCCATCATGCCGCTGTCCTCGTGTTCGAGCAGGTGACAGTGGTACATGTACGGCATCGCCGGATCGGTGTGGCTACCGAACGGAACGAGCAGCCGCACGGTCGCCGCCGGCGGGACGAAGACGGTGTCCTTGCGACCGGCCAGGGACGGGTGGTCGGGACTCACCCCGGTCATGCCGAGGATCTCGAACTGCACGTCGTGGATGTGGAAGTTGTGGATCGTGCCGCTGACGTTGCGCACCTCCCACAGTTCGGTGGTGCCGGCGACGACCACCTCGTCGATCCGGCCCATGTCCATCTCGCGATCGTTGATGGTCGTCGACGAGGTCAGGTCGATGCGGCGGGTGCTGCTCGGTTCCCCGAGCTCCGGAAGGGTGGTCAGCCTCTCCGGGATCGCGGCCGACGACCCGAGGACGGGTGCCGCCCGCAGCTCGAGGACGTCCATGCGGTCGTCGCCACCGGAGAAGCGGTCCTGCCAGAAGCCGGCCTTCAGCTCGGGCGGGGTGCTGCGCAGCACGTGCCTCGAACCTGCTTCCGGCCGGACGATGATCTCGGCACGCTCACCGGGCGACAGCTGGAGACTGCGGACGGCCCGCGGCTCCTCGAGCAGACCACCGTCGCTGCCGACGACGAGGAACGGCATCCCGGTGTCGAACGAGAAGTTGTAGACGCGCGCGTTCGACGCGTTGAGCACCCGGAGCCGGACCGTCTCGGTGCCGACGTCCAGGAACGGCCGCGGTGTGCCGTTGACGAGGATCTCGTCGCCGAGCGTGCCGACGTCGGCGAAGATCGCGTTGCTGTCGTCGAGCTGGTCGCCGTCGAACTTCCGGTCCTGAACGATGAGGGGGATGTCGTCGACCCCGTAGTCGTGGGGGAGCGGCGACGTGCCGGGCTCGTCGATCAGGAACATGCCCGCGACGCCCCGGTACACGTGCGCGGCGGTGGAACCGTGCAGGTGCGGGTGGTACCAGAGGGTCGCGGCCGGCTGATCGACGGTCCAGTACGGCGACCATGTCGTTCCCGGCTCGATCGGCTGGTGCGGTCCGCCGTCCATCACCGCGGGCAGGTGCATGCCGTGCCAGTGCATCGTGCTCGTCTCGCCGAGTTCGTTCGTGACGTTCACGCGCACGTTCTCGCCGCGCACGGCGCGGAGAGTGGGTCCGAGATAGCTGCCGTTCACTCCCCACGTCCGGGTGCCGGGGCCGTGCCCGAGGTCGGTCGTGCCGCGCCGCATGGTCAGGTCGAACACGCGCGTGCCGTCGGCGTCGACGGTGCCCGACTCGACGGGAGGGATGCGCAGGGCGGTGTCGAAGTCGACGCGTCCGGTGGTGTCGAGTGCGCGCGTGGTCCACGCGTGGACGGCCAGGCCACCGATGACCGCCACGAACGCGATGAAGAGCACGAAGGGTATGGCGAGCAGACGCACCAGGATTTTCACGACATCCATGCTCGTTCTCCCACACCCTCGGCACATCCGGCGTGGCACCGGATTTCGTAATGGGGGAGAACCCTGACGGAACCTCAGGAAACACTGTGCAGTCGTGCTGCCTGCCGCACGAGATGGTCGCGTTCGGGCACGCTGGTCGCCGGGTGCGCGGCCTCCGCGTAGAGCCGAGCCGCCGTGACGGTGTCCACGGCGTCACTCCGTGACGGTGTCCACGGCGTCACTCCGTGACGGTGTCCACGGCGTCACTCCGTGACGGTCGGCGGCTCGGACATGAACGGGCGCACCTCCAGCCATTCGTGGATCGGCTTCCCACCGGCTCCCGGCGCGGCCGACAGTTCGCCGGCCAGTTCCAGTGCCCGGTCGTAGCTGTCGACGTCGATCACCATCCACCCGGCGATGAGATCCTTCGTCTCCGGGAACGGCCAGTCGGTGACCGGGGGACGTCCCTCGCCGTCGTAGCGGACGAAGGTGCCCTCCGGGGAGAGCGCCTGCGCGTCGACGAACTCGCCGGTGCTCTCGAGCCGGGCGGCGAAATCCTGCATGTACCGGATGTGGGCCGACACCTCGTCCGGCTCCCACTGATCCCTGGGTACGTCGTTCACCGCTGCCGGGGCGCCGCGGGAATGCTCGAGCAGCAGGTACTCGGCCATGATGTTCTCCTCCGTGCGGTACGGCCCATTGTGGCCGCGTTCGTGGAGGAGATGGAACCGCTTCACGATTCTCGACATCCCTCCGCGAGGGATTCGAGGTTAGGGTCGCGGCATGCGTATTCATCTCGGACCCGGCCACGACGAACACCTCGCCACCGCGATCGTCTCCGGCGGTGGAACCCTCTCCGAACTGGACGAGGCCGATGCCCTGGTGTGGGACGGCAGCGCCGAGGAGTTCCCGGATCTGCCCGATCGGGTGCGTTGGGTGCAGCTCACCTACGCGGGTATCGAACCGTTCTTCCGGGCGGGCGTGATCGACGACCGCCGGCTGTGGGCGAATGCGTCCGGTGTATACGCCGACAACGTGGCCGAGTACGCGGTGGGAGCACTGCTCGTGGGGTTGCGGCAGTTCCACGCCTCGGTCGTCGCGAAGCGGTGGACCAAGGACGTTCTCGACCCGCGGGTGCGGACCCTCCACGGCTCGACCGTGGCCATCGTCGGATGCGGCGGTATCGGCCGGGCGATGATCCCGCGCCTGCACGCCCTCGGCGCGGACGTCGTCGCGGTCAATCGTTCGGGCCGTCCCGTCGACGGTGCGAAGGTCACGCTGCCGGCCGACCGCACGTCGGAGGTGTGGTCGATGGCCGATCACTTCGTCGTCGCCGCACCCGCGACCGCCGAGACCGATCATCTCGTCGACGCTGCCGCGCTCGCGGCGATGCCCGGGTCGGCGTGGCTCGTGAACGTCGCGCGGGGCAACCTCGTCGACACCGACGCGCTGGTGAAGGCGCTCGGGGACGGTGCGATCGCCGGGGCGGTTCTCGACGTGACCGATCCCGAACCGTTGCCCGAGGGTCATCCGCTGTGGGATCTCGACAACGCCGTGATCACACCGCACATCGCCAATACACGCAGCCGGCTGACGCAGACGTTCGCGCCGACCCTCGAGGAGAACGTGCGCCGGTTCGTCGCGGGCGAGGAGTTGATCGCCCGGGTCGATCCGAACGCGGGTTACTGAGGCCGTTCGGCCGCCTTCTTGATCGCGGACAGGCGACGGTCCCAGCCTGTCCCCACGGCGTCGATCGCACGCCCGACCGCGCTCAGCCGCGATCCGACGGCGGAGAAGCGGATCTCCCGTCCGGCGCGCTCGGAGGTCACGAGACCGCACCGCTCGAGCACCGCCAGATGCTTGGCGATGGCCTGACGGGAGACCGTGAACTCGGCCGCGAGTCCGGACGCCGACGCCGGAGACCGGCCCAGTCGCTGCAGGATGCGCCATCGGGTGTCGTCGGCCAGGGCCGCGAAAACGGGATGCAGATCGGCGGAGAACTCAGCGTCGGGCAACGCTTTCGTCCTTCTCGAGATGGTGCTTGGCGATTTCCAGTTCGGCCGTCCAGCCGCGGGAGTTCTCCTCGAAGCGGGTGCGGCGTTCGCTCGCGTCGCCGGGCAGGGAGTCGAATCCGGTTTCCGTGACTCGTAATTCGGTTGTGCCGGTGTCGAGCGCGGTGAGCCGGAACTCGACGAGGGTCGACGGACTGTCGGGATCGGTGTGGTCGGCGAGCCAGCGGAAGGCCGCGTAGTGCGGTTCGTCGAGGGTCACGGTGCGGAAGACGAAGGCGCCGTGGACCGGATCGTGCACGGTGGTGAGATCTCCGTCGTGTTCGAGGCGGTGCTCGGTCCACTCGTTGTCGTTGATGTACCAGCCGGGTTCGGCCACGAGTGTCCATACCCGGTCCACGGGCGCGTCGATGGTGATGTCGCGTTCGATGCGGTCGAGTTCGTCGGTCATGACTGTCTCCTCCGATGGGAATGCAACTCCAGGGTTGCACCCCTATCGCCCATGGTGCAACCCCCTGATTGCAGTCGATTGTGCAGGTCTCGTCGACATGCCTGGATGCATCGACGAGACCTGCACGCGTTCGAGCATCGAACTCGAACACATGTGCGATACTGAACCGGTCGAGGAGGTGCCGGAGTGGGATGGGGAAACGGTCCGCCGACCTGGTCGGAGATGGAGCGCGTGCTCTCGGGACGACCCGGCACTTCCCGTCGCGATACCGAACATCCCGGCGACGGGAGCGACAGCCCGGCGTGGTCGCGCACCCGCGCCGAGTACGAGGCGCGGGTCCGACGTCCCGAGGGGCCGGTCGTGCCCTACGCCGAACTGCACACCCACTCCGCGTTCAGCTTCCTCGACGGTGCCTCCACGCCGGAGGAACTCGCCGAGGAGGCGGCACGACTCGGACTCGAGGCCCTCGCGGTGACCGACCACGACGGACTGTACGGAGCGGTGCGATTCGCCGAAGCCGCACGCGAACTCGACATCCGCACCGTCTTCGGAGCCGAGCTGGGCCTCGACGATGCGCACCTGCTCGTCCTCGCCCGCGGTCAGGAGGGCTATCGACGCCTGTCGCGGCAGATCGCCGACGCCCACCTCGCAGGAGGGGAGAAGAGCAACCCGACGTACGACTACGACGCGCTCACCGACGCCGCCTGTGGGCACTGGCAGATCCTCACCGGTTGTCGCCGGGGGCACCTGCGACAAGCGTTCGTCACGGGCGGGATCCCCGCCGCCGAAGCGGCATTGCTCGATCTCGTCGACCGGTTCGGTGCCGACCGCGTGACCGTCGAACTCACCCGTCACGGATATCCCGACGACCACGAACGCAACGCAGCCCTCTTCGAACTTGCCGGGCGACACGGAATTCCGTGCATCGCGAGCACGGCAGCGCACTTCGCGCACCCCCGTCGGCGACGCCTGGCAATGGCCGTGGCGGCGATCTCCGACCGGCAGAGCCTCGACGACGCCGTCGGCCGGATCCCGCCGACCGGAGGCGGACACCTGCGGTCGGGGGAGGAGATGGCGTGGCTGTTCGAGGCCTTTCCGGGTGTCGTGCACCGTGCCGCCGAACTCGGCCGTGAATGCGCCTTCGACCTGCGTCTCGTCGCCCCGAAACTGCCGCCCTTCGATGTTCCCGACGGGCACACCGAGTTCACCTGGCTGCGCGAACTCACCTACGACGGGGCGCATCGCCGCTACGGTCCGGTCGAGCGCCGCCCCGACGCCTATCGGCAGATCGAACACGAACTCGATGTCGTCGGCCGGCTGGGATTTCCGGGATACTTCCTCGTCGTCCACGACATCGTCGACTTCTGCAAGCGAAACGACATCCTGTGCCAGGGAAGAGGATCAGCCGCCAACTCGGCGGTCTGCTACGCGATCGGCATCACCAACGTCGATCCCGTCGGCAACAAGCTGCTGTTCGAACGCTTCCTGTCGCCCGAACGCGACGGCCCACCCGACATCGACCTCGACATCGAATCCGACCGGCGCGAGGAGGCGATCCAGTACGTCTACCGCAAGTACGGGCGGATCAATGCCGCGCAGGTCGCGAACGTCATCACCTACCGCGGTCGCTCCGCCGTCCGCGACATGGCCCGTGCCCTCGGATACTCGCAGGGACAGCAGGACGCGTGGAGCAAGCTCATCGGCCGGTGGGGTGGGGTGCGGGTCGAGACCGACGAACGGATCCCGGAGATGGTTCTCGATCTCGCCGAACAGATCGAAGGTCTCCCACGGCATCTCGGCATCCACTCGGGCGGAATGGTGATCTGCGACCGGGCCGTCGCCGACGTGTGCCCCGTCGAATGGGCGCGGATGGAAGGGCGCACCGTCCTGCAGTGGGACAAGGACGACTGTGCTGCAGCGGGTCTCGTGAAGTTCGATCTGCTCGGCCTCGGCATGCTCTCCGCGTTGCACTACATGATCGACCTCGTCGACGAACACGAAGGCGTCCGAGTCGACCTCGCACACCTCGATCTCTCCGAGCCGGGGGTCTACGAGATGTTGTGCCGCGCCGACTCGGTGGGGGTCTTCCAGGTGGAGTCGCGGGCCCAGATGGCCACTCTGCCGCGGTTGAAGCCGCGATGCTTCTACGATCTGGTCATCGAGGTGGCCATCATCCGGCCCGGCCCCATCCAGGGCGGTTCGGTGCACCCCTACATCCGGCGGCGCAACGGTCTCGAACCCGTCACCTACGACCATCCCTGCCTCGAGAAGGCCCTCGAACGCACCCTCGGCGTTCCGCTCTTCCAGGAGCAACTCATGCAGATGGCCGTCGACGCCGCGGGATTCACCGCGGCGGAGGCCGATCGATTACGTCGCGCCATGGGATCGAAACGCTCGACGGAGAAGATGGAACGTCTGCGCGGACGCCTCTATCAGGGCATGCGGGACCTGCACGGCATCACGGGGGACGTCGCCGATCGCATCTACGAGAAGCTCTACGCCTTCGCGAATTTCGGTTTTCCCGAGAGTCATTCGCAGAGCTTCGCCTCGCTGGTGTTCTATTCGGCATGGTTCAAACTGCACCATCCCGCAGCGTTCTGTGCGGGCCTGCTGCGTGCTCAGCCGATGGGTTTCTACTCGCCGCAATCGCTGGTCGCCGATGCCCGCCGTCATGGTGTGGTCGTCCACGGCCCCGACATCGCGGCGAGTCTCGCGCACGCCACCCTCGAGAACGAAGGGAAGGAGGTCCGGCTCGGCCTGGCCACGGTGCGGCACATCGGCGACGACCTCGCCGAACGCATCGTGACCGAACGCAGTGCCCACGGCCCGTACACCTCGCCCGCCGACCTCGCCGCCCGCGTCGGTCTCACCACCACGCAGGTCGAGGCGCTGGCCACCGCAGGAGCTTTCTCCTCGTTCGGCGTCACCCGCCGCGAAGCCCTCTGGGGTGCGGCCCCGGCCGCGGCACAACGCCCCGGGCGGCTCCCCGGGATCGGGACGGTGCCGACTCCGGCCCTGCCGGGGATGAGCGCTCTCGAACTCGCCGCCGCCGACGTCTGGGCCACGGGAATCTCGCCCGACAGCTATCCGACGCAGTTTCTGCGCGAGCGGCTCGACGAACTCGGGGTGATCCCGGCCGCGGAGTTGTGGCAGGTCCCCGACGGGACGCGCATCCTCGTCGGCGGGGCCGTGACCCACCGGCAGCGACCTGCAACAGCCGCCGGTGTCACCTTCCTCAACCTCGAGGACGAGACCGGAATGGTGAACGTGGTGTGCTCGGTCGGTCTGTGGGCGCGCTACCGGACCGTGGCCCACACGGCTCCCGCCCTGCTCGTCCGCGGCCGGCTCCAGAACGCCGAGGGCGTGGTCACGCTCCTCGCCGACCATCTCGAAGCCATGGATCTGCGAATGCCGAGCAGATCACGCGACTTTCGCTAACATCGCCGAGTGTGAAACGCCTGTGGCCGGTCTCGTTGGCTCTGTTCGCTCTGGTCGTCACCGGCTGCGACGAGGGTGGTGGAGGCGAGGGCTCCTCGGCGTCCGCGCCTGCGATCTCGGCACCGGCGATCGTCGACGGCGGTCTCCGCGAGTCGCAACCCGAAGAGGCCGACCGCAAGGAGGTCGTCACCGGCTACCTCGAGATGGATGCCGGCGATCCCGTGGCGACGGGCCGCCGGGTCGTGACGGTCGTCGAGGAAGCCGGTGGACGCGTCGACTCGCTCACCGAACAACCCGAGGCGAGCAGCGTGCTCACGGTGCGGGTGCCCGCCGACCGGCTCGACGAGGTCGTCGACGAGATCCGCACACTCGGCCGTGTCACCAGCCTGAGCACCACCCGCGACGACGTGACGATGCAGTACACCGACCTCGAAGCCCGGGTGGGTGCGTTGCGGGCCTCGGTGGACCGCCTGCGGGCACTGCTCGAGTCGTCGGCCGACGTCGAGGCGCTGATCGCTGCAGAGACCGCGCTGGCCGAACGACAGGCCGAACTCGACAGCCTCGAGGCGCAGCGACGGCAGCTGGGCGACCGGATCGAACTGTCCACGCTCACCGTCGACATCACCACCGACCGCCTTCCCTCCGAACAGGACAGTTTCTGGGACGGGCTGGTCGCAGGATGGAACAGCCTGTGGGCCGCGCTGGGGGCAGCGGTGGTCGGTATCGGCGCCGCGCTACCGTGGGTGGCGTTCCTGTTCGTGTGTGCAGGTGTCCTCTACCTGGTCATCCGGCTCATCACCCGACGGGGACGTTCGTCCGGAACCACCGGGACGCCCGATACCGAGAGGACCGACAGCGATGCGTGAGGTCGACCTGGCCGCACTCGAATCCGCGCTCACCGACGGGGCGACCGTCATCGACGTGCGTGAACGCGACGAATACGCCCAGGTGCGCGTACCCGGCGTCACGAACATCCCGCTCAGCGAGTTCGTCGCGCGGATCGACGAGATCCCCACCGAGGGCACCGTCTACGTCGTCTGCGCCGTGGGTGGCCGCAGCCTGCAGGCCGCGCAGTATCTCGCCGGTCGCGGTGTCGACGCCGTGTCCGTCGCGGGTGGCACCGACGGATGGGCCCGCTCGGGTCGTCCGGTGGAGAGCGGCGCCTAAACCCCTCCGGGGAAACCGTGCTGTCGCCACGCCTCGTAGCAGGCGACGGCTGCGGCGTTCGACAGATTCAGCGAACGCCGCCCGGGCAGCATGGGGATACGGATCTGCTCGGTGATGTGCGGGTCGGCGAGCACCTCTGGCGACAGCCCTGTCGGTTCGGGTCCGAACAGCAGCACGTCGCCGGCCCGGTACTCGATCTCCGCATAACTCGACGTGCCGTGCGCGGTGAACGCGAACACCCGCTCGGGGACCAGCGCCGCCCACGCCGCCTCGAGGCTGCTGTGCACGGTGACCGACGCGAGATCGTGGTAGTCCAGGCCTGCGCGGCGCAGCTTCGGCTCGGACAGGTCGAAACCGAGGGGTTCCACCAGGTGCAGTTCCGCGCCGGTCGCGGCGACCATGCGTATGGCATTGCCGGTGTTGGGGGGAATGCGCGGCTCGTGGAACATCACTCTGAACACGATGCAGGTTAACAAGTCGGCACTGTGTGGCCCGGCTCGCACGCCCCGCCCACCCACCTGCCTCGGTGAGTTTTCCGAATCGGCGGTGTAACACACCGATCGGTACCGGCGACGTTCTGCGGAACGTATTCCTCAGAACGGATCGAGCATGAATCCTCCTGCCGGTTGGCATCCCGACCCCTACGACCCGTCCATCGATCGCTACTGGGACGGTCAGCAGTGGACGAACCAGACCAGACCCAGGGGCAGCGGCGACCCCACTCAGGTGTTCGGGGCTGTCGGCCAGGGCGGCAATCCCCCTGCAGCAGGTGGGTCGAAGCGGCGCAAGTGGCCGTGGGCGCTCGGCGCCGGCCTCGTCGGACTCGTGGCGCTCGGCGCCGCTGTCGGTGACGAGGAAACGAAGACGGAAACCTCCTCGGTGGTGTCCACGACGAGCAGTTCGGTGGCTCCGACCACGACGACGGCGAAGCCCGCCACGACCACGCCCCGGACGACGACACCGGCGCCCACCACGACCTCCGACTCGCCTGCTGTGGTGCCGTTGGTTCCCCAGGTCGGAACGACCGTCGTGGAAACGACGACGGAGTACACCCCGCCGCCCGCTCCCGCCCACACCCCGCCGGCGACGACGGAGTACACGTCGCCGCCGGTGATGGAGTACACGCCCCCGCCCGCTCCTGCGTACACGCCGCCGCCGGTTCAGCAACCGTCGGCGTCGTACGAAAACTGCGCCGAAGCGAGAGCAGCAGGTGTCGCCCCGATCCTGAAGGGAGAACCCGGATACGGCACACATCTCGACAGGGACAAGGACGGCATCGCCTGCGACAAGTAGTGCGCGCTTGGGTGTTTTGTGCGCAGTCTGAGCGGAACCGGTGACAGTCCGGAAGTGCCCGTGATCGAGTGTCGTGGACCCGAATTCCGCTGGAACCGAAAGGCGAACCCCGCCCGATGTCGCACGGCACCGTCGAAACCCCATACACCGCAGCCGAGAATCGTTACGAGACGATTCCCTACCGGCGCTCGGGGCGGTCCGGGCTCGACCTGTCGGCCTTCTCGTTCGGCCTGTGGCAGAAATTCGGCACCGACTACCCGTTCGAGACGCAGCGGGAGATCATCCTCCACGCCTTCGACCTCGGAATCACCCACTTCGACAACGCCGACCGGTACGGTCCGCCGCACCGCGCCGCGCAGAAGAACTTCGGCCGCATCCTCGGCAGGGACCTCGCGCCCTACCGGGACGAAATCATCCTGTCGACGAAGGCCGGCAACCCGATCGGTCCCGGTCCCTACCAGAAGGGCGGGTCGCGCAAGTCGCTGCTGGGCTCGCTCGAGCACAGCCTGCGTGACCTCGGCACCGACTACGTCGACATCTTCTACAGCCACAGTCCCGACCTGACGGCCCCGCTCGAGGAGACCGTCGGGGCACTCGTCTCCGCCGTCGAGTAGGGGAAGGCGCTCTACGTCGGCATCTCGAACTACCAACCCGATCGTGCGCACGAAGCCGCGACACTTCTGCGGGAAGCCGGCGCCCCACGGCTCGTCCACCAGCCGCGCTACTCGATCTTCGACCGCAGCATCGAGCAGAACGGTCTGCTCGACGCGGCCGAGCAGGACGGCTTCGGACTCGTCGTGTATTCGCCGCTCGCACAGGGACTTCTGACGGACAAGTATCTCGAGACCATCCCGGACGGTGCGCGAGCGGTAAACAGTGCGTTCCTCTCCCCGGACGTGATCGACGAGACCTACCGGCAGCGCGTCACCGAACTCGACAAGCTCGCCCGGTCGCGTGGGCAGTCGCTGGCCCAGCGGGCACTGCAGTGGGTGCTCCGGCAGCCCGCCGCGACCTCGGCGCTCGTCGGCGCGAGCTCGACCTGGCAGCTCGACCACAACGTCGAGACACTGAGCTTCCCGCCGCTCACCGACGACGAGCTCGCGGTCATCGACGAGTACGGTGTCCACGGCACCGGCCTCGGTCTCTGACATGACCGCCATCCGGCTCTACGAGAAGCTGGGATTCACGTTGCGCGAGCGATCCGTGCCGACCCGCGTGCGCACACCGACGGTGTAGCCGGCAGACGCGTGCTTTCATTCTCGTGTCGGGTTCGATCCGGTCGGCCGCGGGAGATGTCATGGAATCGCCGATAGCGACGTATGTCTCGGCGGTACGCAGCTTCGCGGAGTTGGTCCGTGCCGTGCCGGAGGGCCGCTGGGACGGTCCGGGCCTGGGTGAGTGGGACCTCCGAGCACTGATCGGACACACCTCACGCTCGTTGACGACCGTCATGACCTATCTCGACAGTCCTGCCGACACCGAGGACCTCGCGAGCGCGGAGCAGTACTACGTCCACGTCAAGGAACTGACCTCGGTCCTCGGCGCGGAGGACATCGTCGAACGTGGACGGCGTGCCGGTGCCGACCTCGGTGACGACCCGGTGGCGACGATCGGTGCCCTGTCGGCTGCGGTAATCGAGCGGCTCGGTACCGGGGAGGATCGTCTGATCCGGGTGATCGGAGGATCGGGGATCCGGCTGCATTCCTACCTCCCGACACGCACCTTCGAACTCGCCGTCCACGGTCTCGACATCGCCGACGCCGCGGATGTTCCCTACGAACCTCCCGCCGAGGTTCTCGAGCAGTCCGCCCTGTTGGCGGCGAGAATCGCTCTGGCACTCGGCGACGGCACGACCGTGCTGCGGGCATTGACCGGTCGGATGGCGTTGCCGAACGGCTATTCCGTCGTGTGAGCGGAGAGGTTCAGCGCAGCCGGACCAGAACATCCGATCCTCGAGCAGCGCGAGCACGGATGCCGGGGGAGGCAATCGTGAGATCTCGTCGCGCAATTGCTCGGCCCCGCGGCGGAGAGAGCGCGAGGACAGCGCGTCGAGGGTGATCCCTCCGATCTCCGCCGAGGTTACGGTGACGGGATCGACCGTGGTCCCTGCGCCCAGCGCGACCAGCCGTCGGGCGTTGAGTTCCTGGTCCGCGCCCATCGGAAGCGCGACGACCGGAACGCCGTGGGTGAGCGCACCGATGACGCTGCCCGATCCGCCGTGGTTTACGACGACATCGACGTGCGGGAGCACGGCCGACTGGGCCACGAGCCGCTCGATGCGGACGTTGCCGCCCGGTGACGGCAGGGTGGCCGGGTCGATGTCCCGGCCGACGGTGACGAGCACGCGCGCAGGTAGTCGGTGCAGCCCCCGGAGGAGACGGACGATGAGATCACCGGACTCGGTGTTGAAGACGGTACCCAGCGTGACGTACACGCGGTGGGGCTTCTCGCCGCTACGAAGCCAGTCGATCGCAGGGTGTTCGCGGGATGCGAGCGACGGGCCGGCCCTGTCGAGACGGCTGTGGGAGGCAACGGGACATCAGGATCACGGAACGACGGTGGGAACGGTGAGATGACCAAATCCTGTGTCAGGAAAGAGCACTCGTGATCGGAAGGGAGGTCGTGGGCGGCCCGTAGTCGTCCCAGTGGCTCACGGATGCGGTCGATCCGGGTGAGTGCTCCGGACGCGATGACGGCGACCACCACGCGGGGAACGGCGGCGTGCTCGGCCGCCGTCATCGCACCGAAGTCCATCTCGTCGCAGATCACCAGATCCGGATGCCAGCGGTCGATGACATCGCGGACCAGGTCGAATCGTCGCGCCGCGAGCACACCGGCGAAGTGGGTGCCGATCACCGAGTACTCGTGGTCGAGGTCGGGAGGAGCGAGCGTGCCCGTGGACCGACCGGAAGGAGATGTCGTCTCCCCCTCGGGGAAGTGTGCGTCGAAGCCTTCGGTGCCTGCGAGGACGTCCGCCTCCCCGCACACGCCGAGACGGTGGCCGGCCCCGCGCAGGACGTCGGCGATCGGGAGCATCGGTGCGAGATGGCCGAGGCCGCCTGCGAACGAGAACAGGACGCGACGCGCGGCCCGGCCTCGTGTACTGCCGGTCGTCGATCCGACTCGGTGCGCCATGGCCGAATTACACCGCTCCGCGCTCGTGTACGCGAATCGTCGACCGGGTGTGGCCCCGAGCGGTAACTGGTTCAATCGAGAGGCACGAGCAGCGGGCGACCCGGGAGAGAACCATCGCGATGACACGCCGACGCGGGATCAGACTGGCCGCGCGGGACGCGCTCCACGTCTTCGTGGGGGACACCGACCCCGAAGCTCCGCCGTCGACCATGGTGAGCTTCTACGTGTTCGACGCCCGGGGAGGCGAGGCCCCCATCCGCACACGTGGGGACGCCGTCACCTGGATCGGGGAGCGCCTGCATCGCACACCGGCGCTCACCCGACGCCTGCACCGCGTGCCGGCGAACCTCGACTTCCCGTACTGGGTCGAGACCGGCGTCGATCCGGACGATCACGTCCGGTACGAGACGATCGGACCGACCTCGCGCAGCGGGTTGCATCGGCTGCTCGCGTCGATGAAGGAACGCTGCCTCGATCTGTCCGCACCGCCGTGGGAAGTGCACGTCCTGACCGACATCCGCGGTGTCGAGGACCTTCCCGAGGGCGCCACCATCGTCGCGTTGCTCCTGCACCACTCGGTGACCGACGGGCTCGGAGCCGTCGAGATCGCTCGTGCACTGCTCGACGATCCGGCTGCCGCCCCTTCGACGGGAGGACGCGTCGTCGCCGTGCCGGGACCGGTCCGCGCGGCGGTCTCGCTGCCCTTCCGGTACGCGAGGATGCTCCCGGCTCTGGTCGCAGCACGTCGCGCTCGACGAGCACTGGGTGGTCTCACCGCATCGGGGGAGATCACCGCCCCCCGGCCGCAGCGTCCCCGCACCCGCTTCGACACCGACGCCGGCAGCGCCTGGCAGCTCGGCGTCGTCCGTATGCCGTTGCCGGAGGTGCGTGCCGTCGCGCGCGCCACGGATACCTCGGTGAACGACGTGATCCTGACGGTCGTCTCGGGCGGACTACGCGCCTACCTCGCATCCTACGAGGAAATTCCCGCCGATTCACCGGCGGCGATCGTTCCGGGATCCCTCCGGGACGGAGCGGGAGCGGAGTCGGAGAACAAGGTCACGCTCATGTATGTCGACCTGCACCTCGATCGGGCTGATCCGCGCGAGCGACTCCGCCGAGTCCACGAGTCGGCCGCTCTCGAGAAACAGCGCATCCGGCGTCCGGAGTCGGCTGCCTCCGTTGCGGCGGTGGATGCATCGCCCGCGTTCGACCTGGCGATGACGATCCGGAGAGCGCACCGCGGGCGGGTGGGGCCTACGGGAGACGTGGTGCCGCTGGCCAAAACCACCGTGACGAATGTGCCGCGCGGGCCGGTCGAGGGCCTCCGATTCGGTGGCAGTCCCGCCGTCGAGGCGATCGGTACTCCGATGCTCAACCGGAACTACAGTCTCGTCCACTCCGTGACCTCGCTCGGCGAGGTTCTCACCTTGTCTTTTCTGGCCTCGGACTCTTGCATGCCCGACCCCGAGCAGTACGAGCGGCACCTCGCCGAAGCCTTCGCGGAACTATCCCGGGACTGCCTGCCTCCCGGCGCGCGGACGGTTTCCGGTACCGGCCGCGATTCGACGCCGGACGGGCGCCTGGAAGAATGAACGACGTGACTTCGACGATCCTGGACGGCAAAGCAACCCGCGACGAAATCTTCGAGGACCTGAAGGTCCGCGTGGATGCGCTGAAGGCCAAAGGCGTCACGCCCGGTCTCGGCACGATCCTCGTCGGCGACGATCCGGGATCCGCGGCCTATGTGCGCGGTAAGCACAACGACTGCGCGAAGGTCGGCATCACGTCGATCCGCAAGGATCTGCCCGCCGACATCACCCAGGAACAGCTGTTCGAGGCGATCGACGAGCTCAACGCCGACCCTGCCTGCACCGGCTACATAGTCCAGCTCCCGCTGCCGAAGCATCTCGACGAGAACGCGGCGCTCGAGCGCATGGATCCGGGCAAGGACGCCGACGGATTGCACCCGGTCAACCTCGGCCGGCTCGTGCTCGGCAAGGAGGCTCCGCTGCCCTGCACGCCGCGCGGCATCATCCACCTGCTGCGCCGCTACGACGTGGAGATCGCCGGCGCGCACGTGGTGGTGGTCGGTCGTGGCGTCACCGTCGGCCGCCCGATCGGTCTGCTGCTGACCCGTCGTTCGGAGAACGCGACGGTCACCCTCTGCCACACCGGCACTCGTGATCTCGCTGCAGAGGTGCGTCGCGCCGACATCATCGTCGCCGCCGCAGGTGTTCCCGGGCTGGTGACGGCGGACATGGTCAAGCCCGGCGCCGCTGTGCTGGACGTGGGTGTCTCCCGCACCGAGGACGGACTGCGCGGCGACGTCGCCGCGGACGTGCGCGAGGTCGCGGGCTTCGTGTCCCCGAACCCCGGTGGCGTCGGACCGCTCACCCGCGCCTTCCTGCTGACCAACGTCGTGGAGCGGGCCGAGCTGCTCGCGACCCGATAAGCGGGTCGACGACCCCGGGAGACGAGATGGCTCAGGCTATGCGATTCACGCGTCTGAACCTGCCGCTGCTCGCGGTCACCCTGGTGATCGCGGCAGCGGTGATCTTGGTGATCGCCGATCGGTGGCGACGCGGAGCGTTCGTCTTCGGCGGCGCCACCATCCTCGCCGGCCTGTTCCGCTGGGCTCTCGACGAGGACAAGGTCGGTGTCCTCGCGGTACGCGGCAAGGCGTTCGACGTCGCCTCGATGATGGTCGTCGGCGGAATCGTGGTAGCGCTCGCCGCGTCGATCGACCCGCTGGGAACCGACTAGCCCTCGGCGAGCTTCATCAGTTCGACGAGGAGCTTCGCGACCTCGTCGGCCTCGGTGAGGAATCCGTCGTGTCCGTCGCGGGAGACGAGCACACGCAGGTCGCCCGATCCCGGGAGCAGATCGGCGATCTCCTGCTGCAGGCGCAGCGGGTACAGGCGGTCGGAGTCGACGCCGGCGACGATCGTCGGGACCGGGGTGGACGCGAGTGCGGCCTCGACGCCGCCGCGTCCGCGCCCGACGTCGTGCCGGTTCATCACGTCGGACAACACCACGTAGGTACCGGGATCGAAACGCGCGACGAGCTTGCGCGCCTGGTGCTCGAGATAGCTCTGCACGGCGTACCGGCCGCCGCGCCACGGGTCCTCGTCGTCCTGGGGTAGATTCCCGAAGCGCGTGTCGAGTTCGAGTTCGGTCCGGTAGGTGAGGTGCGCGATGGTCCGGGCGATGGCGAGTCCGGCTTCGGGACGCCGCCCCGTGCCGTAGTAGTCGCCGCCCTGCCAGTCGGGGTCGGCCGTGATGGCAGCCATCTGCGCGGTCTGGGTGCCGATCTGGTCGGCGGTCGCGCGGGCACCGGTGGCGAGGACGAGCGACGCTCGCACCCGCTCCGGGTACGCGATGATCCACTCGAGGGTGCGCATGCCACCCATCGATCCGCCGGTCACGGCGGCGGGGACGTCGATGCCGAGCCTGTCGAGCAGCGCCACCTCGGCCGCCACCTGGTCGCGCACGGTGATCAGCGGGAAGCGGGATCCCCAGGCCTTGCCGTCGGGTGCGGTGCTGCCGGGGCCGGTGGTGCCGCGGCACCCGCCGAGAATGTTCGTCGAAACCACGCACCAGCGGTCGGTGTCGATCGGAGCACCGGGGCCGACCATGCCCGACCACCAGCCGGGGGACGGATGGTCCGGTCCGGCGGGGCCGGTGACGTGCGAGTCGCCGGTGAGGGCGTGTTCGACGAGCACCACGTTGTCGCGGGCGGGGGACAGTTCGCCCCACCTCTGCACGGCGACGGTGACGTTCGGCAGCGTCTCGCCGCTCTCGAGCGCGAGATCACCGATGTCGATGGTGTCGAGGCGTCCGTCTGCCGGGGGCAGTTCGACGCGACGCCGCTCGGTGCCCGCCGTCAAGAGATGACCGCCTCGAGGCTCGCGGTGGGCTGGCAGCGCCGGCTGCGGATGTCGGTCATCGCGTCCTTCCGGCGGTGATGGGAGGTGTGATCGTGGCTTGCGTGCGACAGCACATCATCATCTCAGTCCTCCCGACAACAGGCTTGTCGGTGGGGTTCCACCGACCGTGTCATCACCCGGAGCACCCCACCCCGGTCGGAGGGTTGCCGGCCAGCAAGCCGGGGCTTGACGCTGGCACTCATGACTTTCCCGGCAGTCTAGCGACTCTCCGTTGCAGGGTCTTTATGCACCCTCTGAACATCCCTGACCAGCAGGAAAGTTACCGGTCGGTAGGGCGTGAGGGTGGGACGAGGCGCTTTGCGGTCGTCGGCAATAGCAGTACGCTTGTCATGTTTGGCCGCGGTTCAGGACGTGGACACGGCCATGCTCGCTGCTCGCGAGCCGACGGCGACCGCACCCACAAAGTGCGGTCGATTGGGGACCTACAGAAACGTCCTAGGAGGACACGAAACGCATATGTCCAAGATCAAGGTTGAAGGTAAGGTCGTCGAGCTCGACGGCGACGAGATGACCCGCATCATCTGGCAGTTCATCAAGGACAAGCTGATCCACCCGTACCTGGACGTGGATCTCGAGTACTACGACCTCGGCGTGGAGAACCGCGACGCCACCGACGACCAGGTGACGGTCGATGCGGCGAACGCCATCAAGAAGCACAACGTCGGCGTCAAGTGCGCCACCATCACCCCCGACGAAGCGCGTGTCGAGGAGTTCGGCCTGAAGAAGATGTGGCGGTCGCCCAACGGCACCATCCGTAACATCCTCGGCGGCACCATCTTCCGCGCGCCCATCATCATCTCGAACGTGCCGCGTCTGGTGCCGGGCTGGACCAAGCCCGTCATCGTCGGCCGTCACGCGTTCGGCGATCAGTACCGCGCCACCGACTTCAAGGTCGACCGCCCGGGCACCGTCACCATCACCTTCACGCCCGAGGACGGCAGCGAGCCGATCCAGCACGAGGTCTGCCAGATCCCCGAGGACGGCGGCGTCGTGATGGGTATGTACAACTACAAGAAGTCCATCCAGGACTTCGCGCGCGCCTCGCTCTCGTACGGCCTGCAGCGCAACTACCCGGTCTACCTGTCGACCAAGAACACGATCCTGAAGGCCTACGACGGCATGTTCAAGGACGAGTTCCAGCGGATCTACGAGGAAGAGTTCAAGGCGGAGTTCGACGCCGCCGGTCTCACCTACGAGCACCGCCTCATCGACGACATGGTCGCATCGTCCCTCAAGTGGGAGGGCGGCTACGTCTGGGCCTGCAAGAACTACGACGGCGACGTCCAGTCCGACACCGTCGCGCAGGGCTACGGCTCGCTGGGGCTGATGACCTCCGTCCTGATGACCCCGGATGGCAAGACCGTCGAGGCGGAGGCCGCACACGGCACCGTCACCCGGCACTACCGTCAGCACCAGCAGGGCAAGCCGACGTCGACCAACCCGATCGCGTCGATCTTCGCCTGGACCCGTGGCCTCGAGCACCGCGGCAAGCTGGACAACACCCCCGAGGTCATCGAGTTCGCGCAGCAGCTCGAGGACGTCGTCATCAAGACCGTCGAAGCCGGTCAGATGACCAAGGACCTCGCCCTGCTCGTCGGCCCCGAGCAGGGCTGGCTGACCACCGAGGAGTTCCTCGCAGCGCTCGACGAGAACCTGCAGAAGGCTCGCGCCTGATCTTCCGCTCCGTTCTCGACAGCACGTACACGGGACGCCCCAATCGGGCGTCCCGTGTCGTGTTCCCGAGCACTCCCGGCACCGGCTACCGTTTCGTGTACCACTGTCAGTCGCATCACCGTAGGGCTCGGGAGGAGGACGGCCGTGACCACCACTGCCACCGACTCCGAAGCCCGCGGCGGAGCGCACGCACGCCGGCGGTTCTGGACCCGGGTATGGATGCTGATGTTCGGCTCGGCGCTGGCCTACCTGCCCGTCGCGCTCGCGCCGAATCTGATCCACGCGATCGCCCGCCGCACCGACGAACTGGCCTACGACCGGTCCACGCCGGTGCGCAGCGGCGTGCTCACCACCCTCACGATGGGTGAGGCCGCCGCCGTCCTCGGGGTGCTCGCCGCCCTCGTCATCGCGCTCAATCTCATCGCGTGGTCGCTCGGACCGGTCATCGCCGCCGAGGGTTCGTCCCGATCGACCGAGGCGTTGCGCCTCGAGCACCTCGAACTGTGCGGGTCGGTGTTCGGTGTCGGAGCGACGATGACCTTCGTCGCAGCGCTGCTCGACGGTCTCCCACACTCCGTGGATCTGGCGGCGCTGCTGCTGTTCCCGGCGGTCTTCGTGATCGTGGTACTCAGCCAGGACCTGTTCCTCGCGACCCAACGCGGCGTCGGTGCCCGCCGTCGTCTGCGCCGGGAGGCGTCGCTGCTGCGCCGACGTGAACTGCTCGCCACGGCGGCGAGGCTGCGACCGGGCGACCCGCGGGTCGCCGGCCACCCCTTCGCGGCGCTCGCCGTCGAACTCGCGGTCCTGGCCGTCGTCACGGTGGTGACGGGGTTCCTCATGATCGTGGTGTTCGACGACGAGTCGGGCTCCGGGCCCTTCCTGGATTCCTCGGACATGGTCTTCGTGGTGGTCACGTCCGCGATCACGATGTTCACGGCCGTCGTCCTCGTGCTGTGGACGGTCCGCTGCTGGTTGCTCCGCCGATACGTCGGCGCGGTCCTGGCCGCGGCGTTGGGTGGCACCCTCTACGTCGTGGTCGGTGCGGGAATCGTGTGGGCGGCACTCGACGAGGACGCCGTCGCCGAGGCGATCGCCTCCGCCGCCGTCCTGTACGCCTGGATAGTCCTGCCGGCCGCCGTCCTGCTCCTCGGCACCGTCGGGGTGGGCCGTCGGGGTCGCTTCCCGGGTGTCACCGCCGCCCTGCGCGCCGCGGTGCTGCGCGAGCGGTACCGGGTGCGGCGCGCCGAGCTCGACGGTGGTCGGAGGAACGGTCGAGCGGAGGGTTCCGTCCCGCCGCTCCGTCATCTGATCGTGCGGGCGCGCACCGTCGCCCGTGTCGCTCCGGCGGACCGGACATGACGACGGGGACGTCCTCCTCGGAGGACGGCCCCGTCGATCCACTCGTCTACCGGTGCGCGCCCACCGGATCGCGGTGCGGAGCGCGCTGCCGCTCCGTCTGCTCGGTGAGCAGGTGGCCGAACAGACCCCCGGCGCGCAGCCATTCCCACTCGAGGGGAGTGTCGATCCGGGAGCGGCCAGTCCACCACCGTCGACTTGGGGAGCCCGGTGATCCCGACGAGTTCGCGCAGCGTCCGGATCGGGTGCTCGGCGTCGAATGCGTTGAGCAGATCGAACGCGCGGGCGACGCTCCGCACGCCGCCGTCGGCTTCGGCGACCGTCGATGCCTGTGTCATGCGAGTCACTCCAGGCCCACAGAACGGTTCGAACAATCCGCAGAATGGAACACATGAGTGTTTCCCCAGGAATACTCTCGGGACGTTCCGCTGAATGAGAGAAATTGGTGAATGTGTTCCGTCTTGTGGAACTCGCGGTCGTGGGGTGAGCCACTCTCACGGCAGGCTCCTTCCACGGTGGAGCAGCGGCATCGCCGGCGTCGGCTACGGTGACCCGGTGCCTCTCGTGATCACCACCGTGAACGTCAACGGCGTGCGCGCAGCCGCAGCCAAGGGTCTCGTCGACTGGCTCGCCTCGTCGGCCGCCGACATCGTGTGCCTGCAGGAGGTGCGGGCCACCGAGAAGCAGTTCCACGCCGCGATCGCCCCGGCGCTGGAGGCCGGATGGCACTGTGTCGGCGCGGAGTCCTCGGCCAAGGGCCGCGCCGGGGTGGCGATCCTCTCGCGTGTCCCGGCGGACGCCGTCCGCGTCGGATTCGACGTCGACGAGTTCGCCTCGGCCGGCCGCTACATCGAGGCCGACTTCGGCGACGTGACGGTGGGAAGCCTCTACCTGCCGACCGGTGAAGCACAGACGTCGAAGCAGGACGAGAAGGAACACTTCATGAAGAGCTTCGCGACCTACCTCGCCGAACGGTACGCCGCGGTGACGGCCGCAGGTCGCGACATGGTGGTGTGCGGCGACTGGAACATCGCCCCTACCGAGCGGGACATCAAGAACTGGAAGGGCAACGTCAAGAAGTCCGGCTTCCTGCCCGAGGAGCGCGCGTGGGTCGGCGACCTCCTCGAGACCGGCTGGCGCGACGTAGTGCGTGACCTCCACGGCGACGTCGCGGGCCCCTATTCGTGGTGGTCGTACCGCGGCAAGGCATTCGACACCGACGCAGGCTGGCGCATCGACTACCACCTCGTGACCCCGGGCCTGGCGGCCCGCGCGAGCGAGGCCCGCGTCGAACGCGCAGCGAGCTACGACCAGCGCTGGTCCGACCATGCACCGGTGACCGTGACCTTCGATCGCTGACCGCTTCTGCGGATCGGCGCAGAAGTGTCCACCTCGGTCGCAGCGCGGCGTGGCCTGCGTGGAATCATCGACGGCATGTCGAGCACTGCAGAACAGAACGCCACGAAGCCGAAGGCCCGCCCCCGTGTGCTGTCCGGCATCCAGCCCACCTCGGATTCGTTCCACCTCGGGAACTTCCTCGGGGCGCTGGCGCAGTGGGTTCCGGCGCAGGACGAGAACGACGCCTTCTACTTCATCCCCGATCTGCACGCGATCACCGTTCCGCACGAGCCGAAGCTGCTGCGCAAGCGAGTGCTCGTCTCCGTGGCGCAGTTGCTCGCGATCGGTATCGATCCGGAGAAGTCCGTGCTGTTCGTGCAGAGCCAGGTGCCCGAGCACGCCGAGCTCGCCTGGGTCCTGAGCTGCATCACCGGTTTCGGTGAGGCCAGCCGGATGACGCAGTTCAAGGACAAGTCGGCCAAGCAGGGCACCGAGCACGCCGGCGTCGGCCTGTTCACCTATCCGATCCTCATGGCCGCCGACATCCTGCTCTACCGCGCGAGCCACGTGCCGGTGGGGGAGGACCAGCGCCAGCACCTCGAACTCACGCGAGATCTCGCGCAGCGCTTCAACTCCCGCTTCGGCAAGACCTTCGTCGTCCCCGAGCCGACGATCGTGAAGGAGACCGCGAAGATCTACGATCTGCAGGATCCGACGTCGAAGATGAGCAAGTCCGCGACGACCGACGCGGGCCTGATCAATCTCCTCGACGATCCGAAGGTGTCGGCGAAGAAGATCCGCTCCGCGGTGACCGACAACGAGCGCGAGATCCGTTTCGACCGGGAGAACAAGCCCGGGGTGTCGAACCTGCTCACGATCCAGTCTGCGCTGTCGGGTCGCAGCGTCGACGAACTCGTCGCCGGCTACGAGGGCAAGGGTTACGGCGATCTGAAGGCCGACACCGCAGAGGTCCTCACCGAGTTCGTCACCCCGATCCGCACCAAGGTCGACGAGTACCTGGCCGACCCGGCCGAACTGAACCGCATTCTCGCGGGCGGCGCGGACCGCGCTCGCGAGGTCGCATCCCGCACCTTGGCGCAGGTCTATGACAAGGTGGGTTTCCTGCCGCGGACCTAGACGAAGGAGCACCCGGATGGCCGGCGAACCCGACGAGAAGCCGGGATTTCTCGAGCGTCAACGCGCGGCCCATCCCGTGCTCGACCGCATCCTCCGGGCCGGGGTTCGGTACCAGGAGAACAAGGGCGACTACTACGCGGCCGGTCTGACCTACTTCACGGTGCTGGCGATCGTCCCGATCATCATGGTCGTGTTCTCGCTGGCTGGTTTCGTGCTTGCCGGGCGACCCGAACTGCTCGACGAGATCCGGCAGGTCATCTCCGAGAACATTCCCGGTCAGCTCGGCGGCACCGTGCAGAGCCTGATCGACTCGGCGATCGAATCCCGCGGCGCGGTCGGCCTCATCGGCCTGCTCACCGCCTCGTATGCCGGTCTGGGCTGGATCACGAATCTTCGCGAAGCCCTCACCGCCATGTGGGAGCACCCGCGCGACAAGGGCAACTTCTTCGTAGTGAAGTTGCGCGACGGGGGCGCACTTCTCAGTCTCGGACTCGCGATGACCGTGTCGTTGGGGCTCTCGGCGCTGAGCAGCGGGCCGATCGCGCGCAGGATCGTCGAGCTGCTCAACATGGAGAATCTCGTCGGCATCGGCGTGGGTCTGCGAATTCTGGCTCTGGTGGCGGCCACTGCCGCCACCGGTCTGGTGTTCACCTGGGTGATCGCTCGCCTGCCCCGCGAACCCGTTCCGTTCCGCAGCGCGCTCGTCGCGGGTGCGATCGCCGGGATCGGTTTCGAACTGCTCAAGCAGACGGGTTCGATCTACCTCGAACGTGTGCTCAACGGCCCGGCGGGCGTCGCCTTCGGCCCGATCCTCGGCATCCTCGTGTTCGGTAACCTCACGGCCCGCCTGGTGCTCTTCTGCACCGCGTTCGCAGCGACGTCCCGAGCGAGCCTCGCACTCGCACACCATCCCGCGCCCACGGGGGCGGTCATCACGCCTCGCCTCGAGGTGCACGAGGGTCTCGACGCGCGCCGCGGCGCCGCAATCCTCGGTGCGGGCCTGGTCGGTGGACTCCTCGCCGGGCTGCGCTTCCGGAGGAAATGAGCGAACTCCCGGGGTGAAAACTCGGTTCGGGGGTGCCGATCGTGCCGCGGACGGGCGACGATGGAGGCGTGGCAAAACAGTCGCGATCCGCCGCGCCCCAACGCGCGTTCCGGGTGACTCCGCGCAGAGCGCTCGCGGCCGTCCTGGTCCTGCTCGCTGCGCTGTTCGTTCTCCAGAACCGCAACAGTACGAGCATCGACCTCTTCTGGATCTCGCTGCGGGCACCGCTGTGGCTGGTGCTCGTCATCATCTTCGCGGTCGGGTGGGTCGCGGGCTTCCTGTTCGCACGCGGACGCTGATCCGCATCGGTGCGACCACCGGCAACGGAGCACAGGAGAGTGGGCACAGACGACAGCAGGCCCGTCCCCGAAGGGACGGACCTGCTGTCGTGCGAGGTGATCAGCGAGCGAACATGAGCGCGCGCTTGACCTCCTGGATCGCCTTCGTCACCTGGATGCCACGGGGGCACGCGTCGGTGCAGTTGAAGGTGGTGCGGCAGCGCCACACGCCTTCCTTGTCGTTGAGGATGTCCAGCCGCTCGGAGGCACCCTCGTCACGCGAATCGAAGATGAACCGGTGCGCGTTGACGATCGCGGCGGGACCGAAGTAGCTGCCGTCGCTCCAGTACACCGGGCACGAGGTGGTGCAGCACGCGCACAGGATGCACTTGGTGGTGTCGTCGAACCGGGCACGGTCGGCCTGCGACTGGATACGCTCGCGGGTCGGCTCGTTGCCGGAGGCGATGAGGAACGGCTTCACGGCGCGGTAGGCGTCGAAGAAGGGTTCCATGTCGACGACGAGGTCCTTCTCGACCGGAAGGCCACGGATCGGCTCGATCGTGATCGTGACGTCCTTGCCGTTCTTGTCCAGCATGTCCTTCATGAGGATCTTGCAGGCGAGACGGTTGACGCCGTTGACACGCATCGCGTCCGAGCCGCACACGCCGTGGGCGCAGCTGCGACGGAAGGTGAGCGTGCCGTCGAGGTAACCCTTGACGTAGCCCAACAGGTTGAGCAGACGGTCGGACGGCAGCGCCGGCACCTGGAACGAATCCCAGTGCTGACCCTTGTCGTCCTCCGGGTTGAACCGGGCGATCTTGAGGGTGACCATCGTCGCGCCCTCGGGCACGGGTGGCAGTGTCGACGCGCCCGTGTCGGTCTTCTCGATGGTTGTCATCAGTACTTACGCTCCATGGGCTCGTACCGGGTCTGGACCACCGGCTTGTAGTCCAGGCGAATGTCGGAGATCAGTTCCTCGCCCACCTTGTACGCCATGGTGTGCTTGAGGAAGTTCTCGTCGTCGCGCTTCGGGTAGTCCTCGCGGGCGTGTCCGCCACGCGATTCCTTGCGGTTCAGCGCGCCGACGACGGTGACCTCGGCCATCTCGAGGAGGAAGCCGAGCTCCAGCGCCTCGAGCAGGTCGCTGTTGTAGCGCTTGCCCTTGTCGTGGACCGTGATCTCCTTGTAGCGCTTCTTCAGCTCGTGGATGTCGTTGAGCGCCTGCGTCAACGTCTCCTCGGTGCGGAACACCGACGCGTTGTTGTCCATCGTCTGCTGCAGCTCGGTGCGGATGTCGGCCACCCGCTCCTTGCCGCCCTGGTGCAGGATCAGATCGAGCCAGTCGTCGACGTACTTCGTCGGCTGCTCGGGCATCTCGACGTGCTTCGTGCTGTTGGCGTACTCCGCGGCGGCGATGCCGGCGCGACGACCGAAGACGTTGATGTCGAGCAGCGAGTTGGTGCCGAGACGGTTGGCGCCGTGGACGGACACGCACGCGCACTCTCCGGCCGCGTACAGGCCGGGCACGACGTTCTCGTTGTCGCGGAGGACCTCGCCGTCGACGTTGGTCGGGATACCGCCCATGACGTAGTGGCAGGTCGGGAACACGGGCACGAGCTCGGTGACGGGGTCGACACCGAGGTAGGTGCGGGAGAACTCGGTGATGTCGGGGAGCTTCTCCTCGAGGACGTCCTCGCCGAGGTGGGTCACGTCGATGTAGACGTAATCCTTGTTCGGTCCGGCGCCGCGACCCTCGAGCACCTCGAGCACCATCGAGCGGGCGACGATGTCGCGGGGCGCGAGGTCCTTGATGGTGGGGGCGTAGCGCTCCATGAACCGCTCGCCGTCGGCATTGCGGAGGATGCCGCCCTCGCCGCGCACGGCCTCCGAGATGAGGATGCCGAGACCGGCCAGGCCCGTCGGGTGGAACTGGTGGAACTCCATGTCCTCGAGCGGCAGGCCCTTGCGGAAGATGATGCCGAGGCCGTCACCGGTGAGGGTGTGGGCGTTCGACGTCGTCTTGTACATACGGCCCGAGCCGCCCGTCGCGAAGACGATGGCCTTGGCGTGGAAGACGTGGATCTCGCCGGTCGCGAGCTCGTACGCGATGACACCCGTCGCGACGGGACCGTTCTCGGTCTCGGTGAGGGTGATGTCGAGTGCGTAGAACTCGTTGAAGAACTCGACGTCGTGCTTGACGCAGTTCTGGTACAGCGTCTGCAGAATCATGTGGCCGGTGCGGTCGGCGGCGTAGCACGCGCGACGGACCGGGGCCTTACCGTGGTCGCGGGTGTGACCACCGAAGCGACGCTGGTCGATCTTGCCCTCGGGCGTCCGGTTGAACGGAAGACCCATCTTCTCGAGGTCGAGAACGGCGTCGATGGCCTCCTTGGCCATGATCTCCGCAGCGTCCTGGTCGACCAGGTAGTCGCCACCCTTGACGGTGTCGAAGGTGTGCCACTCCCAGTTGTCCTCTTCGACGTTCGCGAGGGCGGCGCACATGCCACCCTGAGCGGCGCCGGTGTGGCTGCGGGTGGGGTAGAGCTTCGTGAGCACTGCGGTGCGCGCACGCGGGCCGGCTTCGATGGCCGCACGCATGCCGGCGCCGCCGGCGCCGACGATGACTACGTCGTAACGATGTTCCTGCATGAAGGTTCGGCTCCCCTAGCTCGCCGTGATGTTCGGGTCGAAGGTGAAGATCACGTAGGTGCCCAGGCCCATGATCAGGATCATCGACACGACGAGGATCGTGTTGAGCCAGAACCGGGTGGAGTCCTTACGTGCGTAGTCCGCGATGACGGTGCGCAGACCGTTACCGCCGTGGAGCTGTGCGAGCCACAGCATCGACAGGTCCCAGAACTGCCAGAACGGGCTGGACCAGCGGCCTGCGACGAACGCGAAGTTGATGCGGTGCACGCCGTCATCGAGCATCAGCATGATGAAGAGGTGACCGAGGACCAGGATGATCAGGGCCAGGCCGGACAGGCGCATGAACAACCAGGCGTAGAGCTCGAAGTTGTTCTTCGCGGCACGCCGCGGCGTGCGCGGGTTGTCGAGGCCTGCGGGCCGGTCGTATTCCTTACCCAAAGTCTTCGCTTCGGTCATGTCAGTGCCCCGCAAACGTGTTGAAGAGGATGCGAACGGCCGCGGGGATCATCACCACGAACCAGATCGCGAGGATCGTCCAGAGCATCACGCGCTGGTACTTCGGGCCCTTCGACCAGAAGTCCACGAGCATGACCCGCAGGCCGTTGAGTGCGTGGTACAGGACCATCGCGACCAGGCCGAGCTCCATGAGGCCGACGATCGGGTTCTTGTACGTATCGATCACCGCGTCGTAGGTCTCGGGGTTGACCCGGACGAGTGCGGTGTCGAGGACGTGGACGAAAAGGAAGAAGAATGTCGCCACGCCCGTGATCCGGTGCAATACCCAGGACCACATGCCGGGGTCTCCCCGGTAAAGCGACCGTGTGCGCCCCGCCTTTGCGGGGGCGGCTTCAGTCGTGCTGCTCATCGAGTGCTGTGCCTCCAACGTCAATGGTGGACGCGTCGAGCTGCTCCTACCTGTGGGGGATTCCGCAGTACGGGCCCGACGTGAACCTGAACCGACTTGGATCGACTCTAGACCCATCCCAAACTCGGGAACCAATCTCCTGCGCCATTCGTACAGGCCCCAAAAGCGAAGTTAGGTTTGCCTTTCCAACTGTGATCTGGCGCAGCGGGGGTCGCCTACCGTCGTCCACGCCACCGTGACAGGATGGGGAACCATGCCGGACATCGACTGGAAAATGTTGCGCGCCAAAGCACATGAGGTGATGGGTCGAGCCTACGCCCCCTACTCCGGGTTCCCGGTGGGGGCTGCCGGCCTCACCGTCGACGGTCGGATGGTCCTCGGGTGCAATGTGGAAAATGTCTCACACGGACTGGGACTGTGTGCCGAATGTGTACTCGTCGGTAACTTGTTCGCCCAGGGTGGAGGGCGTCTGCGGGCCGTCGCCGTCTGCGACTCCAGAGGCCACGTCCTGACCCCGTGCGGCCGGTGCCGGCAGGTGCTCCTCGAACACGGCGGTCCCGATCTCGAGGTCGACGCCCAGGGTGGCCCGCGTCGCCTCTGCGAGCTCCTCCCCGACGCGTTCGGCCCCGACGATCTGGCGGCCGTGCGGGAGAACGAGGACCGCCGTGCCTGACATCGTCACCGTCATCCGCCGCAAGCGCGACGGACACGAGCTCTCCGGCGCCGAGATCGACTGGGTCATCGAGGCGTTCACCCACGAGATCGTCTCCGACGCCCAGATGTCGGCCCTGGCGATGGCAGTCTGGTTTCGCGGCATGAGCCGGGTCGAGACGGCACGCTGGACCACCGCCATGATCGACTCCGGTCGTCGTCTCGATTTCTCCGCTCTCGGCCTGCGCACCGTCGACAAACACTCGACAGGCGGTGTGGGGGACAAGATCACACTGCCGCTCGCACCGCTCGTCGCGGCCTGCGGCGTCGCGGTCCCGCAATTGTCGGGCCGCGGTCTCGGTCACACCGGCGGCACCCTGGACAAGCTCGAGGCGATCCCCGGCTGGAAGGCCGATCTGACCACCGCGGAGATCGCCGAGATTCTCAGCGACCCGGCCGTCGGTGCGGTCGTGTGCGCGGCGAGTGCCGATCTCGCCCCCGCCGACCGCAAGCTCTACGCGCTGCGCGACGTCACCGGGACCGTCGAGTCGATCCCGCTCATCGCCAGCTCGATCATGAGCAAGAAGATCGCCGAGGGCACCGGAGCCCTCGTCCTCGATGTGAAGGTCGGCAGCGGCGCCTTCATGAAGGAACTCGGCGAGGCCCGCGAGCTGGCGCGCATCATGGTCGAACTCGGCACCGACGAAGGGCTGCCCACGACGGCCCTGCTCACCCGCATGGACAGCCCGCTCGGGCGCACGGCGGGCAACGCGCTCGAGGTCCGGGAGGCCGTCGAGGTGCTCGCCGGCGGCGGACCCGACGACGTCGTCGAGCTGACCCTGGCCCTGGCCCGCGAGATGCTCGCCGCCGCCGGTGTCGACGATGTCGATCCCGCCGACCGACTGCGCGACGGCACCGCAATGGACCGGTGGAACGCGATGATCGCCGCCCAGGGCGGCGACCCCGCGGCGCCGTTGCCGGTCGCGACCCACACCGAGACCTTCCACGCCGACGCGGACGGGGTGGTCTCCGAACTCGACGCGTACAAGGTCGGTATCGCCGCCTGGCGGCTCGGAGCCGGTCGCGAACGGCAGGGTCAGGACGTGCAGCCCGGGGCCGGTATCGAACTGCACGCGGTCCTCGGTGATCGCGTCCGCGCGGGGCAGCCGATCGCGACGCTGCACACCGACACTCCGGGACGTATCCCCGACGCGCTCGCCGCCCTCCGCGGCGGTGTCCGAATCTCCGACACGGCCCCCGTTCGGCAGCCGCTCGTGATCGAACGGATCCGGGCGTAGGGGCGCGGTGGCCGGAGACCGAGCGGAACCGGCCGCCGCCGACTACCGTCCCGATCATGAACGGCCGTCTGACTCCCGAACTCGTTCGCACCGCACCCAAAGTGGTCCTACACGATCACCTGGACGGCGGACTCCGTCCCCGGACGGTCCTCGAACTCGCGGACGCGTGCGGGTGGTCGTTGCCCGCGGACACCGAAGCGGATCTCGCCCGCTGGTTCCGCGAATCCGCCGACAGTGGCTCGCTCGAACGCTATCTCGAGACCTTCGAGCACACCGTCGCCGTGATGCAGACGGCAGAAGGACTCGAACGCGTCGCACGCGAGTGCGTCCTCGACCTCGCCGACGACGGCGTGGTGTACGCCGAGGTGCGGTTCGCGCCCGAGCAGCACCTGGAGAAGGGACTGTCTCTGGACGAGGTCGTCGAGCGCGTCCTCGAAGGCTTCCGAGCCGGGGAATCGGAGGTGGCCGCCGGTGGTCGTCGCATCCGGGTGCGCTGCCTGCTCACTGCGATGCGGCACGCTGCACGCTCGTTGGAGATCGCCGAACTCGCCGTGCGCTTCCGGGACCGCGGCGTGGCGGGATTCGACATCGCCGGCGCCGAAGCGGGCAACCCGCCCAGCCGTCATCTCGACGCCTTCGAATACACCCGCGCGGCCAACGCGCACTTCACGATCCACGCCGGTGAGGCGTTCGGGCTCCCGTCCATCCACGAAGCGGTCGCCTTCTGCGGCACCGACAGACTCGGCCACGGTGTGCGCATCGTCGACGACATCGAAGTGCACGACGACGGAACCGCCACTCTGGGCCGGCTCGCGAACTACATCCGCGACAAGCGCATCCCCCTCGAACTGTGCCCGTCGTCGAACGTGCAGACCGGCGCGGTGCGCACGCTCGCCGAGCATCCCTTCGACCTGCTGGCCCGCCTGCGCTTCCGCGTCACCGTCAACACCGACAACCGGTTGATGAGCGACACCACGATGACGCAGGAGATGGTGCGGCTCGTCGAGACCTTCGACTACAGCTGGGTCGACCTCGAACGGTTCACGATCAACGCGATGAAGTCGGCCTTCCTCCCGTTCGACCAGCGACTGGAACTGATCGACGACGTCATCAAGCCTGGATACGCCGTCCTCGTCGGGTAGAGACCGCGACCCGCAGATACCTCTATGGGTGCGCGGGGCGGGAAATGGTCATCGGAGCGCGTTACAACGCGCTCTTGTGACCACTTCGCGCGCCGGAGTGCCCAAGTGGAGCTGCCGTCAGTGCCGACCCGACGCGACCCGCGTCAGTGCCGACCCGACGCGACCCGCGTCAGTGCCGACGCAGTCGCGCTTCGAACTCGCGCTCGAGCTCGCGCCAGGCGAGGGATTCGGTGTCGAACGGCGGCTTGGGTGCCGTTCGTCCCGAGTCGGGTTCGATCACGTGGTTGACGAACCAGCCGAGTTCCGTGGACGCGGCGAGCGCGGCCTCCGTCGAGTCGTCGTGCGCGAAGTTCGCTGCGTCGACGAACAACTCGACCGCGAGTTCGAGCTGGTCGGGGTCGACGGCCGCAACACCCTGAGCGATGTCGTCGGCGATCCCGGTGAGCACATAGACGTTGTCGTCGGTGACCGTCACGTCGAGCGATCCGTCGACGGCGGCGAGCTGGATCTCCGTGTACGGCTCGAGCGTCGCGAGGTCGTGGTCGTGGTTGTCGGCGAGGTGGCGGGCCAGCGCGCGCTCGGACGGGAAGACGTCGATCGTGCCGTCGTGGCCGAGGAAGACGGCGTCGTCGTTCACGTAGCACCGCAGCGAGTACCAGGTGCCGTCGGTCGTGATGATCCGGATGGGATCGATGCCGACCCGGGCCCAGAACTCGTAGCCGTCGTCCTCGTCATCGGTGTCGATGAACTCGTACTCGTCGTCGGCGTCGACGTCCTCGACCGTGTCGTCGGCCTCGACCTCGTTCTCGTCGACCGCGACGAGCTCGGATTCGATCTCGGCGACCACGGCAGCATCGACGTCGGGAGTGGAGATCACGGCGTCGAGCGCGTCGATCACGTCGTCCCAGTCCTGCGCGACCGCGGTCCCGACGCGATTCCACAGGTCGAGGCCCTCACGCGTGCGGAAGGCCGAGACACCGTGCTGCAACAGGAGGTCGATCTCCTCGCGTTCGAAGAACTTCGTCACGACGTCGAGATCGCAGACGTCGCCGAGGATGCTCACGATGTCGAAGGTGTCCTGCAGCTCGGACACCGACACGGGATCCGGATCGTCGGCCACGAGTTCGGGGACGCCGACGAGATCGTAGGTGTGCGGTTCGTCGGGTTCGAACTCCGAGGCCGCGAGCTTGGACACGATCGGCCACGCCTCGTGCTCGACGAGGTCGTTGTCGGCACCCGAACGCACGAACGCGACGAGCTCGGGGACCGACGGGAAGGCGTACAGATCGTCGCCGTGGCCGAGGAAGGCCTCCCACTCGTCGTCGCCTTCGCGCCAGCGCGGCGCCCAGAGCGTCACGAGGTTGCCGTCGGTGAGACCGAGCTCGATCGGGACGATGTCTCCAGCCATGGCGCGAAGCCTAGCCATGTCGGCGCCGAGAATATAGCCGGGGGCGGCTCGCTATCGGTTTCATCGCGTTACCGGACGGTCGCCGACGGTGACCGGGTGGTGACCGACGGCGACCGGACCGGCATCGCTCGCGTCGAGGGCCGCGCGGAGCTCGTCCATCGCGGAGACGCGCGCGGCAGCGGCCTGCCGTGCGGCGTCGTGCACGGTCGCGAGAATCACCGCGGCCAGTTCGCGGGGGTCGGTGCCGCCGATCGGCTCGGCCAGCTCGAGTCCTTCGAGCGCTCCCGAACCGTCCACACGGGCGGTCACGCGTCCGTCGGGACTGCTCGCGGTGCCCCGGACCGCGCCGAGCCTCTCCACCGTGCGTTCGAGCGCATCGAGCCGGACGTGGGCTCGGTCGACGATCGCCTCCACCATCGGTTCGCTCATCGAACGAGACTTCCACGACGATCGGTCGGTCCGTCCGCCAGGTCGGCGCGGGACGGCAGCCGCATCCGGTCGAGGATCTCGCGGGGGACACCTTCGGCGGCGAGGCGTTCGCCGCGGACCACCGCGGCCTCGAGAGCGGCCTGCCGGTTCAGGGCGAGGATCTGATCGGCCAGTTGCCTTGCTCCGTAACGTAACTCGCGGGGGTCGATGCGAAGGTCCACGGGTAGTCCACCGTCCGTCGTGCGCACCGAGATCGTCCCGGCCCGGTTGTGGGCGGTGGCCGTGATCGGTTCCGTCGTTGTGCTGTCCATATCGGGTTGGACGCAGCGCGAGCCCGGCCGGTTCCCGCCCGGTGCGGAGATTCTCCGGAATCAGCCGGCGGTCGGGCGGTAGACACCGTGGAAGGCCATTCCACCGTTGCTGGTGCGCATCGGCGTCACGGAGACGGGGTCGCCCGCCTCGACCATGAGGCCGTTGCCCACCACCATCGCCACGTGCCCGTCCCACACGACGAGGTCTCCGGGCAGGGCGGCCGCAGGATCCACCCGTGTGCCGACGTCCTGTTCCTGGGCCAACCGCGGCAGTTCGACCCCGGCCTGCGCGTAGGCGTACTGCGTCAGTCCGCTGCAGTCGAGGCCGGAGCCGGGACTCGTGCCGCCCCACACGTACGGGGTGCCCTGCTGGGCGAGGGCGTGACGCACCGCTGCCGCAGCGGTCTCGTTCGGTGCCAGGCTGACGCTGCCGTCCGGAAGCCGCACCTCCACGCCCGTCGAGAGCCCTCCACCGAAGGTGTGGAGCGAACGTGGCTCGTCGCCGGCCGGGTCGGGGCCGGGATGGTGGCCGGAGTCGATCGGGGGAGCGGAGGGCTCGGGTGGAAGGAGTGCGGACGCCCGATCGGTCAGCTCCGCGAGCGTTCCGGTCACCTGTGTCAGCACGTCCAGCCCGGCGACGAGGTGGTCGATCGCCACTGCGAGGAGCGCGAGCTGCCCCTGTGGAAGCGACGTCGCGGGTGCGGCCTGCTCGGCGAAGGTGACGAACGAGTCGACGAGACGAGCGATCTCGGCCGCACCGGTGACCACCGTGACGGTCGCCTCGAGCGCGATCCCGGCCAGTGCCGACCCACGATCGGCCGCCGCGAGGACGTCGGCGAGGACCTGCTCGGCACTCGCGATCGCCTGCGAGGCGGCCGGGCCACCCCAGGCCCAGGCGAGCTCGGCGACGGCGTCGCGCCCGGTCGCATTTACCTCCTCGGCCCACTGCGCACCGATGCGCACCATCTCGCCCGGATCGACGCCGGGTGGCAGCGCGGTGCCGAACGCGTCGAGCAGGCCGGTCAGCGGAGCGACGAGCAGATCCCCTCCGATCACAGTGACTCCACGACGGAGTCGAGTCGTGCGGCGGTGTCGTCGGTGGTGTGCTCGTAGGCGGCCACGGAGGCCTTCGCGGCGTCTCCCATTCCGCCGAGCAGGTCGCCGAGCCGGCCGAGATCGCGCACGTGCGCGGAGTGGGTCGCGGTGAGAGCGGCGAGCACGGGTGCCCCGATCGGACCCAGTGCGGCGCTCAGCGCCGAGGGGTCGCCGTGCCGTGTCCGTTCGGCGGCCTCGTGCAGGCGCGCGGCGAGTTCGACGGCGTCGTCGCCGAACCTCCCGACGGCACTCGTGTCGATCCGTATCGCGTCCCTACCGGAGTTCTCGGTCACCTCGTCGCCTCTCGCGTCGTTGATGTGGGATTCGGCACCTTCGGAGGGTTCCGTCCCCGCCTGGTTCGACGCACCCGACTGCCGATCGGTTCCGTCGTTCTATCCTTCGGACATGGATTCGCTCGTCGTCGACCATCCGCTCGCTGCTTCGCTCCTGACCATCCTTCGCGACGAACGCAGCGACAACGCTGCCTTCCGGCACGCGTTGAGGCGGCTCACCCAGATGCTCGTCTACGAGGCGGTGCGCGATGCGCCCACCGAGACGTTCGACGTCAAGACGCCGGTCGCGGTGACGACGGGGGTACGGTTGCAGCAGCCTCCGCTGCTCGTCCCGGTTCTTCGCGCCGGCCTCGGCATGGTCGAACAGGCCCACGCCCTGATTCCCCAGGCGCAGGTCGGTTTCGTCGGTCTCGCTCGTGACGAGAAGACCTTCGAGCCGGTGCCCTATCTGGAGTCGTTGCCGGAGGACCTGTCGGGTCTTCCCGTCTTCGTGCTCGACCCGATGCTCGCGACCGGGGGGTCGATGGTGCACACTCTCGACATCCTCGCCCAGCGCGGTGCCACGGATATCACCGCGATCTGTGTGGTCGCGGCGCCGCAGGGCGTCGAGGCCCTTGCTGCCTCGGGTCATCCGGTCCGGTTGGTCACGGCGTCGGTCGATGAAGGTCTCAACGAGAACAAGTACATCGTGCCGGGTCTCGGCGATGCGGGGGACAGGCAGTTCGGGCCGCGATAAACCGCGCGTCGTGTGTTACTCGTGTGACTGACGGTACGGATGTGACACCCGACCGCAGTCGTCTCGTTATCGAAAAACAACCCGCAGGTCTCGATTTCTTCTTACGCTCGGTGTGCTCCGTGTGAAGTCCACTGCGTAGGTACAGCCAGAGATGGGGTCGGCGGAATGGCAAGAATCTTCTCCCGCAATCTGATTCGTGGAAGTGTCAGAGCGGCTTCGGTGGGCGCGGTCGCCGTCCTCGCCGCAGTGACGAGTCACGGCACGGCTGCGGCCGCTGTCGACAACTCGCGCATCCTCCCGTTGGACGGAGGGCACGCGGTCGAAGTGATCCAGGCCGACACCTCGACACAGTCGGTGCCGCCGCTCGACAGCTCACCGCTGAGTGTCGAGTTCTTCCACGACGAGATTGCTACCGTTCGGATCACCGGTCCGAACGCGGCGAACTTCGTCGGGACGGCGGTGGAGGTCGGTTTCCAGGTCGGCTACCCGGTCGCGCTGCCGGGGGCGACGGTCACCGTCATCACTCCGAGCCTGTCCTGGGGTGTGGACAACGGTGCGGCCATCGGCCTCTCGCTCGACAACGAAGGTGGTGCCTCGCTCGATCTCGGCCTGGAGGCGGGTGGTTCGCTCAGCGGCGACATCATCCCGTCCCAGGAGATCGAGATCCCGCTCGAGCCGGGCGGCATCACGTCCGTCCCGATCGTCGAGGGCTTCGAGTTCGACGGCAGCTCGACGACCATCCGGATCGCCGGCGTGCACGGCTCGGTCTCGGGAGCCATCGGGCCGGTGATGATCCGTCCGTACCTGAAGGCTGTCACCGCCGACCGGAACACCGTCGTCACTTACGGTGTGCCGCAGCAGGTTTGATTGCAGCAGCAGGTCTGATCGAATCGGGTCCTGACCCGGCCGGATCCGGCCGGGTCAGGGGTTCTCGTCACCGAGCGAGGCCGCCCATCCGCGCAGGGCGTCGAGTATCGCTTCCGCGGCCGGGCGGTCCCGCTCCGTGACCACCTCCAGGTAGACCTTGAGCTTCGGTTCGGTGCCCGAGGGGCGCACCACCACGCGCACCCTCGGCCCGCTCGCGACGTCCTCGCGACTCTCGAAGACGAGAGCGTCGGTGTGCATCGGTCCCGGGCTCTCGGCGAGATCGGTCGCGGTCACCTCCAGACTCGCGAGGGTCGTCGGCGGCTCCGCACGCAGTCGCGTCATCACGGTGCCGATGCGCTGCAGGTCGTCGACGCGGATCGACACCTGATCGCCGACGTGGACACCGAGTTCGCGATGCAGGTCGTCGAGTGCGTCGAGCAGTGTCCGGCCGGCCTGCTTCAAATCGGCCGCGTAGTCGGCGACCATTACGGCGGTCGCGATGCCGTCCTTGTCGCGCACAGCGTCCGGATCGACGCAGTGCCCGATCGCCTCCTCGTACGCGTAGACGAGGCCGTCACCGGCGCGGGCGAGCCACTTGAAACCCGTGAGCGTCTGCGCATATCGCGCGCCGCGTGCGGTCGCGAGTCGCCCCAGCATGGTCGACGAGACAATGGTGGTCGCGACCAGTGAGCCGGGCGGTGACGACGCGAGGATCCGGTCGCCGAGCAGGACCCCGGTCTCGTCGCCGCGCAGCATCGTCCATCCCCGCGGGCCCGGGACACCGACGGCGCAACGATCGGCATCGGGATCGAGCGCCAGGGCGATGTCGGCGTCGACCTCGGCCGCCAGCGCGAGCAGAGCCTCTGTTGCGCCCGGTTCCTCGGGGTTGGGGAAGGCGACGGTGGGAAACGCCGGGTCGGGTGCGAACTGGGACGCCACGACGTGGATGTCGTCGAATCCCGCGGAACGCAGGGCCGCGACTGCCGTCTCGCCGCCGACACCGTGCAGTGCCGTCAGGGCGATGCGCATGCCTCGGTGCGGTGAGCGGGGGAGCGACGCGACCCGGGCGAGATAGCGGTCGACGAGGTCGTCACCCGACGGCGCGACCGGCATCCGGGGCACGTCCGCGGCGGAACCGACGGCGTCGATCGCCGTTTCGATCTCCCGATCGGCGGGTGCGGCCAGTTGCGCTCCGTCGGCGAGATAGACCTTGTACCCGTTGTCGGCGGCGGGATTGTGCGATGCCGTGATCTGCACGCCCGCAACGGCGCCCAGCGCCCGTACCGCGAAGGCGGTCACCGGGGTGGGGAGCGGCTCTCCGAAGGCGACGACCTCGAAGCCGGCCGCGGCGAGAACCTCTGCCGCGGCGGTGTGGAATTCCGCCGAGCCCGTACGGGCGTCGCGGCCGACGACGACGGTGCCGTCGCCCTGCCCGTTCGCCTCGAGCCACGCCGCGAGTCCGGCGGTGGTGCGGACGACGACGGGTACGTTCATGCAGTCCGGTCCGTCGCCGACCGGGCCGCGCAACCCCGCGGTGCCGAATCGCAGCGTCACAGCCGGGCCGCCAGATCGCGCAGAAGATCGCCCATCCGGGTCGCGGCCGCACGACCCGCGGCCAGTACCTCGGTGTGGTCGAGGGGAGCGCCGGTGATGCCGGCCGCGGCGTTGGTCACCAGCGAGACCGCGAGCACGCGCGCTCCGGCCGCGCGCGCCGCGATGGTCTCGTGGACCGTGGACATGCCGACGAGGTCGGCGCCGAGGGTGCGCAGCATCCGGATCTCCGCCGGGGTCTCGTAGTGCGGCCCGGGCAGACCGGCGTAGACCCCTTCGCGCAGCGACGGATCGATCTCGCAGGCGAGTGCACGAAGATCCGGCGAGTAGGCGTCGACGAGGTCGACGAACTGGGCACCCACCAGCGGCGAGCGACCGGTGAGATTGAGATGGTCCGAGATGAGAACCGGTTGTCCCACGGAGAACTCGGGATCGATGCCGCCCGCCGCATTGGTGAGGACGACGGTGCGGGCACCCGCTGCGACTGCCGTGCGCACGGGATGGACGACGCGGGCGAGGTCGTGCCCCTCGTAGGCGTGGATGCGGCCGGCGAGGACGAGGACGGCGTTGTCACCGGCGCGCACGGAGTGGATGTTCCCGGCATGCCCTGCCGCCGTCGGCGGTGCGAAGCCGGGCAGCTCGCTCATCGGGATCGTGGCGACGGGGATGCCGAAACTCTCGACTGCGGCCCGCCAGCCGGACCCGAGGACGACGGCGACGGAGTGTTCGGCGACCCCCGTCCGTTCGGCGAGAGCGGCGGCTGCGGCGTCGGCGGCCGCGGTGGGGTCGAAGACGTGATCGGGTTCTCCCATGGCATCGGACCCTAATCGCTCACAGCTTGTTACTCGTGGGTAAGTAGGCGCGGTATGCTGACGCGCATGCCTTACCTCGAACGTGACGGCGACGTCTTCGTCCTGCATCTCGGTGACCGTGACGCGGAGGTCTCCGAGAACCGGTTCCACCCCGATCGTCTCGCCGCGATCCACTCCCTCCTCGACGAGGTGGAAGCGCACGACGGACCCGCCGCCCTCGTGACCGCGGCGACCGGAAAGTTCTGGAGCAACGGACTCGACATCGACTGGGTCGGCGCGAACCTGCCGGATCTGCCGGGCTATCTGGACTCCGTCCACGCCCTCTATGTGCGGCTGCTCACCTTCCCGGCGGCGACGGTCGCGGCCGTGCAGGGGCACGCCTTCGGTGCCGGCGCGATGCTCGCGCTCGTGCACGACTTCCGGGTGATGCGCGGCGACCGCGGCTACTGGTGTCTGCCCGAGGTGCAGTTGAACATGCCGTTCACCGTCGGGATGTCCGCGCTGATCCGTTCCCGCCTGCCGATCCAGACGGCGGTCGAGGCCATCACCACCGGCCGTCGCTACGGCGGTGAGGACGCCGTGGCCGCGGGCATCGCCGAGCAGGCCGTCACCGGTGACGCCGTGCTCTCAACGGCGGTCGAGCGCGCAGCGGCGCTCACCGCCACCCGCGGGCCGAATCTGTCGGGCATCAAGCGCGGTCTGCACGCGCCGCTGATCTCGGCACTGGAGATCCGGACCGACGCGTCGAACTTCCGGTTCGGCTGATCGCCCCGCCGCGAAGTCGACGAACCGGTCGTACGCGCCGATCGATCGGGACGCGGTGAGCATGACAGACTGGACCCCGTGACGACCGACTACGCCACGGCGATCGAGGCTGCTTCCGACACCCTCGTCGGCCTGTCGCATTCCATCCACGCCGAACCGGAACTCGCGTTCGAGGAACACCGGAGCGCCGCAAAGATCGTCGAGGTGCTGCGCGACCACGATTTCGAGGTCACCACCGGCATCGCCGACCTGCCCACCGCCTTCGATGCGCGGTTCGGCAGCGGCGAACTCGTCCTCGCGTTCTGCGCCGAGTACGACGCACTGCCGGGCATCGGGCACGCGTGCGGCCACAACATCATCGCGGCGTCGGCCGTGGGCGCCGGGATCGGTCTCGCTGCGCTCGCCGACGAACTCGACGTGACCGTCCGCGTCATCGGAACCCCCGCGGAGGAAACCGGCGGCGGCAAGGTCCTCATGCTCGAACGCGGCGTCTTCGACGGCGTCGGTGCGGCGATGATGGTGCATCCCGGCCCGTTCGACATCACCGGGGCGACGTCGCTCGCCCTCGCCGACATCGCCGTCGAGTACGACGGCCGCGAGGCGCACGCCTCCGCGGCCCCCGAATACGGGCTCAACGCTGCCGACGCTGCGACCGTCGCCCAGGTCGCGGTCGGACTGCTGCGGCAGCACCTGCATCCCGGGCAACAGATCCACGGCATCGTCGCGCAGGGCGGGACGGCACCGAACATCGTGCCCAGCCACACCGAACTGCTGTACTACCTGCGGGCCGGGACGAGCGAACTCCTCGACGACCTCGTCGACCGCGCACGCAACTGCTTCGCCGCCGGGGCGCTGGCCACCGGATGCAACCACCGGATCCGGACGGTCTCGCCGACCTATACCGAACTCACTCCCGATCCGTGGCTGGTGCAGGCATATCGTGAGGAGATCATCGATCTCGGGCGCCGACCGCTGCCCGTCGAGGAGGAAGGAGCGCGCCCCCTGGGCAGTACCGACATGGGAAACGTGACGAACGTGGTGCCGGGAATCCATCCGGTCATCGGACTCGACTCCGGTGGCGCGGTGACACATCAGGCTGCATTCGCGGCCGCGTGTGTCACCGAGTCCGCCGATCGGGCAGTACTCGACGGAGCGCGTGCGCTCGCAGCGACCGCCGTACGCGCGGCGACCGATCCGGTCCACCGGGCACGGCTCCTCGAACAGGCCGGCCGTCGATGAACCCCTACGTCGAGAAGTGGTTGGACCGCCACACCGAGGACCTCTCGCTCTGGCGCCGTCACATCCATGCGAATCCCGAGCTCGCCCGGCAGGAGTACGCCACCACCGAGTTCGTCGCGAAGCACCTGCGCGCGGCCGGACTGGAGCCGAAGGTCCTGCCTCGCGGCACCGGCCTGATCTGCGATCTCGGTCCGACCGGCGGACCGCGCATCGCCCTGCGTGCAGACATGGACGCCCTGCCGATGCAGGAGGCCACCGGTCTGCCGTTCGAATCCACCGTCCCCGGTGTCTCGCACGTGTGTGGGCACGACGCCCACACCACCGTCGTGCTCGGTGCAGGTCTGGCGCTGGCCTCGATGCCCGAATTGCCGATCGGTGTCCGGCTGGTCTTCCAGCCCGCGGAGGAGGTCATGCCGGGCGGAGCGCTCGACGTCGTCGCGGCGGGCGGACTCGACGGGGTCGCGCGGATCTTCGCCTTGCACTGCGACCCGCGTCTCGAGGCGGGCAAGGTCGGTATGCGGGTCGGGGCGATCACCTCGGCGGCCGACACTGTCGAACTCGTCCTCGACTCACCCGGTGGGCACACCTCCCGGCCGCACCTGACCGGCGATCTCGTCTACGGCCTCGGTGCCGTCATCACGGGTCTTCCCGGCATGCTCAGCCGTCGCATCGATCCGCGCACCGGCACCGTCATGGTGTGGGGTGCGGTCAGCGCCGGCAAGGCACCGAACGCGATCCCGCGCACCGGCATGCTCGCGGGCACCGTCCGCACCGGCGACCACGACACCTGGCAGCTGCTCGAACCGATGGTCCGCGAGATCGTGCACGGTCTGCTCGCGCCCACCGGTGTCAGCTACGAACTGAACTATCGCCGCGGCGTGCCGCCGGTGGTCAACGACGAGGTGTCGGCGCGCATGTTCGAGGACGCGATCCGCGCGACCGGCCCCGACGCCCTCGCGGACACCCCACAATCCGGTGGGGGAGAAGACTTCTCGTGGTATCTCGAACACGTCCCCGGCGCCATGGGGCGGCTCGGGGTGTGGCCGGGGGTCGGGCCCGAACTCGACATCCACCAGCCCACCTTCGATCTCGACGAGCGGGCGCTGGCCGTGGGTGTGCGGGTGATGACGAATCTGGTTCTCGGCGCTGCGTGACGCAGCCCGAAATAAGCTCAGGCTTACCTGAACGGTAGGATGTGTGAGCTCACCCATACCAGGAGGAATCGATGTCCCTTCGACACCGGATCGGCGCAGGGCTGACGGCAGCCACGCTCGTCGCCGTTCTCGCCGCGTGCAGCGACAGCGGCTCGGGCGACACCACCCCGGACGCTTCGAACGGGGAGGCGCTCACGCTCTATTCCGGGCGTAGCGAGAACCTGGTGGGCCCGCTCGTCGAACAACTCGAAGGCACTCTCGGTTTCCCGATCGACGTCGTCTACGGCGGCACGCCGGAGATCACGGGCAAGCTCGTCGAAGAAGGTGCCGCATCGCCCGCCGATGTGGTCTTCAGCCAGGATGCCGGCGCGCTCGGTCTGCTCGACCGTTCGGGTCTGCTCGAGCAGCTGCCCGCGAGTGTGACGAATCAGGTGCCCGAGAACTACCGCGCGGAGGACGGCACCTGGGTCGCCACCTCTGCACGGGCTCGCGTCCTGGTCTACAACGACGACAAGGTGCAGCCGCAGGACCTGCCGAGCGGGATCGACGGGCTCCTCGACCCGAAGTGGAAGGGCCAGGTGGGCTTCGCGCCGACCAATGCGTCGTTCCAGTCGTTCGTGACCGGACTCCGTGTCTCCCGGGGCGAGGACGGTGCCCGCGAATGGCTCGAGGCGTTCAAGGCCAACGAACCGGTCGCCTTCGAAGGCAACGGACCTCTCATGGAGGGCGTCGACACCGGCCAGGTGACCCTCGGCCTCACCAATCACTACTACTGGTACGGGCTCGCGGACGAGAAGGGCGCCGACAACCTTGCCGTGCAGCTCCACTTCTTCGACGCGGGCGATCCCGGTGCCCTGGTGAACATCGCCGGCGCCGCGGTGCTCGCCACTACCGACCAGCGCGAGCAGGCCGAGCAGTTCGTGGCAGCGTTGCTCTCGCCCGAGTCGCAGACCTATTTCGCCGACGAGACCGCGGAGTATCCGGTCGTCGAGGGGACCGAAACCCAGACCGACCTGCGTCCGCTCTCCGAGATCGGGACCTCCGACATCGAACTGGCCGAACTGGCGTCCCTGGCCGAGACACAGGCGCTCCTGCAGGAACTGGAATTCATCTGATCACCCTCGTTACCCCGCGCGACGGCACCCGACACGGCCGGCCGATCTTGGCCACGGCTGCGCTGGGTGTCGCCGTGTTCGCGCTCGCACCTGTCGTGCACCTGGTGATGCGCGCGTTCGCGGACGGCCCCGAGCGGGTCTTCTCGCTCGTGTTCCGGCCACGCACTCTCGAACTGGTGTGGCGCAGCGGCGCGCTCGCCGTGACGGTCACGGTGGCCTGCCTGATCCTGGGGCTCGCCGCAGCATGGTTGACGACCCGCACGGATCTCCCCGGCCGTCGCTGGTTCGCGTTGGCCCTGAGTCTGCCCTTGGCGATCCCCTCGTACGTGTCGGGCTTCGTCTGGATCGCCCAGTTCCCCGCGCTCGAAGGTTTCGTCGGTGCTGCCCTCGTCCTGACCTGCGCGTCCTTTCCTTACGTCTATCTGCCTGTGGCGGCGGCACTCGCCTCGGCCGACCCGGGGCTCGAGGAAGTGGCCCGCACTCTCGGCCGGTCCCGGCTGACCGCCATCCTCACCGTCACCTTGCGGCAGGTTTGGCCGACCGCGGCGGCGGGCGGACTGCTCGTCGCGCTCTACACGCTCAGCGACTTCGGCGCCGTCGCATTGATGCGCTACGAAGCGTTCACCCTGGCGATCTACGGAAGTTACCGGGGACTTCTCGATCGCACGCCCGCCGCTGTCTTCGGCCTCGTGCTGGTCGCGATCGCCGTGGTGCTGACGGTCGCCGAACGGAGAGCGCGCCGCGGCGCCACCGCGCGGATCGGATCCGGTACCGCGCGCACGGCCGAACCCGTGATGCTCGGCTCACGGCGATGGCCGGCGATCGGCTTCCTCGCCGCTCTGCTCGTCGTGAGCGTGGGAGTTCCGGTCGCGGGCCTGGCCCGCTGGTTGTGGAGGTCGCAGCAGATCGCGGTCGACTGGTCCGGTATCTGGACCGCCACCACCTACACTCTGTGGGTGTCCGCGCTCGGTGCGTTGCTGACCACGGTGCTCGCACTTCCGGTGGGCATCTACGCCGCACGGTCGCACTCCCGATTGTCCCGCTTCACCGAGAGCGCCGCCTACATCGGCTTCGCGCTGCCCGGCATCACCGTCGGTCTGGCGCTCGTGTTCTTCGGCATCCGACTGCTCCCGCAGTGGTACCAGCAGACCCCGATGCTGGTGATCGCCTACGCGGTCCTGTTCCTCCCTCTCGCGGTGGGGTCGATCCATGCGGCGGTCGCCGCGATCCCCCGGGGTCTCGAAGATGCGTCCGCAACTCTCGGTTCCGGACGATTGCTCACCGGGCTGCGGGTGACGATCCCGATCGCCGCACCCGGCGTGGTCGCCGGTGCGGCATTGGCATTCCTGACCATCGCCAAGGAACTGCCTGCGACGCTGCTGCTCGTCCCCATCGGGCACGACACGCTCGCGACTGGGATGTGGCGACATACCGAAACCCTCGCGTACGGCTCGGCAGCACCCTATGCGGTGATCCTCGTCCTCATCGCGGCACTGCCGTCGCTCGTGCTGGGACGTCTGTTGCGCGGCCGGGTCGACGCGGAAAGTGGAGGCGAAGAGTGACCGGTCTGACCATCGAGAATGTATCCGCGCGATACGGCGCCGCCGAAGTCGTCACCGATGTGACCCTCGACGTGCCGCGCGGCGACCTGCTCGCCGTCCTCGGACCGTCGGGTGGCGGCAAGACCACGCTGTTGCGAGTGGCGGCTGGGCTGCATCCCGCAGCGTCGGGACGGGTCTCCGTAGACGACGTGACCGTGACCGACGTGCCACCCGAACGTCGCGGGGTGGGCCTCGTGCCGCAGGAAGGCGCGTTGTTCCCGCATCTGAACGTGGCGCGCAACATCGGCTACGGTCTGGGGCGAGCGAACCGGCCGTGGCGCGGAGGTGCGCGGGAGGAACATCGACGCCGGGTCGAGGAACTACTGGATCTCGTCGGTCTTCCGCGAGTCGGGGACCGTAAGCCGAGCGCGCTCTCCGGCGGGCAACAGCAGCGGATCGCTCTGGCTCGTGCACTGGCACCGCGACCGTCCGTGGTCCTGCTCGACGAGCCGTTCAGCGCGCTCGACGCCGGTCTGCGCGCGAGTCTGCGCGCGGATGTCCGTACGCTGCTGCGCGAACAGTCGGTCGCGGCGGTGCTCGTGACCCACGACCAGACTGAGGCCTTGGCCATGGCCGACAGGCTGGCAGTGATGCTCGACGGCCGGATCGCCCAGGTGGGCTCGCCCGAGGAGGTCTACGGGAGGCCGGCATCCGTCGCGGTGGGCGAGTTCGTGGGGGAGGCGATCGTACTCGAGGCCGAGGCGTTCGGCGACTGCGCGCAGACCCCGCTCGGGAAGGTTCAGCTCGTCTCACCCGGACACGGCGTGGGTCGCGTCCTGCTGCGACCGGAACAGATCGAAGTCGGGGCAGCGCCGACGAAGTGCCCTGCTGCCGGATCGTTCACTGTGCGCGACACGGCATTCGGCGGCGCACACAGCGAAGTGCGGGTCGAGGGGATGGGAATCGCCGTCCGTGCCCTGTGCACCACCCTGCACGGTCTGCAGGCGGGCGACCCGGTGACGGTGAGCGTCCGGCGACCGGTGCCCTTCTATCCCGGAGGGTAGGAAGGCCGGCGTCTAGAAGCCGTCGGGACGCCCCGGACCCACATTGCGACTGTTGCGGGTACGCAGATCCCGAACGTATTCGGCGGGGGCCCCGGCGATCTCGGCCGCGTCGGCCATCACGCCCAGATAGCGTGCCGACGGCAGGCCGCCCTCGTATCCGTCGACGACGTACAGCCACGCGAGGACCGGACCGTCGGCCGTGTCGACGCGCACGCGGATCTTGCGGTGGAAACCGAGTTCGGCTCCCTCCCAGCGGTCGAGGCTGCGTTCGTCGTCCTCCGGCACGTCGTAGAGCACGACGAACACCTTCGCGTCCGAATCCTCGACGACCGTCGCGAGGGCGCCCTCCCAGCCGATGTCGGCGCCGGCGAAGGTCAGTCGCCAACCGTGCAACCACCCGGTTCCCGCCATCGGCGAATGCGGGCAGCGCGTCAGCATCTGCTCCGGATGCATGTTGGACCCGTAGGCGGCGTAGATCGGCACGAGGATAAGGCTAACCCGTCGTCCACCGGAGTCGTCGGAGGGGCGGCGCAGGGACGGACGAGGAGTTATCGGGGGCCGTTGCGTGCCGGGTCCACCGGTCCCTGTGCGCGAGGTGGGGGCATTGGCATAGCGTTGAGACCACGTGTGTGCCCACCAGGCGCTCACGTGCAGCTGACCCGGCACCCTTCGGAATCGATACAGAGGAGAACAATGACCCGGATCGTCATCATCGGCGGCGGCCCCGCAGGATACGAGGCGGCGCTGGTGGCATCCCAGTACGGCGCGACGGTGTCACTGATCGATTCGGACGGGATCGGTGGCGCCTGCGTGCTCTTCGACTGCGTCCCCTCCAAGACCTTCATCGCCTCGACCGGCGTGCGCACCGACATGCGCCGCGCCGCCGACCTGGGCATCGAACTCGACCGTGCCGAGGTGTCGTTGCCGCAGGTGCACGGCCGTGTGAAGAGCCTCGCCCGCGCGCAGTCCTCCGACATCCGCACCAAGCTCGAGGCCGCCGGGGTGAAGCTGTTCTCCGGTTACGGCGAACTCGTCGACGCGCAGCCCGGCATGGCCGCCCATCAGGTGCGCGCCAAGCTGCTGACCGGCGAGGAAAAGGTGCTCGACGCCGACGTCGTGCTGATCGCCACCGGCGCGAGCCCGCGTGTCCTGCCGGGCGCGGAGCCGGACGGTGAGCGGATCCTCACCTGGCGTCAGCTCTACGACCTCGAGAAGCTTCCCGAGCACCTCGTCGTCGTCGGTTCGGGTGTCACCGGCGCCGAGTTCGTCTCCGCCTACACCGAGGTCGGCGTGCAGGTCACCGTCGTGTCGAGCCGCGACCGGATCCTGCCGCACGAGGACGAGGACGCGGCTCTCGTGCTCGAGGACGTCCTCACCGAGCGCGGTGTGACCCTCGTCAAGCACGCCCGCGCCGACCGGGTCGAACGCACCGAGGACGGCGTCCGCGTGCTCCTCGCCGACGGCCGCATCGTCGAGGGCAGCCATGTGCTGATGACCGTCGGCTCGGTGCCCAACACCCGGGATCTCGGTCTCGACAAGGTCGGGCTCGAACTCGACCGGGGCGGTTACCTTCCCGTCGACCGCGTCTCCCGTACCGCCGTCCCCGGCATCTACGCCGCGGGCGACTGCACCGGACTGCTGCCGCTCGCGTCGGTCGCGGCCATGCAGGGCCGCATCGCGATCTACCACGCGCTCGGCGAAGGCGTGAGCCCCATCAAGCTGAAAACCGTTGCGGCCGCAGTGTTCACGCGTCCCGAGATCGCCGCCGTCGGTGTCAGTCAGGCGACGATCGACAAGGGCGAGGTGCCCGCCCGCACAGTCATGCTCCCGCTCAACACCAACCCGCGCGCCAAGATGTCCGGCCTGCGGCGCGGTTTCGTGAAGATCTTCTGCCGCCCCGCGACCGGTGTGGTCATCGGCGGTGTGGTCGTCGCCCCGACCGCGTCCGAGCTCATCCTTCCCATAGCGTTGGCGGTGCAGAACAACCTGTCGGTCAACGACCTCGCGCAGACCTTCTCGGTCTACCCGTCGCTGAGCGGATCGGTCACCGAGGCCGCCCGCCAGCTGATGCGCCACGACGATCTGGACTAGGCACCGGACGGGGCGGGATTCGCGGCGATCCCGCCCTGCTCAGGCCCAGTCGTAGGTGCGTTCGACCGCCTTGTTCCATTCGCCGAACAGGCGCTCGCGTTCGTCGACCGGCATCGCCGGCTCCCACGTGCGGTCCGCGGTCCAGTTGCGGCGGATGTCCTCCTCGTCCTCCCAGAAGCCGACGGCGAGACCGGCCGCGTAGGCGGCGCCGAGCGCGGTGGTCTCGGAAACGGTGGGTCGTACCACCGGCACACCGAGGATGTCGGACTGGAATTGCATGAGCAGATCGTTGGCGACCATGCCGCCGTCGACCTTGAGGGTGCGCAGGTCGACCCCGGAGTCGGCGTTCATCGCCTCGATGACCTCCCGCGTCTGGTAGGCCGTCGCCTCGAGCGCCGCCCGCGCGAGGTGGCCCTTCTCGACGAAGCGCGTCAGGCCGGCGATGACGCCGCGGGCGTCGGGTCGCCAGCGCGGCGCGAACAATCCCGAGAAGGCCGGCACGAAATACGCCCCGCCGTTGTCGGGGACGCTCGTGGCGAGCGCTTCGATCTCGTCGGCGGACCGGATCAACCCGAGATTGTCGCGCAGCCACTGCACGAGCGAACCGGTCACGGCCACCGAACCTTCGAGGGCGTAGACCGCGGGGGCGTCACCTATGCGATAACAGACGGTGGTGATCAAGCCGTGCTCGCTGCGCACCGGGGTCGTGCCGGTGTTGAGCAGCAGGAAGTTGCCGGTGCCGTAGGTGTTCTTCGCCTCGCCGGGGGACAGGCAGCCCTGGCCGAAGGTCGCGGCCTGCTGGTCGCCGAGGATGCCGGCGACCGGGACCCCGGCGAGCGGTCCGCGCTCGCGGGCGTGCCCGTACACCTCCGACGAACTGCGGATCTCCGGCAGCATCGACTCCGGGATGCCGAGTTCGGCACAGATCGCCGGATCCCACTGCTGTGTCCCGAGATTCATCAGCAGCGTCCGGGAGGCGTTGGTCACATCGGTGATGTGCAGTCCGGGTGGCTGACCCTCCTCGCCGACACCACCGGTGAGATTCCACAGGATCCAGCTGTCGATGGTGCCGAACGCGAGGTCGCCGGCCTCGGCGCGCTCTCGGGCACCGTCGACGTTGTCGAGGATCCACCGCACCTTCGGTCCGGCGAAATAGGTCGACAGCGGTAGTCCGGTGATCTCGCGGTAGCGGTCGGGCCCGGCGTCGCCGGCAAGCTCCTCGACGAGCCTGTCGGTGCGGGTGTCCTGCCAGACGATCGCGTTGTACACCGGTTTTCCGGTGGTGCGGTCCCACACCACCGTGGTCTCGCGCTGGTTCGTCAGGCCGATCGCCGCGACGTCGTTGCGTCGCAGATCCGCTTTGGCGAGTGCTGCGGCGACCACTTCACGGGTGTTGAGCCACAGCTCTTCCGGGTCGTGTTCGACCCATCCCGACCGCGGGAGGAACTGGCGGTGTTCCTTCTGTGCGAGCGAGACGATGCGCCCGTCGTGGTCGAAGATGATGCACCGGCTGGACGTGGTGCCCTGGTCGATCGCCGCGATGAACTGGTTCACAGGTGATCCTCGGGTGAAGGGGACGGCTCGGTTCGGCAACGCTTCCGCTGCGCGCTGCGGGTCCGAAGCTACTACCCTTGATCGGGATACGTCGACGACTCACGGGAGCAGGTGCGGTGACCAACCAATCGGGTGTGCAACTCCTCGGACCGCAACAGCGCGCCGACGCCTGGCGTCGTCTCGCCACCGAACAGTTCGACGTCGTCGTCATCGGCGGTGGTGTCGTCGGGGCGGGAGCAGCACTCGACGCCGCGACCCGGGGCCTGCGAGTCGCTCTCGTCGAGGCCCGCGACTTCGCGTCCGGCACGTCGAGCCGGTCGTCGAAGATGTTCCACGGCGGCCTGCGCTATCTCGAACAGCTCGAATTCGGTCTGGTGCGAGAAGCCTTGCGCGAGCGCGAACTCGCATTGACGACCCTGGCCCCGCACCTGGTCAGGCCGTTGAAGTTCCTCTTCCCGCTCACCCATCGGGTGTGGGAGCGGCCCTACGTCGCGGCGGGCATCTTCCTCTACGACCGTCTCGGTGGCGCGAAGTCCGTTCCGGCGCAGAAGCACCTGACCCGCTCGGGCGCCCTACGGATGGTTCCCGGTCTCAAGCGCAATTCGCTCGTCGGCGGAATCCGCTACTACGACACGGTCGTCGACGACGCCCGGCACACCATGACCGTCGCGCGGACGGCCGCGCACTACGGTGCGGTGGTGCGTACGTCGACGCAGGTCGTCGGTTTCCTGCGCGAGGCCGACCGCGTGTCGGGTGTGCGGGTGCGCGACAGCGAGGACGGTTCGGTCACCGAGGTGCGAGCGCACGCGGTGATCAACGCGACCGGTGTGTGGACCGACGAGATCCAGTCGTTGTCGCGGCAGCGCGGCCCATTCCGGGTCCGCGCGTCGAAGGGCGTGCACATCGTCGTGCCCCGCGACCGGATCGTCAGCGATTCGGCGATCATCCTGCGTACCGAGAAGTCGGTGCTGTTCGTCATCCCGTGGGGCAACCACTGGATCATCGGCACCACCGACACCGACTGGAATCTCGACCTGGCGCACCCGGCGGCGACGAAGGCCGACATCGACTACATCCTCGACCACGTCAACCGCGTACTCGTCGTCCCGCTCACCCACGACGACATCGACGGTGTCTACGCTGGTCTGCGCCCGCTGCTGGCGGGGGAGAGCGACGAGACGTCCAAGCTCTCGCGTGAACACGCCGTCGCGCGGGTGGCGCCGGGGCTCGTGGCGATCGCCGGTGGCAAGTACACGACCTACCGCGTCATGGCCGAGGACGCCGTCGATCTCGCGGCCGAGGACATCCCGGCCCGGATCGCGTCGTCGATCACCGAGAAGGTGCCCCTCGTCGGGGCCGACGGGTACTTCGCGCTGGTCAACCAGACCATGCATCTCGCCGAGCAGTACGGTCTGCATCCCTACCGCGTCAAGCATCTGCTCGACCGCTACGGCTCCCTCGTCGAGGACGTGCTGAGCCTCGCGAAGGGCCGGCCCGAGTTGCTCGAACCGCTGACCGATGCCCCCCAGTACCTGCAGGTCGAGATGGTCTACGGCGCTGCGGCCGAAGGAGCCCTACATCTCGAGGACCTCCTGGCGCGCCGGACCCGGATCTCGATCGAATACCCGCACCGCGGGTTGCACTGTGCGGAGCAGACGGCCCGGCTGGTCGCTCCGGTCCTCGGCTGGGACGACGCGACGATCGACCGGGAAGTCGCGACCTACCGGGCGCGCGTCGAGGCGGAGATCGAGTCGCAGAACCGACCCGACGACGAATCCGCGGACGCGCTCCGGGCAGCGGCCCCGGAGGCCCGGCCGGAGATCCTCGAACCGGTGCCCATCACGTAGCCGCGGGCGGTTCGTGACGGGTGTCGGTGCGTGAGCACCGCCTTCTCGGCGGTCAGTGCGTGAGCACGACCTTCACGACGACCACGACCGTCGCGATCAGAGCCACCCCCACCGCGGCCGCCACGGTCCGGTGGTTCGGTCTGCGATTCTGTAACCGGCGCACGACGAATACGGTCGAGCCGATACGGATCAGCACGGCGACCTCGGCGAGGATGTGGGCCGTCCGGGGCTCGAGCCAGCCGACCCAGGCCGTGGCGAGCACGAGACAGGGCAATACCGCCGACGACAGGATGGGAACGGAGTCGCGGAGTTCCTCGATGCGTTCGCTGCGCGTGAGTTGAGCACCCGAACGAACGGACTGAGCGACCGACTCCGCGAAGACATGGGCGATGAACGTCGAGAGTGCGGTGCCGATCACGATCGCGATCCCGATGTACTCGGGCGAGGTCGTGATGGGGACGAGCGCGGCCAGCACCAGGATGTTGCCGTAGACGTAGGCGCTGATGCGGGAGGCCGCCGACTCCGGGGACAGAGGGCGGCGCCGTCCGGACGACAGGTACGAGGGCGTGGACACCTCGCTAGCGTGACACAGAACGCCCTCGTCGACGCCGCTACCGGAAGGGTGCGTCAGGGTGAAACAGAAGTGGGACGGTGGCGATCCGTCACCTTCGGGCTGTAGTGCATCCGCGGGTGGTAGCGGTATCGCCACGGAACGAGTTTCGTGCCGAGTCCGATGGCGCAACCGACGAGAGCGTGCAGTGCCGCCTCCGGTCGGCTCCATCGGTAGCCGAGCAGCTCGCGCACCGGAGGGTCGTACAACCCGACGGTGAGCCACAGGAAACCGGCCGTCACCAGCGGGCGGATCAACTTCCACACCTCTTCGGGGAACCACCGCAGGAAGGGCGGACGGTCGCGATTCGACAGGTCGAGCACGTCTCGGGTGGCCTTGTTGTCCTCGAGCACGGTGCGGCACTGCGGTCCCAGTACTCGAGGAAGTCCTCCCAGGATGCGGGGACCGAGTGCATCGGCATGCCGTACAGCCGGTACCACTGCACGTGCTCGTCGAACAGGCGGTGCTTCTGTTCGAGGGTGAGCGGGCCGTCGAACCACTCGATGGAGACGACGAGGCTGTAGAAGAAGGTCGCGTGCGCCCAGTAGAAGGTGTCGGGGTCGAGTGTGTGGTACCTGCGGCCCTTCTTGTCGATCCCCTTGATGGTGTTGTGGTAGCCGCGCACCTTCGCTGCGGTCTCCGGGGCGCGGGGACCGTCGAAGACGACGCCGTAGATCGGGTACAGCGATCGGTAGAGCCGTTCCCACCGTTCGTCGAAGAACTTCGAGTGCTCTTCGACCCCGGCGCCGAGTCCGGGATGCATGTTCTGCATCGACCCCGCCCACGGCCCGAAGAGCATGCCGCGCCGGCCGCCGAAGTATCGCCAGGTCAACGAATCGGGGCCCAGGGGTTCCGGTGGTTCCGGCCGCGCAGGGCGCGGTGCCGCGTGGTGCGACGACTCGGCGGTGTCCGGCCCGACGGACCCCTGACTACGCATGCTGTCAGGGGTCCGTCGGGCATGCAGTCAACGACGGGAAGCGACAAGGTGGACACCACGCGCCGCAGCTGGGCGGGCGTCGACCTGCTCGGAGCGCCCGACGGCGCGGCAGCGAACGTCAGGGCCGTGTGCCGGGCCGCCGAACTCACCGAACGGTACTTCTACGAGAGCTTCACCGACCGCGACACCTTCGTCCGCGAGGTCTACGCCCACGTCGCCGACCGCGCCCGCGACGCGCTGACCGAGGCGGTACTGTCCGCCCCCACCCTCGGCCGGGCCGAGGCCGCGGTGCGGGCGTTCGTCGAACTCATGGTCGACGACCCCGCGAAGGGACGCGTGCTCCTCCTCGCCCCGCTGCGCGAACCCACAATCAGTCGGCGCGGTATCGAACTCGCCCCGGCCTTCGTCGCGCTGGTCCGCGACCAACTACCCCCGGGCGGCGACGAGGGACAGCGCCACATGGTGGCCGTGGGTGCCGTCGGCGCCCTCACCAGCCTGTTCATGAGGTACCTCGAAGGCGACCTCGCCGTGTCGCGAGACACCCTCGTCCGGCACTGCGTCGCGCTCGTCGAGGACGCCGGCAGGGCGGCGTGTCTGCAGGGCGATCAGGGCGGGGATCCTTCCGGGCGCGGCTGACATCGCGGGCACCGGTAGACCACCCGCTCGGGATCGGTCGCGGTGCCGATCTCGCCGAACCGGATCGGGGTATGGCAGCGTCTGCACGGCTTCCCGCGACGCCCGTAGACCCACAGATTGCGGCCCGGACGGCGGTCGCCGGTGGTGATGCGGGTCGTCCGGTCGCGGTTCGCGACCAGCAACCGATGCGTGAGGTCGACCCACGCAGCGGGATCCCCGGCCTGCGCGACCGGGGTCCACGGATCGACGCCCCGCAGGAAGCACAATTCGGAGCGGTACACATTCCCGACGCCGGCCATGATGCGCTGATCGAGCAGGGCCACCCCGATCGGACGGTCCGGGTCGCGCACGAGATTCGCCGCCGCACGCTCGGGATCCCAATCGGGACCGAGCAGATCCGGCCCGAGATGGCCCACTGCGTCGTCCTCCCGGTCACGGGCGAGCACCTCGACGATGCCGAGTTCGAAACCCACCGCCTGCACGTCCTCGGTGCCGAGCACGATGCGCGCCTTGTATCCGGGCTTGCGCCACCGTGTTCCGCGCGGATAGACGTGCCATTCGCCTTCCATCTTCAGGTGCGAATGGATCGAGACGTCGGCGACGCGGACGAGTAGGTGCTTGCCCCGCGAGACCACTTCGTCGACCGTGCACCCGGTGAAATCGGCCGTGGCGAAACGCGGAACGCGGAAGTCCGTCTCTGTGAGCACCTTTCCCTCCAGTGCCGTTCGGAGGCGGTGCGCGGCGCGGAACACGGTGTCTCCCTCGGGCACGTCAGAACCTCAGCCGGTAGCCGCGCGGGGTCGCCGAGAATCCCGCTTCGGCAAGATATCCGGCGAACTCGTGCCCATGGATCGTCTCACCGTCGACCTTCTCGACGACGATCTTGTCGACACCACCGCGTTTGACGCTCGCAGCGAGCGACGCGCATGCGCTGCGCAACCGGCCCGGATCGTCGTCGAAGGTGAGCAGCGTGCGTCCGCCGCGTTCGACGAACAGCACGAGCGCCCCGTCGACGAGCACCACGAGTCCACCGGCCTTGCGGCCCGGCCGGTGCCGCGGCGCGTCGTCGTCGGCCGACGACTTCGGCCACGGCAGTGCCGCACCGTACGGGTTGGCCGGATCGCACGCCGCGAGGGTGACGGCCGCGGTCTCCGAGTGCCGGCCCTCGATCGAATCCGAGAACGACCGGAGACGGTCGACGACCGACGGTGTCGAGAACTGCGCTCCGCCCAGCGAATCGACGAAGTAACCGCGGCGGCACCGGCCCGTCTCCTCGAACCGGCTGAGCACCTTGTACATCGTCGCGAATCCGCCGGGCACACCCTCGCCGACGACGACACCGCGGGTGACCACGCCGTACCGCTCGAGCAGCAGTTCGGCGGTGGTGTGTGCGCGGACCGTCGCGTCGGTCTCGCGTTCGGGCAGCATCGACCAGCGCCCGCTCACGGTCGGTGGCCCGGTGCGGCTCGGCAGCGTGGGCCGGGCCCGGTACATCCGGGCGCGCGGCGCCCGGCGCGGGGTGCGGTGGGCGGGCTTGGCACGGGAGGTGTCGCCGATCAGGGCGCGCAGCGGGGCGAGGGTGTCGCCCGCGATATGCCCGCTCCACACCAGCTCCCACAGGGCGTCGGCGACCGTCGTGTCGCTCGCCGTGGTGTGGAGGACGGTGACGGCGTCGACGAGTTGCCGGAAGAAGTACGCGCCGCCGCCCGAGAGCGACTCGAGAATCGCCCGGTGCACCGGCCCCAGCTCGATGTCGTCGACCGGAGCGAGGCTCGCCGGGGCCAGATCGGCCGGATGCAGTGCCACCCAGCCGTCCTTCCCGGAGATGGACCCGGCACCCGACCACAGGACCTCACCGGTCGTGGTGAGTTCGTCGAGCATCGTCGGGGTGTAGTCGCGCACGCGGGGAGCGAGGATCAGCGGTTCGAGGGCGCTCGCGGGCACCGGTACCCCGGCGAGTTGTTCGACGACGGTGAGGACACCGTCGATGCCGTAGAGCGCACTCGTGCCCGGGCCGGTGCCGAGGTGGTGCCAGTCGGGCAGGAATCGTCCGAGGGTCGTGGTGCTGACGGGTTCGACGTCCTGCCGGGCGGCGGCGAGCGACCGGCGCCGCAGCCTTCGGAGCACCTCCGTGTCGCACCATTCCGATCCGCTCGCACCCGGGCGGAACTCGCCTGCCGTGACGCGCTTCTCGGACGCGAGCCGGCCGAGGACGGATTCGACGACCGCCGTGCCCAGTCCGAACCGGGCGGCGGCCTGCGCGGTGGTGAACGGGCCGTGGGTGCGGGCGTGCCGGGCGATCAGATCGCCGAGCGGGTCGGGGACCGGTTCGACGAACACCGTCGGGACCCCGATCGGCAGGGGCACGCCCAGCGCGTCGCGCAGGCGTGAGGCGTCCTCGACCGCCGCCCATCGGTGCTCACCCGCGTACGAGACACGCAACGCGCGGCGTTGCGCTTCGAGATCCTCGATCCAGGACGTCGGGTCGTCGGTGGTGCGCTCGCGCAGCTCGGCCTCGGTGAGCGGACCGAGCAGACGCAGCAGATCGGCGACGCCCTCGGCGTCGCGTGCGCGTCGCTGCGGGGTCAGGCGTTGCAGTTCGTGCTCGGCCTCGGTGATGACGTCGGCGTCGAGCAGTTCGCGCAGCTCGACCCGGCCGAGAAGTTCGGCGAGCAGCGTCGAGTCGAGCGACAGTGCCGCGGCCCGACGTTCGGCGAGCGGGCTGTCGCCCTCGTACAGGAACTCACCCACATAGGAGAACAGCAGCGACGTCGCGAACGGTGAGGCCGTGGGGGTCTCGACCTCCACCAGCCGGATCTTGCGCTGGGCGATGCTGCCGAGCAGGTCGCGCAGAGCAGGCAGGTCGTAGACGTCCTGCAGGCACTCGCGCACCGTCTCGAGCAGGATCGGGAAGTCGGGAAAGCGGCGAGCGACGTCGAGCAGTTGCGCCGATCGTTGGCGCTGCTGCCACAGCGGGGCGCGCTTGCCCGGGTTGCGGCGGGGCAGGAGCAGGGCCCGCGCCGCGCACTCCCGGAAGCGGGACGCGAACAACGCGGAGCCGCCGACCTGTTCGGTGACGATGTCGTCGATCTCCTCGGTGTCGAAGACGAAGATCTCCGAGCCGGGCGGGGCGTCGTCGGTGTCGGGCAGTCGGACGATGATGCCGTCGTCGGACGGGGTGGGGTGCGATTCGATGCCGTAGCGTTCGAGCAGTCGCGCGCCCACCGCGAGCGCCCACGGCGCGTGCACTCGCAACCCGAACGGCGAGTGCAGCACCAGCCGCCAGTCGCCGAGTTCGTCGCGGAACCGTTCGACGACGAGTGTTCGGTCGGTGGGCAGGTGACCGGTGGCGGTGCGCTGCTCGTCGAGCAGACGGATGAGATTTCCGGTGGCGTAGTCGTCGAGACCACCTTTGCGGCAGCGGGTCTCGGCGTCCTCCGGCGAGGCGTGGCCCATCTCGCGCAGGAATGCGCCGAGCGCGGCACCGAGTTCGGCGGGTCGACCCTGACTGTCGCCGTGCCAGAAGGGCAACCGGCCGGGCCGGCCGTAGGCGGGGGAGACCAGCACCCGGTCGAAGGTGATCTCCTCGATCCGCCAGCTGGTGGCACCGAGCGCGAAGACGTCACCCACTCGCGACTCGTAGACCATCTCCTCGTCGAGTTCGCCCACCCGCGTGTTCTTCTCGCCGACCATGTACACGGTGAACAGGCCGCGGTCGGGGATCGTGCCGCCGGAGGTGACGGCGAGCCGTTGGGCGCCGGGCCTGCCGATGAGGGTGCCGGCCGTGCGGTCCCATACCACCCGGGGACGGAGCTCGGCGAACTCGTCGGACGGATAGCGGCCGGCGAGCAGGTCGAGGACGGATTCGTAGACGCCGCGGGAGAGCGTCGCGAACGATCCGCTGCGCCGCACCGTGTCGAACCAGTCGTCGACGTCGACGGGTTCGAGGGCCGTGGCCGCGACCGTCTGCTGGGCGAGCACGTCCAGTGGATTCGCCGGGACCTGCAGCGCCTCGATGTGTCCCTCGACCATCCGCTCGACGGTCACCGCGCAGTGCACGAGATCGGTGCGGTGCTTGGGGAACAGCACGCCGCGTGAGGTCTCGCCCACCTGGTGCCCGGCGCGACCGACGCGCTGCAGACCGCTGGCCACCGAGGGCGGAGCCTCGACCTGGATCACGAGATCGACCGCACCCATGTCGATGCCGAGTTCGAGACTCGACGTCGCCACCACGCACCGCAACCGGCCCGACTTGAGATCGTCCTCGATCAGAGCGCGCTGGTCCTTGCTCACCGACCCGTGGTGGGCGCGGGCGAGCACGGGTGCAGCGCCGGCGGTGGTCTCGGTGGGCGATCCGAGCTGCGAAGGCGGTGCGCCCTCGCGGTCCACCTGCTCGCCGAGGCGTTCGGCCTGGATCTCGTTGAGCCGGGCGGTGAGACGTTCGGACAGTCGCCGGGAATTGGCGAACACGATCGTCGACCGGTGCTCGGTGATGAGATCGACGATCTGCTCCTCGACGTGCGGCCAGATCGACCCGGCCTGCGGTGTGGGTGAGAACGATTCCTCGTCGGGCTCGGAAACCCCGAGTTCGGTCATGTCCTCGACAGGTACGCGCACCGCGAGATCCCACGTCTTCGCCGAGGGCGGCGCGACGATCCGGATGGGGGCGGAACCGGCGAGGAACCGGCCGACCTCCTCGTGCGGTCGCACGGTGGCCGACAACCCGATGCGTTGGGCCGGCGCGCGCAGGAGCTGGTCGAGACGCTCGAGCGACAGCGCGAGATGCGCCCCGCGTTTCGTCCCCGCCACCGCGTGGACCTCGTCGACGATCACCGTCTCGACACCGACGAGGTTCTCCCGCGCGGACGAGGTGAGCATGAGGAAGAGCGACTCGGGCGTCGTGATGAGGATGTCCGGTGGCGTGCGCGCCATGGCGCGACGATCGGCCTGGGAGGTGTCGCCGGAACGCACACCGACGGTGATGTCGGGTGGCGTCAGACCGAGCCGTTTCGCGGTCTGGGTGATGCCGACGAGCGGAGACCGCAGGTTGCGCTCGACGTCGACGGCGAGGGCCTTGAGCGGCGAGACGTACAGCACGCGGGTGCGGTGCTCGCGCGCGGCGTGCTCGTCGGCCGGGGTGGACGAGAGCCGGTCGAGCGACCACAGGAACGCCGACAGGGTCTTGCCCGAGCCGGTGGGGGCGACGACGAGCGTGTGGGCTCCCGAGGAGATCGAATCCCACGCGCCGAGCTGGGCCGGGGTCGGGGACTCGAACGCCCCGGCGAACCACGCCCGGGTCGGCGCGGAGAAACGATCGAGGATGTCGGTCACCATCCCATCGTCTACCCGCCGACCGACACACTCAGTCGCCGCACGTGAACCCACTCAGTCGCCGCACGTGAACCCACTCAGTCGTCGTACGCGAACCGGGCGATCTGCCGGCAGTGATCGTCGGCCCAGGAGTTGCGGCCGCCGCGCATCAGTTCCGTTACGAGCGCCCGCGCCGGGGCCCGCCACGGCAGCGCCTCGAACTGCTCCCGCGCGGCGGGTTCGTCGCTCCACACCACGGACACCACGGAGCCCTCGTCGATGAAGGAGAGGCCGGGGGAGTCCGCCGCGAGCTGCTCGCGGGTCGAACCCGACGCCTTCTCCAGCTCGGCCCCCGACACACGGACGTAGCCGGCGAGGCTCCGCTGCCCGTCGGAGAGGTCGAGGAACATCCCTGCGACCGCCATGTTGCCGGCGTGCACCGACACCAGCGGCTTCCGCGGGTCGTCCGGCTCGCCGGCGGGAAGACACACGACGGACCAGTACTCGCATTCGCTCATGCGGGCGTTGGGCACGATCGACGACACGACGTCGCGGAGCCAGGCCGTGACGGAGCCGAACTCGGGATACTGTTCGAGCTCGCGGTACTTGGTCTCGCGCAGCGGCAGGGCGGTCGTTGACGGGGGCACACGGGTGTTCACGCGACGATTATGACCGCAGCCGATGTGGTGTGGGTCATCAGATCACCACGCCGGGATTCAGGATCGCGTTCGGGTCGAGCGCGGCTTTGATCCGCTCGGTCAACGCCATCACGTCCGGTCCCACCTGATCGGGTAGCCAGGCCTTCTTGAGCCGGCCGACACCGTGTTCACCGGTGATGGTGCCGCCGAGTTCGATCGCGAGATCCATGATCTTCCCGAAGACCGTCTGCGCCCGCGCCGTCATGTCCTCGTCGGCGGGGTCGTAGACGATCAGCGGGTGGGTGTTGCCGTCCCCGGCGTGGGCGATCACGGCGACGGTGACGTCGTGTCGGGTTGCGAGATCGGCGATTCTGCTCACCAGTTCCGGCAGTGCGGGGATCGGCACCCCGACGTCCTCGAGCAACAGGCTGCCGGTGCGCTCGACGGCCGGGATCGCCATGCGGCGGGCGACGGTGAACGCTTCACCCTCCTCGGGGTCGTCGGTCGCGAAGACGTCGTCGGCGCCGGCCTCGCGGCAGGCCCGCACCATGATCTCGATCTCCTCCGCGGCCGCGTTGCCGGGTGCGTCGGAGCGTGCGATGAGCATGGCCTCGGCGGTGCGGTCGAGTCCCATGCGCAGCATGTCCTCCACCGCCCCGATCGACGCCCTGTCCATGAATTCGAGCATCGCCGGTCGCAGGACCGCGGTGATCGCGACGACCGCGTCGGCGGCGGCCTGCACGGTGGCGAAGGTCGCGACCATCGTGGACGCCGGTGGCGGCGGTGGGACGAGGCGCAAGGTCACCTCGGTGATGACCCCGAGAGTGCCCTCGCTGCCGACGAACAGCTTCGTCAGCGACAGGCCCGCGACGTCCTTGACCCGCGGACCGCCGAGCCGCACCGCGGTACCGTCGGCGAGGACCACCTCGAGTCCGAGCACGTAGTCGGTCGTCACCCCGTACTTCACGCAGCACAGCCCACCGGCATTGGTGGCCGCGTTGCCGCCGATCGTGCAGATCTCGAACGACGACGGATCGGGTGGATACCAGAGTCCGTGTTCGGCCGCAGCCTGCTTCACCTCGACGTTGAGCAGACCGGGCTGGACGACGGCGGTGCGGGTCGCGGTGTCGACGGTGATCGCCCGCATCTTCTCGGTGCTGAGCACGATCCCGTCGGCGAGCCCGCCGGACCCGCCGGACAGACTCGTGCCGGCACCGCGGGGCACTACCGGCACCCGGTGGGCGTTCGCCCACCGCAGTGTCGCCTGCACGTCCGCGGTGGATGTGGCCCGTACGAGCGCGAGGGGAACCGCGGCGTCCGGGTCCTGCGCCCGGTCCTGCCGGTAGCCGGCGAGGATGTCGGGATCGATGATCAGTGCGCCGGCGGGCAGCTGCCCGCGGAGTTCGTCGAGCAGGTTCCCTGGATACACGCCCCAGGTCTACCACAGGATGTGTCACAGGCCACAGATCCTCTGATTGGGTGAAGTGTCGTCGGGTACCCCTTCCGCAGGACACGGAAAGGAGAAGACGATGCCGAATCCGTCGATCAAGAACGAGAAGATGTACGAGGACCTGCGCGAGGACGGTGCCTCCAAGGAGAAGGCGGCCCGGATCTCCAACGCGGCTGCGAACGAGGGTAAGTCGCAGGTCGGGAAGAAGGGTGGCAAGTCCGGCTCCTACGACGACTGGACGGTCGACGACCTGAAGAAGCGTGCGAAGGAACTGGGCATGACCGGTTACTCCGACATGAAGAAGGACGAACTGATCGACGCACTGCGCAACCACTAGCCGCCCGGAACCCGAGTTCGCGCGCCGAAACGAGCTTCGCCCCTGTTGTGGGGGCGGCGAGGCTCGTTCAGGCGCGCGAACGTCGTCGTTCAGGCGTACGAACGTCGTTCGGGATCAGCCGAACTCGACACCCTGGGCGAGCGGCAGCTCCGTCGAGTAGTTGACGGTGTTAGTCGCCCGCCGCATGTACGCCTTCCACGCATCCGATCCGGATTCGCGCCCGCCGCCGGTGTGCTTCTCCCCGCCGAAGGCGCCGCCGATCTCGGCCCCCGAGGTGCCGATATTGACATTCGCGATGCCGCAGTCGGATCGGGCGAGGAACAGTTCCGCCTCGCGCTGGTCGAGCGTGAAGATCGACGACGAGAGTCCTTGCGGGACACCGTTGTGCAAGGCGATCGCCTCGTCGAGGTCGTCGTAGTCGAGGACGTACAGGATCGGGGCGAAGGTCTCTTCACGCACCACCTCGGTCTGCGCCGGCATCCGGACCAGTGCGGGGGAGACGTACACGTCACCACCGGCGACCTCCACTCGGTCGCCGCCGACGACGAGCGTGCCCCCGTCGGCCTGCGCGCGGTCGAGCGCCGCGGTCATCGTCTCGTAGGACCGTTCGGAGATGAGCGGACCCACGAGGACACCCTCGTCCAGCGGATTCCCCACCCGCAGACGCGAGTACGCCTTCACGATGCGCTCGACGAACTCGTCGGCGATCGATCGGTGCACGATCAGCCGGCGCAAGGTGGTGCAGCGCTGGCCCGCTGTTCCGGCGGCCGCGAACACGACGCCCCGGACGGCGAGGTCCTGATCGGCGGACGGAGCGACGATCGCCGCGTTGTTGCCGCCGAGTTCGAGCAGGCTCCGGCCGAACCGGGCCGCGACGCGCGGTCCGACGATCCGTCCCATCCGGCTGGAGCCGGTCGCACTGACCAGCGCGATGCGGGGGTCGTCGACGAGCGCTTCACCCACCGTGTGGTCGCCGAGGAGAAGATGGTGGAGTCCTTCGGGGGCACCGACATCGGTGGCGGCGCGGCGCAGCAGCGCGTCGCAGGCGAGCGCGGTGAGCGGGGTGGTCTCCGACGGCTTCCACACCACCGGATCGCCGCACACCAGCGCGATCGCGGTGTTCCACGACCACACCGCCACGGGAAAGTTGAACGCGGAGATCACGCCCACCACGCCGAGCGGATGCCAGATCTCCATGAGCCGGTGCCCGGGCCGCTCGGACGGCATCGTCCGCCCGTAGAGCTGCCGCGACAGACCGGCGGCGAACTCACAGACGTCGATCATCTCCTGCACCTCGCCCGCGGCCTCCGACGGGATCTTCGCCGCCTCCAGGGTGACGAGCTCGGCGAGATGCCGCTTGTGCTCGACGAGAAGTTCGCCGAGCAGCCGCACCACGCGGCCGCGCACCGGAGCGGGGACGTCGCGCCATTGTTCGAAGGCTTGTGCCGCCGCCGTGATCGTCGCGTCGACCTCGGCGGCCGAGTGGACCGGGAGGTGCCCGATCACGCTCCCGTCGATCGGGCTGGTCACCGCGAGCGCCCCGTCGTCGGGCAGGGCGCCGACACCGCACTGTCTCAGAGCGGTCGCCGCGCGATCGGCGAGATCGGTGGTCGCATTCATCGGTGAGCTCCTTTACTGCTCGGATACCCTGCGCTGGTGCCCGAATCCTCGAGAAACGACTCGTCGAAGGAGTCGCTGGACGACATCGATCGGATGCTGCTGCGCGAACTGGTCGCCGACGGTCGCGCGACGCTCGTGGCGCTCGCCGAGAAGGCAGGACTGTCCGTCTCGGCCGTGCAGTCGCGGGTGCGCCGTCTCGAGGCGCGCAACGTGATCCGCGGATACAGTGCGCGCGTCGATCCCGAAGCGCTCGGGCTGATGCTGTCGGCGTTCGTGGCGATCACCCCTCTCGACCCGTCGCAACCCGACGACGCACCGGCCCGCCTCCGGCACATCTCCGCGATCGAATCGTGTCACTCGGTGGCGGGCGACGAAAGCTACATTCTCCTCGTGCGTGTCGAGTCTCCTCGCGCTCTCGAGCGGTTGCTGCAGGAGATCCGGGCGACCGCGAACGTCGCCACCCGCAGCACCGTCGTTCTGCAAACATTTTACGAACAATAGGCTCCTGCGCCGTATGTGTTTCTGTGATACCGGGTTTCTTCCGTTGATTCTCGCGTACGGTGGGGTTATGAGCACTGCATTCCGAAACCCGGACGGTGCCGAGAACCTCGCCCCCGACCGGGTACACAGCATCCTCGGCCGGCACATGCTCGCCGACGGTTTCGACCTCGTCCTCGATCTCGACCGTTCCCGCGGAGTACGCCTCGTCGACGCCCGGGACGGAACCACGTGGCTCGACATGTTCGGGTTCTTCGCGTCGTCCACGCTCGGAATGAATCATCCTGCACTGACCGATCCGGAGGCAGCGCACGAACTCGGCGCCGTCGCGGCGAACAAGCCCAGCAACTCCGACATCTACACCGTGCCCATGACGCGCTTCGTCGAGACCTTCGTGCGCGTTCTCGGCGACCCGGCGCTCCCGCACCTGTTCTTCGTCGACGGTGGTGGGCTCGCCGTGGAGAACGCGCTCAAGGTCGCGTTCGACTGGAAGAGCCGTCTCAACGAATCCCGCGGTCTGCCCGCCCACCTGGGCGGATCGGTACTGCACCTGACCGAGGCCTTCCACGGCCGCACCGGATACACGCTGTCGCTGACCAACACCGATCCGGTCAAGACCGACCGGTTCCCCAAGTTCGACTGGCCGCGGATCGACGCGCCCTATCTCACCGAGGGGCGCGACGTCGCCGTGGCCGAGGAGAAGGCCCTCGAGCAGGCCCGCCGAGCCTTCGCCGAACGTCCCCACGACATCGCGTGCTTCATCGCCGAACCGATCCAGGGCGAGGGCGGCGACCACCACTTCCGTCCCGAGTTCTTCCGGGCGATCGCGCAGTTGTGCCGGGAGAACGATGCCCTGATGATCTTCGACGAGGTGCAGACCGGTGCCGGCACGACCGGCACCGCGTGGGCCTACCAGCAGCTCGGCGTCACCCCCGACATCGTCGCCTTCGGCAAGAAGACGCAGGTGTGCGGCATCATGGCCGGCGAACGCATCGACGAGGTGCCCGACAACGTGTTCGCCGTGAGCTCGCGGATCAACTCGACATGGGGCGGCAATCTCACCGACATGGTGCGGGCCCGTCGCATCCTCGAGGTCGTCGAGCACGACCGGCTCATCGACCGTGCCCGGTTGAGTGGAGCGCACCTGCTGTCGGGGTTGCAGCAACTCGCCACGCGACGACCGGTCGTCACCGAGCCGCGCGGACGCGGACTGATGTGCGCGGTCGACCTCCCGACTCCGGAGATCCGCGACGAGGTGCTGCGACGGCTGTATCGCGACGAGCACGTCCTCGTGATCGGGACGGGCACGCGCGGCATCCGCTTCCGGCCGCCGCTCGTCGTCACCACCCACGAGCTCGACGAGGCCCTCGACGCGCTCGACAGGGTGACCTCGCAGTACGAATGAGGTGTGGGTCCCCCTGTTCGCGGCCGGACGGCGGTAGCTTGTCGGACATGGCCGATGCACTGGACGAAACCGTGACCGGCGGCGAATCCTTCGCGATTCCGTCGCTGGTCAACCTGAGGGACATCGGCGGTTGCCGGAGTTCGTTCGGCGGCGTGGTCCGCACCGGAGTGGTCTTCCGCTCGACGGACCTCAGCCGCCTGACCGACACCGACGTCGAGACCCTCGACGCCCTGAGCATCGCGACGGTCTTCGACCTGCGCACGCTCGAGGAACAGCAGCGCCGTCCCGATCGCGTCCCCGACGGTGCCCGGCACCTCGGGCTCGACGTCCTCGCCGACCGGCAGAGCGGATCGATCGCGGCCGCGCTGCCGGAACTCGTATCCAACCCGGAGCTGGTGGCGCAGACACTCGGGGACGGTCGTGCCGTCGAGTACCTGCGGCAGAGCTACCGCGAGTTCGTCACGCTGCCGAGTGCCGTGGCGTCGTACCGGACCCTGGCGAGCACCGTCGCCCACGGAGACGTTCCAGGGCTCGTGCACTGCAGTGCCGGCAAGGACCGCACCGGCTGGGCGGCGGCCTCGCTGCTCCTGTTCGCCGGCGCCGACCAGGAAGCCGTCTTCGCCGACTACCTGCGCACGAACGACGAACTGCTCCCGCATTTCGACGACTTCTTCGCCCGGTTCGCATCGCTCGGCGGCGATCCGGAACTGATCACACCCCTGCTCGGTGTGCGCCGCGAGTACCTCGAGGTGGCGATCGAGGAGGCGCTGTCGCGCTACGGAACCATCGAGCAGTACTTCGCTGCCGGACTCGGTCTCGACGACGACACCCTGCAGGCCTTGCGGACCCGGCTCGTCGATTCGAACGTGACCGCCTGACCGTCACCTCGGCGCCGGCGTGCTCAGGGTCGGCACGGGGACCGGACCGTAGCGTCGCCACCGCGGTCCGGGTGCGTAGGAGCGCAGCTCGTCGACTCGGCGTGCGACAGCGTCGGGATCGGCGAGTTCGGCGCGGGCGTCGGGGTCGCGGAGATAGTGGTCGAGCACGGCGTCGAGGAGTTCGGGTGCGATCTCGAACCGGCGCCGGTCGATGCGGGCGGAGTAGCCGGGGGCACGACGGGACGAGACGTGCAGATCGTTGCGCTTCCGGTCGTCGAGGATCCGCCACGGCAACGGAACTCGTGCGCTCGTCCCGGCGCCCCACTGCCGCAGGGCGACCAGCACGACGTACAGAGGATCGGGTTGAACGCCGGATGCCGTGGCGTTCCAGGGTATCCAGGTGTCGGTGGCGTGATCGCTGAAGCGGATTCCGTCCACGGAGAGTGCGATCCGGCCGGGGCGCAGCGTCCGCCGGGCGACGAAGAAGTAGAAACCGACCTGCCACGAGCAGACGACGATCGTCATGATCACGTTCTCGCTCGTCCGGTCTCCGGCGTTCGGGGTCGTCCAGACGGCGGCGAGCAACATCAGCGTCAGCATCCCGATCTGAACGGGAGCGGCCCAGAAGACCGAAGGTGACTGTCGCAGAACCAAGGCCGGGGAGTCGGTTTCGGTTTCCGCGACGATGTGCTCCGCTCGGGTGCGTGGGCTGTACATGAGGAAACCGATCACCGGATACACCAGAACGGTCGCTCCCAGAGCCAACAGGAAGGTCGTGCCGGTGGGTGCTTCGAGTGGCATTCCTGCTGTTGCCTGTTCGACAAAGACGCCGACGAGAAGTGCGGGGAACAACAGGCCGACGACGGCTGTGAAGACGATGACGTACAGTGCCCGCGGATTTCCGTATGTGCGGAGGTCGGAACCGTCAGAAAACTGCATCGAGAACTCCTCGTCCCAGTCGCGTCACTCCACCGACGGTCGCGCCGAGGAGATCCGCCGTAGCGTCTGCTGCACTTCCGAGTTCGTTCACCCCGGCCATGATCGTTCCCAAGGCGGAGGTCGTGCCCGACTCGTAGATATGGTCGACCATGCCGGATGTGAAGATTCCGCCGGCGGTTCCCGCCAGCACACCGATTACAGTGCCGACAGCGGTCCCGGCAATGGGAACGACCGATCCGACTGCGGCTCCTACCGCGGCGCCGGTCGTCATCGATGCCATCAGGCCCGCGCTGTTGGAGGCCACAGCCTGTTCGAGCGACTCGCCACCGGCGAAATAGTCCAGCCCTACGCCGGCGACGAAACCGAGAGCGTTTGCGGCCCCTGCGACTCTGGCGGCAGTTCGGGACAGCGGTACCGCGTCGTCGAGGTGTCTGCCTGTGTCGGCGAGGTCTTGAAGCGGTTGCTGAGCGATATCGAACAGACGTCGCAGTTCACCGTAGGGTGTGCCGTCCGGCAGTGCGAGAAATCGTTCCATCGACAGGAGTGCTGCGTTACGAAGATTTTCCTGAAGCTCGAGCAATGCCTTCACCCGACCACTCCGGTACAGGTCGGCGGAGTCGAACCCGGTGGTTGTCAGAAAAGTCGCGGACCACACGTGTCCGGTCCAGGTGTTCACGGCAGTTGCGATTGCGACCGACCAGCGAGCGTGCACCGCCTCGGCGGCTGCGTTCGCTTCTTGATACGCCAAGGTCCTTCGGAAAGCGGCTTCGTCGTCACCCGGGGGAGAATCACCGATCGTGTTGCACACCACCGACAGTCCCGCGGCGGCGGCGCGAGCGCGGATGTCGGCCATGTCGGACAGGGCGCGCGACAGTTCGCCCGCCAGGCCCGCGAAGACATCGGCGGTCTTCGATATCCGCGCGTGGAAATCGTCGATGGCGTGGACGTGTTCGCTCGACCTGTCGAGGTAGGTCTCGGAAGCGTCGCCCTCCCAAGCGTCGTCGGCGATGCGACGCGCCCGGGCCGCGGCGTCGGCGACGTTCCCGATCGTGGTGCCCAGCGTCGTGCGGATCCAGTCCTCGACCCGTCGGATATCGGTGGGGCCGCCGGCGATGAAGGTGTCGATCGGCACGGTCACTCCGACCAGGCCCGGACGAGCGCGGCGGCGGTCTCGTCGTCGGCGTCCCGGTACGTCTGCGCTGTGGTCGTCAGCAGGCCACCCGTTCCGCCGAGGAGCTCGACCATGCCGGCGAGGTCGGTGACGATCTGCGCAAGCATGCCGGTGAGCGGGCCGTTCGCGAGACCCGCGTCCACGCTCGTGGGGCAGGTGTCGACGAGATCCGCGGTGTCCGTGGCCGCACCCGTGTAGACGCCTGCAGCCCGATCGAGTTCGTCGGGATCGACGTACAGGCTCATTTCGCGTCTCCGGAGGCCGGGTGTCGACGTTCCGCTTCAGATATCGGGACGTCGAGCAGCAGCGAATCCCACGGCTGTGCCTCACGCAGTCGCGGGAGCACGTGCGTGGGCAGCACCAGCCACGGTTGGCCGGCGCCGCAACAGGAGTGGAGACGGTCGAGTGCCGTGTAGGCGAGCAGCGCGATGCGGCCGTCGCTGAGATACCGATAGTCGACGGTGGCATCGGCCGGATCCGAGACCACTTCCGCGCAGGGTAGATAGAGATACGGCGGAAGCACCGTCGGTAGTGCGTCCGCGATCTGTTCCTGCGACATTCGTTCCCCCGTGAGCAGCCCGTCCGACCCCCGTCGGACTGTCGGCGCGGAGGAGGCTACCAGCGGCAGGTTTTGTGACGAATCACGGGTTGATGCTTACGGTTTCGACCGTGCGCGAGAACGTGAGCCGACGACGGCCGCGACGGCGAGGCCGATCGCAACGCCGACGAGATCGGCGCACCAGTCCCAGAACGAGCCGGAACGCCGGACAGCGACGGTGGCCTGGAGGATCTCCGTCAGCACGCCGTAGAGGCCCAGCCACACCAGGGTGACGACGGGGGAGATGCGGGCGTAGCGAGAGCAGAGCGCGAGGGCCAGGAACATCAGCGCGTGTGTGACCTTGTCGGCGTGTGGCGGGCCGCTCGGCACGGTGCCGCCGGGGGAGAGCAGCATCGCAGTGATGACGACGACCGCGACGATCAGCGGCAGAGCGCGGTGCCGGAGGAGCGTGGACGGCACGGTTCAGGCGTTCTTCTTCTCGTCCCGCCGGGCGTTGGCGCCGCTGTCGGTGCTGTGGCCGTGCCGGTCGCGACCGGCGAACAGGACGATGCCCACGGCGGGGATCAGCAGGAAGAACAACCACGTGTCGAAGGTGAAGAACAGCACGAGCGCGACCAGCGGGGTCAGGCCCATCACGACCTCGCGCCAGCGATCGGGATCCTTCTTCGGGATGATCACCGGAAGATCGTCCCGGGTCGTGGCCGAGCTATCGGTGAGGTGGGCGGGCAGGTCGGTGAACAGCACGTCGAGATCACCGCGCGTCCCGGCCGCCGACGCCATCGCGCTGCGTTCGTCGAACTCCGACAGCGTCAGCCGGCCGAGCGCGAAGTGCTCGCCGAGCAGGTCGAGAGCCTCACTGCGTTCTGCGTTGCCGATCCGGACGTCGGGGTGTTCGGGCATGCCGGCCACACTAACCTGTGCCGTCGGACCGGCAACAGCCACGGGCACCTCTCGAAGGGCTGTGATCTCCACTACAGGATCTCCGCAACAGGATCTCCGCAAAAGCAGGAGGACGCGGCCGGGTACCGCGAGGTCAGGACGGCCCGCGGCCCTCGCCGAGGAGTCGGTAGGCCCGGCGACCCGCGACGAACAGCACACCGAAGGCGATGAGCAGCGCGATCGGGTGCCGGAAGACGACGATCACGAGCAGCGCGACCAGGATGAACGGAACCAACGTGAGCAGCTGTTCCGCCAGATCGCGTGGCCCGGTGGTGGCCATCGCGGCCGGCGCCGAGGGCAGGTCGGCGAAGAGGGGGATCAGGTCTCCGCGCACCGTGGCCTGCGTGGCGAGTGCGACCCGCTCGTCGAATTCCGCCAGGCTGAGACGGCCCGCGGCGAAGTGCTCGCCGAGCAGCGCTACGGCTTCTTCACGCTCGGCGGTGCCGATGCGGATGTCGGGGCGGTCGGCCATGACTCCAGGCTAGTGGTTTTTCGCGCGCATGAGCCGGTCACGGGGGCCCGATACGGCGAGGTCCCCCGCATCGTGAGCGATGCGGGGGACCGTCGGCCGTACTGCTCGAGCGTTGCTCGGGCGGGGTCCTACTTGATCTCGGTGAGCACGGTGCCCTGGGTGACCGCGGCACCCGGCTCGACCGCCAGGCCGGTGACGACGCCCGCCTTGTGGGCGTTGACCGGGTTCTCCATCTTCATGGCCTCGAGCACGGCGATGAGCTCGCCCTCGGCGACCTCCTGGCCCTCGGCAACCGCGACCTTGACGACGGTGCCCTGCATGGGTGCGGTCACCGCGTCGCCCGACGCCTTGCCGGCGCCGCCGCCACCACGCTTGCGGGGCTTCGGCTTCTTGCGGATCACGCCGGCGCCGCCGCCGTTACCGCCGAGCGAGAACTGCCCGGGCAGCGACACCTCGACGCGGCGTCCGCCGACCTCGACGACGACGTTCTGCCGCGGCAGGGTCTCGTCCTCGTCCTCGATCGGGGCACCACCGGTGTACGGCTCGATGGTGTTGTCCCACTCGTTCTCGATCCACTTGGTGTAGACGTCGAACTTCTCGCCGTCGCCCACGAACGCCGGGTTCTCGACGATGTGGCGGTGGAACGGGATGACCGTGGCCAGGCCCTCGACCTCGAACTCGGCCAGCGCGCGGGCAGCACGCTGCAGCGCCTGCTCGCGGGTCTCACCGGTGACGATCAGCTTGGCGAGCATCGAGTCGAACTGGCCGCCGATGACGTCGCCGGCGACGACACCCGAGTCGACACGCACGCCGGGGCCCGTGGGCTCCTTGTAGACGGTGATCGGGCCGGGAGCGGGGAGGAAGCCGCGACCGGCGTCCTCACCGTTGATGCGGAACTCGAAGCTGTGGCCGCGCGGGGTCGGGTCCTCGGTGAGCTCGAGCTTCTCGCCGTTGGCGATGCGGAACTGCTGACGCACGAGGTCGATGCCGGCGGTCTCCTCGGTGACCGGGTGCTCGACCTGCAGGCGGGTGTTGACCTCGAGGAAGGAGACGGTGTCGCCCTGCACGAGGTACTCGACCGTGCCGGCGCCGTAGTAACCGGCCTCGCGGCAGATGGCCTTGGCGGAGTCGTGGATGCGCTTGCGCTGCTCGTCGGTCAGGAACGGCGCGGGGGCCTCCTCGACGAGCTTCTGGAAGCGGCGCTGCAGCGAGCAGTCGCGAGTGCCGGCGACGATGACGTTGCCGTGCTGGTCGGCGATGACCTGGGCCTCGACGTGGCGGGCCTTGTCGAGGTACTGCTCGACGAAGCACTCGCCGCGACCGAAGGCGGCGACGGCCTCACGGGTGGCCGACTCGAACAGTTCGGGGATCTCCTCGATGGTCTGCGCGACCTTCATGCCGCGTCCACCACCGCCGAAGGCGGCTTTGATCGCGACCGGCACGCCGTACTTCTCGGCGAACTCGACGACCTCGTCGGCGTTCTTGACCGGGTCCTTGGTGCCGGCCGCCATCGGAGCCTTGGCGCGCTCGGCGATGTGGCGGGCGGTGACCTTGTCGCCGAGGTCGCGGATGGACTGCGGCGAGGGGCCGATCCAGATGAGGCCGGCGTCGATCACGGCCTGGGCGAAGTCGGCGTTCTCGGAGAGGAAGCCGTAGCCGGGGTGGATGGCGTCGGCGCCGGACTTGGCCGCGGCGTCGAGGATCTTGTCGAACACCAGGTAGGACTCGGCCGAGGTGTTGCCGCCCAGTGCGAACGCCTCGTCGGCGAGCTTCACGAACTGTGCGTCTGCGTCCGGTTCGGCGTAGACGGCGACACTGCCGTAGCCTGCGTCCTTGGCGGCTCGGATGACCCGCACAGCGATTTCGCCGCGATTCGCGACGAGCACCTTCGTGATCTGCGCGCTGGCATGACTGGGCACGGAGCCTCCTGTTGATCGATCGTTAGGTTATTTCCGTCGACGGGCAGTCTAAGCGCCATTCGGATCGACGATGTAACCGGATGCCCGTATACATTACGGCGGCCGTTCGAGCGCACAATGCTACTCACCGGTAGGTGGGACTGCCGCCGTTTCCGGCCGTGCGATCCACGGTCCACCCACCGCGACCTCGTGCATCAGTTCGCGGGTGCGCGTCAGAAGGCTCGGGACGTTCTTGTCCGCGACCGTATTGTCTGGAAATCGCGCCGACATGTTCACACCCTCGGGCGTGCGGTTGATCCAGACGTAGACGTCGTGGGTGAAGCTGCGGCTGCGCAGCGCCTGAGCGTTCCATTCGGGCCACTGGGCGGCCATCGGTACGAACCGCACGTCCATGTACGAGACGACGAAACGTGGACGGATGGGCACGCCGAGGAGTTCGCCCACCCGCGCGAACGGCACTCGTGCGCTCGCGCGGGTGCGGTGCAGTTCGTCGCCGGCCCGCATCGCCAGGGTCTCGAAATCCGTTGTGTCCGTGAGTTTCAGATCGATCGGACGCAGACCGACGAACCATCCGAGCGAACCCGCCCAGATCGGCCCGGCGCGGGTGTGCGCGGGCGCGACGGTCCGGAACCGATCCGCACCGGTGAGTTCGGCCGTCGCGCGGCCGAAGCACGCCAGCACGCCGGCGAAGAATCCCGTCCCGGCGCGTCGGCAGCATGCGGAGAAGGCGCTCGCCTCGTCGTCGTCGAACCAGCGTTCCGACAGTCGTTGCTGGGGTGTGGCGTGCGCGGGTCGCGCCCCGATCGGGAGGGGGAAGGCGGGCGGTTCGCCGCCGCATTCGGTGAGGGTCCGCCGCCAGATCTGCACGGCCTCGTCGTCGTCGTCGAGATGCGCGGACTCGTCGCGTTCGGCGGCGCCGAAGTCGATGTAGCTGCCCACCGGGAACAGGTCGGCGGCGCGACCGGTGCGCTCCTCCTCGTAGAGCGCCGAGATCTCGTGCGCCACGAGCACCACCGAGTACCCGTCGATGATGGAGTGGTCGGCGCCGAAGAAGACTGTGAACCGCTCGTCGGTGTCCTTCGCGCTTTCTGCGCTGTCGGGATCCCCGTCCGGTGTCCGCTCGAGCGTCGCGAAGACGTAGGACGGCCACAAGTGCGGGGTCGTGTAGTCGTCGAACAGACCGAGCAGGTGCTCGTGGATGGTGTCGGGATCGGCGGGATCGTGCCGGATGGGTCGCACCGACACCCGGCCGGGGGGAGCGGTGCGCCGCACCAGACCGCCGCCGCTCTGCTCCTCGTCGAGGTGCGCGTGGCTGCGCAGCGGTTCGTGCCGATCGATCCAGCGCTGCAGGGCCCGCCGGAACCGCTCGGTGTCGAGGGGCCCGGGGACCTCGAAGGCCGTGCCGAGCCAGGAGTCGCGGCCCCCGCCGTACCGGACCCCCGAGGTGCGCCTGAGATGCGCCTCGTGGATGTACGAGGCGGGACGAGGGTCCTCGCGCCAGTCGTCCTCGGCCGCACACGGCAGCCATTCGGTGAGAACGCCCGGGGGGATCCGGTAGTCGGCGAGCTCGGTGAACTCCATGACCGCGTCAGGTTCGGAGATGCCGCTTGATGCGGGTGAGCATCGCGCTCATCCCTCGCAGCCGCAGCGGGCTGACCGCCTCGGCGAGACCGAGCGAGGCATAGAAGTCGTCGGGCACGTCGAGGATCTCCTGTGCGCTGAGACCGTCGAGTCCCTGCTGCAGGATCGATGCGAATCCGCGGGTGGTCGGGGCTTCGGCGGGTGCGCTGAAGTGGAGCTTCACCTTCGACCGGTCGGATGCGTCGACGGACAGGAACAGCGGCGACTGGCACTCGGGCACCGGCTCCATCGCCGCTTCCTCGAGTTCGGCGGGAAGCGGCGGGAGCTCGCGGCTGAATTCGAGAAGCAACTGCAGCTTGTCCTGACCTTCGACGGCAGCGAAGTCGTCGACGATTTCGGCGAGGGGGGCGGGAATGCTCATGCGGCCGGCGCTTCTCCGGGCTCGTCGCCCTTGGCGATGGGCACGCGGACGGCGTTGCCCCACTCGGTCCACGAACCGTCGTAGTTGCGCACGTTCGAGTATCCGAGCAGGTAGGTGAGGACGAACCAGGTGTGGCTCGAGCGCTCGCCGATCCGGCAGTAGGCGATCACGTCGGCGTCCTGGTCGATGTCGCCGTAGATCTCCTCGAGTTCGGGCCGCGCACGGAACCGGCCGTCGGGCGCCGCTGCCTTCGCCCACGGGATCGACACCGCGGTGGGGATGTGGCCACCGCGCAGGGCGCCTTCCTCCGGGTAGTCGGGCATGTGGGTGCGCTCGCCGGTGTACTCCTGCGGCGACCGCACGTCGACCAGCGGGCCCTTGCCCAGGTGCGCGAGGACATCGTCCTTGAATGCGCGGATCCGGGCGTCGTTGCGCTCGACGACCGGGTAACCGCTCGTCGTGGCGGCGGGGATGTCGAGGGTGGTGTCGCGGTTCTCGGAGATCCACGCGTCGCGTCCACCGTCGAGCAGGCGGACGTCCTCGTGGCCGAAGAGGGTGAAGACCCACAGTGCGTAGGCGGCCCACCAGTTGGACTTGTCGCCGTAGATGATCACGGTGTCGGTGCGGCGGATGCCCTTGCGATCCATGAGCGCGGCGAACTGCTCGCCGTCGATGTAGTCGCGGGTGACGGGGTCGTTGAGATCGAGATGCCAGTCGATCTTCACCGCACCGGGGATGTGCCCCACGTCGTAGAGCAGGACGTCCTCGTCGGACTCTACGACCTTCACTTCGGGATGACCGAGATGAGCGGACAACCACTCCGTCGACACGAGACGGTTGGGATCGGCGTATACCGCGAACGAAGGGTTGCTATCGGGTGCGACGGGCACATGGGCTCCTGAGGCTGTGGTGGCAGGTGCGCCGTCGATTCTAGGCGGTACCGTGACGGGACGTGACCCGCAGTGACACCCACGGCGACCGGCCGGCCCCGGTCGAGCTCGCATCGCGGGAGCACATCGACCTGCTGGTCCGGCGGTTCTACGAACGGGCCCTCGACGATCCCGTGCTCGCGCCGGCCTTCGACGTCCTCGCCGTGATCGGACTCGACGACCATCTGGTGGTGGTCGGCGACTTCTGGGAGCAGATCCTCTTCCGCACCACCCGCTATCGCGGAGCGTTCGTGCCGGTGCACCGGGCGCTGCACGGACACCACGGACTGACCCCCGCCCGGTTCGAGCGGTGGTTGCAGTTGTGGTGCGGGACCGTGGACGAGATGTTCCACGGCGTGGATGCCGAACGTGCGAAGACCAAGGCCGAGGCGATGGTGGGCTCGTTGCAGAAGACCTTGTACGGCGGCACGGCCCGATAGTGCCGGGTACGGCTCAGTTCTCGAGCGCCTCGACGGGGATCGCGGCGTTCTCGGCCCACAACCGGGCGACGGAGATGCCGACCTCGGCGAGGAGGCGCCGCACCAGCGGGAGCCCGATGCCGATCACCGACGACGGATCGCCTTCGATGCCCTCGACGAACCAGCCCCCGTGACCGTCGAGCGTGAAGGCCCCGGCCACCTCGAGCGGCTCACCGCTGTCGAGATAGGCCTCGAGTTCCTCGTCCGTGGGGATGCCGAAGTGCACCACGGTGCCGCTGTGGTCGGCGGCCTCCGCGACGACCTCGTCGTCGCGGAGACGGAGCACGGCATGACCGGTGAGCAGCTCGCCGCTGCGGCCGGCCATCGCCCGCCAGCGCTCGCGGGCCGCCTCGACGGTGCCGGGCTTGCCCTGCAGAGCGCCGTCGATCAGCAGCATCGAGTCGCAGCCGATGACGACGGCGTCGCGCAGCTTCTGCTCGTGCAGGACGGGCAGGATGTCGGTGGCCTTGGCGCGGGCAAGCTCGGTGACCACCTGTGCCGGCGGCGTGCCGGGGCCGAGGGACGCGATGAGCGCGTCCTCGTCGACCTCCGACACCTGCACCAACGGCTTCACGCCCGCCGCGTGGAGAACCGCGAGGCGGGCGGGTGAAGCCGAGGCCAGAACGAGCCGGGGCATGTCAGCCGCGGTTCGGGTACGAATACGGCGAGAACGGCGCCCACTGTCGGTGCGTCCGCGTCGGATCGCCCCAGGTCTCGGGCGGCCGGGTGTCGACCACCTCGTCGCCCGCCGACGCAGCGGCAGCGGCGAACACGGCGACGAGAGCCGCGATCTCCTCGTCGGCGGGGTTGCCCTTGACGATGCGGATGGCAGCCGCGGTTTCGGCGACCGCGGTGCTCTCCTGGGCGGCTTCGGTCGCGTCGTCGGCGGCCGTGGCCTCGACCGCGGGCGGCTGCTCTTCGACCTCGAACTCGGTGATGATCTTGTCCTCTGCCGTCGCTGTCACAGGGCACCCCCCGGGTACGCGTCCACACAGGCATCGGATGCCCACCGGGTCGCTGTCATGTCGATCCCTCTCTCGGGTTCATCGCACGTCGTCGGCGACGTGCTACGCCGTACGGTCGCGGCAGGACCGAGCTGCGCCCGGTCCTGCCGCCGAGCGTCACAGCGGAATGTTTCCATGCTTCTTCGGCGGGAGCGAAACCATCTTCCGCTCGAGCAGGCGCAGCGCGGAGACGATCTGTCCGCGCGTGTGCGACGGCGGGATCACCGCGTCGACGTAACCGCGCTCGGCGGCGACGTACGGGTTCACCAGGGTGTCCTCGTACTCGTTCTGCAGCTCGAGGCGCAGCGCGTCGACGTCCTGACCGTTCTTGGCGGCCTCGAGCAGGCGCTTGCGGTAGACGAAGCCGACGGCGCCGGAGGCACCCATGACGGCGATCTGCGCGGTGGGCCATGCGAGGTTGACGTCGGCACCCATGTGCTTGGAACCCATGACGTCGTACGCGCCGCCGTAGGCCTTGCGGGTGATGACCGTGATCTTGCCGACGGTCGCCTCGCCGTAGGCGTAGAGCAGCTTGGCGCCGCGGCGGATGATGCCGTTGTACTCCTGCTCGGTGCCGGGCAGGAAGCCGGGAACGTCGACGAGCGTGATGATCGGCACGTTGAACGCGTCGCAGGTGCGGACGAAGCGCGCGGCCTTCTCGGACGCGTCGATGTCGAGGCAGCCGGCGAACTGCGTGGGCTGGTTGGCGACGATGCCGACGCTGCGGCCGTCGACGCGCCCGAAGCCGACGATGATGTTCTTCGCGCGCTCGGCCTGGACCTCGAGGAACTCGTCGTCGTCGAGCAGGCGACGAATGACCTCGTGCATGTCGTACGGCTGGTTCGGTGAATCCGGGATGAGCGTGTCGAGCTCGATGTCCTCGGCGGTGAGGGAGTCCTCGATCGCACCCTCGATCGGGTCGCTCGGCGCGAGGCGCGGCGCGGCGGCCTGGTTGTTGCTCGGCAGGTAGGACAGCAGGTCCTTGACGTAGTCCAGGGCGTCCTGCTCGCCGTCGGCGACGTAGTGCGCGACACCCGACTTGACCATGTGGGTGTGGGCGCCGCCGAGGTCCTCCATCGTGACGTCCTCGCCGGTGACGGTCTTGATGACGTCCGGGCCGGTGACGAACATCTGGCTGGTCTGGTCGACCATCACGACGAAGTCGGTGAGAGCGGGGGAGTAGACGTGACCACCGGCCGCGGGGCCCATGATCAGCGAGATCTGCGGGATGACACCGGAGGCCTGCACGTTGCGGTGGAAGATCTCACCGTAGAGACCGAGGGAGACGACACCTTCCTGGATGCGCGCGCCGGCGCCTTCGTTGATGCCGATCAGCGGACGGCCGGTCTTGAGGGCCAGGTCCATGACCTTGACGATCTTCTCGCCGTAGACCTCGCCGAGGCTGCCGCCGAAGACGGTGGCGTCCTGCGAGAAGACGCAGACGTCGCGGCCGTCGATCGTGCCGTAGCCGGTGACGACGCCGTCGCCGAGCGGACGGTTGTCGGCCAGGCCGAAGTTGGTGCTGCGGTGGCGAGCGAGGGCGTCGAGTTCGACGAACGATCCTTCGTCGAGGAGCGCCTGGATGCGCTCGCGAGCGGTCAGCTTGCCCTTGGCGTGAACCTTCTCGACTGCGGCCTCACCGACCGGGACCTTGGCCTGTGCTTGACGGTTGCGCAGGTCGGCCAGCTTGCCGGCGGTGGTGTGGATATCGGGCGTACTCGCCGCCTCGGGCGCGGACGGCTCCTGGACAGTGGTCATGGCCAGTCAGCTTAGCGATCGTCATACAAGGCCGCTGCATCGAGGTCCCGAAGGCCGGACCACCGCTCCGGACCTACCGGCGGGTAGGTGGCGAAGGCCCACTTTAGGCTGTGTACATGGCATCCGACCGGCCCACGACCGATCTCCTCGCCCTCCGCACACCGCTCGACGAGGCGGCGTTGCGCGATGCCCTCGTCGGCGTCGAGCGCGAAGGTTTCTACACACGTCTCGACGTCGTCGCCGACACGGCCTCGACGAACGCGGATCTGCTCGCCGTCGCCGCGACCGGCGACGACCGTCGCGTGCTGCTCGCCGAGTTCCAGCACGGCGGCCGCGGTCGCCACTCCCGCACCTGGAACGGTGTGCCCGGCGCGCAGGTCATCGTGTCGGTCCTGCTGCGGCTGCCCGAGTGCCCGCTGCAGAACCTCGGTTGGCTCCCGCTGTTGTGCGGCATCGCCGCCGTCGACGCTGTGCGATCCGTGACCGGCGTTGCGGCACAACTGAAGTGGCCCAACGACGTCCTCGTCGACGGACGCAAGCTCGCCGGGATCCTCGTGGAGGTCGCGGCCACCTCGCCGGTGCCCACGGTCGTCGCTGGCATCGGCATCAACGCCACCCTCGGACGCGACGAACTGCCCGTCCCCACCGCCACCTCGCTGCTGCTCGAGGACGCCACCGAACTCGATCGCACGCCGCTCGCGCAGGCGCTGCTCGCCGGCTTCGGCGAGCGGATCCGGGCGTGGGCCCGGGCGGGATGGGACACCACCGAACTCGCCGCGGCCTACCGCGAACGATGCGGCACGGTCGGGCAGCGCGTCCGTGCGATCCTGCCCGGCGACACCGAACTGCACGGCGTCGCGACCGACGTCGACGACCAGGGACGGATCGTGATCCGCCCCGACGGCGGGGAAGAGTCCGTGGCGGTCGCTGCGGGCGACATCACACATCTGCGACCGGTCTGAGCACCCTGCGACTGCTCGCATCGGTACAAGACCGACATATGCCATCGTGGGCGGTATGGGATACCCGGAGGACGCCCTCGCACCCGAGGAAGAGTTGCTGCTGCACCGGCATCCGCACTGGAAGTCTCTCGTACTGCCGACGGCCACCTTCCTCGTGTCGACGATGGTCGCCGGTTTCCTGGTGGGACTCGTCCAGGCCCGGCTCGACGGTGCCGCCGCGACCTGGTGTGGCCTCGCCGTGGCCGCGGCGTGGATCGGCCTCGTCGGCTGGCGGTGCGTCCCTCCCTTCGTCGGGTGGCTCACCACGCACTTCATCGTCACCGACCGGCGCGTCCTCGTCCGCACCGGTGTGCTCACCCACACGGGTATCGACATCCCGATGGGCCGGATCAGCAACGTCCAGTTCCGGCACGGCCTCGTCGACCGGATGCTCCGGACCGGCACGCTCGTCGTGGTCTCCGCCGCCGACGATCCCATCGAGTTCGACGACATCCCTGACGTCCAGCAGGTGCACGCCCTGCTCTACCGGCAGGCCTTCGACGCGCAGAACCAGCGCCCCGGTGACCGTCACACCACCCGCTACCGACGCGACGAGCACGGGCATGAGCACCGCAAGGGGTGGTGACCGCGAGTCGCAGGTGCGCCGACGCGAGTCGCAGGTGCGCCGACGCGAGTCGCAGGTGCGCCGACGCGAGTCGCAGGTGCGCCGACGCGAGTCGCAGGTGCGCCGACACGACCCGCCGGTAATCCCGACAAAGCGAACCGCGATCCGTACGCTGGCGTGGTGACTGCCGTTCTACTCGCCGAAGACGACGACGCAATCGCTGCACCGCTGTCCCGCGCGCTGGGACGCGAAGGGTACGACGTGACCGTCGAGGACAACGGTCCGGCCGCGCTCGAACAGGCACTGTCGGGCAGGTTCGAACTGCTCATCCTCGACCTCGGTCTACCTGGGATGGACGGACTCGAAGTGTGTCGCCAGATCCGGGCGAGCCGCTCCGATCTGGCCGTGCTCATGCTCACCGCCCGCACCGACGAGGTCGACTTCGTCGTCGGTCTCGATGCCGGCGCCGACGACTACGTCGGCAAACCGTTCCGTCTCGCTGAGCTCATGGCGCGTGTGCGCGCGCTGTTGCGCCGGCGCGGCGGCCCGGAGAACGACGACATCGTGGACGTCGCCGGGATCCGGCTCGAACGTGCCGCGCGCCGTGTCCTCGTGGACGGCTCCGAGGTGACGCTCGCCAACAAGGAGTACGAGCTCCTGCGTGTGCTGCTCGAGCACGCGGGGCAAGTCGTCTCCCGCGACGCGATCCTCGAGGAGGTGTGGGGCGACGCCGACCTGCGCGGTTCGAAGACGCTCGACATGCACATGTCGTGGTTGCGCCGCAAGATCGGCGACGAGGGGCCGGCCGGGGAACGTCGCATCGCCACGGTGCGCGGTGTCGGTTTCCGGCTGAACACCGACTAGCGTCTCCGGCGTGCGCAGCCGCATCCTCAACGCCGTCCTGGCGACCGTGCTGCTCGTCGCGCTGTTGCTCGGCATTCCGCTGGCCTACACGGCGTTCCTGTTCGTCGAGGACACCGCCCGCCGCGACCTGCAGAACCGGCTCGAACGCATGGCCGACGAGATCATCGCCCAGGAGGGCACCGACGGATTCGTCGTCGGTGGTCTCGACACGAGTTCCCTGCGTCTGCTCGTCCCCACCGACGGGCGGGCTGTCGTGGTCTACCCGACACCCGAGAACGTCGCGGCGCGGCTGGACATCGGCACGCCGGTGCTCGGGGCGTCGATCGTCGAGTCGTTGTCGATGGGGACGTCCGGCTCGTTGCTCATCGAGGTGCCCTCGGAGAGCATGCGAACTCTGCAGCAGCAGGTGCTCGCCGCGGTGAGCCTGCTGGTGCTGCTGTCCGTCGCGGCCGGGGCGCTGGTCGCGGTGGCGACCGCCCGAAGACTCGCCGACCCGCTGCGCGACGTGGCGAACCGGGCGGCCCGTCTCGCCGAGGGCGACTTCCGCCCGGTGGCCCGGCGGCACGGTATCCCCGAACTCGATCGCGTCTCCGACGTGCTGGATTCGGCCGCCGTCGAGATTTCGCACCGCCTGCAGCGCGAGCACGCGCTCGTCGGCGACGTCTCGCACCAGCTCCGCTCCCGGATGACCGCGATCCGGCTGCGGCTCGACGAGTTGTCCGCCCACGAGGATCCTGCCGTGGTGGAGGAGGCCGAGGCGGCCATGGCACAGGTGGACCGGCTGACCACCGCGATCGACGGTCTCGTGCGCCAGTCCCGCGACAGCAGTGCCGACCAGCGCACCGACGTCTCGGTGGTCGGCGAACTCACCGGTGTCGTCGCCGACTGGCGCGGTCCCTACGAGGAGGCGGGACGGGAACTGGTGTTGCGCGGCGATCCGTCGTTGCGGGCGGCGGTGACCGGTTCGCGGTTGCGGGAGGCGGTGGCGGTGCTGGTCGACAACGCGCTCGTGCACGGAGGAGGCACGTGCACGGTCTCGGTGCGGCAGGTCGCGACCCGCGGCGACGTCACGGTGTGTGTCGAGGTGGCCGACGAGGGTGAGGGCGTCAGCGACGAGGTCGCGCCGTACGTCTTCGACCGCGGCTTCTCCGGCGGCGGGTCGACCGGGGTGGGACTGGCGCTCGCACGTGCCCTCGCGGAGGCCGACGGCGGTCGCCTCGAACTGCAGCGACGCCGGCCGGCACTGTTTGCGCTGTTCCTCGGCGCGCCCCGCGATCGGGACACCTGTACGCCGACCGGCACGCGCGAACCCCGCTAGACCTTCTTCCCGTCAGGAGCGGTCGAGCTGCTCGCTGGGCTCGCCCAGGGGAGCGTCCGGGACCATCTCCTCCGGAAAGACGAACTTCTTGAAGCAGTAGAAGCGGAAGATCATCTGCAGCAGGTTGCCGATGATGTACGCGCTGACGAAGTCGGCGATGTTCTCCGTCGCGAGGCTCACCTCGGGTACGCGCAGGTCGAAGACGTAACTCGAGATCCACAGCGGGATGAACGAGAGCACGACGCCGATACCGCTGACGAAGAAGAACAGGAACGCCTCGTGGGCGCGCTCGCGACCGCCGCGATTGCGGAAGGACCATTCGCGGTTGAGGATGTACGAGCAGATCACCGCGACGACACCGGCGATGATCTTGGCGGTCACCGGCTTCTCGGACAGAACTGTGAGCTTGAGCGTGTAGAAGATCGCCGAGTCGATCACGAAGGTGGTGCCGCCGACGATGGCGAACTTGATCAATTCGCGATGCCGGAGCAACAGCCCCCGGAAAGGCTGGGGAACCCTGCTCAACGCTTCATCGACGATTGTCACTTGGAGAAGTGTACGAAACGAAGAGGTGAATTTCCGAAACCCGACCGCACATGTCGGCATTCCCACACCGCTGCGCGGGCCGGTGGGAGGTCCCTCGACGCTCGGCGGGGGAGCAGCGGAACGACGTCGCGACATGCTGTGACACCATGGACAGCCGTGACAGGCAGACCTGAATCGTCCCCCAGATCCGATACGCCCCGCACCCTGACGACGGGCATGCCGGTCGTCACGATGATCGGTGGTGGACAGCTCGCGCGGATGACCCATCAGGCGGCGATCGCGCTCGGCCAGACGCTCCGCGTCCTCGCCGGGAGCGCCGACGAACCCGCCGCGCAGGTCAGCCCTAATGTGGTGCTCGGCAGCCATGACGACCTCGACGTCCTCCGCCGCGCCGCGACCGGCGCGCACGCGCTGACCTTCGACCACGAGGGTGTCCCGACCGAACATCTCGAGGTCCTGCAGCGCGAAGGCGTCGCGGTGCTGCCGCCCCCGCAGGCCCTGATCTACGCCCAGGACAAGATCGCGATGCGCAAGCGGCTCGGTGAGCTCGGCGCACCGCTGCCGAAGTTCGCGGAGATCACCTCCGTCGAGGATGCTCGCGCCGCCCTCGACGCGCTCGGCGATCCGTACGTGCTCAAGGCCGCACGAGGTGGCTACGACGGCCGTGGCGTGTGGATTCTCGACGACCACGCCGAACTCGAGCGGGTCGTCGCCGACCAGCTCGCTGCCGGTGTCCCGCTCCTCGCCGAGGAGAAGGTCGAGTGGACGCGCGAGCTGTCGGCGATGGTCGCGCGGTCCCCGTTCGGCCAGGGCGCGTCGTGGCCGGTCGTCGAGACCGTCCAGCGCGACGGCCAGTGCGCCGTCGTCATCGCACCCGCCCCGAACCTGCCCGAGGACGTCGCCACCGCCGCCGAGCAGCTCGCGCTGCGCATCGCCGGTGAGCTCGGCGTCGTCGGTGTCATGGCGGTCGAGCTGTTCGAGACGCGCTCCGGTGAGCTGATCGTCAACGAACTGGCGATGCGTCCGCACAACTCCGGTCACTGGGGCATGGACGGTGCCCGCACCGGCCAGTTCGAACAGCACCTGCGCGCCGTGCTCGACTACCCGCTCGGCGACACGAGCCCGATCGCGCCGGTGACGGTGATGGCGAACGTGCTCGGCGCGCCCGAGGCGCCGGCGATGAGCATGGACGAGCGACTGCACCACCTGTTCGCCCGGATGCCCGACGTGCACGTGCACCTCTACGGCAAGGGTGAGCGCAAGGACCGCAAGATCGGCCACGTCAACGTGCTCGGCGCGCCGTCCGGGTCGATCGACGATCCCGAGTACGTCGCCGCCGTGCGCGAACGCGCGGAACGCGCGGCGCACTGGCTCTCGCACGCGGTGTGGACCGACGGTTGGAACGAACACACGGGAGAAATCGGTGAGTGACGTGGCACAGGGCGCACAGGTCGGCCTGATCATGGGCAGCGACTCGGACTGGCCGACCATGCAGGCCGCTGCCGAGGCGCTGGTCGAGTTCGGGATCCGCTTCGAGGTGGGTGTCGTCTCGGCGCACCGCACGCCGCAGCGGATGCTCGACTACGCCAAGGACGCCGCCGGCCGCGGGATCAAGGTCATCATCGCGGGCGCCGGCGGCGCCGCCCACCTGCCCGGCATGGTCGCCTCGGCGACCCCGCTGCCAGTGATCGGCGTTCCGGTGCCGCTGAAGTACCTCGACGGTATGGACTCGCTCCTGTCGATCGTGCAGATGCCCGCCGGTGTCCCCGTCGCCACCGTCTCGATCGGCGGCGCCCGCAACGCGGGTCTGCTCGCCGCGCGCATCCTCGGTGCCTCCGATCCGGCGCTGCGCAAGCAGATGGAGAAGTTCCAGGCGGGTCTCGAGCAGATGGTGCTCGAGAAGGACGAGGCGCTGCGGCAGAAGCTGCTCGGCTGACGGAGCGTCTGCCGTGCAGACGACCCCGCTGCTCGAACGCTGGAACAGGTGGGCCCGCGGGCACACCGGAGTGATCGACGGGGCGTTGGCCGCGGTGCTCGCCCTGTTCGGGGTCGCCCTGCACGTGGCGGACGCGCGATCGGTGGCGGGTCTGTTCGTCACCCTCGCGCTCACGCTGCCGCTGGCCTGGCGCAGGACCCGCCCGGTGGTGGCAGGTTCGCTCGTCGCGCTCGCCGCCTACGCGCACCTGCTCGCCCTGCCGGAGATCCTGCCGATCGCGGCGATCGCGGTGCCGATCGCGGTGTATGCGCTCGCCGCCTACGCTCCGCGGTGGGCCGCCAACACCGCGCTGCCCGTCGCGGTGGTTGGGGGCGCACTCGCCGGAGTGCTCTATTTCGGCTACGACGGCCGCACCGCGCTCGAAGCGTTCGTGACGGCCACCTTCGTCGCGGTCTCCCTCGCTGGTGTGTGGGCGTTCGGCCGGGTCCGCGGGTTGCGTTCGCGCGAGATGGATTCGCTCACCGAGCGCAACCGGTTGCTCGAACTCGAACGTCTCAAGGAGGCCGAACTGGCCGCCACCCAGGAGCGCACCCGCATCGCCCGAGAGATGCACGACATCGTCGCGCACTCGCTCACGGCGATCATCGCGCAGGCCGACGGTGGTCGCTACGCCGCCGCGACGAACCCGGAGGCGGCCGCAGGGGCGTTGACCACCATCGCCGAGACCGGGCGTCGCGCGTTGACCGACATGCGCGGGTTGCTGTCGGTGCTCCGTGAGGACACGCCGCGCGAGTTCACCACCACACCAGGCGTCGGCGACGTGCCGGCGCTCGTCGAGCAGATGCGCACGAGCGGGCTCGAGGTCGAGTTCTCGGTCGACGGGCAGAGCCGCGAGGTGCCCGAGGGACTGGGGCTGTCGGTTTACCGGATCGTGCAGGAATCGCTCACCAATGTCCTCAAGCACGCTGGTCCCCGCGCCCGCACCCACGTTCGTCTCGACTGGCGGCCCGACACGCTCGTCGTCGAGATCGTCGACGACGGCAGGGGAGCGGCGGCGCTCGTCGAGGCCCGCCCGGGTGGGCAGGGGCTGGCCGGTATCGAGGAGCGGGCCCGGCTGCACGGCGGTCGCGCGGCCGCTGGTCCGAGGGACGGTGGCGGCTACCGGGTCCGTGCCGAACTGCCCGCACCGGCGGTCTCCCCCTAGGGTGGCGTCCGTGACCGAACCCGCCCGCGACACCCGATCCGACACGACCATCCGTATCGGGCTCGTCGACGACCAGCAACTCGTGCGCGCCGGTTTCCGCATGGTGCTCGAATCGCAGCCGGACATCGAGGTCGTCGTCGAGGCGTCCGACGGCGAGGCCGCCGTCGCCGAACTCGAACGGGTCCGCGCCGACGTCGTGCTGATGGACGTGCAGATGCCGCGGGTCGACGGGATCTCGGCGACGCGGTCGTTGCTGCGCTCGGCCGACGCGCCGAAGGTCGTGGTGCTCACAACCTTCGACAACGACGACTACATCGTCCAGGCGATCGCCGCCGGTGCGAGCGGCTTCCTGCTCAAGGACGCGCCGCCCGAGGACCTGCTGGCCGCGGTACGGACGGTGCACCGCGGTGACGCCGTGATGGCCCCGCGCGCCACCCGCTCACTGCTGCACCATGTCTCGCCGTTGCTCGACGGTGCGGAGCGGCGCGCGGTGCCGGTCGCGGTGCCCGAGGATCTGACTCCACGCGAACTCGAGGTGCTCGTCGCGATGGCACACGGCCTGACCAACGGGGAGATCGCCGAGCGGTTCGTGCTCTCCGAGACGACCGTCAAGACCCACGTGGGCCGGGTGCTGGCGAAGACGGGATCGCGCGACCGCGTGCAGGCGGTGCTGTTCGCCTTCCGCGCCGGTCTCGTGCATCCCGACGATCTGCTCGGCTCGGGGGAATAGGACCGTGGTGCCATCCCGGAGACGACCGGTCCTCCCGGGGTAGGACACCGGGGCGGCGAAGATCGACTCGCGGGTCGATGTGCGTGCGCCGCATCGTTTCTAGCGTCGAAGCATGACTTCGATCAGCTCTTTCGTACCGGCATGTTCGGCTCAGGGGGTCGCCCGCGTCTACGGGCGCGGCGACGCCGAGGTGCGTGCCCTCGACGGGGTGTCCGTCGCCTTCGCGCGGGGACGCTTCACCGCGATCATGGGACCGTCCGGATCCGGCAAGTCGACACTCATGCACACCCTCGCCGGTCTCGACGGTGTCGATTCCGGGCGCGTGATCCTCCACGGCGACGGCCGCCGCGCCGACGTCGAGATCAGCACCGCCCCCGATGCGGTGCTCACCGAACTGCGCCGCGACCGCATCGGATTCGTCTTCCAAGCGTTCAATCTGCTGCCCGTGCTCACCGCCCGCGACAACATCCTGCTGCCGATGCGGCTGGCCGGCTCGCGCCCGACGCCCGAGTGGTTCGACGAGGTGACCGGCCGGCTCGGTCTGACCGACCGGCTCGACCACCTTCCCCACGAGATGTCCGGCGGTCAGCAGCAACGCGTCGCCGTCGCGCGGGCGCTCCTGCCGCAGCCCGACGTGATCTTCGCCGACGAACCCACCGGAAACCTCGACTCGCAGTCCGGCGGGGAGGTGCTCTCGATGCTCCGGTCGAGCGTGCGGGAGACCGGTCAGACCGTGGTGATGGTGACGCACGATCTGGTCGCGGCCTCCTACTCCGATCGGGTGGTGCTGCTCGCCGACGGCCGGCTCGCCGGTGAGATCGCGCAACCCACAGCGGATTCGGTGATCGATGCGATGCGCGACCTGCGCACATCCCGAACGGTGGTGCCGGTCCGATGAGGCATCTCGTCCTGGCCCAGGCCCGCGCCCATCGGGGGCGGTACGTCGCGTCCGTGCTGGCGGTCTTCGTCGCGGTCGCGTTCGTCGTCACCACCCTCGTGCTCGGCGACACGGTGAGTGCGTCGGTCTCGAAATCCACGGCGGCCCGGTATGAGGGGGTCGCGGCAGTCGCTCTTCCCGCCGACTCCACCGTCGCACCCGACGAGGTGCTCACGCTGGTCGCTACGACACCGGGCGTCGAGGCGGCGGCGCTCGACGTCAGCGGTCCCGTCCGGCTGATCGGAGCCGACGGGTCGTCCTCGAACGGCACCGCGACGAGCATCGCACCAGAGGGCGCCCTGCGGTGGCAGCAGCTCGGGGACGGACGCTGGCCGTCGAACCCGGGTGAGGTCGCCGTCGGCTCGTCGTCCGGCCGGGCGATCGGTGACGAGATCACCGTCGCCGGCCCGACGGGTTCCGTCCCCCCGACCACCGTGGAGGTCGTCGGTGTCGTCGATCTCGACGGATCACCGCTCGCCCTGAGCCCGGGATCGGTCTTCGGCGCCGCCGCGCAGGTGCGGTCGTGGTCCGGGGACACGACGGACTGGGAGGTCCGTGCAGCCGGTGACGCCGACGCCGTGCGAGCGGCACTCGCGCCGGTGCCGGGCGTCGACGTCGTGCCGGGTGCCGATCGCGCCACGGCGGTCGCCGACGACTACGTCGGGGACGTCACCCTGCTGCGCAACGTCCTGTTGTGCTTCGCGGCGATCTCGGTGGTCGTGGCCGGCCTGGTCATCGCCAACACCTTCTCCGTCCTGCTCGCCGCGCGCACCCGCGAACTGGCCCTGATGCGCTGCGTGGGCGTGACGTCCACCCAGGTCCGCCGCAGTGTCCGCGGCGAGGCGTTCGTCGTCGGCCTCGTCGCGGCCGTCCTCGGCGTGCTCGGCGGGTCCGGACTCGCCGCGGCCGTGGTGTCCGCGGCGCGGGCCGTGGACGCCCCGATCCCGCTCACGTCGGTCTCGGTGACGGTCACCACGGTGATCGCGGGTCTGATCGTGGGAACGGGCATGACGGTGGTCGCCGCGAACGGTGCCGCGCGGGCGGCGACCCGCGTGCGGGCGCTCGCGGCCCTGCAGCCCCTCGAGACCCGCCCCGAACCGGTGCGCGATTCGTGGGTGCGCCGCATCTGTGCCGCGCTGGCGATCGTCGGGGGCACGGCCCTGCTCGGTCTCGGGGTCGTCATGGCGAACGTGCTCGTCGCGTGCCCGGGCGGACTGCTGCTGTTCGTCGGTGTGGTGCTCGCCTCCCGCCGTCTCGTGCCCGCCGCGGTCGGTGCGGTGGGGGACGTGCTCGCCCGTGCCGGTGGCCCGCTCGCGGTGCTCGCCGCCGGCAACGCCCGGCGCAATCCGCGCCGCACCGCGTCGACGGCCACCGCGCTGTTCATCGGCGTGACGTTGACCTCGACCCTCGTCGTGGGGATCGGCACGCTCGAGGCCGGGGCGCCGGACGTGATCGACGAGCAGTTCCCCGTCGACATGGCCGTGACCGCGCCCGAACGCGACGGGCTCGCACCGGAGGTGACCGAGCGGCTGACGGCGGTCGACCGGGTGAGCAGCGGCGCCGAGCTCGCGACGGTCGACCTCACGATCGGCGGCACGGAGGCGTCGGTCCTCGGCGTCGATCCCGCGGCGATGGCCTCGACCGTCCGGACCGACGTGCGCCTGCCCGAGGCCGGGACGATCGTGCTCGAACGCTCCCTGGCGAGGTCGGTGGGCGTGGACGACGGAGCCGTCGTCACCGTCGGTGGCCCGGTGGGCACCCGCGAGCTGACCGTCGCCACGACCGAGCCGGGGATGCCCGACATGATCGAGTGGAGCGACCTGACCGCCGTCGCCGGCCCCGTCACGGCGGACACCGTGTGGCTGAAACTCGATCGGGGAATGTCGGACGAGGACCTCGTCGCCGTTTCCGACGACCTGTCTCGGGTCGCCGCGGCCGAGGTTCCGGGCAGCGAGGTGGTCGGTGCGGTGCAGATGCGGCAGATGCTCGAGAAGATCCTCGACACGATGCTGCTGATCGTCGGCGGGCTGCTGTCCGTGGCCGTGGTGATCGCCCTGATCGGCGTGGGCAACACGATGGCGTTGTCCGTGCTCGAGCTGCGACGGGAGACCGCGATGCTGCGCTCGGTGGGTCTCTCGCGGGCCGGAGTGCGGAGTCTGCTCGTGCGGGAGGCGTCGATCATAGCCGGCGTGGCGTCGCTGCTCGGCGTGGTGCTCGGCCTGCTGCTCGGGGTGGCCGGCACGGCCTCGGTGATCGGCCCGGGCCACATCGCACTCGGTTCGGTGCCGTGGTGGCAGCTCGCGGCGATCGTCCTGGTGGGCGGTGTGGCGGGCGTCGTCGCCTCGCTCGTCCCCGCCCAGCGCGCGAGCCGGGTGTCGCCGGTCGCGGCGATGGCGGGGTGACGGTCGGTCCTCCTCCCGACGGTGCTCCCGGTCGACCGGAACGCGCCCGAGTCCTTCCGCGGCTCGGGGGCGTTCGTCGTCGAATCGGCGGTTCGAGACGACCGGCCGAGAACTAGGCCGACGAAGTCGGCAGAGAATCAGGCCGACGAAGTCGGCAGAGGATCGGACCGATCGAGTCGGCGTAGGCTCGAGCCGTGTCGGGACGGGACCGGAAGCGTGCCAGGGCGATACGGGTGTCGCGCGGGGTCCCGTCGGTGCGGTTCGTCACCGCGCTCGCGACGGTGTGGGGCAGGGCCTGGGGCGGCTCGGTGTCCTTCGACGACGAGTTCGGCTTGCTCGTCTGCAGCGGTATGCGCGGTGGCTTCGCGCGCGGCGGCACCACCGTCGGCGGTGTCTTCCTCACCCGTAGGCCACCGACGCGGGCGCTGCTGCGCCACGAATCCGTGCACGCGGACCAGTGGGCCCGTTACGGCATCGGCTTCGCGGTGCGTTATCTGTGGGAGGAACTCCGCAACCCGGGGTCCCGCAACAGGTTCGAGATCGAGGCGGGACTCGCCGATGGCGGCTACCGCGCGGCGCGCGGGATCACCCGTCCAGACGAACCGTGATCTTCTCGCTCGCGACGCGGCGTTCGGTGGCCTCCGGGTCGGGATTGCTCACCTGTACCAGCGACGCCCGGGCCGCGAGCACCGCGAGCAGTCCGGCGACGAGAGCGTCGGGCTGCGACCAGGACCGGGACGACAACACGCGGTCGCCGCTGCCGATACCCGCCGCCGACGCCGACTCCGTGGCGGCAGCGAGCACGTCCGACTGCGAACGTCCGGCGAGCACCGCGTCGCCCGCACCGGAGGATCGGAACTGGTCGCCGTGCATCCGCACGTCCGTCGCATAGTCCGTGATCCCTGGCGGCAGGTCGCGCACGGGGGCACCGAAGGCGTCGAGCGACAACGCCGCGACCTCGGCAACCATGTCGACCTCGTCCAACCGGTCGGGGGTGACGAGAGCGAGATCGGCATCCGGGTCGGCGTCGAGGACGACCTCGGCCCCTGCCCACCACACGCCCAGCAGGACCGCGGCGCTCTGCCAGTGGGCGGGAAGCAGCACCGCCACCCGACCTCCCGGAAGGACTCCGAACTGGTCGCGAATCATATTGGCCGTCTTGGCAGCCCAGTTGGCGAGGGTGAGCGCCGACAGTTCGATCCGCGCGCCGGTCGCGTCGTCGTACCAGGTGATCCGCGGACCCGCCGGATCTTCGGCGAGGATCGGGTCGAGCAGTGCGTCGGTCAGGGTGGTCACGATGTCCTTCTTCTCGGATTCTGTTCGCGCGACTGTCGGTTCACACAGGTGTCAGTTCACGCAGCGCGGGCCGTCGGAGCCCGCATCGATGGGCGGTGCGGCGGGAGCCGGGGTGGCGGTGCCACCGGCCGGGCTCACGCCGATGTCGGAGGCGGATGCGGCGGTGGACGAACCGGAGTACGACGACGAGCCGGGGCCGGTGTAGTCGCCGGCGAGCACGACCCGCACGGTGCCGGCCGGGAGCGAGGGATCGGACTCGGTGGCGAGACCACCGAGCGCCGCGGCCACCGCGCGGGTCTCGTCGGAGTCCTCATCGGCACCGAAGACCGTCGACGTGCCCACACCGGAACCGGTGTAGTTGCCCACCTCGCCCTCGACGTAGCCCTCCTCGGACAGAGCCGTGGAGACCTGGGAGGCCAGGCCGGACACGGATCCGGCGTTCGCGACGTCGACCGTAACGGTCGACGCGTCGATGTCGGGAGCGGGCACCGGGGTCGAGGTGGTCTCGCTGCCGTCCGGTTCGCGGCCGATCAACTCGGCGACGAAGGAGCGCACCTCGTCCGGATCGACCTGCACGACCGACTCGCCGTAGTCGGTCATCGCGTTGATGTCCTGCACCGGGATCGTCGAGAAGGTCACGTCGCCACCGGCGAGGCCCTGCAGCTGGGTCGCCAGCGCCATGATGTCCCAATCGGAGTCGAGCACCACCGAGCGCTGCACTGCGGCGGTCAGCTGACTCACCTTCGACGGGTTGGACAACGTCTTGGCGCTGAGCACCTTCTGTGCCAGCGACGCCATGAACACCTGCTGCCGCACGATCCGGTCGAGATCGCCGCGCGGCAGGTCGTGACGCTGGCGGACGAAGCTCAGTGCGTCCGAACCCTGCAGGGTCTGCTCACCGGCATCGAAACGGGCACCCGACAGCGGCTCGTCGACCGGTGCGTTCAGGCACACCTCGACACCGCCGACGGCGTCGGTGAGCAGCACGAAGCCGAGGAGTCCGACCTCGGCGTAGTGGTCCACCGTCACACCCGTCAGGTCGGCGACCGACTCGATGAGCGCCTCCCGGCCTGCCTGGGTCGATTCCTTCTCGAGTTCGGCCTCGGTCGCGTCGGCGTCCGCTTCGACGAGCTCGGCGCGCCGGTTCGCCTTCGTGGCGCCGTAGGCCGCGTTGATCTTCGACATCCCGATCTCGGGCACCTCGACGTAGGTGTCGCGGGGGATCGACATCGCAGTGGCCGACCGGCCGTCGTTCGGCACGCGGATCAGGATGATCGTGTCGGTGTTGTTCGCTACTTCTTCGCCGGCGCGCAACGCGTCGAGCTCGCGCTGGGAGAGAGGATTGCCGTGCGCGTCGGTGCGGCTGTCCGTGCCCACCAGCAGGATGTCGACGGCGCCGTCCTCGCCGTCGCCGAGGGCCAGGCCGCGGACCGAGGCCAGCGACGACTGCAGCGCGTCGACGCTGCGCCACGCCGCACCGGTGACGACCAGCACGAGGCACGCCGCGATCGCGACGGCGATCTGCCACGGCCTTCCGCTGTACACCCGTGCCTCCGCCGGTGCTCCGGGGCTGCGTGAGGGCGGCTCGCGACGCGCGGAACGCCGGGACTGCCGGGGACCGGGATCCGACCCGTACCTGCCGTCGGCAGCTGTCGGATCGCCCGCGCGGGTGCGACGTCCCGTGGGGGCGGGACGTCGGCCGGTGCGGCGACGCGGCTCTGGCGGCACCTGGTACTCCTCCTGTGGGTGGTACGGGGTCTGTGGATGTAGCTCTCGGTTGAAGGCTACTGGTGGGGACGCTCGCCCGGCGCGCACCACTCCGGCGTGCCAGACTTCTCCGAGTGCGTAGCGTTCTCGTCACCGGAGCCCGTGGCCAGCTCGGCCGTCATCTCGTGAACCGCGGCACCGCGGCGGGGATACCGATCCGCGGTGTCGGATCGTCCGAGGTGGACATCACCGATCCACAGGCCGTGGCCGCCGCGGTCGAACCGGGATCCGTGGTGATCAACGCCGCCGCGTACACCGCCGTCGACGCGGCCGAGACCGACGAGGACCGGGCCGCTGTGGTGAACGGCACGGGCCCGGGCGTGTTGGCCGCCGTCTGTGCCGACAGAGGTGCCCGTCTCGTCCATGTCTCCACCGACTACGTCTTCGCCGGCGACGCGACCGAGCCGTACCGGGTGGACGCGCCGACCGGCCCGCGCACGGCCTACGGCCGCACCAAACTCGCCGGTGAACGGGCGGTGCTGGAGGTGCTTCCCACCGCGCACGTCGTGCGCACCGCCTGGGTGTACACCGGCGACGGCAACGACTTCGTCGCGACCATGCGGCGGCTCGAGGGCGAGCGGGAGACCCTGCGCGTCGTCGACGACCAACGTGGTTGCCCCACCTACGCGCGCGACCTGGCCGACGGACTGATCGAACTCGCCGAGCACGGTGACCGGATCCCCGGTGGGATTCTGCATGCCACGAACGCCGGAGAAGCGACGTGGTTCGACCTCGCCCGGGCGGTCTTCGAGGAGATCGGCGCCGACCCGGAGCGGGTGCAGCCCTGTGGCAGCGACGAGTTCGTCCGCCCCGCGCCGCGGCCGGCCTATTCGGTGCTCGACGACAGTGCCTGGATCGGTGCCGGCCTGACGCGCTTCCGTCCGTGGCGGGAGGCACTGCACGAGGCGATCGCCGGTAGCGGAACCGTGCCGCCCGCGCGATGACGTGTGAGGAAACGGCCCGTGAGGTGTCGCACACCGTCGAGGTCGCTAAGGTGGCCGGCGTGGATTCGACGCTGGCCGTGGTGACGGTGACCTATTCGCCCGGTGAGCACCTCGAGAACTTTCTCACCTCGCTCACCTCCGCGACCGTTCTGCCGACGCAGGTGATCCTGGCCGACAACGGTTCGATCGACGGTGCTCCCGAGGCCGCCGAGGCGGCACACGAGAACGTGCGACTGCTCCGGACCGGGGGAAACATCGGTTACGGCGGGGCGATCAATCGCGCGGTCGCCGAGATCGACCCGTCCGCGGAGTTCGTGATCGTCGCGAACCCGGACGTCCGGTGGCACCCCGGTTCGATCGACGAACTGCTCGAGGCGGCGCGTCGCTGGCCGCGAGCCGGCTCGCTCGGGCCGCTGATCCACGAACCCGACGGAAGCGTCTACCCCTCGGCACGCACCGTCCCCACCCTCGCCTCCGGTGCCGGTCACGCGCTGCTCGGCACCGTCTGGCCGGCCAATCCGTGGACGCGTCGCTACCGGCAGGAGAACGAGGAGATCAGCGAACGCCCCGTGGGCTGGCTGTCCGGATCGTGCCTGCTGCTACGGCGAGCGGCCTTCGATTCGATCGACGGCTTCGATTCGCGGTACTTCATGTACATGGAGGACGTGGACCTGGGCGACCGGCTCGGACGAGCGGGCTGGCTCAACGTGTACGTGCCGTCCGCGGTGGTCATGCACGCCAAGGGCCACGCGGCCGGACGGCACCCCGAACTGATGCTTCCGGCACATCATGAGAGTGCCTACCGCTTCCAGGCGGACCGTCACCCCCACGGGTGGCAGGCACCGCTGCGGTGGGCTCTGCGGGCCGGGCTCGCGGTGCGATCGCGAGTGGCGGTCGCAGCGGCCGTGCGGGAGCGTCGGAACGGGAGGACCGACCGGAACATTCGGGTCGGCACGACAGTGAACAGGGGAGACGATGACGAGTGAGTCGGCACCGCACACCGATGCGGTGATTCTGGTCGGCGGACAGGGCACGCGGCTACGTCCGTTGACGCTGTCGGCACCCAAGCCGATGCTGCCCACCGCGGGGGTGCCTTTCCTCACCCACCTGCTCGCGCGGATCCGTGAGGCAGGCATCAAACACGTCGTCCTCGGCACCTCGTTCAAGGCCGAGGTCTTCGAGCAGCACTTCGCCGACGGTTCCGATTTCGGTCTCGAGATCGAGTACGTCACCGAGACCGAGCCGCTCGGCACCGGCGGCGGTATCCGCAACGTGCTGCCGAGGCTGCGCGCCGACAACGTGATGGTCTTCAACGGCGACGTGCTCGGTGGCACCGATCTCGGTGCGGTGCTCGACACCCACGTGCGGACCGAGGCGGACGTGACCCTGCACCTGGTGCGGGTGAGCGATCCGCGTGCCTTCGGCTGTGTGCCGACCGACGAGGACGGCCGGGTGACCGCCTTCCTCGAGAAGACTCAGGATCCGCCGACCGATCAGATCAACGCCGGTTGCTACGTCTTCCGCCGCGAGATCATCGAGCAGATCCCCGAAGGCCGTCCGGTGTCGGTGGAGCGCGAGGTGTTCCCAGCGCTGCTGACCGAGGGCAAGAAGGTGTTCGGGCACGTCGACGCGGCCTATTGGCGCGACATGGGCACCCCGGAGGATTTCGTCCGCGGCTCGGCCGATCTGGTCCGCGGTATCGCTCCGTCCCCGGCGCTCCCGCCGCAGCGCGGCGAGTCGCTCGTGCATCCGGGTGCCTCCGTGGCCCCGGGCGCCCTGCTCATCGGGGGCACGGTCGTCGGCCGCGGCGCCGAGATCGGTGCGGGTGCCCGCCTGGACGGCGCGGTGATCTTCGACGGTGCGCGGGTCGAGGCCGGTGCGGTGGTCGAACGGAGCATCATCGGTTTCGGTGTACGGGTCGGTCCGCGGGCCTTGATCCGCGACGGTGTGATCGGTGACGGCGCCGATATCGGTGCGCGATGCGAGCTGCTGCGCGGTGCCCGGGTGTGGCCGGGAGTGAAGATCCCCGACGGCGGTATCCGGTTCAGTACCGACGTGTGAGTCGAGAGGTCGAAGTGGGTTTCGAAAGATACGTGGCCCTCGGTGATTCGTTCACCGAGGGAGTCGGCGACCCGGATCCGACGCGTGCCAACGGGCTGCGCGGTTGGGCCGATCTCGTCGCCGGTGAGCTGGCGCGGCACTCGGAGAGCTTCGCGTACGCGAACCTCGCCATCCGGGGCCGGTTGCTGCGACCGATCATCGACGAGCAGCTCGAGACCGCCGTGGCGATGCGTCCCGATCTCGTGACGATCTATGCCGGCGGCAACAACCTCATGCGTCCGAAGCTCGACCTCGACGCACTCGCGGCGGAATACGACGAGGCGATCGGCAAGCTCGCCGCGACCGGCGCCCGCATCCTGATGTGGACGGCCTACGACGGCAGCTGGGCGCCGGTCTTCGGGATGCTGCGCGGCCGCTGGGCCGTGTACAACGAACTCGTCCGGGCGATCGCCGATCGACACGGGGCGACCATCGTCGACTTCTGGCGGTTCGACGAGTACCGCGATCTGCGCATGTGGGACTTCGACCGGCTGCATATGTCCGCGGCCGGCCACCACAACATGGCGATCCGCGTGCTCGATCTGCTGGGCGTCGCACACGGTCTCGGACCGGTGGAGTTCGACGAGGCACCCGTCCTCACACGGGCCCAGGAACGCGCCGCGGACGGCGCGTGGATGCGCGAGTTCCTCGTCCCCTGGGTGGGCCGGCGGCTGCGCGGAGTATCCTCCGGCGACGGCATCACCCCGAAATACCCCGACCTCGGCCCTGTCCGGTTCTGACCTCACGGCCCGGTTCCGACCTCACGCTCGTCCCGGCAACCCACCGGGACGAGCGTGGTCGTCTCAGGCCCGTCGGGCCCCGTCGTCTCAGGCCCGTCGGGCCGCGTCGTCTCAGGCCCGTCGGGCCGCGTCGTCTCAGGCCCGTCGGGCCGCGGCGAGCCGGACCATGTGCGCGATGGTCTCGTGCTCGGCCTCCGGCGGAAGCGCGTCGACGGGCCACCACTGCAGGTCGGTGGATTCGTCGCTGCGCACCGGCCGGGCACCGACGGGTGCGGTCACCAGGAACCGCAGGTCGAGGTGACGGGTGGGCACGCCGAGGGAGCACGTGATCGGATGCGTGTGCGCCGACAGCAGTTCCGGATCGATCACCAGATCGGCGATGCCGGATTCCTCGGTGGCCTCGCGCAGGGCCGCGTCGACGACCGTGTCGTCCGACGGCTCGCAGTGACCGCCGAGCTGGATCCACCGCCCCACCCGCGGATGCAGGGTGAGCAACACGTTGCGGTGGTCGGCGTCGAGCACGATCGACGACGCCGTGATGTGGCCGGGCACGTGTTCGCGCAGGCACCCGTCGGGCGCTGAATCGAGGAACGCCAGCATCGTGTGCCGCAGCGATTCGGCGTCTTCCGAGTCGGTGCGCCAGGCGGTGAGCCGGTCGATCGCCGAGGCGTGCAGGGAACGCGCCGACACGACTACAGCTCCACGAGGGCGTCGCCCGGGTCCGCGGGTTCGCGCGGTTCCGGTTCGGTGAGCGGGTAACCGACGGCGACCGCCCCGAGCGGCGACCACTCGGCGGGAAGACCGAGTTCCTCGCGGACCACCTCGGGAGCGAAGATCGTCGAACCGATCCAGCAGCTGCCGAGCCCGCGGGTGGCCAGGGACACGAGCAGGCCCTGCACCGCGGCGCCGGCGGCGACGGTGAACATCGTCGCCTCGGCCGCGGTGCGACGGGCATCCGGATAGTGGTGTGCGCCGTCGGGCACCCAGAAGGGGACGATCACCTCGGGTGCGTCGTAGAGGATCGCGCCGCGGGAGATCCGGCGTTCGACGGCCACCGGGTCGAGTCCGTCGCCGTGGAGATCCTCGGCCCACCTGTCGCGCATGCGGTCGAGGAGCCGGCGGCGCACCTGCTCGGTGCGCACCCACACGAACCGGACCGGACGGGTGTGATGAGGTGCGGGTGCGGTGAGGGCCTCGGCGACCGCCTCGCGCAGATCCTCGGGATCGACGGGCTCGGAGGCGAACTGCCGCACCGACCGGCGCAGCAGCAGCGCCTCGCGCCGACCGCGTTCGAGAGCCTCCTCGGTGCCGAGCCAGAACAGGTCGTCCTCGCCGCTGCGGATCAGGGCGCGGGCGGTGGATCCGTCGTCGGGCAGGTCGAGTCCGCGTACCACGGCGACGGGCACACCGCCGAGCTTGCCCTTGACCAGATCGCCTGCGGCGGCGATCTCGTCGGCGACCGCCACGGACGTCACCTGCAGTTCGTTGCCCTGCGAGTCGTGGGAGCCGGCGTAGCCGTGCAGGACTGGAAGCCCGGACGAGCCGATCGCGGCGTCGGTCTGGCCGTTGCGCCAGGCGCGGCCCATGGTGTCGGTGACCACCACGGCGACCCGGACGCCGAGCAGCGCACCGATCCGTTCGCGGAGCGCCGCTGCGCTCGCATCGGGGTTCTCGGGCAGCAGCGCGAGTTCGGCGCTGTCGACATTGGATCCGTCGATGCCGGAGGCTGCCTGCACGATGCCGAGCTTGTTCTCGGTGATGAGGGTGCGGCCCTTGCGTGCCAGCACGCGCACCGCTTCCTGGTTCACCAGGCGCCGGCGGAGCGCGTCGCGGGCGTCGGGATCGGTGGGCGCGGCCACGATCCGTCCCTCGACCTTCGAGACCACTTTGCTGGTGACGACGAGGACGTCCCCGTCGGCCAGCCACGGTGCGGCCTGCGCGACGGCTGCGGCCAGGTCGTCGCCGGGCCGGAATTCGGGAAGCCCGGCGACGGGCAGGATCTCGATCGGGCCGCCCGGCGCGTGGTCGCGCACTGCAGGGTCGGCGACGGCGTCCGGCATCACAGGGTCACTCCGGCGAGGTCGAGGGCGGCGCGGGCCATCTCGGCCGTCGCGTCGGTGTCGGTCATGAGCAGGGGAACGGATCGGACTTCGACGCCTGGCACCTCGGCGTTGTCTGTCGAGTGCACGAGCCAGCCGTCGAGAATGCCTGTGCCCGAGCGGGCGCCGTAGTACCGGCCGACCGCCTCGGCGGTGGTCTCCACTCCGATGACGTCCAGGCACGCATCGGCCATGCCGCGCAGGGGCTTGCCGTCGATGACGGGGGACAGGCCGACGACCTTCGCCGACGTGGTGCGCAGCGCCCCACGGATACCGGGGATCGCGAGGATCGCTCCGACGCTCACGACGGGGTTCGACGGGGCCAGTACGACGGCGTCGGCGTTCTCGATCGCCTCGAGCACACCGGGAGCGGGCTCTGCCTCTTCTGCGCCGATGTGGGCGAAGCTGTGGGTGGGCACCTGGGCGCGGTGGCGGACCCACCATTCCTCGAAGTGCACGGCCCGCTGTTCACCGTCCTCGGGATCGGTGATGACGACATGGGTCTCGCTGCGGTCGTCGGAGACCGGCAGCAGGGTCACACCCGGCTTCCACCGCGTGCACAGTGCTTCGGTGATCGCGGAGAGCGGATAGCCGGTCCGCAGCATCTGCGTCCGGATGAGGTGGGTGGCGATGTCGCGGTCGCCGAGACCGAACCAGTCGGGGATCGCCCCGTAGGCGGCGAGTTCCTCCTTGGCGTTCCAGGTCTCACCGGCGCGGCCCCAGCCGCGTTCGGTGTCGATCCCACCGCCGAGGGTGTACATGCAGGTGTCGAGATCCGGACAGATCCTCAGGCCGTGCATCCACACGTCGTCGCCGACGTTGACGATCGCGGTGATGCGGTGTGCCGCGTCCGGATTCGGCTCCACGCCCGGAGGAATATCGAGAAGCCGGCGCAAACCTGAGAGAAAACGCGCCCCACCGACACCTCCGACCAATACAGTCACATTCACGGCCCAAGCCTAAGCGGTGCGTCGCCTACCCGGTCGCGCACCGTCCGAAACGCGTTTCGGCAAAGCGGCCGATGATATGTGAACAACGCCGCTCCGCTTGACCGCGACACACCCGAAGTGTCTAATCACATACATGTCATTCGATAATCGAATTCGAGATCCCTTGCGGTGAACCCGCATTCGAACGAGTATTCGAAGGATGGCAGCGGGTTGATCCCCGGTCATGATTCGGCGCTGCAGGTGAGGAGGGACAATGGCCGGCGAGCGCGACAGCTTCGAGCTCACTCGAAGCGATACTGCAGTCGAGGCTGTCTGTGACTACCCGGACGTCGGGGTGCCCGTCCTGAGTTTGATCTCGGGATTCGGTGACCCAGCGGACGGCGAGGAGCAGTGGCAGGAGCGTGCGCTCTGTGCGCAGACCGATCCGGAGGCATTCTTCCCCGAGAAGGGTGGCTCCACCAGAGAGGCCAAGCGCATCTGCATGGGGTGTGAGGTCCGGGACGAATGTCTCGAATACGCTCTCGCTCACGACGAGCGGTTCGGTATCTGGGGCGGGCTCTCCGAGAGGGAACGCCGTCGCCTCAAGCGCGGAATAGTCTGACGAGGAGTTCGGCCCGGTACGGGGAGTGCGGGACCGAGTGAAACACCGAATCGGATGACGAAGGCCGGGTTGCGGCCGTGGGGGACGAGCAACCCGGCCTTCGTCATGTATCCGGAACGTTTCTCAGTCCTCGTCGTCCTCGTCGAGTGTCGGATCCACCACTTCCGGTTCGACGCCGAGATAGGTGGCCACCTGGTGCACGAGGACGTCGTGCACCAGATCCGTCAGATCGTCCGGATCCTTCGCGCGCACCTCGAGAGGTCGGCGGAACAACACGATCCGCGCCCGGGTGGCAGCGCCTCGTCGATCGATCCCCGCCGGCACGAGCCGGGACAGCGGCACCGGCCCGTCGGCAACCACCTCGTCCGGCCAGTTGACCGAGTCGGGGTCGCGTGCCCGGATCTTCGGGACCTCGTCGACGGCGATGTCGAGCTTGGTGAGGCGGTCGTGCCAGCGCGCGTCGATCGGCGCGAACGCCCCCAATACGAGCAGGTCGAATTTCTCCGCGCGTGTCTTCCACGCCGGCAGGCTCTGCGGGAACAGGGGACCGCGGATTCCCCTGCCGCGGCGTGCCACGGCACGGGACGACACAGGGCGGGAACGTCGTGCGCGGACCATGCCATGGACACTACGACACGAAAATCGCTCCACCCTTTCGGTGTGTCCGAATAGTCCTGGCGCGTCCGGCGCGCTACGCTCCCAGTCGTGAGAACACTGCGTCGATGCTGCCGGCCTGGGTGCAAGAACCCTGCTGTTGCGACGCTGACCTACGTGTACTCGGACTCCACTGCCGTTGTCGGTCCCCTGGCGACCGTCGCGGAACCGCACTCGTGGGATCTCTGCGAGATGCACGGTTCGCGCATCACGGCACCCAAGGGCTGGGAACTCGTCCGATACGAGGGAGCGTTCTCGTCGGCCACCCCCGACGAGGACGATCTGACCGCCCTCGCCGAGGCCGTACGCGAGGCCGGCCTGGGGGAGCGTTCCCGTTCCGACGCGAGCGACGACGACGCCGAGCAACCCCAACGGGCCGTCGTGCCTCCCACCGCACGCACCGGCCGACGCGGTCACCTGCGTGTTCTTCCCGATCCCACGTCCTGAGCCGTTCGCACTAGGCTGAGCGAGTGCGATGGCGCGGAGGACGGTATCGCACGAGTCGAGTTCAGGAGCTAATACAGTGGCGAGAGCTGCCGAGTCGGTGTCAGCAGTCATCAAGGCCTACGACGTACGGGGTGTCGTCGGAGAGCAGATCGACGAAGAGTTCGTCCGCGAGGTCGGAGCGTCGTTCGCACGCCTGTTGCGCAGTGAGGGCAGCGCGGACCGTGTGGTGATCGGGCACGACATGCGCGCCTCGTCCCCCTCGCTCTCGCAGGCCTTCGCCGACGGGGTCACCGCCCAGGGACTCGACGTGGTGCTGATCGGCCTCGCATCCACCGACCAGCTCTACTTCGCGTCGGGCCTGCTCGACGCACCCGGCGCGATGTTCACGGCCAGCCACAATCCCGCGAAGTACAACGGCATCAAGCTCTGCCGTGCCGGTGCCAAGCCCGTCGGTCAGGACACCGGTCTGGCGCAGATCTCCGCCGACCTCGTCGAGGGGGTGCCCGCCTACGACGGCGAGCGCGGCAGCATCACCGAGCAGGACGTCCTCGAGGACTACGCCTCGTTCGTCCGCGGCCTGGTCGATCTCGCGGAGATGCGTCCGCTGAAGGTGGCGGTCGACGCCGGCAACGGCATGGGAGGCCACACCGTCCCCGCCGTCTTCGGTGCCCTGCCCGTCGATCTCGTGCCGCTGTACTTCGAACTCGACGGCACCTTCCCGAACCACGAGGCCAACCCCCTCGACCCCGCCAACCTCGTCGACCTCCAGCGTCTGGTCGTCGAGTCCGGTGCCGACGTGGGCCTGGCCTTCGACGGCGACGCCGACCGCTGCTTCGTCGTCGACGAGCGCGGCGAGCCGGTCACCCCGTCCGCGGTCACGGCGCTCGTCGCCGCCCGCGAACTCGCCAAGGAACCCTGCTCGACGATCATCCACAACCTCATCACCTCGCGCGTGGTGCCCGAACTCGTCGCCGAGCAGGGCGGCAAGCCGGTGCGCACCCGGGTCGGGCATTCGTTCATCAAGCAGCAGATGGCCGAGACCGGTGCCGTCTTCGGCGGGGAACACTCGGCGCACTACTACTTCCGCGACTTCTGGGGTGCCGACTCCGGCATGCTCGCGGCGCTGCACGTCCTCGCCGCACTCGCCTCGCAGGACGGTCCGCTCTCCGAGTTGATGAGCTCCTACAACCGGTACGCGGCGTCGGGCGAGATCAACTCGACGGTCGCCGATGCTGCCGAGCGCACCGAGGCCGTCGTCGCGGCGTTCGAGGACCGCGCGGTATCGATCGACCGGCTCGACGGTGTCACCGTCGACCTGCCCGACAACGCATGGTTCAACCTGCGCGCGTCCAACACCGAGCCGTTGCTGCGGCTCAACGTGGAGGCCCGCACGGACGGTGAGGTCGAGGCATTGGTGAAGGAGATCCTTTCCGTCGTTCGTGCGTAGGCGGAGGGACAACGGGAATAATCGAAGTGCCGGGACAGGTCGTGCCGGTGTCGGTTCGGCGGAGCACCGATCTCGGGTCGGTGGCCCCACCGGGCCCTGTCAGCCGGCCCGCCGAGGTCGCGGCGGCGGAAGGAAGGTGATGCGGTCGTGACGGCACCCTCACCGCTGTTCGACTTCGACGATGCGGGCGGTGTTCTCGCCGCCGATGTCGACGGCATCCTCAGGAGCGCGGCCCTCGGCGGCGCCCAGATCCGCGCGGTCGCCGCGGCGGTCGACGAAGGTCTGCTCGGCCGGCTCACCGACATGCACCCCCGCAGTGTGGTCTTCGTCGGCACCGACGCCCGCGCCCGCTCGGCCGCGGAACTGGTCGTCGCGATGTTCGGTGGGCAGGCCGGTGTACCGCTGATCTCCGCGCCGACCACACCGCCGTGGGTCGGCGCGCTCGATGTCGTGGTGGTCTCGGGAAACGACGCCGGCGATCCAGAGCTGGCGCGCAGCATCGACGCCGGACTGCGTCGCAGCGCTGAGGTCGTCGTCGACGCCCCCGACGAAGGTCCGGTGCGGGCGGTCTCGGCCGGTCGCGCGATGTTGTTGCCGCCGCGCGTCCGGGTCCAGACCCGGTACGTGCTCGCCCGGCACGTCGCGGTGTTCTGTGCGGTGCTCGGCGTGTTGCAGCGCGCCGTCCGGATCACCGGTGTCCCGCCGCTCGCCGAGGTCGCCGACACGGCCGACGAGGAAGCGGCGCGCAATCATCCGGCGAACGAGGTCTTCCACAATCCCGCAAAGTCGCTCGCGGTGCGCATGCAGTCGCGTCGCGTGGCGTTCGCGGGAGACTCCGCCGCGACGACGGTGCTCGCACGGCACGCGTCGGAGGCCCTGCTCCAGGAGGCGGGTGTGGTCGCCGGCGCTGCGGCACTGAGCGACGTGCTGGTCGCGCGCGACCGGCTCACGAATGTGGTCACCGCGAGCGGTGAGAACTACGACCCGTTCTTCCACGACGAGGAGCTGGACGGACCGGCGCCGATCGCACCGGCACGGGTGTTCGTGCTCAGCACCGACCCCGACCGCTCGGCGGCGCAGCGCAGGACGGCGGCACTTCCGGATGTGGAATTGATGTCCGTGATCGGAGAATTCGAATCGAGCACGGTTCCGACCGTGCTGGAACAGGTGGCAGTGTTGACCGTCCGCACAGAGATGGCGGCCGCATATCTCGGATTGGCAGGGGGGAGATAGTGCACCGACTCGAAGGTGCGGTGCGCTCGTACGCCTGGGGATCGCGGACCGCGATCGCCACCCTGCGTGGCCGCAATGTGCCGTCCCATCATCCCGAGGCCGAGTTGTGGCTCGGTGCGCACCCGGCCGATCCCGCCAGGCTGGTGGATCCGGACGGCGACGAGCACTCGCTGCTCGACGTGTTGTCGGCCGATCCGCAGCGACACCTCGGTGATCGCACGGTGGGGGCGTTCGGTCCCCGCCTGCCCTTCCTGCTCAAGCTACTGGCGGCGGAGGAGCCGCTGTCGCTGCAGGCGCATCCCAGCGCCGGCCAGGCGGCCGAGGGCTTCGCTCGTGAGGAAGCACTCGGCATCCCGATCGACTCGCCCGTCCGCAACTACAAGGACGCCAGCCACAAGCCCGAACTCGTGGTGGCGCTGACCCGGTTCGAGGCCCTGGCCGGCTTCCGTGACCCGAAACGGACCGTGGAGCTGTTCGAGGCGCTGGCCGTGCCGGAACTCGACCCCTATGTGGGACTGCTCGCGGGCCAACCCGATTCGAGCGGTCTGCGGGCGCTGTTCACCACCTGGATCACGTTGCCCCCGCCCGCTCTCGCAGCGTTGCTGCCGCGTGTGCTCGACGGTTGCGTCACCTATCTCGCGGCCGGACGGGACGGCGAACGCGATTTCGTTCCGGAGGTACGCACGGCCCTGCAGCTGGCGGACTTCTATCCCGGCGACGCCGGAGTGCTCGCCTCGCTGCTGCTCAACCGCATCACCCTGCAGCCGGGCGAGGGCCTGTACCTCGACGCGGGAAATCTGCACGCCTACCTGCACGGCATGGGTGTCGAGGTCATGGCGAACTCCGACAACGTGCTGCGCGGTGGTCTCACCCCGAAGCACGTGGACGTGCCCGAACTGCTGCGGGTGCTCGACTTCGGTGCGGCCTCGGTGCCGATTCTCGAAGCCGTGCCGGAGGCCTCGGCGGAGACCGGGTCGGGGCAGAGTCCGATCGAACGCCGCTACCGCACCCCGGCACCGGAGTTCGCGTTGTCCCGCATCGATCTCGGCGCGGGCGACGCCCTCGGGGTCGGTGCCGACGGACCACAGATCCTGCTGTGCACCGCAGGCGATGCCCGCGTCGAGTGCGACGGCGAGTCGGTGACGCTGAGGCCCGGCGACTCGGCGTGGTTGTCGGCGTGCGACCGGAATCCGACCGTCCACGGTTGTGCCGCGGACACCCAGGTCTTCCGGGCCCGGCTCGGGGAGATACCGGGATCGGCGACCGACGAGTCCTGAAGCAGAGTCCCGGTAGGGACGGAATCGAACCGAAGGCGAGCCCGCACGGGCTCGCCTTCGTCGTTTCCGGATGCACCTTCGTGAGATTTACAAAATCGCCTATATGTCTAGACCTAGGACGAACAGTGGCCTAGAGTCAAGATATGAGTGGTGTGCGTCACCGTGCGGTGGCGTGCCCGGCGCCATCAACGGTGATGAAGGAGACCCGACATGAGTACGGCATCCGCGGATTCGGTGGATCGACCCGACCTTCAGTGGCGCGACCGGAAACGCCATCTGTGGCTTCTGGGGCTGGTGCCCCCGACGGCGCTGTTCGTCGCCGCCGCCCTGGTGTGGGGCGGTAACGAACTCGGTCTGCAGAGCGTCACCCCGGTCCTGTGGTGGATAGGCCCCCTGCTGGTCTACGTACTCGTCCCGCTGCTCGACCTGTTCGTCGGCCCCGACGGCGAGAACCCACCCGACGAGTTGTTCGAGCAACTCGAGAACGACCGCTTCTACCGCTACTGCACCTACCTCTACTTGCCCTTCCAGTTCGCGTCGCTGGTCTTCGCCTGCTACCTCTGGTCGGCCGGCGACCTGTCCTGGCTCGGCATCGACGGCGGGCTCGGCGTGATGTCGAAGATCGGACTCGCGATCTCGGTCGGCGTGGTCGCGGGCATCGGTATCAACACGGCACACGAACTCGGCCACAAGAAGGTCGAATTCGAACGGCGACTGTCGAAGTGGGCGCTCGCCCCGTCGTTCTACGGGCACTTCTACATCGAGCACAATCGCGGCCACCACGTGCGGGTCGCCACCCCGGAGGATCCGGCCTCTGCCCGGTTCGGGGAGAGCTTCTGGCGATTCCTGCCCCGCAGCGTCGTCGGCAGCCTGCGGTCGGCGTGGCGCCTCGAACGGGCCCGCCTCGAACGGCTCGACAAGCCGGTGTGGAGCGTGCACAACGACGTCCTCAACGCGTGGGCGATCTCCGTCGCGCTGTACGCGGTGCTCCTCGGTGTCTTCGGTCTGTCGATCGCGCCGTATCTCGTGATCCAGGCGGTTTTCGGGTTCTCGTTGCTCGAGGCCGTGAACTATCTCGAGCACTACGGTCTGCTGCGGCAGAAGACCGCGAAGGGGCGCTACGAGCGCTGCTCGCCCGCGCACAGCTGGAACAGTGACCACCTGGTGACGAACATCTTCCTGTACCACCTGCAGCGGCACAGCGACCATCACGCCAACCCCACGCGGCGCTACCAGACCCTGCGCAGCATGGAGATCTCACCGCAACTGCCCGCGGGTTACGCGACGATGATCACCCTCGCCTACATCCCGCCGCTGTGGCGCAAGGTCATGGACCACCGCGTGCTCGACCACTACGACGGCGACATCACCCGCGTCAACATCGAACCGCGTCGACGCGAGAAGATCCTGGCCCGCTACGGAGCATCGGATCCCACTACTGCGGAAGGGGAGTGATCGTGGCGTCCTACCGCTGTCCCGTCTGCGAGTTCGTGTACGACGAGACCGCCGGCGTTCCCCGTGAGGGCTTTCCGGCCGGCACCCCGTGGTCCGACGTACCCGACGACTGGCCGTGTCCCGACTGCGGAGTCCGGGAGAAGACCGATTTCGAGGAGTACGCCCAGTGAGTACCGACTACCGTCTGTTCCGTTGCCTCGTCTGCGGATTCGAATACGACGAGGCCGAAGGGTGGCCCGACGAGGGCATCGGACCCGGCACCCGGTGGGAGGACATCCCCGACGACTGGTCGTGCCCGGACTGCGGCGCCGCCAAGGCCGACTTCGAGATGGTCGAGATCGTCCGCCGGTGAACCGCTGCACGGGGGATCACTACCCGTCTTGCTTTGACGAGCACATCCATGCGTGAGAGCGTTCCCACCATGCCGAACGCGCGGGTTCCCTTCCACGAGGCAAGTCGGGTGCTGCTGCGCTCGACGATCCTCGACGCCATGCGCGAGCTGCTACACGAACGCGACTGGTCGGCCGTCACCATGAGCGACGTCGCCCGAGCCGCCGGCATCAGCCGGCAGACCCTGTACAAGGAGTTCTCCTCCCGGCAGGGGCTCGCCCAGGGATATGCGCTGCGTCTGGTCGACGAGTTCGTCGATGCGGTGGCCGATTCGGTGTACGCCCACGTCGGCGACGCGCGGGCCGCGCTCGTGGACGGATTCACCTTCTTCTTCGAGGCGTCCGCCGCCGACCCCCTGGTGCAGTCGCTGCTGAGCGGGGAGGCCAAACCCGACCTGCTGCGGTTGATCACCACCGACGCCGCCCCCATCCTCGAGCGGGGCGCGGGTCGCCTCACGGAGACCTTCCACCACAGCTGGATCGCGGCGTCCGAATCCGACGCGGGGATCCTCGCGCGCGCTGTCGTGCGGGTCGCGCTGAGCTTCGTCTCGATGCCCCCGGCCTCGGGGCGTGATGTCGCCGCCGACCTCGCCGATCTGCTCGTGCCGTTCGTCGAACGGGCCGCCATACGCGGTTGACGTCCGGGCGTCGTACCGGAAGGTGCAGCGGACGGATCCCGTCGGGGGACGATCTGCCGGGCCTCTTCTCGCGCAGGTTGTATAGCCTGGAACCAACATCGTCTGCCGACAGGAAGAGGCATCTGCACGTGTCTGACACCACGCTCGTAGCCGACCGGGTCAACGGTCTCGATTTCAAGGTCGCCGATCTGTCCCTCGCCGAGTTCGGGCGCAAGGAGATCCGGCTCGCCGAACACGAGATGCCGGGCCTGATGGCGCTGCGTCGCGAGTACGCGGAGGTGCAGCCGCTGAAGGGCGCACGGATCTCCGGCTCGCTGCACATGACGGTCCAGACCGCTGTGCTCATCGAAACGCTCGTCTCCCTCGGCGCGCAGGTGCGCTGGGCGTCATGCAACATCTTCTCCACCCAGGACCACGCCGCCGCGGCCGTCGTCGTCGGCCCGCACGGCACCCCCGAGGAGCCCAAGGGCGTCCCGGTGTTCGCCTGGAAAGGCGAGACCCTCGAAGAGTACTGGTGGGCGGCCGAGCAGATGCTCACCTGGCCCGGCGAACCCGCCAACATGATCCTCGACGACGGCGGCGACGCCACGATGCTCGTGCTCAAGGGCGCCCAGTTCGAGAAGGCCGGCGTCGTCCCGCCGAGCGACGAAGAGCAGGACTCCGCAGAGTACAAGGTCTTCCTCGAGCTGCTGCGCCGCTCGCTCGCGGCCGACTCGAAGAAGTGGACCACCGTCGCCGAGTCCGTCAAGGGCGTCACGGAGGAGACCACCACGGGCGTCCTGCGCCTGTACCAGCTCTCCGCGGCCGGCGAGCTCGCGTTCCCCGCGATCAACGTCAACGACTCGGTCACCAAGAGCAAGTTCGACAACAAGTACGGCACCCGGCACTCGCTGCTCGACGGCATCAACCGCGGCACCGACGTCCTCATCGGCGGCAAGGCCGCGCTCGTGTGCGGTTACGGCGACGTCGGCAAGGGCTGCGCCGAGGCCCTGCGCGGCCAGGGCGCACGCGTCTCGGTCACCGAGGTCGACCCGATCAACGCCCTGCAGGCCATGATGGACGGCTACGACGTCGTGACGGTCGAGGACTTCATCGGCCAGGCCGACATCGTCATCACCGCCACGGGCAACAAGGACATCATCACCTTCGAGCACATGAAGGCGATGAAACACCAGGCCATCCTCGGCAACATCGGCCACTTCGACAACGAGATCGACATGGCCGGCCTCGAGCGGGCCGCCGACGTCACGCGGATCAACATCAAGCCGCAGGTCGACGAGTTCACCTTCGCCGACGGCCATTCGATCATCGTCCTGTCGGAGGGCCGCCTGCTCAACCTGGGCAACGCCACGGGCCACCCCTCCTTCGTGATGAGCAACTCGTTCGCCAACCAGGTGATCGCCCAGATCGAACTGTGGACCAAGCCCGACCAGTACGACAACGAGGTCTACCGCCTGCCCAAGCACCTCGACGAAAAGGTCGCGAAGATCCACGTCGAGGCACTCGGCGGACAGATCACGAAGCTGACCAAGGAACAGGCCGAGTACATCGGCGTCGACGTCGAGGGCCCGTACAAGCCCGAGCACTACCGCTACTGATCCCGGCAACTCGACGGGAACGCAGAGCGCATGAGTGATCGGAAATCACAGGGCACATGGGTGATCTGATCGTCGTCGAGGGTCTCGATGGGGCCGGCAAGCGGACCTTGTCCGCCGGTCTCGTCGAGACCTGGCGCGAGGCCGGACGGAAGGTCGCGACGCTGGCCTTCCCGCGGTACGGGCAGTCGATCCACGCCGATCTGGGCGCGGAGGCGTTGCGCGGGCAGCACGGCGACACCGCCTCGAGCGTCGAGGCGATGGCGTTGCTGTGGGCGCTCGACCGTCGCGATGCTGCCGACGAGCTGCGGAAGCTGCTCGCCGACAACGATATCGTGCTGCTCGACCGGTACGTCGCGTCCAACGCCGCGTACACCGCGGCGCGCCGGAACCAGGATGCGACCGGCCCGGCGGTGGAGTGGATCCGCCGTCTCGAGTTCGAACGGTTCGGGCTTCCGGTGCCCGATCTGCAGGTGCTGCTCCGCGTTCCGGTCGCCCTCGCCGCCGAGCGTGCCCGTAACCGCGCCGCGACCGAGGTCGACCGCGATCGCGACGCCTACGAGCGCGATGCCGGTCTGCAGGAGCGCACCGGCGCGGTCTACGACGGGCTCGCGCAGCAGCAGTGGATGTCTCCGTGGGAGGTCGCAGGCCCGCAGACCTCCCCGCGACAACTCGCCGTTGACATCTCAAATCTGCTTCACGACGCTCGAGGGGTGACACGATAGAGGCTATGAAGCCGAGGATTCTGGTAGTCGACGACGACACCGCGCTGGCCGAGATGCTCACGATCGTGCTGCGCGGCGAGGGATTCGAACCGTTCGTGGTGGGGGACGGCACTCAGGCGCTGGGTGCCGTGCGCGAGATCCGGCCCGACCTCGTCCTGCTCGATCTCATGCTCCCCGGCATGAACGGCATCGACGTGTGCCGTGTGCTCCGCGCGGATTCCGGTGTGCCGATCGTGATGCTCACCGCCAAGTCCGACACCGTCGACGTCGTGCTCGGCCTCGAATCGGGCGCCGACGACTACATCGTCAAGCCGTTCAAGCCGAAGGAGCTCGTCGCACGCGTGCGGGCCCGGCTGCGTCGCACCGAGCAGGAACCGGCGGAGGTCCTGACCATCGGGGACATCACCATCGACGTCCCCGCCCACAAGGTCACCCGCGGCGACGAGGCGATCTCGCTCACGCCCCTCGAGTTCGACCTGCTCGTGGCGCTCGCACGCAAGCCGCGCCAGGTGTTCACCCGTGAGGTCCTGCTCGAGCAGGTCTGGGGCTACCGGCACGCCGCCGACACCCGGCTCGTGAACGTCCACGTCCAGCGTCTGCGCGCGAAGGTCGAGAAGGATCCCGAGAATCCCGAGGCGGTGCTCACGGTGCGGGGGGTCGGCTACAAGGCCGGACCGCCGTGATTCGAACCTACCGGCTTCGGCGGCGTATCACGCGTAGGACGCTGCCGCTGGTGAGGTGGTCGCGGTCGATGAGCAGCCGACTCGCGCACACCTGGCGACGATCCCTGCAGCTCCGGGTCGTGACCTCGACCCTCACGCTGTCGCTGATCGTCATGTTCGTGCTCGGAGTGGTACTCACGAGCCAGATCACCGACCGACTGCTCGAAGTGAAGATCGACGCGGCGACCGAGGAGATGGATCGCTCGCGCGCACTCGTCGAGGGACAACTCGCGGGCGCCGACGACTCCGGCTCGCTCGCGGTCCGCCTCGACGGTGCCGCGGCGATCCTCACCAGCCGTGGCAGCGACGGGGGACAGGACACCGGCGTCGCCGGAACCTTCGACCCCGTCCTGATCGTTCCCGGCGACGGTCCGCGGGCCCCCACCTCGAGCGGGCCCGCCGACCAGATCCCGCAGAACCTGCGTGCCTTCGTCCAGAACGGGCAGATCGCGTACCAGTTCGCGACGGTCGCCGATCCCGACGGCTACACCGGGCCGGCCCTGATCATGGGCAGCCCCACCGACTCCGACATCTCGACACTCGAGCTGTATCTCGTCTTCCCGCTCGGCGGTGAGGAACGCACCCTCGCCCTCGTCCGCGGCACCCTGCTCGTCGGTGCCGTGGTCCTGCTCGTGCTGCTGGCCGCGATCTCGATGATCGTCGCGCGGCAGGTCGTGCTGCCCATCCGGTCGGCCTCCCGGATCGCCGTGCGCTTCGCCGACGGACGGCTCAAGGAACGCATGCCGGTCCGCGGTGAGGACGACATGGCGCGCCTGGCGATGTCGTTCAACGAGATGGCCGAGAGCCTGTCGCGGCAGATCACCCAGCTCGAGGAGTACGGCAACCTGCAGAAACGGTTCACCTCCGATGTGAGCCACGAACTGCGCACCCCGCTCACGACCGTCCGTATGGCCGCCGACCTCATCCACGACGGCAGCGACGAGCTCGACCCCGTCCTCAAGCGGTCCTCCGAACTGCTCGTCGCCGAACTCGACCGCTTCGAGAGCCTCCTCAACGATCTGCTCGAGATCAGCCGGCACGACGCGGGTGTCGCCGAACTCGCCTCCGAACGACTCGATCTGCGGATGTGCGCGCGTGCCGCCGTCTCGACCGTGCGGCACCTCGCCCGCGAGACCGCCACCGAGCTCATCGTCGACCTTCCGGACGAGTCCGTCGAGGCCGACGTCGATCCGCGCCGCGTCGAACGCATCCTGCGCAACCTGCTCGCCAACGCGATCGATCACGGCGAGGGCAAACCCATCCTGCTGCGGTTGCGCGCCGACGACGCGGCCGCGGCCTTCGTCGTGCGCGATCAGGGCGTGGGCCTGCGACCGGGGGAGGAGAAACTCGTCTTCAACCGGTTCTGGCGCTCCGATCCATCGCGGGTCCGGCGCTCCGGCGGCACCGGCCTCGGTCTCGCGATCAGTGTCGAGGACGCCAACCTGCACAACGGCAAGCTCGAAGCGTGGGGCGAACCGGGACGAGGTGCCAGCTTCCGGCTCACCCTCCCGCGCGAACGCGGACGTAAGGTGGGTCGCAGCCCCCTGCCTCTCGTGCCCAGCGCCGCGAAGGCCGTGCAGGGCAAGCCCCCGCCGGGTGACAACACCCCGGAGCGGCCTTCGACGGGCGAGATCCCGACCGACCCTGCGAGCACATCGTCCGAAGGAGCCAATACATGAGCCGCTCGACTCCGCGTGCAGCGGGCGTGCTCGTCGTACTCCTGACCGTGGCCGGACTCGTGCTGTCGGGATGCGCCACGCTGCCGGATTCGTCGTCACCGCAGGCCATCGGAACCCTTGAACGCGGCCCCGCGACCACCGAGGTCGCCGCTCCCGTGCCCGGTCGCGAACCCGACCTGCTCCTGCGCGACTTCCTGCAGGCGAGCACGGATCCGACCAACCGCCACCGCGCGGCCCGGCAGTTCCTCACCCCCACGATGTCCGAGTCCTGGGACGACGCGGCGAGCGCGACGATCGTCGACAAGGTCGACGTCCTCGTCGAGGAACGCGACGGCGACAGCGCCACCTACGTGGTGCGGGCCAGCACCGTCGGCTACCTCGAGGAGGGCGGCATCTACCGTCCCGCCGACGGGGAGTTCGAGGCGCGGTTCTCCCTGGTCCGCACGGACGGGGAGTGGCGCATCGACCGGTTGCCGGCCGGCGTCATCATGGACCGCCCGCGCTTCCTCAACACCTATCAGCGCCGCTCGCTGTACTTCCTCGACCCGACCGGCACCGCCGTCGTCCCCGACCCGCGCTGGATCACGGGTACCCCCGAACAGACGGCGTCGCAGTTGATCGGGTTGCTCGTCGAAGGGCCGAAAGAGGTCCTCGCGCCTGCGGTCAAGAATCTCCTCGAGGACGTCACCGTCATCGGCTCGGTGACGAAGGCGGACGGCCGCACGACCGACGTCGGCGTCGGACTCGGCGGTATCCGCATCGACTTCCAGGGGGTCGGCTCGATGGGCCGGCAGGATCGCGAACTGCTCGCCGCGCAGGTGATCTGGACCCTCGCCAACGCAGACATCAGCGGCCCGTACCAGCTCCTCGCCGACGGCCAGCCCCTCGACGAACGGTTCCCGAACGGGTGGACCACCGCCGACGTGGCATCGATGAACCCCCTTGCCGCATCGAGCGTGACGGTGGGCCTGCACGCGCTGCTCGACGGGACGCTGGTGAGCGTCGCCGAGACCGGCGTGACACCGGTCCGCAGCTTCTTCGGCATGTCCGACGATCTGCAGTCCGTCGCCTTGTCGCTGGACGGGGAACTCGTCGCCGCCGTCGAGAACACCGGGAAACCGGCACCGGAGCCGGCCGTGCAGCTGATGGTCGGTGCCTACAGCGAAGGCGCTGCCGAACCCGCGGTCGACGGCGAGTCGATCACCCGGCCGTCCTGGTCACCGAACAACAACTCGGTGTGGGCCGTCGTCAACGGCACGGCGGTAGTGCGTGCGGTGCGCGAGCCCGGCACGGGGCGGGTCACCGTGGTCGGCGTCGAAGCGGGTGCGATCCGTGCCCTCGGGGGCCCCATCACCGAGCTGCGCCTGTCGCGCGACGGTGTCCGCGCCGCCCTGATCATCGACGGACGGGTCTTCGTCGCGACGGTCGTACCGACCACGACCGGCGAATACTCGCTCGCCAACCCGCGCGAGATCGGCTTCGGCCTCGGCGGTCCCGCGCTCGCCTTGGACTGGAGCACGGCCGACACGATCGTCGTCTCCCGAGCGTCGGCCGACGTGCCCGTCGTGCAGGTCGCGGTGGACGGCTCACGCATCGACGCACTGCCGAGCCGCAATCTCACGCCCCCGGTGGTGGCGGTCGAGGCGTCCACGGCGAGCGAGTTCGTCGCGGATTCCCGGACGGTCTTCCAGCTCAACAACCGCGACCCCGCCGGCGACCGGTACTGGCGGGAGGTACCCGGACTGGCCGGGATGGCGGCGATCCCGGTCCTTCCCGGCTAGAGCGTGCCGACGGTGACGCCCAGGCGTCGGTGACTTCGGGCACACTCCCGGTGTGCTCACCGCCTTTCTCGATCTCGTCCTGCCCGCCCGGTGCGGTGGGTGCGCCGCTCCCGGAGCGAGCTGGTGCCGGGCGTGCGCACGCGAGCTCTCCGATCACCCCGTGGCCGTCGCGCCGCGCGTCGACCCCGGGACCCCGGTGTGGAGCCTGGGCCCGTACACCGGCCCCAGGCGCCGCGCGGTGATCGTCGCGAAGGAGCGTGCCCGCCGGGATCTCGCCGAGCCGCTCGGGCTCGCGTGGGCCGTCGCGATCGCGCGGCTGCGCCGATGGAGCGAGCTGCCCGAGGGTCCCTTGATCGTGACGCCCGCCCCCACCCGGACGCGTGCGGCGCGGGCACGCGGAGGCGATCCCGTCACGCGTGCCGCCCGGGCCGCCGCGACCCACGACCGTCGCCTCCACGTGCATCCGATCCTGAGTGTGGCGGCCGGGGTGCGTGATTCGGTGGGGCTCTCGGCAGCCGACAGGCAGCGCAACCTCGCCGGCCGTGTCGGGGTGCGCGCCGACGGTCTGCCGCGCACGATCCCGGTCCTCGTCGTCGACGACGTGCTCACCACCGGAACCACCGCGCGCGAGTCGGTGCGGGCACTCCGACGCGCCGGATTCGACCCTCTCGGAGTGCTCGTGATCGCCCACGCGTGAGCCCGCGGACGGGCCCGGAAAGTACCTCACCGAGTGACCGGAAGGCGACGCGATGGGAAATCGCGCGGGAACGGTGGCACACCTCCGCGTTACGTACTACCGTCGCCATCAGACCCGGAAACAACAAGGTAGACGGGTGGAAACGCCTGTTCTTCCGATTCCGGGTGAGCGCGCTCTCGCGCTCATACATCATGCCGGCGCGCGGGCTGCGCCGGCCGTAACTCGGGAGGTACGCGTGACGACCCCTTCGAAGTCCAGAGGTTCCGTTGCAGAGGCCGATGCAGCCACGGAAGGCCCACGTGCCGACGTTGTCGTGAAAGGACGCAACGTCGAGGTCCCCGATCACTTCCGGATCTACGTCTCCGAGAAACTCGCTCGGCTCGAACGTTTCGATCCGACGATCTTCATCTTCGACGTCGAGTTGCAACACGAACGCAACAGGCGTCAGAGGAAGAGTTGTCAGCGGGTCGAGATCACTGCCCGCGGAAAGGGACCTGTCGTACGCGCCGAGGCCAGTGCCGACAGCTTCTACGCTGCCTTCGAGTCTGTGATCAGCAAGCTCGAATCGCGCCTGCGACGGACGAAGGAGCGCCGCAAGGTCTCCTACGGTGAGAAGACGCCCGTGTCCGTGGCGGAAGCCACCGCGGCCCTCGCCCAGGATGACGAGCTCGCGATCTCGCCCGACCTGTCGCTCGGCGACAGCGAGAAGGAGCCTCAGGACGGTCCCGGTCGCATCGTCCGGACGAAGGAACACAACGCTGCGCCGATGACCGTCGACGACGCCCTCTACGAGATGGAACTCGTCGGTCACGACTTCTACCTGTTCCACGACAAGGAGACGGACAAGCCGTCCGTGGTCTACCGGCGACACGCCTTCGACTACGGTCTGATCAGGCTCGTGTGACACTGCAGGGAGTGACCGAAGGCACCTCGCCATCGCGGTCACTCCCGCGCAGCGCCTACCATGGAATCCGGCCGGGGTCCGACAAGGCCTCGGCCGGATTTCTTGTCCGTGCAGGTACCCGAGATTGAGGACGAACACACCAGTGCTGTCGCTGACGAAGCTGCTCCGGATCGGTGAAGGTCGCATGGTCAAGCGGCTCAAGCACATCGCCGAGCATGTTGATTCCCTCTCCCCGGACTTCGAGGCCCTGACCGACGCCGAGCTCCGGGCCAAGACGGACGAGTTCCGGAGCCGCTACCAGGACGGCGAGACGCTCGACGATCTGCTTCCGGAAGCCTTCGCGACCGCCCGGGAGGCGTCCTACCGTGTGCTCGGCCAGAAGCACTATCTCGTCCAGATCATGGGTGGCGCGGCGCTGCACTTCGGCAACATCTCCGAGATGAAGACCGGTGAGGGCAAGACCCTCACCTGCGTGCTGCCGGCCTACCTCAACGCAATCTCCGGCGACGGCGTCCACGTCGTCACCGTGAACGACTACCTCGCCAAGCGCGACGCCGAGTGGATGGGCCGCGTGCACCGTTCCCTCGGACTCGAGACCGACGTGATCCTGTCCGGCATGACCCCGGCCCAGCGCCGCGCGGCCTACTCCGCGGACATCACCTACGGCACCAACAACGAGTTCGGTTTCGACTACCTGCGCGACAACATGACGCACTCGCTCGACGACCTCGTCCAGCGTGGCCACAACTTCGCGATCGTCGACGAGGTCGATTCGATCCTCATCGACGAGGCCCGGACCCCGCTGATCATCTCGGGTCCCGCCGACGCGTCGAGCAAGTGGTACTCCGAGTTCGCGCGCATCGCCAAGCTGCTCAAGCCCGAGGTGCACTACGAGATCGACATCCGCAAGCGGACCGTCGGTGTGCACGAGGCCGGCGTCGAGTTCGTCGAGGACCAGCTCGGCATCGACAACCTGTACGAGGCGGCCAACTCGCCGCTGGTGAGCTACCTCAACAACGCCATCAAGGCCAAGGAGCTCTACGCCAAGGACAAGGACTACATCGTCCGCAACGGCGAGGTCGTCATCGTCGACGAGTTCACCGGCCGCGTCCTGTCGGGCCGCCGCTACAACGAGGGCATGCACCAGGCGATCGAGGCCAAGGAAGGCGTCGAGATCAAGGCCGAGAACCAGACGCTCGCCACGATCACGCTGCAGAACTACTTCCGCCTGTACGACAAGCTGTCGGGCATGACCGGTACGGCCGAGACCGAGGCCGCCGAGCTCCACCAGATCTACAGCCTGGGTGTCATCCCGATCCCGACCAACCGCCCGATGGTGCGCGTCGACCAGGGCGATCTGATCTACAAGACCGAGGAAGCGAAGTTCGCGGCCGTCGTCGACGACGTCGTCGAGCGTCACGAGAAGGGCCAGCCGGTCCTCATCGGTACGACGAGCGTCGAGCGGTCGGAATACCTGTCGCGACAGTTCACCAAGCGCGGGGTGCCGCACAGCGTGCTCAACGCGAAGTTCCACGAGCAGGAAGCGCAGATCATCGCGCAGGCCGGCCGGTCCGGCGCGGTGACGGTCGCGACGAACATGGCCGGTCGCGGTACCGACGTCGTGCTCGGCGGCAACCCCGACATCCTCGCCGACATCGAGCTGCGCAAGCGCGGCCTCGACCCGGTCAACACGCCGGACGAGTACGAGGCGGCCTGGGACGAGACCCTCGAGCGGATCAAGGCCGAGTCGAAGGCCGACGCCGAGAAGGTGCGAGCGGCCGGTGGCCTGTACGTGCTCGGCACCGAACGGCACGAGTCGCGTCGTATCGACAACCAGCTCCGTGGCCGTTCCGGTCGTCAGGGCGACCCGGGCGAGTCGCGGTTCTACCTCTCGCTCGGCGACGAGTTGATGCGACGCTTCAACGGCGCCGCGCTCGAGTCGATCATGACGCGACTGAACCTGCCCGACGACGTGCCGATCGAGGCGAAGATGGTCTCCAAGGCCATCAAGAGCGCGCAGACGCAGGTCGAGCAGCAGAACTTCGAGATCCGCAAGAACGTCCTCAAGTACGACGAGGTGATGAACCAGCAGCGCACCGTCATCTACGAGGAGCGTCGCCGGATCCTGCGCGGCGAGGACCTCGAGGGTCAGGTGCAGCACATGCTCACCGACGTGATCACCGCCTACGTCGACGGTGCGACCGCCGAGGGCTACGTCGAGGACTGGGATCTCGAGCAGCTGTGGACGGCGCTCAAGACCCTCTACCCGGTGGGTGTCGACCACAAGACGCTCGTCGCCGAGAACGAGGACCTCGACCGCAACGGTCTGCTCGAGGTCCTTCTCGAGGACGCCCGCGCCGCCTACGCACGTCGCGAGACCGAACTCGAGGCCATTGCCGGTGAGAACGCGATGCGCGAACTCGAGCGTCGCGTGCTGTTGTCGGTTCTCGACCGCAAGTGGCGCGAGCACCTCTACGAGATGGACTACCTCAAGGAGGGCATCGGCCTGCGCGCGATGGCGCAGCGTGATCCGCTCGTCGAGTACCAGCGCGAGGGCTTCGACATGTTCACCGCGATGCTCGAGGGCCTGAAGGAGGAATCGGTCGGATTCCTGTTCAACCTCCAGGTCGAGGCCGCGCAACAGCAGCAGTCCGCGGGTGTGGCGGTCACGCCGGCCTCTGCGGCGGCCGCCGCGCAGGCGTCCCCGAGCCTCGCCAAGGCTGCTCCCGCGCGATCCGCACAGCCGGCCCCGACGGCACAACAGGCACAGCCGGCACAACAGGCACAGCCGGCCCCGGCGGCACAACAGGCACAGCCGGCTCCGGCGGCGCAGGCGGAGCCCGCACCGGCCGCGCTGCGGGCCAAGGGTCTCGACGAGACCGAGCGGCGTCTGACCTACACCGGTCCCGACGAGGACGGCCGCGCCCACGTCGCGCGTACGACCGCCGGTTCCGACGCGCGCTCCGCGCCCAGGCAGGCGGGCACCCGCAAGGAGCGTCGTGCCGCGGCCCGGCGCGATGCGAAGACCAACCGACGACGCTGAACACGCTGAGTCGAAGACTCACGTAGGCGCTGAGTCGAAGACTCACGATCACCCCACGACCCTGTGGCTCACCCGAGCCACAGGGTCGTGATCGTCCAGCGGTGCGGAGCACGAGGACGGGGACGCTTGCGCACCATCCGGCCGGCGAAGGCGAACACCCGGTCCCCGCGACCGTAGCTGCCGAACAGTTCCACGGTGTCGGCGTCGACGGGACGCACCCGCGTCCGCAGCAGTATCGCGGTGCTGTGTCCGGCACGCGGAGGCCGGCCCGCGGTGATCGTCGCGACGAGACGCGGATCGAGGACCGTGGTGGACTGCACCGCGGGACGGCGGCCGTCGACGACCTCGAGGACCAGGCGCACCGCCGTCTCCGCGACCCGCACGACACCCGGATCGAGCACGATCGCGGGTCGGTCGCTCGGGCCTGTGGCCGGACCTTCGATGCTCGGGCCCTCGGCCGGACGTCCGGTTCCGTCGCGGCGGAGCGGGGCGCGCCCCGAGCGTCCGTCGTGCGGCGTGGGCCGACAGGTGACGTGGCTGCGGGGGTGTTGGCAGGATGCCTCGACCGGGGGTTCGAGGCGGGTGAGGCGGCGCACGTAGCGCCCGGTGTGATGCGACATGGGCTCTCCCGAAGGGCATGAGAACGGATCGTCACGGTGACACCGTGACGGCGGATCGGTTCGGGAGAGGACGAACCGCGCACATGATGCCACATCTCCGGGCGACGGTCCCGGTTCGACGCGCGCGGGATGCGCTGCGCGAGCAGGACGTCCAGGACCTACGGTGGTGTCGTGATGCGAGGACTCGTACTCGACGTCGGTGGCGTCCTGGTCGGGCCGGGAAGCGACCCCGACACCTTCGGCGCGGCCGTGACGGTCCTGCGTGCACGCGGTGTGCGGACCGCTCTGTTGAGCAACGACCCCGGGGGGCCCGGCGCGCAGTGGCTGCGCGATCTCGAGGGCCCGTTCGTCGACCGCGTGGTGCTCTCGGGGGACGCACGTGTCGCCAAACCCGACCCCGAGAGCTACCTGCTGGTCGCCCGGTTGCTGGACCTCGAACCCGGCGAGTGCGTCTTCGTCGACGATTCGGTCGGCAATGTGCGAGGCGCCGCCGCTGCGGGGATGGTCGGCGTACACCATGATGGTTCACACGACGCGCCGGGCGAACTGGCCGTACTCTTCGATCTCGATCCCGAGGAGATCGGGAGCGGAGCCACGGACGGCGCCGAGTCGTGGTGGCGATGTTCGGGAGGTTCGGGTCAGGAGGGGGAACGGTGTCGATGACGAGCCGGATGACGGCGCAGGACGCGTCGTACTACTACCTGGAGACGAGCAACACGCCGATGCACGTCGGGTCGCTCGCGATCCTCGAACCCCCCGAGGGCGGTCTCGACTACGAGAGCGTGCTGCGGTTGGTCGAGCAGCGACTGCCCGAGGTGCCCCGTTACCGGAAGAAGGTGCGGGAGGTCGCATTCGGGCTCTCGCGACCCGTGTGGGTCGACGACCGCGATTTCGACATCACCTACCACGTGCGGCGCTCCGCGCTGCCGAAACCCGGCTCCGACGAACAGCTGCACGACCTCGTCGCGCGTCTGGTCTCGCGACCGCTCGACCGCACGCGACCGCTCTGGGAGATGTATCTCGTCGAGGGGCTCGCGAACGATCGGGTGGCGCTGTTCACGAAGTCGCATTCGGCGCTCGTCGACGGCGAGGAGGCCCTCGACATCGTCCAGGTGCTCTTCGACAAGGAGCCGGTGCCGCGTGAGGTCCCCGAGGAATTGTGGATGCCCGAACGCGAACCGTCGGAGTCCGCTCTGCTCGTCGGAGCGCTCGCCGAACTCGTCGCGCGGCCGGGGGAGGGGATCGCCGCCGTGCGATCGGCCGTTGGCGATCTCACGGCGACCCTCACCGAGACCGTCGACGCCGTCGGCCGGATCGCCCGCACGGCAGCGCAGTCGGCGCCCGAGACTCCGCTGAACACGCAGATCTCGAGGAGCCGTCGGTTCTCCGTGGTGCGCTCCGATCTGGAGCCCTACCGCAAGATCCACTCCCGCTACGGCTGCACGATCAACGACGTGGTGCTCGCGGTCCTCGCCGGCGCGTTGCGGTACTGGCTGCTCTCCCGCGGGGAGCCGGTCACCGAGGCGACGGTGGTGCGGGCGATGGTCCCGATGTCGGTGTACACCCAGGATCCGGACGACTGCGGCGACAACGACACGATCCAGGTGCACCCGCAGGGCGAGGTGTCGTCCTTCCTGCTGGATCTGCCGGTGGGGGAGCCGAACGCGGTGGTCCGGTTGTCGCACATCGCGCATGCGGGCGAGGCCTACTCGCGGCAGCGGCGGCGGGTGGCGGCGCAGACGATGGTCCGCTTGTCGGGCTTCGCCCCGGCGACGATGCACGCGGTGGGAGCCCGGGTCGCGATGGGTTTCTCGCAGCGGATGTTCAACCTCATGATCACCAATGCGCCCGGTCCGCAGCACCCGCTCTACCTCACCGGAGCCCGGCTGCTCGAGATATTCCCGGTCTCGCCGCTGCTGAAGAATCAGGCCCTGAGCATCGCGTTGACGTCCTACGACGGCAAGATCTACTACGGTTTGAATGCGGATCGTGATGCGATGCCCGATGTGGACGTGGCAGCGACGCTGATCCAGGAATCTCTCGAGGAGTTGACGGATGCCGGCAGGTGAGAAGTGACGCGTGTCTATGTACCGGCAACGCTCGCGATGTTGCAGGGCCTCGTCGCCGACGGTGAGGTCGACGCGGTGGGCCGGACGGCCTTCGCGGTGACCCCCGCTCTGCGCGAGGCCTACACGGCGGGCGACGACGAGGAGCTCGCCGAGGTCGCTATGGCCGAGGCGGCACGCGCGTCGCTGCGGTTGCTCGGGTCGGAGGAGCCGAACGATCATCCGTCCTTCGCGTCGCGTCGGGTGGTGATCGCGGCCGACGTCGACGAGGTGAAGCCGCGACCGGATCTCGACGATGCGGTCGTCAAGCTCGCCGGGCCGATCACGATGCGTGCGGTCGCGTCGGTGCACATCGACCTGCAGGAGGCGGAGGCCGACGTCGCGCGGGCACGCGAGATCGTCGATGCCGCCGAACTGGGCGACGAGGAGGCCGAGTTCGTCCTCGGCGACGCGGAGGACCACGAACTGGCGTGGTACGCGGCCCAGGAACTGCCCTTCCTCCTCGAACTGCTCTGACCTTGCAGATCGCCACGTCATAGGTGTGACGACTGTCTCTCGCTCAACCTACGCTTCCGTAACCTCTGATAACCTACGGAGCCGTAACCGGAGTGAGGAGAAACGGTCGGATGGGCCTGAAGGAATGGATCGAGAAGCCTGCGGCACACGTCGCGCCAGGGGAGAAGTCGCTCTCCAACGTCCTGCGTGGCGCGGTGGCTCGGCTGACCACCCCTCTGCTCCCCGACGACTACCTGCATCTGGTCAACCCGCTGTGGTCCGCCCGCGAACTGCGCGGGCGCATCGTCTCGGTGCGCCAGGAGACCCCCGATTCCGCGACGATCGTCATCCGTCCCGGCTGGGGCTTCGACTTCGGATACGCGCCCGGCCAGTACATCGGCATCGGTCTGCATGTCGACGGTCGCTGGCACTGGCGCTCCTACTCGCTGACCTCCTCGCCCACCTGGGACGACAAGGTCATCTCCATCGCCGTGAAGGCGATGCCCGAGGGTTTCCTGTCCAGCCACCTCGTCGGTGGGGTCCCCGAGGGCACCGTCGTGCGCCTCGCCGCCCCGAAGGGCGATTTCGTCCTGCCCGACCCGCCGCCGGCGAAGATCCTCTTCCTCACGGCCGGCAGTGGCATCACGCCGATCATGTCGATGCTGCGGACGCTCGACCGGCGTGCGGTCGAGCGCGAACTCGACCTGCCCGACGTCGTGCACATCCACTCCGCGCCGACGGCCGAGAACGTGATGTTCCGGTCCGAACTCGAGCGTTTCGACGCCACCCACGATCGCTTCCGCGTGCACGTGCGTCACACCCGTGAGAAGGGCAAGTTCGCGCTCTCGGAGCTCGACGAGGTGTGCCCCGACTGGCGCGAGCGTCAGACCTGGGCGTGCGGTCCCCAGCAGATGCTCGACGACATCACCGCGCACTGGGCCGCGGAGGGCATCGAGGATCAGGTCCACCTCGAGCGCTTCGCCGTCAGCCGCGCCGACACCTCTGGCTCGGGCGGAACGATCACGTTCGCGAAGTCCGGCAAGACCGTCACTGTGGACGGCGCCACGACGATTCTCGAGGCAGGTGAGAGCGTCGGTGCGCTGATGCCTTTCGGTTGCCGCATGGGAATCTGTCAGACTTGTGTTGTGCCGCTCGAGAAGGGGCACGTCGTCGATCTGCGATCCGGCAAGGAGCACGCAGAGGGCGAACGCGTCCAGACCTGCATCTCCGCCGCTGCCGGCGACTGCACACTGGACGTGTAGACACCGACAGCAAACCTCCGAAGGATCCCGCTTGGCCATCACCGACATCCGCGCGTTCTCTCATCTGACCGAAGACGACATCGTTGCTCTTGCAAACGAATTCGACGCGATTCGACGGGATGTGGAGAATTCGCGCGGCCCGCGGGACGCCCGCTACATCCATTCCGTCATCCGTGCGCAGCGTGTGCTGGAGGTGGTCGGACGCTGCGCGCTGTTCGGTTCGCGTCGACGGTCGCGCTGGATCATCGGTACCGCTGCGCTGTCGCTCGCGAAGATCATCGAGAACATGGAACTCGGGCACAACGTGATGCACGGGCAGTGGGACTGGATGAACGACCCCGAGATCCACTCGACATCGTGGGAATGGGATCAGACCGGTCCGTCCGAGCACTGGAAGCGCGCCCACAACTACGCGCACCACACCTACACGAACATCGTGGGTATGGACGAGGACGTGGGATTCGGCATCCTGCGGATGACGCGCGACGAGAAGTGGCGTCCGCGCAATCTCGCGCAGCCGATCGCGAACATCGTCCTCGCGCTGACCTTCGAGTGGGGGATCGCGCTGCACGACCTCTCGGCGAAGAAGGAACTCGAGGGCGTCCCGCCCGTGCAGTGGAATTCGGGGCCCAACAAGGAATTCGCAGCGAAGGCCGGCCGGCAGGTCGTCAAGGACCTGGTGTTCTTCCCGGCGCTCACCGGTCCGGCCTGGCGCAGCACGTTGTCGGCGAACCTCACCGCGAACGTGATCCGCAACATCTGGGCGTATCTCGTGATCTTCTGCGGCCACTTCCCCGACGGCGCAGAGAAGTTCACGACCGAGCACTACGAGAACGAGACGCGCGGAGAGTGGTATCTGCGCCAGTTGCTCGGTAGCGCAAACATTTCCGGTGGGCGTGCGATGGATTTCCTCACCGGGAATCTCAGTTATCAGATCGAGCATCACCTGTTCCCGGACCTGCCGAGCAACCGCTACCCGGAGATCGCCGCCCGTGTACGGGCGCTGTGCGGCAAGTACGACCTGCCGTACACGACCGGTTCGCTCGCCCGGCAGTACTGGCTCGCCCTGCGCACGATCCACAAGCTCGCGTTGCCCGACCGATTCCTCAAGGCGACGGCCGACGACGCCCCCGAGACCTCCTCCGAGCGCAAGTTCGACAGGTGGCGCCCGGAGGCGCCCGCGGTGGTCACCGAGGCGTCCACCGGACGTCGCCGGGGTCTGCTCACGGCGCTGCGGGTCCATGCCGAGCATGCGGTAGCAGAACGTCGTCGTCGCCTGGTGAATCGGGTCACCGGCGACCTTCCGTCACTCTGTGATTCGCGCCACAGCTCCGAATCCGGCTAACCTACGGGACCGTAACCTACGGTAGAGTAGCCCGCATGGCGATATCGGATGTCAAGGAGTACGCGCACCTGACGGAGGCGGACGTCGAGGCTATCGGCCGCGAACTCGACGCCATCCGGCACGATATCGAGGAGTCCCGCGGGGAGCGCGACGCTCGGTACGTCCGCAACACGATCCGGCTGCAGCGCGGCCTCGAGATCGGCGGGCGCCTCGTGCTGCTCGGCTCGAACAAGCGTCCGCTGTGGCTGCTGGGCACGGGCATGCTCTCCCTGTCGAAGATCATCGAGAACATGGAACTCGGGCACAATGTGATGCACGGGCAGTGGGACTGGATGAACGACCCCGAGGTGCACTCGGCCAACTGGGAGTGGGACAACGTCGACCCGTCGGCGCACTGGAAGATCACCCACAACTACCTGCATCACAAGTACACCAACATCCTCGGCATGGACGACGATGTGGGATACGGCCTGCTGCGCGTCACCCGCGACCAGCGATGGAAGCCGTTCTACCTCGGCAACGTCGCGTACAACGCCATCCTCGCAGCGCTGTTCCAGTACGGCATCGCCATCCAGCTGCTCGAGCTCGGCAAGGTCATCCAGGGGCGCGACGACCGCGAGCTCACCAAGGCACGCGGCAAGGAGGTGCTCGCCAAGCTCGGCAAACAGCACCTCAAGGACTACGTGATCTATCCGGCGCTCACCGGCAAGTCCTGGAAGTCCACGATGAGGGCCAACGCCACGGCCAACTTCGTGCGCAACATCTGGACCAACGCGGTGATCTTCTGCGGTCACTTCCCGGACGGTGCGGAGAAGTTCACGAAGCAGGACATCGAGACAGAGACGCGTGCCGAGTGGTACCTGCGTCAGATGCTCGGCTCCGCGAACATCTCCGGCGGCAAGGTCATGGACTTCATGACCGGCAACCTGAGCTACCAGATCGAGCACCACATCTACCCCGACCTGCCGTCCAACCGGTACGCGGAGATCGCGGTGCGCGTGCGTGAGCTGTGCGAGAAGTACGACCTGCCGTACACCACCGGCCCGCTCGCGGTGCAGTACTGGAAGTCCTGGCGCACCATCGCCAAGCTGTCGCTGCCCGACAAGTACCTCAAGGACGACCGCGACGCCGCCCCGGAGACCGCTTCCGAGCGGGGCTTCGGCGGAGCGCCGGAGATCGATCCGGCCACCGGCCGCCGCGTGGGTCTGGCCACCACCATCGAGAAGACACGCAAGCGCGGATTCGTCCGCCGCGCGCTCGGCATGCGCTGACGGTCACGAGAACGAGCACGAACCCCGGCACCTACAGGTGCCGGGTTCGTGCGTTCGGCCGGGGTTCGTCGGTTCACCAGGGGTCGTTGGACGCGAGCGCCGTGAGCAGTTCGCGCACGGCCATCGCCCGGTTGTGCGACTTGCCCTCCAACGAGTCGAAGGCACATTCGGGATCGGCGGGCGGGCCGAGATGCGTGCACCCGCGCGGGCAGTCCTCGACCGCTTCGGCCAGGTCCCCGAACGCCGCGACGACGTCGTCGGGCCCGATGTGCGCGAGCCCGAACGACCGGATGCCCGGGGTGTCGACCACCCACCCGCCCTCGGGCAGATGCAGGGCCACCGACTGGGTGGAGGTGTGACGTCCCTTGCCCACCCCGGAGACCTCGCCGGTGGCGCGGTCGGCGTCGGGGACGAGCCTGTTCACCAGTGTCGACTTGCCGACCCCCGAGTGCCCGATCAGGGCGGTCACGCGACCGTCGATCCGCTCGTGCAGGGCGGTGAGATCGTCGTCCTGACCGACGAGCAGCACCGGGATGTCGAGATCCGCGAAGTGCGCGGCGAACTCGTCGGGATCGGCGAGGTCGCTCTTGGTCAGTCCCAGCAGGGGAGCGAGACCGCCGGCATAGGCCGCGACGAGTGCGCGTTCGACGAGTCCGGTCCGTGGTGGGGGATCGGCGAGCGCGACCACGATGAGCAGCTGTTCGGCATTGGCGACGACGATGCGCTCGAACGGATCGGTGTCGTCGGCCGTGCGCCGCAGGACGGTGCTGCGGTCCTCGACCCGCACGATGCGCGCGAGCGTGTCGGGGCGACCGGAGAGATCGCCGACGACACCCACCTGATCGCCCACCACGATCGGGGTCCGGCCGAGCTCGCGTGCCCGCATCGTCGTCACGATGCGGTCGGGCTCACCGCCGAGCGCGACACCCCACCGCCCGCGGTCGACGGAGACGACCATGCCCTCCTCGGCATTGCGGTGGGCCGGGCGGTCCTTCGTGCGCGGCCGCGATCCGCGCCCGGGGCGGACCCGGACGTCGGACTCGTCGTACTCCCGCCGCCTCAGGAGTCGCTCCCCGTCAGCAGCGACTCCCACAGGCCTTCGAAATCGGGGAGCGTCTTGGCGGTGGTGCCGATGTCCTCGACCTCGATCCCGTCGACGACGAGCCCGAGGATCGCACCGGCCGTGGCCATCCGGTGGTCGGCGTAGGAGTGCCAGATACCACCGTGCAGCGGCGTCGGCTCGATGTGCAGGCCGTCCTCGGTCTCGGTGATCGAACCCCCGAGACGACCGATCTCGGTGGCGAGCGCCGCCAGCCGGTCGGTCTCGTGACCGCGCAGGTGCGCGATACCGCGCAGGTCGGAGGGCGAGGCGGCGACCGCGGCGAGGGCCGCGACGGTCGGCGCCAGCTCGCCGACGTCGTGCAGGTCCACGTCGATGCCTCGCAATTCGCCCGGGCCGCGCACGGTCAGCGTCCCGTCTGCCCACGTCACCTCGGCGCCCATCTGCTCGAGGATGCCGCGGATCGCGTCGCCGGCCTGGGTGGTCGACTCGGGCCACAGGGGCACCGAGACGACACCACCGGTGACCGCCGCGGCCGCGAGGAAGGGCGTGGCGTTCGACAGGTCGGGCTCGACGGTGACGTCGACGGCCTTGATCGTCGTCGGGGGCACCCGCCAGCTGTCGGTCTCGGAGGTGTCGACGGGGACCCCGGCCGTTCGGAGCATCTCGACCGTCATCTCGATGTGCGGCATCGACGGCACCGGTTCACCGGCGTGGCGGACCACCACACCCTCGTCGAAGGCGGCCCCGGACAGCAGCAGACCCGAGACGAACTGCGAGGACGCGGAAGCGTCGATGGTCACGGAACCGCCGCGCACCGCACCGCGGCCGTGCACGGTGAAGGGCAGCCGGTCGCCGTCGATGTCGGCGCCGAGGGCGCGCAGGGCGTCGAGCACGGTGCTCATCGGGCGGACGCGGGCCTGTTCGTCGCCGTCGAACCGCACGTCGCCGTCGGCCAGTGCGGCCAGCGGCGGTACGAACCGCATGACGGTGCCGGCCAGTCCGCAGGCGACCTCGCCTCCGCGCAGGGGGCCGGGGGTCACGTCGAGGGTGGTGCCGCCGTCGCGCTCGGTGACGGTCGTGCCGAGCGTGCGCAGGGCCCCGATCATCAGGTCGGTGTCGCGGCTGCGCAGCGCGCCGGTCAGGGTGGACGGCCCGTCGGCGAGTGCGGCCAGGATCAGGGCACGGTTGGTGATCGACTTCGATCCCGGCAGCGTCACCGACGCTCGAACCGGGGACACGGCGCGGGGTGCTCTCCACAGACTCACCCGACCATCTTCGCCCATCCGGACCGGTGCGGGCACCCTCGCCCACCCGGTGCGCGCCGGTGTCGGTTCCGTCACCCGGCGATGCCACACTCGACGGCATGTGCGGAAGGTATGTCTCCACCGCCGACCCGGCGACGCTCGCCGTCGAACTCGACGCACTCGACGAGACCGGCGACGACAGCAGCCGGGACGGGCGGGGGCCCGACTACAACGTCGCGCCGACGACCGAGGTGCTCACCGTTGTCGCCCGGCACGACGGGGAAGATCCCGACGGTCCCGTCCGCCGCCGTATCCGCCGCATGCGCTGGGGACTCGTGCCGCACTTCGCCGAAGAGGTGGGCGGAAGCGCACCACTGATCAACGCGCGATCCGAGTCGGTCGCCACCAAGCCGAGCTTCGCGCGGTCGCTGCGCTACAAGCGGTGCCTCGTCCCGATGGACGGCTGGTACGAATGGCAGGTCGAACCCGCGCCGGACGGCAAGCCTCGCAAGGTGCCGTACTTCATGGCGCCGGCCGACGGATCGCGGATCTGCATGGCCGGGGTGTGGGCGGAGTGGCGCGACCCGCGGAACCCGAAGGCACCGCCGCTGTCGAGCACGGCGATCCTCACCGCGCAGTCGGTCGAGCAACTCGGCAACGTGCACGAACGGATGCCGCTGATCCTCCCGCCGGAGCGGTGGGATGCGTGGCTCGACCCCGACAGTCTCGGCCATCCGGATCTGATCGTGCCGAGCGTCGACGCGATCTCGGCGATCGAGATCCGCCGCGTGTCCGCGAAGGTCAACAGCATCCGCAACAATGGCCCCGAACTGCTGCAACCCGACGACGGCGCCGGCGATCAGATGGTGCTGTTGTAGGCGCTGCCGGAGCGGACGGGCCCTACGGACCGGCCGTGATCGGTGCCACGACGGCGCCGGTCAGCCGGATCAGATCGTGCGGATCCAGTTCGATCTCGAGCCCTCGCCGACCCGCGCTGCACAGCACCCGGTCCCACTGCTCGGCGGAGACGTCGATCACGGTGCGCAGACCCTTGCGCTGCCCGAGCGGGGAGATGCCGCCGACGACGTACCCGGTCGCGCGTTCGGCGGCGGTGTGATCGGCCATCACGGCCTTGCCGCCGCCCAGCGCCCCGGCTGCGGCCTTGAGCGACAGCGTCGCCGGGACCGGGATCACCGCGACGGCGAGCGTGCCGTCGGACAGCGACACCACCAGCGTCTTGAAGATCTGTTCGGCGGAAACCCCGAGGTGTGTGCCGAGTTCCTCGACGGCTTCGGCGCCGAAGGACGACGACCTCGGGTCATGTGCGTATTCGTGGACCCGGTGCGCGACCTTCTCGCGCTTCAACAACACCGTCGCGGGAGTGGATGTCGAGGCCATCCGATCACTCTAGAGAACCGGAGGTGGGGAACAAGCGCGGTGGGCACGGCGTTGCACACCGACGGGTGGATCCACCGGCCACCCGAGACCCGACGATCGGAGAATTCGTGGCAGTGCTGTGCCCGCCTCGACCGGACGCCATCGGACGTCCCCCCGATCCGGACGCCGTAGGACCGGTAGCCTTCTCGACAGGCGTCGATGAAGGGATCGGTGTGATCGAGGAGTCTGTGGAAGAACTGACCGAGCGGTTCGAGCGGGACGCGCTTCCCCTGCTCGATCAGCTCTACGGCGCTGCGCTGCGGATGACCCGCAATCCCTCCGACGCCGAGGACCTCGTACAGGAGACCTACATCAAGGCGTTCTCCGCCTTCCGGTCGTTCCGCGAGGGCACCAACCTCAAGGCCTGGCTGTACCGGATCCTCACCAACACCTACATCAACTCGTACCGAAAGCGTCAGCGGCAACCCGCGCAGTACCCGACCGACGAGATCACCGACTGGCAGCTCGCCGCCACGGCCGAGCATTCGTCGACCGGTCTGCGGTCCGCGGAGGTCGAGGCACTCGACGCGCTTCCCGACGACGACATCAAGGCGGCGTTGCAGGAGCTTCCCGAGGAGTTCCGCATGGCCGTCTACTACGCCGACGTCGAAGGGTTCCCCTACAAGGAGATCGCCGAGATCATGGGGACGCCGATCGGCACCGTGATGTCGAGACTGCACCGGGGTCGCAAGCAGCTGCGGGGCCTGTTGGCCGACGTGGCGCGCGATCGCGGTTTCATGCGGGAGAAGGCCGTGGACGCCACAACCGGAACATCGGATCAGCCCGAGAGCGGAAAGGGAGCACCGCAGTGAGCGAACCCGACTTCGATCGACTCGACTGCTCGGCGGTCATCGCGGACGTCTACCTGCTTCTCGACTCCGAATGCGACGCCGGTTCCCGCGAGAAGCTGCAGCGGCACCTCGACGAGTGCGGCACCTGCCTCGAGGCCTACGGGATCGAGGAGAAGATCAAATCGCTGCTCAGCCGCAAGTGCGGCGGGGAACACGCACCCGAGGGCCTGCGGGAGCGGCTCATGCTGCAGATCCGCCGCACCGTGGTGATCACCGAGACGGACAGCGCCGAGTCGTAGGCGAGTTCACTCGTACCGAGTCCTGGGTGAGACCCCCGAACGTGACAGGGGCCGGAAAGCTGCTGCTTTCCGGCCCCTGTCCGCGTCTCAGGCGTTGGGACGCTTGCCGTGGTTGGCGGCGTTACCCTTGCGGCTGCGCTTCTTGCGACCTCGCTTACCCATGGTGGGATCTCCTTTCTCGTTCATTACAGTGTTTCACGTGCGGTCGAGTGGTCCTGTCGGCAGGTCCGCCGCCGGAGCGTGAAACGAGGTGTTCGATGGCGGAAGACGTACGCGCGGAGATGGTATCGACCGTGTTCGAGGTCGTCGTGCGAGAGGGTGACGTGGTGGCCGAGGGCGACACGCTGGTGATCCTCGAGTCGATGAAGATGGAGATTCCCGTGCTCGCCGAGTCGGCGGGCACCGTGACCTCCGTCGGAGTCTCGGTCGGGGATGTCATCCAGCAGGGCGACCTCATCGCCGTGATCTCCTGACGGCGGGTATCTCCTGAGTACGAAAGCGGTTCCCGTGTCCACACTCAGTTCGTTGCTCGCGAGGTACACGGATCTTCCGGGCGCGGCCGTCGATCACCTCCAACGTGTCGTGGGCGAGTGGCAGTTGCTCGCCGACCTGTCGTTCGCCGACGTCCTCCTGTGGGTCGACGCGGCGCCGTCCGGAATCGTGTGCGTCGCACAGTGCCGACCCACCACCGCCTCGACGGTGATCCCCGAGGACGCCGTCGGCACGCTCGTCTCCGACAACGAACATCCTTACGTCCGTAAGGCTTTCGAAACCGGAGAGATCGTCGACGTCAAGTCGTCCCCGGGCGCCGGGATCAACATCCGTCAGGCCGTGCCGGTGCGCTGGGACGGTCGGGTCGTCGCGGTGCTCAGCCGCGACGCCGCCCGCGTGTCGCGGCGGTCGGCCAGCGCGCTCGAGACGGCCTATCTCGAATGCGCCGACGACCTCTACCGGATGATCAGCGAGGGCACTTTCCCGACGCCCGAGGCGCGCTCGGACACCAAGTCGAGTCCGCGTGCGGGCGACGGATTCATCCGGCTCGACCGGAAGGGCAAGGTCGTCTACGCGAGCCCCAACGCGCTGTCGGCCTATCACCGGATGGGTCTGAACTCCGACCTGATCGGTCAGGATCTCGTCGAGACGACCCGCGCACTGGTCACCGACCCCTTCGAGAGTCGCGACGTCACCGACTACCTCCGCGGGGCCGTGGAGGGCCGTCTGGGGCAGCGCATGGAGATCGAGGCACTCGGGGCCACCGTTCTGATCCGTGCGTTGGTCCTGAACCCGGGAGGGAGGATCCGGGGCGCCGCGGTGATCGTCCGCGACGTCACCGAGGTCAAGCGACGCGACCGGGCACTGCTGAGCAAGGACGCGACCATCCGCGAGATCCACCACCGTGTCAAGAACAACCTGCAGACGGTCGCCGCGCTGCTGCGACTGCAGGCGCGCCGAACCGGGAACGCGGAAGCCCAGCAGGCCCTGGGGGAGGCGGTCCGTCGCGTGACATCCATCGCCCTGGTCCATGAGGCGCTGTCGATGTCAGTGGACGAGGAGGTCGATCTCGACGGTGTGTTCGACCAGCTGATCCCCATCGTCGTCGACGTGTCGACGGTCGGCAGCCAGATCCGGGTGGTGCGGGAGGGGAATCTCGGCGTGTTCCCCGCGGATCGCGCCACGCCTCTGGTCATGGTGCTGACCGAACTCGTCCAGAACGCCGTCGAGCACGCCTTCGATCCGGGCGTGAACGGCACGGTCACCGTCAATGCCCAGCGTTCGGCCCGCATGCTCGACGTCGTGGTCCGCGACGAGGGGAAGGGTCTTCCCGAGGGGTTCAGCCTCGAGGCGTCGAACCGGCTCGGTCTGCAGATCGTCCGGACCCTCGTGGCTGCCGAGCTCGGCGGATCGTTGGAGTTGACGTCCAACGAGGTCGGCGGGACCGATGCACGCCTGCAACTACCGCTGGGCAAGGTGCCGGTCGCCTGATCGTCCTTACGACCGTGCACGTAAGAAGGCCCGGCCTCCCCCGTAGGGGAGCCGGGCCTTCGAACGTCTATCGGAGTTGCTCAGACCGCCGTACGAGCGCGGGTGCGGGCGTTGCGACGCTTGAGGGCGCGGCGCTCGTCCTCGCTCATACCGCCCCAGACGCCGGCATCCTGGCCGGATTCGAGCGCCCAGGAGAGGCATTCGGCGGTGACGGGGCAACGGTTGCACACGAGCTTGGCATCCGCGATCTGCGCGAGAGCCGGGCCGCTGTTTCCCACGGGGAAGAACAGTTCCGGATCCTCGTCGCGGCAGATGGCCTTGTGGCGCCAGTCCATGCTTCTACTCTCCTTCGATGGTGCGTGTGCACCGGCTGATTGGTCAATGCGTGTTCACGCCTGTGGCACGGAGTGTTTCCGCGCGGTTACTTGTGAATGCTTTCACGAACGAGCGTGGAGTCAATAGAATCGACCACGATCGTGGGGAAGCTCACGCTGGTGTGGGCTACGAGTTCGCCAATCCCTCTTTCTACTCCCCTCGAGCCGAGAAGGTAGTGGCAATCACAGAATTCGTGCTTCTCTTTCTGTCGCTGTCCCGCTGGGGGGATCGTCAGCGGGGCGCGACGACATCGAGGATCGACGCCACGGACACGAACTCGACCTCGGTCCGGAGTCCGAGATAGTCGCCGTCGACCTGAAGTCCGATCGGGCGCGAGGCCCGGGCGCGCACGCGCGCGACATCGTCCGCACGCACCAGATGCGGCGACGCCGGCTCGCCGCGGGCGGCCAGAAGTTGTCTCACCACCCGCAGGCTCGGAAGTACCCGGGTCGTCGTCATAGCAAACACACCCAAACCGGTGTCGAACGAGGTGCCGGGATTCGTGTGCACCGGCCGGGACTCGAGATAGGTCCACGGACTCGAGTTCGACACGAACGCATAGTGCACCCCCGAAACAGGTTCGGATCCGGGCATCTCGAGCGTGAGCGCCGGTTCGGCCCGCTTCGACGCGAAGAACCGGGCCACCGCGTGCCGCACGTAGCGCGCCGTCGTCACCTTCTTGCCCTCGGCGCGGCTCAGGTCTATGGCCTCGCACACCTGGGCGTCGAGACCGAGGCCCGCGTTGAAGGTGAACCACCGCCCGTCGCAGTGGCCGAGGCCGATCCGGCTGGTCCTGCCCTCCTGCAACGACTCGAGTACCTGCTCGGTGGCCTCGAGTGGATCGGCGGACAGTCCCAGGGATCGCGCGAACACGTTCGCCGAGCCGCCGGGCACCACCGCGAGTCGCGGCAGGGTCGGATCGGCGCCTCGGTCGGGGGAGGGGCCGAGGAGGCCGTTGACGATCTCGTTGACGGTGCCGTCGCCACCGTGCGCGACGACGACGTCCATCCCGTCGGCGTGCGCCGAACGCGCCAGTTCTGCGGCGTGCCCGCGGTGGGTCGTGTGCGCGACGGTCAGCGCGAGCCGGCCTCTCAGGGCGTGAGCGAGGCGGTCGCGACCGGCCGGGGTGGTCGTCGTCGCATTCGGGTTCACGATCAGCAGGGCGCGCACGGAACATCAGCCTAAGTGGTGCCCGGCGGGTCCACTACGCTGGACGGGTGCCTCTCGAAACACCTCGCAGCAGCGTTCCGTCGACCGTGCGTGCCGCCGGTTGGCTCGTCGTCCTCGAGGGCGTCGTCGCGATGGGATTCGCGGTGTACTCGATCATCCGCGCCGCCTCGGGCGAACACGATCAGTCGGTCACCAATGGCTACGGCTTCGCGCTGTGGCTGTTCATCCTGTTCGGCGGGGTCCTGGCCGGCGGGATCGCGCTCGTGCGCGGTGTGCGCTGGGGACGTGCCGTGGCGATACTCGCGCAGCTGTTGTTGCTGCCCGTGGTGTGGTCGCTGCTGACGGACTCCCACCAGCCGGTCATCGGCACTGTGCTGGCGCTCGTCGTGGTCCCCACGCTCGTGCTGCTGTTCAGCCCGCCCACGTCGCGGTGGCTCGCGCACGAGTACGCGCCCGACGTCGACGAGTGATCCGGCTCAGCTGCCGAGCGCTTGCAGGGCGGGGCCGCTGAGCCTGAAGGTCGTCCACTCGTCCTGCGCGACGGCACCGAGGGATCGGTAGAAACCGATGGACGGCTCGTTCCAGTCCAGCACCGACCAACTCAGGCGGGTGTAACCGCGCTCCACGCATTCGTGGGCGAGCGCCGCGAGCAGTGCCCGTCCGTGTCCCTTGCCGCGATGTTCGGGACGGACGAACAGATCTTCGAGGTAGATCCCGTGCACGCCGTCCCAGGTGGAGAAGTTCCGGAACCACAACGCCACCCCGACGACCCGGCCTTCGGTGCCGTCCTCTCCGGATTCCTCTGCGACGTGCGCGTACACCGAGGGCTGCGGCCCGAAAAGAGCCTCGTGGATCTGCTCGGGCACCACGGTGCACTCGTGCCGGGCCTTCTCGTATTCGGCGAGGTCGTAGATCAGCCCGGTGATCGCGGGGACGTCCTCGGGTGTGGCTCTGCGGATCACGGCGGGCTGCCTCCTGCGGTCTCGTGGGCGGATTCACCTCGCGCTGCGCCGCCGAGTGCGCGAGGATCGGGGTCGTGGCAACGGTACTTGCAGTGGCAAATCAGAAGGGTGGCGTCGCCAAGACGACCACCGTCGCGTCGTTGGGGGCCGCGCTGTCGGCGCTGGGCCGGCGGGTGCTCGTCGTCGATCTCGATCCCCAGGGGTGCCTGACCTTCTCTCTCGGGCACAACCCCGACAAGCTCGAACAATCCGTGCACGAGGTGCTCGTGGGCGGTGTCGAGACGAAGGACGTTCTGCTCGGGACAGCGGAGGGGATGTCGCTGCTGCCGGCGACCATCGACCTCGCGGGTGCGGAGGCGATGCTGCTCATGAAGCCGGGGCGTGAATACACCCTGAAGCGGGCGCTGGCGTCGGTGGAGGACGACTACGACGTCGTCGTCATCGACTGCCCGCCCTCTCTGGGCGTCCTCACCCTCAACGGGCTGACCGCGTCGCGGTCCGTGCTCGTTCCGCTGCAGTGCGAGACGCTCGCGCACAGGGGAGTCGGGCAGCTCCTGCGCACGGTGAACGAGGTGAAACAGATCACCAATCCGGATCTCGAGCTGCTCGGCGCGCTGCCGACCCTGTACGACTCGCGGACCACGCACAGTCGCGACGTGCTCGCCGATGTCTCCGACCGGTACGACCTGCCGGTGCTGGCCCCGCCCGTACCCCGCACGGTCCGCTTCGCGGAGGCTTCCGCCTCGGGCGCGACGGTGCTGGCGGGACGCAAGAACAAGGGCGCCGAGGCGTACCGGGCGCTCTCCGAGAACCTGCTGCGCTACTGGTCGGGGGAGGCGGAACTCGAGACTTTCGAGACCGCCGTCGCGGACTGAGACGTCAGCACCGACCGGGACGGCTCGCCATCAGCGCAGTGCCACGAGCTCATCGCCGCGTTGCTCGACCACGACATTCCCCGCGACGGCGACGTTCACCGTGGAGACCGTCCCGCGCTCGACGTCGATGCGCGGGCCGGGTTCACCGGTCCGTGAGTCGACTCCCACGAGGGCGTCCTCGACGGGAAGGAGCAGCGAACCGGCCATGATGTCGCCGTTGCCGAGAGTGTCCTCGACGGTCCACTGCGGGGCGAAATCGGTGGTGGACAATGCGACGGTGTCGCGGCCCGTCCACCACACGAGCACGCCGCCGCGCTCGAGGGCGGGGTCGTCCGATTCGCCGGCAGGACGCGACAGGGCGTGCGTGTCGAGGAGGACGCCCTCGCTGTCGAAGACCTCGATGCGCGGCCCGTCGTTGTCGTCCGGGGCCAGGTAGACCGCCGTGCGGTCGCCGACCACCGCGACGATGCGGGAGTCCCCGCCCGCTTCCGGCAGCACCGACGACGCGAACTCCTCGGGCTTGGTGCTGTCGTCGGGGGTGGGATCGAGAAGGGTGAGCCGATTGGTCGGCTCGTTCGCGCACTGCTCGAGCACGGCCAGCACTTCGGCGCCCGAATCCGCCGAGCGCAGTTCGCAACCCGATCGTGGCTGCGCGTTCGGGTTCACCGGTGCGTCGACGCGCCCGTACTCGACCGTGCGCACCAGATCGGAGCGCCACATCTCGAGACGTGACTCGCCGAAGGCGATCAGGTGCGAACCGGCGCCGACGACCCGGATCGGATCGTCCGCGTCGCTCGACCGTTGCGCGCCCCGAGAGCCACTGCCCGAGTCGAGCGCGGTGACCTGACCGCATCCCCGCGGGCCGAGATAGACCGAGACCACGTCGCCCCAGGCCTCGGTGACCGCGCACAACGCCCGGTCGCGGTCGTACCGCCAGCGTTCCTCGCCGGATTGCGGGTCGCGGCCGACCACCGCACCACCGTCTGCCGTGGCGACCGTGCCGCCGGACACCACCGGTGCGGTCGTCGCCGTACTCGGAGCACGCCACAGTTCGGCGAGCGTGCGCGGAAGAGATTGCGCGGCAGCGAGAGTGGGGACAGGACCGTCCCAGGTGGTCGACGTGGTGCCCCGCGCATCCGAGTTCAGCCAGACGACACTCGCCGCCACCAGAGCGGTGACGACGAGTGCGGCTGCGACGAGAAGGTCGGTGCGGGTGCGGCGCTCGGGCGCGAGCACGTGGTTATCGGGCAGACGACGTCGAGACCGCTTCCACGTTCGACGTGTCCTGCTGCTCTGCGCGACCGGCCGGGCCCTCGCCCGAGCGGGTGCGACGGCGACGACGGCGACGACGTGCCGGAGCGGCCGCCCCGGTGTCCTCACCCGTCTCCGCTGCGGCAGGCTCGTTCTCGGCCTTCACCGAGTCGTCCGAACCGGTTGCGGCCACATCCGTTGCGGAGCCGTCGGCAGACTTTCCGCGGACGGTACGACGGCGGACCCGGTTGCGCTTCGGGCGGGATCCGCCCTCGCGCTCGACGCGCTCGGGCTTCTCACCGTTCTCCGAGGCGGCGGGAGCGGTCTTGCGGACGCGTCCGGTGGCGTCGGACGGGATGTTCAGCTCCTCGAACAGGTGCGGGGAGCTCGAGTAGGTTTCGATCGGATCCGGGATACCGAGATCGAGAGCCTTGTCGATGAGCTGCCAGCGCGGCACGTCGTCCCAGTCGACGAGGGTGATCGCGATACCGGTGCGTCCGGCGCGACCGGTACGGCCGATGCGGTGGACGTAGGTCTTCTCGTCCTCGGGGCACTGATAGTTGATGACGTGGGTGACGTCGTCGATGTCGATGCCGCGGGCGGCGACGTCCGTGGCGACGAGCACGTCGATCTTGCCGCTGCGGAACTTGTCGAGTGCCTTCTCACGCGCGATCTGACCGAGGTCGCCGTGCACCGCGCCGCACGCGAAACCGCGCTCGACGAGGTCGTCGGCCACCTTCTGCGCCGTGCGCTTGGTGCGGGTGAAGACCATGGTGGCGCCGCGACCCTCGGCCTGCAGTACGCGGGCGACGAGTTCGGCCTTGTCGAGTGCATGCGCCCGGTAGATGAACTGCTGGGTGCGCTCGTGCACGGCCGACGATTCGGCCTCCTCGGCCCGGATGTGCGTCGGGCGGTTCAGGAACGTGCGGGCGAGGGTGATGATCGGGCCGGGCATGGTGGCCGAGAACAGCATCGTCTGACGACGGTCGGGGACCATCGTGAGGATGCGCTCGATGTCGGGCAGGAAGCCTAGGTCGAGCATCTCGTCGGCTTCGTCCATGACGAGCACGCCGATCTTGCCCAGGATCAGATGGCCCTGGTTGGCGAGATCGAGCAGACGGCCGGGAGTACCGACGACGACGTCGACACCCTTCTTCAGTTCGTCGATCTGCTGCTCGTAGGGGCGCCCACCGTAGATCGACAGGACCTCGAGGCCCGACTTGCGGCTGCCGGGCAGGTACTTGGAAGCGTTCACGAGGTCGTTGGTGACCTGGATGCACAGCTCGCGGGTCGGGACGATCACGAGTGCACGGGGAGTGCCGTCGAGGGTGGTCGTGCCGGAGCCCTCGGTGGCGATGCGATGCAGGAGCGGAACGCCGAAGCCGAAGGTCTTGCCCATACCCGTACGGGCCTGCCCGATGAGGTCGTCGCCGGCGAGGGCCAGCGGCAGGGTGAGTTCCTGGATCGCGAAGGTGCGTTCGATGCCGACCTCGGCGAGGGCGCGGACGATCTCGTCGCGGACACCGAGTTCGCCGAAGGTGGGGGGTACGTGGGTGGAGTCGAGTTGTGCGGAGACGGTCGTTTCACTCGCGTCGTCTTCGTGGTCGATGGTGATCTTGCTCAGGGGTCCGGCCTTCCTGGTCTCGGCACGCACGCACGAGGGGGAAAGGCGACCGGCCTGCACCTCAGCGCGAGCGGTTTCCACCAGGCTCGGCGAAGCGCGGCAGCGATCCGCAGTTCGGGTGCGCGCACATTATCTGGGAAGCTCGCGGGCCACGGTCGGCGGCTCGAAGCGCGGGCTTCCCGATCCATTGTACCGGTTCCGGCGCATTCCACGAGGTAGTACTACGCTTCGTCGTCATGGGAGCCGATACGCCGCAGTCCACCTCCGAGTCCGGCACGACGCCGGGCGGACCCGCAGTCCCCGCCGATCACCCCGGTGTCGCAGAGCTCTTCGCGTTGCTCGCGTACGGCGAGATCTCGGCGTTCTACCGGCTCGCCGAGGACGCACGGTTCTCCCCGTCCCTGCGCGGGCGGGTCGCCCTCGCAAGCATGGCAGCTGCGGAGATGAGCCATTTCGAGACGCTCCACACCGCGCTCACCGATCGTGGTGTGGAGATCTACGCGGCGATGGAGCCCTACCGCAAAGCCCTCGACGCCTACCACGCCTCGACCACTCCGTCGACGTGGCTCGAGGTTCTCGTGAAGGCATACGTCGGTGACAGGATCGCCGCAGATTTCTACTGTGAGATCGCCGACATGCTTGCTCCCGAGGTGTCCACGGTGGTCCGGGAGGTCCTCGCCGAGACCGGCCACTCGGAGTTCGTGGTGCATGAGGTCCGCGAGGTCGTCGAGCGCAGCCCGCTGCAGAAGGACCGCCTGATGCTGTGGGGACGCCGGCTGCTCGGCGAGGCCATCACCCAGGCGCAGTACGTCCTCGCGCAGAACGAGGAACTCGCCGAGCTGGTGATTCTCGCGTCCGGTGACCTGGCGAACATCGCCGCGCTGTTCGATCGCATGCAAGTCGAGCACGCCGAGCGGATGTCGGTGCTCGGACTGCATTAGCCTGGGGCTGATAGCAGTACCAGCTCGGTTTCAATGCATGAGAATCGGAGGTCCACCGTGGAGGTCAAGATCGGCGTCGCGGACAGCCCGCGCGAAGTTGTCGTCGTCAGCGACCAGACGCCCGACGAGGTGGAGAAGCTCGTCCGGGCCGCGTTGAACGGCGCCGACGACGGGGTGCTCGCCCTTGTCGACGAGAAGGGCCGCAAGGTTCTCGTGCAGGCCGCCAAGATCAGCTACGTGGACATCGGTCCTGCCACGCTGGGCAAGGTCGGCTTCGCCGCCAACTGAGAGCGACCGACGAGAACGGGCCGGGGCATGTCGCCCCGGCCCGTTCGTCGTTCTCGGTATGTGTCGTCAGCGACGACGGTGCTCATATGTCGTCAGCGACGACGGTGCTCATATGTCGTCAGCGACGACGGTGCGCCTCTGTGTCGTCAGCGACGACGGAGTTCCGGCTGCAGCGGCACGTGCTTCAGACCGCCCCAGGCCAGCGCGACCGTGGTGTCCACCGCGTCCTCCTTGGGGATCGGGCGTGCGGCGTCGAGCCAGTAGCGTGCGGTGAACTGGCTCGTTCCCACCAGGCCGACCGCGAGGATGCGGGCCCGGTACGGATCGAGACCGGAGTCGTGGCTGACGAGGTCGAAGACGGCGTCGACGCACGCCTCGGTGGCCTGCTCCACTCGCCGCGACACCTGCGGTTCGCCCATCAGATCGGATTCGAAGACGAGCCGGAATCCCTGGCTGTCGTTGTCGACGAAATCGAAGAAAGCCTGCACTGCGGCGCGCACGCGCTGACGGTTGTCGGTGGTGGACCGCAGGGCCTGGCGTACGCCGTTGATGAGGGTGTCCACATAGTTCTGGAGCACGGCGCAATACAGTTCGAGCTTGCCGGGGAAGTGCTGGTACAGGACGGGCTTGCTCACTCCGGCACACTCGGCGATCTCGTCCATGCCGGCCGAGTGGTAACCGCGTGTGACGAATACCTCGCTGGCAGCCTCGAGCAACTGGGCACGACGCTCGTCACGCGGCATCCGGGCGCCCCGTTTGCCGTTGGAACCCCGGCCGGATGCTCGTTCGGTGACGTCGGTCATGCTTACTCCCAATCTGCACTACTTCCGAACGTGGCCTGTACCACCTCGGCGCTCCTCGTCTCTGCACGTTACAGGTGAAGTCGCGTGTCGAACGGATCGGCCTACCGCCCAGTATCCGTTCCCGGTGCACGAATGGGGGCGCAGGTTCGGCGCTTCGGATATCGAAATGGTCTCGATATGACATCCTGACATCCGTGATCGAGCGTGGAGGAGTGCGCGAGAGCAGGGGCCCGCAGGGCTCCTCGCCGACAGATCCTTCCCCGACGCTGCCCGGTTCGTCCCGGTCGCCAGGAACGGAACGACCCGAGGCAAGTCGCCGGTCGCACCAGCCCCTGCGTGCCGTGTGGGACCCGGTGGGACGGCCGGACCGGCCGCCGCGCCGACCGCGACCCGAACGGGACGTCCGCAAGCAGACCCGCGTGGGCAGGTTCGTCGCCACCTACGGCTGGCGCGCCTACGCCGTTCCGATCCTCGCCGTCGTGACCCTGATCGTGCTGTGGGACGCCGCGCGTGGCGCCGGAGCGGAGGAGCCCGCCGACCAGACCGACGCGAGCGAGGTCACCGAGATCATCGTCGAGGCCCCGCAACCCGAGGGAACCTTCCCCGAGTCGCTCGAGTCCGGTGCGCTGCCGGAGGGCGGCCCGTTCACGGAGGTCGGTGCGCGGGAGTGGCGGGTCGTGCCCGGCACCACGGGTCAGGTCGGCGCGGGGCAGACCCGTGTGTTCACCTACACGGTGGAACTCGAGGAGGGCATCGACACCACCGGCTACGGCGGCGACGCGGCCTTCGCGTCGATGGTCGACCGGACCCTCGCCGACCCGCGCAGCTGGATCGGCGACGAGGCGGTCGCCTTCCGCCGGATCGACACCGGCGAGCCGGACTTCCGGATCTCCCTCACCTCGCAGATGACCATTCGCGAAGGATGCGGCTACGACATCCCGCTCGAGGGATCGTGCTTCAACCCCTCGATGGAGCGGGTGTTCCTCAACGAAGCGCGGTGGGTGCGCGGTGCCGTCGCCTTCCAGGGAGACATCGGGTCGTACCGCCAGTATCTCGTCAATCACGAGGTCGGCCACGCCATCGGCCTGGCGCAGCACGACGCCTGCACCATCGACGGTGGTCTGGCGCCGATCATGATGCAGCAGACCTTCGGAACCGCCAACGACGACATCGCCCGCCTCGACCCGGACGGCGCCGTCCCGGCCGACGGACTGCGGTGCCGGTTCAATCCCTGGCCGTACCCGCGGGCATAGCCGCCGGGGCACAGTTGTCGGGGGCACAACCGTCGGGAGGGCTGTCGGGGGAGGCTTCCGCGAATGGCACGATGGACGGTGACGCACGACGCATCGCGACAGGAGAACCCGTGACCGCAACGACACCGTCGACGCGACGACCTCTTCCGCCGCTCGTGGAGCCCGGCGCGGAGCTCGGTCACGAGGAGGTCGCGCGGTACAGCCGTCACCTGATGATCCCGAACGTCGGGGTCACCGGTCAGCGACGGCTGAAGAACGCGAGGGTGCTGTGCATCGGTGCCGGCGGGCTCGGTTCGCCCGCACTGCTGTATCTCGCCGCGGCGGGCGTCGGCACGATCGGCATCGTCGAGTTCGACGACGTGGAGACGTCGAACCTGCAGCGTCAGGTGATCCACGGCCGCTCCGACGTCGGACGGTCCAAGGGGGAGAGCGCCCGCGACAGCATCCTGGCCATCAACGACGGCGTCACCGTGCGCCTGCACGAGACGCGGCTGGAGTCGGGCAACGCCGTGCAGCTGTTCGAGCAGTACGACCTGATCCTCGACGGCACCGACAACTTCGCGACCCGCTATCTCGTCAACGACGCCGCGGTCCTCGCGGGCAAGCCCTACGTGTGGGGCTCGATCTTCCGGTTCGAGGGCCAGGTGTCGGTGTTCTGGGAGGACGCCCCCGACGGGCGCGGCCTGAACTACCGCGACCTCTACCCCGAGGCACCGCCACCGGGGATGGTTCCCTCCTGCGCGGAGGGCGGGGTACTCGGCGTCCTGCCCGGCACGATCGGCACCGTCATGGCGACCGAGGCGATCAAGCTCATCACCGGGATCGGCGAGCCGCTGCTCGGTCGCCTCCTGATCTACGACGCGCTCGCGATGTCGTTCCGGACGGTGACCCTGCGCCGGGATCCGGGACGGGTGCCCGTCACCGAACTCGTCGACTACGAGGCCTTCTGCGGGATCGTTCCCGATGCCGCCGCGTCGGCTCGCTCGGCCGTCACCCCCAGCGAGTTGCGCCGGATGCTCGACGAGGGCCGCGACATCGCGCTGATCGACGTGCGCGAACCCGTCGAGTGGGAGATCGTCCGCATCGACGGTGCCCGGCTCGTGCCGAAGGATCGCATCCTCTCCGGTGAGGTCCTCGCCGACCTGCCGCAGAACACGCCGATCGTGCTGTACTGCAAGACGGGAATCCGATCGGCCGAGGCGCTCGAAGTGCTTGTGCGAGCCGGATTCTCGGACGCGACACATCTGCACGGCGGGGTGATCGCGTGGGCGCAGCAGGTGGATCCCTCGCTACCGGTGTACTGACGGTGACCTCGTTGTGACCTGAAACAGCGGAGTGCCTTCCCGATCCGAGCGGTGTGCGGCGGTAGGTTGAGCTGCGTGAGCTCACTCGAACCGCCTCAGCACGTGTGCTCCACATTCGGTCTCCGCGACGTCGAACCGGTCCCGCTCGGGCCCGACTGGGACGGCGGTTTCCGGTGTGGAGACGTGGTGCTGTCCCGAGTCGCCGATCATGCTCGCGCGGCCTGGTCCGCCAAAGTGCGGGAGACCCTGACCGTCGACGGTGTGCGGCTGGCCCGTCCGGTGCGGTCCACCGACGGTCGCTACGTGGTCTCCGGATGGCGCGCCGACACCTACATCGTCGGTACGTCCGAGCCCAGGCACGACGAAGTGGTCTCGCTGTCGCTGCGGCTGCACACCGCCACCGCGCAGCTCGAACGTCCCCGTTTCCTCATGCAGCCTCCGGTCGCACCCTGGGAGGACGTCGACGTCTTCGTCGCGGCCGACCGCGCGGCCTGGGAAACCGTGCCCCTGCGCAGCGCCCGCGCGGCGGGTGCGCCCGAGACGGTGACCCCCGACGGCCGTAAGAGTCTCGACCTGATCAACCAGCTCGCGACCTTCCGCAAGCCCGTGCACCTGCCCGACCAGCTCGTCCACGGCGACCTGTTCGGCACCGTCCTGTTCGCCGGGCGCGCGGCACCCGGGCTGACCGACATCACCCCCTACTGGCGTCCGGCCTCGTGGGCGGCCGCTGTCGCCGTCGTCGACGCACTGTCGTGGGGCGGTGCCGACGAAGGGCTCATCGGTCGCTGGGAGGACCTGCCGGAATGGCCGCAGATGCTGCTGCGCGCGGTCATCTTCCGTTTGGCCGTGCACGCGCTGCACCCGCGCTCGACCGAGGACGCCTTCCCGGGCCTGGCGCACACCGCCGACCTCGTGCGGTTCCTCCTGTAACACCTCACAGGGCGGCCGGGGCCGGGGTGAGCAACTCTTGACGCGACGGTCACCGCGGGCAGCACCGTAGCAACACCCGTTTCCTACCTTGGGATCAACACGGACCCGAGGAGGAACGGCGATGACGACCTTCATCGAAAAGGAAAGTCTCAGAGACAAATTCGCGCGCAAGCACAACATCGAGCGGTGGGACGCCGAGGATGTGGAGGCGTGGGAGGCCGGCGGCAAGCAGGTCGCCAAGCGCAACCTGATCTGGTCGGTGATCGCCGAGCACGTCGGCTTCTCCGTCTGGTCGATCTGGTCGGTGATGGTGCTGTTCATGCCCACCGAGGTGTACGGCATCGACGCCGCCGGTAAGTTCTTCCTGGTCGCCGTCCCCACGCTCGTCGGCGCGATCCTCCGCATCCCCTACACCGTCGCCACCGCCCGCTTCGGTGGCCGCAACTGGACCATCTTCAGTGCCCTCGTACTGCTGATCCCCACCATCGGGGCGCTGTACCTGATGCTGAACCCGGGTCACTCCTACACGACGTTCATGCTGGTCGCGGCACTTGCCGGTGTCGGCGGCGGCAACTTCGCCTCGTCGATGACCAACATCAACGCCTTCTACCCCCAGCGACTGAAGGGCTGGGCCCTCGGACTCAACGCCGGCGGCGGGAACATCGGTGTCCCGGCGGTCCAGCTGATCGGCCTGCTCGTCATCGCCACCGTCGGCAACACCGAGCCCTGGATCGTGTGCGCGGTCTACCTGGTCCTGTGCGCCGTCGCCGCGCTCGGCGCCGCCCTGTTCATGGACAACCTCCGTGATCAGAAGGCCGACCTGCGGGCCATGGGCGCCGCGCTGAAGTTCCGCGACTCGTGGATCATCTCCTTCCTCTACATCGGCACCTTCGGTTCGTTCATCGGCTTCAGCTTCGCCTTCGGTCAGGTCCTGCAGATCAACTTCCTCGCCGGCGGCGACACCCCCGCCCAGGCCGCACTGCACGCCGCGCAGATCGCCTTCATCGGCCCGCTCCTCGGATCCATCTCGCGCCCGCTCGGCGGAAAGCTCGCCGACCGCATCGGCGGCGGGAAGATCACCCTCTACACCTTCGTCGCGATGGCCCTGGCCGCCGCGGTGCTCATCGTCGCCGGCACCCTCGACGACCGCACCACCGGCGCCGCGACCGGCGGTGTGCTGACCGCCATGGTGCTCGGCTTCATCGCCCTGTTCCTGCTCTCCGGGCTCGGCAACGGCTCGGTCTACAAGATGATCCCGTCCATCTTCGAGGCCCGTGCGCAGGATCTCGACGAACTGGATCGCGACGAGAAGGCCGCCTGGTCGCGGAGCATGTCCGGTGCCCTCATCGGCTTCGCCGGTGCCATCGGCGGACTCGGCGGCGTGGGCATCAACCTCGTCTTCCGCGCCTCCTACGGCGGCGAGGCGCAGTCCGCGACGATGGCCTTCTGGGTCTTCGCGATCTTCTACCTCGTGTGCATCGCGGTCACCTGGTTCGTCTTCCTCCGCCGCCCGAACACCACCCCCACGAGCGAGCCGTCCACCGAGGCTCCCGCCCCGGCCCGCGTCGCAGTCTGACCGATCCCCGGCACGAAGAAAGAGAACATCATGAGCCGCAAGAACGTCGTCGTCGTCGGACACGGAATGGTCGCCCACCGCTTCGTCGAAGCCCTTCGCGTCCGCGACGAGCAGAACAGCTGGTCGGTGACCGTGCTCGGCGAGGAGGCCGACGCCGCCTACGACCGCGTGGGACTGTCGTCCTACGTCGGAGCCTGGGACCGCAAGGAACTCGCCCTCGCCGGAAACGACTACGCAGCAGACGACCTCGTCGACCTGCGTGTCGGCACCCGCGCCGTGGGAATCGACCGCGCGGCCCGCACCGTCACCACCGCCGGCGGCGACGTTCTGCCCTACGACAGCCTCGTCCTCGCGACCGGCTCGTACCCCTTCGTGCCCCCCGTGCCCGGCCACGACCTGCCCGGCTGCTTCGTCTACCGCACGCTCGACGATCTCGACGGCATCCGCGCCGCCGCCGAACGCGCCAAGGCCGCCGGCCTCGCCGGCATCGTCATCGGTGGTGGCCTGCTCGGACTCGAGGCCGCCAACGCGCTGCGCCTGCTGGGCGTGACCCCGCACGTCGTCGAGTACAACAACCGGCTCATGCCCGCCCAGGTCGACGAGGGCGGCGGCCGTGTCCTCGACCGTCTCGTCACCGACCTCGGCCTCGTCACCCACACCGGTGTGGGCACCGAGAAGATCGAGGCCGGACCTGAGGCGCTCCAGGTGACCCTGTCCGACGGCTCCGTCCTCGCGGCCGGGCTCGTGATCTTCTCCGCCGGCATCCGTCCCCAGGACGAACTCGCCCGCGAGGCCGGACTCGAACTCGGCGGCCGCGGCGGTGTGCTCACGGACCGCACCTGTCGGAGCACCTCGGACGAGGCCGTCTACGCGATCGGTGAATGCGCGGCCGTCGAGGGCACCTGCTACGGACTCGTAGCCCCCGGCTACAGCACCGCCGAGGTCGTCGCCGACCGGCTCGTCGGCGGCACCGCCGAGTTCCCCGGCGCCGACCTGTCGACGAAGCTCAAACTGCTCGGCGTGGATGTCGCGAGCTTCGGCGACGCCCACGCGACGACGCCCGGCGCCCTCGAGGTCGTGCTGTCCGACTCCGCGAAGGGCACCTACGCCAAGCTCGTCGTCTCCGACGACGCGAAGACCCTGCTCGGTGGCATCCTCGTCGGCGACGCCTCCGCCTACGGCACGCTGCGACCGCTGGTGGGCCGCGAACTGCCGGGTGATCCGGCCACGCTGATCTCCCCGGTGGGGGAGAAGCCGGGCGCCGGCGCGCTGCCCGACGACGCCGAGGTGTGCTCGTGCAACGGTGTCACCAAGGGCGCGATCTGCGGCGCGATCTCCGAGGGCGCCTGCGACATCGCGCAGATCAAGTCGTGCACGAGTGCGGGCACCACCTGCGGCGGCTGCCTCCCGAGCATCAAGCAACTGCTCGCCCAGTCGGGTGTGCAGATGTCGAAGGCCCTGTGCGAGCACTTCGAGCAGTCGCGCGCCGAACTGTTCGAGATCGTCCAGGCCACCGGCATCCGCACCTTCTCCGCGCTCATCGCGCAGTACGGAACCGGACACGGCTGCGACATCTGCAAGCCGGTGGTCGCCTCGATCCTCGCGTCCACCGACTCCGACCACATCCTGCACCCGAAGCAGGCAGGTCTGCAGGACACGAACGACCACTTCCTCGCCAACATCCAGAAGAACGGCACCTACTCGGTCGTGCCGCGCATGCCCGGTGGCGAGTGCACCCCCGAGCAGCTCATCGTGATCGGTGAGGTGGCACGCGATTTCGGTCTCTACGTGAAGATGACCGGCGGTCAGCGCGTCGACCTGTTCGGTGCCCGCGTCGAACAGCTCCCGCAGATCTGGAAGCGTCTCGTCGACGCCGGCATGGAATCCGGCCAGGCGTACGGCAAGTCGCTGCGCACCGTCAAGAGCTGTGTCGGCTCCACCTGGTGCCGCTACGGCGTGCAGGACTCGGTCGGGATGGCCGTCGCCCTCGAATTGCGTTACCGCGGACTGCGATCGCCCCACAAGCTCAAGATGGGTGTGTCGGGTTGCGCCCGTGAATGCGCCGAGGCACGCGGCAAGGACGTCGGTGTCATCGCGACGGAGAACGGCTGGAACCTGTACGTGTGCGGCAACGGCGGCCAGTCGCCCAAGCACGCACAGCTCCTCGCCGGTGGTCTCGACGACGAGACCCTCGTCCGCTACATCGACCGGTTCCTGATGTTCTACATCCGCACCGCCGACCGGCTCCAGCGCACCGCGCCGTGGCTCGACGCACTCGAGGGCGGTCTCGCGCACCTCGAGGAGGTCGTGTGCGACGATGTCCTCGGCATCGCCGATGATCTCGAGGCCGCGATGGCCAAGCATGTCGAGGGCTACAAGGACGAGTGGGCCGGTGTCCTCGAGGATCCGGAGAAGCTGGCGCGGTTCGTCTCGTTCGTCAACGCGCCCGAGCAGCCCGACCCCACGGTCCGCTTCGACGACAGCGGCCCCCGCAAGGTCCCCGTCCTCGTGGGTATGCCGGGCATCGGACCCGGAACCGGGGCGTGACGACCGCTTACCCCGAGGGAACGAGCGGGTAACGCGCTCGAAACACCCGGCACCCACACTTCAGGACAGCAGTTTCAAGGAGGACAGCGATGACCGTCATCGAGACGCACACCGTAGGGGGATCGACGCGCGACAGCGTGTTCGACGGGCGACTGGAATGGACCTCGGCCTGTCCACTCAGCCATCTCATTCCGGGCCGCGGCGTGGCCGTGCTGCTGCGCGGCGGCGAGCAGGTGGCCCTGTTCCTGCTCGACGACGGAACGCTGCGCGCAGTAAGCAACTTCGATCCGTTCGGCCGCGCCGCGGTGATGTCCCGCGGCATCGTGGGCGACCGGGGCGGAGAGCCCACCGTGGCGTCGCCGCTGCTCAAGCAGGTCTTCTCCCTCGACGACGGCCGGTACCTCGACGATCCGTCGGTGCGTCTGCCCGTCTACGAGGTGCGCGTATGGGCGGGAGTCGTCCAGATCCACAGCCTCGTCCCCCGTGACCAGCGGCACGAGGGGCCGACCGGAGAGGGTTCGTGAGCGACGACAACGCGCCGTTGCGGGGATTCACCATCGGCGTGACGGCAGCTCGGCGTGCCGACGAGTTCGCCACGCTCCTCACCAGGCGTGGGGCCGAGGTCGTGCACGCCCCCGCCATCCGCATCATCCCGCTGTCCGACGACGACGAGCTCGAGCGCGTCACCCGCTGCATCGTCGCGCAGCCCCCGGACATCACGATCGCCACCACGGCGATCGGATTCCGCGGGTGGATGGGTGCAGCGGAGGGCTGGGGACTCGCCGACGACCTCGCGCAGGCACTCGGCTCGAGCCGGATCCTCGCCCGTGGCCCGAAGGTCACGGGCGCGATCCGGGCCGCCGAACTCCGCGAGGAGTGGTCTCCTTCCTCGGAATCGTCCGCCGAGGTGCTCGAACTTCTGCTGAAGGAGGGGGTCGCCGGCCGCCGCATCGCGGTGCAGTTGCACGGCGAGCGCACCGAATGGGAGCCTGGGACCGACGTGTGCGATGCGCTGCGCGCTGCGGGCGCCGACGTCGTGCCCGTCCCGGTCTACCGATGGACGGCCCCCGAGGATCTCACCGCGCTCGACCGGATGATCGAGCAGATCGTCGAACGCGGACTCGACGCCGTGAGCTTCACCAGTGCACCGGCCGTCGCGTCGATGCTCATGCGGGCCAAGGAGACCGGCTGGCTCGAGCCGATGCTCCGGTCGCTGCGGACCGGCGTCACCGCGGTGTGCGTCGGTCCCGTCACCGCGGCACCGCTCACCGAACTCGACGTACCCGTCAGCATGCCCACCCGATCCCGGCTGGGTTCGCTGGCCCGGCACATCGCCGAGGAACTGCCCCGGCGGGCTGTGCGCATCGAGGCCGGCGGTCACGTCCTCAGCCCGCGAGGGCGCTGCGTGATCGTCGACGGCACCGTGCGGTGCCTTCCCCCTACCGGGATGGCCCTGATGCGCACACTCGTCGCGCGCGCCGGTCTCGTCGTCTCCCGCGAGGAACTCCTCGCGGCCCTGCCCGGCGGTGGCGGCGACACTCACGCCGTCGAAACCGCGGTCGCCCGGGTGCGCTCGGCTCTCGGCGCACCGGCGATCGTGCAGACCGTCGTCAAGCGCGGCTACCGCCTCGCCGTCGACCCGGAAGGAATGCATCCATGACCGGTACACACGCCGACCCGGCGCTCCTGCTCGTCGCGCACGGCACCCGCAATCCGCGCGGTGTCGACATGATCGCGGCGCTCGCCGATGCCGTCTCCTCCCGCGTAGGTCCCACCCGTGTCGCCTTCGTCGATGTCCTCGGACCGTCGCCCTCGGAGGTCCTGCGCGACACCGGCCGTCCGACCGTGCTCGTCCCCGCCTTCCTCGCCTCCGGCTATCACGTGCACACCGACGTTCCGCGCGAGGTCGCGGCCGGCGGGAACGACGCGGTGACGATCACCCCCGCGCTCGGTCCCGATCCTGCTCTCGCCCGTGTCCTCGTCGAGCGGTTGCGGCAGGCCGGCTGGGTCGAAGGCGACGACGTCGTTCTCGCGGCCGCCGGCTCGTCCGACCCTCGCGCCCGCCACGACGTCCACGTGACGGCCCGCATGGTCTCGTCGCTCGTGCAGACCCCGGTGCGCGTCGGATGGATCGCCACCGGAGAACCGCGGGTCGCGACCGTCGTGGACGAGGTCCGCGCCGGCGGCGCACACCGGGTGTTCGTCGCGTCGTATCTTCTCGCCGACGGTCTGTTCCACCACCGCCTGGCGGAGGTCGGCGCCGACGGCGTCGCTGCGCCGATCGGTGTCGCCGAACCCGTCGTCGACCTCGTGGCCCGGCGCTACCGCTCCGCAGTCGATGCGTTGCGCCTCGCTCCCGTGGGAGCGGCTCGCCACCGCGCCTGAATCAGCGGGGGAGCGGCAGCAATTCGACGCGGTCGCCGTCCACCGCTCCCGGTGGCACCACGGCGATCGCGCTGCGCCCGACGAGGCCGGCGAGATGCGCGGTACGAATCGTGTTGTCGCACAACCATCGTCCCTGCACGTCCTGGCGGGCGGGGAGCAACCGCGTGATGTCGCCGACGACCTCCGAGGCGTTCGCCAGCGGAGCGGTCACAGGAGTCGCCGGGGTGCGGAGGGTGCGGCCGTCGACGATCGCAGGCAGCAGCACCAGCAGCGTCGACACCGCCGCCACCGGATTCCCGGGCAGTCCCAGCACGGCACGGCCGTCCGGCAGCGTCGCCGCGACCTGTGATCCGCCGGGCTTGCACCGCACCCGTTCGACGACCACCTGCGCGCCGGCCCGCGCCAGCGCACCGCGCAACTGATCGGCGGCGCCACCGCCCGTCGCGCCCACGATGACGATCGCATCGGCATCGGTGCCCGTGAACAACGCATCGAATCCGTCGGCGGTGTCGCGGAGATGCCCTTCACCGACCACCGTGGCGCCGCACCAGCGGACGAAGTCCGGGAGTACCGGACCCAGCGAGTCGCGCGTCTGCCCCTCGCGCAGAGGGCCGGTGCGTCGGATCTCGTCGCCGGTGAGCACTATATGTACCCGTAGAGGACCTCGCACCCGGAGTTCGGTGACCTCACCGCTGGCGGCCGCGGAGACGACCGCCGGGCTCACGGCGGTGCCGGCCTCGGCGAGGACCGTCCCCGACTCCCAGTCCTCCCCGCGGCGCCGCGCATCGTCGCGCACGGGCGCATCGGGCAGGCGACTGACGAGACCGCCTTCCACGCGGACGAACTCGTCGCGCACGACGGCGGTCGCGCCGGCCGGCAGGTGGGCGCCCGTCGCAATCCGGGCCGCTTCCCCGTCGCCGAGCGTGAGCGAGCCTCCGTCGCCCGCGTAGCGGATCTCGTTGCGCAACAACCACGGTCCGTCGCCCGCCACCGCGTAACCGTCCATCGCCGAGGTGCGGACGCGAGGCAACGCCTCCACCGCGACGAGCGGAGCCGCCAATGTGGCGCCCCGCGCCTCCTCGACCAGAACGGTGCGGGAAGGCAACGGCGACAACGCTTCCCGTAGGATTCTCCGCGCCCGGTCCGGATCGGCGGCCACACGGGCGGTCGCGGATCCGGCGCGCGCCGCCTCCAGATCGGCAGGGGTGTCGCAGTCGGTCGCCTCGGACACCGAGACGGTGACGTACCGCTCGGGCAACAACGCCTTCATGGGCCGGTTCGCGACGTCTCCACCGAGAGAGTCCAGACGCGCGGCCAGCGCCGGTGTCCGCCACGCGGCGAGCAGGAACTGCACCCGGCCGGTGTCGTCCACCGCGAAGGCGGCCTCGGCCGTCGCATCCTCGTTCAGGGCCTCCAACAGGGCCGCAACCGTCGTCGGTGTGACGAACGGAAGGTCGGCGGCGAGAGTGACCACGAGATCGGCGACCGGATCCGCCGCTGCCAGCGCCGCGACCGGACCCGCGCCGGGCGGTGTCTCCTGGATCTGCAGCACGTGGAGGTCGAGATCGTCGCGGTGCGGACCCACCACCGTCACCCGCGCGCACCCCTCGACCGCGCCCAGGGCGGTGTCGAGCATCCTGCGGCCGCCGACGGTCAGAGCGGGCTTGTCGACGCCTCCCATGCGGGTCGCGCGGCCTCCCGCGACGATCACGGCTTCGACGTGGGTGAGCGTGCTCATGTCTTCATGCTGCCTCATCCGCCGCGCTCGTGATCGTCTGTACTCGCTGTGCTGTAACCGATCGCACTGCCGTGTCCGGCACCGATCGCACTGCCGTGTCGCGGATAGACTGCCGGGTATGTTCTTCGGCTGGCGGAACGGCGCGGCGGTGTTCGTCGTCCTCACGTCCTGGCTCGTCGCCGCGGTCGTTCCGGTCACCGCGGTCTCCACCGGCGACACCGCCGGATTGCTCCTCGGCCTGCTGGTGGTGGTCGTCGCAGCACTCGCGTTCGTCGCCGCCGCGGAGGATCCGCTGTTCGCATTCGGTCGCAGCATCCGGGGCCCGACCTCCGAGGAACGACGTCTGCGCGGCGGGTTCCGCCGCCACTCCCACCCCGACACCGCCGGACGGCCACGTCCGCGCTCACCCGGTTCCGTCCTCGCCCTCGACACTCCGTCCGACGAGGAACACCGGGAGATTTTCCATGTTCGATCCCTATCCGCACGGCACACCCGCCGTGTCCGTCCGCAACGCCCACCGCTCGTTCGGTGACCTGACCGTCTTCACCGGGGTGAACGTCGACGTCGCCCCCGGCCGATGTTGCGCCGTGATCGGCGCGAACGGCACCGGCAAGTCCACCCTGCTCGGATGCGTCGTCGGCGTCGACCGACTCGACGAGGGCGTTGTCGAGATCCACGGCGTCCCCGTCGACGAGAGCTCGCCGACGCTGCGACGGCAGGTCGCCGCAGTCCTCGGCGACGTGGCGACATTCGCGCATCTCACCGCGCACGAACACCTGCAACTCGTCGCCACCGGTCACGGCGTGACCGACCCGTTCGACGCGGCGACACAGGTCCTCGAGGAGGTCGGTCTCGCCGCGTCGGCCGATCGACTGCCGCTGACCTTCTCGAGCGGGCAACGCCGCCGGCTCGCGCTGGCCTCCGCGCTGGTACGGCCCCGGCGGTTGCTCGTCCTCGACGAACCCGAACAGCATCTCGACGACGCCGGTCGCCGGTGGCTGGCGTCCACACTGGAAGCCGAGAAGCGCGCGGGCGGCACCGTGCTGATGGTCTCGCACGATGTCGCGCTGGTGGACGCGGTCGCCGACCAGGTGGTGGAGGCGGACCGATGGAGCTGACCGGAACCGTCCCCGGCGCGCGCGACCTCCGCGCGCTCCGTCACGCCTTCGAGCGCCGGCGCGCGCCGCTGGTGGATCGTCCGGCCCTCGCTGTGCTGGTCGTCCTCGGCTTGTATGTCGGCGGGGGCCTGGCGTGGTGGTTGTTCTCCCTTCCGGCGACGACCTTCGCGTGCGGGGACCCGATCGTGCGCGATTCGGGGTGCACCTCGGCGTGGGGATGGGCCGTCGTCGCGATCGCGGTCGCTGCGGGGACGGCGTCCACCCGGGCCGCAGGTCCGGTGACGTGCGGTACCGAGACGGAGTTCTGGCTGCTGTCCACACCGGTGGATCGCGGTGCGGCACTCCGCCCGAGAGTCGCGGCGCTCCTGATCTGCGGTGCAATCGCGGGTGCTCTCGCGGGACGGTTCGCGACGTTCGTGACCACCCCGGAGGGGCGCGTCGCGTTCACATGTCTCGCTGCCGCTCTCGGTGTCGGTGCCGTCGCCCTTCCGATGCTCGTGCAGTGCCGGGTACTCGTGCCCGCGGTCGTGCGGGTCGTGGTCGGGCCGTGCCTCGTCGCCGTTCCGGGCGTGGTGACGGTCGCCGCCGTCGGCGTCGCGGTGCCACCGCCGGGACCGTTGTTCGTGGTGGGGGCGTGGATCGCCGTTGCGGCACCGGCGGTCTCGGCGTTGCGTCGATGCGACAGGATCGCTGCACCGGAGTGGAGGGTGGGATCGGACACCGCGGTCGGTGTGTCGGCGTCGTTCACGGCACTCGATCCTTCGCTGCTGACAGGCGTGGTCGAACGGAAGGCCTGGTTGCGCATCGGATCCCGCCGCTCGCGGGCCCTGCCGCGCCGCCGGATCGCGGCACTCGTCCGTTCCGATCTGCTCCGCCATGTCCGTAGGCCCACACCCGTGCTCGTCGCGTGCGTGGCGCTGCTCGGCGTCGTGGTGCTGATGTCGGTCGTATCGCCGCCCGCCGCTGTCGTGGTGCAGCTCGTCGCCGTCTTCACCGTGGCGACGATCCTCGGTGCGGGTCTGCGCGACGTGAGCCGCGATCCCGATTTCGCCGTCCTGCTCGGTACGAGCGACACGTATCTGCGTCGCGCACTCTCGGCCGTCCCGGGGTCGGCCGCGGTCGTCGCCGGTGCCGTGACGGGATTCGCCGGGAGTGCGTCGGTGGCGAGCGTCGTGATCGTCATCGTCGGTGGGTGCGCGGCCGCCTATCGGATGCGCACGCGACCTCCGATCGGGTACGACGGTCTGATCCTCGAGACGGCCGTCGGGCAGATTCCGGTCGATCTGCTCCGGCAGTGGGCGCGGGGACCGGACCTACTCGTCGTCTGCGCGTGGCTCGCCGCCGTGCTCGCCTGAGCCCGGCGGGAACCGGTGTCGAGCACGGGTGAGATCGATCCGGTCGCCGGAGATCGGGACGCCCTCGAGTTCGAGACGCGCGAGTTGCCGGCGCGCGAGGTGCGAGGCCGGTCGCCCGGACGCCGGGACCACGCGGTGCCACGGCAGGTCGGCGGAATCGGTCCGCATGATCCATCCGACGGTGCGTGCACTCGACAGGCCCGCGGCACCGGCGATGTCGCCGTAGGTCGCGACCCGGCCTGCGGGCACGGAGGCCACGAGTTCGCGGACCCGCTCGATCTGCTCGTCCGTGGTGACCACCCGCTACACCATCCGGGCCACGAGTTCGGCGGTCTCGGCGGGACGCGCCTGGTCGATCATGTGGTCGCAGTCGAACTCGAGCAGGGTCAGGTCGTCGCCGAGTCGTTCCGCCAGGTCGCGACGGAAATTTGACGTGGTGTACGGGGGTTGCACCTTCCCGGCCTGCACGAAGATCGTCGGGATACCGGCCGGCGGCAGGACGGGTCCGCGGGCCAGCTCCCCCCACGAGGTCACCAGCGCAGGTACGCAGATCCGCCAGTTGACACGCCCCGAGTCGAGTTCGACGAGGTGCTCGGCGATCTCTTCGTCGAGCAACTCGGGGGCCACCTCGCCCCAGTCGCCGTGGACCTTCTCGGCCCGCGCCTCCGCCTCGTCCGTGTAGTCGGGGTTGTGGAGGGTGAGGTCGGCGATCTCGAGCATCCGGTCGGCCGGGAGGCCGATCGCCGGATCGAGGAGTACCAGCGCCCGCACCCTGTCGGGCACCGCGGCGGCGAGATGCAGCGCGAGGGCACCACCGAAGGAGTGGCCCACCACGGTGACGGGACCGGTGGTGTGTGCGTCCAGCACGGCCTTCAGGTCGGCGATGTGCGCCTCGAACGACCACGGGGGAGTCCACGGCGACCGGCCGTGACCCCGGAGGTCCGGAGCGACGAACCGCAGGTGGGGCAGGTGTCGTTCGCCGAGGTTCCGCCAGCGTCGGCCGTGACCGGTGAGTCCGTGCAGGGCGAGGACCTCCGGTCCGTCGACGGGGCCGAACAGATGGGTGTGCAGAAGATCCGTGGCACTCACGCCGACCACTATCCCAGTCGTGACTCCGCGGTGTGCCCCGGACGCTGTCGTACCCGTCTGGTGGGATGGGGTCATGCTCGACGTCGATACCGGCATCCCCGACCTGCACCCACCACGGGCGCAGGTCACCGACCTGCCCGCCACCGTCTCGCGCATGTCCGAACCGCAGATCCCCGATCGCGTCCGCCGCCCGGCCGCGCGCCTCGTGCGCAGGTCCGCCGAGACGCCGGTGGCCCGCGAGTGGCCCGACGACGTGCGCGTGCTGTTCGACGACGCCCCGCCCTCCCTCCGCTGGCGGCCGTGGCAGGTCCTCGGCGGTCCCGGCACGGGCAAGACGTCCCTGCTGGTCGACCTCGCGGTCCACCGCATCGCCTCCGGCGCCGATCCCGAGTCGGTGCTCATCCTCACGCATTCGCGGCGGGCCGCCACCGCCGTGCGCGAGGCGATCACGGCCGGTCTGATCGCGCTCGGCGACGGGGCAGTGCCCCGCGCCACACGCGAGCCGCTCGTCCGTACCGTCCACTCCTACGCCTTCGCGGTGCTGCGGTTGCAGGCCTCGGCGCACGGCAATCCGCCGCCCCGTCTGATCACCGGCGCCGAACAGGACGCCGTGCTGCGCGAACTGCTGCGCGGCGACATCGATGACGGCGCCGGGATGTGGCCCGAGCGGTTGCGTCCGGCACTGGGCATGACGGGCTTCGCCGTCGAACTGCGCGACCTGATGTTGCGCGCCAACGAGCGCGGTCTCGGCCCGGAGGATCTGGTCGCGCTCGGGGAGCGCCGCAATCGGCCCGAATGGGTCGCGGCCGGGCGTTTCGCGGAGCGCTACGAGCAGGTGATGCTGCTTCGCGGTGCCGTCGGTCTCGAAGCTCCGGAGGCCACCGCTCCGGCACTCGACGCGGCCGAACTCGTCGGCGCGGCGCTCGCGGCGTTCGCGACCGATCCCGATCTGCTGGCCGCCGAGCGCGGCCGCATCCGCCACCTGCTCGTCGACGACGCCCAGCATCTCGATCCGCAGGCCGCCGACCTGGTCCGCGTGATCGGTACCGGCACCCGCACGAGCACGATCGCCGGCGACCCCGATCAGGCCGTCTTCGGCTTCCGCGGCGCCGACACCTCCTTCCTCGAGAGCCTCGGCGAGGCCGACGGATCGCGCCGCATCGTGTTGGGTGTCAACCATCGCGCCGCTCCCGAGGTGGCGTCCCTCGCCGACGGGATCACCCGCAGACTGCCGGGCCTGCCGCCGCACCGGGGTATGGCCGGGCACCGCGTCGAGGAGGGCGATCCGGGGCAGGTCCGCGTGGCGGTGTGCTCGTCGCAGGCCAAGGAGGCGGCACTGGTCGCCGACACCCTGCGCCGGTCCCATCTCGTCGACGGTGTGCCGTGGTCGCGCATGGCGATCGTTGTCCGGTCCGTGCCGCGGGTACTCGCGCCGCTGCGTCGCGCGCTGCTCGCGGCGGGCGTCCCGATGACGACCGCCGCCTCCGAACTCCCGCTGGCCCGCCAGCACAGCGTCGCGGGACTGCTGCTCGTGCTGCGCGCGGTATCCGACAGTGGCTTCGGCGGGGACGAAGCACTTGCCCTGCTGTCCGGGCCCATCGGCGGTGCCGAACCGGTCGCGCTGCGGAGACTGCGGCGTGGTCTGCGGCGGGTCGAGCTAGCATCGGGCAACGACCGCGACTCCGCCGAACTGCTGCGCATCCTGCTCACCGAGGGCGACGACACCGCCGGGAACTCGCATCTGATCCGCGGGCTGACCGACGTCGAGGCGGCACCGCTGAGGAAGGTGCTCGGTGTGCTGCGCAAGGCCCGCTCGGCGGCGCTGCGCGGGGGCGGTCTCGAGGACGTGCTGTGGGAGGCATGGCAGGCCACCGGACTCGAACGGCGATGGGCCGCCGCGTCGGCCTGGGGTGGGCCGATCGGGGCGCAGGCCGACCGCGATCTCGACGGCGTCGTGGCTCTGTTCGACGCCGCCGCCGACTACGTCGACCGTCTGCCCCGCGCACACATCGCCGGGTTCGTCGACTATCTCACCGAGCAGGAGATCCCTGCGACGGCTCGCACCCGTGTCGCCGCCGAATCCGAAGCGGTCACGGTCGTCAGCGCGCACTCCGCCGCCGGTCGCGAATGGGACGTCGTGGTGGTCGCCGGTGTCCAGGAAGGGCTGTGGCCGAGCCTGCGCGCCCGCGGCACCCTGCTCGGCATCGAGGCCCTGATCGACGCGGTCTCCGGTGCCGACGGCGGCGACGAGGCCGGTGCGCGGCTCTCCCGCACCGCACCGCTGCTCGCCGAGGAGCGGCGCCTGTTCCTGGTGGCGTGCAGTCGCGCCCGCACCCACCTTCTGGTGACCGCCGTCGATTCGGTGAGCGGCGACAGCGAACTGGTCCGGTCCCGTTTCGTCGACGAACTGCGCGGTGTCGGCACCGACGACCTCGACGCGTCCGACGACCTCCTGGCCGAACCGGTGCCCGACGAGGTCCGCACCCGCGTGCTGGCCCTGCCCGCCCTCGTCGCCGAACTGCGCAGCGTGGTCTGCGATCCCGAGATCGCCGAGACCGAACCCGAACGACAGCAGCGAGCCGCCCAGCAACTCGCGCGGCTCGCGCGCGCCGGGGTGCGCGGCGCCCACCCCGACGACTGGTACGGCACGGCCGATCCCAGCACCGCCGACCCGCTGTGGGATCCCGACGACGACGCGGTGCGATTGTCGCCGTCCACGGTCGAACAGCTCACGACGTGTCCGCTGCGGTGGATGTTCGAGCGCCACGGCGGTTCCGACGGCGAGAACAGCCATGCCGTCACCGGCACGCTGGTACATACCCTCGTCCAGGCGCTCGCCGGGCGGATCCCTCCCGACCGCATCGACCAGGCCCTCGAGAAGGCATGGGACTCGGTCGATCTGGGTGCCGAATGGTATGCCCGCCGCGAGCTCGAACGCACCCGCCGCATGCTCGACACCTTCTCGACGTGGCTGCAGGGCACACGCGGAGAGCTCACCGAGATCGGCGTCGAGATCAAGGTCGACGGCATCCTCGAACCCGATTCCGACGACAAGCCCCGCGTGCGGCTCCGTGGTCGCATCGACCGGCTCGAACGCGACGCCGAGGGCCGCCCGGTCGTCATCGACGTCAAGACCGCGAAGAACCCGGTGTCGAAGGACGCCGCGCGCGATCATGCCCAGCTCGCCGCCTACCAGGTGGCCGCGGCGGCCGGCGCGATCGAGGGCGAACCGGCATCGGAGCCCGGTGGCGCGCGCCTGGTCTTCGTGGCGAAGCCGCACAACAAGGAAGGCGCGACGCAGCGCGTGCAACCGCCCCTCGACGAGGACGGTCTCGCGCAGTGGCGGGAGATCATCCACGACGCGGCGGCCGCGACCCGTGGCCCCCGCTTCGTTGCGAGGGTCAACGACGGGTGCCGGCACTGCCCGGTGCTGTCGAGCTGCCCGGCACACGACGAAGGCAGGCAGGTGACAGGGGAATGAGTGCACCACGGGTGAGCGCGAAGCGCCTGGCGGAGGCACTGGGACAGTTACCGCCGACGACCGAGCAGGCCGCCGTCATCGAGGCCCCGCCCGGCCCGATGCTGGTCGTCGCCGGGGCCGGTGCCGGCAAGACCGAGACGATGGCCGCGCGGGTGGTGTGGCTCGTCGCCAACGGTCTCGTCGAACCCGAGCAGGTGCTGGGCCTGACCTTCACGCGTAAGGCCGCGCAGCAGCTCACGGCCCGCATCCGGGCGCGCCTGGCCAAGCTCGCCGGATCGGCGCTCCTGCGCGACCTCGATCCGAGCGGCGGGTTGCGCGCACGGATCCTCGGCAGCGAACCGGAGGTGAGCACATACCACGCATACGCCGGTCGCCTGCTCACCGAGCACGGTCTGCTGCTGCCCATCGAACCGTCGGCGACGCTGCTGTCCGAGACCGAGCTGTGGCAGGTCGCGCACCGCGTGGTGAGCTCGTGGGACGGCGAACTCGACACCGACCGCAATCCCGCATCGGTGACCGAGGCCGTTCTCGCCCTGTCCGGCCAGCTCTCCGAGCACCTCGTCGAGCCGGATCTGCTGCGCGACGCCCACGTCGAACTCGAACAGCTGGTGCACACCCTCCCGCCCGGCCCGGGGCAGCGCGGAGCACCGTCGAAGACGCTGCTCGGCTACCTCGAAACCCAGCACGCGCGGTTGCAGTTGCTTCCGCTCGTCGAACGGCTGTCCGAGACACTGCGCCGCGAAGGTGCTCTCGACTTCGGGAGCCAGATGTCGCTCGCCGCGCGGGTCGCCCGCGATCACCGCGAGGTGGGAGCCGGGGAGCGGGAACGATTCCGGGCTGTGCTGCTCGACGAGTACCAGGACACCGGACACGCCCAGCGCGTGTTGCTCGCCGCCCTGTTCGGCGGTGGCGCCGATCCCGGTCTCGCGGTCACCGCGGTCGGCGATCCCATGCAGTCCATCTACGGCTGGCGCGGCGCGTCGGCCGCCAACCTGCCGCGGTTCGCGACCGACTTCCCGGCGGCCGACGGCGAGCCGGCACCCACCCGCGAACTGCTCACCAGCTGGCGCAATCCGCCGCAGGCCCTCGAACTGGCGAACGTCTCGTCCGAACCTCTGCGCGATCGCGGGGTGTCGGTCAGCCGGTTGCGTCCCCGCCCCGACGCGGCCGCCGGCGACGTCCGCCTCGCGTTGCACTCCGACGTCGCGGTGGAACGCGACTGGGTCGCCGACCGGATCGCCGACGAGTACGCCGCCGCCCGCGAGGCCGGACGCACACCGCCGACCGCTGCGGTCCTCGTCCGACGCAACGCCGACGCCGCTCCGATCGCCGAGGCGCTGCGCGCCCGCGACCTTCCGGTCGAGGTCGTCGGCATCGGCGGGTTGCTGCACACGCCCGAAGTCGCCGACGTGCTCGCGATGCTGCGCCTGGCGGCGGATCCGCTGGCCGGGAGCGCAGCTGTGCGGGTGCTCACCGGCGCCCGCTGGCAGCTCGGTGCCGCCGACCTGAAGGCACTGTGGGAGCGCGCCCAGGAACTGGCCATCGCGGGACGCTGGGGTGTCGCCGGTGCGGTGACCGATCCCGACGCGCTCGAGGACGCCCTCGATTCGGCGCTGCCCGGTGAATATGCCGACCAGGCCGGTCTCGCTGATGCGATCTCCGATCCCGGCGACAGCAGCCGCTATTCGAAGTTCGGCTACGCGCGCATCGTCGCGCTCGGTCGCGAGCTGACCTCCCTGCGCGAGCGGCTCGGCCAGCCGCTCACCGAACTCGTCGCCGAGGTCGAGCGTGTGCTCGGTATCGGCATCGAGACCGAGGCCCGCGTGGGCCGCCGACGCGGTGTCGCCGGCCGCGAGCATCTCGACGCCTTCGCCTCGGTCGTCGCGTCCTACGCGGGGCGGACCAACGCGACCCTGCCCGGTTTGCTGTCCTATCTCGCGGCGGCGGAGGAGATCGAGCAGGGGCTCGCGCCCGGTGAGGTGGAAGTCGACCCCGACCGCGTGCAGGTTCTCACCGTCCACTCCGCGAAAGGCCTCGAATGGGAGGTCGTCGCCGTCCCACATGTCGCTGCCGGGGTCTTCCCATCCTCCACCGCCGCCGCGACCTGGCTCGGTTCGACGACCGAACTTCCCCCGCACTTGCGGGGCGACCGGGTGCTGCCCGCCGACGATCCGGGCAGCACCGACGGTGTGCCCGTGCTCGAGCTCGACGACCTCTCCGATCGCAAGATGCTCGAGCGGGCCATCGACTCCCACAAGGACGCGCTCAAGCGCCGCAAGCTCGACGAGGACCGTCGGCTGTTCTACGTCGCTCTCACCCGCACCGAACGAACACTGTTCGTCTCCGCCCACCACTGGGCAGACACCGGATCCGAACCGAAGGGACCCTCGCAGTTCCTCGAGGAACTGCACGAGATCGTCACGGCCCGGCCCGAACTCGGTGCGATCGACCACTGGGCTCCGGAACCCGAACCGGAGGAGGAGAACCCGCTCACGGCCTCACCGCGCAGCGCACTGTGGCCGCGCGACCCGCTCGGTGCCCGGCGCACCGAGGTCGAACGCGGCGCGGCACTGGTCCTCGCCGAGTTCGACCGGACCGACCTCCCGACCGAATACGACGACGATCCCGACGAGTGGGCCACCGACGTCGATGCGCTCCTGGCCGAACGCGAACAGCGCGCCGAGCAGAGCGCCGAGGTGGTGCTGCCCGCACAGCTGTCAGTCAGCCAACTCGTCGATCTCGCCACCGATCCCGACGCCCTCGCCGCGCGTCTGCGTCGTCCGTTGCCGTTCCGGCCCAATCCGCTCGCGCGTCGCGGCACCGCCTTCCACGCGTGGCTCGAGCGCAGATTCGGCGCGACGCGCCTGCTCGACCTCGACGAGCTTCCCGGTGCCGACGACGAGGACGGCGACGATTCGCACTTCGACCGGCTCCAGGAGGCATTCCTGCGGTCGAAGTGGGCGTCGCGCAACCCCGTCGAGGTCGAGGTGCCGTTCGAAACGGCCCTGGGCGGCACCGTGATCCGCGGACGTATCGACGCCGTCTTCGAGGATCCGGACGGCGGTTGGACGGTCATCGACTGGAAGACCGGCGCCGAACCGGAAGGCGAGAAGCTCGCCGCGGTGGGTGTGCAGCTCGCCGCCTACCGGCTCGCCTGGGCCCAGTTGATGGCAGCGCGGACCGAGCGGCTCACCGGCCGACCGGCCGAACTGCCGCTGCACAAGGTCCGAGCGGCCTTCCACTACGTCCGCACCGGACGCACCGTCGCGCCCGAGGAACTGCCGAATGCGGCGATGCTCGAACGCCTCGTGCTCGAGGCGGGGAATCTGCGAGGGCGTGCCGACGGCGAGTGACGCAACCTCAGGGGCGCTGCCCGATACCGGTGGCCACTTCGTGTGCCCGGCGTCCGGCGGTATCGGGTGCAAGGGGAGCGGTGGGCATCCCGGCTCCCTCCCGCAGTCCCGACAGGAATTCCTCGAGGATCTCGGGCGGCGAATACTGCGGTTCCCAGCCCAGTTCTGTGCGGGCGCGCGTGCTGTCGAGCAATGGAAGTTGCAGCACGGTATCGAGCAGGCCGGGGGAGGCCGGAACGAGATGCGCGTGCCAGGCCGCCCGCACGGCCTTGCGGAGTGCTGCACGCGGTACGGGGATCTTCCTGGCGGAGAACATCTCTGCCAGGAACGCGCCGTCCACGGGCGGTTCCGTGGCGAGGTTGAACGCGCCGCGGACGGGCCGGACGGTCGCACGGACGAAGGCGTCGGCCACGTCGCTCGTGTGCAGTACCTGGGCACGCAGATCCTCGACCAGCGGCATCACGGGGAGCAGTCCGCTGCGCAGCAGGTTTCCCGGGAGCAGGGGGCCGACGAACAGGCGTCGCTGTGAGGTCGCCGATTCGCGCTTGAAGAGGAAGTAGGGCCGCATCCGTACGATGCGCATCTCCGGCGCCCGCAGTTCGAGGGTGTCGAGAAAACGTTCCAGATACGACTTCTCGCGGGGATAGGCGGCACCCGGCCACCCGTGCGTGGGCCAGTCCTCGGTGACGCGATCCGTCGAGCGTCCGGGCGAATAGGCCGCGACCGACGACGAGTAGATCAGCGCGGGAACCTTCTCCGCGGCAGCCGCCTCGAAGACAGAGATCGCGCCGAGCACATTGTTCTCCCAGGTCACCTCCGGGCGGTGCGTGGGTTGGAACAGCCAGGACAGGTGGATCACCGCGTCCGCGCCCCGCACGATGGGGCGGAAGTCGTCGGTGGTGGTGTCGGCGACCGTGAAGGTCGCCTTGGGGGACGTCCATTCCGTCGGTCGTCGCGCGACGCCGGCGATCTCGGCGACGTCGGGTTCGCGTCCGAGCGCCTCGACGATCCCGGTTCCCAGATTTCCGGTCGCGCCGACGACGACCACCTTCAGACCACGTGCGGTGTCCATACCGACGCATACCCGCTCGCTGTGACCTCACTCACCGCGTATGGTCAGCTCAGCGGGAGGATGTGCGGCGGACCTTCAGTGCCTCGGTGACGAGCGGGACCTGCAGCGGGAGCCGGGCGAGCGACACCGCCTTGGCGGCGGGGGAGAGCTTCGGGCTGCGCAGCCACGTCACGGCCATCTGCACGTTGGCGGGGAAGACCGCCAGGAACAGCGCCGCGGCCAGGGAACCGCCGAGGCGCCGGGTGCGCGGCACGGCGAGCGCGCCGGCGACGGCGATCTCCGCGACCCCCGAGGCGTAGGTGTAGGTGCGGGCATCACCCGGCAGGGCGCGGGGCACCATGCCGTCGAACGGTTCCGGTCGCACGAAGTGCAGGACCCCCACGCCGAGAAGTAGACCTGCCAGCCGGATCGCAGAGCGCTGCGACGCTTTCGTGGACATGCGTGCCACACTAGCGCGCGGCGGTACGCTGCGATCCGGTATCGGGCGCAGTTCGTTCGGTACCGCGACGACCGAGGGTGGCCACCAGTGGGGGCCGACAGCAGGAAGGTGGGACACCGCGATGCCCGGGAGGTTGCGTGCGCGGTTCAGCCGCTCCGATCAGCTCACCGAGCGCCCCGACTTCGCGCTCGTCGGTGTGCTGCGCGTACCCCAGGAACAGACGAGTCCCGGACTCGCGATCGCGCGTCGCATCGGCTACGCGTTCGCGGCGCTGTTCCTCGCGGTCGTCGTGGTCTACCTCGATCGCGATGGCTACCGCGACGCCCAGGGCGACGAACTGTCGCTGCTGGACTGCGTCTACTACGCCACGGTCTCGCTCTCGACCACCGGCTACGGCGACATCACCCCGTTCACACCCGAAGCGCGCCTGATCAACATCTTGCTGATCACCCCGCTCCGGGTGTTCTTCCTCATCGTGCTCGTCGGTACCACTCTGTCGGCACTGACCGAGAGTTCCCGGCAAGCATTCAAGATCCAGCGTTGGAGGCGCCGCGTGCGTAATCACACCGTCGTCATCGGTTACGGCACCAAGGGCCGTACCGCAGTCGACGCGATGCTCGGCGACGGGGTACCCCCGTCCGAGATCGTCGTGGTCGACACCGATCCGGTGGTTCTCGAGTCCGCGGCCGGCCAGGGCCTCGTGACGGTCCAGGGTTCGGCGACGAAGTCCGATGTGCTCCGGCTCGCCGGGGTGCAGCACGCGTCGGCGGTGATCGTCGCCGCGAACCGCGACGACACCGCGGTGCTCGTGACCCTCAGCGCCCGCGAGATCGCCCCGCGCGCGAAGATCGTCGCCGCCATCCGCGAGTCGGAGAACACCCACCTGCTGCGTCAGTCCGGTGCCGACTCGGTGGTCATCTCGTCGGAGACGGCGGGGCGACTGCTCGGCATCGCCACGACCACGCCGAACGTTGTCGAGATGATCGAGGACCTGCTCACCCCGGAAGCCGGGTTCGCCATCACCGAACGCGATGTCGACCCCAGCGAGGTCGGGGGATCCCCGCGGCATCTCAAGGACATCGTGCTCGCCGTCGTCCGCGACGGGCGGATGTGGCGGATCGGTTCGCCCGAGGTCGACGCGCTCGAAGCGAACGACAAACTGCTCTACATCCGGCTGGTGGGTTCGTCGCCGGGCGCCATGCGTGGCTAGGGTGCTGATGTGACCGGTTTCGCTCTGTCGGGTACCCCGCTGCTCTCACGTACCGTCGTCGACCGGGCGGAGGAACTGCGTTCGGACGAGGACGCCCTGCGCGCCGGCTGGGCCGGTGCGAAACTCCTGCGGGTCGATCGTCGCAACCAGGTCCGTGTCTCCGACAACGCGCTCGTGCTCGGTGAGGCGTCCGAACTCGGTCCCGAACCGGTCGAGGGCGCGATCTTCCTGGGTATCCGCGACGGACACCACGTCTGGGCGTCTCGCGTCCTGGCGCAGACGGGCACGGTGGCCGATCTGCGGCACATCGGCGAGCGTCTCGACGATGCCGACGCCGATCTGATGGTCAGCGCGGTCGCGTTGCTGAACTGGCACGACAACGCCGGCTACAGCGCGGTCGACGGCTCGCCCACCCGTCCGACGATGTCCGGCTGGTCGCGGATCAGCACCGAGACCGGACACCAGGAGTTCCCTCGCACCGACCCGGCGATCATCTGCCTCGTACACGACGGACACGACCGGGTGCTGCTCGCCCGGCAACCGGTGTGGCCCGAGCGGCGCTTCTCCGTTCTCGCAGGCTTCGTCGAAGCCGGTGAGTCGCTCGAATCGTGCGTGGTGCGGGAGATCCGTGAAGAGGTCGGTGTCGAGGTGCGCGACGTGCGGTATCTCGGCAGTCAGCCCTGGCCGTTCCCTCGATCGCTCATGCTCGGATTCGCGGCGATCGCCGATCCCGAGCAGGCGCTGGACTTCCGCGACGGGGAGATCACCGAGGCGCGGTGGTTCACTCGTGACGAGGTCCGTGCGGCGCTGGCGACTGGCGACTGGGCGTCCGCCGAGGACGCCCCGCTGTTGTTGCCCGGTTCGATCTCCATTGCGCGCGGGATGCTCGAGGGCTGGGCCAAGGAGTAGCAGGCCGTGCGGTAGAGGGCACTGCGGTAGAGGGCACTGCGGTAGAGGCACAGGATCGAGTCGGGCCCGGATACGGGGGAGGCCGGCCGCGACGAACGCGACCGGCCTTACCGGAAGAGCGGGAGCTACAGACCCAGAGCGCGCTGGACCTCGGCGAGCGACGGGTTGGTCGCGGTGCTGCCGTCGGCGAACTTGACGGTGGGCACCACGTGGTTGCCGTTGTTGACGCTGCCGACGAACTCCGCGGCGGCCGGATCCGACTCGATGTCGATCTCGGCGTATGGGATGCCGTTCTGGTCGAGCTGGGTCTTCAGCCGCCTGCAGTAACCGCACCAGGTGGTGGAGTAGACGGTGAGGGCGGGTGCGTCGGTGGGCGTCATGTCTTCGAGAACATCACAGCCGCCGAACATGTTCCGCGGCGGGGTGAGCTGTGGTCCTCACCACACCGGGTGATCTCACCGGTGGGCTGCGCTGTCGGCGGTCGCTGTCATGATGGAGGCCATGTGTGCGGATGTGGTGGACGGTCTCGACCCCGAGCAGGCAGCAGCGGTGCTCGCCCCACGCGGGCCGGTCTGCGTGCTCGCCGGCGCCGGTACCGGCAAGACCCGCACGATCACCCGCCGCATCGCCCATCTCGTCTCGGCCGGTCACGTCTCCGCGAGCCAAGTCCTCGCCGTCACCTTCACCGCCCGCGCGGCAGGGGAGATGCGTTCCCGCCTACGCGCCCTGGGCATCGGTGGCGACGGTACGCAGGTGCAGGCCCGCACCTTCCACGCCGCTGCGCTGCGGCAGCTGCGGTACTTCTGGCCGCAGGTGGTCGGCGACACACCCTGGCAACTGCTCGATCGCAAGTTCGCGGCGGTCTCGCAGGCGGCGCACCGGTGCGGCTTCCCGACCGACACCGACACCGTGCGCGACCTGCTGTCCGAGATCGAATGGTCCAAGGGCACGCTCGTCGCGCCCGAGGACTATCCCGCCGCGGCCGCCCGCGCCCACCGCACCCCACCGGCCGATCCCGAGCGGGTCGCGCGTGTCTACGAGACGTACGAGCAGCTCAAGACCCGGTCGGGCGACGGGATGTATCTCGACTTCGACGACCTGCTGCTGCACACCGCCGCGGCCCTCGAGGACAACCTCGCGGTGGCCGAGGAGTTCCGCGACCGCTACCGCTGCTTCGTCGTCGACGAGTACCAGGACGTCACGCCGCTGCAGCAGCGCGTGCTCGACGCGTGGCTCGGCGCGCGCGACGACCTCACGGTGGTCGGCGACGCCAACCAGACCATCTACTCGTTCACGGGCGCCACCCCGAAGCACCTGCTCGACTTCTCCCGCCGGTTCCCCGACGCCACGGTCGTGCGCCTCGAACGCGACTACCGCTCCACGCCGGAGGTGGTCGACCTCGCCAACCGCGTGATCGGTGCGGCGCGGGGCCGCATCGCCGGCACCCGGCTCCAGCTCATCGGTCAGCGTCCGTCCGGGCCGGAGCCCACCTTCGCCGAGTTCGACGACGAACCCGCCGAAGCGCAGGCGGTCGCCAAGGCCGTCGCGAAGCTGATGGGCAAGGGGGTCCCGGCGGCCGAGATCGCGGTGCTCTACCGCATCAACGCCCAGTCCGAGGCCTACGAGCAGGCGTTCACGCAGGCGGGTATCCCGTACCAGGTGCGCGGCGGTGAAGGTTTCTTCAACCGCGCGGAGGTCCGGCAGGCGGTCAACGCCCTGCGTCAGGTGGGTACGCGCGACGACCTGCCGGAGGATGCCGGTCGCAGTGCCGGGCTGCGCAGTCTCGTCCGGGCCACCTTGGTGCCGCTGGGCCTGACCGACACCGAACCGGTGGGTGCGCAGGCACGCGAGCGCTGGGCGTCGCTCGTCGCGCTCGTGCAGCTCACCGAGGAACTGCTCGAGCACGAACCCGATCTCGATCTGCAGGGTCTGTTGCGCGATCTCGCGGCCCGTGCCGAGGCGCGCCAGCCACCGACGGTCCAGGGCGTCACCCTCGCGTCGCTGCATGCGGCGAAGGGCCTCGAATGGGACGCCGTCTTCCTCGTCGGACTCACCGACGGCACCCTGCCGATCACTCATGTCACCGGCGACAAGGACACACCGCCCGACGAGGCCGGCATCGAGGAGGAACGGCGGCTGCTCTATGTCGGTGTCACCCGAGCCCGTGTGCACCTGCAACTGTCGTGGGCGTTGTCCCGCACGGCGGGCGGACGTCGGTCGCGGCGACGCTCTCGATTCCTTCACGGGCTCATCCCCGACAGTTCACCCGCGTCGAAGATCGCCGAACCGTCCTCCCCGCGGAAGAAGCGCCCGCAATGCCGCGTCTGTGGCAAGCCGCTCATGGGAACCACCTCGACCATGCTCGGCCGCTGCGAGGGTTGCCCATCCGATCTCGACGAGAATCTGCTGGTCGCGCTCAAGGAATGGCGCCGGGAGCGTTCGAAGGAGATGAAGGTTCCGGCCTACGTCGTCTTCAGCGACAACACCCTCGTCGCGATCGCCGAACAGCAGCCGCGCGACGATCGTGCGCTGGTCGCCATCCCGGGGATCGGGGCGAAGAAGCTCGAGCAGTACGGTGCCGACGTGCTCGCCCTCGTGCGGGGGGAGCGCACCGTCGACACCCTCGACCTCTGACGACTACCCGACCGTGTTCATTCGGCGCACAGGCAGAAGTAGTGCCCGGCCGGTCGCGGAACACCCGGAAGGTGCTTTTGTTCGAGCCGTCGTCGGCGCGCAACGCATCGAGCCCGAGGACGAGGCGTTCGGCCTCGTCGAGGTCGGGCAGGAGTCTCGTGGTCGCGAGGGACATGCCCTCCGACTTTGGTGCGGGGACGAAGAACGCGGCACGAAACCGCAGGTAGAAAATAACTTGTGCCGATCGTGCTCACGAATCTAGTCTGGATGACGATGTCACGGGAGACGGTCCGTGCGCGACGAGAAAGTGAGGTGGCCCCGATGCTCGGTTTCGATGCTTTTGCAGCGGCAGCGGCCCCTCGTGTCGCTGGGGCCGCCGCTACCACTCGCACCGCCACATCTGTGGCACCCGCAGTGGCAGCCGCGCCGCGTGCACGCCGACGTGTGCACGCCGCCGCCGTCTCGTCCGTGGTCGGAAGTCGATCGGGAACTGTTTCCCGGTAGACCTTTCGTCTCCTCCAGGCCACGGACCCCGCCCAGCGGACCGTGGCCTTTCTCGTTCTCCGGCCGGGTTCGCATCGCATTCCACCGAACCAACGAAGGAGCTCACGTGCCGAGCGAATACCCGTCGAGCCTGCCGAACCGAACGGAAGGAGACGAGATGCGTTGTACCGACATCCTGTCGCGCAGCGACACTTTCGCGGTCTCCCGCAACGACCGCGACCGCGACACCCTGCCGTGCCACGACAACGACCCCGACCTCTGGTTCGCTGAGACCCCGGCCGATCTCGAGTACGCCAAGACGCTGTGTGCGGGCTGCCCGGTGCGTGCCCAGTGTCTCGACGCCGCTCTCGAGCGGGAGGAACCCTGGGGCGTGTGGGGCGGGGAGATCATCGACCGTGGTGTCGTCGTGGCCCGCAAGCGGCCGCGGGGCCGGCCGCGGAAGAATCCGCTGCCCGAACCCCGCAAGGAACTGGTCTGTGCGTGAATACGGTTGCCCGGCTTCGTCACTCCTCGACGAAGCCGGGTAGCCATTCACTGAGGATGCGCATGTACGGCGCCTCGGCGTCGAGCTGAGCGCAGATGCCGACCGAGCCGAGCAGCACCCGGAACACACTCACGTACTCGGGCGGAAGATTCAGCGTCCGAGCCGTCTTGAAGGTCGAACTCGAGAAGTCCGTGGCCGTGCCCGCCACCCGCTGCAGCCATGTGCGGGTGAAGTGGAACGACTCGGTGTGGATCGGGTCGGTGAACGGCCGGAGGTAGTCGGCGATCTCCTCGTCGGTGACCGTGCGGCCGGGCAGGACGAACTTGTTGTCGTAGAGCAGCCGGGTGAGTTCGTCGAAACGTTCCTCGAGGGCGAGTCGGACCATCCGTCCGAGCACCGGCGGGAAGCCGTCGGGCATCGACGCCGTGGCCCCGAAGTCGATGACTCCGAGACGGCCGTCGTCGAGAAGCATGAAATTGCCCGGATGCGGGTCGCTGTGGAGCAGACCGGCGCGCGCGGGCGAACAGAAGTGGAACTCCGCGAGCAGCGCACCGGCCCGGTTGCGCTGCTCCCGCGTGCCACCGCTGATGATCACAGACAGCGGAGTGGCCGAAAGCCATTCGGTCACGACGACTTTCGGGGCGCTCGCGACGACACGCGGGATCACGAACTTCTCGTCGCCGGCGAAGGCCTTCGCGAAGGCTCGCTGGTTGTCGGCCTCGATCCGGTAGTCGAGCTCTTCCTCGGTGCGTGCGGACAACTCGTCGAGCAGCGCACGCACATCGGCACCCGGCATCATCGTGGCGAACAATCCGGCGAACCGGGACAGCGTGCGCATGTCGGCGCGCAGAGCCTCGTCGGCGCCCGGGTACTGGACCTTCACCGCGACCTCGCGTCCGTCCGACCACACGGCCCGGTGCACCTGGCCGATACTGGCCGACGCGACGGGCACGTCGTCGAACGACTCGAAGCGCTCACGCCACTTCGTGCCGAGTTGCTGGTCGAGCACGCGGTGCACGGCTTGGGCGGGCAGTGGAGGGGCCTCCGCCTGCAGTTTGGTGAGCGCCTCCCGATACGGCTCGGCGAACTCCTCCGGGACGGCGGCTTCCATCACGCTCAGGGCCTGGCCGAACTTCATGGCGCCGCCCTTGAGTTCGCCCAACACACTGAACAACTGTTCGGCGGCCTTCGCCGTCATCTCGGCGTCGATCTCCTCCCGATCTCCACCGGCGAGTCGACGGCCGAAACCGACAGCGGCGCGCCCGGCGATTCCCAGAGGAATGCTCGCGAGCTTGGCAGTGCGGGACGAGCTTCTGCGAGGGATGTCTGGCACGCCCCCCATCATGCCTGACCGACCCGAGCGATGGCCGAGCAGTCGCACCGGGGGTGACGGAACCATCGGCGCGTGACGATGCGGTGGGTTCGCAGGTCCAGTTCGAGTGTGCGGTCGACCGCCGGGGTCACGGACGGATCTGCGGAGAGGAACGCCTCGATCTGGCCGACGGCCATCGCCGCGGTCGCCGACGTCACCGCCCTGCCGGCGTGGCCCTGCCGCCCGTACAGCTGACTCGCCAGTCGCGGCCAGGACGGATCGAGATCGGCCCGCACGAGATCGGCGCAGCGCAGACAACTGCTCCGGCCGGGGAGTACGAGCGGGCCGACGATGCCGCGTCCGTCCCTGATCCGCACCGCGAGATGGGGGATACCGGCCCGCACGAGCATGTTCACGAGATGGGGGTCGGGCACCTGCCCGTCGGCGAGGACGACACAGTCGGCCGGGTCCTGCAGTTCGTCACCGGACGACGAGCGCACCCACCGCACATCCCATACCGGGAGATCCTCGACGATCGCCGAAGCGAGCGGACCCGAGCCGTGGACCCGCACCCGCCGCGGTCGCGCCGGACCGGGCGACGCGGGGACCTGCCGGACCGCACCCGTCGCGGTGAGCTCATCGAGCACCTGCCGGACCCGTCCGGACGGAAGCCCGCGCTCGGCTGCGACGTCCAGCACCTCGTCGAGGGTGAGCCGGCCGTCGAGCAGTCGGACGAGAACGCCGAGGTCGAAGCTGTCCATGCCCTGGGGTGGCAGGACGACGGTCGCGGTGCTGGGACCCCAGCCGAGCTGGAGCGAGCCGTCGGACCGCTCGAGCACGGCCAGTTCCGGATCGACCCGGAGAACTGCAGCCTCGGCCGGCGCGGGATTCGTGGTCGTCTCGCGCGATGCGGTGATCATGGAGACAGACTGACAGTATCCGCGCCCGTGGACGGCTCACGAGGAGCAGTTTGTCCACAGGCGCGGGTGCCTCTATCGGGTCGTTCTAGGAGGTGCTGTCGTCCCCGGGCCGGTCCTCGCCGGATCCGTCCTCGGCCGCGCGATCCCGTTCGGCCTGCTCACGTTCCATGGTCGCCTGAAGCTGGGCGATCGGATCCTCGAAGGCTCCGGTGCCACCGCCGATCACACGATCGACGAAGGCCGTCGGGTTGTCGAGATCCGACGAGTCCGGCAGCAGGTCGGGATGCGCCCACACATGGTCGCGGGCCTCGGTGCCGGCGTCGGTGGTGAGGCGTCGCCACAGCGCAGCGGCCTCGCGCACCTTCCGGGGCCGGAGCTCGAGGCCGACGAGCGTAGCGAAGGTCTGCTCGGCCGGTCCGCCCGTGGCGCGGCGACGGCGCAGGGTCTCGGTGAGGGCCGAGGCACCCGGGAGCCGCTCGCCGAGCGCGTCGGCGACGACCGTCTCGACCCAGCCCTCGACGAGCGCGAGCATCGTCTCGAGTCGTTCGAGTGCGGCCTTCTGCTCCGGGGTGGTCTGGGGTTCGAACGCGCCCTGCTTGAGGATTTCCTCGAGCTTGGACGGGTCGGTGAGTGCCGACGGGTCGAGTCCCTGGGCGAGATCCTCGATCGACGACATGTCCATGCGGATGCCGCGTGCGTACTCCTCGACGGTCGCCAGCATCCGCTGACGCAGCCACGGCACGTGGCTGTAGAGGCGCTGGTGGGCGGCCTCGCGTGCGGCGAGGAAGACGAGCACCTCCTGAGCGGGCTGCTCGAGTCCTTCACCGAAGCTCTCGACCGCGGCCGGCAGGAGAGCGGCGGTGCCCTCCGGGCCGAGGGGGAGACCGATATCGGTGGAGGTGAGCACTTCCTTCGACAACTGGCCGAGGGCCTGGCCGAGCTGGGAGCCGAAAGCAGCCCCACCCATCTGCGAGAACATCCCGAGCATGGGCCCGGCCATCGCACGGGCCTCCTCGGGCAGACCGTTCAGCATCATGCCGTTGACCTGCTCGGCGATCGGATCGCACAGGCGCTTCCACGTCTCGAGGGTGTTGTCGAGCCAGTCGACGGGCGTCCACGCCACGACCTTCGACGCACCCGCGGGCAGCGTGGTGGCCGCGTCGAGCCACAGTTCCGCGAGGCGCGCGGCGTCCGTCACGGCGTCGGCGGTACGGGGCGAGACCGGGTCGACGGACCCGATCTGCTGACGTGCGAGCTTCGTCGCGATGTCGTAGTTGACCGGACCCGAGCCGCCGCCGGAACCCATGGCGCTGCCCATACCGGCGAGCATCTGGCCGAACTGGCTGAGCATCTGACCGAACTGCGCGGGATCGAAGCCCTGACCGCCGAACGGGTTGTCGCCCCCACCGCTGCCGGGGAGTCCGAATCCGAAGGGCATGCCGCCACCGGCTCCGCCGCTACCGGAACCCTCGTCCTTCCTACGGTCGGGGTCGTCGTCGGGATTCGAGAATCCGAAGGGCGTGTCGCTCATGTATCCAACGGTACAAGGCGTCCAGGGCGGGGACCGGCGTCGTGGTCACGCTCATGGCGAACACGACACGGTCGTGGTGTGAAGGGGGTGGTCGGGCGACCGTTACCCTGGCCGGGTGAATCGTCGCTACGTCCTGCCGCTCGCGCTCGTGCTCCCGATCCTCGTCATCGTGGTCGTGGCGTTCAACGTCCGGGCGCCGTACGTGGCGCTCGGCCCCGGCCCCGTCTTCGACACGCTCGGGGAGATCGAGGGCACCCCGGTCGTCGCGCTCGAGGGGATCGAGGCGGACGAGACCGAGGGCAGTCTGTTCATGACGACCGTCGGGGTCACCGACAATCTCACCCTCGCGCAGACCTTCACCGCCTGGATCAGCGGGCGCTACGGCGTGGCGCCGCGCGAGCAGGTCTACCCGCCCGACCGCAGCAAGGACGAGGTCCAGGCCGTCGACCAGGCGCAGTTCGCCCAGTCGGAGCGGTCCGCCGAACTCGCCGCCCTGCACTATCTCGACCTGCCGGTGACCCTGCGGATCGCCGAGGTGGGCCAGGACGCCCCTGCCGCCGGGTTGCTCGAGGCGGGCGACCGGATCGTCGCCGTCGGCGGCGAGGAGATGCGCACGGCCGGCCAGGTCCAGCGCGCGGTCGGCGACGTGCCGCCCGGTGAGTCGGTGGACGTCACCGTCCGGCGCGGCGATGCCGAGGAGTCGTTCGACGTTCCCGTCGGTCCCCGGCCCGGCGACCCGGACAAGGGCTTCCTGGGCATCGCCACCGAGGAGGTTCCCGAGGTGCCCTTCGAGGTCACCTTCAACCTCGCCGACATCGGCGGACCGTCCGCCGGCCTGATGTTCAGTCTGGCCGTGGTGGACAAGCTCAGCCCGGGCCTGCTCAACGGCGGTCTGGACGTCGCCGGTACCGGCACCATCGACTCGGACGGGATGGTCGGTCCGATCGGCGGGATCACCCACAAGCTCACCGCGGCGTCGGAGGACGGCGCGACCGTCTTCCTGGTGCCCGCCGAGAACTGCGCGGAGGCGCAGAGCGGCGCCCCCGAGGGCGTGCAGCTCGTGAAGGTCGAGACGCTCGAGGGTGCGATCGACGCGCTGGCAGCGATCGCGGACGGACGCGACGCGCCCGCCTGCAGCTGATCCCGCCCGTCGGCAGCCGATCCCGCGCGCCGCACGGGGGCCGGCAGTGCGGTGATCGCCCTCTCAGTAGTCGTCGTCGCTCGCCTCGAGGGTCGCGTACAACGCGGCCACGACGTGCGGGGCGAGGTTGTCGTAGGTCCGCAGTTCAGTGCCCGCGAACGGATCGTCGTCGTCGAGGGGGCGCAACTGAAGGAGCGAGAGTGACGGCCCGTCGCGCAGGACCGCGGAGATGAGGCGGGCGGCGCGTCGTTCCGGGTGACTGTGCGCTGCGAGCCGGGCCGCCTCGTCTGCCGCGTGGGCGTCGGCGAGCAATGGCGTGAAGGCGTCGTCGAGTTCGTTCTCGGCGCTCGGCGGCAGCACGACCACCTCCTGCACGAGAGCGCACCCGGCAACCGATCCGGGCCAGGTGGTCGTGGCGAGGAACTCCTCGAGTGCGGGACTGCCGCCCTCGACGTCGTCGGGGAAAGATTCCTGCGCGATCGGGGTGTACTCGTGTCCCTCGTCGAGCTGGTCGGCGAGGGCGGGTTCGGCGGCTGCGAGAAGCACGGTCGGGACGAGCGCGAACATGACGGGAGGGCGGTCCCAACCCTCCGCATCCGCGAAATCGATGATCTCGTGGACGGCGCGCGCGAGTCCTTGTTCGGAAGGTACGGGAAGACGTTGGTTCACCGGCCTATCCTGGCACCCGTACGCGGGTGTGCGCTGCCGGACCTGCGTCGTGCGACCCCCTGTACGAGGATTCCGTAGAGTGGGGCGAAACGGTCACTCCGTGAGAACGAGGCGTGCTCGCACGCTTTCGTCGAGCGCGAGACGTACAGATGCGGTGCGATCGCGCCGCCGGACGAGTTGGGAGCGTGGCACGTGGGCATGAGGCCCCCGACCGGAGTACCTACATTGTCGAAGCGGAGCAGAGTTCTGCTGATCCTGGCAGTGGTGGCCGCAGTGCTGCTCCTGCTCGGACCACGGTTGGTGGACACCTACACCAACTGGCTCTGGTTCGGCGAGGTCGACTTCCGGGACGTATACGTCAAGGTTCTCCTGACCCGGATCGCACTGTTCCTGGCGGTCGGGTTGTTCATCGGCGGTGTCGTCTGGCTGGCGATGCTGCTCGCCTACCGGTCGCGCCCGGTCTTCGTGCCGACCACCGGACCCAACGATCCGGTGGCGCGCTACCGCACCACCGTGATGACGCGCATGCGCGCCTTCGGGATCGGTATCCCGGTCGTGCTCGGTGTGCTCTCCGGTCTGGTCGCCCAGGCCGGCTGGGTCACCGTCCAGATGTTCTTCAACGGCGGCGACTTCGGCACCACCGATCCGCAGTTCGGTCTCGACGTCGGCTTCTACGCCTTCGACCTGCCGTTCTACCGCTTCCTGCTCAACTGGTTCTTCGTCGCGATCGTGCTCGGGTTCATCGCGAACCTCGTCACCCACTACATCTTCGGCGGCATCCGCCTCGCCGGTCGCGGGGGAAGCATGTCGACGGCCTCGCGTGTGCAGCTCGCGGTCCTCGCCGGCCTGTTCGTCGCGTTCAAAGCGTTCGCCTACTGGCTCGATCGGTACGAACTGCTGTGGAGCAGCCGCAAGGAACCCACCTTCACCGGCGGTGGCTTCACCGACATCAATGCGGTGTTGCCGGCCAAGCTCATCCTGCTCGCGATCGCCGTCATCTGCGCGATCGCGTTCTTCGCCGCGATCTTCCTGCGCGACCTGCGGATCCCCGCGCTCGCGACGGCGCTGCTCGTGCTCTCGTCGATCCTCGTCGGTGCGGTGTACCCGCTCATGGTCGAGCAGTTCTCGGTGCGCCCGAACGCTGCCGACAAGGAGAGCGAGTACATCGAGCGCAACATCGCCGCGACCCGCGAGGCGTACGGCATCACCGACGACAAGGTGGCGTACGAGGACTACCCGGGTGTGGGCACCACCTCGCCCGAGAACATCCCGGCCGACATCACCACGATCGCGAACGCCCGCCTGCTCGACCCGAACGTGCTTCCCCGCACGTTCACGCAGCAGACGCAGCTGAAGAACTTCTACGGCTACCCCGAGTCGCTCGACATCGACCGGTACGAGCTCGACGGTCGTATGGAGGATTACATCGTCGCGGCGCGTGAGCTCTCGCCGACGAGCCTGACCGGCAACCAGACCGACTGGATCAACCGCCACACCGTGTACACGCACGGCAACGGTCTCGTCGCGGCGCCCGCCAACCGCGTGAACGCCGCCGCGAGTGCCTCGGCGGAGGAGGCCGCCAACAGCAACAGCGGCTATCCCGTCTACTTCGTCAGCGACCTGGCGTCGCTCGCTGCGGAGAACCAGGTCATCCCCGTCGAGCAGCCCCGCATCTACTACGGCGAGGTCATCGCCGAGGCCGATCCGGACTACGCGATCGTCGGCAACAGCGCCGACTCGTCCGGTCCGCGCGAGTACGACACCGACACCGAAAAGTACACCTACACCGGCTCGGGCGGCGTCGACATCGGCAACTGGTTCAACCGGCTCGCCTTCGCCGCGAAGTACGGCGAACGCAACATCCTGTTCTCGAGCGCCATCGGCAGCGACTCGAAGATCCTGTTCAACCGCGACCCGCGTGAGCGCGTGACGAAGGTCGCGCCGTGGCTGACGGCCGACGGCGACGCCTACCCGGCCGCGATCGACGGCCGCATCAAGTGGGTCGTCGACGCGTACACCACGCTCGACTACTACCCGTACGCGCAGCGCGCGTCGCTCGAGGGCCTCGTCGAGGACAGCATCGACCAGAACACCGGCCGGTTGCTGCCCCGCAAGGAGGTCTCGTACATCCGCAACTCGGTGAAGGCGACGGTCGATGCCTACGACGGCACGGTGACGCTCTACCAGGTCGACGATGAGGACCCGGTCCTGAAGGCGTGGATGGGTGTCTTCCCCGATGCGGTGACCCCGCAGGACCAGATCTCCGACGAGCTGCGGGCGCACTTCCGGTACCCGGAGGATCTGTTCAAGGTGCAGCGCGAGATGCTCGCCAAGTACCACGTCGACGACCCGCGCGAGTTCTTCACGAACAATGCGTTCTGGTCGGTGCCGGCGGACCCGACGGTCGACACCAGCGCGAACCAGCCGCCCTACTACCTGCTCATGGGCGATCGCGAGACGGCGGATCCCCGGTTCCGTCTGACCTCGGCGATGGTGGGTTACAACCGGCAGTTCCTGTCGGCGTACATCTCGGTCGAATCCGATCCGGAGAACTACGGGAAGTTCACGATCCTGCAGTTGCCGACGGATACGCAGACCTTCGGTCCGGAGCAGACGCAGAATGCGATGATCTCCGACACCCGAGTGGCTTCGGAACGGACCCTGCTCGAACGGTCCAACCGGATCCAATACGGCAACCTGCTCACCCTGCCCATCGCGGACGGCGGCATCCTGTACGTCCAGCCGATGTACACCGAGCGCAACGCGACGGCGGGTAGCACGTCGACCTTCCCGCAGCTGTCGCGCGTGCTCGTCAGCTACCGGGAGCCGGGTGCCAGCGGTGGCGTCCGGATCGGTTACGCACCGACTCTCGCCGGTGCGCTCGACCAGGTGTTCGGTCCCGGCGTCGGCGACGCGGCCACCGCTCCCGGTGGCGAGGCGCTGCCCACCGCCGAGGTGGAGGACGAGACGCGGGGCGAGGTGATCGAGGGCACCACGGACGAGAACCAGCCTTCCGATCAGCAGCAACAGCAGCCCGCCTCGCCGGCGCCGACGACTCCCGCGAATCGCGATGCCGCGGTCGCGGAGCTCGATTCGGCACTCGCGGAGCTGGCCAACGCGCAGACCAGCGGCGATTTCGAAGCCTACGGACGGGCGCTGCGGCGGGTGCAGCAAGCCGTCGATGCCTACGAATCCACGGGCGGCTGAATCCACTGGCGGCTGAATCCACTGGCGGCTGAATCCACCGGCGGCTGATCCGGTAACGGAAACCGACACGACGAAGGCCCGCGGTTCGCACCGCGGGCCTTCGTCGTGTTCGCAGAGACGGTCTGCGTCAGCGACCGGCCAGCGTGATATCGACGATCTGCGCGAACTCGGCGCCGAAGCCGTACTGCTGGGCGAGCTGGTTCGCGGTGTCGACGGCCTGGGTGACCTCGGCCGGCAACTCGGGGGCGGCCGGAGCCGCGGGTGCCGGAGCCTCGGGTGCCGGTGCGGGCGCCTCGGGTGCGGCGGGAGCCGGCGCGGATTCGGTTGTCAGGTACTGACCGCAGACGGGCCACGCGCCGGGGCCCTGCGTCTGCAGGACGTTCTCGGCGACACGGATCTGCTCCGCCTTCGAGGCTTGGTCCGCGCGGCCGCTGCCGCCGTTGGCCTCCCAGGTGCTCTGCGAGAACTGCAGGCCGCCGTAGTAGCCGTTGCCGGTGTTGATGGCCCAGTTGCCACCGCTCTCGCATTGGGCGACGCCGTCCCAGTTGTGCTGGGCGGCGGACGCGGTGCCGGTGGCGAGCGCGAACGGAACCGCGGCGAGTGCACCGGTGACGACGGCAGTGCGGAATGCACGCGTGCTGAAGTTGGTCATTCTGTGGAGTCCTTCCCGCGCTCGCGGAGCGCGACGGCCCTCGTCGATCTCGGTCGACGGAGAAATGTCTCCGTCCGGATCGGGGACCACGTCGGTTGCGTCCCTGCCCCTCGGGTCTTCGTAGGCACCGGATCCCGCGGGGCAGACTGGCGGCGACGGGCCGGTGGTGGCTCGGCTGTTTCGAGCCGGGACCGACAGTACAAAGCGCTCCGCGGCGCGTCATCCTCCGCCGGGAGAGGTGTTTGTCCACGTGATGGGATGGGACGATTGAGTCTTCGCAGCTCAGGAAGGTGATAACGGGGGTCGATGCAAGATCGTTACACCGCCGTTATGTGGCGATAGTCATGGTGGAAATGTGAACCGAGACACCTCGGGGTTGCGATTTCGGTTGTCGTCGAGGCCCATCCGCGTCCGACGAGGCGATTTGCATTCCGTTTCCGTGCTCGTGTAGGTTCATTCATGCAACGCGGGGTGGAGCAGCTCGGTAGCTCGCTGGGCTCATAACCCAGAGGTCGCAGGTTCAAATCCTGTCCCCGCTACCACCACGAAGGCCGGTCGTCTCGGACGACCGGCCTTCGTTCGTTCGAGGGGATCACCCCCGAGCGGTGGTGTACCCCTTCTCGGGATCCTCGGGCAGATCCATCTCCACCAGCACCCGGCGCAGCAGCTTCCCGGTGGCGTTGCGCGGCAGCTCGTCGAGGAAAACCACCTCGCGCGGAACCTTGTACCGGGCGAGATTCGACTTCACGAACGCCTTGATGTCCTCGGCGTTGCGGGAGGAGTCGGGGGAGGGAACCACGAAGGCTCGCAGCCGCTGCCCGAACTCGGGATCGGGGACACCCACCACGGCGGCATCGAGTATGTCCTCCCGCTCGGCGAGCAGGTTCTCGACCTCGAGCGGATAGACGTTCTCGCCGCCGGAGACGATCATGTCGTCGTCGCGACCGTTGACGAAGAGCAGGCCGTTCTCGTCCCAGTGCCCGATGTCGCCGATCGACAGCAACCCGTCGATGCGTTCCTTGTCGCGACCGTCGGTGTAGCCGGCGAAGGACAGGCCGCTCGAGACGAAGATGCGGCCGGGGACGTGCGGCTCGGTGATGCGGTTGCCGTCGTCGTCGAACAGCACCACCCGACACGTCACGGGAGGGCGACCGGCCGTGCCGGGGGCTTGCCGGATGTCGTCGGGGGTCGCGACCGTCGCGACGGCGCATTCGGTGGAGCCGTACAGGTTGTAGAGCACGTGTCCGAACGCCTCCGTCGTCCGGCGACACACGTCGGGCGAGAGCGACGAACCCGCGGAGAAGACGATCTTCAGGCTCGAGGTGTCGTACTCGGCGATCTTCTCCGGTCCGAGGTCGAGGATCCGCTGCAGCATCGTCGGGACCACCACCAGCACGATCGCTCCGTGCTGCTCGACGAGGCCCAAGGTGTCGACGGGGGAGAAGCGCCGCATCATCACCACGGTCTGACCCAGTGCGAGGGCGAGCGCGAACTGCGAGACGCCGGTGCCGTGGAAGGCCGGGGCGGCCATGAGCATCGTCTGCCCGGGGCGCAGCGGAACCCGATCGAGGAACTGGACCGACGCGAACGGTGACGTGCGGCCGCGCGGCGCGCCCTTCGGGGTGCCGGTGGTGCCGCTGGTGAGCAATACGAATCCACCGAAGACCTCCGGCGCGGGCAGGGACGAGCCGTCCAGCCCTTCGATCGACTGCTCCAGCGTCGGGATGCCGGGGACCTCGTCGTCCGCCCAGGAGACGTACCGGCGCACGTCGTCGGGGAGCGCGGCTGCGACCTCGGCGAATTCGCTGTCGAAGACGAACGTCGAGACCTGTTCGCGCGCTGCGACATCGACGAGTTGCCGCGGCGCGAAACCGGTGTTCATCATCACCAGTCGCACACCGAGCTTGGCGGTGGCGAGCATCGTCAACACGAGACCGCGGTGATTCCGGGCCATGATGCCCATGACCGATCCCGGCTCCACCCCGGCGCGTTGCCACGCACGCACGAGGGCATTGGAGCGGGCCTCGAGTTCCTTGTAGGTGACATCGCCGGCCTCGTCGATCAGGGCGACGGCGTCGAGACCGCGTTCGGCCTGTGCGTGCACGGCGCCGGCGAAGGGGCCGTACTTGTTGGCCGCCATGATCGTTCCGATGCTGTGGTCCACGCGCGGAAAGTGCAGCAGACCTGCGCGATGGAGTACCGCGAGTGATCCGATGGTGTCCTTGACCTGGCCGATCGTGTCGTCGAGCGTGATCCGCCCACTCGTGATCCTGCCGAGAATGTCCTGACCGAGCATCCGTCCCCCTAGCTGTGTGTCGGCGTCAGCACACACAGTAGCCGTGACGTAGCTCACATTCCAGGCAATCTTCCACGGATGATCTTCCTGGAACGGGTAGAGCCCTCGCCGCACCTGCGGCGAGGGCTCTACCCCGATGGATCCTCCGACACGTCCGGTACCGTGCGCAGACACCGGTCCCATCCTTCCGGCGCCCGCGGACGGACCCCATGCCCCGAGCGTTATTTCAGTTCGGAGGACGACTTTCCGAGCACCCGCCGAGCGACGATGAGCTGCTGGATCTGCTGGGTGCCCTCGAAGATGTCGAGAATCTTGGAATCGCGTGCCCACTTCTCGAGCAGCGGTCGCTGCGAATACCCGTAGGTTCCGGTGAGTTCGACGGCCTTGAGCGAGACCGCGGTGCCGGTGCGGCCGGCCTTCGCCTTCGACACCGACGCCTCGAGGGAGTTGGGCTTCTTGTTGTCGGCCATCCACGTCGCGCGCAGCGCGAGCAGGTAGGCGGCCTCCCAGTCGGCCTCGAGCGCGAGGAACTCGGCGGCCGCGGCATGCTGGTTGTTGGCGGGGATGTCGTAGGAGACCTCGACGCCCGCCTCCTTCAGGATCGTGCGCAGTTCCTCGAGTACCGCACGACCGAGACCCACGGCCATGCCGGCCACGATCGGACGCGTGTTGTCGAAGGTCTGCATGACCCCGGCGAACCCCTTCTCGGTGTTCACCTCCGGGGAGCCGAGGATGTTGTCCTTCGGGATGCGGCAGTTGTCGAGCACGAGCACCGCGGTGTCGGATGCCTTGATGCCGAGCTTCTTCTCGAGACGCGCGACCGAGAGTCCGGGAGCCTCGCGCGGCACGACGAACGACTTGATCGCGGCGCGGCCCTTCGACCTGTCGACGGACGCCCACACGACGATGTGCGTGGAACGCTCACCGGCGGTGACGAAGATCTTCTCGCCGTTGAGGACCCACTCGTCGCCGTCGAGCACGGCCGTGGTCGTCACGGCCGCCGAATCGGATCCGAAACCGGGCTCGGTGATTGCCATGGAGGCCCACGCCTTGCCGAAGCGTTCGAGCTGCTCGTCGGTGGCCACCGCGGCGATCGCGGAATTGCCCAGGCCCTGGTAGGGGATCGACAGGGTCAGGCCGACGTCGCCCCAGCACGTCTCGATGACATTGAGGAGTCCGGCCATGTTGCCGCCGTTGGCATTTCCGGCGGGGCCGTCCTGCTTGGCCTTGCTGTCGCGGCCGAGCGCGGCACCCGCCGCGCCCTGGCCGGAGTCGTTGAGCCCTTCGACCATCGCGGCCATGGTGTCGAGTTCGGTGGGGTACTCGTGCTCGGCGAGGTCGTACTTGCGGGAGATCGGCCGGAAAATCTGCGCGGCGACCTGATGGGCCTGGTTCGCGGAAGCCTTGAGCTTCCGGGGAAGTTCGAGATTGATCATCACAGGTTCCTTGTTCGGGTCGGGCCGATCAGACGAGGACGACGCCCTCGGCGACTCCGATTGCTCGCAGGTCGCGGTACCAACGTTCGACGGGGTGTTCCTTGGTGTAGCCGTGGCCGCCGAGCAGCTGGACGCCGTCGAGGCCGAACTGCATGCCCTTGTCGGTGGCGAGCTTGCGGGCCAGGGCCGCCTCGCGAGCGAACGACAGGCCCTGCTCGGCCCGCGACGCACCGCGCAGGGTGACCAGACGTAGACCGTCGAGCTCGATCTTGATGTTGGCCACCATGAACGCCACCGCCTGCCGGTGGCTGATGGGCTCGCCGAACGCCTCGCGCTCGTTGACGTAGGGGACCACGTAGTCGAGCACGGCCCGACCGGTGCCCATCGCCAGAGCTGCCCAGCCCAGGCGCGACAGGCGCACGGCGTCGGCGTACTGCTCGGCGCGGACGTCGGCGTCGTCGTCGCCGAGACGTGCCGATTCCGGCACCGCGACGTCCTCGAGCAGAAGGCGGCCCAGTCCGGCGGCGCGCAGGCCCATGCCCGGATCGGCCTCGATCACGACGCCCTTGCTCTTCGCCTCGACGAGGAAGAGGGACGGCTTACCGTCGAGTTCGGCTGCCACGACGAACAGTTCGGCGCTGCCCGCCGCCGGGACGAACGACTTCACGCCGTTGAGCCGGTAGCCGCTGGGGGAGCGCACCGCCTTGGTCTGCAACGCGAAGGGATCGAACAGGGCGCGCGGCTCGGCGATGACGACCGACGCCTGGGGGACATCGTCGCCGGCGAAGGCCGGCAGGTAGGTCTTCTGTTGGTCCTCGGTGCCCCACTGTGTGAGCGCCACGGCCACACCGCTCGGCGCGAGGATCGGCAGGGCCAGGCCCATGTCGCCGTGCGCGAGGGCCTCGGCGACCAGCACGTTGGTGACCACGCCGCGCTCGTCGGCGGCGCCGTCGAACGCCTCGGGTACGTTGACCATGGTGATGCCGAGTTCGGCTGCGCGCGCGAGCAGATCGGCCGGGGCCGCGGCGGCCTCGTCGGCGTCGTGCGCGGCGGGGCGCAGGATCTCGGCGGCGAACTCACGCACCGTCTCCGTGATCATCTGCTGATCGTCGGTCGGGGTGAGATCGAAGAAGTCGGCGTTCTTCGCGGTGGTGAGACGCTGCGGGCCGCTCGCGCCGCCGGACATCTTCTTGAAGGTGCGCGTGGCGGCGCCGAGGGTCTTGAAGCCGGTCTTCGTGGACTGGTACGTGATCCGGTCGATCGTCTCGCGGATCTTGTACCGGTCGGCCAGTTCGGAACCCGTGATCCGGGTGAGCACGCGCATGGCAGCACCCATGGCGTCGCGTTTGATCGGATTGAGGCCGACGGCGGACGTGTCGCGAGGCGTGTGGCGGCCCACGCTGTCTTGCTTGCTCATGATCACCAGAAGTCTCTCGATGCGGCAGCGGACACTCCCGATCTTACTTTTGAGTAAGGTCACTGTCTACCGCGCAGTAAGTTCCGCGGTGGACGCGTGTCGCCCAGCATCGTCCGCTGTGTCGCGAGCACGAGTTGACTCTCACACCGTGTGAGGTCGCAGACTCGGCGCCATGGCCGACACCACCAGGTTGATGTCCATCGGAGAGTTCTCGTCCCTGACCCGGATCAGCGTGCGGATGCTGCGGCACTACGACTCGCAGGGAGTGCTGATCCCCGCCGTGGTCGACGAGGTCAGCGGTTACCGCCGATACCTCCCCGAGCAGACCGCCGATGCCGCGCGAGATTCCTCAGCAGACGTACGTCTGCCTCTGTGGCACCGTCGCCGACTACTCGGCCGAAGGTGAACTGTGGCAACGCTTCATGCCCGCCCTGCAGGAGCAGGGCATCGTCCCGACCGGACCCGGCGGCTGCATCGAACACGACGGCGAGTTCCGTGAGTCGGACGTCGACGAATCGGTGTTCCTGCCGGTGGCGCCGGGAACCACGGCCCGCGAGCCGCTGACGGTCCACGAGTTCCCCTCACGCCGGGCGGTCGTCGCCACCGTGACCGGGCCGTACGCCGAATCGATCCCGCGGGCCCACGAGGCGATCGCCGAATTCCTGACCGAACACGGCCTGTCCGCGGCCCGGGTCGACGACGACGTGGCCACCCACCACTTCAACGTCTATCTCGATGATCCGGGCGTCACGAACGAAGCCGACCTCGAGACCGCTGTGCATCTCCCGGTCCGCTGACGAACCCGGCCCCACGCGTGACCATCCGTGCGTGGGGCCGGCCACTCACTTCAGTCGACCGAGCACCTCGTCGTGCAGCGTGCCGTTGGTCGCGACCGCACTGCCGCCGTGCGGACCGTCCGCACCCTCGAGGTTCGTGAACCGTCCACCTGCCTCGCGCACCAGCACGTCGAGCGCGGCCAGATCCCACAGCGAAACCTCGGGTTCGAGCGCGATCTCGAGGGCGCCCTCGGCGAGCAGGCAGTAGGAGAAGAAGTCGCCGTAGGCGCGCACCCGCCACACGTCGTCGGTCAGGGCGACGAAACGATCACGGATGCCACGCTCGTGCCAGCCGCTCAGGCTCGAGAAGCTCAGCGACGCCGACGCGAGGTCGGTCACCTCCGACACCGAGATGCGCCGGGGCTCGGCACCGTCGTGCGACACCCAGGCGCCGCCGTCCGCGGCCGCCCACCACCGACGGTTCAGTGCCGGGGCGCTGACCACGCCCACGACGGGCACACCGTCCTCGAGGAGCGAGATCAGGCTCGCCCAGACCGGTACGCCACGCACGAAGTTCTTCGTGCCGTCGATCGGATCGACGACCCACTGCCGCCCGCGGAAGACCGCGTCGCCACCGAACTCCTCGCCGAGCACCGCGTCGTCCGGTCGCTGCTCGCCGAGCATCTCGCGGATGGCGCGCTCGACGGCGAGGTCGGCGTCGGAGACCGGACTCAGGTCCGGCTTGTCGTCCACCTTCAGGTCCAGCGCACCGAAGCGGTCGCGGGTGATGGCGTCGGACGCGTCGGCGAGTCGGAGTGCGAGGTCCAGGTCGGCGGTGTAGTCGGTGGTCATGGCGGAAACGCTAGCCGCCGTCGTCCGGGGCCGAGCAGCTTGCCGTCCACTCCGGGGTCGGCGCGGTGCTCGACCCGACCGGGCCCTGCCGTGTCGATCGCTGCCCACGGCGGGCCGGTTCGTCGCTCCGGTAACCTGTTGAATCGTGCATCCCGATGTTTCCGCAGCCCTGACCGAGCTCGACACGACCCTCCGCACCGTGGAATCGGTCCTCGACGTCGAGGAGCTGCGACGGCGCATCGACGAACTCGAACACCAGGCCGCCGACCCCGAGCTGTGGAACGACCAGGACCACGCCCAGAAGGTCACCAGCGAACTGTCGCACGCACAGGGTGAGCTGCGCCGGGTCGAGGGCCTGCGCCAGCGGCTCGAGGATCTCCCGGTTCTGTACGAGCTCGCCGAGGGCGAGGAGGGCGAGGCCCGCACCGCCGCCCTGGCCGACGCCGAGGCCGAACGCGAGAGCCTGCGCGCCGACATCGAGGCGATGGAGGTGCGCACGCTGCTGTCCGGCGAGTACGACCAGCGCGACGCGCTCGTCAACATCCGCGCGGGCGCCGGTGGCGTCGACGCCGCCGACTGGGCCGAGATGCTCATGCGTATGTACATCCGCTGGGCCGACAAGCACGGCTACGGCGTCGAGGTCTACGACACCTCCTACGCGGAAGAGGCCGGCATCAAGTCCGCCACCTTCGCCGTCAAGGCGCCCTACACCTACGGGACCCTGTCGGTCGAGATGGGCACGCACCGTCTCGTCCGCATCAGCCCCTTCGACAACCAGGGCCGCCGCCAGACCTCCTTCGCCGAGGTCGAGGTGCTGCCCGTCGTCGAGACCACCGACCACATCGACATCGACGAGAACGACGTCCGCGTCGACGTCTACCGCTCGTCCGGCCCGGGAGGCCAGTCGGTCAACACCACCGACTCCGCCGTGCGCCTGACGCATATCCCGACCGGCATCGTCGTCACCTGTCAGAACGAGAAGTCGCAGTTGCAGAACAAGGTCGCGGCCATGCGTGTCCTGCAGGCCAAGCTCCTCGAGCGCAAGCGCCAGGAGGAGCGCGCCGAGATGGATGCGCTCAAGGGCGACGGCGGCAGTTCGTGGGGCAACCAGATGCGCTCGTACGTGCTGCATCCCTACCAGATGGTCAAGGACCTGCGCACCGAGTACGAGGTCAACAACCCCTCGGCGGTGCTCGACGGCGACATCGACGGATTCCTCGAATCGGGCATCCGCTGGCGTATGCGAGAAGAGCAGAAATCGTGATCGGAAACAGGAGAGGGGCCTGTGCCGTTTCTTCCCGGAGCTAGACTGCTCGACTGGTTGTCGACGAGTGGGCTGCTGATCGCACTCACGATTCTGGGTGCGGTTCTGATCGCCCGGTTCGTCTCCTGGATCGGCAGCCGCATCACGCGCCGCATCGACGAGCGCTACACGCAGTCCGACGACCTCGTGCGGTCCGAGGCGACGAAGCATCGCCATTCGGTCGCCCAGGTGGTCACGTGGATGGCGATCTCGTTCGTGTACATCGTTGCGACCCTGAAGGTGTTCGACTATCTGCAGCTGCCCATCGGCAGCCTGGTCGCGCCGGCGACCGTGCTCGGCGCGGCGCTCGGCTTCGGTGCCCAGCGCATCGTGCAGGACATCCTCGCGGGGTTCTTCATCATCACCGAACGGCAGTACGGCTTCGGCGACACCGTGCAGATCTCCGTGACCGGTGCGTCCGAGGACGCGATCGGCACCGTCGAGGACGTCACGTTGCGCGTCACCCGGGTGCGTAGCACGGCGGGTGAGGTCATCACCGTCCCCAACGGGCAGATCAACAAGGCCGTCAACCTGTCGAAGGACTGGGCGCGCGCCGTGGTGGACGTGCCGATCCCGGTGACCGCCGACATCGCCGACGTCACCGAGATCCTGCGCGAACTGGGTGTCGCCGCATACAAGGAACCCCGCCTGCGGGAGCTGTTGCTCGACGAACCGAGTGTGATGGGTGTCGAGAGCCTCGAAGTGGATCAGCTCAGCGTCCGCATGGTCGCGCGCACGCTGCCCGGCAAGCAGTTCCAGGTGGGCCGTCTGCTGCGTGCGCGGATCGCGCGGGCACTGCGTGAACAGGGCATCACCGTCACGCCCCAGCTCGGCACCGCCAGCGTGGTCGATCGAGTGGAGGCACAGTGACACCGGGTGGAGGGACGTCGGGTGGGGGCGCGGCCACCGAGCCGGAGGAGAAGCACCGCAGGCGCATCCCGTCGCACCTCCTCGGTGGGCGGATCAGGACCACGACCTTCGCGTTGTGCACCCTGTGGCTTGCGCTGTGGGTGACCTACCTGTTCCTCAACCAGCCCGAGGACACCCCCGATGCGCCGTCGACCGCCGTGATCATCTCCGAGACGCCCTACGTGCCGTACGTGCCGCCGGCGACCACGGCCCCGCAGGAGAAGTCCGTGCCGGAGACCACCGACACGCCCTATCCGCCGACGACGGCGACCGGCGTGCCGGGCAGGGAACAGGGCGGGACGCCGCCGCAGGATGCCACGACGACAGCGCCCCCCACCACGACGAACAGGCAGTTCCCGTTCGACCTGCCCACGATCCCCGGACTGAACGACCAGCAGGATCCGACGGTGACCGAGGACACCGACGCTCCGTCGTCGTAGAGCACCGACGAGCCGGTGCCGTAGGTCACCGTCCGGTAACGGTTAGCATGTCCACGTGATCCGGCTGGAGAATGTGTCCAAGTCCTACAAGACGTCCACGCGTCCCGCGCTCGAAGGGGTCTCGGTGCACGTCGAGAAGGGCGAGTTCGTCTTTCTCATCGGTCCCTCCGGATCCGGGAAGTCGACCTTCCTCCGGTTGCTCCTGCGAGAGGAGAAGCCCACCACCGGCGACATCCACGTGGCCGATTTCCACGTCAACCGGCTGCCGGCGCGTCGCGTACCGAAGCTGCGCCAGAATCTCGGATGCGTCTTCCAGGACTTCCGGTTGCTCCAGCGCAAGACGGTCGCCGAGAACATCTCGTTCGCTCTCGAGGTGATCGGTAAGCCGCGCGGAGTGATCGAACGGACGGTGCCGGAGGTTCTCGACCTGGTGGGACTGTCCGGCAAAGCCGACCGGGTGCCCGCAGAACTGTCCGGCGGCGAACAGCAGCGTGTCGCGATCGCGCGTGCGTTCGTCAACCGGCCGCTCGTGCTGATGGCCGACGAACCGACCGGCAACCTCGACCCCGAGACCAGCCAGGACATCATGCTGCTGCTCGAACGCATCAACCGCACGGGCACGACGGTGCTCATGGCGACCCACGACCACCACATCGTCGACTCGATGCGGCGACGGGTCGTCGAACTCGATCTCGGACGCGTCGTGCGCGACGAGGCACGCGGCGTCTACGGCGTCGGCCGCTAGATCCCGTCACCCGAGCATCCCCACCAGGCAACCGAAGGAATCCCACCCGATGCGTGCCAGCTTCCTGTTCAGCGAGGTCACCACCGGCCTGCGCCGCAACCTCACCATGACGATCGCGATGATCCTCACCACGGCGATCTCCCTCGCGCTGTTCGGTGCGGGGCTGCTCGTGGTCCAGATGGCGGGCAAGACGGAACGGATCTTCCTCGACCGGGTCGAGGTGCAGGTGTTCCTGACCGAGGACATCTCCTCGCTCGATCCGGAGTGCGAGCAGGATCTCTGCTCCACCCTGCGCAGCGACCTCGAGAGCACCGACGACGTGGTGTCGGTCCAGTACCTGAGCCGCGACGACGCCGTCCTCGACGCCACCGATCGTGTCTTCGCCGATCAGCCCGAACTCGCCGAACTCGTGAGTGCCGACAGCTTCCCTGCCTCCTTCAAGATCAAGATGTCCGATCCGGATCGATTCGCGGCGATCCAGGACGATTTCGGTACCCGGCCCGGCGTCGACAGCGTGCTCAACCAGCAGGATCTCGTCGAGCGTCTGTTCGGCGTGCTCGGCGGCATCCGCAACGGCGCGTTCGCCATCGCCACGATCCAGGCGATCGCGGCCGTGCTTCTGATCGCGAACATGGTGCAGATCGCGGCCTTCACCCGCCGCACCGAGGTCGGCATCATGCGGCTGGTCGGCGCGACCCGCTGGTACACGCAGCTACCCTTCCTCCTCGAAGCGGTGATCGCCGCGATCGTGGGTGCCGCACTCGCCATCGGCGGACTCTTCGTCGCCAAGAGCATGTTCGTCGACGACATGCTCACCGAGGTCTACGACGCGAACATCGTCGCCCGCATCACCGACAGCGACATCCTTCTGGTCTCGCCGTTCCTGGTCCTCGTGGGCGTGGGAATGGCCGCTCTCACCTCGTATGTGACCTTGCGTCTGTACGTGCGTGAATAAGGTGTCGTGCGAGGTTCCTATGCTGGACGGTGTTCTGTTCGATCGATCGTGGACCGGAAAGGCCTGCACGTGAAGGAAAAGGGCCGGAAGGTCATCGCGACCAACCGGAAGGCGCGCCACAACTACACCATCCTCGACACCTACGAGGCGGGCATCGCCCTCGTCGGTACCGAGGTCAAGAGCCTGCGGGAGGGAAAGGCCTCCCTGGTGGACGCATTCGCGACCGTCGACGACGGCGAGGTGTGGTTGCGGGGTCTGCACATTCCGGAATACGGGCACGGCACGTGGACCAACCACGCTCCGCGCCGCACCCGCAAGCTGCTGCTGCACCGTCGCGAGATCGACGCGCTCGTCGGCAAGACCCGGGAGGGCAACCAGACCCTCGTGCCGCTGTCGATGTACTTCTCCGACGGCAAGGTCAAGGTCGAGCTCGCGCTCGCCAAGGGCAAGCAGGACTACGACAAGCGTCAGGATCTCGCCCGCCGGACCGCCGAACGTGAGGTGACCCGCGAGCTCGGCCGGCGAGTGAAGGGCATGAGCCGCTGATCGCGGTCGCGCTCGCGCTTCTCGCGGCGGTCGGGTACGGCCTCAGCGATTTCGCCGGGGGTGCCGCCTCCCGTCGCGCGAGCGCACTCGGCGTCGTCGCCGTCACCTACCCGGCTTCGCTCGTCGTGTCCCTGATCGCCGCGTCGATCGTCGGCGGCGACCTCACCGCGGCGTCCCTCGCGTGGGGTGCCGCAGCGGGCGTGGCCGGCGGCATCGCCGTCTGGTGGTTCTACCTCGCACTGGCGAACGGGCCGATGTCGGTCGTCTCACCGGTCACCGCTGTCGTCGTGGCCGGAATCCCCGTGCTGTTCGGGATCGCGACGGGGGACCGGCCAGGTCTGCTCGCCTATCTCGGCATCGTCGTCGCGGTGATCGCGGTGGGGCTGGTCAGCCGCGAATCCGACGAGACCGTCACCGGTGTCGGACACCCGCGCTTCACGTCGAGGATCGCGTGGTGGACGGTCGGATCGGGCATCGCCTTCGCGTTGTCGTTCATCGGCCTCGGTCAGGTCGGCACCGGCACCGGCCTGTGGCCGCTCGCCGCCTCCCGCGCGACCGCCACCCTCGTGGTCTGGCTGGTGATCGCCTTCTCGTGGCGCACCGTGGTGTGGCCGATCCGGTCGCTCCTGCCGATCCTGATCGGGATCGGCGTGATCGACGTGATCGCGAACGGTGCACTGCTGTTCGCCTACCAGCACGGCCTGCTGTCGCTGGTGAGCGTGATCGCGGCGCTGTATCCGGCGGTGACGGTGCTACTCGCCGTCATCGTGCTCGGAGAGCGCGTGAGCCGGGTGAAACTGCTCGGCCTGCTCGCAGCCGGACTGGCCGTCGCACTCGTCAGCCTGCCCGGCTGATCCGGGGTGGGGTGGGAAGAACACGAATCCTGGAGGCGCTGGACCCGGCATCGTGGAAAGCGCGTCACCGGACGGAGCGCTACGGGTGACACCCGGCGACGCCGGACTCGGGTCACCCCGACCCGGTTCCGTTGCCGGTGAGCGGCGGTGTGAGTAGGCTCATGACCCGGCAACGAATCGTTTTCGAAAATGGGAATGACATCGGGCCTTCGGGTCGTTACAGTAGGTAGTCCTGCGAAGGTCGCAGGCGCGTACGGGGCTGAACGGTTTCGACTGCGTACGTTGAGCAAGGGGAAGCGTGTCGGTGCAGGCAAGAGACCACCGTAAGCGTCGCTGCAACCAATTAAGCGCCGAGTCCACTCAGCGCGAGTACGCCCTCGCTGCCTAAGCGAGCGCGTCTCTGTCAGCCCGGGTTTGCTCTCGACCCGGATCCTGGCATCGACTAGAGAGCTCTACCGTACGGCTCGGTCGCGGAGACGTGCGGGACAACAAACAGCGACTGGGATCGTCATCTCGTCTTGTTCGCGAGAACGGGAGATCCGAGTAGAGACATAGCGAACTGCACACGGAGAAGCCCTCGCGAGGCGGCGGAGGACCCGGGTTCGATTCCCGGCAGCTCCACCATCGACCCGGGTAGGTGATCGACCATCGATCACCTACCCGGGTTTCTTGTTGTCCGGGTGAGCCTGATCGGCAGTCTCGGGAAACGGCAGTGCCCGCCGTCGAGACTCAGAGGGTGAGTGTTCTCGACGACGGGCACGGTCGCTGTCGGTCCCGGAGACGTCGGAGACGGCGCCGAAACAGCGAGAGCGAAACGAAGAAATGTCCTCCCCGGCATCGTCTTCATTTCGTTCACTGAAGTTAGCCCACCTAATTGTGAACGCCAATACTACTTTCGGGTCAGAAACTTTGGTCCCATGGCCGTGATGACCTTTTCGTCAGTATCCGTACCGACGCGCGGATCGGGGTACTCATCCCGCGCGTGCCGCGGATCGGCGGCAAGATGAGAACACCACCATCGACGAGGAGAGCACATGGCGCACGAACGAGCGGGACAGCCGGCCACCGCGGCGGATCTCGAAGATCTCGCACACCTTGTCACCGCCTACTACACCGTGCAACCGGATCCCGAGAACGCCTCGCAGCAGGTGGCTTTCGGCACGTCCGGTCATCGCGGCTCGAGCCTCGACGGTGCGTTCAACGAAGCCCACATCCTCGCGACCACCCAGGCCATCGTCGAATACCGCGCCCAGCAGGGCACTTCGGGCCCGCTGTTCTTCGGCCGCGACACGCACGCTCTGTCCGAACCGGCCTGGGCGAGCGCGCTCGAAGTGCTCGTCGCGAACGGCGTCGAAGTGGTCGTCGACTCCCGCGACCGCTACACCCCGACTCCGGCCGTCAGTCACGCGATCCTGCAGCACAATTCCGGCTCCGGTGCCCGCGCCGACGGGATCGTCGTCACCCCCTCGCACAATCCTCCGCGCGACGGTGGCTTCAAGTACAACCCCCCGTCGGGTGGTCCGGCCGACAGCGACGCGACGTCGGTCATCGCCGCTCGCGCCAACGAACTGCTCGCCGCCGGACTCGACGGGGTGAAGCGGGTGCCGCTCTCGTCGGCGCTCGCGTCCGCCGGACGACACGACTTCCTCGCCGCCTACATCGACGATCTGCCGAACATCGTCGATCTCGACGTCGTCCGTGCTGCCGGGGTACGGATCGGCGCCGACCCGATGGGCGGTGCGAGCGTCGACTACTGGGGCGAGATCGCCGAACGGCACGCCCTTGACCTCACCGTCGTCAATCCGCTCGTCGACGCCACCTGGCGGTTCATGACGCTCGACACCGACGGGAAGATCCGCATGGACTGCTCGTCGCCGAACGCCATGGCATCGCTGATCGGCAACCGCGAGGCCTACGACCTCGCGACCGGCAACGACGCCGACGCCGACCGGCACGGCATCGTCACCCCCGACGCCGGTCTGCTCAATCCGAACCACTATCTCGCCGTCGCGATCGACTACCTGTTCCGCAATCGCCCCGGTTGGGCGGAGTCGAGCAAGGTGGGCAAGACGCTCGTGAGTTCGTCGATGATCGACCGGGTCGCCGCCGGCCTCGGCCGCGACCTGCTCGAGGTGCCGGTGGGCTTCAAATGGTTCGTTCCCGGGCTGAGCGACGGTTCGCTGGGCTTCGGCGGGGAGGAGAGCGCCGGTGCGTCCTTCCTCCGGCGCGACGGCTCGGTGTGGACCACCGACAAGGACGGCATCGTCCTCGCCCTGCTCGCGGCGGAGATCACCGCGGTGACGGAGAAGAGCCCGTCCCGCTACTATGCCGAACTCGTCGATCGGTACGGCGACCCCGCTTACGCGCGCGTGGACGCCCCGGCGACGCGCGAGCAGAAGGCGGTGCTGTCGAAACTGTCGTCCGAGCAGGTCGGCGCCACCGAGCTCGCCGGCGAACCGATCACCGCGACGCTCACTGCGGCACCCGGCAACGGTGCCGCGATCGGTGGCCTGAAGGTCACCACCGAGAACGCGTGGTTCGCCGCCCGCCCGTCCGGCACCGAGGACGTCTACAAGATCTACGCCGAATCGTTCCGCGGCCCCGACCATCTCGCCGAGGTCCAGCAGGCGGCACGCGAACTCGTCTCGTCCGTCCTGTCCTGAGCCCGCTCGCCCACCGCGCGACCGGGCGAGGTCGTGCGCCTCGCTAACATCGTGGGCATCATGCGGACACGTGATGCGGCTTTGCCGCGGGAAATCTGGGTTCTGGTCGTCGCGAGTTTCGTGATCGCGCTCGGCTTCGGTCTCGTCGCTCCCGCGCTGCCCCAATTCGCGCGAAGCTTCGACGTCGGTGTGACGGCGGCGACGGTCGTCGTGTCGTCGTTCGCGGCGATGCGACTGCTCTTCGCACCCGCGAGCGGGTCGCTGGTGCAGAAGTTGGGGGAGCGGCCCGTCTACATCACGGGCCTGCTCATCGTCGCCCTGTCGACGGGCGCGTGCGCATTCGCGGCGAGCTACTGGCAGCTGCTCGTCTTCCGGGCCCTCGGCGGCATCGGGTCGACGATGTTCACGGTGTCGGCGCTCGGTCTGCTCGTGCGGATCGCGCCCCCGGACGCCCGCGGGCGTGTGTCCGGCCTGTACGCGACCAGCTTCCTCATGGGCAACATCCTCGGCCCGCTCTTCGGCGGTGCCCTTATCGGACTGGGGCTGCGCGCACCCTTTCTCATCTACGCCGTGGCGCTGCTCGTCGCGGCCTCGGTCGTGGGGATCAGCCTGCGCTCGTCGGAACTCGCCCGTCCCGACAGTGGGGACGGCGTGCCCGTCATGCGCCTGCGCGACGCGCTGCGCTCGCCGGTCTACCGCGCGGCGCTGGGATCGAACTTCGCCAACGGCTGGGTGGTGTTCGGGGTCCGCGTGGCGATGGTGCCTCTGTTCGTCGTCGAGGCGCTCGACGAGGGTGAGGCGTTCGCGGGTGTCGCGCTGACCGCCTTCGCGGTGGGCAACGCACTCGTCCTCATCAAGTCGGGCAAGCTGTCCGACCGGTTCGGGCGGCGACCCTTCGTCCTGGCCGGTCTGGTGGTGTGCGGGGTCAGCACGATCGCCATGGGATTCACCGAGAGCGTCGTCTGGTTCCTCATCACCTCGTTCGTGGCGGGTATGGGGTCCGGGCTGTCGAATCCCTCGCAGCAGGCCGCCGTCGCCGACGTCGTGGGCAGCAAGGCCCGGGGCGGGCCGGTGCTCGCGACCTTCCAGATGGTCGCCGATGTCGGCGCGGTGATCGGTCCGGTCGCCGCAGGCTTCCTCGCGGACCGGTTGTCCTACTCGACGGCCTTCGCGGTCACGGGTGTGATCATGCTAGCGGCGACGCTGCCGTGGTTCGTCGTCGGACGCCCCCGGGTCGTCGAGCAGGTGACACAGGTGACCGACGACACGGCGCGGTGAGACGACCGCCCGGTATTGTCGCCGGCATGTGGGTCGGTCTCGTCTCCACGCTCGCCCGATACGGTCTGGCGGCGGTGTGGCTCGTCTCCGGTTGGGTGAAGTTCTCGGATCCGACGCAGACCGTCGTGGCGGTACGGGCGTACCAGATTTTGCCCACCGGCTGGGTGCGGCCGTTCGCCGCCGCCTTCCCCGTTCTCGAACTGGCCCTGGGCCTGGTCCTGCTCGTCGGTCTCGCGACGCGCTTCGCAGCGCTCGTCAGCGCCTTGGGGCTGGTCGCGCTCGTCGCCGCGATCGCCTCGGCGTGGGCGCGCGGCCTGTCGATCGATTGCGGCTGCTTCGGGGGAGGAGGTGTGGTCGAGGGCGTCGACGGCCGCGACTACGCGATCGAGATCGCCCGCGACGTCGGCTTCCTGGCGATGTCGATATGGCTGGTCGTCCGGCCGCGCACCTGGTTCGCGCTCGGTCCGGGTTCATGTGCTTCCCTCTCAGCGGCCCCTCAGTCGTCGATGGCAGAGTGAGATCGTCCTTCCCCACCGACGAGCAGTAGAGGGCAGCATCCGTGAGCGCGAAGAAGGTCTCATCCGGCAAGTACACACCGCAGCCGACGTCGAACAGGGTCACCTACATTCTCGGCGGCATCGCGATCCTGGTGATCGGTGCGCTCGTCATCGGTGGTGTCCTGTGGTCGTCGGGCAGCGGCGATCCCCGCAACGACGGCTACGGCTCCGTGCAGAACGGCGCGGTGGAAGTGTCGATCGAGGACGACGGCGCAATCCTGCTGGGCCGCCCCGACGCCCCACGGACCGTCGACCTGTTCGAGGACCCGCTGTGCCCCTACTGCGCCGAACTCGAACACAAGCACTCGCAGGAGCTCGCCCAGGCGATCGACGACGGCCAATTGGCGATCCGGTACCGGATGCTCGCTTTCCTCGACCGGGCGTCGAGCAGCGGCGACTACTCGACCCGCGCGGTGGCGGCGGCGCAGTGCGTCGCCGAGAGCGGCGATGCCCGCGCGTTCTCCGCATTCCACGACGCCCTGCTGTCGCCCGACAACCAACCGGCCGAGGGTGGCGACGGTGACATCGACAACGCGGGTCTCGCGCAGATGGCGCGCGACGCGGGTGCCTCCGAGGACGTCGCGCAGTGCATCACCGACGGCGCCCGGATCGATCAGGCCTCGGCCGACGCGGAGGCGGGACGCCGTCTGCTCGCGACGACCGGAGCGGCCGGCACGCCGGCTGTCGTGTACGAGGGGACCGTTATCGACGCCCTCGGCGACGAGAACTGGGTGACCGAACTCGTCGGATAGACGGAGCGGTGGCGGGAGCTGCGCACGGTGCGTGCTCCCGCCACAGTCACGCTGTCTACCAGCCGATTTGTTGGCGTCGAGCGCGATGGTGTAGTTTTCTTTCAGCGCGAAGGGGTCAACCGGAGCGCAACGGTACAACCGAATACGGGGCTATGGCGCAGCTGGTAGCGCACCACACTGGCAGTGTGGGGGTCAGGGGTTCGAGTCCCCTTAGCTCCACAAGATCGCTACAGGCGAGAGTTCACGCTCTCGCCTGTAGTCTTCGGTGGCGGTCCCCGTCAGGGCCGTGCAAGGGGCTATGGCGCAGCTGGTAGCGCACCACACTGGCAGTGTGGGGGTCAGGGGTTCGAGTCCCCTTAGCTCCACGTGAGTTGAGAAAATCGAAACCTGCCCCGCCTGAGTGCGGGGCAGGCTCGTTTCTGCGGTTCGAGCCGCGCTGGCCCCCTGACCCGACCCCCACTGAGAGGACTTGGCAATGCCCGCTCCCCAGACGACTGACCCGACAGCGCTGCTCGGCCGGTGGGAATTGACCGGCTTCTCCGAACAGGACGCCGGACACCGCTCGGGCAGCTACGCGATCATCTTCCGCGACCGTTCGCTCTACACCCCGGAAACCATCTCCCCCGCCGGAGGCGAAACGCTCGAGATCACCGACTCCGACGGCGAGGTCCACTTCTCGATGCGAGGCGGCGCCAAGGTCCCCTGGACCTCCGCCGAGAAGGAGCAGGGCGTCCTGACCGACTCGATCGAGGATCAGGACGGACGCATCGTCAGCAGCGTGGCGCCATACCTCCGCATGGAGCGACTCGTGGACGGCACCTGGGTGAGCAAGTACTCCGACAGCGACCTCGACATGAACAGCAACCTGTTCACCGACGGCCCCGACCTCATCCTGATGGTCACCACCATCGTCGACGAACTCTACGTCACCAAATACTTCTACCGCTTCTCCCCAGCCTGAGCATTCCGTGCGACCATTACAGGCTCTTCTCAGATGACGGTGTAGGTCGGCCGGGCGCGTCGGTCCGCAGATAGACGTCGAGGTCTCCCGACGATGGAGGTTCCTACGCCATCCATCCGAAAGACCTCGACGTGTCCGACGCTACCCCGCCGGCCGGCTTCGGCCGCGCTGACCGCCTTCGCGGCTCATCCCAATCGACCCTGATCGGGTCTGCTGACCCCCTCGACGAGAACGCAGCGACACCACAGCCACTCGACCCCGACCGTCCGGGAAGCCGGGGCACGTCACATGGCCGGTGCTGCGGGCGTGTCGAGTGGGTCGTCCAGGGGCGACGCAGGAGCGTCGACGCGACGTGCTGAGAGGTGGTTCCAACCGAGCGCTAGGACACCGGCTACAGGCATGGCGATAGGTCAGGAACGGCGTCGCTCCCTGCGCAGGAGGGAGCGCAGAGTCTCGGCGTTCGCGTAGCCGACCCGTAGCGCGATCTCGGCGGAGGTGAGGTCCGTGGTTGCTGAGAGGTGCCGAGCTCGTTCGATGCGAAGCCGTTGGACGAAGCCGAGCGGAGTGAGGTTGAGCGCCGCACGGACTCGTCGTTCGAGGGTGCGCCGGCTGGTGCCGAGCGACTGCGCGACGAAGGCGACGTTGAACGGTTCGTCCAGGCGGGCGCGCACGAAGCGTTCGAACTCGACGACGATCGGGTCCTCGTGCCGGAGATGTTCGTAGGCGACGAAGGCCGCCTGCGACGGACGCTCGTCGATGATGAGGAGCTTGGCGACATGTTGGGCCAGGTCGGGGCTGATCGATCGCACGAGTGAGAGCGCGAGGTCGATGTGGGCGAACGCGGCGCCGGCGGTGACGAGGTTCCCGTCGACCACGACCATGGTGTCGAGATCGAGGGCGACGGTCGGATAGCGCTTCAGGAACTCCGGCCCCAGGAACCAGCTGGTCGTCGCCCGCCGATGATTCATCCGTCCGGTCTCGGCGACGGCGAACACGCCGGTGCACGCCGCGGCGATCCGGGTGGTCGCGTCGTCGAGGCGCCCGAGTGAGGCGATGACCGAACGTGCATCTCGGCTCTGGAGGGCGTCGTTGGTAGCGGCGGCCGTGAGGGTTCCAAGCGCAGGGACGATGACCACGTCGAACTCTCCGGACTCCGACAGCGGGTGGTCTACCGACAGGGTCATCGATGCCGTCGTGGTCACTCGCCGTTTCGGTCCGAGGATGGCGAGTTCGATCGGGTCGATCCGCGGGTCGACATCGCCGCGGGCTCCGTCGGCCACCCGCACGATGTCGATGACCGACGCGACAGCCGAACCGAAGCAGCCGTCGATCGCGATCAGTCCGATACGCATGGCGCGAACAATAGCAATACTGTCGTATACGCCACTCCCCACCGGCCCTCGCTCGTCATACGCTGAACTCGCCCCACGAAGAACCCCGACTTCAAGGAGAACCCCTCATGTCCACACCAGCATCACTTCCGTATGCATTCGTCGCCAAGATCGTCGCGGCCGATGGACAGCACGACGCGCTCGCCGATCTGCTCGCCGGCGCTGTCGCACTCGCCAACGAAGAAGTAGGAACGATTGTCTGGTTCGCGGCTAGGACCCACGCCGACACCTTCTGGATCTTCGATGCATTCCCCGACGAGGCCGCTCGCGACGCCCACGCCAACGGCGCCATCGTCGCAGCCCTGATGGCCAACCAGCACCTCCTCGGCGCAGCACCCGAGATCCTGGCGGCCGACGTCCTCGCGTCCAAGCTCCCGTAGTCCGCCAACGCACGAGACGATCGCGCCCGCCGAGCCGTCGGACCCGACCGCCTCGACACCCGCACCACGTTGACGATCCCCGACGGGCCGATCACGAGGAGGCCAGGCAACACCGGGCGCAAGCCTGGAGCGGCACTGTTTCACCGGTGGTCATCGAGAGAGCCAGCGCGGTTCCATGGCAGCGCAACTGTGTCAACTTGCCCTCCGTCCCGCGAGGCGCCGTGGGCGGGTCGTGGTTGCGATCCGTTGCCGTGACGGGAGACGCGTTGCGCGTCGCAGCGATGACGGGTCGTTGGCGTTCCGGGGCGTTGCGTTCGTGCGCGCCGCGCGTGCGGCATGGAGCATCTCGCTGCGCACACAACGATCGCTGCGCCGACGCACCGTTGACACCTCGCACGTCCAGGTCGCGACACAACGCCACGCTGCGTTGCCGAGCGGAGCGAGGCCTATCGGCGTTGCCGAGCGGAGCGAGGCCTATCGGCACACGGGCAGGATGCCGGCCGCGAGCGCTCAGCCGGCGAGGGGTCCGTCGCAGAGGAGAGCGACGTCGGTGTCGGGCCGAGGCGTGAGGCCAGCGCATCGCGCGACCACCAGAACCGAACCGCCCCTGCCCTGCGTGTGCGCAGGGCAGGGGGCTGTTTCGCCGGAGCCGCCTGTCGGAATCGAACCGACGACCTAATCATTGATCGAGATTGCTAAGCAACGAATCAACGCTAACCAGCACGAACTCGATCTCGGGCTGGAGGATCGAGCCTCGGCGGTGATCGATCTGCCCGCCAGCACGGTAGCCGTAGTCAAACGCTCGTCGCCACGAATTTTGTGGCAGGGCTTGGCTGGCAGCTACGAGCGCCTGGGGTTGGGCGTGGTGGCGGATTCGGTATTCCGCGACCTTGGTACTGGCCCGTCTGGTCGAGCCGACGAGCAAACTAGATTCGGTACGGGTGCTTGGGCGCCTTGGCCTAGATCCCCCGCACGTCAACACGCTTTACAACTGTCTGGGTCGGGTAATTGCTCGCGACTACCGCACTCTCATCGCGGCCGCTTGTTGGCGCCACGTCACGGCCGCCGGCGGCCCCGGCGTCGCCCTGCTGGTCGCCCGGGACGGATTCCCGCTGGACGTGCACGTTTTCGAGGGCAACAAGGCCGAAACCAAGACCTTGATCCCAGTGATTACCGCCTTCCAGGAGCGGCACGCAATCGCGGACATGGTCGTCGTGGCGGACGCCGGGATGCTTTCAGCGGCCAACCTCAACGCCTCGAAGACGCAGGTCTATCGTTCATCGTCGGCTCCCGCACCTCCAAAGCGCCCAAGGAGCTCGAAGAGCACTTCGGTCGCCGCGGCAACGCCATCGACGACGGCGAGATCGTGGAGCTGACCCGCCCGATGGGGCAAGGCCGCGACAGGCGCGACCGCCGAGTGGTGTGGCATTACAAGTGGGAGCGCGCCCAGCGGGATCGCCGCACGCTCAGCGCGCAGATCGACCGTGCTCAGCGGGTGGCCCACCGGGCCGAGCCCTTGAAGAAGCAGCGGTTCGTCAAGCTCATCGGACAGAACGTCACTTTGGACGAGGCCTCGATCGAACGGGCTCGCCGAGCGGCCGGATACAAGGGGTACGTCACCAATATCGACTCGATGATCATGGATGGCCACGCCGTGGTGGCGTCGTACCACGACCTGTGGAAGGTCGAGCAGTCGTTCCGGATGGCCAAGTCCGACCTCAAGGCCAGACCGGTCTTCCACCGGACCAGGGATTCCATCGAGGCGCACTTGACCGTGGTGTTCGCCGCGCTGGCGGTTGCCCGATACCTGCAGAACATCACCGGCGTATCGATCAAGAAGGTCGTCGGCGCCCTCGAACCCCTGCGCACGATCGTGGTCGCCATCGGCGACCACGAGATGATCGTCGAGCCGAGCATCAACGACGACGCCCGCAAACTCATCGATGCGATAAACGCGGGTCACCAAAAGTTGTGGAACTCAGGCCAGAGATCGGCGCGGGGTGATCCTCGCTCGGTGGACGGAGTCGGCGTCTGCGGGTCAGGCTCCGGCGTCATCGGCACGGACTCGTTTCGTCGTGCCGTCGAGCTCGGGGATGAGTCCGAAGTCGGTGAGGAGTTGTCCGATCTGAGTGTGGTCGAGGTGCTTGATGATGCGGTTGCCGACGAACTTCGGGCCGGGGAGCTCTACCTCCTCGCCGTCGCGCAAGCGCGCGGTGGCCTCGAGCAGGAACCTGAGATCATAGGTGGAGTTGAACACCTCCGGCACGCCGCGATCGATGCCCAGCAGCTGGTAGGCGGCCTCCATCGCAGTACGCACCGAGTACTCGGTGGTGAAGATCGTGTCGCGCGTGGTTTCGGCGAACTGGCCGATGAACGCGAAGTTCACTGCGCCCTCGGGCACCACGTCGGGGCGGTCACCGGCGGTGCGGGGCATGAAGAACGAGGTGACGTAGGGCATCATCACGGGCACGGTCTTCGCGCCGTTTGCCGCGAGCTCCGGGATGTCCTCGACGGGCACACCCAAGTGATAGAGCCATTCTTGGGTGATCTCTTCGCCGGTCGACTCCTGCATTGTCTTGCCGGTGAAGTCGCCGGGCACGTCGACGAACAGGCCGTAGACCCACACGACGATCTCGTCGGGTGCTTGCGCTTTGAAGTGCGGCTGGCGGTTGACTGTCCAGCTGAGCAGCCAGGACGAGTCTTTCGCGGTGACGATGCCGCCGGTGACGATGTTGCCGGAGAACGGGTCGCGCTTGGCGATCTTCTTGATGTACCTCGGGATCTCAGGGCCGATGGTGGTGACCGTCGCTGACTCCCACTTCGTCTTCGAGATGTCGCCGCAGAACACCTCGGGGCGTCCGAAAGAGGGGTGCTTGGCCGCGATGCGCCGCCACAGGTCCCACGCCGGCGCGGGACCTTCGTCGAGTCTGGCCGCATTGTGGTGGGTGCCGTCGTCGGAGTTCTCTGTGAGCGAACCGATCGTGGCGAGCACGAGGTCGTCGGGACCGAGGTCGACGCCGCCGGGCACGCCGCCCTTTGTCCAGTGGATGCGGGTGGCCTGTTTACGGTCGCCGTCGAAAACGAAGTCGATGTCGGTGACCTCGGTGGAGAACTCGAATCTCACGCCCTGGTCCAGGAGCCAGCGGTACATGGGCAGCACGAGCGATTCGTACTGGTTGTACTTCGTGAACTTCAGCGCCGAAAGGTCGGGGAGCCCGCCGATGTGGTGCACGAACCGGTGCAGGTAGAGCTTCAGCTCGAGTGCGGAGTGCCAGTTCTCGAACGCGAACATCGTCCGCCAGTAGAGCCAGAAGTTGCTGCTCAGGAACTCTTCACCGAAGATCTCGTCGATGCGCTTGTCTTCCATCTCCTCACGCGAGGCGAGAAAGACCTTGACCAACTCCTTCTGAGCTTTCTCGCTCAGGCCGAACTCATTGTTGGTGACGAACTCCTCGCCCTGCCGGTGTGTGACCCGGTTGAGTGAGTAGTTGGGGTCGTCTTTGTTGAGCCAGTAGAACTCGTCGAGGACGGATCCGTCGACCTCGAGCGACGGGATGGTGCGGAACAGATCCCAGAGGCACTCCATGTGGTCTTCCATCTCGCGCCCGCCGCGGATGACAAACCCTTTGTCCGGCTTCTTGATACCGTCCAGCGCGCCGCCGGGCAGGTCCAGGCGCTCGAGGATTGTGATCTTGTCGCCGGAGAGTTGCCCGTCGCGGATCATGAACACCGCCGAGGCCATCGAGGTGAGCCCGGCGCCGACGAACCAGGCGGTCTTGTTCTCGACTCCCTCGGGCTTGCGGGGGCGGGCGAAGGCTTCGTAGTTTCCGCTGCTGTAGTACATCTGGCTTGCACGTCCTCTCGTAGACTGTTCTGCCGCGGTCGTGGGTCAGTTGTAGGTGTAGAAGCCCTCGCCGGTGGCGACGCCCAGCTTGCCGTGGTCGATGTACTCGCTCTTCAGCCAGGCCGCGAGCGCCTGGTCCTCCTCCCCGCCGTGGGCGAGGATGTTGTACGGGGTGGCCAGGCCGATGACATCGGTGATCTGGAAGGGGCCCATCGGCGCTCCCGTGCCGATCCGCCACACGTTGTCGATGTCCTTCGGCTCGGCGTATCCGCCGGCGGCGAGTGCGTACCCGGCGTTGAGGAACGGCACCAGTAGCGAGTTGAGGACGTAGCCGGACTTCTCCTTGTACACGGGGATCGGAACCATCCCGATGTTGCCGGCGAAGGTGACGACCTCGTCGAACACGGCCGGATCGGTGTCGGCGGTGCCCATCACCTCGGCGGTGTTGAACTTCCAGACCCGGTTCGCGAAGTGCAGCGCGAGGAACTTGGCGGGGCGTCCGGTGGAGTCCTCGAGGTCGCTGGGCAGAAGTGTCGACGAGTTCGTTGCGAAGATCGTCTTCTCCGGTGCGAGCTCGCCGAGCCTCCGGTAGGTGTCCTGCTTGATGGACAGCACCTCGGGGATCGCCTCGATGACCAGATCCGCGTCCGCGACCGCGTCGGCGAGGTCGGAGGAGAACCGGAGGCGGGTGAGCGCCTCCTCCGCCTTCCCCTCGGCTGCCCCCGCGACTCCGTCGTCCTTGTAGGTGGTGACGAGAGCGTCGAACCGCTTCTTGGCTGCCTCGATGGCGTCGCTGCTGATGTCATATGCGGTGACCTGGAAGCCGCTGTAGGCGGTCTGGAAGGCGATCTGGGTGCCGAGGACTCCGGTTCCCAGGACGGTCACGTGTGTGATGTTGCTCATTGTTCTGTTTCCTTCATTCCTTCTCGGGCGGCGGATCCGGCCGCCGGGGTGTGTGCAGCACGCCGGTCACGATGAGCGTGACCTGACGTCTGAGGTCGTCGATCGCGTCAGCCTCGGGGATGTCCGAGGCCGTCATCCGAGCGATCGCGAGATGAGTGACGGCGAACAGCGAGGATCCTGCGACGCGTGCCTCCCCGTCGCTGAGGGTCGGAGCGGCGCGTCGTAGCGTGTCGGAGAGGGACGCCTCGAGCTCGAAGATCAACGCCATGCCCTCGGCCCGGAACTTCGCGTCGTGAGGGCCGAACAGCAGTTCCCGCTGGTACGCAGCACTGTTCTCCGGCTCACGTGCGGCAGCGACGACGAGGGGGTGCAGGCGGGCGAAGACCGCGGCGGCGGGATCCGGCGTCAACGCCGCACGCGCGGCGCCCTCATCTATCGATGCCCGGAGTGCCTCGTTGTAGACCATGAGCAGCAACTCGCTCTTGGTCGCTGCGTACCGGAACAAGGTCCCCGCTGCGACTCCGGCCGCGGCGGACACCTCCTGCGTCGTCACCGCGGAGAACCCGCGCGCACGCAACAGATCGGACGCCGCGCGAAAGATTCGCTCCCGCTTGAGCCGCATGTTCTGCTCGCGGCGGGACTCTATCTCCCGAACGCCCGGGCGCCGTCCGCGCTCCGAAAGCTGCTGCACCTCGCTCACATTAATGAGCATACTCATTTTCTTGCGGACCGCAAAGGGCGTACGCACACGATCGGCGACAGGCGTGGCCGGTGTTGTGGCTCTTCGCAGTTGAGAGGGTGGGTGGCTGAGCGCGTCGGTCGCCGGATGAAAGTCGATGCCTTCCGATGATGGAAGTTCTCCCACTGACCATCCGCCGGAAGACCTCGACGTGCACCACGCTACCTTCGCGACCCCCGACCTGACCGTCTTCTGCCACCTCGACGAGCTCGGTCTTGTGGCCGTCGGTCAGCTGCTCGAGCCGGATCGCGCGGTGATCGAGTGCCGCGTCGCCGAGCCGGACCCGTGGTGCCGGGGATGCGGTAGCCGGGCGCTCTCGCGCGGGACGGACACGCGGCGTCTCGCCCACGAGACATCCTCGCGTTCTTCGACCGGACCGGCACGTGCAACGGCCCGACCGGGACCGTCAACGGGTGCCTGGAGCGCCTCCGCGGCTCGGCCCTGAACTTCCGGAACCTGACGAACCTCATCCGGTCGAGACAGCTGAGGAAGGCTCCGCCTCGGTGCGCCTGGTGGACACGCACGCTTCGAATGGCCCTGTGGCTCGCGACCATCCGTGCCAGCGCTGGGGCAAGTTTCGACAAGCCTCCCGCTAGGTCCACCGTTCGGAAGACATTCCTCGCGGGAGACTTCCTCGCAGCAGCTCTTCTCGTCGTTCTGCAGCGGCCCCGCGCGTCGCGAGGCCGCTGCATTCTCACGATCTCAGCCCGCCGAGCCGGTGGACGTGTACAGCGTCATGCCCCAACCCACCGTCGTGCGCTCGGGTTCCGCGAGGCCGGCCGCCTCGAACAGTGCCAGGTGGTCCTTGTGCGTACGACCACCGCCGCCGCTGAGTGCGAAGTCGACGAGATCGTCCTCGTAGTCGTGCTCACCGGCGATGTCGTCGAGCACAGTGCCGAAGACGAGGACCCGGCCGTCCGGATTCAGTCCCGCCGCTGCCTGCTGCAGCACGTGCACGGCGTCGGCATCGGGCAGTTCGTTCAACCGCCCGGTCAGCAGCACCGCGTCGACCGGTTCGGGGCGGGTTTCGAGCATGCTGCCCGGCGTATAGGCGACGCGCTCGTGCTCGCCGTGGACGCGACGCAGGACCTCGATCTCCGACGGCGCGGCCACCACGGTCGCCCGTACCGACGGATTCGCCGTGACGAGGGCGTGGGCGTAGGAACCGGCGGCCTCACCGGAGACCGCGATCGTCGAGACATCGGAGGGCACCTTCGCCGCGAGGGTACTGGCGAAGTAGACGGCCATTTCGGCTTCCTGCTCGTACCGATCCGTCAGGAGAGCGGTGTCGTCTGTGACGCGCTGCGCGAAGCTCTTACCGAACCGATGTGCGTCGTCCCCGCGACCCGTGCGGACGGCAGCGAGCAGTGCGAGCATGCCCGCCAGTTCCCGCTGCGCGTGCACACCGTCGAGTCGCAGTTCCTCGAGGTGGTGGTCGTCCTCGAGTTCACGGCCGACGCCGGTGAGCCGGAACCGGCCCTCGCCCAGATCCTCGGCCACCCCGATGGCGACGAGATAACGGAGAAGTTTGCCCAGACCGGTGCGGTCGGTCCCTGTCTTGGCCACGAGTTCGTCGAGGGTGCGCGGCGACGCGTCGAAGGCCGTCGCCAGTCCGATGGTCGCTGCGACCCGCAGCGCGAAACCCGGTGCGATCTCGGCCAATTCGTCGAAACGGTCGCGTTCGTCCTCGGTCGCCTCGAAATCGGGCAGGGAGGCGTCGGCCTCCGACACCGCGACTTCCTGACGACGCCAGTAGCCGGTGACCTCCATCTGTTCCTTCGGCAGGCCCTTCTCATTGCGCAGCCACCGCCGGATCGGGGTGAGCGTGAGGGCCTCACCGGCCACCCACGCGAAGACCGTGCCGTCCCACCACTCGGCGGCCCGGAGGGCATCGAACAACAGGGTGGTCGTGCCCGGCTCGGCGCCGTCGCGGCTCAGCCAGGTCAGCTCCACACCGGCGGGAACGGGAAGATCCTGCCGATTCGAGTCGTCGGCGATCTCGACGAAGATCCGGCCGCGTGCACCCTCCGGCCAGTTCTCGAGCCAGCGCCCGATGGCCGGCAGCGCCGTCTCGTCGCCTGCCACGAGCGTCCAGTCCACGCCCTGCGGGTGTCCGGCCGACGACTTCGGTCCGGCGATCTGGATGGTCTCACCGGGTTCCGCGCGGTACGACCAACTCGACGCGGGACCCACGCCGTGGCGCACGAAGTCCACGTCGATCTCGCCGGCGACCGGATCCCAGCGCCGGACGGTGTAGGTGCGCATGAGCAGCTTCGGATCGCGCGGCCAGTTCACCACGCCGTCGGCCTGGGTGGGGCCGAGGGCCTCGTCGAGTTCGGGATGCTTGAACATCAGCTTGAACTCGTCGTCCACACCGTCGGACCGGAACGCCTCCACCGGGAATCCGTTCGGCGCGACGTGCGCCCGCAACTGTTCGCCCCCGAGGGTCACCCGCCGCATCCCGGGGCTCACGTCCGTCACGCGGAGCACCTTCAGGTACCGCGTGGTGATCGGGAAGACCTCGAGGGGGCGAAGACTACGGGCCATGGGTGCGTTCTCCTCGGCAGGGGATCGTGGACGGCGGAACGACCGGTCTCTCCGCCCGCGCGGTGACCTGCGTTTAGGCGAACCTTACTTCAGAGGGCATCCGTCTGCCGCGACCCGTCCTGGCCCGCGCGACGACCGTTCGCGTACATCTCGTCGACGAGACTGGCGTACCGGGCGAGCACGCGATCCCGGATCGGACGCCCGGCCGGGTCGAGATCGTCGGTCTCCAGCGGCTCGCTCACCGCGACGAAACGGCGGATGCGTTCCCACGGATCCGATCGGGCGTCGAGCTGTTCCAGCGCGGCCGCGACGACCGGTTCCGGCGCGGTGGTGAACACGAGACCGACGCAGTACGGGCGCAGCTCCCCGGCCACGACGAGTTCGCTGCCCGGACACATCCGGCGCCAGCGGTCGGCGAGCGCGGTGGGGCCGACGTACTTTCCGGTGCTGGTCTTGAAGGTGTCCTTGCGGTGCCCTGTCACGACGACGAATCCGTCGGCGTCGATCTCTGCGAGATCGCCCGTGTGGAACCAGCCGTCGGCGTCGAGCGCGGCGGCACTCTCCGCGGGATCGTCGTGGTAACCGGTCATCACTCCGGGACTCCGAATGAGGAGTTCGCCGGTGTCGGCGATCCGGACCTCCGTGCCGCGCAGTGGTCGGCCGACCGTGCCGGGGCGGTGCGCGCCGAGCAGGTTCGCGCACGACGGTCCGGAGGTCTCCGTGATCCCGTAACACTCGAGCACCGGTACACCGAGCTGCTCGAACCGCCGGGCGACGTCTTCGGACAATCGCGCCGATCCGGAGACGACGAAGCGGAGCCGACCCCCGAGCTCGTCCCGTTCCAGCCGGGCGATCTTCTCGAGCACGTGCGGGACCGATCCCAGGAAGGTCGGCCGGACCGTGCGCAGATTCGCGGTGACGCGGTCGGCGCGACCGTCGACGGCGGTGCTCACACCTGTGTGCATGGCCATGAGCAGCAACGACCGGCCGAAGACGTGCGCGAGCGGCAACCACAGCAACTGACGGTCGGACGACGAGATCATCCCGGTCTGCGCGACGGCACGGGCGCCGTAGGTCGTGCCCCGGTGGGTCAGGCACGCGCCCTTGGTGCGGCCGTCCTCGCACGCCGTGTATATCAGCGCGGCCTCGTCGTCCGGGGACAACGCCGCGATCCGTCGCTCCACGACGTCGGGGTCGGTGCGCAGCAGACGGCGCCCTTCGTCGGCGAGCTTGTCGAGTCCGTCGATGCCCAGGACGTCGGTGGCGGCGACCGGCCGGTCGGCGACGGTGAGGACGGTGTGCGCACGCCGGATCTGCGACCGCACCTCGTCGTCGCGGGTCGCCGGGTAGATCGGGACGGTGACGCCGCCCGCGCACGCGATCGCGAGGTCGGCGACGACGGTCCGATAACAGGTCGTCGCGCAGATCGCGACCCGCGATCCGGCTCCCACACCCCGACCGATCAGTCCCGCCGCGAGGTCGAAGACCTCGCGGCGTACGTCCGTCCACGTCGAAGGACGCCACCGTTCACCGTCCGGGCACAGGTAGGCGACGGAGTCGGGGGAGCGGGACACCCGGTCGAGCAGCAGACGCGGCACGGTCGCGGGGAACCCGTCGCGACCGTCGATCGCGGTCGCGGTGCCCGTCGTCGCGCGGGGGTCCGCCACTGTTCGCAGCACCTCCCACGGACGAGGAATCGAAGTCGCCCCAGTGATCGGAATGTTACCGCCGGCCGGGGTCCGAGGGGCCGAAGTGGCGCAGTACGCGATGCACGCGTCGGCAGGGGCCGGGGCTCCTCCGGGAAGGCGCCGGTGGACGCCGATATCGTGGGCATGTGAGTCCCGCTGCCCGTCGCCCTGAGGTCCTGATCGCCGAGCTGCGCGACGTCCTCACCGGTCCGCTCGCGGAGATCGCGCAGCGATTCTCCACCTATGTCGACGACCTCGCTCCGCACAGTGCCCTGGTGATCTTCACGAGGGAATGCACCGGCCGGCCGCGGAAGGTGGCCGGCGACCCGTCGATCGTCGACCGGGTGACCATCGCCGAGCTGGATCGGGTGCGGAACGACCTCGCCGCGGGGGAGATCCGCCGCGGCAGCTTCCGTCTCGCTGGTCGCGATCGTGAGGTGTGCGCGATCCTCGACAGCACCGACACGCTCCTGGTGTTCGTGCCTCGCGGGGCCCGGGCCACCTCCGCGGCCCTCGTTCTCGTGCGGGCGGCGTTCGGCGTGGTCGCGACCGGCATCCGGTTGCAGGTGCACACCGCCAGCCCGGCATATCTCGCGGAATCGCGGGCCGCCTCCGCGGAGCGGGCCCGCACCGTCGCCGAGCTCACCGAATCCCATGCCGTGACCCTCGAGACGATCCTCGCGACCCTGCGGTCGAAGGATCTCGACGACACCCGTGCCCGGACCACGGCGCGGGAGACAGCGACCGAGGCCCTGATCGGCCTGCGATCGGCGGTGGACCTGCACCGCGAACTCGCGGAGGAGGCACTGACCACCGCGTTCGCGCGACTCCACGGTGAACTGCGCGATCTGGTGCGGCACCGCCCGCTCGACCTGCAGATGGTCGCTCCGCCGGTGGGTGGACGGGGACTGCCCGGCGAGGTCGCGCACGCGGCCCGCGCGATCGCCCGGGGCGCGGTGCTGGCGATGTCCGGTCAGACCGACGTGACGCGGGTGCGCGTCGCGTGGACCTGCGACGACTCGACCCTGCTGGTGGACGTGCGCGACGACGGCAGCGGCGAGATCGACGTCGTCGAACTCGGGCGCCAGCTGCGCGACCGCGTCGAAACCCTCGGCGGTGGAATCGAATCCGAGTCGACCCCCGGCTGGGGCACACGGATCGCGGTGAGCTTCCCGCTCGACCTGCCGATCGCTGCGACGGACGGACCCGCTCTCGATGCGCTCGCCGCGCTCGCGCCCCGGGAGATCGAGGTCCTCGAACATCTCGTGGCCGGACGGCGCAACCGCGTCATCGCCGAACGTCTCGGCGTGAGCGAGTCGACGGTGAAGTTCCACGTGGCCGGCGTACTACGAAAACTCGGCGTCAGCACTCGCGGTGAGGCCGCGGCTCTCGGTGCAGAGGCCGGGGTCCGCGCCGCGGGCTGACGCCGAGTTCTCGGTCGTCGGGTGGCCCGTCGAGGACGGTCAGGCAGCCGGTGCCGGCGACGTGGTCGTCGGGGCGACGGTCGTCGTGGGCGTTCCGGAGGAGGTGGTCGACCCGGCGCCCGTGGTGGTCTCGCCCGTGGCCGGAGTCGTGGTCTCCGACGGGGTGGAGACCGGAGCCGTGGTGGTCATCGGGGTGGGCGTGGCTGTCGTCACGCCCGCTTCGGGTGCAGGCGGGGCCACCGGTGCAGCGGGGTCGCCTGCGGGAGCCGGGACAGCGTCGACGGGGGTGGGCACGCTGCTGTCGGCGACCGTCGCATCGTCGGTCACAGTCGAGGACGGCGAGGTCTCCGGCGTGGTGGACGCCTCGGCGGTCTCGGCCTTCGCCGTCTCCTCGGCGATCATCAGCACCGCGGCCTTGTCGACCTTGTTCGCATCGACCGCGTTGCCCTCCTTGGCCTCGCGGGCCAGGTGCTCGAGCCAGGCGGCGGCGTACTCGACGGTGGACGTGCCCTTACCGTCGATGTCGTCGTCCCAGTAGTCGAAGTGGTGACCGTAGTGGTCCCGGGTCTCCTCGTTGTAGCCGAAGGTCTGGTCGTAGGGGTCGGCGAGCACCACCGCGAGGGTGTTCTGGTTGCTCCGGATGAACCCGACGACCTCCTTGACGATCTTCTCCGGCAGGTACGCGAGGTTCGACAGACGCTCCGCGGGGATCGGGGCCTCGGCACCGTCCTCACGGGTGGCGCCGGAGTCGGCGTCGGCAGCCACAGGCGTGGTGGGGCGGGCGGCGGGATCGTAGCTCGGGTCGGAGACCTTGATCAGCACCTCGAGGAAGGTCTCGTCCGACCGCATCCAGTCCGGATTCGCCGAGATGTCGGCGAGGGCGAGCAGCGCGACCCGGCCGACGACCTGGGCCAGGTCGGCGCCGGTCGCGGGGGTCAGTCCCTCACGCTCGAGGGCGTCGCCGTTGACCTGACGACCCACGTTCGCCAGCAGTTCGATCAGCGCGATGTTCTCGGGTGCCGAGCACGTGAAGTCGCCCTCGGAGCAGAACGAGGCGACCTTGCCGGCGAGATGACCGAAACCACCGTTCGTGTCGGGGAGGACACCGCGTCCGGAAACGGCGTCGCTGCCCGGCTGGTAGGGGCGATCGAAGCCGTCGGGGTTCGTGCCGTTTTCCGCGCCGGGGAAGAAGCCTTCTCCGGCCTCGCGGCCCGCGTCGGAGAGGATGACCACGCCGCTGACGGCGTCGGGATCGATGATCTCCCAGGAACCGTCCTCGCTCTGCTCCTGCGCACCGATCTGCATCGCGGCGCGGCGCGCGACGTCGGCGCCCTCGCTGAACCCGACGATGGCGAACTGGGTGTCGGGGCAGGACCGCCGGATGGCCTTCATGACCTCGATGGTGTTCTCGGCGCCCTTGTTCACGGCGTTCTCGTAGCTGGCGAGGTCGGCCGGGTACTCGATGTAGATGGCCGCGTAGCCGTCGCCGGCCTCGTGGTTCTCGAGCGGTGCGCTGATGACCGGCTCGACCCAATGGCTGCGGTAGGCGCCCTGCTGGGCGGCGGGAAGGCGGTTGCCGTTCTCGTCGACGAGCATCTTCGACTCGTCGCGAGGGATGTCACCGCGACCGCCGATACCCAGGCTGACCATGTCGTGACATTCGGTGGTCTTCGCCAGGCCGGCGAGGTACGGGTCGGCAACGGTGGGGGTGTCCTGTTGCGGAAGCACGATCGCGGCCGCTGCCACGACTCCGAGCGCGGTGGGGGCGAAGACGCCGGCGAGAATCCGCCGACGCGACAGCGACTTTCGAAGTGCCATGGGCCTCTACCAATCCGTTTCTGACCGAGGAATTGCCGGCCCGCCGAAGTGCGGCGGGTCGTAACGGATTTCGTGAAGGTCGCTCGCAGCGTTACATCGACACGGGTTTACCGAGGTGGCGACGGAGAAATGCAGGCGCGAACACCGAGCCGCGAAATCCAAGGGAAATGCGCCAATCGGACAATTCGAGTTCGCTGCTCAGCGACTGGCCGTTCGGCTGGGTCGGGCCCGCCGAACGATCAGGAGCAGAGCGCCGCGGGAGTGGCTAGGGTCGGAATCACCGGAAGTCGGAAACACCGGATACTGCCGGTCGCATCACGAAACGGAGACAGCATGTCGCAAACAGTCCGCGGAGTCGTCGCTCGCTCGAAGGGAGCGCCTGTCGAGGTCGTGCCCATCGTGATCCCCGATCCCGGCCCCGGTGAGGTCGTCGTCGCGATCGCCGCGTGCGGCGTGTGCCACACCGATCTGCACTACCGCGAGGGCGGCATCAACGACGAGTTCCCGTTCCTGCTCGGCCACGAGGCCGCCGGTGTCGTCGAATCCGTCGGTGAGGGCGTCGACTCGGTCGCCGTGGGCGACTTCGTCGTCCTGAACTGGCGCGCGGTGTGCGGCCAGTGTCGCGCCTGCAAGCGCGGTCAGCCGCAGTACTGCTTCGACACCTTCAACGCCACCCAGAAGATGACACTCGAGGACGGCACCGAACTCACTCCGGCGCTGGGCATCGGCGCGTTCGCCGACAAGACCCTCGTCCACGCCGGTCAGTGCACCAAGGTCGACCCGAGCGCCGATCCGGCCGTCGTCGGCCTGCTCGGCTGCGGTGTCATGGCCGGTCTCGGTGCCGCCGTCAACACGGGCGGAGTCACCCGCGGCCAGTCCGTCGCCGTCATCGGCTGCGGCGGTGTCGGCGACGCCGCGATCATGGGTGCGCGCCTGGCGGGTGCCGTCACGATCATCGCCGTCGACCGCGACGACAAGAAGCTCGAGTGGGCCACCGACCTCGGTGCCACCCACACCGTCAACTCCAGCGGGGTCGACGCGGTCGAGGCGATCAAGGAGCTGACGGGCGGTTTCGGCGCGGACGTCGTCATCGACGCGGTGGGCAGGCCGGAGACCTACAAGCAGGCCTTCTACGCCCGCGACCTCGCCGGCACCGTCGTCCTCGTCGGTGTACCCACCCCGGATATGACCCTCGAGATGCCGCTGATCGACTTCTTCTCGCACGGCGGCTCGCTCAAGAGCTCGTGGTACGGCGACTGCTTGCCCGAGCGCGACTTCCCGACCTACGTCGACCTGTACCAGCAGGGACGCCTGCCGCTCGAGAAGTTCGTCACCGAGCGCATCGGCATCGACGACGTCGAGAAGGCGTTCGAGACGATGCACCGCGGTGAGGTCCTCCGTTCGGTGGTGGTCCTGTGAGCACCTCGCCGATCCGCGTCGACCGGGTCGTCACGTCGGGCACCTTCGCGCTCGACGGCGGCGAATGGGAGGTCGACAACAACATCTGGCTCGTCGGCGACGACTCCGAGGTCGTGGTGATCGACGCCGCGCACACCGCGCAGCCGATCATCGACGCCGTCGGTGGACGGAAGGTCGTGGCGATCGTGTGCACGCACGCACACAACGACCACATCACCGTGGCGCCGGAGCTGTCCGAGAAGCTCGACGCGCCGATCCTGCTCAACCCGGCCGACGACGTGCTGTGGGAGATGACCCACCCGGGTGTCGCGCACGGCACGCTCGAGGACGGGGAGCGGATCCGGGTGGCCGGAACCGACATCCAGGCGATCGCCACGCCGGGTCACTCGCCGGGTTCGACCTGCCTGTACCTGCCGGAAGCGGGTGAGCTGTTCACCGGCGACACCCTGTTCTCCGGCGGACCGGGCGCAACGGGCCGCTCGTTCTCGGACTTCCCGACCATTATCGGGTCGATCCGCGACAAGCTGTTCGTCCTGCCCGCGGAGACGAAGGTGCACACCGGTCATGGCGACGGCACCACGATCGGCACCGAGTCGCCGCACCTCGAGGAGTGGATCAAGCGCGGCAGCTGACGCCGCCGGTGCGCGGTTCCGGCGGCGGTTGCCGTCGGAACCGCGTACGAGCGCACGGCTAGTCTCACCACCATGGCGAAGAAGCAGATCCCGGTGATCGTGGTGGCCGGATTTCTCGGCGCGGGGAAGACGACGCTGCTCAACCACCTGCTGCGCAACACCCGCGGTGCGCGGATCGGTGTGATCGTCAACGACTTCGGTTCCGTCAACATCGATTCGATGATGGTGGCGGGGCAGGTCGACTCGATGGTCTCGCTGAGCAACGGATGTCTGTGCTGCGTAGTCGATGTCAGTGACATGGACGCGATGCTCGACAAGCTCGCCCACCGCTCGTCCGATCTCGACGTGATCGTCGTCGAGGCGAGCGGACTCGCCGAGCCCCGCAACATGATCCGGCTCGTCGCCGGTTCGGAGAACGAATACGTCTCCTACGGTGGCCTCGTGCTGGTCGTCGACGCGGTGGAGTTCGACGCGACCGTCGAGCAGCATCCCGAGCTCGAACAGCACGTGGCGCTCGCCGATCTGGTGCTGATCAACAAGACCGACCGGATCGACGGTGAGGCCCACGACGATCTGCTGACGCGCCTGTGCCGGCTCAACTCCCGCGCCACGGTCGTCTCGACCGATCACGGTCGCATCGACCCGGCGTTGCTGTTCGACATCCCGGAGCGGCCGGGTCCGCAGCCGGGGGAGCAGCTCACCCTCGACCGGTTGCTCTACGAGCAGGACGACCACGAGCACACCCATCTGCACGACGGCTACGACGCGATCACCTTCGAGTCAGCAGATGCACTGCACCCCCGCGTGCTGGTCGATTTCCTCGAGAACCAGCCCGCAGGGGTGTTCCGTATCAAGGGATACGTGCGAGTCGCTGCCGGACTGGACACCGGCACCTATCTGTTGCACACCGTCGGCGACCACATCAGGTTCGAACCGGCGGGTCGCGGCGACGACGTGCCCGACGGGACGCGGCTCGTCGTCATCGGGGCCGATCTCGACTGCGACGACGTACGCGAGCGACTACGCCGCTGTGTGCCGACCGAACCGGTGTCCGCGGACGCGATGTACGCGATACACCGATTCACGCCCCGCTGAGGCGGAAGGCCGATTCATCCCGCTGAGGCGGAAGGCCGATTCATCCCGCTGAGGCGGAAGGCCGATTCATCCCGCTGAGGCGGAAGGCCGATTCATCCCGCTGAGGCGGAAGGCCGACTCACCCCCGCTGACGCGGGAGGCCGGCCCTTCGGCTCAGCGAGCGGCGGAGGTACGGCGCTGGGGACGACGACGGCCACCGGTGGCAGCTGCGGCGCCCTGACCGGCCGAACGCTGACCGCCGGCCGCGCGCTGCCCACCCGAGGAGCGCTGCCCACCCGAGGAGCGCTGACCACCGGCGGAACGCTGTCCGCTCGACGAGGAACTCTGACCCGAACCGGAGCCCTGGCGGGGAGCCGACGAACGGCGGCTGCCGCCGTTGCGCTGCGGACGCGACGGCGCGGAAGCCTGCTTCGGTGCCGGCGCGACGTACGGCGCGATCTCGCCGACGAGCTTCAGCACGTGCTCGGAATCCGCCGTCACCTTGATGGGGGTGACGTCGATGGCGGCCTTGCGCATGATGGCCGCGAGATCCCTGCGCTGGTCGGGTAGGACGACGGTGACGACGTCGCCGGTGCTGCCGGCGCGGGCCGTGCGACCGGAGCGGTGCAGGTACGCCTTGTGCTCGGCCGGGGGATCGACGTGCACGACGAGTTCGACGTCGTCGACGTGGACACCACGTGCGGCGACGTCCGTCGCCACGAGCACCCGCGCCTCGCCCGACGAGAACGCGGCGAGATTGCGGTCGCGGGCGTTCTGGGAGAGGTTGCCGTGCAGGTCCACCGCTGGGATGCCGGAGTCGGTGAGCTGCTTGGCGAGCTTGCGGGCCTGATGCTTGGTGCGCATGAACAGGATTCGGCGACCGGTTCCCGATGCGAGAGTGCGGACGAGGTCCTTCTTCGTATCCATGCCCGCGACGTCGAAGACGTGGTGGGTCATCGCGGCGACGGGGGAGGTGGCCTCGTCGACCGAGTGCATGACCGGGTTCTTCAGGAACCGCTTGACGAGCTTGTCGACGCCGTTGTCCAGGGTGGCCGAGAACAGCAGGCGCTGACCGTCTTTCGGTGTCGCCGTCAGGATGCGGGTGACGCCGGGCAGGAAGCCGAGGTCTGCCATGTGATCGGCCTCGTCGAGCACTGTGACCTCGATGTCGTCGAGCGCCACGAACTTCTGGCGCATGAGGTCCTCGAGGCGGCCCGGGCAGGCGATGACGATGTCGACGCCGCGACGGAGGGCCTCGACCTGGCGCTTCTGCGACACGCCGCCGAAGATCGTGGTGACCTTCAGACCCGACGAATGCGCGAGCGGTTCGATGGCCGCGGCGATCTGGGTCGCCAGTTCGCGGGTGGGAGCCAGGATCAGGCCACGCGGACGGCCTGCCGCCCGGGTGCTCCTGCCGGCGAGGCGAGCGGCGAGCGGGATCGAGAAGGCCAGGGTCTTACCGCTACCCGTGCGTCCGCGTCCGAGCACGTCACGACCGGCGAGGGTGTCGGGGAGGGTGTCCACCTGGATGGGGAAGGGGCTAGTGATCCCGGCGTCGTTCAGCGTGGCGACGAGCGGGCGTGGCACCCCGAGATCGGAGAAAGATGTGGTCATGGAACAGCGCTGCCTTTCGATGCGGCGTGTGTGCACTCGACGGGCCGTGTGCCCGTGGTGCTGTGCGATCGCCGCAAGGAAGGCCGGTGCATCTGTGCGTACTGCATCTGTGCATGCGGGCCGGGCACGATCCCGGGCCGCCGGTATCCCACGACGGTGGGCGTCGTCGTGACGCCCGAACCATGTCACCCTACCGCACGGGGTGCGTCAGTCCCTGATGTGACTACAGACCCACCCACTCCGAGGCACCCTCGGTGAAGTGCTGACGCTTCCAGATCGGCACTTCGGCCTTGATGCGTTCGACCAGTTCTGCGCAGGTGGCGAAGGCTTCTGCACGGTGTGGGGCGGCGACCGCCGCGACCAGCGCGAGATCGCCGATGGTGAGATCGCCCACTCGGTGCACCGCCGCGACCGGGAGCCCGGACTTCGCCGCGACGTCCTCGCAGCACCGACGCAGGAACGTTTCGGCATCCGGATGTGCCTGGTACTGCAGCGCGGTCACCGACTGTCCACCGTCGTGATTGCGGACGACACCGGTGAAGAGCACCACCGCACCGTGTTCGGCGCCTGCCACCGCGGCGTCCACCGCTGCGGGATCGAGCGGTTCCGAGGAGATCCGGGCCAGTAGTTCACTCATGAGCGCCGCCTCCTGCGACTTGTGCCAACAGATGGTCGAGGATCGGGTCGAGGGCGGCGAGACCGTCCTTCACCCCGCCGGGCGAGCCGGGCAGGTTCACGACGACCGTGTGGCCGACGAGACCGGCGACGCCGCGCGAGAGCACGGCGTGCGGGGTGGCCTCGAGTCCGCGCTGCCGGATCGACTCCGCGATGCCGGGCAGTTCACGATCGAGCAGGGCGAGAGTCGCTTCGGGGGTCGCGTCGGTCGGCGACGCCCCGGTTCCGCCGGTCGTCACGACCAGGGCAGGGCCCGGACGGACCGCGTCGGCGAGACCGGCGGCGATGTCGGCGTCCGCGTGGACGAGGGGACCGCGGACCGCGAATCCCTTGTCCTCGAGCCACGACCGGATGAGTGGTCCGGTGCGGTCCTCGCGGGTGCCCGCGGCGACACCGGTCGACGCGACGACCACGGCGGCGGAGCGTCCGGTCTTCTCCACGGGCTGTTCGCCGGCCCCGGGGGTCCCGTCCCGGCCGGGTGCGTCGTCACGGGTCCAGTGGCCGCGCTTGCCGCCCTCCTTGGAGATCAGCCGCACGCCGTCGAGAACGGCGGCCGGATCCACGGCCTTGACCATGTCGTGCAGGGTCAGGCCGGCGACGGCGACCGCGGTGAGCGCCTCCATCTCGACTCCGGTCGGGCCCTTGGTCTTCGCGGTGGCCTCGATCGTGATCGAGGTGTCGGTGAAGTCGAACATCACCTTCACCGACGACAGCGCCAGCTGGTGGCACAGGGGGATGAGCTCCCAGGTGCGTTTCGCCGCCGCGATGCCGGCGATGCGGGCCGTGGCCAGGACGTCGGCCTTGGGCATGTCGTCGGCGCGGACGAGCGCGACCACCTCGGGAGTGGTGACGAGTTCGCCTGCCGCCACGGCGATCCGTGTGGTGTCGGTCTTCGAGGAGACGTCCACCATGCGGGCGCGTCCCTGGTCGTCCAGGTGGCTGAGGTCGGTCACAGGATCCGTACTTTCACGAGGTCTCCGGCTTCGAGGGAGGTGGTGTCGGCGGGGATGTCGAGGAGCACGTCGGCGGCGGCGAGTCCGGCGACGAGATGCGACCCGTGCCCGCGGAAGGGGGTCACCCTCTTCTCGTCGAGTCGCCCGCGCAGGAACTGCCGGCGTCCCGGGATCGACGTGAGATCCTCGGTGAGCGGCAAGCTCTCGCACACGACGGGCGGATAGCCGGCGGCGGCCCGCAGTGCGGGTCGCGCGAACACCTCGAACGAGACGAGCGCGCTGACAGGATTGCCGGGGAAGGTCAGGATCGGCACGCCGTCGACCACGGCGGTGCCCTGAGGGCCGCCCGGCTGCATCGCCACCGAGACGAACTGCCCGCCCCGCGGCGCGAGCGTGTCCTTCACGACCTCGAAGTCGCCCTTCGACACTCCGCCGGAGGTGAACACGACGTCGGCGACGCCCACGGCATGTTCGAGCATCGTCACGAACTCCTCCGGATCGTCGTGGCAGTGGTCGATGGTCACGACGTCGGCACCGTTGGCCGACGCGCTCGCGGCCAGCGCCGGTCCGTTCGAGTTGAAGATCTGGCCCGGCCCGAGTTCGCTCCCGGCCGTGACGAGTTCGCTGCCGGTCGAGATGATCGCGACCCGCGGCCGTGCGCGGACGGGGATCGAGGTGAGGCCGACGGCGGCGAGCGCGGCGATGTGTCGGGCGGCGAGGACCGTGCCCGCGGGAAGCAGCAGATCGCCCTTGCGGACGTCGGTTCCCGCCTCACGCACATAGGTTCCGGGCGTGACGCTGCGCTCGACGGTCACGCTGCCGGCGCCGTCCGAGTCGGGGGTGGTCGCACGGGTGTCCTCGACCGGGACGACGGCGTCGGCGCCGTCCGGGACCGGAGCGCCCGTCATGATCTTCAGCGCGTGCCCCGGTTCGAGTGCCGCGACGGTGTCGCCCGCGGCCAGCACGCCCTGGACGGGCAGGTCGGCGGGGGTCGACGCGAGATCGCCGGCGCGGACGGCGTAGCCGTCCATCTGGGAGTTGCGGAAGGGTGGCAGGTCCAGCGGCGACTCGACGTCCTCCGTGAGGGTGCGGTGCAGCGCGTGCGCGAGCGGCACACGCAACGGGCTCTTCTTCCGCAACGGGTCGAGCAACGCCGCCACGTGCTGTTCGTGTTCCTCCACGGACCGCCTGCCGCTCGTCATGCCGCCATCCTAGGCACACGAGGACCGTGCCCCGCCGCCCACGACGCGCCGCGTGTGCCCCGTCTGTCCGGATGCGATGTCACGATCGGCGGTTGTGGGCATACTGGGCTGTATGAAAGCGATGGTCGTATGACAGCGGTGGACATGGGCATCCCGGTCGTGCGCGATCGCGCAGACGACGCGTCCGATCGGCCCGACGTGCCCGAGCTTCTCGATCGCTTCGGTCGCATCGCCCGCGACCTGCGCGTGTCCCTCACCGAGAAGTGCTCGTTGCGCTGCACCTACTGCATGCCGGCCGAGGGCCTTCCCGAGATTCCGCGCGACCAGCTGCTCGCGAGCGCTGAGATCGTGCGTCTGGTGGGCATCGCGACCGGTCGACTCGGTGTCCACGAGGTGCGCTTCACCGGTGGGGAACCGCTCATGCGCCGCGATCTCGAGGAGATCGTCGCCGGATGCGCGCAGCAGACGCCGGGGCTGCCGATCGCGCTGACCACCAATGCGGTCGGTCTCCGGCACCGTGCGCGGGCGCTGGCGGACGCCGGACTGACTCGGGTGAACATCTCGCTGGACACCATCGACCGCGAGCACTTCGCGCGGCTCACGCGCCGCGATCGGCTCGATTCGGTGCTCGACGGTATCCGCGCCGCGGTGGCCGCCGGACTGGGTCGGGTCAAGGTCAACGCTGTCCTGATGCCGGAAACCCTCGAAGGTGCGGCCGATCTGCTCGCGTGGTGCCTGGACGAGGGCGTGGAACTGCGGTTCATCGAGCAGATGCCCCTCGATGCCGATCAGAACTGGGCCCGTTCGCAGATGGTGCCGGCCGAGCAGTTGCTCGACGTGCTCGGTCGACGGTTCACGCTCACCGCGACCGAACGGGAGGATCCGTCCGCGCCGGCCGAACGCTGGCTCGTAGACGGCGGCCCGGCGACCGTCGGGATCATCGCTTCGGTCACCCGTTCGTTCTGCAGCGACTGCGACCGCACGCGCCTGACGGCCGAGGGAACGGTCCGGTCCTGCCTGTTCAGCGACCGGGAGACCGACCTGCGCGCCGCTCTGCGGGGCGGCGCCACCGACGACGAACTCGCCGCGCTGTGGCGCGGGGCGATGTGGAACAAGTGGGCCGGACACGGCATGGACGCGGCGGACTTCGCGCCGCCGCAGCGGAGCATGGGAGCTATCGGTGGCTGAGGTGACGACGGGGATCGAGGTGCGGTACTTCGCGGCCGCAGCAGATGCGGCCGGACGCGAGAAGGACACGATCGACCTGCCGGAAGGCGCCGATCTCGGCACGCTGCGTGCCGTCCTCGTCGATCGTTACGGCGCCGACATGGAGCGGGTCCTGTCGGTGGCGGCCTTCCTGCTCGAAGCCGGCGACGGCGGCACGGGCGAACTCACCCGGGACCTCGGCCGGACGGCCGGGTCCCGAGTGGACGTCCTGCCGCCCTTCGCGGGTGGTTAATCCTCACGCCACCAGGTGTCGAAGGGCGCCACGGGCATCACGCGCTTGTGCCGCGTGTCGAGGAACTTGGCCTCGAGGCGCTTGGCGAGGTCGTCGGTGACGTCCTTGCCCTCGAGATAGTCGTCGATCTCGCTGTAGGCCATGCCGAGCGCTTCCTCGTCGGGCAGCGCGGGACGGTCGTCCTCGAGATCGGCGGTGGGGATCTTGATCCAGGTGCTCTCGGGTGCGTCGAGTTCGCGCAGCAGCGCCGCACCCTGCCGCTTCGTCAGACCGGCCAGGGGAGTGATGTCGACGCCGCCGTCGCCGTACTTGGTGTAGAAACCGGTCACCGCTTCGGCGGCGTGGTCGGTGCCGACCACGAGGTAGCCGAGTTCTCCGGCGATCGCGTACTGGATCATCATGCGTTCGCGGGCCTTGATGTTGCCGCGCACGAAGTCGCGCAGACGCGTCTCGGTGCCGTACAGCGCGCGAGCCGCTTCCGAAGCCGTCGCGTCGGCGCCGGGCTTCACATCCACACCGAGAGTGCGGTCGGCTCCGATGAACTCCAATGCGACGAGGGCGTCGTGCTCGTCGGCCTGCTTGCCGTAGGGCAGGCGGACCGCGACGAACTCCGCCGTGTGGCCCTCGGCGCGGAGCTTCTCCGCGGCGAGCTGGGCGAGCTTGCCGGCGAGGGTGCTGTCCTGCCCGCCGCTGATGCCGAGCACGAATCCCTTCGCGGGAGTGCTGCGCAGGTAGTCGGCGAGAAACTGTACCCGCGCGTCGATCTCGGCGCGCGGGTCGATGGAGGGTTTCACCCCGAGTTCTTCGATGATCCGATCGCGAAGGTTCGTCATCTTCACGACCCTAGCGTTCCTGTGTTACTGCTGCGATACAACGGAGAAGAGGGTGGGCGAAGAGGGCGGGGCGAAGTGTGCAGTCGGGCAGACTCTTCAGGGTGAGCACCGGAGACGTCTTCCGCAAACACGACCCGCACACCCATCCTGATTTCTTCCGGGCCGAGGCGGCCGGTCTTGCCTGGCTCGCCGAGGCCGGTATGCCGGTGGCGGCGGTGCGGTCGGTGAGCGAGCACCACATCGAACTCGAGCGGATCGCCGAGGCATCCCCGTCCGCCGAGGCCGCACGGGAGTTCGGTGCGGCACTCGCCCGGATGCACGACGTGGGCGCCGCCGGTTTCGGTGCGGCACCCGACGATTACGACGGGCAGCTGTTCATCGGCCGCCGCCCCATGAGCCGCACCGTGCACGACACCTGGGGATCGTTCTACGTCGCAGAGCGGGTGCTGCCCTTCCTGCGCATCGCGGTCGAGGCGGGCAGCGTCACCGGCCGTCAGTGCCACGACATCGAGGCCGCCTGCGATCTCGTCGCCGCCGGAGCCTTCGACGACGAGGATCCGCCCTCGCGCCTGCACGGAGACCTGTGGAACGGCAACGTGCTGTGGTCGCCGCGCGGCGTCGTCCTGATCGATCCGGCCGCGCACGGCGGCCACCGCGAGACGGATCTGGCGATGCTCGCGCTCTTCGGTTGCCCGCACCTGGGCCGGGTCGTCGACGGCTACGAGGCGGCGCATCCGCTGCGTGCCGGATGGGAGCAGCGGGTGCCCGTGCACCAGCTGCATCCACTGGCGGTGCACGCCGCGGGATACGGTGCCGGGTACGGGCGGGAGCTGCACCGGGCGGCACTCGCGACCCTCGAACTCGGAGGCAGTACGTGAACGGGATCCTCGTCGTATCCGCGACCCGCGCCGAGGCGGCGCACGTCCCGGAACGCTACGAGACGGTGATCACCGGGATCGGGAAGGTCGACGCAGCGGTGGCCGTCACCGCGGCGCTCGCGGGGTATCCGGCCGACGCGCGGCCGCTCGTCGTGAACATCGGCACCGCCGGCGCATTGCACACCCACCACTCGGGACTGTTCCTGCCGTCCGCCGCGATCAACCACGACATCAGCAGCGAGATCCTGAAGAGCCTCGGTCATCCCGTGCAGGACGTCGTGCAGATCGACGACGGTGACGGCAGCGTGCTCGCCACCGGTGATTCGTTCGTCTCGGACGCCGAGATCCGCGACGCGCTGTCCGCGCGCGCCGATCTTGTCGACATGGAGGGTTTCGCAGTTGCCTACGCCGCCCGCCGCATGGGCGCGCCGTGCCGACTCGTCAAGCACGTGAGCGACCGGGCCGACGATTCGGCGCTCGACTGGCCGAAGCAGGTCGACCGCAGCGCACAGGAACTCGCCCGCTGGCTCGTCGAGCGTTACTGAACGATTCGCTGTCGAACGATCTCAGCGCCCGTCCGTACGTTCGGTGAGGGTGACGGTCACCGCGCCGGTGGTCAGGGTGAGCACCTCCCCGTCGAGAGTCCACCGGGGTGTGCCCGCGAACAGGGTCCGCACCCACTCGTCGGCGCCGTCGCGCGGAGGAGGACACGCCATCCTCGTGGACGCGAGCGTCCCGGCGCGGATCCTGCCCCCGGACAGGTCGGCGGTGCCGGTGAACCGGTTGCATCCGGCGGACGCCGCGACCCGCTCCCGGGCGGGGAACGACAACTGGAGCGGGCCGCCGCCGGGGATCGACTGCCCCTCGACCTCGGTCGAGACGTAACGGCGGCCGATCGGGTCGGACGGCGACGATCCGAACACTCCGCACCCGGACAGCAGCGCACCCAGTGCGAGGACGACGACCACGCGGACTGCTCCCGGCATGGGTCTCACGGTACCGAGAACGGATCAGCGGGCCGTGAACTCCAGTCCGTCGGTGCCGTTCGGCGCGGTGAGCGTCATCGACGAACCCTCGATGCTGTAGGTGGTCTCACCTGCGAGCACCTCGAGGATATGTGTCTCGATGGTGGTGACCTCGGGGTCGGCACAGGCGGCGCGGGTCATGGTGAGCGGTTCGAACAGGACGACGTCGTCACCGACTTCCGCGGTGCCGTCGAACTCGTTGCACCCCGTGTTGCCGGTGACGGTGCCGTCCTCGGAGAACACGAGCGTCGGCGCAGCGTTCTCCAGTGCCGTCGAGGTGGTCACGGCGTCGGCGGTGCGCAGCGATGTCACGACCCATTCGGTCCCGGTGATCGGCAGGTCGGGGTCGACCACCTTCTCGTCCTGGAGCGAGACCGTGATGTCGTCGCCGGTGAGCGTGAAGGTGTTCCCGTCGAGCGACCAGCGCGGCTCGGCGTCGAACAGCGTGGTGAGCCAGGCATCGGCTCCCTCGCGTTCCGGCAGGCAGGCCATCATCGTGCTCGCCAGGTCCGGCGCCTTCACTCTGCCTTCGGAGAGGTCGACGCCGCCGACGAAGCGGTTGCAGCCGGCAGTCGCCGAGATGCGTCCGTCCTCCGGGAACGCGACGACCATGGGTCCGGCGCCCGGAATCTGCGTGCCGCTCACGCTCGTCGAGACGAAGGTGCGGCCGGTGAGGTCCTCCGCGGAGTTGCCGTCGGCCGAATCCGAATCGGTGCTGCACGCGGCGGCCACCGCTGCCAGGGAGACCAGTGCGAGCACCCGGAATGTGCGAATCATGCCGTTACGGTACGGCGCTCGACCCAGATTTGCGGCTACCTCGACCGGTCACGACACGGTGTGCGAGTTCGGCCCAGTTGTCGGCGAGTCGGCGGAGCGGATGTCCCAGCTCGCGCCACTGGTGGAGCACGAGGGTGGCCTCGAGCGACGCGACCAGCGAGGTCGCCAGCAATCGGGTGTCGCCGGTGACTCCGGCGGCACGCAGCAGTGCGTCGACGTGGGCGAGCGAGACCAGGTGGGCGGGAGCGGTGTAGTGGGAGTCGGTGGCGGATTCGGCCGCGCGGAGCAGTTCGCCCTGCACCTCGACGAGTTCGATGCGTGCACGACCGAAGGCGATGAGCCGGTCCAGGGCCTCGGCGTCGGGGCCGAGCGGTGGCGGGCCGAACAGGAAGCCCTGCTGGAACTCGCGCTCGCTGTGGTCGAGCAGTGCCCGGACGAGCCCGGCGCGGGAGCCGAACCTGCGGAAGACGGTGCCCTTGCCGACCCCGGCCCGCGCCGCGACGGCGTCCATCGTCACGGCATCGACGCCGCGCTCGGCGACGAGCAGGGCGGCGGCGTCGAGCAGACGGGAACGATTGCGCGCTGCGTCGCCCCGTTCGGAGAGTCGTTCGTCCGCCAGGGGGAGAGCCCGGCTGTTCGCCGCAGGCAGCGCCCGACCGTCCGCGTGCGGGAGGGGGCGAGTGTTCACAAGGTCACACTCTAGCGGGGCGGGGAATAAAGCGGACCGCGGTCCGTTTAAAATTGCGTAGTCAACCACTTCGACCCGAGGATGTTCCCATGACCCGAGTTCTCGCCCTCGTCGGCAGCCTGCGTGACGGCTCCGTCTCCCGCCAGCTCGCCGAGACCGCCGCTGCGGTTGCTGCCGAGAACGTCGAGGTGACCCTCTACGAGGGCCTCGCCGACGTTCCCTTCTACAACGAGGATCTCGACGGCGAGGCTGCCCCCGCTGCTGCCGTGGCTCTGCGCGACGCCGCTGCCGAGGTCGATGCCGTGCTGATCGTCACGCCCGAGTACAACGGCACCGTCTCCGCGGTGCTCAAGAACGCCGTCGACTGGCTGTCGCGCCCCTACGGTGCCGGCGCACTGAGCGGCAAGCCCGTCGCCCTCGTCAGCCAGTCGCCCAGCCAGAACGCTGCGAAGTGGGCGCTCGAGGACGCGGTCAAGGTCGTCGGAATCGCCGGCGGCAAGGTCGTCGACGGCGGCTCGCTGTCGGTCGGCGAAACCTTCGGCAAGTTCGGCGGCGAGCACGCCAAGGAGCACGCCGAGACCGCGCAGCAGGTCGCAACGGTCGTCGCCGCACTGGCCGACGCCACCAAGGTGCTCGCCGACGCCTGATCGAGACGTCCGTCGTCCCTGCCGGTACCGCCGGCACCGAGAGCGGCCGGCGGACCGACCGACACCCCCGGTGCCGGAGACCCGCGAGGTCTCCGGCACCGCGTATCCGCAGGGTCCGGCCGAGCCGCGGACGCTCCGCTCGTCGCTCGTCGCATCTCGACGGTTCGATGACGCCTGCAGCGGGAATGCCCCGAACACAGCCCACTGTTCGGAGGTTTGCCCATGACAAGCGGGGACACGAGGACCGATACCGGCCACCGACCCGATCTCGACATAGTTCTCCACGTCGACGGGGTGGAGCGTCGCGTCCCGATCGACGTCCGCACCACCGTGCTCGACGCACTGCGCGACCGCCTCGGGATCACGTCCCCGAAGAAGGGATGCGATCTCGGTCAGTGCGGAGCGTGCACCGTGCTGATCGACGGCCGGCGCACCCTCTCGTGCCTGGCCCTCGCCGCCTCGCACGACGGCGCCGAGATCGTCACCGCCGCCGGACTCGGCGACGGGGAGATGCATCCGCTCCAGGCGCAGTTCATCGAGGACGACGCCTTCCAGTGCGGCTACTGCACCCCCGGCCAGATCTGTTCGGCCGTCGGCATGCTCGACGAGTTCGCCGACGGGGCGCCGAGTCACGTAACGGCCGATCTCGAACAGGCACCCGAACTCGACGTCGACGAGATCCGGGAACGCATGAGCGGCAATCTGTGCCGCTGCGCCGCCTATCCCAACATCGTCTCGGCGATCCGAACCGTCGCCGCCGGTGACAGCCGAATCGGTGCCGGCGACAGCCGCCTCGATACGGAGGAGACGCGATGAGCCCCCTCCGCTACGAGCGACCGGCAGATCCCGCCGCCGCCGTCGCCGTCGTGCACGAGACACCGGGTGCGGTCTTCCTCGCGGGCGGCACGAATCTGGTCGACCACCTCAAACTCGGCGTCGCGACCCCCGATCTCCTCGTCGACGTCTCGCATCTTCCGCTCGACGCCGTGGAGGAGACGGCCGACGGGGGCATCCGGGTGGGCGCCAACGTCCGCAACAGCGACCTCGCGGCGCATCCCTTCGTGCGGCGCAACTACCCGGTGCTGTCGCGCGCACTGCTCGCCGGTGCCTCACCCCAGCTCCGGAACACTGCGACCACCGGCGGCAACCTGCTCCAGCGCACGCGGTGCTCGTACTTCCGGGACGTGAGCACCCCCTGCAACAAGCGCGAACCCGGCAGCGGCTGCTCCGCCATCGGCGGATACACCCGCTACCACGCGATCCTCGGCGCCTCGGAGCACTGCGTGGCCACCCATCCGTCCGACATGGCGGTCGCCCTGCTCGCGCTCGACGCCGAAGTCCTGGTCCTCGGCCCGGACGGCGAGCGCGCCATCGCGGTAGAGGACTTCTACCGACTCCCCGGCGACACACCCGAGCGCGACACCGTGCTCGAACGCGACGACCTCATCGTCGGCGTGCAGATCCCCGCGGCGCAGAGTTCGCTGTCCACCTATCGCAAGGTGCGCGACCGGGCGTCCTACGCCTTCGCGTTGGTCTCCGTAGCGGCCGAGATGACCGTTGCGGACGGGACGATCACCGGGTGCCGCATCGCATTCGGTGGGGTCGCACACCGGCCCTGGCGGGCACACCGCGCGGAGGAAGCACTCCTCGGGCAACAACCCTCCGACGAGGTCTTCGCTGCGGCGGCCGAGGCCGAACTCGCCGACGCGAGTCCCCTCGACGGCAACGCCTACAAGATTCCGCTGCTGCGGCGAACCGTGGTGGCGACCCTGCGCGAACTCGACGAACGACGGGAACGAGGTGGATCCGCATGAGCCCCGAGCCGATCCGAGCAGGTGGACGCTCCACCGCGCGCATCGACGGACCGGCGAAGGTCGCCGGGACGGCACCGTACGCCTACGAGCACCCGGTCGACGATCCCGCCTACCTCGTACCGCTCACCTCCACCATCGCCCGTGGACGCGTCGACCGCATCGACACCGCCGCCGCAGAAGCGGTGCCCGGGGTGCTGAAGGTCCTCACTCCCTGGAACGCCCCACGTCTCACCGAAGAGGCCGAGGGCGAGTACTCCGTCCTGCAGACACCCGACGTGCTGTACCGGGGTCAGATCATCGGCGCGGTCGTCGCGGAGAGCTTCGAGATCGCCCGGGAGGCATGCTCGCTCCTGAAAGTCGAGTACAGCGAGGAACCGCACGACGCGCTCTTCCGCGCCGACCATCCCGACGCGTACACACCCGAGACCGTCAACGGCGGCTACGAACCCGACACCGAGCGAGGCGACGTCGACGCGGCCTTCGCCCGCGCCGAGACGGTGATCGATCAGTGGTACTCCACCCCTGAGGAACACAACAATCCACTCGAACCGCACACCGTGGTCGCGATCTGGCGGAACGACGGCGTGCCGTCGAACAGTGAGACCGACGGATACACCCTGACGCTGTACACCTCGACGCAACATCCGCACGGTGTCGTCGAGACCCTCGCGCCGGTCTTCGGTCTCGACGCGGCCCGGATGCGGGTGGTCTGTCCGTACATCGGTGGGGGATTCGGTTCCAAGGGCGGTCCTCACGCGCACGACGTCCTCGGCGGACTCGCGGCGCGGGCCCTGGCCGGGAAAGCGATCAAGTTCGCGGTCTCCCGACCAGACATGTTCGGTTACGTCGGGTACCGCGCTCCGACCGCCTCGCACATCCGGCTCGCGGCCGACAGTGACGGCAAGCTCACCGGTCTCGTGCACGAGGCGTTCGCCCAGTCGTCCCGGGTCACCGAATTCGTCGAACAGGCGGGGGTGCCGCTGCGCAATCTCTACGACGTCGCCAACGCCCGTACGTCGCATCGCGCGATCACCCTCGACGTGCCGGCGCCATTCTGGATGCGCGCGCCAGGTGAAGCGCCGGGCATGTTCGCCGGCGAGGTCGCGATGGACGAGCTCGCCGCCGAACTCGGGATCGACCCGATCGAACTGCGCATCCGCAACGAACCCGAGTCGGATCCGGATACGGGAAAGCCGTGGTCGTCGCGCCGACTCGTCGAATGCCTCCGCGAAGGAGCGCAGCGATTCGGATGGGATCCGTCCGACCGCGAACCCGGCCGCCGGCGGCAGGGCAACACCCTGATCGGTACCGGCATGGCGGTCGCGACCTATCCCCACATGGTCAATCCCGGCTCGGAAGCCCAGATCCGGCACCTCGGGGAGGGGCGCTACTCCGTCCGTATCGGAGCGACCGACCTCGGTACGGGTGCGTGGACGACCCTGACCCTCATCGCCGCCGACGCACTCGGATGCCGACCGGAGGACGTGGACCTCGAGATCGGCGACAGCGCACTGCCCAACGGCACGGTGGCCGGCGGGTCGTCGGGCACCTCGTCCTGGGGAACCGCGATCGTCACGGCCGCAGAGCAATTCGGCAAACGTTTCGGCGACGACCCGCCGGTGGGTGCCGAACTGTCCGCGTCGGCAGCCGAGAACCGCGAACTCGAGCACTACACCGCGCAGTCCTTCGGTGTGCACTTCGCCGAGGTGCACGTCGACGCCGACACCGGCGAGATCCGGGTGCCCCGGATGTTCGGTCTGTTCTCCGTGGGACGGGTGATCAATCCGCGAACCGCGCGTTCGCAGGTCATCGGCGGGATGTCCTTCGGGATCTCGATGGCGCTCTTCGAGGAGAGCATCCGCGACGCGCGTTTCGGGCACGTCGTCAACCACGATCTGTCCGAATACCACGTGCCGACACACGCCGACATCCGCCGGGTCGAAGCGGATTGGCTCGACGACGAGGACCTGCATGCGACACCCATGGGGTCGCGGGGGATCGGTGAGATCGGGATCGTGGGCAGCGCCGCGGCGGTCGTCAACGCCCTGTGGCACGCGACCGGAGTGCGGGTCCGGAACCTACCGGCCCGCCTCGACGACCTACTGCCCGGACTGCCCTGACGCGTCGGACCGGTGACAGACCAGCAGCCAGCGATTGGTGCCGGCCTGTCGCCGGTACCGCAGCTCGTCGAGCGCGGCGAGGGCAATGGCGAGTCCTCGACCGCGCTCGGCGAGGGCATCCGGGAGTTCGACCGAACGCAGATCCACACGTGCCGGGGCCCCGTCGTCGATGAATACTGCTTCGAGACGATCCGGGTGGAGCTCCAGCGTCAGGGTCACCGAGACAGCTTGTCCCCGGCCGGCGTGCTCGATGATGTTCGCGGCGATCTCCGCGACCGCGATCTCGAACTGCACGCGGTCGGACTCGTCGAGTTCCTCGGCGGCGAACATCTCCGCGACCAGATCCATGATCCGGTCGAGGGTGCCCTCGCTCGTCGGGGCGGACAACTCCCACCGGCAGGGCGCCCCGTCGGACGGCTGCGCGTCGGACGGGGCGTCAGTCGCCATCGAAGGCCGCGTCCGCGGAGTCGTGGGTCGCCAGGACCCGATCGAGGCGGGTCAGCGCGAGCACGCTCTGCACCTGCGCCGTGGGCGAGGCGATCCGCAGGTCGCCGCCGGCCTGCCGCGCCGCCTTCAATCCGGACACGAGTGCGCCGAGCCCGGACGAGTCGATGAACTCGGTCGTGCTGAGGTCGACGACGAGCCGATGGGATCCGTTCTCGACGAGATCGCGCAACTGCTCGCGAAGACGTGGCGCCGCAACCATGTTCAGACGACCGATGGGTTGCACGACGGTACTCGTTCCGACCGTGCGGGTTTCGTAATGGCTCATCGAACTCCTTCGTTCTCGGGTCCACGGTAGCGAGCCGCGCCGATCACCACCGACAGAATCAACAGGTCGAACACGACCCAGACGAGGTTCGCGGTCACGCCGAGAACCGAGATGTCGCCGAGGAACAACCGCACCGCGCCGACGACCGCCGCCACGACCAGCAGTGCCATGACGAGCAGTTGCTGACGGAACAGATACCAGGGGACACCCTCGCCACCCTGGCGCGTCTTCGGGGTGACCGCGAAATCCAGCGGCTTGTCGAAGTACACGTTGAGGAAGGCCGTCCAGCACGCCCTGATCCACACCGGGAACAGCGCGAGGCTGTACTGCTGGCCGCGCCAGGTCGGTGTGCCGCGGCCGACGACGAAGAACAGCAGCTGACTGAGGACCAGGAACGGGACGAGCCGCGCGAAGAAGTCGAGACTGTAGGCCTCCACCGGCAGGATCCCGAAGACGAGGTAGATCATCGGCGCCGCGAAATAGGCGAGGGCCGCGAAACCCGAGAGATAGCTCCACATCGTCGCCCAGTACATGAGGCGCTGCGCGAGGGTCATGCCCTTCTGGACGAGTGGGTTCTCCCGCAGCATCACCTGGATCGTGCCCTGCGCCCACCGGAGCCGCTGCGTGACCATCGTCTTCGGATCCTCCGGAGCCAGTCCGTAGGCGAGGATCTCGTGGTGGTAGACGGACTTCCAGCCCGCGCCGTGCAGACGCATGGAGGTGGCCATGTCCTCGGTCACGGAGATCGTGGCCAACGCGAGCATCGGCTCGGCCTCCTCGGCACGGTCGACGTCGACGGCCCGAATCATCGCGCGGATCGATTCGAGCGCGCCGAGCGGCGACCATTCGCGGTCGGCGAGGCGGTCGAGCACGGTCTCGTCGATGATGAGCGCATCGGTTCCGTGCGCGTCGAGCGCGGCGATCTCCTCGAGATCGGCTCGGATACCACCGAAGTCGGCATCGACGATGCTGCGCGCGGCGGCGTCGACCGCCTGCTGGAAGCGGAAGGTGACGTCGGCGAGCGCCGTTCCGGCCCGCAATTCGCCCCGAGCCGTGCGAACGGCCTGTCGCACCGAATCCAGTGCCGCGGCCACGTCGGGCTGATCGGCGGGAACCTTCCGGCGTGCGCGGTCGACCACCTTGCCCGCGGTGCGCAGGGTGCGTTCCACACCGTCCTCGATGGCCCGGACATAGCCGGAGATGCCGAGTTGCATGAGCGCTTCGCGTCGGAGGATCGCGTTGGACCCGCAGAAGAACGCTGCGTTCCAGCCGTCCTTGCCCTGCTGGATCGGGCCGTAGAACAAGGGGGCCTGGCTGCCGAGCGGGTCGGACTCGGGAACGTTGGTGAAGTACTGCGGTGTCTGGACCAGGGCGGTGCGGTCGTCGGTGAAGTATCCGAGTGTGCGATCGAGGATCTCGGGTTCGGGCACCTGGTCGGCATCGAGGATGAGCAGGAACTCGCCGTCCGAATGCAGCAGCGCGTTGATCAGGTTGCCCGCCTTGGCATGGCGCGGCTTGTTCGTCCAGCTCGCCGCCCGCGTCATGTAGTCGACGCCGAGTTCGGCGGCGGCTGCGGCGAGTTCGGGCCGGGATCCGTCGTCGAGGATCCACGTCCGGTGCGGATAGCGGATCCGCTTCGCTGCCGCGGCGGTGCGCAGCACCAGGTCGACGGGTTCGTTGTAGGTGGTGATGAAGACGTCGACCGTCAGCTCCTCCGGCGCTGCGGGTGGTTCGGACCGTCTCCTCAGCCGCCACATCGTCAATGCGAAGAGCAGCGAGTCGATCAGGCTGTACGTCTCGGCCAGCACCAGCGGAACCGCGATCCACCAGGCATCCCAGTTCACCGAGAACAGCCAGCGCCAGACGATGTAGTTCAGGCCGACGACGACCGTGAGGACGATGAGGACACGCAGGAACGGGGACGGGTAGCCCTCCTTCGTGACGGCCTTCACGACATTTCGTTCCGTCGTATCGCGACGACCGTGACGTCGTCGAGCGGAGGTTCGTTCACCGTCAGGGCACGTGCTGCGGCCACCAGCGCCTCCGGGGTCGGATGGCCGGCGACGAAACGGCACAGTGCCGCCGGGTCGCTGTTCTCGTCGAGCAGGTCGAGCAGTCCGTCCGAGCAGACCACCAGCATGTCGCCGGGAGCGAGGTGCGCGGTCTCCGATGTCCATGTGGTGGCGGGGAACACTCCGAGCGGGGGACCGTCGCCCTCGAGGGGTTCGACCCCGCCGTCCGCGCGACGGATCGCCGCGAGTCCGTGCCCCGCATCGGCGTGGTCGACGTCTCCCGTGGAGAACTCGATCGCAGCGACGAAGGAGGTGGCGAACGTTCCCGTGTGCTCGAAGTCGTCGGCGAGGTGCTCGGCGCCGAGGGTCAGCGCCATCCCGGTGTCGAGGACGCCGACCGGACGACGTCCGAAGCGCTCGAGCACCCGGCCGGCACCGCGCAACGAGGAACGCACGCCCGACGCCAGGATCGCCGCGCCGAGGCCCTTTCCCATCACGTCGGCGACGGAGATCACGACGCCCTCACGGAGCCGGTAGTGGTCGTAGAAGTCGCCACCCACCACGAAGGCGGGCAGGCAGACGGTGGCGATCTCGTAGCCCGGAAGGTCGGATAGCGGCCGGGGGAGGAGCTGCTTCTGGATCTCGGCGGCGCGGTCGAATTCGTCGGACCGGTCGAGTTCGCGCTGGGTCCATTCGGCCAGCTCCGCGAAGGTGTCGAGCTGATCCGGGTCGAGGTTCCTCTCCTCGGTGTCGTAGATGCAGAAGGTGCCCACGGGATGACCGGCCGGACCGAACAGGGGGTAACCCGCGTAGAACCGGATCCCACCCTCACCACCGATACCGGGGATGTCCATGAAGGCGGGATCGGTTGAGGCGTCGGGAAGGACGAGTGCGGGGTCGTCCGGCCGCTCGTACGCGCGCGCGATGGTGGTGCGGCACACCGTCCTCTCGCGAGGAACTTCGGAGAGTTCGAGTCCGAGGATCGACTTGAACCATTGCCGGTCGTGGTCCATCAGCGACACCGACGCCATGGGGACGCCGAACACGCGGCAAGCCATGCGGGTGATCTTGTCGAAGCGCTCCTCGTGAGGGGTGTCGAGCAGCTCGAGTCGCTCGACGTCGCGCATGCGCTCGTCCTCGAGATGGTCGGGGAGCAGCGACGCCTCGGATGTCATCGTGCGGTGTGTCTCCTGTGCAGAGCGTCGTCCAGGGCCGCCGCGCACTCGGCCGTGCTGGTCAGGCGCCAGTCGGTTTCCTTGTTGTGATGGAACCACACGAACGTCGTCACCGCGGGGTGACTGTCCAAGTAACCCACCAGATCCCGGATCCAGTCCGGCTTCGACCCACCGGCCTCCGCGCTCGCGACCTCGGTGACCGCGACGGGACGACCCGGGGCGATCCGGCCGAGCTCGTCGAAGGTCGGTCCGAACAGATCTTCGGGGGACTGCCAGCGACTCCACGGCCGGGTGGTGCCCCAGTTGTAACCGTCGACCCCGACGACGTCGACGTGGTCGTCACCGGGATACAGGGGTGCGATGGGACTGCTGCCCTCGTGCGGGACGTTGACCGTCCAGATCCAGCGCACGTTGTCGGCCCCCTTGGAAGCGAACAGTTCGTGCACGTGTCGCCACGCCGCGACGTAGGTCTCCGGTGGGGTGCCGCCGGCGGGACCCCAGGGATACCAGTCCCCGTTCGGCTCGTGTGCGAAGCGCAGGTACACCGTCCCGCCCCAGCCGGTGAGTTCGTCCGCCCACCGGTAGAGATGGTCGTCGTGGATCCCGGCGGCGATGTCGGCCATCGTGATCGACGTCCGGTCGTACGTCCCGTCGCCACGCTGCAGCCACGGTTCCCACGTGACGATCGGGTCGGCTCCCGAGGCGCGCACGATGTCGAGGGCCCCGACGGGTGGTGGGGAGAGGAAGTCGACGAACCACAGCACCGCGCCGGGTGCGGTGCCGACCGCCTCGGTGACCGCGCGGTACTCGTCGACGGCCACCGGGCCGCCCGGGGTGCTGATGCCGAAGCGGGGACACGCGGTGCTCGTCTCGTCGAGCGGGGCGGAGATCGGTTCGCACTCACGGCGCGAGTCGCAGGCGGCGCACAGGGACAGTGCCAGCAGTGCGGCGAGCATCGCGCGAACCGGGTGCACGAGGAGTCATTCTTCCCGCCCGGAGCTCCCCGCGCAGGCCCTTCGGAGGGTGTTCTCGCGGTGACCTCGCGAAGTTGTCGGTGGTGCCCGCCACACTGTGCTCGAGGTCTCTCTCGGACGCGCTGCGGCGACACGCCGGGACACGCCCGAAACGCCGTGGAGGGAGGGGCGCGACCTGGGAGTATCACCTTTGTAAGTCACAACATCCTGGGTTCTGTGTATCCGACGGACACAAGGTGTAGTGTCTAGACCGCTGGAGGGCCACAAGTGCCGACGATCTCTCGGGGAAGCGGGATCGGACGGATGAGTGGGCTTCCGGGTAACGCACAGCAGTCAGTCGTCAGGCCGCCCACGGCCGTCGGAAAAGGGGCATTCATGAACATCACCGTCTATACCAAGCCTGCCTGCGTCCAGTGCACCGCCACCTACCGCGCCCTCGACAAGGCCGGCATCGAGTACGACGTCGTCGACATCAGTGAGAACCCCGAGGCCCGCGACTACGTCATGGCGCTGGGATACCTCCAGGCGCCCGTCGTCGTCGCCGGCGACGACCACTGGTCGGGCTTCCGCCCCGATCGCATCAAGGCGCTTACCGTCGCTGCCTGAGCCTGGGCCGCGTTCGCCGCGGCCCGATCGTCGTCGTCTCCGGGCGGACGTGTTCTTCCGTGTCCGCCCGGGCCGGTCTTCGCAATCGAATGAAGAGTGGTGACTACCGATGGCTTCGCTGGGGTCGATCCCGGGAACATCGCTGGTGTACTTCTCGAGTACATCCGAGAACACCCACCGATTCGTGCAGAAACTCGGGATTCCGGCCAGCCGTATCCCATTGCACGATCGTGAGGGGAATTTCGAGGTCCACGATCCGTACGTGCTGATCGTGCCGACCTACGGTGGCGGGACGACCGCCACGGGCCGTGATACCCGCTACGTTCCCAGGCAGGTCATCCGATTCCTCAACAACGAGCACAATCGGGGCCTGATCCGCGGTGTCATCGCGGCGGGTAACACCAACTTCGGCGACTCGTACTGTTTCGCGGGAGACATCGTCTCGCGCAAGTGCAAGGTGCCGTATCTGTACCGGTTCGAGTTGATGGGCACGACCGACGACGTCGAGCGTGTCCGCGACGGTCTCGCCCGATTCTGGGAGTCCGTTCTCCAGAACGCCTGAGCCACATCCGTATCCGTATTCGACGCGCGTCGCGGACGTGACTGCGCGGCCGTTTCCTAACTCCGACAAGTGGGGACAGCACTGTGACCATTACCGATCCCGCTCCCGCCACGAGCGCACACCTCGACGATTCGCTCAAGGATCTCGACTACCACGCGCTCAACGCGATGTTGAATCTGTACGGCCCCAACGGCGAGATCCAGTTCGACAAGGATGTGGCCGCCGCCCGTCAGTACTTCCTGCAGCACGTCAACCAGAACACGGTCTTTTTCCACAACCTCGACGAGAAGCTCGACTACCTCGTCGAGGAGAACTACTACGAGCCCGAGGTGCTCGAGAAGTATTCGCGCGCATTCGTCAAATCGCTGTTCGAGCACGCATATTCGAAGAAGTTCCGGTTCCCGACCTTCCTCGGTGCGTTCAAGTACTACACCTCGTACACGCTCAAGACGTTCGACGGCAAGCGCTACCTCGAGCGTTTCGAGGACCGTGTGTGCATGGTCGCGCTGACGCTCGCCGACGGCGACGAGATCCTCGCCCGGCACCTCGTCGACGAGATCATCTCGGGTCGTTTCCAGCCGGCCACCCCGACCTTCCTCAACTCGGGCAAGAAGCAGCGCGGCGAGCCCGTTTCGTGCTTCCTCCTTCGCATCGAGGACAACATGGAGTCGATCGGCCGCTCCATCAACTCCGCACTGCAGCTGTCCAAGCGCGGTGGCGGTGTCGCCTTGCTGCTCAGCAACATTCGTGAGCACGGCGCTCCGATCAAGAAGATCGAGAACCAGTCCTCCGGCGTCATCCCGATCATGAAGCTGCTCGAGGACTCCTTCTCCTACGCCAACCAGCTCGGTGCCCGTCAGGGTGCCGGTGCGGTCTACCTGCACGCGCACCACCCCGACATCTACCGCTTCCTCGACACCAAGCGTGAGAACGCCGACGAGAAGATCCGCATCAAGACCCTCTCGCTGGGCGTCGTCATCCCCGACATCACCTTCGAGCTGGCGAAGAAGAACGAGGACATGTACCTGTTCTCGCCGTACGACGTCGAGCGCGTCTACGGCAAGCCCTTCGCCGACATCGACGTCACCGAGAAGTACTACGAGATGGTCGACGACAAGCGCATCCGCAAGTCGAAGATCAAGGCGCGCGAGTTCTTCCAGACCGTCGCCGAGCTGCAGTTCGAGTCGGGCTACCCCTACGTCATGTTCGAGGACACGGTGAACCGGGCCAACCCGATCGCCGGCAAGATCACGCACTCGAACCTGTGCTCGGAGATCCTGCAGGTCTCGACTCCCTCGGAGTTCAACGACGACCTGTCCTACAGTCATGTGGGCAAGGACATCTCGTGCAACCTCGGCTCGCTGAACATCGCGAAGACGATGGACTCGCCCGACTTCGCGCAGACCATCGAGGTCGCCATCCGCGGCCTGACGGCCGTCTCCGACCAGACGACGATCTCGTCGGTGCCGTCGATCGAGCGGGGCAACAACGAATCCCACGCCATCGGCCTCGGCCAGATGAACCTGCACGGCTTCCTCGCCCGCGAGCACATCTTCTACGGGTCCGAAGAAGGCGTCGACTTCACGAACATCTACTTCTACACCGTGCTGTTCCACGCCCTGCGTGCGTCGAACAAGATCGCGATCGAGCGCGGCTCGTACTTCAAGGGCTTCCCGGAGTCGAAGTACGCCTCGGGTGAGTTCTTCGACAAGTACACCGATCAGGTGTGGGAGCCGGCCACCGAGCGGGTCCGTCAGCTGTTCGCCGAGTCGGACATCGCGATCCCCACGCAGCAGGACTGGCGCGAGCTGAAGGAGTCCGTGCAGAAGCACGGCATCTACAACCAGAACCTGCAGGCGGTTCCGCCCACCGGTTCGATCTCGTACATCAACCACTCGACGAGCTCGATCCACCCGGTCGCGTCGAAGATCGAGATCCGCAAGGAGGGCAAGATCGGGCGTGTCTACTACCCGGCGCCCTACATGACGAACGAGAATCTCGAGTACTTCCAGGATGCCTACGAGATCGGCTACGAGAAGATCATCGACACCTACGCTGCTGCGACGCAGCACGTCGACCAGGGGCTGTCGCTGACGCTGTTCTTCAAGGACACCGTCACCACCCGCGACGTGAACAAGGCGCAGATCTACGCGTGGCGCAAGGGAATCAAGACCCTGTACTACATCCGCCTGCGGCAGATGGCGCTCGAGGGCACCGAGGTGGAGGGTTGCGTCTCCTGCATGTTGTGACCCTGCTCCACGACAGTCTTTGCATCAGCACACAATTCAGGTAGGTAACCGATGACTGCAGCAGCACACTCGCCGGCCGACGGCGTGCGCGTCAAACTCATCGATCGCGTCTCCGCGATCAACTGGAACCGCGTCCCCGACGACAAGGACGCCGAGGTCTGGGATCGCCTCACCGGCAACTTCTGGCTCCCGGAGAAGGTGCCGGTCTCCAACGACATCCAGTCGTGGGGCACGCTCACCGAGTACGAGCAGGAACTGACGATGCGGGTCTTCACGGGCCTGACGCTGCTCGACACCATCCAGGGCACGGTCGGCGCGGTCTCGCTCATCCCCGATGCGGTGACCCCGCACGAGGAAGCGGTGCTGACGAACATCGCGTTCATGGAGTCGGTGCATGCGAAGAGCTACTCGCAGATCTTCTCGACGCTGTGCTCGAGCCGCCAGATCGACGACGCCTTCCGCTGGTCGGAGGAGAACGAGCACTTGCAGCGCAAGGCGCAGATCATCCTCGACTACTACAAGGGCGACGACCCGCTCAAGCGCAAGGCCGCCTCGACGCTGCTCGAGTCGTTCCTGTTCTACTCGGGCTTCTACCTGCCGATGTACTGGTCGTCGCGGGCCAAGCTCACCAACACCGCCGACATGATCCGCCTGATCATTCGCGACGAGGCCGTCCACGGCTACTACATCGGCTACAAGTACCAGCGCGGGCTCGAGACGATCACGCAGGCCGAGCGCGACGAGCTCAAGGACTGGGTCTTCGAACTGCTCTTCGAGCTGTACGACAACGAGACCCACTACACGGCCGCCCTCTACGACCAGGTCGGGCTCACCGAGGACGTCAAGAAGTTCCTGCGCTACAACGCGAACAAGGCGCTGATGAACCTCGGCTACGAGGCGCTGTTCCCGAAGGACGAGACGGACGTCAACCCGGCCATCCTGTCGGCGTTGTCGCCGAACGCCGACGAGAACCACGACTTCTTCTCGGGCTCCGGCAGCTCCTACGTGATCGGCAAGGCCGTCGTCACAGAAGACGACGACTGGGACTTCTGACGTAGACGTTCTCTGTCACCGGCCCGAACGCATCGATCCCGTACACCGGCGCAGCAGCGCCCGTGTGCGGGATCGCGTGCTTTTCGCGGTCCGGCCCGTCCCCGATAGCATCGCTCCTCGTGACCGAGACAAGAGAAGCGTCGGGCTCGCCTCGGCCGGTGACAATCGAACGCGCGCCGTCGGGCGTGCGGGCAGTCGAGCAGCGGACCCGTCTGTGGGCGGTGCTCGCCGCCGTCGTGGGGATCGTCGCATCCATCGCGATGCCGTTCCTGCCCGTGACGCAGACCACTGCGACCATCGACTGGCCGCAGAGCGAGAGCAACGCAGGCATCTCGGCGCCGTTGGTGTCCTACGCACCGGTCGATCTCGACGCCACGATCGAGTGCCGGTCCGTGCGCGACGCGCTGCCGGACGGCGGCACCGTCTTCTCCACACTTCCCGCAGGAGCTCCCGACCGTGAACGCTACGGGCTGATCGCCCGTGTCCGGCCGGCCGGTGACGACGGGCCGGCGGTGTTCGAGGTGATCTCCCGCAACACACTGCTCGCCTCCGCGCCGGTGGACGACCTGGCCGGGGACTGCTCGGTCACCCTGTCCTCGAACTCGGAACGTACCGTCGCCACGATCACCGGCTCGGCCGCGGCGTCAGGGGAGCGGACCTTCGACCGAGACCTGCGGCCCCAGCTCGTCGGCATCTTCACCGACCTGCCCGGTCCCGCACTCGACGGTGTCTCGGTCACCGCGACCGTCGACACCCGCTTCACGACGTCTCCGACGGTGCTGAAGATCGTCGCGATGATCGTCGCGGTGGTGGCCACGGCACTGGCGTTGTGGACGCTGGCCCGGCTCGACCGTGCCGACGGTCGTCGCCACCGCCGCCTGTTGCCGGCGTCGTGGTGGTCGTTCACCCGTATCGACGCGTTGGTCGTCGGAACGTTGCTCGTCTGGCACGTCATCGGGGCGAACACCGCCGACGACGGTTACCAGCTCGGAATGGCCCGCGCGGCGGGCGAGGCCGGGTACATGGCGAACTACTTCCGGTGGTTCGGTGTGCCCGAGGCACCCTTCGGCACTCCCTTCTACGACGTCCTCGCCCTGATGACCCAGGTCTCGACGGCGAGCATCTGGATGCGGCTACCGGCACTGACCGCCGGAATCCTGTGCTGGTGGGTGCTCAGCCGCGAGGTCGCTCCACGTCTCGGCGTCGCACTGCGTCGCAACCGGCTTCCGCTGTGGACCGGGGCGCTGGTGTTCCTGGCGTTCTGGCTGCCGCTCAACAACGGACTGCGCCCGGAACCGATCGTCGCGACGGGCGTCGTGCTCACCTGGTGCTCGGTCGAACGCGCGATCGCCACCCGGCGTCTGCTGCCCGCGGCGGCCGCGATCCTCGTCGCCGCGCTCACCGTGACCGCGGGACCGTCGGGCATCATCTGTTTCGCTGCGCTGATCGCCGGTGCCCGCCCGATCGCCCGCATCCTCCATCGGCGTGCACAGACCCTGGGATGGCTGCCGGTACTTACGCCGATGCTCGCGGCCGGACTGGTGATCCTGGTGCCGGTCTTCGCCGACCAGACCCTCGCGGCGGTGCTGGAGATGCAGCACGTGCACGGCGTCGGTCCGAACGTGCCGTGGTTCCAGGAGTATCTGCGCTACCAGTACCTGCTGCAGATCACCGTGGACGGCTCGCTGGCCCGCAGGTTCGCGGTCTTCACCCTGGTGTTGTGCCTGGCGGTGGCGATCGTGGCGATGCTGCGCCGCGGTGGGCACATCCCCGGCACCGCGCAGGGACCGTCCCGCCGCATCGTCGGCATCACCCTCGGCGCGCTGGTGCTGATGATGTTCGCGCCCACCAAGTGGACCCACCACTTCGGTATCTACGCCGGTCTGGCCGCCGCGGTGGCGATGCTCGCCGCCGTGGCCACCGGACCCGCGGTGTTGCGTTCGCGACGCAACCGCGCCCTGTTCGCCGCGGCGGTGTCGTTCGTGGTGACCATGTCGTTCATCGGCCCCAACGGCTGGTGGTACGTCTCGAGCTACGGGGTCCCGTGGTGGGACAAGCCGCCGTCGGTCGCCGGATTCGGTTTCTCCACCGTCTTCTTCGCCGTGACGGTCGTCGCGTTGCTGCTGGTCGCGTGGTGGCACATCCACCCCGTCGCCTCCACCCGCACCGACACCCCGTCGCGGTTGTGGGCGGTGCCGCCGTTGACCGTCGCCGCCGCGGCGATGGTGCTGTTCGAGGTGCTGTCACTGGCCAAGGGCGCGATCTCGCAGTACCCGGGCTATTCGGTGGCACGGTCCAACGTCGACACGCTCACCGGCAACTCGTGTGCGCTCGCGAACGACGTGCTGCTCGAAACGGATCCGAACGCCTCGGTGCTCACCCCCATCGGCGCCGACGCGGCCTCCGCTCTCGATGCCGGGGGAGGGGACGGGTTCACGCCGGGTGGTGTCGCGCTCGATCTGACCCCGGACGACGACTCGGCCTCGGCCGGCACCGCCAACACCGTCGACACGAACGACGACCAGAGCTCGACCGGCGGTACCGGTGGCACCGGCGGCGGTACCGGCAGAGTCGGAATCAACGGCAGCACCGTCGCATTGCCGTTCGGCCTCGATCCGGTGACCACACCGGTGCTGGGCAGCCACGGATCGTCCCTCGGCGACGTCACGAGCGCCTGGTTCCGGCTGCCCGAGCCCGACGCGACCGGATCGCGTGGGGATCTCGTCACGATCGCCGCGGCCGGCCGGATCTTCTCCGTCGACGCCGACGGCACCGAAACCTACGGTCAGCGACTCGAACTCGAATACGGAACCACCGCTGCCGACGGCAGCGTGACCGCGCTGGGACGGGCGTTGCCGATCGACATCGGTCCGTCGCCCTCGTGGAGGAATCTGCGTGTGCCGATGGACACGCTGCCGGCCGAGGTCGACGCGGTGCGGATCGTCGCCTCCGACAACGATCTCGCGCCCGAACAGTGGCTGGCGTTCACCCCGCCGCGCGTGCCGCAGACACAGACTTTGCAGCAGGTCGTCGGGAGCGACACACCGGTCCTGCTGGACTGGGCTGTCGGTCTCAATTTCCCGTGCCAGCGGCAGATGGTGCACCGCAACGGCATCGCCGAGATCCCCGAGTACCGGATCCTGCCGGACCGGATCGGTGCTATCTCCACGGATCTGTGGCAGGACCACAACGGTGGCGGTCCTCTCGGCTGGACCGACCAGCTGTTGCGGGCCCGCACGATCCCGTCGTATCTCGATCACGACTGGGACCGCGACTGGGGAGCGATCGAGCAGTACACACCGATCGATCCGTCGACGGAGACCGCGGAACTCGACACCGCCACGGTCACGCGCAGCGGTCTGTGGAGTCCGGGTCCGATCAACACTGCCTACTGACGGAACCAAGCCTCCGCACGCCCGGCGAGCGCCTTCCCGAGCCGCAGACGCGACGTCTCGGTGAGTGGCTCGGGGAGGTCGTCGGGCGCGAACCACGCCACCTCGAGGTTCTCGTCGTCGGCGACGCGTGCGTCCCCGCCGGTCGCGCGGAGTAGGAAGCACACGTCGAGGTACTGCGCGACGTCGCCGTTGGGATAGGTGATGGGTGCGGTGACGTCGACGCTCGTCAGCCGCACGATCTCGGCGGCGACACCCGTCTCCTCGAGCACCTCCCGGACTGCGGCGACAGCCGGTTCCTCGCCGGGTTCGAGGATGCCGGACACCACGGCCCACATGCCGTTGTCGGCGCGGCGGGTGAGCAGGACGCGGTCGTCGCCGTCCGTGACGATCGCGCTCACCCCCGGCAGCCACAGGGGAGCGGTTCCTACGTGTGAGCGGAGCTGGACGACGAAATCGGGTATCGGCACGCCCTCGTTTCTATACCGGCAGGCGTGCTGCCGCCGGTCGAGCCGGCGATCAGTTCGAATATCCGTTGAGGGTGTACGTCAGGTCGGTGAGGATCGCCCGCGCGGCGACCGGTCCGGGGGTCGACCACACGTCGTCGGTCACGGAGAACAGACGGTTGTCGCGCACGGCCCCGAGGTCGAGCCACTCGTCGGTCTGCATGTAGTCCTTGCCGGCCTCGAGTCCGTCCTCACCGGCGAAGCGTACGAAGATCACATCGCCGTCCGCCGGGGCCGGGTCCTCCGTGTCGACGGCCTGCCACGGTTGTCCGTCGACGACCGCGAACCGCTGGGCCGGGGGCCGGGCAGCGCCGACGTCGCCGAGCACCTGCCCCGCGAACGACGCGGTGCCCTCCACGGTCGGGCCGTCGGCCGTGAACCGGACGATCGACGCCTGCGTCTGGGACGACACGAGCTCGCGGCCCAGATCGCGCGCGGCCGTCGCGTAGTCGTCGAGCACGCGACGTGCGGCCTCCGTGCGCCCGAGCGCCTCACCGACCCGCACGAACTGTTCCCTCCAGAAGACCGGATCGGACCCGACCAGCACGGTGGGTGCGATGCCGCTGAGGGAGGCGTAGACGTCCGGGGCGGTGGAGGAGCCGAGGATCACATCCGGCTGTGCGCGCTCGATCGCCGCGACGTCCGGGTTGCCCGCGGCACCCACGGGCGGGAGTTCTCCGATCCCGTAGCCGAGATATTCCGGCCGGCCGGTGAGCTCGGCGCTCGCTCCCACGACGCGCTCCCACAGCCCCAGGGCGCACACCGCGTCGAGCGCCGCGGGGTCGAGGACGACGATCCGCTGCGGGTCGGCGGGCACATCCGACCGGCCTGCGGTGTGCAGGACCGGCCGGGTGCCGGTGGTGGGCTGTCCCGGATCGAGCGGGGAGGGGAGTGCGCACGCGGTCGACGTGTCCCGGTCGATGCCCACGACCGACGCACCGGCGATGCGGGTCGTGGTGCGCATGATCTCCGATGCGTCGTCGTCGGGAGGTGTGGAGCATCCGGCCAGGGCTGTCGTCACCGCAGCGACGGCTGCGACGAGTACTGCTCGTGACCGGTGCACGGAAAACACGTCGGACCAACTCCTGTAGGACGCTGCTCGGATCGGACGGCTCAGGCTATCCGGTCGTGTGACGGTCGACGCCGAAGGTGTCCGCGAGGTCGTCGAGGATGCGGTGCGCACCCTGGATGCTCACCGGCATCATCCACACGCTGTCGTCGACCTCGACCTTCCGTCCCTGCAGGTTCTCCCACAGCGGATTGGTGACGAAGGGTTCGGCCGCCGCCTGCGCCTTGCCGTCGCCGAGGTCGTAGGTGGTGACGAAGATGACGTCCGCCTCGGCCTCGGTGATCAGTTCGGGGCTGATGGCGTTCATGATGCTCGACGGATCCGACGGGTCGGGACCCTGGCTCGCGGGGCGGGCGAGACCGGCGTCCTCGAGCACGATGCCGCTGAACGAGGTGGTGCGGTACAGCCGGGCCGTCGGTTCACCGGCGAAGCGGACGATCGAGATCGTCGGGTTGCCGGCCTTGGCGTTGATGTCCGCACCGATGGCCGCGGCGCGCTCCTCGTACTCGGAGATCTTCTGCTCGGCGAGGTCCTCCTTGCCGATGGCCTGCGCGACGAGGCGGATGTTGTCCTTCCACGTCGGTCCGGTCGACTGGGAGAAGACGGTCGGGGCGATGGCGGACAGTTCCTCGTAGTTCTCTCCGTCGCGCACCTCCGCCGAGAGGATGAGGTCGGGTTCGAGCGCGGCCACCTGTTCGAGGCTCACGTTCGCGGTCTTGCCGACGGACACGGCGTCGGTCGCGTACTGCTGCGAGTCGCCGAGATAGTCGGGGAATTCGTCGGTGCGGTAGTCGACGTACCCGACGAGAGGTGCCTCGAGGAGAAGCACGGCGTCGGAATAGCTCGTGTCGAGCGCGACGATGCGGGTCGGCTCGCTCTCGATCGTGGTGGAACCGCGGAAGTGTTCGACGGTCCGGGGGAAGCCGGCGGCCGAGTCGGACGCGGTGTCGGTGGTCGCGTCGTCGGAGGTGTCGGCCGAACTGCAGCCGGCGACGAGGAGTCCGGCGGTCAGCAGTGCTGCCGCGAACCGGGCTGGTCGGGAGGAGAGAACAGGCACGGGTCGTCCTTCTGTGATTGCGGGGGGAAGTGCACCCTAACCCGTGCTGTTCGCGCGTGGTGGGGTCACCTGGTCTCGCCCTTGCATGTGAGGTGCAGCACAGCCTCGGATTGTGGTTGTCGGCTCCGCTCCAGGTAGCCTCGCGAGTCGAGTACGACAGTGAGTAGGACCCGGAGGGCGACCGTTTCGGGCAGGGTCTACGATTCGATGAGCGCAAGCCAGAGACCGTTCGCCTCCAGCCCGAGGTCGAGCGCGCATTCAGGAGGATTAGTGACTGCCGTAGCGCCCCAGCCAGTCCCAGAGATAGCTGCAGCAAGGCCGTACCCGCCGCGGCAGGGACCCAAGGGTTCGTTCATCTACAAGATGATCACGACCACAGATCCCAAGATGTTGGGGATCATGTACATGGTCACCTCGTTCGCCTTCTTCCTCATCGGCGGCCTGATGGCCCTGCTGATGCGCACCGAGCTCGCGGTCCCCGGCCTGCAGTTCCTGTCGAACGAGCAGTTCAACCAGCTGTTCACCATGCACGGCACGATCATGCTGCTGATGTACGCGACGCCGGTCGTGTTCGCCTTCGCGAACTACATCCTGCCGCTGCAGATCGGCGCCCCCGACGTCGCCTTCCCGCGCCTGAACGCCTTCAGCTACTGGCTGTACCTGTTCGGCGCGACGATCGTCATGCTCGGCTTCGTCACCCCCGGCGGTGCCGCGGACTTCGGTTGGACGGCGTACACGCCGCTCACCAGTGAGATCCACTCCCCGGGTGTCGGTGCCGACTTCTGGATCCTCGGCCTCGGCGTGATGGGTCTGGGCACCATCCTCGGTGGCGTCAACTTCATCACCACCGTGGTGTGCATGCGTGCACCGGGCATGACCATGTTCCGGATGCCGATCTTCACCTGGAACATCCTGATCACCAGCCTGCTGATCCTGCTCGTGTTCCCGCTGCTGACCGCCGCCTTCATGGGCCTGTTCGTCGACCGTCACCTCGGTGGCCACATCTACGACCCCGCCACCGGCGGTGTGCTCCTGTGGCAGCACCTGTTCTGGTTCTTCGGTCACCCCGAGGTGTACGTCATCGCGCTGCCGTTCTTCGGCATCGTCTCGGAGATCTTCCCGGTCTTCTCCCGCAAGCCGATCTTCGGTTACACCGGTCTGGTCTACGCCACGATGGCCATCGCGGCGCTGTCCATCGCCGTGTGGGCGCACCACATGTACGCCACCGGCGCCGTGCTGCTGCCGTACTTCTCGTTCATGACCTTCCTGATCGCCGTCCCGACCGGTGTGAAGTTCTTCAACTGGATCGGCACGCTGTGGAAGGGCCAGATCACCTTCGAATCGCCGATGCTGTTCTCGGTCGGCTTCATCGTGACCTTCCTTTTCGGTGGCCTGACCGGTGTCATCCTCGCGAGCCCGCCGCTGGACTTCCACCTGCACGACTCGTACTTCGTGGTGGCGCACTTCCACTACGTGCTCTTCGGCACCATCGTGTTCGCGACCTACGCCGGCATCTACTTCTGGTTCCCGAAGATGACCGGCAGGATGATGGACGAGCAGCTCGGCCGCTGGCACTTCTGGCTGACCTTCATCGGTTTCCACACCACCTTCCTGGTGCAGCACTGGCTCGGTAACGAGGGCATGCCGCGTCGCTACGCCGACTACCTGCCGTCCGACGGGTTCACCACCCTGAACACGATCTCCACCATCGGTGCGTTCGTGCTCGGTGCCTCGACGCTGCCGTTCCTGTGGAACGTCTTCAAGAGCTACCGCTACGGCCAGGTCGTCACGGTCGACGACCCGTGGGGCTACGGCAACTCGCTCGAGTGGGCCACCAGCTGCCCGCCCCCGCGGCACAACTTCACCGAGCTGCCGCGGATCCGCTCGGAGCGTCCCGCCTTCGAGCTGCACTACCCGCACATGGTCGAGAAGATGCGCGCCGAGGCGCACGTCGGCCCGGGCAGCGACAAGCACAACGTCAACGTCCTCGAGGGTGCCGACCGTACCCCCGGCGACCATCCGCGCGCCTGAGCGCAGATCGACGATCGACCGAAGCCCCACCCGTTCACCGGGTGGGGCTTCGGCCTTTCCGTGGGTCCGGACCCGCGAACGGGAGCGGCGGTTCGCCCTGCAACAATGAACGAGCGAGCCGGTACGCGCGTGCGTCCGTGTGTACCTCGACAGACAAGCGATCGGAGACGTAGTGGCGTCTGACAGCACGGTGCTGGTGACCGTGACCGGACCTGACCATCCCGGCGTGACCTCGGTGCTCTTCGCAGCGCTGACGCGGCACGACGTCGACCTCCTCGATGTGGAACAGGTCGTGATCCGTGGCCGGCTCACCCTCGGTGTCCTCCTCGTCTGCCCGACCGATGTCGAAGCGATGCAGGACGAGGTCGAGTCCGCGATGGCCACCATCGGCATGCACGCCGACGTCCAGATCGGTGCCGAGCGCGGCGCCCGCACCGTCTCGACCCACGCCGTCGTCGTGCTGGGCAGCCCGGTCAGTGCCAAGGCGCTGCGATCGGTGGGCCGCACCCTCGCGGCCCAGGGCGCGAACATCGATTCGATCCGCGGCATCGCCGACTACCCGCTCACCGGCCTCGAGCTGATGATCACCGCGCCCGACACCAGCGTCGAGGCCGACGCCGCGCTGCGGCACGCCCTCGTCGAACTCGCCGCGGGCCTCGACGTCGACATCGCGGTGGAGCGCGGCGGTCTCGCCCGTCGTTCCAAGCGCCTGATCGTCTTCGACGTCGACTCCACGCTCATCCAGGGCGAGGTCATCGAGATGCTCGCCGCGCACGCCGGAGTCGAGGACAAGGTCCGCGAGGTCACCGAGGCTGCGATGCGCGGTGAGATCGACTTCGCGCAGTCCCTCGAACAACGCGTCGCGACCCTCGCGGGTCTGCCGGCGACCGTCATCGACGAGGTCGCCGAGCAGCTCGAACTCACTCCCGGTGCCCGCACCACGATCCGGACGTTGCGTCGGCTCGGCTTCCGCTGCGGCGTCGTCTCGGGCGGCTTCCGCCAGGTGATCGACCCGCTCGCACACGAACTCGAACTCGACTTCGTCCGCGCCAACACGCTCGAGATCGTCGACGGCAAGCTCACCGGGCGAGTGGTCGGCGACATCGTCGACCGCGCCGCCAAGGCACGCGCCCTCCGCGAGTTCGCCGACGAGGCGGGCGTGCCGGTCGAGCAGACCGTCGCGGTCGGCGACGGTGCCAACGACATCGACATGCTCTCGGCCGCGGGCCTGGGCGTGGCGTTCAATGCCAAGCCGGCCCTGCGCGAGGTCGCCGACACCGCCCTGTCGTATCCCTACCTCGATGCGGTGCTCTTCGTCCTCGGCGTCACCCGCGAGGAGATCGAGGCGGCCGACCGCGTCGACGGAACCCTGCGCCGCGTCCCGATCGACGGCAGTGTCTGAGCTGGACCCCGACTTCGCGGACACGGCGCCCGAGCCGGTCTTCGAGGCCGCACCCGATCGGGTCTTCGACCCGGCCTCGGATCCGGGTTTCGCCGAGCGCCACGGCGTACTCACCCGCGGTTACGGGCACCGGCCCGACCCGGAGGATCCGGCGAAGGTGCAGGCGATGCCGATTGTGCTGCACATCCCCAAGGTCGATCCACCCGCCCGCAGTGCGGTGCTCGAAGCCGCCGCGATGGCCACCGTGGCACTGTGTTTCGACCCGCGGGTCGGTCCCGGCCCGGACGGCGAACCCGGTCCGTGGCAGGAACCCTTCCTCGCATGGAACGACGCGCGGATCCGGAAGGTCGCCCGCCGCGCCCGCGGAGCGCACTGGCGTGCCGCGCAGGACGTCGACGGAGTCACCGTCGACCACGCCGGTGCCCAGGCCCGGGCGTTCGTGCCCGGCCCGGTGGGGGAACTGGACCCGCGCATCTCCCGCCTGCAGATCGGTGGCACCGACCTGCCCCACGACGATCCGCCCCCACCGGCGGACGGCGTTCCGGTCCTCTGGGTGCAGAAGGACCTCGAGATGACCGTCGGCAAGGCGGCCGCGCAGGTCGGTCATGCTGCGATGCTGTTCGCGGGGGCACTGGACGTCGACACCGCACGCGCTTGGGCTTCCGACGGATTCCCGTGTGCCGTCCGCGATGCGGACGAGGCCACCTGGCGCGAGCTGCTCGCCCGCGTGGAAGCCGGCACGGCCGTCGCGGTCCGCGACGCGGGCTTCACCGAGGTGGCCCCGGGTTCGATCACCGTGATCGCGGTGCCCGGCACGGTCGACGAACGAGCCTGACCTCCACCGGCGTCGTGCCGCCGTGGATCATCCTTGCTCGATGGGTCCGTCGTCCGCGATCCAGAAGATCAGCACCGTCGGACCGTCGACCGGGTACGAACTTCCCACCCGCATCGGGGAGGTGTCCGCGGGCCTGCCGTCGGGGGCACTCGAATCGAAGACGCACACGATGTTGCCGCGATACCACTCGGGTCCGGCGAGGGTCACCGTGGCGGCGTCGCCCGAATGCAGAACGAACAGCCCGCTGCTGTCCTCGAGAGTGACGCCGGTGCGGGTCACGGTGCCGAGTTGCGAGCCGTCGACCCAGCCCTGCAGCGTGCGGCGACTGTCGTCCTGCCACGCATCCTCGTCGAGTTCGATCCCCTCGATGCCGAACCACACGAGATCGGGATAGCCCACGGACCGGGCGCGGCCCTCGAAGAAGCGTCGCTGCCGCAGCACCGGGACGCGCGTGCGCAGGCGGAGCAGTTCGCGCACGTAATCCGTTCGCGCACGGTCGGCGTGCTCCCAGTCCAGCGGCCAGGCGTCGCGGACGGGGACGTCCTCGGGGACGCAGTAGGCGTTGTTGTTGCCGTTCTGCGTGTGCCCGAACTCGTCGCCGGCGAGCAGCATCGGTGTGCCCGTCGACAACAGCAGCGTCGCGAGCATCGCCCGGATGTGCCGGTCGCGGGCGGCGAGGATCTCCGGATCGTCGGTCGGCCCTTCGACCCCGTGGTTCACCGACTCGTTGTTGTTCGACCCGTCCCGGCCCTCCTCACCGTTCTCGTCGTTGTGCTTGCGCTCGTACGAGACCGCATCGGCGAGGGTGAAACCGTCGTGGGCGGTGACGAAGTTGACCGACATCCACGGCTGCCGGATGTTCCTGTCGTAGAGGTCCTCCGAACCGGTGAGCCGCGACGCTATCTCGCGGATCCCGGAACGTCCCGCCCAGTAGCGGCGGACCGTGTCGCGGTAGCGGTCGTTCCATTCGGCCCATTGCGCGCCGAAGTTCCCGAGCTGGTAACCGTGTGCGGTGGCGTCCCACGGTTCGGCGACGAGCTTGACGTCGCAGAGGACGGGATCGGTGACGATCGCGGTGAGCAGTGCCGCTCGCGGATCGAAGGCCCCACCGCGGGGACGGGCCAGCGCACTGGCGAGGTCGAAGCGGAAGCCGTCCACCCCCATCACGTCCGCCCAGTACCGGAGGCTGTCGCACACCATCCGCACGACGATCGGTGAGGACGCGTCGAGGGTGTTGCCGCACCCCGTCAGGTCGATGTCCCGTCCGTGCGCGTCGAGCAGGTAGTAGCCGGGCGCGTCGAGACCGCGCCAGGACAGACTCGGACCGTCGACCGATGCTTCGCACGTGTGGTTGTAGACGACGTCGAGCAGCACCTCGAGCCCGGCGCTGTGGAAGGCGTCGACCATCGTTCGGAACTCGGCGATCTCGTTGCCGGGCGTGACGGCGTAGGCGGGATGCGGCGCGAAGTACGAGGCGGTCGAATAGCCCCAGTGGTTGCGCATCCCCCGCGCACGCACCGACGGCTCGGTCACGAAGGCCTGCACGGGGAGCAGTTCGACCGTCGTCACTCCCAGCCCCACCAGGTGGTCGATCACCGACCGGTGGGCGAGTCCGAGATAGGTGCCGCGCAGTTCCGGCGGCACGAGCGGGTGACGGGCCGTGTACGAACCGACGTGCAGTTCGTAGACGACGGTGTTCTCCCACGGCACGCGGGGTTTGTCGTGCATGGGCGTCAGGACGGGGGTCACCACCGACAGAGGTGTGTGGCCGAGCGAGTCGGTGCTCGACATCGCACCGAACGGGTCACCCTGGTGAGGGATCAGCCGGTCCGGATCACCGACGTCGCCGACGATCCGGCGGGCCCACGGGTCGAGCAGGATCTTGTGCGGGTTGGTGCGCAACCCCCACTGCGGTTGCCACGGCCCGTAGGCGCGGTAGCCGTACCGTTGCCCGGCGCCGACGCCGGGGACCACCCCGTGCCAGACCCCGTAGGTGCGGTCGGGCAGGTCCACGCGGTGTTCGTTCCCGTCGTCGTCGACGAGGCAGACCTGGACGCGGTCGCTGTGCGGGGCGTGGACGGCGAAGCGTGTCCCACCGTCGACCGGGGTGGGGCCGAGCGGGAAGGCGGCCCGGTCGGGGAGCGCGACCGAGCCGGACACGACAGCAGATTCGGATGCGGAGGACGACACGGGAACCGATCCTGCCGCGTTTCGGGCTCGGGCGTAAGAGAAGATGGTCCGCGTGGCACAACCTGATCCCGATTTGCTCATCGAATTCGACGACGTAGTGGTCCGACGCGGCGGGAACGTCCTCGTCGGTCCCGTGACCTGGAAGGTGGAACTCGACGAACGTTGGGTGGTTCTCGGACCCAACGGGGCAGGAAAGACCTCGCTGCTGCGGGTCGCGGCGGCCGAGACGTTCCCCACCTCCGGCACCGCGCACGTCCTCGCGGAGACGTTCGGAAAGACGGATCTGTCCGAACTACGACCCCGGATCGGATTGTCCTCCGCGGCCCTGGCCAACCGGGTGCCGAACGACGAGAAGGTCACCGATCTCGTGCTCTCCGCGGGCTACGGCGTGCTGGGCCGGTGGCGCGAGCAGTACGACGACATCGACACGAGCCGCGCGGTGGAGATGCTCGAGAGCCTCGGCGCGGAACATCTCGCCGACCGTCTGTACGGGACGCTGTCGGAGGGCGAACGCAAGCGTGCGCTCATCGCCCGGGCGCTCATGACCGACCCCGAACTGCTGCTGCTCGACGAGCCCGCGGCCGGTCTGGACCTCGGCGGTCGCGAGGAACTCGTGGCCCGGCTCGGCACGCTCGCGGCCGACCCGGATGCCCCTGCGATCGTGCTCGTCACCCATCACGTGGAGGAGATCCCGCCGGGCTTCACGCACGCGCTGCTCCTGAAGGAGGGCGGTGTGGTCGCCCAAGGCCTGCTCGACGACGTGATCACCGCCGAGAACCTCAGCGCGGCGTTCAGTCAGTCCATCTCGCTCGACAAGGTCGACGACCGGTTCTTCGCCCGCCGCACCCGCCAGGCGGGACGGCACCGCCGGTGACTCCGGGTCGGGTGGTGCCGGGACCGATCGGTTAGGTTGAGGCCATGGCCAACAATCGCTCGGCATCCACCTTCGATCCCACCGCGGTACCCATCCGCGACGCGTCCACCGTGATGCTCGTGCGGGACTCTGCGCGCGGCGTCGAGGTGTTCCTGCAGCGTCGTGTCGTCGGCATGGACTTCGCCGGCGGCATGACCGTCTTCCCCGGCGGGGGTGTCGACACTTCCGACACCGACGCCGAGGTGCGGTGGACCGGACCGGACGTGACCTGGTGGGCCGAGCGGTTCGGTATCGGCGAGGCGCAGGCCCGTGCGCTGGTGCTCGCGGCCGTGCGCGAGACCTTCGAGGAGTGCGGCGTGCTGCTCGCCGGACCCACCGAGGATTCGGTGGTGGCCGACACCGGTGACTACGCGGAGGCGCGTCGTCTGCTGGAAGCGCGCGAGTTGTCCTTCGGCGACTTCCTGGAGAAGGAACAGTTGGTGCTGCGCGCCGACCTGCTGCGTCCCCACGCGAACTGGATCACCCCGCTGGGGGAGCGGCGCCGCTACGATACGCGTTTCTTCGTCGCCGCGGTACCGGAAGGACAGCGGGCCGACGGCAACACCAGCGAGACCGATCTGGTGCAGTGGCAGACCGCGGAGGAGGCCCTCGCCGACTGGCGGTCGGGCCGGTGCATCCTGCTCCCGCCCACGTGGAGTCAGCTGTCGATCCTGTCGGGCTTCGCCACGGTCGCCGACCTCATGGCGGCGGATCCGGTCATCGAGCCGATCCTGCCGATCATCAGCCGTCGCGACGGGGCGGTCCACATCGCGTTCGACGGGGACGAGGCCTACTACGAGGTCGGTACTCATCCGTGGGCCCAGCGCTCCGACATCTAGGCTGAGGACCATGGCTGAATTCGTGACCCTCGACGTCTCCGACGGCATCGGCACCATCCGTCTCGACCGCCCTCCGATGAACGCGTTGAACCGGCAGCTCCAGGAGGAGATCCGGGCCGCTGCGCGCGAGGCGACCGTCCGGTCCGACGTGAAGTCGGTGATCGTCTACGGCGGCGAGAAGGTGTTCGCGGCCGGCGCCGACATCAAGGAGATGGCCGACCTGAGCTACGTGCAGATGAGCGAGATCGTCGGCGACCTGCAGTCGGCCCTCGGGTCGATCGCCGACATCCCCAAGCCCACCGTCGCCGCGATCACCGGCTACGCCCTCGGTGGTGGCCTCGAACTCGCCCTCGGCGCCGACCGGCGCATCGTCGGCGACAACGTCAAGCTCGGCACGCCCGAGATCCTGCTGGGCATCATCCCCGGTGGCGGCGGCACCCAGCGACTGGCTCGGCTCGTCGGCCCGGCGAAGGCGAAGGATCTCGTCTTCACCGGTCGTTTCGTCGGCGCCGACGAAGCCCTGTCGATCGGTCTGGTCGACGAGGTCGTCGCCCCCGACGACGTCTACGAGGCTGCGCGTCGCTGGGCCGGGCAGTTCAGCGGCGCCGCCTCGCGCGCGCTCGCCGCTGCGAAGGCCGCGATCGACCAGGGCCTCGACACCGATCTGGATACGGGTCTGAAGATCGAACAGCACGTCTTCGCCGCGCTGTTCGCCACGAAGGACCGCACCATCGGCCTCGAATCGTTCATCGAGAACGGGCCGGGCAAGGCGAAGTTCGTCGGCGAGTGATGCCGACCGGCACCTGCACTTGTCCACAGCTTACCGATGAGTAGGATCACCGCATGACTGCCAGCAGGACCGACGGGGTCGACCCCGCGCCGAATCCGCACGCCACTGCCGAAGAGGTCGCAGCCGCGCTCGAGGACACCAAGCTAGCCCAGGTGCTCTACCACGACTGGGAAGCCGAGACGTACGACGAGAAATGGTCCATCTCGTACGACGAGCGGTGCATCGACTACGCCAAGGGGCGGTTCGTCGCCGCGGCCGGCGATCAGCCGCTGCCCTACGAGCGCGCACTCGAACTCGGCTGCGGCACGGGCTTCTTCCTCCTCAACCTCATGCAGGGTGGGGTCGCGAAGACCGGTTCGGTGACCGACCTGTCGCCCGGCATGGTGAAGGTCGCGCTCCGCAACGCCGAGAATCTCGGCCTCGACGTCGACGGCCGCGTTGCCGACGCCGAGACCATTCCGTACGACGACGACACCTTCGACCTCGTGGTCGGCCATGCCGTGCTGCACCACATCCCGGACGTCGAGCAGTCGCTGCGCGAGGTGCTGCGCGTGCTCAAGCCCGGCGGCCGTTTCGTCTTCGCCGGTGAGCCCAGCACGATCGGCAACTTCTACGCCCGCATGCTCGGCCGGGTCACGTGGGAGGCCACCACCAACATCACCAAGTTGCCTTTCCTGCGCGACTGGCGTCGTCCGCAGACCGAGCTCGACGAGTCCTCCCGGGCGGCCGCCCTCGAGGCCGTCGTCGATCTGCACACCTTCGATCCTTCCGATCTCGAGAAGCTGGCCTCCTCGGCCGGAGCCGTCGAGGTCAAGGCGTCGAGCGAGGAGTTCGCCGCGGCCCTGCTCGGCTGGCCGGTGCGCACCTTCGAGGCCGCCGTCCCGCAGGAGAAGCTGGGCTGGAACTGGGCGAAGTTCGCCTTCGGTGGCTGGAAGGCGCTGAGCTGGGTCGACGAGAACATCCTCGAGCACGTCGTGCCCCGTAGCTTCTTCTACAACGTCATGATCACCGGTGTGAAGCCCGGCAAGTAGTTGGGTTACGACTTCACCCTCGCCGACGTCGAGTACCTGACGTCGGACGACGGCCGCGACGCCCTCGCGAGCGTCGCCGACCGGGAGCTGTCGACGCGTACGCGCCTCGCCGACATCGGCTGGGCGCGTACGCGTTTCGGCGATCGTGCCGGAATGCTGGTCGAAACCGTCATCCTGCGGCGCAAGACGGAGGCGAAGATCGCCGGCGGCGGCGAGTGGGTGCTCACCGACGACGCTCTGCAGCAGTCCACGCCCACGCGCGTCGCGGCCCACCGCGCGAAGCGGTTGCGAGGGCGCACAGTGCACGACGTGACGTGTTCGATCGGCGCCGAGCTCACTGAACTCGTCGGGGTCGCCGAGACCGTGATCGGCAGCGATCTCGACGACGTGCGGCTGGCGATGGCCGCGCACAACGTCCCCGGGGCGTACCTCCTGCGCGCCGACGCCCTGCGTCCGGTCACGCGAGGCACCACCGTCATCGCCGATCCCGCACGCCGTTCGGGCGGGCGACGGACCCACGATCCGGCCGCGCTGCAACCACCGCTGCCCGATCTCCTCGACGCCTACGCGGGCCGCGATCTCGCCGTGAAGTGCGCACCGGGACTGGATTTCGACTCGTTCGACTGGGTCGGTGAGGTCGAGGTCGTCTCGCTCGACGGTGGAGTCCGCGAAGCGTGCCTGTACTCGCCGGGATTGAGCACTCCCGGCGTGCGCCGACGGGCTGCAGTACTGCGTTCGGACGGAACCGGTTTCGAGATCACCGACGCCGCGGACGACGACATTCCGGAACGGGAGCCGGGGGAGTGGATCGTCGACCCCGACGGCGCGATCGTGCGCGCCGGTCTCGTCCGCCACTACGCGGCAGCCCACGGACTGTGGCAACTCGACCCGCGGATCGCCTATCTCACCGGCGACAGCCTGCCCGACGGAGTACGGGGTTTCCGGATCGTCGAGCGTCTCAAGTACAGCGAGAAGACACTCCGTCAGGCGCTCGCCCGCCACGACTGCGGCGCGGTCGAGATCCTCGTGCGCGGCGTCGACGTCGACCCGGCGTTATTGCGTCCGCGCCTGAAACTGCGCGGGTCGGCCTCGCTCAGCGTGGTGCTCACCCGCATCGGCCGGACGCCGGAAGCCTTCGTCTGCACGCCGTCGCGCTGACCGCCCTCACACGGGCGGCCGTTCTCACACGGACTGCGGTTCGCGCAGCACCACCACGTCCCCGTCGAGGGTCGTGATCACGAACTCCCCGCCCGGGCCGACGCCGGTGCCGACCGGCAGTCCGGTGGCGGGATCGAGGGGTTCCTCCTCCATCGTCGCTCCGTCCGCGAGATCGAGCACCGCCGCTGAGAGACCCCTATCGCCGTCGACGACCACATAGGCCCGGCCGTCGGCGGTCACCGCCGGCGCACCGTACGGAGTCACGTCCGCCCGCTCCCACTCGACTTCGACGCTGTCGCCGCCGTCGCGCAGGGCCGTCAGCGGGGCGCTGCCGTCGGCCGACGCGAGGAGCAGCAGTCCGTCCTCGGTGACGGCGGGACCGAGCGCCGTGGGACGGCCGGTCTCGTGGGCCCATCGCGCTTCGCCTGTCTCGGCGTCGAGCGCCCACAGGGCACCCTCCCCGTCGTGGACGTAGACGGTCGAACCGTCAGCAGACAGAACCGGACTCGTCACCGCACCTCCGGGGAGGTCGGGTACCGACCACTCCTCGATGACCACGGCGTCATCACCGGCCGTGTAGCGCAGCGCCACGAGCGCCGACCTGTCCGAACCCGGACGCCACACGGTGACGAAGACACGGTCGGTGGCGGTGTCGACGGCCGGGGTGGTGGCGACCGGGCAGTCCTCCGAACCCCCGAAGCAGGCGGGGAGGCCGTGATCGCTCGCGAGTCGCGGCAGGTTCTGCCCGTCCTCGAGGGTCGGCACCGGCACCAGATCGAACAGCGGTGCCTCGAGTTGTCCCGTCTGCGGGTCGACGACGTTGACCTGACCGAAATGCGTGACCACCAACAGGCTTCCGTCGGAGGTGAACTGTGCGCTGCGGGGGCTGCCGCTCACGGGAATGCGCCAGCGACGCTGGCCGTGCTCGTTGAACGACAGCAGTCCGCCGTCCTCACCGACGTAGATGTTCGCGACGCCGTCGGAGACGGGGGTGATCGTCGTGACGGCCGGGGCGAGACGCGTGCACCAGCGCTTGCGGCCCGTGTCCATCTGGAAGGAGAACAGATTGCATCCGGCCTCCGTCGCGGCCGCCACCGAGACCTGGCCGTTGGCCGCGATCCCGGCGGGGGAGCCGACCGGGCCGCCCAGCGGACGCGTCCAGCCGGGCGCGAGGTCGTCGACGCTCTCGGCGGTCGCGGTGTTGCTGTTGCGGGCATCGGAGTGCCGTCCCGGCCAGCCACCGCTCGACAACACGTCGTCGGTGCCGGCCCCACCGCCGCACGCGCTCAGCGCGAAGACTACCGTCAGCGCCGGGACCGCGGTCCGCAGGACACCCCGCATCACTCAACTCCTCCACAGGCGAACGATTCGACGTGTCAGCGTATCGGGCCGGGGGTCGTGAGCCGCGAACGAGGCGGACCGTAGGCTGCCCCTATGACGAGCATGTGGGGTGCACCTCTGACGGCGAGGTGGCGCGGGTCCCGTCGGAGGGATCCCGAACAGGTACGATTCCTGACGCTGTCCTCTCTGAAATGGGTGCTGGACAACAAGGCGTACACGCCCTGGTACCTGGTCCGGTACTACCGCCTGGCGAAGTTCCGGCTGGCCAATCCGCACGTGGTGCTGCGCGGCATGGTCTTCCTGGGCAAGAACGTCGAGATCCACGCGACGCCCGAACTGTCGCGCCTCGAGATCGGCCGCTGGGTCCACATCGGCGACGGCAACGCCATCCGCTGCCACGAGGGTTCGCTCCGGATCGGCGACAAGGTCGTCTTCGGCAAGGACAACGTCGTCAACACCTATCTCGACATCGAGATCGGCGCGTCGACGCTGGTCGCAGACTGGTGCTACATCTGCGACTTCGACCACCGCACCGAGGACATCACCTACCCGATCAAGGACCAGGGCATCGTCAAGAGCCCCGTCCGGATCGGTCCGGACACCTGGATCGCCGCGAAGGTCACCGTGCTCCGCGGCACCCGGGTCGGCCGCGGTTCGGTGCTCGGAGCGCACGCGGTCGTCAAGGGAGACATCCCCGATTTCAGTATCGCGGTGGGTTCGCCCGCCAAGGTCGTGAAGAACCGTAAGGTGGCGTGGGAGAGCGCCGCTGCCGAGCGTGCCGCCCGGGAAGCGGCGCTCGCAGATATCGCACGGAAGAAGTCGGTAGACACGCCCGCAGGCGTCCACCAGTAGCGACGCGGGCCGGGACACTGTCGGCGGACAGCAGATGGATTACTCGGAGTATCGGAGTCACGACGCGACCGGCCTGGCCGAACTCGTCGCGACGGGGCAGGTATCGGCGAGCGAGTTGCTCGAGACCGCGATCGCGCGGCTCGACACGGTCGAACCGACACTGAACACCGTCGTCCGCAGGTTCGACGACAAGGCCCGTGTCCTGGCACGCGAACCGCTCGACGGTCCGTTCGCCGGGGTGCCGTTCCTGCTCAAGGATCTGGGGCAGGATCTGGCCGGTGAGCCGACCTCGTGCGGGTCCCGTGTCCTCGCGGACCTGCCGATGGACGAGAACTCGGTGATCGTCGACCGGTGGCTCGGAGCCGGCCTGGTCCCGTTCGCCAAGACCAACACCCCCGAGTTCGGGGCGAAGGGCATCACCGAGCCCGAGGCGTTCGGGGCCACCCGAAACCCGTGGATCCGTCGGTGACGCCGGGCGGGTCATCGGGTGGTTCCGCCGCGGCGGTCGCGGCCGGCGTCGTTCCCGCGGCGGGAGCGAGCGACGGCGGCGGCTCCATCCGCATTCCCGCCGCCTGCTGCGGGCTCCTCGGGCTCAAGCCCGGACGCGGACTCGTGCCCACCGGTATGCGCGGCGGGGAACCGCTGCACGGCGCGGCTACCAACGGGGTGATCTGCCGGACGGTGCGCGACGCCGCTGCCTTCCTCGACGTCATGGCGGGCCCGTACGCGGGTGGGCCGTATCTCGTCGAGCGTGCCCGGTCGTACGCGGAGGCCGCGCGCTCGGCGCCGAAGCGGTTGCGGATCGGATACGAGACCGCGTCACCGATCGGGACGCCGGTCGATCCGGAGGCAAAGGCCGCGGTGGACGCTGCCGTCGCGGTGCTCGAGGAACTCGGCCATCACGTCGAACCCGCCTCGACGGGTATCGACGAACGGCGTCTCGCAGAGGACTTCCTCATCATGTGGTTCGCCACGGCTGCCGCGGAGGTCGCCGAGGCCTGCCGCCTCACCGGAGCACGACCCGAGGACTTCGAGTTCGACACCCGCATCATCGCCGCCGTAGGCAAGGCGACCTCGGCGTCGGACTACATTGCGGCCCATGCCCGCTGGGCCGAGTACGCGAGCGGTCTCGCGCAGTTCCACGAACGCTACGATCTGCTGCTCACGCCGACACTCGCCTTCCCGCCGTCGCGCATCGGCGAACTCGACACGCCCCGCTGGATGCGGCGTGCCGGCGAGGCGCTCCTGCCTACCCGCACCGCGTGGATCGCGACCCGGGCCGGTTTCATCGACCGGGTGGTGGACGACAATCTGGGGCGCACCCCCTACACGCAGCTGGCCAATATCACCGGGCGCCCGGCGATCTCGGTGCCGTTGCACTGGACGGTGTCCGGTCTGCCGCTCGGGGTGCAGTTCGTCGGCCCACTCGGTGGGGAGAGTGTGCTCCTCGCCCTCGCAGGCGAACTCGAACAGGCCCGGCCGTGGTTCGATCGGCAGCCGCCGCTCGCTCCGGCCGAGTTGTCCGCTACCTCGTGAGTCGAAGGTCGACTCAGGGTCGGCCCAGTGGCTTCCGGTAGACGACCGTTTCACATAGGACCGCAAGAGCCGGAACGAGTTCCGGATGGCGCGTATCGAGCGGCGCGGGCTCCTCCGGCACGTACCCGAGCCGGGTGTAGAGCCGGTCGAGGAACACCTTCGACTCGTGTGAGGTGTCGCGCGGACGGATCACCTCGAGTTGCATTGCCTCGAAACCTCGCTCGGCGAACTCCGTCTCGACGGTGTCGATCAGGACGCGGCCGACGCCCGTGCCGCGGACCTTCGGGTCGGAGGCGAGCATCCCGAACTCGGCCGTCGTCGCGTCGACCGGGGTTACTCGGATACAGCCGACCACCCGGCCGTGCGAGCGGGCGATGCGAATGCTGCCCTCCCGCGCATATCGGGTGATCTCGTCCGTGTCGGTCCGTGTGGTGCCCGGTACCCACATGCCGTCCTCGGCCACCGCGTAGACCGCGTTGAGCAGTGCGGTGACGGCGACGATATCGGATTCGTGCGGTGCCAGGCGCTCGATTTGGACCGTGTGCTGCTCGTTCATCCGCGGTCCGGGAGGGGACGTTGGGGGACCGTGGGGCGTGCGAGCGGGTGACGCACCCGCCGCTTCGCCGACGAGTAGACCTGCGCGGTTTCTTCGGCGACGCGGCGCCAGTCGAAGTCGTCGGTCAGTCGTGCCCGGGCCGCCCGCGCGCGCACTCGGGCGGCCTCGGGATCGTCGAGGGTTTCCCGGACGGCCGAGACGAGTCCGGCCACGTCGCCGGGCCGGAACGACAGTCCGGTCACGCCGTCGACCACGGCTTCGCCCAGGCCGCCGGCGGTGGACGCGATGAGCGGGGTACCCGCTGCGGCGGCCTCGAGGGCGATGATGCCGAACGGCTCGTAGCGGCTCGGCAGCACGATCGCGTCGGCGCCGTGCAGCCAGCCGAGCAGTTCGGTGTGGTCGAGGTTGCCGAGGAAACTCACCGAGCGTGCGACGCGGTGTACGCGTGCCTGCTCGCGCAGCCACTCGAACTGGGTGCCCTCACCGGCGACCACGAGGGTCGTGCCGGGATGCGAGCGGCGGATGCGGGGGAGCGCGGCGATCGCGTCCTGCACACCCTTCTCGTATTCGAGGCGGCCGACGTACAGCAGTCGTGCCGGCCCGGGACGCGGTTCGCGGTCGCGGTACGACCAGGTGGTGATGTCGATGCCGTTGCGGATCACGGAGATCTCCGGCAGGTCCGGACCGTACAACTCGGTGACCTCGTCGTGCATCGACGCCGAACACGTGATGAGACGGTCGGATTCGTTGGCGAGCCACCACTCGACGGAATGCACCTGGCGGTTGATCCGGCCCGACAGCCAACCGCTGTGGCGACCGGCCTCGGTCGCGTGCAGGGTCGACACGAGCGGCACGTCGAAGTACTCGGCCAGCGCGATCGCGGGGTGGGCGACGAGCCAGTCGTGGGCGTGGACGACGTCCGGATACCAACCTTCGCCGATGCCGCCGCGGGTCAGCCCGATCCCGGCGCGGACCATCGCGTGGCCCATCGCCAGCGTCCAGGCGATCATGTCCTCGCCGAAGTCGAAGTGGGGTGCGTCCTCCGCGACCGCCACCACGAGCACGCCGTCGGCGATGTGGCTGATCGTGGGGTGGGTCGACGCATCGGTGCCGGTCGGGCGACGTGACAGCACCACCACCTCGTTGCCCGCCGCGGCGAGTTCGGTGGCGAGATGATGGACGTGTCTGCCCAGGCCGCCAACGACGACGGGTGGGTACTCCCATGAGACGAGCAGAATCTTCATCGCGGGCCTCCGTGGCGTCCGGGCAGTCGTCGGGCGTCGAGTCCTGGGAAGAGATTGTCGGCGCGGTTCCATCCGTCGGCCAGACGCCGTGCCGTCTCGGTGCGTCCGGAGTCGACCGCCTCGGCGATCTCACGAAGGGCGTGGGCGTGTTTGTGCGCGCGGTCGCGGGCATAGGCGGCGGCGGTGTCCTTGCTGACCATGAACGCCCAGTCGCTGGAGACCGTCAGCAGCGCTTCGCGCACCATCTGGTCGTGCACGCGGTTGCGGAGCGCGACCGACGACGTGCTCTGCTCGCGGGACTTGTCGATGCTGTCGAGGGTCGTGCGCACCACCTCGTCGTTGAGACGCACGAGATCGGCGACCTGGTCGCCGGCCCAGACCCGCCAGTCCTTGCCCGAACCCCACGACGAATTCTCGAGATCGACGGAGGCGCCGACGTATCCGCGGTCGCGGGCATCGGCGAGGGTTCCCACCTCGATGCCGGCCTCGGGAAGCGCGCGGAGCAGTCGTTCGAGGAAGATCGGACCTTCGAACCACCAGTGGCCGAACAGTTCCGTGTCGAAGGCCGCGACGACGAGTGCGTCCCGGCCGATGCGGCCGGATTCGCTGCGCAATCGCTGCCGGACGGTCTCGACGAAGTCGGCGACGTGCCGGTCGACGGCGTGCGACGCGAGTTCGGGATCGTAGGGCGCCTTCTCGTGCGAGGGCACCGTGCGGCCCGTGACGCGGGACGGTTTGAGTCCGGTGTCGTGGCAGTAGGTGTGGAAGTCGCGGTAGGCGGAGTGGCCGGGATAGCCGGACTTCGGCGACCACACCCGGTACGAGACCTGCAGGTCGCGGCCGAAACACACGACGTCCGAGTCGCGGACCGTGCGGCCGAGCGAGGTGTCGCCGCGCAGCGCAGGACCGTCGACCATGAAGTGCTCGACTCCCGCTGCGGCGTAATCGTTCTCCATGCCCGGCGTGTAACCGCATTCCGGGCCCCAGATGCCGCGGGGGCGATGGTTCCAGCGGGCGTGCGCGTCGGCGAGACCTTCGGACAACGAGAAGGTGCGCAGTCGCGGGTCGAGGAGGGGCTGGAACGGATGGGCGAGAGGCCCACCGAGCAGTTCGATCGCGTCGGCGTCGATCAGCTGCCGCACGACGGGGGATCCGCCGTGGCGCCATTGGGTTTCGAAGTCCTCCAGTGCCGCGGTGGCGGCGCGGTGCTCGCGGGCGCCGAGTGCGCGGTAGGACTCCTCCCGCATGCCGGCCGCCTCGTGCGCGCGCAGTTGCCAGTTGCCGAGCCAGTGGTGCATCCCGGCGAGGCAGTGCGGGTCGTCGAGTTGCGCGGCCAGTACCGGGGTGATGCCGAGTGTGAGCATCCGGGTTCGGCCTTCGGCGGCGAGCCGCCGCAGCACGTCGGTGACGGGCAGATAGGTCGCTGCCCACGACTGGTAGAGCCATTCCTCGCCGACGGGCCACCGGCCGTGGTGGGCGAGCCACGGGAGGTGGGAGTGGAGGACGAGCGCGAACATCCCGGGTTCGCGGGACGATGCGGCACTCACGGAGCGGTGTCCTTCGCTGCGGGGTCCTTCACGGCGATCGCGACCAGATCGAGGCTCGCATCGATGTTCTCGGGGACGATGGCGAAGTCGTCGGTGGAGACCATCGCGACGTCGGCGGTGAGATCGTCCGGCCACGGCTGCCCGGCGAGGGCGCGCTCGATCTGGGCGTCGATGAACGATCCGCTGTGCTTGGCATCGAGTGCGCGCAGCGTGGGGCCGTGGTGCACGCCGGTCATGAGTTCGACGCGGAAGCCGGCGTCCTCGAGCAGTTCGGTCAGTTCGGCGGCGTTCAGCTCACGGGTGTGGAAGGGGTTGAGCGGGGTGTCGCGGCCGGGGGAGAAGGTGATCCGGTTGGGAGTGCTGATGAGCAATTCGCCGCCGGGGGTGAGAACGCGGTGACATTCGCGTAAGAACTGTGTCTGATCCCACAAATGCTCGATCACCTGGAAGTTCACGACCGTATCGACCGATTCGTCCTCGAGGGGAAGTTCGGCGAGGTTTCCGTGCCGGATGTCCACGCGGGGGTAGCGCGCGCGGATGTGTGCGACGGCGCTCTCGTCGTAGTCGAGGCCGATCACGCGCGTCGCCACATCGGCGATCATGTCGGCCCCGTAGCCTTCGCCGGCGCCGGCCTCGAGCACGGCCCGGTTCACGCAACGGGGGAGAAAGTTCTGGTAGACGACCTCGTGACGTCGGAACCAATAGTTCTCCTCGGCGATGCCGGGGACCGTCCGTTCGCCGGTGAGGGGGAGGGCGTGCGCGTCATCGGCGCGGGCGGGGGTGTCGCTCACCGCCACGACATTAGACCTCTCCCCGGAGGGGTGGTCTCCGGTGTTCCAGATCACAGGTTTCGTCGTCCTTCCGTACGGCTATGGTGAACCGGGAATCCCGTCAAGTTACTGACTGGTAACTTAGCGGCTGATAATCTATCGCACACGCCGTGCGAAAGACACGAGTGCTCGGTTCAGGCAGCGCCTTGCCGACCAAAGGCAGCTACACACAGGAGGTCGACGCAGACCCATGACGAACATCGTCGTTTTGATCAAGCAGGTCCCCGACACGTGGTCCGAGCGCAAGCTCAGCGACGGCGACTACACGCTCGACCGTGAGGCCGCCGACGCCGTGCTCGACGAGATCAACGAGCGCGCCGTCGAGGAAGCTCTGCTCATCAAGGAGCGCGACGGCGGTGAGGTCACCGTTCTGACCGCCGGCCCGGACCGCGCCACCGACGCCATCCGCAAGGCGCTGTCCATGGGCGCCGACAAGGCGATCCACCTCAACGATCCCGCCATGCACGGCTCCGACTCGATCCAGACCGCGTACGCGATCGCCGCTGCGCTCGGCCAGATCGAGGGTGTCGAGCTGGTCATCGCCGGTAACGAGGCCACCGACGGTCGCGTGGGCGCCGTGCCCGCGATCATCGCCGAGTACCTGGGCCTGCCCCACCTGACGCACCTGCGCAAGCTCACGATCGCGGACGGCAAGGCCTCCGGCGAGCGCGAGACCGACGAGGGCGTCTTCGGCATCGAGGCTCCGCTCCCCGCCATCGTCTCGGTCACCGAGAAGATCAACGAGCCCCGCTTCCCCTCCTTCAAGGGCATCATGGCCGCGAAGAAGAAGGAAGTTCAGACCCTCACCCTCGCCGACATCGGTCTCGATCCCGAGATCTTCGGTGTTGCGAACGCTGCGTCCACCGTCACCGGTGTGACTCCGAAGCCCCCGCGCACCGCGGGTGAGCGCGTCACCGACGAGGGCGACGGCGGCAGCAAGATCGCTCAGTACCTGGTCGGCCAGAAGATCATCTGATCGCGCCCCGCGACAACATCTGACATATCTAGGAGAGAAGTAGTAATGGCAGAAGTACTCGTGCTCGTCGAGCATGCCGAGGGCGCGCTCAAGAAGGTCAGCACCGAACTCATCACCGCCGCGCGTGTGCTCGGCGAGCCCTCCGCCGTCGTCGCAGGTGCCCCCGGCACCGCCGACGCGCTGCAGGACGCCCTCGCCGCCGCCGGTGCGGTCAAGGTCTACGCCGCCGAGTCCGAAGACGTCGACAACTACCTGGTGACCCCGAAGGTCGACGTCCTCGCGTCGCTCGTCGAGTCCACCAGCCCCGCCGCCGTCATCACCGCCGCGTCCGTCGAGGGCAAGGAGGTGTCGGGCCGCCTCGCCGCCCGCATCGGCTCCGGTCTGCTCGTCGATGTCGTCGACGTCAAGGCCGACGGCTCCGCCGTGCACTCGATCTTCGGTGGCGCGTTCACCGTCGACGCCAAGGCCAACGGTGAGGTCCCCGTGATCTCCATCCGCCCGGGCGCCATCGAGGCCAAGCCCGAGGCTGCCGCGGCCGAGCGTGTGGCCGTCGAGGTTCCGGCCCAGGAAGAGAACGCCGTGAAGATCGTCTCGCGCGATCCGATCGTCGGCGGCGACCGTCCGGAGCTGACCGAGGCGTCGATCGTCGTCTCCGGTGGCCGCGGTGTCGGTTCGGCCGACAAGTTCTCCGTCGTCGAGGAGCTCGCCGACTCGCTCGGTGCCGCCGTCGGTGCTTCCCGCGCCGCCGTCGACTCGGGCTACTACCCGGGCCAGTTCCAGGTCGGTCAGACCGGTAAGACGGTCTCCCCGCAGCTGTACGTCGCGCTCGGCATCTCCGGCGCCATCCAGCACCGCGCCGGCATGCAGACGTCGAAGACCATCGTCGCCGTCAACAAGGACGAAGAGGCCCCGATTTTCGAGATCGCGGACTACGGCGTCGTCGGCGACCTGTTCAACGTCGCTCCGCAGCTGACCGAAGAGGTCAAGAAGCACAAGGGCTGATCCGCTCCGGCAGATCGATCCCTGCGCGGCCCCGCTCCTTCGAAAGGAGCGGGGCCGCGTGCATTCTGCGGGAGTGTTCATCGGCGATGCATCGCCGCGACACCCCGTCGCCGCCGGCGCGCCTCCCACGGTCGTTACACCTTGGGGCATGACCACATCGCCGGTGCTGTACCGCCCGAGTGGGTTCACCGCTCCCGTCCTGTCCGGCCCCCGCTACTCCCTCGTCGTGTCGACGGAAGCGTCGGATCGCCTGGCTGCGCAACGCCTTCGGTACCGGGTTTTCTCCGGTGAACCCGGCTTCCGGATCCCCGATGCGGGGGGCGGATCCGACGCCGACCGGTTCGACGAGTTCTGCGACCACGTGCTGGTGCGCGATCGGGTCACCGACGACGTCGTCGGCTGTTACCGGATGCTGCCGCCCGAAGCCGCCCGCGAGGCCGGTGGGTACTACACCGCCACCGAATTCGATCTCTCCGCACTCGACCCACACGGGCGCGGCCTGGTGGAGATGGGCAGGGCCTGCGTCGATCCAGCCCACCGTTCCGGATCGGTCCTCACCCTGATGTGGGCCGGCATCCTGCACTATCTCGAGGCGACCGGACACAACGAGGTCGTCGGATGCGTCTCGGTGCCCATGCGCACGACGCCCGACGAACCCGAGGCGTCGAACGTCCGGGCCGTGCGCGACCTGCTGCTCGAACGACACGCCGTCGAACCCGCAGCGCGGGTCCGACCGCTGAATCCCGTGATGGTCGACGGCCACCCGCTCGACGAGATCGCTCCGTTGCCGCGTCCCGTGGTCCCGCCGCTCCTGCGCGGATACCTGCGGCTCGGTGCCCGGATCTGTGGTGAACCGGCCCACGATCCGGACTTCGGGGTCGCCGACTTCGTCGCGATACTAGCCGTGGACCGGGCGGACACCCGCTATCTCGCCCGCCTGCGCGCGGCCGCCGAGCGTGCCGAGCGGGGGTCGCGGTGACTCGGGTCGGTACGACACGGGTGCACGCGTGGATGCCGTCGAGTCCGTGCGGGATCCGGTGCCTGCCGGACGGGACGGATCGTGTGGGTCTGCCGACGGTGTGGTTGCGCATCGCGACGGTCGCGGTCGTGCTGACGGTGGTGCCGCTCCTGCTGGCAGGACGGATGATTCCCGCGGCGCGTCGGGAGAGCACGGTGCGGCGCAGTGCGCGCCTGTTGTTGTGGTGCGTAGGCATCCGTCCGACGATCGACGATCGGCGTGACCGACGGGCGCGCGCAGGGGGCGTGCTCGTCGTTGCACCGCACATCTCGTGGACGGATGTCCTCGTCCTCACCGCAGTCGCTCCCGCGGAGTTCGTCGCACGAGCGGACCTGCTCGACTGGGGCCTGCTGGGCGCGCTCGCACGCCGGATGCGTGTCATCCCCATCGAACGGGAACGACTGCGACTGCTGCCCGCCGTGATCGAGCGAGTACGCACCCGCTTGCTGGAGGGCGGGTGCGTCGCCGTCTTCCCCGAGGGCACGACGCGATGCGGACGGTCCCACGGCGGTTTCCGCCCCGCCCTGCTGCAGGCGGCCGTGGACGCGCAGTGCCCCGTCCAGCCCGTCGGCCTGCGATACGGCAAGCGCGGGGGAGACCTCACCGCCGCGCCGGCCTTCGTCGGTGACGAGACGATCGGTTCCTCGATCCGGCGGATGCTCCGGAACCGCGGTGTCGTCGTCGAAGTCGTGCTCGCTCCGCTCGAACATCCGGGTCGGGACCGGCACGATCTCGCAGCCCGATGCGCCCGCGCGGTCCGTGCCGAGCGCCCGGTCGAGGCCGTGACGTTCCTGCCGGTCGGCGGCTCACCGGCCGGTGGAACGGCACGGACGGTGGACGCCGCCTGACGGGCGACCCCCCTGAGCGCGGCGGGCACCTGCGCCGACCCGCTATCCTGGATCGGTCATGACCTCGCCCGCCGCCGGTCCCTCCGGTACCTCCACGACCGTCTACCTCGATCACGCCGCGACGTCGCCGATGCTTCCTGCGGCCGTCGAGGCGATGACGTCGGTCCTCGCCACCGTCGGAAACGCGTCCTCCCTGCACGGATCGGGGCGCGCAGCGCGCCGGCGCGTCGAGGAGTCGCGGGAGTCGATTGCGGCCGCCCTCGGCGCCCGGCCCTCCGAGGTGATCTTCGTCTCCGGTGGCACCGAGGGCGACAATCTGGCCGTCAAGGGCATCTATTGGGGTCGCCGCGCCCAGGACCCCCGGCGTCGCCGGATCCTCGCGAGCGCGGTCGAACACCACGCCGTGCTCGACGCCGTCGAATGGCTCGTCGAGCACGAGGATGCCCAGGTGACGTGGCTGCCGGTGGACGGCTCCGGCCGCGTCGATCCCACCACGCTCCGCGAGGAACTCTCGCGCCACGCCGACGAGGTCGCCCTCGTGTCCGTGATGTGGGCGAACAACGAGGTCGGCACCGTCATGCCGATCACCGAACTCGCTGCGGTCGCCGCCGAGTTCGACGTCCCGATGCACAGCGACGCCGTGCAGGCGGTCGCGCATCTCCCAGTCGATTTCACCGCGAGCGGACTGTCGGCGCTGACCCTGGCCGCTCACAAGTTCGGTGGTCCGCAGGGAGTGGGAGCGCTGCTGCTCGGCAGGCAGGTACCGTGCGTGCCGCTCGCCCACGGTGGGGGCCACGAACGCGACGTGCGGTCCGGGACGCAGGACACCGCGTCCATCGTGGCGATGGCCGCGGCGTTGCGCGAGGTCACCTCGGATCTGCCCGGCCGCACCGCCGAACTCGCGCACCTGCGCGATCTTCTTGTCGCGGGTGTCGAGGCGGCGATCCCCGACGCGATCCTCAACGGTCCTCGCGAGGTCGGACGACTGCCCAACAACGCGCACTTCACGTTCCCCGGATGCGAAGGCGACTCGCTGCTGATGTTGCTCGACGCGGCCGGTATCGAATGCTCGACCGGTTCGGCGTGCACCGCCGGGGTCGCGCGCGCGAGTCACGTACTCGTCGCGATGGGGGCGGACCCGATCACGGCACGCGGTTCGCTCCGATTCTCGTTGGGGCACACCACAACCCGCAGTGACATCGACAAGCTGATCGAAACTCTCCCTTCCGTGGTGGACAGGGCTCGCGCCGCCGGACTGGCGAGCGCCGGTGGACGAGGAGGTGACCGGAGATGAGGATTCTTGCGGCAATGAGCGGCGGTGTGGACTCGGCGGTCGCCGCCGCCCGCATGGTCGAGGCCGGACACGACGTCGTGGGAGTGCATCTCGCGTTGTCGGCCGCGCCGGGCACGCTGCGCACCGGCTCGCGCGGATGCTGCTCGAAGGAGGACGCCGGCGATGCTCGCCGCGCCGCCGACGTGCTCGGAATTCCCTTCTACGTCTGGGATTTCGCAGACCGCTTCAAGGAGGACGTGATCGACGACTTCGTCGCGTCCTATGCCGCCGGTGAGACCCCGAACCCGTGCCTGCGTTGCAACGAGAAGATCAAGTTCTCGGCGCTGGCCGACCGTGCCGTCGCGCTCGGCTTCGACGCCGTCGCCACCGGTCACTACGCGCAGTTGAACGACGGGGTGCTGCGTCGCGCCGTCGACGCCGACAAGGACCAGTCGTACGTACTCGCCGTGCTCACTGCGCAGCAGTTGTCGCGCGCGGTGTTCCCCGTCGGCGACACCCCCAAGAGCCGGATCCGCGAGGAGGCCGCCGAACGCGGACTCGCGGTGGCGAACAAGCCCGACAGCCACGACATCTGCTTCATCCCGTCGGGCGACACCCGCGCCTTCCTCGGTGCCCGGATCGGTGTGCGTCCCGGCGCCGTCGTGGACGACCGTTCGGGTGAGGTTCTTGCGCAGCACGAGGGCGTGCACGGTTTCACCATCGGCCAGCGCAAGGGACTCGGTATCGCCGGGCCCGGACCGGACGGCCGCCCCCGCTACGTCACCGCGATCGAACCGGAGAGCGGCACCGTGCGGGTCGGCAGCGCCGAACAGCTGAAGGTCGAGTCGATCCGCGCCGAACGCGCCGTGTGGACCTCCGGCACCGCTCCTGTCGGACCGATCGAGTGCGTCGTCCAGGTCCGCGCCCACGGTGGCCTGGCCCCGGCCGTCGCCGAAGCGGTGGGTCCGGGCATCGAGATCTCGCTGCGCGAACCGCTCACCGGTGTCGCCGCCGGTCAGGCCGCCGTGCTGTACCGGTCCGACGCTGCGGGCGACATCGTCCTCGGCAGCGGAACCATCGCGGCAGGGGACCGGTGACGGCACCTGCCACCGGCCGCGAGGTGTGGTCCGGTCTCGCGACAGGCATCGGTTCGTGGCCCGGGACGGACCCGCGCGAGGCCGCGGCGGTCGTCGTCGGCGAACTCACGGATCTGCCCCACCTCGTCGAACTGCCGGCACGCGGCCTCGGTGCCGACATGATCGGGCGGGTCAGCGCCCTGCTCGTCGACATGTACCTCGACACCTCGACCACCGGCTACCGCCTCGTGTCGCGACGCGGCGGTGTGGCCGCCCGGGCGCGCGACCTGCTCGCCCAGGATCTCGATGCGCTCGAGGAGGCCTGGGAACGTGCCGGGCTGGATGCCGGCCGCCCCGTGAAGGTGCAGGCTGCCGGGCCGCTCACCCTCGCCGCCCACGTCGAACTCGCCACGGGACGCCGGGTGCTCATCGACCGCGGCGCCGTTCGCGACCTGGCCGAATCGCTCGCGGAGGGCCTGGCCCGACACGCCGCCGAGATCACCCGCCGGCTCGGGGTTCAGGTGGTCGCGCAACTCGACGAACCGTCGCTGCCGGATGTGCTCGCCGGAACGCTGAAGGGCCGGACCGTCCTCGAGACCGTCCCTGCCGTGCCGGACCCGGAAGCGCTGGACGTGCTCGACACGACGATTCGGGGCACTGGGCTCTCCGTCGCGGTGCACTGCTGCGCGGGCACCTTCCCGGCCGACTTCCTGCGGCGCAGCGCTGCCGACGCTGTGGCCTTCGACGTCGGATGCGTGCGACGCTCCGACCTCGACGGACTCGGGGAACTGTTCGACTCGGGCACGGTCCCGATACTCGGACTCGTGCCCGCCACCGCACCGGCCTCGACGGGCTGGCGCGAGTACGCGGCACCGGCCGTCGAGCTGATCGACCGGCTCGGGTTCCCCAGGAAGGTGCTGCAATCGGTGGCGGTGAGCCCGGTCTGCGGGCTGGCCTCGGCCTCCACGGAGGGGGCACGGGCCGCTCTGCGTTCGTTGCGCGACGTCGCGTCGGCCTTCGCTGAGGAAGCCGACACGCTCTGAGTATTCCGGTCGGTCCCCTCGACTAGGCTTGCAGGCTGTGAGTGAACCGACGGACGCACCCATCACCGCTCCTCCGGAGGCGCGTGAGCGCTGGCAGGATCTCGCCGAACAGGTGCGCGAGCATCAGTTCCGTTATTACGTGCGCGACGCCCCCATCATCTCCGACGGTCAGTTCGACGCGCTCCTCGGCGAACTGCAGGCACTCGAGGATCAGTACACCGAACTCCGCACGCCGGATTCGCCCACCCAGCTGGTCGGCGGCGGCTTCGCCACCGAATTCGGTGCCGTCGAGCATCTCGAACGGATGCTCAGCCTCGACAACGTCTTCGACGAGGACGAACTGCGCGCGTGGCTCTCGCGCGCCGAGGTCGAGACCGGCACTCACCCCGATTATCTGTGCGAGGTGAAGATCGACGGCGTGGCGCTCAGCCTCGTCTACGAGAACGGCAAACTCGTCCGCGCGGCCACCCGCGGCGACGGACGCACCGGGGAGGACGTCACCCTCAACGCCCGCACGATCGACGACGTTCCCGAAAAGCTCACCGGCACCGCCGAATACCCGATCCCGACGTTGCTCGAAGTGCGCGGCGAGGTGTTCTTCCGGCTCGAGGACTTCCAGACCCTCAACGCCGGGCTGGTGGCCGAAGGCAAGCCGCCCTTCGCGAATCCCCGCAATTCCGCCGCCGGTTCCCTGCGGCAGAAGAACCCGGCCGTCACCGCGCGCCGGCGTCTGCGCATGTACTGCCACGGCTACGGCCGCATGGAGGGCTTCGAACCCCGCTCGCAATCCGACGCCTACGCGGCCTTCGCGGCCTGGGGCCTGCCCGTCTCACCGCACACTGTTCGCGTGCAGGGCGCCGAGGCGGTCGTCGAGCGGATGCGCTACTGGGGCGAACACCGCCACGACATCGAACATGAGATCGACGGCCTGGTGGTCAAGATCGACGACATGGGGCTGCACCGACGCCTCGGTGCCACGTCCCGCGCCCCACGGTGGGCGATCGCCTACAAGTACCCGCCGGAGGAGGTCACCACCAAGCTCCTCGACATCCGCGTCAGTGTCGGGCGCACCGGACGCGTGACCCCCTTCGCCTACATGGAGCCGGTCACCGTCGCCGGGTCCACCGTCTCGCTGGCGACGCTGCACAACGCGTCCGAGGTGGAGCGCAAAGGCGTGCTCATCGGCGACACCGTGGTCATCCGCAAGGCCGGCGACGTGATCCCGGAGGTCCTCGGCCCGGTCGTCGACCTGCGCGACGGTTCCGAGTACGCCTTCGAGATGCCCACGCAGTGCCCCGAATGCGGTACCACCCTCGCCCCGGCGAAGGAGGGCGACGTCGACCTGCGCTGCCCCAACTCGCGGTCGTGCCCGGCGCAATTGCGCGAGCGGGTCTTCCACGTCTCGGGCAGGGGAGCGTTCGACATCGAAGCCCTCGGCTACGAGGCGGCCACGGCGCTGCTCGAGGGGAAGATCATCGCCGACGAGGGCGACCTGTTCTCGCTCACGAAGGAAGACCTCGAACGCATCCCGTTTTTCCGCACCGCCAAGGGCGTGCTGTCGAAGAACGGCGAACGTCTGCTGCAGAACCTCGACAAGGCGAAGGAACAGCCGCTCTGGCGCGTGCTGGTCGCCCTGTCCATCCGGCACGTCGGACCGACCGCTGCGCGTGCGCTGGCCACCGAGTTCGGCAGCCTCGACCGGATCCGGGCCGCGTCCGTCGACGAGCTCGCGGCCGTCGAGGGCGTCGGACCGACGATCGCCGCGGCGGTGACCGACTGGTTCACCGTCGATTGGCACGTCGCGATCGTCGACAAGTGGGCGGCAGCGGGTGTGCGGATGGCCGACGAACGCGACGAATCGATCCCGCGAACCCTCGAAGGACTGTCGATCGTGGTTACGGGCACGCTCGCGGGATTCTCCCGCGACCAGGCCAAGGAGGCCGTCCTCGCGCGCGGAGGCAAGGCCGCCGGATCGGTGTCGAAGAAGACGGCTTTCGTCGTCATCGGCGACAACCCGGGTTCGAAGGCCGACAAGGCCGCCGATCTCGGAGTACCCGTGCTCGACGAGGACGGTTTCCGGATCCTGCTCGACGAGGGGCCCGACGCCGCTCGCGCCTATCTCGAAGGGCGCGAAGGGGAGAACTGAGACGCTCTCCGCCGGCAGGTGCCCTGCCGGCGAATTCTCAGGAGGCCGTTGCGGATTCCGGTTCCTCGGCGCTGCGCCTCCCGAGGAATACCGCCGCGGCGAGCAGGAAGCAGATCGCCCCGACGAACGTGCCGGCGTTGGCAAGGCTCGGGTCGAGAGTGTTTCCGTCGTCGAGGACGAACGAACCGACGGCGGAGACCCCGAAAGCGATCGACCCGAGCATGTTCAGCCACCCGCTGATCCAGTCCTTCGAGCGCGGCGCCCAATGCGAGCCCGCTCGCCAGAGGACTGCACACGCGATCGCGCTCGACACCAGAAAGCACAGGGAACCTTCGAGATTGGGGTTCCACACCAGGTGCTCCTCACCCTTGACGGTGTGGGCGTGCAGTGCGGCTCCCGTGCTGACGTTGAACAGCAGCGTACCGATGAACTGGATCAGCGACGCGAGCCAGTCGGCGCGGATCGCCGGGCTGCCCTTGTCCGTGACGGTGGCCGGCCCACTGAGCATCAATTGGACGAATGCTGCACCCGTGAAGAACCAGGAACCCACGAAGAACGAAGTATTTGCACCGGCGGTGCCGAGAAGCGTCGCAATTCCGGGCGCCGAACCCAATGCGAACAGGGCGGCGCCGATGACGAATCCCCAGGACTGCATGCGCAATGTCGGGTGAATCAGCATTGGCGCAGTGTAAGTCGAAGATCGGAAATTTGTGTGTTTTCAAAAGAAACTATCCGATCGAATAGGTGCAGTTCAGAACGAACTTTCGAAAAGGGTGAACGGTTGGGGTGAATTGGTTCGGGATCCTTTCGGTTGGTCGGAAGTCGTGTTCGATGCGCGTTAGCGTCCCAGCCATGACGGAAACCGGTAAGTCCACTCAGCGCCTTCTTTTCCGTAATGTGCGAGTTTTCGACGGAGTTTCCGGAGAGCTCGTCACCGGCGACGTACTGATCGACGGAGACCGCATCGTCGCCGTATCCGAATCGCCGATCGGCGACGAACCCGGCCGCGAGACCGACGTGATCGACGGCGGCGGGCGGGTCCTCATGCCCGGCATGTCCGACGCGCACGTCCACCTCGTCGGTAACGCGAACTCCTACATCGACATGGTGATGGGCAGTGAAGCGCACATCGCGCTCAACGGCCTCGCCGAGGCCCGCAACATGCTGCTGCGCGGCTTCACCGCCGTCCGCGACATGGCCGGCGACACCGGCAGCATCAAATCGGTGATCGACCGGGGATTGTTCGACGGTCCCCGCATCTACCCGTCCCAGGCCGCGATCTCGCAGACGTCCGGGCACGGCGACTTCGGCTTCGTCTACGAATGCCCCACAGCCCTCGGTGGGGATCAGGCCCGCGCCGAACAGATCGGCTTCATGCGGGTCGCCGACGGTGAGGACCGGGTCCTCGCAGCCGTGCGCGAGCAACTCAAGAAAGGTGCATCGCAGATCAAGCTGATGGTCGGCGGCGGAGCGGCGTCCATGTACGACCCGCTGTACACCGTCCAGTTCATCGACAGAGAACTGCGTGCCGCCGTCCAGGCCGCATCCGACTACGGCACGTACGTGGCCACCCACGTCTACAACGTCACCGGGATCCGCCGCGCGGTCGCGGCCGGGGTGAAGTCGATCGAGCACGGCCACCTCGCCGACGAGGAGACCGTCGCACTGCTCGCGGAGAAGGAGGTGTGGTTGTCGATGCAGCCCTTCGCACTCGGCGACCACCACTATCCCGACCCGGATCGCGCGGAGAAGGACAAGCAGATCTGCACCGGCACCGACCACGTCTACGAGTGGGCGCAGAAGCACGGCGTGAAGACGGCCTGGGGAACCGACCTGCTGCTCGAGCCGCAGATCGCGCCGCGCCAGAGCGAGATGGCCGCGCGGCTCGGCGACCACTACAGCAACCTCGACGCGCTGCGGATGCTCACCTCCGGAAACGCCGAACTGTTCCGGCTCGCAGGCGAACGCGATCCCTACCGTCAGGCCCGATGGGGTGTGATCGACAAGGGCGCCTGGGCGGACGTGCTCCTCGTCGACGGCAACCCGCTCGAGGATCTGAGTCTGATCGCCGATCCGGCAAAGAACCTGTCGGTCATCGTGAAGAACGGCCACGTCGTCAAGAACAGCCTGTGACCGTGGCAGCGCATCGGACACGGCACCACACCCCACTCGCTCGGCGCAAGGACAGTCGGTGACTCACTACGGGCAGCACAGCGACGCAGAGGCCTGGGACGAGTTGTCGGACGAACAGCTCGAGGATCCCTTCGTCGTGGACGGAAACTACGGCGGAACGCCGGTGGGCACAGCCGAACCGGATGATGTCGGGACTCCGCCGTACGGCGCTCCGGTCGTGCAGCGGGCAACCGCCCGACAGACGCCGGGCACACTCGTGTCGGCGCGCGGGATCGAACTCCACGGACCCTGGGGCCATGTCTTCGGCCCCCTCGACCTGGACCTCGACGCCGGGGGAGTGACGGTTCTGGCCGCGCAGGCCGGTGCTGCGCGTACCGCGTTGCTCATGGCTCTGTGCGGTCGCATGCGACTGACCCGGGGATCGCTGACGGTTCTCGGCGAGGACAGACCGCAGAAGATCATCGCGCGGTCGGCGATTGCGTGCATGAACGAGCTCGACGAGGTACGCCCGTCGGTCACCGTGCGCGATCTCGTCACCGAGCAGAAGCGGTGGGATTCCCCGTGGTACAAGTTCGTTCCGCGGGTCCGTGAGGACGGTATCGCCGAGATGTGCGAGGAGATCTTCGGCGACGTACCGCTGCCACCGCTCGAGGCGTTCGTCGACGACCTCCCCGAACTCCAGCAACTGCTCCTGCGGATCTCGGTGGCGAACACCCGGCGTCCGCCACTGCTGGTGGTGGGCCGGATCGATCGGATCGCCGACGACGTCGAACGTGCCACCCTGCTCGGCCGGCTCGTCGCGCTCGGTGAGAACCAGGCGGTGATCATCGGCGACGTGAACCCCGTCGACCCCGATAGCGGGGTACGGGCCGTGGTGGACATGCACGATCTGCTCGGACCCGGTGACATCGGCGTCCTGACGAAGAGGAAGTGACGAGTGCTCGCAGGCGTCTCTCTCGGTAGCGACTCGAAGCGATACTTCCGCGGCACGATGCCGCGCATCGCGATCGCGACGATCATTCTCATGCCGTTGCTGTACGGGGCCATGTACCTGTGGGCCTTCTGGAATCCGTTCGGTGCGGTGAACAAGATTCCCGCGGCGATCGTCAACAACGACACCGGTCGTTCGTCGACGGGGGAACAGGTCGACGCCGGCGATCAGGTCGTGAAGTCCCTCATCGCATCCGGTCAGCTCGATCTGGCGGAGGTGTCGGAAGAGGACGCCGTCGCGGGTCTGGCCGACGGAAAGTACTACTACACCATCACGATTCCGGAGAATTTCACCGAAGCGGTCGAATCCCCCAACGGCGACAACCCGGAGAAGGCGAATCTGGTCTTCACTTTCAACGACGCGAACAACTATCTCGCGACGATCATCGGGCAGGACGCGTCCGAACAGGTGATCGGACAGGTGAACTCCACGATCGGTGCCCAAGGTGTCGGGACCGTGCTCACCGGTCTCGAGAGCGCCGGCTCGGGTCTGAAGCAGGCCGCCGACGGTGCCGGGCAACTCGCCGACGGCATCGACACGGCCAAGAGCGGCGCGGACCAGCTCGCTTCGGGATCGCAGGAGCTCGCGACGAACATGGTCACGGCGCGAGACGGGTCGGCGCAGCTCGCTACCGGCGCGAACGAACTCGCCACCGCGGTCGACGGCGTGACGGGTCCGCTGCTCAGCGCGCTCGACAGCGGTGCCCTCTCGGGTGTCGCCGGGCAGGCAGCGGAGCTGCGGGCCTCGCTCGACGCCCTCGAATCGCGGGTACCGCAGACCACGCAGTCGACGGTGAACCAGGCCGTACAGCAGGTCGTCGACATCCTGAACCGGAGCTCCGATCCGGTCGTGCAGCAGGCGATCACCGCGTTGACACCGCTGACGGCGCAACAGGCGGCCTCCGATGCCGACGCCCTACGCGCTGAGATCATGCGTCTGCAGGCAGGCGCCGAACAACTCGAGTATCAACTCGGCAACCCGAACAGTCCGCTACAGGGAGCCCTGGCGACGTTGTCGAACGGGGGACTGGCGGCGGACGTGAACCGACTCCGCAGCGGTGTCGACGAACTGAGCTCCGGTGCCGCCACGCTGAACTCCGGTCTCGTCCAACTCACCGACGGCAGTGTCCAGTTGGCCGACGGAGCAGGAGAGCTGTCCTCGGGCATGGTCGAGTTGCAGTCGGGTTCGCAGGAACTCGCGCAGGCCCTGAGTCAGGGTGCCACCCAGGTGCCGAACTGGACGGACGAACAACGCACCACCACCGCCGAGACGTTGTCGACTCCGGTTGCTCTGCAACAGAACTACACGAACGAGGCACCCACCTTCGGTACCGGTTTCGCCCCGTTCTTCCTGTCGCTCGCCCTGTTCGTCGGCGGCATCATCACCTGGATGCTGCTCACCCCGTTGCAGTCGCGGCCCACCGTCGCGGGACTCGGTGCCTACCGCACGGTCCTCGCGTCGTACTGGCCGGCTCTGCTGGTAGGCATCCTGCAGGTGGTCGTGATGTACACGGTCGTCCATTTCGGCGTCGGACTGGACGTGAAGCACGTGGTGGGGACGATCCTGTTCCTGATCTTGATCTCCGCAACGTATCTGGCCATGATCCAAGCGTTCAATGCGATCTTCGGCGTCGCCGTCGGTCGGGTGGTGACCTTGGCCTTCCTGATGCTGCAACTGGTCTCGGCCGGCGGTATCTACCCCGTGCCGACCACGGCGAAGCCGTTCCAGTACATCCACCCGTTCGACCCGATGACCTACACCGTCAACGGTCTGCGGCAGCTCACCGTCGCCGAGAACATCGATTCGCGATTGTGGATCGCAATCGCTGTCCTGGCCGGAATCCTGCTCGTATCGTTGACGCTGAGTGCCCTGTCGGTTCGGCGCAACCGCCGCTACACGATGGAGAGGCTGTACCCGCCGATCGAGGTGTGAGAGCCGCCCCGGATGTCCTGATGTCACCGGATCGACGAGTGTTCGATGCGGGAAATGGAGGAAACCATGTCAGAGTCCAATGCTCCAGCCGAGACACTCGCACCTGCCTTCACCGGCAGACTCGGTACCGACCCGATTCCTGCTCTGCGACTTCCCAAGTCGGAGACCGATCCGGAGGCGACGTACCAGTTCATACACGACGAGCTGATGCTCGACGGCAGCTCGCGGCTCAACCTGGCGACCTTCGTCACCACGTGGATGGATCCGCAGGCGGGTCGTCTCATGGCCGAGACGTTCGACAAGAACATGATCGACAAGGACGAGTATCCGGCCACGGCGGAGATCGAGACCCGTTGCGTCAACATGGTCGCGGCCTTGTTCCACGCCGAGAACCTCGATCCGGCCGATCCGTCGTCGGCCACCGGCGTCTCGACGATCGGTTCGTCCGAGGCCGTCATGCTCGGCGGTCTCGCGCTCAAGTGGCGCTGGCGTGAGGCCCGTAGGGCCGCCGGCAAGGACGCGTCGAAGCCGAACCTGGTGCTCGGCAGCAACGTGCAGGTGGTGTGGGAGAAGTTCTGCCGCTACTTCGACGTCGAGCCGAAATACCTGCCGATGGAGCCCGGCCGTTACGTCATCACCCCCGAGCAGGTCCGCGAAGCGGTCGACGAGAACACCATCGGCGTCGTCGCGATCCTCGGCACCACCTTCACCGGTGAACTCGAGCCGGTGGCGGAGATCGCCGCCGCGCTCGACGAGCTCGCGGCCTCCGGCGGTCCCGACGTCCCGTTGCACGTCGACGCCGCCTCCGGTGGCTTCGTGGTGCCCTTCCTCCATCCGGACCTCGAATGGGACTTCCGTGTGCCGCGGGTCGTGTCCATCAACGTCAGTGGTCACAAGTACGGCATGACCTATCCGGGTATCGGTTTCGTCGTCTGGCGCTCGAAGGAACATCTGCCCGAGGACCTGGTCTTCCGGGTCAACTACCTCGGTGGCGACATGCCGACGTTCACGCTCAACTTCTCGCGTCCTGGTAACCAGGTCATCGGCCAGTACTACAACTTCATCCGGCTCGGTGTCGCCGGGTACACGCAGATCATGGAGACCCTGCGCGACACCGCGCTCATGCTGTCGAAGCAGATCTCCGAGATCGAGAACATGGCGATCATCACGGACGGCTCCGCCATCCCGGTCATCTCCTTCGAGGTGACGGGCGACCCCGGCTTCACGGTGTTCGACATCTCCCACGAATTGCGGGCCCGCGGATTCCAGGTTCCGGCCTACACGATGCCGGCCGACGCGGAGGACGTCGCGGTCCTGCGAATCGTGCTTCGCGAGGGCTTCAGCCGGGACATCGCCCACAAGCTCGGTGAAGACATCGCCGATGTAGTCGGATATCTCCGCGAGGGTGTCGGTCGCGGCCACACCGACCAGGCATTCGCACACTGAACGAAGTCGCAGCGGGGGAGAAGCTCACCGAGTTTCTCCCCCGCCGACGTGAGATCCGTTCGTGGACCGTGTGAATGGAGGTACGGGACTACTTCGATGTGATTCCTGGCGCGCGATCGGAATCCCGGCGAAATCCGTCATTTCCCCCGCCGGCTGCTAATATTTGCACATACTTGTGAGTCCGTTTCGAGGGCGATGCTGCCCGGATGCGAAAGGGATAGTGGACGTGCCGAGAACACTGCCTTTGTCCCGTCGCCGATTGTTCTCCGTTCTGTCCGCGCATTCCGAACTCGCCGTGATCCTCGGTGGCCCCTTCTCCGGCAAGACGACCCTCGTCGACACGTGGCTGGCGATCGACCCGTGTCCCGAGTGGGCGCCGGTGGTGATTCCCGAACCCGCGCACGACGTCACACCCGAGACCTACTGGGCGACGGTGGCATCGTCGCTGTGCACCTCCCTCGGAGTCGACGAACCCGTTGCGGCGGAAGGCTCCTTCGACTCGTTGTGTTCGATACTGGTCCGGCACCCCCGGCCCGTGATGTTCGTGCTCGACGGTGTCCGGTCGGTCGAAGCGATCGAAGACCGGGTCGGGCAGTTGCTGCGGCTCGGGCCGCAGGTGCGGATGGTGGTCACCAGCAGGGCCACAGGCTCGTGGGCCGAACTTGTCGACGGACACCCGCACAGGACGATCGTCGGCGACGACGACCTGGCGTTCACCGTGGACGAGACCGCTGCACTGTGCCGGCTCTTCGGACTTGCGCGGGACCAACGCACCATCGAGTGGATCACCCGCCGCACCGAAGGATTCGCCGCATTCGTCGCGGCGGTGTGTGCGACGCTGCGTGCCGAGAAGCCGGATCGGGTCTACGGCACCGACGCCCTCGACGTCCTGGTCGACTCGACCGTCGATCTCGTCGTCATGCATGTCGTGGCCGCGGATCCCTCACTGGCACTGTCCTCCCGCTCGGTCCTCGTCTCCGCCGCACCCAACACGGTGACGGAGTCGTCGATTTCGGCTCTACCACACATCGACGACAGCGACGCCTTCCTCACCGCGCTGACCGAGTCGGGACTGATCGAGGCCTGCTCGACGGACGAGGACTCCACGGACGGCGAGACCGCCTGGCGCTATCCCGAGGTCGTCCACAGATCACTCCTGCGGGTGGGCAGCGCCGAATACCCGAAGGAGCTGTGGGATGCGCGGTCGGCTCTCATCGACTACTGGTTGCAGCGCTCGCGTCCGGACATCGCCCTCGAACATGCCGTGGAGCGGCGCGACTGGCGATGCGCGATCGACATCGTCGAGAAGAACTGGGTGGCACTGTACGGAAGCGGATCGCTCCGCTCCCTGGGGATCGTGCTGCTCGAGCTGCTCCCCGACGACATGACGACCAACGATCGCACCGTCGCGTCGCTGCGGACGATCACCCGTGCCCGGAACCAGGCGGGAGAGCCGGAACAGTGGGCCTTCCCGCGATCCTTCGAAACGATCCTTCGCCTCGGAAGTCTCCGGATGCAGGGTGCCTACGACGAGGCGATGGAAGTGTGCGACGGCCTGGCCACCGAACCCGTGCCGAATTTCGAGACGCTGGACGACACGACCCGGCACGCCCACGGACTGAAATACCTCAACTTCGGCACCGTCTACCTCCTCGGCGGACGCACCACCGATGCCGGAACGATGCTGCGCCGTGCCCACACGGCGGGTCGCGGTGTGTTCGTCGAGCGAGAGGCCGCGGGCAAACTCGCGCTCCTCGAAGCCCTCCGGGGCCGGACCCACGAGGCGACCCGGTGGATCGAGGAGGAGCTCCGGCATCCGCCGATCATGGGAGAGGCCGAGGCCCTCATCCGTACGGCGGGCCTGGTCGCCACCGCGCTCGTGGCCCTCGACAGGCTCGACACCGGCACGGCCTTCCGCGCGCTCTCCGAACTCGGCACTCCCCGCCACACGGAAGAGTTGTGGGCGGCCGTCATGTACGCGCGGGGGCGACTGGCGCTGCTGAGCGGTGTGCCCGCCGACGGCCTGCTGTACATCGATTCGGAACTTCAGCACTTCTCCCATCGCCTCACCGGTATCTCCGCGGTGTTGGTCGATGCCGCGCGTGCCGACCTGCACCTCGCGCTCGGCGAGGCCCGCGCGGCGCGCGAGCTGGTCGACAGCTCGACGCACCCCCTCACGGCTCCGGCCCGTGCGCGATTGCGTCTGCTCGGCGGCGATCCCGGAGGCGCGGAGGTGATCGTGCATCGTGGGGATGCCGCCCGTGAGCACTGTCCGGCCGTCGGTGCGGAACTCGCCCTGATCGGATCGGTGGCGTCTCTGAGACTCGGTCGCCGCACCGATGCGCGACGGCATCTCCAGCGGGCCGTGGTGCTGGCGGAACATGCCGGGGTGACACGGCCGTTCGTCGGAGTCCCGCCCTCGGCCGTGCGCGACATCCTGTCGCTCGGGGTCGACCTGCCGATCGATCTCGACCCGGCGATGGCCGAGTACGGCATCTTCCGCGAGATCCGTGTCGTCGTACGGCTGACCCCACGCGAGCGCGCGGTCCTCGACGCATTGCTCGCCGGCGGCACGACGAGCACGATCGCCAAGGAACAGTTCGTCACCCTCAACACCGTCAAGACCCAATTGCGTTCCCTCTACCGGAAACTGGGCGTGCATTCGCGTGAGGAAGCGATCGCGCAGGCGCACAGGCTCGTCGTCGGCTGAGACCCTTTCCCGAAGCTGCGACCGGAACCCGGGGACTATCGGAGGACGGTGCCGACGATGCCCGCGAAGTAACCGATGCGTGCGATCTCGGACGGACGGAACTCCGGTCCGCCGGGGCGGCCGAGGACGAGGACACGTTCGGGCGAGCCGAGGGGAGCGGCCGCGAGCATCGTGTCCATGTCGCGCCAGAGCTGCGGCACCCACTCACCGTCGTGGTCGAGCAGGGTGGCCTCGGCGAGCGGCATCCAGGGGACGCCGTCGAGGTGGGTCTCCGGCGAACCCGGGCTCCCCGCGAGGCGGAAGATGCCGTTCGGGCCGACTCCGAGCACGGTCGCCCAACCCACGCGGAGCACCCGGGGAGCGCCGTCGACGAGGATCTGGATGCGGTCGTCGCGGGCGGCGGCGACGTGATCGATCAATTCGAGTTCGCGATGGGTGTCGAGGATTCCGGCGTAGGGACGGATCGAGTCGACCGTCACACCGGGCAGGGCCTCGGCCGCGGTGAGGAGCGTGTCGGGGAGCTTGCCCGGCTCGACGTCGACGACGAGATCGTCGATCGCGAAGTCCGTGCCGCGTTCGACGACGTCGAGCGACAGGATGTCGGCGCCGACCGAACCGAGCGCCAGGGCGAGCGAGCCGAGGCTACCGGGACGATCGGGGAGCCTGACACGCAAGAGGTACGACACGTGAGTCCTTTCCCCAGTCGGTTTCCTGCCGTCGACGAACGCCACATCGACGGCACATGGTGCGCCGGCATCCGAGTGCCGGCCCAGGGGCCCGTGTCGACCTCTGGCAGACCACATCCTTGCACCTCGGCGCCGGCGTCCGGGACGGCGCCGATCCGAAATTATGCCGACCCCATCGATAATCCCCGGTCGCGACGGTGCATGTCACACGAACGCAACACAGCGTTGCGAAGCTTGCAACATCGGCGGACGGGACGCGACGCCGACCGGGCGACGAGTGATGTCGCCGAACCGCGTGCGCCGTCGCTTCCAGGACGCATTACCCTGGACAGGACGTTCACTCTCCATCGGAAAGGGGCCATTCACGGTGCCTGCCATCTCCCGTGACGAGGTCGCGCATCTCGCCCGGTTGTCCCGGCTTGCGCTGACCGATGCCGAACTCGACGAGTTCGCCGGTCAGTTGGATTCGATCCTCAACCACGTCAAGGCGGTGTCGGAGGTGGCCGCGGACGATGTGGCTCCCATGGCGAACCCGAACGCCGTCACCAACGTGACGCGACCCGACGTCGTCGTCCCCGGTCTCACACCCGAGCAGGCGCTCTCCGGTGCGCCGGCCGTCGAGGAGGATCGCTTCTCGGTCCCGCAGATCCTGGGAGAGGGCGAATGAGCACGGATACGACACGCCTCGACGCCGCGACCCTGGCGTCGAAGATCCATGCCGGCGAACTGTCGTCGGTGGAGGTCACCCAGGCCCACCTCGATCGCATCGCCGAGGTCGACGGCGAGTACAACGCCTTCCTGCACGTCGCCTCCGAGCAGGCGCTCGCCGCCGCGGACGAGGTCGACCGTGCCGTCGCCGCGGGCGAGAAACCGGCCTCGGCGCTCGCCGGTGTGCCGCTCGCGCTCAAGGACGTGTTCACCACCACGGACATGCCCACCACGTGCGGTTCGAAGATCCTCGAGGGCTGGGTCTCGCCCTACGACGCGACGCTCACCACGAAGCTGCGCGAGGCCGGGATCCCCATCCTCGGCAAGACCAACATGGACGAGTTCGCGATGGGTTCGTCCACCGAGAACTCGGCCTACGGCCCCACCCGCAACCCGTGGGACACCAGCCGTATCCCGGGTGGCTCGGGTGGCGGTTCCGCTGCGGCGCTCGCGTCGTATCAAGCACCCCTCGCGATCGGCACCGACACCGGTGGCTCGATCCGCCAGCCCGCCGCTGTCACCGCCACCGTCGGCACCAAGCCCACCTACGGCACGGTCTCTCGGTACGGCCTCGTCGCCTGTGCGTCGTCGCTCGACCAGGGTGGTCCCTGCGGCCGCACCGTCCTCGACACGGCGCTGCTGCACGAGGTCATCGCCGGGCACGACCCGCGCGACTCGACGTCGGTGAACGCCCCCGTGCGTCCCGTCGTGGAGGCGGCGCGCCAGGGTGCGGCCGGCGACCTGAAGGGCCTGAAGGTCGGCGTGGTCAAGGAGCTGCACTCCGACAGCTACCAGCCCGGCGTGCTCTCGTCGTTCGATGCGGCGGTCGAGACGCTCACGAAGCTCGGCGCGGAGGTCGTCGAGGTCTCGTGCCCGCACTTCGAGTACGCGCTCGCCTCGTACTACCTGATCCTGCCGTCGGAGGTCTCCTCCAACCTGGCCCGCTTCGACGCGATGCGGTACGGCATGCGCGTCGACGACGGCACGATGAGTGCCGAGCAGGTCATGGCCGCGACCCGCGCCGCCGGTTTCGGCAAGGAGGTCAAGCGCCGCATCATGATCGGCACCTACGCGCTGTCCTCCGGCTACTACGAGGCCTACTACGGTCAGGCACTCAAAGTCCGGAGCCTCATCGCGCAGGACTTCGACAAGGCCTACGAGCAGGTCGACGTGCTGGTCTCGCCCACGAGCCCGTTCACGCCGTGGAAGCTCGGCGAGAAGGTCGACGATCCGCTGGCGATGTACCTGTCCGATCTATGCACGCTCCCGACCAACCTCGCGGGGCACTGCGCGATGTCGGTGCCGTCCGGCCTCTCGGCGGACGACGGTCTCCCCGTCGGTCTGCAGATCATGGCCCCGGCCCTGGCCGACGAGCGCCTGTACCGCGTGGGTGCGGCCTTCGAGGCGGCACGAGGACCCATCGTCGCCTGATCCTTTCCCACACCACGACCCGTCGTGCCGTTCGTCGGCCGGCGGGTCGCGGTGTATCCGGACGCCGATCCGTGTGGGCGCGATCTACCCGTCGGCGGAGGTGCACCGCGCCTGATCGTCGCCGTAGCGATGACCGTGACCGGGTGCCGCCTCGAGCGAGGTGAGCAGGTCCACCGTTGTGTTCACGAACGACACCACCGGCAGCCACGGCGGGGTCGGGGCATCGGCGCGCGCATGCGACAGATCGGGCGGCGACCACAGCAGCGACGGCCGCCACCACACCACCGGGTCGGAGGTGTTCGCCCGGACACTCGCACCGGCGGTGCGGACCCCCGCGGGTGGCCCCGCGAGGAACAGTGCACACGGCTCCGGTTCGTCGTCGAAGACGGCGCTCGCGCCGGACGCTCCCAGAGACTGCCCGTAGACGTGCAGGGCGGGGCGTCGCTCGTCGGGCAGCGTGGACAGGTGCGCCCGCAAGGCGGTGACGAGCGCGCGGGCCTCCTCCTCCGCAGCACCGCGATCGAGGACGAAGGTCGCCCAGCTCGGCATGTCCGAGTACTGCTGGGCGACGATGGCGACATCGTCGCCCCACCGGTCCTCGAAGCCGCGAACCGCAGCGGCATCGACCCAGCCCGAGCCGGTCGGCACGGCCACCACGAGATGCGGTCGGTCGAAGGCTCTCGCCCGGCGGAGTTCGTCCACCGCGAACTCGGCGCGCGCAGACGGATCCGGCGCGGCCGACAACGGTATGTAGATCCGGATCGGTGACCCCTCGGAGGGCAGGGACACGAACTTCTGCCCCTCTCGACCCAACCGGTTCCACAACACCGCCGATCCCACGCCACCCGACAATCCCGCCGAGAGCGCGGTGGGGGAGGCGACCGTGTCGACCGCCCCTCCGGGTGAGAAGGCCACCGTGGTGCCGATCCCAACCGTGGCGCCGATTCCCAGCGTCGCGGCGACGGCCACCGCCACCCCGCGTCGCGACAGGAGGTGCACGAGGCGCGGAAGGGCGAGCAGCGCCGCGACGACCACGATCGCGACTGCCAGTGCCTCGAGCCACCAGCGCACATCCAGCGCCGGGACCGCCATCGCCTCCCGCAGACCGTTCTGCCACCGATGCGCACCGGCGGCCGTGACCAGCACGACGGATCCGCCGACGAGCGCGACGGGCACATGCAGTTCCGGTCTCGCCGGCCGCGGAGCCCGACCGGTCCGCCGCCTCGCGGTCACGACGAGACGGAGAACGGCCAGCGCGACCAGGACGAACACCCCTGTGACGACGCCCTGCACGACCGACTGTCGCGGCAGCAGGGGAGGGGCGAGGGAGATCACCGTCGCGAGAACCACCGTGAGGATCGTCATCGCCGTACCTTTCGTGCCGTGAAGCCCAGAGCGACCGAGCCCGCAGCGACGGCCAGGGCCCACGGCGATTCCGCGACAGGTGTCCGGTGACCCTGTCGCCACGAGTTGAATTCCACTGCTGCAGAAGAAATCCCTGCGATCGGCGTGCAGGAGGTGATGCCGGGTTCGGAACGGCAGACGGTGTCGAGATGCCGTGCGAACAGACCGTCGAGGTCGCGGCGGGCACCGGTGCCCAGCTCGCCACCGGTGGTGTGGGCGTATCGCAGGAGGTCGTACCCGAGATCGTGCACCCGGCATGCCGATTCGAACGCCGCCGGCAGCGGCACCGGGGCGGAGCAGTCACCTTCGGGGTCGGCGAGCACCGTCGTCCCGTCCGCCCACTGTTCGACGATCGGCGCATACCCCATCACGGCGGTGAAATCGGCCGGCAGGGACGACAGTGCTCCGTCCGCGTCGTCGGCGACGAGCGCCGTCACCGTCGCTGCGGCCGCGGCGTCCTCCGTCGGGGGCGCGGCGGAGTGGGCGAGCGCCCCCGGCGCGGCGGCATATGCTGCGGTGGCGAGGAAGACGACCGACGCGACTCGGACCGCTGCGGATCTCACTGTCATGCCGGTGACGCTAGGAACGCGCAGCCCTGCACCGGACCCCGCGACGGAGCGATCTCGAGGAGGCCGACACCACCCGCAGAGCTATGCGGATCTCACCCCCAGGTATGAGGACAGTCGAGACCCCGGCTCCTAGCGTGGGTGAGGTGAAAGAGCTTGCGAAGTCCGGCGTGAGAACCGCGGGACGCCTGGGCCGGGGACGGTGGAGCGTCATCACCGTGGTCACCGTGACGTTGATCCTCTATGCGATCGCGTGGCCGACGCTGCCCCTGACCCACGACGTCTCCCCACCCCTGTTGCCGCTGATCTCGGGGATGGCGGTGTTCCCGTTCCTCCTCGTGCTCGTCCGGCCGGCGCTCGGGTGGGCGGTGGCCGCGGCGGCGGGACTCGTCATCCCGATAGCGTTCGACCTGGTCCCCGGCTACGACTATCCGTGGCAGGTCGTGCACATCATGGTGATGCTCGCGCTGGTGTTCGCCGTTGCGATCCGCGAGGAGATCCGGATCGTCCTCGTCGTCTGGGTCTCGACGGTTCTGCTCTTCGCGGCCTTCGTCCCCGGCAGCGACGGCTGGGGCTGGGGGATCGGGATCAGCGCCCTGGTGGTGTTCGGGCTGTTGGTGCGCTGGCTGGTGATCTCCCGACGGCAACTCGCCCAGCAGGAGGAGGCCAGCGAGCTCGAACGTGCACGGCGCGCCATCCTCGAGGAGAAGGCCCACATCGCACGCGACCTCCACGACATCGTTGCCCATCACATGTCGATGATCGTCGTGCAGGCGCAGAGCGCGCCCTACCGGCTCCCGGACGTGAACGACGACGTACGCACCGAATTCGACGCCCTCGGTGCGACCGCACGGGAGGCGCTGAACGAGGTCCGCACCCTGCTCGGAGTACTCCGCAGCGACGGGCAGCTCCCCGAACACGAACCGCAGCCCGACATCGACCGCATCGGTGAGCTGTTCGAGTCCTCCCGCCGAGCCGGGATGGCGCTCGAGACGGAGACGGTCGGCGTCCCCGCACCCGTCTCCGACGGTGTCGGACTCACCGTCTACCGGATCCTGCAAGAGTCTCTGGCGAACGCGGCCCGGCACGCACCCGGCGCCCGCGTGTCCGCACGACTGCAGTGGGAGCCGGCGACCGTCACGGTGGAGGTGACCAACGGGCCGGCCTCGCCCGGTCAGGTCGACACCACCGTTCGGCAGTCGGACCGCAGCGGCGGCAACGGAATCCTCGGCATGGTCGAACGTGCGTCCGTCGTGGGCGGGCAACTCGTCGCCCATCCCCGTCCCGGCGGCGGTTTCGAGGTCCGAGCGGTTCTCCCGGTGCTGACCGGGGCCTAAGGTGGGTGCCGATGACCGAACCGCACCCTCCCATCACGGTGTTCATCGCCGACGACCAGGCAATGGTCCGGCAGGGCTTCGGAGCACTGCTCGGAGCCCAGCCCGACATCAGCGTCGTCGGCGATGCCCCCGACGGTCGAGCGGCTGTCTCGGAGGTCGCGCGACTGCGGCCCGACGTCGTCCTCATGGACGTGCGCATGCCCGAGATGAACGGTCTCGACGCGGCGCGGCACATCCTTGCCGACACCCGTGAGCCGCGGTCGAAGGTGCTCATGCTCACCACCTTCGACCTCGACGACTACGTCTACGAGGCGCTCGGGATGGGAGCGAGCGGGTTTCTGCTCAAGGACGCCCCCGCCGACGAACTCGTGCGGGCCGTGAGGGTGGTCGCCGATGGTCAGGCACTGCTCGCGCCGACCGTCACCCGTCGCCTCATCGCCGACGTCACCAGCCGGCGCCGGCCGGCGAGAGGGCGCGACCGCGTCCTCGATCCGCTCACCCCACGCGAACTCGAGGTGCTCGAACTGATCGCGCACGGCCTGTCGAACACCGAGATCGCAGAACGATTGTTCGTCGCCGAGCAGACCGTGAAGACCCACGTCGGCAAGGTTCTCGCAAAACTGCACCTGCGCGACCGGGCACAGGCCGTGGTGCTCGCCTACGAGTCCGGTCTCGTCACACCCGGCTGAATCGGGCTGCCGTCGCGCCGGTGAACGGGCAGGATGGCAATGCAGCAGCGGTCCGGGCGGTATCGGTCCGTGCGGTACGGAACCATGCGACGGGAGGTAGTGCGTGACGAGGATCGGAATTCTCACCAGTGGCGGGGACTGCCCCGGGCTCAACGCGGTCATCCGCGGTGCGGTGCTCAAGGGCACCGAGGTTCACGGACAGGAGTTCGTCGGATTCCTCGACGGCTGGCGCGGTCTCGTCGAGGGCGATGTGATCCCGTTGGACCGCAGCCGTGTTCGCGGTCTCGCCCAACAGGGAGGCACGATCCTCGGTACGAGCCGGTTCGGTCCGTACCAGGGACCCGACGGTGGGGCGCAGAACATCCAGAAGACCCTCGACCGCCTCGGGATCGACGCCGTGATCGCCATCGGGGGCGAGGGCACCGCTGCCGCCTCGAAGCGACTGTTCGGTGAAGGGATCCGCATCGTCGGTGTGCCGAAGACGATCGACAACGACCTCAGCCACACCGACTACACCTTCGGGTTCGACACGGCCGTCGAGATCGCGACGGTGGCGATCGACCGCCTCCGGACCACCGGCAACTCCCACAAACGCTGCATGGTGCTCGAGGTCATGGGCCGGCACGCCGGATGGATCGCGCTGCACGCCGGTACCGCCGGCGGCGCACACGCCATCCTCATCCCCGAGCACCCCGAGAGCCTCGAACAGATCTGCGAGTGGGTGACGAGTGTCCGCAACCGCGGACGTTCGCCGATGGTCGTCGTCGCGGAGGGCTTCACGCTCCCCGAGATGGAGGAGGCGTACTCCACCAAGGGGCTCGACGGCTTCGACCGGCCGCGCCTCGGTGGGATCGCGGAGGTGCTCGCGCCGCTCATCGAGAAGCACACCGGTGTCGAGGCCCGCGCGACGGTGCTCGGCCACATCCAACGGGGCGGTGTCCCCACGGCATTCGACCGGGTACTCGCCACGCGACTGGGCATGGCGGTGACCGATCTCGTCGCCGAGGAGGACTGGGGGCACATGGTCGCGCTGCACGGCACCGACATCGCCCGGGTCGATTTCGACGAGCTCGCCGAACCGAAGTACGTGCCCGACGAGCGCTATCAGGAGATGCGGATCCTGTTCGGGTGAGGCCGCGCGTCGGCACTGTCGGCGCCGTCTAAAATCGACACCATGACTGCCTCCGTGTCCGCTGACCTGCTCGCCTACGACGACGTGCTCGCGAAGTTCGAGCCCGTGATGGGCATGGAGGTGCACGTCGAGCTGCACACCGCCACCAAGATGTTCTGCGGCTGCCCGACGGCCTTCGGCGCCGAGCCCAACACGCAGGTGTGCCCGGTCTGCCTCGGTCTGCCGGGGGCGCTGCCCGTCGTCAACCAGGCCGCGGTCGAGTCCGCGATCCGCATCGGCCTCGCGCTGAACTGCTCGATCACCCCGTGGGGTCGCTTCGCGCGGAAGAATTACTTCTACCCCGATCAGCCGAAGAACTACCAGATCTCGCAGTACGACGAGCCGATCGCCACCGACGGATATCTCGACGTCGTGCTCGACGACGGCACCACCTGGCGAGTCGACATCGAGCGCGCGCACATGGAGGAGGACACCGGCAAGTCGCTGCACGTCGGTGGCGCCACCGGTCGCATCCACGGTGCGAGCCACTCGCTGCTCGACTACAACCGTGCCGGGGTTCCGCTCGTCGAGATCGTCACCAAGCCCATCGTCGGTGCCGGCGAGCGCGCCCCCGAGGTCGCCCGCGCCTACGTCACCGCCCTGCGCGACCTGCTCGAGGCACTCGACGTCTCCGACGTCCGCATGGACCAGGGCTCGATGCGGTGCGACGCGAACATCTCGTTGATGCCCATCGGCGCGAAGGAGTTCGGTACCCGCACCGAGACGAAGAACGTCAACTCCCTCAAGTCCGTCGAGGTCGCGGTCCGCTACGAGATGCGGCGCCAGGCGGCCGTGCTGGTCTCCGGTGGTGAGGTGATCCAGGAGACCCGGCACTTCCAGGAGGCCGACGGCACCACCTCGCCCGGTCGCCGCAAGGAGACCGCCGAGGACTACCGCTACTTCCCGGAGCCCGACCTCGAGCCGATCGCGCCCGACGCCGCCTGGGTCGAGGAGCTGCGCGCGACGCTGCCCGAGCTGCCGTGGCTGCGCCGCGCCCGCATCCAGGCCGACTGGGGTGTCTCCGACGAGGAGATGCGCGACCTCGTCAACGCCGGAGCGCTCGACCTCGTCATCGCGACCACCGAGGCCGGCGCCCCCGCCTCGGAGGCCCGCTCGTGGTGGGTCGCCTACCTGGCCCAGCAGGCCAACACCCGCGGTGTCGAACTCGCCGAACTGCCCATCACACCCGAGCAGGTCGCCCGCGTCATCGCGCTGGTGGCCGACGGCAAGCTGACGAACAAGCTCGCCCGTCAGGTCGTCGACGGTGTGCTCGCCGGTGAGGGCGAGCCCGACGAAGTGGTCGCCGCTCGCGGTCTCGAGGTCGTGCGCGACGATTCGGCGCTGCAGGCCGCGGTCGACGCCGCGCTGGCCGCCAACCCCGACATCGCCGACAAGATCCGCTCCGGCAAGGTCCAGGCGGCCGGCAAGATCGTCGGCGACGTCATGAAGGCCACTCGCGGACAGGCCGATCCGGCGCGCGTGAAGGAACTCGTCATCGCCGCGTGCAGTTGATCTTGCGCGGCTAGAGTAGCGGCGATGGACGCCGCTGTAGCCACCTCGCTGTTCTGGATCGCCGTCGCGGCGGTGCTGGCACCGCTGATCGCCGGCGCCGTCCCGCGACGGCTGGTCCCCGAGGTCGTGCTGCTGCTGGTGGCCGGTGTCCTCATCGGCCCCTACGCGCTCGACCTCGCGGAGACGGGCAGCGAGATCGGCATCCTGCGCGAACTCGGCCTGGGGATGCTCTTCCTGCTCGCCGGATACGAGATCGACCCGGCCGAGTTGCGCGGGCGGGGTGGGCGCCGCGCGATGCTCACCTGGTGCGTGTGCATGCTGTTGGCGCTCGGCACCGTCGCCGCGCTCGGAGCTGCAGGTCAGGTGCACGCCGAGATCGCCGTGGCGATCGCCCTGACGTCCACCGCGCTGGGGACGCTCCTGCCGATCCTCGCCGACCGCGGACTCGTCGCAACCCCACTCGGACGCTCGGTGCTCAACCACGGTGCGTTCGGCGAGCTGTTGCCCGTCGTGGCCATGGCGACCCTGCTCGGTGCGCGCGGCGCACTCGGCTCGCTGATCGTCCTGCTGGCGTTCGCGGTCGTGGCCGTCGTCGTCGCCGTGCTGCCGACCTGGATCCTGCGGGAAGGTTCACGGTTCACCCAGTTCGTCCGACTCGGCTCCGACACCACCGCCCAGATCCCGGTGCGACTGACGATGTTGTTGCTCGTCGGACTCATCGCCGTCGCCGCCGTCTTCGATCTCGACATCATTCTCGGGGCCTTCGCGGCCGGCTTCATCCTGCGCCGCACAATCCCGGCGGGCGACGAGCGGCTCGAGAAGAAGCTCGACGGTCTCGGATACGGCTTCCTCATCCCGATCTTCTTCGTCACCTCGGGCATGGCGATCGACGTCGGTGCCGTTGCGAGTGCCCCGGGCATCCTGCTGGCATTCCTCGGACTGCTCGTCCTGGTGAGGGGTGTACCGGTGTTCGTCGCATCGCGCCTCGAACGCGACGAGACCGGCAACCGCATGTTCGGAACCGCCGAACAACTGCAGATCGCCCTGTACTCCACTACGGGTCTGCCACTGATCGTCGCGGTCACCGGCGTCGCGGTGAGTGCCGATCAGATGACGAACGCGAGCGCGTCGATCCTCGTGGCGGCGGGCGCCGTCACCGTCCTCGTCCTCCCGATGCTCGCGGGACTGCTCCACCACCCCGCTGCGGCGGAGACACCGGGGCGGGCATGATCAGTCGAATCCGCCGCCACCGGCCGGGAACTGGATGCGGATGACGCGATCGTCGTTCGGTCCCGGTTCGGCGCCGGACTTGTTGACCGTCGAGACCCACAGCAGGCCGTCGGGCGACGAAGAGGCGCCGCGCAGCATGCCGTAGCGGTCCTCCGCCGCGAGGACGGGGGACGCCGTGACCGCGCCGGTCCCCGGATCGGTAGCGACGACCGCGACGGCCTTCGCGTCGGTGAGCGAGATCGCGATCCCGTCGGGAGCCGCCGCGCACCCGGCGACACCGGGCCGCTCGGGCCACGTCCAGGCCGGGCCGGTACCGGTCGAGCCGTCGACCCCGACCCGTTGGAGCCGGTCCTCGAGGGGAGTGCGGTCGGTGATCCACAGGTTGCCGTTCGGATCGCGGCACACATCGCCCGCGGTGCCGATGCCCGACAGCACCACCGAGGGAGTGGGTGCTGCGCCGGGTGCCGGGAGCGGCAGGTTCAGGAGCTTGCCGGACAGGACGTTCGGATCGTTTGCGGCCGCTGCGTTTCCGGCGTCGCCGGTCAGGACGGCGAGCTCGGTGGGCGAGACGAACTCGATGGCGCCGGAATTGCCCGTCGCGCCGCGCGGGATTCCCGTCAGCACGTCCTTGGGAGTGTCGCCCGCGGCGATGCGGACCACGCGGTTGTCCGAGGCCGTGGTGATGTAGGCGTAGAGCAGTCGGTCCTCGGCGAAGGTGGGGGAGAGTGCCACGTCCAGGAGCCCACCGTCCCCGGATCCGTCGACCGGGATCGTCGCGATCTCCACCGGCTCGGTCTCCGGCGCGACCTGCAGTATCCGACCCGTCCGGCGCTCGGTGACGAGCGCGGAGTTGCCGTCGGGCATCGTCACCAGGCCGCCGGTGACGTCGAGGCAGGTCGCGATCACGGACGGGTCGGGATCGACACACGGCCCCGGAGGCTTGGGGGAGGCGCTCGGCGTGGTCGTCTCGGTGGGGTCCTGGGGCCCGACGCCCGGTCCCGGATCGAAGGTGGGTTCGGGAGTGAACGGGCTCGATGCGGAGTCGTCGAAGCGGGCGCAGGACGGGACGGCGAGGACTCCCACGGCAAGCGCCGCCGCTGCCGCACGTACGCCCCACGAACCCGTCCACCGCGTACCCCGTGTCATGCCGCAAACGTTACCGGCACGACGCGCGCACCCGCGGATGCCGGGTGTGGGGGCAGTCACGGGCCTAGGCTGGGAGCGTGGCCGACAACAAGAACGGTGGCATACCGGACGCGGGTTCGAGTTCCTACGGAAACCAGCCCGACGAGCACACACTCGAGATGCACCGACCACGCGAGTCGTATCTCGGATCGGACGACGACTTCGGGGCCGGGGGAACGCCCCTCGGCACCGACGCCTACGCCGCTCCCACCGAGCAGATGTACCGGCCGGAGCCGGTATTCGGTGCGGATGCGGGCGGCGCGGTGGCCGTCGGCGAGCAGACCCCGAAGGTGCGCCGCGGGACGCTCGACCTCGGATTGTTCGTCCTGCGCGCGGCGGTCGGGGCGATCCTCGTCGCACACGGACTGCAGAAGCTGGTGGGTCTGTGGAACGGCCCGGGTCTCGACGGTTTCGAGTCGTTGCTGCGCGACGCGGGGTACCAGCAGCCCGCCGTGCTCGCGATCGTCGGCGCGGTCGGTGAGATCGCGGCCGGAGGACTGCTCGTCCTGGGTCTGCTCACTCCGTTCGCCGCTGCTGCGATCGTGGCCATCATGGTCAACGCGGTGCTGTTCAAACACGAACTCGAGCCGGGCGTCCAGTTCTTCGCCGCCGAATCGTCGGGCTTCGAGTTCGAGGCCCTTCTCGTCGCCTGCGCGGTGACGATCACCCTCACCGGACCGGGACGCATCGCGATCGACGGACGACGCGGCTGGGCGACGCGTCCGTTCCTGGGCTCGTTCGTCGTGCTGCTGATGGGTGTGGCGGCCGGCGTGTGCCTGTGGATCTTCGGACGCTGACATACGAAGGACGGACACCAGGCGAGGGCCCCGCGATCGGGATGATCGCGGGGCCCTCGTTCCTGCTGTCGTGAAGTGTTACGGCACGCGCCGGACGGCACCCTTGTCGGCGGAGGTCGCCAGAGCGGCGTAGGCGCGCAGTGCCTTCGAGACCGTGCGCTCACGGTCGACGGGCTGCCACGGACGCTCGGAGGCCTCCATCTTCGCGCGACGATCCGCGAGCACCTCGTCCTCGACGAGCACCTCGAGGGTGCGGGTCGCGACGTCGATGCGGATCCGGTCGCCCTGCTCGATCAGGCCGATCACACCACCGGACGCGGCCTCGGGGGAGACGTGCCCGATGGACAGACCGGAGGTGCCGCCCGAGAAGCGACCGTCGGTGATCAGGGCACACACCTTGCCCAGACCGATGCCCTTGAGGAAGGAGGTCGGGTGCAGCATCTCCTGCATGCCGGGGCCGCCGGCCGGGCCCTCGTAGCGGACGACGACGACGTCGCCGGCCTTGATCTTCTTGCCGAGGATGACCGAGACGGCCTCCTCCTGCGACTCGACGACGTAGGCCGGGCCCTCGAAGTGGAACAGATCCTCGTCGATACCGGCGGTCTTGAGGATCGCGCCGTCCGGTGCGAGATTGCCGCGCAGCACGCACAAGCCGCCCTCGACGGTGTAGGCGTGCTCGATGTCGCGGATGCAACCGTTCGCGGCATCGGTGTCGAGCGACGACCAGCGGTTGTCCGTCGAGAACGGTTCGGTGGTGCGCACACCGCCCGGTGCGGCGTGGAACAGTTCGAGGGCCGTCTCGGACGCCTTGCCGGAACGGATGTCCCAGGTGTCGAGCCACTCGTCGAAGCTCTTCGTGTGGACCGTGGAGACGTCGGTCTCGAGCAGACCACCGCGGCGCAGCTCGCCGAGGATGGCGGGGATTCCGCCGGCGCGGTGCACGTCCTCCATGTGGTAGTCGGAGTTCGGGGAGACCTTCGCCAGGCAGGGCACCCGGCGGCTGATCTCGTCGATGGTGGTGAGATCGAAGTCGACCTCACCCTCCTGCGCGGCGGCGAGGGTGTGCAGCACGGTGTTGGTGGAACCACCCATGGCGACGTCGAGCGCCATTGCGTTGCGGAAGGCGGCCGGGGTGGCGATGTTGCGCGGAAGCACCGACTCGTCGTCGTCGCGGTAGTAGCGCAGGGCGGCCTCGACGATCGTCCGGCCGGCGGTCTCGAACAATGCGCGTCGCGCCTCGTGGGTGGCGAGGGTCGAACCGTTGCCGGGCAGCGCGAGACCGAGAGCCTCGGTGAGGCAGTTCATCGAGTTGGCGGTGAACATGCCCGAGCACGAACCGCAGGTCGGGCACGCGCTGCGCTCGACCTCGTCGAGACCCGCGTCGTCGACGGCTTCGCTGGCGGAGGCCGAGATGGCGGTGATGAGGTCGGTGGGGGCCTGCGCGACACCGTTGACGACGACCGCCTTGCCGGCCTCCATCGGACCACCGGAGACGAAGACCGTCGGGATGTTCAGGCGCATCGCGGCATTGAGCATGCCCGGGGTGATCTTGTCGCAGTTCGAGATGCACACCAGTGCATCGGCGGTGTGCGCGTTGACCATGTATTCGACGGAGTCGGCGATGATCTCGCGGCTCGGCAGCGAGTAGAGCATGCCGCCGTGGCCCATGGCGATGCCGTCGTCGACTGCGATGGTGTGGAACTCGCGCGCCACGCCGCCCGCTTCGCGCACGGCCTTCGCGACGATCTCACCGACGTCCTTGAGGTGGACGTGACCGGGTACGAACTGCGTGTAGGAGTTCGCGATGGCGACGATCGGCTTGCCGAAGTCGGAATCGGTCAGGCCGGTGGCGCGCCACAGGGAGCGCGCTCCCGCGGCGTTTCGTCCGACGGTGGTGGTGCGTGACCTCAACGGGGGCATGGGCTGACTTCCTTGACGGTGGCTGGTGCGCAATCGGCCGGGCCGCGTCCGGGCGCCGGGCTGGGCGGATCCGGGCAACGGCACCGACGAATCTACTCGCGTGCTTCCGGATGCCTCTATTCGCACCCGGTCGCGAGGATCAGGAGGAGCGGTCCCCCTTCTTCTCGACGGTGACTGCGTCGTCGGTGGTTTCGGCATCCGGACCGGCTTCGGCGGCCGCCTTCTCGCGGTATGCCTTCTCCTCGGCGAGCTGTGCGGCCGCGTACGGATCGGTGATGCGGCCTCCGCTGGCCTCCGACAGCTGCGGCAGCCGGCCGAAGGTGACGACCGGCAGTGCGACCTCGCTGCCGTCGGTGAGCCGTGCGCGGGCCCAGCCCCGCTTCGGGAACCGGAGGCCGTCGAGTTCGTCCCACTTCAGGTTCGTGGTCTTGAAGGTCGCTCGCGCGACGATGCCCTCGGGGCCGACGACGGTGCGTACCCGCACGACCCAGGCGGCGACGAGGAACGGGATGATCAGCGTCCATGCGAAGGCCTCCGGCCACGCCAGCGCGGGGGAGGCGAGGGCGAGGAACAGCAGAGCGCACGCGAGGAAGGACAGTCGCGAGATCTGGATGACCTGCGTCGTCGAATCGGGCGTGTGGGATGATGGGGGCGGTGGCACGGGCTGCTGGGAAGATGACACCTCTACATCTTCGCACTGCAGCCGCGGCATCTCACATTCTGGGACAGTGGACCGCACCAAGTTGACTGTCTGGACACCATGCGCCTACCGTCGAGCGCGTGAATCAGAATGGGTTGCTCGTAATCGGCCGGCGCGTCGTCGCCTGAGCCGCATTTCGCAACTCGCCCACGACGCGCCACCCTCGTACAGCAGACTTGCTGACGAGGGTTTTTTGTTGCCCGGAGCCAGAATCAGAGGAATTCGCAGTGAGCGCACCAACCGCACGGCCTCAACCCTCGCCGCGAAAGCCGGGGTCCGCCACCCCGACTCCCGCAGCTGCCGCGACGCAGCCCGCCAATCGACGCCAGGTCGCCCCCGAGCGGGTCACCGGCGCCCAGTCGGTGGTCCGCGCACTCGAGGAACTCGAGGTCGACACGGTATTCGGCATTCCCGGCGGCGCGATCCTGCCCGTCTACGACCCGATCTTCGATTCGCGGCGCGTGCGCCACGTGCTCGTCCGTCACGAGCAGGGTGCCGGGCACGCTGCCACCGGTTACGCCCAGGCCACCGGCAAGGTCGGCGTGTGCATGGCCACTTCCGGTCCGGGCGCGACGAACCTCGTCACCCCGCTCGCCGACGCGCAGATGGACTCCGTGCCCCTCGTCGCGATCACCGGCCAGGTCGGTCGCCCGCTCATCGGCACCGACGCCTTCCAGGAAGCCGACATCTCCGGCATCACGATGCCGATCACGAAGCACAACTTCCTGGTCACCGACGGCGCCGACATCCCGCGCATCCTGGCCGAGGCGTTCTACCTCGCCTCCTCGGGCCGCCCGGGCGCGGTCCTCGTCGACATCCCCAAGGACATCCTCCAGGCACAGACCACCTTCAGCTGGCCGCCGGAGATGCACCTGCCCGGCTACCGCCCGGTGACGAAGCCGCACGGCAAGCAGGTCCGCGAGGCCGCGCGACTGATCGCCGACGCGAAGAACCCGGTGCTGTACGTCGGCGGCGGTGTCATCAAGGCCGAGGCGTCGGCCGAGCTGCTCGAGCTCGCCGAGCTGACCGGCATCCCGGTCGTTACGACGCTCATGGCCCGCGGTGCGTTCCCCGACAGCCACAACCTGCACTGCGGCATGCCCGGCATGCACGGCAACGTCGCCGCGGTGGCCGCACTGCAGAAGAGTGACCTGCTCATCACCCTCGGTGCCCGTTTCGACGACCGCGTCACCGGTCGGCTGGACTCCTTCGCGCCCGACGCCAAGGTCATCCACGCCGACATCGACCCGGCGGAGATCGGCAAGAACCGGCACGCCGACGTGCCGATCGTCGGTGACTGCAAGGAGGTCATCGTCGAACTGCTCGAGGCGATCCGCGCCGACCTGGCGACCGGCACGAAGCTCGACTACACGGCATGGTGGGCCTACCTCGACGACATCCGTCGCACCTACCCGCTGAGCTACGACCGTCCCACCGACGACACCCTGTCGCCGCAGTACGTCATCCAGGCCGTCGGTAAGCTCGCCGGTCCCGACGCGATCTACTGCGCAGGCGTCGGTCAGCACCAGATGTGGGCGGCGCAGTTCGTCGACTACGAGAAGCCGCGCACCTGGCTCAACTCCGGTGGTCTCGGCACCATGGGCTACGCGGTGCCCGCCGCGATGGGCGCCAAGATGGGTTGCCCCGACACCGAGGTGTGGGCCATCGACGGCGACGGCTGCTTCCAGATGACCAACCAGGAACTCGCGACGTGCGCCGTCGAGGGTGTGCCGATCAAGGTCGCGCTCATCAACAACGGCAATCTCGGCATGGTCCGGCAGTGGCAGACCCTCTTCTACGAGGAGCGATACTCGAACACCGACCTGGCGACGCACTCGCTACGCATCCCCGACTTCGTCAAGCTCGCCGAGGCCCTCGGCTGCGTGGGCATCCGCGTCGAGCGCGAGGAAGACGTCGAGCCTGCGATCCGCCGGGCGCAGGAGGTCAACGATCGTCCCGTCGTGATCGACTTCATCGTCGGCAAGGACGCGCAGGTGTGGCCGATGGTCGCCGCCGGCACGAGCAACGACGAGATCATGGCGGCTCGCGACATCCGGCCGCTGTTCGACGACGACGCCGCTGCCGACGATCCCGCCGTCATCCACGAGACCATCGACGCGCTCGAAACCCGCAGCGAGAACGCTGCGGCCCAGGAGGAGACCAAGTGAGCACGAGTCACACCCTCAGTGTTCTCGTCGAGGACAAGCCGGGCGTGCTCGCCCGAGTCGCATCGCTGTTCTCGCGACGCGGCTTCAACATCGAATCCCTTGCCGTCGGTGGCACCGAGGTGCCCGACATCTCGCGGATGACGATCGTGGTGACCGTGGACGAGTTCCCGCTCGAGCAGGTCACCAAGCAGCTCAACAAGCTCGTCAACGTCATCAAGATCGTCGAGCAGGAGGACGAGGCGTCCGTCGCCCGCGAACTCGTGCTCATCAAGGTGCGCGCCGACGCGAGTGTGCGCACCCAGGTCATCGAGACGGTGAATCTGTTCCGCGCCAAGGTGATCGACGTCTCGCCCGAGTCGCTGACCATCGAGGCGACCGGTACGCGGTCCAAGCTCGACGCGCTGTTGCGCATGCTCGAACCGTACGGAATCCGCGAGATCGTCCAGTCCGGTGTCGTCGCCGTCGGACGCGGTCCGAAGTCCATCACGGCTACCCGTTAGCCTTAACACACCCATACTTGCTGAAAGAGGTAATCACTGTGGCAGTCGAGATGTTCTACGACGACGATGCCGACCTGTCGATCATCCAGGGTCGTAAGGTCGCCGTCATCGGCTACGGCAGTCAGGGACACGCGCACTCGCTGAGCCTGCGCGACTCGGGCGTCGACGTTCGCATCGGTCTGAAGGAGGGCTCGAAGTCGCGGGCCAAGGCCGAGGAAGCCGGTCTCACCGTCGGCACCCCCGCCGAGGTCTCCGAGTGGGCCGACGTCATCATGATCCTCGCGCCCGACACCGCCCAGGCGTCGATCTTCACCAACGACATCGAGCCCAACCTGAAGGACGGCGACGCGCTGTTCTTCGGCCACGGCCTCAACATCCACTTCGGTCTCATCACCGCTCCGGAGAACGTGACCGTCGCGATGGTCGCCCCCAAGGGTCCCGGCCACCTCGTGCGTCGTCAGTTCGTCGACGGCAAGGGCGTTCCCGCGCTCATCGCCGTCCATCAGGACCCCAAGGGTGAGGGCCAGGCGCTCGCGCTGTCCTACGCCAAGGGCATCGGCGGCACCCGGGCCGGCGTCATCAAGACCACCTTCAAGGAAGAGACCGAGACCGACCTCTTCGGCGAGCAGGCCGTGCTCTGCGGTGGCACCGAGGAGCTCGTCAAGACCGGCTTCGACGTCATGGTCGAGGCGGGCTACGCCCCCGAGATGGCCTACTTCGAGGTTCTCCACGAGCTCAAGCTCATCGTCGACCTCATGTACGAGGGTGGCATCGCCCGCATGAACTACTCGGTGTCCGACACCGCGGAGTTCGGCGGCTACCTCTCCGGCCCGCGCGTCATCGACGCCGGCACCAAGGAGCGCATGAAGGAGATCCTGAAGGACATCCAGGACGGCACCTTCGTCAAGCGTCTCGTCGCCAACGTCGAGGGCGGCAACAAGGAGCTCGAAGGTCTGCGCAAGCAGAACGCCGAGCACGGCATCGAGGTCGTCGGCAAGCAGCTGCGCGACCTGATGAGCTGGGTCGATCGCCCCATCACCGAGACGGCGTGACAGCCACCTGATCCGGTCACGGCGGCCCGGTACCCCTACGGGGGTGCCGGGCCGCCGTCGTCGGTGCGCGTGAGCGATGTCGCAGCCACGGGCCGAGGCCGCGGAGGATACTTGGCTGATGTGGCTCCTCGCCGCGTTCGGGCGGCTCCCGGGTGTCGCCACCGCACGGTCCTACCGGCGGGGGTGGCTGCGGGGCGACGTCACGGCGGGTCTCGCGCTCAGCGCCCTGCTCGTCCCCACCGGCATGGGATATGCCCAGGCGGCGGGACTGCCGCCCTACACCGGTCTCTACGCGACAGTGGTGCCGATGCTCGTGTACGCGGTGGTCGGTCCGTCCCGGATCCTCGTGCTCGGACCGGATTCCGCGCTCGCCCCGCTCATCGCGGCCGCGGTGATCCCGCTCGCCGCCGACGGTGACCCGCAGCGTGCGGTCGCCCTCGCCGGTGTGCTCGCCCTCCTCGTCGGGGCGATCCTCCTCGTCGGGGGGATACTCCGCTTCGGATTCCTGACCTATCTGCTCTCCACACCGATCCGGGTCGGTTTCCTCAACGCGATCGCGATCATCGTCATCGTCGGGCAGCTCCCGCTCCTGCTGGGCACCTCGGCCGACGAATCCGGTGTCGTCGCCGAGGTTCTCGACGTCGTCGACGACGTCTTCGAGGACGGTGTCGAACCGGTCGGACTTCTCCTCGGCGCCGGCACCCTCGCTGTGATCCTCGTGCTGCAGAAGGTCGTTCGCCGCATACCCGCGGTGCTCGTCGCGGTGGTCGCCGCCTCCGCGGCGGTCGAGGTGTTCGGGCTCACCGATCGGGTGGAGATGGTGGGGGCGCTGCCCTCCGGGATCCCCGCGCCCGTTCTGGGCGGTATCGAACGGGGAGACGTGATCGAACTGCTCGCACCCGCGGTCGCGGTCGCCGTCATCGCGTTCGCCGACACCGCGGTGCTGTCGCGCTCGTTCGCGCTCCGACGGGGCGAGGACGTGGACGGCAGTTCCGAGATGCGCGCCCTCGGTGTGGTGAACATCGCAGCCGGTGCGACGGGCGGATTCCCGATCTGCGGCAGCGGCAGTCGCACTCCCGTCCTCGAACAGGCCGGAGCGCGTACCCAGCTCGCGGGTGCCGTCGGAGCGGTGACGGTCGCGATCTTCCTGCTGGCCGCGCCGGGGGCGACGGCGTACCTGCCGCAGGCCGCGCTCGCTGCCGTCGTGATCGCCGCGGCGAGTGCACTCGTCGATGCGAAGGGGCTCGGTCGCCTGTGGCGGGTCAACAAGATCGAATTCTGTTTGTCCTTCGCCGCATTCGTGGCGGTCGGTCTCGCCGGTGTGCTGAGGGGTGTACTCGTCGCGATCGCATTGTCGTTGGCGGTCGTGATCGTGCGTGCCTGGCAACCCCACCGGACCGAACTCGTCGAACTCGAGGACATCGCCGGATATCACGACCGGGAGCGGCATCCCGAGGGCCACCGCATCCCGGGTCTCGTGCTCGTGCGATTCGACGCTCCGCTGTTCTTCGCGAACGGTGTGATCCTCACGAAGTTCGTCCGTGAACTCGTCCGCGAACGCGAGGACCGTATCGAGTGGGTGGTACTCGCGGCCGAACCGATCACGGATCTCGACATCAGCGCCGTCGAGGAGATCGAACGTCTCGACGACTACCTCGCCCACAGGGGGATACGGCTCGCCTTCGCCGCGATGAAGGGGCCGGTCAAGGACAAGCTGCACCGGATGCAATCGGGGAATCGCTTCGGGGCCGATCGATTCCATCCGACCGTCCGCACCGCCGTGGTGGCCTTCCGGCACCGGAACCAGCCCGGCATCGAGCGCAGTGCGCTCGACGCACCCCCGCAGGACATCGTCCCGCCCCCGCGGAAGGATCGGCCCGCACCACCGTGATCCCGGTCCCGGTGGCCCCGTGGGAGGGGCCGGGGCACTAAACTGTGGGCGGTCGCGGGTGCCCACGCATGCTGTCGGGCGCGAGCGCCGTCGACCACTCACACATTCACGACACAGGGAGTCCGCACGTGAGCCAGAATGGCCGTCCAGTAGTCCTGATCGCCGACAAGCTTGCGCAGTCGACCGTCGATGCGCTCGGTGACGGTGTCGAGGTGCGCTGGGTCGACGGCCCCGACCGCCCCGCCCTGCTCGCGGCCGTGCCCGACGCCCAGGCGCTGCTGGTCCGCTCCGCGACCACCGTCGACGCCGAGGTGCTCGCTGCGGCGCCCAACCTCAAGATCGTCGGTCGCGCCGGTGTCGGCCTCGACAACGTCGACATCGCTGCTGCCACCGAGCGCGGTGTGATGGTCGTCAACGCGCCCACCTCCAACATCCACTCCGCCGCCGAGCACGCGGTCGCGCTCCTCATGTCCGCGGCGCGGCAGGTTCCAGCCGCCGACCGCACCCTGCGTGAGCGCACCTGGAAGCGGTCGAGCTTCAACGGCACCGAAATCCTCGGCAAGACGGTCGGCGTCGTCGGCCTCGGCCGCATCGGCCAGCTGTTCGCCCAGCGTCTCGCGGCGTTCGAAACCCACGTCATCGCGTACGACCCCTACCTGCCGGCCGCCCGCGCCGCACAGCTCGGCATCGAGCTCGTCGACATCGACGAGCTGGTCGCCCGCGCCGACTTCATCTCGGTGCACCTGCCCAAGACCAAGGAGACCGCCGGCCTGATCAACGCCGAGCGTCTGTCCAGGGCCAAGGACGGCGTCATCATCGTCAACGCCGCCCGCGGTGGCCTGATCGACGAGGACGCGCTGTACGACGCGCTCGTCGAAGGCAAGGTCCGCGCTGCCGGCCTCGACGTCTTCGAGACCGAGCCGTGCACCGATTCGAAGCTGTTCGACCTCGACAACGTCGTCGTCACCCCGCACCTCGGTGCATCCACCGCCGAGGCCCAGGACCGCGCCGGTACCGACGTTGCCAAGAGCGTGCTGCTCGCCCTCGCCGGCGAGTTCGTGCCCGATGCCGTCAACGTCTCCGGTGGCCCCGTGGGCGAGGAGGTCGCGCCGTGGCTCGAGCTCGTTCGCAAGCTCGGTCTGCTCGCCGGCACCCTCTCGCCCGAGGCCGTGCAGAACGTGCAGGTCGTCGTCAGCGGTGAGCTCTCGGCCGAGAACACCGACATTCTCGGCCTGGCCGCCCTCCGCGGCCTGTTCTCGGCGAGCAGCGACGAGCCCGTCACCTTCGTCAACGCCCCCAAGCTCGCGGAGCAGCGCGGCGTGACGGTCGAGGTCGAGAAGGTCAGCGAGGCCACCACGCACCGCAGCGCCGTCGAGGTCCGCGCCGTGGCGCCGGACGGACACGTCACGTCCGTCGCGGGTGCGCTCACCGGCCTGCAGCAGGTCGAGAAGATCGTCAACATCAACAGCCGCAGCTTCGACCTCCGCGCCGAGGGCCACAACCTGATCGTCCACTACCAGGACCGTCCGGGTGTCCTCGGAACGCTGGGCACCGTGCTCGGCAACGCGAGCATCGACATCCAGGCCGCGGCGCTGAGCCAGGACGCGGAGGGCCCCGGCGCCACCGTGATCCTCCGTGTCGACCGCGTCGTCGGCGACGCCGAGGTCGGACAGATCACCGAGGCGCTCGACGCGCGCGTCGCCCAGGTCGACCTGTCCTGATCCTTCGGTTCTCCATCATCCGGTGGCCGCGACCGTCTGCACGGTCGCGGCCACCGTCGCACAGGAAGTGAGTAGTGCTCATGAAACTTGCGGTCATCCCCGGTGACGGCATCGGTGTCGAGGTCACGGCGGAAGCTCTCAAGGTGCTCCGCGCCCTCGTCCCGGATCTCGAGACCACCGAGTACGACCTCGGTGCCCGCCGGTACAACGCGACCGGCGAACTCCTGCCCGATGCCGATCTCGCCGCGATCCGCGAGCACGACGCGATCCTCCTCGGTGCCATCGGCGATCCGTCGGTCACGCCGGGCGTCCTCGAACGCGGTCTCCTCCTGAACATGCGGTTCGCACTCGACCACCACGTCAACCTGCGGCCGTCGCGCCTGTACCCGGGCTCGAAGTCGCCGCTCGCCGCCGACCACGAGATCGACTTCGTCGTCGTCCGCGAGGGCACCGAGGGCCCGTACACCGGCAACGGGGGAGCGATCCGCGTCGGCACCCCGCACGAGATCGCCACCGAGGTCTCGGTGAACACCTGGTTCGGAGCCGAGCGCGTGGTCCGCTACGCCTTCGAGCTCGCGCAGACCCGCCGCAAGCACGTCACGCTCATCCACAAGACGAACGTGCTGTCGAACGCCGGCGCCATCTGGACCCGCGCCGTCGAGACCGTCGGCAAGGAGTTCCCTGAGGTCACCACGGCCTACTGTCACATCGACGCCGCGACCATCTACATGGTCGACGACCCGTCGCGCTTCGACGTCATCGTCACCGACAACCTGTTCGGCGACATCATCACCGACCTCGCCGGCGCCGTAACCGGCGGTATCGGCCTTGCCGCGAGCGGCAACATCGACGCCTCGGGCACCAACCCGTCGATGTTCGAACCGGTCCACGGCTCGGCACCGGACATCGCCGGCAAGGGCATCGCCGATCCCACCGCGGCGATCCTGTCCACCGCCTTGCTGCTGCGCCATCTCGGGCGCGAGGAGGATGCTGCACGCGTCGAGCGGGCCGTCGAGGCCGACCTCGCGAATCGTGGCACCGGTCCGATCGTGACCACCGAGATCGGCGATCGGATCGCTGCTTCTCTTTGATCTCTGAGCGCGGATTCTCTCCGGGCACCGAGTTCTTCGGCACAAACGCGCGTGGCGCCGGCGGGTACGTCCCGTCCGGCGCCACGCGCGTTTCGCGTATCAGTCCTTCGGTATCACCGGGACCGCCGCTGCGGGAGCGATGGCGGCCAGGGCGAAGGCCGCGGGGAATCCGACCGCGGCGATGAGCCCACCGAAGACCGGTCCGACGGCCGCGGCGAACACGAACTGCCCGGTGTTCTGGATCCCGAGTGCGCGGCCGCCCCAGAACGGGCCGGCGATCTCCGCGACGGCAGTGAATGCCAACCCGTTCGGCGCCGAGGTCAGGATCGACGCGACGAGCAGGACGCCCACCGCGATCGCCGAATCCGTCCACGCCGTGACGGAGAGCGCGACCATCGACACGACGACCGATGCGGCGACGAGGCGCATCGGTCCCAGCCTGCTGCCCACCCGATCGGACCAGGCCCCGGTGACGACACGTCCGAGGGCGCCGAGGATCTGGGCGGCGGTGATGACGAGACCGGCGCCGACCTCGTCCCAGCCGCGGTCGGCGATGAGCCAGACCAGGGCGTAGGTCCACACGACGTACTGCGGAACGACGAGCAGGATCGACGCGAGATGGATCCGCGTGAGGGACATGGAACTCCGGTAGGGATTGCCGAGCACGCCTGCGCGCTCGGCCTCCACCCGTCCGGGTCGGGGCGGATCCACCACGCCGACCGCGCAGACGACGGCTGCGAGCCCGCACGCGAGCATGGGAAACGAGAGCGCCCAGGCGATCCCGTGGTCGCCCGCGAGAGTGGGGATGACGAGTGCGCCCGCGGCGACACCCAGCGGCACCGACATCTGCCGGATGCCCATCGCGAGGCCGCGCTGGTGCGGCGGGAACCATCCGACCACCACGCGACCGCTCGCCGAATTGGCGCTCACGGCGCCGGCTCCCGCACACATCAGCAATAGGCCGAGCAGTGCTGCGGAGGTGGTGCGGGACAGGTCCAGTGAGGTGGTCGCGCTCGCGAGTCCCATCGAGACGGCCGCGATCCCGAGTCCGGCGGCCAGCGCGAGACGTTCGCCGAACCGGTCGGCGATCGCGCCCCACACGACGAGCGTGAACACGCCGCCGAGGATCGGTGCGCCGGCGAGGGTTCCGGCCTGGGCGAGGGTGAAGCCACCCTCCTGGTTCAGGATTGGGATGAGGAAGGCGACGCCGTTGATGACGGTGGCCTGGGAGGCCTGGGCGAGGACGCCGAGGGCCAGGATCAGCCATCGGCGCCGACCGATGTCCGGAGTGTCCATGAGTCCCACTATCTGAGAAAGTAGTACCGTTATATGAAATGTTGGTCGGACTCTATACCCGCGGCACCCGGGCGTCGATCGCAGTGTGCGCGCACCGTTAGACTCCGGACATGCGCCTTGGTCGAATTGCCAGCCCGGATGGTGTCGCGTTCGTGAGCATCGAAGGGGAGGGGAAGTCCGCGACGGCGAAGGAGATCGCCGAGCATCCTTTCGGGAACCCCACCTTCACGGGCCGGAGCTGGCCCCTCGCCGACGTGCGGATTCTCGCCCCGATCCTCGCCACCAAGGTGATCGCGGTCGGTCGCAACTACGCCGCCCACGCCGCCGAGTCGGGCAACGAGGTCCCCGACGAGCCGATGATCTTCCTCAAGCCCAACACGTCGATCGTGGGCCCGGGCGCGCCCATCGTGATTCCGCCCACCACCTCGCTCGTCCATCACGAGGCCGAACTCGCCGTGGTCATCGGGCGTCCCTGCAAGGACGTCCCCGCCGCGAAGGCCCGGGAGGCGATCCTCGGCTACACGATCGCCAACGACGTGTCCGCGCGCGACCATCAGCGCAAGGACGGCCAGTGGGGCCGAGCCAAGGGCCACGACACCTTCTGCCCGCTCGGTCCGTGGATCGAAACCGACATCGACCCTTCCGATCTCGAGATCTCGGCGGAGGTCGACGGGCAGATCCGCCAACGCAGCCGCACCTCGAAGATGGTGCACGACATCCCGAAGCTCATCGAATGGATCTCCGGTGTCATGACCCTGCTGCCGGGCGACGTCATCCTCACCGGCACTCCCGAAGGTGTCGGACCGATCGAGCCGGGCAACACAGTCTCGATCACCGTCGAGGGCATCGGAACGCTCACGAATCCGGTCGTCGCCAAGGGATCCTGACCGGAGCTCGCTGCGGGGCGGATAGCCTGGGAAGGTCTCCCGTCGATCCTCAACCCTGAGCGAGTCATGACCACCAGCGAAGTACGCGTACGTTTCTGCCCGTCACCGACCGGAACCCCGCATGTGGGTCTGGTGCGCACCGCCCTGTTCAATTGGGCTTTCGCGCGTCATCACGGCGGCACCTTCGTGTTCCGCATCGAAGACACCGACGCCGCACGCGACACCGAGGAGTCGTACCAGGCGATCCTCGACGCCCTCCGGTGGCTGGGTCTCGAATGGGACGAGGGTCCTGAGGTCGGCGGACCGTACGAGCCGTACCGGCAGTCGCAGCGACGCGACCTTCACCTCGAGATCGTGCAGAAGCTCGTCGACTCCGGTGAGGCCTACGAGTCGTTCTCGACGCCGGAAGAGGTCGAGGAGCGGCACAAGGCCGCCGGCCGCGACCCGAAGCTCGGCTACGACAACTTCGACCGCGACCTCACCCCGGAGCAGCGGCAGGCCTTCCTCGACGAGGGGCGCAAGCCGGTCGTGCGACTGCGCATGCCCGAAGAGGACCTCACGTGGAACGACCTGGTCCGCGGCGAGACCACTTTCAAGGCGGGCTCGGTGCCCGACTTCGCGCTGACCCGCGGCAACGGCATCCCGCTCTACACGCTCGTCAATCCCGTCGACGACGCGCTGATGAAGATCACACACGTCCTGCGCGGCGAGGACCTGCTGTCGTCCACCCCGCGTCAGCTTGCGCTGTACGCGGCGCTGCAGCGCATCGGCGTCACCGATTTCACGCCCGAGTTCGGCCACCTGCCGTTCGTGATGGGGCAGGGCAACAAGAAGCTCTCCAAGCGCGACCCGGAGTCCAACCTCTTCCTGCACCGCGATCGCGGGTTCATCCCCGAGGGCCTGCTCAACTACCTCGCTCTGCTCGGCTGGGGTCTCGCCGACGACCGCGACGTGTTCTCCCTCGACGAGATGGTCGCGGCCTTCGAGATCTCCAAGGTCAACTCGAACCCCGCCCGGTTCGACCAGAAGAAGGCCGACGCCATCAACGCCGAGCACATCCGCCTGCTCGAGCCGGAGGAGTTCGCGACCCGGCTGAAGGCGTACCTCGTCGAGCACGGCCGGATCGGGGCCGACGTCGACGACGCGCTCTTCCGGACGGCCGCCGACCTCGTACAGACCCGTATCGTCGTTCTCGGGGACGCGTGGGACCTGCTGAAGTTCCTGTTCGTCGACGACGCCGACTTCACGCTCGACGAGGCCTCCGCGGCGAAGAATCTCGAGGAGGATGCCGCGCCCGTGCTCGACGCCTCCGTCGCCGCCCTCGAGGGCCTGACCGAGTGGACCACGCCGGCGATCGAGGAGGCGCTCAAGAGCGCACTGATCGAGGGGCTCGAACTGAAGCCGAGGAAGGCCTTCGCTCCCGTGCGGGTCGCGGTGACAGGCTCGCACGTCAGCCCGCCGCTCTACGAGTCGATGGAACTGCTCGGCCGTGAGCGCACCCTTGCACGACTGCGTGCCGGGCGGGCGCGCATCGCCTGACCCCTGCATGGTCGCTCTCGGCCCGTCGTCGGCACCCGCCGGCGACGGGCCGAACTCGTTCCGGGCTCGATTTCATGCCGCCGAGCTCGTCCCGAGCTCGATTTCACGCCTCTGACCAGCCGATTTGTAGTTGGTGGCGGGGTTGGTGCTAATCTTCTTCTCGGTTCGGAACGGAGGCCACAACGCCCGCAGGGCAGGCCGAAGGAACAAACCATTGGGGTATGGTGTAATTGGCAACACAGCTGATTCTGGTTCAGCCATTCTAGGTTCGAGTCCTGGTACCCCAGCTGAGACGCGGCGGTTTGCCCGCAACGTCTCAGCCAGCTATGCTGGCTGAGCTTCCTTCGGGAAGCGAAGAGAAGAAGTTCCATAGGCCCCCGTCGTCTAGCGGCCTAGGACGCCGCCCTCTCACGGCGGTAGCGTGGGTTCGAATCCCATCGGGGGTACAACGGACTACCCACCGATCTCCGGGTCGGTGGGTGTTCTTCTCTCGGAGGCGTCGACTCGTCGATTCCTCGGAAAGTTCCAGGCCCCCGTCGTCTAGCGGCCTAGGACGCCGCCCTCTCACGGCGGTAGCGTGGGTTCGAATCCCATCGGGGGTACAACCACGAAGGCTCTCCGATCATCGATCGGAGAGCCTTTCGCGTATGGGCGGTCAGTGCGCGGCGGACGGAAGATCGGCGGCCGTCGTGCCGCCGATCCCATGGCAGGCATCCCGAGCTTGCAGTGATCCCACGAACGCACCCGCGCGGGCACCACACGGACGGCCACCCGTTTGTGCATCATCTGCTCCACCGCGGGGCGCGCCTCCTCCGTGTACGGGGCGGTGTACCGCTCCCACACGTCGCGGCAGACCTCGAACAGGCGGTCGTGGTCGTCCACGATCTCCGCCCGCCCCTCGATCGAGACGCCACGCAACTGGTCGTAGGTGTCGCCGGCCTCGACGAGGACGGTCACGCGATCGTCGCGCCGGAGGTTGACGACCTTCTGCGATTTCGCCTTCGTCTCGAACCAGATCTCCCCGTCGAGCACCGCGTACCACATGGCGACGAGGTGCGGGGTGCCCGTCGGTCCGAGGGTCGCCAGGTTCGCGACCCGGCTGCGGTGGAGGAACTCGTCGATCTCCGACTCCGTCATCATGATGCCTGCGCGGCGGTTGGTTCCCATGCGAAGCACTCTGGCAGAGCGTGGAGCCGCACGGCTGTCTTCCTCCCGCCCCGCCCGGGCTCCACCCGGGAGGGACACGGGCATGCGGTCGGCCTCAGAGACGCTTCTGGAGCGCTTCTGCGGCGGCGAGGAGGTCGGCGGCCCAGCGGGCGCCCGGTCGGCGGCCCATGCGGTCGATGGGGCCCGATACGGAGATCGCGGCGATCACGCCACCGCTGCTGTCGCGCACGGGTGCGGCGACCGACGCCACACCGGGTTCGCGTTCGGCGGCGCTCTGCGCCCAGCCGCGGCGGCGGACCTCGACGAGCACGCGTTCACCGAAGGCCGCGTCGGGGAGGATGGCGCGCTGGGTCGCCGTATCGGCCCACGCGAGCAGAACTTTCGCGCCGGAGCCGGCCGTCATCGGAAGGCGTGCGCCGACGAGGACCGTGTCGCGCAGACCGGTCGGCGGTTCGAGAGCGGCGACGCAGACCCGCTGGGTGCCCTCGCGGCGGTACAACTGCACGCTCTCGCCGGTGATCTCGCGCAGACGGGGGAGGACGAGCGAGGCGGCCTCGACGAGCGTGTCGCCTGCGCCCGCGGACAATTCGGCCAGTCCGGGGCCGGGACGCCACTGTCCGTCGCTGTCGCGCATGAGGAGGCGGTGGACCTCGAGGCCCACGGCGAGACGGTGCGCCGTGGCACGGGGCAGGCCGGTCCGCGCGCACAACTCGTTGAGGTTGCACGGCTGTTCGGCAACCGCATGAAGGACTGTCATCGCTTTGTCCAGCACTCCGATCCCGCTATGCTGTCTCATAGGTCGATACCTCCGTCTCGCATAATGGGAAGCATATCGCATGCCGAGAACGGTGGGGACGACGCCATACGCGGCCGGACAGCCCCCGGGATCCCGCGTTCGTCACGTACGACAAGGTGGAGAAGATGGCTGGAAAGACTCTGGCGGAAAAGGTATGGGACCAGCACGTGGTCGTGCGCGGTGAAGGAGAGGGATCGGCGCGACAGCCGGACCTGATCTACATCGACCTGCATCTCGTACACGAGGTGACCAGCCCGCAGGCCTTCGACGGTCTGCGGCTGGCAGGACGCCCGCTGCGGCGTCCCGACCTCACGATCGCCACCGAGGACCACAACGTCCCCACGGTGGACATCGACAAGCCGATCGCCGACCCGGTCTCGCGCACACAGGTCGAGACCCTGCGCCGCAACTGCGAGGAGTTCGGTGTCCGTCTGCACCCCATGGGCGACCTCGATCAGGGCATCGTCCACGTGGTCGGCCCGCAGCTCGGTCTCACGCAGCCCGGCATGACGGTGGTGTGCGGCGACAGCCACACCTCCACCCACGGCGCCTTCGGCGCACTGGCGATGGGCATCGGCACCAGTGAGGTCGAACACGTCATGGCGACACAGACGTTGTCGCTGCGGCCGTTCAAGACGATGGCCATCAACGTCGACGGCACCCTCGCGCCGGGAGTGACGAGCAAGGACCTCATCCTCGCGATCATCGCGAAGATCGGCACCGGCGGCGGACAGGGCTACGTCCTCGAGTACCGCGGCGAGGCGATCCGCGCACTGTCGATGGAAGCGCGGATGACCATCTGCAACATGTCGATCGAAGCAGGCGCCCGCGCCGGCATGATCGCCCCCGACGAGACCACCTACGAGTTCATCAAGGGCCGCCCGCACGCCCCGAAGGGCGCCGACTGGGACGCTGCCGTGGAGGCGTGGGAGCAGCTGAAGACCGACGACGACGCGGTTTTCGACGCCGAGGTCCACATCGACGGCAGCGCTCTGACCCCCTTCGTCACGTGGGGCACCAACCCGGGCCAGGGCGCTGCGCTCGGGTCCAGCGTTCCGGTACCCGAGGAGATCGCCGACGAAACCGAGCGGTCTGCAGCGGAAAAGGCGTTGCGCTACATGGATCTCGAACCGGGCATGCCGCTGCGCGACGTGAAGATCGACACCGTCTTCGTCGGCTCGTGCACCAACGGCCGCATCGAGGATCTGCGTGCCGTGGCGGATGTCCTGCAGGGCCGCAAGGTCGCCGACGGCGTCCGGATGCTCGTCGTGCCGGGTTCGATGCGGGTGCGCGCGCAGGCGGAGGAGGAGGGCCTCGGCGAGATCTTCACCGCCGCAGGGGCCGAGTGGCGTCAAGCCGGGTGCTCGATGTGCCTGGGCATGAACCCCGACCAGTTGGCGCCGGGCGAGCGTTCCGCGTCGACCTCGAACCGGAATTTCGAAGGACGGCAGGGCAAGGGCGGACGGACGCATCTCGTCTCGCCGGCCGTGGCCGCCGCAACCGCGGTGCGGGGAACGCTTTCCGCACCGGCGGATCTGGACTAGACCACAGGACCGACGAGGAGAATTTTCGATGGAAGCCTTCACCACCCACAGGGGCATCGGCGTCCCGCTGCGCCGCTCCAATGTCGACACGGATCAGATCATCCCGGCCGTGTACCTGAAGCGCGTCACCCGTACGGGATTCGAGGACGGTCTGTTCGCCGCATGGCGCAACGACCCGTCCTTCGTCCTCAACACCCCGCCCTTCGACCGCGGCAGCGTTCTCGTCGCCGGACCGGATTTCGGCACCGGCTCCTCGCGTGAGCACGCCGTGTGGGCGTTGTCGGATTACGGATTCCGGGTCGTGATCTCGTCCCGCTTCGCCGACATCTTCCGGGGCAACGCCGGAAAGGCCGGTCTGCTCGCCGCTCAGGTCTCACAGGACGACGTCGAACTGCTGTGGAAGCTCATCGAGCAGCAGCCCGGACTCGAACTGGAAGTGGATCTCGAGAACCGGACGGTGACCGCCGGAACCACCGTGGTGCCGTTCACCATTGACGACTACACGCGGTGGCGTCTGCTGGAGGGTCTCGACGACATCGGATTGACATTGCGCCAGGTAGACGCGATTTCCGAGTACGAAAAGTCAAGGCCGTCATGGAAACCGAGTACCCTTCCGGCGCCCTGAAAACACCCCCGAACGCGCCTTCTCCGGGCCCGGTCCGACGCTCCCGTCGGGCCGGGCCCGGAGGTTATTTGCATGAGAATCCGCGTGGCACATAGACTCTTGCCCGTTTGCGGGTCTACCGTGGACTGGAGTCGGTCTGACGGTGGACCGTGTATGTGCGGAGGAAATCAATGAACAAGGCAGAACTGATCGACGTTCTGACCGAGAAACTCGGTTCGGACAGGCGCACCGCCACCGCGGCCGTCGAGCACATCGTGGACGCGATCGTTCGCGCCGTGCACGACGGTAAGAGCGTCACCATCACCGGATTCGGTGTCTTCGAGAAGCGTCGTCGGGCCGCGCGTGTCGCGCGGAACCCGCGCACGGGTGAGACGGTCAAGGTCAAGCCGACCTCGGTGCCGGCCTTCCGTCCCGGCCAGTCCTTCAAGAACATCATCGCGGGCACCCAGAAGCTCCCGGCTTCGGGTCCGGCCGTGAAGCGCGGTGCAGCTGCAGCGGCCAAGAAGACCGCGGCAGCGAAGAAGGCGGCCAAGAAGACCACGGCGGCGAAGAAGACCACGGCGGCCAAGTCGACCGCGGCGAAGAAGACCACCGCAGCGAAGAAGACCACGGCGGCGAAGAGGACCACCGCCACCAAGTCGACTCCGGCGAAGAAGACCACCGCGGCCAAGAAGACCACGGCGGCCAAGTCGACTACGGCGAAGAAGACCACCGCCACCAAGTCGACCGCGGCGAAGAAGAGCCCGGCCAAGAAGACCACGGCGGCCAAGTCGACTCCGGCGAAGAAGACCACCGCCACCAAGTCGACCGCGGCGAAGAAGACCACCGCGGCGAAGAAGAGCCCGGCCAAGAAGACCACGGCCCGCAAGAGCACCAAGAAGTAACACCCACCCGCGATGCGGCTCGCACACGTGCGAGCCGCACAGGTGAGACGACGGCGGCCGCCGGACATCCGGTGGCCGCCGTCGTGTGTACTCGGTCAGATGCTCTCGTCGTCCGCCGGTGGACGGCCCGTGGGAAGAGGGCTGTCGAGGTGGTCGGCCGCGACGAGACGATCGCCGCGCAGCGACAACACCCACATGCTCCCCTTCCGGTTCCGCGCCGGAGGCAGCACGAGACCGTCGCGCTCGGCCCACCACTCCAGGAGCGGCGGGATCACCCTGCCCTGACTGGAAATCACGGGAGTACCGGGACCGGACGCGATCTCCAGCGCCCGCTTGCGGCCGCGGTCCGGATCGGCGCGGTACTCCTCCTCCGACAGGGCCGGCTCGATGGCGATCTCGAGCCCGTGCCGGGAGGCGAAGGGTTCGACCGTCGCGATGCACCGCGTGCGGTCGGCGGACACCACGCTGTCGCCGCCGAACGCCGTCAACTGCGGAACGAGCGCCTCGGCCTGTGCCCGTCCGGACGCATCGAGGGGCCGGTAACGGTCGTCGCCCTTGTACTTCTTCCGACTACCCGCCTTGGCGTGCCGCACGATCAGCGCCATGGTCGTGTCCAGCGGCACCCGGCGGAACCGGCGCAGGACACTGCGGTCCATCGGATAGGACAACAGATCGAATGCCTCTTCGGGGGACACCCAACGCAATTCGTCAACCTCGTCATTGGGCGCGAACTGCCCGTCGAGGCACCGCGCAGCCCAGTAGTCCACCCGCTTGAGCTTGCGGTGACCCGGAACGGGGTAGACGACCTTCCCGAGACTACTGCCGAGCGTGGAGCGGAATCCGGTCTCCTCCTCGATCTCCCGCACCGCGGCAACCACGGCCGTCTCACCCGCGTCGAGCTTGCCCTTCGGAAAGGACCAGTCGTTGTAGCGCGGGCGATGCACGAGCGCGACCTGCGCATCGTCCGGAGCGTTCTCGTCGACAGGACGCCACAGGACCGCGCCCGCCGCGAAGATGTTGGCCTTCACGGGCTTGTCGCGTGATTCGGTCAACGTTCCCTCCACCTCAGGACGCACGACTACGCATGAGTTCGACCTGGTGGTCGCGGGCAGCGGTCCCCGGCTCGGGGGACGCCGTCCAGGTGCCGTCGCCCTCGAGAATCCAGCAGCGGGTGACCGGGTCGAGCGCGGAATCGAAAATGCCGCCCAACTGCGCTGCGAGCCGGGTGTTCTTCACCTGCACCATCACCTCGACGCGACGGTCGAGGTTCCGGTGCATCATGTCGGCGCTACCGATCCAGTACTCGTCGCTGCCCCGGAAATGGAACAACCGCGAATGTTCGAGGAACCGCCCCAGAATCGAGCGCACCGTGATGTTCTCGCTCAGGCCGGGCACGCCCGGCTTGAGGGCACAGATCCCGCGCACGACCACCTCGGTCCGCACCCCCGCCCGCGACGCGCGGTAGAGCGCGTCGATCACCTGCTCGTCGACGAGGGCGTTGGCCTTGAGCCGGATCCCGCTGGGGCGACCGGCCGCGTGGTGCTCGATCTCACGCTCGACGCGTTCGATGATGCCCTTGCGGACTCCGTGCGGTGCGACGAGCAGATTGCGGTACTGCGCCTTCCGGGAGTATCCGGTGAGGGTGTTGAACAGGTCGGTGAGGTCGGCGCCGATCTCGGGTGACGACGTGAGCAGGCCGACGTCCTCGTAGAGACGGGCGGTCTTCGGGTTGTAGTTGCCGGTGCCGATGTGGCAGTAGCGGCGGATCGTCGAACCCTCGCGCCGCACGACCAGACAGGTCTTGCAGTGTGTCTTCAGACCTACGAGTCCGTATACGACGTGGACACCGGCCTGTTCGAGCTTGCGCGCCCACTTGATGTTGGCCTGCTCGTCGAAGCGTGCCTTGATCTCCACGAGCGCGACGACCTGCTTGCCCGCTTCGGCAGCGGCGATCAGGGCGTTGACGATGGGGGAGTCGCCCGACGTCCGGTACAGCGTCTGCTTGATCGCGAGGACCTGGCTGTCGGCGGCGGCCTGCTCGATGAACCGTTGCACGCTCGTGGAGAACGAGTCGTACGGGTGGTGGACGAGGATGTCGCCCTCGCGCAGGGTGGAAAACACGCTCTTCGGTGTCTCTCGCTCGCCGAAGGCGGGATGGGTCGCCGGCACGAAGGGGGCGTCCTTCAGATCCGGTCGGTCGACGGCGTGCACCTGCCACAGCGACGACAGATCGAGCAGCCCGGGCAACTGGACGACGTCCACCCGATCGACGTCGAGTTCGCGCAACAGGAGGTCGAGCATGTGCTCGGTCATGTCGTCCGACACCTCGAGCCGCACGGGAGATCCGAAGCGCCGCCGGGCGAGTTCGCGTTCGAGGGCTTGAAGGAGATCCTCGTCGCGGTCCTCCTCGACCTCGAAGTCGGCGTTGCGGGTGACGCGGAATGCGTGGTGCTCGACGATCTCCATGCCCGGGAACAACACGTCGAGATGGGCGGCGATCAGCTCCTCGAGCGGGAGGAAGGCCGGCAGTCCGTGCGACGAACCCGCGCGATCGACCCGGACGAACCGATCGACGTTGTCGGGCACCTTCACGCGCGCGAAGTGTTCACCGGACGACTGCGAATCCCTGACCGTGACAGCGAGGTTCAGGGACAGGCCGCTGATGTACGGGAAGGGGTGTGCGGGATCGACCGCGAGCGGCGTCAGGACCGGGAAGACCTGGTCGGCGAAATACTGTGTCAGTCGTCGGCGTTCGTCCTCCGTCAGATCCGCCCATCGGATGATCGAGATGCCTTCGGCCGCCAGGGCGGGCATGACCGAGTCGAGGAAGACCTGCGCATGGCGACCGGCGAGTTCGCGCGTGCTCGACGCGATGAGCGCGAGCTGGGCGCGCGGGGTCAGTCCGTCCGCGGACCGGACCGACAACCCCGTCTCGGCGCGACGTTTCAGCCCGGCGACTCGCACCATGTAGAACTCGTCGAGATTCGACGCGAAGATCGCGAGGAACTTGGCGCGTTCGAGCAACGGCTGCGAGGTGTCCTCCGCGAGCGCGAGAACGCGGGCGTTGAAATCGAGCCAGCTCTGTTCGCGGTTGAGATAGCGGTCGACGGGAAGCGTGTTGTCGTGATCGGTCCTCGACTGCAGTCCCGTCGCGGCCGGAGGGGCGCTGGTGGCGGTCGCTACGCGACCGGCGGGTCGTGCGGCACCGGATGGTGCCGCGTGCTCGGAACTCGTGGGATCGGGGGAATCGCCGTTGGTCACGAGTTCATTGTTGCAGAGCGACGGCTCCCTGCAGCGCTGTCGCACGGGTGGCACAGGGGGAACTCGACCGTGTCGAGCACGGCCGCGGTGGCCGGTCCGACGCCGAGTTGCAGTGCGGCGGCAAGATCGTCCGGTGTGTCCACATCGAGTCGCAGTCCGGGGAGGGAGTCCGGTACCGGGTACGCACCGGCATCGATGTGGCGACCGGCCGATCCCGGACCGAACGACAGTGGCGGCAGGGTGCCGCTCACGCAGTGCAGCAACGCCGTCGTACCGCTCGCCGTGTGGTCGACGACCACGGCCGTTCCGGTCCGCCGCGCAGTCTCGCGTGCGAGCACGAAATCCTCGGGCCGCAGGGACGGAAGGTCGGCCTGCAACGCCACGAGTTCGGCGCCGGGTGCGTGCTCCCGCGCCCGGCGGGCCGCTGCGAGCAGTGCGGAGTTCAGTGGGTCGGGGGAGTCGGGACGCACCGGATCGGGGAGGACGTCCGCGCCGCAGTCCAGCGCCGCGGCCGCGACCCGCTCGTCGGCGGTGACGACGGTGACCGTCACGTCTCCGGCGGACAGCGCCGCCGTCACGGTGTCCTGCAGCATCGCAAGCACCAGTGATTCCCGTGCTGCCGGGTCGAGGACGTGCGAGAGCCGCGACTTCGCCAGGCCGAGGGCCTTGACGGGAACGAGCACGTGCGTCGCGGGCATTGCCCGATTGTGCCATCAGTATCGAATCGCACGGTCGCGCCAGGTGACGAACCGCACGACCGCCCGGTGCGACCGGGTCGTGTGCGGTCCGTCCTCCGACCCGGCGCGGTGTCGGTGGAGCCTGCGCGATACTGGGTGCGACCGTGGGTGGTGACCGCCCGGACCGAACCGGTCGCGACCGCCCGCTCCGGGCCGATCGCGAGCGTGAGTGCCGGGCATCGGATGAGAGTGAGGATGGCGTGACCACAGCAGCAGTTCTGGGCGCGGGTTCGTGGGGGACGGCGTACGCCAAGGTGCTGGCCGACGCCGGAACGGACGTGACGATCTGGGCGCGGCGCGAGGAGGTGGCGCGTGGCATCGCCGAGCGGCACGAGAACTCCGACTATCTACCCGGTGTGGAACTGCCGCACTCGCTGAAGGCGACGGCCGATCATCGGGTGGCCCTCGAGGGCGCCGATTTCGTGGTCCTCGCCGTCCCGAGTCAGACCCTGCGTACCAATCTCGAGGAGTGGAAGGCAGATATCGGACCGGACGCGACACTTCTCAGTCTCGCCAAGGGAATCGAGAGCGGCACCCTGATGCGCATGAGTCAGGTGATCGGTCAGGTCACCGGCGCCGAGCAGAATCGCATCGCCGTGCTGTCCGGCCCCAACCTCGCCCGTGAGATCGCCGAGGGGCAACCGGCCGCGACTGTCATCGCGTGCCCCGATTCCACCCGCGCCATGGAGATCCAGAAATCCTGCGCCACAAAATATTTCCGTCCGTACACGAACTCCGACGTCATCGGCTGCGAGGTCGGCGGCGCCTGCAAGAACGTCATTGCCCTCGCGTGCGGCATGGCCGCCGGGGTCGGGCTCGGTGAGAACACCGTCGCGAGCATCATCACCCGCGGTCTCGCCGAGATCACCCGGCTCGGAACCGCCCTCGGGGCCAAGCCGGCCACGCTCGCCGGTCTCGCCGGTGTCGGCGATCTTGTCGCCACATGTACGTCCCCGTTGTCCCGCAACCGTTCGTTCGGCGAACGACTCGGCCGCGGTGAGTCCCTCGAGAGCGCGCAGGAGGCCACCCACGGTCAGGTGGCCGAAGGGGTCAAGTCGTGCACCTCGGTCCGCGCCCTCGCAGCGAGTTACGACGTCGAGATGCCGCTCACCGACGCCGTGCACCGCGTGTGCCACGAAGGCATGTCGGTGCAGGACGCGATCGGGCAGCTGCTCGGACGCCGGATCAAGCCGGAATGAGTGGCATGACGGGCGATTCGACTCGCTGTGTGAAGGCAGTTGCACACGAGGGTGTTCCGGGCTCCCCGCTGCAGGCGGGACCGGTCTTCGCGGCGCCGTATCTCCTCGGGGAGGACGAGCGCGACGACGTCGACACCTATGCGCGGGCCTCGAATCCCGGCTGGCGCGCACTCGAATCGGCGCTCGCCGACCTCGAGCACGCCTCGGCCGCCCGCGTCGTCGGCTCGGGAATGTCGGCGATCACGGTCGCCCTGCGATCCCTCGTGGCCCCGGGCGGCACGGTCGTCGTCCCCTCCGACGGTTACTACCAGGTGCGCGCGTACGCGCAGGAATTCCTGGCGCCGCACGGAGTGAAGGTCGTCGAGATGTCGGTCGCGGAGTTCGGTGACGGCACCCTGACCGATGTTCTGGTGACCGCTCCCGACACTTCCGCCGTACTGGTCGAGACCCCGTCGAATCCAGGCCTCGACACCGTCGACCTGCGCGCGATCGCGACCGCGTGCCACGTCTCCGACGCGCTCCTGCTCGTCGACAACACCACCGCCACACCCCTGGGCCAGCTGCCCCTCGACCTCGGCGCCGACGTCGTGGTGGCCAGCGGGACGAAATCGCTCAGCGGACACAGCGACCTGCTGTTCGGATACATCGCCGTCGCCGATCCCGAACTGCTGCCCGCGATCGACCGGGAACGACTGTTGTCGGGAACCGTGCTGGGACCCTTCGAGACCTGGCTCGCGCACCGCAGCCTCGGCACCGCCGGACTGCGCTTCGAACAGCAGTGCGCCAACGCGCTCGCCGTCGCCGGGATGCTGCTCGAGCACGCCGCTGTCACGGACGTCCGCTATCCCGGACTCGCCGGCGACCCCGCCCACGCCGTGGCGGCCGGCCAGATGAGCCGCTTCGGCCCCCTCGTCACCTTCCGGCTACCCGGCCGCGACGAGGTGCACCGCTTCGTCCGCGCGGCCACGCTCGTCGCACCCGCCACCAGCTTCGGCGGTATCCACACGACAGCGGATCGTCGCGCACGATGGGGCGATGCGGTGCCGGAGGGATTCGTCCGGTTGTCGTGCGGAATCGAGGACACCGCGGATCTGCTCGCCGATCTCGACGCGGCGCTGAGGGAGACGACCCTCCACCGAGGGAGACCGGAGCCCGCGGAGACATAGCAGGGTGTCCGGCCCCACCCGCATAGGACTCGCTCGACACGCGGAGATCGCCACCCGGTACGGTTCGACACGTGAGTATGCCCCGAACCCGGGTGGCCGTCGTCTTCGGTGGTCGCAGCAACGAACATTCCGTCTCCTGCATCTCGGCAGGGAGCATCCTGCGCAACCTGGATCCGGAGAAGTACGAGGTCGTGCCTATCGGCATCACTCCCGAGGGCGCATGGGTCCTCGGCGACGCGGACCCCGCCGGCCTCGCCGCGGCCGGTCGCGAACTGCCCGTCGTCGCCGGCGACGGCTCCGATCTCGTCCTCACCGCGGATCCGACCCGCGGTGGCGACATCTTCGCCCTCGACGAGGGCTCCTACGGCCGGGTGCTCGCCTCGGTCGACGTGGTGTTCCCGGTCCTGCACGGCGCCTACGGCGAGGACGGCACCATCCAGGGTCTGCTCGAACTCGCGGACATCCCGTACGTCGGTCCCGGGGTTCTTGCCAGCGCCGCCGGGATGGACAAGGAGTTCACCAAGAAACTGCTCGCGGCCGAAGGCCTGCCCGTCGGCTTCCAGATCGTCCTGCGTCCCGGCACCGCGACCCTCACCGAGGAGCAGAAGACCCGCCTCGGCCTGCCCGTCTTCGTCAAGCCCGCCCGCGGCGGATCGTCCATCGGCATCAGTCGCGTGGCCGACTGGGCCGCCTTCGACGACGCCGTCGCGAAGGCCCGGCAGCACGACCCCAAGGTCATCGTCGAGTCCGCGATCATCGGCCGCGAGGTGGAGTGCGGCGTGCTCGAGTTCCCGGACGGCGACGTCCGCGCGAGTGTCGTCGCCGAGATCCGCATGCCCGACACCTCCGGCGACCACGAGGCCTTCTACGACTTCGACACGAAGTACCTCGACGACGTCTGCGAGTTCGACGTCCCGGCCAAGCTCGACGAGGAGACCTCCGACCGGATCCGCGAACTCGCGGTCCGGGCGTTCCGCGCCCTCGACTGCCACGGCCTGTCCCGCGTCGACTTCTTCGTCACCGAGGACGGACCGGTGATCAACGAGATCAACACGATGCCCGGATTCACCTCCATCTCGATGTATCCGAGGATGTGGGAGGCCACCGGAGTGGAGTACGCCGAGCTGCTGTCGATCCTGGTGGAGACGGCGCTGGCGCGGGGCACCGGCCTGCGCTGACGGCACACGGCCTGTCGGCTTCCGCGAGGACCCGACTAGGCTGGATACATGACTGCCGTGACCCCCGACTCAGCTGCGACCGACGCCGGCACGGACACCCGTGAGGCCGTCCACGAGGCCGCGCGTCGCGCCCGCGTGGCCTCCCGTCGTCTCGCGTTGCTCACCACCATCGAGAAGGACGCGGCTCTGCACGCCGCGGCCGACGCTCTGCTCGCCGCCGCCGACACCGTCCTCGCCGCGAACGCGGAGGACATCGAGGCCGCCCGCGCCGGTGGCACCGAAGAGGCCATCCTCGACCGCCTGCGCCTGACCTCCGCCCGGATCGACGGGATCGCCGCCGGCCTGCGCCAGGTGGCCGGACTGCCCGACCCGATCGGCGGCGTCGTCCGCGGCTCGACGCTGCCGAACGGTCTCGAGCTGCGCCAGGTGCGCGTCCCGCTCGGCGTGGTCGGCATGGTCTACGAAGCACGGCCCAACGTCACGGTAGACGCATTCGGTCTCGCCCTGAAGTCCGGCAATGCCGCGCTGCTGCGCGGCTCGTCGTCCGCGGCCCGCTCCAACGCCGCGCTCGTCGAGGTGCTGCGCGCCTCGCTCGAGAGCCGGGGCATCCCCGCCGATGCCGTGCAGCTGCTGCCGAGCGCCGACCGCTCGTCGGTCACGCATCTGATCCAGGCCCGAGGCCTGGTCGACGTCGTGATCCCGCGCGGTGGCGCCGGTCTGATCGCCGCGGTGGTGCGCGACGCGACCGTCCCCACGATCGAGACGGGCACCGGCAACTGCCACGTCTACGTCCACTCCGCGGCCGATCTGGAGATGGCGGAGAAGATCGTGATCAACGCGAAGACCCGCCGGCCCAGCGTGTGCAACACCGCCGAGACGATCCTCGTCGACAAGGCGATCGCCGACACCGCCGTCCCGAAGCTCCTGCAGGCATTCCAGCAGCACAGCGTGACGGTCCACGGCGACCTGCCCGGCCTCGTGCCCGCGACCGACCAGGACTGGTCCGACGAGTACCTCTCGCTCGACGTCGCCCTCGCGGTGGTCGACGACCTCGACGCGGCCGTCGACCACATCGACCGTTACGGCACCGGCCACACCGAGGCGATCGTCACCTCGGACCTCGCCGCTGCTCGGGAGTTCACGACGCGCGTGGACGCCGCAGCCGTTATGGTCAACGCTTCGACGGCGTTCACGGACGGCGAGCAGTTCGGATTCGGCGCGGAGATCGGCATCTCCACCCAGAAGCTGCACGCTCGCGGCCCGATGGGTCTGCCCGAACTGACGTCGACGAAGTGGGTGGTGTGGGGCGACGGCCACACCCGTCCCGCCTGATCGAGACCGGCCCGACGAAAGGAACCAGCGTGGATCGTGCGCTGCCCACCACCCCGCCGATCTTCGCGGACGTCCAGGACGTCGTCGATCGTCTGGCCGGTACCGGTTATCTCGCCGACAAGTCCACCGCGACCGCGGTGTTCCTCGCCGATCGCCTCGGCAAGCCGTTGCTGATCGAGGGACCCGCGGGTGTGGGCAAGACCGAACTTGCCCGCGCCGTCGCCGAGACCTCCGAGGCCGAACTCGTGCGCTTGCAGTGCTACGAGGGCGTCGACGAGTCCCGCGCACTGTACGAGTGGAACCACGCCAAGCAGATCCTGCGCATCCAGTCGGCAGGGGCGACCGCCGCGGCGGGCGAGTCGTGGGACCGCACCAAGGAAGACGTCTTCTCCGAGGAGTTCCTGCTGTCGCGGCCGCTGCTCACCGCGATCCGCCGCGAGGATCCGACCGTGCTGCTCGTCGACGAGGTCGACAAGGCCGACGTGGAGATCGAAGGCCTGCTGCTCGAGGTGCTCAGTGACTTCGCGGTCACGGTGCCCGAACTCGGCACCATCCGGGCCACCCGTAAGCCGTTCGCGGTGCTCACCTCGAACGCGACCCGCGAGTTGTCCGAAGCGCTCAAGCGCCGGTGCCTGTTCCTGCACCTGGACTTCCCCGACGCCGACCTCGAACGACGCATCCTCGCCAGCCGGGCCCCCGATCTGCCCGACGCGCTCGCCGACCAACTCGTACGCACGGTCCGCGTGCTCCGCGGCATGCAGCTCAAGAAGGTGCCGTCGGTGGCCGAGACGATCGACTGGGGTCGCACCCTGCTCGCACTAGGACTCGACACCCTCGACGACACCGCGCTGCGCAGCACGCTCGGCGTGATCCTCAAGCACCAGTCCGACCAGATCCGCGCTGCCGCCGAGCTCCGGTTGAACTGACATGGCCGCCGCGCACCTTCCCGGATCCGAGGCGCCCCCGGCACCCCACGGACTGCCCGGGCACCTGGTCGGATTCGTCGAGGCGCTGCGCCGCCGCGGCATCGCGGTCGGGCCGTCCGAGACGGTCGACGCCGGACGGGTCATGACGGTGCTCGATCTCCTCGATCGGGAGGCCCTCCGCGAAGGCCTCGCGTGCACCCTGCTCCGCCGGTCCACACACCGGCCGACCTTCGACGCCCTGTTCGACCTGTGGTTCCCGCCCGCGATCGGACGCCGCGAGGCCACCGACCCTCAGGCGAGCATCCCGCGCACCCCCACGGGGGAGGTCGACTTCGAGGCCCTACGCGATCTCATCGCCGAGCTGCTGTCCGACGAGTCGCCGGAGGCACTCGAGGCCTCCGAGATGCTCGTCTCCGCCATCGTCGAGGAACTCGGCCAGTATGCGTCGTCGAACGGCCCGTCCTTCTCGGCCTATCAGGCGCTTCGCGACGTCTCCCCGGACACCCTGCTCACGAAGATCCTCGAGGGACTGCTCGGCAACAGCACCCGCGAGGAACGCGACGACGCCGCCTACGAGAGCGAGGTCGCGCGGCGCACCGCCGCCCAGCGCATCGCCGATTTCCGGGCGATGGTCGAACGGGAGACCCGGCGACGCACCGCCGAGCAGCTCGGCCGCGAACGCGTCGAGAAGTACGGGGTGCCCAAGCTTGCCGAGGAGGTCGACTTCCTGCGCGCGTCCGACGCGGAACTCGTCGCCCTGCGCCGCAGCGTCATGCCGCTCGCGCGTCTGCTCGCGAGCCGTCTTGCGGCGCGCCGCCGGCGCGCTCGTGCCGGCGCCATCGACCTGCGGCGCACACTGCGCAAGTCCATGTCGACCGGTGGCGTGCCCATCGACCTGGTCAACCGCAAGCCCCGTCCGGCGCGTCCCGAGCTCGTCGTGCTCTGCGACGTCTCCGGCTCCGTCGCCGGCTTCTCGCACTTCACGTTGCTGCTCGTGCACGCCCTGCGCGAACAGTTCTCCCGCGTGCGCGTGTTCGCGTTCATCGACACCGCCGACGAGGTCACCCATCATTTCGCCGCAGGGTCCGATCTGGGCGAGTCCATGTCGCGGATGCTGAAGGAAGCGGAGCTGATCACCTACGACGGTCACTCCGACTACGGACACGCCCTCGGCGGCTTCGCCGAGAACCACGCCCACGCCCTCACCAGCCGCAGCTCGCTGCTGATCCTCGGCGACGGCCGCACGAACTACCGCAATCCGAACCTCGAAGTCCTCGAACATCTCGTGTCCGTCGCACGGCACGCGCACTGGCTCAATCCCGAGCCGAAGGGACAATGGGGTTCGGGGGATTCGGCCGCCAGGGTCTACAGCGAGGTCGTCACGATGCACGAGTGCCGGTCGGCGCAGCAGCTCGCAACGGTGGTGGCGAGTCTGCTCCCCGTGTGAACCCGTAAGCTGGACAACCGTGCATCAGCCAACGGATCGGCCCTCGGCCCCCAGGCGCCGCCTGGGCGTCATGGGTGGAACGTTCGACCCGATCCACCACGGACACCTCGTGGCGGCCAGCGAGGTCGCCGCGAGCTTCGACCTGGACGAAGTGATCTTCGTGCCCACCGGGCAACCCTGGCAGAAGACCGGACGCGACGTCAGCCCCGCCGAGGACCGTTACCTGATGACGGTGATCGCGACCGCATCCAACCCACGGTTCTCCGTCAGCCGCGTCGACATCGATCGACGCAAACCCACCTACACCGTCGACACCCTGCGCGATCTCAGCGAGCAGTATCACGACGCGGATCTGTACTTCATCACCGGCGCGGACGCACTGGGATCGATCCTGTCCTGGCAGGACTGGCAGACCCTGTTCGACCTCGCCCGCTTCGTCGGGGTGTCCCGGCCCGGATACGACCTTCACGCCGAACACCTGGCACCGCATCTGGACGAACTCCCGGCCGAGGCGGTGAGCCTGGTGGAGATCCCGGCACTGGCGATCTCCTCCACGGACTGCCGCAGGAGGGCCCGCGAGAACCGTCCCGTCTGGTATCTGGTCCCCGACGGAGTGGTGCAGTACATCAGCAAACGCCGGCTCTACCGCACGAATACGCACCCCGACGGAGATCCCGTCCCGGTGTTCGACGGAAACACCCCCGGCACCATCGAGAGAAAGAGCACGCAGTGAGCGCAACGGCAGAAGCCACGGAGATGGCCCGAATCGCAGCCCTGGCCGCCGACGAGAAACTCGCCACCGACGTCGTGGTGCTCGACGTGTCCGAGCAACTGGTGATCACCGACTGCTTCGTCATCGCGTCCGCACCCAACGAGCGTCAGGTCAACGCCATCGTCGACAACGTCGAGGAGAAGCTGCGCGAGGCCGGCCACAAGCCCGTCCGCCGCGAGGGCACCCGCGAGGGACGGTGGACGTTGCTCGACTACGTCGACGTCGTGGTGCACATCCAGCACGAGGACGAGCGCAACTTCTATGCCCTCGACCGCCTGTGGAAGGACTGCCCGACCATCGAGGTCGACGGTGTGGGTGGCCCCCGTTCGGCGATCGACGCCGCCGACTCGCCGGAGGACGTGTGAGTCGTCCGGAGGAGGGTTCGCAGAGCCCGCGGGTGCGGCAGCTGGTGCTGCTGCGCCACGGCCAGACCGAGTACAACGCCACGCGGCGGATGCAGGGCCAGCTCGACACCGACCTCTCCGAGCTCGGCCGGCAGCAGGCGCTCGCCGTCGCCGAGGCGATCGCCCGGTTCGATCCGCTCGCCGTCGTCTCGTCCGATCTGCGCCGCGCCTACGACACGGCGACCGCGCTCGGCGATCGCATCGGACTGCCGGTCTCGATCGACACGCGGCTGCGCGAGACGCATCTCGGCGAATGGCAGGGCCTGACCCACACCGAGGTCGACGCCGTGGCCCCGGGCGCGCGCAGCGCGTGGCGCGCCGACGCGACCTGGGCACCGCCGGGAGGCGAGAACCGGATCGACGTCGCGCGGCGCAGCATGGCCGTCGTCGGCGAACTGCTCGACAAGTACGAGGACTGGAGCGATCGGCCCATCGTGCTGGTCGCACACGGGGGTCTGATCGCCGCACTCACCGCCGCCCTGCTCGACCTGCCCGTCGATCGGTGGTCCGTCCTCGGCGGTCTCGGGAACACCGGCTGGGTGCAGCTCAGCGGATACGGCGAGGTGCCGTCCTGGCGCCTCGACGTCTGGAACGCGTCGGCCACGGTGGCGCCCGATGACGTCCTCTGAACCCACGCCGATCGGAACCGACGCCGCCTTGCAGCGCCCGGTCCTGCTGGTGATCGGTGACTCCCTGAGCTACTACGGCCCGAAGGGCGGCCTGCCCGCCGACCATCCGCAGATCTGGCCCAACCTGGTCGCGGCCGAACTCGGATGGGACGTCGAACTCGTCGCCCGGATCGGGTGGACCACACGCGACGCGTGGTGGGCCATGACCCAGGACCCGCGGGTGTGGGCCGCGATCCCGCACGCCGGAGCCGTCGTCCTGGCCGTGGGCGGGATGGACACCCTCCCGTCCCCGCTGCCCACCGCACTGCGGGAGGGCCTGCGCTACATCCGCCCGCCCGCCCTGCGTCGCGCGGCGCGTAACGCCTACGGGTGGTTGCAGCCGCGACTGTCACCGCTCGGGCGACCGGTGGCGCTCCCACCCCGGGTCAGCGTCGAGTACCTCGAAACGATCAGGGACGCATTGGCATACATGCGCCCCGATCTGCCCGTCATCGGCACCATGCCGTCGGTGCACCGCAGCGAGCAGTACCGGTCGGTGCATGCCGGCCGGCTCCCCGCGGCACGCGCGATCACCCGCTGGGCGGCCGAGAAGTCGGTTCCCCTCGTCGATCTCGCCGAAGCGGTGCGGGAGAACGTCTTCTCCGACGACGCCAATCCCGACGGGATCCACTGGGGTTGGGAAGGACACCGCCGTGTCGCCGCCGCTGTCGGCGACGCGGTCCGGATCGTGCATCGGGATGCGGAAGTCCCGGTGGAGGGCCTACGGTAGGCGTCGTGTCCGTCGTCGTCGTCACAGATTCGTCGAGTTGTATCGACCCTGAACTGGTCCGTCGGTACGACATCCGTGTTGTGCCACTGCACATCATCGCGGGCGGACGCGACCTCCGCGAGGGCGTCGACGAGTTGCCGGAGGACCTGTCGACCGTGACGACCTCCGGTCCGTCTCCCGCAGAACTGACCGACGCCTATACCGAGGCGCTCGAGGACAGTGGAGGAGACGGCGTCGTAGCCGTGCACCTCTCGCGGGTGCTGTCCGGGACATGGGACGCAGCCCGGCACGCCGCCGAATCGCTGGGCGACCGGATCCGGCTCGTCGATTCGCGGAACACCGCCATGGGTTCGGGTTTCGCCGTCCTCGAAGCGGTGCGCGCCGCACGGGCCGGAGAAGACCTGGCCCGGGTGTACGAGCGGGCCGTGGAGGTCGCGGCGTCCGCCCGGACCCTGCTCGTCGTCGACCGGCTCGACCACCTCCGTCGCGGTGGCCGGATCGGCACGGCCACAGCGCTGTTGGGTACCGCGCTCGCGATGAAGCCCGTGCTGCACATCTCCGACGGCAAGCTCGTCCTGCGGGAGAAGACCCGCACGATGACCAAGGCGATGGCCAAGCTCGTCGACGGAGCCGCGACCGATGTGGGCGACGAACCGCTCGTCGCGGTGCACCACCGCGGGGCACCCGAGCGGGCGCGCAGCCTCGTCGATCAGCTCGCACAGCGCCTTCCGGAAGGCACCGAGATCGTCGTGTCCGAACTCGACGCGGTTCTCGGCGCGCACGTCGGGCCGGGTGCGGTCGGTGTGGTCGTCGCCTCCGCGGCGACCGGTGTCTCCGAGGACTGACCACCTACACCACCTCCCGGCCCGGATGATGCCGGTGGAGGCCCCATCCGGGCATTCATCCACAGGGGTGCGGGTCATCCACAACCCCGGCCGGATCGGCGCCGACACCGAATCCGGCGGTCGCGGCCGCGGTTAGCGTCGCGGCATGGCGAGCAGTGACCACCGTGATCTCGCGCGCACCCGCCTCGGCGCGATCACGCGTTCCTCGGCGATGCCCGCGGAACCGCCCTGGACCGGCGACAGGTCGGCGAACGACCACCCCTGGGCGGATCCGGACGACGGCGACGAACCCCTCCACAGCGGTCCCGGCCGGGAACGATTCGTCGATCGGCTGACCGCCGCGCGATGGGACACGGGACGACGGGGAACCGCTGCTCTCGCCGCGATCGGAGTGCTCGCCGCCGCAGTGGCACTCGTCGTCGTGTGGCGCGACCGGCCGGTCCCCGAACCGGTACCGCCGCTGCCGAGAGTCGAAGTCGTGGACACGGCAGAGCCGTCCGCCGCGAGGGAGACGGACACGGCACAGCCGGATTCCGCCGATTTCGTCGTCAGCGTCGTGGGTGCGGTGACACGTCCCGGGCTCGTGCGGCTGCCGGCGGGATCCCGTGTGGCCGACGCGCTCGACGCTGCCGGCGGTGCCGTCGACGGCGCCGACCTCATCGGCCTGAATCTGGCCAGGCGGGTCGCCGACGGTGACCAGATCGTCGTGGGAATCGCCCCGCCTCAACCTGTTCCGCAGGCCAGTGGAATCGTCGGGGCGCAGACACCGGGCGATGCTCCACCGGAGGCAGGCGGGCTGGTGGATCTCAACACCGCCGACGAGACTGCGCTCGACGCGCTGCCGGGCGTCGGTCCCGTCACGGCAGCGGCGATCGTCTCGTGGCGCGATACCAACGGACCGTTCACGGACGTCGAACAACTCGGTGAGGTCGACGGGATCGGACCGGCGCGACTCGCGAGGCTGCGTGAACTGGTGACGGTGTGACCGGACGGAACGACGGGTCCGACGCCGCAACGGTTCTCGATGCCCGGTTGGTGCCGTGCGCGCTGGCCGCGTGGGCCGTGACGCTTCTGGGCTTGTACACGGGATGGCGGATCGTGATCGTCGTGGCGGTCGCGGCCGTCGTCGGGTGCTCCGTGACGGTCCGTCTCGTCGCGACCGGTCGCATCCCACGCGGAGGTGCGCGGATCCTCCTCGCCGCACTGGCCGTCGTCGCGGGATTCGGACCGGCCGCCGGCCTCCGGATGTGGGCCGCCGACCAGCACCCGATCGCCTCCGCAGCGGAGAAGGGATCCTGGGCCGGCGTCGTCCTCCTCCCCACCGACGACCCGCGGCACATCCGGGCTGCGGCATTCGACGACACACCCCGGGTACGCATCCCGGCCCGGCTCGAGCACGTGACGGTCGGTGGGCGATCCATGGACACCGGGGGATCGGTGGTGGTGCTCGCCCCGGCCGACTCGTGGGGAGATCTCCTGCCCGGGCAGTCGGTCACCGCACGCGTGCGGGCGGCGCCGCACACCGGGCCGGGCACCACGGTGGCGGTGCTCCACGCGGAGAACGCACCCATGGTCGTCGGCCCGCCCCCGGTGTGGCAGCGATGGGCTGGCACGGTACGCGACCGGCTCGCGCAGGTGGGTTCCGCGGTGCTTCCCGCCGACCGGGCCGGCCTGCTGCCCGGTCTCGTGGTGGGCGACACCACGGCGCTGACCGACGAGGTGCGGGAGGACTTCCGGGTGGCTGGACTGACGCATCTGACGGCCGTGTCCGGAGCCAACGTCAGCATCGTCCTCGGAGCGGTACTGCTCCTCGTGCGCGCGGTAGGACTCGGACCGCGTTCCGGGACCATCCTCGCCGCGACGGCTCTCGTCGCCTTCGTCGTCGTGGTCCGTCCGTCGGCGAGTGTGGTGCGCGCGGCCGCGATGGGATCGATCGGGTTGCTGGCATTCGTGACGGGTCGTGAGCGACAGGCACTTCCCGCCCTGTGCACCGCGGTGGGCGTACTGCTCGTACTCCTGCCCGACCTCGCCGTCGACGTCGGGTTCGCGCTGTCGGTGTCCGCGACGGCGGCACTGATCGTCGCCGCGCCACCTGTCATGACCCGGCTCGTGGATCGCGGGTGGCCGCGTCCCATCGCGGAGGTCGCGGCAATGTCGCTGGTCGCGTTCGTAGCGACCGCACCTCTCGTCGCGGCGGTGAGCGGGACCGTGAGTGTCGTGTCGGTCGCGGCCAATGTCCTCGTCGCCCCGGTACTTGCGCCGCTGACGGTCCTCGGTTCGCTGGTCGCGGTGGGCGCCTCCGTCGTCCCGTGGGTTGGGGAGGTGCTCGCGCGCGGCACCGGGCCGTTCCTGTGGTGGCTGATCACGGTGGCCGACCGGGCGGCATCGTTGCCGTCGGCCGAGCTCGAGGTGCCGGACGGGCCGGTGGGGGCAGTGGTCGCGGCGGTGCTGGTCGCGGTGGCGTGGTCGGTGGCTCGTCACCGGCGGGTGCGGATCACGGCTCTCGTGATTGCGGTGGCCGTCGCGGCGGTGTGGCTCCCGGTGCGGATGCTGCGACCGGGCTGGCCCGGAGCCGAATGGGTACTCGTCGCATGCGATGTCGGTCAGGGCGATGCGCTGGTGCTGGCGACGGGGGACGGGCGCGCGGTCGTCGTCGACACCGGACCCGAACCGGAACCCGTCGATCGGTGCCTGCGCCGGTTGAGGATTCGCCGTATCGCACTGCTCGTCGTGTCGCACCTGCACGCCGACCACGCGGGTGGGATCCGCGGTGTCCTCACCGGGCGCTCGGTCGAGATGGTCGTGGTCGGGCCGGGTGCTGCCGGTGACGACGCGGCGGGTGTGCTCGACGCGGCGACCGGGGTCGGTGTCGTGGTGCGGGAAGTGGGTGCCGGTGCGACCCTGCGTGCGGGCGATCTCGACATCCGGGTGCTGGGCCCGGCCGGGCGACGGACAGGCGGTTCCGAGAACGACAACTCGCTCGTCCTGGCGGTCGACACCGTCGTGGGCCGGGTCCTGTTGCCGGGAGACGCGGAGGAGGCCGCGCTCGACGCACTCGTGCGGTCGGGCACCGACGTGCGTGCGGACGTGTTGAAGGTGCCGCACCACGGCTCGCGCACCACACCCGCACGCTTCCTCACCGCTGTGCGGCCGAGCGTCGCCCTCGTCAGCGCCGGGCGAGACAACCTGTTCGGGCATCCCCATCCCGAGATCGTCTCCACCCTGACCGGAATCGGGGCGCGGGTCCTGCGGACCGACCTGCACGGCGACGTTGCAGTGCTCCGTGCCGCCTCCGGGGCGCTCGCGGTGGTGTCGGACGTGCGTGGCACGATCGAACCGTGAGCGACGCGTCCCTGCATCTGATCCTCGGTGAGGAAGAACTGCTCGTCGACCGTGCCGTAGCGAAGATCGTGTCCGATGTCCGCACGCGCAGCGAAACTCCCGGCGATCTCCCCGTCTCCCGGCTCCGCGCCGGCGACGCGGGCGTACCCGAACTCGCCGAGCTGCTGAGTCCGTCGCTGTTCGCGGAAGAACGCATCGTGATCCTCGAATCCACCGCCGACGCCGGGAAGGACGCCGCGGCGCTGATCCTCGAGGTCGCGGGCGATCCGCCTCCGGGCGTGACACTGGTGATCCTCCACAGCGGCGGGGGACGCACCAAGGCGATGGTGCCCGCGCTGCGCAAGTGCGGCGCCGAGGAGCACATGTGTGCCGCTCCCGCGAAGGCGGGGGAGAAGGCGGCGTGGGTGCGGACGTTCGTCCACAAGGAGTTCCAGGCCGCGGGGGTGCGAGTCTCGGGCGATGTCGAACAGCTCGTCATCGAGGCGGTGGGTTCCGACCTGCGCGAACTCGCTGCGGCGTGCAGCCAGCTCGTGGCCGACACCGGCGGCAAGATCGATGCTGCGGCCGTGCGACGCTACTACTCGGGCAAGGCCGAGGTGTCGGGATTCGACGTAGCCGAGAAGGCCGTGGCCGGCGATACGGCCGGTGCGCTCGAAGCGCTACGGTGGGCGATGCACCGCGGTGTCGCCCACGTGCTGCTCGCCGATGCTCTCGCCGACGCCGTGCACACGATCGCCCGGGTCGGCTCGGCCGGTCGCGGCGACCCGTTCTCCCTCGCGTCGTCGCTGGGTATGCCGCCGTGGAAGGTGAAGAAGGCGCAGGCGCAGGCGCGCACGTGGGCGCCGGCGTCGATCGGGACCGCACTCACGGTGGTCGCTGCGCTCAACGCCGACGTCAAGGGAGCCGCGGCCGATCCGGACTACGCTCTCGAGCACGCCGTGCGGGTCATCTCCGAGCTGGCGGCCTGAGGCTTCTCCGCCGTGCCCGTGCCCGTGCCCGTGCTCGTGCCCGCGGCCGATTCCGGGCGGGCGGCATCATTTCCGTCGTTCAACGCCACGAAGGCCGTCCCCGGCGGGGGGACGGCCTTCGTGAAGCAGAGCCTGCGTCTACTACCTCGGAGCGATGAACTCAGAGCTTGTTGGCAAGCTTCGCGAGAGCAGACTTCTTGTTGGCAGCCTGGTTGGGGTGGATGACACCCTTGCTGGCAGCCTTGTCGAGCTGACGGCTCGTGGCGACGAGGAGCTCGTTGACCTTGTCCTTGTCGCCAGCGGCCGCAGCCTCGCGGAACGAACGGATCGCCGTACGAAGCGACGACTTCACCGACTGATTCCGGAGTCGGTTGCGCTCGTTGGTGCGAATCCGCTTCACCTGGGACTTGATGTTGGCCACGCGTAAAATCCTGTCGTCTTGCTGGTAGCTGGTAGGAAAGCTCTGGGTGCATCTGAGCACCGATGGACAAGGTTACCAAGAACGGATCGCAAAGCCCAAACCGGCGGTCGAATCACCCTTCTCACCGGCCTGATCGTTTCGGCCAGGACTACGCGCACCTGACTGTTGTTGTTGCGTGCCGCCGCGGGAGGGCATCTACATGGGCGGACACGCCACGGTGCACGATGTCGTTGTCGAGGTCACGGCGCATGCGTAATCTCCCTCACAGCGCGAACGACGAGTTCGCGGCTGCGGTGCATCGACTCGAAGTGTTCTACCACCAGGTTCCGCCTGCGAGCGGGACCGCGAACATCGAGGTGACCCATGGAACCCCCACGCGATCCCGAGTCCCGAATCGACGAAGATCTCGCACGCCAGACCTCCCTGGAAATCAGAGACCCCGGTGAGTTCTCCGACCTGCGGAAGTACGTGGCGGAGGCGATCGGAACCTTCCTCCTGGTGTTCTCCGCGGTGGGTACCGCGGTGTTCGCCGGAACCTATGTCGGTCAGCTCGGCGTCGCACTGGCGTTCGGCCTGACCCTGCTGTTCCTCGTGTACACCATCGGCCCGATCTCCGGGTGTCACGTGAACCCGGCGGTGACGCTCGGGCAGCTCATCGTCGGTCACGTGACGCCGGTGCGCGCCGTGGGTTACTGGATCGCGCAGGTCGTCGGCGGTCTGGTCGCCGGTCTGACGCTCTACGCGGTGGCGTCGTCGTTGCCGAGCTACGACCGTGCCGCCGACGGCCTCGGGGCGAACGGCTGGGGCGCGCACAGCCCCTCGGCGGTGCACGGTCCGCTCGGCGGCGTGCTCGAGAACGGCTACGGCATCGGCGCGATGATCGTCGTCGAGGTCCTGCTCACGGCCGTGCTCGTCTTCGTGGTGCTGGGTGCGACCGATCAGGTGGCCGACGCGCCGATCGCCGGCATCGCCATCGGCTTCACTCTCGCGGTGATCCACCTGATCTCGATCCCGATCGACAACACGTCGGTCAATCCCGCCCGTAGCCTCGCCGTCGCCTTCTACCAGGACGGTGCGCTCGGGCAGCTGTGGGCATTCATCGTGTTCCCGCTCATCGGCGGAGCGCTCGGAGCGCTCGTCTACACCTTCCTCTTCGGGCGGCGGTACGGGCTCCGGGCCTCCTGAGGGCCTGCGGTCAGGGCGCGGCCCGATTCAGCTCCAGCCGAAATCGGTACGGAGCCGGGTCGCGACCTGATCGAATCGTGCGCGGGGGAGGATCGCGCCTTCGCGGCGGATGCCGTCCTCGGGGACGTCGAGCACGCGATCGAGGCGCACCCAGCTCGGGCGGTTCTCCGCGTCCCACGGTCCGGAGCCGATTCCGAGCCAGTCGCGGTGACCGTCGCGGTCGGAGTTCGACGAGAGCATCAGCCCGAGCAGCGTCCTGTCGTCGCGGCCCACGACGAGCACCGGGCGGTCCTTGCCCTCCGTCGGATCTTCTTCATAGGCCACCCAGGTCCACACGATCTCACCCGGATCGGCGCGACCGTCGAGGTCGGGGGAGTACTCGAGGCGGCGGGCACGCTGCGCCGTGGGCGTGGTGCGCGACGCCACCGGGCGACCGGGGGCCGGACGCTTCGTGCCGGACTGGGTCTTCGCGGCACCTGGCTTCGGCGCCGTGGTCCCGGACGCGCCGGGCTTCGGTGCCGCAGTGGTACCGCTCCCCGAGGTTCCGCTCGCTGCGCCGGTCCGGCCGGCCGCGTTCAACGCGGCGCGCGCCTTGTCGAGCGCCCCGGACTGCTGCAACTGCTGGTAGATCTTCGGACCCTGGTCGACGGCGAGACGCCCCAGCTGCCTGCCCAACTTCTTCCATGTACCGGCCACGGGAACCGAGCTTAACCGGACCTGACCCGGGCGAAATCCCGGCCGCCGCCCGACTTGGATATTCTGCAGGGTGACCGCGGTCTGCTGGCCGCTGCCAGTCCGAGTCAGGAGCACGACATCAGCACCTTCGCCGACACCACGTTCACGGACCCCGCAAAGATCCGGAACTTCTGCATCATCGCGCACATCGACCACGGAAAGTCGACGCTCGCGGACCGGATGCTGCAGCTCACCGGGGTGGTCGAGGAGCGGCAGATGCGCGCCCAGTACCTCGACCGCATGGACATCGAGCGCGAGCGTGGCATCACGATCAAGGCGCAGAACGTACGTCTGCCGTGGAAGCTCGACGGCGAAGACTATGTGATGCACCTGATCGACACCCCGGGCCACGTCGACTTCACCTACGAGGTCTCCCGCGCGCTCGAGGCGTGCGAGGGCGCGGTCCTGCTCGTCGACGCCGCGCAGGGCATCGAGGCGCAGACCCTCGCCAATCTCTACCTTGCGCTCGACAAGGACCTGACGATCATCCCGGTCCTCAACAAGATCGACCTGCCCGCGGCCGATCCCGACCGCTATGCCGGTGAGATCGCGAACATCATCGGCTGTGAGCCGTCCGACGTGCTCCGGGTCTCCGGCAAGACCGGCGAGGGCGTCCCCGAACTCATCGACGCCGTGATCCGCCAGGTGCCGCCGCCGGTCGGTGACGCCGACGCGCCCGCCCGCGCCATGATCTTCGACTCCGTCTACGACACCTACCGCGGCGTCGTGACGTACGTGCGTGTGGTCGACGGCAAGATCGTGCCCCGCGAGAAGATCAAGATGATGTCGACGGGCACGACCCACGAACTGCTCGAGGTCGGCATCGTCTCGCCCGAACCCAAGGCCACCGCCGGTCTCGGCGTCGGCGAGGTGGGCTATCTCATCACCGGCGTGAAGGACGTGCGCCAGTCGAAGGTCGGCGACACCGTCACCACCGCCCGCCACGGTGCGGAGGAGCCGCTCACCGGCTACCGCGAACCGCGCCCGATGGTCTACTCCGGTCTGTACCCGGTCGACGGCTCCGACTACCCGGTGCTGCGCGACGCGCTCGACAAGCTCCAGCTCAACGACGCCGCGCTCACCTACGAGCCCGAGACGTCCGTCGCTCTCGGGTTCGGTTTCCGCTGCGGCTTCCTCGGTCTGCTGCACATGGAGATCACCCGCGAGCGCCTCGAGCGCGAGTTCGGCCTCGACCTGATCTCCACGGCTCCCAACGTCGTCTATCGCGTCGTGCTCGAAGGCGGCCAGGAAGTCGTCGTGACGAACCCGTCCGACTGGCCCGAGGGCAAGGCTCGCGAGATCTACGAACCGATCGTCAAGTGCACCATCATCGCGCCGAGCGAGTTCATCGGTTCGATCATGGAGCTGTGCCAGTCGCGGCGCGGTGAGCTCGGCGGTATGGACTACCTGTCCGAGACCCGCGTCGAGCTGCGGTACACGCTGCCGATGGCCGAGATCATCTTCGACTTCTTCGACTCGCTGAAGTCGCGCACCCGCGGCTACGCCTCGATGGACTACGAGGAGGCCGGAGAGCAGGAGGCCGCGCTGGTCAAGGTCGACATCCTGTTGCAGGGCGAGGCCGTCGACGCATTCAGCGCGATCGTCCACAAGGACGCCGCGGCCGCCTACGGCAACAAGATGACGACCAAGCTCAAGGAACTCATCCCGCGGCAGCAGTTCGAGGTGCCCGTCCAGGCCGCGATCGGCTCGAACATCATCGCCCGCGAGAACATCCGGGCGATCCGCAAGGACGTTCTCGCCAAGTGCTACGGCGGCGACATCAGCCGTAAGCGCAAGCTGCTCGAGAAGCAGAAGGAAGGCAAGAAGCGGATGAAGACCATCGGCCGCGTCGACGTTCCGCAGGAGGCGTTCGTCGCCGCGTTGTCGTCCGAGGCCTCGTCCGACAAGCCGAAGAAGTAGTCGCTCCTGCTGCGACGCCCACCGGAAGGATTCGCGTGCTCGACACCTGGCTCACCCGTGAACTCGGAATCTCCGTTCCTCTGCTGGGTGCGCCCATGGGTGGCCGGGCCGGTGGGCGGCTCGCCGGCGAGGTGACGCGGGCCGGCGGACTCGGCCTGATCGGTGCCGCCCGGTACAACACCGCCGAGTGGATCGAGGGCGAGGTGCGCACCGCCCGCGAGATCGGTGGTGGGGCCGTGGGATTCGGTCTGATGACCTGGGCGCTTGCCGACGACGACAGCCTCCTCACCGCGGTGCTCGAGCACCGCCCGCAACTGGTCACGCTCTCGTTCGGCGATCCCGCTCCCTACATCGAGCGCGTCCACGAGGCTGGGGCCGTCGTCCTCTCGCAGATCAACACGGTCGACGATCTGCGCGTGGTCGAGGCAGCGGGTGTCGACGCGGTGATCGCGCAGGGCCATGAGGCCGGTGGGCACACGGGCCGGATCGGTACCCTCCCGTTGCTGCAGGAGGTGCTCGAGTCGACGTCGCTGCCCGTGCTCGCTGCAGGTGGCATCGCCACGGGTCGCGGTCTGGCAGCGGTGCTCGCAGCCGGTGGGCAGGGCGCCCTGGTCGGGACGGCGCTGCTCGCCAGCCCGGAGACCGTCGGCCCCGACTACGCCCGTGGCCGGCTCGTGGAGGCCGGCAGCGCCGACACCGTCTACACCGACGTCTTCGACAAGGCCCGGCACCAGCCGTGGCCGGCGCGCTGGGGCGGACGCGCCCTGCGCAATGCGTTCACCGAGGAGTGGCACGGCCGGGGCGCCGACGAGGACACCCTCGCCGCGGCGTACACCGGTGACGATCCCGACAGCGGGGTGGTCTACGCGGGGGAGGCCGCCGGTCTGGTGCGCTCCGAGCGACCCGCGGGCGAGGTGATCCGGGGTATCGCCGAACAGGCGGAGACCCTGCTGTCCCGCTTCCGTTGAGCACTGCGCCGGCACACGGACGTCCACATTCGAGCTGAGGTGAGCCTCGCCTGAAGTGGAGGTCGCCCATGCGCCGAGTTGTTCTCTCCGCGGTAGCGCTCGTACTGTTCGTCGCCCCGACCCTCGTGGCGTGTTCGTCGGACACCGATGACACCGCGACCGCCGGCGGCGAGACCGTCACCGTTGAGCACTCCTACGGCACGACGACGATCGAGGGCACACCCGAGCGGATCGTCGCGACCTCCAGCCAATGGCTCGACGCTCTCGTCGAACTCGGGGTGCAGCCCGTCGCGTACTACAGCGCCGGCTCGTACGGCGACGAGCGCGGCCTCTATCCGTGGCAGACCGACGTCTCCCCGGATGCGGTGGCGCTGAGTCGCCTGAGACCGGCTCACGGTCCGAGATGCGCGGGCCGGAAGTTGCCCGCTCCGATCTCCCGCTCTGCGCGGATGACATGGACGACGGCATTGATGAGCGCCAGGTGGGTGAACGCCTGCGGGAAGTTCCCCAGATGACGTCCGCTCTCGGTGTCGATCTCCTCGGCATAGAGCTTCAGGGGGCTCGCGTAGTCGAGCAGGCGCTGGCACAGTGCGGCGGCCCGCTCGACCTCGCCGATCTCGACGAGCGCCGAGACCAGCCAGAACGAGCAGATGGTGAACGAGCCCTCCTTGCCCGCGAGCCCGTCGTCGGTGGTCTCCACCCGGTAGCGCAGCACCAGCCCGTCCTCGGTGAGTTCGTCGGCGATCGCCAGCACCGTGGCCCGCACCCGGGGGTCGTCCGCGGGCAGGAAGCGCAACAAGGGGATCAGCAGAGCCGACGCGTCGAGTGACGGGTGGCCGTACCGCTGGGTGAAGACGCCGCGTTCGTCGACGCCGTGTTCGAGGACGTCGGCCTTGATCTCGTCGGCCATCGCCGCCCACTTCCGGGCGTAGTCGGGACGACCCTGCAGTTCGGCGAGTTTCGCGCCGCGATCGAGTGCCACCCAGCACATGACCTTCGACGACACGAAGTGCTGGGGTTCGCCGCGCACCTCCCAGATGCCGCGATCGGGCTTGCGCCAGTTGGCCGCTGCCTCCTCGACCTGCCGGCGCAGGGTGTGCAACAACGTCTGGGGGAAGTGCCCGCGGGACTTGACGTGCAGGTACACCGAGTCGAGCAGTGTGCCCCAGATGTCGTGTTGCTGTTGGTGATAGGCGTCGTTGCCGATGCGGACCGGGGTGGCGCCGTCGTAGCCGCTCAGATGATCGAGGGTCGACTCCGGCAACTCGCGCTCACCGCCCACCCCGTACATCACCTGGAGCGGATAGCGGACGCCGTCCGCGTCGCGCGAGACGTCGAGGATGAACGAGAAGAAGTCGTCGGCCTCCCGGTCGAACCCGAGGGTGTACAGACCCCACAGTGCGAAGGTCGAATCGCGTACCCACGCGTAACGGTAGTCCCAGTTACGTTCTCCGCCAGGTGTTTCGGGGAGTGAGGTCGTCGACGCTGCGAGCAGCGCCCCGGTCGGGCTGTAGGTCAGTCCCTTGAGCGTCAGAGCGCTGCTCTGCAGGTAGGTGCGCCACGGGTGATCCGGGAAGCGGCCCGTCGTGATCCACTCGCGCCAGTAGTCCTGGGTGGCGGTCATCTTGACGGCGGCCTCGTCGAAGGTGTGCGGCATCGGGCAGTCCGACCACGACAATGCGACGAAGGCCGTGTCGCCCTTGTGGAGTCGACGTCGCGCGCGGACCTCGCGGTCCTCGATTCCGAGGCGCAGATCCGTCGTCATGCGCAGCGTCGGATGTTCGTCCGGCGCGTTCCGGCACACCGCGGTGGTCTCCTCGTAGACCTTGCCGGTATAGCTCCATTCGGTGCGGCCGCGGTGGTAGTCGAAGGCGGGTTCGCAGCTGACGTACAGGTCGACCGTCCCGTTCACGCAGCGCACCGTGCGCAACAGCATGTGCTCGGCCTCCCAGTCGGACGGGGTCCGGCGATGCGTGGTGGAGCGTTCCTCGACGTCGTACCAGGGTGACATGACCAGCGCGTCCCGCACGATCATCCAACCCGTGTCGGTCTGCCAGGTCGTCTCGAGCACCAGACCGCCCGGCAGGTACCGGCGTGCCGCAGGAACGGTGCGGTCGTGCGGCGACAACCGGAAATGTCCCGCGCTGCGGTCCAGCAGCGACCCGAACACACTCGGCGAGTCCGGACGGGGCACGCACATCCACTCCACGGTGCCGTCACGTGCGATCAGGCAGGTGCTCTCGCAATCCGAGAGGAATGCGTAGTCGTCGATCGGCGGGAACGGACTCCGTCGGAAGGGTGCCCCCGACAGCGGTGAGGAGGAGTGGTAGTGGTCCATCCCTCCATGATCACCGCGGGCCGGGCGGATCGCAGCGCGGTTGCCGAACCTACTAGGGTGTAGGCAATGGATCGGGTGGCTTCGTGGTGGGACGGCTTCGAGCTGTGGCTCGCGGGCCTGTCCTTCGTCCCCCAGGTGGCCCTGGTGCTCGCAGTGCTGGTGCCGGCCTGCTCAGGGGTCGCATGGCTGCTCGATCGGGCGATGGCCGGTGTCTTCGGACTGCTCGGCCGCGGAGAGACGGACTCGCCCGCCACGACGACGGAGGATTGCTGACATGCCGCGTTCGCGCGTAACCCTGGCGCTGATCGCGCTGCTGATCATCGTCGTCGTCGCATGGCTCGTCTCCATGTGAGCACGCCGCTCACGCATCCGGTTCGGTGCTCGACGTCCGGTGTCCGAATCGTCGATTTCGGTCGACCCTCGACCTCTGCTAATCTCTGCCGCGTGTCCGCGACCACTCTGCCCCGCCTCCGCCACGAGTTGGCGTTGATCGCTGTGGGCATGCCATCGGTCGCCGACATCGACTGTTGTCGCTGAATCCTCCTTCTCTCCGCGGTCCCCGTCTTCCGGATCCTCTCGTCCGTCGGTGCCGCATCCTCGCGAATCCCGGCCGGTCCGATTCCGGCAGCTCCTCGTCCGGTGCCGGTCGCGTTCATCCCCCCTCGAAACAGCCCCTCAGGAGGCTCGTCATGAAACGTTCCAGGTTCGTTGTCGCGGCGTTCGCCGCGGTCACCGCACTCTCCCTCACCGCCTGCTCCGGTGGTTCGAGCGACACCGTCGGAGCCGAGAGCGGCGGCGACGGATCCGGCGGCACGGTCAACCTCTACGCCTACGCCGTGCCCAAGGTCGGATTCGACTCGCTGATCCCCGCCTTCCAGGAGACCGAGGAAGGCGAGGGCGTCGTCTTCCAGCAGTCCTACGGCGCCTCCGGAGACCAGTCCCGCAAGGTGCGCGACGGCGCCGAGGCGAACTTCGTGAACTTCTCCGTCGAGCCCGACATCACCCGTCTCGTCGACGCGGGACTCGTCGACGAGAACTGGAACGACAACGCCTACAACGGGATACCGTTCGGATCGGTCGTGACCATCGTCGTCCGTGAGGGCAACCCGAAGAACATCCGGGACTGGGACGACCTGCTCCGGCCGGATGTCGAGGTCGTCACCCCCAACCCGTTCAGCTCGGGTTCGGCGAAGTGGAACCTGCTTGCGCCGTACGCCGCGAAGAGCAACGGCGGCGCCGACCCGCAGGCCGGCATCGACTACGTCACCGCACTGGTCACCGACCATGTGAAGGTGCAGCCGAAGTCCGGTCGCGAGGCCACCGAGACCTTCCTGCAGGGCACCGGCGACGTGCTGCTGAGCTACGAGAACGAGGCACTGTTCATCGAGCGCAACGGCGACCCCGTCGAGCACGTCACCCCGCCCGTCACCTTCAAGATCGAGAACCCTGCGGCGGTACTGAAGAACGCGAAGGACGTCGAGGTCGCGCAGGCGTTCAACGACTTCCTGTACACCCCCGAGGCCCAGCGCCTGTGGGCCGAAGCCGGTTTCCGTCCCGTCGATCCGACCGCCGCCGAGGAATTCGCCGATGAGTTCCCGCAGCCGGAGAAGCTGTGGACCGTCGCCGATCTCGGCGGTTGGGAGACCGTGAACGAGGAGCTGTTCGCCGACAGCACCGGCACCATCGCGGTGATCTACGACAACGCAACGAAGTAGAGCACGCGCGTGACCGTTTCGGAACACACCGCCGGGTCGGGAGGTTCGTCTCCCGCCCCGGCGGGTTCGCGTCGCCGGCCGTCCGCCACGGCCCCCGCCCGACCACAACGCCGGATGTTCACCGGCGCCGTCGGGCCCCTCGGTATCGGCATCGCCACACTGTGGTTGAGCTTGATCGTCCTGCTTCCCCTCGCGGCCCTGGCCTTCCACTCCGTCTCGGACGGTCTCGGGACGTTCGTCGATGCGATCACCGCTCCGGCCGCCCTGGCGACCCTACGGATCACCGTCGTCGTCTCGCTGGTCGTCGCGGCGATCAACGCGGTGATGGGCACGGTGATCGCCTGGGTGCTCGTCCGCGACGAGTTTCCGGGCAAGAAGTTCGTCAATGCCCTGATCGACCTGCCCTTCGCGCTACCGACGATCGTCGCGAGCATCGTGCTGCTCTCGCTGTACGGGCCGCAGAGCCCGATCGGTGTGCAGCTCAACGCGACCGAGCCGGGACTGGTGGTGGCGCTGGCGTTCGTCACGCTGCCGTTCGTGGTGCGCTCGGTGCAGCCGGTGCTCATCGAGGCCGACCGTGAGGTCGAGGAGGCCGCCGCCTCGCTCGGCGCCGGCAACTTCACGATCTTCCGCACGGTCGTGCTGCCCGTGCTTGCGCCTGCGGTCCTCGGCGGCACCGGCCTGGCATTCGCCCGCGCCATCGGTGAGTACGGCTCGATCGTGCTCATCGGCGGCAACATCCCGTACAAGACCCAGGTCGCGTCGCAGTACATCCAGCAGCAGATCGAGATCGACCGGCCGGTCAACGCCGCCGCGGTCTCCGTCGCGCTGCTGGTGATCGCCTTCGTCGTGCTGTTCGTCCTGCGCCTGGTCGCGAATCGAGGGCTGCGCCGAGAGGAGGACGACCGGTGAAACCGTCCCTCGCATCCCGACTGTCGCTGCGCTTCGTCGCGCTCGCCTACCTGTTCGTACTGTTGCTCGTCCCGATCGGGGTGATCCTCTACCGCACCTTCGAGAACGGCATCGTGGCGTTCGCCGAGTCGATCAGCACCCCGGCGGCGATCTCGGCGCTGAACTTGTCGCTGCTCATCGTCGCGATCGTCGTGCCCGTGAACGTGATCTTCGGCATCGTCGTCGCGCTGGCGCTCGTCCGCGGCAGATTCCCGGGGAGGGGACTGTTGCAGGCCGTCGTCGACCTGCCCTTCGCGGTCTCGCCGATCGTCGTGGGTGTCGCCCTGATCATGTTGTGGGGCGCCAACGGCTGGTTCGGTGCCGTCGAGGATCTCGGCTTCAAGGTGATCTTCGGCCTGCCGGGCATGGTGCTCGCGACGATCTTCGTGACGCTGCCGTTCGTCGTGCGCGAGGTCGAACCGGTGCTGCGCGAGATCGGTGAGGAGCAGGAGCAGGCCGCCGCGACCCTCGGCGCGAACACCTGGCAGACCTTCTGGCGGATCACGTTGCCGGCGATCTGCTGGGGCCTGACCTACGGCATCGTCCTCACCGTCGCGCGGGCCCTCGGCGAGTTCGGCGCCGTCATCATGGTCTCGTCCGGCTTCCCCGGCGTCTCCCAGACCCTGACGCTGCTCGTGCACGCCCGGTACATCGACGACCACAACACCTTCGGCGCCTACAGCGCCGCGACCCTGCTCATGGCCATCGCCGTGATCGTCCTGCTGCTGATGACCCTGCTCGACCGGAAGAGGACCACCGAATGATCACTGTTACCGGGGCGCGCAAGAACTACGGAGATTTCGCCGCACTCGCCGACGTCGACATCGACATCCCGTCCGGCTCGCTCACCGCCCTGCTCGGACCCTCGGGTTCGGGCAAGTCGACGCTGCTGCGTTCGATCGCCGGTCTCGAGACCCTCGACGCGGGCACCGTCCACATTGCCGGTAAGGACGTCACCGGCGTCACCCCGCAGAAGCGCGACATCGGTTTCGTCTTCCAGCACTACGCCGCGTTCAAGCACATGACCGTGCGCGAGAACGTCGCCTTCGGACTCAAGATCCGCAAGCGGCCCAAGGCCGAGATCACGAAGCGGGTCGACGACCTGCTCGAGATCGTCGGGCTCGGCGGGTTCCAGCGACGCTATCCGGCCCAGTTGTCCGGTGGCCAGCGTCAGCGTATGGCGCTCGCCCGTGCTCTCGCCGTCGACCCGCAGGTGCTGCTGCTCGACGAGCCGTTCGGTGCCCTGGACGCGAAGGTGCGCGCCGACCTGCGGACCTGGCTGCGCCGCCTGCACGACGAGGTGCACGTGACCACCGTGCTCGTCACGCACGACCAGGAGGAGGCGCTCGACGTCGCCGACCGCATCGCGGTGATGAATGCCGGACGTATCGAACAGGTCGGAACGCCGGAGGAACTCTACGATCGCCCGGCGAACAGCTTCGTGATGTCGTTCCTCGGGACGGTGTCCAAGCTCAACGGCGTGCTGGTGCGGCCGCACGACATCCGGCTCGCCCGGCAACCTGCGCTCTCCGACACCTCCGGCGGCTCGGTCGGTGTCACGCGGGCGACCGTCGAGCGTGTGGTCCGGCTGGGCTTCGAGGTGCGCGTCGAACTGCGCAACGACGCGACGGGTGAGCAGTTCACGACGCAGATCACCCGCGGCGAAACCCGCGACCTGGGGCTCGTCGCGGGCGACACCGTCTACGCGCACGCTCCGGCCGCGTCGGAGACCGCCCCGCTCGGTACCGCCGCGCAGTAACCGAGCGGGGGACTCGAGGGTCACGCGGGTCGGCTCAGTGGGCCTCGCTTTCCGATCGTTGGTGGGCCCGGCAGATCATGACCGGACAGCAACTGTGGTGGATGAGTCCCTGACTGCTCGAGCCGACCACCGCAGCGGCCAGCGGGCTCCGGCCGTGGCTGCCGACCACCACGAGCTGGGCACTCTTGGATTCCTCGAGCAGGACGATGTCGGGCTTGCCCCGCTCGACCCGGTAGGAGACCGCGACGTCGGGGAACCGTTCGGTGTGCCCGGAGGTATGCGACTTCATCTCCTCCCTCCGGTGCTCGACGTAGGCCGTCCAGTCCGTGAACCGTGACCCCTCGCCGTAGGTGAGCGTGGACTGCTCCGTCCAGGTGTGGATCGCGACGAGCGGTGCCTCGAGCGCCGCGGCGGTCGCGAACGCATGCTCGACGGCGAACTCGCTGACCTCGGTGCCGTCCACTCCGACGACGACCGGGCGCCCGTCGGGCGGTTGAAATCCGTCGCGGCTGCGCCACGTCACCACCGGGCATTCCGCGTGGTTGGCCACCGACACGACGTCGGAGCGCCGGATCATCGACTCCCACTCCGTGGTGGTCGTGTGACCGAGGACGATCATCCGTGCCTCGCGCGACAGGTCGGTGAGCACTCGATCCGGCTTGCCCGACGGAGTGGACCGCCGGACCTCGACCCGGTCGACCGCGCCCCGAACTGCCGCTTCCGCGGCGGTCAGAACGGCTTCCTCCGACGGGTCGGTCCCGTCGCCGGAGGTGGGGGGATGAACGTGGACCAGGTCGATCGGTTCGCCGAGACGTCGGGCGACGCAGGCGGCCCACCGGGCCGCATCGAGTGCGCTGTCCGATCCGTCGATGCCGACAACGATTCCGTGACCGACATTGGCTGTGCCCATGCTGCCTCCTCGCGTCACCATCCAGTGTGGTACGGATCGCAGTCTGGGCGCCAGTCCTGCGCACCTCGGCACGCCCGGAGCACGACCTCCCGGCAGCTAGTCGCCGACGGCGTCCTTGCCGCGCTGCACGATCCTCGGGTCGGCCGGGAAGACGATCTGACGGTCCTTGTCGTCGTACTCGAACTGGTTGAGGAAGAACCGCATCGCGTTGACCCGGGCCCGCTTCTTGTCGTTGGACTTGATGGTCGTCCACGGCGCCCAGTCGGTGTCGGTGCGCCGGAACATCTCTTCCTTCGCGTCGGTGTACTGGTCCCACTTGTCGAGCGATTCGAGGTCCATCTCCGACAGCTTCCACCGCCGCACCGGATCGAGCTGGCGGATGGCGAAGCGCGTGCGCTGCTCCCTCCGGGTGACGGAGAACCAGAACTTCGTCAGGGTGATGCCGGCGTCCACGACGAGCTTCTCGAACAACGGGACGTGCTCCATGAAACGTTCGTACTCGTCGTCGCTGCAGAAACCCATGACCCGTTCGACGCCGGCTCGGTTGTACCAGGAGCGGTCGAACAGTACGAGCTCACCGGCGGTGGGGAAGTGCTGGATGTAGCGCTGCATATACCACTGGCCCTGCTCACGGTCGGACGGCTTGTTCAGCGCGACGGTCCGGGCGTGCCGGACGTTGATGTACTCCTGGAACCGCTTGATCGTGCCGCCCTTGCCGGCGGCGTCGCGACCTTCGAACACGATGATGTGCTTGGAGCCGTTGTCCTTGGCCCACGACTGGAACTTCAGCAGTTCGATCTGCAGGAGATACTTCTCGACCTCGTAGGTGGCGCGGTCCATCCGGGTGTCGTACGGATAGTTCTCCCGCCAGGTGTCGACGGCCCGGCCCTCGATGTCGATCAGATCGGGGTCCTCACCGTGGTCGTCGCGCACCGAATAGCCCTCCGTGCGGAGCCGATCGATGTAGCGCCGAAGTTCGTTCTGCACGTGAGGCCCTCCCGGATCACCGATGTCGTCGGACGACGACCGTGACTCCGTTGTAGCGGAGGAATGCAAATCGTGCGTGAACTCGGGTGGAGATCCGGAAGTGACTCAGGCCACGCGCAGTCCGCGCCGCCGGTGCACGGCCTCGGTGTAGCGCTCGGTGATCACCCGCGCGACGGCATCGTGCCGGGTGAGGGTCTGCGCGACCCGCACGTGCCCGAGGCTGTCGGCCTCGGCGCAGGCACGGTCCCACAGCAGTCCGGGGGCGAGGATCCACGGTGTCAGCACGACGGTGCGGGCACCGCGGGAGGTGAGGTCGGCGAGGGTCGTCCCCACGGACGGACCGGTCGTGGCGAAGCACGCCGCGGCCTGCGTCCACGCCGTGCCGACGAGAATGCGGGGCACGACCAGCCCGGTCGCCCGGTTCGCTTCGGGGCGTCGCGATCCCACCGCGCACACTGCGATACCGACGGACGGATCGTCGGCCGACACCCCCGTGGCCGTGATGAGATCGCGAGCCGCGTCGACGAGGAGATCGTCGTCGCCGAGGATCGGCGAGCACAGCACCTCGAGCAGCGGATGACGTTTCTGCGCTTCGTGCAACAGGGCCGGCAGATCGACCCGCGCGTGGAAGGCGCTGCCGAGCAGCAGCGGCACCACCGCGACCTGCCGGTGCCCGTCCGCGGCGAGCGCGTCGAGAGCCTGACCGACCGACGGGGTGTTCAGGTCGAGGAACGCGAGTCGCACGTCCAGACCGGGGTTCTCGGCCCGGACGGTGTCGAGCGCGGCAGCCACGGCCTGCGCCGAACGCGGGTCGCGACTGCCGTGCGCGACGGCGACGAGCGGCATCATGCCGGGACGCGGTCCCCGAGCTCGATGTCGGCGAGTCCGTCGCCCACGAGACCCGCGGCGAGGGTGTTGCCCCCGGCCGGATCGATCAGCAGGAAGCTGCCGCTGCGGCGGTTGATGCGGTAGTCGTCCGCGGCGATCGGCTCGGCCACACGCACCGTGATGCGCGCGATCTCGTTGAGCTCGATGCTCTCCGGGCTCGGGACGGAGGAGAGATCCTGCTCGTCGAACCGCTCGTCGATCGTCCCGACGATGGCCTGCGTGATGCGGGTGCCGTGCTTGAGCAGCAACCGGGCGCCCGGGCGCAACGGCTTCTCGGCGAGCCAGCACACGGTGGCCTCGAACTCCGACAGCGGCTCGGGTGCCGCCTCCGGGGTGGCGATGATGTCGCCGCGGGAGACGTCGACGTCGTCGGCGAGCACGAGGGTCACCGACCGGCCGGCGTGCGCGACATCGAATGCGCCGTCGGCACTGTCGATGCGCTCGACGGTGGTGCGGACACCGGACGGCAGCACGACGACCTCGTCACCGGGGCGCACGGACCCTGCCGCGACCTGACCGGCGTAGCCGCGGTAGTCGGGGAACTCGGCGGTGCGGGGACGGATCACGTACTGCACCGGGAAGCGCAGACCGGTCTCGTGCCGGCCGTGCACATCGGCGTCGACGGGAACCGACTCGAGGTGCTCGATGAGCGTCGGGCCGTCGTAGTAGGGGGTGCTCTCGCTGCGCACGGCCACGTTGTCGCCGTGCAGCGCGGAGACCGGGATCTCCTGCACGTCCTCGGGTGCCCAGCCGAGCGAACTCGTCAGTTCCCCGAACTCGGCGGAGATCTGCGCGAACACCGAGGCGGGATCCTCGACGAGGTCGATCTTGTTGACCGCGAGGACGAGCTTCGGCACACCGAGCAGGGCCAGCACGGCGGCGTGCTTGCGGGTCTGCGAGACGACACCCTTGCGCGCGTCGACGAGCAGGACGACGAGCTGCGCGGTGGACGCACCCGACACCGTGTTGCGGGTGTACTGGACGTGACCCGGGGTGTCCGCGAGGACGAAGCTGCGCTTCGGCGTCGCGAAGTAGCGGTACGCCACGTCGATGGTGATGCCCTGCTCACGCTCGGCGCGAAGGCCGTCGACGAGCAGCGAGAGGTCGGGGGTGTCGAGGCCGCGGTCGACCGACGCGCGGGTGACGGCGTCGATCTGGTCGGCGAGTACGGACTTGGTGTCGTAGAGCAGTCGTCCCACCAGGGTGGACTTGCCGTCGTCGACCGAACCGGCGGTGGCGAGGCGCAGCAGCTGCGTGTCGCTCTGCACGCTCTGCTCGTGAAGGTCGCTCATGATCAGAAATAGCCCTCTCGCTTGCGGTCTTCCATCGCCGCTTCGGAAACCCGGTCGTCGCCGCGGGTGGCGCCGCGCTCGGTCAGTCGTGACGCCGCGACCTCGGCGAGGATCTCCTCGTTCGTGGAGGCCTCGGACAGGATCGCGCCGGTGGTCGATCCGTCGCCGACGGTGCGGTAGCGCACCGAACGCGTCTCGAGCTCTTCGCCCTCGGCCGGACCGCCCCAGACACCCGGGGTCATCCACATGCCGTCGCGGCGGTAGACGGGGCGCTCGTGCGCGTAGTAGATGCTCGCCAGTTCGACGTTCTCGCGGGCAATGTAGCGCCAGATGTCGAGCTCGGTGAAGTTGCTCAGCGGGAAGACACGCACGTGCTCCCCGGGTGCGTGCCGCCCGTTGTACAGATTCCACAACTCCGGACGCTGACGCTTCGGATCCCACTGGCCGAATGCGTTGCGCAGCGAGAAGATCCGCTCCTTGGCACGCGAACGCTCCTCGTCGCGGCGGCCGCCACCGAAGACGGCGTCGAACCGGTTCTCCGAGATCGCGTCGAGCAGCGGCACGGTCTGCAGCGGGTTGCGGATGCCGTCGGGACGCTCGGTGAGCCGGCCGTCGGCGAGGTAGTCCTCGACACTCGCGACGTGCAGTCGGAGGTTGTACTTTTCGACGACGTGGTCGCGGAACTCGAGGACCTCGGGGAGGTTGTGGCCGGTGTCGACGTGCAGCAGCGCGAAGGGCAGCGGCGCGGGCCAGAACGCTTTGATGGCGAGGTGCAGCAGGACGGTGGAGTCCTTGCCTCCCGAGAACAGGATGACGGGGCGTTCGAACTCGCCCGCGACCTCGCGGAAGACGTGGATCGCTTCCGACTCGAGGGCGTCGAGGGTGTCGAACCGGTCGCCGTCCAGCAGCGTCCGGGTCTCGGTGGGATTCGTATCGGTGAGTGTCATGAGGCGTGCAACCCGCATTCGGTCTTGGCTCGGCCGGCCCAGCGCCCGCTGCGCGGATCGGCTCCGGGAAGTGGTTTGGTGGTGCACGGGGCGCACCCGATGGACGGGTAGCCCTCGTCGACGAGCGGATTGACGAGGATCCCGTGTTCGTCGATGTAGTTCTGCATGTCCTCGTCGGACCATGCCGCGATCGGATTGATCTTCACCAGTCCGAACGCGTCGTCGAACGAGATGAGCGGTGAGTTCGCGCGGGTGGGCGCCTCGACACGGCGGATTCCGGTCACCCAGGCGCGGTAGCCCTTCAGGCTCTCCTTCAGCGGCACCACCTTGCGCAGGCGGCAGCACTCGTTCGGGTCGCGGGCGAACAGATCCTTGCCGAGCAGGGCGTCCTGCTCCGCGACGGACTGCTGCGCCCGGGCGTTGACGATGTTCACGCCGTACACCTGCTCCACCGCATCGCGCGTGCCGAGCGTCTCGGCGAAGTGGTACCCGGTGTCGAGGAACAGCACGTCCACGCCGGGACGCTGCTGCGCGGCCAGATGGACCAGGACACCGTCCTGCATGTTGGACGCGACGATGTACCCGCTACGTCCACCGTCGGTGGTGGGGGTACCGAAGGTCTCGTCCGTCCACCGCAGGAGTTCCTGCGCCGACGCACCTTCGAGTTCTGCCGCCCCCTGCGCGGCAATACTCCGGAGCTCGTCGATGTTCGTATCGATCGTCATCGCGTCCCTTCCCGATCCGTCTTCGTGTCGACCGCTGCAGCAGTGCCCGTCATCGCAGGTCTGCCTCCTCGGAGCGGACGACCCATTCGCCGAAGCGCTCGCCGGGCGTGCGCTCCTTGACGAAGGTGCGCACCACCCGCTCGATGTAGTCGCCGAGCTCGGCGCTGGTGACCTTGTGCTGGCGCAGCTTGCGTCCGAACTTCGCGTCGAAGCCCAGCGCACCGCCGAGGTGCACCTGGAAACCTTCGACCTGGTTGCCCTCACCGTCGTCGACGAGTTGACCCTTGAAGCCGATGTCGGCGATCTGGGAGCGCGCACACGAGTTCGGGCAGCCGTTGATGTTGATCGTCACCGGGACGTCGAGCTGCGCGTTGATGTCGGCGAGACGCTCCTCGAGCTCGGGCACGAGGGCTTGCGAACGCTTGCGCGTCTCGACGAAGGACAGCTTGCAGAACTCGATTCCCGTGCACGCCATGAGATTCTTGCGCCACGGCGACGGCGAGGCCGGCAGACCCAGCGCCTCGAGCTCGGTGACGAGCTGCTCGACCTTGTCGTCGGCCACGTCGAGCACGATCAGCTTCTGGTATGGGGTGAACCGGATCCGGTCGGAACCCGCACGTTCGGCGGCGTCGGCGACCTTCGACAGGATCGTGCCCGAGACACGACCGGCGATCGGCGCGACACCCACGGCGTTGAGGCCGTTGCGCAGCTTCTGGATACCGACGTGATCGATGGGACGCTCCGGTGCGGCCGGGGCCGGGCCGTCGATGAGCGGACGCTTCAGGTACTCGGTCTCGAGCACCTCGCGGAACTTCTCGATGCCCCAGTCCTTGATGAGGAACTTCAGGCGTGCCTTGGACCGCAGCCGCCGGTAGCCGTAGTCGCGGAAGATCGCGACGACGCCTTCCCACACATCGGCGACCTCCTCGAGCGGCACCCAGGCGCCGACCCGCTGCGCGAGCATCGGGTTGGTGGACAGGCCGCCGCCGACCCACAGGTCGAAGCCGGGGCCGTGCTCGGGATGCTCGACGCCGATGAAGGCGACGTCGTTGATCTCGTGCACGACGTCCTGCTGGCCGGAGATCGCGGTCTTGAACTTGCGCGGCAGGTTCGAATACTCGGGGTTGCCGATGTAGCGGCGCACGATCTCGTCGATCGCGGGGGTGCCGTCGATGATCTCGTCGAGGGACTCACCGGCGAGCGGCGAACCGAGCACGACGCGAGGGCAGTCGCCGCACGCCTCGGTGGTCTTCAGGCCGACCGATTCGAGACGACGCCAGATCTCGGGGACGTTCTCGACCTCGATCCAGTGGTACTGGACGTTCTCGCGGTCGGACAGGTCGGCGGTGTCGCGACCGAACTCGGTGGAGATACCGGCGATCGTCCGCAGCTGCGCGAGATTCAGGGCGCCGGCGTCGCAGCGCACCCGCATCATGAAGTACTTCGCCTCGAGCAGGTCGATGTTCTCGTCACCGGTGTAGGTGCCGTCGTAGCCCTGCTCGCGTTGGGTGTACAGACCCCACCAGCGGAAGCGTCCGCGCAGATCGCTCTTGTCGATTCCGTCGAAACCGGTTTGCGCATAGATGTTCTCGATACGCTTGCGGACGTTGAGCGGGTTGTCGTCCTTCTTCGTCTGCTCGTTGGCGTTGAGCGGCTCCCGGTAGCCGAGGGCCCACTGGCCTTCGGCGCGACGCTTGGCGGGACGCGCGCGGCGGGCGGGAGTGGCCGACTCGTCGGCGGGCGTGACGTCGGTGGTCGACGACATACAGGGTCTCCTGATACTCGCTGGAACCGGATCGACGAGCGCAGGAGGGAGCTGACCTCGTGCACGCATGCTTCGACCCGGCGGGATCTGGGATGTGCCGGGGAGTGCCGACTAGAGACAGTCGGCGCAGAGACAAGCGGCGCAAGGCAGACAACAGGATGCGCAGACGCGCTTGAAGTCGACGTGGCGTCGCGCCACGAGTCGCACTCCGTGTCCTGTCATGCGGACCATTGTGCCATGTCACCGGGGCGATTCCGAATTGCGGGCGGTATTTCCACCCGATTTTCGGGAAATGTCGAGGTAGGGGCGTCGCGCGCGGAGCCGCCCTTCGGGTCTCTGGAACACTGGAGGGCGTGAACAGCACTGAGATCGGTCGACGCACCGGCACGGAAATCGGTATCGCGGGTCGTCCGGCCGGTCTCGAACTTCCCGCTTCGGCACTCGCAGGAGTGGGGACGCGACCGTTCGGTGTGTACGTGCACGTGCCCTTCTGCGCGACCCGCTGCGGCTACTGCGACTTCAACACCTACACGGCCGGGGAACTCGGCAGCGCGGCGTCGCCGCAGTCCTGGCTGGAGGGTCTGCGCCGCGAACTCGACGCCGGTGCCCGGCTGCTGTCCGAATCCGGACGACGGACTCCCGCTGCCGAGACGGTCTTCGTCGGCGGCGGAACACCCTCGCTGCTCGGCGCGGACGGTCTCGCGCAGGTGCTCGACGCGATCCGCGACTCGTTCGGGCTCGCTCCCGGCGCCGAGGTGACCACCGAATCGAACCCGGAGTCGACCTCCACGGAGTTCTTCTCGTCGATCCGCGAGGCCGGATACACCCGCGTGTCGCTCGGCATGCAGTCCGCGGCGCCCCACGTGCTGGCGGTCCTCGACCGCACCCACACACCCGGGCGTCCCGTCGCGGCGGCGAAGGAAGCGCGCGCGGCCGGTTTCTGCCACATCAACCTCGATCTGATCTACGGCACTCCCGGCGAGCGCGACGCCGACCTCGACGCCTCCCTCGACGCCGTGCTCGAAGCGGGGATCGACCACGTCTCGGCGTACGCGCTCATCGTCGAGGACGGCACCGCCCTCGCTCGCCGTGTCCGTCGCGGCGAGCTGCCGGCTCCGGACGACGACGTGCTCGCATCGCGGTACGAGCGGATCGACGCGCGACTCGCCGACGCCGGGATGACCTGGTACGAGGTGTCCAACTGGGCGAAGGCCGATGATCCGTCGGCGCGCTGCGCCCACAACCTCGGTTACTGGGACGGCGGCGACTGGTGGGGCGCCGGGCCGGGCGCGCACAGCCACGTCGGTGGCGTGCGCTGGTGGAACGTCAAGCATCCCGCCCGTTACGCGTCGACCCTCGCCGACGGAGTCCTGCCCGTCGGGGGCAGCGAACATCTCACGGCCGAGGACCGGCACACCGAACTCGTCATGCTCACCGTCCGGCTGCGTACGGGCCTGCCGTTGTCGGAGCTCGACGAGGGTGAGCGCGAGGCAGCAGAGACGGTGGTCGCCGACGGGCTCGCCGTGGAACGCGACGATCAGCTCGTGCTGACCGACCGGGGCCGGCTGCTCGCCGACGCGGTGGTCCGCACCATCCTGCTCGGCGCGGACGACTGACCGTCCGGTCGCGTCATGCTGCTCCGACCGACCGGTCGCGTCATGCTGCTCCGATGCGCTCCGAGTCGTAGACCGACAGCCGCCCACGGTTCTCGACCACCGACACCCAGTGCTTCTCCGACTCGGTCCGGCCGTCGACGGTGACGAACGTGAAGGTGACGATCACACTCGACGCATCGCGGGGCTCCACGGTATCCACCCCTGATCGGGCTATGCGGGAGACGGGCCCCGAACCTCGGCGCCCGGGTCGGGCACGCCACCGGGAATCAGCACGTCGTACTCGAAGACACGCACGTGCAGCACCGTCCGGTTCCGCAGCGCGGACTGCACGGCACGGTGGAGTCCGTCCTCGAGGTACAGCACGCCCTGCCACTGGACGGCGTGTGGGAACAGATCGCCGTAGAACGTCGAGTCCTCCGACAACAGCCGGTCGAGTTCGAGCACCTTCGTCGTCGTGACGATCTCGTCGAGGCGCACCTGGCGGGGCGGAATCCTCGACCAGTCGCGCAGAGACAGTCCGTGATCGGGATACGGCTTGCCGTCCCGGACGCCCTTGAAGATCATGTGAACACATTACGGGGACGCGCCGAAGGCGTCGCTTCCGGTTCGGGGTGGTGTCGCACACGTGCCCGACACCTTCGAGGTCGTCGCGCGATTAGACTGGCAGGGTACGGCCCCGAGAGGTGCAGTCCTGCAGGCGGCGGAAACGGAGGTGGCGGGTTGTCGAGTACCGAGGAGCGGAGATTCACGGTCTTGCGCGCCATCGTGGCGGATTACGTGTCCACCAAGGAGCCGATCGGCTCCAAGACTCTCGTCGACCGGCACAATCTCGGAGTGTCCAGCGCCACGGTCCGCAACGACATGGCTGTGCTCGAAGCAGAGGGATACATCACACAGACCCACACGAGCTCGGGACGCGTGCCCACCGACAAGGGCTACCGCCAGTTCGTCGACAGGATCGCGGAGGTCAAACCGCTCTCGTCGGCCGAGCGCCGCGCAATCCTGCAGTTCCTCGAATCGGGCGTCGACCTCGACGACGTGCTGCGCCGCGCGGTGCGGTTGCTCGCGCAGCTCACCCGCCAGGTCGCGGTCGTGCAGTACCCGACGCTCTCCGCGTCGTCCGTGCGACATCTCGAGGTGGTCGCGCTGACACCGGCGCGGCTGCTGCTCGTGCTCATCACCGACTCGGGCCGCGTCGATCAGCGCATCGTCGAACTCGGCGACGTGATCGACGAGGACGGCCTGTCGCGGTTGCGTGAGCTGCTCGGCGGGGCATTGACCGGCAAGCGGCTCGCCGCGGCCTCCGTCGCAGTGACCGAGCTCGCCGACAACGCACCGGACGATCTGCGCGACGCGCTCATCCGGTGCACCACCGTGCTGGTGGAGACCCTCGTCGAGCACCCCGAGGAGCGTCTCGTGCTCGGCGGCACCGCCAATCTCACCCGCAACGCCGCCGACTTCGACGGCCACGGCATGCTGCCGGGCTCGTTGCGTACGGTCCTCGAAGCCCTCGAGGAGCAGGTCGTGGTGCTCAAACTGCTCGCGTCCAGCCAGGACGCAGGCCGGGTCACCGTCCGCATCGGTGAGGAGACCCAGTTCGAGGAGATGCGCACCACCTCGGTCGTGTCCACCGGCTACGGGGCCGCGGGTACGGTTTTCGGTGGTCTGGGAGTGCTCGGCCCCACCCGGATGGACTATCCGGGAACCATCGCATCGGTCGCCACCGTTGCGAGATATATCGGTGAGGTGCTCGGCGAACGCTGAGCACCGTCCATTTTTGCTCTGTAGAACGACGTAAGGACGAGAACCAAACGTGGCACGGGACTACTACGGGACGCTCGGCGTGTCCAAGAACGCGACCGACCAGGAGATCAAACGGGCGTACCGCAAGTTGGCGCGCGAGCACCACCCGGATGTGAACCCCGACGAGTCGGCGCAGAAGCGTTTCCAGGAGATCTCGGCCGCCTACGAGGTGCTGTCGGATCCCGAGAAGCGACGCATCGTCGACCTCGGCGGCGACCCGCTCGAACCCGGTGGCGGCGGTGCGGGCGGCTTCGGCGGCGCCGGCTTCGGTGGCGGCCTCGGTGATGTCTTCGAGGCGTTCTTCGGTGGTGGGGCCGGCGGTTCCCGCGGTCCGCGCGGCCGCGTCCAGCCCGGCGCCGACTCGCTGCTCCGCACCCGCCTGACCCTCGAGGAATGCGCTCGCGGCGTCACCAAGACGGTCACGGTCGACACCGCGATCCTGTGCGACGCGTGCACCGGTTCCGGCACCCACGGCGATTCGAAGCCCGTGCGCTGCGAGACCTGCGGTGGCGCCGGTGAGGTCCAGTCCGTCCAGCGTTCTTTCCTCGGCCAGGTCATGACGTCCCGCCCGTGCCCCACCTGCCGCGGTGTCGGCGAGACGATCCCGGATCCCTGCCGCAAGTGCGGTGGTGACGGCCGCGTGCGCGCCCGCCGCGAGGTCACCGTCAAGGTGCCCGCCGGCGTCGGCAACGGGATGCGCATCCGCCTCGCGGCCCAGGGCGAGGTCGGCCCCGGCGGCGGTCCTGCCGGCGATCTCTACGTCGAGGTGCTCGAACAGCAGCACGAGGTCTTCGTGCGCGACGGCGACGACCTGCACTGCACCATCCGCGTGCCCATGGTCGACGCTGCGCTCGGCACAAAGGTGACGATCGAGACCATCCTCGACGGCCCCACCGAGATCACCATCGATCCCGGCACCCAGCCCGGTTCGGTCTCGGTGCTGCGCGGCCACGGCATGCCGAAGCTGCGCTCGGGTACGCGCGGCGACCTGCACGCGCATCTCGAGGTCGTGGTGCCGAGCAAGCTCGATCACAAGCAGACGAAGCTGCTCGAGGACCTGCGCCGGCACAGCGACCGGGAGCATGTCGAGGTCGTGACCACGGGTTCGCAGAACACCGGCGGCCTGTTCTCGCGCCTGCGCGACGCGTTCAGCGCCCGTTAGGTCGCTCGGGTGGCCGCGACACTGTTCTACCTCGACCCGCTGCCCGACGAGGGGCGGACGGCCGTGCTCGACGGCAAGGAGGGCCGGCACGCCGCGACGGTGCGTCGTATCGCGGTAGGCGAGCGGCTCGTGTTGTCCGACGGTGCCGGTGAGGTCGCCGACGTCGAGGTCACGGCGGTCGCGAAGGACCGGCTCGAAGCGCTCGTGCTCGGTCGTCGCGTTGTCGACCCGCCGCGTCCGAGCGTGACCGTCGTGCAGGCGCTGCCGAAGTCCGACCGGTCCGAACTCGCCGTCGAACTGGCCACCGAGGCCGGCGCCGACGAGTTCGTACCGTGGCAGTCGGCGCGCTGTGTCGCCCGGTGGGATGCCAAGGCGGACAAGGGTGTTGCCAAGTGGCAGGCGGTCGCGACGTCCGCGGCGAAGCAGTCGCGGCGCGCGCACGTGCCGACGGTCGCCGGGTTGCACCGCACACCCGAGGTCGTCGCACGGGTCCGCTCGGCCGTCGAGCGCGGCGACGTCGTCGCGGTGCTCCACGAATCCGCCACGATCCCCTTCGCCGATCTGCCCGTGCGCGACGTCGATTCGCTGACGCTGATCGTCGGTCCCGAAGGCGGACTCGACGACGCGGAGGTCGAGACCCTCGTCGACGCGGGCGCGGTGGCCGTCGGTCTCGGCCCCACGGTGCTGCGCACCTCGACCGCCGCGGCCGTCGCACTCGGCGCGATCGGTGTGTTGACCGACCGGTGGCGTACCAGGCCCCTGCACTAGGGATCGCTTGCGGGTCCCGATTCTCTGTGCTGAGGGATCGCTTGCGGGTCCCGATTCTCTGTGCTGAGGGATCGCTTGCGGGTCCCGACCATACGTATCGAAGGAATTTCCTCTCTTGGCTCGTACGAAGATCGCCTACGGCACCCACTCGCAGCAGTTCGGGCACGTCTTCCTACCCGACCCCGCGACGGTGACGGGGCCCGTTCCCGCCGTCATGGTCGTTCACGGCGGTTCGTGGCACGGCCGCTACCAGCTCACCCTCGGTACGGCGCTGTCCGTGGAACTCGCGCGTCGCGGTGTGGTGGCGTGGAACGTCGAGTACCGCCGTCTCGAGGCCGGTGGCGCGTGGGACGAGATGTCCGCCGATGTGGTCGCGGCGTACGAGACGATCTTCACCGAGGTCGTTCCGCACGCGCAGCGCGGCGGTGTCGAGGTCGATCTCGACCGTGTGCGGCTCGTCGGTCACTCTGCGGGAGGCCAGCTGGCGGTGTGGCTCGCGGGTGAGAGCACGTCGGTGCGACCGGAATTCGTGGTTTCGCAGGCGGGTGCGCTCGACCTCGTCACCGCCGGGGAGCGCGGTCGTCGCGTGGAGGCGTTCGAGGCGCTCTTCGGTGCGTCCTACGCGGAGGCACCCGAGTGTTATCGGTCGGCCTCGCCGACGCACCGGCCGCCGATCGGTGTGCCGGTCGCGGTGCTGCACGGCACCGCCGACGAGCAGGTGCCGGTGGGTGTCGCGCACCGTTACGTCGACGCGGCCGACGCGGCAGGAGATCCGGTGTCGCTGGAGCTGTTCGACGGTGAGGATCACGTCGCCTTCCTGAACCGGAGCACCCGGGCCTGGGCGCGATCGCTCGACCTGCTCACCGTCCGGTCAGTGGCCGATCTCGGCCTCGCTGCCGGTGCGGGTGTGGAGTCCGCGGGGGAGTAGCGCGGTGACCGCCGCGGCGCCGATGAGCAGGACGATGCCGGCGACGAGGCTCGCGGACGAGATCGCCTCGGCGAACGCTGCGGACGACGCGTCGAGCAGCGGTTGTGCGTACGACGCCGCGAATGGGTTCGCCGCGAGTTCCTCCGCGACGATCGCCGCACCGCCCACCGAATCGCCGGCCGCCTCGATCGCCATCGCGGCCTGATCGGCCATCGGACCTGTGAGGTCCGCCAACGGCAATCCTTCGAGGAACCCGGAGATCTCGCGGTGATAGGTGGTCGCGAGGATCGAGCCGAGCACGGCGATGCCCAGCGACCCGCCGAATTCCACTGCGGTGTCGTTCAACCCGCCCGCCGCTCCGAGGTCCGAGTCGGGGAAGCCGCCCATGATCAGGTCGGTGGACGGGGATGTGGCCAGGCCGATGCCCAATCCGAGCAGCAACAACGAGATCAGAAAGGGCGTGAAGCCGGAGGCGCCGTCCGTGACGGTCAAGGTGAGGATGCCTGCCGCAGCGGCGACCATGCCCGTGCCCACGAGGACCCGCGCACCGAGTCGGGGCGCGAGCCGGCCGCTCAGCGCCGCGCCGAGCGAGACCGTCACCGCGAGGGGAAGCAGACGCAGACCGGTCTCGAGCGGGCCGTAACCGAGCACGAACTGGAACTGCTGCGCGACGAAGTAGATGGCACCGAAGGCGACGAGGAAGAGCAGTAACACCGACACGCACGCACCGCCGACGGTCCGGTCCGCGACCCGACGCACGTCCAGCAACGGCCGGGGGTGGCGAAGTTCCCACACCACGAAGAGCACCGCGGCGATCACCGAGCCGATCGAGGTGGCGATCACCCCGGTGCCCCAACCGAAGTGGAACCCCTCGATGATCGCGTAGACGATTCCGCCGAGAGCAGCGACCGACAGGGCGCCGCCGACCCAGTCGGTGCGGGTGAGATCGTCCGCCTTCGAGGCCGGCACGAGGATCAGGGCCGCGATCGCGGCGAATGCCGCGATCGGCACGTTGATGAGGAAGGTCGAACCCCACGAGTTCGATTCGAGGAGCCATCCGGCGAGCAGGGGACCGAGCGCAATGGCGAGTCCGGACGTGGCGGCCCAGGCTGCGATCGCGCGGGCACGCTCGTGCACGGGGAACATCGCGACGAGCAGCGACAGTGTCGCAGGCATGATCACGGCGGCGCCCACCCCCATGACGATGCGCGCGACGATCACGTCGCCGGCGCTGTCGGCGAACGATCCGTAGACCGCGCCGGCGGCAAAGACGACCAGGCCCGCCAGCAACGCGCGACGTCGTCCGTATCGATCGCCGAGCACGCCGAACAGCAGCATCAGCGCGGCATAGGGGACGGTGTAGCCGTCGATGATCCACTGCATGTCGGCGCTGGTGAGCTGCAGTTCGCGCAGCATGCCGGGTGCGGCGACGATGAGCGAGGTGTTGGCCATCACGACGATGAGCAGGCTCAGGCACAGCACCGCCAGTCCGGCCCAGCGCAGCCGGTAGGGTTCCTTCGCTGCGGTCCCTCCTGCGAGGGTCACGGCAGTGGGCATGGGCTCTCCTCGGGTGCGACACGGGCCGGGACCTGAGCCCCGATCTAAACGGTGGTGTGCAAGTTACGCAGCTGCACATCCGTGTGCAACTAAAATGAAAGACAGATCACATTCGGCGGAAGAGGGCGAGAACGTGGAGAACTCGGTCACACGACCGCGAACCCGATTCAATGCGAACCGCATGCGCATACTCGACGCTGCGGTGATGTGCTTTGCGGCCGACTCCGACGCGAGCATGGACGATGTCGCCAAAGCCGCGGGTGTCGTCCGCCGCACCGTCTATGCGCACTTCCCCAACCGGGAAGCCCTCGTCGAGGGGATCGTCGACGACGCCTCGACCGCACTCGCCGAGGCTCTCGACCACCCCGAGCCGGACGATCCCGCGGTCGCGCTCGCGGTCGTGGCGTTGCGGACCTGGCCCATCGGCGACCGCTACCGCGTGCTGCTCTCCTTCGCCCGCAAGGAGATGGGAGAGCAGCGCATCGCCGAGCTGGTCTCCCCGGTGCGCTCACGTGTCCTCGGGCACGTCGAACGCGGCCTCGCGCAGAGCCAGCTCTCCGACTACCTCCCGGCGCCCGTGCTCGTAGGGATGATGGAGGGCCTGACGATGGCCACACTCGAGCAGGCCAATCTCGGGCTGGTGGACGACTCGGGCGACACGATCGTCCTGGGCAATCTCGTGCTCGGTGGGGTCTCACCCGACCGGGCACCCGGGATCCTCGCCGAGGCACGGCGGTGGCTCGCGGAGGCGGGTTCTGGTGAAGGCGGAATCCAACCCCGCTGAAACTCCCTGTTGCGGGAGGGTGCGCTTCGTCCGGCGCTAGACTGGCACGAACACGACGACCGTCGTGCAGGAGCCGAACCGAAAGCAGGACGTACCGTCCACGTGAGTGAACCAGACCGACCCCACGAGCCCCCCGAATTCGAGCCGACCACGGTCAAATCGAGCCTCGACCTCCCCTCGGAGGCCGCAGCGCCCCTGCTCGGAGCCGCGGACGAGAATCTGATCGCCCTCGAAGCCCTCCTGGCGGCGGACATCCACGTGCGGGGCAACACCGTCACGCTGACCGGAGCGCCCGCCGACGTCGCCCTCGCGGAACGTGCGCTCGCCGAACTCGTCACCATCGTCCGTCGCGGACAATCGCTCGCGCCCGACGCCGTGCGTCGCACCGTGGGCATGCTCACCCAGGGGCTCTCCGAGTCGCCGGCCGACGTGCTCAGCCTCGACATTCTGTCGCGGCGCGGGAAGACGATCCGGCCCAAGACCCTGAACCAGAAGCGGTACGTCGACGCGATCGATGCCCACACCATCGTTTTCGGTGTCGGACCGGCTGGTACGGGCAAGACCTATCTCGCCATGGCAAAGGCCGTGCAGGCGCTGCAGACCAAGCAGGTCAACCGCATCATCCTCACGCGTCCCGCCGTCGAGGCAGGGGAGCGGCTCGGCTTCCTGCCGGGCACCCTGCACGAGAAGATCGACCCGTATCTGCGTCCACTGCACGACGCGCTGCACGACATGATGGATCCCGAGGCGATCCCGAAGCTCATGCAGGCCGGGGTCATCGAGGTCGCACCCCTGGCGTACATGCGTGGCCGCACCCTGAACGATGCGTTCATCATCCTCGACGAGGCGCAGAACACCACCGCCGAACAGATGAAGATGTTCCTCACGCGTCTGGGCTTCAATTCCAAGATCGTCGTGACGGGCGACATCACGCAGATCGACCTGCCCGGCGGCGCCCGTTCGGGTCTCGCCGCCGCCACCGAGATCCTCGACGGCATCGACGACATCCACATCGCGCGACTCGACAGCAGCGACGTCGTGCGGCACCGGCTCGTCTCCGACATCGTCGACGCCTACAGCCGTTTCGAGGCCACCCGCGACGGCGACGGGATCCCCGGCAACCGTGCTCAACGTCGCGCGCAGCGGGTGCAGCGTCGATGAACACCCTTGTAGATCAACCGAATACCGTCGTGCAGAAGGAACTCCAGTCATGAGCATCGAGATCTCGAACGAATCGGGAATGGACGTCTCGGAGGAGGAACTCCTCGACGTCGCCCGTTTCGTGATCGCCCGGATGGATGTGCATCCGGCGGCGGAGTTGTCGATGGTGCTCGTGGACCTCGACACCATGGCCGATCTGCACGTGCGGTGGATGGACCTTCCCGGCCCCACCGACGTGATGTCGTTCCCCATGGACGAACTCGAGCCCGGGGGGCGTCCGGACGCTCCCGAACCGGGACCGTCGATGCTCGGCGACATCGTGCTGTGTCCGCAGTTCGCCGCCGACCAGGCGGCGAAGGCCGGTCACCCGGTGGCCCACGAACTCGCCCTGCTCACCGTGCACGGCATGCTCCACCTCCTCGGCTACGACCACGCCGAACCGGAGGAGGAGAAGGAGATGTTCGGCCTGCAGAACCAGCTCCTCGCCGAGTGGTACGAGGAGATCCGCCGCGCCGAGCACGAGGCGCGGCTCGCCGCCCGCGACCGGAAGTTGCTGGGCAAGGCCGGTTTCGTCGACACCCCCGAATCATGAGCGGCGACAGTGCGAGCCATCGTGATCGGACGGCACCGATCGAGGGAGTGACGATCGCGTGAGTACCGTGCCCCTCGTCGTCCTGGCGGTCGTCCTGGTGGTGCTCGGCGGCCTGTTCGCCGCCGTCGATTCCGCGCTCAACACCGTATCCGCGGCGCGCGCCGAGGAACTCGCGAAGGAGGGCCGCCCCAGTGCGCGCCGCCTGCTCGGTCTGCTCGACGATCGGCCCCGCTACGTCAATCTGACGGTGCTGCTGCGCATCCTCTGCGAGATCACCGCCACCGTCGTGCTCGTCGGTGCGTTGCTCGCCGTGCTCGACCGCACATGGGCGCTCGTCGTGGGCGCTGCGGTGATGGTGATCGTCGACTACGTCGTGATCGGGGTCAGCCCGCGCACGCTCGGACGCCAGCACGCGTACCCGATCGCGCTCGCCGCCACCGGACCGCTGCGGGTACTCGGTGTCCTGCTCGGTCCGATCAGCCGAATCCTCATCAGCGTCGGCAATGCGGTCACACCCGGTCGCGGTTTCAGGAACGGCCCGTTCTCCAACGAGATCGAGCTGCGCGAACTGGTCGATCTCGCTCAGGAGAGCGGGGTCGTGGCCGACGAGGAACGCCGGATGATCCAGTCGGTGTTCGACTTCGGCGACACCACCGCTCGCGAGATCATGGTTCCACGCCCCGAGATGGTGTGGATCGAGGAGACCAAGACGGCCGGTCAGGCCACCTCGCTCGCCGTCCGCAGCGGGCACTCGCGGATCCCGGTGATCGGTGAGAACGTCGACGACATCCGCGGTGTCGTCTACCTCAAGGATCTCGTCCAGCAGACCTACTACCACCGCGACGGCGGACGCAGCGTCTCCGTCGCCGACGTCATGCGACCGGCGGTCTTCGTGCCGGATTCGAAGCGCCTCGACGATCTGCTCGCCGACATGCAGCGCGACCGCAACCACATGGCGATCCTCGTCGACGAATACGGCGGCATCGCCGGTCTCGTGACGATCGAGGACGTCATCGAGGAGATCGTCGGCGAGATCGCCGACGAGTACGACACCGGGGAGATCCCCGACGTCGAGGAACTCGGCGACGACACCTACCGCGTTTCCGCGCGACTTCCCGTCGAGGACCTCGGCGAACTGTTCGACATCGACATCGAGGACGACGAGGTCGACACCGTCGGCGGACTCCTCGGCTACGAACTCGGCCGAGTTCCTCTGCCGGGTGCGGAGGTACGGACCCACGGCCTGCTGCTCCGCGGCGAGGGCGGACCGGACGTCCGTGGGCGGGTGCGTGTGAGCACCGTCTTCGTGCAGCGCGTCAGCCCCGAAGAAGAACCCACCGATACCGATACGGCCACCACCGAGGAGCATGCATGACCGACACCGACTTCCGTTCCGGCTTCATCTGTTTCGTCGGCCGGCCCAACACCGGGAAGTCGACGCTCACGAATGCGCTCGTCGGCAGCAAGATCGCGATCACCTCGTCGCGCCCGCAGACCACCCGCCACACCATCCGCGGCATCGTCCACCGCGACAACGCCCAGCTCATCCTCGTGGACACCCCGGGACTGCACCGCCCGCGCACCCTGCTCGGCCAGCGGCTCAACGACCTGGTGCAGGACACCTACTCCGAGGTCGACGCGATCGGCATGTGCTTCCCCGCCGACGAGAAGATCGGCCCCGGCGACCGCTGGATCCTCGAGCAGGTGCGCCACATGGCGCCGAAGACCCCGGTCATCGGCATTGTCACGAAGATCGACAAGGTGGGCAAACAGCAGGTCGCCGCGCAGTTGCTCGCCGTGTCGAAGCTCCTCGGCGAGAACTGCGAGGTCGTGCCGGTCTCCGCGGCCTCGGGTGAGCAGGTCGAGGTCCTCGTCGACGTCCTCGTCTCGCACATGGAACCCGGACCGGCCTTCTATCCCGACGGCGAGCTCACCGACGAGCCGGAAGAGACCCTGATGGCCGAGCTCATCCGCGAGGCCGCCCTCGAAGGTCTCGGCGACGAGCTGCCCCACTCGCTCGCCGTCGTGATCGAGGAGATCACCGAACGCGAGGGTCGCACCGAGAAGCAGGGCGAGATGCTCGACGTGCACGCCCTGCTCTACGTGGAACGGCCGAGCCAGAAGGGCATCGTCATCGGCAAAGGGGGCGCGCGGCTGCGCGAAGTGGGCACCGCCGCACGCACCCAGATCGAGAAGCTCCTCGGCGTGAAGATCTACCTCGACCTGCACGTGAAGGTCGCGAAGGACTGGCAGCGAGACCCCAAACAGCTGGGCCGTCTGGGATTCTGACGCCGAGCCCTACGGGGTGGACGCGGTGATCGGCCGGGCGACCCACATCGACGCGAGGTAGGTCGGTGCCGACGAACGCGCTGAAGCGGTCGATCAGTTCCGCCGGCCGCGGTGTCATGGCGACGGCGGCGGAGACGTCGAAGCGGCGACAGCGGCGACGAGCAATCCGCTCACCACCGGGATCGCGAGTCGTCGCACGAGATCACCGACCGGGACGCGGCAGAAGCCCGCGACCACGATCAGCGACGACCAGATGACGCGGGTGCCGCCGCCGGTCCAGGTCGCGGCGTTCTGCGCAAGGGCGGCAAGCGTTGCGGTGTCCGTTCCGGCCTGCGGGGCGAGCGCAGCGGCGATACCACCGGTAAGCGGCAGACCGGCCCAGCCGGAGCCGTCCAGACCGATGAGCATGCCGATCAGGATCATGCTGAACGCGGCGAAGAGACCGTTGTCGGGAATGCGGGTCTGGATGCTCTCGACGGCGTCGAACAGGAAGGCCGGCCCGGTGCCGTCCTCGAGTCCCAGGATCGAACCGGAGTAGTCGGGGATGCCGGGGTACACGAATCCGGCCACCGGCAGGATGATTCCCATGGCCTTGAACGCGTGGACCAAGCCGTCGACGAAATGGGTGGCGCAATGTTCGAGTGCCACGCCCTGTCCGGAAATCGCGAGGGCGATCAAGGCCGAGCGGCGGCAGCCCGGCCTTGATCGCCGCCGGGAGCAGCACATGTCGATCTCGAAGAGTCGGACAGGACTCGGCAATCGGCCGACAAACCACTCGCGACGCGAAAGAATTGTGCACACGGCATAATTCGTGACGGTGGTGTTTCGTCGCGGACGCGGATGTGAACGCGTCGTCACGCCGGGGCCGGTGACCGAAGGGAACTCAGCGACGCGTGGCCGCCGCGCCGTGCAGCAGCAGCAGAACGGCCTCCGACAGATCCGGCTCCGTACCCGTCGACAGGCGGCGCAGTTGCAGCCCGGTGATGGTCGCGACGACCGTCGGGGCGATCGTCTCCGGATCCGGCACTCCCAGCGCGGAAAGGACGGAGACAGTCAACGCGTCGTAGGCACGCCAGCAGCGTTGGGCGACCCGCCGCAGTTCCTCGTCGCGCCCCGCCTGCACATAAAGCTCGAAGGGGGCGATGCGTTCGGCCGTGAAGGTCAGGTCGTGGGCGACGCGTTCGGTGAGTTCGGCGGCCTCCGTCAGCGACAGGGCCCGGGATCGATACTGCTCGGCGAGTTCTCGCAGCCGCTCGGTCTCCTCGTCGACGAAGAACTCGAGCGCGGCGCGCAGCAGGTCGGCCTGGGTAGGGAAATGGTAGGTAATCGAACCGAGCGACACTTCGGCGCGCGCCGCGATGCGCCGGTTCGTCACCCCGGCGACCCCGTCGGTGCCGACGATATACAGGGTGGCGTGGACGATCCGCGAGCGGGCGTCGTCGCGCGTGGTCACCACCATCGCTCCGGGGTGTGTTCGTGCCAGCGCAGCACCGATTCGAGTTGGGAGGCAAGGGACACCAGCAGCGGTTCGGAGTTCGCCGGGCCGAGCAGCTGGGCACCCACCGGCAGTCGCTCCTCGGTGAAACCCGCGGGGACGTTGATCGCGGGCCAGCCCAGCACGTTCCACGGCCACGCGTAGGGGCATGCGCCGGTGATGACCTTGTCGGTCGCCCAGCCGCCGATGCCGTCGATCGCCGTCACCGGCAGCGGCGGTGTGGCAGTGGTGGGGGCGAGTACGACGTCGAACCGGTCGAAGATGCGGCCGACCCGACGGTGCAGCCGCGGTTCGACCGCGCGCGCCGCCCGCAACGGATAACCGCGCAGGAACCGGCCGGTGCGGGCGTTGGCGCGGGTGCGCACGTCGGCGAGGGACGGGTCGGGCAGGCGGTACAACCACTCCTCGATACCGGCCATGGATCGAGGGAGGAAGGTGAGACCGAACGTCATTCCGTAGTCGGGATCGGCGAGCGTCACCTCGTGGCCGAGATCGCGCAGTGCCGCGGCGAGTGCGGCGATGCGGGTGCGGACACGGGCGTCGAGGCTGGTGGGTGTCGCGGTGAACGGGATCTTCAGCGACAGAGCGATGTTCAGCCTGCCGGGATCTCGTCCCACGGCGTCGGAGACGGTCAGCGGCGCGCACGCGTGCCGGTCGCCGGGGTGGTTCCCGGACACGACGTCGAGGAGCAGGGCCGCGTCGGCGACCGTGCGGGCGAGTGGGCCGTGCGTGGTGAGTCCGTTGAAGGATTCGGCGTCGGGCCACATGGAGATCCGGCCGCGTTGGGGCTTGATGCCGACGAGATTGGACCACGAGGCGGGGATGCGGACCGATCCGGCGCCGTCGGATCCCAGGGCGGCCGGCACGAGTCCCGCCGCGACGGCCGCGGCGCTGCCACCCGACGAGCCGCCGGGGGTGTGGTCGCGCGACCACGCGCTGCGGGTGTGCCCGAAGGCGTCGCCGCCGGTGAGCGGCCACTGGCCGAGTTCGGGGGAGTGGGTCTTGCCGACGATCACCGCGCCGGCGGCCCGCAGGCGACGCACCACCTCGGCGTCGGTGTCCTTCGGGGCGAAGGTGCCGGCGCAGCCGAACATCGTCGTCTCGCCGACGATGTCGGTGTCGTCCTTGATCGCGATGGGGACACCCAGCAGGGGGAGGCGTTCGCCGTTCGCGCGGCGCCGGTCGGCCTCGCGGGCCTCGTCGAGTGCGGTGGTGCGGCGCACGACGCGGAAGGCGTTCAGGTGCGGTTGCGATTCGTCGATCCGGTCGAGGCTCGCACGGACGAGGTCCGTAGAGGTGGCCTTGCCGCGGTCGAGTGCCTCGACGGTCGCCTTCAGGTCGCGCAGGTCGGTTCGAGCGTCCATTCGTTCCCCCGTTCGTTCGAACGAACAATAACGCGTTCCCGTTCTGGGTGTCGAGTCCCTTCGTGGACCGTCCCGTGTCACCGCGACATGACAGACTCGGGGAGTGAGGCTTTATCGGGACAACGCGGTGGTGCTGCGCCAGCACAAGCTGGGCGAGGCCGACCGCATCGTCACCCTGCTGACGCGTCGGCACGGTCTCGTGCGGGCCGTCGCGAAGGGCGTGCGCCGGACACGCTCCAAGTTCGGCGCACGGCTCGAACCGTTCGCCCACATCGACGTCCAGCTCCACCCGGGCCGCAGTCTCGACGTCATCACCCAGGTGCAGACCCTCGACGCCTTCGCGGTGGGTATCGTCGACGACTACTCCCGCTACACCACCGCGTGCGCGATCCTCGAGACCGCCGAACGCCTCGCCGGTGAGGAACGCGCGCCCGTGCCGCGCCTGCACGCACTCACCGTCGGCGCCCTCCGCGCGGTGTGCGACCGCACCCGGCCACCCGAACTCGTACTCGACGCCTATCTGCTGCGGGCCATGGCCTACGCGGGATGGGCGCCGGCGCTCACCCACTGCGCGCGCTGCGACCGTCCCGGCCCGCACACCGCCTTCCACGTCGCCGCCGGTGGTGCGGTGTGCGTGCACTGCCGTCCGCCGGGGGCGGCCACCCCGGCCCCGGGTGTGTTGGCGCTGCTCGACGCGCTCAACCACGGACGCTGGGCCGACACCGAGGCCGCCGACACGGCGGTGCGTCGCCAGGCCAGCGGGCTCGTCGCCGCGCACCTGCAGTGGCATCTCGAACGGCAACTGCGTTCGCTGCCCCTCGTCGAGCGCGGTCGCACCGACCCTGCGACGGGGAACCGGGTTGATGACGTCGCCCGGGGTGTCCGGCAGGATGGGGACCGTGATTCGACGACGTACCACGCCCCCATCGCCTGAGCGGGTGATCCGGCCGCCCGACCCGCATCCGTCGGGCGCGCGACCTCCCGTGCTGCAACCCGAGCTGATCCCCCAGCACGTGGCGCTCGTGATGGACGGCAACGGTCGCTGGGCGCAGGAGCGCGGTCTGCCGCGCACCGCCGGCCACGAACGCGGCGAGGCCGTGCTGATGGACACGGTGTGCGGATGTATCGAGATGGGCGTCGAGTGGCTCTCGGCCTACGCCTTCTCCACCGAGAACTGGAAGCGCAGCCCCGACGAGGTCCGCTTCCTCATGGGCTTCAACCGCGACGTGATCCGCCGCCGCCGCGACGAGATGCACGAGATGGGGGTGCGCGTCCGGTGGGCCGGTCGCCGTCCCCGCCTGTGGCGCAGCGTGATCAAGGAACTCGAGATCGCCGAGGAACTGACGAAGGACAACGACGTCATGACTCTCACGATGTGCGTCAACTACGGCGGTCGCGCCGAGATCGCCGACGCCGCACGGGAGATCGCCCGTCGGGTCGCGGCAGGGGAACTCGATCCCGAACGGATCACGGAGTCGACGATCGCGCGGTATCTCGACGAGCCCGACATGCCCGACGTCGACCTGTTCCTGCGGCCCTCGGGCGAGCAGCGCACCTCGAACTTCCTGCTGTGGCAGTCGGCCTACGCCGAACTCGTCTTCCAGGACACGATGTTCCCCGATTTCGACCGGCGCGATCTGTGGGCGGCGTGCGTCGAATACGCCTCCCGCGACCGGCGGTTCGGTGGTGTGAAGTGACCTCGCTGCGCGAGCGGATCGCGGGCGCGCTGACGCCCTTCGTCGACGTCCGCACCCCGTCGTCCGCCGCCGACGGCGACGGCTCGTTCGGATTCGACTACGGCGCCGTGCCCTTCGCGCTGCAGGTCGTCACGCTCACCGAAGGACTCGACGTGGTCTCCGTCACCGGAGTGCTCGCGTGGGATCTTCCACTCGACGACGCCGTGCGCGGTCGGGTCGCGGCCGCCGCCGACGCCCTGCAGTTCGGCTCGGTCCACCTCATCGAACGCGAGACCGACGCCGACGTCGTGCTGCGGTACTCGTTCCCCGCGACCGGGCTCGACGACACGGCGCTGACCACCATGCTGTTGCTCGTGCTCGACGGTGCCGCCGACGCGCGTGGCGCCGTGGCCGGCACCCCCGATCCCAAGGAGAATTCGTGACCACCACCGACATCGACGCCGAGACCACCACCGAGGAGGTCGTCGCCGCCGACGGGACGCACGCCGTCGCGATCCCCACCGAGGACGACGACATGCTGCGCGCCGCTGTGGTGGAGACGCTGTCCGAGATTCTCGAGGAAGCGCCCGAGCCCGACGAGGACGGCGAGATCCCGATCTGGATCGACGACGTGCTCACCTACGCGACGGTCGACGCCGAGGGCGGCTTCGTGCTGCTCACCACCTACCTGGTCGAGGGCATCACGGGCCGCACCCGCGCCGCCGAGGTCCTCGGCGACCTGCAGGTCGAGTTCCCCGAAGTCAAGTTCGTCCTCGACAAGGACCGAGTCACCGTCGAACTGCGGGTCGCAGCGTCGCCGCTCGTCCCGATCCATCTCGTGCGGGCCGTCGCGTCGCTCGTGCCGGTCGTCGAGCAGGCACGCGCATTGGCGCAGCGTCTCGGCGGAGAAGCGTCGGTCTTCGACGGTGAGGCCGAGGACGACGAGGAGAACCTGCTCGCCGACGGCTGCGGCTGTGATGACTGCGATTGCGGCTGACGGCCGCGGGCCGTCGGTTCAGCCCTGAGCGAGGGCGCACTCGCGGCAGTTGCCGAAGATCTCGACGGTGTGGCTGACGTCGACGAAGCCGTTCGACTCGGCCACCTCGTGCGACCAGCGTTCGACCTCCGGGCCGTCCACCTCGACCGTGAAGCCGCAGTGGCGGCACACGAGATGGTGGTGGTGCCCGGAGGAGCACCGCCGGAACAGCGACTCGCCGCTGTCGGTGCGCAGCACGTCGACGCTGCCGACCTCGGCGAGCGACTGCAGGGTGCGGTAGACGGTCGTCAGGCCGATGCCCTCGCCGCGCTTGCGCAGCTCGTCGTGAAGGTCCTGGGCGGACCGGAACTCCTCGGTGTTGTCGAGCAGGTCGACGATGGCGCTGCGTTGACGGGTCGAGCGGACCCCCACGAGAGGTTTGCGGGCGGAGGTCACTGCGATCGTCCTTCCTGGGCGTGAGCGACGGCGTCGACGACGATGCGGGCGAGATGGTCGTCGGCCAGGTGGTAGAGCACTTCGCGTCCCGAGCGTTCGCCGCGCACGACGCCGGCGGTCTTGAGCACGCGGAGATGCTGGCTGATGAGCGGCTGGGTGACGCCGAGGGCGCCGACGAGCTCGTGCACGCAGCGGGCCGACTCGCGCAGTTCGAGCACGATCGAGATGCGGACGGGTGCCGACAGTGCGCGCAGCAGCTCACCGGTCGCGATCAGGGCGCCGGGGGAGACATCGACCGGGGACGGCAGGGCGTCGCTGCCGATCGGGCCGCGGGCGCGCTCGCCCGTGCTGCACTCGCGTGGATCGGCGTCGATGCTCACGGGGCTCCTCGGGGCAGGGGCGGCCGCCGGTCGGCGGGCCTTATTGCAAATCGATTCCATTTTGATATGCACGGTTGTGCATGTCAACCGGCGCGAATTCGAGCTGCGAACGAGGAGCGATAGGCTTACAGATCGACGCATGCTGCGAAAACCCGCATCGAAGATGGAGAAACCGAGTGGCACCCAAATCCAAGATCGATACCGTCGCCAACCTCGCCAAGCGCCGGGGCCTGGTCTATCCCTGCGGTGAGATCTACGGCGGCACCAGGTCCGCGTGGGATTACGGGCCGCTCGGCGTGGAGCTCAAGGACAACATCAAGAAGCAGTGGTGGCGCAACATGGTCACCAGCCGCGAGGACGTCGTCGGCCTCGACTCGTCCGTGATCCTGCCGCGTCAGGTCTGGGTCGCCTCCGGCCACGTCGGTGTCTTCAACGACCCGCTCGTCGAGTGCCTGAGCTGTCACAAGCGTCACCGGCAGGACCACCTGCAGGAGGCCTACGCCGAGAAGAACAAGCTCGACGACCCCGACGCCGTGCCGATGACCGAGATCGTCTGCCCGGACTGCGGCACCAAGGGCCAGTGGACCGAGCCCCGCGACTTCAACATGATGCTCAAGACCTTCCTCGGCCCGATCGAGAGCGAGGAAGGCCTGCACTACCTGCGCCCCGAGACGGCGCAGGGCATCTTCGTGAACTTCGCGAACGTGCTCACCACCTCGCGCAAGAAGCCGCCCTTCGGCATCGGCCAGATCGGCAAGAGCTTCCGCAACGAGATCACGCCCGGCAACTTCATCTTCCGCACCCGCGAGTTCGAGCAGATGGAGATGGAGTTCTTCGTCAAGCCCGGCGAAGACGAGCAGTGGCACCAGTACTGGATCGACTACCGGATGAACTGGTACACCGATCTGGGCATCAACAAGGACAACCTGCGCCTCTACGAGCACCCGCTCGAGAAGCTGTCGCACTACTCGAAGCGCACCGTCGACATCGAGTACCGCTTCCACTTCCAGGGCAGCGAATGGGGTGAGCTCGAGGGCGTCGCGAACCGCACCGACTTCGACCTGTCGACGCACTCGAAGCACTCCGGCACCGACCTGAGCTTCTTCGATCAGGCCACCAATGAGCGCTACACGCCCTACGTGATCGAGCCGGCGGCCGGCCTGACCCGTTCGCTCATGGCCTTCCTCGTCGACGCCTACACCGAGGACGAGGCACCCAACGCCAAGGGTGGCGTCGACATACGCACCGTGCTGCGCCTCGACCGTCGTCTCGCGCCGGTCAAGGCCGCCGTGCTGCCGCTCAGCCGCAACGCCGACCTGAGCCCGAAGGCCAAGGACCTCGCCGCGAAGCTGCGCCAGAACTGGAACATCGAGTTCGACGACGCCGGCGCCATCGGCCGCCGCTACCGTCGCCAGGACGAGATCGGCACCCCGTTCTGCATCACAGTCGACTTCGACACCCTCGAGGACCAGGCCGTCACGATCCGTGAGCGCGACACCATGGCGCAGGAGCGTGTGAGCCTCGACCAGGTCGAGGGCTACCTCGCGCAGCGCCTGATCGGCTGCTGACCGATCCGATCGACGCAGATGCCCTCCGGTCCCGACGGACCGGAGGGCATCTGTCGCTTCGTAGCCGGGTGCTCGTAGCGGTCACCTCGTCGAGCGTCGATCGAGGTACTCGAAGTCCACGTCCCGGAAACGGGTTTCGTCACCGCGGCGGGTGTGCAGGATCACCGATTCCAGGCCGGTGCCCGGTGCGCGTGCTGCGATCGGGCGCATGGTCTAGAAGCGTCCTCCACTCGATCCGCCGAAGCCGCCGCCCCCGAAACCGCCCCCACCGAAACCGCCACCGAAGCCACCGCCGCGGCCGCTGTTGAGCACGCTGTTGATGAGGATGCCGCCGAGCACGGCACCGGCGACGTTGCCGCCCGACGAACCACCGCGGGGCGGACGGTGCTGGTTGTTCCAGCGCTGCACGTCGTTCTGGGCGCTGCGCAGTGCCTGCGCGGCCAGCGACGCGGCGGACCGCGCGTACTGGATGGCGGCCGCCGGATCGGACTCGGCTGCCTGCTGCGCGGCCTGCAGGTGCCGCTGCGCCTCCGACAGGCGGGTGCGTGCCTGGGCGCCCACGACGCCGCGGCGGGTCCCGATGAAGTCGGCCGCGGCGGTGACCTGCGCTTGCGCTGCGCTCAGATCCTGTTCGAGGCGGCGCCGCATCTCCTCGGCTTGCTGCTTCGCCTGCCGCGTCCGGGCACGCAACTCGTCGAGACGCGCATCGGCCTCGACGACCCGCGTGAAACTGCCCAGCGGGTCGGTGTGCTGCTCGGCCCGGGCGTGGTCGAGGGCTTCCTGCACGGCCTTCAGGGCGTCGACGAGTTCCGGGCCGCCCGCGTCGAGGAGTTGCTTCGCGTCGGCGACACCCTGTTCGGCGTCCTCCACCGCGGCGGGAAGCGTCGCGATCGCGCGCCGGATGTCCTCCGCCGCATGGTCGAGCGCGTCGAGCAGCGTCGCGGCATGCCCCAGTGCGCGTTCGGCCTCGCGGATGGCGCGCACGGCGTCGCCCTGCTCACCGACCGGTCGCGCCACCGCCGTGCGGCCCTGGTCGATCGCGTTCTCGGCGAACGAGATCTCCTCCCGCGCCAGCGAGACGTTGTCGACCACCGGAGTCAGGGCGCCCGCCGGGAACTCCGAGTGCAGCTGCCCCAGAATCCGCTCGGCCTCGGGGATGCGGGCCTGCAGCGCGATCGCGCGCTGCGTGAGGCCGTCCAGACGGGCCGGGGCATCGAGCAGCAGGTTGCGCATCTTGTCGAACGCCTCGACCTGCGCATCGAGTTCGCGGTTCGCCTGCCCGCACGAGGAGACGAGTTGCACGAGCATGTCGCGCTGCTGTTCGGGCGTCTCGGGGATGTCGTCGTCGAGGCGCTGACGGATCTCGAAGGCGTTCGCCAACGCGACCTGTGCCTGCCGGTGTGCGCGGTCGAAAGGAGCCACCGCGGAGTCCCCGAACTCACCCCGGGCGAGCTCGAGCGCTTCGGCGCTGGACCGCACCGCGTTGTCGGTGTCCACCAGGAGGGTCTGTGCATACTGGTCTAGACCCTCGACCGGCAGACCGCGCAGAGCGGTCGTGTCGGCCGGATCGACCTGCGCGGCCTGCGCGGCACCGGCGTCGGCGCGCTTCCTCTTCGACCGTCGGTTGTAGGCGTAGAGCCCGGCACCACCGGCCGCGATGACACCGCCGCCGACGAGCAGCGTCGTCACCGGAGCAGCCGACGGCGTAAGGGCGTTGCTCAACCCGTCGGCCGCGCCCACGGCGGCGCCCGCCCAATCGCTGTTGCGCAGGGCCGGCACGACGCCGGACGAGCTGATCCGGTCGCGCTCGCTCTCGGAGATCTCCGAACCCGTCGGTGTCCACAGCGCGAACTCGCGGTCGTCGGTCGCCACCGCCAGCAGCGCGGTGTCGGGACCGAAATTGCTTGCCTGCGCGGTGGCCTGCGCCCAACTGTTGTAGTCGCGTCCGTCGAAGCTCGACACGTAGGTCACCCACAACTGCAGGCCGTGCTCGTCGTAGAGGGTGTTCGCCGCTTCCTGGATGCGTGCGACGTCGGCGTCGTCGAGCACGCCCGCGGTGTCGGTGATCGGCTGGGGGAGCCGCGAGGGTGGCTCCGCGGAGGCCGCCGCGGGAAGGAGCAGCCACGCGGTCACTGCCAGCAGGGCGGGGACGAATGCGAGCGCGGACCGTGCAGGTCGCCGGAGCGGTGCTGCAGGTCGCTGGAGCGGTGCGGCCGATACTTGTGCCATGGAATCGAATCTAGTGGTTGCGAGGTGAGGACGGGGTCGGCGCGTCGTCCGGTCGACGCGTTCTCGTTCGCTGGCAGAATCAGGGGGTGAGCACCGCATCCCGCCGCACCGGCACCACCGCGACGTACACCGGGGACGACCTCGGGGTCGGCGCGCGCATCGCGCGCTGGCTCCGGCGACTGATCATCGGGGTGCTGCTCGCCGCCGTCCTCGTCGTCGGCGGCACGGCGCTGCGGGTGTGGCAGGTCGCGCGGATCGACGACCGCACCCCCGCCGACGCCATCGTCGTGCTCGGGGCCGCGCAGTATTCGGGCACACCGTCGTCGGTCTTCGAGGCCCGCCTCGAGCAGGCCCTCAAGCTCTACGAAGCGGGAGTGTCGCCGCGGATCGTCACCGTCGGCGGCAAGCAGGAGGGCGACCTGTTCACCGAGGCCGCGGCGGGTAAGAACTATCTCGTCTCGCGCGGGGTGCCCGCCGAGTCGATCGTCGCCGTCGAAGAGGGCTCGGACACACTGCTCAGCGTCGAGGCCGTCAGCCGCGAGATGTCGGAGCTGGGCCTGTCGTCGGTCGTGCTCGTCAGCGACCCGTGGCATTCGTTGCGTACCCGGACCATGGCGCGCGACGCCGGTCTCGACGCCTGGACCGCTCCCACCCGCCAGGGTCCGGCGGTGTTCACCCGCGAGTCGCAGCTGCACGGCATCGCCCGCGAGACCGGCGCGTTGATCTGGTACCAGATCACCCACTTCTCCGCCGATTTCCCGTACACGGCGCAGCAGTGAGGCGGAACGTAGGGTCTTCGGTGACGGAAGGCAGTGTGATGCAGGGCTACAGCGAACACGATCTCGAACGGCGCGTCGCCGAGCCGCGCAAGACTTCGGCGCTCGCCGGGTCCGAGGGAGCGGCGTCCGAGCGGACCGCCTTCGCACGCGACCGTGCGCGCGTGCAGCACTGCGCGGCCCTGCGCCGCCTGGCCGACAAGACACAGGTCGTCGGCCCGCGTGACGGCGACACCCCGCGCACCCGTCTGACGCACTCGATGGAGGTCGCGCAGATCGGCCGCAGCATCGGCGAAGGGCTCGGCGCCGACCCCGATCTCGTCGACCTGGCCGGCCTCGCCCACGACATCGGGCACCCGCCCTACGGGCACAACGGCGAGCGGGCACTCGACGCGGTCGCGGAGTCCTGCGGCGGATTCGAAGGCAACGCGCAGAACCTGCGCATCCTCACCTGCCTCGAACCGAAGATCCTCTATCCGGACGGCTCGAGCGCCGGTCTCAACCTCACCCGCGCCTCGCTCGACGCGACGCTCAAGTACCCCTGGACGCGTCCGCGCCCGGGCGCGAAGTTCGGCTCGTACGACGACGACGCCGAGATCCTCCACTGGATCCGCGAAGGCGCACCCGAGCGCCGCAAGTGCCTCGAGGCGCAGATCATGGACTGGTCCGACGACGTCGCGTACTCGGTGCACGACCTCGAGGACGGTGTGATCGACGGTCGCATCGACCTGCGGATGCTCGACGATCCCGACGATGTCGCCGGACTCATCGAGGTGGGCATGCGCGAATTCTCGGGTCTCGACCCGGCCGAGCTCACCGAGGCGGCGAAGCGGTTGTCCTCCATGCCGGTGGTCCGCGCCGTCGGCACCTTCGACGGCACCCTCGCCTGCTCGGTCGCGCTCAAGAAGCTGACCAGCGAGCTGGTGGGCCGCTTCGCCAACGCGGCGATCCTCGGGACCCGGGAAGCGACGGAGAGCCGCCCGGTCACCCGGTACGACGCCGACCTGGTGATCCCGGCGATCGTGGTCTCGGAGGTCGCGTTGCTCAAGACGATGGCGCTGCAGTTCGTCATGTCCGACCGCGCCCACCGCACCCGCCAGGAATCGCAACGCGAACGCATCCACCGCGTCGCCGAGTGGCTACTGCGCACCGCGCCGGTCGGTCTCGACCCGTTCTTCGTCGCCGCCTGGAAGGCCGCGCCCGACGATGCTGCGAAGGTACGGGTCGTGGTCGATCAGATCGCGTCGTGCACCGAATCGCGCCTCGAACGGATCGACCGGGACAGCCTCGCCGCGCAGGCGAGCTGGGGCTGACACCGACGTTTGCGCCCTTCGCGGACACAAGCACGAGTCCGGCGCCGTGCATCTGTCCGGAGGGACGCGCTTACGCGCTCGCGGGTGTGGGTTGCGCCGGACCGTCGTGCCGGGCAGTCTGCCCGGCGGCTTAGACTCGTCTCGTGGCCGGCCGTATTTCAGACAGAGACATCGCGGCCATTCGCGACCGCGTGCGCATCGAGGACATCGTCGGCGAGTACGTCGCACTCAAGCGCGGAGGCGCCGACTCGCTCAAGGGCCTGTGTCCCTTCCACGACGAGAAGTCCCCGTCTTTCCACGTGCGGCCCAATCACGGGCACTACCACTGCTTCGGCTGCGGTGAGGGCGGCGACGTCTACTCGTTCCTGCAGAAGATCGAACACGTCAGCTTCGTCGAAGCCGTCGAGCAGCTCGCCGAGCGTGTCGGCTACACGCTGAACTACGAGGGCGGCGGTCCGTCCGTCCAACGCGACCGGGGCACGCGTGCCCGGCTGGTCGCGGCGAACGCGGCCGCCCAGCAGTTCTACGCCGAGCAACTGCGCGCGCCCGACGCCCAGGCCGCCCGCGACTACCTGACCGAACGCAACTTCGACCAGGCGGCCGCCGAGACGTTCGGCTGCGGCTACGCACCCGCCGGCTGGGACGCGCTCACCAAGCACCTCCTCGGCCGGGGATTCGAATTCTCCGAACTCGAGGCCGCAGGACTGTCCCGGCAGGGTCGCCGCGGTCCGATCGACCGCTTCCACCGTCGACTGCTGTGGCCCATCCGCAATCTCGCGGGCGACGTCATCGGCTTCGGTGCCCGCCGTCTGTACGACGACGACCAGATCACCGCCAAGTACATGAACACACCGGAAACGGTGCTGTACAAGAAGTCTCAGGTGCTGTTCGGGCTCGACCTCGCCAAGCGCGAGATCGCCAAGTCGCATCAGGCCGTGATCGTCGAGGGCTACACCGACGTCATGGCCATGCACCTGGCCGGCGTGAAGACCGCGGTCGCCGCGTGCGGCACGGCCTTCGGTGACGAACATCTCGCGCTGTTGCGTCGCCTGCTCATGGACGACAGCTTCTTCCGCGGTGAGGTCATCTACACCTTCGACGGCGACGACGCCGGTCGCGCGGCGGCGATGAAGGCGTTCGAGGGCGATCAGAAGACCGCCGCGAAGACCTACGTCGCGATCGCCCCCAAAGGCATGGATCCGTGCGAGTTGCGGCAGCAGTCGGGCGACGGCGCGGTGCGCGACCTCGTGGCCCGCCGCACCCCGATGTTCGAGTTCGTCGTGAAATCGATTCTCGCCGAACACAATCTCGACACCGTCGAAGGTCGCGTCGAGGCCCTGCGCCGATGTGTCCCCGTTGTGGGCCGGATCAAGGACCGCACGATCCGCGACAACTACGCGGTGCAACTCGCGCACTGGACGGGATGGGACGACATCCCCACCGTGCGTCGGCGTGTGCAGGAGGAGGCACGGCGAGGAGTTCGTGCACCGGAAGCCAAGGCGCGGCCCGCGACGGCCACGGCGGAGCCCGTGTCGGCCCTGCGCCGCCCTCGGCCGAATGATCCGACGCTGTGGCCGCAGCGCGACGCGCTGAAGGCCGCGCTGCAGTATCCGGGTATCGCCGGGACCGTCTTCGACTCCCTGCCGCCGGAGACCTTCACCGACCCTGCTTACGCGGCCGTGCGGCAGGCCGTCGCCGACGCCGGCGGAACCGCAGCGGGCCTCGGGGGAGCCGAGTGGGTCGACGCCGTCGGCAGGGCAGCGACCGATCCCGTCGCGCACTCGCTCGTGATGGAACTCGCCGTCGAACCCGTCCCCGCCGAAGAGGACCGGCTGCCGCGCTACATCGGTGGCGTGCTGGCCCGGCTGCAGGAGGTCTGGGTCGGCGAGCAGGTGGCCGAACTGAAGTCCAAACTGCAGCGGATTTCCCCGGCCACCGAGTCCGAGGAGTTCCACGCCCTGCTCGGCGACCTCATGGCGCTCGAACAGTACCGGCGGAGCCTGCTCGACCAGGCCATCGGTGACGGCCTGGCCGGCTGACCGTCTACTTCTTCAACTGGTCCCGCGGGATCATGATCGTGGTCGTCTCGTCGATGGGCTTCATCGGCTCGAGCTTGGGCTGAGGACTGAGCGAGTCGGCGAGCTTCTGCCGGCCCACCTCGATCGCCTTCTTCGTGACGGGGCTCGCGGCCACCGCCTTGGCCGTCTTGCTGATCTGTTCGTACCTCGCGCGACCCGCTCGGGTGCCGAGTACGTATCCCGCAGCGACCCCGACCAGCAAACCCATCAATGTGTTGTCCTTCCACCTGTGACTGCGTCGTCCCCATCCTGCCCGATGACCCCGCAGCATGCCCACAAGCAGGCGATTTGGTGCTGCGGCGGGTGGGACGCTATGGTTTTTCACGCACCGGGGGAAACCGCGGAGCACCGCAGGACAATCCCCTGTAGCTCAATTGGCAGAGCATTCGACTGTTAATCGAACGGTTGCTGGTTCGAGTCCAGCCGGGGGAGCGGGAGTGAAGCCCCGCCTGGGTTATTACCCGGGCGGGGCTTTCTTTCGTTCGGGATCAGATCGAAGATCCCCACCTCCAGGATCTCCGCCAACTGGTAGAGCTCGTTGATCTCCCACGGCCTGTCTCCGCGCAGCTTCCGGCTCAGCGTCGACTGGGCCATTCCGAGCTGTTTCGCGACGTCTGTCTGGTTCCGTCGCTGCCTCCACATGAGCTGATGGACACGCTCACCGATCACCGCGTTGTAGTCCACATCGATCACCGACTTGCTCGCTCGTGTCGTCATAGATACCACGGTACGTCAAACGCGACAGCCGCGACAATAGTTGTGACCAGGTTGACGCCTTATGTCGGAGCGGGATACCGTCACGTCTATGCCAGACCGGAATAACACCGATGAGCTTTTGACCACAGGTCAAGTCGCACGGGAATGGCAGGTCAGCGTTCGCACCATTCAGCGGTACATCGCCGCCGGACACATCAAGGCAACCCGCCTGCCGTCCGGAGTCGCGAGGATCCGTCGCTCGGATGCTGAGAATGCTCTCAATTCCCCTGCTGTCTGACCCAAAAAGAACCCGTCTGGTGCGCGAACACCAGACGGGCGTGACAAGCGATTGGAGACTCTCGATGCCAAGAGAGATATTACCAACGGGGACCGACTCTCCACAGTCCCCGTTCGACCGCGTCCGGCAGGTCCGCGACGACGGTTCGGAGTTCTGGTCAGCCCGCGACCTGTGCCAGATCGTCGAGTACGAAACCTGGCGCAACTTCGCTGCGGCTATCGACCGCGCGAAGATCGCGTGCGAGAACAGCGGATCCGCAGCTCAGGATCATTTTGTCGGCGCCAGCAAATTGATCGAGCTGGGCAAGGGCGGTCGCCGAGAAGTCGAGGACTTCAACCTGTCCCGATTCGCCGCGTACCTGGTCGTGATGAACGGTGACCCGCGCAAGCCGGCGATCGCCGCAGCGCAGTCCTACTTCGCGATCCGGACCCGGCAGGCAGAGGTCGTCGAAACGAGACTCGCCGACGCGCTCGACGTGCCGAAGCGGCAGATGGAGATCATGCAGCTCGCCCAGGGGCTGATCGATCCCCGCCACCTCGAAGCCAAGGCCCGCCTCGTCCTTGCCCGTGCTCTCGGTGAGGCTCCCGAACTCGACCCGAAGACCACCCCGCTGTACGCGCAGACGTACCTCGAGGAGAAGGGCCTGACCCGGGACGAGATCAAGTCGATGTCGTCGGTGTTCGGCAAGCGCCTCAAGGCGATGTACCAGCTCGAGCGCGGCGAAGATCCGGGCCAGTACCCCCTCGAAACGAAAGCGGGCCAGGTCCGACAGGTCAACGCCTACACCGAAGCCGACCGGGATCTGTTCGACCGCGTGTGGACGAAGTACTACGGAGAAGCATCATGATGAACCTGGACCCCGGCGAGCTGACCGAGGTGGCCGACTTCCTCGGCGCACTCGGATTCGATGATGCCGCAGACGCCCTTCGTACCGCAGCGCGGAATACCAAGAGCCGGAACGATGAGGACGAGCGCGTCGACCGGTACGCCCGGGTGTTCCTCGACGGCGAGGCGGAGTGGTGGCGGGAGGCCCAGTATGACTTCACGCCGATACCGATGACTCCGGCAGTGAAGTCCGGTATCCGCGCGGTGCTCGCGGAGGTCGAGAGGGAGCAGGCGCCGAAGCCGCGCCAGTGGAACGACCTCCGATTCGTGCCCGAAGATGTCGAGCGCGTTCGCGCCACCGACACAGACGGGCGTGAGCGTGTGCTCGCTCGAGGTCGGGCTCTCCACGGCTGGGTGTGGGCCAACACCGGCCAGGTGGTGTGGACCGATCACTGTAGATCGCTTGCGCCGTACACCGAGATCCTCGGTGGTGCCGAATGAGCCGCACCCGCATCCGTCGCCTGCTCGCCACGGCATTCGCCGGCGCGTTCCTCGTAGCCGCGTGCGACACCGGCAGTAGCGAGCCTGTGGTCATCGGCGAGTATCACGCCCAGGTCGATACGTGGGGGTCGAGATGACCGGCCGCCGTGACGACAACGCAATCCGCGGGCTGGTGTTTGCGATCGGTGCCGCGCTGCTCGTCATCCTTGCGACGTTGATCGTGGCGGGCCTGCTGATCGGGATCGGGACGGTGACGCCATGAGCCCGCAGCGGATCCAACGCAAGCGCACCGCGGGCTGGCGGATGCCCGAAGGCGCGGTGTACGTCGGCCGCCCGAGTAAGTGGGGCAACCCGTTCCGGGCGGGAGCGTTCACATTCCTCACCGGACCGAAGGCCGGCAAGACGATGGATGCGGCCGACGCGGTGAAGGCCTTCCGCAACCGCATCAACCTGGTCGAGGGCGAGGAAGTCATCGCTCGGATCCGGAAAGAACTCGCTGGCAAGGATCTCGTGTGCTGGTGTCCGCTGGACGCCCCGTGTCATGCGGATGTGCTGCTCGAGATCGCCAACCGAGACGACGGTGTCGGCGCGTGTGGGGTTGCCGCGCCGACACCGTCCACCCACCATCCCATACCACCGAAAGCGCGGTGCGAATCATGAGTCGTGAAGCGGACATTCGCACATCGGCAGCAGTCGCCCAGTTCTTCCGGAACTCCAACCGCGCCCGCACATCCGAAGTGGCGACTCCGGTCGCCGACGCTGTATCGGAACCGTCGGGCCTGCGGATCGATGTGACACCCCCGCCGGCGGGGTTCGGTTCGTGGCAGCAGTGCACCTATCGCGAGTGGGCGGCAGCTCGCCGGGACGGGTTGCCGGCGCTGCAGCTCGAGATCACCAACGACGACCAGTTCGGTAGCGCCTACTGGACCGCACGCAGGCAGGCCGGTTCATGACCCCGCCGCGGTTCGACCTGCGGACGCCGCGACTCGGCGAGGTGTGCATCGTGACCCCCGATGGTTTCGAGTCGATCGGAACCATCGAGGGCGACATCGTCATCTCGTGGGAGACGGTGGAACGCCAAGCCGAGGACTGCATTCCCTTCACCACGAAGGTCGAGGCGTCGTGGTCCGTACCGATCGACCCGGACGAGGCGTTCCAGGCACGCCGCAACCTCGCACGCATTGCCGGTCTGCCGCTTCCGACCACCGCCGGCATCGACCTGTGGCCCGACATTGAGCGCCGCGCAGCGGCCGCCCTCACTCGCTCCCAGAAACTCAGCAACCGGAAGGCAGGTGCCCGATGAGCGCACCCATCGACACCGACGAAGGCTGGGCGGCCTACCGAGCCGCAACCGACGACCTCGACCGAATCTCGAATCGCGACCTGGCCCTGTACCTCGCGATGCTCGTCGTCGCGGCACTGTGCTGCATCGCCGCGATCGCTGGCGGGTGGTGACCGTGGCCTACGCCAAGACCGAAACCAGTGGGGACGTCACCGCAACCTGGCACTCGGGATCGCAGGAGATCCACGTGCTCGTGGGCCTGTCCGGCCACCTGTACCTCACGGTCGACGAAACCCACCAGCTGATGGACGAACTCCGCGTCGCCTTGCGCACCGCGGCCGAGGACGAAGGAGGCCGGCCATGATCGACGACCGTCATCGCCTCGACCAGGTCGACGGCATCGAGGCCCGCACGATCTCGGATGTGGCCGCGAACCTCGCCGTGAGCCTGACACTGCAGGCGGACGAGCACGACAACGCCCGCGGGGAACGGCTCACCCAGGCGAACGCCGCGGTGAACCTCGCAATCTCGTGGCGCACGTTCGCAGCGATGTACGACGCCGACCAGGAGCTGCGCGCCGAGCGAGACGAGCTGCCGCGCGATCAGCGCGCCGAGGACATCGCGAGGGGCGTGTACGAGGTGCCGACCCTCGAACACCTCGTCGCGTTGGCCCGCACGATCGCCAAGGACCCCGCCGCGGCCGATGTGCCGATCGACATCGCGTACCGGCCGAACTCGGGAATGCAGGTGCATACGCCATGAGTCTGCCGATGCCTGAGTTCGATCACCTGGAGTTATGCGCGGAGTGCGGCCATGACCGGGAATCGCACAACCACGGAAGTGGGTCCTGCAGCGTCACCACCGACCTCGGTCCCGGAATCCACATCTGGTGCCCGTGCCCCGTTTACCAACCCGAGGAGACCACCCCGTGAACCGAATCGAGATCGGACCGCCGTTGGGCAGCGACGAGGCTCGCCTGTTGGCCGACACCCTCGGCGCGGGCAGCGCGGTGGTGTATCTGCCGGACCTCGGCAAGACCCGGCTGCCGGCGGATCGGACGATGATCGCCTGGACCTCCGAGGACGGGTCGGCGTGCATCACCGTCGAGCCGGACGGCCGGATCGCCCCGCACGCCGCAGCCCTGACCACGGCGCAGGCGAACGATCTGGCGGCCGCGCTGATCGCGGTCACGCTGCGGGTGGTGGCCTCCACCTGATGGCTCGGTGCAGGAACTGCCAGGTGGAGATCACGTGGGCGACGTCCACGGGATCTGGCAAACGGATCCCGCTCGATCTGTACCCGGATCCTGGTCTCGGATCGGTGCGCAAGCGTGACATCCGGGACCAGGACGGGGTGATCTACGCGGACATCCTCCGCGGTGACGAGCTGCACCGCGCGATCGCCGACCAGCAACCCTTGTACGTACTGCATTCCGAAACCTGCCACGCGCGCCGGCCACCGAATCCGAAGCCCGCGCATATCCGTCTCGACCCGCCACGAAAAGTGAAGCGGCAATGGAGATACCGGTAACCATCATTTCTGATCGAAAGGGGTACGGCGTGACCACGATCTGTGTCGCCACCCACGACTTCCGCCGCGCGTGCACCGCCGTGGTCAAGCACGCCTACCCGAAGGAACACGCGGTGCTCAACCGGGTGCGCATGGCGATCGACAAGCACAACATCACCCTCACCGCATCCGACGGCTGGACCTCCGGTCTGGCGATCGCTTCGGTGTGGGAGTCCGAGAACGACATCGTGCCCATCCCGTCCGAGGGCGTGCTGGTCGATCTCGCGCCGGATCAGATCCGCAAGATCCTCGCCGTGTTCCGGGCACCGAAGGACAAGTCCGAGGAACCCGAGGCGATCATCGAGATCGAGGTCGGCGACAACTACGTGAAGATCGCCGACGTCTCCGGACTGCCCGGCATCGACGGCCAGGCCCTCGAACTGCCGCGCATGGACACCGTCGAGTCGTTCCCCGACGTCGCTCACACCATCTCCCGTATCCGGCACCTGCCGCACGCCGGCCGCGACACCATCCACCTGTCGCCGATCGTGATCAGCGCGTTCAGTGCCGCGGCGAATGCCTACGGCGAGCCGATCTCGATCACCGGGCACGCCGAGTCTCGAATGTTGTCCGTGGTGGTCGGCGAGAGCTTCCTCGGGGCGCTGATCCCGACGATGTTGTCCGACGAGGACAAGGCGAAACGCGAACTGTGGGACGACTCGTGGGAGATCCGCCTGCCCGCTCCGGATTCGGTGCCGCGCAACGCGACGAAGCCCGAAACGAACCAGATCAAAGCGGCCGCCGAGCAGCTCGCGAAGGCCGGCGTCGTGGAGATCACCTTCGGAGGGAAAGGCCGCGAACGATGAGCGACACCTTCATCGACGTCGTCCGCGTCGCAGACATGTTCGCCGACAGCACCTATCAGCGCGACCTCGACATCAAGCGAGTCGACCGGATCGCGGCCACCTGGGACCGCCGCCTCGTCGGTGTCCTCGAGGTCTCCGACCGCGGTGCCACCGCGTCGCCGCGCTTCGCGATCATCAACGGTCAGCACAGGTGGGCCGCCGCCGCTCGCCTCGGCATCGCACAGCTCGCCGCCACCGTGCACACCGAGCTGACCGTCGAGGACGAAGCCAAACTGTTCTTCGACATCGACGCCAAGACCCGCGCCCTGACCACCTGGGACCGCTGGCACGCCCGCAGCGCCGCCGGCGACCACGCGGTCCTGGCGATCGAACGTATCGCCGCCGAATGCGGCCTCGAAGTCACCCAGAATCCCGGACCGAAGAACCTGCAGTGCTGTGCCGCACTCGAACGCATCTGGTCCCGCTGCGCACCCGAAGTCCTCGCCGACACGCTCGTGCTCGTTCTCGACATCTGGCCCGGCGAAACCGAAGCCCGCAAGGCCGTCGTCCTCGAAGGCGTCGCACTCGTACTCGACACGTACTCGCTGACCATCGACAACGGTCGCCTCGGCGACGCTATGTCCGACCTCACCGCCCGCCAGCTCGTCACCCGAGCACGCGACATGCAAGAACGCTCCGGCGGGTCCCTCACCAAGTGCATCGCCCGACTGCTCGTCACCGCCTACAACAAACGCGCCGCCCGCGGCCGACTCGACCCAGAGGCAATCCGATGACAACCACACACCCCACCGAATGGACCGCAGAGGACTCCGACGCACTCGACGTCGAGATCCTCGTCAACGCCCGCCGGCGCACCGTCCCGCCCCTCAAGTCGAAGATGAATCCCGGTCACCGTCGCGTCATGGCCACCGCCGCGCAGGTGCTCGCGGAGAAGGGCCGAAACCATCACGAGATCGCCGAGCACCTCGGTGTCACCGCTCGGTCCGTACAGCGCTGGAAGAAGGCCTTCACGCAGTCCGGCGGTGCAGCATGAGCACGCGAACACTGCGGGAGCTGGAAGCCGCTCGGGAAGACATGCAGACGTTCGTCCGGCTGGGGCGCACATTCAGTGCGATCGCGATCTCCACGTTGGTGCTCGGGTCGTCTGGCATACCGACGGCATACATCACGGGTAATGCCGCATTCGTCGTGATCACGGTCGTGTTCTGGATCGCCACCATCGTGTCGACCGTCTTCTCGATCTACATCTACAGCGAGGAAGTGTCCCGGTCGCGGCAGCGGCTCCGCAGCGCTCAGTGGGCTTACGAGGACGCAGTCATGAAAGAGGCCGGAGCATGAGCAACATCGACCAGACCTTCGCGACGGACATCACGAAATGCCGCACCTGCCGAGCCGAAATCGTGTGGGCCAGCACCACCAAGGGCAACGCGATACCTCTCGAGCCGGAGCCCTCGCCGAACGGGAATCTGAACGTGTACCCGGTGCCGGCGGATCCGCGGGGACGCATCGCGATCGTCGTCACCAACTCGCGCCGCGCAGCTCTCGCCGCGGCCGGAATCCCGCTGTACGTCTCGCACTTCCTGTCGTGCCCCGACGCCGCCGAATGGAGAAAGCAATGACCGACAACCCGGCCGAGGTGTACCGCACCCGGCTTCCCGAAGCGCTCGAAGCATTCGACCGCTACCGCGAGGGCACCGGACACGTGCTCGTCGACGACGCCGTGTACGTCGGCACTGCGGTGTGCCCGAACGGCTTCGTGTGGCACGTGTACCTCGACGCCTCGACCACGGCGGTGCAGTGATGACCGCCCGCGCCGAGCTGGTCGACCTGGTCTGGAATGTGCAGACGCAGGACCCCGACGCACTCACGCCGCGTGATGCCGAAGAGGTCGCCGACGCAATCCTCGCCGCCGGATACCGGAAGCGGCGTGTCGTAACGACGGCGACGGAACTCGAGGCAGTGCCGCGTGGCGTGGTGCTGCGGTCCAAGGCGGGCTCGATCGTGGCTCGATTCGACGCCGTCCGTGGCGTGGTGTTCGGAGAAGGCCGGCCGTTCCCGTGGGGCATCGTGGATCTGCCGGCCGTGGTCCTCTACGACCCCACGGAGGCGTGATGGCCGACTACTGCTCTGTGACCCTCGATCAGGCACCCGCGCACAAGTGCCTGTGCCGCCGCGACTACAAGCACAACAGCCCGCATCGCTGCTACTGCGGGCACCTGTGGGGTGATCCGTTCGTCGAGATGTCCTACGACGAGCAGCGCGCATTCCTCGGGCTGCCGCGGGTGGACCTCATCGCTGGCTCCTACCAGCTCGGCAAGGCATATACCGAGCAAATCCTCGACGAGCTGATGCCGCAGGAGAAGGTCTGGGCGACATTCGCCGGTCTCCGCTCGCAAGACCTTGTGCCGGCGCCCGTCCCGGCATCGTCTCCGCGTGACGACCTCGGCAAGGAAATCGTGATCGCAGTCGATGGACTGTCCGTTGGTGGCCGCCGATTACCGGGTGTGATCGAGAAGGACTCGTTGCACGTCGAGCCGATCTGTGATGCTCCCGGCTTGTGGCGGGTCGACCTATCGCTGCTCACGACCACGCCGCCGCGGTTTATTGGGACGCGCCTCGTCGACGGCGGCTGCAAGGTGCGGCTGCGGTCGGGCCGATGGGAATGCGTACTCGACCACGAAGTTCATCGCGATGCGCAGATCATCGCCCTGCTGAATGGCTCCAAGATCGGACGCACATGACCATCCCATCGCTGCACACCGTGCGCCTGTACATCGCCCGCGACGGATTCCGCTGGCACCGCAAGGCAGCCAACGGCCGGATCGTCTCCGAATCGGGGGAGGCGTACACCACGAAGGGCGCAGCCCTCGAAGGGCTGTCGATGTCCAACCGCGACACCGACAACTACACGTTCATCGACGACACCGAGGAGCAATCGTGACATCAGCAGAAATCGATCTCGACGAGGTCGTGAAAGTATTCGTGGACGGTGCCGCGACCTACTGGCGCGATCATGGACGTCCCGATTTCGTCCCCTCGCCACCGACCCCCGCGACGCGCTGCGGAATCCGTGCCGTGGTCGCCCACCTCGAGCAGACGGCACCTGCTGCTGTCGGCCGCTGTGGTGTGGTGTCACCGCTGGTACTCGAAGACCAGGACGGATTCTCGACGTGCTGTTTGCCCGCCGGCCATGACGGTTGGCACCGCGGCGACATGGGCGCCGAATGGGGTGTCGCCCGCGACATGTCGGTCGAGGCAAAGCGAGCTGTCGCCGAGAAGGTGCTCACCGAACGCGCCGACGAACTCGAGGAAATGGCCGAGCGGATGGGCGCCGAGAACCCGCTCGTCGGCGCAGCGGCACGTGTGGTCGTCGATCACCTGCGCGGCTACGTGAAGTACCGCTTGCCGTTCGAGTTCCCCGGGGACGAGTGATGCGGTACTTCTACGACACCGAGTTTCTGGAGGACGGCCGCACGATCGATCTGATCTCGATCGGCATCGTCGCCGAGGATGGGCGCGAGTACTACGCGGTCAATTCAGATATGGACCACGGCCGGATCGCGGCCGACGAGTGGTTGTGCAAGAACGTCGTCCCGCACCTTCCGCTGAGGGGCGGCAAGCCCACGAAGAGCTTCGGGTCGAATCGGTGGAGCTGGTCACTCGATATGAGCTCGACTCTGGTCAAGCCGAAGTGGGTCATCGCCAACGAGGTGCGCGAGTTCCTTCTCGCTCATCCCGACACCGAACACGAGGTCGAGTTGTGGGCCGACTACGGCGCCTATGACCACGTGGCCCTCGCCCAACTTTGGGGACGGATGATCCGGCTGCCGAAGGGCCTGCCGATGTTCACCCATGAGTTCCAGCAGAGGTGGCGCGACGCGGGTCGCCCCGAGCTACCCGAGCAGACCGATGGACAGCACGACGCGCTCGCCGACGCCCGGAACCTGAAGGAGTGTTTCGAGGTGCTACAGCAGGCGGAATGAATCCACCGGCTACGGAAATAGTCGATTTACGGAGGTTCATCCTCGGCGAGTTTGAAGGAGCGCAGTGTTCTTCCAAGTCAGCGACCAGGTTCCGCAGAGTCCGAAGCATCGCGCTCTGGCTGAGCGGGCACTCGAGGGGCACCTCGACGGGATCGCTGCGATCGGACTGTGGACGATGGCCGGCGCGGACACGAACGGCACCGCCGAGCACCGCCCGAAAGACGGTGTGGTCCGGCGGACCGACCTGATCCGCATCCTGCTCAACCCGCAGATCGCCGAGCACCTGGCGTCGATCCTCGTCGAGGTCGGACTCTGGCACGCCCCCGGCCACACCTGCCCCCGCTGCCCCGAGGTCGAACCCGGCACCTACCTGTTCCACGACTGGTTCGACATGGGATACGACCCCGGCGACAAGGTCGATATCACCCGCCGCAAACGGAAGGAGCTCAAAGACCAGGAGATCATCAACTCGGTATGGGCACGCGACTGCATCGATCCCGCGAAGCCGACCGAAGCGAATTGCCGCTACTGCGGCATCCTCATCCGCCGCAAGGACACCCGATCGGAAACCGGCCGCCGGGCCTCGCTCGATCACGTCGATCCGAACCGTGCCGATGGTGTCCGCAACATCGTGCTGTGCTGCACGTCCTGCAACCAACACAAGGGACAACGAACCCCGGCCCAGGCCGACATGGTCCTGCTGCCACCGCCCGCTCGTGACAACGTCTCGCCGCATCCCGCTGCTGAGAAAGTTTCGCCGCACCGATCCGCCGCTGAGAACGTCTCGCCGACAACAGTCGCCGCTGAGACCGGATCGCCGGATCACCGCGCCGCCGAAATGACCTCGCCGGACACCCGCGCTGCAGAGACCGCACGTCCGACCAGCAGTGACGCGACCACCCGTCGACCACGACCCGACCAGACCACCGACCACGCGAAACGAGCTGTCCCCACGCGGGCGACGCGCGCGCGTACGGGCGTGGCAGGGTCAGGGCAGGGTCAGGGTTGGGTTACTGGTGAGGGTTACCAGGATGGGTTAGCCGCTGCTGTTGACGAGAGATCACCTCGCAAACGTCGTCGGGGTAGAGGCGGCAGGAACCGTAACCGGAATCTTTCAACCCCTGACCAACTGATCGATTCCTCGAAACCCATTCCCGAACCTCAACCCGAATCCCGTGAGTGGGATGCGGGCGCCGCACCGCACGTGCCGGCCCCGGGCAGGTTCGGCTCCCCCTGGGCGGGATGGACCGGGCCGCCGTCGACGGTCGATGAGACCACCTGTCCGATCCACCATCTGCCCGAACCGTGCTGGAAGTGCGCACCACCGGAAGGACATCCCCATGACCACTGACCCGAACGACCGGTTCACCCCGGCCGAACTCGCCGATCTCGACAGCCGGGCCGTGCAGCTGGTCGCGATCGCACACGGCGAGGGCAGTGCCGGCGACGTCGCACGGTTGACCGCGAACCTGGATCGGCAGCAGCTGATCGGCCTCGCGATCTCGTGCGCGGCGATGGTTGACCCGGACCGGTCGGTCGCCGAGCTGCTCGCGTGGATGAACGCCGACGACCCGCGTCAGGGCTGGACCGACGAGGAGTTGCGGCGAGCCCACGCCCGATACAGCCGGGGGGTGCGTGACGAGCAAACGGTCCAGGGCGAGCGGATCTACCAGAAGATCAGCAAACGGCGGCAGCGCACCGCACCGTCGACCGGACTCGAGGTGGTCGCATGAGCCGGCCGTCGATCCGTCGGGTCAAGGAAGACCTGGAGTATCTGCAGGAGGCGTGGCCGTCGCTCGTGGCGTTGAGGGTTCCGGGTACGGCCCGCTCGTGGGTGGAGAACCCGCGCCGTGCCGGGATGCTCTCACCCGAGGACCAGGAGCGTCTCGGCAAACGCGGGTTCCAGACCCCGGCCCCCGCCGACATCCAGGTGCTCGACCTGATCTGGTCGATCGCCAACCAGGCGCGGGACATCGTCGAGTGCATGGTCGAGGTGATCGACGCGGGCCGCGACTATGTGCCGGCCGAATCATCGACCCGGGATCCGCGGCCGTGGTTGGAGACGGCACGCGAACTGATCGACGCCGCCCAGAAGATCGACGAGGCGACGCTGCCGTGGGTGGCGTGCCAGATCGCACCGCTGGTGAAGCAGACCGCGCATCTGCTCGGGGACTTCCGTGACGGGCAGGTGCTCAACGGGATCTGCCCGTGGTGCAACGGCCGCGGCGACGGCGGGATGGTGGGGCTGCGCACGATGCAGCTGCACTACCCGGACCCGGACGAGGAGGACGACCAGCCGTTGGTGGTGTGCCGTGGGGTGAACTGTGATCCGCCGCGGGGGATGGTGGGGATGCGGTGGCGTGGCCGTCCGGCCTGGACTCGTCGTGAGTGGGACTGGTTGGCGAAGATGCTGCGCGATCCCGAGGCCGAGCCGGGTGTGGTGGAGAAGGTGGGGTGACACGCCTGGATGTGGGGGCTGGCTTGCTAACAGAGTTATCCACAGGCATGATGTCCCCAAGCGACCTCCCATGCCCGAAGCAAGGCATGGGAGGTTTCGCATATCCGGGCCGGTGTCCGATCGGATGCGGGAGGTCGAGCCACATGCAACTCACCAGGATCGGTCGACTGTTGGTGTGGCTGCGCAACCTCGACGCACGACGGAGGGTGCGGCCGTGACCGATGAGCAGACAGTCGAGTTGTGGCCGGTCAACATGCGGACCGGACTGTGGTGCACGACCTGCCAGCTGCCGAGCGTGGTCGAGTTCGATCTGGCCACCCTCGGAGACGACGGCGTGACTGTGGTCGCCGAGGCTGCCACCGTGTGCACCGAGTGTTCGAGCGAGGACACCGACTGATGTCGACAACGCGGCCCCGCAAGACCACGACCCAGAAGGGTCTCGGGTGGTTGCATCAGCAGCAGCGCACCCGGTTGCTCAACCGTCACGTCGACGGCACGCCGTGCTGGTGGTGCGATCGGCCGATGTTCCGTGATCCGGATCGGAACTTCGACAACCAGCCGTTGGCAGCCGACCACACGCAGGCCCGCATTCATGGCGGCATGAAGGCCGACCGGCTGCTGCACAACAAGTGCAACTCTGAGCGGCAGGACGGCCGCAACGACGACCGCCGGCCCGCCGTCACCGGGCAGTCGATCGAGCCGGCGACCGCCGATGACCGCGCCGACTGGTGCCTGCTCGACTGGTGACTCACCTCCGTCCCTCGCCCGCATCCCACCGGCTCTGACCAGGGAAAATGCGGGTGGGGGGGTGTTCCTGACCGCCCCGCCGACGGAGTCAATCTCTCTCTCCGTTTTTTCCCAAGGGGGTGGACCGCCGGTGGGCGACGAGGTGACCGGGGCCGGGCCGGGCGAGGTCGCGCAAGCCGCGGCGGCCGGCGACAAGCGGGCGACGTTGGTCGCGATGCGCGACCGCTGCGCGCGGGCGATCGACGACTCGTCGACGCCGGCCCGCGATCTCGCGGCGTTGACGAAACGGCTCTCGGACTTCATGGACGCGATCGAGGAAATCGACGAGAGGGCGAAGGCGGAGGCAGGTTCGGATGACGACAACAACACGTCGTCGACCGACGAGGTCTTTGACCCCGAAGCTCTCTGAGGCTGCCCGCCATGTGGTGATCCCCGAGGGGATCGTCTCGACCGGCTACGGCGGGATCCGCAAGTGGCTGCGGCTGATGCGGGTCGAGCACGACCCGTGGCAGCAGGGCGTCGGGCAGATCGCGCTCGGCAAGACCGCCGACGGCATGTACGCGGCGACGGTCGGCGGCATCACCATCAGCATCCCGCGGCAGGTCGGCAAGACGTTCTTCGTCGGCTCGCTGGTCATCGCCCTGTGTCTCGAGTTCCCGGGCCTGACCGTGGTGTGGACCGCGCACCACCTGCGGACCTCGACCCGCACGTTCCAGACGCTGCAGTCGCTGGTCAAGCGTCCGGGCATCGCGGCGTATGTGCCGTCGAACGGGGTGCGCACCGCCAACGGCGAGCAGCAGATCGCGTTCACGAACGGCTCGATCATCATGTTCGGTGCCCGGTCGATGGGCTTCGGGCGTGGCTTCGAGGAAGTCGACGTCGAGGTGTTCGACGAGGCGCAGATCCTCACCGAGCGTGCCCTCGAGGACATGCTCGCGGCGACGAACCAGTCGCAGCATCCGGCCGGCGCGCTGTTGTTCTACCTGGGCACGCCGCCGCGGCCCGGGATCGATCCGGGAGAGGCGTTCTCGAAGAAGCGCCGCAAGGCGCTCGCGGGGCAGCTGCGCAACGGCGCGTACATCGAGTGCAGCGCCGATCGCGATGGGGACATCGACGATCCGGAGCAGTGGAAGATCGCGAACGCTTCGTACCCGACGCGGACCTCGCACGAGTCGATGCTGCGTCTACGGGAGAACCTCCCGAACGACGACGGGTGGCGGCGTGAGGGTCTCGGCGTGTGGGACGAGTTCTGGGATCAGGACGAGTCCGCGACCGAGAACATCATCGATCCGAAGCTGTGGAGCGACATGGCCAGAGGGGACGCGAAGCTCGGCAAGAAGATCGCCCTGGCGATCGACATGTCGCCGGACCGCAACTGGGTGTCGATCGGCGCGGCGGCTCGCACGAGCGACGTCAAGGTGCACGTCGAGGTCGGATACCACTCGGCGCCCGGGCCGGGCCTGGTGCGGATTCTGCTCTCGCTGATCGACCGGTGGGATCCGTGTGCGCTGGTGATCGACAAGGCTTCGCCGGCCTACTCGTTGCACCCCGACCTCGTGGCCGCCGGCATCGAACCGGAGGTCACCACAGCGGGGCAGATGGTGCAGGCATGTGGCGGGTTCTACGACGACGCGGTCAACGCGAACCTCTGTCACACCGGGGACCCGTTGCTCGCCGACGCACTCAAGGGTGCGACGAAGCGGGAACTGCCCGGTGGCGGCTGGGCGTGGAACCGCAAGGGGAACATGACCATCTCGCCGTTGGTGGCCGTGACGCTCGCGCACTGGGCGCTCAAGGTCTACGACATCGCCAAGCCGCCGCCCCCGCCGCCGGCGGTGGCAGCCCGCACCGATCCGGGGCCGTCCGGTTCCGGTGATCTCGACGTACTTACCGCAGCGTTCTGAAAGGAGCCGACCTCGTGGCCGAGACCGCCGCACCCCCTGTGCCGTCCTACGAGGTCGGTTACGTCCGCGCCGACGGTGGCGTGTCGACGATGGACTGGCAGCAGTGGATGGACGAGGAGAAGGTCCCCGAGCTGCGGTGGCCCCAGTCCATCGGTGTGTACGGCCGGATGATGCGCGAGGACGGTCGTGTCTCGTCGGTCATCTCGGCGATCGGTCTGCCGATCCGTCGCACCACCTGGCGGATCGAGAAGAACGGCGCCTCGGACGAGGTCACCGAGTTCGTCGCCCGCAACCTGGGGTTGCCGATCGTCGGCGAGTCCGAGGACGACAAGCCGCGGCCGCGCACCAAGGGCCGGTTCTCGTGGGCCGAGCACCTGCGGTGGGCGCTGCTGATGCTGCCGTACGGGCACAGCTACTTCGAGCAGGTGTACCGCCTCGAGGACGGGCGGGCGCACCTGCGCAAGCTGGCGCCGCGCCCGCACCGCACGATTGCCGGGATCAACGTCGCTCGGGACGGCGGCCTGGACTCGATCGTGCAGCGCGCGCCGGCACCGGAGATGAACGTGCGGACGGTCGTCGACGGTGGCATCAAGATTCCGGTGTCGCGGCTGGTCGCCTACGTGCGTGATCCGGAGCCGGGCGATTGGCGGGGCAGCTCGCTGCTGCGGCCGGCCTACAAGCATTGGCTGCTCAAGGACGAGCTGATGCGCATCGAGGCCGCGACCGCGCGGCGTAACGGCATGGGTATCCCGGTCGCCACCGCCCCCGAGGGTGAGACCGACATCGATCGGTATCAGAAGCTGGCATCGTCGGCGCGGGCCGGTGAGTCCTCCGGTATCGGGTTGCCGGCCGGTGCCGAGATGAAGCTGCTCGGTGTGTCGGGCAACCTGCCCGATATCCGGCAGGCGATCGAGTATCACGATCGGCAGATCGCGCTCGCTGGTCTGGCGCACTTCCTGAATCTCGATCGCGGCGGATCGTATGCGCTCGCCTCGGTGCAGGCCGACACGTTCGTGCAGTCGGTGCAGACCCAGGGCGAGGAGGTGCGTGATACCGCCAACGCGCACGTCGTCGAGGATCTGGTGGATCTGAACTTCGGCGAGGACGAGCCGGCGCCGCGGTTGGTGTTCGACGAGATCGGCTCGCGCCAGGATCTCACGGCCGATGCGCTCAAGACGCTCATCGACGCCGGTCTGATCCGTCTCGACCGGTCCCTCGAGGAGTACGCGCGGCAGCAGTACGGCTTGCCGTCGAAGGACACCCCCGCGCCGGAGGAGCCGTGGACGCCGCCGGAGAACCCCACCCCTGAGGAGAGTCAGCAGTGAATCCGTTCCTGCGAAACCCGAAAGCGTTCCAGCGCACCGCTATTCGTGCTGAGAGTCCCGCCCCGAAATCAGGGGAGGCGGGCACGGTGTCGCTGCGTCTGTACGACCCGATCGACTCGTGGGGCGGCTACTGGGGGATCTCGGCGAAGGAGTTCGTCGACGTTCTCGACGAGCTGCCCGAGGACACGAGCGAAATCCGGCTGCTGATCAACTCGCCCGGCGGCGAGGTATGGGAGGCGCTGGCGATCCTCAACGCCCTGCGCGCCCACTCGGCGAAGGTCGTGGCGGTCGTCGAAGGTATCGCCGCCTCGTCTGCCTCGTTCATCGCGGCCGGTGTGGACGAGCTGCACGTGATGGCCAACTCGAAGATCTTCGTGCACAAGGCGTGGTCGTTGTGCGTCGGCAACGGCGATGACATGGCCAAGAGCGCCCGCGACCTCGAGCACGAGGACCGCAACATCGCCGCGGTGTATGCGGCCAAGGCCGGCGGCACGGTCGAGGACTGGCTGCAGGTCATGGCGGACGACACCTGGTATTCGGCAGACGAGGCCGTCGCCGCCGGGCTCGCCGACGGTGTGATCGCTGCCAGCGGGCAGCGTGATGTCGAGGCGGTGGAGCAGGCGAGCAACCGTTTCGACCTGTCGATTTTCAATCGTGCCGGCACCGGTCGGTACGCCCGGAGTTCCTCTGCCGCCGAGGCGGAGGCCGATAAGAAGGAGGGGCCGATGCCCACCTTGAAGGAATCTCTCGCGGAGCGCCTCGGCATCGGAGCCGACGCCGATGACGACACCATCGTGGCCGCGCTCGACGAGGCACTCGACGAACGCGCCGAAGCCACCCCGGCCGCCGCGGTGTCCGCGGCGCCGAGCCTCGACCAGGCCGTCGCTGCGGTTCGCGCTGCGGGTCTCGTCGCGGTCGAGCAAGGCGTGATCGACGACCTGCGCTCGAAGGCCGAGCGGGGCGATCAGGCACGCGCTCAGCAGATCCGGGAGGCGAACGAGGCCGTCGTCGACGCCGCGATCCGCGACGGCAAGATCCCCCCGGCTCGCCGCGACCACTGGGTCAACGCGATGGCCGCCGATGCCGAGGGCACCCGCTCGGTGCTCGACGGCATGGAGAAGGGCCTGATCCCGTACGCCGAGGCCGGTCACAGCGTCGACGACGACGAGTCCGCGGGCGACGAAACCTACGCCGCCCTGTTCGGAAAGGAATCCTGAGCCATGCCTGACCACACTCCGCACTTCCGCCCGGGCCAGGGCATCACGCGCACCACCTCAGCGGCGGTGACGGGCGGCCAGCTCGTCGCCGTCTCCGGTAACGACACCGTCGCCGCGACCACCGCCGCGACCGGCGCGTGGCTCGGTGTCGCCGCCTTCGACGCCCCCGTGGGTGAGAAGGTCACCGTCCTCTGCGAGGGCGTGCACGAACTCGCCGCGTCCGGAGCGATCGCTGCCGGCGCGCGGGTGATTCCGGCTGCGGCCGGTGCGGTCGCCGATCTGGGTGCCGGCACCGATTACTCGCAGGTCGTCGGCATCGCTCTCGCGGCGGCGTCCGGCGGCAAGGTCCGAGTCAAGCTCGCTCGGTAACGGGCGCACACGAAGGAGAAGGGGCACACATCATGCCGATCACCTACCCGCCGCCCGCACCCACGTTGTCGGGCGACTTCACCACGATCAGCCGGTTCCTCAACGATCCGACGCTGATCGCGCGGCGCCTGCGCACGCTCGCCGAGCAGCGGTTCATCGCCGATGTGCTGCTGACCGGGCGGTACACCACCGATTCCGGTTCGGTGCAGTACGAGCAGGGCGAGACGATCTACTCCGAGCGTCCCCCGGAGGCGGTGGCCCCGGGTGCCGAGTACCCACTCACCTCGATCGGGACGGGCACGGCTCAGCTGGCCAAGACGGTCAAGTGGGGCCAGGACGTCGAGATCACCGACGAGGCGATCTCGCGGCAGAAGATCGACCCCGTCAACCGCGCCCTGATCAAGCTGGTCAACCAGATGGTCAAGACCATCGACGGCGTGGCGCTCGGTGCGATCGCCTCGCAGGTCACCCAGTCCACCGCGGCGATTGCACCGTGGTCCGGTACCGGTGCGGCTCCGGCGATCCTGCGGGACGTGCTGCGGGCGGTCGCCAATATCCGGGCGCTCAACGAAGGGTTCGAGGCCGACACGGTCGTCATCGACGACCTGACGTTCGCGAACATCATGAGCGACGACAAGATCTCGACGCTGCTCGCGCGTGAGTCGCAGGACAGCCCCATCTACACCGGTTCTCTGCCGGAGATCGCGAACCTGCGGTTCCTGCCCACGCCGAACCTGCCGGTCGCGGGCCAGGCGCTGGTGCTCGACTCCACGCAGCTCGGCGGCATGGCCGACGAGAACCTGCAGGGTCCGGGCTATGTCAGCACCGACGGTGTCGGTGTGCAGGCCAAGACCATCCGTAAGGACGACGACGACAAGTGGCGGCTGCGCTGCCGCCGCGTCACCGTCCCGATCGTCGTCGAGCCTCGCGCGGCGTGGAAGATCACGGGGGTCGCGGCATGACGGTCTACGCGGCCGCGGCGCTGGTCGTCGCGAAGAACCAGGCCGGTCACGTCGGCTACTACTACGAGGGTTCGGTCATCCCGTACCTGTCGGCGCAGGACAAGAAGCGTCTGCTCGACGACGGGCTCGTGGTCGAGGTCGACGACGCGGAGCTGCTCGTCGCGGCCGGCGTCGAGGACCCGGAGGTCGCCACCTCGCAGGCCGGCGGCACCGAGACCGATGGTGTGGTCGCGCGGCCGAAGCAGGCTGCCGACAAGGAGGACTGGGTCGCCTACGCCGTGTTCCGCGGCATGGCCGAGGACGAGGCGCGGGCGCTGACCAAGCCCCAGCTGATCGCCTCCCTGACGGAGTGACCGGTGGCGGCCTTCGCGATTCCCGACGACATCACCTTCCGCGGTCGGCCATTGCCGGCCTGGCAGCAGGTCGACGCGCAGATGATGCTCGACGCCGCGGCGTCGTGGATCCGGGAGCGTAAGCCGGACATCGCGCCGGACGACCCGAACGCGAAGCTGGTGTCGATCCAGGTTGTGAAGGCCGCCCTGGCGTCCGAGCAGTATCTCGGGCTCTCGTCGTTCTCCAAGACCACCGGCGAGGTATCACGCAGCGGCACCCTCACCAACCCGGGGGAGCTGCTGAGGTTCACCGACTTCCACAAGGAGCTGCTCGGCATCCCGTTCCGGGCAGGTCCGGTGTGGTCGTTCAAGGTCGGGGACTACTGATGTTCGACGATCTCGGCGAGCAGACCGTGCACCTCACCCCGCGGACGAAGCTCCGGTTCGGGGAGTACGTGGACGGCCCGACCGTGGACTACCCCGGATGCGCGGTGCAGCCGGTGCAGTCCGAGGAACGCCGAGACGACGGTGAGGCCAGCGAATCACGCTGGAAAATCATTGCACCGCCGGGGTTTCCGGAACGCACCACCAGCGTCGCGACGGTCGACGGGATCGTCGACGACGGTGGCCGGCCGCGTCGGTTGCAGGTCGACGGCGAATTGCAGACCCACTACGACGACGAAGGATTCGACGTCTACGTCGGTGGGTTCCTGACCGAATGGAGAGGGTAATGGCCCGAGGCGGATTCACGTGGACCTCACGGGACGCAAAACAGATCATGGCCTCACCGAAGGTGCAGAAGGCTGTGCGTGCTGCGGCCGAGCGTGGCAAGGCGGCTCTCGGCGGATCGTTCGGCCGCGCGGCGAAGGTCGTGCCGTCCCGCGGCTACGACGGCCGGCCCGGTTACCGGATCGTGGTGCCGCCGTCCCCGGCGGTGCGTAACCCGCTGGCGGCCGAGTTCGGCACCCGCCGCTCGCGCGGTGCGAACCGGTTGCAGGCCGCCCGGCACGCGGCGAACAGCCGTAGCGGGAGACGGTGATGGTCGTCTCCACGCCGCTGCCGTTCGCCAATGCGGAGAAGCTGGTCATCCTCGCGCTCGAGGATCTCGGGTGGACGGACATCGATCCGCCCCCCGAGGATGTCGAGATCGGCATCCGGGTCAACCGTGTCGGTGGCACCGACGACGGGATCACCGACTACCCGCGATTCGAGATCTCGTGTTTCGCCCCGTCCTACGACGAGGTCAACGACCTCTCCGAGACGGTGCGTGACCGAATGCTCGCGCTCGGCGGTGAAGTGTTCGTGCTCGACGGCCGGCGCGTCACCATCGATTTCTGCCGCACCGACGTTCCGCCGGAGTCCACGCCGTACGAGAACCCGGACCGCATCCGCAAGACCGCCTGGTATCAGGCCGGATTGATGCGGCCCCGCCCGGCCTGACCGGGCGCACAACCGAATACCGACATCTGATCAGCCCGCGAATCGTCGTGGGCTTTCTTGTTTCCACGACGAAGGAGGCAATCCCCATGCCCAGCAAAGTCGCACAGCTCGAGATCGCTCGGCACCAGCGCGAGTTGATCCTCAAGCCCCGCGCCGCTCACGTCTTCGGTGCCCCCGAGACAACCCCGGTGGTGCTCAACATCACCGAAGGGCCGAACAGCCAGCTCGCCGAACTACCCGACGGCTACTACGATTTCGGGCTGCTCGACAAGGAAGACGCCATCACGCTCTCGCGCGAGATGGAGAAGTCCGACATCAACGCGATCGGCTACTCGAACCCGGTCCGCTCCGACATCACCAGCGACATCTTCGGTATGGCGTTCAAGGGACTGGAGACGAACCGGTTCAACATCGAGACCAACCTCGGTGTCGACCTCTCCGGTGTGACCCCCGATCCGATCACCGGGGAGATCTCGTTCGATCAGCCCGCGGTCGCGCTGATCCGCCGCCAGCGCTACATGCTGCTCTCCGAGGTCGGCTCCGGTGTCGACACGATCTACTTCGGCCGGCAGTTCCTTGCCGGTGAGGTCGCCGAGACCGGCGAGCAGACCATCACCGACGGTGAGGGATATCTCGGGTGGCCGTTCACGGTCAACGCGATGGTGGACACGGCCTACGGGGTGTCGGTCCGGCACCACTTCGGTGGTCCCGGTTGGAAGAACCTGCTCACCGAAGCCGGGTTCGATCCGGTCGTCAACTACCTGGTGACCATCGGTGGCAACCCGACCGGCGGCACGTTCACCCTCTCGTTCGGTGGGCAGACCACCGCCGGCATCGCGTTCAACGCCACCGCTGCGGCGGTGCAGGCGGCACTCGAGGCACTGTCGACCCTCGATGCAGGTGACGTCACGGTCACCGGTACGGCGGGTGGCCCCTACACGGTGAAGATCGACGTCGCCAAGGTCGGCACCCTGACCGGTTCCGGTGCGTCGTTGACCCCGTCGGGCACGGTCACCATCTCCTGACATCGCCTGACGGTGTCGAACCCTTACCGCGCCCGGGCGCGCGAGAAACGGAGCAGGAAGAACATGGGCACGATGCGCACATTCGATGCGTCGAACTGGGAGCCACGCGAGTTGATCGCCCCGGATGGCCGGCGGTTCACCCCGTCGTCCCGCGCGGAGGAAGGCGAGCTGCTCGCCCGCAAGTACCGCGTGGCCGATCCCGAACAGGGGAAGGACGTTCCGCAGACGGCGCAGGTTCCGGTCGCCGACGCGGCACCGGAGTCGGCCCCCGTGGCGGAGTCCGTGGTCGAGGACGTACCGGCCGACCTCGAATCCGAACCTGCCGAGGCAGCGCCGCGGCCTCGTCGCCGGAAGGCTCCCGCGGCTGAGGCCCCGGCCGAACCCATCACCGAAGCCGCACCGGTTGCGGACACCCAGGAGGAACAGCTGTGAGCGAAGCACCCATCGAGATCGGCTCCCGCACGTCGGGCAACGTCAAGCGGTTCGGCGGCACGACGTCGACGAAGGAGCCGTACCGCTTCGTCCTCGCCGATAGCCCCGAGTTCGCGGTGCACGAACCCGACACCGGCACGATGCTCGAGCTGCAGTCGGACAAGACCACGCTGCGGCAGGGTCTGCGGTTGCTGCTGCTCGACCAGTACGACGCCGCCGAGCCGTACATCGAGGCGCTGCCGTGGGATGAGTTCATCGAGTGGCAACGGGATCTGTTCGAGTACTTCGGTCTCGACGCCCGTCGTTTCGAGGAGCGCCAGGCCGTCAACCGTTTCGAGCGGCGTCGCCGGCGCCGGTAGGTGGACGACCACGAGACGGACCTGCCGGCTTCGTTCTTCGAGACCCTGCTGAGCGAGGCGGTGGGACCGTTCTTCTTCGATCTCGACGGCGCCGAGGTCGTGCTCCCGGTGCCGACGGCCGATGCGGTGTGCGACCTCGACATCGCGGTCTCGGTGCACGACGAGTTCGAGGCGCTCGTCGACGACGACGATCTCGCCGACGACATCCTCGAGGTGTTCGCCGAAAAGCCGGTCGGGGAGTTCGTGGCCCTGGTCGACGACATCCGCAGTCATTTCGGGGTGCTGGTGCCCCCCGACGGCGGATTCCTGCGGGTGGTCGAGACCCTCGATCTGTACGGCGAGGACATCGAACGGGACCTCATCGGACTCGGTCTGAATCTGTACGACTGGGTGCGCGATCACGACAACACCCCGTGGGCGAAGCTGTTCCGCATTCTCGACCGCCCACCGGAGGGTGGCTGGTTCGAGGCGGCGCTCAAGTCCGATATCGAACTTGCCGAGCAGATCGCCAAGCGCAAGAAGGAATCGGGGGAGCAGCAGGCGTCGCCGTCCCGGCCGCCGCTGGTCGGCTGGACCCGCGACCGTGACACCAACACCGCGATCCTCGAGACGCTGCGGCGTATCGAGGCGTCGATCTTCCAGGCCAGCCCGAAGATCAAGGGCCGTGGCCCGAAGACCCCACGAAATCTGCTGCGTCCGTTGACCGCTCACGAGCGGTATCAGAAGTACCGACTGTACGTCGAGCACGACGACATCGCCTCGAAGGTGCTCGGATCCCGCTACAAGCGCCTGTCCCTGCCCGATCCGACCGACGACTGAAAGGAGCCTTCCGGTGCCTGACCTCTCTGGTGGTAGTGCCTTCGTCGACGTGTTGCCGTCGATGCGTGGCTATTTCCAGCGTGTGCGCCGGGAGATCCAGTCAAACCCGGTCGATCACCAGATCGAACCGAGCGTCGACCAGTCGGCGTTGAGCAAGGCGCAGAAGCAACTCGAGCAGGCCTCCGCGAAGACGGAAGCGGCGCGGCGCAAGCACGCCGACACGACCGGCGCCGTCACCGTTGCCGAGGCAAAGCTGCAGGCGCTGATCGACAAGGGCGTCACCGATGCCGGCCGCCTCGCCGATGCCCGGGAGAAGGTCGCCAAGGCCACCCGCCAGCAGGAGGCGGCCGCGCAGGCCTTGCAGGCCGCCGAGTCCGGGCAACGCAGCGCCGAGGGCCGGGTGGTGCGGGTGCAGGCCCGGCTCGACAGCAGCGAGGCCGAGCAGCAGACCGACACGTTCTTCCAGCGGATGACCGGCCGTGCCCGCACCTTCGGGTCGGGTTTCTCGGGGATCCTCAAAGGCGCCGCGACCGGCGCGGCCGCGGCGATCGGGATCGTCGCCTCGCAGATGGGTGAGGTACTCGAACGCGGCAACCTGCAGCGCTCGCTGCGCGCCCAGCTCGATCTCACCGCGGAGGAATCCAAACGCGCCGGGACGATCGCGGGCAACGTCTTCGCGCAGAATTACGGCGGGTCGATGGCCGAGGTCACCGACGCCGTGGGCGCTGTTGCGGGGTCGCTCGCGCTGATCGGCGATACCACCGACGCCGAGATGGAGGATCTCACCAAACGGCTGCTGGTGATGGGTCAGACCTTCGGCATGGACGTCAACGAGCTCGCCATGTCCACCTCGCTGCTCATGCGCAACGGCATCGCGGCCAATGGGCAAGAAGCGACGGACATGCTCATGGCCGCCTTCCAACGGGTGCCTCCCGCGATGCGTGGCGAGCTGATGCCGATCGTCGACGAGTACGGCGGCTACCTCACCGGGCTCGGGTTCACCGGGCAGGAGGCGATGGGCCTGATCGTCAACGCCGCGCAGAACGGTGCGATCGGCATGGACAAGATGGGGGACTCCCTCAAGGAGTTCCAGATCCGGGCGACGGACATGTCCGAAGCCACCGCCGGAGCGTACGAGATCCTCGGCATGAACCAGACGGACATGACCAACCGCCTGTTGGCCGGCGGGGACACTGCCAAGACAGCGTTCCGGGAGATCATGGCCGGCCTCGAAGGCATCCAGGATCCGGCGGCGCAGTCGCAGGCGGCCCTCGCTCTGTTCGGTACCCCGCTCGAGGATCTCGGGGTCGACAAGATCCCGATGTTCCTCAAGCAGCTCTCGAATGCGGACTCGGCGATGGGCGAGTTCGAGGGGTCGGTGGGCGAAGCCGGGGACGTCCTCGCCGGCGGACCGCTCGAAAGCATCACCGTGTTCGGCCGGGAGATGCAGAACAAGATCGTCGGTCTGCTCGACGACAACGTGCTGCCCCTGTTCGGTGAGTTCACCGGCGCTCTCGAGGACTCGGAAGGCAATGCGCTCGCCGCGGCCGCGTCGATGGTCGGGCTCGGTGGCGCGGTCGGCGGATTCGAGGAAGCCAAGGGCGTCTTCGATTCGGTCAAGGAAGGAGTTGTCGGCGTAAAGGATTCGCTGGTCTCGGCGAAGGACACCGCAGTCTCGGCGTGGGGCTCGCTCAAGGACGCCGGAGGCTGGGCCAAGACCCAAGCCGGCGCGGTCGCCTCGTTCGTCAAGACCTCCGCATCGGCGACGGTCGAGGCCGCCAAGACCGCGGGAGCCTGGGTGCTGGCCCAGTTGAAGGTGGCCGGCGGTTGGGCACTGGCGGCACTCAAAGCCACCGCGTCGTTCCTGGCGATGGCCGCGTCCGCGTCTCTCAACGCCGCGAAGGTGGCCGGGGCGTGGGTGCTGGCCCAGTTGAAGGTGGCCGGCGGATGGGCGCTGACGGCCCTGCAGGCCACCACCTCGTTCATCGCTATGGCGGCGTCCGCGTCGTTCCATGCCGCCCAGACGGCGTTGTCCTGGGTCATCGCGAACGGCCGGATCGCCGCCTCGTTCGTCATCTCCAAGGTGGCCATGCTGGCATCGGCGGCGGCCACCGGAGCGATGACCGCCGCCCAGTGGCTGCTCAACGCAGCCCTCAACGCCAACCCCATCGGCATCATCATCGTCGCCCTGCTCGCCCTGGTCGGCGCCATCGTGTGGGCCTGGAACAACGTCGACTGGTTCCGCAACGCGGTGATCACCGCCTGGGAATGGATCCAGAACGCGATCTCCTGGGCCTGGAACAACATCATCCTGCCGATCCTCCGGTGGTTCGGGGACATGTTCTCCGCGCTCGGCGCCGGGATCATGTGGGTCTGGGACAACGTCATCAAGGTCGCGTGGAACAACCTGCTCGCCGGGTTGCGCGCGGTCGGCGACTTCTTCTCCTGGGTCTGGAACAGCGTCATTCGTCCGGCCTGGGATGCCCTGGGTAACGGCATCCGCTGGGTGGTGGACAACGTCATCCTCCCGGTCTGGGAAGCCCTCAAGCGCGGACTGGGATTCGTGCGCGATTCCTTCTCCAGCGCAGTCGAGTTCATCGGTCAAGTCTGGGACAAAATCAAGGCCATCGCCGCCAAGCCCGTGCGGTTCGTCGTCGACACCGTCTACAACAACGGCATCCGCGCGGCATGGAACAAGGTCGCCGGGTGGCTCAACCTTCCGGAGCTGCCCGAGGCGCACCTCGGCGAACTCGCCCACTACGCGACCGGCGGCCGGGTGTTCGGTGCCGGCGGCCCGACCGACGACAAGGTTCCGGCCATGCTGTCCAACGGCGAGTACGTCGTGCGCACCGAAGCTGCTCGTGCGATCGGATACGACACCCTCGACCGGCTCAACAACCGTCCGCGCCGAATGGGTGAGTCGGATCTGTTCCACTACGCCGGCGGCGGCCGGGTCCAGGGCGGCGCGGTTCTCACGACAGATATCCAGCGGGCGATGTGGGATGCGGTGCGCACCGCCTTCCCGGGCGCCGTGCTGACCTCCGGCACCCGATTCCAGGACGTCGGCTCCGGATACGACTTCCACATGGCCGGTGCGGCGATCGACCTCGGCGGCCCGATGCAGCAGATCGCCTCGTGGATCGCCCGGACCTACCCTGACGCGCTCGAGCTGTTCTGGGATCCGGGTCCGAACATCGACGAGGGCCGGCCGATCGGCCCGATCGGTGGACACTCCGATCACGTGCACTGGGCGATGAATCGCATGGTCACCTCGGACGGGCAGCTTGTATCGGCCGACGTCGGTTCGTCCGGAGGCGGTGGCCTGTTCGGGTGGCTGCGTAACCGGGTTGCCGACGCCTTCGAGGGTGTGATGAATCCGATCGGCGACGCGATCCCCGATTTCGGGGGCGGTGACATCGGCAAGCTGCCGAAGCTCGCGTTCGAGAAGTTCAAGACCGGGGTGGGTGATTTCCTGCGCGGCAAGGCCGACGAGGTCGAACCCACCCTCGGGTATGCCGATCCGGGTGGGGCCGGGGTGCAGCGGTGGCGCCCGCTCGTCGAGGAACTGCTCGCCCTGTACGGGCACCCGTTGTCGTGGACGTCCTCGGTGCTGCGGCGCATGAATCAGGAATCGGGTGGTGATCCGCGGGCGATCAACCTGTGGGACTCGAACGCTGCGAACGGCACACCGTCCAAGGGCCTGATGCAGGTGATCGACCCGACGTTCGCGGCGTACCGCGACCCGGCTTTCGTCAACGATATCTGGGATCCGCGGGCGAACATCGCGGCGTCGATGCGGTACGCGCAGTCGCGATACGGCAACCTGCTCGCCGCCTACAACCGTGCCGGCGGCTACGACGACGGTGGGCTCGCGTACGGCCGCGGCCTGATGCTCAAGGACATCATCCGTCCCGAGCGGGTCCTCGATGCGGACATGACCCGCAGCTTCGACGACAAGCTCATCCCGATCCTGGACCGGCTCACCTCGATGTCCGTCGACGAGGTGCTCTCCGCTGCCGATCGGCAGGCGCTGGTGTCGGTGGATCTGTCCGGCGCACAGATCATCGGCCAGCACGTCGAGCACCAGACGGTCAACACCGGTGCCGATCTCGAACGCAAGACCAGGCTCGCCACCAAACGGGCGTTCGCGCAGACGGCAGGGCAGATCTGATGCAGACCTCCATCGACGTCAAGTGGATCAGCCACCTCGGGGTGACCTGGGATCTGATGCGCGGCACCGAAGGAGTGACGCTGACCTCCGGTCTCGAATCGCTGATGCTGCCCACCTTCACACCGAAGACCACCCGCACCGCCCGCGCCCCGGGCCGCCGGTTCCACGGCATCGACCTCGAGGAGTTCTCCGCGCAGCTCGGGGTCACGGTCGCCGACACCTGGGTCTCGCGTCCGGACGGGTCGTTTCGGCGCGGCGCACAGTGGCTCGGACTCGACGCCGCGTTCCGGGAGAGTTTCTCGCCGACCGAACCCGGCACGCTGCAGATCACCTCGCCGTCGGGCACGCGCCGCTATATCGGGCGGCTCGAGGACATCGAGGCCGAGTCGATGAGTCCGATGCCCGATGTCCGCGGCCGCCAGTCCTACGACATCAGTCTCGGCGCGGAGATGCCCCTGTACTTCGGGGACGTCGTGGCCCAGGACTTCCCGTTCGTCGAGTCCACCGCGGAGAACTACTACGGCCCGACCAACCTGGCGCCACCGTTCTACATCTCCGCGGGCAACGCCGCCGGCAACGCCCAGGTGCTCAATCCGGGGCACGTCGAGACGTGGCCGACGTGGATCATCGACGGCCCGGGGCAGGCAATCGTCGGCGTCGGGAACCACATGACCCATGTGCCGGCGCTCGGAGCGGGGCAGCGGTTGGTGATCGTCACCGACCCGCACCGCACCTCGGTCACCGACGAGGGTGGCAATCGGGCGTGGGATCGGATGGAGCTCTACGATTTCGCGCCGATCCCGGTCGGTGACCAGGTGCCGGTCAGCGTGCACATCATCGGGGGAGGACCGGGCGCGAACATCCGTCTCGAACTGACCCCGCTGTATCTGGGGCCGTACTGATGCCGGCGACACCGAACTACCTCGTCTACGACGCGGCGAACCGGCTGGTCGAGCCGATCACCGGGCACGAGTCCGCGACGATCAAGTGGTCGTGGACCGACGCGCACACCGGCTCGATCGTCATCCCCGGCCAACCCTCGGATGCGTTGCTGACCACCGTGCTCGACGCCGATATCCGGCCGGTGCTGTTCAAGGCCGACACCGCGGCGACGCGACCGTTCACCGGCCGGATCCACAACGCCGAATTTCTCGACGAGGGCGAAGGTCCGTCGCTGGAGTTGACGATCGTCGGGGACCGGATCTGGTTCGATGCGATGCTTGCCGTCGCCTTCCCGACGGGCAGCCCCGCCGAGCAGGCCGGCCACGAGTCCGACACCCGCACCGGCCCGCTCGAGACGGTGGTCAAGGGCTACATCGCCGACGCCGCCGACCGGCTCGGCGTGCCGATGGTCGTGGTGCCGGCCACGGATCCCGATCCGTCGCCGACGGTGACGTTGTCGGCGCGGATGATCACCCTCTCCGAGCTGATCGGCGATGCGCTCGCCGCGCACGGCTACGGCATCGACGTGCGCATGTGGCGCACCGGTGACCCGTTGCCGGCGGCGATGACCTTCGAGCCGGAGCCGGGCACCCTGATCGTGGACGTCATCACCCCGGTCGACAACCGCAACCTGCTCTGGCAGCAGGAGCAGCTCGCCACGTGGAGTCTGTCGTCGACCGCCCGCACCGCCAACCGCGCGTATGTCGGCGGGCCCGGATCGGGCACCGACCGCACCTTCTCCGAGTGGGTCGACGTCGACGCCGCCGCGGCGCAGGGCCGGTTCGCGCTGCCGGAGCTGTACGTCGACAACAACAGTGAGGCCACCGACGCCGCCACCGCGGCCCGGGCGGCCCTCGCGGCCAAGGCCGGCGGCAAGACCGTGCGGTTCACCGTCGTCGACGAGAACCCGTGGCGATTCGGTCTCGACTGGGAACTGGGGCACTACGCCTACGCGCGGATCGCCGGCGGGCTGTTCCGCGCCCAGATCACCGAGGTCGAACTCGACGAGCAGCCGGGCAAGCCCATCACCTACACCCCGCAGTGCGGACCGGCGGCCCCGGGCCGACCGGAAGAAGTCATCGAAGCGGTCGCGCGTCTGACCGCGCAGCTGCGTACCCAACAGGCCAGGAGGTAGAGCAAGTGGTAGCCACCGTCGCCGGATTCCAAGGCACTGTCACCGAATCGCAGGAGGCCGGCCGATTCGCACGCGCCGCCGGCCGAGCGGTGGTCGACACGGCCAGCGCACTGAAAGCCACCTCGTCGGGCACCCGCACGATCACCCTCGCTGCCGGATCGGCGCTGGTGTGCGGTGTGCTCTACACCGAATCGGCGGTCCAGTCGATCCAGCTGCCCGCCAACACCGCCTCCGGGGTGCGCCTGGACATCGTCGGGCTGCGGTTCACCTGGAACGGCCTGTCCAGCTCGGTGACCCTGTTCTCGAAGCAGGGCACCCCCGGCTCGACGGTGCGCCCGGCACTGACCCGCACCCCCGGCGGGATCTACGAGGTGCCGATCGCGGTGGTGCGGGTACGGCAGAACATCACCACCATCGCCGCCTCCGACGTGCTCGACGTGCGGGTGTGGGGCGGTATCGGCGGACCGTTCCAGGCGTCGCAGACCGACCAGCTCGCCGTGGTGGATCTACCGGTCGGCGCGCAGATCGAAGCCGCCGGGTCGGTGTATCGGGTCAGCGCCAACGACGGCGCCGGCAACAGCACCCTGTCGGTGGTCTCCGCAGCGTCGAATGCGTGGACGAACTGGGATCCGGTACTGCGATTCCAGGGCTTCGGCTCCAACCCCGCCGGCACGGTCGTCCTCGGTTCCGGTGGGGTGCGACGCGGCCGCTACAAGAAGATCGACGGCATCGTCTGGGCAGAGGCCGAAATCCGCTGGGGCACATCCGGGTACGACCTCGGCTCCGGGGATATCACCATCGACCTGCCCCCGGGGCTGACTCCCGAGTCGAACATCGACGACCGGTGGTGCGACGGCGAGCTGAACACCAATTCCGGGGACGGCTACATGAACTGGCCCATCAAGGTCGCCCTGGTCAAGGGCGTGTCCGTGGGCCGGATCTGGGCGCCGACCGCCGGCAACGACATCCGTCTCAAGCCGATGACCGCCGGACCCAATCCAGGGCAGCCCGGCACCGGTGTGCCCTACATCCTCGGCGGCTTCCCACAGGGCGGGGTGCTGACCTGCCTGCTCAACTACCCGACCGCCGGATAGGAGACCCACGATGATCTACCACCGGATCGCTCGCGGCGGAAACAACATCGGCGCGGTCGAAGACCATGTGCGCCGCAATCTCGCCGCCGCGGTCGACTTCGACGACGACCCCGACGTCGAGTACGACGCCGTCGCGATCACCTTCGACACCCTCCCGAACGGGGACGTGCAGGTGACCGGCGAACTCGACGCCCCGCCGTCGGCGCCGTATCTGCTGCCCGGCTACGACCCGGACGACCTCGAGGCGAACCCGCCGCGCTACAGCCTCGACGGCCCGATCGCCGATCCGTCCACCCCGCCGTCCCGGCAGCATCCGAACCTGGAAGGGCAGTCGCGATGAGTGTCTCGTTCGCCAAGGCCGTACGCGACGGCTGCCGCAATCTCGGGGTCGAAGTCAACGAGGTCGACGGCTGCTACAGCCGCGGCAACGGGCAGACCTCGGACTACCGCGGCATCGTCAACCACCACACCGCCGGCGGCTTCACGATCGGATTCGACCGCATCCTCGTCGACGGCCGCTGGGACCTGCCCGGCCCGCTGTGCAACACCGCACTCGACCGCAACGGCCGCCTGTGGCTGATCGCCGCGCACCCCGCCAACCATGCCGGCGCCTCCGGCGGCTGGGACACCGCACCGCTGCCCCGCACGGGACTGTTCAACAAGCTCACCTGGGGCTGCGAGATCCAGTACCCGGGCGTGGTGCCGATGACCGACGCCCAGTACCGCGCGGCGCTGATCCAGTCGCATGTGGTGTGCAAGGTCGCCGGGGTGCCGGGGGACTACCGGTGGGTGAAGTTCCACCAGGGCACCTCGGTGCAGGGCAAGTGGGATCCCGGCTACGCCGAGGGCCGCACCTACGACATCGCCCGATTCCGCGACGACATCCGCCGCCTGGACCTCGGCGCCGACGACGGTGGCCCGCTCTGGCAGCAGATCATCGACGAGCTCACCGGAGGCGCCTGATGCCCGCCAAGGTCGTACATCCCATCGCCAAGGTCCGCGGCAGCGGCTACGGCCCGCGCACCAACCCGGTCACCGGCAAGCGCGAGCACCACAACGGCGACGACTATCCCGTCCCGGCCAAGACCCCGATCTACGCACCGACCGGCGGCGTCGTGATCGAAGGCAAGGACCGCGCCGCCGACACCGTCGACGGGTTCGGCAACTGGATCTGGATCGACGCCCAGCACCAGGTGGGCAAGGACTTCATCTTCGGCCACCTCGAGCACCGCGACATCCTCGTGCGCGCCGGTGACCGGGTCAAGGCCGGCGATCTCATCGGCTATGTCGGATCCGCCGGCCAATCCACCGGCCCGCACCTGCATTTCGAGGTGTGGTCCGCACCCGGCCGCCTGGGCGGCAAAGCCCTCGACCCCGCCGCGTGGCTCGCCCGCGCCGGCGCCACCGAACCCCTCGCCGGCCCCACCGCGGCGAAGACCCCCACCAGCTCGAAGGCGCAGGTGCCTTCACCAACGAAAGGAAACACCGTGGCTACAGCAGCAGACGTTCAGAACGAACTCGAAGGCACCGACACCGGCCACGCCGTCGAGGTCTACGGGGGATTCCCAACCGAACTCGGACGTCGCACCGTGCGCTCGATCCAGGACAAGGTCGGCATCCTCGCGTGGGATCTCACTCGCGGGCACACCCAGTACGACGAGGGACTGCCCGGCACCCGCGGCCCGGTCTCGCTGTGGGACTCGGTCAAGCGGATCCTGCGGGAGAACACCTCGTGGCTGCCGCGCCGCGGCCTGACCACCCTCGCCGCGAAGGTCGATCAGCGCGACACCCTGCGCGGTGACGCGAAGGACGCTGCCTCGTACGCCGCGGCCAATCATGCGCTGCTCAAGGCGATCGCGTCGGCGAACAATGTCGACGTCGCCACGGTGCTTGCGCCCTTCCAGAACGACGCGAGCTGAACCGTGACCAAGATCCGCGATCTGAATCCGATCGGGAACATCGCGCGGCCGATCGGTGGCACCGACCTGGGCATCCCGTTCGTGATGCCGAACGGCCGGGTCGGCTACGTCTTCGGCGACACCTTCGGCGGCACCACACAGATCGCCGGCGGCCCCGACTGGCGCTCACCGGTGATCGTCACCTCGCCGACGCGGGACATGACCCAGCCGATCGTGATCGACGGGGCGTGCCGCGGCGGGGACCAGTTGTGGCCGTACGTCCATGCCAATGGCGAGTTCTCCACCGTGCTGCCATGCGACGTAGTTGTGATTGGCTCGCGCCTATACCTCTGGGTGATGATCACGCAAGGTCTCGGCAACGAAAAATGGTGCGAGATCTGGTATTCGGACGACAGCGGCGAGACCTGGCACAACGGCACCAGCTACGCCACCCCCGGGGTGGGGGCGTCCTCGCGCTGGTCGACCTCGGCGTTCCGCGGCCAGCGCGTGATGATGACCTGGGACCGCGGCCGCGACGGCTGGGTTTACGCGATCAGCACCGGTGGGCTCGCCCGCAACAAGAACGCGCTGCTGTGGCGGGTGCGTGAGGCCGACATCCTCGACCCCGCCAAGTGGGAGGGCTGGTGCTGGCTGAACAACCAGTGGCAGTGGAAGGCCAACCCGGCCGATCACGAACCCGGCGACATCCTGCCCGCCGGCGCCCGGCTCGGGGAGATCGGGCTGCGCTGGATCCAGGGCCACTGGGTATTCTCCGGGTTCGATGCCGGCGCCTACGAGGCGTTCGTCCGCACCGGCTACGGCCCCATCTCGGGCGTGAACTGGGGCACGGCCCCGAAGCTGCGGCCCGTGCGCGGCTCCGGGCTGTTCCCGGTCGGCTACGACGTGCAAGCGAACCTTTACGGCTGCTACGTCCACCCCGACAGCAAGTTCGAGAAGCCCGACGGCACCAAGGGCCAGTTCGTGATGATCGTCTCCCAGTGGAACGGGCAGAACGGCCAAGGTCCGTACCGGGCGATGCAGTACCGGTTCACCGCCCCGAACAAGCTCGGAACCCTGCTCGCCGACCCAGCGCCCAACGACGGCGGCAGCGGACCGATCTCCGAATGGGACCCCATCCTCGCCGAGATCCTCGGCACCAGCTGAGAGGGGAACGACCATGCCCGCAGACCATGCCAGCGACAACCCGGATACCGGTGGCGAGGAGCTGCCGTTCTGGGAGATCGTGCGCCGCGAAGCCGCCGACGCGGCCCGCGAAGAGTGGGAGCGAAATCAGGAGGCCTTCCGCCGCCAGCTCTCCGGTTACGCGCGTGAGGCCGGCACCGGGGCGCTGCTCGGACGCGGCGCCCCCGAGCTGCTGCCGAACCTGACCGCGGTCACCAGCCGTGGCGAGGAGCTGACCGTCGTCGACGCCCGCAACCGATCGTGGCGCACCTTCGTCCAGGGCCTCGCGATCGACCTCGGGTTCGCACTGCTGTCGGTCCTCGCCCTGGCGATCAGCGATTTCGATTTCCTCGACGGTGCCGCCTGGGCAACCCTCGGCGTGCTCGTGCTCAAGACGATCATCCAGACCGCGATCTCGTACATCGCGCGGCTCAAGATCACCCCGAGCTACGACGAGCCTGCCGCCGGTCCACCCGATGGGGCGCGGTCATGACCACACGGGCCTGCGGGCCGGGAGCGAAAGAAGGTGCCCCACGTGACACAGCCGAACGGACCGTCGCCGCGCACACGCACGCTCGTCGTCGGCATCGTAGTGGCCCTGTGGGGCACCTCCGTCGGAATCCAAATCGCATCGCAACTGCCGTTCATGCGCTTCGACTGGTCACCGCCGATCGGTCTCAACGAGATCATGACGGCCGTCGTGATGTGGATGCTCGCCCGCAATCACCAGGCCACCAAGGCCGAATCCGACAACCCGCCACCGTCGACAGATCCGCCGGCACCGCAGCCGCGAACCGACGAGGCGGGACAGGGAGGTAACTCGTGACCGAACTGTGGGAGACCATCATCCGCTACGTGCTGGTCGGTGCAGCCGCTTACGCCGCCGGCACGATCGTCCAGTACCGGCAGTTCCGGCTCCGGGGCGTGTCGTTGCTGGTGCCGTTCGTCCCGAAGTCCTCACGCAACTTCACGATCGTCGTGCTCACTCTGTCGCTGCTGACCGCATTCTCGGTCATCACCTCGCAGGTGCAGCAACAGCACCAGTCGCGGTGCAACGCCGACTTCCAACAGGTCATCCGCGACAACGCCCGCATCAACGACGAGGACCGCGAACTCGAACGTGCCGACGACGATCTGCGCGGTCGCCGCGACGACGCGCTCGACTCGCTGGTCCTCGGGTTGATGAGTGCACCGGGGAGCGGGTCGGCGATACGGCTGCTCACCGAGTACGACCGCAAGGTCCAGCAGCTCGAGACCGAACGCCGCGACCTCGACATCCGCCGCGATGAACTGCGGCAGAAACGCCGCGACAACCCGTATCCCACCCCACGGTGCGACTGAGAACAGGAGAGCGCTCATGCCCTCGAAGGTCGCTGAACTCGAGATCGCGCGGCACCAGCGCGAGTTGATCCTCAAACCGCAGGCCGCGCACATCTTCGGTGCCCCGGACACCACGCCGGTGATCCTCAACATCACCGAAGGCCCGGACGGGGAGCTCGCCGAACTGCCCGACGGTTACTTCGATTTCGGTCTGCTCGACAAAGAGGACGCCATCACGCTCTCGCGCGAGATGGAGAAGTCCGACATCAACGCGATCGGCTACTCGAACCCGGTCCGCTCCGACGTCACCAGCGACGTCTTCGGTATGGCGTTCAAGGGACTCGAAACCAACCGGCACACCATCGAATCGAATCTCGGTGTCGACCTGTCCGGCGTGACCCCGGATCCGTTCACCGGGGAGATCTCGTTCGATCAGCCGGCGGTCTCGCAGATCCGCCGGATGCGGTATCTGTTGCTCTCGCAGGTCGGTTCCGGGGTCGACACGATCTACTTCGGGCGGCAGTTCCTCGCCGGGGAAGTCGTCGACGTCGGCGAGCAGACCGTCACCGACGGCGAGGGTTATCTCGGGTGGCCGTTCACGGTCAACGCGATGGTGGATACGACCTATGGCGTGTCGGTCCGGCATCACTTCGGTGGCCCGGGGTGGATGCGGCTGCTCGAGGAAGCCGGGTTCCCGCCCATCGATCCGGGCGGCCCCGGCTTCGAGTTGTTCGAGTCTCCGCCGGGGTCGGGCCTGTACGCCTTCACCGGGCTGACCGAGGATCCGCCCGGATCCGGCCTGTATGCGATCCCGCCCGGCATGACCGAAAACCCGGCCGGTTCCGGCCTGTACACGATGGGAGCCTGACCGATGGTCAAGAAGCTTGTTTCCTACGATTCCGACACCGGGGAGCTGTCCTCCGACGTCGAGGCCGACCTCGCGCAGCGGTTCGGTGAGAAGCTCTCCAAAGCGGACGCAGATGCCACTTATGTGCCGCTGTCGGTCTTCGCAAAAGATGCGGTGATCGCTACCTCTGGCGCGTTCCCCGGCTTGGATCCGACCGCAGCCACAGATTCCACGGCTGCGCTGCAGGCGGCGGCGAATGCCACCCCGGACGGCGCTCGCTTGATCATCCCGGCGGGCTACTACCGCCAGGACGGCACGCTGTCGGTGGTCGACAAGACGATCACCATTGAGAACTACGGCGCCTTCTTCCAGAAGAGCACCGACGGGGCGATGATCTCCGCGGCCGCTACCGTCGACACCATCTACCCCGTGTCATCGCTGACGGCAATCACCGTCTCGGACGAGAACAGCGACCCCGGAGTGCGCCTGACGCTGTCGACGAACCCTGGCTGGACCAAGGGCGACATCGTGCAGGTCATCGCCGACGACATCCTCCCCGGCGTCCTCCCCGGCAACGGCACGAACGAACCCCGCACCGGCCAGTTCTTCCTGGTACACAGCACCGGCACGAACACGGTCGATCTGGTCGGCACGCTACATGATCCGATGACCACCAACATCCGCGTCCATCGGCTCCGCCGTCACCGCGTGACGATCGCCGGCGGGGACTTCAACAAGACCGGCACCGGCACCACCATCGGCCTCACGCGACTCGCCTCGCCGGTGATCCGTGACGCCTCGTTCAATGCCACCGCAGGCCAGGTCATCGGCGTCACGGGGTGCGTGGGCTGGCGCGTCGACAACATCGTGGTCGACGCAGCTCCGAACAACCCCGGCAGTGGCATCTTCGGCTACGGCATCAACAACACGTGCAGCGCGTGGGGCCGTGCCTCGCGAATGCGGATCCACCGGGTGCGCCACGCCTACACCACCGCCGATCCGATGGTCCCGGCGAACTCGTCCGCAGTGCACAACTACGGTCGCGCCTTCGGTAACGTCTGCGAGAACTCCACCGCGGTCGGCACGAACTCGACCGCCTGGGACACGCACTCGATGAGCCAGGGCGACATGTTCGTCAACTGCGACGCGATCGATTGCTACAACGGCTACGGCCTTCGAGGGCGCCAGCACAGCATCCAGGGCGGCAAGGTCATCGACTGCCGCTACCTGTTCCGGATCTTCTCTCAGACCGGGTCGAACTCCGAATCGTGGGGCCACATCATCGACGGCATCCACGCCACCCGGATCTACGGCGACGAGGAAGCGATGCGCATCGACCTCAACCCGCTCTCCGGTGTGTTCGAGTCCCGCAAGTCGACCATCCGCAACATCACCATCGACGGCGTCAAGGGCCACGTCATCCAGGCCATGAACGCACTGTTCGACGGCGACGGATGGATGGTCAACGGCGCGGCGGTCCGCACCCCCAACGCCGCGGTGTTCCAGCTGATCAACGCGAAAGCGAAGATGGGCCGGGTCTGCATGGATCAGACGGCTCACACCTCGGGCACCGGGCAGCGGTTCGCGTACATGGCCGGCACCTCCGAACTGGACGTCGCCGGCGGCCGGTGGGACTTCACCACCGGGCCCGACTTCACGCGGATCGTGGTACGCGCAACGGGTGCCACGGACAAGGTTCGGATCGACAGCCTCGAAATGTCCGGCAAGGCGACGATGCCATACGACTCGCTCTACGATGCGAACTCGTTCGTCGACTACACCGGCCCGGTCAGCGATGCACGAGGGTCGCTGGTCGTGACGTCGCGAGAGGCGATCGCGGATGCGACGAAGCTGGCGCCGATCGCTTGGACTCGGTCCCCGGTCGTGCAGCTCCAGCTGTTCAGCAACACCAGCCCCTACACCCTCGCGGCGTTGCCCTCCGGGCGGTACCGGGGTCAGATGCTGGTGATGTTCGTGCTGGGCACCTCGACCCAGCCGATCACGATCCCGAACGACGCGACGAAGAAGATCGTCACGAAGGCGGCTGCGGACCTGGTCCTCAACGCCGGCGCTACTGCACAGTTCGTGTGGAACTCGACTCACTGGGTTCAGCTGTAGCGATCGCCTGCGGACGTCGACGGGGCTTCTCGCCGAGGAGTAGGGTGCGCACGATGTTCCACCTGCCGAACAGCAGTTGGAAGATGATCGGCGCACCCACTCCGACGGCGAGGCACACCACGAATACGGCGGGATCCCAGTCGATGCCGACCTTACCGAGGGCGATGCGGGCGCCGGCGGATCCGAACACGTGCAGCAGATAGATGCCGAACGAGAATCCGCCGATCCATGCGAGCCACCGGTATGCAATCAACTTGCGAAGCGAGTACAGGAGCATGACGCCGCCGACACCGACAGCCAGGCTGAGCGCCCGACGCACCGCATCCTGGGGTTCGAGGTCGTTGACGATGACCGCGAGGCGGATGCTGTAGACACCGGCGAAGACGGCCAGCGCTCCGAGCAGCTCCCATCTGCGGAAGCTGAACAGCTTGAACCGGTACATGCCGTAGCCGATCAGGAAGAATGGCAGCAGTCGGATGGCACCGTTGATGCTGAACACGTTCGCAGTGTCAGGTACGCGAACGAACACGAAGAGCAGGAGCGCGACGGCGGTGCAGGCCGCCCAGCGCGGCACGGTGCACAAGGCGCCGGCCGCGCCCAGCACTCCGACTGTGAGGAAGATCAGGAAGATCGACTGCAGGAACCACAGGTGCTCGTAGCCGTATACGTAGACGCGCCAGAACTCGCTGAGCTTCGGCTTGCTGTTCGTATCCGGAACGACGAGCTTCATGCCGAACAGGAGCACGCCGACGGTGAGGAGCGGCAGGATCAGGCGCCTGGTCTTCCCTCGCAGTAGCTGCGGAAGATCGTCACGGCTCTCGATCGGACGCATGGCGTAGACGTAGCCGGAGATCACTGTGAACAGCGGCATCCGGATGTCCTCGAGGCCGAGGTAGAACAGTCGCCAGATCGAGTCGTCGGCGACATTCATTCCGCGGTCGGAGCTGGTCCCGATGACATGTCCGGCGACCATCAGAAATACGGCGAGGCCGCGGAGCGCCTGAATCGACATGTCTTTGGATCGGAGCCCCGCCTCCCCGCGGGTACTCACGGTATTTGTCATGGCGAAGATTCTCGCGCACGGTCGACTGTGCCGCAGTGCGACATGACGCCCCGCCCGTAACGCATCCTTATGTGCTTGGAGGAAACAGCATGAGTGAGTATCTGGACAACGGTGCGAGTCTCGCTGGGCCGGGGCTCTTCGACGCCGGCCACGGCGTCAGCTACACCCCGTACTACCTCGACGAGGAGCGCACCCGCCTCGGCGGGCTGTACATGTGGCACCCGTGCCCGTTGACGCGCGAGCGACTGGGCATCGACGACATGGCAGGCGTCGGCCCCAACGCCAAGACGGGTCAGGCGTGGGGTTACGAGAATGTCGGCGATCCGGCCCACATCACCCTGATCGGTTCGGTGCTCGACCCCGACTGCGGGTGGCACGGCTTCATCCGCAACGGCCGGTGGGAACCATGCTGACCACCGGCGGCGATCTGGATCGTCCTACTCGCTGAGTAGAAAAGCAGACATGGGTTACGCCTACTACGTCCTGCCCGACGGTCGCGAAGCCGGATACGGCGTGGAAGCGGAATGCGACCACCCCGGCTGCACTACGCGCATCGATCGCGGGCTCGGGTATCTGTGCGGGGAGGCTCCGGACGGTCATCGTGACCCGGACGAGCCGGGGTGCGGGAAGTACTACTGCGGTCAGCACCAGTACGCGCACGAGTGCACCAACCCGGTCTGTGATGCCTACTCCGACGACGACGAGCAACTGTGCTGCGGGCTCGCGAGGGGACACGAGCTGCCGCACCGCGACCAGATGAAAGAGCAGGACTTCGGGTGAGTGTCGGTGCTGCCGATTAGCCTGGCGTACGCACTGGCGTGCACCGGCACCCCCTGAGCCGGGACGATCGCCCCTCACCGTTTCGCGGTGGGGGGCGATTTTCGGCGTCCGGGCATGTGACACTGGTCGGCATGGCTGATTCCGAGGACGCTGCCGTGGTCGATCTGTCGTCGCATCCGCGCTATCGACATGCCGAGTGGGATGCGCTCGACCAGCTCGCGCACAATCTCGAAGTTGTTGCGGCGTACCTTGATCCGACGGGCCACGAAGGGCAGTAGGGTTCTGGCGCGCAAGATCATCCGCGCGTATCCTCGCGGGCACCTCGGGACGTAGAACGAGGTCGGCCCCGCACGGTGCTCGCAACACCGGAACGGGGCCTTGCCACCACCCAAGTCTGAGTTGGAGTGATGACCGTGCATGACGCTACCCTCTTGCCCGCCGGCCCCGGCACCGACCCCGTCCGGCTCTCGCCGTTCGACCTCGCCGCCGCGGGCTTCCTCGCGCGCTACAGCGGGCAGTCCTTCGAGGCGTACCGGCTCGATCTGCGCCTGTTCCACGACTGGTGCGCGAGTGTCGGTTTGGATCCGCTCGCGGCGCAGCGCCCGCACCTCGAGCTGTTCGCCCGCTACCTCGAGTTCGAGCGCGGCAACGCTCCGTCGACGGTGCACCGGCGCCTGTCCTGCCTGCGTATGTTCTTCCGGACGCTGCACGTCGACGGGATCATCGACCGCAATCCGGCCGAGTACGTGAAGATGCCGAAGGTGTACTTCGACGAGACCCGGATGGTCGGGCTCGAACGCTCCGAGATCTCGGCGCTGATCGCCACGGCCCGCGCGTCGACCCCGACCGACGGTGCGCTGGTGACGATGCTGGCGCTGCTCGGCCTGCGGGTTTCCGAAGCGTGCGCGGTCGATATCGAGGACTTTCAGTACACCGAGCGCGGGCACCGGGTGCTGCGGATCATGGGCAAGGGCGGCAAGCCTGCGTCGATTCCGTTGCCGGTGCCGATCGCCCGGGCGATGGACCGCGCCGCCGAGGGACGCACCTCAGGTCCGCTGCTGTTGCGTCGCGATGGTTCGCGTATGACGCGGCGTTCCGCGGATCGGGTGGTGAAGCGTCTCGCGCGCAAGGCAGGCATCACCCGGAACGTGCACTGCCATCTGTTGCGCCACGGCTATGTCACCTCGGCGCTCGACGCCGGCATTCCGTTGCGGGATGTGCAGATCATGGCTCGTCACGCGGATCCGCGGATGACCTCGCGCTACGACCGCGCCCGCAACAACTTGGATCGGCACGGCAACTATGTCCTCGCCGCCTATCTCGGGGGTGCTGCGTAGGCGGTTCGCGCTGGTGGGCGCGGCAGGAACGTAACGGTCGGTTCGCTGCGGGCGATCGCCGGGTAGACGGAGACGTCATTCACCCGAGCGATTGGAGACTCGCTTCATGATGATCAGACGTGTGTTCGCTGCTGCCGCGCTCACCGCTGCTGCCGCGATTGCGCTCGCGCCGGCCGCGTCGGCGCAGGACGACTACATCGACCCGACGGGGCCGTACGACGCGACGGAGTATTTCGTGACGCCGTGGGAAGCTGGCGCGTTCGCCGAGCACGCCGACAAGGGGTTGATTATCAGTCCGTATGGTGACGCCGGATTGCAGTGCCGCGGTTTCCACGGCCGGATCTGGGATTGCACTCAGACGCTGCCGGACGGGTCGGTGAACCGGCTGATCCGGCTCTCGCCGGATGCGTACCCGTCGCGGATCATGCGTGAGGTCTGGGCGTACGACCCGTTCAACACCGGCAGCGCCGGATAGGGATAGACGAGAAGTGGCCCCGACCATCGAGGTCGGGGCCACTTTTTGCTGCGTCGAGTCTACTTCGAGGCGAGCTCCGGGCAGCGGTAGGCGACGGCGAGGTCGACGAGTTCGGACGCCTGGGAATCTTCGAGTCCGAAGTCGCCGGCTGTTGTCGCCTTCACCGCGTCGACGGCGCCGGGACCCTCTTCCACATCGACGCTCAGGCAGGTGACGTTCGCGAACTGCTGAGCGAGCTCAGGAGTCAGGGTGCTGCCGGCGAGTGTGCCGCCGACTGCGTCTTCCATGTCGCTCGCGAGCTGCGCCGCATCACCGGGTCGTTCCTGGACCTGTTCGCGGGCACCTTCTTCCATCATCCTGCCGAAGTCATCCTGCGCCCCATCGGTGCCGGCATCCTCGGTTGTCGTGGCCGCGCCGGTCGGGTTCGGCGCCGAGGTCGGTGCCGGGGTGTCGTCGCCGCTGTCACCGCACGCGGCGAGCAGTAGCAAAGCGGGCACGAGGAGCAGACTGCGCATTCTCATAGTGGTGTCCTCTCGGTGTGTCGGGGGACTGCTCGGTTCATCTACCCGGTGTACGCCCGGGTAATCCTCGGTAGTGCCGAGGTTGATGTCATCCGGGGTGACGGCTTCCCCTCCGCACCCGGCACATCGGTAGTGACTGATCAGGACTCTGTCGTGGGTCCCCACCGTTCGACGTCGCGCGTAAGCCCCGCCAGATAGCCGCGGCACCAGTCCCAACTGGCATATCCGTGTGGGTCCCTGGTCGCGTTCTCCGGGTGATGTGCGACGTCCCCTGTGTCGCGCAGGCTCTCGAGGTTGCCCAACAGCTCGTGCCAGGTCGGGTAGTGGTCGTGGCGACAGTCGTCGCACATGACCACGAGCCCTTTGACGCCGAGTGGCGCAAGAAGGGCCTCGTAGACGCGGACGTCGGCGAGATCAGTCTCGACAGCTTTTCTCTCGTCGGGGGTCAGTGGTACGGGCATTTGGTGTCTCCTTCTGGGTAATTGATACGCGATGTCATGCCGCGGCTTGGACCGCAGCTCGTACATCGTCACGGGTGATCGCGGTGTAACGCTGGGTGGTCGCGACACTGGCGTGACCAAGGGCTTCCTGCACTGCGAGCAGGTTGCGGGTGCCTTGGAACGCGCGGGTTGCGAAGCGGTGGCGCAGCTTGTGCATCGACTAGCCTTCGGGCATGAGCTCGCTGATGAGTTTGCCGACTGTATCGGGTGACAGGTGGCCGTCGTCCTGCCCCGGGAACAGCCAGCCGGACCTTCCCCGTCCGATGGTGTGCCCTCCGGGGCCTTTGGCGATCTCGTGGGCGAGCGCGTCGCTGACCGGGATGGTGCGTTGCTTTCCGCCCTTGCCGTGGACGACGAGCGTCCAGCCGTCGATTTCCTCGAGGAGATCGTTCGTGTGGACCCGTGCGACTTCGGCACGGCGCAGCCCGGCTTCCCCGGCGAGCTGTGCCATGAGTCGTTCGCGTGGTCCGGCCTGCATGAGGATCTGTTGCCAGATTCGGTCGGTGGCCGGCCGCGGTCGCGGTCGGGACTCGGGAACCTTCGGCAGCGCGAGCGCGGGGTTCGTGTCCGTGATGCCTCGGGCGATGCACCACTCGTAGAACTTGATCAGCGAGGTGCGCATCCCGCGGCGGTGCTCCGGTGACCAGTCGCGCCGGGCGAACGCGACGACGAGCAGGTCGGTGCTCACGATTGCGGGCGAGGTGGTGTCGAGAATGCGTGCTGCTCGGCGCACGTGTCCGCGGCGCAATCGCAGGGTGGTTTTCGGGACGGCGCCGGCGCGCAGCCAGTCGAGCCATTCCTCTATGGCGTGTTCCCAGTCACTCGGCAGTTTGTATGTTTGTTTGTGCACATAAGTGTGTATATGTGGTGCGGCGACTTCGCGTGACAGAAATGCGGTTCGGAGTTCCGCCACATCGCCCCTGGTCACGCGACTGCCAACCGCAAACCGAACGGTTGCTGGTTCGAGTCCAGCCGGGGGAGCGCCTACAGAATCCTCCCACCCGTCACGGGTGGGAGGATTCTGTGTATCCGGGGGTGCCTATGCGGCAGAACATCCACCGATGTGATCTCTGTTACTTCGTACCCGGTAGAGTGTTGCCCGCTGTGTCCGGGTAGCATTCGATCGCGCCGTGCGAGCAGTGCGGCACTGTGCGACGCATGTCGTCGCGACGGGGCGGTAGCTCAGTCGGTTAGAGCCGCGGACTCATAATCCGCTGGTCGCGGGTTCGAGCCCCGCCCGCCCCACATCCTTCGCTCATGGCCGCGAGATGTTCCTGCTTGTCGGAACGGTAGCGTTCGACCCCATGAGCACCCTTCGAGAAGTCGGTGAGCGCGAGGCGTGGCGTTGCTGGTTGTGCGACGAGCCCGTGGACCCCGACATGTCGGTCAACGACCCGCGCGGTCCCAGCATCGACAGCATCAACACCGCCAAGAAGGGTGGCAAGGGAAAGGGCGGAGTCGAGCGACTCGCGCACCGCGCCTGCAACACCAAGAAGGGTGCCGTCAAACCCGTCGTGCCGTGGTCCGACCGGCTCTTCGTCGTCGACCCGGCGCCCATCATCGGCGTCGTCGAGCAACTCACCCGCAAGGGTGGTCGTGTCGCCGTTGCCCGGTGTCCCGAGAAGTCGGACGCGGAGGACGCCTCCGAATGGCTCCTCGACCGCTTGTCGCGACTCGAGCCGGGAGTGCGGTTCGATACCAGGATCGAGCAGGCCGGCGGCGGCTACCTCCTCGTGCTGACGACCTAACCGGGAGCCAACACCAGTCCGGAATGATCCGATGACTCGGCGGAGACCTCGACCTCGGGGAGCACCGTTCCGTCGTCCCCCCGCAGCGTGTAGCGACCCGGCATGAGACCGGTGAACAGGAACCAACCGTCGTTCGTCGTGACGATGGTGCGGTCGATGTACTGCTCGCACACGTCCAGGCCGGTCAGTCGAATCGTGGTGGACGGATGGAAGACGCCTCCGATCCGCCCGTTCGCCACCGCTCCGATCGCAGCCGGTGGATCCGGGTGGTCGCCGAGCTCGTCCGGACGCCAGGCAGGCGCACCGTCCGGCGGTGCACACACCGAGACCGAGGAGTGCGACGACCGGGCATGCGCGACCGTCGGGTCGGCCCGGACCACAGAGTCGGGCTGGTGCGTCGTCGCCGCGACGAGCACCCCTGCTCCCAGTGCGGTGATCAACATCCATCGGGCTCTTCGGATCGTCCCCGTGTGCAGCAACGGATCCACCTCCTCTCCGTAAGAGAACTTAGGAAAGTTGTTCTCGCCGAGGGTTATTCGGAACCGATGCTTCGGTGGATCGTGACGATACCCGGGGCGGACGCGCAGGGCTATCCTCCGTCGAGGCGACAGGTAGTGGCGGAATGTAACGGTCGGGCTGTCGAAACGCCGAAATCGGTTGTTGGCACAACGATTCGGTCTAGTTTCGGATGAGGTCGGTAGTCGGAGGGGTGCATTCCGCCTCCTGTACGGCGGAACCGGTTGCATTGTTGTGTTCGGACAATGCAGGTTCGAACGGCCGATACCGGAAGTAATCGCCCCGGGGGCCGGCGTTGTGCGATGTCGTCGGTGTACTCACCGGCACCGAGTTGCTCGGAGCGGATTGCGGAACGAGGGAGCACATGACGGTCGACGAGAATCCGACGACGCTCCGCCGGGCGTCCGACCTTCTGGCAGGGGTCCGCGACGGCACGGACGACGACACGCTCGCGGCAGGCGTCGTACTCGCGGCGACCCTGATCGCTCTGGTCTGGGCCAACCTGGGCGACTCGTACGAGGCGTTCTGGCACACACCTCTCAGCATCAGCATCGGCGACTACGGCATCGATCTCGACCTCGAGCACTGGGTGAACGACGCCGTCATGACGCTGTTCTTCTTCGTCGTCGGCCTCGAGGTCAAACGCGAGCTCACCATGGGAGAGCTCACCGACCGGACGCGCGCCGCGGTCCCGCTCGTGGCGGCAATCGCGGGGCTCGCGCTACCTGCGGGACTGTTTCTGCTGCTCAACCCCAGCGGGGAGGCCGCAGGAGCGTGGGGTGTGGTCGTGTCCACCGACACCGCCTTCGTGCTCGGTGCGCTCGCGCTGGTCGGACCCCGCTGCCCGGCCCGCCTGCGCGTGTTCGTCCTCACGCTGGCCGTGGCCGACGACATCGGCGCCCTCGCCATCATCGCCTTCGTCTACACCGACGATCTGCAGCCGGTCTACCTGATACCTGCCGCGATCGGACTGTTGCTGATCCTGCAGTTCCGCCGGCTCGAGGTGTGGCGGGGCGTCGTCTACTTCGTCGTCGCGGCAGGGACGTGGGTGGCGTTCTACGAATCCGGTGTGCACCCGACCCTCGCCGGTGTACTGATCGCGTTGATCCTTCCCGTCTATCCGCCGCGCCGCAGCGAGGTGGAGCGCGCCGGCGAACTCACGCGGGCGTTCCGCCAGTCGCCCAACTCCGACTACGCGCGCGCCGCGCAACTCGGGGTGCTCCGCGCGGTGTCCGTGAACGAGCGGCTGCTACGGTTCTACCAGCCGTACACGGCGTTCCTCGTCGTGCCGATCTTCGCCCTCGCCAACGCGGGTGTGGTGATCTCCGCCGAGACCGTCGGCACTGCGATCCGGTCGCCGATCACGTGGGGCGTCGTCCTCGGTCTCGTGGTGGGCAAACTCGTGGGCATCACCGCGGCCACTGCCGTCTTCTCGAGCCTGCGTCCGGGCAGCCTGCCGCCGGGACTCACCCTCTCGCACGTCGGTGGGGGTGCCGCGCTCGCCGGCATCGGGTTCACGATCTCATTGTTCATCGTGGATCTGGCGATCGAATCTCCCGAAGCGGCCAACGACGCCCGAATCGGCGTCCTTCTCGCGGCTGTTCTCGCCACGGCGCTGGGCTGGGCTTTGTTCCGGCTGTCCGACCGCCTGAATCCGCCGCAGGGATCTGCCGGGCTCGTGCTGCTGCGTCCGGTGGATCCGAACCGCGACCACATACGGGGACCGGTCGACGCTCCGCTCACACTCGTCGAGTACGGAGACTTCGAGTGCCCGTTCTGCAGCAAGGCCACCGGCAGCATCCGCGACGTGCGCGAGCACTTCGGCGACGACCTGCGGTACGTCTTCCGGCACCTTCCCCTCGATGAACACCACCCGCACGCCCGGTTCGCCGCCGAAGCGGCCGAGGCTGCGGCGGCGCAGGGACGATTCTGGGACATGCACGACCACCTGTTCGCCCACAGCGACGCTCTGTCCCGCGACGAGATCTACGAACACGCCCAGCAGTTGGGTCTCGATATGGACAGGTTCGACGAGGACCTTCGCCTGGGGCGGTACCGTCACCGTGTCGAGGACGACGATCTCGACGCCGAGGCCAGCGACGTCTTCGGAACGCCCACCTTCTACCTCGGCGCCACCGGATCGGACCTCGCCCGGCACACCGGCCCGTTCGACGCGGCGACGTTGATCCGCAGGCTCGAAGAGGTGCGCGAGAGGTGATGCGATTCGGGTGGATCCGACCCCGGAAAGCGGGGGCGGATCCACCCAAGTCGTGACGGTTTCTACCGGATGCTGGGTCCGGCCTCCGCGGATCCGGTCGGTAACAGGCCGGCCAAGCTGGCGAGGAGCGTTTCCCAGCGGCATTCCGCGGAGATCGACGCGAAGCGGCACCCGGAGTAGTCCTCCGTGGGGAGCGTAGGTGTGCCGGGATCTGCGTACGCCGTGGCCGGCACTGCGAAGGCGATTGCGGCACAACCGAGCACGCCCGCGGCGAATCGCTTCATGAAATCCTCGCATCTCTCGTACGAACCTTCGGGGAAATCATTCCCCGGTGGGTCGCACCCCGCCATTCGAGACGAGCGGTTCGAGCCCGTCGAGGACGCGCTGCAGCCCGAACTCCCATGCGTGGTGCGGGCTGTAGGCGGCGTTCATCTCTGCTCCGGCCGCCGCTCCCACCCGCTGTGCGAGGGGATGGTCGTCACCGAGATAGTGCGCGAGTCGCTCGTTCCATCGCGCCCAGGCCTCGCCCATGTCGGCGGCGTGCGGATCAGGTCGTCGGGCTCGGGCCGCACCCCGCACGAAGTCCGCGACGAACGTGAGCGCGGCGTCGCGATCGATGTCGCCGAGGGGCGTGCCGTCGAAGGCGTGGAGTTCGTGGTCGTACTTCGCGATCGTGCCGGGGCCGAGCGCGGTGCGCTGATCGTCGACGTCCAGCAGCCACCAGTGTGCGGCGTAGTGCTCGAGTTCGGATTCGGCGACCTGCCGTACCCGATCTCGCCACGACGGGGACTCGTAGGGCGGCCGGGGTTGCCGGGCGTGGACCCGATCGACCATGAGGACGAGGAGGTCGTCGCGCGACCCGACATGGGTGTAGAGGGCCATGGCGGAGACGCCCAGATCGGTCGCGAGGCGACGGATCGTCACCGTGTCGAGGCCCACCGCGTCGGCGACGGTTACCGCAGCGTCCACCGCGGATGTGGTGGTGATCTTGGCTTTCGGCCCGCGGGAACCACCGGTCGGCGCGTCGGGATGCTCGCGCCACAGCAGGTCGATCAGATCGCGCGCCATAAATGCCTCCCGAAAACTCGCTCTCGGGAGTACTCTATACGCCGTACAAGGTTTCTGCTCTGGGGGAGGTCCTATGAAGATCAAGTCCACAGCACTGTCGCTCAACGTCGCCGACACTGCCGCATCGGCAGATTTCGCGATCCGGCACTTCGGTTTCACCGAGGAGATGTCGGCGGACGGATTCGTCTCGTTGACTCACCCGGACGCAGGATTCAACATCGTGTTCCTGCGTACCGGGCTGTCGACCTTCAAGCCGGAATCCGTCGCCGGCCCGGCCGGTCAGGGCATGCTCATCGCCTTCGTCGTCGACGACGTCGACACCGAGTTCGCGCGCATCGCGGAAGCCGGTGCGACGGTCGTGACCAAGCCGGAGACCGAGCCGTGGGGTGAACGGTACTGCCAGTTCGCGGATCCGAACGGGATCATCTGGCAACTCGTCCACTGGGTCTCGGAACCGGCCTGACCATGCGAAGTCTCAGTCGAGGCAGAATTCGTTGCCCTCGGGGTCGGCCATGACGATGTGGCCGGCCCCGAACGGCGGCGCCGGGTCGTGACGCTCCAGGCGCGTGGCCCCGCGTGCGACGAGCCGTTCGGCCTCGGCTTCCAGGGCAGTCATGCGCTCGGCGCCGTCGAGTCCGGGCGCGGCACGCACGTCCAGATGCATCCGGTTCTTGGCCTGCTTGCCCTCGGGCACCTTCTGGAAGAACAGCCGGGGCCCTGCCTCGTCCGGGTCGACGATGCCCGACGCGTCGTTGCGTCGTTCGAGTGGCACCCCCATTGCGTCGAGCGCGTCGTCCCACGACACGAAATTGCCGGGCGGCTTCTGGAGTTCGTAGCCGAGGGCGTCCGCCCAGAAGTCCGCGAGAGCCGCGGGATCGGCGCAGTCGAACGTGATCTGGATGTCGCGGGCCATGTCAGCTCGCCTCCTGTCGGGCGCGGGTACGGGTGTGCAGGTAGAGGTCCCTCAGAAGACAGACCTCGGACAGATGATGGATGAGTTCGCGGTGGATGTGCAGGACCAGCGCGCCCATCGGGTACTCGGCGTACGGTCCTTCGGCTTCACCGCACGGTCGGGCGAGTCCGTCTTCCCCGAGGGACTCGACGCCCGCAATCCACGTGGCGAGTTCGGCATCGAGCTGGGCGAGGGCCTCGTCCGCGGTCGCTGCGTACTCGAACGACATGTAGTCGGTGGCTGTGCGTCCGAAATGGCTCGCGTTGCGCATCGTCAGCACGCCGACGATCACATGCCCGAGCCGCCACGCAATGGTCGTGAAGGGCGGCGGATCCGGTTCGGGGACCGCGAAATCGATGGTCATCGCCCCGGCGCCTCCCAGTAGGGGAGCGGTGCCAGTCCCGCGCGGCCGAACACTCCAGCAGTCGAGTGCGGGCTCGAAGAAGTATTCGTCGTCGGTGAGGCCGTCGAGGCGACGGCGAACCGGATAGTCGAGTTGCTGTCGCAGTAGGTGGTTCCAGTCGAGTTCTGTCATGGCTCCAGGTTGGCGCATATTCCGGACAACTTCGGTCCGTGATCCGTGCGACTATCGTCGTGTGACCGTCGAGTCGACCACCGAACGGGTTCTGAGGGTGCTTGCGCTGTTGCAGAGTCGCCCCTCGTGGACCGCTGACGAACTGGCTGCGGAACTCGGCGTGACCGATCGCTCGGTGCGCCGCGACGTCGATCGGCTGCGCGCCCTCGGCTATCCCGTCCGCGCGACCCCCGGTGTCGGCGGTGGTTATCAGCTCGGTGCCGGCACGAGACTGCCGCCGCTGCTCCTGCACGACGACGAAGCGATCGCCACGGCGGTGTCGCTGCGACTGGCGTCGGGCAGCACCATCGCCGGTGCCGCCGAGGCGGCCCTGCGCGCACTGGCCAAGCTCGATCAGGTGATGCCGCCGCGTCTGCGCGCGGAGGTGCGGGCGATCTACGGGGCCACCGAGACCGTCGTCGGCGCGGGCACCGAGATCGACGCCGACACGCTGCTGGCGTTGGCCCGAGCGTGCCGCGACGCGACCCGTGTGCGGTTCCGGTACACCACCCGGCAGGAGGCGGACGACGAGCGCACCGTCGAACCGGTGCGTATGGTCGCTGCCGGACAGCGCTGGTACCTCATGGCATGGGACGTCGATCGCGACGACTGGCGCACCTTCCGGCTCGACCGGATGCGCGACGTGTCCCTCACGACCTGGCGGTTCCGGCCGCGGCAGCATCCCGATCCGGTGTCGTACGTCCAGCGGTCCGTGACGGAGTCGCCCTACCGGTACATTGCGCGGATCCGCCTGCGGGCGGACGCCGACCAGGTGCGCGACATGGTGCCGCCGCAGGTCGGGCGGGTCGAGGACGACGAGGACGGGTGGTGCGTGCTCGTCGTCGGCGCGGACGACCCGGACTGGGTCGTGATGCACGTCGCGCGAATGGGTTTCGAGGCGGTCGTCCTCGAGCCACCGGAACTTCGGGCGGCCGCGGACCGGCTCGCGACGCACCTCGCCGCGATCGCCTCCCGCTCCGATCGGTGACGGGTCCTCGCGCACGCGACCTGCGGCATGGTTGTGTGGCGTGGTGACGGCGAAGTGGCTCCGGCTCGGATCGGACGTTCTCGGGTGGACGGCAACCGCGACAGGCGCGGTCGGTCTCGCGCTCCACTTCGGTAGGTGGTCGGCCCAACCCTTGGTGCTCGCAGCGTCCGGCGCGTCGTATCTGATGGCCGGTGCGGTGATCGGGCTGATCGCCTTTGCCGTCCGTCGACGCCTATTCGGGGCCCTCGTTGCGGGTGCGATTGCTGCGACTGCGGTCTGGACCCAGGCGCCTCTCCACGTCGCGACGGCTGCGGCCGGTGCGGGGCCCGATATCACCGTGATGCACGCGAACATTCTGTTCGACAGGGGTGCCGATCCCGAGGTCGTCGTGTCCCGGGTCCGGGACCGCGACGTCGACCTGCTCACGGTGAACGAACTCACCTCTGCGGGGGTCGATGGACTCACCCGTGCCGGTCTCGACGAGCTGTTGCCCCATCGGTATCTCGTCCCCGGAGAGTTGGCGTCGGGAACGGGGATCTGGAGCCGATTTCCGCTGTCGGACACCGTCGAACACGACGGATTCGTCTTCCGTCAACTGTCTGCGCTCGCGGACGTACCGGGGGCGGGACCGGTCGCGGTCCACGCGTTCCACCCGGTCCCACCGGTGTTCGATGCGCAGGACTGGGCTGCCGAACTGTCGCGGTTGCAGGACATCCTCGATCGATCTCCGGCCGACGTCCCCGCAGTCGTGGGCGGCGATTTCAACGCCACCTACGACCATGCGCAGTTCCGCGCGTTGCTCTCGGGGCGTTTCGCCGATGCCGCGGAGCAGGCGGGAGCGGGGGCGGTGCGTACCTATCCGACCGACAAACCCGGCCCGCCGCTGGTGGCGATCGATCACATCCTCGTCGGGAACGGGACGGCCGTCGCGTTCGACTCCGACGACCTTCCCAGGGCGGATCACCGTTCGGTGGTCGCCCGGATCCGGTTGGACCCCGGCGAGTGACGCCTCGGGATCAGGCCCCCCGCGAGCGAAGCCTCGCGATCAGGCCTCAGCGCCCATCGACTCGGCGAGGATCGGCCACGCCTTGCGCAGGTCGTCCTCCCAGTAACCCCACGAATGCGTTCCGTCGGCATCGAGTTCGGCCGTGACCGGGATGTCGAGCGCTTCGAGCCGGTCCACCAGCTGGTGCGTGCAGGCATTCGTGGCGGCCTCCGTGGCGGCCTCGATCGCTCCGCCTGCGACGATCTGCGTGGCGAACGATTCACCCGCCGCGCGTTCCTGACCGGGGACGTCGTACGCGCCGGGCAGACCGTTGCGGCTCGACAGGTACAAGGCCTTGCCGCGCAAGCCTTCCGCATTGAGGTAGACGTCGTGCTCGGCCCAGCGCGGACCCGTCGGCCGGACCCCACATACTCTCGACGTCGCCGTTGCCGCGGCGCTCGACGACGAGCCTCACGTACAGCTGACCGACCGGATCACTGGTGCGCACGCATCCGCTGAGGGATGCGACGCCGGAGTACAGGTCGCCGCTCCGGATCGCGAGGTCCAGCGCGGAGCCGGCACTCATGGACATCCCGATGATCGACTGCTTGCCGTCGGTGGCGAGCAGTTCGTCGACGACGGGCGGCAGTTCCTCGAGGAGGAAGGTCTGCCACTGGTTGCGACCGAGAACCGGATCGTCGAGATCCCAGTCGGTGAAGTAGCTGAAGTTGCCGGTGGCGGGGATGACCACGTTGACATTCTTGTCCGAGAAGAACTCGGCGATGTCGCTGCTCTCCATCCACCCGGTGCCGTCGATCACCCCGACACCCGCGCCGCCGAGGGCGTAGACGACCGGCCGCGGCTCGCTCGGATCGGCCGGACGCAGGACGTCCAGGGGGATCACGGTATCCACGGCCGGGGAATAGACGCGGACCGTCCAGTGCTGGTCGGTCACCTCGTCGACGCCCTCGACGTAGGCGGTGGCGGGCTCGGCGTCGGGTTGCTCGGGATCGGCGTGCGCGGTGGCGGTGTCGAACACGAGCGACGAGAGGCCTGCGAGACCGACCGCAAGGCTGCGGAAGCCACGACGGGACACGACGAATCGACGCACGGATGAACGCCTCGACTCGAAGTGATGCCGAGAGTCGTCCCCCGCGTTCGACCCGCTGAGCTGGACAGTACCTTCCTCCGGTTGCGAAAAGTGCCTCGGGGTGCTGTGATTCCGGCCTCGCGGTGTCCCTGGGACGAGTTCGGCCACCGCACTCGGGATCTCTTGCGGCGACCGAACTTTCGTGCGGTTACGTGGTGCTCGGAGTGACAGGATCGATGCGGCTGCGGTGCCGGGGCACCGTGGACTTGGGCGAGGCCCACCTTCGGTTCGCCCGGAACCTGCCGCTCGCCGGCCTGACCGCGCAGCTGCAACACCAGTTCGTGGACCTGGCGGATACCGGAGGCGCCGATGGGTTCACCGTTGGCGATGAGACCACCGTCGGTGTTCACCGGGAGGGATCCGCCGATCTCGGTGGCTCCCTCGACGCCCTCGGGGCCGATGCCGACGCCCTCGAAGGTGGCCTTGGCTGCGTAGACGGTGGGGGAGACGTCCTCCTCGACCGACGCCCACGTCACACGGACCTCGTACGCGCCGTAGGTGCGCGTGCGAATCGCGTTGGAGCGCAGGTAGACCGGCGTTTCGGTAGTGTGCTTCGACACCAGATCGCCGCGGCACATGATCACCGCTGCGGCAGCCTCGTCCGGCGCGCAGAACATCTTCGCCGTGAGCGGGTAGTTGAGCATCGGCGACGACAGAATGTCGTCGATGTTGAACTCCATGCGGCGGAAGGCATTCGGGTTGAGGCCGCCGTTGCGGTAGTTCTTCGCCTTCATGCCGAAGAACTTGGTGGTGACGAACTGTCCGTTCTCGGCGTACCAGGCGGGCAGACCGAGCATGGCGGGATCGGCGGTGAAGCGGACGTCGCGCACGTGTTGAACACGTTGGTGAAGGGAATGCCGGTTGGCGCCGAATCTACCGAACGGGTGAAGGCCCACCCCGATGATGGCAACGTCGTTCACGATGTCGGGAACTCCTCGATGGGATGTGTGCGGATCAGATCGGCACGAAGCCCTGCGTGGTCCATGCCACGAGCGTGCCGCGACGCGGCAGCAGCAGCTCCGAGAAGTTCGCCCCGCTGCACCGGGGGGTGTCCCTATGTTGATGTCAACCGACCGGGGATGCCACTGAAGTGCGGTCCGGTAGGGGCTGGAATAATCGACATGCATGGAATCCGTTGTGACACTGTCAGGTGGGGACGCGGGTGAGCTGCTGACGTTGCAGCGTGCTGCATATGTGACTGAGGCGCAGGCCCACGACGACGTGAACCTTCCCCCGTTGATGCAATCCCTCGACGAGTTGGTGAGTGAGCTGACGCAGCCCGACGTGCTCGCGTTCGGGTTGCGCGATGACTCCCAACGTCTCGTCGCCGCCGTGCGCGTGTATCTCTCTCCGACGGAGCCTCATACCGCCGAGTTGGGAAGGCTGGTCGTGGCCCCGGACATGCAAGGCCAGGGCCGGGGCAGTCGACTGCTCGAACTGGTGGAAGAGCGACTACCTGAGCAGATCACTGATCTGCAGTTGTTCACAGGTGAGCGCAGCCTCGGCAACCTGCGGCTCTACTCCCGATTCGGGTATCAGGAAACGCACCGCACTCCGACTCCGGGCGGCTATGCGCTGATCCATCTGGCGAAGCAAGTGCGCTAACAACGGGTCAAGCCCCAACTCGTGGTCTGTGCTCATGCTGCTTCTGCGATTGGGGACCGGTAGAAGGTCTTGTTCTTGAGCATGGCGTAGAGGACGTCGCAGCGCCGCCGCGCAAGGCAGATCAGGGCGGCGTTGTGCTTCTTGCCCTCGGCGCGTTTGCGGTCGTAGTAGGCGCGGCTGGTCGGATCGTGTAACGCGGCGAATGCGGACAGGAACAACGCCCGTTTGAGCTTGCGGTTGCCCGATCGGGCGGGGTGCTCCCCACGGATCGACGACCCGGAACGATGAGTCACCGGGGCGATACCGGCATAGGCCGCCAGGTGTGCCGCAGACGCGAACGCGGAACCGTCACCGACCTCGAGGAGGACGCGGGCTGCAGTCCTGATGCCGACGCCGGGCATCGACATCAGGACCTGGGAAAGAGGGTGGTCGTCGAGCATCCTCTCGACATCCTCGGCAATGCTCTTGCGCTGCTGCAGAACTTCTTTCAGAGAATCTGCAAGTTTCGGCAGAACGATCTCGGCGGCGGCACTGCCCGGCACCGTCACAGATTGCGCATCCAGGGCGGCGAGGATCTCCTCGGCGAGACGGGTGCCCATTCGCGGAGCGTGCTTGGTTGCGAGTGTGGTGAGCCGGCGCTTGCCGGCCTTGCGGATACCGACCGGTCCACCGCAGCGCGACAGGATTTCGAGCACGGCCGGATGCGCGATCCTGGGGCCCAGGACGCGTTCGAGAGCGGGGTGGATTCCGGTGAGCAATCCGCGGATGCGGTTGCTGATGCGGGTGGCCTCACCGGCGAGATCGTCGTCGAATCCGACGAGTACCCCGAGTTCGGCCAGGGCCTCGTCACCGACATCGACCCGGCGCAGCGTGTGCGGCATCGTGCGGGCGGTGTCGGCGATGATGAACGCATCTCGGGCGTCGGTTTTGGCCTGACCCGGGTAGAGGTCGGCGACGCGGCGCATCGTCAATCCCGGCAGGTACGCCACGGCGTGGCCGCAGGCTCGGGCCACGGTGACCGGCAGAGCGCCGATCGTGTTCGGTTGGTCGACGATCACCAGTACCGGGCCGTGTTCGGCGAGACGGTCGAACACAGTCCGCAGTTTGGTTTCGTCGTTGGGCAGGGCTTTGTCGAACAGTCGAGTGCCCGAAGGGTCGAGTCCGACGGCGTGGTGTTCGCCTTTGCCCACGTCGATGCCGCAGAACACGGCGTAGGTCGGGTCCATGAAGCGTGCCTTTCGTTCCGCTCCGGACGGTCACCGATCCGACGTCGATACCCGGCACCCACGTTACGAAGAGACCTACCGCAAATCCGGTGGCCGTGTCCCTATCAGCGGTCCATCGACGTCACCAGGTTCGGCGACACCACCCCCCGGATCATTCGAGAGACAGGGGCAAGAAGTCATACCGAACTTGGCGACCGTGGTCCCGCGGTGCGGGACTACGAAGAAGGTAACGGGCAACGCGGCTGGGTGGGCCATGTGGTCGCGGAGCAGTCGTCGCAGCGGCTGCCGATGAGCTGCGGGTTCTCTGCCGGCCACGTGGATACTTCGGGCGCGAGCGCCTTCGTCGTCATGGTTCGTCCTCCGTTGTCCGATGCCGATGCGGCGGCCCTCGCCGCGGTCGAACATGAGGATCACGCTCAGAAACGGCGCCTCCGGCGGGGCGGAGGCTTGCGCCGACCCGGCCTCGAGTGGCGCCGGTGCTCCTCCGGGGTCTGGGCACCCGTGCGGTATTCGTCGAGCACCTTCCGCATCGCAGCGATCGCGCGCTCCCGGGTGCGCGGGTCGTCGATCTCGAGCAGCTGGTCGCGCAGACCGGTGGCGAACTCGGCGTAGTCGTTCTGCCAGTCGCGGCCGACGTGCACCGGTGCCGGGGGTGCGACCGTGGCGATGTGCTCGGGCGGACCGCCCGCCACGAGCCGGTATCGGGCGCCGATCTCCGGGACGACCACGTTCAGTCCGGCATCGAGGTCGTGCAGCGCCGCCGTGAAGGCGGCGAGCGCATCGGGTTCTCCGTGGTCGAGGAAGACTGCACCGGAGATCGGCGCGCGGTGCCCGACCCAGCGCACCAGCTCGCCGCGGTCGGCATGTGCGGAGTAGCTGTCGATCCGCCGGATCTGCGCCCGGACGTCGATGTCCTCACCCGAGATCCGGACCTTCGACGCACCCTCGAGGATCACCCTGCCGAGCGTGCCCTGCGCCTGGTAGCCGACGAAGAGCACCGTCGAGTCGAGGCGGGCGAGGTTGTTCCGCAGGTGGTGCCGAACCCGTCCCGCCTCGCACATCCCGGAGGCCGCGATGATGATCGCGCGATCGTAGCTGTCGATCCGCATCGATTCCTCGGCCTCGGCGGTGTACCGGATGCCTGGATGGCGGAAGACGTTCCGGCCGTCGAGATCCTCGAGTTCTCCGGCATGTGCGGCGAAGACGTCGGTCGCGCGGATCGCCAGCGGGGAGTCGACGAAGACCGGCACCCCCGGAATACGCTCGTCATCGAGCAGATATCCGATGTCGAGCAACAACTCCTGGGTGCGTTCGAGCGCGAACGACGGCACGATCAGGTTGCCGCCCCGCCCGAGTGCCTCGTTCACCTCCCGGGCGAGGAGGTCGCGGCGCTCGGCGATCGTGAGTCGAGGGCGTGAGCGGTCCCCGTAGGTGGATTCGCAGACGACGTAGTCGAGTCCGGTCGGACCTTCCGGATCGGCGTGGAAGGCCTTCTGTTCCGGCCCCAGATCCCCCGAGAACAACATCCGCACACCGCCGGCCTCGATCTCCGCCGAGGCCGATCCCAGGATGTGTCCGGCATTCCACAGGCGGACCCGGAAACCGGGCGCCGGTTCGAACCACTCCTCGAGCGGTATCGGCCGGGCGCGTGAGGCGGCGAGCCGGGCGTCCTCCTCGGTGTAGATCGGGTGGAATTCGGCGCGGTTCGCGCGGTCGCGTCGCCGATTGCGGCGCTGGGCCTCGAACTCCTGGATGCGAGCCGAGTCGGCAAGCATGAACGAGAGCAATTCCGCTGTGGGGGCCGTGCAGAAGATCGGGCCGTCGAAGCCGCGGGCGACGAGCTTGGGGAGCAGGCCGCAATGGTCGATGTGGGCGTGGGTGAGGATCACGGCGTCGACCGACTCCGGGGGGAACGCGAACTCGGCGACGTTCAGGTTCTCGAGGCTGCGGGAGCCCTGGAACAGTCCGCAGTCGATCAGGATCCGTGCGTCGCCGAGTTCGACCGTCGCGCACGAACCGGTGACGGTTCTCGCCGCCCCGTGGAAAGTGAGTTCCGGATTGTCGGACACGGCATCTCCTCGGACGCTCGGGCGGTGGTGACCCGCGGGACTGCCTCTCACCGTATCGAGCGCGGGTGTCCCACCGGACCGGGAAAGGATGTAGAACCTGTTCCAATTCTGTGCGATTGTGGCTATCGTCACGTGCACAACCGGCAATGCGATGGAGGGCGAGCCAGATGAAGACCAAGGGTGCAGTGCTGTGGGGCATCGACGAACCGTGGTCCGTCGAGGAGATCGACCTCGGCGATCCCGTTGCGGGCGAAGTGCAGATCCGCATGGAAGCCGCCGGCATGTGCCATTCCGACCATCACATCGTCACGGGCGCAACCCCGATGCCGTCCTTCCCCGCCATGGGTGGTCACGAGGGCTCGGGCGTGATCACCAAGGTCGGTGAGGGTGTGGTGGGTCTCGAGGTGGGCGACCACGTCGTGCTGTCCTTCATCCCCGCGTGCGGACGGTGTCCGTCCTGTTCCTCGGGGCACTCGAATCTGTGCGACCTCGGGGCGGGACTGCTCAGCGGCCAGGCGATCTCCGACGGCACCTACCGCATTCAGGCCCGCGGCGAGAACGTGATCGCGATGTGCCTCCTCGGCACCTTCTCGCCGTACATGACGGTCAACCAGAGCCAGGTCGTCAAGATCGACAAGGACGTACCCTTCGAGCTCGCGGCGCTGGTCGGCTGCGGCGTGCCCACCGGCTGGGGTTCGGCGACGAACATCGCCGAGGTCAAGGCCGGCGACTCGGTCGCCATCATCGGCGTCGGCGGTGTCGGCATGAGCGCTCTGCAGGGCGCCGTCGCCTCGGGTGCGCGCCACGTGTTCGCGATCGACCCGGAACCGTTCAAGCGCGAGCAGGCGCTCAAGTTCGGTGCCACGCACACCTACGCCTCCATCGAGGAGGCCATCGTGCCGATCATGGAGATCACGTGGGGCCGCATGTGCCACTCGACGATCATCACCGTCGGCGAGATGAAGGGTGAGCTGGTCGATCCCGCCCTGACGCTCACGGCCAAGGGCGGACGGTGCGTCGTCACGGCGATGGGCTACATGTCCGACATGGACGTCAAGCTCAACTCGTTCCTGTTCTCGATGCTGCAGAAGGACCTCAAGGGCAACATCTTCGGTGGGTGCAACGCCCGCGTCGACATCCCGAATCTGCTCGACCTGTACAAGTCCGGTCAGCTGAACCTGGCCGACATGGTCACGCGTACCTACACCCTCGAGCAGATCAACGACGGATACCGGGACATGCTCGAGGGCAGGAACATCCGCGGCGTCATCCGCTACACCGAAGCCGACTGGTGACCGGTACCGACCGGTGACCCCGCGCCGCCGGGGCGTCTCGTAGGCTGATCGCGTGCACAGCCTCGATCTGCTCAGCGACTGGCCCGTCGACCGTTCCGCCGCCGCGGTGGTGACCCGCGATGCCGGAACGGTCGCGTCCAGGGGAGACCTCGACGAGGTCTTTCCCCTCGCGTCCGTGACGAAGCCGCTCGTAGCGTACGCCGCGCTCGTGGCCGTCGAGGAGGGCGCGATCGAGCTCGATCAGCCTGCGGGTCCCGAGGGGTCGACGGTGCGGCATCTGCTCGCCCACGCCTCGGGTCTGGCGTTCGGTGAGCGCACCGTGCAGACCGAACCCGAACGCAAGCGGATCTACTCGAGTGCGGGCTTCGAGGTGCTCGCCGAACTCGTCGAGACGGAAACCGGTATCGAGTTCCCGGAATACCTCCGGCAAGCGGTCTTCGAGCCGCTGGGCATGCCGTCCTCGTCCCTGCCGGGGCCGGCGGGTCACGGGGCGCAGTCGTCGGTCGCCGATCTCGCACTGTTCGCGCGTGAGCTGCTCGATTCCGTTCTGGTCTCGCACGAAACCCTCACCGAGGCGACCAGCGTGCAGTTTCCGGGTCTGAACGGACTCGTGCCCGGCTACGGGATGTTCAAGCCCAACGACTGGGGTCTCGGATTCGAGATCCGGGGCGAAAAGAACCCGCATTGGACCGCTCCCGGTAATTCACCGCGTACTTTCGGTCATTTCGGTCAATCGGGCACATTCATTTGGGTAGATCCCGAAATTTCCGTCGCCGCTGTGGTACTTACTGATCGTGCGTTCGGAGACTGGGCCAAACCGCTCTGGCCTGCCCTCGGAGACGCGATCATCACCGAATTCACATGAACCTCTCTGGTTCGCTGGCGAAACACACGCCACACGGGCACACTTGTACGCAGCCTGCATGGAGAAGCCTTGGTCGACGAAGGTCGTTGGGGAAGACGTCCTGGTCGAACCGGAGGTGAATGTATGCGCGCATCCAACCAATTCGCGGATGCCACGGCGGGGGTGATCTATGTCCACTCCTCACCGGCGGCGGTGTGCCCGCACATCGAGTGGGCACTGGCCGACATCCTCGACTGCCGGCCCGATCTCTCGTGGACGGGCCAGCCCGCCGCACCGGGGCTGCTGCGCACCTGCGTCGACTGGGTCGGGCCCGTGGGCACGGCCGCGCGACTGGCCGACGTGCTGCGGTCGTGGCCGATGCTCCGCTTCGAGATCACCGAGAATCCCAGCGAGGGCGTCGACGGCGAACGTTTCAGCTACGCCCCCCGACTGGGTCTGTGGCGCGGGTGCACCAGCGCCAACGGCGACATCGTCGTCGGAGAGATGCGTCTGCGCGCCATGCTGTCCTCCGCCGATGTCACGAGCGAACTGCACCGCGCCCTCGGAACGGCATGGGACGAAGAGCTCGAGCCGTACCGCAGCGGCGACGAAGGCGCGCAGGTGACGTGGCTCCGCCGGGACGTCGGCTGACCGCGGTCCGCCGCCCCGGCGACGCGACCGGAACGCACCCCACATCTTCCTGATACGAGAACACCGGCTGTGTCCGGATCAGAGAGGAATATTCTTGTGCCGTCCGCGCACCGCGGGTGCGGCGGCGAGCGCGGCGGCCAGGGTGCTGCGCGTGGTGGCGGGATCGATCATCTCGTCGACCACACCGATGGCCATCGCACGACCGACGCCACCGGCGATCGCCTCGTGTTCGGCGGCGAGACGGTCGTGCAGCGCCTCACGCTCTTCCTCGGGAGCCGCGGCGAGGGCCTTCTTGTGGAGGATGCCCACAGCGGCTTTCGCGCCCATCACGGCCACCTCGGACTCCGGCCACGCGTAGACGGCGGTGGCCCCGAGCGCCCGGGAGTTCATCGCGATGTACGCGCCGCCGTAGATCTTGCGGGTCACGAGCGTGACGCGGGGAACCTTCGCCTCGGCGAACGCGTGGAGCAACTTGGCGCCGCGTCGCACGACACCCTCCCACTCCTGGCTTACACCGGGAAGGTAACCGGGAACGTCGACGATGACGACGAGCGGAACACCGAAGGCGTTGCACATCCGCACGAAACGCGCTGACTTCTCGGCGCTCTCGGAGTTGAGGCAGCCGCCGAGGCGCAGCGGGTTGTTGGCGATGACCCCGACCGTGCGGCCGCCGAGACGGCCGAAGCCGGTGACGATGCTGCGGGCCCAGCCGGCCTGCAGTTCCTCGAAGGAGGACTCGCCGTCGACGTTGTCGAGCAACTGGTGGACGATCGGCCGCACGTCGTATGCGCGTCGCGGCGAGGCGGGCATCAGCGCCCGCAGGTCGGTGTCGCCGAGTGTCGCTGCGACGACGTCGAATTCGCCCTGCTCGGCCAGCATCGACACCAGGCGGCGGGCCCGGTGCAGGGCGTCGGCCTCGTCGTGCGCGGCGATGTGCGCGACACCGGACTTCTTGGTGTGCGTGTCGGGGCCGCCGAGCGACTCCATGTCGACCTGCTCACCGGTGACGCTGCGGACCACGTCCGGTCCGGTGACGAAGACACGGCCCTCGGGGGCCATGATGACGATGTCGGTCAGGGCCGGGCCGTAGGCGGCACCGCCGGCCGCGAAGCCGAGAACGACGGAGATCTGGGGGATCAGACCGGACGCGCGGACCATGGCCTCGAAGACCAGGCCGACGGCGTGGAGGGCTTCGACGCCCTCGGCCAGACGCGCGCCACCGGAGTGGAAGATGCCGACCACGGGGATCTCGTGGTCGATGGCGTGGTCGATGGCGGAGACGATGTGCTTGCATCCCTCGACGCCCATGGCTCCGCCCATGACGGTGGCATCGGAGCAGTATGCGACGGTGCGGATGCCGTCGACCTCGCCGACGGCGGCGAGGACGCCCGACTTGTCGCGGGTGTGCAGCAGTTCCAGGCTGCCCGGGTCGAACAGTTTCTCGAGACGGGCCAACGGATCTCTCGGGTCCACCGTCGTCTCACGCGGGGTGGCTGGATCCAGGATGGTCATCGGGTGCTCCTCGGGCAGACGCGGTGGTGGTGGGCTGCGGTGGAGGCTCCGGGTGGAGCCTCCACCGCATGGGGCGCAGCGGCGTCGACGGTCAGGCGCGACCGAATGCGAGCGCCACGTTGTGCCCACCGAAACCGAACGAGTTGTTCAGCGCGAAATCGATCCGGCCGGAACGTGGTTCGCCCTTGACCACGTCGAGATCGATCTCTGGATCCTGGTTCTCGAGATTCAGCGTGGGCGGGATGACCCCGTCACGCAGAGCCAGGACCGTGAGTACTGCTTCGAGTGCACCCACCGCACCGATCGAATGACCGAGCGCGGACTTGGGGGCGTAGATCGCGGCGTGGTTGCCCACGGCCGCGTTGATGGCCTTGGCTTCGGCCACGTCGCCGATCGGGGTGGCCGTCGCGTGCGCGTTGACGTGCCCGATGTCGGCCTTGGTGAGCCCGGCGGTCTCGATCGCTCGCCGCATGGCCCGAGCCGCTCCCGTACCTTCCGGATCGGGGGCGACGATGTGGTAACCGTCGGAGGTGATGCCGGCGCCGAGGATACGAGCGTGGATGGTCGCTCCGCGTGCCTTGGCGTGCTCCTCGCTCTCGAGGACCATCAGTGCGCCGGCCTCCCCGAAGACGAAACCGTCGCGGTCCTTGTCGAACGGACGCGAGGCGCCCTTCGGATCCTCGTTGCGGGTGCTCAGCGCCCGCATCATCGCGAAGCCCGCGGTGGCGACCGCGTCCAGCTGACCCTCGACACCACCGGTGACGACGATGTCGGCGTCGCCGAAGGCGATCATGCGGAACGCGTTGGCGATCGCCTCGGATCCGGACGAGCACGCCGAGACCGGGGTGATGACCCCTGCGCGAGCACCGAGTTCGAGCCCGACGGTGGCCGACGGTCCGTTCGGCATGATCATCTGCACCGCGAAGGGCGAGACCTTGCGGTAGCCGCCGGCACGGAGCTTGTCGACGGCGTCGATGAGCGACTCGCCGCCACCGAGGCCCGTACCGATGACCACACCGAGACGGTCCTGGTCGACCTCGGGGCTGCCGGCGTTCTGCCAGACGGTGCGCCCGAGGGTGAGCGCGAGGCGCTCGACGAAGCTCATGCGACGGAGTTCCACCCGGGACAGTCCCTCGTCGGGGCTGACCTTCAGGGTTCCGCCGATGCGCACCGGGAGGTCGAACTCGTCGACGAATCCGCCGTCGATGGTGCCGATCCCGCTCTCACCGGCCAGCAGTGCTTTCCAGGTGGCGTCCACGTCGCCGGCGATCGACGTCGTAGCCGCGAGGCTGGTGACGACGACGTTGCGGAGTGCCCGAGGAGAAGGGGAGGTCACAGCAGAACTCATTCGTTGTCGTTCGTGGCCTGAACGCCTGCGGCCTCGAGCTTCTGGATGTAGTTCACGGCGTCACCGACGGTGCGCAGACCGGCGAGATCCTCGTCAGGGATCTTCACGCCGTACTTGTCCTCGGTCTGGACGGCGATCTCGACCATGGACAGCGAGTCGATGTCGAGGTCGTCGACGAAGGACTTGTCGACGGTCACCTCGGAGGGCTCGATGCCGGTGACCTCTTCGATGATCTCCGCGAGACCGGCGATGATTTCTTCCTGGGTGGCGGCCACGATGTGGCTCCCTTCTCGATCTGTCGACTATGTCGTTCGAAACCGGCCGGATGTTTCCGGTCGGGGGTCCGGGGAGGTCCCGGTGAGGTGCCCGTGCTGTGCGACGGCGCGCGCAGCAACCTAACCGAGTTGAAGACTTTCGGCCAGAGCGGAGATCTCCGCGGGGGTCTTGAGGGCGACGGTGGGCGTGCCGCGCATCTCGCGCTTGGCGATGCCCACCAGCGTGCCGGCGGGGGGAAGCTCGACGATCCGGCTCACCTGCGCCGCGCGCAGGTAGGCGGTGCACAGGTCCCACCGGACGGGCCGGGTGACCTGAGCTGCGAGACGTTCGAGGGCGTCGGCTCCGGAGGTGACGGGCTTGCCGTCGTAGTTCGACAGCAGCGTGTGCGTCGGATCCGATGGTGTGATCTTCGCCGCGGCGGCAGCCACGGCGTCCTGGGCGGGTGCCATGAATCGGGTGTGGAAGGCACCGGCGACCGGCAGGGCGCGGACGCGGGCCTTCTCGGGCGGGTTCGCAGCGAGTTCCTCGAGCGCACTCAGACGCCCGGCTGCGACGATCTGACCGGCCGCATTCATGTTTGCGGGGGCCAGATCCAACTCGGCGAGGCGCGCGAGCACCTCGTCCTCGCCGCCGCCGAGGACGGCGGACATTCCGGTGGGTTCGAGGGCGCAGGCGCGGGCCATCTCGGCTCCGCGGACGGCGGCGAGGGCGACGGCGTCGTCGGCGCTGATGACACCCGCGATGGCGGCCGCGGCGAGTTCGCCGACGGAGTGGCCGGCGACGATCGTGTCGGCGGGCACGAGGCCGCGACGGTCGAGATCCTCGAAGGCGAGCAGGGCGGAGGCCACCACGAGCGGCTGGGTCACCGCGGTGTCGGTGATCTCCTCGGCGGTGGCAGTGGTGCCGAGACGCGCGAGATCGAGTCCCGCCGTCTGCGACCACCGGTCGATCCGGTCGCGCGCTCCGGACTGCTCGAGCCACGGGGCGAGCATTCCGGGTGTCTGAGACCCCTGGCCGGGGGCAAGCAGCGAAATCACGATCACCAGGGAACACCGCGAACGGGTGCCTGCGAGATGTCGGTAGCGATGAAAGGTTGCCCCTCGATTTGTAGGGTTCCCACAAATCTGCACGTCGGTGCTCGCTATCGGAGGAAAGGCCGGGGACGTTACGTGTCCGATTCGCGAATTGTGAATCGTGTGACAGGTGGTGCAGGCGATCTCAATTCGTTATGGCTTCGTGCCAGGCGGCCTACCGTGGCAGCGATTCGAAGCACGTACGCATCGCGAGGATTTGTGGGATCCCGACCCGTTACTTCTGTGATCCGCTTCAATCGATACCGCACGGTATTTGGATGAACAAACAGCTTCCGGGCGCAAGTCTCGACAGCGCCCCCACTGTCGAGGTATGCGTCCAGCGTGTCCGCGAGGGACGGCCCGGCGGCTGCGAGCGGGGCGACGACGAAGTCCTCGAGCGCGGCGATCGCGCCGGGATCACCGAGCAGCGCACGTTCGGGCAACAGCTCGGCGGCGTGCACCGGCCGGGGAGCCCCCGGCCACCCCACGACCGCCTCCATGCCGGCGAGCGCTTCGACGGCGGAGACGTGTGCGGTCGCCAGCGTCGGTGTCGTCGGACCGATCACCACCGGATCGTCGGAGAACGCGCGCATCAACTCGGAGCGGAAGTCCGCCGCGTCGACCGTCCCGTGCAGTTCACCGCTGACCACCATCACCAGGCGTTCGCCCTGCACCACCGCGAGAGCCGCGCGACCGTGCTCCTGGGCGACGGTGTGCACGGTGGTGATCACCGAGACGCCCTGGTCGGGCGGGGGAGTACCGACTATCACCGTCGCCGGGGCGGTCGCGTCCCAGTTGAGGGTCGCGGCCCGCGACTGCATGTCGGGCCCGGTGTCCCCACGCACCACGGCGTCGACGACGAGGGCCTCGAGCCGCGTGTCCCAGGCGCCCCGCGACTCGGCCGCCCCCGCGTACACCGCCGCGGCAGCGAAACCGAGCTCGCGCCCGTACCGCAGGATCGCCTCGGTGAGCGCCACGAGCTGTTCCTCGTTGCGGGCGAGGGCCGGCAGCCACTGCTCGAAGAACTCCATCGCCGCGCGGACCATGTCCACCGTCTGGCGCAGCGTCAGTCGCCGGGCGAGATCCTGCGGGATCATCTGGAAGGCGTCGAGGCTGAAGCGCAGGTCGCTGTCGGGATTGCGCACCCACTCGAGGAAGTCGACCACCGACGTCTGGATCACCAGCTGCACGGTCGACCGCTGCGACGCGTCGAGATCGGCGAAGAAGGGCAACTGCTCCTGCATGACGTGTACCGCTTCGGTGGACAGTCGCCCCGAGAACTGCTTGACCCGACGGAGCAGCGCGTCGGGCAGCGGTGCCCGCTCGGGACGGGACGGCGGTACCGGGCGTTCCCTGTGAACGCCCGGTACCTGCCCGGTCCGGCGGGGTTGCGGCTCGTCGACCATGGGACGAAAGTACCCGGCGCCCGCGACCCGGCCGGTCACGCCACTCGGACGTGACCGGCGGACGGATCAGGCGACGCCCGGATCCGCCATCGAGACCGGGGCAGCCGTCACGTCGTCGATCTTGTAGGTGCGGGCCGCCTCGACGGCCTTCTCACGATCGATCGCGCCTTCGCGGCCGAGTGCCGAGAGCACCGCGACCACCGTGGACTCGGCGTCGATGTTGAACACGCGGCGGGCGGCGCCACGGGTGTCGGAGAAGCCGAAGCCGTCGGCGCCGAGCACCGTGTAGTCGCCCGGAACCCACTTGCGGATCTGATCGGGCACCGCGCGCATCCAGTCGGACACCGCGACGAACGGACCCGCCGCGTCGTTGAGCACCGACGCGACGTACGGCACCGAGGCTTCCTCACCGGGGTTCAGCAGCGCCTGGCGGTCGCACTCGACGCCGTCGCGGCGCAGCTCGCCCCACGAAGTGACGGACCAGACGTCCGCGGACACTCCCCATTCGTCGGCGAGCATCTTCTGCGCACGCAGCGCCTCGGGCATCATCACGCCCGAGACCAGGATCTGCGCCTTCGGACCCGACTCCGGTCCCCGCTTGTACAGGTAGATGCCCTTGAGAAGGCCCTCGACGTCGAGATCCTCCGGCTCGGCCGGCTGCGAGTACGGCTCGTTGTAGATGGTGATGTAGTAGAAGACGTCCTCACCGCCGAAGCCGTCGACACCCTCCGTGCCGCCGTACATCCGCCGCAGACCGTCGCGGAAGATGTGGGCGATCTCGTAGGAGAACGCCGGGTCGTAGGTGACCGCGGCCGGGTTGGTCGACGCGAGCAGCAGCGAGTGCCCGTCGGCGTGCTGCAGGCCCTCACCGGTCAGCGTGGTGCGACCGGCCGTCGCGCCGAGGGCGAACCCGCGTGCCATCTGGTCGGCCGCCGCCCACAGGCCGTCGCCCGTGCGCTGGAAACCGAACATCGAGTAGAAGATGTACACGGGGATCATCGGCTCGCCCTGCGTTGCGTAGGACGTCCCGACCGCCGTGAACGACGCCGTCGAACCGGCCTCGTTGATGCCCTCGTGCAGGATCTGCCCGGCTTCGCTCTCCTTGTAGGCAAGCATCAGATCGGCGTCGACCGAGGTGTACAGCTGACCGTTGCGGTTGTAGATCTTCAGCGACGGGAACCACGAGTCCATACCGAAGGTGCGGGCCTCGTCCGGGATGATCGGCACGATGCGCTTGCCGATCTCCTTGTCGCGCAACAGTTCCTTGAGCACACGGACCGTCGCCATGGTGGTGGCGACCTCCTGCTTGCCCGAACCCTTGCGGACGACGTCGTAGGTCTTCTCCGCGGGCAGCGCCAACGGCTTCGCGGTGGTGCGGCGCTCCGGAAGGAAACCGCCGAGGGCCCGGCGACGCTCGAGCATGTACTGGATCTCGGGCGACTCGAAGCCGGGGTGGTAGTACGGCGGCATCTTCGGGTCCTTCTCGAGCTCTTCGTCCGAGATCGGGATCCGCTGGATGTCGCGGAAGTACTTGAGGTCCTCGAGGGTGAGCTTCTTCATCTGGTGGGTCGCGTTGCGGCCCTCGAAGTGCTTACCGAGCGTGTAGCCCTTGATGGTGTGCGCGAGGATCACCGTCGGCTGACCCTTGTGCTCCATCGCCGCCTTGTAGGCCGCGTAGATCTTGCGGTAGTCGTGGCCACCGCGCTTGAGGTTCCAGATCTGCTGGTCGGACAGGTCCTTGACCAGTTCCTTCGTCCGCGGGTCGCGGCCGAAGAAGTGCTCGCGCACGAACGCGCCGTCGTTGGCCTTGTAGGTCTGGTAGTCGCCGTCGGGGGTGGCGTTCATGAGATTGACCAGTGCGCCGTCCTTGTCGGCGTGCAGCAGGGCGTCCCACTCGCGGCCCCACACGACCTTGATGACGTTCCAGCCGGAGCCGCGGAAGAACGACTCCAGCTCCTGGATGATCTTGCCGTTGCCACGCACCGGGCCGTCGAGACGCTGCAGGTTGCAGTTGACGACGAAGGTCAGGTTGTCGAGACCCTCGGTGGCCGCGACGTGCGCCAGACCGCGCGACTCCGGCTCGTCCATCTCGCCGTCGCCGAGGAACGCCCAGACGTGCTGATCGGAGGTGTCCTTGATGCCCCGGTCGTGCAGGTAGTGATTGAACCGTGCCTGGTAGATCGCGTTCATCGGGCCCAGGCCCATGGACACGGTCGGGAACTCCCAGAAGGTCGGGAGCAGGCGCGGGTGCGGGTACGAGGGCAGGCCGCCGCCGAGCGAGGCGTGGCTGTGCTCCTGACGGAAGCCGTCGAGCTGCTCCGTGCCGATGCGGCCCTCGAGGAAGGCTCGGGCGTAGATACCGGGGGAGGCGTGGCCCTGGATGAAGACCTGGTCGCCGCCGCCGGGATGGTCCTTGCCGCGGAAGAAGTGGTTGAAGCCGACCTCGTACAGGGCGGCGGACGACGCGTAGGTGGAGATGTGACCACCGACGCCGACACCCGGGCGCTGCGCGCGGGTGACCATGATCGCCGCGTTCCACCGGATGTACGCGCGGAAGCGACGCTCGACCTCCTCGTCACCGGGGAACCACGGTTCGCTCTCGGTGGGGATGGTGTTGACGTAGTCGGTGGAGGTCAGGGCGGGAAGGGAGACCTTGCGCTCGTTGGCACGCTCGAGCATGCGCAGCAGCAGGTAGCGCGCGCGGGTGGGGCCCGCGGCCTCGAGCATCCCGTCGAACGACTCGAGCCACTCTTCGGTCTCCGCCGGATCGATGTCCGGCAGATAGGAGGCCACACCCTCGCGGATCACCCGGACACGGTTGTCCTTGGTCGATGCCGGCTTGGCCGAGGAATCCGGTCCCGACGCGCCCGGTGCGGCGCCTTCTCGGGAGTCGGATCCGTGGATCAGGTCTGTCAACGTCTGCTCCTCATCGTGGTGGGCGCGTAGGTGGAGCGCCCTCTCCGTCGGCCGGCTCTTGTGGGAGCCGACGCAATCGACATCTGAACATGATGCACCCCTCATCTTCCCCCATCCGCGACGAAGGATCACGCCGTGGCCCGGCCAACAGGACGGAACGGACACCGTGCGAGGCGGTGCAATGGGTCCCTCTGGAAAGATTCTCCCGCTTTTCCCAGCGATTCGGGTTGCGTTGAGGCCCGCAACGATGTTCGCTTTGACCAATCGATCGTCACGCCGGTACGCGGATCCGATTCGCGCACCACAACCCTTAGGAGGAGCCACCGTGGTCGCCGCGGCGGATGCCAAGAACTATGTCTCCAAGCTCGGTATCACTCACGACCACGTGGTGCAGGAACTCGGTTGGGACGAGGACACCGACGACGAGTTGAGAGCTGCGATCGAAGAGGTCACCGGTACCGAGCTGCTCGACGAGGATTCCGACGAGGTCGTCGACGTCGTGCTGCTGTGGTGGCGCGACAGCGACGGCGACCTGGTCGACGCCCTCATGGACGCGATCGGCCCCCTCGCCGACGAGGGCGTCGTGTGGGTGCTCACCCCCAAGACCGGGCGCCCCGATCACGTCGAGCCCAGCGAGATCGCCGAGTCGGCCGCCACAGCCGGCCTCACCCAGACCACGGCCACCAACCTCGGTGACTGGATCGGCAGCCGCCTCGTCCAGCCCAAGGCCGGCCGTCCCCGCCGCTGAACCGGCTCCCGGAACGTAAGGATCCATACGCATGCCGATCGCCGTGGGCGCCGAAGCCCCCGATTTCACTCTCAAGGACCAGAACAACCAGGAGGTGACGCTGTCGAGCTTTCGGGGCAGCAAGAACGTGCTCCTGGTCTTCTACCCCCTCGCCTTCACCGGCGTCTGCCAGGGCGAACTGTGCGCCGTCCGCGACGACCTGCCCACCTTCGAGAACGACGACACCGCCATCCTCGCGGTGTCGGTCGGCCCGTCGCCGAGCCACAAGATCTGGGCAGCCGAGCAGGGCTACACCTTCCCGCTGCTGTCCGACTTCTGGCCGCACGGCGAGGTCGCGCAGGCCTACGGTGTGTTCAACGAGAACTTCGGTTTCGCCAACCGCGGCACGTTCGTCATCGACAAGGACGGCATCGTGCAGTTCGCGGAGGAGAACCAGCCCGGAGAGGCCCGTGACCAGGGAGCTTGGGCCAGAGCGCTCGCCGCGCTAAAGTCCTGATGCGAAGTCGGCGGCACCTGCCGCCGTCTTTCGGGCGTGTAGCTCAGTGGTAGAGCTCTGGTTTTACACACCAGCGGTCGGGGGTTCGAAACCCTCCGCGCCCACCATGTAAGTGGCGGTGAAAGTCCTGGTCAGGGCTCTCCTGCTCGCCTGTTGATGCATTCTTTGCCCACATTTTGCCCACACTGGCTTTCGCTCGGGCTTCCGACAGGGCGCTGGCCACCGCTTCGAGATCTTCGTCGAAGAGGTCGGCGTACACGTCGAGGGTCATCGCGGCACTTGCGTGCCCCAGCATCCGCTGCAGCGCTTTCACGTTGACGCCCGCGGAGACTGCCAGGCTCGCCGAAGTATGCCGGAGGTCGTGGGGCGTCACCCGGGGGACGCCGGCGGCGGTGACGGCCTTGTCGAACCAGCCCGACTTCGTGTGTGGGCGACGAAGGTGATTACCGTTCTCGTCCGAGAACACCAGCTCGGTTGCTCCCTTGTTCTCGCACTGGCGGGCCAGATAGGGCACCAGGAACGCCGGCAAGGGGACGGTTCGGCGCTTGTGTCCCTTCGGGGTGCCCACGATGATGTCGCGGCCCACCTCTACAGCGTTCTCATCGACTGTCGCGCGGCGCTTCAGGAGGTTCAGATCGCGCACCCGCAGACCGGATGCTTCGCCCCAGCGGAGGCCGGTATAAGCGAGCATGAGCACCAATGGCTCGTACGGGCCCGCCGCCGAAGCAAGCCGAGCGACCTCGTCATGGGACAGATAGACGGGGCGTTTCTTGGGCTTGCGAGGGAGCTTGACTCCGCGTGCGGGGTTCGACGCGATGAGGCGGTCGCGTACGGCGTCGTCGAGTATCGAAGCCAGAACCTGATACGTCCGAATCACCACCGTTGCTCCGACAGGCTTCACGCCGTCGCTACCCGTTCCGAGTTCGGAGACCCACTGCTGAACAGCCGTGGCGCGCACGTCGCCTATCCGTACGTCTGCCCATCTGGGACGAACCCTGATGCGCCATGCCGTCTCCACAGGGCGGTATGCGGAAGGCTTGAGGTGGGTCTGGCGCGCCAGCCAGGCATCCCCAAGGTCACCAATGGTCTTCCTGGAGTCGGCGGGTGCGATGAACTCACCCTTCATCTTGGAGACCTCGACGGACGCGGCGAACGCCTGCGCTTCTCGCCTGGTTCGGAATCCTCGTTTGTCGGTCTGCCGGTGATCCGGGGTGCGGTACCGAACGCGGTATCGCTTTCCTGCCTTGGTTTCGTACGATTCAATCGTCGCCATCGATCTCATCTTCCCCGTCTTGGGTGCTGTCCAAGTTCTCAAGCAGGGGCACGAGGTCGATCTCGATGGGCGGTCCGTCGGCTCGCACACGGACCTTCAGTCGGATCGGGCCGATGCGAGCGTTCGGGGGGAATGGTGGCAGCTCGCCGCGGTCAGATGCAGGAGTATTAAGCCACTCGAGGGCCTGCTGAACGTCATCAGCGGGGGCGGTGTACCCGGACTGCTTTCGGGAATCATCAGGCACCTGGCGTAGAAGGTCGGCCGGGTCCACACCAAGTGCGTGGGCGAGGGCGACGAGGTCATCAACATCGACACGCCGTTGCAAGTCGCGGATGCGGGTGAGTCCCAGCGGCGCAATCGGCCGGCCCAGCTGCTTCAGTCGTCGGCTGAGATCGGCATACGAAATGCCCTGAATTCGCCGGAACCGCTCCATATTCGTGGCAACCGTAGTGCCGGCCGGACCAGGGGTGATCCGCTGTTTCGTGGACATGCTCGCCAGTCTTGCATATCAAAATAGAGTGTTCAACCGATCATATTGACATCAGTCCACTGATACTCAATCATCGTGACGAGACTCGGTTACGAGCTCGTTGAGATCAAAATGATGGAGCAGATGGCCATGTCAGACACCCGACCGCTTGCGACCGATCCCGAGTTTTGTGCGTTCGCCGGCATCAGCAAGCAGCAGAGCGCGCAACTGAGATACCTCGGCACGGGCCCGAAGTTCATCCGGGTCACTGGGCGGCAAATCCGCTACCGGTGGTCGGACATCGAGGAGTGGTGTGAGAAGCGCGCATACTCGAGATCGGACCAACGATGACCGCCGACGGGTGGAGGTATAGGCCGACGGTCTCAGTGACGCGGACTGGCGGCTTCTGATGTCGACGATCGACGAGACGATGAGAGCTGCAATTGCGGAGCATGCTCGCCAGCTTGCAGATCAGGCACCTCCGCTCACGAGCGACCAGCTCGTGCGGCTTCGGGCGATCTTCGGCACCACGGCAACCGGCGCGGGCGGCGATGTCGGGTGAGCAGCCAGAGCATCGGCGCGACGATCCTCCGCGTTTCACCTTTCCCTTCGACCGCTGTGAGCCGCCTCTTCTCTGTATCGCGCACTGCCTGCATTTGGCGGAAGCAGCGGTGGTCAGCGTCGTCGCCGACCGAGCTTCCGCAGCTCGTTGTTCGCCTTCGCTGAGATCTCGGCGTCCCGGAGAACAGTGAGTCGAACGACGTCGCACCGTCCAGCCCCGTCCATCTCTGAAAGACCCCGGTCCCGTGTGGATCCTTCGAGTCTGTGCGGCCGTACGGCGGCGACCTGGTCGAAGCGATTCCCGCCACTTTCAACATCACCACCCGACCAGGACGAAGGCTCTGACGACCATCAAGATCACTGTTGCGGAAATGGTTCACGAGATCGTCCGCCCCGCGAGAACATCGCGGCGGGCGAGGCGGCACACATCCTCGCCGAGCAACACAACCTCGACGGCGACCACACCGATGTACTCTGGGGGCTCCTACTCGACCCGTCCGGATTCCGGTATCCAAGCGGCTTCGTCGCACTCGGCTCGTCCGAATCACGCCACGGCATGCAACGGACTCTGAAGATGTGCACGAACCTGACCGAGATGGGTCTACTGACCAAAACGCGCGCGTTCGATGAACGGCTTGGCGAGGAGGTCGACTCTTACCTTCCGTCCGAGTCCGTGTGTGCCTTCTGGCAGGAACGGGTCGAGTGCAACCCCGAGCGGTACTCCGACGAGTACATGCGCGAGGAGATCCGCCGGGCGCTCGGGTATGAAGAGGCGGAGCGATGAGCATCCGTCCCCCCATTCACCAGGAGAACGCGTGACCGTCACACGCCACGCGGCCGGCGCTCGCCCAGGTTTCCGCGCTCGTACAGTTCCTCGTGGAATGGGTGGCGGACTGCATCGGCGACCTCTCTGATCGTGAGGCCCTGCCGATCAAATCGAGATCACCGTCAACCTTCGCCCGTTGACGGTGATCTCGATAGGGGGACGTGCTCCTCGTGGTTCGGCCGCTGCTCGAGGAGACATGCAGGGGGTTGCGCCAGATCGTCGCTTCGACATCGCGCTGGCGGCAGGGAGTAGATCCACGCCGCCGTGAATTCCGTGATGCTGCGCCGGGGTGCGGAAAAGGAAGTCGCGGAATCTCGGTCACGGGGACTCGAACGGTGACTGTGGCCATCCGTTCAGGGAAAGGCACCGGCCCTCAACGCGCTGTCCATCAGCCTTCAGCGTCCCCAGTCTGAAGGCTGATGGGGTGCGACGCGGTTGGCGCACCAGATCTTGGCGGCCGAACGCGCGTGTCACCGGCTCCGGACCGGATGGCATCGCGGTGGAGACCGTCAGAATCAAGGACAAGTAGCAGAGACTCAAGGTGGGTGTGCGGCGAGAGCGTTCACGTGAGGTGATCGCACCGGCCGACCACAGGAACCGATTGCTCTAGGAGCTCGGCGTGGTGGTTCGGTCCTGGTGATCGTGTCGAGAACGTCGATGTGCACTCCGCAGGTGTCGTGGCGGGAAGCGTAGATCCGGCTTATGGGCCTCCGTTTATGCAGGTCAGGGGAGTTACCTGCTAGTGGAGGAGAGATGGAGGAGTGGGTCGAGCCGCAGCAGCGAGACGGCACAGGTTGCCGGGCCGGCGGCAGTACGAGCGGAGACCTAGCCTGGAGGAGGTCTTCGAAGATGGTATGGACGGCTCGGTGCTCCTTGACCTCCAGCTCCAACCCGTGCTCTCGTGCAACGGTCGTCATGGTCAGGCGGAGCAGGTCTGCATCGACGTCGGCGACGATGAAGGAGTCGTGCAAGGGAAGGGGACATCGTCCGGTCTGCTCGAGCATCCGGAGCATCACGTCCACGGCGATGTCCGAGTCGAGACGCTGGAATCGTGCCCCGCAGTCGGACCCGAAGAGCGGATTGATTCGCGAATGTTTGTGCTCGACAGCGGAGACGAGTGTCTCGGCAAGATCCCTGATGGAATCGCCGGAAGCAGCGGGATTCTGTGCCAACAGAACGGACACAGGCCCGTCGAGGTTTTTGGCGACGGCTCCGACAGCGCTTCGCCGGCTCCGTGCATTGAACAGAACGTTCACGGCCAGCTTCACGGCCGCACGGTCGAATCCGTCGATGCTGTAGGGATCGCCGGTTGGCATCGACGCGCCCGCCTCGGCATAAGCCATGCTGATGTGAAGTGCGCGGTAATCGATCTCCACCACGGGGCGCAGTTCCCCCTCCACTACGACCTCGAGGTCGAGCCGGTCGTCGGCGGACATGTTCTGAACCGACGTGCCCTGGAAGTACAGTCGGCCCCCGCGTTCGAACGAGCCGTTGAAGATTCGGCGAATGATCGGCGTGCGCAGCCTCCGACCGCGGTGAACGATTCGTAGGTCGGTGAGGCTCTCATTGATCCGCAGGACGTCGCGTCGCATCGCCTCCGTCGCGATGGTGTCGAGGTAGTCGAGCAGCTTTTTGCCGGCGCTGTCGCGGAGCGCGATCGTCTCGGAGCGTGCCTCGAGCGCTCGACCTTCCGAGACATCGATATGGGAACCGACCAGGGCCATCAACTCGTCGGTCGCATACGCCACGGACTGCCTTCTATATGCCCACGCTCCCAAGTGATGCTTGATCAGTCCTGCCGACGCCAGCAGATCCATCGCTTTCGTGACGAGGTGCCACGTGAAAAGCCGGTCGCCGGCCCGGTACCGCGCCGGAATGTTGTAGAGATCTTTGCCTCGCGCGTAGTGCACCCCGCGACCGGTTACTTTCTGTTCCAGGGCGATCGACCGGACGAGGGATGCCGCGGCGAGCACCAAGTGTTCGGTCGGCTCGCCCGCAAGATGGGGTCGGAGCCTGTTGGCGATGGTGAGCAATTGCTCGTCGCTCCAACGCAATTCCAATGGACTATGCCGGCGGAAGAGGGGACTGCCCAGCAGGCCGTTGGCCGCGCGGCGGCCCGCTCGACGGTGAGATCCCGCGCCCGATCCGTTGTGGGCTGGCGGGGAAGTCGGTAGATTCATGGATGCGCCTCGCGAATGCGCGAATGTGGGAATGTGTCTGGCGATTCGATCCTATCGGACCGGCCCCCTCCGGCTCTTGCTCCGGACGGGGCCGGCCCTTTTTTGCCCGAGATGTATCGCTTCTGGGCCCATAGGCAGGTCCGATCCTGGATCATCGCTTCGTGAGTCGATCAGGATGGAGCGGCCTGGCGGCCACGTCGTCCTCGTTTGCACAGCCGGCAGACTCGACCACCTCCTGGGGAAAGGTAGAGCGATTCTGGAGTCCACGGGTGTCTGTTGGCGCAGTGAGTCAGCAAGTCCGGTCGCTGTGCCCGGCGGACATTTTCCGCGACGGTCACCGGGTCGAGGTGGAACGGGTTAACACAAGACCTCTCTCGGCATAAGTGGTCGAGGACGAGCCCCTCGGGAATTTCGCCGACGAGGAACTCGTACGCCCACCGGTGCGCGACAACCGTACGCCTGTTCACCCGGAACTGTCCGTAGCCGTCGCGGTCTCGGCGAGCGATCCACCGCCAGCATCCGGTTGACGATTCGGACAGCTTGTCGAAGAAGCGGTCTTCGACCGTACTGATCCGGGTCATGACTCGTCACCGCCTCGCTGAGCCTCAGGAGCCGACTCGACATCAGCGTGGGCGCGGGCACGACGGTCGGTGACCGCCGCAGTTCCGTCGCAGGCAACGGTGTCGCCGACAGCGCTTTCCGCGGCGCGCTCTTGGGTCTTGATCCAGTCCTCGACCGCTTCGACCCTGTGCAAGATGCGGTTGCCCGCACGGAAGTACGGTGCGGACGTTCCGCGGGCACGGTACTCGCGTTGGGTACTGATCGGAATGCCGTACAGCTCTGCGAGCTCGTCGACGGTCAGTACGCGTCGCCGTAGCGTCTTCGACACGGCGTTCCTCCATCCGGCCCCAGGCCGTAGATGGGGCCAGATCGCCCCTCTCTCTTCTTATGGGCGCGGCAGAGGGGTCACTACGAGGTCGCGGGCGCGGATTCGACAAAATCTGAGCTACTTACATCCACGACGGCCCGCTCGGGGCAGTCCCGAAAGGAGTCGGCGCTCACGCAGGGTAAGTGCTGGGAGGTGCCGCTCCAGCGCAGAGATCGACCAGCACCGAGACTCGTTTTTGCTGGCCTTACAACTCGGCAGTGAGCTGCAACAATGAGTGAAAGCTCGGAGCTCGAGCTGATACAGATCTTCAGGAGCGACAGCGATGACTGACCTGGCGGAAATGTCCCATGCATCCGATGATCTGCTCGACGCCGGCGGTGCCACCGGTGACGACTTCGCGATCCATCTCGAGCCTCGTTGCCGCGTCTGCCGAAACGATGTCGTGCGCCGGAAGGTCAACGACCTGTTGGCAGCGGGAGCGACCTACGCTGGAATTCACCGCGCCGTCGCCGAGGACAACGCCGGCGTCGATAAGGCCGATCGCGTCACTGTTGATTCGATACGCCGGCACGCCGCCCGCCACTACCCGGTGCAGAACGTGGCGAAGGCGACCTATCGCGAAATCCTTGAGCAGCGTGCAAAAGAGAATGGCATCGACTTCGTCGACGGTGTCGCCACCGCGATCACGCCGATGGCGTTCTACGAGACGCTCATGGTCAAGGGCTACCAGTCCTTAGTTTCCGGGCGCGAGGATGTGGACGCGAACACGGCGATGAACGCTGCCGCCAAGCTGCAGGCAATCCTGGATACGAGGCAGGGCGATGCCGACATCGCCGGACTGAGGCTTCAGGTTCGACAGCTGGCCGATGCGGTCCGTTCGACCGTCCCCCAGTCAATGTGGGCCGACATCCTTGCCAAGCTCGAGGATTGAAGTGGGCCATCTTCCGTTGTCGCGCAGAGCTTGCCGCACTCGGGTTTGTGTCTGATGAAGCCGCCCCTAGCGGCACCGAGCCTCGTCGCCGAGCTGCAACACTAAGAGCGTGTCTCACGTGGATGAAGTGGGTTGTGATGCATGATGTAGTTCGTGGTTGACGAGTTGTCTATCCGGTTGGTGCCGGATGCGTTGTGGGAGATCGCCGAACCGCTGATTCCGGCCTTCGCCCCCCGACCGCAGGGTGGTGGCAGTGCGCCGGTCGACGACCGGGCGGTGTTCACCGCAATCGTGTTCGTATTGACCAGCGGCTGCGCCTGGCGGCACCTGCCGCCGTCGTTCGGGGTCAGCGTCCCGACCGCGCATCGCCGCTTCACGGCCTGGGTACGCGCGGGGGTGTTCGAGAAACTGCACCGCGAGGTGCTCGATCGACTCGGCGGCTCGGGTGAGCTGGACTGGTCGGCAGCGATCCTGGACGCCGCGAGTGTCCGGGCGAAAAGGGGGGATCTTTGACCGGGCCCAGCCCGGTCGATCGCGGCAAGAAAGGATCGAAGATCCACGTCCTGTCCGAGGCCGAGGGAATTCCGCTGGTTGTCGGCGTCTCTGCAGCGAACACCCACGACAGCACCATGCTGCGGCCGCTGGTCGAGGCCATTCCCGCGGTCAGGTCCCGTCGTGGGCCGCGACGACGCAAACCGGGTCGCCTGCGCGCCGACAAAGGTTACGACTCCGCCGCTCACCGTTGCTGGTTGCGGGAGCGCCGGATCGTCCCGCGGATCGCTCGTCGCGGCATCGAACGCAACGACCGCCTCGGCCGGCACCGATGGAAGATCGAACGCACCCTCGCCTGGCTCACCGGCTACCGCAGGCTCACAATCCGCTACGAACGCCACGCCGAGCACTTCACCGGCTTCCTGCAACTCGCCGCGGCGCTCACCTGCTTCAAGAAGCTCTCCACATGAGACATGCTCTAAGCACCTGCCCGTCCGCTCTTATGTGACAGGGCTCAGGGAGCCGGTATGTATTGCTGGACTGTGATCGTCACATCGGTAAGAGTCGATCCGTCGGCGTTCTCAAGGAGCTGGAACGCGGGGGTGTGGCACTGGTCGAGGTCCATCCAGCCGGCATTTCCAGTGACCTGCATTCCCGGCGTGCCGACGGCATCGACGTAGGAAGCGACGAGTTGGCTGTTATCGTTGACAGCTCGCCAACGCACCAGGAACCGGCTCGAGTCGCAACCGTTCATCGTGGCGGGGAAAGCTGCATAGTCCGGGCCAGGAGCTTTCGCCCACGGCGAGTCGGTGAAGTAGCGGGGCAGCACCGTCCATGACCTTGTCGAAGTCCACCGTGGCAGTGCAGTCGGAAACTCCGGTGACGGCGCGAGTCCGACAGAGTTCGGGCCAGGCCACTCCGATCGATAGTCTTCCGGCGATGCCTCTTCCGTTACCGGCGTAGAAGTGGTGGGGCCGGTCGTCGCGGGTCGCGGGGTGGTCGCTTCAACGCCGTCGAGTGGGGCGGGCACCATCTGTGTCGTACTGGCCTCGCCGCCATCGGCTCGGGGAGGTGCCGCGGTCTCGGAGTCGCGGTCTTGACCGCGGAGCAGGAACAGGCTCAGCACCACGATGAGCACACCGGCCAACACCGCGACAGCGGTCCCCAAGATCCAGATCGTGCGGGTGCGTGAGTCCGGGCTTCGCCGAGGAGGCTGTGGCTCGCGGGGGTCAGAGATCTCAGGATCCATACTGCTCTCTCCTCCGATCGGTCGGATGGTACGGCCGGCGCATCACCGAAGTAGATCCAGACAACCATGAGAGTCACGTCGACGAGGGCGATTACGGTGTCGCGTGGCTGTGCAGGGTCGCCGGCTGTTGTCGCCGAGAGCAGGGCGTCGCATGCAGGGCGAGGTTGTGGCGGTCGCGATTGAGTTTCTGTGCCTATGGAGGCTCAGGTGAGGGGTACCGCAGAAGCCGTCGCGCGACGCGGTGAGGTCTTTCGAGTGGCCGATGCGATGGTCGACGAGGTACGGCACCCGTTCGTAGTGCCCAGTTTCATTGCAGGAGATAGCGACGCGACGTTCTCCACCTCTGTGCAATGCTCGGGGTCGTATGCCGGGGTAGCCGGAACGTGGACTGACGAGACCCGAGTTCACAGCGCCCTGTAGGTTTCACCAGCACTGGATGACCCGTGATTGCGTAGTGTCTCGGTATGATTCCGGCCCCAGGTCAGCGAGACCTCGTCGCGGCGCTTGTCGACGCGCGCTCGCGCTACCCGGACATCGAGGGGGGCAGTTCCTACGATGAGGTGTTGCTCGAGGTCCAAGCACGTGCTGAGCGGGACGGGTCGATCGGCAAAGCCGACATCGGTGCGTTGATGCTGTGGAAACGGTTGAACCTCAGCACCGCCTGGACGCGCGAGCTGAACGAGTGGCCGGACCGCAAGGTACGAGCGGTGACTGGCGAGGCATTCGAGATCGCCAGGGACACCAATAGCACCATCCCTGAGGCGGCGGGAGCGGCGCGATCGAGGTTGCTTGAGTTGCCGGGGTGCCAGCATGGCGCTGCGGTCGCCTCCACATTGTTGACCGCCGGCGCACAGGATCGGATGGCGGTCTACGACCGCCGGGCGGTGGCCGCGCTCCGAGTGCTCGGGTACGCCGATCCGGTCGGACGCTACAGTCGCTATATGACGACGGTGTGCGAACTCATCGAGACGGTGAACGCAGCGACGGGCGCGACATGGGTCTGGCGTGACCCCTGTGAGTAGGTCCGGGTTGTTCTAGAGTCCTGATTGCCCTGGTAAGGGCGAAGAAGGGACGATAAGGATCATGGCGGGACGCAAACGTCACTCGGCCGAGGACATCGTGCGCAAGCTGCGCCGGGCCGACGAGTTGGCCGCGGAAGGCAAGAACGGCGAGGAAATCGCCGCAGCACTCGAGGTGTCGGCGGCGACGCTGTACAACTGGCGTCGTCAATACGGCGGCATGGATGCCGATGCGGCGAAGGAACTCAAGGAACTACGGGAGCAGAACAGCCGGCTCAAGCGACTGCTCGCCGATGCCGAGTTGGAGAAGGACGCGCTGCGGGAGATCGCGAAGGGAAAATTCTGAGCCCGACCGCCAAACGCGCCGCGATCACCATGCTCACCGACACCCTACAGATGTCGGAGCGGTTCGCGTGCAAGGTCGTTGGGCTCTCCCGATCGGTTTACCGGCGGTTGCCGCTGGCGCAGACACCGGACGACCCGGACGCCGACCTGCGCGCAGAGCTACGCAGATATTCCCGCAAGCATCCACGGCACGGGTTTCGTCGGGCGTGGGCGTGGCTGCGCTACGACCAGGGCATCGAGGTGAACAAGAAGAAGATCCACCGCCTGTGGAAGGAAGAAGGATTGCAGGTCCGGCGTGCTCCACGCCGCAAACGTGCCGGCCTGTCCTCCGTTCCGATCGTCGACGCGGATGCTCCGAATGTGGTGTGGGCATTGGACTTCCAGTTCGATTCGACCGTCGACGGCAAGACGGTGAAGATCGCGTCGATGGTCGACGAACACACCCGGATGTCGTTGTTGAACATCGTGGACCGCTCGATCACCGCCGGCCGGTTGATCGAGGGCTTGGAGAAGGCGTTCGCGATGTGGGGTGGGCCGCCGCTGGTGTTACGGATGGACAATGGGCCGGAGTTCATCTCGGAAGCGCTGCGGGACTTCTGTGCTGGGTCGGTGGGGGTGTCCTACATTCCGCCGGGCACGCCGTGGAACAACGGGTTCATCGAATCGTTCAACAACCGGTTGCGCGATGAGTGTCTGAACCGCAACTACTGGCCGACTCTGCTCGAGGCCCGGGTGGTGATCGAGGACTTCAAGGACGACCACAATCACCGACACCGTCATTCGGCATTGGGGTACAAGACCCCCGCCGAGTACGCTGCCGGATGCACCCACCGGCACCAGCCCGTGGCGTGCGAGATCGACTGATCGACTGCACGTAGGAACCGGCTCTAGAACCGCCTGGACCGACTATCGGGGACCTGCCAGGTCCCGCGTGACGTCGACAAAGCGTTGTTCATGGGTGGCAGTTGAGGCCAGACCTACTAGCACGTCATTCGATAAACCGTCGGCCTCGATGGCGATTAGGTCTCGAGTGGGGCGGGCGTGTCGCTTGCTCGCCTGATCAGATCGAGTAAGAGGTCTCGCCGTTCCACGAGGTCCGACTTTCTAAGCCTCAATGCACCGAGCGTCTGATGCTGTCGTCGTGGCTTCCATTGCACGACTTGGGACAGGGTGTGGACATGGACGATCTTCCGACCTTCGATGTCGGGTTGTTCCACTGGTCTTTCGAGTCGTTGGCGGGCAGGGAGTGTCTGTTAGCCGAGAATCGGTCGGTTTCGTCCGAACACCGTGTCGAACAGGGCGTTCCACCCCGATTCCCACGGCCACTGTTGGGGTAGATGCAACGTCAACCGGCGCGCCGACGACGCGATCCGAGCAGGGACCGACACAATGGTCCGCCGGACAGTTCCGGTGGTGGCCTTGACCAGCTTCGGATCGCCTGTGACGGTAGCCGCGGCGCGGGTGAGGTTGAACGCCATCACCGCGCAGACCAGCCACGCAGCATTGGCAGTGAACCGAGACGACGGCAAATGAGCGAGCGCGGAGCTCTTCAGGTCCGCGTGGACCTGCTCGATGATCGCGTGATGGCGGTGGAGCTTGTCGGCGGCGACGGCATCGAGATCGGTGGCGTCGACGGTGGTGAAGAAGGCATGAAACCGCCAGACGTCGAACAATTCGCCCTGGCCCTGGTCCTTCTTCGGCCGCAGGTCGGGGATACGCCGTACGATCAACCGCCCCGGAACCCGGTGGGTCTTCTTCTTCGAGGCGAACGCGGTGAACGGTATCTCCGCGACCTCGGCAGCCGAGATCCAGCGTTCGGTGTCGTGGTCGTAGATCGCGTTGGTGTACTCGATCGGAGTCCACGCATCCTCGTCGATCGAGGCGATCGCGGTCTTGATGGGTGAGGTCAGGCGCACGGTGACCGAGACGTCGGCGCCGCCGCGCAGCGCCGCCCCGATGGTGGGATATCCGTAGAACGCCGAGTCGGCCCGCACCAGCGGTCTGGGCGTGGCCTGTGCCGTGGTTCGCGCCCCTGGGCCGGCGGTAGCTGTGTGCAGGTGCGCGACGGTGGTCAGGGTGTCGGCGATCATCCGGGCTGCTCCACGCGCTGATCCGCAGGACCCTTTGCGCAGACGCTGTCCGACGATCACCGGGGCCGCGGTGTCGGTGGTGACCGTGGTGATCAGCGCGTTCAGTCCGCGGACCCCGGAATAGCCGTATCCGGAACCCTGTTTGCCGTGCCCGTGCACTTCGATGATCGAATCGTCGATGTCGACCAGCACGCGTTCGGTGTCGATCCCGGCCACCAGCGGAGTTCTGGTGGCCAGTCCGCGCAGGAACCGGGAGGCAACGGCGTCGAGTTGCCGAACGTGCCCGAAGGTGAAGGTGCGCAGGAACGACCCCAGCGTCGACGGTGCGTACGGGCGGTCGAAGAGTGTTCCCATCGCCCCGTGCCGTAGTAATGCCATGTCGGCGATGCTGTCCGCGCCGGCGACCATTCCCGCGACGAGTGCTCCGATCTTGTCGCCGGAGTGAGCACCCTTGTCGGTGGGAACGCTGAGGTGTTCGTCGGCGAGAGCCTGCAGGCCGCAGTTCTGCGCCAGACCCATGATCGGAACCAGCCCAGCGGTCGACACGAGATTCGGATCGTCGAACCTCGCCGCAGCGACGGGCCGGGTGTGAGAGAGTTGCATCTACGAGATGCCCTTCGTTGTGGCCGAATTGTTTCTGTGAGAAGTTCAATTCTTTCACTACGACAGGGCATTTCGCCGTTACGACTCGCCCATCACATCAGCCTGATCGGTGCATCCAGGCTAAGACGCAACCGGTACCGACCCCACTGCGAGTCGTAGTCCATGCGGTCTACTCCGGCCTCATCGAGCATCGCGGTCAGTTCCTCGGTGCGGGGGATCCGGGGTTCGGCGAGTACGAAGTCCTTCCGGATGCGCAGGGTAATGAAGTTGTCGACCACTCCATTTCGGGTAAGTCCGATGTAAAACTTGTTGTACTTGAAGGCCATTCCGGGGGTTATTTCGTTGATCAGCTCGAGCAGCTCGTCGGCGATCGCGATGGTCTCCGGCGTCCCCTTTCCGACCCAGTACGACCGGTCCGTTGCCTGGCCTGGTTCGTCTTCCTCCTCAGTGCCGAGGCTCGTCAGATCCAGCACCGTCGTTGCGTGCAGGGTGAGGGCTTCGCCGACCTGGAGCGCTTGCATCTGGATAGCGATGAGCGGGATCGTCTTGTTGAGCAGGCTGATGACGTTGAGGAACCGACTGGTGATGTCTTCGGCGACGATCACGGCAACATGTTCGTACTGGGGATAGCGGGATTTTTCGATGTCCCAGTATTCGATCGTGCGGATGATGTGTGCTTCATCGGTGGCACCGAGTTGGATCTCCACCTCGTACCGACGGTTCGAATCGGGATCGCTCAGCAGCAAGTCCAAGCGACCAGCACGAGGCTGACGTCGCTCGACGTCCTTGACTGCGAGATCGCCGAGGCCGAGTAGCGTGGGATCCTCCACGATCCGCTCTTGCAGCCATTTTTCGTTCAAATGTGGGTGCGCCTTGAGGCTTACCCGTGTCGCCTTGACGAGACGCACATCGCTCACTTTCGTCGCTCACTCTTCGGGTCGATGATCTTGCTCGCGCTCCCCGGATCAGAAGCCGCTGGATGCACCGGGGGCACCGGGAACCAGGGTCTCAGGGATAGGCCACTCCCAGCTGATGTCCTTGCCGAGCATGTCAAGGTAGATGCTTTGGGTCCCGACGGGGACGTCGAACGCGTAGGTACCGCGATACGTCGACGCGGGGGCGAGTGGCTCGTCGAATGCGTCGTCGTTGAGTTCCTCGCAGTTGAGCGCTGCGGTGCTGATCAAACTCTCGAGGACGGCTCCGTCGGGTCCGATGCCTCTCCAGTTTCCGGCCTTCAGGCTGCGGTCGGCCATCTGTTTGACACTGCGGTTGCCGGCACCGGTGACCGCCTCCGTGTAGTTCGGCGCTGTCACGGCTTCGATATCAACGAAGAGGTACTGCCCGTTGGGAGTGAATTGCCAGAAGCCTGTGCACCCCGGGTTCATGCGCGGGTTGCTCAGAGTGAAGGTGAAGGCGGGTTCGCCGCTGACATTGTCGATCAGACCGGCCGCTTCACCAAAGCCCTTCTCGATGCGACCCTGGGCGTTGCGGGGCGGTCCGGACGTAATCGACGCTGATGACGCAGAATCCGAGTTGCTCGTCGTGGCGGAGTCTGTGGTAACACCGGTCGCGCAACCTGATAGAAGGACGACTGATACCGCCACCCACGCAGTCCGTGTCTTCATGGCGTGAACCTCCCTTGCGCTTCGCCGCTCAAACGACTGTCCGCGCTGTTGCCGTTGCCAGGATTGTCGCAGTCCTCAAGGCCCGGAACGTGGAACGACACATCCCATTCGCGCTCCCCTCCCTGGAGGGGATGTCTACCCCGCGCCGCCGGGTTGCCGTGCGCACGGTGTCTCATATCAGTTCTGACTGAGACACCCGGACCACGCGGTGGTCGGGAAGGGCTTTCCCCAGGTCGAGATGTCTCAAAAGTTCGTCTCACAATTTTCTGTCTTAATATTTACGCGACAAAATATTTGAGACACACTGGCTTGCATGAGCGAGACAGTTGCCCCGACAGGGACCCGAATCGGGTACGTCCGCGTGTCCACCGTGACTCAGACACTCGAGCAGCAGGAGGCTGCTTGATCCCTCCCGGGATTTCCGGAGGGCTCCTCTCAAGGGAGGATGAAACCTATGGCAGCAGGATCGAAGCGGTACTCGGCTGAGTTGAAGCGAGACGCCGTGGACATGGTGGCCCAGTTGGTGGCCCACGGGTCGGCGGAGTGGCCGGCGATGCGCAAGACCGCAGATCTGTTGGGGGTGACCTCGGCGGAGACTGTCCGTCAGTGGGTTCGTAAGGCCCCGGCCGCTGATGCGGAAGGCGCCTCGAGGGCCGACAACGAGGAGATCCGCAGGCTCAAACAGGAGGTCGCCGAACTCAAACGGGCCAACGGCATCCTGAAAGCGGCGTCGGTTTTCTTCGCGGCCGAAATCGACCGGCCACACCGGTAATTGTGGACTTCATCCGCACCCACCAGGGACATCGGGTGGGTGCGGATGGTCTTATCTGGGGTGTCGATTCGATGTGCGCCGTGCTCTCTGAGCACGGCTGGCGCATCGCCCCGTCCACATACTACGACCACATCAACCGCGGGCCGAGCGCCCGTATGCTCGCTGACGCGCAGGTCATCGATGCGATCTTCATGCTCCGCAAGAACAAACCCCTGACCCGCGTTCTGGGCTCACGAAAGACATGGATAATGCTGCGCAGCAACGGATTAGATGTCGCCCGTTGCACGGTTGAACGGGTCATGCGGGAGATGGGATGGCACGGCGCGATCAAGAAGAAACGGGTGCGCACGACCATCCCTGACGCGGCGGCCAAGCGGCCGACGGATCTGGTCGACCGGCAGTTTTATGCCGCGGCACCCAACCGCCTGTGGGTGGCCGATTTCACCTACTGCCGCACCGAATCCGGTTGGGCGTACACAGCCTTCGTGACTGACGTGTTCGCCCGCAAGATCGTCGGCTGGAAGGTGGCCACGGAGATGACGGTGAACTTGGTGACCGATGCGATCAACAATGCGATCGACAACAGAAAACGTTGCGGGGTAGTCGATTTGAGCAAACTCGTCCATCATAGCGACGCCGGATCGCAGTATACTGCCATCGTGTTCGGGCAGCGATTGGCCGAGGAAGGGATCGCGGCCTCTATCGGCACCGTCGGGGACAGTTTCGACAATGCCCTGGCCGAATCGGTGAACTCGGACTACAAGAACGAACTGGTCGACAACCAGCCCCTGTTCCATGGAGCCACTGAGTTGTCGCTGGGCACCGCCGAATGGGTGGCGTTCTACAACCGAGAACGACCACACAGCTACTGCCACGACCTCACCCCCGACCGGGCAGAGCAACTCCACTACGATCGCATGCGCACCCTCAATCCGGAGGAAGCGCTCACACCATGAGCTCTCCGGAAACGCCGGGAGGGATCAGCTCTCGCCACGGCCGGCGTCAGCAAGACCTTCCAGGACAAGATGTTTGAATCGTCCCTGGTTTCATTGAGGGTGAGCCAGATATCCCGGAAGGATCACCCCAGACTCAACATGGCGAACTACAAATACCCTCAGGAACTGCGTGAGCGAGCGACCCGACTCGCCGTCGAAGCCCGCCGCGACCCCGACACCCGCACCGGCGCCATCAACCGGATCGCCGAGCAGACCGGCGTCCACAAGGAAGCCCTGCGGACCTGGGTGCGCAAAGCCGAAGACGACGAGCTCCCCACCGAGCCCGTCGATGCCGAAGCACGGATCCGCCGTCTGGAGAAAGAGAACCGCGAACTACGGCAGTCGATGGAAATATTACGTTCTGCCACAGCTTTTTTCGCGAAGGCGGAGTTCGACCGCCGACTGAAGTGATCGTCGCCTTCATCGACGAACACAAACACCGCTGGGGGATCGAACCGATCTGTCGCGTTCTGTCGGAGAACACCGAGGTCAAGATCGCCCCGGGCACCTACTACGCCTTCATAGGTCGCGAACCCAGCGCCCGTGCACGCCGCGATGCCGTCCTCAAAGAACACATCATGCGCATCCACTCCCACCCACGGATGCGGGTCTACGGAATCCGCAAGATCCACGCCCAACTGGTCCGGGAAGGCCACGAGGTGGCCCGCTGCACCATCGAGCGGCTCTGCCGCGAACTCGGTGTCCGCGGCACCGTCCGCGGAAAATGGCCGCGCACGACGAAGCCGGCACCGGAAACCGATCAGCCCCGTGACCTCGTCGAACGAGACTTCACGGCCACTGCGCCGAACCAGTTGTGGGTGGCCGATCTGACGTATGTGCGGACGCAGTCCGGGTGGGTCTATGTCGCGTTCGTCCTGGATGCGTTCTCCCGCATGATCGTCGGGTGGCAGACCTCGACCCGGATGTACACCGACCTGGCGCTCGACGCGTTGAAGATGGGCCTGTGGGCACGACGACGCGCAGGCCGCGACGTCACCGGACTGGTCCATCACAGCGACCGCGGCGTGCAATACCGAGCGCTGCGCTACGCCCAGACCCTGGACCAGGCCGCCGCGGTCGCCTCCGTCGGATCGAAAGGCGACTCGTTCGATAATGCCATGGCCGAAGCGCTGAACTCGCTGTACAAGGCCGAGTTGATCTTCCTCGACGGTCCCTGGACCGGCCGGGAGGACGTCGAAGCGGCCACCGCGCAATGGGTGCATTGGTTCAATACCGAACGGGTCCACGGCATGCTCGACTATCGCACCCCAGCCGAGGTCGAGACCGCCTACTACGCACAACCGCCGGCCGCTTCTGCGGCCTGAGAACTGAACACACGCTCAGCCTCAACAAAACTCGGGACTTGACAGTCCGGTGCCCGCGACGACCGGCCGGGGCTCGCCGCCATGCTCGAGTATGTGCGCGACGGTGACACCGTCGTCGTGTGGAAACTCGACCGACTCGGCCGCAACACGCTCCACATCCTCGAGGTCGTGCGCGCCCTCACGGAGCGGGGTGTCACCCTTGTATCGACCTCGGATGGCATCGACTCGTCGACGTCCGCCGGGCGCATGGTGATCGGAGTGCTCGCCTCTATGGCTGAATTCGAGCGCGAGCTCGCCAAAGAACGGACCGCCCTCAAGCGTGAGGCGGCGCGGAAAAACGGCACTAAGCCTCAATGCACCGAGCGTCTGATGCTGTCGTCGTGGCTTCCATTGCACGACTTGGGACAGGGTGTGGACATGGACGATCTTCCGACCTTCGATGTCGGGTTGTTCCACTGGTCTTTCGAGTCGTTGGCGGGCAGGGAGTGTCTGTTAGCCGAGAATCGGTCGGTTTCGTCCGAACACCGTGTCGAACAGGGCGTTCCACCCCGATTCCCACGGCCACTGTTGGGGTAGATGCAACGTCAACCGGCGCGCCGACGACGCGATCCGAGCAGGGACCGACACAATGGTCCGCCGGACAGTTCCGGTGGTGGCCTTGACCAGCTTCGGATCGCCTGTGACGGTAGCCGCGGCGCGGGTGAGGTTGAACGCCATCACCGCGCAGACCAGCCACGCAGCATTGGCAGTGAACCGAGACGACGGCAAATGAGCGAGCGCGGAGCTCTTCAGGTCCGCGTGGACCTGCTCGATGATCGCGTGATGGCGGTGGAGCTTGTCGGCGGCGACGGCATCGAGATCGGTGGCGTCGACGGTGGTGAAGAAGGCATGAAACCGCCAGACGTCGAACAATTCGCCCTGGCCCTGGTCCTTCTTCAGCCGCAGGTCGGGGATACGCCGTACGATCAACCGCCCCGGAACCCGGTGGGTCTTCTTCTTCGAGGCGAACGCGGTGAACGGTATCTCCGCGACCTCGGCAGCCGAGATCCAGCGTTCGGTGTCGTGGTCGTAGATCGCGTTGGTGTACTCGATCGGAGTCCACGCATCCTCGTCGATCGAGGCGATCGCGGTCTTGATGGGTGAGGTCAGGCGCACGGTGACCGAGACGTCGGCGCCGCCGCGCAGCGCCGCCCCGATGGTGGGATATCCGTAGAACGCCGAGTCGGCCCGCACCAGCGGTCTGGGCGTGGCCTGTGCCGTGGTTCGCGCCCCTGGGCCGGCGGTAGCTGTGTGCAGGTGCGCGACGGTGGTCAGGGTGTCGGCGATCATCCGGGCTGCTCCACGCGCTGATCCGCAGGACCCTTTGCGCAGACGCTGTCCGACGATCACCGGGGCCGCGGTGTCGGTGGTGACCGTGGTGATCAGCGCGTTCAGTCCGCGGACCCCGGAATAGCCGTATCCGGAACCCTGTTTGCCGTGCCCGTGCACTTCGATGATCGAATCGTCGATGTCGACCAGCACGCGTTCGGTGTCGATCCCGGCCACCAGCGGAGTTCTGGTGGCCAGTCCGCGCAGGAACCGGGAGGCAACGGCGTCGAGTTGCCGAACGTGCCCGAAGGTGAAGGTGCGCAGGAACGACCCCAGCGTCGACGGTGCGTACGGGCGGTCGAAGAGTGTTCCCATCGCCCCGTGCCGTAGTAATGCCATGTCGGCGATGCTGTCCGCGCCGGCGACCATTCCCGCGACGAGTGCTCCGATCTTGTCGCCGGAGTGAGCACCCTTGTCGGTGGGAACGCTGAGGTGTTCGTCGGCGAGAGCCTGCAGGCCGCAGTTCTGCGCCAGACCCATGATCGGAACCAGCCCAGCGGTCGACACGAGATTCGGATCGTCGAACCTCGCCGCAGCGACGGGCCGGGTGTGAGAGAGTTGCATCTACGAGATGCCCTTCGTTGTGGCCGAATTGTTTCTGTGAGAAGTTCAATTCTTTCACTACGACAGGGCATTTCGCCGTTACGACTCGCCCATCACATCAGCCTGATCGGTGCATCCAGGCTAAGTTCGGTCGCCCCCGCAAGGTCGTCGACGCTCAGGCGATCGCCACCGCGCGCAGGATGAAGGCAGACGGGCACACCGGTAAGGACATCGCCAAGTACCTCGGTGTCAGTCGCGCAACGCTGTACCGATTGCTCGCCGACGACACTCGTTCGGCCGCGTAGATACGTCCCTGCCGCCTTCTATCCGGTTGTACGACGACTGCGTGTCGGGCACGACCTTCGCGTTGATGTGACTCCATGATGTGGTGATCATCAGTCTGTTTGTTCCGCAAACGTGCCGCTACGAAGGGAACTCACGTTGACGTACTGGCTCTATAAGTGCAATGCCGGAGAAGGCGGACCGTCTGGGTATGCGGGGGACTGGCTGCGAGGCGTGTTCAGTCGTGGCGGACCGGTCGACTGGGGCGGGGACTACTCCACGCAATCGCAGGAGGTGTCGAAGTACCTCGCCAAGGAGGTCGCGGCCGGTGACGTGGTGGTGGCGTATCAGACCGACACAAAATCCGTCGTGGGGTTCTGTACGATTGCCCGGCTGACCGGCGACCCCGGTGATCGCACGCTCTTCCTGCAACCCATTCACTGGCTCACGCCTGCGTTCCTGGTGCACGAACACAAAGCAGGAACACCACTGGAACATTCGATCGCGGTGAACGGCCCGGCCGCATTTCGAAAGTTGCCGACCGCAGAGATGAAGGCCCTCGTGACGCTGAGTGGAGCGCCTGGACGGGTGCTCCAGGGCAAACCTGCACGTGACGGTTGGCAGCCGATTGCGGTCCGCGATCCCGCCGAGCTGATCGTGCCGCTTGAGGATGTCTGGGCCGAAAGCGGACGGGGCTATCACGGCTTGGAAGAGTCGGTGCGGCTGAATGGCGTGCTTATCAAACCCAAGACGGTGACGTTCTTCGCGAGCCTGGACGATCTGAGCGACTACGTGCGCTCACAAGTCGGAACGTGGGAAGCCGCTGGCTATTTCAACACCACCGGCGAGTGGTTCGACGGTAGTTTTGCGCATCTCACGGAAGGTGTCGCTAGTGGCATGACGGTGACATACGAACCGTTTACCTACTTCGACGCCTTTACGCGCGACGGTGAAAGCTCCGACACCTGACGCAAAAAGGATTAGCGGTTTGACCGGGGGCGAGGCCGGTGTGTTGCCGCGGAGAAGCTGGATCGGCTCGGGTGCCGTCCCGGGCATGTTCTGAATGTAGCGGTAGGACTGACCACGAGCGTCGCCACGCCGCTCACCTGTTCCCATCCCGCCGCGCGCGTTCGCTCTCGTATCCTCCGATCATGACTGTGCGTAACGGGCAGATGTGATGAGCAGAGACGCGACTACGGGTGCGCCGGCTCGCTTGGAAGACCTGGAGTCTGGCACCACGCTGTTGGGTCTGTTGCCGCAGCCGGTCAACGTCCTGGCGGTGGCGGTGCATAATCCCGACGCGGTGACTGTCACGTTCCAGAGTGCCGACGGGAGTCTCGGGCAGCGGGTGCTTTACCGCGCCGACGAGGCTAATCTGTCGATCCAGTCGTCGACGGCTCGATGGCGGTTCGACGCCGATCCGATCGAGTTCCGCTTAGCGGCCGAGGCGTTGCGAATCCGGATGGCTGGCCTGCACGACCCGATGGTGGCGGTGTCTTCCAGTGCTGTCGACCCTTTGCCGCATCAGATCCGCGCGGTGTACGGCGAACTCTTGCCTCGAACACCACTGCGGTTCCTGCTCGCCGACGACCCTGGTGCCGGCAAGACGATCATGGCCGGCCTGTATGCCAAGGAGTTGATGCTGCGCGGTGATCTGGCGCGCATGTTGATCATCGCCCCGGGCGGCCTGGTCGAACAGTGGCAGGACGAACTCGCCGCGAAGTTTGGCATCGTCGCGGAACTCCTGTCCCGGGAAATGATCAACGGTTTGGTCGACGGGAATCCGTTCACGCGGCATCCGTTGTTGATCGCGCGGATGGATCAGTTGGCCCGCAATGACGACCTACTGGCGCTGCTGGACGAAACCGAGTGGGATCTGGTGATCGTCGACGAGGCGCACCGGATGTCGGCGAACTGGTGGGCGGGGGAGCTGGATACGACCCGCCGCTACGAGCTCGGTCAGCGGCTCGGCACGATTGCGCGGCATTTATTTGTTGATGACCGCGACGCCGCACTCGGGCAGTGAGTCGAACTTCCAGGCGTTTATGGCGCTGCTGGACCCGGACAGGTTCGAAGGCGAGTACCGCTCCGGTGCACACTCGACCGACACCTCGGGCCTGATGCGTCGAATGGTCAAGGAAGAGCTGCTCACCTTCGATGGCAAGCCGTTGTTCCCGGAGCGGATTGCCGAAACCGTGCCCTACCGGCTCTCGGACGCCGAGCAGAACTTGTACGACCAGGTCACTCGATACGTGCGAGAGGAGATGAACCGAGCCGAACGTCTCGGCAGCGACAACCCCCGAGCCCGCACGGTTGGATTCGCTCTCACAGTGCTCCAGCGTCGTCTCGCGTCGAGCACGCACGCGATCCTGCGGTCGCTGCAACGTCGTAGTCAACGACTCGAGACCAAACGCCGCGAGATGCTCGAACCCCGTTACTCGCGCGCAGAGGACGACCTCGCGGTGATGACGTCGTGGGACAAGCTCGACGACCCCGACGAGCTGGACGCCGAGGAGACAGAGCGACTCGAAGAGTCCGTGGTCGACGCTGCTACCGCCGCGCAGACCATTGCTGAACTCGATATCGAGATCGCCCAGCTCGCTGAGCTGGTCACCCTCGCCCGCACCGTGCGTGACAGCGGCGAGGACCGCAAGTGGAGTGAGTTGCGCTCGCTGCTACTCGACAACGCGCTGCTGGCCACAGCCGATGGAACACCGCGCAAGCTGATCGTCTTCACCGAACACAAGGACACCCTCGACTACTTGACCGCCCAGATCCGCAATGTGATCGGACGCGAGGACGCAGTTGTGACTATCCATGGCGGCACCCGCCGTGACGAGCGACGCTCGATCCGCGAAGACTTCACCCACAATCCGGACGTGCGGGTGCTCGTCGCGACTGACGCGGCCGGTGAGGGGTTGAACCTGCAATCCGCCCACCTCATGATCAACTATGACCTCCCATGGAACCCGAACCGGATCGAGCAGCGCTTCGGCCGGATCCACCGCATCGGACAGCGCCATACCTGTCGGTTGTGGAACCTGGTCGCCGAGGACACCCGTGAGGGTCAGGTGTTCACTCGGCTGCTGCAGAAGATGGAGACGCAGCGCCGCGCCTACGGCGGTCGGCTGTTCGACGTGCTCGGTGAGGCGTTCAAGGACCAGCCGCTGCGCAAGCTCCTCATGGAGGCCATTCGTTACGGCGACGACCCCGCCCGCTTGCAGGAGCTGAACAGGATCGTGGACGCCGAAGTTTCGAAGGGCCTCGACGACCTGCTCGCCGAGCGCGCTCTGGCCAAAGAGTCCCTAACCCCACATCAGCTCGACCTGCTGCGTCGCCAGATGGACGAGGCCCGCGCCCGCCGGCTGCAGCCCTATTACGTCGAACTGTTCTTCCGGGACGCGTTCAAACGCCTCGGCGGACGGATGGCTCGCCGAGAGAAGGGCCGCTACGAGATCGCCAATGTGCCCGCCGCTGTCCGACAACGGCAACGCCCCGGGGCAGTACTGCCTATCGCCACACGCTACGAGCGGGTGACCTTCGACCCCGAACATGTCGACGTCGACGACGCGCGCCGCGCAGAGCTACTCGCTCCCGGACATCCGCTGCTCGATACTGTCCTCGACGCCACTGTGGAGGTCCACCGGTCTGCGCTGGAGGCTGGGACGCTTCTGTTCGACCCTGCCGATCCGGGCACAGAGCCCCGCCTGATCGTCGCGCTGACTGGAGAAGTCCTCGACGGCACCGGCCAGGTGGTGTCGAAGCGTTTCGAGTTCGTCACTCTTACCCCCACAGGCGGTGCGGCCGTCTCGGGGCCGGCCCCGTACCTCGACCTGCAGCCTCTGCCCGACGATGTCCGTCTGTTCGCCGACCCCGTCCTCTCAGGTGGATGGTTGACTGCCGGCGTCGAGCAGCTAGCCGCCTCGTGGGCGATCGCCCACGCCCAACCCGAGCACTTACAGCAGGTGCGGGAGCGGCTGATGCCGCTGATCGACAAGACCCGCACGGCCGTCACCCAGCGCCTCAAGCAGCAGATCAACTACCTGTACTCCGAGGCAACTCGGCTGCGCGACATCCCCGGCACTGGCAAGCCGGGACGTCACCGCAAACAACGGCAGAGCCCCGACCGGCTCGAAGCCCGAGCTCGGGACCTCGAAGCCAGGCTCGATCATCGCACCGCCCGCCTCGCCGCGGAGGCGCAGCTGGCGGCGAGCCCGCCAACGGTGATCGGCGCGGCGTTGGTCATCCCTGCCGGGCTCGTCCCCGGCGAGATCGCCAGCCACGCCCGGGAGACCGCCAGGGTCGAGCGACGCGCCGTCGACAAGGTCCTCGAAGCTGAGCGTGCCCTCGGGCGCAACCCAGTGGAAATGCCGCACAACAACCCCGGCTACGACATTCGCTCCACCACCTCAGACGGGCGATCGGTATTTATCGAGGTCAAAGGTCGTATTGAAGGGGCTGACGATGTGACCATCACTCTGAACGAGGTGCTGCTCGGCAAGAACGTGCCCGCCGCCCATCGCCTCGCGTTGGTGGAGGTCAGCCCGGCCGGTCCTGAGCACGACCAGCTGCGCTATCTCGCCGAGCACTTCCGCAGTATCGACCTGGGTGATCTCGCCGCCACAGACGTGCGCCTGCACTGGTCGAAAACGTGGGCCAAGGGAACCGACCCCTGCTGACCCCTACTACGCCCTACCGGATGTGCCCAAGCATGGTTGCTACGGTTCATCCAACCGCACCACTGCTATAGCTGACCTTTGGAGTTCAACACCGATGACCCGCCCGAGCTTGCCCAACTACCACAGCGCGGCCACCGACATAGGATCGCGCGGGTGCCGGGCATGAGCACACCGAAGCGCAAGCTGATTGAGGTTGAACCGTCTCGGGTTTCTTGCCGCTCCTATATCGGTGACGGCTCCGGTTGCGGAGTCGACAGGTTAGCGTAGTACGCCGCCTCGAATTCATCCGGCGGGACGTATCCGAGACGGCTGTGCAGGCGACTGCGATTGAACCAGTCGACCCACTCCATCGTGGCGTACTCGACGTCCTCGACGGACTTGTAGGGACCCGGATGGAACGGGTTTCCCTTGGCGATCACTTCGGTCTTGAACAACCCGATCGTGCTCTCGGCCAGAGCGTTGTCGTATGCGTCTCCGACGCTGCCGACCGACGCGGCAATACCCTCCAGCACAAGGGTTTCCGCGAAAGCAATGGAAGTGTATTGACTGCCGGCATCGCTATGGTGGATCAACCCTGAGCCGACCGGGTGGCCCGTGTGGTCACGTCGCCACAGTGCCATCTTCAAGGCGGTGGTGACCATCGCGGTGTCTTTGACGGTGGCGGCATGCCAGCCGACGATCGCCCGCGAGAAGCAGTCGATCACGAACGCGACATAGACGAACCCCACCCAGGTGCGGCAATAGGTGAAGTCGGTGACCCACTTCCGATTCGGAACCTCGGCGGTGAAATCACGATCGACCAGGTCAGGGGCGCGGCGGCTGTGCGAGCCGCCGGGCATGGTGGTGCGGTGCCGACGGCCCCGGACCGCTCCGGACAGTCCTTCGTCGCGCATCAACCGGTCGACGGTGCATGCCGCGACGTCGTGGCCGTGTCTGCGCAGGTGCACGGTCATCTTTCGGCGACCGTAGAGACCTTCGGCGGTGCCGACGGTCTCACGCAGAGCGTTCGTCAGATGTGCATCGGCGACGGTCCGGCGGGATGGAGAAGCAGTTTTCCAGTTCCGATACGTGCGTGGGGCGACCTTGACGCCACGCTCGGTGAGCACGGCGCAGATCGACTCGACCCGGTGTCCTTGTGCACGCATCTGGTCGATGAACTGGCAGATCAGCGGCGGCGAGGGTCGAGCTCCCTCGCGAAGAAAATCGAGGCCGATTTCAAGATCTCGTTGGCCTCACGGAGGTCTCGGACTTCGCGTTCGAGCTCTTTGATTCGTTGCTGTTCAGCGGTGGTCACGCCGGGTGTCTTGTCGGCATCGATCAGAGCCTGGCGGGTCCAGGTGCGCAGCGACTCGACACCGACGCCGAGCTTCGGGGCGATGGCTTTGCACGCCGCGAACGGCGAAGAATATTCGTCGAGGTGGTCGAGGACCATCTTCACCGCTCGTTCACGCTGCTCGGCGGGGTAACGCTTGGACATGATGTGCATCCTCCTCAAGAAAGGAGGCGGCATCAAACCCGAGACGGTTCAGGTCGGTCTCCCGCTCAAGGTCATCAACGAGGAGTCCGCGCGTGAGAAGTCGATCCGACATGGTCACCCCTCGACCCTGCACCTGTGGTGGGCACGCCGACCCCTCGCCGCCGCGCGTGCTGTCTTGTTCGCGCAGTTGGTCGACGACCCTTCCTCGCACCCAGACAAGTTCCCTACGGAGGAAGCCGTCACGGCCGAGCGCGCCCGCCTCCACACGCTGATCGAGAAGCTGGTGGTGTGGGAGAACTCCAACGACGAGAAGCTCCTCGCGCAGGCGCACGACGAGATCATGGCCTCCACGGGCGGGAATCCACCGCCGATTCTCGACCCCTTTGCCGGCGGCGGCACGATCCCGCTCGAAGCTCAACGTCTTGGCCTCGAAGCACGTGCATCCGACCTCAATCCCGTCGCTGTCCTGATCAATAAGGCCCTCATCGAGGTCCCCCCGAAGTTCGTAGGCCGCCCCCTGTTCACCCCGATGTCGCTCAGGACCAGCTCGTCTCATCGTGGCCTAGGGCGACAGGACTCGCTGAGGATGTACGCCGCTACGGGCAATGGATGCGCGATGAAGCCGAAAAACTCATCGGTCACCTCTACCCCAAGGCCAACCTGCCGGACGGGTCGCAGGCCCCCGTGATCGCGTGGATTTGGGCACGCACCGTCACCTGCCCGAATCCCGCCTGCGGCATCGCCATGCCCCTGGTCCGCTCGTGGCGGCTCGGCAAGAAAAAGGGCAAAGAAGCGTACGTGGTCCCCACCGTGGCTGATGGCAAGGTCCTCTTCACGATCGGACATGATCCGAAGACAGCACCGGAAAAGGACTCTGACGGCACCGTCCACCGAACCGGCGCAACCTGCGTCGGCTGCGGAGCGGCTGTCGAGCGCGAGTATATTAAGACGCAAGGCCGCGCTGGACGCATGGGGACTCAGCTCATGGCCACGGTCGCAGAAGGCAAGCGCGCTCGCATCTACCTTGAGCCGACACGCGAGCACGAGGCTGCCGCAGCAGTGCCACTCCCGGAGAACGTGCCCGACCAGGATCTTGGCTATCACCCGAAGGATATCTGGACCCCGCCTTACGGTTTGAGTACCTTCGCTCACCTGTTCACCGCGCGCCAACTCACTGCGCTTACCACATTTAGCGATCTTGTAACCGAGGTACGCGAACAGGTACTCACTGACGCCCTAGAAGCGGGCATGTCCGAGGGTGACCGACTTGCGGTAGGAGGCACCGGAGCAGCGGCTTACGCTGACGCAGTTGCCACCTATCTCGGATTGGTTGCAAGCAAGCTCGCCGATCTAAACTCGGTGATTGTCAACTGGTACGTCAGTCGGGAATCAACCAGCTCAACCTTTGCCCGGCAAGCGCTGCCAATGACATGGGACTTTGCCGAGGTGTTGGTGCTCGGTGAGAACACAGGTTCATTTCGCAACGCGTTGAAGATGCTGGTTGGCTCGCTCGCATGCTGTGCAGACGGACCTGTTGCGTCAGTCCAGCAGAGCTCTGCTCAAGCTGTCGACTTTGCTGGTGCATTGGTTTCGACCGACCCCCCCTACTACGACAACATTGGCTACTCGGACTTATCCGACTTCTTCTACGTGTGGCTGCGCCGGGCCCTTCGACCAATTCACCCCGATCTGCTCAGCACAATGTTGGTGCCGAAGGCGGAGGAGCTGGTTGCTAACCCATATCGTCACGGTGGCAAAGATGGCGCACACCGATTCTTCGAAGAGGGCTTCCAGGACGTGTTCCGGCGAGCTCGTGAGTCGGCCCTGCTCGACTACCCAATCACTGTCTACTACGCATTTAAGCAATCCGAGACCACCGAGGGCGGCGAAGCATCCACCGGTTGGGAGACCCTGCTAGAGGGCATGATCCGCTCCGGGTGGTCGGTAACCGCGACCTGGCCGCTGCGCAGCGAACGTACAGGCCGAGCAATCAGCAAGGAAACCAATGCCCTGGCGTCGTCGATTCTTCTCGCGCTTCGCCCCAGGCCTGAGGATGCGCCGCGAACAGACCGTCGCCGGTTCATCGCCGCTTTAAAGGCGGAGCTGCCGACGGCATTGAAAGAGTTGCAGCAAGGCGCGATCGCGCCCGTGGATTTGCCGCAGGCGGCGATCGGCCCGGGGATGGCGGTCTTCTCTCGGTACTCTGCGGTGTTAGAGGACGATGGTTCCAAGATGCGGGTGCGTGCCGCGCTCGCGCGAATCAACGAGGTACTCGACGAGGTCTTGACCGAACAGGAAGGCGACTTCGACTCGGATACCCGCTTCGCGATCGCCTGGTTCCGCCAATACGGGTTCGACCCCGGTGCATACGGTGATGCGGACAACATCGCCCGGGCTCGCAACGCGTCGATCGACCACCTCGATCATGCCGGAATTCTCACCAGCCGGGCGGGCAAGGTGACCCTGCTGGCTCCGGACAAGCTCAATGAGAGCTATCACCCTGCCACGGACCCGTCGATCAGCGTGTGGGAGGTCGTGATGCACTTGACCCGGGCACTGACTACCCAGGGAATCCCCGCCGCCTCCGCTCTGCTGGGACGGGTACCCGCATCGATCGAGCGGGATCTGTGTAAGGAGCTGGCGTTCCTGCTGTTCTCAATCGCCGAGGACCGCAAGCTCACGAAGATCGCCGTTGAATTCAACGCGCTCGGCACCGCGTGGAACGAGATTGCAGCAGCCGCTCCGTTGGCCGCCGCGCAGCCGACCCAGGCGACGTTCGACTACGAGGAGCAGTAGGCATGGCGAAGATCAGTAACCGCGACCGTGTCCGCCGCGCACTAGAACTGCTTGGGGAGTCGCTCGACCCGTTCATCGCCGCGGCGACCAGTGACAAGGTGCCCGCGGACAAGCACTGGACGATGCTGCTTGCTGCTAAGGACGTCGGCAAGGGTGCCGCCGCAACGAAGAAATACAACCCGGTTGACCCGCAGAACGGGCTGCGGATGCTCACCGAGAACATCACAGGCAAGGCTATCCCTGGCTGGTTCCCGTTCAACGAAAAGCTTTCCAGGGCCGAGCAATCCCTGGCTAGCGAACTGCGGGACGTGCGCGACCGCGAGGCCCACCACGAGCCGTTCTCCGCTGATGACGCCTACCGAGCTCTCGGCACCGCCGAGCGGCTGCTGCGGGCGATCGGGGCACCGGACGCAGCCGATGAGGTCAAGCGTTCCCGCATCGACCTGAGGCGAGTCTCTTCTGAGCAGGAGGATCGCAAGGTGGTCAAGGCCGCCGGTGCCGCCGAGGTCGGCTCTGCGGGGCTGCTGCCGTGGCGGGAGGTGTTGCGCCCCCACGACGACGTCGCCAAGGGCAACTTCCGTGCGGCTGAGTTCGCCGCTGACTTGGCCATGGTTGCGCGCGGCGAGGGCGACCCCGAGTACACGGACCCGGTCGAGTTCTTCCGTCGTACCTTCCTTACTGGCGGATTGCAGGACCTGATCGCCCGCGCGGTCAAGCGCATCTCTGGGGACAAAAACGCTTCCCCGGTGATCAACCTGCAGACCAACTTTGGTGGCGGCAAAACGCATTCGATGCTTGCCCTGTGGCATCTCGCGTCCGGCAGGCCGGTGGCGGACTACCCACAGGAGCTGCAGGACCTGCTCGGCCCGGTCCGACTCGATCGGAAGATTGGCAAGGTTGCGCTGGTCGGCAACCACCTCGAACCCTCCGGCCTGAAACCCAAGCCGGACGGCACGAAGATCAACACCCTGTGGGGCGAACTGGCTTGGCAGCTCGGTGGACGCGAGGCCTACGAGATCGTCGCCGACGCCGACCGCACCTCCACCAACCCGGGCGGCAGCCTCCGCGAGCTCCTTGCCGCATACGCGCCGGCGATAATCCTGATCGACGAATGGGTGGCTTACGCCCGCCAACTCTACGGGCGCGACGATCTCGCCGGCGGCAGCTTCGACACCCAGTTCACGTTCGCCCAGACCCTTACCGAAGCCGCGAAGGCCGTACCCGGTGCGCTGGTAGTGATCTCGATTCCCGCCTCGGCTCGTGATGACGACGGCCACAGTGAGGTGAGCGAGGAAGAGGTCGGTGGCGAGAATGGGCGCGAAGCGCTACGCCGCCTACAGAACGTCGTGCGCCGAGTGGCCGATCAGTGGAAGGCGGCCAACCCCGAGGAGTCGTTCGAGATCGTGCGACGCCGGCTTTTCACTGCCCCGGACGGACAGGCGCTCGCGCAGATCGGTGCAACAGCGCAGGCGGTGGTCAAGTTCTACCGCGAGCATCACGGCAAGTTCCCTAGCGAAGCTATCGACAACGACTACCTCGACAGGATCCGCGCCACCTATCCGGTGCATCCTGAACTTTTCGACCGGCTCTACCAGGACTGGTCGACCTTGGAGCGTTTTCAACGCACTCGCGGTGTGTTGCGGCTGATGAACACTATCGTTGGCGCGCTGTGGCGCGCCGGTGACACCGCGCCGTTGATCATGCCGGGCTCGGTACCTCTGCGGGATCCGGAGGTCATGACCGAGATCACCCAGTACCTCGAAGATCAATGGAAGGCGATTATTGACGCCGACGTCGATGGAGCTCACGCCGCGCCCGCCCAGGTCGACCACGCCAGTCCCGATCTGCTCGGCAAGCGTTTCATCACCCAACGCCTGGCGCGGACTGTGTTCATGGGCGCGACCCCTACGCTCCATGGCTCTCATAAAGGTGTCGACAAGGCTCGGGTATTCCTCGGCACCGCGTTGCCCGGGGATGTGCCGGGCAACTTCCACTCGGCCCTGAACCAGCTCGCAGACAAGGCCACCTACTTTTACTCCTCGGGAACGCAGTTCTGGTTCGACACGCAGGCCAACACCACACGCACTGCCCGTGACCACGCCGAACGGCTGCATCCGGAGGAGGTGTGGGCCGAGATCACACGGCGGCTGCAGGACCACCGCAGCCCCAGCGGGCAGGGTTTCGCTGCCGTGCACATCGCCCCAGACTCCTCGTCTGACGTGCCCGACGGTCAGGAGGCGAGGCTGGTGATCGTGCCCCCGGCGCACGTCTACAACCGTCGCCAGGGCACTGAATCGCCGGCCTACACGTGGTCGACGGAAATTCTCGACAGGCGGGGCAGCGGAGCTCGGACGCACCGGAACATGCTTGTGTTCCTCGCCGCCGACTCGGCCCGCTACGAAGAACTGCAGGCCTCGGTTCGCGACTTCCTGGCCTGGAAGTATGTGCGCGACAATGCGGACGGCCTCCTCGATCTCACAGCCCAGCAGAAGAAGCAGGCAGAGGACAGGCTCAAGCGAGCCGATACAACTGCGCGTGATCGTCTGCTCGGCGCGTACCACTGGACGCTGGTCCCCACTCAGCCAGATCCGACCCGTCCGCTGCACCTGGATGCGATCAAGGCCGAGGGCAGCACCGACAACCTGGCAGAGCGGACCGCCAAACGCCTTGTTGACAAGTCCGAGCTCGTGCTCAAGCGTGCCTCTGGAGGGATCCGCCTAGACCTGGATACCACCTTGCACACGGTATTCGAGCGTGATGGCCACATCAGTCTCGGCGCGCTGTGGGACTACTACACCACTTACCCGTACTTGGCGCGGCTGCGGGACCGTGGCGTCCTCGAAGACGGCGTGCTCTCCGCTCTCGACACCCCGATCGACTGGGAGCGTCAGGGCTTTGCTCTTGCGGAGGGGTGGGATGGAGAGGTGTACGCGGGTCTTCTGCTGCCGACGGACAATGCCCCCAAGCCTGCGACGGTCGACTCGTTGCTGCTCGTCGAACCGCGCCGTGCGACCGAGCAGCGGGAACGTGACCTTGCCGAAGCCGGAGGGGACGAACCCGAATCCTCCGGTGATCAGGAGTCGCAGACCGGGGACGACACGCCCGGTAAGGGCGGCCCCTCCGTGCCGCCTCGCTCGGTGACTACAAAGCCGGAGCGTCGACCCAAGACTCGCTACTTCGGCACCGCTGCACTGGATCCGGACTTCTACGGACGTGACTTCGGGCGTATCACCAGTGAGGTCATCCAGCACCTCGCTGCAGTCGATGGTGTTGAACTTGAGGTGCGGTTGGAGATCACTGCGGTCGCCCGGGACGGGTTCGACGAGGCCAAGGTCCGCACAGTGTCCGAGAACGCCAGCACGCTCAAGTTCGACCAGTCGGGGTTCGAGGACGATTGACGCCGACCGCCTCCTCCTCGGCATCCCAGCTCAAAGTGTCGAGGAGGGGGCGGTGCAAGGCTATCGCCAGCCACGGTCCACGCGGAGCCTGTGAAGGGTCTTTGCGTTCTTCTCGTTGTTCAGTGGCCACGGTAGATCACCCTTGAGGAGGTCGGGCCTGCTAGTGGCTCGTCACGCAACCTTGGCCGGGTAATGCGGGTACTCGGTCCACGACCGGATCGGTGAGTCGGGAGCGAATCGGGTTTTCGGTTCGGCACGGGCATTGCGCCACCGCATATACGCCCCGATCGCAGTGTTCTGCTCGGTGTGGCTGCGGTGATCGGTGCCGTTGAGGGCGAAGTACCGCAGTGCCGCGAATTCGGATTCGATCCAGTTGAGCCACGACCCGTAGGTCGGCAAAAACACCAACTCGACGTCATGGTCCTCAGCCCACCGGCGGACGGTCAGGTGCCGGTGCGGGGAGAAGTTGTCGAGCACGACATACAACTTCTCCCCGGGCCACCTGGCCCGCAACATCTTGAGCAGCTCGAGGAACTCGCCGGCGCGTTTACGTGGCTTGATTCGGTAGTACATTCTGCCGCTGGATAAGTCGAGCGCGGCGAGCATGTGCATCACGCCGTCGTAGCGGTGATACGTCGCCCGCAACCGAAGCGGAGACGTCGCCGGCCGCCACGATTTCCCTTTACGGGGTTGCAGGTTCAGCGGCCCGAATTCGTCGACGCAGACGACCCGCCCGTCGGCTGGCGGGGTGTCATACAGCTTGAGGATCGCGTGCATCTTCGACAAAAAATCCGGGTCGGTCGAGGCCTTCCACGTCGTGGTCGACTGCCAGGTGACCTTGCCCTTGCGCAGGATGCGGCGCAGCGTCTCACGACTGATGGCCGGCACGATCTTCTGCGCGATCAGGTGCTCGGTCAGCTTGGTGAGACTCCAGGTGGAGAACGCGGTGATTTTCCAATCGGAGGGGGACGTCCGGGCGATCAAGCAGATCTTCTCGCGAGTCTGCTCATCGATCGTCTTCGGACGTCCCCCGTTCCATTTTGGGTGCAACGCCTCGAATCCCTGCTCGTTGAACGCATGGATGACATCGCGGACGTAATCGTCGCTGACCTGCATCAACGAGGTGATGTCCTTGACGGTCTGGCCTTGGGCGGACATCAGCACCACGATGGCTCGTCGTAGCTTGATCGGGTCCTTGGCGGTGCGGCTGATCTTCTGCAGCCGTCGCCCTTCCTCCATGGTCAACGATCGGACGAACACGCTGGGTTGACGTGCCACGACCACCTCCTTGTCTCGACTCGGAGACAGTCTGCCGTGGACGTGTCGGTCAGCCGCGGATTACCCGGTCAACAATCCGTGACGAGCCACTAGTGGCTCGTCACGCAACTTTGCAGGGCAGTTCGGGAAGCCACCGGTTCACGTCTGGGGCGCGGCGGCGCAGTTCAAGAGGTTTCCGCACCCGATTTGGAGCTGCATCCTGAACGATCGACACCGTGAGCATCTTTGGCATGATGCGGCGATGACGATGGACCAACTTCTCGAGGAGGAGCCGGGACAGTGGGGACTGCGCGGCGACCCGTACGTGTGGGCGGCGCTCCGAGAGCACTTGGCCGGGCTTCCACTCCCCGACGACGAGGCGACGTTGGAAGAGTCGCTCCTTACAGCCTTCACGGCGGTCGTGGGTTCGGACCTGCGAACCGAGCTTGCGGAGCGGGTGTATCGGGAAGAGTTCGCGCACGGCGGCATGTCCAGCGGTTACGTTCATCTACCAACCTGGCGGGATCATCTGATTCCGCTGCTGGTGAGTCGGGGGCGACGGGTCTGAGCGTCGGCGGCGCGGGACGTGCCGCTGGACTGGTGTGGACACACAGTTGACGTGCCACGACCACCACCGTTTCTGTCTTGGAGACAGTCTCCGGTCCGTCGCACCGAACTCCTGAGTTAACCCCACGGCCGAACGGCTTCGTCGATTCTCGACATCGACACGAGCACCCCCGCCGGTGAGATGGCCGCAAACGTCATCATCTCCGGCAGTCAGTACGAACGCCGCTCGATCTCGTCTCGAACGAAAGATGCGCCTGCAGCCAAGCGTGCTCGAGGCGAGCGCCTCGGGGTGGAACCCGCGCTGCCCCGGGAAGTCACCCGGCGGATCGTCACCGAGCGGGCCGAGGGTCGGACCTTCCAGGCCATCGCGGACCGATTGATGTCCGACGGCATTCCTACCGCTCGGGGGAAGGCGACCTGGTATCCGGCCACGGTCAAGGCTGTGATGGTCAGTGACAATGCCGCCGCGTTGCGGTCGGAGGTGGACTTGTCTGACGTCCGCATCGGCAAGAGTCACAGGCCGGACCCACCCCCAACAAGCTGGCTTCGACCGCCGGAACCGCAGCGGTAATCAGCATGACTTTCCACTCAAGTCCCGCACCGAACAGCCGTTACATACCCGACCTCCCGCAGGGAATGCCGCAGGACACAACTTGAAGATCGCGTGAGCGGCGCGATCGGTGGGAGCTAGAGCGGACGGGGTTACGCCGCGAAGTCCTGCTAGATCGCTCGCTAGTGCGCGAGACTGCAGGCTGTGAACACCGAACGCCTCAACGCACTGTTCCAGCGAATACAGGACGGCCCAATCCGCAGCAGGTGGCACTGGCTCGGCTACAACTTCACTCCCGGGACGGAAGGCTCCACCTACTTCGCCCCGCTGACTCTGATTGCCCTGGACACAGTCGACCAGATGATGCCCGGTTATGCCGAAGAGATGCTGACGCGTCTCGAAGGTATGGGAGGCCGCAAGAAGAACATGGACGACTACGCCGCCATCATCCAGTGGTTGGCCGAACTGCTCGTGATGTCTCACCTCGCCAAACATGGGTGGGCGGCCGAGGCGATCTTCGAAATGGAACCGACGGTCGTAGGCTCCAAGCGAAACCCGGAGGCTGTCATTCGCGTCCCGGGCATAGGCAGCCTGGGTGTCGAGGTCAAAGCTCCGAACCTGGAATCGCATCGTCTCGCCCGCGGGTCGGCACCCTGGCAGATGGTGGAGCGGGGTCCTGTTGCCCCTGCCGATCTGAACGGCGACGTTACGCTGCCACGGGACAATCCCGTCAAAGACTTCTTGATTTCGGCCGACGCGAAGTTCGCTGGTTTCCGCGACGCCTACGAGGACTTTCGCTCAGTCTTGATGATCGTGGTTGACGACTACGTCAACGAGCCACTTTCGGCGTTGCTGTCGTCGGCGTCGGGTCTGCTCACACCCAACAGTTTCCACAAAGACGAATACGGCAACGCCGTGACATACCCGAATCTCGATGCAGTTGTGCTCATTCGTCACCAGCACCAGTTCCGGCTTGGCATGGCCAATGCGCCAGCAGTTGATGAGCGGAAGCACTTTCTCGACTACGGCGACCGCGATGACTTTCCGCCGCACGTCTTCATCCCGATCCCGAACGGTCGGCCGCTGCGGGAGGAATGGCTCGATGCTCTGGCGGCATGGCCTCTCGAAGCGCTCAATCATGGAGCCGAGTACAACCCTGGGGGGCTCATCATTTGGAATCAATCTGGTTGAGAACGACTTCTCTCACGCGCCTTCAAGCGCGGTGGGTAGCGTCCATGAGGGGTTGTTGGATAAGCCAGGCTTCGGAACTCACCGTCAGGGCCCCGCAACTCCGAACAATGTCTCCGTTGGCGGGTTGGGGTCGACTACCCGGTCGGCCCGGCGAGTTTTCTGAAGCGCTCCGAACTGCCGGGGCAGCTGGGCGTATTCCGACTCCTAGGTATGGCGGCGCTTGCGCACGGCGATTCGGATTCGGTGGGACGATCACAAGATGTCGACGGATAGATCGAGCGCAGCGAACGCCGGCTGGGGAGGCGGTGATGAGGTGTTAACTCCCGCCCCGCCTCGAGCCGAGCTCGGTCCCATACGGCCGCCTACCGAGGTCCGCTCCGAACTGGTCGCGTTCCTCGAGCAGGATGCGTCGCGGCTCGGCGAGGTGTATCGCTGCCTGCAGCGTGGTTTGACTGCCGACGACATTGCCTCCGAGTTGGAGGTGTCCACCTCAGGCTTCGTCTGGATGTACGAGCGGCGCATTCGAAGCCTGCTCGACGGCGATCTGCCTACGGCCCCGACCGTGGCCCTGGCGGTAGCCCGCAAGTTCCGCAGCATGCTGAAGACCGGGGGATGGTCGGAGACCTGCCGCGCCTACCTCGAACACAACCTCGCCGAACTCGAACGGCGTGCTTCGGACGAGTCGGCCCGCAGCGTGGAGGTCCTGCAGGCCAAGGCGGAGACGGAGAAGGCCGAGGCGCAGAACGACGTCGGCATCTATGTCTATGCCCTCCCGCACTATCTGTTGCATCCGTACGAGCCCGACAGCGGACGCACCTTGATGAAGGTCGGCCGGAGCGACAGCGACGTGATCGTCCGCTTCCGGAATCAGACCCGTACCACGGCGCTGCCCGAGGAACCGGTCTTGCTTCGCATCTACCGGACCGATCCCGGCGCGGCAGCATCGGCAGAGACGACCTTCCACCGTCTGCTTGAGGCAGCCGATCACCACCGTAGCGTGGCGCGGACCGCTGGCCGAGAGTGGTTCGTCACGAGCACTCGCTTCCTCGACGAGGTCGCGAGAGCTCTGTCGCTGTCCTCGGTAATAGTCAACGAAGCTGAGGTCACCGACGACTAATCCGAGCTGTCTATACCTACGGCGCGGTTCGGAGTCTGGCTCTCAGGCCACAGAGCCGACTGTGCAGTGCTGGTCGGCCGGGGCATGCACCAATAAGCGGCCAGGGTATGATCTCCGTCGCACTTCTTAGGGGTGACACGAAGAAATTCGCGCGTAGTTCCGGCGTCCTCAACCATCGACGGAGGCCCACATCTAGGCCCCGAACGAAGGGTTCTAAATGTTCAAGATGTTGAGTGATTTTCAGGACCGGGAGGTCCCCGTGCGCATCTACACGCCGGGCGGTGAGCCGGTTGACGCCGTGGTCGACCGGCTTCCCGGTCTGGAGGAGGGTAAGACCGCCGTGGTGGTCACCGTGCGGTCTACGGGACGCATCCGCTGGATCGCGCTAGACCAGATCGTTGCAGTGGAGGATGCCCCTGCGCTCGAGCCGGAGTTCGCACCTCTTCTGGGAGAAATTCGAACGCGCTGAGCGACGCTGAGCGAGACGCACCCCGCTGCTCCATCTCTATGGGGTGCGGCAGCGGGGATTTCGCGTCCAAAATCGCATGTGCATTCGCAGGCGCGATGGCCTTGGACGACCAGTCCTGGTGCCCACAATTTGCCCACACTGATGCGTCGATGACTGTGATTGAGCGTGATCAGGCAAGCACGAGAACTCCTGATCAGCACCCGCTTCTCCCGCCGACCTCGGGCTAATCGGGGGTTCGAAACCCTCCGCGCCCACAATCACATGTAGCGATTCCGGTGGATCCGGCCACCGTCTAGCGGGGTCCGATCCACACAAATCCCCTAGACGTCAGTCGCGCGGTTCCGCCGCGGTGCGGTAGGCGACGTTCAGCAACTCCACGAAGTGGTCGTCGAGGTCGTCGACCGACGAGACGCTCAGCCGGTGCGTCGTCACCGTCCCCTTCTTCGGGAACGCCTCACGCAGCGTCGCGTGGTGGATGCGCCGCGGCAGATCCAGAGCCACCTCGAGACGCGAGGCGTAGACGAACGCCGCCGCGAACGGACGGCCCCGCGACCAGGAGATCTCCGACGCGTGAACGTGCTCGGTGACGTCGCCGCCGAGGTCGAGGATCATCGCGCGCACGTGCCGGAACACATCGACGGCGGCCGGATCCTTGTCGGCCAGGTAGTCGTCGACGGTCGCGTACATCGGGAGCTCCTCGAATCGGGGCAGGGTGGTCGGCTCGGTCACCGCGGCCGGCCGTATCGATCGGCGAGCTTCTCGCTCGCGGTGCGCGGTGCCGCTTCCGCCGGGGCCTCGGCTGCGTCACCACCGTCTTGCGAACCCTTGGACTTCCTACGCTCCCGCAGCTCGGCCCACACGAAATAGCCCAGACCCAGCGGAGCCATGATCCCGAACGCCAGCCACTGCAGGCCGTACGACAGGTACGGGCCCGAATCGAGCTGGGGGAGCGGGATCACGCCGAGACCGCCGGGCTGGTCGGCGTCGAGCTGCAGGTAGACGTCCTCGAGATCAAGACCAGTGACGGATGCGACCTGCGGGGCGTCGATGAAGTAGACCTGCTGGTAACCCGCGTCGAAGAAGGGGTCCTTGCCGTCGACCGTTCCCTCGGACATCCGGATGCGGGCGTCGAGCGTGACGGGGCCGGACGGCGCGGGCGGGATCTCGGGGATCTCGGTGCCGCGGACCGGCCGCACGTACCCGCGGTTGACGAGGATCGTTCCGCCGGAATCGAGTGCGAACGGAGTCAGCACCTCGTAGGCCGGCTGCGACTCGACGCTGCGCAACCGCACGAGCACATCAGACTCGGGCAGATAGGAGCCCTGCGCGAGCGCACGGCGCCACTCGTCCTCGATGATCGGACCGTCGCCGCCCAGTAGTTCACCGACGGGAACCGGATCCTGTGCCATCGACGCAGCGATGCGACCGTTGCGGTCCTCGGTGCTCGTGTTCTTACCCAGCTGCCACGGCGCGAGGACCGTGAAGCACGCGTAGGCGAAGCCGACGACCACCAGTGCCAGGACCAGCCAGCCGGGGCGTAGGAGAAATGTCAATCGGCGCACAGATCCACGGTAGCCGGTGAGGTGCGTCTCACTGCTGCCGCACCCGCTCGAGCAGGCCCGGAACGGCGGCTTCGATCTGCTCGCGGACCTGCTCGAACTCGTCGAGAGAGTCGTAGTACGGATCGGGCACGGAATCGTCGTCGGCGTCGGGATCGAACGAACGCAGCAGCACACGGCGATCGGACGGGACACCGAGCTGCGCCAGCGCCCGCTCGTGAGTGGTGGTCATGGCGACGACGAGGTCGGCCGCCAGGTGCTCGGCACCGAGCTTCGCCGCGCAGTGACCGGTGGGATAGCCGTGCCGCTGCAGCACCGCATCGGTGCGCGGATCCGCCTCGGACCCGACGTGCCAGCCGTGCGTGCCGGCGCTGCTCACCCGGACGCGCTCGTCGAGTCCCTCCCGCCGCAGGTGCTCGGCGAAGATCTTCTCGGCCATCGGCGACCGGCAGATGTTGCCGGTGCACACGAAGGTCACGTGGAAGCGGTCGTCAGCGTCCACCCGTGAGTACCTCCCGAAGTTCCTCGACCGAGGCGGTCGTCCGCGCCGCCGCACGACCCTCGGTCTCGGTCCCGTAACCCCACTCGACGAAGACCGTGGGGATGCCGAACCGGCCCGCACCGTGGATGTCGTGCTCGCGGTCGCCCACCATCACCACACCGGTCGTGCCGCCCGCCTCGGCATCCTGCGGATCGATCCCGAGAGCGGCGAGGCTGTGCGCGACGACCTCCCACTTGTGCCGCCGGGCGCCGTCGTCGCTCGCACCCCCGATGAACTCGAAGTATCCGGTCAGACCGAAGTGGTCGAGGATCCGTTCGGCGAACGTCTGGGACTTCGACGTCGCCACCGCCAGGCGGCTACCTGCCTCACGGACGGCCTCGAGCACCGCTTCGATGCCGTCGAAGACGGCGTTCTCCGCCCAGCCGGTGGCGGCGTAGTAGTCCCGGTAGGCCGCGAGTCCCGCAGCGACCTGCTCCTCGTCGAGCCCGAGATTCTGCAGGGTGTCGCGCATGGGCGGTCCGAGCAGCCACTGCAGGTCGCCGTCCGGTGCCTCGAAGCCGGTCGTCTCGGCGGCGTGGAGGAACCCGTTGATCACCCCGGTCGCGGAATCGGTGAGCGTGCCGTCCAGATCGAAGAGGACGACGGGAGCAGGGAGCGCGAGCGGCTGGGTGGCAGCGAGAACGGTCACCGGGCCATTCTCCCCGTTCGTTCGGTCTTCCGCCGCGTAGGGTCGTGCGCGTAGGAGAGAGCGGATCGGCTGGAGGTGGACGTGACGGCGGCGACGCTGCGTGAGGTGATCGACGTTCTGGAGACGGCCTACCCGCCGTCGCTGGCGGAGAGCTGGGACTCGGTGGGACTCGTCGCCGGCGACCCCGACGAGCCGGTGCGCAAGGTGCTGCTCGCCGTCGACGCGACCGCGGCTGTCGTCGACGAGGCGATCGAATGGGGCGCGCAACTGCTGCTGGTGCACCACCCGCTGCTGCTGCGCGGAGTCGACACGGTGGGCGCGCACACCCCCAAGGGCGCGCTGATCCACCGCCTCATCCGCGGCGGCTGCGCTCTGTTCACCGCGCACACCAACGCCGACCGTGCGAACCCCGGTGTCTCGGACGCCCTCGCCGGGGCGCTGGGCCTGACCGGCCTGCGACCGCTCGAGGCCAAGCCCGAACCCGCGACCGACAAGTGGGTCGTCATGGTGCCGTCCGACGCCGCCGACACGGTGCGCGCGGGACTGTTCGCAGCGGGCGCGGGTGCTCTCGGCAACTACCGCGAATGCTGCTGGTCGACCACGGGCACCGGCCAGTTCCGCCCGGTCGACGGCGCGGACCCGGCCGTCGGCTCGGTCGGCGACCTCGAACGCGTCCCCGAGGACCGGATCGAGGTCATCGCGCCGCGCCGGTCGCGCGCGGCGGTACTCGCGGCCCTGCGCGACGCGCACCCGTACGAGGAACCGGCCTTCGACATCATCGAACTCGCCGACCTGCCGGGCGATCGTGGGCTCGGCCGGGTGGGGGAGCTGCCGCAGACCCGCACGTTGCGCGAGTTCACCGCCGACGTCGCCGCCGCGCTGCCGGCCACCGAATGGGGTGTGCGCGGTGCGGGCGACCCCGACCGGCCGGTGCGGACCGTGGCGGTGTGTGGCGGATCCGGTGATTCTTTCCTCGGGCTCGCCACCGCGAAGGGGGTCGACGTCTACGTCACCGCCGACCTGCGGCACCATCCCGCCGACGAGCATCTGCGCGCCGGGGGTCCCGCGCTGGTGGACGTCGCGCACTGGGCGAGCGAGTACCCGTGGTGCGCGCAGGCCCGCGACGTCCTCGATAGGGCGTTCGCCGATCGGGACGGCTGGCGGGCGCGGGTCAGCGAGTTGCGCACCGATCCCTGGACGACCGCGGCGGGCGCGGTACGGTAATCAGCTACGACACGTCCCGCGTGGCCGCCGACTCCCGGTCCACCGACACACCATCGAAAGCAGGAACCACCCGAGTGAACGTCGAACCCACCGTGCAGGCCAAGCTGCTGTCCCTCGCCGCCGTGGACGCAGAGCTGAACCGCCTCGCGCATCGCCGTCGGACACTGCCCGAACAGCAGGAGGTGGACCGCCTGCAGACCGAGCGCAACGCGCGCAAGGACGCCGCGGTGGCCGTCGAGATCATCCTCGACGACCTCGACCGGGACATCCGGAAGCTCGAGGGCGAGATCGAGGCCGTGCGCATGCGCGCCGACCGCGACCGGTCGATGCTCCAGAGCGGCTCGGTGGGATCGAAGCAGCTCACCGAACTGCAGCACGAGCTCACCAGCCTCGAGCGTCGCCAGGCGGCACTCGAGGACGACCTGCTCGAGGTCATGGAGCGTCGTGAGGCGTCGAAGGCCGACCACGACCACGCCGGTGCGCGGGTCTCGCAGGTCGACGACCAGCTCGGCGACGCCGTCCGGGCCCGCGACGAGGCGCTCGCCGACATCGAGGTGGCCGAGCAGCGGTGCCGCAGCGACCGCGAGGCACTGCTCGCCGTCTTCCCTACGGAACTGGTGACGCTCTACGAGAAGCAGCGCGAGAAGTCCGGCATCGGCGCCGCACTGCTGCAGGCCCGCCGCTGCGGCGCGTGCCGTCTCGAACTGGACCGCGGTGAGATCGCCCGGATCGCCGCCGCACCCGCCGATCTGCTCGTCCGGTGCCCGGAGTGCGACGCGATCCTGGTCCGCACCAAGGAATCCGGACTGTGACGACGGTCGTCGTCGAAGCGGACGGTGGTTCTCGCGGGAATCCCGGACCGGCCGGTTACGGTGCCGTGGTCTTCGATGCCGACCATCGGACCGTCCTCGCCGAACGCCAGGCGAGCATCGGGCGCGCGACGAACAACGTCGCCGAGTACAAGGGTCTGATCGCCGGTCTCACGGCCGCCGCCGAGCTCGGCGCCGACGAGGTGCACGTCCGCATGGATTCCAAGCTCGTCGTCGAGCAGATGAGCGGACGGTGGCAGGTCAAACATGCCGACATGATCCCGCTGGCCGCGCAGGCACGTGAGCTGGCCGGCCGGTTCCGCAGCGTCGACTTCACGTGGATCCCGCGTGCGGAGAACGCCCACGCCGATCGGTTGGCCAACGCCGCGATGGACGCGGCCGCCGAAGCACTGCTGGACGTCGCGTCCGACACTGTGACGCGTCCCGTGGCGCCGTCGAATGCGGGGACCGAGAACGTCGCCACCCCGCCGGCCGTGCCTGTGCCCGATCCGGCAGTGCCGCCTTCACCCGGCTGGACCGGTGCGGTCGGGTCACCGACCCGTCTTCTGCTGCTGCGTCACGGGCAGACCTCGCTGTCGGTCGAGCGTCGCTACTCGGGGCGGGGCAACCCGGAGCTGACCGAACTCGGTCGCGACCAGGCGGTCGCCGCGGCCCGGCGACTCGGTGCCCGCGGCGGGATCACCGCCGTGCTGGCGTCACCGCTGGGGCGAGCGCGGGAGACGGCCGCTGCGGCCGCCGACGCCCTCGATCTCCCGGTGATGGTGCACGACGGGCTGATCGAGACGGATTTCGGCGACTGGGAGGGTCTCACCTTCGCCGAGGCCGCGCGTCGCGATCCCGAACTGCACCGCCGCTGGCTCGGCGACACCTCCGTGCGACCCCCGAACGGCGAGAGCTTCGACGAGGTCGCCAAGCGGATCGCCTCGGTACGCGACGACCTGCTGACCGACTACGCCGGCTCGACCGTGCTGGTCGTCTCGCACGTCACGCCCATCAAGACGTTCCTGCAGATGGCGCTCGAGTCCGGCCCGTCGCTGCTGTACCGCCTGCACCTGGATCTCGCGTCGCTCAGCATCGCCGAGTTCTACGCGGACGGCGGCTCGTCCGTGCGGCTCGTCAACGACACCTCGCACCTGTGAACCCGTAGCGGTCGCGAAACGACAAGTGGCCGCGCAGACATGTCGGGGGGTTGCCTGCGCGGCCACTCATCAGGTCTATCTGTCGGCCGGCCGAGGGTGTTACACGGTCCCGAGAAATTCTTCCGGCGGGATGTCAGGCGGTGCAGTCGGACTGGGATTCCCGGCCGGAGAACCGCTGATCGAGCCAGTCGACGCCTTCGACGACGGCCGGGAACATGCCGATCAGATGGCCCGTCCCGGTCTTCGTCAGAACGGGTCCGACGTCGTAGCGGCGGTAGGTGACGTCGGCGCCGGCCGAGCACCACTCGTCGACCATGGGGTCGACCCCTTGGGCGAGCACGAGGTCGTCGCCCGTGCTTTGCGCCACGAAGACCGGCATTGCCGGGGCGCGGTTGCTGAGTTGCTGCTCGGCGACCAGCGACGCCCACGGCTCGTCGCCGAGATGAAACCGTCGACGACCCAGCCGATCCCGCCGGAGAGCAGGGATCCGTCGCCGGCCACGGCGAGGTCGCCCAGGTCGGCGGGCGGTGAACCGGCCACGGCGCCGACCACCGACAGTTCGGGGCGTACGTCGCGGCGAGTTCGGCGGCCGAGGCGGATGCCATGCCGCCCTGCGAATATCCCCAGAACGCGATCGGGCCGTCGGGGTCGAGACCGCTCCGGTACATCACGCGGGTGACGGCCGCGTCGAGGACGGCCGGGGTTTTTTCGGGACGACGGCGGCGACCGACGATGCGGTGCGCAGGACGTCGCCGAGCGGCGCCGTCTCGAAGGCCGGAGGGGACGTGTAGAAGTCGGTATCGGACTCGGCGGTCTCCACCGTCGGTGTGGTCGCGAGGAGTGCAGCCGCGGCGATCGAGGCGAATGCTCCGGTGCGTCTGCGCATCCTGGACCTTCCGGCGGGCCGAATGTCGAGGAGGGACGCTACCTGCAGTCTGTACGCAGGTGCGATGGCCGGCGACGTGCCCTGTCAGGCCAGTCGACGCAGCGTGTTGAGGTTCCGGACGGTCGTCGTCGCCTTGTTCCGGGCCGAACCCGACTGTTTCCCCACGGCACTGTCGAGCGTCGAGCCCTTCACGACCTGCCAGTAGAGGACCCTCTTGCCTACCTCGATGCACTCGAGATTCGGATCGAGATCGTCCGACAGGGCGGCCAGCGATTCGAGTACGGCGGGATCGGAGACGAACACGACGTACGAATGCCGGTCGGCGCGTGCGTCGTCGAAGGGATACGCCTCGACGACCCGCGCGAGATACGACTGCTCGACGACGAAGGTGTAGGCCTCGTAACCGAACCGCTCGGTGAGTGCGGCCTCGATCCGGGCCTTCGCGGTGGCGGGGTCGTCCTCGGAGTCGAAGAGCACGTTGCCGGACGCGAGTACGGTGCGGACGTTCTCGAAGCCGAGGCCGACGAAGACCTTCTTCAGATCGGCCATCCGGATGCGGATGCCGCCGACGTTGATTCCGCGGAGCAGGGCCACGAGTCGCGTCATGAGTGCACCGTAGTTGGCGGCGCCGATACGCCGCGGGATAGTCTGGTCGAGCGAACGAGTCGGCCGGGCGGCCGCGGAGCAGGGAACCGGTACCGGATGGTGCCAGGCCCTGAATCGAGGAAAGTCCGGACTCCACAGAGCAGGGCGGTTGCTAACGGCAACCCGAGGTGACTCGCGGGACAGTGCCACAGAAAGCAAACCGCCTGCCGTACGGCAGGTAAGGGTGAAAGGGTGCGGTAAGAGCGCACCAGCGCCCCGGGTGACCGGGGCGGCTAGGTAAACCCCGCCCGGAGCAAGGTTGAAGGTCGCACCGCGTGCGGTGCGGCTGCGCAGGTGTTCGAGGGCTGCTCGCCCGAGCCTGCGGGTGAACCGCTCGAGGTACCCGGCGACGGTGTGCCCAGATGGATGGTCGCCACCCCGTTTCGGCGGGGGACAGGATCCGGCTTACAGGCCGGCTCGTTCGCCCGGCGTCTCCCGATCCCACCGCGTTGCTACCGGTCGGGTCAGATCGGATAGATGACCAGCAGGTGCGCCCAGTAGGAGGCCGCATCCGGACCCAGCCAGGGCAGCAACGCGTCGTAGAGGATGTAGGACATGGCGTGCTCCTTCGTTCGGACATCGAGCACATGCGCGTTCGGACATCGAGCACATGTGTGCGGCCCGACAGTACCGCGCCACGCCCGCCGACGGGTTGCCCGTACACGAGGACGTCGTTCGGGCACACTGAGACCATGAGCGACGACGGCTGGTACTACGACGTGCGTACGCGGAAGGTCTCCCAGGGCAAGGATCCGCACGCCCTCAACCGCATGGGGCCCTACCCGGATCGGGAGACCGCTCAGCGGGCGCTGGAGATCGCGGCAGAGCGGAACAAGGCGGCCGACGCCGCCGACGACGACTGGAAGAACGGTTGAGTCCGACGACGAGCACCCGGAACCGCAGGAGTTCCCGAGCATCGTGGTGACCACTCCCATCGTCGTCGCGCCGGCGATCGACTTCGCCGACGTGCGCGCCGAATTCGACCTCGTCGACGGCTTCCCGTCGGATGCCCTCGACGAGGCACGGCAGGCGGCCGACCGCTACGCGGACGTCCGCGAGGACCGCACCGATCTGCCTCTCGTGACCATCGACCCACCCGGATCGATGGATCTCGATCAGGCGCTGCACCTCGAACGCACTGACGACGGCTTCGTGCTGCACTATGCGATCGCCGACGTGTACGCACTCGTCGAACCGAGTGGCGCACTGAACGCCGAGACGCACCGCCGCGGGCAGACCTTCTACCTGCCCGACGGCTCGGTGCCGTTGCATCCGCGCGAGCTGTCCGAGGGCACCGCGAGCCTGCTGCCGGACGCCGTCCGTCCGGCGGTGTTGTGGCGCATCGAGACCGACCACCGCGCCGAGCCCGTCGCGGTGAGCGTGCGGCGTGCGCTCGTCCGGTCGGTCGCGCGCATGGACTACGCCGGAGTGCAGCGCGACGCCGACGCGGACAGGTTGCATCCGTCCGTCGAGGCGTTGCCCGACTTCGGCCGGTTGCGCTCGGCCGCGGCGCTCGCGCGCGGCGCGATCGAACTGCGTCTGCCCACGCAGGACGTCGTGCCGCACGGCGACGGCTGGAGGCTGCAGATCGAACCGCGGACCGAGGCCGACGAGTGGAACTCCGAGATCTCGCTACTCACCGGAATGTGCGCCGCGCAGATGATGATCGACGCCGGGGTCGGTCTGCTGCGCACCCTTCCCGCCGCCGATCCCGCGGCGGTCGACGGGCTGCGTCGCACCGCTCGGTCGTTGGACGTGCCGTGGCCGCCGGAGATGGGAGTCGGGTCCTTCCTCGCCGGACTCGACGCCCACGATCCGCGCACGCTCGTGTTGATGAGCGAAGCGCCGACGCTACTGCGCGGGGCGTCCTACGCCGCCTTCGACGGTGAACTGCCCGAGACCATCCTGCACGGAGCGATCGGCGCGCCCTACGCGCATGTCACCGCGCCGTTGCGCCGGTTGTCCGACCGATACGCCACCGAGGTGTGCCTCGCGGTGTCGTCGGGTCTGCCCGTCCCGGAGGCGGTGCGCGCCGAACTGTCCGCGATGCCGAAGATCATGTCGTCGACCGATTCGCTCGCCGGCAAGGTGAACCGCGCGTGCATCGACCTGACCGAGGCCGTCGTGCTCGCGCCACGGGTGGGGGAGACCTTCGAGGCGACGGTCCTGAAGGAAGCCACCGAGCGGCGCGACGCGGAGGTGTTCGTCGCCTCCGAGACCGTCATCGGCCCGTGCGGCGGGGCACCGGAGGAGGGCAGCACGGTGCGGGTGCGGCTCACCCTCGCCGACCCGCAGGCACGCAAGATCCGTTTCGACCATGATCGGTGAGACGCCGCGGCGGCGGCGACGGCCGGTCGCTGCCGTCCTCACCGTCGCGGTCGCGTTGTGCGCGGCGCTCGCGGTGCTCGTGTGGTGGATCCTGCCGAACCGGCTGTTCCCGTGGGACAGCGCGGCATTCCCCGAGATCGACACCTCGGCGTTGACACCGACGCAGGTGCGGATCGTCGAACTGCTCGAGGAGCAGCACGAGGCGCAGAATCCCGGCACGTTCTACTCGGAGGGTGTCCGCGAACCGTGGTGCGCCGACTTCGTCAGCTGGATCATGCGGGAAGCCGGTGTGCCGCTGTCCAATCCGCATTCGGGCCACTGGCGGATCCCCGGCGTGTTCACGCTCGGTGAGTTCTACGAGCAAGCCGACCGCTACGAACCGGCGGGCACGGGGTACCGGCCGGAGGTCGGCGATGTGGTGCTGTACCACAACAGGATCGGCGTCGGTCAGCGCGAGCACACGAACATCGTCGTCGCCGTCGACGGTGATTCCGCGATCACCGTCGGCGGCAACGAGATGGGCCGGATCCGCGTCCACGAACTCGACGTGACCGGGGACGACGCGGTGGTCGGCTTCGGGCGGCTGCCGGGCTGATCCTGGGTCAGCGGAACATGTCGGTGGCCTCGACGAGCCGGTGCACGATTCCCGGTTCGGTCGCCGCATGGCCCGCGTCGTCGACGATGTGCAGGCGGGAGAACGGCCACGCCTCGTGCAGGTCGTGCGCGCTGCGCGTCGGGCACACCACGTCGTAGCGGCCCTGCACAATCACGCCCGGGATGTCGCGCAGCAGATGCGCGTCGCGCAGGAGTGCGCCCTCGTCGAAGAAGCCACGGTGGTGGAAGTAGTGGTTCTCGATGCGCGCGAAGGCCAGCGCGAAACGGGGTTCGGCCGTCTCCGCGACGCGATCCGGGTTCGGCAGCAGTGAGCTCGTGGCGCCCTCCCAGGTGGACCACGCGATCGCCGCGTCCAGAGCGACGTCCGGATCGGTCGAGTGCAGCAGACGGTGGTAGACGTCCACGGGATGCTCGCCCCGCCCGGCGGCCGCAAGCGGAGCGCAGAATCCCTCCCACGCCTCGGGGAACAGCTGCCCGGCGCCACCGTTGTAGTACCAGTCGATCTCGCTGCGGCGCAGCAGGAAGATCCCGCGCAGGACGAGTTCGGTGACGCGCTCCGGGTGCCGCTGGGCGTAGGCGAGGGCGAGCGTCGAGCCCCAGGACCCGCCGAAGACCATCCACCGGTCCACACCGAGGAAGGTGCGCAGCCGCTCGATGTCGGCGACCAGATGGTCGGTGGTGTTGACCGACAGGTCGGCGCCGTCGGCCACGTGGGGCTGCGACCGGCCGCAGCCGCGCTGGTCGAACAACACGATCCGGTAGGCGCCCGGATCGAAGAAGCGCCGGTGCAGGGGTGCGGTGCCGCCACCCGGACCACCGTGGAGGAAGACCACGGGCTTGCCCTGCGGGTTACCGCTGACCTCCCAGTACAGCTGCTGGCCGTCACCGACGTCGAGCATGCCCGTCTCGTGCGGCTCGATCGGCGGATACAGTTCGCGTCGCTCCACGGATCAGAACCCGACGAGGCCCGACGCGAGATCGGGGATCTCGAGTGCCTGCACGGCCTCCTCGCGCACCTCCGGGCACTGCGCGGAGGTCGCCGCGTCGATGCGGCCCCGGTCGCCCGCGAGCGCGACGAGGTCGACACCGTTCGCCGCACCCCATTCGCCGACGAGGATGTTGAGGCCACCGCGCCCCACCGAGGGGGTGTAGGTGCGCCAGTTCGACAGCTGGCCCTCGAGGCGTGCACACAGATCTGCGGCCTGCGCCTCGGTGAAGCCACCCGCTCCGGCCTCCGCGGGGCTCGACCCCGCAGCCGATGTCGTCTCCGTCGTCACCGGGGACTCGGTGGACGTGCCGGTCGGTGCCGGGTCCTGGGCCGGCGCGCACGCCGCGAGAACACCTGCCAGCGCGACGGCGACGGCGGGAACGAGACTGGAGCGGATCTGCATGGACACCTCACGGGTCGTACGGTCGGATCGTCGTCGAGTCTGCCACCGGCCGGGGACGGGGCCGTCGGCGGTCAGGACACGGGTGCCGGTCGCAGGCGCCGGACCACCCACTTCTCGAACTCGGCGACGACGAACACCAGCAGGCCCGCCGCGAGCACCTTGCCCCAGTCCGCCCACGAGATCGCGGCGGACCCGAAGATCGCCTGCATGAACGGGGCGTAGGTGAACAACAGTTGCAACGCGGCGCACGCCGCGATCGCAGCAAGCACGTACCGGTTCCCGAACAGCCCGTCGCGGGTGAGGACCGTGTCGCGGATGCGGCGGCTGTTGAGCAGGTAGAACATCTCGGCCACGACGATCGCGTCCACCGCGAGCGTGCGCGCGACCTCCACCGGTGCACCGCGGTCGAGTTCCCACAGGAACAGGCCGAGCGAGCCGACCATCATCAGCACCGACACCATCACCACGCGCCAGACGAAGAAGCGGGACAGCAGTGATTCCCCGGGCGGTCGCGGCCTGCGGAGCATGACCGACTTCTCCGTCGGTTCGAACGCGAGCGCCAGACCGAGGGTGCTGACGGTGGCGAGGTTGATCCACAGCACCTGCGCGGGTGTGAGCGGCAGGGTGAGCTGGAAGAGGATGGCGGCGACGACCACCAGCGCCTCACCGCCGTTGGTGGGCAGCATGAAGAGGACGAACTTCTTCAGGTTGTCGTAGACGCCGCGGCCCTCGCGGACTGCGGCGGCGATGCTCGCGAAATTGTCGTCGGCGAGAACGACGTCGGCCGCTTCCTTGGCGGCCTCGGTTCCGGTCATGCCCATCGCGACCCCGACGTCGGCCCGCGCAAGCGCCGGCGCGTCGTTCACACCGTCGCCGGTCATCGCCATGACGTGACCGCCGGCCTGCAGGGCGCGCACCAGACGGAGTTTGTGCTCGGGACTGGTGCGCGCGAAGATGTCCGTCTCCGCGACGACCCGGCGCAGTTCCGCATCGTCGAGGGTCTCGATCTCGGCGCCGGTCATCGCCCGCGAACCCGTGCCGAGACCCATCTGCGCCCCGATCTCGGCGGCGGTGGCGGCGTGGTCACCGGTGATCATCTTCACCGTGATCCCGGCGCGGTGGCATTCGCGCACCGCCGTGATCGCCTCCTCGCGCGGCGGGTCGATGATGCCGACCAGAGCGAGCATCGTGAAGTCGTGCCGGGCGTCTTCGAAGGCGAGCACGCCGTCCTCCGGTTCGCGGTCGCGGAACGCGAGGGCCAGCACGCGCAGGCCCTGGGCCGCGATCTCGTCGGCGCGGCGGGTCCAGTAGGCCTCGTCGACGGGGCGTACCACGCCGTCGGCGCCGAGCTGGCCGGTGCAGGCGACGAGGACCCGCTCCGGGGCGCCCTTGAGCAGGATGCGTTCGCGGCGACCGTCGTCGTGCGGGTGCAGGGTCGCCATGAACTTGTGTTCGGATTCGAACGGGACGACATCGAGGCGCGGCCACCGCTCGTGGGCCGCCGCGGTGGGCAGGCCGGCCTTGCGGCCGAGGACGACGAGCGCTGCCTCGGTGGGGTTGCCGTGCACCTCCCACACGCCGTCCTCCTCGACCACCTCGGTGTCGTTGCACAGGACACCGGCGCGGACGGCCAGATCGAGTGCCGGGTCGGTGTGCGGATCGACCGGATCGCCACTCTCGGCGGCGATGATCGAACCGATCGGCGCGTAACGGACACCGCCCACCTCGACGGTGCGGTGCGCACACACGACCTTCTGCACGGTCATCTCGTTGCGGGTCAACGTGCCCGTCTTGTCGGAGCAGATCACCGTCACCGAGCCGAGGGTCTCGACGGCAGGAAGGCGCCGGATGACGGCGTTGCGCCGGGCCATGCGTTGCACGCCGAGGGACAGGGCCACGGTCATCACGGCCGGGAGTCCCTCGGGGATCGCGGAGGCGGCCAACGCGACCACGAGGGTGAACATCTCCGCCGGGCTCTCGCCGCGCCACACGACACCGAGCGCGAAGGTCACGGCGGACGCGAGGAGGATGACCGCCGCCAGCCAACGGCCGAAGCGGCCGATCTGCTCGAGCAACGGTGTGGCCGCGCGGTCGACACCCGACAACAGGGCATTGATGCGGCCGAGTTCGGTGTCGGAGCCGGTCGCGATCACCACGCCGTCACCCTGGCCGAAAACCGCGACGGTGCCGGTGAAGCACGTCGATCTGCGGTCGCCGAGTTCGGTGTCGGCGTCGACCGGGTCCGGTGTCTTGGCGACGGGCACGGATTCACCGGTCAGGGCCGCCTCGTCGATGCGCAGCTCACGCGAGCTCAGGATCCGCAGGTCGGCGGGGACGCGGTCGCCGGAGGCGAGGCGCACCACGTCGCCCGGCACGAGATCTGCCGCGGGGATGTCGACGATCCGGCCGTCGCGGTGGACCCGCGTCCGGGGCGCGAGCATGGCACGGATCGAGTCGAGCGCGGACGCGGCGCGACCCTCCTGGACGAAACCGATGAGCGCGTTCACGATCACGGCACCCATCAGGACTGCCGTGTCTATCCAGTGGCCCAGGAACGCGGTGACGACAGCGGCCGCCATCATCACGTACAGCAGGACGTTGTGGAACTGTCGCAGCAGTCGCCACCACCAGCGATCCGAGCGGGGAGCGGGCAGCGCATTGGGTCCGTACAGCTCCCGCCGGCGGGTCGCCTCGGCCGTGGTCAGTCCCGCTTCGGTGGTCTCGAGCCGGGCGAGCGTGTCACCGGAATCGAGTGCGTGCCAGGGGTGGCCCATTACCGAAATTTTACTCAGTGTCGCTTCCGCGGGCACCCCGGGACGGCGGTGATCCCGGACGCACGAGGGGCACCACCGCGGTCGGTGGTGCCCCTCGGCAAACGAGCGATCGTCAGAAGGAGTGCTCGGGCCCCGGGAAGGTGCCCTGCCCGACCTCTGCTGCGTACTGTGTTGCGGCGCGGCGCAGTTCGTCGCCGACCTGCCCGAACTTCTTGACGAACTTCGCGGTCTTGCCGCTGGTGTAGCCGGCCATGTCCTGCCAGACGAGCACCTGCGCGTCGCACTCGTTGCCCGCGCCGATGCCGACGGTGGGGATGCTCAGCTTGCGGGTGACCTGCCCGGCCAGCTCGGCCGGCACCATTTCCATCACGACGGAGAAGGCACCCGCCTCCTGGACGGCGATCGCGTCGGCGACGAGCTGCTCGGCGCCGTCGCCGCGGCCCTGCACGCGGAACCCGCCGAGCGTGTTCACGGACTGCGGGGTGAAGCCGATGTGGGCCTGCACGGGGATGCCGGCGGCGGTGATCGCGGCGATCTGTGGAGCCATCCGCTCGCCGCCCTCGAGCTTCACCGCGTGGGCGCCGCCTTCCTTCATGAACCGCACGGCGGTGGCGAGGGCCTGTTCGGGCGAGGCCTCGTACGAGCCGAACGGCAGGTCGGCGACGACGAGCGCGTGCGGAGCACCGCGCACGACGCCGCGGACGAGGGGGAGGAGTTCGTCGACGGTCACGGGCACCGTGGTGTCGTAGCCGTAGACGACGTTGGCTGCGGAATCGCCCACGAGCAGGACCGGGATACCGGCCTCCTCGAAGATGCGGGCGGAGGAGTAGTCGTAGGCCGTCAACTCTGCCCAGCGGCGGCCTTCGGCCTTCATCGCCTGCAGGTGATGGACTCGCGTCTTGCGCTTGGGGGTGTCTGCAGGGGCTGCGGCGGAGGCCGCGCCACCGTATACGGACGTCATGTTCTCGGACATCACTGTCCCTTTCTTCCTCGAGGCCCTCGGGGTCCCCGGGTCGGGTGATGACTGTCTCAGTCTGCCACTCGGGTTCGGACGGACGAAGGCCGCGCAGCGGTGCGATTCGTCACACCGCACGACCGCTCGGAAGGGAGCGCAGGTCGTGCCGCTGCAGGCCGACCGGGGCATGGCACGATCGGATCGTGCCCCACCCTGCTCGCGCGCGCATCCGTCGTCTGTCCCTCCTGACGCTCGTGGCCGCCGCCGCGGCGACCGCGTGCGGTGACACCGCGCAGGAAAAGCGACAGCCGTCGGCGGTCGGAGTCGTCCCGGGACTCGAGCGGTTCTACGAGCAGGACGTCGACTGGGAGTCGTGCGGGTCGTACGGCGCGGACGGGCCGATGATGGTGCGGCAGGGTGTGGAGTGCGCACGCATCGAGGTTCCCCTCGACTACGAGGACCCGGACGGTGAGGTGATCACCCTCGCGGTGTCGCGACTGCCCGCCGGCGGCGACCGGATCGGTTCCCTGCTGGTCAACCCCGGCGGCCCGGGCGCCTCGGGACTGTCCACCGCGCTCGCGGCCGACGGCACCGTCCTCGCCGACCGCTTCGACGTGGTCGGCTTCGACCCCCGCGGTGTCGGATCGTCCGAACCGGCGGTCCGCTGCCTCACCGACGCCGAGTTCGACGCCGACCGTGCTGTGGACGACGGGGACACGAGCCCTGAGGGCATCGCCGCGACGGAGAAGCGCAATCAGGAGTACGCGGAGCTGTGCGCCGAACGCAACGGCACGGATCTGCTCGCGCACCTCGGCACGCGCGAGGTCGTGCAGGACATGGACGTCCTCCGCGGGGTCCTCGGGGACGACGCGCTGACCTATCTCGGCTACTCCTACGGCACCCGGCTCGGCACCCTCTATGCCGAGGCCTTCCCGGGCCGGGTGCGGGCGATGGTGCTCGACGGTGCGATCGATCCGGAGCAGGACCCGGTCGAGGAGATCGTGCTGCAGGCCGTGGGCTTCCAGAAGGCCTTCGACGAGTTCGCGGCGTACTGCGCGCAGTACGCGGGGTGCCCGCTCGGGACCGATCCGGCCCGGGCCGCCGAGCGGTTCCGGGGGCTCGTCGACCCGCTGCTCGACGCTCCGGCACCGACCACCGATCCGCGCGGACTGAGCCACCGCGACGCCATCACCGGTGTGCAGCAGGGCCTGTATTCGCCGACCCTGTGGGGTTCGCTGCGCGGTGGGCTGGAGGCGCTCGCGACCACCGGCACCGGCGACACCCTGTTGCGGCTCGCCGATCTCTACGAAGGGCGCGGCGAGGACGGCACCTACAGCAACATCACCGACGCTTTCAACGCGATCCGGTGCGTGGACGACCCACCGGTGACCGACCGGGCGCTCGCGGGCGAACTCGACATGCGGTTCCGCGCGGCCGCACCCTTCCTCGACGACGGCCGCGGCACCGGATCGGCGGCCCTCGACGTCTGTGCCTTCTGGCCGGTCCCGGCCACGGGGGAACCGCACACTCCCGACGTTCGCGATCTGCCGCCCGTGCTCGTGGTCTCGACGACCGGGGATCCCGCGACCCCCTACGACGCGGGGGTCGAACTCGCCGCCCGGCTCGGTGGTGTCCTGGTGACCTTCGAGGGAACGCAGCACACCGTCGCCCTGGACGGCAACGAGTGCGTGGACACCGCTGTGACCAGCTATCTGGTGGATCTCGAGGTGCCCGCGCGGGATCCTCGCTGTTGACCGGAGGGGCGTGTGAGCGACACGCCATCCGGATGCGCCTGCCGATGTAACACGGAATTAACGGATTGTGCCTAGTCTCGCGGGTATGGATCGCCAGAAGGAGTTCGTGCTCCGCACCCTCGAAGAGCGCGACATTCGGTTCGTGCGTCTGTGGTTCACCGACGTCGTCGGCACTCTCAAGTCGGTGGCGATCGCGCCTGCCGAACTCGAAGGGGCCTTCGAGGAGGGCATCGGCTTCGACGGCTCGGCCGTCGAGGGCTTCTCCCGCATCTCCGAAGCCGACATGGTTGCGCGTCCCGACGCCACCACCTTCCAGGTGCTGCCCTGGAGCGACGACCGGGGCCACCAGTACTCGGCCCGGATGTTCTGCGACATCACCATGCCCGGCGGCACCCCGAGCTGGGCCGATCCCCGCCACGTGCTGAGGCGTCAGCTCAACAAGGCTTCCGATCTCGGGTTCAGCTGCTACGTGCACCCCGAGATCGAGTTCTTCCTCGTCGAGGACGGCCCCGAGGGCAGTGCACCCGTGCCGGCCGACATCGGCGGCTACTTCGACCAGTCGGTGCACCGTTCCGCCCCGCACTTCCGGCGTCACGCCATCGACGCGCTCGAATCCATGGGTATCTCGGTGGAGTTCAGCCACCACGAAACCGCACCGGGCCAGCAGGAGATCGACCTGCGCTACGCCGATGCGCTGTCCATGGCCGACAACGTCATGACCTTCCGCTACGTGGTCAAGGAGATCGCGATGCAGGAGGGCGTGCGGGCCACCTTCATGCCCAAGCCCTTCCGCGACCACGCCGGCTCCGCGATGCACACCCACATGTCGCTGTTCGAGGGCGAGACCAACGCCTTCCACGACCCCGACGACCCGCTGCAGCTCTCGGCGACCGGCAAGGCGTTCATCGCCGGTGTCCTCGAGCACTCCAACGAGATCAGCGCCGTCACCAACCAGTGGGTCAACTCCTACAAGCGTCTCGTGCACGGGGGAGAGGCACCCACGGCCGCGTGCTGGGGCCCGTCGAACCGGTCCGCGCTCGTGCGCGTCCCGATGTACACGCCGAACAAGGCATCGTCGCGTCGCGTGGAGATCCGCACCCCCGACTCGGCGTGCAACCCCTACCTGACCTTCGCAGTGCTGCTCGCGGCCGGTCTGCGCGGCATCGAGAAGGGCTACGAGCTCGCCCCCGAAGCAGAGGACGACGTGTGGTCGCTGACCTCCGCCGAGCGTCGCGCCATGGGCTACCGCGAACTGCCTACCGATCTCGACATCGCGCTGCGCGAGATGGAGAAGTCCGAACTCGTCGCCGAAACCCTCGGTGAGCACGTCTTCGACTACTTCCTGCGCAACAAGTGGCGGGAGTGGGAGAACTACCGCAGCCAGGTCACCCCCTTCGAACTCGAGCAGTACCTGGGGTTGTAAGCGACGATGGAAGCGTGGTGAGACCGCCCAGCGCGCGTTCGGTAGTTCCCGGCCCCGGTCGGCTCGGCCTCGTCGAGCCGACCGCCCCCGCCGAGCTCGCTCGACTCGGATGGAACGACGCCGACAGCGTCGAACTGCTGTGGGCGCTGTCCCGTGCCCCCAACGCCGACCTGGCCCTGCGCACCCTCGCGCGCCTGGCCGACGCGCTCGGTGACGACTGGGCCGAACTCGACTCGGCGCTGCGCTCCGACACGCGCCTGCGCGGCCGGTTGTTCGGTCTGTTCGGGGCGTCGTCGGCGCTCGGCGACCACATCGTCGCCAACCCGGATCGCTGGAAGATGCTCGCGGGCAGCGCGGCGCTGCCCGACAAGCACACCTTCACGGCGCGGATGCTCGACAGCGTCGACGCCGAACCCGAGCCCGACGGACGTCCCGGCCGGCTGATCCACCGGGCCGGGCTCATCGGCCCGCACGCGGTCGCGGCGCTGCGCACCACCTACCGCGACCAACTGATGCTGATCGCCGCCGCCGATCTCGCGGCGGTCGTCGAGAACGAACCGGTGCTGCCCTATCTCGAGGTCGGGGCGCTGCTCGCCGACCTCGCCGACGCGGCGCTGACCGCGGCCCTTGCGGTGGCCGTGTCCACGGTGATCCCGGAGGGCCCGTGCCCGATCGACCTCGCCGTCATCGCGATGGGCAAGTGCGGTGCGCGCGAGCTGAACTACGTCAGCGACGTCGACGTCGTCTTCGTCGCCGAACCCGCCGACGCCCGCGCGAGCCGGATCGCCGGCGAGATGATGCGCATCGGCACGTCGGCCTTCTTCGAGGTCGACGCCGCGCTGCGACCGGAGGGCAAACGCGGCGAGCTCGTCCGCACCCTCGAATCCCACGTCGCCTACTACAACCGGTGGGCCAAGACCTGGGAGTTCCAGGCACTGCTCAAGGCACGGCCGATGACCGGGAACCTCGACCTCGGCCGCCGGTACATCGACGCCCTGAGCCCGATGGTGTGGACCGCCTCCGAACGCGAGGACTTCGTGCCCGACGTGCAGGCGATGCGCCGCCGGGTCGAGGAGATGGTGCCCCCGGAATTACGCGAACGCGAACTCAAGCTCGGACGCGGCAGCCTCCGCGACGTCGAGTTCGCCGTGCAGTTGCTCCAACTCGTGCACGGTCGCGTCGACGAATCGCTGCGCGTGCCCAACACCGTCGAAGCGCTGTGCGCGCTCGCCGACGGCGGTTATGTCGGGCGCGACGACGCCGCGAACATGCGGGCGTCCTACGAGTTCCTCCGCCTGCTCGAACACCGGCTCCAGCTCCAGCGGCTCAAGCGGACCCACACCCTGCCACCGCCCGAGGACCGCGAGGCCCTGCGGTGGCTCGCGCGCGCCGCGCACATGCGGCCGGACGGGCGCAAGGACGCCCTCGGCGTGCTCGAATCGGAGATCAAGCGCAACTCGTCGCGGATCCGGAAACTGCACGCGCGCCTGTTCTACCGGCCGCTGCTGGACTCGGTGAGCAAGCTCGACAAGGAAGCGCTGCGGTTGTCGCCCGACGCGGCCGTCCGCCAGCTCGCCGCGCTGGGGTACAACGGCCCGCAGCACGCGATGGAACATCTGGCGGCGTTGTCCGGGGGAGCCTCCCGCAAGGCGCGCATCCAGGCACTGCTGCTCCCTCAGTTGCTCGAATATCTCGGCGAGACAACCGATCCCGACGCCGGTCTGCTCGCCTACCGGCGGCTGTCCGATGCGCTCTACGACACGGTCTGGTTCCTGCGGGTGCTGCGCGACGAGCCGGCCGTCGCCGAACGTCTCATGACGGTGCTCGGCTCGTCGGCCTACGTCGCCGACCTGCTGGTGAAATCTCCCGACGTCATCCGCCTGTACGCCGACGCCTCGACCGGGCCGCGGCTGCTCGAGGCGAACCCGCCCGAGGTTGCGCGCGCCCTCGTCGCATCGTCCTCGCGCTACTCCGACCCCGCTCGCGCCATCGCCGCCGCGCGTTCGCTGCGCCGCGCCGAACTCGCGCGCGTCGCGAGTGCCGACATCCTCGGCATGCTCGACGTGCCGCAAGTGTGCCGGGCGTTGTCCACGGTATGGGCGGGTGTCCTCGAAGCCGCGCTCGACGCGGTGATCCGGGGCTCGGAACAGTCCCGCGGACCGGCGCCGGCGCGTATCGCAGTGATCGGGATGGGCCGGCTCGGAGGCGGCGAACTCGGCTACGGATCCGACGCGGACGTGCTGTTCGTGTGCGACCCGCTGCCGGACGCCGACGAGACCGATGCGGTCAAGTGGGCCACGAGCATCGCCGAGCAGGTGCGGCGACTCCTCGGCGCGCCGAGCACCGACCCACCGCTCGAGGTCGATCTGGATCTGCGTCCGGAAGGTCGCAGCGGCCCGATCGTCCGGACGTTCGCGTCCTACCGGGCGTACTACACGCAGTGGGCCGAGGTGTGGGAGGTGCAGGCGCTGCTGCGTGCACACGCCGTCGCGGGCGACCGCGAACTCGGCACCCGCTTCCTGCACATGATCGACGAGGTGCGCTATCCGGAGGGCGGGGTCTCGCAGGAGGCCGTCCGCGAGATCCGGCGCATCAAGGCACGTGTGGACTCCGAGCGGCTGCCGCGCGGGGCCGACCCGGCCACCCACACCAAACTCGGACGGGGCGGCCTCGCCGACATCGAATGGACCGTGCAGCTGCTGCAACTCCAGCACGCCTACCGGCTCCCGGCGCTCCGCACGACCTCGACGCTCGAGGCGCTCGACGGCATCGGCGCCGCCGAGCTGCTCAGCGCGACCGACGTCGAACTCCTGCGCACGGCATGGATCACCGCGACGGATGCGCGGAACTGTCTCGTGCTCGTCCGCGGCAAACCGACCGACCAGCTCCCGGGGCCGGGACGGCTGCTCGAAGCCGTTGCCCGCGTGACGGGGTGGCGTGGTGAGGACGCGTCGGAGTTCCTCGACCACTACCTACGCGTCACGCGTCGGGCGCGGGCGGTCGTCGAGCGGGTGTTCTGGGACTGACGGACCGTCAGTCGCAGAAGACGACGAGTGCGAGTCCTCGCCAGACCTCGACCTCGGTCTTGTCCCACTCCTTGTTCTCGTGGTCCCAGTCGTACTCGACCTCGACGTCGTAGCCGCGGTCGCGTTGCTCGGTCACCCTGCAGTTCTGCATGGTGCTGCCGGACCGGTTGAGGATGATGTAGGGGACGCCCGCGTCGGAGAGCACCTGCTGTGCCTGCTCCTGCGACATGCCGACGACGGAGATGTCGGTCTGGGCCGCTGCGGTGCCTGCGAATGCGACGGACAGAGGGACGGGGGACAGCATGACAGCGGCGCATGCTGCCGAAACGAGGGATCTACGCATGGTGGCCTCCCGAGGAGACGTGTCGTTCGGATACGGACCACGTCGCATCCACTCCCCCGCGAGCGGGTGTGACGAACATCACCAAAGCTGTGTCCTCACGGTACACCCGTGTGCAGTACGGCTGTCCAGTCGGTTTCGGCTCGGCGGACCTGCGCACGACCCCCTGCACACGACGGAGCCACCCGCCGAACACGACGGGTGGCTCCGGGACGGTGCGTCAGGCGCGGTCGTGGACCGCCGGCGCGGTCACTTCTTCAGATCGAAACGATCCAGGTTCATCACCTTCGTCCAGGCCGCGACGAAATCGCGGACGAACTTCGGGCCGGCATCGTCGGTCGCGTAGACCTCGGCGAGCGCCCGCAGCTGCGAGTTATGCCCGAAGACCAGGTCGACGGCGGTCGCGGTGTACTTGACCTGGTCCGATCCCCGAGCGCGTCCTTCGTAGACGCCCTCGCTGTTCTGCGAGACCTTCCACTCGGTCCCCATGTCGAGCAGATTGACGAAGAAGTCGTTCGTCAGGGTCTGCGGGCGGTCGGTGAAGACCCCGTGCTTGCTGCCGCCGTGATTCGCGCCGAGCGCACGCAGACCGCCGACGAGCACCGTCGTCTCGGGCGCGGTCAGCGTCAGCAGGTTGGCGCGCTCGAGGAACAGCTTCTCGGGCGGAAGCTTCTCTTCACCGCGCAGGTAGTTGCGGAAACCGTCGTGCTTCGGCTCGAGCACCTCGAACGACTCGACGTCGGTCCACTCCTGGCTCGCATCGGTGCGGCCGGGGAAGAACGGAACCGTGATGTCGTGTCCCGCATCCTTGGCGGCCTTCTCCACCGCGGCGTTACCGGCGAGGACGATCAGATCCGCCAGGGAGACCTTCTTGTTGCCGCCCGAGCCGTTGAAGTCCTGCTGGATACCCTCGAGGATCTGCAGTACCTGTGCGAGCTGCTCGGGTTCGTTGGCTTCCCAGTCCTTCTGCGGCTCGAGCCGCACGCGCGCGCCGTTCGCGCCGCCGCGCTTGTCGGTGCCGCGGAAGCTCGCGGCCGACGCCCACGCGGTGGCGACGAGCTGCGGGATCGTCGCTCCCGAGTCGAGGACCTTCGCCTTGAGTGAGGCGATGTCGCTCTCGTCGATCAGCTCGTGGTCGACGTCCGGCACCGGGTCCTGCCAGATCTGCGGTTCCGGGATCCACGGTCCGCGGTACCGCGAGAGCGGACCCATGTCGCGGTGCAGCAGCTTGAACCACGCCTTGGCGAACTCCTGCTCGAGTTCCTCGGGATGGTCGAGCCAGCGCCGGGTGATCTCGCCGTAGACGGGGTCGTAGCGCAACGCGAGGTCGCTGGTGAGCATGCCCGGCGCGTGCTTCTTCGTCGGGTCGTGGGCGTCGGGCACGGTGTCCGCGCCGGCACCGCCCTTCGGCGTCCACTGCCACGCACCGGCGGGGCTCTTGGTCTTCTCCCACTCGTAGGCGTACAGCGTCTCGAGGAAGCTGTTGTCCCACTTGGTCGGAGTGGGCGTCCAGGTGACCTCGAGACCGCTGGTGATCGTGTCGCCACCGACACCGGTGCCGTACGAGTTCTTCCAGCCGAGACCCTGCTGTTCGATCGGGGCACCCTCGGGTTCGGGCCCGAGATTGTCGGCCGGGGCGGCACCGTGAGTCTTGCCGACGGTGTGACCGCCGACGATGAGCGCGGCCGTCTCGACGTCGTTCATCGCCATCCGGGCGAACGTCTCGCGGATGTCGCGTCCGGACGCGAGGATCTCCGGGTTGCCGTTGGGGCCTTCGGGATTGACGTAGATCAGACCCATCTGGACGGCACCCAGTGGGCCCTGGAGTTCGCGCTCACCGGCGTAGCGTTCGTCGCCGAGCCAGGTGTCCTCCGGGCCCCAGAAGACCTCGTCGGGCTCCCAGATGTCCTCGCGGCCGAACGCGAAGCCGAACGTCTTGAACCCCATCGACTCGTAGGCGCAGTTGCCGGCGAAGACCAGCAGGTCGGCCCAGGAGAGCTTGCGGCCGTACTTCTGCTTGATCGGCCACAGGAGACGACGGGCCTTGTCGAGGCTGACGTTGTCGGGCCAGCTGTTGAGCGGAGCGAACCGCTGCGCGCCCTTGCCGCCGCCACCGCGACCGTCGGCGATGCGGTAGGTGCCGGCCGAGTGCCAGCTCATACGGATGAACAGACCCCCGTAGTGACCGAAGTCGGCCGGCCACCAGTCCTGGGAATCCGTCATCAGGTCGATCAGATCCTGACGGAGCGCCTCGACATCGAGGGATTCGACTTCCTTCGAGTAGTCGAAGTCGGGTTCCAACGGATTGGACAGCGGTGAATGCTGGTGCAGGACCGTCAAATCCAGCTGGTCCGGCCACCAGTCCTGATTGGTCCTCGGCCGGTGCGGTGACGGCTCGGGGGAGGGGACTGCCGGGTTTTCGCTTTCGGACACTGCGGTTTCCTTCCGGATCAGGGTCGATCGGACCGATTCAGGGCTGTTGTCGTGGATCGTCTGTCGAACAGTCGCGGCACAGGCCCCAAAAGACGACGTCCGCCTCGTCGACGTCGAAACCTGCGTCCACCGGTGACAGGCAACGCGAGTCACCGACGGTGTGGTCGACATCCGAGATCACGGCGCAGGACCGGCAGACGAGGTGGTGATGACTGTCGCCGACACGCACCTCGTACCGCGCGTGGAAACCTGCGGGCTGGATTCGCCGGAGCAGGCCGTGTGCCGAGAGCGCGTGGAGGATGTCGTACACGGTGTGCCGGCCGATGCCGGGAACGACGGCGCCGACCGCGTCGAAGATGCGATCGGCATCGGCGTGCGGGTGCTCGTGCGCCGCATCGAGCACCGCCAGACGCTGTCGGGTCACGCGAAGACCGGCTGCGCGTAACCGCTCGGAGAAATCCCGCGTCGAGGGCACGTGCCCACTATGGACGACTTTTCTGGAACCGGTCGCGATTTCGCCGGATTCGATGACGAACAAACGATTCTCGCGCGCCGAACCGGGGCTTGCTGCTGCTGCAGCAGGGGCGAACCCCGTTTCGGCGCGCGAGGATGCCGGAGCGGAAGGGGCGCAGACAAGGCGAGAGGCCGCCCGTCCCGGAAGGGACGAACGGCCTCTCGAAGAGTGCTTACCGGACTCGACTCAGCAGTCGAAGTACAGCTGGAACTCGTAGGGGTGCGGGCGCAGGTTGACCGGAGCGATCTCCTGCTCGCGCTTGAGCGAGATCCAGGTCTCGATGAGGTCGGTGGTGAAGACGCCGCCCTCGGTGAGGTACTCGTGGTCGCGCTCGAGGTTGTCGATCACGGCCGACAGGCTGGTGGGGGCCTGCGGGATGTTCTTGGCCTCCTCCGGCGGGAGCTCGTAGAGGTCCTTGTCGACCGGAGCGAGCGGCTCGATCTTGTTCTTGATGCCGTCGAGGCCGGCCATCATCTGCGCCGCGAAGTTCAGGTAGGGGTTACCCGAGGAGTCGGGAGCGCGGAACTCGAGACGCTTGGCCTTCGGGTTGTTGCCCGTGATCGGGATACGCACGGCGGCCGAACGGTTGCGCTGGCTGTACACGAGGTTGATCGGAGCCTCGTAGCCCGGCACCAGACGGTGGTACGAGTTGATCGTCGGGTTCGTGAAGGCGAGCAGCGACGGCGCGTGGTGGAGGATGCCGCCGATGTACCAGCGGGCGAGGTCGGACAGACCCGCGTAGCCGGACTCGTCGTGGAACAGCGGCTTGCCGTCCTTCCACAGCGACTGGTGCACGTGCATGCCCGAGCCGTTGTCGCCGAAGAGCGGCTTCGGCATGAAGGTGGCGGTCTTGCCGTTCTTCCACGCCGTGTTCTTGACGATGTACTTGAACAGCTGCAGGTCGTCGGCTGCGGAGAGCAGCGTGTTGAACTTGTAGTTGATCTCGGCCTGGCCGCCGGTGCCCACCTCGTGGTGGCCGCGCTCGAGCTCGAAGCCGGCGAGCTGCAGGTTGGTGGAGATCTCGTCGCGCAGGTCGACGTAGTGGTCGTACGGAGCGACGGGGAAGTAGCCACCCTTCGGGCGGACCTTGTAGCCGCGGTTCGGGGTGCCGTCGGCGTTGTACTCGGCGCCGGTGTTCCACGAGCCGGAGATCGAATCGAGCTCGTAGAACGCGCCGTTCATCTTCGAGTCGTAGGAGACGGAGTCGAAGATGTAGAACTCGGCCTCGGCACCGAAGAAGGCGGTGTCGGCGATGCCGGTGCTGATCAGGTATTCCTCGGCCTTACGCGCGACGTTGCGGGGGTCGCGGCTGTAGGACTCACGGGTGAACGGATCGTGGACGAAGAAGCTGACGTTCAGGGTCTTGGCGGCGCGGAAGGGATCGATGCGGGCGGTCGTCACATCGGGGAGCAGGAGCATGTCCGACTCGTGGATGGACTGGAAACCCCGCACGGAGGATCCGTCGAATGCCAGGCCGTCCTCGAAGACGTCCTCGTTGAACGCCTTCGCCGGGATCGAGAAGTGCTGTTCGATGCCGGGCAGGTCCGTGAAGCGGATATCGACGTACTCGACGTTCTCTTCCGCGATGTACTTGATGACCTCTTCGGCCGTGGTGAACGCCACGCTTGTGCTCCTTCAGTCGGTGCGCGCCATGGGTGCTGGGCGCCTGCGTCGGATCAGACGTTATGGATCTGGTGTTGCCCGTCCATCAAGCCTATGTTTCGCGGGTGTTACACATGCTTTCGTCCTGCTGTGAGGTCGAAAAGGTGGTATAAGTCACCGCGGCCAACACGGGTCGACGCTGGTCCGCCCATGAGAGCTTATCCTGGTGCCATGGCACGCATGACGGGCAGTTGGCTTTCCGGGCCTGCTGCGGCGCTTCCCAAAGGTCTCCAGCAGGAGCAGGACTATCCCGGGCAACTGCTCGGCCTCCCCGAACACGGCCCCGGCTCCATGGTGCCCACCGTCCGCCGGGTACTCGCCCTCGCGGTCGACTGGTTCATGTCCATGGCGATCGCCGCCGGCCTCGTCGGGGGCAACCCGCTCGAGAGCCCGCTGCTGTCGTCGTACACCCTCATCATCTGGTTCGTGGTGGGCGTGGGATGCGTGAGCCTGTTCTCGTTCACCCCCGGCCAGTTCGTCGCCGGGCTGCAGGTCGTGCGGGTGGACGCCCCCGTGCGGGTCGGCATCGTGCGCGCGCTCGCACGTCAGGTGCTGCTGGTGTTCATCGCCCCGGCGCTCGTCACCGACATCGACGGTCGCGGCCTGCAGGATCGCGCCACGGGCACCGCGGTCGTCCGTTCGCGCTGACCGCGCACGCGTCCGTTCGAGCCGATCACCCGAAAACTGCTCCGCATACGCCGAAGGCCGCCTTCGTCCCCGGGACGAGAGGCGGCCTTGGGCGTACTTCGGAAGATCAGCGGCGGCGCATCGTGCGCTGCACGCTGCGCATCTTCGCACCGGCGGGAAGCGGACCCTTGGGCATGGCCGGCCCGGACTTCTTCGTGCTCAGCGCGGACAGGCGACCCTCGATGGTGTCCATCCGCTTGGTGTCGATGTTGCGAGGCAGCTTGTTCAGACGCTTCTGCAGCTGGGAGAGCGGAATCTGGCCCTCCTCGTTGCCGACGACGAACTCGTAGATCGGGGTGTCGCCGACGAGACGCGCGACCCGCTTCTTCTCCTGGGCCATCAGGCCCTTCACGCGACCGGGGTTGCCCTCACCGACGAGGATGATGCCGGGGCGTCCGATGACGCGGTGCACGGCGTCGAGCTGGGTGGTGCCCGCGACCGCCTGGCTCACGCGCCATGCGCCCTGCAGGTTGTCGAGCGCCCACGCGGCCGCACCGGCCTGGCCGTCGGCCTTCGCGTACACGCTCTTCTGCACGCGGCGCCCGAAGATGATGAAGGCCAACAGGACGCCGACGAGGATGCCGACCGGCAGCAGGAACCACTGGATGTCGAAGATCAGGCCGACGAGGAAGAACACCACGATCGAACCGACGAGGGCACCGATCATCCACGGCAGGAGTGCCTTGTCCTCCTTGCGCTGGATCTGGAACGCCTGCCACAGCTGGGTTCGACGCTCCTTCGACGCCTGCTTGCGTGCGGCCTTCGCCGCGGCCTTCGCTTCCTTGTCGGTCTTGCTGCCCTTCGCCATGTACTCAAGGATACGGCCCCGGTGGTGGCACGTTTACCACCACCGGGGCCGCCTGAGGACCTGCCGCGACGAGCGGCGGGAGGTCAGTTGCCGAAGCGCGCGAGAACGGCGCCGGCTTCCTGGGACGCCGTGCCCTCCTCGGCGAGATGCGCCTGGTCGGCGGGAAGTTCGCGTCCGTGGTGGGCCATCGCCTGCGCGTACAGGCGACCGGCGCGGTACGACGAACGCACCAGCGGACCGGCCATCACACCGGCGAACCCGATCTCGCGGGCGGTCTCGGAGTGATCGACGAACTCCTGCGGCTTGACCCAGCGCTCGACCGGATGGTGGAGCGGGGAGGGCCGCAGGTACTGGGTGATCGTGATGATGTCGCAGCCGGCGTCGTGCAGGTCGTGCAGCGCTTCGGTGACCTCCTCGGGGGTCTCGCCCATGCCGAGGATGAGGTTGGACTTGGTGACCAGTCCGAAGTCGCGGGCCTGCCGGATCACGTCGAGCGACCGCTCGTAGCGGAAGGCCGGACGGATGCGCTTGAAGATCCGCGGCACGGTCTCGACGTTGTGCGCGAGCACCTCGGGACGCGACTCGAAGACCTCCTGCAGCAGGTCGGGCTTGCCGTTGAAGTCGGGGATGAGGTTCTCGACGCCGGTGCCCGGGTTGAGCGCGTGGATCTGCTTCACTGTCTCGGCGTACAGCCATGCGCCGCCGTCGGGCAGATCGTCGCGGGCGACGCCGGTGATCGTGGAGTAGCGCAGACCCATCGAGCGGACCGACTCGGCGACACGACGCGGCTCGTCGCGGTCGAGCGCGGCGGGCTTACCGGTGTCGATCTGGCAGAAGTCGCAGCGACGGGTGCACTGCTCGCCACCGATGAGGAATGTCGCCTCGCGGTCTTCCCAGCACTCGTAGATGTTGGGACAACCGGCTTCCTCACAGACCGTGTGCAGACCTTCGCGTCGCACCAGGCCCTTGAGGTCGGTGTACTCCGGGCCCATCTTCGCCCGGGTCTTGATCCAGTTGGGTTTGCGTTCGATCGGCGTCTGCGCGTTTCGGGTCTCGATCCGCAGCAGCTTGCGTCCTTCTGGGGCCACAGTCACGCACTCGATCGTACGCCGCCGGTCCTGCCCGGACCCGGCGGGTGCGACCGCCCCTCAGAACCGGTGTGTCGTGAATTCCGGGGTGGTGGTGGGAATTCCGGACGCCCCGACGGCGTGCTCGAAGGTGACCCGTTCGATGTCGCACTCCGTCACGGGGATTCGGCCGTCGAGAGCGGCGATGACGGCCTCGGTGACGGCCGGGATCACGTCGTCGACGGTGACCTCCCGGCCGAGTTCGCCGGTGAGCGACGCGACTCCGGCGTCGCGGATGCCGCACGGGACGATCGAGTCGAACGCGTCGAGAGCCGAATTGCAGTTGAGTGCGAAGCCGTGCATGGCGACACCACGTTGCACCCGGATGCCGATCGCGGCGATCTTGCGTTCGGGGAGCCAGTGCCCGTCGCGCAGCTCGGCGGGAAGCCAGACACCGGAGCGTCCTTCCACGCGGCCGCAGTTCAGGCCCATGTCGGTACAGACGCGGATCAGGCCCTGTTCGATGCGACGCACGTAGCCGACGACGTCGATCGGCTCGGCGAGCTTGACGATGGGGTAGCCCACGAGCTGCCCGGGGCCGTGCCAGGTGATCTTGCCGCCGCGGTCGACGTCGATGACGGGCGTGCCGTCGGTGGGGCGGTCGCCGTCCTCGGTGCGGCGCCCGGCCGTGTAGACGGGCGGGTGTTCGAGCAGGAGCAGGGTGTCGGCGCCGATGCCGTCGGCGCGCTCGTTCGCGAGTTCGCGCTGCCTCTCCCAGGCCTCGAGATAACCGAGGGTTCCGAGACATGCGACGGCGACGGGAGCCGAATCGGAACGGGCGGAAGACGAGGGATCACTCATGTTCCTGAACTCTACGCCGCACCGCAGGGGGAGGGCACCCGCTGTGGCGCGGACGCCGACGGGGGCATCACCGCAGTGGTGATGCCCCCGTCGGAGGTCGTCGGACGGATAGTCCGGATCCGGAAACCTACAGTCCCAGATCGGACTCGAACGCGCCCTCCTCGAGACGATGCTTGATCGTCTTGAGGAAGCGGCCCGCATCGGCACCGTCGATCAGGCGGTGATCGTAGGTGAGCGGCAGGTAGCACATCGAGCGGACGCCGATGGACTCGTTGCCGGTCTCGTCGATCACCACGACCGGACGCTTGACGATCGCGCCGGTTCCGAGCATCGCGGCCTGCGGCGGCACGAGGATCGGGGTGTCGAACAACGCGCCCTGGCTACCGATGTTGGTGATGGTGAAGGTGCCACCGGCCAGCTCGTCGGGCTTGAGACCACCCTTGCGGGCACGCTCGGCGATGTCGGCGATCGCGCGGGCGAGCTCGGCCAGCGACAGGTCGCCGGCGTTGTGGATCACCGGGGAGAGCAGGCCCTGCTCGGTGTCCACCGCGATGCCGAGGTGCTCGGCCGCGTGGTAGGTGATCTCCTTCTTGCTGTCGTCGAAGGAGGCGTTGACGTTCGGGTGCGCGCGCAGCGCCTCGACGACAGCCTTGGCGAAGAACGGCAGGAAGGTGAGGTTGACGCTCTCGCGCTCGGAGAACGCCTTCTTCGCCTGGGCCCGCAGCTGGGCGATCTTGGTGACGTCGACCTCGAAGGTCTGGGTGAGCTGCGCGGTGGTCTGCAGCGACTCGAGGGTCTTCTTCGCCGTGATCTGGCGGATGCGGTTGATCTTCTGGGTCGTTCCGCGCAGCTTGGCGAGCTCGGGGCGCACACCCGGAGCCGGACTCGCCGGAGCGGCCGACTTCTGCTGCTCGCCACCGGCTGCCTTGCCACCCTCGGCGGCAGCGAGGACGTCCTGCTTGCGGATGCGGCCACCGACACCGGTGCCCTTCACCGTCGACAGGTCGACGCCGTGCTGCGAGGCGAGCTTGCGCACGAGCGGGGTGACGTACGGGGTCGCACCGCTCGGGGTGGACTCCTCCTGAGGCGCGGGCTTCGGGGTCGTCGCCGCGGTCCCGACCGGCTTCGGTGCGGGAGCCGGGGTGGCCTGCTCGACCTTCGGGGCCTGCTGCTGTGCGGCGGGCTTCTGCTCGGCGGGCTTCGGAGTCTCCTGCTTCGGAACCTCCTGCTTCGGCGCGGGCTTCTCCTCGGCGGGAGCGGACTGCTGGGCCGGGGCCTCGCTGCCGATGACGGCGAGCTGTCCACCGACCTCGACGGTCTCGTCCTCCTGAGCGGTGATCTCGGTGAGGATGCCGGCGACCGGGGAGGGGATCTCGGTGTCGACCTTGTCGGTGGAGACCTCGAGGAGCGGTTCGTCCACGGCGACCTCGTCGCCGACGGCCTTGAGCCAGCGGGTGACGGTGCCTTCGGTGACCGACTCGCCCAGTGCCGGCATGGTGACCGGGGTGCCCTCGCCGCTACCACCCGAGGATGCGGGCTGCGCGGGGGCGGACGGAGCCGGAGCGGCCTCCTCGGACGGCTCGGTGGTGGGCTCGGCGGCCGGCGCCGACTCCTCGGCCGGGGCGGACTGCTCGGCGGGAGCGGACTGCTGGGCCGGGGCCTCGCTGCCGATGACAGCGAGCTGTCCGCCGACCTCGACGGTCTCGTCCTCCTGAGCGGTGATCTCGGTGAGGATGCCGGCGACCGGGGAGGGGATCTCGGTGTCGACCTTGTCGGTGGAGACCTCGAGGAGCGGTTCGTCCACGGCGACCTCGTCGCCGACGGCCTTGAGCCAGCGGGTGACGGTGCCTTCGGTGACCGACTCGCCCAGTGCCGGCATGGTGACCGGGGTGCCCTCGCCGCTACCACCCGAGGATGCGGGCTGCGCGGGGGCGGACTCCGCGGCGGGCTCTTCGGCGGGAGCCTCTTCGGCCGGTGCCTCTTCGGCAGCGGGTGCGGAATCTCCGCCGGCTTCCTCACCGGCGTCACCGATCACGGCCAGTTCGCCACCGATCTCGACCGTGTCGTCCTCCTGGGCGACGATCTTGACCAGCACGCCGGCTGCAGGCGACGGGATCTCGGTGTCGACCTTGTCCGTGGAGACTTCGAGCAAGGGCTCGTCGACTTCGACCGTGTCTCCTTCCTGCTTGAGCCATCGCGTGACAGTTCCCTCGGTGACGCTCTCACCAAGCGCTGGCATCTGGACGGAGAAGGCCATGTCTGTTGACTCCTCGACGGTTGTGTTCGTGTGTGTTGAGTTGTACCGACTCGTGGTCGCCGACCATTGTGTGGTCGTTGACCATTGTGCGCGGGCCAGGAACCCCGTGCCTGCTGGTTCACGTGTTCGGTCGGGCCGATACCGGCGGGGCATGGCCCCTCCCATCCTTGCACCTATCTTTCGGTGATGTTCGGGGAGGGGCGGATCACCTCACACCGGGGTTCCGCTGTTACCGATCACACCGGTCCTCTCCCTCGCCCCGGGCGGGGCCAGGCGGGGAGAGGACCGGTGCGGAAGATCATCCGTTGGCGGCGATGTCCTCGATCACGGCGAGCATGGTGCGCACGGGCACGCCGGTGCCGCCCTTGCCGACGTAACCGAACGGTCCGCCGGTGTTGAAGGCCGGGCCGGCGACGTCGATGTGCGCCCACTGCACACCCTCGGCGACGAACTCCTTCAGGAAGATGCCGGCCGTGAGCATGCCGCCCCACCGGTGGGGGGAGACGTTCGCGAGGTCGGCCACGCGGGACTCGAGATCACCGCGCAGTTCCTTCGGGAAGGGCATCGCCCAGCCGTTCTCGCCGACCTCCTGGGACAGCGCGGCCACGCGGTCGCGGAACTCGTCGTGACCCATGACGCCCGGCGTCCGGGTGCCGAGGGCGACCATCTGTGCGCCGGTGAGGGTCGCGGTGTCGATGAGGTAGTCGGGATCGTCCTCGCATGCGCGCACGATGGCGTCGGCGAGGATCAGGCGACCCTCGGCGTCGGTGTTGATGACCTCGACGGTGGTTCCACCGTACTGGGTCAGCACGTCGCCCGGACGCTGCGCGGTCGACGACGGCATGTTCTCGGCCATCGGCACGGTCGCGGTGACGTCGGCGGCGACACCGAGCTTCGCGGCGAGCACGACGGTCGCGACGACCGCGGCGGCGCCGGCCATGTCGGAGGTCATCGCCTCCATGCCGGCGGCGGGCTTGATGGAGATGCCGCCGGTGTCGAAGGTGATGCCCTTGCCCACGAGCGCGACCTTCGGGGCCTTGCGCTTCTTCGACGAGTAGGACAGGCGCACGAGACGCGGGGGACGCGACGAGCCCTTGCCGACGCCGACGATGCCGCCGAAGCCCTTCTTCTCGAGCACCTTCTCGTCGAGGATCTCGACCTTCAGACCGGCGGCCTCGCCGAGTGCCTTCGCGCGCTCGGCGAACTCGGCCGGGAACAGGTGGCTCGGCGGGGTGTTCACGAAGTTCCGGGCCGTCGCGACGGCCTCGGCGATCGCGACGGAGCGGGAGAGCGCCGCCTTCGCCGCGCGGTCGCGGGTCGAGGGCACGAGCAGTTCCACCCGCGCGACCGGCTGCGCGTCCTTCTTGGGTGCGGACTTCTCCGACCGGAACTCGGTGTAGGTGTAGGCGCCGAGCGCGAAACCTTCCGCCGCGGCACCGAGGTCGACGGCGGACAGCGTGGTCGCGACCGTCTCCACACCTGTCAGTGCGCGCGCCGCGGTACCGGCGGAGCGGCGGACCTGCTCGGCGTCGATCTTGTCGGCGTCGCCGAGACCGACGGCGAGCACGCTTGCCACGGGCAGGGAGGCAGGCGCCGGCACGCGGGTGAGCTCCTCGCCGCGGCCTTTCGCGCCCACGGCGACCAGGGAGTCGAGCAGTTCGCCGAGAACCGCTTCGTCGATCGGGGCGTCGCCTGCGAGGATCTCGGGGGTGCCGTCGGCGGAGGTCACGCCGATCACCAGGACATCGGCTCGTGTGGAAACCGAACCGGCGAGAACGAGTTCGGGAAGATCGGGAGTGGGTGCACTCACAGGGCATCTCCTTGGAGCTTGGTCGGGAACGAGCGAGTCGTTCTCTTGCGGCGTCGTTCGGTGCGAGGGGAATCGCCTCGATGTAATCGACCCTAATGACAACGACGCCCGGCGTCGCTGTCGGACACGGTGGCGGTGGGATAGCGTCGTACGCCATGAGCGACGAGGAACTGAAGCAAGGCCCCATCCACACCGTGCACGTCGAACTCGGTGCGACCTTCGCTCCGTTCGGCGGCTGGGAGATGCCGGTCTCCTACGCAGGGACGGTCGCCGAGCACACGGCCGTGCGCGAGAACGTGGGACTGTTCGACGTCAGCCACCTGGGCAAGGCACTCGTCGCCGGACCGGATGCCGCCCAGTTCCTGAACACCACGCTCAGCAACGACCTCACCCGCATCGGTCCCGGCAAGGCGCAGTACACCCTGTGCTGCACCGAGAACGGCGGTGTCGTCGACGACCTGATCGTCTACCACGTCTCCGACGACGAGCTCTTCCTCGTTCCGAACGCGGCCAACACCGCAGCGGTCGTCGAGGCGCTGGCCGCCGCGGCACCGGCCGGCGTCACAGTGACGAACCAGCATCGCGACCACGCGGTGTTCGCGGTCCAGGGGCCGAAGTCCGTCGAGGTCCTCGAGGCGCTCGGCCTGCCCACCGACATCGCCTACATGGGCTTCGCCGACGCCGAGTACGAGGGTGCTCCGGTGCGCGTGTGCCGCAGTGGCTACACCGGTGAACGGGGCTACGAGGTGCTGCCGCGCTGGGACGACGCCGAAGGTGTCTTCCGCGCGCTGCTCGACGCCGTCCGCGCACAGGGCGGTCAGGCCGCCGGTCTCGGCGCCCGCGACACCTTGCGCACCGAGATGGGCTACGCGCTGCACGGGCACGAGCTGTCCGTCGACATCTCGCCGCTCGAAGCGCGGGTCGGCTGGGCCGTGGGCTGGAAGAAGCCGCAGTTCTGGGGTCGCGACGCGCTGGTCCGCGAGAAGGAGGCGGGCCCGGCACGGAAACTGTGGGGCCTGCGGGCGCTCGACCGCGGCGTCCTGCGTCAGGACCTGACCGTGCGTCGCGACGGTGACGAGGTCGGGCGGACCACCTCGGGCACCTTCTCGCCGACCCTCAAGATCGGCATCGCCCTCGCACTCCTCGACACCGCCGCCGGACTCGAACCCGGCGACGAAGTGAGCGTGGACGTGCGCGGACGGTCGCTGCGCGCCGAAGTGATGGCTCCGCCGTTCGTCGAGGACCACACCAGATAGGGCTTCTGCAGGCGGTTGTACCATTGTCCTCCATGACAGGTGTCCTCGAATTCGCCCGCGTCCAGCATCCTTCACCGAGCTCTGCGGAGCGGCGCCAGGAGGTTCTGTCGAATCCCGGTTTCGGGCAGTACTTCACCGATCACATGGTGTCGATCACCTACACCGGCGGGATCGGTTGGCACGACGCGAAAGTCGAGCCGTACGCCCCGATATCCCTGGACCCGGCCGCGATGGTCCTGCACTACGGGCAGGCGATCTTCGAGGGTCTCAAGGCCTACCGGCAGGCCGACGGCAGCATCGCGTCGTTCCGCGTGACCGCCAATGCCGCGCGCATGAACCGGTCCGCGGAGCGGCTCGCGATGCCGTACCTGCCGCCGGAGCTGTTCGTGAAGGCGATCACCGAGCTGGTCGAGGTCGACAACGAGTGGGTTCCCGCCGCCGGCGGCGAGGATTCGCTCTACCTGCGTCCCTTCGCCTTCGCGACCGAGCCGGCTCTCGGCGTGCGGCCCGCGAAGGAGTACAAGTTCCTCGTCATAGCGTCCCCGGCGGGTGCCTACTTCCCGCGCGGCGTGAAGCCGGTCAACGTGTGGCTCTCCCGCGAGTACGTGCGCGCCTCCCCGGGCGGCACGGGCGCCGCGAAGTTCGCCGGCAACTACGCGGCTTCGCTCGTCGCGCAGGCGCACGCTGCCGAGCAGGGCTGCGACCAGGTGGTCTGGCTCGACGCGATCGAGCGCAAGTACGTCGAGGAGATGGGCGGCATGAACCTGTACTTCGTGTACGGGTCCGGTGCCGACGCGCGTCTGGTAACCCCGGAGCTGTCCGGCTCGCTGCTCCCCGGCATCACCCGCGACTCGCTGCTCACCCTCGCCAAGGACTCCGGTCTCTCGGTCGAGGAGCGACGCATCAGCACCGACGAGTGGCGCGAGAAGGCCGGCAGCGGTGAGATCACCGAGGTGTTCGCGTGCGGTACCGCCGCGGTCATCACGCCGGTCGGCAGCGTCAAGGACAAGGACGGCGAGTTCACCATCGCCGACGGCGAGCCCGGCCCCATCACGATGGCCCTGCGCGACACCCTGACCGGTATCCAGCGCGGTACCTTCGCCGACACCCACGGATGGATGACGACGCTGCGCAAGTGACGTAGCCACGAACGCGAAGGGGTGTTGCCGGATTTCCGGCAGCACCCCTTCGTCGTTTCCGGACGCAGTGCGATCTAGAGCAAGGCCGCCGCAGCCACCGCGACGGCAGAGACCGTGCCCTCGGTGACCGCGCCGAGCACGTCGCCGTTCATGCCGCCGAAGCGCGCGACGCAGTGACGGGCGAAAAGCACCGAGGCGACCAGCACCACCGTGACGACGAGCGGTCCCGCCCAGAGCGGACCGGGCAGGCACACGAGCGACAGTGCCACCGCGGCCACCGTCCACACCGTGATCGGCACGACACCCTGCGTCCCCGCCACGAGCGAGCCGAAGCCGCTGCCGGGCGCTGCCGGGACACCGCGCCGGCACGCGACGACCACGGCCACACGTCCGGAGAAGACCGCGAACCCGACCGCCCCCCACGCGTCGGTGTCGACGAGCGCACCGAACGAGGCGGCCTGCAGACCGAGGACGACGACGAGCGCCGCCACACCGAAGGGACCCGCGCCGCCGCTGTGCATCACCTCGCGCGCCCGCTCGGGCGGGCCGTAGCAGCCGAGACCGTCGGCGGTGTCACTCAGGCCGTCGACGTGCATTCCGCGGGTGCCGACCGCCAGCACCCCGACACACACCAGGCCCGTCACCAGTGGTGGCGTCCCGACGGCGGAACCGATCAGGCAGAGGGCTGTGGCCGCGGCGGCGAGTACGGCACCGGCGATCGGCGCCGCGGAGATCGCACGTCCGGCGACCGTCCGGTCGATCTCCGTCGGGCCTCGCGCGGGCAGGACCGTCAACCACGACAGGGCCAGCGCGACCCCGCCGAGCCAGGCGCGGATCATCAGTCGGCGTTTGCCGGGGCGCTCTCGTCGCGGGTGCTCACGCCCGCTTCGGAGAAGGTGGCCATCTGCGCGAGAATCGCGACCGCACCTTGCAGCACCGGCAGCGCCGTCACGGCTCCCGATCCCTCGCCGAGGCGCATACCGAGGTCGACGATCGGTTCGAGCCGGAGATGACGCAGCGCGATGGTGTGGGCGGGTTCGGCCGACCGGTGACCGGACACCCACCAGCGTGCCGCGCCGGGTGCGAGTTCCTCGGCGACCATCGCAGCAGCGGTGACGACGACGCCGTCGAGGATCACCGGCGTCCGGCGGACCGCGGCCTGCGCGAGGAATCCCGCCATCGCAGCGAAGTCCGCGCCACCGGCGGTGCGCAGCAGGGCGACGGGATTGCGTACGTGGGGCCGCGCCCGCCACATGGCGTCGCGGATCGCGGTGACCTTGCGCATCCACCCCGCGTCGTCGACGCCGGTGCCGCGGCCGACCGCGGCCACGGGTTCGGTGGAGGTGAGGATGGCGATGAGAACGGTTGCAGGAGTGGTGTTCCCGATCCCCATATCGCCCGCGACGAGGAGATCGGCGCCTTCGTCGACCTCGCGGTCGGCGAGCGCCCGGCCGGCCTCGATCGCGCGGACCGTCTCGTCGTGCGTGAGCGCGTTCTCGCGGTCGATGCTGCCGCTCGAGCGACGGATCTTGAACTCGGACACCTCGGGGGAGGTGTCGCTCTCGACTGCCATGTCGACGACCCGCACTCCTGCGCCCGCGGCGGCGGCGAGCACGTTCACGGCGGCGCCACCCGCGGACAGGTTCGCCACCATCTGCGCGGTGACCTCCGGCGGATAGGCCGAGACCCCGTTGCGCGCGACGCCGTGGTCACCTGCGAAGACCACGACCCGCGGTCGGCGGAAGGGATGGGGCGGGACCTCGCCCTGACAGGCTGCGACCCAGCACCCGAGTTCCTCGAGCCGTCCGAGTGAGCGGGCGGGTTTCGTCAGATCCCGCTGGCGTTCCTCGGCGGCGACGCGTGCTTCGAGATCGGGTAGGTCGACGCGCGGGAACTCGACGTCGGCGGGGGAATCGGAACCGCTGGTCACAGGTCACCTCTCGGACGGATCTTCACGCGAGAACGCTATCAACCGCCCGCTCTGGCAGAAATCCGATGCTATGCGTCATCACTGCCACTTCTCGGCGATCGGATTCGGTCGGAGGATCGAGACATGATCGAACTCACAGTCGCCGTCCTGGTCCTGTCCACCCTGGTCATCGGTCTCGAGGTGCTCCGCCGGCGGACCGCCACCGCGCCGGCCTGGGTCCGGCGCGCGCCCTGGCGGCTCCACTGGGAGCGCCCCGCACGGACGACTCGGCCGCGGCACCGCATGTCGCAGGACGTGCAGGCCGCGGCCGAGATCCGGCAGCTACCGCCGGTGGTGTGCGGGGCGCCTCACAACTGAGGTCGCCGGGAGGTCAGACGGCGTCCCCCGGGCCGACCCGGGGGAGCGGTGCACGCAGCTTCTTGATCTGGGAGGCGCGCACGAAGGCGTACCAGCCGAGGCCGAAGCCACCGTCGGTCGAATCGGGGAAGCGCTCGCGCACCTTCTTGTTGACCATTCGCCCGAGATAGATGCCCTCGATGATCATCAGGAACATCATCACGAACATCGCGAGCGTGACGTACTGCTGCACCACCGGCCCGAGGAACATCGACATGATGAGCACGAGCGCGAGCGGCATGAACAGGCCGACGAGATTGCGCCGGCTGTCGACGATGTCGCGCACGTAGGCGCGCACCGGGCCGCGGTCGCGGGGGAGCAGGTACTTCTCCTCGCCCGCGAGCATCCGGTTGCGACGCTCGGACGCGTCGGCGCGACGCTGCGCGGCGGCCGCCTTGCGCTCTTCCTTGCTCTGCGACTTGCGTGCGGCCTTGCGGCGCTCGCGGGCTTCCTTCGCAGTCAGGGGAGCGGGGGCGACGGGACCGCGACGACGGTTCTCGGCGTCGCGCCGTTTGGGCGTCGGACGCCCCTTACCGGTCGTCGCCTTCGCGGACGCGGAATCGTCGGGAGTCGCGGCCGGGGAGTCCTCGGTCGCAGGAACCTGGTGATCGGCGGAGTCGTCGGAACCACCGCGGCGTAGCAACTTCACACCACCAGGCTATGGGATAGTGGAGAGAAGCGGGAAATTCCGCACGCCATACCACGCTCGGCGCAACTCGTCCACGAGGAATAGATTCCGGCGCGGTACCGTTGAACCATCGGGTTTCGACACGAACGACAGGGAGCGCCCATGACTGTGCAGCAAGAGACCGATACTCACGGCGTCATCCTGACCGAGGCCGCCGCTGCGAAGGCGAAGGCACTGCTCGATCAGGAGGGCCGCGACGACCTCGCACTGCGTATCGCCGTGCAGCCCGGAGGCTGTGCCGGTCTGCGGTACCAGCTGTTCTTCGACGACCGCACGCTGGACGGCGACCTCACGAAAGAATTCGCCGGTGTGACGCTCGCCGTCGACCGGATGAGCGCGCCGTACGTCGAGGGTGCGTCGATCGACTTCGTCGACACCATCGAGAAGCAGGGCTTCACCATCGACAACCCGAATGCCACGGGGTCGTGCGCCTGCGGCGACTCGTTCAACTGAACCGAGAACGCACCTCGGAACCCCGGCGCTTCACGGCGCCGGGGTTCCGTCGTTTCCGCGGTAGTACCGTGGGACCGCTCCGGCTCTCCGTGTGAGCAGCCACACCATCGACATCCGCGGAAAGGCTCAGCCACGTGACTATCGCCGTGACCGGCTCCATCGCCACCGACCACCTCATGCGCTTTCCCGGCCGGTTCGCCGAGCAGCTGCTCGCCGACCAGCTCGCGCACATCTCCCTGAGCTTCCTCGTCGATGACCTCGTCGTCCGGCGCGGCGGAGTGGGCGGCAACATCGCCTTCGCGATGGGTGTCCTGGGCGGAACGCCGGTGCTCGTCGGCGCCGTCGGCGCCGACTTCACCGAGTACCGCACCTGGCTCGAGGACCACGGGGTCGACTGCTCGTCGGTGCGGATCTCGCAGACCGCCCACACCGCCCGCTTCGTGTGCACTACCGACCTGGACATGGCGCAGATCGCCTCGTTCTACCCCGGTGCGATGTCCGAGGCCCGCGAGATCTCCATCGCCGACGTGGTGAGCAAGCACAGCGTCGACCTCGTGCTCGTCGGCGCCAACGATCCCGACGCGATGATCCGGCACACCGAGGAGTGCCGCCGGCTCGGCGTCCCGTTCGTCGCCGACCCGTCCCAGCAGCTCGCCCGCCTGGACGGGCAGCAGGCCGAGCAGCTCATCGACGGCGCCGAGTACCTGTTCACCAACGAGTACGAGTGGGGACTGCTGCTGCAGAAGACCGGTCTCACCGAGGACGAGGTGCAGGCGAAGGTCGGCATGCGCATCACCACCCTCGGCGGTGACGGCGCGACGATCGTCGACCGCGACGGCAACCAGGTGCAGGTCGGTGTGGTGCCCGAGCGCGCAAAGGTCGACCCCACCGGTGTGGGCGACGCCTTCCGCGCCGGCTTCCTGCTCGGACACCGCTCCGGTCTGAGCATCGAACGGGCCGCGCAGCTGGGCTCGCTGGTCGCGGTGCACGTCCTCGAGACCACCGGCACGCAGGAGTGGAACTTCGACCGCACCGACGCCCTCAAGCGTCTCGCCGACGCCTACGGCACCGCCGCCGCCGACGAGATCGGCGCGATTCTCGGCGCCTGAGCGGCGGAACACCCGATCCTGGAAACGCGACGGCCGCGAACATCCCCGGGGATGTTCGCGGCCGTCGCGTACGGGTCGGGTGATCAGATCTCGACCGGGTAGGCCGGCTCCTGGATCTGCGGCACGATGCGCTTCTCCACGAAGATGCCGTGCCAGACCATGAAGCACAGCACCGTCCACAGACGACGGCTGTGATCGATCGGGCCGGTCCGGTGCTCGTCGAGCATCTTCGCCACCGCGCCCTTGTCGAGCAGGTGATCGGTCTGCGACTCGGCGATCACCTCGTGCGCCCAGTCGAACAGCTCCGTGCCGGCCAGCCAGTGCCGCAGCGGCACCGGGAAGCCCAGCTTCGCGCGGTGCAGCACGTGTGGCGGGACGATGCCCTCCAGCGCCTGCCGCAGCGCATACTTCGTCGTCTGTTTCGTGATCTTCTGGTCCAGCGGAACCTGCGACGCCACCCGGAACACCTCGGAGTCCAGGAACGGCACGCGCAGCTCGAGCGAGTTGGCCATCGTCATCTTGTCGGCCTTGACGAGGATGTCGCCGCGCAGCCACGTGAACAGGTCGAGATGCTGCATCCGTGCCACCGGATCCCAGCCGGCAGACTGCGCGTAGATCGGGGCGGTGACGTCCTGGTGCGTCCATTCCGGACGGAAGTCGCGCAGCACCGAGCGCAGCTGCGCGTCGTTGAAGCTGCGGGCGTTGCCGTAGTAGCGCTCCTCGAGCGTCATCGAGCCACGGTGCAGCAGGCTCTTGCCTCGGGTGCCCTCGGGGATGCGCTCCGAAAGCTTCCCGGCAGCCCGGCGCAGCGCCGGCGGCAGGAACTCGAACGGACGCAGCGACAGCGGCTCGCGGTAGATCGTGTAACCGCCGAACAGCTCGTCGGCGCCCTCACCCGACAGCACGACCTTGACGTGCTTGCGGGCCTCCCGGGCGATGAACCACAGCGGCACGAGCGCCGGGTCGGCCACAGGGTCGTCGAGGTACCAGATGATCTCGGGGATCGCCGCGGCGAACTCGCTGGGGGAGACCACCCGCACCACGTGCCGGGCACCGATCGCGGCCGCCGACTCTGCAGCGACGTCGACCTCGGAGTAACCCTCCCGCTCGAAACCCGCGGTGAAGGTGATGAGCTTCGGGTTGTGGCGCATCGCCAGCGCGGCGATGGCCGTCGAATCGATGCCACCCGAGAGGAACGACCCGACGGTCACGTCGGCGCGCATGTGCTTGGCCACCGAGTCCTCGAGGGCCTCGGCGATCTCGCGGTAACGATCCTGTTCGCGGCCCGCCGCGAACGGCCGGACCGGGAAGGTGGGATGGAAGTATCGCGTGATCTCCGGCTCGGCGCCGGGCGTGATACGCGCGTAGCAGCCCGACTCGAGGCGGCGGATCCGCCGGTGCAGCGTCTCGGGCTCGGGAACGTACTGCAGCACCGTGTAGTGCTCGATCGCACGAGGATCGAGCTCGGTGTCGATGCCGATCACGTCGGCGAGCTCCAGCAGACTCTTCTTCTCGCTGCCGAAGGCGGTACCGCCGGTGCCGGTCGCGAGGAACAGCGGCTTGATGCCGAACGGGTCGCGGGCGACGAACAGCTCGCGGGTGTGCGTGTCCCAGATCGCGAAGGCGAACATACCCCGCAGGCGCTGGACCGCGCGCACTCCCCAGTGGTGGTAGGCCGCGACGATCGCCTCGCTGTCGCCCTCGGTCGCGAAGGAGGTACCGAACGTCTCGGTGAGCTCCTTGCGCAGTTCGAGATAGTTGTAGATCTCACCGTTGAAGGTCAGCGCGTAGCGGTCGGGCTGCTCCGGCGGGCCCCAGCGCAGCGGCTGGTGCGAGTGCGCGATGTCGATGATCGACAACCGGTTGAATCCGAAGACGAGGTCGGCGTCGTGCCAGGTGCCGTGCTCGTCGGGGCCGCGATGGCGCAGGCAGTGCATCGCGGAGTCCACCTTCGCGACGGCGTCGTCGCTGGTGCCGTCAGTGGTCAGAAACCCGAGCAATCCGCACACGCGTGGGTTACCTCATTCCGGTCGGGGGTGTCGCGAAGAACCCCGGTGGGTGCCCAGCGCGGGACACCGCACCGCGCATGACACCGGGAACTACCACTCGGGGTCCGGCGTTGGTTCTACCGAAGTATGCCGCAGACGGTCGACATCGGGCAGCCGCGCCCGGACGCCACCGACGATCACTCGCCCGACAGGAGAAAACCGACGTCACGAGCCGGGTCTTCCGGTCGAAACGCCCAGTCCGACACTTTCTTCGTGCCCCGGCGATGGATAGCGCCCGGGTTTGGTCTACGCTGCGTAGTAATTGGGCCGGCCCTCCGGGTGTGCCCTAGTGGAATTGCGGCGATCAGGAAGGCGTGAACGTGGCGCAAGGTCGGATCCTTCGGCGGTTCGGGCTCGCAGCATCACTCGGCATTGCAGCCTTGGTGCTGACCGGGTGCTCGAGCGAAGAAATCCTTCGTTTCGGCTGGCCGGAGGGCATCACTCCTCAGGCCGAGCGTATGCGTGAACTGTGGACGTGGTCGGTTGTCGCCGCCCTCGTCATGGGAATTCTCGTGTGGGCACTCACCTTCTGGGTGATCATTGCCTACCGGCGTCGGAAGGACGATCCGGAGTTCCCGCGTCAGACGGCATACAACGTGCCGCTCGAGCTGGCTTACACCGCGGCGCCGTTCGTCGCCGTGTGTGTCCTCTTCTACTTCACGGTCGTGGTGCAGAACTACGTCCTGGAGAAGGAAGACAACCCGAACGTCGTGGTCGACGTGACGGCGTTCCAGTGGAACTGGAAGTTCGGCTACCGGACGATCGATCTGCAGGACGGCACGGCCCCTTACAACGGTATCGACGAGGTCGCCGAGGCGGCAGTCGCACAGGAGCCGTTCGACCCGTCCACCGCGCACGGTGAATCGGGTGAGGAGCACGAGGCTCCGGGAGCGATCCACGGCAAGCCCGCCGAGGACCTGTCCTACCTGCACTACGACAAGATCGAGACGATCGGCACCAGCGAAGAGATTCCGGTGCTCGTTCTTCCCACCGGGAAGCGCATCGAGTTCCAGCTGGCGTCCTCCGACGTCATCCACGCCTTCTGGGTGCCGGAGTTCCTGTTCAAGCGCGACGTGAACCCGAACCCGCGTGAGAACAACTCCGATCCGGTCTTCCAGATCTCCGAGATCGAGCGTGAGGGCGCGTTCGTGGGCCGCTGCGCCGAGATGTGCGGCACCTACCACGCGATGATGAACTTCGAGGTCCGCGCGGTCAGCCCGGAGGACTTCGCCCGGTACATCGAGCTCCGCAAGCCGGTCGAGGACGGCGGCGAAGGCCTGTCGAACGCTCGTGCGCTCGAAGCCATCGGCCAGAGCCCGATCGCGACCTCGACGACTCCGTTCAAGACCGACCGCACGGATCGGTCGGCGACCGTCGCCGCAGGCGAGTGACGGCCACCCCCTCCGACAAGGACAAGTGCTGATATGAAGATCGAAGCCAAGCTCTTCGAGGTCGTGACGGTGTTCTTCGTGCTCGTCGCCATCGTGTACGGCGTGTTCACCGGGCTCTCGGACAAGGGCATCGAATGGGCCGGCCTCACGGCCATCGTCCTCTCCGCCGGTCTGACCCTGATCGTCGGAACGTACTTCCGCTTCGTTGCTCGTCGTCTCGACACCCGTCCCGAGGACTACGAGGACGCCGAGATCAGCGACGGCGCGGGCGACCTCGGTTTCTTCAGTGCGGGTAGCTATTGGCCGATCCTGCTCGCCGGCGCAGCAGCGTTCGCCGCCATCGCACTGGCCTTCTACCAGCCGTGGATGATCGTCCTCGCGGTCGCGCTCATCATCGCGGCAGCAGCCGGCCTGGTGTTCGAGTACCACATCGGACCCGAGAAGCACTGAGCCGGTACCCTCGACCACACGGGCGCCGCACCTTCGGGTGCGGCGCCTGCGTCGTTTCCGTCGTCGTTTCCGTCGTCGTTCTCGAGGTTCAGTTCTTCAGGGAGCCCGACGCGTGGTGAGGACGACCCTCGCGGTCGCTGCAACCGTACGATTCGGATCGTCGGTCAGAGCCTCGAGCGCGTCGTCGGCGGCCGACCCGGGGATCTCCGCGAGTGCCTGCGTGAGACGTAGCCGGACACCGGCATCGTCCGAGCCGCCGAGCGCGTGCTGCAGCAACCGCACGATCTCGGCGGACGACAGCGGCCGATCTGCGAGCAGGCCGAGTACCTCGGCGGCCTCGACGTCCGACCGGCCCTCCACGATCATCTCTACGAGCACGGGGACGGCCACGTCCACCCCTCGCGCCCCGAGCGTCAGAGCCGCCGTGGAACGTGCTTTGGGATCGGCGTCGTCGAGGGCCCCCTCCAGGAGCCTCGTCGATTCGGGCACACGGAGTTCCGCGAGTGTCGCGATCGCCCGTCGCCGCACCGGCACCTCGTCGGAGTGAAGGCCCTCCGCGAGTGCCGGCAGCGCAGCGTCGAATGCCTCCGCTGCTCGGGCGAGCGACCAGCGCAGCGCGCCGGCGACGAACGGATCCTCCTCTGACAGCGCCGCCCGGACCAGCGCTGCGACCGGCAGCGTCGTGTCCTCGTCCTGGGACAGGATCGCCTGCTGGCGGCGGGAGCCGGAATCGGATTCGAACGCGCGCAACAGCGCGACGAGGCGCAGGACGTCGTCCCAGCCGCTGGGGGAGGCCGAGTCGACGCCTTCGAGACGAGCGAGGAGTTCGGTCTCGGCGGCGATCCGTTCGCGCGTGTGCCGGATCAGCTCCTGCACCAGATCCGCCGGAGCGAAATCCGGTTCCCCCAGCGCACGTCCGACCTCGTTCAGAGACAGGCCGAGACTCCGGAGACTCTCCACGTGGAAGAGCCTCCTGAGGTCGTCCTCGGTGTACTCGCGGTAGCCGCCCGAGGTACGGCCAGTCGGCGTGACCAGCCCCAGGCGGTCGTAGTGCCGCAGCATGCGGCTGCTGACACCGGAGCGCCGCGAGACCTCACCGATCAGCACCGGCTCACTCCCGGATACCGTCCGCGCCGAGTGCGGCGACGCGTTTCGCCGACTCCACAGAGAGGACGAACGCGCTGTCGGGGTCGACGCGGATCCGTTCGGTGGCCTCCGCGTGAGCGCGGACGCGCGGGTCGGGGCTGTTCATCGCCGTGTCCAGGACCGGCGCCGCGGCCTCGTCGAGTGCCGCGAGAGCGCGACCGAGGCTCAGTTGTAGGTCGCGGTCGCCGCGGCCCAGTTCGGCGCCGAGAGCCGCAGCGAGGCCGCTTTCCGAGCCCGGTGGCACGAGAGCGACCGCCGCGCGCCACGCGCTGCGTGCCACCTCGTCGTGCTCGTCGTGGAGCATCCCCGAAACCTTCGGCCATGCGACGGGATCGCCGATCTTCGACAACGTGTGCAGGGCCTGACTGCGTGCCTGTGAGACATCCGAACCGAGCTCGGCGAGCAGACGCGGCACGGTCACCCCGGCCGGCAGACGGCACAGCGCCCAGGTCAGCATGTCGCGGACGAAGAAGTCCGGCTCCACCGCGCACCGGTCGACGAGAGCGGTCACCGTTTCGGGATCGGGTGCGGTACCCGACTCGAGTGCGGCGCGCAGACGCACGGAGGCGTCGTCGGCGGACAGGGCCTCGACGAGGCGGGTGGACAGGGCCTCGACGAGGCGGGTGGACAGGGCCTCGACGAGGCGGGTGGACGGGTCCTGATGTGTGCGCATGGGAGGCACCTCCTTCACGACCCATTCGAGCGCTTGTCAGAGTGTCAAGGTCAAGACGTACGCTCCGGACGATATCCGGTGGGGGATGGGAGAACCCCCCAACGACGAACGGGGCCCCGGACCGTGATGGTCCGGGGCCCCGTTACGAGCCGCTGATGCGGATCAGTGCTGCGACTTGTCGGGCAGCTGGGCTGCGCCGTCTCCGTTGCCGTGGACGCGCTCCTGGTACTCGCGGAGCGTGTTCCGCAGCTCGAGCTCGGCCTCGTGGTGGGCGGCCTCGAGAGCGGCGGCCTCGTCGGCCGGGTCCGGGCTCCACCAGCTGCCGGAGCCGGGCTTGCCGGCGGTGCCGAGCTTGTTCATCCGCTTCGGAACCGGGGCGGCCTGGTACTCCAGCGGGATCGGGTGGCCGTGCTCGTCCACCGGGCCGAGCGGCTGGTGGATCTCGATGTACTCGCCGGTCGGCAGGCGACGGACGATGCCCGTCTCGATGCCGTGCTCGAGCACCTGACGGTCGCTGCGCTGCAGACCCAGGCAGAACCGGTACGCGATGTAGTAGGCGAGCGGCGGGAGCAGGACGAGACCGATGCGGCCCATCCAGGTCGTCGCGTTGATCGAGATGTCGAACTTGTACGCGATGATGTCGTTGACACACATGATCGTGGCGACGGCGTAGAACGCCAGGGCCATGAACCCGATGCCGGTGCGGACCGGCACGTCGCGCGGACGCTGCAGCAGGTTGTGGTGTGCGTCGTCCTTCGTGAACTTCTTCTCGATCCACGGGTAGACCGTGAGCACGACGAACACCAGGCCCATGATCAGCGCGATCCAGAACGGCTGCGGGATCGTGTACCGGCCGAACAGGTACAGCTCCCAGGCGGGCCAGATACGGGCCATGCCGTCCGTCCACATCATGTAGATGTCGGGCTGCGAGCCGGCGGACACCTGCGACGGGTTGTACGGGCCGATGTTCCAGACCGGGTTGATCTGCAGCAGGCCGGACATCAGGGCGAGCACCGCGAAGGTCATCGCGAAGAAAGCACCCGACTTGACGGCGAAGACCGGGAGGATACGAACGCCGACGACGTTCTGCTCCGTGCGGCCGGGGCCGGGGAACTGCGTGTGCTTCTGGTACCAGACCAGCGCGAGGTGCGCGGCGATCAGGGCCAGGATGATGCCCGGGACGAGCAGCACGTGCAGGACGTAGAAGCGCGGGATGATCAGCTCACCCGGGAAGTCGCCACCGAAGATCGCCCAGTGCATCCACGAACCGATGATCGGGATCGAGAGCGTGATGCCCGAGAACGCGGCGCGGAGGCCGGTGCCCGAGAGCAGGTCGTCGGGGAGGGAGTAACCGAAGAAGCCTTCGAACATCGCCAGGATGAGCAGCAGCGAGCCGATCACCCAGTTGGCCTCACGCGGACGCCGGAACGCACCGGTGAAGAACACGCGCAGCAGGTGGACGACGATCGACGCTGCGAACATCAGTGCTGCCCAGTGGTGGATCTGTCGCACGAACAGACCACCGCGGACCTCGAAGGAGAGGTTCAGGGTCGTCTCGTAGGCGCGGGACATACCCACACCGCGCAGCGGCGTGTAGACGCCCTCGTAGATGACGTGCGCCATCGAGGGGTCGAAGAACAGGGTGAGGAAGATACCCGAGATCAACAGGATGACGAAGCTGTAGAGCGCGATCTCACCCAGGAGGAAGGACCAGTGGGTGGGGAACACCTTGTTGATCTGGCGGCGGATGCCCGCGGACAGGTGGTAGCGAGAATCGAGATTCTCGCCGATCTGTGCGGCGCGGGACGGGGTTGCAGTACTCACGGGCGACGCTCCCAGAATGCCGGGCCGAGTGCCTCGATGAAGTCACCGTTGGCGACCAGGAAGCCCTCTTCGTTCACTGTAATCGGAAGCTGCGGCAGTGCGCGAGCAGCGGGACCGAAAATCGGCTTGCCGTACTCCAGCGCATCGAACTGCGACTGGTGGCACGGGCACAGGATGCGGTGCGTCTGCTGCTCGTAGAGCGAGGTCGGGCAGCCGAGGTGCGTGCAGATCTTCGAGTACGCGAAGTAGTCGCCGTAGTTGAAGCTCTCCTGGCCCTTGCGCTTGACGACACGCTCGGTGTCCTCGGTGCGCAGGCGGATGAGCATGACGGCGTTGCGGATGCCGCGCAGGCTCTGCAGCAGAGCGTGGTCGTCACCGCGATCGGACTCGCGGAACGGGAACACCGTCTCCATACCGCCGGCGTCGAGGTCCTCCGGGCGCACCAGGACGATGTCCTGGGGGCGGCCGGTGTCGCGACGCAGGTAGATGGTCTCGCCGGGGTAGCGCGGAGTCCAGCCCGACACCCACAGCGACGACTGGTCACCCTCGGCCCACGGATTCTTGATCAGGCCGCCGAGCGGCATGATCAGACCGAGGCCGAGCGCGCCACCACCGAAGATCGCGGTGCGCTTGATCAGCTTACGGCGCGGCAGGGTGGACGTCTCGAGCGAGTCGGAGAGCTCGGCGACGATCGTCTTGCGATCGACCTCGGGCGAGCCGCCGTCGTGCCGATCCTGGATCGACACCTCCTCGGGGATGAACTTCTTGGTGAACTGCACCGCGCCCACGCCGATGCCGAGGATGGACAGACCCAGGGTCAGTCCGAGCATCGGGGTGTAGAGGCTGTACCAGCCGTAGTTCTCGTCGCCGATGCCCTGGTACTCCCACGGCCAGAACAGGTAGATCGCGATGAACGCGACACCCGCGATGCCCGCGAGGGCGAACCAGAATGCGACGTTGCGCTCGGCCCGCTTCTCGGCACGCGTGCCTTCGACGGGCCAGCGATCCTTGCGGAACGCGACGTCGACGCCGTCGAGGTTCGTGCCGAGCGTGACGAGATCGTCCCGGCTCATCCGGTCGAGATCTTCGACCGTGTGCTTGTTCGGCGTTTCGCCGCCACTCATGACCTTGCTCCGATCCACAGTGCAGCGCCGACGACGGCGACCATGCCGACGACCCACATGGTCGGCCCTTCGGCACCGGGGCCGAAGCCGCCGAGCCCGTAGCCACCCGGGTCTCTCGTCTCACTGGCGGACTTGATGTACGCGATGATGTCCTTCTTCTCCTCGACCGTCAGCTGACGATCGGAGAACTTCGGCATGTTCTGGGGGCCGGTGAGCATCGCGGTGTAGATCTGCTGCTCGTTGGCCGGATCCAGGTTCGGTGCGAACTTGCCGGACGAGAGCGCGCCGCCGCGTCCGGTGAAGTTGTGGCAGGACGCGCAGTTCTGGCGGAAGAGCTCCGAACCGCGTCCGATGTCGTTGCCGCGCAGTGACGACTGGGCGATCTCGCCGTTCTCGTCGCGGATGACCGTCGGGCCTCCACCGTTGGCCTGGATGTACGCGCCGAGCGCGTCGGTCTGCGCAGCGTCGAACTTCGGGTCCTTGCGGAGGGCCTGGGCCTCGTTGCGCATCATCGGCATGCGGCCCGAGGAGACCTGGAAGTAGACGGCGGCCTCGCCGACACCGATGAGGCTGGGACCGCGGTCCTGGACGCCCTGAAGATTGACACCGTGGCAGGTCACGCAGGAGGTCTCGTAGAGCTGCTGACCCTCGCGGATCAGAGCGCTCTGGTCGTCCTGCGCTGTAGCCACCTGCGGGGCAGGTGTCAGCGCGGAGGCGATGAAGCCTGCGCTGAGGAGACCGAGCGCAAGGACCAACGCTCCGGTGACGCGCCGGCGCATCTTGCGCTGGCGGCGGGACTTCGCAGCATCGGCTGCAGAGGATCGACCGGGCATGTCACCCTCGGAGGCGAGAGGTGGGGATGAACTCATCTGTATCCCTTTTTTTATGTCGGGACGGACTGGACGTCAGGGGGCTGCCTGGGCGTTCAGCTGGCTAACGGATGAAATAAATCGTGGCAAACAGCGCGATCCAAACGATGTCGACGAAGTGCCAGTAATACGAAACGACGATGGCCGCAGTGGCCTGCGCAGGCGTGAACTTGCTGACCTTCGTGCGGAACAGCAGGAACACGAATGCGATGAGGCCGCCGATGACGTGCAGGCCGTGGAAACCGGTGGTCATGTAGAACACCGAGCCGTACACGCTGCCGGGGATGGTCGTGCCGTCCTTCACCAGGGTGATGTACTCGTAGCCCTGACCGAGCACGAAGAAGGTGCCCATGCCGAGGGTGATGATGTACCACCGTCGCAGGCCGAAGACGTCGCCGCGCTCGGCGGCGAAGACGCCCAGCTGGCAGGTGAAGGAAGAAGCGATCAGCACCATGGTGATCGGTACCGCCAACCACAGGTTCAAGTGGGTGGGCGGGGGCGGCCACATGCCCTCCGGGGCCTGTGCCCGTGCCACGAAGTACATGGCGAAGAGCCCTGCGAAAAACATGAGCTCACTGGACAACCACACGATGGTGCCGACGCTGACCAGGTTGGGCCGGTTCAACGAGTGCACGCGCTGTGTGATTGCAGATCCTGAAGTCCCTACTGCGCTCGTCACGCTGGCTAGTATGACCCGTCGTAGTACGTCTTGGGCAATCGGGGCCGAAATCGGCGCGTCCGTGCAGGTGCCGGACCTGTATTTCTCCAGGTGGGCACTCGGTGGCGGGTGCTCGGAGGGGTGTCACACGGGACATTTCGGAGGGTCGCGGAGGTCACGTGCGATCGTGGTGACATGAGTACCGGAAAGGGTGTTCGGGGGTGGCTGCGGTCCCTGATCGGTCGGCGCAGCGAACCGCTCGACGCGAACCGGCCCGACCTGGTCGTGGTCGTCTCGTCCTTCGACGACGCGGAGGCGTGTTCGACGGCGCTCGAGCGTGCCGCCGAGGCGACACCTGTGTGGCAGGCCGAGGACGAGGCGGTTCTGCGGCACCACCTCGCCCTGCCCGCCGACAGGGTGGACCGGGCGGCGGAACTGGCCGGGCAGGACGGCTACGTCGTGGCCGGGACCGGCGACGGGAACGTCTCAGCCGCGGCCGTCGCGGGCGCCTCGGTGATCCTGCAGCGCGTGCAGGTCCTCGATGCACTGCACTGTGCGCAGGAGAAGTCGCGCATGGCCTCGCTTGCCCAGCGGCTCGGTGGAACGGCCCTGGGATGGGACGCTCTGCAACCGCAGGATTCCGCTGGCTAAGCTGACCGGTCGGAGGGCACGCCGGTGCCCGGTGAGGAGCGAGATGCGGCGAGGGCAGGTGCGATGAACGCGACGCGAGACGCGGACGAGGTGACGCAGAACTGGCCCTCCGTCCTGGGAGTGCTCACGGCCGGGCAGAACCTGTCCGCCGCGGAGGCGCGATGGGCGATGAGCGAGATCTTCTCCGACAACGCCACTCCCGCTCAGATCGCGGCCTTCGGTGTCGCTCTGAAGATGAAGGGCGAGACACCCGAGGAGGTGCGGGCACTCGCCGACACGATGCTCGACTACGCCCGGTTGGTCCCGGTCGACGGTGACGTGGTCGACGTCGTGGGCACCGGTGGCGACCGGGCGAACACCGTCAACATCTCCACGATGGCCTCGCTGGTCGTCGCCGCAGCGGGTATCCGCGTGGTCAAACACGGCAACCGCGCCGCCTCGTCCAAGAGCGGCGGCGCCGACGTGCTCGAAGCGCTCGGAGTGCACATCGATCTCGGACCCGACGAGGTGGCCCGCTCGGTCGCCGAGGCCGGGATCGGATTCTGCTTCGCGCCGGTCTACCACCCGGCGCTGCGTTTCGCGGCCGCACCGCGCAAGCAGATCGGCATCCCGACGGTCTTCAACGTCCTCGGCCCGCTCACCAATCCGGCCCGCCCGAGCGCCGGCCTGATCGGGTGCGCCTTCGAACCGCTCGTCCCGACCGTCGCCGGTGTGCTCGCGCAGCGCGGCAATTCGGCGCTCGTCGTCCGAGGCGACGACGGTCTCGACGAACTGACCACCTCCACGACCTCGCGCGTGCACGTCGTCCACGGCGGCGAGGTCCGGGTCGTGACGCTCGATCCGCGCGATCTCGGTATCGAACGGGTTCCGCTCGAGGCACTCCGCGGAGGTGACGCCACGGAGAACGCGGCGATCGCGCGGGCGATGCTGGCGGGGGAGACAGGGCCGGTGCGCGATGCCGTGCTCCTCAACGCCGCCGGGGCAATCGCGGCTTTCCGGGGCGTCGACGGCGTTCTCGAGGATGCCCTCACGGCCGGGCTCGAGACGGCGGCAGAGGCGATCGACAGCGGCCGGGCCACGGCCGTCCTGGAGCAGTGGGCCGAGGTCACCACGCGGCTGGGTGCCGGTTCCGGACAGAAATGACCGGAGAAGAGTAAGGACACACGAACGACGGGCCCGCACTGCATCGGTGCGGGCCCGGCGGTCGTCGGTGGTGCTGCGGGGTGTCAGTTCCCGATCGAGAAACCGGCCTCGACGTCGGCGCTCGAGTACGACTGGAATGCGATGTGGGTGACGGTCTTCGTCACGCCGTCGATCTTGTTGATGCCCCGGGTGACGACCTCCGCGATCTTCTCGTGGTCGCGGACCCGGACCACGGCCACGAGGTCGACGTCGCCCGCGCAGGAGTACACCGTGTCGACACCGTCGAGGTCGGCCACCGCTTGCGCGGTTTCGGGGATACGGTTCGCCTCGGCATCGATCAGGACGATCGCGTTGATCATGGGGTCTCCTTCAACCTTCCTCGGGGATTGCATCAGCCTAAGCGGTGCGGGTCGTCGGCGGAGAGGAGCCTGCGGACCGCGCGGGCGTCGCGGGCGAGCTCGGCCCACGTGCTCCACCGGCCCGCACCCCGTGTCGGTTCGCACCAGCCCTCGCTCGCCCGGACGATGCGGATGCCCTCGCCGTCGAGCCAACGTGCGACCAGACCGATCTCCTCCGGGGACGCGCCCCGGAGCGGGCCGGGTGACGGCCGCACCGTCTCGGCCGCGGCGACGATCGCCTCGACGACGGGCATCGGGCGCACACCGCGCGGTGCCACTCCGGCGGACGCGAGACGACCGGCGCGCACGACGGCGAACTCCCACCCGCCCTCGGCCCGCGGTCGCGCGGCGACGAGTTCGTCGACGGCCGCCAGCGCCGCGAGGCGTTGCGTGCGCCGCAGCGCGACGAGGGCGGCGGCGAGGCGGTCGCGGAGGCGGGCGGCGTTCTCGAACAGCTGGTCGCGCACGAGGGCGTCGAGTCGCTGCTGCGCCGATTCGACGGCGTCGTCGGCGGTTCCGCGGACGACCGCGCGCGCACGCTCGACCTGGGCTGCGTAGGCGGAGGCGTCCTGGACCCCGAAGGCGGCTGCGGCGCAGCCCCCGACCGCGACGGGCGGGCAGCGGTCGCCGTGGCGGGCCGTACGGCCGATCCTGCGCGTGCACGTGCGCAGACCGCACATCTCCGCGAGCAGTGCCGCGACATCCGCGGCGTCGGCGCGCACCGAGAACGGGCCGACCGAGTCGGGTCCGGGGGTGCGGCTCACGGCGAGGCGCGGGAACGCCTCGTCGGTGAGGATGATCCACCAACCGCGCATCGGATATTTCGACCGGCGGTTGTAGGGAGGGGTGTGGGCCGCGATCAACCGGAGTTCGCGGACGCCGGCCTCGAGCCCGTGGGCGCATTCGACGTGATCGATGCGTGTGGTGAGCGCGACCATCTCGCGCAACCGCGGTCGCGTCTCGGAGCCCGTGAAATAGGTACGGACACGCCGGTGCAGGTCGACCGCCGTGCCGACGTACAGCACCTCGTCCGACGGGCCGCGGAACATGTAGACACCCGGTTTGCGCGGCAGATGCGCGGCGAGTGCGCGTTTGGCCCTCTGCTCGGCGGTGACCACCGGCATATAGTCGCGCAGTTCGGTGAGGCTGTGGACGCCCTGGTTGCCGACCCGTTCGATGAGGGCGTGCAGGACGTCCACGGTGGCGCGTGCGTCGTCCAGGGCGCGGTGGGTGGGCACGGTGGAGACCCGGAACAGTTCGGCCAGCGCGGACAGCTTCACCGACGGCGCTTCGTCGCGTCCGAGGACGCGGCGGGCCAGCTTGACGGTGCACAGCACCTGGAAGCGGGGCCACGCGAGTTCGCACTGCGCCGTGGCCGCCTCGAGGAAGCCGACGTCGAATCCGGCGTTGTGTGCGACGAGCACCGCTCCGGACGCGAATTCCAGGAAGGCGGGCAGCACCTCCTCGACCTTGGGCGCCGCATAGACCATCGCGGTGGTGATGCCGGTGAGCTGCACGATGTACGGGGGGATGGGTCGCCCCGGATCGACGAGGGTCGCGAACTCGCCGAGCACCTCGCCCCCGCGGATCTTCACCGCGCCGATCTCTGTGATGGCGTCCTCGGCTGCCTTCCCGCCGGTCGTCTCGAGGTCGACGACGACGAAGGTGGTCTCGCGCAGCGGAGTGTCGAGCTCGTCGAAACCGAGTTGCACGCCGAGGGCGGATGGTTGCGGCGAGGTCATGCGGCAGAGCCTAGGAAGCGTCACCGACACGCCGTCGAGCGGGCTTCGGAGCGGGGTTCGGAGCACGGGGAGATGAGGATCACACTGCGTTCTTTTCGGCTCGATGAAGGGTAAACGGAGGCCGGAGAACAGACCGATCGGCCTCCGGGAACGACAATCCGGCGAATCGGGCGCATCGCCTCGTCGACGGTCGATGAGTCAGCGTGCCCTGACCTGGTTCTTCCGGAAGGAACTCGGGTGAAACGGGCGCCGGGCCTCTCCCGAGCGGAGGCGCGCCGGACAGTGGCCGTTACCGCGCCGTTATCGGATCGTTGCCCCGCGACGGCATTCCTCCAGGGGTGGGCCGAGAAGGTCGGGTCGCACGGCAAGGCGGTCGACTTCACCGATGCCGTTTCGTAATCTTTTCGAGACCGAGCGGAGAGTTTCCGCCCCACCCCCGGGTCGGAGCCGCACGGTTACCGCCTAATCGCTTCTCCCGTCTGCGGGAGCGGTGAGCCGGGGACCCACACGTAGTACTCGGGGTGAATCCCCTCCGCTGCTCGCGGGGAGGGGTAGGGCTGATCTTCCGGCCCGAACCCGTCAGCTAACTCGGTCGGCGGGTGAACGGAAGAAACGGAGAACGTCCCCTCGTGGTTTCGAACAACAGCACGCGCACCGTCCGGCGCGCACTCGTCGCCGGTGCCATTGCTCTCGGAGCAGTCACCGTCTCGGCCGGCCCGGCGATGGCCGAGCCGATCAACATTCCCGGTGTCGGAACGTTCGATCTCCCGGCCGGTGTGACCGTGCCGCCGGAGATCGCCAACATCGTTCCGCCGGCCCCCGAGGCCGCCCCCGCGCCTCAGTCCGGTTCCTTCACCGCCCCCTTCAGCTCTGTCGGCCAGCGCGCTGCCGACGCCGCGCAGTCGAAGATCGGTGCCCCCTACGTCTACGGCGCTGCCGGCCCGAGCTCCTTCGACTGCTCGGGTCTCGTGCAGTGGGCCTACAAGCAAGCCGGTCTGAGCGTCCCGCGCACCAGCTACGAGCAGGCCTCCGCCGGTGCCCCGGTGGACGTCGCGGCTCTGCAGCCCGGGGACGTCGTGTCGTTCTACGGCGGCAGCCACACCGGCATCTACATCGGCGGCGGCAACATCGTGCACGCCTCCACCTCGAGCCAGCCGGTCAAGATCGCACCGCTGAACTCGATGCCCGTCGACGGCGCCCGTCGCTTCTGATCGACGGCGCCCGTCGCTTCTGATCGGTCGGCGCCCGTCGCTTCTGATCGGTCGGCGCCCGTCGCTTCCGATCGGGCTGAGCACCCCCGCTCCAGCGCCGACGCACTGCCCGAGGAGGGTGGGTCCGGTACGTACCGGACCCACCCTCCTCGTGTGTCTGCACGTCCTTTCCGATGCAGGAACTGCTTGCACAAACGGCCGCTGCGTGGGAGGGCTACTCGCAGGTAGACACAAACCTATGCAATTCCGTAACCTGATCGAGACCTTTGGGAAAGGATGCGAGCCCACGTGGTTTCCGACAGGACGAAGCACCTCGTACGAGTGCAGGACAGGCGACGGACCGGCCGTCCGGCGCTCGTCGTAGCCCTCGTGATGATGGTCCTCGGTTTCACCCTGGCGCCGGCGACGGCGCAACCCGCAGGGGAGAGCCCGGCAGCACGCCTCGAGCACCTCGCGGATCTGTCGCGTCGCAGCGAACAGGCCACCGAGGCGTTGCACGCCGCCGGGGCGGATCTCGAAGCGAAGGTCGCTGCGCAGCACGAGGCCGAGGTGCGTGCCGGCCAGGCCGACGACGCGCTCGGCGCCGCTCGCGCCGAGATCGCCCGCTTCAAGCCCACCGTCGACAAGCTCGCGCGGGCCAACTACCGCGGTGCGCGCACCAACCGGCTGTTCGCCGTCATGGTGAGCGACTCGCCCCAGCAGATGCTCGACCAGATGGTCCTGCTCGACGTCCTGGGCGAGCAGACCTCGCGTGAGGTCGAGGGCTTCCGGGCGGCCACCGCCGCTGCGGCCGAGGCGGCCGTCGCCGCGCAGCATGCCGCCGACGAGGCGCGTGCCGCCGCCGAGCAGGCCCAGACCCTCCGCGACGAACTCCAGCGGCGACAGGCCGAACTCGAGGAGCAGATCGAAGGGGTCCTGAACGCCTTCGAGGCGCTGAGCGACGCGGAGAAGGCCGAACTCGCCGGCACTCCCTTCCCTCCGGGCCTCGACGCCGAGAAGATCCTGCAGCACCTCGTCCCCGGCAGCAACGGCGCCGCGCTCCGCGCCGCCCTGTCGCGGATCGGCTCGCCGTACGTGTGGGGCGCGACCGGCCCCGACCAGTTCGACTGCTCGGGACTCATGGTGTGGGCGTACAACCAGGTCGGCAAATCACTGCCCCGGTCGAGTCAGGCCCAGGCGCAGGGCGGCATCCCCGTCTCCCGCGACAATCTGCAGCCCGGCGACCTCGTGATCTTCTACGACGACGCCTCCCACGTCGGCATGTACGTCGGCGATGGCAACATGGTGCACGCGTCGACCTTCGGTGTGCCGGTGAAGGTGCAGTCGATCGATCGCTTCCCGTTCCACAGCGCCCGGCGGTACTGACCGGGTAGAGGCGGGATCGCAGCCGGTGGGCGAGGGCGTACGGGACCACCCTCGGACACCGACCTAGACTGACGCGGTGCCCGCGCGATCGTCCTTCACCGCCGGTACCCGCAAGTGGGAACGTCTCGGCCTGGCCGGACTCGTGGTCGCGCTGGTCACGGCAGGACTGCTGCTGGCCGTCGACCCGGTGGACACCGACGACGCCGACAGCCGGGTACGGGCCGAACTGCAGGTCGTGCTCGACGACTGGGCGCACGCCGTCCGGACCGGCGACGACGGGTCCCTCGCGGAGTTGATCGACGACGCGTCTCCGGAACTCCTCGACGCCGAACGGGAGCGGATCGCGGCGATCTCCGCCGTTCCCCTCGCCGATCTCGGCTACGAACTCGCCTCCGAACCCGCGCTGCCCCTGCCGCCCGAGACGATCGCCCGGTTCGCGGCCGACGAGGTACGGGCGCACCGCGTCCACCTGCGGTACGCCGTGGACGGAATCGACGACATACCCACCCGGCGACCGGTGACCGTGCTGTTCGTCCACCGGCCGCAGGGCTGGCGGATCGCCGACGACGCACCCGATCTCGCCGGGGCGCAGACCGTCACCTGGCGAGGGCCCTGGGACCACGGCAGCCTCCACCTCGCGACCGCGCAGACCGAGGGTGGTCGCTCGCTCGTGATCGGACACCCGGACAACGCCGCCTTCGTCGACGGCCTGGCAGGCGACCTGCCGTCGGTGGTCGAGGCTGTCGACGACCTTTGGGGCGATTCCTGGCCGCGACGCGCACTGGTGGTCGTGACGTCCTCACACGAAGAGTTCTCGCACCTCGTCGGGCCACGACACGACGGCGACGACATCGCGGCCGTCGCGGTCTCCGACGATGTCGACCACGAGCGCGGGATCGCCACCGGGCAGCGCATCGTCTTCAACCCGGCCGCGAGCGACCGGCTGGACGACACCTCCCGCCGGATCGTGCTCGCGCACGAGACGGTGCACGTCGCCGCACGCGCCGGCACCGTGGACGGCTCCCCGATGTGGGTCCTCGAGGGCTTCGCCGACTACGTCGGCCACCGCACGGCCGCGGAGGGCCTCGCCACCGGGCCGGTCGACGTGCAGCGGATCGCGCCGACGCTGACCCGGCAGGTACGGGCGTCGGGTGCACCGACGTCGCTGCCCGCCGACGGCGACTTCATCGGCGACCGGTCGACGCTCGCCTACGAGAGCTCCTGGTCGATCGCCGCGTACACCGCGGACCAGTTCGGACACGACACGCTCGTCTCCCTCTACCGCGCCCTCGCCGCGGGTCCCGTCACCGACGAACACCTCGACGACGTGCTCACAGACCTGCTCGGCGTCGACACCGCCGGCTTCGTGGGCGGTTGGGGTCGCTGGCTCGGAGAGCGCATCCGCGACATCCGCTGACCGGGACGGTCCGGGCCGGGCCCATCGGCACCGTCCGGAGCTCGGGACCCGTCGGCGCCTTCCCGTCGCGCTGCTTCTACGGTGGTCCCATGTCGCGGACCCTACTGGTGACGAACGATTTCCCGCCCCGACCGGGGGGCATCCAGTCCTATCTGCACGCCTTCGCGAACCAGCTGCCGTCCGACGACCTGGTCGTCTACGCGCCGCGGTGGCGCGGCGACAGCCATGTGAAGTTCGACGCACGAGTCCCCTTCGAGGTCGTCCGTCATCCCACGACACTGATGCTGCCGACACCCGACGTCGCGCGACGGGCCACGCGGCTGCTCACCGAACACGACTGCGACACCGTCTGGTTCGGAGCGGCTGCACCGTTGGCGCTGCTGGCGCCCGTGCTGCGCCGCGCCGGCGCTCATCGCATCGTCGCCAGCACCCACGGCCACGAGGTGGGATGGTCGATGCTTCCCGCCGCCCGGCAGGCGCTGCGGCGGATCGGCGAGCACACCGACACCGTCACCTACGTCAGTCGTTACACGAGGGGGCGGTTCGCCTCGGCATTCGGCCCCGAAGCGGGTCTCGAACACCTGCCGTCCGGGGTGGACACCGACGTCTTCCGGCCGGATCCGGCGGCCCGCGCCGAACTGCGGGCACGTTACGGTCTCGGCGACCGGCCCACCGTGCTGTGTCTGTCGCGCCTGGTGCCGCGCAAGGGACAGGACGTGCTCATCCGCGCGCTGCCCGCGATCCGGAAGCGGATCGACGGTGCCGTCCTCGTCATCGTCGGCGGCGGACCGTACGAGTCGCGCCTGCGGGAGCTCGCGCGCCGCACGGATGTCGAGGAGCACGTCGTATTCACCGGCACCGTGCCGTCGGCCGAGCTCGCCGCGCACCACACCATCGCTGACGTGTTCGCGATGCCGTGCCGGACCCGCGGCGGCGGTCTCGACGTCGAGGGCCTGGGCATCGTGTACCTCGAGGCGTCCGCGACCGGGGTGCCCGTCGTGGCAGGCCGGTCGGGTGGTGCCCCGGAAACGGTGCGCGACGGTCGCACCGGCTACGTCGTCGACGGCACCTCCGTCACAGCCGTCGCGACCGCGGTGTCCGGTGTCCTCGCCGATCCCGATCGTGCCGCCGCGATGGGCGCGGCCGGTCGAGAGTGGGTCTCCAGCGATTGGAGATGGGACGTCCTGGGCGCAAGATTGCGCGGTTATCTCGACGCCTCGGCGCCCCCGAACGAGACGGTGACGCCGTCGGCGGGGTGACCGGACGGGCCGCCGACGCGATATGTGAAGCTGTTCTGCGTGAGCAGCATTCAGGTGGCGGACCAGACCTTCGTAGCGGCGCCTCCGGAGCGCATCGCCGAGGAGGTCGCGGCCCTCGATCGGTGGCGTGCATGGTGGCCCGATCTCGTACTGACCGTGCGGGAGGACCGAGCCGAGAAGGGCATCCGGTGGACGGTGTCGGGTCCGCTCGACGGAACGATGGAGGTGTGGATCGAGCCGGTTCTCGACGGCGCGGTGATCCACTACTTCCTGCACTGCGAGCCGGCCGGTGTCGCGCCCGAGCGGGTGGCGGGTCTCGACCTCGCGGGAATGAACCGTACGCGCCGGGTCCAAGGGAAGGTGATGACCTTCGAGGTCAAGCAGCGTCTCGAGGCCGGTCGTCCGGCAGGTGAACCGCCGCGACACTGAAGCCACCGAAGGCGCGTCGTCCCGATACCGTTGTTCCCACGGTGTGTGATAGACCCTCGGGGCGGGACTGATCGGTGCACACCCGAGGGACCGAGAAAGGGAGCCGTCACCACATGGCCGAGAAGACGAAGAGGTCGATCACCATCGACGCGCCGGCCGAGCGTGTCATGGAGGTCATCGCAGATTTCGATGCCTATCCGACGTGGGTGTCGGCGGCGAAGACCGTGGAGGTCGTGGAACATCGTCCCGACGGCCGCGCCGAACGCGTGCGCTTCGTCCTCGACGCCGGCATCGTCAAGGACACCTACGTCCTGCGGTACAAGTGGGCGTCCGACAACCGTGCCGTGAGCTGGGAGCTCGAGAGCGGTGAGATCCAGAAGGCCCAGTCCGGTTCGTACGTGCTGACCGAGGCTCCCGGCGGCACCACGGTCGTCGACTACCAGCTCACCGTGGATCTCACGATCCCGATGATCGGTCTGTTCAAGCGCAAGGCGGAGAAGGTCATCACCGACACCGCGTTGAAGGAACTCAAGAAGCAGGTGGAGGGCTGAACGTCCGGCACGCCCCGGCCCGCGTGCGATGGTTCCTCGGAAAGGGCGGCGCCGGGAAGACGACCCTTGCCGCGGCCGAGGCGCTCGCGACCGCCCGTGCGGGAGAACCCGTGCTCGTCGTGTCCATCGACCGGGCGCACTCTCTCGGCGACGTGCTCGACCTGCCTCCGGCCACGAACCGGGACGCCGGCGCGACGGACATCCGCACCGTCGAGGACAACCTCGGCATGGTCGAGATCGACTCGCTGCAGCTGCTCCGCACGCGCTACGCGGTCCTCGCCTCGATGGCGGCGCTCGCCGGGACGCACGAGCACGCAGACCAGTTCGACCTGCCCGAGCCCGACGAACTGACCGGGCTTCCCGGCGTCGAGGAACTGCTCGTGCTCGCCGAGGTCGCGCGACTCGCGGACAGCGGACGGTGGGCTCTCGTCGTCGTCGACGCCCCGGCCTCCGCCGACGCCCTGCGCACCCTCACCGCGCCGCGCACGGTCTCCGATTCGCTGGAACGGATCTGGCCTCAGCACAGCCGGGTCGCGGCGGGCACCGGTCCGGACCCCCGCGCGGGTGTCTTCGTCGCGCTGTTCGATCGGTTGCTGTCGGGGATCACCGCGGTACGCGACCTGCTCGACGATCGCGGACGCAGCGCCGCGGTGATCGTGGCGACGCCCGACTGCGCCGGTCGTGCCGAGCTCGCACGGGTGCGATCGTGGCTCGCCCTGTCCGGCATTCGCGTCGACGCGGTCGTCGTCAACGGCGTCGTCCCCGCGGTGGGCGGTTCGGGTGCGGCTGCACGGCTGCTGGCCGATCAACGGGCCGCGCACGAGGCGATCGTCGCCGAGATCGGGGCGGCCGTCACCGACGTTCCCGTGATCGTGTGCGAGCGCCGTGCTGCGGAGCCGGTAGGGTTGGCAGCTCTGGAGGAGCTCGCCACGGCGCTCCGCCGCGATGCACTCGTTCCCTCGTCGGAGACCGACGAGCCGGTCCGGGTGCAGCACGAATCGGGAACGGGGGTGGAGTCGGTGTACGCGATGCGCATGTACCTGCCGCTCGCCGATCCCGCGTCCCTGACACTCGGACGGATCGGCGACGACCTCGTCGTCGGCGCCGACGGCATGCGACGCCGGGTGCGACTCGCCTCGGGGCTGCGGCGGTGCACCGTCTCCGATGCCGAGTTCGACGGAACCGATCTGGTGGTGCGATTCGTACCGGATCCGGCGGTGTGGCCGCTGTGAGGGACGACCACGAAGCCCTGATCTCCGAGTTGTTGTTGCTCGCCGACGCCGTGCTCGACCGCGTCGAGGGCACGGTGCAGCAGTTCGTCGCCGCGACCGGCGACGCGTCGGCTCATACCGCCCCCGATACCGCGACCGGTTCGACGGCGCCGGGTGACGCCGAGGCCGCGACCACCCCGAACGGGTGCGCGTGGTGCCCGCTCTGTGCCGCCGCAGCCCTGGTTCGCGGCGAGAACCACGAACTGGTCAGCAGGCTGGCGTCGAAACTGGCGGCGTTGATCGCGTTGCTGCGGAAGTTCCTCGCGCAGTTCCTGCCCTCGACCGGTGGCGTCCCGCCCGAGCCGACCCCCGATCCGCCGACACGGGATCGTCCGGCCTTCGAGCCGATCTCCGTCAACCTCCGCACGTGAACACGCACGACCCCGGGCTCACGGTCGGGATCGACATCGGGGGCACGAGCATCCGCGCGGCAGCCGTCGACCGTAACGGCGACGTCGTCGACAGTGTGCGCACGCAGACGCCGTCCTCCGCGGTCGCCCTCGAGAACGCGCTGCACCGGCTCGTCGAGCATCTGCGTGAGCGCAACGACATCGGCGCGGTCGGGCTGGGGGTCGCGGGTTTCCTCACCGAGGACCGCACCACCGTGCGGTTCGCACCGCATCTGCCCTGGCGCGATACGCCGCTCGCCGAGACGCTCACCGAACGCTTCGGGTTGCCGGTCGTCCTCGAACACGACGCCAATGCCGCGGCCTGGGCCGAGTACCGCTTCGGCGCCGCCGCGGGCAGCACGATCGCGGTGATGGTCGCGCTCGGAACGGGCATCGGCGCGGCCCTGCTGCTCGACGGCAGGATCTATCGCGGTGCCTACGGTGTGGCGCCCGAACTCGGTCACCTGCAGGTCGTGCCCGACGGGCGGCCCTGCCCGTGCGGCAAGCAGGGATGTTGGGAGAGGTATTGCAGCGGAACGGGTCTCGTGGACACGATCGTCGAGATGCTCGCGGCCGAACCCGGGCGGTCCGTTCTCGCGGGCGAGATCGCCTCGGATCCCGGATCGCTCACCGGCCGGCGGGTCGCCGGTGCGGCCCACGACGGCGACCCCGTCGCTCTCGCGGCCTTCGACGATTTCGCCCGCAGGCTCGCGCTCGGACTGGCGCTCGTCGCCGACGTCTACGACCCCGAGCTCGTCGTCATCGGGGGAGGAGTCTCCGGTTCCGCGCCGTTGTTCCTCGACGCCGCGCGCGAGCACTACGCGGCCGTGACCACCGGCGCCGGCCATCGTCCTCTCGCGCGCGTCCGGGTCGCGCAGCTCGGCGACGCCGCCGGGCTCATCGGTGCCGCCGATCTCGCCCGATCCGCGATCGAAACCTCACGACCGCCGCTGTAGTCGAATTCCACTGGAGGTGAGATTCGCCGGAGGTGAGATTATCGTCACGTCGACGTTGAAAGGGTGGGGTCGAGCACTGGGGCGATGTGCGAGGGGCAGTCGCGTCGTCGTAGAGTCGACCGGCGGGCGGTGCTGCACCGATCCGTGTGGGGGATGATCGGATTCGGGAAGGATGCCATGTGGTACTGGCTGTTCAAGTACGCCCTCCTGGGGCCGCTGCTGTGGCTCATAGGACGTCCGAAGTTCGAAGGCGGCGAGAACATTCCGGCGCACGGACCGGCGATCCTGGCCAGTAACCACCGGGCCGTCCTCGACTCGTTCTACCTTCCCCTCCTCGTACGTCGGCGCATCACCTTCCTCGCGAAGAGTGAGTACTTCACCGGCACCGGACTCAAGGGCGCCTTCCAGCGCTGGTTCTTCTCGTCCGTCGGGCAGGTCCCCATCGACCGCACCGGCGCCGACGCCGCGCAGGATGCGCTCAACGCCGGGGTCCGGGTGCTCGGCCAGGGCAAGCTGCTCGGCATCTATCCCGAGGGCACCCGCTCACCCGACGGACGCCTCTACAAGGGCAAGACCGGCCTCGCGCGACTGGCGCTGGAGACCGGCGTCCCCGTGATCCCCGTCGCCATGATCGGCACCGACCGGATGAACCCCATCGGGTCGAAGATGTGGCGACCGGCGAAGATCACCGTCCGGATCGGTGAGCCCATCGACTTCTCCCGGTTCGAGGGCATGGGCGGAAACAGGTTCGTGGAGCGCACCGTCACCGACGAGGTCATGTACTCGCTCATGCAGCTGTCGGGCCAGGAGTACGTCGACATCTACGCCGCCTCCCTCAAGAACAAGGGCTCGGCGGACGAGTCGGGGGTCGGGGACACGGGCGCGTCGACGAACGGCAGTGCCGCGACCCCGCCGCAGGATGGTCCCGTCGCGGACCGCGTTCCCGACACGCGTGCCGGGTGAGCAGGTGCGCTACTTCTACGACTGCGAGTTCATCGAGGACGGACGCACGATCGAACTCGTCTCGATCGGTGTCGCCTGCGAGGACGGCCGCGAGTTCTACGCGGTGTCGACCGAGTTCGACCCGACCCGGGCCGGAGCCTGGGTGCGCCGCAACGTCCTCCCGAAGCTCCCGCCCCCGGCGCACCCCGCCTGGAAGTCGCGATCGAGGATCCGCGACGACTTACTGAAGTTCCTCGTGCCACGACCGGGCATCCGGCCCGAACTGTGGGCGTGGATCGGAGCCTACGACCACGTCGTGCTCGTCCAGCTGTGGGGCACCATGCCCGAACTCCCGGACGTCCTGCCCCGCTTCACCCGCGAGCTCCGGCAGTATTGGGAGGACTCGGGCTCACCGCCCCTGCCCCCGGCGCCGGACGACAACCACGACGCCCTCGCCGACGCCCGCCACAACCTCGCAAAGTTCGAAGCGATCGAGGTTGCTCGCCGGTCGCGGTGACGCGGGTAACGGGGTGCTGCGCCGCTTCCGGCCGTCACGCCATATCCTGGACGGGTGAACTGGACTGTCGACGTGCCGATCGACCGCTTGCCCGAACTTCCCCCGTTGCCCGAGGAGCTGCGTGCCAACCTCGACGCGGCGCTTGCAAAGCCGGCGCTGCAGCAGCCCAGCTGGCCCGAGGAACAGGCCGCGGCGATGCGCACCGTGCTCGAGAGCGTGCCTCCCATCACCGTGCCCCGCGAGGTCGAGGAGCTGCAGAACCAGCTCGCCGCCGTCGCTCGGGGTGAGGCCTTCCTCCTCCAGGGTGGCGACTGCGCCGAGACGTTCGCGGACAACACCGAGCCGCACATCAAGGGCAACATCCGCACGCTGCTGCAGATGGCGGTGGTGCTGACCTACGGTGCGTCGACGCCGGTCGTGAAGGTCGCGCGGATCGCCGGCCAGTACGCCAAGCCGCGTTCGTCCGACACCGACGCGCTCGGTCTGCCGTCCTACCGCGGCGACATGGTCAACTCGCTGGTCGCCGATGCCGAGGTGCGCAGGCACGATCCGTCGCGCCTCGTGCGCGCCTACGCGAACGCGAGCGCCGCGATGAACCTCGTGCGTGCCGTCACCGCCGCCGGTGAGGCCGACCTGCACCGCGTGCACGACTGGAACCGGGCCTTCGTCTCGGCCTCGCCCGCCGGTGCCCGCTACGAGGCGCTCGCCTCCGAGATCGATCGTGGTCTGCGATTCATGGACGCTTGCGGTGTCATCGACCCGAATCTGCGCGCGGCGACGATCTATGCCAGCCACGAGGCTCTCGTCCTCGACTACGAGCGCGCGATGCTGCGCCTCGACAACTCGGGCGACAAGCCGCGCCTGTACGACCTGTCGGCCCACTTCCTGTGGATCGGTGATCGCACCCGCCAGCTCGACGGCGCGCACATCGCGTTCGCGGAACTGCTGTCGAACCCGATCGGTCTGAAGATCGGTCCGTCGACCACCCCGGAGATGGCCGTCGAGTACGTCGAGCGCCTGGATCCGCACAACACGCCGGGCCGACTGACCCTGATCTCCCGGATGGGTCACTCGAAGGTCCGCGATCTGCTGCCCGGCATCATCGAGCGCGTCGAGGCCTCCGGTCACAAGGTGATCTGGCAGTGCGACCCGATGCACGGCAACACCCACGAGGCGTCCACCGGCTACAAGACCCGTCACTTCGACCGCATCGTCGACGAGGTGCAGGGCTTCTTCGAGGTGCATCGCGCGCTGGGCACGCATCCGGGTGGCATCCACGTCGAGCTCACCGGTGAGGACGTCACCGAGTGCCTCGGCGGTGCCCAGGACATCTCCGATCTCGACCTGCACGGTCGCTACGAGACGGCGTGCGATCCGCGGCTGAACACGCAGCAGTCGATCGAACTCGCGTTCCTGGTCGCGGAGATGCTCCGCGGTTGATCACAGCGGAGATGCTCCGCGGGTAGGGGACAGGCGGTCGGATCAGGGCAGTGCGGTCAGCGTGACCGTGCTGCCCTGTTCTGCTCTCCGCCCCGCCCCGGGATTCTGGCCGATCACGACCGAGCGGTCGGAGTCGCCGAGTTGCCGCACCTCGACCTCGAATCCGAGGCGGGTGAGCTCGTCGCGGGCCGAGCCCACCGAGCGTCCCAACATCGACGGCACCTTCACTGCATTGGATACAAGGAGGGTGACGGTTCCGCCGGCGCTGACGTCTTCGCCCTCCTCCGGGTCGGTGCCGATGACCCGCCCCTCGTCGACATCGGCGTCGAAGACCTCACGGATGTCCCCGACGGTCAGGCCTGCCTCGTCGAGGATGCGACGCGCCTCGTCGACCGGGCGCCCGGTCAGATCGGGCAGGGTCACGGGCGGCGGTCCCTTGCTGATCACAAGCGCGACCTCGGACCCCACGGGCAGGACGGTGCCGGGCGCGGGGTCGAGCGCGGCCACTCCGCCCTCGGGCACCGTGGTGCTGAACGCGGTACCGCCCTCGACCGGTTCGAAGGTGCGGCTCCGCAGTTCGTCCTCGACGACGGATCTCTCACCGGCGCCGGGAATGGACGGGACGGTGGGTCTGCCGAGCGACACGAGCAACGCGATCGTGTCGCCGTCGGGCACGCGTGAGCCCGCGGTGGGGTCGGTGCCGAGGACGGTGTCGACGGGAACGTCGTCGGAGTACTCGCCCCGGATCTCGCTGGACAATCCGGCCGTCTCGATCGCGGACACGGCCGCCGCCTTGTCGAGTCCCAGCACGGTCGGGACGTCGCTGAGCCGGCCGGCGCCGAGCCACCACCCGGCGATCCCCATGAACAACGCGAGCACGATGATCGCGGCGATCCAACCGGCGGCGGACCGGCGCTGACGGCGGCGGTCGACGGCGTAGTCGGGCGGGGGCGCCACCGGTTCGGTGTCGGGACGCGGATGGGTGCGGGTCGCGACCCGGGTCGGGTGCGGGCGCGTGGCCGGTGCATTCGGGCCGGGCGTGGCCGGCACGGCGGTCTGCACGGTCGTCGGAGCATGCGAGTTCGCGGCCGAGCCGGTAAGCACCGTCGTCGCCGGAGCAGGATCGGCAGGCCCGGAAGCGGCGCCGTCGATGGTGCGGGTCGGTGCCGCGGCATCGGGATCCACCACGGGTGGCGTCCGCACCGCGGATCGTCTCGGAGCCGGAACCCGGTAGCGGGGGAGATCGAGCGTGTCGCATATCTCGCCGAGCGCGACGGCCATCACCTGCGCGTCGGCGTAGCGTTCCGTCGGTTCGCGTTCGGTGGCCCGGCGGACGAAGGCGTCCAGTTCGGGAGGAACCCCGTCGATGGCCGAACTCGGATCCGGCACGTCCTTCTCCACGCGCTGGTATGCCACCGACAGGGACGTGTCGCCGGTGAAGGGAGTGCGGCCGGTGAGCATCTCGTACACGAGCACACCGGCGGAGTAGACGTCGCTACGCGCGTCGGCGCTGCCGACGGTCACCTGCTCCGGAGACAGGTACGCCGCGGTGCCGAGGATCACGCTGCGCGAGGTGGTGGTCGCGGCGGCGACCGCCCGGACGAGCCCGAAGTCGGCGATCTTCACCTCACCGTTGCCGGAGATGAGGATGTTCTCGGGCTTGATGTCGCGGTGCACGAGACCCGCCCGGTGGGCGACGGCCAGGGCTCCGAGGACCGGTGCGGCCACGGCGGCCGCGGCGTGCGGCGGCATCGGCCCGCGTTCGCGCAGCAGCTCGCGCAGGGTGCCGCCCTCGACGAGCTCCATCACGAGGAAGACGTGATCGCCGTCCTGGCCCTGGTCGTAGACCGCGACGAGCCCGGGATGCGTCAATCGCGCGACGGATCTGGCCTCGAACTCGAACCGTGCCAGGAATTGGGGATCGGCCGCGAACTGCGGATCCATGATCTTCACGGCGACGGGACGGTCGAGACGCATGTCGGTGCCGCGGTAGACGGTCGACATGCCGCCCCGCGCGATCTGCGATTCGATGCGATAACGCCGGTCGAGCACGACGCCGACCAGTCGGTCGCCTCCAGCGGTCACCCGGTGTACCCCCGTGTCTCGTGCGTGATGGTGGGACGCCGGTACCCGGGCCTTCGAGGTATCGACGTGACGAAGCTCCGGCTCCGCGTGTGCGGAGCGATTTCGTCCCCGTCGATCGTAGCCAGCTCCCGTGGACGGTAGCCGCGTAGCTGCCTGCGCGGCCGCAGCGATAACGTGGTGGGGTGAGTGCAATTCCTTACTGCGACGACGTTCTCGACCGCTCCGTGCCCGTGGTGCAGCTCGTCGACGTGGCCAAGAGCCTCGGCGTCGCCACCTCCCGCGTACACCAGATGGTGCGCGACCGGCAGCTGCTGGCGTTCAAGCGCGACCGCGTGCCGGTCCTGCCCGAGGCCTTTCTCGACGAGGAAGGAAACGTTCTCAAGGGTCTTCCGGGCCTGATCGCGGTGCTGCACGACGGCGGTTACGAGGACGACGAGATCCTGCGGTGGCTCTTCGCCGAGGACGATTCTCTTCCCGGTGGATGCCCTGTGGCCGCGATGCACACGCAGTCCGCGCGCGAGGTCGTGCGGCGGGCGCAGGCGCTCGCCTTCTGAGTCTCCGGGGCGTCGTTACCGCTTCCGGAGCAGTGAGCCGGCGACGTACTCGGTGATCATGACCGCGGCGCGCGTGCGGCGCGGAACCGTCGCGCGCCGGTCGAGCACCCGGAACCCGCTGCGTTCGACCTCGTCGAGAATCCGCCCGTAGAGCGTGAAGGCTGCGCGGATACCCGGCCGGATCCGGTCGGGGAGTACCTCCAGCCCGGGTTCGGCTTTGCGATATTCGGCGCGGGTCAGCGCGACCGCGTGGGCGAGTGCCCGCCGGACCGTCGGGTCCATCGCGCCGGTGCGCCGGCATTCCTGCAGCAGGTCGATGTCGACCCCGAAGGCCGACCACAGTTCGAGCGGGATGTAGAGACGTCCGCGTTCGAGGTCCTCGCCCACGTCGCGGATGAAGTTGGTGAGCTGGAACGCCGCCCCGAGCGCGGCTGCGGCGGGCGGGGCGGCCGGATCGTCGACGTCGAGGATCGGCAGCAGTTCGAGACCGATCACCGCCGCCGAGCCGTACATGTACTCGCGCAGTTCCTCCATGGTCCCGTAGCGGGGCCGGAACTCGGGCGTGCCGGGCACGTCCATGCGCATGGATCGGATGAACGCCTCGAAATAGTCGATCGGGATGCGGTACTGCCCGATCGTGTCGGCAAGCGCGCGGACCACGAGACCGGTGTGGTCGAGCGGGCCGGGAGCGCCCGCGAGTGCGGCGTGCAGACGGCTGTGCGCGTCGTCGACACCACGGATCGCGGCCTCCGGGTCGTCCACGGCGGTGACGTCGACGATGTCGTCGACGTGTCGGGCGAAGCCGTAGAGCGCGTGCACGGCGTGTCGTCGCGAGGCGGGCAGCAGCCGGGTCGCGAGGTTGTAGGTGCGTCCGTGTTCGGCGGTGAGCTCGGCGCAGTAGGCGTAGGCCCGGGTGAGATCGTCGGCCGCGATCCCCGTGGGGCGCTCAGGCACGGTCGTCCAGGGCAGCGCCGGCGGGTGATGCCGGTCGAGGTCGTAACCGCAGGCGCAGCGGGTCGTAGGTGACCAGCGAACGGGCCGCGACGATCGAGGCGAACACCGCGAGCGCGACGTGCGCGATGTTGTACATCCCGATCGACCCGTCGGGGTTGAAGATCAACATCAGCCATGTCGACAGTGCGACGAGCACCATGAGCACCCGGGGCGACATCGCGAAGGCGGCGGCGACGGCGAGCGGCCAGGAGTAGTACCAGGGCAGCGCGGCGGGCGACAGCAGGGTCACCGCAGTCAGCGCCACGACGATCCCGAAGATCGCGTCGCGCTCGGTGCGGCGGAAGCGCCACCACGCCCACACGAGGATCACCACCAGCGCGATCGCGCAGAGCATGCGTGTGATGTCGAGGACCGATCCGAGCCGCCACGGAGTGACCCAGGTGACGGCGTGCGCCATCATCGTCGGCAGCGACAGCCAGTTGATGATCTTCGACGAGCCGGACAGGGCGGTGAGCCAGCCGATGCCGACACCGGCGAGCAACGAGGTGCCACCGAAGACCGCGGCGAAGACCCCCAGTCCCAGGCCGACGGCCTTGGCGAACAGGCGCACGGGCGCTGCCGGTTCGCGTCCCTCGGCAAGCGCACGATCGCGTTCGTGGATCATCCACACCCACACCAGGAAGGGCAGTGCCAATCCTGCGGTGGCCTTGATCGCGGCGCCGAGGGAGACCAGGGCGATGCCGCCGAGGTGCCGGCCCTCGAGCACGAACACGATGCCGGCGATCATGAGACCGACCATCAGCAGCTCGTTGTGCACACCGCCGACGAGGTGGATCAGTACGAGCGGGTTCAGCACTGCGAGCCACAGGGCAATCGCGGGATTTCCGCCCATGCGACGGGCGAGTTTCGGCACGGCCCACGCCATGAGTGCCAGGCCGGGAAGCATGGTCAGGCGCCACAGCCAGGTGCCCGTCACCACGTTGTCGTCGGTGATGGACGTGATGCCCGCACCGAGCAGCAGGTGGACGGGCCCGTAGGGCGTGGTCGTCGTTGTCCACACATTGCTGACGTTGTCGAGCAGGACGCCCGGATTGACGACCGGGCCCACCTCGTACGGGTCGAAACCGTCGCGCAGCAGTGCGCCCTGCGCGAGGTAGGAGTAGGCGTCGCGGCTGAACATCGGTGTCGCGACCAACAGGGGAGCGGTCCACGCGGGCAGCACCGTCCACAGATCGCGCACCGTGACGTGGCCGGCGAGGGTCGCCCGGCCGACGCGCACCCACGCTGCGATCATGAGGAGCACACCGACCCACAGGATGATCCGCGAGAGCAACTGGCCGTGGCCGAACCGCAGCCACGACAGATAGATGTCCTCGAGCAGCGGGTCGATCCGCCGGACACTGCCCGATCCGAAACTGCCGAAGGTCATGAGTACCGCGCCCCACGCGCCGAGCAGCGCGGCATGGCCGGCGGGACTCCTCAGGAATGCGTGCTTCGGACGCTCACCCTTCGGTGCGGCCGTCCCCTCCGGCGCGGGCGAGGTCTGCGGCTCGGCGTCGGGCGAGGCAGGGGACGACATCGGTACGGTTCCTCCCCCGTGGACGTGTGGATGCGCGGCGCGCAGATAGCTGGCGAACGAGGACAGTTTAGTGGAGACGCGGAGCGTGGTGCGCCCGGTGTCACCGCCTTCGCGGAACACCGAGCCGTTCGGCGGCGAGCCTTCCGGACAACAGCACGGTGGGGACACCGACGCCCGGCACCGTCGCCGACCCCGCGAGCACCACGCCGGGAACGGCCGGATCGAGGTTGCGGCGCCGGAACGGTCCCGTCTGCCGGAAGACGTGAGCGCTCGAGAACGGGCTGCCCGCCTGCATGCCACGAGCGTGCCAGGTGGCCGGCGTGTCGATGTGGTCGACGCGGAAACCGTCCGTGATGCCGCCGTATCCGCGGCGGTCGAGGACGTCGAGCAGTTCGTTGCGATAGGGCGCCGCGAGCTCGGCCCAGGCGAGCGGAGCGCTGTCGAGGTTCGGGCATGGCGCCAGCACCGACAACGGTTCGTGCTCGACGCCCTCACGGGTGAATCGCAGGCCGGGATCGGACAGTGCCGGTCGCGTGATGAGCAGCGAGGGATCCGACATCGGCCGGCCGCGTCCGCGGCTGCGGGTGATCTCCGCGAAGGTGCGGTCCCACTCCCTGCCGAAATCGATCACGTGGTGGTGTTGCGCCGCCCAGCCACGGGTCACCCCGGTGGGGATCGACCCGTGCAGCACGACGGCCGACGGCGCGGCCAGCGTGCGGCGGCACCGTCGGCGCGGCAGCAATCCGTCGACCACCGGGGTGTCGGGGGTCAGGACGGCCGCGTCGCACGGGAAGCGCTGTCCGTCGCGGGTGCGGACACCGTCGACCCGACCGGCGGAGAGGTCGAGCGAGGTCACCTCCCGGCCGAGTTCGAGCCGTCCGCCGGCCTCGACGAACGCCGCGGCCATCGCGCGGGCGACCGACCGCATGCCGCCGTCCACCGCGTACACGCCCAGCGACGTGTCCATGTGGGCGATGGCCCCGTAGACGGCGAGGGCCCGTGCCGGAGCGACCCCCGCGTACAGCGCCTGGAAGGTGAAGACGCGGCGCAGGCGCGGGTCGGTGACCCTGCGGTTCACCTGCGCGCCGAGCCTGCCGAACCCGCCCAGTCGGAGCAGACGCGCCAGATCGCGCAGCGCCGCCGGGGACGAGACCAGGTCGAGCGGCGAGTCGAAACTCGCGTCCATGAAGCGGTCGAACTCGGCGTCGAAGATGTCGGCGAGCCACGCGCGCAACCCCAGATAGCGGCGTGCCTCGTCGGGACCGCACACCCGTGAGATCTCCGCGACCATGGCGTCGGGGTCGGAGTGCACGTCGATCGAGGTGCCGTCGGCGAACCGCGCGTGATAGGCGGGGGACAGTCGCCGGGTGCGCAGGGCCGGCCGGACGGAGTTGCGGTCGGTGCCCACCGCGGCGAGCGCGTCGTCGATCAACTCGGGCATCGTCAGCACGGTGGCGCCGTTGTCGATCTCGTAGCCCGGGCCGTGATAGCTGCCGACCCGGCCGCCGACGTCGTCGGCGCGTTCGAGCACCGTGACGTCCTTACCGGCGCCGCGCAGGTACAGTGCCGCCGACAGACCGGCGAGACCGGCACCGACCACGACGACCCGGTCGGCTCCGGGAACGGTCCGCACCGCCGTCACGCCACCCGTCGCGTCGCCGCGACCGCCGACTCGCGCAGAAGGGCCTTGCCCTCCTCGGTGGCGCCGGACGCCTCGAGCGCCTCGAACGCGCTGTCGGTCAGTTCCGAGATGCGGTCCTCGATTCGGGCGACCGCGCCGAGATCGACGAGCAGCGAGCGGAGGTGCTCGACCTGCGCGTCGGACAGATCGGTCCCGATCGAGGTGCGCAGCAGCTCGGCCGCGGCCGGATCGGAGGCATCGGCCGTCTCCAGTGCCAGCGCGTACAGGACGGTCCTCTTGCCCGAGCGCAGGTCGTCGCCCGAAGGCTTGCCGGTGACCTCGGGGTCGCCGAAGACACCGAGCAGGTCGTCGCGCAGCTGGAACGCCAGGCCGATGTCGGTGCCGAAGCGGCGGTATGCGGCGATGAGGTCGTCGTCGGCGCCGGCGAGGGCAGCGCCGATGTGCAGGGGGCGTTCGATCGTGTACGCCGCGGTCTTGAACCGGTTGACCCGCGTAGCGGCCTCCACCGATTCGTCCGCCGCCACTTCGTTGGCGATGTCGAGGTACTGCCCGCCGAGCACTTCGGTGCGCATCGCGGTCCAGGCCGGGACCACGCGCGCGACGGTCGCGGGGTCGAGCCCCGCCGAGTGCAGCATGTCGTCGGCCCAGACCAGGGCGAGGTCGCCGAGCAGGATCGCGACCGACTCGCCGAACTGCTCCGGCCTGCCGTGCCAGCCGGCCTTCCGGTGCTGCTCGGTGAACTCGACGTGCACGGTGGGGAATCCGCGGCGCATGGTGGAGGCATCGATGATGTCGTCGTGGACGAGCGCCGCGGCCTGCACGAGCTCGAGCGCGGAGCACGCCTGCAGGACGGCCTCGGCGTCCGGCCCGGTCGGGTCACCACCGGCGCCGAGCCAGCCCGTCCAGGCGAAACGCGGACGCACCCGCTTGCCGCCGCGCAGCACGAATGCCTCGAGCGTGTCGACGGCCTGCCGGTATCCATTGCCCACCGAGTCGACCAGGTCGGAGCGTGAGGTGAAGAACTGCCGGAGGGAGTCCTCCACCCGATGGGGGAGCTGCTCGGCAGACAGGTGAACGGCGCCGGTAGACAGGACGAAACCTCCAGGTCGATGGGTGACGGCACCTCGGAGGCGGGTGAGCCGGAGGTGCCGCGACCAGCCTATCCGCACAGTCGGGTCGTCGCCGGTAGCGACCGCCCCGGGGGCGCCACCTATGCTGGACCGGTGACAAGCGACTTCGTCAGGGCAACCGAGGACGGCGGGATTTCTCGGACCCCGTCGATCGTGGACCGTCTCGGGTCCGCGCGTTCGGGCCGCATTCCGTTCTCCGTCGAGTTCTCCCCGCCTCGCGACGCCGAGGCCGAGGGACGACTGTGGCGCGCCGTGCGGACGTTCGAACGTCTCGGCCCGGCCTTCGTATCGATGACCTACGGCGCCGGGGGCTCCACCCGCGACCGTACGGTCCGGGTCACCGGACGCCTCGCCGAGGAGACCACCCTCCTGCCGGTCGCGCACCTCACGGCCGTCGGGCACAGCATCGACGAACTGCGCGCGATGGTCGGCGCCTACGCCGACCGCGGCATCACCAACATCCTCGCGCTGCGCGGTGACCCGCCGGGCAACCCGCTCGGCGAGTGGGAAAAGCACCCCGAAGGTCTCGAATACGCCGACGAGCTCGTGCGTCTGGTGCGCGAGCTCGGCGACTTCCACGTGGGCGTCGCGTCGTTCCCCGAAGGACACCACCGGTCCCCGGACCTCGATCACGACACCCGCTATCTCGTGCAGAAGCTCCGTGCGGGTGCCGAGTACTCGATCACCCAGATGTTCTTCGACGTCGAGCACTACCTGAGGCTGCGCGACCGGGTCGTGGCCTGCGACGCCGAGCAGGGGCTCAAGCCGATCATCCCCGAGATCATGCCCATCACGTCGCTGCGCTCGGCGCGGCGCAGCCTCGAACTGTCGGGTTCGCATCTGCCGCCCGTTCTCGAGGAGCGGCTGCGGCGCGCGGCAGGCGACGGTCCGGAGGAGAACCGCGCCGCGGTGCGCGAGGTGGGCATCGAGGTGGCGACGGAGATGTGCGAGCGGCTGATCTCCGAGGGTGCGCCGTGCCTGCACTTCATCACGCTCAACTTCGCCCGCGCGACCGGCGAGGTGCTCGACCGCCTCGGCTACGAACTCGAAGCTCCCGCCGCGGTGCAGCCGGCCTGACATCCGGCCCGCGCCGGTTCGGGGTCAGGGCAGGACGCGGGCCTTCCACGCCGCGCGTCCGCTGCGCCGTGCCCGGATCGACGACGCCGTGAGCGCACCGACCGCCAGGACCGATGCCGGGTGCGCCGCGGCGTCCAGCAGATCGTCGACGGGACGGTCCGGAGCGTCCGGGTGTCGGCGTCCTCCCCGCTCGGTGACGCGCGCGAGAAGGCGTGACGTCACGCCCGCGGTGGCACCGGCCACGCCCCAGCGTCGCGTCCGTCCCCCGCCGAGAAGCGCCGCGGCCGGGGGCACGAAGTAGGCGAGGAGATACAGCGCGACCACCGCGGCCGCCCCCACCGGGGATCCGAACGCCGACCACAACCAGCGGGTGTAACCGCCGATCAGCGGGCGGGCTCCGTCGTACATCCGGCACGACGCCAGTCCGCCCGCGGCCGCGACCGTCGTAGGCAGTCCGGCGCGACGCAGCGTCCGGGCCAGATCCAGATCCTCCGTGGGACTCGCCGCGACCGCGGCGTGCCCGCCGATCGCCGCGTAGGCGCGCGCGTCGAAGACGAGGAACTGTCCGCACGCGACCGCCATCGACGGCCGGTGGGTGCGGTGCGAGACCGCGACGGGGAGCAACGAGAACCACGACCAGAACAGCAGGGGCTGCACGAGCCGTTCGAGCGCCGATCCGGTGAGCTGGTACGGGAACGGTGAGACGAGCGCGGCGTCCTGGTGGCGCAGCAGAGCGACGGCGGCGGCGAGCGCGTCGGGTGCGAGCCGGACGTCCGCGTCGACGAACACGACGATGCCGCTGTCGGTAGTCGATCCGGCGTGGGCGACGGCTGCGGCGCACGCGGCCGCCTTCCCGGTCCATCCTTCGGGCGGTGGCTGTGTCGATCGGACGACGGTGATGCGCTCGTCGCCCTCGGCCGCGGCCGTGGCCAGGTCGGCGGTGCCGTCGGACGAGTCGTCGTCGAGGATCACCACGCGCAGGGCGTGCAGTCCTGTCTGTGCCCGCAGGTCGGACACGATCGCGGCGATGCGGGGCGCCTCGTCGCGGGCGGGGACGACGACGGTGACCTGCTCGTCGACCACCGGTCCCGGCACGAGACGAGGGAGCGAGACCCGGTTCGCGACGGCAACGGCCGCGCCGTAGGAGGCGACGAGAGCGCCACCGGCGACGAGTCGCGTGAGACCGGGGGACGGGTCGCGCGGAAGGCGGGTCAGGACCGCGTCCCGTTCGCCGACGACCACTGCGGCGCGGGATTGCGGGTGAACCAGGCCGCGCCGGCGATGATCAGCGTGACACCGAAGGCGCCGCCGGCCATGATTCCGGCCCAGCCCGCGAAACCGCGCGTGTTGGGATCGGCGTAGCGCACCTCCGCGCGGAGGGTGCTCACCTCGCCGGCCGGAATCTTCCAGGTCACGACCGAATCCGACTCGCGGGTGCCGTTGGTGGTCGCCACCCGGGCGGGGAACGCGATGGTGAACTGCACGTCGGTCCCCTGGGTGGGAGCGGACTCGAGATCCACACGTCCGTTCAGTGCCACCAGATCGCCCGAGCGCTGCAGGTTGAGCTGGAACATGCCGGCGCTCTGATCGGACATCGTGGCGAGCTGCTGGACGTCGCCGAAGGTGAGGTCGTTGAAGAAGACCTGGCTCCCGACGTAGCCGTCCTGTGAGTACTCCTGCACCCGCACCTTCCCGGCCAGGGCCGAGGGAGCGGTGAGTTCGGGGCCGGGATCGTTTTCGTCGGCGGGGATGGTCGCGGCGACGATCTGCCCCGACACACGGTCGTCGGAGGAGATCCCCATCGTCGCCTGCACGCGCAGGCAGCCGGTGAGGAGCGGGAGGCCGAGGAGCACGAGCCCCACGACCGCGACGACACGACGGCGGACGGACAGGATGGACGACTGCACGGAGAACATGGTGCCAGGCACGGTCATCCTCGTCGGTTCTTCGGGTCGCTCGCGGCGAGTCGTGCCTCGTCCCGCCCGGGGCCGGACACGCTTGCGCGCCACGACCGGACGAGTGAGACCAGCAGGGGAAGACCCAGCACCCCCATGACGACCAGCCCGTAGACCGCGGAGTAGCCGAGTTGGGGAGCGTCGAGGAATACGCTGTGGGCGAGGGCCGAACCGAGCCACGTCCACAGGAACAGCGCAATCGGCACGGCGTCGTGCCGGGGCGCGTCGGCACGGTCCGAGCGGGAGTCGACGAGCACGAGTACGGTCGCCATGATCGCGGCGACGAGGAGCCAGCCCGCGTAGTTGGTGAGCGGGATGTGCTCGATCCCGGGCAGGCCGCCGGCGTTGCACCACGACCAGTGCCCGTCCGCCACCATCTGGGGGTCGAGATAGAGATCCCAGCCCAGCATGCCGACGGTGACCGCCGCGACCCTGCCGGGACCGTTGCGGACGAGGCGGGAGGCTACGCACCAGACGGGGTACAGGCCCGCCGACCACGCCAGCGGCACCACCAGCGGGACGTCGAGTGCGGCCGGCCCGAGCCTGTCGGTGACGTAGCTGTAGCAGCCGTAGGGATAGCCGGTCATCGTGCCGACCACCTCGGACAGATACCCGATGCCCGCCGAGCTGACGAACAGGACGACGGCGAAGGTGATGCCGCGGTTCAACGCGGCGTGGACGAGGCAGGCGGCGGTGAGCAGCGTGACGACCGCGACGGTCGCGGCGTCCCGGGCGCCGCCCTCGGTGAGGGGATAGGCGATCTGGGCGAGGACCGCGGCGACGGCCGGGACGATCGGAAGGACCGTCCGCCACCGGGCCGGTCGGGGCGGTGCGGGGACGCGGGTGTCGGTCACCGCGACACCCAGCCCTTCACGCGGTCCACGAGACTGCCCTTGGCGTCGGCGAGGGCGACCCGGGCGGCGTTGCGGCCGCTCGCACCGGAGACTCCACCACCGGGATGGGTCGAGGCGCCGGTGAGATAGAGGCCGGGCGCGTCGGGCACCCGGTAGCCGGACAGCTCCGGCAGCGGACGCCACAGGAACATCTGGTCCAGCGACATCTCCACGTGCATGACGTTCCCGCCGAGCAGGCCGAGTTCGCTCTCGATGTCCGCGGGGGTCTGCACGTGGCAGTGCTCCACGCTCGCGGTGAAGCCGGGAGAGCGCGTCTCCATCTCGGCGAGGATGCGGTCGGTCTCGGCGCCGGCGATGTCCGCCCAGCGACGTCCGCCGCGCAGCGCGTACGGATGCCACTGGGACCACAGCGTGATCTGGTGCTTGCCGTCGGGTGCGATCGTCGGGTCGAGGGCGGAGAAGCTCATCGCGAGGACGGTGGGTCGCGGGGGCAGGTCTCCCGCCATCGCGGCACCGTGCGCGGCGCGCAGGTGGGCGCGGTCGTCGACGAGCAGTTGCAGACCGGAGGTCGTCGATTCGGGCTCGTCGCAGCCGCGGTAGCGGGGCAGCGAGTCGGTGCCGAGGCGCAGGACCATGCCGATGCCCGGACCGACCCGCATGCTGCGACGCCAGCCCTCGAGCCGGTCGCGGTCGTATCCGCCGCGGTCGAGCAGATCCAGCGTGGTCAGCACGTGGCATCCGGCGACGACCCTGCGGGCTTGCACCGAGCGTCCCGATTCGGTGCGCACGGTCCACAGATCGCCGGTCCGGCGGATCTCGGTGGCGGCGTCGCCGCAGGTCACCGTGCCGCCATCGGACCGCAGCCGCGACAGCAGGGCCTGGGTGAGCGCACCGCTTCCGCCGATCGCGCGACCCGGGGGAAGGGTGTGCATGAGGGCGGCGAAGCCCACCATCGCCGCGGTGCCGGGTTCGGACATGGGCGGGCCGGACTGCGCGCCGAACCAGGCGAGGGCCGCCTTGAGGGGTTCGTCGTCGAAGTACTCGTCGAGCAGGCTGTCGCCGGTGGTGAGGAACCGGCGGGACAGGGCGCTGCCACCCTCACCCGCGTCGAGTCCCCAGAACGAGGACAGCAGGTGCCGGCCGGTCGGGGGACGGGTGAACGACGTCATCACCGCCGCGCTGCGCGGGCCCCAGTCCTGCACGAAGCGGCGGTACGCGTCGGCCTCGCGGCGTCCGCAGGCGGCCTCGACGGAGGCGCAGGTCCGGTCGAGATCGCGGTGGAAGACGATGCCGGGACGGTCGAAGTCCGCCGGGGGCGGCGCGTACGCCCACGGGTCGCAGTCGATGTAGCGCAGGCCGTGGGCGGCGAGATCGAGTTCCTCGACGATCCCGGAGTGGCGCACCATGATGTGCGCCGAGGAGCCGCGGTCGACGGCATATCCGGGGAAACGTTCGACGGTGGAGACGGCGCCGCCCGGCACGGTGTCGCGTTCGAGAACCTCCACCGACCATCCGCCGCGGGCGAGATAACACGCGGAGACCAGGGCGTTGTGGCCCGAGCCGACGACGACGACGTCGAGTGTGGCGTTCATGGGGTACCGCTTCCGTCCGGATCGCCGATCGTGTGATGGTGGTGCGGAACGAGGTCCGGCTCGAGGGGCAGGCTCCTGCCGAGGACCGCGAACGGGCGGGCGTCGCCGGTGAAGACGAACCGGCGGACGACGTCCTGGAATCCGAACCGACGGTACAGCCGCCACGCCCGGTTGTCCTCGCCCGGCACCTCGGGTGTCGACAGCAGTACGGCCGCTTCCGTGCGTTCCCGCAGCAGCGCCGACAGGAGCAGTTCACCGATGCGGCGTCCCTGCATGTCGGGTCGGACGTGCAGTTCGGTGAGCTCGAAGTAGTCGGAGAGAACGCGATCGATCTCCTCGGGGGACCGTCCGGAATGGCGCATGCCGGCGCGCACCTGCTGGTGCCACCACTGGCGGGTGTCGCCCCGGTAGCCGTACGCGATCCCGACGACGGTGTCCGGATCCTCGGGGAGGCTCGCGGCGAACGCCTGCCAACCCGCGCGGGCCGAATGCTCGGACCACATCGGCGCGCGGTGGTACTCCGTGCCTCGGGGATATCGCATCGCCGCGACGTAGACGGTCAGCAGCGAGGGCAGGTGCGCACGGAAGTCCGCGGGGGAGAGCTCGGTGAGGATCGGGGCGTCCTGGCAGGGATCGGTGGTCATGCGTGACTCGTTCGGGTGGCTCGCGGTGCGTCGGAGGTGCTCGGGTCTCGCTGATCGTTCGGGATGACGTGGCCGCCTTCTCTTGACGGGTTGTCGGTGGGTCCAGCTATATTGAATACGTCGAACGCATGTTCGACATCGGTGATCCGGGGATGTTCGAGGGAAGCGAACATCCCCGGATCACCCTGGGGTCTCCCGCTCGGCGTCCGTGTCGGGCCTCACTCGAGGACAGTGATCTCCGTTCCTCGGCGTTTCGGCGGGAATGCCACCGGATACCGCTCGTTGTAGCGAGTGGTGAGACCACGCCGAGGAGGTGCGTGAACATGGCCAACGGTCAGGTCGCGAGTCGAGGCCCGCGCCGAACGTCTCCCACGCTCGGGCCGTCCGCATGCATCGACCATGCCACCTCGGCGCGCGCGGCGACGCTGCTGCGCAAGGCCGACGATCTGCTTTCCGGTGCCGCCGGTGCCGGCGATCCGGGCGAGCGGTTCCGCCTCGCCTACCTGGCGGCGCTGCGCGGTGCCGGTGCGGTGGTCGCGGCCGCGGAGCTGCGCTCCGGGATCCGGTCCCGCCGACCCGCGACGCGCAACGCATGGGCACTCATGGCGCGCGCCGACGAGTCCTTCGCCGTCTGGGCCGACTACTTCGCCGATCGCTCCGCCACCCGCACCGCGGTCGAGGCGGGGGTCGCGCAGGCGGTGGGAGCCGACGAATCCGGTGCCTTCTACGACGAGGTGGGCCACTTCCTGCACGATGTGGAGGGCTATCTCGACGCCGAAGCAGAGCCGGAGGTCGGTGTCGGTGGGTGACTTTCGCCCCTTCACGAGGGCCTTCGCCGACGACGGGATCGAACTCACGTGTGGAGTTTGTGGTCCACAGCGACATCTGCTCGTATTATTGACTCAGGCGGCCGTACGGACGGCCCCCCACCGGATTCGCCCCACGGATCCGGTGGCCACCGTTTAGTGCCGGGGGAGGTACCGTGCCACTCTCCGAGCACGAGCAGCGCATGCTCGATCAGATCGAGAGCGCGCTCTATGCTGAGGATCCCAAGTTCGCCTCGACCGTGCGTGGCAGCCGGTTGGGGATGGCGTCGAACCGGCGGCGGCTACAGGCCGGCGCATTGTTCGTGTTGGGCCTGACGCTGCTGATCGCCGGCGTTGCCCTGCCGCTCAAGCCGGGCGGCTTCCCGATCATCAGTCTGCTCGGGTTCCTCGTGATGTTCGCCGCCGGAGTCTTGTTGCTCCTCGGCGGTCGTCGGCCGTCGACTCCCGGGGCGACGGGCGGTAGTTCCGGTTCCGGAAAGTCCGGTCGAAGTTCCCGCGGCGGCAAGAAGTCCTCGGGTGGTGGCTTCACCAACCGCATGGAAGAGCGGTTCCGGAGGCGTTTCGAGCAGGACTGACCTCCTCGACCATCAGGTGTACCGACGACGGCGCGACCCACGGGTCGTGCCGTCGTCGTTCGTGTGCAGACCTTTCACCGACCCGGCGTGGTCCGCCTCTCCGCCCCTCTGTCCCTCCACTACCGCGCCCCACTCGCGCAATCTCCGTCTCCCCACCGCCTCCCACCTCGGCTCCGGCCGCAGTGTTTTCCCTGGTCGCCGATTGCTCGGCCCTCGCTCCGCCGGTGGGGCGGATCGTCGGGGCGCCGACAGCGGTGGATCCGTCGTCGTCACGCGAGCGCGTGTCCCCATTTTCCGCCACCTGCTCTGAGCTGGGAATGTGACGACAACACGCGCGGCCGGGCGGCAGTAATCCGTTTCCGGTGGGGCAAAGTGGGGTAATGTGGGGCGCGGCGGGACAAGGTGTCCTGTCGCGCGAAGCATCCGTCCGGCAGCGGGGAGGCGCCGAGTGTTCCTCGGTACCTACACCCCGAAGTTGGACGACAAGGGCCGGCTGACACTGCCGGCGAAGTACCGAGACGAGCTGGCGGGAGGGTTGATGATCACGAAGGGGCAGGATCACAGCCTCACCGTGTTCCCTCGCGACGAGTTCGCCGCTCTGGCCGAACGCGCTGCGAGTGCCTCACGGAGCAACCCTCAGGCACGTGCGTTCCTGCGGAGTCTCGCGTCGGGAACGGAGGAGCAGCGACCCGACTCACAAGGCCGGATCACGCTGTCGTCAGCCCACCGCAAGTACGCCGGTCTCACCAAGGACTGCGTGGTGATCGGTTCGGTCAGGTACCTCGAGATCTGGGACGCGACGGCATGGGAGACCTACCTCGCCGAGCACGAAGAAGACTTCTCGGAAGCGAGAGACGAAGCACTACGCGACATCTTGTAACCACGGCTCGGGTTGCGCGGCGAGTGCCGCGAGGCCTCTGCCCGATGTGCCGGCCCTGACGCACTTCCCCAGCGCCAGGTACGGACCGGAGGGCCCTGACGCACTTCCCCGGCGTCAGGTCTCTTCGGACTCGGACAGAGACCTCGAGGCATTCGCCGTCTTCCGTATCCACCCCCGTGGCGGCGAGCACGGTATCGAGACGAGCGACAGGCAGGCACGAGGCATACCACCGTCCACCCGACGAGTACCCGACAGACCGTAAGCGGCCCGAGCAGGATTCCGGAGGACACATGGTGGACGGCGAGCACGAATCCGTCGATGGTACGGATGAGGCCACCGGTGCCGATGTGACATCTGCGGCGGAATTCGGCCACGTGCCCGTCATGCTCCAGCGCGCCGTCGACCTTCTCGGTCCGGCCATCGAGAGCGTCGGTCCCGACGGCGAGGGCGCGGTCTACGTCGACGCGACACTCGGTCTCGGGGGGCACTCCGAACACTTCCTGACGATCTACCCGAGGCTGCGGCTCGTCGGCCTCGACCGTGATACCGACGCACTGGCGATCGCCCGCGAGCGACTCGCACGGTTCTCCGACCGCACAGACTTCGTCCACACCCGCTACGACGGGATCGCCGACGCGCTCGAGAGCGTCGGCCTCGACCGGTACGGCTCGGTCCACGCCGCCCTGTTCGATCTCGGCGTGTCCTCGATGCAGCTCGACGAGGCGGAGCGCGGTTTCGCCTATTCCAAGGACGCCCCGCTCGACATGCGGATGGATGCCACCACCGGCATCACCGCGGCCGATGTCCTCAACACCTACAGTCACGGCGACCTCGCTCGCATCCTGAGCACCTACGGCGAGGAGCGCTTCGCCGGCAGGATCGCCTCCGAGATCGTGCGGACCCGGGCCAAGACTCCCTTCCGGACGAGCGGCGAACTCGTCGAACTGCTGTACCGCACGATCCCGGCGGCGACCCGCCGTACCGGTGGTCACCCGGCCAAGCGCACCTTCCAGGCGTTGCGGGTCGAGGTCAACGCGGAGCTCGACTCGTTGCGCACCGCGATCCCCGACGCTCTCGACGCTCTCGCGGTGGGCGGCCGGATCGTCTTCATGTCCTACCAGTCGCTCGAGGACAAGGTCGTCAAGCAGGAACTGACACCGCGTGCGAAGTCCCGCAGTCCCGAAGGGCTTCCGGTCGAACTGCCCGGGATGGGACCGGAACTGCGCATCCTCACCCGCGGTGCGGAGCGGGCAACGGACGACGAGATCGAGGCCAACCCACGTTCGGCGCCCGTCCGCCTGCGTGCTGCAGAACGAATCGCCAGGAGGTAACCGATGACCGTACAGGTGGCACCCCCGCAGCGCCGGAACCCGGGGCGATCGACCGCAGCGCAGCGTGCCTATCAGCGACGGTCGCAGCGCGCAGCGCAGCTCGGGGTCGAACAGGTGCAGACCCGCGGGCGCACGACGGGTGCCGGACGTGTCCGCACCCGGATCCCGTTCGTCGCCACCATCATCGGGCTCCTGGGCGTGGGCATGGCCGTGACGCTGTTGCTGACCACCCGGGCGACCGAAGACTCCTACGAGCTCAGCGCGGCGCGGTCCCTCAACGAGGAGCTCGCCCAGAAGCGGGCGGTGCTCCAGCGCGACGTCGCCACGGCCGAGTCGGCTCCCGCGCTCGCGGTCGCCGCGGCGGAACTGGGGATGATCCCCACCGGGCAGGTCGCGCGGATCGTCGTCGCTCCGGACGGTTCGGTGCAGGTGGTGGGCGATCCGGTTCCGGCCCAGGGTGCCCCGCCGGTCCCGCTGGATCCGCCCGCCCGAGAGGACGCCCGCGTCCAGACCCCGCTGGCCGGCAGCGCTGGGGCGGAGACCCCGCGGCCGCTCGGTGACGTGAGCGAGGAACCCCGGCCGCGCACCGACACCGAGGGCACGCGTCGGGCCGCGCCATCGGCCGACGGCCGCCCGGTGGGCGAGGAACCGGCACCGGCTCCCGTGCCGGTACCCGCGGCGGAAGCTCCCGCGGCCGCCACGCCGGATGTCGAGGGTGCCGCACCTGTACCGCCCGCGGCAGGACAATCGGTACCCGTGAGCGAACTGCCGCAATCCGAAGCGCCCCGTGAGGCGACGCCCGAAGCACCAGTCCAGGCCGTGCCGACGGAACCCGAGGGCGGGCCTCGGTGAACAACCGCTCCACCCCTCGGCGTGCACCGCAGCGACGTTCCACCCCGGCGACGCGCGGCGGCCGCGCTCGAATGCCCGCGCCGCGCGATCGCAAGCAGCGCGACCGGACGAGTTTCGCGTTCCGCAACAAGTGGGGCCGGATCGGCATGTTCGGCATTCTGGGCGTAGCCGTCGCCCAGTTGTTGTCCGTGCAGCTCGTCCAGGCCCCCACACTGTCCGCCGAAGCCGCCAGTCAGCGCACCACCCGACTCGTCGAACCCGCGACCCGCGGCACCATCGCCGATCGCAACGGGGAACCGCTCGCGTACACCATGGAAGCGAAGGCACTGACCTTCCAACCCGTGCGGGTGCGCAAGGAACTCGAGGAGGAACGCGCGAAGGACCCGTCCCGGCCCGAGGTCTCCGAATATCTCGAGGGCGTCGCGTCGGCGGTCCACGAGGCGCTCGGCGCTGCGGCGCCGGAGAAGGACGTGCTCGAGATGCTCGAGAGCGACGAGACCTTCGTCTACCTCGCCCGCGGCGTCGATCCGGGGGTCGCGGCGGAGATCGTCGACGAGTACGACAAGGTCGGCACCGAGCGTCAGGACATCCGTCTGTATCCGGGCGGATCGCTCGCCGCCAATCTCGTCGGGGCGACCGGCTGGGACGGACACGGCCTGATCGGGCTCGAAGCGTCGATGGACGCCGTGCTGGCGGGTACCGACGGTTCGTCCACCTACGACCGTGGATCCGACGGCGCCGTCATCCCGGGCAGCTGGCGCGACCGTCAGCCCGCCGTCGACGGTTCCTCCGTCGAGCTCACGATCGACAACGACCTGCAGTACCACGTGCAGCAGGAGGTCCAGCGCGCGAAGGACCTGTCCGGGGCGAAGAACGCCTCCGCTGTGGTGCTCGACGCGCACACCGGCGAAGTGCTCGCCATGTCGAACGACAGCACCTTCGACCCGTCGATCGGTGTCGCGAACAACCCGCCCGACGCCGAACAGGGCAACCTCGCGGTCAGTTCGCCGTTCGAACCCGGATCCGTGAACAAGATCATCACCGCGGCCGCGGCGATCGAGGACGGTCTGACCCGCCCCGACGAGGTCCTGCAGGTCCCCGGCACGATCACCATGGCCGGCGCGACCGTCAAGGACGCCTGGGACCACGGGGTCGTGCCGTACACCACGACGGGTGTGTTCGGGAAGTCGTCGAACGTCGGCACGCTCATGCTCGCCGAGCGGATCGGTGAGGACCGCTTCGCCGAGATGCTGCGACTGTTCGGTCTCGGCCAGCGCACCGATGTCGGCCTGCCCGGCGAATCCGCGGGTCTGCTGCCCAGCCGTGAGCAGTGGTCGGGTGGCACCTTCGCGAACCTGCCCATCGGCCAGGGTCTGTCGATGACCCTGCTGCAGATGACCGCGATCTACCAGACCATCGCGAACGACGGGGAACGTGTCCCGCCGCGGGTCGTGCGCGCGACCATCGCGCCGGACGGCACGCGCACCGAGACGCCCCGTCCCGATCCGGTGCGGGTGGTGAGCCCGCAGACCGCCGCGACGGTGCGCGACATGTTCCGTTCCGTCGTCCAGTCCGATACCGGCAACCAGCAGGGCACCGGTGCGGGCGCCGCCATCGAGGGCTATCAGATCTCGGGCAAGACGGGTACCGCCCAGCAGATCGACCAGAACTGCAAGTGTTACTCGAACTCCGACTACTGGATCACCTTCGCCGGCATCGCTCCGTCCGACGATCCGCGCTATGTCGTGGGCATCATGCTCGACGCCCCGACCCGCAGCTCCGACGGCAGCGGGGGCCAATCGGCCGCGCCGCTGTTCCGCAACATCGCGTCGTGGTTGCTGCAGCGCGACGGCGTGCCGCTGTCGGCCGAACCGGAGAGCAAGTTGATCCTCCAGGTCGACTGACGAGGTGACCGTGGCGCCTCGGTAGGCTGACAGGTCGGTAACGTGACACGACGGTCGTCGCCGAGAGCGGATCGGGAACGAACCCGGAAACATCCGTCGGAGTGCCTGCAGACGAGCTGCAGCGAAGCGAGAGGAAACTGGTGCCTGTGCCATCGAGTCCGGATCCGGCTCCTCCGGAGGAGGGGCGGAGACCCGAGCACCCACCGATGACGCAGATCTCGGTTCTCGCCGACGCCATCGGGGCGCGCGTCGAGATCGTCAATGCAGCCGCCGGAGAGGATGCGGCCCGCGCGGCCGCGATCACCGGCATCGACCTGCGCGCCCAGGGCATCCGCCCCGGCGACGTCTTCGCCGCGCTGCCCGGCGCGCGCGCCCACGGCGCCTCCTACGCGGGCACCGCGCTCGAACGCGGAGCGGTCGCCGTGCTGACCGACGAGGCCGGTCGCGACCTCGTCGCCGAGGCCACCTCCGATTCGGTCGCGGTCCTCGTCCATCCCGAACCGCGTGTCGCGCTGGGGGCGGCGTCGGCCACCGTCTACGGACACCCCTCCCGGAGCATGCAGGTCATCGGCATCACGGGCACGTCCGGTAAGACCACGACGTCCTATCTCGTCGAGGCAGGCCTCGTCGCGGCCGGACGCGTCGTCGGTCTCGTCGGGACCGTGGAGACCCGGATCGAAGGCATTCGCGTGCCGAGCACCCTCACGACACCCGAGGCGCCGCAGCTGCACGCCCTGTTCGCCGTCATGCGCGAACGCGGTGTCGACACGGTCGTGATGGAGGTTTCCAGCCATGCCCTCGCACTCGGTCGCGTGGACGCCACCGAGTTCGCCGTCGGCGGGTTCACCAACCTGTCCCAGGACCATCTCGACTTCCACAAGGACCTCGACGACTACTTCGGCGCGAAGGCCCGGCTGTTCGCCGAGGACTCGCCGGTCCGGGCCCGCCGCGCGGTGGTGTGCACCGACGACGTGTGGGGACGTCGCATGGCCGAGGTCGCGCGCGCGGGCCGCGACGACGCGACCGCAGTCCGCACGGTCACCACGGGTGGCGACGGTGACGCCGGTGACGCTGCCGGCGCCGCGGCCGATTGGACGGTCACCGACGAGGTCCCCGAAGAGACGGGAGTGCAGCAGTTCACCCTGACCGGTCCGGACGGGATCGCCCGCCGCGCCACCGTCGGCCTGCCGGGCCGCTACAACGTCACCAACGCCGCTCTCGCCGTAGCGCTTTGCGCCGAGGTGGGCGCCGACATCGACGCCGCGATCCGCGGTATCGCCGATGTCGCGGTGCCCGGCCGGGTCGAACGGGTCGAGCGCGGTCAGGACTTCCTCGCCGTCGTCGACTACGCCCACAAGCCCGCGGCGCTCGAAGCGGTCATCGGAACCCTGCGCGCCGCGACCGAGGGACGCATCGCCGTCGTCGTCGGTGCGGGCGGCGACCGCGACCGGACGAAGCGGCCGATCATGGGCGAGGTCGCGGCGCGGGCCGCCGATCTGGTGGTCGTGACCGACGACAACCCACGAACCGAGAGCCCCGCCGCCATCCGCGCGGCCGTCCTCGACGGTGCACACTCCGTCCCGGCGGCCGAACGCGGCGAGATCCTCGAGATCGGCGATCGCGCCGCGGCGATCGACGCCGCGGTCGCGTGGGCCCGCCCGGGCGACGTCGTCCTCGTCGCCGGCAAGGGCCACGAGACGGGGCAGGAGATCGACGGAGTGAAGCACCCCTTCGACGACCGCGAGGTCCTCGGCGCAGCTCTCGACAAGTACCGGACCGCAGGACCCGACGGTGACCATCCGCCTGCTGCGGGCGGTTCGCATCACGGAGGCAAGGCATGATCCCGATGACACTGGCTCGGATCGCGGAGGTCGTCGGGGGCACCCTGCACGACGTCGACGATCCGTCCGCCGAGGTGACCGGTTCCGTCGAGTTCGACTCGCGACGGATCGGTCCCGGCGGCCTGTTCCTGGCGCTGCCCGGTGCGCGCTCGGACGGGCACGATCACGCCGCGGCCGCCGTCGCCGCCGGTGCGGTCGCGGTCCTGGCCGCACGGCCGGTGGGTGTGCCCGCCATCGTGGTGCCGCCCATCCCGCCGACCGAGACCAACACCCTCGCGCTCGAACACGACAGCGACGGATCCGGCGTGGCCGTGCTCGTCGGCCTCGCGAAGCTCGCCCGCACCGTGGTGGACACGCTCACCGGCGCCGGCCTCACCGTTGTCGGTGTCACCGGTTCGGCGGGCAAGACGTCCACGAAGGACATGATCGCCGCCGTGCTCGCACCGCTCGGTGAGGTCGTCGCCCCGCCCGGCTCGTTCAACAACGAACTCGGCCACCCCTGGACCGCGCTGCGCGCCACCGAATCCACCCGGTTCCTCGTCCTCGAGAAGTCGGCGCGGGGCCCCGGGCACATCGCGACCCTGACCCGCATCGCCCCGCCGCGGATCGGCGTCGTGCTCAACGTCGGTACCGCACACCTCGGCGAGTTCGGCTCGCAGGAGGTCATCGCCGAGACGAAGGGCGAACTCGTCGAGGCGCTGCCCAGCGCCGCCGAGGGGGGAGTGGCGATCCTCAACGCCGACGACACCCTCGTGTCGAAGATGGCGACCCGCACCACCGGTCGTGTGGTGACCGCCGGGACCGGGTCCGGTGCCGCCTATCGCGCCGAGGACATCCACCTCGACGACCAGGCGCGTGCCTCCTTCACCGCCGTCGTCCCCGGCGCCGACGGACAGGAGCGGCGCGTGCCCGTGCGGCTCGCCGTGCACGGCGAACACCAGATCGGCAACGCCCTGTCGGCGATCGCCGTCGCCGTGGAGTGCGGTGCGACGGTCGAGCAGGCCGCCGAGGCGCTCGCGACGGCGGGTCCCGTCTCGGCGCACCGCATGGCGGTGCAGACCCGATCCGACGGGGTGACCGTCATCGACGACGCCTACAACGCCAATCCCGATTCCATGCGCGCAGCCGTGAAGGCCCTGGTCACCATGGCGCGGTCCGGTCCGGATCGCCGGCGCACCTTCGCGGTGCTGGGGGAGATGGCCGAGCTCGGGGACGACGCCGTCGTCGCCCACGACGCCATCGGACGCCTCGCCGTGCGCCTCGACGTCACCCGCATCATCGCCGTCGGTGCCACGCGGCCGGTCCGGGGTCTGTTCCAGGGCGCCGTGATGGAAGGATCGTGGGGTGAGGAAGCGAGCCACGTACCCGATGCCGACGCCGCGATCGCGTTGTTGCGCGACGAACTGCAACCGGGCGACATCGTGCTCGTGAAGGCATCGCAGTCCGTGGGACTGTGGACCGTCGCCGAGGCCGTCCTCGCGGACGACCCCGGTGCCGGAGACAACGACGCTGCTGTGGGGACGGAGGACGCCCGGTGAGACAGATCCTGTTCGCGGCGGGCATCGCGCTCGCAGTCTCGATCCTGCTCACCCCCCTCCTGATCAAGATGTTCTCCCGGCAGGGCTTCGGGCAGGAGATCCGGGTCGAGGGCCCGCAGAGCCACCAGTCCAAGCGCGGCACCCCCACCATGGGCGGCGTCGCGATCCTCGCCGGTCTGTGGGCCGGTTACTGGGGGTCGCATCTCATCGGTACGGGATACGACGCGGAAGGTCCCACGGCCTCGGGTCTGCTCGTGCTCGGCCTGACGACGGCGCTCGGCGGCGTCGGCTTCCTCGACGACTTCATCAAGATCCGCAAGCAGCGCAATCTCGGTCTGAACAAGACGGCCAAGCTCGTCGGCCAGCTGGTCGTCGCGGTGGGTTTCGGCATCCTCGCGCTGCAGTTCCGCAATGCGGACGGTCTCACCCCGGCCAGCACCGATCTGTCCTACGTGCGCGACATCGCCACGGTCTCGATGGGCTCGATCGTGTTCATCCTGTTCGTCTATCTGCTGGTCAGCGCGTGGTCGAACGCGGTGAACCTCACCGACGGCCTCGACGGTCTCGCTGCGGGTTCGATGGCGCTGGTGCTCGGCGCCTACGTCATCATCACCTTCTGGCAGTACCGCAACGCGTGCGCCGTGGAGCCGACCGCCGGGTGCTACGACGTCCGTGATCCGCTCGATCTCGCGTTGCTGTGCGCCGCCGGCGCTGCCGCCTGCATCGGCTTCCTGTGGTGGAACGCCGCACCGGCCAAGATCTTCATGGGCGACACGGGCTCGCTCGCCCTCGGCGGCATGCTGGCCGGTCTGTCCATCACGACCCGCACCGAGCTGCTCATGGTGGTCATCGGCGCGCTGTTCGTCGCGGAGGCCGCCTCGGTGGTCATCCAGGTCGCGGTCTTCCGGTCCAGCCGCAGGCGGGTGTTCCGGATGGCACCCTTCCACCATCACTTCGAACTCGGCGGATGGGCCGAGACCACGGTGATCATCCGGTTCTGGTTGCTCGCCGCCATCGCCTCGGCGATCGGTCTGGCCCTCTTCTACAGCGAATACCTCGCGGCGATCGGGGACTGACCGTGAACGACGAACTCGAACGGCTCAGAGGACGGGCGGTGCTCGTCGCCGGGGCAGGGGTCTCCGGCCGCGCGACGATCGAACCCCTCACCGATCTCGGCGCTCACGTCACCGTCACCGACCGCAACGAGCGCGCACTGGCCGAGTGCGCGGCGCTCGGCGCCCGGACGGTCGACCTCGACAGCCTCGTCGACGACCCCGCTGCGCTGCGCGAGTTCGCCCTGGTGGTCACGAGTCCCGGATTCCCGCCCGACGCCCCGCTGCTCTCGCGCGCGGCCGGCGCGGCGATCCCCATCTGGGGCGACATCGAACTGTCCTGGCGCATCGACCGCGCCGAGGTCTACGGACCGGCCCGTCGGTGGCTGGTGGTCACCGGGACGAACGGCAAGACCACCACGACCATGATGCTGCACGCGATCCTCGAGGCCGCCGGTCTCGGCAGCGTCGCGTGCGGCAATATCGGTCTTCCCGTGCTCGACGCCCTGCGCCGCGACGAACCGCGGGCCGACGTCCTCGCCGTGGAGTTGTCGTCTTTCCAACTGCACTGGGCGCCCTCGGTTCGGCCCGAGGCCGGTGTCGTGCTCAACATCGCCGAGGACCATCTCGACTGGCACGGCGGCATCGAGAACTACATCGAGGCCAAACTCGGTGCCCTCACCGGCGCCGTCGGGGTCATCGGTCTCGACGACCCGATCGCCGGTGGTCTCGGCGACCGGTCCCGTGCCGTGGTCACCGTGGGCTTCACCCTGGGCTATCCGCAGGAAGGCGAACTCGGGATCAGCGGCGAACTGCTCGTCGACCGGGCGTTCGCCGATTCCGCCGTGCTCGCCCGCGTGGACGACGTGACGCCGCCCGGCCCTGCCGGACTGTCCGACGCACTCGCGGCCGCAGCCCTCGCCCGGGCCATCGACGTGCCCGCCTCGGCGGTGCACGACGGCCTGCGACGGCACCGCGTCGGTCCGCACCGCGCCGCGCCGGTCGGGCAGGTCGACGGCGTCGAGTACATCGACGATTCGAAGGCGACCAATCCGCACGCGGCCCGTAGTTCGCTGCTCGCCCGCGACCGCGTGGTGTGGATCGCCGGTGGTCTGCTCAAGGGCGCCCGCGTGGACGACCTGGTCGCCGAGGTTGCGCCGCGACTGTCCGGAGCCGTGCTGCTCGGCCGCGACGCCGGCGACATCGCCGACGCGCTGGCGCGACACGCCCCGCAGGTCCCGGTCGTCGTCGTGGACACGGGCGACGATGAAGCGATGACCGATGCGACGAGCGAGACCGACACGTCTTCGGTGAGGAGGGCCGTGGCACCGGGCGCCGACGGTCCTGCCGCGATGCGCGTGGTGGTCCGGGAAGCGGCCGCACTCGCCTCGCCGGGGGAGACGGTGCTGCTCGCCCCGGCCGCGGCATCGCTCGACATGTTCGCCGATTACGCGGAGCGCGGCCGGAGTTTCGCGTCCGCGGTCGAGGAACTCCGCGGGGGCGGGACGCAACCGTGACCCCTCGGGCAGGAGCGACCCGAGCAGGGGCGAACACCGACGAGCCGGTGGTCGGAGTACGCGGCCGGTTCGGGGCCTGGATGGCGCGACCGCTCGCGTCCTTCCATCTCGTGGTGACGATCGCCGTCCTGCTCACCGTGCTCGGCCTCGTCATGGTGCTGTCGTCGTCGAGCGTCGGCGCGGTGGCCGCGGCGGGATCGGCCTACGGACTGTTCACCTCCCAGGCGATCTTCGCCGTCCTGGGCATGGTGATCTTCTACATCGCGCTGCAGATCCCGGTCCGGGTGATGCGACGCTTCGCCTTCCCGGCGTTCGCGTTCTCGGTCGTGCTGCTCGTGCTCGTGCTCATACCGGGCATCGGTACGGTCTCGCAGGGCACCCGGGGGTGGTTCGTCATCGCCGGTATCTCGTTGCAGCCGGCGGAGATCGCCAAGATCACCCTTGCCGTGTGGGGTGCGCACCTGCTCGCCTCCCGGCGTGGGGAGAACTCGACGCTGCGCGAGATGCTCGTCCCGCTCGTCCCGGCCGCCCTGCTCGTGACCGGCCTGATCGTGCTCCAGCCCGACCTCGGCACCACCGTCTCGATCGTGATCATCGTGATCGCCCTGTTGTGGTTCGCGGGACTGCCGCTCAAGGTGTTCCTCGGGATCGTCGGCACGGCCGCCACACTCGCGGTGATCCTGGCCTTGACGGCCGGCTATCGCTCGCAGCGTGTGCGGGCCTTCTTCAACCCCGGCGACGACCCGCAGGGTGCCGGTTACCAGGCGCGACAGGCGAAGTTCTCCCTCGCGGACGGCGGCCTGTGGGGTCGCGGGCTCGGTCAGAGCCGCGCGAAGTGGAGTTATCTGCCCAACGCCCACAACGACTTCATCTTCGCGATCATCGGTGAGGAACTGGGCTTCCTCGGTGGAGTGGCCGTCATCGGCCTGTTCGGTCTGTTCGCCTATGTCGGACTGCGGATCGCGATGCGCTCGGCCGACCCCTTCCTGCGCCTGTTCACTGCGACGGCGACGACGTGGATCATCGGCCAGGCCTTCATCAACATCGGCTACGTCGTGGGACTGCTGCCCGTGACCGGCCTGCAGTTGCCGCTCGTGTCGGCCGGTGGTACCTCGACGGCCACCACCCTGCTGATGTTCGGCCTGATCGCCAACGCAGCCAGACACGAACCCGAGGCCATCGCCGCGCTGCACGCGGGTCAGGACGGCCGGTTCGCGCGGCTGCTGCGCCTGCGCAAGCCGGAGGCCTACCGGGCCGGTCGCTCCTCGGCGGCGCGTACGGTCGCAGCACGACAGCCGCGAGCGCGGGCCGCGGCGCCCGAGCGCAGTGCCCGCCCCGCGTCGAAAGGTGGGGGATCGCGCAAGCGGCAGTCCCCCGCACCGAACGAGCGGCAACGGGGAGCCGCGACGGACCGCCGGACATCGGCGGGCCGGACGGAACCCCGGGAGGGGACCGGCCGGGCCCGGCGTGCACAACCTGCACAACCTGCACGCGAACCGGCTCGCGGCCGGCAGCAGACGAACCGCACGACACGCGGATCGAACGGACGAAGCGGAGAGAGAGGGAACCGTAGGTGAGTGGGGAGAGGCCGGCACTGTCGGTGGTGGTGGCCGGAGGCGGCACGGCCGGTCATATCGAACCGGCACTCGCGGTGGCCGACGCCGTTCGCGCACTCGTGCCCGACGCGCGGATCACCGCGATCGGCACCGAACGGGGACTCGAGACGACGCTGGTGCCGCGCCGCGGATATCCCCTCGAACTCATCCCACCGGTGCCGCTGCCCCGCAAGCCGACGGTGGACCTGCTGAGACTTCCCGGCCGGGTCGTCTCGTCGGTGCGCCGTACCAGGCAGATCCTCGACGAGGTCGGCGCCGACGTCGTCGTCGGTTTCGGCGGGTACGTGGCGTTGCCCGCCTATCTCGCGGCCGGAGCCGGTCCGCTGCGTCGACGCCGGCGCATCCCGGTCGTCGTCCACGAGGCCAATGCCAGTGCGGGCATCGCCAATCGCATCGGTGCCCTGCGGGCCGAGCGCGTGCTCGCCGCCGTCCCGCGCTCGGGAATCGTCCGGCGCGGTGACGCGCAGATCGTGGGGATCCCGGTCCGCTCGTCGATCACCGGTCTCGACCGCGCCGGGCTGCGCGCGGAGGCACGCCGGCACTTCGGTCTGCCCGACGACGTACCCGTGCTGCTCGTCTTCGGTGGGTCGCAGGGTGCACGCTCGCTGAACGAGGCCGTGTCCGGCGCGTCCTCGGCACTCGCGGAGGCCGGCATCGCGGTGCTGCACGCGCACGGACCGAAGAACACCGTGGACATCCCCGCCCATGTCGGTCACGCCCGCGCCCCGTACGTCACCGTGCCCTATCTCGAACGGATGGACCTCGCGTACTCCGCCGCCGATGCGGTGGTCTGCCGGTCCGGGGCCATGACGGTCGCGGAGGTCTCGGCGGTGGGTCTGCCCGCCGTGTACGTGCCGCTCCCGCACGGGAATGGTGAACAGGAACTCAACGCCCGCCCCGTCGTCGAGGCCGGCGGTGGCAGGATCGTCGCCGACGGCGACCTGACTTCGGACTATGTCGCCACGGAAGTGGTGTCGCTGCTCGGCGACGAGCGGAGACTCGTGGAGATGGGGCGCAGCGCCGCGGCCGCTGGTCACCGCAGCGCCGCAGACGAGATGGCGCGCATAGTGCTCGAGGTTGCCGGAGTGGAACCGAACAGGAGTGAACGATGAGTGCGCAGTTACCCGCCGAACTCGAGCGGGTGCACATGGTCGGTATCGGCGGTGCCGGGATGTCGGGCATCGCCCGGATCCTGCTCGCCCGTGGGGGACAGGTATCGGGTTCCGACGCGAAGGAGAGCCGCGGTGTGCTCGCGCTGCGGGCCCGCGGCGCGCAGGTCCGCATCGGCCACGCCGCCGAGGCTCTCGACCTGCTGGAGGGTGGTCCTACCGCCCTGGTCACAACGTTCGCGGCTATCCCGAAGGACAATCCCGAACTGGTCGCCGCCCGCGAGCGGGGCATCCCGATCCTGTTGCGACCCGCGGTCCTCGCCTCGCTGATGCGAGGGAACCGCACCTTCCTGGTCTCCGGCACCCACGGCAAGACCTCCACGACGTCGATGCTCGTCGTCGCGCTGCAGCACTGCGGCCTCGATCCGTCCTTCGCGGTGGGCGGTGAACTCAACGAATCCGGGACCAACGCCCACCACGGCAGCGGGGACGTCTTCGTCGCCGAAGCCGACGAGAGCGACGGCTCGCTGCTGCAGTACGACCCGAACACCGTGATCGTCACGAACATCGAGGCCGATCACCTCGACTACTTCGGCACGCCGGAGGCGTACACGGCGGTCTTCGACGAGTTCGTCGCCCGCATCGCCCCCGGCGGCCTGCTCGTCGTCTGCCTCGACGACCCCGGCTCGGCGGCCCTCGCCGAGCGCGTCGTCGCCCTCGGCCGCGACGACCTGCGGGTGCAGGGTTACGGCACCGCCGACGTCATCGGCACCGTGGGCGACCACCGCGGCGTTCCCGTCGGGGTGCGGCTGCTCGGCTGGGAGGCCAAGGATGTCGGCGGCGTCGCCGAGTTCCACCTCGCGGGTGAGGATTCGCCGCGCACCGTGCGACTGTCCGTCCCCGGCCGGCACATGGCGCTCAATGCTCTCGCCGCGCTGCTCGCCGCGCTCGAAGCCGGAGCGCAGGTCGACGAGGCGCTGGAAGGCCTCGCCGGTTTCGGTGGTGTGCACCGGCGGTTCCAGTACACCGGCCGCGAACACGGTGTGCGGGTGTTCGACGACTACGCCCACCATCCCACCGAGGTCCGCGCGGTCCTTGCGGCCGCGGCCGAACTCGTGGCGGGAGAGCCGCTGCGCTACACCGAGACGGGCACCGAACGGCCCCGCGTGATCGTCGTCTTCCAGCCGCATCTCTACTCGCGCACCGAGGCGTTCGCCACCGAGTTCGGGCAGGCTCTCGACCTCGCCGACGAGGTCGTGGTGCTCGACGTCTACGGCGCCCGGGAGGAACCGATCCCGGGTGTGAGCGGTGCGCTGGTCGCGCGGGCGGTGAGCAAGCCTGTGCACTACCAGCCGAATCTGTCCGCGGTGCCGCGGCAGGTCGCGCGTCTGACCCGGCCGGGTGATGTCGTGATCACGATGGGTGCCGGTGACGTCACGATGCTGGGCCGGCAGATCCTCGACGCGCTCCACAGCAAACCGGGTCGCTTCCGTCCGGCCGGGGCGGCTGCCGAGCCCGGCGGATTCCGCGCACCCGGCGGTTCCGGACCGGGACCGATCAGCTCGTGACGCCCGCCGCCGTCTCGTCGCGCCGCCGTCGCGGACGACCGTCACGCGAACCGCGTGAGCCCGATGAAGCCCGCGAACGCAGCACTGCCCGCCGCCCGTCCGGGCGGTCGGTGCGCCTGCGGACGGTACTGCTAGGGGCGGCTGTCGTCGCGGTGTTCCTCGGCGCCATCGCGGTGGCGTGGCTGTCGCCGTTGCTGTCCGTGCGGGTGATCGAGGTGGACGGGATCGAGGTCGTCACCTACGACGAGGTGGTCGACGCGCTCGCGGTCGCCGAGGGCACGCCGCTGCTCCGGGTCGACACGGCCGCGGCGGCCCAGCGGGTCGCGACGATTCCGCGTGCGGCGTCGGCCCGGGTCCAGCGGGTCTATCCCTCCACCGTCCGGGTGACAGTGACCGAGCGCGAGGCGATGGTCTTCTTCGACGCCCCCGACGGCACCCACTCTGTCGACATCGAGGGAGTGGACTTCGCGGTCGAGCCGCCTCCGATGTTCACTCCCCGTCTCGTCACTCCGACGCCGGGCACCGGCGACCCCGCGACCCGCGCCGCCGTGGAGGTGCTCGACAAGTTACCGCCCGACCTGCGCGTGCAGGTGGAGACGGTCGAAGCGCCCTCCCCGTCCGACATCTCGATCGTCCTCACCGACGGGCGTGTCGTGGTGTGGGGTGGAACCGATCGTTCCGAGCGGAAGGCGGCGGTCGTCGGCCCGCTGCTGACACAGCCGGGGGAGCGATTCGACGTGGCGAGTCCCGACCTGCCGACGGTGAGGTGAGGGATCGACGAAATTCGTCCGGCGTGTCCGGCGCGTCTACTGGCTAATCTCGGTACCCGTGCCATAGCGTTTCGGACAGTCGCGTTACTTGACATAACCTTCAAGCTGTGGTTGAGGGTTTGTCGGGGCAGCGCGCTGCGGAGCCGTCCGCCCGACCGGCGGACGTGACCGACATCGAGTCAGACCCAGACCCAGCACCACCCGGACACCATGCACCACCCGGAACTTCAGGAAGGCGAGAGCACATGACGCCCCCGCACAACTACCTCGCCGTAATCAAGGTCGTCGGTATCGGCGGTGGCGGCGTGAACGCGGTCAACCGCATGATCGAGCAGGGACTCAAGGGAGTCGAGTTCATTGCCGTCAACACCGACGCGCAAGCCCTGCTCATGTCGGATGCCGACGTCAAGCTCGACGTCGGCCGCGAACTGACCCGCGGACTCGGCGCCGGCGCAGACCCGGAGGTCGGCCGCAAGGCCGCCGAGGATCACAAGGACGAGATCGAAGAAGTACTCAAGGGCGCCGACATGGTCTTCGTGACCGCAGGCGAGGGTGGTGGAACCGGTACCGGCGGCGCTCCCGTCGTCGCGAGCATCGCCCGCAAGCTCGGCGCGCTCACCGTCGGTGTCGTCACGCGTCCGTTCTCGTTCGAGGGCAAGCGCCGCGGCAGTCAGGCCGACACCGGCATCCAAACGCTGCGCGAGTCCTGCGACACGCTCATCGTCATCCCCAACGACCGGCTCCTCCAGCTCGGCGACGCCGCCGTCAGTCTCATGGACGCCTTCCGCTCCGCCGACGAGGTGCTCCTCAACGGTGTCCAGGGCATCACCGACCTCATCACCACACCGGGTCTGATCAACGTCGACTTCGCCGACGTGAAGGGCGTCATGTCGGGTGCCGGCTCCGCGTTGATGGGCATCGGCTCGTCGCGCGGCGAGGGGCGTGCGATCAAGGCCGCGGAGGCCGCGATCAACTCGCCGCTGCTCGAGGCGTCGATGGAAGGCGCGCGCGGCGTGCTGCTGTCGATCGCCGGCGGATCCGATCTCGGCCTGTTCGAGATCAACGAGGCTGCCTCGCTCGTGCAGGAGGCCGCGCACATCGACGCCAACATCATCTTCGGCACGGTCATCGACGACTCGCTCGGCGACGAGGTCCGCGTGACCGTCATCGCCGCGGGCTTCGAGGGCGGAACGCCTGCCCGCCGTCCCGTCGAGGTCGGCCAGCAGCAGCAGGGGCAGGCGCAACAGCAGCCGCAGCAGCAGCAGCAGTCGGCCGGTCGGCCCGGTGCGATCGGCGTCGCGCGCGCCGGCGAACTCGGCCGTCCCGAGCGCGAGACCGTCGAAACCACCCCCGTGCGCGAGCAGCCCCCCGTCGGCAGCCAGCCGCCGGCCGGAGGCGGCAACGCACCCCGCAGCGTGGACATCGACGACGACGGTGACGACGACGTCGACGTGCCGATCTTCATGCGCCGTTGACGGCTCCGCACCGCCTGCTGCGCGCCCGCCGGGTCGTGACCACACGAGCCGGCGGGGTGTCCGCAGCTCCGTACGACAGTTTCAACCTCGCCGATCACGTCGGTGACGACCCGGCCGCAGTCGCTGCCAACCGGCGGCGGCTCGCGTCCGTCATCGGGTTGCCGCCCGAGCGGTTCGTCTGGATGGAACAGATCCACAGCCGCAACGTCACCGTGGTCGACGGGCCGGTGTCCGAACCCGTTCCCGCCACCGATGCGCTCATCACCCGCGAGACCGGGCTCGCGCTCGTGACCCTCAGCGCCGACTGCGTGTCGATCCTGCTGTCCGACGAGGTGGCCGGGGTGATCGCCGCGGTGCACGCCGGCCGGGTGGGGGCGCGCATCGGGATCCTCCCGCGCGTGCTCGACGTCATGGTCGATCTCGGCGCCCGCCCCGATCGCATCGGTGCGCTGCTCGGACCGGCCGCGAGTGGCCGGCAGTACGAGGTGCCCGCGGCGATGAGGGCCGATGTCGAGGCACACCTGCCCGGTAGCGCGACCCGCACGAACCGCGGTACTCCCGGACTCGACCTGCGTGCCGGACTGCGCCGCCAGCTCGCCGATCACGGCGTGACCGCCGTGGTGGAGGATCCGCGCTGCACGATCGAGGACACCTCGCTGTTCAGCCACCGGCGTTCGGCACCCACGGGGCGGTTCGCCTCGGTCGTCTGGCTCGAGGAGGCCGGCGAGGAGGGAACGGCGTGAGCCCCACCTCCGAGGAGCGGCGCGACGAACTCGCCGGACGTCTCGCCACCGTACGCGAGCGGCTCGACGCCGCGGCGCGCGCCGCCGGACGCGATCCGTCGGACGTCGCGTTGCTGACGGTCACCAAGTTCTTTCCCGCCTCCGACGCCGTGCTCCTCCACGAGCTGGGATGCGAACGCTTCGGCGAGTCCCGCGAGCAGGAGGCGAGCGCGAAGATCGCCGTGTTCCGGGAGAGCGTCGACGCGCCGGTCGAGTGGCACATGATCGGTCGGGTGCAGCGCAACAAGGCCCGTGCCGTCGCCCGTTGGGCGCACACGGTGCACTCGGTCGACAGTCTCCGTCTCGTGCAGGCCTTCGAGAAGGGGGCGCGGGCCGCCCTCGACACCGGCGAACGCACCGGACCGCTGCGGGCACTGCTGCAGGTCAGCCTCGATGGCGACCGGGAGCGCGGCGGCGTGGTCGCCGAGGATCTTCCCGCCCTCGCCGAGGCGGTCGCCGCGTCCGAGGTCCTCGAACTCGGAGGCCTGATGGGAGTGCCGCCGCTCGGGTGGGAGCCCGAACGGGCATTCGAGCAGCTTCACGCCATGCATGCACGGTTGCTGCAGGACCACCCGGCGGCGGTGGAGCTGTCCGCGGGCATGTCGGGTGACCTCGAGCACGCGGTTCGATGGGGTTCGACGTGCGTGCGTGTCGGAACGGCGGTCTTGGGGTATCGACCGTTAGCCTGAATGACATCCGCCGCGCGAGGGAAAGGCGATCGATGAGCACACTCCACAAGTTCAAGGCGTACTTCGGGATGGTGCCGCTCGAGGATTACGAGGACGAGTACCTCGACGATCCGGCGAGTGGCCGCCGCGACCGTGATCGCGACTACGGCGAGGCCACTTATGGCGGCTACGCGCCGTCGCATCGCGACGAGTACGCCCCGTCGCACCGCGAGGAACCGGTTCGCGAGTTCGAGCACGACGAGTTCGACCGGTACGAGCCGGCACCGCGTCCGCGGGTCGAACCCATCACCGCTCGCAGTCCCCGTCCGGCGCCCACCCCGGCCCGCGCGGTTCCCAGCCGTGCACCACTGACGGCGGAGAGCCGGCTCGAGCGCGCCGAGCCCCGGCGTGGTGCGCTCTTCGACGAGGGAGGTCCGTTGTCCAAGATCACCACGTTGCGCCCCCGCGACTACAGCGAGGCGCGCACGATCGGTGAGCGTTTCCGCGACGGAACGCCGGTCATCATGGACCTCGTCGAGATGAGCAACGCCGACGCCAAGCGACTCGTCGACTTCGCGGCCGGGCTCGCCTTCGCGCTGCGCGGTTCGTTCGACAAGGTGGCCACGAAGGTCTTCCTGCTCTCGCCCGCCGACATCGACGTCTCCGCCGAGGAACGGCGGCGTATCGCCGAGACCGGCTTCTACAACCAGCAGTAGTCGACGCGCGCTGCGCGGGCGTGCACACGGCACGTCCGTCGTGGCATGCCCGTCGCCGTCCCTCGAGTGTTCCGACACGCCCGGCCATGATGCAGATCACTGCAGGCCGGGCGTTTCGGTTTTGATCGACCCGTCATCGTCGGGCATTGTGGGCAGGTGGCCGTTTTCGAGGTGCTGTGGTTCCTGCTGTTCATCTTCTGGCTTCTGCTGATCGGGCGGATCATCGTCGAGTTCATCAGAACCTTCGCGCGGGAGTGGAAGCCGTCCGGCTTCGTGGTCGTCGTTCTCGAGGCGATCTTCACGGTCACGGATCCGCCGGTGAAGCTGCTGCGGAGACTGATTCCGCCGCTCAATCTCGGTGGTGTACGGCTCGATCTGTCCATCATGGTCTTGCTGTTCATCGTGTATTTCCTCATGGCATTCCTGCCCAGGGGCGGCGCAGCATGATGCCTGCGTCGGACGTCGGGTCGAGCCGTCCCGGAGCTGCCGTGTGCCACAATGGAGTGCCATATACAGTGGGTTTTGATACGCGTAACGCACTGTCGATTACTCAGAACGCCTGCTTGACCGCTTACTCGACGCGTGAAGGGATCCTTCCATGCCGCTGACACCAGCTGATGTGCACAATGTCGCGTTCAGCAAGCCTCCGATCGGGAAGCGTGGTTACAACGAGGACGAGGTCGACGCCTTCCTCGATCTCGTCGAGCAGGAGTTGACGAACCTCATCGAGGAGAACGCCGACCTGCGTCAGCGGGTCGCCGAACTCGACCAGGAGCTTGCCGAAGCCAAGAAGGCGCCGCGCAGCGCGTCGTCGTCCGCGCCGGCGGCCCCGTCCAAACCCGAACCCGCGCGTGTCGTCGAGACACCCAAGCCGGAACCCGCCCCGGCGCCGGCTCCGGCACCCGTCCCGGTCGCCGCTGCGCCGTCGAGCGGCGACGCGAGCATGCAGGCCGCCAAGGTCCTCGGGCTCGCGCAGGAGATGGCCGACCGCCTCACCGGCGACGCCAAGGCCGAGGCCGAGGAGCTCGTGCGCAACGCTCGGACCAACTCCGAGCAGCTCGTCTCCGACGCCCGCACCCGCAGCGAGGCGATGATCGCCGACGCGCGGCAGAAGTCCGACGCGATGCTCGCCGATGCCCGCACCCGTTCGGAGACCCAGCTGCGTCAGGCCAAGGAGAAGGCCGACGCGCTGCAGGCGGACGCGGAGAAGAAGCACACCGAGATCATGGCCACGATCAACCAGCAGCGTTCGGTGCTGGAGGAGCGCATCGAGCGGCTCAAGACGTTCGAGCGTGAATACCGGGTGCGCCTGAAGTCCTATCTGGAGTCGCAGCTCGAAGAGCTCGAGCAGCGCGGTTCCGCCGTTCCGGTGGACGGTGGACAGGAAGTGTTCAACCAGTCCAACTCGTCGTCGTCGTTCGGATCGTCGTCCTTCGCGAAGGGCAACAGCTGACCGACGGTCTCTCCGGCTGGTGCTGTACGGCCTGGTGCTGTACCTCGGTAGAGGAGGAGCGTCGTGCTCGTCGTCACGCTGGTACTCGCAGCTGTCGGATTCGGTCTTCTCGTGATCGCGTTGATGACCGGTTCGGTGCTCTGGGCATGGGGTTGTATCGCGGTGTGCGTCGTGGGAGCGGTGCTCCTGCTGGCGAGCACGCTCGGCGGACGGAGTTCGGCCGAAGGTGAGTGGGCCGATCCCCGTTCCGTCGGGCAGGCCGGAGCCTCGGGCGGACGTCCCGGTCGGCGTGCATCGCGCCGGCGTCGCGGCGACCGGAATTCTTCGGATCGCTGAAGCGTCCTACAATATGCATCACCGAGCGTGAAGCTCGATCCCGCGATCGCGGGCGGCGTCGATCCGGCCATCACCGGGGAGCCTCCGGAAGAACGGCGACCTTGCCGGTCGCCCAGTAGAACCGGACGGGTGGGCCCGTCACAGCCCGAACGAGTGGCCGTCCCCCGGGACGAGCAAGCGGGGTGGTACCGCGGTGGCCGTGCACGCGCACGGCGATCGTCCCCGTGCCGAGACGTATCCAGGCACGGAGGAGCCACGCTGTGACCGAGAACCACGCTGCACCGGATCCCACCGCAGCAACCGCCGGCAGTACTGCCGGATATCCGCGCGTCGACTACGACCTGCCGCGCGATTCGGGTGTCGACTTCCCGGCGCTCGAAGAGCGTGTGCTCGCGCAGTGGGCCTCCGACGGTACCTTCGAGGCGTCGCTGCGCAACCGTGACGGCGCCGACGAGTTCGTCTTCTACGACGGCCCGCCCTTCGCGAACGGCCTCCCGCACTACGGGCACCTGCTCACCGGCTACGTCAAGGACGTCGTCCCGCGCTTCCAGACCATGCTCGGGAAGAAGGTCGACCGCCGCTTCGGCTGGGACTGCCACGGCCTGCCCGCCGAGCTCGAAGCGGAGAAGCAGCTCGGCATCAAGGACAAGTCCGAGATCGATTCGATGGGCCTGGCCGAGTTCAACGCCTACTGCAAGCAGTCGGTGCTGCGCTACACCGGTGAGTGGCGCGACTACGTCACCCGTCAGGCCCGCTGGGTCGACTTCGACAACGACTACAAGACCCTCGACCTCGACTTCATGGAGTCGGTCATGTGGGCGTTCAAGTCGCTGTACGAGAAGGGCCTGATCTACCAGGGCTTCCGGGTGCTGCCCTACAGCTGGTACGAGCAGACGCCGCTGTCGAACCAGGAGACCCGTCTCGACGACGCCTACAAGATGCGTCAGGACCCGGCGGTCACCGTCGACATGGTGCTGCGTGCACCCGGTTCCGAACTCGACGGCGCGTGCGCGCTCATCTGGACCACCACGCCGTGGACCCTGCCGTCCAACCTCGCGATCGCGGTGCACCCCGAGATCGAGTACGTCGCCGTGCGTGGCGCCGACGACAAGACCTACCTGCTCGCGCAGGATCGTCTCGGCCACTACGCCCGCGAACTCGGCGAGGAACCCGACGTGCTCGGCCGTTACCGCGGCACCGACCTCGTCGGTCTCGCCTACGAGCCGCCCTTCGACTTCTTCACCGGCCGCGAGAACGCCCACCGGGTGATCGCCGCCGACTACGTCACCACCGAGTCCGGCACCGGAATCGTCCACCTCGCACCGGCTTTCGGTGAAGAGGACATGGAGTACTGCCAGCGCAACGGCATCGAGCTCGTACAGCCGCTCGATCCGGGCGGCAAGTTCACCTCGATGGTGCCGCCGTACGAGGGTCTGCAGGTCTTCGACGCCAACCCGGCCATCATCAAGGACCTCAAGGCCGCCGGAAAGCTTGTGCGGCACGAGACCATCGAGCACTCCTACCCGCACTCGTGGCGGTCGGGTCAGCCGTTGATCTACATGGCGGTGCCGTCGTGGTTCGTCGCCGTCACCCGTTTCCGCGACCGCATGGTCGAGCTCAACCAGCAGATCACGTGGGTGCCCGAGCACATCCGCGACGGTCAGTTCGGCAAGTGGCTCGAAGGTGCCCGCGACTGGAACATCAGCCGTAACCGCTACTGGGGCAGCCCGATCCCGGTGTGGATCTCGGACGACCCGGAGTACCCGCGTGTCGACGTCTACGGTTCGCTCGACGAACTCGAACGCGACTTCGGCGTGCGGCCCACCGACCTGCACCGGCCGATGATCGACGAACTGACCCGGCCGAATCCCGACGACCCGACCGGGAAGTCGACCATGCGTCGCGTCCCCGAGGTCCTCGACTGCTGGTTCGAGTCCGGCTCGATGCCGTTCGCCCAGGTGCACTATCCCTTCGAGAACCGCGACTGGTTCGACACGCACTACCCGGGCGACTTCATCGTCGAGTACAACGGGCAGACCCGCGGCTGGTTCTACACGCTGCACGTCCTGGCCACCGCGCTGTTCGACCGTCCTGCCTTCAAATGCGTTGCCGCGCACGGCATCGTCCTCGGCGACGACGGCCTGAAGATGAGCAAGTCGAAGGGCAACTATCCCGACGTCAACGAGGTCTTCGCCCGCGACGGTTCCGACGCGATGCGCTGGTTCCTCATGTCCTCGCCGATCCTGCGCGGCGGCAATCTCGTCGTCACCGAACAGGGCATCCGCGAGGGTGTGCGGCAGGCGCTGCTGCCGTTGTGGAACGCGTGGAGCTTCCTGCAGCTGTACGCGTCGAAGCCGGGCACCTGGCGGACCGATTCGACGAACGTGCTCGACCGGTACATCCTCGCCAAGCTCGCGCAGACCCGCGACGTCATCACCGAGGCGCTCGAGGCCGTCGACATCGCCGGGGCGTGCGACGAGCTGCGCACCTTCTGCGACGCGCTGACCAACTGGTACGTGCGCCGCTCGCGGAACCGGTTCTGGGACGAGGACACCGACGCGATCGACACCCTCCACACGGTGCTCGAGGTCGTCACGCGCCTGGCCGCGCCGCTGCTGCCGATGGCGTCCGAGGTGATCTGGCGGGGTCTGACCGGTGGCCGGTCGGTGCACCTGGCGGACTGGCCGGCGTCCGACGACCTGCCCTCGGATCCCGCGCTCGTCGCGGCGATGGACGAGGTGCGCGGGGTGTGCTCGACCGTGCTGTCGCTGCGTAAGGCCCAGAAGCTGCGCGTGCGACTCCCGCTGCCCGAGGTCACGGTCGCGACGCCGGGCTCGTCGCATCTCGATCCGTTCGTCGACCTCATCAAGGACGAGGTCAACGTCAAGCGGGTCGTGACCACCGAGGACGTCGAGGCCCACGGCCGGTTCGAGGTGGTCGTCAACGCACGTGCCGCCGGTCCCCGTCTCGGCAAGGACGTGCAGAAGGTCATCAAGGCCGTCAAGGCGGGCGACTGGACGCAGGCGGAGGACGGCACGGTCACCGCGGCCGGCATCGCCCTGCTGCCCGAGGAGTACACCAGCCGTCTCGTCGCGGCCGAGCCGGAATCCACCGCCGCGCTGCCGGGTGGCAACGGCCTGGTGGTCCTCGACACGACCGTCACCGAGGAACTCGAGGCCGAGGGCTGGGCCAAGGACCGCATCCGCGAATTCCAGGACGCGCGCCGCAACCTCGGCCTGGAGGTCTCCGACCGCATCTCGGTGCGGTTCGAGGTTCCGGCCGAACGCGCCGAATGGGCCGACCGCCACCGGGATCTGATCGCCGGCGAGATCCTCGCCACGACCTTCGAGCTCGGCGCCCCCGAAGGCGAGGCGATCGAACTCGGCGAAGGAACCCGCGCGTCCATCGTCAGGGCGTGACCGGGCCGGTGCTTCCGGAAGGACCGAGCGTCCTTCCGGAAGCACCGACCTGCGGCCTCCCACCGGACGTGTGGGTGCGGCGCACTAGTCTCGACACGTGCCCGCTTCCGTGAGTCGGCGCTGGGTGTTGCACCTGGATCTCGACGCGTTCTTCGCGTCCGCCGAGCAGTTGACCCGGCCGACCCTGCGGGGCCGGCCGGTCCTCGTCGGTGGGCTCGGTGCCCGCGGGGTGGTGGCCGGCGCGAGCTACGAGGCCCGCGTCTACGGTGCGCGCTCTGCCATGCCGATGAGCCGGGCACGGCGCCTCGTCGGACCGGCGGCGGTCGTGCTGCCTCCGCGCGGAATCCTCTACCGCGAACTGAGCGGACTCGTCTTCGACACCCTGCGCGCCCGGATCCCGATCCTCGAGACCCTCTCTCTCGACGAGGCGTTCGCCGAACCTCTCGAACTCGCCGGCGCCGACGCCGACGAGGTCGAACGCTTCTGTTCCGAGTTACGCGAACACGTCAGGGAGAAAACAGGTCTCGTCGCCTCCATCGGGGCCGGATCGGGTAAGCAGATCGCGAAGATCGGGTCCGGTCTCGCGAAACCGGACGGGCTGCTCGTCGTCCGGCCCGAAGGCGAACTCCCGTTGCTGCACAGCCTGCCGGTGCGCAAGCTGTGGGGGATCGGTCCGGTGGCCGAGGACCGGTTGCGGCGACTCGGCATCGAGACCATCGGAGATCTCGCGGCGCTGCCCGTCGCCGAGGCGGCGTCGATCCTCGGCGGCACCATCGGGCCGGGACTGCACCGGCTCGCCAACGGATTCGACGACCGGCCCGTCGCGGAGCGCGCCGAGGCGAAACAGGTCAGCGCCGAGACCACCTTTCCCACGGACATCGTCGCGATGCCCGGACTGCGGCGGGCGATCGCCGCGTCGGCGACCGCCGCGCACACACGCCTGCGCAAGGACGGGCGTGCCGCCCGCACGGTGGTGCTCAAGCTGCGCAAGGCCGACATGTCGGTGCTCACCCGGTCGTCGACCCTGCCCTACGCCACCGAGGACATGCAGGTGCTCACCGCCGCCGCCCAGCGACTCGCGCTCGATCCCCTCGAGATCGGCCCCGTCCGGCTCGTCGGGGTGGGCTATGCGGGTCTGTCCGCTATCGCGCAGGACACCCTGTTCCCCGAACTCGACCGGACGACGACCGAGGAGACCGGACCGGCAGAGGAGGACGACGAGGAGCGCGTCGCGGCGAGCGGACCGGCCACCCGGTGGACGCCGGGCGCCGACGTCTGCCATCCCGAATTCGGGCACGGATGGGTGCAGGGCGCGGGCCACGGCGTGGTCACCGTCCGCTTCGAGACACGCAGCACGGGTCCGGGACCAGCACGGACGCTCGACGAGAACGATCCCGACCTCGGCGTCGCCGACCCGCTCGCGAGCCTGAACTGAAACATGTTCCCGGCGCCCTCATGGTCTTCTTACTACCGCCGGGTACTCTTGCGGGCGATCCGCTGCCGGATGACCGAGCACGACGAACACATCGTGCACGACCGAACGAGAAGGACGAGAAGTTGAAGCTTCGCAAGATCACCGTCGCCACCGTGGCGCTCGCCGCCGCCCTCACGATGTCCGCCTGCAGCTCGGACGACGGCGGTAGCTCCTCCGAGACGACCGCGAAGACCAGCACGACCACGACCGCCGCGGCTCCGGCCGTCGACTACCCGCCGGTGCCCACCGTCGAGGAGCTCAACGCCGACCTCGCGCGCGCCTTCGACCTGAGCGTCCCGGCCGCCGAGAAGACCGACCTGGTTCAGGGTGCCGAGGAGGATCCGGAGCTGATCAACATGGTCGCCCAGGCGGCCAACGACGCCGGTGTGCAGGTCAACGTCGTCGACGTGACCGACAACGAGAACGGCACGATCACCGCCGGTGTCGAGATGGCGCTCGCGGGCAGCGACCAGCCGTCCTTCGGCACGGTCGACTTCGTCGCCGAGGACGACACCTGGAAGGTGTCGAAGGACTATGCGTGCTCCATCGTCATCAACATGGCGCAGCTGCAGTCCCCGGCCTGCGTGTGATGTAGTACTCGTCCCGAACGAACCGACGGCCGGCGCGGATCATCCGCGCCGGCCGTCGGTGTTCGTCCGTCTCCCGGACTACTGATCCGGGGTGTTCCAGCCCACCCGGTCGACCTGCGACTGCGACAGGCGCGTTCCGCCGTCCGGCTCGACGTAGGTCTGATCGCCCCGCACCGTCAGTTCTCCGCCGACGGGCAGGGGGAGCGACGCGTCGATCGTCATCGACCCCTCACCGGCCATCGTGTACTGCTCGATGTCGAGACGGCCCTGCCCGTTCGGCAGCACCCAGGTGGACTCGCGCGGTGTCTGTTCAACCTTCACGTCGACCGTGATGCGGTCGTCCTCCCGCTCGACGAGCGTCGCCGTCCCGACCTGGTCGAGGGTGATGCCCGCGCTCATCACCTGCTGGTGGATCTCCCACACCGCGCCCACCCCGACGGCTTCCTCCGGGAACGAGACGATGCGATAGACGGCCTGGTAGAAGGCCTGCTCGATCGCCGACCGTGCGATATTCGCCGCATCGGGAGTGGGCTCGAGGCGCAGCGCACTGATCGCGCCGGTGGGGCCGATCGTCAGTCCGGCTCCGGAACCCTCGGCATCGGACAGTGCCGATCCGAGCGTCTCGTCCGGCGACGTCGCCGATCCGACGGTGATGTCGACCACGGTGCTCGGGTCCTCGTCGGAGACCGCCCGCTCGACCGTCGCCGAGAGCGGAAGGGTCAGCTCGGGAGTGGAGAAGTCCTGCTGCGGGTCGTCGCCGACGCGCTGGAAGACCTCGGACCGGGTGGTGAGGACGACGCCCTGCTGCACCCCGGCCTCCGGTACGAGCCGCACCACCGATCGGGGTTCGGCACCGGGGTCGAGCACTGTCGTGGTCACCGCCGACACCGGCACCGTCACCTCCGTCGATGTCGCCGCCGTGACGGCGGGCGCGCCGTCCGAAGGACCACCGCAACCGGCGACGAGAGCGGAGAGGGACAGCACAGCCGCGAGGGCACACGGCCCCGAGCGGGGGAATCTGGACAGCGCAGGCACGCCACCCAGGGTAGCCACGACGGGAGGGGGAACCGCCGCGGTCGTCCGGTAGGGGATGATGGAGCGGTGACGAACGAAGCTTCCCGACCCGACCGCGACGCGGAGACGCCGGTTCCCGGTCGTGCCGACGAGCCGTCCCCCTCCGTCGGCCGGCGCATGCTGCGGCCGCTGCTGCTCGTGGCGCTCGTCGTCTACGTCGCGGATCTGGTGACGAAGGTGCTCGCCGTCCACTACATCGACCCAGCCGATCCGATCTCGATCGTCGGCGACACGGTCACCCTGACACTCGTCCGCAATCCCGGTGCCGCGTTCTCCATGGCCACGGGCATGACCTGGTTGCTCACGCTGGTCGCGATCGCCGTCGTCGTCGGCGTCGTGAAGATCGGCCGGACCCTGAGATCGAGGTGGTGGGCGCTCGGCCTCGCCCTCGTCCTCGGGGGAGCGCTCGGCAATCTCACCGACCGTCTGTTCCGCTCGCCCGGACCGCTGCAGGGCCACGTCGTCGACTTCGTGTCGGTCGGATGGTGGCCGGTGTTCAACGTCGCCGACTCGGCCATCGTGTGCGGAGCGATCCTGCTCGTGGCCTTGACCGTCTTCGGCGTCGAACCCGACGGTGGTGCCTCGAAGGGCCGGGACGCAGCGCCGGGTGCGGACGAAACGAGAAAGGAATCACACCAGTGAGGGAAACCCGCGCGATGCCCGTACCCGACGGGCTCGACGGGATGCGTGTCGATGCAGGCCTCGCGCGCCTGCTCGGTCTGTCCCGGACCGTGGTCGCCATGCTCACCGAGGAGGGCGCCGTCGTGGTCGACGGCGCGGCGGTGGGCAAGTCCGACCGACTGTCCGCAGGCTCCTGGCTCGAGGTGGAACTGCCCGAGCCGCCCCGCCCCCTGACCATCGAGGCCCAGCCCGTCGAGGGCATGGAGATTCTCTACGCCGACGACGACATCGTCGCGGTCGACAAGCCCGTGGGTGTCGCCGCCCACGCGAGCGTCGGCTGGACCGGACCGACTGTGATCGGCGGCCTCGCCGCCGCCGGCTACCGGATCTCCACGTCCGGCGCCCACGAACGCCAGGGCATCGTGCACCGGCTCGACGTGGGCACCTCCGGCGTCATGGTGGTCGCGACGTCCGAACGCGCCTACACCGTCCTCAAGCGCGCCTTCAAGGAACGCACGGTCGACAAGCGGTACCACGCGCTCGTCCAGGGGCATCCCGACCCGAGCAGCGGCACCATCGACGCACCGATCGGCCGCCACCGCAGCAGCGACTGGAAGTTCACGGTCACCGCCGACGGCAAACCCAGCGTGACGCACTACGACACGATCGAGGCGTTCCAGGCCGCGAGCCTGCTCGACATCCATCTCGAGACCGGTCGGACCCATCAGATCCGGGTGCACTTCTCGGCACTGCGTCACCCCTGCTGCGGCGACCTCACCTACGGAGCCGACCCACGTCTCGCGGCGCGTCTCGGTCTCGAACGGCAGTGGCTGCACGCGTGCACCCTCGGGTTCTCGCACCCGACGCGCGGGCACTGGGTCGAGATCACCAGCAAGTACCCTCCGGATCTCGAACACGCGCTCGCCGTGTTGCGCAACGCCTGACCGATGGGACGTGTCCTGCCCTGGGCGTCGGTCGTCGTTCTCGTCGTCGCGGTGCTCGTCGCCGGGTGGACCTCACCGCCGCGGACGGCCCCCGTGGGGAGCGACACCCTCGGCCCCGACAACGGGGAAGCGGTCGCCGACTATCTGGCACGGGCCGCGGACAGCCTGAGCGAGGCGGCAACGGACGGAGACCTCGAGCACTGGGGACTGGTGTCCTTCACCGACGCCGTCGGCATCGACCGGGTAGTCGAACGCACCGACGAGGTGCGCGTGGCGCAGGTGCTGTTCCGCGTCCCGATCGACCGCGTCCAGACACCACTGGTGCCGGTCGCGGTGCCGGAGAACCCGGAGGCGGTGCGTCGTGCCCCCTCGGTCGCCGCGGGCCGGCTGAGCCTGGTGGAGTTCGGGACCGAACGCGCCGCGCGGGTCGGGGCGGTCTCCGCGCAGCGGCTCGCCGACGGCTGCGACTGCGTCGTCGCGGCGGTGCTCCGGGGTACTCCCTCACAGTTCCGGGCCGTCGCCGACGCCCCGGACGTGCGGGCCGTGGAGGTCCTGCCCGCAGACGCGATCGCGGGACGCTTCGCGGTGACCCCGCTGCTGCCCACCCACGTCGAGACGGTCGTGCCCGGCCCGGACGACGGGGAAGTGTGACGGTGCGGTGGATCCCGTCTCGGAACGACAGTGTCTCGGAACGACAGTGTCTCGGAACGACAGTGTCTCGGAACGACAGTGTCTCGGAACGACAGCGCACCGGCGGCGCCGTAGGGTGAGCCGGTGAGCGACTCGGAGGGTCGGAACGACTCGGAGCAGCGGAACATCGTGCGCACCGGGGTGCTGTGCGGTCTGGGTGCCTACGGATTGTGGGGACTGTTCCCCGTCTACTTCGGTCTGCTCGAACCCGCCGGCGCCGTCGAGATCCTCGCGCACCGCGTGCTGTGGACCCTCGTGCTCATGCTGATCGTGCTGGGCGTCATGGGACGCCTCGGCACCCTGCGCGGCCTGTCGGCCCGCACCTGGGGCCTGGTCGCCGCGGCGTCCACCGCGATCGCGGTCAACTGGGGCGTCTACATCTACGGCGTCGTCTCGGGCCGGGTCGTGGAGACCGCACTCGGCTACTTCATCAACCCGCTCGTCAGCGTGGTATTCGGTGTCCTGTTCTTCCGGGAACGATTGCGGCCGGCGCAGATCGCGGCGCTGGTGCTCGCGGTGTGCGCGGTGGTGGTCATCACCGTCGACTACGGCAGACCACCGATCATCGCCTTGACCCTGGCGCTGTCCTTCGCGTCCTACGGGGTGATCAAGAAGATCGTGCCGCTCGATCCGCGCACGTCCCTGACAGGGGAGGGGATCGTCGCGGCCCCGTTCGCGCTCGGGTACGTGATCTTCCTCGCGGTGACCGGCACCGGCACCTTCCTCGGGCACGGCGTGGATCACACGGCTCTGCTCGTATCGGCGGGGCTGGTGACCGCAGTGCCGCTGCTGCTCTTCGGCGCGGCCGCACAACGGGTCCCGCTCGCGACACTCGGCATGCTGCAGTACCTCACGCCGAGCCTGCAGATGACGTGGGGTGTGGTGGTGCTCGGGGAGGACATGCCCGCCTCGCGGTGGATCGGTTTCGTCCTGATCTGGATCGCCCTGGCGGTGTACAGCACGGACGCACTCGTGCGGGCCCGTCGTCAGCGTGCCGTGGTCACTGCGGAGCCTCGCGCGGCTTAGACTCGTCTCTGCCCACAGACATCCCGGGAGAGGCACGCGTGGCTGACTCGTTCGTTCATCTGCACACCCACACCGAGTACTCGATGCTCGACGGTGCCGCGAAGGTCGGACCGTTGTTCAAGGAGGCCGAACGGCTGGGGATGCCGGCCGTGGGCATGACCGACCACGGAAACATGTACGGCGCCAGCGAGTTCTACAACGTCGCCAAGAAGTTCGGCATCAAGCCGATCATCGGCATCGAGGCGTACGTCGCGCCGGAGTCGCGCTTCTCCACCAAGCGTGTGCAGTGGGGTGATCCCGGCCAGAAGTCCGACGACGTCTCCGGCTCGGGTGCCTACACCCACATGACGATGGTCGCCGAGAACTCGACGGGCCTGCGGAACCTGTTCAAGCTGTCCTCCCTCGCATCGATCGAGGGTCAGCTCGGCAAGTGGGCCCGTATGGACGAAGAGCTCATCGCCCACCATCACGAGGGCATCATCGCCACGACCGGCTGCCCGTCGGGCGAGATCCAGACGCGCCTGCGCCTCGGCCACGAGCGCGAAGCGCTCGAAGCCGCCGCGAAGTGGCAGGAGATCTGGGGCAAGGACAACTTCTTCCTCGAGCTGATGGACCACGGCCTGTCCATCGAGCGTCGTGTGCGCGAGGGTCTGATCGAGATCGGCCGCAAGCTCGACATCCCGCCGCTGGTGACCAACGACTGCCACTACGTCACCAAGGATGCGGCCGCGAACCACGAGGCGCTGCTGTGCATCCAGACCGGTAAGACCCTCTCCGATCCCACCCGGTTCAAGTTCGACGGCGACGGCTATTACCTCAAGTCGGCGCAGGAGATGCGCGAGCAGTGGGACCGCGAGGTGCCGGGTGCGTGCGACAACACGCTGCTCATCGCCGAGCGCGTGCAGTCCTACGAGGACGTGTGGACCCACCGCGACCGGATGCCGATCTTCCCGGTGCCGGAAGGGGAGACGCAGGCGAGCTGGTTGCACAAGGAGGTCATGCGCGGCCTCGACCGTCGCTTCCCCGCCGGCCCGCCCCGCGAGTACGTCGAGCGCGCCGAGTACGAGATCAGCGTCATCAACCAGATGGGCTTCCCTGCTTACTTCCTCGTCGTCGGCGACCTCATCAACCACGCCCGCGAGGTCGGCATCCGCGTCGGCCCCGGCCGTGGTTCGGCCGCCGGTTCGCTCGTCGCCTACGCGATGGGCATCACCAACATCGACCCGATCCCGCACGGTCTGCTGTTCGAGCGGTTTCTCAACCCCGAGCGCGTGTCGATGCCCGATATCGATATCGACTTCGACGATCGTCGCCGCGGTGAGATGGTGCGCTACGCCACCGAGCGGTGGGGCAACGACAAGGTGGCCCAGGTCATCACGTTCGGCACCATCAAGACGAAGGCCGCGATCAAGGACTCCGCGCGAGTGCAGTTCGGCCAGCCCGGATTCGCGATCGCCGACCAGATCACCAAGGCACTTCCGCCGCCGATCATGGCGAAGGACATCCCGGTCTCGGGTATCACCGATCCGAGTCACGAGCGGTACAAGGAAGCCGCCGAGGTTCGTCAGCTGATCGAGTCCAACCCGGACATCAAGAAGATCTACGACACTGCGCTCGGGCTCGAGGGCCTGATCCGCAACGCCGGCGTCCACGCCTGCGCGGTGATCATGTCGTCCGAGCCGCTCATGGACGCGATCCCGCTGTGGAAGCGCGCGCAGGACGGCGCGATCATCACCGGCTGGGATTATCCGTCCTGCGAGGCCATCGGCCTGCTGAAGATGGACTTCCTCGGTCTGCGCAACCTCACCGTCATCGGCGACGCGATCGAGAACATCAAGGTCAACCGCGGGATCGATCTCGACCTCGACACCCTCCCGCTGGAGGATCCGGCGACCTACGAACTGCTCGCGCGTGGCGACACGCTCGGCGTGTTCCAGCTCGACGGCAGCGCCATGCGCGACCTGCTGCGCCGCATGCAGCCCACCGGCTTCGAGGACATCGTCGCGGTGCTCGCGCTGTACCGCCCCGGCCCGATGGGCATGAACGCGCACAACGACTACGCCGACCGCAAGAACGGGCGGCAAGAGGTCAAGCCGATCCACCCCGAGCTCGAGGAACCGCTGAAGGAGATCCTCGCCGACACCTACGGCCTGATCGTCTACCAGGAGCAGATCATGCAGATCGCTCAGAAGGTGGCCGGTTACTCGCTCGGACAGGCAGACCTGCTGCGTCGCGCGATGGGTAAGAAAAAGAAGGAGATCCTCGACGAGGCCTACGACGGCTTCGCGCAGGGCATGAAGGACAACGGCTTCTCGCAGGCGGCGATCACCGCGCTGTGGGACACCGTTCTGCCCTTCGCCGGTTACGCGTTCAACAAGTCGCACGCCGCCGGCTACGGCCTGGTCTCGTTCTGGACCGCCTACCTCAAGGCGAACTACCCGGCCGAGTACATGGCCGGTCTGCTCACCTCCGTCGGCGACGACAAGGACAAGGCCGCGGTCTATCTGTCCGACTGCCGCAAGATGGGCATCACGGTGCTGCCGCCGGACGTCAACGAGTCGCACACCAACTTCATGTCGGTGGGTGAGGACATCCGGTTCGGCCTCGGCGCCGTCCGCAACGTCGGCACGAACGTGGTCGCCTCGATCATCAAGGGGCGGGAGGAGAAGGGCCGCTACACCGACTTCTCCGACTATCTCAACAAGATCGACACCGTCGCGTGTTCGAAGAAGGTCACCGAATCCCTCATCAAGGCAGGTGCATTCGACTCGCTCGGACACCCGCGCAAGGGATTGATGCTCGTCCACGCCGACGCGATCGACGCGGTGATGAGCACGAAGAAGGCCGAGGCCATCGGCCAGTTCGACCTGTTCGGCGGCGACGACGCCGACGAGTCCGTCGCCGCGGTGTTCAACATCCGCATCCCCGAGGAGGAATGGGACACCAAGCACCGCCTCGCCCTCGAACGGGAGATGCTCGGCCTGTACGTCTCCGGGCACCCGCTCAACGGCGTCGAGCACGTCCTCGCGTCCCAGGCCGACACCCAGATCCCCGCGATCCTCGAAGGCGCGCTCAAGGACGGCAGCCAGGTCACCGTCGGCGGCATCCTCGCCTCGGTGAACCGGCGCATCAACAAGAACGGTCTCGCCTGGGCGTCCGCGCAGCTCGAGGACCTCACCGGTGGCATCGAGGTGCTGTTCTTCCCGCAGTCCTACGCCGTCTACGGCATGGACGTCGTGGAGGACTCGGTGGTGCTGGTCAAGGCCCGGGTGTCGATCCGTGACGACCGGATCTCCCTGATCGCCAACGATCTCGCCGTCCCCGACCTGTCGCAGATCGGGGTCGCGAAGCCGGTCTCGGTGTCGATGCCCACCCGGTTGTGCACCCCCGACAAGGTCGGTGCCCTCAAGAATGTGCTCACGCGCCATCCCGGTTCGTCCGACGTGCACGTGCGGCTCGTCACCGGCAGCAAGGTCACCGTCCTCAAGCTCGACGACAGCCTGCGGGTCGAAGCGTCGTCGGCGCTCATGGGCGACCTCAAGGCCCTGCTCGGGCCGGGCTGCCTGGCCACCTAGCGGTCCGCCGCGCGGCGCAAGCCCTTCGGTGAGCGCCGCGCGGGAAGCCGGGGTCGGCCGGTGCGTCTAGGAACGGAGTGCGTGCTGCTGGATCCTGCGGACCCACCACACGACGACGGTGACCGCAGCGGCACCGATGACGGCGCTCTGGGCGCTGGTGGTGACGACGAGGACCACGAGCAGGGTCAGGAGACCGGCCGCGAGTGCTTCGAGCTTGTACAGGGGCCAGATCGTGCCGGCGATGTCCACACCGTCGGTGCGCTCACGGTGTATCCGGGGGTCGAGCACGGACATCGCGGTGCACCTCCTGTAGACCGAGCGACTGTAGGCCGGGCGGAATTCTTTCTTCAGGATAGGCGCAGGGAAGAGTTCGGGCCACCGAACTCGACGATCGGGCGGCGACTGCTACAACGATTGTGTTGACTGGTCGGTATGCCACTGCACGGAGAATACGAACCGAGTCCCGTCGAATGGAGCGCCAAGCAGGTCGAGGAGTACGAGTCGTCGGGCGGAACCCGCGGCACCACCCTCCAGGGTCGACCGGTCATCATCCTGACCACGGTCGGCGCCAAGTCCGGCAAGCTCCGCAAGATCCCTCTCATGCGGGTCGAGCACGAGGGTAGGTACGCCGCTGTCGCCTCGCTCGGCGGTGCACCGAAGCATCCCGTTTGGTACCACAACATCGTCGCGAACCCGCACGTCGAGGTCAGGGACCGCACCGAGGTGTGGGACATGACCGCCCGCGAGGTCCACGGCGAGGAGAAGGCGCAGTGGTGGGAACGTGCCGTCGAGGCGTTCCCGCCCTACGCGGAGTACCAGGAGAAGACCGACCGCGAGATCCCCGTCTTCGTTCTCGAACCGGTCGAAGGCTCGTAGACCGAGCACGCTCGGACGGACTGTGCTGCTACCCCCTCGATGCGGATCCCGCCGTGGTGGTCGAATCGGGGGAGTGGCAGCATTGACGCGTGACCTCCACTTCGCGAACAGCAGAACCGATGACTCTGACCGCCGTGCCCTGCGCGGCCGACATCGATGCGGCTGCCGAGCGAATTTCGGAGGCGGTCGACCCAACGCCACTCGAGCGCAGCCCTCGACTCTCGGCGCTCGTAGGCGCCGACGTCTACCTCAAGCGGGAGGACCTCACCCGGGTGCGGTCCTTCAAGCTCCGTGGGGCGTACAACGCCATGGCGCAGCTCGACGCGGCCGAGCGCGCCGCGGGCGTCGTCACGGCCAGCGCCGGTAATCACGCGCAGGGTGTCGCCTACGCGTGCCGGGTGATGGGAATCCAGGGCCGGATCTACGTGCCCACCCGCACTCCCAAGCAGAAGTGCGATCGGATCCGTGTCCACGGCGGCGACAGCGTCGAACTCATCGGTGTCGGCGACACCTTCGACGCCGCGGCCGCAGCGGCAGCCGACGATGCGATCCGCACCGGTGCGACGATGATCCCGCCCTTCGACGACGCCCGCACCGCTGCCGGGCAGGGCACCATCGCGCGCGAGGTCCTCGAACAGCTCGACGGCGATCTCGACGTCGTGCTCGTCCCCGTGGGCGGGGGCGGCCTCATCGCCGGTGTCGCCGCCTATCTGCGCGAGCGGTCCCCACGCACGTCGATCGTCGGCGTCGAGCCGGCGGGTGCAGCGTCGATGACCGCCGCGCTGGTCGCGGGCGGTCCCGTCACGCTGCCGGAGGTCGAGCCGTTCGTCGACGGCGCTGCGGTCAAGCGGATCGGCGACATCCCCTACGCCGTGGTCTCCGAACTCGGTGCCGAGGTCGTGTCCCATTCGAGCCTGCCGCTCGTGGCCACGCTGCGCCGGGAGGGGCTCGGCCGGGCCCCGTTCGGGATGACCCAGATCGACGAGGGTGCGCTGTGCACCACGATGCTCGATCTGTACCAGAACGAGGGCATCATCGCCGAGCCCGCCGGCGCCCTGTCCGTCGCTGCCCTCGAGTCGATCTCGGTGCAGCCCGGAGCGAACGTGGTGTGCCTGGTGTCGGGCGGTAACAACGACGTCTCACGCTACGGCGAGATCATCGAGCGGTCGCTCGTCCACCGCGGGCTCAAACACTATTTCCTCGTGGACTTCCCCCAGGAGCCCGGCGCACTGCGCCGGTTCCTGGACGAAGTCCTCGGACCGGACGACGACATCACCCTGTTCGAGTACGTCAAGCGCAACAACCGGGAGACCGGTGCTGCCCTCGTCGGTATCGAACTGGGTGCCGCGGAAGACCTTTCGGCCCTGCTCAATCGCATGGACGCGTCGCCGATCGACGCGCAGCGACTCGAGCCGGGGTCGCCGGCCTACCGTTATCTGACGTAACCGGGTGGCCCGGTCACGTCACGGTTGGTGTGCGATCACCAGCGATTGCACACCAACCATGGGCCCCACCAATAGCAGTCGGGCCGCCAGTAGTGGTTCCGGTGATGGTCGCGGTCGTACTTCTTGTCGTGATGGTTGTAGTTCTTGTCGTGATCGTGGTGGTCGTACTTTCCGTGGTCGTCGTGTCCTCCGCTGACATTCACGATCCCGGGTGCCGTGTCGACGGTGGGGGTCGCCGATGCGACTCCGGCGGGAGCGAGGACGAGGGCGGTGCTGAGGAATACACTCGCCAGAATCTTCTTGGGTTGCATGGTGATTCACCTCGAGAATTCGACGGTACTTGAGACGGTACTCGCCCACTCGTGGCATAATCGACGACTTTTTTCGCCTGACGAACGTTATCGGCGGGGCATCTCGGGAGCCTCCAGGATCGCGAAGGACCAGCCCGGGATCAACACTGCGGACTCGGTGCGGTTGACCACCGGTTCGTCCCACCAGAGCAGCGGCCTCCCGCCGACCGGCACGGTGACGGGGTCGGGTCCGAGATTGCACGCCACGCGCAGCGCCCCGCGGTACACGACAAGCCATTTCTCGTCCTCGTCGTACGTCACGTGCACGTGCTCGAGCCAGGGATCGGTGAGCTCGGCACGGTCCCGCCGGAGCGCGACGAGCGCGCGGTAGCACTCCAGCAACCGGGCGTGCCCGCCCTCGTCGCGTTCGTCCCAGCGCAGCTTCGAGCCGATGAAGGTCTCCGGAGCCTGCGGGTCGGGTACGTCGGCGGCGTCCCAGCCGTGTTCGGCGAACTCGCGCCGGCGACCCTCGACCACGGCCGCGGCGAGTTCCGGTTCGGGATGCGACGTGAAGTACCGGAAGGGTGTGCTCGCACCCCACTCCTCGCCCATGAACAACATCGGCGTGAACGGGGACGTGAGCACGAGCGCCGCCTTGAGAGCGAGCTGACCGGGCTCGAGATAGGCACCCGGCCGATCGCCGAGCGCCCGGTTGCCGACCTGATCGTGCGTGCAGGTGTAGGCGACCAGACCGCTCGCCGGCGTGCGCCGGGTGTCGAGCGGGCGCCCGTGGACCCGGCCGCGGAAGCTCGAATACGTCCCGGCGTGGAAGAAGCCGTGCCCGAGCGTGTACGCGAGGCAGTCCAGCGAACCGAAGTCGCCGTAGTAGCCCTGCCGTTCACCGGACACCGCCGCGTGGATCGCGTGGTGGACGTCGTCGGCCCATTGTGCGTGCAGTCCGTATCCACCGCCGGGCCGGGGAGTGATCAGCTTCGGATCGTTGAGGTCCGATTCGGCGATCAACGACAGGGGGCGGCCGAGATGGGCGGACAGGCGGAACGTCTCGACCGACAGTTCCTCGAGGAGGTGTGTGGCGGTGTGGTCGATCAGCGCGTGCACGGCGTCGAGCCGGAGGGCGTCGATGTGGAAGTCGCGGAACCAGCGCAGCGCATTGTCGAGGATGTACCGGCGCACCTCCCCGGATCCGGGACCGTCGAGGTTGATGTTGTCGCCCCAGATTCCCGGGGCCGCGGAGAGATAGGGACCGAAGCGGCCCAGATAGTTTCCCGACGGACCGAGATGGTTGTAGACGACGTCGAGTGCCACCGCCAGTCCGCGCGCGTGGGCGGCGTCGACGAAACGCTGCAGGGCATCGGGGCCACCGTAGGGTTCGTGCACCGCGTACCAGAGCACGCCGTCGTAGCCCCATCCGTGGGTGCCGTTGAACGCGTTGAGCGGCATGAGTTCGACGAACTCGACACCGAGGTCCACGAGTTCGTCGAGACGGTCGATCGCCGAGTCGAGTGTGCCCTCGGGGGTGAAGGTCCCCACGTGCATCTCGTAGACGATGCTTCCTGTCAGTTGCCGGCCGGTCCAGCCGTGGTCGGTCCACTTCGTCTCGTCGAGCACGTGGAGCTGCGACGGCTCGTGCACGCCCTCCGGCTGCCGCGGAGATCGCGGGTCGGGAAGGACCGTCCCGGTGTCGTCGTCGAGCACGAAACCGTATCGGGTGTCGGGAGCGACGTCGACGGTGGTGCGCCACCAGCCGTCGTCGCCGCGTTGCATGTCGTGGAACCGTCCGTCGGCGAACAGTCGGACGGACGACGGGATCGGAGCCCAGACCTCGAAGGTGTGCACTCGACCAGCATGCCGTGTCGGAGGCGTCGGTGCAGGGGATGGCGCCACCGGCGTCCCACCCTGCCGCGCGTCAATTTTGTTGCAGCTGCAATGCACTCGATACTGGGGGAGTGAACCCGAATCCCGAGCGAGCCCGCCGACGGTACACCTCGCCGTTGCGGGAGGAAGCGGCCCGCCGAACCCGCGAGACGATCCGCGACGCCGCGGCGCGGCTGTTCGTTCGCGACGGCTACGTCAGCACCACCGTCAAGAACATCGCGGACGAAGCGGGTGTGGCGGTGCGGACGGTGTTCACCGCCTTCCCCGGCGGCAAGGCGGAGATCTTCCGCGAGGCGCTCGATCACGCGGTGGCCGGCGACGGCGATCCGCGCGCGGTCGCGGCGGCGGATCCGGAATCGTCCCACGGCAGCGGCGCGGTCTCGCACGTCGACCTCGTGGTCGAGCAGGTGGTCCGCTACGGCACCGCGATGCTCGAACGCGCGGGCGGGCTGCTCATGACCTCCGTGGAATCATCGGGGGCGGACCCCGACATGCGTCGTTTCGCCGCGGACGACGCGAAGGCGACGGCCGAGAACGCCCGCACCCTCGCGGAAGGACTCGAACACGCCGGCTGGCTGCGCGAGGACGTCACCGTCGAGCACGCGGCCGATGTCCTGTTCACCCTGAGTTCCCCGCAGGTGCACGCGCTGCTGAGACGGGATCGCGGATGGGACGTCGACCAGTACCGTCAGTGGCTCTCGGGGACGCTGCGCGCGACGCTGTTGCGACGAACGGCGCCGTGACGGAGTCGGTTCAGTCGTCGCCGCAGTCGTCGAGGTAGAGCCACTCGCCGTCCTCCCGCACGAACCGGCTGTGCTCGCGCATCGAGTCGGGCACCCCGTCCGCCGTCCAGTGCGCGCGGAAGTCCACCGTGCCGGTCGTATGCAGGAATCCGCCTCCGGTGGTGTGCAGGACCTCGAGCCCGGTCCAGCGCTGACCGGGGTCGAACTCGATCGAGCGCGGACGTGTGGACGGGTGCCAGGTGCGCAGCAGGTGCGCCGCATCGCGCGTCGCGAATGCCGTGTACCGCGAACGCATCAGTCGTTCGGCGGTGGGCGCGCTCGCACCGGCCAGCAGCGGCCCGCAGCATTCGGACAGGGGAACGCCGCGACCGCACGGGCACGGGGAATCCGGGCGGGTGTCGGTGCTGCGGTCGGCTCTGCTCATGGCCACAGTCTCCCCCGATGGGCTCGATCGCCCGGCCTCGGGGCGGTCAGAGCGGGAGCGGACGATGCCGGGCGTGAATGATGTTCTCGGACCGCGCGCTCCGGAGCGCTCCGTGATGCAGAATGCCGGACATGAATGCGCAGCGCTATGTCGGGGTCGTGGGGCCGGGTGAAGCCACGCCCGAACAGCGACGCCTCGCCCGCCAGGTCGGGGGACTCCTCGCCGGACGCCGGGCCGTCGTGGTCACCGGCGGTCTCGGTGGGGTGATGGCGGCAGCCTGCCGTGGCGCTGTGGAAGCCGGTGGGACGACCCTCGGCCTGCTGCCCGGAGACGACCGTGCCGAGGGCAATCCCTATCTGACGGTGGCCGTTCCCACGGGCCTCGGAGAGATGCGCAACGCGCTGCTCGTGCGCAGCAGCGACGCGTTGATCGCGGTGGGTGGAAGCTGGGGCACCATGAGCGAGATCGCGCTCGCGGTCCGCATCGGTGTTCCGGTCATCGCGATCGGCGGTTGGCGGATGCCCGCCGCCGGAGTGCTCGATGTCGAATCGCCCGCCGAGGCCGTCGAGTGCCTGCACGCACTGTTGTGGCGCAAGGACCCGATGTGAGCCGACCGTGACGACGCAGTAGGCACGACGCAGTAGGCACGACACCGTAGACGCGACGATGCCCGCCGATCCGGATCGGCGGGCATCGTCTGTTGTGGGCTCCTGTGGAGCAGGAATCTACGAGCCGGAGTTGGTGAGCTCGTAACGGCGGCGGTACTCCTCCTTGGACGTCTCGCTGATGTCGACGTCGGTGGCGCGGGCGCGCAGGGCGCCGACGGTGGCCTCCTCACGCGGGATGTGCTCGAAGGGATCCCAGTCGAAGAACTTCGCGGCGTTGGCGAAGGTGATCTTGTCGATCTCCTCGTCGGTGCACTCGCACGCGTCGAGTTCCTCCTCGAGCATCTCGGGGGAGTTCGGCCACGTCGAGTCGGAGTGCGGGTAGTCGCATTCCCACGCGATGGTGTCGACGCCGAGCCGGTGACGGTTGTTCAGTCCGCTCGGTTCGGTGATGTAGCAGGCGAGGAAGTTCTTGCGCCACACGTCCGTCGGGCTCATGCCGGCCGGCAGGAAGCTGGTGCCGGTCCGGGACTGGTTGACGACGTGGTCGTCGATGCTGATCATCACCATGTCTTCGGTCTTCATCGAAACCTCTCTCTGACTGCGCAAAGTCCTGTCGGCGACGGCGCTCGCGATGAGAACTAAATTTCCGTATTCGAGAACGTAAATCAAGGACTGCTGCGTATCGGGTGGATTCGGTAGGTGACGATCCTGAATCCACCCCTCGTCGGGATCGGATCCTGCTCGGAAATCCTGACATTGTTGCATGATTCGCCGAAGGCCGGAGCGGTGACGGAACCTTCGACCGTGAGAATGTAATTCTCTGTTTCGTGATCGACTACGTCGAGGGGTGATCGCATGTCCAGCTCGACGGGTGTGCCGGAGGGGTTCGACGATCGAAAATGACAAGAATGCTTGACATGAAATGACAAGCAGAGTTTACTTTTGGTGTGACCGACACACCGAGGAGCAACCGGGTCCGCGAATTCCGCAAGAAAGCGGGACTCACCCAGGCCGCGCTCGGCGACGCGGTCGGCGTCAGCAGACAGAGCATCGTCTCGACGGAGAAGGGTGACTACGCGCCCAGCGTGTACCTCGCCCTGCGTCTCGCCCTCAGACTCGACAGCACGGTCGAGGAACTGTTCCCGCTCACCATCTAGGAGCCCTCATGACGGTCTTCGTGAAAACCGCGCGCTTCATCGGCGATCTGGACGACGAATTCTACCGCGACGAACGTCAGCGAGACGTCTGGAACGAAGCATCGGCGGTGGGATTCCAGTTGTCCCTGTGGATCGCGCTGGTGGCGGCGGCGCTGCTCCCGTGGCTCGCCGGCCGGCCCGGGGCGTGGACGGCACTGGGCATCCTCGTGGCCTGGTTCGTCGTGTCGATCGTGACCCAGTTGTACGCGCGGCAACGCGACGTCGACCTGTACGCCACCGCGAAACTGTGGCGACCCCGCAGTGCCGCCGCCGCCGCGCTCTATCTCGTCGGCGTCGCCGGCATCTTCCTCCGCCTGCGTTACGAGAGCCATCCTTTCGAGAACGACGCCGCGACCTGGGCGGGGCGGGTCGTCGGCGCGGCGGTCGTCATCGTCCTCGCAGGACTGGTTCTCGCCTGGAGTCGGCGACGCACCCAGCGCCGGCTCGACGCTGAGGAAGCGCTCGACGCGCTCGAGGACTAACGCGCGCGGACGAGTGCTGCGACCGGCTGGGAGTCGAGCAGATCGGCGACCCGCACCCGACCGGTGAAGGAGCGTCTGGTCAGGGCATCCGACCAGTCGCCGTCCGGCAGGTCGACGGTCGTGTCCTTCCACCCCGAACGCGACAGCGCCACGGTGCGGCGGGAGGCCACCGCGAGGACATCGAGGTCGTCCGGCGCCGGACCGCGGCCGAACGCGAGCAGGTGCTCGGCGGCCGGGCCGGTGGCGAGGACCGGAACGTACGCCCCGCCGACGAAGCTCGCGGGTCGTTCGCGGCGCAACCGGAGCGCGGTGCGCACGATCGTGAACTTCGCCGGCGCCGAATCAGGGGCGTCGAGCAGCCGCCGTCGGACGTCGAACTCCACCGGCCGCCGGTTGTCCGGATCGACGAGCGAGTCGTCCCACAGTTCGGTGCCCTGATAGACGTCGGGGACGCCGGGGCCGAGCAGTTGCAACAGTTTCTGGCCGCACGAGACGGCCGCGACGTGCGGTTCGACCTCGGTCACGAAAGCGGTGAGCTCACCCGCGACCGGTCCGTCGATCACCGTGTCCAGCCAGTTGCCCACCGCGGTCTCGAATTCCTCGTCGACCTCGGTCCACGTGGTGCGGGTTCCGTTCTCGCGCAGCGCCTTCTGCGCGTACGCATGTACCCGTTCGCGCAGCTCGTCGGTCACCACTCCGTCGAGCGGCCAGACTCCGAACAGGGTCTGCCACAGGAACAGTCCGATCGCCGGATCCGGTGCGGGCGCCGACTCGTTCCACTGCCCGAGCCGACGGGACCACACGTCGGCGACCTGCGAGAGCACACCGATCCGCGCCCGGACGTCCTCGCTGCGTTTGGTGTCGTGGGTCGACAGGGTGGTCATCGCCCGCGGCCAGTGCCGTGCCCGCTGGGTCCACGCGAGGTGGAACTCGGCCGGGGTGGCCGAGAAACGGCCGGGTTGCCCGCCCACCTCCTGCAGCGAGATCAGCCGCGCCGCCCGATAGAACAGGCAGTCCTCGACCGCCTTGGCCGTCGCGGCACCGCACACCTGGCCGAAGCGGGACGCGGCCTCACCGCCGAGGGCCATCGCCCGGGCGAACACCGCGAGCGCAGGATCGAGCGCGGGTTGCGTCCGCGCGAGGTCGCCGACGATACGCGGCACCAGGGTCGCGAGCGGCGCGTAGTCGGCGCGGTAGACGGGAAGCTGTGCGGCGACGGCCATCACGGCCTCGCGCAGGGACGCGTCATCGCAGCCGGTGTCGCCGGTCTCGCGTCGGATCGCCCGCACGAGGCGGCGCACCTCCGGGGCGAGCCCGCTGCCGAGCACCGATCGTTTGAGGTCGTGTTCGCGGGCGTGCAGCCACGGCGCGTCGCCTTCGGCGCCGGTGAACCTGCGCGACAGGGCGTTCAGCTCCGACTCGCCGGACGGATCGACGAACACCGTCGACAGTTCGCCGAGTGCGTCGTAGCCGGTGGTGCCGTCCACCGGCAGCGTCGCATCCAGCGGTTCGGCATCGCCGAGGATCTTCTCGATCACGAGCCACCGCTCGGGGCCGATCACCTCGCGCAAGCGCGCGAGATAACCGGACGGATCGGCGAGACCGTCCGGATGGTCGACGCGGATCCCGTCGACCAGATCGTCGGCGATCCACGAGGCGACCTGCTCGTGCGTCGCGTCGAACACCGCGGGATCCTCCACCCGCACCGCGGCGAGATCGTCGACGGTGAAGAAGCGGCGGTATCCGATCAACCCCGAGTTCCACGCCACGAGCCGGTAGGCCTGCCGCGCGTGGACCTCCTCACCGGTGCCCTCGTCGGTCCCGGGAGCGATCGGGAATCGCTTGTCGTAGTAGGCGAGCATCGGCTCGTCGCCGGAGCGGTCGACGGTCAGCTCCTGCACCGCGTCGTCCGATCCGAGCACCGGCAGAGCGATCCGACCGTCCACACCGTTGTCGCCGGCGAGGTCGAGATCGAAGAACGACGCGTAGCGCGACTCGGAGCCGTGCTTCAGGACGTCCCACCACCACGCGTTCTGACGTGGGTCGGCCACCCCGACATGGTTGGGGACGATGTCGACGACCAGCCCCATGCCCCGTGCGCGTGCCTCCTTCGACAACCGTTCCAGACCCTCGCGTCCCCCGAGCGACTCGGAGACCGTGCCGGGATCGACCACGTCGTATCCGTGGGTGGACCCGATCGTCGCGCTGAGGACGGGGGAGAGGTAGACGTGCGAGACACCCAGGGCGTCGAGGTAGTCGAGCAGGGCGACGGCGTCGGCGAAGGTGCACTCGTCGCCGCGCATCTGGAGTCGGTAGGTGGACAACACCGGCGCAGTATTCCCCGCGCCGGCGCCGTTCACACCTGCCGACTCCGTACCGCCGGGGGTCACCGGGTCTTCCGGAGCACCAGAACCGAGCGTGCCTGCACCCGGACCGGCTTACCGGCGACGACGATCTCCTCGCGCAGACCGTCGGGAACGTCGGTGTCGAGCGCGACCGTCCATTCCTCGGCGTGCGGGCCGTCGGGGGTGACGAACTCGATCGGTTCGTGATGGGCGTTGAAGCACATCAGGAACGAGTCGTCGACGACGCGCTGCCCCCGCTGATCGGGTTCGGGGATGCCCTCGCCGTTGAGGAAGACCGCGAGCGACTTGCCGAAACCGCTGTCCCAGTCCTCTGGCATCATCTCGTCGCCGGCCGGTGTGAGCCACGCGATGTCGCGGGACTGATCACCGCTGCGGATGGGTCGGCCCTCGAAGAACCTGCGACGCCGGAAGACAGGGTGGTCGGTGCGCAGCGCGATCACGTTGCGGGTGAACGCGACCAGGTCGGCGTTGGACTCGGCGAGCGACCAGTCCACCCACGAGAGTTCGTTGTCCTGGCAGTACACGTTGTTGTTGCCCTGCTGGGTGCGACCGAACTCGTCGCCGTGGGCGAGCATCGGCGTGCCCTGCGACAGGATCAGCGTCGCGAGCATGTTGCGCTGCTGGCGCCCGCGCAGCGCGAGGACCTCGGGATCGTCCGTGGGGCCTTCCACACCGCAGTTCCACGACCGGTTGTGCGACTCACCGTCGCGATTGCCCTCGCCGTTGGCATCGTTGTGTTTCTCGTTGTACGACACCAGATCCGCAAGGGTGAACCCGTCGTGGGCGGTGACGAAGTTGACCGACGCGCCGGGACGGCGGCCGGTGTCCTCGTACAGATCCGACGAGCCGGTCAGGCGCGACGCGAACTCGCCGAGGGTGGCCGGTTCGCCGCGCCAGTAGTCGCGGACCGTGTCGCGGTACTTGCCGTTCCACTCCGTCCACTGACCGGGGAAGTTGCCCACCTGGTAACCGCCCTCACCGATATCCCACGGCTCGGCGATGAGCTTGACCTGCGAGACCACCGGATCCTGCTGGACGAGATCGAAGAAGGCCGACAGCCGGTCGACGTCGTGCAGCTCGCGCGCCAGGGTCGACGCGAGATCGAACCGGAAGCCGTCGACGTGCATCTCGGTCACCCAGTAGCGCAGCGAGTCCATGATCAGCTGCAGGGTGTGCGGGTGACGGGCGTTGAGGCTGTTGCCCGTCCCCGTGTAGTCCATGTAGTAGGCCTTGTCGTCGTCGACGAGGCGGTAGTAGGCGGCGTTGTCGATGCCGCGGAAGCAGATGGTGGGACCGAGATGGTTCCCCTCGGCGGTGTGGTTGTAGACCACGTCGAGGATCACCTCGATGCCCGCCTCGTGGAAGGCCCGCACCATCGCCTTGAACTCGGCGACCACGGCGCTCGGCTTGGTCGACGACGAGTACTCGGCGTGCGGCGCGAAGAACCCGAAGGTGTTGTACCCCCAGTAGTTCCGCAGCCCCTGGTCGAGCAGCACCTGGTCGTGCATGAACTGGTGCACGGGCATCAGTTCGATCGCGGTGACGCCGAGATCGAGGAGATGGTCGATGATCGCCGGGTGCGCGAGACCGGCGTAGGTGCCCCGCATGTGTTCGGGGACGTCCGGATGCGTGGCCGTCATGCCTTTGACGTGGGCCTCGTAGATGACCGTCTCGTTGTAGGGGCGGCGGGGATGACGATCCGTCGCCCAATCGAAGAACGGGTTGATCACCACGGTCGTCATGGTGTGGCCCAGCGAATCCAGGCCGGGAAGCTCCGCGGCGGCGTCGGAGGTCTGCCCCGTCGCGATCACCTCGGGCTCGGCGTCGTCGGTGGACACGGCGTCGCCGGTGGACGCGGCGTCGCCGGTGTCGGTGTCCTCGGTGTCGTCCGTGCTCTCGTCCGAGGCGCTGTCGGCCACGGGCTCGGCACCGGGCAGCGGGTACGAGAACAGCGACGGGTCGCCGTCGAACGACCCGTCGAACGCCTTCCCGTACGGGTCGAGGAGCAGCTTGCTCGGATCGCACCGGTGACCGTTCTCCGGATCGAACGGACCGTGCACGCGGTAGCCGTAACGCTGGCCGGGGGAGACCGTCGGAAGGTAGGCGTGCCAGACGTAACCGTCCACCTCCTCGAGCGGGATGCGGGTCTCGGTCCCGTCACGGGAGATCAGGCACAGCTCGACCTTCTCGGCGATCTCGGAGAACAGTGCAAAGTTCGTGCCCGCCCCGTCGTAGGTCGCGCCGAGGGGATAGGGGGATCCCGGCCACACTTCCAGGGGCTCGGGCATCTCGTCGCTGGCGCTCGCTTCGGTGGTCTCCATGCCCGCCAACAGTAGTCTTCCGGCGGTCCCGGCACCGGGTGAGCGCGTCACCACCAGCCGGTGGCGGGACCGAGTTGTCGGCCGAGCTCGGGCGTCAGCGTCCGGACGTAGGTCGTGGTGAGGTGGTTCTCGTCACGATAGATGAGGATGTTTCCCTCCACCGCCCGGCACAGATCCTGCCGGCAGAACTTGTCGGACAGGTCGAGCAGCGACACGGTGGGCAGGTGCGCGGATGCGGCGACGGCCGGGTCGATCGGGTCCAGCGCCTCCTCGCGCGGCACCCCGCACGTCTCCGCGGTGCCGCCCCCCGCAAGGCAGTCGGCGGCCCGATAGGCGAGATCGCCGCGGAACAGCCACGGGTTGTCGCGGATCGCCACCACCGGGATGCCGTAGTCGGCGAGCGTCTCCCACAGATCGACGTACCAGAACGGAACGAAGTCGCCCGGCCCTTCGCCCTGGTCCTTGGTGCGCGTCGACGTGGTGAACACGTAGTCGGGCGGATCCGCGCGCAGTTCGGCGAGCACGGCGGTCGACCATGTGTCGCACTCGACCGTCGGGGACTCCTCGACGAGCGGGGCGAGGGGATCGGAGAGCGGGCACCCGACCTTGAGATAGGTGTCGAGGCGGAAACCGTGTTCGATGCCGAGCGCGTCGAGCGCGGCGAGCCAATGCTCTGAGTGCGACCCCCCGACGATCACCATGCGGCGGGTCGCGAGCGGGTCGCCGTAGGTACAGGTCAACGGTGCGCGATTGGTGTGCTGGGCGATGCAGTTGTCGAGCGTCGCGGGAGGCAGGTCGCGATGGGCGACGAGCAGCGGCGGTTGCACCGGTTGCGGCTCGGTGGAGACGGCGGGATCGAACACCGCAGCGCCGGGGTACAGCTCCGTCGGCAGGGCGGCGACGCCCTCGAGGGCCTCCGTCGAACGGTCGACGTGGGTGTGCCAGAGGTTCGCGGCCCCGACGAGGGTGACGGCCAGGACCGTCACGAGACCCACGAGCGCGGTGCGGGACGGCCGAGGGGGTTCGACGCGGCGGATGGGGTCCTCGAACCACCGGGTCGACGCCTCGGCGAGCAGCAGCGACAGGGCGATCACGACGAGCCCGCCCACCAGGCCGACCGACGGGTGCCCGAGCACGATCAGGTAACCGATGAGGATCGGCCAGTGCCACAGGTACAGCGCGTAGGCGATCGCCCCGAGGCGCACCATGGGCGCGGATGCCAGCAGTCGCGCCGACGGCGTGTCGTGCTCGGAGCCGGAGCCGGAGCCGGAGCCGGAGCGGATACCCGCGACGACGAGCGCCATGGCCGCACCGACGGGGACGAGCGCCCACGGCCCGGGGAAGAGGGAGTTGCCGTCGAGGACGAAGCCGCACGCGAGCAGCACCGCGAGTCCGAGCGCACCGAGCACGATCCGCAGCGCGCGCGGAACCCGCAGCCACGGCGACAGGCACATCAGCAGTCCGCCGAGAGTCAGCTCCCAGGCACGGGCGGCGCTGTCGTAGTACAGCCACGACTGCGGCCGGTCGGCGAGCACCGCGTACGCCAGCGACGCCGCGGTGAGGGCGGCCAGCAGCACCGTCAGGGGCAGGCGGACCGGCACCGACATCCGCCGCAACAGCCACGCGAAGCCGAACACCACCACGAGCGCCGCGATGTAGAACTGGCCCTGCACGGCGATCGACCACAGGTGCTGGAGCGGGCTGACCATCGGATCCGCGGCCAGATAGTCGCTTGCCGTGCGGGCGAGATACCAGTTCTGGAAGAACAGCAGCGACGCCCCGGTCTGGTCGGCCACCTCGAGCCACTGCGTGAACGGCCGCAGCACCACCGTGGCGGCCGCGACAGCGGTGAGCACGACGACGAGCGGAGGCAGCAGACGCCGGCCGATCCGCCGCAGGACGGGACGCGGATCGAGCGGGGCCGAGGAGTCGGCGGTCCTCAGGAGCGTGCCCACGAAGAAGAAGCCGGAGAGCGCCAGGAAGACGTCGACACCACCGGAGACGCGACCGAACCAGACGTGGAAGATCACCACGAGCGCGATCGCGAGACCGCGCAATCCGTCGATGTCGGCACGACGCGCGGGGCGCCTGCCTGCTGTCCGCGCGCCACTCTCGAGTTCCGGTCCCGAGGTGTGGACGGACATGTGACGGATACCCCCGGTGTCTTACGTGTTCGGCTGTGCTGCGAACCGGGCGACGAACGCACCGGCCGATTGCCGTGAGCGTCGTTCACGGCAACTCGGGCAGACTACGCGGCTGCGGGCGGCGACCTCCAACCGCCTACAGTTTGGGCGTGGGCAACTCTCCTCTCCCGGTCGAGCGGATCCGCACCCTCGACGCTCGGCACCTCTGGCACCCCTACGGCGCGTTTCCGGCGACCACCGAATCGTTGGTGGTCGACCGTGCCCACGGTACCCGGATCGTCCTCGCCGACGGTCGTGAGCTGGTCGACGGCATGAGTTCGTGGTGGGCCGCGGTGCACGGATACGGGCATCCCGTCCTCGACGCGGCCGTCCGCGATCAGCTCGACCGGATGAGCCACGTGATGTTCGGCGGCCTCACCCACGAGCCCGCCGCGCGGCTCGCGGAACTGCTCGTCGACATCACCCCCGCCGGTCTCGACACCGTCTTCCTCGCCGACTCGGGCTCGGTGTCGGTGGAGGTGGCCGTGAAGATGGCGGTGCAGTACCAGCGTGCCGTCGGCAGACCGGGACGGCGTCGCCTGCTCACCTGGCGCGGCGGCTACCACGGCGACACCTTCGCCCCGATGAGCGTGTGCGATCCGGAGGGCGGCATGCACGCACTGTGGACCGACATGCTCGCGCGGCAGGTCTTCGCCCCCGCCCCGCCGGCCCGTTTCGATCCCGACTACGTCGCGCACTTCGAGGCGGTCCTGCTCGAGCACGTCGACGAGCTCGCCGCGATCGTGGTCGAGCCGGTCGTCCAGGGCGCCGGCGGCATGCGCTTCCACGACCCGCGGTATCTGCGCGAGCTGCGCAGGATGTGCGACGAGCACGGACTGGTACTGATCTTCGACGAGATCGCGACCGGTTTCGGGCGCACAGGCGAACTCTTCGCCGCCGACCACGCGCAAGTGAGCCCGGACGTGATGTGCGTGGGCAAGGCACTCACCGGCGGATACATGACCCTCGCAGCGACATTGTGCACGCGGGCCGTCGCCGAAGCGATCAGCGCGGGGGAGGGTGGCGGTGTGATGCACGGCCCGACCTTCATGGGCAACCCGCTCGCGTGCGCCGTCGCCGTCGCGGCGGTCGAACTGCTGCTCTCCCGCGACTGGCGGGCCGAGGTGGCGGCGGTGAACGCGGGACTGACGGAGGGACTCGCGCCGGCACGCGAGTTGCCGGGGGTCGCGGACGTCCGCGTCCTCGGAGGCATCGGCGTGATCGAACTCACCGATCCGGTGGACATGCGCGCGACGACCGACGCCGCCGTGGCGGCCGGGGTGTGGCTGCGGCCGTTCCGCAATCTCGTCTACGCGATGCCGCCCTACATCTGCTCGGCCGACGATCTCGCGGCGATCACCTCGGGGATGATCGCCGCCGTCAGCGCGAATGCTCGGTGACCGAAGGGGTCAGCGGACGGCGGTGAGGAACCCCGCGATCGCGTCGGCCACCGGCGTCGGGGTGGTGACCTGCGCGAAGTACTCGTGCCCCGCGAACTCGACCAGCCGGGTGTCGGGCATGACGCGCAGGGCTTCGGTGGCCACGAGGTGGTGCTGTGCGGTCCGCGAGCCCTGCAGGAAGAGGGTCGGGGTCGTGACCGAGGCGTACCTCGTGACGTCCGGCCCGTGACCGTCGATGTAGGAGTGCCCGACGAGCGAGGCGTCCGGTCCGGCGGCGTCGAGGACCGCGGCGATGTCGGCGATCTCGGTGTCGATCGAGTACGCGTCGGCGTCGCCGCTGAGGCCGCGCCCGCGCCGGTCCACGAGATGGACGGTGAAGCGGTCCGCCAGGGCGGATGCCATACGCGACCATTCGTCCCCGGTCGCGATGCTGCTGTGCACGACGACGAGACCCGGACCCTGCCCGAGCTTGCGGAATCCGATCGTCGTTCCGTCCCGGGATTCGATGTGGACGACCACCTCCCATGCCGTTCGTCGGGGTCTGCCGAACCGTCCGAGCCTACGACCCGAGCCGACCGACGTGACGACTTGAACGGTGTTCAAGTATGGTCACCGCTCATGACCGCACATCCCGCCCTGGCGTGGCTCGACGACACCGCAGCGGCGCGACGCGCAGCGGGCCTGCACCGCGACCCCGTCGTCCGAACCCCCGGCTCGACCGTCGTCGACCTCGCCTCCAACGACTATCTCGGCCTGACCCGCCATCCCGAGGTCCTCGCGGGAGCGACCGCTGCCCTGCGGCGGTGGGGAGCCGGCGCCACCGGATCGCGGCTGGTCACCGGCACCACCGCCGAACACGAACTCCTCGAACGCGAACTCGCCGACTTCGTCGGGGCCGACAGCGGCCTGGTGTTCTCGAGCGGATACGCCGCGAACCTCGGTGCCGTCGCCGCCCTCGGTGGCAAGGACGCACTGATCGTCTCCGACGCCGGCGGTCACGCCTCGCTCGTCGATGCGTGCCGGCTGTCCCGCTCGAGGATCGTCGTCACCCCGCACAACGACGTCGATGCAGTCGTGCACGCCCTCGCGACCCGCACCGAGGCCCGCGCGCTCGTCCTGACCGACTCGGTGTTCAGCACCGACGGCGACCTTGCGCCGCTGCGGGCACTGCATCGCGTCTGCCGAGCGCACGGCGCGTTGCTCCTCGTCGACGAGGCCCACGGAGTGGGAGTCCGCGGCGCGGGGGGCCGCGGACTCGTCCACGAAGTGGGCCTCGCCGGCGAGCCCGATGTGGTCGTCACCGCGACGCTGTCGAAATCCCTTGCCTCCCAGGGCGGAGCCGTCCTCGCCGACGGGCGTGTGCGGGAACATCTCGTGGACACCGCGCGCACCTTCATCTTCGACACCGGACTCGCCCCGGCCGCCGTCGGTGCCGCCCGGGGTGCGCTGAAGGTGCTGCGCACCGAACCCGCCCGTGCCGCTGCCGTGCTCGAGCAGGCCGCGCACCTGGCTCGTCTCACGGGCGTCGAGGCGCCGCTGTCCGCCGTGGTGTCGGTGATCCTCGGCGACCCGCACGTTGCCGCCGACGCCGCGGCGCGGTGCCGCGACCGCGGCGTGCACGTCGGCTGCTTCCGGCCACCCTCGGTTCCGGCCGGTACCTCGCGGCTGCGCCTGACGGCACGCGCGAACCTCACCGACGACGAACGCGCCCTCGTCGACGAGGTGCTCACCGACGTCCTCGCGGGCGCCCGGGCGTGAGCATCCTCGTCGTCACCGGCACGTCGACCGATGTGGGCAAGACCGTCGCGACCGCGGCACTCGCCGCGAACGCCGTGGCCGCGGGACTGCGGGTCGCGGTGTGCAAACCCGCCCAGACGGGCGTGACGGACGACGGGCCGGGCGACCTGCAGGAGATCCGGCGACTGGCCGGGGACCGTGTCCGGCTCGTCGAACTCGCGCGGTATCCCGATCCGCTCGCACCGGATACCGCCGCGCGGCGCAGCGGACGCCCGATGCTCACCCTCGAGGAGATCGTCGACACCGTCCGGATTCTCGACACCGAGTACGACCTCACCCTGGTCGAGGGGGCGGGAGGTCTGCTCGTACGGCTCGGCGCGGGCGGTTTCACCCTCGCTGACGTCGCGGCCGCGCTCGGAGCGCCGGCGGTGATCGTCGCCGCCGCGGGACTGGGCACGCTCAACCACACCGCGCTCACCGTGGCCGCGCTCCGCTCTTCAGGGGTGGAGTGTCCGGGAGTGATCATCGGATCCTGGCCTACTGCACCGGATCTGGCGGAGCGGTGCAACCTCGACGACCTCCCCGACGTCACAGGCGTCCCCGTCGTGGGCAGGATCCCGGCCGGCAGCGGCGCCCTCGACGCCCGCGTCTTCGCCACCCGTGCCTCTCGGTGGTCGGATCTGCCGCTCCCGACGAAACGGCGTGCGGGCGGATCTTCCGCTGCACTGTGATGGATGCCACATTGCAACTGGCCTGTTCCCATCGTGTCGGCCGGCGCGACATGCCGATACCCGCTACGGAAGGGACATGTCGACCGCTCGGCCCGGAGGTACGGATGTCCATCAGCGAATTGCAGGAACTTCAGCGCACCGCCGCCCACCTGCGCCAATGCCTCGGATCCCTACGATCGCGCTACGGGGACGCAGCCCCGGTGAAGAGGCTGTCGAACGACGTCGAACGTCTCGACATCGACATACGCGACTTCGCCGAACATCCTCCGCGCGAGGTCGTCAACAGCCTCGGTCAACGCATCCCGATTCCCGATACGCCGTACGACGACTCGTTGTTCCGCGGAACGGATACGGACGACGAAGGTCTCGGCGGGCTGCACGGCTCGCGGTGAGCACCTCCGAGGCGACGCCGGCGGCGCGCGGTGAGCCGGCCACCGGCGTCCGATCCGAGGGCCGCGCACGGATCACCGCGCGGACGCTGCGGACCGACCGCTGGTGGCAGACACCCGCACTCACCGTCCTCGGTCTCGGTGTGTTCGTGGTGTATGCGACGATCCGTTCGTTCGTGCGCAGCGCCTACTACGTCGAGGACTACCACTACCTCACGCCGTTCTACTCGCCGTGCGTGAGCGCGTCCTGCGTGGACGGCGCCCGCCATTTCGGCACGTGGGTCGGCGAACTCCCGATGTGGATCCCGCTCGCCTTCCTGTCGTTGCCGTTCCTCCTCGGCTTCCGGCTGACCTGCTACTACTACCGCAAGGCCTACTACCGATCGTTCTGGTTGTCGCCGCCCGCGTGTGCGGTCGCCGAACCGCACCGGCACTACACCGGGGAGACGCGGTTCCCGCTGATCCTGCAGAACTCGCACCGCTACTTCTTCTACGCCGGCTTCGTGGTGTCGCTGATCAACACCTACGACGTCGTCCTGTCCTTCCGCGGTCCGAGCGGGTTCGGTATCGGACTCGGCAACCTGATCCTGCTGATCAACGTCGTGCTGCTCTGGGGCTACACGTTGTCATGCCACTCTTGCCGGCACGTCACCGGAGGCCGGCTGCGGCACTTCTCGAAACACCCCGTGCGCTACCGGATCTGGACGTTCGTCACGAAACTCAACACCAGGCACATGCAGTTCGCGTGGATCACGCTGGCAACCCTGATCCTCACGGACTTCTACATCATGCTCGTGGCGAGCGACACCATCGCCGATCTGCGGTTCATCGGCTGACGCGCACGGCACGACACCGGCCGCACCGGAGGAGGGGGAACACGGATGGTGGATGTCGAACGGCACAAGGTCGACGTCGTCGTGATCGGAGCAGGCGGCGCCGGGCTACGCGCGGTGATCGAGACGCGGCAACGCGGCTTCTCCGTCGCCGTGGTGTGCAAGTCGCTGTTCGGCAAGGCCCACACCGTGATGGCCGAGGGCGGATGTGCCGCCGCGATGGGCAATGCCAACCCCCGCGACTCCTGGCAGGTGCACTTCCAGGACACGATGCGCGGCGGCAAGTTCCTCAACAACTGGCGGATGGCCGAACTGCACGCCCGCGAGGCCCCCGACCGCGTGTGGGAGCTGGAGACCTACGGAGCGCTGTTCGACCGCACCCCCGACGGACGGATCAGCCAGCGCAACTTCGGCGGCCACACCTATCCGCGACTCGCCCACGTCGGCGACCGCACCGGACTCGAACTCATCCGCACGATGCAGCAGAAGATCGTGTCGCTGCAGCAGGAGGACCACGCCGAGCACGGCGACTACGAGGCCCGGGTGCGGGTCCTCGCCGAATGCACCATCACCGAATTGCTGAAGGACGACGAGGGACGCATCGCCGGTGCGTTCGGATACTGGCGCGAGACCGGGCGTTTCGTGTTGTTCGAGGCGCCCGCGGTCGTCATCGCCACCGGTGGTATCGGCAAGTCGTGGAAGGTCACGTCGAACTCGTGGGAGTACACGGGCGACGGTCACGCCCTCGCCCTGCGTGCCGGCGCCACCCTGATCAACATGGAGTTCGTCCAGTTCCACCCGACAGGGATGATCTGGCCGCCGAGCGTGAAGGGCATCCTCGTCACCGAGGGTGTGCGAGGCGACGGCGGAGTGCTGAAGAACTCCGAGGGGGAGCGGTTCATGTTCTCCTATATCCCGCCGGTGTTCAAAGGCCAGTACGCGGAGACCGAGGAAGAGGCCGACCGCTGGTACGAGGACCAGGAGAACAATCGCCGCACGCCCGACCTGCTCCCGCGCGACGAGGTCGCCCGCGCCATCAACTCCGAGGTCAAGGACGGCCGGGGGACTCCGCACGGCGGAGTCTTCCTCGACATCGCCTCGCGGATGCCGGCCGACGAGATCATGCGCCGCCTGCCGTCGATGCATCACCAGTTCAAGGAACTCGCCGACGTCGACATCACCGCCGAGGCCATGGAGGTCGGCCCGACCTGCCACTACGTGATGGGCGGCATCGAGGTCGACCCCGACACCGCCGCTGCGGCAGTCCCGGGGCTGTTCGCCGCCGGGGAATGTTCCGGTGGCATGCACGGATCGAACCGGCTGGGCGGGAATTCGCTGTCCGATCTGCTGGTCTTCGGTCGCCGGGCAGGTCTCGGCGCCGCCGACTACGTGCAGAGCCTCACCTCGCGGCCGATCGTCGGCGACGCCGACATCGACGCCGCCGCCCGTGCGGCGCTCTCGCCCTTCGATCCGGCCGACACCGATCGCGCCGAGAACCCGTACACCCTGCACACCGACCTGCAGCAGGTCATGCAGGATCTCGTGGGCATCATCCGGCGCGCGGACGAGATCGAACGTGCCCTGCGCGAACTCGACACCCTGCGCACACGGATCCGCAACGTCGCGGTGGAGGGCCACCGCCAGTTCAACCCGGGCTGGCATCTCGCCCTGGACCTGCGGAACATGCTCCTCGTGTGCGAGTGCGTCGCGCGGGCCGCGTTGCAGCGCACCGAGAGCCGCGGGGGACATACCCGCGACGACCACCCGTCGATGGACTCCGAATGGCGTCGCACTCTGCTCGCCTGTCGCCTGGACGGCGGCGACCCGTTCGTCCCCGACGTGACGGTCACCGCCGAACGGCAGCAACCGATGCGTCCCGACCTGCTGGAGCTGTTCGACATCGACGAACTCGGGAAGTACTACACCGACGAGGAACTCGCGGATCATCCCGGACGGAGGGGTTGAGATGGGATACCAGGCGGCGTTCAGGATCTGGCGGGGCGACGCCGACGGCGGGGAACTGCGGGACTACACCGTCGAGGTCAACGAAGGGGAGGTCGTCCTCGACATCCTGCACCGTCTGCAGGCCACCCAGGCACCGGATCTCGCCGTGCGCTGGAACTGCAAGGCGGGCAAGTGCGGATCGTGTTCGGCGGAAGTCGACGGTCGCCCGCGCCTGACGTGCATGACCCGCATGTCGCTGTTCGATCCCGACGCGACGATCACCGTGACCCCGATGCGCACCTTCCCGATCATCCGAGATCTCGTCACCGATGTCTCGTTCAACTACCGCAAGGCACGCGAGATACCGGCTTTCGCGCCGCCTCCTGATCTGGCGCCGGGGGGGTACCGGATGCAGCAGGTCGACGTGCAGCGCTCCCAGGAGTTCCGCAAGTGCATCGAATGCTATCTGTGCCAGAACGTCTGCCATGTGGTGCGCGACCACGAGGAGAACAAGGAGGTCTTCGCCGGTCCCCGCTATCTCATGCGCATCGCGGAACTCGAGATGCACCCGCTCGACGTCGCCGACCGGCGCGACGTCGCGCAGGACGAGCACGGCCTGGGTATGTGCAACATCACCAAGTGCTGCACCGAGGTGTGCCCGGAGAACATCCACATCACCGACAACGCGCTGATCCCGATGAAGGAACGCGTCGCCGGCCGCCGCTACGACCCGATCGTGTGGCTCGGCAACAAGCTGTTCCGGCGCTGAGCAGGGAGCAGGGACCGGGCCGGACGCAGGGACCGGCTCAGTTCACGCGTTCGGCGACCAGCGGAACCAGCTCGTCGAGCGCGAACGGCACCGACAGCACCGAGTTCGTCGAGAACGCCGCGGAGATGTCGGAATCGCTGTCGAGCACGAGGAACCGGCCGTCGCGCACCGCCGGGATCTGCTGGAAGACCGGATTGTCGGTCACCTCGGCGGCCGGCACGTAGATCGGCAGCACGATCAGCAGGTCGGAGTCGAGCATGTCCAGGTTCTCGTCGGAGACGGTGATGAAGAAATCGTCCGTCGCCGCGGCCTGCACCTGCGGATTGTTCACGAAGCCGAGCTCGGTCATGAAGTCGACGCGCGAGTCGCCGACGACGTAGGCGCCCCACCCCTCCGACGTGTAGGAGGCGACGGTGACGGTCTTGCCCGCGAACTCGGGATTGTCGGCGGCGGCCTGTTCGAAGTCCGCATCGATCTGCGACAGCAGTTCGGCACCCTTGTCCGGGACACCGAGAGCCGCTGCCACGGTGGTCACCTGGTCGTCGAGCGACGTGAGGTAGGCGTCGCTGCCTTCCGGGCCGGCGACGGTCGGGGCGATCCCCGACAGCGTCTCGTAGCGGGCCGGTTCACCGGAACTCTTGGTGTCGAGGATCAGATCGGGCTCCTGCGCCGCGAGCATCTCGAAGGACGGCTCGATCGTGCCGATGAGCTCCGGCGGCGAGTCGTACAGCCCCTGCGCCCACGGCCCCACGCCGTCGCCGCCGAAGGCGAGCCAGTCGCTCGCCGCCACCGGCTGAACGCCGAGTGCCAGTGCAGTTTCGGCGTCGCCCCAGCCCAGAGCCGCGACGCGTTCGGGGGCGGACTCGATGGTGACCTCCCCGAACTTCGTGTCGACCGTGACGGGGAAGGCGCCGTCGGCCGGTGCCGAACCGGAGTCGGACTCCGTGTCGGACGATCCACACGCGGTCAGCGCGATCGCGGTGGCCGTGAACAGAGCGGCGGAACGGAGCAACGCAGCGGATCGGCGTGTCATGACGGGCCTCGAGTCTGTCGAACAACAAGTGAGGCGATCCTAACCCGGCGGGGTGACCGAAGGTGAAAACCCGCCGGAAACCGCGCAGGGCAGCCGCTCGAGCGCGCACTATGTGTCCGTGACCCCACCTGACGACGGTCGGCCGGCACGGGCGAAACCGGTGCTGGCCTCCTTGATCCTCGTCGCCGCCGTGGCGAACTTGAACCTCGCCGTCGCGAACGTGGCACTGCCCGACATCGGGAAGGCGTTCGACGCGAGCCAGACCCAGCTCAACCTCGTCGCAGTCGGCTATTCCGTCGGTCTCGCCGCGTCCGTGCTCTACCTCGGTGCCGTCGGCGACCGTTACGGACGCAAGACGATGCTGCTGCTCGGCATGGCGTTGTCGGTTCCCGCATCGGCGGTCGCCGGGTTCGCGCCGAACACCGAGGTGCTGTTCGCGGCGCGGGTGCTCGGCGGTGTCTCCGCCGGTCTGGCGTTCCCCACCACCTTGGCCCTGATCACTGCACTGTGGTCGGGCGCAGCCCGCACGCGCGCGATCGCGTTGTGGTCGTCGATCGGTGGTGGCCTGACCGCGCTCGGCCCGCTCGTCGCCGGCACCCTGCTCGAACAGTTCTTCTGGGGTTCGGTCTTCCTGGTGACGATTCCGCTCGCGCTGATCGCTTTCGCCCTGACCTGGATGTTCGTGCCCAGCCACGTCAATGAGTCGACCGATCCGGTCGATCATCTCGGCGGTGTGGTCTCGATCGTCTTGGTCGGCTCGCTCGTCCTCGGCATCAACTTCGTGCCCGTCGACGGGATGGAGACCATCGCGGTGTCCGCTCTCGTGATCGCTCTCGTCGCGGTGATCCTCTTCGTCATGCGCCAGCTGCGAGCGGCGAATCCTCTGTTCGACCTGCGGGTCGCCCGGCGTCGCGTGTTCTGGGTCGCGGCCGTCGCGGGCATCATCGTGTTCGGCACCCTGATGGGCACGATGTACATCAGTCAGCAGTACCTGCAGAACGTGCTCGGCTACTCGACTCTCGCAGCTGGATCGGCGGCGCTGCCCGCCGCTTTCGTGATGGTGCTGGTGGCGCCGCAGTCGGCGAAACTCGTCGGGTCGCGCGGCTCCCGTTTCACGCTGCTGTCCGGTTACGTGGCGATCGTGGCCGGACTCGTCGTCGCACTGATGCTCTGGGACGAGGACGCGCATTACTGGGTGATCGCCCTCGGATACATGTGCCTCGGAGCCGGTGTCGGTCTCGCCGGTACCCCGGCCTCGCATTCGCTCACCGGCTCGGTGCCGGTCGCCCGTGCCGGGATGGCCTCCGGCACGGCCGATCTGCAACGCGATCTCGGTGGCGCGATCGTCCAGTCGATCCTCGGCGCCCTGCTCACCGCCGGATACTCGGCCTCCCTCGCCGCGACGATCGCGGCGAGTCCTCAGGCCACGGCCGTCGACGAGCAGACCGAGACCGCACTGGAGAAGTCGTTCGCGGGTGCCGTCGGGATCGCCGAGCACTATCCGCAGTACGCGCAGCAGATCATCGAGGCCGCGCGGTCGGCCTTCCTCGACGGCGACACCCGCGCCTACACGGCCGCGATCGCGATCGTGCTGGTCGGAGCGGCGCTGGTGGCCCTTGCGTTCCCCTCACGCTCGGCCGAGATCGCGCTGCTCGAACGGTACGCCGAGGAGGACGGTGACGCGGCGGTCGACTCGTCGGAAAAACCGGCCCACTGAACCCGGATCCTCACGCAGTCCGGGTCGGTCAGGCGGTCAGAACGACTGCGACCAGCGTCCGACGTCACCCCGCTCGAGCGCGACGGCGAGCAGTTCCGGGAAACGGTCGGGCGTGCACGCGAAGGCAGGAACTCCGAGTTCGGCGAGTGCCGCCGCGTTGTCGCGGTCGAAGGACGGCGCCCCGTCGTCGGACAGAGCCAGCAACACCACGACCTGCACACCCGCGGCGAGCATCTCCCGGATGCGCGAGAGCATCTCGGCGCGGATGCCGCCCTCGTACAGATCCGAGATGAGCACGAACAGCGAATCGGCCGGGCGCGTGATCAGCGACCTGCCGTAGGCGATCGCCCGATTGATGTCGGTGCCGCCGCCGAGCTGGGTGCCGAACAGCACGTCCACCGGGTCGGCGAGCTTGTCGGTCAGGTCCACCACCGCGGTGTCGAAGACGACCAACGAGGTGCGCAGTGCCCGCATCGACGCCAGGACCGCCGCGAACACCGACGCGTACACCACGCTCGACGCCATCGACCCGGACTGGTCCACCGCGAGCACCACGTCGCGTTTCACCGCCTGGGAGCGGCGCCCGTAGCCCACCAGCTTCTCGGGCACCACCGTGCGATGCTCCGGCAGGTAGTGGGCCAGGTTCGCGCGGATCGTGCGATCCCAGTCGATGTCGCGGAGTTTCGGGTTCGACGTCCGCGACGACCGGTCGAGCGCACCCGTGACGGCGGCACGGGTGTGCTGCGCGATGCGAGCCTCGATCTCGCGCACGACCTTCTCGACGACCGTCCGTGCCGTCGCCTTGGTGGTCTCCGGCATCACGCGGTTCAGGCTCAGCAACGTGCCCACGAGATGCACGTCCGGTTCGACGGCCTCGAGCATCTCGGGTTCGAGGAGCAGCCGGGTCAACCCGAGCCGATCCACCGCGTCGCGCTGCATCACCTGGACGACGGATGTCGGGAAGTAGGTGCGGATGTCGCCGAGCCAGCGCGCCACCCGGGGCGCGGACGCGCCGAGACCTGCGGTGCGCGGTGCGGTGCCGTCGCCGGGCGCGGTGTCGTACAGCGCGGCGAGCGCGGCGTCCATGGCGTTGTCGTCGGCCGAGGACAGGGAGCCCGTCGAGTCCTCGGCGGCCTCGCCGAGTGCGAGCCGCCAGCGGCGCAGACGTTCGGTGTCTCCGGATTCGGTTGTCATGCCGACACTCCCAGGATCGACGCGGTGGCGGTCAAAGCGATCCGGCCGCGATCCACGGCGGGCGGTGCCTCCGTGCGGCGGGTGCGTTCGCCCCGCACCGTCTGCCCGAGCAGGCGTCGCTCACCGAAGGCGAACGACCCGAAGGTGCGCCGGAGGACGGGCAGGACGTCGACGAAATCGTCGTCGGTGAGACCGCTGATCCACTCGTCGACGAGATCGAACAGTGCGCTGTCGTGGACGAGCAGGAGTCCGCCCCCGCCGAGGAACCCGTCGATCCAGCGCGCCTTCGCGGGTGCCGATGACCCCACCGACAACGCTCGCGCGACCCGCACGGACGCCTCGTACTCGCCGAGTCGGCCGGTGTCGCGCAGCATCCGGGTGGTGCGGCCGACGAGCAGACCGTCGATGTCGTCACGCTCGCTCACCGACGTCAGTGTGTCGAGCCATCGGACGGTCGCGGTCGGGTCCTCACGCAGCGCGAGAGCGAGATGCACGTCGTCGATCGCGGTGCGCAGTGCATCGGCGGCGTCGTGGTCGAGACCGGTGACCGCCGCCGGGAGACCGGCGCACACACGCGCGAGCAGGGCGTCGCAGACATGTTCCAGGGAGGACAGATCGGTGCCCCGCACATCGCCGTAACGGACGGTGCGCACGAGGGTCGGCAGGGCGCTCATCAGATGCAGCACATCGTGATCGAGTGCAGCCGCCGCGTCGATCGCCGTCACCAGCGACGGGATCGTGGTCCGCAGGTCGGCGAGCAACGCCCGTTCGAGCAGTTCGGTGAGGTCGGCGAGCGCGATCCCGGAACGAGTGGCACGGTCGGCCACCGTGGCGCCCGCTGCGGATTCCACCGTCGTGCCCCACCGCGACGCCTCGACGATCGCCACCGACAACTCCGGTTCCCACCGCAGCGTCCAGGTCTCGCGGAAGGTGCCGGTCGAGCGCACCTCGCTCTCCGCCGGTCTACCCCAGTCGATACCGAGCAGCGCCAGGCGGTGCAGCAGTCGCGACCGGGCGACGTCGATCTCTCGGCGCAGGTCCAGATCGAGATGCCTGGCTTCGGCGGACCGCTTGAGACGCAACGACTTCGCATTCCGCTGCAGGTCGGTGTCGAGCGGGACGGTGGGGGTGTCCTCGGAGACGGAACCGAGTGCCTCACCGACGACGAGCCGGCGGGAGACGAGACCGAGCAGGACGTCGTCGCCGTCGCACAGCACCGACCGCGTCGCCTCGACGACCTCGTCGAGTCCGGCCACCGCGCGACCGCGCAACGCCGCGAGCGTGTCAGCGAGACGTGTCGCCTCGATGATGTGGGCGCTCGAGACGGGTAGATCCTCCTCGCGCAGGACACGGGCCACGCGGGTGAACCAGCGTGCGGTCGTGTCCGCGGGCTGTGTGAACAGGTGGTGGTACCAGCCGGGTGAGGTGATGCCGGCGCCGTAGCCCGACGACAGCGACAACCGGGAGTGGCTCCACGGCACCCACGTGAGGGTGGTCTTGACCTTGGGCATGCCCTTGAGCAGGCGCGCGTCGGGCGCTGCCGGTCCGAGCCGGCCGGTCAGCGCGGGTGCGTGCATCGCTCCGCACACCACGGCGATCGCGCGGGCCCCGGCCTTGACCGTCGCGCGCAGCACCTGCCGCATGTGCGCCTCGCGTCGCGCGGTGTGGTCGTCGATCCCGACGTCCTCGCGCAGCGCGCGCATCGCGTCCGTGATCTCGTCGAAGGCCTGTGCGGTGCCGTGCTCTACCACCGCGTCCCACCACTGCTCGAAGTCGGAGTATCCGCCGGCGCGGGCGAGTATGCCGAGCAGGTTGTCGGTGGCGCGGTCGCCGACCTCGCGCTCCGCGCCGAGCGACATCGACGCCGGAAGGTCGCAGAACCGCACGTCGGCATCGTGCAGGTACGCCCAGCGCAGGGCCTGCCATTCGGGGGAGAAGGCCGCGAACGGCCAGAACGCCGCCCGCGCCGGTTCGTCGCGTGCGTAGGCCAGCAATGCCACCGGCGGCACCATGTCGTCGGCCACGGTGAGCGGGAGCACCGGATCGGCGTCCGACGGACCCTCGATGAGGACGGTGTCGGGTTCGAACTCCGCGAGTGCCTGCAGGACCGCACGCGCCGAACCCGGCCCGTGGTGCCGGATCCCGAAGACCCGGATCTCCGCGGGCGCATCCGCGCGGTCGAAGAGAGCGTCGGTCACCCGGTGATCTCCCGGCACGCCCGGTAGAAGTCGGTCCAGTCGCCGCGTTCTCGGACGACGGCCTCGAGATATTCGTTCCATACCACCCGATCGGAGACAGGGTCCTTGACCACCGACCCCAGGATTCCGGCCGCAACGTCGGAGGGCCGAAGCACCCCGTCACCGAAGTGCGCCGACAACGCCAGGCCGCCCGTGACTACCGAGATCGCCTCGGCGGTGGACAGCGTGCCCGACGGGGACTTCAGCTTGGTCCGGCCGTCGGTGGTGACGCCGCTGCGCAACTCCCGGAATACCGTGACGACGCGGCGGATCTCCTCCGCGGCCGCAGGCACGGTGGGAAGTTCGAGTGCGGTGCCGAGCTGTTCGACGCGGCGGGTGACGATCGCGACCTCGTCCTCCTCGCTCGCCGGCAACGGCAACACGACGGTGTTGAACCGTCGACGCAGCGCGGACGACAGGTCGTTGACCCCGCGGTCGCGATCGTTGGCGGTGGCGATGACGTTGAACCCCTTCGTCGCCTGTACCTCGATGCCGAGTTCGGGGACGGGAAGCGTCTTCTCCGACAGGACGGTGATCAGCGCGTCCTGCACGTCAGCGGGGATGCGGGTGAGTTCCTCGATCCGTGCCACGGCGCCGTCGCGCATCGCGGTCATGACCGGGGAGGCGACCAGCGCGTCGGCGCTCGGCCCTTCGGCGAGCAACCGCGCGTAGTTCCAGCCGTACCGCACCGACTCCTCGGTCGTACCCGCCGTTCCCTGCACGAGCCGGGTCGACGAACCGCTGATCGCGGCGGCGAGATGCTCCGACACCCAGGTCTTCGCGGTACCCGGCACACCGAGCAGCAACAGTGCCCGGTCGGTCGCCAGGGTCGCCACGGCAACCTCGATCAACCGGCGCGGACCGACGTACTTCGGGGTGATCACGGTGCCGTCGGGCAGTTCGCCGCCGAGCAGATAGGTCACCACCGCCCACGGGGACAGTTGCCACGACGGCGGTCGCGGCCGGTCGTCGAGTCGCGCGAGCGCCGCGAGTTCGTGCGCGTACTGCTGCTCGGCGTGTGGGCGCAGCAGGTCGGTGCCGGACCCGGCGGTCTCGGACGTGCCCGTCTCGGGCATCGCGGCCTCGTCGGTGCCGACAACTGCAGGGGTCGACTCGAAGTCGGTCAACTCAGCTCCTCGTGGATCGTCTTGCGGAGGGTCAGGGTGTCGGCTGCGCTCGCGAACAGGTGCAGGCGACCGAGATCGTCGGTGCGGTTCGCGGCGTCGGCCAGCAGATCGGCCAGCTCGAACGGTGCCCGGTGGGCGAGCAGCGTCAGGACGTCGCGCACCAGACGGGTGGTCGTCAGCTTCGTGTACAGCGCGGTGAGCACCTTCTCGGCGACATCGCGCGGCCACGGCGCCGGGAGCGCGGCGAGCAACGCGTCGTCGAGAACCGCGGGCGGCGACGCCTCGCGCAGGTGCGTGAGCAGGATGTCGCGAGGTACGACCCGGGCGACCGATGTGTCGGCGGTGCCGTCGCGTCGCAGCAACGCCGCGGCCCATCCGCTGTCGCGTTGCCGGACCGCCGCGCGGCCCCACGCGTCCGTCAGTGCCGTGCGGAGGGCGTCGTCGACGTCGAACTCCGGCAGCACCCCGTCTCCGACGTGCTCGCGCCACACCGACAGCGGAGCGGCCGCGACTGCCGCCACCAGCAGATCGCGGGCCGGACCGTCGGAGAGACCGTCGCGGAGTGCGCTCTCGTCCGGCCGTTCGGGGACGGCGAGGGTGACGGTCGAGCCGTCGACGAGCAGCCATTGCCGCACTCGTTCGGCCATGCGTCGCGCGAACGCGGAGTCGGGGAGGCGGGGAAGAAGGTCGAGCGCGACGGCGCGAACCTTGCGGCTACGGTCGTCGAGGGCGCGCTCGAGCAGGTCTTCGTCGTGCGGGCCGAGACCGACCGCGAGCAGGGCGACGAGCTCGGCCCGCTGGGCGGCGGTCTGCGCACCCCATGACGCCGCGAGTGTGGCTGTCGCCGCGGCCGGATCGTGCGCGCGGAGCACCTCGAACCATCGGCGTCGCCGGGCGGGCGGACCGACGTGCCAGGGCGTGTCGTCGAGCGGGTCGGGTGGCAGCAGATCGGCCCATTCCGGGTGGCGCGCGGCCACCCAGCGCCCGCGGGCGCCGGTGAGAGCGATCAGCCGGTCGCGGTGCACCGCGTCGGTGGTCGCGACGATCAACAGGTCGACCACGATGTCGTGCGACGCGCGGAGCCGGGCCGCCACCTCGAACCATTCGTCGAGTAGCGGGGAGCGGACGGCGAGCAGCGCGCGCAGGCGTTCGGCAGCCGCGCCGGGCAGGACGGGACGGTCGTCGTCCGGGGCCGGCGACGGCAGCTCGCGGATCACCGGCACGGTCGCGGCGGTGAGGAAGGTCGCCTCCAGGGCGGCAGCGGCGAGCAGTGTCGCGGCGGGGTCTCCGGCGAGTTCGCCCGCGGCACCGGCCGTGTGCAGCGCGCCGAACTCCGGAGCGGAGCGTGCCGTTCCGAGAAGTGCTGCGGCCGTCAGCGATTCGGGCAAGGCGGTCACCAGGTCATCACCTGTCCTCCGGTGAACAGTGAGACGGGAGTGAGAGCGGTTCCGTCCCAGTCGCCGCAGACCGTCACGGGACGGCCTCCCGCGACGGCGTGCAGCCGCCAGCGGCTGTCGTCGTCACCGGCCAGCGGCAGTGCCCGTCCGGACGGGTCGACGACGTACCAGCCGTCCTCGCTGTCGGTGGGAGTGACCGCGTCGAGCAGGACGGGCCAGGTGCGCAACCACGGATCTGCTCCGCGCATGCGGGCGTACTCGTCCAGCGCAGCGTCGAGTCCGGTGGCGGGCAGGGTCGTGAACGGCTCCGTCTCCCCGTGCTGCCGGCCGAGTACGGCTCGCAGTGGGGCCGCGCCGGGGTAGAAGTGCAGATCGGCGTCGACCAGCGAACCGGGGAAGGGGAGGGGCGTGGCGAAACGCGCTGTGCCGTGAGCGAAGTCGAGCAGGATCGCCCAGCGTCCGCTCGACCTCCCCCGAAGCCACGTCTTGCGGGCGAACATCCGGCTCTCCTCGGTGACGCGCACGGCGAGGACCTGCCAGCGGTCGCGCACAGCCGGTTCGGCGCGGACCTCCTCGCTGCGGGTGCCGAAACCGAGATGGGTCTGCAACGCCCGCAGGAGCGGCCTCGGCAGCTCGTCGCGCTGCCGGTACGCCACGGCCATGAGGTGCAGGCTCGCATACTCTTCGAGCAGCCTGGCGGGCCAATCGGTTTCGTCGTTCACGACGGCGGCCAGAGCGCGCAGTGCCGACGCCGCGCCGGGAGCCTGGGCATCCACCATGCGGGCAGCGATCGCCTCGTAGATGTCGTAGCCGTGATCCACCGCCCCGAGGCCGTGCCGGATGCGGTCGGTGAGCCAGCGGTCGAGGTCGTCGAGTCCTGCCGCGACCCGCTCGGCGCGACGCCGGGCGGTCGCAGGGTCGGGCGCCTTGACCGGCTCGTCCGCCGGTGCGGGAAGTGTGGTGGACGCGATGCGGGCGGCGCGCCATCCGGTCACGAAGTCGGGCGCCTGCGCGGCCGGCACGGCACCCTCGGACCAGCGCACGAGCAGTGACAGGGCGTGCTTGCAGGGCAGCTTCCGGCTCGGGCACGTGCACGTGTAGGCGGGAGCGCTCGGGTCGATCGCCGTGCGGTACGGCGTGGTGCCGCGTCCGCGGCACAGTCCCCACAGGGCGGTGGTGTCGTGACCGGTCTCGAGCCATGCGGAGGCGACGCCGCGCGCAGCCGTCATCGAGGACGGATCGGGCGCGACGGCGTTGATCTGCTGGAGGGTCCAGGGGGCGGTCACGAGCGTCGAAGGTAGGAGACGGGTCCGACAGGAACGGCGGGATCAGGATGTCGCACGGGTCTCCAGACGTGCGCGGATGCCGTCGACGAACAACCGCAGACCGAATTCGAACCGGACGGCGGGGTCGCCGTCGAGCAGGTCGTCGTCGGCCTCGGCCGGCTGTTCGGTCGCGACATCGGGGGAGAGAGGTGCGCGCGTGAGCGCACCGAGTTGCTCGAGTTGCGCGCGGGACTGCTCGTCGACGGTGTGGCCGAGCACGTAGTGCAGCAGCGCGTAGCCGGTCAGTTCTGCGTACGCCCGGGACAGACCCGCGCGTTCGGCGGTGGCCACGAAGGCGTCGCGGGCCCGGGAAGTGGTCAGCCGGGAGGCGTAGCTCGAGGCGACGAGTTCGGCGCCGTCGCGATGGGCGAGCAGCGCGGCGCGGAAACGGTGCGCCAGCTCGGAGAGGGCGTCGTCCCAGGCATCGCTCGCGGGCGCCTCGTCGACACCATCGAGGATGCGGTCCGCCATGGCGCCGAGCAGGGTCTGCTTGTTCGGGAAGTGCCAGTACAACGCACCGGGCTGGACGCCGAGCGACGACGCGAGCTTGCGCATCGTCAGGTCGCCGAGCCCGTACTCGTCGAGGATCGCCATGGCGCCGTCGAGGACGTCGCCGCGTCGCAACTGCACTGCTCTTCTGCTCCCGCTTCTCCCACTGCCCGCGGCGGTACCGCGCCACCGGGGATCCGAACCGAAGGATTCGTGCCTTTGACACTATCGGACGCTTCGCCCTAACCTGAACGCTGTTCAATTGAACGATGTTCAAGTTCTCGCCACCCCAGGAGACGGCAGTGACCCAGGCGCCCGCCCGCACCGACATCCTCGACATCGCTCGCGACCAGGTGCTCCGTCGCGGCATCGGTTTCGACCGCGACCAGACCCTCGAGGTCCTGCAGCTGCCGGACGATCGCATCGACGACCTGCTGGCGGTCGCCCACGACGTGCGCATGGCGTGGTGCGGACCGGAGGTCGAGGTCGAGGGGATCATCAGCCTCAAGACCGGTGGCTGCCCCGAGGACTGCCATTTCTGCTCGCAGTCCGGCCTGTTCGCCTCCCCGGTGCGGGCCGCCCGGCTCGACATCCCGTCGCTCGTCGAGGCCGCGAAGCAGACCGCCAAGACCGGAGCAACCGAGTTCTGCATCGTCGCGGCCGTGCGCGGACCCGACGAACGCCTCCTCGCGCAGGTCGCGGCCGGTATCGAGGCGATCCGCAACGAGGTCGACATCCAGATCGCGTGCTCGCTCGGCATGCTCACCCAGGAACAGGTCGACCGACTCGTCGCGATGGGTGTGCACCGCTACAACCACAACCTCGAGACCGCCCGCTCGCACTTCCCGAATGTCGTCACCACCCACACCTGGGAGGAGCGCTTCGAGACGCTGCGCATGGTCCGCGAGGCGGGTATGGAGGTGTGCTGCGGAGGCATCCTCGGAATGGGTGAAACCGTCGAGCAGCGAGCCGAATTCGCAGCCGACCTCGCGGCGCTCGAACCCGACGAGGTGCCGCTGAACTTCCTCAATCCGCGCCCCGGCACCCCTTTCGGCGATCTCGAGGTGCTGCCCGCCACCGAGGCGCTCAAGGCGGTGGCGGCCTTCCGATTGGCGTTGCCGCGCACCATCCTCCGGTTCGCCGGTGGCCGCGAGATCACGCTCGGCGACCTCGGCGCGCAGAAGGGGATCCTCGGCGGGATCAACGCCGTCATCGTCGGCAACTACCTCACCACGCTCGGCCGACCGGCAGAGACCGACCTCGATCTGCTCGGCGAACTCAAGATGCCGATCAAGGCCCTCGGCGAGACGATCTGATGTTCGATCCGTTCACCGGCGAAGCGATCGTCGACGGGACGGTCCGAACCCATTCCGCAGCAGTGCAACTCGGACTCGAACCGCCACGGTTCTGCGCGCAGTGCGGTCGCCGGATGATCGTCCAGATCGCGCCGGACGGGTGGTGGGCACGGTGCTCGCGCCACGGGACCGTCGACTCGGTGATGAGCGAACAACGCTGACCTACCGTGGCGCGTCTCGGATCGTGCCGGGCCGACTGCGCGACCGATTCGCGAAAGTTACGGCGACCGAAGGATGTAACTTCGTGTGCATGCTGAATACTCGACTGCTGCCGTTACGCAACGACCGAGCACAGCTGCGGGCGATGATCGGCGACGACGCGGCCGCCTACGCCGCCGGGACGGCAGATCCACTCGTGCGCCGGTACGCGCACCTGCCCGAACCGGCGTATACGGAAGCGTCCGTCGCAGCGTTGATAGACGGCGAGATTCGGCACGGGCTGGAGCGCGGAGATCCGGCCGTACTGACGATCGTCGATCCGGAGACCGATCGCTTCGCCGGCAGCCTGGTGTTGTTCGACATCGTCGACGAGGAGGCAGAAGTCGGATTCTGGTTGCATCCGCACGGTCGTGGGAAAGGGCTCGCTGCCGATGCACTCGAACTTGCGGCCGAGCTCGCGCGGCGCAGCGGATTACTTCGCCTGACCGCGCGCACCCTCCCCGAGAACGAAGCATCACAGCGCGTGCTCGAGCGGTGTGGTTACATCCGCGGTGACCGAACTCGGACCGTCACTCCGTCGGGGGCGGAAGCCCTCGCCGTGCACTACTCACGGGATCTCGGATGATGCGTGTTGTCGCTGTCTCCCGGGCGGGGCGAGCACGCGGGCCTCTGCGAGGCTCGGAACGCTACGGGAGCTCACGTTCTTCGGCAGGATAGGTCACGATCCCGTCGGAACCCACCGACGGCGTCGCGCCCCACTGTCCCAGTTCGTGCTGTCGCGGCTTCGCGTTGTTGACGAGATGCACGACGGTCCATCCCCGTGCGGCGAGGGTGTTCGCGATCAACAGTCGGTGACAGCGCCACGGCATCGGCTCGCCGCACATGATCGCGACGTGCCGATGCTCGGCCAGTTCGGTAAGGCGCTCCAATCCGGCCTCGAAGTCGTCGGTGAGGGTGTAGTCGGCGTAGTTCTTGAAACTCGCGTTCTTCCAGCCCGCGTTGACGGCCGGATCGATGCCCTTCTGCTTCGGCCGCCTGCCACCGAGTTCGGTGAGGTGCAGATAGCCGATCCCGGCGCTGTCGAGCCAGGAGGGCATCTCGTCGGCGTCGAACTGAGGGCTGCGGCGCGAACCGGGCATCTTCCGCACGTCGACGACGAGTTCGATGTCGGCCGAGGCCAGCGTGTCGAGCAGGACCGATTGCGGGCACGTCCAGTGGCCGATGGTCCACAGGACGCGGGTGTCGGCACTCATGCCTCCCATCGTGCCATCACGCGTGCGCCAGCCGGCGGCGCAGTTCGCCGGCGCCGTCGCCCTCCAATCGGGACAACCCCGCGCGACGGCCCGAGAGCAGCAGCAGGATCGCGGAGATCGGTCCCCGCACCTCGGGTCCGGAACCGGAGGACCACTCGGCATCGGTTGCGGTGAGACGGAATCCGTCGAGCGGGAGGTCGGCGAAGACACGGGCCTTCCCGGTCCCGCGGGTGGACCACAACCGAGTGGCGCCCGCCGCCGCGGCATCCGGCGGCATCGGCAGGTCGCGCTGCAGGGGTATCGCGATGTCCTGGCCGTGGACGAGCAGATCGATCATCGTCTCGAGCGGGAGGATGCCCACGTTGTGCCGGCGGGAGCCGATCATTCCCCGGAGGTCGGCGATCAACTCGGCCGTCGGCTGTCGGGCGCGGTGCCGGGAGGACTCACGGATGATCGTGTTCACGCCACCGGGATGACGCAGCGCCATCCGAACGAGGTCGACCACGGTGAGCTGCTGTAGCGTGAGGTGGGCCGCGACGTCGCGCACGGTCCAGCCCTCGCACAGCGACGGCCGGCTCCACTCGTCCTCGGTCAGTTGTTCCAGCAGGTCAGCAGTTCGTGCGCGCTGCTCGTCGATGGTGTTCCAGATGTCGTCGACGTTCATGGGATCACCCGACCTGTGCTCCGCCCGACACACGATCCACCCATTCTAGATCGCGGATCGTGCCCCACCCGAGGATTCCGGTGCCGGTACGGCATCTTCCGCGGCACGGCTCACCGACTCCCACTCGAGCCAGGTGTCGACCTTCTCCCTGGTGGCGGCAACGGCCGCATCCAGGACGGCGCTGCCCAGGACGATGCGTCGCGGCGGTCGGTCGGCATCGACGACCTCGAGGAGTGCCCGCGCGGCCAGGGCGGGGTGGCTGTCGATGCTCGTGGACGCGCTCTGCTCCTCGATCTCGGCTCGCAGCGAATCGTAGTCCGATCGCGGAGTGCTCACCGTCATGGTGGTGTAGAGGTCGGTCCAGTAGCCGCCCGGCTCGACGATCGTCACGTCGATGCCGAAATGCGCGGCCTCGACCGCCAGGGCTTCACTGAGTCCTTCGAGGGCGAACTTGCTCGCGCTGTACAGCCCTGTGCCGGGCCCGCTCAGTACGCCCCCGATGCTCGAGATCTGCACGAGATGCCCGCGTCCTCGGCTCCGGAAGGCCGCCATGGCGGCCTGGCTGACCCACATCGCTCCGAAGAAGTTCGTCTCGAACTGTGCACGCGCCTGCTCCTCGGTGAACTCCTCGACGAATCCGTAGGCCATGGTGCCCGCGTTGTCGACGACGATGTCGAGGCCTCCGAAATGCTCGCGGGCGGTGTCGAAAGCGGCGAACACCGCCGTGCGGTCGGTGACGTCGGCCGGGAGTCGGAGGAGACGTTCCGGATCCCGGGGGAGATCGGCCGATTCGATCGATCGGGAGACGGCCACGACGTTGTCGCCTCTCGACAGCGCCGCACGGGCGAACTCCCTGCCCAGACCGCGGCTCGCGCCGGTGATCAACCAGGTGCGGGGACGGACGCCGGGAGTGGCGGGGGACGCGGTCGTCGATTGGGTCTTCAATGCATACCTCCTGAGTGAGACGAGACGGTCCGTCTCGTTCATTTGAGGATGACCCTCCGGAGGGCGCCTGTCAAGACGCAACGTCTCGTCTCGATGAGATATCGTCGTCCCATGCCCCCACGTCCCGAAACCGGACACTCCCGGCGGAACCCCGCCTCGCGGAAAGCGATCCTCGATGCCGCTTTCGACCTGGTCACCGAGGTCGGCTACTCGAAACTCGGTATCGAGGCGATCGCCGCCCGGGCCGGCGTGGGGAAGCAGACGATCTATCGCTGGTGGCCGTCGAAGGGAGCCGTGCTCCTCGACGCGTATCTGGCACACACGCAGGGCGATGCCGGGGACGAGGCCTCGCTGCCCGACACCGGCGATCTCCGCGCGGACCTCGTCGCGGTGCTGCAGGCCACCGTGGCGGAGCTGCGTGATCCGACGTTCGCCGTCCCGCTGCGTGCGTTGACCGTGGCGGTACTCGAAGACCCCGGGCTCGCAGCGGAATACGAACACCGCCTCGACGCGCCGATGCGGGAGATGAAGAAGGCCAGGCTACGGGCCGCGCAGAGTGCGGGGCAACTGCCGGACGACCTCGATCTCGATGTCGCCGTGGACATGTTGTTCGCGCCTGTCGCTCAGAAGTGGTCGACCGCCGGCGAGCCCCCGTCGGACGACTATGTCCGCACTCTGGTCGAGACCGTTCTCTCCGGCCTGACGCGTCCGTCCGAGGGCGACCGGTCCGCCGATCTGTAACGTACGACTCCTCCTGCCCGACACACACGTCGGAATCACATGACGATCAGGGGAGGGGCAGCATGGGTTCGGTCGATGTTCTGGAATGGATCCGCGAAGGTTATCTGGCGGGCGACCCGCTGCGCTCGGCGCTGTTCGTCGGGTCGGCCTTCCTGACGATGCCGCTGCAGTTGCTCGAGGTCATCATGGGACGGCCTTTCTGATCTCCTCCGGGAGGTTCACACCGGCGGTCGCAGGGCGGCGAATTCGTCCGTCACGCGCAGCCTGGAATCGGTGAAGCGGTAGAGCGCCGGGGGGCGACCTCCCGCTTTGCCGGACGGTGCGGTGTTGCCGGTGCGGGTGAGCACGTTCCGGCGCGCCAGCACCCGTTGGAGATTGGTGGCATCCACCTCGTAACCCAATGCAGCGCAATAGATGTCGCGCAGCGTGGACATCGAGAACTCCGCAGGTGCGAGGCCGAATGCGATGTTCGTGTACGACAGCTTCGCGGCAAGGCGCGCATGGGCGTTCGCCACCATCACCCCGTGGTCGAAGGACATCGCGGGAAGGTCCGAGACCGGATGCCAGGCCGTATCGGACGGCAGCTGGGGATCCGAGGTGAGGGGGATCAGACCGAGATAGGTCGACGCGATCGTGCGCGGTCCCGGCACCCGATCCGGGTCGGAGAAGACCGACAGCTGTTCGAGGTGCGCGACCTCGCGGACGTCGACCTTCTCCGCCAGTTGCCGCCTCGCCGACGTCGTGAGGTCCTCGTCGTTGCGTAGTTGGCCGCCGGGGAGCGACCACGTGCCGACCTGCGGATCGAGGGCCCGCTGCCACAGCAGCACCCCGAGTTCGGGCTCCTCGCGGAGGGCTCCCGAGGCGTCCGGGAAGCGGCGAACCTGGAACACGGCGATGAGCACTTCGTGACGGGTGTTACCATGTGTCATGTTTTCGATCCTAAGTCGAAAACCTCGAATACGGCAATTCCGGTAGAACCCGCCGGGATGACACCCTCGAAGGAGCTAGGCCATGACCACGACCGAGTGGGCGGGAGCCGCCACCATCGTCGACGGCCCCGGCGGATACACGGGCGTCGAGGCGACGCCGGAGTGGGCCGAGGAGGTCCGCCGGTTGGCCCGTGAGCGCAACGCCACGCTGCTCGCGCACAACTACCAGCTTCCCGCGATCCAGGACGTCGCCGACCACGTCGGCGACTCGCTCGCGCTCTCGCGTATCGCCGCCGAGGCCGAGGAGGACACCATCGTCTTCTGCGGCGTGCACTTCATGGCCGAGACCGCGAAGATCCTCAGCCCGAACAAGACGGTGCTCATCCCCGACGAGCGCGCCGGCTGCTCGCTCGCCGACTCGATCACCGCCGACCAGCTGCGCGAGTGGAAGGCCGACCACCCCGACGCCGTGGTCGTCTCGTACGTCAACACCACCGCCGAGGTCAAAGGCCTGACCGACATCTGCTGCACGTCCTCGAACGCCGTCGACGTCGTCGCGTCCATCGACCCCGACCGCGAGGTGCTGTTCCTGCCCGACCAGTTCCTCGGCGCCCACGTCAAGCGCGTCACCGGCCGCGAGAACATGCACATCTGGGCCGGGGAGTGCCACGTGCACGCGGGCATCAACGGCGACGAGCTCGCCGCGCAGGCCAAGGCGCACCCCGACGCCGACCTGTTCGTCCACCCCGAGTGCGGCTGCGCCACCTCGGCGCTCTACCTCGCCGGGGAGGGCTTCGTGCCCGACGACAAGGTCAGGATCCTGTCCACCGGCGGCATGATCGACGCCGCGCGGGAGACCGGCGCGAAGCAGGTCCTCGTCGCCACCGAGGTCGGCATGCTGCACCAGCTCCGCAAGGCCGCGCCCGGCATCGACTTCCAGGCGGTCAACGACCGCGCGTCGTGCCCCTACATGAAGATGATCACCCCCGCCGCGCTGCTGCGCTGCCTGCAGGAGGGACGCGACGAGGTCCACGTCGCAGCCGACGTCGCCGAGCGGGCCCGCCTGTCGGTGCAGCGCATGATCGCCATCGGTAACCCGGGCAGCGGCGAGTGACCACCGCCATCACGGTCGCGTGGGAGGACTACGCCGACCTGGTGGTCGTCGGGGGTGGCGTCGCCGGTCTCACGGCCGCGCGCGCCGCCTCGCGGCGCGGCGCGCGGGTGCTCACGGTGAGCAAGGGCGGTCCCACTGACACGGCCACCCAGTACGCCCAGGGCGGTATCGCCGTGGTGGCGCCGGTGGGCGACAGCGTCGACGCCCACGTCGCCGACACCCTCGCCGCAGGCGGGGGACTGTGCGACGAGGACGCGGTGCGCTCGATCGTCACCGCCGGCCCCGATGCCGTCACCGCTCTGCGCGATCTCGGCGCGGTGTTCGACACCGCCGGAGACGGCGACATCGCCCGCACCCGCGAGGGTGGGCACAGCACCCGCCGCATCATTCACGCCGGTGGCGACGCGACCGGCGCCGAAGTTCAGCGCGCCCTCGGCGAGGCGGGCTTGCCCGTCCTGTTCGGAGCCGCTGCCGCCCGGGTCCTCACCGACGCGCGGGGTGTCACCGGACTGCTTGTCCTCGACGAGCGCGGGTTCGGCGTCGTCCACACCCCGGCCGTGTTGCTCGCGACCGGTGGCCTCGGGCAGCTGTACGCGTGCAGCACGAATCCGCCCGGCGCCACGGCCGACGGCATCGCGCTGGCCCTGGCCGCCGGCGCCGGTGTCGCCGACCTCGAATTCGTCCAGTTCCACCCGACCGTGCTGTTCGCGGAAGGCGGCACCGGACGTCGGCCGCTCATCAGCGAAGCAGTGCGCGGGGAGGGAGCACGATTGGTCGACTCCCGCGGCCGATCGATCACCGAGGGTGTGCATCCGCTCGGCGACCTCGCACCCCGCGACGTCGTCTCGCGGGCCATCGCCGAGCGACTCACTACACTCGGTGAGGATCACGTGTACCTCGACGCCCGTCACCTCGACGGCTTTGCCACGCGTTTTCCGACCATCACGGCGATGTGCGCCGACGCCGGTCTCGATCCGGCCCGTGATCTGCTTCCGGTCGCTCCCGCCGCGCACTATTCGTGCGGCGGTGTCGTCACCGATGTGCACGGCCGCACCCGCATTCCCGGTCTGTACGCGGCCGGTGAGGTGGCACGTACCGGCCTGCACGGCGCGAACCGGCTCGCCTCCAACAGCCTTCTCGAAGGGCTCGTCCTCGGCGAGCGCGCGGGGATGGCCGCGGCGATCGAACGGGCCGGAACGCGTGTCGAGACCGACGGCATTCCCGCCGTCGCCTCGGCCGTCTGTGATCGGACGGTGCTGCAGCAGCTCATGACCCGGCACGCGCTGGTCGTGCGCGACGCGAACGGACTGGCCGCTGCCGCAGTCGAACTCGACAGGATGAGCGTCGCTGCAAGCTGTACCGACGCCGATCGGCTCGAGGACTCGGCCCTCACCGTCACCGCTCGGGCCCTGCTGCTCGCGGCGCAGCGCCGCACCGAATCGCGGGGATGCCACACCCGCAGCGACCGTCCGGACACCGACCCGGCGCAGGCTCGCAGCCTGGAGTTGCGTATCGACGATGACGGCGAGTTGTCCTTCACCACACCGGAACTGACAGGAGTCAACTGAGATGACCACCGCCCTGCCCGACGGACTCGACCTCGCCGAGACCCGCGAGCTGGTCCGGAAGGCGCTCGACGAGGATCTACGCTACGGACCGGACGTCACCACCGACGCCACCGTGCCCGCCGACGCCGTCGCCACCGCCTCGGTGGTCGCGCGGCAGGCCGGCACCCTCGCCGGTCTGGACGTCGGTCTGCTCGTCCTCGACGAGGTCATCGGTGCCGATCATTACGGCGTGCTCGATCGCAGGTCCGACGGGGAGCGGGTGCTGCCCGGCGATTCGGTCCTGACCGTCGAGGCGCCGACCCGCGGCCTGCTCATCGCCGAGCGCACGATGCTCAATCTCCTGTGTCACCTGTCGGGCATCGCGACGGCGACCTCGCACTGGGTCGATGCGGTGACGGGCACCGAGGCGAAGATCCGCGACAGCCGCAAGACACTGCCGGGAATGCGCGCGCTGCAGAAGTACGCGGTGCGGATGGGCGGCGGTGTCAACCACCGCATGGGACTCGGGGACGAGGCGCTGATCAAGGACAACCACGTCGCGGCGGCCGGTTCGGTGGTCGCGGCGCTGCGCGCCGTCCGGGAGCACGCTCCCGACATCGCGTGCGAGGTGGAGGTCGACACTCTCGAGCAGTTCGACGAGGTGCTCGCCGAGAACGTCGAGTTGATCCTGCTCGACAACTTCCCGCTGTGGCAGACGCAGATCGCGGTGCAGCGGCGCAACACCCACGCGCCGCAGACACGACTCGAATCCTCCGGCGGCCTGTCCCTCGACGTCGCCGCGGACTACGCGCGCACGGGCGTCGACTTCCTCGCGGTGGGTGCGCTTACCCACTCTGTGACCGTCCTGGACTTCGGCCTCGACATGTGAGCGTGTAGGTCGCAGGTCGCGGCACGGATGAATCGGACGCGCCACCGGAACATCCGTCGGTGAGACGGTCCCCGCACGTGCGCTTTCTGGGGTAGAACTGACAGCACATCGACGTGCCGGTACCGGTCACGTAGGGGCGGTGCTCCGGTTGTCGCCGGTGCCGGGTGGGGGGAGGAAGACAGAACACGATGCGGTTACCGATGTCACCGACCGACTCGATGTTCCTGCTCGGCGAGTCGCGCGACCACCCGATGCATGTCGGCGGTCTCCTGCTGTTCCAGCCGCCGGAGGGCAAGGACGCGAGTGACCTGAAGTCGATGTTCGCCGAGGCGCTCGCCCGGGAGGAACCCGCCGGGCCGCTGTGGCGCAAGCGGCCCACCCGCTCGCTGTTCACCCTCGGGCAGTGGGCCTGGGAGGACGATCCGCGCTTCTCGATCGACTACCACGTCCGGTTCAACGCGCTGCCGTCCCCGGGCACGATGGACGATCTGTGGGAACTCGTCTCCCGCCTGCACGCCTCGCTGCTCGACCGCACGCGCCCACTGTGGGAGATGCATCTGATCGAAGGGCTGGCCGACGGTCGCTACGCCCTGTACGTGAAGATCCACCACGCGCTCGCCGACGGGGTGGGGGCCATGCGTCTGATGCGCCGCGCGCTCAGCACCGACCCGGAACGCACCGACATGCCGGCGCCCTGGGCGGTCGACGACGCCCGGTCGCCGAGCCGCTCGGCGATGGGTACCGCGATCGGGTTCCCCGGTGCGGTCGTCCGTGCGGCGACCGGCGTGGTGAACGACGCGGTGAACGTGGTGTCCGAGGCGGTCGCTCTGGTCCCGGCGCTCGTCGGCACCGTCGACCGTGCCCTGCACAATCGCGGTGGTTCGTTGTCGCTGGGCGCTCCGAACACGATCCTCAACCGGAAGATCTCGGGATCGCGCAGATTCGCGGCCCGGTCCTGGCCGATCGAGCGACTGCGAATGGCGGCCAAGGCGGCCGACGCGACGCTCAACGACGTCGTCCTCGAACTGTCCGGTGGGGCGTTGCGGGCGTATCTCTCCGAACACGATGCGTTGCCGGAGGATTCGCTGGTGGCGATGGTCCCGGTTTCGTTGCGTCAGAGCAGGAGCTCGTCAGGGAACGAGATCGGCATTCTCATGTGCACGCTCGGGACGCAGTGCGTGGATCCGGTAGAACGTCTTGCGCGCGTGCGTGGTTCGATGATCGAGGGCAAGCACGCGATGAACTCGATGTCGAAGCTCGGTCGTCTCGCGACGAGCGCGGTGGGTGTGGCGCCTCTGGCGGTGGGAGTACTCACCGGCAACCGGGCGCTGCCGCGGCCGCCGTTCAACGTGATCGTCTCGAACGTGCCGGGTCCCGATGCGCCGTTGTACTGGAACGGTGCGCGCGTCGACGCGTTGTATCCGCTGTCGGTGCCCGTCGACGGGCAGGCGCTGAACATCACGTGCACGAGCACCGACGACGAGATCGCCTTCGGTCTCACGGCGTGCGGTCGCACGGTCCCGGATCTCGTCTGGCTGCTCGATCGCTTCGACGAGGAACTCGAGGCGCTGGAATCCGCCCTCGGCGTCCGGGTGGAGGTCGACGACGAGGAGAGCGGGGAGGACGACGCCGGGAACGACTGACCGTGCCGTTTCGAGAATCGGCGCGCCGCATCGCCGAACGGCCCGGGATGAGTCAGGACGTCGCCGCCACACGGCGGGCGTGCGGCGTCCACACTTCGGTGAGGGTGCGGCGGCCGATGAACAGCCCGATGTGACCGGCGTCGGCGACGGTGGTGGTGATCCTCTGCGGCGGGGTCGATACGTACTCCGCGAGCGTGGTGACCTGCCGGGGAGTCGCGATCGGGTCGGCGGAGCCGGCGATCAGATGGACCGGGCAGTCGACGGCCGCGAGATCGACGACGCGTCCTTCGGCCTTCAGGCTGCCGGCGACGAGTTCGTTGCCCACGAACAGGTGGCGCATGATCCACGCGCGGAAGGCCGAAGGGATCTCCTGCTTCCACGTGAACCAATGCCGTTCGGCCTCCCAGCGCGCCACTTCGTCGGGATCGTGGAGCAGGGCGAGCAGCGCCATCGCTCGTTCGATCTCACCGATCGGATCGGTGGTCGGCACTCCGACGGTCCGAGCCGCCCCGTACCAGAAGTCGATCGTTGTGGCCGCGGCAACGTGGGGCGCGCGGGCCAGCACCGACAACGCCGGCTGGTCGACGTGGAAGTCGATGGGTGCTCCCGCCACGGTCAGCGAGTGCACGCGCTCGGGATGCAACGCCGCGTAGACCGTGCCGAGCCACCCGCCCTGACTGTCGCCGATCAGGTTCACCCGGCCACCGAGATGGTCGACGGCCTCGGCGACGACCGCCAGGTGCTCGTCGATCGAGCAGCCGTCCGTCGCGAGGGTCGCGGGCGCCCAGTCGAGACAGTGCAGGCGGGTCAGGCCACCGGCTCGGAGGGCTTCGACCTGACTGCGGTCGGCGGAATGGTCGACGATGCACGAATGGGTGCCCGCCTGCGGCGGCAACAGCAGCGTCGGGATCTCGTCGCGTGCGGGGTCGGAGGTGCTGCAATCACGCAGACCTCCGAGGGGCCACCGGCGCACGACCGGCCAGTCCGTGGTCCAGCGCGGCGGCGTGGCCGATGTCAGGGCGCGGCTGTACCGGTTCGCGTCGGAGATCAGCGTGCACGGCGTGGCGCCGCGTCGTACGAGGCCGGCGAGATAGCCGCTCCAGCCGGCGATCGCCGCGGTCCCGAGACGAAACGGGGCCGCGGCGATCCGGGCTGGTGTCAGTGTCAGCATGCACTGCACCGGAGAACGTCCGCTGATGCGGTGTTCGGTATCGACTGCATCGAGTGAGTCGACGATTACTTCAGCAGGTCGCGAGCGGTGCTCGTGACGGTGGTGGTGAACTCGCGAGCGAAGGAGACCTGCGCCTTGGCGAGATCGGCGACCCACTCGACGGGGGTGGCGTCGGCGACCTTCTCCTGCAGATCCAGGAGGCTCGAGACGGCCTTCTCGTAGGTGTCGACACCGAGGTTTCCGCTCTGCTTCGCGGCGTCGACGAACTTCGCGTTGAACTCCTGGAAGCGCTCGGTGGCCTCGTCGACGGTCTTGGTGAACTCGGTCGCGGCCTTGTCGGCAACCGCAGCGGCCGTCGAGGTCAGCTTTTCGGCCGACTGCTGGGCCGTTGCGGTGGCCTCGGCGGCGGCCTTCGTGGCGGCTTCGGTCGCCTTTGCCGCGGCATCGGTGGCCTTGGCGGCGGTGGTCTTGGTCGGTGCGGTCATGGTGTGTACCTTCCGTGGGCGCTCGTGACAGGAGCGGGGCTTCCCCTGTGGGGTGCGCTCGGATCAGCGCTGTTAGCAGGTTAGCAATATGATAGCTAACGCGCAACGTCACTCGAAGACATAGGTTCCCGGGGCATCGCACAGCGGCGGATGCTGCGCGCTGCCCATCGCCGGGGGAGCGACCAGCTCACCGGCGCGCTTCGTCGACCATGCGGTCGAGTCCTCCCACCACGACCCGGCGGTGCGAGTGGCCTTCTCCGACCACGCCTTCGGGTCCTCGGGCAGCGTCGGCAGCTTCTCGCCGTCGGGCGCGCCGACGGCCTCGAACCAGGCCTTCGGGTTGGGGGGATTGACCGCGCCGGCCACATGGCCTCCGCTGGTCAGGACGTACCGAACCGACCCGCCGAGCAGGCCCGTGGCCTTATACGATGACGTCCACGGCACGATGTGGTCGTTGATCGCGCCCACCACATAGGTGTCGCACGTGATGTCCGACAGGTCGAGGACCTCGCCGTCGAGCTCGTACACGCCGCGCGCGAGCTCGTTGCGGCCGTACAGCGACCGCAGGTAGTGCGAGTGCATCTTCGCCGGCATGCGGGTGCTGTCCTCGTTCCACGCGAGGATGTCGAAGGCGGCGGGCTTCTCGCCCTTCATCCACCGCGACACCCAGTAGTTGAAGATCAGATCGCGCGCGCGGATCATGTCGAAGCTGCCGGCCATCTCGTTGCCCGAGAGGAAGCCCTGCTTGCTCATCCGGAACTCGACGCGGTCGAGCGTCGCCGGGTCGGTCAGCAACGCCAGCTCGCCGACCTCGCTGTAGTCGAGGAGCGTGTTGAGCATCGTGAACGCGCTGATCCGCTTGTCGTCGAGCTTGCCCATGCGGGCCGCGGCCATCGCCGCCATCGCGCCGCCCAGGCAGATCGACAGCACCTCGATACGCGAGGATCCGGTGATCTCCTCGACGACGTCGAGCGCCGCCGCGACACCCTGCCGGTAGTAGTCGTCCATCGTGATCTCGTGCATCGACTCGTCCGGGTTGCGGTACGAGATCGCGAACACGGTGCGGTTGTGCTGCACGGCCCACTCGATGAGGCTGCGCTGCGGCGCGAGATCGAGGATGTAGTACTTGTTGATCCACGGCGGCGCCGCCAGGATCGGGATCTCGTGCACCTCACCGGTCTGGGGGGCGTACTGGATGACCTCGATGAGGTCGTTGCGGAAGACGACCTTGCCGGGGGTCGCGGCCATGTTCTCGCCGAGGGTGAACGCCTCGCGGTCGACCTTGAGCGGCAGGCCCTTCCGGTGCACGACGTCCTCGATGGCGTACTTCGCGCCGCGGAACAGGCTTGCGCCACCGGTGTCGAGCGCGCGCACGAGCACACCCGGGTTGATGAGGAAGTTCGAGGGGGCGAGTGCGTCGAACATCAAGTTCGCGAACTGGCGGGCCTTGCCGTCCTGCACGGGATCGCCCGAGCCGGCGTCGGCGAGATCCTCGACGTACTCGCGGGTGGCGAGATAGCTCTGCAGCAGCGAGAAGTAGGCCGGGTTCTCCTTCCAGGCGGCATCGGAGAACCGGCGGTCCTTCGAATCCAGCGGCATCGGGGGCTGCGGATCGGCGGCGTTCCACACGCGTGTCGCCGCTGCCGGGATGTTCGCCAGGCGGGTGGCGTACTCCGTGGTCGCGCCGGCCACGGCCCGCGGATTCTTCACTGCACGGCCGGCGACGGATGCGACTGCCGGTCCCCACCCGATCGGGTCGAGGGAGGAGGTGAGCTTCTTCTGCAGATGGTTGAGCACCGAGCAACTCCAGAACTGGGTGAATGGTCCGGAGCCGATGGTGACGTCGCCGAGAAAGGTGCGCATCTTACCCCCAGGTACGTGCTACCTGCATGTTCGTCGATGAGGCGACGAAATCGGGCTGACCTCGGACGCTGGGTGGCGCACGAACGCACTCGGTACTGATTGTGAGAATGCTCACTTCTCGTCGGGTTCGCGTCCTCCACCACGCCGACGGCGCGCGACGGTGACCTCGCGGAACGCCTCGTACATCTCCTCGAGCGAACGCCGTTGGGGATTGGTCAGGTCGGGATCCTCGCGGATCGCCCGCAGGACCGCGGACTCCGCTCCGTCGTCGGCCTGCGCGTGGGTCGCGAGGGTGTCCGCTGACAGGTGCAACTGTTCGGCGATCGCTTGCAGCACACGCTCGCTCGGCGCCCGCAGGTTCCGCTCGATCTGCGACAGGTACGGATTCGAAATGCCCACCATCGCCGCGAGTTGACGCATGGGCAGTTCTGCGAGCTCACGCTGGCGGCGGATCAATTCGCCCAACGTGCTCGGGCGCGACTCGTCCTCGTCCATGCCGTCAGCATAAGCACGGTGATCCGTGTCGAGAGCATCCTCACGCGGGCGCGACTTCGAACGTCACCACTCGATGCGAGATAGTAGAAGGTGACCCCTGTTCGACGAGAGAGGACACCTCATGCTTGCCCGCACCGACCTGCGCGGTCGTACTCCCACCACTGCGGAGCTCAGGGGCGCACTGCCCCGCGGCGGAGTGGATGTGGACGCGGTGCTCCATCAGGTCCGTCCCGTCGTCGACGACATCCGCGATCGCGGCGCCGAGGCCGCGCTCGACTACTGCGAGAAGTTCGACGGGGTCCGCCCCGCCTCGGTACGTGTTCCCGCCGCGGAACTCGGCCGCGCGCTGGCCGAACTCGCCCCCGCCGTCCGTGCCGCTCTCGAGGAGGCCATCGCGCGCACGCGCGTCGTGCACGCGGCCCAGCGCCGCACCGACGTCACCACCGAGGTCGTCCCCGGCGGTACCGTCACCGAACGCTGGGTGCCGGTCGAACGCGTCGGCCTCTACGTGCCGGGTGGCAACGCGGTCTACCCGTCGTCGGTCGTGATGAACGTCGTGCCGGCGCAGGCCGCCGGCGTCGAATCGCTCGTCATCGCCTCGCCGCCGCAGAAGAACTTCGGCGGACTGCCGCACCCGACGATCCTCGCCGCCGCGGCCCTGCTCGGCGTCGAGGAGGTGTGGGCCGTCGGCGGCGCACAGGGTGTCGCACTACTGTCCTACGGCGGCACCGACACCGACGGCGCCGAACTCGCCCCGGTCGACATGATCACCGGCCCCGGCAACATCTACGTCACCGCCGCCAAGCGGCTGTGCCGCGCGGTCGTCGGCATCGACGCCGAGGCCGGTCCCACCGAGATCGCGATCCTCGCCGACCACACCGCCGACGCGGTGCACGTCGCCGCCGACCTGATCAGTCAGGCCGAGCACGACATCATGGCCGCCTCGGTGCTCGTCACCACCAGCACCGACCTCGCCGACGCCGTCGATACCGCGCTCGCCGCGCAGCTCGAGCTCACCGAGCACCGCGAGCGCGTCACCACCGCGCTGTCCGGCAGCCAGTCCGGCATCGTCCTCGTCGACGACATCGAGCAGGGCCTGAAGGTCGTCAACGCCTACGCCGCCGAGCACCTCGAGATCCAGACCGAGAACGCCTCCGAGGTCGCCGCGCGTGTCCGGTCGGCGGGCGCGATCTTCGTCGGGCCGTGGGCGCCGGTCTCCCTCGGCGACTACTGCGCCGGATCGAACCACGTGCTGCCCACCGCCGGCTGCGCCCGGCACTCGTCGGGCCTGAGCGTGCAGACCTTCCTGCGCGGCATCCACGTCGTCGAGTACACCGAGGCGGCCCTGAAGGACGTCTCCGGTCACGTCATCACCCTCGCGAACGCCGAGGACCTGCCCGCCCACGGTGAAGCCGTCCGTCTGCGATTCGAGGCGCTGAAGTGACCCAGATCCCCGGCTCCCGCATCACCCTCGCCGACCTGCCGTTGCGCGAGAATCTGCGCGGCAAGTCGCCCTACGGTGCACCGCAGCTGACGGTGCCCGTCCAGCTCAACACCAACGAGAACCCGCACCCGCCCACGCAGGCGCTCGTCGACGACGTCGCCGAGGCCGTGCGTGAGGCGGCGACGCAGCTGCACCGCTATCCCGACCGCGACGCGGTCGCGCTGCGCACCGACCTCGCCGCTTATCTGACGAAGGCGTCCGGTGTTCCCCTCGGCGTCGAGAACGTCTGGGCCGCGAACGGTTCCAACGAGATCCTGCAGCAGCTCCTGCAGGCCTTCGGTGGCCCCGGGCGCACGTCGATGGGCTTCGTGCCGTCGTACTCGATGCATCCGATCATCGCCGACGGCACCCAGACCGAGTGGCTGGCCACCTACCGGCGCGACGACTTCACCCTCGACGTCGACGCATCCGCCGCCGCCGTGCGCGAGCGGCGGCCCGACGTCGTCTTCGTCACCAGCCCCAACAACCCGACGGGACACAGCATCCCGCTCGACCAGTTGCGGGTGATCCTCGACGCCGCCCCCGGCATCGTGATCGTCGACGAGGCGTACATCGAGTTCTCCTCGCAGCCGAGCGCTCTGTCGCTGATCGACGAGTACCCGACGAAGATCGTCGTCTCGCGGACGATGAGCAAGGCGTTCGCCTTCGCCGGTGGACGGCTCGGCTATCTCGCCGCAGCCCCCGCGATGATCGACGCGCTGCTGCTCGTGCGCCTGCCCTACCACCTGTCGGTCATCACCCAGGCCGCCGCGCGTGCGGCCCTGCGGCACGCCGCCGAAACTCTCGCGTCGGTTGCGGAACTGGCCGCCCAGCGCGACCGCGTCGCCGCCGAACTCGCCCGGTTCGGCTACGACGTGATCCCCTCCGACGCCAACTTCATCCTGTTCGGCCGCTTCGCGGACGCCCCTGCCACCTGGCAGCGGTATCTCGACGAGGGTGTACTCATCCGCGACGTCGGGATCTCCGGCTACCTGCGCACCACGATCGGCCTGACCCACGAGAACGACGAGTTGCTGCGAGTGAGCGAGAAGCTCGCGGCCACGGAAATCGAGGAAACCCGATGAGCGACCGCATCGCGCGCGTCGAACGCACCACCAAGGAATCGAGCATCACCGTCGAGATCGACCTCGACGGGACCGGCCGCACCGAGATCTCCACGGGGATCCCGTTCTACGACCACATGCTCACCGCGCTCGGCCAGCACGGTTCGTTCGATCTCACCGTGCAGGCGCAGGGCGACATCGAGATCGAGGCCCACCACACCGTCGAGGACACCGCCATCGTCCTCGGCCAAGCCTTCGGTCAGGCCCTCGGCGACAAGCGCGGCATCCGGCGCTTCGGCGACTGCTTCATTCCGATGGACGAGACCCTCGCGCACGCGTCGGTCGACGTCTCCGGCCGTCCCTACTGCGTGTTCACCGGTGAACCCGACTACATGGTGCACTCGGTGATCGGGGGATATCCCGGCGTGCCCTACTCGACGGTGATCAACCGGCACGTGTTCGAGTCGTTCGCCTTCCACGCCCGCATCGCACTGCACGTGCGGGTGCTCTACGGCCGCGACCCGCACCACATCACCGAGGCCGAGTTCAAAGCGGTCGCCCGCGCGCTGCGCGAGGCCGTCGAACCCGACCCGCGTGTGACCGGCATCCCGTCGACGAAGGGCAGTCTCTGACATATGGATGTCGTCCTCACCTACCTGTGCTTCATCGTGGCCGGATTCGCGGCAGGCGGAACGTGGTCGATGTGGAAGGCGCGCAACACGTTGTTCGCGGGTGTGCTGCTGGCTCTGACCGTGCTGGCCGCCGCCGCGGGCGTCTTCCGGCTGCTCTGAGGTGGCGGAACAACAAGGACTGTTCACCGTTCGTGGTCTGATCCCGGCGTGGTCGACGTCCGCTGCGGCCTTCGGCGGCTTCTCGCTGCTGCTGCCGGTCGTGCCGTGGGCGATCGCCGAGGCCGGCGGCAGCGACATGCTCGCCGGGTCGGTGACGGCGGTGTTCATGTTCACCACCGTCCTCACCCAGCTCGCGATGCCGCGACTGTTGCGCGCGTTCGGTCACCGCGCGACGCTCGTGGCCGGCTGCCTGTTCCTGGGGCCGCCGTCGCTGCTGTTCCTCGTGTCGATGGCCCCGGCGGCCGTGCTCGGAATCTCCGCGCTGCGCGGTATCGGCTTCGGCATGATCACCGTGGCGGCGGCCGCCCTCATCGGCGAACTCGCGCCGCCGCGATTGCTCGGCCGGGCCACCGGCATGCTCGGCATCGCCATCGCCGCGTCCCAGACGATCGGTCTGCCCGCCGGGCTGGCGATCGCCGAGCGGTTCTCCACCACGCCGGTGTTCGTGCTCGGCGCGATCATCTCGTCCGCCGGTCTGCTCGCCGCGATCCGTCTGCCACGGCTGACCGCGAAACAATCCCGGACGGCGCGACGAGTGCCTCCGGTCGTGCTGTTGTTCCCGCTGGTCGCGGTCGGCGCGGGTGCGATCGCCTACGGCGGTCTCACCTCGCTGTTGCGTATCGCGGTCGCCGGTCTGCCCGTCGCGGCGGCGTTGGCCGTGCTCAGCGCGGCCTCGCTGATCGGACGGTACGCGGCCGGTTCGGTCGCCGACCGGATCGGCGCCGGCAAATTGCTGCCCGTCGGTCTCGGTCTGGCGGGCCTGGCGATGATTCCCTTCGCACTCGTCGCCGACGACCGAGGGGGAGCGATACTGCTGATCGTCGCCGCGATCGCCTTCGGCTTCGGCTTCGGTGTCGTGCAGAACGAGGCGCTGCTCGTCGCGTTCCGTCGCGCCGGGGCCGGCAACACCGGCTCGGCGAGCGCCGCCTGGAACATCGGCTTCGATGCGGGCACCGGCGCCGGTTCGTTCGCCCTCGGCGCGGTGGCAGCCGTGGCCGGATACTCCGCGGCCTTCGCCGCGGCCGCCGTCCTGGTTCCGGCGCTGCCGTTGCTGGCCCGACTGGCCGGGCCGTCGGAACGTCCCCGTCCCACCACATAGAATCGACATCATGAGCGCAACCACGGTCGCCGTCCTCGACTACGGCTCGGGCAATCTCCACTCCGCCACGCGGGCGGTCGCCCGTACCGGCGTGCACGTGGAGGTCACCGCCGACCCGAAGATCGCGCTCGCCGCCGACGGACTCGTCGTCCCCGGCGTCGGTGCCTTCGACGCGTGCATGAAGGGCCTGCGCAGCGTCGGCGGAGACAAGATCATCGGCACCCGCCTCGCCGGCGGACGCCCGGTGCTCGGCATCTGCGTCGGCATGCAGATCCTGTTCGAACGCGGCGTCGAGCACGGCATCGAGACCGAGGGCTGCGGCGAGTGGCCGGGCACGGTCGAGCGTCTGGACGCGCCGGTGCTGCCGCACATGGGCTGGAACACCGTCGAGGCTCCCGCCGATTCGGTGCTCTTCGCCGGCATGGACGCCGACACCCGCTTCTACTTCGTCCACACCTACGCCGCCCGCAAGTGGGAACTCGACGCTCCCGAGCGTCTCGCCCCGCCGAAGGTGACCTGGGCCGAGCACGGCAGCCGCTTCGTCGCTGCCGTCGAGAACGGTCCGCTCTCGGCCACCCAGTTCCACCCGGAGAAGTCCGGCGACGCCGGCGCACAGTTGCTGCAGAACTGGGTCAGCTCGTTGTGACCGAGCCGCGGCGCGGACGGCCGAGCGGAGAGTTCTCCCTCGGCCGTCACGCACTGATGTCCGTCGGCGCGGCGACCGTCGTCCTGCTCGTCACCGCGATCGTCGTGGTGGCGGTCCGGCCCACGCCGGTCGTCGGGCTCGTCATCGCACTCGTCGGCATCGTGGTGGCCGTCGTGGCGATGGGTGTCGTGTCGACGCGGTCGGCCCGCCGCGCCTTCGGTCCCGCCGAGGACGACCGCCCCGAAAGCTGACGCGCCGAAACGGATTTCGCCCGGCGTGTTGCGGTAGCGAACCCCGGTTGGGCGCGCGACACGCCAGTCCTCGCGGTCGACGTCCCATCCGAGGAGGTACCACCGCAGCAGGTGGTGCACCTGCCTGTACGGCTCGACCCGGCGAGAGGTGGGCGAGCCCTGCGCGTCGACGTAGTCGAAGGTGAGCGTGTCGCACCGTGCGATCGCCTCCGCGACGGTGCCGAGCAGCTCCGCCGACACGCTGGGAGCCTGCAGCGCACTCGTCTCCACCGCGCTGCGGACGGCCGCGACTCGCGGGCGCAGCCGCGCGGGCAGGAACTGGTCGAGCTTGCCGTAGGCGCGGGTCGCGGCGTCGTCCAGTCCGCCTTCGGTCGGTCCGGTCGCAGCGAGAGCGCCGAGCCCCAGCAGCACCGCGACGGCCTCGTCGTCGTCGAGCACCAGCGGCGGCATCGAGCGTCCCGACGAGAGGCGATAGAAACCGCCGGGCCCGGAACGGGTTTCGACGGGATACCCGTAGCCGCGCAGACGGTCGACATCGCGGCGGAGCGTCCGGCGGCTCACCTGCAGCCGCCGGGCCAGTTCGTCCCCGCCGATCGCGCGTCCGGTCTGCAGGATCGACAACAACGCGAGCATCCGCTCGGTGACGTCCGCCATGCCGTCATCCTCCCACCGGTTGCGGTCAGGATCCGGCCGCAACCGGTCGTAGCGTCGAACCCATGACCACCACCGTCACGACCACCGAGGCGGCAGTGCGAGGCCGCGCGATCACGATCCGCCGCGCCCGCACCCACAACCTGGCCGACGTCGATCTGACCGTTCCGCGCAACCGGCTCGTGGTGATCGTCGGGGTGTCCGGCTCCGGGAAGTCGTCGCTCGTCTTCGACACGATCGCCGCGGAGGCCGGCTACCAGCTCAACGAGACGTACCCGCCGTTCACGCGCAATCGGTTGCCGAAGTGGACGCGACCCGACGTCGACCATATCGACGGTCTGACGCCGGTGATCGTCGTCGACCAGCGCCGGCTCGGCGGCAACGCCCGATCGACGGTCGGCACCATCGCCGACACCTGGACCTATCTGCGGCTGCTGTACTCCCGGGTGGGCACACCCGTCCTCGGGGAGTCGAACCGCTTCTCGTTCAACGACCCCACCGGGATGTGCCCGGCCTGCTCCGGGCTCGGCGAGATCGTCGTCAGCGCTGTCGAGCGGTTCCTCGATCTCGACAGGTCCCTCGCCGAGGGCGCGATCCTGGTGCCCGGCTTCGGCAACGGCGGGTACTGGTACTCCCAGTACGCCGACATCGGTTCCTTCGACGCGGACACACCCCTGCGCGAGTGGAGACCCGCCGAGCGGGAGGCACTGCTCTACGGCGGCGAGGCCGCCGCGGCGCTGGGCCATAAACCGCCGGACGGCTACGAGGGTGTCGTCGAGAGGTTCGAGCGCATCCACCTGCACACCTCCGACAACCTCTCCGAACGCAAACAGGACGTCATCCGGCGCTTCACCCGCGCCGAGACGTGCCCGGACTGCGCCGGAGAACGACTGAACGCGGCCGCGCGGGCGGTCACCGTGCGCGGCCGCACGATCGGGGAGCTGTCCCGCCTCGAGATCACCGAACTGCTCGAGTTCGTGCGCACGATCGACGACGAGCGCGCCGCACCTGTGGTGTCCGCACTGGTGGGCCGGCTCGAGGCGATGGTGACGATCGGCCTCGGCTATCTCGTGCTCGCCCGGGCGACCACCACGCTCTCGGGCGGCGAATCGCAACGGATCAAGATGGTCCGGCACCTCGGGTCGAGCCTGACGGAGATGACCTATGTCGTCGACGAACCGACGGTCGGTCTGCATCCCGCCGATGTGGAGTCGATGATCGACCTCCTCGAACGTCTCCGCGACAGCGGCAACACCGTCCTCGTCGTCGAACACGACCCGGCCGTGATGGCCCGTGCCGACCAGGTGATCGAGATCGGTCCCGGTGCGGGCTCGTCCGGTGGTCGCCTCGTATTCCAGGGCACCTTCGACCGGTTGCGAACGGCCGACACTCTCACCGGCCGATCGCTGCGGCGCGACATCGGCCGCGGTCACCCCGCCCGTGAGGCGACCGGTCGTCTCGCGATCGTCGATGCGTGTCGCAACAACCTCCGCGACCTGACGGTGTGGATCCCCACCGGGGTGCTCACCGTGTTCACCGGCGTCGCCGGATCGGGAAAGTCCAGTCTCGCAGCCGAACTCGTCGACCAGTACGACGCCACGGTGATCGACCAGCGGCCGGTGAGCACCAATCGCCGCTCCACCCCGATCACCTACGCCGGCATCGCACCCGCCCTGCGGCGGATGTTCGCCGAACACAACGGTGTGCCGGCGAGCCTGTTCAGCGCGAACTCGGCGGGTGCGTGCCCGACCTGCACGGGGTCCGGTGTCGTGTACATCGACCTCGCCTTCATGGACGGACACGAGGTCGTCTGCGACACCTGCCATGGCCGCCGGTTCACCGCCGAGGTGCTCGGGCACACCGTGAACGGCCTGTCGATCGCCGATGTCGACGACCTCACTGTCGGTCGCGCCCTCGAGGAACTGCCGCACCCGGAGATCGCGCGCCGACTGAGTGCGCTCGCCGGGGTGGGTCTCGACTACCTCCGCCTCGGGCAGTCGCTCGACACGCTCTCGGGTGGCGAGTGCCAACGGGTGAAGATCGCCAAGGAACTCGGACGAGTGAAGACGCCGACCCTCTACGTCCTCGACGAGCCGACCACCGGCCTGCACGCCGAGGACGTCGGCACCCTCCTGCACGTCTTCGACGGCCTCGTCGACCGAGGGCACACGGTCGTCGTCATCGAGCACCACCTCGACGTGATGCGCCACGCCGACCACATCGTCGACCTCGGGCCGGGACCGGGACGGCACGGCGGCACCGTGCTGTACGAGGGGTCCGTCGACGAGTACACCGGCCGTCCGACCCCGACCTGCCGGGCCCTCGACGCAGCACGGTCGGCATGACGCACGGCGCTTTCCCGGCGTCCCGGCCACGCGTTTGGCGATGTCACAGGTACAGGCACTAATGTGTACGCAGTGAGCCTGGTCCTTTTGCCCGCAGTCGACGTCGTCAACGGTGAAGCAGTTCGCCTCGTTCAGGGAGAGGCGGGCAGCGAGACCGGCTACGGTTCGCCCCGCGACGCCGCCCTCGAATGGCAGAACGCCGGAGCCGAATGGGTGCACATGGTCGACCTCGACGCGGCGTTCGGTCGCGGCGACAACCGCGCCCTCCTCGCCGAGGTCATCGGCGAACTCGACGTGAAGGTCGAGCTGTCGGGCGGCATCCGCGACGACGAGACCCTCGCCGCCGCCCTCGCGACCGGCTGCGCCCGCGTCAACCTCGGCACCGCCGCGATCGAGAATCCCGAGTGGTGCTCGCGCGTCATCGGCGAGTTCGGCGACCGCATCGCCGTGGGCCTCGACGTCAAGCTCCTCGACGGCCAGTGGCGGCTGCGCGGCCGCGGCTGGGTCTCCGACGGCGGCGACCTGTGGGAGGTGCTCGAACGCCTCGAACGCGACGGCTGCTCGCGCTACGTCGTCACCGACGTCACCAAGGACGGCACCCTCTCCGGCCCCAATCTCGACCTGCTCCGCGAGGTGTGCGCGGCCACCGAATCGCCAGTCGTCGCCTCCGGTGGCGTCTCGACCGTCGACGACCTGCGTGCCATCGCGACGCTCGTCGACGAGGGTGTCGAAGGTGCCATCATCGGAAAGGCGCTGTACGCGGGCCGATTCACGCTGACCGAGGCGCTCGACGCCGTCTCGCGCTGACCGATGACCGATCCCGCAGACCTGAACCGGCTGCTCGCCGTCGCGAGCGGTGTACTCGACGAGGTCGCGGAACGGTTCGTCGCCGGGCACGGTGCGCCGCGTTCCGTCGACAAGGGGCCGAACGACTTCGCGACCGACCTCGATCTCGAACTCGAGCGGCGGATCTCCGGTGCCCTCGCCGAGCGCACCGGTATCCCCGTGCACGGTGAGGAGTTCGGCGGCCCGTCCGCGGGGGAGGGCACCGTCTGGTTGCTCGACCCGATCGACGGCACCATCAACTACTCCGCCGGGCTGCCGATGGCCGGGATCCTCCTCGCTCTCGTCGAGGACGGCGAACCGGTCCTCGGCCTCACGTGGCTGCCGCTGACGAATCAGCGCTTCGCGGGAATCGCCGACGGGCCGCTGCTCGTGAACGGCGAGCCCACCGAACCGCTGCAACCGGCGCGGCTCGAGGACGTGATGATCGCGGTCGGCAGTTTCGACATCGACAGTCGCGGTCGGGTGCCCGGCACCCGGCGTCTCGCCGTCATCACCGAGCTGAGCCGGCGCGTCGCCCGGCTGCGGATGCACGGCTCCACCGGTGCCGACCTCGCGTTCACCGCGGGAGGCGCGATCGGCGGTGCCGTCGTGTTCGGCCACCACCCCTGGGACAACGCCGCTGGTGTCGCACTCGTGCGGGCCGCCGGTGGCATCGCCACCGACTTCGCGGGCCGGCCCTGGCGGATCGGGTCCGGATCGGTGGTCGCTGCAGCGCCCGGAGTGCACGGCGAGATACTGAAGATTGTGCAGTCGGCGACGGAACGGTCCGTGGCCGAGCAGTTGGGTTCCGAAGGAGATCGAACATGACGCTGGCCGTGCGGGTCATCCCGTGCCTCGACGTGGACGCGGGGCGGGTGGTCAAGGGTGTCAACTTCGAGAACCTGCGCGATGCGGGTGATCCGGTGGAGCTCGCCGCCCTCTACAACGAACAGGGCGCCGACGAACTGACCTTCCTCGACGTCACCGCGTCGAGCGGTGACCGCGGCACCATGCTCGACGTCGTCACGCGCACCGCCGAGCAGGTGTTCATCCCGCTCACGGTCGGAGGCGGCGTCCGCACCGTCGAGGACGTCGATCGTCTGCTGCGCGCCGGCGCCGACAAGGTTTCGGTGAACACCGCGGCCATCGCCCGGCCCGAGGTGCTGCGCGAGATGTCCGAGCGGTTCGGCTCGCAGTGCATCGTGCTCTCGGTCGACGCCCGCACCGTGCCCGCAGGGCAGGAATCCACGCCGAGCGGCTGGGAGGTCACCACGCACGGTGGTCGTCGCGGGACGGGCATCGACGCGGTCGAGTGGGCCCGGCGCGGCGAGGAACTGGGCGTCGGCGAGATCCTGCTCAACTCGATGGACGCCGACGGCACCAAGAACGGTTTCGACCTGAAGATGATCGAGGCCGTGCGCAAGGATGTGCACGTGCCCGTGATCGCCTCCGGTGGTGCCGGAGCCGTCGAGCACTTCGCGCCCGCGGTGCAGGCCGGTGCCGACGCGGTGCTCGCCGCGAGCGTCTTCCACTTCCGGGAGCTGACCATCGGTCAGGTCAAGGACGCGATGCGCGTGGAAGGGATCACGGTCCGATGAGCGGCATCCTGAATCCGGCGATCGCCGCCCGGCTCGAGCGCAACGACGACGGTCTGTTCGCCGCCGTCGTGCAGGAGCGGGCCACCGGCGCCGTGCTGATGATGGCGTGGATGGACGACGAGGCGCTCGCCCGCACCCTCGCGACCCGCAAGGCCACCTACTACTCGCGGTCGCGGCAGCAGTACTGGGTCAAGGGCGAGACGTCCGGGCACACCCAGTACGTGCACGAGGTGCGTCTCGACTGCGACGGCGACACGGTGCTGCTCGTCGTCGACCAGGTCGGCGCCGCCTGCCACACCGGCACGCACACCTGCTTCGATACCGACGTCCTACTCGAGGCACCGCAGATCGCCGAGTAGCCGGTCGCCGAACTCCACCGGCAGGTCGCGCGGGCGCAGACGGAGTGCCCTGAGGCCGCGGTGCGCATCGTCGGTTTCTCGCAGGGCGCCGCTGTGGCCGGTGACGTCCTCGCCGACCTCGCGCACGCCTCCGACCGACCGGCCGATCTCTCCGGTCTGCTCATCGCCGATCCGCGGACGTCCGGGACCGGCGCGGAGGTCGTGGTGCCCGCCGCCCTGCCCGGTATCTCGCCGAGCGGGGCGCGAGCGGGCTTCGGGGACGTTCCGGTGGCCACCCTGTGCGCCGCCGGCGACGCCGTGTGCGACATGGTCGATCCGCTGTCGGATCCCACGGGCGCCGCGGGCCGCATCGAGGGCTATTGCGCTCTGCGCCAGCACTATTCGACGCCGGTGGTCGACGGTGTCCCGTTCGTCGATGCGATGGTTGCGCTCGTCGAGCATCCGCGGACGACGGAGGTCCGGATCGTACCGTGACGGACACGGCGCAGGACCGATCAGCGGGTCGTGCGACGGGCTGCAACAATGCCCGCATGCCTCTCATCCAGATCAGTCAGACGCCGGGCCTGTCCGACGAGCAGAAGGCCGAGGTGATCTCCGCGGTCACCCGCGCGTACGCCGAGGCCTCGGGCAAGAATCCGTCGTCGGTGTGGGTGACGATCACCGAGGTGCCCCGCGAGAACTGGGGCGTGGGCGGAACTCCGCTCGGCTGAACCGACTCGGTCCACCCGAGTCCGTCCTCGCGTACCCGTTTCTTATCCGATGAGACTAGTGTTCTCTGTATTGAGAGTGCTGTCTTCTGGCGACGGGGTGAAGGGGCGTGCGGTCGCGACATCGAGCCCCGATGCGGACGAACTCTTCTGTGCCGCAACGGCCTACATCGGGCAGTACGGCAGCGAGTTGGTGCAGGACTGCATCCGGATCCACGACGGGATCGGCGTGACCTACGAACACGCGCGGGAGGGTCGTCGAGCGGCAGCTCAGACATCCCATGGCGTATCTGTGTCAAGCAGCAACTGCTGACGGGGCGTGTGGCCAGGCAGTGATCTCGTCGTAGATCGTGCCGGTCTTCAGACATCCGTGGAGAATCCCGACGAGCCGGTTACCGAGCTGACGCAGCGCGGCATGATGGCCGACCTCCCGGGCTCGCAGCGCGTCGTAATAAGCCCGAGCACCCGGCGAGGTGTTCATCGAGCAGAACGCCCATTGATGACACGCATCGGCCAGGTGCTTGTTGCGGGCGTAGCGCGCCGACACCGTCTTCCTCTTGCCCGACGCTCGGGTGATCGGCGAGGTCCCGGCGTAGTTCTTGCGGGCCTTGGCATTACGGTATCGGTGCGGATCGTCGCCGAATTCTGCCAGCACCCGGGCGCCCAGCACGTCTCCCAGTCCGGGACAGCTGCGGACGATCTCAGCGGCCGGGTGCCGACGAAAACTGCGCTTGACCTCCTGCTCGAGCTCCTCGATCTGCTCGGCCAGATGCTCGAGCATGCGCGCTTGCCCGGCGACGACGACCGCGTAGGCATGTTCGATCGCAGCCGGCTGCCGCAGCGCCGGTGCCCGCAGCGCATCGCGGATGCGGGTGACCTTGGTGGTGCGGTCCCCGCGCCGATGCGCCCGGGCCAGTTCCGCGGTGATCTGCCCGGTGGTCAGTCGTGCTGCGCGATCCGGATCGGGAGCTTTGCGCAGCAATGCCAGGGTGTCCGGGGCGGCGAGGTTGTCGAACGCGGTCAATGCGGCCGGGAAGTACTCGCGAAGCGCCGACCGCATCCGCTGCAGGTGCCGGGTCCGGTCCCAGATCAGGCCTTGGTGGGCCCGGGCAAGCAGTTTCAGGGCTTCGACCTGCGGGGAGTCCCCGGCGATCTGGCGGTGATGACCCCGGTCCAGCCGGACGATCTCGGCGAGAACGTGAGCGTCGCCGGCGTCGGATTTGGCTCCTGAGGTGCCGTGCCGTTCCCGATATCGTGCCGCCGACATCGGGTTGATCGCATAGACCTGATAGCCACAGGCCAGCAGCGTCGACACCCACACCCCACGATCGGTTTCGATCCCGACCACGACCGCACCCTCGGGGAGGTCACTGCTGCCGGTGCTGTCAGGATCGAGATGTTCGGCCACCACCTCGTGCAATCGGGCCAGCCCCTCGACGCCCTCCGGCAGCCGTATCCGCGCCAACCGGCGGCCGACGTCGTCTTCGACCTCGATGTCGTGATGGCCTTCCGCCCAGTCATCGCCGATGAACAACATGGCGTGAACCTCCGAACAGGCTGCTATCCACTATTTTTCGGTCCGGTAGCGGAGGAAAGCAGTCGGCGACCTAATGGCTCGAGTACTCACCGACACGCCACAGCATCGGGGTACGTCATCCCATCAGCGATCACCGCTTCCCTCACGACCGGCGGGTACACGGTCTGAGTTCAGGCATCAGCCCGACTGCTCGGGGACGGGGCCACGCCTGGTCTTGAGAGTGTTATCCCACCGGTCGCCACCTACACCGAACCTTGCCACAGTCGTGGGGGTCGGTAGCTCCCATTAGGCCTTGCCGATACCGCCGGCGATACCTTCGTCGATCTGCTCGACCAGGGCGGAGCCCAGGCGCGCGAGCGCGCGGACCTGGTTGTCGTCGAGGCCGTCGAACACGAGCCTGCGCACCGCCTTCACGTGGCTCGGTGCCGCTTCGACTACTGTGTCGTAGCCGGCATCGGTGAGCACTGCGTACGAACCGCGACTGCCCGGAACGGGTTCGCGTCGAATCCAGCCGCGCTTCTCGAGGCGCGTGACGACGTGCGAGAGCCGCGACAGCGACGCGTTGGCCTCGGCGGCGAGGGCGTTGAGACGCAGTCGACGCTCGGGGTTCTCGGAGAGCAGTGCGAGGACGAAGTACTCGAAGTGCGTCATGTCGGAGTCGCGTTGCATCTGGGTGTCGAGCGCGGCCGGCAGGCGCGTGACAACGGAGACGAGCGCTCGCCAGGCGTTCTGCTGCGCCGCATCGAGCCACTGCGGGTCCTCGTTGCTCATGCCTGCTCCTCGCTCGTTCGGTTTCGCTGTCGCACCCGGTCGGGGAATGGGAATGGCCGCGCGACGGGTTCTCCTCTATGATACTTGAAGCTTCAACTTGAGGGGATGTCATGACCATCGATTCCGCGACCACGCCCGCCCTGTTCCTCAGTCACGGCGCCCCGCCGCTCGTCGACAGCGAACTGTGGGTCTCGCAGCTGCAGCGTTGGGCGGCCGACCTGCCGCGACCCACAGCGATCCTCGTGGTCTCGGCGCACTGGGAATCCGCTCCGCTGACCATCGGGTCGACGACCACCGGCACCCCGCTCGTGTACGACTTCGGCGGCTTCCCGCGCCGCTTCTACGAGGTGACCTACACCAGCCCCGGCGCGCCCGAACTGGCCCGGCAGGTCGCGGCACTGATGCCCGACGACGAACCGGTGGTGCAGCAGCCGAACCGAGGACTCGACCACGGTGCCTACGTACCGCTGACCGTCATGTACCCGGACGCCGACATCCCGGTGCTGCAGATCTCCCTGCCCACCCTCGACCCGGAACGGCTGTTGCACCTCGGCGCCCGGCTGCGTCCGCTGCGTGAGCAGGGCGTACTCATCATCGGGTCCGGGTTCACCACGCACGGTCTGCCCTTCCTGCGCGACCCGCGGCCCGAGGCCGCCGCGCCGGGCTGGTCGTCGGAGTTCGACCACTGGACCGCCGAGCAACTCGCGCGCGGCGACGTCGACGCTCTGCTGGACTTCCGGCACCGCGCACCGGGCATGCCCTACGCGCATCCGTCGGTCGAGCACTTCGCTCCGCTGTTCGTCACCCTCGGTGCCTCCGACGCCCCCGGCCGCGGCATCGACCAGGTCGTCGACGGCTTCTGGATGGGCCTGGCCAAGCGCTCGTTCCAGGTCGCCTGACGGCGGCTGCAGAGCCGGACGAGGTCCCTGGGATGATGGGGCGCATGTCCGGCGAGCCCACCACCATTCCCGCAGCCACCACCGACTCCTCGGGTGGCGGCCGTTCCGATTCGACGACCACCCGCGAGCAGTTCCGCCAGCTGGCCGCCGAGCACCGCGTGGTCCCGGTGACCCGCAAGGTGCTCGCGGACGCGGAGACCCCGCTGTCGGCCTACCGCAAGCTCGCGGCCGACCGCCCCGGAACCTTCCTGCTCGAGTCGGCGGAGAACGGCCGGTCGTGGTCGCGGTGGTCGTTCATCGGCGCCGGGAGCCCGGCCGCGCTGACCGTCGTCGATGGCGACGCTGCCTGGTACGGCAACGTCCCGGCCGGCGCGCCCACGGGTGGCAACCCCGTCGACGTCCTCGGCGAGACCCTCCAGTTGCTCCACACCGACCGCATCCACGGACTGCCGCCCCTGACCAGCGGCATGGTCGGTTATCTCGGCTACGACGTCGTCCGCCATCTCGAGAAGCTGCCGACGCTCGCCGAGGACGATCTGCAGATCCCCGAGATGGTGATGCTGCTGGCCACCGACCTCGCGGCCGTCGACCACCACGAGGGCATGATCTGGCTCATCGCCAACGCCGTGAACTGGGACGGCTCCGACGAGCGCGTCGACGAAGCCTACGACGACGCCGTCGCCCGCCTCGACCGGATGACCGCGGCCCTCGCCGCGCCCGCATCGGCCACCGTCGCGACCTACTCGCGGCCCGAACCCGACTACCGCCGCCAGCGCACCACCGAGTCGTTCTGCACGGACGTCCGCAAACTGATCGGCGACATCGAGGCCGGTGAGGCCTTCCAGGTGGTGCTCTCGCAGCGCTTCGAGATCGACTGCGACGCAGAGCCGATCGACGTCTACCGGATGCTCCGCGCGTCCAACCCCAGCCCGTACATGTTTCTGCTCCACATCCCCAGCCCGGACGGTGAGACGGCCTTCTCGATCGTCGGATCGAGCCCGGAGGCGCTCGTGACGGTTTCGGACGGGGTGGCCACCACCCATCCCATCGCAGGGACCCGGTGGCGCGGCGCGAACGAGGAGGAGGACATCCTGCTCGAGAAGGACCTCGTCCACGACGAGAAGGAGAACGCCGAGCACCTCATGCTCGTCGATCTCGGCCGCAACGACCTCGGCCGGGTGTGCACGCCGGGCACCGTCGAGGTGCACGACTACCGCCACATCGAGCGGTACAGCCACGTGATGCACCTCGTCTCCACGGTCACCGGGCGACTCGCGGAGGGCAAGCACGCCCTCGACGCCGTCACGGCGTGTTTCCCCGCCGGGACCCTGTCGGGGGCGCCGAAGGTGCGCGCGATGGAACTGATCGAGGAACTCGAACCCACCCGCCGCGGCATCTACGGCGGCATCGTCGGCTATCTCGATTTCGCGGGCGACGCCGACACCGCCATCGCGATCCGCTCCGCGCTCGTCAAGGACGGCGTCGCCTACGTGCAGGCGGGTGCCGGCATCGTCGCCGACTCCGATCCGGAGGCCGAGGACACCGAGGCCCGCAACAAGGCCATGTCCGCCCTCGCCGCAGTGGCCGCCGCGTCCACCCTCACCACCTACGGCGGTGACGCACGGTGACCGCGGAGACGCCGGACGCCGGCCCCACCACCGGACGCCGGCGCCGGCCGACCGTGAACGCCGCCCTGCTGCTCGGGGTCGGTGCGGCCCTGCTCTGGGCGTCGAGCCGAATGACATGGGTCACCGCGGTCTCGTCCGACGGACTCGGGATCGACCGCGTCGACGACCTCGAGGGTGGCCGCTGGGCGGCGGCACTGACCCCGCTCGCTCTCGTGCTGCTCGCGGCGGTCGCCGCCGTCTTCGCGGTGCGCGGACTCGCGCTGCGTCTCGTCTCGCTCGTGGTCGCGGCCGTCGCCGTCGCCGCCGCGATCCCCGCCGTCCGGTTGCTCACCGGCGACGCAGACCCCGAGACCGCGGCCGGTGTCGCTGCGCTGCCCGACCGCGCGACCGTGACCGCCGTCGAGACCTATCCGTTGCCCGCCGTCCTTGCGATCGTCGGCGCCGTCGCGGCCCTCGCCACGGCGGTGACGCTGTGGCGCACCCCGCGCGAGGCGGCCGGATTGTCGTCGAAGTACGACGCCCCGGCAGCACGTCGCGAGGCGGCCGCCCGGCGCGCCGAGAACGACGAACCCCTGTCCGAACGCGGTCTGTGGGACGCACTGGACGCAGGTGAGGATCCCACCGACGACGGTGGCGAGGGTGATACGGGCACCCGCCGGTGACCGCTGTAAACCACTTCACTACTCTTCTAGACAGATCCGATGAGCTTGATCACATCGGGATTGAGCAGGGTGGGAAAGGACTCGAGCCACGATGACAGTTCTCGATTCGATTCTCGAAGGAGTGCGAGCAGACGTCGCCGCCCGTGAGGCGGCCCTCGATCTCGCGTCCGTCAAGGCTGCCGCCGCAGCCGCGCCCCCACCGATCGACGCCAAGGCCGCGCTGCGCGAACCGGGTATCGCGGTCATCGCCGAAGTGAAGCGTGCCAGCCCCTCGAAGGGTGCTCTCGCCGACATCGCCGATCCCGCCGAGCTCGCAGCAGCGTACGAGTCCGGAGGCGCTCGCGCCATCAGCGTTCTCACCGAGGAACGCCGATTCCACGGCAGCCTCGCCGACCTCGACGCCGTCCGTCGCGCTGTCCGTATTCCCGTACTGCGCAAGGATTTCGTGGTCGGTCCCTACCAGATCCACGAGGCGCGGGCACACGGCGCCGACATCGTGCTCCTCATCGTCGCGGCCCTCGAGCAGACCGTCCTGACGGCGCTGATCGACCGCGTCGAGTCGCTCGGCATGACCGCGCTGGTCGAGGCGCACACCGAGGAGGAGGCCGACCGTGCCCTCGAGGCCGGCGCCACCGTCATCGGCATCAACGCCCGCAACCTCAAGACCCTCGAGGTCGACAAGACGACCTTCTCGCGCATCGCGCCGGGCCTGCCCAGCAACGTGCTCAAGATCGCCGAATCCGGTGTCCGCGGCCCGGCCGATCTGCTCGCGTACGCGGGTGCCGGCGCCGACGCGGTGCTCGTCGGAGAGGGACTGGTGACCAGTGGGGATCCGCGCCAGGCAGTCGCCGAACTGGTGACGGTGGGCACGCATCCGTCGTGCCCCAAGCCCGCACGCTGACCGTCCCGGCCGGTCCGGACCCCCACGTGATCCGCGTCGCGTGGTGGGGCAGACTGGACGCGTGACTGCAGACGATTCCGCACTTTCCGCCAAGGGCCGAGGGCTTCCCTCGATGAGCGAAGCCCTCGCCACTCCGACCGCGCACGAACCCGACGTCCGCGGCCATTTCGGAGTCTTCGGTGGCCGCTATGTGCCCGAGGCGCTCATGGCGGTGATCGAGGAGGTCACCGCTGCCTACGAGAAGGAGCGCGTCGATCCCGGCTTCCTGGCCGAACTCGACCGCCTGCAGCGCGACTACACCGGCCGCCCGTCCCCGGTCTACGAGGCCACCCGCCTGAGCGAACACGCCGGCGGAGCGCGCATCTTCCTCAAGCGCGAGGATCTCAACCACACCGGCTCGCACAAGATCAACAACGTGCTCGGGCAGGTGCTGCTCGCCAAGCGCATGGGCAAGACCCGCGTGATCGCCGAGACCGGCGCCGGCCAGCACGGCGTCGCCACCGCCACCGCATGCGCGCTGCTCGGTCTCGAATGCCGCGTCTACATGGGCGAGGTCGACACCGAACGGCAGGCCCTCAACGTCGCGCGCATGCGTCTGCTCGGCTCCGAGGTCATCGCCGCCAAGACCGGCTCGCGCACCCTCAAGGACGCGATCAACGAGGCGATGCGCGACTGGGTCACCAACGCCGACAACACCTACTACTGCTTCGGCACCGCCGCCGGCCCGCACCCCTTCCCGGCGATGGTCCGCGACTTCCAGCGCATCATCGGCCTCGAGGCCCGCGCACAGATCCGCGAACTCACCGGTCGCCTGCCCGACGCCGTCGTCGCCTGCGTCGGCGGCGGATCGAACGCGATCGGCATCTTCCACCCGTTCATCGACGACCCGTCCGTCAAGCTCGTCGGCTGCGAGGCCGGGGGAGACGGGGTGGAGACCGGACGGCACGCCGCCACCATCGGCGGCGGCACTCACGGTGCTCTGCACGGCGCGTTCTCGTACCTGTTGCAGAACGAGGACGGCCAGACCATCGAATCGCATTCGATCTCCGCGGGGCTCGACTATCCCGGCGTCGGCCCCGAACACGCCTGGCTCGCCGACACCGGCCGGGCCGAGTACCGCGCCGTCACCGACAGTGAGGCCATGGAGGCCTTCGCGTTGTTGTGCCGCACCGAGGGCATCATCCCCGCTATCGAGTCGGCCCACGCCGTCGCCGGTGCCGTCGAGCTCGGCCCCGAACTCGGCAAGGGCGCCATCGTCCTGGTCAACCTCTCCGGCCGCGGGGACAAGGACGTCGACACCGCCGCCAAGTGGTTCGGTTACCTGCCGACCGACGAGTCCGCCGACCGGACCGGCCCCGAAGGAGCAGCCCAGTGAGCGCCCCGCATGAACGCCTGACCGAGATCTTCGCGACCTGCCGCGCCGAGAACCGCGCCGCACTGGTCGGTTACCTGCCGGTCGGCTATCCCACCGTCGAGCGCTCCGTCGAGGCGATGAAGACGCTCGTCGAGGGCGGCTGCGATCTCATCGAGGTCGGCATCCCCTACAGCGACCCGGTCATGGACGGCACCACCATCCAGAACGCGGCGTTCGAAGCGATCGCCAACGGCGTCCGGGTCCGCGACGTCTTCCCGGCCGTCGAAGCGATCACCGCCGCCGGCGGCGCCGCGGTCGTGATGACCTACTGGAACCTCGTGCTCAAGTACGGTGTCGAGAACTTCGCGCGCGACCTCGCGACCGCGGGTGGACTCGGCATCATCACCCCCGACCTCGTCCCGGACGAGGCGGAAGAATGGATCGCCGCGGCCGACAAGTACGGACTCGGCAGGATCTTCCTGGTCGCACCGTCGTCGACCAACGAGCGCCTCGCGACCACCCTCGACAAGTGCCGTGGCTTCGTCTACGCCACCTCGACCATGGGTGTCACCGGCGCCCGCGACAGCGTCGACAACCGCGCGCCGGAGATCGTCGCCCGGGTGCGCACGCACTCCGACATCCCGGTCGGTGTCGGTCTCGGTGTGCGCAACGGTGCCCAGGCCGCGGAGATCGCGGGCTACGCCGACGGCGTGATCGTCGGTTCGGCGCTGGTCTCCGCCGTCGCCGAAGGGCCCGACGCGTTGCTCGCACTGACTCGGGATCTCGCGAAGGGCGTTCGCTCCGCTAACGTGCACTCGTGACATCTACTGCGTCCGTTCTGGCCTATCTGCCGAGTCCGCCGCAGGGCGTCTGGTATCTCGGACCGTTCGCCCTCCGCGCCTACGCCCTGTGCATCATCGTCGGGATCGTCGTGGCGATCTGGTGGGGCGACCGCCGCTGGGTCGCGCGCGGCGGACAGGCCGGCACCGTCCTCGACATCGCTGTGTGGGCGGTGCCCTTCGGCCTGATCGGTGGGCGGCTCTACCACGTCGCCACCGACTGGCAGAAGTACTTCGGAGACGGCAACGACCCGGTCGACGCCCTGAAGATCTGGGAGGGTGGCCTCGGCATCTGGGGTGCGGTCGCCTTCGGTGCGCTCGGTGCGTGGATCGGGTGCCGTCGGCGGGGGATCCCGCTGCCGGCCTTCGGGGACGCTCTCGCCCCGGCGATCCTGCTGGCGCAGGCCATCGGACGCCTCGGCAACTGGTTCAACCAGGAACTCTACGGTCGCGAGACCACGGTGGCGTGGGGACTCGAGATCTACGAACGGAGCAACGACGCAGGGCAGGTCGCGCCAGGATTGGTCGACGGCGTGTCCACCGGCGAGGTGGCCTTCGTCGTGCACCCGACCTTCCTCTACGAGCTGCTGTGGAACCTCGCCGTCGTGCTGCTGCTGGTGTTCGTCGACCGGAAGTTCACGATCGGCCACGGACGCCTGTTCGCCCTCTACGTGGCCGGGTACTGCGCGGGCCGGTTCTGGATCGAGCTCATGCGCACCGACGCGGCGACCCAGATCGCGGGTATCCGGATCAACTCGTTCACCTCGGGCATCGTGTTCGTGCTCGCGGTCGCCTACTTCGTCCTCGCCCGCAAGGGCCGCGAGGACCCCGCGTCGCTGAACCCCGCCGCCGCGGGCGCCGGGGGAGAGCCGGCCGCGCAGGGCGAGGGCGGGGCGGGCGCAGACGAGGCCGCGCCCACTTCGGAGTCGGCGGATGCGGAGTCGGACAGCTCGTCGTCCGCCGCCGGTAGAGTCGACGAAGCGACGTCCGGAGACAGCAAAGGGGATCACTCGTGACCAGACAGGACCCGGGAGCTTCGGGAGCATCCGATTCGGAGCCTGCCAAGCCGGAGCCCGACACGACGGAGCCTGCCCAGCCCGACCTGACCAAGCGGAGCGAGTCCGCCTCCGGCGCCGACACGCCGGAGCGGTCCTCGGAGAGCGAGCACACCCCGCCGCCCGATCTCGGACGCGCGTTCGACTACGACGCCACCGCGCAGGCCTCGTTGTCCGCTCAACCGCCCACCCTCGACTCCCTCGGTGGCGCCACCGGCACTCCGGGACCGGGATGGGACACCTACTCGGGTGTCGGCAACGGACCGGGCTGGGGGACCACGCCCAGCTACCCGCCGCCGGCCGAGCACGAGTCCGACTATCCGTCCCCGGGCGACTACCCCTACGGCGAGCATCAGGGCCGGCCCGAGACCGGCACCGGACCGGTCTACGGGACACCCGACCCGCACTACCCGATCGGGTCCCCGCAGCAGGACCCGTCGCAGGGCCGGTACACCGGTCCGCAGGGAACGCAGCAGCCGGGTTACGGTCCGCCGCCGCAGGGCGGGCAGGGTTACGGTCCGCCTCCGCAGGGCGGGCAGGGTTACGGACCGCCTCCGCAGAGCGGACAGGGATACGGTCCGCCGCCCGGCTACGGGGTGATGCCCGCCTACGGCTACCCCGACCCGTCGAACCCGTACGGTCACGACGCCGCAGCGCCCTTCGGACGCGATCCCTACACCGGCGAGCCGTACTCCGACAAGAGCAAGGTCACCGCAGGTGTGCTGGAGATCCTGCTCGGCGCCTTCGGTGCCGGACGCTTCTACCTCGACCAGCCGGGCACGGCGGTCGCGCAGATCGCCGTCACCTGGCTCACCTGCGGTATCGGGGGCATCTGGCCGCTGATCGACGGCATCCTCATGCTCACCGGCAAGGTCCGCGACAAGAACGGACGCCAGCTCCGTCCGTGACATCCCGACGACTCCGTCGCCTGTGACATCCCGACGTCTCCGTCGCCTGTGACATCCCGACGTCTCCGTCCCATCGGCACCCCGGCGACACGCACCGGGGTGCTGGGATGGAGGGTCGCAGGCTCGGAGGCTAGGCTCGAAGCGTGACCCGACGCACCAAGATCGTTTGCACTATGGGGCCGGCCACCGCCGACCCCGATGTCCTGCGGAATCTCGTCGACGCCGGAATGGACGTCGCCCGCCTGAATTTCAGCCACGGTGAACACGCCGACCACGAGGGCCACTACAACCGGGTCCGCGCTGCGTCGGAGGCCTCCGGGCACGCCGTCGGTATCCTCGCCGATCTCCAGGGGCCGAAGATCCGGCTCGGACGATTCGCCGAGGACCGCACCGTGTGGGAACACGGTGAAGTGGTCCGCATCACCGTCGACGACGTGGTCGGAGACCACGACCGCGTCTCGACCACCTACAAGGAACTCGCCCAGGACGCCGTCGCCGGCGACCGGTTGCTCGTCGACGACGGCAAGGTCGGTCTCGTCGTCGAGGCGGTCGAGGGCAACGACGTCGTCTGCCGCGTCATCGAGGGCGGACCCGTCAGCAACAACAAGGGTGTCTCCCTGCCGGGGATGAACGTCTCCGTTCCGGCCATGTCGGAGAAGGACATCGAGGATCTCGAGTTCGCACTGCGCCTCGGTGTCGACTTCATCGCCCTGTCGTTCGTGCGGTCGCCGGCCGACGTCGAACTCGTTCACGAGGTCATGGACCGTGTCGGGCGGCACGTGCCGGTGATCGCCAAGCTCGAGAAGCCCGAGGCCGTCGAGAATCTCGAGGCCGTGGTCCTCGCCTTCGACGCGGTCATGGTGGCGCGCGGCGACCTCGGCGTCGAACTTCCGCTCGAGCAAGTACCGCTCGTGCAGAAGCGCGCGATCCAGATAGCACGTGAGAACGCCAAGCCCGTCATCGTCGCGACGCAGATGCTCGAATCGATGATCGAGAACTCGCGTCCCACTCGCGCCGAGGCCTCCGACGTGGCCAACGCCGTGCTCGACGGCACCGACGCCGTGATGCTCTCGGGTGAGACCTCCGTCGGCAAGTTCCCCGTCGAAACGGTCCGCACGATGGCGCGCATTATTGCCGCCGTCGAGTCGGATTCGACGGAAGTGCCTGCGCTGACGCACGTTCCGCGCACCAAGCGCGGTGTCATCTCGTACGCCGCCCGCGACATCGGCGAGCGTCTCGACGCCAAGGCGCTCGTCGCATTCACCCAGTCGGGCGACACCGTGCGACGACTCGCGCGGCTGCACACCCCGCTGCCGCTGCTCGCGTTCACGCCCGTCCCGCACATCCGCAACCAGCTGGCGCTGACGTGGGGCACCGAGACCTTCTCGGTCGAGCCGGTCGACACCACCGACCAGATGGTCGAACAGGTCGACGCGGCGTTGCTGTCGCTGGGCCGGTACCAGCGCGGCGACCTCGTGGTGATCGTCGCCGGAGCGCCTCCGGGACGCTCGGGTTCGACCAACCTCATCCACGTGCACCGGTTGGGTGAGAAAGACACCCGGTGACACTGTCGGACACAACGGATCTCGACGTTCTCCTCGGCCTCCTCGATCTGGAGCAGGTCGAGGAGAACGTCTTCCGTGGTGGTCATCCCGAGCAGGTCGGCAGCCGCACCTTCGGCGGTCAGCTCGTCGCGCAGGCGCTCATTGCGGCCGGACGCACCGTGGGTGATCGTCCTGTGCACGCGATCAACGCCCATTTCATCCGGGGCGGCGACGTCAAGCGGCCCATCGACTACCACGTCGTCACCCACCGGGACGGCCGCGACTTCGCGAACCGGATGGTCACCGCCTACCAGGACGACCAGGAACTGTTCGTCATGCTCGCCGCCTTCCAGCGGTGGGGCAAAGGCCTCGAACACTCGGTGACCGTTCCCGATGTTCCCCTGCCCGAAGCGCTTCCGCCGATCGGCGAACGCCTGCGCGGCTTCGAGGAGCAGTTGCCGCATTTCGTCGGCGCGCTCAAGCCGATCGACATGCGGTACGCCAACGACCCCGCCTGGGTGTTGCGGGGAACGGGGGAGAAGCTCGGCCACAACCGCGTGTGGATGCGCGCCGACGGGCAACTGCCCGACGATCCGCTGCTCCACGTCGCCACGCTGGCCTACGCGTCCGACACGACCGTCCTCGATTCGATCCTCACCACGCACGGCCTGTCGTGGGGACTCGACCGGATCGTGGCGGCGACGGTCAACCATTCGATCTGGTTCCACCGTCCGCTCCGCTTCGACGAATGGCACCTGTACGCCACGGAATCCCCGGTAGCGGCCGGTTCCCGTGGTATGGCGACGGGACGCTACTTCACCATCGAGGGCGAACTCGTCGCGACCGTCGTGCAGGAAGGGCTCATCCGTCACTTCCCGCCGCGTCGTCCGTCGGGGAGCTGATCGGCCGATCGGTCGAGGGCGGCCGACAGCGCGCGCATGCCCTCCACGATCCGCGCCAGGTTCTCGGATCCGGTCTCCTCGCACAGTGCCCGCGCGGCGTCGGCGTGAGCGGGGCCGATGGCACGGATCGCGTCGTGACCGGCCGGTGTCATCGCGACGAGCTTGGCGCGACGGTGCGCCGGATTGGGCCGGTACTCCGCCAGGCCCTTGTCGACGAGGAGATCGGCGATGCGCTGCACGCTCTGCCGGGTGATGCCCATCTCGCGGGCGATCGCGGACACCGGCAGCGGAGCGGAGGAGACCGCGCCGAGGACCTGCCACCAGGCCGCGGTCAGGCCCACCGGACGCGCCAGGGTCTCGGCCAGCGCGAAAAACTGGCCGTTGAGCCGGAAGGCCGTCAGTGCGGCCGCGCTGAGCAGTTCGGCCTCCGCCGGGTGCTGCTCGGCCGCGTTCTGCTCCGTCACGAGCCGGAGGACATGAGCTCGTAGTAGCCGCGCGGGTCGCGCTCGCCGTAGAGGGCGTACCAGGCGTCGAGGACGCGCGGTTCGTACATGTCGAGCCGGGTGAAGATCGCGCGGGCGAAGTCGACCGGGGCGATGCCGCTCGCGGTGATGAGATCGCCGTCCGTGACCGCGGGTTCGTCCCGGTACAGATCGGCGCCACCGTATCCGACGCTCTGCAGGAATTCTGGAGCGTTGCTCGTGTGCGGCCGCTCGTCGAGCAGGCCGGCAGCCGCGAGCGCTCCGGTCGCGCCACAGATCGCGGCCACCGGAACGCCGGCGTCGAGGAATTGCCGGGTCTTGTCGACGAACGGGGCGTAGGCGTCGGTCGGCCAGATGTCGTTGCCCGCGAGGATCAGCATCGCGCTGTCCTCCGGCGTGATGTCTGCGAGCACGGCGTCGGGAAGGATGCGGAGTCCGCCCTTGGTCGTGACCGGTTCCGTCGTGGCTCCGACGGTACGGACGCGGTACCGGCCGGGGCTGCGCTGCCATTCGGGATCTGCGATATGTGGCGTGACGTATCCGATCTCCCAGTCCGCCAGGGTGTCGTACACGGCGACGTGAACTGTTTCGGTCATGACAGTATGCTGACAAAACGACAGCCTGCTGTCAATGGTGTCGCACTGCCGGTCGAGGATGATTTGCCGGGTGGTCCAGGCGGCGATTAGCCTTGATCAGGACCACGTCGTGGCGCCACTGTCGTCGAAGGTCGCACGCGACCTCATCGGAGGAGAACATGGGCAACACTCACGCGCAGACTGTGAGCACACGCGCTCGAAGCGCCGTGGCTCCTGCGTGTTGTCGTTGCCGCTGATCACCCCTGTCGGGGCTGCTCGCACTGCTCTCACGATTCCCCTGGGTCCGCTGTGACCGACGATCCGGCGGTGACCGGGAATTCCTCGCATCCGATGCGGTTCGAAAGGCACATCATGTCCGATTCGACAATATTGCCCGTCATCGATCTGTCCGATCTCGACGGCGACGACACCACACGCAACGCCCTGCTCGATCGCCTCCGGGAGGCCACCCACGAGATCGGGTTCTTCCATCTCGCCGGTCACGGGATAGAGCCCGCGCTCGCCGACGGGCTCGTCGCGGCGGCACGCGAATTCTTCGCCCTCCCCGAGGCGGACAAGCTCGCGATCGAGAATATCCGCTCGCCCCACTTCCGCGGCTACACCCGTGTCGGTGGCGAACGCACCCAGGGCTATGTCGACTGGCGCGAACAACTCGACATCGGCCCGGAACGCGATGCCGTCGCCGAGGTCGACCCCGACCGCCCCTGGGAGGTGCTGCACGGCCCCAATCTGTGGCCCGAGCAGGTCCCCCGACTACGCGAACTGGCCCTGCGGTGGGTCGACGAGGCCGGCAACGTCGGACGCCGACTGCTCGGTGCATGGGCCGAATCCCTCGGTGCCCCCGCCGATCACTTCGAGGACGCCTTCGCCGATCCCGACCCGCTGCTGAAGATCGCGCGGTATCCCGGGCACGACCGCTCGGTCACCGATCAAGGGGTCGGCAGCCACAAGGACGTCGGCGCGCTGACGTTGCTGTATCCCGAACCCGGCAGCACCGGCTTCCAGGTCGAACGCGACGGACGTTGGGTCGACATCGACCCGCTCCCAGGGCATTTCATCGTCAACATCGGAGAACTCCTCGAGGTCGCCACCGGCGGTTACCTCCAGGCGACCGTCCATCGTGTGCTGCCGCCCCCGGCGGGCACCGACCGCGTGTCGCTGCCCTTCTTCCTCAATCCCGGTCTCGACCGCGAACTCCCGGCGGTGGAGTTGCCCGCAGATCTGGCCGCGGCCGCCCGCGGCGTCGGCCCCGACGCACACGGCGGCACGCTGCACGCCGTCTACGGCCTCAACGCACTCAAGTCCCGCCTGCGGGCACATCCGAACGTGGCGGAGCGTTTTCACGCGGATCTCCTCGCCCGCTTCGCCGCACCCCGATAATCGATCTGTCCGTCCCCGTATTTCCAACGTCCCCGTATTTCCAACGTCCCCGCATTCCGAACGGAAGGTATCCACCCGATGTCACTGCGTCGTATCGTCGTCGCGTCCGCCGCGCTCACCCTCGCTGCGGGTCTCGCGGCCTGCTCGTCGTCCGAAGGTGACGACACCACCCTCCGGATCTCGGCGTCGTCCACCCCGCACGTCGAGATCCTCGACCAGATCGTGAGCACCGGGGCGCTGGGCGACTACAAGCTCGACATCGTCGAGATCACCGGGGAGGTCGATCCCAACGAACTGCTCGAGGCCGGTGACGTCGACGCGAACTTCTTCCAGCACGAGCCCTACCTGACGGACTGGCAGAAGCAGAAGGGTATCGACGACCTCGTCGCCGTCGCCGACGTGCACCTCGAGCCCATCGGCCTCTACTCGAACAAGATCGCCTCGCTCGACGAGCTGAAGGACGGCGACACTGTCGCCGTGCCGCGCGACACCACCAACTACGCCCGCGCGCTGTACCTGCTCGAATCGGCCGGTCTGCTCGAGATGGACGTGCCCTTCGAGGAGGCCGACCTGTCGGTGGTCACCGAATCGAACATCACCGCCAACCCGAAGAACCTGAACCTCGTCAGCATCGAGCGTCCGCAGCTCGCCCGTCAGCTCGACGACGCGCAGATCACCGCCGCCGTGATCAACTCCAATTACGCGCTCGAAGCCGGCCTGAACCCGGCCGAGGACGCCATCGTCACCGAAGAGGTCGAGAACAACCCCTTCTCCAACCTGCTCGTCGTGCGGGCCGAGAACGAGAACGACCCGGCAGTGACCGCGCTGGCCGAGGCCCTCGAGTCGCCCGAGACGGCTGCCTGGATCGAGGAGACCTACTCCGGCGCCGTGCTGCCGGTCCACTCGGCGAACTGATGATCGTCGTCGAGAACCTCGTCAAGACCTTCCCCGGAGCCGGGCGCTCCGGGGAGGTCGCGGCGTTGCGAGGGGTGTCGCTCGAGATCCCCGACGGCGAGATCTACGGCATCGTCGGCCCGTCCGGATCCGGCAAGTCCACCCTTCTGCGCTGTCTGAACCTGCTCGAGCGGCCTACCTCGGGACGGATCCTGCTCGGCGGGGACGACCTGTCGACCCTGTCCGGCGCGGAACTGCGAGCGGCGCGTCGCCGGATCGGGACGGTCTTCCAGCAGTTCAACCTACTGCACTCGCGCACCGTGATCCGGAACGTCGAATTCCCGCTCGAAGTGGCGGGGATCGACAAGGAACAGCGCCGCAAGCGGGCGCTCGAGCTGCTCGATCTCGTCGGCCTGGCCGGCAAGGGGGAGAGCTATCCCTCGCAGCTGTCCGGTGGACAGCAGCAGCGCGTGGGCATCGCCCGCGCACTCGCCGTCGAACCCGAGGTACTGCTGTGCGACGAGGCCACGAGCGCCCTGGACCCGGACACCACCGATCAGGTCCTCGATCTCGTCGCCGAGGTGAACAGACGACTGGGCGTCACGGTCGTGGTGATCACCCACGAACTCGGGGTGCTGCGCCGGATCTGCAGCTCGGCAGCTCGGCTCGCCGCCGGACAGGTGGTCGAGACGGGCCGGATCGTCGATCTCGTCGCCGATCCCGAGTCGGCGCTCGGGCATGCGCTCGTCCCGGTCGGCACCGACCCGTCGACGGGTTCGGGTGCCGACACGGCTCTGGTCACCGCGATCGGTGATGCCGCGCACGGACCGTGGCTCGCGGAGATGATCCGCGCGATCGACGCCGACATCGCTGTGGTCGGCGGCCGGGTCGAACAGGTCGGCAGCGTCACCGTGGGCCGGATGCGCCTTCGGTTCACGGCGGGTACCGATCGGGCACTCATCGAGGGGTTCGTGGCCGAACGCCCGTACCTGAGCCTGGCGTGGGGGACGGAAGCCGAATTGGAGGGACTCACGGAATGACGGTGCAGGCGCGATGAACAAACTGCAGTGGTACGACGCCTTCCCGGAGGTGTGGGAAGCCACCCTCGAGACGCTCTACATGGTTGCGGTGTCCTTCGTGCTCACCGTCGTCGGTGGTGTGCTGGTCGGAATCGTGTTGCAGTTGACGTCCCCGTCCGGACTGTGGCCGCGCAGGACGCTCAACACCGTCCTCGGCGTGATCGTCAACCTCTTCCGGTCGCTGCCCTTCCTCATCCTGCTGATCGCGCTGATCGGGTTCACCCGCTTCATCGTGGGTACCGCGATCGGGCCGACCGCGGCGATCGTGCCGTTGACCATCGGTGCCATCCCGTTCTTCGGCCGGATCGTCGAATCCGCTTTGCGGGAGGTGCCCCGGGGCCGGGTCGAGGCGGCCCAGGCGATGGGGGCCACCAACGCGCAGATCGTGCGCAAGGTGCTGCTGCCCGAAGCACTGTCCCCGCTGATCGCCGGTGCCACCCTCACCCTCGTGCTGCTGGTGGGCTATTCGGCCATGGCCGGTGTCATCGGTGGTGGCGGTCTCGGCGACTTCGCGATCGTCTACGGCTACCAGCGGTTCAACACGCCGGTGCTGTTGCTCGCGGTGGTCGTCCTCATCGTGATGGTGCAGATCATGCAGTCGATCGGTGATCTCATGGTCCGCAGGCTCGCGCACCGGCGGTGACGCCCGAGAGCCGGGCGCACCACCGGTGCGTCCGGCTCAGCGGTCGAGCTTCGCGATCGCCTCGTCGACGAGCGGGACGTAGCGGTCGATCGACCACGGCACGGTGAGCGGATTGATCATCGACGATCCCGTGACGAACGGCTGTTCCTCCGGCGCGACGAGCGAGCCGCGCGCGATCGCCGGAATTTGCTGGTAGACGGCCTGCGATTCGATCTCCGCGCGGTTCGCCGGGTCGGAATAGAACGTGAAGATCAGATCCGAGTCCTTCAGCAGTCCGGCGTTCTCGAGCCCGATGACCGCCGAGTCGGTGCCCTCGGTCTCCTCGAGCGTCTCCGCGACCGGGTCGACCGTCAGCCCGAGTCCGCGGACCATCGCCACGCGCTGCTCGTCGGGCATGAACACGCCCAGCGTGCTGGGGCCGGTGTTGTAGATATACGAGAACGTCACCCCGGCGTATTCGGGATGCTCCGCCGCGGTGCGTTCGAAGGTGTCATCGATCCCCGTGATCAGATCCAGCGACTCGTCGTGCCTGCCGAGTGCGGTGCCGATGGTCTCGATCTGGTCCTGCCAGGTGATCGTCCAGGGCAGTTCGGGGTAGGCGACGGTCGGGGCGATCGCCGACAGCAGGTCGTACTGCTCCTGCGTGATGCCCGACCACGGCGCGAGGATGACGTCCGGGGCGAGTCGGGCGATCGCCTCGACGTCCACCTCGGCGCCACCGGTGAACTGCTCGGGCAGCGGCTCGCCGCGTTCGGTCAGTTCCTCGTGGATCCAGGGCAGATATCCGGTTTCGTCGCTGCCCCAGGGATATTCCTCCATCCCCACTGGGGTGACACCCAGTGCGATCGCCGTCTCGGCCGAACCCATCCCGAGCGTGACGACCCTTTCGGGCTGCGCGTCGATCTCGGCGGTGCCCAGTGCGTGCTCGATCGCGACGGGTTCGAAGTCGCCCGTCGGAGAACCGTTCGAGTCGTCGCCACTGCCGGACGAGCAGGCGGTGAGTGCGACGGCGGCGACGAGCGCGACTACCGCGCGTGACCCGAGGCGGCGCGGGGACAGAAATTTCATGGATACCTCTCACTGATCGGACGGTTCGAGAGGTGAGCCTAACCTTCTGAAGGGGATGCCGGTTATCGGCAGATTTCCGGGCCGTCCACAACTTCGTGATGTCCCACAAAAAGATCACGAGACAGATGTCACATTTGATAGTATTCTGTTATCGAAACCGCTCACGTCCCGAGCGGGAAGGGGACGGCCGCACTCGGCCACCGCGGGGGTTCGCTCATCACCGACAATTCGTCGACCGGGAACGATGAGTGGATGCGGGGGTACCGGATGCGTCGTTCCGGGGAGGAACGGAGATGCTCATGGTTGCATCCACGGATAAGAGGTCCGATTCGATGCCACGCTCGAACCGGCGGATTCTCGCGATCATCGCGCTCACGGGAATGCTCACGATCGGATTCCTGGCTGCGGTGTTCACCGCGTCGTATCTGATAGGTGCCGCATTCGCCATGCTCACCGGCGCATGCATCGTGCTGGCGCACCTGATGATCGCGCCCGCCTCGATCATCCACGACGACGTAACGGAGACGGCGATCCGTCCCGAGATCCGCGAGCGGTGGCATCCGCTCGGTAGCGGATCCTGAGCTCGTCCCGGCCCGCCGACGTCGCGGCGCCGCCGCGACACGCGGGTTCCCCGGACGGGCGGGTGTGCTCGGTTAGCATCTTGCCCGTGACCGACTCGCTGCGCATCCTCGTCTACAGCGACGATGCGACCGTGCGGCAACAGGTTCGTGATGCCCTCGGTACCCGGCTGCACCCGGATCTGCCTCCACTCGACTACGTCGAGGTCGCGACACCGCCGGTCGTCGTCGAACGCATGCACGCCGGCGACATCGCCCTCGCCGTGCTCGACGGTGAGGCCGCCCCCGCGGGCGGCATGGGCCTCGCGAAACAACTCGAGGACGAACTCGACTCGTGCCCGCCGATCATCGTGTTGATCGCCCGGGCCGACGACGAATGGCTCGCCCGCTGGTCGGGTGCCGAGGTGGCGCTGCGTCATCCCGTCGACCCGATTCGGCTCGGCCGGCAGGTCCTCGCGCTGCTCACCCCTCGCTCCCGCCCCTCCTGACCCTTCCGACGCGCGACCGCCCGGCCACGAACTCGTATGTGGGGCCGGAAAATCTACCCTCCTTCCCGTTGTCGAGCAGCCCGACACGCCGCCCCGAATCGAGGGCGTGAAATCGCGACAAGTCCGACGCGAACAGCACTAGTGTGTGCCGTGACTCACAACCCTGGGCCGGGACGGAACCGCCCGGTGCACGGCGGGGGTGGGTTCGCGGGCGACGAGCAGACCCGCGGCCGGATTCGCGCAAGCAACCGGAGGTCGCATGAACGCTTACGTACCGATCCTGGTACTCGGTGGCATCGCGCTTGCCTTCGCGGTCTTCTCCGTCGCGGTGGCGAGCCTCGCGGGCCCGAGCCGATACAACCGCGCCAAGCTCGATGCGTACGAGTGCGGCATCGACCCCACACCCCAGCCGGTGGGAGGTGGCCGCTTCCCGGTGAAGTACTACCTCACCGCGATGCTGTTCATCATCTTCGACATCGAGATCGTCTTCCTGTACCCGTGGGCGGTCCATTTCGACGCGCTCGGCGTCTTCGGTCTGGCGGCGATGGCACTGTTCATGTTCAACGTCTTCGTCGCCTACGCCTACGAGTGGAAACGAGGAGGCCTGACATGGGACTGACGACCCGCGTGTACGACGGGATGTCCTGCAAGCGAACGGGTTACGAGAGCGGACGACAAACGACCGGGCGTCCGGTCCGATTCCGGGGAAGGTGACGGGCGATGGGCATCGAGGAGAAGGTCCCCAGCGGTTTTCTGCTCAGCACCGTCGAGACCCTGGCCGGTTTCGCGCGCAAGGGCTCCTTGTGGCCGGCGTCCTTCGGGCTCGCGTGCTGCGCCATCGAGATGATGGCCACCGCCGGTGGCCGCTACGACATCGCCCGCTTCGGTATGGAGGCCTTCCGGGCCTCCCCGCGACAGGCCGACGTCATGATCGTCGCCGGCCGAGTCAGCCAGAAGATGGCTCCCGCCCTGCGCCGCGTCTACGACCAGATGGTCGAACCGAAGTGGGTGCTCGCGATGGGCGTGTGCGCCTCGTCGGGCGGCATGTTCAACAACTACGCGATCGTTCAGGGGGTCGACCACGTCGTCCCCGTCGACATCTACCTTCCGGGCTGCCCGCCCCGGCCCGAGATGCTCCTGCACGCCATCCTCATGCTGCACGAGAAGATCGCGCAGATGCCCCTGGGTGTGAACCGGGCCGAGGCGATCCGCGCCGCCGAGGAAGCGGCCCTGGCCCAACGTCCCCTCATCGAACTGACGGTGCCGCCGCGATGACCGATCTCGAACGGACAGGATCCGACCACGACGACCGCGCCGACGAGGTGATCGCCGTCCGACGCGGCATGTTCGGGGTGCGTGGATCCGGTGACACCAGCGGCTACGGCCGCCTCGTGCGCCGGGTGACGCTGCCCGGCAGCACCGAGCGACCCTACGGCGGGTACCTCGACGACCTCGTCGACACGCTCGAGGACGTCCTCGACGAGCGATCCGGCGACACCGGCGTCGGCTATGCCCAGGCGGTCGAGAAGGTCGTCGCGCACCGCCACCAGCTGACCGTCTTCGTCCGCCGCGAACATCTGCCGCTCGTGGCCCGCACCCTGCGCGACCATGCGGACCTCCGCTTCGAGCTGTGCCTCGGGGTCAGCGGGGTGCATTACCCGCAGGAGACGGGCCGCGAACTGCACGCGGTGTATCCGCTCGTCTCGATCACCCACAACCGTCGGATACGGCTCGAGGTCGCGATCCCCGACAGCGACCCGTACGTCCCCTCGCTCTACCGCACCTACCCGACGAACGACTGGCACGAGCGCGAGACCTACGACTTCTTCGGAATCGTCTTCGACGGGCACCCCGCGCTCACCCGCATCGAGATGCCCGACGACTGGCACGGACATCCCCAACGCAAGGACTACCCTCTCGGCGGCATCCCGGTGGAATACAAGGGCGCCCGGGTCCCGCCACCCGACGAACGGAGGGCGTACACGTGACGAGCGAACCCGCGACCGAGACCGTCTTCGACGCCGTCGGACGCGACTGGGACGGCATCACCGCTGCCGTACGCGACGGCGGCGAGGACCACATCGTCGTCAACATGGGTCCCCAGCACCCATCCACCCACGGAGTGTTGCGCCTGATCCTCGAGATCGACGGCGAGACCGTCACGGAGGCCCGATGTGGAATCGGCTATCTGCACACCGGAATCGAGAAAAACCTCGAATTCCGCAACTGGACGCAGGGCGTCACCTTCGTCACTCGCATGGACTACCTCGCCCCGTTCCACAACGAGACGGCCTACTGCCTCGGCGTCGAGAAGCTGCTCGGCATCGAGGATCTCGTCCCCGAACGCGCGCAGGTCGTGCGGGTGATGCTCATGGAACTCAACCGCATCTCCTCGCACCTGGTGGCGCTGGCCACCGGTGGCATGGAACTCGGCGCGACCACCCCGATGCTGTTCGGTTTCCGCGAACGCGAACTGATCCTCGACGTCTTCGAGACGATCACCGGACTGCGGATGAACCACTCCTACATCCGGCCCGGCGGACTGTCCCAGGACTTGCCCGACGAAGCCGTGCCGATGATCCGCGACCTGCTCGCCCTCCTACCCGGCCGGCTCGCCGATCTCGAAGCCCTGTTCACCGACAACCCCATCTTCATCTCACGCACCCGCGACATCGGCTGCCTCGACCTCACCGGCTGCATGGCCCTCGGGATCACCGGACCGATCCTACGGTCCACCGGACTGCCCTACGACCTGCGCCGCGCCGAACCCTACTGCGGCTACGAGACCTACGAGTTCGACGTCGTCACCGCCGAGGGATCCGACTGCTACGCGCGCTATCTCGTCCGGATCGGGGAGATGCACGAATCGTTGAAGATCGTCGAACAGTGCCTCGACCGGCTCCGCCCCGGACCGGTGATGGTCCAGGACGGCAAGATCGCCTGGCCGTCGAAACTGCAGCTCGGACCGGACGGACTCGGCAACTCGCCCGACCACATCCGGCACATCATGGGCGAGTCGATGGAGGGTCTGATCCACCACTTCAAGCTCGTCACCGAAGGCATACGTGTCCCGGCGGGACAGGTCTACATCGGCGTCGAATCGCCACGCGGCGAACTCGGCGTCCACATGGTCAGCGACGGCGGCACACGCCCGTACCGCGTGCACTACCGCGACCCGTCGTTCACGAATCTGCAGGCCGTCGCGGCGATGTGCGAGGGCGGCATGGTCTCCGACGTGATCGCTGCCGTCGCCAGCATCGACCCGGTGATGGGGGGAGTGGACCGATGAGCACCGAATTCGTGCGGGCTGCGGGCGCGGAGACCACCGGCACCGCGGCCACGAGCGAGACCACCACCGCCGTGCCGATGACCGAACCGGCCGGAGGCGAACCCGTCCTCGTGCCGCTCGGGCCGCGACCCGACGAGGACACCTATCTCACCCCACCTGACGCACCGCGCCGCTATCCCGACGACGTGCGCGCCCGCCTCGACGCCGACGCCGACCGGATCATCGCGCGCTACCCGCAGCCACGATCAGCGCTGCTGCCGCTGCTGCACCTCGTGCAGGCGGAGGACGGTTACATCACGCCGGCCGGCATCGAGTTCTGCGCCCGGCGGCTCGGACTCACCGGCGCCGAGGTCGCCGCCGTCTCCACCTTCTACACCATGTACCGCCGCTCGCCGACCGGGCGCCACCACGTCGGAGTATGCACGAACGCGTTGTGCGCGACGATGGGCGGCGACGAGATCTTCTCCGCGCTGTGCACCCGGCTCGGTATCGGACACGACGAGACCACCGCCGACGGCGCGATCACCCTCGAACACATCGAATGCAACGCGGCGTGCGACTACGCCCCGGTGATGACCGTCGACTGGGAACTGTTCGACAACCGCACTATCGACTCCGCGATCGAACTCGTCGACGACCTGCTCGCCGGCGGCACCCCCGCACCGACGCGCGGCGCCCCGCTGCGCAGCTTCCGCGACACCGCACGCCTGCTCGCGGGGATCCCCGACGACCGGCCCGGTGCGCTCGAGGCCGCCGGTACCGCCGGGCCGGCCTCCCTCGCCGGGCTCGAGGTCGCCCGCAAGCACGACATGCGGGCACCCGAACCGCCGGAGAATGACGAGGCCGTCGTCGCCGTCGGGAAATCACCGACAGGTCTGACCCCCGTACTCACCCGTTATTGGGCCGAGGAACAGGCGTGGACCCTCGACGCCTACCGGCGGCACGGTGGATACGAAGCCCTGCCCATCGCGCTCGGCATGGACCCGGATGCGGTCATCGCCGCAGTCAAGGATTCCGGGATCCGCGGTCGCGGTGGCGCCGGATTCTCCACGGGCACCAAGTGGTCGTTCATCCCGCAGGGCGACGACAAGCCGCACTATCTCGTCGTCAACGCCGACGAATCCGAGCCGGGCACCTGCAAGGACATCCCGTTCATGCTGGCCACCCCGCATGCCCTCGTCGAAGGCGTGATTATCGCCGCCTACGCGATCCGCGCCCGGCACGCGTTCATCTACCTGCGGGGAGAAGCCGTCCCGGTCCTGCGGCGTCTGCACGCCGCGGTCGCGGAGGCCTACGAGGCCGGCTGTCTCGGACGCGACATCCTCGGCTCCGGATACGACCTCGAACTCGTCGTCCACGCCGGTGCGGGCGCGTACATCTGCGGTGAGGAGACGGCGCTGCTCGACTCCCTCGAGGGCCGCCGCGGCCAACCACGTCTGCGCCCACCCTTTCCCGCCGTCGCCGGCCTGTACGCGTGCCCGACTGTCGTCAACAACGTCGAATCCATCGCGAACGTCCCGCTCGTCATCCGCAACGGTGTGGACTGGTACCGCTCGATGGGCACCGAGAAATCACCGGGCTTCGCGATGTTCTCGCTCTCCGGGCACGTCACCACCCCCGGCCAGTACGAGGCCCCGCTCGGCATCACCCTGCGCGAGCTGCTCGGCTACGCCGGAGGTGTGCGCGCCGGCCACCGGCTCAAGTTCTGGACACCCGGTGGCTCGTCGACCCCGATCTTCACCGACGAACATCTCGACGTCCCCCTGGACTACGAGAACGTCGCCGCCGCCGGGTCGATGCTCGGGACCCGGGCCCTGCAGATCTTCGACGAGACCACCTGCGTCGTCCGCACGGTGCTGCGCTGGACGGAGTTCTACGCGCACGAATCGTGCGGCAAGTGCACCCCCTGCCGCGAGGGCACCTGGTGGCTCGTGCAGATCCTCGAGCGGCTCGAACACGGCCGGGGCACCGAAGCCGACCTGGAGAAGCTGCTCGACATCTCCGACAACATCCTCGGCCGGGCGTTCTGCGCCCTCGGGGACGGTGCGACCAGCCCGATCACGTCGTCGCTGAAGTACTTCCGCGACGAATACGTCACCCACCTCGAGCACGGCGGCTGCCCGTTCGACCCGCACCTGTCGACGCTCGCCGCCGACACCCCAGCGGAAGGAGGCGAGCGATGACCGCCGTGTCCGGTGCCGGTGCGGAGAAATCCGAGACCACCGACCTCGTGAACGTCACCATCGACGACACCGAGATCGCCGTGCCCAAGGGCACTCTCGTGATCCGCGCCGCCGAACTGATCGGGGTCCAGATCCCGCGGTTCTGCGACCACCCGCTGCTCGAACCGGTCGGCGCGTGCCGCCAGTGCCTCGTCGAGGTCGAGGGGCAGCGCAAACCGCTCGCCTCGTGCACCTCCGTGGTCACCGACGGGATGGTCGTGCGCACCCAGTTCACCTCACCGGTGGCCGACAAGGCCCAGCGCGGCGTGATGGAACTGCTGCTCATCAACCATCCGCTCGACTGCCCGGTATGCGACAAGGGCGGCGAGTGCCCGCTGCAGAACCAGGCGATGTCCAACGGACGCGCCGAGTCCCGCTTCGAGGACACCAAACGCACCTACCCGAAACCCATCGCGATCTCCTCGCAGGTGCTCCTCGACCGCGAACGGTGCGTGCTGTGCGCGCGGTGCACCCGCTTCGCCGATCAGGTCGCGGGCGACCGGTTCGTCGACATGCTCGACCGCGGGGCGCTGCAGCAGGTCGGCATCTACACCGAGGAACCGTTCGAGTCGTACTTCTCCGGCAACACCGTCCAGATCTGTCCGGTCGGCGCGCTCACCGGCGCCGCCTACCGGTTTCGCGCCCGCCCGTTCGATCTGGTCTCCACGCCGAGTGTGTGCGAACACTGCGCGAGCGGCTGCGCCCAGCGCACCGACCATCGTCGCGGAGCCGTGCTGCGCCGACTCGCCGGGGACGACCCCGAGGTCAACGAGGAATGGAACTGCGACAAGGGACGCTGGGCGTTCACCTACGCTACCGCCGACGATCGCCTCACCACGCCCCTCGTCCGCGACGATACCGGAGCGCTCGTCCCCGCCTCGTGGATCGAGGCGCTCGGCGTCGCCGCGCGCGGGCTGGCGGCGGCGCGCGGCAGGGCCGCAGTCCTCACCGGTGGCCGGCTCACCGTCGAGGACGCCTACGCGTACGCGAAGTTCGCGCGAACGGCGCTCGCCACCAACGACATCGACTTCCGCAGCCGAGACCTGTCGGATGAGGAGACGGACTTCCTCACCTCGCGGGTCGCCGGTCGGCGCCTCGACGTCACCTACCGCGACCTCGACCGCGCGCCGGCGGTGCTCCTCGTCGGATTCGAACCGGAGGAGGAGTCGCCGATCGTCTTCCTGCGGCTGCGCAAGGCGGTCCGGCGGAACAGGCTGCAGGTCTTCGCGGTCGCTCCGTTCGCCTCGCGCGGCGTCCACAAGCTGTCGGGGAGGGTCGAACAGTGCGTCCCGGGCGACGAGGCACGCGCACTCGACGCGATCCGCACCGGCGCATCCGCCGACGCCGCGGCCGCGCTCCGGACTCCCGGTGCGATCGTGCTGGTGGGGGAGCGGTCCGCAGCATCGCCCGGCGCCCTGTCCGCCGCCACGGCTCTCGCCGACGAAACCGGAGCCCGCCTCGCGTGGATCCCGCGCCGCGCCGGTGATCGCGGAGCACTCGAAGCCGGCGCCTTCCCGACCCTGCTGCCGGGCGGTCGCCCGATCGGCGACCCGCAGGCCCGGCACGACATCGAGTCGGCGTGGGGCCTCCCGGCCGACACCTTGCCGTCGGAGCCGGGCCGCGACACCACCGCCATCCTCACTGCGGCCGCCGAGGGTGATGTGGCTGCGCTCGTGGTCGCCGGCGTCGACCCCGCCGACCTGCCCGATCCCGATGCCGCCGCCGGTCTCGACGGTGCCGGCTTCGTCGTGAGTCTGGAAGTGCGACGCAGCGGGGTGACCGACCGCGCCGACGTCGTCTTCCCCGTCGCGCCGGTGGCCGAGAAGGCCGGGAGCTTCCTCGACTGGGAGGGACGCGAACGTGCCTTCCCGATCGCGCTCCGCGACACCGGAGCACTGCCCGACCACCGGGTGCTCGCGGCGATCGCCGACGCGATGGACCTCGACGCCGGCCTCGCCGATCCGGGTCCCCACGACGTCCAGACCCTGCGTCACGAACTCGCGGAACTCGGACGATGGACGGGCACCGTTCCCGAATCGCCGGGAGTGTCCCCGCGACCTCCACGACGTCCCGTTCTCGGGGAAGCGGTCCTCGCCACCTGGCGGATGCTGCTCGACGCGGGCCGATTGCAGGACGACGAACCGCACCTCGCCGGAACGGCGCACGAACCCGTCGCCCGTCTGTCGGCCGCGACAGCCGCGGAGATCGGCGCCGCCGACCATCATTCGCTCACCGTCTCCACCGAGCGCGGCTCGATCACTCTGCCGCTGGTGGTCGACGACCTGCCCGACCGCGTCGTCTGGCTGCCCACCGCCTCTCCGGGATCGATGGTGCACGTCGATCTCGGCGTCACCGCCGGTGATGTGGTGCGGATCCGGGCCGCCGCCACGACGGGTTCCGGATCGGCCGAGGAGGATCCGCGATGAGCGTTATCGCCCAACCCGTGGACCTGTCGATGTTCGGCATCGACCCCTGGTGGCTCGTCCTCGCGAAGGCCGTGGCGATCTTCGCGTTCCTCGTGCTGACCACCCTCGTGATGATCCTCGCCGAACGCAAGATCATGGCCTGGATGCAGATGCGGGTCGGACCCGACCGGGTGGGACCGAAGGGACTGTTCCAGACCGTCGCCGACGGCCTCAAGCTCGCGCTCAAGGAAGGCATCATCCCGACCGGGGTGGACAAGCCGATCTACATGCTCGCCCCGATCATCGCGACGGCCCCGGCGTTCATGGCGTTCGCGGTCATCCCCTTCGGGCCGGAGGTGTCGATCCTCGGGAACCGGACGCCGTTGCAGCTCACCGATCTTCCCGTCGCGGTGCTCTACGTCCTGGCGATCACCTCCGTCGGCGTCTACGGCATCGTGCTCGCCGGCTGGGCCTCGGGTTCGACCTATCCGCTGCTCGGTGGCCTCCGCTCGACCGCGCAGGTCATCTCCTACGAGATCGCGATGGGACTCGCGTTCGCCGCGGTCTTCCTGCAGGCGGGCACGATGTCGACCTCGGGCATCGTCGCCGCGCAGAACGACCTGTGGTTCGTCGTGCTGCTGCTGCCGTCCTTCCTGGTGTACTCGGTGTCGATGGTGGGGGAGACCAACCGGGCTCCCTTCGACCTGCCCGAGGCCGAGGGCGAACTCGTGGGCGGTTTCCACACGGAGTACTCGTCGCTGCGGTTCGCGATGTTCATGCTCGCGGAGTACGTCAACATGGTCACCGTCTCCGCGCTCGCGACCACCCTGTTCCTCGGCGGCTGGCACGCGCCGTGGCCGCTGACACTGTGGAGCGGCGCGAACTCGGGCTGGTGGCCGCTGCTGTGGTTCGTGATCAAGGTGTGGGTCGTGCTGTTCGTCTTCGTGTGGCTGCGCAGCACCCTGCCGCGACTGCGCTACGACCAGTTCATGGCCCTGGGCTGGAAACTGCTCATCCCCGTCTCGGTGGTGTGGGTGATGATCGTGGCCGCGCTGCGCATCCTCGACACCGACGACGTCCTGCCCGGCACCGCGAGCCTCATCGTCGCCGGCGTGCTGTCCACCGCCCTGCTGTTCGCCTACCTCACCCTGCAGGGGCGGCGGACCCGGCGCATCGCACAGGCGACGGAACCACCCGCCGGCGTCGACGAGGAGTTCGACGCCATGGCCGGGGGCTTCCCCGTGCCGCCACTACCTGCTCGGTCGAGCACCCGATCGAGTCCGCCGGCCCCGGCGGGTCGTCTCCCAGGAGGATCGTGATGGTCGAATTCCGCGGCCCGCTCGCCGGTTTCGGTGTGACGCTCACGACGATGTTCAAGAAGCCCAACACCGAGCAGTATCCGGAGCAGAAGAGACCCACCGCCCCCCGCTATCACGGACGCCACCAGCTCAACCGGTATCCGGACGGACTCGAGAAGTGCATCGGCTGCGAACTGTGCGCGTGGGCATGCCCCGCCGACGCCATCCACGTCGAGGGCGCCGACAACACCGATGAGGAGCGGTACTCGCCCGGCGAACGGTACGGGCGCGTCTACCAGATCAACTACCTGCGGTGCATCGGCTGCGGACTGTGCATCGAGGCGTGCCCGACCCGCGCGCTGACGATGACGAACGAGTACGAGATGGCCGCCGACAACCGCACCGACATGATCTACGAGAAGGACCGCCTGCTCGCCCCGCTCGAACCCGGAATGCAGCCACCGCCGCATCCCATGGCGCCCGGCGCCACCGACGAGGACTACTACCGGGGCACGATCCCCGTCCCGGAACACGCGTCCGCCGCCGACGGGGAGGAGAGCCGGTGACCACCGCCCTGCTCGCCGCCGAACTCACCACGACCTCCACCGGGGAGGCCGTGCAGTTCTGGATCCTCGGTGCCGTCGCGGTACTCGGGGCGCTCGGCGTCGTCGTCGCCCCGAAAGCCGTGTACTCGGCGCTGTTCCTCGCCATGACGATGATCGTGCTCGCCGTCTTCTACATCGCGCAGGACGCCGTGTTCCTCGGTGTGGTGCAGGTCGTCGTCTACACCGGCGCCGTGATGATGCTGTTCCTGTTCGTGCTCATGCTCGTCGGTATCGACTCCGCCGACTCCCTCGTCGAAACCATCAAGGGACAGCGCGTTCTCGCGATCGTCGTGGCGATCGGCTTCGCGGTGATGCTCATCGGTGGCATCGGGAACACCGCGGTCTCCGGCTTCGCGGGACTCGACGCCGCCAACGCCGGCGGCAACGTCGAGGGCCTGGCAGTGCTGCTGTTCATCGACTACGTCTGGGCGTTCGAACTCACCGGAGCGCTGCTCATCACCGCCACCGTCGGTGCGATGGTGCTCGCCCACCGGGAACGCCTGCAGCCGAAGCAGACCCAACGCGAACTCGCCGCACGCCGGTTCCGCGAAGGAGAGCGGGTCACACCGCTGCCGGCCGCGGGTGTCTACGCCCGCCACAACGCCGCCGACGTCCCGGCCCTGCTCCCGGACGGATCGTTCTCCGAACTGTCGGTCGGTGAGCTGCTCGGCCGCATCGGACGCGACTGGGACCACACCGAACTCGGCCTGCGCGAACCCGGCGGTGACGACGCGAGGAAGGATCGGCGATGAACCCCGAGAACTACCTCTACCTGTCGGCGCTGCTGTTCACCATCGGCGCAGTGGGAGTACTCCTGCGCCGCAACGCCATCGTCGTGTTCATGTGCGTCGAATTGATGCTCAACGCCGCCAACCTGGCCTTCGTCACCTTCGCGCGGATGCACGGCAACCTCCACGGACAGGTGTTCGCCTTCTTCACGATGGTCGTCGCGGCCGCCGAGGTCGTCGTCGGCCTCGCCATCATCGTGACCATCTTCCGGACGAGGCGATCCGCCTCCGTCGACAACGCCGACCTGCTCAAGTACTGACGATTCCACGAGGACGGTGAGTGTGAGAGCCCACGACGAACCGAGAGGACACGCGGCATGACGTCGTTCCTGAACTCGGCGCTGTGGACGATACCGGCGCTGCCCCTGGCCGGCGCGTTCGTACTGCTGCTCCTCGGGCGTCGCAGCGACCGCTGGGGACATCTGCTCGGATGCGCCACGGCGATCGCCTCCTTCGTCGTCGGCGCCGTCATGTTCGCCGGACTGCTCGGACTCGACGCGAACGCCCGGCTCGCACAGCAGACCGTGTTCACCTGGGTGCCGGTCGGAGAACTGCAGGTCGATCTCGGCCTCCGGCTCGACGCGCTGTCGATCTGCTTCGTACTGCTCATCACCGGCGTGGGCTCGCTGATCCACCTCTACTCGATCGGCTACATGGCGCACGATCCGGAACGCCGGAAGTTCTTCGCCTATCTCAACCTGTTCCTCGCGGCGATGCTGGTGCTCGTCCTCGCCGACAACTTCCTCGTCCTGTACCTCGGGTGGGAGGGCGTCGGTCTCGCCTCCTACCTGCTCATCGGCTTCTGGCAGTACAAGCCCACCGCCGCGACCGCCGCGAAGAAGGCGTTCGTCGTCAACCGCGTCGGCGACATGGGGTTGCTCATCGCTCTCATGATCATGTTCGCGACCTTCGGCAGCCTCGACTACGACACGGTCTTCGCCTCGGTCCCCGCCGCGACCGAAGGCACGGTGACGGCGATCGGCCTGTGTCTGCTCCTGGCCGCGTGCGCGAAATCCGCCCAGCTGCCACTGCAGTCGTGGCTCGGCGACGCCATGGAGGGCCCCACCCCCGTCTCCGCGCTCATCCACGCCGCGACCATGGTCACCGCCGGTGTCTACCTCGTGGTCCGCGCGAACGCGATCTTCGACGCCGCACCGGCCGCGCGACTCGCAGTGGTGATCGTCGGCGCAGCGACGCTGCTCTTCGGCGCGATCATCGGCTGCGCCAAGGACGACATCAAGAAGGCGCTCGCGGCATCGACGATGAGCCAGATCGGCTATATGGTGCTCGCCGCCGGTCTCGGTCCCGCCGGGTACGCCTTCGCGATCCTGCACCTGCTCACCCACGGCTTCTTCAAGGCCGGACTGTTCCTCGGCGCCGGCTCGGTGATGCACGCGATGAACGACGAGACCGACATGCGCCGCTACGGCGGACTGCGCGCGGTCATGCCGATCACCTTCGCCACCTTCGGGCTGGGGTACCTCGCCATCATCGGGATCCCGCCGTTCGCCGGCTTCTTCTCCAAGGACAAGATCATCGAGGTGGCCTTCGCCGCCGGCGGTGTCGAAGGCATCGTGCTCGGTGTCGTCGCGCTGCTCGGTGCGGGACTGACCGCCTTCTACATGACCCGCGTGATGATCCTGACCTTCTTCGGCGACCGGCGATGGGCGCCCGACGCCGTCCCGCACGAGTCGCCGGCCTCGATGACCTGGCCGATGATCGCTCTCGCCATGGGCTCGGTCGGTGCCGGCGGTCTGCTGGTGTTCGGTGGCGCGTTGCAGCACTGGCTCGAACCCGTCGTCGGCTACGACCATCACGAAGGTGGTTTGCCCGTCTGGCTCGTCACCACCGTCACGCTGGCGGTCGTGCTCGCCGGTGTCGCCGTCGCCTACCGGCAGTACGTGCGCGCACCGGTCCCGGCGACGGCACCCGAAGCGGTGTCGGCGCTGACCGTCGCCGCGCGTCGCGACCTCTACGGCGACGCCGTGAACGAAGCGGTGTTCATGCGTCCCGGTCAGGGTCTGGTGCGCGCCCTGGACGGCGTGGAATCCACCGGCATCGACGGCTCCGTCACCGGCGCCGCCACCGGGATCGGTGCGCTCTCGCGCGGACTGCGCCGGCTGCAGACCGGCTTCGTCCGTTCGTACGCGTTGTACATGTTCGCCGGCGCGACCGTCGTGGTCGGCGCGCTCGTCCTGATGACGCTGTGATGGGGGTGTACTGGTGACCACCGTTCCCTGGTTGACGATCCTGTGGGTGCTCCCGCTGCTCGGCGCCGCCGCGATCGCGGCCCTGCCCGCACGCCTCGGTTCCGCCACCCGGTCGATCGCCCTGACGGTGTCGATCGCCGTTCTGGTGGTCGCGGTGATCGTTGCCGTCGGATTCGACCGCGCGGGAGAGCGTTTCCAGTTCGTCGAATCGCACGACTGGATCCCCTCGTTCGGCGCCGGCTACCGGCTCGGCGTCGACGGCATCGCCCTGGTGCTGGTCCTGTTGACCGCCGCGCTCGTGCCGTTGCTCCTGGCCGCCGGATGGCACGATCACCGCGCCGCCGACGAGGAGGCCGGCGCGGCCCGCCCACGCTCCGCGCACACCTATGTGGCGCTGATCCTGCTCGTCGAGTCGATGGTGCTCGTGTCGTTCACCGCCCTCGACATCCTGCTGTTCTACGTCTTCTTCGAGGCGATGCTCGTCCCGATGTACTTCCTCATCGGCGGGTTCGGTTCGCCGGGGACACCGCGTGCCGACCGGGCACGAGCCGCCGTGAAGTTCCTGCTGTACAACCTGCTCGGCGGACTGGTGATGCTCGCCGCGTTGATCGGCCTGTACGTGGTCACCGCCCGATCCGGACTGGGGGAGACCGCGGGAGTGGGCACCTTCGACGTCCGGACCGTCACCGCCGCCGCCGTCGCCGGTGATCTCGACGCAACCCCCGCCGTGCTCGCCGCACTGTGTTTCGGTTTCCTCGTCGCCTTCGCGGTGAAGGCTCCACTGTGGCCGCTGCACGGGTGGCTACCCGACGCGGCGGTGCGGACCACGCCGGTCGCGGCGGTGCTCATGATGGCAGTGGTCGACAAAGTCGGCACCTTCGGCATGCTGCGCTACTGCCTGCAGCTCTTCCCCGACGCCTCGGTGACCTTCGCGCCGGTCGTGGTGACCCTCGCCGTCATCGGCATCGTCTACGGCGCGGTGCTCGCGATCGGTCAGAACGACGTGATGCGCCTGATCGCCTACACCTCCATCTCGCACTTCGGGTTCATCGTCCTCGGCATCTTCGCGCTGACCTCGCAGGGGCAGGCCGGCTCGACGCTGTACATGGTCAACCACGGGATCTCCACGGCCGCACTGTTCCTCATTGCCGGTTTCCTCGTCTCGCGGCGCGGAGACCGCACCATCGCCGCCTATGGCGGGGTGCAGAAGGTCGCTCCGGTCCTCGCCGGAACCTTCCTCGTCGCCGGACTGGCGACCCTGTCCCTGCCCGGGCTCGCGCCGTTCGTCAGCGAGTTCCTCGTCTTCGTCGGCACCTATCCGCGCTACCAGGTGGCTGCGGTGATCGCGACACTCGCGCTCGTGCTGTCCGCGCTCTACGTGCTGTGGCTCTACCAGCGCATGATGGGCGGACCCGTGCGCCTGCCCGGTGGAGACGACGGTGACGACGGGAACGGCGGTGCCGAACACGCCCGCAGGCTCTCCGATCTCGTGCCTCGTGAGGTCGCGGTGGTCGCGCCGCTGATCGCGTTGCTGCTCGTTCTGGGGATCTATCCGAAACCCGCGCTCGATGTCATCACCCCCGCGGTCGACGACACGCTCGTGTCGATCGACATCTCCCGGCCCGAACCGGTGGTGCCCGCCGAGCGACCCGTCGCCGAGAATGGTGTTCCCTCGCACGGTTCCGAGGAAGGTGAAGCCGAATGAAACCCTCCGAGGGCATCGTCGTTCTTGCCGCGTCGATTCCCGCCCCGGCGATCGACTACGGACGGATCGCACCGATCCTCATCGTCTTCGCCGCCGCCGTCGTCGGTGTGCTGGTCGAGTCGTTCGCGCCGGCCTCGGCACGCTACCTCGCCCACGTGCTCCTGACGACGGGTGCGCTCGTGGCGGCGTTCGTCGCCGTGGTGATGCTCGCGGGAACCCGTGCGACCACCCTGTCGGGGGCGGTCGTGATCGACGGACCGGCGCTGTTCCTGCAGGGATCGGTCCTGATCGTGGCGGTGCTGTCGGTTGCGCTCGTCGCGGAACGGAGTATCGAACAGGTTCGCGCGCAATCGGTTTCCCGCGCCGCGGTCGGTGCGCATCTCGACGCGTTCGCGCCCCAGGCGTCGGCGATTCCGGGTACCGCGGCCGAACGGCAGGCGTTCGCGGCGGGCGGCGCACGGACCGAGGTCTTCCCGCTCCTGCTGTTCGCGGTGGGCGGGATGCTCGTGTTCCCGGCCTCGAACGACCTGTTGACGATGTTCGTCGCGCTCGAAGTGCTGTCGCTGCCGCTGTACCTGCTGTGCGGTCTGGCGCGGCGCCGGCGGTTGCTCTCCCAGGAAGCAGCACTGAAGTACTTCCTGCTGGGCGCGTTCTCGTCGGCGTTCTTCCTGTACGGGGTGGCGATGCTCTACGGCTACGCCGGGACCGTCCACCTCGGCGGGATCGCCCTGGCCATCGACACCGGCGCGGGCAGCGAGACCACCGCGCTCGTCGGGGTGGGTCTGCTGGCGGTCGGGTTGCTCTTCAAGATCGGAGCGGTGCCCTTCCATTCGTGGACGCCGGACGTCTATCAGGGTGCGCCGACGCCCGTGACGGCGTTCATGGCCGCCGCGACGAAGATCGCCGCATTCGGCGCACTGCTGCGAGTGCTCTACGTCGCGGTTCCCGGTTCTGCCGACCAGTGGCGTCCGATCCTGTGGGCCGTTGCGATCGCGACGATGGTCGTCGGTGCGGTTCTGGCGGTGACGCAGAACGACATCAAGCGCATGCTCGCGTACTCGGCGATCAGCCATACCGGATTCGTGCTCACCGGTGTCGTGGCCGGCACCGCGTCCGGGGTGTCGTCGACGCTGTTCTATCTGCTCGTCTACGGGATCGGGACGGTCGGTGTGTTCGCCGTGGTGACGCTGGTACGCGACCCGGACGGCGAGGCGTGGGAGCTGTCGCGCTGGGCCGGTGTCGGGCGGCGCTCACCGTTGCTCGGCGGGGCGTTCGCGCTGTTCCTGCTGTCGCTGGCGGGCATTCCGCTCACCAGCGGGTTCATCGCGAAGTTCGCGGTCTTCGGTGCGGCGATCGAGGGCGGTGCGGCTCCGCTCGTGATCGTCGGTGTGCTGGTCAGTGCGGTCGCCGCCTACTTCTATGTGCGGGTGATCGTGCTGATGTTCTTCACCGACCCGACCGACGACGCTCCGCGGCTCGCGACCTCGACCGTGGCGACGAGCGCGGCGATCGCGTTCGCGGCGGTGGCGACGGTGCTGCTCGGCATCCTGCCGCAACCCGTCCTCGACCTCGCCGAGCGCGCGGCCGTGTTCGTGCTCTGACCACTAACGGGGTGCGGGCCGGGAATGTCGCGACCGTCGTATCGGTTCCACCTCCCGAGGAGGCGTAATGACCGATACACGCAAGGCGATTCTGGCAGGCGGATGCTTCTGGGGTATGGAGGAGCTGATCCGGAGACAGCCCGGGGTGGTGTCGACGCGGGTCGGCTACACCGGTGGGCAGAACGATCACCCTACCTACCGCAACCATCCGGGGCACGCGGAGTCCGTCGAGATCGTCTACGACCCCGCACGGACCGACTACCGGGCGCTGCTCGAGTTCTTCTTCCAGATCCACGATCCGACCACCCTGAACCGGCAGGGCAACGACGTCGGGGCGTCCTACCGTTCTGCGATCTTCTACCTCGACGACGAGCAGAAGCAGGTCGCGGTTGACACCATCGCCGACGTCGAGGCGTCGGGTCTGTGGCCCGGCACGGTGGTCACCGAGGTGACTCCCGCGAGCACCTTCTGGGAGGCCGAACCCGAGCACCAGGACTATCTCCAGCACTACCCGAACGGGTACACCTGCCACTTCCCGCGGCCGGACTGGAAGCTGCCGAACAGTCGCATCGCCGACGCGGCGAACTGAATCACGCGCACGGGTGGTTCCTTCCGCGGATCCGTATCGTGGAGGTACAGGTTGTGACGCCACTGCGGAGGAGTGCTCGATGGGAATGTTCGGCAAAGCTATGAAGAGCGCCGCCGTGGTCAAGGCGATCCAGGTCGCCCGACGCGAAGCGGCCAAGCCCGAGAATCAGCGCAAGGCCAAGGAGATGCTCGCCAAGCTGCAGCAGAAGCGCCGCGGCTCGCACTGATCTGCCCCTCGCTGATCCGTTGTCCACCCGGGCAGCGGATCGGCGTGCAGGCTCACCGGTTTCGTTGTGCCGCCGGTCCCTCGGGACCGAGCCTCAGCGGTGCTGCTGCTTCACGAGGGTGAACTGCTGGACGTCGATGAGGCGACGTCGGAAATTCGCGGCGCACCCGGTGAGGTACCTATGTATCGCTGGTAGACCTCCTCGGAGGCCATCCGCACCGCGTCGTTGCGCCGCGCCTCGAGGGCTCGCGCCCACAGGTCGAGCGTGCGAGCGTAATGAGGTTGCAGGGACTCGATGTTCTGCACCCAGAAGCTGTTGCGTTGTGCGCCGGTGATGACCAGATCCCGGTCGGGGAGCTGTCCTCCGGGGAAGATTTCCCTCATGATGAACCGCAGGAACAGTACGTCCTCGCGGGTGACCGGCCCCTTCATCGCCTCGAACTGGGCGCGGGAATGACCCACGATGGTGTGCAGCAGCATCCTGCCGTCGCTGGGCAGGATGCGCGAGGCGCGGTCGAAGAAAGTGTCGTACCGCTGTCGGCGGAAATGCTCGAACGCTCCGACGCTGACGATGCGGTCCACCGGCTCGTCGAACTCCTCCCAGCCTTGTAGACGCACTTCCGCGGTACGGCCTCCGGAGGACATGCCCGAGAGCAGACCGGACACGTGTTCGTACTGGTTGCGGCTCAACGTCAGACCGATGACGTGCACGTCGTATCGCTCCGCCGCCCGCATCATCGTCGAGCCCCAACCGCAACCGATATCCAGCAGCGTCATCCCGGGCCGGAGATCGCACTTACGGAGAGCAAGATCGACTTTCGCGATCCGAGCTTCCTCGAGGCTCATGTCGTCGCATTCGAAGTAGGCGCAACTGTACGTGCGCGTGGGGTCGAGGAACAGTTCGAAGAAGTCGTCGGACAGGTCGTAGTGGGTCTGGACCTTCTCGTAGAACGGCGTCAGTTGCTGCATTCGGACCTACTCTCCGCGAGGAGTGGGACGCGAGTTCCGGTGCGGGGCGTCGGTGCGTCCCGGCGATACGCCGCTATCGGTCGATAGTGCTCCGACAGAGCGCCTTCTCACACGGGAACGGCGATTCCTGGGGCAGATGTCCGACTCGGGCACCGGCGTGCTGCCGTTATTCCGTGGTGTCAGCCCGCACGGACGGATGTCTCGTCGGCGACCGGCACGATGTCGAACGCGTCCTCCAGCTCTCCGAGGGCGGTATCGAAGTGGTCGAGAAGAGGCTGCAGCTGCGGCAGGCTGCGACTGCACGAGGTCAGGCCGAAAGCGATCGCGTCGTCGGTGCTCGTGCACGTGATGTTCAGTGCCTGACCGTCGACCGGCACGGACAGTGGATACACCGCATCCACGCGAGCGCCGTTCCAGTACAACGGATCCGGAGCTCCCGGCACGTTCGAGACGATGACGTTGAAGGGCGGTCGCGGGAGTGCACGATTGCGGGTGAGGATCCCCACCGCCAGAGGCGCGACGCCGAGTGCACTGGCCGCCAACCGGGACAGGGAGGACATCCCCTGCATGGAGGCCTTGCCTTGCGTCGTCGATGCCGACACCCGGGCCAGCCGGTCGGCCGGATCGGCGAGATCCGTACCCATATCAACCATCAAGACACCGAGTTCGTTTCCGGCGCAATCTTTGTCGGGTCGTAGGCACACCGGGACCATGGCCACGAGCGACTTGCCGGGCAACGCCTCCTGCTCGGTCAGGAAGGCGCGCAGTGCTCCAGACGACATGGCCAGCACGACATCGTTGACGGTCGCGTCGGCCGCTCTCGACACAGCACGCAGGCGGGTCAGCGTCCACGAGCGCGCGGCAAACCGGCGCGTCCCCGAGATCGGCACGTTGATCATGGTGTTCGGCGCGGCGAGCGACAGCGATCCGCCACCGCCGCGCAGCGCCCTGTTCACGGTGCCGGCCAGCGCGGGCACGAAGCCGGTGACCTCGGACGTCGCCGTCCGCACCGCCTGCATCGCGGCTTCGGGAAGATCTAGCGCGGTCCCGGACGAGTGGGAGCGGCTCGGCGCGTCGAAGAGCGACCACGGTGCCGGCATGCCGGTCTGCTCGGAGTCCGGACTCAGGGCGCGGCGCAGCAACTTCATCGCGCCCACGCCGTCCGCGAGGGCATGGTGGATCTTCGTGTAAACGGCGAGCCGGCCGTCCGCGAGACCCTCGATGACATGCATCTGCCACAACGGCCGGCTCCGGTCGAGCAGCGTGCTGTGCAGCCGGGAGACGAGATCCCACAGTTCGTCGAGCCCGCCGGGCTGCGGCAACGCGTTGCGTCGTACGTGGTAGCTCAGGTCCAATTCCGAGTCCTCTTCCCACGCCCACTGGCCGAAGGTGCCCAGGGAGCGGACCGCGCGCTTACGCCACAGCGGGGCGACCTCACCGTTCTGTGTGGCGGCGGTGAACAGTGCCCCGAGATCCGCGGCGCTCGTACCGTCCTGGGGACTCAGAAGGATCAGTCCGCCCACATGCATCGGATGATCACGGGACTCCCCGAGAAGGAACATCGAATCGGTGGGCGACATGGGTGGACGCATCAGCACGTTTCCTCCGCCCGGTACGCCGGGCAGTTCGTGACGAGGCCCCCTGCTGCCCCGTCGACATGTGCGTCAAACCATGACCCCCATCACAGATTTATGACGCGACACAACTACTACGCGACACCGGGCCATATCGCCAAGTCCGGACGCCCGATTTCCCACCGAAGTCAGAATTGTTGTCCGATTTGCGAACTCCGAGGCGCTTTCGCGGTCCACATGACGCTGTCGACGACGGTTCCCCATTCAGCATCTCGGACCTCCGACATCTGCCAGTGGACGTCGAATCCTTTCAAGGATCACCCCGCGCGGCGGTTGGGGAATACCCGGACGCCGAATCGCGTAGGTCGATCCCGTGATCGGTCACTCCTCGTCCCCGCGATTGCGACGACGCCACTGCACGGCGGCCGTGAGCAATCGGATCCCGAGAGCCAGGAAGATCAGATTTGCGATCATCTGCACCGACACGACGGCTCGCGCGGTCTCGGTTACAGCGGAGATGTCCCCGAATCCCACCGTGGAGAAGACCGTCAGACAGAAGTACAGGGCATCGACGCGGGACAGTGGTTCGGTGAAGTTGTCCGGATGCGCCACGGACATGCGGAGGTAAAGGGTTGCGAAGACCACGAGATAGGCGGACACGATCGTGGTGAGTGCCTCGACGGCCTGGACCGCCGGGTACTCGGACGCGAGAATCCTGCGGATCTGCCACCAGCCGACCATCAGGACCGCAGTGCCACCACCGACGAGGGTCAGGACCTCGGACGTGCTGCGGACATGCTCGACCGGAATCACGAAGTAAACGCTGACCAGCACGAAGGCGGTGAGCGTCGGACGCGCTATCGCGGTCAGGATCAACCGTTTCCGCTCCCGCGGATCAGGTGTGCGCGGAGGATCGGCCACGGTCGTCCCCGTCCCGGAATGATGACCTTTGCCCCTACGGTATCGATCGGGCCGGGGCGACGATGGGAAGACCGAGTATCCGATCCGGCCCGGAAGGTCGACGCGGGCGGGGAGTGTGGGGAGTCGTCGATGACCGAACACGAACTGTGGGTCCGACCGATCGCGGAGGTGGGCGCCGCCGACGCGCCGACCGTCGGTGGCAAGTCCGCGAACCTCGGAGAGCTCACCCGCGCAGGCTTTCCGGTACCGCCGGCGTTCGCCGTCACCACCGCCGCCTATCTCGACGCGATGGACGCAGCCGGCATCCGATCCCGACTGGCCGCCGAGGCCGTGCCCGACCCCGATGTCGACGACGCCACCCTCATCCGTACCTCCGCGGAACTCGCCGCCCTGGTGACGGGTTCGACCGTCCCGGCCGGGATGCGCGCGGCGATCGTCTCCGCCTACGAGAGCCTCGGTCCCGACGCGCCGGTTGCAGTGCGGTCGTCGGCTCCCGCGGAGGACGCCTCCGACACATCGTTCGCCGGGATCCACGAGTCGTACACGAACGTCATCGGTCCGGACGCGGTGATCCGCGCGGTGCAGGCGTGCTGGGCCTCGTTGTGGTCCGAACGCGCCCGCACCTACCGAGGGTTGCGCGGGGTGACCGACGAGCCGTCCATCGCGGTGGTGGTCCAGGTGATGGTGAAGTCCGAATTGTCGGGCGTGGCCTTCACGGCCGACCCGCGCACGGGCGAACTCGATCGCATCGTCATCGAGGCAGCTCTCGGTCTCGGAGAGGTCGTCGTCGGCGGGCAGGTCGAACCCGACACCTATGTCGTCGCGAAGGACGGCCTCGAGGTGCTCGACGTGCATCTCGGTCATCAGGAGTTCCGCATCACCTCCACCGACAGCGGGGACAGTCGCGTCGCCGTCGATCCCACGCGCCGCACCCGAGTGCTCGACGACGATCAGCTGCTGCGCGTCGCGCGCCTGGCCGCCGGAGTCGAGGAGCACTACGGGCGCCCCCAGGACCTCGAGTTCGCGTTCGCGGACGACGAGTTGTGGATCGTGCAGACCCGCCCGATCACCACGCTCGATCAACCGGCGGCGCCCGCCCCGTCCGGAAACGGCGAGGCACGAGCGTTGCTGACCGGTCTCGGTGCCGGCCCCGGGACGGCGACCGGCCGAGTGCGGGTGCTCCACGAACTGGTCGACGGGAAGAAGCTGAGCGACGGCGAGATCATCGTGGCGCCGATGACCAGACCCGACTGGTTGCCGATTCTGCGCCGCGCCGGCGGCATCGTCACCGACGGTGGTGGTATCACCTGCCACGCGGCCATCGTCGGACGCGAACTCGGCAAGCCCGTCGTGGTCGGTGCACGTACCGCCACCAAGGATCTGAAGGACGGGCAACTGATCACCGTCGACGGCAACGCCGGTGTGGTGTTCGACGGCGCAGTCCACACGGCGGAACGGCCCGTCGCGACGGGATCCGCGTCTGCAGCGTCGGCCGTAGCCGCCGAAACCGTTACGGCCACAGCGGTCTACGTCAATCTCGCGACTCCGGATGCCGCGGAGGCGGTCGCCGCGACCGATGTCGACGGCGTCGGTCTGCTCCGTGCCGAGTTCATGATCACCGAAGCACTCGCGGGCGAACACCCTTCGCACATGATCGCGCAGGGACGCCGCGACGAGTACGTGGAGAAGATGGCGGGTGGCCTGGCGCGGATCGCGGCGGCATTCGCCCCGCGTCCGGTCGTATACCGTGCGATCGACTTGCGCAGCAACGAATTCGCCGATCTCGAGGGTGGGGAGGTCGAACCCCACGAAGAGAACCCGATGATCGGTTACCGCGGGTGCTTCCGGTACATCCGGGATCCGGAACTGTTCTCCTTGGATCTCGATGTGCTGCACGGGGTTCGGCGCACACACCCGAACGTGCATCTGATGATCCCGTTCGTGCGCACCCGCTGGGAGCTGCGGGACTGCCTCGCCCAACTCGACCGGCATCCGCTCGGTTCCGACCAGCGCATGCAGCGCTGGATCATGGCCGAGGTCCCGTCGGTCGTCTACTGGTTGCCGGAATACGCGAAGCTCGGCATCCACGGCGTGTCCATCGGAACCAACGACCTCACGCAGTTGATGCTCGGCGTGGACCGGGACTCGGAGGTGTGCAAGGACCTGTTCGACACCCTCGACCCCGCGGTGCTCGACGCGATCGACCACATCATCGAACGGGCCTCGGCCGCGGGACTGACGACGTCGTTGTGCGGTCAGGCCGTGTCGACGAGCACCGACCTCGCCGAGCATCTCGTGCGGCGCGGCATCACCTCCGTGTCGGTCGCGCCCGACGCCGCGGCGCAGACGAGACGGACGGTGGCGCGAGCGGAACAACGCATCCTGCTCGACCGCGCCCGGCGCGCCGGGGCATGACCGGCGGGGAACCGTCCTTCGTCAGGGGCGCCGCGCACTACGGGACGACCATCACGGGCCAGGTCACCGTGTACAGCAGCGCCCGTGTGGTGGATCCCAGCATCAGGTTCGGGAACCCGCCTCGACCACGACGGCCGAGAACGAGCAACTGCGCATCGGCAGCGTGCGATGCCAGATAGTGGGAGGGCTGGTCCAGCACCACCACCGGGTGCACCCGCACGTCGGGGAACTCCTCGCCGTGCCCGGCGAGACTCTCGGACAACAGTGCCCGCTCCTTGTTCTCCACGCTGTCCCACTCGATCCGGAATCGGAACGGACCGCGCACATCGAGGTCGGACCACGCGTGGGCTGCCACCACGTCGGTGCCGCGCAGCGAGGCCTCCTCGAACGCGGCGGACACCGCGCACACTGTGCTCCGAACCGTCGACGCCGACGACCACCGGACGCGTGACCACCGCTCGGCTGACCGAACCGAATCGCTCCCAGCCGAACCGGTTGTCCCCGGCCCCGACCACGACCATCGACGCCGACTTCGATCGGTCCACCAGTTCGAGCGACGGAGAATCGGTGCACAGGCGGGTCTCGATGTCGAGCTCATCCTCGGGCACCGCGCGGCGCGCGTATCCGGCGGCATCGAGGAGCATGTCGCGTCCCTCGGATCCCTCCTGCTCGAAGAATCCGGCGGGCATGCCGATCGGGACACCGAACGTGTTGCGGACCGACACGATGGTGACCAGCGACAACGGGAGCCGGCACCGTTCCGCCTCGCGAGCTGCCCAGACCACGGCCTGCAGGGACGCTCTCGATCCGTCCACTCCGGCGACGATGGGGTGGTGTGCTGTCATCACGATCACCTCGGTGCCTGTCCGAGCTGCGGGCACGGCCGTTTCGGGCCCTGCTTTTTCCGGGATCCTGCGGTTTCGGGACCCTGCCAGCACACGCTCGGACCGGTCGGTCGCACAAGAGTCGACGGTCCCGACCTGCCCGCAGGAAGTGACCGAAGACCCTCACGTGCCGTGCACGCCGCTTCTCACACTGGAGACTGCATCCGGCGCAATCACCCACTGCCGAAAGGCCCCGCCATGTCCGTCCTGATCGGCTACGCGACCGCTCGAGGGTCGACGCGGGGAATCGCCGAACGCATCGCTGCGGGACTGGAAAGCCGCGGTGCCGTCGAACTGCGCGCGCTCGGCGATGTCGCGTCGGTACGAACGTACGAGGCGCTGATCGTCGGAAGTGCGATCCACAACGGGCAGTGGCTCCCCGAGGCTTCCGATGCGATCTATCGGCTGGGCACCGAATCGGAAGGGCGACCGGTGTGGGCGTTCTCCGTCTCGTCGATCGGAGCGACCAGCACGATTCTCTCGCCCCGGGTGGCCGCATATCTGCGACGGGTCACGCCGGAACCTCGGGCGGTGCAGAACCTCCGTTCGATCACCGATGTGCGTGATCACCGTTTCTTCGCCGGTGCCATCGCTTCGGGCGACTGGGCCGGAATCGGGCGGATCGTCTTCCGGCTGATGGGCGGACACTACGGCGATGCCCGGGACTGGGTCGACGTCGACGCATGGACGGAGAGGATCCGGGAAGGCCTCATCGATATACCGCGTGATCAGGGCTGACCGGTGCCGGTCGGGCCGGCCGGGGGAGTGACGGAGACCTGCTCGATCGGCTCGCGCGCGCCCTGGTCCAGACGGAAGGGCGGGTATTCGTCGCGCATCAGTGCCGCATACGCCCACACACGGCACAGCCACCGGTTGATGCCCATGACGAAGTCGAACAGTGCGCGCGGATAACGACCGGTGAACAGGATCACGATCCCGGCCGCGAAGGTCGCCACGACGAACGCGATGTGCAGGAAGAACAGCACGAGGAAATGGGGGATCGCCAGCAGCCATTTCACCAGCCACAGCCACCGCGACAACGGTTCGTCGAGATCGCCGCGCAGATGCACCGGATAGGGCACCGCCGCCGGGTGCGAAGGTGCGGTGACCGGAGTGGCGCCGGTAGCGGGAGCGGACACCGGACCGGGCGGCGGAGGCCCGTGCCGACCGAGTCCGACCGCGCCGGCGAGCAGCAGAGGGACACCGACGGCGAGAAGAACCAGACCGAGGATCAGCAGGGCGAGCACGGCCGGTCCGAGCAGGCCGATGTGGATCCCGGCGCGCACGTCCACGCCGATCCCTGCGGATGCGTCGGCGTTCATCACCACCACGGTCCATGTGCCGTCGCGCAGATCCCATTCCACTTGCTGGGTGCCGGTCCCTTCCGCTGATGCGACCCAGAACTGTTGCGCGTAAGGAGCAGCCGGGGTGTCGCCCCCGGGAACGTCACGGTAGGTGACCTCGAACGGCTCGAACCGCAGATCGGTCACGACGGTGTGGGCGACCCCTGAGAGATAGGCCTCGACCTCCCCGACGGGAGCGATCCCGACGAACACCGCCGATGCGGGATCGAGTGCGGTGGCCTGCACCAGAAGCCGGCCGATGTCCTCACTGCGCAGACCCGTGGGGCTCTGATCGTCGGTGACGAGGTCGAGACGTTCGGAGACCAACGCGTGCGTCTGCGTCCGAAGGGTCCCCTCGGGACCGGTGATGAAACCGTCGGCGCGCTGGACGACGAAGAACCACCCCAGAATGAGCGCTCCGACCGCGGCAGCGCCTCCGAGGAGCACGAGCAGAATACCGACGACCAGCATGACCACTGTGCCGACGTTCATCGATCCGTCCTCCGCGCACCGTGACGATCACCGAGTCGCTACGGGAGGGTGCTCGTAGAACGATTGTGGCAGCTCGATCGGTCTTTGTCGGCGTCAATCGAGCATTACGGGGTATCGAGAACTTCCTCGGCCGATCGAGCGATCAGCGAAGACCGAAGGACGGACTCTCCTCGCGCCGCCGCGCGACGATGTCGTCGAACGCGTCGATCAGCCCCTCGGGATACCAGCGGGGACTCGTGTCGGCGGTGGTGGCGACGAGCAGCAACTGGTGTTCGCGTGCGTCCACGGCTACCCGGGCGAGCCGGGTGCGCCCCTCGTCGTCGAGCGCCGCGACCGTCGCGGCGAGATCGGCGACGAGCAACACGCGCGGGGGGTCGACGACCGGCGAATCGAGTTCGGCGACCACGTCGGTGATCTGATCGGTGGTGGTGGCCCAGCAACACGGCCCCGTGGGGAGCGAGGCGGAGCCACCGAGCCAGCGATGACGACGGTGCGGATCGATGACCACCAGGTCGTGGGTGCCGCCGGTCAGTGTCGTCATCGCGATCAGGTCGAGCGACACGCTGGGCGACGAGCGGCGCTCGTCGCGTCGGATCAGCAGGTGCCGTCCGGCGGACAGATCCCACGAGACGGGCGTGCCGTCGTTGTCGCGCCCGAACGGGATCGTCGTCCGGCACGCGATCACCCGGGAGCCCGGTCCGCGAGCGGGGCGCACCGGGACAGACGATCGGCACGGTCGACGAGTGGGCGGAGTGGCGGGCATCGACATGGTGGATCCGTTTCGTGTCGCTGGTTCCGGAGCGGTCCTCGGACGACCGAACTGTAGAGGCGGGCACCGACAGGAACGGCCGCGTGCAGGTCGCAGCCGTCACTGCTCGTCCGCTTCGGGGTAACCGCCCGATTGCGACAGCCCTCGCCGTAGCCGCCCTCACCGCCCTCGGCGGTCACATCGCCTCCGCAGCGCCCGTGCCGATCGTGGACGACACCGGCGCGATCGCTGCTCCGAGCAGTACCCAGATCTCGTTCGCGCACAACCCGACCGGTCTGCGCGCCGGCACTGCGAACGAGCACGAGTCCCGCGCCGACGTGTCGATCGTCAAGATGTATCCGGCCGAGTACGTTCTCACCTACGTCGATCCTGCGGATCACGCCGACGCGACGGAGATGATCCGGTCGTCGAACGACGCGATCGCGGACCGCCTGCACGCGGAATACCCCCAGGCGATCTCGTCGACCGCGGCGGAGTTCGGGCTCACCGACACCCACGTGCCCGGCTACTGGGGTGTGGGCACCACGTCGACGCACGACATGGTCACCTATCGCGAGACGAAGAAGCGCACTGATCCCGGTTCGCCGGTGCTCGCCGCGATGGCCACGGCCTACGACACCGCGGTCGACGGATATCCGCAGGACTACGGCACGGCGCTGATCGCCGGAGTGATCGGCACGAAGCGGGGTTGGAGCGACGACCGCTCGTTCCACGCCTCCGACTCGTTCGGTCCCGATTTCTCGGTCGCGGCGTCGACCTACGGATCGGCAGGGACGCTCTCGGAGCACGTCCTCGGCGCGTTCACCGAAAGGGTCCCACCCAGACCGGAGACCGGTCCTTCTCTGCAGGATTGCCCGCCGCTGTGCCGGCTCGCCGGCGATCCGCTTCTCGGGCCGCCCGCGCAGGATCTCCTCGACGGGTTGCCGCCGGTCGTCACCGATCCGATCTGCGGCTGATCCCGGTAGGCATCAGATGCGGCGCATAACGGACACGACGGTGCCCAGCACCACCGCCTCGTCGCCGTCGAGGACGGGATAGGCGGAATTCCGGGGTTCGAGGTGGACGTGGCCGCCTCGGCGCCGGTACACCTTGACCGTCGCCTCGCCGTCGATCATCGCCGCGACGATCTGACCGGAGTGGGCCTCGTGCTGCCGCCGAACCACCACTGTGTCGCCGTCGCAGATCGCCGCGTCGACCATCGAGTCGCCTCGCACGCGAAGCGCGAAGACCGTGCCGGAGCCGACCAGATCGCGGGGGAGGGTGAGCAGGTCGTCGGTGTGCTCCTCGGCGAGAATCGGTGCGCCCGCGGCGATGTCGCCGACGACCGGCACGGTCACGGTGTCGTCGGATGCGCGTTCACCGCCGGACGAGCCGAGGAAGGGGCGCACGTCGAGCTGGCGCGCCACAGCGGTGCCGCGACGGAGGAAACCCTTGTCCGCGAGGCTCTTCAGATGCTTCGAGACCGTCGACGTCGACCGCAGACCCACCGAATCGGCGATCTGCCGGGTGCTCGGCGACGATCCCTGCGCAACGATCCAGTCGCGGATCGCGGCCAGGATCTGCTGCTGGCGCAGCGGCAGGGACGCGGGGTCGAGGCCCCCGAACATGTCGAACTCGTCGTAACCGGTCACCCGGAGAATCGTAGCTACGCGATCTCCGCCAGGTCCGGGGGAGTACCTGCGGAGGAGCTCTGCCCGTTCTGCAGCTGTTCCATGGCCCGTCGCTCCCGCAGCGCCCGGATGAGCTGCCGCTCCTGCAACTCCGCCGGATCGGCGGACAGGCCGGGAATCGAGAATCCGACCAGGGCACCTGCCAGCAGCGCGAGCGCCACCCGCGCCGAGTCGCCCTCCCGGATGCCCAGGACGAGTTCCACGAACACGAGCGCTCCGACGGCGACGAACACCACTGCGATCAGGGCCAGGATCCGGCGGATCCTGGGCTTCGGACGCGATCCCGGCGCCAACGGCATCGACTGGGCCGCGAGCTGCCACAACCGGGCATCGACGCTCTCCCGCAGGGGGCGCTTCCGGAACTCGTCGCCGAGTCCGTTGTAGATGGCCAGATCGGCTGCGATCCGGGTCCGGAGGTTTCGACGGGACAGCTCGCGCGACAGACGTGCGGCCGCCCACGACACCACCCCGGTGACGAGTGCAACGACGACGGGAACCCAGATACTCACGCCGGAACATTACGACAGCGGAGCCGGAATCGGCGGGATGCGGAAGGCGTGCTCCGGCCGTGTGGCGCGAACCGAAAAGTGGTGCCCCCGGTGAGACTCGAACTCACACTGGACGGGTTTTGAATCCGTTTCCTCTGCCAATTGGGATACGGGGGCGTTGCGGACACCACTGTAGAGGATCGGGCGAAGCGGGCGCGCACCGGTACCCTTCTTACGTTCCACCCTGCACCGGGGACCGCCAGTACCGAGGGGAAGGCCCGACCATGACCTCCGCGCCGCACGACAGCACACCAACTCCTCGTCGGGTCGTCGTAGCGGAAGACGAGGCCCTGATCAGGCTCGATCTCGTCGAAATGCTGCGCGAGGAGGGCTACGAGGTGGTCGGTGAGGCCGGCGACGGACAGCGTGCCGTCGAACTCGCCGAGGAACTCCGGCCCGACCTGGTGATCATGGACGTCAAGATGCCGCGCCGCGACGGCATCGACGCCGCCTCGGAGATCGCACAGCGGCGCATCGCCCCTGTGGTCATTCTCACAGCCTTCAGTCAGCGCGAACTCGTCGAACGCGCCCGCGACGCAGGCGCCATGGCGTATCTCGTCAAGCCGTTCTCGAAGAGCGATCTCGTGCCCGCCATCGAGGTGGCCGTCAGCCGCTTCTCCGAGCTGCGCGAGCTCGAACGCGAGGTGCAAGGGCTCAACGAGCGATTCGAGACCCGCAAGCTCGTCGACCGGGCCAAGGGACTGCTCATGGAGAAGCATGCGATGACCGAACCGGAGGCGTTCCGCTGGATCCAGCGCGCCGCGATGGACCGCCGCACCACCATGAAGCAGGTCGCGGTGGTCGTCCTCGAGACCCTCGGAAGCGACACCGCCGGCTAGCCGCGCGAACCGGTTTCGAGTGCCCACGGCGCCCGACGCGTTACCGCCACATCAAATCTCCGCCCCGCAGATAACGGTCGTATCACAAGGATTTCGGCCGGGTTCGCGGGGTGCTTCCGACCGCTATGTTTCGACCACATCCGGAATCCGCCGGATGCGGTGTCAGGCGTTCGAAGGAGAGTTGAATGGCAAGACGGACTCTGGTCCGCGCCGTAGCGGTACTCGGTGCTGCGACGCTCGCCCTCACCGGGTGTGGTTCGGACAGCGACGATTCGGCATCCGGTACGTCGGCCGGTGACGAGGGGTCGGCGGCCGCGACGACCGTCGAGACCGACTGCGAACCACAGCAGGCCACAGCAGGGGCGACTCCCGCCACGGGACCGCTGAAGATCGGCACGATTCTCCCCGAGACCGGCAGTCTCGCCTTCCTCGGACCGCCCGAGGTCGCTGCCGTCCGGCTCGCCGTCGACGACATCAACGCCGCGGGCGGTGTTCTCGACCAGCCGGTCGAACTGTTCCCGGGCGATTCCGGGGACACGACGACCGACACCGCGAACACCACCGTCGATCGGCATCTCGCCAACGGCACCCAGGTGATCGTCGGCGCCGCCTCGTCGTCGGTCTCGCTCAAGGTGATCGACAAGATCGTCAGTGCCGGCGTGGTGCAGTTCTCGCCGGCGAACACCTCCGACCAGTTCGTCTGCTACGCCGACCGCGGGTTGTACTTCCGCACCGCCCCGACCGACGTGCTCCAGGCGCAGGCGCTCGCGCAGCTGATCGCCGAGGACGGGGCGCAGCGCGTGTCGATCCTGGCGCTGAACGATCCGTACGGCACCGGCCTCGCCGAGAACACCGTGACCAATCTCGTCGACGCCGGTATCCCGGAGGACCAGATCCAGAAGATCATCTACGATCCCAACGCGCAGTCGTTCAACGCGGAGGTCGACCAGGTGGCCAACTTCGCACCGGATGCTGTGGCACTGATCGGCTTCGAGGAGTCGGCGAAGATCATCACCCGCATGCACGAGGTGGGCATCGGCCCGTCCGACGGCATGGCGGTCTTCGGTGTCGACGGCAACATGGGGAACGCGCTGGGCGAGAACGTCGCCGAAGGACTGCTCGACGGCATGGCCGGCACCACGCCGCTGACCGACACCGGCGAGGAGTTCCAGCAGCGACTGCTCGGCGTCGATCCGGGCCTGATCGACTTCAACTACGCCGGAGAGTCCTACGACGCCGTGATCGTCTCGGCGCTGGCCGCGGAACAGGCAGGGTCGACCGCCGGGGTGGACATCGCCGCGAACATCAACTCGGTGACCCGCGACGGGGCGAAATGCACCAGCTACCAGCAGTGCCTCGACCTGCTCCGCGCGGATCAGGACATAGACTACGACGGTGCCACCGGCGAACTCACCTTCGTGGATGCGGGCGAACCCGGCGTGGGCTCGTACGGCCGACTCGTGTTCGGTCCCGACAACACCCTGACCACCGAGGACTACATCGTGGTGGGTGAGTGACCCGCCGGTCGTGAGCGAAGGGGTGATCGCCGGTAGGCGGTCACCCCTTCCGCTTCTCCCGGCTGCCGGCGAGAGTGCCGAGATACAGTTCGACGACCTTCGGGTCGTGCATGAGATTGCTGCCGGTGTCGGTGTACGCGTTGCGGCCCTGGTCGAGAACGTATCCGCGATCGCAGATCTGCAGGCAGCGACGAGCATTCTGCTCGACCATGATGATCGACACCCCCGCCGCGTTGATCTTCTTGCAGCGGATGAAGACCTCGTCCTGGAACATCGGCGACAGTCCCGCCGACGGCTCGTCGAGGAGCAGCACCGACGGCTCCATCATCAGCGCGCGGCCCATCGCGACCATCTGCCGCTCACCACCGGAGAGCGCTCCCGCCTTGACCTTCCGGCGCTCGGACAGCAACGGGAACAACGACGCCACCCGCTCGAACTGCTTCTCGAAGTCCTTCGGACGCAGATAGATCCCCATCTCGAGGTTCTCCTCGATGGTCAGTGAGGGAAACACGTTCTGCGTCTGCGGCACGTAGCCGATCCCCTTGCGCACCAGAATGTGTGCGGGCGCCGAGGTGATCTCGTCCCCGCCGAGCGTGACGGTGCCGCTGCGGACGGGGATGAGGCCGAACAACGCCTTGAGCAGGGTCGACTTGCCGGCTCCGTTCGGGCCGATGATGCCCACGATCTCACCGTCGCGCAGGTAGAAGTTGCAACCGCGCAGAATGTCGACCCCGGGGAAGTAACCGGCCACGAGATCGTCGGCGCGTAGGAGAGCTCCGGTCGCCAGGCGGGCATGTTCCTCCGGGGTCGCGGCACGTTCCGCCGGCGTCGTCCCGGTGAGTGCAGGAGTGATGTTGTCGCTCACGGCTTCTCCAGGGTCGTGGCCGTCGCGTCGGTCGACGCCGAATCGGGATCGGACAGGTCGCCTCCGGCCTCGAGGGTCTGCGCTTCCGCGTCAGCGAGGGCGTCGGCGAGTTCGGCGGTCGCGCCCACGGGATTGCCCTCGTCGTCGAATTCGAGTGCCTGGTCGTGGTGACTGCCGAGATAGGCGTCGACCACGGCCGGATCGGACGACAGGGCGTCCGGCGGTGCCTCCGCGATCACCGAACCCTGCGCCATCACCACGACCCAGTCGGAGATGTCGCGGATGACGTCCATGTCGTGCTCGACGAATACCACGGTCGTCCCGTCGTCGCGCAGGGTCTTGATGTGTCCCAGCAGATTCTGCGTGAGCGCCGGATTGACGCCGGCCATCGGCTCGTCGAGCATGACGACGGTCGGTTCGGTCATCAGCGCACGGGCCATCTCGAGCAGTTTGCGTTGGCCGCCGGACAGTGAACCGGCGAAGTCGTCGGCCTTCGCGGCCAGGCCGAAACGGTCGAGCAGTTCGTATGCGCGCGTGGTGATCTCGCGTTCCTGGCGGCGCCATGTCCACGGCAGCAGTGCGCCGGCCATGCGCTCGCCGGTCTGGTGCCGGGCGCCGAGACGGACGTTGTCGAGGACCGTCATCTTCGACAGCGCCTTGGTGAGCTGGAAGGTGCGCACGATCCCGCGCCGCGCCACCTGATGGGGGTGGAGCCGGCCGAGCGCGTCGCCGTCCATCGCCCAGATGCCGGTGTCGGGCCGGTCGAAGCCCGTGAGGAGATTGAACAGGGTGGTCTTGCCGGCGCCGTTCGGGCCGATCAGGCCGGTGATACACGAGCGCTGGATCTCGAGGTGGGCCACGTCCACGGCCTTGAGCCCTCCGAATGTGCGGCACAGATCGTCGACGACGAGGATCGGGTCGGGTTTGGCGGCGCCGGGGGCGCGGTCGACGCCGGCGAACAGTGCGGCGCGTTCGTCCGCGCCGAGGACCGTGCGCGGTGGTGTCGGGTCGGGTCGGATCGTGTCAGGCATCGAGTTGCACCTTCCGCTTGCTTCCCAGGATGCCTTGTGGCCTGAAGACCATCATCACCGCGATGAGGATGCCGAGCAGCACGTACCGCATCGCGCCGACCTGTTGTTCGGTGAGCGGGAGCAGCGGGTCGGGTCCGGCGATCGCCTGACGCAGGAAGGCATCCGGGAGGGTGAGCAGGAACCAGAACACCATGGCGCCGAGCACCGGTCCGAAGACCGTTCCCGCACCCCCGAGGATCAGCGCGCCGAACGCGAAGAAGGTCTGCGCGGTCGAGTAGAAGTCGGGGTTGATCGACTTGGTCTGCAGGGCGTTGAAGACGCCGCCGAGACCGCCGATCATGCCGCCGAGTACCAGGGCCTGCATCTTGTAGGCGAAGACGTTCTTGCCGAGCGCGCGGGCAGCGTCCTCGTCCTCACGCACCGCCTCGAGGACCCGCCCCCACGGACTGTGGGAGAGGAGGTAGACCAGCCCGCACAGCAACAGCACGAGCGTCCAGCCGACGACCATCGCCCACAGGTCGTCGCCGTAGAACCGCATACCGAGCAGGTTGTACTGGCGACTCGAATCGAACGGGCTCAGGGACGTGAACGGGTCGGCGAAACCCCACAGGCCGCGGGTCGATCCGGTCACCGAGTCGGACGCGGTCGAGCGGAACATCAGCCGCAGGATCTCCGCCGCGGCGATCGTCGCGATGGCGAGATAGTCGGCCCGCAACCGCAGGGTGGGGATGCCGAGGACGAGCGCGAGCAGACCTGCCAGTGCGAGGCCGACGAGGATGCCCACCCACAACGGCTGGTCGTAGGTGACGGTCATGATGCCCACGCCGTAACCGCCCAGGAGGGCGAAACCGATCTGCCCGAAGTTCAGCAGCCCTGCATAGCCGTAGTGCAGGTTCAGGCCGATCGCGAGCAGTGCGTAGAAGATCGCCGACGGGCCGATGAGCTGGGCGAAGGAAACCTGGAGTACCGACACGATATCCATGGGTCAACCGATCCTTGTCCGACTGCCGAGGATGCCCTGGGGGCGGATGACCAGGATGACGATGAGTACGAGCAGACCGCCGATGTACTTCAGGTCCGGGTTGATCACGAGGGTGGACAACTGGACCAGCAGTCCCACCACGACGCAGCCGACCAGTGCGCCGTAGGCGGTGCCGAGGCCGCCGAGGATGATGCCGGCGAACATCAGCAGGAGCAGCTTGAAGCCCATCTCCCACTGCACGCGCCCGCCGAGTTCCGACAGGCCGAACAGCACCCCGCCGAGCGCGGCGAGCCCGCCACCGAGACCCCACACGAAGCGGATGACGTGTTCGACGTCGATCCCCGACGATGCCGCGAGGTCGCGGTTGTCGGCCACCGCGCGCATCGCCTTGCCGATCCGGGTGCGCTGCAGCAGCAGGGCGACCCCGACGAGCACCACCAGGCTGATCACGATGCACGCGAGGTTGACCGGGGTGATCGCGATCGGCCCCCACACCAGTTGCTGCTGTGCCTGGTAGTCGTCGAACGGCTGGGTGCGGTCGGAGTAGAAGGCCAGGATGAGATAGCGCAACGAGATCGCGAGGCCGATCGACACCACCAGCTGGGCGATCAGGCCCGTGTGGCGGCGCCGGAGCGGAGCCCAGATGAGTGCGTTGTTGAGCAGGCCGATGATGACGCCGACGATCACCGCCAGGATCGTGGCCGGTATCAGCTGGACACCGAGGGTGACATTGAAGATCCACGCCGCGACCGCCCCGAGGGTGACCAGCTCGCCGTGGGCGAAGTTCGTCAGGCCGGTCGTGCCGAAGATCAGACTCAGGCCCACTCCGGCGATCGCGATGACCAAACCGAAACGCAGACCGTCGACGATCGTGCGCACCAGCGTCTCGCCCCACGCGACCGTCGAACCGCTACGCGCCTCCCCGAACGAGAAAATCACCGTGTTCGCCCGTCCCGGAGCGACATCGCGGGTCACCGAGGTCTGGACGGTGACGTCGTCGGGCAGGCTCTCGGTGTCGACCTCGAAGACGTACGTGCCCGGCGGAACGGTGAGTTCCCAGCGCCCACCGTCGGCGGACTCCGTCTCGGTGACCACCTCGCCGCTCTCGGTGGTCGCACGGACGACGACACCGTCGAGTCGTTCGCCGGCATTGTTGAGCGTTCCGCGGACGGTCACCCCCTCCGCGGATTCCTCGTCGGGTGCGGCCGGTGCCGTGTTCGCGGGCGGTGAGGGTGGGTCCGGCGGATCCTGGGCGGAGGAGAGGCCGGCGCCGACGAGGACGAACAGGACACTCGCGAGCGTGACGAGTGCGGCGCGGACCGATCGGCGGAGGGTCGAGGTCGGTCGTCGCCGACATCCCGAGGTAGGGGCCACGCAGGTCCTCCCGGTGGGTGCGCTGTCATCGAGCGCGGCACTGCGCCCGGGGCATCATCGTCAACCTCGATGACGCCGGACTACGGTGTCGTGACAGGGGACTCTAGCGGCTGGATCGCACGGCCACGGGAAAAATTGGATCACCCGGACGTTTCGGTCTCGTTTCTTCGGACAACGAGTGTTCGCACATTCCGGAGAGGTGCTGGTCGGGCGGTGTGGCCGACGCTGTCGTCCTCGGTCCCTAGACTGGCACGCGTGACCCGTGCATCCACTTCCGCGACGTCCACCGCGGCCACCGACGACCGCCCGACCCTGCTGCTCCTCGACGGCCATTCCCTCGCGTTCCGCGCGTTCTACGCGCTGCCCGCCGAGAACTTCAAGACCCACAGCGGGCAGACCACGAACGCGGTCTACGGGTTCACCTCCATGCTCATCAACCTGCTGCGCGACGAGCAGCCCACGCACGTCGCGGCGGCATTCGACGTCAGCCGCAAGACCTTCCGTGCCGAACTGTTCGCCGCCTACAAGGCCCAGCGCAGCGCCGCACCCGACGACTTCAAGGGGCAGATCGACCTCACCAAGGACGTCCTCGGCGCGATGGGGATCCCGGTGATGGCGATCGAGGGCTACGAGGCCGACGACATCATCGCCACGCTCGCGACGCAGGCGCACGCCCAGGGCTTCCGGGTGCTCGTGGTGACCGGCGACCGCGACGCGCTCCAACTCGTCAACGGCGACATCACGGTGCTGTATCCGCGGCGCGGCGTCTCCGACCTGACGCGCTTCACCCCCGACGCGGTGGAGGAGAAGTACGGACTCACCCCCCAGCAGTATCCGGACTTCGCGGCGCTGCGCGGCGACCCGAGCGACAACCTGCCCGGCATCCCCGGCGTGGGCGAGAAGACCGCCGCGAAATGGATCCGCGAGTACGGAAGCCTGAGCGGACTCGTCGACCGCGTCGACGAGGTGCGCGGCAAGACCGGCGACGCGCTGCGCGAGAACCTGTCCAACGTGTTGCTCAACCGCCAGCTCACCGAGATGGTGCGCGACGTGGCCGTGCCGTACACCCCCGAACAACTCGCCCTCGCCCCGTGGGACCGCGACCGCATCCACCGCCTGTTCGACGACCTCGAGTTCAAGGTGCTGCGCGACCGGCTGTTCGAGACGCTCTCGTCGGCCGAGCCCGAGGCCGAGGAGGGCTTCGAGGTGCGCGGCGGGATCGTCGAGCCGGGTGCCCTCGGCGACTGGCTCGCCGAGCACGCCCCGGCGGGTCGACGTCATGGTCTCGCCGTGGTGGGCACCGGCACTCCCTACGGAGGCGACGCGACCGCGATCGCCGTCGCCGGGGCCGACGGTGAGGGCGCCTATGTGAGCACGGTGTCGCTCACGCCCGAGGACGAGAACGCCCTCGCCGCATGGCTCGCGAACCCCGCCGTGGAGAAGGCCGTGCACGAGGCGAAGTTCGCCATCCACGCGCTGCGCGGACGCGGCTGGACGCTCGCCGGCATCACCAGCGACACCGCGCTCGCCGCCTATCTGGTGCGGCCCGGCCAGCGCTCGTTCAAGCTCGACGACCTGTCGCTGCGCTACCTCAAGCGTGAGCTGCGAGTGGAAGACACCGGCGCGCAACAACTCTCGTTGCTCGACGACGAGGACGCCGCCGACGCGCAGGCGGCCGAGGCGCAGATCCTCGCGGCGCGCGCCGTCGTCGACCTCGCCGCGGCCCTCGACACCGAACTCGGCGAGATCGAATCGGTGCGCCTGCTCACCGAGATGGAACTGCCCCTGCTCGAGGTCCTCGCAGAACTCGAGGCCACCGGCATCGCCGTCGACTCGGCGCACCTGCACGACCTGCAGTCCGAATTCGCGGCCCAGGTCGCCGCCGCCGCGAACGCCGCCTACGAGGTGATCGGCAAGCAGATCAACCTCGGCTCGCCGAAACAGTTGCAGGTGGTGCTGTTCGACGAGCTCGAGATGCCGAAGACGAAGAAGACCAAGACCGGCTACACCACCGACGCGGATGCCTTGCAGAACCTGTTCGACAAGACGGGCCATCCCTTCCTCGAACACCTGCTCGCGCACCGTGAGCACACCAAGATGAAGACCACCGTCGACGGACTCATCAAGTCCATCGCCGACGACGGTCGCATCCACACCACCTTCAACCAGACCGTCGCGGCGACGGGCCGGCTCTCGTCGACCGAGCCGAACCTGCAGAACATTCCGGTGCGGACCGAGGCCGGTCGCCGGATCCGCGACGGTTTCGTGGTGGGCGACGGATTCGACGTGCTGCTCACCGCCGACTACAGCCAGATCGAGATGCGCATCATGGCGCACCTGTCGGCCGACGAGGGGCTCATCGAGGCATTCCGTACGGGCGAGGACCTGCACACCTTCGTGGCGTCGCGGGCGTTCGGGCTGCCGCTCGAGGAGGTCACCCCGGAGCTGCGTCGCCGCGTCAAGGCGATGTCCTACGGTCTCGCCTACGGGTTGAGCGCCTACGGTCTCGCCCAGCAGCTGAAGATCTCCACCGACGAGGCCCGCGAGCAGATGGAGGCCTACTTCACCCGCTTCGGCGGCGTGCGCGACTACCTCTACAACGTGGTCGAGGAGGCCCGCAAGGTCGGCTACACGTCCACCCTCTACGGCCGCCGCCGGTACCTGCCCGACCTCAACAGCGACAACCGGCAGCGCCGGGAGATCGCCGAGCGCGCCGCGCTCAACGCCCCCATCCAGGGCACGGCCGCCGACATCATCAAGGTCGCGATGATCGACGTGCAGAAGGCACTCAGCGAGGCCGGACTGCGGTCGCGGATGCTGCTGCAGGTGCACGACGAACTCGTGCTCGAAGTGGTCGAGGCCGAGCGCGAACAGGTCGAGGCGCTCGTGCGCGACAAGATGGACTCCGTCATCGAATTGTCGGTGCCGCTCGAGGTCTCGGTCGGTTACGGCCGCAGCTGGGACGCCGCGGCGCACTGAGTCGCGGGGACACCGGCCGCAGGTACACACACCGTACGTACGACGGCGCCCGCCCCCGGATCACCGGGGACGGGCGCCGTCGACGCGACTGGGTCAGCCCTGCTCGGCGCGAGCCTCCGAGATCTGCTTGCGCACATCGTCCATGTCGAGGTTCTTGACCTGGGTGAGAAGGTCCTCAAGCATGGCGGGCTGCAATGCACCAGGCTGGCTATACACCACGATTCCTTCGCGGATAGCCATGATCGTGGGGATCGAGCGGATGTCCCAGTGTGCAGCGAGCGCCTGCTCGGCCTCGGTGTCGACCTTCGCGTGCACGACGTCGGGATGCTTGTCCGACGATGCCTCGAAGGTGGGCGCGAACTGCTTGCAGGGGCCGCACCAGTCGGCCCAGAAGTCCACGAGCACGATGTCATTGCTCGTGACGACCTCGTCGAAGTCCTGCTGGGTGAGAGCCTTGGTTGCCACGGAAATCCTTTCGGTCGGGCGTGTCGACGGGTCCAACATCCGGCCGCCGCTGTTTCTTCCCGTTCGTTCCCGCCGTCACGCGTCGTGACGGGGTTCCTTCCGCCACGCTACGTGACGTGTCCGATCCGGGGGTGTCGTCGGGAGGTGCCGATCGAGGGACGCGTCACACGCCGACCGGTTCGACGGACCGCCGGAAGGTCCGTCGGTAGGCCTGCGGAGTGGTCTGCCGCAGGCGCAGGAAATGCTGGCGCAGCACCGCAGCGGTGCCGAAACCGACGCGGTCGGCCACCACGTCGATCGGAAGGTCGGTCTCCTCGAGCAGGCGCTGCGCGGCCAGGACCCGCTGATCGCGGAGCCAGCGCGCGGGCGTGACCCCAACCTCGGCGACGAACCGCCGCGCGAAGGTCCGCGCCGACATGTGCGCATTCTGCGCCAGTGCGGCCACCGGGAGTTCCCGGTCGAGGTGCTCGCTCATCCAGTCGAGCAACGGCGCGAGCGACTCGTCCTTGCATTCGGGCAGTGGCATCGCGACGTACTGGGCCTGCCCACCGTCGCGGTGCGGTGGCACCACCATGCGCCGGGCGATCGTGTTGGCGACCTGGGCTCCCTGGGCGGAGCGGACGATGTGCAGGCACAGGTCGATGCCGGCCGCGGTGCCTGCGGCGGTGAGGACCGGATGGTCGTCGACGTAGAGCACGTCCCGGTCGACCTGCGCCGTCGGATAGGTCCGGGCGAGACGGTCGGCGTGCATCCAGTGGGTCGTGCAGCGACGCCTGTCGAGCAACCCGGCCGCACCGAGGATGAACGCCCCGGTGCACATGCTCGCCACGCGCGCGCCGCGGTCGACGGCGGCCCGCAGTTTCGCGAACAACGGTTCGAGGCGCCCGTCGTCGAGCGCGATGCCGTCGTTGTTCACCGCTGGCAGGAGAATCAGGTCGGCGTCGTCGAGGAGATCGAGCCTGTGAGGCACCTCGATGGTGTAGCCGAAGCGGGTGCGCACCGGATCGGAGGTCGCGGCGACGAGGTGGAAGTCGTAGGTCGGCAGGCCGTCGTCGGAGCGGTCGAAGCCGAACACCTCGCACGCCACGCCGAGTTCGAAGGTCTCGACGTAGGGGAGGACGGGGACGACCACCTTCTCGAGCCGGCCGGTGGTTCCAGGTGTTCCGGACACGCAACCCAGTGTGACACCGTGGTGGCAGAAAATCGATGTTCTCCGACGGCTCTGCCACTGTCGGGTGGGACCCCGGCGCGGCAGGCTCGAAGCATGATCCTGCTGGTCCTCGTACTTCTGGCGGTCTTTCTCCTCCTCGACGTGCTGGCCCTCACCGGACGCACGCCCGACACCCATATGGAAGTGACGCAGTTCGGCGACTACCGTTTCTGAACGGCGCACCGTCCCGCTGCTCAGGTGAGCAGCCACTCCCGCTTGGCCTCGCCGTCCCAGCGCCGCACTCCTGCACTCGACCCGGTCAGCTGCCGCTCCGGCGTCTGCGCCGCCAGGACCGCGGTACCGATGCGCGCGGCCGGCACCCGCCGTGCGAGGGTGACGTGCGGCGTCCACTCGCCCGGCCGGATGTGTGCGGGGATGCCGGGGCACTCCGAGAGCACCTCGAACACCCGCGCCTGGAGTTCGAGCAGTTCGATCGACGGCACGACCGTGCGGGCGAGCGTCGCGTACCGGCCACCGAAGATCACCACGCCACCGAGCCGGAGGGTGATCCGCCGGACCGTGATGGTGGCCCGCAGCGCGTCCTCGAGTTCGTCCGGCAGGGCATGGGCGACGAACAGCGTCACGTGCGGACGGTTGGATTCGGAACGGACGCGTCCCTGACTGTGCAGGCCGGCGTCGAGCAGCCGGGTCCATTCGTCGCGCACCGCCGTGTCGAGCGGGGCGTCGAGGAGGAGTTCCACCGACTGGACCACGGTAGGCAATGATGACCGGGTGACCGACGACACCGCAACGCTTCAGACCCATCGCATCGGACTTCTCGAGGGGGACGGCATCGGTCCCGAGATCGTGCCGGCGACCCGCAGGATCGTCGACACCGCCGTCGCGGCAGCCGGGGTCGCGGTCGACTGGGTGCCGCTGCCCGTCGGTGCCTCCGCGATCGAGACGTACGGCAGCCCGCTGCCGCAGGTCACCCTCGACACCCTCGCCGAGCTCGACGCGTGGATCCTCGGCCCGCACGACAGCGCCTCGTACCCACCCGAGTTCCGGGGTCAGCTCACTCCGGGCGGTCGGATCCGCAAGCACTTCGACCTGTACGCGAACATCCGGCCGGCGTGCGCACTGCCGGGAGCGGCGTCGGTGTCACCGAAGATGGATCTCGTCGTCGTCCGGGAGAACACCGAGGGTTTCTACGCCGACCGGAACATGGCCGTCGGCAGCGGCGAGTTCATGCCCACACCCGACATCGCACTCGCGGTCGGAGTGATCACCCGCGCCGCCTGTGAACGCATCGCGCACACCGCCTTCGACCTCGCGTCGCGTCGCCGCAAGCGCGTGACCATCGTGCACAAGGCCAACGTGCTCGCCAGCACGACCGGCCTGTTCCGGGACGTGTGTCAGGAAGTGGGCCGTCTCTACCCGAGCGTCACTGTCGACGACCAGCACGTCGACGCGATGGCCGCGCTGCTCGTCCGCCGTGGCGCCGAGTTCGACGTGATCGTGACGGAGAACATGTTCGGCGACATCCTGTCCGACCTCGCCGCCGAACTGTCCGGCTCGCTCGGTACCGCGGCGTCGATCAACGCGTCGCGCACCAAGGCCATGGCCCAGGCCGCGCACGGCGCCGCACCCGACATCGCCGGGCAGGGCCGCGCCAACCCGATCGCGCTGATCCTCTCCGCCGCCATGCTTCTCGACCGTGTCGGTGCACGCGCGGACATCGAATTCTCCGCGGCCGCCCGCGCCATCGAGGACGCCGTGCGCGCGACCGTCGCGGCGGGTGTCGCGACCGCCGACCTCGGTGGCACTGCGTCGACGGACGAGTTCACCGCCGCCGTCATCGCCCGCCTCGAAGCCTGAGCTTCGGGTTTGCATTCGGACCCCTCCCTGGTTGGATACTGTGCGACTGTGAATCGAGCAGTGCACACCCGCCGCGTGACCTCGTGGGGGCGTCGTCGTGTCCGGACCCTGAGCAGGCTGGCGGCGGGAGCGGCGGTGCTTGCCTTCGCGACCGGGTGCGTGGTGAACAGCGAATCGACCGTGCCGCCCGGCGACCGAGTCACCGTCGAGAAGGTCGACGCCATCGCGAGGCAGTTGCCTCCCGACATCGCCGACGGCGGCACCCTCGAGGTCGGGGTGAACGTCCCGTACGCCCCCAACGAGTTCAAGGACGACGACGGCACCATCGTCGGCTTCGGCGTCGAACTCGTCCACGCCCTCGGCGACGTCCTCGGACTCGAGGCGGTGCTCAACGAAGCCGACTTCGACCGGATCATCCCGGCCGTCCAGGCGGGCACCTTCGAGATGGGCTCGTCGTCGTTCACCGACACGAAGGAACGCGAGGAATCGGTCGACTTCGTCACCTACTACAGCGCCGGAGTGCAGTGGGCGCAGCGCACCGGCGAATCCGTCGACCCCGACAACGCGTGCGGACTGCGGGTGGCGGTACAGACCACCACCATCGAGGACCTCGAGGAGGTCCCCGCGAAGAGCGAGGAATGCGTCGCCCGCGGGCTGCCGCCCATCGACAAGGTCAAGTACGACAGCCAGGACGAGGCTGCCAATGCCCTCATCCTCGGCCGGGTGGACGCACTGTCCGCCGACTCGCCGGTCACGGCGTACGTCATCGCCCGCAGCGAGGAACGACTCGAACCGGCCGGTGAGGTCTTCGACGCCGCGCCCTACGGATTCGTCGTCGCGAAGGGGTCGCCGTTCGGTCCCGTACTGCAGCAGGCAGTGCAGTACCTCATCGATTCCGGTGCGTACGACGAGATCACCGCGCGCTGGGGCATGGAGGACGGCGCGATCACCGCCTCGCAGATCAACGGCGCGACGAGCTGAGAAAGGGAACCATGAGCGAGTCCACGTCCGCGAGATCCGCGGAACCGCGACCGGACGACCCGGAGCCGATACGCGCAGTACCCCTGCGACATCCCGGACGATGGATCTCCGGCGCGATCGTCCTGATCGCACTCGGGTTGTTCGCCTGGGGAGCGGCCACCAACGAGGCCTACCGCTGGGACATCTACGCCCGGTACCTGTTCGACGCCCGCATCACCGCAGCCGCGTGGAAGACCGTGCAGCTGACGGTGCTCGCCATGGCCATCGCCGTCGTCCTCGGCGTGGTGCTCGCGGTGATGCGTCTGTCCCCGAATCCCGTGCTGCGTTCCGTCGCGTGGCTGTACCTGTGGGTCTTCCGCGGTACCCCGGTGTACGTCCAACTCGTGCTGTGGGGACTGTTCCCGTCGATCTACAAGCAGATCGACCTCGGGATCCCGTTCGTCCACCAGTTCGTCCACATCGACGTGCAGGGTCTGAACGCGGCGTTCCTGTTCGCCGTCATCGGCCTGGCACTCAACGAGGCGGCCTACATGGCGGAGATCGTGCGCGCCGGCATCACCTCCGTGCCCGAGGGGCAGTTGGAGGCGTCCACGGCGCTCGGCATGTCGTGGTCGCAGACCATCCGCCGCACCGTCCTGCCGCAGGCGATGCGGGTCATCATCCCGCCGACCGGCAACGAGCTGATCAGCATGCTCAAGACCACCTCGCTGGTCGCCGCGGTGCCCTACAGCCTCGAGCTGTACGGCCGTGCCCGCGACATCTCGGGTGCGAACTTCCAGCCGATCCCGCTGCTGCTCGTCGCCGCGACCTGGTACCTGGCGATCACCAGCCTGCTCATGATCGGCCAGTACTACCTCGAGCGGCACTACTCGAAGGGCCTGAGCCGGCAGCTCACGGCCCGTCAGCTGCAGGCACTCGCCGACGCACAGAACGTACCGGTCGCCGAGGCCGGCAAGCCGACGCCGAAGCCCGGCGCACCGGGGGAGGAACACATATGACGTCCGTCGAGACGCCGATGGTGCGGGCCGACCGGGTCTGCAAGAGTTTCGGCGCCGTCAAGGTGCTCAAGGGCATCTCGCTCGAGGTGGGGCGCGGCCAGGTGACCTGCCTGATCGGTCCGTCCGGATCCGGCAAGTCGACCTTCCTGCGGTGCATCAACCACCTCGAACGCGTCGACGCCGGTCGCCTGTACGTCGACGGCGATCTCGTCGGTTACGCCGAACGGGGTTCGAAACTGTACGAACTGCACCCGCGGGCCGCCGCGAAGCAGCGCCGCGACATCGGCATGGTGTTCCAGCACTTCAACCTGTTCCCGCACCGCACCGTGCTCGAGAACATCATCGAGGCGCCGATCCTCGTGAAGAAGCTCAAGCGTGACGAGGCGGTGGAGAAGGCCCGGGACCTGCTCGCGCGGGTCGGGCTGGCCGACAAGGTCGACGCCTATCCCGCGCAGCTCTCGGGCGGCCAGCAGCAGCGCGTCGCGATCGCCCGCGCGCTCGCCATGGATCCCAAGCTCATGCTGTTCGACGAGCCCACCTCGGCCCTCGACCCCGAACTCGTCGGCGAGGTGCTCGCGGTGATGCGCGATCTCGCCGACGGCGGCATGACGATGGTCGTCGTCACGCACGAGATGGGCTTCGCGCGGGAGGTCGCCGATCAGCTCGTGTTCATGGACAGCGGCGTGGTCGTCGAGGCCGGTGATCCCCGCCAGGTGCTGGCCGACCCGAAGGAGAGCCGGACCCGGGAGTTTCTGTCCCGGCTGCTGTGAGTCGGGATCAGGTGGGTTTGCGGCTGCAGAAGATGGCGGTGCCCGGGAAGATCGAACCGCGCAGCGGGCTCCACTGTCCCCACTCGCGGTCGAGATGCTCGGGCCACTCGGGTTCGACGATGTCGTAGACCTCGAGGCCGGCGGCGACGAGTTCGCGCACCCGGTCGCCCACGGTGCGGTGGTGCTCGGCGTAGGTCGGCCGGCCCGTCGCGTCCACCTCGACGTAGGGGGTCCGGTCGAAATACGGGAACATCGCGACCAGGCCCTGTTCGCCCGGATCGTCGGGGAAGATCCACCGCATCGGGTGGTTCACGGAGAACACCCACCGTCCGCCGGGTCGCAGCACCCGCGCCACTTCGCGCATCACCCGGGCGGAATCGGCGACGAAGGGCACCGCGCCGAACGCCGAGCACACGATGTCGAAGCTTCCGTCGGCGAACGGCAGGTTCTCGGCGCCGGCCTGTACGAGCGGAACCGTCGGGCCGGAACCGGTCATCGCCGCGCGTCCGCGCTGCAGCATCCCCATGGAGATGTCCAGCCCGACCGCCCGGGCACCCTGCCCGGCGATCCAGCGGGCGCACGGCGCCGAACCGCACCCGAGTTCGAGGACGTCGCGTCCGGCAACCGGGCCGAGCAACTGCACATCGCCCTCGTGCAGGCCCTCCGGGCACCACACGAACTCCCCGGCGGCCGAGTCCACGCCCAGGAACTCGCCGTGCGTGCGGTGGTAGTCGTCGGTGTCGGCGTCCCACCAGACCCGGTTCGCGCGTTCGCTCTCGAGGGAGCCGAGGCGGGTCCGGGTGGGTCGGGTCTCGCCGAGGATCGTCTCGGCGTCCGCGTGCCGCGCGGCCTCGTCGTCGGTTCCCTCCGGGACGCCCGAAAGGTCTGGAAAAGGGGGGTTCGCGGAGCCCGGCATGGGTGTGAGCCTATCGGGTGCGGGGGAGCGGTCCCGATATCGGTTTGCCCGGGTCCCCTCGAAGCGCGTAGCCTGGTGATCGCGAGTGTCCGCAGTTCGGCCCCAGGCTCGAACGAGGAACTCGCCGTGACTCGCACATCGCCGTATCGCAGTGGGTGTTTCACGTGCCCGACCGAATTTGACCAACCGACTATCAACCCGTCCGGAGCAACTCAACACATGGCCTCCACCACCGTCACCTCGCCGCAGGTAGCCGTCAACGACATCGGCTCCGCCGAGGATTTCCTCGCCGCCATCGACGCCACGATCAAGTACTTCAACGATGGCGACATCGTCGAGGGCACCATCGTCAAGGTCGATCGCGACGAGGTGCTGCTCGACATCGGTTACAAGACCGAAGGCGTCATCCCGTCCCGCGAGCTCTCCATCAAGCACGATGTCGACCCCAACGAGGTCGTGTCGGTGGGCGATGAGGTCGAGGCTCTTGTTCTCACCAAGGAGGACAAGGAAGGCCGTCTGATCCTGTCCAAGAAGCGTGCTCAGTACGAGCGCGCCTGGGGCACGATCGAGGAGCTCAAGGAGAAGGACGAGGCCGTCAAGGGCACCGTCATCGAGGTCGTCAAGGGCGGCCTGATCCTCGACATCGGCCTGCGTGGCTTCCTGCCCGCGTCGCTCGTCGAGATGCGGCGCGTCCGCGACCTCCAGCCTTACGTCGGCAAGGAGATCGAGGCCAAGATCATCGAGCTCGACAAGAACCGCAACAACGTGGTCCTGTCGCGCCGCGCATGGCTCGAGCAGACCCAGTCCGAGGTTCGCAGCGAGTTCCTGCACCAGCTCCAGAAGGGCCAGGTCCGCAAGGGCGTCGTGTCCTCCATCGTCAATTTCGGCGCCTTCGTCGATCTCGGCGGTGTCGACGGCCTCGTGCACGTCTCCGAGCTGTCCTGGAAGCACATCGATCACCCGTCCGAGGTCGTCGAGGTCGGCACCGAGGTCACCGTCGAGGTTCTCGACGTCGATCTCGACCGCGAGCGCGTCTCCCTGTCGCTCAAGGCGACGCAGGAAGATCCGTGGCGTCAGTTCGCCCGCACCCACGCGATCGGTCAGATCGTGCCGGGTAAGGTCACCAAGCTCGTTCCGTTCGGCGCGTTCGTCCGCGTCGAGGAGGGCATCGAGGGCCTCGTCCACATTTCCGAGCTGGCCGAGCGCCACGTCGAGGTCCCGGACCAGGTCGTCGCTGTCGGCGACGACGCGATGGTCAAGGTCATCGACATCGACCTCGAGCGTCGTCGTATCTCGCTGTCGCTGAAGCAGGCGAACGAGGACTACACGGCCGAGTTCGACCCGTCGAAGTACGGCATGGCCGACAGCTACGACGAGCAGGGCAACTACATCTTCCCCGAGGGCTTCGATCCCGAGACCAACGAATGGCTCGAGGGCTACGAGAAGCAGCGTGAGGAGTGGGAGTCCCGCTACGCGGAGGCCGAGCGTCGCCACAAGATGCACACCGCTCAGATCGAGAAGATGGCTGCCGACGAGGCCGCCGAGGCTGCGGCCGGCGTGTCCGGTAGCAACTACTCCTCCGAGTCGGGTGCCGAGGCGGCTCCGGAGGCCACCGGTGGATCGCTCGCGAGCGACGCCCAGCTCGCCGCTCTGCGCGAGAAGCTGTCGGGTAACGCCTGATACAGCGCTTCGACGGACGACCCCGCACTGTTCGGTGCGGGGTCGTCCGCGCGTTCCGGGGGGTCATTGTTGCTGTGGCACAAGGGCTCCCGGGCCGCAACGGGACCGGCCCCCTCCGAATCGGAGGGGGCCGGTCTTCGTGTGTCGTCGATAGCAGGTGCTCAACTCACGGCGAGCTCATCCCACGGCGGGAGTGGCCCACTGCGCGGGTAGGGCCGTCGCTCGCTTGCGCATCGCGGCGTGGCTGTGGCGCGCGTTCGTCAGCAGCGCGGTGAACCAGTTCCGCCGGTGCTCGGCGAGGGCGGCAGCGACCTCGGGGATGAGGATGCAGTGAACACCGTTTTCCATGCCGAGGCGATGCCGACCTGTGGTTGAGGTGGAGGATCGCATGGCCTGCCTTCTCGAATGCTCCGGACGAGCCGGGACGGATGCTTCGCAACGACGATATCGGACAGTCGGTCGAATTCTCCGCATTTACCCCAGGTAGAAGGGGGTGTGTCCAGTTTCCGAGCGGCGTTGCGACCGCCTCGTGACCCCGCCGTGATCGATGTGTGATCCCCGGCGCCCCTCCGAGGGGAGACGTCGACGGTTCTCTCGGCCGTCCAAGAAGTACACCCGGTTCGTCCCAAGCGACGCGGCGCACCGTGTCCGAGGTCCACACACCTCGACACGGAAGGATTCTCGATGACCACACCGACCCCCGCGAGAAGTACCGCGACGAAACGGATCACGCTGCTGGTGGTGTGCGTGACGACGGCGATGCTCATGCTCGACATCGCCGTCGTCAACACCGCACTGCCGTCGATCGCCGTCGACCTCGACGCGGGCGTCAGTTCACTGCAGTGGGTGATCGACGCCTACACCCTCGCCCTGGCCACAGCCGTCCTCGGCGCCGGGTCGTGGGCCGATCGTCGCGGCCGCCGCCAAGTGTTCGTCGTCGGCCTCGTCTGGTTCACGGGCGCCTCGCTCCTGTGCGCCCTCGCACCGACGATCTGGGTCCTCGATCTCGCCCGGGCAGTGCAAGGCATCGGTGGGGCGGTCCTGTTCGCCTGCTCGCTCGCCCTCCTCGCCGACGTCTTCGACCGGGGGCCGGCACGGGCGTCGGCCCTGGCCGCCTACGGCGCGACCATCGGCGGCGCCTTCGCGGTCGGTCCGCTCGTCGGAGGTCTGCTCACCGAACTGCTGGACTGGCGCGCGATCTTCTTCGTCAACGTGCCGATCGGTCTCGTGACCCTGCTCCTGTCCCTGCGCTGGGTGCCCGAATCGCGGGATCCCCGCCCGCGCGGCGCCGATGTGCCGGGGCAGTTCCTGGCCGCGGTGGGACTGGCGGCGCTCGTGTTCGCCGTGCTGCGCGGCCACGAGATCGGGTGGTCCGATGCCCAGCCGGTGCTCGCGTTCGTCGTCGCTGCCGGTGCCCTCGTCGCCTTCGTCGTGCACGAGATGCGCACCGCCGAACCGATGTTGCCGCCACATCTGCTCGCCAACCGGGCCTTCGCCGGAGCGCAGGTCGCGGCCTTCGCCATCTCGGCGTCGTTGTTCGCGGTGTTCGTCTACACCACCCTGTACCTGCAGAACGTCCTGCTGTTGTCGCCGGTGCAGGCGGGGTTGGTGTACCTGCCCGCGACCGTCGCCATGTTCGTCGTCGCCGGTACGACGGCGAAACTCGATCGTGTCGTCCCCGCGTGGGTCTCGTTGTCGTGCTCGCTGGCGCTCGTCGCCGTCGGGTTGCTCATGATGACGGTCGCCGAGGCGGACAGCTCGAAGTATGTCCTGCTGCCGGGACTCGTGGTGGCCTGCGCGGCCGCGGGTGTCTTCAACCCGGTGATGAGCGGGATCGTCCTCGGGGAGAGCACCGCGGATCATTCCGGTCTCGCGGCCGGTATCAACGACGCGTTCCGTCAGACCGGCATCGCCGTCGGCGTCGCGGTGCTCGGGGTGTTCCTGCCCGCCGAGTCGCTGCTGCCCGGCGGGTCACCGCAGGACTTCGTGGCCGGCCTGCAGGGGGCGCTCGTGGCGGCGGCGGTCGTCGCGGCCCTCGGAGCGGTGGTGTGTGTGGCCTGCCTGCGCACCCGGCGGCAGACCGTACCTGCGTTCGGGGACACCGAGGGCGACACGGTCGAATTCCCGGCCGTGACGGGATGAGAAGTCGCCGCGCACCCGGCGAAAACTGTCCTTACACTGCAACGATCGCATAGTTCGGCCGGGGTCGAGGGGGCTCACCACATGATGTACCGACTGCTCGGACCGCTGGAGGTGGTTCGGGTCGCGTCGACGAGTGACCCGGCGGGGCCCTCGTCGGAGTCGCAGGTCGATCTGGGTCCGCGCAAGCAGCGAGCGGTCTTCGCCGTCCTGCTGCTCAACCGGGGGCGGGTGGTCTCCACCGACCGGCTGATCGACGCCCTGTGGCAGGACGACGCGCCCGCCAGCGCGATGGCGAGCATCCAGGCGTACATCTCCAATCTGCGCAGGGTGCTGAGAGGGGAGAGCGGTGCGGCCTCCCCGATCGTGCGCCAACCTCCCGGCTACGTCCTCGACATCCCGGCCGAGTCGGTCGACCTGGCCCGCTTCCTCGACGACGCCGAGGCCGCCCGTCGGCACGCCGAGAACGGGGAATGGGAGCTCGCACTCGACACCGCCGACCGTGCCCTCGACTCGGTGCGGGGGCATCTCCTCGAGGACCTGCGCGACGAACACTGGGTGGAGGTCGCGGCGGCATCCTTCGACGAGGTACGTACCGAATGCCGTGAGACCCGGATCACCGCGCTGCTCGCCCTCGGTCGCCTCGCTCCCGCCCTCGTCGACGCCACCGAACTGTGCAGCGAGTTCCCGTTCCGCGACCGCACCTGCTGGCTGCGCATGCTCGCCCTGCACCGAGCGGGGCGTTCGTCGGAAGCACTCGAACAGTTCCGCGTCCACGAGACGAGACTGGACGCCGAGCTGGGGCTGCGGCCCGGCACCGAACTCACCGACCTGCAGGGCGCGATCCTCCGGCACGAACCGGGACTCGCGGCGTGGCCCCGCACCCCGGGATGGACGGGCGCGGAGGAGGTTCCGGCACCGGCCGCGCCCGCCGTCCCCGCGCCCACCCCGGCGCCGGGCCCCGGACGCATCTTCGTCGGGCGCACCTCCGAGACCGGAACCCTCGACCGCATGCTCGACGAGGTCCGCTCCGGCGCGACCCGGTGGGTCGTCCTCACCGGACCCGCCGGCATCGGCAAGACCCGCCTCGCCGAGGAATGCGACGCCAGGACCGCCGCGATCGGCGGGACCACCGTGTGGGCGCGGTGTCTCGAGGACGACGGAGCGCCCGCCTGGTGGCCGATCCGGCGCATCCTGCGCGAACTCGGCGTCGACGCCGACACCACCCTGATCCCGCCCACCGGAGTGGAATCCGACGAAGCGCGCTTCGCGGTCTACGAGCGGATTCTGGGCGTCGTCGAAACGGCCGCGGCGCACACTCCCGCGCTCACGATCGTGCTCGACGACATCCAATGGGCCGACCCGACCTCCCTACGTTGCCTGCTGTACCTCGTGGGAGTCCTGCACAAGCGGGGCGTCTGGTTCGTGTGCACACTCCGCGACTCGGAGACGACCCCCACCGTCCAGCGCTTCGTGGACGCCGTGCTGCACGGTGAAGGCAACCGGCACGTCGACGTCCCGGCGCTCGCCGAATCCGAGGTCGCCGCCCTGGCGGGACATGTGAGCGGCGCACCGCTCGACGCCGACGAGGCCCGCCTGCTCGCCGAACGGACCGGCGGTAACCCGCTGTTCGTGTCCGAATACGCACGTCTTCCCCGGGACGAACGCCTCGACGGGGGCATCCCCATGGCGGTCCGCTCGGTCCTCGCGCGGCGGCTCGCCGCGGTGGAACCCGCCGTCCTGCAGGTGCTCCGAGTGGCCGCGGTCGTCGGCGACACCATCGAGATGGACATCCTCGCCGGTGCGACCCGCCTCGATCCCGACACCCTCGCCGACTACCTCGACGACGCCGCCGACGAACGCATCATCGTCGCCGATCCCGGATTGCGGGGGTACGCCTTTGCCCACGGACTGCTCCGCGACGAGGTCCTCGCGGCGATTCCCGCCATCCGCCGCCAACGCATGCACGCACGCGTCGCGGAGGTCCTGGCGGACTCCTCCGACCCGGATCGTGCCGGCAGACGAGCCCGGCACCTCATGGCGGCACTACCGCTCGTCGACCCTCGCATCGTGTTCGACGCCTGCGTCACCGCCGCCCGCGAGGCCACCGAGAGGTGGAACTCGGAGGAGGCGGCACGCTGGTGGGACGATGCCGTCCGGGCCTTCGACCTGCTGCCCGCCGCGGAACGATCCCCGGGCGACCGCGACGATCTGCTCGTCGCGCGCGTCGAGGCACTCGCCCGGGCGGGTCGCGGCCAGACCGTACTCGATGTCGTCGACGCCGGTCTGCTCGACGCGGTCCGCGACGGCCGCACGTCGACGGCCGGGCGCCTGGCTGCAGCGCTGCTGCGCGCGGCCGGCGCGTGGCCGTGGGTGTCCTACGGTAAGGATCCGGGACCGGTCCTCGACCGCCTCGCCGCACTCGAACCGTTCGTCGCGACCGACCGCGCGGCGCATGCCCGGGTGCTCGCGGCGCTCGCCGTGGGCAGTTGCTATCACCCCGATTCGTCCGTCCCCGACGGGATGAGCCGCACCGCGCTGGAGATCGCACGCGAACTCGCCGACCCGGACGTCGTCGCCGACGCGTTGCTGGGCCGCATCCTCCTCTACTCGGGGGTCGCGACACACAGTCACGAATCCGCCCGTCTCACCGACGAACTTCTCGCGCTTCCGCACCAGCAGGCGCGGTTCGACGAGGTGATCGCCCACGCCGTCGCGAGCATGACGCAGATGAACCTCGGGGACGTCGACGCCGCCACGTTCCACGTCCGCCGGGGCATCGCCGGCTGCGACCTGCTGCGTCTGCCTGTGCTGCGCGTACAGCTGCGATGGATGGAGGCGACCCTCGCGGCGTGGCACGGCGACTTCGCCGAGACCCGGCGCCACTACGACACCGCCACACAGTTCCACCTGCAGACCGAGCTGTACACGGCGGGCAGTTCCGATCTCGCCACCAATACCCTCGAGTGGGAGTACGGCACCCTCGCCGACGCGGATCCCGGCACCGTCGAACCGGACTCCTGGAGCATCGCCATCGTCGGCGCCCGCCGGGACACCGCGGCGGTGATCCGCGACATCGAACAGTGGGTAGCCAAGGGAGCACCCTTCACCTGGACGACGCTCGGTCACCGCACACTCATCGCGCGCGTCGTCGCCGACCTCGCCCTCGTCGACTACGCCGAGATGTTCCTCGAGCTCCTCGATCCGTTCACCGATCGCATCGCGACGGTGGGACAGGTCGGGGTGATCGGCTCGGTGGCGGAGGTCTGCGCGCGCCTGCACGCACTGCTCGGACGCACCGACGACGCCGCAGTGCTGCTGGACCGGGCCGAGGACCTCGCGACCCGCACATCGAGCCCACCGACACTGCTGCGGTGCCGTCTGCTGCGCGCCCAACTGCGCCCGGTCTCGCCCGAACGCAGCCGGGACATCGTCGCGATCGCCGACGAAGCCACCCGCACCGGCATGCTCGGCCTCGCCGCCCACGCCCGCTCGATCCCCACCTGACCGGTTCTTGGCGGACACTTGGACGACGCCCCCACGTCGCCGCAAGAAGCCGCCAAGCCGGTCCCGGCACTCTTTCGTCGCACCTCATCCCGTGCGACGAAAGGAAGTGCACATGAACCTCCGGACGCCCACCGTCGGCACCGACCCACTCGACGCCCTCCGCACCGCGGTCACCGGATCGATCTCCCTGCCGGGCGAACCCGGCTACGACGCCGCGACCCCGTGGAACGTGGCGGTCCCGGTCCGTCCCCGCGCGGTGATCGCGGTCGAGAACGCCCTCGACGTCAGCGCCACCGTCCGGTTCGCGGGCGAACACGGCCTGAAGGTGGCCGTACAGCGCACCGGGCACGGCGCCGTGCCCCTCGGCGACGATGTGCTGCTCGTGCACACCGGCCGCCTCACCGAATGCCTGATCGACCCCGACACTCGCACCGCCCGTCTCGGAGCCGGCCTGGTGTGGCAGCAGGTCGTCGACGCGGCCGCACCCCACGGTCTGGCCCCGCTCGCGGGATCGTCACCCCACGTCGGCGTCGCCGGTTTCCTGACCGGCGGGGGAATCGGACCGCTGGTCCGCACCTACGGACTGTCCTCCGACCACGTGCGCGCCTTCGATCTCGTCACCGGTGACGGAGACCTGCTCCGGGTGACTCCCGAGCAGCACGCCGAACTGTTCTGGGGCCTGCGCGGTGGCAAGGCGACCCTCGGCATCGTCACCGCGGTGGAGATCGACCTCATGCCCCTGCCGCACTTCTACGGTGGGGCGCTGTATTTCGACGGCGCCGACGCGGCCACGGTGGCGCACGCCTGGCTCGACCTGTGCGCCGACCTGCCCGAGCACAGTTCGACCTCGCTGGCCTTCCTGCAACTGCCGCCGCTGCCGGGAGTCCCGGAACCGCTGGCCGGCCGCGCGACCGTGGCCGTCCGCTTCGCGAGCGTCGCCGGCGAAGCCGAGTCCGAGGCGATCCTCGGTGCGCTGCGCACGGTCGCGGCGCCGATCCTCGACGGCATCGCCACCCTGCCGTACGCGGCACTGGGAGCGGTGCACGCCGACCCGGTCGACCCGATGCCGACCCACGAACACAGTGCGCTGACCCGCGAACTGACGCACGACGCGATCGACGCGTTGCTCTCGGTGGCGGGACCGGGCTCGCACTCGCCGCAGACCATCGTCGAGGTACGGCTCCTCGGCGGAGCCCTGGCACGCGAACCGCGGCATCGCAGCGCCTTCTGCCACCGCGACGCCGCTTTCACCCTCTTCGTCATCGGTGTGCTCGCGCCACCCTCGGCAGACGCCGTCGTCGCACACACCCACGTGATCGACCGGGCGCTGGCGCCGTGGACCACGGGCACCTCGCTGCCCAACTTCACGGCCACCTCGGATCCGGACCGCATCGCGCGCACCTACGACGACGACACCGCGCACTGGCTCGGCGCCCTCGCCGACGAGCACGACACCCACGGCGTGCTGCGCGTCGGGCAGGTCGTTCGCCGGCCCCGATGAGACCGACACCTCCCGCCCCGAGCCCCTCCACTCCCACAAGGCAGGCAATGCGAACTTCTCGATCGATCACCGCACTCGCCCTCTCCACCTGCGCCGTTCTCGCCCTGACGGGTTGCGGCGACGGATCCGTCCCGACCGCCGAGGGCGCAGAGACCGCGGGACACCATCACGGTGTCACCACCCTCTACGGACCGGAAAGCGAACTGGGGGAGGGCATCTCCCGCACCTACGTCGTCGTCGATCACGAGGGTAGGCCGCGTGAGGTCGGTATCCGGATGTCCGAGTCCGTGCTCACCGGCCTTCCCGACGGCCCGGACGCCGAGATGACGATGCTCATGCTGGATCTTCCCGCCGGCGCCCCGGACACCGGTTTCGACCACGTGATGCTGGACTGGAACCCGAACGGGCACGATCCGGAGATCCTCTACGGCGCGCCCCATTTCGACATGCACTTCTACACGACGGACGCCGACCGCGAGGTGGACCCGGGCGCGCCCGATTTCGCGGAGCGCGCGGCGCGGCTCCCCGACCCCGAATACGTTCCGGAGGGGTACATCCCACCGCCCGGTCCGCCGGTCGAGAACACTGTGCCGTTCATGGGCATGCACTGGACGGACGCTGCCGACGGCGTGATCCCCGGATCCTTCGAGTTCACCGAGGTGCTGCTCAACGGGTCGTGGGACGGGGAGTTCATCTTCATCGAGCCGATGATGACGCGGGAGTGGCTGGCGGCGAAGCCGTCCCTGCGGGAGGTCGTGAAACAACCGTCGTCGTACCAACGGACCGGCTACTACCCGACGGTGTACACCGTCGACTTCGACGAACAGGCGGGCGAATATGTCGTGGCGTTGTCGGGGCTGACGATGCGCGAGGCGTCGTAGGGACCGCGAAGGTGCCCCGGCGACGCGGTGATGCGAGACTGGGCAGCGTGCTGCGAATGGGGTTGACCGGAGGAATCGGCGCGGGCAAGTCGACCGTCGCCAAGGAGCTCGTCGAACTCGGGGCGGTGATCGTCGACTCCGATGTCGTCGCCCGGGAGATCGTCGCTCCCGGCTCCGAGGGACTCGCCGAGCTCGTCGACGCCTTCGGCGAGGACATCCTGCAGTCCGACGGCACCCTCGACCGCCCTGCCCTCGCGGCGAAGGCGTTCGCCAGCGACGATGCCCGCGCGGTTCTCAACGCCATCACCCATCCCCGGGTCGGGCGCCGTACCGCCGAGCTGGTCGCCGCTGCGCCCGACGACGCGGTGGTCGTGCAGGACATCCCGTTGCTCGTCGAGGGCGGGATGGCGCCGGCCTTCCACCTCGTCGCCGTCGTGCACGCCGACGAGACGGAGCGGATCCGGCGTCTCGTCGAACTGCGCGGCATGCCCGAGGCGGACGCCCGCGCGCGGATCGCGGCGCAGGCGACGGAGGAACAACGGCGCGAGGTCGCCGATGTGTGGCTCGACAACACCGGTGATCAGCAGGTGCTGGTCGAGCAGGTCCGGACGCTGTGGAACGATCGCCTGGTGCCGTTCGAGAGAAATCTGCGCACCGGTGTGGTGGTCGAGGCGGATCCGGTTCTCGTGCCCGCGCGCGAGGAATGGCATCGGCAGGCGCAGCGGCTCGTCGCCCGGCTGGCCCTCGCAGCCGGGGGCGCGGCGAAGCGTATCGACCACGTGGGCTCCACCGCGGTGCCCGGTCTGGCCGCCGTCGACGTCATCGACCTGCAGATCACCGTCGGCGATCTCGCGGCAGCCGATGCGCTCGCACCCGCCTTGGCTGCTGCGGGCTTCCCGCGCATCGACCATGTGGTGACCGACGATCCGAAACCGTCCTACGGGGCCGGGGGAGAGACCGACCCGGCGGTGTGGGAGATGCGGTTGCACGGCAGCGCCGATCCCGGCCGTCCGGCGCGGGTGGCGGTCCGGGTGGACGGCTGGCCCGCCCAGCAGTTCGCGTTGCTACTGCGCGACTGGCTGTCCGCGGTCGACACCGCGAAGCGCGAGTACGCCGACCTCAAGGCCGATGCCGCAGTCGGGGCGTCGCAGAAGACGGATCGTGCCGAGGCGGCGGCCACCTACGCAGCGCTCAAGGCGCCGTGGTTCGACCGGGCGCATCACCGCGCGTGGGAGTGGGCCGAGAGCACCGGCTGGTCGGCCTAGGGGGTCCGGATCCCGGGCGGAGACCCGCCCGGGAATCTTCCGGGCGACCCGCCCGTTAGAATAGTTGACAGTTCAACTACTTGACGGAGGTTCGACCGTGCAGTTCGGCATCTTCACCATCGGCGACGTCACGCGCGACCCCACGACGGGCCGGGTCCCCACCGAACATGAGCGCATCGTCGCGATGACGAAGATCGCGCTGAAGGCCGAGGAGGTGGGCCTGGACGTCTTCGCGTCCGGCGAGCACCACAATCCCCCCTTCGTCCCGTCCTCGCCGACGACGATGCTCGGCTGGATCGCCGCGAGGACCGAGAAGCTCATCCTCTCGACCGCGACCACCCTCATCACCACCAACGACCCGGTGAAGATCGCCGAGGACTTCGCGATGCTCCAGCACCTGTCCGGCGGCCGCGTCGACCTCATGATGGGACGCGGGAACACCGGACCGGTCTACCCGTGGTTCGGCAAGGACATCCGGCAGGGCATCCCGCTCGCCATCGAGAACTACCACCTGCTGCGACGGCTCTGGCGCGAACGCGTCGTCGACTGGGAGGGCAAGTTCCGCACACCGCTGCACGGCTACACCTCCACCCCGTGGCCGCTCGACGACACCCCGCCCTTCGTCTGGCACGGTTCCATCCGTTCGTCCGAGATCGCGGAACAGGCCGCCTTCTACGGCGACGGCTTCTTCCACAACAACATCTTCTGGAACAAGGAACACATCCAGCAGATGATCGCTCTCTACCGGCAGCGGTTCGAGCAGTACGGTCACGGTGCCGCAGACCAGGCCGTCGTCGGGCTCGGTGGCCAGGTGTTCATGGCGGAGACCGAGGCCGAGGCGAAACGGATCTTCCGTCCCTATTTCGACAACGCCCCCGTCTACGGCCACGGCCCGTCGCTCGAGGATTTCTCGACGATGACACCGCTGACCGTCGGCACACCCGAGCAGGTCGTCGAACGCACGCTCGGTTTCGCCGACTACGCCGGCGACTATCAGCGTCAGCTGTTCCTCATGGACCACGCCGGCCTGCCGCTCGACGTCGTGCTCGAGCAGATCGAGATCCTCGGCCGGGAGGTCGTGCCGGTACTGCGAGCGGAATTCGAACGCCGCCGCCCCGCCCACGTGCCGTCCGACCCGCCCACACACAGCACGCTCGCCGCGCAGGGAGCCGACTCGGCGCACCGTCAGGTGATCCCGGCCCGCGTCGACCTCGTGCCGGAAGAGGTGGACGCCCGATGACCCGCCGTATCGTCGTCGTCAGCGGTGGCCTGGCCGAGCCGTCCACCACCCGTCTGCTCGCCGACCGCATCGCCGAGGCCACTCGTGTCGCGGTCGGCACGCGCGGAGACGACGCGGAAACCGAGGTCATCGAATTACGCAGCCTCGCGATGGATCTGGCCACCACCTTCACCGCCGGTGTCCCTACCGCAGCGGTCGCACGAGCCCGTGAACAACTCGCGACCGCCGACGGTCTGATCGCGGTGAGCCCGGTTTTCGCCGCCGGTTACTCGGGTCTGTTCAAGATGTTCTTCGACGCGCTCGATCCGGACACGCTCACCGGTGTGCCCACGTTGCTCGCCGCGACCGCGGGTAGCGCCCGACACTCACTGGTCCTCGACCATGCGATGCGCCCGCTGCTGAGCTATCTGCGTGCGCTCGTCGTGCCCACCGGCGTCTTCGCCACCACCGACGACTTCGGAACAGGCGAGGCGGCCACGGCACTGAAGGGGCGGATCGGCAGGGCGGCGGACGAACTCGCCGAGCAGATCACCCGCAGCACGGGATCACCCCGCGGGTTCTCGGACGCCGTGCCCGCCGGACGGCCGCGCGTGTCGGGAAACGCGGTCCGCACGGACGGGCCGTCCTTCCGGGAACTGCTCGGACGTCACCTGGGGTGAGCCCCGACGTCGCGGACCGGTTCGGTCGTCCGCCGGCGGATGCGCGCTGAGCAGGTTCGCGGCGAGAGCGAAGCTCGGCCGCCGGGCCGTTCGCCCGGTGCAGCCCGCCGAGAACGAATCGGCGACTTGTCGTTCCCTGAAGCGACACCTATAGTTCCTTAAGTTATGGGGTCTAACTCAAGGTGACCGGAGGAACGAGCGGGGTGGCCGGCGTCCGCAGACGTGTACGCAAGATCGACATGGAGGACATCATCCGTGTCGGTCGAGCGATCGGGCTGCGACAGTTGAGCCTCAACGCTGTCGCCGCGGAACTCGGCGTCTCCACAACGGCGCTGTACCGCCACGTGGACGGTCGCTGGGGACTCGAACTCGTCGTGGGGGAGAGTCTGCTCGGCGATCTCGTTCTGCATGACGATTCGGAGCACGACATCGAACGGCACCTGCTGTCGTTCGGTCTGCAGCTACGCGCGTTCGTCCTTGCCCATGCGGGCCTGGGAACCTACATGCAGACCCTCTTCCCGCGTGGGGAAGCGGGGCAGCGGCTGATGGTGAGCGAGGTCGAGGCTCTCGTGCGCCGCGGGTACACACCCGACGTCGCGGTCGCACTGGCGAGTGCGGTGGCGAGCGCCGCGATCAACTTCGCGGTCGCCGAGGAAGCGCAGCTCGAGCGTATCTCGGGGCTCCGGCAGCAACGCGACGACGTCGCCGAACGGCTGAGCGCCGACGAACGCTTGGGTGAGGCCCATCGCGACCTTCCGGAATTCGACCACGAAGGATTCTCGACGATGGTCCTCACGGCGACGATCCGAGGTCTACTGGCGGTCGGTCCGGTCGGGCGACCACTGCACGAGGTGGTCGCCGATCTCGGATCGACCGGGATGGGACTGCGATGATGCGGGCCGGATCTCTGCAGGGCCGGCTACCTCGAGTCGGGATCGGTTGCGTCGACGACGAATTCCGGCTTCGGCAGCTCGTCGTTGCCGTGATCATCGAGTTGTTCGATCGGCAGGTCGTCGATGGCGGGGTGCTCGATATCGTTCTCATCGATTCCCTCGACGGGGGCAACGAAATCGGTTCGCTCTGCGTCATTGCTCATCCTTCCGGGTTGTCCTCGGCGGTTCGGTGCCCTCCGTGTCGGCGTACCCGACCGTCGGTCGGAGGGCAACCTCTTCGGCGCCGAGCAGTGCCGGACTCAGTAGATCGGCGAGTTGCATACGGGCACGCCTGATCCGGCTCTTCACCGTCTGCACACCCACGCCCTGGTGCGTTGCGATCTCGGCGTAACCGAGCTGCGCATACTCACGCAACACGATGACAACCCGAAACTGTTCGGGGAGAAGGAGAAAAGCTCGCCGGACCACATCACCGTCGACCACGCTCTCGGCGAGAGGCGTTTCCCCGGAGACGTATTCGCCCCGAGCCGTTCGTCGAGGACCTCACCACGTCGCGTCCGCACGACAGCGAGCGCCGCATTGCTCGCGATGCGATACAACCACGTTCCGGATGCTGCTGTGCCACGGAATCTGCCGAGATTCTGCCACGCCGCGATCAGCGCATCCTGCAGTGCATCCTCGGCGTCGTGCCGGTTTCCTGTGATCCGGACGCAGACCGCCCACACGCGTTCCCGTGACGGTGCGACGAGTTCGGCGAACGCTGCCCGATCGCCTGCCCGGCACCGCTCGATCAACTCGGCTTCGTCCATCGAGCCCCCTCGCCATCCCGAGCAGTCACATTGCCCCACATGCGCATTCGAGACTCGGTTCGACGGGCGGCGGAGTTACGAACGTTTCGCGGCCCGAAGTGGTCGACGCCGTCGGGGGCAGCGTCGACCACCCGTCGACAATACCGCGAGATCAGTTCTCGCCCAAGCCTATCTCCTCGGAGCGGACGAACTTCACGTACTGGGTGGCCAAGCGCTGTGACATCGTACGAAGCGAGTCGTTCTCGGGAGCCTCGTTCCCCACCGGCCGCAGCCCGAGAGTTCGGCCACGTACCGCTCGTGGACCATCGACCGTCTCCGCGAGCGCAGCCTCGAAGTCCCGGTGCTCGTGCTCACGACCTTCGGCGACGACGAACTCGTGCTCGCGGCCCTACGTGCCGGAGCCCGGGGATATCTCCTCGAGGACGTCACGCTCGAGCAACTCGCCCGTGCGGTACGGACCCTCGAGGAGGGTGGCACGCTCGTCGCCCCCTCGATCACCGACCGGTTGCTGCGCGCGATCCGCTCCGCTCCACAGCCCGACGACACCCCGGTCGTGCAGGAGTTGACCGAACGTGAACTCGAGGTGCTGCGGTTGATGGCCGAGGGCTTCGGCAACCGCATGATCGCCGACGTGCTGTTCCTGGCCGAGGGCACCGTGAAGAACCACGTGTCGTCGATCCTGCTCGAGCTCGGCGCCCGGGACCGCACGAATGCGGTCCTCCGAGCCGTGCGGGAGGGAATCCTGCGGTGACGGTCAGATCAGATCCTCGCCGTCCCGTCGGGCCTGCAGCCACTCCTTGAAGAAACCGCGGCAGAGCGCCGCCAGCACACCGGCGACGAGTACGGGCCAGATCAGGACGTAGACGGTCAGTGCGAGCGTGCTCATCGGTTCTCCTTCTCCGGAGTGGTCGCCGCGGCGTCCGTCTCGGACCCAGGGGTTTTCGCCGAGGCAGGGACGTTCGCCGAGGCAGGGACGTTCGGGGAGTCAGGGGCGTTCGGGGAGTCAGGGTCGGTTTCGGGTGTCACGTCGTCCGCAGCCACGTCGAAGTCACCGACACGCTGCGCGATGACCTCGAAGTCGAAGTTCTCGTCGGAGTTCACGGACATCGCCCAGCACACGACCGTGCTGACCGCGTAGGCGACGAGCGAGGCGCTGAGCACGGCGTAGTCGTGGACCGAGCCGAGCGCGAAGGGCGCCACGACCCCCGCGGCGACGACACCGATGACGCGTGCGGCCCGGAGTCCGAAGAAGCCGAATGCCATCAGACCCGCGATCACGCCGACACCGACGACCGATGCGATGTCCACCGTCCAGGCGAGCACCCCGTCCATCGGGAACCACCCGAAACGCACCGGCAGGAACGCTGCCAGGGCGACGAGCACCGACGTCGTGAACGCCTTGTTGGTGACCTTGTGCCAGTAGAAGCTCGCGATGACGGGGAAGACCAGCGCACCCCAGAGCGCGCCGACGAACACGAGCAGGTCGAGGATGCTCAATCTCATGCTCGCGAACGCCACGGCGGCTGCGGTCGCGACGACCATCGTGGCGCGCCCGATGAAGAGCATCCGCTTGGGATCGGCATTGCGGGTGCCGCCGGCGATGTTCTGGCCGTAGATGTCGGCCATGACGATCGACGACAGCGCCGACAGGTCGGAATCGGCCGTGGACGACAGCGCACCGATGATCATGACGAAGAACACGACGACCAGAGCCGTGGGCAGGAAGGACGCCACCATCTGCGGCACGATGTTGTTGACGTCGCCGTCCATCGGGTCGATGCCCAGGTACAGCGCGAGCACACCGAACATGCCGACGCCGATGACGGTGGCGCCGTAGCCGATCGTCGCGGTGACGAAGGTGGGCTTGATGAGATCCTCCCGCACCGCGAACAGGCGCTGCGCGATCGTCTGGTTGCCGATGGCGTACGCGAGCACGGCGGCGATGTACGGTGCGCCCTGGTTCAGGAAGGCATCGCTGGAGAAGAAGTCGCTCTGCTGGTCGGTGAGGTTCCCGGAACCACCGTCGAACGCGTCGGGGAAGCCGGTGATGAAGAAGACCGCCGGGATGATGACAACGACCGCACCGAGCATCGCCACGACCTGCATGAAGTCGGTGAGCACGGACGCTCGGAAGCCGGACCACAGGGTGTAGAGCAGCACACCGGCGGCGATGAAGACGACACCCTGGACGAAGCCGAACGGCGAGATCAGCGAGATGAGCACACCGCCGGCGATGAAGTTGGACATCAGGCTGATGAGGCTGCCGACGAGATTCGAACCGGCCAGCATGAGCTGGCTCGACCGCCCGTGCCGGGCGAACATGACCTCGGCGAGGGTGTGTGCTTTCGGGGCGACCGCGCGGATGCGCTTCCCGAAGGGGTAGATGAACAGGATCATCAACGCGCCCCACAGCCCGTAGTGGATCGGGCCGGAGATGCCGTAGGTGTATCCGGAGGTCGCCGAGGCGTACAGCGAGGACGCCCAGATCCAGGTGGCGGTCATGCTGGCCGCCGACACCCCGAAACCGACCTTGTTGCCGGCGGTCATGTAGCCGTCGGCGTTCTCGTCCTTCTTCCCGATTCGGGCGGAGACGAGAAGCGTTCCGCCGTAGAAGATTACGAGCAGGGCAACGATCGTCGCGGCGCTGAACCGAACGAGCTCGGTGCCGTTCACTGCGACCTCCTTCGTGTTCGCGTCACGTCCGCGGTCGTCGGAGCGCAGTGGAACGCAGGGCGCGCTGCACGCGTCCTGTCTGTCGGTTCCGCTGCGGCGTCGGTCCGATCCACCGCCGGACGGTGGGCATGCGTCGGGCGCCCGATCGGCCACGGGCCGGCGGGCGCGGCATACCGCTCCAGCAGGGCACGCCCGGATCCGGGCGTGTGCCGACGAAGTGATCGGCGGCGTTCTCGTCGGCGCTCGTGGGCTGCACGGGCGCGCGCCGCCGGCGCGAGGGGTGTCCTCGGTCGGGTGATGTGCACGCGGAGGGGCGATCCGGGCCGGCCCCGATGGTCGCCTTCTCGGTGCACTGCTTCGCCGGCCGGGGCAGATTACCATGTCCTTTGCGGCAGTAACTTTTTCGCTCCTGCGCCCCCGCTGTCTGCGCAGGTGACGGCACCTGCGCAGCGGTGGTGCGCGTCAGCGCCAGGAGACGGGCGCGCCCCGCTCCCGCAGCCACGCGTCGAGGTCGTGGCCGTGCGCGGCGATGCCGTCCACCGCCCGCAGTGCCGTGTCGATCGCCGTCTCGGCCGCCGCCGCGTCGATCATCCCGGCGGTGACCGCGACCACCAGTTCGTCGATGTCCTCGACCGTCGTGTCGCGGCCCGTGCGGACGATCAGGTCGAGATAGTGGTCGTGGGAGTACCAGACGTCGCCCTCGCGCCGAAACTCACCGACGTCGACGTACCGGTCCTGGTCGCGTTCGTTGCCCGGCGTGAAATGGAAGATCGAGGCCCGCAGACGCAGGTCCGGCAGCAACCACGATTCGAGATAGTGGAACTGCGGGTGGTCGGACGATCGCGCCATGTACAGCCCCCACTCCTCGACGCGGTACTCGTCGACAGCCCGCGCGAAGCCCTTGGGGTCGATGTTGGTCTTCGTGGCGACGTCGAAGATCTCGGTCTTCACGGGATGCGGGGTCGCGGACACGGGATGCACGCTAGCGTGCGAACCGCGCCGCATGCAGGATCGCGATGCGTGTCGGTGGGAGCGCTTACTCTGGATTCCATGGCGTTCGCAAGTGAGCATCCCGTCGTCGCACACTCCGAGTTCCGGCCGGTGGGTGAGATCGAGCGCACCGAGGCCCGTTTCGAGGTCGTCAGCGAGTACGAACCGGCGGGCGATCAGCCCGCCGCCATCGACGAGCTCGAGCGCCGGCTGAAGTCGGGGGAGAAGGACGTCGTCCTGCTCGGTGCCACCGGTACCGGCAAGTCCGCCACCACCGCGTGGCTCATCGAACGCGTCCAGCGACCCACCCTCGTGATGGCGCCCAACAAGACCCTGGCCGCGCAGCTCGCCAACGAGCTGCGAGACATGTTGCCCAACAACGCAGTCGAGTACTTCGTCTCGTACTACGACTACTACCAGCCCGAGGCGTACATCGCGCAGACCGACACCTACATCGAGAAGGACTCGTCGATCAACGACGACGTCGAGCGGCTGCGGCACTCCGCCACCTCGTCGCTGCTGTCCCGCCGCGACGTCGTGGTGGTCGCGTCCGTCTCGTGCATCTACGGTCTCGGTACCCCGCAGTCCTATCTCGACCGGTCCATCCAGCTCGAGGTCGGTGTGGAGGTGCCGCGCGACGCGCTGCTGCGCCTGCTCGTCGACGTCCAGTACGCCCGCAACGACATGGCGTTCACCCGCGGATCGTTCCGCGTCAAGGGCGACACCGTCGACATCATCCCCGCCTACGAGGAACTCGCCGTGCGGATCGAGTTCTTCGGCGACGAGATCGACGCGCTGTACTACCTGCACCCACTCACCGGCGACGTCGTGCGCAAGGTCGACTCCCTGCGCATCTTCCCGGCCACCCACTACGTCGCCGGTCCCGAGCGCATGGAACGCGCCGTCGCGAGTATCGAGGCCGAGCTCGAGGAGCGCCTGGCCGATCTGGAGAACCGCGGCAAGCTGCTCGAGGCGCAGCGTCTGCGCATGCGCACCCAGTACGACATCGAGATGATCCGGCAGGTCGGCTTCTGCTCCGGCATCGAGAACTACTCCCGCCACATCGACGGACGCCCCGCCGGATCCGCGCCCGCGACGCTCATCGACTACTTCCCGGAGGACTTCCTCCTGGTCATCGACGAGTCGCACGTCACCGTGCCGCAGATCGGCGCGATGTACGAGGGCGACATGTCGCGCAAGCGCAACCTCGTCGACTTCGGTTTCCGTCTCCCGTCGGCGGTCGACAACCGGCCACTGACCTGGGAGGAGTTCGCCGCCCGCATCGGGCAGACGGTCTACCTGTCGGCCACCCCCGGCCCGTACGAGCTCGGACAGACCGGCGGCGAGTTCGTCGAGCAGGTCATCCGGCCCACCGGCCTCGTCGACCCGCAGGTCGTCGTCAAGCCCACCAAGGGACAAATCGACGATCTCGTGCACGAGATCCGCGAACGTGCCGAGCGCGACGAACGCGTCCTCGTCACCACCCTCACCAAGAAGATGGCCGAGGACCTCACCGACTACCTGCTCGAACTCGGTATCCGGGTGCGCTATCTGCACTCCGACATCGACACCCTGCGCCGCGTCGAACTGCTGCGACAACTGCGCCTGGGCGAATACGACGTGCTCGTCGGCATCAACCTGCTCCGCGAGGGTCTCGACCTCCCCGAGGTGTCGTTGGTGGCGATCCTCGACGCCGACAAGGAAGGCTTCCTGCGGTCGACGACCTCGCTGATCCAGACCATCGGCCGCGCGGCCCGCAACGTCTCGGGCGAAGTGCACATGTACGCCGACAAGATCACCGACTCGATGGCGCGGGCCATCGAGGAGACCGAACGGCGGCGCGAGAAGCAGATCGCCTACAACACCGAACACGGTCTCGATCCGAAACCGCTGCGCAAGAAGATCGCCGACATCCTCGACCAGGTCTATCAGGAGGCCGAGGACACCGAGGCCGTCGAGGTGGGCGGCTCCGGCCGCAACGCTTCGCGTGGTCGCCGAGCCCAGGGCGAGTCCGGACGGGCCGTCAGCTCCGGTGTCGTGGAAGGTCGCGACACCTCGACGATGCCGCGCGCCGAGCTCGCCGATCTCGTGCAGCAGCTCACCGACCAGATGATGCAGGCCGCCCGCGACCTGCAGTTCGAGCTGGCCGCACGGCTTCGCGACGAGATCTCCGATCTGAAGAAGGAGCTGCGCGGCATGGACGCCGCGGGTCTGAAGTAGTCGCCCGGCCCGATCGGCGCCGGAGATTCGGTAGGGTCCACTCCCATGGATCCCTCTTCCGCCGGGCGTGCTGCCCGCGCACTCGAACTGCTGCACTTGGTCGTCTACTTCGCGCCGGACATCGCGGGCGAACTCGCCGCGCTCGGTGTCGACGGACCGGCTGCGCAGTACTTCGGTGGACGCGCGGCACCCCTGGGTGCCGTCGGCCCCGGGGTCGTGACAGCGACGTTCTGCAGCTTCTCGCCCCGCCTGGTGGCATCGGCCGTCCCGGCAGTGTGGGAGACGGCCGAGCCGGCCACGATCATCGCGGCGCGGTTGCGGGCTTTGGACGCACTCCATCGACGGGTCCTCGGGCAGGACGTACTCGGCTCCGCGGAGATGAACGAGGCGGCGGACCTCGCGGCCACCGCGGCGCGGGCGATTCCCGGCCCGGACGGTCGCCCGCTCTACGCCGCCTACGCCGACCTGCCCTGGCCCGAGGAGGCGCACCTGCGCCTGTGGCACGCCCTGACCCTGCTGCGCGAGTATCGCGGCGACGGTCATATCGCGGCGCTGCAGACGGCAGGGCTTTCGGGGCTCGATGCGCTCGTCACCCATACGGCGACCGGTATCGGGTTCGCGACCGATCCGGCCCGGAAGCTGCGGGGCTGGTCGCGGGACGAGTGGGCGGACGCCGAGAAGGGATTGCGCGGGCGCGGCCTGCTCGACAAGCGCGGCGAGCTCACCGGTGAGGGCTTCGAGGTCCGCGAACTCGTCGAGGATCTCACCGACGACCTGGCGGTCGCGCCGTGGACTGCGCTCGGTGAGGAGGGGGTGGAACGTTTGCTCGACCTCGCGTTGCCGTGGCGCGACGCCTTCGTCGACGCCGAGGTATTCCCTGCCGGCCTGTTCGGCCCGCGTTACGGTGACGCGCGGTAACATCAAACCTGATTGTGGGATGAGACCCAAACGTCCCACCCGGGCCGCCCATCCCGCTACTGTCGACGCAGCGTATGGCGGGGGAGCGTGCGTGTCCTCCGTCGACGACGGCATCGGCGGCCCGCGTCGATGGACCACACACTCGATGGAGGATGAATGAGCGCCTACCGGACCATAGTCGTCGGAACCGATGGTTCCGAATCGTCGTATCGGGCCGTGGAGAAGGCAGCTGCTCTGGCCGGCGACGCAGGCGCCCAACTGGTGATCGCCTGCGCCTACTACCCGGCCGACCCCAAGGACACCGCACAGGCCGCCGACGCGCTGCGCGACGAGGCGTACCAGGTCACCGGCTCGGCACCGACCTACGAGATCCTGCGCACCGCACGGGAGAAGGCAACCGTCGCCGGCGCCCGCAAGATCACCGAGCGGCCCATCGTCGGTGCACCTGTCGAATCGCTCCTCACGCTCGTCGAGGAGGTCGAAGCCGATCTCATCGTCATCGGCAATCGCGGCCTCAACACGCTGACCGGGCGGCTGCTCGGCTCCGTCCCCTCGGACGTCGCCCGCAAGGCCCTGTGCGACGTGCTGGTAGTGCACACGGTCCGCTGACGGATCAGCAGTACTCCTCGCGGGCGGTTTCGAGATAGCGCGCGGCGGCGTCGTCCGCCGACATGCGCGAACCCGAGGCGCCCGCGGCGTAGGCGGCGATCGGCCGGAGCGTGACGAGGACGTCGTGCTCCGGCACGCCCGCGCGCAACTGGTCGCACACCCCTCGCACCACCGCCAGCACCGTGTCGTCCGTGACGTCGGCGACCAGGCCGGACGCCTCCAGTGCCTCCTTCACCCGCAGAAAACGCGCGTCGGGCGGCGTCGACGAGGTAGGGGATACCGACGTCGTGGACGTCGCGGCCTGCGCCTCGTCCTGGGTCGGCGTGACCGATCCGCACGCGGCGGAGACGAAGAACCCGCTCAGCGCCGCGATCGCAGCGCACCCCGCTCGACGTATCCGGTGGTGCGCTGCCCGATAGGCCACGTGTTCGTTCCCTCCGCGGATGATCCGTCCCATCTCCTTGCCCCGAAGGACGGTACCGTCCGGTGGCCGGTCCCGGGGTCCGCTCGGCGGTGTCGGCCGAACCGTGTCGGTTCAGCAGCGTGCCGGTCCGGCGATACCGGCCAGCACCTCCGGCAACGCCTCCGAGTGCACCACCCCGAGACGCTGGGTGGCGCGGGTCAATGCCACGTACAGGTCGTTCATCCCGCGTGAGGAATCGGTGAGAATCTCCGCAGGTTCGACGAGCAGCACCGCGTCGAACTCGAGTCCCTTGACCTCCTTGACGGTCGCGACCGTGACCGACTCGGACGCGAGATGCTCCCACGCACCCACGAGTCGCGCCGGGGCGAGCACGGCAGTCGTACCCGGGCCGGTCTCCGCCTCGAGAGCTGCCTGCACGGTGGCGAGCACCGCGTCCGCCTCGACGTGCTGCGACCACGGCTCGAAACCGGACTCGCGCACCGACTGCGGCGGCACCTGGTCGGGATCGATCTCCGCGAGCACCGCGTGCGCGATCCGCATGATCTCCGCCGGCGTGCGGTAGTTGACCGTCAGTTCGGTCTTCTTCCACCGGTTCGCGACATACGGTTCGAGAATCTGCTGCCACGACTCGGTTCCCGCCGGATCCCCGGTCTGCGCGGTGTCGCCCACCAGGGTCATCCAGCGATTCGGGATGCGGCGCATGATAGTTCGCCACGCCATCGCCGACAACTCCTGCGCCTCGTCGACGATCACATGACCGTACGTCCAGGTGCGATCGCCGGCCGCCCGCTCCGCCGTGGTCTCGTGACGACGGTGGTTCTGCCGTTCGGCGAGCTGGGTGGCGTCGATCAGGTCGTACGCCATGAGCAGCTCGGGATCGAGGTCGTCCTCGAGATCCTGCGGTGCCGAACCGGTGAGGATGTCGAGTGCGCCCTGCGCGTCGGCGATCTGCTTGCGCCAGCGCCGCTTCGCGCGTTCGCGTTCGGCGGCGTCGTCCACCCCGAGCAGTTCGGCGAGCTCGTCGAGCAGTGGAGCGTCGGCGGCGCTGAAGTGTCCCGGTGCATCGGGACGGTGCAGCGCATCGATCTGCTCGTCGGTCAGGGCCGGAGCCGCCGACGCGATCCGGGCGCGGGAGGCCAGCAGATCCGAGAGCACCTGCTGGGGGGACAGTTCCGGCCACAGCGCGTCGATCGCACCGACGATGTCGGGATCCGAACGCATCTCGGACCGGATGTCGTGGATGTCCTCCCGGCTCAACAGGTTCGCGCCACCGAGCGGGTTCGATCCGATGATCCCGGCCAACTGGTCGGCGAGGGCATCGATCACACCGTTCACGAAGATCGGCCGGGCCAGGTTGTGCGGCCGACGGGACGACCGGGCGCGACCCCGCGCACGGGTCACGATCGTGCGGTCGAGGGTGAGCGCGTAGGTGTCGAAACTCAGCTGCACGGGGGATCGGGGCACCTCCTGCCGGTCGCGGACCGCCTTCTCGAGCACCTTCACCATGTCCAGGGAGCCCTTCAGTTCGCCGGCCATCGGATCGTCCTCGATCGTCGGCGTGACCCCCGGATACAGATCCCCGACCGTCGACAGCAGCACGCCGGTCTCACCGAGCGAGGGCAGCACCTGACCGATGTAGTCGAGGAAGCGGCTGTTCGGGCCCACGATCAGCACGCCGCTCTTGGCCAGTTGCTTGCGGTAGGTGTAGAGCAGGTAGGCCGCGCGGTGCAGCGCGACCGCGGTCTTGCCGGTGCCCGGACCACCCTGGACGACGAGCACACTGCGATGCTCGGACCGGATGACCGCGTCCTGCTCGGCCTGGATCGTCGCCACGATGTCGTGCATCTGCCCGGTGCGCGCGGCGTTCAGCGCGGCGAGCAGCGCCGATTCTCCGGCCACGCCACCGGCCGGTGGGGTGTCGGCGTGCTCGAGCGCCGCGTCGAGGTCGAGGTACTCGTCGTGCAGTGCGGTGACGGTGCGGCCGCGGCTGCGGAGGTGGCGGCGCAGCACGACACCGTCGGGCGCGGCAGGGGTCGCGAGGTAGAACGGGCGGGCCTGCGGCGCGCGCCAGTCGAGCAGCAGCGACTCGTAGTCGTTGTCCTCGTCGAGGATGCCGAGGCGGCCGATGTAACGGGCCTCGACGCCGTCCTCCGGGAGGGATCCGGAGGTCTCCGTCCCGTCGTCCCGGACGTCGATGCGGCCGAAGCACAAGCCGTGTTCGGCGGCGTCGTACTTCGCGATGTCCTCGGTGTACATGTGGGTGTACGCCTCGCGTTCGCTGCGCGCCTGTGGGGTGCCTCCGGTCTCGCGCAGCACGCGGGCCAGCCGGGTCTTCGCGTAGGCGCGCAGACCGTCGAGATGCGTGTAGAGCATCGCCACGTAGGCCTGCTCGCGATCGAGCTCCGGATGGGACGCGCCATCAACCGGCACAGGGACTCCTCGGGGATAGACAGGACGAGATCGCTCGCCGCCGCAGGGGTGACGCGTCGACGAAAGTGCCCGAGAAGTCTAGTCGCCGCAGGAGAAAAACGGGCAGAAAGCCTGATCACAGCAGTGCGGGCGTGCGATTCCCTCGCACGCCCGCACCACGGTGCCGTACCGGACTACTTCTTCTTCTCGATGCTCTTCTCGAGCGCCTTCAGGTTCTTCGCGAGCTTCTTCTCCGCCTTCGTGCCCTGCTTGCGCGCGGCCTCGGCACGCAGACGGGCCTTCTCCGCGGCGACGTGAGCCCGAGCGTTCAGGATCGCGGACTGCTCCTCGGCGAGCTTGGCCCATTCCGAGCTGCGATCGACCGTGGTGTCCCACAGCTTCGAGCCACGCTTGCGGGCGACGTCGGCGAGCTCAGGGGTGCGCTCGCGCGCCAGCCCGAGCAGTTCGGTGCCGCGTTCACGGGCGCCCTCGGCGAGTTCGGGGGCGCGCTCACGCGCGACACCGAGGATCTCGGCGCTGCGATCGCGCGCCCGTTCGGTCAGCACCGGGCCGCGGTCGCGGGCGACCTCGAGCAGTCCGCTGCTCCGCTCGCGTGCGGCCTCTGCGAGTTCGGGTGCACGTTCCTTGGCGATCTCGAGGATGTGTCCACCCTGCTCGCCGGCTTCCTCCGTCAGCGTCTTGACCCGCTCGGCGACGGTGTGCAGCGTTTCGGCCGTGTGACCGTCCGAGGAGTGGCCCGGCAGTGCAGCGGCCACCGACTTCTGCGCGGCACGCGCGGCGCGACGGCTCCGCCAGCCCAGCGACGGCTTGCCCTCGGTGTCCACGGCGGCGATGAGCAGACCGCCGATCAGGCTCACGTTCTTGATGAGCTGGGTGCGCTGCTGGGCGCGGGCCTCGGGGTCCTCGACGTTCCAGAAGTCATGGCCCGCGACGGTCGTCGGCACGAGGCTGCCGATCAGCGCGAGAGCGGACAGACGAGGTGCTTTCCCGAGAGCGAACAGGGTCCCGGCGCCGATCTGCACTGCGGCGTTGATCTGGACGAGAGTCTCGGGATTGCTGGGAAGCCGGTCGGTGATCGACGCCGGCAAGGCGTTCACAGCCTGATCGAGCCCGGGCTGCGCGGCACCTGCTTTCGGCTCGGGCTTCCGCAGGGCGTCGATACCCCCGGCGATGAAGATGGACGCGAGCATGGGCCGCGCAATTCTCCGGACGAGCATGTGGTTCCTCCCGTGGTCGGCTGTGTTTCCAAACCCTGACACAGGTACCCCAAGCGTCACGGGAATATGCACGAAGCAGGGCCGAAGGGCACGAAACGATATTTCGGACCGTACGGAAACTCGAAAAACCGGAATTTGGTCGTCGACGAGCGCCCCCGTCATCACCTCGACGGCCGACTCGCCGCGCGGGACGTCGGAATCTCGGGCGGCCGCTCCTCAGTAGTGAGCGGCAGATCCGTGACGGTCTCGAACAGGTGCGGACCCGAAGCGGTGTCGACGCTGCGCTCGATGGTCAGGTGCGCGACGCGTCCTCGCGTCCGCAGGGTGGCGATCTGGTTCCCGAAGCTCGGACCTGCCATCTTCGACCACGAGAACGACGTCTCGGGAACGGCCGTCACCGGACCGAGCAGCAACCGCACGACGCGCTCCGCCTTGCGTCCCCATGCGGCGCGGAAGGCGACCCGGACAGCTGCGGGGACGTGGTTGTGCAGGGGCGAACAAGTCAGTTGGTACACCGTGCCGGCGGTCGGCGTCGCGAATCGGACGCGGGCGGCGTAGGCATGGTGCACGTCGCCCGAAAGGACACAGATTGTCGCGGGCGCGCAGCCGGACGTTTCGGCGCGACGCCCGGCAGCGACATCCAGCAACAAACGGGCGAGTCGCTCGAACGAATCGCGGAAGGCCGCCCAGTGTTCGAGATCGGCGGCGCGCCGGAGCTTCTCGGCCCACCGCGCCCATCGGTCACCGCGCGCACCGGACGCGAGCTTCTCGTCCCACGCCTCGAGGTCGTGCATCGTGCGGGGGAGGAGCCACGGCAGCGACGTGCCGATCAGGAGGTGGTCGTAGTCGCCGTCGGTCTGCTCCTCGATCCAGTCGAATTCCGGATCGGACACCATGTCGCGCCGGTCGGGCGCGAGCACCCGCCCGCACCGCGAATCGATCACCAGCAGACGCACCGGTCCGAAATCGCGGCGATACGACCATCTCACTCCCGGACTGCCGTCGGCTTCCTCGTCGGCGCCGGACGCGAACGCACGCAAGATCGGTTCGGCGTCCCCGGCACAGTTCCGCACCCGGTCGTAGAGCGGGTCCTCGTCCAGCTCCGAGGGAGCGAGGTTACCGAGATGCTGATAGATCCAGTACGACGCCAACGCCCCGACGATGCGTTCCTCCCACCACGCGGAGGCCTCCATCTCCCTGCGCCACGAATAGGAGGTGTTCCAGTCGTCGTGCACGTCGTGATCGTCGAAGATCATCGAGGTCGGCACGTTCGACAACAGCCATCGGACGTTGTCCTCGGACCACGACCGGCTGTACAGCCAGGTGTACTCCTCGAAGTCGCGTACCTGGGCTCCGGGCGGTTCCGACAGATCGTGACGCTCACCGACCCGTCGCTTCATCTCCTCCGACAGCTCGTCGGCGTAGACCTGATCTCCCAGCAGCAACAGCGCGTCGGGCCATTCGTCGACCGGTAGGGAACGCATGCGCTGCGCGTAGGCGACGAGAGCGTCCTTTCCGAGGACGGCTGTCGGTTCCGCGCTCTCCGAGGCCACCCGGCACGACCCGAAGGCGAGCACTAAATCCTCGGGGTCGTCTCCCGCGGTCCTGATCAGCGGCGATGCAACACCGACGGGCGGCCACACGACCCGGCCGTCGAGATCCACCTCGTAGGGCGTCACCGATCCGGGTTCGAGGTCTCGGACGGTGACGAGCGCGTAATGGTGCCCCGCGACGGTCCACGTGTGTTCGGAACTGCCGAGCACATGCACCGTGCACGGCTCGGACGTCTCCACCCAGATCGTGGCGTCCGTATCGCCGATGTGCCTGAGCACCGGCCCCAGTACGAGATCCGCCACAGTGTCAGGCCTCCGTGCTCGTGCGAGCTCGTCCTGATTTCGAGCGTACTCGCGGCAGTGGAGCACAGGAGGATTCCGGCGAACTCCGATCCTCGTTCGGCCTCCGCGCCTCTGCGACGGGGCGCACGCTGGAACGGACGCAGCACAAGCGGCCCGCTCGGGTCGTTGCCGCGTGCTGGAAGGGGCCCGGACATGACCGACGCGGAGAATCCGACCCGCTGGGATCGGCTCGACGACGAAGAGAAACGGCAGGCGAGGGAGAAGGCCGAGGAGATCGACCGCATGTACGAACCGGGAGCGCGGCCGACCACGGTCGTGCCGGGCACGAACGGGATGGTCTCGGGAACGGCCTTCGCGGATATGGCGGGCGAGCGCTCGAGGGACGAGCCCGCCGGAGCGGGCAAGGGCGAAGGGTCGGCCGACAGGGACGGTGCCCCCGACTAGACGTCGTGCGAGCACGCTCGGGTGTCACAGATCCGGCCGTCGCAGGCTAGGCCTCGTACCGAGTGCCGTCCGGCCCGAGGCGGACCGTCACCAGCCCCGCTCGCGCCACTCGCCGAGATGCGGACGTTCGGCTCCGAGGGTCGAGTCCTTGCCGTGTCCGGGGTAGAAGATCGTCTCGTCGTCGAAGCGGTCGAAGATCTTGGACTCGACGTCGCCGAGGAGCGATCGGAAGGCGTCGTCGTTCGAGGTCTTGCCGACGCCGCCGGGGAACAGTGAATCGCCGGTGAAGATGTGCGTACGACCCGTGCCCCGTTCCGTGAGGACCAACGCAACCGACCCCGGAGTGTGTCCTGAGAGGTGGATCACCTCGAGATTCAGCTCACCGATCTGCACGGTGTCGCCCTCGGCCAGGATCCGGTCGGGCGTCACCGGCAGGGGATCGGCGTCGAGTTCGTGTGCGGCGGTAGGCGCACCGGTCTCCGCGGCGACCCGCTCGAGACCCTGCCAGTGATCCCAGTGCTGATGGGTGGTGACGATGAGCTCGAGCTCCGGCGCGTTGTCGCGGAGGAACTGCACGAGACGGTCGGGTTCGTTTGCGGCGTCGATGAAGACGGACTTGCCGGTGGCGTCGTCGGTGACGAGATAGGTGTTGTTGTTCATCTCGCCGACGGCAAGTTTGACGATGCTCGCTCCGGGAATCCTTCGGCGTTGCGCGGGTCCGCCGGGAGTGACGTCGCCGGTGTAGGTGTCTTCGATGATCACGGGCTGCTGCGTCATGCAGCCAAACCTACCTTCGGGTGCGCGCGTGAGCCTGAGGCGCGCGGTTGTTCGTCACGGAAACGTGTCGGTACCCGCGCCTACCATGGCTGAGGGCCGAATTCCGGCCTTGTCTACAGGAAGGATGTGGCGTGGCAGACCGCCTGATCGTGCGTGGAGCCCGGGAACACAACCTGCGTGGTGTCGACCTGGACCTGCCGCGCGACAGTCTGATCGTGTTCACCGGGCTGTCGGGTTCGGGCAAGTCGAGCCTCGCGTTCGACACCATCTTCGCCGAGGGGCAGCGGCGCTACGTCGAGTCGTTGTCGGCCTACGCCCGCCAGTTCCTCGGTCAGATGGACAAGCCGGACGTCGACTTCATCGAGGGCCTGTCGCCTGCGGTGTCGATCGACCAGAAGTCCACCAACCGCAACCCGCGGTCCACCGTGGGCACCATCACCGAGGTCTACGACTACCTGCGTCTGCTGTACGCCCGGGCCGGCACTCCGCACTGCCCGGTCTGTGGCGAGCAGATCTCCCGGCAGACGCCGCAGCAGATCGTCGACCAGGTGCTGGAGATGGAGGCCGGGGCCCGTTTCCAGGTCCTCGCGCCCGTCGTGCGCACCCGGAAGGGCGAGTTCGTCGACCTCTTCGAGCAGCTGACCGTCCAGGGCTACTCCCGCGTGCGTGTCGACGGGGTCGTCCACCCGCTGTCCGATCCGCCGAAGCTGAAGAAACAGGAGAAGCACGACATCGAGGTCGTCGTCGACCGCCTCGCCGTCAAGCCCAGCGCGCAGCAGCGACTCACCGACTCCATCGAGACCGCGCTGCGGCTCGCCGAGGGTGTCGTCGTGCTCGACTTCGTCGATCGTGAGGAGGATGCCCCCGATCGCGAGCGTCGGTTCTCCGAGAACCTGGCGTGCCCGAACGCGCACCCGCTGTCGATCGACGAACTCGAGCCGCGGTCGTTCTCCTTCAACTCGCCCTACGGTGCGTGCCCCGAGTGTGCGGGTCTCGGTGTGCGCAAGGAGGTCGATCCCGATCTCGTCGTGCCCGACCCGGATTTGAGCCTGGCCGACGGCGCGATCGCGCCCTGGTCGATGGGCCAGAGCGCCGAATACTTCGGCCGACTGCTGTCCGGCCTGGCCGACGCCCTCGAATTCGACATCGACACCCCGTGGCGGAAGCTGCCCGTCAAGGTGCGCAAGGCCGTGCTGGAGGGCAGCACCGAGCAGGTGCACGTGCGCTACAAGAACCGCTACGGCCGCGTCCGTTCGTACTACGCCGAGTTCGAGGGCGTCATGCCGTTCCTGCACCGCCGTCTCGAGCAGTCCGAGTCCGAGCAGGCGAAGGAACGTTACGAGGGCTACATGCGGGAGATCCCGTGCCCGGCCTGCGCCGGTGCCCGCCTTCGTCCCGAGATTCTGGCCGTGACGGTCAGCGCGGGCGACTTCGGTGCGATGTCCATCGCCGAGGTGAGCGACCTGTCGATCGCCGAGTGCGCACGCTTCCTCGACGGTCTCGTCCTCGGCGCCCGCGAGGCCGCCATCGCTGGGCAGGTCCTCAAGGAGATCCAGGCCCGGCTCGGCTTCCTGCTCGACGTCGGACTCGACTACCTCACCCTCTCGCGCGCCGCGGGCACCCTCTCCGGTGGTGAGGCACAGCGCATCCGTCTCGCCACGCAGATCGGATCCGGTCTCGTCGGCGTTCTGTACGTGCTCGACGAGCCGTCGATCGGTCTGCATCAGCGCGACAACCGTCGTCTCATCGACACCCTCACGCGACTGCGCGATCTGGGCAACACGCTCATCGTCGTCGAGCACGACGAGGACACCGTCCGTGCCTCCGACTGGGTCGTCGACATCGGACCGCGCGCGGGCGAGCACGGCGGGACGGTCGTCCACAGCGGCACTTACAAGGAGCTGCTCGACAACCCGGAATCGCTCACCGGCGCCTATCTGTCCGGACGCGAGGAGATCGAGATCCCCGCGCTCCGGCGGCCGATCGACAAGGGCCGGCAGGTCACCGTCGTCGGCGCCCGCGAGAACAATCTGCGCGAGATCGACGTGGCGTTCCCACTCGGCGTCCTCACCTGCGTCACTGGTGTCTCCGGCTCCGGGAAGTCGACACTCGTCAACGACATTCTCGCGACGGTGATGGCCAACAAGCTCAACGGCGCGCGGCAGGTTCCCGGACGGCACACCCGCATCAACGGACTCGACCAGCTCGACAAGCTCGTGCAGGTCGACCAGTCGCCGATCGGCCGCACCCCGCGCTCGAACCCCGCGACCTACACGGGTGTATTCGACAAGATCCGCAGCCTGTTCGCCTCCACCACCGAGGCGAAGGTGCGCGGCTACCAGCCGGGTCGGTTCTCGTTCAACGTCAAGGGCGGGCGGTGCGAGGCGTGCTCGGGCGACGGCACGTTGAAGATCGAGATGAACTTCCTGCCCGACGTGTACGTGCCGTGCGAGGTGTGCCACGGCGCCCGCTACAACCGCGAAACGCTCGAGGTGCATTACAAGGGCAAGACCATCGCCGAGGTGCTCGACATGTCGATCGAGGAGGCGGCGGAGTTCTTCCGGCCGGTCACCTCCATCCACCGCTACCTCAACACGCTGGCGGAGGTCGGTCTCGGTTACGTGCGCCTGGGCCAGCCGGCGACGACCCTGTCCGGCGGTGAGGCGCAGCGCGTCAAGCTCGCCGCCGAACTGCAGAAGCGTTCCAACGGGCGCACCGCGTACATCCTCGACGAGCCCACCACGGGCCTGCACTTCGAGGACATCCGCAAGCTGCTCGGGGTCATCAACGGTCTGGTCGACAAGGGCAACACCGTGATCGTCATCGAGCACAACCTCGATGTCATCAAGACCGCCGACTGGATCATCGACATGGGTCCCGAGGGCGGTTCCGGTGGCGGCACGGTGGTCGCGGAGGGCACTCCGGAAGAGGTGGTCACGGTGGAGGAGAGCTACACCGGACGCTTCCTTGCGGAGATCCTCGACGGGCGGATCACTGCACCTGCTTCCGCGCCGGTACGCAAGCGCGCGACGAAGGCGACCAAGGCGACCGCGACCAAGACTGCCGCTACGAAGTCGGCCACGAAGGCGAAGACCGCCAAGAAGAAGGTGGCGGCCGCGAGCTGACGAATCGAGCCGCCCGCCTCGGAAGAGGCGGGCGGCTCGATCTCGTGGCTCGTGAAGCAGCCGGGGAGCGTGAAGTGGGCGGGACTCCGGTTCGGCTCAGTAGACCGGGCCGGTGTACTTCTCGCCCGGGCCCTTGCCGGGCTCGTCGGGCACCGCCGACGCCTCGCGGAAGGCGCGCTGCAGTGCCTGCAGTCCTTCGCGCAGCGGGCCGGCGTGCGGACCGAGATATTCCACCGACGAGGTGATCAGGCCGGCGAGTGCGGTAATCACGCGGCGGGCCTCGTCGAGGTCACGTCGCGCGCTGCTGTCGGGATCCTCGTCGGCGAGACCGAGCTTCTCGGCAGCCGAACTCATGAGCATCACGGCTGCGCGGCTGATCACCTCGACGGCCGGGATGTCGGCGAGTTCGCGCACATCCTCCGCCGCAGCGTCCTGATCGGGGGTTTCGGGAGCATCCGTCATAGCGTCGAGCATAGGGTCGCGCCGCTCGGCGCCGACCGTGCGGGTGCGGCGCCGACGCGCCGATTCGTCGTCGACGTGGCTTTTTGTTAGACTTGATCCCACGACCGCCCGCGGTGATCCTCCGTGGGCAGCAAAGTGGAGTCCGACTCCCACCTCTGGCGGCACATCGATGCAGCTGAGAGGTCCGGTCCTCCGGGTGTAGAAGCCCGGATGTCCGCCCTGCATCGGGCGGTGCGGATCACGCAGCGTGAGCTGGGTGCCGTCGACCGGTCGGTATCGGACCCCGCGTGGAGCCTCGGCGCCACAGCGGGGTCTTCTTGTCGAGGAGTAGGGCCACGTGCTGCGGTGCGGTCAAACCGACCACACCGCTCTACCTAGGAGGCCCCATCAGCGCTGAGACCCGCATCAACGAACGCATCCGAGTTCCCGAAGTCCGGCTCGTCGGACCCGGCGGTGAACAGGTCGGAATCGTGCGTGTTGAAGATGCCCTCCGCCTGGCAATCGAAGCCGACCTCGACCTTGTCGAGGTGGCGCCCGACGCCCGGCCGCCGGTCTGCAAAATCATGGACTACGGCAAGTTCAAGTACGAAGCCGCGCAGAAGGCGCGCGAATCGCGCAAGAACCAGCAGCAGACCGTGATCAAGGAGCAGAAGCTCCGTCCGAAGATCGACGACCACGACTACGAGACCAAGAAGCGCAACGTCGTGCGCTTCCTCGAGGCCGGTTCGAAGGTCAAGGTCACGATCATGTTCCGCGGCCGCGAGCAGTCGCGCCCCGAACTCGGATACCGGTTGCTGCAGCGCCTCGGCGCCGATGTCGCCGACCTCGGCTTCATCGAGACCAGTCCGAAGCAGGACGGCCGGAACATGACCATGGTGCTGGCCCCGCACAAGGGTGCGAAGACCCGCGCGAAGGCTCAGGAAGCCGCGCAGGCCGCACCGGCGCAGGCCGCACCGCGCCCGGCAGCCTCCGCTGCCCCGACCACGGAGTCCGCGCCGTCCGCGCCGGCTCCCGGGACGGGCGACGCCCCGAGCAACTAGCCCGCTCAGGCAGCACATCCGGTGCTGTCCGTGAGCACCGATGTACGCACACGACAAGAACTGAGGACTCCATGCCCAAGTCGAAGACCCACAGCGGCACCGCGAAGCGATTCAAGGTGTCCGGTAGCGGAAAGGTCCTGCGCCAGAAGGCGGGTCGCCGCCACCTGCTCGAGCACAAGTCCTCGCGGGTGACGCGTCGCCTCGACGGCAAGGCCGTCGTCGCCGATGCCGACGCTCCGCGCGTCAAGCGCATGCTCGGGCTCTGAGCCTCTCCGACCGATCCATCCGGGGACACCTCGTTCGTCCCCCGAACTCTGACAGGACACATAACCAGTGGCACGCGTGAAGAGGGCCGTCAACGCCCAGAAGAAGCGTCGTTCGATTCTCGAGGCCTCGAAGGGCTACCGCGGACAGCGCTCGCGTCTGTACCGCAAGGCCAAGGAGCAGCAGCTTCACTCGCTGACCTACGCCTACCGCGACCGTCGCGCCCGCAAGGGTGATTTCCGCAAGCTGTGGATCAGCCGCATCAACGCTGCTGCCCGCGCCAACGACATCACCTACAACCGCTTCATCCAGGGCCTTAAGGCCGCCGGTGTCGAGGTGGACCGCAAGATCCTCGCCGAGCTCGCCGTCTCCGACGCCGAAGCCTTCGCCGGCCTCGTGGCCGTCGCCAAGGCTGCCCTTCCGGCCGACGTCAACGCTCCGGCTGCCTGAGTGCTGCCCTGAGCTACGACAACCTCCAGGAACGACCCGTGGACACGCTCACCGAGCGCACACCACGGGTCGTTTCTGCTGTGAAACTGCTCCGGACCGCCGAGCGTCGCAAGACCGGGCGGTTCCTCGCCGAGGGTGAGAACTCCGTCACCGAGGCGCTCGCCGCTGCACGCGTGCACGAACTATTCGTCACCGAGGCGGCCGCCGGCCGGTACGCGACGGTCGTCGACGAAGCACGCCACAAGGGTGTGCGCGTGGGGATCGTCACCGAGCGGGCCGCCGCCCGGCTGTCCGACACCGTCACCCCGCCCGGCCTCGTCGCCGTGTGCGACACCCTCGACGTGCCGCTCGCCGAAGCGGTGACCTTGCGGTCGCGGCTGCTCGCCGTGCCCGTCGCGGTCGCCGAACCCGGCAACGCCGGCACCCTCATCCGCGTCTCCGACGCCGTCGGCGCCGACGCCGTGGTCCTCGCCGGCGACAGTGTCGACCCGCACAACGGCAAGTGCGTGCGCTCCTCGGCCGGCAGCATCTTCCACCTGCCGGTCGCGCGCGAACGCGACACCGACCGGGTACTGGCCACGCTCGCCGAGGCCGGCGTGCAGATCCTCGCGACGGCCGCCGACGGGGAGATCGACCTCGACGACGCCGACGAATTGCTCGCCGCGCCCACCGCGTGGCTGTTCGGCAACGAGGCCCACGGACTCGATCCGCAGGTCGCCGCCCGCGCCGACCACCGCGTCCGCATCCCCATCCGCGGACGCGCCGAATCGCTCAACCTCGCCACCGCCGCCTCGATCTGCCTGTATGCGAGCGCGCGGGTGCAACATCGGGCCGCTCGGCCCATCACATAGGATTTCCCGGGTGCGCCGCGGCCTCCGGCCCGGACCGCACCCACCGAGATCACCCGTTCGTCCGAAGAAGGAGATGCACCGGTCGTGGCCAAGAAAGAGGGCGGGACCCCGCCGGCAGTCGATCCGAGCGCCCTGACCGAGGACGCGCTCACCGCCGCCGAGAAGTCCGCGATCGACGCGTTCGCCGCTGCGACCGACCTCGACGAACTCGCCCAGGCGAAGATCGACCACCTCGGCGACAAGGCGCCCATCTCCCTCGCCAAGCGCGCCCTCGGCTCGCTGCCCGGCAACGAGCGCGCCGACGCCGGCAAGCGGGTCAACGCCCACCGCACCACCGTGCAGGCCGCCTTCGACGACCGCAAGGCCGTGCTGCAGGCCGAACGCGACGCCGCGGTCCTCGTCGCCGAAGCCGTCGACGTCACCCTTCCCGCGACCCGCCGCGCGCTCGGCGCCCGCCACCCGATCTCGATCATCTCCGACGAGGTCGCCGACGTCTTCGTCGCGATGGGCTGGGAGGTCGCCGAAGGCCCCGAGGTCGAGACCGAGCATTTCAACTTCGACGCCCTGAACTTTCTGCCCGACCATCCGGCGCGCACGATGCAGGACACCTTCCACATCGCCCCGGAGGGTTCGCGGCAGGTGCTGCGCACCCACACCTCGCCCGTGCAGGTCCGCACCATGCTGCACCGCGACATCCCGATCTACGTCGTGTGCCCCGGCCGCACCTTCCGCACCGACGAACTCGACGCCACCCACACCCCGGTCTTCTCGCAGGTCGAGGGTCTCGCCGTCGACAAGGGCCTGACCATGGCGCACCTGCGCGGCACCCTCGACGCATTCGCGCGGGCGCTGTTCGGGCCGGAGACCCGCACCCGGATGCGCCCGAACTACTTCCCGTTCACCGAACCGTCCGCCGAGGTGGACGTGTGGTTCCCGAACAAGAAGGGCGGCGCCGGCTGGGTCGAGTGGGGCGGCTGCGGCATGGTCAACCCCAATGTGCTCCGGGCCTCGGGCATCGACCCCGACGTGTACACCGGGTTCGCGTTCGGAATGGGCCTCGAACGCACCCTGCAGTTCCGCAACGGCATCCCCGACATGCGCGACATCGTCGAGGGCGACGTGCGCTTCACCCTGCCGTTCGGCGTGCAGGGCTGACAGCCCGCTCCCGACACCGACTCCACCGACCGACGACCGAACGAAAGAGCTGAGCACAAGTGCGAGTAGCGCAGTCCTGGCTGACCGAGATCCTGCAGCGCGCCACCCCGGAGTGGAACGTCACCGCCGAGGAACTCGACGCGGGATTCGTCCGGGTCGGACTCGAGGTCGAGGACATCGAGACCCTCGGCCGCATCGACAACCTCGTCGTCGGACGGGTCGTGGAGATCACCGAGCTCACCGAATTCAAGAAGCCCATCCGTTTCTGCAAGGTTGACGTCGGTGAGGAGGAACCGCGCGGCATCGTGTGCGGTGCCCGCAACTTCGCCGAGGGCGACCTCATCATCGCCGCCCTGCCCGGCGCCGTGCTTCCCGGCGACTTCGCCATCGCATCGCGCAAGACCTACGGGCACATCTCCGACGGCATGATCTGCTCGCTGTCCGAGCTGGGCATCGGCAAGGACCACTCCGGCATCCTCGTGCTCGAGCCCGGCACGGCCGAACCCGGCACCGACGCCAACGATCTGCTCGGTCTCGGCGACACCGTCGTCGAACTGAACATCACCCCCGACCGCGGATACTGCTTCTCCGTCCGCGGCCTCACCCGCGAACTCGCGTGCGGCTTCGACCTCGAATTCGCCGATCCCGCGGCCGTGCCGGCACTGCCGTCCGACGGCGGGGAGGCCTACCCGATCCGGCTCGAGTCCGAGACGAAGGCCACCCGGTTTGCCGCACGCCGCGTCACCGGCATCGACCCGAAGGCCGTCACCCCGTGGTGGATGCAGCGCCGCCTGCACACCGCCGGTGTCCGCCCGATCTCCCCGGCCGTCGACGTGACCAACTACGTCATGCTCGAACTCGGCCAGCCGCTGCACGCCTTCGACGCCGCCACCCTGCAGGGTGAGCTGGTCGTGCGACGTGCCCGGGCAGGGGAGAAGCTCACCACCCTCGACGGTGTCGAGCGCGATCTCGATCCGGAGGACGTCGTCATCACCGACGACTCCGGGGTGATCTCCCTCGCCGGCATCATGGGCGGCGCGACCACCGAGGTCGGCGACAGCACCACCGACGTGCTGCTCGAGGCCGCCGCCTGGGATCCGCTCGCCGTCTTCCGCGGCAACCGTCGGCACAAGGTCAGCAGCGAGGCCGGCAAGCGTTTCGAGCGCACCGTCGATCCGGCCCTGGCCCGCGCCGCGCTCGACCGGGCCGCGAGCCTGCTCGTCGAGATCGCCGGCGGCCGCGTGGAGTCGACCCTCACCGACATCGTCGTGCCCACCGAGAGTCCGACGATCCGCATGGACATCGACCTGCCCGACCGCATGGCCGGGGTGAGCTACCCGAACGGCACCGCTGCCCGCCGTCTCACGCAGATCGGATGCGCGGTCGAGGTCGGTGTCGGCGAGGACGGCCACGGCCAGCTCGTCGTCACCCCGCCGACCTGGCGCCCCGACCTGCGCCAGCCTGCCGACCTGGTCGAGGAGGTGCTGCGCCTCGAAGGCCTCGAGCAGATCCCGTCGGTGCTGCCCACCGCTCCCGCCGGCCGCGGTCTCACGGCCACGCAGAAGCGCCGCCGCGCCGTCTCCCGCGCGCTCGCCCACGACGGCTATGTCGAGGTCCTGGCTCCGGTGTTCCTGCCGGCCGGCGTGTTCGATACCTGGAAGCTCGACGCCGACGACCCGCGCCGGGTGACCACCAAGGTGCTCAACCCCCTCGAAGCCGATCGTCCGGAGCTGGCCACCACGCTGCTGCCGGGCCTGCTCGAGATCCTCGGCCGCAACGTCTCGCGCGGCCAGCGCGACCTGTCGCTCTACGCAATCGCGCAGGTCGTGCATCCCACTTCCGAGACCAAGCCGGTCGACGCGCTCCCGGTCGACCGTCGTCCCACCGACGACGAGATCGCCCTGCTCGAAGGGTCGCTGCCGAAGCAGCCGGTCCACGTCGGTGGTGTGCTCGCCGGTTTGCGCGAACCGGCCGGGCCGTGGGGCACGGGACGCGCCGCCGATGCCTTCGATGCCTTCGCCGCCGCGGAGACCGTGGCGCGTGCCGCCGGGGTGCGCCTCGAGCGCCGCGCCGCGCAGTACCTGCCCTGGCATCCCGGCCGCTGCGCCGAACTGCTCGTCGACGGGGTCGTCGTCGGCCACGCCGGTGAACTGCATCCCGCGGTGATCGAACGGGCCGGTCTGCCCGCACGCACGTGCGCCTTCGAACTCGACCTCGACGCGTTACCGATCGTGGAATCGCTTCCGGCGCCGGTGGTCTCGCCGTTCCCAGCGGTCCTGCAGGACGTCGCGGTCGTGGTCGACGCGAATGTGCCGGCCGCCGACGTCGAGAGCGCCCTGCGCTCGGGTGGCGGCGAGCTGCTCGAGGACATCCGTCTGTTCGACGTCTATCAGGGCGCCCAGCTGGGGGAGAACCGCAAGTCCCTCGCGTTCGCGCTGCGCTTCCGCGCCCTCGATCGCACCCTCACCGAGGACGAGGCCAGCGCCGCCCGCGAGGCAGCGGTGGCCGCCGCGGCCACCGCGGTCGGTGCCGAACTACGCGCCTGAGCCGCCCGCGTCCCCGCCCGGAGCGGGTCGCCTTCCTGCAGTACCGTCCGGTGCTCGACAACCGGCGGTTGCGTGAGGAACTCGGTGTGCCCCTGCGGTACACGAGCCGGGAGGCCCTCGAGGCGTATCTGCAGGTTCGCGCCGAAGAGGACTCAGTGGCAGCCGGGCGACGTAGCCTGGAGGCATGAGCAAGGACGAAGCCGGCCGGGTGCCGTCTCCCGAGGAGCCCGACAAACCGGAGCAGCCCGTCCCCGACGTGACCCCGGCCGGGCCGGAGACGCCGACGGTGCCGGATATTCCCCCGGCCCCGGACATCCCGGACGTGCCGCCGATCGACCCGGAGCCGAGCCCCGATCCCGACGTGACCCCACGCGAGGAAGACGTCCACGACGCTCAGGTCCACGACGCCGAGATCGTCGAACCGGGTGTCGTCGACATCGGATCCGTCGACGACCCGGTCCGCGCACCGACGATCGAGGAGATCACCGGATACACCGCGGACGGGGTGCCGACCTTCGAATCGGTGCGTGAGAAGATCGAACAGCGTTCGGCGACCGCGCTCGGCGCGGAGGAACTCGCGCACGCGACGGGTGCGGGTCGCACGCTCGAGGAGCAGTACGAGGAGCGCAAGGCGGCCGCTGCCGACCGGCTCGCGGAGATCCGGCGGTCGTTGCGGTCGGAGTGAATCCTCCGAAAGGGACACCCCCTATGAAATGATTTGCATGAGGGTGCATAATCATTCGTATGGGTACTTCACCGGACTTCACCGCCACCTCCGAGTCGCCGCTACGGGTCGCCGTGGCCGGCGCCAGCGGCTACGCGGGCGGCGAGATCCTGCGCCTGCTCCTCGGCCACCCCGCCTACCAGGACGGCTCGCTCGTCATCGGCGCGCTCACCGCCGGGGGTAACGCGGGCGCCACCCTGCGCGAGTTCCATCCCCATCTGCTGCCGCTCGCCGACCGCGTGCTCGGCGCCACCGACATCGACACCCTGCTCGGGCACGACGTCGTCTTCCTCGGCCTGCCGCACGGCCACTCCGCCGTGATCGCCGAGCAGCTGCCCGAGACGACCGTCGTCATCGACTGTGGCGCCGACTTCCGGCTCGAGAACGCCGCCGACTGGCAGCGCTGGTACGGCAGCGACCACGCCGGCACCTGGCCCTACGGCATGCCCGAGCTGCCCGGCAAGCGCGACGCCCTCGTCGGCGCCACCCGCATCGCGGTCCCCGGTTGCTACCCGACCTCCGCCTTGCTCGCACTCGCACCGGCCGTCGTCGCCGGCATCGTCGAACCCGTCGTGAACGTCGTGGCCGTCTCCGGCACCTCCGGCGCCGGGAAGTCCCCGAAGGTCGACCTGCTCGGCTCCGAGGTCATGGGCTCGGTCCGCGCCTACAGCGTCGGCGGCGCCCACCGGCACACCCCGGAGATCAAGCAGAACCTCTCCGCTCTTGCCGACACCGACGTGAAGGTCTCGTTCACCCCGATCCTCGCGCCCATGCCGCGCGGCATCCTCGCGACCTGCACCGCACCGACCACGGTGACCGCCGCCGAGGCCCGCGCCGTCTACGAGAAGGCCTACGCCGACGAACCGTTCGTGCAGCTGCTGCCGGAAGGCGCACTACCCGCCACCGGCGCGGTGGTCGGCTCGAACGCCGTCCAGATCGCCGTCACCGTCGACACCGACGCCGGACTGCTCGTCGTCGTCGCCGCGCTCGACAACCTCACCAAGGGCACCGCCGGTGCCGCCGTGCAATCGATGAACCTGGCACTCGGCCTGCCCGAGACCGCCGGCCTGTCCACCGTGGGAGTGGCTCCGTGACCGAGAACAAGTACGCAGACGACGTCTACACCGGCGCCACCGAGATCGCCGGGGGACGCCTGATCCGCACCCAGGGTGTCACCAGTCCCGCCGGCTTCCGGGCCGCCGGCATCCCCGCCGGCATCAAAGTCTCGGGCAGACAGGACCTCGCGCTCGTGGTCAACGAGGGCCCCGAACTCACCGCCGCCGGTGTGTTCACCACCAACAAGGTCAAGGCCGCCCCCGTCCTGTGGTCCCAGCAGGTGCTGAAGTCCGGCAGCCTGCGCGCGGTGATCCTCAACTCCGGCGGCGCCAACGCGTGCACCGGCGCCGGTGGTTTCCAGGACACCCACGCCACCGCCGAGGCCGTCGCCGACGCCCTGAGCAACTGGGGCACCGAGACCGGTGCCGGTGAGGTCGCCGTGTGCTCGACCGGCCTGATCGGCGACCGTCTGCCGATGGACAAGGTGCTCTCCGGGGTGCAGGAGATCGTCCACGAACTCGCCGGAGGCATCTCCGGTGGCACCGACGCCGCCTACGCGATCATGACCACCGACACCGTGCCCAAGCAGGCCGCCCTGCACCACGCCGACAAGTGGAACGTCGGCGGCATGGCCAAGGGCGCCGGCATGCTCGCCCCCGCCCTGGCGACGATGCTGTGCGTGGTCACCACCGACGCCGTCGCGACCGCCGATCAGCTCGACACCGCGCTGCGCCACGCGTCCCGGCTCACCTTCGACCGCCTCGACGTCGACGGCGCGACCTCCACCAACGACACCGTGCTGCTGCTGGCCTCCGGCGCGAGCGGGATCACCCCGAGCCAGGACGAGCTCAACGCCGCCGTCCTCGCCGTGTGCGACGACCTCGCCGAGCAGATGATGGCCGACGCCGAGGGCGTCACCAAGCGGGTCACCGTCACCGTCCGCGGCGCCGCCAGCGAGGCCGACGCCCTGATCGGTGCCCGCACCGTCGCCCGCGACAGCCTCGTCAAGACCGCACTGTTCGGCTCCGACCCCAACTGGGGCCGCGTGCTCGCCGCCATCGGCATCGCCCCGATCGAACTCGACCCCGACAAGATCTCCGTGTCGTTCAACGGCAACCCGGTGTGCATCGACGGTGTCGGTGCGCCCGGCGCCCGCGAGGTCGACCTGTCCGCCGCCGACATCGCACTCGACATCGACCTCGGCCTCGGCAACGCGCAGGTGTCCATCCGCACCACCGACCTCTCGCACGCCTACGTCGAAGAGAACTCGGCGTACTCGTCGTGACCGGAACGAACACAGGAGACGACGTGACCGACGCACTGATCGCCGACCTCACCTCGCACCAGAAGGCGTTCGTCCTCGCCGAGGCCCTGCCGTGGCTGCAGAAGTTCCGCGACAAGATCGTCGTCGTCAAGTACGGCGGCAACGCCATGATCGACGACACCCTCAAGACCGCCTTCGCCGCCGACATGGCGTTCCTGCGCACCGTCGGCATCCACCCCGTCGTCGTGCACGGCGGCGGCCCGCAGATCAACGCCATGCTCGAGCGACTCGGCCTCGCAGGTGAATTCCGCGGCGGCTTCCGTGTCACCACCCCCGAGGTCATGGACGTCGTGCGGATGGTGCTCTTCGGGCAGGTCGGACGCGAACTCGTCGGCCTGATCAACAGCCACGGGCCCTACGCCGTCGGTACCTCCGGTGAGGACGCCGGACTGTTCACCGCAACCCGCCGCACGGTCGTCGTCGACGGCGAGGCCACCGACATCGGCCTCGTCGGCGACGTCACCAGCGTCGACCCCGGCGCGGTGCTCGACCTCATCGCCGCCGGGCGCATCCCCGTCGTCTCCACGATCGCGCCCGACGCCGACGGCGTGGTGCACAACATCAACGCCGACACCGCCGCGGCCGCCCTCGCCGAAGCGCTCGGCGCGGAGAAGCTGGTCGTGCTCACCGACGTCGAAGGCCTCTACACCGACTGGCCCGACCGCAGCTCGCTCACCTCGCGGATCGACGCCGACGCGCTTACCGCGCTGCTGCCGTCGCTCGACTCCGGCATGGTCCCGAAGATGGAGGCGTGCCTGCGCGCCGTGCAGGGGGGAGTGCCCACCGCGCACGTCATCGACGGGCGCCAGCCGCACTCCGTGCTCCTCGAACTGTTCACCGAAGAAGGCATCGGCACCATGGTGGTGCCGTCCTCCGAGAAGGAAGGCCCCGCATGACCGGCACGTCCGACCTCCAGCAGCGCTGGGCGGGTTCGCTGATGAACAACTACGGCGTGCCCAAGGTCGCGCTGGTCGCGGGCGACGGTGCCGTGCTCACCGACGCCGACGGCAAGCAGTACCTCGACCTGCTCGGCGGCATCGCCGTCAACAGCCTCGGCCACCGCCACCCGGCGATCATCGAGGCCGTCACCGCCCAGCTGAACCAGCTCGGCCACGTGTCGAACCTGTACGCCTCGCCGCCGGTGCTCGAACTCGCCGAGAAGCTCCTCGATCGCTTCGGTCACGAGGGCCGCGCCTTCTTCTGCAATTCCGGCACCGAGGCCAACGAGGCGGCCTTCAAGATCGCCCGGCTCACCGGACGGCCGAGGATCGTCGCGTGCGAGAAGGCCTTCCACGGCCGCACCATGGGCGCCCTCGCCCTGACCGGCCAGCCCGACAAGCGCGCCCCCTTCGAACCGATGCCCGCCGGCGTCGAGTTCGTGCCCTACGGCGACCTCGACGCCCTCGAGGCCGCGGTGGACGAGAACACCGCCGCCGTCTTCCTCGAACCGATCATGGGCGAATCCGGCGTCGTCGTCCCGCCCGAGGGTTATCTCGCCGGCGCGCGTCGCATCACCACCGAACGCGGCGCCCTGCTCGTGCTCGACGAAGTCCAGACCGGTATCGCCCGCACCGGTACCTTCTTCGCCCACCAGGCAGCGGGCATCACCCCCGATGTGATGACCCTCGCCAAGGGCCTCGGCGGCGGACTGCCCATCGGTGCGGTCCTCGCCACCGGTCCGGCCGCCGAGCTGTTCCGGCCCGGCAAGCACGGCACCACCTTCGGTGGCAACCCGGTGTGCGCCGCGGCCGCCCTCGCGGTACTGCGCACGATCGACGAGCAGAACCTGCTCGACCACGTGAACACCGTCGGGAAGACCCTCGCCGCCGGCATCGAGGAACTCGGGCACCCGCTCGTCTCGCACGTGCGCGGCTCCGGGCTGCTCCTCGGTGTCGTCCTCACCGCCGCGAAGGCGCCGGCCGTCGAGACCGCCGCCCGCGAGGCCGGTTTCCTCGTCAACGCCGCCGCACCGGACGTGATCCGCCTCGCGCCCCCGCTGATCCTCACCGAACAGCAGGCCGAGAGCTTCGTGACGGCGCTGCCCGCCGTCCTCGACACCGCCGACCGGGAAGGGAACTGACGACCCGTGCTCCGCCATTTCCTGCGCGACGACGACCTCACCCCGGCCGAACAGACCGAGGTGCTCGAACTCGCCGCCGAACTGAAGAAGGCGCCGCTGTCCCGCCGCCCCCTCGAAGGGCCCCTCAGCGTCGCCGTGCTGTTCGACAAGACCTCCACCCGCACCCGCTTCTCCTTCGACGCCGGCATCGCCCAACTCGGCGGGCACGCCGTCGTCGTCGACACCGGCTCCACCCAGATCGGGAAGGGTGAGACCCTCGAGGACACCGCCCGGATGTTCTCCCGGTTCACCGAAGCGGTCGTGTGGCGCACCTACGGCCAGGACCGCATCGAGACGCTCGCCGAGCACTCGACCGTGCCCGTCGTCAACGCGCTCACCGACACTTTCCACCCCTGCCAGGTCCTCGCCGACCTGCAGACCATCCGCGAGAACAAGGGCGCCACCGCGGGCCTGCGGATGACCTACTTCGGCGACGGCGCCAACAACATGGCGCACTCGCTGATGCTCGGCGGCGTCACCGCCGGCATGCACGTGACCATCGCGTCCCCGGTCGGGTTCACCCCCGACTCACAGGTCGTCGACGCGAGCCGCGCACGGGCAGAGGAGACCGGCGGCAGCGTCACCGTCACCGACGACCCGCGTACCGGAGCCAGCGGCGCCGATGTGCTCGTCACCGACACCTGGGTGTCGATGGGGCAGGAGGACGACGGCAAGGATCGCGAGGCACCCTTCCGGCCGTTCCAGCTGAACGACGACCTCGTCTCCCTTGCCGACACCGACGCGATCGTGCTGCACTGCCTGCCGGCCTACCGCGGCAAGGAGATCACCGCCGAGGTCATCGACGGACCGCGGTCTGTGGTGTGGGACGAAGCCGAGAACCGCCTCCACGCACAGAAGGCCCTGCTGGTGTGGCTGCTCGAGCAGAGCCGGAGCTGACCGTGAGCACCGCGGCGAACCATGCGGACAGTGCGGCGACCGCGCCGACGCGCGCGGCGCGGCAGGCCCGCATAGTCGCACTGCTCGCCGCGCACCCGGTGCGCAGCCACACCGAACTCGCCGCACTCCTCGCCGAGGACAGCATCGAGGTGTCCACCGCCACCCTGTCCCGCGACCTCGAGGAACTCGGCGCCGTCAAGCTCCGCGCGGCCGATGGGGGCGCCGGGGTGTACGTCGTCCCGGAGGACGGCAGCCCTGTGCGCGGCGTGACCGGAGGCACCGACCGCCTGTCCCGGTTGCTCGGCGAACTGCTGGTGTCCACCGACTCCAGCGGCAACATCGCCGTGCTGCGCACCCCGCCGGGGGCGGCGCACTATCTGGCCAGTGCACTCGATCGGGCATCATTACCCGAGGTGGTCGGAACGATCGCCGGCGACGACACCATCGCGGTCATCGCCCGCGAACCGACGACGGGAGCCGAACTGGCCGCGAAAATCGAATCACTCGCCTGACCTACCACTCATAGACGCACGTCGAAATACGAAGGAGCACAAAGACAATGGCCGAACGCGTCGTACTCGCCTATTCGGGCGGGCTGGACACCTCCGTCGCCATCAGCTGGATCGGCAAGGAGACCGGCAAGGAGGTCGTCGCCGTGGCCATCGACCTCGGCCAGGGTGGCGAGGACATGGAGGTCGTGCGTCAGCGCGCCCTCGACTGCGGTGCCGTCGAATCGATCGTCGTCGACGCCAAGGACGAGTTCGCCAACGAGTACTGCCTGCCCACCGTCCAGGCCAACGCGCTCTACATGGATCGCTACCCGCTCGTCTCGGCCATCAGCCGCCCGCTGATCGTCAAGCACATCGTGCAGGCCGCCCGCGAGCACGGTGGCACCGTCGTCTCCCACGGCTGCACCGGCAAGGGCAACGATCAGGTCCGCTTCGAGGTCGGCTTCGGCGCCCTCGCACCCGACCTCCAGGTCATCGCACCGGTCCGCGACTACGCCTGGACCCGTGAGAAGGCCATCGCCTTCGCCGAGGAGAACGGCCTGCCCATCAACGTCACCAAGCGTTCGCCGTTCTCCATCGACCAGAACGTCTGGGGCCGCGCCGTCGAGACCGGCTTCCTCGAGGACCTGTGGAACGCCCCCACCAAGGACGTCTACGACTACACCGAGGACCCCACCGCCCACTGGCAGGCCCCCGACGAGCTGATCATCAGCTTCGAGGCCGGTCGCCCCGTCGCGATCGACGGCAAGCACGTCACCGTCCTCGAGGCCATCCAGGAACTCAACCGTCGCGCCGGCGCTCAGGGTGTGGGCCGCCTCGACATGGTCGAGGACCGCCTCGTCGGCATCAAGAGCCGCGAGATCTACGAGGCCCCCGGCGCCATCGCCCTCATCACCGCGCACCAGGAACTCGAGCACGTCACCCTCGAGCGCGAACTCGGCCGCTACAAGCGTCGCGTCGAGGAGCGCTGGAGCGAGCTGGTGTACGACGGCCTGTGGTACTCGCCGCTGAAGACCGCCCTCGACGCCTTCATCAAGAACACTCAGGAGCGCGTCACCGGCGACATCCGCATGGTGCTCCACGGCGGACACATCACCGTCAACGGCCGTCGCAGCCCCGAGTCGCTGTACGACTTCAACCTCGCCACCTACGACGAGGGTGACAGCTTCGACCAGTCCAACGCCAAGGGCTTCGTGCAGATCCACGGCCTGTCGTCGAAGGTCGCCGCGAAGCGCGATCTGGGCCTGTAGTCATGACGGCTCACGGCACCAACGAAGGTGCCCTGTGGGGCGGCCGGTTCGCATCCGGACCGGCCGCCGCCATGGCGGCGCTGAGCAAGTCCACGCACTTCGACTGGGCGCTCGCCCCGTACGACGTGCGCGCCTCCCAGGCCCACGCCAAGGTTCTGCACCGTGCCGGACTCCTCACCGACGACGACCTCGCCACGATGCTCGACGGCCTCGACCGGCTCGCCGCCGATGTGGCCTCCGGTGCGTTCGGCCCCGCCGAGTCCGACGAGGACGTGCACGGCGCGCTCGAACGGGGACTCATCGAACGGGTCGGCCCCGAGGTCGGCGGCCGGCTCCGCGCGGGCCGCTCCCGCAACGACCAGGTCGCGACGCTGTTCCGCATGTGGCTGCGCGACAGCGCGCGGCGCATCGCCGACGGTGTCCTCGATGTGGTCGATGCGATCGCCGACCAGGCCGCGGCGCACCCCGATGCCGTGATGCCGGGCAAGACGCACCTGCAGGCGGCGCAGCCCGTGCTGCTCGCGCACCACCTGCTCGCCCATGCGCATCCGTTGCTGCGCGACGTCGACCGGTTGCGCGACTTCGACAAGCGCGCGGCGGTCTCGCCGTATGGGTCGGGAGCGCTCGCCGGATCGTCGCTCGGTCTCGACCCCGACGCGATTGCGGCCGACCTGGGCTTCGACTCGGCGGCGGACAACTCGATCGACGCCACCAGCTCCCGCGACTTCGCGGCGGAAGCGGCATTCGTGTTCGCGCAGATCGCCGTCGACCTCTCCCGCATGGCGGAGGAGATCATCCTGTGGAGCACCCCCGAGTTCGGGTACGTCACCCTCGCGGACGAATGGTCGACCGGGTCGTCGATCATGCCGCAGAAGAAGAACCCGGACGTCTCCGAGCTCACCCGCGGTAAGGCCGGTCGCCTCATCGGCAACCTCACCGGTCTGCTGGCCACGCTCAAAGCGCAGCCGTTGGCCTACAACCGCGACCTGCAGGAGGACAAGGAGCCGGTCTTCGACTCCGTCGCACAGCTCGAGCTGCTGCTCCCGGCGATCGCAGGGCTCGTCTCGACGCTGACCTTCCACACCGAGCGCATGGCCGAGCTCGCACCCGCCGGATTCACCCTCGCGACCGACATCGCCGAGTGGATGGTCCGCCAGGGTGTGCCGTTCCGCGTCGCCCACGAGGCGGCCGGGGCGTGCGTGCGGGTCGCCGAAGGCCGCGGAGCCGGCCTCGAGGACCTCACAGATGAGGAGTTGGCCGGTGTAGATCCGGCACTGACCCCGCAGGTGCGGGAAGTGCTCACCGTCGAAGGCTCCATCGCCTCGCGCGACGCTCGCGGCGGCACCGCGGGCGTGCGGGTGGCCGAGCAACTCGGCCGCGTGCGCGACGCCGCGGCACAACTGCGCGACCGGGTTCGCGACTGACACGCCTGCCGTCCCGGGCACACCCCGAGTTGCCCGGGACGGTGAGGGCCGTGTGGCAGGCTGGCACATACTCTCGGCATGCAGCGGGTACCGGTGTAGAACCGCAGGTGCCGGGGACCGGTGCGGATACATCGTCGAGAAGGGGAACGGACCGTGGGACTGGACGCCGATGTAGTGACCGAGTCGGTGCGACGGCTCGTCGCCACTGCCCAGAACGGTCTCGAAGTCCTGCGCTTCGGTGGCCTCGAACCCGGACGGTCGTCGTCGCCCTATCAGGTCGTCGAGCGCACCTCCATGTACCGGCTCCGCCGGTACTTCCCCGAATCCGACACCGCCTCCACGGGCATCCCCGTCGTTCTCGTACCACCGATGATGGTGTCCGCCGAGGTGTACGACGTCACCCGTGACGCCGGCGCCGTCGGCAGCCTCCACGAAGCGGGTCTCGATCCGTGGGTCGTGGACTTCGGATCGCCCGACCAGGAGGAGGGCGGCTGGAAGCGCACCCTCACCGATCACATCCTCGCCCTCGACGAGGTCGTCGACTGCGTCCGTGCCTACACCGGTCGCGACGTGCATCTCGGCGGATACTCGCAGGGTGGCATGTTCTGCTATCAGGTCGCGGCCTATCGGCGCAGCCGCGGCATCGCGAGCCTGATCACCTTCGGCAGCCCGGTCGACACCCTCGCCGCCCTGCCGTTCGGGATCCCGGAGATCGTCGCGACCCACTCCGCCGACTTCCTTGCCGACCACGTCTTCAACCGCCTCGCGATCACCGGATGGATGGCGCGCACCGGCTTCCAGCTGCTCGATCCGGTCAAGACGCTGCGATCGCGCATCGACTTCCTGCTCCAGCTCCACGACCGGGAGGCGCTGTTGCCGCGCGAGCCGCAGCGCCGATTCCTCGACACCGAGGGATGGGTGGCGTGGTCCGGTCCCGCCGTCGCGGAGGTACTGCGCCAGTTCATCGCCCACAACCGCATGGTCAGCGGTGGGTTCGTCATCAATGACCGGGCCGTGAGCCTCGCCGAGATCACCTGTCCCGTCCTCGCAGTCGTCGGCGAGGTCGACGACATCGGGCAACCGCTCGCCGTGCGCGGCATCCGCAAGGCCGCACCCCGCGCGGAGGTCTACGAATACACCTTGCGCGCAGGTCATTTCGGACTCGTCGTGGGCAGTGTCGCCGGCCAGCAGACGTGGCCGTCGGTCGGGGAATGGGTGCAGTGGCGCGAGGGCGTCGGGGACCGGCCCGTCGGCATCGCGCCGATGGCGGCGCCGAACCCCACCGACGAGGGCACGGGCGTCTCGGTCGCATCCCGCATCACGCACACGGCCGCAACGCTCGCCGACGTCGGGACCGATCTCGGCAAGGGGCTCGCGGGGATCGCGGTCGGTGCCGTCCGCGGAGCACGCGATCTCACCGGGGAGGCCGCCCGCGCCCTTCCCCGCCTCGCGCGGCTCGGGCAGATCCAGCCGCGCACCCGCATCTCCGTCGGCGGTCTGCTCGCCGAGATCGGCCGCAAGTCGCCGAAGCGGGAGTGCTTCATCTTCGAGGACCGGGTCTACACCTTCGAGGCCGTCAACCGGCGGATCGACAACGTCGTCCTCGGGCTCGCCGACAATGGCATCCGTCCCGCGATGCACGTCGGCATCCTCATGGACGTGCGCCCCAGCGCAATGGCGGCGGTCGCGGCGATCTCCCGCCTCGGCGGCGTCTCCGCCCTCATCCCGCCGGGACCGGACATCGCCGAGGCCGTGCGACTGGGCGGTGTCGAAAAGATCGTCGCCGATCCCGAGAACCTCGACGCGGCCGTCGCGACCGGTCTTCCCGTGCTGGTCCTCGGCGGCGGCGACGTCCGCGACCTCGACGTCGAGCCCGGCGCCGACGTCGTCGATCTCGAACGACTCGACATCTCCTCCGTGCAACTGCCGGGCTGGTACGTCCCCGATCCCGGACTCGCGCGCGAACTCGCATTCATCCTGTTCTCCGGTGGTGGCGACACGCTCACGGTGCGGCGGGTCACCAACTACCGGTGGGCGCTGTCGGCCTTCGGTACCGCCACCGCCGCCTCGCTCGGCCGCGGTGACACCATGTACTGCCTTGCGCCCCTGCATCATTCGTCCGGTCTGCTGGTCAGTTTCGGCGGGGCGCTCGCGGGCGGGGCGCGTATCGCACTGTCGCGCGGGTTGAATCCGTCGCTCTTCAGCGACGAAGTGCACCGCTACGGCGTCACCGTCGTCACCTATACCTGGTCGATGATGCGTGAGGTGCTCGACAGCCCGTCGCTGCACATCGACGCCATCCATCCCATCCGGTTGTTCATCGGTTCCGGCATGCCACCGGGCCTGTGGCGCCGCACCCTCGACCGGTTTGAGCCCGCCCGGGTTCTCGAGTTCTACGCGTCGACCGAGGGCAACGTCGTGCTCGCGAACGTCTCCGGTTCGAAGATCGGCTCGAAGGGCCGGCCGTTGCCCGGTAGCGCCGATGTGCGCCTCGCTGCCTACGACGCCGGCGTCGGCCGACTCGTGGAGGACGAACGCGGCTTCGTGAGGGAGGCACAGGTCGGCGAGGTCGGACTGCTGCTCGGCAGGCCCGGTCCCGCAGCCTCGGCAATCACCGGTGTGATGCGCGGCGTGTTCGAACCGGGCGACGTGTGGGTGCCCACCGACAACCTGTTCCGACGCGACGACGACGGCGACTACTGGTTGCTCGACAGTCGGCGGACGGTGATTCCCACCTTCCACGGCCCGGTCTTCACCCAGAGCGTGGCGGACGTGCTCGAAGCGATCCCGCGTGTCGATCTCGCCGTCGCCTACGGCATCTCGGTGGGAGGTCGCGACCTCGCGGTCGCCGGCTGCTCGCTGCGGGGCAACCGTGCGCCGACGGCCGCGGAGATCACGGCGGCGTTCGACTCGGTCCCGGCAGACGAACGACCCGATCTCGTACACATCGTGCCCGACATTCCGTTGGGCCCGTCCTACCGCCCGTCCGCCGATCGTCTGCGCGAACAGGGATTGCCCGTGCCCACCGTCCGCACCTGGTACCTGAACCCCGACACCGGGACGTACAAGCGGTTCACCAAGGCCGTGGCCACGGCGTGGAAGGCGGGCACGGCCGGTTCGCCCGCCGGGGCGCGGTAGCCTGGGTCCGGTTCGGTTCCGCCCTTCGAAAGGACATCCGTGGCTGTCGATCCCACGTTGCTGAGCATTCTGGCCTGTCCGGAGGACAAGGGGCCGTTGCTTCTCGTCGACGACGCCGTCCTGTACAACCCGCGACTGCGGCGGGCGTATCCGATCGAGAACGGCATACCCGTCCTCCTCGTCGACGAGGCCCGCGAGGTCAGCGACGCCGAGCACGAGGACTTCACCGCGCGCGGTGTCGCCGGATGGAGCACCGACTGAGCCGCAATCGTCGATCCGTCCGCGGCGAACTCGAAGGACTCGATCCGGTCGAGGCTGCCGAAGCGCTGCTCGGAGCAACCGTCCGAGTGGGGGAGACCGCCGTCCTGCTGACGGAGGTCGAGGCCTACGGCGGCCCCGAGGACGGACCGTGGCCGGACCCGGCCGCGCACTCGTACCGCGGACCCACCCCGCGCAATTCGGTCATGTTCGGGCCCGCGGGGCACCTGTACGTCTACCGCAGTTACGGCCTGCACTTCTGCGCGAACATCTCCCTCGGTCCCGACGGCACCGCCGCGGCAGTGCTGTTGCGCGGTGGTGAGGTGATCGAGGGGGAGCAGGCCGTCCGTTCCCGACGCACGTCCGGCACGCCGTTCGCGAACCTTGCGCGCGGTCCGGGCAATCTCGCTGCTGCGCTCGGCCTCGATCTGGCCGACAACGGAATCGACGTGGATGCTTCCGACGCTCGGGTGCGGGTGGAACTTCCGGCCGAACCGCTGGTCGGAAAGGTCGTGCGGGGGCCGCGGGTGGGGATCAGCGTGGCGGCCGACAGGCCGTGGCGGTTGTGGGTTCGCGGGGCGATCGGGGTCTCCGCGTACCGGCGCAGCCCACGCGCGCCCGCTGCGCCTCGAGCGTGATGGGATGATCGAACGGTGACTGAGCACATTCTCGACGAACTGACCTGGCGCGGGCTCATCGCGCAATCGACCGATCTCGACGCACTTCGAGGCGAACTCGACAAGGGTCCGATCACCCTCTATGCCGGTTTCGATCCGACCGGCCCGAGCCTGCACGCCGGTCACCTCGTTCCGCTCCTCGCACTCAAGCGTTTCCAGCGCGCCGGCCATCGACCCATCGTTCTCGCAGGTGGCGCGACCGGCATGATCGGTGACCCGCGGGACGTGGGGGAGCGCACCATGAACTCCGCCGACACCGTCGCCGAATGGGCAGGGCGGATCCGTGGGCAGCTCGAGCGGTTCGTCGACTTCGACGACTCCCCGACGGGAGCCGTGGTCGTGAACAACCTCGACTGGACCGGCAAGCTGTCCGCGATCGACTTCCTGCGCGATATCGGGAAGCACTTCTCGATCAACGTGATGCTCGCCCGCGACACCGTCAAGCGCCGCCTCGAAGGTGACGGCATCTCGTACACCGAGTTCAGCTACATGCTCCTGCAGGCCAACGACTACGTGCAGCTCCGCCGCGAGTACGGATGTGCGCTGCAGGTCGGCGGTTCCGATCAGTGGGGAAACATCATCGCCGGCGTCGAGCTCAACCGCCGTACCGACGGTGAGAGCGTCCACGCCCTGACCGTCCCGCTCGTGACCTCGTCCGACGGCAAGAAGTTCGGCAAGTCCACCGGTGGTGGCAGCTTGTGGCTCGACCCGGAGATGACGAGCCCGTACGCCTGGTACCAGTACTTCGTCAACGCGGCCGACGCGGACGTCATGAAGTACCTGCGCTGGTTCACCTTCCTCGACAAGGACGAACTCGCCGAGCTCGAAACCGCCACCACTGAGCGTCCGCACGCACGCGAGGCTCAGAAGCGACTCGCAGCCGAGATGACCACGCTCGTGCACGGAGCGCACAACACCGCAGCGGTCGAGTTGGCCAGCCGCGCCCTGTTCGGTCGGGGAGAGCTCGGCGAGCTGGACGAGCCCACGCTCGCGGCTGCCCTGACCGAGGCGTCCGTGACGGAGCTCCGCGCCGGCGAGCCCGACACGATCATCGACCTGCTCGTCGCGTCGGGTCTGTGCGAGAGCAAGGGAGCCGCGCGTCGCACCATCAAGGAAGGCGGTGCGTCGGTCAACAACGTCCGCATTTCCTCGGAGGAGTGGACCCCCCGCGACGGAGAGCTGCTGCACGGACGCTGGCTCGTCCTGCGTCGAGGTAAGCGGAACTTCGCCGGCGTGCGAGTCGTCCGCGACTGAGGCCTTCGCCGACGCTGGCGAGCCCCTGACCAGCGGATTTGACGGCGCGTTAGCGTCGGCGTAACTTAGTCGTCGTTCGAGCGACACCGAACAGCCCGCCGGACCGAGAGGTTCGGAAACAGGCATGTTCGATGTCGCATCGATCGGCTCTCACAGAAGAGAACAGGAAAGCAGCGATTTGCGGCCCTGAAATCGGATGTGATAGCTTGGAGCGGTTGCATCGGAGCGAGCCGGACAGGTGTCCGGTAACGTAACGATGTGCGCGTGTTCTTTGAGAACTCAACAGTGTGCCGATGAATGTCAGTGCCAAATAATATTTGGTGCGACCATCGAATTTGTTCGGTGGTTGTTGCTGGACATCGCATTCTTCCGTCTGCGGTGATCCAGTGTTTGAGCTAGTTTGAGTTTTTTTGCTAGTGATTTGACTCTTTTGTCTTTGACTGATTGCCCCTTTTGGGGGTGATTGTGAGTCTTCAACGGAGAGTTTGATCCTGGCTCAGGACGAACGCTGGCGGCGTGCTTAACACATGCAAGTCGAACGATGAAGCCCAGCTTGCTGGGTGGATTAGTGGCGAACGGGTGAGTAACACGTGGGTGATCTGCCCTGCACTCTGGGATAAGCCTGGGAAACTGGGTCTAATACCGGATATGACCTCGGGATGCATGTCCTGGGGTGGAAAGTTTTTCGGTGCAGGATGAGCCCGCGGCCTATCAGCTTGTTGGTGGGGTAATGGCCTACCAAGGCGACGACGGGTAGCCGGCCTGAGAGGGCGACCGGCCACACTGGGACTGAGACACGGCCCAGACTCCTACGGGAGGCAGCAGTGGGGAATATTGCACAATGGGCGCAAGCCTGATGCAGCGACGCCGCGTGAGGGATGACGGCCTTCGGGTTGTAAACCTCTTTCACCCATGACGAAGCGCAAGTGACGGTAGTGGGAGAAGAAGCACCGGCCAACTACGTGCCAGCAGCCGCGGTAATACGTAGGGTGCGAGCGTTGTCCGGAATTACTGGGCGTAAAGAGCTCGTAGGCGGTTTGTCGCGTCGTCTGTGAAATCCCGCAGCTCAACTGCGGGCTTGCAGGCGATACGGGCAGACTCGAGTACTGCAGGGGAGACTGGAATTCCTGGTGTAGCGGTGAAATGCGCAGATATCAGGAGGAACACCGGTGGCGAAGGCGGGTCTCTGGGCAGTAACTGACGCTGAGGAGCGAAAGCGTGGGTAGCGAACAGGATTAGATACCCTGGTAGTCCACGCCGTAAACGGTGGGCGCTAGGTGTGGGTTTCCTTCCACGGGATCCGTGCCGTAGCCAACGCATTAAGCGCCCCGCCTGGGGAGTACGGCCGCAAGGCTAAAACTCAAAGGAATTGACGGGGGCCCGCACAAGCGGCGGAGCATGTGGATTAATTCGATGCAACGCGAAGAACCTTACCTGGGTTTGACATGTACCGGACGACTGCAGAGATGTGGTTTCCCTTGTGGCCGGTAGACAGGTGGTGCATGGCTGTCGTCAGCTCGTGTCGTGAGATGTTGGGTTAAGTCCCGCAACGAGCGCAACCCTTGTCCTGTGTTGCCAGCACGTGATGGTGGGGACTCGCAGGAGACTGCCGGGGTCAACTCGGAGGAAGGTGGGGACGACGTCAAGTCATCATGCCCCTTATGTCCAGGGCTTCACACATGCTACAATGGTCGGTACAGAGGGCTGCGATACCGTGAGGTGGAGCGAATCCCTTAAAGCCGGTCTCAGTTCGGATCGGGGTCTGCAACTCGACCCCGTGAAGTCGGAGTCGCTAGTAATCGCAGATCAGCAACGCTGCGGTGAATACGTTCCCGGGCCTTGTACACACCGCCCGTCACGTCATGAAAGTCGGTAACACCCGAAGCCGGTGGCCTAACCCCTTGTGGGAGGGAGCCGTCGAAGGTGGGATCGGCGATTGGGACGAAGTCGTAACAAGGTAGCCGTACCGGAAGGTGCGGCTGGATCACCTCCTTTCTAAGGAGCATTTCTCCCGGCGAGGGGTCACACAGGTGACTTCCTCACGGGCAGAGACTGTTTCGTTCCCGCAGGTGGAACGGCAGAAGCTCATGGGTGGAACGCTGACAACCATCACCGCGTATGGCGGGGATACAGATCCTCGTCGCGGTGGTTATATCGGTGCACTGTTGGGTCCTGAGAGAACACGCAATGTGTTTGATCAGCGACGATGTCGAAGAAAGTTCCGTGGAGTCCACGGGGTGAGTATTCGGTGTTGTGTGTTGTTTGAGAACTGCACAGTGGACGCGAGCATCTTTGTTGTAAGTGTTTATGAGCGTACGGTGGATGCCTTGGCACCAGGAGCCGATGAAGGACGTGGGAGGCTGCGATATGCCTCGGGGAGCTGTCAACCGAGCTGTGATCCGAGGATTTCCGAATGGGGAAACCCAGCACGAGTGATGTCGTGTTACCCGCATCTGAATATATAGGGTGTGTGGAGGGAACGTGGGGAAGTGAAACATCTCAGTACCCACAGGAAGAGAAAACAACATGTGATTCCGTGAGTAGTGGCGAGCGAAAGCGGATGAGGCTAAACCATGGGTGTGTGATAGCTGGCAGGCGTTGCATCCGTGGGGTTGTGGGGCTTTTCTTCCCGTCACTGTCATGACGGGCGAGAGTAAGAAACCGGTTGGTTAGTCGAAGTGGTCTGGAACGGCCTGTCGTAGAGGGTGAGAATCCCGTAGACGAAAACTTGCCGGCTCTCGTGAAAAGTACCCGAGTAGCACCGGGCCCGTGAAATCCGGTGTGAATCTGTCGGGACCACCCGATAAGCCTGAATACTCCCTGGTGACCGATAGCGGACTAGTACCGTGAGGGAAAGGTGAAAAGTACCCCGGGAGGGGAGTGAAATAGTACCTGAAACCGTGCGCTTACAATCCGTCAGAGCCGATGCACGATTCAGTTCGTGGTGGGTGATGGCGTGCCTTTTGAAGAATGAGCCTGCGAGTTAGTGGCATGTCGCGAGGTTAACCCGTGTGGGGTAGTCGTAGCGAAAGCGAGTCCGAATAGGGCGCATGAGTGGCATGTTCTAGACCCGAAGCGGAGTGATCTACCCATGGCCAGGGTGAAGCGATGGTAAGACGTCGTGGAGGCCCGAACCCACTTAGGTTGAAAACTGAGGGGATGAGTTGTGGGTAGGGGTGAAAGGCCAATCAAACTCCGTGATAGCTGGTTCTCCCCGAAATGCATTTAGGTGCAGCGTCGCGTGTTTCTCACCGGAGGTAGAGCTACTGGATGGTCTAGGGGGCCCACAAGCTTACCGAAATCAGCCAAACTCCGAATGCCGGTGAGTGAGAGCGCGGCAGTGAGACTGCGGGGGATAAGCTTCGTAGTCGAGAGGGAAACAGCCCAGATCGCCGGCTAAGGCCCCTAAGCGTGTACTAAGTGGAAAAGGATGTGGGATCGCTGAGACAACCAGGAGGTTGGCTTAGAAGCAGCCACCCTTGAAAGAGTGCGTAATAGCTCACTGGTCAAGTGGTTCTGCGCCGACAATGTAGCGGGGCTCAAGTACACCGCCGAAGCCGCGGCACTCACACAACACCCATTCGTTCCTGCGGGAACGTGTGCAGTGGTGTGGGTGGGTAGGGGAGCGTCGTGCAGCCGTGGAAGCGCCGGAGTGATCCAGGTGTGGAGGCTGTGCGAGTGAGAATGCAGGCATGAGTAGCGAAAGACGAGTGAGAAACTCGTCCGCCGGATGACCAAGGGTTCCTGGGCCAGGTTAATCCGCCCAGGGTGAGTCGGGACCTAAGGCGAGGCCGACAGGCGTAGTCGATGGACAACGGGTTGATATTCCCGTACCCGTGTATCCGCGCCCAATGGCGAATCAGTTGTGCTAACCGTCCAAAAGTTTCCGCTGTTCCTTCGGGAACTGTGGGGATGGCTGCACGGGACCCTGATTGTAGTAGTCAAGCGATGGGGTGACGCAGGAAGGTAGCTGGGCCAGGTGATGGAGTACCTGGTGTAAGCCGGTAGGGCGAATGGTAGGCAAATCCGCCATTCACACAGCCTGAGAGGTGATGCGTACCCGTTGAGGGGAATTCAGTGATCCTATGCTGCCGAGAAAAGCCTCTAGTGAGTTGGTACACGGCCCGTACCCCAAACCGACACAGGTGGTCAGGTAGAGAATACCGAGGCGATCGAGAGAACTGTGGTTAAGGAACTCGGCAAAATGCCCCCGTAACTTCGGGAGAAGGGGGACCACGCCCGGTGACGGCCCTTGCGGTCCGAGCTGGGGGTGGTCGCAGAGACCAGAGAGAAGCGACTGTTTACTAAAAACACAGGTCCGTGCGAAGTCGTAAGACGATGTATACGGACTGACGCCTGCCCGGTGCTGGAAGGTTAAGAGGACCGGTTAGCGGGGTTTACTCCGCGAAGCTGAGAATTTAAGCCCCAGTAAACGGCGGTGGTAACTATAACCATCCTAAGGTAGCGAAATTCCTTGTCGGGTAAGTTCCGACCTGCACGAATGGCGTAACGACTTCTCTGCTGTCTCGACCACAGACTCGGCGAAATTGCATTACGAGTAAAGATGCTCGTTACGCGCGGCAGGACGAAAAGACCCCGGGACCTTCACTATAGCTTGGTATTGGTGTTCGGTTCGGTTTGTGTAGGATAGGTGGGAGACTGTGAAGCTCATACGCCAGTATGGGTGGAGTCGTTGTTGAAATACCACTCTGATCGTATTGGACCTCTAACCTCGGACCATGATCTGGTTCAGGGACAGTGCCTGGTGGGTAGTTTAACTGGGGCGGTTGCCTCCCAAAATGTAACGGAGGCGCCCAAAGGTTCCCTCAGCCTGGTTGGCAATCAGGTGTCGAGTGCAAGTGCACAAGGGAGCTTGACTGTGAGACTGACAGGTCGAGCAGGGACGAAAGTCGGGACTAGTGATCCGGCACCGGCATGTGGAAGCGGTGTCGCTCAACGGATAAAAGGTACCCCGGGGATAACAGGCTGATCTTCCCCAAGAGTCCATATCGACGGGATGGTTTGGCACCTCGATGTCGGCTCGTCGCATCCTGGGGCTGGAGTAGGTCCCAAGGGTTGGGCTGTTCGCCCATTAAAGCGGCACGCGAGCTGGGTTTAGAACGTCGTGAGACAGTTCGGTCTCTATCCGCCGCGCGCGTTAGAAACTTGAGGAAGGCTGTCCCTAGTACGAGAGGACCGGGACGGACGAACCTCTGGTGTGCCAGTTGTCCCGCCAGGGGCATGGCTGGTTGGCTACGTTCGGAAGGGATAACCGCTGAAAGCATCTAAGCGGGAAGCCTGTTCCAAGATGAGGTTTCTCACCCCCTCGAGGGGGTAAGGCCCCCGGCAGACCACCGGGTTGATAGGCCGGAACTGGAAGCCCAGCAATGGGTGGAGGTGACCGGTACTAATAGGCCGAGGACTTACCACGAAGATGTTACGCGTCCACTGTGCGGTATCTGAAACAACACACACAGATCCGAAAATCCTGCAGCAGCAGGTGATTCGAGGAATCTGCGTGGACTATTGTTTCATAGAGTTACGGCGGTCATAGCGACAGGGAAACGCCCGGTCCCATTCCGAACCCGGAAGCTAAGCCTGTCTGCGCCGATGGTACTGCACTCGACAGGGTGTGGGAGAGTAGGACACCGCCGAACACCCGTTCCGAAAGGGGACCCACTCGTTTGGGTCCCCTTTCGTGTTTTCATGAGAGGATTTTTCTGTGTCCGACGGCAACGGTGAACGTCGGTCCTTCAGGAGTGGAGGATCCACTCCGTGGTCGGGCCGCAAGAACGAGCGCGAGGAACGCGCCGGCGACAGCCGCGACGAGCGCGCACCCCGCGACCGCGACGAGCGTGGACGCGGCGACGACCGCCGGCAGGGTGGCTACGGATCCGCCGGACGTTCGTCCGGACGAGACGACCGTCCGCAGCGCGGTGACGATCGGCGCCCGCACCGGAGCGACGATCGGCGCCCCCAGCGCGGTGACGATCGGCGCCCCCAGCGCAGTGACGACCGCCGTTCCTTCCAGGGCGGAGACCGCCGGGATCGCGGCCGCGACGACGCTCGTTCCGGTCGCAGCGACCGTCCCTACCGCGAACGTTCCGGAGGCGACGACCGCCCCCGCCGCAGCGATGACCGGTCGAGCCGCGGCGACGAGCGTGGTCGGCAGTACGGCGACCGTCCCCGTCAGGGTTCGGACCGTCCCGGCGGTGAGCGCAGCTACGGCAACCGCGACGATCGTCGTGGTGGCGACCAGCGAGGCAGTGACCAGCGAGGTGGCGGCGACCGGCGAGGCTATTCCGGCGACCGCCGTGGCCCCCAGTCCGGTGACCGTCGTGGCGAGGGAGCACCCCGTCGTCGTGGCGGTGAAGGTGGATTCGGTCCGGGTCGCGGGCGCGACGGCATCGCACCGCAGCGTCGCGATGCACGTCCGGACGAGCCGGACATCCCCGACGACGTCGAGGCATCCGAGCTCGACCCGACGATCCGCCGCGATCTGCTGAGCCTGGACAAGTCGAACGCGAACTCCGTCGCCCGGCATCTGGTGATGGCCGGTCGTCTGCTCGACGACGATCCTCGCGCCGCGCTCACCCATGCTCGCGCCGCCCGTCAGCGCGCCGGCCGCATCGCGGTCGTCCGCGAGGCCGCCGGCATCGCCGCCTACCACGCCGGGGAGTGGGCGGAGGCGCTGTCCGAACTCCGCGCAGCACGTCGCATGTCCGGTGGTACCGGACTGCTCGCCGTGATGGCCGACTGCGAACGCGGTCTCGGTCGCCCCGAGAAGGCGCTCGAACTGGGCCGGAGCGAGGAAGCTCGCAAGCTGACCGGCGACGAGGCGACAGAGCTGCGGATTGTCCTCGCCGGTGCCCGCATGGATCTCGGTCAGTACGACCAGGCCGTCGTCACCCTGCAGACGCCCGATCTCGACCCCGAGCGGACCGGTACACCGGCTGCCCGTCTCTTCTACGCCTACGCCGACGCTCTCGTCGCCGCCGGGCGGACCGAAGAAGGCCTGCAATGGTTCCTGCACTCCGCAGGCGCGGACATCGAAGGCGTCACCGACGCCGAGGAGCGGGTGGAGGAGCTCACCGGAGAGTCGCCGTGACCGACGGCACCGACGTTTCCGGCAGTACGGCTTCCAGCGACAGTCTGCGTCGGATCTACGACGTCCTGCTGCTCGACCTCGACGGCACCGTCTACCGGGGCGCCGAACCCGTCCCAGGTGCCCGCGAGGCGCTGGCCGCCGGTGACGACACCGTTCTGTACGTGACGAACAACGCCAGCCGCCGGCCGTCGGAGGTCGCCCTGCACCTGCGAGAACTCGGCTTCCCGGCCGACGACTCGTCGGTGGTGACGAGCTCGCAGTCCGCTGCGCGCCTGCTGGCCGAGCGGTTCCCGGCCGGTGTGCCGGTGCTCGTCGTCGGCACCGAGGCCCTGGCCGAGGAGGTGGCCGGTGTCGGCCTCACCCCGGTTCGGTCCGCGGACGCGCATCCGGTGGCGGTCGTGCAGGGGCATTCCCCGGACACCGGATGGGCGATCCTGGCGGAGGCGACGCTCGCCGTCCGCGCAGGCGCTCTGTGGGTGGCCACCAACGTCGACTCGACCCTGCCGACCGAGCGCGGACTCGTCCTCGGCAACGGGTCGATGGTCGCGGCGGTGCACAACGCCACCGGCGCGACCCCGATCGTGGCGGGCAAACCCGCAGCTCCGCTGCTCGAGGACGCGATCCGTCGCGGCGGTGCCCGTCGTCCCCTCGTCATCGGTGACCGGTTGGACACCGACATCGAAGGCGCCAACGCCGTCGGTGCGGATTCCCTGCTCGTGCTGACCGGGGTCAGCACCGTCGACGATCTGCTGCGGGCTCCGGCCGAGCAGCGCCCGACCTACGTCGCGGCCTCGCTCACGAGTCTCGATCAGCCGGCCGACCGGCTCCGTGTCGCATCGCACGACTCGTGGGACGTCACGGTCGACGGGGGTGATCTTCACCTCGCCGCCGCGCCGTCGGCCGCCGATCCGATGGAGGCGCTGCGGGGTCTGCTCGACATCGCCTGGGCCAACCCCGGATTCGGACAGGTCCGTCCGGTGGACGAGCGGGCGCGGTCCGTCGTGGACGCGTGGGCGGCGACGGTCTGATCCGCACCGGAGGGTGTAGCCCGGTCGCATCCATCGACTAGCGTGGACGGCGATGAGCACGCCGATTCCACGTCCGGGCGAACACCTTCCCGGCGCACGCCCCACCGTCGATCCCGCACACGTCCGCGAGGAGGTCGACGCTTTGCTGGCGCGTGTCCGCGAGGGCGCATCCGTCCCCGGTGCCGAGAGCGCCGATCAGTCCGTGCTGCTCGAGCAGGCCGACCTGCTCGAACGAGCCCACGAGGTCCTCGTGCAGGCTTTGTCGACCGTGGACAAGATCTGACGTGGCACGCCGGGCACGCGTCGACGCGGAACTGGTGCGGCGGGGTCTGGCGCGCTCACGCGAGCACGCCAGCGAACTGATCGCCGCAGGTCGGGTGCTGATCGCCGGCACCGTGGCCTCCAAACCGGCGACCGCCGTCGAACCGAACACGCCGCTGATCGTCACAGAGGGGAGCGACGAGGTCTCCTGGGCGTCCCGCGGTGCCCACAAGCTCCTCGGCGCCCTCGAGGCGTTCACGCCGCAGGGGTTGCAGGTGTCGGGGCGTCGCTGCCTCGACGCCGGCGCGTCGACCGGCGGTTTCACCGATGTCCTGCTGCACGAGGGTGCCGCGGAGGTCGTCGCAGTGGACGTCGGCTACGGCCAGCTGATCTGGCGCCTGCAGTCCGACGAGCGTGTCCACGTGATCGATCGAACGAATGTGCGTAGCATCGACGCGGAGACGATCGACGGGCGTGTCGACCTGGTGGTCGCGGACCTGTCGTTCATCTCGCTGAAGTTGGTGTTGCCGGCGTTCGTCGCCTGCGTCGCCCCCGGCGGCGACCTGCTGCCGATGGTCAAACCGCAGTTCGAGGTGGGCAAGGACCGGGTCGGCAGCGGTGGCGTGGTGCGCGATCCGGCGCTGCGCACCGAGGCGGTGCTCGACGTCGCGCGCGAAGCGCAACGCCAGGGTCTGCTCACCCTCGGAGCGGTGGCGAGTCCGCTGCCCGGACCGTCCGGGAACGTCGAGTACTTCCTGTGGCTGCGGGCCGGAGAGCCGGGGCCGGCGGAACTCGACCCTGCGGTGGTCGAACTGATCGAGCGTGCGGTGCAGGAAGGACCACAGTGAGCGAAGAGACCGCCGCGGAGGGCGCGGTGCGATCGGGCCGGGAGATCCTGCTGGTCTCCCATTCGGGGCGCGACGAGATAGCCGGCACCGCGCTGCGGGTCGCCAAGATGCTCGGTGAGGCCGGTATCGGTCTGCGCACCCTCGACGACGAGGCGGTGAGCAACGGACTCGGCGTCCTCGCCCTGCCGGGCAGTTTCATCAGCGTCGTCGAACCGGGACCGGAGGCGGCCGCCGGCTGCGAGATGGTGATCGTCCTCGGGGGCGACGGCAGCTTCCTCCGGGCCGCCGAACTCGCGCAGTACTCGGCGGTGCCCGTCCTCGGGATCAACCTCGGCCGCATCGGTTTCCTCGCCGAGTCCGAGGCCGAACACCTCGAGGAAGCGCTCATGCAGGTGGTGCGCCGCGAGTACCGCGTCGAACAACGCATGACGCTCGACGTGACGGTGCGCATGGACGCCGAGGTCCTCGACCGCGGGTGGGCGCTCAACGAGGCGAGTCTCGAGAACAAGTCGCGGCTCGGGGTCCTCGAGGTGGTGCTCGAGGTCGACGGTCGTCCGGTCTCGTCGTTCGGCTGCGACGGTGTCCTCGTCGCCACCCCGACGGGATCGACGGCCTACGCCTTCTCGGCCGGCGGACCGATCGTCTGGCCCGAACTCGAAGCGCTGCTGGTGATCCCGAGCAACGCACACGCTCTGTTCGCGCGCCCGCTGGTAACCAGCCCCGAGTCGATCATCGCCGTCGAGACCCTCGCCGGCGGCCACGACGGGGTGGTCTTCTGCGACGGTCGCCGCATCATCGACGTCCCGGCCGGGGCCCGGCTCGAAGTGGTGCGAGGATGCGATCCGGTCCGCTGGGTGCGGCTCGATTCGGCACCGTTCGCGGATCGGATGGTGCGCAAGTTCGAACTTCCGGTGAAGGGCTGGCGGGGAAGGAAACTCTGAGATGCTCGCAGAGATCCGGATCGACAACCTGGGTGTGATCTCCGAGGCGTACGCGCGCTTCCACGGGGGACTGACGGTGCTCACCGGCGAGACCGGTGCCGGCAAGACGATGGTCGTCACGAGCCTGCATCTGCTCTCCGGGGTGCGCGCCGACCCCTCCCGGGTACGGGTCGGCGCCAACCGCGCCGTGGTCGAAGGACGCTTCGAGATCGAACCGGCGCCCAGCCACATCGAACAGCAGATCGCCGAACTGCTCGAGGCCACCGGCGCCCAGCGCGACGAGGACGGCAGCATCATCGCCGTGCGCACCGTCGGCAGCGACGGCCGCTCCCGCGCCCACCTCGGCGGACGCAGCGTGCCGGTGGGGGTGCTGTCCGAATTCACCGGGCCGCTGCTGACCGTGCACGGCCAGAACGACCAGTTGCGGCTCCTGCGTCCCGACGAGCAGCGCGCCGCGCTCGACCGGTTCGGCGGCAAGACCGTCGCCGGTCTGCTCGACCGCTACCGAACCCGGCGACGCCGCTGGCTCGAGGCCCGCGCCGAACTGCAGGAACGCACCGAACGGTCGCGTGAGCTCGCGCAGGAGGCCGATCGCTTGCACTTCGGTCTCGACGAGATCGACCGCGTCGCACCCGAACCGGGGGAGGACACCCGCATCGTCGACGAGGTGCGGCGCCTGTCCGACCTCGACTCGCTGCGCGAGGCGGCCACCGTCGCGCACAACGCCCTCGCCGGCGACGACAGCGGCGACGCCGACGCGTACTCGGCGGCACTCGACCTGCTCGGCGAGGCCCGCGCCCGCCTCGAGGGCTGCGACGATCCCGCCCTGCGCGAGCTCGGGCCCCGCCTCGGCGAGGCGATCGCGGTGGTCACCGACGTCACCGGCGACATCTCCGGTTATCTGTCCGACCTGCCGTCCGACCCGAGCGCGCTCGAGACCCTGCTCAACCGGCAGGCGGAACTGAAGAACCTCACCCGCAAGTACGCCGCCGACATAGACGGCGTGCTCGAGTGGGCGCGCGAGGCCCGCGAACGCCTGTCCGGACTGGACGTCTCCGCGGAGGCGATCGACAAGCTCGCCGCCGAGGTCGACGCGGAGGCCGCCGCGACCGCGGAGACCGCCACCGCGCTGTCGGCGGCGCGGCACAAGGTCGCCGGCAAACTCGCGAAGGCCGTGAGCAAGGAACTGTCCGGCCTCGCGATGGGGCGCGCCGTGCTCGACGTGCACATCGCCGACCGCGCGGCGACCGTGAGCGACACCGCCCCGCTGTCGGTCGGCGACCGGCTCCTGCACGCCGGCGAATCAGGGATCGACGAGGTGGAGTTCCGGCTCGCTCCGCACAGCGACGCCCCGGCCCGCCCGCTCGCCCGCAGCGCGTCCGGCGGTGAGCTCTCCCGCGTCATGCTCGCCCTCGAAGTGGTGCTCGCCGGTTCCGAGCGCGGCGCGACGATGGTCTTCGACGAGGTCGACGCCGGGGTCGGTGGCCGCGCCGCCGTCGAGATCGGCCGGCGTCTCGCGCGCCTGTCGCGCACCCACCAGGTCATCGTGGTCACGCACCTGCCGCAGGTCGCGGCGTTCGCCGACACCCATCTCGTCGTCGACAAGGTCGACGACCGGGCCGGGGTGATCAGCAGCGGGGTGCGCACCCTCAGCGAGGAGGAGAGGGTTACCGAACTGGCCCGCATGCTCGCCGGTCTCGACGACACCGAGACCGGACGTGCGCACGCCGAGGAACTGCTGGCCGTCGCCCACGCCGAGCGCACCGGCTGACCCGCCCGGCGCGCCGGGGTGATGTTCACACGACTACCGGCGCGCCTCCACAACCTCACTCGTATACCGGCGCATCATCTCTTGCATGAAGATGCCGGCGCTGCTGTCCCGTAACAACGAAACGTTGCCCGGAGTGAGTGGCATTGCCCGGGTCGACAGGAACACCGCGAAGCTGCTGCGCCGGATCGGTCCCGGCGACGTGGTCGTCCTCGACGCCATCGACCTCGATCGTGTCACCGCCGACGCGCTCGTCGAGGCGGGCGTCACCGCGGTGATCAACGCGTCCCCGTCGATCTCGGGCCGGTACCCGAATCTCGGTCCCGAAGTGATCGTCGCGCACGACATCGTGCTCGTCGACAACGTCGGCACCGAGGTCTTCAAGAAGATCAAGGACGGCGCGAAGGTCCGGGTGCACGAGGGTGGCGTGTACGCGGGGGAGAAGCTCCTCATGGAGGGCGACGAGCAGACCGACATCGAGATCTCCGACCGCATGATCGAGGCGCGAACCGGGCTCGTCGATCACCTCGAGGCGTTCTCGGGCAACACCATCGAGTTCATCCGCTCGGAGAGCCCGCTGCTCATCGACGGCGTCGGCATCCCCGACATCGACCTGGACCTGCGCGACCGGCACGTCGTCGTCGTCTCCGACGGCCCCGGGCACGTGCAGGACCTCAAGGATCTCAAGCCGTTCATCAAGGAGTACTCACCGATCCTGGTGGGCGTCGGCCCCGGCGCGGACGCCCTCTCCAAGGCGGGCTATCGCCCCGACCTCATCGTCGGCGACCCCGACGAGATCGGCACTTCCACCCTCAAATCGGGCGCCGAAGTGGTGCTGCCCGCCGACCCGGACGGCCACGCCCCGGGTCTCGAGCGGATACAGGATCTCGGCATCGGCGCGATGACCTTCCCCGCCGTCGGCACCCCCACCGACCTGGCGCTGCTGCTCGTCGAGCATCACGGTGCGGCGCTGGTGGTGACCGTCGGCAGCACTGTCTCGCTCGACGAGTTCTTCGACCACGGCCGTCGCGACACCAATCCGTCGGCGGTGATGACCCGTCTGAAGGTCGGGCCGAAACTCGTCGATGCGAAGGCGGTGGCCACCCTCTACCGCAGCCGCGTCTCGGGCGGCGTGATCGCCCTGCTCGTCTTCGCGGCCCTCATCGCCGTGATCGCCGCACTCGCCGTGTCCAATCTCGGTGCCGACGTCGTCGAACTCGCCCGGCAGTGGTGGGACTCCGCCGTCGAGTGGATTCGGGGTCTGCGCGCGTGATCTCGATGCGCCATCACGTCGTCTCCCTGGTGGCGGTGTTCCTCGGCCTGGCGGTCGGGATCGTGCTCGGCTCCGGATTGCTGGCCGACAGCGTCGTCTCCGGTTTGCGCGACGACAAGGCCGAGCTGCGCCGCGAGATCCAGGAGGCCGAGGACCACGGCAGCCGGCTCGAGGCACAACTGCTCGCCGCCGACGGGTTCGACTCGACCGTCGGCCCGCGGATCGTGCGCGACGAACTCCTCGACCGCACCGTCCTTCTCGTGACCACCCCGGACGCCGCACCCGAGGACGTCGACGCCGTCGTGCGGTCCGTCGGTGATGCCGGCGGCCGGGTCACCGCCCGGATCGCGCTGACCGATTCGTTCGTCGACGCCTCCGGCACCGACCAGCTCCGCACAACCGTCACCAACGTCGTGCCCGCCGGCGTGGAACTGCAGACCGGCGCCGTCGACCCGGGCAGCCTCGCCGGGGATCTGCTCGGCGCGGCGCTGCTCGTCGACCCGGGCACCGGACAACCGCGCAGCACCCCCGAGGAACGCGCCCTCGCCCTGACCACGCTGCGCAGCGGCGGTTTCGTCACCTACGAGGACGGTCAGGTCGAACCGGCCCAGAGCGCCCTCGTTGTCACCGGCGACCACAGCGGCAACGCCGAACGCGCCGGCAATCGCGGGTCGCTCATCGCGCGCTTCGCCGGGGTCGTCGACGGCCGCGGCGCCGGCGCGGTGCTCGCCGGCCGCACGGGGGCAGCGGAGGGCAACGGACCGATCGCCGTCGTGCGGGCCGACGCCGCGCTCGCCGCGGGCCTGTCCACGGTCGACAATCTCGACCGCGAATCGGGGCGCCTGACGACGGTTCTGGCGCTGCGCGAGCAGTACGACGGGGGCACCGGCCGGTACGGGACGGGGCCGAGCGCCACCGCCGTCACCGTCGGCTCCCCGGCCCGCTGAGCGTCGCCGCCTGTGACGTCGATTGCACCGGGGGTCGGCAATCGCGAGTCGGGTACGCGCCCGCCCACGGAGGTGTTACCGTGAAGTTCCGTGGGTCGGCAGGCCCCAGCTGTATCGCATCAGTCCAAAAGTCCTGCACCTGACGTCACGGGAGCTTCTTTGCCACAGTCACGCCACTCGCGTACCCCTACCAAGCACATCTTCGTCAGCGGGGGCGTCGCGTCCTCTCTCGGCAAGGGGCTCACAGCGTCGAGCCTGGGCACTCTGCTCACCGCACGCGGCATGCGCGTGACGATGCAGAAGCTCGACCCGTACCTCAATGTCGACCCCGGCACGATGAATCCGTTCCAGCACGGTGAGGTCTTCGTCACCGAGGACGGCGCCGAGACCGACCTCGACGTGGGCCACTACGAGCGCTTCCTCGACCGCGACCTGTCCGCAGACGCGAACGTCACCACCGGGCAGGTGTACTCCACGGTCATCGCCAAGGAACGCCGCGGCGAATATCTCGGCGACACCGTGCAGGTCATCCCGCACATCACCGACGAGATCAAGCGCCGCATCCTCGCGATGGCCGCACCCGACTCCGAGGGCCAGACCCCCGACGTGGTGATCACCGAGATCGGCGGCACCGTCGGCGACATCGAGTCGCAGCCCTTCCTCGAGGCCGCCCGCCAGGTGCGCCACGAGGTCGGCCGCGACAACTGCTTCTTCCTGCACGTCTCGCTCGTGCCCTATCTCGGGCCGTCCGGTGAGCTGAAGACCAAGCCGACCCAGCACTCGGTGGCCGCGCTGCGCAACATCGGTATCCAGCCCGACGCGCTCGTACTGCGCTGCGACCGCGACGTGCCGGCCTCGCTCAAGGCGAAGATCTCGCTGATGTGCGACGTCGACGTCGCCGGCTGCATCTCCTGCCCCGACGCGCCGAGCATCTACGACATCCCGAAGGTGCTCCACAGCGAGGGGCTCGACGCCTACGTCGTGCGCCAGCTCGGCCTGCCCTTCCGGGACGTCGACTGGACCGTGTGGGGCAACCTGCTCGAGCGGGTCCACAACCCCCGCGAGACCGTCGAGGTCGCGCTCGTCGGCAAGTACATCGACCTGCCCGACGCCTATCTGTCGGTCACCGAGGCGCTGCGCGCCGGCGGTTTCGCGCACCGCGCGAAGGTCAAGATCCGCTGGGTCGCCTCCGACGAGTGCGAGACCGAGGCCGGTGCCGAGAAGCACCTCGGCGACGTCGACGCCGTCCTGATCCCCGGCGGCTTCGGCATCCGCGGCATCGAGGGCAAGCTCGGCGCCATCCGGTTCGCCCGCACCCGCCGGATCCCGCTGCTCGGCCTGTGCCTGGGCCTGCAGTGTGTCGTCATCGAGGCCGCGCGGTCGGTCGGCATCGAGGACGCGTCGTCCACCGAGTTCGATCCCGACACCACCGCCCCGGTGATCTCCACGATGGCGGACCAGGAACAGGCGGTCGCCGGTGAGGCCGATCTCGGCGGCACCATGCGTCTCGGTGCCTACCCGGCCACGCTGAAGAAGGGCTCGGTCGTGGCCAGGGCCTACGGCAGCGAGCAGGTCTCCGAACGGCACCGGCACCGCTACGAGGTCAACAACGCCTACCGCGACAAGATCGCCAAGTCCGGTCTGGTGTTCTCCGGCACCTCCCCGGACGGGCGACTCGTCGAGTTCGTCGAGTACCCGGCCGAGCAGCATCCGTTCTTCGTCGCCACCCAGGCGCACCCGGAACTCAAGAGCCGGCCCACCCGCCCGCACCCGCTGTTTTCCGGCCTCGTTGCCGCGGCACTGCAGTACAAGGCGGCTGAGCGACTCCCGGTCGACATCCACGGCGAGAACAGCACCTCCGAGGAATCGGTCGGCTCGACCGCGTCGACGTCCACCGCCGGCGACGCCGAGTAGTCGACATGGCGCAGCGACACGACTTCCGCACCCTGGACAGCCGGCGGATCTACACGGGCGCCATCGTGTCGCTGCGCGTCGACAACGTGGCGATGCCCGACGGGCACACCGCCGAACGCGAAGTGGTCGAACACCACGGTGCGGTCGCGGTGGTGGCCGTCGACGAGAAGGACCGGGTGGTGCTCGTGCACCAGTACCGGCACCCGCTCGGCCGGCGACTGTGGGAACTGCCCGCCGGGCTGCTCGACTCACCCGGCGAGGACCCCCTCGACACCGCCCGCCGCGAACTCGCCGAGGAGACCGGCCTGGCCGCCGCCGACTGGGAACTCCTCGTCGACATCGCGCTCTCACCCGGATTCACCGACGAAGCCGTGCGCGTCTTCGCCGCCCGCGGCCTGAGCGAGGTCGACCGGCCCGAACCCGAGCACGAGGAGGCCGATCTCGAGGTCCGCCGCGTCCCGGTGGACGAGGCCGTGGCGATGGTGCTGCGCGGGGAGATCGTCAACGCCACCGCGGTGTCCGGTCTCCTCGCGTTCGCAACCGCCCGCGCGACGGGCACCGCGACCCGCGCACCGGACGCGCCGTGGCCGGACCGGCCCACCACCTTCGCCCGCACGCGCGCGGAGGGGTGAGCAGTGCTGCCCGGTGAGGAGCGTCCCGCCACGCAGGTCGCTCCGCAGCCGTCCCCGACACTCACCGGGCAACTCGACGCCTATCTCGCGCACCTGACCGTCGAACGGGGGGTCGCGACGAACACCCTCGCCTCCTACCGCCGCGACCTGCTGCGCTACGTCGAACACCTCACCGACATCCACATCGGTGACCTCGCCGACGTGCACGAACACCACATCAGCGACTTCGCCGCGAGCCTGCGCCGCGGAGACCCGGAACGCAACCGCCCGGCGCTGGCAGCGAGCTCGGCCTCCCGCGCCCTGATCGCCGTGCGCGGCCTGCACCGCTTCGCCGCCGCCGAAGGACAGACCCCGGTCGACGTCGCCCGCACCGTCAAACCCCCGGCGGCCGGGCGTCGCCTGCCCAAGGCGCTGACCGTCGACCAGGTCACCGCGATCCTCGACGCCGCCGGCCGCGACGCCGACGGACCCCGCAGCATGCGCGACCGCGCCCTGCTCGAACTGCTGTACTCCACCGGCGCCCGCATCTCCGAGGCCGTCGGGCTCGACGTCGACGACATCGACACCGAATCACGCTCCGTGCTGCTGCGCGGCAAGGGCGGCAAACAGCGACTCGTCCCGGTCGGACGCCCGGCGCTCGGCGCGCTCGACGCCTATCTCGTGCGGGGACGACCCGCCCTGACAACCGGCCGCACCGCCGCGGTCTTCCTCAACGCGCGCGGCGGCCGCCTGTCGCGGCAGAGCGCGTGGAAGGTGCTGCAGACCGCCGCCGAACGCGCCGGAGTCGACGTCGGGGTGTCGCCGCACACGCTGCGGCACTCCTTCGCGACGCACCTGCTCGACGGTGGCGCCGACGTACGCGTGGTACAGGAGTTACTGGGGCATGCTTCTGTGACGACCACGCAGATATACACCCTGGTCACCGCCGGTGCCCTCCGCGAGGTATGGGCGCAGGCGCATCCGCGGGCACGATGACCGACTCCGCAGGGGACGCGTGTCCGTGCGGTGATCCTGCCGACGAAGCGGTAGCGTTCTGGGGACGAGCCGCCGGGTCACCCGACGGGTCGACGAGAAGACATCCGGGTCGCAAGACAGGGGGAGTACCGAACGTGGGCACACCTCGGCCACCCGCCACGTACACGGAGCCGGAGCACCTCCGGTCGAACACCGTCCCGGTCGACGCACACGGCCGCGAGGACACCGACAGAACGTCCACCACCGAGCCTTCCACCACCTCCGGAACCGCTGCCGAGCCCGATCTCGGACCGACCGGCCGGCCACGCCGTCCCGTCCCGGAACCGGTGCCGTTGTCCACCCACGGACCGGCCCGCATCATCGCGATGTGCAACCAGAAGGGCGGGGTCGGCAAGACCACCTCGACCATCAACCTCGGGGCGTCCCTCGCCGAGTACGGGCGCCGCGTCCTGCTCGTCGACCTCGACCCGCAGGGCGCACTGTCCGCCGGACTCGGTGTCGCCCACCACGATCTCGATCTCACCGTGCACAACCTGCTCGTCGAACCGCGGGTGTCCACCGACGACGTGCTCGTGCGCACCCACGTCGAGGGCCTCGACCTGCTGCCGAGCAACATCGACCTGTCGGCGGCCGAGATCCAGCTCGTCTCCGAGGTCGGCCGCGAACAGGCCCTGGGCCGCGCCCTGTACCCGATGCTCGACCGCTACGACTACATCCTCGTCGACTGCCAGCCGTCGCTGGGGTTGCTCACCGTCAACGCGCTCGCCTGCGCCGACTCGGTGCTCATCCCCATGGAATGCGAGTTCTTCAGCCTGCGCGGCCTTGCGCTGCTCAACGACACCGTCGCAAAGGTCCGCGACCGGCTCAACCCGAAGCTGACCGTTGCCGGCATCCTCGTCACCATGTTCGATCAGCGCACCCTGCACGGTCGTGAGGTGATGTCGCGGGTCGTCGAGGTCTTCGGCGATCTCGTCTACGACGCCGTCATCAACCGCACCGTCAAGTTCCCCGAGACCAGCGTCGCCGGCGAACCCATCACCCGCTGGGCGCCCACCTCTGCCGGCGCCGAATCGTACCGCGCACTCGCGCGGGAAGTGATCCACCGGAGCGGTCGCTGAGCCCCGTGCACGCTCCCGTTCACGACACCGCGGACACCGGCACGGCACCCGATGTGGAGGTCGACGCGGTGGTCCTCGAGGAACCCACCGAACCGGATCGGCCGGAGGTCGAGGAGACCACCTCGGGCTTCCATGTGCGCCTGCGCAACTTCGAGGGCCCGTTCGACCTGCTGCTCACCCTCATCTCGCAGCGTCGCCTCGACGTCACCGAGGTGGCTCTCCACGAGGTCACCGACGACTTCATCGCCTACACCCGCAAACTCGGTCCCGAACTCGGCCTCGATCAGACCACCGAGTTCCTGGTCGTCGCCGCGACCCTGCTCGACCTCAAAGCCGCCCGGCTGCTGCCCGCCGGCGAGGTCGACGACCCCGAGGACCTCGCCCTGCTCGAGGCCCGCGACCTGCTGTTCGCGCGTCTGCTGCAGTACCGGGCCTACAAGCAGATCGCCGAACAGTTCGCCGCCCTCGAGGCCGCCGCCCTGCGCCGCTATCCGCGCGCGGTGTCGCTCGAGGAGTGCTACGAGAATCTCGTACCGGAGGTCGTGCTCGGTGTCGACGCGCACCGCTTCGCCGAGATCGCGGCCGCGGCGTTCCGGCCGAAACCACCACCGACCGTCGGCCTCGACCACCTGCACACCCCGAAGGTGTCGGTTCCCGAACAGGCCGCCCACATCCTCGGCCTGCTGCGCGCCCGCGGCGCCGGCGTCTGGGTCGGATTCGACGAACTCGTCGCCGACTGCGATCTCGGACTGCTCGTCGTCGCCCGGTTCCTCGCGCTGCTCGAGCTCTACCGCGAACGTGCCGTCACCTTCGAACAACCCGACCCACTCGGACATCTGCAGGTCGCGTGGACAGGGGAGACCGACGGGGAGGCCATCGATTTCGAGGAGGACTACGGGTGAACGACGACACCGTCGCGCGGGAGCACGCGGACGACACCGTCGTGCGGGAGCACGCGGACGACGCTGCGCCCGAGAGTGACGCTGCGCCGGGGAGCGCGGACGACACCGCGCGGGAACGTGACGAAGACACTGCTGCGCCGGAACGCGCGTGGGACGGTGAACTTCTCGAGATCGCCGCCGACGAACTCACTGCGGCACTCGAGGCACTGTTGCTCGTCGTCGATACCCCCGCGCCGACCGAGCAGCTCGCGACCGCCATCGGGGTCACCGCCGACCGCGCCGAGGCCGCGCTGCGGCGTCTCGCACAGGACCTCACCGCGCGCGGATCCGGCATCGACCTGCGGTTCGCGGGCGACGGCTGGCGCTTCTACACGCGCCGCGATTTCGCGCCCTACGTCGAGAAGCTGCTGCAGGGTGGCGCGCGCACCAAGCTCACCCGCGCCGCACTCGAGACGCTCGCCGTGATCGCCTACCGGCAACCGGTCACGCGCAGCCGTGTCCGTGCCGTGCGTGGCGTCAACGTCGACGGGGTGATGCGCACCCTGCTCGCGCGGGATCTGATCGCAGAGGCGGGCACTGATCCGGAGACCGGCGGCACGCTCTACGTCACCACGGAGCTGTTTCTCGAACGTCTCGGCCTGGCATCTCTGCAGGATCTGCCGCCCGTTGCGCCGCTTCTGCCCGATGTCGATGTGATCGACGACATCGCCGACAGTCTCGAGTCGGACCCACGATTTGAGAGAATGGGTAGGAACGCGCGTCCCGAGACTCTCTCGCCCGCGGAGTTCGATCCAGAGAACTGACAGGAACCAAGTGAATACACCCGCTCGCCGTGATGGCACACCGGACCGTAGAAGAAACAATCCTCGTAGCGCGAACACGCGCAACACCGGGGGATCCCGCTCGGGACGCGCGGAAGCACCGCGTTCCCGAGGACGCACCGAAGCTCCCCGCTCCGATCGCCGGGCCACTCCCGGCCAGTCGGCCGGGGGCCGCAATCCGGCACAGTCGGCCGGAGGTCGCAATCCGGCACAGTCGGCCGGAGGTCGCAAACCGTCACAGTCGGCCGGAGGTCGCAAACCGTCACAGCCGGCCGCCGGTCGGAAACCGCACCGCAAGGGCACCTCGACCGGTAAGCCCTCCAAGCCTGCCGCCAAGCGCGTCGCGCAGCGCGTCGTTCCGACCGTGAGCAATGCCCGTCCCGCGCGGCACCAGCATCGCGAGGCAGGCCCCGCCCAGCTGCCCGCCGGTGAAGGCGTGCGGCTGCAGAAGGTGCTCGCCCAGGCCGGCGTCGCCTCGCGCCGCGCCGCCGAGGAACTCATCGCCGCGGGTCGCGTCGAGGTCGACGGCAACATCGTCGTCGAGCAGGGCCTGCGCGTGGACCCGGAGAACGCCGTGATCCGGGTCGACGGCGTCCGCGTCGTCATCAACAAGGATCTCGTGCACCTCGTGCTGAACAAGCCCCGCGGCTGGCAGTCCACGATGTCCGATGATCTCGGCCGTCCGTGCGTCGGCGACATCGTCTCCGAACGCGTCGCCGCCGGGCAGCGCCTGTTCCACGTCGGTCGTCTCGACGCCGACACCGAGGGGCTGCTGCTGCTCACCAACGACGGCGAACTGGCCCATCGGCTGATGCACCCGTCCTTCGAGGTGCCCAAGACCTACCTGGCGACCGTCAAGGGTGTGCTCGCCCGTGGTGTCGGCAAGCAGCTCAAGGCAGGCATCGAACTCGAGGACGGACCCGCCTCCGTCGACGAGTTCTCGCTGCTCGAGGTCCACGAGGGCCAGTCGCTCGTGCGGCTCGTGCTGCACGAGGGACGCAAGCACATCGTGCGACGTCTGCTCGACGCGGTCGGGTTCCCCGTGATCCGGCTCGTGCGCACCAACATCGGTCCCGTGGCGCTCGGCGACCAGCGTCCCGGCACCCTCCGTGTCCTCGGCCGCAACGAGGTCGGGGGCCTGTACCAGGCGGTGAAGCTGTGACCGGCGCACCGGCCGACGCGTTGGTCGTCGCGATGGACGGGCCGTCCGGCACGGGCAAGTCCACCGTCTCCAAGCGTCTCGCGCAGCATCTCGGTGCCGCCTATCTCGACACCGGCGCGATGTACCGCATCGCGACGCTGCACGCCCTGCGCCGCGTCACCGATCTGACCGATCCGGCCGCGATCGCCGCGGTCACCGCCGGCCTGCCGTGGTCGATCGGCACCGACCCCGCCGTCGAGGACATCCGCCTCGACGGGGACGACGTGCGCGAGGTCATCCGCGGCGCCGAGGTCACGGCCGCGGTCTCCGCGGTCTCCGCCGTGCCCGAGGTGCGCACCCTGCTCGTCGAGGCCCAGCAGCGGCTCGGCCGCGCCGAGCACCGCGTCGTGATCGAAGGACGCGACATCGGCACCGTCGTCTTCCCCGACGCGGACGTGAAGGTCTTCCTTACCGCTTCGGCGGAGGCCCGCGCGCACCGGCGCAACAACCAGAACATCGCCGAGGGTCGCGGCGACGACTACGAGGCGGTCCTCGCCGCGGTGCAGCGCCGCGACCACCTCGACTCCACCCGCGCGGTGTCCCCGCTGCGTGCGGCGGACGACGCGGTCGTCGTGGACACCAGCGACATGAACATCGACGAGGTGATCGCCGCGCTGCTCGCGGTGGTCACCGAGCAGACTGGAGCGAAGCTGTGAGCGACGACCTGAGTACCGACTACACCGGGTTCGACGGCGACGGCACGTGGTCGGAAGAAGGCGACTGGGACATCGAATTCGCCGAGGGCGGCGACCTCGAGGAGTTCGTCCCGGTCCCGACCGTCGCCGTGGTCGGCCGACCGAACGTCGGCAAATCCACCCTGGTCAACCGCATCATCGGCCGACGGGAAGCCGTCGTCGAGGACGTCCCGGGCGTCACCCGCGACCGCGTCTCGTACGAGGCGTCGTGGAACGGCCGCCGGTTCATGGTGCAGGACACCGGCGGATGGGAACCCGACGCGAAGGGCATGCAGCAGTCCGTGGCCCGCCAGGCGGAGGTCGCGATGCGCACCGCCGACGCGATCCTCGTCGTCGTCGATGCCACCGTGGGCGCCACCAGCGTGGACGAGGCCGTCGCGAAGGTGCTGCGTCGGTCGAAGACTCCGGTGCTGCTCGTGGCGAACAAGGTAGACGACGACCGTGTCGAATCCGAAGCCGCGACACTGTGGTCCCTCGGACTCGGCCAGCCCTATTCGGTATCGGCCACCCACGGTCGCGGCACCGGTGATCTGCTCGACGAGCTGCTCGCCAAGCTGCCGGCCACGCCCCGCGAGGGTACCGGTGGGGAAGGGCCTCGCCGCGTCGCGCTGGTGGGCAAGCCGAACGTCGGCAAGTCGAGCCTGCTCAACAAGCTCGCCGGCGACGAACGGTCGGTGGTGCACGACATCGCCGGCACCACCGTCGACCCGGTGGACTCGATCGTCGAGCTCGGCGGCAAGCCGTGGCGCTTCGTCGACACCGCCGGTCTGCGCAAGCGCGTCAACAGTGCGTCCGGCGCCGAGTTCTACGCCTCCCTGCGCACGCGGGGTGCGATCGACGCGGCCGAGGTGGCGGTGCTGCTCATCGACGCCTCGCAGCCCATCACCGAGCAGGATCAGCGGGTCATCACGATGGTCGTCGAGTCCGGGCGCGCCCTGGTGATCGCGTTCAACAAGTGGGATCTCGTCGACGAGGATCGCCGCTACGAACTCGGCCGCGAGATCGACCGCGACCTGTTGCGGGTTCCGTGGGCATCGCGGGTGAACATCTCCGCCAAGACCGGTCGCGCCGTGCAGAAGCTCGTCCCGGCCATGGAGACGGCCCTCGAGTCGTGGGACAAGCGCATCTCGACCGGACGCCTGAACTCGTGGCTCAAGGAGGTCGTGGCCGCGACTCCGCCGCCGATGCGTGGCGGTCGCCTGCCCCGGGTGTTGTTCGCCACCCAGGCGGCCACGCGGCCGCCGACCTTCGTGCTGTTCACCACGGGCTTCCTCGAGGCCGGCTACCGCCGCTTCCTCGAGCGTCGCCTGCGGGAGGAGTTCAACTTCGACGGCAGTCCCGTGCGGATCTCGGTGCGCGTGCGGGAGAAGCGCGACCGCCGCAAGTGAGCTCCCGACGTCCGGTCGTGAAAACGCGCTGACCAGCCGATTAGTGTTTCGGTCCGTTCCTGTTGTAATCTCTGAGAGCGCTCGGAGAGAGCGCGGACGGGCTGTGGCGCAGCTTGGTAGCGCACTTGACTGGGGGTCAAGTGGTCGCAGGTTCAAATCCTGTCAGCCCGACGTAAACGCCCAGGTGAGAGTAAGTTTCTCGCCTGGGCTTCGTCATGTCCCGGGGGCGTTTTTGCCTGGTCCCCCGGCCGGCCGAGCAGCCGCGTCGGTGCGGTGCGCGACGTTGGCTCGGCGGCTTCCTGTGGATAAGGGGACCAGAGCCGCAGCGAAGCGGTCGATCGGCGGTCACACCCTGCACCCCTGCCGGGCTCGCGGTGCCTTGGACTTCGCGGCACCGCGAGACGATCTAGTAGTGCCCCATAGAGTGGTGTAACTCGGTGGCCGAGATCGTCTGCGATTCCGTGTTGTGCACGGGTGTAGAGCGGCCACCGTGTGATCCTTCGAGTCAACCTTCTACCGAATCCTCGAACGGAGTCATCACGATGACCGCACCTCATATTGTCGACCCTGCAGGCCTGCTTGGCCAAGCCCTCGCCGACGCGTCGCCGGATCTGATGCGCGAGCTACTGCAGACCATGATCAACGCATTGCTCTCCGCCGATGCCGACGCCGTGTGCGGCGCCGAGTGGAACGCCCGCTCGGAACAGCGCACCAACCACCGCAACGGCTACCGCCACCGGCCCCTGGATACCCGGGTCGGCACCGTCGACGTCGCCGTCCCGAAGCTGCGCTCGGGCAGCTACTTCCCCGAGTGGCTGCTCGAGCGCCGCAAGCGAGCCGAGTCCGCGCTGATCACCGTCGTAGCCGACTGCTATCTGGCCGGGGTGTCTACCCGCCGGATGGACAAGCTGGTCAAGACCCTGGGTATCGACTCGCTGTCCAAGTCGCAGGTCTCACGCATGGCCCAGGACCTGGACGAGCAGGTCGCCGCGTTCCGGCACCGCCGCCTGGACGAGGCCGGGCCGTTCACCTTCGTCACCGCCGATGCGTTGACGATCAAGGTCCGCGAGAACAAGCAGGTCGTCAAGGCTTCCGTGCTGCTGGCCACCGGCGTCAACGGCGACGGCCACCGCGAGGTGCTGGGCATACAGGTCGCCACCAGTGAGACCACGGCCTCGTGGAACACCTTCTTCGCCGACCTGGTTGCCCGCGGCCTGGGCGGGGTGCGGCTGGTGACCTCCGATGCCCACGCCGGGCTCATCGAGGCGATCGCGGCGAACCTGCCCGGCGCCGCGTGGCAACGCTGCCGCACCCACTACTCGGCGAACCTCATGGCCGTGTGCCCCAAGTCCATGTGGCCGGCCGTGAAGGCGATGCTGCACAGCGTCTACGACCAGCCCACCGCGGAGGCGGTCAACGCGCAATTCGACCGGCTGCTGGAGTACGCCGAGCACCGGCTGCCCGAGGTCGCCGACCACCTCGGCGACGCCCGCGAAGACCTGCTCGCCTTCACCGCATTTCCCGACGACGTGTGGCGACAGATCTGGTCCAACAACCCCATATCGGTTAACCGGCCCTCCCACGACACGATCACGGTTGCAGCGTGAGGTCCTGAGCCGACGACCGGTTGAGGCGCATGCTGGCGGTGTCGGCTCCGATCGAAAGGCGGCGGACAATGACCGTTCGGGTGCGCATCAGCAGCAACGGGCATGTGATCGACGGCCAATGGGAAGGATGCGCAGCAGCAAACGCGTTCCTGACGCATCTGGCCGGACGCGGATTCAGTTCGGCAACGGTGCGGGCATATGCGTTCGACGTGCTCAATCTGGCCCGATTCCTGCTCGATCGCGACCTCACGGTGGCTGCGGTGACGCCGGTGACGGTGTTCGAGTGGGTCGACTGGCAGAACGTGCACCGCAAACCCCGCCCAGGCATGGCGACACGAGGTGATCGGGGCACTGCGGCATCGACGATCAACCGACGAGTCGCGGCGATACGCGCATTGTTCGAATACCTGGTGATGACCGGGATACGCACCGAAAATCCGGTGCCCTCACCGCGGCGCGGACAGGGACTGCGACCACCAGCGCGAGGACTGCTCGGACACCTCGGGCCGGGCCGACCCCGAGCCGGAGGCAGGCTGGTACGCCAACCGCGGCTACTGCCCGAGTCCCTCGACGCCGACGCGATCGAGCAGTTTGCGGCGTCGCTGCGCACCCATCGGGATCGAGCGATGTTGTGGGCGATGCTGTTCGGCGGGCTGCGCAACGCCGAGGTGCGATCCCTGCGGTTGGCAGACGTCGATTTCGGCCAGCGACGACTCCGGGTGCTCGGCAAAGGCTGCAAGGAACGGGTGGTGCCGGTCGATGCGGTGTTCTTCACCGAACTGTCGGCCTATCTGCGCCTCGAACGGCCACCGGGGTTGGCGACCGAGGAGTGTTTCGTGGTGCTGCGCGGCCCCACCGCGGGGGCGCCGGTGACCGAGGCGGGACTGCGGTCGCTGTTCCGGCGGCACCGGGACCTCTCCGGTGCGACGAGGGTGCGTCCGCACCGATTGCGCCACACCTACGGCACCGAACTCGCTGCCGCCGGAATCGATCTGATGGTGCTGCGAGAATTGATGGGGCATGTGTCTCCGGACACCACTGCCGAATATGTGCATTTGTCGGTCGAGCAGCTCGCCGCCGAATACGGCGCGGCCCGCGCCAGTCTCGCCGGAACACGACAATGAGCACCGCGGTGGTTGCGACGGTCGTCCTGCCGGCCGGACCGGGTGCGGTGCTCACCGACTACCTCGAGCACGTCGCCAGCCTCGGGCTCAGCGACAGGTCGGTGCGCGCTCGCACCCTCATCGCGACCACCTTCCTCACCACGCATCCGGACTTGCGGGACTGGATGACCCGACCCGCTGCCGACCGGCTGGCCGAACTACGCCGCACCGGGGCCTGGCCACTGCTGTGTCACCTCATCGGACGCGGCAACCTGCGGCTCGACCTCGAACTCGCGGCCGTCAAGAACCTCACCGGACTCGGCCGGGCCGTCGAGGACCGCGACCCGGACGGGTTCGCCGCGGTCCGGGCCGCCGGCCTGGTTTTGGGGTGGACACCGCAATGGGTCGAGACCGTCCTCGGCGAGTGCCTGGCGGTGCTGCTCGCCTGGCACGGCGGTTCCGTCAGCGGTGTGAGCGCCGAGACCGTCGGCGAGTTCGACGCCGCATTGGCTGCCACACAGTCAATCCCGGATACATCGAAACGCGCCTACCGCAACCGTATCGCGGGACTGCGACAAATGCTGTTTCAGGCCCGCATCGTCGACACCCCACCACGGCGCCGACCGTGGGCCCGCACCTACGCCCAACGCTTCGCCGACGCCCCGATGGCCGATCCGATCCGCGAGGCCCTGTTGCGTTACGTCACCGTCCGGGCATCGGTGCTCCGCCCGAAATCGGCCGAATCGCTGATCAACGACCTGCTGCCGTTCGCGGACTACCTCACCACCAACCATCCCGAGGTCACCTCCCTCGAGGATCTCGACCGCAGTCACATCGAGGGCTTCCTCGTCTGGAATCGCACCCGCACCTGGCGTGGGCAACGCGCCGCTGCCGGGGCCGGGCGCATCATCTCCAAGGCCGTGATCCAATCGACGGTACTGAGCGTGCGCAACCTGCTCGAGGACATCACCGAATGGGGCTGGGAGCAGGCCCCACCGCGCCGTCTGGTCTTCGCCGCCGACGTCCCGAAACTCGACCAACCGCTTCCGCGGGCATTGCCGCCCGACATCGATGCTGCGGTGATGAATGCGGTTTCCCAGCTGGATGATTCGTTCGCTCGTATCGGGTTGACGGTGCTGCGCGGAGCCGGTCTGCGGGTCGGGGAGCTACTGGATCTCGAGCTCGGCAGCGTCATCGATTACGGCCCGGCCGGGACCTGGCTCAAGGTTCCGTTGGGCAAGCTCGCCACCGAACGCATGGTCCCGCTCTCGGCGACCACTATCGCCGCGTTGGACGAGTGGACCGGCGGGCGTGGTATCTGTCGGCCATTGCCGCATCCCCGCACCGGAGAGTTGACCGATTTCCTGTTCGTCGCACACGGCCGCCGTCTCAGCCAGACCCGGCTGCGCAACGGTCTGCTCGCTGCCGTCGAGGCTTGCGGACTGCGTGGGGCCGGGGGTGCGCCGTTGGTGGTGACCCCGCATCAGCCGCGGCATACTTGGGCCACCGAACTCGCCAACGCCGGGATGAGCCTGCAGGCGTTGATGGCGTTGCTCGGGCATGTCACTCCGCAGATGACTTTGCGTTACGCCACTTTGGCTTCACCGACGTTGCGGGATGCCTATGACCAGGCGATGGGCAAGATGCGGCGGCGGTTCACGCTCACTCCGGTCGGCAAACCGATCGTCCCCGACGCGGTGAGTTGGCTCGGCAGTGAGATGCTCAAAACGCGTGTTGCCCACGGTTACTGTTCCCGTCACGAGAGCGCGGGTGCGTGTCCCTATGCCAACATCTGCGAGACCTGCGACAACTTCGTCACCGGACCTGAGTTCCGCGGCGCGCTCGAGGCGCAACGCACCGACATCCAGGCTCTCGAGGTCGATGCTCGTGACCGTGGATGGCCCGATGAAGCTGCCCGGCATCATCGTGTCGCTGAGGCGTTGACCGACCACTTGCAGCGTCTCGATCGCTGATTCGATGTGAGATCAGGGTTGATCTCATCCCTGAGGGCCGGATAACCGAGCGGCTCAACCGCGAGATCCGCCGCCGCACCGACGTCGTGGGCATCTTCCCCAACCGGGATGCCATCGTCCGCCTCATCGGCGCCGTCCTGGCCGAGCAGACCGACGAATGGGCCGAAGGCCGCCGATACCTCGGCCTAGAAGTGCTCAGCCGCTGCCGGCTCACCCTGACCACCAACACCGACACCAGCCAGGCGACGGAGGTGAGCACCGATGAACTGATGCAACTACCCGCCTGACCACCAACGAAGGATCAAAAACGAGTTACACCACTACCAGGGGCTTGACCGACGATCTGCTGAGAAGGGCGTTGGCCTGCCGGTAGTCGATTTTCACCTGGGCGAGGGCGGCCTGGAGCCTGAGCGAGTTGGCCCAGGCGTACTCGGGTCCCCGGACACCCCGGCGCTGGCGCACTCCAGCAACAGGCGGACGTTCGCTTCCCGCAGCCCCTCCAAGAAGGCGCCGATATCGAAGCCATAGACCCCGATCGTCATGATCGTGAGCATCGTATGCTCCCCATCTTCCTGCTGCTCGCGCCGGCGAGACCGGCACGAGCAGCAGGAGTGGCAAGGCTGCGTTACGCGACAGCGGTTCCTTCGAGTTCGATCATCTGACCGGGGATCGCCAGCCGCGTCACCCCGAGCATCGTGGTTGTGGGCGCGACGCCCGCGGCGCCGAGCCGCCCGGCGAGCACGCCGTAGTGCGGGAACAGCGCGTCCACGTCGGTGGTGTACACGTTGAGCCTGACGAGGTCTGCTAGGGACATGCCGGCCTCGGCGAGCACGGCTTCGAGGTTGTCCACGGCCAGCGCGAGCTGGGCCGCGATGTCCCCGTCGTGCTCGGGCCGGCCGTCCTTGCTCATCGCGGTCTGCCCCGAGATGTAGAGGGTCCGGGCGTGCCCTGCGACGACTTCGCCCTGGTTGAATCCCATCTCCTGCGACCATGTCACCGGGTTGACCGCTGTTCGTTCCATTGCCACTCCAATCGTTGCGACTGCGAGCGCCCGGCGGCCGGGTGGCCGCCGTCCTCAACGCCCGCAAACTCAGCCTCCCAACAAAACGCGACATCTTGTGTCATGATTTTTGATAGGGATGAAACTATGCGAGCCGATCGGTTGGTCTCACTGGTGCTGCTGCTGCGCCAGCGGGGTCGGATGACCGCGGACGAACTCGCCGGCGAGCTGGAGGTCTCCGCCCGCACGGTGCTGCGCGACATCGAGGCGCTGTCCACTGCCGGCGTCCCGGTCTACGCCGATCGCGGGCGACACGGCGGGTTTTCCCTGCTTCCCGGCTTCCGCACGGAGCTGACCGGACTGAACCATGACGAAGCCCTCGCGCTGCTGACCGCCGGGTCGGGCCGCGGCGAGAAGGTCTTCGGCCTCGGCACCGCGCTCGCTTCCGCGATGCGCAAGGTGGTCGATGCGCTGCCCGAAGGCCACCGCACCAGCCTGGACGATGCGGCCCGGCGGTTCCTGGTCGAGCCCGACACCGACCTGCTCTCACGACGGCTGGTCACCGAGGACGTGGCGAGTGACGTGATGGGCGTAGTCCGCCACGCCGTGCTCACCGGGCACAAGCTTCGCTTCCAGTACACCGCACCGGACACGGCACCCCGCTGGCACGCCGTCGATCCGATCGGTCTGGTCACCGTTCGCGACCGCACCTACCTGCTGGCCACCAAGTCGGGAGAGGATCGGACGTACCGGCTCTCACGCATGGTGACCGCCGAGGAGCTTCCGGAACTGGCCGAGCGTCCCGCGCAGGTTGACCTCGACCGAATCTGGGCCGAGCGCAGCGCCCAGTTCTTGTCGAAGAACCACATCCCTGTGCTGGTCAGGGTCGAACCCACGCGACGTGAGGAGTTGCTGAACACCGCGCGAGCTGTCCGCGCCGAGGAACCGGAGGAAGACGGCTGGGTGCGTCTCGACGTGACCTTCGAGGACCTGCGGCACGCTGTCTGGGCGATCTGGCAGCTCGACACCGCCGCCGAAGTCCTCGCACCCGAGTCGCTGCGTGCGGCCCTCCGCGACCGGGCGGCAACCCTCAATGCCAGATACGAGAGCTTTGCCCGGTCACCTGCGGAGCCTTCGCGCGGCTCAACGCCCGACAGCCACTAGGAGTGACGCCCACGCTACGGCGAAACTGACGGGCAGCGAAGTTCGGATCGCCCCACCCCACCCGCTCAGCGATCGTCGTGATCGGCGCAGCCGTGGTGCGCAGACATGCTGCCATTCGCTCCGTCCGGAGCATCGTCGGGTACGCGATCGGAGATTGCCCGAAGGGCGACGACGCCGAGGCAACAGTGTCCGACGGCGACGTCTCGTCGTGGGCGGTCCCGCGACGTGCGGTCGGGCGCGTGCTGGCCGATCTGGTCGACCGACCCGAGTACGCCCGCGCCACAGTGGCGGTCTCCTGACACGGATCGCGCCGAACGCTCCCGGAGCGGGGTGCGCACCGTCCACGATGAGAAATGCGTCGGCAGACGGTCATTCTTCGTGCGGCACCATCCGTGCCCTGCGGCACCCGCGAAAGGACCACGATGACCACACGATTCAATCCCTATCTCGCATTCCGCGATTCCGCGCGCGAGGCCATGGAGTTCTACAGGTCGGTGTTCGGCGGCGAACTGACGGTGAGCAGATTCGCGGACATGAACGCCTCGCAGGATCCGAGCGAGGACGACAAGGTGATGCACTCGATGCTCACCACCGACCGCGGCTTCGTGCTCATGGCCTCGGACACCCCGAACGGCATGGACTACACGCCCGGCACGAACTTCTCGCTGTCGCTCAGCGGGGACGACGAGAGCGTGCTCCGGGGTTGGTGGGACGCGCTGAGCGAGAGCGGTCGCGTCGACATGCCGCTCGAGCGTGCCCCCTGGGGCGATCTGTTCGGCATGTGCACCGATCGCTTCGGCGTGTCGTGGATGGTCAGCATCGGCGACCAGCAGGGCTGAACCCGCGCCGCTCGGCGCCCGTCAGCCGAGGCGGGCGTCGAGCTCGCGCACCAGTTTCGGTGGCGCGGTCTGCCGATAGGACATGTCGAGCAGTTCGGCGACCTCGTCCCAGTCCACCTCCGGACGGGCGAGGTCGTACCCGACCCACCCGGACGGCCCGAAATACATCGGCACATAGGTGTGGGGTTCCTCGAGCAGCGCGCGGCGCTCCTCCTCGTCGGGCTTGACGATGAGGGAGCGGGGAAACGGTGCGCGGGTGCCCTTCTCGCCGCCTCCGTAGACCGCGAAGGCCGTCCGGGTGGAGAAGAACGGACGGCCGTGCGAGATCTTCTCGGAGGCGCCGGGCAGGGCCAGCGCGAGCCAGCGCACACGAGCTAGCAGGGGATCCGCCTCGTCGAACATCACCGGATGCGGCATGAGCGGAGCGTACCGAGCGACTACGACAACGGTCGCGAGATCAACTCTTCCGACTCGTCAGCGCATGGATACCGGCGTGCAACAGCGGCTCGACGCCGCGGCCGAGTTCCTCGAACCCGTCGCCGACCGTCTTGCCCTGACGGAACCGGAAGTAGATGCCCTCGAGGATCACCGCGAGCTTGTAGTAGGCCAGGGCGAGGTGGAACGCCATGTCCGACAGGTCGCGTCCACCGGCGGCCTCGTACCGGGCAAGCAGTTCGTCGTCGCCGAGGAAGCCCGGAGCGCGGGACACCGTCGACACGGGGAACTCCGTGCTCTCCCGCGCCAGCCGCTGGTACACCAGCAGCAACGCCACATCGGTGAGGGGATCGCCGAGCGTGGCCATCTCCCAGTCCAGCACCGCGACCACCTTGTCGTCGTCGTCGACGAGAACGTTGTCGAGCCGGTAGTCGCCGTGCACGATGCCCACCTCGCCGTCGCCCGGCAGATTGTCGACGAGCAGCCGGTGCAGCTCGTCGGCGCCGTCGAGGTCCCGGCTGTGCGAGTTCTCGAGCTGGGTGGTCCAGCGCCGCACCTGCCGCTCGAGGAAGCCCTGGGGGCGGCCGAAGTCCTCGAGACCCACGGTCGCCGGGTCCACCGCGTGCAGGGCGGCCAGGGTGTCGACCATCCGCTCGGAGATCACGCGCGTGCGCTCGGCGCCGAGCGGTTCGAGTTCCTCCGCGGTGCGATAGGGCGTCCCGACGACCAGATCCATGAGATAGAAGGGCGCGCCGAGCACCGAATCGTCCTCGCACAGCAGATGCGAGCGGGGGACCGGTACCGCGGTGCCGGCGAGCGCGGAGATGACGCGGTACTCGCGAGCCATGTCGTGTGCGGTCGCGAGGACGTGTCCGAGTGGGGGACGGCGCAACACCAGCCGCCGATCGCCGTCGGTCACCTCGTAGGTGAGATTCGAGCGTCCGCCGCTGATCAGGCGCGCGCGGAGGGGACCGGAGAACAGGTCGGGGGCGGAGGTCTGCAGATAGGCATCGAGCGCATCGAGGTCGAGGCCGGCGGGCACGTCGTTCATCGAGCTCCTTTCCGTCGGCTCCCACTATGACCGCGGGTGGGGATCCGTGTTCGGAGAACTCCCACCCCACGCAGATAATCCGGACTGCACGGAAACCATAAATATCCAGAACTCCCCCCCTCGAGGCCGGTGTCACCGACACCGGCCAGGGCATGCGCCCAGCCGCCGGGGCAGTTGTGACGAACTACTGTCGACCCATGCCCGCTGCTCACCCTCTCGACAGAGACAACGTCCGCGACGCGCTGGACGCGTTCGATTCGCGCCGACTGCCGCTCGACGGCCGCCGGCACGCAGCCGTCGTCGTGGCGGTGCTCGACGACGGGAACGGTAACCCCGTCATGCCCCTCACACGGCGACCGACCCGTCTGCGGGCACATCCCGGCCAGTTCGCGTTGCCGGGCGGACGTCTGGACGAGGGGGAGCAGCCCGAGGAGGCCGCCCTGCGCGAGCTGCACGAGGAACTCGGAATCGACCTCGGCCCCGAGTCCGTCCTCGGCCGGCTCGACGACTACATCACCCGCTCCGGTTACGTCATGTCACCGTTCGTCGTGTGGTCGGACACCGCGGTGAGCGATCTGAAGCCCAGCCCCGACGAGGTCGACGTGCTCTTCGCCGTCACCACCGACGAACTCGACGTCGACCCGCGCTTCGTCACCATCCCCGAATCCGACAAGCCGGTGATCCAGTGGCCCTTCCGCGGTCACCTCGTGCACGCACCGACCGCCGCGGTGGTCTACCAATTCCGCGAAGTCGTGCTGCGCCGGCGGGCCACCCGCATCGACGGTCTCGAGCAGCCGGTCTTCGCCTGGCGCTGACACCCCGGAATCTCCGCTCGCGCGGCTGTGGAAGGCTGGACTCCGCGCCCGAACGGAACGCCGGCGGGGCATCACGAGAACGACCTCACGAGAACACGGAGCGGCCCCACCATGACCGATGCGACCGGAACCGCCGACGCGCGCGGATCGGACCGCATCCTCACCGTGCCGAACGTCCTCAGCTTCGTCCGGCTGCTGGGTGTGCCCGTCTTCCTCTATCTCATCCTCGTCGCCCACGCCGACGTCTGGGCGCTGATCCTGCTGGCCGCGAGTAGCATCACCGACTGGGCCGACGGCAAACTCGCCAGGCTGCTCGACCAGACCTCCCGCCTCGGAGCCCTTCTCGATCCCGCCGTCGACCGCCTCTATATCGTGGCCACCCTCGTCGCCCTCGTGGCGCGCGACATCGTGCCCTGGTGGATCGCGGTGATCCTCGTCGGCCGCGAACTCGTCCTGGCGCCGACCCTGGCCGTCTACCGGCGCCGGGAACTGTCCCCGCCGGACGTGCTCTACCTCGGCAAGGGCGCCACCTTCCTGCTCATGTGCGCGCTGCCGCTGATGCTCGGGGCCGTCGCCGTGCCCGCCTCGGAGCCGATCACCGGACCGCTCGGCTGGGCCGCCCTGATCTGGGGGACCGTACTGTACGTGTGGACCGGCCTGCTGTACCTCGGGCAGGCCGTCGTGACGGCACGGACCGTGCCGGCCGGGCGGTGATCCGATGAGCCGCGCGTGGGAACGCATCCGGCGCAATCCGGTGCCCTCGCTCCTGAAGTCGCTCCTCGAGGATCATCTCGACCCCGGCTACGCTGCGTCCGCCGCGGACCGGGCTGCGGGGCGCTCGAGCACCTCTCCGAGCGCGTCGCGCGCGTGGCTCGGCGCCGGAGTTCTCCTCGCCGGCCTCGTGATCGGCATCGCGTACGCGCACAACGCCGACGTGCAGGCCGGCACCGACAGCACCCGCGCCGAGATCCTCGACTCCCTCCGGGCAGGGGATGAACGCATCACCGCGCTCACTGCACAGCGGGACGAACTCGGTGCCGCGGTCGACGAACGACGCACCGCCCTGTTCTCCGACGGAGGCGACGGCGCGACCATCCTCGACCGACTCCGCGACGCCGAGGCCGCAGCCGCGGCAACACCGGTGCGCGGTCCGGGGATCACGGTCACCCTCACCGAACCCACCGCGCGACCGAACCTGTCGGATGCGGCGCGAATCGAGGACCGACCCACCGCGCTCGTCCTCGACCGCGACCTGCAGTCGGTCGTCAACGCGCTGTGGGCGGCCGGTGCGGAGGCCGTAGAGGTCGGGGGCGTGCGGGTGGGTCCCGGGGTGACCATTCGGCAGGCCGGGGGAGCGATGCTCGTCGACAACCGGCCCGTATTCTCCCCGTACACGATCTCGGCGGTGGGATCTCCCTCCCGACTGCAGACGACCTTCGTCGTCAGCGACGCCTACCTGCGCATCGCGGGGATACAGCAGCTCTACGGGGTGGGATTCACCCTCTCAGAGGAGGACGATCTCGAGTTTCCGGCCGCCACGGTCCGGAAACTCGGCAGCAGTGGAGAAACGGGGTACAGGTGAAGCGTCTCGAACACGGTCACGCGCTCTACGCGGTGCTCGCACTGGCGATCGGGATCGGCGCCGGAATCGTGTTCAGCCCACAGGTACCCGATGTCGTGCAGCCCTACCTGCCCATCGCGGTGGTCGCCGCGCTCGACACGGTCTTCGGCGGTCTGCGCGCCTATCTCGACGACATCTTCGACGCGAAGGTGTTCGTGGTGTCGTTCGTCTTCAACGTCCTCGTCGCCGCCCTGATCGTGTGGCTCGGCGACCAGCTCGGCGTGGGCACCCAGTTGTCGACCGCGGTCATCGTCGTCCTCGGCATCCGCATCTTTGGAAACGCTGCAGCCCTACGTCGTCGCCTGTTCGGGGCCTGACCGTGACCGAACCGCAACACCCCGGCCCCGCACCCGACACCGGCGCAACGCCCGAAACCGGCACTGCGCGCGCCACCCGATCGCAACGCGTCTTCCTCGTCCTCGCGGCGATTCTCGTCGTCCTGCTCGGCGCCGGCATCGCCACCCAGGTGCGTACGACCGATACCGGCGACGACCTCGACTCGGCGCGCCCTGCGGACCTGCTCGTGCTGCTCGACAACCTCAATCGCCGCGAAGCCGCTCTCCGCCAGGAGATCACCGAACTCGAGCGCACCCTCTCGAGTCTCGAACAGGAAGGCTCGGAAGCGGCGCTCGAGGAAGCCCGCACGCGCCTGTACACGCTGTCGGCGCAACTCGGCACCGAACCCGCCACCGGGCCCGGAGTGGTTCTCACCGTCGACGATCCGCGCGAGGGTGTCGGATCGGAGGTGCTGCTCGACATGATCCAGGAGCTGCGCGCGGCGGGTGCCGACACGATGCAGATCGCCGGGGCGAACGGTGAGACCGTGCGCATCGGGGTCGATTCGTGGGTCACCGGACCGGGCGGCGACATCGTCGTCGACGACCGCCGACTCGATGCTCCGTACACCGTCACCGCCATCGGCGACGGACCGACTCTCGCCGCCGCGCTGAACATTCCCGGCGGAGTGGTCGACACGGTCGCCCGTGCGGGCGGATCATTGTCCGTAGAACAGTCTCCGCAGGTGGAGGTGTCCGCCTTGCGGGAGATCGAGCCACGCCAATACTCTCAGCCCGGTAACTGAATCCGACGTTCCGGTCGAACGTCGTCTCCGAAAGGACCAGTCTTGACCGATTTCGCGACACCCGAGGATCTGCGGTACACCCCCGAGCACGAGTGGGTGCGCAGGACGGGCGCGACGACCGTGCGCATCGGGATCACCGACTACGCACAGTCCCAACTCGGCGACGTGGTCTTCGTGCAGCTGCCCGAGGCGGGCGCCGAGATCGCCGCCGGCGAGTCCTTCGGAGAGGTCGAGTCCACCAAGAGCGTGTCGGACGTGTTCGCGCCGCTGACCGCGAAGGTGACCGCCGTCAACATGGAACTCGACGCGAATCCCGAACTGGTGAACAGCAGCCCGTACGAGGACGGCTGGCTCGTCGACGTGGAGATGGGCAGCGAGAACGACCTCGACGAGGCGCTCGCGGAGACGCTCGACGCGGAAGGTTACCGCGGGATCACGGAAGGCTGACGGACCCGACAGGTAACGTGACCGCGACTGTCTGCGTCAGTACCCCCGAGCGGGGTACGGTCGGATATGGCGTGTGCCGTGTCGGACCTGAACGGGGCGAACGAATCAGCGACCGTCCGGGATCACCCGGGTGGTCGAACGGATAAGGAGAAACGGTGAGCGAGAACGGCAACGCGGGTTACGAGGAGACTCCTGCAGAGACCACTTCGGTATTTCGCGCCGACTTCCTGAACGAAGTGGAGGGCGCGGGTTCGGCCACCACCGAAGCGCCCGTCTCGGGTGTCGAGGGCCTGCCCGCCGGATCGGCGCTGCTGGTCGTCAAGCGGGGGCCCAATGCAGGATCGCGCTTCCTGCTCGACCAGCCCACCACCTCGGCGGGTCGGCATCCCGACAGCGACATCTTCCTCGACGACGTGACCGTCAGCCGTCGGCACGCCGAGTTCCGCCAGGACGAGGGCGAATTCCAGGTCGTCGACGTGGGAAGTCTCAACGGCACCTACGTCAACCGCGAGCCGGTCGACTCCGCCGTTCTCGCGAACGGCGACGAGGTGCAGATCGGCAAGTTCCGGCTGGTGTTCCTGACCGGTCCGCGAGGTAATCAGGGCGCAGGTAGCTGATGACCGCGGCCCGCCAGCCGGCGCCGGCCGGAATGTCGATCGGGTCGGTGCTCGACCGCCTGCGTCCGGAATTTCCGGACGTGACGATCTCGAAGATCCGGTTCCTCGAGGCCGAGGGACTGATCAGCCCGGAACGCACACCCTCGGGCTACCGCCGCTTCTCGATCGCCGATTGCGAGCGTCTGCGGTACGTGCTCACCGCGCAGCGCGATCAGTACCTTCCGCTCAAGGTGATCAAGGAGCAGCTCGAGGCGATCGACCGCGGCGCCGCCACGGTGGGATCGGTCGAGACCCGGATCACCCGGCCGCGTCCGCTGGCGGTGGCCCGCGGCGAGGTCTCGCCGGAGGATCTGCGCACCGATCGCGAGATCCGGGTGAGCCGCGAGGATCTGTGCACCCGTGCCGGGATCGACGCGGCCTTCCTCACCGAGCTGGTGGGGGCGGGCCTGCTCAAGCCGGGCCCGGCCGGTTTCTTCGACGAGGACGCGGTGCTGCTCGCCCGCACGGCGAAAGCGATGGCGGAGTTCGGCCTCGAGGTTCGGCACCTGCGGGCGTTCAAGCTTGCCGCCGACCGCGAGGCCGCGCTCGTCGCGCAGATCGCCGGCCCGATCGCGAAGGGCCGCGACGCCGGGGCACGGCAGCGCGCCGAGGAGATGGTGCGCGAACTGGCCGCACTGTCGTTGACATTGCACACCTGCCTGGTGAAAGCGGCGGTGCAAGGAGCCCTCGACCGTTAGGCGACGAATTCGTCGTCGAGTGCGACCACGGCCCCCCGTCAGGTGGTGACCTACGGCACCTGACGGATGCGCTGGAGGACACTAGAATTCCAGGCAGTACCTGTCGGGTGGTCCCACCACCGACGAGCAGCAGGACGGAGGCATCGCGATGAGCGAGATGCGGATAGTAGGGATTCGTATCGAACAGCCGCAGAACCAGCCTGTCCTCCTGCTGCGGGAGGTCGACGGCGATCGGTATCTGCCGATCTGGATCGGGCAGAACGAAGCGACCGCCATCGCCCTCGAACAGCAGGGGGTCGAACCGGCACGGCCGCTGACCCACGACCTGATCAAGAACCTCCTCGAGGCGTTCGGTCGCAACCTCCGCGAGGTGCGCATCGTCGACCTGCGCGAAGGGACGTTCTACGCGGATCTGGTCTTCGACGGAGGGATGCGTGTTTCCTGCCGGCCCTCCGACGGGGTCGCGGTGGCCTTGCGCATCGGCGCGCCGGTCCACGTCGAGGAACCGGTGCTCACCGAGGCAGGACTGGTCATGCCCGACGAACGGGAGGACGAGGTCGAGAAGTTCAAGGAGTTCCTCGACTCCGTCTCGCCCGACGATTTCAAGGCGACGGACGGCTGAGCGCCGTCCGTCGCACGGCGACGAGCGTTGGCGCGCGCGTCGGCCGTGACGGTAGTAATGTCGAACGTTGCCTTCCGGTCGGCGTGTCGCAGCCCGACGCCCAACACCGGAGCGTACGCTGAGTTGATCCGCCAGGGATGACTCGGTGAGCCTGGGAGGGCTCGATGATCGGATGTGGTCGGGGGATCCACCAATCGATCGTTGCGAGGCAGAACTGGGCGCGCGAGAGGGAGTCAGTAGTGCGAGATCGGACGAAGGGACAGCCACTCGGCGTCGATTCCGGCGATCGCTCGAATCCGGCGCCGCGGACGAACGAGACCGACGAGATCCAACCGGGCCTGTTTCCGGACAACTCGGCGCCCGACGAGCTCGTCGGCTACCGCGTGCCCATCGCCTGCCAGATCGCAGGAATCAGCTACCGCCAGCTCGACTACTGGGCCCGCACGAATCTGGTCGTACCGTCCATCCGCGGGGCTGCCGGTTCCGGTAGCCAACGGCTGTACTCGTTCAAGGACATCCTCGTCCTCAAGATCGTCAAGCGCCTGCTCGACACCGGCGTCTCGCTGCAGAACATCCGCGTCGCCGTCGACCATCTCCGCAGCCGTGGGGTGGGCGACCTCGCGAAGATCACTCTTTTCTCCGACGGCACCACCGTCTACGAATGTACGTCGCCCGAAGAGGTCGTCGACCTGCTGCAGGGCGGGCAGGGCGTCTTCGGGATCGCGGTGAGCGGCGCGATGCGCGAGCTCACCGGCAGCATCGCCGATTTCCCCGCCGAACGCGCCGACGGCGGCGGCGTCGAGGAACGCCCCGAGGACGAACTGGCGTCGCGTCGCCGCGAACGCATCAACCGCCGCATCGGCTGACCACACCACTGATGTCGCATCGGCCGACCACATGACCGCTCCACTCCACCGCCGGCGGCACTTTCCGCACCTGCGGTATTTCGACCCCCGCGACGTGAACTAGACTCGAAGACGCGTCGCCATCACGCGGGAGAGACCCGGACACCGAGCCGGGCGCCGAAGGAGCAGCACCTCCCCGTCAATCTCTCAGGCAACCGGGACCGCGTGAGCTCCGACGTCTCTGGAAAGTGGCGGGAGCACCCGCCCGCCCACGGGGAAAGGCTCTGGCCGGCCGAATCTCTCAGGCGCTCGCTCCGCGAGCTCACGACAGAGGGGGAGGAACCACCTCGCGCGACCGCGCGCATGTGGACCTCGCCGACCAGCCCGGGAGCTGCGATGACAGATGCCGTCACCTCGAACTTCGCCGATCGCCACATCGGCCCCGACACCGCCGGCCTGAACCGGATCCTCGACGTCGTGGGAGTCGATTCCCTCGACGCCCTCGCCACCGCCGCGGTGCCGGCCGCCATCCTCGACGACCGTGCAGACAACGTGCCGACCGGCCTCGACGTCCTCGACGCGCCCCGCTCCGAGCACGACGTACTCGCCGAACTGAAGGCACTCGCGTCGCAGAACACCGTGGCGACGTCGATGATCGGCCACGGCTACTACGACACGCTCACGCCGCCCGTGCTGCTGCGCAACATCATCGAGAACCCCGCCTGGTACACGGCCTACACCCCCTACCAGCCGGAGATCAGCCAGGGACGCCTCGAGGCGCTGCTGAACTTCCAGACCATGGTCGCCGACCTGACCGGCATGGAGATCGCGAACTCGTCGATGCTCGACGAGGCCACCGCCGCTGCCGAGGCCATGACCCTGCTGCGCCGCGCGAACCGCAAGTCCAAGAGCCCGCGCCTGGTCGTCGACGTCGACCTGTTCGCGCAGACCGCCGCGGTGCTGGCGACCCGCGCCGAACCGCTCGGTATCGAGATCGTCACCGTCGACCTCGCTGCCGACGGACTTCCCGAGGGCGAGTTCTTCGGGGTGATCCTCCAGGTGCCCGGCGCTTCGGGCCGGATCATCGACGCCGCTCCGATCATCGCGGCGGCCCACAACCGCGGCGCGCTCGTCGCCATCGGCGCCGACCTGCTGGCCATGACCTTGATCACCCCGCCCGGGGAGCAGGGCGCCGACGCGTGCTTCGGCACCACCCAGCGGTTCGGTGTGCCGATGGGCTTCGGCGGGCCGCACGCCGGCTACCTCGCCGTCGGTAGCGCCCACACCCGCACCCTGCCCGGACGCCTCGTCGGTGTCTCGGTGGACGCGGACGGCAACCCGGCCTACCGCCTCGCGTTGCAGACCCGTGAGCAGCACATCCGCCGTGAGAAGGCCACCAGCAACATCTGCACCGCCCAGGTGCTCCTCGCCGTGCTCGCGGCCATGTACGCCTCGTACCACGGCGCCGAAGGCCTCACCGGCATCGCCCGCCGCGTCGCCGGGCACGCCCGCCGCCTCGCCGACGGTCTGCGCGCCGGTGGCGTCGAGGTTGTCCACGATGAGTTCTTCGACACCGTCCTCGTGCGCGTCCCGGGGCGTGTCGACGCCGTGCTCGCCGCCGCCCTCGAGGCCGGCATCAACCTGCACCGGGACGACGACGATCACGTGTCGATCTCGTGCGACGAGGCCACCACCGCGGCGCACGTCGACGCGGTCCTGCGCGCCTTCGGCGTCACCGCCGGGGACGCCGCCGAGGGAACGGCGCTGCCGCAGGCTCTTGCCCGCACCAGCGAGTTCCTGCAGCATGCGGCGTTCACCCGCTACCGCACCGAGACCGCGATGATGCGTTACCTGCGGCGCCTGTCCGACAAGGACCTCGCCCTCGACCGGACGATGATCCCGCTGGGCTCGTGCACGATGAAGCTCAACGCCGCCGCCGAGATGGAAGCCATCACCTGGCCCGAGTTCGCGGGTCTGCACCCCTTCGCTCCGGCGGATCAGACGGCGGGGATCCGCCGCCTCATCGCCGACCTCGAAGGCTGGCTCGCCGCGGTGACGGGATACGACGCCGTGAGCCTGCAACCCAACGCCGGCAGCCAGGGCGAGTACGCGGGTCTGCTCGCGATCCGCCACTACCACCTCGATCGCGGCGACACCGATCGGGACATCTGCCTGATCCCGTCGAGCGCGCACGGCACCAATGCCGCATCCGCCGTGATGGCGGGCATGCGTGTCGAGGTCGTCGCGTGCCGCCCGAACGGGGATGTCGATCTCGACGACCTGCGCGCCAAGATCGCCGACCACGGTGCGCGCCTGGCCGCGATCATGATCACCTATCCGTCCACGCACGGTGTGTACGAGCACGACATCGCCGACATCTGCGGTGCCGTGCACGACGCCGGCGGTCAGGTGTACATCGACGGTGCCAACCTCAACGCTCTCGTGGGTCTGGCGCGGCCGGGCAAGTTCGGGGGCGATGTGAGCCACCTGAACCTGCACAAGACGTTCTGCATCCCGCACGGTGGCGGCGGTCCGGGTGTCGGCCCGATCGGCGTCCGTTCGCATCTGGCCCCGTACCTGCCGGGCCATCCGGCGGAGCCGGGACTCGGGGGAGCGGGACCGGTCTCGGCGGCGCCCTACGGATCGGCGTCGATCCTGCCGATCACCTGGGCGTACATCAAGATGATGGGTGCCGAGGGGCTGCGTCGCGCGTCGCTGACGGCGATCGCGTCGGCCAACTACATCGCGCGTCGTCTCGACGAGTACTTCCCGGTGCTGTACACGGGGGAGACCGGCATGGTCGCCCACGAGTGCATCCTCGATCTGCGTCCGCTGACGAAGGCGACGGGGGTGACGGTCGACGACGTCGCGAAGCGTCTGGCCGACTACGGCTTCCACGCGCCGACGATGAGCTTCCCGGTGGCCGGCACCCTCATGGTCGAGCCCACCGAGAGCGAGGACATCGCCGAACTCGACGCGTTCATCGACGCGATGATCTCGATCCGCGGTGAGATCGACCGGGTCGGGGCAGGGGAGTGGCCGGTGGACGACAATCCGCTGCGCGGCGCTCCGCACACCGCGGAATGCCTGGTGGGCGAGTGGAACCACCCGTATTCGCGGGAGATCGCGGTGTTCCCGATGGGGAAGAGCCGAGCCAAGGTTTGGCCGGCGGTGCGGCGTATCGACGGCGCACACGGCGACCGGAACCTGGTGTGCGCGTGCCCGCCCCTGGAGGCGTACAGCGGCTGATGCCGGGGATGTCCGACGGACACGTCCGTCGGACATCGTCATCGATGGGATAACTCCGAACGATACGGAAATCATAGAAATCCAGAACTGTCCCCCGCCTACAACTAAACTCACCGAGCCACTAAGACAAGGCCGTCAGTTCGCGGCGGTCAGCTCGAGGACGGAGATCTCCGGTGGAGTGCCGACCCGCACAGGCGGTCCCCACGCGCCGGTGCCCTGGGACGTGTAGATCTGCGTGTCGCCGAAGCGGTCGAGTCCGGTGACGGTCGGGTTGGCCAGGGAGACGAACGGCCGCAGCGGCCACATCTGTCCGCCGTGGGTGTGCCCGGACAGTTGCAGGTCGACTCCGAGCTCGCGTGCCTCGTCGACGTGCCGCGGCTGGTGGGCGGCGAGGATCACCGGGGTACCGTCCGCGATGCCGGCGAGGGCGGCGGGCATGTCGGGGTGGTGCGGTTCGGGGGCGGTGTAGTCGTGGACGCCGGCGAGCGCGACGACGTCGCCGTCCCGCTCGAGGACGACATGGTCGTTCCGCAGGGTGCGTACACCGAGCGTCTCCCAGTGATTCAGCCACGATTCGGCGTCGTCGGAGTAGTACTCGTGGTTGCCGCTGACGCCGTACACCCCGAGCGGGGCCTGCAGTTGCCGGAGCGGTTCGAGATCGGAGCCGACGAGTTCGACGGTGCCGTCGGCGAGGTCGCCGCCGAGCACGATCAGGTCGGGTTGCTCCTCGGCGACGAGGTCGACGACACCTTGCACGAAGTCGGCTCCGCGGGAGGGTCCGACGTGCAGGTCGGTGACGAGCGCGATGCGGGCACCGTCGAAGCCGGCAGGTAGGTCCTGCAGGGCGACGGGCACAGTGACGATCTGCGGCCGGTCGGCCTCGATCGTGCCGTATCCGACGGCGGCGACCGCGGCCACGACGAGCACGGCGGTCGCGATACGCAGCCCCCGTCGCGGGGTCTCGACGGTGCCGTCCTCGGTGATCGGCCGGGGTTGCCCGCGTCGGGCGAGGCGGGCGACGAACAACGCGACTCCGATGAGCAGGAGCCCGAGCATCAGGTACAGCACCACCGCCAACCAACTCCAGCCGAGGAACCCGATGGGGCGGGCCCAGGCAGGATCGAGCACCGTGCCCACCCCGGAGGCGCCGAGCGTGAGCACGAACAGGACGACGAGGACGAGATCGGCGGCGAGTGCGGCAGGTCGCGGCAGGCCGGGTGCCCGGACGAGTCGTCGATGCAGCAGGTAGGTGAGGAGGGCAAGGAAGACCCCCACGACGAGAAGTCGGAGCACGTCAGGACGTCAGCTTTCGGAGGAGGTCGGTGAGATCGGCGGGGTCGGTGGTGTCGACGACGGTGAGGCTGCCGTCGGTGGCTTCGGCGGCCTGCTCGAGGACGGGGTCGGCGCGGTCGCCGAGGACGACGACGTCGATCCGCACGGGGGTGTCGGGGGACGAGAGTTCATCGATCGCGGCGCGCAGGTCGCGGGCGGCTGCTTCGTCGGGGTCGTCGCTGTCGACGACGACGAGTACGGAGTTCGGTCGGCCCGGGTCGTAGTTGTCGACGGCGTCGCGGTAGGCGGCGGTGAGAGTGGCGTAGACGGGTTCGCGGTCGACGAGATCGATGTCGTCGAGGATCGAGGACATCGCCGCGCGCTTGGCTGCGGTGAGCCCGTCGCGGATGACGGCGACGCGGTGTCCCTCGGGGGTGTCGGCGAAGACGTACATGCCCATCACCGAGTTGATGGACGCGCGACGCATGGCCTCGCGTACGGCGCCTGCGGTCGCGGTGAGGTGGGTGCCGTCGCCGGCGGGGGTGCCCATGGAGGTGGAGGTGTCGACGACCATCGTGACCTTGCGCGGGGACACCGGGGCGAGACGCAGTGCGACGAGGACGTCGTCGACGGTGGGGTCGGCGGGGGCGAGGACGGTGTCGACGCGGGGCAGCGGAAGTTCCCCGGCGGGTTCGGGGACGGCGTCGGCGGTGCGGAAACCGTGGGCGGTGAGGATGCCGGCCTGCTCGGGGCGCCGCGCGTAGTCGGTGAACTCCGCGGCGGCGCGGGCGAGCGTCTCGTCGACCCAGGGGGCGTCGACGACGGCCGTGGGGAAGTCGACGACGGGCGCGACGCCGATCGGCAGGTGGCCGGTGAGGCCGCGGACCTGTCCATCTGTGAGGGCGCGGTGCAGTTGCTGTTCGATGACCGGCACGGCGTGGATCGGGGCCGCGGTGTCGGGGTGGGTGCCGAGCGCCGCGAGGGTGTCGGCGGTGGTACCGACCGCGCCGAGGGTGTCGGCGCCGAGGGCGAGGGTGCTCACGGCGGTGATGGCGGCGGGGGTGGCAACCTGTTCGAGGGTGACCGGTCCGGCGCCGATGCCGGTGGTGGCGGCGGTGACGGCTTCGAGGGCGAGGGTGGTGGCGTGGGTCTCGGTGCCGGTGGGCAGGGCGAGGCCGAGGGTGCCCCAGATGTCGAGTCCGCTCTCGCGCATGGCGGCGGGGTCGTTCTGGAGTCGGGGCAGGTCCTGCCAGCGGACGGTGGCGGTGGTGAGGGCGCGGCCGAGGTCGGTGGGGACGGCGAGCACGACCGGGGAGGTGGCGAGGGATCGGGGGGTGCCGTCGATGGCGTCGGCGGCGCGGGCGCTCATACGGGTGTCGAGGGGTACCCACAGGGCGGGTTCGGGGCCGAGCGTCGGATCCCAGGCGTCGGTGCCGAGGATGTCGGCGGCGGCGAGGCTGTCGACGGCGGTGATCTCGGCGGTGACGCAGTGGTCGCGGATGACGCGGACGCCGCCGTCGGTCCATTGTTCGGCGAGTTCGGTGAGGGCGGGGGCGATGAAAGGGTCGGCGGCGATGTGCAGGACGGTGTCGCCTTCGACGCAGGTTTCGGCGGCGGCGGTGGCCTGGTTGTCGATGTTGTCGCGGAGGCGGAACCAGCCGAGGACGGCGAGCAGGGAGAGTACTACGCCTAGGGTGACCACGATGACGCTGGTGCTGATTCCTCGTCGTCCGCTACCGCGATGTCGCCCGCTCACGTCGTGTCCGCCTCGTTTCGTTCGTCGATCCGATGGTCGAGTCTAGTGAGGGGCGGGATGTGATCCGGCTCCGCCGCGCGGTGCGGGGACGGGCAGGGCCCCGATCCGTGTGGATCGGGGCCCTGTGGTGTCGGTGTGCGGGTCAGGCGTACTTGGCCTTGTACTCGCGGCGACGACGGTGCAGGATCGGCTCGGTGTAGCCGCTGGGCTGCGTGGTGCCTTCGAGGATGAGTTCCTTGGCGGCCTGGAAGGCGATGCTGTCGTCGAAGTTCGGGGCGAGCGGCCGGTAGCCGGGGTCGCCTTCGTTTTGCCGGTCGACGACGGGGGCCATGCGCTCGAGGGAGGCGACGACGTCGTCGGCGGTGACGACGTCGTGGCGGATCCAGTTGGCGAGGAGCTGGCTGGAGATGCGCAGGGTGGCGCGGTCCTCCATGAGCGCGACGTCGTGGATGTCGGGGACCTTGGAGCAGCCGACGCCCTGGTCGATCCAGCGCACGACGTAGCCGAGGATGGACTGGCAGTTGTTGTCGAGTTCTTCGCGCTTCTCCTCGGCGGACCAGTTGGAGTTCTCGGCGAGGGGAATGGTGAGGATGTCGTCCACGGTGGCGCGGCTCTTGCCCTGGAGCTCGTTCTGGACCGCGAAGACGTCGACCTCGTGGTAGTGGGTGGCGTGCAGGGTGGCTCCGGTGGGTGAGGGCACCCAGGCGGTGTTGGCGCCGGCCTTGGGCTGGCCGATCTTCTGCTCGACCATGTCGCGCATGAGGTCGGTCATGGCCCACATGCCCTTGCCGATCTGGGCCTTGCCCTGCAGGCCGCAGGCGAGGCCGGTGTCGACGTTCCAGTCCTCGTAGGCGGCGATCCAGCGCTGCTGCTTCATGGCGGCCTTGCGGACGACGGGTCCGGCCTCCATGGAGGTGTGGATCTCGTCGCCGGTGCGGTCGAGGAAGCCGGTGTTGATGAACACCACGCGGTCGGAGGCGGCCTTGATGCAGGCGGCGAGGTTGACGGTGGTGCGTCGCTCCTCGTCCATGATGCCGACCTTGAGGGTGTTGGTGGGCAGGGAGAGGACCTCTTCGACGCGGCCGAACAGTTCGGTGGTGAAGGCGGATTCCTCGGGGCCGTGCTGCTTGGGCTTGACGATGTAGATCGAGCCGGTGCGGCTGTTGGCGAGCGGGCCGTGGTCCTCGTCGATGTGCAGACCGTGGATGGCGCACAGGCTGGTGATGAGCGCGTCGAGGATGCCTTCGGGGACCTCGTTGCCGTCGCGGTCGAGGATGGCGGGGTTGGTCATGAGGTGCCCGACGTTGCGGACGAACAGCAGGGAGCGGCCGTGCAGTTCGAGGTCGCTGCCGTCGAGGGCGGTGTAGACGCGGTTCGGGTTCAGCTTACGGGTGAGGGTCTTGCCGCCCTTGTCGAAGGACTCGGACAGGTCGCCGCGGTTGAGGCCGAGCCAGTTGCGGTAGCCGACGACCTTGTCGTCGGCGTCGACGGCGGCGACGGAGTCCTCGAAGTCCATGATGGTGGTGACGGCGGATTCGAGGACGACGTCCTTGACGCCGGCGGCGTCGGTGCTGCCGATGGGGGATTCGGGGTCGATCTGGATCTCGATGTGCAGACCGTGGTTGCGCAGCAGCACCGAGGAGGGGGTGGCCTTGTCGCCGAGGTAGCCGACGAGCTTGTCGGGCTGGGCGAGTCCGGTGACGGTGCCGCCCTCGAGGGTGACTTTCAGTTCGGTGCCGTCGATGCTGTAGCCGGTGGAGTCGGCGTGCGAGCCTTGCGCGAGGGGTGCGGCCTTGTCGAGGAAGTCGCGGGCCCAGGCGATGACCTTGTCGCCGCGGACCTTGTTGTAGCCGGTGCCCTTCTCGGCGCCGCCCTCTTCGGGGATGACGTCGGTGCCGTAGAGCGCGTCGTAGAGCGATCCCCACCGCGCGTTGGAAGCGTTGAGCGCGAAGCGGGCGTTGAGGACGGGCACGACGAGCTGCGGACCGGCGGTCTCGGCGATCTCGGTGTCGACGTTCTCGGTGCCGATGGTGAACGGTTCGGGGGTGGGGACGAGGTAGCCGATCTCTTCGAGGAAGGCCTTGTAGGCGACGGGGTCGTGGGGCTGTCCGGCGCGGTCGCGGTGCCAGCCGTCGATCTTGGCCTGGAGGTCGTCACGCTTGGCGAGCAGTGCCCGGTTCTTGGGGGCGAGGTCGTGGACGATCTTGTCGGTACCCGCCCAGAAGGTGTCCGCGTCGACCCCGCTGCCGGGGATGGCCTCGTTGTTGATGAAGTCGTAGAGAACCTGCGCGATCTGGAGTCCGCCGACCTGCACGCGTTCTGTCATCACCCTCACTCTTTCCGGTTGCTGTGCGGCCGGAAACGTCCCGGCCACACGGAATCGTCGATTATGTTACCCGCCGGTAGTAACGGACGCAGTGGTTCTGTGCGTCTGCAGGACGGTACATCGATTCACCAGCTCTTCTCTCAGAGCTGCGGCGCGACGGGTGAGCGCCGACTGCTCGCGGACGTACTGTGCGCGTCCTGCGGCAGTCTCGATCCTGATGGGCGAGTAGCCGTAGTCCTCGAGATCATACGGGCTCGCCCGCATGTCCAATTCACGGGCTGCGGACGCGTGTCGCAGGCACCGCACCGTCAGCTCCGAATCCGTCAGGGGCAGCAGCTTGTACGCCCACTTGTACAGATCCATGCCGGCGTGCAGACAGCCGGGTTGCTCGGTGCGTACCTGCTGGTCGCGGGTCAGTTCGGTGGCGTTGCGTGGGACGGCGTCGGGGGTGAAGAACCGGAACGCATCGTAATGGGTACATCGGAGCTGCATTGATTCCACCACTGTGTCGGTTCCGGTGTGGCCGAGCCGCAACGGCACCGACGAGTGCCGCACCCCGTCGGCTCCCGCCCGGTACACCATCGCCCATTCGTGCAATCCGAAGCAGCCGAGCTGCGGCGGCCGGGAGGAGGTCGCGGTGAGCAGCCCCGCGACGAAGCCGACGGTGTCGGCGCGTCGGTCGAGCACCTCCCGGCTCACCCGCACCCCCGGCTGCCCGTCGACGGTGGCCCGTTCGTAGCCGGGATGGTCGCGGTAGCCGCGCACCGCGGCCGCGCCGAGCAGCACGGTGCCGTAGCCGGGATGCCAGCGCCGCAGCTGACTCGGCCGCAGGCTGTAGTAGGTGAACAGGAAGTCGTGCACGGGATGGGTGCGGCCGGCGGCGCGTCGTTCGAGATGCCCGGCGAGCAGCTCGTCCACGGCGGCGTGATGGGCGTCGCGCCGCGCGGTCCACTCGTTCTCGGTGAGGATCGCCGGGCGGTCGGTCACGGACAGGGAGCGGGTCATGGTTCTCGTTCGGTCGATCGGGGTGCGGTGGTGCGGGGGCGGTTGCCCAGCGGATCCGCGACCCGGTGGGTGGCGTCGCGGACCGTTCCGACGAACTCTTCCACGAGGTCCTCGAGCGCGACGATGCCCCGCAGTGCTCCGGTGGTGTCGGTCACCCCGGCCAGATGCGCGTTGCTGCGGCGCAGCGCGGCGAGCGCCTCGTCGAGACCGTCGCCGATCCCGATGGTCGGCAGCTCCCGGATCACCGCGGCGGGGATGACGGTCTCGGGACCGGTGGATTGTTCCCGCACCAGATCGAGCACGTCCTTGATGTGCACATAGCCGGTGATCGTGCCGTCCGGACGGCGGGTGGGATATCGGGAGAAGCCGGTGGTGGTGACCGCGTGCTCGACGTCGCCGAGGGTCGGGCCCGCGCCGGTGTGCGGGACGGTGCGTACCCGAGCGAGCGGGATCATCACGTCGGCGACGGTGCGGTTGCCGGTGGCCAGGGCGCGGGTGAGGCGCTTGTGTTCCTCCTCGTCGAGCAGCCCCTCGGAGCGGGATTCGCCGATCATCTCCGTGAGCTCCACGGCGGAGACGGAGGTGTCGAGTTCGTCCTTCGGGTCGATGCGCGCCGCGCGGAGGGTGGCGTTGGCGCACAGGTTGTAGAAGGCGATGACCGGCCGGGCGGGTCGCATGAACAGCAGGTGGATCGGCACGAGCAGCATCGCGGCGCGTTCCGGGCCGGCGATGGCGATGTTCTTCGGCACCATCTCGCCGAGCAGGATGTGCAGCACCACCACGATCGTGAGCCCGATGGTGAACGCGATGGGGTGCAGCAGCGCGTCGGGCACCCCGGCCGCATGCAGCGGCACCTCGATCAGGTGCGCGATGGCCGGTTCGGCGACGCGGCCGAGCAGGATCGAGCAGATCGTGATGCCGAGCTGGGAGCCGGCGAGCATGAGCGAGAGGTGTTCGCCGGCGTGGATGACGGTGCGGGCCCGGGTCTTGCCCTGGGCGAGCAGCGTCTCGAGCCGGTCGCGGCGGACGGTGATGAGGGAGAACTCGGCGCCGACGAAGAAGGCGTTGCCGGCGAGCAGCAGAACGGCGAGGACGATTCCGAACCAGTCGCTCATCGCTGCGCACCCCCCTCGTCGGCGGCCGGGGCGTCGTCCCTGTCACCGTTGTCGCCGTCGGGGTTCTCGGGGTCGGGGGCGGCGCCGGGCACGAGCAGCACCCGGTCGATGCGGTGCCCGTCCATCTCGAGGATGCGCGCGTACCAGGTGAGGTCGCGTTCGCCGCGGCGCAGCGGCAGCTGGATCTCGTCGTCGACCTCGGGGATGCGGCCGAGTTCGGTGAGGATCAGCCCGGCGAGGGTCTCGTAGTCGCCGTCGGGGGCGCGGTAGCCGGTGAGCTGGGCGAGCTCGTCGGTGCGCAGCAGACCCGTGCACGACCAGCCCTCCCCGTCGCGGTGGGCGTCGAGTTCGGTCTCGTCGTGTTCGTCGCGGACGTCGCCGACGATCTCCTCGACGAGGTCCTCCATGGTGATCAGTCCGGCGGTGCCGCCGTATTCGTCGACGACGAGCGCGACCTGCATGCCGTCCGAGCGCACCCGTTCCATGACGGTGTCGCCGTCGAGGCTGGTCGGCACGGTGGGCACGAGGCGGGCGAGGGCGCCGACGGCGGTGGTGCCGCGCGCCGGGCCGGGCACGGTGAACGCGTGCTTGACATGCACGACGCCGAGCGGGGCGTCGAGGTCGCCGTCGACGATCGGGAAGCGGGAGTAGCCGGTGCGGGCGGACAGTTCGATGAGGTCGAGGACGGTGGCGTTGCGGTCGAGGCTCTCGACGGTGCTGCGTGGGGTCATGAGGTCCTCGGCGGTGCGGTCCCCGAACTGCAGGGATCGGTAGACCAGGCGGGCGGTGTGCTCGTCGAGGGTGCCGCTGCGGGCCGAGGCGCGCACCAGCGAACCGAGCTCCTGCGGGGAACGCGCCGAGCGCAGTTCCTCGGCCGGTTCGATGCCGAAGCGCCGCACGATGTGGTTGGCGGCGCCGTTGAGTCCGAGGATCGCCCAGCGGAACAGCAGGGAGAACGCCAGTTGGAGACCGGCGGTGGCGCGGGCGGTGCCCATGGGCCGGGCGATGGCGATGTTCTTGGGGACCAGTTCGCCGAAGACCATGGAGAAGGACGTGGCGATGAGCAGCGCGAGGACCAGCGAGGCGGTCGAGGCGACGGAGGTGCTCAATCCGATCGCGTCGAACAGGGGGGTGAAGAACTGCGCGAGGATCGGTTCGGCGAGATAGCCGGTGATCAGTGTGGTGATGGTGATGCCGAGCTGGGCGCCGGACAGCTGGAACGACAGGGTGCGGTGCGCGTGCTGGACCTGCCGGGCGCGCCGGTCGCCGTCGTGGGCGTGCGCGTCGACGGCGCTGCGTTCGAGGGCGGTCAGGGAGAACTCGGCGGCGACGAACAGGGCGGTGCCTGCGGTGAGCGCCACGAAGCCGAGGAGCGCGACGATATCGAGCAGGACGGACATCAGGGGCGGTCCTGCCGGGCGGGGTGGTGGCCGGGGTGGTGACCCGGCCCGATAGAGGATCCTTCCGGCCCGGAGTCGCACTCCGTGCAGGGGGAGGAGGTGTCGGGCGGTGGGGTGGCTGTGGGTGCCGCGGGCACCGGTGTCCTCTCGTCGGGTCCGGTCGCGGACGGTGTCTGCTTGCCGGAAGTGGTTTCGACGGGTACCGATTCTACTGAGGGTGGTTGCCGTGTGTTGCGGTGCCGGTGACGGCGTGGCGCCTACGGTGGGGATCGAGCAGGGGTCCCGGTGGAACGAAGGAGCGTGGATGAGCGGCGGCGAGGGTCCGGAACACGGTGGCGGCGAGCGGGTGCCGAGCCGGTGGGAGGAGATCGTGGCGGAGAATCCGGCGCATTCGTCGTGGTACGTCGAACGGTTCCGTGCGATGGTCGCCCGGGGGCAGGACACTGTCGGGGAGGCCCGGTTGATCGATGCGATGGTGCCGCGTGGGGCGCGGATTCTCGACGCAGGGTGCGGGCCGGGCCGGCTCGGCGGTTATCTGCATCGGGCCGGGCACAGTGTGGTCGGGGTGGATGTCGATCCGGTGCTGATCGCGGCGGCGGAGGAGGATCATCCGGGGCTGAGGTGGCTGGTGGGGGATCTGGCCGAGCTGGATCTGCCGGCCCGCGGTGTCGACGCCGATTTCGATGTGATCGTGTGCGCGGGGAATGTGATGACCTTCGTGGCGCCGTCGACCCGGGTGGCGGTGCTGCGCAATTTCGCGGCGCATCTGGCGCCGCAGGGCCGGGGGGTGATCGGTTTCGGGGCGGGCCGTGAGTATCCGTTCGAGGAGTTCTTCGCCGATGCGCAGCAGGCGGGTCTGGCGGTGCAGGTGCGGTTGTCGACCTGGGATCTGCGGCCGTTCAGCGATGACGCGGAGTTTCTGGTGGCGGTGCTGGGGCGGGCGTAGCCGCGGCGTCGGCGGGGGTGTCGGCGGCCTGGGCGCGGGAGAGCGCCACGGTGGTCACGAGCATCACGACGACGGCGGCGCTGACGAGGATCCGTCCGGGGCCGTCGGTGCGCAGGTGTTCGCCGAGCACGGTCATGCCGAGCACGATCGCGGCGAGCGGTTCGCCGACGGTCAGGGCGGGCAGCGATGCGGTGAGCGATCCGGCCTGGAAGGCGCGTTGCTGCAGGTAGATCGCGGTGGCGCCGGCGGCGACGAGTGTCCAGGTCTGCCACGAGCCGAGCAGTTGCGGGATGCCGTGTTCGGCGAGGTCGGTGACGTGTTTGGTGAACGCGCTGGTCACGCCGTAGAGGACGCCGGCGGCGATCCCGAACGACAGTGCCCGCCGTCGCGGGGAGAGCAGGGCGACGACGACTGCGGCGGCGGTGACGGCGAGCACCGTTCCGAGCGGCAGCGCCCAGCGGGCGGCGGCGGCATCTCCGGTGCCTTCGCTGGGGTTGCCGGCGAGCAGGAAGATCGCCAGCGCCGCGCACAGTGCGCCGGCGAGTAGCCAGGTGGTGCGGGTGACGCGGCGGCCGGTGGTGGCGGCGGCGAGCGGCAACGCGAACAGCAGTGACGCGACGAGCAGGGGCTGGACGAGCAGCACCGATCCGAAGACGAGCGCGATGACCTGCAGTACGTAGCTGCCGCCGTCGCCGAGGATGCCCGCCCACCAGCGGGGGCTGCGCAGCAGCGAGCCGACGAAGGAGTCGGTGTCGGGCACGGCAGCGGCCGAGGTCTGTTGCGCGACACTGCCGACCGCGATGAGCGCGGCGGCGGCGAGTGCGCACAGGACGGCGACTGCCGTGCCCGTCATCGGGTCAGGCCTGCACTTCGGAGCGGTCCCCGCTCCACAGGGTGTGGAACTTGCCGGGCTTGTCGGTGCGCTCGTAGGTGTGGGCACCGAAGAAGTCGCGCTGGCCCTGGGTGAGGGCGGCGGGCAGCCGGTCGGCGCGCAGCCCGTCGTAGTAGGACAGCGACGACGCGAAGGCCGGGACGGGGATGCCGAGTTGGGTGGCGGTGACCACGACGCGCCGCCAGCTGTCGATGCCGATCTCGATGGCGTCGCGGAAGTACGGTGCGAGGATCAGGCTGGGCAGGGCCGGGTCGGCGTCGTAGGCCTCTTTGATGCGGTTGAGGAACTGGGCGCGGATGATGCAGCCGCCGCGCCAGATCGTTGCGAGCGCGGCGCGGTCGACGTTCCAGCCGTATTCGGCGCTGCCGGCGGCGATCTGGTCGAAGCCCTGCGCGTAGGCGACGATCTTCGACGCGTACAGGGCGGCGCGGATGTCCTCGGTGAACTGCGCGGCGTCGGTGGGGGCGGCGCCGAGGTTGCCGGCGGCAAGGCCGCGGGCGGCGGCGCGCTGGTCGCGGGAGCCGGACAGGGCGCGGGCGAAGACGGCTTCGGCGATGCCGGTGACGGGGACGCCGAGGTCGAGGGCGGCCTTGACGGTCCAGCGGCCGGTGCCCTTCTGTTCGGCGGCGTCGACGATGACGTCGACGAGGGGTTTGCCGGTGGCGGCGTCGGTCTGGCGCAGCACCTCGGCGGTGATCTCGATGAGGTAGGACTCGAGGGTGCCGGTGTTCCAGTCGGCGAAGACGTCGGCGATCTGCCCGGCGTCGTAGCCGAGGGCGTCGCGCAGCAGGTGGTAGGCCTCGCCGATGAGCTGCATGTCGGCGTATTCGATGCCGTTGTGCACCATCTTCACGAAGTGGCCGGCGCCGTCGGGGCCGATGTGGGTGCAGCAGGGGGTGCCGTCGACCTGGGCCGCGATGGTTTCGAGCAGCGGGCCGAGCGCCTCGTACGATTCGGCGGGGCCGCCGGGCATGATGGACGGGCCGTTGAGGGCGCCTTCCTCGCCGCCGGAGATGCCGGCGCCGACGAAGTGCAGGCCGCGGGCGCGCAGGGCGGCTTCGCGGCGGATGGTGTCGGTGTAGAGGGCGTTGCCGCCGTCGATGATGATGTCGCCGGGTTCCATCGCGTCGGCGAGCTCGTTGATGACCGCGTCGGTGGCGTCGCCTGCCTTGACCATGATCAGGACGCGGCGCGGCTTTTCGAGGGCGGCGACGAATTCGTCGATGGTTTCGGTGCGGACGAAGGTGCCGTCGCTGCCGTGCTCGGCGAGCAGCGCGTCGGTCTTGGCGATGCTGCGGTTGTGGAGGGCGACGGTGTAGCCGTGGCGGGCGAAGTTGCGGGCGATGTTCGAGCCCATCACGGCCAGTCCGGTCACGCCGATCTGGGCTTGCGGTGTTTCGGTGCGTTCGACGGTCATGGTCTACAGCTTCCCCCGAAACGGGGGCCGATCGAAATCGGGGCGGGCCGAACGGTGCGGCGTGTCGCGGCTCAGAGGCCGAGCAGCAGGGACAGTTCGGTGAGCCAGGGCACCGCCACGGCGATGGTGGGTACGACGAGGATGGCGGCGGCGGCGGTGTAGGCGGCGGCGGAAATGCCGAGGTTGGGCCCCGGTCCGGTGAGGCGCTGCACGCGCAGCACGGTGCTCGGTCCGCCGACGGCGAGGGCGCCGGTGGGGGTGTGGGCGCCGGCGCAGGCGACGAGGGCGCGGGCCAGCGGTGCGGGGCCGGTCTTGCGGACGGCGGAGTCGTCGGCGAGCAGCTCGACGAGCAGTTTGACCGAGCCGAGCGCCGAGCCGGAGCGCACGACGCGGGGGAACGCTTCGTAGACGGCGGTGAACGCCTCGAGGATGAGGTCGTGGCGGGCGCGCAGGTGGGAGTGTTCGTGGCGCAGGATCGCGCGTAGTTCGTCGTCGCCGAGGTTGTCGAGGGTGCCTTCGCTGAGCACCACCCGGTGCCGCAGCCCGGGCAGGCAGTAGGCGATGGGGTCGGCGGTGTCGAGGATCCGCACGTGCGGGTGGTGGCGGACGGCGGCGCCGCTCTCGCGGCGGTCGAGCAGGTCGACGAGCATGCGGTGGCGGGAGCGGCGGCGGCGGGTGCGTACCGCGACGCGCAGCATGGAGAAGGTCAGGCGGGCACCGATGAACACGGTCAGGGCGAAGACGATGACGTAGGTCAGCCACAGGGGCAGACCGAGGGCGTCGATCTCTTCGAGGGGCCCGGTGGTGGGTCGGCCGTCGGCGCCGGGTGCGAGGAGGCGGGCGGCGATGGCCAGGCCGCAGGAGAACGCGGAGAGCACCGCCGCCAGGGCCACGGACTGCCACAGCACGAGGGCGGCCCGGGGGTTGCGGTGCGGCCAGGTGGCGCGGGCGAGCAGCCCCGGCACCGGACCGGCGAGGAGAAGCGCTGTGGTTCCGAAGAACAGCGCCGTGGTCGCGTTCATGACATCGAGTGTGTCAGCCGGCCCGCTCGGTGTCGTGGCCGGTGCTGTCGTCGCCGTGTTGCGCTTCGAGTTTCGCCAGCGCCGCGCGCAGGGCGGCGGCTTCGTCGGCGCCGACGCGGCCGACGAAGTGGACGAGGGCGGCGGCGCGGCCGGCGGTCTCGTCGGCTTGGTCGAGGGCGTCGACCATGAGGCTGGCGACGAGTTCGTCGCGGCCGTGCACCGGCAGGTAGCGGTGGGCGCGGTCGTCGCGTTGCTGGATGACGAGGTTCTTCTTGGCGAGGCGCTGCAGGACCGTCATGACGGTGGTGTACGCGAGGTTGCGTCGAGCCGAGAGGGCTTCGTGGACCTGCCGGACGGTCTGTGGTTCGGGGGTGGACCACAGGTGGTCCATCACTGCGCGTTCGAGTTCGCCGAGTGCTGCCATGGGTCGATTCTACGGATTTCTCCGACGAATGTGCGTACTACCCCTAGTCGTAGGTTCTGACCTGCGGTGGGACCATCGTCACCTCCGGTGGGGACCTCCGGCGGCGCCGTAGACGTGGCGGGTGCCGATGGGCACGATCAGCGGCCGGTCGGACACCGGATCGTCGATGACCGAGGCGTCGAGGTCGAACACCTCGCGCAGCAGTTCCACGGAGATCACCTCCGAGGGCACCCCGGAGGCGACGACGCGGCCGTCTTTCATCACCACGAGGTGGTCGCTGTAGCGCACGGCGAGGTTCAGGTCGTGCAGCACCATCACCACGGTGCGACCGAGTTCGCTGTGCAGCCGGTCGACGAGGTCGAGGACCTCCACCGAGTGCGCCAGGTCGAGATAGGTGGTCGGTTCGTCGAGCAGCAGGATGTCGGTGCCCTGTGCGAGCGCCATGGAGATCCAGGCGCGTTGCCGTTGCCCGCCGGACAGTTCGTCGATGGGCCGGTCGGCGAGGTCGGCGATGCCGGTACGTTCGAGGGCGATGGCGACCTCGTCCTCGTCGTCGGAGGACCACTGCCGGAACCACGACTGGTGCGGGTGCCGGCCGCGGGAGACCAGATCGGCGACGGTGAGCCCTTCGGGCGCGACGGGGGCCTGCGGCAGCATGCCGAGCACCCGGGCGACCTCGCGGGTGCGCATGGTGGTGATGTCGTGCCCGTCGAGCAGCACGGTGCCGGTGCGGGGCTTGAGCAGCCGGCTCAGCGCGCGCAGCAGGGTGGATTTGCCGCAGCCGTTGGGGCCGATGACGGTGGTGACGACCCCGGTGGGGATGGACAGGTCCAGGTCGTCGACGATGAGCCGTTCGCCGTAGCCGAGGCTGATGTGCTCGGCGACCAGTCGCGGCGCCGCGTGCTCGATCGGGCCGGGGGCCGGGACGGCAGGCAGATGGGTGTCGGTCATCGGGAGACCTTTCGGTTGGAACGCACCAGCAGGTACAGCAGGAAGGGGCCGCCGAGTGCGGAGGTGACCAGGCCGACGGGCAGCGGCACCGGCAGGATGGTGCGGGCGATGAGGTCGGCGGCGACGACGAACAGCGCCCCGGTCAGGGCGGAGGCGATGATCGGGCTGCCCGCCGAGCCGACGAGGCGCAGGGCGATCTGCGGGGCGGCGAGGGCGACGAAGCCGATGGGGCCGGCGGCGGCGGTGGCGACGGCGGCGAGCGCGCACGCCGCGACGAGCAGCAGCGCCTGCTGGGTCTGCAGCTTCACGCCGAGGGAGCGGGCGGTGTCGTCGCCGAGGCGCAGCGCCCCGACGGTGAAGGAGGCGGTCGCGGCCCAGCCGCCGACGAGCAGCAGCGCGATCGCGGCGGGCACCACCTGACTCCAGGAGACACCGTTGAGCGAGCCGGTCAGCCACACCTGGGCGCGGCTGACGTCGTTGATGTCGGCGGAGACGAGCATCCACTGGGTCAGGGCGATGAGCATGGCGTTGATACCGATGCCGATGAGCACGAGCCGGAAGCCGTCGGCGCCGCGCCGCCAGGCCAGCAGATAGATGACCGTGGCGGTGAGCAGCGCGCCGAGCAGCGCCGACATCGGCAATCCGAGGGTGGCGAGCAGTCCGACGATGGAACCGCCGCTGGTGACGACGATCAGGGCCACGGCGGCAGCGGAGGCGCCGGCGGTGATGCCGAGGATGTCGGGGCTGGCCAGGGCGTTGCGGGACACCGATTGGGTGATGGCGCCGGAGACCGCGAGGGCGGCGCCGACGACCACGGCGGCGATCCCGCGCGGGAGGCGCAGGTCGAAGACGATGAACCGGTCGAGGCGTTCCCCGCCGCCGAGGAGCACCTCGACGACCTGCAGGGGGCTGAGCGGGTAGTCGCCGCGGCCGAGGGAGATCGACAGCAGCACCGCGGTGGCGACGACGATCAGCGCGCACACGATGACCATGCGGGCACGCCAGACGACGGAGACGGAGCCGAGCCGGAAGGCGGGCCGGCCCGGGACGCGGGTGGAGACCTGCGCGGGTGAGCGGCGCTTGTCCGTCGTCGGCTCGTTCGTGTCGAGGGACGGGGTGGGGGTGTCGTTCACAAGGCCACCAGCTTCCGGCGACGGACGAGGGCGATGAAGAAGGGGGCGCCGATGAGGGCGAGCACGATGCCGACCTGCAGTTCGCCGGGGCGCACCACGATGCGGCCGACGACGTCGGCGAGGACGAGCAGTGCCCCGCCGAGCAGCCCGGCATAGGGCACGAGCCAGCGGTAGTCGGGGCCGGTGACCGCGCGGGCGATGTGCGGGACGATCAATCCGACGAAGGCGATGGGTCCGCAGGCGGCGGTGGCGGCGCCGGTGAGCACGGTGATCGCGGCGATGCCGATCACCCGGGTGGTGACGACGTTGGTGCCGAGCGAGCGGGCGACGTCCTCGCCGAGGCTGAGCAGGTTCAGGGCCGGGGTGGAGGCGAGCGCGATGAGCAGTCCGACGACGATGAACGGCAACACCTGCCAGAAGACGTCCATGCCGCGGCCGGCGACGGAGCCGACCACCCAGAAGCGGTAGCCGTCGAGGCTGGTCTGGTCGAGCAGCACGATGGTCTGGATCATCGCCTGCAGGAAGAACGCCACCGCCGCGCCCGCCAACGCGAGACTGAGCGGACTCGAGCCGCCGTTGCCGATGGACGCGAATCCGAACACCACGATGCTGGCGAGCGCGGACCCGGCGAAGGCGAACCACAGATACTGCCCCGGGGTGGAGAGCCCGAACAGGTAGATCGACAGCACCACCAGGAAGGCGGCGCCGGCGTTGATGCCGAGCAGACCGGCGTCGGCGAGCGGGTTGCGGGTGTGCCCCTGGATCAGTGCGCCGGCGACGCCGAGCGCGGTGCCGACCAGCAGCGCGAGCAGGGTGCGGGGGATGCGCAGCGAATGCACGATCACGTCGGTTTCGGAGCCGTCGTTGACGACGAGGGCGTGGAAGACCTCCGCGAAGGTCATCGGGCGGGCGCCGACGGCGATGCTGGCGAGCGCGCCGAGCACCAGCAGTACGAGCAGCGCGGCCAGGCCGAGCAGGCGCCGGCGGCGCAGGGCGGCGACGTTGCCGTCGGTGGGGCGCGGGGTGAACTCGTGGTGGCGGGCGTGGCGTTCGGTGACGATCTCGGTGCCGCGGCGCAGCAGGGCACGGCGGGTGCCGGCCGGTCCGGTGGTGGCGCGGTCGCGCAGCACGAGCCCGGTCCACTGCAGGCCCAGACTTTGGCCGGTGCGGCCGGCGCGGTAGCCGTGGTTCCACCACAGCAGTCCGGCGGCGGCGGCCAGGGCGGCGCCGCCGAAGACGATGCGGTCGGTCTGGCCGCCGCCGTTGGCGTCGGCGAGGGTGTCGACGACGAGGGCGCCGATGAGCAGGGGGATGGCGAGGAGCGCGAGGTCGCACAGGACGGCGGCGATCCGGCGTCCCGGGCGGGGCGGGGCGGTCGGGTCGGCGTCCGGTGGGGCGTGGGGGGTGACGGTCACGGGCGCGGGGTGCTCCTCGGGAAGGCGGTGGTGCGGTTCGGGTCGTCGCGGATCGTGGGGAACGCGAAGGCCTTCGGAGTTAGGTTACGGAATCCTATGTGCCGACGGGAGTAGGGGATGGGGTTGCGCACACCACCCCCGGATGCAATGGTTAGGCTTACCTAATCAAGATTCACCGTCGATCAGGAGGTGTCGGATGACGACGCTGCTGCTGCCGCCCACGGCGGCACCCGTCCGCCCGTTCGAGGACACGCGCGCTCGGCTGCGCGCACTCGCTGCGGGAGCCCCGCGCGTGTATGCGGTGGCCTGTATCGACGAAGAACCCCGCCGCCGCTGGTGGTTCCTCGGCGGCGGTGAACGCCAGCAGCGCATCGAGGCACTCTACGACCGTGCCCTGCTCGACACCGAGGACCCGCGCATCGCCGTCGAGCAGGTCGCCGGCGCCCTCATCCACGCCGTGGTCGGCCGCGTCCTCGCCCCCTACGCCCTCGAGGGCCGCGTCTGGGATCCGGGTCTGGACAATCTGTGGCTGCACCAGGACAGCGACGGCTGCATCGACTGGGCCGGTCTCGCCGACGACACCCTGCGGGTGCTGCCCGAGGACCGCGCCGTCGGGGAACGCGACGTGGTGGTGCTGCCGTGCGAGCAGGCGATGGCGGTGTGGACCGCGCACCGCGCCGCGACCGCTCTCGATGCCGTCCATCTCGCGCTGCGGTCCCTCGTCCCGCTCGACCGGAACCGCTTCTGGGCGATCGTCGGGCGCACCGTCGTCACCGGCGCCGCCCGGCTACCCGTGCTCGGTGGTGCCTCCCGCCGTACCGCCGCGCGCCGCGGTCAGGCATTGCTCGACGCCTTCGTCGCCGCCGGCTATCCCGTCCGAGGCCTTGCCGGATTAGGGCAGCCTTCCCTATAATCGAATCCGTTCCGACTGCCGGACCGCAGCGGAGTCCTGAGGGCTGCAGTGACTCCCGGTCCCTTCCCGCGGCGGGCCTCACATCCATGTGGGGCCCGCCGTCGTGTGTCCGGAGCCCTGCGCCGTCGACGCACAGCGCAACCGGCCGATCGCAGGCGCGGCGGTGGCGAACCCGGAGGATGCTGGAGGGATCCGCGCCGCGACCTGGGAAGCACCGAGAGATGACCACCCTGTGGATGATCGAAGACCTCGAACCGTGGCCCGACCCGCCTGCTCCCGGCCAGGTGTGTGAACCGACCACCTCCTGGATCACACCGGGCGCGAGCGACTGCATCCGCGAACTCGCGCGGCACGTGCCCGCCCGGGTCGAGCAGATCACCGTCGACGATCGGGTCGAGCTGCTCGCCCATCTCGGTCACGGCTTCACCACCGTGCTGCCACCGCAGCTCGACACCCTCGGCGACGTCGTGCTCACGGGGCATCTGGTGTGGGACCGCTATCTGTGGATGCTGTACCGCATCCGACCGCACGGGCGCGCCCGGGTCGCCGAACGGCATCCGGTGATCCAACGAACCAGGAGGATTCCGACCGCGGACGCGGGTTGGTACGGCGTCGAGTACGAGGGCCCGCGGACCGTGCACCGGTTCGGGCCGATCCCCGACGGCTACTCGATCGTCGCCTACGCGCTGCTGGTGACCCTGCAGTGACCACCCCGCCTGCCACGGTCGGAGGTGAGCCGTCCGAAAACCGCCATGTCCTACCATCGTTCGACGGCCACCTGTCCCGGCGGCCGGTCGAGACCGCGCACGAACAAGGGAAGCCCGTATGAGCGACCAGTCCACCTCCGCCCCGGCCCAGCACGACGTGCAGGCGATCAACGCCGTCAACGACACCGGCTTCAACACTGCCCTCGGCCTCGAGTTCGTCGAACTCGGCCCCGATCTCGCGCGAGCCCGGTGGACGATCACCCCCACGCAGCACCAGCCCTACGGCATCGTGCACGGCGGGGTGTACTGCGCGGTGATCGAGACCGTCGCCAGCGTCGCCGGCGCCAACTGGTTGGGGGACAAGGGCAACGTCGTCGGGGTCAACAACAACACCGACTTCCTCCGCGCCACCCGCGAAGGGGTCCTCACCGCGACCGGCACCCCGGTCCACCGCGGCCGCACCCAGCAGGTGTGGCGGGTGGAGATCGTCGACGAGCAGGACCGTCTCGTCGCGCAGGGACAGGTGCGCCTGGCGAACATCACGAACGCGGACCGCATCGGGCACTGACCCTGTAGCCGGGCGGCTCCGGCCGGGACACCGCGCCCGGCCGGAGCGCCGACGGTCAGCCCGCAGCCTGCGTCCCGCCGCGGCCCTGCCCGGCCGGCGCCTGCGCGGAGCGGTCCCCGTCCTTCGTCGCGCTCTCGCCGTTCTGCGAGTCGCCGTCGGGTTCGTCCGCGCGCATGTGCTCGAGCGCGATCCGCGCGAACACCTGCTGCTCGGTCGCGGCCATCTCGTTGCGGCCGGTGGAGAAGAACGCCTGCGCCCACGACAACAGCGTCGACAGCTTCGACGAGAACCCCACCAGATACAGCAGGTGGATGAACAACCACGCCACCCAGCCGAGGAACCCGCTGATCTCGAGTTTGCCGACCTTCGCGACCGCACTGAACCGCGAGATGGTCGCCATGCTGCCCTTGTCGAAATACTTGAACGGTTCCCGATGGGTCGGGTCGGCGCCGTCGAGGGAGGCGATGATCTGCCGGGCCGCGTACTTGCCGCCCTGCATCGCCACCTGCGCCAGACCGGGCAGCTTGTTCAGCGACATCATGTCGCCGATGACGAACACGTTCGGATGCCCCGGCAATGTCAGATCCGGCAGCACCTCCACCCGCCCCGCCCGGTCGACCTGCGCCCCGGACTGCTCGGCGAGCTGCTTGCCGAGCGGACTGGCCGACACGCCCGCCGACCACACCTTGCACTGCGACTCGATGCGCCGCTGCGAACCGTCCTTCTCCTTGACGACGAGACCGTCGGCGTCGACATCGGTGACCATCGCGCCGAGCTGGATCTCCACCCCGAGCCGCTCGAGGGTGTTACGGGCCTTGCGGCTGAGTTTGCCGCCGTAGACCGGCAACACATCGGAGGCGCCGTCGAGCAGCACCACCCGCGCCTCGGTCGGATCGATGTTGCGGAAGGTGCCCTTGAGGGTGCGGCGTGAGAGCTCGGCGATCTGCCCGGCCAGCTCCACCCCGGTCGGACCGGCACCGACCACCACGAAGGTCAGCAACCGGGCGCGTTCGTCGTGATCGTGGGACAGTTCGGCCTGCTCGAACGCCCCGAGGATCCGGCCGCGCAGCTCGAGGGCGTCGTCGATGGTCTTCATGCCCGGCGCGAACTCGGCGAACTGGTCGTTGCCGAAGTAGGACTGGCCGGCGCCGGCGGCGACGATGAGACTGTCGAAGGGCGTGGTGGTGTAGCGCTCGAGGAACCGGGAGGTCACCGTCCGGTTCTCCAGGTCGATCCTCTCGACGTCCCCGAGCAGCACCTGCGCGTTCTTCTGTTTGCGCAGCACCATGCGGGTCGCGGGGGCGATGTCGCCGACCGACAGGATGCCCGTGGCCACCTGGTACAGCAACGGCTGGAACAAGTGATGGGTGGTGCGCGCCACGAGCGTGACGTCCACATCGGCACGAGCCAGGGCCTGGGTCCCGAACAGCCCACCGAAACCGGATCCGATCACGACCACACGATGACGGCGGGGTTCGGTCTGCTCGACGCTCATGGATGCTCCTTCACGTTGCCGGATGGATTTTGTCCCCAGTCTTGCAGTTGCCGCGCCCGCCCACAGCGCAACCGACGAGCTAGCCCGGCCCGTCGCCGAGCGACCCGAGCAGCCCGTAGACGGGGTTGTGCCGGGCGGCGTGCCGCACCGCATCGTTGGTCGCCGAGGTGTACATCTGCACGGTCTGCAACGACCGGTGCCCGAGCAGCTGCTGCAACTCGACCATCGTTGCGCCGCTGTCGGCCAGGCTCGTCGCGAAGGTGTGCCGCAGCGCGTGGGCGAGCGCACCGCGTTTGCGTTCGGACTCGATACCCGCCCGGCGGTAGATGCGCCGCACCCGGTACTGCAGGGTGCCGCGGGTGATGCGTTTGCCGTCCGCGCCGACGAACAGCGGGTCGGCCGGGTCGTGCCGCTCCCACACGGGCAACTCGTCGCGGTCGCGGGTGCGGCGCCGCGCGGCGGGGAAGCGGGCGTAGCGTTCCTCGAGATAGGCGGTGACGATCGCCGTCCAGCTGTCTTCGAGGGGGATCTCCCGTTCGATCGCGCCCTTGCCGAGCACCCGCAGCACCGGTGCCCGGCAGCCACCGAGGATGCTGCCCACATCGAGCCGGATCAACTCGTCGGAGCGGATCCCGGTGAGCAGCAGGGTCGCGATGAGCGCGAGATCGCGTTGCGGCCAGTCCCGCGCCGACTCCGCGGGGCGTTGCGCCTCCACGGTGACGGTGTCGACGAGTTGGTTGATCGCGGTGGGGGAGAACGCTTTCGGGGTGGGTTGTGGTTTCTTGGGCTGCGCGATCGAGGCCATCGGGTTGCCTTCCGACACCCCTTCGGAGACGAGGAAGTTGCAGAAGTTGTTCCACACCGACCAGGCGCGGCGCACCGACGCCGGTTGCCGCTCGGCGGCGAACGCCGCGAATGCCGACCGCAGCCCGCGTACCGTCACGTCCCCGAGCGTCAACGCGTCCTCCGGCACGGCGGCAGTCGCCGCGAGATGCGCGCGCACCGCGTGCAGGTCGAGCCGGTAGGCCTTGATGGTGTGCGGAGACCGTTTCGCGGTCTGCAAGGTCTCCAGATACGACCCGATCCAGTCCGACAATCCCGGCTCGGTCGCGCTGCCCACCACGATGCCCCTCCCGTGAAGATCCGCTCGTACAGATGTGCGAGTCCAGTGTGACAGCAGGGACCGACGGGACAGCAGAGACCGCGTCCGGATTCGGGGAGACCGGCGCCGGGTACGCGATGGGCAACCGACCGTTCGTGGAGAGGAGCACCCCATGCCCGCAGGCGATGTCGAGACGTTCCACCAGGACGGATCCTGGCACAACCGCATCGAGGGCTCGAGCGACCTGCTCGGCACCTATCCCACCCGCGAGGAGGCCGTCGCCGCCGGCCGCGACGAGGCGCGCCGCCGCAAGGTCGAACACCTCGTTCACAACCTCGACGGGACGATCGGCGAACGCAACACCTACGGTCACGACCCGCGCGACATCCCGGGCTGATCGATCCCGAACCGACCGTCGCCGGGGCGATCGATACCGAGGAGGTCAGTCGCGGCGGCGTTTGGCGCGCGCGGCGAACTCGTCGAGCACCCGCACCACATCCTTGGCCTGCCAGATGCGATTGCGGCGCCCCTCGGTGATCTGCGTGAGGATCTCCGCATCCACCAGCCGATCGATGGCGATCTGCGCGTTGGCGCCGGTCACCGACAAGGCCGCGGCGGCCGACCGGTTGTCGATCACCGGCTGGCGCAGCAGCACGTCCGAGAGCCGGTGCACTGCCGAATCCCGCCGCGCCGTCACCCGGGACCGCCACAGCTCGCGTACCGCCTCGAGATCGGCGACGAGCGTGCGGCCGTTGGCGACCGCCGCGAACGACGCGTCGACGATCGAGTGCACGATCGGCCCGATGTCCCCGGCGCGGTAGGCGCCGAGCGCATCGAAGTACTCCCCGGTGTTGTGCAACAGGCCCGCCGAGACCGGCACGGCGACACTGCGGGTGAGCTGCCCGCCGCGCAACATCGCCTGGATAAGCGCGCGGCCCACCCGGCCGTTGCCGTCCGGGAACGGGTGGATGGTCTCGAACTGCGCGTGCGCGACCGCGATCTGCGCGACCACCGGCAGATCCACCCGGTGGGCGAAGGCCACCAGATCGTCGATCAGCTCGGGCACCCGCGCGTGGTGCGGGGGCACGAACTGCGCGGTGTGCGGGCCCAGGCTGCCCCCGCCGATCCACACCTGCTGGGTGCGCCACCGTCCCGCGATGGTCGGATCGTCGTACTCGAGCAGCGCGTGGTGCATCCGCAGGATCGCGGCGGCGTCGATCGCATCGGACAGCTCGAGCGCCGCGCGCATCGCCCGCACGTTGCCGACGATCAGGCGAGCGTTGCGGGAGGCGTGTTCGCCGAGTTCGGCGAGCGCGATCTGCTGCGCCCCGCTGGAGAGGTTCTCGATCTCCGAACTCGACGCGCTCTCGGTGCGCAGCAGGATGGAGGCGAACGGGGCGGTGATGTGCCCGACCTCGACATCGAAGCGGGTCAGTTCCGTCGCGGCTTCCTCGGTGAGGGCCTGCAGTTCGCCGTCGAGCGGGAGGGGCCGGTGGGCGATGAGCGGGGGGACCGCGGCGCGGTAGGGGCCGGTGGTCAGGCGTTTCTCCCGCCGCGAGCCGTAGGCATCGCTGTTCACCCACGGGTGCTGTTCGTAGGTGACCGCGGGCCAGCCGGACGCGACGTCAACCGATGCCATCCCCGGAACATACCATCGGATAGTCGATTATCCGATGGTATGGATCGGGGGTGGGTTCGGTTCCGGCCGTTGTGCACGGCCGGAACCGGAGGTTTGGGCCACAGGTGGTTCGGACGTAGGGTGCTGGGCCATGGCATTACCGACCTTCGACATCGACACGCCCATGGCCTATCACGTTGCGCAGCACAACATCCTGCAGAGACTCGATGCCGGCGACGACGCCGGGACGGTGCGGGAGGAATGGCGGCAGGCCATCGAGCGCATCATCGACAACCATCTCGCCGGCAACGACGCGCTGAGCTTCGTGACCGCTCCCGCGCTCGGCCCGGTCGACTGACGCACGCTCGGTACACCCCGCCTCGCGGACCGGCACGGCCCGCGGAGCGGGGACGCCGCGCTTGCGCCCCGTTACACGACGGTGTCGAACAACTGACCCACCCCATAGGTCACGACCATCGCGAGCGCACCGCCGAACACCACCCGCATCACCGCCCGGCCCCGCCGGGCCCGGCCGAGCCACGCACTGATCGATCCCGTCGCCGCCAGCGCACACAACACCGCCACGAACGTCACCGGGATCCGCACCGTGTCGGGCACCGACACCACCATCAGCAGCGGCACCAGCGCCCCCAGGGTGAACGACACGGCCGACGACAACGCCGCCGACCACGGATTCGCCAGTTCGGTCGGATCGATCCCCAACTCCACCTCGGCATGTGCGGCAAGCGGATCCCGCGCCGTCAACTCCTCCGCCGCGGCACGCGCCGTGACCGCCGACAATCCCTTGCCCTCGAGCAGGGCGGCGAGTTCGTCGAGTTCGGCCTCCGGCATGGCGGCGAGCTCACGACCTTCCGTGTACAGCGCCGCGCGCTCGGTGTCGCGTTGGGCGCTCACCGACACGTACTCGCCCAGCGCCATCGACACCGCCCCCGCGGCCAGCCCGGCCACACCGGCGGTGAGGATCGCCGCCTCGTTCGTCGTCGCGGCCGCCACACCGACGACCAGTCCCGCGGTCGAGACGATGCCGTCGTTCGCGCCGAGAACACCCGCCCGCAACCAGTTGAGTCTGCTCGCCAACCCGGCGGTGTGCGGTTCGCGGTCCTCGTGCCGCCTGCGGGAATCGTTCGGTGACGCCGGATCCGGACGGGGCATGTCGTGAAGCTACACCGACGGACGGCGGCGCGGGGGGATCCCCACGGCGGAGTATCGGCGCGCCTCCGCCGCGGCGACCGCCCACTCCGGATCCCCGGGCAGCGCACCCATCGGGTCCCGCTGCGCGCACGGCACACTCACATCGGCGGGCAGCACTGCGCGCTGCAGCGCCTGCACGATCCCCAACGGCCGATGAGCAGCCGGGGCCAGGCGGCCGATCCACCGACGATCGCGGGCCGTCATGTCGTGCCGCAGGCTCTCCATCAACGCCGCCACGGTTCCCGACGGCACCTCCGTCAACCACGAGCCGAACCGGCGGATCACCGCGCCCGGCAATCCGGCGACGGTGACCTGGGCGCGCGGCATGCCGGTGACCTGCCCGTAGAGGCGGAGCAACTCGGGATAATGCAGCGACTGTCCGCAGCCCACATCGAACGAGTCCGTGGGAGTGTCCGCGACGGCCGCCCCGAGCACTGCGGCGACCAGGTCGACGACCGCGATCGGCTCGACCCGCGAGTCCATCCAGTCGGGTACCACGGTGACGGGTAGGCGCCCCGCGAGTTGGCCGAGCACCTCGAAGCTCGTCGACCCGGAGCCGAGCACCATCCCGGCTCGCAGCGTGATCACCGTGCGGCGGGAGCGGGACAGTTCCTGCTCGACCTCCCAGCGCGAGAGCAGATGCTCGGACAGCGCGTCCGGCGCACACTCGGGGACGAACCCGGAGACGTAGACGACACGCGTCACTTGGGAGGCATCGACCGCGTGCCGGACGGTGCGGGCCGCTGCCAGGTCGAGGTCCCGGAAGTGCGCCGAGCGCATCCCGTGCACGAGATAGACCACGACGTCGACATCGTCGAGCGCCGGTGGGAGAGTGTGCGCGGCGGTGACGTCCACCTGCGCGGTCTCGACCTGGTCGTGCCACCAGAAGCGTCGCAAGGCCGCCGGGTTCCGAGCGGCGGCGCGCACGGTGCAGCCGATAGCGAGGAAGGCGGGGACGACCCGGCTGCCGACGTAGCCGGAGGCACCGATCACGAGAACTCTCATGCGCTGTCCCGTCCCTTGTCGCCTTCGGGAGGGATGCACGCGCGGGACCGTCGCGAAACATCAGGAGTGGTTCCCATCACCGGAAATAGTGTTACCGTTGGTCACAAATACAGTGGCCGGTACCGAAGGAGGCCTCCCATGTCGATGCTGCGCGGCAGCCCACTGCGACATCGGATCCTGTTCGTCCTCGCCGTCCCCCTCGGCGCCGGACTGCTGTCCGCCCTCGGACATCTCGTCCAGCGCCGCCACGGCCGGCCCACCTCCGTCTCCGAATCCCTCTTCGCCATCGCCAGCAGCCTGCGCCGCCGCACGCTGTTCACCCGCCCCACCGGCGGCCACCCCCCGGCCCCCGAGACGCCCGGACAACCATGACCACAGGACAACCATGACCACCCACACCGTCCCCAACGGGCCTATCCGACTCCACGTCGTCGAAGAAGGCAACCCGCACGGCCCGACGCTCGTCCTCGTCCACGGCTGGCCCGACACCCACGCCCTGTGGGACCGCGTCGCACCCCTGCTCGCCGACGACTTCCGCATCCTGCGCTACGACAACCGCGGCGCCGGCGCCTCCACCGTCCCCCGCGAGGTGGCGCACTACCGGCTCGAGCACCTCGCCGCCGACCTGCACGCCGTCATCGACGCCCTCGCCCCGAACGAACCGGTCCACCTGCTCGGCCACGACTGGGGCGCGGTGCTGTGCTGGGAAGCGGTGTGCGAACCCGACGCCGGCGATCGCATCGCCTCCTACACCTCGATCTCCGGACCCAACCTCGACCATCTCGGCCTGTGGATGCGCCGCCGTCTCCGGCGCAAACGCCCACTCGGCCCCGCCGAACAGGCTCTCGCCTCCGCCTACACCCTCGCCTTCCAGATCCCCGGTCTGCCGAATCCGGTGCTGCGCGGCCCGCTCGCCCACCACTGGCCGGCCTTCGTCGGGTTCTTCGACCGCACCGACCCCGCCGCGATCGCCCCCGTCGCCCCGACCCTCGCCGACGACATGGTGCACGGACTGTCCCTGTACCGGGCGAACATCCGCACGCGGCTCGCCCGACCCCGCGAGCGGCACACCGACGTCCCGGTCCAGCTGATCCAGAACCTGCGCGACCGAGCCGTACGCCCCGTCGGCTACGAGGACACCTCCCGCTGGGTCACCGACCTGCGCATCCACCCACTCGACGCCGGGCACTGGTCGCCGCGTTCCCACCCCCGCAACATCGCCGACGCCACCGCCCGGTTCGTGCAGCAGATCGAAGCCGCGCGCACCTGACCGCCCGACCTCAGCCGGACGACTCCGCGCGCGGCGCCGCCTCCACCGGCGGATCGTCGTCGTGCACCGGTAGCCGACGCGGACCCGGACCCTGCTGCCCGAGCACGTCACCGGGATTCGCGAGCGGACACGACGCCAAACTCAGACAACCGCAGCCGATGCAATCGGTGAAACTGTCGCGCAACGCGGTGAGATCCTCGATGCGGCGGGTCAGCCGGTCGTGCCACGCCCGCGACAGCCGCGCCCAGTCCTCCGTCGTCGGCACACGACTGTCCGGCAACGAATCGAACGCCTCCTTGATCTCCTCCAGGGACACCCCCACACCCTGCGCGACCTTGATGAACGCCACCTTGCGCAGCGTGTCGCGACGATAACGCCGCTGATTGCCCGAGGTGCGGCGACTGGTGATCAGACCACGCGACTCGTAGTAGTGCAGCGCCGAGACCGCCACCCCGGAACGGTCCGCCAACTGCCCGGGTGTCAGCCATATCGCAGGGTTCATCGGCCCCCTCCTCGCCCCGCGGACATCGTGATCGAGTTGTGCTGCACAGTACCGGCCACCGGAGGCACCGGGCACCCGGGTCGCGTGAGCACCCGGGGTCAGAACGACGGCGGCCCGAACTCGGCAGCGACCTCCGGCGCATCCATCCGCAACATGTCGTACGCGGTGTGCGCCAGCGTCCGCACCGACTTCGGATACGGCCGCTCGAACCGCTCGCAGACCCGCGCCGTCGCCAACGCCGCCTCGAACCGCCACTTACGCGAACCGCTCACGAACGTCCGGGCCTGGAACAGATAACTCGATGCGGGGATCGTCACGCCGACCACCGTAGAACCTCCGACCGGCACAACGGGGGAGCGGCACCCCGCGCGCCACGCCGATCCCACCCGTCCCGACCACATTCCTAAGGGAGTGTTAGGAACCGCCACAGACCCTTCCGCAACCACTGTGACCCGAACCACTGTGGGGAGCGCACAGATCCACGCAGCGAAAGGAGTCCCGGGTGAGCACCACCTCGACGGGCGAACGCCGAGTCATCGGCAACGTGTTGAAAGGCTCGGTCGGCAACCTGATCGAGTGGTACGACTGGTACGTCTACGCCGCGTTCAGCGTCTACTTCGCGAAGGAATTCTTCCCCGAAGGCGACCCCACCGCCCAACTGCTGTCCACCGCAGCGATCTTCGCCGTGGGATTCCTCATGCGACCGATCGGCGGCTGGATCATGGGCCGCTACGCCGACCGGCGCGGACGGCGCTCGGCGCTGACCCTGTCGGTCACCGTCATGGCCGTCGGCTCCCTCATCATCGCCGTCACCCCGGACTACGCGACCATCGGACTCGCCGCACCCCTTCTTCTCGTCCTCGCCCGCATGATGCAGGGACTGTCCGTCGGTGGTGAATACGCCACCAGCGCCACCTATCTCGCCGAGGTCGCCTCACCCGGACGCCGCGGGTTCTACTCCAGCTTCCAGTACGTCACCCTCGTCGCCGGACAGCTCATCGCCCTCGGCGTCCAGATCGTCCTGCAGCTCACCCTCTCCGCCGAGGCCATGCAGGCGTGGGGCTGGCGCATCCCGTTCGTCATCGGCGCCGTCGCCGCCGTCGCCGTGATGTGGCTGCGCCGCACCATGGACGAATCCGAAGCGTTCACCGAGGAAGTCGCGGCCAAGAGCGCCACCGACCGGCCGGAGAGCACGCCCGAGCAGGGCGGCATCCGGATGCTGCTGCAGTACCCCCGCGAATGCCTACTGGTGTGCGCGCTGACCCTCGGCGGCTGCGTGGCGTTCTACACCTACACCACCTACATGCAGAAATACATGATCAACACCTCCGGCATCTCCAAGGACACCGTCGCCTGGATCAACTTCGCCGCCCTGCTGGTGTTCATCGTCCTGCAACCCATCGGCGGGGCCCTGTCGGACCGCATCGGCCGCCGCAAACTGCTCATCTTCTTCGGGGTCGGCGGCACCGTGCTCACCGTCCCGTTGATGACGATCCTCGGCAGCACCACGAACCCGCTGATCGCGTTCGGGTTGATGATGCTCGGCCTGACCGTCGTCACCGGCTACACCTCGGTCAACGCCATCGTGAAGACCGAACTGTTCCCCACCAAGGTCCGCGCGCTCGGCGTCGGCCTGCCCTACGCGCTGACCCTGGCGATCTTCGGCGGCACCGTCGAAACCGTCGCACTCGCGCTCAAGCGCGCCGGCCACGAATCGCTATTCTTCTACTACGTGACCGGCTGCATCGCCGTCTCGCTCGTCGTGTACTTCTTCATGCGGGAGACCTCCGACGGCTCACCCCTGGACCGCACGAGCACCGACCGCACGAGCACCCACACCGACACCCCCGACGAGCACGCCGACCTGGCCACCTCGCGACACTGACCGAAAGGGACCCACGTGCAGATCGCGGTGGTCGAGGACGACGACGGCGTCGGCGACGCCCTCGTCGAAGCCCTCACCTCCCACGGCCACCGGCCGATCCGCATGCGGCGCGGCGCCGACCTGCTCCTCGGACACCGCGACCTCGACGTCGTCATCCTCGACCTCGGCCTGCCCGACGCCGACGGCCTGCAGGTGCTCCGGCAACTGCGGGCCGTCAACGACGTCCCCGTCGTGATCCTCACCGCGCGCGGCGACGAACGCTCGGTGGTACGCGGCCTGCGCGGCGGCGCCGACGACTACCTCGTCAAACCGGCCCGCCTGGCCGAACTGCTCGCCCGCGTGGACGTCGTCACCCAACGGCGCCGCGCACTGTCCGAGTCCTCCCGCATCGTCCGCGCCGGCGACGTCGTCGTCGACCTCGACGCCCGCGAAGTCGAGGTGGGCGGCGAACCGGTCACTCTCACCCCGAAGGAATTCGACCTGCTCGCCGTCCTCGTCGCCCGACCCGGCGCCGCGGTCAGCCGCCAACAACTCATGGACGCCGTGTGGGGCGACGCCTATGTGGCGATCTCCCGGTCGCTCGACGTGCACATGACCGGGCTGCGCGCCAAACTCGCCCGCCCCGGACTCATCTCCACCATCCGCGGCTACGGCTACCGGTGGGGCGGCTGACATGCAGCGACGCGTCCTGGCGGTGCTGCTCGTCTTCGCGACCGTCGCCGTCGTCGCCTTCGCCGTACCGCTCGCCCTCGCCACCAGCGCCGGCCGCACCGCCGTCCTGGGCGCGAACCGGGAAGCCGACGCCCACCACTTCGCCACCCTCGCCGTCCAGATGCGCGCCCCCGGCAGCACCGCCCTGCTCGACGAGGAGGTCACCCGCTACCACCGGCTCTACGACGAAGGCGTGCTGATCGTCGACGCCCGCGGCGCACCCCGCGCGAGCGCGGACCTGACCCCGACCGACCCCGGTGTGCCGGAGGCGATCACCGCCGGTCTACGCAATCAGAAACAGGGCATCGGCGGTCCGCTGACCCCGTGGTCCCCACACCGGGCCCTGCTCGCCGTACCGGTGGGCACCGGCGCCCAGGTCGAAGGAGCCGTCGTCGTAGACGTGTCCACCGACGCCGCCCGCCGCGACATCCGCACCTCGTGGCTGCTCATCGTCACCGGCGCAGCGGCGGCGCTCGTGCTCGTCACCATCCTCGCGACCGTGCTGTCACGGTGGACGGTCCGCCCGCTCACCGCGCTCACCGCGCGGGTCGCGGCGCTCACCGACAGCGTCCCGGCGCTGCATCCACGCTCCCGGACCGGGGACACCACCACCTCGGTCCGGCATCACGGCCCCCCGGAGGTCCGGGAACTCACGCAGGCCTTCGACACCATGTCCGAGGCGGTCCGCACGTCCACCCGCGCCCAGAGACAGCTCATCGCCGACACCGCGCACCAACTCCGGAACCCGCTCGCCGCCCTGCACATCCGACTCGACTCCCTCGAACCGCACGTCGGCGCCACCGGCGTGGAGACCTATCGGCGCACGGCCGTCGAAGTCGACCGGCTCGGCGGTATCCTCGACGGCCTGCTCGCCCTTGCCACCGCCGAATCACCTACCGATATCACCGAGACGGACGGGCACGACGGGTGCGATGTCGGCGCCGTCGTCGCCGACCGCGCGGATGCCTGGTCCGAGGCCCTGGCCGAGGCCGGTATGACCGTCAGCGTGGACGAACCGTCCGGGCAGCGCCTGCAGGCCGGCTTCTCCGCCGACCATCTCGCTCAGGTGCTCGATGTGCTGCTCAGCAACGCGAGGAAGTACGCCCGCGCGGCCACCGGGGTCCGCATCACCACCCGACACCACGACGGGACCATCCGGATCCGCGTCGAGGACGACGGCGCCGGAGTCGCACCCGACGAGCTCGGCGCCCTCACCTCCCGGTTCTTCCGCGGGTCCGGAGCCGACGGGCCCGGCACCGGTCTCGGGCTGTCCATCGCGGTCGCGCTCGTCGAGACCGGCGGCGGCACCCTCGACCTCGCCGCCGCCGACCCGCACGGACTGGCCGTCACCCTGACCCTGCCCGCCGACTCCCGCGCGGAGGCATCATGATCACCCGCCGCGATCTCCTGCGGTCCGTCGCGCTGCTGGCGGTGGGCGGAGCCGTCGCCGGCTGCACGCGCACCGGAGAGCGTGAGGAACTGATCCTGGCGGCAGGGGAGGAGGGTGGGTTCTTCTGGGAGTTCGCCGAACTCACCGCGGCCGCCGCCGACCGGGCGGGCCTGCCCATCGCGATAGTGCCGGAACGCACCCCGGGGTCGGTCACCAATCTCGCCGCGCTGACGGCGGGGAATGCGGAGCTGGCGTTGACCCTCACCGATGTCGCGGTGCGTGCCCACGACGAGGGCGCGCAGTTCACGGCGATCGGGCGGGTCTACGAGAACTACATGCAGTTGGCCGTGCGTGCAGACTCACCGATCCGGAAGATCGCCCAGTTGCAGGGCGCACGGATCAGCCTCGGCGCTCCCGGATCGGGTGCCGAATTCACCGGCGAACGCATCCTCGCCGTCGCCGGGCTCGCCGAGCCGGGAGCCGTCACCCGGGTGCACCTGTCGATGGCCGACGCCGGCCGCGCGCTGGTGGACGGCGAGATCGACGCGGTGCTGTGGGCGGGTGGTGTTCCTACCCCGTCGTTTGCGAACCTGGCTGTGTCGCTACGGCTGATCGATCTGTCCGTGCTCCTCGAACCGCTGCGGGCGCGCTTCGGTCCGCGTTACGAACCGGTGCTCATCCAGCCCGGCACCTACGGGCAGCCGGACGCCGTCGCCACCATCGGGTTGGGCAACCTCCTGCTCGCCGGAGCCTCGGTGTCGGACGAGGCGGCCGCCGCACTGGTCGATCTGCTCGTCGACCATGCCTCCGAACTCGTTCCGGCCCAGGCCACCGGCAGTCAGTTCCTCGACCGGCAGTCGCTGATCGTCACCGCCGATGTCCCGCTGCATCCGGGAGCGGTGGCCGCGTACCGGCGTCATCACGGCTGACGAGACGGGCGGACAGGGGAGAAGGGGCCCTGAATCGTGCCGACCCAGGCACATAGTGGGGTGGAAGGCATGCGCTGGTGTCGGTGGGATGCGGTGCGGAGATCGGGCTCGCCCTCGAGGTTCGAGGAGATCGGGACCGGATCGGCTGTGCAGGGGACATGCGCGGGGCACAATGGAACCGTTCACCTCTGTGTGCGTGAAATTCGTTGGCAGCCAACATGATTCATGGATAACGGTGATTATCCATCAAGTGTGGAAGAGGCGAGAAGGGGCGATCGGTGGTCGCAGCACCCCGGGGGACGGGATGATCCCGCGCCACCAACATGCGCATCGTCCGCGCGATCTGCGGCGCGCAACGCGCACGCGACGACCACACGGTGCTGCCGCAACGCCGCATCGGTGAACCGTGGGTCGGTGCAGTGTGCGCGTCGCTGCGGCATGGCACCCGATGCATGAGCAGCCGAACGCGCGTCGAGCGGATCGGCGGCTCGATCCGGCACGGGCGCCGGCAGGCCGGTCGCAGTCCGGAGGTGAGCCGGACTCGAGCCAGAGACCGAGTGACAGGTGGGGCCCATCGCATCGATCCGGGGCGAACCAGGGATCTCCGAACGCCTCGGACGCCCTGCCGCACCTGTCCGGAGGAGGTCCGGTTCCACTCTAGTTAACATAATATAGATTATCGGCAATTTTGATATGGGCGGTGAACTGGGGTTCGGCACTGAGAATCCCGATGCCGCCGAATGACGTCCCTGATCCGCAGATTCGCGCCGTCGTCGCACGCACTGCATCGCGTCGTGCGCCGTGCCGTCCGGCGCGCGTTGTTCCCTCCGCCTCGTGCGACGTGCGAACCGCGCCGCACGACGCGCTCCCGGCACTCGAGCTTGCTGCGCATTCGCGTGCCCGGCCCGGTCCGCCGCCTGGTGTCGGTTGGCTGCCTCGGACGCCCGATACGACCTTCCGGGCCCGCCACCCTCGCCCCCTGCCTGTCCGCCCAGCCGTCGTGAAAACGTCACAGTGACGTTTTCACGTGGTCAGCGGGTCCCGCTGTGGACACCTATCTGCGTCGATATCATCGGCGCGGCAGTGACAACGCGATCCGGGAAGGTCGACCGTGACGCAACCACGGCTCCTGCGTTCCTGGGTGGTCTTCGCGATCACCACCGTCCCGTTCTATCTCTGGGGTGCACTCACCGACGGTGAATTCGACATCACCGGTGCGCGTCTGCCGGTCAGTGCGTTGATGTTCGTCTGCCCGGCACTTGCGGCCCTCGCCGCCGGCGGCGGGCGCGAGTCGGCCCGGCGGCGCATGTGCACGCTGCCGCGCGCGCTGTGGCTGATCGTCGCACTGTTTGTATCAGCTGCGCTGGTGCTGGTCGCATCTATCGTGGTCGCCGGTACCGGTCCGTCCGGCATCTCGGTCTCCCTCGTGGCGGTCGCCGGTGCGTATTTCGTTGCGGCGGTGTGCGAGGAACTCGGGTGGACGGTGGACGCTCCTGGCGGCGAGCGGGATCTGCTCGCCTGTCGCGTCCGCGGTGGCCGTCGGGGTCGCCGTGCTCGTCCTGACCCTGTCTGCGGGTCGCGTCCCGCCGGGTCGAGGGTGCGGACTCCCCTCCTCCGCCTCGGACGATAAACCCAGAAACGTCACAGTGACGTATTAATCTCGCCTCCCGTATTATGACGCTCGCCGCAACCGCCGCAACTGCGCGGACAGATAATCCCGGGCACGGCGATGACCACCGACCCGGACGAGTTCGTCGGCGAGCTTCTCGAGCAGTCGTGACAGCAGCTCCTCCTCGGGTGACCAGCCCTCGCGCTGCCGGCACCGGTCGAGCCATTCGACCGGCGCGATGTGTCCGCGGTCGGCGTTGCAGCGTCGGCACGCGGCGACCTCGTTGGCGGTGATGCTCGGCCCGCCCTTCAGGCGCGGCACCAGATGATCGGTGGTCGGGGTGATCAGCCGCCCGAACTCCCGTCCACACCACAGGCACCGCCCGTCCTGACGGTCCAGGGCGAGCGAGAGTCGAGTGACGCGGTCCATCCTCCGATCGTCGCCTATCGGCGCCGCCGTAGTCGCCGATGAGTCCGATCCGGTGTCCCGGAGACTGTTTCAGGGGCGTGCTTCGAGGACGAGATTGAAGGGTGTTTCGGTGGCGCGGCGGAAGGTGCCGAATCCGGCTTCGGCCGCGACATCGGCGAGCCGTCGCTCCCCGGCCTGCGCGCCGAGCCCGAGCGCGACCGGCTGGTCGAGGGACGACGGGGTGCACAGCACCGTCGATGCGGCGTAGTACATCCGGCCGACCGGGTTGAGGTTCTCGGGCAGGCTGTCGCGGGCGAACGGTTCGACGAGCATCACCGCGCCGTCGTCGGCAAGCGCGCCGCGCGCGTACCGCAGTGCGCCGACGGGATCGCCCATGTCGTGCAGGCAGTCGAAGTAGCAGATCAGGTCGTAGTCGGATCCGGGGAAGTCGGTCGCGGAGGCGACGGTGAAGGTGGCGTTGTCGACGCCCTCCTCCGCGGCCAGTTCCGTCGCCCGCGCGATGGACGCGTCGTGGTAGTCGAAGCCGCGGATGGTGGACTGCGGGAACGCCTGCGCGAGCAGGGTCGTGGAGACACCGTGGCCGCAGCCGATGTCCGCGACGGTGGCGCCGGCGCGCAGTGTGTCGACGACCCCGTCGAGGGCGGGCAGCCACACGTCGACGAGGTTGGCGCGGTAGCCGGGGCGGAAGAACTGTTCGGTGCCGACGAACAGTTCGGGATCGTGTTCGTGCCAGCCGAAACCTTCGCCGTTGCGGATGCGTTCGGCGATGCGGCTGCGGTCCTTGTACACGGAGCCGATCAGGTGGAAGCCGCCGGCCAGGTAGACGGGGCTGTCCTCGCGGGCGAGGGCCATGGCGTGTTCCGGTGCCAGGCTGAACGTTCCGGCGTCGGGATCGTAGGTGAGATAGCCGCTGGCGGTCTCGGCGGAGAGCCATTCGCGCAGATAGCGTTCGCGGATGCCGGTGCGGTCGGCGAGTTGTTCGCTGCTGACCGGGCCGGCTTCGTCGAGCGCGCGCCACAGTCCGAGTTCGGCGCCGATGAGCACCAGTGCGCCGTTCATGGCCGCACCCATGTCGACGACGAGTTGTCCGAGGGTCTGCTCGAGTCGTGCTTGGTCGGGTTCGTGCATCTCCGTGGTCATCACGCACCTCCTGGCGATGGGAGTACTCGCTCACGGTAGGTCGCGTGGCCGGTTCCGCGGCGACGGCTCGGGTTCGATCGGGTGTCGATCCGGGTGGCGGTGCGTAGCGGGAGGTCACGAACCGGGTGGTGGCGGGAGGATTCGGGGGGTGCGTGGCGTGTTGCAGACAGCTACGCTTGTAGCAGACTGCAACATCAGGAGGCCGTCATGACGTCATCCACAGACAAGGTCACCCGCTTCGACGCCGAACTCGTCGACAGCGCCATCGCCGAGGGCGGCCGCCAGAACCGCACCGGACGCCAGCAACTCGAATACTGGGCCCGCATCGGCCGCGCGATGACCGCCCACGAGACCGCCTCCCTGCACCGGGTGCACGAGGCGCTGGCCGGGACACGGGAGCTGAGCGAGCTCACCGCCGCCGAGGGACGGCTGTTCGACGCGGAGATCGATGCGCGCCTGGCGGACGGGCTGGCCCGCACCGACTACGCCGAGGTTCTCGCCGCGCGTGGGGTCACCACGGTGGTGCTCGACGACGAAGGCCGGCTGGTCGAGCAGCGTCCCGACGGTAGTCGCCGGGTGCTCGACGACGCATGAGGCGTCTGGATCTGATCGTCGGTCCCAACGGTTCCGGCAAGTCGACGTTCGTCGAGTTGTCCCTCGCTCCCCTGCTGCCGCGCAGCGTGTTCGTCAATGCGGATGTGATCGCGCGGCAGCGCTGGCCCGACCGGGCGGAGGAGATGTCGTACGAGGCGGCGCAACTCGCCGCGGCGGCGCGGGACCGGTTGCTGCGGCAGGGCCGGTCGTTCATTGCGGAGACGGTGTTCTCGCATCCGTCGAAGCTGGAGTTGATCGACCGCGCGCACGAGGTGGGGTTCACGGTGGTGCTGCACGTGATGCTGGTGCCCGAGGCGATGTCGGTGCTGCGTGTACAGCGCCGGGTGGCCTCCGGTGGGCATGCGGTGCCCGAGGACAAGATTCGGGCGCGCTATCGGCGGTTGTGGCCGCTGGTGACCGAAGCGATCGGCCGCGCCGATCAGGCGTCGGTGTACGACACGGCGTCCGGGACCCCGGTGGTGGTGGCGCGGTTCGCCGGCGGGGTGCCGGTGGGTGCGGTGCGCTGGCCGGGATGGGCGCCGGCGGCGCTCACCGGGCTCGGCTGAGAGATCCGGGCCCGGTGGGCGGATGCGTCGAGGTCAGTTCCGGCGGTCCCCGTTGCGTCCGGCGACCTGCACCGCGACTCGTCCCCACCGGCGCAGCGCCGCGTCGCTCTCGGTCAGCCGCGCCGAGAGCACCGCGACGATCGTCTCCACCGCCCGGGCACTCACCATCTCGTGGTGATCGCAGTCGAGCCGGTACTGGTGGATCTCGCCGGCGATCACGTTGTGCCAGGCCGCCACCGCCGGGACCGGGGTCTCCGAGCGGGCCGCGGTGAAGAACAACGCGTCCCCGTCGAAGGTGTCCGGTTCGTGCCGCCGCGCGGCGCGGGCGGTGTCGGTCGACCCGGCGTGCAGCCGTTCGAGGTGGGCGGCGGTCAGGCCGGTGCCGCCCCCGAACGCCTCGTCGAGCACCGCGGCGGCGTGTTCGAAGCTCGGCTCATCGTCGTCGACGGGAAGCCCGAGATCGCGCAGCATGTCGCGGGTGCCGACGGCCGGGGACGCCCCGACCATCAGGTGGCTGTCGAGCAGGGCGAGGGTGTCGACGATCTCCCCGTCGCGGCGCAGTTCGACGGCGACGGCGTGCGCGACCACCCCTCCGAGCGACCAGCCCAGCAGGTGATATGGGCCGTGCGGCTGCACCCGGCGGATCTCCCGCACGTAGTGGCGGGCCAGCGCGGTGATGGTGTCGTGCCGCGGACCACCGGACAGGGCCGGCAACTGCAGACCGTAGACCGGCCGGTCGTCGTCGAGGCGGTGCGCGAGGGCGCTGTACGGCCAGGCCAGCCCCGCGGCGGGATGGATGCAGAACAGCGCGGTGCCGGTGCCGGGGCGCAGCGGCACGAGCACCCGGAACGCCTCGTCGATGCCGTTGCTCTCCTCGGACTCGCCGCTGCTCAGGTGTGCAGCGAGTTCTGCCGGGGTCGGATGGGTGAAGATCGACGCGATCGGCACCCGCCGCCCGAGTCGTTCCCCGAGCGCCGGTAGCAACCGGGTCGCCAGCAGCGAGGTGCCGCCGAGGTCGAAGAAGTCGTCGTCGACACCGACCCGGTCGAGGCCGAGATGCTCGGCGAACAGGTCGGTGACGAGCTTTTCGAGGTCGGTGCGCGGCGCCCGGTAGTCCCCGACCGGGGCGGTGAAATCCGGGGCGGGCAGCGCGGCGCGGTCGAGTTTGCCGGCCGGGGTGAGCGGGATGTCGTCGAGCACGGTGATCACCGCCGGCACCATGTGCGGCGGAAGATGCTGCGCGACGAACGTTTTCACCTCGGCGGCGGTGATGTCGGTATCGGGGGCGAGGCGGAGGTAGGACACCGGCACGGTCTGCCCGGACGGGGCGGTGTGGCCGAGGGTGTGGGCGAAGACCACCTGCGGGTGCGCGGTCAGCGTGGCGTCGATCTCGCCGAGTTCGACGCGGAAGCCGCGGATCTTGACCTGGAAGTCGGTGCGGCCGACGTAGTCGAGGCGATGATCGGTGGTCCACCGCACCAGATCCCCCGTGCGGTACATCCGCTCCCCCGAGCCGGTGAGATCGGGCACGAATCGGGCGGCGGTCAGCGCGGGCCGGTCGTGGTAGCCGCGGGCCAGACCCGGCCCGGCGACATATAGTTCCCCGGCCACCCCGGCCGGGACGGGTTGCAGCCGCCCGTCGAGGACCAGGGCGTGGAAACCGCGGCTGGGGGTGCCGATGGTGACGGGTTCGCCGACGGTGAGCGGCTCGCCGAGGGAGGTCATGATCGTCGCCTCGGTGGGACCGTAGGCGTCGATCACCCGCCGTGACGGCGCCCAGCGTGCCACCAGCTCCGGTGGGAGTGCTTCGCCGGCGACGAGCAGGGTGTGCAGTTCGGGGACGGTGTGCGGGTCGAGCGAGGCCAGCGCGGTGGGGGTGATGAAGGCGTGGCTGACCCGCTGTGCGCGCAGCACAGCGGCGAGCTCGTCGCCGCCGTAGACGTGCGGCGGCACGATCACCAGCGTCGCCGCGGCGCACAGCGCCATCATCTGCTCGAAGATCGACGCGTCGAAGCTCGGCGACGCCAGATGCGACACCCGGGCCGCGGCGGTGACCTGCAGACGGTCGCGTTCCTCCCGGGCGAGGGAGGCCAGGCCGCGGTGGGTGACCGCCACGCCCTTGGGGCGGCCGGTGGAGCCGGAGGTGTAGATCAGGTAGGCCGGTTGATCCGGGCGCAGCACCGTCGGCCGGTCCGCGTCGTCGATCGGTGTGACCGGCCCGGCGGTGAGGTCGAGGTCGTCGAGGACGAGCCAGTCCACCTCGTCGGGCAGCGCGTCGCGGTGCGCGGCGACGGTGATGCCGATGCGCGCGGCACTGTCGTCGAGCATGAAGGTGATGCGGTCGGCCGGATAGGTGGGGTCGACCGGCACGAATGCCGCGCCGCTGCGCACCGTCGCCCACACCGCGGTGACCGATTCGAGCGAGCGCGGGATCGCCAGGGCGATCACCTGTTCGGGTCCGGCGCCGCGGTCGAGCAGGCGCCGCGCGAGCCGGTGCGCGCGGGCGTCGAGTTCGCGGTAGGTGACCTGCCGGTCGTCGTCGACGACCGCGACCGCGTCCGGGGCGGTGGCAACGGCGGTGTCGAGCAGGTGCGGCCACAGCACCGCCGGTTCGGCCTGCGGTCCGATGGCGGGCACCAGCGCGGTGTGTTCTGCGGCGGTGAGCAGGTCGAGATCGCCGACGGGACGGTGCGGGTCGGCGGCGATCGCGTGCAGCAGCCGGGTGAACCGGTCGGCGAAGCCACGCACCGTCTCGGCGTCGAACAGGTCGGTGGCGTAGACGAAGGCGGCGTCGAGGCCACCTTCGGCGTTCTCCCCGATGAGCAGTTCGAGGTCGAAGTTGCACACCGTCGGGTCGAGGGCGACGCCCTGCACGCTCAGGTGCGGCAGTTCCACCGCGGGCAGTTCGGCGGTGTGGAATTCGATGGAGACCTGGAACAGCGGTGAGTGTGCGGTCGAGCGGGTCGGGGCGAGCGCGTCGACGACCCGGTCGAAGGGCAGGTCGGCGTGCGCGAAGGCATCGAGGTCGCTGTCGGTGACGGCGGTGAGCAGCTCGGTGAACGACGCTTGCGCGGGCACCGCGGTGCGCAGCACGACGGTGTTGACGAACATGCCCACCAGATCGTCGAGGGCGCGGTGTCCGCGACCGGCGACCGGCGAGCCGACGGCGATGTCGTCGCTGCCCGACAGGCGGGCGAGCAGCACCGCGAACGCCGCGTGCACGGTCATGAACACGGTGCTGTGCCGGACGGCGGCGAGCTGCTGCAGCCGGGCGAGCAGATCGGCGTCGACGGTGAAGCGGGTGATGTCGCCGCGGAAGGACTGCTGCGGCGGCCGGGGCCGGTTGGTGGGCAGCGGCAGCACCTCCGGCAGCCCCGCGAGGCGCTGCTGCCAGTAGGTGGTCTGGTCGGCGGCGAGGGTGCCGGGGTCGTCCGGGTCGCCGAGCCGGTCGAGTTGCCACAGGGTGTAGTCGGCGTACTGCACCGGCAGCGGTCCGAACGCCGGGGTCTCGCCGCGGCTGCGGGCGGCGTAGGCGATCATCAGGTCGCGGGCCAGCGGGCCGGTGGAGCCGCCGTCGGCGGCGATGTGGTGTACGACCAGCACGGCGAGATGGTCGTCGCGGCCGAAGGAGAACACCCGTGCCCGCACCGGGATGTCGACGGTGACGTCGAATCCGGCGCCGAGGAAGTCGGCGATGGCGGTGTGCACGGTGTCCTCCCCGGCGGGCACCACGTCCAGCGGCAGCGGAGCGTCGGCGGCGGCGAGGATCCGCTGGTGCGGCCCGGCCGCCGACGCCGGGTAGATGGTGCGCAGGCTCTCGTGCCGGGCCAGCACGTCGTGCAGGGCGGCGCCGAGCGCGGCCGGGGACAGATGCCCGGACAACCGGATCGCCAGGGGGATGTTGTAGGCGGCGGAGGTCGGATCGAACTGGTTGATGAACCACAGTCGTTGCTGCGCCGGGGAGAGGGGGATGTGCTCGGGGCGTGGTCCGGCGATCGGGCCGGAGGTGGTGTCGGCGGTGGGTTCCTCGACCTCGGTGGTGGGCCGGTGGTCGAGGTGTGCGGCGAGCGCGGCGACGGTGGGGGCTTCGAACAGGGCGCGCACCGGCACGGGTCGGCCGAGCCGGTCGCCGAGGCGGGCGACGGCGCGGGTGGCGAGCAGTGAGTTACCGCCGAGGTCGAAGAAGTTGTCGTCGACGCCGAGTCGGTCGAGGCCGAGCACGTCGGCGAGTTCGTCGGCGACGAGCGACTCGAGCGGGTCGGTGGGTGCCGGACGGTCGCCGGTGCCGGCGGTCAGGTTCGGTGCGGGCAGGGCGGCGCGGTCGAGTTTACCGACGGGGGTCAGCGGGATCTCGTCGAGCACGCTGATGACGGTGGGCACCATGTGCGCCGGGAGATGCTCGGAGACGTGGTATTTCACTGCGGCGTGGTCGATGTCGGCGCCGGGTGCGGGGTGCAGGTGGGCGACGAGGACCGTCTCTCCGCTCGGGGCGCGGTGCGCGACGGTGGCGGCGAATCCGACGGCCGGGTGGGCGGCGAGCACGGCGTCGATCTCGCCGAGTTCGACGCGGAAGCCGCGGATCTTGATCTGGAAGTCGCTGCGGCCGACGTATTCGATGCGCAGATCCCGCCGGTCGAGGTCACCGACCCAGCGCACCAGGTCCCCGGTGCGGTACATGCGTTCGCCGGGGGCGCCGTAGGGGTCGGCGACGAACCGGGCGGCGGTCAGCGCGGGCCGGGCGTGATAGCCGCGGGCCAGGCCCCAGCCGGCCAGGTACAGCTCACCGACGGCGCCGAACGGCACGGGTCGCAGCGCGGTGTCGAGGACGACGGCGTGCACCCCGCGCAGCGGACCGCCGAGGGTCAGTGGGTCGTCGACGCCCAGGGGGTCGCTGATCGCGGCCATGATGGTGGTCTCGGTGGGCCCGTAGGCGTCGACGAGACGCCGCGCGGGCGCCCAGGTGGCCTGCAGGTCCGCCGGCCACGCCTCCCCACCGACCGCGAGATCGGTGAGGTCGGTCGGATCCGCCGGGTCGAGGGAGGCGAGCGCGGCGGGGGTGATGAACCCGTGGGTGACCCGCTGCTCGCGCAGCAGCGCGCCGAGTTCGGCGCCGCCGACGATGTGCGGGGGCACGATCACCAGTTCGGCGCCGGACCCGAACGCCAGGAGGTATTCGAAGATCGACGCGTCGAAGCTCGGCGACGAGACGTGCATGACCCGCGCGCCGGGTCCGGCACCGAAGCGGCTGCGCTGGTCGCGGGCGAAGTTGTCCAGGCTGCGGTGGGTGGTGATCACACCCTTGGGGCGGCCGGTCGAGCCGGAGGTGTAGATCAGGTAGGCGGGATGATCGAGCCGCAGCGCGACGGGGCGGTCGGTGTCGTCGATCGTGGTGGTGTCCTCGCCCGCGGCGTCGCGGTCGAGGTCGTCGAGCAGCAGCCACGGCACCGTGTCCGGGAGCCGGTCGCGGTGTGCGGTGGTGGTCACACCGACGGTGGCGCCGCAGTCGTCGAGCATGAATGCGACGCGTTCGGCCGGATAGCGCGGGTCGACGGGCACGAACGCCGCCCCGGTCTTGGTGATCGCCCACATCGCGGTCACCGACTCGACGGAGCGGGCGATGCCGAGGGCGACGAAGGTCTCCGGTCCGGCGCCGCGGCGCAGCAGCACCCGCGCCAGCCGGGTGGAGCGTTCGTCGAGTTCGCGGTAGGTGAGCACCCGCTCCCCCTCGCGCAGGGCCGGCCGGTCCGGGTGTGCGGCGGCGGTCGCGGCGAGCAGTTGCGGCAGGGCGGCGTCGCTGCCCCCGGCCGGGCCGTGCACCGGCAGCAGCGCGTCCTGCTCGGTGGCGGTGAGTGCCGGCAGCGCGGTGATCGGGGCGGCCGGGTCGCCGGTGAGTGCGTCGAGCACAGCGGTGATGCGCGCGGCGATCGCGGCGACGGCGTCGCGGTCGAAGACCTCCGGCAGGTATTTCATGCGCAGGTGCACCGCGGTGTCGGTGTGCACGACCACCGACAGCGGGTAGTGCGCGGCGTCGCGGCCGGTGATGTCGGCGACCCGCATGCCGCCGAGGTCGGTGTCGCGGTCGAGACCGGCGCGTTCGACCGGGTACGACTCGAAGACGGTGAGGGTGTCGAATCGCACGGCGGCCCCGAGGTGCCGGTCGAGGGTGCCCAGGTCGAGATGGTGGTGATCGAGCAGGGCGACCTGTTCGGCCTGCACCCGGTCGACGAGCGCACCGACGGTGTCGTCGGGCCGCACGGTGATGCGCACCGGGACGGTGTTGATGAACAACCCGACCATCGCCTCGATGCCGGGGATCTGCGGTGGCCGCCCGGAGACGGTCGCCCCGAACACCACATCGGTGCGGCCGGTGAGGGCGCCGAGCACCACACCCCAGGCGGTCTGCACGAGGGTGTTGACGGTGACGCCGCGGGCGGTGGCGGTGTCGTGCAGCCGCACCGACAGAGCGGTGTCCAGGTCGAGGTCGAGGTCCTCGGAGATCCCGGCGGTGGTGCCGGGGCGGTGCTGCGGGGCGAGCAGGGTCGGTTCGTCCACCCCCGCGAGGGCGCGGCGGTAGGCGTCGAGGGAGGCTTCCGGGTCGCGGTCGGCGAGCCAGGTGAGGTAGCTGCCGTAGTGCGGCGCCGGGGGCAGTGCCCGCTGGTCCGCGTCGGTGGCGTAGAGCATCAGCAGTTCCCGGATCAGCACCGGGGTGGACCAGCCGTCGAGCAACAGGTGGTGGTTCGTCAACGCCAGCAGGTGCCGGCCCGGGCCGGTGTGCACGACGGTCGCGCGCAGCAGCGGCGTGGTCTCGGTGTCGAAGCGGGTGCGTCGATCGAGGGCGAGCAGTTGCGCGGCGGCGTCGTCCGGGTCGGGGTCGTCGCTGGTGTCGGCGACGGTGAACGGCACCTCCACGTGGGTGGGGATGACCTGGACGTGTCCGTCGCCGGCGGCGGGGAACGCCGCGCGCAGCGCCGGATGCCGGTCGAGCAGCAGTTGCAGGGAGCGGCGCATCCGGCTCGCGTCGACCTCGCCGCGCAGGTCGAGGACGAGCTGCACGATGTAGGCGTCGGGGCGGTCCCCGGCGAGCAGGGCGTGGAAGAGCAGCCCGGTCTGCAGCGGCGCGGTCGGCCACACCGTGTCCAGGGGCCCGTAGCGTTGCTCGAGGCGTTCGATGACGTCCTGGTGCAGTCGCACCAGCGGCAGATCCGAGGGGGTCAGGCCACCGGCGTGCGGGCTGCGGGTGTGCCGGGTTAGTGCGGTGGCGGCGGTGGCGAAGTGGTGCGCGAGGGCGGTGACGTCGGTGTCGTCGAGCAGCCCGGCCGGGTACGACCAGTGCACCTCGAGTACCGGCCCGGTGGGGGTGTCGGTGGTGACGGCGTTGATGTCGAGCACCGCGGCGGCGGGCATGTCCGGGCTCTGTGCCCCGCCGTGGGGGAAGCCGTCGATGGGCAGCCAGGGGGTGTCGGTGTCGGTGACCCCGGCGGTGGGGCGGCCGAGATAGTTGAAGCTGACCTGCGGCGTCGGTGCGTTCGCGAGTTCGGTGGCGGTGTCGGGGTCGAGATAGCGCAGCAGCCCGAAGCCGGTGCCGTGGTCGGGGACGGCGGCGAGGTGTTCCTTGACGGTCTTGACGGCGCGACCGGCGGCCGGGCCGGCGGCGAGCGCGTCGTCGAGGTCGATGCCGGTCAGGTCCAGGCGCAGCGGGTGGATGGTGGTGAACCAGCCGACGGTGCCGGACAGGTCGGCGCCGGCGGCGGCATTGCTGTCGCGGCCGTGCCCTTCGAGGTTGAGCAGCAGCTGGGCCGGGTGGTGGCCGCGGTCGCGGCGCCACGCCGCCACCGCGAGGGCGAGTGCGGTGAGCAGGCCGTGGTCGACGGCGCCGTGGAAGGCGTTGGGCACGGCGGTGAGCAGCGCCTCGGTGACGGAGGTGGGCAGTTCGGTGGCGACGGTGATGACGGTGGCGTTGGTGTCGCGGACCGGATCGAAGGGGCGGTGCCCGAGCGGCGGGTTCGGTCCGTCGAGCATGGCGCGCCAGAAGTCGAGTTCGGTGCGGCGGGTGGGGGCGGCGTCACGCAGGGCGTGGGCCCAGCGGCGCACGCTGGTGCCGGTGTGGAGGGGCAGCAGCGCACCACTCGTGGCGCCGTCGGCCGCGGCGGCCGCCCACGCGGCGGCCAGGTCGGGGACGAGGATGCGCCAGGACACCCCGTCGACGGCGAGATGGTGGATGACGATGAGCAGTCGGCCGGCGCCGCTGGTGGCGTCGAACCACACCAGCTGCACCACCCGCCCGCTGTGCGGGTCGAGGCGGTCGGCGGCGGCGTCGAGTTCGGCGGCGGCCAGGGCGAAGAAGTCGTCGCTGTCCGCGGCGCTGGTCACCGGCACCCGGTGGATGACGGTGTCGACGTCGACGCTGCCCGGGGCGGGCACGTGCAGGACGTGTCCGCCGGGGACGTCCGGCACCGCGTGCAGGTGCACGCGCAGCATGTCGTGCCGGTCGAGAACCGCGGTGACGATCGCCCGCAGCGTCGCCGCGTCCAGGCCGGTGGGCAGGCGCAGCAGCAGCGCCTGCGAGTAGCGGCCGATGCTGCCGCCGCGGTCGAGCATCCAGTGCGCGATCGGCGGTAGCGGCATGTCCCCGACCCCACCGCCGGGTAGTTCCGCGAGGGTTTCGGTGGGGGTGGCGGTGCCGACGACGGCGGCGAGCGCGGCGGGGGTCTTGTGTTCGAACACTTCGCGCGGAGTCAGGTCCAGGCCGGCGGCCTTCGCGCGGGAGACCAGCTGGATGGACATGATCGAATCGCCGCCCAGGGCGAAGAACGAATCGTCCACCCCCACCGTCGGCAGACCGAGGACCTGCGCGAACAGTTCCACCAGCACCGTTTCGTGGCCGCGCGCGGGGGCGCGGGAGACGGTGGTGCGGGCGGCGAAGTCGGGGGCGGGCAGTGCGCGCCGGTCGAGTTTGCCGGTTGCGGTGACCGGCAGCGTGTCGAGCACCATCAGGGTGGACGGCAGCATGTACGCGGCGAGTTCCCCGGCGGCATGCTCGAGCACCACGTCGACGTCGAGGTCGTGGCCGGGTTCGGGTACCGCGTAGCCGACGAGCCGGTCGGTACCGGAGGCCGGGTCGGTGTGGACGACGACCACGGCGCGGCCGACACCGGGGGCGCGCAGCAGCGCCGCTTCGATCTCGCCGAGCTCGATGCGGAAACCGCGCAGCTGCACCTGGAAGTCGGCGCGGCCGAGATATTCGATCTCGCCGTCACGGGTGCGGCGCGCCAGGTCCCCGGTGCGGTAGATCCGGTCGCCGGGGGCGCCGTGCGGGTCGGCGACGAACCGGGTGGCGGTCGGATCGGGGCGGTGCAGGTAGCCGCGGGAGAGCTGGGCGCCGGAGACGTACAGTTCGCCGATCACCCCGGCGGGCACCGGATGCAGCCGGTTGTCGAGGATGTGCAGGCGCAGCGACGGCAACGGTGGGCCGATCAGGCTTGCCGCGGCGGTGGCGGCGAGTTCGCGGGTGATGGTGCGGGCGGTGACGTGCACGGTGGTCTCGGTGATGCCGTACATGTTCACCAGCGTCGGGGCGGTGTCGTCGTGGCGCCGGTACCAGCGGTCGAGCTGCCCGAAGTCGAGGGCTTCCCCACCGAAGATCACCCGGCGCAGCGCCGGCAGGTCGGTGTCGGCGGCGCGGTCGGCGTCGATGAGCTGGTAGAAGGCCGTCGGGGTCTGGTTGAGCACGGTGACCCGTTCGCGGCGCAGCAGTGCCAGGAATTCCTGCGGGTTGCGGGCGGTGTGGTAGTCGACGACGACGAGCCGGCCACCGTGGGCGAGGGCGCCCCACAGTTCCCACACCGAGAAGTCGAAGGCGTAGGAGTGGAACAGTGTCCACACATCGGAGGCGTCGAAACCGAACATCTCGGTGGTGTCGGTGAGCAGGGTGACGACGGTGCGGTGCGGGACCATCACGCCCTTGGGGCGGCCGGTGGAGCCGGAGGTGTAGATGACGTACGCCGCCGCCTCCGGGTGCACGCGTGGCAATCCGTCACCGCCGCTGGGCATCTCGTCGAGGCGGGTGCGCACGGCCGGGTCGTGCAGGTCCACGATCGGCGGGGTGTGCGGGGGCAGAGCGGTGGCGTGGTCGGCGGTGGTGAGCAGGCACACCGGGGCCGCGTCGTCGAACATGTACGCGAGCCGGTCCGGGGGGAACGCCACGTCGATGGGCAGATAGGCGGCGCCGCTGTGCAATACGGCGAGCAGCGCGACGATCAGGTCGGTGCCGCGCGGCAGGGCGACGGCGACGAGCCGGTCGGGTCCGGCGCCGTGCTCGACGAGCAGCCGCGCCAGGCGCTGCACCCGGTCGGTGAGCTCGTCGTAGCGCAGCGTCCCGTCGGGGGCGGTGACCGCGATCGCCGCCGGGTCGAGTCCGGCGCCGCGGGCGTACAGATCGAGCAGCGACGCCGAGGCGGAGCCGAGCACGCTCGCCGTGGCCGGGCGCAGCGGCGCCGGGGCGGTGGGACGTTCGTCGTCGGTGAGCAGGTCGACGTCGCCGATGGGGCGGTGCGGGTCGGCGGTGACCGCGTCGAGCAGCCGCACCAGCCGCTGCGCGAAGGAAGCGACGGTGTCGGGATCGAACAGGTCGGTGGCGTAGGTGAACGCCGCGGGCATTCCGTCGCTCTCCCCTGTTCCGGTCGGGTCTGGGTCCTGCAGGGTCAGTTGCAGGTCGAACTTGGCGACGGGCAGCTCCGGGTCGAGGGCGTCGACCTCGAGTTCGGGCAGCACCAGGTGGGCCCGTTCGGTGTTGCCGTATTCGAGCACCACCTGGAACAGCGGGGACCGGTCGGTCTCGCGGGCCGGGGCGAGCACGTCGACGAGGGTCTCGAAGGGCAGCTCGGTGTGCCCGAAGGCCGCGAGGTCGATCTCGCGGGTGCGGTGCAGGTGGTCGGTGAACGACAGCGCCCCGTCGACGGGGGTGCGCAACACCACGGTGTTGACGAACATGCCGACCAGGTCGTCGAGGGCGCGGTGGCCGCGACCGGCGACCGGGGAGCCGATGACGATGTCGGATGTGCCGGTCAGGCGGGCCAGCAGCGCCGCGAACGCTGCGTGCACGGCCATGAACACGGTGGTGTCGTGCTCGGCGGCCAGCGCCTCGAGGCGCCGCTGCACGTCGGCGGGCACGGTGAAGCGGTGCAGGGCGCCGTGGAAACTGCGCTGGGTGGGGCGCGGCCGGTCGGTGGGCAGCGGCAGCAGTTCGGGGGCGTCGGCGAGGGTGTCGCGCCAGAACCGCAGCTGCGCGGCGGCGAGGGAGGTCGGGTCGTCCGGGTCGCCGAGCAGCCGGCGCTGCCACAGGGCGTAGTCGGCGTACTGCACCGGCAGCGGCGACCGATCCGGGTCCGTCCCGCCGGTGCGGGCGGTGTAGGCAAGCATCAGGTCGCGGGCCAGCGGCGCCATCGACGAGCCGTCCGCGGCGATGTGGTGCACCACCACCGCCAGGACATGGGCGTGCTCGTCCAGGCGCCACAGCCGTAGCCGCACCGGCACCGCCGCGGCCACGTCGAAACCGGCACCGACGAAGTCGGCGAGGTCGGTGGGCAGGTCGTCGCCGGTGACCGGCCGCGCCGTGAGCGCCGGCAGCACCCGGTCGGTGTCGACGACGACCTGGCGCGGGCCCTGTTCGTCGCCGGGATACCAGGTGCGCAGGCTCTCGTGCCGGTCGAGCACGTCGCGCACCGCTCCGGTCAGTGCCGCGACGTCGAGGCGGCCGGACAGGCGGATGGCGAGCGGAATGTTGTAGGCGGCGGAGGTGGTGTCGAACTGGTTGACGAACCACATGCGTTGCTGGGCCGGGGACAGCGGCAACCGTTCGGGCCGGTCGGCGGCGACCAGCGGCACCCGTCCGTGCCCACCGTGATCGTCGAGGATCCGCGCGGCGAGCGCCCGCACTGTGGGCGCCTCGAACAGGGCGCGGACCCCGGCGTCGGTGCCGAGCGCGGCGTTGAGGCGGGCGACGACGCGGGTGGCGATCAGCGAGTTGCCGCCGAGATCGAAGAAGTTGTCGTCGACGGAGACCTGCGGGTGCCCGAGGACCTCGGCGACGATCTCGGCGACGGTTGCCTCGAGGTCGGTGCTCGGGGGACGGTAGTCGCCGCCGAGCCGTGTCAGGTCCGGCACCGGCAGGGCGCGGCGGTCGAGTTTGCCGACCGGGGTCAGCGGCAGCTCGTCGAGCACCACCACCGCGGCGGGCACCATGTGACCGGGCAGCCGCGCCGCGGCCCAGGCGCGCAGTGCCCGCGGATCGATCTGCGTGGCGGTGGTGTCGGTGGTGTCGGGCAGTATGTAGGACACGAGCACGGTGTCGCCGCTGGGTGCGGGGTGCCCGATGGTGTGGGCGAAGGCGATCGCGTCGTGGGCGGTGAGCGCGGCGTCGATCTCGCCGAGTTCGATGCGGAAGCCGCGCACCTTGACCTGGAAGTCGGAGCGCCCCAGATATTCGACGGTGCCGTCGTGCCGCCAGCGCACCACATCCCCGGTGCGGTACATGCGTTCGCCGGGGGTGCCGTAGGGGTCGGCGACGAACCGGGCGGCCGTGAGGTCGGGGCGGCGATGGTAGCCGCGGGCCACGCCCGGCCCGGCGATGTACAGCTCGCCGGCCACCCCGACGGGGACGGGCCGCAGCCGGTCGTCGAGGACGGTCTGGTGGAAGCCGACGGCGGGGCCGCCGATGGTGACGGTGTGCCCGGGCCGCAGCTGCGGGCTGACGCTGGTCTCGATGGTGGCCTCGGACGGGCCGTAGCCGTTGAACATGCGCCGTCCCGGCGCCCAGCGCGCCACCAGTTCCGGTGGGCAGGCCTCGCCGGCGACGACGAGGACCTCGAGGTCGTCGAGTCCGGTGGGGTCGAGGGAGGCGAGCGCCGTGGGGGTGATGAAGGCGTGGGTGACCTTCTCCTCGCGCAGCAGCCGGGCGAGTTCGTCGCCGCCGTAGATGTCCGGCGGCACGATCACCAGGGTGGCGCCGGCGCAGAACGCCTTGGTGAACTCGAAGATCGACGCGTCGAAGCTCGGCGACGCCAGGTGCGAGACGCGAGCCTGGTGGGTGATGGTGAAGTGGCTGCGCACCTCGGCGTTGAGGTTGGTCATGCCGCGGTGGGTGACCACCACGCCCTTGGGGCGGCCGGTGGAGCCGGAGGTGTAGATCAGGTAGGCCGGGTGGTCGAAGTGCAGCGCGGCGGTGCGGTCGGCGTCGGTGATGGGTGCGTCGCTCGTCGCGGCGATCCGGGCGGCGACGGCGTCGTCGTCGAGCACCAGCCACGGCACCTCGGCGGGCAGCGCGTCGCGGTGCGCGGCGGTGGTGATGCCGAGGGCGGCAGCGCTGTCGGTGAGCATGTAGCTCACCCGCTCCGGCGGGTAGGCGGGGTCGACGGGCACGAACGCCGCGCCGGTCTTGGTGACCGCCCACACCACCGCGACCGATTCGAGCGAGCGGGTCAGCGCGAGCGCGACGACGGTTTCCGGACCGATCCGGTGCTCGTCGACGAGCAGCCGCGCCACGCGGGTGGACCAGGCGTCGAGTTCGGCGTAGGTGATCTGCCGGTCGGCGAAGCGCAGGGCGACCGCGTCGGGCAGGATCGCGGCGATCGAGGTGAGCAGTTCCGGCCACAGTTGCGGTGAGACCGGTGGCAGGCCCCGCGCCGGGGCCAGGTCGGCCAGTTCCCGGTCGGTGACGATGTCGATGTTGCCGACCGCGATGTCGGGGGTGTCGGTGATCGCCTCGACGATGCGCACGAACCGGTCGGCGAACGAGGCGACGGTGGCGGCGTCGAACAGGTCGGTGGCGTAGGTGAACGACGCGCGGATGCCGGCGGGGCCGTCGGCGTCGGTGGTCTCGGCGATGGACAGCTGCAGGTCGAACAGCGCCAGCATCGGGTCGAGGTCGATCACCCGCACCGACAGGTCGGGCAGTTCGATCTCGGGGCGTTCGGTGTCCTGGAATTCGAGCAGCACCTGGAACAGCGGGGTGTAGGCGGTCGAGCGGGGCGGGTCGAAGACCTCGACGAGCCGCTCGAACGGCACCTCGGTGTGCCCGAAGGCGGTCAGGTCGCCGGTGCGCATGCGGTCGAGCAGCGCGGTGAACGGCTCGTCGTCGTCGACGCGGGCGCGCAGCACCACGGTGTTGACGAACATGCCGACCAGGTCGTCGAGGGCCCGGTGGCCGCGCCCGGCGACGGGGGTGCCGACGACGATGTCGTCGCTGCCGGACAGGCGGGCGAGCAGCACCGTCAGTGCGGCGTGCACCAGCATGAACACCGACGCGTCGTGGGCGCGGGCGATGTCGAGCAGCCGGCGGTGCGCGGCCGCGTCGAGGGTGAACGGGATGCGGGCGCCGCGCCGCGACGGCTGCACCGGGCGCGGCCGATCCAGCGGCAGTTCGAGCAGTTCCGGGGCGCCGGCGAGGGCTGCGCGCCAGAACCGGAGCTGTTCGGCGGCCAGGGAATCGGGGTCGGTGTCGTCGCCGAGCACCCGGTGCTGCCAGAGGGTGTAGTCGACGTACTGCACCGGCAGCGGGGTCCACGGCGGGGTCTGCCCGGCGTGGCGGGCGCTGTAGGCGGCGATGACGTCGCGGGCCAGCGGCCCCATGGAGAAACCGTCGGCGGCGATGTGGTGGGCGACGAGCACGAGCACGTGCTCGTCCTCGGCCAGGGCGAGCACCCGGATGCGGGTGGGGATCTCGGTGGCCACATCGAATCCGGCCGCGAGGACCGGGGTGAGCTCGCTGTCGAGGTCGGTGCCGTCGTCGACGGTGAGCATCACCAGATCGGGGACGGCGGCGCCGGTGGGCACCACGACCTGCACGGGCCCGTCATCGGTGAGCGGATAGCGGGTGCGCAGCGATTCGTGCCGGGCGACGACGTCGCCGATGGCGTGCTGCAGCGCCGCCTGATCGAGCCTGCCGCTCAGGCGCAGCGCGACGGCGATGTTGTAGGCCGGGGAGGTGGTGTCGAACTGGTTGATGAACCACATCCGCTGCTGCGCCGGGGACAGCGGGACCGGGTCGGGGCGCGGCCCGGCCACCGGGGCGCCGCGCCCGGCGCCGGTACGGTCGGGCTGGTCGAGATGCGCGGCGAGATCGGCGACGACCGGATGATCGAAGATCTCCCGGATGCCGAGCTCACCGCCGGTGTCCGCGGCGAGCCGGGCGGCGGCGCGCATCGCGAGCAGGGAGGTACCACCGAGGTCGAGGAAGTGGTCGTCGGCGCCGACCCGGTCGACGCCGAGCAGGTCGGCGAAGACGGTGGCGACGAGCTGTTCGGTGGGGGTGCGCGGCGCCCGGTAGCCACCGGCGGCGGTCGGTGCCGGCGGAGCGGGCAGCGCGTTGCGGTCGAGTTTGCCGTTGGGGCCGACCGGCAGCGTGTCGAGGACGACGAGGGCGGCGGGCACCATGTAATCCGGCAGGTGCGCGGCGAGATCGGCGGTGACCGCGGCGGTGTCGATGCTGCGCCCCGGGGTGGGCACGAGATAGCCGGTGAGCCGGTCGTCGGCGCCGTGGTGGACGAGCACCACCGCCTGCCCGATCTCCTCGCGGGCGCGCAACACCTGCTCGATCTCCCCGAGCTCGATGCGCAGACCGCGGATCTTGACCTGGAAGTCGGTGCGCCCCAAGTACATCAGGGCGCCGTCGGCGCGGCGGGTGGCCAGATCCCCGGTGCGGTACATCCGCTCCCCCGGCGCCCCGAACGGGTCGGCGACGAACCGGTCGGCGCTCAGGCCCGGGCGGTCGAGATAGCCGCGGGCGAGCTGGATCCCGGCCAGATACAACTCGCCGGCGGCGCCGGCGGGCACCGGATGCAGCCGCGCGTCGAGCACGTAGGCGCGGGTGTTCCACACCGGGCGCCCGATCGGCACCGACCCGGCACCGGTGTCGGTGGTGGTCCAGGCGGTGACGTCCACCGCGGCCTCGGTGGGCCCGTACAGATTGTGCAGGGCGGTGTGCGGCAGCGCCTCCCGCAGCGCGGCGGCGGTCTCGGCGGGCAGCGCCTCCCCCGACGCGAACACGTGCCGCAGCGCGAGCGGCTCCCGGCCGCGGCCGTGCAGGGCGTCGACGAACACCGCGAGCATCGACGGCACGAAATGCGCCACGGTGACCCGCTCCTCGGCGAACAGCCGCAGCAGGTAACCGGGATCGCGGTGCCCGCCGGGGGCGGCGACGGCCAGCCGCGCCCCGACCTGCAGCGGCCAGAAGAACTCCCACACCGACACGTCGAAGGTGGCGGGGGTCTTCTGCACCACCGTGTCGTCGGCGGTCAGCGGATAGGTGTGCTGCATCCAGCGCAACCGGTTGGCGATCGCCGCGTGCGGCACCGCCACCCCCTTGGGGCGGCCGGTGGAGCCGGAGGTGAAGATCACGTAGGCGAGATGCGCGCCGGTCGGCTCCGGTCGATCCGCCGAGGTGAGGGCCGCCGGGGATTCGTCGGCGAGGTCGAGGCGGTCGATGCGCAGCACCTCGGCGCCGGTGTCGGGCAGGGCGTCGGCGACATCGCTGGTGGTGAGCACCGCGCGCGGGGCGGCGGTGTCGAGGACGTAGCGCAGCCGCTCGGCGGGATGCTCCGGATCCAGCGGCAGGTAGGCGGCACCGCTCTTGACGATCGCGTACATGCCGACGAGCAGATCCAGCGACCGCGGCGCGGCGAGGGCGATCACCCGGTCCGGTCCGGCGCCGGCGCGCAGCAACCGCCGCGCGAGCCGGTTGGTGACCGCGTCGAATTCGGCGTAGCCGAGGGTGTGGCCGTCGACGGTGACGGCCGGGGCGTGCGGGGTCGCGGCGACCTGCGCGGCGAACAGTTCCCCGAGGGTGGTGGCGGGTCCGGTGTCGGCGGTGGTGGCGTTCCACGTGTCGAGGACGGTGCGGCGTTCGTCGGCGGTGAGCAGCTCCACGTCGCCGACCGGCACCGCCGGATCCGCGGTGACCGTCTCGAGCAGCCCCACGAGGCGCTGCCCGATCGCGGCGGCGGTGGCGGGGTCGAACAGGTCGGTGGCGTAGGACAGCGCGCCGCGCAGTGCGTGGGTGCGGCCGTCGCCGTCGGCGACCGCGCCGAGCTGCAGATGCAGGTCGAATTTGGTGGTGTGCGTGTCGATTTCGGCGATGTCGACGTCCAGGCCGGGCAGGGTCAGGTGCGCGCCGGTGGTGTCGGAGAAGGCGAGCATCACCTGGAACAGCGGCGAGTAGGCCGCCGAGCGGGCGGGCACCACCGCATCGACGAGCCGGTCGAACGGCAGGTCGGTGTGCGCGAAGGCCGCCAGGTCGGTGTCGCGCACCGCGGCGAGGAAGTCTGCGAAGGACAGGTCGGCGGGTACGGCGGTGCGCAGCGCGACGGTGTTGACGAACATGCCGACCAGGTCGTCGAGGTGGCGGTGGCTGCGCCCGGCGACGGGGGTGCCGACGACGATGTCGTCGCCGCCGGACAGGCGGGCCAGCAGCACCGCCAGGGCGGCGTGCACGACCATGAACTCGGTGGCGGTGTGGGCGTGGGCGAGCTGCCGGATCCGCCCGTACAGCTCCGGGGCGATCTCGACGTCGACGCTCGCGCCGCGGAAGGACTGCTGCGGTGGGCGCGGCCGGTCGGTGGGCAGCGCCAGCAGGTCGGGGGCGCCGGTGAGGATCTCGCGCCAGTACTCGAGTTGCCGGGCGGCGCGGGAGGTCGGGTCGTCGACGTCGCCGAGCAGATCCGCGAACCACAGGGTGTAGTCGGCGTACTGCAGCGGCAGCGGCGCCCAGTCCGGGGCGGTGCCCGCGGCGCGGGCGGCGTAGGCGGTGACCAGATCCCGGGACAGCGGTGCCAGCGACGCGCCGTCGGCGGCGATGTGGTGCACCACCACGGCGAGCACGTGCTCGTCGCCGGCGACGCGGAACAGCCGCATCCGCAGCGGCGGGTCGACGGTGACGTCGAAACCGGCCGCGACCACCGCCGCGACGTCCGCGTCGAGATCGTCCGTGACCGTGGGGGTCAGATCCAGGGCGAGCGTGTCGACGGGCAGCACCTGCTGGATCGGCCCGGCCGGGGTGGCCGGGTAGACGGTGCGCAGCGCCTCGTGCCGGTCGAGCACATCGCGGGTCGCCGCGACCAGCGCCGCGTGGTCGAGGGCGCCGCGCAGCCGCAGCGCGATCGGGATGTTGTAGGCGGCCGAGGACGGGTCGAGCTGGTCGACGAACCACAGGCGTTGCTGGGCGGCGGAGACCGGGATGCGGTCCGGGCGCGGCAGCACCGGCGCCGGGGCGGGCCGGTCGACGTCGTCACCGGCGGGCAGGTTCGCCGCCAGCGCCCGCACGGTGGGGGCCTCGAACAGCGACCGCACCCCCAGATCGGTGCCGAAGGCGTCGTTGATGCGGGAGATCACCCGGGTGGCGACCAGCGAGTTGCCGCCGAGCTCGAAGAAGCTGTCGTCGGCGCCGACCTCGGCGACGCCGAGCTGGTCGGCGAAGATCGCGGCCAGCGCGGTCTCGGTCGGCGACATCGCCGCCGCCCCACCGGCGCCGGCGAAGACCGGTTCGGGCAGTGCCGTGCGGTCGAGTTTGCCGACGGCGGTCAGCGGGATCTCGTCGAGCACCATGATCGCGGCGGGCACCATGTGGGCGGGCAGCCGCGCCGCGAGCGCCGCGGCCAGCTGCTCCGGGTCGAGGGTGCAGCCGGCGTCGGGCAGCACATAGGACACGAGCATCTGTTCCCCGGAGGGCGCGGCGCGGCCGAGGGTGACGGCGAAGGCGACGTCGGGGCGGTCGCTGAGGGCGGCGTCGATCTCGCCGAGTTCGATGCGGAACCCGCGGATCTTGACCTGGAAGTCGGAGCGGCCGAGATATTCGACGGTCACCGAGCGGGCGGGACGGTGCGGGTCGCGGATGCGCCAGCGGGTGACGTCACCGGTGCGGTACATGCGCGAGCCGGGAGGGCCGAAGGGGTCGGCGACGAAACGGGTGGCGGTCAGGCCCGGCCGGTCGTGATAGCCGCGGGTGACGCCCGGCCCGGCGATGTACAGCTCCCCGGCGATCCCGACCGGCACCGGGTGCAACCGGCCGTCGAGGATCAGCTCGTCGATACCGCACACCGGGTGGCCGATGGTGACGGTCTCCCCCGGCACCAGCATGTCGGTGATATTGCAGACGATGGTGGTCTCGGTGGGCCCGTACGCGTTGTACATCCGGCGGCCGGGTGCCCAGCGCGCCACCAGTTCCGGTGGGCACGCCTCGCCCGCGACGGTGACCACCTCGCATTCGACGCCGGTCGGGTCCACCGACGCCAGCGCGGCCGGGGTGGAGAACAGGTGGGTGACCTGTTCGCGGCGCAGCAGCGCCGCCAGTTCGTCGCCGCCGTAGATGTGGGCGGGCACCACCACGAGGGTCGCGCCGATGGCGAAGGCGGTCATGTACTCGAAGATCGACGCGTCGAAGCTCGGCGAGGAGAAGTGCGAGACCCGGGCCGCCGGGGGTGGGGCCAGGCGGGTGTGCAGGGTCGCCGACAGGTTCGCCAGGCCGCGGTGCGGCACCACCACACCCTTGGGGCGGCCGGTGGAGCCGGAGGTGTAGATCAGGTAGGCGGGATGGTCGAACAGCAGGGTGGCCGGCCGGTCGTCGTCGGTGATCGGCTCATCGCTCGCCTGCGCGATCCGCGCGTCGAGATCCGGATCGAGGACGAGCCAGGGCACCGTGTCGGGCAGCTCGTCGCGGTGCGCGGCGGTGGTCAGGCCCAGGATCGCCCCGGAGTCGGTGAGCATGTACTCGATGCGTTCGGCCGGATACTTCGGGTCGACGGGCACGAAGGCGGCCCCGGACTTGGCGATCGCCCAGATCACCGCCACCGATTCGAGGGAGCGGGTGATGCCGACCGCGACGAAGGTCTCCGGTCCGGCGCCGGCGTCGATGAGGACGCGGGCGAGCCGGTTGGACCAGGCGTCGAGTTCGCCGTAGGTCATGCGCCGGTCCTCGCACACCACCGCCTCGGTGTCCGGCACCACCGCGGCGACCGCGCACAGGATCTCCGGCAGGGTCTGCGCGGAGCGGGCCGGGTCGCCGTGCGCCGGGACCAGACCGGCGACCTCGTCGCTGCCGACGAACGGCAGATCCCCGATGGGCAGGTGCGGGTCGGTGAGCACCGCGGTCAGGGCGCGGCCGAGTCGCCGGCCGGTGGTGGTGGCGGTGTGCGCGTCCACCCGGTCGGGCCGGTAGCCGGTGCGGACCTGCAGGGCGGTGCCGGTGGTGTCGATCGTCACGCGTAGCACCGCGTCCGCGGGGGCGGAGGTCGGGTCGTCGAGGGTGAGCACCACCGGGCAGGCGGGGGCGAGGCCGGCGAGCACGGCCGGGTCGACCTCGGCGTGGGCGGCGAGATCGGCGCCGAGGGTGCGCACGCGCCGCACCAGTTCGGCGAAGGGCTCGGCCGGGTCCAGCTCGACGCGCAGCGGCAGCACCCGCCCGTCGCGGGCCACGCCGACGAGGACGTCGTCGTGACCGGTGAGCCGGGCGATGAGCGCCGCCGTGGCGGCGTGCAGCACGGCGGCGACGGTGGTGTCCGGGGCGTCGCCCTCGGTGGTGGCGAAACGCGCGGCGAGCGCCGCGGCCGTGACCGCCAGGCGGTCCTCGACGTCGGCGGGGGTGTCGTCGGCGGGGGCGGTGACGGGGCGGGGCAGTTCGAGGCGTTCGGCGGCGTCGGCGAGCTGCTGCCGCCAGAAACCGGCGTCGGCGGCGGCGCGGCGGCGCTGCTCGCCCAGGGTCACGCTGGCCGGATGGATCACGGCGACCGCGCGGTCGGGGGCGCTGCGCAGGAAATCGTCGAGCAGTTCGACGAACCGGTCGTGGTGGGCACGGAGTTCGTCCTCGTCGTAGCGGTGCGGGTTGCCGCGGAAGTCGAGGAAGGTCCGGGCCGGGTCGCCGCTCTGATAGATGTTGACCAGCAGGTCCTCGACGGGACCGGAGGTCATGATGTGGAACTCGCCGCGGATGTCGCCGAGCACGATCTCCTGCCGGAACAGCATGACGTTGACCATCGGCCCGGCATAGCGGTACGGGTCGCCGGCGGCGCCGGTCTCGCGGCGGATGTCCTCGAGGCTGAATCGCTGGTGGCGCAGTGCCCCGGTGAGTTCGAGCTGCACCCGCCGCACCAGGTCGGTGCGGGTGTCGTCCGGTTCGAGAAAGATGTGCAGCGGCGCGGTGTTGACGAGCATGCCGCCGGAGCGGCGGGCCATGGCGGTGGTGCGGGCGAAGACCGGCAGGTTGATCATCACGTCGTCGCGGCCGGTCATCCGCGCCAGATAGCACGCGAACGCCGCGATGACCGCCGCCGTCGAGGACAGTCCCGGTTCGTCGTCGACCGCGGTCAGCGCGTCGACGAGGTCGTCGGGGAGGGTGTGGCTCGACAGCAGCGACACCGCCGCGGTGGGGGCGTCGCGTTGCGCCAGAGTCGAGCCGTCCTCGAGTCCGGCGACCCGCTCGATCCAGTAGTCGCGGTCGGTGCGGTAGCGCTCGGAGGTGCGGTACTCGCGGTCCCAGTCGTACAGGGCGCGCAGGTCGGCGGCTTTCGACGGTTCCGGCTCGCGGCCGTCGATCTCCGCGGTGTAGAGGGCGGCGATGCGGTTGACCATGGTCATCGCCGCGAATCCGTCGAGGGCGACGTGGTGGATGCGGGCGTACCAGAGGAACCGGTCGTCGGCGACCTGCAGGATCGTCATGTTCACCAGCAGGTCGTTCGCCAGGTCCACCGGGGTGGCGTAGTCGGCGGTCATCCACTCGTGCGCCGCGGCCATCGGGTCGGGTTCGCCGCGGAAGTCGAGCAGCGGGATCCCGTTGCGGTCCTCGACGGTGGGGTCGACGTACTGGACGGGTTCACCGTCGACGTCGACGACCCGCAGATAGGCGGACCGGAACTCGGCACCGGCGCGATATCCGCAGCGACGCAGCAGATCCAGGTCCGGGGCGCCGCGCAAATCCACATACTGCGCGATGCACACGGGTACCTCGGGTGCGAGCTGCTGCGCGAACCAGATGGCCCGTTGCGCGGACGACAGCGGGAAAGCGCCGACCGGTATCTGCGGACGACGGTGTCGCAGCGACATGTCCCCTCCGAAAGCGATGTTGTTGGCCGTGATCGGCGTATGTCCCCCGACATCGCGTGCAGGGGCCGACCCCGGTGCCGCTGGGCGTGCGGCGCCGCGATCGGACCCCCGTTCGATCGTGTGATCCCGTGTGACCGGGACCACACAACAAGCTAGACCACCTGTGCGCCCGGTACGACCGGATTGCGGCGACGACCGCACCACCACCCGCCGATGCGCCCCGGAGGCCGTGCCCGTGCCGCGACAGGACCGGTACGGAACCGCGAGTGACCTCGGAAATCGTTCCCGTGCAGGGGATCAGTCGCGTTTCGATAACGTTTTCCCGACGGCCGGGAGGAATGCCCTGTTCGTGACCGGAGTGACGAATGAGGTGGGCGTCGAAGCAGGATCGGGCGCGCCGGAAACGCCCCGAAACCGGACAGCTCTCCTTATTCTCGAAGCGGCCGTCACCTTCGTGCCCCCGTGCCGCGACCCGTGCGTGATCGGATCGCGACCGGATCGTCTCGTCCCGCCCGCTCGACCCGATTCGAAGGAGCCCGAGATGTTGCGTCGCCGATCCGCCCCGCTCGTCACCGCCCTGCTCGCCGCGGCCCTGCTCGCGGCCCCCGCCCAGGCCGCCGCCGACACCGCCCCGCCGGGGGTGCCGCTCGATCAGCTGCGCGCGGAGGTCGCCGACTCCCCCGAGACCCTCGCCGCGCTCGAGCGGCTCGTCGCCGACTCCGGCTCGGCGGATCCGTTCGCGCCGCCACCGAAGAACATCCCGCAGCCGTTCTCGTCACCCGCACCGACCGTCGGTCCGGGCTGCGGCGGCGGTTTCGTGCCGTTCGCGATGACCACCGCGTGGGTGCATCCCGGCCCGCACGGTCAGGTGCCGTTCGGGTCGATCGAGGTGATCGTCGAACCCACCGCCGGTGCGCCGGTGACCGCCTCGGACCTGAAGTTCGTGTGGATCAACATGGAGAACATCCGGGCCGGGGTCGCCACCCTCGACAACAACGGCGGCGGATTGCAGTCCACAGTGATCGACAGCGGTCCCGGTGCGGTGCTCGGCGCCCTGTTCGGCTCGCTGCAGTACGCCAACGGTGCGTTCTGCCAGGTGATCTACACCATGGGTGGCTTCTTCGCCTGAGCCCGCGCTCCCCGATCGGGGCGGTCAACGCAGTCGTTCGGCGTCGCGGGCCAGATCGAGCAGCTCCGCGCACAGGGCGGTCAGCTCGTCGGCCGCGGCGCCCTCGGCGACCGCGGTGGCGACGTCCTCGGCGGCGCAGCGCGCCCGGAACGCGCGGTCGGCGAGTGCCTCGACCTCGCCGGCGGTGAGCACCACCGAATCCTCGGGCAGTCCGGCGCGGCGGGCGCTGCTGCGCTGCTCGTAGGCGCGTTGCCGACACGACTGGCGGCAGTAGCGGCGTCGCCGCCCGGTGCCGATCTCCGGTACCGGGCGCCCGCACCACAGGCACGTGCTCGCTCGGGTGTCACGTCCGGTCACGAGCGTCACTGTACTGCCCACCTGCACCCCCCGGCGGGGCGGCGGGAACCCCGGACGCACGGGCCGGTGCGGGCACCGTGCGCGCGGCGGTGCGGCGGGTCGGTAGACTGGTCCCTCGGCTCCTCGGTGGGCCGCGGGAACGGAATCGGCTCCGCAGACGTTGAGCACAGTGGACGTCGAGCCCGGTGTCGATGTCGCACGGCATCGACACCCGGGCGGAGCACACAAGGAAGGACACCACCATGGCAGATCGTGTACTGCGAGGCAGCCGACTCGGGGCGGTGAGCTACGAAACCGACCGCGACCACGATCTGGCGCCGCGGCGAATCGCGCGCTACCGCTGCGACAACGGCGAGGAATACGACGTGCCGTTCGCGGACGACGCGGAGATCCCCGGCACCTGGATCTGCAAGAACGGCCTCGAGGGCACCCTGGTCGAGGGCGCCGCACCGGAGCCGAAGAAGGTCAAGCCGCCGCGCACCCACTGGGACATGCTGCTCGAGCGTCGCTCCGTCGAGGAACTCGAGGACCTGCTCAAGGAGCGCCTGGACCTGCTCAAGGCCAAGCGCCGCGGCGCCTGACACCCGCGCCGCCGAACACGTACGTGTGCCGCCCCGGACGATCGTCCGGGGCGGCACACGTCGTTACGGACCCCGCAAGCGCAGCCCGACGGGACGGTGGTTCCGCGAATTCGATTGCGGCCCCGCCACGAATCGATCAATCGTCGATATCGGCCGGACGGTGCGTGCAATCATGATCGCACGCCGATCGATCATGATCGGCACGCCCGATCCACGACCTTCGCGCCGGTGCTCCGGCGGGTCGCTTGCAAGGGGGTGAATGTCCGTGACCGACCGTCACCACACTGCGGCGGACGCGCCGTCGACACAGGCCGCCGCCGATTTGGCCGACCTGCGTGCCGAACTCGACGACATCGACCGGACCCTGCTCGACGGGATCCGCGCCCGCCTCGAGGTGTGCGGACGCGTCGCCGAACTCAAGCAACGCCACGGCCTCGACGTGCTGCAACCCGGCCGCATGGAGGTCGTGCACCGCCGCGCCCAGGACTACGCGCACCGGCACGGCCTGTCCGGCGACTTCGTGCGCTCGCTGTACACTCTGCTCATCGACGAGGCATGCCGGGTCGAGGACCGCATCGTCTCCGGCGGCGCCCCCGCGGACCGGGTCGGCTCCGGTCGCCGCGGCGACGGCACGAACTGAGGCCCGTCGTGTCCGCGCCCCGACCGATCCGCACGGTGTTGATCGACAACTACGACTCGTTCACCTACAACCTCTACGACCTGATCACCCGCGTCAACGGCATCCCGCCGCGGGTGCTCACCAACGATCGCAGCTGGGACGAGCTCGTCGCCGAACCGTTCGACAACATCGTCATCTCCCCCGGCCCGGGCCGACCCGACCGGGCCAGGGACTTCGGGATCAGCGCCCGCGCCCTCACCGACGCCGAAGTGCCGCTGCTCGGGGTGTGCCTGGGCCATCAAGGGCTGTGCCAGCTGTTCGGCAGCGCCGTGATCACCGCCCCCGAACCGGTGCACGGCCGCACCAGCCCGATCCTGCACGACGGCACCGGCCTGTTCGCCGGGCTGCCGTCGCCCTTCGAGGCGGTGCGCTACCACTCGCTGATCGCCGACCCCGTCCCCGACGAGCTCGTCGCCACCGCCCACACCCCGGACGGGTTGCTCATGGCCGTCGCGCACCGGCACCGGCCGCTGTGGGGGGTGCAGTTCCATCCCGAATCGATCGGCACCGCCCACGGCGCGCAACTGCTCGCCAACTTCCGCGACGCCACCCCGCCGCGCAGCCCGATCACCGTCACCGCCCCCGCCGATCCGGAACCGGTACCCGAACCGGCCCCGCGCTATCTGCTGGCCAGCCGCCGGCTGCCGCTGCACCCCGACCCGTCCGCCGTCTACGAGGCGCTCTTCGCCGCCGGCCCGCACGGTTTCTGGCTCGACGGCAGCGCCGCGCTGGAACCGCAGTCGCGGTTCACCGTCCTCGGCAACGGCGCCGGACCCCGTGCCGACTACCTGACCTACCGGGTCGGGGAGGGCATCGTGCGCGAACACCGCGCCGACGGCACCGTCGAGGAACACCGCCGACCCGTCTTCGACCATCTCACCGCCCGCCTCGCGGAGCGCCGCGTCGCCGCCCGCGACGACCTGCCGTTCGGGTTCGCGCTCGGCTACGTCGGGTATCTCGGCTACGAACTCAAGGCCGACGCCGGCGCGCAGCTCGTGCACACCTCCCCCTACGCCGACGCCGCGCTGGTCTTCGCCGACCGGGCGGTCGTCGTCGACCACGACGACCGCTGCTGCTATCTGCTGGCCCTGACCGAGGACACCGACGATCCCGAGACGCTCGCCTGGTTCGACGCGACCGCCGCGATCGTCGCGGCGCTGCCCGAACCGGTGACCGACGAGCAGATCCCGGTGCCGCTGATCGGCGCGGACGGTGGCCCGCAGCTGCGGCTGCGGCACTCCCCGCAGCGCTATCTCGATCTGATCGCCCAGTGCCAGAACGAGATTCGCAGCGGCGAGACCTACGAGGTGTGTCTGACGAACACCGTCACCGTCGACGGCGGCATCGACCCGCTGAGCACCTACCGGGTGCTGCGCCGCATCAGCCCCACCCCCTACAGTGCGCTGCTCGACTTCCCCGAGGTCGCGGTGCTCAGCGCCTCCCCGGAACGGTTCCTGCGGATCGACGCCGACGGCACCGTCGAATCGAAACCGATCAAGGGCACCCGCCCGCGCGGCCGCACCCCCGGCGAGGACGCGGCGCTGCGGGACGGACTGCACGCCAGCGAGAAGGACCGCTCCGAGAACCTGATGATCGTCGATCTGGTGCGCAACGACCTGTCGCGGGTGTGCGTGCCCGGCTCGGTGCACGTGCCGGCACTGTTCGCGGTGGAAACCTATGCGGCGGTGCATCAGCTGGTGTCCACGGTGCGCGGCACGCTGCGTCCGGACGTCTCGGCGGTGGACTGTGTGCGCGCCGCCTTCCCCGGCGGATCGATGACCGGTGCCCCGAAGCTGCGCACCATGGAGATCATCGACAAGCTCGAGGACGGCCCCCGCGGGGTGTACTCCGGGGCCATCGGATATCTGTCGCCGACCGGCGCCGCCGACCTGTCGGTGGTCATCCGCACCCTCGTCGCCACCGCCCACGAGGTCACCTTCGGGATCGGGGGGGCCATCGTGGCGCTGTCCGATCCGGACGACGAACTCGACGAGACCCTCGTCAAATCCGTGGTGATGCGCCGCTGCCTCGCCGCGGCCCGCGACACCACCCCGACCGACGGGACCGATGCGATCGGCTCCGCGGACCCGGACGATCTCGTCGACGGGCCACCGGTGCTCCCGGGGCGGGCCGGGCCGTGACCACGCCCGGCCGGGTGATCGTCGCCGGCGGATGCGGCGCCGTCGGCGCCTTGCTCACCGCGGCGTTGCGCGAGGCCGGCCGTCAGGTGCTCGTCGTCGACCCCGCCGCCGCCCCGGCTGCACCCGGGATGCTGCGCGCCGATCTGACCGCCCCCGACACCCGCCTCGCCGCGGCACTCGACGGCGCCGACATCGTGGTCCTCGCCGTCCCCGACGTCGTCGCCGGTGCCGCCCTGCCGGTGCTCGCGCGGCTGCTGCCCCCGCACACCCTGCTGGTGGAGACCCTGTCGGTGAAGACCCCGATCGCCGCGGCGCTGCACACCTACCGGCCCGGCGCCCCCACGCTCGGCATCAACCCGATGTTCGCCCCCGACCTCGGATTGCCCGGCCGGCCCGTGCTGACGGTGCGCCACCACGACGCACCGGTGGCGGCCGAATTCGTCGCGGCGCTGCGCGACTGGGGTGCCACCGTGGTCGAGACCACCGCCGACGAACACGACCGGATCACCGCCGCCGTGCAGGTGCTCACCCACGCCGCGATCCTCGCGTTCGGTATCGCCCTCGACCGGCTCGACGTGCCGGATGCCGCCGCGCGGGTCGCCGCGCCCCCGCACACCGTGCTGCGCGCGCTGCTCGCCCGCGTCTCCGGTGGCACCGCCGAGGTCTACCACGACATCCAGCTCACCAACCCGTACGCCGCCACCGCCCGCCGCGCCCTCGCCGGCGCGGTCGCCGATCTCGACGCCGCCACCGACGCCCTACCCGACTTCGCGGCGCTGCTCGACCGGGCCCGCGCCGCGCTCGGCGACGGGCAACCCGCCGCCGCGCAGCTGTGCGGGCAGCTGTTCGCGGCACTGCCCCGCGATCCGGGCGCGGTCGGCGGTCCGAGCGAGGAAAGGAGCCGGACATGAACGAATCCGACATCCCCGGCCCGCAGCTGCGCGCGCCGGAACTCCCGCAGTACGACCCGTCCGATCCGGCGGAGAGCGCGGTGATCGCCGGGCTGACCCGCTCGTGGCCGCGCCGCGCCGCCGTCAAGAAACCCGAGGTCGACCTCGACGCGCTGTTCGAGGCGGACCGCGCCGACTATCCCGAGCAGATGCTGCCCTTCGCCGAGCATCCGCGTTATCTCGCGCTCGACGAACAACAACAGGCGCGGCTGCGGGCCTGGGCGTGGATCGCCTACAACAAGAGCGTCGTCGACATCGAACAGCACGTCGTCAACCCCGGCTTCGCGTTGATCACCGAGGACGCCTTCGGTATCGGCCCGTCCGACACGGTGGTCACCGGGGTGCTCCAGGCGATGGTCGACGAGCAGTACCACACCCTCATGCACCAGCAGGCCAACGTGCTCACCCGCCGCCGCCGCGGCTGGGCGCTGAAGGAGTCGGTGCTGCCGCCGTGCCCGACCGTGCGCGAGCATCGCGCCGCGGTCGCGCACGCCGAGACCCCGCGGGACGCGGCGCTGGTGCAGCTGGCGTTCACCACCGTCGCAGAGACTTCGATCAGCGCCTATCTGGCGTTGCTCACCACCGACCCGGAGCTGCAACCGGTCAACCGCGCGACGGTGGCGGTGCACCGCCGCGACGAGCTGTGCCACGCCTCGCTGGCCGGTGAGCTGCTCACCGCGGTCCTCACCGAACTCGACGACACAGATCGGGTGCGGCTGCTCGACGCGCTCGGCACCGCGGTCGCGGCGTTCACCGGCTCCGACACCTCCACCTGGGCGGCGATCATCGCGCGCGAGAACATCCCCGGCGGCGACGAGTTGGTCGCCGACACCATCGCCGTGACCGAGGGCCGGCCGGTGGTGCAGGACTGCAGCGCCATCCGCCGGCTGTGCGCGGGACTGGGGCTCGGGGAGGAACTCGACGCCCGATGGCCGTGGCCGCGCAGCGCCTAGCGCCTCGGCCGCGCAGCGCCTAGCGCCTCGGCCGCACAGCGCCTAGCGCCTCGGCCGCACAGCGCCTAGCGCCTCGGCCGCACAGCGCCTGGTATCCCGGCCGCGCGGGCCGAGTCAGCGGCCCAGCAGTGCCCGCAACCGCGCGAGACGGCTGCGCAGCCCCCACACGGTGACCCGCACGAGGGCCTCCTGCACGATGTTGCCGTTCATCTTCGACTCGCCGATTTCCCGTTCGGTGAACGTGATGGGCACCTCGGCGACGGTGAATCCGGCCTGCAGGGTGCGCCACGCCAGATCGACCTGGAAGCAGTAGCCGTGCGAGGCGATCGCGTCGAGGTCGAGCTTCTCGAGCACCTCACGGCGGTAGGCGCGGTAGCCGCCGGTGATGTCCTGGATCGACACCCCCAGCGCGAGACGCGAGTAGATGTTGCCGCCGCGGGAGAGCACCTCGCGGTGCCACGGCCAGTTCACCACCGTGCCGCCGGGCACGTACCGGGAACCGAGCACCAGATCAGCGCCGGCGTCGACCTTCTCCAGCAGCAGGTGCAACTGCTCGGGGGCGTGGCTGCCGTCGGCGTCCATCTCCACGAGCACCGTGTAGTCGTGCTCGAGCCCCCACCGGAAACCGGCGATGTAGGCGGCACCGAGACCGTTCTTCTCGGTGCGGTGCAGCACCGCGATGCGCTCGTCGGCGGCGGCGAGGTCGTCGGCGAGGTCACCGGTGCCGTCGGGACTGCCGTCGTCGACGACGAGGACATGGGTGTGCGGCAGCGCAGCGTGCAGCCGCGTGATGATCCGACCGAGGTTCTCCCGCTCGTTGTAGGTCGGAATGATCACCAGGGTGCGGGCGCTGGGTGCGCTGTCGTTCCCGGCCGGCGTCGCCGCTGCCATCAGAGGTCCTCCTTGTCGAACCGGCCACCGGCCGGTGCTCCTGCTGCGCCGGTGCTGGTGCGAGCTGCCGCACCGGCCTTCTCCCGCCGTCCTCGCACCAGGACGAAACCGGCGGCGGCCACGGCCGCGGCGCAGAGCACAAGCTCCGGCGCCACTCCGAGCCGACTAGCCAGCGTAACGTCTGCGCGCACGGGCACCTGCGCCACCAGGGCATCGGGCACGAACAACGGTGTGCTCTGCTGCACCCGACCGGCCGGATCGACGATCGCGCTGACCCCGCTGGTCGCCGCGACGATCACGGCCCGGCCGTGCTCGACGGCCCGCACCCGCGACATCGCCAGCTGCTGGTAGGTCATCTCGGTGTCGCCGAAGGTGGCGTTGTTCGTCGGCACCGCCAGCAGCTGCGCGCCGGCGTCGATCGAGTCGCGGAACGCCCGGTCGAAGGCCACCTCGTAGCAGGTCGCCACCCCGATGTCGATGCCGCCGGCGGTGACCATGCCGTCGCCGTCGCCGGGCACGAAATGGCCGGCGCGGTCGGCGTACTCGGAGAACAACCGGAAGAACGACCGCCACGGCAGGTATTCGCCGAACGGCTGGATGATCTTCTTGTCGTGCCGCTCCCCCGGACCGGTCTGCGCGTCCCACACGATCACCGAATTGGTGGTGGTGCGGTCGTCGTTGACGAGCACCGCCCCGACGAGGATCGGCGCGTCGATCGCGGCGGACGCGGCGGAGATGTCGCGTGCGGCATCGGCGTTGCGCAGCGGGTCGATATCGGAGGCGTTCTCCGGCCAGATCACCACATCCGGGGCCGGGGCCCGTCCGGCGGCGACGTCCTCGGCGAGGACGAGGGTGCGGGCGACATGATTGTCGAGCACCGCCTTGCGTTGGGCGTTGAAGTCCAGGCCCAGGCGCGGCACACTGCCCTGGATCGCCGCGACCGTCACCGTCGACGAATCGTCGGTGGTGGTGCGCACCAGCGGCCACGCCGCCGCGGCGAGCAGCGGACCGAGCAGCGTCACCGCGACCGGCACCGTCCAGGCCCGCACGGGGCGGGGACGGCGGGAGGCGGTCAGGGCGAGGGCGGCGAGCCCGGCGCCGGTCGCGGCCACGGCGAACGACACCAGCGGGGCGCCGCCGACGACGGCGAGGGAGACGAACCCACCGTCGGGTTGGCCGAACGCCAGCCGACCCCACGGGAACCCGCCGAACGGGACGCTCGAGCGCAACCATTCGGTCAGGCTCCACGCCGCCGCGATCCACAACGGCGCGACCGGTAGCGACCGCAGGTGCACCACCAGCGCCCCGAACAGGCCGACGAAGACCGCCTCGGCGGCGGCGAGCGCCAACCACGGCAACGGCCCGACATAGACGCCGATCCAGGGCAGTAGCGGCACCAGGAATCCGAGGCCGGCGAGATAGCCGTAGCCGAACCCGGCGCGTCGCCGCAGCGGTACTGCAGTCGATACACCGACCAGGAGCGCGATCCCGACGGGGGCGAGGAACCACAGCGGACGCGGCGGGAACGACGCGAACAGCAACACTCCCGCGACGACGGCCAGCAACGCGCGCAGCGCGACGACACGCACCGCCCGCACGGTGACCGTCGCCAAGGGCCGGCCGGTCACCGCGCGTACACGACCCGGCCGCGGTGCACACTGCGCACCAGCACCGGATCGGCGGTGCCCGGGCCGAGATCCGGCAGCGGCGCCACCCGCGACCGCGGATCCGTCGACCATCGCTGCACCGAATCCTTCGGGGCGCTGACCACCAGCTCCCCGACCTCCCAGATCGCATACGACGCCGGCGCACCCGGATCGAGGGTGCCGGCCAGACCGTCACGCACCCCACCGGCACGCCACGCCCCGCGGGTCGCGGCGGCGAACGCCGCCCGAGGCGAGATCCCGCTGCCCTCGGTGCGGTGGTGCACCGCCGCCCGCAGCATCGGCCACGGCCGCGGCGCCGTCACCGGCGCATCCGAGCCGAACGCCAACGCCAGCCCGGTCGCTGCCAGCGGCGCGAACGCGTTCAACGCCGCGGCGCGGTCGGCGCCGAGCCGCTGCGCGTACATCCCGTCCGCCCCGCCCCACAGGGCGTCGAAGCTCGGCTGCATGCTCGCGATCACCCCGTACCGCGACAACACCTCCGCCTGCGCGACCGTCAACGACTCGACGTGCTCGAGCCGATGCCCGCGCGCGGCGAGCGCCGGTCCGCCGACCTCCGCGGCGACCGCCTCGAAGGCCGCGACCGCGGCGGTGGTCGCCGCGTCACCGATGACGTGGAAACCGGCCTGAATGCCCGCCGAGGTGCACGCGCGCACGTGCGCGGTCAGCTCGTCCTCGGTCAGATAGCGGGTGCCGCAGCAGTCCGGCAGATCGTCGTACGGGCGGGCCAGCGCGGCGGTGTGCGAACCGATCGACCCGTCGACGAACAGATCCCCGCCCAGGGCATCGGCGCCGGTCTCGGCGAGCAGCTCCGCGGCTTCCTCGCCGGTGCGCACCGCCTGACCCCAGTAGCCGCGCACCTGCACCGGATGGTCGGTGCCGAGCAGTTCGGTGAAGTCGTCGAGCCCGGAGATGTCGGGGCCGGCGCATTCGTGCACCGCGACGTAACCGTGCGCGGCGAAATCGTCGAGGGCCGCCAGGCGGGCGCGGGCACGCTGCGCGGCGGTCAGCCCGCGGCGGGCGGCGCCGCGCACCGCATGATGCGCCGCGGCGGTCAGCGGCTGCTGCGGATCGAAGCCGGCCAGCTCGTCGAGGGGTTGGGCGACGGCCCGCAACGCGCTCGACGCCGCCGCCGAATGCGCATCGATCCGGCCGAGATAGACGAGCCGGGCCGGGGCGGCGGCATCGAGGTCGGCGGTGGTCGGTGGCGTCGGGTCGGGCCAGCGGGTCTCGTCCCAGCCGTGCCCCCAGATCACCGCGTCGTCGTGCGCATCGGCGTGCGCGCGGACCCGGCGCAATGCGTCGTCGCGGTCGACGGCGTCGGTCAGATCCAGCCCGGTCAACGCCAGGCCGTGGCTGGTGGTGTGCACGTGGGTGTCGACGAAACCGGGGGCGACGAACGCGCCGTGCAGATCGACGATCTCGGCGTCCGGGTGCAGGGCGCGGCCGGGCCGGTCCTGCCCGACCCACACGACCGTGCCGTCGGTGACGGCCATCGCGGTGGCATCGGGGGCGCTGGCGCTGTAGATGCGGCCGCCGACGAGAAGCTGGGTGTGCGGTGCAGGGCTCACGAGTGCCCAGTCTGCCCGTTACCGCTCCTCGTGGCGGCGCGGGGTCTCCACGATCTCCCCTTCGAGCACGGTGCCACGGTCGTCGACCTGCTCGGTCACCGGCGGACCACCGGTCAGGTGCGGGGCACCGCCGACGACACTGTGATCGACGACCTGCCCGTCGACCACCACCAGCCGCTGCGCGGAGAACCCGGCGGCGCGGGCCCGCCGCGCGACCAGCGTGCGCACCGCCGGACGCAGCGCGGCGCGGGACGGCAGCAACAGCAGCACCCCGAGCACGGTGCTGACGATGCCGGGAATCAGCACCAGGGCCGCGCCGGCGCCGATGAGCGCGCCGTCGGTGAGCACCCGCTCCGGAGAATTCGCGTGCGGTGCCCGGCCGCCGCGCAGCTCACCGAGGTTGCGCAGCGCGCGGCGACCCAGGGCGGCGAGCACGAGATAACCGGCGGCGCTGACACCGAGGAAGATCAACACGGTGGCCAGGGCTCCGAGGGTGGAGCCGAGCCAGGCCAGCACCGCGATCTCCGCCACGACGTAGAGCACGAACAACAACGGGTACACGGCGGGACTTCCTTCCGTCGGCGGTTTCTGTCCGGTCAACGAACGGGCCACCGGTTTTGCTCCCGCACCCGACCCGCGGATGCGGCGCGTGATCGAATGGCCGCCATGACTGCAGGTGACTGGGCGTTGCTGATGACCGCCGCGACCGCCGCCGGCTGGGTGGACGCGGTGGTCGGCGGCGGCGGGCTGATCCTGCTGCCCGCCCTGTTCCTCGTCGCCCCGCAATTGACGCCGCAGGCGGCGCTGGCGACGAACAAGCTCACCGCGATCTGCGGGACCGGCGCGGCGGTGCTGACCTTCGCGCGGCGCATCCCGCTGCGCTGGTCGCTGCTCGGCCCCGCCGCCCTGGTCGCCGCGCTGGCCGCGGCGGCGGGGGCGGCGGCGGTCTCGCTCATCGACCGGGAGGTGTTCATCCCGATCGTGATGGTCGTGCTCGTCGCGGTGGCGGTGTTCGTCACCGCCCGCCCGAAACTCGGCACCGGCAGCACCCGCCGCCCGTCCACGCTGCGGCTGGCCACCGTCGTGGTCACGGCCGCGGCGGTGATCGGCTTCTACGACGGGATCCTCGGGCCCGGCACCGGCACCTTCTTCATCATCGTGTTCGCGGCGATGCTCGGCAGCGAGTTCGTCACCTCGGCGGCGATGGCGAAGGTGCTCAACTTCGGCTCGAATCTCGGGGCGCTGGTCCTGTTCGCCGTCGGCGGGCACGTGTGGTGGGCGCTCGGGGCGGCGCTGGCGGTGTGCAATGTCGCCGGCTCGGTGCTCGGCTCCCGGATGGCGCTCGCGCGCGGCGCCGGGTTCGTGCGGGTGGTGTTGCTGGTCGTGGTGGTGGCCATGGTGATCCGGCTCGGCATCGAGCAGTTCGGCTGAACCATCCCGCGGGGCTCGGTGCGGCAACCCCGGCCCCGCACATCCCGGCGTTACGGTGGGCGGGTGAATGCGGTGGACGACGATTTCCTGGCCCTGCCGTTGCACGCGGCCGCCGACGCGGGCCTGTCGGTCGCGCGGGCGGCGGGCGCGAGTCACGCCGATGTGCGGGTGCATCGGATCCGGACCGGGACGAGCATCCTGCGCGACGGCGCGCTGCAGGCGGCGGTGGACGACAGCGACTGCGGGGTGGCGGTGCGGGTGCTGCTCGACGGCACCTGGGGATTCGCGTCGCATCCGGTGCCCGGCCCGGACGGCGCCGCCGACGCCGCGGCCCGCGCCGTCGCGGTCGCCCGCACCCTGCGCGCGTTGAACCGGGATCCGGTGCAGTGGGCCGACGAAGCGGTCCACCGGGACGCGGTGTGGGTCTCGCCGTACGAGATCGACCCGTTCACCGTCCCCGCGGCCGAGCGCATCGCGGTGCTCGAGGACCGTTCGCGGCGATTGCAGGACGCCGTCGGTGTCGACCACGTCGCCGCGAATCTGACCCTGGTCAAGGAGCAGACCTTCTACGCCGATCTCGCCGGGTCGACGATCACCCAGCAGCGGGTGCGGATCCACTCCGACCTCGACGCGACCCGCGTCGACCGTGAGGCCGGCACCTTCGAGTCGATGCGCACCCTGGCCCCGCCGACCGGCCGCGGGTGGGAATTCGTGGCCTCGGACCGGTGGTGGGACTGGAGCCGTGAGCTCGCCGAGCTGCCCGCCCAGCTCGCGGAGAAGGCGCAGGCCCCGTCGGTGATCCCGGGCCGCACCGATCTGGTGATCGACCCGACGAATCTGTGGCTGACGATCCACGAATCGGTCGGGCACGCCACCGAATACGACCGGGCCATCGGCTACGAGGCCGCCTACGCCGGCACCTCCTTCGCCACCCCCGACCTGCTCGGCAGCCTGCGCTACGGCAGCGACGTCATGCACGTCACCGCCGACCGCACCGAACCGCACGGCATGGCCACCGTCGGCTACGACGACGACGGGGTCGCCGCCCAGTCCTGGGATCTCGTGAAGGACGGGGTGTTCGTCGGCTACCAACTCGACCGGGCGTTCGCCCCGAGGCTCGGGGTGGCCCGCTCGAACGGCTGCGCCTACGCCGATTCGGCGCATCACGTGCCGATCCAGCGGATGGCGAACGTGTCGCTGCAACCCGATCCGAGCGTCGATCGCAGCACCGCCGATCTGATCGCCGGGGTCGACGACGGGCTGTACATCGTCGGCGATCGCAGCTGGTCGATCGACATGCAGCGGCACAACTTCCAGTTCACCGGGCAGCGGTTCTACCGGATCCGCGGCGGCCGGCTCGCCGGTCAGGTCCGCGATGTGGCCTATCAGGCGTCGACCACCGAGTTCTGGGGTGCCCTCGAGGCGGTCGGCGGCGCGTCGACCTGGCAGCTCGGCGGCGCGATGAACTGCGGCAAGGCGCAACCCGGGCAGGTCGCGTCCGTCTCGCACGGTTGCCCGTCGGTGCTGGTGCGCGGCGTGAACGTGCTCAACACGGTGCAGGAAGGTGGCCGATGATCCCCGGAGACCGACTCGTCGAAACCGCCCTGGCGACCTCCCCTGCCGACGAGACCATCGTGATGGTCACCGACAGTGCCGAGGCGTCGCTGCGGTGGGCCGGCAGTTCGATGACCACCAACGGCTCCGCCCGTGCCCGCGGCGCCACGATCCTCGCGATCCGCCGCACCCCCGACGGCGCACACTGCGGGGTGGTCAGCGCCCCGATCGTCGACGCCGACGACATCGGCGCGGTGGTTGCCGCGGCGTGGGCGGCCGCGCAGCAGGCCCCGGCGGCACCGGATGCGATGCCGTTGATCGACGGCGACAACACCGACCCGCAGTGGGGCGACGAGGCCGTCGGTACCGACGTCGAGGTCTTCGCCCCGCTCCTCGACGGGCTCGCCGCCGGCTTCGACGACACCGACGCCCTCTACGGATTCGCCCACCACCAATCCACGACGATGTGGCTGGGCACCTCCACCGGGGTGCGGCGCCGCTGGGTGCAACGCGACGGCTCGCTCGAGATCAACGGCAAACGCGGCGGCCTGACCGGGGCGAGCGCCTGGGTCGGCGCCGGCACCGTCGACTTCACCGACATCGCAATGGATCCGCTGCGTGCCGAACTGGCGCGGCGGCTGGACTGGGCCGGTACCCGCGTCGACCTGCCCGCCGGACGGTACGAGACGCTGCTGCCACCCTCGGTGGTCGCGGACCTGATGATCCCGCTGCTGTGGTCCCTCGACGGGCGCGGCGCCGAGGAAGGCCGGTCGGTGTGGGCCGGGCCCGGCGGAACCCGCCTCGGCGAGCAGATCGCCGCGCTGCCGGTGACATTGACGTCCGATCCGGCCGCCCCGGGGCTCGGTATGCGCCGTTCGTGGTCGCCACCGCCTCCACCGACAGCGTCTCGGTGTTCGACACCGGGATGAGCGCCTCGCGGGTCGACTGGCTCCGCGACGGCGCCCTGCACGCGCTGGCGTATCCGCGGGCCGCAGCCGCCGAATTCGGGGCCACCCCCACGGCGCCGGGTGAGAATCTGCTGCTCACCGGTGGCAGCACCGCCGATGTGGACGACATGATCGCCCGCACCGAACGCGGTCTGCTGCTGACCACCGTCTGGTACCTGCGGGAGGTCGATCCGGCGGTGCTGTTGCTGACCGGCCTGACCCGCGACGGGGTGTATCTCGTCGAGGACGGGCAGGTGCGGGCGGCGGTGAACAACTTCCGGTTCAACGAATCCCCGGTCGATCTGCTCGGCCGCGCCACCGAGATCGGCGCCACCGAACGCACCCTGCCGCGGGAGTGGAAAGACTGGTTCACCCGCACCGCGATGCCGCCGGTGCGCATCCCCGACTTCCACATGTCCTCGGTCAGCGCCGCCCACTGACCTCCGGTCCGGTCGGTGACGTCCACCGACCGGACCGGTAGGCGCTCAGAGCAGGTCGGTGAGTTCCTTGCCGATCTCCTCGGGGGTGACCGTCGGCTCGAAGCAGCGCACCACCGCACCCTGCGGGTCGACGAGGAACTTGGTGAAGTTCCACTTCACCTCGTCGGTGCCGATCGCCTCCGGGCGGGTCTTGCTCACGTGCTCGAACAGGAAACCGTGCTGCGGCCCGAAATCACCGGGAGCCTCGGCGCGCAGGTGCCGGTAGAGCGCGGCCCCGCAGGTGAGGCCGAGATCACCACGGACCCTACGGGATCGGACGACCCGGGCGGGGCTGCCGGTGCGGGGTCAGTCCAGGTCACGGACGTGCCGGGCGGGGCTGCCCAGATGCAGCGTGTGCGGGGCACAGTCCTTCGTCACCAGCGAGTTCGCGCCGATCACTACACCGGCCCCGATGCTCACGCCCGGCATGACCACCGCACCGGAGCCGATCCACGCGCCGTCGCCGATGGTCACCGGCTCCCCCGTCAGCGTCGACGCGCGCTGTTCCGCGGTGCCCATGCGGTGGCTGCTGGTGAGCACCCGCACGTGGTCGCCGAGGAACACCCGCTGCCCGAGGGTGATGTCGGCGACCGTGTCGAAATAGCAACCGTGGTTGACGAACGAGCCCGCGCCGAGGGTGAGCCGGCCGAGGCCCTGCACCACCACGCCGGTGTGGATCAGGCTCGGCGGTGCGGCGTCGACACCGGCGCGGCGCAACCACTTCCAGCGACTCGAACCGGAGATCAGCGGGAGGCTCGCGAGCGCCACCGCGATCGCCTGGGACCGGTAGGTGTGAGAGCGCGCCACGACGCCTACCGGCCGGCCGTGTCGGCGGGATCGAGCGCACACGCCAACCCGACGGTGCCGGTGCGGCCACGGCGCACCACGCTCGCGCCGACGATGATCCGGCCGAGCAGCCCGTACTTGCGGGCGATCACCGACCGGGCGTGCGCCGAGCCGTCGGCGTCGAGCACCTCCCCCGTGCCGGGCACCGCCGCCGACTTCGCGTTGCCGCGCGCGTCGCAGATCGCCAGGGACACCCGCGGATCGCGGCGCAGTCGCCGCACCTTGTAGGCGTCGGCGACCGTCCACACCAGCAGCCGGTTCCCGTCGGGCGCCGCCCACACCGGGGTGTCCACCGCGCTGCCGTCCTTGCGGTAGGTGGTCAGCAGCACGAACTTGGCGGCGGCGAGGTCCGCGAAGGTGGGGGTCGTCGACTCGGGCATGGCCACCACCCTACAAACCGCACGGTCTCACGGCACCGCTCGTCCCGCCGGCGCCGCGTTCTACGCTGGCGGTCATGGCCGATACCGCTGTCGACGTGCACCTGCCCGCCGGGCATCTGACCTCCGCGCAGGTGCAGCTGCTCGCCGAACTCGCCCACACCCACGGCGGCGGCGAACTGCATCTGACCGCCCACGCCCAGCTGCAGGTGCGGGGTGACCACGCCGCGATCAGCGCGGCCGTCACCGCCGCCGGTCTCACCGTCGACGTGCCCACCCGCGCACGGCTTCTCGTCTCCCCGCTCAGCGGCCGCATCGGCGGACACCACGACCTGCGCGAACTCACCGCCGCGGTGCTTGCGCGCCTCGACGAGCGGCCGGTGCCGGCCGGCACCGTCCTCGGGCTCGACGACGGCACCGGCGACATCGTCGCCCTCGCCCCCACCGTCGCGGTCCTCGCCCGCCCCGACGGCCGCTTCGCGGTGATCCGCGACGGCGCCGACACCGGGGTGCGCGTCGACCCGCAGGACGCCGCAGAGGCGCTGCTCACCCCACCGACCGACCCCACCGGGGATCCGGAACCAGTGCCCGAGCAACCGCGGCCACCGATCGGCTGGCTCGACCAGCCCGACGGGGCCGTCACCCTCGCCGGCGGGCTGCCCAGCGGGATCCTCCCCGCGCGCCTGGCGGAATTCCTGGCCGCCGTCGAACGTCCGGTGATCGTCACCCCGTGGCGGTCGGTGCTGCTGTGCGATCTCGACGAGTGGACCGCCGAACAGGTGGTGCGGGTGCTCGCCCCCATGGGGTTGATCTTCGACGCCGACTCCCCGCACCTGCACTGAGCCGCCGCTGACCTGCACGAACGGGCGGACTTCGCGAACCGGGCCGTCGCCCCCGATCCGGCCCGCCGACGGTTCGGCCGCGCCTATCGTGGACGGATGAGCGGTCCGACAGCGGAATCCGACAGCTATGACGTGATCGTCCTCGGCGCGGGCCCGGCCGGGGAGAACGCCGCCCAGTACGCCATCGCCGGCAGCGACCGCACCGCGGTGCTCGTCGAACACGAACTCGTCGGCGGCGAATGTTCCTACTGGGCCTGCATGCCCAGCAAAGCTCTGCTGCGCCCCACCCAGGTGCTCACCACCGCCCGCAACATGCCCGGCGTCGCCGACAAAATCAGCGCCCACGGCGTCGAGGTACCGGCCGTACTCGCCCGCCGCGACAGCTTCACCCACAACCGCGACGACAGCTCCCAGGTGGACTGGGCGAAGGGCGCGGGCATCGACGTCGTCCGCGGCCACGGCCGCCTCGCCGGCGAACGCACCGTCACCGTCACCGGCAGCGACGGGGAGCGTCGCCTGCAGGCCCGGCACGCCGTGGTCCTGGCCACCGGCACCGTCCCGTCGATCCCGGACCTGCCCGGGCTGCGCGACGCGCTGCCGTGGACCTCCCGCGATGCGACGAACCTGCTCGAGGTCCCCCGCCGCGTGCTCGTCGTCGGCGGCGGTGTCGTCGCCTGCGAAACCGCCACCTGGCTGCGGCAACTCGGCGTCGAGGAACTCACCCTCGCGGTGCGCGGCGACCGGTTGCTGCCGCGCGTGGAGCCGTTCGCCGCCGAACGCGTCGCCACCCGCATGGCCCACAAGGGCCTGAATGTGCGCTACGGCACCGAGATCCGCTCGGTGCAGCGCCCCGACGTCAAGGACACCGGCGTCGGCCGCATCCACGGCGGTCCCGCCACCGTGGAGTTGTCCGACGGCAGCACTGTCGAGGTCGACGAGATCGTCGTCGCCGCCGGCCGCTGCCCCGCCGTGGACGGGCTCGGTCTCGACACTGTCGGCCTGACCGACCGGAAGGTGACCGTCGCCGACGATCTCACCGTCGACGGGGTCGACGGCCAGTGGCTGTATGCGGTCGGGGACATCGCCGGTCGCGCCGCACTGACCCACATGGGCAAATACCAGGCGCGGGTGTGCGGGGACGTCATCGCCGCCCGCGCCGAGAACCGCCCCACCGACGGGTCACGATTCCGGGCGAGCGCCGACCACGGCCAGGTCCCGCAGGTGATCTTCACCGTCCCGGAGATCGCCGCGGTCGGCCGCACCGCCGAGCAGGCCCGCGCCGACGGACTCGACGTCGAGGTCCTCGAGGCCGACATCGACGTCGCCGGGGCCTCGCTCGCCCGCGACGACTACGCCGGACACGCCGCGCTCGTCGTCGACCGCGCCACCGACACCCTGGTCGGCGCGACCTTCGTCGGTCAGGAGGTCGCCGAACTCGTCCACGCCGCCACCGTCGCCCTGGTGGGGAAGGTGCCGCTGGATGCGCTGTGGCATGCGGTGCCGTCCTATCCCACGATCAGCGAGATCTGGTTGCGGCTGCTCGAATCCCGCCGCAGCTGATCGTCTCTCGCGCGTGCAGTTGTCGTGGCGACACGCCGCGCGGCGACGAGAACTGCACGCCGACGGTCAGCGCGGCAGACGCCGCCACACCGCGCGCGGCAGCAGGCGCATCCCGAAGAACACCGACGGCATGCTGCGCCGCACCCTGCGCTCCCCCGACGGTGCCGAGGGCACGCAGGTCCCCGCGGTCTACGTGCATTTCGGCACGTAGACCGGCGACTTGTTGGAGCCCGGGCCGACGATGAGCGCGGGTTGCCTCCGGCGATGCGGACGCCACGGACCTCATCAACAGCGGTGACTGTCACCGGATGCGCCGGTGCCGCCACCTACCTGCTCACCGTTTGTTTCACGCCCGTAGTTCCCTGGCTCCGACCGACACCACCACCAGGACGGTGGGTTTGACAATGTGACGGCCGACCGGCGCGGACGACATCGTGAACGATCGAAGATCGTCATTCCGATTCCCCTGTCGATGTCCTTGTCGGCTCCCCGCGCCGGTGAAGGACAGTCGTACCGTAGGCTGGGACCAGGACGCGAGCGAGGGAAGGAGGCGATTGTGCTGGTAGGTGTGCTGGCCACAGTCCTCGGTTGTCTGCTCCATAGATGGGCAGCCGTGGCAGCCGCTCGACTGAATTTCGGCTCTCGGTTTCCTTATCTGTGGGGCATGTATCCGGTGCGTCCGACGCGTCGGGTCAAGCGCGCTCAGACAGCAGGGTGGCTGCTCAGCATTGTCGGTGCGTTCGGTGTCGCGAGGCGTTGTGGAATACGGCCCCTGGACGGAGTCTCGACGCCGTCCTCTCCATACTCGTCGTGGTCAACGCAGGTCCGAATCTCGTCACGACAGTCATTCATAACCGCACTGTTCCCCAACCTTGAGCAGTGGCGGTATCGGCTGTCGGGAACTTTCGCTCACGAATATTCAACATTCCCACAGACATCCGGCTGGTCCTGCAAGGTCGTGGACGCGATCGAGCGCTCCGAGACGGGCTGGACACGGACAAACGTCTACCTCGGGGTGCACGAGCGACGATGACCCTAGTCTCGGAAAGGTGCCTTTCGGAGAACTGGTCGCTCCGCCTCTGGGGCGGTAGGTGGACCCCTACCCGCAACGTCGCTGCTGAGGGGATCCCTGTGACTTTCCGAGACACGCCTCGACACCGATATCGGCCGGGGATCGTTCGGGTGTTCGCGCTGGCAGGTGTCGCCGTCGGCCTGATCTTGTATGTCGCTGCCTTCTTCATCACCGCACCGACCGAGGTGTGCATGACTCGACTGACATCGCACATGACCGGCTCCGAGGCAGTGGTAGCGACCTCAGCGAGCGCCGGCAAGCAGTGGGTGGGGATAGTCGCATCCCGCTGTCAGTGGACGTTCGCGACCGGGCCCCACGCCGGTGCTTCCGTGTCTGAGCATGTCGTGGAATGGGGGCCGTCGGCATTGGCGATCGTTGGTCTTGTCGTCGCGGTGGCCGGCGTGGGGAGCTGGATGTGGTTCCGCACCAAGCACATAAATGTTGCGCGGGCCGACCGCGGGTGACGTCACATCACTATCACTCATATCCCCCGGACGAGGACGCCACGCCGGCCTGGCTACGCGAGCACGAATGCGCGAGGCGAACGCTCACGTTCACCACGTCCAGCAACGTCGAGTATCGCCGTAGCTACCGGTACCCGTAGGCTTCAGCGGCCATAAGGGGTCTCGACCGAGCACGTCGCCTACAAGCAACAGGACCGACGACGCGATCACTAATGCGGGCTACCGACAGTGCGGCCCGGCCAAGGTGCTATCCGGCTCTTCGCACTTGGTAGGGGCTGGTGCCGATCGACCCCGATGCCGTGTCGGTGATTGAAAAAGGGCCCGCGCCCTTGTGAGCTGGGTGTTCTCAGGCATCCAGGACAGCAAGGAACGCGGGCATGCACCACGGTAGTTCATTGCTGCTCGATCTCGACGGCGTCATCGTCGAATCGGTGCAGCGCACGGTCGAGGGCAGCCGGATCGTGCAGATCGCAACGGCACCCGAATGGGTCGGAGTGTGCCCGCAGTGCGGGCAGAAATCATCGCGTTCGAAGGGTTGGGTCACCACCAGATCGCGGGATGTGCAGGTCGGACCCGACCGTCCGCTGTTGGTGTGGCGGAAACGGAAATGGTTGTGCACCAATACCTCCTGTGACCGTAAGGTGTTCACCGAGTCGACGCCGGGGGTGCCGTCCCGGGCACGGGTCACGCCACGAGCGAAGGCGCTGCTGGTCGACGCCGTCCTCGACGGGGACCGGTCGGTCGCCGCGGTCGCCGGCGACTACGGGTGCGCCTGGCACACCGTCCACGAGCACCTCGTCGTGGTCGCCGACGCCGCCCTGGCCGGCGAGCCTGAGGCGGTGATGGTGCTCGGGATCGATGAGACCCGGCGCGGGAAGGCGAAATGGGAAACCGATCCGGACACCGGTGTGCGGTCGTGGGTGGATCGGTGGGACACCGGACTGGTCGATCTGACCGGCGATCAAGGGTTGCTGGCGCAGGTCAACGGACGCACCTCGGCGGTGGTGATCGACTGGCTCGACGCCCGCGACGAGGCATGGAAGGCACAGATCATCCATGTCGCGATCGACATGTCGACGGTGTATGCGAAGGCGGTGCGCGAGGCATTGCCGCACGCGCAGCTGGTGGTGGACCGGTTCCACGTGGTCAAGAAGGCGAACGAGATGGTCGATACCGTCCGGCGCAGGGTCAACCAGGCCGAGCGGGGTCGGCGCGGCCGCAAGAGTGATGTCGAGTGGATCAATCGACGACGGTTGTTGCGGGCCGCGGAGCGCCTAACCGATGAGCAACGATCGGCCCTGTTCGAGAAGCTGACCGCCGCGGATCCGCACGGGGACATCGCTGCGGCATGGATCGCCAAAGAACTGCTGCGGGATGTGTTGCGCTGCACCGATCGTGGTGGCCTTCGCCATGAGATCCGGGACAGACTGTATCGGTTCTACACGTTCTGCGCGGCATGCCGGGTCCCGGAGATCGGCAAGCTGGCGACGACCGTCTCGGCGTGGCAGGAACCGATGATCCTGGCGATCACACCGGCCTGTCGAATGCGCGCAGTGAATCGTCCCTGGTTTCATTGAGGGTGAGCCAGATATCCCGGAAGGATCACCCCAGACTCAACATGGCGAACTACAAATACCCTCAGGAACTGCGTGAGCGAGCGACCCGACTCGCCGTCGAAGCCCGCCGCGACCCCGACACCCGCACCGGCGCCATCAACCGGATCGCCGAGCAGACCGGCGTCCACAAGGAAGCCCTGCGGACCTGGGTGCGCAAAGCCGAAGACGACGAGCTCCCCACTGAGCCCGTCGATGCCGAAGCACGGATCCGCCGTCTGGAGAAAGAGAACCGCGAACTACGGCAGTCGATGGAAATATTACGTTCTGCCACAGCTTTTTTCGCGAAGGCGGAGTTCGACCGCCGACTGAAGTGATCGTCGCCTTCATCGACGAACACAAACACCGCTGGGGGATCGAACCGATCTGTCGCGTTCTGTCGGAGAACACCGAGGTCAAGATCGCCCCGGGCACCTACTACGCCTTCATAGGTCGCGAACCCAGCGCCCGTGCACGCCGCGATGCCGTCCTCAAAGAACACATCATGCGCATCCACTCCCACCCACGGATGCGGGTCTACGGAATCCGCAAGATCCACGCCCAACTGGTCCGGGAAGGCCACGAGGTGGCCCGCTGCACCATCGAGCGGCTCTGCCGCGAACTCGGTGTCCGCGGCACCGTCCGCGGAAAATGGCCGCGCACGACGAAGCCGGCACCGGAAACCGATCAGCCCTGTGACCTCGTCGAACGAGACTTCACGGCCACTGCGCCGAACCAGTTGTGGGTGGCCGATCTGACGTATGTGCGGACGCAGTCCGGGTGGGTCTATGTCGCGTTCGTCCTGGATGCGTTCTCCCGCATGATCGTCGGGTGGCAGACCTCGACCCGGATGTACACCGACCTGGCGCTCGACGCGTTGAAGATGGGCCTGTGGGCACGACGACGCGCAGGCCGCGACGTCACCGGACTGGTCCATCACAGCGACCGCGGCGTGCAATACCGAGCGCTGCGCTACGCCCAGACCCTGGACCAGGCCGCCGCGGTCGCCTCCGTCGGATCGAAAGGCGACTCGTTCGATAATGCCATGGCCGAAGCGCTGAACTCGCTGTACAAGGCCGAGTTGATCTTCCTCGACGGTCCCTGGACCGGCCGGGAGGACGTCGAAGCGGCCACCGCGCAATGGGTGCATTGGTTCAATACCGAACGGGTCCACGGCATGCTCGACTATCGCACCCCAGCCGAGGTCGAGACCGCCTACTACGCACAACCGCCGGCCGCTTCTGCGGCCTGAGAACTGAACACACGCTCAGCCTCAACAAAACTCGGGACTTGACAGTCACCCGAGTACAGCGGTATGGGGGTCGAAATCACCGCGAGGTTACCGCGTTGCCACGTGAACACCTGGTAACGACCAGAGCCATCCAGCAGTTCATCGGCAACGACGATCTCGTCACCCGGCCGACCATTGATGTCGAGAACTCCGACGAATCCTCCGGCGGTGTGCAGGTCCGGGTTCTGCAACCGCTCCGCTGAGGTGGCAGAGGTGTGCGCCCGCGCCCCGGTCGCAGTCAGGACCTCGAGGACGTCTCCTGTTCGCCTCACCGTGTCGGGCAGGCTGTCACCGTCGATATCGGTTTCGGCGAGGACAACGCAGTCGGTCGATCCGGCACATACATCTGGAGCGTCCACCACCGTCGTCGTAGCAGTGTTTACACCGCTGTCGTCCCCAGCGGAAGGGGTGTTGTCAGTGCTGCACGCAGACAAGGCGACCAGCATGGACGCGGCGACCACCATCTGTAATCGAGTGCGACGGTTCAACTGGGATTTCCCCTTCTCGGGTCGGTCGACAACTCGCACCTCCGATCACATCAGTTCTCCGTGTTTACCGATGCGCTTCTGACAGCGCGGAGCCTGTACCGCGAGCGCCGGGAAGCTCATGGAGCAGGTCCACACGAGTACGTCGCCTCTACGCCCTCGACGGCACCGAAGGGTATGTCCCAACCTATTGGCCTCACGCTTTGCCTGCCACCGTGGCGCCCAACGCCGTGCTCATTGGCCTACCCCCGTACTAGAGACCATCGGGGATCACCGCGGCGGGGTGTTCATAGCTTTGGCTCGTCTGCGGGGCGCGTCAGCCTCCCCGGTACCGAGCCTCAGCGGCATGGCATCGGCGCTTCACACACTCTCCAACATCTGTAGCGAGCGTTACGCCGCCTCCTCGGCGAGCGCGTGGCAAGCCGGTTGGTGTCCTGCCGTTCGCTGTGGTCTCAGCGTGACTGGGCTGGTCCGGAGCTGGGCGAACCTGCGACGTCACCACGCTGGACCGCCAGCGCTGCTTGCAGGTCGATGGCATGCTTGCCCACGAAGCGGACGAATGCATCTTCCTCGGCGAGGACCACAGGTACAAGCACGCTTCCTCGGAATCCGATGTGCTGGCTGAGCAAAGCAGTGCGACGCTCGCCGTCGGTTGTGCTCTGAGCATGTCGGTACTTGGCCGCGCAGGTCGGACACAAGGCGAGACGGTTTTCTCGCAAATCCTGTCGACCGTCTGCGACGAACTGCACCGCTTCGAAGTAGTACTGCCCCTCAATCTTGAAGGGCATCGCCTCGGAGCACACCTGGCAAATCATGACGCCATCGTCATTGGTGTAGAACTGGCGCAGATAGCCTCGAGCATCACTGCGGTGGCCGGGCACTTGGATAAGAACCGACCGAAGCTTCTGTTCATACCGTCGCGTCGGGGCATCAGTGGACGCCTCTGCTGCTCGTTGGGCACGAAGCTCAGGTGCTGATGCCGGCTCCTCGGGGAGGCGGAGCTCCGCTTCGATATGGTCAAGGAAGCTCTTGAAACGGTCCGGGTCCCGCTTCCGCACGTCAGCAATCCTTCGGAAGTCCTCGAACGATTCGAACCCGTACTTACGCGCCACCTCCGCCTCATGTATGCGCTCTTGGGCACTGACCGCTGCTTTGCGACCGAACCCTGCCCGGTCCAACAGAGGTGAATCCGAAGGAGCCGAGAGACCTTCGGCCAGCTCCTCGGCAGTAATGTCTTCGGGCTTACGTAGGTTCCCGTCACGGTCCAGAATCCACGCCGTCGTCTGTAATGCCTGTAGGAGTTGGGATCTCATCGTATGGATAGGGCTGGACCCGTTGGCTCGGTAGGACGCGTTCGCATGTTGAACAGGCGAAGCAGCCACAAGCTCCCATAGACCCCGCAACAGAGTCTCATCATCGGACGACAGGATCGCGTCGAAGTGCGGGATCGTCCAGTCGGTGGACGATGACTTGCGGTTCTCTCGTTCCACCCACACCTGACGGAACTCACGGTTCTTCTTCGCCTCTGCTGCGGCGATACGCAGCTGGGACACTGCTCCGAGCGCACACGCCAAGGTGCACGCGTCCGCAAGTACCTGTGCATACTCGGGGTCGAGGCGTCCCGGCGGCACGCCTTGGTATTCGTCCGATTCGTAGAGGGCAGCGAGACCGGTCGAAGCGAAGGGTTCGTCCACGAAGACGTCCCGAGGTTTCGCCCAGTATCGGCTGCCGTTCCTCTGTACCGCGAGAAGAAGGGGTGTTCCGGAGTAGTCACTGCCTGCTACCGCCTTGTCCGCAATGAGCTGCTCGAGGACCTTCAGATCAGCGATGTGCTCGTCGGTAATCGCCCGTGGGATCTGTCCGTATGCCGACAAGCGGGTATCCAACTGGGCTTTGGCGTCCCACTTCCTCACCGTCGCCCTCGAGTAGAAGTCTCGCAGAGGGAAGTTGATGTCGGTATCGTCCTCCTCGGCGAACACTGCGAGCGAATCGACGACCAGACCGTCGCCTTCGAGACCGGGCACAGTAGGCATGTACGCCTCCAGTCCGGGAACATGACGAACACCCTCACCATCCTGGACACGGATCAACGGCGCACTACGCAGAACATCAGGGCCACTGGCCCCGCCGTCTCGGTACCCGTACCCGAACCCAACCCGAGGTTTGGGTATCACAGCCTCAAGCGCCATGTAGAAACGGCGTAACCACGAGTCACTCTTCGCACCGATCCAGTCATTCCACCAGTTCACCGTCTGCTGGGCATCGGCCGCGCCCTGATCGCCCGACGAACGCTCTACCTGCACATATGCATGGGCCACGCGGGTCAGCGTTGCGGACAACACCGAGCGGTCGAAGAGGATCGTGTCGAGGTCTGCGAGAAACGCCCGAGCGCGACCCTCTCGTTCCGGGATCCACCCTTTCGCGGTCGGGGTGGATTCATGGTGTCCAAGTGCACGAAGGGCGGTTGCGTCGTCCACTGACAGGATCGCTCGGGTCTGTGCCTCAGCGCGGAAGAGAGTCGTAGCCGGCGCATAGATACCGTTGTCTACCGTCGGGGTGAGGGGGCGCGTGTTGAACGCGTCGCGGACTTGCTCGCCGATGACGGCATATCGACTCGGCAATGGGTCGTTGCTGTGTGGCAGCGCCGCGAGCATATCGCTGGTGATCAGCCCGGCGTCGCGCATCTGGGGAAGCGCGGCGGTCACGAGTGTTGCAATGCCCCTTACAAGGATGTCGTTGTTCGGGTCGTCACGAACACTGTCTCTGGCCACTGTCGAGGCGAAGGGCGCGTGTATATGAAACTTCAGTCCCGACGTTTCCTTCGCGGCGGGGAAGTAGATGAACACCTTCCCGTCGGTTGGCTTGACCGAAAAATTCTTCGGGCCGGCGTCTTTCGATGCGTGGGGTTCGAGAGCGAACGCCGCTGCAACCGAGTACTTCGACCCGGCAACGTCTACATCCCCGATGAGGCGATACCAGTACGTCGAATCCTGCTCCTCGTGCACACTCTTGATCCGAGCAATGTTATTCCCGAGAGACTGTCGTACAAGTTCTCGTTTGCTGCCATCGGCGAGCGTGTAGCCGATCGATCGGATGTTCGTGAGAAACAGCAAGGTCGAGTGCGCTAGATCGTGCAGAGCGCGGGCGACCTCAATCACCGCGATGTCGGCAGGTTTGTCGTCCCGATCGAAGGGGAACCAGAACGTCGTCCATCCGCCGCGTGACTTTCCCTCTAGCGGAACGGGGACGAACAGATCGTGGATAGCGAATGCGGTTTCTCCTGAACGAATCTCAGGTGTGCTTGTGTATGCGAAGACCGCTTTGAATCCGACGCCGAACTTGCCGATGCGTGTGGCATCGTTGGCTTTGGTGGAATGACCGATGCTGGTGATCGAGTCGATATCACCGAGATCGAACATGCGGTTGCCATCGTGTTCGACGCGCAGACCGGTGTTGCGAAGATCGAAATTCACTGTATGAGCGCCTGCGTCTTCAGCGTTCTGCAGTAGCTCGTAGATGAAGTGCGCGTTGTCCGGGTAGAGGTCGGCCAGTAGTGTCCTCAAGCCCTCTTCGAACCCGTTCGCCTGCGTAATCGCCACCAAGTCCCGACGCAGTTGGGTCAAGTCCCTGAAATCGGTCACGGTGCCACCACCTCGAGTAGAACGTCGGCCAAATGCCGAGTCGTCAGATCAGCACCCGTGACCGCTCGCTCCTGCGCCGCGATGAGGCGATCGAATTTATCTCTCACCGAGGAAATTTCACTGCTGCGCATCTTCACGATCTTGGGGTCTTCAACATTCTTGATGTGCTCTTCGAGCACCCGTAGTTGTTGATCACGTTGTGCTCGAAGCGACGCAACGCGTTGTTCGCCTGCGGCGTGGGCACGGGCAATATGTCGCTCCCGGGCAGACTTCCATTCAAGATGGTGTCGCTGCTCCAGCATCTTGGAGCCCGGTGCATCCACTACCGCGTCGGGATCTCCGTCGACAGCCTTCGTCAACAGCACGTCGGCGATCTCCTCCACGGCAGGATCGGTACTGATGTAGCGCAGCGTCAGGGTGTCGCGCGAATCCAACCGCGTCCAGCCGTGGACAGCCACCGGGTACCGACCAGGAGCAACCAGGTCTGTGCGGACCCTCAAAGACGACATCGCCGGCCGCGTCAACGCTGCATGGCGAGCTGTCACCAGCACCAGAGGATGAGTCGTTCCGAGCAGTTCGACCGTGTCGTCGTCAACTGCAAGTTCCGAATCTGCGGTAAGGCGCAGCTGCGCCGGTCGGCGCCGTAACACTCGCTCGAGCCGAGGATCGCCGCCACACACAGATTGGAGATCGTCCGTCACCCGAGCGACTGCTTCGTCGTCCAGACGCACCACCGCCACTTTGCCGGCTTTGAGTGCGATACGCCGACCAATGGAGTCTTCAAAGTACAGACGCACCAGATCCCGGATCTTGTCTTCGGAAAGCCATTCGGTACTTGCCTCGGAGACCCGCGACTCGAACGACTCGGTGCTCAACCCGAGCAGTGCACTTTGCTGGTCCTCCAGTCGCTCCAATTCCTGAACCCGCGCGACCTCGTTGTCTGCAAGCTGACGAAGCCGCTCCTTCCTGTCTGTATCGGACAAACTCAGATCCTCAGCGATCCTACGTAGCTCTGACGTCAGATCACCCAGGATCTTCTCGCTGCCGCCGAGCGCCCGATGGAACACTCCGATGCGTGAAAGACAACGCTGGTAGATCTCTGCTTCGATCGTCCCCTCGGTCAAAATGTTGATGATCGCCACGGACTCGCTCTGCTGGCCCCGTCGGTCGATGCGCCCGATCCGTTGCTCGATCCGCATCGGATTCCAGGGAATGTCGTAGTTGACCAACATGTCGCAGAACTGATAGTCCAAGCCTTCCGTGCCCACCTCCGAGCACAGCATCACGTCGATCGCGTCGGGGTCGGACTGGGGCAGCTTGAACCGACGACGCAGCATGTGCCGATCTCCATCGGGCACCGCTCCGTGCACGACCGCAACTCGCACCCCCCACTGTCGCGTCTGCTCCTCGAGATATCGCAGGGTATGACGGAAAGTGCTGAACACCAGCACCTTGTTGTTGCTCGACCCTTGCTTGTCCTCCACAATCCCGCGGAGGACCTCAACCTTCGGATCCGGTAGTCCTTCCAGACGTGCAGCCATCCGCCCGATCTCACCGATCTGCTGTCGGAGACCATCAAGAACCGGCGCCGGCACGTCCGGCGCATCATCGTTCAACTCATACATGTCGAGCTTGTCCAAGCGGTTCTCGAGCACTTGAGCCACCAACGGCGCCAAACCGCTGATCGAACTCGCCGCCTGACGCCGAAGCATCGACATCAAGAACTCCACCGGCATCCCCGGCGCCTGCAGCTGAGTGATCCGACGCCCAACCTCGAGAACAGCGTCATAGACGGCTTCTTGCTCCGCAGTAAACGCGACCACCGGCGCACTGGGCTTACGGGTGGTGAAGGTACCGATATCGCGACGCCGCGTACGGGTGACAATCGACGAGAACGTGTTGAGGTCCTCCAACGTGCGGACCACTCGCAGACGCGCCCGCGAATCTGCCGGATCGGATGCGAGAAGATCGCGCACCTGCGCCACCCGAGGATCGACAGTCATCACCTGGCGACCCCATGACGTCGACAAAGCACCGTCCAGCGCCCGTCGAACCTCCGGCTGCCACTGCTCGTCTCCACCGCGCGCTGCCTCGACAGCCTCATAGAGAAAGTGGTTCGGCTCCAACATCTGCACAAAGTCCCGCTCGGTCGGGACAAGCTCGTCGCGAAGCAAGTTCACCAACGTGAAGAGATCCTGGCTGTCCGTCTGAAGCGGCGTCGCCGACAACAGGACCACAGCATTCGCCGACTCGGTCAGACGACGAACATTCTGATAGGCGTAGGTGGAACGGTTTCGAATATGGTGTGCCTCGTCGACAATCACCAGATCGAAGTGCGGGCCCGGCGCCAGGTCGGCCAAACCAACACGTCGAGGCCCGCCCGGTACCTCGCTGCCTACAAGAAGACGCTGGTCGAGCAGGGAGTACGGCAGGATCGCCTTCGCGAATCGTGACGGCCACTCCCCTTCACGCAATGTTTCCTCGAGGCAGAACCGCAACGAGGCGGTGTCGAGGTGCACGAAGTCTTCATCGAAGCGCTTGAGTTCGTTACGCCACTTCTCGTCGACGACCAGCGGCTTCGGGCAGATGACCAGCACCGAATGAGCTCGTTGCCGTGCCTGCAGTTCCTTGAGGATCAGACACGCTTCGATCGTCTTACCTACCCCGACATCATCGGCGATGAGGATGCGAGGCCGGTCGGCTTGGACGATTTTCAGCACAGGTCGGAACTGATAGGGCTCGTAGTCGATACGTCCGACGTTACGGGCATGCAGGTATCCCGTGTTCTTCTCGAGGAGCAACGTCGAGGTCAGTCCGGCACGCAACGCCGCAGCTGAGAGGATCTGCGGTGCTGACTCGGCAGAGATCGGTTCAATCTGTGACGCGAAATATCCATGCACGGCATTGTCGTGAAACACGTCGAATCGCAGCTCGCCGGCGATCTCGCGGGACCCGGTGACAACACCGATGACCTCTGGCCGAGCCACCAATCGAACTTGTGACCCCGGTCCGATGTCGGCCGTCCCCATATGTGCTCCCCTATTCTCGCCTCAAAGCAGTCCCACCGACCAACCGGCAGTGACTCGGTAGTTTATTGCCCCGCACCGTCTACAAGCCCCCCACCGGGGGCACAGTCACCAGCGGTAGATCCGCGCTCGCGAACTCTGACAGCGTCCCGCTCTCGAAGCCGGGGCCTACAGCTACCGTTGCATGCACTCCCTACGCCACTTCTTGTCGACGGCACGTGAAAACTGAACACGGCTGTCGACCGTCGCGTAATTCCCCAGGGGTTTCCGTCATGGAATTCCCCATGTCCGGGTGTGCTGAGTCGAGGGTAGCCGGGCCGGTGCCCGGGTTGGTTCAGTTCGCGGCCGCGGTGCGGTTCCCGGGGCGTTTGCGTGGCCGGTAGGACGGGCCGTCCATCAGGATCTGGTGGCTGGTGTTGATCAACCGATCGAGCAGGGACTCGGCCACGACCGGATTCGGGAACAGCGGATACCAGTCTTTCGGGGCCCGGTTGCTCGTCAGAACCAACGGCTTGCCGGCGATCGCCCGGTCGGATACCAGATCGTAGAGATCATCGGACTGGGTGGTGGTGTGCTCGCGCATCGCGAAGTCGTCGATGATCAACACCAGCGGCCGGGTGTATTCGCGCATCCGTTGGCCGATGGTGCGGTCGGCGTGTCCACCGGCCAGATCGGCGAGCATCCGGGAACACTTGACGAACCGCACGTCCCCGCCGCGTCGGGCCACATGATGCCCTAGCGCTTGTGCCACATGGGTTTTGCCGACGCCGACGGGTCCGTAGAGGATCACCGACTCGCCGGCGTCGAGCCACCGCAGCGCAGCGAGATCCCGCAGCATCGCGGCCGGGAGCTTCGGGTTGGCGGTGAAGTCGAAGTCCTCGAAGGTGGCCTGCTGCTCGAACTTGGCCCGGCGCACCCGCCGGGCCAAGGCGGCGGTTTCGCGGCGGGCGATCTCGTCCTCGCAGAGCACCTGCAGGAACTCGAGGTGCCCGAGCTGCCCGTCGCGGGTTTGCGCCAGGCGCGCGTCGAGGGTGTCGAGCATGCCGGTCAGCTTCAAGGTTTTCAACGCAGCCCGCAGGCTGGGATCATGGATGGTCATGACAGGTGTCCTCACAGCATCTAGTGAAAGTAATTGCAGTTCAATATTTCTGGCGATATGAACGGATCAAGCGGATCGTTCGGTGTCGAACGCGGCCGGCCCGCGCAACAACGCCGGCGCGGTGACCCCGGCATCGGCGACGTCCTGGCCGTCGTGTTCGGTGCCGGCGACGAGGATGCCCTTGACCGTGCGATAACGCGGATCACCGACCTCGAGGGCACGGGCGCAGGCCGCATCGATGCGGGCATCGTCGTAACGCGACCGCAGCCGGATGATGCCCTGGATCGATCGCAGTCGATGGATCGCGTTGACCTGGGACAATTCGTCGACGATCGCGACCGCGCCGGGTCCGATCTGCTCGGCCTGGACCCGGCACCACACCACCGTCTGCAACGTGAACGCGGTCTTCTCCGGCGGATAATGCTCGGGATTGGTCGCTCTCCCGGACAGGCGGCGCACATGGGTGGCCACGACCTGCTCGTCGTGGAAGATCTGCACCACATCCCCGGCGGTGCGCACCAGCAATCGTCGGCCGATCAGCTGCCACGGCGCCGAATACAACGCCTTGCCGGCCTTGACGTGACAGTCCGGGGCGAGTTTGCCGGTGGAGTAGACCACCGGCTCGAACCTCCTGGGCGGCAACGGCGTCAGGGTGTGCTTTTCGACGGCGTCGAACACCACCGCCGGGTGCGCACCACCGAGACCGCGATGCTGATGCCGGCCGTAGACGTCGGTGCACCATGCCAGTGCGGCGGCCTGCATCTGCGTCAGCGAGGTGAACTCGCGGCCCCGGAAGAACGAGTCCCGGATATAGGGCATGGGCCGTTCGATGCGTGGTTTGTCCTTGGGTTTGCCGGCCCGGGCCGGATCGATGAGCACCTGATAGAAGTCGGCGAGTTCGGCATAGGCCCGGTTGATCTGCGGATCGTAGAGATCGGGGCGGTCCACCCCGGTTTTGAGGTTGTCACACACCATCCGCGCCGGAGCGCCGCCGAAGAACTCGAACGCGGCCACATGCGAAGCGCACCACGAGGTTTGATCCATCCGCAGCACCGGTTGGACGAACAGCATCCGCGAACACGCCAGGATCATCGCGAACGCCCATACCGCCACCCGCCGATCCGTCGCCGGATCGCGCCACATCCCCAACTTGCCGTAGTCGACCTGGCCCTCGTCGCCCGGCGGAACCGGGCCGCGGGGAAAGGTTGCTTTCGACGCCGCGACCCGTTCGGCGAATCGTGTTGCGATATATCGCCGCACGGTCGATTCCGACACCGGGACACCGTGGTCGTCGCGCAGGCGTTGAGCGATCGTCGCCACGGTCACCGACTCGTCGAGTTGGCCCTCGATCCAGGTGTGGTGGGCGGCGATCGCCGGCCAGGTCACCGCCCGTGCCGTCGGGTCCACCACTTCCGGGAACCAGGACGTGATCAACTCGCGCCACAGGTTCTCGTCGAACTTGTCGCCGTCGCCAGGGGTCAGTCCCGCCGCCAGCGCCGGGGCCAAGTACTTGCGGATGGTTTTGCGGTCGAGTCCCAGGGCTGTCGAGATCTGCACCTGGGAGCGGCCGGCATGCCAATGCCGGAACAACTCCATCAGATCGGTCATCGTCCACGTTCTCCTTGCCACCGTCGGGCCCCTTCCCAGGCCCTCGGTGGACCTTGGGAAGAAGCGAACCTGCAGCAGCACCCACACCCCGGCCGACACGCCCCGAGGGTGGGGAATTACGTGACGGCCGGGTGAGGAATTACGTGACGGGTCGACCCCTCAACCTGGGGAATTACATGACCGCTGACACACGGCACGGCAGGCAGGTTCAAGTATTGGTCGCAACACCCCTGATAGAAGAGAGGTGTGCGACTGGGACGAAGAGGGCGAAAACGGCGACTCGAGCTGGAGACGCGGTACTGGGCACTGTTGGCCGGCGGTGTCAGCAGCGTCGAGGCATGCCGACAGCTCGGAATCGGACGCAAGACCGGCTACCGGTGGCGGGCGGAGTGCGGCGGGATTCCTCCGGAACGGTTGGCCGACGAGGCGCGATCGACCCGGTATCTGAGCCTGCTCGAACGCCAGCGCATCGCCACACTGCGAGCTGCTGGTCACCCGATCCGCGAGGTGGCCCGGCGTTTGGGCCGATCAGCGTCGACGGTCAGTCGTGAACTGCAGCGCAACACCTTTCCGCACGATCGCGGCGGCTATGACGCGACCTTGGCACACGCCCGCGCTACTGGACGCTCCCTCCGGCCCCGCCGGGGACGTCTGCTCGACGACCCGGATCTTCGGGCGACGGTACAGGACAAACTCGAGATCGAGTGGAGCCCGGAACAGATCGCCGCATGGCTGCGGGCCGAATATCTCGACCGTCCCGGCTGGCACGTGTGCCACGAAACCATCTACCAGGCGCTGTACAACAGCGGCCGGTCCGGTTTGTGCCGCACGTTGACCACCAAGCTCCGCACCAGACGTCCGCTGCGGCGCCGCCGGCGTCGGGCCGACGAACGCCGGATCCGGGTTCATCACCCCGTCCCAGTCGATCGACAGGCGTCCCGCTGTGGTCGAAACCCGCTGTAGGACTGGCGATTGGGAGGGGGATCTGATCGTCGGCCGGTCGGGCAGGTCCTCGATCGGTACGCTCGTCGAGCGGCGCAGCCGTTATGTCCGGCTCCTGCATCTACCGGGCGGACACCGCGCTGAACCGTTCGCCAAGGCACTGGGTGCGCTCTTCCAGCAGATTCCCGAGCAGGCGCGCTGGACCATGACCTGGGACCAGGGTTCTGAGATGGCACGTCATGATCTGTTCGGTCATCTGTTCGCCGAAGGCGTCTACTTCGCGCATCCAGCCTCACCGTGGTTGCGTGGCACCAACGAAAACACCAATGGCTTGCTCCGGCAGTATTTCCCCAAGGGCACCGATCTGTCCGTTCACGACGGCGAGACCCTGCGTGAGGTGGAAGATCGTCTCAACAACCGGCCACGCAAGAGTCTCGACTGGCGAACACCGGCGAAAGTTTTCGCCGAAAGTCTGGCACCATGAACCGACGGTGTTGCGACGACCGCTCGAATCCGCCCTTGAACCTGCCTGCCGGAAAGGGGTCAGTTTTCAGGTGCCGTTGACACTTCTCCTGGATTTCGGCACCGGGAACCTCTGCCACCATCGAGTTCCGCTCATGCACAGTTGATCCGACCGACGAGGGAAATTGCTACCTTCGTCGGGAACGCTCTCATGCACGACAGGAGACCGACGATCCCATGGCGCGTTCCGGAAAGACTCAAGCATCGAACAGGCGACGGCCCACAAAGCCGGTGACCGTCCCCACCAGAAAAGTCCCTGGGCCCACCAAAGCCACCGCCTCGGCACCGAAAGCACCCTTACCGCGCGAGGCAAACCCCATCAAGCACGAACGTCAGGCGTGCATGCGAGACTTCGACCCCGACCTACTCGACCAGCAGCCCGGATACCTCGCATGGCGCAGCCACCGGTTCCGCACTCGCCTGAGCCGAGAATGGGTCGACAACACCGGACGGATGCCAGCAGCCGGGGACCAAGCACGCGAAGCCGCCATACGGATCCGTCGACTCATCGACAAACATGGACACTTTCTCTTCGACACTCACCGCGCCTTAGAAGCCTTCCGCGAGGAGGACACACGCTTCAATGACCGAGTCGATCGCAGTGGTCACTCTCTCGACCAGCGACTTCGCCTGGCGATCACGACAGCACACGAGCTCCTGCCCCTCGCCTTCGTCCTACCTGCCGGAACGAACCCGATTCTGACTACCCTGTGCCGCCGCCTCACCGACCTCACCGACCGCGCGGATCGACTCATCACAAGCCACGGCCGTCACCAGGACGATCAACAATTGCGCTCCGCGGTCGACGAGGTGCATGCACTGATGAACGAACTACACGCGCTACGCAACTATCCCCCCGAAAAGTGGACCGCATTGCAAGCCAACTCCCGACGACAATTCGCCCAGTTGTACTTCGGCGGCTATGAGATGCTCGGCCACACCCAACCCCCGACGCCACCAACCACCCCGATCGGAGCACGACTTACCTTCACCGTCCTACCCGAAGGGACCTCGACTCGCCGTTTCGTATCCGAGCGACAGGCTTTCCACCGACGACAGTCCACTGCGAACACCCCGACCTTCGACCCACGACGAACCGACATCATCGACGAGCTCGTCGCACACTACGGCGCCAAACGATGCACCATCTACCGCGGCACCTCCGACACCGGACACGTCTACGACACCGGCGACAACATCAACGAGGACTACTTGGTGCTCGTCATCAGCAGCAAGATCGGCGACCACGCGGTCGCCATCAGCCCAGCTGCGGGCCGCCACGCTACCTACGTTGTGCGCCATGACGTAGGCAATCGGCAATGGAGCGAGGTATTCGCGCACCCGAAGATCGATGCCAAGAAGCTCGGCGCCGAACGTCTTGTCTTCCGCGAGAAACCTCCACTGGACCAGTACCAGTCGATGCGAGAGAAGATCAAGGCGCTGCTCAGTTGCAGCCCACGCGCCTTCCACGGCCGGCTGGACTACGTCCCGCAACGCCATACCTACGTCGCACGTTCCTGACCCCCCGACTACTGCAGCTTCACCTCCGTGGCGTAACCCTCCGGCCACAGCGATACGCCCCGCCGTCGCGGGTCCCGGAACAGCTGCCTGCTCGCAGATCGGTTCTCACCGACAACCTTGTGCCTCCCTGTTCAGCCCGTGGCCGAGTGCCTCGCTCCAGTCGCGACACGGTCATCCCACAGAAGTCCTCGACAAGATGTCGGGGTGGGATGTAACAATCCTCTTCGTTATCCCCCCTACAGGAATGACAGGGTATGAACCGTCTCGGGTTTGATGCCGCCTCCTTTCTTGAGGAGGATGCACATCATGTCCAAGCGTTACCCCGCCGAACAACGTGAACGAGCGGTGAAGATGGTCCTCGACCACCTCGACGAATATTCTTCGCCGTTCGCGGCGTGCAAAGCCATCGCCCCGAAGCTCGGCGTCGGTGTCGAGTCGCTGCGCACCTGGACCCGCCAGGCTCTGATCGATGCCGACAAGACACCCGGCGTGACCACCGCCGAGCAGCAACGAATCAAAGAGCTCGAACGCGAAATCCGAGACCTCCGTGAGGCCAACGAGATCTTGAAATCGGCCTCGATTTTCTTCGCGAGGGAGCTCGACCCTCGCCGCCGCTGATCTGCCAGTTCATCGACCAGATGCGTGCACAAGGACACCGGGTCGAGTCGATCTGCGCCGTGCTCACCGAGCGTGGCGTCAAGGTCGCCCCACGCACGTATCGGAACTGGAAACCGCTCCTCCGTCCCGCCGGACCGTCGCCGATGCACATCTGACGAACGCTCTGCGTGAGACCGTCGGCACCGCCGAAGGTCTCTACGGTCGCCGAAAGATGACCGTGCACCTGCGCAGACACGGCCACGACGTCGCGGCATGCACCGTCGACCGGTTGATGCGCGATGAAGGGCTGTCCGGAGCGGTCCGGGGCCGTCGGCACCGCACCACCATGCCCGGCGGCTCGGACAGTCGACGCGCCCCTGACCTGGTCGATCGTGATTTCACCGCCGAGGTTCCGAATCGGAAGTGGGTCACCGACTTCACCTATTGCCGCACCTGGGCGGGGTTCGTCTATGTCGCGTTCGTGATCGACTGCTTCTCGCGGGCGATCGTCGGCTGGCATGCCGCCACCGTCAAAGACACCGCGATGGTCACCACCGCCTTGAAGATGGCACTGTGGCGACGTGACCACACGGGCCACCCGGTCGGCTCAGGGTTGATCCACCATAGCGATGCCGGCAGTCAGTACACTTCCATTGCTTTCGCGGAAACCCTTGTGCTGGAGGGTATTGCCGCGTCGGTCGGCAGCGTCGGAGACGCATACGACAACGCTCTGGCCGAGAGCACGATCGGGTTGTTCAAGACCGAAATGATCGCCAAGGGAAACCGGTCAAGCCCCTGGTAGTGGTGTAACTCGTTTTTGATCCTTCGTTGGTGGTCAGGCGGGTAGTTGCATCAGTTCATCGGTGCTCACCTCCGTCGCCTGGCTGGTGTCGGTGTTGGTGGTCAGGGTGAGCCGGCAGCGGCTGAGCACTTCTAGGCCGAGGTATCGGCGGCCTTCGGCCCATTCGTCGGTCTGCTCGGCCAGGACGGCGCCGATGAGGCGGACGATGGCATCCCGGTTGGGGAAGATGCCCACGACGTCGGTGCGGCGGCGGATCTCGCGGTTGAGCCGCTCGGTTATCCGGCCCTCAGGGATGAGATCAACCCTGATCTCACATCGAATCAGCGATCGAGACGCTGCAAGTGGTCGGTCAACGCCTCAGCGACACGATGATGCCGGGCAGCTTCATCGGGCCATCCACGGTCACGAGCATCGACCTCGAGAGCCTGGATGTCGGTGCGTTGCGCCTCGAGCGCGCCGCGGAACTCAGGTCCGGTGACGAAGTTGTCGCAGGTCTCGCAGATGTTGGCATAGGGACACGCACCCGCGCTCTCGTGACGGGAACAGTAACCGTGGGCAACACGCGTTTTGAGCATCTCACTGCCGAGCCAACTCACCGCGTCGGGGACGATCGGTTTGCCGACCGGAGTGAGCGTGAACCGCCGCCGCATCTTGCCCATCGCCTGGTCATAGGCATCCCGCAACGTCGGTGAAGCCAAAGTGGCGTAACGCAAAGTCATCTGCGGAGTGACATGCCCGAGCAACGCCATCAACGCCTGCAGGCTCATCCCGGCGTTGGCGAGTTCGGTGGCCCAAGTATGCCGCAGCTGATGCGGGGTCACCACCAACGGCGCACCCCCGGCCCCACGCAGTCCGCAAGCCTCGACGGCAGCGAGCAGACCGTTGCGCAGCCGGGTCTGGCTGAGACGGCGGCCGTGTGCGACGAACAGGAAATCGGTCAACTCTCCGGTGCGGGGATGCGGCAATGGCCGACAGATACCACGCCCGCCGGTCCACTCGTCCAACGCGGCGATAGTGGTCGCCGAGAGCGGGACCATGCGTTCGGTGGCGAGCTTGCCCAACGGAACCTTGAGCCAGGTCCCGGCCGGGCCGTAATCGATGACGCTGCCGAGCTCGAGATCCAGTAGCTCCCCGACCCGCAGACCGGCTCCGCGCAGCACCGTCAACCCGATACGAGCGAACGAATCATCCAGCTGGGAAACCGCATTCATCACCGCAGCATCGATGTCGGGCGGCAATGCCCGCGGAAGCGGTTGGTCGAGTTTCGGGACGTCGGCGGCGAAGACCAGACGGCGCGGTGGGGCCTGCTCCCAGCCCCATTCGGTGATGTCCTCGAGCAGGTTGCGCACGCTCAGTACCGTCGATTGGATCACGGCCTTGGAGATGATGCGCCCGGCCCCGGCAGCGGCGCGTTGCCCACGCCAGGTGCGGGTGCGATTCCAGACGAGGAAGCCCTCGATGTGACTGCGGTCGAGATCCTCGAGGGAGGTGACCTCGGGATGGTTGGTGGTGAGGTAGTCCGCGAACGGCAGCAGGTCGTTGATCAGCGATTCGGCCGATTTCGGGCGGAGCACCGATGCCCGGACGGTGACGTAACGCAACAGGGCCTCGCGGATCGGATCGGCCATCGGGGCGTCGGCGAAGCGTTGGGCGTAGGTGCGGGCCCACGGTCGGCGCCGTGGTGGGGTGTCGACGATGCGGGCCTGAAACAGCATTTGTCGCAGTCCCGCGATACGGTTGCGGTAGGCGCGTTTCGATGTATCCGGGATTGACTGTGTGGCAGCCAATGCGGCGTCGAACTCGCCGACGGTCTCGGCGCTCACACCGCTGACGGAACCGCCGTGCCAGGCGAGCAGCACCGCCAGGCACTCGCCGAGGACGGTCTCGACCCATTGCGGTGTCCACCCCAAAACCAGGCCGGCGGCCCGGACCGCGGCGAACCCGTCCGGGTCGCGGTCCTCGACGGCCCGGCCGAGTCCGGTGAGGTTCTTGACGGCCGCGAGTTCGAGGTCGAGCCGCAGGTTGCCGCGTCCGATGAGGTGACACAGCAGTGGCCAGGCCCCGGTGCGGCGTAGTTCGGCCAGCCGGTCGGCAGCGGGTCGGGTCATCCAGTCCCGCAAGTCCGGATGCGTGGTGAGGAAGGTGGTCGCGATGAGGGTGCGAGCGCGCACCGACCTGTCGCTGAGCCCGAGGCTGGCGACGTGCTCGAGGTAGTCGGTGAGCACCGCACCCGGTCCGGCCGGCAGGACGACCGTCGCAACCACCGCGGTGCTCATTGTCGTGTTCCGGCGAGACTGGCGCGGGCCGCGCCGTATTCGGCGGCGAGCTGCTCGACCGACAAATGCACATATTCGGCAGTGGTGTCCGGAGACACATGCCCCATCAATTCTCGCAGCACCATCAGATCGATTCCGGCGGCAGCGAGTTCGGTGCCGTAGGTGTGGCGCAATCGGTGCGGACGCACCCTCGTCGCACCGGAGAGGTCCCGGTGCCGCCGGAACAGCGACCGCAGTCCCGCCTCGGTCACCGGCGCCCCCGCGGTGGGGCCGCGCAGCACCACGAAACACTCCTCGGTCGCCAACCCCGGTGGCCGTTCGAGGCGCAGATAGGCCGACAGTTCGGTGAAGAACACCGCATCGACCGGCACCACCCGTTCCTTGCAGCCTTTGCCGAGCACCCGGAGTCGTCGCTGGCCGAAATCGACGTCTGCCAACCGCAGGGATCGCACCTCGGCGTTGCGCAGCCCGCCGAACAGCATCGCCCACAACATCGCTCGATCCCGATGGGTGCGCAGCGACGCCGCAAACTGCTCGATCGCGTCGGCGTCGAGGGACTCGGGCAGTAGCCGCGGTTGGCGTACCAGCCTGCCTCCGGCTCGGGGTCGGCCCGGCCCGAGGTGTCCGAGCAGTCCTCGCGCTGGTGGTCGCAGTCCCTGTCCGCGCCGCGGTGAGGGCACCGGATTTTCGGTGCGTATCCCGGTCATCACCAGGTATTCGAACAATGCGCGTATCGCCGCGACTCGTCGGTTGATCGTCGATGCCGCAGTGCCCCGATCACCTCGTGTCGCCATGCCTGGGCGGGGTTTGCGGTGCACGTTCTGCCAGTCGACCCACTCGAACACCGTCACCGGCGTCACCGCAGCCACCGTGAGGTCGCGATCGAGCAGGAATCGGGCCAGATTGAGCACGTCGAACGCATATGCCCGCACCGTTGCCGAACTGAATCCGCGTCCGGCCAGATGCGTCAGGAACGCGTTTGCTGCTGCGCATCCTTCCCATTGGCCGTCGATCACATGCCCGTTGCTGCTGATGCGCACCCGAACGGTCATTGTCCGCCGCCTTTCGATCGGAGCCGACACCGCCAGCATGCGCCTCAACCGGTCGTCGGCTCAGGACCTCACGCTGCAACCGTGATCGTGTCGTGGGAGGGCCGGTTAACCGAGCTGGGGTTGTTGGACCAGATCTGTCGCCACACGTCGTCGGGAAATGCGGTGAAGGCGAGCAGGTCTTCGCGGGCGTCGCCGAGGTGGTCGGCGACCTCGGGCAGCCGGTGCTCGGCGTACTCCAGCAGCCGGTCGAATTGCGCGTTGACCGCCTCCGCGGTGGGCTGGTCGTAGACGCTGTGCAGCATCGCCTTCACGGCCGGCCACATGGACTTGGGGCACACGGCCATGAGGTTCGCCGAGTAGTGGGTGCGGCAGCGTTGCCACGCGGCGCCGGGCAGGTTCGCCGCGATCGCCTCGATGAGCCCGGCGTGGGCATCGGAGGTCACCAGCCGCACCCCGCCCAGGCCGCGGGCAACCAGGTCGGCGAAGAAGGTGTTCCACGAGGCCGTGGTCTCACTGGTGGCGACCTGTATGCCCAGCACCTCGCGGTGGCCGTCGCCGTTGACGCCGGTGGCCAGCAGCACGGAAGCCTTGACGACCTGCTTGTTCTCGCGGACCTTGATCGTCAACGCATCGGCGGTGACGAAGGTGAACGGCCCGGCCTCGTCCAGGCGGCGGTGCCGGAACGCGGCGACCTGCTCGTCCAGGTCCTGGGCCATGCGTGAGACCTGCGACTTGGACAGCGAGTCGATACCCAGGGTCTTGACCAGCTTGTCCATCCGGCGGGTAGACACCCCGGCCAGATAGCAGTCGGCTACGACGGTGATCAGCGCGGACTCGGCTCGCTTGCGGCGCTCGAGCAGCCACTCGGGGAAGTAGCTGCCCGAGCGCAGCTTCGGGACGGCGACGTCGACGGTGCCGACCCGGGTATCCAGGGGCCGGTGGCGGTAGCCGTTGCGGTGGTTGGTGCGCTGTTCCGAGCGGGCGTTCCACTCGGCGCCGCACACGGCGTCGGCATCGGCGGAGAGCAATGCGTTGATCATGGTCTGCAGTAGCTCGCGCATCAGATCCGGCGACGCGTCGGCGAGGGCTTGGCCAAGCAGGCCTGCAGGGTCGACAATATGAGGTGCGGTCATCGTGATGACTCCGTTCGAGGATTCGGTAGAAGGTTGACTCGAAGGATCACACGGTGGCCGCTCTACACCCGTGCACAACACGGAATCGCAGACGATCTCGGCCACCGAGTTACACCACTCTATGGGGCACTACTGGGAAACCCGTTCCATCCGGGTCCCTACAAGTCCGTCGAGGACGTCGAGTACGCCACGATGGAGTGGGTCGACTGGTTCAATCGCAGTCGCCTGCACAGCCGTCTCGGATACGTCCCGCCGGATGAATTCGAGGCGGCGTACTACGCTCACCTGTCGACTCCACAACCGGAGCCGTCACCGATATAGGAGCGGCAAGAAACCCGAGACGGTTCACTGCAAGACATTCTCGACAAGATCCCCGTCCTGGAACGGCGCCGGCGGGTCCGGCTCGACATCCCAGACGCTGCCGAAAGAGACCGGGCGGCCACCGACTGCGGGGTAATCGGTGACAGTGGATTCGACGAGGCACAGCATCGGGTGCGCATAGAGCGCGGCTAAGCGTGCTTGAACCGCGAAGATGTCGAGAACTACGCCGGCGGTGCGCCGGTCCATTTCGGCGAGGGTGTCATATCCGGCGATCGCGAGGACGGTGCCAGAGCTGGCGGGATCGCTGCCGTAGTCGAACCTGGCGACGTCGGATAGCACGTCATTGAGGGCGTCGAGGTTGCGGCCATAGTAGGAGGGAAAGGACATCGTCTCCGCGAATGCGGTGTGCATGTCCTCGACGGACGTCCACGGATGGGCGTCGATGCGGTGTACGAGGTATCCGAGATCCGTCAGGCGGGTGCAAGCGCTGTCGAGTTGGAATGCGTTGTCATACCGGTACACGTTGCCGTTTTGCAGGAGGCTCCAGTCGAAGCGTTGTCGCTGCTCGTTGAACAGATCGCGGTCGGTCGGATCGAACACACCTCTGCGGGTCATACCTTGAGCCTAGGTGGGTGCGCACCCTGACTAGGTCCGATCAAGACCGCTTGACGATCCGCTAACGGGATTGCGACTGGGCTGAAGATTCCGACAAGCTCGTGAAAATCAGGCACTGACACGATGTTGAGAACACGCAGATCGGATGCACAGAGAAGTGACACCGAGCAGTGGAACCTACACTTTTTGTAGGTTCCTCGGGAACGTGTCATTTTCCAAGGTTCATGTCACTCGGGCGCACACCGTAAAGTGCCCCGGCCAGCGAGGTTGAGGTCAGGTACGTGCAGGACTCAGGCACTCCTGACGCGACGACCCTCGCTGCGGCAGATCCCCATCGGAGCGCCGGTTGAGGTCCCCCCGAGACCGGCGAACGTCGGGGGATGACTGTCCCCGATCGGGTAATTATCGACGACCGGTCCTCGGTCCTCGGCCGGAACGGTGGGATGCGACCGGAAGGGGCTCTGTGGCCGCTAACGTGACAGGCGGGGAGGTGGCCAAAGTGGAGTCGATACCGTGGGTGCAAGTGCTGGTGCAGATGGTGCACGGTCCTGATTTTTCGATCCGTGGAATTGTGCGCAGCGTGGACCAAGACAACCGTCCACGCAACAAGGTCGGGTGGACGACGATCGGAAACCAGGTGCCGCCGACCCTCGCCGGCGGCGGTGTCGACGCGACTGAGATACGAGTGTGGCGCGATGGAATGCGTGTCCGCATCGAGGAGCCGGACGGCACTGTGGTGTTGTTGTGTGACGGCACCACGTGCTGGCGATTCCGGCCGAACCGGGATCTTCCGCTCGCTGCCCCGGTCGAAACGTTGCAATTTCGGGGCAATGGCACCGATCTGCTCGCCCGCCGGCCCGCCGCCCACTGGGTCGGCGACGACTTCACCCACCCCGTCGGCCAGATCGCAACGACACTCTTCCTCGACCGCCCGGCCTGGACATTCGAGTTGGCGCCACCACCGCACAAATCCCACCCGATGCAGATGGTCGTCGATCAGGCCACCGGACTGGTGCTTCAGCAACGCAGCGACGGAGCCGGCCTGGTGGAGGAATGGGTGGAGCTGACTGTAGGCGAGGTGTTCGACGACGCGTTGTTCGTCTGGAACGGTGCCGCAGACTCCGCCGAGGACGAGCGCCGCCGCCAACTCGCCGAGCATCACGATCGACGGGCCCAACGTCTCGACTGGTTCCGCACGCACGTGACCGCGGAGCCTTTGCAGGTCGCGGTCGTCGCGGACGTGAACGTGGACTACGTTCACACCTTCGACGAGCACACCGGCGCGTTCGAAGCCAGCCTGGGAAGGCAGATGATCACCGGATCCCTGGCTCGCCGCCCACGCTCATCCCAGCCGTGGGAGTTGAGGTGGGCGGGACCGGTTCATCGATGGTCCACCGCAGACTTCGACTGGGCAGTTGCTCTGCACGACACTGAACTTCCCGTCGAAAGTCTGGCCACGCTACAAACACGACTTCACCCAGGTGTGCCCGTTCTCGATCCATCTGACGGGATCTAGCCGGTACGTCGCCAGTAGCCGACCGTCATCCGGCGCTTCGCTCCGCATTCCGACCGAATCGAGGATTCCGACAAGTTCGCGAGAATTTCTGACTGACACGAAGTTGGAACGCCGCAGATCTACGCGCTGCACGACTGACAAGTTGGACGAGAACCTACACTGGCATAGGGTTCCACAATCGGTGTCGATTCCAGATTTCGTGTCGGTCGGCGCCGCACTGGGCGGACAGTGTGCACGTGCCCGGACCAGCGACGCTGGGGTCGGTATGTAAAGGACTCAAGTGCTTCTGCCGCGGGGTGTCCCTTCCGTCAAGATTGTTTCCGTCAAGGCAACGGCAAGGCTCAGGACCGGATGACGATGTAGCGTCCGGCGGTCTCCTGGAACTCGACGGCCGCGGCGATAGCCGCATCGTCGAGTGTCATAGAGGGGTCGGGAACGACGATGAGTTTGTCGTCATCGTCGTGGAGCCGGTGAACGATCGCGATGCAGGTGCCCTGTGCTGAGCTCATCGGTTCGGAAGGACCCAGATAGTAGGCATCGAGTTCGTCGCCGTCGGGCGCGAGTGTGCCGGGGACATAACCGTAGTTCGCCCGATAGAGAAATCCGTAGGTCGGGTGACGGCTTCCGTAGGGACGGTCGATCATCAGATCGACAATTCGGCCGAGGAACGGCCGCGCCAATCTCAGCGATTCGGATTCCTCGACAGGTGCGGGACCGGCCATCGTCACAGACTAGCGGGCGAGCTGGATCTGTACGCGGCCGATCGCGGCGCCCGATCGAACAGTTCGGCTCTGAGCATGACGAACAGGAACAGGTGCTGCCGTAGCCCATTTCCGGACAGCGATCGTTGACGGTGTTCTGGACTGGAAGGTTTGTGTCGGACGTCTGACACCGGCGCGGGCAGTCTTCCGTCGCGAAAGGGCCGGCAGCTGTGTACACGCCCTGTGACAGCTGAGCAACGAGACACGATGTCGGGCCGGTCATTGCAGGATCACCGAGAGTGCGTACGCGACGATGGAGTAACCCTCAGGGACGGGTCCGTCTCGGTGCACGATCTTTGGTCCCTCGTATTCGACGCTGTACCAGCCCACATATCCCGCCGGGGGCCCGACTGTCAAGTCCCGAGTTTTGTTGAGGCTGAGCGTGTGTTCAGTTCTCAGGCCGCAGAAGCGGCCGGCGGTTGTGCGTAGTAGGCGGTCTCGACCTCGGCTGGGGTGCGATAGTCGAGCATGCCGTGGACCCGTTCGGTATTGAACCAATGCACCCATTGCGCGGTGGCCGCTTCGACGTCCTCCCGGCCGGTCCAGGGACCGTCGAGGAAGATCAACTCGGCCTTGTACAGCGAGTTCAGCGCTTCGGCCATGGCATTATCGAACGAGTCGCCTTTCGATCCGACGGAGGCGACCGCGGCGGCCTGGTCCAGGGTCTGGGCGTAGCGCAGCGCTCGGTATTGCACGCCGCGGTCGCTGTGATGGACCAGTCCGGTGACGTCGCGGCCTGCGCGTCGTCGTGCCCACAGGCCCATCTTCAACGCGTCGAGCGCCAGGTCGGTGTACATCCGGGTCGAGGTCTGCCACCCGACGATCATGCGGGAGAACGCATCCAGGACGAACGCGACATAGACCCACCCGGACTGCGTCCGCACATACGTCAGATCGGCCACCCACAACTGGTTCGGCGCAGTGGCCGTGAAGTCTCGTTCGACGAGGTCACAGGGCTGATCGGTTTCCGGTGCCGGCTTCGTCGTGCGCGGCCATTTTCCGCGGACGGTGCCGCGGACACCGAGTTCGCGGCAGAGCCGCTCGATGGTGCAGCGGGCCACCTCGTGGCCTTCCCGGACCAGTTGGGCGTGGATCTTGCGGATTCCGTAGACCCGCATCCGTGGGTGGGAGTGGATGCGCATGATGTGTTCTTTGAGGACGGCATCGCGGCGTGCACGGGCGCTGGGTTCGCGACCTATGAAGGCGTAGTAGGTGCCCGGGGCGATCTTGACCTCGGTGTTCTCCGACAGAACGCGACAGATCGGTTCGATCCCCCAGCGGTGTTTGTGTTCGTCGATGAAGGCGACGATCACTTCAGTCGGCGGTCGAACTCCGCCTTCGCGAAAAAAGCTGTGGCAGAACGTAATATTTCCATCGACTGCCGTAGTTCGCGGTTCTCTTTCTCCAGACGGCGGATCCGTGCTTCGGCATCGACGGGCTCAGTGGGGAGCTCGTCGTCTTCGGCTTTGCGCACCCAGGTCCGCAGGGCTTCCTTGTGGACGCCGGTCTGCTCGGCGATCCGGTTGATGGCGCCGGTGCGGGTGTCGGGGTCGCGGCGGGCTTCGACGGCGAGTCGGGTCGCTCGCTCACGCAGTTCCTGAGGGTATTTGTAGTTCGCCATGTTGAGTCTGGGGTGATCCTTCCGGGATATCTGGCTCACCCTCAATGAAACCAGGGACGATTCAGACCGCCCGCTGGATCACCGGACGGCGTTCAGTGACCAGAGCCCGCCCGGCCGGCTGAGTGCGGTAGACCGTCCACAGGTAGCGGTCCCACACCAGGTGCCCGGTCAGCGTAACGTTCCCGACGGTATCGAGGCGCTGCGGCAGCATCGTGGTGAATCCGTGACCCAGGTGCGCGAGTTGCTCCACACGACCATCGACAGTGATCTCCTCCACCCAGGCGTACACGTGGTGCACGAGCTCGGCGACACACTCTGTCATGCCAGGGACGGCCCAGTACGTCGTCGGCTCGCACACCTGCCCGGGTGCGGGTTCGTCGGGCCAGAATTCGAGGTCTTCGATCATCCACAGTGTCGTCATCGTCAATCGACCGTCACATTGTCGAACCGATACCAGCCCTTGCCGATGCTCGCGAGATTCAACCGTTCGATATCCCGAGGTGTGCGGTCCGGGAAGTACACCCAGCCAGGGCTCGAGTGTGGAACAGGCCAGCTGCGCGCATCGTGGAAATAGACTTCGCCGGCGGTGGTGTCGTAGGCGACGTCGACATCGAACCGGCCGAGACGAAGATCGTGGGCGTAGCTGCGCTCCGGAGACGCCCGCAAGTCCGCGGCGATCTGCTCGAACTGCGGCCGAGCGTGCTCGAAGTCGGGGCGTACGAGCATTGCGATGCCGACCGCGACGAGAACTACCGATGGCAGTGCGCTGGTGTGCCACCGCCACCGTCGCCCGTGCGCGCGGTCGAACGCCATACGCAGTGCCCATCCCAGGCCCACACCGAGAAGCACGAGTATCGCAGCAGCGACCACCAGCAGATCACTTCGGCCGGTGGGCCAATAGTGACCGGAGGCGGCCACCAAGGCTGCTCCCGCGAGCGCGGCTATCCCCAGGAGACCGGCATCGGCTCGAGGCATGCGCCGGAGTTGCTCGACGGTATCCATGCCGACGAACCTACCGCGACGAACCCTGCGGAACTTCTGAGTCTTCCAACAAGATTGTGGGACTCCTTGGCTGGCACGCATTTGGGAAACCACAGTTCAGTGCGCTGTCCTACTGACACGTGCGGCAAGGACCTAAATGATTTGTAGGTTCCGCGGGAATGTGTCATTTTCCAAGTTTCATGCCACCCGGACGCACACTGTAGAAGCGCCCTGGACCAGCGAGGTTGAAGTTGGGTACGTGCAGGACTTAGGCGTGTGATCTTCGGGAAGAAGCAGCCGGGGATCTTCGGTGAAATGCGGCATGCGACGTTGAACTGCTCGAGGCTGAGGGCCTCCCTCGAGGACGAATGATCCGGCCGGATCGCCCCAGGTGGAGAATGCCGGCTGCGCTCAATGGTGCAGGCGGTCGAGGTAGTCGGTGAGCTCCCCGATCGGCGCGACGACCTCCCCTGTGTACCGTCCCCACACAGCTCGCCCATCGACGCTTCTGGGTGTCAGATGCCGGCCATCGGGCAACGTGGGCCATTGCAGCCATTCATCGACGTCCTGGAAGTAGGACGCGATCTCGACCGTGGTGGCGACGTCCTCCACCGCGCTGGAGATACCGAAACCGCTGTGCGGCGTGCCGCCGACGACGAGGGAGCACACCAACCCCGGCACCGGGACGACCTCGAGTCGGATGTCGATGCGCCACACCCCGGGATCGAACGTGTTCATCGCCTCGAAACGCAGCGTGTCCCGGGAGAGCCGGGCGAACGCGCAGACGAGCACATCCCGAATGTGATCGGCGGGTTCGAAGGTGAACTCGATGTCCCACCGCGAACCGAACTCCGGACCGGGTATGCGCATGCTGCGACACTATTCGATGCTCGTTCCGGAAGGTGGACGGAGAACATCGGTGTCCACCGGCTGCCGGGACCGTGACTCTTCTAGGCTGACGAGGTGTCCGAGAGGCGTGGCGAATACCGATTGGCGGTGCTGTGGTGGAGTGCCTTCGCCGGGATCGTCGTCTGCGCATTGAGCTACTGGTCGGTGGTGATGGCCATACGGCGCGCGTTCGACGTGCAGTCCTTTCCACCCGGCGGCGTCGACTACTGGCTGTGCTGGGCCGCTCCGCTCGTCGCAGTGGCGACAGCGGGCACGGTCACGCTCATCGTGTGGCGGCGTGCTCGGTTGGCCCTCGCGGGCTTTCTCGTGGCATTTCTGCTGACCGGCCTGTATATGGGCATGGTCGGCTATTCGGTCGACAGCATGCCGTACTACATGTGACCCGGGCACGGCCGGTGGGACATCAGCACAGCGCTCCGCTGTAGGTTCTTGTCGGATGTATCTGCGCTGAACCGTCGGCATCCCGCTGAACTGCTGATATCCCCAGTAGGATCAACTTTTTCGACGGCTACTGCCTCGTCCGGTGCAGGGAATCATGATCTGGACAGCACTCGACCGATCGGACCGGGTGGGGAACCTCGATGTGGGTCATGGTGTCCGATGTGCCTGCACGGGACGAACGGATCGACGTATGCCTGCCCTGCGTGGTCGGTCGGTGGCCGGTACAGGTTTGTCGAGCTGGTGCTGTGCGAAGCTACTGTCATGTTCGTGCCTGAGGTGAACTACCTGAACGTCTGGACGTTCCCGCAGCTCGTTCAGTTGCGGGGCTCCGGCAGGGATACTGACTGAGTGAGCATCACACGGTGTGACGAGGTGACTGCGGCACGGTGGATCGAAGAGCGCCCCGAGGACTGGAGTCGACTCGCCACGCGGGGTCCGGTCTGTTTCGACAGATATGCGCGTCTACGGATCATCCCGGACCCCAGCTACCCCGGGCAAAGCGAACATGAGGCTCACGTCGACCCTGGCGCCGTGCACGATACGGACCAGATCGGTGTCGTCCTGGCCGAATTGGCGCGGTACACCGGAACACCGGATGACTGCTATTTCCTGGTCTGGGACGGATGGCCGAGCTTTCGCCCGGGCGACCCGATGCCGAAGGTGTCGATCCCGAACCGCGACTTCTTCCTGTTCCACGGCACGCTCGCGGACTTCCCCGACTGGAACAGCCAGATCGAGGCGCTGCTCGACGACATCGAGGCGCCGACACCAGCGTTCGTGTGGCCGGCCGATCGAGCCTGGTGCGTGACGTGCGATGTCGATCCGCATTTCGCCACGATCGGCGGATCCGCCGAGGCGATCGCCACGCTCGTGGCCCTGCAAGAGGTCGATGTCGTCGAGGACGACCCCGACCGGGAGCCTCCCTACTATTACTGACGGCCCTGACCGGATCCGGCTGGCCGGCGTGCTCGGTCGGGCGGACGGGGTGTATTCCGACCTGCGTCTCGGCCCGGTCCGTTGTCGGCGGACGTGATCCTGGAAGCGGTAGGGCGGCGTGTCCGCCGTCGGCGCACGATGTCCGGATTACCGCACCACGAAGTCAGGACTCATCGTTCAGGGTGCCGCGGCCACGCTGCTCAGCGTGTAGATCGTGTCCCCGGCCGGTGAGCCGATGATCGACTCGAGCCACGGCAACTCGATCGGATCCCCGATCGGGAGGCCGGTACGCAGGTCGTAACGTGAGAGCACCGGCTGATTCTGATAATCGACCGCGGTGACGATCGCGTCCTGGACCGACACCCTCATAGTCTCGGCGGCCCCGGGCACGGTCCATTCGTGGACCACCGTCGGGGATCCGGTCACCGGCACCGACAGCACCTGCTTGTCCGGGTTGATCCAGTACAACCGGTCCTCGCTCACGCTCAGGGTTGCCCGCAGCGTACCTTTGCTGGCGTCCGGCATCTCCAAGACAGTGCGCTGGGGGATGCCGGTGTCGAGGTCGATGGACAGCACGGCCATCTCGCCGCCGCGGGGGGCAGGTGTTCGCCGACGCGGCGGGCTGCTGGGTCGGCGCCGAGCGATCGAAGCACAGGGATTATCGTCGGCGTCGCCCGTCCTTGTCGATGCGGCGTTGCCGGTCGACGGGTTCGTCGGGGTGCAGCATGCGTTGAAGATCGCCGATGGTCTCATCATCGAGGTCGGTATAGAGCACAACTGCTGCCCAATCCCAGTCGGGAGTCGACCAGACGTAGAAGCGCCCACCCCATGATGGTTCCCACCCCTCGGCGCTGCGGGGCCGACGCGAGAGCATCGTCAGGTCGTTTCCCGCATCGAATGCCCCTGTCTGCGGATCATGGAACGGGACCCGATCGGGAGTGAAATCCATCGGCACCCGCGTGCGCAGCGGCACCCCGGTGACGGCGGCGGTGAACCAGTGTCGCTGGTCGCGTTCGAGAGCGAACTGGCGCTCGCGGTACATCTGCTGTTCCTGCTCGGCGGTGAGTACCGGCCCCTCCCACACGAACAGAGTGTCGTCGACCGGTTCGCCGACGACGAGGTCGACGAACTGCGCGCCCAACCCCGCCTGCTCGATACGTTCACCCAACATCTGCCCGGTCTCGATGTCCACCCAGATCCGCATCGGATACGGCTTGCGCGGGGGCGGTGCCAACTCCACCGTCCAGCAACGCCGACCCGCGAACTCGACCTCCTCGACCGGACCGGTCGGCTGGGCGAAGTCGTCACCGGACCATTCGGCCGCGCTGCGCCGCCGCAACAGGAACTGACTGGTGCCCAGATACTGCACCTGACCGACCGGACCCATCCGCGGCCGTTGCGGATCCCGGGTGAAATCCCACGCGGCCGATCCGTCGGTAACAAAGACCGGGGTCCCGTCCTCGCGCTCAACGCGCAGCCGCGCACCGTGACGCCAAACACGGTGGCCGTCACCGGCCATCACCCAAAGTGTGCGCCCGGCAGACATGAACTGCTCAGTGTGCCCCTCCGGGTGCACCGCGCGGATCGTTCCCCGCACAGGCAGATCAGGACCGGTGGTCAGTGCCCGCAGTACCTCGATCCACGCCGTCATCATTCGACACTAACTGCTCGTGTCAGAATGACCTGGCACCCAGATGTCAACGACGGGTTAGAACGGCACACTACCGGTCATGTCGGCCCAACGCCGGTGCGAAACTCGTTCTTCGGATGACCATCGACACCTGTGCTGTTTGACGATCCTCAAACAGCACACCCCGACACGGTCCGGCACTCGATCGTGTCCTGCGGAAGACGGCCGTCCGACCGTCCTGCTTAACCGTCCTGCATGTCGGTCTCGAATAGCTGACTCAAACAGCACTTTCGTCGCCTCATGGACGGAATCCTGATCGGCTATTCCCGATGCAGCACCGCGGGCCAAGATCTGCAACCGCACCACGGAGCCCTCAAAGGCCGGAGTCCGCGACGACCGGATCTATACGGACAAGGGCGCTCTATACGGACAAGGGCTACGCGGGAGACAAGCGACATCGGCCCGGTCTGTGCGAAGCGCTCGCCGTCTGCCGCAGTCGTCAGCGCGGCAAACGCCGCCACATCGCCCGCGGCAGCAGGCGCATCCCGAAGAACACCGGGCGCAGCACCGCCGGCACCCACACCTCCCCGCGCCCGCGGTGCAGCGCCCGCACCGTCGCGTCGGCGACCTGCGGTGGGGTGCTCGACAACGGTGCCGGGCTCATGCCCTCCGTCATCCGGCCGATCACGAAACCGGGGCGCACCAGCAGCAGCGAGATTCCGCTGCCGTGCAAGGCATCCGTCAAGCCGGACGCGAAACCGTCGAGGCCGGCCTTCGCGGAGCCGTAGACGTAGTTGGCGCGGCGCACCCGCCACCCGGCCACGGAGGAGAACACCACCAGCCGACCCGAGCCTTGGCCGCGCAGCCGCTGCGCCAGGTCGGTGAGCAACGCGACCTGCGCGAGATAGTCGGTGTGCACGATCGACACCGCATGCGCGGCATCGGTTTCCGCGCGGGCCTGGTCGCCGAGGATGCCGAAGGCCAGCACCGCCACATCGATCGGCCCGAAGGCGGCGATCCGGTCGAGCACCGCGGTGTGGGTGTCGAGAGCATCGGCGTCGAACTCGACCGGATGCACCGCCGTGGCACCCGCTGCCCGCACGGCGGCGCACTCGTCGGCCAGGTCGTCGGCGCGACGCGCGGCCAGGATCACGGTGCGGCCCGCCGCGAGTCGGGTGGCGACCTCGACGCCGATCTCGCTGCGTCCCCCGAAGATGACGACGGTTCCCTGCGCGGTGTGGTTCATGCGGCCCAGTGTCCCGGGTCGATCTCCGGGATGCAGTGGCGGGGTTCCGCTCTCTGCGGGATGGACAGTGACCGCACCCCAAGCATCGACGTCTCCCTCGCCGACAAGCTGCTCGCCCTGCTCGACGAGCGGTGAACCCGGCCGGGTGTCAGCCCGGCAGCACCGTCAATCCGTGCGGGCGCAGGTTCATCGACTCGCAGCCGTCCTCGGTGACGACGACGATGTCCTCGATCCGCGCACCCCACTCACCGCGGAAGTAGATGCCCGGTTCGATGCTGAACGCCATGCCGGGCTGCAGGATGTCGTCGTTGCCGGAGACGATGTACGGCTCCTCGTGCACCGACAGGCCGATGCCGTGCCCGGTGCGGTGCACGAACGCCTCCCCGTAACCGGCGGCGGCAAGCAGGTTGCGGGCGGCGGCGTCGACGTCCTCGGCGCGCACGCCGGGCCGCACCGCATCCACTGCGGTCTGTTGTGCCTTCTCGAGCACCGCAATCTTCGTCGCGATCTCCGGGTCCGGTTCGCCGATGCTGTAGGTGCGGGTCGAATCCGAGTAATAACCCGGTTCGACGGGACCACCGATGTCGACGACGACGATGTCGCCGGATTCGATGACCCGCTCGGACACCTCGTGGTGCGGGTCGGCGCCGTGCGGGCCGGAACCGACGATGACGAACGCCGCCGCGGTGTGTCCCTCTTCGAGGATCGCGGCGGTGATGTCTGCGGCCACCTCGGCTTCGGTGCGTCCCGCGCGCAACCATTCACCCATGCGGGCGTGCACCCGGTCGATGGCGGCACCAGCGCGGCGCAACGCCTCGACCTCGTCGGTGTCCTTGACCATCCGCAGCTGCCGGATCACCGACGTCGCAAGCGCCGGGGCGTTGCCGAACCGGGCGGTCAGCGGCACCAGGTGCAGCGCCGGCATCGCCTCGGTCACCGCGAACGCCCCCGCCGTCGCGACGAGTTCGCGCACGAGCGCGTAAGGATCCTGACCGTCCACCCAGTCCCGCACCGGCAGACCGAGCTCACCGATCGCGGAGTCGTTCAGCGACGCCAACTCCAGCCGCGGCACCACCACGGTGGCGCCGGAGCCGTCGGTGGGGATCACCAGGCAGGTCAGGCGCTCGAACGACTCGGCGCGCGAACCGGTGAAATACCGCAGGTCCGGTCCGGGGGTGATGAGCAGCGCGTCGAAGCCGGCGGCGGCACCGAGTTCGGCGGCGCGGGCCAGGCGGGCCGCGTAACGGTCGGCGGGGAATCGGGGGGCGGCAGTGGTCATGTCTTCGAGCCTAGTGGCCGCGGCCGGATGGCAGGATGTGGTCCGTGACCGCACCGGAGAACCCCACGCCCGCACCGGACCCCACGCTGATGTTGCTCGACGGCGCGAGCCTGTGGTTCCGCGCCTTCCACGCCATCCCGGAGAAGGTCACCGCCCCCGACGGCAGCCCGGTCAACGCGGTGCGCGGCTTCGTGGACATGGTGGCCTCGCTGATCCGCACCCACCGCCCCACCCGGCTGGTGGTGTGCCTGGATCTGGACTGGCGGCCGGCCTTCCGTGTCGCGGCGATCCCCAGTTACAAGGCGCACCGGGTCGCCACCGGGTCGGACGGCACCGTCGAGGAGGTCCCACCCGCGCTGCTGCCGCAGGTGCCGGTGATCCTCGACGTGCTCGCCGCCGCCGGCATCGCCACCGGCGGGGCGGCCGGTTTCGAGGCCGACGACGTGCTCGGCACCCTCGCCGCCCGCGAGACCATCGACCGGGTGATCGTGGTCAGCGGCGACCGCGACCTGCTGCAGGTCGTCGCCGACAGTCCGGTGCCGGTGCGGGTGCTCTACGCCGGGCGCGGATTGGCCAAGGCCGAGTTGTTCGATCCGGCGTTGGTCGCCGAACGCTACGGGGTGCCCGGCGAGCGGGCCGGCGCCGCCTACGCCGAACTCGCGGTGCTGCGCGGCGACCCGTCGGACGGACTGCCCGGCGTCAAGGGGGTCGGGGAGAAGACCGCCGCGTCGTTGCTGCAGCAGTACGGCTCCCTCGACGCGGTGCGCGCGGCCGCGGTCGACGAGTCGTCGTCGATGGCGAAGGGCATGCGGGTCAAACTCGCCGCTGCGGCGGACTATCTGGATGCGGCGCTGCCGGTGGTGCGGGTCGCCACCGACGCCGACGTGGACCTGTCCCGTTCGGACGTGTTGCCGGCGGCACCGGCCGCTCCGGAGCAGCTCACCGCGCTGGCACAGCGGTGGGGTCTGGAACGGCCGGTGTCCGCGCTGGTCGCGGCCCTGGCCGACCGATGACCGCTTCCGGTCAGTTGGGGCGGCCGACCTCGTAGGTGCCGTTGTCGTCGGTGACGGTGACGGTCACCTCCCGGAACTGGCCGTCCACGGTGACCGCGCAGGTGAAGCTGTGGCCGGCCTCGACCTTCTGATCGCTCGGGCACTGCACGTCGCCGACCTGCCCGGCCCCGTAGGACTCGGTGAGCACCTTCGCGATGCCCGCCTGGGTGGATTCGGTGTCGAGGACCTTCCCACCGAACATCGTCGCGGCGAGGATCCCGACGATGGCGAGCACCACGACGAGCCCGGCGCCGCCGAGGATCCACGGCAGCTTCGACTTGCCGTTCTGCTGAGGCGCGCCGCCGGGCCGCTGCCAGGTGTTCGCGGGCGCTCCCCAGGGCTGCGCCCCGGCGGGCTGCTGCCCACCCCACCCGGGGACGGGCTGCGTCGGTTGCTGACCGGGCGCGCCCCACGGCTGCTGTGCGCCCGGTTGCTGACCCCAGCCCGGTGCCTGTCCTGGTGCCTGCTGACCGGGTGCCGGCTGCCCCCAGCCGGGGGCGGGCGGCTGCGGGGCCGGACCCCAGCCCTGTTGCGGCGCACCGGTCGGCGCACCCCACGGATTCTGTTGCCCGGCACCGGGCTGCGCGGGAGTCTGCTGCCCGGCGGGCGGCGCCCACCCGGGCTGCGGAGCGTTCCCGCCCGCACCGGTGTCGGGTTGCCACGGCGACTGCCCGGCGGTCGACTGTCCCCAGCCGGTGCCGCTGCCCTGCCCCCACTGCTGCTGGCCGGCGGGCGGCGCCCACGGTGATCCGGGCTGCTCACCGCCCCCGGAGGTCGGGTTGGGTGCCCATGGATCCGTCGATTCCGGCGGCTTCTGCCCCGGCGAGTCCTGCGGTTCGTTCGGCCCGGTCATCGTCGTCTCCACTCACCCTTCCCGTTGTGTGCCCATACGGTAGCGTCCACCCGCCGCGCGGGCATCCACGCCTACCGGGCGTCCCGGACACCCCGCAGGGGCCGGGTCATTCGGCGGTGGGATCGACGGCGACGACCCCGCGACGCACCGCCCCGACCGCCTTGCCGGCGGTGCGGGCGAGTTCCGGATCGTCCGCGCAGGTGCGGATCTGGTCGAGCAGATCGATCAGCTGCCGGCACCACCGCACGAAATCTCCGGGTGAAAGTTCCTTGCCGGCGGCCTCCGCAGCGACGAGCGCCTCGGTCAGCGACGCGGTCGACGCCCAGGTGTAGGCGGCGGTGACGAAACCCAGATCCGGTTCGCGGGTCGGGGGCAGCCGGTGCCGGATCTCGTCGGCCCGCAAGTCGTCGCAGATCCGGGTGGTTTCGGCCAGCGCGTGCCGGATCGAGCCGGTCGGCCCGACGACAGTGACCGGTTCGTCGGTGCGCGACTCGTAGATCACCGCCGAGGCGACCGCCGCGAGTTCGGCGGCGGACAGTCCCGCCCAGGCACGGCGACGCACGCATTCGGCGACCAGCAGATCCGATTCGGTGTAGATGCGGGCGAGCCGCTCCCCCGCCTCGGTGGTCGCCGGATCGTCACCCTCGGTGAGATAGCCGCGTTCGGTGAGCAGCGCGACGATCCGCTCGAAGGTGCGCGCCAGCGAATCCGTCGCCGCGGCGGCCTTGCGGCGCTGCTGCTGGGTTTCGCGCAGCAACCGGTGGTAGCGCTCCCCGGCACGCGCCAGCGAGTCCAGATCGGGGTGCTTGCGGGCCGGATGGTGCTTGAGTTCGCGGCGCAACGCGTCGATCTCGCGGGTGTCGCCCTTGGACGTGCTGCGCTTGGGACGGCGCGGCGGCACGAGGCCCTTCGACCGCAACGCCGACGCGATGTCGCGGCGCCCACGGCCGGTGCGGTGATCGACGTGCCGCGGCAGCCGCAGCGTGCCCAGCACCGTCGCCGGGGTCGGGAAGTCCCCGGCGGAGAGGCGACCGGACCACGCGTCGGCGGTGACGACCTGCGGCCGCGGATCGCCGGCGTCGGTGTCCGGCAGCACCACCACGGCCAGGCCGGTGTGTTTACCGGCGGGCACGGCGATGATGTCACCGCGCCGCAGGGTCACCAGCGACGCCACCGCCGCGGCCCGGCGATCCTGCATGCCGCGCCGCTCGTGGGCGCGTTCGGCGTCGGTCAGCTCGGCGCGCAACCGCAGATAGTCGAGGATCTCGCTGCCCTCACCGCCGAGCTGGTCGCGCAGCTGTGCGAGGGTGGCCTCGTTGCGGTCGATGCCGCGTTTGAGACCGACCACCGACTTGTCGGCCTGGAACTGGGCGAAAGACATCTCCAGCAGCGCCCGCGACCGCTCCACCCCGACGGCGTCGATGAGGTTGACCGCCATGTTGTAGGACGGGCGGAACGAGCTGCGCAGCGGGAAGGTGCGGGTGGAGGCGAGCCCGGCGACCGCCGCCGGTTCGATGCCCGGCTGCCACAGCACCACCGCGTGGCCCTCGACGTCGATGCCGCGCCGCCCGGCCCGGCCGGTCAGCTGCGTGTACTCGCCGGGGGTCAGCTCGGCGTGGGTGTCGCCGTTGAACTTGACGAGCTTTTCGAGCACCACGGTGCGGGCCGGCATGTTGATGCCCAGCGCGAGGGTCTCGGTGGCGAACACCGCCCGCACCAGCCCCCGCACGAACAGTTCTTCGACGGTGTGCCGGAAAGCCGGCAACATCCCGGCGTGGTGGGCGGCGATGCCGCGTTCGAGGGCGGTGCGCCACGACGCGTAGCCGAGGACCTCGAGGTCGCCGCGCGGCAGATCCCGGGTGTGCTCGTCGACGATCCGGCGGATCTCGGCGGCTTCGGTCTCGTCGGTCAGGTGCAGACCCGAGCGCAGGCACTGCTGCACCGCGGCGTCGCAACCGGCGCGGCTGAACACGAAGGTAATCGCCGGCAACAGACCGTCGCGGTCGAGACGGACGATGACCTCCGGGCGCGGCGGCGGCCGGAAGCGGGGGCCGCGTTCACCCCAGCGGTCCATCCCGGACAGACTCTGCCGTTGCCGCACCGCCGACGCCAGCTCCGGGTTGACGACGATGTCGCGGCGCCGCCGGGTCGGGGCGGTGTCGGTGTCGGCGCGGCGGTCGAACAGGTCGTAGATGCGGGAGCCGAGCATCATGTGCTGGTGCAGCGGGATGGGCCGCACCTCGTCGACGACGACGGTGGTGTCGCCGCGCACCGTGGTCATCCAGTCGCCGAACTCCTCGGCGTTCGACACGGTCGCCGACAGCGACGCCAGCCGCACGTCCTCGGGCAGGTGCAGGATCACCTCTTCCCACACCGCGCCGCGGAACCGGTCGGCGAGGAAGTGCACCTCGTCCATCACCACGTGGGTGAGCCCGATCAGGGCGGTGGACGACGCGTAGATCATGTTGCGCAGCACCTCGGTGGTCATCACCACCACCGGCGCATCGGAGTTGATGGACTGGTCGCCGGTGAGCAGACCCACCGAGTCCCGGCCGTGCCGGGCACACAGATCGGCGTACTTCTGGTTGCTCAGCGCCTTGATCGGGGTGGTGTAGAAGCACTTGGAACCGCCCTGCAGCGCCAGATACACCGCGAACTCTCCGACGACGGTCTTGCCGGCGCCGGTGGGGGCGCACACCAGCACCGAATGCCCACCCTCGAGGGCGCGGCACGCCTCGATCTGGAACGGGTCGAGCGGGAATCCGAGGCCGGTGGCGAACTCCGCGAGCTGCGGGGTGGGGACGAGCGGCGCGGTGCCGGTCTCGTCGTTACCGGCAGGGCCGGGAGTGGGGTCGCCGGTCACAGGGTGTCGGAGTAGTCGGTGCGGGCCGGATCGGTCCGTACGGTGTCGGTGGGCGCCGTCGGCGCTGCCGGCTCCACCGGGCTCGGGGCCGGGATCGTCGAACCCTCGTCGTCGTCGAGATCGGCCCAGCCCTCGGCGCGGGCCTTGCGGGCGCGGCGCCGGTCGGTCAGCCGGGCGATCTGGATGGCGAACTCCACGAGCAGCGTGAGCGCCAACGCCAGGGCGAGCATGGAGAACGGATCCTGGCCGGGGGTGGCGATGGCGGCGAAGACGAACACCGCCATGATCAGCCCGCGCCGCCACGCCTTGAGCTTGGCGTAGGGCAGCACCCCGACGCCGTTGAGCGCGACGATCACCAGCGGGATCTCGAAGGACACCCCGAAGATCACCAGCAGGTTGATGAGGAACCCGAAGTATTCGGCGCCCGACAGGGCGGTGACCTGCACGTCGTTGCCGACGGACAGCAGGAACGACAACGCGTGGGAGATCACCAGATAGGCCAGTACCGCGCCGGTGACGAACAGCGCCGCCCCGCAGGTGACGAAGCCGATCGCGTAGCGGCGTTCCTTGCGGTACAGGCCGGGGGTGACGAACGCCCACAGTTGGTACAGCCAGATCGGGCACGCCATGACGATGCCGGCGGTCGCGGCGACCTTCAGGCGCAGCATGAACTGCTCGAACGGTCCGGTGGCGAGCAGTCGGCACGAGCCGTCGTTGCTCAGGTCGGCGCGGGCCGAGGCGGGTAGGTCGCAGTAGGGGCCGCGCAGGATCTCCCCGAGGCTGTCGAGGCCGAACAGGCTGCGGCTGTACCAGACGAAGCCGAGGATGGTGGTGAGCACGATCGCAGCGAGAGCGATCAGCAGACGCGTGCGCAATTCGTAGAGGTGCTCGACCAGCGACATGGTGCCGTCGGGATTGGTCTTGCGCCGGCTTCGGCGCGGATCGAACGGGATGCGCACGGTGCGGTTCTCAGCTCCTGTCGAGACCACCGGCGTGCGGGCGTGCCGGGGTCAGCGGAACGCCGGGACACCCGTGGTGGGCGCCCCGGCAGGATGAACGTCGGTCAGGCAGACCGCGGTTCGGTGTGCGTGTTCGGCGCGGCGGGATCGGCTGTCGGCTGCGCGGCCGGCAACGGATTCGGCGCCGGCTGCGGCGTGGATGCCCGGGCGTCGTCGTTCTGCATCTCCTTGACCTCGCTCTTGAAGATCCGGAGCGAACGACCGAGACCGCGCGCGGCGTCGGGCAGCTTCTTCGAACCGAAGAGAATCACGACCACCAGCGCCACGATGGCCCAGTGCCAGGGGCTCATTGCACCCATTTACAACAACCTCCACTGATCGGCTCCGATCGATGCTACCGGACCTCGAGCACACACCGAGGCTTCGCGCCGGTGTATCCACCCACAATTTGCGGAGGGTTCACACCGATGTTGCACAACGCGACCGTCACGGTGTCGGACCCGCACCGCGGGTCGCGTTCTCCCCGTCGAGCTCGGCATAGGCCGCCAGCGCCGCCTCGGCCCGCGCCCGCACCGCGGCCCGCAACTCCGGTGGGTCGAGCACCTGCACCCCGGCGCCGAGACCGACGAGCAGCCGCGCCATCCACCCCGGCGACGCGTACCGCATCGACGCCTCGCACCTGCCGTCGGGAAGCACCTGCACGTCGGTGAGCGGGTAGTAGTCGAGCAGCCAGGTATACGACGGGGCGATGCGCAACCGCGCGGCGGGCAGCGACGGGTCGCCCTCGAACAGTTCGAGGTGCTCGTCGTCGGTGATCGCCCGGTGCGGCGGTCGCGTCGGCTCGTCGAGCACGGTGGCGGCGTCGATGCGGTCGAAGCGGAACAGCCGCACTCCTTCGGCGCTGCGGCACCACGCCTGCAGGTAGGCGTGTTCGTCGATGATGACGATGCGGATCGGGTCGACGTCGCGTTCGGAGACGGTGTCGCGGGAAGCCGAATAGTAGGTCAGGTGCACGGCGCGCCCGTCGCGCACCGCAGCCCGCACCTGTCCGGCGGCGTCGGAGTCCCCGGCTGCCTCCGGATCAGGCTCGGCAGTCGCCGCGGTGGCGGTGTCGGTGGTGGCGGTGTCGGCGGGCAGCGCGGCGGTCCCGGCGGCCGCCTCGATCTTCGCGATCGCCGACTGCGCCGCGGACGGGTCGACGACGCCGGGCATCTCCTGCAGCGACCGCAGCGCCACGAGCAGCGCGGTGGCCTCGGTGGAGGTCAGCCGCAGGGGTCGTTCGATGCCCGCGGTGAAGGTCACCACGATGCTGTCCTCGGAGAACGACAGGTCGATCAGATCACCGGGTCCGTAGCCGGGCAGGCCGCACACCCACAGCTGGTTCAGATCGTCCATCACCTGCTTGGGGGTGACCCCGAGATCGCGGGCGGCCTCGGCCGCGCTGATCCCCGGGTGCGCCAGGAAGTAGGGCACGAGATTGAGCAGTCGTCCCAGTCGCGCCGACAGTCGTGTGCTCATCGCTCCTCCTCCCCCGCATCCGTGACCGCCCGTTCGAGGATGCGGTGCACCTCGGCCCGCAACTCCGGTGGGTCGAGCACCAACGCGTCCGCGCCCTGCCCGGCGACGATCCGGGCGATCCATTCCCACGAGCGCACCGGCACCTCGAGTTCCACCCCGTCGCGGTCGCCGATCCGCCGGGCCGCGCCGGTCCGTCCGAGCCGGCGTAGCTCCCACGCGCGTCCATCGGCCACCCACAGGCGTGCCGATCCGCTGACCTCCGCCGGGGAGGTCGCGGCGAGCACCCGCCCCCGCAGATCCACGCCCTCCGGGATCTGCACCGCCCCCTCTGGGCCGATCGCGGTGATCTCGTCGCCGATGCGCGAGAGCCGGAAGGTGCGCACGGCGTCGCGATCGCGGTCGTGGCCGACGAGATACCAGCGGCCGTGCACGGTGACCACACCCCACGGTTCGACGGTGCGCGTCGACCACGGCTCGGTGGGGGAACTGCGGTGGGTGAACCGCACCGCGCGGCGCGCGTCGATCGCGGCGAGCAACGCCGTCAACGCGGGTTCGGAACCGCGGGCGCGCGGCGGCAGCGGCGCGACGACCTCCCCGCCGTCCGAGTCGACACGGATCCCGGCGGCGCGCAGCTTGAGCACCGCGCCCTGCGCCGCGGCGGTCAGCTCCGGCGATTCCCACAGCGCGGCGGCGACGGCCACGGCGGCGGTCTCCTCGCGGGTGAGGTCGATCTCGGGCAGTTCGTAGGCGTCGCGGTTGATGCGGTAGCCCTCCACCGTCGACGACCGCGACGGCCGGCCCGTCTCGAGGGGCACCCCGAGATCGCGCAGTTCGTTCTTGTCCCGCTCGAACATGCGGCTGAACGCCTCGTCGCTCGCGCATTCGGAGTAGCCGGCCACCGAGGCCCGGATCTTCTCCGCGGTCACGAACTGTCGGGTGGACAGCAGCGCGATGACCAGGTTCACCAGCCGTTCGACTTTCGAGATCGCCACGCGCCAACCCTAGTGCCCGCGCGCCGCCGGCACCGCATCACCGTCCATCGGAGCGGACCGGACGGTCCGCTCCGATGGACGACGGTACTCACATGGAGGCGATGAGCCGTTCGACGCGTTCGTCCACGGACCGGAACGGGTCCTTGCACAACACGGTGCGCTGCGCCTGGTCGTTGAGCTTCAGATGCACCCAGTCGACGGTGAAATCGCGGCCCGCGGCCTGCGCGGCGGCGATGAAATCACCGCGCAGCTTCGCGCGGGTGGTCTGCGGCGGGGTGTTCACCGCGGCGTCGACGGACTCGTCGTCGGTCACCCGCGCCGCCAGTCCCTTGCGTTGCAGCAGGTCGAACACACCGCGTCCGCGTTTGATGTCGTGATAGGCCAGGTCGAGCTGGGCGATCTTCGGGTCGGACAGCTCCATGTTGTAGCGGTCCTGGTAGCGCTGGAACAACTTGCGCTTGATCACCCAGTCGATCTCGGTGTCGACCTTCGCGAAGTCCTGCGATTCGACGGCGTCGAGGACGCGGCCCCACAGGTCCACCACCTGCGCGACGTGCGGGTCGGGTTCGCGCTGGTGCAGATATTCCACCGCCCGCGCGTGGTATTCGCGCTGGATGTCCAGGGCGCTGGCCTGCCGGCCGCCGGCCAGGCGCACCGGGCGCCGGCCCGTCAGGTCGTGGGAGACCTCGCGGATGGCGCGGATCGGGTTGTCGAGCGCGAAGTCCCGGAACGGCACCCCGGCCTCGATCATCTCGAGCACCAGCGCCGCCGACCCCACCTTGAGCATGGTGGTGGTCTCGGACATGTTCGAGTCCCCGACGATCACGTGCAGGCGCCGGTACTTCTCGGCGTCGGCGTGCGGCTCGTCGCGGGTGTTGATGATCGGCCGCGACCGGGTGGTCGCCGACGAGACGCCCTCCCAGATGTGCTCGGCGCGTTGCGACAGGCAGAAGGTGGCGGCTTTGGGGGTCTGCAGCACCTTCCCGGCGCCGCAGATCAGCTGGCGGGTCACCAGGAAGGGCAGCAGCACATCGGAGATGCGGGAGAACTCGCCGACGCGGGCGACGAGATAGTTCTCGTGGCAGCCGTAGGAGTTGCCCGCAGAGTCGGTGTTGTTCTTGAACAGGAAGATGTCGCCGCCGATGCCTTCCTCGGCCAGACGCTGCTCGGCGTCGATGAGCAGTTCCTCGAGGACCCGCTCACCGGCATGGTCGTGCTCGACGAGCTGGAGCAGGTCGTCGCACTCGGCGGTGGCGTACTCGGGGTGCGAGCCGACATCGAGATACAGTCGCGCCCCGTTCCGCAGGAAGACGTTCGAACTGCGCCCCCAGGACACCACCCGGCGGAACAGATAGCGGGCCACCTCGTCGGGGCTCAACCGACGATGCCCGTGGAAGGTACACGTGACGCCGAACTCCGTCTCGATACCCATGATTCGTCGCTGCACACTTCGACAGTACCGCGCGAACCCGACCCCCATGGGTCGCAACGACATCTACGGTCGAGGTGTGATCGTTCCCGAGCGTTACCGCACCGCCGACCGGGCCCTGTTCGAGCGCTCCGGGGCGCTGCGCGCGTCCCCCGCCGACCCGCTGCTGCGCGATCTCGGACGCGCCGCCAACCACAGTGTGCTGTGGGTGGCGTGCGCCGCGGTGTGCGCCACCGCCGGCGGTCACGCCCGCCGCGGAGCGGTGCGGGGTCTGCTGTCGGTAGCCGGGGCCAGCGCCTTGACCAACGGGCTGCTCAAACCGCTGTTGCCGCGCCGCCGGCCCCCGGCGCGCACCGACCCGAAGTTTCGACGCCGCACGGTGCCGATCCCCCGCTCGTCGTCGTTCCCGTCCGGGCACGCCGCGTCGGCGGCGGCGTTCGCGACCGGGGTGGCGCTCGAATCCCCTGCGGCTGGGGCGGTTCTGGCGCCGCTGGCCGCGGCGGTGGCCTATTCGCGGGTGCACACCGGCGTGCACTGGCCCGGCGACGTCGTCGTCGGCGCCGCGGTCGGGGCGACGGTGGCGTGGTCGACGCGCCGCTGGTGGGCGGTGCGCAGCCGCGAACCGGCGACCGTGCAGGTCGCGGCGGCCGCGCCCGCCCTGCCCGGCGGCGACGGAATGCTGCTGGTGGTCAACCGCGATGCCGGGACCGCCGAGGAGATCGCCGCGCGGGTCACCGCCGCGCTGCCGAGGGTGCGTCGCGTCGATCTGGATCCCGACGGTGATCCGGCGGCGCAGTCGGAACGTCTGCTGACCGAATATCGGCCGCAGGCGGTGGGGGTGTGCGGCGGGGACGGCACCGTCGCGGCGGTGCTCGACGTCGCCGTCGCCGCGCGGCTGCCGGTGGCGGTCTTCCCCGGCGGCACCCTCAACCATTTCGCGCTCGATCTCGGCGTGGTGGACCTGGACGAGACGGTGCGGGCGGTCACCGCCGGGCAGGCGGTGGCCGTCGGGCTCGGGCAGGTCACGGTGACCGGGCCGGACGGGCGCACGGTGCGGCGGTTCGTCAACACCGCCAGCCTCGGTGGCTATCCGGATGCGGTGCGGTTGCGGCAGCACTGGGAACCGCGGATCGGCAAGTGGCCGGCGGCGGGGTTGGCGATGCTCGCGGTGCTGCGCACGGCGAGCCCGATGCCGGTGCGGATCGACGGGGCGGGGCGGGCGGTGTGGTTGCTGTTCGTCGGCAACGGCCGCTACACCCCGGCAGATCAGGTGCCGATGTCCCGGGCGCATCTGGATCCGGGCACCCTCGACGTGCGGTATCTACCCGCGGAGAGTCGGTTCTCGCGGCTGCGTCTGCTCCTCGCTGCGGCGACCGGCACCCTCGGCGCGTCACCGATGTATCGGCAGCGGCACATCCCGGGCCTGGCGGTGGAGGTCATCGGGGACCCGGTGGCGTTGGCCACCGACGGGGAGGTCCTCGCCGACGGCACCGGTTTCGACTTCGAGGTGGTGCCGTCGGCGTTGACGGTCTATCGGCTCGCGGTGGATCAGCCCGCGTCGGGACCGGACTCGGTCTCCGAGCCGGTCGCGGTGTCGGACCCCGATTCGGGGGCCGGATCGGCGGGCGTCTCCGACGGCGCCGCCTGAGCGGACCCGGTGCTGGGCAGCAGCGCGTCGAGCGCCGCCCCCGAGATACGCCGGAAGGCGCGGCGCGGCCGCTGCTTCTCGAGCACCGCGACCTCGAGTTCCCCGCGGCCGAGCACCCGCGGCGCCGCGTCGGCGGTGGCGGGCTGCTGCAGCGCGGTCACCGCCACGGCGACCGCCTCGTCGAGCGGCAGACCCGGCTTGTACGACGAGCGCAGCGCGGTGATGATCGGTTCGGTGTTGCCGCCCATCACCACGAACTGCGGTTCGTCGACGATCGAGCCGTCGTATGTGATGCGGTACAGCTGCGGGCCGTCGTCGGTGTCGGCGCGCCCGACCTCGGCGACGCAGATCTCCACCTCGTACGGCTTGGGCTGCTCGGTGAAGATGGTGCCGAGGGTCTGCGCGTAGGCGTTCGCCAGTGCCCGCCCGGTCACGTCCCGCCGGTCGTAGGAGTAGCCGCGCATGTCGGCGTGCATGATCCCGGCGCGCCGCAGATTCTCGAACTCGTTGTACTTGCCGACAGCCGCGAAACCGACCCGGTCGTACAGTTCGCTGATCTTGTGCAGCGCCTTCGACGGATTCTCCGCCACCAGCAGCACACCGTCGGCGTAGGTCAACGCGATCACCGACCGGCCGCGGGCGATGCCCTTACGGGCCAGCTCCGAGCGATCGCGCATGATCTGCTCGGCGGACGCATAGTACGGAAGTGTCACCGGGCATCTCCTGCGGTGCGGTCGGCCACGATGGTGCGGGCCAGCTCGGACAGGGTTTCCTCCGCGACGGCCACGGCCCCGGCCGCGGTGATCACCACCGCCGTCGGGTAGATCCCGCGGGTGGTGTCGGGACCACCGGTGGCGGTGTCATCGTCGGCCGCGTCGTACAGCGCCTCGACGGCGCTGCGCAGCGCGCTCTGCTCGTCGGCATCGGCGCGGTAGAGCTTCTTGAGCGACGAGCGGGCGAACAACGATCCGGAGCCGACCGCGTGGTAGCCGGCGCGTTCCTCGTAGCGGCCCCCGACCACGTCGTAGGACACGATCCGCCCGGCGCGGTGCGCATCGGACGCGTCGAGGTCGAAACCGACCAGCAACGGCACCACGGCCAAGCCCTGCATGGCCGCACCGAGATTGCCGCGCACCATCGACGAGAGCCGATTGGCCTTGCCGTCGAAGGTCAGCGGCACACCTTCGATCTTCTCGTAGTGCTCGAGTTCGACCGCGAACAGTCGCACGAGCTCGATCGCCAGACCCGCGGTGCCGGCGATGCCGGCCGCCGAATAGTTGTCGGTGATGAACACCTTGTCGACATCGCGGGAGGCGATCAGGTTACCCATGGTCGCGCGCCGGTCGCCGGCGATGAGCACACCCCCGTCGAAGGTCAGCGCCACGATGGTGGTGCCGTGCGGGGCGAGGTCCACGTGGTCACCTCGTTCGAATCGGAACCGGTTCTCCGGCAGCATCTCCGGGGCGTGCATCCGCAGGTGGTCGGAGAACGACGACAAGGGCGACGCGAGGTGCAGCTTCGGCTGCACCTCGCGGTAGGGAAGAGAGGATCGTTCGGCTGTCACTGGCCACCTTTCTGCACATATGCCCGCACGAAGTCCTCTGCGTTCTCCTCGAGCACGTCGTCGATCTCGTCGAGAAGATCGTCGGTGTCCGAGGCGAGCTTCTCGCGACGCTCCTGACCGGCACCGCCGTCACCGACGACCTCGTCGTCGTCTCCGCCGCCACCGCGTGTGGTCTGCTCCTGTGCCATCGCCGCCGACCTCCTCCTGTACTCGGCGCGGAACCGTCACCGGTCGACGATCGGTGTGGTCACCGCTGCTTCGAACTCCTACCCTACCCAGCGAACCGGTCCACCGGTGGCGACACGCGTACTCGCGGCCTGTGATCCGGCCACCGCCCTCCGCCGGGAGGGGCGGTCAGTGAGTGAGCTGATCGACCAGTTCCGCCGCCGACTGCGCAGTCTCGAGCAGCTCCCCGACATGCGCGCGGCTGCCACGCAGCGGCTCGAGCGTCGGGATGCGCACCAACGATTCGCGACCGAGATCGAAGATCACCGAATCCCAGCTCGCCGCCGCGATATCGGCACCGAAACGGCGCAGGCACTCACCGCGGAAGTAGGCGCGGGTGTCCGAAGGCGGGGTGTGCACCGCATCGAGGACCTGCTGCTCGGACACCAGCCGCTGCATCGACCCGCGGGCCACGAGGCGGTTGTACAGGCCCTTGTCCAGGCGCACATCCGAGTACTGCAGGTCGACCATGTGCAGGCGCGGCGCCGACCAGGACAGTCCCTCGCGGTTGCGGAAGCCCTCGAGCAGCCGCAGCTTCGCGGGCCAGTCCAGCAGGTCGGCGCATTCCATCGGGTCGCGTTCGAGCAGATCGAGCACCATCGCCCACTTGTCGAGGATGTCGAGGATCCGCTTGTCCTCGGTGCCGTCGTGGAACTTCGCGACCCGCTCGTGGTAGATCCGCTGCAGCGCCAGACCTGTCAGCTCCCGGCCGTCGGCGAGCGCGACGGTCTTGCGCAGCGACGGGTCGTGGCTGATGTGGTGCACCGCGGTGACCGGGCGGGCGAGCTGCAGATCCGACAGGTCGATGCCGGCCTCGATCAGGTCGAGCACCAGCGCGGTGGTGCCGACCTTGAGGTAGGTGGACATCTCCGCCAGATTCGCATCGCCGATGATCACGTGCAGGCGCCGGTACTTGTCGGCGTCGGCGTGCGGCTCGTCGCGGGTGTTGATGATGCCGCGCTTGAGGGTGGTCTCGAGGCCGACCTCGACCTCGATGTAGTCGGCGCGCTGCGAGAGCTGGAAACCGGGCTCGTCACCGGACTGGCCGATCCCGACCCGGCCGGAGCCGGTGATGACCTGCCGGGAGACGAAGAACGGGGTCAGGCCCGCGACCACCGCGGAGAACGGGGTCTCGCGGTCCATCAGGTAGTTCTCGTGGGTGCCGTAGGAGGCGCCCTTGCCGTCGACATTGTTCTTGTACAGCTGCAGTCGCGGCGCGCCGGGCACACTCGACGCGTGCCGGGCGGCGGCCTCCATCACCCGTTCCCCGGCCTTGTCCCAGATCACCGCGTCGAGGGGGTCGGCGACCTCCGGGGCGGAGTATTCGGGGTGGGCGTGGTCGACGTACAGGCGCGCCCCGTTGGTGAGGATCATGTTCGCGGCACCGACCTCGTCGGCGTCGATGACCGGGGCCGGGCCGTTGAACCGCCCCAGATCGAAGCCCCGCGCGTCGCGCAGGGGCGATTCGACCTCGTAGTCCCAGCGGGTGCGGCGGGCGCGCGGCACCCCCTCGGCGGCCGCGTAGGCCAGCACCGCCTGCGTGGAGGTCAGGATCGGGTTCGCCGATGGCTCGTTGGGTGAGGAAATCCCGTACTCGACCTCGATACCGATGATCCGCTGCATGCCCTCGAGCCTAGGCGATCCGGACGCTCACGGTCGTGACCAGCCCCGCCACCGGTCAGCGGTGCGGCTGCGGGGTGCAGTCCAGATAGCCGTGCGCCCCGATCGCCTGCAGCGCCACCCGCACCGGCAGCGGCGCCCAGCTCGCCTGCGGATCGGTCCCGAGCCGCGGGTCGCGCGCCGGGATCGCCCTGCCCCGGGTGTGCACCACCGCCTCGCCGGCGGCGCACACGTTGCGCACCCAATCGGTGTCGGCGCCGTAGGTCAACGCGATCCGCAGATCGTCACCGACGGTGAACAGCAGCACCGGGGTGCGGAACACCCGGCCCGAGTGGCGCCCGCGATGCTCGACCACCGCGGTGCCCGGCAGCAGCTGCGCGAACGGGGTGGTGACCCGGTTGGTGACGATCTTGTTGAACCGGGCCAGGGTGCGCGGCAACGGCACGGTCGGTCCTCACCCTGGATAGGCCACGACGGCCGGACCTTCCGGAGGAGGGAAGGCCCGGCCGTCGCGGATCGATTGTCGCGGGGTCGATTCCTACAGGTACTGGCCGGTGTTCGACTCGGTGTCGATCGCGCGGCTCGCGCTGGCGTTCTTGCCGGTGACCAGGGTGCGGATGTACACGATCCGCTCGCCCTTCTTCCCCGAGATCCGGGCCCAGTCGTCCGGATTCGTGGTGTTGGGCAGGTCCTCGTTCTCGGCGAACTCGTCGACGATCGAATCGAGCAGGTGCTGCACCCGCAGACCGGGCGCCCCGGTCTCGAGCACCGACTTGATCGCATACTTCTTCGCCCGGTCGACGATGTTCTGGATCATCGCGCCGGAGTTGAAGTCCTTGAAGTACAGGACCTCCTTGTCGCCGTTGGCGTAGGTGACCTCGAGGAACCGGTTGTCCTCGGACTCGGCGTACATCCGCTCGACGACCCGCTCGATCATCGCCCGCACGCACGCGACCCGATCGCCGCCGAACTCGGCGAGATCGTCTGCGTGCACCGGCAGGCTCTCGGTCAGGTACTTCGAGAAGATGTCCTGCGCGGCCTCCGCGTCCGGACGCTCGATCTTGATCTTCACGTCGAGGCGGCCGGGCCGCAGGATCGCCGGGTCGATCATGTCCTCACGGTTCGACGCGCCGATGACGATGACGTTCTCGAGCCCTTCGACACCGTCGATCTCGGCGAGCAGCTGCGGCACCACCGTGGTCTCCACATCGGAGGACACACCGGAACCGCGGGTGCGGAAGATCGAATCCATCTCGTCGAAGAACACGATCACCGGGGTGCCCTCGGACGCCTTCTCCCGGGCCCGCTGGAAGATCAACCGGATGTGCCGTTCGGTCTCACCGACGAACTTGTTCAGCAGCTCCGGGCCCTTGATGTTCAGGAAGAACGACTTCGCTTCCTTCGAATCGTCCCCGCGGGCCTCGGCGATCTTCTTCGCCAGCGAGTTCGCGACCGCCTTCGCGATCAGGGTCTTACCGCAACCGGGCGGTCCGTACAGCAGCACACCCTTCGGCGGGCGCAGCGAGTACTCGCGGAACAGGTCCTTGTGCAGGAAGGGCAGCTCCACCGCGTCGCGGATCTGCTCGATCTGCCGGCCCAGACCGCCGATGTCGCTGTAGCCGACGTCCGGGACCTCCTCGAGCACGAGATCCTCGACCTCGGCCTTGGGGATCCGTTCGAAGGCGTAGCCGGCCTTGCTGTCGACCAGCAACGAATCACCGGGGCGCAGCGTGAACGAGTTCTCGTCGTCGACGAGCAGATCGGTCTTGTCGTCGGCGGCGGCCGCGGCGAGCGGGGCGGCCAGCCACACGATGCGTTCCTCGTCGGCGTGCCCGACCACCAGCGCGCGGGTGCCGTCGTCGAGCACCTCCCGCAGGGTGGTGATCTCGCCGACGCGTTCGAAACCACCGACCTCCACGACGGTCAACGCCTCGTTCAGCCGCACCGTCTGACCGGGCCGGAAGGTGTCGAGTTCGAGATTCGGGGACACCGCGACCCGCATCTTGCGGCCCGAGGTGAACACGTCGACGGTCTGATCGTCGAACGTCTCGAGCAGCACCCCATAGCCGCTCGGCGGCTGGGCCAGCCGGTCGACCTCCTCGCGCAGCGTGATCAGCTGCTGGCGCGCATCCTTGAGGGTCTCGAGCAGTTTGCCGTTGCGGACCGTGAGGGACTCGAGCCGGGCTTCGAGGTCGCGTACCTGATCGGACGGTTCGCCGAGCCGACGACGCAAGGTCGCCACCTCTGCGCGCAACTCTTCGATTTCGCGTGCCGCCGCAACCGCATCCGGCTTCTCTGACGAGCTCATAGCGACTCCCTCCACTGTCGGTCATTCCACGCTACCGGGACATCGCCCCACATGGGGGAGGACACGAAACAGTCGTGTTCCGAACATGTGTCGCGCGTGGGGCACGCCGTGGCGCCGCACCTCCGGCACGCTGTTAGGCTCCCCTAAATATCGTGCGTCGACCGTTTCTCTCGAAAGGTACTCCTCCGTGACCCCACGTCCAGTTCGCACACTCTGCGCCGCCACCGCGATCGCCGCCCTCACCGCCCTGACCGGCTGCAGCTCCGACGACGCCGGCGACGACACCGCTGCCACGACCAGCGCAACGACGACCACCAGCACCACCGTGACCGCCGCGGTCACCGTCGAGCAACTGCAGGAACAGATCGACGTGTTCTTCGACCCGGCCGCCACCACCGAGGACCGTGCCGCGGTCGTGGAGCACGGCGCCGCGCGCACCGCCGTGCTCGATCAGTTCACCGGTGTGCTCGCCGGTTACCCGCTCACCGGCACCGTCGGCGAGATCACCACGGTCGACGCCGACACCGTCACCGCGACCACCGAGGTCGCCGGCCCGCACGGCGGCGCCCCGATGCCGCTGACCTTCGAGCAGATCGACGGCACCTGGGTCATCGCCGACGAGAGCGCCTGCTCGATCCTGGCCGCGGGCACGCTCAGCTGCGAATAACCCCTGCGGGTCGGCGTCGGCTCAGCCCTTGCTGGGCCGGCGCTGCGGCTTCGGGGTCTCCACCCCGTCCTGCAGGCGCCGGGCACTGACCAGGAACGCCGTGTGCCCCTGCATCCGATGCTCCGGCCGCACCGCCAGCCCCACCACGTGCCAGCCGCGCACCATCGACTCCCACGAACGCGGCTCGGTCCAGCAGGTCTGCTCCCGCATCGCCTCGACCACCCGCGACAGCTGCGTCGTCGTCGCCACATAGACGATGAGTACCCCGCCGGGCACCAGCGCCTTCTTCACCGTCTCGAGCACATCCCAGGGGGCGAGCATGTCCAGCACCACCCGGTCGACGCGGCCGTACTTCTCGACGTCGTAGTCCGCCAGATCGCCGAGCACCGTCGTCCAGTTCGCCGGGCGCTGCCCGAAGAAGGTGTCGACATTGCGCTCGGCGTATTCGAGATGGTCCTCGCGCACCTCGTAGGAGATCACCCGGCCGCTCTCGCCGACGGCGCGCAGCAGCGAACACGTCAGCGCGCCGGAACCGGCGCCGGCCTCGAGCACCGTCGCGCCGGGAAAGATGTCGCCCTCCTGCACGATCTGCGCGGCGTCCTTCGGGTAGATCACCTGCGCACCGCGCGGCATCGACATCACATAGTCGACGAGCAGCGGACGCAACGCCAGATAGGGGGTGCCGTTGGTGGAGGTGACCACCACACCCTCGTCGGTGCCGATCAGATCGTCGTGCAGGATCCCGCCGCGATGGGTGTGGAACTCCTTGCCCGGTTCGAGCACCACGGTGTACTTGCGGCCCTTGGCGTCGGTCAACTGCACCCGGTCCCCCACCTGGAAGGGTCCGCTGCGCCCGAGTCCGCCTACCGCCATCGCCGTGTCCACCTTCGTTCCAGCCCCGCACCCGGGATCGGGCACGCGGGTCCGGCACCGTGTCGGACCCGCGTCCTAGCCTGCCAGGTGTGACCACAGCTGCGCCCACACCCCCCACCGACACGACGCGGCCGGTCGCCCTGTCCCCCTCCCGGGCCGCCGACTTCACCCGCTGCCCGCTGCTCTACCGCTTCAAGGCCGTCGACCGGCTCACCGCACCCCCGACCCGCGCCCAGGCACGCGGCACCGTCGTGCACGCCGCCCTCGAAGCGTTGTTCGGCCTCGACGGACCGGCCCGCACCGCCACCTCCGCGCAGACCCTGCTGCCCGACGCCCTGGCCCGGGTCCTCGCCGCCACCCCCGATCTGGGCGTGGACACCGACGACGCGGGGTTCCTCGCCGAGGCCGCCGCGCTGCTGGACACCTACTTCACCGTCGAGGACCCCACCGCGGTCACCGCCGACGGCTGCGAACTGCGGGTGGAGACCACCCTCGACGGCGACGTCCCGCTGCGCGGCATCATCGACCGCCTCGATGTCGACGCCACCGGTGCGGTGCATGTCGTCGACTACAAGACCGGCCGCGCCCCGTCCCCGCGCGGCGAGCGGGCGGCGCTGTTCCAGCTGAAGTTCTACGCGCTGATCGTGTGGCGGCAACGCGGCATCGTCCCGGCCTCGCTGCGGCTGCTGTATCTCGGCGACGGTCAGGTGCTGCACTACCGGCCCGACCCCGAGGAACTGCGCCGCTTCGAACGGATCGTGCGGGCGATGTGGGCGACGATCCGGCAGTTGCGCGCCAGCGGCGACTTCCGCCCCAATCCCGGTCCCGGCTGCCGGTGGTGCGATCATCGGGCATTGTGCCCGGCGTTCGGCGGTACCCCACCGCCGTATCCCGCCGACGGCGTTGCGACGCAATCGACACCGGGCGCGCCCCACCGCATCGAGCAGCAGGAGAATCCCGAGTGAGCGACGCCGCCTACTACGTGCCGGTCCCCCGGCCGACCACCCCCACCGGCCCGGTCGACGACGTCGAGATCGCGGTGTTCCGCCCCACCGAACACACCGTCAGCACCTGGGGACCGCACCTGCAGCACGGCGCCCCACCCTCGGCGCTGCTCGCCCGCGCCATCGACCGGCACCGGCCCCGCCCCGACACCCGCCTGAGCCGGCTCACCGTCGAACTGCTCGGCCCCGTCCCCCTCACCGACCTCGAGGTGCGCACCCACATCGAACGACCCGGTCGCCGCATCGAACTGGTCGTCGCCGAATTGTGGGCCACCGCCCCCGACGGCACCGACCGCCCGGTGGCGCGCGGCACCGGCTGGCGCCTCGAAACCATCGACCTGCCGCAGGTCGCGCGGACCTCCGAAACCCCGCTGCCCGCCCCCGACCACTTCGAAGCCACCGCCCCGCACGCCTTCTGGAAGGGCGGCTACATCGACACCGTCGAATGGCGCATCATCGTCCCCTTCGGCGCTCCCGGCCTGTCGTCGGCGTGGGTGCGCAGCGAGATCGCCCTCGTGGAAGGCGAAACCCCCAGCGGGCTCGACCGGTTGATGAGCGTCGCCGACGTCGCCAACGGTGTCGGATCCAAACTCGACCCCCGCGAGTACACCTTCCTCAACACCGAACTGACCGTGCACCTGTTCCGCGCCCCCGAGTTCCGCGAACAGGACTGGGTGGGGATCGCCGCGGAGATGTCCGTCGGACCCGACGGGGTCGGCATGACCGCCGGTCTGCTCTACGACGAGACCGGCGCGCTCGGCCGCATCGCCCAGAACGTGCAGGTGCGGTCCCGCTGATCAGCGGGACCGCACCGGAAGATGTCGGGATCGGTGCGCGTCTATTCGGGGGCGCGCATCGCCCGGCACGAGCGGATGTTCGACGCGAGGATCGCGCGGGCACCGATCTCGGCGAGCCGGTCCATCACCGCGTTGTGGCCCTTGCGCGGCACCATCGCCCGCACCGCCACCGAATTCTCGTTCGCCAACGGCGAGATCGTCGGCGACTCGAGACCGGGCGTGACCTGCACGGCCTGCTCGAGCAGGTGCTTCGGGCAGTCGTAATCGATCATCACGTACTGCTGCGCGAAGACCACACCCTCGAGACGGGCGATCAGCTGGTTGCGGGCCCGATCCGAGCGATCCGAATCCTCCCGCTCGATCAGCACACCCTCCGAATCGCACAACGACTCGCCGAAGGCTACGAGATCGTGCTGCCGCAACGTCCGGCCCGAGCCGACCACATCGGCGATCGCGTCGGCGACCCCGAGCTGGATGGAGATCTCCACCGCACCGTCGAGCCGGATCACCTCGGCCTCGATGCCGCGGGCGGCGAGATCACGACGCACCAGATTCGCGTACGAGGTGGCGATGCGCAGACCCTGCAGATCCTCGACCGACCAGTCGCGGCCCTTCGGCGCGGCGTACCGGAAACGCGAGGACCCGAAGCCCAGCGACAACCGCTCGGTGACCGGAGCCCCCGAATCCATCGCCAGGTCGCGGCCGGTGATCCCCAGATCCAGCTCGCCGGAACCGACGTAGATCGCGATGTCCTTCGGCCGCAGGAAGAAGAACTCGACGTCGTTGACCGGGTCGATGACCGTCAGATCCCGCGAGTCGGTGCGCCGACGGTAGCCGGCCTCCTGCAGGATCTCGGCGGCGGACTCGGACAGCGAACCTTTGTTGGGGACTGCGACGCGCAGCATGACGGATTGGGTCCTTTCGAACGACAAGCAGAAGCGAGGAAGGGATCTACAGGGGGCACGGACGGCGGCACCGGCACAGCGGGCCACCGGCCGTCACAGATGCTTGTAGACGTCCTCGAGCTTCAGACCCCGCCCCACCATCAGCACCTGCACCCAGTACAGCAGCTGCGAAATCTCCTCGGACAGTTCCTCGTCGGACTGGTACTCGGCGGCGATCCACACCTCACCGGCCTCTTCGAGTACCTTCTTGCCCTGGAAATGCACGCCGGCGTCCAGGGCGGCGACGGTGCCGGAGCCCTCGGGGCGGGTCGCGGCGCGTTCGGACAGCTCGGCGAACAGGGAATCGAAGGTCTTCACAGGGGTCGATTGTTTCATGCCCCGCCACCGGCCCCACAGCCAGGACACCAACCCTCGCTCAGAACTCGAGTTCCCGCCCGCTGACGAACCGCCGCTCCACCCCGCTGATCGGATCGGTGAACTCCAGCGACCGCGCCAGCAACCGCAGCGGATCGGTGAAATCGTCCGCGTCGCGCCGCCGGAACCACGGATAGAAGTTGTCCCCCACGATCGGCACCCCCAACGACGCCAGATGCAGCCGCAGCTGGTGGGTGCGACCGGTGCGCGGGAACAACCGGTAACGGGCCAGCTCCCCACGCCGCTCGACCAGCTCGATGCGCGTCTCCGAATTCGGTTCGTCGGCGAACTGCTCGGCCGTCGGCTCCCCGTGCCGCTTGACGATCCGCGTGCGCACCACCTGCGGGAACGACAGGTCGGACCGATAACCGGCGACCGCCTCGTACACCTTGCGCACCCGCTGACGCTCGAACAGCTCCTGATAGGGCCGCCGCCATGCCGGATCCGTCGTGCACAGCAACACCCCGGCGGTCATCCGGTCGAGCCGGTGCACCGGCACCAGATGCGGCAACTCCAGCTCGCGCCGCAACCGCACCACCACCGACTCGCGGATGTGCGCTCCGCGCGGGATCGTCGCCAGGAAATGCGGCTTGTCCACCACCACGAGACCGTCCTCCCGATGCAACACGCGCACCGGGAACGGCACCGGCACCTCCGGCGGCGGATCGCGGTAGAAGTACACGAACCGCGTCGGCTGATACGGCGTGCACGCATCGACGCGGCGGCCGTGCTCGTCGACCAACTCCCCCGCCCCCATGTGCGCCGCCCAGTCCTCCTCGGGGTGGCCGGCCTGCAGGAACTCGACGATCGTGGCCGCGTCGACATCGGCGGGCATCCGGATGCGGTCGGGGCCGAGCCCGTCGCGCACCGGCAGCGGTGCAGCACGCACCGGTCTACGCCTCCACGAGGTCCGGGACGCAGCCCTCGCACACCAGAGTCAACTCCCGGCCGTGGAGATCCGGATGATTCCGGTACCGCGAGGTCGGCGTCCCGCACAGGGTGCAGCGGCCGATCACCGGCGCCTCGGCGCTGAACTCGACGTTCATCCGCCCGTCGAAGACGTACAGCGAACCCTCCCACAGGCCCTCGTCTCCGAAGGTCTCGCCGTAGCGGACGATGCCACCGTCGAGCTGGTAGACCTCTTCGAACCCGCGATTGCGCATCAACGCCGACAGCACCTCACAGCGCACCCCACCGGTGCAGTAGGTGACCACCGGGCGGTTCTTGAGATGGTCGTAGCGTCCGCTGTCGAGCTCGGCGACGAAATCGCGGGTCGTGGCGACATCCGGCACGATCGCATCCCGGAACCGGCCGATCTGCGCCTCGAAGCGGTTGCGGCCGTCGAAGAACACCACCTCGTCGCCGCGCTCGGCGACCAGCTCGTGCACGCCGTGCGGCGACAGATGGGTGCCGCCGTCGACGATGCCGTTCTCGTCGACCTTCACCTCGTCGGGCACCCCGAACGTCACGATCTCCGGACGTACCTTCACCGACAGCCGCGGAAAGTCGTCGCCGGTGCCGTCGGACCACTTGATATCGGTGTCCTTGAAGGCCGCATAACCGCGCAAGCCACGCACGTACTTCTTCACGTCGGCGATGTCACCGCCGACGGTGCCGTTGATGCCGTGCTCCGAGATGAGAATCCGCCCGGTCAACCCCAACGACGACGCGAGGGTGTGCTGCCACAACCGGATCGCCTCCGGGTCGGGCAACGGGGTGAACTTGTAGAACAGCACGATCTTCGGGACCGCCACCTCAGGGCACCCCCGCACCGTGCAGCTCGTGCAGATCCTCGGCGCTCAACCCCTCGAGCGTGGACCGGAACACCCGCCGCTCCGAGCCGGGCACATCCACCAGTGACGGCACCACCAGCACCGTGCACCCGGCCGCATCCGCCGCGGCCGCCCCGGTCGGAGAATCCTCCACCGCCAGACACTGCGCCGGATCCAGACCGAGCAACTCCGCAGCCCGACGGTAGGGCGCCGGATCGGGTTTGCCGGCCGGCACCTCGTCGCCACACACCGAATGATCGAAATGCTCACGGCCCAGGGTCGCGAGGGCCACCTCACACAACGCCCGCTCGGTGTTGGTCACCAGCACCGACCCCAGTCCCGCCTCGCGGACGGTGCGCAGCGCGGCCTGCGCGCCGGGCCGCCACGTGAGCCCGTCGGCGAACAACCGGCCCATGTAGTCGGTCAGCCACGCCGCCGCAGCCGCCGCCTCGTCCGGGGACGGTTCCAGACCCAACCCGGCGAAGGTGCGCAGCACCGCCAGATCCATCGGCCCCCCGATCGTGGAGATGCGGGTCTCGTCGCTCATCGGCCCACCGAGATGCAACGACAACTCGTGCATCCCGATGTCCCACAAGCGTTCCGATTCGAGCAGGGTGCCGTCCATGTCCCACAGCACCGCCCGCAGCGCACCGGTCTGCACCGCGAGCGGCGCCTCCACCCGATCAGACATTGAAATACTTCGCCTCCGGGTGGTGCAGCACGAACGCATCGGTGGACTGCTCGGGATGCAACTGCAGCTCCTCCGACAACTCCACCCCGATCCGCTCGGGTTCGAGCAGCTCGACCAGTTTGATGCGGTCCTCGAGATTCGGGCACGCGCCGTAACCGAACGCGAACCGGGCACCGCGGTAGGCAAGCTTGAAGTACTCCGCGACCTCCTCCGGATCCTCGTCCGCGGCCGTGCCGCCCTCGGCGAACGCCAGCTCCTGCCGCACCCGCCGATGCCAGTACTCGGCCAGCGCCTCGGTCAGCTGCACACCGATGCCGTGCACCTCGAGATAGTCGCGGTACGAATTCGACGCGAACAACTCGTTCGCGAAGTCCGCGATCGGCTGCCCCATCGTCACCAACTGGAACGGCCACACATCCACCTGGCCCGACGCGAGCGCATCCTCCCGCGACCGCACGAAATCGGCGATGCACAGGAACCGCGAACGCTGCTGCCGCGGGAAGGTGAACCGGTAACGCTCGGGAGCATCCGGGCGCGGCTCGGTCAGCACCACCACGTCGTCACCCTCGGACACCGCCGGGAAGTAGCCGTACACCACCGCCGCGTGCTGCAGGATGCCCTCGGTCGCCAACCGGTCCAGCCAGTACCGCAACCGCGGCCGGCCCTCGGTCTCCACGAGCTCCTCGTAGCTCGGGCCGTCGCCACCGCGCTGCCCGCGCAGGCCCCACTGCCCCAGGAACAGCGCACGCTCGTCGACCAGCGCCGCATAGTCGGCCAGCGGGATGCCCTTGATCACCCGGGTGCCCCAGAACGGCGGCGTCGGCACCGGCAGATCCTTCGCGACGTCACTGCGCTCGGGGATCTCCGCCGGCGTTTCCGCGGCCTTGCGCTTCTCCGCGATCCGCTTGCTGCGCTCGTGCCGCTCCTTGCGCTCGGCGGCCTTGCGGGCGGCCTCGATCGCCTCCGGACTGTCCGGCGCCGGACCCTCACCGCGCTTCTCGGCCATGACCCGGTCCATCAGCGACAGACCCTCGAACGCATCGCGCGCGTAGGACACCTTGCCCTCGTAGACCTCCGCCAGATCGTTCTCGACGTAACTGCGGGTCAGCGCCGCACCACCGAGCAACACCGGGAACTGCTCCGCGACCCCGCGGGAGTTGAGCTCCTCGAGGTTCTCCTTCATCACCACCGTCGACTTCACCAGCAGACCCGACATGCCGATCACATCGGCGCGCTTGTCCACCGCCGCGTCGAGGATCGTCGCGATCGGCTGCTTGATGCCGAGGTTGACCACCTCGTAGCCGTTGTTCGACAGGATGATGTCCACGAGGTTCTTGCCGATGTCGTGCACATCGCCCTTGACCGTCGCCAGCACGATCCGGCCCTTGCCCTCGTCGCCCGTCGACTCCATGTGCGGCTCGAGGAACGCCACCGCGGTCTTCATCACTTCGGCGGACTGCAGCACGAACGGCAACTGCATCTGACCCGACCCGAACAGCTCACCGACAGTCTTCATGCCCGACAGCAGCGTGTCGTTGATGATCGCCAGCGGCGGGGTGGTCCTCATCGCCTCGGTCAGATCGTCCTCGAGACCGTTGCGCTCGCCGTCGACGATGCGCCGCTCGAGCCGCTCGAACAGCGGCAACGCCGCCAGCTCCTGCGCCCGCGACTCGCGTGCCGACGCCGCCGACACCCCCTCGAACAGCTCCATCAGCTTCTGCAGCGGGTCGTAACCCTCGCTGCGCCGGTCGTACACCAGATCCAGCGCGACCTGCCGCTGTTCCTCCGGGATCCGCGCCATCGGCAGAATCTTCGACGCGTGCACGATCGCCGTATCCAGACCCGCCGCGGTGCACTCGTTCAGGAACACCGAGTTCAACACCTGCCGCGCCGCCGGATTCAGACCGAACGACACATTCGAGATGCCCAGCGTGAAGTGCACCTCCGGATGCGTCTCGTGGAGGCGGCGGATCGCCTCGATCGTCTCGATCGCATCGCGCCGCACCTCCTCCTGACCCGTCGAGATCGGGAAGGTCAACGCATCGACGATGATGTCCTGCGGCGACAACCCCCACCGACCGGTCAGATCCGCGATCAACCGCTCGGCGATGCGCACCTTGTGCTCGGCGGTGCGGGCCTGGCCCTCCTCGTCGATCGTCAACGCGACCACCGCCGCGCCGTGCTCGACGACGTGCTCCATGATCCGCTCGAACCGCGAACCCGGACCGTCGCCGTCCTCGTAGTTCACCGAGTTCACCGCACACCGACCACCGAGATGCTCGAGACCCGCCTTGATCACGTCCGGCTCCGTCGAGTCGATCATGATCGGCAACGTCGACGACGTCGCGAACCGCGACGCCAGCTCCGCCATGTCCGCCGCCCCGTCACGCCCGACATAGTCGACGTTCAGATCAAGCATGTGCGCACCGTCGCGGATCTGATCCTTCGCGATGTCCAGGCACTTCTGCCAGTCCGCGGCGAGCATCGCCTCCCGGAACGCCTTCGACCCGTTCGTGTTGGTCCGCTCACCGATCATCAGGATCGACGCGTCCTGCTCGAACGGCACCGAGGTATACAGCGACGACACACCCGGCTCCGGCTGCGCGGCGCGCGGCGCCGGCTGCACCCCCCGCACCGCCGCCGCAACCTGCCGGATGTGCTCGGGGGTGGTGCCGCAGCAGCCACCGACGAAGGTCAACCCGTACTCGGAGACGAAACCTGCCAGGGCCTCGGCGAGCTCCTCCGGCTGCAGCGGGTACTCGGCGCCGTTCGCGCCCAGCACCGGCAGACCCGCATTCGGCATCACCGACACCGGGATCGTCGCGTGCTGCGACAGATACCGCAGGTGCTCGCTCATCTCCGCCGGACCGGTCGCGCAGTTCAACCCGATCAGGTCGATGCCGAGCGGCTCGAGGGCGGTCAGCGCGGCACCGATCTCGGAACCGAGCAGCATCGTGCCGGTGGTCTCCACTGTCACGTGGGTAACGATCGGGATCCGGCGACCGGCCTGCTCCATCGCCCGCTTGCTACCGATGATCGCGGCCTTCGCCTGCAACAGGTCCTGACAGGTCTCCACCAGGATCGCGTCGGCACCACCGTCGAGCATGCCCAGCGCCGCCTCACCGTAGGCGTCGCGCAGCGCAGCGAACGGCGCGTGGCCGAGGGTGGGCAGCTTCGTACCCGGACCCATCGACCCGATCACCATCCGGGCCATGCCGTCGGCGCCGGGACCCATCTCGTCGGCGACCTCGCGGGCGAGGCGGGTACCGAGCTCGGACAGCTCACGGATGCGGTCGGCGATGTCGTAGTCGGCGAGGTTGGGCAGGTTGCAGCCGAAGGTGTTCGTCGAGACGACATCGGCGCCGGCCTCGAAGTACGCCCGGTGGATCCCCCGGATCACATCGGGACGAGATTCGTTGAGGATCTCGTTGCACCCCTCCAAACCGCGGAAGTCGTCGAGCGACAGATCCGCGGCCTGCAACATGGTGCCCATCGCCCCGTCTCCGATGACAACGCGCTGGCTCAGCGCATCGAGCAGGACAGAATGAAGTGGGGTGGACATGCCCTTCAGACTAGTGGGCGCCCGGATCGGGCCGGGTCGTAGGCTGGACGAGTGAGTACACCAGAGTTTCCCGAGACCCCGGACCAGGACGTCCCCGTCCTGCGCGATCCGGTGCTCGTCGCCGCCTTCGAAGGGTGGAACGACGCCGGCGACGCCGCCAGCGGCGCCGTCGAACACCTCGAGTTGATCTGGGACGCCGAGCCGTTCGCGGAGCTGGACTCCGAGGAGTACTACGACTACCAGGTCAACCGGCCGCAGGTGCGGCTCGTCGACGGGGTCACCCGCGAGATCGACTGGCCCACCACCCGGCTGTCGCTGTGCTCCCCGCCCGGCAGCGACCGCGACATCGTCCTCCTGCACGGCATCGAGCCGAGCATGCGCTGGCGCAGCTTCTGCGACGCCATCATCGAACTCGTCGACGAGTTCGAGGTCCACACCGTCGTCCTGCTCGGCGCACTACTCGCCGACACCCCGCACACCCGCCCGGTCCCGGTGACCGGCACCGCCTACAGCTCCGAGGCCGCCGAACGCTTCAAGCTGCAGACCTCCCGCTACGAAGGACCCACCGGGATCACCGGCGTGCTGCAGGACGCCTTCGTCCGCGCGGGCATCCCCGCGGTGTCGTTCTGGGCGGCGATCCCCCACTATGTGTCCAACCCGCCGAACCCCAAGGCCACCGTGGCGCTGCTGCGCCGCGTCGAGGACGTCCTCGACCTCGAGGTGCCCCTTGGCGAACTCCCCCTCCTCGCCGAGGAGTGGGAACAGACCGTCACCGACATGATCGAGGACGACGAGGAGATCGCCGAGTACGTGCGCACCCTCGAGGAGCGCGGCGACGCCGAGGCCGAGGAGGACATCTCCGAGGTCATCGCCAAGATCGACGGCGACGCCCTCGCCGCCGAGTTCGAACGCTATCTGCGGCGACGGGGCCCCGGCGGCTTCAACAAGTGAGGGATCTGCGCGAACCGCTGCAGCGCACGGCGCTGTACGCGGGCGGCTTCCTCGGTCCCTTCGGCGGCAGTGTCGTCGTGTCGATGCTGCCGGAGATCGGCGCCGACACCGGTGTGTCCACCGGCACAGCCGCGACGACGGTCACCGCCTATCTCGGTGTGTTCGCCGCCGCGATGCTGTTCTCCGGCACGCTCGGCGCACGGTGGGGACGCGTCCGCACCGTGCGCACCGCCTATCTCGTCTACGCGGCGGTCTCGATCGCCGCGGCGCTGGCGCCGACCTTCTCGGTGCTCATCGGCACCCGCATGCTGCAGGGCGCGGCCAACGCGTTCACCACTCCGCTGCTGCTCGCGGCGCTGGCCGTTATCACCCCGAAGGACAGGCTCGGCCGCGCTCTCGGATTGTTCGGGGCGATGCAGGCCGCCGGCCAAACCGTCGCCCCACTGATCGGCGGTCTCGCCGCCGAGGTGAGCTGGAGATGGGCGTTCGTCGTGCTTGCCGGCGCCGCGCTGCTCCTGGCGCTCGCCGGCCTGCCCGAATGGGTGCGCGACGACCCGTCCGGTACCACTCGGGTCCGACTGCGCGACGCGCTGACCCCGCGCGTCCTGCGTATCGGGCTGGTCGCATTGCTCGGTTGGGGTGCGCTCGGCGGACTCGGATTCCTCCTCGCCTTCCGGGTCGAGGACGACTTCGGGTTGTCCCCGTCCGAACGCGGCGTGGTACTCACCGTGTTCGGACTCGCCGGCATCCTCAGTTCCCGGCCGGTCGGGATGCTCATCGACCGCGTCGGTGCCCGCGCGATCGTGCTCATCGGCGCGGTGAGCGGCGCAGCGCTGGTCGTGGTCGTCGGTACCGTCCCGTGGCTCGTCGTGCTCGGCGTCGCGTGGTTCCTGGCAGGTATCGCTTCGCAGTTCATCCTCGTCGGGGTCAACGCCGCGGTGCTCGGTGGGCCGGGCGGCAACCGCGGTGGCGCGGTGTCCGTCGTGCAGGCCTTCCGCTTCGGCGGTGCGGCCTTCTCCCCTCTCCTGCTGACGCCGGTGTACGGCGCCGACCCGGTCCTCGCGTTCCTGCTGCCTGCCGCGCTGCTCGGTGTGCTCGTTCCCCTGGCCATGACTCGACGCCCTGAGGCATCGAGCCGCTGACACCGACGTTTTCCTGGCAGGTTTGGTGGTTGGTAGCTGGTGCCGCGCTGTGTGGTGAGTAGGTCCTGAAGGAGGATGGGTTCTGGTTTTCTATGGTTTCCGTATCGTTCAGAATATCTCCAAAGCTCTCGAACCGGTCCCGCAGTCGCCTCAGACCGAGCGTCTCTCCCGTCCTCGCCCACCCGGCGTCCGGCCGGTCCACCGCTGGAACGCCACCGAGGAGCTCGACGCATCGGCGTAGCCCAGACAGTGCGCCACCTTCTCCACCGGCAGGCCCGCATCCAGCAGCTCCCCCGCCATCGTCCCCCAGCGTCTCGGCCACGATCGCCCGGTACGAGGCCCCCTCCTCCCCCAGCTGCCGCCGGAGGGTGCGCACACTCGACCCCAGCTCCGCGGCCACCTGGTCCTGCGTGGGGCCCTCCGCGGCCCGGCGCAGCAGCACTTCCCGCACGCGGGCGCCGAGCTCGCCGTGGTTCTGTCTGCGCTGCAGCAGTTCCGCGCACTCCCGCAGCAGTACGGCGGCGGCCTCCGGGCTCGCGGTCGGCATGGGCCGGTCCAACGCCCGCGCGTCCACTACCACCGCATGCGTCGACGTCGCGCTCCAGCAGGAAGCCCCGCAATCGAAGAAACGGGTGCCCACCTCGATGCCGTCGCGCACCGTCGCACAGCTCATCAGGGCGTAACCGAAGATCCCGTGCACCGCCGCCCGGATCGATGCGCGCTTCGGCACCACGGTGTTCCGGTGGCCTCTGGACGTCACCGACCGAGGATCCTTCGACGAATTCCTCAGCCTGGCCCACATGGAGTTCGGCGGGATCGACGTGCTCGTCAACAACGCCGGCATCATGCCCACCGGCGCGTTCCTCGAGGAGACCGACACGGTCATCGACCGGCAGATCGACATCAACGTCCGCGGTGTGATCCTCGGTTCGAAGCCGGCCGCGGCGCGGTTCACCGAACAGGGCTACGGACACATCGTCAATCTCGGCTCCGTCGTGGGCATCGAAGGCGCCCCCGGCCTCACGGTGTACTCCGCGACCGAGCACGCCATGGTCGGCCCGGACGAGGTCGCCGTCGCGATCGTGCAGGTGATCGCGACGGCTCGTCCCCGGCCTGCGGTACGTGCCCCGCACGGCGGGCGCGATCCTCGGAGCGCGGAAGGCGGTGCCGGAAGCGACCCGTCACCGCATCACCGCGGCATTCGGTCTGCAGTCGCTGGCACTGAACACCGACGAGACCGCGCGGGCGGCCTACCGTCGGCGCACCGAGGCTCCGAACCAGGCAGCGGCCGGCGAGGACTCGGCGGCGAAGAATCCCTCCGGCAGCGCACGCTGATCCGACGCGCGCTGCCGACCGGGGCTCAGTCTCCGGTCGGCAGCGCGCGCAGCGAGCGCACCGTGGCGTCGACGGCGCGAGCCGCCTCGGCGCCCTTCTTGACGAAGTGCCGCGTGAAGTACTCGACGTGCTCGTCGTGCTCGTGGAAGTTGTGCGGGGTGAGCACGACGGAGAAGACCGGCACATCGGTGTCGAGCTGGACGCGCATCAGGCCGTCGATCACCGCGGTGGCGACGAAGTCGTGCCGGTAGATGCCGCCGTCGACGACCAGCCCGGCCGCGACGATCGCGTCGTAGCGCCCGGTCTTCGCCAGTCGCTTGGCGTGCAGCGGGATCTCGAAGGCGCCGGGGACCTCGAAGAAGTCCAGGGCGTCCTGCGAGACGCCGAGGCGGGTGATCTCCTCGGTGAAGCCTGTACGTGCCTGGTCGACGATGGTGCGGTGCCAGGTCGCCTGAACGAACGCGATGCGCCCGGTGATGTCGGTCATGGTCACGAAACTAGCGTATGCCGCGTCATAGTTTGCGGTGCGGGAGAGGGGCTGTTCCGCACTGTGGGATTTCGATTATTTCTCTTTTCCGTCATGCACAGAGTGACTACGGTGGTGGATGTGACACAGTCGGCTCCCGCCCCCGAGAACACCATCGGTCCCCGCCCCGAGCGGTACATCGACATCTACCGTCGCGCCACCGCCCGACTCGAGGCGTGCCTGCCGCTCGGCTGGTCGCTGTCGAGCGACCGCCCCCGCTCCCCCGAGGCACCCACCCGGATGCTCGTCTCCGCCCCCGACGGCGACACCGTGTCCTTCTCCGTGGTCGCCTCCCGAGGTGTGCTCTCCGGCGACGTCGCGCGCATCGCCGCCGACCTGTCCGACTCCGACCGCGGCTTCGTGTGCGCCCACTATCTGTCCGATCCGGTGCGCCGCCAGCTCGACCGGCACGGCATCTCCTACGCCGACGCGACCGGCAACCTCTCGCTCGTCGCCGACCGCCCGGCGGTGTGGGTCCGCGACCGCGGCGCCGACGCCGACCCGTGGCGCGGCCCGGGCCGCCCGTCCGGGGTGCTCACCGGCGAACCGTCCGACCGCGTGGTGCGCGCACTCGCCGATCACGTCGGGGAGATCTCCGTCCCGGAACTGATCAAGCTGTCCGGCGCGTCCACCGGCGCGACCTACCGCGTCGTCGAGGTGCTCGCCGAACGTGAGCTCGTGCGCCGGGTCCCGCGCGGCCCGATCGTCGAGGTGCGCTGGGAACCGATGCTGCGGGCCTGGGCCGCCGAGCGGAAGGTGTGCGCGGTCCGCCGGTTCACCGCCCCCGAGGGCGTCACCGCGACCCGCGCGCGACTGGCCGAACGCATCGACATCCCCTACGCGCTCACCGGCGTCGGCGCCACCGACTACGCGGCCCCGACGCTGCTCGAGGTCTACGCCGACGACCCCGACGACTTCGCCGACAGTCTCGGCCTGCGCCCGGTCGAGCACGGCGGCGACGTCGTGGTGGCGATCCCCTGGTCGCCGGTGGTCTTCGAACGGATGGACCGTCGCAGCGGACTGCGCCATGCCGCCGTCTCACACGTCTACGCCGACCTGCTGACCGGCCCGTTCCGCAACGACGATGCCGCCGAACACGTCCGCTCCCGGCTCACCGCGGACGAGCACTGGCGACGCCCGGTCCGCTGACCGCTGCATCCGGCCGATCCCCCTCCCCGGATCCACGGCCGAGCCTTTCGATCTTTGTGTACGGTGCGAACCATGACGGGTCGCCGCGACGACAGGAGTACCGATCAGATGACCGCGCCGCGCACCGTGGAGGACCTACCGTCGGCACTCGACGGCGCCGCTCTGTCCGATCGTCTCGCGGGCCGCCGGCCCGCGGTCTTCCTCGACTACGACGGTGTGCTCACCCCGATCGTCGCCCGTCCCGAGGACGCGGTGTGGTCGGATGCCATGCGCCGCACCGTCCGTGAACTCGCCGACCGCGTGTCGGTGTGCATCGTCACCGGCCGCGACCGCGACGTCGTCCAGCAGCTCATGGGGGTCGACGATCTCGTCGTCGCCGGCAGCCACGGTTTCGACATCTGGAGCCCCACCCACGGGCAGATCGCCCACGACGTCCTCACCGACTTCACCGATCTGATCACCGAGACCACCGAGACCCTGCGCACCCGCCTGGACGGTCTCGACGGTGTCGGCATCGAACCGAAGCGCGCGTCGGTTGCCGTGCACTACCGGCAGGCCTCCCCCGAGGTGCACGACCGGGTGGGTGCGATCGTCGAGACGCTGTTGCAGGAGAACCCCGACCGGCTCGCCGTGGTGCCGGGAAAGATGGTCTACGAACTCAAACCGGCCGTGAACTGGAACAAAGGCAAGGCGGTCCTGCACCTGATCGAGGTCCTCGATCTCGCCTCCGACGACGTCGTGCCGCTCTATCTCGGCGACGACATCACCGACGAGGACGCCTTCCGGGCGTTGCGGGGTCGCGGCATCGGGATCCTCGTCGGCAGCCCCGACGACCCGGAGATGGCCGGACGCCGCACCGACGCCGAGTTCGTCCTCGCGTCGGTCGACGACGTCGAACGTTTCCTGTCGGCCCTGGGTAGATGACAGCGCCGCCGGGTGACAGCACCGCCGGACAGTTCGTGTCGAGTACGACCCGCCAGGAGGTTCGCGTGTACGACCCGGAGTTCACCCTCGACTACGACGGTTTCGATCCAGACGACGAACCCCTGCGCGAAGCCCTGACCTCGACGGGCAACGGCTACTTCTGTTCACGCGGCACCGCCGAGTGGGAAGACATGGGCGAGGTCCATTATCCGGGGACCTACGCGCATCGTTGCTACAACCGCGAGACCACCATCATGGGTGGCAGCCCGGTCCTGAACGAGGATCTGGTCAACCTCCCGAACTGGCTCGTGCTGAAGCTGCGCATCGACGGCGGCGAGGCGATCCGCCTGGCACAGGTGGAGATCCTCGACTACCGGCACGTCTACGACATCCGCACCGCCACCGTGGTCCGCGAACTGCGGTTCCGGGATCGGCACGGCCGCGAGACGTCGCTGCGCAGCAGGCGGTTCGTGAGCATGGAGCATCCGAACCAGGGCGCGCTCGAATGGTCGCTGACCCCGGAGAACTGGTCGGGGCGGGTCGAGATCGTCACCGCCCTCGACGGCCGGGTCTCCAACCGCGCCGTGGCCCGCTACCGCGATCTCGAGGCACGGCACCTCGATCCGGTCTCGCCGCGCACCTACGGCCCCGAGACGATCGCGCTGAAGGTGCAGATCCGCCAGTCCGACACCTACATCGCCCAGGCCGCCCGCACCCGGGTGTTCCGGGAGGGCTCGTGCGGGGCGATGCTCGTCGACCGCGATCTGTACCAGATGGAGGACTACATCCAGCAGGTCCTCTCCTTCGACATCGCCGAGGGCTCGACGGTGCGCATCGAGAAGATGGTGGCGATGTTCACCTCCCGCGACGACGCGATCACCGAGCCCCTCGCCTCCGCGGGCCGGCACGTGTTGCGCTATCCGGATTTCACCGAGGCGTACGACGAGCACGTCGCGGCCTGGGACGAGTTGTGGGACATCTGCGACATACGGCTGCCGCGGGAGCCGCGCGCGCAGTTGCTGCTGCGCCTGCACGTCTCGCACGTGCTGCAGGTCTGCTCACGGCACACCGCGCGCCTCGACGCGGGAGTGCCGGCGCGCGGACTCAACGGCGAGGCTTATCGCGGGCACGTGTTCTGGGACGAGATGTTCGTCTATCCCTTCCTGAACATGCGGGTCCCCGAGATCACCAAGGGACTGATCCTCTACCGTTACCGCCGGTTGGGCGAGGCGCAGGCCGCGGCGAGCGAGGCCGGTTACCGCGGCGCGATGTTCCCCTGGCAGAGCGGCAGCGACGGCACGGAGGAGACCCAGACGGTGCATCTCAATCCGATGTCGGGGCAATGGGATCCGGACTTGAGCCGGAACCAGCGTCACGTCAGCGCCGCGATCTTCTACAACGTGTGGCACTACTACCAGGCCACCGACGACGTCGACTTCCTGGCCGACTACGGCGCCGAGATGATGCTCGAGATCGCGCGGTTCTGGGCGTCGATCGCGCACTACAACCCGGAGCGGGACCGCTACGAGATCCATGGGGTGATGGGCCCGGACGAGTTCCACGAACGGTATCCGGGAGCCACCGAGGGCGGTCTGCGCAACAACGCGTACACGAACGTGATGGTCGCGTGGATCTCCGCGCGCGCCCTGGACGTCTTCGAGGTGCTGTCGAAGAGCCGACGGACGGCCCTGCGGGCCCGGTTGCGCGTCACCGACGAGGAACTGCGGACCTGGTCGGAGATGAGCCGGAGAATGTTCGTGCCCTACCACGACGGGGTGATCAGCCAGTTCGAGGGCTACGAGGATCTCGAGGAACTCGACTGGGAGCACTACCGCACCAAGTACGGCAACATCGGTCGGATGGACCGCATCCTGCGGGCGGAGGGCCGCGACCCGGATGCCTACAAGGTCGCCAAGCAGGCCGACACGGTGATGCTGTTCTTCCTGTTCGACGATGCCGAGTTGCGCCAGGTGTTCGAGCAGCTCGGTTATCCCTACGATCGCGACCTCGTGCGCCGCACCGTCGACTACTACGACCAGCGCACCTCGCACGGCTCAACGCTCAGTCACGTGACGTTCGCCGGTGTGCTCGCCACCTTCGACCCGCAGTCGTCGTGGCTGCGGTTCAAGCTCGCGCTCGAGAGCGATGTCAGCGACCTGCAGGGCGGCACCACCAAGGAAGGCATCCACATGGGGGTCATGGGCGGCACCCTCGATCTGGTGCAGCGCTACTACGTCGGTGCCCGCGCGTACGGCGACGTGCTCGTCTTCCGGCCCAAGCTCGTCTCGCACCTCGACGGGGTGTCGTTCTCCATGCGGTACCGCGGCACTCCCCTGCGGGTGCGGATCGACGGCGACAAGCTGTCGGTGCGCGCCGAGACCGAGGGCTTCCGGGTGCCGGTGCAGGTCGCGGTGGACGGCGAACTCGTCGAGCTCGGCGCCGGCGAGTCGCACGAGTTCCGGCTCGCCGCCGTCCCCGCCTGACCGCGAGGAGGACATCGTGCCAGAGACGCAGTCGCGGTTCCGTGCGGTGATCTTCGACGTCGACGGGGTGCTCGTCGATTCACCGCACGAGACGGCGTGGCGGGAAGCGCTGGCGGAGTTGATGACCGGCGACTGGCGCGACCTGCAACCCGAGACCTCCTGGACCGACGACGCGTTCACCGCGGCGGTGTACCGGCAGGTGCTGTCGGGTCGGCCGCGGATGGACGGCGCCCGCGCCGCGCTCGAATACTTCGCGGTGCCCGACGCCGAGCGCCGCGCGGTGGACTACGCCGAGCGCAAGCAGGCCCGGTTGCTGCGGTTGATCGACGAGCGCCGGTTCCGCGCCTACGAGGACGGGGTGCGCTTCGTCGCGGCCGTGCAGGCGGCGGGGATCGCGGTGGCCGCGGCGTCCTCGTCGAAGAATGCCGGGCTGTTCCTGCGGGCGGTCCCCGCCCACGACCGTCCTGGCGAGACGCTGCTCGACCGGTTCGACGCGGATCTGTCCGGCCGCCCGGTCGCCCACGGCAAACCCGACCCGGAACTGTTCCTCACCGCCGCCGACGAACTCGGGGTGACCGCCCAGGCGTGCGTGGTCGTCGAGGACGCGATCAGCGGGATCCGGGCGGCGAAGGCCGGCGGCATGTGGGCGCTCGGTGTCGCCCGTTTCGACGACGCCGCCGACCTCGAGGACGCGGGCGCCGATCTGGTGGTGACCTCCCTCGACGAGGTCGACGTCGACGCCTTCACCGCCGGGCGACTGGCCCGCCGCGGATCGGTTTGACGCTCAGTCTATTCCGACGCCCTGCCAGTGCCAGTCGGTGATCACCGGCATGTCCTCGCCGTGGGTACGCACGTAGCGGGTGTGTTCGGCGAGGATGTTCTCGAGTTCCTCGCGGGCGTGCCCGGCGATCGGCCGGATCCGCTCGACGCGGTCGAGGACGTCGAGCGCGAGGTGGTAGCGGTCGATGCGGTTGAGCACGCACATGTCGAACGGTGTGGTGGTCGTGCCCTCCTCGATGTAGCCGTGGACGTGGAAGTTCTCGTGGTTGGTGCGCCGGTAGACTAGACGGTGGATCAGCCACGGATAGCCGTGGTAGGCGAAGACCACCGGCTTGTCGGTGGTGAACAGCGCGTCGAAGTGCGCGCCCGGCAGCCCGTGCGGGTGCGCCCGGTCGTCCTGCAGCCGCATGAGGTCGACGACGTTGACCACCCGGATCCGCAGGTCGGGGAAGCGGCGGTGCAGGATGTCGACGGCTGCGAGGGTTTCCATCGTGGGGATGTCGCCGGCGCAGGCGAGCACCACATCCGGTTCGACGTCGCGGTCGGTCGAGGCCCACTGCCAGATCCCGATGCCCTTGCGGCAGTGGGTCATCGCGTCGTCGATGTCGAGGAACTGTACGGCCGGTTGCTTCCCGGCGACGATCACGTTGATGTACTGGCGGGTGCGCAAGCAATGATCGGCCACCGAAAGCAGGGTGTTGGCGTCCGGCGGCAGGTAGACGCGCACGACCTCGGGTTTCTTGTTGACGACGTGGTCGATGAATCCGGGATCCTGGTGCGAGAAGCCGTTGTGGTCCTGCCGCCACACGTGGGAGGTGAGCAGGTAGTTCAGCGACGGGATGGGGCGGCGCCAGCGGATCCGGTTCGTGGTGAGCAGCCATTTGGCGTGCTGGTTCACCATCGAGTCGACGAGGTGCGCGAAAGCCTCGTAGCTGGAGAACAATCCGTGTCGGCCGGTGAGCAGATACCCCTCGAGCCAGCCCTGGCAGGTGTGTTCGGACAGGATCTCCATGACGCGGCCGTCGGGGGCGACCCGGTCGTCACCCGGCTCGATGCGCGCGTTCCAGGTGCGGTCGGTGGCGTCGAGGACCGCGTCGAGGCGGTTGGAGTTGTTCTCGTCGGGCGCGAACATCCGGAAGTTCGTGGCGTTGCGCCGCATGACGTCGCGCAGGAAGGTGCCGAGGATGCGGGTGGCCTCGCCGGTGGCGGTGGCCGGTTCGGGAACGTCGACGGCGTAGTCGCGGAAGTCGGGCAGGATCAGATCCCGCAGCACCGCTCCCCCGTTGGCGTGCGGGTTGGCGCTCATCCGCCGGGTGCCACGGGGCGCGAGGTCGCGCAGGGCCGCGACGGGAACGCCGTCGTCGTCGAACAACTCCTTCGGCCGGTAGCTGCGCAGCCACTCCTCGAGGAGGCGGCGGTGCTCGTCGTTCCTGCGCGGATCACCGATCGGCACCTGGTGGGCGCGCCACGTGCCCTCGACCGGGGCGTCGTCGACCTCCACCGGGCCGGTCCAGCCCTTCGGGGACCGGAGCACGATCATCGGCCACGCCGGGCGGGTCGCGTTTCCCGAGCTGCGGGCGGTCTGCTGGATCTCGGAGATGCGGTCGAGCGACGCGTCGAGGGCGGCGGCGAAGCGCCGATGCATGTCTGCGGGATGGTCGCCGGCGACGACGATCGGTTCGTGCCCGTAGCCGCGCAGCAGCGAGATCAGTTCGTCCTCGCCGATGCGCGCGAGCACCGTCGGGTTGGCGATCTTGAAGCTGTTGAGGTGCAGGATCGGCAGTACCGCGCCGTCGCGGCGCGGGTCGACGAACTTCGTCGAATGCCAGCTCGCGGCCAGCGGCCCCGTTTCGGCTTCGCCGTCGCCGACGACCGCGGCGACGATCAGATCGGGATTGTCGAAGGCGGCGCCGTAGGCGTGCGAGAGGGAGTAGCCGAGTTCACCGCCCTCGTGGATCGATCCGGGGGTCTCGGGGGCGACGTGGCTGGGAATGCCGCCGGGGAACGAGAACTGGCGGAACAGGCGCCGCATGCCGTCCTCGTCGCGGGAGATATCCGGGTAGACCTCGCTGTAGGTGCCTTCGAGCCACGCCGCGGCCACCGGTCCGGGTCCGCCGTGACCGGGACCCATGACGTACATCATGTCCAGGTCGCGGGTGGTGATGGCGCGGTTGAGGTGCGCGTAGACGAAGTTCAATCCCGGTGTGGTGCCCCAGTGTCCGAGCAGCCGCGGTTTGATGTGTTCGGGCCGCAGCGGTTCGCGCAGCAGCGGATTGTCCATGAGGTAGATCTGGCCGACGGACAGATAGTTCGCGGCCCGCCACCACGCGTCGAGGGTGTCGAAGTCGGTGTCGGTGGTGGGGAGCTGCATCGTTCTCCTCGTCGTCGCTGATATCCGGCGCCGGCCAGGGCTTTCCCGCGAAAGCGCATGCGGGGCCCGGCCTGCCGCGTACCCTCGCTCGGAACGGTACCCAATCGGGGAGGTACCCACTCCCGGTACCGACCGGAACGATCCGACACCGGAAGTCGAATGCGAATGCCCTGGGTCAGGACCGCACAGTCGATTACGAAGCACCGCAGCGGCTGGTGATCCATCCCGTTCGCAGGCCGCGCGGTGGGGGTGATCGGGCGCTCGTGGCGTTCGCACACCTGGTCACGGCGGTGGCCGGTGGCCGCGGCTACTGGTTCGACGAGATGTACATGCTGGCCGTGGGCCGCAATCACCTCGACTGGGGGTTGGCCGACCAGCCGCCGGTCGCGCCGCTGATCGCATGGGTCGCCGAGGTGGTCGTGCCCGGGTCGGTCCTCGTGGGGTAGCCGTAGTACTCGGGAAAAATCGGGCGGATATGGCCAGGTAACCTGCTGACCTGGGAGTCTTCGTACTCAGGTGGGAGATGCGGGTGGCAGGCCAGGTGTTCACCGAAGAAGAGTTGATGTCCCTGCGGAGGTTCCCGGAGATCGGGCGGGAGGAGCTGTTCCGCTTCTTCACATTAACCCCGGCCGATGCGGCGTTCGTCGACCCAGGTCGAGGTCGCGGTCCAGCCGACCGGCTGGGTCGTGCTGTTGCCCTGTGCACGCTGCCGTGGCTGGGTTTCGTACCCGATGACGTGACCTCCGCACCACGGTCAGCGGTTCTGCGGCTGGCCGAGCAGCTTCGAGTCGATCCGGATGCGATCGGCTCCTACGGGCGGCGAGCAAAGACCCGCACAGATCATTTACTACTGGCGGCAAGGTATCTCGGGTGGCGGACGCCGACGACGTTGGAGTTCAAGGAACTCGACGAGTTCCTGTTGGCGCGGGCGATGGAGCACGATTCGCCGACCCTGCTGTTTCGGCTGGCCTGTGAATACCTGACCTCGGCGAAGGTGATCCGGCCGGGTCCGCTGACGGTGGTCAAGCGGATTGCCCATGCACGAGAGGTGGCGCAGGGAGAGACATTCGCCCGGCTGGCGCACGAATTCACCGCCGAACGCCGGACCGGACTCGATGGCCTGCTGGTGACCGATCCGATGATCGGAATGACCCGGCTGCGGTGGCTGGGTACCGGACCGGTGGAGGCCTCACCCGCCGCGGTGAAGGCCGAGATCGCGAAGTTGGAGTTCCTGCGCTCCCTCGGCGCGGACACCCTGGACTTGTCGGCACTGCCCGCGGAGCGGCGCCGGTTCCTGGCCACGATGGGTCGCCGCCTGACCGCGCAGGCGTTGACACGACGTGAGCCGCAACGGCGGTACCCGATCCTGCTGACGCTGGTGGCGCAGTCGGCCACCGAGGTACTCGACGAGGTGATCCAGTTGTTCGACCAGGCCATCTCGGCGCGGGAGAGCAAGGCCGGACACAAGATGCGCGAAGCGCTGGCCGAACGCGCCAAGTCCGGGGAGGACCGGCAGTCGCTGTTAGACGCGATCCTAGCCATCGTCGCCGACCCGGCGATGCCGGACGAGCAGGTCGGCGCACTGATCCGCGGCGAGAAGATCGGATGGCAACGGTTGCGGCCGGCGCAGTCGACCGCGCTGCCACCATTGCCGCGCGATCACGGCCACCTCGCCTCGCTGGACGGCTCCTACGGGTACCTGCGGCAGTTCACCCCACAGGTGCTGGCAGCAGTGACCTTCGCCGGCGGCACCGCCGCCACCGAGCTGCTGGGGGCGGTGGCGATCCTGCGGCACTTGAATGCCACCGGTGCCCGCAAGGTCCCCGACGATGCTCCGAACGGGTTCGTACCCGCCCGCTGGCGCGGCTACCTGGACACGGCGACCGAAAGCGGCAACACCAGCGCGTACCGCCCGCCACTACTGGGAGCTGTGCGTGCCGCTCGCCTTGCGCGACGGGCTGCGGTCGGGGGATGTGTGGGTGCCGGGCTCGCGCCGCTACTGCGATCCGACCGCCTACCTGCTCACCCGCGAAAAGTGGGCCGACCAGCGTGCAGAGTTCTGTCGACTGGTCGGCAAACCCGCCGACGCCACCACCGCGCTGGCCCAGCTGCAGGACGAGCTGCACACGGCGCTGGGCGAACTGGAACAGACTCTCAGCGAAGGCGATGGCCCGGTCCGCCTCGATGAGCGGGGCGATCTGGTGATCTCTCCATTGCCTGCGGAGGACGTGCCAGCCGAGTCGGTGGCACTCAAGGCGGAGCTGACCGAGATGCTGCCGTTCGCGCCGATCGTGTCGCTGTTGATCGAGATGGACCAGCGCACCGGGTTGCTGGACTGCTTCACCCACGCCGGCGGCAAGGCGACCCGCAGCCCGGAGCTGAAACGGAATCTGATCGCGGTGCTTCTGGCGCACGCGACCAACCTCGGGTTGACCCGCATGGCGGATGCCTGCGGCATCTCCTACGACACGCTGGCTTGGACCGCAGAGTGGTACGTGCGGGAGGAGACACTGCGGGCGGCGAACCTCGCGCTGATCGGCTACCACGGCCACGTTGCCGCTGACCCCGATTCTCGGCTCCGGCACGCTGTCGTCCTCGGATGGGCAGCAGTTCCCCACCCGCGGAAAATCGATCACGTCCAGGGCATTGAGCAGGTACTTCGCGCACGAGGGGCTCTCGACGTACACGCACGTGACCGACCAGCACACCACCTACGGGACCAAGATCATCGTCGCGACGAAACGCGAGGCGCACTATGTGCTCGACGAGATTCTCGGTAATGCCACCGATATCCCGATCACCGAACACGCCACCGACACGCACGGGGTGACGCTGGTCAACTTCGGCCTGTTCGACCTGCTGGGGTTGCAGCTCTCCCCGCGGATCCGGGATCTGGGCAAGATCACCCTGTACCGGACCGGCCCGAAATCACAGGCAGAGGCAAAGTCCCCGCTCGCGGGGCCGCTGCTGACCCGGCGGGCCAACCTCGAGCTGATTGCCGCGCACTGGGACGATCTGTTGCGCCTGTCCGGATCGCTAAAGTTCGGGCATGCCACCGCGTCGCTGCTGGTCGGCAAACTCTCCGCGTCGACCCGGCAGAACGCGCTCGCCGCAGCCCTCAAGGAGTACGGTGCGGTGCGGCGCACCATCTACGCTGCTCGCTATCTGTCCGATCCCGCGTACCGACGCAGGATTTCCCGTCAGCTCAACAAGGGCGAGTCGCTGCACGCCCTCAAACGTGACTTGCTGTATGCCCACGAGGGCACGATCCGTGCCCGCCACCTCGAGCAGCAGACCGAGCAGGCTTGGTGCCTGACGCTGGTCACCAACGCTATGGTGACCTGGACAACCGAGTACTACGGGCTGGCGGTCGAGTCGATGCGCAAGTCCGGACGGGCTATCGACGACGAGGTCCTGACCCATATCTCCCCGGCGCACAGCGAGAACATCAACTTCTTCGGCTCTATCGACGTCGACATCGAGGGTGAGCTGGCTCAGCTCGGCCCCACCGGTTACCGGCCGCTACGGATTGCCGACACCCTGTTCTGAGCGCCGCCTGACAGAGACAACCGCGCCCGATGGCAGGTTCCCGGGCAGGAGCGGTTTACGGATTCGGCGCTCGACGGTGTCGGTCGGTGCGCGGTGACAGCGGTGGTGGACGCCCTCGACCAGAACCCGTCATGGCGCTATTCCAGTACGTCCAGGGGGCGAGCCCGTCGGCGTGCTCGTCGCGCAGCACGCCAGCAGGCAGAGCCGTACAGCCCCGTTTCGAGATCGTGGGCGCGGCACATAGCACGCCGAACGCGACCCGGGATCGGACTTCCTCAACATACTGAACATTTGTTTTCTGTTACCAAAGTGATGCCTGATGCGTTTGCGCTTCATAGGAAAGCGTTTACGTTTTGAGGCAGCGATGGCGCCGCCGCTGACCCTGTACCACTCGAAAGACAGTAGGTGTCAGATGGATTTGCACACTCAGCGTGGTTCCTTCATGTCTCGACACAGATGGCTGGGCCGGTGTGTGGTCGCCGGCACGGCTGTGGTGAGGATTGCCGCCGGGGAGTCGGCAGCGCTCGCACAGCCGACCACCACCAGCCCGGCCGCTCCCACGACCACCACACTCTCGACCGCCCCAGACCTCGCACCGACGGACAGGCCAGTCGAGACCTCGGCTGATCCCTGCCTGGCACCCACGACCACACCGTCGTCCACCGCGACCGCGACGACGCCGCCATCCGTGCCGTGCGCGACGACTCCACCGGCGCCCGAGCCCGTGCCGACAATCTCGGCGACCGCTGCGGCGCCGCAGCCTGCGCAGGCCCCGGCGGTTCCCACGGAAGTGAGCACCCAGACCCCGGAATCGGGGCCGACAGAAGTACCACCGATCAGCAAGGTTCCCTACGCGTCGGGCCCCACGGAGAATCCGAACGCGACGATCGTGCCCGGACAGATGCGGTCCGACCGGCAGGAGATCCCGGAGCCGTTCACCAAGGCCGACGCCGACCTGGCCGAGACATTGGAGGCTCAGGCCCAGGCCTCCCGGTCTGCGTTCGCGCCGATGGCGTGTCAGTACTTTTGGCCGTCACCGCATATCGTGTGCGGGGCGATCCTCGACAAGTATCTATCCCTCGGTGCGGAGAACAGCTTCCTCAAGCACCCGATCAACGTCGAGCTGTCCAACCCCGACGGCATCGGATCCCGCCAGGAGTTTCTTGTCGGGCCAATCTACGCACATCCCACCGCCGGCGCTCACCCGGTCGTCAACAGCTTCATGACCAAATGGGGCTCGTTCGGCTGGGAGGCCAGCTTCCTGGGCTATCCCACCACCGATGAGATCGTCAATTCCGACGGGATCGGTCGCCGCCAGCACTTCCAGAACGCGGACATCTACTGGCACCCTGTCGCTTCACCTGGAGCAAATGTCATCGGTGGTGCGATCCGGGACAAATGGGCACTGACCGGTGGGGAGGGACCCGGCGGCCTGCTCGGGTACCCCATCACCGACGAGATCTGGGTCGGAGCCAGCAGCGAAGGCCGCATGAACCGCTTCGAACGCGGCGTCCTTTACTGGCACCCCAACCACGGAGCATGGCCCGTGACCAGTCCGGTCCTCGACGAATGGTCTACAGCAGGCTACGAGCAGAGCGTCTATGGATATCCTGTATCCGATGCGAGCCCGAACGACATCGGAGGAACGTTTCAGGCCTTTGAACATCGGGACATTGAAACGCCTCGTTCACCCGTCAGGTCAGCGTACTCCTGCATCGACGTTGCGCTTAGCACGGCCCAGGACTCCGGATTGACCTCCGGCTTCCAATTTGGTTGCACACCGTTCGGCGTAACGGTCACAGGCGCAGGCGGGCAGAATGTCTTCGTGGTACCGGATTCCGAGGAATTCAACCAGGCCCCGTCAATACCACGCCTCAACAACTCCACAATAGAGTGCGACACGATGGAGCCGACCAACATTTCCGCGCCGAGCTTGAACGGACCGCGTGTATCCAAGCATGTTGATTTGTGTATCGGTGCCGCATCCAGCTCGGGGCAGGTCGAGTGGAGCAAAGAGTTCGCCTTCCAAGTTGCAAACATTCTCGACAATAGGACTAACCAACGGGTCGAGACCAGAGTGACTACCCTCGGCTTCCCGTCACGAACTTTCGCTCTGACCTACCGAGTGCGACAGGATATTTCTAGAGCCGGGGATCGGACTGTAACGGAGAAGACCCTCGTTAATTCTGGGACGGACACCAATCCGGCATACAGTACCTATAATACTCCGCTCTCTGAGGGAAAATATTTCGTCGAGGTAATCAATCTCGGACTGGAGATTCCGTCGCTCGGATACGACCAAACATTTGGCGGGCTTCGGTTCGCGATCGGTCGGTACACTTGTTCGGAATATTCAGGAAGCGGGCCCGGCGACCTCTGCCAGTGGACAAACCCCATCGACGACCACACATAAACTGCGGCTCACGCGCAGCGAGCCAAGTGGGACATGGCCGAGCGGGAGTTTCACGGACGGGAAACCAACCAATTCTCGAAACTCCCGCTCCTTGTCGACCTGACGGTGCGCCTGATGCCATGGAGGTCCCGAGCCTCACCGAAGCGAGGTCGGGAAGGCGGACGATAGGCGGTAGCAAGGAAGCTCGCCCTAAAACACCTTTTCTTTTTATAACCTCAGTACGAGAGGTATCATGAGCTATTGGGACAACCTCTGCGAAACACGCTCCGTTTCCAGAATTCAGCAATTCGACCACATTGAAGAATCCGGGATCTCCAGTATCCTTATAAGGCCGTCGGGATACTTCTTGATAGAAATCGAAGGACAAACGTCAAGAGACGGAATTCTACGGTTTTTTCTTGCAACTGTCGCACCTATGGAATCGGCGTGGGAGGTGTTAGTCGACGGAGTCGAATACAGTCGCAATGTGGGACGAGTTGGGATGAGCTGGTTGAGGGCAGATGGAGAATCCTATACGACGTCTGCTCCCTACGTTCCGCGGCCACACTATCTCTGCCCATCTAACCTTGTGTTCTACGACAACCTGCCGATCTGGGGATCCACCATCGAGCGCTATGCTCGCGACTTCATTCCCGATCGCGTGTCTATGGGCAACGAGCGCTACAGTCGAATTTTGTTCCGTCCGGACGAACGTCGACAGAACGAGGGTAGTCGAGCGGAGATAATTATCGATTTGCTTCACCGGATAGCGGTCTACTACAAGATCGACCATCCCGATGGGGCAGGCATCGAAATGGCAGCCTCCAAGGCCCGAATCATATCCGAACCCGGGAATAGAGAGACCGAAGAGGTCTACGCGATCGATTTCCTTTAACGATCGGTCCCGTCGACTACCTTCTCCAGGTTCTCATCTGGAGAACAAACAGGTCCGCCGCTGGCCTGTACGCGCTCAGAGCCAGTTGCTACCGCTCGCACCGCATAAGAGACGCCCGGACCTAGGCCCGAGATATGATCTCTTTGCCCATCGTGGACGACGATCCTACGCCTCCAGGAGTGTGCAGCAGTGGACCACTACCATCGAGGTCGTGGCGTGGTTGATATTCTGTGCTTTCGGCGTTGTGGCATTGGTGGCGTGTGTGGTTCTGCCAAAGGGCTCCCGACATGAGCGGACCCCTGAATCCCCTTGGTTCTGGATGGTATTCCCTGTCACGTGCCTCATGATCGTAACCTCGGTAGGGGTCTTCATGGCCTGGCCACAGGCCATGAGCAGTTCCGGGAGTCTCTGGTGGGACTTGTCCGGTCCGAGAACACCGACAGGGCAATTCCTGTCGAGCGAGCAGTACCACGAGATCACCATGTGGAATCGGATGAGATGGCTGCTACCGGTGGCGTCTGTCGTAGGAATCGGGCTGTCCGTGTGGGCGTGGCGTCGAGGTCGCGTATAGGTGCACCTGCCCAACGTCGACGCAGAGTGTCGACGGCATGTGAATACTGACCCCGGCATGGCAGGCGGGCGAGTTCTGTTGCACCTGCGTGGGGTTTTGATTATGTGGACAACTCGGCGCGGGCAAGAGGCGGACCCAGGACCCGACTGGCCATTCAGGCATGTTCGGGGCACAGCAGCGTTGGGTCCGTTTGCCATCCGGCGTCGGTGAGCCACTGTTGTACCGGATCGGGCAGGACGTCGTTGGTGTCGATTTCGGCGGCGAATTCTCCGGCGAGGATGGGGCCGTCTCCACAGACGGTGCAGGCAACATCGACAGCAGGTTCTTCAGGTTGGCAATTGCGGCAATGGTTTCGAGCGACGATTTCGCCAGGGACGTCGAGGTCTCGGTGTAGCCAGGTGACGGCCACGTCGGCGCGTTGGTGAGCGGCCTCGGATCGGGTGCTGGGCTCGTGCCCGCAACTCGGGCAGGCACCCCGTGTCTTCCGCACCGGGACGGGGTGCTCGAGTATGTCCAGGCCAAGGTCGGTAGAGGTCGTTGTCTCGGAACCTGCCGATACATCGTCGGACTTGCTCAGGTGCCCATAAAGAGTGGTGCGGCGCACGCCGAGCAGTCCGGCGATCTGGGCGACGGTGTGCGTGTTGGCGTCGTAGAGACGTTGAGCGTGCTCGACCTGCTCGGCAGTGAGTTTCGGTGGGCGCCCGCCCTTGCGGCCGCGAGCCCTGGCTGCGGCAAGCCCATTGCGGGTGTTGGCCACGATCAACTCGCGTTGGAGCTCGGCGAGCACCGAGAGCATCCCGAACATGGCGCGGCCCTCTGCGGTGGCGGTGTCGATGCCCTGTTCGAGCACCTTCAGGCCGACGCCCTTTTTCCCGGAGTTCGGCGCCGAGGCCGATCAGGTGCAGTACCGAGCGGCCTAGCCGGTCGAGGCGTGTGATCGCGAGTTGGTCTCCCTGTCTCAGCAACCTGAGCACCAGATCCAGTTGGGGGCGGGATGCCTTCGCGCCGGAGGCGTGGTCGACGTGGATGTTCTCGTCGGAAACGCCGGCCCGGCGCAGCGCGTCGATCTGGTGATTCGGGTTCTGGTCGCCGGTCGAGACGCGGGCGTAGCCGATCAGCACGTGTCGACAATATCCGACGGTGAGGTTATCCGACGTAGTTTCTCGACACGGGTATTCAACATCCTCGACCTGGATAAACGGTTTCACGCTCAACCCTGTCGAGAAACGAAGGTTTTTCGACACAACCAAAGGTGGTGGTTACCGTCTCGGCCTCAACCCCCGCCACCTCCCGGCCGCCGGCCACTCCCGCGCGGTTCCACAGACCATAGGCGTGCACTCAGCCATATCCGCCCGATTTTTCCCGAGTACTACGGCTACCCCCTCGTGCTGCGGATACCGGCGATCGTGGCGACGGTGGCTGCGGTCGTGGTCGTCGCGCTGATCGCCCGCGAGCTGGGTGGTGATCGGCGTGGCGCTCGCCGCGCTCGTGCCGTCCGTCTCGGTGCCGATGTCCAACAGCGACGTCGGGGAACGGATCGCCGCGAGCACCGCGGGCGCGTACGAGGATCTGTCGGCGCACAGCCCAACCGCGCGTACGGCTATTTCCCTCTTCCCGACGAGTCGAGCACCGATGTGCTGTTCACCGGTGCCGACCCGTTCGACCTCGAACCGTATTTCACCGAGATCCGTGAGGTGCGCGGACCTGTGAGCGACGACATCGACGCCCGGGTGTGGCTGCTGACGGGAAGGACCACCGGGTGGCACGAGATCCGGCAGCAGATCCGCACACTCGACGTGGCGTGAGCTACGGCTGGGTGGCCTTCGCCTCGTTCTTCCGTTGCACCATCTCGCCGATCCAGGCCGGCGCGTACGGTGACGTGCAGCCCGGTGACGTCGGATAGTCCTTCAGCACCTCGAGGCGTTCGCCGATGTCGAGCGCGCGGGCCCGGTGGTCGGGGTGTTCGATGCCGACCTGCGCCAGGCACGTGTTCATCGCCCACTGCAATCGTTCGGGGGCGTCGCGCATCTGAGCGTCGATGATGTCGAGCAGGCCGGACAGGTCGAGGCCGTCGGCGTTCTTGACGACACGCTCGGCGGTGAGTGCCCAGCCTGCGCTCGCGACGATCGGATCTGGATCGGTCATCCATCGCCCGCGCAGCTCCTCCGCGTGCGGGTTCTTCTTCACGACGTAGTTCACGAACCAGTCGTGCACCTTCGGGGTGCCGGTCTCACGGACCATCGTGTCGAGTTCGTCGGCGGTGAACGCCTTCGGGCGGCAGATCAGCAGCGCGAGCAGCCGGGCGGCGGTGTCGCCGGTGGCCCAGAGTTGCTGCGCGAGCTCGTGCTGCGTCTTCACCCGCTTGGCGACGGCGCGCAGGGCGCTGAGGTTCACGCCGTGGTCGTCGCCGTGTTTCTCGTTCACCGCGCGGATCTTCGGGTCGTCGAGTGCAGCGAGTTCGGTGAGCAACTCGTCGATGGTCGGAGCGTCCGTTTTCGTCTGTGCCACCGCGATCTCCTGTCCGTATGTCGGTCGCGCCTCAGCCTACGAGCGTCGGGCGACGGCCTGGGCTGGTTCCATCGTCGATTCGGGTGGGTTCGGCGTCGCTGAGTGGGATCGGATCCACCCGGATCCGTTCACAGGCCGAGTTGGGTGACCGCGTTGCCGACGAGACCGGCGTGGTGGCGGCTGTACAGCGCGACCATCCGTTCGTCCGCGTGTCCGGTCTGCGTCATGATCGTCTGTGTGGTCGCGCCGCCGCGCACCGCCTGGGTGACGAACCCGGCCCGCAGGCTGTGCCCGCCCAGGGTGGCGACGAGGTCGTCGCTGAATCCGGCGCGGCGGGCGCGGCGCTGGATCATCGAGTGCACGGACTGCCCCGACAGCGCGGTCGTCCCCACCGCGCCGCTGTGGTGCACCGGCCGGAACAGGGGCCGGTCGCCGTCCTGCGTGCGCCCGGCCGCCAGACCACGGCAGCAGTGCTCGGCCGGGTCGGCCGCGGCGGTACCGAGCAGGTCGACGACGGCCTCGCGTCCGGACTCGTCCCACGCGTCGAGCACCTCCCGCCAGCGTCTATAGGCACACACCGGACAGGTGTGCGGATCGGACCCGTACGGCAGGGTGACCGTGCGGCCGCGCGCACTGCGGTCGGTCTTGGACCGGCGGACCGTCACGTAGAGCCCGTCGGCGCGGTGCGGGACGACGTCGGAGACGACGAGCCCGGTGAGCTCCGAGCGGCGCAGCGCCCCGGCCAATCCCATGAGCAGCAGCGCCGCGTCGCGACGTTCGGCGACGCGTTCGGCCCACCCTCCGTCGGCCGCCTCGACGCGCATCGCGGAGAGGATGGTGCGGATGTCGTCGGTGAGCAGCGGGGTCCGGCGCGCCGGCGGGGTGGCCCGATCGCGTCGGATGCCTCGCAGCAGGTCCCGGACCGATTCGTGCCCACCGGGTTTCGGTAGGCCCGCCAGGGCGTGCATCTTGTTGATGGTCGACACCCAGCGCGACAGCGTCGACGGCGCGTACGCCCAGCGTCCATCGGGGCGCACTTCGGCGGCCTTCTCGGTGAGGAACCAGCTCAGTTGCTCGGCGGTGGCCGGCATCGGACTGTGCCCGGTGCGTTCGCACCAGCGGGTGAAGATCGTCCAGTCGCCGATCTGGGCGGCGCGGGTGTTCTCCGAAGTCGCCTTCTCCCGCAGTCGCCGCATCGCGGTGGCGACCGTGTCCGGGACCGCGGGCCCCTCGGGACGGGGCAGATCCGGGCTGGTCACGGCGTGTTGATCCTCTGGACACGCAGGTCGCGGGCGAGATGATCGCGCTGTTCGATGACCAGGCGCCGCAGCGCGGCCGGGGCATCGGTGTGGGCCTCGAGCCAGGTGTCGACGGGTTCGAGGCTGTCGGCCGCGGGAAACAATCCGACGACGATGCGGCGGGCGATCTCGATGCTGCGGCTCGTCCACGTCTCACAGAGCACCGCGAAGTAATCGGTGTCGTAGGCGGAGATCAGGTCGCGGCGCTCCCCGGCGCGGAACCCGGCGATGGTCGCGTCGAGGTGGTCGTTGGTGAGGGTGTGGTCGGCGAGGATCGTCGCCCACGCGTGCGCCTTGACCTCGGCGCGCGGGCGAGAGGCGAGCGCGCGCAGGTGCGCGGTGCGTCCCGAGGCGGTGTCGTCGTTGCGCAGTTCCTCGTCGAGGTCGGCCTCGTCGGCGTCGCCGGTCGTGGTCAGCGCTGCCCACCAGCTCCATCGCAGGTCGGGGTCGAGGCGCAGGCCCTCCGGCGGTGCGAGGTTGCCGCACAGGATCGCTCGCAGGTCGGCGGCGTGCCGGTCGTCCACGCTCGCCGCGACACCGAGCGCGCGGGCGAATGCCAGCTGGGCGTCGCTGCCGGGTGCGACACCGTGCATTCCGTCCCAGGCCGCGTCGAGCCAGCGACGCCGCGCATCGGTGCGCGCCGAGTCCGGCACATAGTGTTCGACGGCCTGGGCCGCGTTGGCAAGCACCGCGGTGAGCAGCGCGATGTCCGCCTCGTACGGGGCGAACCCGGCGGCCATCGACAGATAGCGGTCGACGGCGAGTTCCCCGTCGCGGGTCGCGTTCCACAGCGCCGACCACAGCAGTCCGCGCGCGAGCGGTTCGCGGACGCGGTCCAGGGAGGACTCGACCGTGTCGAGCGACCGCGTGTCGAGGCGAACCTTGGCGTAGGTGAGGTCGTCGTCGTTGAGCAGCACCAGCGCCGCCTCGGGCAGGTCGACGGGGGTGCGTTCGTCGGCGAGGTCGACCTCGACGCGGTGGGTGCGGACGAGGTCGCCGGAGTCGTCGGAGTCGTAGCAGCCGACGGCGAGGCGATGCGGGCGCGGATCGCCCTGCACGATCTCGTACCCGGTCCCGGACTCCTCGAGATGCAGGGTTGATACGCCGGTGGTCTGCAGCCACGCCTGCGCCCACGACGTCAGGTCGCGGCCGGAGGTGCTCGACAGTTCGACGAGCAGATCGTCGAGGGCGGTGTTGCCGAAGGCGTGCTTGCGGAAGTACCGGCGGGCACCTTCGAAGAAGGCGTCGCGGCCGACATAGGCCACGAGCTGCTTGAGCACGCTCGCGCCCTTGGCGTAGGTGATGCCGTCGAAGTTCAGCTTCGCGGCCTCGAGGTCGACGATGTCGGCGACGATCGGATGCGTCGTGGGCAGCTGGTCCTGCAGATACGCCCAGGCCTTGCGGCGGTTCGCGAAGGCCACCCACGCGTCGGTGAACTTGGTGGCCTCAGCGCTGGTGAAGGCGCCCATGAAATCGGCGAACGACTCCTTCAGCCACAGGTCGTCCCACCACTTCATGGTCACCAGATCGCCGAACCACATGTGGGCCATCTCGTGGAGGATCGTGTTCGCGCGACCCTGATGCTGGGCGGCGGTGGCGGCACCGCGGAAAACGTACGCCTCGGTGAAGGTGACGCAGCCGGGGTTCTCCATCGCACCGAGGTTGTATTCGGGCACGAACACCTGGTCGTACTTGCCGAACGGATACGGATAGTCGAAGTGCTCGGCGTAGAAGTCCATGCCCTGCCGGGTGACCTCGACGATCTCGTCGGCGTCGAGATGCTCGGCGAGTGACGCGCGGCACAGCACTCCCAGCGGCACCGTCAGCTCGTCGCGGCTCCACGACGCGTCGACCCGGTGGTACGGGCCGGCGACGATCGCGGTGATGTAGGTGGAGATCGGCTGGGTCGGCGCGAACGTCACGGTCTGGGTGTCGTCGCGCTGCACCGTGCGCTCGGCGGCCTCGTTCGAGAGCACCTGCCAGCGGCGCGGGGCCGTGACCACGAAGGTGAACGGCGCCTTGAGATCCGGCTGTTCGAAGCACGCGAACACGCGACGGGCGTCGGCCGGTTCGTACTGGGTGTAGAGATAGGTTTCGCCGTCGACGGGGTCGACGAAGCGGTGCAGCCCCTCCCCCGACCGGCTGTACCGGCCGGTCGCGACGACGGTGACGACGTTGATCTCCTTCAGACCACCGATGGTGATCCGCGCGCCGTCGTAGACGACGGGCACGAGCTCACCGTTGATCGTCACCGACTCGACGGAGTCGCCGATGAAATCGAGCCAGGCCTCGTCGGTGGAGGCGGTGAATTCGAGCGTCGTGACCGTGGGGAATCCGGTGCGTCGGGCGTCGACGGCACCCCGCAGGTCGAGTTCGACGCGGTAGGAGTGCACGTCGAGTGCGCGGGCGCGCGCGGCGGTTTCGGCACGGGTCAGATTCGCGGAGCTCACGAGTCCCGATCCTGCCATCACGCGCCCGGACCCGGCGGTATTAGCCTGAATCCACCGATGCCCCCGGCGGGTAGCGGCGTGTCGAAATAAAGAAAGCGCCCCCTGAACTGGGATGATTGATGTTCTTCACGCACAAACCAGTCCAGTTCAAGAAAGGCACTTCCAGTGCAAGTGTCCCACACGTTCAACGCCGAGTCCGCACTGTTCGACGACGACAACATCGTGTCGTACGGCGGCCTGATACCGGTGATGACCTTGGCGCAGCTGACAGGCCTGTCCGACCTGCTGACCGAGAAGATCACGATCACCACCTCGAAAGTCAAATCCGGGGCAGCGAACCCCGCTCCGAAACTGACCACCCTGATCGTGCAGCAGTCCCCTTCGCCACGGGCAAGGGGTGCACATCGTTCCCTCCACAATCGCCTATCTGACCTGCGAACAGATCGACGATTTAGCGGCAGCGGCGGGCTTCAGTCGAGTATCCCGGACCGCGGACTGGAACGGCCATGCCTTTACTGACCAGTCCCGCAAACATATTTCCACGTATGCACTCAACAAGGAGATCTAGGACTATGACTGATCATGTGATGATCCTGAATCGGTGGGTCGACGAGTATGCCCAGTACGAAAAATACGTAGATCACACCCAACACACGGTCACCTACATCGCGACCAAAGTCGGCGTTGGCGGGATCCCCGTGTTCGCGAAAGACTTTCGACAGGTGGACTCTACGGACTCCTTTGAGACCGTTCTTGCTGCAGCAAACTCCCTGGTCGCCGAACACGGGATGCCGGACTATGTAATCGCCCTTTACGAGGACGACACCATCGTCGCTGCTCAACTGCGTGAGAGGTTCGGTTGCCCGGGCCCCAAGGTCGCGGACATCGTGAGATTCCGGGACAAACTTCATCAAGCACGAGTGATGGAGAAAGCAGGCATCCGGGCGCCCCGATTCGTCGCGGTCGAGGACCATGAGGACATCCGTGCGCTAGCGCAGGAAGTCGGGTTCCCGATCATCGTCAAACCTACCCTCGCGTCGTCATGCGTCGGCGTGACTGTCGTCAGATCCGCACAGGAAATTTCGAGGGTCGTACTCGATGACCAATACGTCTACATCGCTCAGTCCTACATCGATCTACCGACCTACAACATCGACGGACTCTACTCTCAAGGCGAGATAGTTCGCATCGGCACATCACGGAACTTCAACACCTGCCTGGAATTCCAAAGCGGAGGTTTCCTAGGATCGTTGGAGATCGATGATTCTCCCCTTCGACGCGGAATAGTTGATTATATCGATTCCGTTCTCAAAGCAATGTGCAGCAATGATGAAACAATTGTGTTCCACATCGAGATCTTCGTCGACCACAACGCTATGCCGGACCAGGCATGCACTTTTCTTGAGATGGGCTCGAGAGTCGGCGGCGCGGGAATACCCTTCGTGTGGCGCGAGATCTACAAGTTCGATCTGATGTGGATGCAATACGAACTCTCCTGCGGCCGTGGAATCAGCGCAGTAACGACAGGTCAACCTGAAGGCCGTGCAGGTTGGTTGCTTATGCAACTGCCTTATGAGCGGCCCTGCCGGATCGAGTCGGTGACGTCGATGATCGGTGTCACCCCGGGCCCTTATGCAGAGGCGCTCCCTGAACCGGGGCAGGTTGTTCCACTGACGAACACATTCTTCGAACATGTCGCCGGCCGCTTCCGTCTTTCCGGTGATAATTACACCGAACTGTTCGAGAACATGATGGCGACCGTGGAGGGCTTTTCGATCGAAGCCAGCCCCTATAGGTCAGAGGCTAGATAACGGGGTAGCGTCGAACGACCGGAAGTTCTGCGGCCAGCTCAGGAATGCCGGAGCGTCGACTGCCAGTCCCCCGCCGGAGGAAGGGCGAGCATAGACCCATCGCCCTTCTTCCCAGCCGGAGGGCTATTGCCGATAGTGGCTCAAGAAGTTGCCGAGGCGATCGAGCGCCGTACCGAGCTCATCGACCCTCGGCAGGGTCACCAGCCGAAAGTGGTCGGGCTTGGACCAGTTGAATGCCCGGCCGTGACTGATGAGGATCTTTTCCGAGCTCAGGAGGTCCAGCGCGAACTTCTCGTCGTCGACGATGCCGAATCGATCGGTATCAAGGCGCGGAAACAGGTATAGCGCGCCTTTTGCTTGCTCACAACTGACACCGTCGATCTTGTTGAGCATCCGGTGAGCGAGGTTGCGCTGTTCGGTCAACCGCCCCTTCGGCAGAAGCAGGTCGTTGATGGATTGATAGCCGCCGAGCGCCGTCTGAATGGCATGCTGCGCCGGGACATTGGCACACATCCGCATATTGGCGAGGAGCTTGATGCCCTCGATGAAACTGAAGGCGCGGTGACGTGGACCGGTAATGGCCAACCAGCCCGCGCGGAACCCGCACACCCGGTAGGCCTTGGACAGCCCCGAGTAGGTCAAACACAGGACGTCGCTGCCGGTCAATGAAGCCAGATTGGTTACGTCCTGGTTGTCGTAGACGATTTTCTCGTAGATTTCGTCCGCGAACAGTACGAGGTCATGTCTGCGTGCGATGTCGGCGAATCGTTGGAGCACTGCCGGCGAATAGACGGCACCGGTGGGGTTGTTCGGATTGATCACGACGATGCCCCGGGTGCGGTCGGTGATGCGCGCCTCGAGGTCTTCGAAATCCGGAGCCCAGGCGCTGGATTCATCCGTCAAGTAGTGCACCGGTGTTCCGCCCGCAAGCGCCACGGACGCAGTCCACAGCGGATAGTCCGGTGCTGGAATGAGGATCTCGTCCTCAGGATCACACATCGCCTGGAGGGTCATCGTGATCAGCTCGGAAACACCGTTTCCGAGGTAGACATCGTCTACGTCGAGTGCAGTAATGCCCCTGCTTTGGTAATACTGCACCACCGCAGTCCGGGCGGAGAACAATCCGCGTGAATCGCAGTATCCCTGAGAGGTGGGGAGATTCCGGATCATCGCCATCATGATCTCGTCGGGAGCTTCGAACCCGAACGGCGCCGGGTTGCCCACGTTCAGCCGGAGGATAGTGTGACCCTCGGCTTCGAGTTCTTCTGTCTTGTCCAGGATGCGTCCGCGGATGTCGTATCGCACCTGTTCGAGTTTGCGAGCCTGGTTGATGGGGCTACTCATTGAAGGGCGCTCTCCCGGGTTGATTTTGGCATGGGCGTCAACTCACCTTTCCGGTCGGGCAGTGCTCGAAGACGAGTGGTTCGGTGGCCGAAGCCATAAGGACCGGCGCTGAAGTGGGCCGGTATCGGCTTCGAAAACTCTCAAAGTGAAGCGTCCCGATGGCAGTTGTATAATGACGAACCCAACTTATCAAACCCGTCGTCCTGTTTTCGACCTGTTCGACATGCGTGGCGGTGGCACTGGTCGCGGCGCCAGCGACACTTCTGCTACTTGTGGTCGCCGCCCAATTCTTCGAAGACCAGCGCTGATAACCCTCCGATCTGCACAAGGTATGTCAACGACCCGCCGCCCATCGGGCTGGCCAGGACTTCACCGCATTCCACCACCCTTATAGCTCCACTCCCGGTAGCGGTTCAGCCGAGAACCGCGTCGTCCCAGTGCAGGTGGGACTGCTGCACGATCCGGTGACAGATTCGGTCACGCAGCCTGTGTGGCTGGTGTGGTCATGATGGTCTCGAACTCGACAGGCGTCAATCTGCCGAGCCGGAGCTGACGTCGCCGGCGGTGATAGGTCCGCTCGATCCAAGTCACGATCGCGATGCGCAACTGCTCGCGTGTGGCCCATCTCTGCCGGTCGAGGACGTTCTTCTGGAGCAGCGCAAAGAACGATTCCATCGCGGCATTGTCGCCGGCCGCACCCACCCGACCCATCGATCCGACCAGGTCGTGGCGGGCGAGGGCGCGGACAAATTTCCGGCTGCGAAATTGCGATCCACGGTCGGAATGAACCACACATCCGGCAACCGAGTCCCGCCGTGCCACTGCCGATTCGAGGGCCGTGACAGCCAGACGGGATTTCATCCGATCGCTGATCGAGTAGCCGACGATCCGGTTCGAGTACACGTCCTTGACCGCACACAGGTAGAGCTTGCCTTCCTCGGTTCTGTGTTCGGTGATATCGGTGAGCCACAAAGTGTTTGGAGCATCCGCGGTGAAGACGCGGCCGACGAGATCATCGTGCACCGGCGGCCCGGAGCGGCCCTTCTTCGAGCCACGTTTCTTGCCGAACACACTCCACCACCTGTTGGTCGAACAGATCCGCCACGCCGTGCGGTCCGACATCGACTCGCCCGCATCGCGGGCTTCGTCGGCGAGGAACCGGTAGCCGAACTCCGGGTCCTCGCGGTGGGCGTCGAACAGGGCGTTCGCCCGGTACGCCTCCTCGAGTTCGGCGTCGGTGACCGGGTCGGCGAGCCACCGGTAGTACGGCTGGCGCGCGATCCCCAGAACCCGGCACGTCACCGCGACGGGAATCCCGCCGGCGGCCAGCTCGCGGACGAGCGGGTACATCATTTTCCCGGAAGATTCGCCTGTGATAGATACGCCGCGGCCCGCCGCAGCACTTCGTTCTCCTGCTCAAGCAACCGGATCCGCTTTCTCAGCTCGCGGTTCTCTCTGGACTCCTCGTTCGTCGTCCCTGGCTTGGTGCCGTCCTCGACGTCGGCATTCCTGAGCCAGTTGGTCAGGCAGGATTCGCTGATGCCGAAGTCGGCGGCGATCTGCCGCAGGTGCTGACCTGGTTCGCGGTTGCGGGCCACGCGGACGACGTCGTCGCGGAACTCTTTCGGATAGGGCTTGGGCACGGGGTCCATCCTTCCAGCAGTGCCTCACGGCACCACAGTTCAGATGTCACCTATCCGTGCAGCAGTCCCGGTCGAGTCCTCTGCGGCGTCGGCGCATCGCCACTGACGCTCCGTACACGGCCAGCCGGCTTGTGTGCCGATCATCATCGTCGGTGCGCAGCACGACGACCGGGGTGCGGGTGACGTGCCCGGTCGAACCGGGAGGCCGGACCCGCTCGATGGACGTGTGGAGGATCCCCGCGGCGATCAGGTGTCGCACCACGAGCGCCACCCGGCTGAACAGATCACCCCGCCGGTCGTACACCGGTACATCGAAGCTGAACTGGCCCTCACGCTCGTGTGGATCGCCCGTCTCGGGGGCCGCCCACACCTGCGGGTGCAGACGCTCGGCGTCGAGCATCAGGGCGGGCAGGGCCGCACCCCCGTACGCGCGGGCGGCGGCGTCCGCGCGGCCTGCCTCATCAGTGGTGAGGGTGTCGTACGTCGAGATCCAGTCGGCGATGCGGAATCCTCCCCCGTCGGGCCACCAACTCAGCGCGTGGATGGTCTCGGTCGCGGCGTCGTCACCGTCGGCGGTGACCGTGAACGGAGCGGAGAAGGTCAGGTGGGTCTGCGTGTACGGCAGCTCCTCGGCCTGCACACCGAGCGCTGCGGCGTCGTCGTTGGTCAGTGCGTGTGCGGCAGCGATTGCGACCGCACTTGCGGCCGGTGAGGCGATGAGCAGCGGCATCTCGGCCAGTCGATCGGCGCGATCGGTCAGCCACTGGCCGACCATCGGCATCTCCGCGCCGGCAGCGAGGTCGCCGGTGGGCACGGCGGCGACGTAGCCGTAGGCGTGAGCGAGCCAGGCCGCCAAGCGCACACCGGTGGACTGCAGATCCGGATTCCAGGCCGCGGCCAGGTCCACCTCGACATGGGAGCGGAGCGCGGCTGCAAGGCGGTTCCGCAGCCACGCGACCGCTTCGGCGTGGTCGGTGACCGCGCTGGCGGCGGCGAGTCGGGCGTCCCAGGTGGGAAGCGCGTGCATGGTCATCGTGGGTGAGCTCCTCGATTCGGAGGTTGGACGGCGTCCGGGACGGCCGGACGCCTGAGCAGGGGGGTTGTTGTGCCGGTGGCGAGGATGCGGCGCTGGCGGGTGATGTCTCGGGTGCTCGCTTGGTGGGCGAGCACTACTGCGGCGGCGAGGGCCGCGAACAGCACGGTGAAGGCACCGACGACGAGGGCCACCATGGTGAACGGGAAGCTGGCGTCGGTCCACGTGAGGGACCAGACGGGATCCCCGGCACCATCTGGTGCGGCGAGGCGGTCGAGGCGGTAGGCCACGCGCATGAGGATCCATCCGACTGTGGCTCCGGTGAGGGCGGCCGTGGCGATGGCTGTGGCGGCGACGGCGTGTGGTGAGGCAGGACGCAGGGCGGTCATGGTGGCGGCGACGGTAGCTGGCGGGTTCACCGCTTCACCGCGTGGGTCGCTGCCTCCCCGGATCGGTTACTGGCCCGCCGGTCCGAACCGGTGTGTCACGTAGTTGCCGCCACCGCCTTCGTAGGTGGTGTCTCGGTTGTATTCGTCGTTGCCGACGATCACGCCGCCGGTACCGCGGGTCCAGGTGACGTCGTTGAGATATGTCAGTGCAGCCTGATACAGGCCGGTGACGGCGGCGTGGTCTCGGGCGTGGTTGTTCTGGGGGACTTCCCAGTGGAGGGTGCGTCCTTCGAGTGTCAGGCCGAACTCGCTCTCTCCCCATTCGCGGGTCCGAGCGTTGGGGATGGGAAACGCGGCGGCGATGACCGCTCGGGTCGGCTTGCGTCCGCCGTTGGATTTGACGATGGACTGTGCGCGCATCCGGGCATCGGCACGGCGATGCGTGTGCACGTCGTCGTACGACACCGGAATCGACACTCCGTAGGGGATCGCGGCAACCCGCTTGGCCAGGGGCAGGGCCTTGACGTCGTTCCACACAGCGTCGATTTCAGCCACGACGAGTGCCCTGTAGGTGATCGCGGAGGCGTTGAGTGCCTTGCGTAGACCGGGCACCGCGGCCGCTGGCAGGGTGATCGTCCCGGCCTCCCATTCGTAGCAGCTCATCTCTCGAAATCCTCTCGTGCGCTGGGGGGTCGGACTCTTCGATCGTCTCGATGGAGGAAGCCGGTGTTGCAGACCGTGGTCGCCACACGAGACGCCGGCGCCTGTCGGGCATCACGACGGACAGCACTGCGCTCGCCGACACCGCACTGCAACACCGCCACCACAGCCTCCGAACGATCGCTGGTGTCACCGCACATCGACCTGGGAGGTTTCCCGTGACCCCGTTGACGATCAGCTACGAGCGTTGCGTGCTCAACGCGCTGCTCGATGACCCCGACTCCTCGTTCGCCGAGCAGTTCGCGAACCTCGACTTCCACGACGCCGAGGCCGAGCGCGCATGCCTGGCATATCTGCGGTCGCTGCTCGAGTCGCTCACCGAGTACGCGGCGTGGAAGTCCAGCACCGAGGCGCGTGTGAGCGTCTACGGCGAGTTCACCTGCGACGGTGAGGGGTTCCCTACAGGAAACGGCCTGACGATGCAGGTTTTCCTCGATAGCTTCGGCATCGGCGATGTCGGGATCGACTCGGTATGGCAATTGCCGCTGGGCGAGGAGTTCACTGTCTTCGATCTGATCGACGGCACCGTCGCCTACTTCAACGAGTTGGTCCGCAGGTTGACCGGGCTGCTGTGTCCACCCCCGGCGCGGTCGCTCGCACTGTCGGTGTTCCCGCCCGATGTCGTGTGCAGCGAAGCCACCGAGGATCCTCACCTCAGCGACGTCGAGCGTGCCCGGCTGCGCGCGGCGACCGATGAACAGATCGCCAACGCGATCGACCAGGCGTGGCCTGCCGTGGAGGACCGTTGGTACGCGATCCATGACGAGCTGCAGCACGCGGCGGTGCGCGCCCTCGTGCACGAGTAGAACACGCCCCTTGGGCGGGAGGGCGGGCCAACGGGCGACGTCCTCCCACCCGGGGGTCAGCGTCGGTTCGGCCGGTCGAGGTCGAGGTACTGGCGTCTGGCTTCCTCGGCCAGCCAGGGGTAGGCCCGCGCAATCTCCACGAGCACCCGCTTCTTGATGACGGTGCCGGCAGTGTCGGACAGCTGTTGCCCGCCACTGCTGCGGACGCCGTTGCGGTGCGCGTCGTAGTTCGATCCGATGTGCCGCAGCCAATTCACGCACAGCCGTTTGAGGAATGCTTCGCTCGAGGTTGTCTCGGCCGGACGCTTGCCGGGCGCGAGGCGGGCGTTGTAGTGCGCGATCGCGCGGCGGACGAGCACCGGCGGCGCGAGCTGGACGACCTGCACATCGACTCGGGTGGCCGCGGTCATCGCCTTGGTGTGGTCAGGCGGGGTCATCGCGTGATCTCCGGGGCCGGATTGAATGCGACTGCTGCCTGCTGCGCGAGATGGTCTGCGGTGCCGGAGTCCTCGGCGGTCGCGCAGGAGCGTTTGAGGACCACGCCATCGATGTCGAGGACGCAGGTGACGTGCATGTCGGTGCCGGTCCCTGACACGCTCGCCGGGGTGAGACCGCGCCAAGCCTGCCGTTGGGTACTCATGGTCACTCCCCCCTGCGGGGCCCGCGTGGTGCTCGTCGGTGGGGTGGTCGGGGTTCGGGACGTCGAGGCCACCGGTATCTCCTGGGCGTAGCTCGGCGGTCCGGGGTCGGGTCCGGTCTGGGGAATGACAACGATGGTCCGCACCAGGTCGTCCTTGGTGGACGGGCAGCGCTGGTTGCTCGCGCTGATGTCCTGCCACACCGATTCGCGGTCGTCGCGACCGACAATCGCTGCGGTGACGATCACGTTCGTGGTGGCGGAGGGGTCGAAGTTGTCCCAGGACGTCGCCTTCGCGCCGGCCCCGGCATCGGCGGTGGTGTCGTCGGAGACGAAGATCCGCGAGGACTGCCACCGCATCCCGTCCGCCTCGGCGCCGGCCGCCGGCCGGGTGCCACCGCACGCCAACGATCGCGCATCGGCGGCGGACAGGCTTCGGGTGGTCGCGTTGGTGGCATCAGCACCGTCCGTCCACGACCGAAGGCTCATGCCGGGGATCGACTGGTTGGCCGGAAGGACCGATGCGGCGACGTTCGGCAGCTCCTGCTCGCGAAAGTCCGGTGCGCCGGTCATCGCTGCCGACAGCGCCAGCCCGCCTGCGACGGCGATGACCACCACGCTCGCGCCGACACCACCGAAGAGTGCGAGGGTGCGTTTGGAGATTCCGCCGGGCGCGGGTTCGTCCTCCGCGTCGGTGTCGGTGATAGGGCGGGGTCCCGGATCGTCGGTGCTGTCGATCGCTGCAGCAGCGAAGGTGAGGGCACCGCGGCACAGCACGTGCTGGGGATTCGCCATCACCTTCACCGGGCCGTGCACCCGAGCCGCTGCGGGCACGCCCGGGTCGTAGGCCAATCCACCGCACAGCATCAGCCGATGACTGATCGGCTCGGTGGCGCTCTCGTCGAGCCTCGTGAGCAGATCGCTGAACTGGGTGGCGAAGTAACGGTCGCCGGTTGCGTCGACCTCCTGCTCGGACAGCGTGATCCGTCCGACAGGCCGCGGCAGGTGGACGGTCACGGCGTCGTGGTCCGCGAGCGCTTCTCGGGCAGCGCGTATCCGAGGGACGCCGGCGAATCCCCAGCCTGGTGACGAACAAGTAGGGCTGAGCACCGGGCGCCTGCGCGGTCGCCACAGCGGCGGGCTATGCGTCGCCAAATCTGGCCGCGATGAGGCCATCGACGTCACGCGCCCAGCACAACGGGCCAGGGGCGCGAGCTGATCTATCTGACGCGCAGTGGGCACAGCTCGCTCCGCTGCTGCCGAGGGGGAAGAAGGTGGGGCGTCCACCAAAATGGACGAAACGCCAGCTCATCGACGGGATCCGGTGGCGGACCCGCACCGGGTCGCCGTGGCGAGGCGTGCCGGCCCGGTACGGGCCGTGGCAGACGGTCTACGGGTTGTTCCGCCGCTGGCAACGCGCCGGGGTGTGGGCGCAGATCCACACCCGGTTGCAGGCACTCGCCGACGCCGCCGGCGAGATCGTGTGGGATGTCAGCGTCGACTCGACCATCGCCCGCGCCCATCAGCACGCAGCCGGCGCCCGCCGAGACGGTGCCGGGCAGGTCGAGCCGCCCGGCGGGATCGAGGCTGAACCCGCCGATCACGCGTTGGGGCGCTCGCGTGGCGGCTGGACCACGAAAACCCATCTGGCGTGCGAGCGGGGCCGCAAACCGCTGTCGATCCTTGTCACCGCAGGTCAGCGTGGTGACAGTCCGCAGTTCGAGGCTGTTCTCGACGCGATTCGGGTGCCGAGGCTCGGGGTGGGAAGGCCGCGATGTCGCCCCGACGCGGTGCTGGCGGACAAGGCGTACAGCAGTGCCGCCAACCGCGAGTACCTCCGCGAGCGGGGCATTCGGGCGACGATCCCGGTCAAGTCCGAGCAGGTCGCCAACCAGAAGAAGAAGGGGTCGGCGGGTGGCCGGCCGCCCGCATTCGACCGCGAGCACTACAAGCAGCGGCACGCCGTCGAGTGCGGCATCAACCTGCTCAAGCAGAACCGGGCCGTCGCAACGAGATACGACAAACTCGCAGTCCGCTATACCGCCACTGTCTGCATCGCCGCCATCAACCTGTGGCTCCGCACCCCGCGCTTATGAAACACGACCTAGCCCATAAGAGACATGCTCTAACTGAACGGTATTGCGGCTAGGCCGCTGGTGGCCCAGTGGGTGTGTAGAGGCGATTAATGGTGAGGGCGGCAGCGAGTAGGCGGGAGTTGCTTGGTTCGCCGGGGTCGATTCCGGTGAGGTCGCCGACCCTGCGCAGCCGGTAGCTGAGGGTATTGGGATGGACGTGCAGATGTGCGGAGGCGCTTTTGCGGTCGGCTCCGAAACGCAGGTGCGCTTCGAGTGCTTCGAGCAGATGCGGTGCCCCCAGCAGCGGCACGATACGGGCCGCGAGCCGGTCGCGGGCCGCACCGGGCCGGGTGAGCTGGTACTCGAGCAGCAGGTCATCGAGGCAATACGCGCCGGGGGGTCGGCCCAGGGTGCGTGCGAGGGTGGCGAGTTCGGTGACCTCAGCCGCGGCGTCGGGTAGCTGCGTGCGCGGCACCGCGACCGATTCGGCGAGATAGATTACCGCACTGAGCTTCTCGGTGAGTATTGAGCTCAGGGAGTCGGTGCGCAGCCCATGCCCGGGGTCGGTGTGCACCGGGATCAGCGCGACTCCGGTGGAGCCGTCGAAGGAGACCAGCGCGGTGCCGTTGCTGAGTGTGTCCAGGGTGTGGTGCAGAATTCGGATCCGTCGCCGTGCCAGCAGGTCTGCGGTCGCGGTGCTCGGGTCTTCGGGTCGGGCGTGGATGGCCAGCACGGTGTAGGAGTCGGTCAGCGGGGTGTCGGCGCGGGCGGCGAGCGCTTCGACGGGTCGCCCGCGTAGCAGGGCCGAGCACAGTTCGCGGCGGGCTTCTCGGTCGGCGTTGTGGATGGACTGGCCGACCTCGGTGTAAGTCTCGGTCACGGTGATGGTGATGTTCTTGAGCAGGTCGAGCAGCCCGGATCCGATCGCCACCAGTTGGTCGATCTCCTCGGGTGCGGCGAGGGTGGCGGCCTCGGCGAGCACCGACTGGGCCGAGTTGTGGATGGCTTCGATCAGGCTCGCCAAGGGGAACCGGTCCTCGGCGTGACGTTCGGCGACCGGGGCCACGAAGTCGGCGACTTCGGCGCGGGTCAGGGCGCGGCCCTCGCTGATGGCTTGCAGGACCGCTCGTCCGCAGGCGTAGATGGAGGGCAGTACCTCGGGGCGGAAATGTCCGTCGGGTAGATCCGCCGCTGGTGGTGTGGCCCCCAGTCCATCGGCGAGTATCCGTTCAGCTATCTGCGGCCATCGGGGCAGCAGACGAGTGAGCAGCAGGGTGTCGGTGGCGAACGGCGGTGGAGCGGAGGACATGCAGAGATTGTGGCCCGCGACATCGAAAAGGGACACCCCGGCGAACGATCAGCGAGATGGTTTGTCTCCATCGACAAGAACCGCTTGCAGTAGTTCGTTCGTGCGTGCAGTGACGGCATCGGCCACCCGGTACAAACTCGCTGTACCGCCAAAGCGCAGCGGCTTTGATCACGCAACAGCCGCACTATGCGCCGAGCCACATGACCTGGTGTGGCGCTGCGAGGAGTAGATGGGAAGTACACATAAATGCTTGCAACGAGGCGACACTTGCGCTGGACGGTCTGCGCCGCGATCATTTCGTGCGTAGCGCTGGCGCAGAGTCCCGGAGTGGGAACCGCCGATACGGCGCCCTCGGCAGAAGCCGAGCTGGCGGCCTTCGCCGACACCCTCTCCGAGGGTCTTGCCCCGGCCCCCGACGGCCGCCAACCCAAGGCGATTGTCGATTCGGGCAGCGGATCGAGCAGTGGCTCCGGTAGCGGCTCGGGGTGGGGCAGCAGCACCGCTGCGGCCCCCGTCGGGCAGGGCCCGGAGCTGAGCGCGCCGCTGGCGGCCTTCGCCCACGGGCTGCTCAACCCCGATGTCGCCCCGGCCGGGGCCAACAAGTGGGACTGCAAACCCAGTCCTGAGCATCCGCGACCGGTAGTGCTGCTGCACGGCACCTGGCTCAACGCCTTCGACACCTTCTCTTTCCTGTCCCCGCAACTGGCCAGGGCCGGTTACTGCGTCTACGCGCTGAACTTCGGCAAGTCCGGTCTCGTGCAGGGCGGTGGAGTCGGGGCGATGCTGCCCGGCCGCTACGGTGTCGGGCCGATGGAGGAGTCCTCACTACAGGTCGCCGAATTCGTCGACCGTGTACGCACCGCGACCGGGGTGGACAAGGTCGACATCGTCGGGCACTCCCAGGGCGGCACCGTGGCCAACCACTACCTGAAATTCAACGGCGGCGCCGAAAGGGTCTCCAAACTCGTCACCTTCGGCGCCACCCACCACGGCACCACGCTGATGGGCATCGCCACCCTTGGCCGGACCATCAACAACCTCGGGGTCAACATCCTCGGGTTCGTCGAACCTATCGCGGGCATGTCGAATATCCAGCAGGCCGTCGGCTCGCCGTTCTACGCCACCCTCAATGCGGGCGGCGACACGGTGCCCGGGGTCGACTACACCGCGGTGGCCTCGCGCTGGGACGAGGTCACCAACCCCTACGACTGGGCATTCCTGCGCGCCGGCACCGGAGCCACCGTGCAGAACATCACCTTGCAAGAAGGGTGTGAACAGGACCTGTCCGACCACCTCACCATGATGTACTCGCCGCGCTCGGCGAGCATCGCTCTGAACGCCCTGGACCCGGCCGCCGCGACAGCGCCGGTGTGCACCTTCAACCCGTGGCTGATCGGCGGTGGCGGCAAACTATGACCACCAGCGTGACCGCGGGTTTGTGCGCGGCCGCACAGACCGAGAACATCGTGCGGCAACTGCTCGAGCGGATCCGCCGTCACAGCGGGCCGGGGGATCCGCTCCGCGAGGAGATCAACGCCGTCGTGGCCGGATGCCTGGACCTGGTGGCCGGCGAGGCGATGGCCCCGAGCGCCAGGATGGAACGCATCCACCGCGCCGCAGCGCGGTGGGCCGGAGTCGGGGTGCCAATCGAGACCGTGCACCGGCTCGTGCGCGAAGGCTTCCGACTCCACCTGGACACCCACCTCGACGATCGCCAATCACCGCCGCTGCGGCGCAATCAGATCGATCAGCTGATAGGGGCACAGAACGCGGTGAACGCGACCATGGCCAGAGCGTATCTGGAAGTTGCGCCAAGCACCGGCCCCGCACAGCAGCGGGAAGTGGCGCGTGCTCTGTTCGGTGGCCGCCATCCTGACCGGGTATCGCTGGAACACGGTGTGCCCCTCACACAGTGCTATACCGTCCTGGCGGTCGCGGCCACCGACGCGCGCGGTGCCCGGGCGATGGGCGCGTTTGCAGGAGTTGCCCGCGAGACAGTGCGGTTATCAAGTGCCGGCCTTGCTCAGCGAGTTCGGTGGCACAATCTTGGTCCCGGGCACGATCGCGGACGCCGAGGAGGGGCTGTGCACGTTCCTGACTCGGGTGCCACTGACCGCGTCGGTGGTCCGGGCCGACCCCCGCGGCGATACCCGCCGTCGCGGAGACCTCGCACGACCTGCTCGATGTGGCTCGCTGGGTTTATGGCAGCCCCGGGCTCTACCCGTTCGAGGATCTGGCCCTGGAATACCAGCTCACCCGGCCGGGCCCGACCCGTGACAGCCTGGCCGCCCTGCTGGACCCGAGCCCGAGCACCCGGAACTCTTGCAGACTCTGCGTGTACACATCAGCACCGATCTCAATCGTCGACTCAGCGCGCGGGCCATGTGCGTCCACGCGAACACCGTGGACTACCGGCTACGCCGGATCGGCACGCTGACCGGGCTGAACTGCACTCGTGCGACCGGGGTGTGACGCTTGCGTGCGGCCCTGATCGCACGCAACTCTCCACCCCAGTCCTCGATGGCGCAGTGTTCGAACCACAACGCGCTGCGAGCAGCGATAACACTGCCCTCCGGAGTTGAGGCCCCCAGTGCCCGGCCAATGCCGACGTCGAGCCTGCCCCGCGGGTGCAAACGAAACGATCGAATTATGTTGAAAGACAATTTTTTCTCACCACCAGTTCTTGCTAGGTTTGGGGTGTGCATACGGTCGATCGGCCGACTATCCCCTTTGCTGTATCGGTACCCCGACATATGGGCGCGCGAAAGGACCACCAGGATGAGCTCGCCCAGCGTTTCCGATGCTGCGCCCCCGACGCTCACCGACCATCCCGCCGCCCGAGCGACCCGCCCGGAAAACGACGAGTTCTACTGCCCACCCCCCGATCTTGCGGCCCGACCGCCGGGCGCGATCCTGCGCACACGCGTCACCGAGATCGCCTTGTTCGGTGTCATCGCTCAGCGGTTCCCTGCCTGGCAACTGCTCTACCGCACCAGCGATCTGCACGGGACCCCCGAAGTCGCCGTCACCACGGTGCTGCTACCGGCCGACGCCGAGGCCATAGCCCGCCCGCTGGTGTCGTTTCAATGCGCGATCGACGGTGTCGGGTCGAACTGCTTCCCCTCCTACGCCCTACGCCGGGGCGCGCGAGCGCTTGGCGCGATTCCGCAACTGGAACTACCGGTCATCGCCGAAGCCCTGGCCCGAGGCTGGGCGGTCTCGATCCCCGATCACGGAGGCATGGGCGGGCATTTCGGGGTCGCGCGCGAACCCGGCTATCGCGCCCTCGACGCCGCCCGCGCGGCACTGGCCTTCGAACCACTGGGCTTGACACCCACCACCGAGGTCGGCCTGTGGGGCTATTCCGGCGGAGGGCTGGCGACCGCGTGGGCGGCAGAAGTCGCCGCACACTATGCTCCCGACCTCAATATCGTCGGCGCGGTCGCGGGCTCGCCCGTCGGTGATCCCGGGGCCACCTTCGTCCGGCTCAACGGCTCACTGCTGTCCGGGTTCTCCACGGTCTGTGTCGCGGCATTGCAGCGCGCCTACCCAGAACTCGAGCAACTACTGGCCAATCACGCCAAACCCGAATTCCATACCCTCCTCGCCGACGCCGCCTCACGCACCACATTGGCACTGTTGTCACGATTTGCGGGCAAAAACCTGGACCGCTACAGCGAGTCCAGCTTCGCCGACCTGCTGAACCTGCCCGAGATGCGCGCCATCCTCGACGACATCCGTCCCGGGCTGCACGCGCCCTCGATGCCGGTCCTGGTCATTCAAGGTGTCAACGACGAACTGATCGCCGTCCAGGACGTGGACCGCCACGTCGAGCGATACCGGCGCGCCGGCGCACACGTGCGCTACGTCCGCGATCGTCTGAGTACGCACCTCGCCCTGCTCTACCTCGGCACCCCGATGACGATGGCTTGGCTGGCCGATCGATTCGGGGGTAACCCTCTGCCGCCCAGCACCACCACGACGGTGTGGTCGCTCACCTGGCGCGGATGCGATGTCGCGGCCCACCTACGATTCGCCGCAGTGTTCGTCCGGATGCTGTGCAGCAGGACTATCTCCCAACGTCACAAATAGGAAGGCACACTCCCGGCGGGTTCACGGACTCGTTTTGGTGGGCACGGGCTTCTCACAGCACCAGCATTATCCCGGGATAACGGCTTGCTATGAACCATCCCGGGTCTCATGCACACACTGTCATTTGTGTGCGACCGGTTGATCGGCACGGTGTTCAGCGTAGTACCTGGCTTCGTACTCGGCCGGTGGGATCCGCCCGAGGCGATGCATAAGCCGGCCGGTGTTGTACCAGTGCACCCACGCAAAGGCAGCCTCCTCGACGTCACTGATGGTGCGCAACGGGCCCTCGCGGAACGGGGAATCGTCGGCGATGCACTCGGTCTTGTAGAGCCCGATCGTCGTCTCTGCGAGAGCATCATCGTAGGCATCGGCCACCGAACCTATCGACGGCCGAATCCCTTGCAGGAACAGGGTTTCCCCGAACCAAAAAGCCGTATACTGCGAGCCCGCATCTGAGTGGTGAATAGTTCTCTCGCGCAACGGATTGCCGTGCATCGAGTGCAGCATGCAGGCCTGATTCACTGCCCGCTGCACAAACGCGGTCTCCTTCGACGTCGACACCTCCCAACCGACGATCGTGCCGGCGAACGCATCGATCACGAACGCCGTGTACGCGAAGCACGGCACCATCCGCACGTAGACATCCCACGCCGGTCAGCTGTCAAGCGGCGGCCGGATTCGGGCCGTCGTGAGCCTGGGGCCAGGCGGCCCGGTCGTCCCATGCCTCGCCGTGCTGCAGGCACCACCACAGGCGCCCGAGGAGCTTGTTGGCGAGGTTGCGCAGCGCGGCGTTGTGGTGGTCCCCGGCGGCTCGGCGTTTGTCGTAGTGGGCGCGGGCGCCGGCGGACTTGGTAAGCATCGCGAACGCCCACCAGTGGCAGGCGTCGCAGAGCAGCTTGTTGCGGACCTTGCGGGCCTTGACGTAGTGCGAGCGTCCGGAGGCGCGGGTGATCGGCGCCGTGCCTGCGAACGCCCGCAGCCCGGCTGGTGTGACGAATCGGGTTTGGTCGTCGCCGATTTCGGCGAGAACCCGGGCGGCGAGAATTGGCCCGAGTGCCGGGACCGAGCGCAGGATCGGTGCCTGCGGGTGCGTGTCGAAGACGCGGCCCAGTTCCTTCTCGAGGTCGTCGACGGCCCGGTGCATCGAGTCGACGATGCCGAGCAGCCCGGCGACCGCATGGCCGAGGGAGGCCTCGACCTGCGGCGGCTGCCGCAGCGTCGGGGCCCTCAGGTCGGTGAGAATCTGCTCGACCAGGCCGGGGTCGTTGCGGCGGCCGCAGCGGCGCAGCAGGTACTCCAGTCGGTGCCGGGTCAGTTTCTGCCCCGCCTCGAGGGTGGGCGCCGCCGTCAGCACCGTCAGCGCGGCACGGTGCTTCAGGTTCGGGAATGCTTGCAGCGCAGCAGGGTAGAACTCGAGCAGTACCGACCGGAGGCGGCTGATGGTTTGGTGCAGCGCCCAGATCGCCTCCTGATGCTGACGGGCCAGGGCCTTGACCGCCCGCCCGTGTTCGCTCACCGCCGGGAGCACCCGGTGCACGTCCGGGTCGGTGCGCAGGACGTTCGCCAGGACCGCGGCGTCGCCGGGATCGGACTTGCCGCCGGCCTGCCCGTGGCGTTCGCGGTAGCGGGCCACCGCACGCGGGTTGATCGGGTAGATGGTGAACCCGGCCTCGGCGAGGGCGACGACGAGCAGATTCTTGTCGGTCTCGATGGCGACCGGGGTGCCTTCGGGGGTGCCTCCGTGCTCGGCGATCATGCGCAGTAGGTCGTTGAAACCAGTTGCGCCGGTGTCGATTCGTGCTCGTGCGACGATGTGTCCGGTGTCGTCGGCGAGCGCAACGTCGTGGTGGGATTCGGCCCAGTCGATCCCGCAGTTGATCCCCATGTGCGGCCCCTTTCGTTTCGGCGTACCCTTGCGGAGCTCCAGGTGGTGCGGCGACCTAATGGACAGCGCTCGCGGCGCGGCATCTCACAAGCCGATCACGTTCCCGGGGGCGACTGGCAGGGCCACCACCGTCTACCTTTCAGACCTCTCACGCAGTCCGTGTCGTCAACAGCAGTGGTCACCTTCCAGCAGCTCACTGCTACAGCCTGCGCCCGGATCGGTGAAATCTCAGTGACCACCTGCCTGTCGCTTCCTCGTGTCGGATCGGGGTCCGACCCTCCCATTACGTGAAGTCGGCGACATAGAGCGCGTCGGGCCGCTCGACCCGGAAGTTCCGGTCGACCAGATCCGGTGGCCGCGGCGCCGACGGCTCCGAGATCGTGGTGCGGACCTTGGAGCGAGCGGCGCGGACCCAACTTCGGATTCGGGTGGCCGCGCGTGGCGCGCTGTCGTCGGGTGCTCGACTCCGGCCTGCTTCGACCTCTGGGGTGGTAGGACCGGCCGGCGCAACTGTGTCTTCGACGGTGGTGGCTCCTGGTTGTTCCGACCGCGGCTGCAGAGATTCGAGGCGCTGCGGTGGGGATGGAGCCACCTCTGGTGTCCACGACGGCACAGAAGGCCGCCACCATGAAGGTGGAGTCCACTGCGGCGGCGTCGACGTAGGAGGTCGAGGGGGCGGCCGCGAGAGGGTGAGAGTCGGGGCCCGCGGAATGACGACTTCGCCACCCGTTCCACCGGAACCGCGCTTCGAACCGGATCCATCACCTCCCGACGTCCCTCCTTCGGTACCGGACTCGGTCTCTCCTCGGTCGGGCCCCGAACAGGTCGAACACGCGTCGACTCCGGGCTTCCTCTGTGCTGCTGCGTGCATTGTGGACATCCCACCAACGAGAACCACTGCAAGGCAAAGCGTGAACAAGGCGCTGTATCGGCGTGACGGTGTCATCATGGTGCCCTCCGTGCGTGACATCCACTTTCGCGTCGCTTTACGGGCAACTCGCGAGTAGAGCACTACGCGAATCGGCGAACACGGTGGCGCACGCGGTGGCCTGCGGGTCCCCACCGATGTTTCGATCGCTGCCGCACCGCCGTTCGACGTCCTGCTGGTCTGGCACTGCACCCGGTCTCGCTCGTCGACCACGAACCGGCGTGCCGGGTCGCGCGACAGATGGACTACCGGTGGCAGGAATCCCCGGAACTCGACAGACCGGGACCGGCCGACCTCTGGCCGCAATGCAAAAATCCACCCCCACCGGCCCGGACGTGGCTGACAGAATGAAGCAGCCGGTCGTTCCGACCGGTATCGCTCGCCGGAAGGACATTCACGATGGCGCATGTCAACCTCGGTAAGCAGCACCCGGCCGCCTACAAGAGCGTATTGGCCCTGAACGAGGAGGTCGAGGAGGCCGTCGCGCGAGCCGGACTCGATGCGAAGCTGGCCGAACTGGTGAAGGTCCGGACGTCGCAGCTCACCGGATGCGCGTTCTGTCTGCGCATGCACACACGCGACGCGCTCGACAAGGGCGAGACCACCGATCGTCTCGCGGTCCTTGCCGCATGGTGGGAGTCGCAGTACTTCACCGAACATGAGCGGGCCGCGCTCGCCGAAGACGTCACTCACCACATGGAACCCGCTGGTCACGAGTGGGACAACGGATCACTGAGCGACGAGCAGGTCTCCGCGATCACGTGGCTCACGATCGTCATGAACGCGTGGAACCGCATCGCCGTCCGAAGCCACTACCCCGTCGCTCCGTGACCTGCGCCGGACACCACCTCCGACCGGAAGATCTCCCGCGTCAGAAGTCGGTGAGGTCCGGGAAGAACAACACCTGCCCGACGGTGATCTTGTTCGGATCGGCGATGTGATCGGCAGCCGCAACGATCGGGAACATCTCCGCGTTCCCGTAGTGGTGTTGCGCCAAGACCCGCAGGGTATCGCCGGCGACGGCGGTGTGCCGGAGATTGAGTCCCGGACGGATCAGCACGCGTCCGACCTCGACGTGGTCGGGGTCGGCGATGCGGTTCGGGAACGAAATGATCGGATGCAACTGCGCCGCGCCGTACCAGCGACGTGCCCGTTCCGAGAGCGTCTCCCCTGCGACCACGGTGTGCCCGACGTCCCCGAGTTCGGGAATGAGAAGCGATCGACCTACCCGGACAACGTTCGGATCCCCGATGTGGTTGGCCGCTGCGAGTACCGGAAAGAAAGTCCCGTCATCGTAGAAGTGCTGAGCCAGCCCCGACAGTGTTTCGCCGGACGCGACGGTGTGCCGGCGGGTGATATACGGGATGAGCAGTTCCTGACCCACACTGATCGTGTTCGGGTCGGCGATGCCGTTGGGGACAGCGATGACGGGGATAAGAGTTGCGTCGCCGTAGAACCTCTGAGCCAGCTTCGACAGGGTATCGCCTGCGGCAACTTCGTATTTCGTAACCATGGCCGTGCCCCTGGTGGTGTGGACGTCGGCGATTCGGATCGAGCCGCCGATGACCATGCTGCTCACCATCAGGAGCAGGTACACGCGTAGCGCGCTACCCGAATTCACTACCGAGGAGTCCCTTCGACCACGTCGGTGGCAGCAGTGGTCAGCAGAGAGGAGTGCGGCACCAAACCCGCACGAGTGAGCGCGCTCATCACGATGCTCTCGATGTGTCGCCACCGGCTCGGTCGGTAGGTGCGCTCGGGACGGAACGAACTATCGGTCATGGTCTGCCTTTACGACCGTCGCGCACCCCGGAAAGCGCGCGGAACGTGCTCGAAAAGGTTGGACACCGGCGTCCCACACGCCCCGGGCTCGCTGAGCCGGGGCGGCGTGGCCGACATGTCCGCATGTGGCCGGTCGGGCGGGCGACCCGTCAGTGCCGGCTGGTGGATTCGTCGGTGACGAGGCGGTACAGCACGTACACCGCGAACCACGCGATGAGCACCGACGCGATCACGAGCGCGATCTCGTAGAAGAGGACCATGTGCTCGATGCTACGACCCGCCGTGGCTACCTGCCTGTTATCACCGGAATTGTCCGCCGCGCCAGGTCGGCAGGTCGCGCGTTCCGAGTGCCACCTCGAGGGCCGCCTGTCCGGACAGTCGTGTCGAGTCCAGTACCGGTAACGGCGAGTCGGCCGGGGAGACCAACAGCGGGATCTCGGTGCACACCAGCGCAACCGCGTCGCATCCAGAGTCCGCGAGTCTGCCGATGAGGTCCACGAAGGACGTCCGGGTCTCGTCCCTGAAGACGCCGTGCACCAGTTGGTCGAAGATCGTCGCGTGTACCAGGTCCTGGTCGTCGTCGGTCGGGATGACGGCCTCGATCGCGCGTGCCACCAGTTCGCGAGGATACAGAGGGCCCTGCATGGTGAACCGCGTTCCCAGGATGCCGACGCGTCGGTGCCCGGCACGCTGCGCTGTGTCGGCCACGATGTCGATCAGGTGCAGCCCGGGAATTGCGAGTGGTTCGCCGGGTGCTTCGAGCGCGAGGTGTGCGGTGTTGTCCGGGCACACGAAGAAGTCGCAGCCGGCCCGGGCCAGTCGATCGACGCTGGTCGCCGGCACGGCGCGCACCGCTTCGTAGTCTCCGCGCTCCCACGCGGGCATGCAGCGCTCGAAGGAGATGCAGTCCATCGTCACGTCCGGATGTGCCGGGTGCCCGAGACGGTTGCTGTGCTGACAGACCTCACGCCAGCACAGCGAGGCACCTTCCCAGCTGTGGCCCAGGATTCCGACGTCTTTCACCCCTGCACCCTCTCTGTCCTGCACCTGTGGTCGCTCTCCGTGTGACGAGCGGGAGAGCGACCACGGCGGTGACGGATCAGGATCCGGACGACGATCCGGTCTCGATCAGCTGCGTGATGACGGCGACGAGAACATCCGCGAGGAACGTTGCTGCAGAGCCCATTCGATTACCTCTTCCTTCGGTGTACAGGTACGCACGCTCGGGCGAGCGCAGACTGCCTAGCGCTGCAATGGCTTTCATTGCATCCGCCGGCTGGGGCAGACAGTAGACAATTCTTGCTCCGCGCACTCGGTGACCGGCGCCACAGCCGAGGGGCGCTCCTCCCTCGGCAACCTTCCCGGCCCCGATCCGAGGGGTGCACAGTTTTCGATCCGCGCGCGTGTCTGATCGTCATAAGTGGGGATTATGACGATCAGTACGCACACTCGATCACAGATGAGATCAAGTTGTCTCTACTGCGCTCTTCGTTACGAAAAGCCACATCGCGTGGTTTTTACCCAGTTCACAGCGTTCCATATCGTTTCGTTTCATTACAGTTCCATTGCTTAATTACGTAACTAAATGCGGTACGATACCTGCGACCCGGGATTTCGACGCGCCACGACGAGGACCTCCATGACCGACGCACACTCCCCCACTCCCGAAGCGACCACCGACGAGGAGGACTCGAGCAAACCCCGGGTGGGACGCCCTCGGAAGTACGCCACGGCAGCCGACCGTGTGCGCGCCTATCGCGAACGCGAACGCGCCAAGAAAGAAGCCGCCGGCACGGCCCCGGCGGTCGTCGAGAGCCCGGACGATGCGGTCTCCGCGCTCACGGCCGCCACCACTGCCCTACGCGCCCTCGCAACCAACAGCGTCGAGCAGTACTCGGCGATCGCCGAACGGATCACCACCGCGGTCGACAAGCTCACCGACGCCGAGGCCCTCGAGGCGCAGATGACGCGGTCCGCCGCCGAACTCGCGAAGGTCAAAGCCGACGCCGACGCGAAGATCGTCCGTCTACGCGAACAACTCGCCCAGGCACTCGAGGACCGCGACAACGCCGACGCGGCAGTGGCCGCCGTCGACGCCGAACTCGCCGACGCTCGTACCGCACACACCGAACAGGTGCGCCGACTCGACGAGGCGCATCACGCCGAGTTGACGCGCCTCAAGGACGAGCACGCCGCAACACTGCAGCGGTGGAAGGACGAGTTCGAGGCCGCGACCGCCGAGCACACAGGGGTAGTCGGCGACCTGCGTGCGACGATCGTTCAGCAGGACGAATCCCTCACCGCGCAGCGACGCGAACTCGACGAGGCAGCAGCCCAGCGTGAGCGCGCGACCGTCGAGGTCACCGACCTGCAAGCCGAGATCGCGCGCCTGCAGGCCGCACTCGACCGGGAGGTCTCTACCCGCGAGCGCCTCGACACCGAGCTCACCACCGAGCGCGACCGCACCTCCGAGCTACGGAGCCGACTCGAGGAATCGCGAATCACCGCCGCGACGGCCCAGGCAGCCGAGACCGCGGCACGAGCACGCGGCGACGAACTGCGGGCCGAACTGTCGGCACTGCGCGACGAGATCACCGCCTTGCGCGACGAGACGAAGACGCTTCAGACTGAAAATCTGACGCTGAGAACCGAATCGACCTCTCTCCGCGCCGAACTGGATGCAGTGGGGGCCGCCGGGACGAGCTGAGCCGGTCGCCCGATCATCGAGAGGTTCGATGCCGATCTCCGCCGGCGGGGGCGAGCGTCAACCGAGCTGTTCGAACAACGACACGATGATGCCGTCCGGTCCCCGCACGTACGCCATTCGCACGCTGTTCTCGTATTCACCGATACCCCCGACGAGCCCGTAACCCTGCTCGGCTACAGCGTCGACGGCAACTTGGAGGTCGCCGACCTCGAACGACACATTGCGGATCCCGAGCTCGTTCGGCATCGCCGTCGGCGAACCGGGGAGGTGGTCGGGCGCGATGAAGCGCGAAAGCTCGAGCCGGGTCCCTCCGTCCGGGGGTCGGAGCATCACGATCTCGCAGTGCGTGCCGGGGAGTCCGCAGACGGTCGCAGGAAAGTCGCCCTGCACAGAGCCGGTGCCTTCGACCTCGAAGCCGAGGCCGGCGAAGAACGCCGTCGCAACGTCGAGGTCGGAGACGGTGAGGCCGACATGGTCGAAACGTCGTACGTGTGCCATGGGATCCATCCTTCGATGTTGTCTCGTCCGTTTACTGCTGGGACGGAGCCGGTGCTCGGATCTCGGCATTCCGCGGACTCGGTGGGATATCGGATCGTTCCCCACCACCGCATCGATGAGCTACGACGCGCCCCTCTGATCCGAGCAGCCCTGACAAGCATCAGCAGGCACAGCGCGATGCCCCATCCGATCTCCGACAGCATCACACCCGCACCACCGCCCCGTCATATCACACACCTGCTCATCCACATTCAGAGCAGTAGAGCCCGAATTGTTTCTGTGAGAAGTTCAATTCTTCCACTGCGACAGGGCATTTCGTTTTTACGACGCGCTGGTTATCTCCGCCGGTTCGGTGCATCCAGGCTTACCGGTAGCTACGGTCAAGGCCACGAACTCGGGGTGGATGTCTTCGTCGAAGGTCAAGGCACTCCGCTCGGAGCGACAGACCGGCCGACCCCGCGGCCACCGCTTCGGACTTCGGCGCACCCACCCGCACGGGTGCCGCGCCGCAGACCGGCTCGATCGACTGCGTTCGGTTCCCGAGCAGACTGAACAGTCATGTCAAGGTCCTTACCTCTGACTGTGGAAGGCGTCCGGGTAGAGCCGCTCCGCGATGGTTTCGACCGCCTCGACGTTGCCGATGGTGCCGGGATAGAAGTCGCTCTGTGGGACGCCGATGAGCAGACCGTCCCGAACCGCTGTGACGTTCGGGAATGTGGCGCGCAAGTATTCGAGCACCTGCTGTTCCTGCTTGTCGCTGGTGGTGCCGAACACAATGGCGTCGGGGTTGCGGCTGATGATCTCTTCAGGGTTGATCTCGGCCGAGAAGAAGTCCGCGAACTCCGGGGCGTCCGGGTCGAAGACGTTCTCGCCGCCGGCGGTGCGGATGATGTCGTACTCGATGCCCGCACCGATCGCACCGAGAACGTTCCCCTCGACCCAGACCTGGGCCACGGTCACAGGCTCTTCTCCTCTGATCGACTCTTCGACGGCCTCGAGGCGGTTCTGCGCGCCCTCGGCGAGCGCATCGGCCGCGTCGGCAACTCCGAGGATCTGCCCGAGGTTGGCGATGTCGATGAACAGGTCGGTGACTTGTGCGCTGGAGCGACGGTCCGCGCATCCGCCGGTGGCAACGTAGGCCTGGGCGCCGTTTTCGGAGAGTTGTTCGATGCTGGCGTAGCCCTGCTCGGCGGTGAACTCGTACTCGGTGGGCGAGACCACCAGATCCGGTGAGACCGTCAGGAGGTCCTCACGAGCCGGAGGCGTGTCCGTGCTGAGCACAGGGACGTCGGCAGCACGACCGGCGACGTCGTCAGGGAGTTCTGAGGTGCTGACCTGGGCCTGGCCGACGAGCGTGTCCTGGGCTCCGAGGCGCAGCAGCAGATCGGTCTGGGACGGCATCATGCCGACGACCCGAGTGGGCGGTTGCTCGAAGGTGAGCTCGCGCCCGCAGTTGCTGAACGTCACCGTCTCGCGCGTGCCTTCGGAAATGCCACTGCCGGTGGATGTCACGCTCGTGCCGCAGGCAGTGAGCAGAAGTGATGCGAGGACGAGAAGACCGACACCAGCGGTCAGGCCTTTACTCGCTGGTCTCGGGTTGCTGGAAAGAGAGTTCATCGGATGGGGATTTCCTTTCTCAGGGTGATACCGGCTTCATCGGCGGTGCGTACGCGCTCGTCGAAGACGAAGTGCCGTTGTCCGGTACGCGGGTGGACGACCGAGGTGGACTCGACATGGAAGACCGAACGGATGAGGTCGACGTCGAGCACTTCGTCGGGGGCTCCGTAGGCGATGAGCCCTCCGTCTGCGAGCACACCGATCGCGTCGCAGTTGCGAGCCGCGAGGTTGAGGTCGTGGAGGGCGACAAGTACTGTGCGCTCGGTCGTGCGCACAAGGTCGAGCAGCTCGAGCTGATGGGCAATATCGAGGTGATTCGTCGGCTCGTCGAGAATGAGCACCGGCGTGTCCTGTGTGAGCGCCCGGGCAAACAGCACGCGCTGCCGCTCACCGCCGGACAGCTCCGAGAACGCTCGAGATGCGAGGTGACCGGCGCCGACCTGGGCAAGCGCGCCCAGCGCGAGCGCGATGTCCGAGTCCGAGTCACGTCCGAAGCCCGCCCCGTGCGGGATGCGTCCGAGGAGTACAAGATCGAGGACGGGGATCTCGAATTCTTCGCTGTGCTCCTGCGTCATCACCGCCACCCTCTGCGCGAGCTGGCGGCGGGTGAGGGCGGCCAGCGAGGCATTGTCGTAGCGCACCGTCCCTGCTGATGGGATGTCGATTCCGGAGAGGGCGCGCAGCAGAGTCGATTTCCCGCTGCCGTTCGGCCCGAGCAGGCCCAGAACCGTGCCGGAAGGGACCTCGAAGCTGATGTCGCGGAGGATGTCCCGGTCTCCTCGGCGCGCGCCCAGTTGGTCGACGGTGACTCTCATCGGCTCATACCCAGCCGGTCGGCGCGGTCGCGGCGCAACAACCACAGGAAGAACGGGGCGCCGACCAGTGCGGTGAGCACTCCGAGAGGGACCTCCGCAGGTGCGGCCAGCGTGCGTGCCAGCAGGTCGCAGGTCGTGAGGAACACCGCTCCCCCCAGGACTGCGACCGGCAGCATCTTGCGGTGATCGGAGCCGACGATGATGCGGGCCACGTGCGGCACGACCAGGCCCACGAACCCGATGCCGCCGGAGACTGCCACCACCGCGCCGGTCAGAAGCGCGGCGGCGATGAGGACCGTGGCGCGCAACCCGTTGACGTTGATGCCGAGTGAGGTGGCCGCGTCGTCGCCGACGAGCAACGCGTTGAGCGCACGCGCACGGGTCGCGGCGAAGATCGCAACCGCGATCAACGCGATCACCGGGAGGAGCAACTGTGGCATCGTCGCCGCCGAGACGGAGCCGAGCAGAAAGAACATGATGCTGTACACGTTCTGTGCATCGGTTGAGATCGTCAGGTAGCTGGTGACTGCGCTGAACAACGATCCGAGAGCAACCCCTGCCAAGATCAGCCGTTGTGGAGCGATTCGACCGCCCTTGCACGCCAGGAGGTACACCGCACCCGTCGCGATCCCCGCCCCGATGAACGCTGATGCCCCGATACCGAGCGAACCGATCCCGATGCCGAGCACGATGTACGACACGGCCCCGACGCCGGCACCCGCCGAGACTCCGAGGATGTACGGCTCGGCGAGCGCATTGTGCGCCACGGCCTGGATGAGCGCTCCCGCCAGCGCGAGCGACGCACCGGTCAATGCCGCGAGAACGGCACGCGGAAGCCGGAACTGCCACACTGCGTTGTCCTGCATCGTCGTCAGCGAGCCGTCCGTCATCCACGGCATACCCGGCACCAGATGTCCGACAAGGATCTTCACCGCGTCCATCGCAGGTACCGCGATCGTCCCCACGCTCACGGACAACACAAGCATCACCACTAGGAGCACCGACAACGACGGCACCAGGATCCGCACCGCCAGCGCGCCCCTTCGGCGGGGGACGTGCGCGGCAGCGGCTGTGTCATGACCGGCCGCAGCTGAGAGGGAAACGGGCGGTTGCGGCGTTGCCGCAGCCGTCGAAATATCCGGTGTCATGCGTGTCGTCCTTCGGAAGAGCGGGTGCGTCGGGTGGTGTGTGCAGCGAAGCTGAGAAGCACCGAACCCATCGAGTGCAGACTGTCGAGATGATTGGAGCCGTGACCGGCGTGCGGTGCTTCCCACACGAGTGCTTCTGCTCCCGCTTCTCGGAGAACTGAGGCCAACGCATAGCTGTCATCGGGATTCACGCGCGAGTCCTCGGCGAGCACGATCCCGAGGAATCGCGGCAGCCTGTGCTCCGGGTCGATCATCTTCGCGCGGTGCAGCGGTGATATCGCACGAAGTTCCTGCGTGCCTTCGGGACTGCTCGTATCACCGAACTCGTCGAGCCAGATTCGGCCGAGCGGGTGCTTCTCGAGGGAGAGCAGATCCAAAGGTGCTGCCGTGGTGGCGAAGCCCGTGCATATTCCGCGATGGTCGAGAGCGCAACTCGCCACCACGGTTCCGCCGTGAGAAGCACCGGCGAGCACGAGCAATTCGGGGTTCGTCAAGTCTGCGCCGGCCAGACCACGAGCAGCGTCGGCAAGGTCATCGATCCCTCGCCGCTTCCCGGCGCCGTAACCGGCCCGACGCCACTGCTCACCGTGCTCCCCACCGCCACGGATGTGTGCTGTCGCGTATCTGCCCCCGGACTCCACCCACGCGGGAATCGTCGGTTCGAAGACGGGAAGGTCAGGGACTCCGAAGCCGCCGTAACACGTCAAAATGGTCGGGGCCGGGCCGGTGAGCCCTTTCGGAGAGGTGACGACGACCGTCAAAGTCTCCCCATCATCTGCCGCGAACTCGTGCCGCACAGTCTCGAAGTCTCCGGCGACCGTCGCCGCGCCACCGCCGCGGGTGCGCTCGTCGACGGTTACCACGTGCGGAGGCACTGCCGGTGCTTCGATTACGACATACGTTCTGCCGCCGTCGGCGCCCAGATCCGTGATCGATGCGACCGACCCGCCGCTATTCACGGGCCATTCGTCGATCACGGTTCCGTGTGCGAGTCGCAGTAGCACGCTGGCGCCGGCGCGAACCGCGCTCGCATGAACCGTGTCCCCGGTGACGGTGACGGCGGTCAGCCGCACCGCAGGGTCCATCCATCGCCATCGTTCCACCCCCGAATGCGCGTCGAGCACGTGCAATGCATTGCCCCCATACACGAGGACGTCGCCGTCGTTGATTCCGAATACACCCGTGATCGATGGGAAGGAACCGAGACGCGCACTGTTGTCGAGGCGGATCAATCGGGTCGGGCTCGCTGGTCGACTCTCGGCGAGAAGCATGTGGATGCCGGCAGAGAAGAGTCTGCATCGTGCATCACCGGCGACCGGTTCGACGGTGACTTCGTCGTGGACGACATCGACCTGCACGAGCCGTTGAGGGGAACGAGCAACCACTGCCAGCGACCGGGCGTCCGGAGTCCATTGCATCGGTTCGTAGCGGCAATGGATGTCGTTGTAGTGGCGGAGATTTCCGGAGGTGGTATCGAGCACGGCGAGAACCCCGTCTTCGTCTGCCCGCTCCGCGAGCTGAAGGGCGATGCGGCGGCCGTCAGGCGCCGGCGACATCGCCAGGATGTGCGCGTCCGGTTCGAAGATCGGTTGCTCCGATCCGGCGACGTAGATTCCGCGTGTGCGTCTGCCGGGCAAGCGGCTGAGTACGAACCCCGTGTCAGGTGTGCCGGGGCGGCCGTACTGTTCCCAACGTGCGAGCGCGGCATCGAGAGCATCGTTGATCGGGAAAGAGGATGAGGTCACGACTCAGCGGCCCATTCCGTCGTGAGGGCCTCCCGGCCAGAACAGCAAGCCCCCCTCGTCCACGGGGGTGGGAACAGTGACGGTCTCGAACGATCGGTCGGCGATCAGGTGGAGTTCGCCGTCCCCGCCGCGTGTGACGGCAACAGTGTCACCGGCGGGGGCAAGGGCGACGGCCCTGCGTTGCGCCGGTGCGTCACCGACCGGATCCCAGGGCAGGCGTCCCGGTGTCGGAGGGGCACTCATGTCGGGCAGTGACAGCTGCCGGTGAATGCGTAGCTGCGGTCTCTGCCGTTCGAAGATCGTAAGTTGGTCGCCGTCCGGATGGATCGTTGCGACTGCAGCGCGGGTGCGTGCCAGCGCGAAGCGAAAGGCAAGTCCCGGGGGCAGTGATGCGTGAGCGGTTCGGCCGGTGGTGAGATCGATCTCGACGAGGTGGTTCGTCCATTCCGCCCATGCAGTCGGGTTCGCCGGGCCCCCGCGCACAACACCTAGGGCTTTTCCTGCGTCGGAGTCCATGCGCAGGTAGAACGCACGACCGGGTACCGGCCACGGTACGATCCCCAGTGGCACAGGAACGCCCGCTTCCACCGCGAAGCGCTCGAGACCTCGGCTCGTCGCGGTGGCGAAGATTCCGGTCCGCGCATCTGCGACATCGCCATGCCCGTCGTCCGCGACCTCGGTCATCGCTCCGCGCAGGACGGGAACGTGGGGACCGACCCTGAGCGCTGCCGCGAGCGCGAGCGCCTCAATCGCCCCTGGCGAGCGATGCCGGAGGACGATGAACGGTTCACCGGTCGCTCGATCGCGGACGAGGCCCGCGCCGGGTTCGCCGATGCGTGAGCGGAACCGCCTGGATGTATTCGTATCGAGGTCGACGACTGTCACGACGTCACTCCACGGCTCGGAATTGGCACCGAAGCCTGTAGTTGCCACTACGTATCGTCCGCTCGGGTCACTTGCGATGTGTTCCACAGGCGTTGCGACCGGAACCGTCGCTGCGACGCCCTGTCGCACCACAATGAGTTCGCCGCGCAGATCATCGGCGAAGGCGTGCCCTCCCGATGTTCCCCCCAGGGAAAGAACCCCTGCGTGCTCCGCTGCGTGCCCGCGCCCGGGCCCGTGGAGCGTCGCTGTCGTATCGCTGATGCCGTACACGCGATCGGCGCGGTAATCGACGAGCACGAGCTGCGAAGGTCTCATGCGTCCACATGCTATTGATTCTGACAATCGTTTTCAATTATGCTCCGGTCGTTCGCCTCGCGGACACGGCCACCCCATCCGGTGCGGCCGACAGAACACACGAAGGAGAAGTCCCATGGACAAGCAGATCCTCGCCGAGATCGAAGAGACCGAGCAGCTGGCCCACCTGTCGGCCACGCACTCGAACGCACTCGTCGAGAACCCGTTCGACTGACCTTCGCAGCACACACTGCACACGCCCGGTCGAGCAGCCACCGGGGCTGCTCGACCGGGCTCGTTCGAAAGGCTGCCGATGTCCTCCAATTCTTCTGTTGTTGCGCTCCCTGGCGCTCCAGGCCATCTGATCGCCTCCAGGGACAACACAGTCACGCTCCGCACCACCGCGGGCACGCTCCTGCAGGTCCAGAACCCGCCGACCGATCTTCTTCCCGCACTGCAAGATCCGGCGTCAGCGACCAAGACTGCCTGCACCTACGTGCAGCGCCTGAACGAGGAAGTCGCCGAACGCGACACCGCCGACATGCAGGCACGCTGGCCCGAAGCGCGACGTGCAGTCATCCTTACCGGAACGGGACCGATCGCCGACGACACCGCCGACGCGCTCCGCACGTGGGGAGCCACACCGTCGCGTTTCGCCACCACCCAAGAACTCTCGAGAGATCCGATTCTCCGCGACGAAACCTGCGCCGACGATCCGAGCCTGGTGATCTCATACGCGGACTCGCCGAACGAGCGCCAACATTGGGGCCTGCTGGACGCACAACGTCGCCCGTCCGTCGCCTGGCTCCGCACATACCGAGAAGGCGACGTGTGTTTCGTGGACCCATTGACACTCGCTGCGGGCGACGCAACGGCCGACCACGTGCTACGGCGACGTATCGCCGCCAGCCTCACACCCACTGCGATGACCGAGTGGATCCACAACGCACCCGGTGCCACCACGGTGCCCGACACCTACGCCCGCGCCATGACAGTGAGCAAAGTCCTCACCGTCGCGCTTGCATGGGCGCAACAAGCGCCGACGCTGACACACCACCGCCACACACTCTGGAAACTCGTCCCCGCCACAGGCAGGACGACCGAACATCCGATCCTCGGATACGAACCGCCATACCTCCCCGACCAACCGCAGGCCACGGCATGACCCCGCCACCACTCCCCCGGTTACACACCATGACGACCTCGGACGACATCCGCCTCGGCGGCCTGTTGTGGGAGATCGACGACGCCGCCGGGATCGTCCTGCTCCGCACCCCGTACGACGCCCGGCGTCACACCGAGACCGGCCGATCCTGGGCAGGCCGCGGATACCACTGCCTGATCCAGGACGTACGCGGACGGTATCTTTCGTCCGGCGAATGGGATCCGTATCAGCATGAGACCATCGACGGCGCCGAGGTCATCGCGCAGCTCCGCGCGCACTTCCCGGGTCTACCGCTCATCGCATTCGGGGCCTCGTACGCTGCACATGCAGCACTCGAAGGCGCGTACGGCGCGATGCGGCACGAGCACTCAGCCCCCGACGGGATCATCGTGCTGGTGCCGGCACTGGGATTGGCAGAGACGGCATGGAATCCCGACGGTGCCCCTCAGATCGAACATCGCATCGCGTGGTGGCACGAGCACGGCATCGGCCCACGATCGCGGAAGCCGCTGCCCCCTGACGAGCTCGCCACCCGCGTTCGCCGAACCGAACAAATCGGCGTGATCTCAGCCGCCCGCGAATGGTCCTGGCCGGCAGCCGTGTTCGAGCGCTGGGAACGTCTCTGGACTGCGACGCACCTCAGCGTGCGCACCCGCTACGCAGAACTGATCTCACCATTGCTCGTCGTCACCGGAGCACACGACTTCTTCGACGCCGATGCCCGCCGCCTGGCCGCTTCCTGGCCGAGCGACAGTCATCTCGTGACCGGCCCGTGGGGGCATCGTCTCGCCGCAGACCTCACTGACCCCCACACGCGCGAACAACTCGACAACAGCGGAGGCATCGGGGGCATCATCGACGGCTGGCTCCGCACCCACACACCCTTCGCTGCACGGCTCGGCCGGCTCGAGCCCGCTCGTTACGTTTCTGCTTTCGATCCGGACAGCGGCAGCTGGCAGCAGAGCAGAACGGCAGCATGAGCAGAAAGGACCGCCCATGAACCCCCGAGACAGCGGCAAGAATTCACACAGCAGCGACCTCACCGTCCACGAGCTCCCTACACTGCCGGTCGAGTCACTGGTCGACGCAGAGTGCGGTGTCATCCGATCCGTACGCGCCGTTCCACACCCCGACGGCGCCCCCACCGCCTACCTGGGACTGACCGCGTCGGTAGCGGATGCTCGCCAGCTCGGGGAATGGCCCGCCGATCGCGTCTCGCTCGGCACGTCATTCGACGACCCGGACATTGCGCGGATCGCCGCGATCGCCGAGGGCGTCGAACGGTACTGCGGCAACTGGCTTCCCGCCGAGCTCCCTACCGAACAGTTCAGAATCGCTACATACGCAGACCTGCTGTCCGACGACAACGCCCCACTTCCACTCGACGACCTCCCCACATTTGCGTCGTGGCAGTACCAGCGATCGCGATTTCCCTACGCACCGTTGACGGAAACCACTCCCACGCTGTGGACCCGGTGTCAACGCACGGACGGTGAACACGCCTGGATCCCGGCGTCATTGATCTACCTGAACTGGCGGCAGTCGAGATTCCGACACCTGCCGCGAACGCATCACCTGAACTATGCAGGGATCGCTACCGGTCAAGGCGCCGACGATGCCCGGGACCGAGGTGTTCTCGAAGTCATCGAACGCGACGCACTGGAAGTCTGGTGGCACCTCGACGGGCCGACATACGGCATCGACCCGGACAGTGTTCCTGGCCTGCGTGACGATCTCACCGGGGGCAACTTCGAGGTGTCACTCGTCGCCATGCCTTCCGAGTTCGCTCCCGCTGTCGCCGCTCTCCTCCGCGACATGAAACGAGGGATCTACGCCGCCGGGTTCTCCGCTGCACTCGATCCGGACCGGGCCGCACGCAAGGCCGTCCTCGAAGCCGTGCATACCTGGGTCTACACCCAAGGTTGCACCACAGCCGACGGCTGGGTGTTCCGTGCAGTCGAACAGGGGCTCATGGCTCGCGGCCTCTACCTGGACTTCCGCAGCGACGCGCGCTACCTCGACGATGTCGGGGAACAGTTCGAGCATGTCGTCGACCTCGGCGCTCACGTACAGGTCTGGCTCGATCCGAGGGCCCGCCGCCACGCTCGACGCTTCACAGCCCCCGCACTCGGGATTCGGGCCATCGACGAAATGCCGACGGCCACGATGGCGGATATCTACGAACGGCTCGCCTCGCACGGGCATCAGATCTTCACGCGAGACGTGACCACCGCTGACATCCGGCGTACACCTCTACGCGTCGTTCGTACCTTCATCACCGGTCTCGTCCCGAACGCCCCGGCCGCATTCGCCTACTTCGGCATTCCCAGATTCCGAGCAGCCGCGCAGAATCGCGGCTGGCGCTCGACCTGGGAAGACAACGTCAACGACTTCTCACTCCTACCCCCTCCGCACATGTAGGCCCGCGATGACCACCTCGAATCGACCAGCGCACCCATCCGCACCGAACGAACCCGGTAGCAGCATCGGCCTCCCGCCGACGCTGGCGATGTCATTGACGGCACACACCCCCGGAGCCCCCCTCCCCCCAGGACCGCGGATGAACCCGTGGCGCCGATTCGGTACTCCATGTGTTCCCACAGAAGGACGAATCGAAGAGCTGCTCTGCGCCTTGTGGTACCCGGGCGACTGGCACCTCCGCGACGACGGCAGCGTCACAAGTATCGCGCGCCGGCCCATCCCGTCAGCCGGCGCGACATACGCGGTGCATACTCACGTGATTGTCGGCGGGGATGGAACCGACGGCCTCGATCCAGGCCACTATGCGTACGACCACGACAAAGGACAGCTTCTTCGCAGAGACAACGCCAGGGAAACCGCGGCGGGCTGGGAACTACCGCGCAGCCCTTCCCCAGGCTCGCGGTTGGTGTTCAGTGTGCAGCCAGGCCGTAGCTTCGGCCGATACCGGCACCGCGCGTGGCCGCTGTGGATCGCCGATGCCGCATATGCGCTGGAGGCGGTGCGCTTTCTTCTCGACACGGACTTCCCCACCGTCTTCGGCCCAGGGCCGGAGATCCGTGCACAACTCGGCGTGCCACCTGCTACCGAGACGTCCGCCTGGCTCTCTCGGGGCCTCGTACCCGAGATTCCGCTCGTCTCCATCGAACTGCCCAGCAACTGGGACATCGCCTCACAGCGGAGACATGCGCTTGCGCGGCGACGCTCACCGAAACTTGCCGACTTCGTACGAAATCCGGTCCGCGACACCAACGCCGCACACCTCGCCGAACTCGCAGGCCAGGCCTGGATTGCCCATGCCGACCGCATCGAGACATGGAAGATCATCCCGAGTGCCTCAGCCGAGACCATCTACGACGCCCTCTGGCATGCCCATCGCGCCGCCGCCCGGCTGTGCTACGACGCCGCGCTGTCCCAGAAAGTGAGATGCCGGCCTGTCTCCGGAATCCCTGCTGCGGCAGAGAGCTGGACGATGCACGCAGTGGCAATGCTCGACGGCGTCGAGAATAAGGAGGAAAAGGCCGAATGATGATCGTCCGCGAGCTGTGGCGTGAAGCGAGGCACTTCCCCGGATTGCTCGCCGGGAGCGTGCTGCTTGCTCTGCTGGTGTTCGCCAGTTATGTCGGCCAAGCGGTCGCGATCGCGTGGGCACTGACCGCGACGCTCCAGGGCACCGGCCCTACGGTGATCATCGCGCTGGCATCTGTCACAGGGCTCGCAGTTGCGCGAGTGCTGCTGATGGTGGCGCAAGATTCGGTCTCGGCGCGTCTCGGAGGCCTGGTTCGTCGAGAATTGCGGCATCGAGCAATCCGGTCGGCGTTGACCGCAGAACGGTTGCACGATGCGGGAACCCGCGACGGCTCCATTCGCGTCGCGCTCAGCGACGGCATCGATGGGACGGACACGTACGTCTCGAAGTACATCCCTGCCGTTGCTCTGATCCTCATAGCATGCCCGTGCATCGTCGTTGCTCTCGCGGTACTGAACCCCTGGGCGGGTTTGTGGGTCGCGGTCGCCGTGGTCATGGCTCTGGCAGGACCGCTTGCGTGGAAGACGATGATGTCGCGCCGGGGCCTCGAGCATTGGGACTCCTATGAAGCACTGAGCGCGGACCTGCTCGAGTCGCTTCGAGGCATGGCGACATTGCGTGCACTCGGCGACGTGCCCAGCACCCGGCAGCGGATGCACGAGCGATCGGAGGCGCTGCGCACGGCAACCGAACGGGTGATGCGAGTGTCCCTGGCAGAGACCGGCGTAACGGATTTCGCGATCCAGGCAGGTACCGTCGCCGCGGTCATGACGGCGATCGTCCACGCCGCGACCGGGCAACCCCCGGCGTTCGAGGTCTACCTGATTCTTCTGCTGTCCTCGGAAGCGTTCCGCCCGATCCGTGACCTGTCCCGCTACTGGCACGCCGGGTTCCTGGGGCTGACCGCGGTGCCCGGCCTGCACCGCTTGGGCGCGTTCGATTCGCCCGACAACGGTTCGGGTACGTGTGTCGTCGAACACGGAAGGTCCGGCAGGAACATACAGTGCCTGCAAGCTCGAGGACTGCGATACCGCTACCCAGGCTCCGACACCACGGTGTTGGAGAGTTTGGATATGACGGCACATCGGGGCGTACTCACGGCGATCATCGGTCCGTCCGGGGCCGGCAAATCGACGTTGTTCGACGTGCTCCTCGGCTTCCTGACACCCGAGTCGGGCACAGTCGAACTCGACGGCGAGTCCCTGCGCGCCGGAGACATCGCCGTCGTGTCGCAACGCCCCGTCCTGTTCACCGGAACGATCCGCGACAATCTCACCGTCACAGGCGAAACGACGGACGCCGACCTTGTGGACGCGTGCCGGGCAGCGGGCATCCTCGACGAGATTCTGGCCTTACCGTACGGTTTCGACAGCCGCGTCGCCGAAGCCGGCCTGAGCCTGTCCGGCGGTCAGCGGCAGCGTCTCGCGCTCGCACGCGCCCTGCTGACACGGCGTCCGGTGCTCCTCGTCGACGAGCCCACCAGTGCGCTCGATCCCGCACGCGCCGCTGAGGTAATGGAAACGCTCCGGGGACTGCTGCACGGATAGGTGACATCTGAACTGTGGTGCCGTGAGGCACTGCTGGAAGGATGGACCCCGTGCCCAAGCCCTATCCGAAAGAGTTCCGCGACGACGTCGTCCGCGTGGCCCGCAACCGCGAACCAGGTCAGCACCTGCGGCAGATCGCCGCCGACTTCGGCATCAGCGAATCCTGCCTGACCAACTGGCTCAGGAATGCCGACGTCGAGGACGGCACCAAGCCAGGGACGACGAACGAGGAGTCCAGAGAGAACCGCGAGCTGAGAAAGCGGATCCGGTTGCTTGAGCAGGAGAACGAAGTGCTGCGGCGGGCCGCGGCGTATCTATCACAGGCGAATCTTCCGGGAAAATGATGTACCCGCTCGTCCGCGAGCTGGCCGCCGGCGGGATTCCCGTCGCGGTGACGTGCCGGGTTCTGGGGATCGCGCGCCAGCCGTACTACCGGTGGCTCGCCGACCCGGTCACCGACGCCGAACTCGAGGAGGCGTACCGGGCGAACGCCCTGTTCGACGCCCACCGCGAGGACCCGGAGTTCGGCTACCGGTTCCTCGCCGACGAAGCCCGCGATGCGGGCGAGTCGATGTCGGACCGCACGGCGTGGCGGATCTGTTCGACCAACAGGTGGTGGAGTGTGTTCGGCAAGAAACGTGGCTCGAAGAAGGGCCGCTCCGGGCCGCCGGTGCACGATGATCTCGTCGGCCGCGTCTTCACCGCGGATGCTCCAAACACTTTGTGGCTCACCGATATCGAGCGCCACGAGGCGCTGTTGAACCGAGTGGGGGTGAGAGACCACCACGGCCGTGCTGTCGCAGCAGCACGGTGAAGCTGAGGGCAGCCTGATCCCCGGGACGGGGGTGCGGGTGGAAGCAGCCCTGACAACGACGAGACGCGTCAGCACTGCCAGATGGCGTGGGCTCGGCTAGCAAGACGGGAAGGCGTACGTGAGGAACCAGCGGCTGAACGCCCCTCAAGAGAGCCTCCGGCTCGAACCTGGTGGATCTGGGCCGGTTAGCAGCGCGCACCTGCAGTTCGCGTCCAATGACGCCGGACTGCGGGGAACTCCTTGGCTGGGTGATGTCGCCGGTCGGGAGGCCGTGGTGAAGGCCTGCGGCGTAGCCGCGGCGACGCTGCAGGGGCATAGTTGGGCGCCGACCCCGTCGAACGGTTCGGCAGTGAACGTGGGAACCACCGCGATGGCCCCCTACCCGGTCAGCAGCCTGCTGGCCGGCGGGAAGGCTCGTCGTCGGCTGATGCCGTCGCGGTGGGGCGGAGGACCCGTAGTAGTCCGAGGCCGGGAAAGCCGGTCACATGGCGAAGGGGTCCAGCGTGTTCGCAGCAACGAAGCACTCTCAGGAGTCCGCTGGTGAACACCGGCGAACCGAACCTCGATCTCTTCCCCGAGCGGGAGGAGGCCGAGTGGCGGGTACTGAGGATGCAGAAGAAGCTGCACCGGTGGGCGACGGAGGATCCCGACCGTCGCTTCGATGACCTCGCCAACCTTGTCTACGATCCGGCGTTCCTGGTCGTGGCGTGGCACAGGGTGCGGGGAAACAAGGGAGCACGAACAGCAGGTGTCGACGGGGTTACTCCCCGCGGCGTCGGTTGGGCGGTAACCGATCTGCTGGCCGGGGTCCGCGAGGACCTGAAGGCTGGGAGATTCACGCCGCTGCCGGTGCGGCAGAAGACGATTCCCAAGGCGGCGGGCAAGGTCCGTTCGCTGGGGATTCCGACTGCTCGTGACCGGGTCGTGCAGGCTGCGTTGAAACTGGTGCTCGAGCCGGTCTTCGAGGCGGATTTCAAGCCGTGTTCCTACGGCTTCCGTCCTCGTCGCCGTGCCCAGGACGCGATCGCCGAGATTCACTACCTTGCATCACCTACCCGGAACTACGAGTGGGTGTTCGAGGCGGACATCAAGGCATGCTTCGACGAGATCGACCACACCGCCCTCATGGGGCGGGTGCGCAGGCGCGTCGGGGACAAGCGGGTCCTGGGCTGGGTCAAGGCGTTCTTGCGGGCCGGGGTCCTCACCGAGGACGGCCTGAACCGCGAGACGATCACCGGCACACCTCAAGGTGGGATTCTCTCGCCGCTGCTGGCCAACATCGCCCTGTCCGTGCTGGACGAGCACTTCGCCGCCAAGTGGGAAGCACTCGGCCCGGAGTGGACACGTGCCAAGCATCGGCGCGCCGGGGGTGCGGTCATGAAGCTCGTCCGCTACGCCGACGACTTCGTAGTCCTCATCCACGGCCAACGCGCCGACGCAGAAGCGCTGTGGGACGAGGTCGGCGCGGTGCTCGCACCGATGGGCCTACGCCTGTCGACCGAGAAGACGAGGATCTGTCACATCGATGAGGGGTTCGACTTCCTCGGCTGGCGCATCCAGCGCCGTGCTTGGCGGAGCCGGACCGGCAAGAAGGCGATCTACACCTACCCGTCGAAGAAGTCGTTGGCTTCGATCATCGGCAAGGTGAGAATGCTGACGCGCCGTGCAACACATCGAACGCTCGCAGACCTGCTGCGCCGGTTGAATCCGACGCTGCGGGGCTGGTGCACTTACTTCCGCCATGGAGTGTCCTCGCGGACCTTCGGCTACCTCGACCATTTCGCCTTCTGGCGGGTCGTGGGCTGGCTCCGCAAACGACACCTCGGGCTGAACATGCACACCCTGGTCCGGCGCTATCTGCCCGGATGGCACATCCGTGCCGGCGGAATCGACATGTTCCGAGCAAACGCGGTCGCCATCGAGCGCTATCGCTATCGGGGCACCAAGATCCCGACCCCGTGGTCGAGTGCAACAAAGCCTGAACCTGTCCCAGCGGCATGAATACGTGGAGAGCCGGATGCGGTGAAAGTCGCACGTCCGGTTCGGAGGGCGGGCCGGGGAAACCCACTAGCCGAGAGGCTGGCAGGGCGCCCCGGTCCGACCCCTACACCGAACACAGAACCGAGGAAGGCAAGCTCTACCTGTGTGCGGTCAAGGACGTGTACTCGAACCGGATCGTCGGCTACTCGATCAGCGATCGGATGAAATCCCGTCTGGCTGTCACGGCCCTCGAATCGGCAGTGGCACGGCGGGACTCGGTTGCCGGATGTGTGGTTCATTCCGACCGTGGATCGCAATTTCGCAGCCGGAAATTTGTCCGCGCCCTCGCCCGCCACGACCTGGTCGGATCGATGGGTCGGGTGGGTGCGGCCGGCGACAATGCCGCGATGGAATCGTTCTTTGCGCTGCTCCAGAAGAACGTCCTCGACCGGCAGAGATGGGCCACACGCGAGCAGTTGCGCATCGCGATCGTGACTTGGATCGAGCGGACCTATCACCGCCGGCGACGTCAGCTCCGGCTCGGCAGATTGACGCCTGTCGAGTTCGAGACCATCATGACCACACCAGCCACACAGGCTGCGTGACCGAATCTGTCACCGGATCGTGCAGCAGTCCCCCGACATGCTGCGGCAGATCGGATCGTCGTGATGATCACGCACCGGCCCGAAAGCCTGTCCGGTGTCAACGAGCAGTTCCGGCTCGAGCACGGCCGGCTGGAAAGGAAACTCGTTTGAGCATCCGCAGCTCCCTCCATGCGTTCCGCGCGCTACTTCCCGCACTGCGCCCCGAATACCGCGGCATGCTCGTCAGCTATCTCACCGGCACAGCCAGCGCCCTCGTCCTTGCTGCGCTGGGCGTTCTCACCGCCTGGGGTATCGGACATACGGTCGTCGAACGCACCGTCCCCGGCGCGACGTGGTGGGTTGCTGTAACCGTTCTGGTGCTGGTCCGCGCTGTTCTGACCTGGCAGGAGATGAACGTCTCGCATGCCGTTGCCTACCGGGTGCTGGCTCGGCTGCGCATGGCGCTGTTCGACTCGTACGCACGCAGCGTGCCCGGACGCCGTCGTGAACACTCGGGCCGCGCGGCCGCGGTCGCGATGGACGACATCGAAAAGCTCGAGTTCTTCTACGCACACACACTCGCCCAAATCGCCACATCACTCACGGTGTTCATCTCTTCATTCGCCACGGCGTTCATCTTCCTGCCGTCCGCCGCGTGGATCATGCTGGCCGGAGCTGTACTCATCGCGGCCACCGCACTGGTCGCGCGACACCGGATCCAGCAGCTGGGTGATGCGGAGCAGCGACTGCGCGCGGACCTTTCGACGCAGATCGTCGATGCACTCGGATCGCTCCGAGAAGTCCTCTCCTACGAACTGGAAAGCAAGGTTGTCGCTGACACCCTTAACACGACGGAGCGGGCTACCGACGTCACCCGGCACCAGGGAAAGCTGACACAATTCGTTACCGGACTCCGCGAAGCGCTCGTCACCACGACCATCATCGGTGTCGTCCTTGTCGGTGCTTATGCGACCGGAGCGCTGGGCGGCGCCGCGACCGGAAACTTGCAGCTTGCGCTGCTCCCCTCGATGGTCGCTCTCACCCTCGCCGGTGTCTCGGCGGTCTCTGACGCTGCGACCACGCTCACGCAGCTCCATCCCCTCACGGCCAGCGCCGGACGCGTCCACGACGTCCTCCGGCGCGAGCCGGTTGTTTCCGAGCCGCCCTGCCCGCGCGCGATCCCCGACGGGCCGCTCGGACTGCGAATCCAGAACCTGTCGTTTACCTACGATGACCGTGCCATGGCGGTATGTGGCTGGTCTGTCGAAGTGCAACCGGGAGAACACGTCGGTCTCACCGGGGCTTCGGGAGCGGGCAAAAGCACGATCATCGCGCTGGCCGCACGGCTCTGGGAACCCCTGTCAGGAACGATCGAGCTGTTCGACGATCACGGCGAGCGCGTTCCGCTCCAGGACGTTGACGATTTTGCGCTCCGGCAGAGCGTCGCGCTGGTGGATCAGGAGACCACACTGTTCCATGGCACCGTGCGAGACAACCTGCTCCGCGGGGCAGGCCCGGTTTCGGATGACGAACTTCTCCGGATACTCGAACGCGTCGAAGCGGACGGGTGGGCCGGTCTCGACAGCGAGATCGGGCAGGGAGGGATCACTCTCTCCGGTGGGCAGCAGGCGCGCCTTGTCCTTGCCCGAGCGCTTGTTCGTCGGCCGCGGATCCTTCTCGTCGACGAAGTCACTGCCAGCCTCGATCCCGAGACCGAACACGCGATCTCCGGTGTTCTTGCCAACTACCCGGGCACCGTTGTAATTGCCTCGCACCGGGACGAAACCCTTCAGCGCATGCACCGGGTAGTCCCGATCCGATCTGCAAGTGAAGCCATCGCGTCACCGGCACGATAGGTAACGATCAGCTCGTGGTTCGGCCGCGCGGCGATGCGCGCCGCGCAGTCGACTCTATGGTCGACCCGGTTCAGCCCCTGATCGCCGGACGGCGGGGTCCCAGATTCCCGTCTCATCACCGCACAGTGCATCGTCATCGAAGTTCCCATTGCGGTTGCCGCAGGATCTGGTCCGGGCGGGGTCAATTCGCCACCAAGCGCAGATACAGCAATCTGTCATCAGCGACGATGACGCCGAGCTCGGGAGAACCCACCCGGATCAGCCGTCCGTAACGGACGACCCCGAGCACGATGACGGGCAGCTCCCGCGGCGAAAGGCCGAGCTCGTGCGGCTCCACACCGCGTTCAGAGACGGCGAACCCATCCTCGGGAGTCAACAGGTCCTCGATCATCTCCATCACCGTGGGAGTGGCAGGGGCCAGGCCCAGCAACCGGCCCGCCCGTCTCAGCGGACACCACGACCGTATCGGCACCAGACTGGCGCAGCACATGGCCCCGGCCAAGTGCAACACATCCGACTTGGTGGCCGAGCCCTGTACGGTCACCAGACCCTGCCGCGATGAGGAAGAACGCTCGCAGCGGCGCGATGACCAGGATGTTTACCAGCCGCGCCTGCGGGGTGAGCGGAGTGATGTCGCCGTAGCCGGTGGTCGACAGCGACACGGTGGCGTAGTAGACGCAATCCAACAGCGGCAACGGGGTTGTCCTGTACGTCGCGGTAGCCGTCCCGACCCAGATACACCACGATCACCGCCGCGGTCAGCGCGGCCAGGGCGTAACCGATGCGGCGCACGATCGCCCGGCCCGGGCTGGTCTGTTCCTCCGGGACCCGCAGCACCCCAACCAGAGCGAAGTCGGGACGGTCGGTGAGGGTATCCGAGCGTCGCAGCGGCACCCGCAATCTACTGGGCATCGACGGTCGGATCTGTCGATCGGACGGTGAAAAGCGCTACCCACGGCATGGTCATCAGCGTCTACGTAACCCTGATACTGAACCATCCCGGGTCTCATGCACACATTGTCATTTGTGTGCGACCGGTTGATCGGCACGGTGTTCAGCGTAGTACTTGGCTCCATACTCGGCCGGTGGGATCCGCCCAAGGCGGTGCATGAGCCGGCCGGTGTTGTACCAGTGCACCCACGCCGAGGTGGCTTCCTCGACGTCACTGACAGTGCGCAGCGGGCCCTTGCGGAACGGGGAATCGTCGGCGATGCACTCGGCCTTGTAGAGCCCGATCGTCGTCTCTGCGAGGGCATTATCGTAGGCATCGGCCACCGACCCTATCGACGGCCGAATCCCTTGCAGGAACAAGGTTTCCTCGAACCGAAGAGCCGTATACTGGGCGAGTTCAACCGGTCGATGCAACACCGGGCTACTGCAGGGAGCGTAGCTGCTCGGCGAAGACCTCGGCCGGGGTTCGCCAGCCGAGCACCTTGCGTGGCCTGTTGTTGATCGCCGGTCTGCAGGCAGTCAACTACGACGACAAGCTCGACGCTCGGTGGATGTCGCTGGTCACCGATCTCGACGGTCAACTGGCAGCGCAGATGAGCAGGGACTCCGACGCCGGGGCGATCACTTCGCTCTCGGACGACCATGAGGGTCTTGTCACGACGCTGACCGACATGATCGTCATGGCGTTCTCGAGGACCGATCGAACCCGCCGTCGCATCGAGTCGACTGATACGGCGGCGTGCTATCGCCTTCGTGGCGTGATGCGACCGGTCCACGCCCCTCTCTACTACCGGGAGGCAGTTCGCTTTTCCGCTACCTCTTCACCTTCGTTTCGTCGCGCCCTCAGAACAGCCCGACTGCTCGGATGATCAGACCGACGGCCACCACCAGGACCACGATCACCACGATCGCGATGGCGATGAGGGCCCCGGCACTGCGGCGCTGCGGCGGTTCGTGTTGCGGACCGCCCACAGCAGTCTCGGCGGGCGGAGTATCTCCGGGCGACACCCCGCCTCCGGGTTCGAGACCAGGAGTGTTCGCGGGATCAGGGTTCTGCGGGTCGAACTCGGACGCGTCGGGATTCTCGTCAGCCATACTCTCCTGTACCCGATTATCGGCGAGCAACGCGTCGACTTTTCTTCTTCGCAGCGCCGCACCTGCGAGTGCGCGGGGTACAACGTCTGGGACAACGGTTCGATGATCCCGGAATCGACGTGGCCGCCGATACGCCGGGATAAGCTGACAACGGCCGAACAATACACCGCTGCACGCTCCGGGAGCCGGTAACACCGCTGCTCCCAAGCCTTTTGACCTCGGGAGGAATCATGACCGACCCACAGCAGGATCCGAACAAGGAAGAAGGCCAGGAGGGCCCGGCGGACGGCGGTGCAGCCGGCGTCCCGGGCGTTCACGATGGCGGAGCTGACGGGGGTGCCGACGGGGGCGCCGACAGCGGAGCCGACGGCGGGGCTGACGGAGGTGCCGATGGCGGAGCCGACGGAGGCAGCTAGGTGTGAGGACTCCTCATATCGCATCCAGGACTCCGGCGTCGAAACGGACGCCGGAGTCCTGGAAACACGCTTGATCGACATCGGTCGGGAGAAGTTCGCGTCCGAAATCTGGGGACGTGCACCACTGCTGACGCGTCGCGCCGGCACATTCACCGACCTGTTCTCCGTCGAGGCAGTCGATGAACTCATCTCGCGACGAGGACTTCGCACGCCCTTTCTTCGCGTCGCCAAGGACGGGACGACACTGCCGGACTCGTCGTTCACCTCCCCCGGCGGTGTCGGAGCGACCATCTCCGACCAACTCGACGACACGATGCTCTGGCGTAACCTCGCCGACGGTGCCACCCTCGTCCTGCAGGCACTGCACCGCACATGGGAACCGATCTCGCAGTTCGGCACCGCTCTGAGCGACGAACTCGGACATCCCGTCCAGGTCAACGCGTACATCACTCCACCTCGGAACCAGGGGTTCTGCCACCACTACGACGTCCACGACGTCTTCGTCGTGCAGATCGAGGGAACGAAGAGGTGGGTGATCCACGAGCCCGTCCACCCGGCGCCGCTACGCAATCAACCCTGGACCGATCATCGCCCCGCTGTCGCCCGAGCCGCGACAGAGCCGGCGTGCATCGACACCGTGCTCGAACCCGGCGACTGCCTCTATCTGCCGCGAGGCTGGATCCATGCCGCCGAGGCCCGAGGGGAGATCTCCATCCACCTCACCGTCGGCATCCATACGTGGACGCGTCACGCACTTGCCGAGCATCTGACCCGAGCAGCGCTCACTGCGCTCGGCGACGATCCTGAGATGCGCGGTGCACTACCCATAGGCATCGACGATCCGGATGACGAGATCACTGCTGTACGTGAGCATCTCATCGCCGCACTGGCCGAGGCGGACGCCACCTCCCTGTTCCACCGTGCCCGGCGGGAGCAGGCGCGTCCGGCACCGCTGGGGCCGCTCGCCCAATTCGCCGCCGTCCACGATCTCGGCCCCGACACCACGGTGAAACTCCGCAGCGCGCTGTATGCGCGTCTGGAAGGTTCACACCTGGTCACGCGCGTCGGCCGCGTCACCGTGGCGGACGATGAAATGCCGTCTGTCACGCGCCTGCTCGACGGCGGATCCCACCCGACGAAAACCCTCGGGACCGACCTGGTCGAACGGCTGTTGCGCGCAGGGATCCTCGTCCCCGCGGAACAGTGACGGTGCACTGTGGCCTCAGCCGAACGCTTCTTCTGCGCAGACAGTGCCCGACAGCGGGGTGATCCGATGGCCGGCACGGCCCCACGCGGATTCGTTTGGATCCTCGTCGAATATCGGGGCAGATGGCCGGTGAACGGGTTCGAGGGGCTCGATCTCGACGCCGCGACCAAGACGGCCGTGTTCTCCGCCGCGCAGGCGGCCCGCGCACGCATACTGCTGGTCAAGCGCCCGGGCCGTCGTCGCCGCGGAGGACACGACCAATGGGCGGTGCTCCGCCGCGAGACCTCGGGCGCGGTGCGTCAGCAATGGGGAACGTGGGATCGCGAGGAGGATCTGACACAGATCGTCACCGCCCTCGAGACACCCGGCGACCTCGGTGGCCCCTCCGTCCTCTTGGTCTGCGCTCACGGTCACCACGATCCGTGCTGCGCCGTGCGTGGACGGCCGGTCGCGCGCGCTCTGGCCGAGCGCTGGCCCGATCAGGTCTGGGAATGCTCGCACGTAGGCGGAGACCGGTTCGCCGCCAACGTCGTCGTCGTACCCGACGGTGTCTACTACGGCGGTCTCGACGCCGAATCGTCCGTCCTCACGATCGAGGAACACTTCTTCGACCGGATCCACCACCACCATCTACGCGGCTACACCGATATGTCTCCGCCTCAGCAGGCCGCGCTCGCCGCCACGCTCCGACGCTTCGGTCCGGCCGGGCGCAGCGGTTACGTGATCGCCGAGAGTGTGCGCGAGGGTGATCGCTGGCGGGTCCGGCTCGCCGGTCGTGCACCGCACCCGGAGCGTGTCGACGTCGAACTGCAGGCCCACCGCACTCCCCCGTGCCGATTGACCTGCCGTGGAGCGCCGACGGGTTCCGTCATGCTCTACGAACCCACCTCGGTCCGCGCGGTGTGAGCGGACGGCCGCGCAATCGGCCGCAGGTCGTCACCCCAGCTCTTCCTCCGCCTTCGCGAGGGCCGCGAACTCCTCGTCCGGGGAGTTCGCGACGAGGTGGTGGCGGCTGTAGAGACCGAAGTAAGCCATGCATGCAGCGAACGCGGCGAACGTCCACAGAGCCGCAACAGGATCGACGAGGAAGGTGGCCACCACAGCGGCCGCAGCGATCACCAGCGCGAACGATGTCGTGACGATTCCACCGGGTGTGCGGTACGGACGCCGCATCCCGGGCTCGCGGACGCGCAGCACGATGTGGCTGACCATCATGAGTACATAACTCACGGCGGCACCGAAGACCGCCATGTTGAGGAGCATCGCGCCCTCACCGGTCAGCGACAGGACGAAACCGATCACGCCGGGAACGATCAACGCGAGCATGGGTGCCTTGCGGGAATTCGTCACCGACAGGCTCGTCGGCAGGTAGCCGGCCCGGGACAGCGCGAAAGTCTGCCGCGAGTACGCGTACATGATGGAGAAGAAGCTGGCGATCAACCCGGCGAGCCCGATGTAGTTGACGACCTTCGCCGCTGTCCCGTCACCCAGCGCCTCGACGAGCGGGTTGCCCGAGGTCGACAACCCCTCGGCGCCCAACGCACCGGTCGCCAGGAATAGCACGGTCGCTCCGGTCAGCAAGAGCACCAGCATGCTGGAGATGATGCCGCGCGGCACGTTCTTCTCCGGCTCACGAGCTTCCTCCGCAGCGAGAGGAACGCCCTCGATCGCCAGGAAGAACCAGATCGCGAACGGGACCGCGGCCCAGATACCGAAGTAACCGAACGGCAGGAAGCCCGAGGCGCCGACGGCATCGGTCGGCGCGATGTCCGTGAGATTGTCGGACTCGAACAGTCCCACCGCAGAGACTGCGAAGATCACGAGTCCGGCAAGTGCGATGGCGGTGATGACGAACATCGCCTTGAGCGCTTCGCCCGCACCGGTGAGGTGGATGCCGATGAAAATGGCGTAGACAGCGAGGTAGATCCACCATCCGTCGGTGATCCCGAAGATGTTCAACGATTCGACATAGCTGCCGATGAACGTCGCGATGGCCGCCGGTGCGATCGCATACTCGATGAGAATGGCCGTACCGGTGGCGAATCCGCCCCAGGGGCCGAGCGCGCGGCGGGCGAAGGTGTATCCGCCCCCTGCGGCCGGAAGGGCCGACGACAATTCCGCCATCCCGAGCACCATCGCGAAATACATGCCCGCGATGACCACGCCGGCGATGAGCAGACCGCCGAATCCGCCTTCGGCGAGTCCGTTGTTCCATCCGGCGTAGTCACCGGAGATGACATAACTGACACCGAGTCCCGCAAGGAGCACCCACCCTGCGGTTCCTTTACGAAGTGAACGTTTTTCGAGGTATTCGCTCTTCTCGGCGTGGAAGTCGGCGCCGTCGTGGTGCTTGCGGGTCCTCGAACTCTTCGATGGTTCTACGACTGCCATTCCGTCTCCCTGAGGCGATCGGTTCGTACGGCGGCGTCACGCCGAGGTGGAACGTCGCGCGAGCAGCTGCCGGTGTTCATGAGCTACCCCCCGGGGTCGTGGAGAATCGCGCAACGAGATGGAGTGCAGCCGTGTAACTCGGATGATCCAGCATCCTCCCGGGCGAACAGGGTGTCTGTTCGTTTCTCGAGTATCGGAGAAGACTGTTGCAACTCTGTTGCGCGCCTGTAATGGAACGCACGGTTACGCAGCCTGCGGGCGGTCTTCTACCAACCGACGACACGTGGAGGATTCGAAGTGACAGCGCCGCTGTGGGCGGTAGCGATCGTGGCCGTGGCTGCGTTCGGATGGGGCGCATCGGTAGTGTAGCGGGCTCATCGAAGTGTCGTGCGCCGATCCGAGGGTCCGCTCTCGGCCACGGGGCGTACCCGCATGGTGTCGGTCAGGCAGGTACAGGTCACCTTCGATTTCGTCGGACCCGAGCGAAGGCTGCGAAGAATCGGGTGCATCTCGATGTGCGCGTCGGCACAGGCTTGGAGAGCGACGAGCGACTGTCTGCTCTGCAAGCGGAGTCCGACCGACTGGTGACGCTCGGCGCTGCGCAAGTGAAGGTTCTGCACGCCGACGGTGTGGACGAGTCCTGCATCGTCGTGCAGGACATCGAAGGCAACGGGTTCTGTCTGGACTGAGCCCGTATACCTCGAAGTTCCGTGATCCGACAAACGATCACAGAGAAGCGGTGTGGTCCTCGACGATTCGCTCGGCAACTCGGGCGAGGGCGACGTTGAGATCCTGTGACAGCGTCCGCAGCATCACGAACGCGCGGGCGGTGTCGACGTCGCAGCGCTGGATCAGAACACCTTTGGCCTGGCAGATGGTGTCTCGGGTGGCCAACGCCGAGCGCAGATGCAGCTCCGCGCGTGCAGCCGTGAGCTCGGACGCCGCCTGCGCCGCCAATGCGATGCCCAGCGCCACCGCTGCACCGTCGAAAGTCTGCGGCTTCGATGCGAACAGGTTCAGCGAACCGGCGATATCGGTTCGGGTGTGAGTTGGAAGGACAACACACTGCCGACCCCGACCAGCAGGGCTTCCTCGGTGAACTGCGGCCACCGTCTCTCGGACCGCAGGTCGCTGCTGTAGACCACGCTCGTGACCCCGGCAGCGTCGATGCAGGGACCACCGGCGTCGCGTTGGATCCGACCGAGTTCCCGGGACGATGACGACGCCACTCCGTGCGCCTCGAATGTGTCCTTGCCGATGAGCACGATGTCGGCGCACTCGACCCCGGCGATCGTCACCGCGGCGGCCGTGGTCACCGCACGCAGTGCTTCACCGAAATCGTGCCGTCCGCTCGGCGGTCTTCATAGATCTCCAAGGGCCTTGATCAAGATTTCGATCGATTCGGCCATGAAATGCAGCCTCTTCCGCCTGTTTCACGATGCCGCGTGTCAAGGCGAGAAAGTGTCGGGCAAGATGCCCGTACCGCCCACGCTACTCGTGATTGTCGACGTGGGGTGAGGAACACCTGCTGGGCGTCCTGCGGAGACCTCAGGACTAGGGGGTGCCGACCAGGTCCGGAGATCAGAGGGTGTGGCCGAGGATGTGGGTGAGAGCGATGAGGGCGGCGAACCAGATGAGAGTTCCGCCGAGTGTGGCGAAGTCTGTGTACATGAGTGGTCTCGATCGTACGCCGGTTGAAGCATCAACGAAGATGTCCGCGGTCACAGTCCGTCACGCACGCGTTCGGCTTCCGCACGCTTGTCCCCACCGGGAATAGATAGCCATCGGGTCGCGTTGTGCTGGGCGGATCGGGTGCGTATTCGTGTCCCTCGGGCTCAACCCTTTGCCTTCACGGAAGTTCCGTTCGACTGGAGCCGTGTTGCGCCTTTCGCCGAGAGGCGACCGAACGCACCCGATCCCTTCACATTTCGTAACGCGAGTCGGCGCACTCCGCCACGCGAGCCTTCGCCAGCGGATGCGCTTCCCGCACGGATGTGGCCGACCCGCCCCGGCGACCGAATACCACCGGGTTCGGCCACCGCTCCACCGGGTACCTCCGGAAGACACCGACAGGTCCGAAAGAATAGCAAGTGCAGGAGGACATGTGCCCACCAACTTGACCGCCACCGACCTTCGAGAACTCCTCGATTCGACGCTCGATGACCCCGCACTCGTTCTGGAGGAGGGACGCTTCCGCGTGGTCGGAGGTCAGGAGCTCACGGATGAGAACCGAGCGTTCCTCGTGGTCACCAGGGAAGACCTCCGCAAGCAGCTACCGCAGGATCGGGACCACGACGAGAGCGACCTGGAGCTACAGGCGGGCGTGCTCGGCTCGACCGTCGCGAACCTCGGCGGGTGATCGCCTTGTATCGGCTGCCGACCGGAACAGTAGGTGACACACTCGGAGAATGAGCGAAGAACCCACATCCGCGCCGGTCTGGAACTACCTGATGGACATGGATGGTGTTCTCGTGCACGAGGATCACCTGATCCCCGGTGCCGACGCGTTCCTGACGGAGCTCCGCGACACCGGTACGCCGTTCATGGTGCTCACCAACAATTCCATCCGCACACCCCGAGATCTGCGGGCGCGCCTGCTGCGCTCCGGCCTCGACGTGCCCGAGAAATCGATCTGGACCTCCGCGCTGGCGACGGCGACGTTCCTCGCCAATCAACGTCCCGGTGGCAGCGCTTACGTGGTGGGTGAATCCGGATTGACCACCGCGCTGCACGACATCGGCTACGTCCTCACGGACAGCGACCCGGACTACGTCGTCCTCGGTGAGACACGCACGTATTCCTTCGAGGCGATCACCACCGCGATCCGACTGGTCGAACGCGGCGCCCGGTTCATCGCGACCAATCCGGACCCGACCGGCCCGTCACGAGAGGGTTCGCTTCCTGCCACCGGGGCAGTCGCAGCGCTCATCACCCGCGCGACCGGCCGTGAGCCGTATTTCGTGGGCAAGCCGAACGCCCTGATGATGCGGTCGGCCCTGCGTGCGATCGGTGCGCACTCCGCACACACGCTGATGATCGGTGATCGCATGGACACCGACATCGTCTGCGGCCTCGAGGCCGGTCTGCAGACACTGCTGGTCCTGACCGGCATTTCGACCCGCGAGTCCGTCGAGCGGTTCCCCTACCGCCCGACCCGCGTCATCAATTCGGTTGCGGATCTCGTTGGGTCAACGGCAAACCCGTTCTGAAGAGTATCGGGGGTCCGAACTTTCGGCCGGATCCGATGAGGGTGGGCTTTTCATGCACCGAGAGCGAAGGCGACCAGGAATCCCAGCGAAGTGCAGATACCGACCCACCATCCGCCTTCTCGATAGGCTTCCGGCATCAACGAGTCGGCGATCACCGCAATGGTGGCGCCTCCGGCGAATGCCTGGATCAGCGGAATTCCCGCTTCCGGCAGAGAATCGGCGAACGCAGTGGCCACCACAACCACCGCCACCAGCAGAACGGCCGTCACGCCCCAGATGAGCAGAGCAGAGCGATGCGACAGAGCCGACCGCATCGACGCCGCACCCGCCACCGCCTCGGGGATGTTGCCAACCGCCACGGCCACCAGCAACACGATTCCACCGCTGCCGGCTGCGAGAGTGGTCCCCAACGCAGCATTCTCCGGAACGCCGTCGAGGAGGGCCCCGAGCATCAGTGCCCAACCCAGGGCTGCAGGGCCGAGCATGTTCTCGATCACGCGATCGGCAACGACATAGACGACGGTTCCCAGCATCAAGGCCCCGCCGGCCGCCCACAACCCCTGGTCGGCGAAGGCCGGGGCGAACAGTTCTGTGGAGACCGCCGCCACCATGGCACCGGCGCCGAAGGCCATCAACCCCGCGAGCACCGGGCGGGGCAGGTTGTAGAGCAGGCCGATCGCAGCTCCGAGGAACAAGGGCACGGCGGTCCCCAGTCCGTACCACAGGGCCGTCAACATCGAACCGAACCCCCGCGTCGGCACCGTCCTCTACTCGTTACGCTCATGTGTACCTCTTCCGTCCCGGCGACCGGGTACCCAGGGACGTCACCGCCGACCGACTCGGCAGGGTCACCTATAACGCGATGATCGACGATTCCGTCGGCAAGGACACGGTGCCCAGGCATAATTTGCTCGAATCAGCGAGTATCGGCCCACCCCATCGATGAAGCACCGAGTCCGAGCGAAGCATCGTGAAGGGCCGAATCGACCGGTGGAGGATTCGTGCGCATGGGCCGTGCACCGATTATTCCGCGCGCCGCTCATCATGTCGGCGCACACTGGCGTGCTCTGTCCGAGATCAGGGGCACCGGTGACCGGTTCGTCCCGGCCCTGACCGAACCCCTGCCGCCTGCTGCGCGGCGTTGGATCAACCATGCGGTGGCCGAGGGCACGCCGATGGCCGCAGCCGCACGACTCGAGATGTCCGGGCAGATCCGGCTCGGATCCTGGCGACCGTTCACCGCTGTCCAACTCCTCGCCCCGACGTCGGGATTCGTGTGGGCTGCGACCACTCGGATCGGCCCGGTATCAGTGTCGGGGTACGACCGCTTCACCGACGGTTGTGGCGAGATGCGTTGGCGAATAGGGGGAATCATTCCGGTGATGTCCGCGGACGGCCCTGATGTCAGCGACAGCGCGGCCGGCCGCCTGGCCGGGGAGAGCATCTTCGTGCCGACGTCGTTTCCCCTCGCACGGTGGCGCGGCGACGAATTCGTCGCCGCGGCGACCTGGACGGTGGCCGGCCGCAAGGAAACCGTGCGTCTGGATGTCGCCGAGGACGGGGCGTTGTGCGGGGTGCGGATGCTGCGGTGGGGCAACCCCGACAATCACGAGTTCGGCCGGTATCCGTTCATCGTCGCGGTCGAGGCCGAACACCGGTTCGGTGGCATGACCATCGCCTCACGGATCCGCGCGAGCTGGGACACGGGAACCGGCACGGACGGCGAGTTCTTCCGCGCCGAGATCACCTCTGCCGACTTCTTCTGACGGTCCACGAGGCCTGCCGCGGAAACCGACGTCGTCACTGTCTGCCGGGTGTCTGTGTGCGGTCCCGCCGGTCGGCCGTCCACACCGATTGCAGCATGTGCCAGTCGGCGGGATGCGCGGCGATACCGGCGGCGAACCGGTCGGCCAGTAACTGGGTCGTGGCTTCTACGCCGCCTGCGGTATCGATCGGGGCGTCGATGTGGAACCCCCACCCGTCCGGAGTGAACCAGCAGTGCAGCGGCAGCAGCGGCGCACCCGTATCGATCGCGAGCTTGGCCGGGCCGGCAGGCATGCAGGCCGGTTCGCCGAAGAAGGTGACCGGCACGCCCGCTCCGGTCAAGTCACGCTCACCGAGGAGTCCGACGAACCGTCCCTCCCGGATCCGGGCGGTCAGCTGTTCGAACGGTGGAACTGTGCCACCGGTGAGCGGGATGATCTCGAAACCCAGGCCTTCCCGGAACCGGACGAAGCGGCGGAACAACGATTCCGGTTGCAGTCGCTCGGCGACGACGGTCGGTGTGCCGATCCGCTGTACGATCCACACTCCCGCCAGGTCCCAGTTCCCGCTGTGCGGAAGCGCCAGCACTGCGCCGCGCCCACGCGCGACGGCCTCGTGGATGTGTTCGAGACCGGTGGCCGCGGAGTCGATGGTCTCGGCCAGCCGTAGGGGATCCATCGACGGCAACCGGAACGCTTCGCACCAATACCGCGCGTACGAACGTAGACTCGCGCGCACGAGTTCGTTGGGCACCTCAGAGGGAGAGGTGGACAACACCCGAGCGAGGTTGCGTCGTAATTGGATCGGCCCGCCGTTTCGGGCCGCTCGATCCGCAGCCATCTCGAACAGGCGCCTCGCCGGCTTTTCCGGTAGCGCGCATACCGTCCACCAACCGGCGGCGTATGCGAGATCCCAGGCCCGATCCTTCATGCGCATCGAGTACCCCGAACGCGGAGGTCGACAACGATGACGACGCCGGCGACAGGGCTCAACAGCAGTATGAAGCCCACCATGAGCACGACCGCGACAGCTTCGAGGCGGTCGCGCCCCGTCCGACTTGCCAACAAAAATCCGGCTGCCTGCAGATTCGCTCTGCCGACAGCCGGATTCGGTGTGCCGTATCCAGTTCGCCTATCCGATGGGCTGGGCGGCCGGTGCCTCGCGCGACAGGATCGGAAGCCGCGACGCGAACGGCAGAAGCACCACGACGACCAGCGCGACCATCAACACGCCGAGCGCCATGCCCGACAGCACGTCGTGGACGTAGTGCACCCCCACCGTCACCCGGGAGAAGGCGAGCACCGCGGCGAGCGGAGCGACCAGCCAGATCAGACGCGGAGCCGCGAGGACACACGCCGTGGCGAACGACGCCGCGATGACGGAGTGGTTCGACGGCCAGGACCAGTCACCCACCTCGGGGCATTCCAGCACCGTCTCGATCCCGAGTGCGCGACACGGTCGCGGCTCCGTCACCACGAGCTTGACGAGTTCACTCGACAGGTAGGCACCCACGACACCGATACCGCCGACGGCGAGGGTGCCGAAGCTGCGTCGATCGTTCCGCCACAGCCACGCCGCGAGCACACCGGTGAAGGCGACCAGGACGAGCAGCCCCTTGTCCGCGACGAGACCTGCGAGCGGTCCGAGGAAGGACCCCTCGACGGTCTGAGCGACGGACAGATACAGGCGGTCGCGCATCGGTACCGTCGCCGCCGCGAGAAGAGTCAGCACGAGCGCCACCCCTACGGCAGGGATGAACATCGAGCGGACCAACCGCGGGGATACAGGAGGTGAATTCTCGGTGACGACCATGACCGAAGACGCTATCGCGCCACCTTGCCCGGCGGCAGACCGGCTGGTCGGGCGGGGTGACGGGGAGCTTCGAGCCTGCGACGCGTCCCGTTCCGAGGCGACTGCAGGCCGGCGGACGAAGTGGCTTCTGCCTCCCGCCCGGGCGATAGGCTCGCACGCGTGTGGCGAACCTGGATCCTCTCCGCAGCGATGGTGGCCGTCGCGGCGGTCGTTCTGCTCACTGGCGCATTCGACGTGACCTCGGTGGTGACGGCAGTACTGCTCCTCGTCTTTGCGTGGGTCACCTCTCCCCTGTTCTTCCCCCATCACGTCGACGACGCGACCGCCCGTCGCGACGCCGCAACCCGCGGCGTTCCGGTGGTGTACTGGCGCCCGGGGTGTACGTTCTGCATCCGGTTGCGCGCCACCCTGCGCACTCGCGCGCGTCGCGCGATCTGGGTGAACATCTGGCGGGATCCCGCTGCGGCCGCTCGGGTCCGGGAAGTCAACGGCGGGAACGAGACGGTGCCGACGGTGTTCGTCGGCGACGTGTCGCATACCAATCCCGACCCACGTTGGTTTCGCGATCAACTGGTCTGACGAGCCGACCCCCGACACGAACGAGGTCCCGGATCCGTGTGGATCCGGGACCTCGTTGATGCAGAGCGGTCAGCGGCGCACGCCTCGGCCGGTGACGGCCTTGACGAGGAACAGCAGGATGACCGCGCCGAGGAGGCAGGTCAGGAAGCTGAAGATCAGTCCGCCGCCTTCGACATCCACCCCGAAGACCTTCAGCAGGAAACCACCGATCAAGCCGCCGATGACGCCGACGACGATGTTGAGAAGAATGCCCTGCTGGGCGTCGGTGCCCATGATCTTGCTGCCGATCCAACCGGCGAGACCACCGATGATGATCCAACCGAGGATTCCGAGTCCGAGCATGTGCAGTCCTTTCGTGAACACTGGCTAGTTCGACCCAACTCAGATACCCAGTCGTCCCACCAGTCACACCTCTCACTTCTGACAAGTTCAGAGTGGCACGAATGCGACGCCCGGAAGGTCGGATTCGACGGCTCCGACCGTGGCACGTGCCGTCTGCCCGACGGGGACGGCTCGCGCTGGCACACTCGTGCGCATGACCCAGCCTCCCGTCACGATCACCGTCACCGGCCACGCCGAGCGCACCGTCGCACCCAACCGGTGCACGGCGGTGTTGCGGGTGCACGCCGACGGCTCGTCGCGCAAGCAGGCCGCCGAACCGGTGACCGCGGCCGTCGCCACCATCACCGATCTCGTCACCGAACTGCACAAGCGCACCCCGAACCCGGTGAAGCGGTGGACCTTCGATCGGGTACGCCACAGCCGGCGGCGCCCGTTCAACCGCGAAGGCAAGAACCGGCCGTGGGTGTACAACTCGTCGGCGTCGATCACCGTCACCTTCCACGAGTTCGACGCTGTGGGTGCGTTCGTCGAGCAGGTCGCCGAACTCGAGGTGGTCACCGTCGCCGATCTCCAGTGGTGGATCACCCGCAAGGCGCGAAAGAAGCGACTCGCACAGGTCCGCGACCTCGCCGTCCGCGACGCCCTCGACAAGGCGAAGGCGTACACGACGTCCTTGGGTCTCGACACCGTTCGTGCGGTGGCCATCGCCGATCCGGGCATGCTCGGCTCCCAGCCCTCACCCGTCCACGCGGGCGGCGCTCCGATGATGCGCACCGCGATGCTGCGCTCGGATGCGATGAGCGCACCCGAGTCCGCCGAACCCGCGCTGGTCTTCGAACCCGACCGCGTCACCCTCACCGCCGACGTCGAGGCGCGGTTCGAAGCGTCCCCCTAGCGCCGATGAAACTTCGGTGTTCCGGACCCCGCTCAGCGAGGTCGAGAACACCGAAACTCGAGCACCCTCCGCTCGATTCCTTGCGCGCCTTGTACAGACGGTGGCACGATGCCAGCACGCCGCCGATCCGCGCGGCCACAATCGAATAAGGCCCGCCAGGAGTTGCAGCTCCCGACGGGCCGGATGTCCGACTGTAAGGGAGTCGAACGTGGGTCAGAATACCCTGGCCGGCGGGGTGCGTCGTGGACCGCGCCTTGCCGCCAACTTCACCGTCCTCAGCAATGCCGTCATCACCGACGAGCGGCTGTCCTTCCGCGCGCGGGGTGTGCTCGTCTGGTTGCTGTCCAAGCCCGACGACTGGCGCACCCGCGCCGACTCGATCGCGGCGCAGTCGCCCAAAGAAGGTCGCGACGCCATCCGCTCGGCATTGCGCGAGCTCGCAGACCTCGGCTACCTGGTACGCGAGAAGATCCAGAACGAGCTCGGCCAATGGATCACCATCCAGACCATCTACGAACGTCCCGCCACCGACCCGGCGCCTGCGAATCCGACCCGCGGCAGCGCGGACATCGGAGACCCAGGCGCTCTTTCAAGTACCGATACACCAAGGACGGAAACCAACCGCACACCGCGCGTCGCGAAGACACCGCTCGGTCCCACGGTGGTTGAGCTTGCGGCAGCATGCAGGCAGGCCGGACTCACCGCGACCTTCGTCTACCTCAAACCCGATGCGGCAGCGGCGATCGAAGCACTCGTCGCCACACACGGCGTGCCGGCTCTGGTTGCGGCAGCGAAATCCGTGCACAGACCGGGCAATCCGATGCGACTGGCGCACGGATGGTTGCCGTTGTGGCGGTCGCTGTCGACGCCCCGTGTCCTCCACCCGAAGTGCGGCGACTGCGACGAGTACGGGTGGCTTCCCGATGACGAGCAGGGGCGTGCCGTGCGGTGCGGATGTCGCGCGCCTGTTGCGGCCTGAGATCCGATGCAAAGGCGCTCGGCCGAATTCCGTTGACCGATCGGATGGATCGGTTGTCTCATGAGGGGGAGGTGACGTTCTGCGGTAGACAGTCTCGCCGAGCTATCGACGGCGAGGGATGGTGATGGTGTCGGGAACCCGTATCGAAGTGCCCGTCGACGACGGCGTGCTGTCGGGACTCGGTTTCGGTGGCCGTGGGCCGGAAGTGCTTTTGGTCCACGGCAGCGGACACAACGCCGTCACTCGTGATCGCCTGGTGTTCATTCGTGCTCAGCAGAATGGCGTAAATTCCATTGCCCCAGCACTTGTCGAGGAGTACTACTGGGCGCTGGCGAATTTCGAGATCCTCGAGGAGAAACACGGCGATGGCCACCACGATCGAACGGCCGGACGGCACGAGCATTCATGGTCCGGGCAAGCTGTCTGCGGAGCGCTTGCAGCACGAGCTGGCGTTGCGTCGACGTGCGCAGCGGATACCGGCAAGGCGACGTCACGACGGAAGAGGCGGGCGTCGGCAGCAGCGACGTGCCGCCGCCGGAGCGTGGTAACTCTGCCCAGCATCGTCGAGGCCGCGGCGTGATCGGTCAGCGGCGCGCCGGCGAGGCGAGAGGAGAATCCCGACGACCTCCGGCGACGGCACTCCCCCACTGGCCGATACAACCGGACGAGCAGGGGGCATCAGCACGATCGCCGACGGTGCGGCGATGGCCACCGAGAGGATGCCGCCGAGGGGAAATCCGACCAGAACGTTGAGCCGGGACTTCGCGAGATCCCGCACCGTCCACTTCTCTTCCACCGCTCCGGAGGAGAAGAAGAACACCTCGTACGGAGTCCTCGCCGCACCGAACAACGCGATCGCGTAATACCGATATGCCGCCAGGTTTTCGCTGTCCGCCAGGGATGGAGTGAACATCTGGTTCGCGAGCTGCCTCCCAATCCGGGCCGATAAGGAACACCGCCACTGCGAACATGACCAGGCACAGTCCGACCACCCCGGTGACGTTCTCCATCACCGAGAACTTCACCCGCCAGATCACCAGCCACACCGCCAGGGCGGCTACCGGAATCCACATCTTCGGGTTCACACTGCTCGCCAACTGCAACGCCAGCGCGATACCACCGATCTCGGCGGTCCACGTCGACAGGTTGATCAGAAGCGACGCGCTCAGATTCGCCACTGCCATGCGCGGCCCGAGACGTTCGCGAATGATCTCGAAAGTGGCTCGGCCGCTGACCGCAGCGACGCGGCCGGACATCTGCGGAAGACACAGATTCCCAGCACGCCTACCGGCACCACCCAGGACAACCCGAAACGCGCGCCCACCACGGCATTGGTGACCAGATCACCGATGTCGAGAAATCCCCCGATCGCGGTGAGGATTCTGAGAGCGACGGCGAAGAGACTTTTCATCTAACCGTGTTCGCCGCCTGCAGGACCTCGGCGCGCAGGGTTCCCTGGCCGGGGGTGTCCACCTCTCGATCCGCGGTTGCCGAGACGGCCTGGTCGACCTCTTCGAGCATGTCCGACAGGGCGGTGTCCGTGGCGGCGGTGGTGTTGTGACCGTCGGCGAAACCTGCAGGCTCAGCTGAGCCGAGACCGCCGCCGAACCGATCTGCTGCGCTGCCCGACCGAAATTGCCTTCCACCCCGCCGCGCATCGAAGCGCACCCTGATGCGAAGACACCCAGGAGCAGCGCTGCAGCGACCACAGAAAGCAGCACACCCCTGCTCCGGCGTCCACCCGTCTCATGCGAGACGCGCCGTGAAGACCACGCTTTCCTCAGCAACCTCACGATAGAGGCCGGTTTCCGTCGCCGGTCGGTTTCGACAGCCGACACTCGCCGCGCTGTCGACCGGCGCCTATCGTTGTTCCCATGGATCCGCCCGTGACGCGGTACATCCAGCGCGACGGCGCCGCACTGGCGTATCAGATCGTGGGTGAGGGGCCACATCCGATCGCGTGGTTCTTCGAAGACATGATGCATCCGGATCTGATGTGGACCGATCCGCACTTCCACTACAACTTCGAACGTTGTGCCCGCTTCGCGCGTTCGCTGTTCTTCCAGCGACGCGGATTCGGACTGTCCGATCCCGTCGAGCACGTCCCCACGCTCGAGGAGCAGGCCGACGACGTCGTCGCGGTGCTCGACGACGCCGAGGTCGATCGCGCCACGCTCGTCGGCGCAGCCAGCACCTGCGGGCCCCTTGCCCTGGTAGCGGCTCGGCACCCCGACCGCGTTTCCGGGCTGGTCCTCGCCGAACCCTGGTCCGATACCCTGCTGTCCGACGGTGATCCGCCACCGGGATGGACTGCTGACGAGCGAGACCGGTTCGTCGAGTCGTATCGGGATGCGTACGCATGCTGGGGTCAAGGGAAGCTCACGTCCCTGGCGCACCCGACCCTCGATGTCCCACACAATCGACGGATCATGGCGCTGCTCGAACGCTGCTCCGCCACACCGAGAACTGCCCAGAAACATCTCGAGTGGGCTCTCCGCGCGAACTACTCCTTGATTCTGCCGGCAATCCAATGCCCGACGAAGGTGTTGCATCAGCCGGACACTCTGTTCGCTCGAGAGGCCGGCCGCAGGATGGCCGCGCAGATTCCGAACGGCCGCTTCTACGAGCTGCCACCGATCGCCCTCGGCGCAACCCTGGGTGAAGTGCTGATTCCTGTTCTCGACCACGTGGAGGAACTCGTCAGCGGCACGGACCATCCGGTCGAGGCCGATCGGTTCCTGGGCGCGGTTCTGTTCACCGATGTCGTCCGCTCCACCGACCTGCTCGCTGAGGTCGGTGACAACCGGTTCGCGAGGTTGCTGGGCGCGCACGACCGACTCGTGCGTGCGGAGGTCGAGGCCGGCGGAGGCACGCTGGTGGGCATCGCGGGCGATGGGACCCTCAGTGTCTTCGACGGTCCAGTGGCCGCACTGCAGTGCGCGCACCGGATTATCCGATCGACATCGACTCTCGGATTTTCTGTGCGCTCCGGCGTGCATGTCGGGTCGGTGACCCGCGCCGGTCCCGGGTTGACCGGAATGACGGTCCATATCGGAGCGCGGATCGCTGCCTCCTCCGGGCCTGGCGAGGTGCGATGCTCACAGGCGGTGCGCGAGCTTGCGGTCGGCGGAGATTTCGATTTCACCGACCTGGGCAGGCATCGGCTCAAAGGTGTGCCCGGTCAGGTCCAGGTGTTCAGGGCGACGGTCGGGGCCCGTCCTGCACAGCCTGCGCTGCCACCACGCCCGACCGTCTCGGACCGGGCAGTATTGACCATGGCGCGCCGGGCTCCCGGCATGCTTCGTGAGCTCGCCCGCCTCGCAGACCGTCGCAACAAGGCAGTGAGGCGTCCACGATGATCGTCGCCGACTAGGCTCGGCTCCGTGAGCGTGCGTGCAGGAATCATCGTGACCGGGACCGAAGTGCTAACGGGGAGGATCTCCGACCTGAACGGACCGTGGTTGTCCGACCAACTCCTGAAACTCGGCGTCGACGTCGCCCACATCACGATCTGCGGTGACCGGCCCGCCGACCTGACCGCACAGCTGCGTTTCCTCACCGAGCAGGGCGTCGATCTCATCGTCACCAGCGGGGGTCTCGGTCCCACCGCCGACGACCTCACCGTCCCCACCGTCGCCGAGTACTGCGATCGCGAACTGCTGCTCGACCCCGAACTCGAAGAACACATCGCAGGTGTCATCCGCCGGTTCCGCCCGGACACCCCCGATCTCGACACCGGGCCGACGCGTATCGGGATCCGGAAGCAGGCGCACGTGCCCGCCGGTGCCACCGCCCTGCCGCCCACCGGTACAGCGCCGGGCGTGGTCATCCCCGCGGTCACCGGCGAACGGCCGGTACCGACCATCGTCATCCTGCCCGGCCCGCCCGGTGAGCTGCAGGCGATGTGGCCGAGCGCGGTCGCCTCCCCCGCGGTCGCCGACGTGTTGGCGCGAGCCGACGACCTGCAGCAGCACACCGTGCGCGCCTACGGATTGCACGAGGCACAACTCGCCGAGACGCTGCGCCGGGCCGAATCAGAGATCGCCGGCCTCGAACGCCTCGAGATCACCACCTGTCTCCGACACGGCGAACTCGACATGGTGACGCGAGTCGCCTCCGGTGACGCGGATATCTACCATCGCCTTCTCGACGTCCTCACCGAACACCATGGACGCGAGATCTTCTCGACCGACGGTTCCACCATCGACGACCAGCTGATCGCCGTCCTCGACGGCCGCACGATCGCGACTGCGGAGTCGTGCACCGGCGGACTCGTCGCCGCGCGGCTCACCGACCGTCCCGGGTCGTCGGCCTATGTCATGGGTGGCGTCGTCTCGTACTCCAACGACGCGAAGTCCGATCTGACCGACGTACCGGCCGAGATGATCGCGGAACACGGGGCGGTGAGCGAGCAGGTCGCCGCAGCCATGGCCGAGGGTGCCCGACGGCGCCTGAAGGTCGACGTCGCGGTCTCCACCACCGGGGTCGCCGGCCCCGACGGGGGAACCGAGGCCAAGCCGGTGGGCACGGTGTGCTTCGGCGTCGCGATCGAGGGACGGCCGACGTACACGGTCACCCGCCGCTTCCCCGGAGACCGCGAACGGGTCCGGACTCTCACCACCACGGCGGCACTGCATCTGGTTGTCGGACAGCTCGGCCGGGATTGAGCCTGCACGCGCGCCCCTCGGCGGCCGTCAGTTCTCCCCCACCGCCTTCAGCTGTGCCCGAAGAGAATCCACTTCGGCTCGGAGGTCGTTGATCTCGTCGATGTAGGGACGGATCCGGGCGCGGACCGCTTCGTCGGTGTACTGCGGGATCAAGCTCCGTGAGCAGTTCCAGTCGAAGGCCTCGACATCGATGACGATGCTTCGCTCACATCGCGCCGAGATTCTCCGACCGTCACCGAGATCGCGCAGCCGGTCGAGAAGCTGCGGGTCGTCGTCCGCATCGACCACCCGCGCGGTACCGAAGACCTTCAACCGCCTCTTCAGCGGAAAGTCGGCGAGGAACAGCGCGACCCTCCCGTTGTCCGCGATGTTCCCGACCGAGACGAACTGCTGGTTGCCTCGGTGATCCGCAAACCCGATCGTCTGCCCACCGAGGTGGTGCAGGAACCCGACGGGTCCGCTGCGGTACTGGACATAGGGCCATCCGCTCGGGGTCACCGTCGCCATGTGGAACTGGAAGCTCTCGCGTACGAGAGCGAGTTCCCGGTCACCCAACGGCTGAGGTCCTCGGTCGGGTTCGTCGAGGTCGGCACCATAGGCAACGATGCTGCCCGCAGCTTCCTGACGAGCGACCGCCTCCGGGCCGAACGCCAGATGGTGATACCTCGATCCCATACCGATCTCCTCGCCGATGTCCGTTATGCCGACAGCGAGACAGTGCATCACAATCGACCGCGACCGGAAAGACGCGGGTGTCGACCCTGCAGTTCGCCGAACAGCGGCCGTCTGGTTTACGATACGGAACGTGTCGTATCTGAATGAGCCGCCTGCGCAACGCGGACGTCCACGCGACGCCGAACTCGAGCGTCGGATCACCACCACCGTTCTCGAACTACTGGCCGAACAAGGCTACGAGGGCGTGACGTTCGAAGCGGTCGCTCGACGTTGCCAGGCGTCGAAGGCAACGCTGTATCGACGTTGGCCGTCCAAGCGCGACATGGTGCTCGCAGCAGTGAAGGACGCCCCTGCGCATCCCTCGGCGGTTCCACTCCGGCGCGGCGACACACTCCGCGACGATCTGCTGATGCTTGCGCAACGCCTCAGCCTCACCATGTCCGCAACCGACAGCAACGCCGCCTTCATGCTGCTCCACGCGGGACTCGAAGACCCGGAGTTGTGCGACGCCATCGAGGAGACCGTCGGCCCCACAGGCGCACGCCTCCCCCAGGCGGTCCTCGACGATGCCGTTGCGCGAGGCGAACTCCCATCGGGCGCTCAACCATTCGCATACGAAGAGGTCGTGGGCACAGTCCTGCTCCTGCGACGAGCGAACGGTCTCACCGTCGACGACACCTACCTCGAAGCCCTCGTCGACACCGTCATCATTCCCGCGCTCACCGCGTCCGCCGGCCGAACGGACCTGCCCGCCGGGATCTTCTCCGGCCACCCCGAAACCTCCACCACGACTACGACTACGGAGACCCCATGACCCGCTGCACCATCGAGGACTTCACCTACCGCACGATCACCGGGGACGGCGGCGTGAAGCTCAACGTCGCCATCGGCGGGCAAGGTCCGGCCGTCGTCCTGCTGCACGGTTTCCCGCAGACCCACTACATGTGGCGCCACGTCGCCCACACACTCGCTGACGACCACACCGTGATCGTCCCCGACCTGCGCGGCTACGGCGCCAGCGACCAACCCCCGGCCGACAATCCCGAGTCGTATTCCAAGCGCACCATGGCGAACGACATCGTCGCGGTCGCCCGCGAGATCGGTTTCGACCACTTCGGGCTCGTCGGTCACGACCGCGGTGCGCTCGTCGCCGTCCGTGCGGGACTCGACCACCCCGACGCCGTCGACTACCTCGGCATCCTCGACGTCCTTCCCACGATGGACACCTGGGCCGTACTTCAGGGCGTGAACGCCAAGGTTGCCTGGCACCTCTACCTCATGGCCCAGCCCGCAGGGATGCCCGAGAAGATGATCGCCGCTGTCGCCCCGGAATTCTTCGGCTCGTTCCTCGATGCGTGGGACCCCACCGGAACCACCTTCACGCCCGAGGAGCGCGATCACTACGTCACCAGCTCGATCAACTCTGTCGACTCGATCGTGGCCGACTACCGCGCCACCGCCGGCATCGATCTCGACATGGACCTCGCCGACCGCGAACGCGGGGCTCGGCTCACCATGCCCGTCGCGGTCATCTCCCAGGACTGGGGCTCGCAACTGGGCTTCGACGCCTCGGCCCTCTGGCAGGCGTGGGCACCCGATCTCACCTACCAGGGCACCACCAGCGGCCACTTCATGGCCGAAGAGAACCCCGACGAGATCGCCGGCTTCATCACCGAGCTGGCCGCCCGCATCCCGGCCGACCAGCCCTGACGGACATGCCACCGGAGTCACCGGTCGGGGGTGACCACGATCACCGAAAAGCACGCATCCTTAACATGACGAACAAACGGGACATCGATATCATCGACCTCAGTTATTGTCTGGCGGGGGCACACGAGGAGAATCGCGCATGTCCCGGATCGATCGCAGACGCACACGCACCGTCGGCCTGCTCGCCGCAGGTCTGCTCACCGCAGGTCTGAGCGTCGCGGGTCCGGTCGGTTCCGCGTCCGCTGACCCGGTCCGCAATTGCCCTGAACGGTACGTCCTCGCCGTCGACGGAACCCGCGGCTTCGAAACCCGCGACTCGATCGACCCGGCATCCCCCTTGGCGAAGATCTCCGCTCGGTTCGAGTCTCCCGGCACCGTGGTCGAACACATCCGCTACCCCGCAGTGGTTGTGCCGTTGCCCGGGACCGGCTCGCACGACGATTTCGACGGCATCGACGACGACGGCACCATCGCCTACGACAGGTCGAAGCAGATCGGGCATCAGCGACTCCGCCAGACCATCACCGTCCGACACAGCACCTGCCCCGACTCGGACCTGTTGGTGCTCGGCTACTCGCAGGGCGCCTCGATCGCGGGCGATGTTCTCGCCGAGATCGCAGCCGACGGGTCCGTTCCCCCCGAACGGATCTCGGGCGTCCTCTATTCCGACCCCCGCGACGACCGCGGCGTCGAGACCCTGTTCCCGGGTCCCGTCGCTCCCGGTGTGACGCTCGGCGGCGGCCGGAACGACTTCGGTGAGATCCACGTCGAACGAGTCTGCATCGAAGGCGACGCGATCTGCGACGGTCGCACACCCGAGGACGGCAAGGACTGGCTCCGCGAGAACGTGACGGGGTACTTCCAGCTGCACACGAAGTACCCCGACTACCAGCCCTGACCGAGTCGGGCCGGAGAGTTCGCCGACCGCGCGGTGTGCATCAGTTCCAGAGTGACGAACTCGGGGGAGGTTGTGTGCGTGTTCTTCGCCGGAACCGCACACAACCTCCCCCGAGTTTCGACGGCCGCTACTCCTCCTCGACGCCACCAATGGCCCAACGCAAAAGGGAACCCATCCTCAGGTAAGGATGGGTTCCCTCGTCGGCGGGTCCCTAGCGGACTGTCGTTACTGCAGTCTGCGCAGGACTGTTATGCCTGTGCAGCGGCAGGTTCCTCGACGTGCTCCACGGGGCCGGCTTCCGTGACGGGATAGACGGGGTATTCCACACCCGACAGGTACTGGACCGTTCGCACGACCTGGCACGAGTAACCGAACTCGTTGTCGTACCAGACGTAGAGGATGGCGGTGTCGCCATCCACGATCGCTGCATTGGCGTCGATGATGCACGCCGCGCGCGAGCCGATGAAGTCGCTCGACACTGCGTCGGTGGCCGAGGTGTAGTCGAGGTTGCGGCGCAGCGCACCGGTGAGCGACTCCTGGTGCAGGTGCTCGAGCACCTCTTCCTTGGTGGTCTCACGAGTCAGCTGAAGGTGAAGGATCGCGACGGACACATCCGGCGTAGGAACGCGGATCGAGTTGCCGGTGATCTTCGCCTTCAGATCGGGAAGCGCCTTCGCGACCGCCGAAGCGGCGCCGGTCTCGGTGAGCACCAGGTTGAACGGCGCGGAACGTCCGCGACGGTCGGCCTTGTGGTAGTTGTCCAGCAGGTTCTGGTCGTTTGTGAACGAGTGCACCGTCTCGACGTGACCACGCACCACACCGAATTTGTCGTCCATGGTCTTCAGCGGCGGAACGATGGCATTGGTGGTGCAGGACGCGCACGACACGATCGTCTCGTCCGGGTCGAGGTCGCGGTGGTTGACACCGTGCACGATGTTCGGGAGATCACCCTTACCCGGTGCGGTGAGCACCACCTTGGCGATACCGGGGCGGAGATGCTTCGACAGACCGTCGCGGTCGCGCCAGATTCCGGTGTTGTCGATCAGGATGGCCTTGTCGATGCCGTACTCGGTGTAGTCGACGCTTTCCGGATCGTTGCTGTAGATGAACTTGATGACATTGCCGTTGGCGACCAAGGCGTTGTTCTCGGTGTCGACCTTGATCGTGCCGTTGAACTGTCCGTGGACGGAGTCGCGACGCAGCAGAGAGGCACGCTTGGTCAGGTCGTCGTCACCTCCCTTACGGACCACCACAGCACGCAGGTTCAGCCCATTGCCCGAGCCTGCCTTCTCGATGAGCAGACGGGCGACGAGCCGGCCGATTCGCCCGAACCCGTACAGGACCACGTCCTGCGGTTTCGCGGGGCTCGTCTGCGCGCCGCCGACCAGATCCGCGAGGCTCTCAGCGACGAAATCCGGGATGGATCGTCCGGCACCCTGGGCCTGATAATCCGTCACCAGCAGGCCGAGGTCGATCTTCGACGGCTGCAGGTCGAGGTCGGTCAACGCCTGGAGGAACGGGAAGGTTGCCTCGACCGACAGCTCGTCGCCGCGGATCTGACGCGCGAAACGGTGCGTCCGCAGAATACCGATCACCGACTTGTTCACGAGGGAGCGGCTGTGAAGCAAGATCGTGACCGAATGCCGGCGGTGCAGACCGCCGATGATCGGGATCATTGCTTCCGCAATAGCCTCTTGCGAGTTCCACTGTGCCAATTCCGGGGTGCTCACTGCGCTCCTCTGCCTTTCCGGCTCGTCTGACACGTCGCAGGCTGTTGGGTGCAGCCCAGACGAGACGCACGTCACTCGCCGGTCGGTGTCCGGATCGGTGGAACCGTACGCGACCGACGCCGATTACGGCGTGCGTACCGCCAAGCATATGAAAGAGCTCTCACGGTTCGACGCCCGGTAGGCGAATCGTGCCCGCGCGTGCGTGAAGCTGATCGTCTCTCCCCCGATAGGAAGACTTCGTCGGCACCCTGAGCTGTAGAAGAACCGGCGAGCTGCGTGTGTCGCCGGTCACAACACCTGTGGGGGTATGCGGGAAAACAGTTGCGACCTACTCGGATGGGAGCACTGAAACTCCGGCCTTTTCAAAACCTTCGAACCGCCAACAGATCTACTTGTCATTTCACACAACCGGGGCAGAGCCCAGGACTTATTCCGAGCTGCGAAAATCCGCTGCTCGCGCATGCCGATGCCAAGACCCTGCTGCACATGGCAAACCCGTGAGAAATGACGACGCCGAGGAAGACTTGCTTAGCCTCAATGCACCGAGCGTCTGATGCTGTCGTCGTGGCTTCCATTGCACGACTTGGGACAGGGTGTGGACATGGACGATCTTCCGACCTTCGATGTCGGGTTGTTCCACTGGTCTTTCGAGTCGTTGGCGGGCAGGGAGTGTCTGTTAGCCGAGAATCGGTCGGTTTCGTCCGAACACCGTGTCGAACAGGGCGTTCCACCCCGATTCCCACGGCCACTGTTGGGGTAGATGCAACGTCAACCGGCGCGCCGACGACGCGATCCGAGCAGGGACCGACACAATGGTCCGCCGGACAGTTCCGGTGGTGGCCTTGACCAGCTTCGGATCGCCTGTGACGGTAGCCGCGGCGCGGGTGAGGTTGAACGCCATCACCGCGCAGACCAGCCACGCAGCATTGGCAGTGAACCGAGACGACGGCAAATGAGCGAGCGCGGAGCTCTTCAGGTCCGCGTGGACCTGCTCGATGATCGCGTGATGGCGGTGGAGCTTGTCGGCGGCGACGGCATCGAGATCGGTGGCGTCGACGGTGGTGAAGAAGGCATGAAACCGCCAGACGTCGAACAATTCGCCCTGGCCCTGGTCCTTCTTCGGCCGCAGGTCGGGGATACGCCGTACGATCAACCGCCCCGGAACCCGGTGGGTCTTCTTCTTCGAGGCGAACGCGGTGAACGGTATCTCCGCGACCTCGGCAGCCGAGATCCAGCGTTCGGTGTCGTGGTCGTAGATCGCGTTGGTGTACTCGATCGGAGTCCACGCATCCTCGTCGATCGAGGCGATCGCGGTCTTGATGGGTGAGGTCAGGCGCACGGTGACCGAGACGTCGGCGCCGCCGCGCAGCGCCGCCCCGATGGTGGGATATCCGTAGAACGCCGAGTCGGCCCGCACCAGCGGTCTGGGCGTGGCCTGTGCCGTGGTTCGCGCCCCTGGGCCGGCGGTAGCTGTGTGCAGGTGCGCGACGGTGGTCAGGGTGTCGGCGATCATCCGGGCTGCTCCACGCGCTGATCCGCAGGACCCTTTGCGCAGACGCTGTCCGACGATCACCGGGGCCGCGGTGTCGGTGGTGACCGTGGTGATCAGCGCGTTCAGTCCGCGGACCCCGGAATAGCCGTATCCGGAACCCTGTTTGCCGTGCCCGTGCACTTCGATGATCGAATCGTCGATGTCGACCAGCACGCGTTCGGTGTCGATCCCGGCCACCAGCGGAGTTCTGGTGGCCAGTCCGCGCAGGAACCGGGAGGCAACGGCGTCGAGTTGCCGAACGTGCCCGAAGGTGAAGGTGCGCAGGAACGACCCCAGCGTCGACGGTGCGTACGGGCGGTCGAAGAGTGTTCCCATCGCCCCGTGCCGTAGTAATGCCATGTCGGCGATGCTGTCCGCGCCGGCGACCATTCCCGCGACGAGTGCTCCGATCTTGTCGCCGGAGTGAGCACCCTTGTCGGTGGGAACGCTGAGGTGTTCGTCGGCGAGAGCCTGCAGGCCGCAGTTCTGCGCCAGACCCATGATCGGAACCAGCCCAGCGGTCGACACGAGATTCGGATCGTCGAACCTCGCCGCAGCGACGGGCCGGGTGTGAGAGAGTTGCATCTACGAGATGCCCTTCGTTGTGGCCGAATTGTTTCTGTGAGAAGTTCAATTCTTTCACTACGACAGGGCATTTCGCCGTTACGACTCGCCCATCACATCAGCCTGATCGGTGCATCCAGGCTTAGTGGGCGTTGCAGGTTTTTTGATCGTTTCGACCCAGTCCGCAGCCTACGGGATGGCGCTAGTTCCTGACTGCAGCCAGAAGATGGGCGGTTACCGCATCCCAGTCGGGAAACTCGGCGCTGCCGAATTTGACCAGTTCACCCGTGAAGTCCTTCGCGCCATTGTGGTCGCGGTCGTCGACCAAGAAGTCTCCGTGATTGAGGTTCTTGTGGTGCGACAGGATCAATCGCTTGTAGGCGACGGAGGTGGGCTCGATGCCGAAATGCTTCTGCACCCACAGCAGCTTGTCCGACCACGCTGACGGGTTCTTCCACGGAGCAGTCGAGAGTATGTACGCATCGAAGTGTTCGGCCAGCAGTGTGAATGCTTCGATCGCACCGTCGACGGGATCCATCAGCGCGAAGATCCCGGGTGCCTCGTCATAGCGGTCCTGGTATTCCTGGAAATCGGCAGCGCCGAGCCGATCGATTCCGGACTTGAAGTGAACCAGCGTGTTGTCGAGGTCGACGTAGAGGATCTTTCGACGATCAGTCACGTCGTGACAATACCTGCGGCATCGTGAGGCGGTGCGCTTACGCCCTGCGTTTCAGCGTGAGTTGAGCCCATTGGTTCACAGGGGCCCGTCCGTCATAGGCCGGCATATCGACGCGGAGGCAGTCCGCCGAGTGGGACGGTTCGGTGTACTGGCTAGTCGGGTCGACCCCTGTCTCCGGGGCCGCCTGCGACCTACTGTCGAGGCCATGAGCGACAACACCCTGCCTCCCATGGCCACCTCCGATGGCGTCAACATCCCACACCGGTGGAGTGAAGACCTCATAGGAGATCCCGTCGCACTCTGGACCCTGGTCGACCTCATGAGCCACGGGCCGGGGTACCCGGCGACCGTCGACGGACTACGCACCCACCCGGACACCAGCCGGGAGGAGTACATCGAGGCGCTCCAGACCCTCGAACATCGTGGATACGTAGTCAACGGGCAGCTGCGCGACTTCACCCCCGAGGACTTCGGCGAAACACCGTGACCAGGGGCGATCACGTATTTCTCCGGATGAGAACCGCTCCGAGGATGTGCGTTTCCCAGCGTCGGCAGTGAGGCTACCCAGACCGGAGGACGTGCCATCGCCCCAGTTCAGGACCGGTGTTAGACCCGTCCGGGCATCTCGGTACTCCCGACAACCGACCGGACCTTCGTAGCCTTCGGACGGGGTCCTGTCGGCAGGGCACCCGCCGTTCGGAACATCTCAGAGTCCCGGCCGGAAGTACGACTGCACCCGCGGGCTCGCGGAATCTGCTAGTTCCTCCATGGTCCCCATAGCGAGCAACCGTCCCTCTTCGACGATCGCGATCAGATCTGCGTAGCCGGTGGCAGTGAGCATGGGGACATCGCCGGTGACCACGAGCAGAGCCGTCCCGCTGTCAGCACACTCGCGAAGCGATGTCCACACGCCGAATGCGGTCCCCCGGTCCAGAGAGGCGGTCGGACCGTCCGCAATCAGAATGTCGGGAGCAACGAGCAGGCCGCCGCGAGGGCCGCGCGCTGAATCTGCCCAGCCGAATGGTGTTTCGGCAAAGACGCGAGAGCGTCCACCGGATAGTAGACCGCCTCACACGCTCGAGCGACGGTCCGCTTGCCCTGCGGCTGCTCGAGCTCCCGCAGTTGCTCACCGACGGTGCGGTCGGGGACGAAGGCGTCGATGCCGTCCTGGGGTATGTAGCCGACGGTGCCCTCGATCAGCACCTCGCCGGTGATCTGCGCGGTCACGGGCAGACGATCGGTGAGGACATAGGTGATCATCGTTTTCCCGGCACCGGGACCTCCCAGCAGGGCGGTGATACACCCGGCCGGAACCTCCAAACTCACCTCGGTGAGAACCGTCTCGCTCCAACGACCGGTGTCGATGTGCACGGTCACAGAGCGCAGTTCGGCTGGCATGAAATCAGTGTCGAGCCTGGTGCTCTGCTGTCAACAACGTCGAATCTCCGCCAGCTCGGCCCTTCGCATGTATGCGACCGACGCGCGCCGTGCCGTCGACGGCGGGGCAGATGGTGAGTTCGTAGTCGTCACCCTCGGACTCGACGAACGGTGCGGTGACATGACAGTCGGTTAGGAGCCGTTGCGCATGCTCGAGTGCGACCGGCGTCGCGGTGCCGATGCATCGACCTATCGAAGGCTCGGCCGACGCAGCAGGGCGAGAACCATCCCTCACTCGGGGGGTAATTCCATTTGATTCGAGCTCGCGCCACGGTGTAGCAACAGGTGCGTTCCAGGCGCTGCCGGCAACCACGGCCGAGGGTCAACCCCCCACAGTGCGTCGCGCCGCGTCGGCAACCACCTCGGTGAAGGAACCACCGCTCTCGAGGACACGACGTTGCCGGATCGCGCCGTTGCCTCGGTCCAGGGTCACCGCCAGAGCGTCGTGCACGGAGGAATAGACGCCGAGTTCCTCGAGGACGGGCCGGAGCTGAGCGAGCAGGCGTCGGATCAGGTCGACAGCCGGAACCAACTGCGCAGAGCCGAGATCGACGCCGTGCCCCGCCAGACCGTCCCGGGCCGCTCTCCAGCACGCCGCGCGCAGCAGCTCCTGATCGACCGAAGGCGCCGCCTCACCGCGCTCGATCGACGCCGTCGCCTGGGCGACCAATGCATACACCAAGGTGGCCAGCGTGACGGTCTCTTCGACGGTCGCGGGCACGTCCGCGATGCGAATCTCGAGGGTCGGATGACGCGCGGAGATCCGCACATCCCAATAGACCATTCGAGGATCCAGGATCGTGCCGGTGGTGAGCAGCGATTCGACCGCCGCGTCGTATTCCGCGGCCGAGGCGCACTGCGGGGGCAGTCCCGCGCTCGGCCAGCGCCCCCACCGCAGGTATCGCCAGCTGGCATATCCGGTGTCCCGGCCGTCGGTGATCGGCGAGTTGGCGGTCAGCGCCAGCAGGGCGGGAAGCCATGGGCGCAGATGGTTGATGAGCTGGGCCGCGCGGTCACGATCGTCGACACCGATATGCACGTGGCATCCGCAGATCACGCCGTCGGTGACGCCACGATAGTGCTGTGCCATGCGTTGGTAGCGAGGCGTGACGGTGACCGATCCGCTCGGAGGTTCGAAGATCGGTGTGCCGACCGCTACGAGCCGGCATCCTGCGCGCGCTGCGGCGTCGGCGGCCGTCGCGCGGGAGCGGCGCAGCTCTTCGCGTAGGTCCTGCAGGTGTGTACATACCGTGGTGGCGGTCTCGACCTGACACGGGGAGAGCTCGACCTCGAGCTCGATGCCGAGTGTGCGTCCGGCCGCGAGCACGTCGAGACTGCGCAGGAGGGGACGACCGGTACGGGGATCGACCAGGACGAATTCCTCTTCGACGCCGATCGTGGCCGCCGCCCCGCCGCGCACAGGAGAGGTGTCGGTCGGTCCTGTGGCGGCCATGGCGTTCTCCCCACTCGAGATCTTTCACTCTACGAAGGAAGAGCGGCCGGCGTGGGTGTACTGCAGTCGGAGATCTGTCTTACCGGACGGTGCGTGCGCGTTGCCGGTTGGCGGCGTGGCGGAGCTGCAGAATCCGCAGACCCCCGGCGAGGCCGACGATCACCGCTCCGGCGATCGCAGCGAACAGCAGTGCCACACCCAGCGGCAACGAGAAGTCCCACGCGAACAGTTCGAGGGTGACGCTGTCCAGGTTCTGCAGGATGAACACCAATAGCAACAGCAGGATCAACACACCGACGATCAGGGCAGTCCACAACGCCCCGGTGCGGGTGCCTCTGATGCCTTTGCCCCGGGCGACGTCGGGGTGCAGCCTACTGGGAGCGTCCGGATCCGGTGTCGCCCCGGATGGCGGTACCGGAGTATCGCTACGTCGCGCGGGCGGCGAGAAATCGGGGTTCGAATCGCCAGGGCCCCTCGAGCTGGTCGTCATATTCGATCGGGTACCCCGGCCCTGTTCCGGTTATCCCACCGGCAGAATCTTTGCGGTCAGTTCACGTCCCGGCTCCGCACCAGAATCCCGGTGGCGACCACTGCGACGGCAATGTAGGCGGCGACGGTGATGAGCGCCCTCGGTCCCGAGATCACATCCACCACCCCGGGTGTGCCCTCCCCTCCCCCGGTCACCGCGCCGACGAACGATCCGGCTGCGGTTCCCGACAGGAAGGCCGTCACGTCCTCGACGAGATGCAGCGCGGAGCCGACGCCTCGCAGCAGATTCTCGACGACAACCGTCCATACCAGCCCCAGTCCGACCGACAGCGCCGCACTGCGGGCGTAGGTGCCGAGGGCGAAGCCGATCGTTCCCCACATCATGAACACGAGGTACGCCGCACCCGCGGAGCGAAGAAGTGCGCCGGCCGACGGCATCGTGAGCGGTTGTGTTTCGATCGTGGCGAGCGAGACGGACACGACCGTGCACAGCACAGCGGTGACGACCACCATCGCGGCAACGATCACCGCAAGAGCGAGCAGGGCACCGATTGTCGGGCGCAGACGGCCGTGAGTGAACACGGTCTTCCACGTTCCCCAGCTGTACCCGTTCCCGGCGATGAGAGCACCCAGGACGAGCACGAGCGCACCACCGAACAACGGTGTGCCCTGGACCAGGATGTCAGGGATCGATTCGGGCAGGGCGCTCTGCAGCAACGCTTCGGTCGGCTCCCCTTCCGTGGAGAAGCCGGCCGTTCCGGTCGTGTAGGAGACGTACGGGAATACGTAGCCGAAAACCATCGCGAGCAGGAACCACGTGCCGACCGTCGTCCACATCGCCGGCCACGAACGCAACCGGTACAACTCGGCACGCAAGCTCCGAGCAACGGTGTTGTGCCGTGCGGCAAGTGAGGTGGAATCGGAGTGCGAGCGGAGTGTCGAGGCGGACATGTCACGCCCCTTCGTGGGTGTGGAACGAGTGGTCATTTCGAGGAACACGTCCTCGAGGATGCGTTCGGCCGGTCCGACCGACAACACATCCACGCCGTCGGCGACGAGCGCGCGGACGACGTCGGGCCGCGATCGGGCGGCAGATCCAGCAGCACCGAGTCGCCGTCGATTTCGAACCCGTTCTCTCCGGCGAGATCCGATGCGATCGAGACCACCCGATGCCCGGGCGTGCCACGAACTTTCAGCACCGCGTCGCCGAGCAGGGTGGAGACGGTCGTTTCGCGCACCGGGCGCCCGGTGACGAGATCGGCAGGATCGGTATTCGCTCCGCACAAAATGACGCAGGGCCTCGGGTGACACCCTCTCACCGAATGTCCCACCACGGGCGCCGCTTCTGTAGGAACGCCGTCATCCCCTCCGCGGCTTCCTCGGAACCGAACATCCGCGCCGAACGTGCTGCCAGGTCGTCTCCGTAACGATCGAAGTCCTCGAGGATCCGCTGCGTGACGAGGCGTTTCGATTCGGCCAGACCCTGCGGTGAGCAGGCACGGATCTCCGCGAGCAACTCCACCAGGACAGCGTCGGTATCGGCCACCGACAGGGTGACGAGACCCTCGGAGGACGCCTCCTCGGGACCGAACCGTTCGCCGGTCAGGAAGTACCGTGCCGCTGCGCGCGGCGACAATCGCGGGAGCACGGTCAAAGAGATGATCGACGCGGCCAGACCGAGCCGTGCCTCGGTAAGTGCGAACGTCGACGCCGGCCCGGCGACCACGATGTCGCAGGCACCGATCAGACCCATGCCGCCGGCGCGGACGTGCCCGTCGATGCGGGCCAAGACCGGCTTGGGGAGCTCCAGGATCTTCCGGAGCAAGGCCGTCATGTCGCGGGTGCGTGCGGCAGCCGTTTCCTGCGCGGATCCGGAAGAGCCGCTCAGATCCGCTCCGGCACAGAATGTTCCACCGGTATGGGCGAGGATGACCGCGCGGACGGCGGGGTCGGCGGCCGCGTCGACGAGTCCGCGGCTCAATTGGGTCAGCAGCGGTACGGACAGGGCGTTGCGGTTGTGCGGGGAGTCGAGGGTCAGTGTCGCAGCGCCGTGGTCGACGACGTAGCGCACCACCACCGGATCGGGTTCGGTCATGACAACTCCTCGATGTGGTGGCCCCCTTCGCTGTCGGGGCTCTCGACCGGTGCGGACACGTCGTGCGGGGTGACGACAGCGAGGACGGTGCCGACGGCGACCTGATCGCCGACTTCGACGGCGAGCGTCGTGAGCGTGCCGGCAGTGGGTGCGGTGACGGTGTGCTCCATCTTCATCGCTTCGAGCCACACGAGCGGCCTCCCCGCTTCCACCACATCGCCGACGACAGCGCCGAGCCGGATCACCGATCCCGGCATGGGTGCGAGCAGTGATCCTGCAGCAATTCGGGCGGTGGGGTCCACGAAACGCGGCACCGCGGTCAAGTGCACCGGTCCGAGCGACGAGTCGACGTGTACCGCGTCGCCGTATCGCGCCACCACAAAATGCCGGCGGACACCGTCGACGTCCAGAACCACGCGATCCGGGGCGAACCCGACGACACCGAGGTCGTCACGGCCGTCGACGTGGACACCGTCGCGGGTGACTCGGTAACGCACCACGTGGTCATTGTGGACGCCCGTGAATCGTGTGGCCTGCGGCTGCGAGGGCAGATTCCGCCATCCCGAGGGCAGTCCCGCATTCACCGTGGCAGCGGTGCGATTGGTGGCCGACTCCGCCAGAGCAGCGGCGATCGCGGACACCGCTTCCGCGTGCGCTGAGGCGAGCGGTGCCGACAGTTCCGTGAGTCCGTGGGTGTCGAAGAAGGCGGTGTCGGTCTCCCCCGCACGGAAGGCGGGATGTTTCAGCACCGCGACGAGGAGGTCGCGGTTGGTGACGATGCCGTGGATCTCGGTGCGCGTCAACGTCGATGCCAGCAGCCGCACCGCGCGGTCACGGGTCGGTGCGTACGAGATGATCTTGGCGAGCATCGCGTCGTAGTGGACCCCGACCTCCGATCCCGCGAGGACACCGGAATCGACGCGCACACCGGTGTGCCGGAGCACGTCGAATTCGCGAACCTCCTGTGGCAGCGCGAAACGGTGCACGGTGCCGGACTGCGGTTGCCAGTCCCGGGCCGGGTCCTCGGCGTAGAGCCTGGCCTCCACGGAATGGCCGTGTACCGGGGGTGGTTCGGGGTCGAGGAGGTCACCGTCGGCGATGCGGAACTGGAGATCGACGAGATCGAGCCCGGTCGTACATTCGGTGACGGGATGCTCGACCTGCAGGCGCGTGTTCATCTCCAGGAAGTGGAACCGCCCCGAGCGGTCCGCGAGAAACTCGACGGTGCCGGCGCCCTCGTACCCGATGGCCTGAGCGGCGCGCCGGGCGGCGTCGAACAGGCGTGGACGCATCCCCTCGATCGCGTCGACGAGCGGCGAGGGGGCTTCCTCGATCACCTTCTGGTGGCGACGTTGGATCGAGCATTCGCGTTCGCCCACCGCCCACACCGTGCCGTGGCGGTCCGCGAGGATCTGGACCTCGATGTGCCGCCCGTTCTCGAGATACCGCTCGCAGAACACCGTCGGGTCGCCGAACGCCGACGCGGCCTCCCGGCGGGCAGCATCGAGTTGCCCCTGCAGGTCGGCCAATGTCCGCACCACCCGCATTCCGCGCCCTCCACCGCCGGCGGAGGCCTTGACGAGCACCGGGAGGTCGGCGTCGGTGATGTCGGCGGGGTCGAGTTCGGCGAGAACAGGGACGCCGGCGTCGGTCATGATCTTCTTGGCCTCGACCTTCGAGCCCATCCGTTCGATCGACTCCGGGCGCGGTCCGATCCAGATCAACCCCGCCTCGAGCACTTCGCGCGCGAATCGTGCGTTCTCGGAAAGGAATCCGTAACCCGGATGGACCGCGTCGGCGCCCGTCGCCAACGCTGCCGCGACGATCTTCTTCCCGTCGAGGTAGGTCTCGGAAGGGGTGACTCCCGCAAGTCGCACGGCGGCATCGGCGTCGCCGACATGCGGACTGTTCGCGTCGGCATCGGAGAACACCGCGATCCCCCCGAGTCCGGCCCGACGGCACGACGCGAACACGCGGCGGGCGATCTCCCCGCGATTCGCCACGAGCACCGTGGTGATGGTCGATTCGGTCACGGGAACCTCACATCCGGAAGACGCCGAAGGATTCGGCACCTGTGATCGGGGCGGTGGCAACAGCCGACAAGCACAGTCCCAGCACAGTGCGGGTATCGCGGGGGTCGATGATGCCGTCGTCGTAGAGACGACCGGACAGGAACATCGGCAGCGATTCGGCTTCGATCTGGTTCTCGACGGCCGCGCGCATCGCCTCGTCGGCGGCCTCGTCGAAGTCCTGGCCGCGTGCCTGCGCGGCAGCGCGTCCGACGAGAGAGATGACCCCGGCCAGTTGGGCACCGCCCATGACCGCAGACTTGGCGCTGGGCCACGCGAACAGGAACCGCGGATCGAAGGCACGTCCGCACATGCCGTAGTGACCGGCGCCGTAGGACGCGCCGATGAGGATGGAGATGTGCGGCACCGTGGAGTTGGCGACCGCGTTGATCATCATCGCCCCGTGCTTGATCATGCCGCGTTCCTCGTATTCCCGACCGACCATGTACCCGGTGGTGTTGTGCAGGAACAACAGCGGCGTATCGGCACGGTTCGCGAGTTGGATGAACTGGGCTGCCTTCTGCGATTCCTCGTTGAACAGCACGCCGCGCGCGTTGGCGAGAATCCCGACCGGATAGCCGTGCACCTGTGCCCAGCCGGTCACGAGCGACGACCCGTAGAGCGGTTTGAACTCGTCGAAGTCGGAATCGTCGACGACGCGGGCGATGACCTCACGCGGATCGAAGGGTTGCCGAAGATCCTCAGGGACGATCCCGAGCAGCTCCTCGGCGTCGTACCGCGGTTCGCGTACGTCCGTCCGGGGTGCAGGGCCGGCCTTGCGGTAGTTGAGGCGCCGCACAATGCTGCGACCGATGCGCACCGCGTCCTGTTCGTCGACCGCGAAGTGGTCGGCCAGACCCGAGATACGCGCGTGCATCTCGGCGCCGCCGAGCGACTCGTCGTCGGATTCCTCACCGGTGGCCATCTTCACCAGCGGCGGGCCGGCGAGAAACACCTTCGACCGCTTCTCGATCATCACGACGTGGTCGGACATGCCGGGGATGTATGCGCCGCCGGCGGTCAAATTGCCGAAGACCACCGCGATCGTGGGGATACCTGCCGCCGACAACCGGGTCAGATCGCGGAAGAGCCGGCCACCGGGAATGAACACTTCTTTTTGCGTGGGCAGATCCGCGCCGCCGGATTCGACGAGGGAGATCAGCGGCATCCGGTTCTGCAGGGCGATGTCGTCGGCACGCAACGTCTTGCGGAGCGTCCACGGGTTACTGGTTCCCCCGCGCACGGTGGGGTCGGTGGCCACGATGACACATTCGACGCCTTCGACCACACCGATGCCCGTGACGACGCTGCCGCCGACGGGAAACTCGGTGCCCCAGGCCGCGAGCGGTGAGAGCTCGAGGAACGGCGAGTCGGGGTCGAGGAGCAGTTCGATCCTCTCCCGCGCAAGCAACTTGCCTCGGTCGTGGTGTCGCCGGACGTACTTTTCTCCCCCGCCGGCGAGGGCCTTGCCGTGTTCTGTGTCGAGTTCGGCCAGGCGAGCACGCATTGTATCGGCGGCTGCGCCGTATTCGGTGGAGCCGGCATCCAGGGTCGAGATCAAGGTGCTCACGTGTGCTTCTCCAGCAGGACGGTGGGGATGTCGAGGTATCGGGCGCGCAACCATTCACCGAGGCCCTTGGCCTGGGGGTCGAAGCGGGCACGGGAGGCGACGCCACGACCGAGGATTCCCTCGATTACGAAGTTCACGGCCCGCAGGTTCGGGAGCAGATGACGTGTGACAGGCAAGGGTTCGATCTCGGGGAGCAGGTCCTTCAGCGTGTCGACGGTGAGAGTGTTTGCAAGCCATTGCCATTCGTCGTCGGATCGGACCCACAACCCGATGTTGGCGTCACCGCCCTTGTCGCCGCTGCGGGCACCGGCGATCGTGCCGAGCGGAACGCGACAAGTCTGTCCGGGCGACAGCGGCGCGGGCACACTCGGGTCCGGCAACGGTTCGAGGGTCCGGGTGGTCACCGCGGCCGGGATGTCGACGCGGGTGCCGTCTGGCAACACTGCAATGTGCGGCACGCGGGTCGCCTCGACGTACTCGGCCGTGTAGACACCGTAGGCGGTGCCCGGGCCGGGCGGAGCGGTGACGAAGAACCCGGGAGAGCTTGCGAGGGCGAACTCGACCGCCGTGGAGGTGAATGCGCGTCCGACGACGTCGGGATCGGAATCGCGCGCAGTGCAGCGCAGCAGAGCGCTCGCGGTTTCCTCCGTGTCGGCATCGGCATGGTCGGTGCGAGCGAGAGTCCATTCGAGTTCGGCAGGCCGCCTCGGCAGATTCGATTCCATCTGAGATCGCACCAACTGGGCCTTCGCGTCGATGTCCAGTCCGGTGAGGACGAAGACGACCTCGTTGTAGAACCCGGCGAGCGCGTTGAGGCACACCTTCAGAGTCGGTGGGGGCGGCTCGCCCTTCACGCCGGTGATGCGGACACGATCGGGTGCTTCCCGGCTCAGCGTGGCGGTGTCGATGCGCGCGGTGACATCGGGGTTCGCGTAGCGTCCGCCCGTCACCTCGTACAGCAGTTGTGCGGTGACCGTGCCGATGGTGACGGCTCCTCCCGTACCCGGGTGCTTGGTGATCGTCGCCGCGCCGTCCGCCTCGATCTCGGCGATGGGAAATCCGGGGCGGACGAGGTCGTCGAGTTCGACGAAGAATGCATAGTTTCCGCCGGTCGCCTGGGTACCACATTCGATGACGTGCCCGGCGACAACAGCACCCGCGAGTGCGTCGAAGTCATCGGGTGCCCAACCGAAGTGGGCGGCGGCGGGACCGACGATCACCGAAGCGTCGGTGACGCGTCCGGTCACGACGATGTCGGCTCCGGCATCGAGGCACCGCACGATGCCCCACGCACCGAGATATGCGTTCGCGGTGAGCGGGCGCGGGTCGGCGACGAAACCGAACTCGTCGATGCGAGTGAGGAGATCGTCGCCTTCGACGTGGGCGATGCGTGGTGACAGACCGAGCCGATCCGCAACCGTGTGCAGCGCCGAAGCCAGACCCGCGGGGTTGAGACCACCGGCGTTCGCGACGATCCGCACCCCCTTGTCGAGAGCGAGCCCCATGCAGTCCTCGGCCTGCCGCAGGAACGTCTTGGCGTAGCCGAGTTCCGGATTCTTCAGACGGTCGCGACCGAGGATGAGCATCGTCAGTTCGGCGAGGTAGTCACCGGTCACATAGTCCAGTTCGCCGCCTTCGAGCATCTCGCGCATCGCCGACAGACGGTCGCCGTAGAAACCGGAGCAGTTGGCGATTCGCACGACGCGGCTCACGCGATCCGCTCCTGGACCGTGCGTCCTGGCCGCTGTGGAACGAGCGGACAGAGATCGTCGAGAAGCTCACGCGACTCCACCATGTGGTCAGCGTCACATGTCGCTGCTCTCGGAGCAAGCACTCATGACTGTTTCGCGCGGCTCCTGGTCGTACCCCTCACCGCCGATAACGGGCTCACCGCTGTGTGCGGCGACGACTCCTCCCATCCGGCACGTCGGATTGCCCGGACGGTTCTGCGGCTCCTCGACTGCTCCCGAACTCGACGACATCTGCGTCCGCACCTCGGCCGGTCAGTGCCTGCACCACCATCTCGAGGTCGTGCAGCGTCACCTCATCGGCCGACGAACGGCCTTCTTCATCTCGAACGGAACGGGCCATGACAACTCCTGACAGAAGAACCACCGACCGCACCGTCGACCGTCACAACACGAACAGAACCATCGCCACACGAACCGGCGCCGGCAAGGCACCGGGCCCGACATCATCGGCAGGCCTGCGACACCGGTGAGTCTAATCCTGCTCGGACGTACTTTCGCCGCGATCGGTTGCGTGCACGTAACTGGCCCGGACGACGAACGTCGAAATCGTCACGGCTCCTCGTTCACGACTCCTGCCTACCTCGCGGCAGATACCGTGGATGCATACTTCACCGAGGTCAGGAGTTGCCGTGCCGAAGCTGGAGATCAAGCAGAAGGCCGAACTTTCCCGCAAGCAGGCGTCCGAGCGGTTGATCGCACTCGGCCGCGCCTTGGCGACGGGATCCGAAGTGGAACTGGACTCGGGCGGTGACACCATTTCGCTCGTCGTCGCCGACCGACTCGAATGGGAACTCGAAATCGAGGTGGACGGCGACCAGGTCGAGATCGAGGTCGAATTCAGTTGGCGCGACGCACCATCCGACAGCCCAAAAGCCGATGCGGACGAGGAGGAGGACGAGGAACCGGACGAGGAGCCGGACGAGGAAGCGGACACCGCCGAAGGTTCGGATGAGGACCCGGGTGAAGACGAGGACGAAGGCGAGCCGCAGCAAACCGAGCCGCGACGAAGAGCCCCGGTCAAGAAGACGGCGCGGCGTGGCCGGCCACGTAAACGCGTCGCCGACTGATCGATGCACAGCCCCTGCGCCGTTCCTCCTCTCTCGTCACCGTAGGGACGATGCAGCGCAGAGTCACCATTGACAGCTACTTCATCTCATTTGATACTTCAGAATCATGCTGCGCATCAGGTAGGTGATGGATGTGGCGGTCGAGGGAGGGAAACTTCTCGCGCGTGCCCTGGAGTCGGCCGAAGTATCGGACGCCTTTGCGCCACGCAGAAGTCGCCTGGATGCATTCCGGACCGCCGTCCTTATGCCGCATCGCGGAACCATCGCAGAGTCCAGGTTGCACCGATGAAGGCCGTCAGTTGCCATCGCGCGACGCTGTCGGTCGTCGACATCCCTACCCCCGGACCCAACCGAGGACAATTGCTCCTCGACGTTGTGCGTTGCGGCATCTGTGGATCGGATCTGCACGCAAGAGACCACATCGACGAGCTGACAGAGGCGATGTCTGCACTCGGTGTCAAACATGCTGCCGGCAGCGACATGCCGTTCGTCTTCGGGCATGAGTTCTGCGGTGAGGTGGCCGAGCGTGGCCGCGGCGTAAGTGGACGGTTCAAACGGGGCTCCAGGGTCGTATCGTTCCCGCTGCTGCGGGACCGCAACGGTGTGCACATGACAGGTCTGTCCCCGGCAGCGCCGGGAGCCTACGCAGAACAGGTATTGGCAGAGGCTGCACTTAGTTTCGTGGTACCCAATGGTCTGAGTTCCGACATCGCGGCACTGACCGAACCCATGGCTGTCGCGCTCCACGCCGTACGGCGCAGCGACATCTCGCGTCGTGATACCGCCATCGTGGTCGGTTGCGGTCCGGTAGGTCTAGCGATCGTGTGCCACCTGAAGGCGCAAGGGGTGGAAACGATCGTCGCTAGCGACCCGTCTCCGGGCCGCCGAGAACTCGCCCGACGATGCGGCGCGACCCTCGTCGTCGACCCCACGCAAAATTCGCCGTATGCGGCAGCACCTGGAGTGACGTCAGGTACCGAACTCTACGAGCTGGGTACGACTTCCATGGAGAAGTTACGGCGTCTACCCGGATGGGTGCCGCTCTACCGCATCGCTGAGAAGCTCGGCACGACCACACCGAAGCGTCCGGTCATTTTCGAATGCGTCGGCACCCCGGGCATGCTCGACTCGGTCCTGACATCGGCACCGTTCCATTCCCGTGTCGTAGTGGCCGGGGTGTGCATGGGCACCGACCGGTTCCGGCCGATGTTGGCCACCGGCAAAGAGATCGATCTGCGATTCGTCTTCGCCTACACGCCTCTGGAGTTCCGCGATACCTTGCATCTGCTCGCCGAGGGCAAAGTCGACGCAACAGCGATGGTCACCGGGACTGTCGGCTTACACGATGTGCCCTCCACATTCGAGGCCCTGCGCACTCCCCAGGACCAAGCCAAAGTACTGATCGACCCGTCCCTGGGTCGGCCCCGGCACCGTCCGTCTACCAGATGTACAGCGGGTACTCGGGAGCGCCGTTCAGGCGGTTGACGACAAGGCCGACGAGTACGAGCACCGCGGCAGCGGATCCTGCAAGGAGAATGAACTCCCAGCTGGGGACTGTTGTCGCGGTGGTCCCGATGACCGCAGTCGCCGCCGCCGGGGAATGTGGCACACGAGCCAGCATCATCGCAGCCAGAGCCAGGGCGCCGGCGAGCGCGCCGAGCCACAACGATTGGCCCAGCAGTCCGACCGAAGCGCCGACTGCGGCAGAGATGATTTGGCCGCCGACCACGTTGCGAGGTTGGGACAACGGAAGTTTCGGCGCCCCCACGACCAGGGCCATGCTGGCCGCCATCGAGGGGATGAGGAACGGACTTCCTGTCACCTCGGTCAGTGCGGCGAGCCCCAGAAGCCCGAGGGCCGCAGCAATCAGTGCGAGTGCGACCGTGCGCAGGGCCGGTCGTGGCGACGCGGAGGACCTCCACCAGGGACGACGAGCCGCGTCGAGGACGGGAGGGGACGACATGGACGGCGACGAATCGGCGACTGGGGCCTGCTGGGAGAACATCCGAACTCCTAACTAATCGTTAATGCATTAGCCGAGACTCTAGGGATAGATTGAAGTACATTGCAAGCACGAATGCACGCAGAACCCGATCGGGAGAGGACCGACCATGCGGACGCAGTACATCGAGAACGGCGTCCTGGTCCGGCCGCTCGAACCACCGTCCACCAATTTCCTGAGCAGCCGCTACTACGACGGTCGCGGCATCACCGACCTGTTCGACTCGCCCGACCGGGCCCACGCGTGGATGCAGACACTGAATGAAGAGATCAGCTTCCCTCGATCACCTTTCACACCGACCGAGGACCAGCTCGCGCAACTCCGACAACTCCGCGACACGCTCGGCTCCGTCTACCGCGACACGCTCGACGGTGATCCGGCCCAGGCAGCGGCCCACCTGCGCACGGTGCTCGATCGCACACGCATCACTCCCGGCATCGTTGTCGGTGACGATCGCCTCCACGTCCGCTGGACCACGGACTCCCACGACCCGTTCGAGGAATTGGTCGCCGAAATCGCTGTATCCGCAATCACAGCGGTAACCGGTCACGCGGCAACCTTGCTGTGCAAGTGCGAGGCACCACGGTGCGTGCTGTACTTCACCCGACTCAACGCACGTCAGCACTGGTGCAGTGACGTGTGCGGCAATCGCGCACGTGTCGCTCGCGCCGCGAGGACGCGCCGGAAATCGCATCCCGCAGAAGGCTCACAACCGAAAAGCGAGGCTCACAACCCTGGTGGTCGACCCGGGTTGTGAGCCTCACTTCTGCATTGTGAGCCTCCCGTCGAACGCCATCTGCGGTCAGCGGGCGTAGCGGTCGGCGAGATCGGCTCCGATCCGCGCCAGTTCCTCCTGCACCGTGACCAGCTCGAGGACCTCGACATCGTCGACTCCGTGAAGGTCCCCTGAGATACACCTCGCGACGGACGTGCGCACACCGACCCCGACGACCGGCGACCTGCACCCGCCTCGCTACGCTCCAGCCCATGAGTGAGCCGACTTCGACCTACGCCAACGTGACGCTCGACCCGCGTGCCAACGTCTACTTCGACGGCAAGTGCGTCAGCCACAACTTCCATCTGGCGGATGGAACCCGCAAGTCGGCCGGCGTGATCCTTCCCGCGACCCTGAACTTCGGCACCGTTGCACCGGAGGTCATGGAGCTGCACAGCGGCGCGTGCCGCGTCCGATTGGCCGGCGGCGAGGACTGGACCTCCTACGGTGCAGGCGACTCCTTCTCGGTGCCCGGCGACTCGTCGTTCGACATCGAGGTCACCGAGGCCGTCAGCTACGTCTGCCACTACGGCTGACCACACCCTCAGCATGCGAGAACGCTCCCACCGAGTCCTGCTCGGTGGGAGCGTTCTTCCGTTCGTGGCGACCGGCCACTACATACGAACCCGGCTCAGCCGGTGACCTCTGCGCGATCCGGCGAAGCTCCGGCCTGCGCCTTCCGCTGCGACGATGCGTGACCGACGAACATCGCCGACGCCACGATCCCGATGATCAGAACCGACGCGGGCAGCAGCATCGACTGGCTCAGCGCGGTGCTGAACTTCTCGGCGATCTGCTCCGGGAGACCGGCTCCCATCGTGGCTCCGCCGCCTTCACCGGCTTGCACCTCACCGAGTCCTTGCGCGGCCATCAAGGACGAGATCAAGGCACCGATCGCGGCGCTGCCCAGCACCGAACCGACCTGGCGGGTGGTGTTGTAGATGCCGGCACCGGCGCCCGCCTGATGGATGGGCAGGTTGTGCGTGGCGGTGGAGGCCAGCGGTGCCCAGATGCACGAGTTGGACATGCCGGCGATACCGGCGATGAGCAGGAACAGCACGATGGGGCTGTCCGGCGTCATGAGCACCGCGAAGCCGAAGATCGTCGCGGAGAAGAGCGTGAAGCCGACGGTGGGCAGCACCCGGGGCGGCATCCGGTCGGAGAACTTACCGATGAGCGGTGCGGTGAGACCGGTGACGATCGCCATCGGGGCGAAGATCAGGGCGGCTTTCGTGGGTGAGAATCCGCGGACCGTCTCGAGATAGAAGTAGGCCGGAACCATCAGGGCGGTCATGGCTGCGCCCATCGAGTAGTCCGCTACGCATGGTTCCGCAGCACCGAGGGTGATGCTTCATTCGATGCCGCTTCCGGAGCAGGAGAGGATCCGTCATGGCCGACCTGGACTCCCCATCGACCCGCGAGGTCTGCGGAACGCCGGACAGGACAGCGCGCACCGGCCCCGACAGGTGTCGGGAGCATTCCGGTCGTCGTTCACGTCGCGCATGATCCCGCGTCGCCGTCCCAGATCCTCAACTACGCCCAGTTCCCCGGCCGACCGACAGCGACCGCCGGTGTCGTCATCGCCCACTCGTGCTTCGGGACCACCGGCACAGCGCGACCTCCCTTCCATCTCGGTCGCACCGCGACATACGAGATCGGTCGCTGGTTGAGCCTACGCCGCATCTGGGGCGACGACGGCGATGCGATGCTCATGTTCACCTCCGGGCAGTCGCTCCGCATGCGGGCGTACCTGGAAGGACCGCGTGCGCCGTTCCTGCTCGGGGCGATGGACCCGGCCCAGACGGACCCACTCGCGCTCGGTCCGTCCGGCAACGGCGGGACACGAGCCGATACCTCGGCACTTGTGTCACTCGACGGCGAGGTGGACGAGCTGCGACGTCAGATCGCCTCGCTCCGGTCGCTTCTCGATCAGATCGGCGCAATCCTGGACCGCGTCGGCTGATCACCCACCACGGACCCGTCAGGACGCACTGTGAGCGAACCGTCGTCGATCATCGGTACCTGATTCCATTCCTACGAGGAGGACACCGACACCGCGAGGGACTACCGCCCTCGCGGGTTTCCGTTTCTCGCTCACCAGGTCCTCACGTTCGAATCGGGGCAACCATGAACCTGAGATGAGCGGTTCCGGCCGATGCGACGCACCGGCCGGAACCCGTCGTTCGAATACGGTCACGATCTGTGCAGCCACACACCGGCGCTGCCGAACCCCATGTTGTCCGCGCGACCGTCCCCGGTTGTATCCACCAGGAACCGCGGGGATGCCGATCGGTGCGCCACGATCCGGCGTTGTACCCGAAAATGTTGACGGCGAGCTGCGGCACCCATACGAGGTGCCCGCGAGTGAAGCCGCAGACAGTGAACGTGTTGCCCTTCATCAGGCACGGGACGCCACCTGCGGCCGCGCAGTTCTCGAGGTCGGAAACACCGAAGATCGTGTGCGGTCAGTGGTTGAGATGTTGCAGCCGTTCGTGTTCCGACAGTCCACCCCACACTCCGTGCGGTTCGCCGCTGAGTATCGCGTGGGTGCGGCACTCGGCCAGCACCGGGCAGTTCGCGCAGATGCGCTTCGCGACGACCTCGCGCCGCCTGCGGATGTTCGGTGGTTCGCCCTCCGGGGCGAAGAAGAAGTACTCGTCGGAGGTCCGGCAGTTGGCATGCTGTTGCCATCCGAGTCGCGGCCGGACACGCTCGGTCAGCATGGTCATCCGACCATCACCACCTCCAGTGTGCGGGGGCCGTGCACGCCCTCGACGCGTTCGAGTTCGATGTCCGACGTCGCGGACGGTCCGCTGATCATCGTGATCGGCCGCTCCGGGACGAGCCGGGCCAGCGCTTCGGGCACTCCCACCTCGACGTCGCCCATCGCCACCACACACACGTGCAGGTCGGGGACCAGTGTCAGCGCGCGTCGCCCCTGGTCGGGGTTGCCGTCGAGGAAGATCGTGCCCGTCTCGGCGCAGGTGACCGCAGAGCCGGTGACGACCCCGTCGAGATCACCGAGGTCGGCTGCAGGTCGGTCGGTGGAGTCGACCACCACCTCGCCACCGAACTCCGCCATCCACGAGCGTTCCAGGCCCTCCGGGATCCCGACGCGGCGCACCCCCCGATCCGTGAGAATCTTCGCCAGCACGACGGGTAGATCCTCCGGCGTGCTCTGGTGCACGTGGGCCTTGTAGTCGACCAGTCGGTCGACCAACAGCTCACGGCGTTCGGCGTCCGGCAGGGTGCGTCCGAGACGGTAGTCGCGCGGTACCTCGACCGGTACCGGCGGTGCCAGGGTCTGCGCCGAACGGATCCGGCCGAGAATCGCGTCGCGACTGCTCATCGCTGCTGTCCTTCCTCGCGTGCCTTCGCGAGCGCGGCACGTCCTTCGTCGGATGCCCACCATTGCCGGAAGGTCTGTTTCGGCGGGGCCGGCATGTCGCGGGCGTCTGTCCAGCCGGCCAGTGGACCGGGAAGATGGGTGATCTTTCCCTTCTTGCCGGCGAGGACGCGGCCGAGCCCGGCGGCCTTCTGCGCGGCCGTCCAGCGTCGTGAGGTCGACATGGCCAGCGAGGCTGCCTTCATCGCCGCGGCCTCGGGTCCGAAGCGGGCGTGTTCGACCTTCTGGTGGCGCAGTTCCACCAGCAACGAGGGGATGTCGATCTTGACGGGGCAGGCGTCGTAGCAGGCACCGCACAGGCTCGATGCGAACGGCAGGCTGGCGTTGGGGTCGTCGGGTTCGTCCATCCCGGCCAATTGCGGGCTGAGGACGGCGCCGATCGGGCCCGGATAGGTCGAGCCGTAGGCGTGGCCTCCGGTGCGCTCGTAGACCGGGCACACGTTCAGGCAGGCCGAGCAACGGATGCAGTGCAGTGCTTCACGTCCGATCTCGTCGGCGAGCGCGGCGGTGCGGCCGTTGTCGAGCAGCACGAGGTGGAATTCCTGCGGTCCGTCGCCGGGGGTGACACCGGTCCACATCGAGGTGTAGGGGTTCATGCGCTCCCCGGTCGACGAGCGCGGCAGCAGCTGCAGGAACACCTCGAGGTCGCGGAAGGTGGGCAGCAGCTTCTCGATACCCATGACGGTGATGAGCGTCTGCGGCAGCGTCAGGCACATGCGGCCGTTGCCCTCGGATTCGACGACGGCGAGGGTGCCGGTCTCGGCGATGCCGAAGTTCGCGCCCGACACCGCAACCGGCACCGTCATGAACTTGTGTCGCAAGAATTTTCGTGCCGCGGCTGCGAGATGGCGGGGGTTGTCGTCGAGGTCGGGGTCGACGTCCGGCATCTCACGCAGGAAGATCTCGCGGATCTCGGCGCGGTTGCGGTGGATGGCGGGCACGAGGATGTGCGAGGGCTTGTCGTGGCCGAGCTGGACGATGAGCTCGGCGAGGTCGGTCTCGTAGGCCGCGATCCCTTGTTCCTCGAGGTGCTCGTTGAGTCCGATCTCCTGGGTGGCCATCGATTTGACCTTGATGACCTCGTCGGATCCCGTCTTCCGGATCAGGTCGGTGACGATGGCGTTGGCCTCGGCGGCGTCGGCCGCCCAGTGCACCACGCCGCCGCGCGCGGTCACCGCCTCCTCGAGCTGGGTGAGCAACTCCGGGAGGCGGTTGAGCACGTCGGTCTTGATGGCGGCGCCGGCGTCGCGCAGTTGCTCCCAGTCGGGCAGTTCCCCGGTGACGTCCAGTCGCTTGGCACGGATCGTGTGGGTGGCCTTGCCGATGTTGCGGCGCAACTGCGGGTTCGCGAGTTCCTGGTGCGCTGCGTCGGGAAACTTCCTGATGCCGCGCAGATTTCCGGATCCACGCGGCGGGACGACGGGCATACCGAGTGCGGTCACGCGGGCACTCCCTTGGGGGCGACGGCCGGTTCCACGGAGGCGAGGATCTCGGCGAGGTGGATGGTGCGGGTACCGGTGCGCAGTCGTGTGAGACCGCCACCGATGTGCATCAGGCACGACGAGTCGCCGGCGCTGCAGTATTCGGCACCGGTGGCGGCGACATTGTTCAGCTTGTCGGCGAGCATCGCGGTGGAGGTCTCGGCGTTCTTGATCGCGAAGGTGCCGCCGAACCCGCAGCACGAGTCGGCCTCGGGCAGTTCGACGAGGTCGATCTCGCGCACGGCCCGCAACAGCTGGAGCGGCTTCTCCCCCACTCGCAGCATCCGCAGCGAGTGGCAGGTGGGGTGATAGGTCACCCGGTGGGGGAAGTAGGCGCCGACGTCGGTGACGCCGAGGACGTCGACGAGGAATTCGGACAACTCGTACGTCTTGGCCTTGACGGTGTCGACCCGCCCGCACAACGACGCGGAACCGTAACGGGAAGCGACGATTTCGTGCTGGTGGCGAACGGATCCGACGCATGATCCGGAAGGGGCGACGACGGCGTCGATACTGGTGTCGTCGAAGGCGTCGACGTAGTTCTCGACGAGCGGCAGCGCGTCGGGTTGGTAACCGGTGTTGACGTGCATCTGGCCGCAGCAGGTCTGGCGTTCGGGGAAGACGACGTCGTGCCCGAGCCGGGTGAGGAGCAGGGCGGTGGCCGAAACGGCCTTCGGGAACATCGTGTCGCCGAGGCACGTCGCGAACAGGGCGATTCGCATGGAGATCTCCGCATCGGGGGTGTGGTCTGACCACATTGAACCACACGTTCCGGAGATGCGCCGCACATTTTCGGATATCGACTGCACATTCCGTCAGGGGGTCGACTGTGACGCGGACCATGGTGTACCTTCACGTGGTCTGACCACATCGGTCGAAATCACATCCGCCGCCGACAGCGGCGCAACCACAGGAGTTTCGTGTGGCAACCCGTATATCGGCGGTGACATTCACTCCCGCCACTGACGCCATCGCAGGCAGCCTCACCGCATCGGCTCTCGTGGGCCTTGCGCCGCTGCTGACCTTCTTCGTCCTGCTCGCCGGCTTCAAACTCAAGGCCTGGTATTCCGGACTCGGTGCCCTCGTCGTCGCGCTCGTCGTCGCGATCATCGGTTTCGACATGCCCGCGCCGCTGGCCGGCCTGTCCGCCCTGCAGGGCATCACCTTCGGGCTCTTCCCGGTGATGTGGATCGTGATCACCGCGATCTGGTTCTACGAACTCACCGTCGTCAGTGGCCGGTTCGAGGATCTACGGCGCATCTTCAACTCGATCGGTCACGGCGACATGCGGATCCAGGCGATGCTCATCGCTTTCTGTTTCGGCGGCATGCTCGAAGCACTCGCCGGATTCGGCGCACCCGTCGCGATCACCGGCGCCATGCTCGTCACCCTCGGTATGCCCGCCCTGCGGGCCGCGGTCACGGTCCTGATCGCCAACACCGCACCGGTCGCCTTCGGCGCCATGGCCATCCCGATCACCACCGCCGGCGCCCTGACCGACATCCCCGCCACCGAGATCGCTGCCGTCGTCGGCCGTCAGACACCCGTCCTGGCGCTCTTCGTGCCGCTGTTGCTGCTCTTCCTCGTCGACGGTCGTCGCGGTGTCCGGCAGGCCTGGCCGATCGCACTGGTCACCGGCACGACCTTCGCACTCGCCCAGTTCTGGTGCTCGAGCCACTTCTCGTACGAACTCACCGATGTCGTCGCCTCGCTCGCCGGCCTCACCGCAGCCGTGCTCATGCTCCAGGTCTGGAAGCCGCGGACCCCCGAGGACCAACTATCACGCACCCGCACCCGCACCGATGCCGTCGCGGTCCAGGCCGGCAAGGAGGGACCCGGAGGCGCTCACGCTCCGCAGCGTCCCGTCGCCGACGAATCGCTGACCGCTTCGCGCGTCGTCATGGCCCTGTTCCCGTATCTACTGGTCATCACGGTGTTCGGTATCGCGAAGCTGTGGACCGTCGGTGTCGATCTGCCGGAGCGTCTCGCCGCCACCGACGTCAAGATCAAGTGGCCCGGCCTGTACGGCAATCTGATCACGGGCAACGGCGACGCATCGAGCAGCGCGGTCTACACGTTCTCGTGGCTGTCGTCGCCGGGAACACTGCTGCTGCTCAGCGGCGCGATCGTCACCCTCGTCTACGCACGGTGGGACAGCGGTGGCATGTTCCCGCTGACCGTCCGCCGGGCCGCGGCCACCTTCGGCACCACCGTCGTGAGGATGAAGCTCGCCATCGCCACGGTGGCCACCGTCCTGGGTCTGAGCTACGTGATGAATCAGTCCGGCCAAACCGTCGCGATCGGCACGTGGCTCGCCGGAACCGGCGCGATCTTCGCCCTGTTCTCCCCGATCCTCGGTTGGCTCGGCACCGCCGTCACAGGCTCGGACACCTCCGCCAACGCCCTGTTCGCCCGCCTTCAGCAGGCCGCCGGGCAGACCGCCGGCATCGACCCGACTCTGCTGGTCGCGGCGAACACCTCCGGTGGTGTGGTCGGCAAGCTGATCAGCCCGCAGAATCTCACCATCGCTGCCACCGCAGTCGATCGGCCGGGCAGCGAATCGGTGTTGCTGCGCAAGGTGATCGGCTACAGCATCGCGATGCTCGTCATCCTCTGTGTGCTGGTCTACCTGCAGTCCACCCCGGTGTTGTCCTGGATGCTTCCCTGATCCGGAATCGACTAGGCTCTGAAGTCATGTCGTCGTCCGAGGGTCGTGCGTGGGAGCAGGTGCTCAACCACTTGGAGCAGATGCTGGTCACGGGAGAACTCGGCCCGGGCCAGCGTCTGCCCCCGGAGCGCACGCTCGCCGCACAACTCGGCGTCGGCCGGTCCTCTGTTCGTGAGGCGCTGCGGGTGATGGAAGCCCTCGGTCTGCTCAGCACCCACACCGGATCCGGGCCGAACGCCGGCGCGATGATCGTCTCGCGACCCACCGGCGGGATGTCGATGCTCATGCGCCTGCAGGTCGCCGCGCAGAACTTCCCGGTCTCCGACATCGTCCGCACGCGCCTGGTGCTCGAGACGGAAGTGATGCAGACTCTGGCCGACCGGACCCCGGCACCGGAACTCATCCAGGCCGAGGAACTCTTGGACGCGATGGACGATCCGGAGTTGGCCGCACCCGAGTTCCTGGTTCTCGATGCCCAGTTCCACGTCGCGATGGCCGACGCGGCGGGCAACCTCGTCGTCGCGGCGATGATGGCCGGTCTGCGCGACTCCATCGAGAGCTACGTCCTCGCGGGCGCACCAAGTACCGACTGGCCCATGACCTGCGTGCGGCTGCGTCACGAGCACCGTGGTCTCGTCGACGCGGTCCGCGCCGGCGATGCCACGCTCGCCCGCAAGCGCATCGTCGAGCACATCCGCGGTTACTACACTCAGAGTTTCGGCGCCGACGCGTTCTGACGTCCGACTCGGGCGATGTCCACCGAAGGGTCTGTGACCGGTTCGGGGACGCGTGCGGATCGTCGGCGATCGACCAGCACCGCGAGTACCACGATGAGCAGCAGCGACCACCCCCAGGTAGGGCGCATGTACTCGGCATACCGTCCCGCCTCCACCCATCTGCCCGAGTACCATTCGTCGGCACTGAGGAAGCCGTACACCGCCAGCCAGGCCGGCCAGTTCCGCATCACGGACTGTGGGAGGACCACGCTCATGAGCAACGGGAACAGGAGCATCGAGTAGTACATCTGCCCGAGCGAACCGAGCAGGAACGACGCGGTCATCAGCACGCCGGCACCGGTGACGACGAAGAACACCTCGTCGTGCCGGTGGTAGCGGTGGAGCAGATACATCGTGGCCGCGGCGAGGAACGCGAAACCGATGCGCAGCGCGAGGATCAGTGGTTCGGGCAGACCGTAGTAGGTGCCATTGCCGGTGATCGAACTGTTGAAGTAGTCGCGGGACTGCAACAGATACGGAACGGTGCGTTCGACGAACTGCCACGGATCCGCAGCCCACGGCCACGCCAATGCGGTGAGCCCGACCGGCACCAATGCGGCGGTCAGGAGAACCTTGCTCTGGCGGCGCAGCACGGGAAGCAACAGCAACGGCGCGAGAATCGGTTTGATCGCGAAGGTCACCCCGATCGCCGCGCCCGCCCAGAGGTCCCGCCGCGCCAGCAACAGCGTCAGGAACGCCACCTGGCCGAGCAGGATCACCCCGTTGATGTTGGTGAACACCAGGGTGTTGATCACCGATTCGGACGCGAAGGCGACCGTCACCGCGATCGGGAACACCGCCGATCGCGCCGTGTACCCGAACATCCGCACGACGAGATACACGGCGACGAGGACGGCCGCCGCGTTGACCCCGATGAACGCCCATCGCGAGAGTTCGTGTTCGAGGACCGCGAACGGTGCGATCAGCAGCGAACCCGACGGCGGGTAGAGGTAGTGCGGGTCGACGTGTTCGTACGTCGCTGTGTAGACCGGTTCACGGTTCCAGAAGGCGACGGCTGCGCGGTAGACGCCAGTGAAGTCGTCCGTGCGCGCACCGTCCACGGCGCGGATCACCGTGCGATGGACGACGAGCATCACGGCGACCGGCCAGAAGACACACGTCAGCAGAGCCTGCGGTGACCGCACGGTCGGCTGGACCCACCACGGCCCACCGTCCCGACCGCGATCCGAGCTCTCGCTCATCGCTGATAAACGTCGGGAATCCCGTCGCCGTCCTCGTCGACCCGCTCGGCTGCCGTGATCCTGCGGTAGGCACGGTTACGGGCGACGAGAACAGTCGAGGCCAGAGCGGCGCTGAGCAACGATCCGCACAGCACGGCCACCTTCACGTGATCGGCTGCGACGGTGCCTGCACCGTAAGCGAGGTCGCCGATGAGCAGGGACACCGTGAAGCCGATACCACCGAGCAGGGACACACCCAGCACGTCCACCCAACTCAGCTCGTCGTCGAGATGTGCTCGGGTGAAGCGCGCCACCAGGTAGCTGACCCCGAAGATTCCGACGACCTTGCCGACGACCAGACCGGCGATCACCCCGGCGGAGATGGGATCGGTGAGGGCGTTCGCCAGGCCGGTGAATCCGCCGACGGTGACGCCGGCGGCGAAGAAGGCGAAGACCGGCACGGCAATTCCGGCGGACAGCGGCCGGATCCGGTGTTCGAGGTGCTCGGCGACCGGAATCGTGCGGTCCCCCACCTGCCGGGCGACGGGAACCGCGAAGCCGAGCAGTACACCGGCGATGGTCGCGTGCACACCGGATTCGTGGACCAGCCACCAGGTCACTGCCGCCAACGACGCCAGGAGCCACCAGGCACCGAAGCCGCGTCGGAGCGCGATGCCGAACAGCGCCAACGGGATCAGCGCCCCGCCCAGGTAGAGCAGGTTCACCTCGTCGGTGTAGAAGACCGCGATCACAGTCACGGCGAGCAGGTCGTCGACCACGGCGAGGGTGAGCAGGAACGTTCGCAGCGCCGACGGGAGATGACTACCGATGACGGCGAGAATCGCTACGGCGAACGCGATGTCGGTGGCCGTCGGGACCGCCCATCCGTTCAACGCGTCGGCGCCACCACGAAGATTGATGACGGCGAAGATCACGGCCGGGACGATCATGCCTCCCAGGGCGGCGGTCACCGGCATGGCGGCACGCCGCAGGTCCCGCAGACTGCCTTCGACGAATTCCCGTTTGAGTTCGACGCCGACGACGAAGAAGAACACGGCGAGCAGTCCGTCGGCCGCCCAGGTGCCCAGGGACAGGTCCAGGTGCCATGACGCCGGACCGATACGGGTCTCCCGCAGGGCGTGGTAGGAATCCGACCATCCGGTGTTCGCCCAGATCAATGCGATGACGGCGCCGATGAGCAGCAGGACACCGCCGACGGTCTCCTTGCGGAGGATCTCCGTCACACGGCGTGTGTCCTCCCATGTTCCGCGAGAGAGGAAAGGGACTCCGGAGAAGATGTTCGGCATCACAGGTCCTCGGAATTCTCGACGGCACGCGGTACGCGAACGTGGACCGGCTGGGTCGGATGCACCCGATCCGCATGGGCGGCAGTATGTTCCGATCCTCGGAGTGGAATCGGATACCGAAAACTAGGGCATCCCTGCGATTTCGGTGTCGCACGCCGACACGCAGCAGGGAGGCCGATGCGACCTCCGGCGCTGCGGTGGGAATGCCTCGCGAGAGTGCCGCTCACTGCGCCGGCTGCAGAGCTCGGGCGCGACGGGTGGCGACGGGACAGACGGGTACAGACACGGGTCCTCCGGTTCGACGACGTAATTCCTTCTGCCGACCAGACTTCCCGGCGCACCGAGATCGACCATACCGCATCGGGTCAGTTCGACGCGGTGCCCGTCACGTTCTCCTCGGGAGCGACCCGAACGGCGACCGTGGGTTCGTTCGTACCCCCATCCGGCGAGATGACGGTGGGATCGACGACGAGCACAGGCACATGAGAGTGCCCGATGAGGTATTCGGCGACGCTACCGAGCATCCGGGAGGACATGCCTCGTCCGCGGCGCCCTACGACGAGAACGTCGGCGTGGTGTTCCTCGGCGAACCAACCCAGGCATCGACCGGCCGGGCCGGCGAGGACGGCATATCCCACCGAAATATCACCCATCGATTCGACGGCCTGCTCGAGGCGTCGTCGCACCGTGGCGAGAAGTTCGGAGTCGGGATCGCCGGCGTCGTCGTAGGAGATCACGACGACGAGTTCGAGCACTCCACCGGCGGGGCCGAACAGTCGTCGCGCCGCATCCAGCGCATGCTTGGCCTCGGTGGATCCGTCGTAGCCGACCATCACGCGAAGTCCGCCCTTGTCGACCTCTCCGGCGTGCTGCCGGGCCACCGTCGTCACTTCGACGGACCGGGGAACACGCTCGATGCGCTCGAAGGCGATGGGGACGAACAGCGGTCCGAGGATGACGGCGATGATCGTCCAGCGAGGGTCGTGGCCTCGACGTGCCATCCACAGACCGGTCACGAGTCCTGACAGCACCCATACGACGAGGAAGGCGACGAAGACTGCCCAGTTCATGGCGTGCCCCCAGATGCGTGCGCCGAGAAGAGGTGTACCGCTGCGTTCATGTCATCCTCCGGGGTCGTCGAAGAAACCTGTTCCCGCCGACCAGTCTTCCCGGCACACCAGGGGAGACGATACCCGACCGCGTGATCTCACCCGTTGTTCCGACAGGTCTGCGCGCGGAGGACGTCGCCGCGAGGTCGCCCCGTCAGCGTCGAGTCGGACCCCCGGCGGTATCCGCCCGATCACTGTCCTGCAACTGCCGGATGGCGTCGACCAGCGGCGCCAGGACGGGTTCGGTTGCGGCCTCGTCGAGCGCCTCCCGCAGGGCGGCGTTGTGGGTGGGCCGGGCCTCTTCGAGCAGGCGCCGGCCGGCGTCGGTGACGTCGGTGTAGATGCCGCGGCGATCGGTGGGACACAGATAGCGCGCGAGCAACCCGCGGTCCTCGAGCCGGGTGACCAGCCGCGTCGTCGCGCTCTGACTGAGGACCACAGCGTCGGCGACCTGGCGCATCTGCAGGTGCCCGCCCTCCCCGTCGTGCTGACGGTTGAGCACGTCCAGCAGCGAGTATTCGCGCACGCTCAACTCGTGGCCGGACTGCAGAGCGCTCTCGATCCGGTTCTCGATTCGCCCGTGCAGGAGCGACAGCGCCGACCAACTGTTGGCCAACGCGGTCATCGACGGGTCCGTGGCGGTCATGGTCGGCTCCTGGGTCGGCTCGTACGAACAGGTGACGCGGACGGCATGCCGACGTCGCCACATCGCTCACTATACCCGCGCTTGCAATTAGCCAGCGTCTGCAATTATTGTCTACGCCAGTAAAGCGCGTCTGCGTCTCTTCTCGATCGAAGGATCGTTCTCATGCCACTTGCCCTGCTGGCCCTGGCCATCGGCGCCTTCGGAATCGGCACCACCGAATTCGTGATCATGGGGTTGCTCCCCCAGGTCGGATCGGATCTCGGAGTGTCGATCCCCACCGCCGGTTATCTCGTCACCGGCTACGCCCTCGGCGTCATGATCGGCGCCCCGATCATGACGGCGCTCGGCACCAGGATCTCCCGTAAGAACATGTTGATGCTGCTCATGGGCCTGTTCGTCCTGGGCAATGCCGTCTCTGCCCTCGCGCCCACCTTCGCCGTCATGCTGATCGGCCGCGTGGTCGCCTCCCTCGCTCATGGAGCGTTCTTCGGCATCGGCTCGGTGGTCGCCGCGGAGCTGGTGGCACCGCAGAAGAAGGCCGCTGCCATCTCCCTGATGTTCACCGGACTGACGGTGGCCAATGTCGTCGGCGTCCCACTGGGTACCTTCGTCGGCCACACCGCGGGCTGGCGGGCGACGTTCCTGGTCGTCGCCGCGCTCGGCGTCGTCGGCCTCGTGGGCGTCGCGAAACTCGTCCCCGACGTACCCCGACCCGAGGGCGTCCGGCTGCGCCACGAGATCGCGGCGTTCAAGAACGTCCAGGTCGTGCTGGCCATGACCATGACGGTCCTCGGCTTCGGGGGCGTGTTCGCCGCGATCACCTACATCGCACCGATCCTGACCGATGTCGGCGGTTTCGCCGAGTCCTCCGTCCCCTGGCTGATGGCCGTGTTCGGAACCGGCATGGTGGTCGGCAACCTCGTCGGGGGACATTTCGCCGACCGCAATCTCATGCCGATGCTCTACACCGCCCTGGCCGGCCTGGCCGTGGTGCTCGGTCTGTTCACCTTCCTGGCCTCCGACAAAACCGTGTCCGTCGCGGCGGTCTTCCTGATCGGCGCTCTCGGTTTCGCGACCGTCCCGCCCCTGCAGAAGCACGTGCTCGACCATGCGCACGGCGCCCCGACCCTGGCGTCCGCCGCCAACATCGGTGCCTTCAATCTCGGCAACGCTCTGGCCGCCTGGCTCGGCGGCATGGTGATATCCGCCGGATTCGGGTACACGGCACCCAACGCCGTCGGGGCCGTCCTGGCCGCGTCCGCACTGATCCCGGCGGTCCTGTCCCACCGCCTACAGCGAAAGGACGATCACGCCAACGCAACTCGCCCATCCGCAGAACCCGACCTCCACAGCACCTCCCGTACTGCCGTCGACCCCGTCCGACTCTGATCCCGAACTACGCGAACACCCCCGAAGGAGCACCATCTCGTGACATCGTCCACGATCCCCACCGTCACCCTGAACAACGGCGTCGAGATCCCCCAGCTCGGCTTCGGCGTCTTCCAGATCCCCGAGGACGAGACCACTGCGGCCGTCAGCTCCGCACTCGAGACCGGCTACCGCCACATCGACACCGCCGCGATCTACGGCAACGAGGCCGGCGTCGGCCGCGCGCTGGCGGACTCCGGACTGTCCCGCGACGAGCTGTTCATCACGACGAAGGTGTGGAACTCCGATCAGGGCTACGACGCCACCCTCCGTGCCTTCGACACGAGCCTCGCCGCGCTCGGCCTCGATCGTCTCGACCTCTACCTGATCCACTGGCCGACCCCGGCCCGCGACCTCTATGCCGACACCTGGCGTGCCCTCGAACGCCTCGTCGAGGAAGGACGCCTCCGCGCCGCGGGCGTGTCGAACTTCCAACCCGCCCACCTGCAGCGCCTGCTGGACGGCAGCTCGCTCGTCCCGGCGATCAACCAGATCGAATTGCACCCCGGTTTGCAGCAGAGCGAAGTGCGTGCCTTCCACGCCGAACACGGCATCGCCACCGAGGCATGGAGCCCGCTCGCCCAGGGCGCCGTGCTGAACGACGAGGAGATCACGTCGATCGCCGAACGCACCGGCAAGTCGCCGGCCCAGGTGGTGCTGCGCTGGCATCTGCAGCTCGGCAACGTCGTCATCCCCAAGTCCGTCACGCCGTCCCGGATCCGGGAGAACTTCGAGGTCTTCGACTTCGAGCTGACCGACGAGGACATGTCGACCATCGCCGGTGCCGATCGCGATCTGCGCACCGGACCTCATCCGGACCAGTTCAACTGACAGACCTCGCGGCTCCGGGCGGATCCACCGCCCGGAGCCGGTAAGGCGCTCGAAGAGCTGCGTTCAGGTGTACTCGACGGTCATCCTGTCGATGCTCCCGTCGAACGGGAACGGTGCACGGTCGAAGTAGTCGAGCGAAACCGGTGAACCCAGGCAGGTGCCGATGTCCAGGCAGTCGTTGGCCGTGAACAGCAACGGCGCACTGACCGGCACGACGCACTCCCCCACCGACTGCCCGTCGACTGACATCCGGACGTTCAACGGACCACCGGGGCGCGCTTCGGCGTACTTGGTGACCACCTCGACGAGGTGGTGCCCGGGTGCGATGCGGGTCGCCGAACGCATCTTCGTCCGCATCAGGATGAAGAGGTTGTACTCGTAGCAGAGGTAGCCGTCGTCGGCGAAGCACGTCAGGCCACCACCGTTGGCGCCCAGCGCATATAGGACGCCGTGCGCCCGCTCCGGGAAGGTCACCTCGATGCAGACCCGGTTGTTCTTGTTTCCCAATGCGGGAGCGCAGAATTCGGGCATACGCGTGACGTCACCGGTGAAATCCCAGCTCGTGTACGGCGTGGTGATGCGTTGCTCGGGATGGATCGCCGCGACCCAGAGACCCCCACCGATGGGAAGAGCGTTGTTCTTGGCCGCTTCGATCGCGAAGATCTCCCGCATCTGGGCCAACTTCTCGGGGTACTGCTCTGCGAGGTCGCGGTTCTGCGTCCAGTCCTCGTCGAGGTTGTAGAGCTCCCAGGTGTCGTCGTCCGGGCTCCAATCGCGGATCCCGCCGGGCAGCCCCGGCAGCCACGGTGCGCGGGGACCGAAGGCCGACGCCATCCATCCGTCGTGATAGATCGCTCGACTGCCCATGACCTCGAAGTACTGGGTGAGTTTGCCCGCCGGCGCGTCACGGTCCACGAACGTCCAGGCGAAACCGGCGCCGTCGATCGGATCCTGCGGAATCCCGTTGACGGTCCGCGGCGGTGTGATGCCCAGTAGCTCGTAGAAGGTCGGCACCAGGTCGTTGCAGTGAAGGAACTGGGTTCGCGGGGTGCGATCCGGCGTGATGCGCGCCGGCCAGCGCACCACCATGGGATTGCGGGTCCCCCCGAGATGGGACGCGAGAAGCTTCATGCCCTTGTAGGGTGTGCTCCCCGCCCAGGCCCATCCCGCGTGGTACATGTTGTCCGTCTTCGGGGAGCCGAGAACATCGAGTCCGCCGAGTTCGTCGAGCGCCGCGATGTGCTGGGCCGTGGTCGTGGGGATCCCGTTCTGCGCGAGCAGTTCGCTGATGGTGCCGTTCTGGCCCTCACCGGACGACCCGTTGTCGCCCCAGATGTAGAAGACCAGGGTGTTGTCGCGGTAGCCCAGCCGGTCGAGTTCGTCGAACAACCGCCCCACCTGGACGTCGCAGTGTTCAGCGTATCCGGCCGCGACCTCCATGAGGCGTCGTTGGAAGGGCTTCTCGTCGTCGGGGATGTCGTCCCAGGCCGTCATGGTGGGATGCCGCTCGGTGAGTTCGGCCTCCGGTGGGATCCAGCCCTTCTCCTTGGCCCGCTCGAACACCCGCTCGCGATAAGCGTCCCATCCGTCGTCGAACTTGCCCGCATACCGGTCGGCCCACGGCTTCATGATGTGGTGCGGCCCGTGCAGACAACCGCTGGCCCAGTACATGAAGAACGGCCGGGACGGATCGAGCGCCTTGTGGCGGCGCAACCAGCCGATCGCGTCGTCGGCAAGGTCCTCACTGAGGTGGTAGCCCTCCTCGGGAGTCTTCGGAGGCAAGACGACGGTGGTGTTGCGGACGAGATTCGGCTCGTACTGCGACGCCTCGCCGGCGAGGAAACCGTAGAAGTAGTCGAAACCGACTCCGGTGGGCCAGTTGTCGAAGGGACCCGCTGCGGTGGTCTCCTCCGCAGGGGTGTTGTGCCACTTGCCGAAAGCCGCTGTGGTGTAACCGTAGTGGCGCAGTACCTCGGCTCCGGTGGCGCTCGACTTCGGGATGTGCCCGGAATAGCCGTCCCAGTCGTTGGCCAGTTCGGCGATCTGCCCGTTTCCGACGCGGTGATGGTTGCGTCCGGTCAACAACGATGCGCGGGTGGGCGAACACATCGCCGTGGTGTGGAAGCGGTTGTAGCTGATGCCTTCGTCGAGCAGGCGGTCGAGCGTGGGTGTGCTCACCTCGCCGCCGAATGCGCTCGGCAGACCGGGGCCCGCGTCGTCGATGAGGACGACCAGGATGTTCGGGGCGTCGTCGGGAAGGCGACGGTGCTGTGCGCGTGGGCTGTAGACCGATTCCTGCATGGTCCGGCCTGCGATGCTTCCCGACGGCACCGGTGGGAACGGCAGAGTTTCTCCGCCCGGGATCGGATCCGGACGCAGATCCTGGCTCATGGTGGATACCTCTTCTCACCCCATCCGTTCCCAGTACACCACCGGTATCGGGCCGCACACACCCCTGATCAGGGTGAAACCTGCCCTGTTACGGGCGAATGATGCAGCGGAATCCGATATGGCACGTCGCGGTCTCCTCGGTGTCACCTTGACGGGCCGCGGGTCGGTACCGCAGGCAGTAGTTCGGGGCGCAGAGATGCGATCCGCCCTTGATGACACGGCGCGGATACGCTTCGCGCGGATCGTGTTCGGCCTTGTCGACGCGGGGATTCGTCGGGATGCAGCACGACGACGCCGGCGCGACGTTCTTGCCGCTCGAAGCATGGTTCGCGGTGAAGTAGTCGGCGGTCCACTCCCACACGTTGCCCGCCATGTCGTGGAGGCCGTATCCGTTCGGCCGGAAGTGTCCGACCGGTGAGGTTCCGGCGAATCCGTCCGTTTCGAGGTTCTGCCACGGGAATTCGCCCTGCCAGACGTTCCCGCCGGGCCGGCCCTTCGGTTCGTGCTCGTCGCCCCATGTGAAGGCCTTGCGGTCGAGTCCGCCGCGGGCGGCGAACTCCCATTCCGCCTCGGTCGGCAGTTCCTTGCCGGCCCACTCGGCGTAGGCGCGGGCATCGAACCACGACACGTGGGTGACGGGATGGCGTTCCCGCCCGCCGACGGTGCTCCCCGGCCCTTCGGGATGACGCCAGTTCGCGCCCGGGACGAACGACCACCACCTCGTGTAGTCATCGAGCGGTACCGGCCCCGGAGGCGGCGTGAACACGAGCGAGCCAGGCGCGAGCAGGGACGGATCGGCGCCGGGATAATCGGCGGGGTCGGGCGCGACTTCCGCGGTGGTGACGTATCCGGTGTCCTTCACGAAGCGCCGGAACTCGGCGACGGTCACCGGGTGCGTGTCCATCCAGAACCCGTCGACCGTCACCTGGTGGACCGGTCGTTCTTCCGGATAGAAATCCTCCGACCCCATCCAGAACATGCCTCCGGCGATGAGAGTCATGTTCTGTGTCGCAGCACGCGTCATGACGTCAGCCTCGCACGGCCCGGATCGGGGCGCGAGGGACGCACCGACGCGACGAGACCGCGCATTCACCGGTCCCGTCCCTGCCCCGTACCGCAGACTCGGGATATGCCCTCCACGACGACGGAACTGTCTCCGATGCTGGCGACCCTCGGTCCGCCGCCGACAGGGAACTGGGCGTTCGAGATGAAATGGGACGGCCAGCGCACCCTCGCCACGGTGACCGACGGACAGTGCCGGCTGACCAGCCGCACCGGGAACGACATCACCCGGAGCTTCCCCGAACTCCCCCACCTGCTCACCACCGCGACGGGCGGCCGGGACTGCATCGTCGACGGCGAGATCGTCACCCTCGATTCCGAGGGTCGGCCCTCCTTCGCCCGGTTGCAGCGCCGCATGCACGTCCACCGTCCCACCGAGGAGCTACGCGCCGAGCTACCGGTGCTGATCTACCTGTTCGACGTCCTCGCTCTCGACGGACAGTCCACGACGGAGTTGTCCTATCGGCAGCGCCGGGCCGTCCTCGACGATCTGATCGTCCCCGGACCTCGGGTTCAGCTGTCGCCCTACTGGACCGATGTCGACGCACCGACCATGCTCACGGTCGCGCACGAACACGGCCTCGAAGGGATCGTCGCCAAGGACCCGGACGCACCGTATCTACCCGGGACCCGCAGCGACGGCTGGATCAAGACGCCGCTGCGTCGGAACACCGAGGTGGTCGTCGTCGGGTGGCTCCCCGGATCCGGCAAGGCTGCCGGCGGCATCGGTTCACTGCTGCTCGGCGCGCACGACGACGAGGAACGGTTGGTGTTCATCGGCCGGGTCGGGACGGGATTCACCGCCGCGACCCGACGTGAGTTGCGATCGCAGCTGCGTCCCTTGGAACGACCGACGACCCCACTGGCGGTTGCGCCGCCGGCACGGGAGACCCACGGCGCCCACTGGGTGGAGCCCATCCTCGTCGGAGAGGTCGAGTACCGGGAGTACGCGGGTGGAAGCCTCCGGCATCCGAGCTGGCGAGGACTACGCACCGACAAGACGGTGCCGGAGGTCGATCTCCCGGGCCGACACTGACCGTCCGGTTACCGTGAGGCGCATGGACGTCCGTCGCAGTGTCGCCGATGCCCGAGTGGCCCGCCTCGCCACCGCCGACGGGTCCGGCGAGCCACACCTCGTCCCCATCGTGTTCGCCATCGACGGCGACGTGATCCACACCTGCGTCGACGACAAGCCGAAATCCACCCGGCGCCTCCGTCGACTCGCCGACATCGCCGAGAACCCGCGGGTGTGCGTGCTCGTCGACCACTACAGCGACGACTGGTCGCAGCTGTGGTGGGTCCGCATCGACGGCATCGCCACGGTCCACGACGCCGATACGCCCGAAGGAACTGCGGGCATCGACGCTCTCGTCCGCAAATACTCGCAGTACCAGGCGAAACGACCACCCGGACCGGTGATCACCATCGACAGGCTGCGCTGGCGGTCCTGGTCGGCGTGAGCAACTACCGGTCCAGCGTGAGCATCGCCTCGGCGATCTCGGCGACCGCCGCAGCGGGGACCGCGGTACCGGCATCGTCCAGGTCGAGCCACCGCACTCTCGGGATCTTGCGTGCGATGGCTTCTCGGTTGCCGACGGGGAAGAACGGAACGACGGGCTACGGGGGAAGCTGTGCGTGGCGCTGGGCCGACCCGAGCTCGCGACCGATGCACGGTTCGTCCACCACCGTGATCGCATCGAGCATCGCAGCGAACTCGACGAGGTCCTCACCGCGGCGTTCGCGACCGGGACGGTGCAGCACTGGTGCCGCATCCTGGAAGACCACGGCGTGCCGGTCTCCCCCATCCGGCATCTCGACGAGATCTACAGCGACCCGCACACCGCCGCGATCGGCATGGTCGGCACCGTCGACCATGCGTCCGGGCCTCTCGAACAGATCGCGTTCCCGGTCAATTTCGGAGGGGTACGACCGCCGCTGCGGTCGGCGCCGCCGCTGCACGGGGAACACACCGACGAGATCCTCGCGGGATATCAGGAGGTCTCCGTTCCGTCCTAGCGACGAACGTCTCGAATATCGCTGACCTACGGCCGTTTCCGATCGATCGGGAACGGCCGTAGGCCTGTTGGCCAGGGACGGCGATGGCGGCATCCCACTGCGGTGTTGCCGGGGTCACGCAGTGCGGCAGCACTTCTGAGGTCGACGCGTCCGGATTTCTCCGCGATACGCGGGGGTAACGTCCGCGAAACAAGAGCCGCGCATGATCGGCATCGATTGCACGACCGCCGACTCGCACGAAAGAACGATACATGCAGCTGACTCCCGCCGACACCGAGAAACTCCTTCTGGCCGTCGCCGGCATGGTGGCGCGCGACCGGCGGGACCGCGGCGTCCGACTGAACTATCCCGAAGCCGTTGCCCTGTTGTCCACCTGGGTGATCGAACGGGCACGCGAAGGCGCCGATGTCGCCGACCTCATGGTGAAGGGCCGCGAGGTCCTCGCCCGCGACGAGGTCATGGGCGGTGTCGCCGAGATGTTGACCGACGTGCAGGTCGAGGCCACTTTCCCGGACGGACGCAAGCTCGTCACGATCCACCACCCGATTTCCTGAAAGGAGCCCGACATGGCATCCGGACCGACTTCGGGACCCGGAGCGATTCGCGTCGCCGAGGGCTCCCTCACCCTCAACGCGGATCGCTCCGACGACGAGCGCATCACCCTTGTCTTCCTCAACACCGGTGACCGTCCCATCCAGATCGGATCGCACATCCACCTGCCGGACGCGAACGCGGCCCTCGAGTTCGACCGCGAACGCGCGCAGGGCTTCCGCCTGGACATCCCGTCGGGGACCTCGCAGCGATTCGAACCCGGCAGCAGCCGCGAACTGGACGCCGTCGCCCTGCGCGGGCGACGCGTCGTACCCGGCATCCAGGTGCGGAAGCAGGAGGACTGAGAACGTGGAGATCACACGCGCCGAGTACGCGGCACTGTACGGACCGACGGTGGGCGACCAGGTACGTCTGGGTGACACCGACCTGTGGATCCAGATCGAGGAGGACCGCACCTTCGGTGGTGAGGAAGCCGTCTTCGGTGGCGGCAAGTCCATCCGCGAATCGATGGCCCAAGGTGTGACGACCTGGGCCGAGGGTGCTCCCGACACCGTCATCACGAACGTGATCGTGCTGGACTGGTGGGGCATCGTGCGCGCCGATGTGGGCATCCGCGACGGTCGCATCGTCGCCCTCGGCCGCGCCGGGAACCCGGACATCGCCGACGGCGTGCACCCGAAGCTTCAGATCGGCCCGTCCACCGACGTCATCTCCGGTGAAGGTCGCATCCTTACCGCGGGCGCCTTCGACTCGCACGTGCACCTGCTGTCGCCGTCGCAGATCGTCGAGGCGCTCGCCACCGGCATCACCACCATCGCCGGCGGCGGAACCGGCCCGTCCGAGGGATCGAAGGCCACCACCGTCACGCCGGGTCCGTGGCATCTGATGCAGATGCACCGCGCGCTCGACGTGCTGCCGGTGAACGTGCTGTTGCTCGGCAAGGGCAACACCGTCTCCGCTGAGGGGCTGCGCGAGCAGGCCCTCTCCGGTGCCGCCGGGTACAAGGTGCACGAGGACTGGGGCTCCACTCCCGCCGCGATCGATGCGGCGCTGCGCGCGGCCGACGAGCACGGACTGCAGGTCGCGCTGCACTCGGACTCACTGAACGAGGCAGGCTTCGTGGAGAGCACGCTCGCCGCGATCGGTGGCCGCTCGATCCACGCCTTCCACGTCGAAGGCGCCGGAGGTGGGCACGCCCCGGACATCCTGAGCATCGCCGGATTGCCGCACATCATCCCGGGCTCGACCAACCCGACGTTGCCGCACACCATCAACACCGTCGACGAGCACCTCGACATGCTGATGGTCTGCCATCACCTCAACCCCGCCGTCCCGGAGGACCTCGCGTTCGCCGAGTCCCGGATCCGGGCCACCACCATCGCGGCCGAGGACATCCTGCACGACATGGGCGCGCTGTCGATCACCTCGTCCGACGCCCAGGCGATGGGTCGCATCGGTGAGGTCGTCACCCGCACCTGGCAGGTCGCGCACGTGATGAAGAATCGGCGCGGGGCGCTCGACGGCGGCATGCCCGCCGACAACGAACGGGCCCGCCGCTACATCGCGAAGTACACGATCAACCCTGCGATCGCGCATGGTGTCGACCACGAACTCGGTTCGATCGAGGTCGACAAGATGGCCGATCTGGTGCTGTGGGATCCGAAGTTCTTCGGTATCCGGCCGTCGCTGGTCATCAAGGGCGGATCGATCGCCTGGGCCGCACTCGGCGACCCCAACGCATCCATCCCGACACCGCAGCCGGTGCTGCAGCGACCAGCGTTCGGCGATGCGCTCGCCCCGCACACATCGGTGTCGTTCGTCTCCCCCGCCGCCCTCGACGACGGTCTGGAAGAACGACTCGGGTTGCGCCGCAGACTGTTACCACTGCGGCCGACCCGGCACATCGGCAAGGCCGACATGAAGCAGAACGACGTGTTGCCGCGCATCGAGATCCGTCCCGACACCTTCGACATCGACATCGACGGCGAGCGGGTCGTTCCGGCGCCGGCCACCGAACTGCCGCTCGCGCAGCTGTATTCGATGTTCTGATGTTGCCCGACACTCTGTCCCCCACCACAGTGCTGCTCCTCCTCGCAGACGGGCGCGCGCCGGTCGGCGGGAACGTCAACTCGGGCGGGCTCGAACCGGCGCTCCAGGGTGGGATGTCGCCGACCGAGGTGCGTCGCTTCCTCGTCGCGCGGTTGCGCACCTCGGCGGCAGTCGAGGCCGGCGTCGCCGTGGTCACCCGGCACGCCGTGGACTCCGATGCCGGAACCGCCCCGACGCTCCGGATCGACGAGATCGAGGACCACTGGGCGGCGCGCACTCCGGGCCCGGCCCAGCGCGACGCGTCCCGGTTGCTGGCCCGCGGTTACCTGCGACTGGCCCGGAACCTGTGGCCCTCCACCGTTCTCGACGACCTCGACGCCCGGACCCCGCGACCGTCGCGGGGACTGGTCGTCGGGGCCATCGCGGCGCTCGCGCGCATCCCGGCGATCGACACCGCCCGACTGGTGTTGTACGAGGAGGCGCAGGCGATCGTCGCGGCCTTCCTCAAACTGCACCCCACCGACCCGGCCACCGGTTCGCGATGGGCGCTCGAGGCCTGCGCTCATCTCGAACCGCTCATCGCCGAGCTGTCCGCTCTCACCGATCCGGCGGACATCCCGGCCACCGGTGGTCCCCAGACCGAATTGTGGGCCGAAGCCCACGCATCCGCTCCAGAAAGGCTGTTCCGTGCCTGAACACATCACCACCCGTTCGCTCCGTCTCGGCGTCGCCGGTCCCGTCGGCACGGGCAAGAGCTCGCTGATCGCGACCATCTGCCGCACCCTCGCGTCCGAGCTGCAGCTCGGCGTGATCACCAACGACATCTACACCGACGAGGACGCCCGTTTCCTCCGCTCGGCGGGCGTGCTCGACCCCGAGCGCATCCGCGCGGTGGAGACCGGTGCGTGCCCGCACACCGCGATCCGCGACGACGTGACCATGAACCTGCTGGCCGTCGAGGATCTCGAACGTGACTTCGCGCCGCTCGACGTCGTCCTGGTGGAGAGCGGCGGCGACAACCTCACCGCGACCTTCTCCCCCGCGCTCGTCGACGCGCAGATCTTCGTGCTCGATGTCGCCGGTGGTGGCGACGTCGCCCGCAAGGGCGGTCCGGGCATCAGCCGCGCCGACCTGCTCGTGGTGAACAAGACCGATCTGTCCCCCTATGTGGGTGTCGACGTGCCGCAGATGGTCGCCGACGCCGAGAAGGCCCGTGAGGGCGGACCGGTGCTGGCTCTGTCCCGGACCGACGCCGCATCCGTGCAGGCACTCGGTGACTGGGTGCGCGCGATGCTGGCAGCCCACCGCGCCGGGTCGCACACCCCTGTCGATCCCGGTCCGATGGCTCCGCACTTCCACGCCGACGAGGACGGCGACCACGATCACGGCCATGGGCACGGTCACGGTCACAGCCACGATCACGCCGTCGCACACACGCACGACTGATCATGTCCCGCACCATGATCCGAATCGACCGCGCGCCGGGCCGGGCACGCCTGGCCCTGCGGGCGGGCATGCTCGTCCCCCGCACGGTCGAGGTCGGTCCGGACCATGCGCGTGTCGCTCTCGTCGCCGCCGGCGCGTTGTTGCTCGGTGGTGACTCGGTGACCGTCGACGTCCACGTCGACGCCGGGTGCACGCTCGAACTGCAGGACATCGGTGGCACCGTCGCCTACGACGCCGACAACCGGTTGTCCCGGTGGGACGTGCGGATCACCGTCGCCGAGGGCGGCACCCTTGTCTGGGACACCTACCCGTTCGTGATCGCCACCGGTGCCCGCGTGTACCGCGACACCCGGATCGAACTCGCCTCCGACGCCGCCGCGAGCATGCGGGAGACCCTCGTCCTCGGACGCCACGGAGAAACCGGAGGTGCGATCCGCAGCCGTACCTCGGTCACTCTCGATCGTCGTCCCCTCTTCGTCGAGGAGTTGTACGCCCACGGAGCGTTCCCCGAACCCGGGATCCTCGGTTCCGCGCGGGTGCACGACGTCATCGCGACCTACGGACGACGCATCGAGGGCGACGGTGTCGTCCAGCTCGAAGGGCCCGGCAGCCTGCTGCGGTTCCTCGGCGCCGACGCCCACTCCTCGCCGCTCGAGTCGACCTGGCGCTCCTGGCGCTCCACACACGTTCACCCGTCCACCCTCGAAGGGAGTCTCACCCATGCACGTCCCTGACCATTTCCTCCCCATGAGCGCCACCGCGCCCGCCGCGGCGATCGCCACCGGTGCGGTCGTCCTCGCCGCCACCGCCGGGCGGCCGCGCATCACGATCCGGGACACCCTTCTCGCCGGAACGACCGCAGGGATGATCTTCGGCGCTCAGATGGTCAACTACCCCATTGCCGGCGGCATCAGCGGCCATCTCATCGGCGGCGCTCTCGCGACCGCGCTCCTCGGGCCCCGGCTCGCGCTTCTCGCGATGACCGCGGTCGTCGGTGTGCAGGCATTGCTGTTCGGGGACGGCGGGATCAACGCCCTCGGGGTGAACGTGCTGCTGATGGCGGTGCTGCCCGTCCTCGTCACCGCCGGTGTCCGCACGGGCGCCGAGCGACTCGGCCTCGGGAAGCTCACGCGGACCACCGCGATTGTCAGCGCCGGTCTGTCCGTGCCGGTGAGCGCCGCGGTTCTCGGAGTCGCGTACTCGGCGACCACCGGAACCGGCGCCGCAGCAGCATTGATCGGCGATCTGATCGCGGTCCACCTGGCCATCGGTCTCGGTGAAGCCCTCATCACGGCTGCCGTGCTGAGCGCCGTGATGGCGTTCGCGCCCGGCGTCGCCGCGTGGGACGCACGGTCCTCCGTCACTCCTGTTGTCGTTCGACGGGGTCTCGCCGCGATCGGCGGCCTGGGCGTGGTCAGCGCCTGTGCGCTGGCTCTGGTTGCGTCCGGCAGCCCGGACGGTCTCGAGCACATCGTCGGTGCCTATTCGCTGCCGGTCGGTGACGCCGCCTTCGCCGGCCTTCCCGGCCTCGCCGACTACGGCACGCTCAGCGGCACCGAATTCCTCGCGGCACTGGCCGGTCTCGCCACCACCGCGGTGATCGGCGCCGCCCTCGCCACGATGGGCCGCCGCACGCCGGTCCGTCAGAGCGCGTAACGGTCCTCTCGGAACCCTTCGAGCGGTGCGGTCGCTGATGCGGCCGCACCGTTCGGCGTTCCACGACCGCCACGTCCGTTGATCGTCTGCAGCGCCGTGACCTGGCGTTTCCACCGCCGATCAGGAATCTCGGAAATTTTTCGATTCGGTGGGAACCTTTCCGCCTCCCGGTCCCTCTTACCTGTGTCAGTCACCGAGACACCGAAAGAGGCACCGACCATGGCTACCAACTCCTTCCCCGGCAGCAGCTCCTCGAACGCCGACCGTGCCGCATCGCAGTCCACCGCAAGCGACCGCGCGGACTCGTCGTACGGCTCGCAGTCCTCCTACGACGGCAACTCCTCCTACGGTTCGTCCTCGGCCGACCAGTCGGGATCGACGAGCTACGAGTCCTACGAGCGTTACGAGCGGTACGACAGCTCCGGCTCCTCGAGCTCGGACTCGTCCTACGGCTCGGCGAGCAATTCGGGTGCGTCGAGCTCCGCCGGATCGGCCTCCTCGGCTTCCGATCGCGCCGCCGCGGAGAACGCCGAGTCCACCTCGACCGTGACCTCCGGATCCGCCTCCACCGAGCCGGTCGTGCTCGACGAGTACACCCTCGGTGACGGCACCCGCGTTGCCGACGTCGACATGGACGGCGACGGTCAGGTCGATCTGTCGCTGGTGGACTACGACGGCGACGGCCGGACCGACGCGCAGATCAGCGACTCCGACGGCGATGGCAACGCCGACCTGATCGAGTTCGACCGCGACGGCGACGGCTACATCGACGCCGCCGCCGGTGATCTCGACGGTGACGGCCGGCTCGATCTGGCCGTCTTCGACGAGGACGGTGACGGCGAGGTCGATGTGGTGGTGGACCTGCACTCCGGAGCGGTGGACTACGACGGCGACGGCATCGCCGACGACTACGTCGACGTCTCGGCCTTCGACAACGGTTCCGAGTCGACCGACGCCGGTTCCGATCTGGTCTGAGGCCCACTCCGACCGGTCCGAGACGAAGGGCAAGCAGGTGATGTCACCGCAGATGCGTGAGCGGATCGACGAACTGATCGCGGCGGCGGACGTCGCGGCGGACGGGCCCGAGCGCGCCGCCGCGACCGCACGACTCGCCGATCTGGGAGTCGAACGTCTGGCCGTCGCGCCCGGGACACGGTTCGATCCGAGCCGTCACCGTGCAGTGGCGGTGACGCCGGCAGCGGCACCGGCGGAGGAGAACCTGGTCGTCGCGATGATCCGGCCCGGCTGGTGTCACGAGGGGCAGATCCTGCGCTATGTCGAGGTGCGGGTGCAGGTTCCGCCGGCGCAGTGCCCCACTCCGGGGGCGTCGTGACACCCGCCACCGGGCGACGACCGTTCGCCGCTATAGAGTCCGCGACGGTCATCGCACCGTCCATGCAGGTTTTGTGGGTTCGCATTCGAGAGGCACGATCGAGATGAGCTGGGTTCTGGCGGTCGATTTCGGCACGTCCAACACGTCGGCGGCACACCGGATCGGCCCGGACCGGGTCGAATCACTGCCGCTGACCCACACCTCCAACCTCATGCCGTCCTCGGTGTACGTCGACCACACCGGGGCGATCACCACCGGCGACGTGGCCATCAACCAGGCCACCGTGGATCCGGCCGGCTTCGTCGCCTACCCCAAGACCCACGTGGCCGTCGGGTCGGTGATGGTCCGCGGCCAGGACGTCCCCGTCGCCCACACCATCGCCTCGGTCCTGCGCACCGTCTACAACCAGGCGCTCCCCCGGCACAACAACCACCCTCCGGCGGAGGTCGTGCTCACCCACCCCGAGGCCTGGTCCCAGCGCGAACTCGACGTGCTGCGGCACGCCGCGTCCCTGGCCGGTCTCGGCGGCAGCGTCTCGCTGATCTCCGAACCCCGCGCCGCCGCGTTCTACTATTCACGTCAGCACGATGCGAAGATCGTCAAGGGCTCGACGATCGCGGTGTTCGACTTCGGCGGCGGCACCCTCGACATCGCCGTACTCACCGCGACGAGCGAATGGACCTTCGAGGTCGTCCGGGCCGGCGGCGACAACACCCTCGGCGGCAAGAACCTCGACGCCACCGTCGCCCGCTGGGTCGACGAACGCCTGCGCGACGACGATCCGGATCTCGCGGCGTGGTTGCGCACCCCGGACGGGCTCGATGCCCGACGCACCCTCGACGATCAGATCCGCCGCGCCAAGGAACTGCTCTCCGAACATCCCTCGGCGACGATCCGGGTCACCGGCAACGGCGCGGATCTGACCTTCACCATCACCCGCGACGAGTTCGAGCAGCTCATCGAACCGCAGATCACCCGTGGCGTGCAGCTCGCCGCCCAGGTGCTGCGCGATGCCGGGGTGGACCGGTCGAGTCTGCAGGCGCTGTATCTGACCGGCGGCTCCTCACGGATCCCGTACGTGCATCGGCGGCTGTCCGAACTCGGACCCATCGCCACCCTCGACGACCCGAAGACCGTCGTGGCCAAGGGCGCGGCCGGGTTCGTCGCCGGCGGACGCACCACCGAACCCGCCGCGGACCTCGACACCGAGGTGCTGCGACCGGATGCTCCCAGCCCCGCAGCACCGCGAGCCGGTGTTCCGCGCCCGGGTACCCCGGCGGCACAACCGAACCCGGCACCGGCGCGCGACGTGGAGCGGTCACGACCGTCTCGGCCCCTGCTCATCGCCGGAGGCGCCGTGCTGGCGGTGCTCGTCGCCGCCGGGGCGGTCTTCGGCCTGACCCGTGGGGACGCGGACGACGGAGCGTCGGCCGGCGCCGCGGCCGCCCCCGCTGTGGCCGAGGACAGGTCGGACACCGGCGCACCGCCTCCGGCGACGTCGGATTCGGTCTATCGCAGCGAAAGCACCGACGAGGTGGTGGAACTGCTGCCGACCAAGTTGCTCACCGGGTCGAGTTCGTGCGAGAAGTCCGGCTTCTCCTCGGAAGGTGCCATGCAGGTCCGGTGCCAGATCAGCCCCAATTCCAACCTCGGGAAGGCGCTGGGCATGGAGCCCACCGACTACGAATCCGTGTCGGCGTACCGGGACGATCAGTACGCACGCTCGAACTTCATCCGGCTCCGCGACGCCAAGAACGACAACACCAGGATCGTCTCGGCGGACGGCACGCGCATCGCCGACTACGACCACCCGCCGGGCGGCAACTCGTACTTCACCGTCATCGACAAGTCCACCGGCCTCGTCGCGCAGTTCTCGACGACGACGGAGCGCGGCGAAGCACTGCTCGCCGAACTCGGTTGGAACGCCTGACCTGCCTTTCTCCCATACCTTCCTCTTCAGGAGTCCTCTTCTCATGCACATCCCTCGAACAGGCCGTCTCGCCCTGGCCCTGGCGGCCGTCACCGTCGTCACCGTGGCCGGTTGCGCGTCCGACAGCGACGCCACCGTCGTCGACGAGACCACCACGACCGAACAGACCTCTGCCGGTGTCGATCTCGACTCGCTCGATACCGGCGACTACAACACCCAGCCGCGCGATTTCGTCGCGCTGGGCATGGCGGCCGAGGACTTCGGTCCTGCGGTGGAAGGCCAGCGACTCGCCGAGTTCGTCATCCACCCGCACACAATCGACCCGGCCCTCACCGTCGGCGGATCGACCAACGGGATGTTCCTCGGCGGCACGGGCAACATCTTCTCCGGCAGCGAGAACGAGATCCTGAAAGAATTCTCGATCATCAATGCCTTCACCAGCTTCCGGAGCACCGACGACGACAGCCGCGAGTTCGGTGTCAGTGTCTGGCGATTCCCCACCCCCGAGGACGCCGCCGGCGCCGCGCAGGCCCTGTACGAGTACAAGCTCGCACCCGCGGACGGTCCGTTCGCCACCGGTCCGGAAACCCCGATATCGCTGCCGGCACTGCCCGACACACTGGCCACCACCTACTCCTGGCCGGAACTGGCCACCACCTCCCTGAGCACGCTCACCACACGCGGCATGTTCGTCGTCTACACCTACAGCGGCGACGACAGCGATGGGATCGAGTGGATCACCGATACCGCGACGCGCGGCGTGCAGCAGCAGATCGAACTGCTCGACCGGTTCCCGGCCACCCCCACCGACGAGATCGCCTCGCTGCCCATCGATCTGGACAAGGTGATGGCTCGGGCCGTGGGATTCGTCGACAGCGAGTACTCGCGTAACTCCGACATGGCGGTCTACGGACCCGACGGCTGGTTGCACTACGACTCCGCTCCGGCCGACACCGAGGTGGTGTTCGAACAGACCGGCACCGACCGTGTCGCGAAGGTCAACAGCGTCGTCTATCGCACCGCCGGCCCGGACGAGGCCGAGGTCCTGAAGGACGCGTTCGCTGCACACACGGCGGAGACCTATCCGGACCTCGTCGAGGATCCCTCGCTGACGCAAAGCCTCCCGAACACCACCTGTTGGTCGGGCGACGTCGCCGAGGGCCGAGCCGCCGCGTGCCTGATGACCTACGGCCGCTACATGGCCGAACTGTCCGGCTTCCGCTCGATCGGCAACGAGAACCCCGATTCCGACACCCTGCGCACCGTGCCGCAGCGCGTCGCGACGCAGTACGTCAAGTTCGTCCGCGCCGAGGAGATGGGCCTGGGCGAGAACTGACCTCCCTCGCGGTCCGGTGACCGTCGGTGCGCGCCACCGATGACGGTCACCGGACCGCTGCGCGACGCGGCCGGGTAGGTTACTCCGCGTACAGATGGGGGTGCCATGAACGAGACCGAGTTGATCGAGCGGTGCCGGTCCGGCGACCGGGCCGCGTTCGCCGCACTGGTGGAACCGTCGCGCACCCAGGTGTGGGCGGTATGTGTGCAGATCACCGGTAACCGCCACGACGCCGAGGACGCCCTGCAGGACGCCCTGATCGCCGCCTGGCAGAACCTCGACAAGTTCCGGGGCACCTCCCGGTTCGGCTCCTGGCTCTATCGCATCGCGAGCAACGCCGCGCTGGCGATCGTACGCAAGCGCCGCGAGATCCCCGACGACGAGATCGACCTCCGTCGGGCCTCCACGGTGCCGGGACCGGCCGATCGCGTCGTCGACACCGACGCGGTGCGTCACGCCCTCGCTCAACTCCCGGAACAGTTCCGGGTCGCGGTGGTGCTCCGCGAATACGCCCAGATGAGTTACGCCGAGATCGCCGAGCATCAGAACGTGCCGGTCGCGACGGTCAAGACCCGCATCAACCGGGGGCGAGCACAACTCGTCGAACTGCTCGATCCCACCCGCCTCGATCCCGCCGGTCTCGATCCCTGACCGGTAGATTGGGACGAGGCAGGAACATTCCGGGGCCCACACGACTCCAACCTGACGACGACGGACAACGGGGGAAGAAGGAAGAGCCCATGACAAGCGATGAGACCGATCCGCTGCCCTCACTGGGGGAGCTGCTCGGTATCGATGTGCTCGCCGACCTACCGGAACTGCCCGATCAGGTCTGGGAGCGCGCGCTCGACATCGCCACCGACCCCGGCACTGCCGCGGTCGATATCTCGTTGGTCCCGGACGACGACGAGATCGTTCCGGAGACGGTCACCGTCGACTCTGTCGACCTCGATCCTGCCCTCGACCCCGATGCCGACCTCGACAGCGCTGGTGGAATCGACCCCGGCCTTGTCGACGACGACAACGGCGAGGCTTCATCCGACGACGAGGCAGCCTCGTTCGGCTTCACCGACAACGTCGACGAGCCCGATCTCGGCGCGTAACCCGCCGACCGGGTCAGTGTCCGCGGACGATCACCGTATAGGCGTGCGTAAGCGCTGTCAGCGCCGTGTCCTCCGCCGCCGACCGCGTCGACACGCTCTGCGCCTGCACCGCGACAAGCTTCTGTTGCGCCATCGCTCGGATCTGCTCGGGTGACGCCGTCGGCTCCAGCCCCAACGCCTCGGCGATCGTGCCGCCGCGCAGCACCTGGTCCAGTTCGTCGACCGCCGGGGCGCTCGGGTCGGCCTGCAGCAGAGATCGCAACGCCCGCAACAACTCCACCGGCACCAGCGCCGGGTCAGTGCGCAGCGCCGAGACGATCTGCCGGATGGCGTCGCGCGCCGGATGCGAATAGACGAGGGCGTCGAGTTCGGCGAGGATCCGGCCGGCGCGGTGCAGCACCGCGAAGCGACGCAACGACTGTTCGAGCACCGCTCGCAGCGGATGGACGCCGGACACCCCGGACAACCACTGGTTGACCTGGTGCGCCCCACCCGTTGCCTGCGCGCGGGCGTGCACGAGCCCGTACTCCCCGATCAGCTCCAGCAGTCGCCACACCTGGTCGCGTGGCACCGGCAGCGCGGCCGGATCGGCGTCGAGCAGATCGAACAGCTCCAACGGGGCCAGTGGGTCGAGCGCCGCGAGCGCGCGGGCGTCGGCGTCGGTGAACGCACCGGTGTGGGAGGTCTGCGCGAGCAACCCGGCGACCGGCACCACCGTGCCGACCTGTCCCGCCAACCGCCGCGCGAGCACGTTCGCATGTTCGGCGGCGTGTCCGAGCGGATCGCGGTTGCCGAGCACCCCGCGGCCGAAACCGTCTGCGCGCGAGAGCACTCCGAGTGTGTTCAGCGGAGTGAAGCCGAGGCGCTGCAGGAATTCGACCTCGTCGGTGCGCGGCATCGAGTCGAACAGGAACACCGCCGCGTCGGCGTCGACGGACGCCGAGCGGGTCTGCTCGAACCCGTCGATCAATGCGCGCTCGGTGGCGGCGGCATTGGTGACGGTCAGCGTCGCCAGGCCGGGGGTGTCGACGAGGGTGATCGTGCTCAGCGCATGGGAGGGCAGGTAGCGGTGCACGTACGCGACCTGCTCCGGCGGGACGCCGAGGTCGACGGTGGTGCCGAGTGCCAGCGGCACGGGTCGGCGGGTGCCATCGGTGGACACCACGTCGGCGCGGGAGGGCGCACCGTTCTCGTAGACGGTGACGACATTGGTGGCCTCGAGCGCCGCGGTCTCGGCGACCGGCGCGCCGATCAGCGCGTTCACCAGGGTGGATTTGCCGGCCTTGAGCCGCCCGACGACGACGATGCGCGGCGGTGACCACAGGATCGCGCCGATACGGTTGGCGTGTGCGACGAGATCACCGCCGAGCGCGGCAAGTTGGTGCAGGGCCGCGTCGATGCGCTGGTGCACCGGATCGGGTGCCCCGGTCTGCGGTGGGATGTGCGGGGCGCTCATGTGGCACCTCCCCTCAGAGCCGTATCGATCGGGGTGATGCGGGCGCGGGTGATGCGCAGGTTCTTCTCCAGTCGTTCGATGTTCGCGGTGCGGGTCGCGGCGTCCGCCTGCGCGGCGCGCTTGGCCTCGTCGATACGCTTCTGCAACTCGGTGATCCGGTCCTGGAGGTGTTTGCGGCGACGCAGCACGATCTCCGGGCGGGTGGTGGCCATCGCGGCCTCGAGCATGCGGGTGGTGACGGTCCGCACGGTCGCGAGGGTCTCGCGCAGCCAGGTCAGCAGGTTCGTCTTGCCGGTGCGCATCGCCTTGAACCCGAGATTGATCGCCACCCAGGCGACGCCGGCGATGGCACCGGCCCCGATCACCGCGCCGAGCATGGTGGTGCCGATCATGCCCATCGTCAGCACGCTCGGATCCAGCAGCCCTTGGCGTTTCGAGCCCACCTCCCCGGTCACCAATGGATCGGTCTGCAGCGCCTCGAGGGTGATCTCGCGGATATGCTCCCACTGCTGCGGGTCGTCGAACAGGTCGGTGACGATCTTCTCGAGGTCGTCGAGGAACACCTGCGCGGTGGTGGCCATCGCGTCGAGCAGGTCGGCCTGGATCTGGGCGGTGAACACCTGCGGGGAGCGCCGCAGCACCTGCATCGACGACTTGTTGATGCGCGTCGTCCAGTCCTCGCGCACGCGGGCGAGCTCCTCGTCGAGACGGGTGATCGCCCGTTGCCGCGCGAGAGTGAGGTCGCGCTGCAGGTGCTGTTCCCATTGCTGCGCCTCGTCCTTGAGGCCCTCGAGCCGTTCCATCTCGGCGGTCAGGTCCGGGATCGCGGATTCGCCGTCGCGGACGACGGAGAGTTCGTCGCTGATTCCGGTTTCGATGCGGCGCAACCCGTCGAGGGCGACGCGCAGCGCGTCGGCTTCGGGACGGTGCCGTGCGGCGGCGACCCGCTCGTCGAGCATCCCCCACAGTCCGGGGAGCCCGGAGCAGGCGAGGCTGCGCTCGCGCACCGGGGAGCGTGGTAGGGCGGTCGCGGCCAGGGCACGCACGCTCGAGACGGCGACGACGGGGATGTCGCGGCCGACGTGTTCCGCGACGGCGCGGCGGTTCTCCGCGACGATCTGTTCCCAGCGGGTGAGGTTCTTGTCGGTCTTGGTGACCACCACCAGCACGTTCTCCACCCCGGTGGCGCTCTCGCGCAGGAACCGCATCTCCGGTTCGGTCAGAGGGGTCGACGCGTCGCACACCAGCACGAGCACGGCGGCCCGATCGGCGGAGTGAGCGGCCATCGCGGCGTGCCGGGGGTCGAGGCCGCCGATGCCGGGAGTGTCGACGACCGACGCGTTCGTGAGCTTGTCCGAGGCGATCGGCACGACCGCCGCGACCGGCAGCGCCTCGACGGTCGGGTCCTGGACGTAGCGGCCGCCGGTGGTGATCCACTCCCCCAGCTCGGCGTGGTCGATGCGCCGGCGCCCGTCGGGGAACACCAATTCGGCGGTGCCCTCCGGGAAATCGTCGGTGGCGGTGACGAAACGGGTTGCGACGGCGGTCGAGTGCTCGACGTCGTCGAGAGCGGCGCCGTCGCGGCCGATGAGAGCGCTGACCAGCAGACTCTTGCCGCGCTTGATCTCCCCCACCACCACGATCGACGCCGGCCGGCCGGTGTCGGCGAGTTTGCGTTCGGCGCGGTCGGCGACCTCGTCGTGCTTGTAGGCGCGCAGCACCTTGCACGCGCCGGCGATCAGGTCGGCCACAGACGGATCAGGAGACACGCGACGACACTACATACCGGCCGGTACGGGGGGCGTGCTCCACTCCGGCGTTCGGACTCGTGGCCGCGCCCACGATGATTTCCGGCTCCTGCCCCGGTCAACATTCGTGAACGGATCCGTCCGACTCCGGGAGACGTCATGACCCAGCAGACCACCCGCGCCCTTCCTCCGATCGTCGACGAGCAGACATGGCGGTCGGCGCTCGACGACCTACGGCGACGGGAGAAGGCCGCCACTCGCGAACTCGACGCCATCGCAGCGCAGCGCCGCCGGCTGCCGATGATCGAACTACCCGACTACACGCTGATCGGCGCCGACGGTCCGATCCGGCTCGTCGATGTGTTCCAGGGCCGCTCGCAGCTCATCACCTATCACCACATGTGGTCCGACGGTGCCGAATGGCAGTGCGGTGGATGCACGAGTCTCACGACGCAGTGGACCCGACTCGGCATCCTCGACAACTACGACGCCCGCGTGGTCATCGTCACCAACGGGCCGATCGACGAAGCCCTCGCCTACAAGGCGAAGGTGGGCAACACGATGGAGTGGTACTCGTCGTCGGAGAGTTCGTTCGGCGCCGACGTCGACGCACCTCCCGGTGGAGGGTTCGCGGTCAACGTGTTCCTGCGCGACGGCGACAAGGTCTACCGCACCTGGCACACCACGGGCCGGGGCACCGAACAGCTCAGCTACACCTTCGCGCTGATCGACCTTCTTCCGTGGGGCCGTCAGGAGGAATGGCAGGACTCGCCCGAGGGCTGGCCGCAGTCGCCGACCTATTCGGGGTGGCTCGACTCCCCCGACGTGGCGCGGCTCTACGGTCCCGGCACCGGCGCGCAGTGAGGGCCGGGTGACATGACGGACTCGACACCCTCGCGCAGCGGGCATCTGGCCATCAACGGCCTGAGTCTGTACTTCGAGGTGCACGGCGAACTCGGCGGGTCCGCTCCGCTGCCCTTGCTGCTGATTCCCGGCGCGTTCATGAGCACCGAATCGATGCCGTCCTGGGTGACCGCCTTCGCCGAACGGCGCCCGGTGATCGTCTTCGATCAGCAGGGGCACGGTCGCACCCGGGACACCGATCGTCCGATGTCGTACGAGCAGTTCGGCGACGATGCGGCGGAGTTGCTGCGGGCTCTGAACGTCGAGCGTGCGGACGTGATGGGTTATTCGCAGGGCGGCGGGGTGGCGTTGCAGGTGGCGCTCCGCCATCCGGACCTCGTCGGAAAGCTCGTCACGTTGTCGGCCACCTACCGGCAGGACGGTTGGTACGCGTCGGTGCTCGAGGGCGTCGGACATCTCGATGCCGAGGTGTTCGCCGGTTCCTCGGTCGAGAAGTCGTTCACGGAGCACACGCCCGATCCCGCGGCGTTCGCCGCCTACGTCGACAAGATGAAGGTCCTCAACATCGAGGACCAGCAGATCACGGACGAACAGATGCGGTCGATCACTGCGAACGCGATGGTGATCGTCGGCAACGCGGACGGCGTGAAACCGGAACACGCGGTGACGATGTTCCGGTTGCTCGGTGGCGGCGACGAGGAAGCAGCAGCGACGGGGATGCTGCAGAAGGTTCCCCGGGCGCGCCTGGTGATCCTCCCGGCGATGTCACACCTCGGCATCTCCGGCGAGGCGGACGTGCTGGTGCCGATGGTGACGGCGTTCCTCGACGACGTGCCGCCGGTGTCGCCGGAGCTCTTCTGAGCCGGCGGCCGGCGGACTTTCACTCGGCGAGATAGCGCAGCATCACGGCGGTCGTGAACTGTCGTGTCTCGACCAGGCGCAGATCGACGCGCTTCTCCAGGGGCGGGAACATCGGTGTGCCACCACCGAGCAGGACGGGTGAGACGAACACCTGGTACTCGTCGATGAGACCGTGCGGGATCAGCGACGCGGCGAGATTTGCCCCACCGACCTCCATGACGCCGTCGCCCTCGGTCTTGAGCCTGCGCACCTCCTCCACCGCGTCGTCGCTGACGAGGCGACTGTTCCAGTGGACCTCGGTGAGGTTGCGGGAGAAGACGACCTTGGGCGTGGTCGTCCACAACTCGGCGAAGTCGCGTTCGATGGGCGAGGCGTCGTCGGGCAGGTGCGGCCAGTACTCGGCCATCAGCTCGTACATCCGCCGGCCGTGCAGCGAGAGCTCGAGCTGACGGAACCGGTCGTTGTGGAACTGGTGCAGTTCGTCGTCGGGGTCGGTCCAGTCGATGTTGCCGTCGCGGTCGTTGATGTAACCGTCGAGGGACACGCCGAAGTCGTAGATCAGTTTTCTCATGCTCCGATAGACCGTCGGCGGGCCCCGAACTCATCGGCCCGGTGCGAACGTGTCGCGCTTACGGCTGGAGCAGCACGTCCAGGCCACGCTTGAAGTCGTCGATGCGGCGACCGAGAGCGTGGTGACCGCCGTTGACGAGCTCGGACACCCGGACGATCCCCGCGGTGTCCGCGACCTCGTTGAGGTTGCGCGACGTCCAGTACCAGGCAGCGGTGGTGAAGGCATTCTCCGGCGCAGCGAGCAGCTCGGGGTGCGCGACGAAGTCGACGCCGATGTGCTCGCTGACCTTCTCGTAGTTGTGGCGACCCGTGATCTGGATCGCGCCGCGACCCTTGTAGCGCTCACCGTCGCCGGGATGGGTGTTGCCGAGATCGGCACGACCCTCGTAGGCGCGACCGGACGCGTACTCCTCGAAGGTGCGGAAGGAGTCCGATTCGACGGCCAGCTGGGCGATGAACGCCGCTTGACGGACCGGATTGTCGATGCCGCTGCGCGCCATCGCCTCGTTCAGCGGCGCGATGAACTGCTCGACCTTCTCCGCCGGGATGCCCGGCACGATGCGGGTCAGTTCCTCGGGTGTGACGGCGGGCGGCGCGGGAGTCGTCTCGGCGACGAGTTCGACCACCGCGGTCGCCTCTGCGGATTCGGCCTCTTCCTCGACGTCGGTCACGGTCCAGCCGTCGGCGGCCAGGGCGTCGAAGTCGAGCGCCCGGAGCAGGTCGCGGGGCTCCTGGAAACGGGTCTGGGTGGGGGCGGTGGGTGCGGTGTCGGCATGGGCGGCGGAGGTACCGACGCCGAGCGCGGCGGTGAGGACGGCCGCCGCGGCGACCGCGGCACGGAAACGGCGCAATGATGAAACGGACAAAGGGTCGTGCTCCAAGATTCGCCGAAGCTGGTTCGGCCTTCGAACGGGGCCGCGGGCATCACCGGCGGGATCGTTACCACCGCACGGAGGGCCAACACGCGACCATCAGGTCACAACCAGGTAACGTCGCAGGTCGAGAGGTTTTCAAGCGATCGTGGCTGACGCCATCTGAACCCGAGAAAGTGATGCGCGCCATACTCGAAAGTCGATCATTGCGGCGCCCGCATTCGGCCGGCCCAGCGAGAACCCGTCGCCACAGCACCCGGCCGATCCCGTCCCTCGTCCACCGAGGATCGCTGCGATCTCATCAAATTAGTTGTGCAGCAATACCTTCGAGGACACGACGGCACGCGCCGAAGGTTTGTCCCACAGATGATCGAATCGAGGCCGCGATGGGTCGCCCCCTCGAGAACAGACCGGTTCGGTTCGACCCAGGAGAAGTACACCCCCGAGCTGGGTCGTAATCATTTCGTGTCCGACGACACACCTCGATAACGCGCAGCTGCACGCCCGCCGAGACCGTCCGCGTTCACAATGCGACGGACGCGAGCAGGAAGTACCGACCGGCATGTTCGCGCAGGTCGAAGGCCCCGACCATTCGGTCGGGTCTTCCATGATCAGCGCGTCGAAACGGGGTCGACGCGGCGTGTTGCAGTAGCGAGCCCCGGTTCACCGCGCGAACTACGCGGAGGAGTACCGACCGCCCTGTATGCCGCGCCGAAAACCCTCAGCGGTCGCGGTAGTACGCCCGGATCGCGCGGCTCATCACCTTGATCTCCCGGGTCCGCTCGTGCCGCAATCGGGCATCGGACCGCGCCGCGATCCATTCGTTCTCACGCCGCAGTTTGCGATGACTCTCCACTCGCCGGGCATCGAGGTCGCCGCGGTCGACGGCGGCACGAACCGCGCATCCCGGTTCGGTCTCATGCGCACAGTCCGCGAAGCGGCAGTACCGCACAAGCTCGTCGATCTCGGGAAAGGCGGAAGCGATGCCGGCACCGGCGTCCCACATCCCGACGCCCCGTAACCCCGGAGTGTCGATGAGGGTCACGCCCCCACCCAGAGGGAACATCTCCCGATCGGTCGTGGTGTGCCGGCCCTTGCCGTCCGCCTGCCGAACCGGTGCCGTCGCCTGGATGTCGCGACCGCACAGCGCGTTGACCAGTGTCGACTTCCCGGCGCCGGACGCTCCGACGAACACGACGGTGCCGTGGAGCAGCGTGCGCAGTTCGCTCAATCCGGATCGGTCCGGTGCGCAGACCTCGACCACGCTCGCTCCGGGTGCGAGCACGGCGACCTGCTCGAATACCGCTTCGGTCGCGAGGTCGACCTTCGTCAGGGCGACCACCGGTTGCGCGCCGCTGTCCCAGGCCAGCGCCAGCAGACGTTCCATGCGACCGAGATCGAGGGTGTCGGATGCGACCGTCACCACGACGGTGTCGACGTTGGCAGCGAGAACCTGCTCTTCCGAACGCCCCGACGCGTCGGTACGACGAATCGCGCCGGTACGCGGCAGCACCGCACAGACCCTGCCGGTCATATCGCCTTCGGTGGCCGGTTCGCGCACGATCACCCAGTCGCCGGTGCCGACCCTCACGACCCGGCCGGGGGATCCCTGGACGTCGTTGTCCGCGAACCGTTCCGCGATCTGCTCGGACCAGCCGTACTCGACCAGCGGATCGGTTCCGGGTGGGACATCGGGGTGCACGGTGACTCCTGGATCATGACGAGGCGCGGGTGGTCCGCTCCGACAGATCCGGTGGTGAACTGCGCACCCCGGCAATGCAATCGAATTTCCGCGTGCACCCTCAATCGCGGTGGGCCGACAGCAACCAGGCCGGGAGCATCGAGCGGCCCTTGTCGTCCCGCTGCCACGCGGCAGCATCCTCGTCGCCGAGAAACGCGTGGATGAATGCCGGCCGCACGTCGTCGACGGTCCAGAACTCGGCGACCGCGTCGCGCAACTCGTCGTCCGTCACCGGATTCGGTCCCTGACCCTCTTCCGGAAAGGCGTCCTTCGAGAAGGCGAGGACGAAGAAGGACGCGCTCGGAGCAGCGGCACGGGTGACGGCGCTCAGGTAGGCGCGGCGCCGGTCCACGGGCAGCGAATGGAACAGGGTGCTGTCGACGATCGTCGCGAACCGGCCGTCGAACCCCGTGAACGACGCGATATCGGCGACCTGGAAGGTCGCGGTAGTCAGGCCCCGCTCCGTCGCCGCGGCCCGAGCGGCTTCGATGGCGGTCGGCGACAGGTCGAGACCGACCACCGTGTACCCCTGTGCCGCGAGATGGAGGGAGGTCTCGGCATGTCCGCAGCCCGCGTCGAGCACGTCGCTGCGGAATCCGCCCTCGTCGATCAATCGGGCGATCTCGGGCTGGGGTTCGCCGATGTTCCACGGTACGGGGCCCGAAAACCCTTCGGCGACGCCCCGGTAGATGTCGTCCCACGGTGCAACCTGGCCGTCCTCGGTCATGGATCCGACGGTACGCCCGCCGCCGAATCCACCGCACCGATTCCGAATTCGGCACCGGTAATCGGTTCACTCGGCCGGGTTCGTGAGGAAGGATCGACAAGCGCCACCGTTCGAGAGGGGAACTCACTCGTGACCGAAACCGCCGCATCTGCACCCGCCGGCCCCGGCCGCGAACGTCAGGGGGTCGTGTACCGCAACGGCGCGCTGGGCCGGCGTCCGGCCGTCCCGACGTCCTTCGGCGACCTCGAACACGCCGCGCGACGCGCGAGTTCGAAGCGGGCCTGGGCGTATGTCGCGGGCGGCGCCGGCGAGGGACGCACGATGCGCAACAATCGGCGTGCGTTCGACCGATGGGCGATCGTCCCGCGCATGGCCCACGGAGTCACCGAACGCGACCTGAGTACGACCGTGGCAGGCACGTCGCTGTCCTCACCGTTGTTGCTGGCACCGATCGGCGCGGGAGCATTGATGGCCGCGGACAGCGACCTGGCGATCGCGCGGGCGGCCGCCGCGACCGGCGTGCCGTACATCTTCTCCAATCAAGGGTGCAATTCCATGGAGGACTGCGCTGCCGCAATGGGCTCTGCGTCCCGCTGGTTCCAGCTGTACTGGAGTTCCGACGAGGATCTCGTCGACAGCCTGCTGCGGCGGGCCGAAGCGGCGGGCGCCGAGGCCGTCGTCGTCACCCTCGACACGACGATGCTGGGATGGCGTCCGCAGGACCTGAATCTCGGGTCGTTGCCGTTCGCACGCGGCGAGGGCATCGCCCAGTACACCTCGGATCCCCGCTTCCTCGACATCGTCCGGCAGCGGCTCGACGCCGCCCGCGAGACGGTGAGGGAGCGACCCGACGTCACGCTCGGCGCGATCCGCACGCTGCTGTCGATGACCCGCAACCATCCGGGCCGATTCCTCGACAACCTCCGCTCCCCCGTGCCGCGCGCCGCCGCTGAGATCTTCCTCGACATCTACTCCAATCCGGGACTGAGCTGGAAGCATCTGGCCACGTTGCGGGAGCGGACGCGACTTCCCATCGTGCTCAAGGGAATTCTGCACCCCGATGATGCGCGTCGCGCGGTGGACCTCGGCGTCGATGCCCTCGTCGTGTCGAACCACGGTGGACGCCAGGTCGACGGATCGATCGCCTCGCTCGATGCCCTGCTCGACATCCGTGCCGCGATCGGCCGGGAGCCGACCGTGCTGCTGGACAGCGGGATCCGAAGCGGTGCCGACGTCTTCGTCGCGCTCGCGCTCGGCGCGGACGCCGTGCTGCTCGGCCGGCCCTACATGTACGGATTGGCGATCGCAGGTCGACAGGGTGTCGAGGAGGTGATCCGCAACGTGATCGCCGAGTTCGACCTCACCATGGCATTGACCGGTGCCCGTTCGGCCGCCGATATCGACGAACGGTTCGTCCGGCCGAATCCCTCCTTCTGAAACAGGGTCAGGCCTTGCGCGCACGCACCTTGCGGTACGGGGTCTCGTCGATGCGCGTGGTGATCTCGGCGACCATCCTGTCGTACGACTCGTTCTTGCGGGCGATGCCGATGAGTCGCTTGGTGGTGCGCGCGGCGGCGCCCAGGTTCATCGGGCGGCCCTCGATGCCGCACATCAGGCGCGCCCACTCCGGCAGCAGCGACAACATGTCGTCCTGCACGACGACGAAGGTGAACACCTTCACCGGATTGCCCCACAGGTTCGGCTTCCGGAGCGCGTGCGTCACCTCGGCGGCGGCGAGCGACAGCGACAACCAGTGGCGCTGCTCGTCGACGTACGCCTCGAGGTCGGCGCGGGTGGCGGGAAGACGGGCCGGGTCTGCGCCGACGAGCTCTGCGGCGATGTGCTGTTCGACGACGAACTTGTCCTGTTCGGCGGGGGTCAGGTCGAGGCCGAAAGCCTCCGCACCACGCAGCAGCGCGAACGCGAGAGCGTTGTGAGTCCAGTCGATCCACACGGGCTCGTCTGCGCGCAACGTCGTGCCGATGTGCAGCCGGTACTTCACGGTGTTGCGGTGGAGGACGAGTTCCTCGGAGGTCTGCACATAACTTCCGCCGGTTCGCAGGAACACCCCCGTCGTGTCCCGTAACCGCTCCGCGGCCGGGCTGTCGATCGCGAGCCGGCCAGCGTATCGGCGACAAACGCGTGGTCGTCGCGAAGTCACTTGCCAGCACCGCGATTTCACCCTCGTCTCGTCAGGCGAGGAGCGCGGCGTCGAGCACTCGGCGCGCCGCTGCGGGATCGTCGACATGGATCGCGAACCGGCTCACGAGCGCTGGACGGCGGCGATGTTCGAAGAAGGCCGGCAAGAGGGCCTCGACGGGTTCCGCGAGGACGAGATCGAGATTGGTGCCGTCGGGTCCGGGTAGGAACAGCACCTCACCGTCCACGCTCGTCTCCGTCGGCTGGAAGCGATGGCGCGGGATGCATCGCTGCAGGTTGTCGACGTCGATATGGGCCACGACCTGATGTCCGGAGCGCAGGACCAGGCCGTCCCGCGTCAGAAGATGCGGGTTGACGACACGATCCGCGAGCCACCCCACGAGAGGAAGAAGCGAGTACACCGACACGATCAGCAACGTCCAGCGCAGCCATTCCCAGGGCACGAGTATGTGGACCACCGCGATCTCGATGACCGAGGCCACGAGCCACGCGATCGGCACGCTCATCGTGCCTCGGGTGTAGCCGATCGTCGTCACGTCAGGTCCGACGCCGATGCGACGCCGTCGTATCAGGAACCACAGTGCGCGGTAGCTTCTCAACTCTGCGCGGATCACGGTCGCGGGCACGCGACCGACGAGTTCGTCGAGCACCCCCGCCCACGGTGTTCCGGATCGGCGCAGGACTCGGACGCGGAGTGCGCCGACGATCAGCACCAGGATCCCGAGAGATAGCTCGAATGCGAGCCAGACCTTCAGCGCGGCCGCCGGTGTGAGGACGCCCAGTGCAGCGAGGGCGGCGTTCGTACAGGCCACCACCACGGTGAAGACGAGGGCGGTTCGGTGGGCGAGCCGGACGGTGCGCTCGGTCATGCCTGCGATCCGTCCTGCTGCGGTCCCGAGTGCGCGGCAACGCGCCGGACGAACCCGATTGCGACGGCCTGCTGTGCCGGGTCCGGAAGGAACTCGGCGAGCACATCGGTGTTCGACTCGAGGGCCGTTGCCGCCTCGGACGCCCACGAGCCGAGCACCTCCCCCATGATCGGTATGTCGTCGAGCAGCGCGGTCATGCCGTCGATGACGGCGGTGATCTCGCCGGCCGCCGCGGTGGGATCCTGCCCGGCGAGCGCACCGAAGCGTCGGTAGACGGCGACCATGGCGTGCCGTTGTTCGGGGTCGTCGAGCAGGGTTCGCAGGGCGTCGAGATACTCCGGTGATGCCTGCCCGGTGAGGGCGAGCATCTCCCAGCTGTCGCGTTCGCGTACGAACAGAGTCCGGGTGTGCGGGTCATCCTCACCGTCGATGAGCTCGTCGAACGCGTCGACGATCGGCGCGGGCAAGGGCGAGAGCCGATCGCCGGCGCGGTGACGCTCGAGAATCGCGGCGAGTGCATCGCGCTTGACCTGCAGGGTCCGGATCTGGGCATCCGCCGCCTCGAGGAGCGATTCGAGGTCTGCGGTGAGATCGGATTCGGCATCGCGGTCGTCGCCATCGGTGAAGTGGCCACCGAGGACGGTCGCCACCGAACCGAGCGGGACACCCGACTGGGCGAGCCAGCGGATGCGCAGTAGGCGCACCAGGTCGGCGAGTTCGTAGTCCCGGTATCCGTTGGGTGTCCGTGAGGGTTCGGGCATGAGCCCGAGCCGGTGATAGTGCCGGACGGCGCGAACGGTGGTTCCTGCGGCCTGGGCCAAGTCACTGATCCTCATGGCTTCAGCATCGACCCTGACGCTACGTCAGGGTCAAGTCGTGGATGCGCCACACGTCGGGTGGGAACAACTCGAGGAGGACGGCGGTTGAGTGCAGTAAGGTAGTTGACAAATCAACTACATGACCGAGAGGGGTTACCGTGCCCGCCGTAACCGTCGACAACGTTCTCGCTCTTCCCCGCGTCGAAGAGCCCGTACCCGACGCGCTCTCGCGTCCCGTCCTGTCGGTGACCACCGCTCCGCGCGGCTTCGAAGGCGAAGGCTTCCCCGTCCGCCGTGCATTCGCGGGCATCGAAACGAAGTACCTCGACCCGTTCATCCACATGGATCAGATGGGCGAAGTGAACTACGCACCCGGCGAACCGAAAGGCACGCCCTGGCATCCGCACCGCGGCTTCGAGACCGTCACCTACATGATCGACGGCATCATGCAGCACCGCGACTCCCACGGAGGCGGCGGCACCATCGGTGGCGGCGACACCCAGTGGATGACCGCGGGCAGCGGCATCCTGCACATCGAAGCACCACCGGAACACCTGGTGGTCAGCGGCGGACTGTTCCACGGCGTGCAGCTGTGGGTGAATCTGCCCAAAGCCGAGAAGTTCGTCGCCCCGCGGTACCAGGACATCGGCGGCGGCGAGGTCGTCCTGCTGTCCTCGGCCGACGGCGGCGCGCTCATCCGGGTGATCGCCGGAGAGCTCGACGGGCACCGCGGCCCCGGTTCGACGCACACGCCGATCACCCTGCTGCACGCGACCGTGGCGCCGGGAGCGAGCGTCACCCTGCCGTGGAACCCCGAATTCAACGCCCTGGCATACGTGCTCGCCGGCGATGGCGCGGTCGGACCGGAACACCGTCCGATCCGCACCGGACAGACGGCCGTCTTCGGCAGGGGTGAGAGCCTGACGATCTCTGCTGCCGCGACGCAGGATTCGCGCACCGACGCCCTCGAGGTGTTCGTGCTCGGCGGCAAGCCGATTCGTGAACGCGTTGTCATGGCCGGTCCGTTCGTCATGAACACCCGCGCCGAGATCATCGAGGCGATGGAGGACTTCCAGGCCGGGCGATTCGGTTCCATTCCCGCCGTGCGCCCCTCAGACGGGAAGGCATAGACGGGTAGTTGCGATTCGGGTGGTTCAGGCCCCGGAAAGCGGGTCGAAGCCACCCGAATCGTCTATCCACTGTGGTCCACGAAGCGATCGCCGACGAGCACGGGCACGGTCGCACTCCGATCAGCCTCCGCCGCCACAGCGAGGGTTCACGCCCCTATCCTCACACATGCCACGAATCCGGTGTTCCCGACCGCGCTGAGCGAGGTCGAGAACACCAAATCGTCGGCCGCGCCGCTTCTACGCCAGCGCCAACGCTACGAGCGCGATCAGCGACGGCACGCTCTGGCAGAGCGACCCCACCACCCCGGTACCTCGTGGACGGCTCATCGCCATCCGGTCCGAGACGAACAATGCAATGCCGGCCAGGAACATGAACGAGCACGTGTAGACGACGAGGGTGCGGCCCGGCGTCTCGTGGCCGGTCCACCACAGGATCATGCCGGCGAGCGCTCCGGATCCGAGGAAGAGGTTGTAGAAGCCGACGTTGAACGCCCACATCCGCACCGGCTGGACGTCCTCGGTCGGGATGCGGAACACGTCCCGGTGGATGCTCGGACGGCGGAAGAGGATCGTCTCCCACACGAAGGCCAGCAGGTGCACCGCGGCGGCGACGAGGGCCGCGAGTTGTGCAACGACGATCATGGCGAGACCTCCTCGGCGAATCGGATGCCGTAACGGGTGGCGATCTGCCCGAACCTGCTCATCAGCGCGTCCTCGGGCAGGTACTGCTTCCCCAAGGCGTCGACATCGGTGAAGAAGCCGCTCATCCCGGTTCCGGGACAGACGAGGAGAAAGACCGCATCGTCGGTGAGGACCGAGAAGGTGTTCATCGTGCCCGCCGCGATGGTGAGCGTGTCACCGGCGGCGAGTTCGCAGCCCTCGCCGTCGAGCAGGACGAGGATCCGGCCGCGCAGCAGGTGGTAGGTCTTGGGCCAAGGCTCGGAGTGCAGGGGCGGTGGGCTGCCGCAGGGGGCCTCGACCAGCATGAGCTCGTAGGCGTCGCCGGTGTGTTCACCGGACGACAGGACGGTGACGACGGCGTCCGGCATCGACAATCGCCTGCCCGTACCGGCCCGTTCGAGATGAATCGTGGACACATCTGCGACGCTAGGGGCCCGGAAGCAGCCGAACCATCCCCTCAATCGGGGATGCTCCCGTCTCCCGGATCCGGCGCATACTGGGCTCATGCTCGAAGTGCGGGCGGAGCGGCTACGCCGCGAGATCCTGGAGTTCGCGGGCACCGGCGTCGGCGTCACCGCACTGCACCAACGTGCCATCGAACTGGTCGATCGCACCGTACGCAGCGACTTGACGTGCTGGGCACTGTTCGATCCCCTGACCCTGGCGTTCGGTTCGATGACCAGTGGGCGCAACCGCATTCCCGGTGAGTACGAGCCACTGCTCGCGGAATCGGAATGCGATGGACACGATCCCGCAACCTTCGCAGACATCGCCCGCAGTGGACGAACAGTGGTGCGGGCCTCGGATCTACCGTCGACCGAAGTCGCCCACAGCCTCCGGAACGCTGCGGTATGGCGTCCACTCGGACTCGACCGCGAGGTGCGAGTCGTCTTCACAGTGGACGGGTTGCGTTGGGGGGCAGCGGGTTTCGTCCGCTCGGGTCCGGACTTCACGGATCGGGAACTGGAGTTCCTGACAATGACCGCACCGGCGGTGGCGGTTGCGACCCGGGTGGCCGCCGTCCATACCCTGCACGCACGCCCCGGAGCCGATCCCGGTCCTGCCGTGATCGTGACGGATCCCGCGGGTGAGCCGGTCGCATCGACGGTCGCGGCGCGGATCTGGGAGGATCGGCTCGCCGGTCCGGTGCGACTGGCGCTGCTGTTGCGGGCGGCAACGTTCGGGGCTCGGGCGAGTACGACCGGGGTGTTCCGGGCACGTATCCGCAACGACGGCGGAGGCTGGATCGTCGTCCGTGCGGCGCCGTTGAGCGCCGACGGCGACGAGGCCCGCACGGCGGTCACGATCGAACCCGCGGCCGACAGTGAACTCACAGACATGCTGTTCGCCGCGTACGCGCTGACCGCCCGCGAGTGCGAAGTGTGCACCGACGTGCTGAACGGACTGTCGACGGCCGAGATCGCTCGGCACCGGGGCATCACGCCGAACACGGTGCACGACCATCTCAAATCCGTCTATGCGAAGACAGGGGCGGGTAGTCGCGCGGAACTCGTCGCTCGGTTGGCCGGCCGGCAGATGCCCCGACCGTCCCTGTCGCCCCCATACACGCCGACGATCAGGTCCGCGCACTGAGCGATCACGCTCACTACACATTGAGCGGGGTTGCTCGTTGTATGCCACAGTGCCACTCGGTGCATGCAGCTGCCACGCCCGAAATCCCTCTGTTCCAGAGCAGGTGACGTCGGCCCGTTGTTTTTTGCACCTTGTTGCACATAGTCTGGAGTGAGAGGGACCGCCCTAGACGAAGAAGGAACACACCATGACGCTGCCACCGATCCTGTCCGGCCCGCTGAGCCTGCCCCTGGTCGCTTCCCCGATGTTCATCGTGTCGGGACCGGAACTGGTGTCCGCCCAGTGCCAGGCCGGAGTCGTCGGGTCGTTCCCGGCACTCAACGCCCGTCCCCAGTCGATGCTTGTCGACTGGCTGCAGCAGATCACCGAGAGCAACGCCGACTACGCGGTGCGCCACCCCGAGGAGTACGTCGCGCCGTTCGCCGTCAACCAGATCGTGCACCGCTCCAACGAGCGACTCGAGCAGGACCTCGAGGTGATCGTCGAGCATCGGGTCCCCATTGTGATCACCTCGCTCGGTGCCCGAGAGGAAGTCAACGAGGCTGTTCACTCCTACGGCGGCATCGTCCTCCACGACGTGATCTCGAACGAGTTCGCGCACAAGGCAATCGACAAGGGCGCGGACGGCATCGTCGCCGTCGCCGCAGGCGCCGGCGGCCACGCCGGGACGCAGTCACCGTTCGCATTGCTCCAGGAGATCCGCCGGTGGTTCGACGGCCCCCTGCTGCTGTCCGGCTCCATCGCCCACGGCCGCTCGATCCTCGCTGCCCAGGCCGCCGGTGCCGACCTCGCCTACGCCGGCACAGCCTTCCTCGCCACCGAGGAGGCCCGCAGCGCCGACGACTACAAGAACATGATCGTCGACAGCACCGCCAAGGACATCGTCTACAGCAACCTGTTCACCGGCGTGCACGGCAACTACCTGCGGGGAAGCATCGTCGCCGCCGGACTCGACCCCGACGACCTCCCCGAGTCCGATCCGTCCGCCATGAACTTCGGGTCCGGTGGCAACACCGGCGCCAAGGCCTGGCGCGACATCTGGGGCGCCGGCCAGGGCCTCGGCGCGATCGAGTCCGTCGTCCCCGCCCGCGAGCTCGTCCAACGACTCCGCGACGAGTACGAGCTGGCGTGGACGTCCCTCGAACGACGCCGAGTCGCCATGATCGACGCCGGATAGCGTGACCTAGGCTGACGCGGTGTCTCTCAGGTTCGCCATCCTCACCGCACTGGTCGAGCGCGACAGCACCGGACTGGAACTGACGCGGCGCTTCGACCGGTCGATCGGGTACTTCTGGCCCGCGACCCACCAGCAGATCTACCGAGAACTGGACCGGATGCGGGCGGGCGACCTGATCCGTGAAGTCCCGACGGACGGAAAACCCGGTCGCGGTCAGCCCCGACGTTTCACCATCACAGCGGACGGTCGCCGACTGCTGCGCGGCTGGATCTCCGAGATCGAGGATCCGGACGTGGTGCGCTCCGGTGTCTCCGTGCGCCTGCGCGCGGCCGCGGCGCTCGACGATCCCGACGCCGCGCGTCCCGCGCTGGAACATCAACGCGCCTACCGGACGGCGATGCTCGAGCAGTATCGCGCCATCGAGCAACGCGACTTCGTCGAGGTCCGGGGCGACGCGCGGAGCACCCTGCAACATCTCGTGCTCCGCCTCGGCATCCTCCTCGAAGAAACGTGGCTGACCTGGCTGGACGAGGCGCTCGACACGATCGACCGGCTCGACCCGACACCGGATTCCTCCGCCGACCGCAGCGGAACGGTCCCGTAGACCGGAACACGAGAACCGGGCCGAGGCGTACCACGCGAGGGAGGTCGGCTTGTCTACACGGATGCAGGTCTACCTGTCACGGTGCGTTTCCGGCCTCAGGGTCGACTGCCGTCAGCGCGGTGATCAAGGTCCGACTCGGCCGCATCACGGCCACGGTCTTGTCCCTGTCCGGCCGGTAGTAGCCGCCGATGTCGACCGGCGCGCCCTGCACCTCGTTCAACTCTCGCACGATCGTGTCCTCGTCCCTGGCCAGTGCCTCGGCCAGCGGGGCGAACTGTTCTGCGAGTTCCGGATCCTCGGTCTGCGCGGCAAGCTCCTGTGCCCAGTACATCGCGAGGTAGAACTGGCTGCCCCGGTTGTCGAGCTCGCCGACCTTGCGCGACGGGCTCTTGTTCGTCTCCAGCAGCTTGCCGGTCGCTGCATCGAGCGCGTTCGCCACGATCTTGGCGCGCTCGTTGCCGGTCTTGATGCCGAGGTCCTCCAGGCTTACGGCCAACGCCAGGAACTCACCGAGCGAATCCCAGCGCAGGTGGTTCTCCTCCACCAACTGCTTGACGTGCTTGGGCGCCGACCCGCCGGCGCCCGTCTCGTAGAGGCCGCCACCCGCCATCAGCGGCACGATCGACAGCATCTTGGCGCTCGTACCGAGCTCGAGGATGGGGAACAGGTCGGTGAGGTAGTCACGCAGGATGTTGCCGGTCGCGGCGATGGTGTCCATTCCGCGGTTCAGCCGCTCCAGCGTGTACCGCATCGAGCGCACCTGCGACATGATGTGGATGTCGAGGCCATCGGTGTCATGATCCTGCAGGTACAGCTCGACCTTCTTGATCAACTCGTTCTCGTGGGGGCGGTACGGGTCGAGCCAGAACAGGACCGGCATACCGGAGTTGCGTGCCCGGGTGACCGCGAGCTTGACCCAGTCGCGGATCGGCGCGTCCTTGACGGTGCACATGCGCCAGATGTCACCCGCCTCGACGTGCTGGGTGAGCAGCACCTCACCGGTCTCGGCATCGACGAAGTTGGCCTCGCCCGCCTCCGGAACTTCGAAGGTCTTGTCGTGCGAGCCGTACTCCTCGGCCTTCTGCGCCATGAGACCGACGTTGGGAACGGTACCCATGGTCGTCGGGTCGAACGCGCCGTTGGTCTTACAGAAGTTGATGATCTCCTGGTAGATGCGCGCGAAAGTGGACTCCGGCATGACCGCCTTGACGTCCTTGGGTCGTCCGTCGGCGCCGTACATCTTGCCGCCCGAGCGAATCATTGCGGGCATCGAGGCATCCACGATGACATCGCTGGGGGAATGGAAGTTGGAGATGCCGCGTGCGGAATCGACCATGGCCAATTCGGGACGGTGCTCATGGCAGTTGTGCAGGTCCTGCTTGATTTCGTCGCGCTGCGTACTGGGCAGCGTCTCGATCTTGTCGTACAGGTCGCCGAGACCGTTGTTGACGTTGACGCCCAATTCGTCGAACAGCTTCTGATGCTTGGCGAAGGCGTCCTTGTAGAAGGTCTTCACCGCGTGGCCGAAGACAATGGGGTGCGAGACCTTCATCATCGTCGCCTTGACGTGAAGGGAGAACATCACGCCCGTCTTGCGCGCATCCTCCATCTGCTCCTCGTAGAACTCGAGCAACGCCTTCTTGCTCATGAACATGCTGTCCATGATGTCGCCCTCACCCAGCTCCACTTCGGGCTTGAGGACGATCGTCTCGCCATCCTTGGTGACCAGCTCCATCCGGACCTTGCGCGCCCGGTCCAGCGTCATCGACTTCTCGCCGTGGTAGAAGTCGCCGTGCCGCATGTGCGCGACGTGGCTGCGTGAGGCCATCGACCACTCGCCCATGCTGTGCGGGTGTTTACGGGCGTACTCCTTCACCGCCCGGGGTGCGCGCCGATCGGAGTTGCCTTCACGCAGGACAGGGTTGACCGCACTGCCGAGAATCTTGCCGTAGCGCTCCCGGATGGCACGCTCTTCGTCCGTCTTCGGGGCGTCCGGGAAATCCGGGACCTGGTAGCCCTTACTCTGCAGTTCCTTGATGGCAGCCAGGAGCTGCGGCACGGACGCACTGATGTTGGGCAGCTTGATGATGTTGGTCTCGGGCAGTTGCGTCAGACGACCCAGCTCGGCCAGGTTGTCCGGGACGCGCTGCTCTTCCGTGAGGTGCTCGGGGAACTCGGCCAGGATCCGCGCCGGCACCGAGATGTCGCTGGTCTCGACCTCGATGCCCGCGGCTCCAGCGAAGGTACGCACGATCGGCAGGAAGGCGTAGGTCGCAAGCAACGGCGCCTCGTCGGTCAACGTATAGATAATGGTCGACTGCTTGTCGGCGCTCATTCTTGTCTCGACTCCCTACGTCGGTCCGGTCCGCCTCACGAAATGCTCCGCGTGCGGGATTGCATCGGGTATCAGGCTACGTGCGAGAACTCGAGAACGACATTTACTCGCCGGTAACTCGAACTCCGCCGACAGGCTTCGACGGCCCCTCGGGCGCCCAACCGTCGACCTCATGTCCGCTCGCGACCGAGAACGCCGCAGTCCTGCGAGCCACCGCTTCGATGGCCCCTCGACCTGTCGTAACGCGGGTGCGACCGGCGCACAGCATCGCCGTCAGGAAAGAAGTCTTCACAAGCAGTGGGAAGACTACTGTCACAAGCGATTCCGTTGTCGAACCGGACTGTGATCCCTCGTCCGTCCGATCGCGGCTCGAATGCCGACGCCGGAAGATGCTGTCGGCGGGGACGATCGTTCCGTCGAGAATCGAGGTTCGTCGATCGTTGCTTGGGGGAGACGACCGCGGACCCGAGAGGGAACCGCACGCCTGCGTCCCGATGAAGTACTTCACATTTCTCGCCGACGACTCGACCCGAGCGTTTACCGACAGGAGCCCGCCACTACTCCGACATCAATCGCAGGCGGGCGCGGGAACATCCTCGAACAGCGGCGACCCGATCGGCACGAGGTACACCACGTCGAGGATCACCGGTTCCGTGCCGAGATTGCGACCGACGTGCAGATGGTCCGGACCCGAGGGTTCGTTGATGAAATCACCGGTCTCGAACATGACAGGCTCGCAGTCTCCTTCAGGATGCGTCAAGGTGCCGGCCCGCACGATGCCGAGCACGGGACCATCGTGATAGTGCCAACCGGTGCTACCGCCCGGTTCGATGGTGATCTCCCGAGCCACGGCGTGCACGCCGTCGGGTACGAACGGCAGCAGTCCCGGTGGCACCTCGATGTCCACCCATGTCACCCCTGAGATGCCCTCGCTCGGAGTGGCGTAGGCCCACCCGGGTATCGCCACCGCTACTGCACATGCCGTCGCCGCGAGTACACCCTGCACAGAGCGCTTCATGCGCACGGACGCTACCGTCTACACGACACTGCTGCAGGACAGCTCGCATTGCGACCCGCTCGCCTGCACCCGCGTCACTGTCGCCGGGTACGTCGAGCGGCCCGAAGGCGAGAAACTGGCCGCCGCGCGCGAAGCTCACCTGGCCGCTGTCCCCGGGACCCGCGTGTACATCGATTTCACCGACTTCACGCTCTGGGTTCTTCGGGTTCGGCGCGTGCGCTGGGTCGGTGGGTACGGGCGGATGGATTCGGCCACCGCCGAGGACTATGCCGAAGCATTGCCGGATTCTGTGACCCCGTCGGCAGCTCGTGCGATCGCGCATCTCAACGACGATCACGCCGACGCGCTGCTGGCGATGGCCCGGAAGCTCGGCGGGTTCCCGGATGCGACGGCGGCAACCTGTGTCGGAGCCGACCGATACGGCCTCGACCTCGATGTCACCACGCCGCGTGGGCGAGCCATGACGCATGCCCGCTATCTGTCACCGCCCGACTCCGACTACGAATTGCGCTCAGCGACAGTTGCTTTGGCTCGCGCGGCGCACCGCCAGACCGTCGTGGACACGTCCGTCTGCGTCGACGTCGGCGGCGAGGGCGTCACGGTAGTCGAGTCCCGCCTCGTTCACCGTGACGCCGTGGGCCGACAGGTGCAGGTCGTGCCGGGCGGCGAGCGCGAGGGCGTCGGTGACATCGAAGGGTCTCATGCGGTTCACGCTCTCTTCGCCGCGTCGTTCCGGTCTACCGATATCCTCGGACGGTCGTGGCGGCCCACGTGCTGCTACAGGCGGGGAACAGGTCGGCCCCACACGCGTGTCCTGCCCGGGAATCGCCGCCCACTCGTGGCAATGTCCACAGAATGCATCCGTACGACCAGGGGTTCGAGCCTCCGCAAGCGTGCTCCGAGTGGTGCCGGGCACGCTCGTTCGACCTGCAGGTGCTCGACGAGGGCGTCACTGTCGACCTCAAATGGTGGAACAGCCACCTCGAACGGACCGGGCACGATATCCGCCTCCGGGGAAGGAATCTCGACGGACGGATCATCGACGACGGCGACGCGATCGTCCAACGCAACGACCTCCGCCTCGACAGTGAACTGATCGAAGCCGACCACGCCGGTCTGGGGCTGTTGTTCCTGTGCGCGGCCTGGCGCAGCGCACATCCGCGACGACGCGGTGCCCGACGTTTTCCGGACGTCCGCGACGCACACGCCCCGAAGGACCGGCACCGGTTCACCAAGATCAAGGGAGTCCTCGACTACTGCGCGAAGACCAATTCGCTACCCGACACCGCGCGGCAGACCTGGTCCGGATGGCCGGACACCCCCGGCGTCGGCGTATCGCTCCTGGCGACCTATCTGTGGGCGGTCGAGGTGCGGACCGAGGCGGGCCCGGCGCAACTTCTCGATCAGCACGCGGTGTCGACGCTCATCCACGAAGGGTGGCTCGAGGATCCGTCGGTCGCCGACTTCACGCTGCGGCGCTATCACCGGTACCTCGAACTCCTCAACATGTGGGCGTCGTTGATCGCCACGCGTCCGGAGATGGTCGAGATGTGGCTCGTCGACCGGTGGCACGCCCGAATCTGCGAAGCCCGGGACGGGTCGCACGCGACTCCGCGATTGTTCTGATCCTCTTGGGCGTCGCGGTGAGGCCGCCCGAATCGTCCCGTGGAGGCTGATGCACACTCGCAGAATGGGGTCACCGACTACGACGAGCATCACCATGACGACCGGCGCGCAGTCGATTCCACAGCCGCGATGGAGACTTCCGCTGGTGGGTGATCTGCTCAGCATCGACGTGGCCAAGCCGGTTCAGCGTGAGATGCAGATGGCACAGGAACTCGGTGGGATCTTCGAACGCAAGATCCTGCAGCACCGGTTGATCGTGGTCTCGGGCGCCGATCTGGTGCGCGAGGTCAACGACGAGGAGAAGTGGGCGAAGTTCCTCGGCAAGCCGCTGCGCAAGCTTCGCGTCATCGCCGGCGACGGACTGTTCACCGCGTTCAACTCCGAACCGAACTGGAGCAAAGCCCACAACATCCTCGGGCCTGGCTTCAGCCAGGCCGCGATGCGTAGCTATCACGACTCGATGCTCACCGTCGTCGACCGACTGGTCGACAGCTGGGACAGCGCAGCGGCCGACGGCGAGTATGTGGACGTGCCGAAGAGCATGAAGTCGCTGACCTTCGACGTCATCGGCCGGTGCGGCTTCAGCTACGACTTCGACTCGTTTGGCCGCACTGAACCCGATCCGTTCATCGCGGCGATGAGCCGGGCGCTCGAGTACATCAACCGTTCGTCGAACGACATCCCCATCCTCCGGACACTGTTCGGCCGCAGTGCCAGGGAGCAGCATGAACACGACATCGCGCTGATGCAGGAGACGGTCGATCGCATCGTCGAGGAGCGGATGCGCTCCGGCGAGCAGCACGGCGATCTGCTGGACCTGATGATGCACACCGTCGATCCCGACACCGGCGAGCAGCTCGACCGTGAATCGATCCGCAATCAGGTGCTGACCTTCCTGGTCGCGGGTAACGAGACCACCGCGGCCACCCTGGGGTTCGCGGTCCATTTCCTGAGCCGACATCCCGAGGTGGTGGCGAAGGCGCGGGCCGAGATCGCCGAGGTCGTCGGTGCCGACGGCCGGATCGGGTACGAGCAGGTCGCCAAGCTGCGGTATGTGCGGCGGGTGGTGGACGAGACGCTGCGGTTGTGGCCGGCCGCCCCGGGTTACTTCCGCGAGGTACGCGGTGAGACCACCCTCGGCGGACGGACGCTGCCGAAGGGTTCGTGGGTGTTCGTGCTGTTGCCGCAACTGCACCGCGACCCGCTGTGGGCGACGATCCCGAGCGGTTCGACCCGGACCGGTTCGAGCCCGCGGCCGTGCGCAAACGGCCGGCGCACATCTTCAAACCGTGGGGCACCGGCATCCGGGCCTGTATCGGTCGGCAGTTCGCGCTGCACGAGGCGGTGCTCACGCTCGCGTCGCTGATCCGGCGATACGACTTCGCTCCGGAACCGGGCTACGAACTCGACGTTCACGAGGCGATCACATTGAAGCCCCGTGACCTACGGGTGCGGCTCTCCCCCGCCTGATCCGTCGCGTCGCCCCGGCAAGAGGGACGGCGGTCGGGTCGTCGACAGAGGCTGGCCGATCGGTGGCGACGAGCACGGCGATCCTTCCGATCATGCACTGAAGGACCACACGTCATCGCTCTATGCTCGGACGATGTTCCTTCTCTTCGGCTTCGGCACCAAGCGACAGAATCTCGGTCCAGGGCAGAACCGGACGTGTTCGCGCTGCCACAACACCACGCAGTGGCTCCGGATCCGGGAGTCCAAGCAGTTCACGCTGTTCTTCGTGCCGGTCGCGCGGTGGGGCCGCCGACAGTTGGAGCAGTGCGGGATCTGCGGTACCGCCGTGGAGATGTGAGCCCGGTCAGTCGGGATCGGCGAAGGCCACGAACGTCCTCGGCTGCCGTTCGGAGACGTGCCGTCGTCCAGGCACCGCCCGCCTCCGGCGTGCAGACCGTGACCGAACCGTTATAGTCGGCGTCGTGACTACAGTTCTCGGTGTCTCGGTCGGTGCCAGCGCGGTGCGCTTTGCGCGACGTGACACCGGGAGCCTCGACAGCCCCGTCTTCGGATCCCACTCGATGCCCGCCCTGCTCGACCGGCCGGCCGAGCTGGCCGCGGAGTCCATCGAGACGATGCTCGCCGAGACCGACGAGATCGAGCAGGTGCGCGCCATCGGCGTCGCCTACCAGAACGAGACGCAGGCCGATTTCGTCCAGGGCGCGATGAGCCGCCTGGACATCGACAACTTCCAGCTCGTCCCGGAAGTGACCGCCGCGCTCGAAATGCTGGAAACCACAGGAGATCTCGACGACCACGAAACACTCGTGTTCTACGACCTCGGCAGCTCGGGCCTCACCGTCACCGTCGTCGATCGGGGCACCCGCATCGCATTGAGCACGGCACGCTCGGACCGGATCAGCGGCGACCTCGTCGACCACCTGATCTACGACCACCACGTCGAACTGCAGCGCTTCGCCGAGCCGGCCGACATGGCGGCGCAGCGGGCCCTCACCGCCCGGTGCCGCGACGCGAAGGAGCAGCTGTCCTCGAAGGACGCGGTGTGCATGCCCGGCGAGGGGGGTCTGCTACTGCTCTCGCAGGCCAGCTTCGATTCGCTCATCGACGGACCTGTGAAGGCCTCGGCCCGCCTCACCCTCGACGTCATCCGCCGCTCGGGACGCACTCCCGACGCTGCGGTGCTCATCGGAGGCGGAGCGAACATTCCACTGGTCACCGCCGTGATGGAGTCGTGGCTCGACATTCCGGTGATCGTGCCCTCGCAGCCCGAACTCGTGGCGGCGGAAGGCGCGGCGCTCCTCGCCCGCCCGGACACTGCGAAGGTCGTCGAGATGGCGGAGTTCGCTGCGCCGACGGAGTTCACCGAGACCGCACAGTTCGCCCCGCATCTGGTCGCGCCGGACGCACCGACCGCAAGCTTCGCTGCCCCCGACATCCGGCAGGAGACCGAGACGCCCGCGCAGCCGCGGAACCGTCGACGCTTCCTGCTCGCCGGTGGTGCCGTCGTCGTCGCAGCGGCGATCGGCCTCGGTGTCGACCTGCTGCAGAATTCCGGTCGCGATCCGCAGCCCACCTCCACGCACCAGGAGACGCAGGAGCCACCGGCGCAACCGGCAGCGGAACCGCGGCCCACGACCACCACGGACGCATCGCCCGCGCCGGAAACCGTCCCGGCAGTGTCGGACGAGCAGTCGACGGCCATCGATCGCAGCGAGACCCGCAGCACCTACCGGCCGCAGACGACGGCGGAGACCTCCGCGCAGGTCCCCATCACCACCGGCGCGCAGGACGATGCGGCAGCCGACACCTCGGTGCCGTCACTCGAACCGGAGCCGGCCCCGATGGTCCCCGGGCTCCCCCAGTTCGAGCTGCCGCCGCCTCCGCAGATCCAGCTCCCGCAGCTGCCCAGCATTCCCGGGTTCTGATCAATCAGCCGCAGACTGCCGCGGTGCGGCGCGCCGTCTCAGGTTCCGGATGAGGCAGCAGTCGCTGCCACCACCGGGCCACCCGCGGACTAGGAATCAGTCGCGCGATATGGAACCGGTTCGTCTCGGGTCCGGTGCGAACCGGCGACGCGGGCGGCAGGATCCGCTTCCGCGGAGGCGGACGGCCGGGGACCGACCGTGGCCGCGGAGACCTTCGAGGCGCTGGGGGCACTCGCCGACGCGGCCGATGCCCACGCCCTGGCCCCGTTCGCGTACCGCGACCACGCCGACACCCAACGGTCCGTCGAAGCCGCCGCCGCGGCCGCGGCACTGGCTGCGCGATGCGATCACGCCTCGTCGCCTGCGCTGGACGAAGCGGCCCGCCCACTCCCCTTGACCAGCCGGGAACGGGAGTTCGCCGCCATGGTCACCGCCGGGCTGTCCAACCGGCAGATCGCCGACCGGCTCGTGGTGCCGGTCGGCACCGTCGAGGGGCACATCTACCGGGCGTGCACCGAACTCGACGTCTCCGACCGCACGGAGCTCGCCGAGTTGATGCGCGACACTGGCCGGCGCTAGCGCGACCTCCGGTTCATCCCATCGACTTCGATCCGTCGAGGGACTCGCGGATGATGTCGGCGTGTCCGGCGTGCTGCGTCGTCTCGGCGACGATGTGCAGCAGCGCGCGACGCACCGACCAGGCGTCCTCGATGTTCCAGGGGGCCTTGGGGAGTTCGTGGACGACGTCCAGCGACGGCAGCGTGCGCACCAACTCGTCGGTTCGGGCCGCCACCTCGTCGTAAGCGCGCAGCGCACCTTCGAGGGTCTCACCGGGCTGCAGCTGGAAGTCCTTGTCGCGTTCGGCGAAATCCTCTTCGGTCCACTCGGTGAAATCCTTCTCCATGTAGTCGGCTCCGACCACGAGGAAATCCGCCCAACCCCGCTCGACCTCGGTGACGTGCTTGATGAGACCACCGATCGTCAAGTTGCTCACCGTCGTTCGCTGCGACGCCTGTTCGGTGGTGAGATCGCGGGCCGTGAACCGCAGGAAGTGCCGCGCGTGGGCGAGGCTCGACAGCAGATCGCGGCGTTCCTGGTCGAGGGTCGGGGTGGCGTTCCGGGTGGTGGTGGTCTCGGTCATCGGGTACTCCTCGTCGTCGTGATCCGGCAAGATCTACGCTACGAGCCATTGGTGCCAGTTCGTGTCACTTATAGGTCGGCAGGTGCGGAAGAATGAGGTCATGTCCGACACGAGCTCCCGCATCCTGCGGCTTCTGTCGCTGTTGCAGACCCACCGCTACTGGCTCGGCGCCGAACTCGCCGACCGGATGGGCGTCTCGTTGCGCACCCTGCGCCGCGACATCGAACGGCTCCGCGATCTCGGATATCCGGTGCGGTCCGATCGCGGGGTCGGCGGTGGGTATCAGCTCGCGCCGGGCGCGTCGTTGCCACCGCTGGCTCTCGACGACGACGAAGCGGTCGCGCTCGCGGTCGGCCTACTCACCGCGGCCCAGACCTCGATCACCGGGATCGCCGAGATCTCCGTGCGCGCGCTGGCCAAGGTCATCCAGGTGATGCCGCCGCGGCTGCGACGCCAGGTGGAGGCGATCGATGCGGCGACGGTCTCCGCCGATATCCCCTGGGCGACCCGCGCGACCGATTCGCAGCAACTCGTCACCGTCGCGCGCGCCTGCCGCGACGACGAACGCATCGTCTTCGAGTACACCGCCGCCGACGGCACCGCGACGGGCCGGCGCGTCGAACCCCGGCAGCTCGTCTCCCTCGGGCGACGCTGGTATCTCGTCGGCTACGACCTCGACCGCGGTGACTGGCGCAGCTTCCGGCTCGACCGCATGGCCGAGACCACGGCCACTTGGATGCGTTTCCGACAACGCGAGCTGCCCGGCGGCGACGCCGCGGCCTTCGTCGAACGCGGCATCCGCAGCCGCTCCCAGGTGAAGGTCAGCGCCGAACTGGAGGCGTCGGAGCACGAGGTGCGCCGCCGGATCGGTCAGTGGGCCGAGGTGATCGCGATCGACTCCGAACGGTGCCGGATCGAGGTGGACGCCGACAGCATGGACTGGGCGGTATTCGCCGTGGGTATGTCCGGTGGGCGGCTGCTCGGCGCGTCGCCACCGGAGTTCGTCGAGTACCTGGAGAACTGGTCGAATCGGCTGGTCACCGCCGACGAACACTCGAAGTGACCATCCATCCGGCGCTATGACACATCCCACAATCGGCCGGGCATCGGAATGCCGTCGGGGGTGGGGGTGGTTGCGCCACCCATGGATCTGTTCACACCCGTAGCCCTCGGAGACCTCGAACTCGCGAACCGCATCGTCATGGCCCCGCTGACCCGCCTGCGTGGTGGTTCGGCCGGTGTACCCGGAGACCTGATCGTCGAGCACTACCGTCAGCGGGCGAGTGCCGGCCTGATCATCACCGAGGGAACCTATGTGAACTTCGAATCGCAGGCCTTCGTCGGTCAGCCCGGCATCGTCACCGACGAGCAGGTCGCCGGCTGGCGTCGCGTCGCGGATGCCGTGCACGAGCGCGACGGACGCGTCGTGCTGCAGTTGATGCACGGCGGCCGCGTCACGCATCCCGACGTCAACGGTGGCCGGCGTGTCGTCGGGCCGAGCGCGATCGCCATCGACGGCCAGGTGCACACCGAGCAGGGCAAGCAGCCCTACCCTGCGCCGCACGCGCTGACCATCGACGAGATCCCGTCCGTCGTCGATGATTTCGTCGCCTCGGCTCGCCGCGCGATCGATGCCGGATTCGACGGCGTCGAGGTCCACAGCGCCAACGGCTACCTGTTGCACGAATTCCTCTCCCCCGCATCGAATGTGCGGGACGACGAGTACGGCGGTTCGGTGGAGAACCGGATCCGCCTCGTCGTCGAAGTCGTGAAGGCCGTGTCGGCGGCAGTCGGCGCCGGACGTGTCGGGTTGCGGATCTCTCCCGAGCACAACATCCAGGACGCAGTCGAGACCGATCGCGACGATGTGCGTGCTGTCTACGGCGCTCTGGTCGACGCCCTGCAGCCCCTGGGCCTGGCGTATCTGTCGGTCCTGCACAAGGAGCCGACCGGAGATCTGGCGCAGGAGCTCCGGAAGCGTTTCGGCGGCAAGGTGATCGCCAACAGCGGTTTCGGCTCGCCGACCACGCGTGACGAGGCCGTGCAGCTGATCGACGATTCGCACGCCGACGCCGTGGCCGTCGGCCGCGCGCTGATCGCCAATCCCGACCTGGTCGAGCGCTGGCGAGACGGGCAGCCGGAGAACGCACCGCGTCCGGAGCTGTTCTATGCGTCCGGAGCCGAGGGGTACACCGACTACCCGTTCCTGCAGACCGTCTGAGCGTAAGCCCTACGAGGCGCTCGGATCCTTGCGCGCCGAACCGTTTCTCGCCGCTGCTGTAGCGCGGGCGAGCCTCGGTTCGGCGCGCGAGGTCGTTTCGGTCTCCCGAGACAGGTCGGGCATCATCCGTTCGAGCACCGGCCGCCAGCGCGCCACATCATCCGGGAAACACGTGCTCAGCAGCTCGACCATCGCCGACGGAGCGATCGAAGCGCCGGGCGACGCCCCGAGCAACCCGGCGATGCTGCCGTCCGCGCTCGCCACGACCTCGGTGCCGAAGGTCAGGACCCCGACCCTGCGACGATCGGGTTTGACGAGCTGAGCTCGTTGCCCCGCGTCGATCAACTCCCAGTCGGACTCCCGCGCCTCGGGACAGAATCGCTGCAGCTGCCGGAACTTCCGCGCGCGGGACGCGAGCAGCTGGCCGACGAGATAGCGCACCAGCGACAGATTCTGCAGGCCCACCGCCACCAACGGGGCGATGTTGTGCAGGCGCAGGGTGGTGAACAGATCGGTGAGCCGGCCGCGTGTGAGCAATCTCGTGCTGAACGTGGCGTACGGCCCGAACATCAACCACTCGCGGCCGTCGACGACCCGCTTGTCGAGATGCGGCACCGACATCGGTGGTGCTCCCACGTCGGCCTGGCTGTAGACCTTCGCTGCATGCTGGGACACCACGTCGGGCTCGCCGGTGCGCAGGAACTGCGCGCCGATGGGAAAGACGGCGAAACCTCGCACCTCCGGGATCCGGGCCTTCTGCAAGAGTTTCAGGGCGTACCCGCCGGCGCCGACGAACACGAACCGGGATCGGACCGAGAACCGTCCCGTCTTCGTGTGCCCGGAGACGGTCCACCGCCCGTTGGCGGCGCGGCGCAGTCGTGTGACCTCGTGTCCGGTACGAAGCTCGACGCCACGACGACGCGCGTCCGACAGCAGTCGGTGTGTCAGGGCACCGAAGTCGACGTCGGTGCCCGCCTCGTAGCGCGTGGCGGCGACCGGTTCGGAGCCCGAGCGACCGGTCATCACCAGCGGTGCCCACCGCGCGATCGTGTCGGGGTCCTCGCTGTACTCCATGGCCGAGAACAGCGGCGAGCGTTGCAGGGTGGCGTGCCGCTGTCGCAGATAGTCCACATCGCGTTCGCCGAAGACGACGTTCATATGCGGTGTCACGTTCACGAACGTCGCCTCGCCCGGGTCGTCGAGGGACTCCCAGAACTGCCGTGAGATCCGGAACTGTCCGCCGATCTCCTCGGCCCGGGTCGAATCCGCGGGATCGGGCATGTAGTTCAGTTCGCACAGACCTGCGTGGCCGGTGCCCGCGTTGTTCCATGGGGCGCTGCTCTCGGCCGCGACCTCGTCGAGTCGTTCCAGGACGAGGATCGACCGATCGGGTTCGAGTCGTGTCAGCAGTGCACCCAGTGTTGCCGACATGATGCCGCCGCCGATCAGGACGGCGTCGTACTCCTGGTCGCCGTACTGTGCTCCGTCGGCAGAATGCCTCCGATCCACCATCATTCACCTGCTTTCGCCGTTGTCGACCTTCAGCGTGCCCCCTTCCGATTCATCCGTCCAATGAGATCTTGCAGGCAGTACCATGCAGATGTGGATTGGTATGTGACGCCCGAGACCGCAATGGTCGCCCCGCTGCTCGTCGCCTTCGACGCCGCGGCGCGCGAAGGTCACATCACGCGCGCGGCGGATCTGCTCGACGTTCCCCAGTCTTCCGTCAGTCGCCGCATCCGGGCACTCGAGAAGGTAGTGGGTGTGGCGTTGTTCCAGCAGTCCGGGCGAGGAGTCGTGCTGACGACTGCCGGGAGGGAGTTGCACGAACGCACCCGGCATCTGGTCCGCGAACTCGACGGTGCGATCACCACGGTGCGTGAGCACGCCGATCCCGACCACGGCGTCGTCCGCTTCGGGTTCCCGCTCACCCTCGGGCCGGTGAGCATCCCGTCGTTGCTGGCCGAGTTCCACCGACTGGCCCCCGGCGTCCGGTTGCATCTGGTCCAGGCACACGGTGAAGAGCTCGCGGAGATGGTTCGCGACGGCCGGCTCGATCTCGCCGTCATCATCCCTCCACCGGAGGATCTGCCGGTCACCGTGCTCGCGCAACAGCGACTGTTGCTCCACCTCCCGAGCAGCCATCGACTCGCCGGCCGTGCCCGCCTCGACCTGCGCGATCTCGCGGACGATCACTTCATCGCCAGCCCACCCGACTATCACATCCGCAGAGAACTCGAATCAGCTTGCGAAGAAGCAGGATTCGAACCGTACATCGCGTTCGAGATCAGCGAGTTCGAAACGATCCGGGCATTGGTCGCCCAGGGCCTCGGTGTCGCACTGCTGCCTCGCTCGGAAACGCCTGTGCCCGGAATCGTCACCGTGCCGGTCGCCGGAATCGCGAATCGCACCATCGGATTGACGACCGGGACGAGGACGCCGTCCCCGGCGGTCGCGCGACTGCACGCTCACATCGCCGGGCACGCCGATAGATTCGACGGTCGCCGGCTCGATTCGTAGGTATCGTCCATCGAACGCAAGACATGGCGCACAGCTTCGCGAGCCGTGCGCCATCTCCTGCGTCGCCGGTCCCGACAAGGCGCAACTCCGGGTTCGAATGGTCGCCGGCGGGGTATGCCACACAGATGCGATCGCCCGCAAACAGTGGTACCCGACGCCGCTGCCTACCACCAGCAAGGCGGCGCACTGTGAAAACATGTTCGATCTGCGCCATCCGGGCAGGAGCCGGTAACGATCTGCGACGTGCTCCGGCCGGCGCTGGGGCGGTTCCCGTTCGGTCGGCCGGTGAAGACCGATCCATTGAGCAGATCGACACCACATTCGACGATTCGGCAGACACATCGACCCCCGAGCCCGTCGTCGCCTTTCTCTGACCTACCTACCGTCGAGGAGTTCTCCATGACAGCAACAGATCTCGGTTCCAGTGCCACGTTCGCCGGGCAACCGGTCGCCTCCCAGTTCATCGATGGGCAGTGGCGCGAGGGACGCTCCGACCGCGTCCTGACCGACACCAACCCGTTCGACGACAGCGTGGTCGCCACGATCCGCCTCGCTTCCGCCCAGGACGTTGACGCCGCCTACACCGCTGCCCGGGCAGCACAGACCGAGTGGGCCGCGACCGCTCCCGCCGAGCGCGCCACAGTCCTGCGTCGCGCCGCACAGATCCTCGAGCAGCGCCGAGCCGAGATCATCGACTGGCTGGTCGCCGAGTCCGGCTCGACGCGGATCAAGGCCGATACCGAGGTCTCCCTGGCCATCGGCATCACGCAGGAGGCGGCGTCGTTCCCGTCCCGGGTCCACGGATCGATCTTCGATTCGAACACCCCGAACCGTGAGATGCGGGTGTACCGAAAGCCCATCGGAGTGGTCGGGGTGATCAGCCCGTGGAATTTCCCGCTGCACCTGTCGCAGCGATCGGTGGCACCGGCGTTGGCGTTGGGCAATGCCGCGGTGATCAAGCCGGCCTCGGACACTCCGGTGACCGGCGGCCTGTTGATCGCGCGGATCTTCGAGGAAGCAGGCCTTCCGGCGGGAGTGTTGTCGGTGGTGATCGGCTCCGGTTCTGAGATCGGCGATGCTTTCGTCGAGCATCCCGTCCCGCGGTTGATCTCCTTCACCGGCTCGACACCGGTCGGCAAGCAGGTCGGTGCGGTCGCCACCGGCGGTAAGCACCTCAAGAAGGTGGCACTCGAATTGGGCGGCAACGCACCCCTGGTGGTCCTCGACGACGCCGATCTCGACGCGGCCGTCGAGGCAGCGGTGACCGGGTCGTTCTTGCATTCCGGACAGATCTGCATGGCCGTGAATCGCATCATCGTGCAGGCGCCGGTGTACGACGATTTCCTCGATCGGTTCACCCGAGCCGCGCAGGCCGTGTCCTACGGCGATCCGTCCGCAGACGGCACTTTGGTCGGGCCCGTCGTCAACGATTCGCAGTTGAAGGGCCTCGAGGAGAAGATCGAGCAGGCCCGGGACGCCGGAGCACGCGTTGCGCTCGGTGGGGAGATCGACGGCCGGGTCGTGCCTCCGCACGTGTTCGTCGACGTCACGTCCGATATGGAGATCGCCCGCGAGGAGATCTTCGGCCCGATGGTCGCGGTCCTACGCGCCGATGACGAAGCACACGCCCTCGAACTGGCCAACGACCACGAATTCGGTCTGTCCAGCGCGGTCTTCACGCAGAACATCGACCGGGGACTGCAATTCGCGCATCGGGTCGAGGCGGGCATGACGTTCATCAACGAGATGACCGTTCAGGACGAGGCACACGTGGCATTCGGTGGCGAACGCAACTCCGGGCTCGGACGATTCAACGGCGAGTGGGCGATCGAGGAGTTCACCACAGATCACACCATCGGCGTGACTCGGCTGGTGTAGGCACGCCGCAGCGCCCTCCGACTCCGATACGACATTCTGCCGTCTGCACCCTGCCCAGCCTCGGGGTGCAGACGGCAAGCTGTCACAGAAGCCTCCTCGGTTGACGGTGAGAACGCCCGGGCCGGCGTGCCGTTGCGTTCGCTGCCTCCTCTTTGTAGGCTCCGTTCATGGCAGGATTGTCGACAATCCTACAAACCCGGAGGCGGCCGATGGAGTTCCCGAACCGACGCGCCCATATTCTCTGCGGTCCCCGATCTTGACGCGGCGCACGCGATGAACGACGACCAGCTCAACATAGGACAGCGCCCCAGCGTCTCCTGCACGGACGAGGACGTCCGGATTCGCGTCCTCGCCGACAGACTCCGGACACTGGGCGTCCCGGTCGACACCTCCACGCGTCGACGGGCCGAGTACTCCTACGACGCCTCCAACTACCGGGTGCCACCTTCGGCCGTGGTCTTTCCTCGGTCGGTGGACGACGTCGTGGCGGTGGTGACCGTCTGCGGCGACACCGGGATTCCGTTGGTCAGCAGAGGGGGCGGGACCTCGATGGCGGGCAATGCCGTCGGCCCCGGTGTGATCGTCGACTTCTCCCGGCACATGAACCGCATCCTCGACATCGACGAGACGGCCGGTGTCGCCGACGTCGAACCGGGCGTCGTGCTCGCGACCCTCACGCGGGTGGCCGAGGACGCGTCCTCGGGCCGGACGACCTTCGCCCCCGATCCCTCCTCGAAGAACCGGGCCACGGTCGGTGGCGCGCTGGGCAACGACGCCTGCGGCAACCACTCGGTGCGCTACGGCCGCATGTCCGATCACGTCCACGAGATCGACCTCGTCACCGCCGACGGGTTCCGGCTCACCGCGGCGCAGCGAGGCCTGCGTGCCACCGATCCCGACGACGCGGCCGCTGCGGCGCGCGCGCAGCAGCTCGACGCCGAGCTCACCGCGCTGGCAGGCGAGCACCTGTTCGAGTTCCGCACCGAACTCGGGAGGATCCAACGGCAGGTCTCGGGTTACCACCTCGATCATCTGTTGCCGGAGAAGCGGTTCGACGTCGCCCGTGCGCTCGTCGGATCCGAGGGAACCTGCGCGGTGATCGTCGGTGCCCGCGTCGAGCTGGTTCCCCGCCCGTCCAGCGCGTTGCTGGTCTGCCTCGGCTACGACGATGTCGTCGACGCGGCCCGCGACATCGGAACCATCCTGGAGTTCTCGCCTGCGGCAGTCGAGGGTGTCGACGCGGCGATCGTCGAGACCATGCGGCTGCGTCGGGGCGAGAACTCCGTCCTCGGACTCCCGGTGGGAAACGCCTGGCTCTACGTCGACCTGGACGGTGACGACCCGGACTCCGTGGCCGCGGCCGCCGACGCACTGCTCGACAAACTTCGCCGGAACGGCCGCCTCGTCGACGGCCGCCTCGCGGCCGACACCACCGAGCGTGCTTCCCTGTGGCGGGTGCGCGAGGACGGCGCCGGACTGTCCTCCCGCCTGGCATACGGCGGCGAATCCTGGCCGGGCTGGGAGGATTCCGCTGTCGCGCCGGAGAACCTCGCCGATTACCTCCAGGACTTCCGCGCACTGCTCGACCGGCACGGCCTGCAGGGCGTGATGTACGGGCACTTCGGCGCCGGCTGCATGCACATCCGCATCACCTACGACCTGCGCACCGAGGAAGGCCGGCAGGTCTTCCGCGAGTTCATGCACGAGGCCGCGCGGCTGGTGGTCCGTCACGGCGGATCGCTCTCCGGAGAACACGGCGACGGCCGTGCCCGCTCGGAACTGCTGCCGGTGATGTACTCCGCGCGGATGATGAGCGCATTCCGCGCCTTCCGCACGATCTGGGACCCGCAAGGCATCCTGAACCCGGGATCGCTGACCGACCCGGCGCGGATCGATGACGATCTGGCGTTGGCGGACGTTCCCGAACGCACCTGGCGTACCCACTACGACCTGCACCCGATCGAGGCGGTCCGTCCCGACGGCGCGCGGCCGCAACACACCCCCGCCCCGTGGGTGCACGCCGTCCAGGGCTGCATCGGCGTCGGACGATGCCGGGCCGACTCCGGTGGCGTGATGTGCCCGAGCTACCGCGCGACCCGCGACGAGAAGGACTCCACTCGGGGCCGGGCCCGGGTCCTGCAGGAGATGGTGCGCGGCGCCCGCACAATCGAGCAAGGGTGGAAATCCGAGGAAGTGCGTGAGGCACTCGATCTGTGCCTGTCGTGCAAGGCCTGCTCGACCGACTGCCCGGCCGGCGTCGACATGGCCACCTACAAATCCGAGTTCTTCTCGCACTACTACGACGGCACACGACGACCGGTGTCGCATTATTCGCTGGGGTGGCTGCCACGCTGGCTCCGCCTCACGGGGTTGGCAGCACCGCTGGTCAACGCGGTCCTGCGCACTTCTCTCGCCAAGCGCGCCGCCGCACTCGGCGGCATTTCCCCCGACCGGGTATTTCCGCCCTTCGCCTCCCGGCGGGCCTGGAAGAAGGCCGTGCGCGACGCACTACGTGGCCGGTCCGGTTCGACGCCGGTGGTGCTGTTCGTCGACACCTTCACTCGCGGGTTGCGGCCGGAGGTCGCCGGTGCCGCCGCCCGCGTGCTCGCCTCGGCGGATCAGCAGGTGATGAGCTGCTCCGCAGACGCGTGCTGCGGACTGACGTGGATCTCCACCGGCCAGCTCGACACCGCGAAGAAGAAGCTCTCCCACGCCGCCCGCACACTGGACGACGGCACCGACCGGCCGATCGTCGTTGTCGAGCCGAGTTGCGCCGCCGCCCTGCGCAAGGACCTGCCCGAGCTGGTGCCCACCGAGGCTGCGCGTCGCGTCGCCGCACGGGTCCACAGCTTCGCGTCCTATCTGGACACCATGGTGCGCAACGGCTGGACACCCGCCCCTGCACAACCGCTACCGAACGAGATAGTGCTGCAGACCCATTGCCACGAGTACTCCGTGTTCGGCGCCGGAAGCCATCGCCGGATCCTGACCGCAGCGGGAGTCGACGACGTCCGCGACGCAGTCGGATGCTGCGGCGTGGCAGGAAACTTCGGATTCGAGAAACAACACCACGACATCAGCATGAAGGTCGCCGAGACCTCCCTCGCCCCGGCACTGCGCGCGGCCGACGACGACTCCGCGGTGGTCACCGACGGCTTCTCATGCGCGATGCAGGTTGCGCAGATCGACGTGTCCGCCCCGGGGCAACATCTCGCAGAACTTCTCGACCCCGGGCCACGAATGTCGATGAACAACACCATCTCCGAGGAGGAAAGCGCATGACCGATGCAACGATCGTCGGGACACGGGTGGGCGTCTCCGACGCAGTGTCCCGCGTCAGCACAGAATTGTTCATCGACGGTGAGTGGGTCGAATCGACCACCGGCGAACGATTCGAGGTCGTCGCCCCGGCGACCGAGGAGGTCATCGCGACCGTCGCGAACGGCAACGCCGACGACGCCCGGCGTGCCGTCGAGACCTGTGCTCGCGTGCAGAAGCACTGGGCGAAGACCGCTCCGCGCGAACGCAGCGTGATCCTTCGCCGGGCCTACGAGCTCATCCTGGAGCGGCAGGACGAGTTCGCGACCATCATGACCACCGAGATGGGCAAACCCTTCGCCGAGGCGAAGGGCGAGGTCGCCTACGCCGCGGAGTTCTTCCGGTGGTTCTCCGAGGAAGCCGTCCGCATCGGCGGCGATGTGACCAGCACCGGCGACGGCACGACCCGCATCCTGGTGTCCAAGGAGCCGGTGGGACCGTGCGTCCTCGTCACGCCGTGGAACTTCCCGCTCGCCATGGGTACCCGCAAGATCGGACCCGCCATCGCAGCCGGATGCACCATCGTCTTCAAACCCTCGGAGCTGACGCCGTTGACCTCGCTGGCCCTGGTCGACGTGCTCGTCGAGGCCGGTGTGCCCAAGGGTGTGCTGAACGTCGTGCCCACCACCGCACCCGGGGAGGTCGTCTCGACCTGGATGTCCAGCGGTATCGCACGCAAGATCAGTTTCACCGGTTCGACCGCGGTGGGCATCCGGCTGCTCGAACAGGCATCCCAGCACGTGATGCGCAGCTCGATGGAGCTGGGCGGAAATGCCCCGCTCATCGTATTCGAGGACGCCGATCTCGACCGGGCCGTCGACGGCGCGCTCGCCGCGAAGATGCGCAACATGGGTGAGGCCTGCACCGCCGCGAACCGCATCTTCGTGCACCGCGCGGTCGCCGATCGGTTCGCCGAGAAGCTCGCTGCCCGTATGGATGCCCTCGCCGTCGGGGACGGCCTGGTCGAGGGCACCCAAGTCGGTCCGCTGGTCGAGGAGAAGGCTCTGACGAAGGTGGAACGTCTCGTCGCCGATGCCGTCGAACGTGGAGCGCGCGTGGTGTGTGGCGGCAGCCGGCCCGAGGGACCCGGCTACTTCTACCCACCCACCGTCCTCGCCGACGTGTCGAAGGACGCCGCGTTGATGAGCGAGGAGATCTTCGGGCCGGTCGCGCCCATCGTCGTCTTCGATACCGAGGACGAGGTCGTCGAGATCGCCAACAACACGCCCTGGGGACTGGCCGGATACATCTTCACCCAGGATGTCGACCGCAGTTTCCGTGTCAGCGAAGCGCTCGAGGTCGGCATGATCGGGCTGAACACCGGCATCGTGTCCAACCCCGCGGCACCGTTCGGCGGCATCAAGGCATCGGGTCTCGGACGTGAGGGAAGCACCATCGGTATCGACGAGTTCCTCGAGGTCAAGTACGTCGCTGTTCCTCGTCGGTGACGCATGGTCTCACTGCGCCGCCGATCCTTGCGCGCCGAACCGTGTTTCGACGCAACTGCAACGCGCGCGAAGCCCTGTTCAGCGCAAGGTCGGTACGGCCTACCCGCGTAGCTCAGGAATCACCTGTTCACGCAACGGTTCCTGCTCGGCCGGCCGCAGTGCCGCACCACTTCGCGAGCGCGGCGTCGAGACCGTCCGTCGAGCCCCCCACCCATGCCACGTGCCCGTACGGGCGCACGAGCACAGCCGACGGCGCGTCCCCCTCACCGAGCAACGACAATCCCCAAGCGGCGTCGTAACGCGCCCACACGAGGTCGACGCATTCAGGACGATGCCCGGAATCGATTGGTGGACCGTCGGATTGCAGCAGAAGTGGGCGAGCCCGAACACTCGAACCGGCTTCTCCTCGGCAATGACGTCGAGATCCGGCATGCGTCGTCCCAGCAGCGGGTGTCCCTCACCGAGGTCGTAGGCGACGTCGAGGCCGGAGATCAACGCCGCGATCGGTGAGCCGGCATCGTCGACGCGGAGCACCTCGTCGATCAGATCGCGCAGGGCCTCCTAGCGCGAATCGGCCTTCTGGATGCCCAGGCCGACACCAAGTCCGCCGGTGGGGAGTTCCTCGGTGACCCGCACTTCGGCGATCAGGCTGCTACGTGTCGCAGCCGACCCCTCGAATCCGATCCCGGCCTCGCAGCGCACGACAGCGCACGACACTGCGCCCGCCACGTACCGAGCCTGGTGCACCCGAAGGTCGCGGTGTTCACCGTTCGCCCCTCGGCAAGGAAGCGCCCGGCGATCCCTCGATGATCGACGAGCGTCCCGGGTCAGCCCTCGATGATGCGCTTGATCGCGTCCAGGGTCGCCGGAATTCCGCTGCGGGCGGCCTGCTCCCGCGCGGCGATCCGGGCAGGTGCCTCCGCCCCCAACTTCTCGTGGAAGAATTTCTGCCCGGCTTCGGTGAACTCCCAGGTCTCCGTGAGTTCCGTGCCGGCGTCCGCGGGCTTGATGACGTAGCTCCAGCGCACGAGGCCCGGGCCGACCGACCATGCGAATTCGCGGCCCGGGGAGGCGACGACGACCTTCGACCGGGCCTCCCAGGTGCGTTCGGGGGTGACGTTCCGGCCGGTGAAGAAGGAACCGACCTCGGGGCCCTGCCCTTCGTCCCACCAGCACTCCGCGCAGACGGGCGACCATTCACCCGTGCGGGTGACGTCGGAGACGAGGGCGTACACCTCGTCGGGGGTGGCGGAAACGACGACGGAGGACTCGAAGGTCAGGGGTGTGGTCTGCATGGCCACCATCCTGCCCTGTCCCGATCAGTGCGGCGCGACGCACCTGCCTGCCCGCCTGCCCTTGCCGACGACTACGCAGTGACGGCTCTGGTCCCCACACGCGCGGGCACGGGTCCGGCCGCGACCAAGGTGAACGGCGTCTTTACCGGAAAATCGTCGTGAAGGGATTCCACCTCGAGTTTTCGCACCACACTGGCGAGGCCCAGGATTGCTTCGAGCATGGCGAAATGATCTCCGATGCAGGTGCGTGGGCCACCACCGAACGGCAGATACTGCCACCGCGACCTCGCTACCGATTGCCCGGGGGCGAACCGATCCGGGTCGAATTTCTCGGGCTCGTCCCAGAGCGACGGATCATGGTGGAGCGCGTAGGTGCCGACGATCGTATTCGTCCCGGCAGGGATACGGTAACCGTCGACCTCCACGTCGCGCATTGCCATTCGCGCGGCCGTCGCTGCGGGCGGACACATCCTCAGTGACTCATGGACTATCTGGACGGTGTAGGGCAGATCCCCGATATCGCTCGCGCGCAACAGGCGGTCTCCGATGGCTGCAGCCTCCCGCGCCACCCGCTCCTGCATCTCGCGATTGCGGCCGAGCTGCCACAAGCTGTAGGCGAGAGTGGTCGCGGTGGTGTCGTGACCCGCGAAGAGAAACGCGAGCAACTCGTCACGGATCTTCTCGTCGCTGAACGCTCTGCCAGTGACCGGATCGGTGAGCTCGAAGAACAGCTTGATCAATTCGGCGCCATTGCCAGCACCGCTCCGCGCGGCGTCCATCGCCTCGTCGAGCGTTTCGGTGACAACAGCCAACGAAACACGGAAACGATGACGGGCACGTGTCGGCAGCCATGTCGGGGTTCGTATCGGTTGCAGGGCACGTCGTCCCACGAATTGCACCACCTGTCCGAGTGGAACTCCGACAGCTTCGGATCTCTCGCTGAGATCCGTTCCGAAGAGTGACCGGCCAAGGACACGCAGGGTGAGTCGCCGGGTTTCGGTGTCGAGATCGATCGACCCGCCCTCGCTCCACTCTGCCGCCATCGTGTCGGCGACCTCGGCGATCCGGTCGGCGTAGACCGCTACGTGCTTCTTGGTGAACAAAGGCTGCAACGCACGACGGTGCGGCACCCACGAACCGTGAGGAAGATTGAAGAGATTGTCGCCGACCCACACCCGTCCCTCGACGTGGACGGTCATTTCCTTGTCGAAGGAACCGTCGGAACCGCCGAGAACATCGTGGGCGCCCTGCGGTGAGGTGACGATAGCGAAGGTCGGCGCCCACCGGGCAGGACCGATATGTACGAGGGTGACCGGCCCGCCTGCATCACGGAATTTCTCGGGACCGGTATCGAGATGTCGGAGTGCCCGGATGCGGTCGATCAAATGCATCGGCACGTCGGGCGCAATCGGAAAATCCTGGGCCTGTGCGCTTGTCCTGGCCATTCTCCGAGTGTGGTCCGCCTCGGACGGTCACACCAGACCCACTACCGAGTCATTGCGCAACCGCAACCTTGCTGAACTCGAAGGGCAGGCTCGCATGTAACAACAGTTTGACCCGCGGGAAGACCGGATCTCGAATTGCACTCTCGAGACGTAAAGCGGTGTCCGCGTGAGGATGTCCACTTGTACTCGCGCAATGTTGATCATCGGGATTATTCTGTTCGGGCTGCTCGTCGGCGCGGTGGCACAGCTCGTCGTGGGCAGGTCCGGGACCGGGATCGACTGGACTCTCGCGTTGGTCGCGGGCGTCGGGGGTTCGTTCATCGGCGGTCTGCTCATCAGCCTTCTCGCAGGTGACGGACTCGAATCACGCCCCAGCGGGATCATCGGCCCCTCGCCGGCGCGATCATCGTGACCGCTGCCTGGTCGGCCTGGAAGTCCCGGTCGCGTCAGGCCTAGCGCTATCGGTATCCCGCGACGAGAGACGATGCCCGAGTGACCTCACGCCCCGCAACCGAGCAGCGACTGCTCGACATCGTTCCCGGAAATCCGGTGTGCCGGGTCGTCCTGGACCGGGCGGGTGAACTCGGCATCGGAGACTGGTATCTCACCGCGGGCGGAGTCTTCCAGTCGGTCTGGAACTTTCTCGACGGCCGCGACCGGCAGGCCGGCATCCGGGACTACGGGTCTACGCTCCGCACGGTTTCGACGACCTGTTCGGGATGGTGCTCCTGGGCTGACCCCGTCTGAGCGCTCCGGGTTGAGTGAGAGTCTCGTGGCCCACGCTTGTGGGCAGGAAGGCTCAACCCATGGCAACGAGGAAACGGCACACGCCGGAGCAGATCGTCAGGAAGCTGGCCACTGCTGACCGGCTCATGGCCGAGGGTAAGGACGTCGCGGACGTCTGCCGCGAGCTCCAGGTCACCGAGGCGTCCTACTACCGGTGGCGTAACCAGTTCGGAGGGCTCAAGGCCGACGACGCGAAACGGCTCAAGGACCTCGAGAAGGAGAACGCCACGCTGAAGCGGCTCCTTGCCGACGCGGAGCTGGAGAAGGCCGCGTTGAAGGAGATCGCCCGGGGAAACTTCTGAGCCCGGAACGCCGGCGGGCAGCCGTGGAGCACCTCATCCGTGTGATGGGTGTGTCCGAGCGGTTCGCCTGCCGGGTCACCGGGCAGAACCGGACCACCCAGCGCCGCCCACCCGCCGCGGCTACGCCGGCCGATCCCGACGCGGGCTTGAGGATCTGGCTGAGGGGCTGGGCCAAGACCCACCCCCGCCGCGGGTTCCGGCCTGCCTACCACGACGCCCGCGCCGAGGGCTGGCTAGTGAACCACAAGAAGCTCCAGCGGCTGTGGCGAGAGGAAGGCCTCCGCGTCCCGCAACGCCGACGCCGCAAGCGGACCGGGACTTCGACGGTGCCGATCATCCCGCCCGCCGACAAGCCCGACGCCGTGTGGGCGGTGGACTTCCAGTTCGACTCCCCTACCGCGACCGCATGGCGGTCCTCGGGCAGCACCTGGTCCGTTTGGTTGCGCTGTCCCTCGAGCTCGACGAGGACTACTTCGACGAAGGCTTCCAGGACCACGTCATCACCACCCGCCTGCTGCACTACCCCCCGCAGGACGGCGTCGGCGAGGGGAACGAGCTCGGCGCCGGCGCTCACACCGACTGGGGCCTGATCACCATGTTGTACCAGGACGAGGTCGGCGGACCGGAGGTCCTCAACGCCGATGGCGAGTGGGTTCGGGCCCCACACATCCCCGGCACCTTCGTGGTCAACCTCGGTGACCTCGTCCCGAAGCTCACCAACGGGCTCTACCTGTCCAACACCCACCGCGTGCTCAACACCACCGGTGTCCGCCGGTACTCGGTGCCGACGTTCTTCGACCTCGACTACGACTACGTCGTCACCGCAGTCCCTACGGTCCTCGACGAGAACGAGCAGCCCGGCCCGGGCATCACGACCGGCGACCACCTCGCCGAAATGCTGCGTCGCACCTACGCAGCCAGTTGAGCCAGACACGCGCCGAAGAGACGACGTCCGGTGTAACAGAAACGTCACTCTACATTCCTTTGATGAATACACATTCCGACAAGACTTGCGACTACCGAACTGAAATGGAGGAGCACATGAACACCCCCGCCTTCGAGGTCCCCGTCGTGGACATCTCGGCCTACACCAGCGCCGGCACCGCCGAAGAGCGTGCCGCCGTCGCCCGCGCCATGGACAAGGCCTGCGCCGCCGTGGGATTCATCCAGATCCTCGGCCACCAGGTCCCCGACTCCGTCGTCACCGGCCTCAAGGAGGCGGTCGACGACTTCTTCGTCCTCCCCCTGGAGGAGAAGAAGGACTACGTCGTGCCGGGCAACCGTGGCTACAGCCCGCCCAAGAGCGAGTCGCTCAGCCTCAGCCTGGGAGTCGAGTCCGCGACCCGCATGAACGACTTCTTCGAGGCCTTCAACGTCGGCGCCGAGGCCGGCTGGTTCGACCGCCTCGACCTTTCCGACGACGACTACGGCGTCAACACCTGGCCCAACGTCGACGGGTTCCGCACCAAGGTCGAGGCCTACTACGACCACGCCGCACGCGTCGCGCGCACGCTCACCACCATCTTCGCCGACGCCCTGGGCGAGGACTCCGGCTTCTTCGACTACCTCACCGACCACTCCGTCGACGTGCTCCGGATGAACAACTACGCCCTCCCCGAGGGCACCGACGTCTCCCTGGACGGCGAGCTGACCGGGATGGGCGAGCACACCGACTTCGGAATCGTCACTGTGCTGTGGGCCGACCAGGTCGCCGGCCTCCAGGTCCTCGCCAAGGACGGCACCTGGCACGACGTCCAGCCCATCGAGGGAGCGCTCCTGGTCAACCTCGGCGACCTCACCGCCCGCCTCACCAACGACCAGTGGCTCTCCACCCTGCACCGCGTGAAGCCCCCGGTCATCGACGGCACCATCCAGCGCCGCCGGTCGGTGGCCTTCTTCCACGACGGCAACATCGACGCCACCATCTCCACCCTACCCAGCCGTCTCGACGCCGACGGCGGACTGGCCTACGAGCCCATCCTGGTCAAGGACCACATCGCCGCCAAGCTCAACGGCTCCCAGTACGGCAAGGCCAACACCGCCGCCGTCCGCGAGGCCTCCCGCGTCCTCGCCGCCCAGAACGCCTGAACCCAGCCCACGCCCACCCGGAAAGAGACCCAGCCCATGTCGAACACACTGACCGACGTCATCCCCCTGATCGACCTCGCCGACTGGCGCACCGGCGACGCCGGCGTCCAGGCCGCCGCCGCCGCGAAGGTCGACCAGGCCCTGCGTGACTCCGGCTTCCTCATGCTCGCCAACCACGACGTCGACCCGCAGCTCGCGGCCGACCTCCGCAGCGCCGCCAAGGCCTTCTTCTCCCTGCCGCGAGAGACCAAGGCTCGCTATGAGACCACCGTCGGTGGCCGCGGCTGGCTGCCCAGCGGGAAGGAGGCGAACTCCTTCGCCGGCGAGGAGGCTGACAAGGCCACCCCCGACATGAAGGAGAGCCTGACGATGGGCCGCCCGTACGCCACGGGCAACCCCACTCTCGACAGCACCGCCTTCGCCCCGAACGTGTGGCCCGACGAGGTGCCCGAGCTCGAGCTCCTCGCCACCACCTACATGGAGGCCATGTACGGGCTCTACGACGAGCTGCTTCGCATGTGCGGCGAGGCCCTCGGGCTCGGCCGCGAGTGGTTCATCGAGCGCTGCGCCAACGGCACCCGGACCCTCAACATCAACCGCTACCCCTCCCTGGAGGAGACCGGCGTCCCCAAGCCCGGCCAGTTCCGCGTCGGCGCGCACACCGACTGGAGCATCTTCACCCTCCTGGACCGCCAGCCCGGCTACGGCGGCTTCCAGGTCCAGCTCAGCGACGACGGCGAGTGGCTCGACGCGCCCTTCGTCGAGGGAACCCTGCTGGTCAACATCGGCGACCTCCTCGCCCGCTGGACCGGCGACCGGTGGCGCTCCACCCGCCACCGCGTCCTGCCACCGCAGGAGTCTGCGCCGGCCGAGGAGCTGATCTCCTTGATCCAGTTCTGCGACGCCAACGTCGACGCCATCGTTGAGACGATGCCCGCCCCGATCGGCAGCGGCACCACTTACGACGCCGTCCTGGCCGGGGAGTACCTGCGTCAGCGCGCCATCCAGGCGACCGTGAAGTGAGCACCGACGTGAACACCGAGACAGTCCCCGACGCCAACCCCGACACCAAGGCCGGTGTCGCGCTCTCGTTCGTGACCCTGGTCTGCCAAGACGTCGACGAGGTCTCCAACTTCTACGCCGAGCTCTTCGGCCTGGACCACGTCACCTACCTCGAGGGCGACTACTTCCGGGCCCTCCAGCTCGGAGGAACCATCCTCGGCTTCAACACCCCCGTCGCCTACGAGCTGCTCAACCTGCCCGAGAGCGACCTGTCGGCCTCCGCGCCGTCGTTCTGGACCTTCGAGGTCGACTCCGAGGAGGCCGTCGACACCCTCGCCGCAGCCGCCGTCGCAGCGGGCGCGACCTACCGCAAGGAACCTTTCCGGACCTACTACGACGCCTGGCAGGCGGTGCTGCTCGACCCCGAGAAGAACGTCTTCCGGATCAACAAGTCCGCCTGAGTCAGCCCACGGTGCGGGCGAGGCCTCTGTCAACGACGCCAGAGCCCTCGCGCGCACCGTGGCAGTGAGACAGGTCGGTAGACTTCCGACGCCCGCTGGGCACCGCAGTCCGTAGAGAGAAGTCGATGTTGCAGGCACCGTCGCCCGTCGTCCCCGCCCGAGCCCGGGAGTTCGTTCTCATGGAATCCGAGGAAGCCGTCTCCGACGCCGTTGCTCAGGCCGTCGGCGAGCGCGTGAAGTACTGGCGAACCGAGCGCGGTCTCCTGATGCGCGAGCTCGCCGACGCCGCCGGAATGAAGCAGCCCTTCCTCAGCAAGATCGAGAGCGGCAACGCCTCACCCTCCATGCTGAGCCTCTACCGGATCGCCACCGCCCTGAACATCACCCCCGGCGACCTCCTCCCAGCCGTCGCCCCGCAGCCTGGCGCGACCGTCATCCGAGCCGAGGAGGGCCGCATCGTCGCCGGCACTGAGCAGTCCAGTGTCCCGGTTCGATTGGTCGGCGGCTCCGAACAGCACTCCTTCGAGATCTCCGAGATGGAGTTCACCAAGGACCAGAACAACAATGAGTGGTTCGACTACCCCTCACCAGCGGCCACCTACCTCATCGAGGGACAGCTCAACGTCATCATCGAGGGCGACACCATCCATCGCCTGAAGCCGCGAGACACGATTTTCTACCCCGCCCGCATCCGCTCCAAGTGGGAAGCCGTGGGCGACGAGACCGTCCGCGTCCTCCACATCGTGACCCGGCCACGCCAGGCCTGACCTAGGGTCGGTGCTCGGTTGACGGACGGCGCCGGTCGGACGCTGGAGTAACCGGCGGCACCGAGGCTCGCAGCCCGTCTGTTGCCCACCGTGCGCAGCCCTGCACGTTATCCGCTCGTCCCGGGCTTCTTCGCCGCCGGCGGCGGCCGGCTCAGACACGCCACGTGCTGGCGAGCTGGCGGTCTTGCGGGAGAACGCCTACTCGCCGGTGACCACGGCTTCTGGCCACTGATTGCAACGCTTATCCCGGCGTCCACATGAAGCACTACGACATCGGCCTGGCACGGCCTGCGCCAGATCGCGTACTCCGACATCGACGGCAGTTAGGCCGCTGCCGGGATCCCGCCTTTACCGGGTTCAACCACCCCGACACCCGAGCCCACTAGGTCGTAACCACCATCGACTTCTGCTGATAGTCGAAGTAGGCACCTGAGGTGATCGCTTCGTACTGGTGACTTGACCCCGGAGTGTGGACACGCCAATCCCGGTTTGATGCCGGGGGAAGCGAGACGATCCACGTATGGCACGCAAGACCTACAGCGAGGAGTTCTGCCGCGACGCGGTCGACCTCTACGCCACCACCGACGGGGCGACGGTGAAGCAGATCGCCTCCGACCTCGGCATCACCGACGCGACCCTCTCGACCTGGCTGAAGGCGGCGGGAGTCGCGGTCCGGGGCCGGACCCCGAAGGACCCTCCCGAGGGCAGCTGCGGGCCGGAGTCGCCGGCGCAGGAACTGGCCCGGCTGCGGCGTGAGGTCGCGGACCTGAAGGCTGCCAAGGACCTGCTGTCCACCGAGCGTGACATCCTCCGTCGGGCCGCGAAGTATTTCGCCGGGGAGACGCGCTGGTGAGTCGCTTCCAGTTCGTCGCCGACAACTCCGCCACCTTCGAGGTGAAGCGACTCTGCACGGCCGTCGAGATCAAGCGGTCCTCCTACTACGCCTGGAAGGCCGGCACCCCGGCACGCGCCAAGCGGGCCGCCAGCGATGCGGCACTGGCGGCGAAGGTCCGAACGATCCAGGACCCCAAGACAGGTGGCGACCGGGCCTACGGCGCGCCGCGGGTCACGCACGAGCTCAACGCCGGGGTCCCACCCGAAGAGCGGGTCAACCACAAACGCGTGGCGCGGGTGATGCGCGAACACCACCTGGCCGGACTCCGGCTACGCAGGAAGGTCCGCACCACGATCCCCGCACCCGACGACGCCGTCGTGCCCGACCAACTCAACCGTGACTTCACCGCCAAGCAGATCAACACCCGCTACGTCGGGGACATCACCTACCTGCCCTGCGGCGACGGCGCCGGGGGCACGAGGTTCCTCTACCTCGCCACCGTGATCGACCTCTACTCCCGACGGCTGGTGGGCTGGTCCATCGCCGACCACATGCGCACCAGCCTCGTCGAAGACGCCCTCAACGCAGCCGCCCACGAACGAGGCTCACTCGCGGGCTCGGTGTTTCACAGCGACCACGGGTCGGTCTACTGCTCGGCCGACTACGCCCGCCTGTGCGCCGAGCTGGGCGTGTCCAGGTCGATGGGCCGGGTCGGCACATCGGCCGACAACGCGCTCGCGGAGTCGTTCAACGCCACCCTGAAGCGCGAGACCCTCGCAGGCGAGCACACGTGGCCCGACACAACCACCTGCCGGCGCGAAGTGTTCAAGTGGATCCTGCGCTACAACAACCGACGCCGGCACTCTGCCTGCGGCTACCTCTCACCAACCGCCTACGAGCACGCCACCGCCCCATCCACCACGACCAGCACTACGCTGGCCGCCTAACCACAAATCCCGTGTCCACACTCCGGGGCGAAGGCCCCTTCGCGGGTTCCGTGTCGTCGAGACTCTCGATCAAAGCGTCGTAATTCGGCTGATGGAAGAAGGCCATGCTGAATCGGGCTTGATCCCACTGCCCGTCGGACGGATTGACGACGCGGTGTCTGGTCGAGCTCCAGACGTCGTTGGTCCAGCGCTGCATGAGATCACCGATGTTGATCACGAAGGAGTCTGGCACCAGCGGGACGTCCTCCCATTCCTCGTCGTTCCAGACCTGCAGGCCTTGGACCGAGGGGTAGCCGTAGAGGATCGTGAGGCTGCCGAAGTCGGTGTGCGCGCCCCCGCGAAGTTGTCCCGGTTCGGGGGCCTTCTCCAGGGCAGGGTAGTAATAGAGGCCGAGATGATGAGGCTCAGCGAATGTGCTCGCTTGTGCTCAACGAAAGTGCCCACTCGCTGGCTGTTTCACTGTAGCGGTTGCCGTGTTCCGGTGGTGGCCCGACGGAGCTTCTCGGCTCGGGCGTGGTGATCGCGCAGGCGGTAGGAATTACCATCGAGGTTGAGCACGACCGATCGGTGCAGAAGTCGATCGAGCATCGCAGCGGCGACGGTCGTATCGCCGAGGACCTCACCCCACTCACCGACACCGCGGTTGGTGGTGATGATGATCGAAGTCTTCAGATAGCGTTGCGCGACAACCTGAAACAAGGCGGATGCGGCCTCACCCGGTAACGGAAGATAACCGAGCTCGTCGATCACCAACAGCGTCGGCCCGGCGTAGAACCGCATCGTTGTCGCCCATCGGCCTTCGATCGCAGCGCGGTGACAGCGGGCCGCCAGATCGGCGGCGGTGGTGAAATAGGTGCGATAGCCGGCATGCGCTGCCGCCCGCGCCAAACCCACCGACAGGTGGGCCTTTCCGACCCCCGGAGGGCCGATGAGCAGGACGTTCGTCGCAGTTTCGAGGAATCGGCAGGTGCCCAGTTCGGTGATCAGTGCCCGATCGAGTCCGGGGGCGGCGTCGTAGTCGAAGTCGTCGAGTGAGGCCGGGGTGGGCAGGCACGCGAACCGTAACCGTCCGGCCAATCTCCTCGCTTCGGTGGCGTCGACCTCGATCGACAGTAGCTGTTCGAGGGCTGCGGTCATCGACAGTCCGTCCTTTTGGGCCCGGTCGAGCACCGACGGCAGCGCTTCGGCGGCGTCGTGCAACTTGAGGGTGGCCAGGTGCCCGCGCAGACGCTGATAGAGACTCGTCGAGGTGGTGGTGTCGGGGGTGATGGTCATGCGAGGGTGTTCCTTCCGCGGGCAGCGCGCTCGTAGGCGGCCAGGTCGACAACCGTCGACCGCGGTGTCGTCGACGGCGAGTGATGGTCAGTGGTGTTGGTGCGCAGTACTTCTGCTGCAGCACGTGCGTCCGCACCGGGTGGGATGCGTTCCTTGCGGCGGTGCGGCCGGCCTCCGACCGCGGCCCCGGCCATCGCGGCCTGCTCGAGGGCGTGGACGTGGCCGTGATCGCGCACGATGACCCCGGCCCCGTCCGGAGCGAGCCGGTGCCGGGCGATGGTGATCTGCGAGGCGGTGACGATGTCGATCACCTCGTCGCCGAGCCGCCGGGTGACCTGCACCTGTGCCGCGGGCCAGTTCCGGGGGCACCGAGTAGCGGTTGCCGCGGTAGGCCACCAATGCTTGCCGGGAGACGGTCCGCGGTTCGCTGATGAGCACCGGATACGGATCGGCTGGCATCGGCGTCAGGGGTTCGCGGGCGGCGACGGTCAGCACCGAAGCCTTGCCGTCGGCGGTGGCGCGCATCCGGGCATCGGCGCGCAGGGTGCAGAACTTGTCCACGCTCGCCTGTGCCTGCTCGACGGTCAACTCATCGGCCACGGACCGCCACCATCTTTGTGCTGCAGTGTGATTGGCCTTCTCGACAACGCCTTTGCGGTTCCCGGCTCGCGGTGGGCAGATCGCCGGCACGACACCGTAGTACTTGGCGACACCGGCGAAGGAGGCGGTGACTTTCCCGCTGTCCGGGTGACAGACCGTGGCCATCCGATCGAACCGCCAGGTGCGGGTCAGGCCGCCGAGTTTGCGGCAGATCCGGTCGAGGCCGTCGATCAGATGCGGCTGGGTCATCGCCGGGGCGAGCACCCCACGCCACCGGCCGGAATGCGCGAGCGAACCGACCAGCAGGTAGGCGGTCTTGCCCCACCCCCACGATTCGGGTGGGTTCGGTAGTTCGACCCAGTCCCATTGGGTTTCCTCACCGGGTGGATGTTCGATGACCGCGTTGGGACGGTCGGTTGCGCACGCGCAGGCCTGGCAGACGGGCCGGAGTTTTCGTTGCCGGATCTGGCGGGTCAGCGTCTGATACGAGGCGGTGTAGCCGAGGTCCTCGAGTTCGTCGCACAAGGTCCTCGCCCACCACAGGTGCGGATCCTCGGTCAGACGGGCCGAGACGTAGTCGATGAACGGCTCGAATGGGTCTTCACCAGCGGATTTGCGGACTCCGGGTGTGGTAGTGCCGTTCAGATAGTTGCGGATCGTGCGCCGGTTTCGGCCGGTGTGCCGGGCGATCGCCGAGATCGTCCAGCCTCGTTTGTGCAGTGCGTGGATCTCCACGTCTTCCTCCCATGTCAACATGAGAAAACGGGTCTCCTTCGGGGTGCTGGTGCGTGGTCAGAGACCACCAGCATCGAAGGAGACCCGCCCTCATCGGCGGAGCCACACGGGTGAGCACTTTCGGTGAGCGGGACTGAGCAAGATCAATGAGCGCCATCAGAGATAGCTGTCGTGGTGATCGGTGAACTGCTCAAAGTAGTTCTGTTGCTTGCCGACGGCGAGGGCAAAGATCTGGCCGATGACGTCGGCGCGTCTGTCGAGGGTCGTGTAGTACCGCACAAGTGCGTCGCGGAACGCCTCGTTGATGAGGGGGTCTCCCCAGATCGGCGAGACCCAGTCGATGATGTCGAGGCGCCGCACGCGAAACTCCTCACGAAGATCCGGCGGCACCGTTCCATCGCCCTCGAGATTGCCGAGGGACATCGATGCGAACTGTTTCCAACCGGTGCCACGAACCGAATTGTCATGAGCGGCCTTCGTCGACTCTGGCTGCTCGTAGAACGATCGGATAGCGTCGAGCGCACCCTGCATGATTTCTGGGGCGACGCCGTGTCCGGTGACCACAAGGAAGCCCGTGTTGCGGCACGCATCGTCGACGGCGGCGACTACGGACTCCTTGTCAGTGCCGTCGATGAACGACTTCAGGTCGATGATGGGTACGTTGCGTGGCATTAGAATAACCTCTTTCTGGGTATGGGGTCTTGCCCCGAGCTACTGCAGCCCGATGGCGGGATCGATGAATTTGTTGGTGGCGAGATCCTCGGCGCTCAGGTTTGCGGGGAGGTTGGTTCCCCTTTTGCCGAGGATTGGACGCATGACGTCGATAAGCTTGTCGATGCGGTCCATGTCGAAGTTGCCCAGCGTCTGGTCGGGGCCGTTGCCGACGAAGCCGTAGGACGTGTCCTGGTACATCTGGGCTGACCCCGTCTGAGCGCTCCGGGTTGAGTGCGAGTCTCGTGGCCCACGCTTGTGGGCAGGAAGGCTCAACCCATGGCAACGAGGAAACGGCACACGCCGGAGCAGATCGTCAGGAAGCTGGCCACTGCTGACCGGCTCATGGCCGAGGGTAAGGACGTCGCGGACGTCTGCCGCGAGCTCCAGGTCACCGAGGCGTCCTACTACCGGTGGCGTAACCAGTTCGGAGGGCTCAAGGCCGACGACGCGAAACGGCTCAAGGACCTCGAGAAGGAGAACGCCACGCTGAAGCGGCTCCTTGCCGACGCGGAGCTGGAGAAGGCCGCGTTGAAGGAGATCGCCCGGGGAAACTTCTGAGCCCGGAACGCCGGCGGGCAGCCGTGGAGCACCTCATCCGTGTGATGGGTGTGTCCGAGCGGTTCGCCTGCCGGGTCACCGGGCAGAACCGGACCACCCAGCGCCGCCCACCCGCCGCGGCTACGCCGGCCGATCCCGACGCGGGCTTGAGGATCTGGCTGAGGGGCTGGGCCAAGACCCACCCCCGCCGCGGGTTCCGGCCTGCCTACCACGACGCCCGCGCCGAGGGCTGGCTAGTGAACCACAAGAAGCTCCAGCGGCTGTGGCGAGAGGAAGGCCTCCGCGTCCCGCAACGCCGACGCCGCAAGCGGACCGGGACTTCGACGGTGCCGATCATCCCGCCCGCCGACAAGCCCGACGCCGTGTGGGCGGTGGACTTCCAGTTCGACTCCACCACCGACGGTCGGCCGGTCAAGATCGCCACCATCGTCGACGAACACACCCGTGAATGCCTGGGTGGGCTCGTGGAGCGCAGCATCACCGGCGACGACCTGATCGACGAGCTCGACCGCATCGCCCTGACTCGCGGCTACCCCGGCGTCCTACGCTGCGACAACGGCCCCGAGCTGGCCTGCGACGCGATGGCCGAGTGGGCCCGGGAACGCGTCGGGCTGGCGTTCATCCCACCCGGCGAGCCGTGGCGCAACGGCTACGTCGAGTCCTTCAACAGCCGCATCCGTGACGAGTGCCTCAACATCAACATCTTCTGGTCCCTGGCCCAGGCCAGAGTCGTCATCAGCGATTGGAAGGAGGACTACAACCATCGCCGACGGCACAGCTCCCCCGGCTACCAGGCGCCAGCGGTCTACGCTGCTGCCTGCACCCATCGATGAACTCTCATCCAATCTGGATCAGTTCTTGGGGTCCGCCCACTCCGCCCGAATCCGGTGCTGGCACCTCGCAACGTGTACGAAGCGAAAGCCCGACGATGGCAGGTGGAATGGCCTCGATTGGTCGTCGAACCGTGGCCCGAGCGCTGACATCCTCATTCGCCGAGATCCTCGTCGAATCTGCGTCGCGCTTCCTCGATGCGAGGAAGATTCGTCGACGCCCACATCAACAGAGCGTCGATCGGTTCGCGCACCGTCTTCCCCAGTGCCGTGATGCGGTATTCGACCGCGACGGGACGGGTGTTCACCACCCGGCGTTCGACGATTCCGTTGCGTTCGAGTCTGCGCAACGTGGTCGTCAGGGATTTCTGCGTGACCTCGGGAACGGCGCGCCGCAGCTCGTTGAAGCGGCGCGGAGCCTCGCACAATTCGGTGAGCACGCTCAGGGACCACTTGTCGAGGATCTGCCCCAACAGTTCCCGGTGGGCGGCGACGGCGAGCAGATCGTGGTCAGCGGTATCCGACATGAAACCTGGTTTCGTTGAAGTGACTTCCGGATACCAAGTATAAATCAGATACCATTTGGTTCCGACCCCAGGAGAACTCCGTGTCCGTCACCCTGTTCAGCCCCGAAGGCACGCTGCCGAACGCTCCTTACCACCACGTCGCAGTCTCCACCGGCACGCGACAGGTCCATCTCGCCGGACAGGTCGCATACATGCCGGACGGCTCACCGATTCCTACCGAGCTGGCCGGTCAGGTGGCCCAAGCGCTGCGCAACGTCGCACGAGGCTTGGACGGAGCCGGCGCGACCTTCCGCGATGTCGTGCGCCTGACGTTCTACGTCACAGACTGGCATCCCGAGAAGATCGGACAGTTCATGGCCGGTGTGCAGGCCGTCGCGCAGGAGATCGATCTGCCCGATCCGATGCCGCCGGCATCGCTGATCGGTGTCGCGGCGCTCTACGAATCTGTCGTGCTCGTGGAGATCGAAGCCACCGCGGTTCTCGAGGGATGAGCGTCGTAGATCAGGCCGCGCAGATCCCGAAGACGGGGAATCCGTCGTCACCCGCAGTGGACCGGAACGCGACCCGCACCCGGGCCTCGGCGCAGTCGGGGAACGATCCTTCGATCTTCGAGTAGAGCCATGGCCCGTCGTCGAGTTCGACGATCGCGAGGGTGACCACGCTGTCGTCCTGCGCGCCGTCGTCGAGCGGTTCGACGACCTTCCAGGACACGATCGAGCCGGTGCCGGAGCAGCGGGCGGACTCGAGGTTCGCGCCGCCGCAGGAGGAGCAGCACGCTGTCTCCGGAGCGTGAAGCGTCGTGCAGCTTCCGCAGCGCAGGATCGTCATGCAGTTCTGCGTCGCGTGGGGCGCCATCGCAGTCCTTCCGTCAACGGAAAATGTCCGAGCCACGAAGCGGTCCGTCGTAGAGGGGGGCGGGACCCCGACGGGCCGATGACGTAGCTCCGATCATCGGCCCCCTATTCGAAGGTAGGTCGGCTCGGGACCTTTTCCATCGGTACGCGAGCACACAGATCGTGGGGGTTCGCTGGTCGCAGCGCACAATGCCGGGTCGGTCGACAGGGGCTTTCGGGTCGTTCGGGCCACCGGATGTCACTTGGACAAGCGCCGAAAAAACCTCCCTACCTGCAGATCTTCCCTACTTCGGCGTGTTCCAGCTCGCACCGGCACCCAGTGCCACGCGCGGACACTGTGCGCGCAGCCCGAACCACTACCGAAACAGTGTGCAGCCGCACCGGTGAACCGAGGGACGTTCGTCCTTCACGTGGAAGACAGCGGCACCCGATTCGCCGGGTCGACTCGCCCGCAAGCTCGGTCACTCCAACGCCGCACACTGCGCGCTGTTGCCCGGCAACGCACTCGAAGCGCTGGCCGGCCTTGCAGGACGTCGCCAGGAGTCGGGGCGGATCTGCCCCGCCGACGCGGATATGTCGGGCATGCCGCCCACGCTCATCCAGGTCGGCTCGCACTAATTGTTCTTGTGGACGCGGAGTCGATGGCCGACCGTCTCGCCGACGCCGGTATGGCGTGCGATCTGCAGATCGGCGAGATCGGACGGTTCGTTCGCAGCACCGTGCCCGGCTCCCGCTGACGCGCAGTCAGCCGGACGCGGGCGGAATCTCCGAATCGGGGGCGAGCACGGCGGCGCCGAGCCAGTGGCACAGCGCCAGCGCGTTCTCGAGGTCGAGCCGACACTCGCGGACACTGTGCCCGATCTGCTCCTCCGCCTTGCTGATCCGGTAGGCGACCGAGTTCCGGTGCAGATGTAGTCTTTCCGCTGTGGCGACGAAACTCCCTCCGCTGGAAAGGAATTCCCGCAGCGTGTGCCGCAGTTGCGCGGCAGCGGGATCGTCGGCGGCGAGGCGACCGAGCACATCCCCCACCCAGCCGCGGGCCCACTCGAGATTCGTGCACATCAACGCGACCGCGCCGACCTCGTCGATCGAGACGAGACGCGGACCCGGCAGCGCCGATGTCAGAGCCACCTCCCGCGCCTGCGCCGCCTGCCGATGGGTGCGGACGAAACCGTCGATCCCCTCCTGCGGCGCGCCGACGGCGACACCGACAGGTCGCTGCCATGCCGCGACGATCCCGGACAGTCCCCTCGGGTCGATGCGATCGACCGTGCCGAGCGGGATCCATGCCCATGCGGTGTACTCGTCGAACTGTTCGAACAGCACCCGACCTCCCCGCCCGAGATGTTCGGCCAGAGTCGTCACTGCCTGCTCGAGACCGTTCCATTCGGTGCCGGACCGGTCCCCACCGACCACCTCGATATCGTCCGTCCAGACGATCACCCCGAGGTGGCGCTGGCCGAGCCGGTAGCCGAGGGTGTGCTCGGCGTCCCCCACCTCGATCGGTCGTCCGGCCAGGATGTCCTGGATGCGGGCGGTCCGGGAGGCGTTGCGGTTGAGCAGCCAGGTATCGCGCTCGGTCTCGTAGACCCCGAGCAGCTTCTGCGACACCCCGTCGATCCCCGCGGAGAGTTTCATCAGGATCTCCACGCCCGCCTGCATCACTGCCGCGGCGTCGTCGCTGAGTCCGGCCAGCACCTCGAGGCACCAGCGCATGATGCTGTCCTGCGCGAGCCGGTTGCTGCGGTCGACCACCGAGACGGGGAATCCCTGTCGGGCCAGCATGCGCACCAGCGAGTAGGACGCCGCCGGGATCTCGATCTCCTCGAGGTCGTCCCGCAGGAACCGGGTCATGGCTGCGACGCCTTCCTCCGCGGCCTGGGCGAGGGAGCGGCGGGTGTGGCGGTCGGTGGACACCGCCTCGATCTCGGCCGAGATCCGCTCGGTCATGTACTGCGTGATCTCGGCGTGCCGCGTCGTCGACAGGTCGGCGACCGCCTCGATCAAGGCACGCGTGGCAGGTCCGGGATCGCCCACGCTGTGGGTGTCCTGTCCGATCTCGTGAGGATTCATCGTGTCCGATTCCGGAGGCTACGGCGTCTGTCCGAGTGCACTGCCTTGCCGAGCGCACCGCCTCGACCGTAACGGCTCGGGACGGGCCGCCACCGCGGATCGGGGCGTCCCTCGGGCAACGATCATGCCGACACTCACGCCGGGTGTTGTCCGGACCCGTCGGTTGCGCCGCCTAACCTGTCACGGTGAGTGAATCAGGCCGAGCGCGGTTCGGCGCGATGGAGGACGCGTTGGTGCGGGACGACCGCCTGCGCCTGTTCTCGTTCGCGACGGCCGAGAAAAGGGTGCACTACCTGTGGGTTCTGCGCGCATTCGATCACGCGCGCGGCAACTACTCGGTGCTGTTGCACGCCGGCGACGTCGAGAACGTCCTCACCCGACTGCCCGGCGCGAGCGGCGACGACGTGCCCGATTCCTCCGAGATCCCGGCGCTGCTCGAGCAGCTGCACGCGTGGGGTGTGCTCGAACGCAGCTACGACGGATCCCGGGCAGCGACGCTCGCCGAGTACCGCAACCGGCACTACGTCTACCAGTTCGGGCAGGCGGGCTACCGGGTGTTCCGCGCCGTGGAGGACGTGTTGTCCTCCCGCGGGGAGGACGTCTCGCTGTCACGTCTGGCCCTTCCCGATCTGCTTGCCGATCTCAACGATCTCGCCGACGCGAACGCCGCCGGCGACGGCGAGCTGGTCTACCGGAAGTTGAGCCGCCTCGACGCGACGTTGTCGGACATGGCCGAGCGCGCCGCCCGTTTCTATCTCGTCCTCGGCGAGCTGGTGCGCACCACCGAGGTCACCCCGAAGACCTTCCTCGCCCACAAGGACGCGCTGCTCACCCATATGCGCGAGTTCAGCACCGACCTGGCCCGCTACGCCCCGAAGCTTTCCACGGCGCTCGACCGGGTACAGGCCACCGGGGTTCAGAAGCTCAGCGCGGCCGCGGCCCGGCACGACGAGCGGGTGCTGCTCTCGTTCGAGGAACGCGAAGCGGACTGGGCGCAGCGCTGGTGGGGCGTCGAACACTGGTTCGTCGGTGTGGGCTCCGAACCGAGCGAATCCGAACGCCTGCGCGGCGCGACCATCAACGCGATCTCCGCGGTGCTCGGGCTGCTGCGCCGGCTCACCGAGCAGCGTCGCGGGGGTGTCAGCCGCGAGTCGCAGCTGCGGCATCTCGCGGGCTGGTTCGCTGCCGCGCCGTCCGAGGAGGCCGCGCACGCACTGTTCGATGCGGTGTTCGACCTGGGCCGGCCCCGACACTTCTCCGTCGCCCATCCCGATGCCGACATCGTGCCGGTCACCCGCTCGTGGTGGGAAGCGCCTCCCGTGGAGATCGCCCGCACCCTCGCCGAGACCGGCCGGCGCCCCGCAGCGGGAGCGCCGGGGCGGATCCAGCGCAACGACGCCGGAGTACGGCGGCTGCGCGAGGCGCAACTCGAGAAGCAGCGTCGCCGGGCCGAAGCGGCGCGTTCCCTCGCCGCCGGAGGGGTGCGCGAACGGAAGCTGAGCGAACCGGAAGCAGAGGTGCTGTTGAGCCTGCTCGACGCCGCACTGTCGGCCCGCGTGCCCGTGAGCGGGCGGGTGCGCAGCGACGATGCGTCCTCTGGTACGCAGAACGGCGTCAAGCTCACCCTCCGACCGAGCGGCGAGTCGACGGTGGTGCACACCGCGCGCGGGCGCCTGTATCTCGACGGTCTGTCGGTGGAGGTGCGATGAGGGCGCGTTCGATTCCGTCCGTCGAGCTGGATTCGTATCAGCGCGCCGCGCGGCTGGTGCTCACCCACCACCTCGTCACCGCGACCTTTCCCGACCGGTCGGCGCTGGCGACGGTGCGCCGCTGGGCCACCGAGCTGCGGGAGGATCTGCTCGCCACCTTCGGATACCGGCTCGAGGTCACCGAGACCACCGCGCGGCTGTTCACCGTCGCCGATCGCCTCGACGCGGGGGCGGGCACGTCGACGCACACCGGCCGGCCGTTCGACCGGCGCCGCTATGCCTATCTCGCGTTGGCGATCGCGGCGCTCGGTCGCGGCGCCGGGCAGATCACGCTGTCCGAACTCGCCGAGCACGTCGCGTCCGAGGCGAGCCGGGTGGACGGTGTCGAGCTCGACACCGAACGAGCCGCCGATCGCGATGCCTTCGTCGATGCCGTGACCTGGCTCGGCGTGCGCGGGGCGATCACCCTCGCCGACGGTGATGCGGGCAGGTGGGCGAGCGATCCCGACAGTGGTGAGGCGCTCTACGACGTCGACCGCGCGGTCGTGCATGCCCTGTTCCGGCCACCGCGGGCGTTGCAGCACCTCGAATCGGTGCGCGGCCTGCTCGGCAATGCCGGTGCCCCGCAATCGGATACGGCGGAGGTACGGAGGCGGGTGCGACGCGCACTGGTGCAGCGTCCCGTGGTGTACGCCGACGATCTCGACGACGACGAAGCGCTGCAGTTGGCGTTGCCGCGCACCACCGACGCAGTAGAGTTGCTCACCGGCCTGGTGTGTGAGCGTCGCGCCGAAGGCGTTGCGCTGGTGGATACCTCGGGACGACTGTCAGATGTACGGTTTCCGAACACGGGGACGGTCGCGCAGGTCGCGCTGTTGCTGGCCGGGGAGATGTGCGATCGCGTCCTCGATCCCGACGCCCCTGCCCCACCCCGGATACCCGTACCTACACAGACACAGGACGCTCTCCTCGCGGCCGTCGATTCCGCGATCCCGAGGTCGACGGTGTTCACCCCGCTCGCGGCGTCCGACACTCCGATCCCCGACGAGCTGGAGCAGGACGACGCCGCTCGTGCCCCGCTCGAGCATCCCTTGCTCGAGGATTCGTGGCTGGCGGGCACGGTCGGGCGTCTCGTCGACATCTACGGCCGGACCTTCGCCGCGCAGTGGCAGGCCGACCCCGCGGGACTGGCCGAGGCCGCGGTGGACATGCTCGATCGGCTGCGGCTGGTGGCCCGGGTACCCGGCGGGGTGCTCGTCCTGCCCGCGATCGCGCGCTTCCGCGGCGTGACGGTCAGTGTGCGCGAACGTGATCCGGAGATCGACCTGTTCCCCGAGACCACCCCGCCGACAGTCCCCGCACCCGATACGAACCCGACGGAGATCTCATGAGCAGCGCCCGATTCCGCCCCACGCGTGCCGGGATCATCAACCTGTGGGACTACCGCGACCAGGAGTTCTCGTTCGCCGACGGACGACTGGTGCTGCGCGGACCGAACGGGTCGGGCAAGACGAAGGCGCTCGAGGTGCTGTTCCCGTTCGTGCTCGACGGCCGGATCGAACCGCGACGTCTGAACCCGTTCGCCGGCGAGGAGCGCACCATGCGCTCGAACCTGCTGTACCGGGGGCAGGACAGCACCCACTCGTACGTGTGGATGGAGTTCTGCCGCGGCCGCGCCGACGACCCGGAGGCCGTCACCGTCGGCATCGGGATGCGCGCCACCCGCGGCAACGACAAGGTCACCCGCTGGCATTTCGTCGTCGACGGCCGTGTGGGAGTGGACTTCTCGCTGCTCGACGACGAGGACCGACCGCTCACCCGCAAACAACTGGTCGATCAGATCGGGGCCGACGCGATCGCCGATCGTCCCGTCGACTACCGGGCGGCGATCGACGCGCGCATGTTCGGTCTGGGCGCACAACGCTACGACCAGCTGATCAACCTGATCCTCACGCTGCGCCGCCCCCAGCTCGCCAAGAACCTCGACCCGAAGGGCCTCTCGCAGGCGCTGACCGACGGTCTTCGTCCCCTCGACGACGATCTCATCGTCGAGGCCGCCCGCTCGTTCTCCGCGATCGAGGAGGTCGAACGCACCCTCGAATCCCTCGCGGCCGCCGACGATGCGGCGCAGCAGTTCGTCAAGGTGTATTCGAAGTACATCCGGCAGCAGGCCCGTACCGCAGTCGACAAGGTCGCCACCCGTCTCGGGGTGGTGGACACCGCGGTGCGGTCGCTGCGTGAGGCGGCCGAGGCCCGCACCGAGGCCGCCACCGCACGCACGGCCTCGGAGGAACAGCTCCTGGTGGCCGAACGTGACCACGAACAGGCACGCACCACCCTCGAGGCACTGCACCGCTCCAGCGCCTACGAGGGCAAACAGCAACTCGACGACCTCGCCTCGGCGGTGAAGAACCTCGAGCGCACCACCGCCGCGCAGGCCGAGCAGGCGAACCGCGCCCAGGCCGCCGTGGCCGACCGGCTCCGCGACCACGACAGTGCCCGCGACGCGCTCGAGACGGCGACGGCGGCACGTCGTCGCGCCGAGGACGGGCTGAGTGCGGCGGCCGAGGACGCCGGCATCACATGGACCGGTCTCGACGGCATCGAACGGACCGAGCAGCTCAGCGCGGCGATCGACGCGCTCGCCGAGGAACGCGACGCCGACGTGCGCGTGGTGCGCAGCGCACTGTCCCAGCTCGACGGTGCCGCCGCTGCGCGGTCGCGGGCCGAGGCTGCCGCGGTGCGTGCTCGCGCGCAACGCGACACCGCGTCGGCGGCGGTGGAGGCCGGCGAGACCATGGTCGAGCTGTCCCGCAGCGAGGTCGCCGCCGAGCTGGGCCGGTGGTGGTCCGATCGCGCCGAGACCTTCGCGGCTGTGGGCCTGTCCACCCCGGTCTTCGAGGCGCTCGACACCGCCTTCGGCACCGTCGGTCAGGACGATGCCCCGTCCCCGGCGGCGGTGTTCGCCGAGCACACCGGGCCCGTGCTCGACGACCTGCGGTTCCGGCGTCGCGTGTGCGGCGCGGAGATCGAATCGCTCGGCACCCGGATCGCCGAACTCGAGGCCGAACGCACCGCCGTCGCAGCCGAAAGTGACGACGCTCCCCCGACCTTCCCGGCCCGCACCGGCAACCGCGACGATCTCGTCGGCGCGCCGCTGTGGCAGCTCGTCCGCTTCCGCGACGACGCCTCGGCGCAGGACGCCGCCGGTATCGAAGCGGCCCTGCAGGGCGCGAACCTGCTCGACGGGTGGATCACCGACGGCGTCGGCGACCTGCCGGACATCGAGTCGGAGCAATTGTTGGTGCCGCTGGCACCCGGGCACCGGCCGAGCGGTCCCACGCTCGCCGATGTACTCGTTCCCGAAACCGACACGGCCGTCCCCGAGGAACGGGTCGCCGCGGTGCTGTCGTCGATCGCATGGGCCACCGATCCCGGCCCGGACGCGCGGGTGTCGGTCGATGCGCACGGTAGGTTCCGGCAGGGAGTGCAGCTCGGTCGCCACGTCAAGGAGCAGGCCGAGTTCATCGGAGCCACCGCCCGCGCCCGGCGGCGGCAGCGTCGCATCGTCGAACTCGAGACCACCATCGCCGAGTGCCGAGCCGACGTGGCGTCGCTGCGCGAGCAGGATCGCGAGATCGGCGACCGGCTCACCGCACTCGACGAGGCCGTGAAGTCGTTGCCGCGCACCGGATCCGTGCTCGCCGCGCTACGTAAGGTCACCGAATGCGCCGGCGCGCTGCGGACCGCATCCGAATCCGCATCCGCCGCCGACCGCGATCTGGATCAAGCGATCGCCGCGGTCGCCACCAAAGAACAGCACCTGCGGTCGACGGCCGGCCGGCACCGGGCACCGCTCACCGCGACGGAACTCGACAGTCTCGATGCGGCCGTGCGGCACTTCCGTTCGCAGGGCCAGGCCTTGCAGCGCGCGCTGCGCGAGCAGGTCACCTGCGGTGATCGCCTCCGCGACAACGACGTTCGCCTCGACGAGGCGCGGGTCTCCGCCGAGAATGCGGCCGAACTCGCGGCGGAGAACGCCGAGACGCTGGCCAACGAGCAGCAGAAGCTCGAGACGCTACGCGAGTCGATCGGGGCGAGCGCCGACCGAATCGATGCCCAGCTCGACGAGGCCCGGCGCCGAATCGAGGCGGCGAAGACCGCCGAGCGGACCGCACGTAAGGCCCACGAGTCGGCGCTCGAGCGGATCGGCAAGGCCGAGGCCGCCCATACGGGCGCCGAGCAGACACTGCGGTCGGCGCTCACCGAGGCCCGCGCCGACGCCGATGCTCTGGCTCCCTTCGCCCGCCGCGACCTGCTGACCCTGCTAGGCGTGGAGAGCGAGCACATGTGGCCGTCCAGCGCCGCCGCGTGGCTCGACGCCGATCAGCTGACCTATCGGATCCGGCAGTCCCCCGACGACACCGTCGACGTGCTGCCCACCGAGGTTGTCGCGTTGTTCCGGGCACTCGACGCCGCCACCGACTCGGTCACGGCCTCCGAGTCGACCCGCAAGTCCACCGCGTCTGCACTGACCTCCGCGCTGCAGGAGTTCGACGCCGAACTCGCCCGGGGTCGCGACTACCGCCTGCATTGGGACGCTGCCGACGGCATCACCGTCGTGCAGGTACAGGACGAACAGGGGTACACGTCCGTCGCGGCGTTCGCGCAGCGCATCGCGCGGGCGCGGCAGGAACAGGAAACCCTGCTCACCGACTCCGAACGGCGCATCCTCGAGGACGCGCTGCTCACCGGTCTCGCGCAGCAGATCCACGAGCGCACCGTCGACGCCCGCGACCTCATCGCCCGGATGGGCACCGAGATGCGGCAACGGCACATGTCCTCGGGCAACACCATCGGGGTGCACTGGGTGCTCGCCGACCATCTCGACGAACCGGCCCGGGCAGTGTGCAAGCTCCTCGACCGTGACGCGTCGATGCTGGCTCCGGAGGATCTGGCGGGGATCCGCGCGCATTTCGCCTCGCGGATCCGCGCGGAGCGGGCCGCGCATCCGGAACGGTCGTACCCGGAGATCCTCGCCGCGACGCTGGATTACCGCCGGTGGCGGGTGTTCTCGTTCAGCCTCGTCGGTGCGGACGGCAGTGAGGACCGCCTCACCCCGGCCCGGCACTCGGCGTTGTCCGGTGGCGAACAGTCCGTCTCTCTACACCTGCCGTTGTTCGCCGCGGCGCACGTGATGCTCGATTCGGCCGACCCCCACGCGCCGCGCCTGCTCGCCCTCGACGAGGCCTTCGCCGGTGTGGATGACACCGGCCGCAGCGAATTGCTCGGCCTGTCCGTGCAATTCGACCTCGACCTGTTCATGACCGGTTTCGACCTGTGGATCACCTATGCGGGCGTGCCGGGGTGCGCGCACTACGACCTGTCGCATTCCGTGGCCGAGCACACCGTCGCCACGACGCTGCTGGTGTGGTCGGGTGGCGAACTGCTCGCCGAGCACGACGGGTCGGATCTGGAGAGCGCGCTCGGATCCCCGCGCACCCGACGGGTCACACGCCCGGTGGAAGGAGCCCTCGAGTTCACCTGATCGTGACGATGGTCACTGCGGCGTGTTCCTCCTCGATCGGGGCTCTCACCTGCGCCGCGGACCTACGATCCGGAAGATGACGAGGCTTCGGGTATCCAGACTCATCGTCGGCGCCGCGACCGTGGTCGGGCTGCTGCTGGACACGAGCCCCGCGGCAGCGGCACCGGCGCCCGGCGCACGGGTGACCGCGTCGCCGGACGGTTTCGCGCTCGACGGTCGGGCCTGGTGGCCCACCGGGTTCAACGCCTACCAGCTCGCCACCGACTGGTCGGTGAACTGGGGATGCGGAGCGATGGTGGACCTCGACGCCTATTTCGGTACGTTGCCCCCGAATTCGCTCACCCGCTTCAATCTCTTCCAGGCGCTCGCCGTCAACCGGTTCACCGGGCAACTCGACTTCGGACCGATGGACGCGGTCTTCGCCGCGGCCGAAGCGCACGATCAGATGCTGCTGCCGGTCCTGGCACCACAGGACGGCGCATGCGAGGACGAGGTTTTCAAGGGACGGCAATGGTACGTCGACGGGTGGACCGAATTCACCCCGGGACACGAACAGGTGGTGATGAGCTACCGGGACTGGATGCACACCGCCGTCGCCCGCTACCGGAACTCACCATCCCTCGCAGCATGGGAACTGGTCGGCGAACCGGAGACGAGTTCATGCACCGACCCCGCGTGCCACTGGTGGACCCGGTCGTGCGAGCCCGGCGCCGCGCAGGTGCTGCGCGACTTCTTCGACACGGCCGGAGCCGAACTGCGCGCCGTCGACCCACACACCCTGATCACGGCCGGCTACACCGGGGGCGGTCAGTGCGGCACCCAAGGTGACGAGTACCAGTTCGTCAGCGCCTCCCCCTATGTCGATGCCGTGCAGTACCACGACTACGGCGCCGACGGCCTGCCGTTGCCCGGCGATCAGTGGAACGGTCTCGCCCGGCGGGTCGCGCAAGCCGCAGCCGTCGGAAAGCCGTTGCTCGTGGCGGAGATCGGTGAGCTCGCCGGGTCCTGCGGGTCGCTCGGTGACCGCGCCGACCACATCACCACAAAGATCGAGGGCCAACGCGCCGCCGGCACCGCAGGTGCACTGCTGTGGGCGTTCGTGCCCGACCCGCGGGAAGCCGACTGTACCTACGACATCGGATTCGACGACCCGTTGTGGGATGTGGTCGAGGACCTCGGATCCCTCGAACCCTCCACCCTCCCGAACGCGCAGTTCTCTCCGTAAGAGCAGTCCTCACACATCGACGGTGAATCCGAGATCCACATCGCACGCGGCCTGCCCGGCGCGGATCCCCCAGCTCTCGGTCGGGATGTCGCGCACGATCACGGTCACGTGGTCGGCAGGAATCGCGAATGCGCCGAGCCGCTCGGTGATCTCGCGGTAGAGGCGCCGCTTGGCGTCCACGCTGCGCCCGGCGAAGCAGTCGACGATCACGAGGGTGTAGAGCTCGGGCGATGTCAGGGTCGGCGGCACCGCGAAGCGTTCGGGTTCGTGAACCACGAGCCGGATGTGCTTGTCGGCCTCCGGAATCCGGAAGGCAGCGACGAGCGCGTCGTGGACGGCGTCGATCATGCCGGTCTCGACCTCGCGGTCGTGGCGGGTGCGAACCTCGATGAGCGTGCTGGGCATCCGACACTTCTACCCGTCGGAGAACCCCTGTGCAACCTCGTGGGGCAGGGCGTCACCCATCCGCTGCGCCGGTCCCCAATCGGTCGCCGTCGCGGATCGGGAGCGCACGTAGTTCGGCAATGCGTTCATCAGCCGTGCCTGCCGTGCCTCGACCGCTCTGATCGAGTGTTCCGCGGCGGGCCAGTGCTGGGCGAGCAGTTCGTAGGCCACACGGCCGAAGAACATGCCGTCGATGCCGGCGAGGACGTCGGCCATGTGATCGTCGAGGTCGTCGTCCGCGACATCGGTGTGCGGGCACGAATGTCGTCCGACGATCGGCGGCCCCAGCAGGCATGCCGGCGATTCTCCGGTGTCGCCGCAGGTTGCCCACGCACACCCGGCCCACGAGCGCGGGATGCATCAGATGTCCGGGCGGATCCATCAGCCTGCTGACCCGAGGGAAACGGTCGACGACCACGGGATCGTTCTCGGCCGCGGCCAGGACCCGCGCCACGTACGCGTTCCCGAGTCGCGTCTGCACGCTGCGGGGTCCTTCGACTTCGGGCAGCGCGAGGTCGGAGCCGATCGCGAACTGCCACGCAGCACCGATCGGTTTCTTCGCGGCCCGGAAGAACCTGCGGGACAGGTCGTCCTCGCCGAGGGGTTCGGCGGTCCGGAGCGCGGCCACCACGTGGTCGGGTGCGTACGCCTCCACGGCGAAGATCATGCCGCCCAGGCTCGGTGGCGGTTCGCGACCGGCCCTCGCAGCGACCGTGAACAGCCACATGTCGTTCTTGTAGCCGAACAGCGCCATGCCCGCCGGACGTCCCGGCACAACACCGATCAACACCATCTTCTCCATCGGTATGCCCGGCGCGAGTCGTAGCAGCCGGCTGCGGTACACGACGTGGACGACGACCTGCTCTTCGACCGGTCGTCCGTAGCCGAGTTTCTCGAGACCCGCCGGGGTGCGGGCGCCCCGTCCCATCGCGTCGACCACCAGATCCGCCGTCATGATTCGAACACCGTCGCGGCTGCCCATCTGCACCCCGGTGACCCGGCGGCGGTCGGGTGTCGCCGTCAGGTCGCCGACGTTGTGTCCGTCGAGGAGGGTGATGTTCGGGATGGCGCGGACGCGTCGCCGGACATGGTGTTCGAGCAGCGGCCGACTCGGCACGTAGGTGGCTCGACGGTCGCGGAAGCGACGGTTCTCTGCACCGGACGGGAGGACGTCGCGTTCGACGACCGTCACCGCGTCGTAGGACTCTGCCGGCGCACGGGCCGCGAGCAGACCACCGACGCTCGCGCCCAGAACGATTGCATGGTCCCCGATCTTGTCCATCTCGTCATCTCCGTCGTCCGGTCGACTGTCGCACTCCGTGCCTGTACACGAAGTCTGTGGTGGCGATCGCCGAGGGTCGCGAGTAGCGCACTACTCGATTCGGAATCCGGTTGACCGGCCGCGGCGGCACTGCTTCGATCGGTGCCATGAGCGACCGCACGCGCCTGACCCGCAAACCCGAACGCGGCACCGACGATCCGGCGGTGCTGCACCGGCTTCTCGACGAGGCCCGCATCGCGCACGTGGGTTTCGTCCGCGAAGGATCGCCTGTGGTGCTGCCGATGGCGGTGGGCCGCGACGGGGACCGGTTACTGCTGCACGGCTCGACCGGCGCCGGCATGTTTCTCGCCGCGCGGTCCGGGATCGAGGTGTCGGTCGCGGTGACGCATCTCGACGGGCTCGTCTTCGCCCGGTCGGCCTTCGACCACAGCATGAACTACCGCAGTGCGGTGTTGTTCGGTGTAGCCACACCGGTCGCGCCGGGCGAGAAGGAACACGCATTGAAGGTGGTGACGGAGCATCTGATTCCCGGTCGGTGGGACGAGGTCCGGTCGCCGACACCGAAGGAACTGGCCGCCACCACGGTCCTGGAAGTGCCGCTCACCGAGGTGAGCGTAAAGGTCCGGGCGGCCGGACCGGGAGAGGACGCCGGGGACGGTGAAGACCACTCCGTGTGGGCGGGAGTGGTGCCGTTGCGGACCGTCGCCGACGATCCGATCCCGTCACCGATCACCGGGTCCTCGACCGCGTTGCCACGCTCCGTGCGCGCATTTCTGTGACATCGAACGGGCTGTCCGTTGTGACATCGAAGGGGCTTTCCGTCGTGTCCGCCCCCGAATCCGACATCGGTGATGAAAGGATGCCCGCGTCGAAGGAACAGATCGGAGTCGCCGCGAGTGCCATCAACGTCCGTGTCCGTGAAAGCCGCACGCAAGCGGCTCGGTGAGCTGGTCCGGGAGGTCAACGACGAGACCGTCGCCGTCGAGATCGTCGGCAAACGCGGCACGGGCGTCCTGATCTCCAAGGACCGCTATGCGGCGCTGCAGGAGGCAACCTTCCTGCTCCGCTCCCCCGAACTAATGGACAGCCTGCGCCGGGAGATGCAACGTTCGCTCGAGGCCGCCGCGTCGACGGGCCGGCGGCAGCCGCCGGCTGCTCGCCGGCGCGCGAAGAACAAGAAGAAGCGCAAGAAACGGCGTCGCGCCCGTTGACCGTCTCCATCCCGTACATCTGCACACCGCCGCCGAGCACTGCGGCCGGGCGGTGCAGATGCCGGAAGTCTCGCCGCGAGGCGGTGAAAGCGGTCGTCCAGCTCGCCGATCCCGACTGGTCCAGAATCGACCGAGACCGGTATTGTTCGCGAAATCCGTTGGGAACTCGCGAACAACACCGGTCTCGATTCGTCAGTATCGGGCGGTCAGGTGCCGCAGAAGGTCCGGAAGGACTCGGCGAACGAACGCGGTGCGGGCGAGACATATTCGTTCCACTCGGCACGCGCCTCGAAGGGATGTGTGACGACCTCGAGCAGCTTCGCGAACGGTTCGAGGTCGCCGCCGGTCGCTGCCTTCAGTGCGGCGTCGACCTGATGATTGCGCGGGATGTACAGCGGGTTGACGCGGTCCATCGCCTCCGCCCTCTCCCCTGCTGCCCGGTCGTCCCGCTCGGCCGCGGCGTGCCAGCGTTCGAGCCACGGCGCCGAGCGCTCACGCGGCACGAGTCCGTCGAGGGGTGCCGGATTGTCGCGCAGTTCGTCGGCGAGGGCACGGAAGGTCACCGTCCAGTCGGCGCGGTGCTCTTCCAGCAGCGTCAGCAGATCGTCGACCAGTTCCTGATCGAGAGAGTCCTCCGGGAGACCGAGTTTGGCGGCCAGACCGGACCGGTAGTGACGCTCGTAGCGGGTGTCGAAACTGTCCAGAACAGCGGTGACCGCGGCGATCGCCGCATCCGGAGTCGAATCGACGAGTCTGAGCAGGGTTTCGGCGAAACGCGCCAGATTCCACTTCAGGACGGCGGGCTGGTTGCCGAACGCATAGCGCCCGCTGTGGTCGATGGAACTGAACACCGCCGCCGGATCGAAGGCGTCGACGAAGGCGCACGGACCATAGTCGATGGTCTGCCCCGAGATGGTGGTGTTGTCGGTGTTCATCACCCCGTGGACGAAACCGACGAGCATCCACTGCGCCACCAGCGACGCCTGCGCCTCGACCACGGCGGTGAACAAGCCGAGGTAGCGGTTGTTCTCACCGGTCTCCGGCAGGTCGAGCAGATCCGGATAGTGCCGGGCGATCGCGTGGTCCGCCAGTGCGCGCACGACCTCGCCCTGCCGCGCCGCGAACTCGAAGGTCCCCACCCGCAGGTGGCTGGCCGCGACACGGGCCAGTACCGCGCCGGGTTCGGCGCCTTCTCGGTAGACCGGCCGACCGGTCGCCACCACCGACAACGAACGGGTGGTCGGGATGCCGAGCGCGTGCATGGCCTCGCTCACCAGATACTCGCGCAGCATCGGCCCGACGACCGCGAAGCCGTCCCCACCCCGGGAGAAGGGAGTGGGACCCGAACCCTTGAGATGCAGATCGACGCGGCCACCGTCCGCGTCGACGAGTTCACCGAGCAACAACGCCCGACCGTCGCCGAGCAGCGGAGCGTATCCGCCGAATTGATGTCCGGCATAGGCCATCGCGACCGGCTTGGCACCCGCCGGCACCTCCGCGCCGGCCAGGACGGCGACGCCGTCGGCGCTGCGCAACGCCGCCACGTCCAGTCCCAGCGACACCGCGAGGTCCTCGTTGAGCGCGAGCAGTTCCGGGTCGGGGGCCTCGGCGCCCTGCCACGCCACCGACAATCCGCTCAATTCGTCGGCGAAGGAACTGCCGAGACCGGATATCGTGGTGTTCGTGCCGACGGGGAAATCCGGAATCGCAGTCATCCTTCGAGGGTAACCGTGTGAGACCGACGCATGTCGCGGGCGAGGAGCACGCCGGTGGAGCCTGGTCACCGGCGGCGCATCATTCCGCCCCGGACCGGGTATCCGCCCCCGTGCATACCGACCCGGACGATCCTCGCCGTCCCATCCGGCGGATCCAGGTCCGCGACGTCGCCGAGCACCTCCGCGGTGTCCTGCGATCCGGACCAGCGGACCGGCACGACCATGTGATCACCGGCATCAGCGACGATTCCCGGACGGTGCGCCCCGGCGATCTGTACGTAGCGCTACCCGGACACCACGCCCACGGCCTGGACTTCGAAGCCGAAGCCGCCACCCATCGCGCGGTCGCGGTGCTCAGCGACCGGCCGTCGCGCCTGCTGCCCGCCTTCGTGGTCGATCGACCGCGCGGCGTGGTCGGCCCGTTGGCGTCGTGGATCCTCGGGCATCCCTCCCACGACCTGCAGGTCCACGGCATCACCGGCACCAACGGCAAGACGAGCGCGACCTATCTCCTCGACACCGCACTCGCGGCCACCGGCGTGGTGACCGGCATGATCGGCGGGGTCGTCGTGCGCGGTCCGGCCGGCACACGACCCGCGACCCGTACCACTCCCGAGGCCTCGGTCGTGCACCGCACGCTTGCCGAGTTCCGTGACCAGGGCGTGCAGGCGGTGACGCTCGAGGTGTCCTCGCACGGCATCAGTCAGGGCCGCGTCGACGGTGTGCGGTTCCGTACCGTCGCCTTCACCAATCTCGGGCCCGACCACCTCGACTTCCACCACACGATGGAGCAGTACTTCGCCGCCAAGGCGGCACTGTTCACCGCCGACCGCACGCAGACGGCCGTGGTGAACATCGACGACGAGTACGGGCGACGTCTGGCGGCCTCCGTCGACGTGCCGCTGTGGACGCACTCGACCTGCGATGCCCGCGCCGACGTGTACGCGGACTCGATCCGGTGCGATCTCCACGGCACCTGCTTCACCGTGCACACGCCGGCCGGGAGTGCGCCGGTGCGACTGTCGCTGCTCGGACCACACCAGGTGGCCAATGCGCTGACGGCGCTCACCTCGGTGGCCGCCGTCGACGGCGACGTCCTGCAGGCCGCAGCGGGTCTGGAGACCCTCGCGGGTGTGCCCGGCCGGCTCGAACGCGTCGACGCCGGTGAGGGTGTTCTCGCGCTCGTGGACTACATGCACAACACGTCCGGGCAACGCGAACTGTTGCCCTTCCTCCGGTCGCTCGCCCCCGAGCGGCGACTGGTCCTCGTGATCAGCGCGACCGGAGAACGCGATCCCGGCAAGCGATTTCCGCTCGGGCACACCGCCGCGACCTACGCCGACGTGGTGGTCGTGACCGACGACAGTCCCCTCTCGGAGGACCCGCGTGTGCTCAGGGATGCGGTCGCCGAAGGTGCCTTCGCAGCGCGCAGCGCCCGCGTCGTCGTCGAGGCCGACCGACGTCGCGCGTTCGATATCGCCGTCGCCCACACCGGCCCCGGAGACGTCGTCGTCGTGGCCGGACGCGGATGCGAGCCACGCCTGGTCTCCGGGGACACGGTGCAGGTGTTCGACGACCGGGACGAACTGCGGCGCGCATTGCACCGCGCGCAACGCAGGCCCGTTTCGCACGTTCCCAGCCCCTGAGCGTCGCGGGTCGCGAGGGCTGCAGCTCGTCACGTCCGGTTCGAGTGGTTCGTCGGTCGTCGCGCGTGCACCTTTCGTCGTGAGGCATCGGCATGTTGCGACACGATGTGCACAGCACCGAGGCAGGAGGGGCGGGCGGCTCGCACGGGCAGTAGCCGTTGGCAGGCCCGGCAGGTACCCGCCTCCCGACCTTACGCTTCGCCCCGTGTGTCGAGTAGTTCGTGGCACGGACAGAGCGACTATTCGCCGCGGTCGGTCCGACGAATTCGCCGGCGCAGCGCGACAACATCGCGAGCGTGCGACTCGTCCCCGAGCCGCACCGCGAGGGTCTTCTCTGCCAGCCCCGGTGGTAGCGCTGCGGAGAATTTCAGTCCGGCCACAGCGTTCGGTGCGACATGCGGGACGGTCCACGCGGGATCTGCCAGAGCCGCGTGCACCTCGGCCGGAGTGATACCCGGGAGCAACCGCAACGATTTCTCGTCGACCCGCTGGCGCGGATCCACCAGTTCGGGAAGCGAAGCCTGCACCGTGCGGTTGGCGGCCGTGCCTGCCCAGGTCCACCATCGGCCGGACTCTTCCCACGGCATCGTCAGCACAGACGCTTCCGCGTCGACGACGTCTGCGTAACCCTGACGGAGCTCCGCAAGCACGTTGTCTGCGCGGCGGGTGAGGGTCACGCCTGTGGGCGTGACGCCGAGGAGCACTGCGCGCATCCCCTGTGTGACGTCGTAGCTCACTCCGCCCCCGGTGCCGGACCACTTCGCCCTGCCGCCCCCGTCGACGGGTTCGACGAAGCACCGTCGTCGTTGCCAATCGATGTGGGTCACCAGCCATGAGCGACCACCGAGCAACAACACACGAGGACCGTCGACCTCTTCGACGAGCAGGTCGGTCCCCACGGTGCCGACCTCGTTGCGTCCGGCCAGCACGGTGAACTCCGGTGGGGCGCTGAAGACTGCGGTCAGGTCGGAGAAGTATCGGCGTCCGAACCGGCGTTCGGCCTCGGGACCGATGTGCAGAAAGCTGCCGTCCCGCTCGAAGTAGCCTTGGGCTTGGAGGAACGCCATGATCTCGTCGGCGTGCTCGTCGAAGATGGGCAGCGATCCCCACCAGTCCCTCCAGCTCTTCTCCCCCAGCCGGTGGTCCTGCAGACACAGCGCCAGCATCTGCTGAGCGGCGATGTGCCGAGGGGACGGTGGGGCGACGATCGGTTCGACCCATCCCCGCGACCAGCATTCGAGCATTCCCAGGGTGAGCAGCACCTGCTCGTCGTCGATGCCTAGGAACAGACAGTTGCGGACAGTACCCGGGCGGCGTCCTGTGCGGCCGAGCCGCTGCAGGAACGACGCGACGGTACGAGGTGAACCGATCTGGATGACGCGGTCGAGGTCGCCGACGTCGATACCCAGTTCGAGGGTGGAGGTCGCGACGATCACCGTGTCCCGCGCATCGGCGAAGGCCGCTTCGGACCGACGCCGTTCGGCCGCCGAGAGCGACGAGTGCGACAGGAAGGTCGTAATTCCCCGCTCCCGCAGGGCCGCACCGAGTTCTTCGGCGCGGCGCCTCGAGTCGACGAACACCAAACGCTTTTCCCCCTGGTGCAGCGCGGCGATGACCGTGGCGGCGTTGTCGATCGACCCCACGTGGTCGACGGTGATCTCGGGAGTCGTAGCCGCGGCAGGCACCGCGGGATCGACGACTCGGCGAGGCCGGCCGGGCGTCCCGCCCTGCAACCACTCCAGCAACTCGTCGGGGTTACCGACCGTGGCCGACAGGCCGATGCGCTGCAGAGGTCGGCCTGCGATACGTGCAAGTCGTTCGAGTACGGCGAGGAGGTGCCAGCCCCGGTCGTCGCCGGCGAAAGCATGCACTTCGTCGACGACGACGGCGCGTAGGCCTGCGAACAGTACGCGCGGGTCGACCTTGGTGGACACCAGCATCGCTTCGAGGGATTCCGGTGTGGTGAGCAGGATGTCGGGGCGCTCGCGCAGGATCCGCTGCCGCGCGGACTGGCCGACGTCGCCGTGCCACACGGCGGCGGTGCGGCCGAGCCACTGGGCGTAAGTGTGCATGCGTGGTTGGAGGTTGTTGAGCAGTGCCCGCAGCGGGCACACGTAGAGCACCGACGTGCCCTGCCAATCGTGCTCGGCCATCGCCGAGAGCAGAGGGAAAGCCGCCGCCTCGGTCTTGCCTCCCGCGGTCGGGGCGAGGACGAGAGCGTCCTCGCCCCCGAGGATCGGTTCGACGGCGACGGCTTGAGTGGGGCGAAGGCCGTCCCAACGCAGCGTGTTGACGAGGTGATACTGCACGCCGGGATGGAGGAGGGTGAATGCGCTGTCAGTCATGAATCGAATCGCTCGATCACATGCGGGTTCGGGGACACTCGTCGATCATTCGCGTCAGGACTGTCAACAGCAACTTCACTCCCACGGGGTGCTAGCGCATACGCTAGCATTGAGACGTGTCGAAAGCAGAGAAGCTTCGATCGAGGATCGCCCAAAATCCCCGGAACGTCCGCTACGAGGATCTGCATCGGTTGTGTGTGGAAGTCTTCGGGCCACCTCGCCACGATGGGGGTAGTCACGCCGTGTTTCGAACACCGTGGCCGGGCGATCCACGCGTGAACATCCAGCGCGGCAAGAACGGGGAGGCCAAGCCGTACCAGGTCAAACAGGTGTTGGCAGCGATCGAGAAGATGGAAGAGGAGTCATGAGCCGACCGGACGCACGTCACTACAGCTACCGAGTTCAGTGGTCGCCGGACGACGACGAGTACGTGGCCACCGTGCTGGAGTTCCCGGGATTGTCGTGGCTCGAAAGCGATCAGAGCGAAGCATTGGCCGGCCTTGTCCGTCTCGTCGAGAGTGTGATCGGCGATATGATCACCAACGGCGAAACCGTGCCGCAACCCTTCGCCGAACGTTCCTACAGCGGTACGATCTACGTTCGCACCTCCCCCGAGCTGCATCGACGTCTCGCAATCGAAGCTGCAGAACGTCACGTCTCTCTCAACCAGCTAGCCGTCCAGCGATTGGCGAACGCATAGCCCGTCGCACCCAGACGCCCACTCATTCATCGGCCGATCCGCGCCCGCAAGTAGATCCGCGACGGCGATCGCCGCGCACCTGCCGCCACACCGTGACCGGACGTTTCAACCGAATGCTTCGGCCAGAGCAGCGCGGAGTTCGCCTCGAGCGCCAGGCCGGTTGATTCCCGGAGGGGACGGCGAGGGACCGAAGACCACATGCGCATCCGGCACTACATCGTCGAATGAATGCTTCTTCCACCCGTCCCGAACTTTGCTGCCCAGCACCAGAACGGTTCGCGGGCAATGGATCAGTTCGGTGAAGGACCGGAAGTACTTCTTCCCTTTCGCCAGCTCGGTGTCGTCGGGATCGAACTTGCGGATCTCGAACGGGCAGATATTCCACGCAACACACCGGCGCCTCTCGATCCCGAGTTCGCGGAACATCTCGAACAGTGTCGCAGCCACTTTGTCGTCGTTGTCGAGCGAGATCAACCGACCCGCTCCTCGTCTCGGATCTGCGTCGGCCTGGGGTGCCTTGAGCAACAGAACGACGTCCGCGTCTACACCGCCGTAGGTCGGATCGAGGTACGGAAGGCGGTCGAGGCATTCTTCCCGTTTGCTGATGCGCCAGATCAGCCGGTTCAGTTCCAGAACCGATGGTGCCTTCTTCGCCTGTTCGAGCCGCGCCAGGCGGAGTGTGTCGTCACTCAACGCGCGCGGGCTGCTCGGAATCTCGAGGCAGCTCACAGGTCCAGCTCCACATCGTCCGCCGACGCGACCTCCCGTTCGGCCTCCGACAACTCGGATGCCCCGATCTTGATCTCGTAATCCGCATACGGGTCGAAATCGGGATGCAGTTCGATGACGTCGAGAACGTCGACGAGTTTGCGCAGGAACAGCCTGGGTGCAATCCCGACACGACCACCGAGACTCCCCGCGACTGCACCAGCAAACCGGCGAAGGAACTCGTCGTCCGCGGTCGACCGCACCCGTTCCCCCGCGTCGATGCCGGAGCAGAACAGCTCCCGCACCCGACCACCGAGCTCGACGAGCCGGTCGAGGTCGAAGCCTGTCAGTCGCAACTGTGGGGCGCGCGGGTTGTCGAAGCGCGGATCCCGGGAGAAGTCGGTGTGCAGCCGATCCGCCAGGGGCGGGAGCAGCTGGATGCCTTGCCGACCTTCGAAGAACGCCGGTGTGCCGGTGATCAGCAGGTACAGACCCGGAAAGTGTCCATCGTGGATCTCGTCGATCAACTGACGCAGCGCATTGAGCGCTTTCGCGCGGGCGTCCGAGCGCACCCGCTGCAGGGTTTCCACCTCGTCGAGCACCAGGAGCAGGCCGGCGTTGCCGGCGTCGGCCAACACTGCGAGCAGGCCGCGGAGGAAGCCGAGCGCGAGGAAATGGTCGAGGTCGCCTTTGATGCCGGCGCGGCGCTTGACCGATGCTGCGACATGCGGTTGGCCGCCGAGCCAGGCGACCAGCCCGTCGGCGCCGTCGTGGTCGCCTTCGGCCACCATCCGGCGGTAGGCCCGAATTGCCATGGGAAACACCGGTGCTCGCGCGGCGACGTCCGCGAGGCGACGTTCGAGGAGATCGTCGACGCTCACGCCCTGCTGGGTGGCGTCGTCTTCGATGGTGAACAGCCACGCATCAAGGATCGGACGCAGCGCGGAGGGCGGAATCGAGGCGGTATGCAGAGATTCGATGCTGCGCCGGTACACGGTTTCGAGCTTGTGCAGTGGCGTGTCGATCTCGTTGATCTGCACTTCGGCGACGGCGAAACCGCGTTTGGTGGCGCGATCGGCGAGCCAGCGGGCGAAGAAGGTCTTGCCGGAGCCGTAGTCCCCGCGCACGGCCTTGAACATCGCTCCCCCGCCGGCGACCACCTCGAGTTCGGCGTCGAGTTCGGATTCGAACCGGCCGAGTCCGACGGCGAGCTGGTCGAGACCGTTCGCGGGGACGGTGCCGCGTCGCAGCGCGTCGAGGATTTCTCGTCGCCTCCGTGGCGACACCGCCGCGTTCACGATTCGATCCCGAACTGTTCGCGCAGCGCCGCTTCGTCGAGTCCGACGACACCGCTGTCGAGCAGCAACACCTCGTAGCCTTCGACGTCCAGAACCCGCTTGATCTGTAGCAACGCGCCACCGACTCGGATCGGGGCCAGTCCGAGGAGGGCCGCTGCATGGGCGGTGGTCAGTTCCCGCGCCGGTGCCGCAAGCAGTGCAGCGAGCAGTGCGCGAATCTGGTCGGGACGCACCACGATCCGGCCTGCCAGCCGGATCTGATCGGCAAAGACCGTGGTGGCGAGCACCTGTTCGGCCACATCCCCACCGGCGTCGGCCACGAAACGTTCTTCGCTGTCGAAGAGGGTGGGTGCCGCCGGCTTCGCTGCCGGCGCTGGGCGCACTCGGGGGGCGTCGACCTGGACGGGGCTGTGCCACCAGGGTGGCTCGACCGGACCGAGTGCGGTGAGTGTGTCGGGACGCACTCCGGTGTGCAGAGCGAGCACGGGCACCACTACCTCCGCGGGACTGGCCCCGCCGTGGTAACCGGCGTTGACGGGTCCGTAGCGGATGGTGTCGTCGACGGCGAGCACCACCGATCGACTGTCGGTGAGCACCCGCGGTCCTCGTACCACGATTTCACCCTCGTCCACCCGGTCTAGGTCACCGTGTGCGCGCTGCCCGTACACGGTGACACGGTCGCGTTTGGCGGAGGTGCGGCGCTCGATGATGTGCCCGTGGTCGGAGGTGATGATCACCGCGCGACCTGCTCGCTGCGCGGCCTGCAGCAGCGGGCGCAGGTGGGTGATGGTGTCGATGCCCCAGTCGGTTCCGCCCGGGTCGGTGTGGTGGAGGGTGTCGTCGACGAAGTTCAGCACCGTAGCCACCAGCGGGCGGCCGGTGGTGTCGACGATGGCATTGGCGACGTCGGTGGCCAGATCCGCTCCGGCGGGCACGGTGTCGAGTGCCTTCTTGTGGAAGATCGGGTCGATGCGCCCCGGTGCCGCTTCCAGCTTCGCGTCCCGCAGGAGTTTGAGGAATCCGGTGCGTTCGGCAGTGTCGTTTCCTTCCCGCAGGTCGCCGGCCAACAGTGAACAGCGGCTCCGTTGCGTGAGGGTGGGCAGGACGGCAAGTGCGCCCGTTCGCCGGGAGGAGCCGAGGACACCCGCCTCCATCCAGCCGGATTCTGCGGCGGCCGCGGCAAGTTCCGTTGCGGCCGCGACCGATAACGCATCGACCACGATCAGTAGCGTGGGCGTCGACTTGGCCAGGGGCAGCACCACGGTGGGCAGTAACTGTTCGACGAGTACGCCGGTGGGGTGCGGCGTGTCGGCGAGGGCCGCTGCAAACCGACGATCGTGATCGCGGCGGTGCGAGGTGACCAAGGCGATGACCTGGGTAATCGCCTCGGCGAGACGCCGATGATCCGAACCGCGATGCGAGGTCACGAGGGCGGCATCGACCCAGCCGTCGACGTCGACGTATCGGCGGGTCAACGTGTCGAGCCCACTGTCGGTTGGGGTATCCACGACGAGCCACCGCAGCAACCGCACGGCGGCTTCGGCCGCTCGGCAGGAAGTGGACGTGCGGGCGGACAGGTGTTGCAGCACCCGCTCCCATGCGCGTTCGACACCGTCGATGCCCTCATGTTTCGGTCCGCGAGCGGCGTCGCCGGGCAGGGCGTTCTCGATGGCCTTTGCCAGCTCGTCGAGGCGCGCGACGAGGCCCTGGGGAAGCAGTTCGGACCGCTCGGCGAGATGTTCGATGTTCAGCTCGCGCACGTGTGCGGCGGCGGATTCGAGAACCGCGTGGCGTTCCCGTTCGACGAGGCTGCCGACAACCAGGCCCGAGGTGTCGTCGTACCACGCGGCGAGATCGTCGGCGCTGAGACTGTCGAGGCCGAAGCGCCCGAGAAATACTCCGAGCTTGAGATGAGTGGGGTCGGAGAACAACCCCGCAATGAGACCGAGTGGCACAAGTTCGGCGATCCGCTGGGCTTTCAGTAGCGCCGCCACGGGTTTGCCGAGTCTTCCCGCTCGCTCGGCAAGCCACTCCACGACGGCATTCATCACCTCGGGGCCCCCGTCTGCGCGGAGGCGAGCGAGGTTGTCGGTCACGTCGGGGCGACGGCTCCATTCGAGGATCGCCAAAGTGTCGATCTCGGTGGCGGGATCATCGGTGATCGCGAGCGTGCCGCGCGCGAGGGTCGACATCACGTGCGTGCGCGTCAGCACACCGCCCGGCGCGGGTGTGACTGCGGCGGTGGGGACCGCTGCAAGCAATCCGAGGGCCAATGCCCGGTCGTTGGGTACGCGGTAGAGGGCGGGTTCGATGGTGGTGGCCGCGAACGTCGAGCGCAGCGCGTCCCACGGGTCGGGGCTGAGGAGCCGGCCGTCGATGAGGTGGGACAGCACCCCGTCGCCGAGATCCTTGTCGTCGACGGGGGTGAGGATGACGAGCCACTGGTCGTCGGCGCGGGATTCCAGGGCCTCCCACACGGCGAGGGTGGATGGGCACGGCACGACCGTCACCGGGGTTCCGTCGTGCTGGAAGGTACCGCCGTCCCATGCAGGCGCGGCACGGAGACCGAGAACACCGCTCTTGTAGCGCTTTTCGACGGCTTTCGCGAGCTTGGCAGTGATGATCGGACGGGTGGCGGTAAGAGTGTTCATTCCACCCACCACTTCACATACAGGCGTTTTCCGTGCTCCGTGAAAGCGGCCTGCAACTGGGACGTAAGGGAGTTGAGGTCGTCGATGCCTTCGAGAGTCACTTCGTCAGGGTTGGTGCGAGAAGGCGTGATGCGATGCTTGGGAGGCTTCGGGGGAAGCGGCGGCTTGGGGGGTTGAGGCGTATTGTCCACCACCCACTCGACCACGCGGGTTTCCGTGCTGTTGAGCTGGTCGGCCAGGGAAACTCCCTGAGTGGTGATCAGCTCCTTCAGCTTCTTCACGATCACCCGCGCGGATTCGCCTCGCTCACCGTCGGCTTCGGCACCGGCGAGCAATGCTCCGACGAGTTTCCATTGGAAGCCTCGCAACGCTGCTGCGTCGTGCGCCGCTTCCGTCCGCATCCGACCGGCGGATTCCGCCGAGCCCGGCACAGGTTCGGTGGCGAGCAGGTCGATGAGCGCGACGTTACCGGGGGTGCCGGCCAGGGTGTCGAGGTAGTCGACGAGCGCCCGGGCGACGCTGATCCGGTCGGTGTCGGTGACATCCAGTTTCAGGACTCGGTGGGCGTCGGCCAGCCGGTCGGCGAGCTGACGCAGGTCCGAGGTCTTCTCCCCCGCCCTGGCGCGTACCTGCTGTGCGAAGTCGGCGACGTTCGCGCCCGTGAGGAAGGTACGCGGCATCGTGTAACCGAGTAGGTAGCTGACCGTGGTGCGGGCGGCGTCCCACGCCGCCTGTTCGGGCAGTTCCTCGGCGCGCAGTTCGATGCTCTCGCGCATCCGTCCGAGCGGCGGTGCCGGGACGGGCGCGCCCGCCTCGAACCAGGCACGTTTCCGGAGCAGCGCCCACGCAGCCACGATCAGGTCGCGCGCTTCGGGCCGCAGTCCCCACGCGGGACTTATCGAGTCGATGCGGTGCTGCAGCACGCCGACGGTGACGCGGTCGGTCTCTGCGGCCGCTCGGTCGAGTTCACCGGCCCAGTACGCGAAGGTGTCTTCACCGAACAGGAAGTGGTCTTCGGTGGCTTTGCCCACCTTCAGCGGCGCTGCGATGCGCTGCGCGACCTTGCGTTCGGCGCCGGCTGTGGGTACCCGTCCCTGGCGGTCCGCGACCGCCTCTTCCACGAAACCGCGGACGATCTCGTAGTGGCGGGGGGTGACCTCGTCGTCCGGGCTCGGGTACTGCGGATGGTTCGGGTACAGCGCCGTGAATGCCTGGTCGATGACCTTGTCGAAGGCGTCCCGCAGGTTCACTGCGGTGGGTAGTTTCGGGCTGAAGTCCTTGCTGAGGGAGGTGAGGATCTCGGTGTGACCGGGGTCGTCGACGAAATACTTCGGGTCGGCCGCTTCGATGCCGTAGGCCTGCTCGAGAAGCCGCTCGAAGGCATTGAGGGTTCCCCGGTAGAGGTTCTCGAGGATGCCTCGGGCCTGCGCCCGGTCGGCGGGTGAGAGGTGGTCGGTGTTCTCCTGCCAGCGATCCCCGGTGCCGCCGAACAGCCAGTCGAGCTTGACGAGCAAGGCGAGGTCTTGCCGGGCCTCGTCGGAGAAGAACTTCGGCAACCACACGATGGTGTGCCTGTCGCCGCCGGACAGGAGTCGGTCGATGCGGGCGATGTCGTCGGCCGCGGAGAATTCTCCCTCGTCGAAGGGGTAGTCGACGACGAGCCGCCAGGTGCCCGGTCGATTGTCGAAGTTCTGTTCGGGCACCGAGGAGGCGTCGCGGACGTTACCGAACACCACATCGACCTCACGACGGGAACCGCGCCAGATGACGGTGCGCGTCGCGCCGCCGGCGAGATCGTCCTGCCTGGTATCGACGCCGAGCGCCTTGTGCACGAGAGTGCGGATGAGCACCTTGCGCTTGCCGGAGTTGTCTTCGCCGCGGATGCGTTCGAGGACGGAGTTGTAGTCGACGTTGGACAGTTGCACCCGAATGATCGGGTTGGCGCCCTCGGAGACGGTGATCTCGGGGATGTCCTTGGCCCATTCGCGGACCACGCCCAGGACGACGCGGGCTTCGCCACCCTTCATGCGGCTCTTGATGGATCCGTGGTTGAGTGCCGCGAGGCGGGAGGCGGTGATGTCGCGCAGCGCCGGGACCTTCGGGGCGATGGCGGACAGCAAGAGGGTCTTGGCGATCCGGTCGTGAGCGCGGAATCCGGCGGGCACCGAGTCGGGATCGGTGTCGAGTTGCTCCTGGGTCACCTGGTGGCGGGTGAGCAGCAGGGGGAGCATCTTGTCGCGGTAGAGGGATTCGGCTGCTTTGAACAAGGTGGATGCCACACCGTCGATCGGTTCTTCACCGTCGACGATGGGTCCGAAGGCGTCGCCGACGGGGATGAGGTCGGCGGTGGTGAGGGTGTCGCGGCGTTCGACGAGCATGCGCTGCATCACCTTCAGCGCGGTGCGGTCGCGCTGCATCACGGAGGCCAGTTCGCGCAGCGTGGAAACCAGCGCCGGCGAGAACGGGTAGGTGAGCCGGAATTCCTGCTCGGAGGATCCGCGATGTTCCTCGGTGGTGTTCATCGAGTCACGCAGCACGTCCCACACTTCTGGGCTGCGTGTGACGGCGCGGAATGCCTCGTCGAGAGCCTGCTCGGCTTCGTCGTTCTTCGGTTGCAGCAGACGGATGTTCGCGACTTCGGCGAGATTGTCGTTGCCGAGTTCGATGGTGCGGAACCGGCCCTGCTGGTATTGCAGTACACGATCGGATGCGTCCTGCTCGGCACCGGAGGCGCCGGCATCGGCGAGCCACTTGCGCAGGTCCATCTGCCGCGAGATGAAGGAGACCAGAGGAATCGGCCGCGGGTTGCCGGAGCCTTCGACGAGCTTGGTGATCTTCTGCGATTCGCGGCTGAAGATCTCGTTGTTGCGCACGTAGAAGATCAGCCAGAGGATCAGTTCGTCGAGGAAGAGCACCACAGCGTCGTAGCCGAGTTCCTCGGCGTGCTCGGAAATGACGCTCAGGCCGCGGTCGAGGTCGACGTAGTCGGCCTGCTCGAGGAACGACGAGAAATAGTTGCGCACCAGCGCGGAGACGAGTTCCTTGCGCGACTCGCTCTCGGCACTTGCGGCGAGTCCGGCTCGGTAACGCTTGAGTGTCCAACTGTCGGAGACCAGTCCACCCCAGGCATCGTCGTCGCCTGTACTGTCGCCGCCGAGTCCGGCGAGGAACGGGCCGTCGCCCATCTTCTCGCGCAGGTGCTCGGCATCGGCGAGAAGTGTGTCGGACACATGCAGGGCCGGCAGCGGCGCTTCGGGATGGAGACGTCGGATCTGGTCGATGTAGCCGCGGAAGATCGCCTCTTCCATCGACTTGGTGCCGAGGAAGTGGTAGGTGAGGCTGAGGATCTTCTTGCCGGCGATGTCGGCGTCGTAGCGGTCGGTGAGGGCACGGAAGCGTTCGGTGCGCAGCGCGGGGTGGTTGCCGAGCAGGGCGTAGAGCACGGCCATGAAGTGCGATTTACCGGAGCCGAACGAACCGGCGAGGTAGGCGCCGCGCGAGGTGTTCTTCCGGATCGCGTCGGAGATGAGGGAGATGGCCGACGCGAAGTTGTCTTTGAGCGAGTCGGTGAGCACGTAGGCGTCAACGGTGGCGCGAATGTGTGCGTCGCCGTCGGTGCTGTCGGTCAAGCGCAGCACGTAGTCGTCGGCGCCGATACGTTCGGGAATGTCGATGACGTCCCGCAGCAGGATGCTCACGCTTTCTTTGCACTCCTTCATGGTCGTTCTCGGTACGGCGGCCATATCGAGGTCGCTGCGGGGTTCATCCTGCCAAAGAACAGCGGCGTTACTGATCCCGCCCGGCTCGGGCGTGCCGTGCGCTCAATCGGTCTCCTTCGGATGCCCCGGCTCGCATCGTTCGAGCAGCACTCGGCCGGCGATCTTGTCGCCCTTGGGGGCCGGATCGAGGAAGAACCAGATGCGCCCACCATCGGTGACTTTGTACTGGTAGCGGGCGAAGTTCCGTCCGCCGTACGTTCCGTAGGCGTACTCACCCTTCAGCTGGTAGAGCCGCGGGGTCTGCACCGTCGGCTCCCGTGTGAGAGTGTCCCACGCATCGACGGTGGCGTTGCGGGCCGTCGCCAACAGGTCGGTCCAGCCTTTCTGAGCGTCACGTGTGGCAAACACCAGTTGCCACTCGACGCGCTTGATCGGACGAGCAACCGCTTCCCCTCTTTTGCTCACGCGGAGCGATCCGGGCGTGCGACCATCTCGGCGGCATCCAGGTATTCCAGATCCGAACCATTTGCGGTGAGGTTGGGATCTGCGTACGCCTCGGCGGTCGCCTTCCATGCTTCGAGCAGGATCGCCAGCCGGTCGAAGCGGGCCACCGCGATGCACGCTCGTGCTGTGTCCTGGAACTCGGCGACGAACTCCCCTTGCAGGACCTTCGGCAGTAGACCGACCCACGGCAACACAACAGAGAGACGCGCGGCAATGCGCTCGAGTGCCGCCTCGTCGAGGGACGCGGCGAAGAGTTGCCCGACCACTCCGAGGGTGTCCAGTTCTGTCCGGCTCGCGGATTCCTCAGTCAACCGCAACGCAGGCGCATTGCGTCGCGTGAGCACCACTTCCCCTGCGTTGTCCAGAACGCCCAGGACTTCTTTCGGTGCTCTCAAGAATTCGGAGAACGTAGCGGTAGCTGTCGACTTGCTCATACAGCCATTACATCAGAACTAGTTCAGATATTCCATGGTTATCTCGGACCACCCCTCGCGGTGCAGTTGTACAACTGCCGCACATCGTCGCGAGCAGACATCCGAGCCCCATGTCTGCCGTGATCTTTACCCTTATGCAGAAGCACCCAATCCACAGGCACAAATGCATCGATCGGAGCCCACGGTGACCGAGCCCGTCCATTACACTCCTGCCCGGCAGGTCGTCAGCCAGATGTGGAAGAACGGGGGCAAGGCTCTCACCGCCGCAGTATCTGCAACTGCCGCGGCCTGCACGATCACAGGGTTCACCATGGAGGGCCGCAGGTGGTCCACCGTCGCGATCATCGGACTCGGGGTCATTCTCGGAGCAGCTCTCCTGGCTTGGTACCGCACAGCGATTCAGTCGAGCGTCACTGCCAACCAATTGTCGGAACTCGACGAGGACTACAGCCGATTCAAGAAGAACGTCCGTGAGATGTACGGCTATTGGGAGAAGGGACCGAACCACCGCGGTACCGATCCGGGGTACTGGAATCCGTATGTCGGCGGACAGGGCGGGCCGGGTGGAAACGGAGGTTCCGTCGCCGGAAGCGGCACTGCCAACGGGGGGAGGGGCGGCGACGGCGGTTGGCCCGGAGGGGGCGGAGGAGGAGGCGGCGCAGGCGGTCTCGTCATCGGTGACGGATCAGCGAATGGCGGCGACGGAGGTAGCGGCGCACACGGAACCGTTCCGTTCGGATAGCGACGAGCTCTGATGCCCAGCGATCCGCTCCGTAGCACTGAAGGAACGTCGCACGAAGACTCACAGAGTCCACTCGTCACAGTAGTGCCCCATAGAGTGGTGTAACTCGGTGGCCGAGTTCGTTACCGACTCCGTGTCGCTCACGGACATAGAGCGGCCACCGCGTGATCCTTCGAGTCAACCGTCTAAAGAATCCTCGAGGAGTCATCGCGATGACCGCACCCCACATTGTCGACCCTGCCGGCCTTCTTGGCCAAGCCCTCGCAGACGCGTCACCGGATCTGATGCGCGAACTGCTACAGACCATGATCAACGCCCTGCTCTCGGCCGATGCCGACGCCGTGTGCGGTGCCGAATGGAACGCACGATCTGCCGAACGCACCAACCGCCGCAACGGTTACCGTCACCGCCCCCTCGACACCCGGGTCGGCACCGTCGACGTCGCCATTCCGAAGCTGCGCTCGGGCAGCTACTTTCCCGAGTGGCTCCTCGAACGTCGCAAGCGGGCCGAGTCCGCGCTGATCACCGTCGTGGCCGACTGCTACCTGGCCGGTGTATCGACCCGCCGGATGGACAAACTGGTCAAGACACTCGGCATCGACTCACTGTCGAAGTCGCAGGTCGCACGCATGGCCACTGATCTCGACGAGCAGGTCGCCGCATTCCGCCATCGCCGCCTCGACGAAGCCGGACCGTTCACCTTTGTCACCGCCGACGCCCTGACGATCAAGGTCCGTGAGAACAAGCAGGTCGTCAAAGCCGTCGTACTGCTGGCCACCGGCGTCAACGGCGACGGCCACCGCGAAGTACTCGGCATGCAAGTGACCACCGCCGAAACCAAAGCCTCCTGGAACACCTTCTTCGCTGACCTGGTCGCCCGCGGCCTGGGCGGGGTACGTCTGGTGACCTCCGATGCTCATGCCGGGCTCATCGAAGCGATCGCAGCGAACCTGCCCGGCGCGGTATGGCAGCGCTGCCGCACCCACTGTGACTGTAAGGAATTAATGTGTCGATTCGGGTGTGTCGCCCTCTTGCTGTGGTATCGCGGCGAGCAGGGCGGCGGCGGTGCGGTAGCGGATGGGTGCCGGCAGCGGGGTGTAGCCGTCCTGTTCGAGCAGTGGCCGCACGTCGAGCAGCGCATTGCCGATGGTGCGGGGGCTGACCTGGAACAGCTCGGCCAGGACAGCGCGGGTGCACAGGCGCCGCAGGTGCAACACAGTGGCCAGGACACGTTCGGCATCGGTGATCTTCTGAAGGAAGATTCCGCCGCGGCCCCCGGGCATCCGTTCGCCGCCGCGTTGGGCGTAGCGGCGTCGTTCGACCATGGCGGCTTGCCGAACGGCGAGGCGTTCGACGAGTTCGTCCAGTTGCCGGCGACTCATGCCGGTCAGAGCCGGATGCGACAATGCTTCGGGGAGCAGCCGATTCGGTGCGGGGACGGAGGCCGGGTCATCACGGAGAAATCCCGCGAGGTCGGCGGCGGTGCTCAAGCGCAGCCCGATCATCGGGGTGACGCGGTGGCCGTGTTCGTCGAGCAGCATCCGCGTTTCGGCGATGATTTCGCCGATGGAGTTCGGATTGACCCCGAGCAGTTCCGAGAGCACCCGCTGGGAGCAGACCTGCCGCAGGTACACGATGGTGATCAGCAGGGCCGCGGCGTCCGAGAGCAACCGTCGCTTGCCGGCGCCCGGGGCCCGGCGGCGCCGACCGCCGCGTTGGTGCCAGCGGCGTTGCTCGGCGCGGGCGGCCTGCGCCGGTGCCAGCCGTGCGGTGAGTTCGTCCAGCTCCTTGCGAGTCATGCCGGTCAGGCGGGGGTCGGCGAGCATCGCGACGGCCGCGGCACGCTCGCCTTCTCGGTCGCGGCCGGGAACCGGAGCGGCGTCGGCGTGAGTGGGTTCGATGGTGTAGTTCCACGTTCCGCACTGGGCATGCGGGTGGATGGGTAACGCGCGCAACTCGTCTCGACCCACCGAAATCCCGATCGGGTAGTCGCCGGTGTCCAGTTCGGCCTCCACGCGCAGCCCGGTGCGGGTGCGGGTGGAGGCGATGGTCTTGACCACGACCTCGTGGCTGGTCAGCGGCCGGCCACGCCAGTTCATGGTGATCTGGGAGAACAACCGGTGCTCGATCTTATTCCACTTCGAGGTGCCGGGCGGGAAATGGCAGACGGTGATCGCCAATCCGGTCTCGGCTGCCAGTGCAGCCAATTCGGCCTTCCACAAACGGTATCGGTAGCTGTTGGAGCCACCGGCGTCGGCGGTGATCAGCAGCCGGCTCGCACGGGGGTAGTCGGCGGCGCCGCGGGCCTGCCACCAGCGGCGGATGGAGGCGACCGCGAACGCGGCGGTGTCGTGGTCGACGCCGACATTGACCCAACCGGCGTCGGTGGTCAGGTCGTAAACCCCGTACGGGATGGCCTGTTCGACATTCGGTCCGGTGAAGAAGCTGTGATCGACCACCCGCACCGGATCGCCGTGCGGTCGCCACTCACGGCCAGGGGCGGGCAGCTGGCCGAGTTGTTCCTTCTTCTTCGAATCGACGCTGATCACCGGCTCACCCGCCTCTTGGTGCACCTTGACCTGCTCGTTGATGTAGCGGAACTGCACATCCCGGTCCGGGTGCTGCTCACCTTCCAACGTCTTGGCGTTGGCCTGCAAACTGAATCCGTTGTCCCGCAACAACCGCCCCACCGTCGGTGCGGACACCGGGTGACCCTGCCGGGTCAGCTCCTCGGCCAGGTGCCGCAGCGACTTGGTTGTCCACCGCAACGGCGACTCCGGATCTCCACGCTCGTCCGGCTCGACCAGCGACAACAAAGCAGGCACCAGCCGCGGATCGATTGCGTCCGCGCTCTTGCGGCCTCCACCCGGACGGCGGACCCGACCCGTCGGTGTCGGTTGCTCACCGGCCTCGAGCTCGAATACGCCCTTGCGGACCGTGGTCTCGCTGACACCGGCTGCCCGGGCCACCGCCCGCACCCCGCCGTGCCCCAACGACCGGGCCTCCGTCGCCAACGCCAAACGTCGCTGCCGCTCGTTCAGATGCGGCAGCAAGACCTCGAACCGCTCCCGCAACCGACTCTCGAGCTCGCTCACGAACGCCCTACCGCACCGACCGGACTCGGATCACAAAACAACACTTTATTACCTTACAAGCACACTACGCCGCCAACCTCATGGCAGTGTGCCCCAAGTCCATGTGGCCGGCGGTCAAAGCGATGCTGCACAGCGTCTATGACCAGCCCACCGCCACCGCAGTGCACGAGCAGTTCGACCGGCTCCTCGAATACACCGACGGCCGATTGCCCGAGGTCGCCGACCACCTCGGCGACGCCCGCGAGGACCTGCTCGCCTTCACCGGCTTCCCCGATGACGTGTGGCGCCAGATCTGGTCCAACAACCCCATATCGGTTAACCGGCCCTCCCACGACACGATCACGGTTGCAGCGTGAGGTCCTGAGCCGACGACCGGTTGAGGCGCATGCTGGCGGTGTCGGCTCCGATCGAAAGGCGGCGGACAATGACCGTTCGGGTGCGCATCAGCAGCAACGGGCATGTGATCGACGGCCAATGGGAAGGATGCGCAGCAGCAAACGCGTTCCTGACGCATCTGGCCGGACGCGGATTCAGTTCGGCAACGGTGCGGGCATATGCGTTCGACGTGCTCAATCTGGCCCGATTCCTGCTCGATCGCGACCTCACGGTGGCTGCGGTGACGCCGGTGACGGTGTTCGAGTGGGTCGACTGGCAGAACGTGCACCGCAAACCCCGCCCAGGCATGGCGACACGAGGTGATCGGGGCACTGCGGCATCGACGATCAACCGACGAGTCGCGGCGATACGCGCATTGTTCGAATACCTGGTGATGACCGGGATACGCACCGAAAATCCGGTGCCCTCACCGCGGCGCGGACAGGGACTGCGACCACCAGCGCGAGGACTGCTCGGACACCTCGGGCCGGGCCGACCCCGAGCCGGAGGCAGGCTGGTACGCCAACCGCGGCTACTGCCCGAGTCCCTCGACGCCGACGCGATCGAGCAGTTTGCGGCGTCGCTGCGCACCCATCGGGATCGAGCGATGTTGTGGGCGATGCTGTTCGGCGGGCTGCGCAACGCCGAGGTGCGATCCCTGCGGTTGGCAGACGTCGATTTCGGCCAGCGACGACTCCGGGTGCTCGGCAAAGGCTGCAAGGAACGGGTGGTGCCGGTCGATGCGGTGTTCTTCACCGAACTGTCGGCCTATCTGCGCCTCGAACGGCCACCGGGGTTGGCGACCGAGGAGTGTTTCGTGGTGCTGCGCGGCCCCACCGCGGGGGCGCCGGTGACCGAGGCGGGACTGCGGTCGCTGTTCCGGCGGCACCGGGACCTCTCCGGTGCGACGAGGGTGCGTCCGCACCGATTGCGCCACACCTACGGCACCGAACTCGCTGCCGCCGGAATCGATCTGATGGTGCTGCGAGAATTGATGGGGCATGTGTCTCCGGACACCACTGCCGAATATGTGCATTTGTCGGTCGAGCAGCTCGCCGCCGAATACGGCGCGGCCCGCGCCAGTCTCGCCGGAACACGACAATGAGCACCGCGGTGGTTGCGACGGTCGTCCTGCCGGCCGGACCGGGTGCGGTGCTCACCGACTACCTCGAGCACGTCGCCAGCCTCGGGCTCAGCGACAGGTCGGTGCGCGCTCGCACCCTCATCGCGACCACCTTCCTCACCACGCATCCGGACTTGCGGGACTGGATGACCCGACCCGCTGCCGACCGGCTGGCCGAACTACGCCGCACCGGGGCCTGGCCACTGCTGTGTCACCTCATCGGACGCGGCAACCTGCGGCTCGACCTCGAACTCGCGGCCGTCAAGAACCTCACCGGACTCGGCCGGGCCGTCGAGGACCGCGACCCGGACGGGTTCGCCGCGGTCCGGGCCGCCGGCCTGGTTTTGGGGTGGACACCGCAATGGGTCGAGACCGTCCTCGGCGAGTGCCTGGCGGTGCTGCTCGCCTGGCACGGCGGTTCCGTCAGCGGTGTGAGCGCCGAGACCGTCGGCGAGTTCGACGCCGCATTGGCTGCCACACAGTCAATCCCGGATACATCGAAACGCGCCTACCGCAACCGTATCGCGGGACTGCGACAAATGCTGTTTCAGGCCCGCATCGTCGACACCCCACCACGGCGCCGACCGTGGGCCCGCACCTACGCCCAACGCTTCGCCGACGCCCCGATGGCCGATCCGATCCGCGAGGCCCTGTTGCGTTACGTCACCGTCCGGGCATCGGTGCTCCGCCCGAAATCGGCCGAATCGCTGATCAACGACCTGCTGCCGTTCGCGGACTACCTCACCACCAACCATCCCGAGGTCACCTCCCTCGAGGATCTCGACCGCAGTCACATCGAGGGCTTCCTCGTCTGGAATCGCACCCGCACCTGGCGTGGGCAACGCGCCGCTGCCGGGGCCGGGCGCATCATCTCCAAGGCCGTGATCCAATCGACGGTACTGAGCGTGCGCAACCTGCTCGAGGACATCACCGAATGGGGCTGGGAGCAGGCCCCACCGCGCCGTCTGGTCTTCGCCGCCGACGTCCCGAAACTCGACCAACCGCTTCCGCGGGCATTGCCGCCCGACATCGATGCTGCGGTGATGAATGCGGTTTCCCAGCTGGATGATTCGTTCGCTCGTATCGGGTTGACGGTGCTGCGCGGAGCCGGTCTGCGGGTCGGGGAGCTACTGGATCTCGAGCTCGGCAGCGTCATCGATTACGGCCCGGCCGGGACCTGGCTCAAGGTTCCGTTGGGCAAGCTCGCCACCGAACGCATGGTCCCGCTCTCGGCGACCACTATCGCCGCGTTGGACGAGTGGACCGGCGGGCGTGGTATCTGTCGGCCATTGCCGCATCCCCGCACCGGAGAGTTGACCGATTTCCTGTTCGTCGCACACGGCCGCCGTCTCAGCCAGACCCGGCTGCGCAACGGTCTGCTCGCTGCCGTCGAGGCTTGCGGACTGCGTGGGGCCGGGGGTGCGCCGTTGGTGGTGACCCCGCATCAGCTGCGGCATACTTGGGCCACCGAACTCGCCAACGCCGGGATGAGCCTGCAGGCGTTGATGGCGTTGCTCGGGCATGTCACTCCGCAGATGACTTTGCGTTACGCCACTTTGGCTTCACCGACGTTGCGGGATGCCTATGACCAGGCGATGGGCAAGATGCGGCGGCGGTTCACGCTCACTCCGGTCGGCAAACCGATCGTCCCCGACGCGGTGAGTTGGCTCGGCAGTGAGATGCTCAAAACGCGTGTTGCCCACGGTTACTGTTCCCGTCACGAGAGCGCGGGTGCGTGTCCCTATGCCAACATCTGCGAGACCTGCGACAACTTCGTCACCGGACCTGAGTTCCGCGGCGCGCTCGAGGCGCAACGCACCGACATCCAGGCTCTCGAGGTCGATGCTCGTGACCGTGGATGGCCCGATGAAGCTGCCCGGCATCATCGTGTCGCTGAGGCGTTGACCGACCACTTGCAGCGTCTCGATCGCTGATTCGATGTGAGATCAGGGTTGATCTCATCCCTGAGGGCCGGATAACCGAACGGCTCAACCGCGAAATTCGCCGCCGCACCGACGTTGTGGGCATCTTCCCCAACCGCGACGCCATCATCCGCCTCATCGGCGCCGTCCTGGCCGAACAGACCGACGAATGGGCCGAAGGCCGCCGCTACCTCGGACTCGAAGTCCTGGGCCGCTGCCGACTGACCCTGACCACCGACACCACCACAACAACGGAGACCATCACCGACCCACTGATCGAGTTGCCCGCCTAGAAATCCAACGAAGGATCAGAAACGAGTTACACCACTACTTGGGGCTTGACCCTCGTCACCCCTCGCAATAGCGCGGGGTGACGCAAATTCGGCAAGGCGCGCGGACGCCATCTCCTGCAGAGCAGTTCGGCACGCATTGATATGCCGAAGGCGCCTAGCACGGGCGGCCGTTCTGCTTTCATCGTCCTGAAACTGAAGCTCCCCAGACACTTCCGCGCGTACGTGATTGTCGAATAGGTCGAACGCTTGCACCACATGATCGATCGTCCGGAGAACTTCTTCGTCGTACAGAAAGACACGCGCTCGGGAGCGAGTGATCCCTCCCGGGATTTCCGGAGGGCTCCTCTCAAGGGAGGATGAAACCTATGGCAGCAGGATCGAAGCGGTACTCGGCTGAGTTGAAGCGAGACGCCGTGGACATGGTGGCCCAGTTGGTGGCCCACGGGTCGGCGGAGTGGCCGGCGATGCGCAAGACCGCAGATCTGTTGGGGGTGACCTCGGCGGAGACTGTCCGTCAGTGGGTTCGTAAGGCCCCGGCCGCTGATGCGGAAGGCGCCTCGAGGGCCGACAACGAGGAGATCCGCAGGCTCAAACAGGAGGTCGCCGAACTCAAACGGGCCAACGGCATCCTGAAAGCGGCGTCGGTTTTCTTCGCGGCCGAAATCGACCGGCCACACCGGTAATTGTGGACTTCATCCGCACCCACCAGGGACATCGGGTGGGTGCGGATGGTCTTATCTGGGGTGTCGATTCGATGTGCGCCGTGCTCTCTGAGCACGGCTGGCGCATCGCCCCGTCCACATACTACGACCACATCAACCGCGGGCCGAGCGCCCGTATGCTCGCTGACGCGCAGGTCATCGATGCGATCTTCATGCTCCGCAAGAACAAACCCCTGACCCGCGTTCTGGGCTCACGAAAGACATGGATAATGCTGCGCAGCAACGGATTAGATGTCGCCCGTTGCACGGTTGAACGGGTCATGCGGGAGATGGGATGGCACGGCGCGATCAAGAAGAAACGGGTGCGCACGACCATCCCTGACGCGGCGGCCAAGCGGCCGACGGATCTGGTCGACCGGCAGTTTTATGCCGCGGCACCCAACCGCCTGTGGGTGGCCGATTTCACCTACTGCCGCACCGAATCCGGTTGGGCGTACACAGCCTTCGTGACTGACGTGTTCGCCCGCAAGATCGTCGGCTGGAAGGTGGCCACGGAGATGACGGTGAACTTGGTGACCGATGCGATCAACAATGCGATCGACAACAGAAAACGTTGCGGGGTAGTCGATTTGAGCAAACTCGTCCATCATAGCGACGCCGGATCGCAGTATACTGCCATCGTGTTCGGGCAGCGATTGGCCGAGGAAGGGATCGCGGCCTCTATCGGCACCGTCGGGGACAGTTTCGACAATGCCCTGGCCGAATCGGTGAACTCGGACTACAAGAACGAACTGGTCGACAACCAGCCCCTGTTCCATGGAGCCACTGAGTTGTCGCTGGGCACCGCCGAATGGGTGGCGTTCTACAACCGAGAACGACCACACAGCTACTGCCACGACCTCACCCCCGACCGGGCAGAGCAACTCCACTACGATCGCATGCGCACCCTCAATCCGGAGGAAGCGCTCACACCATGAGCTCTCCGGAAACGCCGGGAGGGATCAGAGCGAGCCGCAACTCCGTCAGCATTCTCAGCCACTCACTTCGTTCGGTCGCTCGCGCCTCACTTTCCGAAAGCCGGAACGAAGTGGGGTACTCGAGCGCCGCCAGGTGCGCTTTGTCCAGAACCGGCCACAGCAGCATCAGTTCCGAGCGTTGCACGGCCAGCGCCGCGGAGTGAGTCTGTCGACGGTACAGCTCGTTCGCCTGCGCTCGGGCCTGATTCGCCTGCCAGAGCGCGACAACAACTGCGGCGAATGTCGCGAAACCGGTGAACCACGTTCCGTAGGCACTCCACTGGCTCGCATCCCAACCCCGAGCGTGCCCAACCCCCATCGACAAGGCCACGATCACCACACTCATACACGTCACAGCCGTCCCGCGGAACCACTTCGGTGTACTCGTGTGTCAGCGGTCATGTAATTCCCCAGGTTGATCCCTCCCGGCGTTTCCGGAGAGCTCATGGTGTGAGCGCTTCCTCCGGATTGAGGGTGCGCATGCGATCGTAGTGGAGTTGCTCTGCCCGGTCGGGGGTGAGGTCGTGGCAGTAGCTGTGTGGTCGTTCTCGGTTGTAGAACGCCACCCATTCGGCGGTGCCCAGCGACAACTCAGTGGCTCCATGGAACAGGGGCTGGTTGTCGACCAGTTCGTTCTTGTAGTCCGAGTTCACCGATTCGGCCAGGGCATTGTCGAAACTGTCCCCGACGGTGCCGATAGAGGCCGCGATCCCTTCCTCGGCCAATCGCTGCCCGAACACGATGGCAGTATACTGCGATCCGGCGTCGCTATGATGGACGAGTTTGCTCAAATCGACTACCCCGCAACGTTTTCTGTTGTCGATCGCATTGTTGATCGCATCGGTCACCAAGTTCACCGTCATCTCCGTGGCCACCTTCCAGCCGACGATCTTGCGGGCGAACACGTCAGTCACGAAGGCTGTGTACGCCCAACCGGATTCGGTGCGGCAGTAGGTGAAATCGGCCACCCACAGGCGGTTGGGTGCCGCGGCATAAAACTGCCGGTCGACCAGATCCGTCGGCCGCTTGGCCGCCGCGTCAGGGATGGTCGTGCGCACCCGTTTCTTCTTGATCGCGCCGTGCCATCCCATCTCCCGCATGACCCGTTCAACCGTGCAACGGGCGACATCTAATCCGTTGCTGCGCAGCATTATCCATGTCTTTCGTGAGCCCAGAACGCGGGTCAGGGGTTTGTTCTTGCGGAGCATGAAGATCGCATCGATGACCTGCGCGTCAGCGAGCATACGGGCGCTCGGCCCGCGGTTGATGTGGTCGTAGTATGTGGACGGGGCGATGCGCCAGCCGTGCTCAGAGAGCACGGCGCACATCGAATCGACACCCCAGATAAGACCATCCGCACCCACCCGATGTCCCTGGTGGGTGCGGATGAAGTCCACAATTACCGGTGTGGCCGGTCGATTTCGGCCGCGAAGAAAACCGACGCCGCTTTCAGGATGCCGTTGGCCCGTTTGAGTTCGGCGACCTCCTGTTTGAGCCTGCGGATCTCCTCGTTGTCGGCCCTCGAGGCGCCTTCCGCATCAGCGGCCGGGGCCTTACGAACCCACTGACGGACAGTCTCCGCCGAGGTCACCCCCAACAGATCTGCGGTCTTGCGCATCGCCGGCCACTCCGCCGACCCGTGGGCCACCAACTGGGCCACCATGTCCACGGCGTCTCGCTTCAACTCAGCCGAGTACCGCTTCGATCCTGCTGCCATAGGTTTCATCCTCCCTTGAGAGGAGCCCTCCGGAAATCCCGGGAGGGATCAGGTTGAGGGGTCGACCCGTCACGTAATTCCTCACCCGGCCGTCACGTAATTCCCCACTGAATCGTCCCTGGTTTCATTGAGGGTGAGCCAGATATCCCGGAAGGATCACCCCAGACTCAACATGGCGAACTACAAATACCCTCAGGAACTGCGTGAGCGAGCGACCCGACTCGCCGTCGAAGCCCGCCGCGACCCCGACACCCGCACCGGCGCCATCAACCGGATCGCCGAGCAGACCGGCGTCCACAAGGAAGCCCTGCGGACCTGGGTGCGCAAAGCCGAAGACGACGAGCTCCCCACTGAGCCCGTCGATGCCGAAGCACGGATCCGCCGTCTGGAGAAAGAGAACCGCGAACTACGGCAGTCGATGGAAATATTACGTTCTGCCACAGCTTTTTTCGCGAAGGCGGAGTTCGACCGCCGACTGAAGTGATCGTCGCCTTCATCGACGAACACAAACACCGCTGGGGGATCGAACCGATCTGTCGCGTTCTGTCGGAGAACACCGAGGTCAAGATCGCCCCGGGCACCTACTACGCCTTCATAGGTCGCGAACCCAGCGCCCGTGCACGCCGCGATGCCGTCCTCAAAGAACACATCATGCGCATCCACTCCCACCCACGGATGCGGGTCTACGGAATCCGCAAGATCCACGCCCAACTGGTCCGGGAAGGCCACGAGGTGGCCCGCTGCACCATCGAGCGGCTCTGCCGCGAACTCGGTGTCCGCGGCACCGTCCGCGGAAAATGGCCGCGCACGACGAAGCCGGCACCGGAAACCGATCAGCCCTGTGACCTCGTCGAACGAGACTTCACGGCCACTGCGCCGAACCAGTTGTGGGTGGCCGATCTGACGTATGTGCGGACGCAGTCCGGGTGGGTCTATGTCGCGTTCGTCCTGGATGCGTTCTCCCGCATGATCGTCGGGTGGCAGACCTCGACCCGGATGTACACCGACCTGGCGCTCGACGCGTTGAAGATGGGCCTGTGGGCACGACGACGCGCAGGCCGCGACGTCACCGGACTGGTCCATCACAGCGACCGCGGCGTGCAATACCGAGCGCTGCGCTACGCCCAGACCCTGGACCAGGCCGCCGCGGTCGCCTCCGTCGGATCGAAAGGCGACTCGTTCGATAATGCCATGGCCGAAGCGCTGAACTCGCTGTACAAGGCCGAGTTGATCTTCCTCGACGGTCCCTGGACCGGCCGGGAGGACGTCGAAGCGGCCACCGCGCAATGGGTGCATTGGTTCAATACCGAACGGGTCCACGGCATGCTCGACTATCGCACCCCAGCCGAGGTCGAGACCGCCTACTACGCACAACCGCCGGCCGCTTCTGCGGCCTGAGAACTGAACACACGCTCAGCCTCAACAAAACTCGGGACTTGACACACCCTCGGGGCGTGTCGGCCGGGGTGTGGGTGCTGCTGCAGGTTCGCTTCTTCCCAAGGTCCACCGAGGGCCTGGGAAGGGGCCCGACGGTGGCAAGGAGAACGTGGACGATGACCGATCTGATGGAGTTGTTCCGGCATTGGCATGCCGGCCGCTCCCAGGTGCAGATCTCGACAGCCCTGGGACTCGACCGCAAAACCATCCGCAAGTACTTGGCCCCGGCGCTGGCGGCGGGACTGACCCCTGGCGACGGCGACAAGTTCGACGAGAACCTGTGGCGCGAGTTGATCACGTCCTGGTTCCCGGAAGTGGTGGACCCGACGGCACGGGCGGTGACCTGGCCGGCGATCGCCGCCCACCACACCTGGATCGAGGGCCAACTCGACGAGTCGGTGACCGTGGCGACGATCGCTCAACGCCTGCGCGACGACCACGGTGTCCCGGTGTCGGAATCGACCGTGCGGCGATATATCGCAACACGATTCGCCGAACGGGTCGCGGCGTCGAAAGCAACCTTTCCCCGCGGCCCGGTTCCGCCGGGCGACGAGGGCCAGGTCGACTACGGCAAGTTGGGGATGTGGCGCGATCCGGCGACGGATCGGCGGGTGGCGGTATGGGCGTTCGCGATGATCCTGGCGTGTTCGCGGATGCTGTTCGTCCAACCGGTGCTGCGGATGGATCAAACCTCGTGGTGCGCTTCGCATGTGGCCGCGTTCGAGTTCTTCGGCGGCGCTCCGGCGCGGATGGTGTGTGACAACCTCAAAACCGGGGTGGACCGCCCCGATCTCTACGATCCGCAGATCAACCGGGCCTATGCCGAACTCGCCGACTTCTATCAGGTGCTCATCGATCCGGCCCGGGCCGGCAAACCCAAGGACAAACCACGCATCGAACGGCCCATGCCCTATATCCGGGACTCGTTCTTCCGGGGCCGCGAGTTCACCTCGCTGACGCAGATGCAGGCCGCCGCACTGGCATGGTGCACCGACGTCTACGGCCGGCATCAGCATCGCGGTCTCGGTGGTGCGCACCCGGCGGTGGTGTTCGACGCCGTCGAAAAGCACACCCTGACGCCGTTGCCGCCCAGGAGGTTCGAGCCGGTGGTCTACTCCACCGGCAAACTCGCCCCGGACTGTCACGTCAAGGCCGGCAAGGCGTTGTATTCGGCGCCGTGGCAGCTGATCGGCCGACGATTGCTGGTGCGCACCGCCGGGGATGTGGTGCAGATCTTCCACGACGAGCAGGTCGTGGCCACCCATGTGCGCCGCCTGTCCGGGAGAGCGACCAATCCCGAGCATTATCCGCCGGAGAAGACCGCGTTCACGTTGCAGACGGTGGTGTGGTGCCGGGTCCAGGCCGAGCAGATCGGACCCGGCGCGGTCGCGATCGTCGACGAATTGTCCCAGGTCAACGCGATCCATCGACTGCGATCGATCCAGGGCATCATCCGGCTGCGGTCGCGTTACGACGATGCCCGCATCGATGCGGCCTGCGCCCGTGCCCTCGAGGTCGGTGATCCGCGTTATCGCACGGTCAAGGGCATCCTCGTCGCCGGCACCGAACACGACGGCCAGGACGTCGCCGATGCCGGGGTCACCGCGCCGGCGTTGTTGCGCGGGCCGGCCGCGTTCGACACCGAACGATCCGCTTGATCCGTTCATATCGCCAGAAATATTGAACTGCAATTACTTTCACTAGATGCTGTGAGGACACCTGTCATGACCATCCATGATCCCAGCCTGCGGGCTGCGTTGAAAACCTTGAAGCTGACCGGCATGCTCGACACCCTCGACGCGCGCCTGGCGCAAACCCGCGACGGGCAGCTCGGGCACCTCGAGTTCCTGCAGGTGCTCTGCGAGGACGAGATCGCCCGCCGCGAAACCGCCGCCTTGGCCCGGCGGGTGCGCCGGGCCAAGTTCGAGCAGCAGGCCACCTTCGAGGACTTCGACTTCACCGCCAACCCGAAGCTCCCGGCCGCGATGCTGCGGGATCTCGCTGCGCTGCGGTGGCTCGACGCCGGCGAGTCGGTGATCCTCTACGGACCCGTCGGCGTCGGCAAAACCCATGTGGCACAAGCGCTAGGGCATCATGTGGCCCGACGCGGCGGGGACGTGCGGTTCGTCAAGTGTTCCCGGATGCTCGCCGATCTGGCCGGTGGACACGCCGACCGCACCATCGGCCAACGGATGCGCGAATACACCCGGCCGCTGGTGTTGATCATCGACGACTTCGCGATGCGCGAGCACACCACCACCCAGTCCGATGATCTCTACGATCTGGTATCCGACCGGGCGATCGCCGGCAAGCCGTTGGTTCTGACGAGCAACCGGGCCCCGAAAGACTGGTATCCGCTGTTCCCGAATCCGGTCGTGGCCGAGTCCCTGCTCGATCGGTTGATCAACACCAGCCACCAGATCCTGATGGACGGCCCGTCCTACCGGCCACGCAAACGCCCCGGGAACCGCACCGCGGCCGCGAACTGAACCAACCCGGGCACCGGCCCGGCTACCCTCGACTCAGCACACCCGGACATGGGGAATTCCATGACGGAAACCCCTGGGGAATTACGCGACGGTCGACACTCGTGACGTCGCCCCATAGGTTGCCCATCCGCGAAAGATACGCGAATGGACCAATCGCGCCTGAAGTCGGTCCGGACCGACGCTGAGCAGCTCTGTCCGAGAGTTGAGGGCAGAACCACACTCCGCAGCTTCGGACACATCCGCCGACACGAACAGGCGTTCGAGTTGACGCTGCTTGCTGCGCATGGGAGCATCCGAGCACCAACCTGAAAACAGGTCGACCCCGGCTGGTGCTGGTAACACCGAACCGGGGTCTGGGCACACGACAGATTGGACCTGTCATGCACCGTAGGGTGGAGTCTATCCACACGCCCCCAGGGCACAATTCTTATGGTTCGGCATTCGACGCCGACCTCCTCGTTCTTACCCCGTCGGGCTTCTCACTGACGTCCTGACCTACTGAGCCTCTCGACCGCGTCGGTCGGGAGGCTCGAGGTGGTTCGCTTTGACGTGTGCGCGGGCCGGTCCGGTAACCGCGGCACGTCGGGCATTCGTCGCTCATCTCCCGAGGTCCGACGTCAGCGCAGAAGACGCTGCACGCAGGGGTGCCATTCCCGTGCGTGAAACCGACTGGGCGCCAGTATCCTTCGTCTCCACTCTGGCGGTGGAGCACCCGATCGTGAGGGTCGACACGAACGACCGGGTCCAGCGCAAGCCGCACGTCATCTCCGACGTGGGGCCAGAAGCGTTGGCCGAGATGGTCTATCGGGGCATGGCGACCGGGCAGCGTTGGGGAAGGGGCCGAAGGCAAGCTCAGGGACCCGTAGGGTCTCCGATCGGTCAGGAGCAGTCGCCCGCAGGGCGTCCGATTGTCGGTTCTTTTCCCTCCTGATCGAGAACATCGGAACCGGCGTTCTTCCCCGCCCCCCGCTTCCATGGAGTTCGAGTCGACTACGGGCAGACGTCGAGCTCTCGCCCGCCACGGTGCAATGGACTACCTGTGTCGACGCGCACCGGGTTGCCGAGTACACCCGACCAAAACTGCGCGCCTCCCCGAACGCCGCCTCACAGAACCCGACTCACACGACCACGAGGTCGGACACCTCCTACGCGCCGGCGCAACACAGCATGTACCGCCGGACCGGACGTGTGCGGGCAACACGGAGGCCGGCGTCCTGGCGATCGAGCCGGACGCGCGCCTCTGATCGACCTACGCCGGGCCGCTCTCCTTCGTCGACTTCGCTGCTGTGCGACGACCTCGGGTAGGGGCCGGGGGCCGCCACGCGCCAAGATCCTCGGTTGTGACTCCGAGGTCCGCGCTGTGGGAGCGCAGAACTTCCTCGATGGTGTCGGCGACCGACTCACCGTATTCAGGGTCGATCTCGCCGTGCCACTGCCGTACCCACGGCAACAGCTCGGCCAGCCCGGCCAGCATCGGAGTCAGCTTGTCTGGATTCGCCTGGTCCCAGCCCTCGGCCGCAATGCGTTCGTCGACGAGGCCGGCGAGCGCGAGAGCTTGCTCGGCGTGATCCCACCCTGCCCAGCCGAGAAGCATCGTCGGGTCGGTGTCGCGGTTCGCGTTCGGATAGGAGATGAACCGTTCCTTCGGTACATCGAGTTTGCCGCGCCGCGACCAGTACGAAGTCTTCAGGAAATCGGCAGGCTTGTACTTCGGCGGCACCGGAATAGGGGCGTCGAGCTTCTCCCCCGCATCCTCTCGTCGCTGCAGGTCCCACGTGTCCTCCCACGCTTCGCGCTTGATGAGACCCGACGGCTTGTACCGCAGCGCCGCGAGGTACGGGACACCTTCTTCCTCGAGAAGCTTGGCCAATGCCGCCGAGGTGGACACCTCCTTGCTACCGGCCCACAACCGCAGCACCTGACGGAAGCCCTCGTCACTGTCGAGTCGATCGGCGAGTTGGGCGATACTGCGCGGGGTGGGGCGGTCACCTTCGAACCAGAGCTTACGACTTTCGATGCGGTCCAACAGCCAGTCACGCAGCGCTTCGGTGACGCGCTTGTCCCACGGATCGATCGCCCAGCGTCGCTTGTGCTCCGGCTTCTCCAACAACCGGATGCCCGGATTCGAGGCGATCAGATCAAGGCGTCGCTGCAGGAGGTCGCGGTACTCGGCGGGCAGGCGCGACGGGATCTCGGTGATTGGTGTGGATCTGTGCCGTTCGAACCACGCGGTGTGCTCACCGGATTCGACGGAACGCGCGAGAGCAATCTCGAACGCGCGCTCCCCCAGCGCGATTCCGGGCAGTTCCCCAGGGTAGGTGAGGTCATCGTCGATAAGGCCGTAAAGGCGGTAGCATTCCCAGTCGAGTTCCTCCTGGTGTGCGATCATCAGCGCACGAATCCGCTCGGACTCGCCGCGCGTGTGCTCAAGCGCCTCAGCGGACGGCACACCCTTCGCCGCAGCGGCCGAGGGAGTCTGCGAGTCAACTTCCCGCGCGAGTGCATCAAGAGTGCGGACGCGTTCCAATGGATAGGTCGACGGGAGCGGAAAGTCCTTCAGCGTCGTCCCATTGAACTGAAAGAAGTTCTCCCACTGATCCAAAGTTGTTCTGGCCCCGGAATTATCGACCGTACTTCCTTTGTTGTGGCACTTCTGCTTGAGCCAGAAGCACGCCACCGAACTGTTCAGCACTCCGAGTAACCGCAGGTGGTCGTCCTCGCTCGCCCCCTCCGGCAACTTGATCACCGGCGCGGTCTGCTTGAACACTTTGCCGCCACGGTCCAGGACGAAATGGTTGTGCGTCGCGACTTCGGCGAAGGTGATGGAGAGGGGGGTTCGGTACCGGTCCTTGAAGAACATCGAGTGGTCGAACCACCGAAGCCCTCTCTCTGCAAGAGTCTGCTGGAAGTCGATCCGCCCGGACAGTAGCGTGCGATTGCGCCAGAACAGACGCATCGCCGAATCGTCGACCTCACGAGGCTCCCCGTTGGTGTTGTACGGGAACAGTGTGACCAGACCTTCAGCAATTGCATAGTCGCGCACGTCCTCGCCTAGAACAACCGGGACCACATCGTCGGCGACGTGCAACGCACTGACCGACTCTCGCGGTAGATAGAAGCAGTCATCGGAACCTGTGTGGGTTGTGCGTCCCACAACCAACATCGCGTCTTTCAGTGGTGATCTCTTCCCGGACTCCACTCGGTTCATCAACCCGACAGCGCCACCGCCAGTGAGACTCCAAGGGTGTGCACGCAGTAGCTTCCGGTCGAGCTCGGCAACGCTAATCCATCCGTTGTCAAAACCCGGTTCGTCGATGTGGCCGACAATTGCAGACCATACGATGCCCTTCGCAGGTTCCTCCGGCCGCCCCGGCTCGCCGCGAACTCCCAGTACTGCACGCACCGTCCCCCCCACCGGTGTCCGGTTACGTCCTACAAGAATCACCGTTGGCGTGCCATGCCCGGGGATATACGCACCAGACGTGTCGATGACCCTACGAAGATCACGGGTGCTCAGGAATTCCTCGATCAGTTTGGAACCGAACTCTCGCTTCATGAAGGAGTTGGAGGTGATCTGCCCGACCCACCCCGGTTTACCGTTCGAATCGCTCTTGGCGAGATCGAAGAACAGTTCCATGAATGGCACCGTCAACGCGTACTTCCGATGACACGTCGAGTAGAGCTCACGGTACGTCTGGTTGAGCGCTTTGTCCTTGACTGTGATGTACGGCGGATTGCCCACCACCACATCGTGTTCCCGCTGCAGAATCGCTTTGAGCGCGTCTGCGTTCTCCGTCGCATACGCCATCTGCTCGGTGCCCGTGGACCACAGGTCGTCTGCAAGCGCTTGCTGCCGCGCACCCCACAGCAACGAGTCACCAGCTGCAAGGTTGAGTTCGATGTCGATCAACTTCTCGATCGACTTGTCCCCACTCGCATCCAACGCTGCGACCATCAGCCGGAACCGCGCGATCGCCACCGCGAACGGGTTGATGTCCACGCCGAACACCGACGCCAGGGCCTTCTGCACCAACACGCGACGGCCGAGTCCAGGAGCTTCGCTCTCCCACCGTTCCAGCAACCGGTGGAATGCACCGAGCAGGAAGTGGCCGGACCCGCAGGTCGGGTCGATCACCGTGAAGCCCTCGAGCGGCCGCTCTTTCAGCGCCGGTTCGAGGGTCTGGTCGAGGATGAACTCCTCGACGAACTCCGGGGTCTGCAGAAGCGCATAGGTCTTCTTCGCGAACTCCGAGAGGTCCTGATACACGTCACCCAGGAAGCGGGTGTCGACACCGGCGAAGCTCCACAGCGGCTCGCCGGATGCGTCCTTGTCCCACCAGAATTCGAGAAGGCCGCGCGCTGCGTCGCCCGAGGGCGCCACCTGGTGCATCGGCGAGTAGCTGTCGACCAGTCCGCGGGTGGCTTCCATCTTTGCGAAATGCGCGATGATCGTTTCGAGCCACTCGCGGTCGGTGTGCTCCGGGAACTCGGCGAAGTAGGCGCGCCGGGCGTCGAGCGCTTGCTGGCGCGCATCCGCATCCGGACCGCCGATCCACGCCTTCGACACCAGCGCGTGGTCTTCGCAGTAGCGCGCGAACACCGTCAACAGCACCCACGCGACCGCGGCCTGCGTGATCCGTTCGTCGCGCCACGCCTGCCACGACGCGGCCGTCCGCTGGGCCTGTAGCGCGGCGGTGTACTCGGCTCGCCACCGCTGCTCCACCCCGGGCTGGCGGGTGTCGACGTCCGCGCCGTCGACGCGCGCACGCAGGTCGTCCTCGAGGACGGTGACCTGCTTGCGCAGCGCCTTCACCAGTTCGGTCGCGGAAAAGTCCGCCATCACACCTTCTCGCTCTCCACGATCCCGGTCTTCCAGACCGGGTACACAACGAACTGTCCGCCGGGTGAACCCAACTGGATCGGCTGACCATCCACCAGCGCGCCGCGCTGGCCGCGCATCTGCGGCAACACCACCCATACCGGGCGGCGACGTGGTGCCGACAGGTCGGCCAGCCGGGCCAGTACGTCGAGGTAGCCGTACCGGGCCAGTGGCGACACCTCGGTGAGCACCAGCGGTCTCGGCTGCGCAGCGTCGCCGAATACTCGTTCTTCGAGGCCGGCGCAGACGCGCGGCATCACCTGCTCGAGCACCGCTCGCAGGCCCCGCGCGTCCTTGCTTCCCGCCGCCGCAGCATCTGCGCTTCGTACGAGATCCCACGGCACACCCCGCTCGGACGAGAAGGTCCGCATCCCGTCGATGATCGCTCCGGTGACGTCGACGACCTCGCCCTCGTGCGCCTCGACGAGTTCTCGCGCGACGACCTGGTGGTCGCCGGGCCGATGAACGGGCACTCCGAACACCAGGAAGCCGTTCTCCGCCAAGGAGCGCGCGACGAGCGAGTTCCGTGACGCACCACCGTCGCCGGTCGTGGCGGACACGACAGGTCCGGCGGGCGGTCCGGTGTGAGTGGCGGTGCGGGTGTGCAGGGAGGTTTCGCTCGGCGGTGCGGCCTGCTCGTAGCGGTAGGCAGTGCCGTCCCAGGTGAGGCCGAGGCCAGCGCGGTCAAGGTGTGCGTCGAGAGCGGGTCGGGCTGGGAGCCGGTCGAGCTCCGGGAATCGTGCGGCGACGCGCGCCCGGATCTCTGTCGGCGACAACGCCTCGGTCTGGGCGAGTCCGGCAAGGGCGATGCGCAGCGCGTCGGACGGGCCGAGGCTGCGGCTGTGCAGCTCACCGCGACCGGAGACGGCGGCGAACTTGGAGATTGCCGCCGCCAAGCGCACCAGACGCCCGTCCGGGGGCAGCGGCACCGGCACGTCCGGTCGGGCCGCGGCTGCGTAAGCGCGGGCGAACGCGCCGCGCAGCTCACGTGCCGCGGTGCCCATCGGGACCACCTGGGACATCGGGGTGGCGACCATGAGGTCGTCGGCGCGACGGCCCGCGGCTTCGGCTCCGGCGAGCAGAAGTTCGTCGTCGGCGACCAACGCGAGGCGTCCACCGTGGCGTCGGCGCACCCACCGCCGGGTTCCCTCGGCGGTTTCGTGCTCGGTGAGCCGATCCAGGGCGAGGCGCAATAGCCCGGCGGCGGCACGCTCCGCGAGACGCGGGGCCATGGCATCGGCGGCAGCGGCCGGGGCTTGGGGCAGCCGGGCGCGGATCTCGGCGGTGAGGGTGGAGATCGCTACTACCCCACCGGAATCGCGGAGGACCTGGTCGGCGACGTCGATGAGTTCGTCGAGCAGCTCCCGTGTCGCCGGGTTCTCCGCCCAGTCGGACTGCAGTTCCTTGAGAAGCTGGTTTCCTCGGGGTCCGCTCTTCTTCAACGCCGACGCCAGTTCGTTGCCGGACGCGAACGCATCGAGAGTGCCGGTGACACCGAGGAGCAGTTCCGCTGCACTGCGGCGGGTACTGGCCCTACCGGTGCCCACCGCCGATACCAACAGGGCGACGGCGTCGTCGAGGCCGAGCAGACCCTGCTGATCCTGGGGCTTTGCTGCGGATCGGCCGAGTTCTTTGACCCACGTGCGATGCCGGTCGCGGATCTCGGTGCGGGTGGCTTTTGCTTCCTTGGCGACCAGACGGTTGAGTCGGGTGGAATCGAGCACCAGCAACTCGCCGACCGTGGTGACCTGCGCCGCGGCAAGAGCAGACACGGCCCGTGCGCTCAGCCCGGCGGCAACAAGGGAGGTGCCGGCGACGACCTTGACTGCGCGAGTGGTCTTGTCTGCCTTCGCGGGAGCGGCGTCGAGGTCGGTGAACACCCGGCGCCAGTCGCGGAGCATTTCCTCGGCCGTGTCCGGGCGGGTCGCGACGTCGCGGGAGAGCGCCGAGGTGAAGTACGCGGTGAGACCTGCCGCGACGGGCGTCTCGAACATGGAGGGGGCGACGGTGACGTCGTCCTGCACGGTGGCCGGGTTCGCCTGTGGGTCCGGTCCGTACTGCGGGGCGCCGCCGGTGGCCATCTCGAACAGGACGACAGCAGCGCCGTAGCGTTCGGCGGCGGTGTCGTACTGGTTGCGTCCACCGGTACCGAGAAACGGGTCGAGATAGGGCGGGGTTCCGGCGTCGGTGTGGCGCAGATCGACCCCGGCCATCGAGAAGTCGAACAAGCGAAGATGCGCGTCGGCACGCGAGCTGGACTGGTGCACACCGAGGTTCGACGGCTTGAGGTCGCGGTGCACCACCCCGGCACGCTCGAGGGCAACGAGCGCCTGCAGCAGATCGGTACCCCAGCGTTCGAGCAGATCGATCGACAGCCGCCCGCCCTTGGCGGCCAACTCCTCCGCGAGGGTGGTGCGTCCCGCGTAGTGCACGACGAGAGCCGCGCGGCCGCCGACGTTCTCCTCGGAGGCCAGTTGCACGATGCGAGGATCGTCGAGTTTGCCGAGCACCTGCGCCTCGGCATGAAGCCGAGTGGCGGCCTCGTCGTCGCGGGCGACCTTGAGGACCCGCTCGTGATCGCCCGCCTTTCGGTCCACGACAAGGATGCCGACAGCGGTCGAGCCCGCGCCCAGGCGCCGCTTGTAGACGAAGCGGCCGTCGCCGAGTTCGTCGCCGGGTTTCGCGTCGAGCGGATCGGTTTCCCCCTCGGCGCGGAACAGCTCCGAACGCACCGCCTCGAGTCGCTCGAGGAAGTCGGCGACGGAAGAGATCCGTTCTGCGGGACGGGGGTCGGTGGCGGCGAGCACGAGTTGCCGCAGGATCGAGGGGACCTGCGGCAGCTCCACCGCCAGGTCGAGACCGCCGTCGCGGCGCAATCGGTCGAGCAGTTCGCCACGTTCCGTTGCCGGCGACTGCCCACCGGTGAGCAGGTAGAACGCGAGCGCACCGAGTCCGAAGACGTCCATCCGGGCCGGATCGGCGGGGTTCACGCCCTCGGGAGCGGTGAACAGCCGAGCCTGGTCGCTCAGGCTGCCGGCCATGAGGCTCAGCGGTCCCGCGGACAGGCGGGTGACGCCGGTTTCCGCGTTGGCGGGCAGCACACCCGCGGTGTCCCAGTCGGTCACCTGCGGTTGCGGACCGGTCTTGCGGTCGCGGACCACGATCGCCCGGGGGTTGAGGGTGCGGTGCACCACGCGGTGCCGATGCGCGTAGTGGACGATCTCGGCGATCTCGGCGAGCGCTGCGAGTTGCCGCTCCAGCGTCATCTCGCCGTGGTGGTCCGCGAGCCACAGATCCAGGCGGACGTCGCTCTCGGATGTCGGGAACACCAGGCCGATGCCGAGTTCCTTGTCCTTGACCACGTCGACGGGCACCTGCAGGCCGTCGTGCTTGAGCCGCGACAACAGCTTGTACTCGTGCTCCACACCGCGCGCCCGGGCGTGCTCCTCCGCGGACGTCGCCCCAGGCTTGGGCAGGTAGAAGCGGATGCGAGCGGCACGTTCCATGTCGACGTGATGGAAGGCGGGCCAATCCTGCCAGCCCTCGCCGTCGCCGAGCGGCTGATCGTCGATCACCCAGGAGCCGACCTCGCGCTGGCGGCGGGGTGCAAGTCCGATCGCAGCCATCAGATCGCGAATCAGCAGCGACTTCTCTTCGGACACCGGTTCGTGCTTCGACGGTGCGAGGAGCCGTTCGCTGATCCCGGGGAGATAGCTGCGGTGTTCGTTGCCGTCGATGCCGTACAGATTGATCGCGGAGCCGGCGGGCAGCATGCACTTCAGGTCCGGATGATGCAGGTACACGAGTTCCTGGACGTACGGGATGACGCCTTTGAGATTCTTCTGCCCGGTCTTCTCCGCCAGCCTGTCTTTGAGCAGCGACGAGAAATACTGCGCCTTCTTGCGGGCGAGCAGCAGCGGTGAATCCTCGGACCGATAGTTTCCGCGGCTCCACACGTGGTCGTTGCCGCGCAGCGTCCCGCTGTAGTACTTCAGCTCGATCAAGTACAGGGTGTCACGAGCAAGGACCAGCAGGTCCACCTCGTGCCAGCGGCCGCGGTTGTCGCGGAACTCGAAGTTCGACCACGCCCGGAACGGCGGGGCGTCGGGAAGGATCTCCTTGATCCGTTCGAGCCCTTCACGTTCATGGTCGAACGGGGAAGGGCTGACCTCGACCCACCGGTCACTGTGCACCGGGCTCCCCCTCTTCCATCCGATCGTTCACGTCCGTCACAACTTACCCGGACGGGTCATCCTGCTCAGGATCGGCAACACGGGCCCAGGCGTTACGGTCGGATTCGAGGGCGGTCGACGATAGGTGTAGTCGTCCCGGGCGCCGGACGATGCCGTGGCCGAGCCGGTGCCGTTCACCACGGCAATGGATCAGGTGAGTCCGATTCCCGTGCTTCGGCATCCGGGACGCTTGCGGCGGTGACCGACCCGGATACAGCGCTGCGGCGACCAGCGGGTGCAGGCGGTCGAGGTCGAATCCCGCTGCGGCACAGGCGACACGCCAGTCACCTGCACGACGCCGGTCGGGCGCGGCCTCGATCAGGACGGCGGCACGGCGAACTCACGCACGCGACGTGGGGGCATAGACTGCTCACCCATGGCCGGGAATCCCGCATTCGACCACCTCATCGAGTCGTTGATCGCCGCGGTGGGCCGATCCACCTTCGACCGCGGCGTGCGCTACGCCGATCGAGGCGCGGTCGTCGACTGCGGATTCGACGAGGACAATCTCGTCGGTTTCGGACGAATTGCCGGTACCCGGGTGTACCAGGCTGTCGTGCAACTCCACCCCGGACCGCGAGGACTCGAGTTCGAGTACGGCGAATGCTCGTGCCCGGTCGGCTACGACTGCAAGCACACCGTGGCGCTTCTGCTTGCGCTGCTTGTCCCACAGGAGGACATGACCCCGGACACGCCCTCGTGGGAAGCACCGTTCGAAGCTCTCTTCGCGGACCACGAGACCGGTAGCGGCGTGCCCCTTGCCCTGCAACTGGCGTTGACACAGCGAACGCACGCTCCGGCGCCGATGCTCACCGCGCGGGTGCTGCGCCCCGGACGCACGGGATGGGTCTCCGGCAACATTTCGTGGCAGAACATCGCCTACACCTACGACGTGAACGAGCAACACCGGCAGTTGCTGCTCGAATTCGCAGCGCTGGTACACGCCTCGACACGGAGTTACTACACTTCCGCCCAGACCACCCTCGATCTGTCGGCGGTGTCGCCGCGACTGTGGTCGCTGCTCGACGATGCCCACCGCCTCGGGATCGAGTTGCGCTACGCGAAGAAGAAGCACGGTGCGGTGCCGCCGCCGGGCACCGCCGACGTGCATGTCGACGTCGCCGATTCGGGCGACGGCCTGACCGTCACCCCAGCCCTGCACATCGGCGACGATTCGACCGGGACCGCCGTCGCGTTCATCGGCACCCCCGCCCACGGCGTCATCTACCTCCCTTCAGGGGATCACGACGGCGGCGCGCCGGCAGATCTACCGTTCCGCCTCGCGCAGCTCCGCAACCCCGTTGCCGCCGGCATGCAACAACTACTGCAGAGCAGCGGTGCGCTCACCGTGCCAGCAGATCAGGTGCCGCGGTTCGCGACCACCTACTACCCGCGCCTGCACCGAGCAGCGACCGTCACCTCCACCGACGGCTCGTTCACAGCACCGACCGTCAGCGGGCCGACGCTGCTCCTACACGTCGCCTTCCGTCCCGAACATCGCGCCGATCTGCACTGGCAGTTCGGCTACACCGTCGGCGACGGCGAGTACACGGTCGAGTTGTACGAACGTCTCGGCGACACCGTCCGCGACCGCGACGCCGAAGACGCGCTGCTCACCGAGATCCGGCCGGTGGTCGCCCCGTTCGGCCTGGACAACTCCGTCGACCGGCGGCTGTTCCCCCGCGTCGCCATCACCGACCTCGACACCGCACGACTGGTATCCGAACTGCTGCCCCTGCTGACCGGCCGTGACGATGTGCAGGTGCGCGTCGACGGCACCCCTGCCGATTACCGCGACGTCGGCGACAGCCTGCGCATCGGACTGTCCACCGAGGCCACCGCCGACTCCGACTGGTTCGACCTGAACATCACCATCGAACTCGACGGGGCCACCCTCCCTTTCCGGGAGGTGTTCACCGCACTCAGCGAGGGCGCGGCAACTCTGATGCTGCCCGACGGGGCCTACCTGCCCCTGGACAAACCCGAACTGCAACAACTGCGCCGACTCGTCGACGAAGCCCGCGCACTGCACGAAAACAACGATCCGGATCGATTGCAGCTGAGCCGATTCCAAGCCGGGATCTGGGAGGAACTGGCGGCGCTCGGTGTCGTCGACAAGCAGGCCGCAGCCTGGAAGAAACAGGTACAAGGCCTTCTCGACATGAAGGCGACAGCGAAGACCCGGGTGCCGAAGGCGGTACAGGCGACGCTGCGGCCGTACCAGCTCGACGGATTCCGGTGGTTGACGTTCCTGTGGACGCACGGACTCGGCGGAATCCTCGCCGACGACATGGGCCTCGGCAAGACCCTGCAGTCGCTTGCACTGATCTGCCACGCTCGCGCGAAGCGGCCGGCCGATGCTCCGGTACTCATCGTGGCGCCGACATCGGTGGTTCCGAACTGGGCCACCGAAGCCCGGCGATTCGCACCGGACCTGAACGTCGTGGCGATCACCGAGACATCCGCCAAACGCGGTGTGTCGCTGGGTGATCTGCTCGACGGGATCGACGTCGTCGTCACGTCGTACACGCTGCTGCGCCTGGATATCGACGAGTATCTCGAACGGGCTTGGTCGATGCTGCTGCTCGACGAGGCACAGTTCGTCAAGAACCACCGGGCGAAGGCATATCAGTGCGTGCGGCAGATCGAGGCACCGCTGAAGGTCGCGATCACCGGAACTCCGATGGAAAACAACCTGATGGAATTGTGGTCGCTGCTATCGATCACCGCACCCGGCCTGTTCCCCCATCCGACGAAGTTCCAGGACTACTACCGCAAACCCATCGAAAGCGGCAGTCACCCCGAACTGCTGGTGCAGCTGCGGCAGCGCATCAAACCGCTGATGTTGCGTCGCACCAAGGAACAGGTCGCCACCGACCTGCCGAAGAAACAGGAGCAGGTACTCGAGGTGGAACTCACACCGAAACACCGTGCCGTCTACGACCGGCAGTTGCAGCGCGAGAGGCAGAAAATTCTCGGGCTCGTCGACGACCTCGACAACAACCGCTTCACGATCCTGCGGTCGCTGACCCTGCTGCGGCAGATGAGCCTCGATCCGGGCCTCGTCGACGACGCGCATAACAAGGTCGGCTCCGCAAAGATCGATGCGCTGCTCGAACAGCTCGACGACGTGATCGTCGGCGGGCACCGAGCATTGGTGTTCAGCCAGTTCACCGGGTTCCTCGACCGCGTCCGGGCACGGCTCGACGCCGCCGGAATCGACTACCTGTATCTGGACGGCAAGACCCGCAAACGCGGAAAAGTACTCGAGGAATTCAAGTCCGGAGCGGCACCGGTGTTTCTCATCAGCCTCAAGGCCGGCGGATTCGGCCTGAATCTGGTGGAAGCGGACTACTGTTTCCTGCTCGACCCATGGTGGAATCCCGCGACGGAGGCGCAGGCCGTCGACCGTACCCACCGCATCGGGCAGACCCGCAACGTCATGGTGTACCGGCTGATCGCCCGCGACACCATCGAAGCGAAGGTGCGGGCGCTGCAATTACGCAAGGCGGAGCTGTTCTCGTCGGTCGTCGACGACGGAGAGATGTTCTCGTCGGCATTGACCGCCGACGACATCCGCGCCCTGCTGGCGTAGCTACGGTGCGTGGTCCTGGTAATGCCTGCTACCACACCACGCACCGACCCCTCAGCGCAGGTTCACACCAAGCAGCGCGTCGACCGCGTCGGCGAACAGACCCGGCGCCGATGCGTCGTCTCCCCCGCGCTCGACGGCGAAGGTCGCCCACCCGTCGAGGGCATCGAGGGCCTTCGGGGTGTCGAGGTCGTCGGCGAGGTGCTGGCGCAGGCGCGCGACCGTGTCCTCGGCGGAGGCGGCCGACGGCAGCGCCGCCGCCTGCTTCCACAACGCCAGTCGCGCCTCGGCGGCGGCGAGGACCTCGGACGTCCACGGACGGTCGACGCGGTAGTGCCCCGACAACAGCCCGAGCCGGATGGCGGCGGGGTCGACGCCCTCACCGCGCAGCTTGGAGACGAACACCAGATTGCCGCGCGACTTCGACATCTTCTCGCCGTCGAGGCCGATCATGCCGGTGTGCACGTAGTGCCGGGCGAAACGCCGGTCGCCGGTGACGGCTTCGGCGTGCGCGGCGGAATACTCGTGGTGCGGGAAGATCAGGTCGCTGCCGCCGCCCTGCACGTCGAAGCCGGAGCCGATGCGGTTGAGGGCGATGGCCGCGCACTCGATGTGCCAGCCGGGGCGTCCGGCACCGAAGGGCGACGGCCAGGCCGGTTCGCCGGGACGCTCCGCGCGCCACAGCAGGGCGTCGAGCGGGTCGCGCTTGCCGGGGCGCTCCGGGTCGCCGCCGCGCTCGGCGAAGAACCGCATCATCGTGTCGTGGTCGTAGCCGGACTCGTAACCGAACTGCTCGGTGGCGTCGGTCCGGAAGTAGACGTCGGGGTACTCGGCGTCGTCGACGATGTAGGCGGCACCGGAGGCGACGAGCTTCTCGACGAGTTCGACGACCTCGTTCACCGATTCGACGGCACCGATGTAGTCGCGTGGCGGCAGCACGCGCAGCGCCTCCATGTCCTCGCGGAACAGGGCCGTCTCGCGCATACCGAGGACGACCCAGTCCTCACCGTCGCGCTCGGCGCGTTCGAACAGCGGATCGTCGACGTCGGTGACGTTCTGCACGTAGTGGACGTCGTGGCCGGCGTCGCGCCAGATGCGGTTGACCAGATCGAAGGTCAGGTAGGTGGCGGCGTGGCCGAGGTGCGTGGCGTCGTAGGGGGTGATGCCGCACACGTACATCGTCGCGGTGTCGCCCGAGGTGACCGGACGCACCGCTCGGTCCGCGGTGTCGAACAACCGCAACGGAGGCCCCTGACCGGGGACGGACGGGATCGCGACGTCGGACCAAGATTGCATGACTACGAGCCTAATGGAGTCGCGGGAGTGCTCCGCGCGGGCACCCGGACGTGCGGCAGGCGAACGGCCGCGGCCTCAGAAGGCGGGCCAGGGAATGCGCCGGTCTCCGCGCGGATGCGGCATCACGGGACGCTCGAGCAAGCGGGAGATCCTGCGCTGCAGGGCACGCACCTCGATGGCGGTGATGTGCTCGCACAGCTCCTCGGCGAAGCCGCCGTCGAACCGGCGCAGCAGCTTGTCGAGGTCGGCGAGGAGGACCGGGTCGACCGGGTCGCCGCTCCACCCCCACAGCACGGTGCGCAGCTTGTCGTCCTGGTGCAGGCAGATGCCGTGATCGACGCCGTAGACGTGTCCGTCGAGACCTTCGAGGACGTGGCCGCCCTTGCGGTCGGCGTTGTTGAGGACGACGTCGAGCACCGCCATGCGCTGCAGGCGCGGATCGTCGGCGTGGACGAGCACCACCTCGGCGCCGTCCAAATCGCGGGCACGCAGGATCGGCAGCCACCCCTGCGCGACCGCACCGGCCGGGCACAGGTCCACCAGATCCAGGCGTTCCGTTCCGCCCTGCGCGGAGTCGACCGTGTCGATCCAGCGCTGCACCATGCCGGGACCGTACGGGCCGTCGCGCAGCACGGTGAGCGGGATGACGTCCCAGCCGAGCGCCTCGGAGATCAGGTACGAGGCGACCTCGCGTCCGGCGAGGGTGCCGTCGGGGAAGTCCCACAACGGCCGCTCCCCGCGGACAGGTTTGTAGACGCACCGCACCTCGGTGTCGCCGAGCTGCGCGTCGCACACGAGGGTCGCGTTGCTTGCGTGTGCGATCTGCCCGACGACGTCGAGGTCGCCGTCGGTCAGCACGCTCCGCACGTCCGGCGCCGTCACGCGGTCAGCTTTCTTCCTCGCCGAACCAGGCGGCCGGATCGAATCCGGGGGTACGCAGGTAACCGTTGGTGCGGACGCAGATGTGTCCGTCGGCGCCGATCGGTTCGCCGCACAGCGGGCAGGGCGCGCGCCCGGCCGAGACGACGAGTTCGGAGCGGGCCGCGAATTCGCGGGCCTGCACCGGGGTGAGGAATACCCGCACCGCGTCGGGACCTTCCTCGGTGTCGTCGAGCACCACGGACTCGTCGAGTTCGGTGTCGGTGACCGCGAGCAGCTCCACCACCACCGATCCGGCGTCGGCGTCCCAGCCCAGACCCATGGTGCCGACCCGGAACTCGGCCTCGATCGGTGTCACCAACGGGCTGACGTCGACCTCGGGGTCGTCGGGGATCACGGTGCCGAAGCGGCGCTGTACCTCTTCGAGCAACAGCCCCATCCGGTCGGCCAGGATCTGCACCTGCTGCTTCTCCAGAAGCACGCTCACTACACGGGACTCGTGCACGGCCTGCAGGTAGAACACCCGGTCGCCCGGTTCACCGACAGTGCCGGCGATGAACCGATCAGGTGTTCGAAACACGTGTATCGCGCGGGCCATCACACCTCCTCGAGTCCCCACACTCTGCCATGACGGACACTGCCATTATCCGCGTGCCGTCTCCTGTCGGTGCCCCTGCGGTGGGTCGCCGGGTTCCTCGACCGCGCCGGGCACTTCGCCGCCGGGCACGGACTTGGGTTCGGACGGCCCGGCAAGCCCGGACAGGTCCGAACCGGTGTCGTTCACGCGCAGCACGAACGGCCGGGTGTCGGTGTAGCGGACGACGCTGAGCGACGCCGGCTCGGCGACGATCCGCTGGAAGCTGTCGAGATGCGTCGCGAGCGCGTCGGCGAGGATCGACTTGATGACGTCGCCGTGGCTGCACGCGATCCACACGACGTCCTTGCCGTGCGCCTCGCGCAGACGCCGGTCGTGTTCGCGGATCGCAGCGACCGCGCGGGACTGCACCTGCGCGAGTCCTTCACCGTCCGGGAAGACCGCTGCGGAGGCGTGCTGCTGCACGACCGCCCACTGCGGTTCCTTGACCAGTTCCTTCAGTTCGCGTCCGGTCCACTGCCCGTAGTCGACCTCGGCGAGTCGCTCATCGACGACCGGTTCGAGTCCACGATCGGTCGCCAGCGGCTGCACTGTCTGCCGGCACCGCAGCAGCGGCGACCGCACGATCTCGGTGATCTCGAGCCCGGCCAACCGGGTGACGAGATTCTTCGCCTGGACGTGGCCGACCTCGTCGAGTTCGACACCGAGGGAACGACCGGCCAACACGTGCGAGGTGTTCGCCGTCGACCGTCCGTGCCGCAGCAGGATGACCGTCATGCGCCCAGCCTAGAGGTACCGCCTGTCGGCAGCCTCTCAGGTGGCGGAGACCACGCCGGTGGCGAGCAGTCCGAGCACGATCACGCCGAGAATCACTCGGTAGCCGACGAACCAGTACATCGAGTGGTTGACGACGAAGCGCAGCAACCAGGCGATCGCAGCGTAGCCGACCGCGAAGGCGATCACGGTCGCGACGAGCAACTGCGCCCCCGAGGCATTGAGCCCCTCCCCGGCCGGTTCGAAGGCGTCCGGCAGGCTGAACAGACCGGAGGCGACGACGGCGGGGATGGCGAGCAGGAACGAGTATCGAGCGGCAGCCTCGCGGGTGAGCCCGAGGAACAGACCGGCGGAGATGGTGCCGCCGGAGCGGGACACGCCGGGGATCAGGGCCAGCGCCTGCGCCGAACCCATGATCAGCCCGTCCTTGAGGGTGAGCTGACTCACGTCGCGCCGCTGTTTGCCGAAGTACTCGGCAGCTGCGATGACGATCGAAAACACGATGAGCATGGTGGCAACGAGCCACAGATTGCGGGCGACGGTGCGGATGTCGTCCTTGAACAGCACGCCGAGGATGCCGATCGGGATGGTGCCGAGGATGACGTACCAGCCCATCTTGTAATCGTGGTCGGAGCGGTGCTCCTTGTGGAACAGGCCGCGGAACCAGGCCCGCAGGATCCGCCAGATGTCCCCGGCGAAGAACACCAGAACGGCGGCCTCGGTGCCCAGCTGGGTGACTGCCGTGAAGGACGCGCCGGCGTCCTCTCCGAAGAAGATCTCCGAGACGATCCGCAGGTGGCCGGACGAGGAGATCGGCAGGAACTCCGTGAGGCCCTGCACGATGCCGAGGACGATCGTCTGCAGCCAGGTCATCGATTCGCCGATCATGCGGCGACCCCCGGCACGAAGGCTGCGGTGGGGACGGATCGGTGGTCGCGGATGCAGGGAGCAGTTCTCACTCGGCGAAGGGTACGTGGAACCCGACCGGTCGGCGCGCCGGACGCTGCCGCGCGCCTGTTGCGCATTAGGGTGCAGTACCAGGGTCGTGGCCGAGCGCGGCGACGTCCCGTCGTGTCGGGAGGAAACGCGGACGGTTATGGAATACAGGACAGTCGGTGCGAGCGGCCTGCGGGTTTCACGGCTCGGCCTGGGCACCTTGACGTGGGGTCGTGGAACGGACGGCGACGAGGCCGCAGCCCAGTTGTCGGCCTTCGTCGATGTGGGCGGCACGCTCGTCGACACCTCCCCCGCCTACGGGGACGGGGTCGCGCAACGGATCCTCGCCGAACTGCTCGACGACGTGGTGCCCCGCGACCAGCTGGTGCTGTCGGGCAGCTCCGGCATCGACACCACCACACTCGGTTCCGGCCGCGTGGACTGCTCCCGCTCGGGCCTGCTCAACCAGCTCGACGCGACCCTGCGTGAACTCGGCACCGACCACCTCGACGTGTGGCAGGTTGCGACGTGGGATCCGCACACCCCCGTCGACGAGGTGATGGACGCCCTCGAGTTCGCCGTCACCAGCGGGCGCGTGCGATACGTCGGGGTGCGCGGCTATCTCGGCTGGCAGCTCGCGACCGCCGCGGCCGCGGCCGCGGCCCGGCGCCCGGCGCCGCTGATCAGCACGCAGGTCGAGTACTCCCTGCTCGCCCGCGGCGTCGAGGACGAGTTGATCCCCGCCGCGGCCCACCACGGCGTGGGTGTGTTCGCGGCCGTGCCGCTCGCCGGCGGTGTTCTCACCGGTAAGTACCGGTCGGGGGTGCCGGCGGATTCGCGCGGCGCCGACGATGTGCACACGGAGGAAGTGCGCCGTTATCTCACCGAATCCGCGGTGCGCGTGGTCGACGCGGTCGCCACGGCCGCCGACGGGCTGGGCACCTCCCCGCTGGCCGTCGCGCTGGCGTGGGTGCGCGACCGGCCGCACGTGGCCTCGACGCTCGTGGGTGCCCGGGATCTCGCGCAACTGACCGGAGTGCTGGTCGCGGAGGAGTTGGCGTTGCCGCCGGCGATCGCCGCGGCGCTCGACGACGTGAGCGCGTGATCTCCGCGACACCGCCCGCACCCTGCCCTTATCCGGAAGGTTAGGCTAGCCTGCCGAGTACATTCGGTACAGGCAATGTGAGGGGAGGTCGGTCGATGGCCACGACCGAAGTCGTCGGATTCGCCGAACGGATCCGGCTCGAGACCCAGCAGGCGCACAGTGACACCGAGAACTCGGTGTTCGTCTCGGAACTGCTCGGCGGCAAGCTGTCGACCGAGGCCCACGCCGCGCTCATCGCGCAGACCTGGTTCGTCTACGACAGCCTCGAGCGGATCGGCCGCAGCTACGCCGACGACCCGATCGCCGGTCCCTTCCTCAGCGACGAACTGCTCCGCACCGCCGCGCTCGAAGCCGACCTCGACTTCCTCGTCGGCTCCGACTGGCGCGACCGCATCACGCCGCTGCCCGCAACGGTCGCCTACGTCGACCGGCTCGTGCAGGTCGCGGCGGTGTCCCCGGAAGCCTTCCTCGCGCATCACTATCTGCGTTATCTCGGCGACCTGTCCGGCGGCCAGATCATCCGCCGCATGCTCGAACGCGCCTACGGCTACGAGCGCGACGGGTTGCGCTTCTACATCTTCGACGGGATCCCGAAGACCAAGCCGTTCAAGGACGCCTACCGCGCGAAGCTCGACGCCGCACCGCTCGACGGCGACCAGCAACAGACCGTCATCGACGAGGCGAACCTCGTGTACGGGCTCAACGGTGCCCTGTTCGCCGACCTCGCGCGCGATATCGACCGGTATCGGGTGCGTGCCTGACCGATGTTCCGTTCCCTCCTCCGCCTTCCGGTCGCGCTGATCGCAGTGCTGGGTGTCCTCCTCGTCGCCGCATGCAGCGCCCCCACCACCGACGGCACGACCGTCACCGACGTCGCGACCGGTCCGCGCACCGCCGTCGTCGATGCCGAACCCGAGCCGATCACCACCGACCCGGCACCCGCGCTGCCGGCCACGGTGCGCGGCGTGGACGGCGTCGAGACCACGATCACCGACATCTCCCGGATCGTGGTGGCCGACCGCTCCGGCACCCTGGCGCAGACCGTGTACGCCCTCGGACTCGGCGACAAGCTCGTCGGCCGCTCCACCGCGTCCTTCCCCGCGATCCAGGACGTCCCCAACGTCACCCCCGGCGGGCACGGTCTCAACGCCGAGGCGATCCTTGCGCTGAACCCGACCGTCGTGCTCACCGACACCTCCATCGGTCCACTGGCGGTGCAGGAACAGATCCGCGCGACCGGCGTGCCCGTGGTGTTCGTCGACCCGGAACGCTCCCTCGACACCGTCGCCGACGACATCGAGGCGGTCGCGGCCGCGCTCGGCGTCCCCGAGGCCGGTGCCGCGCTCGCGCAGCGCACGCTCGACGAGATCGCCGCGGCGAAGGACTCGATCCCCGCCGACCATCCCGAACCCACCGTCGCATTCCTCTATCTGCGCGGTTCGGCAATCAAGATGCTCGGCGGCCCCGGATCGGGGGCCGATGCGCTCGTCGCAGCCGCCGGTGGTCGCGACGCCGGCATCCTCGCCGGCCTGGACTCACAGTTCGTGCCCATCACCAGCGAGGCGATGATCGCCTCGGCGCCCGACATCATCCTGGTGATGACGCACAGCCTCGACTCGGTGGGCGGACCGGACGGGCTCGCGCAGCTCCCGGGCGTCGCGCAGACCCCGGCCGGGAAGACGGGCACCATCGTGGACATGGACGATTCGACCCTGCTCAGCTTCGGCCCACAGACCGGCAAGGTCCTGGCCGCCCTGGTGGAGGCGTTCTACCCGCCGGACCGGTCGTGATCACCGGATGTCCGTGAGCGAAGAAGTCACCGAGGCCACCGGCCTGCCCGAACGGGCACTGCGGAAGGCCGGACGGGGACGCACCACCGTCGTCCTCGTCGGTCTCGTCGTCACCCTGCTCGCCCTGGCCGTCGCGTCGGCGTGCCTCGGACAGGTGCCCACGAGCCCGGCCGAGGTGGTCGGCAGTCTGCTGCACCGCATCGGGCTGAACCTCGGCCCGATGCCCGCCCATCCCGCCGGGGAAGTGACCTTGTGGGAGGTGCGCTTCCCGCGCGTGGTGCTCGCGATGCTCGTCGGTGCCGCCCTCGGCTGTTCCGGGGCGCTGTTGCAGGGCATCTTCGCCAATCCCCTCGCCGAACCCGGCGTGATCGGTGTGTCCTCCGGCGCCGCCGTCGGCGCGTCCGCGGTGATCGTGCTCGGCGGCGCATTCACCACCGGCTGGGCGCTGGCCGGCGCCGCACTCGTCTCCGGTCTGATCACCACCGTGCTGGTCTACGTACTGTCCCGATCGAACGGACGCACGGAAGTCGTCACGGTGATCCTCACCGGCGTCGCCGTCAACGCCGTCGCCGGCGGGCTCATCGCGTTCTTCACCTTCGTCGCCAGCCCCGCCGCCCGCGACCAGATCGTGTTCTGGCAGCTCGGCAGTCTCGGCGGAGCCACCTGGGACATCGTCGCGGTGGTCGCGCCGCTGACCCTGGCCGGTGTGCTCGTCGCGGTCCTGCTCGCCCCGAAACTCGACCTGCTGGCGCTCGGCGAGAGCGTCGCCCGGCATCTGGGTGTGGACGTCGAACGCGTCCGGCAGCTGTCGATCCTGGCGGTCGCCGTGCTGGTCAGCGGCGCCACCGCCTTCACCGGCATCATCATGTTCGTCGGCCTGGTCGTGCCGCACCTGATGCGCCTGGCTCTCGGCCCCGCCCACCGGGTGCTCGTCGTGGCGAGTGTGCTCGCCGGCGCGGTCGTCCTGCTCGCCGCCGACCTGGGGGCGCGCACCCTGGTCGAGAACGCCGACCTGCCGCTCGGCATGATCACCGCCCTCATCGGCGGCCCGGTCTTCTTCCTGATGCTGCGCCGCACCCGCGCGAAGCAGGGCGGATGGGCATGAGGCTGCTCCCCCGCTCCCTCGGAACCCCGGACGCGGCCGTCCCGGCCCGCTCGGCGCCCGGCACCGCGACGATGCGCGCGGTGGCTGTGCGACTGCGGCGCGGAGAGCGGGAGATCCTGCACGGCATCGACTTCGAGGTGCGCACCGGCGAGGTCGTCGCGCTCGTCGGCCCCAACGGAGCGGGTAAGTCCACCCTGCTCGCGGCGTTGTCCGGCGACCATCCGATCAGCGGTGGCACCGTCGAGGTCGAGGGCCGTCCCCTCGAACGGTGGTCGTCGATCGCGCTCGCTCGCCGTCGGGCGGTGCTGCCGCAGCAGCACACCGTCGGATTCCCGTTCACTGCCCGGCAGGTCGTGCGGATGGGACGGGCCGCGTGGGCGCGCACCCCGCGGCAGGACGACGACGATCGCATCGTCGCCGAGGCGTTCGGGACCTGCGACGTCGCCCATCTCGCCGACCGGCCGTTCCCCGCGCTGTCCGGCGGCGAACGCGCCCGGGTGGCGCTCGCACGGGTGCTGGCCCAGGACACCGAGACGCTGCTGCTCGACGAACCCACCGCGGCACTGGACCTCGGCCACCAGGAGGCGGTCATGCAAGTCGTGCGGGCCCGCGCCGACGACGGGCACGCCGTGGTCGTCGTGCTGCACGATCTCGGGTTGGCCGCCGCCTACGCCGACCGCGTCTGCGTGCTCGAACAGGGACGCATCGTCGCCGACGGCGCACCCGGCGACGTCCTCACCGAAGAGCTCCTCGGCCGCGTCTACCAGTACCCCGTGGCGATCGGCCGCCACCCCGAGACCGGCACCCCGCTCGTGTTGCCGCGACGTCCGAACCGCGACCGGTCCGCCTCGGCGCAGACCTGAGCAGCAGATCACATCCGGCCCGTCGGACGACCCACTGATTTCTTCCCCGCGACCGGCATCAGGAACACTGAAGGTCGGCGCGCCGGGCGCCGGAGCACGTCCGGCAGGTGCGAATCGAATCCGAGGACGAGGAGCAACGATGGGCAGAGCGGGGATCCGAGCGGTCACGATGGTGGGCGCGATCGCGATGGTCGTGCTGGCCGGCTGCTCGTCGGAGAGCACCCCGGACGTGCTGCAGACCATCGAACCCGCCACTCCTGCGGCCGCCCCCGAGGTCGGCCCGTCCCCTGCCGGCGACGTCCGTCCGCTCGACCTGCAGGTCGATGCGCTGGTCGTCGAACCGTCCACGGGTACCTTCGCCGCGCTCGTCGACGACGGAGCACGGGTCGCGTTGTTCGACGACATGGCGTTCGACGGTCCCGGGACGGAACCGCGCCTGGTGGGCCTGCCGTCGTCCGCCGCCACCGTCGTGACCGGCCCCGAGGGCAGTGTGCTCGCGCCCGTGTCCGGGGCCGTGCTGCGCATCGACGTCGCCGACGGCACCATCACCGAGGTCCCGGTCGACGGCAATGCCACGTCGGCGGCCGTGCTGTCCGACGGCCGCTGGGCCGTGGGCACCGACAACGGCCGCGTGCTCGTCGTCGACCCCGAATCCGGCGAGGTGGCCACCACCGTCGGTGGCCTCGCCTCCGTCGACGCCCTCGCCGTCACCGGTGACGCCGTCGCGGCGCTCGACCGCCGGCAGACCTCCCTCACCGAGCTCGACCTCGCCGACGCCCATCTCGGGCCCGCGCTGCGTGCCGGCGAAGGTGCGACGCAGCTGACCACCGACCCCTTCGGACGCGTCGTGATCACCGACACCACCGGCGACGAACTGCTCGTCTACACCCTCGACGCGATCGTCCTGCGGCAGCGTTATCCCGTCGGGCCCGCCCCGTACGCTGTGACCTACGACGAGACGCGGGACCTGATCTGGGTGACTCTGACGGGCAGCAACGAGGTCGTGGGCTACGATCTTTCGACCGGGATCCCGCGAGAACGCCACCGCTTCGCAACGGTGCGGCAACCGAATTCGATCGCCGTCGATCCGGCCGATGCGGCATTGGTGATCGCGTCGGCAACCGGTGACGGACTGCAACGGATCCCGATCGAAGGACAGTGATGGCGAACGAGCGACTCGGCCGGTTGACCCGGATGCCTGTCGGTTGGGACACCAGCAACGACGATTACGAATACGTGCCGCTCAAGCTGCCCCGGGACGTGTCCCGGGTGAGCGCGTCGATGCGTCTGGCGATCTCCGCCGAATTCCACGGCTGGGAACTCACCCGGGTGCGTCTGTATCCGGACGGGAGCCGGCGGGTGCTGCTGCGCCGCCGCAAGACCGCCCATCACGTCCCCGAACCCACCGTTGGTTGATAACAGATCCCGGACCGTCGTGGACCGGGCTTGCAGGGAGTAGTTCGTGTACCGCTATCTTCTTCGGCTCATGTTCCTGTTGCCGCCGGAACGAGCCCACCACCTCGCCTTCCTCGCGATGCGCTGGTCGACTCGCTTCGGGCCGCTGCGCGCCCTGGTGGCGAAGGTGCTCGTCACCGACGACCCCATCCTCCGCAACACCGTCTTCGGCGTGCAGTTCCCCACGCCGGTGGGTCTGGCGGCCGGTTTCGACAAGGACGCGACCGGTGTCGACGTGTGGGGTCCGCTCGGATTCGGGTTCGCCGAGATCGGCACCGTCACCGCCCAGGCCCAGCCGGGCAATCCGCAGCCGCGACTGTTCCGCCTCCCCGAGGACCGGGCGATCGTGAACCGGATGGGCTTCAACAACCACGGTGCCGGGGAGGCCGCCAATCGGCTCCGGCAGCGCCGCCGCACCGTTCCCATCGGCGCGAACATCGGTAAGACGAAGGTCGTGCCGGCCGAGCAGGCCGCCGAGGACTACACCGAGAGCGCACGACTCCTCGGCCCGCTCGCCGACTTCGTGGTCGTCAACGTCTCCTCCCCCAACACCCCCGGCCTGCGGGATCTGCAGGCCGTCGAGTCGCTGCGCCCGATCCTGGTCGCGGTGCTGGACACCGTGACGGTGCCGGTGCTCGTGAAGATCGCCCCGGATCTGTCCGACGAGGACGTCGACGCGGTGGCCGACCTGGCGCTCGAACTCGGGCTCGCCGGCATCGTCGCCACCAACACCACCATCCGCCGCGACGGATTGAACACCCCGCAGAGCCGCATCGAGGAGATCGGCGCGGGCGGCCTGTCGGGCGCCCCGGTCGCCGAGCGGTCCCTCGAGGTGCTGCGCCGGCTGCGCACGCGGGTCGGCGATCGCCTCACCCTGATCTCGGTGGGTGGCATCGAAACCACGGAGCAGGCGTTCGAGCGCATCCTCGCCGGCGCGTCGCTGGTCCAGGTTTACACCGGCTTCATCTACGGCGGTCCGTTCTGGGCGCGGCGCATCAACCGCGGTATCGCCCGCAAGCTGCGCGCGCACGGCTACCGCTCCATCGCCGACGCGGTGGGCGCCAGCACACGAGTGTGACCTGCAACGGACGGGGCCCGGGTCGTACTCGACCCGGGCCCCGTCCGTCACGACCTGTCAGCGCACCTCGTAGGTGCCGGTCAGCAGACCGCGGGCGATGGCGTGCCCGAAGACGTTGAAGCCGAGGAAGGCCGGGCTCGACTCGGGCGTGACACCCTCGAGCACCTCGACGTCGAGTGCGTGCACCGCGACGATGTAGCGGTGGTGGCCGTGTCCGGCCGGCGGAGCGGCACCGATGAACCCGTGGGCTCCGCCGTCGTGGCGCAGGGTCACGGCCTGCTCCGGAAGAGCATTCGAGTCGGCGCTACCCGCACCCGTCGGAAGTTCCGTGACCGAGGCCGGGATGTTCGCGACGGCCCAGTGCCAGAAACCCGACGCCGTGGGGGCGTCCGGATCGAACACCGTGACGACGAAGCTCTTCGTCTCGGCGGGGAAACCCGACCAGGACAGCTGCGGGGAGACGTCGCCGCCCCCGGGGATTCCGAACGCACCGCTGGCCTGCGGGAGTTTCCATTCCTCGCCCTCGGCGAAGTCCGCGCTGGTCACCTCGAAGATGGGCAGCTCGGGCAGGAACGTGTACGGGTCGTAATCGAAAGCCATTCCGGTCCTTTCGTGGCGGTTTCGTGTGTTCTAGGCGTGCATGAGGAAGTGTTCCATGACCCGGGTGCCGAAGCGCAGTGCCTCGACGGGGACACGCTCGTCGACACCGTGGAACAGCGCGGCGAAGTCCAGATCGGGCGGCAACTGCAGCGGCGCGAAACCGAAGCAGCGGATGCCGAGCTTGGCGAACGCCTTGGCGTCGGTGCCGGCCGAGAGCATGTACGGCACGGTCCGGCCGATCGGGTCGTGCGCGAGGATCGCCGCGTTCATCGCGTCGACGAGGTCGCCGTCGAAGGTGGTCTCGTACGGCTCGAGACCGGTGATCCACTCCCTGGTGACATTGGGCCCGATCAGCTCGTCGACAGTGCGTTCGAACTCGGCGAGCCGGCCCGGCAGGATACGGCAGTCGACGACGGCGTGCGCGGTGCGCGGGATGACGTTGGCCTTGTACCCGGCGTCGAGCATCGTGGGGTTCGCGGTGTCGCGCAGGGTCGCGCCCACGATGCGGGCGATCGACCCGAGCTTGGCGAGCGCCCCCTCGAGATCGGGCGAGGCCGGGTCGAAGTCCAGCCCGGTCTCCTCGCTCACGGCGGAGAGGAACTCGGCCACGGAATCGTTGACGACCAGAGGGAAGGTGTGGGATCCGAGCCGGGCCACCGCGCGGGAGAGGACGGTGACGGCGTTGTCCTCGTGCAGGAAGGAGCCGTGCCCGGCGACACCCGTGGCGGTCAGGCGCATCCAGCGCATGCCCTTCTCGGCCGTCTCGACCATGTACAGGCGACGTTCGGTGCCGTCGGGACGCGGCACGGTCAGGGAGAACCCGCCGACCTCCCCCACGGCCTCGGTCACGCCCTCGAACAGCTCGGGCCGGTGCTCGACCAGCCACTGCGAACCGAACTTGCCTCCGGCCTCCTCGTCGGCGACGAACGCGAACACCAGATCGCGCGGGGGCACGATGTTCTCGACCTTGAAGTAACGGGCGACGGCGATCATCATGCCGACCATGTCCTTCATGTCGACCGCGCCGCGTCCCCACACGTAACCGTTCTCGATGGCCCCGGAGAACGGGTGCACGCTCCAGTCCGCGGCCTCAGCCGGCACAACGTCGAGGTGGCCGTGGAGCATGAGGGCACCGCGGCTCGGGTCGGAGCCGGGCAGCCGCGCGAAGACGTTGCCGCGGCCCGGCGCTCCGGATTCGACGTAGGTCGTCTCGTAGCCGACCTCCTCGAGCACGGAGGCCACCCACTCGGCGCATTCGCGTTCGCCGCGGGTAGTGGTGGGTTCGCCGGTGTTCGAGGTGTCGAACCGGATGAGGCGGGAGACGAGGTCGACGACCTCCTCCTCCGCCCGGGACGGCTGGTGGGCGCTCGTGTCAATGGCCATGGTCGTATGTCTACCACCGCCCGTCCACCATCTCGACAGTTCGGATCACCGCAGGTGGAGGTGGCGATTTGGGACCGTGAGCGTGGTGGGTTACTCTTTCACAGCGCCCACGACGAGTGGGCGCGAGCACCAGGTCCGAGTGGCGGAATGGCAGACGCGCTAGCTTGAGGTGCTAGTGTCCTATTAACGGACGTGGGGGTTCAAGTCCCCCCTCGGACACTCTGAGTCGAGACAGACGACGAAGGCCCCGAACATCATGTTCGGGGCCTTCGTCGTTGTCGGGAGAAGATCGAGCGGGCGACAACCGATACCGCATTCGTCATCCGCTGCGGCAACGTGCTGCAGCGGATGACGAACAAGCGAGCGGATCCGCGCGAGGCGCGTCGAGTGCCGCGAGCGCGCCTGAAGTGCCGTTTTGGGGATCGGACGCCCCATGCGCTACTGTTTCTTCAGCGCCCGCGGGAGCGGGTTCTACCGACATGCCCCGTGTGGGCGTCGGTCCGAGTGGCGGAATGGCAGACGCGCTAGCTTGAGGTGCTAGTGTCCTATTAACGGACGTGGGGGTTCAAGTCCCCCCTCGGACACCCCGAAACCCGAAGGCCCCGAACCGATATCGGTTCGGGGCCTTCGGTTCGTCCGGGGTCCGCTCAGTCCCGGCGGCCCTTGCGGAAGTACCGGATCGGGCCGAAGAAGTTCACCGCGATGGTCAGCGTCCAGCGCAGCTTGCTGCCGTTGATCTTGTCGGCCGGTCGCCTCGCCAGATCGGCCCAGGCCGCGACGGCGAGCGACAACTGCACCACCGCGAGCAGGACCACCAGCACCTGCTGGGGGCGGCTCAGTTCGGCGAACTTCTTCTTGGACAAGGGGGAGCTCGGGCTCATCGTTCCTCCGGTACCTGCACGGGAATTCGGACACGATCATCCTGCCCGATACGATCGGGCATACAGCAGCACACGGAAAAAGGCAGATGAACCCCCACAGCGACACCACCGCCGAACCCGCCACCGACAGCTTCACCCGCATCGACCCCGACGACCTGGCCACCTGTCTGCGGGTGCTCGACCAGGCAGCGGGCCTCGACGCCGAACATCCCGACGCGATCGCCGTGCAGCGGGCCGTGGGGCACATGTTCAAGAAGTTCAAGCGGCTGCGCCGCAACGAGGCCCGCAAGCAGCGCGTCGACGCCGACCGTCAGGTGCTGTCCGCGACCGCCACCGCCTCCCCCACCCGCATCGACGACGAGACCGCCGGACTCCCGCTGGCGTCGTCGACTCGCGGTGCAAGCGCGGGAACGCTGCTGCGTCCGCGGCACTGCTACATCTGCAAGGACAAGTACACCCGCGTCGACGCCTTCTATCACCAGTTGTGCCCGACGTGCGCCGAGGAGAACCACGCAAAACGCGACGCGCGCACCGATCTGCGGGGCCGTCGCGCCCTGCTCACCGGCGGTCGCGCCAAGATCGGCATGTACATCGCATTGCGGTTGCTGCGCGACGGCGCTCACACCACCGTCACCACGCGGTTCCCCAACGACGCGATCCGCCGCTTCACCGCGATGGAGGACAGCGGCGACTGGCTGCACCGGCTGCGCATCGTCGGCATCGACCTGCGTGATCCCGCCCAGGTGGTCGCCCTCGCCGACGATGTGGCCGCGCAGGGTCCGCTGGACATCCTCATCAACAACGCCGCGCAGACGGTGCGCCGCTCCCCCGGTGCCTACTCGGCGCTGGCCGAGGCGGAGGCCGATCCGCTGCCCGCCGGTCCGCGCCCCGAGGTCCTGACCTTCGGCAAGCCCTCGGACGCCCATCCGGCCGCTCTGGCCGGGTCGCTGCCGGCCGAGTTGTCGGCGCACTCGTTGACCTCGCTGGCACTGGTGGCCGGATCGGCGACACCCGAGCGGGTCGCGGCCGGCGTCGCCGTCGACGCCGGTGGCCTGCTGCCGGATCTCGTGCACACCAACAGCTGGGTCCAGACCGTCGGCGAGGTCGAGCCGCTGGAACTGCTCGAGGTGCAGCTGTGCAACTCGGTGGCGCCGTTCATCCTCGTCAACCGTCTGCGTCCGGCGCTCGCCGCGTCCCCGGCCCGCCGCAAGTACGTCGTGAACGTCTCCGCGATGGAAGGGCAGTTCGGGGGTCGCCGCTACAAGGGCGCCGGGCATCCGCACACCAACATGGCCAAGGCCGCGCTGAACATGCTCACCCGCACCAGCGCCGAGGAGATGCTCACCGACGGCATCCTCATGACCGCCGTCGACACCGGGTGGATCACCGACGAACGGCCGCACCACACCAAGATGCGGCTGGCCGAGGAGGGATTCCACGCCCCGCTCGATCTCGTGGACGGCGCCGCCCGCGTCTACGACCCGATCGTCCAGGGCGAGGCCGGCACGGACCTGTACGGATGCTTCCTCAAGGACTTCCGCCCGGCACCCTGGTGATCCGGACCCGGTGATCCGGACCCCGTGATTTGGGGAGACCGGTTCCACACCGTGGATCGTGGCCCACTCTCCGGGCCGCGGCGATAATGGATAACGTCCCCGCAGGCCCGCACGAGGAGAGTCATGACTGTCGCTGTCGTTCACGCCGATACCCTCGAAGGCCGGATCGCTCTGCAGGCCGCGGTGCGGGAGGCCGCCGACCGGCAGCAGTCGCTGGTGGTGCTCCACCCGCTCGACGAACCCGACGAGGTGGAAGGCGTGCGGGCACAGGTGAGCGAGGTGGCCGGTACCGACGGCTGGGAGTTGCTCTCGGCCGTCCACGACGGCGATCCGGTCGGCACGACCGTCGAACTGCTTGCGCGCAGCGGCGCCGAACGCGTGGTCATCGGCAGCCGCGGGCGCACCGCGACCGGCAAGTTCCTCGTCGAGCGGGCGGTGCAGCGGCTGATCACCGAGTCGTCGGTGCCGGTGCTCGTCATCAAGGCCGGCTGAGGCACCGCCCGCCCTCCGGCAACCGCGTTCGTTCCGAGGCCGTTCGTTCTACCCTGGGCACATGGCGTTCCGGGTGGTCGCCGACCTCACGGCCTTCGTGCATCTGCTCTTCGTGCTCTACGTCGCGTTCGGTGGTTTCCTCGCGTGGCGGTGGCCCCGCACGATCGTCGCGCACGTCGTCGCGGTGGTGTGGGGAGCGACCTCGGTGGCCGTGGGGTTCGACTGCCCGCTGACCGCGGTGGAGAACTGGGCACGCCGCGAGGCCGGCCAGGAAGGTCTGCCGCCGAGCGGATTCATCGATCACTACCTCACCGGGGTGATCTACCCGGAGTCCGCGCTCGGCGCGGTCCGCGCCCTCGCCGCGCTCGCCGTACTCATCTCGTGGGTGGTGCTGTGGCGCCGGATCCGTGTGACGAAGGTCGCCCCCGAGACTTACTCCTGAGTAGGGTGAGGGGCATGACTGTCTCCCGGGATCTCGACATCGTTATCTACGGCGCCACCGGCTTCGTCGGGCGCCTCACCGCCGCCTATCTCGCCGAGAACCTCCCCGACGGCGTCGCCGTCGGACTCGCAGGACGTTCACGCACCAAACTCGAGAAGCTCGCCGCCGACCTCGGAACCGACTGGCGGCTGATCGAGGCGAACGCCGACGATCCCGCCTCGCTGACCGCGCTCGCCGAGTCCACCCGCGTGGTGATCACGACCGTCGGTCCCTACGCCACGTACGGGCTGCCGCTCGTGCAGGCGTGCGCCGAGGCCGGCACCGACTACGTCGACCTCACCGGCGAGGTGCTCTTCCACCGCGAGAGCATCGACCGCTTCGACGACGTGGCCCGGCGCACCGGCGCCCGCATAGTCCACTCGTGCGGTTTCGACTCCGTCCCGTCCGACCTCGGCGTCCATGCGCTCTACCGCGCCGCGGAGGCCGACGGCAACCTGCCGCTCACCGACACGACCTTCGTGCTCGGCTCCTTCCGCGGCGGGGTGAGCGGCGGAACCATCGATTCGCTCCGGCAACAGCTCGACGCGGTCCGCAAGGATGCCGCCGCACGGAAGATCGCCGCGCGCCCGTACTCGCTGTCCCCCGATCGGGCTCGGGAACCCGATCTCGGTCGCCAGAACGACTTCGCGTTCGTCGACGGCAAATCCGTGGCGCCGGAGATTTCGGGGCGGCTCGCACCGTTCGTGATGGCCTCCTACAACACCCGCATCGTGCGACGCAGCAACGCGTTGCGCGACTGGGCCTACGGACGCCGGTTCCGCTACCGGGAGGTGATGAGTGTCGGCTCCTCACCGCTCTCCCCCGTCCTCGCCGGGCTCGTCGGACTCGGCACGGGAGCCCTCGCCGCCGGCCTGTCGTTCCCGCCCACGCGGTTCGTCCTCGACAAGCTCCTGCCCGCGCCCGGTGAGGGACCGTCGGAGGAGACCCGCGAGAACGGTTACTTCACGGTGGATCTGTACGCTTCGACCGAATCGGGAGCTCGCTACACCGCGCGGTTCTCCGCGCAGGGCGACCCAGGTTACAAGGCCACGGCCGTGATGCTCGGCGAGTCCGCCCTCTCGCTCGCCCTCGGCGGCGCGGCCCTGCACGCCGGTGGCGGTGTCCTCACCCCCGCGGTGGCCTTCGGGGACGTGCTGACCGAACGGCTCCGCACGGCCGGTTTCGAGATCTCCGCGCGCCGCCTCGGCTGACCTCGCCTCCGGCGCGCCCGATCGGCGCGCCGGGCCCGCCGAGTGTGGCTCCGTCGCTTCGACGGGCTATGCTCGACCGGACCGAACGATCCGCGCGCGGAACGAGACCTGAGGACGTGACCATGGCTGCGACGAGTACCGAGATGGCTCCGGCCGCTCGTCTCGCGCTCATGCCGTTCTGGCCGACCCGTCGCGGCGCCTGCTTCGATTGTCTGTGTTGCACCCGGGAGTGTTGCTGAGCGCTTCGCCGCTCGTCCAACTTTTCGGGTTCTTCCAGCTTTCGGAGCCAACGCATGTTCAATCTGCTCATCTTCACGCTCGTCGGTGTCGGCGCACAGCTCGTCGACGGCGCACTCGGCATGGCCTTCGGTGTCACCGCGACCACCCTGCTGCTGTTCAGCGGTGTCGGTCCGGCGCACGCGAGCGCCGCCGTGCACCTCGCCGAGGTCGGAACCACCCTCGTCTCCGGTGCCTCGCACTGGCGGTTCCGCAACATCGACTGGAAGGTCGTGCTGCGACTCGGTGTTCCCGGTGCCATCGGCGCCTTCCTCGGCGCGACCGTGCTGTCGGGACTGTCCACCGAGGCCGCCGAACCGGTGACCGCCGGAATCCTTCTGGCCATCGGCGTATACGTCGCGTTGCGCTTCTCGGTACGACCCCCTGCGGTCGCCCACGCCCGCACCTCCCCGCACACCGCGAAATTCCTGTCGCCTCTGGGCTTCTTCGGCGGCTTCATCGACGCGAGCGGTGGTGGCGGCTGGGGACCGATCACCACCAGCACCCTGCTCTCCCGCGGTAAGACGGCACCGCGCACCGTGATCGGTTCGGTGAGCGCGTCGGAGTTCCTCGTCGCGGTCGCGGCGAGCGTCGGCTTCCTGTTCGGGCTCGGCCACGACTCCCTCGGCAATCTCGTTATCGTCGCCGGTCTCGCGCTCGGCGGTGCCCTCGCGGCGCCGGTCGCGGCCTGGCTGGTCAGCCGCGTCCCTGCGACGCTGCTCGGTACCGGCGTCGGCGGTGTCATCGTGCTGACCAACGCGCACAAGCTCGCCAAGACTGTCGACCTCTCCGGCGCGGCGCTGGCGGTGCTCTACCTCGCCATCGTCGCTGCGTGGCTCACGCTGCTGATCGTGTCCTGGAAGCGTTCGCGCCTCACCCCCGCGGAGAAGAGCGGTTCGCTCGAACCGCTGGCGCAGCCGACGCCGGCGGCACTGCTCGAAGGTACCGACGCGACGCCTCTCCCCGGGGCCCGTCCGGAGCCTCGGGAGGTGCCCGGACACAACGAAACTCGCCTGAATTCCACCACGTCACCACGGACTCCCGACGGGGCCTGATATCGCGGTTATGCCCGCGTGCGGTGGTGCTTCCCGATCCCGCCATCGAAGCGGCCGGCGGATTCGCGCACAGCATGCCGATCGACATGGCCCGGCACCGCCTTCACCGCGGCCGGCGTCGAACTCCCCCAGGCATGCGTGTCGATCACCGTCGGCGGCCGCGATGCCGCGATGGTCCTCGATCCGGCAGTGCCGTGACGGTCGCCAAGCAGCTTCTCGGGCTGTAACGCACGCTGTCGCAGCCCTCGACCGCCCGGGCAGAACCAAGATCACGTACAACTCGTACGGACGCTACGATGCGCCGTGGGAATCTGCCCCGATACGCCGTCGCATCCGCGACCCTCGCCGGCGCCCTGCTCCTCGGAGCGTGCTCCTCCGGCGACGACGCCACCTCCGACACCGCCTCGGACGCCGACTCCGCAGCCTCCGACACCACCACCTTCGACGCCGACACCGTCAGCGAACCGACCGGCCTCGGCAGCGACATCCTCGCCCGCTTCGACTCGTGCGACGATGTCGCGCCCGCCGTCGCCCCCTACATCGAGCGGCACTGAGCCTGCGCTCCTCGAGCGGCGTGGACGAGTACAGCGTCTACTGCGCATGGGAGACCCCGGACAGCGTCACCAACCTCGACGAGATCCGGTCGGTGGAGATCGTCCTGCCACCGGGATCCGGCAACGTCCCGTCGGCGAGCGACCTCGAAACCGGCGGTCTCGAACTACTCCCCGACGCACGACGCGTAGATCGCCACCGGGACGACGAGAATCCCTGCCGCCGAAGCGCACACGGCGACCATGGCGAACACTGCGAAGGTGTAGAGACCGACCACCCATGGGCGGGTCCGCAGCACGCTCGACCGCCGGTGCGGCCGGAACGCGACGATGTAGGTGAGCTGGGCGCACAGGACGAGACCCACCAGCACCAGGAACGCGGCATCACCGTCGACGAGGTCGGGTGCGCTGTCCCCCAACCATGAGACTCCCAGTGCCACAAGCGTGCCCACGACCAGCCGGTCGCGCGGTGCGGACGTGACGAGAACGAGTCCGAGCGCGAGCAGCGGCATGAGGAACCACTGCGAAACGTCGGTGAACGCCGAATCGGGCGCGAGAACCTGAAAACGAGATGAGCCGCCGCGACGATCGCGAACGCACCGAGAACGGTGACGGCGATCGTGCGGCGGCTCACGGGATCAGGAGTCCTCGCCGGACGTTCCTGGGTCGTGCACCCCGTCGAAGGCGTCGAGCAGGCGTTGCGCGGCGAGTGCGGCGGTCAGCGAACCGTCGCGCACCCCGGCCTCGACGTCCTTGCGGATCGCCCGCACGCGCGGGGAGGTCTCGAGACGACGCAACAGCTGGTCGTGCACCATCGTCCACGTCCAGTCCACCTGCTGACGGCGCCGGTTCTCGTCGAACATGCCCGCCTCGGTGAGCACTTTCTTGTGCTCGAGCACAGTGTCCCAGAAGGTGTCCAGACCGTTGCCGGTCATGCCGCTCATGGTGATCACCGGCGGCTTCCAGATCGCGTCGTGCGGATGCACCATGCGCATCGCGCCGGCGAGTTCGCGGGCGGCGACCCGCGCGTCGCGTTCGAACTCCCCGTCGGCCTTGTTGACGGCAACGAGGTCGGCGAGTTCGAGCACGCCCTTCTTGATGCCCTGCAGCTGGTCGCCGGTGCGGGCCAAGGTCAGGAAGCAGAAGGTGTCGACCATGTTCGCGACGGTCACCTCGGACTGTCCGACACCGACGGTCTCGACGAGGATCACGTCGAAACCGGCAGCCTCGAGCAGCACCATCGTCTCGCGGGTGGCCTTCGCGACCCCGCCGAGCGTGCCGGCCGAGGGCGACGGGCGGATGTAGGCGTCCCGCTGCACCGCGAGCCGCGCCATCCGTGTCTTGTCGCCGAGGATCGAACCACCCGTGCGGGTCGACGACGGGTCGACGGCCAGCACCGCGACCCGATGCCCCTGCTCGAGCAGATGCATGCCGAGCGCGTCGATGAAGGTCGACTTGCCGACACCGGGCACACCGGTGATACCGACACGAATCGCGTTGCCCGCGTTGGGAAGCAGGCGCAGCAGCAACTGCTGCGCCCGCTCCCGATGGTCGTCGCGGGTCGACTCGACCAACGTGATGGCCCGCGCGAGGCCGGCCCGCTCGTTGGCGAGCACGGCCTCGGCGAGGGCGTCGACGTCGATCTGCCGTCGGCGGGTCTGCGCGGCGCCGACCGAGGAGTCGCTCATGCCGCCGTCAGCCTCCGAGGTGGTGGCCGAGCTGCGCGGCGAGCTTGGTCAGCAGACCGGTCGCCGCATCCGCGATCACGGTGCCGGGCGGGAAGATCGCCGCCGCACCCGCCGCGTAGAGCTCGTCGAAGTCGCCCGGCGGGATGACACCACCGACGACGATCATGATGTCCTCGCGGCCCACCTCGGCCAGCGCCTGCTTGAGGGCAGGGACCAGCGTCAGGTGACCCGCGGCCAACGACGACACGCCGACGACGTGCACGTCGTTGTCGGCCGCCTGCTGGGCGACCTCTTCGGGGGTCTGGAACAGCGGTCCCACGTCGACGTCGAATCCGAGGTCGGCGAAGGCCGTGGCGATCACCTTCTGGCCTCGGTCGTGACCGTCCTGGCCCATCTTCGCGACGAGGATGCGGGGGCGACGACCCTCCTCCTCGGCGAACTTCTCGACCAGTTCGGTTGCGGCGGTGATGTTGGTGGCCTTGCCGGCCTCGTCGCGGTACACGCCGCTGATCGTACGGATCTCGGCCTGGTGGCGGCCGTAGACCTTCTCCAGGGCGTCCGAGATCTCACCGACGGTGGCCTTCGCGCGGGCCGCGTCGATGGCCAGCGCGAGCAGGTTGTTGTCGAGACCCTGGCTCTGCGCACCGGCGGCGCGGGTGAGCGCGTCGAGGGCGGCGCGGGTGGCCTCCTCGTCCCGGTCGGCGCGCAGTTGCTCGAGCTTGGCCAGCTGCTCGGCCCGCACACGCGAGTTCTCGACCTTGAGGACCTCGATCTCGTGGTCCTCGGTCACCTGGTACTTGTTGACGCCGATGACGGGCTGACGACCGGAGTCGATGCGCGCCTGGGTGCGGGCGGCCGCCTCCTCGATGCGCAGCTTCGGGATGCCCTCCGAGATCGCCTGCGCCATACCGCCGGCGGCCTCGACCTCGGCGATGTGGGCGCGGGCCTTGTCGGCCAGCTCGTGGGTGAGCCACTCGACGTAGTGCGAGCCGCCCCACGGGTCGATGGGCCGCGTGGTGCCCGACTCCTGCTGCAGCAGCAGCTGGGTGTTGCGGGCGATGCGCGCCGAGAAGTCGGTGGGCAGTGCCAGCGCCTCGTCGAGCGCGTTGGTGTGCAGCGACTGGGTGTGGCCCTGGGTCGCGGCCATCGCCTCGACGCACGTGCGGGCGACGTTGTTGAAGACGTCCTGTGCGGTGAGCGACCAGCCGGAGGTCTGCGAGTGGGTGCGCAGCGATTTCGACTTCGGGTTCTTCGCCCCGAACTTCTCGACGAGCTCGCTCCACAGCAGGCGACCTGCGCGCAGCTTCGCGACCTCCATGAAGAAGTTCATGCCGATCGCCCAGAAGAACGACAGGCGCGGCGCGAACTTGTCGACGTCCATGCCGGCGTCGAGTCCGGCGCGGATGTACTCCATGCCGTCCGCGAGGGTGTACGCGAGCTCGAGGTCGGCCGTCGCGCCGGCTTCCTGGATGTGGTAGCCGGAGATCGAGATCGAGTTGAAGCGCGGCATCTTCGCCGAGGTGTACGCGAAGATGTCGGAGATGATCCGCATCGACGGCTTCGGCGGGTAGATGTAGGTGTTGCGGACCATGAACTCCTTCAGAATGTCGTTCTGGATGGTTCCGGCCAGCTGCTCGGGCTTGACGCCCTGCTCCTCCGCCGCCACGACGTACAGCGCCAGGATCGGCAGCACCGCGCCGTTCATGGTCATCGACACAGACACCTGCGACAGATCGATGCCGTCGAACAACTGACGCATGTCGAGGATCGAGTCGATCGCGACACCGGCCATACCGACGTCACCCTGTACACGCGGGTGATCGGAGTCGTAGCCGCGGTGCGTGGCCAGGTCGAAGGCCACCGACAGGCCCTTCTGACCGGCGGCGAGGTTGCGCCGGTAGAAGGCGTTGGACTCGGCGGCGGTGGAGAAGCCGGCGTACTGCCGGATGGTCCACGGCTGGTTCACGTACATCGTCGGGTACGGCCCGCGCACGAACGGGGCCAGACCCGGGTAGCTGCCGAGCGGGTAGCCCTCGGCGACGACGGCGTCGCGGTCGGCCTTGGTGTAGACCGGCTTGACGTCGATGCCCTCGGGCGTCGACCACACGACGTCCTCGGTGCTGTAGTTGTTCGCCTCGGCGACGGACTCGACGAGCGCGGCGGCCTGCTCCGCGGTGGGAGCGGTGGGCGCCGGCGCGGCCGGGTCCGTCAACGGGACGTCGGCGAAGCTGCCGATTTCGTGTTCGATGCTCACTTACGCTCCCAGAGTGTTCAGCAGGTCGGTGAGGGCGGCGACGGCGTCGATGCGCGCGGTGAGGAAGCCGTCCGGACGATCGTCCCCCTGCGCGTCCTTCACGGCCTTCTCGGGTCCGGCCAGCAGCACCGTCGTGATCCCCGCCGCACGCAGCGCAGAGGTGGCCGTACCGGCCTGCTCGCCGTAGCGGGTGTCGGTGCCGCACAGCACGGCGACGGACGTTCCGGTGTCGCCCACCAGGGACGACAGGTCGGCGTCGAGATCGAGCGGTCCGGGATTGACCGCTTCGATGCCACCGGCGGCGAGCAGGTTCGTCGCGAAGGTCGCCCGTACGTTGTGTTCGGCGATCGGCCCGAGCGGGGCGAGCAGCACCCGCGGGCGGGCACCGTGCGAGGCCAGGTAGGTGTCCGAGCGGTCGCGCAGCGCCTCGAACGGTGCGGCGTACCGCGCGGGGGACGCGCCGGCCTCGGCGACACCGACCGGCAGCGGCTTCTCGGCCAGGTTCGGGAACTCGTTGACCCCGGTCACCGAGAACGTGCGGTGCGCGATGTCGGACTCGCGGCGGGCACGCGTCTGCGCGACACGCTCGGCGATCAGCCCTGCCTCGAGAGCGGCGCGGTAGCCACCGGCCGCCTCGATCTCCTGGAAGAAGCCCCATGCCTTCTCTGCGATCTGCGCGGTCAGTTCCTCGACGTACCAGGAACCAGCGGCGGGATCGAGAACGCGCCCGAGGTTGGACTCCTCGAGCAGCAGCAGCTGGGTGTTGCGGGCGATCCGGGCGGAGAACGCCTCGGACACCTCGAGCACACCGGCCGGCAGTGCGGAGTCGAACGGCAGGACCGTGACGGCGTCGGCGCCACCGACACCCGCGCCGAACGCGGCGAGGGTCGTGCGCAGCATGTTCACCCACGGATCGCGCTGGGCCATCATCGCCGCGGAGGTCACGGCGTGCTGCGGAGCGTTGCCGGCCTCGGGGGCACCGGCGACCTGGGCGACGCGCGCCCACACCTGACGACCCGCGCGGAACTTGGCGATGGTCTGGAACTGGTCGTCGGTCGCGGCGAGACGGAACTCGAGCTGACCGAGCGCGGCCGCAACGGGAACCCCGGCGTCGACGAGTGCTCGCACATAATCGAGGCCGGCGGCGATCGCGGCACCGAGTTCTTCGGCGTCGGACGAACCGGCGTTGTGGAAGGCGGTGCCGTCCACGGTGAGGGCACGCATCGCTTCGGTGCGGTCGGCGGCGGCCCGTGCCAGCTCGACGGCCTCGTCGAGAGATACGTCGGGACGCTCGGAGAACGCGCTGGTGAGCGGCGCTGCACCGAGGAAGATGCGCACGGCGGCGCGGTCCTCGATATCGGTGCGATTGTCGAGCACGGAGTACACGGCGGTGGTCGCTGCGACCGCGTCGGCACCGGCGTCGAGACGGACCGGCGCGAGGTCGAGGAGCACACCGTTGAGCGCGGTGTCGAGCGCGTCCACGGGGACCGCGCCGGCGCCGAGACCGAGCCACACCGAGCTGACGCCGTTGTTCAGCGCGTCGAGGATGCGCTCGTTGACCGAGGCCGCGTCGGTGCCGGTGAACCGGACGTCGACGAGCCAGCCGGTGTTGACGTCGCGCGTGGACGAGCCGCCGCGGACGAACGGGAACTCACCGGGCAGCGGCGCTTCGTCGCGCTCGTCGCGGACGCCGTACAGCGGCGCGACGGTGACGTCGTCGTAGGTCGTGGTCTCGAGCAGACGCTGCGGCTCGGGTCCGAGTTCGGCCGGGTCGACACGTCGGGACTTGGCCAGCACCCCCGCCACCGCGTCCTGCCACTGCGCATATGCGCGCGCGGCATCCTCGGCTTCTGCAGCTAATGACACGGGCGATTCCTCCTACTGCGGGTTTGCAGGCTTTGTACGGACGGCGTTGTCGGCCGGAGGTGGGCGACCTCGAAATGGGTAGGTTGCCTTCGGTGTGATGCTATCCCCGCACATCGCGCGATCGTTGTGGGGATCACCACAGTTTTTCTAGCGCTCGATAACGACGTCCTCGATCGGAACGTTATCGTGCCGCCTTCGTCACTCTGCTCGCGGGGATGCAAGAGACCGCCCGGCCGGTAGTGTGGACGCTCGTGACGAGGCTTGCCGCAGACCGCAGAGTGCTCGGCATCCTGGGCCTGGTGGCGGCTCTCGTCGTCGTAGCTCTCGTGGTGCCGCATCCGACGATCGCCCAGATCCGGGAGTGGTCGGAATCGGTGCACGGCCCGGCAATTGTCCTGGCGTTCTTCGCCGTCCACGCCCTGGTCACGATCGCCCCGATTCCGCGCACGGTGTTCACCCTCAGCGCCGGCGTGCTGTTCGGCAGTGCCGTCGGTATCGGCGTAACGGTCGCCGCCTCCACGGTCAGCGCCGTCCTGGCGTTCCTGCTCGTGCGGGCCGTCGGACGCAAGGCCGTGGAATCGCGCCTCACGCACCCGGCGGCGAAAGCGATCGATCTGCGGCTGGCACGCCGCGGATGGCTCGCGGTCGGCTCCCTGCGGCTGATCGCCGCCGCCCCGTTCTTCGTCGTGAACTGTTGCTGCGCCGTCTCGGCGGTCCGTCTCGTCCCCTACACACTCGCGACGGTCGTGGGCATCCTGCCGGGCACCGTGGCGGTCGTACTCCTCGGCGACGCCCTGACCGGGCAGACCGATCCGCGGCTGATGGTGATCACCGGGGTGTGCATCGCGCTCGGTCTCGCCGGGCTGTTGCTCGAGGCTCGACTCCCCGAGCCCGCCGGTTCGGCGCTCGACGCCGTCGTCGAGCCGGATCAGGATCCGGCGACGAGATAGTCGGCCAGAATCGGGCCGAGGACGGCGAGCACGGCCGGGGTCATCATCTCCAGATGGTCGCAGTCGATCGTGTGCTCGGTGATCGTGCCGGACACCCACGGCCGCCACAGGGCCGGTGACGCACCGTCGTCCGTGCCGAGCGATCGCGCCGCGGCGACGAACAGCAGGTCGCCGTCGAAACATCGCAGATCGAGTGTCGGCGCGGCCCGATGGACGTGCGCGTAGGCCGTGAGGATCCGCTCCAGGTCGGCGGTGGACAGTCCGGTCTCGTGCCCGAGACTGCGGTTCACCGCGTCGAGCAGCTGTTCGGAGGTCATCTCGTCCGGCGTCGCGCTGGGCAGTTCGATGCCCAGGCCCGCCAGCAGTTCCGCGTGGGTGTGGACACGTCGTTCGCGTTCGAGGGGGTAGTAGTCGAGGACGACCAGGTCGACGGTCTCCCCCGCGGCGCGCAGTTCGACACCCATGTGGTGGGCGATCAGTCCGCCCTGGGACCAGCCGAGCACGGTGTAGGGACCTTGCGGTTGCACGGCCCGCATCTCCTCGACGTAGCGGTGCGCCAGTTCGGCGGGCGTCGCGTCGAGGGGTCCGCCCGAGAGGTACGGCAGTTGCAGCCCGTACACCGGCCGATCCGGCAGGTGGCGCAGCAGTCCCGCGTACACCCAGGACAAGCCGATCGCGGGATGTACGCAGAACACCGGTGGGCGGTGACCGTGCCCTCGCAGGGGGATCAGCACATCGAACATCCCGGTCGTCGGGGCAGTGGTCGCCGTCGGCTCGTCGAGGCGATCCGCGAGGCCGGCCGGTGTGGGGTCGAGGAAGACCAGGGACAGGGGAACTTCCCGGCCCAGCTCGCTGCGCAGCTTCGATGCCACGGCGGTCGCGGCGAGCGAGTTGCCGCCGAGGTCGAAGAAGTTGTCGTCGATCCCGATCCGGTCGCGTTCGAGGACGGAGGCGAACGCGCGGGCCACGGCACCTTCGGTCGGTGTGCGCGGCGCCCGGTAGGCAGCCCCGACCGGCGCGGCCGCCGGTAACGCCGACCTGTCCACCTTCCCGCTCGGGGTGACGGGCAGGCCCGGTAGCACGACGATCACCGACGGGACCATGTACCGCGGCAGCCCGGTGGCCGCGAAATGCAGGATCTCGGGCGCCTCGATCGGAACGGTCCCGGTGGGCACCACATATCCGACCAGCCGGTCGCCGCTACCGTCGTCACGCACCATGACCACCGCTTGGGCGACGGCCGGATGCCGGAGCAGTGCCGCCTCGACCTCCTCGAGCTCGATGCGCAGACCGCGCAGCTGGATCTGGAAGTCACTGCGCCCGACGTAGACGGGCTCGGCGCCCGCCGCGGTGCGGGTCCAGCGCATCAGGTCCCCCGTGCGGTACATCCGGCGCCCCGGTGCGCCGAGGGGGTCGGCGACGAAACGCGTCGCGGTCAGGCCGGGTTGTCCCGCATACCCTCGCGCCAGACCCGGTCCGGCGAGGTACAGCTCCCCCACCGCGCCGCCGGCGACGGGTTGCAGGTACGAGTCCAGCAGGTACTCGTCGAAACCGGGCATCGGCGGTCCCACGGTGGGATTCTCGCCGGGGACGAGCGGATCGAGCAGGTTCGACATCACCGTGGCCTCGCTCGGACCGTAGCCGTTGACCATGTGACGGCTCCGGGCCCACGTCTCCACCAGGGACGGCGGGCACGCCTCGCCACCGACGCTCACGAAGGTCAGAGCCGGCAGCGCGTCCCGATCCAGCGTCGCCAGCACCGCGGGTGTGGTGTACAGGTGCGTGATCTCCTCGTCGGCGAGCACACGCTCGAGGTCGTCGCCGGCGGCGATACCGGGTGGCACCACGACGAGCCGCGCCCCGGCCGAGAACGCGACGATCGTCTCCAGCAACGAGGCATCGAACACCGGAAGCATCGACTGCGCGACACGCGACTCGCGGTCGGCGACCGTCGAAAGCCGATCGACCAGCTCGGCGATACCGCGATGCGTCACGGTCACCGCCTTCGGCGTGCCCGTCGATCCGGACGTGAAGATCACGTACGCCGCGTTGTCGGCGCGCACCGGCGCGCGGCGGTTGATATCCGGCACCGGCGTTGCCGGCGCACCGTCGAGGTCGAGGTCCCGGACGGGCACGACGGATACCCCGTCGGGCACCGCCGCTTCGGGTCCGTCGACGAGCACGCAGAGCGGTGTGACCGTCCGGATCATCGCGGTGACGCGGTCGCGGGGTTGGTCGGGGTCGGCGGGCGCGTAGACGGCACCGGCGCGGACGACGGCGAGCATCGCGACGACCCGCAGGAACGATCGCCGGAGCGCCACCACGACCGTGGTCTCCGGTACTGCTCCGCGGGAGACGAGCAGATGCGCGAGCCGCTCGACCCGCTCGTCCAGCTCCGCGTAGGTCCACTGCCTGCCCGCATCGACGACGGCGACGGACTCCGGGGACCGTGACATCCAGTCGTCGAGGATCTCCGTCCACATCCGTGAAGGGGCGGTGCCGGGAGCGGACACGACCGGCACCTCGTCCCCGAACAGGCGGAGGCGGCCGAGCGGCACCTCCGGCCGGTCGACGACGGCCTCGAGGACCTGGGCGACCTGCGACACGATCGCGTCGGCCGCGGCCCCGTCGAACAGGTCCGGACGGTAACTCAGTCGCAGCTGCAGCGCGTCGTCGACGTGTGCGATGAGGGTCAGCGGATAGTGGCCGGAATCGTGTCCGGTGACCTCGCGCACCTGCATGCCCGCGATGTCGACCGCGCCGGACAGAGCCGCACGGTCGACCGGATACGACTCGAACACCGTCAGGGTGTCGAACCCGGCGGCAGGTCCGGCGACCTGCTGGATCTCGGTGAGGCCGAGGTGATGCCGGTCGAGCAGCGCGGTCTGCTCGGCACGGATTCGCTCGACGAGCACGGCGAGCGTCTCGTACGGGTCGAGCCGGACCCGCACGGGAACCGTGTTGACGAACAGGCCGATCATCTCCTCGACCCCGTCGACCTCCGCGGGCCGCCCGGAGACGGTCGATCCGAACACGACGTCGCGCTGCGAGGTGAGCTTCGCCAGCACGATCCCCCACGCGACCTGCACCACCGTGCCGACGGTGAGTCCGCGGTCCCGGACGAAGGCCTCCAGGCGCCGGGTGTCCGCAGGATCGAGCGCCCGTGTGGTCTCCTCGGACAGGGCCTGCACGGAGGACTGCTCGGCGTCCGGGGCGACCAGCGTGGGCCGATCCGGACCGGCCAGATACCGCGACCAGGCGTCGCGGGCGGGCGCCGGGTCCTGCTGCACAAGCCACCGCACGTAGTCCCGGTAGGGACGTACCGGCGGGAGAACCCCGGTGTCCGCCTCGGTGCCGTACAGCACGAGGAGTTCCTTCAGCAGCAACGGCGCCGACCAACCGTCGAGCAGGATGTGGTGGTTGGTGAACACCAGCCGGTGATCGTCCGGTCCCATCCTGATCAGGCTCAGGCGCACCAGCGGTCCGTGCGCCGTGTCGAAACGCTGCGTCCGGTCCTCGGTCTGCAGTCGGACCAGTGCCACCACACGATCCTCGGGGTCCAGATCGCTCAGATCCCGCTCACACAACGGCAGTTCGACCGACGCCTGCACGACCTGCACGGGCGGGGACTCCCCGTCGAAGACGAAGTTCACCCGCAGGTTCGGATGCCGCGCCGCCAGGGCGGCCACCGCCCGCCGGAGGCGTCGCGGATCGACGACACCGCCCAGGTGCAGGGTCAGTTGCACCGTGTACGCGTCGATCGAATCGTTCCGGAGGGCATGGAACAGGAAGCCGGTCTGCAAGGGGGTGAGAGGCCACACGTCCTCGAGGCCGGGATAACGGCGCTCGAGCTCGTCGAGGCGCTCCTGGCTCAACGGGACCAGCGGCAGATCCGACGGGGTGTGCCCTCCCGCGCCCGGTTCGGCGACGTGACGGGCGAGGCCGCTCAGCATGCGTCGCCACCGTTCGGCCAGATCCGACACCTCCGGGCGGGCGATCACCCCGGTCGCATAGGCGAGATCCGCGCGCAGCACCGGACCGTCAGCGGTGTCGACGACCATGGCGTTGACGGAGATCACCGCCGGTACCGGCTGAGCGGGATCGAGGCCACCGCCGAAGTCGATGTCCGTGACGGCGTCCGGCAGCGTGCTCCGGCCGTGGAAGTTGAAGGCGAGCCGGGGTGCCGGCAGGGGCTCGAGCGCGGCGCGGCCCTCGTCGTCGAGATACCGCAGCATCCCGTATCCGATCCCATGGTCGGGAACGGCACGCAGGTGTTCCTTGACGGTCTTGATCGCGGTTCCCGCTGCGGTGCCGCCGCGTTCCACGGCCTCCACGTCGATACCGGTCAGGTCCAGTCGCACCGGATAGGCCGCGGTGAACCATCCGACCGTCCGGGACAGATCGGCTCCCGGCACGACCTGCTCCTCCCGGCCGTGCCCTTCCAACGCCACGAGCACCCGAGCGAGGTCGATCCCGCGCTCGGCGCGCTGCGCGACGACGGCTCCGGCCAGGGCTGCGAGGAGACCGTCCACGATGCTCCCGTGGAAGGCCACCGGGAGGACGCTCAGCAGCGCGGTGGTCGCGGGAGCGGGAACCTCGACGGTGACGGTGTCGACGGTGGCCCCGACGTCGACCGCGGGGTCCAGCTCTCTGGCGCCGAGCAGCGCATCCGGACCCGACAGGGTCGAGATCCAGAACGGTAGTTCGGCCGCGCGCGTGCCGCGGCGGGTGACCTCGACGAGACCGTGCGCCCAGCGGCGCATCGAGGTGCCCGTCGGTGCGGGATCCGGGTCGAGTCCGTGTTCGAGTCGAGCCGCCGCAGCAGCGAGGTCGCCCAGCAGGATCCGCCAGGAGACACCGTCGATCACGGCATGATGTGCCACGAGCAACAGCCGCGACGCGGGTCCCGCCTCGAATCGCACCGCCTGCAACATCACTCCCCTGCCGGGATCCAACCGTCCGGTCGCGGCAGCGTGCTCGGCGGCGGCGATCGCGGTGAACTCGGGCCCCGCCAGATCGTCCACCTTGACGCGACGCAGGAACGACGACGCCGAGACGGATCCGATCGCCCGTGTCTCCAGGCGCAACTCGTCAGGCGCTCCGGGCTCCGCGTAGAGCCGCGCCCGCAGCATGTCGTGCCGATCCACGACCGCCTGCAGGGCCTCGAGAAGGTCGGCCTCGCGGAGTCGGTCCGGCAGCGGAACCGACACCGATTGGCAGAAGCGCGGATACGTTCGGCCGTGCCCGACCAGCCACCGCAGTATCGGGGTGAGCGGAACGTCGCCGACGCCACCGCCCGGCAGTTCCTCGAGCGTCGGCGCGGCCCGTCCGGCCAGGGTGACCGCCGCGGCGAGCGCTGCAACGGTCTTGTGTTCGAACACATCTCGGGGCGAGAGCACCAGTCCCTCAGCTTTGGCCCGCGCGACCAGCTGGATCGACATGATCGAATCGCCGCCGAGAGCGAAGAACGAATCCTGTGTTCCCACCCGGTCGACGCCGAGCACGTCGGCGAACACCCGAGCGAGGGCCCGTTCGGTGTCGGTGGTCGGTGCGATGTAGCTGTCGCTCCGCGTCGCGACCTCCGGGGCCGGCAGCGCGCGGCGGTCGAGTTTGCCGTGCACCGTCACCGGCAGGTCGGCCATGTGGACGAACGCGGCCGGAACCATGTAGTCGGGCAACCGCTCTCGGACGAAGCGACGGACGTCGTCGAGTCGCTCCTCTGCGGCGGGGTCGTTGACATAGCGGGCGAGGCTGCCGATGTCATCGGCCGGACGGTACACATCGGTCAGCGCTGCATCGGCCTTGTCGTCCGGGTCGTCGCGGAAGACGATCACCTCCATCGATCCCGGTTCCTGCGACCACGTCACGGCGACCCGGTAGCCGAGTTCGGCGCCGAGCAGATCGAAGTCCGCAGGACTGATGCCGTCCGATCGTGGCCGGAGGTCCGGTTCCGGTACGAGCGTGTGGCCGGGCATCGCATCGAGGGAGGTCGTCGCGGCGATCACGGACTGCAGGGCGGTGTGCGGTACGCCGGTCACGCGCAGGGCGTCGGGACGGTCGGTCCGTAGCCGGTCGGCGAACGCGGCGAGTGTTCCGAATCCCGCCCAGGTCCGGCACGGAACATCGGCGAGCGACCTGGGTCCGGTACCGGTGTGCAGCACCACGCTGTAGCGGTACAGGCCGAGTTCGTTGGCCGTCCGCATCCGGCCGAGTTCGATGTCGACCCCGGTGACACCGGGCAGACGACGGAGCAGACCGGTGAAGAACTCGGGGGCGAGCAGCAGTTCCCGTTCGGAGAGCGCGGCACGGCGGACGCGTTCGCGGATCGTGTCCGCGGTCTCGGTGCCGTCGGCACGGGCGAGTTCCACGGAGGCGGCGAAGTACGGCAGCAGCGCCAGGTTCCGGACATCGCCGAGATGGATCGATCGGCCGGGTGCGAGCAGCGGCAGGATCTTCCGGAGCACCTCGAGCAGATACGCCGCATCCGGGAAGTACTGGATCACAGAATTGAGCACGACGGTGTCGAAGTACCGCTGGGGCAACCCCTCGGTCGCGTGCGCCGGTTGCGTCCTCAACGTCACCCGATCGGCCCACGGCTGCGATCGCACGGCGGAGTGCAGCGTCTCGAGCGTCGGGGCCGAGAAGTCCGTGCCCCAGTACTCGGCACAGTCGGGGGCCAGTTCTCGGAGCAGGAGACCGGAGCCCACGCCGATCTCGAGCAGACGCCGGGGCCGGAGCCGCCGCACGGCCCGCACTGCGGCGTCGCGCCAGTCCCACATCTGCTCGACCGGGATGGGCTGCCCGGTGTCGGTGGCGTTCCAACCCGCGAAGGCGCCGGTGTCGCCGCTGTCCTCGGGCGGCGGCGCGGAGTACACGTCGTCGTACAGTGCCCTCCACCGCTCGACGGTGCCGGTCGCGCGGGTCGGGTCGGCGAGCAGTGTCTGTTCCCGGTCGAGCACCACATACGCGACCAGTCGTCCGGTCTCGTGGTGGCCCGGAGTCTCCCGCACGACCACGGCGGCGCGGGCCACCGCCGGATGCGCACCCAGGACCGCTTCGATCTCACCGGGTTCGACCCGGAAGCCGCGGACCTTGACCTGATCGTCGCAGCGGCCCACAAATTCCAGGTGCCCACCCGGGCCCTCGGCATCGCTCGTCGAGCGGATCCACCGCACGACGTCGCCGGTGCGGTACATCCGCTCCCCCGGCCCGCCGAACGGAGATGCCACGAATCGTGCCGCGGTCGTGGCCGGACGACCGGGATATCCGCGGGAGACCCCGTCCCCGGCGATGTACAACTCGCCGGGGACACCGGGAGGCACCGGCAGCAGTCCGGCGTCGAGGACGAGGACCGCCACTCCCGAGATCGGCGTGCCGATCGGGACCGACGCGCGGTCTCCTCGGGCGAACGCGTCCTCGACGAGGTACATCGTCGCGCACACCGTCGTTTCCGTCGGTCCGTACGCGTTGACGAGCAACGTCGAGGGATGCGATTCGTGAAAGCGGCGTGCGACCTCCGGGGACAGCACGTCACCGGCCGTGACCACCTGGTCCACACCGTCCCACACCCGCTCCGGAACGACGGCGGGGTCGGCGAGGGCGTGGAACAGCGGTGTCGGGACGAACATCGTCGTCACACCGTGTTCGGAGATCATCCGCGCGACCGTCGACGGATCGAGCAGACCGGGTGGCGCGAGCACCAGTTCGGTACCGCCGATCAGGGCGGGCCAGATCTCGTACACCGACGCGTCGAAACCCGGTGAGGACACCAGCGACATCCGGTGTCGCGGTCGCGAACCGGTCCATCCGTGCTCGACGAGGTGCACGAGATTCCGATGCGTGACGGCCACGCCCTTCGGGACACCCGTGGAACCGGACGTGTAGATCGTGTACGCGGTGTTCGACGGGTGCAGCAGCGCGATCCTGTCGAAGTCGGTGAGCGGTCGCGCATCGTCGGGCAGGGCGTGGGACGTCGGGCGGCCCGCCTCGTCGACGACCACGACGACGGCGGGGGTCGCATGTGAGGTGAATCGACTGTCGGTGACCAGCACGCGGGGCGCGGCGTCGGCGAGGACGAAGGCGGTGCGTTCGCTCGGATAGGCGGGGTCCAACGGCAGATAGGCGCCACCCGCCGCCGACACCGCGAGAAGAGCGACGACCAGTGCCGGGGACCGATCCAGGGCGACGACCACCACGGACTCGGGCCCCACACCCAACTCGACAAGCAGACGAGCCAGCCGGTTGGCCCGGGCATCGAGGTCGCGGTAGGTCCATCGGCCGGCGACGCTGGTCAGCGCCGGTGCGTCCGGTGTCGCCGCGACCCGTTCGGCGAGCACGGCCGGAACCGTCCGGTCATCGGTGGTGGCAGCCGGGCCGTTCCACGCGTCGAGGAGCAGGTCGCGCTCCGATCGATCGAGCAGGTCGACAGCGTCGACCCGTCGGTGCGGCGATCTCACGAGGGAGTCGAGGACACGGAGATACCGGTCCGCGAATCGTTCGACGGTGTCGCGCTCGAACAGATCGCTCGCGTATTCGATGCTGCCGAGCAGCCCGCCGTCCTCGGCGGACGCGCGCTCCGACACGCTGATGTACAGGTCGAACCGCGCGATGTCGGTCGCGACGGGCAGCATCTCGACGTGGATGTCCGGATGGTCCAGGCTCGGCAACGGGTTGTTCTGCAATGCGAATGCGACCTGGAACAGCGGGTGATGGGCGGTCGAGCGCGCCGGGGCGAGCAGTTCCACCAACCGTTCGAAGGGCGCGTCCTGGTTCTCGTAGGCGGCCAGCGCCTTGGCCCGCACGCGGTCGAGGACATCGGCGAGCGTCCATCGTCCGGTGATGCCGTCCACGCGCAGCACCCAGGTGTTGACGAAGAATCCGACGAGATCGGCGAGAGCCTCATCGGTCCGCCCGGCCACCGGACCACCGATCGTGATGTCGTCTCCCGCACCGAGCTTGTGCAGGAGCACCACGAGTGCCGACTGGAAGACCATCGACGCGGTGGCCCCGTGCTCGGCAGCCAGGTCGTCCGCCGCGAGGCGCAGCTCCGCGGGGATCGTGAACTCCACCCGGCCACCGCGGAAGGACTGCACCGCGGGGCGGGGACGGTCGAGCGGAAGAGAAAGGCATTCCGGGACCTCGGCGAGTTCTTCTCGCCAGTAGGAGAACTGCCCGTGCAGGATGCTTCCCGTCTCGTCCTCGTCCCCCAGCACGTCCCGTTGCCACAGGGTGTAGTCGGCGTACTGCACCGGCAATGGATCCCACCGTGGTTCGGTCCCCGCCGACCGGGCCGCGTATGCCAGCAGCATGTCGCGCACCAGCGGCACCATCGACGCGCCGTCGCCGGCGATGTGGTGCAGCACGAGCACCAGCACGTGGTCGTCGGAACCGGTCCGCAGCAGTGTGGCCCGCACCGGAATGTCGGTGGACAGGTCGAAGGGCCGCCGCGCCTCGGCGCGCACGGCCGCGTGCTCCTCGTCGGCGGTCACTGCCTGCACAGGCAGCGACAATGAGGTCCGCTCGACCGGCAGGATGCGCTGGAAGGCGACTCCGTCGGATTCCTCGAAGACCGTGCGCAGGGACTCGTGGCGTGCCACGACATCGGCGAACGCCGCCCTCATCGCGTCGATGTCCACCCGTCCGGTCAGGCGTGCCGCCATGGGGATGTTGTAGGTCGGCGACGGACCTTCGTAACGGTGGATGAACCACAACCGGGACTGCGCGTAGGACAACGGGATCCGGTCCGGCCGGCGTCGGGATGTCAACGGCGTCCGGGCGACACCGCACTCCGCGAGGCGCGGTGCCAACTCGGCGATCGTCGGTGCTTCGAAGAGCATCCTGATGGGTGCTTCGACGTGCAGTGCGGACCGGATCCCCGCCACGACGCCGGTCGCCGACAGGGAATCGCCTCCGAGTTCGAAGAAGTTGTCGTCGACGCCGACCCGATCCGGGGACAGATGCAGAACGTCCGCGAAGACCCCCGTGAGAGTCCGTTCCAGCCCCGTGCGCGGAGGACGATGGAGTACGCCCCGGCGGTCCGGGGCCGGCAGCGCGGCACGGTCCAGCTTGCCGTTGGCCGTGATCGGCATAGTTGCCAGCGGCACCACCGCAGCCGGGACCATGAAATCCGGGAGTTCCGCCGCGAGCGCATCACGAATCGTCGAGGCATCCGGGACCGAACCGGTGCGCGGCACCACGTACGCCACGACCCGGTCGGATCCGGTCTCGCGCCGGACCACCGCCGCGGCCTGCTCGACGTCGGGGTGGCGGAGCAGTGCTGCTTCCACTTCGCCGAGTTCGATGCGCCGCCCCCGCACCTTGACCTGCAGGTCGGCGCGCCCCGCGTAGATCAGCCGCAGACCCGAGGTGGCCGCTGCGCTGTCGTTCTCTGCGCTGTCGTCGTTCGTCGACCACCGCACGAGATCGCCGGTGCGGTACATCCGCGACCCCGCCGGCCCGAACGGGTCGGCGACGAACCGCGTCGCCGTCGTCCCCGGTCGCCGGTGGTATCCCCGCGCCAGGGCAGGTCCTGCCGGATACAGCTCGCCGATCACCCCGGGCGGCACCGGATTCAGGCGTGTGTCGAGCACGACGGACCGGAATCCGGGTCCGAGAGTGCCTGCGGTGACCGGTCTGCCGGGCACGAGGTCCTCCGACGCCATCTGCACGGTGATCTCGCTCGGCCCGTACCCGTTGACCATGCGGCGGCCCGGCGCCCATTTCTCCACGAGCCATGCCGGGCAGTCCTCACCGCCGACGCTCACGAAGGACAGGTCCTCGGGGACCGCCGGATCGATCGTTGCAAGGACCGCAGGAGTGGTGCAGAAGTGGGTGATCCGCTCGGCGCGCAATGCATGTGCGAGGTCGTCACCGGCGGACGCATCGGGCGGGCCGATCACCAGGTGCGCCGCCGAGCCGAACGCCACGAGCAACTCCAGTACCGCCAGGTCGAAGCTCGGGGATGTCCCGTGCCAGACCCGCGCGTCGTGGTCGGCGAGGGTGCGGGTGTGCGCGACGAGGTTCGACAGTCCCCGATGGGTGACGACCACGCCTTTCGGCTGTCCCGTCGATCCGGAGGTGTAGATGAGGTAGGCGGGTTGATCCGAACGCGCGGGCGCGCACCGGTCCGCGTCGGTCACCCGAGACGCGGCGTATCGCGTCGTCTCCGCGACCACGTCCGGATCGTCGACCGCCGTCCACGGCACGGTGCCCGGAAGCAGCGGCCGTTCGCTGGTTGTGGTGAGTCCGAGCACGGCGTCGCAGTCGCGCAGCATGTACTCGATCCGGGCGGGCGGATAGGCGGGGTCCACCGGGACGAAGGCCGCGCCCGTCTTCGCCACGGCCCAGATAGAGACGATCGAGTCGACGGACCGGGCCATGCCGATCGCGACGAAACGTTCCGGTCCTGCGCCGCGCTCGGCGAGCATGCGGGCCAGCCGATTCGATCGTTCGTCGAGTTCCCGGTAGTCGATCCGGGTCTCGCCGCACGACACTGCGGTGGCCGCGGGGGTGCGGAGTGCAGCGTCGGTGAGGATTTCCGGCAGCAGGCGTTCGGTCACCGGCGGCGGACCCGTCACGGGAGCGAGTGCGGTCCGTTCGGCTGCGTCGAGCAGATCGATGTCGCCGACCCGTATCTCCGGATCCTCTTCGACCGTCAGGAGGATACGTTCCAGTCGGCGGGCGATGCGCTCGACGGTCGGCGCGGTGTAGACGTCCGTGGCGTATCGGATGCGGAGCACGTCCGTGGACGTCGACTCGCGCCCGGCACCGTCGCCGGATCGCGGACGCTCCAGATCGATACGCAGGCCGACGTCGCCGAGGACGGCGTTCTCCACCTCCCTGTCCGCATCGCCCCGTCCTTCGACGGTGACGCGGAAGAGTGGGGCGCGCGATCCGTTCCGTGTCGGCGCCAGCGCGTCGAGCAGTGTCGCGGCAGGTATGTCGGCGTGTGCGAGAGCGTCCCGAGTCCCCCGGGAGATGTCCTCGAGGAGATCTCGGAACGGCTCGTCGAGGCGCACCCGGGTGCGTAGGGGCAGAACCGTGCGAGCAGGAGCGGTACCGGCCGGGGCAGGGACACCGAGGACGACGTCGTCGGTACCACTCGACCTGGCGACGAGGATCGCGGTGGCAGCCTGCAGGATCGGGACACGATCGTCGGCACATTCGGCGCTCGCTCGACCCGATCCGATGCCGAGGGGATGGACGAACTGCGCCCACGCCGAAGCAGATCCCGCGTTGCCCGCCCGTCCACCGGCAGGTGCCTGCGTGGACGGTGACAGGGCGGGCGGGGTAGGTGCACCGGCCAGAAGGTGCCGCCAGTGATCGAGCACGGTGTTCCGCCGGTAACGAGGTGCGGCCGCTCCGGCGCTCGGCGGGTGGATCGAACCGACCGGCGTTCGAGGGTCGGCTGCGACGAACTGCTCGAGGATCTCGGTGAAACAGATGCACTGCGCCTGTATCTCGTTCTCCTCGTATCGGTTCGGATTCGCCCGGAACTCGATCGCGGTGCCGACCGGCACACTGCGGCGGTGGACGGTGATCAGCCGGTCCCCGACGGGCCCGCGCGACAGGACATGTGGTGTTCCCACGATGTCGCCCAGTACGGGTTGCTGATCGAACAGCATGACGTTGACCAGGGGGACCGAGAATCGGGACACCGGTTCGGATGTCGCCCGGCGGATGTCGTCGAGTCCGCACGCCTGGTGTCGGAGGGCTCCGACGAGCTCGACCTGCATCCGCCGGACGAGATCCTCGACGGGTTCGCTCGGATCCACCCGGATCCGCAGGGGAACCACGTTGACGAGCATTCCGGCGGACCGTCGCAGCTCGGCCGTCGTCCGCGCCGACACCGGGATGTTCACGAGCACGTCGTACCGTCCCGACCGCCGCGAGAAGAAACAGGCGGCGGCCGCGAGTACCACTGCGGCCGAGGAGGCGTCCCGCGGCGGCGGGGACCCCGACAGGTAGACGTCCGCAGTGTCCGACAGATCCGTCTCCGCCGTGATGGTCCGGACCGCCGGGGGCACCTCGGTGGTGTCGACATGGGGCAGGTCGCGGATCCGCTCGCTCCAGTACTCACGGTCCGCGACGAATCGGTTCGACGCGCGATACTGCCGGTCCTTCTCGTACAACGTCCGCAGATCCGCCGGCGGCTTGTCCGGCGGCGGCTTGTCCGGCGGGGCCCCGTCCTGGCCGGAACTCCGGGAGGCGAGTGCCCTGGAATAGAGTTCGGCTCCCCTGCGAACGATGATCATCGCTCCGAACCCGTCGAGCGCGATGTGATGGGCTTTGACGTACACGAGGCAACTGGCATCACCTGTGCGCAGAACCACTATGCGGCACAACCGGTCTGCCATCAGGTCGACGGGTGCTTCCACATCCCGCCGGAGCCACTCCTCGGCCACCCCCCGCGGATCGGATTCGTCACGGAGGTCGACGACCTCGGTGGGTACATCGAGGTCCCGGTCGACGACCTGGTACGGACGGCCGTCCACGTCGACGAGGCGCAGGAGGACGGTCTCGAACTCCCGACCGGCGGTCGTCGACGCCCACTTCAGCAACTCGAGATCGAGTTCTCCACGGAACTCCACGTATTGGGCAATGACGAAAGGGACTTCGGGTACGAGTTGCTGGGCGAGCCAGATACCGTACTGGGCCGGAGTCAGCGGAAACGCACCCGCGCGCGCGTCGTCGGAGTTCTGCGCGGTGCCTACGACGGGAGTGGCCACAGCGCCCCCTTCACGAGGATGTGTGCAGCGGCAGCGGCGAACGGGAGCGCCTCGTCGAGCCGGATGCCCTCGAGCATCGTGCACAGCTCGCGAGCGGGAACGACCGAGTCTGCACGCCGCTTCGAGAATGTATGCGTCAGCGTAGGACGGGGACGGGGTTGCTGCAATGCCGTGCAGCAGAACGAGATCGAGATGCGACCAGGACATCTCGCAGAGGACGACGCTCGCACATCCCGACATTCGGCATTTTCACACCATAAACCTTAGGTTTGTTTGATGGGATGGATAGAAACCTTCTGTCCGCGCTATGCTCGTTTTACAAACTTAGAATGCAAAACTCTCGGTAAACTCCGGACGAAGGGGAATTCACGCCCGGCCCGACGGTCGCACGAGTACTGAATCCACGAGAGCGGACGATGCACGAGGCCGGACCGGTGCAGTCGATTATGTTGCACTGCAACAATTTCCACTTCTTTCATGTCTATTGCTCGAAACAGCCTTCCGACAATCCTTCCCGGGAACCCTCCCCAGTTCCCACGAACACGCGACATCCATCCCCTGGAGGGAGGAAGCGCAGATGCCGATCCAGAGACGAATCGGACCTCGTTCGGGCACGGTCTGGGTGGACCTGTTCGGTGAAACCTCCGAGTACGCAGACGAAGCGAGCGCCCACCTGTTGAGAAGGTGGGCGAGCGGGTATCTCACCGAACCCAACCCCGACCTCGGCCGCAGCGGGCCCGTGTGCCCGTTCGTTCGCCCGTCGATCGGCAAGCAGCTCTTCGGAGCTGCATTCGTCCACGGATCCGGAATCGACGCCGGGGCACTCGGCACGATCGTGGAGGACCAGTTCGACCTGTACACGACGCTCTCACGCGAGGACGATCGCGACCGGAGCCTGAAGACGCTCGTGACCGTACTGCCCGACCTCACCGGCTTCGAGGTGATCGACGTCGTCCACACGGAATTCAAGTCGCGGTTCGTCGAACACGGTTTCATGCTCGGCCAGTTCTACCCGGGCTGCACCCAGCCGGGTCTGTGGAATCACGACTTCCATCCACTCGACGCCCCGTTGCCGATGCTGGTCGCCCGCCACATGATGACGACCGATTTCCCGTTTCTCGTTGGTCGCCAGGAATGGCTGTGCGCCTACTTCAAGAAGTTCGCCCCGGCACTGCCGTCGACGCTCCGCCTCACCATCGCGAAACGGATGAAGTACGACGGCGATGCGGTGGACGCGATCACCGCCCATCATGAGCTGACGGGGAACGAGCCGGGCCGATAGGCTGTACGCGTCCCTGTCCCACATTCCGGTCGTCAAGCTTCAGGTCTTGATTATCGACAATCAAGCCCTCACACTTGACGCATGTTCGTCTTGACGGTCGACCAGCGGAGCAGCCGCCGAGACATCGACCGCGTGGCGGACCTCCTCACCGAACTGCAGGATGTTCCGCTGGTACGGCCCTTCGATCGCACCGCGGGCGACGAGGTCCAGGCCGTCGCGGACGATCCCGCCCTCGTCGTCGATCTCGTCCTCGACCTCCTCCGGAGGGAACGCTGGAGTATCGGGGTGGGAATCGGCCCGGTAGAGACCCCGCTCCCCGAACAGACACGCGCCGGCCGCGGACCCGCCTTCGAACACGCCCGCACCGCCGTCGAACGCGCCAAGAACGCCCCTGGGCAGGTCGCGGCCGAAGGCGACGACACCGAGGCCACCGCCGACGTCGACGCCGCGCTCACCCTGCTCGCCACCGTCGTCCTGCGCCGCACAGACCAGGGGCACGAGGCGGTCGACCTCGCTCGTCAGGGCCTGTCGCAGGCGCGGATCGCCGAGCGTCTCGGCATCAGCAAACAAGCGGTGTCCCAGCGCCTCGCCACCGCCGGGTGGCAGGCCGAACTGGCCGGACGCGAACTCGTGCGGCGACTCCTGGAAAGGGCCGACCGTTGACCGTCCTCTCACTGGTGTGCCTGGCCGTGGCTGCTCTCGGACCCGCACTCGCGCTGCGCCCGAGCATGCCGGTGTGGCCGGCCGCCTCGTTGAGCATTGCGGGTCTCGCCGGTTCAGCCCTCGCCGCCACCGCGACCACACCGGTTCAGGGAGTCGCGCTCGCGGCCACGCTGATTCTCACCGCCACGGCGGCGATCACCGGGGGCGGACCCGCGGTCCTCGTGGCGTTCCGGATCGCGCGCCGGCAACCCGATGCCGGTCCCGAGCCCACCCCTCCCCCTGGCCCGCTCCGCGGCGGACGCGTCATCGGCGTGCTCGAACGCGGAGCGGTCACCGCCTCGATCCTCGCCGGATGGCCTGAAGGGATCGCCGTCATCATGGCGGTGAAGGGTCTCGCCCGTTATCCCGAACTACGCGAGCCGAACGCCTCCGAACAGTTCATCATCGGCACGTCCACCTCGGTGCTGTGGGCGGTCGCGGTGTGCGGAGTCGGGCAGGCGCTGATCACCTGACGCCGGGATCTCCACCGTCAGGTCTTCTTCAGCGCACTCCCCTTGTGCATCGCGACGTGATCGGTCTTGTCGCTCCGGATCTCGTACTGCGGCTCGTCCTCGCTGCACCGCCGCGTGCGCCCCTTGAACTCCACGTCCTCCGTGTGCTTCGCGATGATCACACCCTCGACGTATCCGGCTTCGGAGTTCCATCGGACGTGGTCACCGACAGAGAAGTGGGTCGCCATGTCGTCCTCCCGATCGGCTCGCTTCCTGTGGCAGTCGGATAGCCGTCTCCCATCGGTCCTACACCCCAGGACGATCAGTCCGTCCGATGCTCCGCGGGATCCGCGGACCCCTCGGCGACGGCACGGAAACGTTCGAGGTCCTCCGGACGGAACTCGGGCCGGGCGACCACCGCGTCGACGAGCAGACGCAACTGGTGCTGCAAGGCCGGCACCGACCCGGTGCGCCCCTGCTCGGAGAGATGATCGATGAGCATGCGCAGCACCCGGGCGAGCGCCGTGGCCACGTGCAGCTGCGCCGAGCCGGCCTGCCGGATCTGTTCGAAGGCGTGCTCGATGTACTCGTCGGGCGACAGGATCCACGGACGCAGCAGAATCCGGCCGTCCGCACCCCCGATCGCCGGCACGGACTGTCGGTGACCAGCAGGGTGCGCAGCAGACTGCCGAGCCGGAGCACCACCTCGGTGGCGGTCGTCGGGTCGTTGATCGTCTGGCTCAGTGCGCGCAGCGCGATGTCGACGAGTTGCCGCAGCGCGAAGTCCACGTCCTGTTGCATGGTGCGTATTCGAGATCTCCACGGCCGCCTCGAGCCGCCGCAGGACCACCGCCCGTTCCGGCTTCGGATGGATCCGTAGCAGCGGTTCCCCGCAGTGAATGTACGCGCCGGGACGCGTCTCCATCCGCACGACCGAACCCGGCGGTACCACGGCGAGAACGAGCTCGGCCGGCGCCTGGGTCACCCAGCCGTCGCGCCGGGCGTACACCGTCGCCCCCTCGGTGAAATCCGGCTCCGGCACCCGGTCGACGTGGATCTCGCCGCGCGAACTCCGGCTCGTGTTCGAGATGACCTTCTCGGCCTCCGAGGCGATGCTGCGCACCACCTCCCGACCTGCAGACCGTGGGCCAGCCGGTTGAGATAGGCGATGATGAGCACCACGGTCGACACCGCGAGGACCACAGCGAGGGTGGTCGACAGTGTCGGGGCAGGTGCGGCGTCGTCCGCGCCGATGTGGCGCAGTGTCGGCACGCAGTAGACGAAGGTCGCCACCAGCACCCCGATCACCGTCTGGCTGGCCCGATCCCGGATGAAGGACCGCATCACCCGCGGCGAGAACTGGCTGCTCGCCAACTGCAGGCTCACGACGGTCAACGAGAAGACGACACCGGCGGTGGTGATCGTGGCACCCGCCACGGTGCTCAGCAGCCAGATCGCGGCGTTGCTGTTCATCTTCATGCCCCACGCGAAGGGGCCGAAGGCCCGATCGATGTAGCCGCTCACCTCCGCGAGCACGGCTCCGGCGACGACGACCAGCGCGGGCAGCGCGGGCAGACTCTCCCGGAATCGGTATACGCCCGCGGCGATCCGCAACTGCATCCACGGTCTCGGCAGAGCACTCATGTCGACCAAGCTAACCATCCGGTCTCCGCACCGCGGGCACTCGCAGCGAACTGTGGGCACGCGCACCGGATGTCCCCTGCGGCGCGGTCACGACGAGTCCATGAGATACTCGACGGACAATTGAACAGCCACCGAACCGCGGCGGGAGAGTCCCGCACACAGCGGGCGCCGAAGGAGCAACCTCCCCGGGAATCTCTCAGGCCCCCAGACCGCCGCGGCGAGGCTCCTCTGGAAAGTAACTCTTCCGGGTTCACCGAAGGTGTAAGCGGCTCCGTCCGCGAAAGCTCTCAGGTCCGATGACAGAGCGGGGAACGACAACACCCGCTGGTGCTCGTTTCGTGCACCCTGGACCCGAGGTAGACGTGTGACCGTTTCCCTGGGCGCGCCCCTGCGCGCCGATGATGCCCTGGGCGCGCCTTCGCGAGCCGATCATGCCCTGGATGCGCCTTCGCGAGCCGATCATGCGCTGCTCGAGCAGCGCGCCGAAATTGCACCGACCGAGTCGCGTGGCACTGTTCTCCCTTCCTCCCCCGCCCCGAAGTCGCCGCCGCGTACGAACCGGCGACTCGGGATCGCCGCGATCGTGCTGTCCGCGACCGCGATGGGCGCCGCAGGATTGTTCGGCCGCAAGGCCACTCCCGAAGGCGCGGTGCTCGGTGAAGCACTGACGCTCGGGCGGATGGCGGTCGGAGCGATCGGCATGCTCGTCCTGATCGCGCTGTCCCGCCGCCTCGGACAGTTGCGCCGGACCCGCCTGTCCTGGTCGGTCGTCGGTGGCGGTGTGCTCCTCGGACTGTCCCTCGCGACCTATCTGTCCGCCACGGTGTTGACCGACCTGTCCCGTGCCGTGGTTCTCCATTACCTCGGCCCCGTCGTCGCGACGGCCCTCGCCCGGGTGTTCCTGAAGGAGAGGGTCGGTCGCCTCGACGCCCTGTCGATCGGCACGGCGTTCGCCGGCATGTTGCTCGCCGCCGGCCTGGTGGGCGGTGAATCGTCCGGGGGCGAGCACGAGACGCTGGGTACCGTGCTGGGCGCTGCCTCGGGAGTCTTCTACGGCGGGGCCCTGCTGTGCTACCGCTATCGCACCGACATGCCGTCCGACGTCCGGTCCCTGTGGAACTTCGTCTTCGGCGCCGTCGCGGCAGGTGGGATGGTCGCGGTGACTCGACCCGACCTGTCGGGGATGACCGCGACGCACTGGTTGTGGGCCGGTGGGTTCTTCGTCGTCTGTGGTCTGTTCGCGCTGGGGTTGCTCGTCGTCGCAGGCAAGCACCTCCGCGCCGCGGAACTGTCCGGCCTGTCCTACCTCGAAGTCGTGGTCGCGCTGATGATCGGCATGGTCGCCTTCGGAGAGTCCGTGACCGTGCTCGCCGCCGCGGGCGCCGGTCTCATCGTGGTGGCGATGGCACTGCCGATGCTCGGCCGCCGATGACACTGCCGATGCTCGGCCGCCGATGACGAGTGGGAGGGCGCGCCGGTCGGCGCGCCCTCCCACTGAACCGGTTTCCGTTACTGCTGTTGCGGCGGCTCGGCCGGCTGCTCGGATGCGTCGTTCGTCATCCAGCGCTGCGCCGGCGGCGTTGCGGGCAACGCCGACTGTCCTTCACCGGCACCCCCCTGCGTCCCCTCCGTGGCGAGACCCGTCCGCACTGCGGGGTCGACCGGCTTGCGCGCGACCGCCTCGGCTTCGGCGACGGCCTGGGCCACCTCGGGGTCGCGTTTGGTCGCGAACCAATCCTCGACCTCGGCACTGTCGTCCTCGGGTCGTTGCAGTTCCTCGTCGACAGGACTCGGCTCGAAGCGGAAGACGCCGTCCTCGCCGGGCGCGCCGAGCGTCCGCGCGAATCCTTCGAGCGCCTTGCCGAAGTCGCTCGGCACCACCCACATCTTGTTCGCATCGCCCTGGGCCATCTGCGGCAGGGTCTGCAGGTACTGGTAGGCGAGCAGCTCCGGAGTGGGCTTGCCGGCCTTGATCGCGGCGAAGACCTTCTCGATGGACTTCGCCTCGCCCTGGGCCTCGAGGTAGCGCGCCGCGCGATCACCCTGCGCGCGCAGGATCCGCGACTGCCGGTCGGCCTCGGCTTCGAGGATCGCGGCCTGCTTCGCACCCTCGGCGGAGAGGATGCGCGACTGCTTGTCGCCCTCGGCGGTCTTGATCGCGGATTCACGGTGACCCTCGGCCGTGAGGATCATCGCGCGCTTCTCGCGGTCGGCCTTCATCTGCTTCTCCATCGATTCCTGGATCGACGGCGGCGGATCGATGCTCTTGAGTTCGACCCGGGCGACACGCAGGCCCCATCGGCCGGTCGCTTCGTCGAGCACACCGCGGAGCTGACCGTTGATGGAGTCGCGGGAGGTGAGCGTCTCCTCGAGGGTCATTCCGCCGACGACGTTGCGGAGCGTGGTGACGGTGAGCTGCTCGACCGCGGCGATGTAGTTGCTGATCTCGTAGACCGCCGCCTGCGGGTTCGTCACCTGGAAGTACACGACCGTGTCGATGCTCAGCGTCAGGTTGTCCTGGGTGATGACCGGCTGCGGCGGGAACGAGACGACACGTTCGCGTAGATCGACCTTCGCGCGGATGCGGTCGACGAAGGGCACCAGGAAGGTGAGCTGACCCGACGCCGTCCGGTAGTACCGGCCGAGACGTTCGATGACCGCGGCCTCCGCTTGCGGTACCAGCGATACCGATTTGGCCACGACCACCACGACCAGTGCCACCACTACGGCGAGCACGATCAGAGCTTCCATCCTCAGACACCCCTCCACACGACGGCAGTCGCGCCGTCTATCTGCATCACTGTCACTGTCGTTCCCGGCCCGTACACCTCGGTGGCGTCCAGCGGCCTGGCGGTCCACACCTCACCGTCGATCTTCACGCGCCCGGAATGCTCCCCCACCTGCTCGAGGACCAACGCGTGCTTGCCCGGGAGAGCGTCGATCCCGGTGGGCAGAGCGGGCGGCTGGGAGTACCGGCGCCTCAGCATCGGCCGGACACCGAGCAGCAGAACCAGCGAGGCCACGGCGAAAATCACCGCGTCGATCCAGACGGGCAGATCGGTCACCGCGGAGACACCGCCGGTGACGAGCGCTGCACCGCCGAGCATCAGCAGCGCGAAATCGCCCGTGAGCGCTTCGCCGGCCGCCAACGCCACTCCGGCGATCAACCAAATCAATGCGGCCACGATCACCATCGAACCACAAATCGGACATCCTGGCAGATGCCCTGGTGGAGGAAGCGGTCTTGGTCCCTCGTCCTCGAGGCTGCTTTCCGCAGGGAAGATCTCAGGTCGGTAATTCTATATTCTTCGGCTTTCCGTCCCGACCGGAATGTCACCCCGGCTTCATAAGTGGAGGCAACCGAAACGCATCCTCTTGCCGTTGTGAAATCGGTGATACCGTCCCCGAACTACCGGCATCACCCCCGCGCGTTCGCTCCTCTTGGGAGCTCGATCAGCTCGTCACGCGGTTCCACGCGGCCATCGACGACATCGAGGACCCGTACGAGCGCGCCGTCGAATGGATCGTCGAAGCGGTCCGCACCGTTCGCTACCACCCGGTCGCACGACGATTCGTCGACAACGAAGCCGCCCTCCCCCTCCACCGACAGCTGATGTCCGCATCCGTTCCCCAGGCTTCGCACCCGAGGAGTCCGGCAATGGAAGTCACTCCCGCACAGCGCGTTCGCGCAAACATCGAGGACGATGTACCCGTCGCCGACCGCACCTTCGTCCGGTCGCCGGCAGACCGCCGCATCCGGCCGATGTTCCTGTTCCGGGCGCTGTCGCTCCATGGCACCCACCCCACCGTCATGGTTGCGCTCGGTCAGCCCTCGTCGGGTTCGGTGACGAAGTCGACGAGGCGCTCCACGGCGCCGATGAGGTGCGATTCGAGATCGCGGAAGGAGTTCACGGCGTTGTAGACGCGCCGCCAGCCGTCCTGCGGCGTGCCCCAGCCGAGTTCACGGCAGACGCCGGTCTTCCAGTCCTGTCCGCGCGGAATGGAGGGCCAGGCGTCGATGCCCACGGCCTTCGGTTTCACGGCCTGCCACACGTCGATGTAGGGATGGCCGGTGACCATCACGTGCGGACCTAGATTCGCGGTGAGATGCTCCTCCTTGGACCCGGTGACGAGGTGGTCGGCGAGCACACCGACGCGTCGGCCCGAGCCGGGTTCGAACTCGGCCAGCCTGGCGCCGAGATTGTCGAGGCCCTCGAGTTGTTCGACGACCACGCCTTCGACCCGCAGGTCGTGCCCCCACACCCGTTCGACGAGGGCGGCGTCGTGCACGCCCTCCACCCAGATCCGGCTTCCCCGCGCCACGCGTGCGCGCAAACCCTCCACCCGGGTGGATCCCGAGGCGGATCTCGTCGGTGCGGAGGCGGGACGGATCTTCGGTTTGACGAGGGTGACGGGTGCTCCGTCGACCAGGAAGGCCGCGGGGCGCATCGCGAACAGACGGGTGCGTCCCTGCGCGTCCTCGAGCCGCACGAAGTCGCCGTCGTGGGTCTTCTCGATTCCCACGATCGCGCCGCACCAGCCGGATGCGGCGTCCTCGACGACGACGCCGCGCTCCGCTGCGAGTTCGGGAACGGCCTTCTTCTTGGTGCGGGCGTGACCGGCGTAGATGTCGCCGCCGTAGATATCGCGTGGGCTCACGCCAGTCCACCCTAGGACATTGCGCGGGACCGCTCGCGCTGCCACGCCGGACCGCCGTGCGCGGTCGCCGTATGCTTTCGGGGTGAGTTCTCCGAGCCTGACGCTGACCGTGTGGGCGGGGTCGTGGCTGTCCGGTCACGCCTCCCCCGACGATGTGATCGATGCGCTGCACGAGTGGGCGCCGATGCATCTCGTGGGTGCCCACGATGCGGCGACGGCCTCCGCGGCGGATCTGCCCGACAAGGGTGTCGCCGACGGTGCCGCCCTGCTGCTCACCCTGATCCGCCGCGTCGATTCCGCCGCCGGCGCCGGTCTGCATCTCGTCCTTCCCGCCCCGGGCGACGTCCGCGCGTTGCCTGCCGGTACGGCGTTCGCCTCCGCGGCGCTGGCTGCCGGTGAAGGCGTCGTCGTGGGAGCGCCCGGAACCCCGGGGCTGGGTCTGGTACCCGTGATCGAGGGTCCGGACGTCCTACGGTGGAACGTCTTCACGCTGCCGGCGGTACCCGAGATCGCGGTCGACGGTGGTCTCGGTGCGGCCGAGTTCGCGATCCGCGAGGCCGTTCGTGATGCCGCCTCCGCGTTGAGCGGAATCCCGACGGTGGGCACCGACGGGCGCCGCACCGATCCGCGGACGGAGATCGCCGAGAAGGTCGCCGAACTCGCGCGGCACCGCTATCCCCCGTCACTGCCCGCACGTGCCGTGCGCGTCCTCGACACCGCAGACCAGGTCGCGGCGATCCTCACCGTGGCCGGTCGCGGAGGGGGTCTGCGGGCCGGTTCGGTGTCCGCCGCCACCGGCCGCGAGGGCGCGCTGCAGCCGCTGTGGGCCGCGGTCCGCGAGGCCCGCACCGGTGCGGTCGCGGCGGCTCTGCGGGCCGAGCACCATCACTGACCGCGGCCGACAGTGCGCGTCGACTCCAGTGCGCGTCAACTCCGTTGCGCGGTGACCAACAGGTACTCCCAATTCATCGCTCCCCCACCGAGATCGTGACGTTGGGCGAGTTCGAGCAGGTCGAGATCGAGAGCCGCGACCCGATCGTGGTCGTCCGCGATGTTGCGGTACACCGCGATGGTGGGGCCGTAGGCGGACTTGAAGAACTCGCGGAAGTCCTCCCCGGTCGCGAAGCGTTCGACGCGCAGGTTCTCGGTGCGTGCCTGCAGGTCGGTGACACGGTCGCCGATCAGCTCGCGCACGTGCACCTCGTCGCCCCACAGCGGCGGCGGCTGTGCACCCGGCGGGGGCGGTGGCGCATACGGTTTCATCGTCGCGAACATCTGCCCGATGAAGCCGGTGGGGGTCCAGCCCAGTAGCCCGATACGTCCGCCCGGGCGGGTCACCCGGAGCAGTTCGTCGGCCGCGGCCCGGTGGTGGGGCGCGAACATCACACCCACGCAAGAGATCACGGCATCGAAGCTCGCATCGTCGAACGGGAGCGCTTCGGCATCGGCTTCCTGCCAGTCGAGCGTCGCACCTGCCGCTTCGGCGTCACGGCGGCCGACCTCGAACAGTTCCGGGGTCAGGTCGGTCGCGAGCACCGTCGCACCGGTGAGCGCGGCGGGGATCGACGCATTGCCCGATCCGGCGGCGATGTCCAGGACACGGTCGCCCGGACCGATTCCGGTCGCGGCCACGAGAGCGGGGCCGAGTTCGGCGATGACCTCGGTCGCCACCGCTGGATAGTTGCCGAGTGCCCACATCGCCCGGTGCTTGGCCTTCAGGGCGAGATCGGCGTCGTGTGTCGTGGAGATGTCGGTCATCAGAGGATTCCTCCTGTCGAGGGACCCGGCTTCGGCACCGTCTCGGAAGCGGCCCGGGTCACAAATCGACTGTAGGAACGCGGACGCGGTGTCCTCCAGTACACAATCTGTACTGCACCGCCGCTCATCCGTGCTGGTCGCGGCGGTCCGACCGGCCTACGATCCGATCATGGGCCCGCCCTACCACCAGTTCTGTCCCGTCGCCAAGGCGATGGAGTTGTTCGACGAGAGGTGGACGCTGCTCGTGGTGCGCGAACTCGTGCTCGGCAGCGAACGGTTCAACGACCTCCGACGCGGCCTGCCCCGCATGTCGCCGACGCTGTTGTCGAAGCGGATGCATCAGCTCACAGCGGCGGGCATCGTGCAGCGCCTCGAGGACGGAAACGACGTCCGATACGTGCTCACCCCGGCGGGACGCGATCTCGAGACCGTCGTCGACGCACTCGGTGCGTGGGGCACGCGGTGGACCGGGAAACTCGGCGAGGTCGACCTCGATCCGCGACTGCTGATGTGGGACATGCACCGGCACGTCGACCATGCGGCCCTGCCGGAATCCCGGGTGGTCGTGGAGTTCGTCTTCCCGACGGTCACTCACGCGTCGCGCCGGTGGTGGATGGTCATCACGCCGCACGACGTCGACGTGTGCGACGAGGACCCGGGATTCGAGGTCTCGATCCGGGTGACGACGGGACTGCGGGAGCTGACCGAGATCTGGCGTGGCGAAGCGACCTGGCCGGACGCGTTGCGCTCGGGCGCCGTAGTCGTCGACGGTCCGAGCGCCCTGCGCCGATCGCTGCCCCGCTGGTTCGACTCCCCTCTGGCCTCACCGGCCGGGCACTCCGCCCGGTGAGGCTCGGAGGCATCTATCCGTTCGCGGCGGGCCGGGACGGGCGTTTCGGCGGCTCACAGCACCCGACGGCGCACAGGCTCCCGTTGCACGCGGACCCGAGCAGCGGTTCGGTGCCGCAGCGACGGGCGGTGACCCCCTCCCGCTGTTCCTCGACGAGCTCGCGGACGAGTTGCGCGAAGCGCGGGTCGGTTCCGGCCGTCGCCGCACGAGAGAAGCCCATGCCCAGCTCAGCGGCCCGATCGCGAGCCTCGGTATCGAGATCCCACACGACCTCGAGATGATCGGAGACGAACCCGACCGGCACGACCACGACGGCTCGGACTCCCCGTTCGTGCAGCGCATCGATGTGGTCGACGATGTCGGGTTCGAGCCACGGCACCTGCGGCGGACCGGACCGCGACTGCCACACCAGGTCGTAGTCGCCCTCGCCGAGCGCCTCGGCCACCAACCGCGCCGCTTCGGCGACCTGCCGGCTGTAGAGACGGCCGCCCTCCTCCGGCGGACCACCGGTCGCGTCGAAGGAGGTCGGAACGGAGTGCGCGGTGAACACCACGCGCGCGGAATCGCGCACGTCGTCGGCGAGTTCGACGCGGGCCGCGCGCACGGCGTCGGTGACGGCATCGAGGAACAGCGGGTGGTCGTAGAAGTGCCGCAGCTTCGTCAGCTGCGGGGCGTCCTCGACGGCGTCCCGCGCCCGCGCGATGTCCTCGTGGTACTGCCGGCAACCCGAGTAGCCGCCCCAGGCGGAGGTCGCGAACACCAGGGCGTTACGGATCCCTTCGTCGCGCATCCGCGCGACGGTGTCCTCGACCATGGGATGCCAGTTGCGGTTGCCGAAATAGATCGGCAGATCGATACCGTGCACGTCGAACTCCGCGCGGACGGCATCGATGATCGCCCGGTTCAAGGCGTTGATCGGCGAGACACCCCCGAAGTGCAGATAGTGCTGCGCGACCTCGTCGAGTCGTTCCGGCGGGATCCCTCGTCCGCGGGTGACGTTCTCGAGGAACGGCCGCACGTCGTCGGGTCCTTCCGGTCCGCCGAACGACAGCAGCATCAGCGCGTCGTACGCCCCGGGGGTGTTCGTCATGGGAGTGCCTTCCGTCGTACGGTCAGCTGCCGAAGCCGACCTGGGAGTGGAAACCACCGTCGACGTAGACGATGGATCCCGTTGTCCCGGGTAGCCAGTCGGACAGCACCGCACACACGGTCTTCGCCACGGGCGTCGGATCGTCGACGTCCCAGCCGATCGGGGACGCCGCCGACCAACCCTCGTTCAGACGGTTCATCTCCGCGCCCGGGCCGGTCGCGTCGCCCGCGATGGCCTTGGCCGCGAGCGTCTTGATCGGGCCGGCGGCGACGAGGTTCGAACGGATACCGCGCGGGCCGACTTCCTTGGCCACGTAGCGGTTCACCGACTCGAGCGTCGCCTTGGAGACACCCATCCAGTTGTAGAACGGCACGGCCCGGGACGGGTCGAAGTCCATTCCGACGATCGAACCGCCCTCGTTCATGACGGGTAGGACGGCCTTGGCGAGCGCGCCGTAGGAGTAGGCCGACACCTCGAGCGCCACCGCGACGTCCGTCCAGGGCGCGTCGAGGAACGGGCTGCCCAGGCAGGACCGGGGTGCGAAACCGATGGAGTGGACGACACCGTCGATCCCCTCCGGTGCGAGTTCGCGGATCTTGTCGGCGAGACCGTCGAGATCCTCCTGGTTCTGCACGTCGAGGCAGATCGCCGGCGGCACCGGCTGCGGGAGACGCTGCGCGATCCGGTCGATCAACCGGAGTCGCTCGAAGCCGGTGATGATCACCTTCGCGCCCTGTTCCTGCGCGGCCTTCGCGGTGTGAAAGGCGATCGAGGCATCGGTGATGATGCCGGTGACGAGAATGGTCTTGCCCTCGAGCAGTCCGCCCATGAGTGTGTCGGTCCTCCAGTGAGATTCGGATGTGGTCGCGAGACCGTCAGTGGCCCATGCCCATGCCGCCGTCGACCGGGATCACGGCGCCGGAGACGTAGGCGGAGTCGTCGGAGGCCAGGAAGCTGACGACGGCTGCGACGTCCTCGGGCTTGCCGAGTCGCTGCAGCGGGATGAACTTCTTCGCCGTGTCGCGCAGGTCGTCTGACAGATCCGCAGTCATGTCGGTCTCGATGAAACCGGGAGCGACGACGTTGGCCGTGATCGATCGCGAACCGAGTTCGCGGGTGACCGAACGGGCGAGCCCGATGACACCGGCCTTCGAGGACGCGTAGTTGATCTGACCGGCCTGACCGGCGAGGCCGACCACGGAGCCGAGGAAGATCATGCGGCCCCAACGGGCACGGAGCATCGCACGGTTGGCGCGCTTGGCGCACCGGAAGGCGCCGGTGAGGTTCGCGTCGATCACCGAGCTGAACTGGTCCTCGGTCATGCGCATCAGCAGGGTGTCGTCGGTGATGCCCGCATTCGCGACGAGCACCTCGACGGGACCCTGATGCTCCTCGACCTCCTTGAACGCGGCGTCGACCGAGTCGGCGTCGGTGACGTCGCACCGCACACCGAACAGGTCGTCGGGCGCGCCCGAACCGCGGTGGGTCACGGCGACCCTGTGGCCGTCCGCCTGCAGGCGACGGGCGACGGCGAGGCCGATCCCGCGGTTTCCACCGGTGACGAGGACGGATCGGGGGGTGGCACCCGCGCGCGTGGACGCTGCGGCACTATCTGCGTCAGTCATGCATTCCAACCTATCTGGTTGCCTGGCCGGGACGGAAAACGCTCCGTGAGCGTGCACAAGGTGGATCAGGGCAGCCGCTGGCGCAACACCATCGCCGCGCCGAGCCCCGCGATCACCGAGAGCGCTCCGAGCATGAGCCACGGACGGCTGGCGTCGCCGCGGGTCGTCTCGAAGCCGATCTGCTCCTCGAGCGTGTTGTAGGCGTCCTCGAGTTCTTCGAGGCTTGCCGCCGTGAAGAAGCTCCCGCCCGAGAGATTCGCGATCTCCTTGAGCGACGGATCGTCGACGGGCACGGGGATCCGATCATCCTCGATGGTGACGGTGCCCGTCTGGGTGCCGAACGAGATGGTCGAGACCGGGATTCCCTTCTCCGCCGCCTGCCGCGCCGCGGTGAAGCCCCCGCGGGGATCGTCGGGACTCTCGGGGACGGTCTGTTTGCCGTCGGACAGCAGCACGATCCGCGCGGGCGGCGCCTGGTCGCTACCGCCGAGCACGGCGGCGAGCGTGTCGATCGACTGCATCGCCGTGAAGATCGCCTCGCCGGTCGCAGTGCGCTCGCTGAGCTGCAGGTTGTCGATCGCGGACTTGCTCGCCTCCCGGTTGGTGGTCGGCGAGACCAGGACCGAGGCGGTACCCGAGAACGCGACGAGACCGAGGTTGATGCCGGGCGTCAGGTCGTCGGCGAACTGCTTGGCCGCCTCCTGTGCGGCGGCGAGTCGTGTGGGCGCGACGTCCGTGGCCTCCATCGACAACGACACGTCGATGACAAGCACGACCGTGGCCCGGTTGCGCGGCACCCGCTGTTCGGCGGTCGGGCCGGCGAGCGCCACGGTGAGGAAGACGAGCCCGACGAGCAACAGTGCGACGGGAATGTGCCGAGCGCGTCCTGGGCGGGCGGGCGCGACCTTCTCGAGCAGCTCGAGATTGGTGAAGCGCAGCGTGTTCGTCTGGCGCCGGCGCTGGACCAGCACGTATGCGCCGCCGAGGGCGGCGACGACGAACAACAGCAGCAGCCACCACGGTGAAGTGAAACCGGACAGGCTCATCGTCCCCCCTGCCGTGCGGGTGCGCCGAAGCTGTGCCGCCGGGCCGCGACGAATCGGACGACATCGCCGATCCAGTCGCGGTCGGTGCGCAACGTCAGCACCGGTGCACCTGAACTGCGCAGCGCCTGGTGCACGGCCGCGCGATGCTCGACGGCGGCCTGCGCATAGTCGGCCCGCAGTTCGGGAGTAGTCGTGAATTCACGGGTGCGGCCCGTTTCCGGGTCGTGCAGCACCACGTCGCCCAGATCGGGCAGTTCGAGGTCGCGGCGATCGACGATCTCGACAGCGAGCAGTTCGTGCCGGCCGGACAGTGCCCGCAGGGAGCGCTCCCAGTCGAGAGGGCCGAGGAAATCGCTCACCACGACCGCCAGACCGCGGCGGCGCTGGGGACGTCGCAGCGACTCGACGAGCCCCTGGAGATCACCGCGGGTCCCGTCGGGTGCGTGCGGGGTTGTCGCGACGGTACGCAACAACGATTGGGCGTGCAGCCGCCCACCACGCGCGGGGACGCGGGCCGTCTCGTTGCCGGTGGAGATCACCGCGCCGATCCGATTCCCGCTGCCGGTGGTCAGATGCGCGAGCGCGGCCACCGCTGCGATCGCCAGGTCGCGCTTCTCACACATGCCGGTACCGAAGTCCAGGCTGGCCGAGAGGTCGACCGCGAGCCACGTCTCGAGTTCCCGGTCGGCGACGGTCTGCCGCACGTGCGGGTGCGTCGTGCGCGCGGTGACCGACCAGTCCATCTGCCGCACGTCGTCACCCGGCTGGTACTCGCGGGCGTCCCCCGGCTCGGAACCGGGGCCCGGGATCAGACCGAGATGGTCGCCGTGCAGGACGCCGTCGAGACGGCGCCGCACGGTGAGCTCGAGGGTGCGGAGCGCGGCGGTGAGCGCGGGATCGCGCAATTCACCGGTCCGGAACCGCGGTGGCGACCCGTCGTGAGGACGTGTGCTCACCGCGCGCCCGCACCTCCCTGCGGATCAGGTGCACCGATGGGCGCCTGCTGACCGGCAGCGGCCCGCGGATCGGCAGGCGCCGGGCCGGGGGTCGCGGTCGGCACGGGTGCGTTCGCCTGGGGCGCGACCTGCGGAAGACCCACGGTCTGCAGGATTCGGGTGATGATCTGGTCCGGGGAGACGTCGTCCGCGAGCGCGTCGTAGGACAGCACCAGGCGGTGGCGGAGCACATCGGGGATGACGTCGACGATGTCCTGCGGCACCACGTAGTCGCGACCGCGCACGAGCGCCAGGGCACGCGCCGAGGAGATGATGCCGAGCGTCGCGCGGGGCGAGGCGCCGTAGGCGATCCAGCCCTGCACGTCGTGCAGGCCGAGCTCGGCGGGCCGACGCGTCGCGAAGATGACCCTCACCACGTAGTCGACGAGCGCGTGGTGCACGAACACACGGCCGGCGATCTTCTGCAGGCGCAGGAGCTGCTCGTTGTCGAGCACCTGCTTCGGCTCGGGAGCGGCGACACCCATCCGGTAGACGATCTCGCGTTCCTCCTCCACCGACGGATAGTCGACGAGGACCTTGAACAGGAAACGGTCGCGCTGCGCTTCCGGCAGCGGATAAACGCCCTCGTTCTCGATGGGGTTCTGCGTCGCCATCACGAGGAACGGCTCGGGCATCGGGAAGGTCTTGCCACCGATCGTGACGTGGCGTTCGGCCATCACCTCGAGCAGCGCCGACTGCACCTTCGCCGGGGCGCGGTTGATCTCGTCGGCGAGCACGAAGTTCGCAACGACCGGTCCGAGTTCTGTGTCGAACTCCTCGCGTCCCTGCCGGTAGATGCGGGTACCGACGAGGTCCGTCGGCACGAGGTCGGGAGTGAACTGCACGCGGGAGAACGACCCACCGACGACCTTCGCGAAGGTCTCGACGGCCAGCGTCTTCGCGACACCGGGAACGCCTTCGAGCAGCACGTGTCCGCGCGCGAGCACACCGACCAGCATCCGCTCGACCAGCAGGTCCTGGCCGACGATCACGCGCTTGACCTCGTAGATGGCCCGTTCGAGGAGACGGACGTCGTCGGCGGGGTCGTACGCCTTCGCAGGAGCGTCGCCGGGTTTCCGCATGTTCGCGCCGGACACCTGCGGAGCCGGACCGTTCGCACCGGCCGCCTTCGGCGCCGGCGCGGCACCCGCCGCAGCCTGGTTGTTCTTGCGTCCGTCGTTACCGCCCTGGTCGCCCGGCGTCGCCGAACCGGACGTCCCACCCTCGCGTGAGGTCACCAACAATCCACCGCTTTCGCCTACGTCGCTCCGCTGGAAACACCTGCTGCACCACTATTGCAGGTGCCGGCTCGGTGTGTCGTCGCCCCTGCACCGACCGGGAGACGGCACCCGGAAACGACCGGATGGCACCCGTCCTCGGTGGTACGAGGGCCGCGGCAAACCTCGCCCTCACGACACCATGCGCACCACGTACGGTGTCATGCCGCCCCAGCGTACCGGCGAGATCTTCACGAACGATCCCGACTGCGGCGCCTCGAGCATCTGCCCGTCGCCGAGATACAGCGCGACGTGCTGGCTGGCGTTGGGCCCGTAGAAGATCATGTCGCCCCGTCTCATCTGCGACGACGGGACCTGCGTGCCGGCCGTGTACTGGTAGCCGGTGTAGTGCGGCAGCGAGATGCCGATACCCGCGAACGCGTAGATCATCAGTCCCGAACAGTCGAAGCCGACCTTGGCGTAGTCGCCGTGGACGTCGGCGACGCCGCCGTCGCGGATACCGCGGGTCGGGCCGTTCTCGTTGCCACCACCCCAGGCGTACGGGACGCCGATCTGGGACATCGCGCGGTCGATGACGATCTCCACCGCAGCGGGACCGGTGACGGACGGACGCGACGGGGTGCTCGGCGTCGAATTCGGTGTCGAGGGGCGGGAACCCGATCCCCCGGTACCCGATCCGGGAGTCTCCACGACGGGGTCGCCCGGATCCGGGTTGTCCCAGTCGATGCCACCGTCGCTGCCGCTGTCCTCGTCTTCGTCCTCGTCGGGGATCGTGCCGCTGTCGGTGTCATCGGGGACGGTTCCACCGTCGGTGTCATCGGGGACGGTTCCACCGTCGGCATCGTCCGGGACGGTTCCGCTGTCGGTGTCGTCGTCGGTGTAGTCCGGGACCGTTCCGCTGTCCGTGTCCTCGAGAACGTCGTCCAGGACGCTTCCACGGTCGCCGTAGTCCGGGACCGTGGCGTCGTCGGTGTAGTCCGGTGCAGCCGTGTCGGTGCCACTCGTTTCGGTGCCACTCGGAGCGGTGTCACTGCTCTCCGGCGCTCCGGATTCGGTGGTGACCTCACTCGGTGAGGCGACATCGCTGTCGCCCGCCGACGGAGACTCCTCGATCAGGGTGTGGGGGCGACGGCCGTTGGCGAGTTCCGCCGCGCGTTCCCTGGCGGCGGCATCGGCGGCGACACGCTCGGCCGCCTCCGCTGCCGCGACCCGTGCCGCCTCGGCGGCCGCCGCGGCAGCTGCTTCCTCGGCTGCACGGCGGCGCTCCCAGTCCTGGTACTGCGCGCGTTGCCCCTCCAACCCCGCAACGTTCACGCGAGCACGATCGAGTTCGTTCTGCGCGTTCGCGCGTTCCTGCTCGATACGCGACTTCTCGGCGGCCTGCCGACCGAGTTCTGCTCGCGCGACGGCGATCGCGGCCTCGGCCTCAGCCCTGCGCTGCTCGGCGGCTTCCGCTGCCGCATCGGCCTCGAGCTTGGCTGCGCGTGCCCGCGAATGGGAGTTGGCCTCCTGTGCCCGGGCGCGCTGGAGCGCATCGAGCACCGCGGTGCGCCCGGCCGAAAGCAACCGCATGACCTGGGCGCGGTCGAGCAGATCGTCGGGTCCGTCGACGTCGAGGAAGGCCGCGAGGGAGACCGAGTTGGCGCCGCGGGTGTAGCTGTCGCGGACGAACGCGTCGAAGTTCTTCTGAGCGGCGGCGATCCGGTCGGCGGCGTCGTCGAGCGCGCGGCGGGAATCCACGACCACCCGCTCGGCGAGATCCGCCGCGTCGCGCGCGCTCTGAAGGTCGACGAGGGCGCGGTTGACGTCCTCGCGGCGGATGGCGACCTGCGCGTCGAGCTCGGAGAGCTGCTGATCCGCGTCGGCGACCCGGACGATCAGCTGCCCGACCCGGTCGATGTTGGCCGCGACGGCCGCACCTGCGCGGTCGATCTCGGCGTCCGAGGGGTTCGGCGGCGGGGGCGGTGCGGCGGACGCCGTCGTGGTCACGGTGAGGAGCACGGCTGTGACCAACCCCAAACCGGCGAGGAGCGTGCCGGTGCGCGTCCGCGGGGCGCGACCGGGCGTCGGACCGTCGGGTCGACGGCCTGCAGTGAGCGTCGTGGCGGTGCCGTCCGGCCCCGACCGTCGCGGAATCCCTCCGTGGATACCGAACCGTCTCACTTGCGTCTCCCTCGGTCGCACGTGGTGGCCGAGACATCCGGCCGGACGACCCGAGGAAGGCAGGCAGCATCCGCTCGCCGTGGGTGCCCCACGGCTCACGCGCTTCAGTCGTACACCGGCTGTGGACAGCGTCCCCACGAGCCGGGTTGTGACACACCTTCCCCAAGAGCGTCATGAGAACCGTACGACACCACAGGGGTATGTCGCATGACAGTCACGAAGATCGGCGGAAAGAACGCCGAAAGAGCACGGTGAGGACACCGAGAAAGACCGTGAGGATGCCGAACGATCTTTCCTGCCGGATTCCGTCACGATCGAGGCGCCGAAGGCCCGGAATCCCTCTCCGGGGGTGACGGGAAAGAGACCTCAGAGGTCCTTGGACGATGACGATCCGTTACCTCCGGCAACGGTCGGCTCACCGTCCGCACGGCGACGTTTGGCGAGATAGGTCGCGCCCGCCGCGAGGGCGACCACAGCGACGATCAGCAACGTCATCAGCGTCCAGGGCGGCGACGGCTCGAGCACCGAATCCACGAAGTTGCGTGTGGAGACCACCGGGTCACCGGTGTAGGTGCGGTCCTGGGCAGCCTCGAGAGTGACCCTGTCGAGGTCCTTACTGAACGTCCCGACCCATCCGGGGCTGAGAACCAGCACCGTCCCACCGTCCTCGGCTCCGACCTCCGTCGCGAGGTCGCGCAGCTGCGAATCCATACGCGGGTCCCGGTCGAGCACGACCACGCTGAGGTCGATCCCGTTCTCCTGCGCGCGCTGCACCTCGGCGACGAGGTCGTCGACGTACTGCGAGGGCGCCGCCACCTGGTCGTCGGCGAGATCGGCGAGCACTTTTTCGACCGAGACCCCGGCGGGAAGATCCGTGAGCGCAGGGCCCGGTATACGAAGCAGTGGCGCAGACATCTCTCTCCGGTGGTGCTGGGGCAGAAGCCGGGCGATACGGCGATCCGGCCGTGCGGAGACGACACGAAGAGCCACACCCGTGGGCAAGGGAGAACATTACGCGATCGCGCGACGGCGGCTCGAAGCACTCGTCGCGAGCAGGACCGATGCCGGCGGGACGCTTCGTCGACACGACGGACCCGACTTCGGTTCAATACAGGACAAGCGTACTGTTAGAATCGAGGGCGAGACGCCACGACTACTGCATCCGGGCCACGGGCCGCGGGCGGACGTCGTGTGCCTCGCTTCAGCCGTCGACACAGCCCCGTCGGCGGCCAGCCGAAACGACGAGTGGAGCTGACGTGAGCACCAGTAGTGATTCGTTCGGCGCCAAGGGTTCGCTGCAGGTCGGAGACAACTCCTACGAGATCTTCCGCCTGTCGGCCGTCCCCGGCACCGAGAAACTTCCTTACTCTTTGAAGGTCCTGGCCGAGAACCTGCTGCGCACCGAGGACGGTGCCAACATCACGGCCGATCACATCCGGGCCATCGCCAACTGGGATCCCTCCGCCGACCCGAGCATCGAGATCCAGTTCACGCCCGCGCGCGTGATCATGCAGGACTTCACGGGCGTCCCCTGTGTCGTCGACCTCGCCACCATGCGTGAGGCCGTGACCACCCTGGGCGGCGACCCGAACAAGGTCAACCCCCTCTCCCCCGCCGACATGGTCATCGACCACTCGGTGATCCTCGACTACTTCGGTCGCGCCGACGCCCTCGAGCGCAACGTCGACCTCGAGTACGAGCGCAACGGCGAGCGCTACCAGTTCCTGCGCTGGGGCCAGGGCGCCTTCGACGACTTCCGCGTCGTCCCCCCGGGCATGGGCATCGTCCACCAGGTCAACATCGAGTACCTCGCCCCGACCGTCATGGTCCGCAACGGGCAGGCCTACCCCGACACCTGCGTCGGCACCGACTCGCACACGACGATGGTCAACGGCCTCGGCGTGCTCGGCTGGGGCGTCGGCGGTATCGAGGCCGAGGCCGCGATGCTCGGCCAGCCGGTCTCCATGCTCATCCCGCGAGTGGTCGGCTTCAAGCTCACCGGTGAGATCCAGCCCGGCGTGACCGCGACCGACGTCGTGCTCACCGTCACCGACATGCTGCGCAAGCACGGCGTCGTCGGCAAGTTCGTCGAGTTCTACGGCGCCGGCGTGGCCGAGGTCCCCCTCGCCAACCGCGCGACCCTCGGCAACATGAGCCCCGAGTTCGGTTCGACCGCAGCGATCTTCCCGATCGACGGCGAGACCATCAACTACCTGCGCCTGACCGGCCGCAGCGACGAGCAGCTCGCTCTCGTCGAGGCGTACGCCAAGGAGCAGGGCCTGTGGCACGACCCGAGCCGCGAGCCCGAGTTCTCCGAGTACCTCGAGCTCGACCTGTCGACGGTCGTCCCGTCGATCGCCGGCCCGAAGCGCCCGCAGGACCGCATCCTGCTGTCCGAGTCGAAGGTCGCCTTCCGCAAGGACATCCACAATTACGTGGAGGAGAACCTCCCGGCCGAGCACACCAAGCTCGACGAGGCCGTCGAGGAGACCTTCCCGGCGTCCGACCCGGCCGTGCTGTCCTTCGCGGACGACGGTGCCGTCGACGTCCACTCGGCCGCCAACGGCGCCCACGGACGTCCGTCGAAGCCGGTCAAGGTCGTCTCGGAGGAGCGCGGCGAGTTCGTCCTCGACCACGGCGCCGTCGTGGTGGCGGGCATCACCTCCTGCACCAACACCTCCAACCCGTCGGTCATGCTCGGCGCCGCGCTGCTCGCCCGCAACGCCGTCGAGAAGGGCCTGTCCACCAAGCCGTGGGTCAAGACCAACATGGCTCCGGGTTCGCAGGTCGTCGACGACTACTACGAGAAGGCCGGCCTGTGGCCGTACCTCGAGAAGCTCGGCTTCTACCTCGGTGGCTTCGGTTGCACCACGTGCATCGGTAACACCGGCCCGCTGCCCGAGGAGATCTCGAAGGCCGTCAACGACAACGACCTCTCGGTCACCGCGGTGCTCTCCGGCAACCGCAACTTCGAGGGTCGTATCTCCCCCGACGTGAAGATGAACTACCTGGCCTCGCCGCCGCTGGTCATCGCGTACGCGCTCGCGGGCACGATGGACTTCGACTTCGAGACCGACGCGCTGGGCAAGGACAAGGACGGCAACGACGTCTTCCTGAAGGACATCTGGCCTTCCGCCCAGGAGATCGACGACACCATCAAGTCGGCGATCAACCAGGACATGTTCCGCAAGTCCTACGCCGACGTCTTCAAGGGCGACGAGCGCTGGCAGAACCTCGAGACCCCCGAGGGCGACACCTTCGCGTGGGACGAGGACTCGACGTACGTCCGCAAGGCTCCGTACTTCGAGGGCATGACGATGGAGCCGGACGCGGTCAGCGACATCAAGGGCGCTCGCGTCCTCGCGCTGCTCGGCGATTCGGTCACCACCGACCACATCAGCCCGGCCGGTCCGATCAAGCCGGGTACACCGGCCGCGCAGTACCTCGACGCCCACGGTGTCGAGCGCAAGGACTACAACTCGCTCGGTTCGCGTCGTGGCAACCACGAGGTCATGGTCCGCGGCACCTTCGCGAACATCCGTCTGCAGAACCAGCTGCTCGACGGGGTCTCCGGTGGTTACACCCGCGACTTCACCCAGGACGGTGCTCCGCAGGCGTTCATCTACGACGCCTCGCAGAACTACCAGAAGGCCGGCATCCCGCTGGTCGTCCTCGGTGGCAAGGAGTACGGTTCCGGCTCCTCGCGTGACTGGGCCGCCAAGGGCACCCGCCTGCTCGGCGTCAAGGCCGTCATCACCGAGTCCTTCGAGCGCATCCACCGCTCGAACCTCATCGGCATGGGCGTCATCCCGCTGCAGTTCCCGGCGGGCGAGTCGGCCGCGTCGCTGGGCCTGACCGGCACCGAGGTCTTCGACATCGAGGGCATCGAGAAGCTCAACGAGGGTGTCACGCCGAAGACCGTCAAGGTCACGGCGACCAAGGACAACGGCGAGAAGGTCACCTTCGACGCTGTCGTCCGCATCGACACCCCCGGTGAGGCGGACTACTACCGCAACGGCGGCATCCTGCAGTACGTGCTGCGGAACATGATCCGCGGCTGAGAGCAGTGCTCGTGACCCGATCGGTCACATCCGTGTGAAGCGGCGGGCCCGGGACGAGACTCGTCTCGGGCCCGCCGTCTCCATCGAGCCGAAAGGAAGTGGCGCGTGCCCAAGGTCAGTGAGGACCATCTCGCCGCGCGGCGCAGGCAGATCCTCGACGGTGCCCGTCGCTGCTTCGCCGAATACGGTTACGACGGCGCGACCGTGCGACTGCTCGAAGATGCCACGGGTCTGTCCCGTGGCGCGATCTTCCACCATTTCAAGGACAAGGACGGACTGTTCCTCGCCCTCGCCCAGGAGGATGCGAGACGGATGGCCGACGTCGCGGCCAACGAGGGTCTCGTGCAGGTCATGCGCGACATGCTGTCCTCCCCCGACCAGTTCGACTGGCTCGGGACGCGGCTCGAGATCACGCGTCGCCTCCGCACCGACCCCGAGTTCGCGAAGGCGTGGATGCAGCATTCGGCCGAACTCACCGAGGCCACCGTCGGACGTCTCGAACGGCAGCGGGAAGCGGGCCGGCTGCGCGACGACGTACCGACGGAAGTCGTCCTGGGTTATCTCGACCTCGTGCTCGACGGGCTCGTCGCCCGCCTCGCTTCAGGCCACACCGAACAGGACCTCGTCGCGGTTCTCGACCTCGTCGAGGAATCCGTGCGCCGCCGCGACTGACGCGCCGGATCCGTTCCTCACGCCTTCTCGTCGCTCGCTGCCGCCCGACGACGGTTCGGGCCGCCGCGGCCCCTCAGCCGCACCTGCGACTCCACGAGAACGTTGTGCACGAAACCGTAGGATCGACCGGTTTCCTGGGCAAGCCTCCGAATGCTCGCGCCCTCCTCGTAGCGGCGCTTCAGATCCTCTTGCAAGCGGTCCCGCGATTCCCCTGTAACTCGGGCTCCCTTCGCGTAGGTCGTCTCTCCACCACCGGAATTTCGCGCCATCGGATCCTCCCTGCGCCCTCGCCAAAGGTCCCTTTCCCAGGCTAGAGGACTGTCAGGTTGCGCGGACGCAGATCGGACCAGCGGGAGCGGATCAGGGGGCGGATCCGACCGGGAGCCCGATCAGGCGAGCTGGATGAGCTCGAGGTATTCGTGCGACCAGTGGTCCTCGGTCCCGTCGGGAAGCAGGATCACACGTTCCGGGTCGAGGGCCTCGGCCGCACCCGGATCGTGGGTGACCAGCACGACGGCACCCTCGTAGCTCCGCAGCGCGTCGAGCACCTGCTCGCGCGAGACGGGATCGAGGTTGTTGGTCGGTTCGTCGAGGAGCAGCACGTTCGCTGCGGACGAGACGAGGCCCGCCAGGGCGAGTCGTGTCTTCTCACCGCCGGAGAGTGTTCCGGCCGGCTGCTCGAGCTGCGGACCGGTGAACATGAACGCGCCGAGCAGTCCGCGCAGGTCCTGTTCACCGGCGTCCGGAGCGGCGTGCCGGATGTTCTCCCACACCGTCGCCGAGTCGTCGATGGTGTCGTGCTCCTGCGCGAAGTAGCCGATCTTCAGACCGTGGCCGGGCACGAGTTCGCCGAGATCCGGCTGCTCCACACCGGCGAGCAGTCGCAGCAGCGTCGTCTTGCCGGCACCGTTGAGGCCGAGGACGACGACGTGGCTGCCCCGGTCGATCGCGAGGTCGACGCCGGTGAAGATCTCCAGGGAGCCGTAGACCTTGGTCAGTTCCTTGGCCATCAGCGGGGTTTTTCCGCAGGCGGCCGGCGTGGGGAACCGGATCTTGGCCACCTTGTCGGCGACGCGCACGTCGTCGAGGTCGGAGAGCAGCTTCTCGGCACGCTTGGCCATGTTCTGGGCGGCCGTGGCCTTCGTGGCCTTCGCGCCGAGCTTCGCGGCCTGCTTCTGCAGGGCGGACGCCTTCTTCTCGGCGTTCGCACGCTCGCGCCGGCGCCGCGCCTCGTCGGTCGCGCGTGCGTCGAGGTACTTCTTCCAGCCCATGTTGTAGACGTCGGCCTCGCCGCGCACCGCGTCGAGGAACCACACCTTGTTCACCACATCGGCGAGCAGGTCGACGTCGTGGCTGATGACGATGAGCCCACCGTCGTGGTTCTGCAGGAAACCGCGCAGCCAGGTGATCGAGTCGGCGTCGAGGTGGTTGGTCGGCTCGTCGAGCAGCAGCGTGGTGTCGGACTTCCCGCCGGAGCCGTCCGAGGCGGCGAACAGGATGCGGGCGAGTTCGACACGGCGGCGCTGACCACCCGACAGCGTGTGCAAGGGCTGGCCGAGGACCCGGTCGGGCAGGCCGAGGCTGTGGCAGATGCTCGCAGCCTCGGATTCGGCGACGTATCCGCCGAGCGTCGCGAAACGCTCTTCGAGCGAACCGTACTTGCGCACGGCGCGGTCGCGGATCTTCTCGTCGACAGCCTCCGCCATGAGCGCCTGCTGCTTCTCCATGCTGCGCATGATCTCGTCGAGACCTCGCGCCGAGAGCACCCGGTCCTTGGCGAGGACGTCGAGATTGCCCTCCTTGGGATCCTGCGGCAGGTAACCGATGTCGCCGGAACGGATCACGGAGCCGGCGTAGGGTTCGCCTTCACCCGCGAGGATCCGCAGGGTCGTGGTCTTGCCGGCACCGTTGCGTCCCACGAGGCCGATACGGTCCCCGGCCTGCACCCGCAACCCCGATCCGGGGGCGGAGAGCAGTGTCCGCACGCCGGCGCGGACTTCGAGGTCGGTAGCGGTGATCACGCACGGGCTCCTAGAACGAAAGACGATGGATGAGTGCCATGGTGGCAAACAGCCGGGCACACGAACCACTCATTTTACCGTGACGGCCCCTCTCCCCCACGGTGAGATTCGCTACCCTCGCCACGCACGGCCGGGTCCTCCCCTCGCGCGACCTAGGCTGACGCCCGTGACCCACCTTCCCCCCACCGACCTCGTCGTGGCCGGACTCGGCCCTGCGGGCCGTGCGCTGGCGTTCCGAGCGGCCGCGGCCGGGTTGTCGGTGACGGCCGTCGATGTGCGCCCGCAGCGCCGATGGACCGCGACCTACGCGGCGTGGGCCGACGAACTACCCACCTGGCTGCCCGACGTGGTGGTGGCAGCGCACATCGACAGGCCCGCAGCGTGGACGACCGGGCCCCACGTCGTCGATCGCGCCTATCGGGTGCTGGACACGGCGGGACTGCAGGACTTCCTCGCCCTCGACGCCGTCACGGTGGTCACGGGTCGGGTACGCGATGTCGATGTGGACGGCGTGGTCCTCGGGGACGGCCGCCGTATGCCTGCCCGCTACGTCGTCGATGCCCGCGGGGTTCCCGCCGAACCGGAACGCGCCCAGCAGACGGCGTTCGGGCTGATCGTCGACGATGCGACCGCGGCTCCGGCACTCGACGGCCACGACGCCTGGTTCATGGACTGGCGCCGCGACAACGGCACGGACCCCGACGACGTGCCGTCCTTCCTGTATGCGGTGCCGGTCGGTGACGGACGCACGATCCTCGAGGAGACCTGCCTCGTCGGCCGTCCGGCACTCGGATTCGGCGAACTCGAGCGGCGCCTGCACATCCGCCTCGCAGCGCGAGGCGTGCGCACGACCGGCGACGAGCAGGTCGAACGGGTGCGCTTCGCCGTCGAGGGCGCACCGACGGCCCCCGGGGTGATCGGTTTCGGCGCTCGCGGTGGTCTGATGCATCCGGCCACGGGATACGCGGTGGCCACCGCCCTGTCCACCGCGGATCCGGTGGTCGACGCGATGCGCCGCGGCGACGATCCGCAGCGCGTCCTGTGGTCGGTCCGCGCCCGCTCGGTAGCGACGCTGCGGCAGATGGGGCTGCGGGTCCTGCTGCGACTCGACGCACGCGGAGCGATCGAGTTCTTCGACGCGTTCTTCGCCCTTCCGGTCGAGCAGCAACGCGCCTACCTGTCCGGTCGCGACGACGCGACCGGCGTGGCGGCCACGATGTGGCGGTTGTTCCGGGTGCTGCCGATGGGTGCGCGCACGACGATTCTGCGTTCACTCAGCTGATCCGCCGGGTGCGGCGTGTGGCGAACGTCTCGGCGAACCGCCCGGTGAGTTTCGCAGCTTTCCAACGTGGTCCCGAGGTGTCGATCATGATGGACACATGCGGTCGATCTGGAAAGGCTCACTCGCGTTCGGCCTCGTCAACGTGCCGGTGAAGGTGTACTCGGCGACCGAGTCGCACGACATCTCCTTCCACCAGGTGCACGCGAAGGACGGCGGGCGGATCAAGTATCAGCGTGTGTGTACCGAGTGCGGTGAGGTCGTCCCCTACCAGGAGATCGACAAGGCGTACGACTCCGAGGACGGCGAGCGGGTCGTGCTCACCGACGAGGACTTCGAGAAACTTCCGGCTGCCGAGAAGCACGAGATCCCGGTGCTGCAGTTCGTGCCGACCGAGCAGATCGACCCGATCCTGTTCGAGAAGTCCTACTATCTCGAACCTGATTCGTCGTCGCCGAAGGCCTACGGCCTGCTCGCCGCCACTCTCGAACAGAGCGACCGGACGGCGCTGGTGCACTTCACCCTTCGTCAGCGCACCCGGCTGGCCGCCTTGCGCACCCGCGACGGGCTGCTCATCCTGCAGACCCTGTTGTGGCCCGACGAGGTTCGCGCAGCCGAGTTCGAGTCGCTCGACGACATCGAGAAGCCGAAGCAACGCGAACTCGCGATGGCAGAGACCCTCGTCGAGTCGATGTCCGACGATTTCGATCCCACCGAATTCACCGACGAATACCAGGTGGAACTGCGCACGCTGATCGACGAGGCCCTCGCTCGCGGCGGCGAGAAGGTCTTCCAGGTCGCCGAACACGACACCGGCGAAGAGGACGCCGAGGTGCTCGACCTCGTGGCGGCCCTGCAGCGCAGCGTCGACGCGGCGGGCAAGAAGGTCCCGTCCGGTTCGTCCTCCGGCGGGAAGAAGTCCTCGAAGAATGACGAGGATGAAGACGAGGACGCGAAGAAGGCCCCCGCGAAGAAAACGGCGTCGAAGAGTTCGGCGGCCAAGAAGAGTCCCGCCAAGAAGAGCACGGCGAAGAAGACCGCGTCCAAGAGTTCGGCGTCGAAGAGCACGGCGAAGAAGAGTCCCGCCAAGAAGACGGCCGCCAAGAAGACCTCCGGCGAACGCAAAGGCGCCTGACCTCCGACGAGAAGTCGAAGATCAGGCGCCGAGGCTCGGAGCCGGAGACAGCCGGATCAGACGGTGAAGCCGAGTGCGCGCAGCTGCTCGCGTCCGTCGTCGGTGATTTTGTCGGGACCCCACGGCGGCATCCACACCCAGTTGATGCGCAGCTCGTCGCAGAGGCCGCTGCGCACGAGTGCGCCCTTGGCCTGCTCCTCGATGACATCGGTGAGGGGGCACGCCGCCGAGGTGAGCGTCATATCCACGGTCACGGTCTCGTCGACCTCGGAGATCCCGTAGATGAGACCGAGATCGACGACGTTGATGCCGAGCTCGGGGTCGACGACGTCGCGCAGCGCTTCCTCGAGTTCGTCGAGGCGGCCCGGATCCAGCGGCGGGGCCGTGGCCGCGACCAGCGTCGAGGTCTCGTCCGCGCCGGCGTCGGCCGTCGGATTCTCGTCGGTGTTCACGGTGCCCGGTGCGGGTTCGGTCATCAGTTCTGTCCTCCGCTCGAAAGGGTGTGCGCGCCGCCCGCCAGGTCGGCGGGGGCTGCGTCCACGGTCTGCGCGACCGCGTCCTTGAAGGCCATCCAGCCCAGCAACGCGCACTTCACGCGCGCCGGGTACTTCGCGACGCCGGCGAACGCGATGCCGTCGCCGATCAGGTCCTCGTCGCCTTCGACAGTGCCGCGACTGCCGACCATCTCGACGAACCCCTCGACGATCTTCAGTGCATCGCCGAGCGGAACGCCGATCACCTGGTCGGTGAGCACGGACGTCGACGCCTGGCTGATCGAGCAGCCCTGCCCGTCGTAGGAGACGTCGGCGACGGTGTCACCGTCGATGTGCACGCGCAGGGTCACCTCGTCGCCGCAGGTCGGGTTGACGTGGTGCACTTCGGCGCCGAACGGTTCGCGCAGTCCGCGATTGTGCGGGTGCTTGTAGTGGTCCAGGATCACTTCCTGGTACATCTGCTCCATCCGCATCGGATCACGCCTCCCCGAAGAACTTCTGGGCGCGCCGGATCGCCGCGCCGAGAGCCTGCACCTCGTCCGGCGTGTTGTACACGGCGAACGATGCGCGGGCGGTCGCGGCCACCCCGAAGCGGCGGTGCAGCGGCCAGGCGCAGTGGTGTCCGACCCGGATCTCCACGCCCTCGTCGTCGAGGATCTGGCCGAGATCGTGCGCATGGATTCCGTCCACGACGAACGACACCGCCCCGCCCCGCTGTTCGGCGGTCGTGGGTCCGATGATGCGCACGCCGTCGATGCCGCCCAGCTCGGCGAGCGCAGCAGCGGTCAGCTCGTGTTCGTGTGCAGCGACGGCGTCCATCCCGATGTCCTGCAGGTAGCGCACGGCGGCACCGAGGCCGACGGCCTGCGAGACCATGGGCGAACCGGCCTCGAATCGCTGCGGCGGTGCGGCGAAGGTCGTGGCCTCCATCGTCACCGTCTCGATCATCGAGCCACCGGTGATGAACGGCGGCACGTCGGCGAGCAGGTCGCGGCGACCGTAGAGAACGCCGACACCGGACGGACCGAACATCTTGTGTCCGGAGAAGGCGGCGAAGTCGACTCCGAGGGCGCGGAAGTCGACGGCCATATGCGGCACCGACTGGCACGCGTCGAGCACGACGATCGCGCCGATCTCCTTCGCGCGTCGAACGATCTCCTCGACGGGGGCGACCGCGCCGGTCACATTCGACTGGTGCGTGAACGCCACGACCTTCACAGCGTCGGTCAGCGTCAGCGAATCGAGGTCGATGCGACCGTCGTCGGTGACCCCGTACCAGCGCAGGGTGGCACCCGTCCGCCGCGCGAGTTCCTGCCACGGAACGAGATTCGCGTGGTGCTCGAGCTCGGTGACGACGATCTCGTCACCGGGTCCGAGCCGGTGCGGGAACCGGTCGTCGGCGAAGGCGTACGCGACGAGGTTGAGCGACTCGGTGGCGTTCTTGGTGAACACCACCTCGTCGACGTCGACCCCGACGAAGGACGCAATGACGGCGCGGGCGTCCTCGTACGAGTCGGTCGCCTCCTCCGACAACGCATGCGCACCGCGGTGCACGGCCGCGTTCCGCGTCGCCAGGAACTCACGCTCGGCGTCGAGCACCTGTACCGGACGCTGGGAGGTGGCCCCCGAGTCGAGGTAGACCAGGGGTTTGCCGTCGCGCACCGTGCGCGCGAGGATCGGGAAATCCGCCCTGATCCGGGCGATGTCCAAGGTCCGCACCGGCACCGTCATCCGATCACGCTCCTTGCGTTGCTGCCTGGGTGAAACGAACGTAGCCGTTGGTCTCGAGTTCGTCGGCGAGCTCGGGGCCACCGGACTCGACGACGCGGCCACCCACGAAGACGTGCACGAACTGCGGCTTGATGTAGCGCAGGATGCGGGTGTAGTGGGTGATGAGCAGGACGCCGCCGTTCTCGTTCTCCTGGTAGCGGTTCACGCCCTCGGAGACGACGCGCAGCGCGTCCACGTCGAGGCCGGAGTCGGTCTCGTCGAGGATGGCGATCTTCGGCTTGAGCAGACCGAGTTGCAGGATCTCGTGGCGCTTCTTCTCGCCACCGGAGAAGCCCTCGTTGACGCTGCGCTCGCCGAAGGCGGGATCGATGTCCAGCTCGGACATCGCCTGCTTGACCTCCTTGACCCAGTGGCGCAGCTTGGGGGCCTCGCCGCGCACGGCGGTCGCGGCGGTGCGGAGGAAGTTCGACATCGACACGCCGGGCACCTCGACCGGGTACTGCATGGCGAGGAACAGGCCGGCGCGGGCGCGCTCGTCGACGCTCATCTCGAGCACGTCCTCACCGTTGAGGGTGATGCTGCCCGAGGTGATCTCGTACTTGGGGTGGCCGGCGATCGCGTACGACAGGGTGGACTTGCCGGAGCCGTTGGGGCCCATGATGGCGTGCGTCTCACCCGAGCGGACCGTGAGGTTCACGCCCTTGAGGATGTCGATCGGCTCGGCGTTCTCGTCGGTCTGTGCGACGCGGACGTGCAGGTCCTTGATCTCGAGGACGTTCGAAGGTGTGGACATCGAAATGCGTTTCCTTAGTGAGGTATCGGGAGTACAGGGAGGCAGGACCGGTCAGGCGCCGACGGCGGCGAGTTCCGCCTCGATGGCGGCCTCGAGCCGGTCGCGGACCTCGGTGACCGTGATGCGCTCGAGCAGTTCGTGGAAGAAGCCGCGGACGACGAGGCGACGCGCTTCCTCCTCGGGGATGCCACGAGCACGCAGGTAGAACAGCTGCTCGTCGTCGAAGCGGCCGGTCGCCGACGCGTGTCCGGCACCGACGATCTCACCGGTCTCGATCTCGAGGTTCGGCACCGAGTCGGCGCGCGCACCGTCGGTGAGCACCAGGTTGCGGTTGAGCTCGAAGGTGTCGGTGCCCTCGGCCTCGGCGCGGATGAGCACGTCGCCGATCCACACGGTGTGCGCGTCGGGCTTGCCGGAGGCCGGATCGCCCTGCAGCGCACCCTTGTACACGACGTTCGACTTGCAGTTCGGCTGCGAGTGGTCGACGAGCAGGCGCTGCTCGAAGTGCTGGCCGGCGTCGGCGAAGTACAGGCCGAGCAGTTCGGCATCGCCGCCGGGGCCGTCGTACTTGGTGGTCGCCGACACGCGCACGAGATCGCCGCCGAGCGCCACGGTGAAGTGGCGCAGCACGGCGTCGCGTCCGAGTCGGGCGTGGTGCGCGGCGACGTGCACGGCGTCGTCGGCCCAGTCCTGCACCGCGACGACCTTCAGCTGTGCGCTGTCGCCGAGCACGAACTCGATGTTCTCGGCGTAGGTGCCGCTGCCACGCTGGTCGATGACGAGCGTGAGGTTGGCGAACGCCTCGAGCCGGATCTGCACGTGCCCGTAGGCGACGGCGCCCTCGCCCGGTCCCGTGATCGTCACGGTGACGGGCTCGGCGACCTCGACCTCGCGGTCGACGGTCAGGACGGTCGCGGTCTCGAACGACGAGTACGCCTGAGCTGCGATCCGGTCGAACGGCACACCGGCCTGCCCGAGTCGCGCGTCGTCGCGCGCCACGGTCTCGACCTGCACGCCGTCGACCGGGGTGACCTCGACGGTCGCGGTGCCGGTCGCGGGAGCGGTGCCGTCGTGCAGACCGCGCAGGCGGCGCAGCGGGGTGAACCGCCACACCTCGTCGCGACCCGACGGAATCTCGAAGGCGTTCACGTCGAACGACGTGAAGACCTCACCCTTGTTGACGGCCGGCACCCGGTTCTCGGCACGCACGGCATCCTGCACGCCCGTCGCGGTAGCCGGCGTGTTCTTCGCTTCCGCAGTCATTTAGCCGACTGCCCCTTCCATCTGCAGTTCGATCAGGCGGTTGAGTTCGAGGGCGTACTCCATCGGCAGTTCCTTGGCGATGGGCTCGACGAATCCGCGCACCACCATGGCCATGGCCTCGTCCTCGTCGAGTCCGCGGCTCATCAGGTAGAACAGCTGGTCGTCGCTCACCTTCGAGACGGTCGCCTCGTGACCCATCGTGACGTCGTCCTCACGGATGTCGACGTACGGGTAGGTGTCGGAACGGCTGATCTGGTCGACGAGCAGCGCGTCGCACTTGACGGTCGACTTCGAGCCGTGGGCGCCCTTGTTGACCTGCACGAGGCCGCGGTAGGAAGCACGTCCACCGCCGCGCGCTACCGACTTCGACACGATGGTCGAGGAGGTGTGCGGCGCCAGGTGCAGCATCTTCGCGCCGGTGTCCTGGTGCTGGCCCTCGCCGGCGAAGGCGACGGAGAGCACTTCACCGCGAGCGTGCTCGCCCATCATCCACACGGCCGGGTACTTCATCGTCACCTTGGAACCGATGTTGCCGTCGATCCATTCCATCGAGCCGCCGGCCTCGACCTTGGTGCGCTTGGTCACCAGGTTGTAGACGTTGTTCGACCAGTTCTGGATGGTCGTGTAGCGGCAGTGGCCGCCCTTCTTGACGATGATCTCGACGACCGCGGAGTGCAGCGAGTCGGACTTGTAGATCGGGGCGGTGCAGCCCTCGACGTAGTGCACCGAGGCGCCCTCGTCGACGATGATCAGGGTCCGCTCGAACTGGCCCATGTTCTCCGTGTTGATGCGGAAGTAGGCCTGCAGCGGAATGTCGACGTGCACACCCGGCGGGACGTAGATGAACGAGCCACCCGACCACACCGCGGTGTTCAGGGCGGAGAACTTGTTGTCGCCGGCCGGGATGACCGTGCCGAAGTACTCCTTGAACAGCTCGGGGTGCTCGCGCAGGCCCGAGTCGGTGTCGAGGAAGATCACGCCCTGGCTCTCGAGGTCCTCGCGGATCTGGTGGTAGACCACCTCGGACTCGTACTGGGCGGCGACACCGGCGATGAGGCGCTGCTTCTCCGCCTCCGGGATGCCCAGCCTGTCGTAGGTGTTCTTGATGTCCTCGGGGAGCTCGTCCCAGCTCGCGGCCTGCTTCTCCGTCGAGCGCACGAAGTACTTGATGTTGTCGAAGTCGATTCCGTCGAGGTTCGAGCCCCACACCGGCATCGGCTTCTTGTCGAAGGTGCGCAGCGCCTTGAGGCGGATATCGAGCATCCACTCGGGCTCGTTCTTCTTGGCGGAGATGTCCCGCACGACCTCTTCGGACAGGCCGCGCTGCGCCGTGGCGCCCGCGGTGTCGGGGTCCGCCCAGCCGTATTCGTAGTGGCCGAGAGAATCGATCGTCTCTTCCTGCGTCAGCGGCGCGGTTCCGGACGTCTGATCCGATGCGACGGTCATGCGAGCTCCTTCCGGAGTCTGGTGGGCGTCGGCGCGGGCTGTGCGTCGACGGTCGACGGGTGGGTGGATGTCTTCCTGATGTGCCCTGGTTCGCGGAGCACTCGCGGTGGGATCGTCACGTAGGCGGCTCCGGACGGGGCGCGTCCGCTTTGGAGAGAACGGGCACGTGTGTCGTGCAGAAGGCGTCGCCGTTCGCGATCGTCGCCAGGCGTTGCACGTGGGTTCCGAGGATCCGCACGAAGGCCTCCTGCTCCGCCTCGCACAGTTCGGGGAACTGCTCCGCGACGTGCGAGACCGGGCAGTGGTGCTGGCAGATCTGCACGCCGGTGCCGACGCGGCGGGTCGAGGCGGCGAAACCGGAGGCGGTGAACGCCCCGGCGATCTCCTCGGCGACGCTCTCGACGTCGTCGAGGTTCTCGTCGGCGGGCGCGATGGTACCGAGGATCGAGTCCACACGGCGGCGTGCGAAGTCCTCCACGGCAGCGTCGCCGCCGAGTTCGCGGAGGTGCCGCATGGCGGCGGTGGCGAGATCGTCGTAGGAGTGCCCGAGGCGGGCGCGTCCGACGGCGGTGAGCTGGAAGCGGCGGGCGGGGCGGCCACGACCGCGTCCTTGCCTGCGCGGCGGCGCGGCGGCCTGCGCCTCACCGGACTCGATGAGCGCGTCGAGATGGCGTCGCACGCCCGCGGCGCTGAGCCCCAGACGCTCGCCGATCTCCGGCGCGGTGATGGGACCTTCTTCGAGCAGCAGCTGCACGACGGCGGCGCGGGTCTGACCCTCCGGGATCTCGCGGCCCGTCGAAGCAGGACTCTTGCGGGTGTCCTCGACGCGCGACGCCGTCGCGGCAGGTGCGTGACCTGCGCGTTCTGCGGTGTCGGTGGTGTCGGACGGGTATTTCACAACACCAGTGTGACGGAATTCGGAAGGACGGTCCACCAAGGGTGCCCTTTGTTACACCTCGTGACGGAGCCGTCGGAGACCACCCTCGTCGTCCCGTTACGCTTCTGACGTGCCGTCGACTCCTCCCCTGTCCGCCCCGCACACGACGTCTCCGTCGCCGGGCCGATCCGGGGTCCGCGAACGGCTGCACGTGTGGATCCGACGCGCTCTGGGCCTCGACGCCCCGGGACCACACGCCGATGTCTCGGTCGTCCTGCACGGCGACGAGATCGAAGGTCGCGGACTCGACGCGATCGAGAACGTCTACCTCCACCGCATCCGGCTGCTCGGCGCCACCGGTGCCGTCCTCATGGCAGTCGGGGCACTCGGCGCCGGCGCCCAGCCGGTCCTGCAGAACCCCGTGCAGGGCGTCCGCGCCCTCGGACTGGCGGCACGCATGCCGAGCGCCGCCCTCACGACGACCATGATCGGCACGGCGCTGGTGATCCTCGCCTGGTTGCTGCTCGGCCGGTTCGCGATCGGCCGGGGCGCACCGGACGGTCCCGTGCGCCGACTGTCCCGGTCGCAGCTCGACCGCACCTTGCTGCTGTGGATCCTTCCGCTGGTCGTCGCTCCGCCGATGTTCAGCAAGGACGTCTACTCGTATCTCGCGCAGAGCGAGATCGCCGCGCGCGGGCTCGATCCCTACGCGATCGGTCCGGCCGGCGCGCTGGGGGTCGACCACGTCCTGACCCGGACGGTGCCGAACATCTGGCGCGACACCTCGGCCCCCTACGGCCCGGCCTTCCTGTGGATCGGCGAGAAGATCACGTACCTCACGGGCGAGAACATCGTGGCCGGCATCTTCGTCCACCGGCTGCTCGCGCTCGTGGGTGTGGCCCTGATCGTGTGGGCGCTGCCGCGGCTCGCCCGCCGGTGCGGCGTTGCGTCGGTGAGCGCGTTGTGGCTCGGTGCCGCGAACCCGCTGTTGCTCTTCCACCTGGTCGCGGGCATCCACAACGAAGCCCTGATGCTCGGGCTCATGCTCGCCGGTGTCGAGCTCGCGCTGCGGGCCGTCCACCCGGACGACGAGGCGGCCTCGCGCCTGCGTCTCGCGGGGTGGCTCGCGGCCGGCACCGCGCTGATCGCCCTGTCGTCGATGATCAAGGTGCCCTCGCTGCTCGCGCTCGGATTCGTCGGCATGGCCCTTGCCCGCAAGTGGGGTGGCGGCTTCCGCGCCGTGCTCGCCGCCGCCGCGATCCTCGGCATCGGGACCTGCGTCGTCATCGGCGCTGTGAGCTGGGGCAGCGGCCTGGGCTTCGGCTGGACGAAGACCCTGGGCACCGCCACGGAGGTCCGCAGCTGGATGTCGATCCCGACCCTGCTCGGCATGGGTACCGGCCTCGGCGGCGTGCTGCTCGGTCTCGGCGACCACACGACGGCCGTGCTGTCCATCACGCGCCCTATCGCAGCGCTGGTGGCCGCTTTCGTCACGATGCGCATGCTGCTCGCGGTGCTCATGGGACGGATCCATCCGGTCGGTGCGCTGGGGGTCTCGCTGGGCGCGATCGTGCTGCTCTTCCCGGTCGTGCAACCGTGGTACCTGCTGTGGGCGGTGATCCCGCTCGCGGCCTGGGCGACCCGTCCGGTCTTCCGGATCCCCACCATCGCGTTCTCGTCGGTTGTCGGCATGATCCTCATGCCCAACGGCAGCGAATACCAACCGTTCATCATCGTCCAGGCGTCGATCGCGACCATCGTCGTGGTCGGTCTGATCATCGTCGCCACACGCTCCCGGCTGCCGTGGCGGCTGCAGGAGCGCACACCACCGCGTCCGGCGGAAACCGCGGACGCCTAGGCTGGAACCCTGTGACCCCGAGTTCTCCCGCCGGTGCGGTACCGGCCGTGCGCCTGGACGGCGTCGTCAAGACCTACGGGGGCGTCACCGCCGTGAACGGTCTCGATCTGACCGTCGAACGCGCCCAGGTGCTCGCCCTCCTCGGCCCGAACGGCGCCGGTAAGACCACCACCGTGGAAATGTGCGAGGGGTTCGTCACTCCCGACATGGGCACAGTCCGCGTCCTGGGGCTCGATCCCGTCGCCGATTCCGACGCCCTCCGCCCCCGGATCGGCGTGATGCTGCAGGGTGGCGGCGCCTATCCGGGTTCGCGGGCCGGTGAGATGCTCGACCTGGTGGCGGCGTACTCGGCGGATCCCCTCGACCCCGACTGGCTGCTCCAGCGTCTCGGGCTCACCGACGCCCGCCGCACCCCCTACCGCCGATTGTCGGGCGGACAACAGCAACGCCTCGCGCTCGCATGCGCGCTGGTGGGGCGCCCCGAACTGGTGTTCCTCGACGAACCGACGGCGGGTCTCGACGCACAGGCCCGGCTGCTCGTCTGGGAACTGATCGACGCACTGCGCCGCGACGGTGTGAGCGTGCTGCTCACCACCCACCTCATGGACGAGGCGGAAGAGCTCGCCGACGAGATCGTCATCATCGATCACGGGCGGGTGGTCGCCGCAGGGACACCCGACGAAGTCACCCGCGACGGCGCCGAGGGCCAGCTGTGGCTGTCCGCGCCTCCGGGCCTCGACCTGAGTGCCCTGCAGTCCGCCCTGGCCGGCACCCACCGGATCCGGGAGGACAATCCCGGGCGGTATCTCGTCGAGGGCACGATCGAACCGTCCGTCGTCGCGGCGGTGGCGACCTGGTGCGCGAATCTGGGCGCACTGGCAACCGAGATCCGGGTGGATCAGCGCAGCCTCGAGGACGTCTTCCTCGAGTTGACCGGTCGGGAGTTGAGAGGGTGAGCGTGACCCACGATCGTCTGGCGAACAACCGGTTCGCGGAAGGGACCTTCACCCCGCGACCGCAGCCGAACTCGCCGTCGAAGATGCTCGCGGCGCAGACCGCCATGGAACTCAAGTTGCTGCTGCGCAACGGCGAGCAGCTCCTACTGACCATGTTCATTCCGATCACGCTGCTGATCGGCCTGTCGCTGCTACCGATCGGCGATCTCGGCGACTCGCGGGTCGACAGCGTGCTGCCAGCGGTGATGATGGTGGCCGTGATGTCGACGGCGTTCACCGGTCAGGCGATCGCCGTGGGCTTCGACCGCCGCTACGGCGCCCTCAAGCGGATCGGCGCGACCGCGCTGCCCAAGTGGGGAATCATCGCTGGCAAGAGCGCGGCGGTGGGCATCGTCGTCGTCCTGCAGGCCGTGTTGCTCGGTGCCATCGGGCTGGCCCTGGGCTGGCGCCCCTCCCCCGTCGACCTGCTCATCGGGGCGGTCGTCATCGCCTTGGGCACGGTGATGTTCGCGACACTGGGGCTGCTGCTCGGTGGAACCCTGCGCGCCGAGATCGTGCTCGCCCTCGCGAACATCGTGTGGTTCGTGCTGTTGGGCATCGGCAGCGTCGTGGTGCTCGGCGACGTGATCCCCGAAGCGGTGGTCCACCTGCTGCGGATCGTGCCGTCGGGGGCGTTGACGCTCGCGCTCGAGAACGCCACGTCGGGTGTGTTCGACTGGTTGTCGATCGTCTCGCTGCTCGTGTGGACGGTGATCGGCGGCACCACCGCGGCGCGCTGGTTCCGCTTCACCTGAGTCGTGGGCGGCCCGATCGGGCACGACCCAACTACAGCGTGTAGTGGTTCACGCCGTACCATCGAACCGTGTTGTATCGCGGCTACCTGAGCCTTGTCGACCGTCTCCCCCTGCCGTCGCTGCGGACGCAGAAGATCATCGCGTTCCTCACGATTCTCACCCAGGGCGGCATCGCAGTGACCGGCTCGGTCGTCCGCGTCACCGCCTCCGGACTGGGTTGCCCGACCTGGCCGCAGTGCTTCCCCGGGTCGCTGGTCCCGGTGGGTGTGTCGAGCGGGGTGAACACCCTGCACCAGGTGGTCGAGTTCGGCAACCGGCTGCTGACCTTCGTGGTCGTGGCCGTCGCAGCCGCGATCGTCCTGGCCGTCACCCGTGCGCGGCGCCGCAAGGAGGTCATCGCCTGGGCGTGGTTGATGCCGGCAGGCACCGTGCTGCAGGCGATCATCGGCGGCATCACCGTCCTGGCCGGTCTCGCCTGGTGGACGGTCGCGATCCACCTGCTCGCATCGATGCTCATGGTGTGGCTGGCGACAGTGCTCTACGCGAAGGTGAGCGAGCCGGACGACGGCACGGTGGTGCAGGTATTGCCCCAGCCGCTGCGCCGGCTCACCGCCTTGTCGGGTGTCGCGCTCGCCGTGGTCCTCGTGCTCGGCACGATGGTCACCGGCGCCGGCCCGCACGCCGGAGACAAGAGCGTCGACAGACCCGTCCCGCGCCTCGCGCTCGACATCACCAATCTCGTCCACCTGCACGCCGAAGCGCTCATCGGCTATCTCGCGCTGCTGATCGGCCTCACCTTCGCCGTCTACGCGGTCCATGCACCCCGAGCCGTCACGCTGCGTCTGAAGGTCGTCCTGGCCCTGGTGGTCGCACAGGCCGGCATCGGCCTCGTCCAGTTCTGGACGGACGTGCCTGCCGTGCTGGTCGTCTTCCACGTCGCCGGCGCCGGACTGTGCACGGCGGCGACCGCCGCGGTCTGGGCGGCCGGACGGACGCGCACGACCGCACCGGATCGCGAGCCCGTTCCGGCCTGACCGTTCGACGACGCGGCCCCTCCCCGGACTTCCGGGAAGGGGCCGCGTGTCGTCGTACGGATGTCGGGCGGTCAGCGCTCGTTGCGGGCCTTGGGGAACTTCGTCTGACGTGCCACCCAACCGGCCATCTTCGCCCAGTGACCCTTCTGCGGGTTGGCGATGCTGGTGACCTCGCGGTCCCACTCGGAGACGGTGACGTCGGGGATCTCCTCGACGATGGCGCGCGCCGTCGGGAGGTCCTTCGCGACGCGGTCGCCGAGGGTGCCGTCGGCGGCGACCACGGTGATCCGGACGCCGGACAGACCGATCGGCTGCAGCACGGCCTTCCCGGAACCTCCGTGCTCGGCGACGAAGCTGCGGATGGACGAGACGATGTCGGCCGGTGCGGCCACGACCTGTGTTTCGACGCTCATGTCTGCAGAATACTGTGAGCGCTATGCACGCAATCGAAGTGGCACAGCACGGAGGCCCCGACGTCCTCGTCCCCGTCGAACGACCCGACCCCTCGCCCGGACCGGGTGAGCTGCTGGTTCGCACCGATGCGATCGGCGTCAACTTCATCGACACCTACTTCCGCACCGGCCTCTACGGCACGGAGCTGCCGTACATCCCGGGCTCGGAGGGCACGGGCACGGTCGTCGCCCTCGGCGAGGGTGTGCGGGACACGGCGGTAGGCGACCGAGTGTCGTGGTGCGAGGCACCCGGCTCGTACGCCGAACTGGTCCGCGTCCGCGAGCAGGTCGCCGTGCCGGTCCCGGACTCGGTGCCGGCCGAGCAGGCCGCCTCGGTCCTCCTGCAGGGCATGACCGCGCACTACCTGCTGAACTCCGTCCACCCGGCACAGCCCGGCGAGACGGTGCTCGTCCACGCAGGTGCCGGTGGTGTGGGGCTGATCCTGACGCAACTCGCCGTCGCGAAGGGCGTGCGGGTGATCACCACCGTGTCCTCCGACGAGAAGGAGGCCCTGTCGCGGGAGGCCGGCGCCGCGGAGGTGCTGCGCTACGGCGACGACCTCGCCGAGAAGGTGCGCGAGCTCACCGACGGCGAGGGGGTGGCCGCAGCCTACGACGGTGTCGGTGCCGCGACCTTCGAGGCGTCGCTCGCGTCCGTCCGCGTGCGCGGCACGGTCGCGCTGTTCGGTGCCGCGAGCGGACCCGTCCCGCCCTTCGACCTGCAGCGGCTGAACCCGGCGGGTTCGCTGTTCGTCACGCGGCCGACCCTCGTGCACTACACCCGAGACCGCGAGGAGCTGCTGTGGCGGGCGGGCGACGTGCTCGCGGCGCTCGCCGACGGGTCGCTGAAGCTCCGCGTGGGAGCGAGCTATCCCCTCGCCGAGGCCGCCCGCGCCCACGCCGATCTCGAAGGACGCCGGACCACCGGATCGATCGTCCTGATCCCGTGATCTCCGGACCCGGCACGACGAACGCCCCGGCCGCTCGGCCGGGGCGTTCGTCGTGAAGCGTGGATCAGAAGTACGAGCCGATCGTCGGCAGTGCGAGCACGGAGTCGATCGCCAGGCCCAGGCACACCACCGCGAGGTAGTTGTTGGACTGGAGGAACAGCTTGAGCGGCTTGACCGACGCCCCGCCGCGCACACTGTTGAACAGCTGGTGCGCGACGATCAGGAACCAGGCGCCCGCGAGCAGCGCGACGGCCGCGTAGATCACACCGGCGGCCGGGACGATCACCAGCGTCGCGATCACGGTCGCCCAGGTGTAGAGCACGATCTGCTTCGTGACGTGCTGCTCGGTGGCGATGACCGGCAACATCGGCACGCCGGCTGCCTTGTAGTCCTCCTTGTAACGCATCGCGAGCGCCCAGGTGTGCGGCGGCGTCCAGAAGAAGATGACCAGGAACAACACGATGGGTTCCCAGCTCAGCGAACCCGTCACGGCGGCCCAGCCGACCATCACGGGCATACATCCGGCAGCCCCGCCCCAGACCACGTTCTGCCAGGTCCGGCGTTTGAGCACCATCGTGTACACGAGCACGTAGAACGCGATCGTCGCCACGACCAGCAGTCCGGCCAACAGGTTGGCGCGCCACCACAACCACGCGAAGGACGCGATGCCGAGCAGCATGCCGAAGACGAGGGCGTTGCGTGTCGGCACCGTCTGCCGGGCGAGCGGACGCAACGCCGTGCGTTTCATCACCTTGTCGATGTCGGCGTCGACGACGCAGTTGAGCGAGTTGGCGCTCGCCGCACCCATCCAGCCGCCGAACAGGGTGCTCAGGATGAGCACGATGTCGACGTTGCCGCGGTCGGCGAACAGCATCGCGGGAATGGTCGCGACCAGCAGGAGTTCGATCACCCGCGGCTTGGTCAACGCTATGTAGGCGAGGACGGTGCCGGAGATCCGGCCCCACGCGGTGTCGGGGCGCGGGGCGCTCGGCGCTTCGGGGGCGCCGAAGCCGTGTCCTCCCGGCCGTCGCCCTGCCCGCACACTGTCTCCTTGTCCCACGCGGATCCGCACCTTCGTTTCGCCCGTTCACGGTCGCCCGGTTCCGGACGCTCCTCTACTACGAACGATGGTAGACCGGACCGTTGCCCGGACCGAATCGACCCGTTCGGAGCAGCGCATTAGTCTGAAGTAGCGCGCGGGCCGACTTCCACCCGCCGGGACCCCGTACACCCATGTCAGGAGACTTCAAGCTCGTGTCGATCACAGACGAGATCCGCACCCTCACCCAGCCTGCGCATCCTGCCGACTGGACCGACCTGGACACCAAGGCCGTCGACACCGCGCGCGTGCTCGCCGCCGACGCCGTGCAGAAGGTCGGAAACGGGCATCCCGGTACCGCGATGAGCCTCGCTCCCCTCGCGTACACCCTTTTCCAGCGTGTGATGCGCCACGATCCGACCGACCCCGAGTGGGTCGGCCGCGACCGCTTCGTGCTCTCGTGCGGACATTCGAGCCTGACGCTGTACACCCAGCTGTACCTGTCCGGCTACGGACTCGAGCTCGCCGACCTCGAAGCGCTGCGCACGTGGGGTTCGCTCACCCCGGGCCACCCCGAGTACGGCCACACCGCCGGCGTCGAGATGACCACCGGCCCACTGGGTCAGGGTCTGGCCTCCGCCGTGGGCATGGCAATGGCCGCCCGCCGCGAGCGCGGTCTGTTCGATCCCGAGGCGCCCGCCGGCTCGAGCCCGTTCGACCACTACGTCTATGTGATCGCGTCCGACGGCGACATCGAGGAGGGCGTGACCTCCGAGGCGTCCTCGCTCGCCGGTGTCCAGCAGCTCGGCAACCTGATCGTCTTCTACGACGACAACAAGATCTCCATCGAGCACGACACCGCGATCGCTCTCGGTGAGGACGTCTCCAAGCGCTACGAGGCATACGGCTGGCACGTGCAGACCGTCGAGGGCGGCGAGAACGTCACCGCCCTGCTCGAGGCCGTCGAGGCCGCGAAGGCGGTCACCGACCGTCCGTCCTTCATCTCCGTCCGCACGATCATCGGCTACCCGGCGCCGACGAAGATGAACAGCGGCGACGCGCACGGTGCCGCGCTCGGCGTCGACGAGGTCGCCGAGATCAAGAAGATCCTCGGCTTCGACCCCGAGAAGAACTTCGACGTCGACCCGGCCGTGATCGAGCACGCCCGGCAGGTCGTGACGCGCGGCACCGAGGCACGCGCCGCATGGCAGGCCGACTTCGACGCGTGGGCCGCCCGCGAGCCGCAGCGCAAGGAACTGTTCGACCGCCTGCACGCCGGTGAGTTCCCGGAGGGCTGGGTCGACGCACTGCCGACCTACGAGCCCACCGAGAGCGGTCCCGCGACCCGCTCGGCGTCCGGCAAGGCCCTCGCCGCGCTCGGACCGGTACTGCCCGAGCTGTGGGGCGGTTCCGCCGACCTCGCCGGCAGCAACAACACGACGATTCCCGGTTCCGACTCCTTCGGTCCCGAGTCGATCTCCACGAAGGACTGGAACGCGCAGCCCTACGGACGCACCCTGCACTTCGGCGTCCGTGAACACGCGATGGGATCGATCCTCAACGGCATCGCCCTGCACGGCCCGACCCGCCCCTACGGCGGCACCTTCCTCGTCTTCTCCGACTACATGCGGCCCGCGGTGCGTCTCGCGGCCCTCATGCAGACCCCGGCGATCTACGTGTGGACGCACGATTCGATCGGTCTCGGTGAGGACGGCCCGACGCACCAGCCGATCGAGCACCTCGCGGCGCTGCGCGCGATCCCGAATCTCGCCGTGATCCGCCCGGCCGACGCCAACGAGACGTCGTTCGCGTGGAAGGCCGCGCTGGAGAACCGCACCGGCCCGACCGCTCTGGCGCTGACCCGTCAGAACGTGCCGGTGCTCGAGGGCACGCGGGAGAAGGCCGCCGAGGGTGTCGCCCGCGGTGCCTACATCCTGGCCGAGGCCTCGTCGGGCACCCCGGAGGTCGTGATCCTCGCGACCGGTTCCGAGGTCCAGCTCGCCGTTGCCGCCCGCGAGACCCTCGAGGCCGACGGTGTGCCCACCCGCGTCGTCTCCGTGCCGGTGCTCGACCGGTTCCTCGAGCAGGACCAGGCCTACCGCGACGAGGTGCTGCCCCCGTCGGTGCGCGCCCGCGTGTCCGTCGAGGCCGGTCTCGCGATGCCGTGGTACCGCCTCATCGGCGACGCCGGTGAGCCGGTCTCGCTCGAGCACTACGGCGCCTCCGCCGATTACAAGACCCTGTACCGCGAGTTCGGCATCACTGCCGAGGCCGTCGTCGACGCCGCGCGTCGCTCGCTGACCCGAGTGAAGGGATGATCCGATGACCCAGCAGACCTCCACGCAGAACGCTGCGCTGGCCGAACTGTCCGCCCAGGGTGTCTCGGTGTGGCTGGACGACCTGTCCCGCGACCTCATCGACTCCGGCAAGCTCGCCGAGCTCGTCGCGACCCGCAGTGTCGTGGGTGTGACGACCAATCCGTCGATCTTCCAAGCCGCCCTGTCGAAGGGCCATGCCTACGACGCGCAGATCCGCGATCTCGCCGCCGCCGGTGCCGACGCCACCGAGGCGATCCGCACCGTCACCACCGACGACGTGCGCGCGGCCTGCGACGTCCTCGCGCCGGTGTTCGAGGCCACGGACGGCCTCGACGGACGGGTGTCGATCGAGGTCGACCCGCGTCTGGCGCACAAGACGGACGAGACCGTCCAGCAGGCCCTCGAGCTGTGGCGCATCGTCGACCGCCCGAACCTGTTCATCAAGATCCCGGCGACGGTGGCGGGTCTGCCGGCCATCGCCCATGTGATCGGTGAGGGTGTCAGCGTCAACGTCACGCTGATCTTCTCGGTCGAGCGCTACGAGCGGGTCATCGAGGCCTACCTCGACGGTCTGACCGCGGCGAAGGCCTCCGGTCACGACCTGTCGAAGATCCGCTCGGTCGCGTCGTTCTTCGTCTCGCGTGTCGACACCGAGATCGACCCGCGCCTCGAGGAGATCGGCACCGACCGGGCGCTGGCTCTGCGTGGCAAGGCCGGTCTCGCCAACGCGCGACTCGCGTACGGCGCGTACCAGCGCGCGTTCGAGGGCGGGACGCGGTTCGAGCAGCTCGCCGAGGCGGGTGCCGTTCCCCAGCGTGCGTTGTGGGCGTCGACGGGTGTGAAGAACCCCGATTACCCCGACACCCTCTACGTCACCGAGTTGGTCGCGCCGAACACCGTGAACACGATGCCGGAGAAGACCCTCGAGGCCGTCGCCGACCACGGTGAGGTCACGGGCGACACCGTCACCCGCAACATCGCCTCCTCCCAGCAGGTCTTCGACGCGCTGGCATCGGTCGGTGTGGATCTTCCCGACGTCTTCCGCAAGCTCGAGGACGAAGGTGTGGAGAAGTTCGTCGTGGCGTGGAAGGACCTGCTCGCGGCGACGGCGGAACAGCTCGCGGCTCACGCGCCGGGCGCGGAGGGCTGAACGTGCCCGAATCCGGTGCGGCGGAGTGGGTGAATCCGCTCCGGGACAACAGAGATCGCAGACTGCCCCGTATCGCCGGCCCGTGCGCGCTGGTGATCTTCGGCGTGACCGGCGATCTGGCCCGGCGCAAGTTGATGCCCGCCGTCTACGATCTCGCCAACCGCGGCCTCCTGCCGCCCGGATTCGCGCTCGTCGGTTTCGCCCGGAGGGATTGGGCCGACGAGGACTTCGGTCAGGTGGTCCACGACGCGGTGCGTGAGCATTCGCGTACCCCCTTTCGCGAGGAGGTCTGGCAGCGCCTCGCGGAGGGGATCCGCTTCGTGCAGGGCACCTTCGACGACGATGCGGCGTTCGCGGAGCTCGCGACGACCCTCGAGAAGCTCGACCGCGAACGCGGTACGGGTGGCAACCACGCGTTCTACCTGTCGGTTCCCCCGGACGCCTTCCCCGTGGTGTGCGGGCAGCTGTCGCGTTCGGGTCTGGCCGCGGAACGCGGCGGCTCGTGGAGCCGCGTCGTGATCGAGAAGCCGTTCGGGCACGACCTCGAGAGCGCGCGCGAGCTCAATTCGGTTGTCGGTGAGGTGTTCTCCGAGGAATCCGTCTTCCGCATCGATCACTATCTCGGCAAGGAGACGGTCCAGAACATCCTCGCATTGCGTTTCGCGAACCAGATGTTCGAGCCGGTGTGGAACGCGCACTACGTCGACCACGTGCAGATCACGATGGCCGAGGACATCGGCCTCGGTGGTCGCGCCGGCTACTACGACGGCATCGGCGCGGCCCGCGACGTCATCCAGAACCATCTCCTGCAGCTGCTCGCCTTCACCGCGATGGAGGAACCGGTGAGCTTCGCGGCGTCGGAGCTGCACGCGGAGAAGATCAAGGTGCTGTCGGCGACCCGGCCGGCGGAGCCGTTCGACGAGACCACCGCGCGCGGCCAGTACGCATCCGGCTGGCAGGGCGGCGAGAAGGTCGTCGGACTGCTCGAGGAGAAGGGTTTCGCGGCGGATTCGACCACCGAGACGTACGCGGCCATCACCCTCGAGGTCGACACCCGCCGCTGGGCGGGTGTGCCCTTCTACCTGCGCACCGGCAAGCGCCTCGGCCGCCGCGTCACCGAGATCGCGGTGGTCTTCAAGCGGGCCCCGCACCTGCCGTTCGACAAGACCATGACCGAGGAGCTCGGTCAGAACGCGTTGGTGATCCGCGTGCAGCCCGACGAGGGCATCACGATGCGCTTCGGGTCGAAGGTGCCCGGCTCCGAGATGGAGGTCCGGGACGTGAACATGGACTTCAGTTACGGCCAGGCATTCACGGTCTCCTCCCCCGAGGCCTACGAGCGTCTGATCCTCGACGTGCTCCTCGGCGTCCCGTCACTGTTCCCGGTGGACGAGGAAGTCGAATTGTCCTGGAAGATCCTCGATCCGGTGCTCGAGCACTGGGCGGCGAACGGGCGACCGGAACCCTACGAGTCCGGCACCTGGGGTCCGCAATCGGCCGACGAGATGCTGCGGCGTACCGGCCGGGAATGGAGGCGTCCGTGAGGCTCCAGTTGCGCAACACCTCCGCGAATGCCATCAGTCGCAAGCTGGTGGAGCTGCGACGGTCGAGTGGAATGGTCACGCAGGGCCGTGTTCTCACGTTTATCGTGTGCGCCGGCGACGCGCGAGGCCTCGACGCCGCGATCACGGCCGCCACCGAGGCGTCGAAGGAACATCCCTGCCGCGTCATCGTCGTCGGTCGCGGACGACAGGACGGTCCGTCGCGGCTCGACGCGGAGATCCGGGTCGCCGGTGAAGCGGGTGCCTCCGAGGCATTGATCCTCGCCCTGCACGGCGAACTCGGTGAACATCAGGAATCGGTCGTGGTGCCTTTCCTCCTTCCGGACACCCCCGTCGTCGCGTGGTGGCCCAACCAGGCCCCCGCGGTCCCGGCCGAGGACCCGGTGGGTCGTCTCGCCGTCCGCCGCATCACCGACGTGACCAACTCCGACGACCCGCGTGCCGATCTCGCGACCCGCCTGTCCGGTTACCGGCCGGGCGACACGGATCTGGCCTGGGCCCGCATCACCTACTGGCGGGCGCTGCTGGTCTCGGCACTCGATCAGCCGCCCTACGAGCCAGTGCTCTCGGCACGCGTGTCGGGGCTGCGGACCGAACCGGCCGTCGATCTGATCGCGGGGTGGCTCGCGAGCCGTCTCGACTGCCCCGTCGAGCGATCCGTCGGCGAACTGAGGGTGGAACTGCGCACGGCGTCGCAGACGATCGCCCTGGAACGCCCGCAGGAAGGTCGCGTGGCGACCCTCGAACGCACCCACAAGCCCGATTCGCTGATCAGCCTGGCGCGCCGGAACTCGGCCGAATGTCTCGCCGAGGAACTGCGTCGCCTCGATCCCGACGAAGTCTACGAAGCCGCGTTGTCGGCCCTGCCGAAGGTGGATTATGTCTGACACGGCCCGCACTCCGTCCGAGATCCGGCGTTTCGCCGACGCCGACGAGGTCGCCCGCGCCGCGGCGTCCGCCTTCGTCGATGCCGTCGTCGCCGCGCAGCGCGAGCGGGTGCAGGCCAACGTCGTGCTCACCGGCGGCGGTACCGGTATCGCGATGCTCGAGCACGTGCGTCGCGACCAGGGCGCCATCGACTGGTCGGCGGTGAACGTCTACTTCGGCGACGAGCGTTTCCTGCCGCCCGGCGATCCGGATCGCAACGAGGTGCAGGCCCGTGGGGCTCTGCTCGACCACGTGCCGATCGACCCGGCACGCATCCACACCATGCCGGCGCTCGGCGAGGACGGGTGCAGCACACCGGAGGACTCGGCCCAGCGGTACGCCGAACTCCTCGCGGCGCACTCCCCCGACGGCACCGTGCCGGTCTTCGACGTGCACCTGCTCGGCATGGGCGGTGAGGGACACATCAATTCGCTGTTCCCCCACACCGACGCGGTGCGCGAGTCGGAGCGTTTCGTGGTGGGTGTCGACGACTCCCCGAAGCCGCCGCCGGCCCGGGTGACGCTGACGCTGCCCGCCGTGCAGCGGGCGCGGCAGGTCTGGTTGCTGGTCACCGGTGCCGCCAAGGCGGAGGCCGTCGCGGCGGCCGTGGGCGGTGCCGCACCGGAGGACTTCCCGTCCGCGGGCGCCCACGGCACCGAACGCACCGTGTGGTTCCTCGATCCGGCTGCCGCAGAGCAACTCCCGGCGCAGTGACCGGGCGGAGCGTCGGGAGTCCGACGCCGTGATCGGCGATCCGGCCGTCATGCGCCCGCGCCGTCGAAGTCGGGATCGTCGGCGTCGTCCGTCTCCACACGGCGCCCCTCCGAAGTACCGGCGGTGTCGCCGTCGTCGACACCGGTTCGCACACACCGCATCCGATTCATCGATCGCGGACCTGCCGTCGAGCGCAGTGCGCGCAACGGTGATCGGCCCGGGACACATCGCACCGTTCGTGGGTCCATGCCGGTGAGCTCCTCCCGTCGTGGACCGTTGTCGTCACGGCCCTCTGTCTCGTTCGACGCGCCGAGACGCCCGACGGTTCCACTCGGGACGAAATCGGCCGGTCCGATCCGGGATCGAGCGGTCAGATACCCCGTTCGATCACCGCGGCGGTGACGCGGTCGTCGATCGACGACACCGGGTTCTCCCGTGCCACCCAGGGGTCACCGTCGAAGTACTTCGCGAAGATCTTCTCGGCCGTGCGGGTGGCGATCGCCTGCGTCGTCAACGTCGGGTTCGGACCTCCGAGACTGTTGGCGAGCGCCGAGTTGTCGGCGACGAACAGTCTCTTCACCCACCGGGCCTCCGCGTCGGCGTCGAGCACCGAATCCCGGTCGCTCACTCCCATCCGCATGCTCGACTGCGAGTGCAGGATCAGCGGTGGCCAGTCGCAGCGATGCACCCTCTTCGCGCCCGCCGCTCTCATCAACTCGACGGCCTTGCGGGTCGCGTGGTCACGATTGCGGCGGGTACGCGCCGAGCGCCGACGATGCTGCACGGTCACCCGCGGCGCCAGACCTGCTTCGTCCGGGTACAGGATCGGCGAGAGCGTCACGCGGTTGTCCGGTTCGACGTCGTCGTCCGAGATGACGAGCGCCGCGAGGACCCGGTCGGCGTCGGCCATCGTATCGAGCAGGTCGCGTCCGACGAGCCTCCCCACGCTGTCGGCCCCCGCGGAATCGACGACGCCTCCGGCACGTCCGTACCCGTGGATGCCGGAGTCGCTGAAGTTCAGCGCGTACGCGATCAATGCCGGGGGCAGTCCGACCTGCTCGATCCCGCCGTAGCCGGGCAGATCGACGCGCGCGTTGGAACCCGGGCCGCGCGTCTGCCCGGTGTACTCGTCGAAGACGCCGAAGACCGCGTCCATGTGGTGGTCGGTGAGGCCGCGGCCGACCCAGCCGTTCGGATTCGGCAGCGCCGAGTTCAGCCACAATCGTGGGCTCTCGATGCACCCGGCCGCCAGCACCACCACCGGGGCGGTCGCTTCGTGCTCGTCCTCTCCCGTCGTGAACCGCACTCCGCGCGCCACGGTCTCCCCGTTCACCTCCTCGACGAGGATCTCGAAGACCACTGCATCGGCGATCAGGGTGACGGCACGCCCCTGGGGGGACCACGCGTCCGCGGTGAGCATCATCGGGACGTACGAATTGTCGGTGGAGCGTCTGGCCTTGAGATTCCGCGGCGCCCCCAGCGGCAGATAACAGCCCTGATAGCAGTGCCCGCACATCGTGCAGCCCCGCGCTTCGGGATGGTGCAGACGCGCACGGTCGCGGGTGCGGCCGGCGGTACCACCGGGTTGGAGGATCGCGTTCTGCTGTGCGCGGTGGGCGGCCACGGTGGTATCGAGCGAGGTCTGGTGTGGCAGACCCATGGCCGCTGCTCCCCGCAGGAACAACTGCTCCTTGGCGCCCATCGGGGCAGTCTGCACCGGCAGCGTGGCCTCCACCCACTCGTAGTAGGGACGCAGTTCGTCGTATCCGAAGGGGAACAGGTGCGCCGTGTCGTACATGTCGCGGTCGGCGCCGTCGTATCCGGAGAATACGCCGGGTGCCGCCCGCGGCGAGTTGCCGAAGAAGTGGAGCGTGGTGCCACCGACGCCGGATACCTGCCACACGAACGAATTCTGAGGCAGATCTCGGAGCCACGGCGTGCCCGAGCGGTCTCCCGGTCCGTGACGGAACAGCCCGGTGATCGGATTGTTGAGGTCGTCCTCGAAATGGGTCCACTCGTTCTCCGGGTCGGCGAAGCGGGGACCTGCTTCGAGAACGAGCACGTCGAGCCCGCGCGCCGCGAGTTCCTTGGCCACGACGGGTCCGCCACCCCCGGCGCCGATGACGATGACGTCGGTCATCTATCCCTCCACCTCGTCGATTTCGCCGTAGTAGCCCAGGAACTCGTCCCACCCGTCACTCGGCCCTGCATAGCGGCTCAACTCCCAGCCGACCGGCCGCCCCGTGAGCTCGCGCCGAGTACGGTTGTACGCGGAGACCTCCGAGAACGCCGCGAAGGCCGCCAGCGTGGGAATCGCGTTGACCACGAATTTCAGCACCAGACCTTCGAAACGCGGGTCGGTGTCGAGCCATTCGAAGACCTGCGCCTTCGCGGCATGACTCAGGTTCGCGAACGGCGCTGCGAACGGACCACTCACCGAACGCGGGTCGGCGGTGACACCGAAAGTGTTGAGCAGCACCGCGATCGCCGCGGCGCCGGGCAGGTTGCCCGCCTCGGGTCCGAGCAGCGGCATCGGCGAGGCCTGGTCCAGGGTTCGCTCGAGGGATTCCGCGGTGCCGGCGGTGACGCCGCCGGGCCGGTCGGTCCACACGCCCTGTTGGTGCGAGTACGGGTCGTTGCCGGGTGCGACGAACGCGAGCACCCCGTTGATGGTGTCGCGTACGGGCGGCGTCTCGTTCAGCGGACTCGCGTCGGCTTCGCTCGCGAGCACCCCTGCGGTGCCGATCAACGCCGCCATCGTCGCGGCCGTCCCGGCGAGAAAACGCCGCCTGTTCCAGTACCCGTGCTGCGGGTCGTCCACGTCGCCCCCTCGTCGTTGCCGTGGTGCAGCGTACGAGATGTCGTGGAACGATTGCGGAATGTCGTCCGGATCGTCCGGCGGGTCGCGCGGACCGGTGGAGCGATCCACGGAAATCGGGTAGCTCGCTACCCGTGCCGTCCGCGCCCGGGGTGTGCAGGATTCGAACACGGCCGATCGGTGCGACGGGGTGGGAATCATGTTGCAGAAGAGGGAGAGCAACCGGTTCGCGTCCGTCCTGGAGGCACTCCGAGACCGGGACGATGCTCCTGCTGATCGTCCCGGCGACGAACGTCGCGCCGGCGTTCTTGCGCCGGCCTCGGACACGGCACCTGCCGGACTGCGCAATGCGACGCCTTCGCGATTGCACATCACCGACGCGGACGGCCGGACGCTCGCGTGCGCACCGCTCGAACGTCGCGTGCCGACCGACCCGCAGCGGCAGTGGCCCTGGGAGGGGCTGATCCGCCACGGATAGGTCGTCCCCTCCGCGCCACAGCGGAGACACATCTCGGCGGCACCGAGGCTCGTTCCCGCCGCCGTCTGCACACTGTCACGTTGTGGTGCATGCTCGTGACCAGCGTGGCGGTGCCGGTGGCGGCTTTCGCCACTGGGCTGGTGAGGATCGCGGAGGCTCCCGTCGTCGGTGAACCGGTATCCGTGAGGACCGAAGTGCCGGACAACGACCTCCACGACTGCCGCGATCCGAGTTCGAGGATCTCGTCCCTGTACCGACGGTTCACCCCGCCGTGCCGGATCGGGACGATCCTGTGAACGGATTCGAGCAGCGCACTACACAGCGGGAGGACTCATCGCGGTGAAACGGACCGCACCGGCAGCCGGATGCAGGACAATTTCGATAAGGCGAGCGCCCATCGAGAGGAGCCGTGATGAGCACGCCGAGGACGATCACAGGCGAAGTGAGCCCGGAGCGCGATTGCCCGAGCGACTCGTCGCTGGTGCGGTTGATCTACCACCGCAACTTCCTGCTCCCGATCGGTGAGGTCTGGGCGGCACTCACCGATTCGGAGAAGCTGGGCCGTTGGTACGGCACGTACATCGGCGACCCCGCTACGGGCCGTGTGCTCCTGACCATGACGGACGACCACGATTCGGCCACCACCTACGTCGACATCCTCCGGTGTTCTCCCCCCGAGGGATTCGCCGTCGACGTGGACGGGTGGCAGCTCGAGGTGGTGCTGCGTCAGGTCGGGAAGGTCACCACCCTCGAGTTCACACACCGGCACGTCCCGCGCTCGGAGGCCGGAGAGATCGGGCCGGGGTGGCAGTACTACCTCGACCGCCTCGACGCAGCACTGGCCGGCACCCGCCCGCCGTTGTGGGACGACTACCTCGACCTGGTCGACGAATACCGCTGACCGGCGCCTTTCGCTGCAGTGATCCGCCCGACGAGCACCACCGGAAATCTCCATCGACGAGTACCGCAGGCCGTACAAGGTGGACGAGGTCGCCAACGACCGGATCGAGGAGGTCTGGTTCGCGGGTGTCCACTCCGACGTCAGCGGTGGATTCGAGGACTGCCGGAACAGACGAGCGCGACGGCGACGCCGACCCGGATGAGCCGCATCTGGTGGCTCATCGGGCGAGGAACTCGTGAGATCCTCGGCGGGGCACGATCGCCCGAAGGACTGAAGATCCACGAGAGCGTCGAGCTCCGGGAGGACGGTCTGGCGACCCGGCTACGGAATCCGCACTGGGTCGATCCGGAGTGGTACACGCCGAAGCGCTACGACCTCGAGGTATCCGGCCATACGAACCGCCGGACCGCGCCGCTCCGCCCCCATCGGAGGTCTCGGCGCACCGGGGTCGGTCACAACTCCCGTGGACGCGACAGCTCCGCCGACCTCGCCCTGAGGTGGCGCCGCTCGGGTTCGGTACCGGCGAGCTCGAGCGCCCGCCGATACGCTTCGGCCGCTTCACCTTTCCGGCCGACCCGAGCCAGCAACTCGGCTCGTGCCACCACGTACGGTCCGTAGTCGCGGATACTCGGCTCGTCGGCGAGTCCGTCGAGGAGTTCGAGTCCGGCCGCGGGCCCGTCGCGCATCGCGACCGCCACGGCGCGGTTCAGTGCGACGATCGGTGACGGGCTCAGGGCGGTCAGTACGTCGTAGAGGGCGACGATCTGCGGCCAGTCGGTGCTGTCGACGTCGCTCGCCTCGTCGTGCAACGCGGCTATCGCGGCCTGCACCCCGTACGGGCCGGGTGGTCGTCCGGTGAGTGCGGCGACCACCAATGCGCTGCCCTCCTCGATCATCGCGCGGTCCCATCGGGTGCGGTCCTGCACGTCGAGCAGCATGACGGCGCCGGTCGGGTCGGTGCGTGCGTCCCGGCGGGCATGGACGAGCAGCATCAGCGCGAGCAACCCGCTCACCTCCCGTTCCGTCGGCATCAGACGGTGCAGGATGCGGGTGAGGCGGACCGCCTCCTCTGCGAGGGCAAGGCGTTGCAGATGTTCACCGCTGCTCGCGGCATAGCCCTCGGTGAAGATCGAGTACAGCGCCGCGAGCACCACCGGCAGGCGCTCCGGCAGCTCGTCCGTTCCGGGTACCCGGAACGGGATGCGGGCACCGCGGATCTTCTTCTTGGCCCGCACGATCCGCTGGGCCATCGTCGGTGACGGGACGAGGAAGGCCCGCGCGACCTCGTTCGTCGTGAGACCACCGAGGCAGCGCAGGATCAGCGCGACGCGGTCGTCCGCCGCGAGGGCGGGGTGGGCGCACGTGAAGAACAGTTCGAGGCGGTCGTCCGTCAGTTCTCCGGCATCGGGCGGTTCGTACGACGCGCGACGTTCGGTGTCGACGGCGAGTTCCGCCAGTCGCGTCGCATACACGCGGTCGCGGCGCACCCGATCCAGCGCTCGGCGCCTGGCCGTGGTGAGCAGCCAAGCGCCCGGACGCTCGGGCACACCGTCGACCGGCCAGTGCACGAGCGCCGCCTCGAGTGCCTCCGATGCGACCTCCTCGGCGAGGTCGAGGTCGCCGAAGCGATGGACGAGCGCGGCGAGGAGCCGGCCGTGTTCCTCGCGGAACACCGACTCGACGGCCGAGGCCGGCTCCCCCATCGCTCAGTCCCCGAAGTCGGCGATCGGCCGCACGACGACCGTGCCGCCGTCCCGCGATCCGGGACAGCGTGCCGCCCAGTCGAGTGCCTCGTCGAGGCTGCCGACGTCGATGACGTCGTATCCGCCGAGCACCTCGCGGCTCTCGCCGAACGGTCCGTCGGTCACCGTGCGTCGTCCGTCCGCGTCGACCTGCACGGTCGTCGCGGTGACGAGATCCTGCAGGGCGTGCCCGGACACGAGGACACCCGCGTCGCGCATCGCCTTCTCGTAGTCCTGCCAGTCCTCGACGGTGCAGGTGGCCTCGTCGGTCGTGGATGCGTAGATCAACAGCATGTACTTCATGGCGGTCGCTCCCGTCTGTGTGGTGTTCGTCCTACACCATCACGACGAACGGACACCTGCCGGATCGACGCCCGACGAGAAATTTTTTCTAACCGCTGTTGCGCAACGCCGTGGCGAGACCGTTCATCGTGATCTGGATACCGCGCCGGACACGGTCGGTGTCCTCACCGGCACGGAACCGGCGCAGCAACTCGACCTGCAGGTGGTTGAGCGGTTCGAGATACGGGAACCGGTTGTGCAGCGACCGCTCGAGCGCCGGATTATCCGCGACGAGCGAGTCGTAGCCCGTGATCTGCCGGTAGGCGTCGACTGTACGGGCGTGCTCGTCGACGATGCTGCCGAACACCCGCTCGCGCAGTTCGGTGTCCTCGACGAGTTCGGAGTACCGGGCGGCCAGGCCGAGATCGGACTTGGCGAGCACCTGCGCCATGTTCGACAGCACCGAACGGAAGAACGGCCAGCGACGGTAGAGATCCTGCAGGGTCGCCAACCGGTCCGGATCACCGGCCACCCAGTCCTGCACGGCCGTTCCCGTGCCGTACCAGCCGGGGAGCATCACGCGGCTCTGGGTCCACGAGAGCACCCACGGGATGGCCCGCAGGTCGCTGATCGCCTTCGTCTGCTTGCGGGAGGCAGGACGGCTGCCGATGTTGAGGGCACCGATCTCCGAGACCGGCGTCGCGGTGGTGAAGTACTCGACGAATCCCGGTGTCTCGTGCACGAGCCGGCTGTACGCGGCGCGAGCGAGGTCGGCAAGTTCGTCGAGGATGCGGTAGGCCTCCGGCGCGTCCTTCCCGAGGCCTTCGACATCGAGCAAGCTCGACTCGAGGGTCGCCGAGACGAGCGCCTCGAGGTTGCGGCGGGCGAGCACCGGTTCGCGGTACTTCGCGGCGATGACCTCGCCCTGCTCGGTCAGACGCAACGAGCCCTGGACCGCGCCGGGAGGCTGGGCCAGGATGGCGTCGTAACTCGGTCCGCCACCGCGACCGACGGTGCCGCCGCGACCGTGGAACAGGCGCAGCCGGATCCCGGCGGTGCGCGCCGCCTCGACGAGATCGAGTTCCGCGCGGTAGAGCGCCCAGTTGGCGGTGAGATAACCGCCATCCTTGTTGGAATCGGAGTAGCCGAGCATGATCTCCTGCAGTCCGTCGTGTCCGTCGACGAGGCTGCGGAACTCGGGCACGGCGAGGGCGGCGGTCAGCGTGGCGGCACCGCCGCGCAGGTCGTCGATCGTCTCGAACAGCGGGATGACCTGCACCGTGCTGCGCGGATAGCCGCGGTCGAGGTCGAGCAGCCCGACCTCCTTGAGCAGGACCTCGACCTCGAGCAGGTCGGACACCGAGGTGCACATGCTGATGATGTAGTGCTCGATGGCGGCCGGTCCGATGCGACGGACCACGTCGGCGGCAGCACGCAGGATGCCCAGTTCCTTGGCTGTCTCGTCCGACAGGTGGGCGTCGGGGGTGGTGAGCGGGCGGCGGATCCGCAACTCCGCGGTGAGCAGCGCGACCTTGTCGTCCTCCGGCAGGTCGCGGTAGCGGTCGGTCACTCCCGCCCAGGAGAGCAGTTCGGCGACGACGTTCTCGTGGACCTCGGAATTCTGACGCAGGTCGAGTGGCGCGAGGTGGAAGCCGAAGACCTCGACTGCGCTGCGCAGGTGCGCGAGTCGATCGTCGGCGATCACGGTCGCTCCGCCGGCGCGCAGCGAGGCGTCGACGATGTTCAGGTCGGTGTGCAGGCGGGCCGGGGTGGCATAGGGCTCGCACGGGATACGCACCGTGTGGGGCAGACCCACGCCGGGCAGCAGCCTGTCCGCGGTGGCGGTGAGGCGAGCGCGGATACCGTGTACGGCGCGTCGGTACGGCTCGTCGCTGTGGGCGGGATTGTCGTCGCCCGAGTCGTCGGCGAGCTTTTTCAGGGCGCTGCTGATGGTCGCGGTGCGTTCGGACATCGACAGTTCGCGTTCGAGCGCGGCGAGTTCGGTGAGGTGATGTCGCAGCGCGGTCTCACAGGCGCGATTCGCGGCCGTGGTGACGACCTCGCCGTCGACGTTGGGGTTGCCGTCGCGGTCGCCGCCGATCCAGGTTCCCGGCCGGACCAGCGGTTCGGTGAGCACCGCCGCGTCGGGCCAGCGTCGCCGGAGTTCGCGTCGCACTTCGGCGTTGAGGGCGGGAACGACGTCGAACAGTGCGAGGTCGTAGTAGCGCAGACCGTTGTCGACCTCGTCGATGATCCTCAGGCGCGCGAGCCGGATGAGCGCGGTGTCCCAGAGGGTCAGGATGTGCCGGTACAGGGCGCGGTCGATTTCCTCGAGCGCGGCGGGTTCGTCGGTCCTCTCCCGGCGCCGCATGAGTTCGGTGACGGCGGTCTGGACGTCGAAGACGGTGCGTCGGCGGGTCTCGGTGGGATGAGCGGTGATGACGGGGGCGACGAGAGCCGACGCGAGCGCGTCGGTCACGGTGTCGGCATCGAGGCCCGGACCGGCGGCGTCGAGCTTGGCGTAGGTGGCGGCGAGGCTGCTGTCCTGCGGTGGGTCGCCTGCGCGCACGTGCAGGGCTCGACGTCGTTCGCGGTGCAGATCCTCGGCGAGATTGGCGAGCAGACCGAAATGGCTGAACGCCCGGGCGACAGGAATCAGGTCGTCGGTGGCGACGCCGGCGAAGCGTTCGGCGAGTTCGGTGCGGTCGATCTCGGAGCGCCGGATCCGGAAACTCTCCACCCGGGCCGATTCGACCAGGTCGAAGGTCTCGGGTCCTGCCTGCTCACGGATGACGTTGCCGAGGATGCCGCCGAGCAGGCGGATGTCCTCGCGGAGGGGTTCGGTAGCAGAGGCAGGCACAGTGTCCGTCATACGGCCAGTATCTGTGCCCGGCGGCCGGGGCGCGACCGCGGCAGCGTCCGTGCACGTGCGGGGATCAGCTGAACTTGATCTGCAGTCCGATGCCGAGGATCGAGATCACCCAGATGATGCCGGTGAAGACGGTGAGACGGTCGAGGTTCTTCTCCGCCACCGTCGAGCCCGAGAGATTGGACTGGACTCCGCCACCGAACAGGCTGGACAGACCACCGCCCTTACCGCGGTGCAGCAGCACCAGCAGGATGAGCAACAGGCTCGTGACGATCAGGAGGATGTCCAGGAACAGTTCCATGTCGGTGTTCGATGTCCTTCGGATGGTGGGCGACGTCGGCGTCAGCTTACCCGCTCGTCCTGTGGGGACGCTGCGGGTGTGCCGGGGACGCCGGGTGGGCGAAATGCGGGCGGGGTGCAGCATCTCGTCGAGATCCTGCACCCCGCCCGATGCCGGTCGCTCTAGAGGAGCGGACCGCCTGCGGCGATCGCCGACAGCTGAGCGAATTCGTCGGCCTTGAGGGAAGCGCCTCCCACGAGGCCGCCGTCGACGTCGCTCTGAGCGATGAGCTCACCGACGTTCTTGGCGTTGACCGACCCGCCGTACAGGACTCGGACCGACGCCGCGACCTCGGGCGAGGCCAGTTCGGCGAGGGTACTTCGCACCGCGGCGCACACCTCCTGCGCGTCGGCCGCCGAAGCGACCTTGCCCGTGCCGATGGCCCAGACCGGCTCGTACGCGACGACGATCTTTGCGATCTCGTCGGCGGACAGGCCGGCGAGCGAGTTCTTCAACTGCTCGACGTTGTACTCGACGTGGTTGCCGGCTTCGCGGACGTCGAGTCCTTCGCCGATGCACACGATCGGAGTGAGACCGTGCCGCAGCGCGGCCTTGGTCTTGTCGCGGACGATCTCGTCGGTCTCACCGTGCAGGGTGCGACGCTCGGAGTGCCCGACGATCACGTAGGTGCAGCCGAGCTTCGCGAGCATCGCGCCGGAGATCTCGCCGGTGTAGGCGCCGGAGTCGTGGACCGAGATGTCCTGGGCTCCGTAGGTGATGCCGAGCTTGTCGCCCTCGACGAGGGTCTGCACCGAGCGGATGCCGGTGAACGGCGGGATGACCGTCACGTCGACCTTCTCGAGGTACTTCTCGGGAAGGGTGAACGCGATCTTCTGCACCAGGGCGATGGCCTCGAGGTGGTTGAGGTTCATCTTCCAGTTGCCCGCGATGAGCGGTGTCCGTGCCATGACCGTCAGCCCTCCAGAACTGCGATGCCGGGCAGTTCCTTGCCCTCGAGGTACTCGAGGGAGGCGCCACCACCGGTGGAGATGTGGGAGAAGCGGTCCTCACCGAGTCCGAGCGACCGCACGGCCGCAGCGGAGTCGCCGCCACCGACGACGCTGAACGCGCCCTTGCCGGTGGCCTCGATGATCGCTTCCGCTACACCCTTCGTGCCCGCCGCGAAGTTCTCGAACTCGAACACGCCCATCGGGCCGTTCCAGAACACCGTCTTCGCCGAGCCGAGGAGCGAGGCGAAGCGCCGCACGGACTCCGGTCCGATGTCGAGGCCCATCCATCCGTCGGGGATGGAGTCGGCCGCGACGGTCTGCGACTGTGCGTCGGCCGCGAACTTGTCGGCCACCACCACGTCCTGAGGGATGTGGATGACGTCGCCGAAGCGTTCGAGCAGTTGCTTGCAGGTGTCGATCATCGACTCCTCGAGCAGCGACGTGCCGACCGAGTAGCCCTGTGCCGCAAGGAAGGTGAAGCACATGCCGCCACCGATTACGAGCGTGTCGACCTTGGGCGCGAGCGCCTCGATGACCCCGAGCTTGTCGGAGACCTTCGAGCCGCCGAGCACCACGGCGTACGGACGCTCGGTGTCGGTGGTGAGCTTGGCGAGCACGTCGACCTCGGCCGCGACGAGACCACCCGCGTAGTGCGGGAGCAGCGTCGCGACGTCGTAGACCGACGCCTGCTTGCGGTGCACGACACCGAAGCCGTCGGAGACGAATGCGCCGTCGTCGCCGACGAGCTCGACGAGCTCACGGGCGAAGGCGAGCCGCTCGGCATCGTCCTTGCTGGTCTCGCGAGCGTCGAAGCGGACGTTCTCGAGCAGGAGGATGTCGCCGTCGGTCAGCCCTTCGGAACGCGCCAGCGCATCCTGGCCGACGACGTCGGAGGCGAGCTGGACGTTGCGGTCGAGCACCTCACCGAGTTTCGCTGCGACGGGCGCGAGCGAGTACTTCGGATCCGGCTCGCCCTTGGGGCGGCCGAGGTGCGCGGTCACGACGACCTTGGCCCCGGCCTCCGCGAGCGTGCGGATGGTGGGCGCGGACGCGAGGATGCGGCCGGCGTCGGTGATCGTGTCGCCGTCGAGCGGGACGTTGAGGTCGGAGCGCACGAGTACGCCCCGACCCTCCACACCTGCGTCGAGCAGATCCTCGAGGGTCTGAACTGCCACTGTTCAAATGTCCTGTTCTACGAGTTTCAAAGAGACTTGCCGACGAGACCGACGAGGTCGGCAAGACGATTCGAGTAGCCCCACTCGTTGTCGTACCACGAGACGACCTTGACCTGCTCGTCGATGACCTTGGTCAGAGGCGCGTCGAAGATCGACGAGTGCGGGTCGGTGACGATGTCCGAGGACACGATCGGATCGGTGTTGTACTTCAGGATGCCCTTCAGCGGACCCTCCGCGGCAGCCTTCAGTGCGGCGTTGACCTCATCGGCGGTGGCCTTCTTGGTGAGGGTCGCGGTGAGGTCGGTGACCGAGCCGGTCGGGACCGGGACGCGCAGCGCGTAGCCGTCGAGCTTGCCGAGCAGCTCGGGGAGCACGAGGCCGATGGCCTTGGCGGCGCCTGTGCCGGTGGGGACGATGTTCAGGGCGGCAGCGCGGGCGCGACGCAGATCCTTGTGCGGTCCATCCTGCAGGTTCTGGTCCTGGGTGTACGCGTGGATCGTGGTCATCAGGCCCTTCTCGATGCCGAACTCGTCGTTCAGCACCTTGGCGAGGGGGCCGAGGCAGTTCGTGGTGCACGAGGCGTTGGAGATGATGTTCTGCGTGCCGTCGTACTTGTCGTGGTTGACGCCCATGACGATGGTGATGTCCTCGTCGGTGGCAGGCGCCGAGATGATGACCTTCTTGGCGCCGGCGTCGATGTGCCCCTTCGCCTTGGCGGCGTTGGTGAAGATGCCGGTGGACTCGACGACGACGTCGACACCGAGGTCGCCCCACGGAAGAGCGGAGGGGCCCTCCTTGATCGAGAGGGCCTTGATCTTCCGATCGCCGACGACGATGTCGTCGCCCTCGACATGCACGTCCTTGTCGAGGCGCCCCAGGATCGAGTCGTACTTCAGGAGCGTCGCGAGGGTGTCGTTGTCGGTGAGGTCGTTGACGGCAACGATCTCGATGTCGGTGGTGCCGAGTGCCTTCTGTGCCTCGACCGCCCGGAAGAAGTTGCGCCCGATGCGTCCGAATCCGTTCACGCCTACGCGGACAGTCACAATGAAGCTCCTTTGCCCAGTATTCCGATGGTCGTACTTGTGTGACCTTCACCCTAGTGGGGTTCGGTCGTACTGTGGGGAGCCGCCCGGCCGTGGCGCGAACTCCCTTGCAAGCCTGCCCCGCTATGCCTCGTCCAGCAACTCAGCGGTGACGGCCGACTCCGTATCGGGGATCCCGAGTTCCTTCGCGCGACGATCCGCCATCGACAGCAGGCGGCGGATCCGTCCCGCGACGGCGTCCTTGGTCATCGGCGGATCGGCGAGCTGGCCGAGCTCCTCGAGGGACGCCTGACGGTGCTGCACGCGCAGCGCGCCGGCGGCAGCGAGGTGGTCGGGCACGTCGGCGCCGAGGATCGCCAGCGCCCGCTCGACCCGCGCGGCGGCCGCCACGGCGGCGCGTGCGGACCGGCGCAGATTGGCGTCGTCGAAGTTGGCGAGGCGGTTCGCGGTCGCCCGCACCTCCCGGCGCATGCGGCGCTCCTCCCAGACCAGCCGGGTGTCCTGCGCGCCCATGTGGGTGAGCAGCGCGCCGATGGCCTCGCCGTCGCGGATCACCACCCGGTCGGCGCCGCGCACCTCACGCGCCTTGGCAGTGACGCCGAGCCGGCGGGCGGCGCCGACGAGCGCGAGGGCGGCCTCCGGGCCGGGGCAGCTCACCTCGAGCGCCGAGGAACGGCCCGGTTCGGTGAGCGAGCCGTGGGCGAGAAACGCCCCGCGCCACGCCGCGGCGGAGTCGGAGACGCTGCCGCCGACCACCTGTGCCGGCAGTCCGCGCACCGGTCGTCCGCGACCGTCGAGCAGACCGGTGCGGCGGGCCAGCGCCTCACCGTCCTTCCCGACACGGACGATGTACCGGGAGCTCTTGCGCAGACCACCCGCACCGAGCACCTGAATCTCCGCGGGATAGCTGTAGAGCTCGAAGATCTCGCGGCGGAGGCGACGTGCGATCGATCCGAGGTCGACCTCGGCCTCGACGACCACTCGCCCGGCGACGATGTGCAATCCCCCGGCGAAGCGCAGGAGGGCGGACACCTCGGCCTTGCGGTTGCTGATCCTGGTGACCGACAACCTGCTCAGCTCGTCCTTGACCTCCGCTGTCATTGCCACGAGACGCTCTCCCTCCCACCCCCGCGCGTGGCACGGACTCCACCGCGCGAGGACAGACATGTTTCCAGTGCCCCCGCCAACTTGGCGGGGTCGTGTCGATGCGTACCGGTCTCGGCGACGTCGACGAACGAGACGTCCGCTCCGAATCGGGCCGCGGACCGGCTCAGGTGCTCGCGCTCGCGTCCTTCCGGTACCGAGGCAGCATCCACGACGACGTGGTCGACACGGAAATCGGGGGCGTGCTGGGCGAGAACGTGCAGGTGGCGTTCCGCGGAGAAGCCTGCGGTCTCCCCCGGTTCCGCCGCGAGGTTGAGCACGAGGACCTTGAGCGCCGTCGTGTGGACCAGCGCCTCGTGCAGGTCCGGGACGAGCACGTGCGGGATGACGCTCGAGAACCAGGATCCCGGGCCGAGCACCACGAGATCGGCCTCGCACACCGCGTCGAGCGAAGGCGGGCAGGCCGGCGGATCGGCGGGAATCAGCCGGACCCGGCGCACCTTGCCCGGGGTGGTCGCCACCGCGACCTGCCCCCGGATGCAGCGGCTCACCCGCGGGTCGGATTCGAGTCCCGACACGTCGGCCTCGATGTCGAGCGGGATCGGCGACATGGGCAGCACACGGCCGCGCACGTCGAGGACGCGGGCGAGCATGTCGAGGGCGGTGACGGTGTCGCCCGCGACCTCGGCGAGCCCGGCGAGGATCAAGTTGCCGACCGAGTGCCCGGCGAGGGCGCCCGTGCCCCCGAAGCGGTGTTGGACGGTCTCGGTCCACACCCGGACCTCGTCGTCGCGACCGGCGAGCGCTGCGAGCGCCATGCGCAGGTCGCCGGGTGGGACGACGCCGAGTTCGGCGCGCAGCCGTCCCGAGGACCCTCCGTCATCGGCGACGGTCACCACGGCGGTGACCCGGTCGGTGAGGCGCCGGACGGCACTGAGCGTCGCGTACAGGCCGTGTCCGCCACCGAGAGCAGTGATCGCGGGGCCGGGCACCGCCCCGGAGCTCGGAGCGCTCTCGGAGTACGGCGTGCTGTCGGAGTCGGGAGTCTCGGCGGCGGTCACTCGCGCCCCAGATCCCGGTGCACCACGTTCACCGTCAGATCCGGTGCCTGCTCGAGGCGTGCAGCGAGGGCCTCGGCCATCGCCACGCTCCGGTGTTTCCCTCCGGTGCAGCCCACTGCAATCGTCATGTAGCGCTTCCCCTCCCGACGGTAACCGGCGGTCGTCAGATCGAGCAGCCGGTGATAGGTGGCGAGATAGTCCTCGGCACCGTCGCGGGAGAGTACATAGTCGCGCACCGCCGCGTCCTGCCCGGTGTGCGGCCGCAATTCGGCGATCCAGTGGGGGTTCGGCAGGAACCGCACGTCGCACACGACGTCGGAGTCCATGGGCAGGCCGTACTTGAAGCCGAACGACTCCACGGTCACCCGGATGGTGTCGGATGTGGCGTCGCCGAAGGCCGCCTCGATCTTGCGACGCAGATCGGGCCCGGACAGCGCGGACGTGTCGATGACGAGGTCGGCCGCGGCCTTCACGGGAGCGAGCTGCTCGCGTTCGACGGCGATGCCGTCGGTGAGCGTGCGATCGGCCGTGTCGGACTGCAGCGGATGACTGCGGCGTACCTGCTCGAACCGCCGGACGAGCACCGAGTCGGCCGCTTCGAGGAACAGCACCCGGGTGTTGACCGGGCGGGCCGCCAGATCGGTGACGACGCGTTCGAGGTCGCCGGTGAACAACCGGCTGCGCACGTCCATCACCACGGCGAGACGTTGCAGCGGAGGTTCGGCCTGCACCGCGAGATCGATCATCGACAGCACCAACTGGGGCGGGAGGTTCTCCGCGACGTACCACCCGAGATCCTCGAGGGCGGTCGCCGCAGTACTCAGTCCGGCTCCGGACAGTCCGGTGACGACGATGACCTCGGCCTGCGCCGGCCGTTCACCGTCGACACCCTGTTCCGAACCGTCCGCCATCCCCGGGATCCGACCCACTTCGGTCACTGTTCCGACTCCGCTCGTACTCCCGACACGCCGACGGAGCCATCATCGCCTACGGGCGTGTCGCCCGCATCCGCGGCCGTCGGGTCACCCGCAGGTGCCGCAGCCGGATCGCTCGCATCCGCGACGGTCGGGGCGTCGGTGTCCTGCGGCGACTCGGCCGGAGCCGGTACGTCGCCCCGCAGCGCCTCGAGGACGGCTTTCGCCGTGGCCTGCCCGATCCCGGGCACCGCGGTGATCTCCTCGACGCTCGCCTCGCGTAGCCGCGCGACCGACCCGAAGTGGGTGACGAGCGCCTTGCGTCGGGTGTCGCCGAGACCACGAACCCCGTCGAGAGCGGAGGCGGTCATGCGCTTGGACCGCTTGCTGCGGTGGTAGGTGATCGCGAAACGGTGTGCCTCGTCGCGGATACGCTGCAGCAGGTACAGCGACTCGCTGGTGCGCGGAAGGATCACCGGGTCCTCCTCCCCCGGCACCCACACCTCCTCGAGACGCTTCGCGAGCCCGACGACCGCGACATCCGTGATACCGAGTTCGTCGAGAACCTCGGCCGCGGCCGCGACCTGCGGCGCACCACCGTCGACGACGAACAGGTTCGGCGGGTAGGCGAACCTGCGCGGACGGCCCGTCGCCGGGTCCAGTGCTGCTTCGGGCGCGAGGTCCCCGCCGTCGCCACCCTCCGGAACGGATCCGTCCGAATCGGCCTGTCGGGCGAGGTCGCGGTTGTGGCGGAGGAAACGCCGGCGGGTGACCTCGGCGATCGAGGCGACGTCGTCGGAGTGCCCGTCGCCCGCGGCGTGCTTGATGGCGTAGTGCCGGTAGTCGGACTTGCGGGGCAGTCCGTCCTCGAAGACGACCAGCGATGCGACGACGTCGGTGCCCTGCACGTGGCTGATGTCGACACACTCGATACGCAGCGGCGCCGAGTCGAGGTCGAGGGCGTCCTGGATACCCTGCAACGCCGCCGATCGGGCATTGAAGTCGCCCGCGCGCCGCAGCTTGTGCTGGGCAAGTGCTTCCTTGGCGTTGCGTTCGACCGTGTCGGCCAGTGCCTTCTTGTCGCCGCGCTGCGGGATGCGCAGACGCACGGGACCGCCGCGCAGACGCCCGAGCCAGCGGCTCATCTCATCCGGGTCGGGCGGCAGGGCGGGGACGAGCACCTCGCGCGGCACGGCACTGGTGGCGTCCGCGTCGTCGGTGCCGAGCGCGGCCTCCTCGCCGTAGAACTGGGTGAGGAACTGTTCGACGAGCAGCGAGAGTTCTTCGGCGTCGTCGGTCCCCTCGGCGGCCTCGACGCCTTCGATGTCGCGGTCCTCGGGACGGTCGAGCACGTCGCCGGACTTCTCGACGACCCAGCCGCGTTGACCCCGCACCCGACCGCCGCGCACGTGAAAGACCTGGACGGCCACCTCGAGGTCGTCGCCGGCGAACGCCACGAGGTCGGCGTCGGTACCGTCGCCGAGCACGACGGCCTGCTTCTCGAGTGCCTTGCGCAGTGCCCCGAGATCGTCGCGCAGGCGGGCTGCGGTCTCGAAGTCGAGTTCCTCCGCGGCGGCCTGCATCCGCTTCTCGACATCGCGGACGAGTTTGTCGGTGCGACCGGCGAGGAAGTCGCAGAAGTCCTCGACGATGCGGCGGTGTTCGTCGGCGGAGACGCGTCCGACACACGGCGCGGAGCATTTGTCGATGTAGCCGAGCAGGCACGGGCGGCCGATCTGCGCGTGCCGCTTGAAGACCCCGGCCGAGCACGTGCGCGACGGGAACACCCGCAGCAACAGGTCGAGGGTCTCGCGGATCGCCCAGGCATGCGAGTAGGGACCGAAATAGCGCACGCCCTTGCGGCGCGGCCCCCGGTAGACGAACAGACGGGGGTATTCCTCGTTCAACGTGACCGCGAGCATCGGGTACGTCTTGTCGTCGCGGTAGCGGACGTTGAACCGCGGATCGAACTCCTTGATCCAGTTGTACTCGAGTTGGAGTGCCTCGACCTCGGTGCGCACCACCGTCCACTCGACCCGGCCCGCCGTGGTCACCATCTGACGGGTGCGCGGATGCAGCGAGGCGATGTCGGCGAAGTACGAGTTCAGGCGGGACCGGAGATTCTTCGCCTTGCCGACGTAGACGACCCGGCCGTGCGGGTCGCGGAACTTGTAGACCCCCGGCTCCGTGGGAATGGAACCGGGGGCTGGGCGATATGTCGAGGGGTCGGGCACAGGTCCAGGCTAGTCGTCGCCCCTGACGGCTCCGCCGTCGTCGTTGCGCCTGACGGCTCCGCCGTCGTTGTTGTCGCTGACGGCTCCGCCGTCGTCGTTGTCGCTGACGGCTCCGCCGGTGTAGCGGGACTCCAGTTCGCGGAAACGCTCGAGCGCGTCCACGGCGCGTTCCCCGTCGCGCGCCTGGATGGCGACGACGGGCACGTACTCGTCGAACGGCAGTTCGAGGCGGGCCCAGGGGGCGCCCTGGTCGAAGAACAGCCCGCGCACGTCGGTCCACGGGATGTGTCGTTCGGCGACCACGTTGCGGACGGAGACGCCGTCGGCACCCGCCCGCAGCCGTGGGCGGGTGAACAGCAGGACGCCTCCGGTGAGCACGACACCGATGGCGAGGATCGCGATCTGGTCGACGACCCGCAGGTTCACGCCGGTGTCGCCGCCCCCGCGGAGCACGAGCGCCGCGAAGATGTGGATGGCCATGACGACGACCGCCGCCACGACGACCCAGCGCCGCATCTTCTCCGGGCGTACCTCGAGATCCCAGCCGGTCTCGTCGCGGGTCAACGCGCCGCCTTCCGCAGCCGCCGCAGGGTCACGGCGGTGTCGAGCGCGGCTGCGCAGGCCTGGCCGCCCTTGTCTTCCGCGGAGCCGGGCAGACCGGCGCGGTCGCGGGCCTGCTGTTCGGTGTCGGTGGTGAGAACACCGTTGCCCACGGGGGTGCCCTCGTCGAGCGCGATCCGGGTGAGGCCGTAGGTCACGGCGTCGCACACGTACTCGAAGTGCGGTGTGCCGCCGCGAATCACCACGCCGAGCGCGACGACCGCGTCGTGGGTGCGGGCGAGCTGCTGCGCGACGACGGGAAGCTCGATCGCTCCGGCGACCCGCTCGAGGGTGACGTCGGTGACACCCGCCTGCTCGGCGACACGCTGTGCGCCTGCGATGAGGGCGTCGGAGATCTCGGTGTGCCAGCTGCCGGCGACGATCGCAAGGCTCAGCCCTGCGGCGTCGGCGAGCTGCAGGTCGGGCAGGCCTTCGCCGCTCATCAGGCGTCTCCCTCGTCGAACTCGTCGAGACCGATCAGGTCGTGGCCCATGCGATCGCGCTTCGTGCGCAGGTACGAGATGTTCTCGCGGTTCGCGCGCAACGGCATCGGGACACGTTCGGTGATCTGCAGGCCGTAGCCGTCGAGACCGACGCGCTTGGCCGGGTTGTTGGTCAGCAGCCGCATCGACGAGATACCGAGGTCGACGAGGATCTGAGCGCCGATGCCGTAGTCGCGGGCGTCGGCGGGCAGGCCGAGTTGCAGGTTGGCGTCGACGGTATCGGAGCCGGAGTCCTGCAGCTGGTAAGCCTGCAGCTTGTGCATCAGGCCGATGCCGCGTCCCTCGTGGCCACGCATGTAGAGCACGACGCCGCGGCCTTCCTCGGCCACCATCTCGAGGGCGGCGTCGAGCTGCGGACCGCAGTCGCAGCGCAGCGACCCGAAGACGTCGCCGGTCAGGCATTCGGAGTGCACACGCACGAGCACGTCGGAGCCGTCGCCGTCCGGGCCGGCGATGTCGCCGCGGACGAGCGCGACGTGTTCGACGTCGTCGTAGATGCTCTGGTAGCCGACGGCCGTGAAGTCGCCGTGCCGGGTGGGGATGCGGGCCTCGGCGACGCGCACGACATGCTTCTCGTGCTTGCGGCGCCACGCGATGAGATCCGCGATCGAGATCAGGGCGAGTTCGTGTTCGTCGGCGAAGACCCGCAGTTCGTCGGTGCGCGCCATCTCGCCTTCGTCCTTCTGCGAGACGATCTCGCAGATGACGCCGGCCGGTCGCAGGTCGGCCATGCGCGCGAGGTCGACGGCGGCCTCGGTGTGCCCGGGCCGGCGCAGGACGCCGCCCTCCTTGGCGCGCAGCGGCACCACGTGACCGGGACGCGTGAAGTCCTGGGCGGTGGAGTTCGGGTCGGCGAGCAGCCGCATGGTGGCGGCGCGGTCGGACGCGGAGATACCTGTGCCGATGCCTTCCCTCGCGTCGACGGTGACCGTGTAGGCGGTGCCGTGCTTGTCCTGGTTGACGCTGTACATGGGAGGCAGACCGAGACGGTCGCAGTCCTCGCCGTCCAGGGGCACGCACAGGTACCCGGACGTGTAGCGGACCATGAACGCCACGAGTTCCGGCGTTGCCTTCTCCGCGGCGAAGATGAGGTCGCCCTCGTTTTCACGGTCTTCGTCGTCGACCACGACGACCGCCTTACCGGCGGCGATGTCGGCGACCGCGCGCTCGATGGTGTCGAACCTCGTCACTTCCCTGGACTCCAACTCTCGTATCCGGACGACTCGTGCTCCGCGTCCACTGTCGATCTCCACAGTACGACGCGTCAGCGCGCGTTCTGCAGGCGCTCCACGTACTTGGCGATCACGTCGACCTCGAGGTTGACGAGGGTGCCCGGCTCGGCGGTGCCGAGCGTCGTCAGCGACAGAGTGGTCGGAATGAGCGAGATCTCGAACCACTCCTGTCCGCGTTCCCCTCCGAGACCCGAGACCGTCAACGAGACACCGTCGACGGTGATCGATCCCTTTTCGACGACGTAGCGGGAGATTTCGGCCGGGAGCGAGATGCGCACCACAGTCCAGTTCTCCGAGGGTGTGCGGGAGACGACGGCTCCGGTGGCGTCGACGTGGCCCTGCACGAGGTGGCCGCCGAGGCGACTGTTCAGCGCGGCGGCGCGTTCGAGGTTGACGGAGCTGCCGAGCGTGAGCTGTCCGAGCGACGACCGGTTCAGCGTCTCCTGCATTACATCGGCGGTGAAGGACCCGCCGTCGAGGACGTCGACGACCGTCAGGCACACCCCGTTGACCGCGATCGAATCGCCGTGCTCGGCGTCGGAGGTGACCAGCGGTCCGCGCACGGTGAAGCGTGCCGAGTCGGCGAGGTCCTCCTTCGCGACGATCTCACCGAGTTCCTCGACTATGCCGGTGAACATGTTCCGCTCCTTAGCTCCCGATCCGCGACCGGGTCCGATTCGGTTGTCCCGGTCCGGGACGAGTGTCAGTTGTCCCGGTCCGGGACGAGTGTCAACAGAATGTCCGAGCCGACGGTCTCGACCCGTTCCCGGCGGAACCGTAGCGCGTCGGAGATCGTGCCCACCCCGGCATCCTCGACGGCGGCCTCGCCGGCTCCGAGCACGACGGGCGCCAGGTATGCCTGGATGCGGTCGACGCAGCCCGCTGCGAGGAAGGCGCCCGCGAGCCGGGGGCCGCCTTCGAGCAGCACGTCGGGTCGGTCGCCGAGCGCGTCGAGCACCTCCCCGATGTCGTGGGTGCGCAACACCAGCGTCGGCGCCGCGTCATCGAGAACTCTTGCGGAGGTGGGGATCTCACGCATACCGATAACGACCCTCAGCGGCTGGTGCGGCGCGAGTTCGCCGTCGGGCAGACGGGCGGTCAACCACGGGTCGTCGGTGAGGACGGTGCCGGTTCCGACGATGATGGCGTCGAGCCGGCTGCGCTGGTCGTGCACGCGCGCACGCGACTCGGGACCGGAGATCCACTTGCTCGTGCCGTCGGCGGCCGCGCTGCGACCGTCCATCGACGCGGCGTACTTCCACGTCACGTGCGGCCGGCCGGTGTATTGCCGGTGCAGCCATGCCCGCAGCGGGCCGCGGGCGACGGTCTCGGCACCGAGACCGGGATGCACCGTGATGCCCGCGGCGCGGAGGGTGTCGGCGCCGCCCCCGGCGACGGGATTCGGATCGGCGACGGAGTAGTACACCGTCGCGATCCCCGCCTCGATGAGGGCCTGCGCGCACGGGCCGGTGCGGCCGGTGTGGTTGCACGGTTCGAGGGTGACGACGGCGGTTCCGCCGCGCGCGCGTTCGCCCGCGGCCTCGAGTGCCCGGACCTCCGCGTGTGGACCGCCGGGTGGTGCGGTGGCCCCGACACCTGCCACCGCGCCGCCCGCGTCGAGGATCACCGCTCCGACAGGCGGGTTGGGGCTGGTCGTGCCCCGCACGGCCTCCGAGGCGTCGAGCGCGAACTGGAGGGCTTCGGCGATCTCGGGTGCGGTCACGGCGCGAGCGTCAGGTGCGGGGACGCAGCCCCGGCCTGCGCCCGCAGTTTGCGGACCGCCTCACCGGGATCGGCGGCGCCGTAGACGGCGGACCCGGCGACGAAGCAGTCCACACCGGCTTCCGCGGCGGCCTCGATGGTGTCGGTGTTGATGCCACCGTCGATCTCGACGAGCAGACGCAGTTCACCCGAGTCGACCAGGCGACGCACCTGACGGGCCTTGTCGAGGACGTCCGGGATGAAGGACTGACCACCGAAGCCCGGCTCGACACTCATCACGAGCAGCGTGTCGAATTCCTTCAGGATCCCGAGATAGGGCTCGATGGGGGTGCCGGGCTTGACGGACAGCCCGGCCTTGCCGCCGGCCGCGCGGATGTCGCGGGCCACGGCGACCGGGTCGTCGGTCGCCTCCGCGTGGAAGGTGACGTTGTGGGCACCGGCTTCGGCGTAGGGCGGAGCCCATCGACCGGGGTTCTCGATCATCAGGTGACAGTCGAGCGGGATGTCGGTCGCCTTCAGCAGCGACTCGACGACCGGGAGACCGAGCGTCAGGTTCGGAACGAAATGGGCGTCCATGACGTCGACGTGGAGCCAGTCGGCACCGGCGACGGCCTGCGCCTCGTCGGCGAGACGAGCGAAATCCGCGGACAGGATGGACGGAGCGATCATCGGGTGGGCCACAACCGACGAGTCTAGTCGGCGCCCTCCACCGGGTCGGACCTGCGTCGCACCCGCCGCACGCAGCCGAACCCGGCCGGGAATCTCCGATCTCGAGCGCATTGGTGCCATCAAGTGGCCGCAATACCCGGAAGGCTGGCAGTCACCTACGAACTACGAACTCGAGGATCATCGTGACCGATCTCCATCACCGCGAATCCCTCCCTCCCCGTCCGGACGGATCGAACACCGTCGACACCTTCCTGATCTCCGACGGAGCAACCGAACTCGTCGACTTCCTCGTCGCCGTCTTCGAGGCCGAGGAGGTGCCCGAAGCGCGCACCCTCGACCACGACGGGCTCCTCCTCCACTCGGAGGTGCGGGTCGGCGACTCCGTGCTCGTGGTCGCCGACCGGAAACCGGACTGGCCCTTCACCCCCGCCTTCGTACGGGTCCACGTGCACGACGTCGATGCCGTCCTCGAACGCGCCACGCAGCACGGCGCGGCGATCGTCACACGGCCTACGGACTTCTTCGGCGATGTCCTCGCCCGGTTCTCGGATCCGTCCGGCAATCTCTGGTGGATCCAGCGGCACGATCCCGGCGCCGACACATCCGCGTGGACGGACGATGCGGCAGCGGACGAGTCGCCGGACTGGTCGCACATCGCGAGTCCGGAACTCGGGTACATCCACTCGACACTCACCGAAGCCGTTCGTACCCTGCGGGATCCACGGTCTCGCGCAGTGTGACCGGCGGTCGCCGGACCGGCGCCGCGGGTCGTCAGACCAGGCGGGCGAGGGCGTCGAAACGATCGATGTCCTCGCGGTGGCAGACGTGGCTTCCGGCGGTGAGCAGTGCCGCGGTGCCGCAGGCGATCCCGAGAGCAAGCGCGTCCCGCAACGATCGTTCCTGCAGCAGTCCGACGACGAGTCCGGCGACCATGCTGTCGCCGGCGCCGACGGCGCTGCGCACCTTGGCCGCCAGGGCCGGCACCCGCACGGCCTCGTCGGCGGTCACCATGATCGCCCCGTCTGCGCCGAGCGAGACGACCACGATCTCCGTGACACCGGAGGTGACGAGTTCGCGCGCGGCCGCGATCTGCTCGTCGTCGGTGGCCAGCTCCCGCCCGGTCCACTCGCACAACTCGTCCAGGCTCGGTTTGACTAGGTAGACACCCGAATCGATGCTGGTCAGCGCATCGCCCGACGAGTCGAGGACGAACCGCGCGCCGGCCTCGTGCGCCGCCGCCGCGATGCGTCGGACGAAGGTGCCGGGTACACCGGGCGGGAAGCTGCCGCTCGCCACCACGTACTTCGCGCCTTCGGCGACCTTCTCGAGTGTCGCGAGGCAGCGTTCCTGCTCCTCGTCCGTCAGCTCGGGACCGGGTGTGACGAAACGGTATTCCTGACCGCTGCGACGGTCGATCGCCGTGAAGCACTCTCGGGTGGACCCGGTGATCGGGACGATGTGTTCCTCGACGTCGTCGTCGTCGAGCAGACCGCTCATCTGTTCACCTCGCGCACCACCGGCCGGATAGACGGCGGCGGCCGAGGCACCGAGCACGCGCGCGACCTTCGCGACGTTCACTCCTCCCCCGCCGGCGTCGTAGAACGGTTCGTCGCAGCGGAGCTTGCGGGTGGGCACCACCGCGTCGGTGAAGGTCGTGACGTCGAGTGCCGGGTTCATGGTCAGGGTGACGATCTCGGGCATGACCGGAACCCTATTCGGCCCCGGCCGGCCGCGCGCGGAACTGCATCACGCCGCCGCCCGGTGCTTGCGCTTCTTCGCCCGGCCCTTGCTGCGACTCGCCACGGCGGAGCCGAGCATCAGCAGACGCATGGACCGCGCGGCGGCGTCGACGAGCAGGTCGTGACCGTTGGCGACGGCGTCCTCGAGGCGCATCGGGACGGGGATGATCGACGCGATCGCGCCGATTCCGACGTCGTGGACGTCGCGCGCCCCCTCGCCGAGCGACCCAGCGATGGCGAGCACCGGCACCCCGGCGCGCTGGGCGCGGCGGGCGACCTCCGCGGGCACCTTGCCGCGCGGGGTCTGGACGTCGATGCTGCCCTCGGCGGTGATGATCAGATCGGCGCGCGCGATCAGGGAGTCGAGATCGATACCGGACAGGCCGCTGTCGAGCAGCACGTCGAACCGGGAGGCGATCCGGGCGCCGATGCCCGCGGCCAGACCGGCACCGAGGCCGCCTGAGGCGCCGGTGCCCGCCCCGAACCGCACATCCAGCCCGTGTGCCCGCCCGTCCCGTTCGAGCACCTTCGCCCAGCGCTCCAGAGCGGCGGACAGCTCCTCGACCTGCGCGGGTGTCGCGCCCTTCTGCGGGCCGAAGGCCCGAGCGACACCGGTCGGCCCACACAGGACGTTGTGGACGTTGCAGGCCAGGACGATCTCGGTGTCGGCGAGCGCCGGGTGCAGATCGTCGAGATCGAGACGCGCGGCGCGCGCGAGGTGCCGTCCCCCGTCGGGCAGTTCGTGGCTGTCGGCGTCGAGGATCCGGGCGCCGAGTGCTCGCAGTGCCCCGGCTCCGCCGTCGCTGGTGCCCGAGTCGCCGCAGCCGATGACGATGCGGCGGATGCCGTCGTCGAGTGCCGCGGCAACGAGTTCACCGACCCCGCGGGTGGTGGTGGCACCGGGATCACGGCGATCGGTGGGCACGAGACGAAGGCCGGCGGCCGAGGCCATCTCGACGACCGCCGTCCCGCGGGTGACACCACCGAGACGCGCCCAGCTCGCCCGCACCGGCTCGCCGACGGGACCGGTCACGGTGACCGGGACGAGCGTGCCGCCGGTGGCCTCGGCAAGGATCTCGGCGGTGCCCTCCCCACCGTCCGGAACAGGCACGAGGTCGACGGCAGCGCACGGCAGAGCCCGGCGGACTCCCGCACCGATCGCAGCGGCGACGCTGCGCACATCGAGACTCTCCTTGAAACCGCTGGGTGCGACGAGCACGCGATGAGGAACCTTCAAAGCCATGACGACTCCGATCGTGAAACGGGACAGACCGTGGAACGGGACAGACCGTGAAACGGGACAATGGGGGAGGGAACAGGGATCAGACGAACAGCGACAGGCCGAGCAGCGGCCAGACGAACCACGCGAACAACAGGACCAGCGCGGCGAGGAGCGGGCCGAGCCGCGCTGCCAGGCGCAACAGGTCGGAGGTCGAGTAGGTGGATGTGCCGGGCACGTCCGCGAACAGCGTCACGGGCTTGGCCGACGACGGCAGGGTGTGGCAGAAGCCTGCGGCGGCCGTCGAGACGAAGGCCGCGGCGAGCGGATCGACACCTGCGCTCGGGGCGAGTGCCACCACGACGGGAACGAGAACGGCGGAACGGGCCGAGCGCGACTGGATGACCAGGTGCGCCGCAGCGGAGATCACGACCACGACGACCACGAACAACGGACCGGCATCCTCTCCGCGCGAGGTGAGCGGGCCGAAGGCCGTCGATGCGAGCCAGTCCGCCGCGCCGCTCGTCGTCAGCGCGGTACCGATCGACAGCGTTGCCGCCATGAACAGCAGCAGAGGCCACGGCACGGTCTTCAGCGCAGGCGCGAGACGCACGGAGCCGTACCGCGGGGAGGTCGCGACGAGCGCACCGAGCAGCGCCACCACCGCCGGGTGGATGCCGTGTACGGGTTCGGTGCACCACAGCACCATCACCACGACCAGCAGAAGGGCGGCGCGGGATTCGGCGACGGAGAGCGGCCCGCAGACCGGGGTGTCGGCCTGCGCGCCGATGTCGGCGGCGGTGACGGTGCGGCGTCCGCGCCGATCGTCGGTGGAGGTGAACAGCAGCAGCACCAACTCGGCGGCGGCGTGCGACGAGACGATCGCCAGCGGCAGGCCGAGGATCATCCAGGTCGCGAAGTCGAATCCGGTGCCGGTCGCCGTGACGAGGATCTGCGAGGTGATCAGGTGCGCACCGGCGCCGAGCAGCGACGCCACCGCCGACAGCAGGATCACCGTGGGGAAGAGCAACGCGAGTGCCCGCACCAGTCGTGGCCGGTCTGCGAGGACCGTCGCGAGCGCGACGAACACCGGGAGCACCAGTGCGGCGCGACCGGAGGTCGACGGGACCGCGAACGCGGTGACGATCAGCGCGGCCGTCACCAGGTGCACGAGCGCCCGCGGGCTGTGCGCCCCCGTCACCAGGAAGGCCGCGCCCCGCGTCGCCAAACCCGAGGACGCGACACCGGAGGCGATCACGAAAGCGGACAACAGGAGCCACACGACGTCGTCGCCGAGGGTCGCGAACAGTGCCTCCGCGTCGATGACCCCGACGACCGTGAGGGCCGCGGCAGCGCCGAGCGCCACATAGGTGTCGTCGATCCTCGTGAACACCCACAGCCAGACGGCCACGACGAACACGATCATGGTGACGGCGGCCGGTGGCGTCAGGTCGGGGTCGGTGCGCGTGAGATACACGAGGAGACCGACGGTGCCGGCGAGTATCCCGACCGCGACGATCCGGCCGGGCGTCGGGGCGGTGTGTCTGCGCGGCGGACGCTGCTGTGGCGCAACGGAGCTCGGCGGGACGGTGGCGTGGAAGGTCATCGCAACCGGTACCCCGCTCCGCGGATCGTCTCGACCCGGTCTCCCCCGATCTTGTTGCGCAGTGCGCGCACGTAGACGTCGACGACGTTGGACGCGGGATCGAAGTCGTATCCCCACACGTGCCCGAGGATCTGTTCGCGGGAGAGCACCTGCCCGCGGTGACGCAGGAAGACCTCGAACAGGGCGAACTCGCGGCTGGTGAGATCGGCGCTCTCCCCTGCGATCTCGGCGCGTCGGGCCCGCAGGTCCAGAGCCATGTCGCCGTCGCGGATCACCGCTGCCGGATCGGCAGCCGAGCTGCTGTCGCCGATGCGCAACCGGATGCGGGCGAGCAGTTCGGCGAACTGGAACGGTTTGCTCACATAGTCGTTGGCACCGCCCTCGAGCCCCGCGACGGTATCGGTGACGCTGTCTCGCGCGGTCAGCACGATCACGGGGGTCCGCACACCTTCACCGCGCAACCTCTCGAGGACGGTGAAGCCGTCCATGCGGGGCAACCCGATGTCGAGGATCACCAGATCGAAGGCGCCACTGCGAGCGAGCATCAGGGCGGTCTCGCCGTCGGTGGCGTCGGTGGTGGTGTATCCCGCTGCGCGCAGCCCCTTCTCGAGGAAGGCGGTGATGCGGGTGTCGTCTTCGGCGATGAGGATTCTGCTCACTGCGATGCGGTCCTTCGAGTCTCGGCTGTACCGGGGGAACCGGCCGTGCCGGTCGTGCCGGTGGTTCCTGCGGGGTCTCGTAGGGGGAGGTCGATGCCGAAGGTCGCGCCGTGCCCGACCGCGCTCTCGACCCAAGCCGAGCCGTGGTGCGCGTCGGCGATGGCGCGGACGATGGCGAGTCCGAGGCCCGCCCCGCCTCGTTCGGCGGCGGGTCCGTGCCGGTCACCGGGGACGGTGCGTCCGCGGCGGAAGCGTTCGAAGATGCGTGCCGCGTCGTCCGGAGCGACCCCGGGTCCGGTGTCCCGGACCCAGATCCGGAGGTGCTCGGTGCCGTCGTGCTCGACGAAGACGGATCCGAGCTGGATGACGTCCCCAGGGTGGGTGTGCGTGACGGCATTGGTTGCGTACTGCAGCACGGCCTGGGTGACGCGTTGGGCGTCGATGTCGGACATGCCCTCGGCGATCTCCATGAGCTGCCAGTCGCGGGTGCCGAGCATCTGCGCCTTGGCCTCGACGTCGAGCATGAGGTCGGTGACGTCGACCGGTCGTCGCTGCACGAAGTCGGGGCGCTCGGCCTTGGCGAGGACGAGCAGGTCGGTGACGATCCGCGCCATCCGGTCGAGTTCGTCCTCGACGAGCCGGATCGTCTCCTCGCGCGTCGCGTCGTCGGCGTGACCGAGATCCATGAGTTCGAGGTGCCCGCGGATCACGGTGATCGGTGTCCGCAGTTCGTGGCCGGCGTCGTCGACGAACTGCTGCTGCGTGGTGTAGGCCTGTTCGAGGCGGTCGAGCATCGAGTTGAAGGTCTGTGCCAGTGCGGCGATGTCGTCGCGTCCGTGCACGGGCACCCGACTCGTCAGATCCTTCTCGCCGATGGCGGCGGCCACCTCGCGCACCTGGCGGATCGGGGCGAGGATCTGTCCCGCGACCAGCCAGCCGATGATCGCCGTGAGACCGAGGCCGCCGATCGCGACCAGTCCGATGGTGCGGGCGGTGTCGGCGACCTTCGCGCGCTGCTCGGCGGTGAACACGGCGACGATCAGCGCGCCCCGGTCGTCGCCGGAGGTGACGTCGGCGCGGGCCCAGCGCATCTGTCCACCGTCCACCTCGTGGACGCCCGAGCCGGTGGGGGCGTTGAGGATGCGCTCGAACATCACACCGTCCTCGGTGAGGTTCGCCGGCAGGTCGGGCCGGTCCACCGCGATACGGCGGTCGAAGAGCAGCGAACCGTCGACGACGCCGACGATCACCTCGCCCTCCGAGGTGTGCTGGCGGTTGAGATAGACCTCGAGCATCCGCTCCACGGAGGTGAACGGGAACGTCGTGGTGGGGTCGACGCCCTCGGCGGCGAATGCCCGGAATTCGTCGATCTCCTGAGTGATGTCGGCATTCGCATCTCGGTCGACGTGGTTGAGGAGCAGCACCCGCGCGGTGACGACGACGGCGACGAGCGCGACGGCCGTGGTCAGCAGGATCCAGCTGAGGATGCGCCACCGGGCAGGGAGAGCGGATCCGCGACCGGGGTGAGGGATGCGGAGGTGACCGGTGCGCTCCGTCCCGGCCGGCTTCCCGGACTCAGCCGTCATCGTCGTCCCAGTCGTCGTCCCCACTGTCGTCGCCGTCGTCGTCCCAGTCGTCGTCCCACTCGACCTGAGGGGTCGGCAGGGGCTGACGCGCGACGTCGGACCAGCCCGGATCGGGAACCGGGGCCGGCACGACGGCAGGCGGGGATGTCTGCGTGCCGGGGACCGACGGTGCGGACGCCGACTCCTGCTCGGGTTCGGGTCGTACCTCGGGCGCCTCGGCCCCGGGGGACGGCGCCGCGGGCTCGGTCGTGGTCGGCACGACGGAGACGGTGACCGATGCATCACCGATCTCGGGGGAGCCCGCCGGTCGTGTCAGGGCCTGGCTCCCCCACGCGAGGGCCGCCGGGATCAGCAGCAGCGCTGCGATCACGAGCATGCGTTTCATCACCGGCATGGAGAACAGCATCCTGCACCGGAGTGAATCGATCGTGAAGACCGGATGAGAAGACTTTCATCTTCCCCGGCGCCGGACACGACGATCCGTGTCCGGCGGTCGCGATCAGCGCTCGGGTTTACGCAGCGCAGCCATGAACATGGCGTCGGTGCCGTGGCGGTGCGGCCAGAGCTGGACTCCCGGCCCCTCCCCGACCTGCGGCACGCCGGGGACGAGTTCGCGGGTGTCGAGCTGTTCGACACCGTGGCGGCGCACCGCGTCGGACACGACGGCGACGGTCTCCGAGACGTGCGGTGAACACGTCGAGTAGAGCACCACACCACCGGGACGCAGCAGTCCGATCGCCGATGCGAGCAGTTCCTTCTGCAGCCGCACGAGTTCGGCGACGTCGCCGGGTTGCCGTCGCCACCGCGCCTCGGGACGCCGACGCAGCGCGCCGAGACCCGTGCAGGGTGCGTCCACGAGGATCCGGTCGTAGCCCGGTTCGAGTCCGGGCTCGCGCCCGTCGGCGATGTGCACGGTCACCGGCAGGTCGCGGGCGGTCTTGCGGACGAGTTCCGCGCGGTGGTCGACCGGTTCGACCGCGTCGACGGCGAACCCGTCGATCGCGGCGATGGCGCCGAGCAGCGCCGCCTTTCCGCCCGGTCCCGCGCACAGGTCGAGCCAGCGGCCCCGGTCCTCACCGACGAGGGGTGCGAGGGTGAGGGCACGTGCGACGAGCTGGCTGCCTTCGTCCTGGACTGCGGCCATGCCTTCCCGGACGGGTTCGAGGCGGCCGGGGTCGCCGTGCTCGAGGTGCACCGCATAGGGCGACCACGGTCCGAGCTCACCGCCGGTGACGAGCGCGAGTTCCTCCGCGGTGATAACCCCGGGCCGGGCGACGAGGTGGACGATCGGGCGCGCGTCGTCGGCGGCGAGGACGTCGGCGAGTTCGGAGGCATCCGATCCGAGCGCGTGGGCGAACGCTTGCGCGATCCACAGGGGGTGCGCGTACCGGAAGGCCAGGTGACCCACCGGGTCGCGGTCCGGGTCGGGGGCGAGCAGCGTGATCCACTCCTCCTCCGAACGCTCACCCACACGACGAAGCACCGCGTTGACGAAACCTGCTCGGCCCGATCCGAATTCGGCCCGGACGAGGTCGACGCTCGTGGCGACGGCGGCGTGCGGGGCGACGCGCGTGCGCAGCAACTGGTAGGCACCCAGACGCAGTACGTCGAGCAGCGCGCCGTCGATCTCGTCGACGGGACGGTTCGCGGCGTCGGCGATCACGGCGTCCAGCAGGCCTCGCGCGCGGGCCGCGCCGTAGGTGAGCTCGGTGGCCAGGGCGGCGTCGCGCGCGTCGAGATGCCGCTCCCGGAGCAGCGACGGGAGAACGAGATTGGCGTAGGCGTCCCGTTCGCGCACGGCGCGCAGCACGTCCCGCGCGGCGACGCGTGCGGGGTCGGCGGGAGGCTTCCACGGTCGGGGGGCGTGTTCGGACGCCGGATTGCGGTTCGGCTTCCCACCGCCGCTGCGTCTCCCGCGACCTGCGGGGTTCCGTCCTCCGGCATTGCGCTTGCCCCGCGGGGGCCTGCCGGATTCGCTCATCGCGCACGCACCTTCGGGTCGAGACGGGCGCCGCGCGCCCAGTCCGTGGCTGTCATCGCCTTCTTCCCGGGCGGTTGCACCGTCCCGAGCCGGACGGCAGTGGTAGCGGTACCGACGAGCACGCCGTCCTTGCGGATGTCGAGCTCACCGGGTTCGAGGGTCTCGTCGGTCACCGTCACGGGACCGATCTTCACGCGCAGGTCGCCGATCATCGTCCACGCACCCGGAGCGGGCGTGACGGCGCGAATTCGCCGGTCGACGACGTGTGCGGGGAGTGTCCACTGGACCTGGGCGGCCTCGACGGTGATCTTGGGCGCGTGCGAGACACCGTCGGCCGGCTGCGGTGCGGGCGTGAGGATGCCGTCTTCGAGGCCGTCGAGGGTGGATTCGAGCAGCGTCGCACCGGCCTCGGCGAGGCGGCCGAGCAGGTCGCCGGCGGTGTCGGTGGGACGGATCGTCTCGGTGACGACGCCGTAGACCGGACCGGTGTCGAGGCCGGCCTCGAGCCGGAAGGTGCTCGCTCCGGTGATCTCGTCACCGGCAGCGATCGCCGCCTGCACGGGCGCCGCGCCGCGCCAGGCGGGCAGCAGCGAGAAATGGAGGTTCACCCATCCGTGCACAGGGATGTCCAGGACGTCCTGCGGGATCAGGGCGCCGTAGGCCACCACGGGGCAGCAGTCGGGTGCGAGTTCGGTCAGTCGCGCGACGAACTCGGGGTCGCGCGGCGAGCGCGGCGTGAGGACCTCGATGCCGTGTTCGTCGGCGATCTGCCCCACGGCGGATCGCACGACCTTCCGGCCGCGACCGGCGGTGGTGTCGGGGCGGGTGACCACCGCGACGACCTCGTGGCGTGACTCGATGAGGCGGAGCAGCGACGGGACGGCGGGTTCCGGTGTTCCCGCGAAGACCACGCGCATGTCAGAGCACCGCCGAGCAGGAGGTGGGGTGCGCTGCGTGTGGACTGTGCGGGGATGTCACGGATGCTGCTCCAGTTTTCGACGGCGATGACCTCTCACAGTCTAGGGAGTCGACGTCGTGCGACCTGCATCACCGCGCCGGGCGGTCACCTCGCGGAGGCCGGCACCGGAGAGCATGGAGCTCAGGCGTCGGAGCCCGAGCGCCCGCGCTCAGGTGTTGGACTGGAGGATCAGTTCGGGGATACCGGTGCCGAGCGCGACGGTGGTGCACTCCCCGATCGCGTACCGGTCGGGGTCGAGCGCGTGCCGCGCGAGCTGCAGCGAGAAGGGGTCGTAGACCATGTTGAAGTGGCCGGTCAGATCTTGCGGGCACAGCTCCTGGATCACGTGATTGACGGCGCCCTCACCATGGAGTGCGACATTGCCGGCGGGCTGGATGACCTCGTCGACCTCGCTACCGATGGTCGTGTAGCGCACGCCGGGCACGGTGTCGGTGGGTGTGTTGAGTTCGGTGAGCAGTTCCGACCCCTGAAGCTGCTGCACGAGGGCGACGGAGAACTCGCCCTCGACGATGTCGGTCGCTCCGGGCAGCGCGGCGACGGCGGCCCCGATGCCGTAGAAGGTGCCTCCGTAGCTCGGCGACGCGATCCCCACCCACCGGTCGACGACCTCGCCACCCCCGAGTTCGTTGATGTAGTAGCGGGCCACCGTGGCTCCCTGTGAGTAGCCGACGACGTCGACCTCCTCCGCACCGGTGGCGTCGAGGACCTCGGTGACGAACTCACCGAACTGTGCTGCGGAGACGCGGATGTCGCCCGTGCCGTAATCCTCGGCACCGTCGGCGAACCCGTAGTTCAGGGCGAATACGCACCAGCCTGACGCGGCGAGCAGCGGCGAGAGCGCAGCGAAGTCGGAGTAGGCGTTGGAATCGGTGCCGTGCGCGAGCACCACCGGATGAGGGCGCTCCTCGGACGGCACGCACGCGAAGTCGTTGCTACCGGCGGGGGCGACATCGGGGTTGTTCTCGGCGTATTCGGCCGCTTCGGCGTGCCCGGTGGCCACCGGTCCCGCCGGGACGGGCACGCTGCTGTACGACCCTTCCCCGAGACCGAGGATCGGTCCGTCGTCGGACGGGAGCGGCTGCGCCGCCGCTGCGCCCACAGTCAGTGCCGCGGCACCCACAGTCAGCATCGCGACGACACACGCTCCGACGACACCACCGACACTCCGCCCGGCACCCATTCGTCCGCCCTCTCCTCCTGCGCCTACCCGGCACCTACGGAAGTAGATCGGTCACAATCACCGGCTCCGTTACTGTGACAAATAATATCCCCGGCAACGCGTGTCGCTGTCGTCCGTATGTACGGCAGCAGCCGGCGGGTCTTGCTCTCGGTCCACGCCGGATCGACACTGGGAACAGCCTCCGTCGACGGACACTCCACCGATCCCGACGGATCCGCCGATACCCGAATCATGGGAATCGCGCACTCCGCCCTCCGCCGCGACCTCCTCCGCATGAGGTCGCCACCTCGACGAAGACATGGCAGCAGACCCACCGAGTGGCCCTCGCCCACCACGTGTTGTGCATGATGGATTTCCTTCACCATCACCACTGGTCCGAGGACCGTGGACTCTATCCGCGTGTGATGCAGTGCAATCCCGACGCGGCACCGCTCGTGGAGAGGATGAACGCCGACCACCGCACCATCGAGCCTGCGATCGCCCCAGTCGAGGAGGCGGCACGCGATCTCCGCGCCGACCGCCCCGGCTCCGGCGAAGCACTCGGTGCAGCACTGTCCCGCTTGTCCGAGGTTCTGCTCCCCCATCTCGAACGTGAGGAGCGGGAGATGATGCCACTGGTCTCGACCAGCATCACCGACGCGCAGTGGCGCGTGGGACCAGGAGTTCAATATCGAGCCGAAGGGGATGCAGCAGCTCGGCAAGGAAGGGAACTGGCTCATCGACGGTCTCGACGACTCCTCGCGCGATCACGTCGTGCACCTCGTGCCGCCCGTACCGCGTTTCGTCCTGCTGCGCATCCTGGGCATTCGACATCGCCACGACTTCGCGGCGCTGTGGAAGGGTACGGACGCCGCATCCATTCCGTCGCAACCGATTCCGAAAGCGGCCTAGGCCGGCAGCGGAGATCCGCGCCCCCTCCGCGGCCGGGTCAGCCGATACGCGGCGGATCCACCTGAACCCGAAGCGGACCGTCCGCGCGACGCGCCGTGCGGGTGGCCTGGGCGTCGCGCAGGGCGCGACCGAGTGCGCGACCGCGCTCGCGTGCGACCCGCACGATCATCCGGTGCACGTCCTCCGGTTCGGGTCCCTCGGATCCGAACGGCAGTCGTTGCCCCGGCGGGAGCGGCACGGGCCCGAGCACCTCGGCTCCCTCGGGCAGGTGTGTGGCCTCGAGCAGTTCAGCGACCGCCGCGGACGACCCGTCGATCGCGGCCATGTGGACCGCGGGCGGGAAACCGACCTCGGCTCGTTCGGAGACCTCGGACTGGGCGTGTCCCACAGGATCCCAACGCACGAGCGCCTGCACGGTGGGGATCCCGGAATCGGCGACGACCACGACCTGTCCCCCGTCGGCGAACGACCGTACGAGCGCCGATGCGGTGAGCCAGCGGCGCATCGTCTCCTCGGTGGCGCGCAGATCGGCACGGCCGAGCAGGGCCCACCCGTCCAGGAGCAGCGCCGCCCCGTAACCGCCCTCGGCGACGGGTTCGGCGCCCACGGTGGAGACGACGAGCGACGCCGAACCGGGCACGGTGTGCTTGACGTCGTTGCCGCCGGAGGTCACGACCGGCACGCCCGGGAAGGCGCGGCCCAGTTCTTCGGCGGTGCGAGCCGCCCCGACCACCACGGCCCGCAACGAGCGCGCGCCGCACGCGTGGCAGCGGTGACGCGCATCGGCGACACCGCACCAGCGGCATGCCGGGATCGCGGCACCGTCGGGACCGGCCGCCGTGGGCAGTGCGAGCGGGCCGTTGCAGTGCCGGCAGCGGGCGGGTGCCCGGCACTTTCCGCACGCGAGCGCGGGCACGTATCCGCGCCGCGGTACCTGCACGAGCACCGGGCGGTCGACCGCGAGAGCGGATCGGGCGGCGGCGAACGCGATGGCAGGCAGTCGCGCGGCACGCGCGGCCGGATCCCGTGCGAGTGCGTGGTCGCTGTCGGCGAGGGCCGTGACCTTCGGCGCGCACGCCCGTACGACGTCGCGGGGTGCCACGAGATCGTGTGCCCAGCCGGCCTCGACGAGCGCCTGGGTCTCCGCGGTGCGGGCGTGCCCGGCGATCACGATGGCGGCACCGACCGCGTGGGCGCGCAGAGCAGCCACTTCGCGGGCGTGCGGATACGGGGACCGTGGTTCGCAGTGCAGGTCGTCGCCGTCGTCCCATACCACGAGGAGCCCGAGATCGTGGGTCGGCGCGAAGACGGCGGCCCGGGTCCCGACGACGATGCGCGCGGATCCGCGCAGCGCCGCAAGCCAGCGTCGATACCGTTCGGCCGGTCCGAGGCCGGCGGCGAGGCCGACGACGTGATCGGCCCCGGCGACGTCTGCACACGCCTTCACGAGACGGTCGAGGTCACGCTGGTCGGGAACGACGAGCACGGCCGCCTTCCCCGAGGCGAGGGTCAGTGCGGCGAGTTCGGCGAGCCGTCGGGGCCAATCCTCACCGGGCAGCGCCTGCCAGGACGCGCGCGGGGCGCGGCCGCCGCCGAGCGCTTCGAGGAAGTTCTCGCCGTGCCGGTACCGGCCCCACGCGGCAGGATCGATCTCCGGAACAGGCGGAGGTTCCGGTGGGCGCGACGCCTCGGCTTCGACACGTGCGTGTCGCGGAGGTACCGCCAGACGCAGCACGTCGGCCCGGGTCCCGGCATAGCGGGTCGCGACTTCCTCTGCCAGAGCAGCGATCTCGGACGTGAGGACCTGCTCGGACGAGACGACGCGGTCGAGTCGGCCGAGCTTGCCGGTGTGATCGCTCGTCGCGGCGCGTGCGAGCAGGAAACCGTCGACGAGACGTCCGGCGAAGCGGACGCGGACGCGGACGCCCGGGCGGGCGTCCGCGTCCAGGTCGCGCGGGATCAGGTAGTCGAACTCCCGGTCGAGGTGCGGAACCGGTAGCAGCGGGAGAACCCGCGCAACCGGATCGACCTCGGCGGCGTCGAAATCAGCAGCCACCCGGGCCCGATCGGAATCTACAGGCCGGCGGCCGCGCGCAGCTTGTCGGCGCGGTCGGTGTTCTCCCAGGGCAGGTCGATGTCGGTACGGCCGAAGTGGCCGTACGCAGCGGTCTGCGCGTAGATCGGGCGCAGCAGGTCGAGATCACGGATGATCGCGCCCGGGCGCAGGTCGAAGACCTCGCCGATGGCCTGCTGGATGCGGGCCGGGTCGGTCTTCTCGGTGCCGAAGGTCTCGACGAACAGACCCACCGGAGCAGCCTTGCCGATCGCGTAGGCGACCTGCACCTCGATGCGGTCGGCGAGACCGGCGGCGACGGCGGTCTTGGCGACCCAGCGCATCGCGTAGGCGGCCGAACGGTCGACCTTCGACGGATCCTTGCCGGAGAACGCGCCACCACCGTGGCGGGCCATGCCGCCGTAGGTGTCGACGATGATCTTGCGGCCGGTGAGGCCGGCGTCGCCCATCGGGCCGCCGAGGACGAACGATCCGGACGGGTTGACCAGCAGACGCACATCGGCCGTGTCGAGATCGGCCAGGTTCGGGTCGGCGAGCACCGCGTCGACGACGTGGGTGCGCAGATCCGGCGCGAGCAGGTTGTTCAGATCGATGTCGGCGGCGTGCTGCGTCGAGATGACGATCGTGTCGAGACGGACGGGCTTGTCGCCGTCGTACTCGATGGTGACCTGGGTCTTGCCGTCGGGACGCAGGTACGGCAGAACCCCCGACTTGCGGACCTCGGTGAGCCGGCGCGACAGGCGATGTGCGAGAGAGATCGGCAGCGGCATGAGTTCGGGCGTATCGGAGCAGGCGTAGCCGAACATCAGGCCCTGGTCGCCGGCGCCCTGGCGGGCGACCTCGTCGTCGGTGAGCACACCGCTGCGCGCCTCGTGCGAGACGTCGACGCCGCCGGCGATCTCGGGCGACTGCGCGCCGATCGCGATGTTGACACCGCAGGAGTTGCCGTCGAAGCCCTTCGACGACGAGTCGTAGCCGATCTCGAGCACCCGATCGCGGACGATCTTGGGGATGTCGGCGTATGCCGAGGTGGTGACCTCACCGACCACGTGCACCTGGCCCGTGGTGACGAGGGTTTCCACCGCTACCCGGGCACGAGGATCCTCGGTGAGGAGCGCGTCGAGAACCGAGTCGCTGATCGCGTCACAGATCTTGTCCGGATGCCCTTCGGTCACGGACTCACTGGTGAAAAGACGACCGCCGGTCTTGCTCACGAAACTCCCTCTCGACTGTGCGCCAGGCGCTGGACGGACAAACCGTATGGAGCATGCGCTCCCCGATCGGGTCGGCAGGACCCGATCGCAGTGCCGACGCTACTGCTCCGCAGGCGTCGGCGCGAGTATTGAAATCACCCGATTCTGCTGCGTTCCGCCAGCAGAGGTCCCAGCGCGTCGAGCACGCGGCTGGCCATGAGGGCCTTCGACCCGTGGGCGAGGGCGGTTTCCGAACCGTCCGCGGACAGCAACCAGCCGTTGTTGTCGTCGACCTCGAAGGCCTTACCTTCGCCGACGGCGTTGACGACGAGAAGATCGCATCCCTTGCGGGCGAGCTTCTCGCGGGCGTAGGTGAGCACGTCTCCGTGTTCGTCGCCGGTCTCCGCTGCGAACCCGACGATGACCGTCTCGGCGGACAGGCCGCCTTCGGCACGCGCTCGGACGAGACCGGCGAGGATGTCGTCGTTCTTCGTCAGCGCGATGGAATCGGGTTCGCCCTCACCTTTCTTGATCTTGCTGGTCGCGAAGGTGAAGGGCCGGAAATCGGCGACGGCCGCGGACATGATGACCGCGTCGGCACCCGAGGCGTGCTTGGCGACGGCGTCCTGCATCTGTGCGGCCGTCTGGACCCGCACGACGTCGACCGCGGCCGGGTCGTCGAGACCCGCGATGCTGCCGGCGACGAGCGTGACGTCGGCGCCGCGCTGAGCGGCGAGACGGGCGAGCGCGTAGCCCTGCTTGCCGGACGACCGGTTGCCGAGGAAGCGCACCGGGTCGAGGGGCTCACGGGTACCGCCGGCGGACACGACGACGCGGCGACCGGCGAGGTCGCGGGGCAGCGCGTCGGCCCGCTCGAGCAGCAGCGAGGCCAGATTGAAGATCTCGTCGGGTTCGGGCATGCGCCCGGCACCGGTGTCCTTGCCCGTCAGCCGACCCGAGGCCGGTTCGACGACCACGGCACCGCGGCGACGCAGCGTCGCGACGTTGTCGACGGTCGCGGGATGCTCCCACATCTCGGTGTGCATCGCGGGCACGAACATCACGGGGCACCGCGCGGTGAGCAGGGTGGCCGTGAGGAGGTCGTCGGCGCGACCCGCGACCGCCCGCGCCATGAGGTCGGCGGTGGCCGGAGCGATGACGACGAGGTCGGCCTCCTGGCCGAGCCGGACGTGCTGCACCTGCGGCACCTCGGCGAACACACCGGTCTGCACAGGGTTGCCGGAGAGCGCCTCGAAGGTGGCGCGACCGACGAATTGGAGGGCGGACTCCGTCGGGACGACCCGCACGTGGTGTCCGCTCTCGGTGAAGGCCCGGATCAGTGCGCAGGACTTGTAGGCGGCGATGCCACCGGCGACACCGACGACGATGCGGCGGCGCTGCACGGATCCGGCCTCGCCGCTCGAAGCGGGGTTGCTCACTCGCCTTCGGTGTGCTCGAGCAGATCCGAGTGGATCTCGCGCAGGGCGATCGACAGCGGCTTCTCCTGCAGACCCGGCTCCACGAGGGGGCCGACGTACTCGAGGATGCCGTCGCCGAGTTGGTTGTAGTAGTCGTTGATCTGGCGTGCCCGCTTGGCGGCGTAGATCACCAGCGCGTACTTCGAGGAGGCGCGCTCGAGCAGCTCGTCGATAGGCGGGTTGGTGATACCCGTGGGGGTGTCGTAGACCGGAAGGGTGTTGCCCTCGAGGTCGGTCGCGGCTGCCTGGATGCTGCTCACTCGGTGTTCTCCTGAGAGGTCGCGGGATGGGAGGGCGCCGGAACCGGCAGCCGGATGCGCTCGAGGCGCGGACGGATCAGTCGGCTCCGGGTCCAACCAACAAGGATACCAATTCATCGCAGGCCCGGTCGACATCGTCGTTGACGATCACGACGTCGAACTCGTCCTGCGCGGCCAGTTCGCTGCGGGCGGTATCGAGCCTGCGAGCGACGACCTCGTCGGTTTCGGTGCCTCGGCCGGTGAGGCGCTCGACGAGCACCTCCCAACTGGGCGGGGCGAGAAAGACGAGGACCGCGTCCTGCATCGCCGCACGGACGGCCCGCGCTCCCGCGAGGTCGACCTCCACGAGCACCGGATGCCCCTCGGCGAGTGCGTCGAGCACCGGTTTGGCCGGAGTACCCGATCGCTGCAGGCCGCCATGGATGTCGGCCCATTCGAGCAGTTCACCGGCTTCGATCATCCGGTCGAACTCGGCGCGGCCGACGAAGTGGTAGTCCACCCCGTCCACCTCACCCGGTCGCGGGTCCCGGGTGGTGGCCGAGACACTGAAGTGCAGATCCGGGATCCGGCTCCGCAGAAGGCGTACGACGGTCGACTTACCCACCGCGGAGGGTCCGGCCAGTACCACCAGCCGGCCCCTCCGCGTTGCGGGTGCGCTGTCCGTCACGGGTCGTGCGTCAGCTACCACGTGCTCAGGCGTCGAAATCGAACCTGGCGAGCAGGGCCTTGCGCTGACGGTCGCCGAGGCCGCGCAGACGGCGGGTCGGGGCGATCTCCAGCTCGGTCATGATTTCCTGCGCCTTGACCTTGCCGACCTTCGGCAGGGCCTCGAGCAGCGCCGACACCTTCATCTTGCCGAGGATCTCGTCGTTCTCGGCGTCCTTGAGCACCTGCTTGAGGTCGGTGCCGCCGCGCTTGAGGCGCTCCTTGAGCTCAGCCCGGGCACGACGGGCAGCAGCCGCCTTCTCCAGAGCAGCGGCGCGCTGCTCATCGGTCAGCTGGGGAAGGGCCACGGTTCCTCCGTCTCATCGTTGGCTTTCGAGTCTTCACCGCTGTAACCAGCGGCGATAGCGACCGTACTCACGACCACCGACGAATGCGAACCCACCCCCCGGCGATCCGCTCGAAAATCCGTGCGGTAGTGCACGCCGTTCCGGCAGTGGATCCCGCACCCCCCGATCGGCGTCCAGGCATCGCCACGAACTGCCCCAACAGAGAATAACCCCAGGTCACCGGTAATCTGCTGCGACGGAGGGGGACGCATCGGGTCGGGCGGCTCCCCTACTCACCGGCCCACTGTTCCGGCGCCTCGGCGGGCCGAGAAATTTTTTTCCCATTCCGCGTGTCGCGCCACTCCGAGCGCAGGTCAGAGTGCATACGAGTGGTATGTACGACTCGTGCCCGGACCGCGCGTGGCGATCCGGGCACGAGAGTCGAACGTCTCAGTCCGTCAGGAAGGCGAAGCCGTCCAGCGTGCGGGTGACGGCGGCCCGCAGGTCGGCGACGGACGGGCCGGCCCGCAGCACGTCGCGTGAGACGTTGGGCACGACCGCGCGCAGGTGGTCGCCTGCGAGTCGTCGCACGTCGTCGGCGGTGCCGCCCTGGGCCCCCACTCCGGGCATCAGGATAGGCCCGTGAAGGTCGGACAGGTCCGGCGCCTCGGTAAGGGTCGCACCGACCACCACACCCACGGAGCCGAGCCCTGCGGCCCCGTCCGTGCGGGCAGCGCTGTTGCGGTCAGCGCACTCGTCCACCACGGCCTGCGCGACGGTGCGCCCGTCGTCGAGCCGCGCGCGCTGGAACTGGGCACCCTCGGGATTGGAGGTCGCCGCGAGCACGAACACCCCGCGGCCCGTTCCGGCGGCCAGATCGAGCGCCGGAGCGAGCGAACCGAATCCCAGGTACGGGGAGACGGTCACCGCGTCCGAGCACAGCGGAGAGCCGTCCGACAGCCAGGTGCGCGCATAGGCGTCCATCGTGGAGCCGATGTCGCCGCGCTTGGCGTCCGCGAGGACGAGCACCCCCGCATCCCCCAGGTCGGCGATGGTGCGTTCGAGCACCGCGAGACCGGCGGAGCCGTAGGCCTCGAAGAACGCCACCTGCGGCTTGACGACCGCGACGGTGTCGCCGAAGGCCTCGACGCACAGTTCGCTGAACCGGGCCAGGCCGTCGACGTCGTCGCCGAGCCCCCACGCGGTGAGGAGCCCCGGGTGCGGGTCGATGCCCACGCACAGCGGCCCGCGGCGCCCGAGAGCGTCCGCGAGTCGCTGCCCGAAGGGTGTCACGCCTGTTCTGCGGGTACGCCGCGCAGCCGCGCGTGCATCCGCTGGATCGAGCTGACTCCGATCTCACCGCGCAGTGCCGCCTCGATACCCTGCACGGCCGCGGAGGCACCCTGCACCGTGGTGACGCACGGGATGTTCGCGGCGACCGCCGCACTGCGGATCTCGTAGCCGTCCACACGCGGACCGGCGTTGCCCCAGGGGGTGTTGATGACCATGTCCACGTCTCCGGCGCGGATGCGGTCGACGACGTCGAGTGCGCCTTCCGGCTTGTCCTCGCCGGAGACCTTGTGGACCTGCTCGCAGGGAACACCGTTGCGGCGCAGCACTTCTGCCGTTCCCACGGTAGCCATGATGTGGAAGCCCAGGTCGGCGAGGTGCTTGACCGGGAAGATCATCGACCGCTTGTCCTTGTTCGCGAGCGAGACGAAGACCGTGCCCGAGGTCGGCAGGGAGCCGTAGGCGGCGGTCTGGCTCTTCGCGAACGCGGTTCCGAAGTCGTCGTCGAGGCCCATGACCTCACCGGTGGACTTCATCTCCGGGCTGAGCAGGGTGTCGATGCCCGTGCCGTCGGCACGCCGGAACCGGTTGAAGGGCAGCACCGCTTCCTTCACCGCGACCGGTGCGTCGAGCGGGATGTCGCTGCCGTCGCCCTCGGCCGGGAGGATGCCCGCGGCACGCAGCTCGGCGATGGACTCGCCGAGCATCACCCGGGCGCAGGCCTTGGCGAGCTGCACCGCGGTGGCCTTGGAGACGAACGGCACCGTGCGGGAGGCCCGGGGGTTCGCCTCGAGGACGTAGAGGATGTCGTCCTTGAGCGCGTACTGGACGTTGAGCAGGCCCTTGACGCCGATGCCCTTCGCGAGCGCGGCCGTCGAGCGGCGGACGTTCTCGATGTCGGCGCGGCCCAGAGTGATCGGCGGCAGCGCACAGGCCGAGTCGCCGGAGTGGATGCCGGCCTCCTCGATGTGCTCCATGATTCCGCCGATGTACACGTCGGTGCCGTCGCACAGCGCGTCGACATCGATCTCGACGGCGTCGTCGAGGAAGCGGTCGACGAGCACGGGGCGGTCGTCGGAGATCTCGGTGGCGTTGGAGATGTAGGTCTCGAGCGCCTTCTCGTCGTAGACGATCTCCATGCCGCGACCACCGAGCACGTAGGACGGGCGCACCAGCACCGGGTATCCGATGCCGGCGGCGATCTCGCGCGCACCCTCGAAGGTGGTGGCCGTGCCGTACTTCGCGGCCGGCAGGTCGGCCTCGTCGAGCACGCGACCGAACTCGCCGCGGTCCTCCGCGAGGTCGATGGCCTCGGGCGAGGTACCGACGATCGGCACCCCGGCGGCCTTCAGGCGACGCGCCAGGCCGAGCGGGGTCTGGCCGCCCAGCTGGACGATGACGCCGGCGACGGTGCCGGACTCGCACTCGGCGCGGTAGACCTCGAGGACGTCCTCGAAGGTCAGCGGCTCGAAGTACAGGCGATCGGCGGTGTCGTAGTCGGTCGAGACCGTCTCGGGGTTGCAGTTGACCATCACGGTCTCGTAGCCGGCCTCGGAGAGCGTCAGCGCGGCGTGGACGCACGAGTAGTCGAACTCGATGCCCTGGCCGATGCGGTTCGGGCCGGAGCCGAGGATGAGCACCTTCGGCTTGTCGCGCTGCTCCGCGACCTCGGACTCGGCCGCGGGGTCGAGTTCGTAGGTCGAGTAGTGATACGGCGTCTTGGCCTCGAACTCGGCGGCGCAGGTGTCCACGGTCTTGTAGACGGGGTGGATGCCCAGCTCCTGACGCAGGGCGCGCACGTCGTCCTCGGAGGCGAACTGCGCCGGGCGCAGGGCCGCGATCTGCCGGTCGGAGAAGCCGTGGTGCTTGGCGTAGCGCAGCTCGGTGGCACCGAACTGCTCGGCGTTGCGGACGTCCTGGCCCAGCTCGACGATGTGCGCGAACTGCTCGAGGAACCACGGGTCGATCTTCGTGGCGTCGAAGAGCTGCTCGACGGTCGCACCGAGCTCCAGGGCCCGGGCGATCCGGTAGAACCGGCCGTCCGTGGGGGTGCGGATCTCCTCGAGGATCTCGTCGAGGGTGCCCTCGATCTCGGGGCCCGTCCAGAAGCCCGCGGACTTCGTCTCGAGCGAACGCAGCACCTTGCCGAAGGCCTCGGCGAAGTTGCGGCCGATCGACATGGCCTCACCGACCGACTTCATGGTGGTGGTGAGGGTGCCGTCGGCGCCGGGGAACTTCTCGAAGGCGAACCGCGGGGCCTTGACCACGACGTAGTCGAGGCTCGGTTCGAAGCAGGCCGGGGTCTCCTTGGTGATGTCGTTGACGATCTCGTCGAGCGTGTAGCCGATGGCGAGCTTGGCGGCCATCTTCGCGATCGGGTAGCCGGTGGCCTTCGATGCGAGGGCCGACGACCGCGACACGCGCGGGTTCATCTCGATGACGACGAGCCGGCCGTCGCGCGGATCCATCGCGAACTGGATGTTGCAGCCGCCGGTGTCGACACCGACCTCGCGCAGGATGGCGATCGAGAGGTCGCGCATCTTCTGGTACTCGCGGTCGGTGAGGGTCATCGCGGGAGCGACGGTCACCGAGTCGCCGGTGTGCACACCGACCGGGTCGACGTTCTCGATCGAGCAGACGATGACGACGTTGTCGGCGCCGTCGCGCATGAGCTCGAGCTCGTATTCCTTCCAGCCGAGGATGGACTCCTCGATGAGCACGTTCGCGGTGGGCGAGGCCGCGAGGCCGCCACCGGCGATGCGCTCGAGGTCGGCGTCGTCGTAGGCCATGCCGGAGCCGAGGCCACCCATCGTGAAGGAAGGGCGCACGACGACCGGGAAGCCGAGTTCGGCGACGGTCGCGCGGACCTCGTCCATCGTGTAGCAGACGGCCGAGCGGGCGGACTCGCCACCGCACTTGGCGACGATGTCCTTGAACTTCTGCCGATCCTCGCCGCGCTGGATCGCGTCGAAGTCGGCACCGATGAGTTCGACGTCGTACTTGTCGAGGATGCCGCGCTCGGACAGCGCGACGGCGGTGTTGAGGGCGGTCTGGCCGCCGAGGGTCGCGAGCACCGCGTCGATCGGGGTGCCGTTGGCCTGCTCGGTCGCGATGACCTTCTCGACGTAGTCGGCGGTGATCGGCTCGATGTAGGTCGAGTCGGCGAACTCGGGGTCGGTCATGATCGTGGCCGGGTTCGAGTTCACGAGGGAGACGCGCAGGCCCTCCTCGCGGAGCACCCGGCACGCCTGGGTGCCCGAGTAGTCGAACTCGCAGGCCTGTCCGATGACGATCGGGCCGGACCCGATGACCAGGACGTGGGAGAGGTCGGTACGGCGTGGCATCAGTTCTTCTCTCCCTCGAGCATGCGGGTGAAACGATCGAACAGGTAGGCGGCGTCGTGCGGTCCGGCCGCCGCTTCGGGGTGGTACTGCACGGAGAAGGCACGGCCGTCGAGGAGCTTGACGCCCTCGACCGCACCGTCGTTGGCGCAGGTGTGGCTGACGACCGCGCGACCGAACGGTGTGTCGAACTCCTGGCCGGCCTCACCTTCGAGCGCGAACCCGTGGTTCTGCGCGGTGATCGCGATGCGGCCGGTCTCGTGCTCGACCACCGGGATGTTGATACCGCGGTGACCGAACTTCATCTTGTAGGTGCCCAGGCCGAGTGCGCGGCCGAGGATCTGGTTGCCGAAGCAGATGCCGAACAGGGGCAGACCCTGGCCGAGCACCTCCTTGGTCAGGTGCACCGCGCCGTCGGCGGTCGCCGGGTCGCCCGGCCCGTTGGACAGGAAGACGCCGTCGGCCTTCAGGTCGAGGATGTCGTGCAGCGTCGCGGTGGACGGCAGCACGTGCACACGGATGCCGCGCTGGGCGAACATGCGCGGGGTGTTGGTCTTGATGCCGAGGTCGATGGCCGCGACGGTGAAGCGGGCCTCGCCGTCGGTCGGTTCGACGACGTAGCCGGAGGTGGTGCTCACCTCGCCGGCGAGGTCGGCGCCGAGCATCGAGGGCTGGCTCTTCACCCGGTCGAGCAGGACGTCGATGTCGAGGTCGTCACCCTTCCAGGCGAGGGCGTCGCCGGAGAAGATGCCGGCGCGCATCGAACCGCGGGTGCGCAGGTGCCGCACGAGTGCGCGGGTGTCGATGCCCGCGAGACCCACGATGTTCTGCCGCTCGAGTTCGTCTTGCAGCGAGCCGGTGGCACGCCAGCTCGACACGCGACGCGAGGGGTCGCGGACGATGAAGCCGGCCACCCAGATCTTGGACTCGGCGTGATCGCCGGTGGGGCCGACGGACTCGTTGTCCTCGTGGTTCCAGCCGGTGTTGCCGATCTGCGGTGCCGTGGCCACCACGATCTGGCGGTGGTAGCTCGGGTCGGTAAGGGTTTCCTGATAGCCGGTCATTGCCGTGGTGAACACGGCCTCGCCGAGCGTCTGGCCGACCGCGCCGAAAGTGGTGCCGCGGAAGGCACGTCCGTCCTCGAGGACCAGCACCGCGGTGCCGCCGCCGAATGTTCTGCCGCTCATGCGTTGTCTCCGTTCTTATCGACCGCACCAGAGCCGGCCGCGCGGGCTGAGATCTCGCGTGTCGTGATCGTCGTGTTGTTCGTCGTGATCGCCATCGTCGTTGTGATCGTCACCGTCTCAAGATTTTTCGTCCGACCCGCTCGTCCAGAGCGGGTAGATCGACTTGTCGTCCCCGCGGAAGCCGGTGTCGACCTCCGTGCCCGAGGGCAGCTGCCACCGGATGACCAGCACCCCGTCCTGGGACATGACCTTGCCCGCCAGACCGCGTTCGGTGCGGATCGCGCGGATCGAGTCCTGCGGGATCCAGATCGGGGATGCGCCGTCGCGTTCGAGCAGGGCACCGGATCGGTATCGGGTCAGTTCCGCGTTGGCGCGGTGGCCGAGATCGCCGACCGCGATGCGGTCCTGCCAGCTCGGCGCGAGCGTGCTGCCGACGTACAGACCGGTGGTCGGCTCGACGAGCCGCTCCCCCAGCTCCGCGGGCACGGTCGGCAATTCGCCGACGGCGTCCTGCTGCCGGCGGGCGCGTCCCTTCCAGCCCTTCCACATCAGCAGGACGAGCACGACCCACAGCGCGAGGAAACCGACGGTGAGAAAAAGGCGATCCATGCCGGTTCCTACCTTTCGCCTGTGCGTGGGAACACCTCACCGTCGCGGGCGGTGATCCGCCCGCGCAACACGGTGGTGGTGACCCGGCCCGGCAGGGTCATGTCTTCGTACGGCGTGTTGTGGGAGATGCTCGCGAGGTCGGGGCCGTGCACCGTCCACTCGGTGTCCGGGTCGACGAGCACGACGTTCGCGGGCTCGCCCACGTCGAGCGGCCGGCCCTGGTCGTCGAGGCCCACGATCTGCGCGGGACGCTCGCTCATCACCTTCGCGACGCCGCGCCAGTCCAGCAGCCCGGGCCGGACCATCGTCTCGATCACGACGGACAACGCCGTCTCCAGTCCGAGCATTCCCGGACGTGCCTGCGAGAACTCGCAGCACTTGTCCTGTTCGGCGTGCGGGGCGTGGTCGGTGGCCACACAGTCGATGGTCCCGTCGGCCAGTCCGCGTCGCAGTGCCTCGACGTCGCTCCGCTCCCGCAGGGGCGGGTTGACCCGGTTGATGCCGTCGTAGCTCTCGAGACGCGAGTCGTCGAGGAGCAGGTGGTGCGGCGTGACCTCGGCGCTGATCGCGATGCCCTGCGAGCGTGCCCAACGGACGAGCTCGACCGTCCCGGCCGTGGAAGCGTGGCAGATGTGCACGCGCGCCCCGGCGTCGCGGGCGAGCAGCGCGTCGCGGGCGACGATGGACTCCTCGGCGGCGCGCGGCCAGCCGGCCAGGCCGAGCCGCGCCGCGGTCGGTCCCTCGTGGGCGACGGCACCGACGGTCAGACGCGGTTCCTCGGCGTGCTGGGCGATGAGCACCCCGAGCGAGGCGGAGTATTCGAGCGCGCGACGCATGAGCAGCGGATCGTAGACGCACTTGCCGTCGTCGGAGAACATCCGCACTCCGCCGACACCGGCGGCCATCGTGCCCATCTCGGCGAGCTGCTTGCCCTCGAGCCCGACGGTGACGGCACCGACGGGGTGGACGTCGACGAGCCCGACCTCGCGGCCGCGGCGCCACACGTGATCGGTGACGACCACCGAGTCGGCGACCGGATCGGTATTGGCCATGGCGAAGACCGCGGTGTACCCGCCGCGCGCCGCGGCGGCCGAGCCCGAATCGACGGTCTCGGTGTCCTCGCGGCCCGGTTCGCGCAGGTGCGTGTGCAGGTCGACGAGGCCCGGGAGCATGATCTGCCCCGTGCCGTCGACGATCTCCGCGTCGGCGTCGGCCTCGAGGTCGGTTCCGACGGCGAGGATCTGCTCGTCGCCGAGCAGCACGTCGACCGGATCGCCCTCGCCGTAGAGGCGGACGTTGCGGATGAGCACCTGCGGCGTCACCTGTGTGTCTCCTGTTCCTGTGTCTCCCGGATGGGAAGTGTGGGTCACGACAGGTTCCCTTCCGTCCCCACGAGCAGGCGGAAGAGCACCGCCATCCGCACGTGGACACCGTTGCTCACCTGTTGCAGCACCGCGCTCTGCGGGGCGTCTGCGACCGGGAAACCGATCTCCATGCCCCGCAGCATCGGACCCGGATGCAGGATCACGGCGTGCTCCGGCAGCAATGCCGCGCGCGTGGCGTTGAGTCCGTATCGAATCGAGTACTCGCGGGCTGACGGGAAGAACCCGCCGTTCATGCGCTCGGCCTGCACCCGCAGCATCATGACCGCGTCGAGGGTGGGAAGTTCGGCTTCGAGCGAATCGGCGACCGTCACCGGCCAGGTCTCCACCCCCACCGGCAGCAGGGTGCGGGGAGCGACGAGCACGACCTCGGCGCCGAGCATGCTCAGCAGCAGCGCGTTCGACCGGGCGACACGGCTGTGCAGCACGTCGCCGACGATGCCGATCCGGCGGCCTTCGATCGAGCCGAGACGCTGGCGCAGGGTGAGCGCGTCGAGCAACGCCTGAGTGGGATGTTCGTGGGTACCGTCGCCGGCGTTGACCACAGCCGGTCCGGAGCCGGATTCGTTGGTCCACTGCGCGATCCGGTGCGCGGCACCGGAGGCGGAGTGACGGACCACCAGCGCGTCGGCGCCGGCGGCGTGCAGGGTCAGCGCGGTGTCGCGCAGCGATTCGCCCTTCTTCACCGACGAACTGGACGCCGAGACGTTGATGACGTCAGCGCTCATCCACTTGCCGGCGACCTCGAAGGACACGCGGGTGCGGGTGGAGTTCTCGTAGAAGACGGTCATGATGGTGCGGCCGCGCAGCGTGGGGAGCTTGCGCACCTCACGCCCGAGCAGTGCCTGCTCGAACCGCTCGGCCTCGTCGAGAAGCCCCGTCGCGGAGTCCTTCGTCAGATCCGCGATGGTGAGCAGGTGTTTCACTGGGACTTGCCTCCGGAGATCTCGACGGCGTCGCGCCCGTCGTGTTCGGTCAGCAGCACGCGGACGTCCTCGCTGCGCGCGGTGGGGACGTTCTTGCCGACGTAGTCGGCCCGCAGCGGCAGTTCGCGGTGGCCGCGGTCGACGAGGACCGCGAGTTGCACCGCGCGGGGTCGTCCGAGATCGCGCAGGGCGTCGAGCGCGGCGCGGACGGAGCGTCCCGAGAACAGGACGTCGTCGACGAGGACGACGAGGGTGTTGTCGACTCCGCCCTCGGGCACCGAGGTGCGCTCCAGCGGGCGGTGCGGCTTCGTGCGGAGGTCGTCGCGGTAGAGCGTGATGTCGAGCGAGCCGACCGGGACACGGACGCCGGCGAATTCCTCGATGCGGTCGGCGAGGCGTTGGGCGAGGGTGATCCCGCGGGTGGGGATGCCCAGGAGTACGACACGCGGTGCGTCCTCGGGGGTGTCGAGAGCGGTCTTCTCGATGATCTGGTGTGCGATACGGGAGATCGTCCGGTGGACGTCGGCAGCGGAGAGCAGCTCACGCGCCGGCACGCCGGTACCGGAGGACGTAGTGGGGGTAGAAGCTGTGGACCCGTCCTCGGACACGGCCATACAGCGACCTCCTTCTCCGCCTCACTGGACGGATCGTTAAAGGATGCCTGACAGTTGTCGAGCCTATCAGCGTCGACGTCCGCCCCGGCACGGATGACGGGTGAAGCGCAACACAGGCCCGGATGCGTGAGCGGGCCCGGCGGGAGTCTTCCCACCGGGCCCGCTCACGGTGCCTCGTGTCGTCGCTCACCCGAGAAGGGTGACGAAGTCAGGACTCGTTCGAGCCCTGATCCTGCGACTCCTGCGCCGGCCGGGCGAGGGTGGCAGCGGCTGCTGCACGCACCTGGTCGGCGACAGTGACGATCTGACCCAGCACCCCGTTGACGAAGGCCGGCGAATCGTCGGTGGACAGCTGCTTCGCCAGCTCGACCGCCTCGTCGACGGCCACCACGGGCGGCACGTCGGTCGCGTGGAAGAGCTCCCACACCGCGATGCGCAGGATCGCGCGGTCGACGGCGGGAAGGCGGTCCAGCGTCCATTCGTGCAGGTGATCGGCGATCACCCGGTCGGTCTCGTCGAGGTTGTCGGCGACACCGCGGATGATGGTCTGCGCGTATGCCGGCACCGGCGCGACCTGGTCGTCGTCGATCGCGAGTTCGACGCGATCGGCCGCGAGGTCGACGGGGTGCACGTCGCGGGCCTCGGCCTCGAAGAGCAGGTCCACGGCGCGCTTGCGGGCCTTGTGGCGGGCCCCGAGCTTCTTCTGGTTACCGGACACTCAGGAATTCACTCGCCCGAGGTAGCTGCCGTCGCGGGAATCGACCTTGAGCTTGTCGCCGGTGTTGATGAACAGCGGGACCTGGATCTCGGCGCCGGTCTCGAGGGTCGCGGGCTTGGTGCCGCCGGTGGAGCGGTCGCCCTGCAGGCCCGGATCGGTGTGCTGGACGACGAGCTCGACCGTGACCGGGAGCTCGACGAACAGCGGGACGTCCTCGTGCGTGGCTACCTGCACGGGCATGTTCTCGAGCAGGAAGTTGGCGCTGTCGCCGAGCAGTTCGGGCGAGATGGTGATCTGGTCGTAGGTCTCGCCGTCCATGAAGACGTAGTCGGTGCCGTCGTTGTAGAGGTAGGTCATGTCGCGGCGATCGACGGTGGCGGTCTCGACCTTGACACCGGCATTCCAGGTCTTGTCGACGGTCTTGCCCGACGTCACATTCTTGAGCTTCGTGCGCACGAAAGCAGGACCCTTGCCCGGCTTGACGTGCTGGAACTCGATGATCTGCCAGAGCTGTCCGTCGATTTTCAGAACGAGGCCGTTCTTGAAGTCACTGGTATCAGCCACTTGGTTCGTGTCTCCTAGGGTCGAGGAACCGCCCTCAAATGACGGTCAATGTCTTGTCGGTGAGCGTGAGCAACTCCGGAGTATGCTCCCGCACCACGAGCGTGTCTTCGATCCGCACGCCTCCGCGCCCCGAGAAGTACACGCCCGGCTCGACGGTCACCGCCGCACCGGCGACAAGTGTACCGGTCGCCGCGGCGCCGATTCCGGGCGCTTCGTGGATCTCGAGGCCGACTCCGTGGCCCAGCCCGTGCAGGAACAGGTCGGCGTAGCCGGCCTCGGCGATCACGGTGCGCGCGGCGGCGTCCACCGCGGCGCAGTCGACACCGGGCGCGAGCGCCTCGCGTCCGGCCTGCTGCGCGCGCAGGACCAGCTCGTACAGGTCGCGCTGCCAGTCCGCGACGCGGCTCAGCACGTAGGTGCGCGTCATGTCGGAGTGGTAACCGCCGATCTGCGCCCCGAAGTCGAGTTTCACGAAGTCGCCCTCCGCGAGGACCGCGCCGGTCGGGCGATGGTGCGGGATCGCCGAATTGGCACCGGCGGCGACGATCGTCTCGAAGGAGATGCCGTCGGCACCGTGCTCGAACATGCGCCATTCGAGATCGCGGGCGACCTCCTTCTCGGTTCGACCCGGACGCAGACCGCCCGCCGCGATGAGGTCCGCCAGTGCGCGATCGGCCGCACCGCATGCCTCGCGCAACAGACCGATCTCGTGTTCGTCCTTCACGGCCCGCAGGTGTTCGACGAGCCCGGGAGCGGGAACGAAGCGGACGGACACGCCGAGCTCGCCCCACCGCGACCGTTCGTCGACCGTGACGACGTGACTCTCGAATCCCCAACGCGCAGAACCTGTTCCGAACTCGGTGACGAGGTGAGCGGCCGACGACCGGGCGATCACGGCCCGCAGGTCGGGGACCTGCTCCCCCACCTGCGTGACGTAGCGGCCGTCGGTGCAGATGACGGTGCGCGTCTCGTTCTCGTCGTCCTCGGTGGAGACGATCAGCGCCGCGTTGGATCCCGTGAAGCCCGTGAGGTAGCGGATACCGGTCAGATCGGCCACCAGCAGCGCATCGAGTTCGCGTTCGGCGAGCAGCGCACGCAGCGCTCGACGGCGGGAGGCGTGGTCGGCAGACATATCGCTCAACCTACCGCGATCACGGCTGTGGGACGGGACACACTGTCGGCTTCGCCACCCGTTACGCTGAGGTACATGAAACCCTGGTTGCTCCGCGGACTCGGGCTCGCCCTGGTCCACGTGCTCGTGCGCGTCCTGCTCGGTGCCGCTCTCATCCAGTGGCCGTTGCAGGGATCGGTACTGCGCTGGCTGGGCTTCGCCGTGGTGGTCGTCGCAGCGTTCGTCTGGGCCGGTCTCGACGGCATCCGCGACCACCGCGCCCATCCCGACGCCGACGAGGGCGACGACCTGACGATGCGCTGGCTCGCCGCCGGTGCGGTCACCGGCCTGGTGGGCGGGGTCCTCACCTGGCTCGTCGACACCGTCACCCCGATGCCGGTGGGTGTGACGTCCCTGTTCTTCGAGATCACCTCCGGTGCCGCGTTCACCGTGCTTCTGGTATTCCTGCCGGCGATGGCGGCGGTGACGCTGGGCCGGTTCTTCGCGCGCCGGAACGAGCGCAAGGCCGCCCGCGACGACGACTGGTCGGTCCACCGCGATCACCACGCGCCCGCAGGCGTCGGAGCGGCCGCGGGTTCCGCTCCCGCGAACTCCGCGCAGCAGACCGATCCCGCCTGGCGCAGCGACGACTCGCCCACCGAGGTGTTCCCGAGGGTCGATCCGAAACAGTGAGACCCGAGTAGTGAGACCCACAGCAGTGAGACCACCCGCCCCCGCACATCCGGGGGCGGGTGCTCAGTTTTCCGAGTTGTGACGGTCAGTAGAGGTAGCCGACCCCGAGGAGCCGACCATGACCGACATCACCGAGACGCTCGACCTGACTCCCGCGACCCGCCGGATGGAGCGCATCCTGGCGGGGATCGACGACGCCCAGTTGCCGGGGCCCACACCGTGTTCCGAGACCTCCGTCGGTGCGCTCGTCGACCACGTGCTGGGCCTGTCCCTTGCGTTCACGGCCGCGGCGCGCAAGGACATCGGCCCGCACACCGACACTCCCCCGCAGCTCACGAGCGAACTGCCGCCGGACTGGCGACGTCTCGTTCCCGACCGGCTCGGCGACCTCCGCCGAGCGTGGAGCGATCCCGCAGCCTGGGAGGGCATGACGCGCGCGGGCGGCCTCGACCTGCCCGCGCCGGTCGCCGGACTCGTCACGCTCGACGAACTCGTCGTCCACGGCTGGGACCTCGCCGTGGCCACGGGACAGCAGTACTCCTGCGAGCCCGACGAAATCGCCGCGTGTACCGCATTCGCGGAGAGCATCACCGACGAGGAACGCGTCGCCGACGGGGGCGGCCTGTTCGGTCCGGCCGTCCGGGTGGGCGACGACGCTCCGCCGCTGGAACGCCTGATCGGACTCACCGGGCGCGACACGTCGTGGAGACCGCCCGCATAGAACCAGGCGGTTGACCAGGTGGTCAGAGCAGTACGGTTCGCGCGTCGGCCTTGCCTTGGCGCGCGACCTCGGAATAGGCCGCCGCGAGCAGGGTCGGGTCGGGTCCCTCGAGCCTGCCGGGCTTCGCAAGTCCGTCGAGGACGACGAACCGAAGCATGCCGGCACGGTTCTTCTTGTCGGTCTGCATGCCCGCGAGCAGATCGGCGAAGGCGTCGGGATCGTAGGTGGTGGGCAGGCCGACGGATTCGAGGATCGCGCGGTGCCGGTCGGCGGTGGCGTCGTCGAGACGCCCTGCAAGCCGGCCGAGTTCGGCCGCGAAGACCAGGCCCACCGACACGGCGGCGCCGTGGCGCCAGCGGTACCGCTCGCGACGCTCGATGGCGTGGCCGAGGGTGTGACCGTAGTTGAGGATCTCGCGCAGGCTCGACTCCTTGAGGTCGGCCGCGACCACCTTCGCCTTGACCTCGACCGATCGCCGGATCAGCTCGGGCAGCACCGTCCCGGCAGGATCGAGCGTGGCCTCGGGGTTCTCCTCGATCAGGTCGAGGATCACCGGATCGGCGATGAAGCCGGTCTTGATCACCTCGGCGAGTCCGGCCACGATCTCGTTGCGCGGCACCGTCTCGAGGGTCGCGAGGTCGACGAAGACCGCCGAGGGCTCATGGAACGAACCGACGAGGTTCTTGCCCGCCTCGGTGTTGATGCCGGTCTTGCCGCCCACCGCGGCGTCGACCATCGCCAGCAGCGTGGTGGGGATGTGGTAGACCCGCACGCCGCGCATCCACGTCGCGGCCACGAAGCCCGCGAGGTCGGTGGCGGCACCGCCGCCGAGGCTGATGACGGCGTCCGAACGGGTCAAGCCGATGCGGCCGAGCACCTCCCAGCAGAATCCGGCGACGGCCAGTTCCTTGCCGTCCTCGGCGTCGGGGATCTCGATGCGGTGGGCGTCGATGCCGGTCTCGGCGAGCGCCTCCCGCACGGCCTCGGCGGTCGCGGTGAGCGTCGGCTGGTGGAAGATCGCGACGGTCCGCGTGCCGGACAGTTCTTCGACGACGTCGCCGAGCAGTCCCCGGCCGATGATCACCGGATAGGGCTGGGCGGTCTCGACGTCGATGCGTACCGGTTCGGTCACGGTGTGGGGCTCCGATCCTCGCTGATGGTCTGGCTGGTCGCGGCGTCCGCCGCTTCGAGTTTGGCGAGCACCTGCTGGACGACCCGCCCGGGGCTGCGGCCGTCGGTGCGCACCCGGATGGTCGCCGCCTGCCGGTACAGCGGGCGGCGGCGACGCATGAGGTCGCGGTACTTCTGGGCCGGATCACCACCGGCCAGCAACGGCCTGGTTCCGGCGGCGCCGACCGCACCGGTGCGACGCAGTCCTTCCGCCACGCTGATCTCGAGATAGACGACGGTGTGTCCGGCCAGTCGCGCACGGGTGCGTTCCGAGAGGATCGCTCCCCCACCCAGGGACACCACACCGTCGTGGGTGTCGAGGGCGCGCGCGACGACTTCCTCCTCGATCTCCCGGAAGGCCGGTTCGCCGTCCTGGGAGAAGATCTCGGGGATGGTCCGGCCGGTCACACGCTCGATCTCGGCGTCGGTGTCGAGCAACGGCAGCTCGAGCGCGTTCGCGACCCGACGACCGATCGTCGACTTGCCCGCTCCCGGCGGGCCGATGAGTACCAGGCGAGGCGACATGCGATCACCGCGGCGGCCGCGCCGCGATGCCCTTCAGGTAGTGGCCGATGTTGCTCACGGTCTCGGCGAGCGAGTCGCCGCCGAACTTCTCGAGGGCGGCCTGCGCGACGACGAGAGCGACCATCGCCTCCGCGACGACACCCGCCGCGGGCACCGCGCACACGTCGGAACGCTGGTGGATCGCGACGGCCTCGTCGCCGGTGGTCATGTCGACCGTCGACAGGGCGCGCGGCACGGTCGAGATCGGCTTCATCGCCGCCCGCACGCGCAGGGCCTCACCGTTGGTCATGCCGCCTTCGATGCCGCCGGCACGGTTGCTCGAGCGGAGCACACCGTCGGGGCCCGGCTTCATCTCGTCGTGGGCGGCGCTGCCGCGTCGACGCGCGGTCTCGAAGCCGTCGCCGACCTCGACACCCTTGATGGCCTGGATTCCCATGAGGGCTGCGGCCAGTCGCGCGTCGAGACGATCGGCGCCGCTGACGAACGAACCGAGGCCCACGGGCAGCCCGTGCACCACGACCTCGACGATTCCGCCGAGGGTGTCGCCGTCGCGCTTCGCGGCTTCGATCTCGGCGATCATGGATTCCTCGGCGGCCTTGTCGTAGGCGCGCACGGGGCTCGCGTCTATCGCGGCGAGATCGTCGGCACCGGGTTCGGGGCCGGCATAGGGATCGGATGCGCCGATGGAGATGACGTGCGAGACGACCTCGGCGCCGAACGCCTGGCGCAGGAAGTTCCGGGCGACGGTGCCGGCCGCCACGCGTGCTGCGGTCTCCCGGGCACTGGCGCGCTCGAGGACGGGACGCGCGTCGTCGAAGCCGTACTTGAGCATGCCCGCGAAGTCGGCGTGGCCGGGGCGGGGACGGGTCAGCGGCGCGTTGCGCGCCTGACCTTCGAGCAGTTCGGCATCGACCGGGTCGGCGGCCATGATGGTTTCCCACTTGGGCCATTCGGTGTTGCCGATCTCGATCGCGATCGGGCCGCCCAGGGTGCGTCCGTGCCGGACGCCACCGATCACGGTGACCTTGTCGGCCTCGAACTTCATGCGTGCGCCGCGGCCGTAGCCCAGTCGCCGTCGCGCGAGTTGCTCCGAGATGTCGTTCGACGTCACCTCGACTCCGGCGACCATCCCCTCGAGCATCGCGACGAGAGCGGGACCATGGGATTCTCCAGCAGTTATCCAACGCAGCACACGTCCATCCTTCCATGTTCGTCCGCCGACTCGACATGCCGCCCCTGGTCAACCCGTCGAGATCGCCGCCAGTGCTGCGGCGGCGCACATCGACGGTCCGTGGGGAAGCACGCGCGGAGGGGCATGCGCTTCCCCGCGGCGGGTCTCCCGGAGCCGCAGAAACAGGGCCGCACCTGCGGTGAGAACGGGCGGGAGCAGTGCACCGAGGAGCACCGCCGAGGGGCCGTCGAGTCCGGTGACGGCACCGAGCCCGAGGGCGAGTTTGACGTCGCCCGCACCCACCGACCGCGGCACCGCGAGGTAGGAGATCAACAACGGTGCCGCGAGCAGAAGTGCACCGGCGAAGGCCGCCCGGCCGTGCCCAGTCGCCGCGGCCACGCCGAGGATCGTGCCCGCTCCCCCGAGCGTCAGCACGTTCGGCAGACGCCGCACGAGCAGGTCCACGGCGCTCAGGCACACGCACCACCATCCGAACATCGCTGCTCCGACGACCGCCGCGCCCGTGGTGATCGAGACCGCGACGAGTGCGGCTGCCGCGCATGCCGCCTCGCACGAACCCGGCAGCGGCCGACGACCGGCCGTTCTTCCCGCCACCACGCGCACGATCGCTCCCACGCCCACGCCGAGAACCACCATCGCGAGCTCACCCACCGTCTCCCCTGCCACGACCCGGAGCATCCCCCATCCACACTCGCCGGCAGGGCGTTCGCGCGGTGTCCGGCCCGGTCCTGTGGACAGGCACGTCTCCTGTGGACAAAGCCGCACAGTGCGGCGATCGTCCTGCGAGGATTGCCGGAGTCTGTCGGTTCCGGTCGGAAGGTTCTGGTCGAATGGAGATTTCGTCGCTGCTCGAACACGTGGGCACGGCCATCGACGTCGTCGGAGTCGGCGTCATGGTGATCGGCGCATTGGCGGCGACGTGGATCGCGGCGACCGCGCGGCGGCGCGGACCGGGTTCGGAGATCTACGAGCCGTACCGGCGCAATCTCGGCCGGTCGATCCTGCTCGGCCTCGAATTCCTGGTCGCCGCCGACATCATCAAGACCGTCGCCGTCACGCCGACCTTCACATCGGTGGGTGTGCTGGCGGTCATCGTGCTCATCCGCACCTTCCTGAGCTGGTCGCTGCAGCTGGAGATCGACGGCCGGTGGCCGTGGCAGCGTTCGGTTCCCGACGCCGAGACGACGACCGGCACGACGCCGGCTACCTGAGCGCGTCCCGGACCTCGTCCCGCCGGCGCAGCAGATGCGCGCGCTCGATGGCGTTCTCCGTCCGCGCCGCGGCGGTGGCGTATGCCTCACTCGCCTCGGTGAGCCGGCCGAGGCGGGCGAGCAGGTCGGCCCGGACTGCGTGGAAGACGTGATACCGCTCGAGGTCGAGGTGGTCGACGATCCCGAGAGCCGCTGCGGGGCCCTCCACTTCGGCGAGTGCGACGGCCCGGTGCAACGCGACGACCGGTGTGGGGTCCGCGGCGAACAGCAGGTCGTAGAGCGCGACGATCTGCGCCCAATCGGTGTCCTCGAAGGTGGGCGCGTCCGCGTGCACTGCGGCGATCGCGGCCTGGATCTGATAGGGCCCCGGCCTGTTCCAGCGCAGGGTGCGCCGCACGAGTGCCTGCCCTTCGGCGATCAGCGCGCGGTCCCACCGCGAGCGGTCCTGGTCTGCGAGCAGGACGAGTTCGCCGCCGGGTCCCGTACGCGCCGAGCGCCGGGATTCACCGAGGAGCATCAGGGCGAGAAGTCCCGTGGTCTCGGGATCGTCGGGAACGAGCCCGGCCAGCACACGCGCCAGCCGCACCGCCTCCGAACACAGGTCCGTGTCGGCGAGTTCGGGTCCGGCGCTCGTCGTGTGGCCCTCCGTGTACACGAGATAAAGCACGGAACGCACCGCGTCGAGACGTTCGGGAAACTCGTCCGGGGACGGGATGCGGAACGGGATGCGCGCGTCGCGGACCTTCCCCTTGGCTCGGGAGATCCGTTGCCCCATAGTCGTTTCCGGCACGAGGAAGGCTCGGGCGATCTGCGCGGTGGTCAGCCCGCCGAGCAGCCGCAGTGTCAGCGCGACCCGCGACGCAGGCGCGAGCGCCGGGTGACAACAGGTGAAGATCAGACGGAGGCGATCGTCGGGGATCTCGGGCGGGACGACCGCTCCGGAGTCGAACGCGTCGCCGGATGTCGGGTAGAGCAGGTCCGCCTCGGCGTGCTTGACCGGACGTGCGGCCTCCCGCCGTGCCCTGTCGATCGCCCGGCGACGGGCGGTGGTGATGATCCACCCGGCCGGGCTCGGCGGGATCCCTTCCCCGGGCCACCGTTCGACGGCGATCGAGAAGGCGTCCTGCACCGCGTCCTCGGCGGCGTCGAGGTCGCCGAGGACGCGGGTGAGCACGGCGATCGCCCTGCCGTATTCCTCACGGAAGGCACGTGCGATGTCGGCGGTGGACGGCCCGGTCATCGAGCTTCGCACGTCATCCGGCGCAGGAGCCGAACGCCAGGGGCCGCACCTCGATGGGCAGTGTGGTGGCGTCGGCAAGACCGCGCGCCCACCTCAGCGCCTCGTCGAGGTCGGGCACGTCGATGACGTCGAAGCCACCGAGATGCTCCTTGCCCTCGATGTACGGACCGTCGGTCGTCGCCGTGCGCCCCTCGTCCGTGCGCACGACCGTCGCCGTGTCCGGAGGGTGAAGGCCGCCGGAGAACACCCAGACCCCTGCCTCCCGGATCTCGTTCTGCCACGCCGCGACCTTCTTCATGATCGATTCGAGGAACTCCGGTGACGGCGGTTCACCGTCGGGCTGGTAGATGCTCAGCAGGTACTGCGCCATGGCGGGGTCCTTCCCCTCGGCGGCCGGCGGCGCCGGCCTCTCACCCTCTATACGAACGGTAGGGCGCCGATTCGACACCTGCGCGGAGAAATCCGCTGCCCACCCGCTCAGGCATCGCAGGTGGACAGCGGACGGTGTCGGGTGCGGCCTACTGCGCGACGAATTCGACGATGGTGACGTTGGCCTGGCCACCGCCCTCGCACATCGTCTGCAGGCCGTACCGGAGGTTAGTGCGGCGCATGTGGAAGATCATGTCGGTGAGGATGCGGGCACCGGAACCCCCGAGCGGGTGACCGAGAGCGATCGCACCACCGTTGGGGTTGAGCTTGTCCTCGGGTGCGCCGATCTCCTTCTGCCACGCCATGGGCACCGGAGCGAACGCCTCGTCGAGCTCGAAGACGCCGATGTCCTGGTGGGGCCGCGCCCCGTCGTACCGGGTTCTCAGGCCGGGTGCGGAGAGTTCAGGTCGAGCCCGACGGCGCGCGCCATCTCCGCGCGCGGCGCGGGCAGCCCCGTGAACTGCTCGACCTGCCCGAAGGCCTGGTTCAGAAGCATGTGCAGACCGCTGACGACGCGGACACCGCGTGCCTCGGCCGCTGTCGCCAGCGGCGTGGGCCAAGGGTCGTAGATTGCATCGAGGATGCACGGCGCCTGCGCGAGAGCTTCTGTGTACGGCGCTGCCGCGGGTGCGGGCACGGTGCTCACGAGCGCACCGGCCTCGGCGCAGACCCGGGCCAGTTCGGGTGCGTCGAACGACGACCACCGAGCCTCGATGTCGTCGCCGAGACAATCGAACGTCGCGCGGGCCTTCTGCTCGGACCGCGCGACCACAGTCACCGAGCGCACACCGAGGTCGGTGAGACCGACGAGCGCCGGCCGCGCGGTACCACCCGAGCCCACGACGACCGCCGACGCGCCGGACAGATCACCGACGCCGGCCGAGCGCAGTGCTCCGGACACGCCGTCGACGTCGGTGCAGTCGGCACGCCACCCGTTCTCGATGCGCACGAGGGTGTTCGCCGAGCCGATCCTCACGGCCCGCTCGGTGCGTTCGGTGGCGAACTCGAGAGCCGCGAACTTACCGGGCATCGTGACGGACAGACCCACCCATTCCTCACCGAGCGAGGACACGAGGCCCAACAGCTGCTCACCGGTGCATTCGATGCGTTCGTAGGTCCACTCGGTCAGCCCGAGTGCCCGGTACGCCGCGAGATGCAACAAGGGCGACTTCGAGTGCGCGATGGGTTTCCCGAGGACCGCGGCCCTCCGGACACCTCCGTTCGGATCAGCGGCCACTGTCGAGGATCCCGCTCGCGAGTGCCAGTTCGGTGTTCTGCAGGTGCTCCTCGTAGGAATTCGCGAAGAGCGTGGTGCCCTTGTCGTCGATCGTCACGAAGTAGATCCATTCCCCCGGTTCCGGGTTCTCCATCGCCTGCAGCGCACCGATGCTCGGTGACGAGATGGGTGTCGCCGGAAGACCGACCATGGCGTAGGTGTTCCAGGGGGTCACCCGCGCGCGGTCGGCGTCGGTGGTCGCGAGTTCGGTCTCGTCGAGTTCGTAGTTGACGGTCGAATCGAACTGGAGCATCTGGTCGATGTCGAGGCGGTTGAGGATCACGCGCGCGACCTTCGCGAAATCCTGTGGCAGAGCCTCGCGTTCGACGAGCGATGCGGAGATGAGCATCTCGTACGGGGTCAGCCCCACCCGTGCGGCCGCGTCGGTGATCCCCGTCGCGTCGTAGCTGGCAGCACTTTCCGACACGAGGCGAGCCAGGATCTCGACGGGTTCGGCCGTCGGATCGAAATCCCAGCTGCCCGCGGCGATGAGGCCTTCGAGCTGCCGCCTGCGGTCGGGCACGTTCGCGACCGCGTCGCGTGCCCATTCCGGAACTCCGAGTGCCTGCAGGTCCGGGGTGGCCCCGGCCGCGTCGAGTTCCTCGTAGGTGACGCAGTTCTCGGCGGCCGGATCGCCGTGGCAGCTCGCCTCGGCGATGAGCGTGTAGATGCCCTTGCGGACGGCACCGGTGTTGACGTCGCGGATGTCGTGGAGCTGACGTCCCTCGGAGATCACGAGCGCACCGACCCGGCTGGCCGGGTCGACGAGGGCCGCGACGGCGTCGACAGCCGGGATGTTGGTGGCCACCTGGTAGAAGCCTGGTTGCAGCGAATTCATCCCCGAGTTCTGCACGGCCGCTTCGTAGAAGGCGGCGGAACTCGCGACGACACCCTTGTCGACGAACTCGCTGCCGATCTCCCCGGCGGTCTCGCCCGGGTTGACCTGGACGACGACGGCCGGTCCGGGAGGTCCGGTGAAGTCCGGCGGAAGATCGGTGCCGAGGAACCGGTCGTAGGCGAGATAGCCGCCACCCACGACGACGAGCAGGAGCACCGCGGCGGCGAGCGCGCCTACGACACGTCCGCGCTTCTTACGCCCGCTCGCCTTCGGATCACGGCGTGCGGCGCGTTCCGAACCACCGACCGCGAGGGGGACCGCACGCTGCTCGGCGGTAATCTCCTCCGCTGCGACCGCGTCGTCGGCGGGGTCGTCGTCACGGCTCGCGTCGCGTGCGGCGTAGGAGTATCCGCCCGGGTACTCTTCGTCGAGATGTCCCCCGTCGGGGTGATCGGCCGGAGCGTGTCCGCGATCGGCGCCGATGGACCCCTCGTGCTCGTACCCGGATCCTGCGTAGCCCCCGTCGCCGTAGCCCTGCTCGGCATAGCCCTGCTCGGCATAGCCCTGCTCGGCATAGCCCTGCTCGGCATAGCCCTGCTCGCCGTAACCCTGTTCGGCGTGACCGGGCGGCGGGCCATCGAATACACCCGGCTCGAAGTTCAGGACCGTGGTCTCGTGATCGTCGGGATCGGGTCGACGGGCCTCCGGGTGCCCACTCGGGACGCCCTCGTATCCACCACCGCCGTACGGATCACAGCCGTGGGAGTCGTTGCCGTACGGGTCGTGCCCGTATGCATCGTGACCTCGAGGGTCGGATGCGTACGGATCGTCGTACCGGTAACGCGGGTCTGATCGATACGGATCCTCGGATCCGTATCGATACGGATCCCCGGATCCGGTGCGATCCACTGGAGGTTCCGTGTACCCATCGGCGTAGGGATCCGCGAACAGATCCTGCCGCGCGTTCTCCGAATGGCCGTCGTGTCGTCCGTGCCGGCTCACCGGCTGTCCCCCGCGTCACGCCCCGACTCGTTCACTACCGAACTCCGCTCGTCCAACCAACCCTGCAAGATGGCCACGGCGGCGGCCTGGTCGATGACCGGCCGCGCACCTCGCGCACTCACCCCGCTCTCGCGGAGGGCGCGCGCCGCAGTGACCGTCGTGAAACGTTCGTCGGCCAGGCGCACGGGAACGTCGGGTAAGGCACGGCGAAGTCGACGCGCGAAGTCGCTCGCCAGTTTCGCAGCCTTGCCGGGCTCACCGCGCAGTGTCTGCGGCAGCCCGACGATAACCTCAACAGCCTCGTATTCCCTAACGATCTCGACGATGCGCCGGATATCGGGTGCGTCGGGTCCGCGTTCCTTGGACCGCGGCACCGTCTCGACCGGGGTGGCGAGGATCCCGTCGGGGTCGCTGGAGGCGACCCCGATCCGGACGCTCCCGACGTCGACTGCGATGCGGCGACCACGGCCGGGATCGTCCACTCCGGGACGATCGGGGCGCGGCGGTTCGGCCACGCTCAGCCGGCCAGCTCGCTCAGACGGGCACGGAAAGCATCGAGTGCGGCCGGGATACCGGCCGGATCCGACCCTGCGCCCTGAGCCATGTCGGGCTTGCCGCCCCCGCGACCACCGATCGCGGGACCGAAGCTCGCGACGAGGTCGCCTGCCTTGATGCCCTTCTCCTGCGCAGCCTTGGTGGTGGCCACGACGAAGGGCACCTTGCCACCGGCGTTGCCGAGCAGCAGCACCACGGCGGGCTCGGTGCCGAGCCGGCCACGGACGTCGGATGCGAGTGTGCGCAAGTCGTTGCCGGCGACATCCTCCGGGGCGGCCTCGGCCACGACGAGCACGTCACCGACGCGCTGCGCCTTGCCCGCGTACGTTCCGGCTGCGGCGGCGACGTTCGCGGCGCGGGTCTTCTCGAGTTCCTTCTCGGCGGCCTTGAGCCGATCGAGCAGGGCCTCGACACGTCCGGGCACCTCCTCGGAGGGAACCCTCAGGGTCGAGGACAGGCCCGCGAGCAGCGCGCGTTCCTTCGCCAGGTGGCGGTACGAGTCGAGACCGACGTACGCCTCGACCCGGCGGATGCCGGAACCGACGGACTGCTCACCGAGGAGCGTGACGGTGCCGACGTGCGAGGAGTGCTGCACATGCGTGCCGCCGCACAGCTCCATCGAGAACGGGCCGCCGATCTCGACGACGCGGACCTCGTCGCCGTAGTTCTCGCCGAACAGGGCCATCGCGCCCATCTTCTTTGCCTTGTCGAGGTCGGTGACGAAGGTGTTGACGGGATAGTTCGCCGCGACGGCCTCGTTGGTGACGGCCTCGATGTCCTGCTTCTGCTGCTCGGACAGGGCGCCGGGCCACGAGAAGTCGAAGCGCAGGTAGCCGGGCTTGTTGAGCGAACCGGCCTGCACGGCGTTGGGGCCGAGCACCTCGCGCAGCGCGGCGTGGACCAGGTGGGTGCCGGAGTGGCCCTGGGTGGCGCCCTTGCGCCACTCGGGATCGACCTGCACGAGGACGGCGTCGCCTTCGACGACCTGGCCCTCGAGCACCGTGACCTTGTGGGTCCACAGTTGCTTGGCGATCTTCTGGACGTCGTCGACCTTGATCTTCAGGCCCGGGCCGGTGATGCTGCCGATGTCGGCGATCTGGCCGCCGGACTCCGCGTAGAGGGGGCTGCGATCGAGGATCAGCTCGACCTGCTGGCCCGCGCTCGCCGCGTGCAGGCGCTCGCCACCGGTGATGACGGCGAGCACGTGCGCCTCGGTCACCAGCTCGCTGAAACCGGTGAACTCGGTGGGACCGCGGTCGAGGAGTTCCTTGTAGACGGTCAGGTCGGCGTGGGCGTGCTTGCGGGCGCGGGCGTCGTCCTTGGCGCGCTGGCGCTGCTCGGCCATGAGCGATCGGAAACCCTCCTCGTCGACGGTCAGGCCCGCCTCGGCCGCCATCTCGAGGGTGAGGTCGATCGGGAACCCGTAGGTGTCGTGGAGGGTGAACGCCTCCGTGCCACCGAGCACATTCCTACCCTGCGACTTCACGGTCTCTACAGCGCCTTCGAACAGCTTGCTGCCGGTACCGAGGGTCTTGAGGAAGGCCGTCTCCTCGCCCACCGCGACGGTCTCGATGCGCGAGAAGTCGGTGTCGAGTTCGGGATAGGACGGGGCCATGGTGTCGCGCACGACCGCCATGAACTCGCGCATGGTGGGCTTGTCGGCGCCGAGCAGACGCGCCGAGCGCACGATGCGGCGGAGCAGGCGGCGCAGCACGTAGCCGCGGCCGTCGTTGCCGGGGTTGACGCCGTCGACGATGAGCATCGCCGCGGTGCGGGCGTGGTCGGCGATCACGCGGAAGCGCACGTCGTCGTCGTGCTTCGCGCCGTAGACGGCGCCGGTGAGTTCGGCGGCCTTGTCGATCACGGGGCGCAGCAGGTCGGTCTCGTAGACGTTCTCGACGCCCTGGAGCAGGAAGGCGACGCGTTCGACACCCATGCCGGTGTCGATGTTCTTCTTCGGCAGCGGGCCGAGGATCGGGTAGTCGTCCTTGGCACCACCCTCACCGCGCTCGTTCTGCATGAACACGAGATTCCAGATCTCGATGTAGCGGTCCTCGTCGGCCTCGGGGCCGCCTTCGACGCCGTAGGCGGGGCCGCGGTCGTAGAAGATCTCGGAGCACGGACCGCACGGCCCGGGGATGCCCATCGACCAGTAGTTGTCCTTCATGCCGCGACGCTGGATGCGTTCCTCGGGAACGCCGACCTTGTCGCGCCAGATCGAGAACGCTTCGTCGTCGTCGAGATAGACCGTCGCCCACAGCTTCTCGGGGTCGATTCCGTAGCCGCCGTCCTCGACGGATCCGGTGAGCAGCGACCACGCGAAGGTGATGGCCTCTTCCTTGAAGTAGTCGCCGAACGAGAAGTTGCCGGCCATCTGGAAGAAGGTGTTGTGGCGGGTGGTCTTGCCGACCTCCTCGATGTCGAGAGTGCGCACACACTTCTGCACCGACGTGGCGCGGGTGTAGGGCGGGGTCTGCTGCCCGAGGAAGTAGGGCACGAACGGGACCATGCCGGCGTTGACGAACAGCAGGTTGGGATCGGCGAGGATCAGCGACGCGCTGGGCACCTCGGTGTGTCCCGCCTTCACGAAGTGATCGAGAAAGCGCCTGCGGATCTCGTGGGTCTGCACGTCGATGGTCCTTTGTGGTCTGGCGATGGTGTGAACTTCCCGGGACGGGCGGTCGACCCTGTCGATCGGCCGTTCTTCAGCTTATCGCGCCGCCGAAAGCGGCCGCGGTACGGCGCCGTGAGTACTCGGCGGACGGCGTCACCGCTCACCGCGCACGATGCGGCGCAGCTTGGGCAGGCGGGCCGACAGCTCCCGTTCCACACCGCGACCGGTCGGCTCGTAATAGTCGACGCCGACCAGCTCGTCCGGGGCGTACTGCTGCGCGAGCACGCCGTCCGGGTGCGCGTGCGGGAACTTGTAGCCGATCGCGTTGCCGAGCTTCTGCGCGCCCTGATAATGACCGTCGCGCAGATGGGCGGGCACCGGACCGGCCCTGCCCGCCTTCACGTCGGCGATCGCGGCGCCGAGCGCGGCGGTCACCGAGCCCGACTTGGGTGCGGTGGCGATATGGATGGTGGCCTGGGCGAGCGCGAGCTGGGCTTCGGGCATCCCGACCTGCTGCACGACCTGCGCTGCGGCGACCGCCGTCTGCAGGGCGGTGGGATCGGCCATGCCCACCTCCTCGCTGGCCTGGATCATCAGGCGGCGGGCGATGAAGCGCGGGTCCTCTCCCGCGACGATCATCCGGGCCAGATAGTGCAGGGCCGCGTCGACGTCGGAGCCGCGCAGCGACTTGATGAAGGCGCTTGCGACGTCGAAGTGCTGATCGCCGTCGCGGTCGTAGCGCACGGCGGCCTCGTCGATGCTCGACTCCACGGTCGCGAGGTCGATGACGGCCGCGTCGCCACCGGAGACGGCGAGCGCCGTGTCGGCGGAGGCCTCGAGCGCCGTCAGGGCACGGCGGGCGTCGCCCCCGGCGAGCCGGACGAGGTGGTCGAGGGCGTCGTCGTCGATCTCGACCGCACCGGCGAGTCCACGGGCGTCGGTGCGCGCACGTTCGAGCAGTGCCCGGATGTCGTCGGGCCCGAGCGGCTGCAGTTGCAGCACCAGCGAGCGCGACAGCAGCGGGGCGACCACGGAGAACGACGGGTTCTCGGTCGTCGCGGCGACGAGCAGCACGATGCGGTTCTCGACGGCGGCGAGCAGCGCGTCCTGCTGGGTCTTGGAGAAGCGGTGGACCTCGTCGATGAACAGCACGGTCTGTTCGCCGTGGGTGAGGCGCCGACGTGCCAGGTCGATGACGGCACGCACGTCCTTGACGCCCGCGGACAGGGCGGACAGCGCTTCGAACCGGCGTCCGGTGGCTCCGGAGATCAGTGAGGCCAGGGTCGTCTTCCCGGTGCCGGGCGGACCGTAGAGCACGACGGAGGCGGCTCCCGATCCCTCGACGAGCCGCCGCAGCGGTGCTCCCGGTTCGAGCAGGTGCTGTTGCCCGACCACCTCGTCGAGACTCGCCGGTCGCATGCGCGCAGCGAGCGGCGCGTTCGCGCCGCCGGCCGCGACGGGTTGCCGGCGGACCTGCGGTTCGTCCTCGGGTTCCGGTTCGCGTGGCGCCTCGAACAGGGCGTCCGGTTCGGCAGACGGGTCGTTCGCCCCGAAAAGATCACTCACGCATCCGACGCTACAAGCTCGCACCGACGCCCGGTCGGCGGCGGTGTTCGTCGTTCGCATGGACGGATGACCGACCGTGTGGTCGGATCTTGATCGTGCCCACGACACCGACCGCCGAACATGTGTCCCGCCGCGCCGTGCTCCGGTCGTCGATTCTCGCCGCCGGTGCTGCGGCCTTCGCCTCGACCTCGCAGCACGCGCAGGCATCTCCCGCCGTCTTCGCGCACGGCGTGGCATCGGGAGATCCGTTGCCCGACGCGGTGATCCTATGGACGCGGGTCACACCCTCGCCGCAGGCGGCACCCGGCTCGGGCGCGGGACCGGACGTCCCGGTCACCTGGGAACTCGCCCGCAGCAACAGCTTCGACACGCTGGTCGCGAGTGGGACGGTGACAGCGAGTTCCGTCTCCGACCACACGGTCAAGGTCGACGCCCGCGGGCTCGCACCGGGCACGACCTACTTCTATCGATTCCGCGCCGGCGGTGCCGTCTCCCCGACCGGCAGGACGTTCACCGCGCCCTCGCCCGACGCTGCGGTCGCACGCCTGCGCTTCGGGGTCGTGTCGTGCGCCGACTGGGAAGGCGGTTTCTTCTCCTCCTACCGCCACCTCGCCGCACGCGACGATCTCGACGCCGTGGTGCACCTCGGCGACTATCTGTACGAGTACGCGGCCGGGAAGTTCCCCGTCACCGGTGGCCGCGGAGTTCGGACGCACGAGCCCGCCCACGAGATCGTGAGTCTCGCCGACTACCGCATCCGGCACGCGCAGTACAAGACCGATCCGAACCTGCAGTCGCTGCACGCGAAGGTGCCGTGGATCGTGATCTGGGACGACCACGAGTCGGCGAACGACGCCTGGGCGGGCGGGGCGGAGAATCACGATCCCCTCGTCGAGGGCGACTGGGCCCCCCGCAAGGCCGCGTCGGTGCAGGCCTACGACGAGTGGATGCCGGTTCGCCCGAACGGCGGACGGCTCTACAGGCGCCTGCGGTACGGACGGCTCGCCGACCTGTCGATGCTGGATCTGCGGAGTTATCGCTCCGAGCAGGTCCTCGGAGCCGGACGGCAGGTCGACGATCCGAGTCGCACGATGACCGGACGGGACCAGATGGAGTGGCTCACCGCAGGCCTGGCGAGCTCCCCCACCCGGTGGCAGTTGATCGGCAATTCGGTGATGTTCTCGCCGATCGTGTTGCCGCCCCTCGATCCGCGGACCACCGGAGCACTGACCGAACTCGTCGGAGTGCCGGCTGGAGGTCTGCCCTTCAACACCGACCAGTGGGACGGTTACACCGCGGACCGTCGACGGTTGATCGACACCATCACGGCGGCGGGACTGCGCAACGTCGTCTTCCTCACGGGCGACATCCACACCTCGTGGGCGATGGACGTCCCGGTGGACGCCGCCGACTATCCGGGTGCCGGCACCGTCGCCACGGAGTTCGTGGTTCCGTCGGTGACGTCGGCGAACATCGACGAGTTGCTGGGTGTGCCCCCGCGGAGCCTGTCTCCCGCGCTGGAGGCGACGGCGACCGCGACGAATCGGCACGTGCAGTTCGTCGAACTCGATTCGCACGGTTACGGGGTACTCGACGTGACTCCCGATGCGACGCAGATGGAGTGGTTCTTCATCGGCGAGCGCACGGATCCGAACGCGGCCGCGCACCGCGTCGCGGGATACCGGGTGGCCGACGGCGCGACGAGGATCGAACCCGCCGCTCCGCTGGTGTAGACGCCGGTCGGCGCCCGCCCGATCGACCGCTCTACCCGGCGGTGCGGTCCTGGAGGTGGGCGAGCACGTCGCGGGCGTGTGCGGCGACGTCGTCGTGGCCTGTCGCGGTGGCGAACTCGGCGAGCAGCGACCAGCGGGCGCGGAGCGCCGGGATGCGCGGCACAGACAGTCCGTGTTCGCGTACCGAGGCGATCCGCGCATGGTCCTCGGGCAGGAACAGGTGCGTGCTCAGCCAGATGCACGCGAGCAGGGCGTCGAGCAGCCGCTCCTCGAGCACCTCGTCGTAGGCCAGCTGCGGCCACATGGCGACGACCTCGGCGCGCCACGCGTCGGCCATCGCACGGATGCGATCGACGGACAGCGGCACCGAGCACAGGCACAGCGGGAAGGAACTGAGGGCGTACGCGATGTCCAGGGTCGCGTCGCGGAAGCCGCCCCATTCGTAGTCGAGGAACTGCACACCCTCGTCGCCGACCACGATGTTGTCGGGGCACAGGTCGGACGGGCTGAAGGCCCGGAAACGCCCGCCGGTGAACAGCTTGGACGCCCGCTCGGCACGCTCGCGTACCGACTCGGGCACCGACAGGCCGAAGTCGGCCTCGAGGAGCTCGGGCACACCCCGCACGGCATCGAGGGCCTGCTGGGACACGGCGTCGGCGACCCGCGCGACGTCGGCGCGACGCAGCAGCGCCGCGAAGTCCTCCTCGCGGCCGACGGTCGCCGCATGCATGCGCCCGAGTGCCTGGGCCAGTGCCATCAGGGTGTTCCCGGCGGCCTCGGAACTGTTGCGGAGCACCTCCGACAGGGTGGTCGCGTCGCCGAGGTCGCTGAGGACCAGCAGGCGAGCGTCGAAGTCGTAGGCGAGCAGTTCGGCGCCCGGACGGTGATCCTTCGCGAGGGCCGTCGTGAACTGGTAGGAGACCGCCTCGCGGAGGAAGGCGATCTGCTCGTCCGTCTCGGAACCGCGGAAGTCGACGTGGCCGGTGCCACGAGAGGGCGGTACCTGCTTGAGGACGAGAGTGCGCGGGAGCGAGAACGGATTGGCGGCCACTCGTACCCGTACGACCACCGAGCGGCCACTGCCCCCGAGATCCACGGGATCGGTCAGGGTCACCGTGGCGCCGGTACGGCGGGTGAGCAGCGCTTCGGCGGCGTGAACCACCTCGGACACGGGGTCTGCCAATGTTGCGGTCATCACTGCCCAATCTACAGGTTCTCGGTCACGACGAGGTCCTCCACAATGCTCGGATCGAGCAGGACCTTCTTCACCCGTGCCCGGCCCACCAGGTCGCTTTTGTCTGCTTTGCGAGGGGAAATCGCTGTTCATCCGGGTGTGTCCCCGTCCGCGCCCCCCGCTCCGCTCCTCGGACGCCGATCACGATCGGGACACGTCACGATCATTCCGGTGAAAGGTGTGTCACCTTCTGAAAACCACGGGCGGTGCCACGATCCACCGCAGCCTTCACGACACCGAAGATCAGACCCTGGAGGGCGGCCGCGATCAGCACGTCCCGGGTGCGCTGCGACAGATCCTGAGGCTCGGGCCGTTCGTCACTGCCGCCGACCTTCTTCCACACTTGGTTGAAGACGGCTCCGGCGAGGATGCCGCCTCCCACACTGGCTGCGAGAGCGAGCGGCTTGTAGAAGATCACGCGTGCGTCGGCCATGGATACCTCCTCGATCCGTCGCCCCCGTTGGCGCCGGACCGACGGAGTACCCGGGCAGGATCCTCACAAACCTCATCGGGCCCACGAACCTCACTCGGGAGCACCACCGGACGGCACACACGCGGCGCGGTGCCCCCGTCCGGAGACGGGCGACACCGCGCCATCGACAGCTACGGGTGATCAGGCCTTGTCAGCGCCCTCGGTCTCGGGTTCGGGCACGAAGTCGATGCCTGTCTCCTTGCGCTGCTCCGGCGTGATCGGGCCGGGTGCATCGGTCAGCGGATCGACACCGCCACCGGACTTGGGGAACGCGATGACCTCGCGGATCGAGTCCATCCCGGCGAGCAGCGCGGTGATGCGGTCCCAGCCGAAGGCGATGCCGCCGTGCGGGGGCGCGCCGTACTTGAACGCCTCGAGCAGGAAGCCGAACTTCTCGTTCGCCTCCTCCTCCGAGATGCCCATCACCTTGAACACCCGCTCCTGGATGTCGGGGCGGTGGATACGGATCGAGCCGCCACCGATCTCGTTGCCGTTGCAGACGATGTCGTAGGCGTACGCCAGCGCCGAACCCGGATCGGTATCGAAGGTGTCGATGTACTCGGGCTTGGGCGAGGTGAACGCGTGGTGCACCGCGGTCCACGCCGAATGACCGAGGGCCACATCACCGCTCGCGGTCGCGTCGGCCGCCGGCTCGAACAGCGGGGCGTCGACCACCCACACGAACGCCCATGCGTTCGGATCGATCAGATCGAGCTTGCGGGCGATCTCGTCGCGGGCGGCGCCGAGCAGTGCACGCATCTGCTTGGTGGGACCGGCGGCGAAGAAGATGCAGTCGCCGGGGTTCGCGCCCACGTGCGCGGCGAGACCCTCGCGTTCGGCGTCGGTGAGGTTCTTGGCGACCGGACCGCTCAACGTGCCGTCCTCACCGACGAGCACGTAGGCGAGACCCTTGGCACCGCGCTGCTTGGCCCACTCCTGCCATGCGTCGAGCTGACGACGCGGCTGGCTCGCGCCACCGGGCATGACGACGGCACCGACGTACTCGGCCTGGAAGACGCGGAAGGTGGTGTCCTTGAAGAACTCCTTGCACTCCACGAGTTCGATGCCGAAACGCAGATCCGGCTTGTCGGTGCCGAAACGGCGCATGGCCTCGGCGTAGGTCATCCGCGGGATCGGGGTCTCGAGTTCGTAGCCCACCAGGCGCCACAACGCGTGCAGCACCTCCTCGGCGAGGAGGATCACGTCGTCCTGATTGACGAACGCCATCTCGATGTCGAGCTGGGTGAACTCGGGCTGACGGTCGGCGCGGAAGTCCTCGTCGCGGTAGCAGCGGGCGATCTGGTAGTAGCGCTCGATGCCACCGACCATGAGCAGCTGCTTGAACAGCTGCGGGGACTGCGGCAGAGCGTAGAAGTTACCGGGCTGCAGGCGGGCCGGGACCAGGAAGTCGCGCGCACCCTCCGGCGTGGAGCGGGTGAGGGTCGGGGTCTCGACCTCCACGAACTCGTGGTGGGCGAGCACCGCGCGGGCAGCAGCGTTGACCTTGCTGCGCAGACGGATGGTCTTGCCCGGCTTCTCGCGACGCAGATCCAGGTAGCGGTACTTCAGGCGCGCTTCCTCGCCGACCTGATCGTCGAGCTGGAACGGCAGCGGGGCGGCCTCGTTGAGAACCACGAGCTCGGAGGCGTCGACCTCGATCGCACCGGTCGGGATCTCGAAGTTCTGGTTGCCCTCGGGGCGGACCTCCACCTTGCCGGTGATCCGGACGCAGTACTCCGCGCGGAGCCGGTGCGCCTGCTCGAGGACGCCGGCGCTGCGGAAGACCACCTGCGAGACACCCGAGGCGTCGCGCAGGTCGATGAAGATGACCCCGCCGTGATCGCGTCGCCGGGCAACCCAACCGGTGAGGGTGACTGTCTGCTCGGCGTGCTCGGCTCGCAACGAGCCGGCGAGATGGGTGCGCAGCACGGAATTCCTTTCGAAACGATCAGCGACGGGTTCGTCGGCTGTAATCCTACGAAAGACACGATCGGCCCGAGCGCACCCGTACCGAATAGTTCGTGCCAAGCTTGTCCGAATCCGACGAACACAGGAGAAAGCGGCGGCGATGACGTTCAGAGAAGGTGCACGCATGGATGCGGGCCGTGTCCGTACCGGCGGCGGTGGGCGTGGCGGAAAGCTCGCTCTCGGTGGCGGGGCCGGCGGCCTGATCGTCATCATCCTGGCGCTGCTGTTCGGCGGCGATCCGTCCTCGCTGCTCGGCTCGGGAATGCCCGACACCTCCGGCGATCCGCAAGCCGAGAGCGCACTCGAACAGTGCGAGGTCGGTGGCAGCGCCGCGAACGAGAACGTCGACTGCCGGGTGCTCTACACCGTCGGGTCGCTCGACTCGGTGTGGGAGCAGCAGTTCGCGACACAGACCGGCGTGGCCTATGTGCAGCCGGAGGTCGAGATCTTCACCTCGGCCACGTCCACCGGTTGCGGCAACGCCACCAGCGACATCGGGCCCTTCTACTGCCCGGCGGACCGGACCGCCTACTTCGACACCAGCTTCTTCGACGAACTCGAGACACGGTTCGGCGCCAGTGGAGGTCCGCTCGCGCAGGAATACGTCGTCGCCCACGAGTTCGGGCACCACCTGCAGAACCAGCTCGGCGATCTCGGTCGCGCACAGGCCGACCCGCGCGGCCCCGAATCCGGCGCTGTCCGTACGGAACTGCAGGCCGACTGCTACGCCGGGGTGTGGGCCTACCATGCCGACAAGCTGCCCGAGCCGACCACCGGAGAGCCCTTCCTCGTGCCGCTCACCGACACCGACATCCGCGACGCACTGTCGGCCGCGTCGGCCGTCGGCGACGACCGGATCCAGCGGGCCGCCACCGGCCGGGTGAACCCGGAGGGATGGACTCACGGGTCGTCCGAGCAGCGTCAGGCCTGGTTCCTGGCCGGATACCGCACCGGCCGGGTCGACGCGTGTGACACCTACTCGGCACGCGATCTCGACAACCCGCCGGCACTGCGCTGAGTTCCGCGGTGTCGTGAACCGCAGAGCGAGCGCCGGGACGCCGTCACGCGACGGTGACGGTCATGTTCGCGCGGTCGGCGACCAGGTCGGCATGCTTCCGCATGCGCAGCGAGATGGGCCAGGTACCGGCGCGGCGCGCCTTGAAACAGAAGACCCGCTCGCCGGTCCCTCCCGGCAACGGGTTCTTCGACGGCAGGAATCGGATGTCGCGAAGGACGAGTCCCTCTCCGACCCTCGACGTCGACCAGCAGTAGTCCCGGGAGGTGTTCTCAGGGAGATGCAGTTCGATCGTGTCCCCGACACCGACCGTGACATCCTTCGGACCAGTGGCGATGTGCTTCATGACCTCAGGATAGCCCGCGAATGTGATCTTCCTCACTCTCGTGACCATGGCGCTAGCACACCCGTCGCGACCGCGATGTGTGATGGGACACAAAACGGGGCATTCGTTCTGCATGCACGAAGAACGAGCCGGAATCACACGCAGCGACGCGGTGATGGGAGGACGCCTTCTCGCTCTCGCACACGAGAACGGCTACAGCGAACTGACCGAAGAGGTCGCGGCGCTGGTGTCGAGCCCCGGTTCGGACCCGCCGTCACAGATCACTCCCCCGCTCTACGGGAACGTGCTGAGGTGGACGGTCTCGACGATCGCCGACGTCGTCGTCGACAAGATCGGCCCGCAGGTGCGTGGCGACGAGAGCTTCGAACTGACCATCCGGACCGAGAGCGGCCGTCACGTCCGGCCGGAGGAACTCCCGCAGCCGGAGAGCACCGTGATGAAAGCGGTCGTCGACGCGCTCGCCGGCGACTCGGTCGCGGCCCGCAGCGAACTCGACGAAGTGGTCTTCGCCATGGACTGGGCGTCGCAGATGAAAGCGCTGGTCGAGGCGGTGCTCTGGCTCGACCGGCTTCTCGACACCCCGGTACCGGACGGGAACGACACACCGCCCTGGTGACCCCCATACGCGGATGGGCGTGAACGGCGAGCGATGCCCGCCTTCACTCCCCTGACCCCCGAGGCACTCACGGCCTCCGTCGCCGATCGCGCCGAGGCGCTCACCGGAAGCGTGTGCATCGCCGTGAGCGCACCGGACGCGGCAGACCCGGTGGAATTCGCACAGCGTGTCGCGACGGAACTGAGAACGCGGGGCCGCGCAGCGGACGTCGTCGATCTCCACGATTTCGTCCGGCCCGCATCGCTCCGGCTCGAGCACGGACGGACCGATCCGTACAGCTACCGCCACGACTGGTTCGACTACGCCGCGGTCGACCGAGAGGTGCTGCACGCGGTACACGAACATCGACGATGGCTTCCGCGGCTGTGGGACGAACGCACCGACCGTTCGGCGCGCGAGCGCCCGCGTCGAGCGGCGGAGGACCAGATCCTCGTCGTCGCCGGCCCTATGCTTCTCGGCCGTGGTCTCGACTTCGATGTCACCGTCGTCCTGACGATGTCCCGGGGCGCGCTCGAAAGGCGCACGCGCCCCGAGGATCACTGGACGATCGACGCGGTGCTCGAACATGACGCGGTGCTCGAACATGCAGTGCTCGAACATGCGGTGCTCGAACATGCAGGAGCGGACGCGGACGTCCTGGTGCGCTACGACCACCCCACCCGCCCGGCAGTGCGGACGCGATCCGACTGAGCGGTCCTGCCGTCGCGGATCATCGCCCCGATCGAGGCTTGGCCAGGACCCGGTGAACCGCCGAGGTCACCGCGTCGGGCGCCACCGTGCCGAAGACCGCCATGGATTTCGCGAGCACGGAGCCGGGCACCACAGTCGCCTCGCCGCGCATCAGAGCGGCATAACCGTCGCGCGCGACGTGCGCAGGATCGTCCTTGGGCGCCTTCCCGAGGATCGTGTCGAGCATCCCGGCACGTGCGAAAAAGTGGGTGTCGGTGGCACCGGGGAGCATCGCGGTGAGCGTGACCCCGCTACCGTCGAGTTCCTTGCGGACGCCGTCGGTGAAGGACTGCACGAAGGCCTTGGACGCGTTGTACACGGCCTGGTAGGGGCCGGGCATCTTCGACACCACCGACGAGGTGACGAGCATCCGGCCCGAGCCCGCCCGCAGCATGTCGTTCAGTAGCAGGTGCGCCAGATGCACCGTCGAGCGCACGTTGACGTCGACGATCGAGAGGACGTCCCCGAGCTCTGCGTCGACGAACGCCCCGCCGATCCCGACACCGGCGTTGAGCGCAGCCGCCGCCGGGACGCGACCTCCGGCCGTCGCAGCCTCGTGGACCGCCCGGACCCCTTCCGGAGTCCTCAGATCCGCGTGGACCGACACCACCTCCGCGCCGGACGTCCGCAGGTCTGCGGCGACCTCGTCCAGAGCATCCGATCTCGCCGCGAGCACGAGGTCGTATCCGTCGGCCGCGAACAGGGCCGCCAACTCCCGGCCTATGCCTCGCGATGCTCCGGTCACCAGAGCGAGAGGTCGAGCGTCGTTCATATCTCCTCCTCGGCACGTCTGGCTCGCGGGTACCCACACCCCGCCGGGTCGACACGGGGCCGGGATCTCGCAACCGTTTGGGGCGGGCACGTCCTCGGGTATGCGGAGGGCACCCTGCGCGCGCAGTCCCTTCCGAGTTCTGGAGTCCACTTGCAGCACAAGATGTATCGGTCGTCGTCCGACATTGCATCGGAGGATGCACGCGAGGAACTCTGCGCCGCCGCGCAGAAGGTGTTCGGCTGGGACACGCTGCGTCCCGAACAACTGGACGCGATGGTTCCGCTGCTGGGCGGACGCGACGTCCTCGCCGTGATGGCCACCGGCTCCGGGAAGTCCGCGATCTATCAGGTGCCCTCGCTGCTGCAACCGGGGGTGACGGTCGTCGTCTCGCCCTTGATCGCGCTCCAGAACGATCAGATCGCCGGTCTGGACCACTCGGAGGCACCCGAGGCGGTCGCGATCAATTCGCGCCAGCGCGAGACGGAGAACGAGGCGAACTGGCGGGCCGTGCTCGAACATGATGCCGACTACGTCTTCCTCGCCCCCGAGCAGCTCGCCAAGGACGAGGTCCTGGAGCGTCTGAGAAGCGTGGAGGTCTCGCTCCTCGTCGTCGACGAAGCGCACTGTGTCGCCATGTGGGGCCATGACTTCAGGCCGGAATATCTACGCCTGGGAGACGTGGCCGAGGCCCTGGGCCGGCCACCCGTCGTCGCGCTCACCGCCACCGCCTCACCCCCGGTCCGCGAGGACATCGTCGAGGCGTTGCGCATGCGGGATCCGCTCGTCGTCGCCGGTGGTTTCGACCGCCCGAATCTCGACATCGAGGTGCGCAGGCACACTGACGACGGCGAGAAGCGACGCGCCGTCGTCGAGGCCGTGGCGTCCCTGCCCGGTCCCGGCATTCTGTACGCCGCGACCCGCAAGGACACCGAGCGATACGCCGAGGCCCTGCGTGAACGCGGGATCGACGCGTGCCCGTATCACGCCGGGATGCGCGCGGCCGAGCGCGGGGACGTTCACCTCGGATTCCTCGACGGTCGCTGCGATGTCGTGGTGGCGACCTCCGCCTTCGGTATGGGCATCGACAAGCCGGACGTGCGTTTCGTCGTGCACGCCTCGATACCGGACTCGGTCGATTCCTACTACCAGCAGATCGGGCGCGCCGGACGCGACGGGGAGCCGGCCACCGTCCTGATGTTCTACCGTCCCGAGGATTTGTCGCTCGCGACCTTCTTCACCACCCACAACCCCGACGAGGAGCTGATCGGCCGGGTGTTCTCGGCGGTCCGCTCCGCGTCGCCGATGAGGCTCGGACGGCTGCGTACCGAGCTCGACGTGCGGGGGCGGAGACTGGCCAACGCGGTGAACCTGCTCGAACGGTGCGGAGCGCTCGTCTCCGGCCGGCATGGACTCTCCGCCGCCGACATCCCCCGACGGAAGGCGGTCGAGCACGCACGCGAGACGGCCGCGTCGGGCGAACGACTGGACCGATCGCGGGTCGAGATGATGCGGGGCTACGCCGAGACTCGCGGTTGCCGCCGCCGGTTCCTGCTCGGGTACTTCGGCGAGACGCTGTCCGACCCCTGCGGCCGGTGCGACACCTGCCGGGACGGCGCGTCCGACGAGGTTGCGACGGTATCCGTGCTTCGGGGCGCCGATACTGCCCCGGCGTACTGCGAGACGTCCGTGTTCGCCCCGAACACGCATGTCGTGCATGCCGAGTGGGGACCGGGAGTGGTGATGACCTGCGAGCACGATCGCGTCACCGTCCTGTTCGACAGCGAGGGTTATCGGACACTGTCGCTCGATGCAGTCGCCGCGTCGGGGGTGCTGAAGGTCGACGACCCCGCACCGGCAGAGCCCGTACCTGCCCATGCCGAAGAACCCGTGGCGTGAGGGGCCACGGGTTCTCCGGATCCCGTCATCACGACGGGTGGGTACGGATCAGGGGCGAACCGTGCCCGGGGTGGTCCGCGTGCGTGTCAGGAGCACACCGAGCGCGATCATGCCCACGCCCAGGACGAAGTGCAGCCAGTCGTCCGCGGAGTTCACCGGCACGAAATTGGCGCCGCTGTCCTTGTCGATGATCAGGCCGTAGATCCAGAGCACCAGGAGTCTGCACCGGTGTTGCCGTCATCGAGCCGAGGGCGGGTGCGGCACTTCACCCTCTGGCCGGACGGACACGACCGTGTCCGGACACGACGAAGGCCCGCGGGATCAACCCGCGGGCCTTCGAGTCTGCGAGGCTCAGGCCTGGCTGCTGCCGAACGCATCGCCGGCCGCATCAGCAGAACCGGTGAAGAAGTTCAGCACGTCGAACAGGTCGGACAGGTTACCGAAGAGGTCGACAAGGAACTCGAGTGCAGGCACGGGCTTCTCCCATCAATGGAACGACATCGAAGTTGTGACGACTCGCGTCGACACGCGATCCAATTGTTACCTGCATTCGACAGCTGCGCAGCGCGAAGAATTGTAATCCGGAACACAAATCGGCCCTAGCAGGGGAAATATGGAGAGTTCGGTGAAAATCGGCCCGATATGTCGTATTATTCGGGGAGTTTCCAGGCCGGACAATACGGCCTATTCGGGGAAGATTCCCATATTACAAGATCGCCTTGTGACCATATCTCCACCCCGCGGGGGGAACTTCCGCCGGTGCCCGTTCGTCCTATCCTGTAAGTACACCTGCCCGCCCGACCCCGAGGGAGTCATGAAACGCCCCAAGCGAAAACCTCGAAGACCCGTCCCGCCCAGATATGACGCTCTGCTCGTCACCCGAGCCCGGTCCCCGAAGTGCTGACCGCCCTCGGAATCGCGGCCGGCATTCTTGTCGTTCTCGCCATCACTGCACTGACCGGCTACTTCGTCGCGCAGGAATTCGCGTACATGGCCGTCGACCGCTCCCGCCTGAAGGCCCGCGCCGAAGGCGGTGACTCGGCTGCAGCCCGCGCACTGGCGGTCACCCGCCGCACCTCCTTCATGCTCTCGGGCGCTCAGCTCGGCATCACCGTCACCGGCCTGCTCGTCGGCTACGTCGCGGAACCGCTGATCGGTAGCGGTCTCGGCGAACTGCTCGGCGGGGTGGGTATCCCCACCGCGGTGGGTGTCGCCGTCGGCACCGTGCTGGCCGTGCTCTTCTCGACGGTGGTCCAGATGGTCTTCGGTGAACTGGTACCGAAGAACCTCGCCATTGCCCGTCCCGAACCGGTCGCACGCCGCCTCGCCCTGTCGACGAGCGCCTATCTCGCCGTCTTCGGATGGCTGATCAAACTCTTCGACGCGTCGTCGAATCTCCTGCTGCGCGCATTGCGCATCGAGCCGGTGCACGACGTCGAGCACTCCGCGACACCGCGCGACCTCGAACACATCGTGGCCGCGTCGCGCGAGACCGGCGAACTTCCGCCGGAATTGTCCACCCTCCTCGACCGGATCCTCGAGTTCCCGACCCGGACCGCCGAACACGCGATGATCCCGCGGTCGCGGGTCGACGTCGTCGAACTGGACGAGCCGGTCGCCACCATCCTCGACAAGATGAGCGAGGGGCACACCCGATACCCCGTGGTGGGCACCTCGTCCGACGATCTGCGCGGTGTCGTGCACCTGCACGACCTTCTCGGCCTCGACACCCCGACGGGCACGGCCGCGGGGGTCTGCCGCCCCCCCGTGATCGTGCCGGCCACGCTGGCACTGCCGGAGGTTCTCACCGAACTGGCCCGGGCCGAGGACGAGATGGCACTGGTGATCGACGAGTACGGCGGGTTCGCCGGCGTCGTCACCCTCGAGGACATCGCGGAGGAACTGGTCGGCGAGATCGCCGACGAGCACGATTCTGCGATGGCCGCCGAGGTCATCCGCCCCGAGGGCGACGGCTGGATCGTCCGCGGCGACGCACACATCGACGAGGTGGCCCGCACCCTCGACCACGAACTGCCCGAGGGCGACTACGAGACGCTCGCCGGCTTGGTCATCACCGAGTTCGGTGGCCTCCCCGAGGTGGGTGACACCGTCCGGATCACACTGGATCCGGATCCCGCCGAACTGCTGAACGGGGACGGCCCGATCCACAGGACCCTGGTGGCCGAGGTACGCGACATCGACAAGCACGTGCCGTCGTCCGTGCGCGTGACCGTTCTGACGGACGAGGTGACCGGCAATGAGTAATCCTGTGGTCGTCGCGGTGGTGACGATCGGCCTGATCGCCGCCAGCGCGTTCTTCGTCGCGGTCGAGTTCGCACTCATCGCGGCGCGACGACACCGACTCGAGGACGCAGCGACGTCGAGCCGCTCGGCGCGGGCCGCTCTGCGCAGCGCGTCCGAACTGTCGGTGCTCCTCGCGGGATCCCAGCTCGGTATCACGGTGTGCACGCTCGCACTCGGTGCGACGACGAAACCCGCAGTGCACCACTGGCTCACGCCGTTGTTCGAGAACTGGGGCGCGCCGCTGTGGCTCGCGGACGTGGCCGGCTTCGTCCTTGCGCTGATCATCGTGACGTTCCTGCACCTCGTCGTCGGCGAGATGGCACCGAAGTCGTGGGCGATCGCCCACCCGGAGAAGTCCGCCACGATGCTGGCGCTGCCGATGCGCGCGTTCATGTGGGTGACCCGGCCGTTGATCGTCCGGTTGAATCATATGGCGAACTGGTGTCTGCGAAAGGTCGGTGTGGACCCGGTGGATCAGGTCGCCGAAGGTCAGGATCCCGATGCGCTGCGGCACCTGGTCGAGCACTCGGCCACCGTCGGCACGCTCGACGAGCGCTATCACGGGCACCTGAGCAGCGCGCTGGAGCTCGAGACGCTCACGCTCGGCGAGATCGTCACGCCGCAGGCCGAGCCGAGCAGCGTGAAGCCGACCTCGACGGCCGTCGAGATCCGTGAGACGGCCCATCGCACCGGGCACCTCCGGTTGCTCGTGCGCGACAACGGCCACGTGGACGGTGTCGTGCACGTGCGCGACAGTCTCCAGGCCGCACCCGGAACCACGGCGACCGAACTGATGCGCCCCGCGCTGACGATCGACGCCGCGACGCCGGTCTACGAGGCGCTGACGACGATGCGGGAGACCAGGAACCATCTGGTCACCGTCACCGAGAACGGACGGATCGTCGGATTGATCACCCTCTCGGACGTCCTGGCCCGGCTGCTGCCGATGAGCGGCGCCACGAGCTGACGTACCGACGTCAGGCCCGTCCCGGATCTCCGGGACGGGCCTGACGTCGTTTCCTGCCCCGGCCGGGACCGTTCAGGAGTGTCCGAGTGCGGCGTGCATCTCCCAGACGATGATCTCGGCGCCGGTGGCTGTGGTGAGCTGTCGGCCGCCACCTCCGGCGATCCGCGCTGCGTCTCCTTGGGCGAGAGGTCCGGCTCCCTCGAGTGCGGCTTCGCCCCGGGCGACGAAGAGGTGCACGAAGGGTGCGTCCGGCAGCGTCACGGGGCGATCCGGACGCATCCGCGCGACGTGCATGGCGGCATATCTGTTGCGGATGCGGATGGCGGAATGGTCGGCGTAGGCGTCCATTCCGGATGCGACCGGCACGAGTCCGCCGGAGAGCAGTTCGTCGTCGATCTCGAGTTGTTCGTAGCCCGGCTCGATCCCGGCTTCGTCCGGCAGCACCCACATCTGCACGAACCGCACCGGTTCGTCGTGCTCGGCGGCATACGACGCAGTGGCACCGGGATGACGCCACGAGTCGTTCTTCTCGGAGTGGAGGATCCCCGAGCCCGCGCTCATGCGCTGCGCGAGACCCGGGTAGATCACCCCGGAATGCCCCGTCGAGTCCTGATGCACGAGCGATCCGCGGAGCACCCAGGTGACGATCTCCATGTCGCGGTGCGGGTGAGTGTCGAAACCGCTTCCCGGACGGACGATGTCGTCGTTGTTGACCATCAGCATCCCGAAATGCGTGTTGTCGGGATCGTAGTGGTGGCCGAACGAGAAGGAGTGCCTCGAATCGAGCCAGTCGATCTTCGTGTGGAGGCGGTCGTCCGCGCGGCGGACGTCGAGAATCGGTGCGGTGCTCATGCGGGGTCCTGTGTCGGGCAGTTCGGATCTGCGGTGGGCGGATTGCGGCGGGGGCGGATACGCGCCTGGGGCAGGGGCGGCGCCGGGAGACGCTCGACCCTCCCGGTGTAGCCGGAGACGCGGCCGAACCGATCGCACCCGCGTTCCCAGGCGTCCCGGTAGGCGACGATCTCGTCGTGGTCGCGGCCGACGAAGTTCCACCACATCACGATCTCCTCGCCGAGGGGTGTTCCGCCGAGGAGGACGATACGTGCGGGTTCGTCGGTGGTGTTGGTCAGTTCGAGGGCCGGCACGCCGGTTCCGGTGTAGCCGAGGGCGGCTCGCGTGAGCACGGTGCCGAACAGCGCGACCGTACCGGTGTCGACGAGCACCCCGTGCTCGAACGACGGGTCGACGTCGAGGGTGATGCTCGCCGCGGGGTCCAGGACGATCTCTGCGCCGAGCAGCGGGGTGTACGTCGTCACGGGCGACTCCTCGCCGGCGAGCGAACCGAGGAAGACCTTGACCTCTGCACCGGGCACCCGAACGACCGGCGGCACGTGGTGCTGGAAGTCGCGGGGCGCATCGCGATGTGCGTCGGGCAGGGCCACCCACAACTGCACGCCGTGCAGTGTCGTGGTCGCGGAGGTGGAGACCTCGGAGTGACAGATTCCGTGGCCTCCGGTCATGAGGTTCAACTCCCCCGGCCGGACCATCGCGTGCACGCCGTGACTGTCGCGGTGTTCGATCTCGCCGGTGAACAGCCACGACACAGTCTGCAGACCGGTGTGGGGGTGCGGTGCGACGTCCATGCCGCCGGTGCGGGAGACGTCGTCGGGGCCGTAATGGTCGACGAAGCACCACGCGCCGATCAGCGAACGCTGCCGTTGCGGAAGCGTACGGCGCACGGGCATGGCCCGGGGGCCACCGAGCGGGACCTCACGCGAGGTGATGATCTCCACGCGGGGGCGGAGCGGGTCGCGGATGGGGAGGTCCTCCGTCCGGCAGCGGATCTCCTCGGGACGGGTGTCGGTGTTGCTCATGCCGCTCGACTCCTCTCGGTGGTCCGTCGGTCGACCCTATCCATTGTGTCACATTTGATTGCGCAGTCAACTAACGCGGGTACACTGGAGATTATGGGAGAAGCGAAGTGGCTCAGCGACGACGAGCAGCGCCTGTGGCGCGCCTATCTGGATGCGACGCGCCTGCTGTTCCAGAATCTCGACAAGCAGCTGCTGCGGGACTCCGACATCTCCTTCACCGACTTCGAGATCCTGGTCCTGCTGTCCGAGGCACCCGACCGCCGGATGCGCATGCGCGACCTCGCGGACGCGAGCACCACGACCCGCAGCGGCATCACCCGCGCCGTCTCCCGCATGGAGAACGCGGGGTGGGTGCGGCGCGTGGAGTGCGAATCCGACCGACGCGGCGCGTGGGCCGAACTCACGGACGTCGGCTACGCGAGACTCGCCGAGGCGGGTCCCGGCCACGTCGGGGCGGTCCGCGAGAACATGTTCGACCTGCTCTCCCCCGCCGACATCGCCCCCATGACCGAGGTCTTCGCCCGCATGCGCGATCGCATGATCGACGGCAGACGGTAGGCCTCCGCCCCGAAGCGAACTCCGTCCGCACCTCCGGAGCGGGACGTCGATCGGATCACGGATATGTTGACCGGGTCACAGTCCCGACCTCCGAAGGCGGTACCTCCCATGCGGCACGACCCGCGACGCACCTCGCTCGACCTGTATCCGTTGCAGCGCACGATCACGCCCCTGTTCGGCGACACCGACGCGCTCGGACACATCAACAACGTCTCGATCGCCCGCTACTTCGAGCAGGCCCGCGTCCTCGTCATGGAGGCCGTGTCGTCGGCCTTGGGCGATACCTACCCCTTCGAGCGTGCGGTACTCGCGAAGATCGAGATCAACTTCCTGGCCGAGGTGTTCTATCCGCACGACATCGTCATCGCCACCGGTGTCCACCGCATCGGGACATCGTCGGTGGTGATCGGCTCGGCCCTGTTCCAGCACGGCCGGTGCGTCGCGCTCGCCGACTCGGTGGACGTCGGCACCGCCGCCGAAGGCGGCTCGCAACCGATCTCCGAAGCATCGCGCGTGGCGTTCGAGAAGGTCCGGCTCGCATACGACGACTGACGCGCCGCCCACGAACCGCCTCAGAACAGGGTGAGCGCCGCCTCGGGTTCGGGGACGCGTTCGTCGGCGCGCAGCGCACCCCTCTCCTCACGCCGAGCGGACGCCCGGACCCCGAGGCGGTGACGTTCGAGCAGGGGCGCGACCCGCTCGTCCAACCACTGCGAGTACTCCGGAGCAACGTACGCGCCCCGTCCGTAGAGGCGGCGATAGCGTCTCATGAGGGCAGGATGCTCCTGCGCGAGCCACGACAGGAACCACCCGCGGGTCGAGCCGCGCAGGTGCAGCGGTATTACGGTGACCCCCGACGCGCCGGCGGCGGCGAGGGAGCCGAACAGCGTGTCGAGGTGCTGTCGCGAGTCGGTGAGGAAGGGCAGCACCGGAGCGACCATGACGTGGCACGACAATCCGGCGTCGACGACCGCCTTCACGAGATCGAGACGGGCCTTCGGTGACGGTGTGCCCGGTTCGATGTGCGCGGCCAGTTCGGGATCGCCGATCGGGAGCGACACCGCGACCGACACATCGACCTGACCGGCCGCCAGCGACAGCAGCGGAAGATCGCGGCGCAGCAGCGTGCCCTTCGTGAGAATGGAGAAGGGGGTGCCGGATTCGGCGAACGCCCGGATGACTCCGGGCATCAGCCGGTAGCGCCCCTCTGCCCGTTGGTAGGGATCGGTGTTGGTACCGAGCGCCACGTGTTCCCGGGTCCAGGATCGTCGCGCGAGTTCGCGGCGCAGGACGGCGGCGACGTTGGTCTTGACGACCAGTTGCGAGTCGAAGTCGTGCCCGCCGTCGAGATCGAGGTACTCGTGCGTGGGCCGGGCGAAGCAGTACCGGCAGGCATGGGTGCAGCCCCGGAACGTGTTGACGGTGTACCGGAACGGCAACCGGGAGGCCTCCGGCGTCCTGTTCAGCGCGCTCTTGCACAGCACCTCGTAGAAGGTGACTCCCTCGAACTCCGGCGTGCGGACACTACGGACGAGACCGGCCCGTTCGAGGCCCGGCAGAGCTCCGTCGTCCGCATCCACAGTCTGACCCGCCCACCTCATACCTCCAGTCGAACATGTGTGCTATTCGCTGTCAACAGATCGTTCGGCATCGTGGTCGATCGGACGGAGCGCACTCGCGGTGCAACGAATACATCGGCATTCCCATCCGTTCATCCACAGGCGGCCGAGGGTCCGGTGGCTCGCCCGGTGCGCTCGAGTTACAGTGCTCGCCACACTGATCTTCGATGGGGGGTTCGATGAGCGGTCTGTTTCCCGGTGCCGGAATCCGGGTGGTGCCCGATGGTATTCGAGCGTTCGGGGCCACGAATCTTCGTGCGGCCGAGCAGGTGGCGCAGGCGGGGACGTTCGATCTGCAGGCCAACATCTCCGCGTTGAGTCCTGCTCTGGGACTCATCGGCGGAGAGTTCCTCGCGGTGTTCGCCACGGCCCAATCCGAGCACACCAGTGCCGTCGCGCAACTGTCGTGGGCCTACGCGTCCAACGGCATCGCAGCACACGAGGCGGCCACCGGTTACGAAACGACCGACACCGGAACGGCTTCGGCGCTGGCCGACGCTGCGGGAGGACTGTGATGCAGGGATCGGTCATCGACACCGCAACACCCGCAGCGTCACCGACCGTTCTCGACGCTCTCCGCGCGTCGCCGATCGGACCGGTCCTCGACGCACCGCTGCCGGTACTTCCGGAACCCGTTCTTCCCGAGCCGGGTCTGCCCGTCCTCGAGGCGAATTCGATTATCGAGCTGCTCGAATCGATTCCGGTACCGGTGCTGCCCGATCTCGAGACGATCGTGCGGCCGCTCACCGAACTCTGCTCGATGTTCGGCACCGGTATCCTCGACTCGCTCGATCCGTCGGCGATCCTGCAGCAGGGGTCGCGTCTGCTCGAGACCGCCACGATGCTCGGACGCAGTGCGCTGCACGCACTTCCGGAGTCGTGGGAGGGAGCAACGGCCGACGAGGCCGCAGGTCACGGTGTGCGCGCGCAGCAGTCGGCCCTCGAACTGGCCGACCGCGGCGACCGGATCGGCGACGTCACCCGCGCCGCCACGGCGACCGTCGAACGCGGCAACATCGAATTGACCGGCATCGCACAGTCGTTCGTGGCCACCGCGATGGCGGCCGCACCGGCTCTCGCGACGCCGCCGGGCCAGGCCGCCCTGTTGGCGTCCGCCGCGCAGCATCTCCAGGCTGCCCTGGCCGTCGTTGCGCGTACCCGCGGCGAGCTGACGGTCCACACCGCCGCGATGACGGCGCTGACCACGCCGATTCCCGTGCCCGCGCCGGTGGCCGTGGCCGGGGTGCAGGAGATGCGCACGGTCGCCACGGCCGCAACCGATGTGGCGTCGAGTGTCGCAGCGCCGTTCACGGCCGCCGCGCACGCCGCGACCACTCCCACCGCCTACGCGGCGACCGCGCCCACCGCACACGCGGCGGTTCCGACCGTCGGTGCGGCGGTCGCGGGATCGGCCGGAACGGTGTCGGCCGGAGTGGTCACCGGTCACGGCACCGCGGGGGCCGCGTTCGGAACTGCGGGTGTGCCTGCCGCCGCTCCGATTCCGACCGCCCCGGGCTCGGGCTCGGGCGGGAGTGCACCGGCCACGACCGGCGCGAGCGCGATGGGAAGGGCACCCTCGACCGGTGGGATGGTCCCCGCGACGTCCGCTCGCGGGTCCGACGACGAGGAGCACCGCTCCCCCACCCGTCTGCTGAGTGCCGCCGCGGAGGGCACCGAGGTCGTCGGCGAACTGCCGTTGGTCGTTCCCGCCGTGATCGGTTCGCACGACGACCGCTGAGCATTACTCGTCGATCGGACGAGCCTGTCAGTCGACGAGGGAGGCGACCTCGTGGTCGGTCAGCGTCGTCTGCGGCACCCGGCCGGCGCCGCGCGCGAGTTCGATCGCCCGGTAGAGCGGGCGTTCGCCGAGCGCGGCGTCGCGGGCCTCGGCCCGCAACTGTTCGACGAGCACCGACGAGATCGCCGCCGCCGGAGCGATCTCGCTGGTGGCGAGCGCATCCGCGAGCTTTCGCAGGGCCAGCACGTCGAGTTCGCGACCGCCGCCGTTGGCGTACAGGGCGAGCGGGACCGACACGAGATTGTGCTCACCGTCGTTGACGCGCACGACGGCCTGCGATACCCCGCCCACCCGGACGATCAGTTCGACACCGGCGAGTCGCGCGAGATCGACACTGCGCGACCGGAACGCCCCCGACAGCGTGACGACGGTGCCGCGCAGCAGCAGGTGCCGACGCGTGGCCAGGAACGCACCGACGGCCGGCGGCACCGCGAAGACGGCCCCGACGAGCAGCGCGACCCATCCGGGCGCGACGATCCAGACCAGAACGCCGAGGACGACGCCGACGGCGAGCGCGAGCAGCGCGATCCTGCGGGCGCGTGGCCGGAGCAGCCGGGACGGGATCAGATCGAGCGGGACGGCGGCACCGTCCCGGTCGTCATGCGCCGGCAACGACCTCACCCACACGGGCGACGACGTCCGTGAGTGCAACGCTGTGCTGCTCGCCGTTGCGCAGATCCTTGACGACGATCTCACCTGCCTCGAGTTCGCGGTCACCGAGCACGAGCGCGACGACGGCACCGGACTTGTCGGCCGCCTTCATGGCGCCCTTGAGGCCGCGCCCACCGTATGCGAGGTCGACGCGGACACCCGCGGCGCGCAGTTTGTGCGCGATGGGCACGAGGGCGACCTTGGCGGCGTCGCCCATCGGCACCCCGTACACCTCGCACCGCGCGGGGCTGCCGGCGGTCTTGCCCTCGGCGGCGAGCGCGAGAACCGTGCGGTCGACGCCGATCCCGAAACCGATGCCCGAGAGCGGCTGGCCGCCGAGCTGTTCCATGAGCCCGTCGTAGCGGCCACCACCACCGATGCCGGACTGGGCGCCGAGCCCGTCGTGGACGAACTCGAAGGTGGTCTTCGTGTAGTAGTCGAGGCCGCGCACCATGCGCGGATTGACGACGTACGGGACGCCGATCGCGTCGAGGTGGGCGAGTACCTCGTCGAAGTGTGCGCGAGCGGTGTCCGAGAGATGGTCGAGCATCAGCGGCGCGTCGGCGGTCATCTCGCGGACCTCGGGGCGCTTGTCGTCGAGCACGCGCAGCGGGTTGATCTCGGCGCGGCGGCGCGTCTCCTCGTCGAGCGGGAGCGCGAACAGGAACTGCTGCAGCTTCTCCCGGTACTGCGGACGGCAGGTCTCGTCGCCGAGGGACGTGATCTCGAGGCGGAATCCGTCGAGTCCGAGCGACCGGAATCCTGCGTCGGCAACCGCGATGACCTCGGCGTCGAGCGCGGGATCGTCGATGCCGATCGCCTCGACGCCGACCTGCTGGAGCTGACGGTAGCGGCCCGCCTGGGGGCGCTCGTAGCGGAAGAACGGCCCGGAATAGGACAACTTCACGGGGAGCTGACCGCGGTCGAGACCGTGCTCGATCACCGCGCGCATCACGCCTGCGGTGCCCTCGGGACGCAGCGTGACCGAGCGCTCACCGCGATCGGCGAAGGTGTACATCTCCTTCGTGACGACGTCGGTGGACTCGCCGACGCCGCGAGCGAACAGGCCGGTGTCCTCGAAGATGGGCAGTTCGACGTGCCCGTACCCCGCCAGGCGTGCGGCACGGGTCAGACCGTCCCGTACCGCCACGAACTCCGCCGACTGCGGGGGAACGTAATCGGGCACACCCTTCGGCGCCGAAAACGTGGAGGCCTTGCTCACTGGTACTGCCTTCTCTCGGGATTCTCTCGGTTGGTCACCGGACGGATCGCGGTGTTCGTGCGCCGGTGTCGATGCGTCGGTGTCGATGCGTCGGTGTTCGTGCCGTCAGCGGGATTCTGCCAGGCCGGTGAGGAAGGGATTCGACACCCGCTCCTGCCCGATCGTGCTCGCTCCGCCGTGTCCGGGGAGGATGTTGGTGCCGTCGTCGAGCACGAGCAGCTTGCGCGCGATCGAGTCGAGCAGTTGCGCGTGGTCGCCGCCGGGCAGGTCGGTGCGGCCGATCGACCCCTGGAACAGGGTGTCGCCGGTGAGCGCGACGTTCAGGGCGGCCCCGTCCGGGGTGGTGGTGCGCGTGCGCAGGACGACCGAGCCGCGGGTATGTCCGGGCGTGTGGTCGACGACGAACTCGATTCCGGCGTGTTCGATCTCGTCTCCGTCGCCGAACTCCACGACCTGCTGCGGTTCGACGAACTCGACGCCGTCGAGGAAGGGGGCGAGGCTCGACCCCATGCCCTGCAGCGGATCGGTGAGCATCATCCGGTCGTCGGGGTGGATGTAGACGGGGATCCCGTACCGGTCGGCCACCGGCTGCGCCGACCACATGTGGTCGAGGTGACCGTGCGTGAGCAGCACCGCCCGGGGCGTGAGATCGGATCCGGTGAGGAACTCCACGAGCGGCTCGGCGGCGTCCTGGCCGGGATCGACGATGACGCACTCCTTCGCGTTGTCCTGCGCGAGGATGTAGCAGTTGGTCTGGAACATCCCGGCAGGGAATCCGGTCACGAGCACGAGCATCGCTCCTACGGGTGGAAGCCTTCGAGGTCTCCTACAGACTATGCGTTGCGCCCTGCCCGCGGGTTGCCGGTCCCGGGTGGCAGACTCGGGTCTGCTTCGAAGTCGGTTGGACCACATCGATCGTTCACGGGAGGACTACTGCAGTGCCGAGCAACGCACAACGGCGCCAGGCCGCGAAACGCAAACTCGAACGGCAGCTCGAGCGTCGAGCCGAACGCGAGCGCAAGCGGCGCCGCATGACGATCGCGCTGTCCGCGCTCGGAGTGATCGTGGTCGTCGGCGCCGGTGTTGCTCTGTGGGCGGTCGACCGGGGCGACGACACGGCCACCGAGGCGGCGTCGAACGACACCTCGGGTTCGGAAATGGAGTACGCCGCGCTCCCCGACGGCCGGTCCGAGCCGTTGCCCGAGACGGTGAGCTGCTCCTACACCGCGGACGGCCGCGAACCGTCGAAGCCGGCAGAGCCGCCGCGCACCGAGGGCATCCGCACCACCGGTGAGGGCAACACGGACATCAGCGTCAGCATGGAGACGAGCCAGGGGAACATCGGCCTGATCCTGCACAACGACGATTCGCCGTGCACCGTCAACAGCTTCCTGTCGCTGGCCTCGCAGAACTTTTTCGACGAGACGGCCTGCCATCGTCTGACTACCTCGCCGTCCCTGCAGGTCCTGCAGTGCGGCGACCCGTCGGGTAGCGGGTCGGGCGGTCCGGGATACCAGTTCGCCAACGAGTTCCCCACCGATCAGTTCGCCGCCGACGATCCCGCCGCGCAGGAACCGATGACCTATCCGCGTGGCACCCTCGCGATGGCCAACGCCGGCCCGGACACCAATGGCAGCCAGTTCTTCCTGGTGTACGGCGATTCGGTGCTGCCGCCGCAGTACACCGTCTTCGGCACGATCGACGAGACCGGTCTCGCGACCCTCGACAAGATCGCCGCGGCCGGCGTCGCAGGCGGAGCCGCCGACGGTGCCCCCGCGCTGGAGACCACCCTCACGTCGGTCAGGATGGACTGATGATCCGATTGCGCACCGCCCTCGCCGCCGGCGCCGGGCTGGCACTCCTGCTCACGGGGTGCTCCGACGATTCGTCCACCGATACCGCCGCGAGCTCGTCGGCACCGGCGTCCGCCGCCGACCGGCAGTCCCCCGCCTACACGGGCGAACTACCGGAGCGACCCAGCGGCACCGACTCCGTCTCGTGCACCTACGACGCCTCGGGTGACGCCGCACGCGACGTGACCGCCCCCGCCTCGGACGACGTCTCCGCCACCGGCGCTGCTGCCGCGCAGATCACCACCAGCGTCGGCGTGATCGGCGTCGAACTCGACCGTGCCGCGGCACCGTGCACGGTCAACAGCTTCGTGTCCCTCGCGGAGCAGGGCTACTTCGACGACACGCCCTGCCACCGGCTGGTGACCTCACCGGGTCTGCAGGTGCTGCAGTGCGGCGACCCGACGGGCACCGGCACGGGCGGGCCGGGTTACGGCTTCGACACCGAGTACCCGGAGAACGTGTACGCACCCGGCGACGCCCAGCTGCGCCAGCCGGTGATCTACCCGCGCGGCACGGTCGCGATGGCCAACACGGGCCGGCCCGGCAGCAACGGCAGCCAGTTCTTCCTGGTCTACGAGGATTCGCAGCTTCCCCCCACCTACACGGTCTTCGGGACGGTCGACGAGGACGGACTCGCCGTGATCGAGGAGGTCGCGGCGGAGGGCGACGACGGATCGATGGCGGCCGGCGGCGGTGCCCCCAACCGCGCGGTGCAGATCGAGTCGGTGACCGTCGGGTCCTGACACCCCCGTTCGCACGGAACGTACGGACGTCCCGTCCCGGAGATTCCGGGGCGGGATGTCGTCGTCCGGCGCGAGACCGAGACGGATTCGGTCAGGCTGCCGAGGTCACCCGGTACACGTCGTAGACGCCCTCGACGTTGCGGACGACGTTGAGTACGTGCCCGAGATGTTTCGGGTCGCCCATCTCGAAGGTGAACCGGCTCACCGCGACCCGATCGCCCGTGGTCGTCACGGAGGCCGACAGGATGTTGACCTTCTCGTCGGCGAGTGCCTTCGTCACGTCGGACAGCAGACGGTGCCGGTCGAGAGCTTCGATCTGGATCGCGACGAGGAACACCGACGACGGCGAGGGCGCCCACTGCACCTCGATGATGCGCTCCGACTGCTCCCGCAGCGACCCGGCGTTGGTGCAGTCGGTGCGGTGCACGCTCACCGCTCCGGTGCGGGTCACGAAGCCCATGATCTCGTCGCCGGGGACGGGCGTGCAGCACTTGGCGAGCTTCGAGACCGTCCCCGGTGCGCCCGGCACGAGGACACCGGAGTCGCCGCTGTTCCGCGAGCGGGTGGGGATGGTCGACGGTGTGGACCGCTCGGCCAGTTCCTCTTCGACGCCACCGACGCCACCGAGCAGCGCGACCAGCCGTTGCACGACGTGGTGCGCCGAGACGTGGTGCTCACCGACCGCGGTGTACAGCGCCGAGACGTCGGCGTACCGCAGTTCCTTGGCGACCGCGACCATCAGGTCGGCGTTCATCAGGCGCTGCAGCGGCAGACCGACGCGACGGACCTCCTTCGCGATGGCGTCCTTGCCGGATTCGAGGGCCTCCTCGCGACGTTCCTTGGCGAACCACTGCCGGATCTTCGCCTTGGCGCGGGGTGAGACGACGAACGACTGCCAGTCGCGGCTCGGGCCGGCGTTGGGGTCCTTGGAGGTGAAGACCTCCACGACCTCGCCGTTCTCGAGCTTGCGTTCGAGGGCGACGAGGCGGCCGTTGACGCGGGCTCCGATGCAGCGGTGCCCGACCTCGGTGTGCACGGCGTACGCGAAGTCCACGGGCGTCGAGCCGGAAGGCAGCGTGATCACGTCGCCCTTGGGCGTGAAGACGAAGATCTCCTTGACCGCCAGGTCGTAGCGGAGCGATTCGAGGAACTCCCCCGGGTCGGCCGCTTCCCGCTGCCAGTCGAGGAGCTGCCGCATCCAGGCCATGTCGTCGAGCTCGGCGACATCACCCGAGTGGCGTCCCTTGGTCTCCTTGTACCGCCAGTGCGCGGCGATGCCGAATTCTGCGGTGCGGTGCATCTCGTGCGTGCGGATCTGCACCTCGAGCGGCTTGCCCTCGGGACCGATGACGGTGGTGTGCAGCGACTGGTAGACGCCGTAGCGCGGCTGGGCGATGTAGTCCTTGAACCGTCCCGCCATGGGCTGCCACAGCGAGTGCACGACACCGACGGCCGCGTAGCAGTCGCGGATCTCGTTGCACAGGATGCGCACGCCGACCAGGTCGTGGATGTCGTCGAAGTCGCGGCCCTTGACGATCATCTTCTGGTAGATCGACCAGTAGTGCTTGGGCCGGCCCTCGACGACCGCGTCGATCCGCGACGCGGAGAGTGTCCGTCCGATCTCGTCACGGACGGTGGCCAGGTAGGTGTCGCGCGACGGTGCGCGGGTCGCGACGAGCCGGACGATCTCCTCGTACTTCTTCGGATGAAGGATCGCGAAGGCGAGGTCCTCGAGCTCCCACTTGACCGTCGCCATCCCGAGGCGGTGAGCCAGCGGGGCGATGACCTCGAGGGTCTCGCGTGCCTTGCGGGCCTGCTTCTCGGGAGGCAGGAAGCGCATGGTCCGCATGTTGTGCAGACGGTCGGCGACCTTGATGACGAGCACCCGGGGGTCGCGCGCCATCGCGATGATCATCTTGCGGATGGTCTCGCCCTCGGCGGCCGAACCGAGCACGACCTTGTCGAGTTTGGTGACGCCGTCGACGAGATGCGCGACCTCTTCACCGAACTCGGCGGTGAGCTGCTCGAGCGTATACCCGGTGTCCTCGACGGTGTCGTGGAGCAGTGCCGCGACGAGGGTCGTGGTGTCCATGCCGAGTTCGGCGAGGATCGTGGCGACCGCCAGCGGGTGGGTGATGTAGGGATCGCCGGACTTGCGCTTCTGGCTGGCGTGCCGTTCCTCCGCGACGTCGTAGGCCCGCTGCAGCTGCGAGAGGTCGGCCTTCGGGTACAGCTCGCGGTGGATGGTGACCAGCGGCTCGAGGACCGGCTTGAGGCTCGTGCCCCGCTGACCGGTGATGCGTCGCGCCAGGCGCGCGCGTACCCGCCTCGACGCGGAGGTCGATGCCGGTGTGGGGGTCGGGTTCTGACCGGAATTGTGGGACCGATCGAGATTCTGGGTCATGCCTCAACCTCCCGTCGCGGCTGCGAACCCGGTTCGTCACCGATGCGCATGTCCGGACCGTACGGGTCCGGCGGGTTCACCGGCACCTGTGGCAACTCTATCCCTCAGATCCGCATGAGAGACGTCAGCGGGTACTTCTGCAGTCGCGTCCGGCCGCCGAGGGCTTCGATCTCGGTGACGACGGTGATCCCGACGACCTCGGCGCCGACGCGTTCGAGCAGTTCGACGGTGGCGGCGAGGGTTCCGCCGGTCGCAAGGACGTCGTCGACGACGAGCACCTTGCGGCCCTGCAGGGCCATCCAGTCGCCCGGGATCTCGATCGCGGCGGTGCCGTATTCGAGGCTGTATTCACAGGTCTGGACGGGCGGCGGGAGTTTGCCCGCCTTGCGGACGGCGAGCACGCCCACCCCCAGGGTGCGGGCGATGCCGCCGCCGAGGAGGAAGCCGCGCGCATCGATACCGGCGACGAGTTCGGCGTCGGGTGCCGCGGAGGCCAGCGCCGCGATCACGGCCGAGAAGGACGGTCCGTCGGCGAAGACGGGCGTCAGGTCGGCGAAACGGACACCCGCGGTCGGGAAATCGTCGACCCATCGGGTGTGTTCGGCCACGGCCACGGCAGCTTCTTCGACGAGCCGCGTATCGCCGATCCGTTGAGCGCTCATCCTCCGAGTATCCACCGGTCCATGTTCCAGCCCGCACCCGCGGTCGTCGGGTTGGGCACCCCGGCATGCATTCCCGCCGCGAACCCGATCGTGCGGGGCTGCGCGAACAGGGGCAGGGTGGGAACGTCGCCCCACAGGATGCGTTCGGCCTCGGTCGCGAGTCCCGCGATGGCCGCGTTGTCCTTCGCCACGAGCAGGCCGTCGAGCAGTTCGTCGACGCGGCCGATCGAATAACCGCCGACGTTGCTGCCGGCCCCGGAGTGCAATGCGTCGCGGGCGTGCTCCATGTCGGCGGCGCCACCGGCACCGGCGGCCGTGGCCGTCCCGACGAGGATCGCGTCGACCTCCCCCGCCGTCAGCTGCGACGGCGTGAAGGTGTCGGAGCCGGCGTCGACGATCTCGATGCCCGCCTCGCGGCAGGATTCGCCGATCAACTCGACGGTGCGCGCGCGGCGCTCGTCCGGTCCGAGATAGCCGATGCGGACCTGCATGCGGTCCTGACCGGAGGCCTCACGTTCGGAACGCGCGGCGTCGATGTCGACCTCGGCGTAGCCTTCGGCGGTCGGCACGGTCTGCGGGTACAGCGGCGAGTCGGGCGCCAGGAGCCGCGAGGTGATCGGGCCCGTGACGCCGTTCGACTCGTCGGACACGCCGAGTTCGTCGAACAGCTGTGTGCGAGGCGTGCACAGGGCGACGGCGCGACGCGCCGCCGGGTTCTGGAACACCCCGCTCGTGGCGAACACCAGTTGTTCGAGGTTGCGTGAGACGACGGTGGAGACGTCGGCGTCGTCGCCGAGATTGCTGTGGCCGACGGATCCCTCGGCCACGTCGACGACGTGGATGCGGCCGTCCTCCGCGGCCGCGGACGTGTCGGTGCCGCGCGGCCAGACGACGATGCGGTCGGTGCCCGGGGCGTTCCCCCACCACCGCTCGTTCGCGACGAGCGTCAGGCCGTCCTCGGCGGTGTACGACTCGAGGCGGTACGGGCCCGCGGACGGGAACAGCGCCGAATCGATCTCACCCGGGGTGAGGGTCCAGCCGGTGTTCCAGAACTCCGCGATGCGCCGGACGGCCTCGGTGTCGTTCGCCGTGATCGCTCCGACCAAGTCGGACACACCCGACCTTCCTGCCGCCACGTGGGCCGGCATCAGCTCGGTGGCCCCGAACAGCGCCTTCCAGTTCGTGTCCTCGCGGCCGGGTCGGAAGACGACGGTGGCCTCCTTCGACCCGGGCTGACAGTCGACCCGGTCGATGTCGGCGTAACCACCACGATGGGCAGCGTCGAACAGCGGGACCTGCTCGCCGGACTCGTCGGGAGCGGTGAAGCGTCCGCTCGACGCAGCCCAGGCCAGGACGAGGTCGTCGCAGGACATGGGCACACCGTCGGAGTAGACCGCGTCCGGCGACAGGCGGTACTGCACGGTGAGCCCCTCACCGGGCACGACCGAGGCAGTGCCGATGTCGGTGTCCGCGATCACCCGGCCCTGCGGACCGACGTAGCCGAAGCCCGGCAGCACCCGGGCGAACGCCTGGCGCGCGCCCGAGGCCGCACCGTCGACGGTGTTCGCGTTGTAGGTCGTCACCGTGTTGTCGATCGCGTACCCGATCGAGTGCACCGGTTCCTCGTCCGTGCCGCACGCGACGGTGGAGAACGCGAGTGTCGAGGCCACCGCCGCGCACGCGAGGAGCGTGCCGCGGCGCCTCGGCGACCGCCTCGTCGTCGGGTCGTTCCGCTCGCTCACCGCCATGTCAGGACCTTCTCTTGCCGCGCTTTCCGGTGGGTCGTGCCCCGGGGGCAGGGCCGCGACGGACCGTCGCCCGGTCGGGCAGGGATCCGGCGCCCTGCACCGTCGGCGCCACCTTTGCGTCGACCGCGTCGGCCGACTGCGATCCGGCCGTCGTCCCGGCCTTCGCCGCGCGGGCGGCGGCCTCCTCCCGCTTGGCGAGCACCTTGCGGGTGTGCTTCGCGACCGGACCACGCCATTCCTCGAGCGTAACCAGCAACGGGGTCGCGAAGAAGATCGACGAGAAGGTACCGACGACGATGCCGACCAACTGGACGAGGGCGAGGTCCTTGAGCGTGCCCACACCGAGGAGCCACACCGCGATGACCATCAGCGCCAGCACCGGCAACACCGAGATGATCGTGGTGTTGATCGAGCGCATGAGCGTCTGGTTGACGGCGAGGTTGGCCTGCTCGGCGTAGGTGCGGCGGTGCAGGTGCAGGATGCCGCGGGTGTTCTCCTCGACCTTGTCGAAGACGACGACCGTGTCGTAGAGCGAGAAACCGAGGATCGTGAGCAGACCGATGACGGTCGCAGGACTGACCTCGAAGCCGACGAGGGCGTAGACACCCGCTGTCACGATGATGTCGAAGAACAGGGCGGTGATCGCTGCGATCGCCATGTTCCGCTGGTATCGGATCGTGATGTAGATGCTGACGATGACGAGGAAGACCACCAGCGCGATGAGCGCCTTGTTGGTGATCTGGCTTCCCCACGTCTCGCTGACGTCGGCGACGCTGATCGAGTTGCGGGACGGCTCACCGTCCGGCCCGGCGGGCTGGAACTCCTCGAACAGCGCGGTCTGCAACTCGGCGACCTGCTCGCCGTCGAGGGTCTCCGACCGGATCTGGACGGTCGCTCCGTCGCCGGCGCCGACAGTCTGCACCGCCTCGGGTTCGAAGCCGATGGTGTCGCTGAAGACGGTCTCGACTTCCTCGACGGACACGCCCGGCACGGCCGGCATCTGGATGCGGGTGCCGCCCTCGAAGTCGATACCCCAGCTGAATCCGCGCAGCAGCATGCTGAGCAGGGCGATCAACACCATCACCGCGGTGACGATGTACCACCGCTTGCGGCGTCCGACGATCTCGAAGGCGCCCGTGCCGGTGTACAGACGGGACAGTCGGCTGTGCTGCGGCGCGGCCGTCGTCGTGGTCGTGTCGGTCATCGTCACGCCTCCTTCGCAGCGGTCGCGGCGACGAGACGACGCTCGTCGGCCACCTGCTGGATCGCGCCCAGACCGTTCACGCTCGGCTTGGACCAGAACTTCGACTTCGAGGCCAGGAACACCAGCGGCCAGGTCACCAGGAACACGACGACGACGTCGAGGATCGTGGTGAGGCCGAGGGTGAACGCGAAGCCGCGGACCTGACCGACGGCCAGGACGTAGAGCACGGCGGCGGCGATGAAGCTGACCGCGTTACCGGAGAGAATCGTGCGGCGGGCCCGTGCCCAGCCGCGCGGCACCGCGGAACGGAAACTCCGCCCCTCGCGGATCTCGTCCTTGATCCGTTCGAAGAACACGACGAACGAGTCGGCGGTCATGCCGATACCGATGATCAGACCGGCGACGCCGGCGAGGTCGAGCGTGAACCCGATGTATCTGCCGAGCAGCACCATGACCGCGTAGACCGCCATTCCCGAGAGAACGAGCGACAGCGCGGTGAGCAGTCCGAGTATCCGGTAGTACGCGAGGCAGAACAGGAGCACCAGCGCCAGACCCACCGCACCGGCGATCAGCCCGGCCTCGAGCGAAGCCAGACCCAGAGTGGCGGAGACGGTCTCGGCTTCGGATGCCACGAACGACAGCGGCAACGACCCGTACTTGAGGGTGTTCGCCAGCTCTGCGGCCTGCGTATTCGTGAACTGGCCGGTGATCGAGGTGGCGCTGCCGGCGGGGGTGGCGCCCTGGATCACGGGCGCGCTGACGACCTTCGAGTCGAGCACGAAGGCGGCCTGCTGACCGATGTTCGCGGCGGTGAACTGCGCCCACGTATTGCTGCCCTCGCTGTCGAAGGTCAGGCTGACCTCGTAGCGCGACTGCTGCTGATTGAAACCGGAGGTCGCGTCCTCGATCTGCTGGCCGTCGATGATGCTCGGGCCCAGCAGGTAGATCGCGGTGCCGTCGGTCGAGCACGCGACGAGCGGAAGCGCCGGGTCGTCGTTGCCGGCGAGCGGGTCGGCCGCGGAGCAGTCGAGGGCGAGAGCCGCCGCCTGCTGCACGGCGGGGTCCTCGCTCTGACGGGTGGCCTTGGCCGTGGCGATGTCTGCAGCCGCCTGTTCCTGCGGCGTGAGCGAGCCGTCGTTCTCGGGAGCCTCGGGGGCTCCGGAGGGCTCGGCCGGAGCCTGGGGCGCCTCGACGGGGGCCTCGGGCGTCTCGGCCGGTGCCGGGGCATCGGTGGGCGCGGTGGGATCCTGCGCCGGGAACGGACGTCCCTGCGGTTCGGGTGCGTCGGCGGGCGGAGCCTGGTCGGCCGGCGCGGGTTCACCGGGTGCCGGTTCGGCAGGGGCCGGTTCTGCGGGCAGCCCTCCCTCGGGGGTACCGGCACCGGGCTGCTCGGCGAGATCCTCGGCGGTCATGTTCGCGTCGATCGGTCCCCCGATCACCGGCCTGATGTACAGCCGGGCGGTCTGGCCCAGCGTCCTGGCCTGGGCGCTGTCCTCACCCGGGACGGTGATCACGAGGTTGTCGCCCTCGACGATCACCTCCGAACCCGACACACCGAGCCCGTTGACGCGGGTCTCGATGATCTGCTGGGCCTGGCGGAGGCTGTCCGGACTCGGGCTGCTCCCGTCGGGGGTTCGCGCGGTGAGGGTGACGCGGGTGCCACCCTGCAGGTCGATGCCCAGCTTCGGGGTGGGCGACTTGTCCCCGGTGAAGAAGACCAGTGCATACAACGCGGCGAGAATCACCCCGAACAGGGCGAGAGCGCGCACGGGATGCACCGATCCGTTGGAAGGTGCCACGGTCTGTCAGTCTCCTCGATGCGAGTGAGTGGTGGTCGGGTGCAGTCGCGCGGCGCTCGGCACCGGCACCGGAGACTCCGGTGCCGAAACCGTGCGTCGCGAATCGGCTGTCAGTACTCGGTCGGACGTCCCTCCGGCGGGTTCGCATCGTCGTCCTTGCGGAGCAGATCCGGATCCTGCGGGGTCTCGGTCTCGACGCGCTCCCGGATGACCAGACGCGACCAGGTCGTGACGACACCCGGCGCGATCTCGAGATCGACGGTGTCGTCGGCGAGGGCGGCCACCGTGGCGTGCAGACCCGCGGTGGTCATCACGCGGTCGCCGATGCGCAGGGAGTCCTGCAGCGCCGTCACCTTCTGCATCTCCTTCTTCTGACGCCGCACGCCCAGGAAGGTCGGGACGAGCAGTGCCAGGATCAGGAGAGGGAAGAGCAGTTCCATCGTTGAAGTCAGTCCTCGGTCGTTGTCGGTGGGTGGTGACGCGAGCGACACCAGCGGGTCGTGGTGGCGCATGCGGCACCACGACGTCGGGATCGGCCTCCACGGACCGACGCAGTAGACCAGTGTGCCATTCCCCGGGCGAGGGCCCTACCTCCGTACGTCCGGATCGTCCGGGTCGGACGGATCGACACCGCCCTCGAGGGTCGTGTCCGGGTCGTCCTCGAACAGCTCGAGCTGTGGTTCGCGCGCACGCACCTCGATGCCCCCTGTGGCGGCCTCCGGCGGCGGGGTGAGGCCGAGCTGCAACCAAGCGGCCTGCGTGGCCACACGTCCGCGCGGAGTGCGCGCGACCATGCCGGCACGGACCAGGAACGGCTCGCACACCTCCTCGACGGTGGCGGGCTCCTCCCCCACGGCCACCGCGAGTGTCGACACGCCGACCGGGCCACCACCGAAACTGCGGACGAGTGCGCCGAGAACGGCGCGGTCGAGACGATCGAGACCGATCGGGTCGACGTCGTACACCTCGAGCGCGGCCTGGGCCACGGCCCGGGTCACGACACCGTCGGCGCGCACGTCGGCGTAGTCGCGGACGCGGCGCAGCAACCGGTTGGCGATACGCGGCGTGCCGCGGGAGCGACCGGCGATCTCCGCGGCGGCGTCGTCGCGGAGATCGATCCCGAGGATCGATGCGGAGCGGTCCAGGATGCGCTGCAGCTCGGGGGGCTCGTAGAAGTCCATGTGCGCAGTGAAACCGAACCGGTCGCGCAGCGGGCCGGTGAGGGCACCGGAACGGGTGGTCGCGCCGACGAGGGTGAAGGGTGCGACCTCGAGCGGGATGGACGTCGCGCCGGGCCCCTTGCCCACCACGACGTCGACGCGGAAGTCCTCCATCGCCAGATACAGCATCTCCTCCGCCGGTCGGGCGATGCGGTGGATCTCGTCGATGAACAGCACGTCGCCCTCCGCGAGGTTCGACAGCATCGCAGCGAGATCACCGGCGCGTTCGAGCGCGGGACCGGAGGTCAGTCTCAGTGACGTGCCGAGTTCGGCGGCGATGATCATCGCCATCGACGTCTTGCCGAGACCGGGCGGACCGGACAGGAGGATGTGATCGGGAGTGCCACCGCGCAGCTTCGCTCCTCGCAGAACGAGCTGCAGCTGTTCGCGGACCCGCGGTTGCCCGATGAAGTCGTCGAGACTGGTCGGGCGCAGACTGGTCTCGATGTCGCTGTCGGAGGGCAGATGCTCCGCCGTGACCGGCGACCGCTCGCGGTCGGCCGATGCAGCATCGAATTCGCGGGCCGCTCCTGCGGCCTCGAACTCACGGTACTCGTCGGTCACCGCGACCTACCCAGCAGCTTGAGCGCCGAGCGCAGTGCCGTCGAGACGTCGGCGCCCGGCTCCTCGGCAAGGACCTTGTCGGCGGCCGGTTCGGCCTGACGCGGCGTGAATCCGAGGCCGACCAGCGCCTCGACGATCTGGTCGCGCAGCGGCGAGGCACCGGCCGCGACAGGCGACGATCCCGTGGCGCCGAAGGCCGCGACCTTGTCGCGCAGTTCGACGATCATGCGTTCGGCGCCACGCTTGCCGATCCCGGGTACCCGCGTCAGCGCTGCGGTGTTGCCGTCGGCGAGAGCCGCACGCAGCGCATCGGGTTCGAGGACGGCGAGCGTGGCCATGGCGAGCCGGGGGCCGACGCCGCTGACCGTCTGCAGCAGGCCGAACAGTTCGCGCGCCTCGGCGTCCACGAAGCCGTACAGCGTCATGGAGTCCTCGCGCACGATCATCGCGGTGGCGAGTCTGGCCTGCTCGCCGCGCCGGAGACCGGCGAGGGTCGCAGGTGTGGTGTTGATCCGATAGCCGATCCCACCCGCCTCGATCACCACGTGGTCGAGGGCTATGTCGAGTACCTCGCCGTGTACCGAGGCGATCACCGGCTACCTGCCTTCCGTGCGGCCGACTGTTCGCGCAGCCGCTCCTCGTAGCGTTTCTTCTGCTGGGCGGCCGCAGCTTCGGCGGCCGCGAGTCTGGCGATCAGCGGGGCCCGCCAACAGTGTGCGACGGCCAGCGCGAGCGCGTCGGCGGCGTCGGCGGGCTTCGGCGCGGCGTCGAGCTTGAGGATGCGGGTGATCATCGTGGTCACCTGCTTCTTGTCGGCCGTGCCACTGCCGGTGACCGCGGCCTTCACCTCGCTCGGCGTGTGGAACATGACCGGGATCGAGCGACGCGCCGCAGCCAGGGCGACGACGCCGCCGGCCTGCGCGGTGCCCATCGCGGTGCGCACGTTGTGCTGGGAGAACACGCGCTCGATCGCGACGACGTCGGGCTTGTAGCGGTCCATCCACTCCTCGACCGAGTCGGAGACCTTGAGGAGCCGGTGCTCGAGGTCGAGTTCGGGCGAGGTGCGGATGACACCGACGGCGACGGGGATCACGTCGCGTCCGCGTCCCGTGTCGACCATCCCCAGACCACATCGGGTCAGACCGGGGTCGACACCCATCACGCGCACCCGACTCACCTCTCGACACCCGAATACGGCCGGGTTTCCGACGCCTTCGACGGACCCGACCTTGCTTCGCACGATTGCGAACGCCTGTTCGAGAGCATAGCGGCCGGGATCGGGTGCCGGGAGACCGACACGCGACCCCGGCCGCTGTGACAAGTACGACGAGCGTCGCTCGTGGACGACTACGACGAGAGCGTCGCTCAGGCGTCGAGTTCGGCGAGGACGTCGTCGGAGATGTCGACGTTCGTGTAGACGTTCTGCACGTCGTCGCAGTCTTCGAGCGCGTCGACCAGCTTCATGACCTTGCGTGCACCCTCGGCGTCGACCGGCACCTCGACGGACGCCCGGAAATCGGGGTCGGCCGAGTCGTAGTCGATGCCGGCGTCGACGAGAGCCGTACGCACGGCGATCAGGTCGGACGCCTCGGAGACGATCTCGAAGGAGTCGCCGAGATCGTTGATCTCCTCGGCACCCGCTTCGAGGACGACCTCGAGGATCTCGTCCTCGGAGCGGCCGTTCTTCTCGAGCACGACGACGCCCTTGCGGGTGAACAGGTAGGCGACCGAACCCGGATCGGCCATGTTGCCGCCGTTGCGGGTCATCGCCGTGCGGACCTCGCCCGCGGCGCGGTTGCGGTTGTCGGTCAGACACTCGATGAGCAGCGCGACACCGTTGGGGCCGTAGCCCTCGTAGGTGATGGTCTGCCAGTCGGCACCGCCGGCTTCCTCACCGCCGCCACGCTTGCGGGCACGCTCGATGTTGTCGTTCGGGACCGAGCTCTTCTTCGCCTTCTGGATGGCGTCGAACAGGGTCGGGTTACCCGCCGGGTCGCCACCACCGGTTCGAGCCGCCACCTCGATGTTCTTGATGAGCTTCGCGAACATCTTGCCGCGTTTGGCATCGATGACCGCCTTCTTGTGCTTGGTGGTGGCCCATTTGGAGTGGCCGCTCATTCGCTTCGAGCCCCTTCCGGAGAAGTGTGGTCGGCGTCAACCGACAGGTCGGAGAGTCGATTCTACTCGCTCCCGGTGTGGGCCACCGGCACGGTGGCCGTGTCGTCATGTCACCGAGGCCGTCGGGCGCACCCGAGGTCGGGTCGCCGAGCGCACGGTCTCCACGAACAGCCGATGCACGCGATGGTCACCGGTGATCTCGGGGTGGAAGGACGTCGCGATCACAGCGCCCTGCCGCACTGCGACCACCCGACCCGCCGCCGGCCCGTCCGGAACCGTGGCCAGGACCTCCACGTCGGGCCCGATCTCCTCCACCCACGGGGCTCGGATGAACACCGCGCGCACCGGCCCGTCGCCGAGACCCGTCATCGGCAGGTCGGTCTCGAACGAGTCGACCTGCCGGCCGAAGGCGTTGCGGCGCACCACGATGTCGAGGGCGTCGAGGTGTTCGGCGTCCTCGGTGGTGTCGAGCACCCGGGAGGCGAGCAGGATCATGCCGGCACACGAACCGTAGGCGGGCAGCCCGGCCTCCAACCGGGCCCGCAGCGGTTCGAGCAGGTCGAACACACGCAGCAGACGGCTGACCGTAGTGGATTCGCCTCCCGGAAGGACGATGCCGTCGACCTCGTCGAGTTCGCGTTCGCGACGCACCGCGATCGTCCGCGCGCCTGCCTCCTCGAGAGCGCTGCGATGTTCGCGGACGTCGCCCTGCAATGCCAGGACGCCGATCGTGGGAGAGGAAATGGTCACCGTTGCCTGCCTGTCCGTTCGGGGTCGCCGATGCGCAGGCACTTCGTAGGGACGTCTTCGTCGGGGACGCCCTCGTTCAGGACTCGCGCAGGTACCGCGTGAGTCCTTCCTGCACCACCGCCGCGACCATGTTGCCGTTGCGATCGAAGATCCGCCCCTGGGTCAGTGCGCGCCCCAGCCCGGCGGAGGGTGACGTCTGGTCGTAAAGCAGCCAGTCGTCGGCGCGGAACGGCCGCAGGAACCACATCGCGTGGTCCAGCGATGCACCCTGCGTCCGTTCGTCGTCGTGGCCGACACTCGCCGAGCCGAGCAACGTCATGTCGCTCATGTACGCGAGCGTGCACACGTGGAAGACCGGGTCGTCGGGGAGGATCTCGCGGGACTTGAACCACAGCTGCTGCTGTGCAGCCATCCTGCTCGACGAGTCCATCCGGTCGCGGGGAACGAACCGGAAGTCCCATTCGGCCCATTCCTTCTTCGCCCACAGCAGGGTCGCGTCGTCGACCACAGTCTCCGGATCGGGCAGTTCCTCCGGAGCCGGCACCCGCGGAATCGTGTCCTGGTGCTCGATCCCCTCGTCGCGTACGTGGAACGACGCCGACATCGTGAAGATCGCCTTGCCGTCCTGGACGGCCGTCACGCGCCGGGTGCAGAAGGAGCGGCCGTCGCGGATCCGGTCGACGAGGTAGACGATCTGCATCGTCGGGTTCCCCGGCCGGAGGAAGTAGCCGTGCAGCGAGTGGACCCCGAATGCGGGATCGACGGTGCGGACCGCCGACACGAGCGCCTGACCGGCCACCTGACCACCGAACGTCCGCGGCAGCAACGTCTCCGTCGTTATGCCCCGGAAGATGTCGTTCTCGATCTGTTCGAGCGCCAGGATCTGCTCGATCTTCGCCATGGGAACTCCTTCTGTGCACCGTACGCAAGAAGGCTAGCTGCACGGAGGTGTGCCGAACGCCGTGTCCCCGGAAGGTGGCGAGAGAACCGGGATCGCTATCGAGTAGCGAATATGACACCCTCGGTAGAACGGAGGGGGTGCAATGCGACAAGTCACCGATATGGTGCGCAGGAACAGCGTGACGATCACGGGCAACCGACAGGGCCCGGTGGTCGTCCTCGCGCACGGTTTCGGCTGCGACCAGCACCTGTGGCGCCTGATGATCCCGCTGCTCGAACCCGACTTCACCGTGGTGCGGTTCGACCACGTCGGCTCCGGGCGTTCCGATGCGACCGCCTGGGACTCCCAGCGCTACTCGCGGATGGAGACCTACGCCGAGGACGTCGTGGACCTGTGCCGGAGCCTGGATCTCGGGCAGGTGCTCTTCGTCGGCCACTCGGTGAGCGCATCGATCGGTGTCCTCGCGGCGGCCGCTGCCCCGGAGGTCTTCTCCGGTCTCGTGCTGCTCGCGCCGTCCCCGCGCTTCATCGACGATCCGGCCAGCGGATACCGAGGTGGGTTCAGCACCGACGACATCGACGAGCTGCTCGAATCCCTCGAGGCGAACTATCTGGGCTGGACCGAGTCGATGGCGCCGGTCATCATGGGCAATCCCGAGCGACCGGAGCTCGGCGACGAACTCGCCGAGATCTTCTGCCGCACGGATCCCGAGGTGGCGCGCGTCTTCGCCCGGGTGACCTTCCTGTCCGACAACCGCTCCGACCTGGCCGCGGTGTCGGTGCCCACGCTCGTCGCCCAGTGCGCCCACGATGCGATCGCTCCGCGCGAGGTCGGTGCCTTCGTTCACGAGCAGATCCCCGGGAGCGAACTCGTGACCCTGAACTCGACCGGCCACTGCCCGCAGCTCAGCGCACCCGAAGAGACAGCAGCCGCGATCGCGGCGTTCGCGCGCCGATCGGGGTGACGGCGACGACCGATCGAACCCTCGATCCCCGTATCCGACACGGCGATGCGCTGTACGACAACGCGCCGTGCGGATTCCTGACGACGCTCCTGGACGGCCGGATCACGGAGATCAACCGGACCTTGACGGACTGGCTCGGGTTCACGAGCGACGAACTGGTCGGCAAGCGGTACTTCTCGGACCTTCTCAGCGTGGGCGGCCGCATCTACCACGAGACCCACTACGCGCCGCTCCTCCTCATGCACGGACAGATCAACGGGATCGCCCTCGAACTCGTCCGTGCCGACCGGACCCGGCTGCCGGTCCTGGCCGCCTCGGTGGTCGAGCCGGACGCCGAGGGCAGGCCCACGCTGATCCGCACGATGCTGTTCGATGCCCGCGAGCGCCGCGCCTACGAGACGGAACTGCTCCGTGCCCGTCGCGAGGCCGAACTCGAGCGTGAGCGGCTCCGCACGATCAACGCCACACTCCAGGCGACCCTTCTTCCGCCGAGCCTGCCCGCGGTACCGGGACTCGAGGTCGACGCGTACTACCACATCGCGTCCCCCGACGAGGTCGGCGGCGACTTCTACGACCTGTTCCCCGCGCGCGCCGGCACGTGGGGGCTGTTCCTCGGCGATGTGTGTGGAAAGGGCGCTCGCGCAGCGGCGGTGACGTCGATCGTCCGCTACACGCTGCGCGCCGCGGCGGTCTACGAGACGGTCCCGTCCGCGGCGCTCAGGACGCTCAACACCACCCTGCTCGACGAACGCGACAGCGAAACGCGAGCTCCCTTCTGCACGCTCATCTTCGGCACGGTCGCGCCTGATCCGGACACCGGACGGGTCGACATCCGTCTCGCCTCGGGTGGGCATCCGCCGCCGCTCCTCGTGCGCGCGAACGGCAACGTCGACTATCTCCCCACGATCGGCGGACAGCTGATCGGAATGCTGCCCACGCCGCGGCTCGTCGAGCACACCTTCGCGCTGCGCCCCGGCGACACGCTGCTGCTGTACACCGACGGGGTGACCGAGGCTCTCGTCTCCGGTGAGACCCGTGAACGCTTCGGGGAGGACCGGCTCCTCGAGCACGTCCGCGCATCGAAACCGACGAGCGCGGCGGAAGCGGTCGGGGCCGTCCGCGAGGCGCTCGCGACGCTCGGGGCGGGCGTGCAGGACGACGTCGCCCTGCTCGCCCTGCACGCGCCCCGGTAGAACGATCACCAGCCGCGTTCGGCGAGCCGGTGGGGCTGCGGGATCTCGTCGACGTTGATACCGACCATCGCCTCGCCGAGGCCCCGCGAGACCTTCGCGAGCACGTCGGGATCGTCGTGGAAGGTGGTGGCCTTGACGATCGCGGCCGCACGCTGGGCGGGGTTGCCCGACTTGAAGATTCCGGATCCGACGAACACGCCCTCGGCCCCGAGCTGCATCATCATCGCGGCGTCGGCGGGGGTGGCGATGCCACCGGCGGTGAAGAGGGTGACGGGCAGCTTGCCGGCGCGGGCGACCTCGACGACGAGGTCGTAGGGGGCCTGCAATTCCTTGGCGGCGACGTAGAGCTCGTCCTCGGGAAGCGAGCTCAGGCGCCGGATCTCCTGGCGGATCCGGCGCATGTGGGTTGTGGCGTTCGAGACGTCGCCGGTGCCGGCCTCGCCCTTGGAGCGGATCATCGCCGCGCCCTCGTTGATACGGCGCAGTGCCTCACCGAGATTCGTTGCGCCGCACACGAACGGCACGGTGAACGCGAACTTGTCGATGTGGTTCTCGTAGTCGGCGGGGGTGAGCACCTCCGACTCGTCGATGTAGTCGACCCCGAGGGCCTGCAGGACCTGCGCTTCGACGAAGTGGCCGATGCGCGCCTTGGCCATGACGGGGATCGAGACGGCCTCGATGATGCCGTCGATCATGTCGGGATCGCTCATGCGCGACACGCCGCCCTGCGCGCGGATGTCGGCGGGCACGCGTTCGAGGGCCATGACCGCCACCGCGCCGGCGTCCTCGGCGATCTTCGCCTGTTCGGGGGTCACCACGTCCATGATCACCCCGCCCTTGAGCATCTCGGCCATGCCACGCTTGACGCGGGCGGTACCGGTGACGGGGGCGGTGTCGGGGCTGGTCACGATGGGAGTCCTCCTCGGTGGACGGATCGGCGAAAGCTGCCGGCGCACGGGCGACGGGCAGCGGAACCGAGCCTAGGGGCGCAGCCGAGCCGGTCCTATAGCCAGTTCGGAACAACTGGACTGCCGCACACCGGTCCACTCCTCGGACGGGCACTGAAGATCCTGCGCATTCCCGAAAGGAACCGTCCAGTTTCGCGAACTGGATCTCTACGTGAGAGGCTCTGCGGCCGGACCGAAAGGGTTCACAATTTCACCGGATCGCGCGGATCTCCGGCTCCAGCCGCCGCGTCGCGACCTGCCTCGCCTCATCGAGGAGCTCGGGCAGATCGTGCGGGTAGACCGGGTTCCCGGACCGCACCAGCGCCTGCAGTTCGTCGTCGTCGAACCAGCGATGGTCGAGGCGCATGCTCCGTTCGAGATCGGTGAAGCCGTCTGCAGCGGGTTCGAAGGACGGCACCCGCACCGAGAAGAACAGCTCCTCCGAGTGCAGGATCTCACCGTTGAACGGGAAGACGGCCACGCGCCGCCACATCGGCCCGCACAGGAGGTCGCGCTCGACCCGCAGACCGGTCTCCTCGGCGAGCTCCCGGAGCGCGGCCGTCGCCAGGTCCTCGCCGGGCTCGACGGCGCCACCGATCGTGAACCAGAAGTGCCGCTCGGGCACCGCGGGGTCGTGTCCGCGCAGCAGCAGGACCCGGCCGTCCTCGTCGAGCACGACGACGCGAGCCGACGTGCGTGCCCGATCCGGCACCGGGGTGGTCCGCGAAGCGGGAGCAGGGGCCGCTCCTGAGGAAGGGGACGTGCCGGGAACGGCCGGAGGCGCGGTGGCGACCGCCCCCGCCCGCTCGGCAATCTCGAAATAGGTGGGCAGCGGCGCGGTTCCCCCGAGGTGCAACCAGCGGACCGGCCGTCGGGTGCGCAACGCCAGGGTGTCGCGCACCGCGTCGTTGTGGAAACGACGGGCGATGAGCACCCGCGCCTCCGCGTCGGCGAGCTCGGCCACGAGTTGGGGGCGCAGCCGGCCGGTCTCGAGCCGTGCCAAGGAGGCCGACAACGCGTTCTCGGCCTCCTCGCGCCGGGCGCGGTCCGCACGTTCGGCAGTATCGGCGAGCAGGGCGAGTGTGCGTCCCTCCGGGACCGGGATCGACGCCACGATGCTCCGCACGACCGCCGCGCGACGCGCCAGGGCCGCATCGAGTGCCTGCCAGGACAGATCCGAGCGCACATGGAGGCGGTCGAGTCGGTTGGCGGTGGAATAGGCCCACACACCGATCGCCACGACCACGGCGGCGATCAGCGACAGGACGAGGATCGTCACCGCGCTGACGGTCACGACCGGACCTCCCGCACCGGGCCGGCACCGACGGTGACGGTCTCGTAGACCCGCAGGATCTGATCTGCGACCACCGGCCAGTCGTACGCTTCGACCACCGTGGATCCGAAGTCGACCAATGCCTGCCGGCGGTCGTCGTCGTCGAGGACCTCGAGGAGTCCACGCGCGAGCGCATCGGCATCGGCGACCGGGACGAGGACCCCGGCCTGCCCGTCGCGCAGTACCCGGCGGAAGGCGTCGAGCTGGGAGGCGACGACCGCCGTCCCCGCGGCCATGGCCTCGACGAGCACGATGCCGAAGCTCTCACCACCGAGGTTCGGCGCGCAGTACACGTCGGCGCTGCGCATCGCGGACGCCTTCTCGTCGTCGTCGACCTGCCCGAGCAGCCGCAAGTGCCGGAAGTAGCGTCCCGCTTCCTTCCGCAAGCGGTCCTCGTCACCGCGCCCGACCACGAGGATCTCGATGTCGGGATGTCGGGCGGCGAGCGCCGGCAACGCGCCGAGCAGGATCTCCATGCCCTTGCGGGGTTCGTCGTACCGGCCGAGGAAGAGCACCGTGCGGCCCGCTCGCGGGTAGCCCGGCAGCAGCGGGGCGTGCCGGAAGAACGGCACGTCCACACCGTTGGGGATCTCGACCGCATCGGCACCGAGAGAGGTGACCTGCCACCGCCGGGCCAGCTCGGACACCGCGATCCGGCCGCTGATCTTCTCGAGATAGGGCTGCAGGACACCCTGGAAGGTGCTGAGCACCAGCGATTTCGTCGTCGACGTGTGGAAGGTCGCGACGATCGGTCCTTCCGCCACCTTGAGCGCGAGCATCGACAGGCTCGGCGCGTTCGGTTCGTGGATGTGGAGGACGTCGAAATCGTTGTCGTTGATCCAGCGGCGGACCCGGGCATAGGAGACCGGACCGAAACTCAGGCGCGCGACGGACCCGTTGTACGGGATCGCGACGGCGCGACCGGCGGAGACGACGAAGTCGGGCAGGGGCGTCGTCTCCGACGCGGGTGCCAGCACACTCACCTCGTGCCCGCGGCCGATGAGGACCTCCGCGAGATCCACGACGTGTGCCTGTACTCCACCGGGAACGTCGAAGGAGTACGGGCAGACCATCCCGATCCTCACCTACGCCTCCATCCGGGCGCGGCGAGCCTCCGACAGGTCGTCGAGCCACAACGGCTGCAGCATGTGCCAGTCCTCGGGGTGGGCGGCGATGTTGGCGGCGAACCGGTCGGCGAGGGCCTGTGTGGCAGCGTCGATCCCGACACTCACGTCGAGCTCCGGATCCACGCGGAACCCCCAGCCGTCCTCGGTGAACCAGCAGTGCACCGGCAACAGTGCCGCACCGGTGTCGATGGCCAGTTTCGCCGGTCCGGCGGGCATGCGGGTGGGTTCGCCGAAGAAGGTGACCGGCACTCCCTTGCGGGCGAGGTCGCGTTCGCCGAGCAGGCACACGATCCGGTTGTCGCGCAACCGCGCGGCAAGCTCCCCGAACGGCGGCGTCTCCCCGCCGCTCGAGGGGAAGATCTCGAAACCGAGACCCTCGCGGTAGTCCACGAAACGGCGGTAGAGGGACTCCGGACGCAGGCGCTCGGCGACCGTGGTCAATCCGCCGAAGTAGCGGACGCACCACACGCCGGCGAGATCCCAGTTCCCACTGTGGGGCAGCGCCAGGATCGCGCCGTGACCGGCGGCGAGCGCCGCCTCGATGTGCTCACGGCCCTCGATGGACGAATCGATCGACTTCGCGGTCGCGTCGAGATCCATCGACGGCAGGCGGAACGCCTCGCGCCAGTAGCGCGCGTAGGACCGGACCGACCGGCGGATCAGATCGTCGGGCACCTCGTGCGGCTGCACCCCGAGCACCCGCGCGAGGTTGCGGCGCAGTTGCTGCGGTCCGCCGCCACGGCGCGCCGCATGGTCGGCGCCGGCGTCGAACAACCGTCGCGCGACGCCGTCGGGCAGTGCCCGGACCAGGCGCCAGCCACCCGCGTACGCGAGATCGGACGCCTTCTCGCCGACACTCACTGTGCTCCCCCGTCGTCCCGGGTCTCCGTCGTCCCCCCGGCCGGGGGCGTGATGGGAAGCAGTTCGCGCGCACCCGCGGAGTTGCGGACGGCGAGCACCCGCTGGAAGACGGTGATCACCGATCCGACGACGAGCAGCCACATGGCGATGTGGATCGCCCAGTCGAGTCCGAGGCCGGTGAGACCGGCGCCGACGAGCACGATCACGAGCCGGTCGGGTCGTTCGATCAGACCGCCGTCGGCGGACAGTCCACTCGCTTCGGCCCGCGCCTTCGCGTACGAGATGACCTGCGAGGTCACCAGACAGAGCAGGGTGGCGACGAACAGCGGACGGCTCTGCTCGTGGTAGACGGCCCACCACGCGAGACCGGCGAAGATCGCGCCGTCGGCGACCCGGTCGCAGGTCGCGTCGAGAACCGCGCCGAAGCGCGTTCCGCCACCGCGGGCCCGGGCCATGGCTCCGTCGAGCATGTCGAACATGACGAACAGCCAGATGACCATCGCACCCCAGAACAGGTGTCCCATGGGGAACAGGGTCACGGCGGCGGCGATCGTGGCGACGGTGCCGACGAGTGTGACGGCGTCCGGAGTCAGGCCGGTACGGATCAGCGCCTTGCCGAGCGGCGCGGTGACCGTCGACACCGACGCACGCCCGAAGAAGCTCAGCATCCCGCGACCCCTGTCTTCCTGTCCGACCGTTGTGTCCGGAATCCGATCCTGCCACGAGTAGGGCCGGAAATGCGCAGTCGGCCCGCAGCGGATCGACACGCGAACGGCACCACGGCCGTACGATGCGATCGCGACGACTCGGGGAGGGCTGTCACTCGTCCCATGCCGAGGCGAGCAGTGCACGGGTGTCGCGCAGCAACTGCACCATGACCTTCGACCCACCGAGGACGGTGATGAAGTTGGCGTCGCCGCCCCAGCGCGGCACGACGTGCAGGTGGAGATGCTCGGCCAGCGAGCCTCCCGCCGCGGCACCGAGGTTGAGGCCGACGTTGAAGCCGTGCGGACGCGAGACGCGCTTGATGACGCGGAGCGCCCGCTGCGCGAACTGCATGAGTTCGGCGCTCTCCTCGGGCGTCAGGTCCTCGAGGTTGGCCACCCGGCGATACGGTACGACCATCAGGTGCCCCGGGTTGTACGGGTACAGGTTGAGCACCGCGTACACCGTTTCGCCGCGAGCGACGACGAGACCTTCCTCGTCGGACATCTTCGGGATATCGGTAAAGGGTTCGTACGGCTCGTCGCGACCTCGCGGGGACTCGGTGATGTACGACATCCGGTGCGGCGACCACAGGCGCTGCAGGTGGTCGGACTCCCCCACACCGCGATCGACCATCGACGCGGGACTGTCGTCGGTCGCGGGGATGTCGGCCGGCCCCGGAGTGCGATCGCCCGTCACGACGGGCTGCCTTTCCCACCGGAACCGACGAGCTCGGCGGTGGGCGAGGCGTTCTCGCGGCGACGGACCCATTCGGTCACGATCCGCACGGCCTCGTCGACCGGCACGCCGTTGACCTGCGTGCCGTCGCGGAAACGGAAACTGACCGCGCCCGCCGCGACGTCGCGCTCACCGGCGAGCAGCATGAACGGCACCTTCTGCGTGGTGTGGGTGCGGATCTTCTTCTGCATACGGTCGTCGGAGACGTCGACCTCGGCCCGGATCCCCTGAGCCTTCAGCTTGCCCACGACGTCGAACAAGTGGTCCTCGAAGTCCGCGGCCACAGGAATGCCCACGACCTGGACGGGCGAGAGCCACGCCGGGAAGGCACCGGCGTAGTGCTCGGTGAGCACGCCGAAGAACCTCTCGATCGACCCGAAGAGCGCCCGGTGGATCATGACGGGCCGGTGTTTCGCCCCGTCGGTGCCGGTGTACTCGAGCTCGAATCGCTCCGGCAGATTGAAGTCGAGCTGGATCGTCGACATCTGCCAGCTGCGGCCCAGGGCGTCCTTGACCTGCACCGAGATTTTCGGACCGTAGAAGGCCGCACCGCCCGGATCCGGGACGAGGTGCAGACCCGAGGCCTCGGCGACCTCACGCAGGGTGTCGGTCGCGACGTCCCACAGCTCGTCGCTGCCGACGAACTTCTTGGGATTCTTCGTCGACAGTTCGAGGTAGTAGTCGTCGAGCCCGTAATCCTTCAGCAGGTCGAGGATGAACTTCAGGACGCTGGTGAGCTCGTCGCGCATCTGCTCCGGGGTGCAGAAGATGTGCGCGTCGTCCTGCGTCATGCCGCGCACACGGGTGAGCCCGTGGATCACACCGGACTTCTCGTAGCGGTAGACGGATCCGAACTCGAACATGCGAAGCGGCAGCTCGCGGTACGAGCGGCCTCGCGACCGGAAGATCAGGTCGTGCATCGGGCAGTTCATCGGCTTGAGGTAGTAGTCCTGACCCGGCTTGCGAACCGTGCCGTCCTCGTTGAGCTCCTCGTCGATGTGCATCGCCGGGAACATGCCGTCGCGGTACCAGTCGAGGTGACCGGAGACCTCGTAGAGGTGGCCCTTGGTGATGTGCGGCGAGTACACGAACTCGTAGCCGGCCTCGACGTGCCGCTGACGCGAGTAGTTCTCCATCTCCTGGCGGATGATGCCGCCCTTCGGATGGAAGACCGGCAGTCCCGAGCCGAGCTCGTCGGGAAACGAGAACAGGTCGAGTTCGGTGCCGAGCTTGCGGTGGTCGCGGCGCTCGGCCTCGGCGAGGAGTTCGAGGTGCGCGTCGAGCGCCTCGGTGGACTCCCAGGCCGTGCCGTAGATGCGCTGCAGGCCGGCGTTGTCCTGGTCGCCGCGCCAGTAGGCCGCGGAACTGCGCGTGAGCTTGAACGCCGGGATGAACTTGGTGGTGGGCACGTGCGGGCCGCGGCACAGATCCTTCCAGACGAGCTCACCCGTGCGGGGGTTGAGGTTGTCGTAGATGGTCAGTTCCTTGCCGCCGACCTCCATCACCTCGGGGTCCGGCTCGAAGTCACTGCTTCCTGCCTTGTCGTCGATGAGTTCGAGTTTGAACGGTTCGTCCTTCAATTCCTCGCGGGCGTCCTCGAGGCTGTCGACGACGCGACGCGAGAAGCGCTGGGCATCCTTGACGATCTTCTTCATCCGCTTCTCGAGCTTCGCGAGATCGTCGGGCGTGAAGGGACGCTCGACCTGGAAGTCGTAGTAGAAGCCGTCGCGGATGGGCGGGCCGATGCCGAGCTTCGCCTCCGGAAACTCCTGCTGCACGGCCTGTGCGAGCACGTGGGCGGCCGAGTGGCGGATGACGCTGCGACCGTCCTCGGTGTCGGCGCCGACGGCCTCGACCTCGACGTCCGATTCCGGCGTCCACGAAAGATCGTGCAGCGTGCCTTCCGAGTCGCGGACGACCACGATCGTCTCGGGCCCCTTGGTGGGCAGACCCGCGTCACGGACCGCCGCGCCCGCAGTGGTCCCCGCGGGCACCCGGACGATCGTGGCTGGTTTCGCGGATGCGGGCGTGGTCACTGTGACGGACTCCTCGGCTCGATGCCTGATACGTGGTCGTCGCCGGACGCGTGCTGCGGTCGACGATCGCGAGCACACGGCAACTTCATCATGCTATCGACATCCGCCCGGGCAGCGAACACAGGGAGCCGAGCGGAGAAACTCAGAGGTGGTTGAGACCCGTCAGCACCCGTTCGAGCAGTTCGACGTTCGGTCCCACCTTGTCGGCCGTGCGGTGCACGGTGATCTCGCCGGTCGCCGCGAGATCCCCGACGAGCACGCGCGCGACACCGAGCGGGATCTGCGCGAGGGCCGCGATCTCCATGATCGATCTCGGCTGGGCGCACAACGCCAGCACGAGGCGATGCTCGTCCATCGCCGGACCGGACTCACTGCCCATCGCGGAGGGGACGGCCGACACGAGCACTTCGAGAGGCAGCTCCACCTCGGCTCGGGTGCGTCCCCCGCTCCGCACGAACGGGCGCACGAACGACGACGTCTCTGGCTGGTTCATGTCCTCGATTCCCACACTGGTCCCGGTGCCCGCATTCCGGCCGGCCGGCTGCTCTGCACCGCCCGACAACGCTCTGTCGACCGGCTGCGCTGTGTCGACCGGCTGCGCTGTGTCGACCGGCTGCGCTGCGGGACGGTACATCTCGGCTGCCGTGACCTCGTCCACGACGGGGCCCGGCTCGCGGTGATTCCGTACCGGCACGGCGTGATCCGCCGGCCGCCGACGTCGACGGGACCGACCGGATCCGAATCTCGCTCCGGTCGCCCCCACGACCGGCCATTCGCTGTCCGCAACGCTCATCCGGACGTGCCCTCCTCGACGACCACGATCCTGCCATCACTACGCGCACTTCGGCCACAAGCACCACAGCTGTGCCCACACGACACGCGTGGTCGGGCCCGAGGGGGCCGTTGCGGTTCGAAGGAAACAAGCGCTCGCGGGCGACCACCCGACCGGGCGCCACGCACGCTCAACGATTTCATCAAGGTACGAAAAAAGGCACCCCTGCGGGGGTGCCTTTCGTCACTGCCGATCTCGGTGGTCCCGGCTGGGATCGAACCAGCGACCTCCCCGGTGTGAACGGGACGCTCTTCCACTGAGCCACGGGACCGGGCCGCTCCGCAGCGGCTCGAACGAGATGGAACACTAACACGCTCCCGCCATGAAGACGAATCGCCTGGTCCCAGCGTTTCGACGCGGATGTTCCGTGCAGCGCGTTCGGGTGGCGCCTCTCGCGCGCGTACGCGAGCGGGCAGGAAACCGTGCTCGTAGAGACGAGAAGGCGCACCCGGAGCCCCGGGACGTGGACGGCCCTCAACTCGGGAGGACCGGGGAACGCAAGTGTCGGCCGGAGCGACACGAGCGGGGGACGCGGGCTCGGCCTCCGAAGCCCTATTCGTCGCCTCCCGCAGGGGTCATCAGCCCGTCACCTTCGCGAAATCTGCCGGTTTTCTGCCGTTGACCTGCGGATTTGTGCGTTTCGTAGATGCTCGGCTACTGTTTTGAACCGCACCACGGAGAGCACGACGCCGAACGGTGCGAATGCGGATGTAGCGCAGCTGGTAGCGCATCACCTTGCCAAGGTGAGGGTCGCGGGTTCGAATCCCGTCATCCGCTCGAGAGGTTGGACTCGACCTTTTACGGTGGAGTGGCCGAGTGGTGAGGCAACGGCCTGCAAAGCCGTGCACACGGGTTCGATTCCCGTCTCCACCTCGCGCGATTAGCTCAGCGGGAGAGCGCTTCCCTGACACGGAAGAGGTCACTGGTTCAATCCCAGTATCGCGCACCAGGTTCGACCAGCACGTGGGCCGAGCCGGTTCACCGAAAGAACGTGCACATGCGGATGTAGCGCAGCTGGTAGCGCATCACCTTGCCAAGGTGAGGGTCGCGGGTTCGAATCCCGTCATCCGCTCCATTCCGGCGATCACCATGCCGGCGCGATTAGCTCAGCGGGAGAGCGCTTCCCTGACACGGAAGAGGTCACTGGTTCAATCCCAGTATCGCGCACAGAAGATGAAGGCTCCCTTCGAATTTCGAAGGGAGCCTTCATTCGTTCGTGGAGACGCATTCGTTCGTGGAGACCGCCGATCGTCCGGGCCACCCGGTGAGAATCCGGCAACGGGTGATCCGGTGCGGAGGTATTCCCCCGCACCGGACCGGCGCGTCACGCGCCGAGCGTGTTGATCCCCGCGATCATCGCCCGCAGCGACGACTCGTTGCCGGTCTCGCCCGTGCCCATCACCCAGGTCGTGCGCTCGCCGGAGCGGCACAGCAGGAAGGTCGCGGACATCTCACCGAGGTCGTGGCGGTGGAACGACAGGATCTCGATGTTCAGCCCGAGGTCGTACAGCATCGCGGTCATCGCGGCGATCGGTCCGCAGGTCGTGGCGGATGCCGTATGGATCGTGTCGCCGATCGCGATCGTCGCCTCGAAGGCGCTGCGTCCCGCACCCAGGGCCGTCGCGGTCCAGCCACCGAGGCGGACCGGGCCGTGCTGCGCACCGTAGGTGGATTCGAACTCCGTCCAACTCATGCCGGAGGCTTCCTCGCGCAATCCCCGAGGAAGGCCGCGTCCGTAGCGGGCGAAGAACGGATCGGCATCAGGGGTGCCAGAGGGGAACATCGGAGCGAAACCCGAGAAGGAGGTGAAGGCGTTCATCGTTCGTAGTGGTCTTCCACGAGAAGGAAGGACCGACGCGTAGCTCAACGACCCGCAGCGAGGGGTCGGTCCGAATCAGACCCCGCTACGGCGGTGAACTACGAGTACGCGCTTCATAGCCGCGACGGTACAACGCACCGACATTTCGTGCAAGTCGCATCCACGGGACCGTGTGACGCAACCGTGACCACGGTCGCTGGAACCTGAGGGATCCCTCATGTAGCGTGGATGTTGCCATCCCCCCGATGGTGTCGAACCCCAGCCATGACCCCCCATCCAAGGCTGGGGTTCAGCCATATCCGGACCCTTCTCCGTCTCGCGTCCGGGCTCGTGTCTCCGTCTCGCATCGACACGCGGGGCACCTGCCGTATCGTCCCGTCCGAGTGCTTCACTGGTGTGCATGTCCATGCCACCACTCGAAGAAGCAGTCTCCGTCGACGAGGCGGGCATCTGGGACGCCGAGGCAATCGCTCAGGTCGCCGCCGCGACCTTCCCGCTCGCCTGCCCTCAGGACGCCGCCGAGGACGACATCGCCGACTTCATCGAGCGCACCCTCAGCGCGGAGAAGTTCGCCGAGTACCTGTCCTCCCCCGAACGCATCGTTCTCGAGGCGCGCGCGGGTGAGGAGATCGTCGGTTATCTGATGGCAGTGGACGCCGCTCCCGAGGATCCGGCGATCGACGCGATGATCACGGCGCGGCCGGCGATCGAGATCAGCAAGCTGTACGTGATGCCGGGCCATCACGGTTCCGGAATCTCTGCGGCGCTCATGGATGCGATCGTCGCGCGGGCCCACACACTCGGGCGTGTGGGCCTGTGGCTCGGCGTCAACCAGGAGAACACCCGCGCCCGGCGCTTCTACGAGAAGCAGGGCTTCGAGGTGGTGGGCACGCGCACATTCGTCGTGGGGGCGCAGACGCACGACGATTTCGTCATGCAGCGCACCCTCCGAAGGGATGACGGCCGGTGAGCCGGTGATGGGGTGGAGGTCGACCCGGCGCGCATGAGCGCCGGGTATCCGATCAGCCCGCGGCAACCTCGAATCGGGACAGCGCCAGCAGACGGGACGTCGCGCGCAGGTACTTCTTGCGGTAGCCGCCCGCGAGCATCTCGGGCGTGAAGATCTCGTCGAGCTTGGCGCCGGAGACCGTCACGGGGATGCTCGCGTCGTACATGCGGTCGGCGAGGACCACCAGACGTAGGGCCACCGACTGGTCCTTCGCCGGGTGCACACCCTCGAGGAAGACGGCGGGGACACCCTCGACGAGCTTGCCGTAACGGGACGGGTGCAGCGTGCTCAGGTGCGCGCACAGCTCGTCGAAGTCGTCGAGCGTCGCACCCGGGATCGCGTCGGCGCGCTCGGTGAGCTCTGCCGAGTCGACCGGATCGGGTGCAGGCGGCAGGTCGCGGTGACGGTAGTCGGGGCCGTCGACGCGGATGGTCTCGAAGATCGACGCGAGCTTCTTGATCTCGCGCAGGAAGTCCTGTGCCGCGAACCGTCCCTCACCCAGCTGGCCGGGGAGCGTGTTGGAGGTCGCGACGATCGAGACGCCGCGGGCCGACAGTTCGGTCAGCAGGCGCGAGACGAGCATGGTGTCGCCCGGATCGTCGAGTTCGAACTCGTCGATGCACAGCACGCTGTGGTTCGACAGCTCCTCGACGGCCTTGTTGAACCCGAGGGCGCCGACGACGTGGGTGAGCTCGACGAACGTGCCGAAGGCCTTGGGCGCGGGTGCGCTGTGGAAGATCGAGGCGAGCAGGTGGGTCTTGCCCACGCCGAAGCCGCCGTCGAGGTAGAGGCCGGCCCCCTGCGGCTGGGAGCGGCGGCCGAACAGGCCGCGCTTGCCGCCGCGGATCTTCCCGATCTTGCCGACGAACTCCGCAGCGGTCGTCACCGCGGCCGCCTGGCTCGGCTCGTTCGGATCCGGAATGTACGACTCGAAGCTCACCTCGTCGAACATCGCGGGGGGCACCATCTGCGCCACCAACTGGTCTGCAGGCACCACCGGATTGCGGTCGACGAGACGTTCGTGCATCAGCCCAGGGTACGACCGCATCATGCTCGGATCCTCACTCGAATCCGGAATGCGACCTACTTCACACGGCGTTCACCTCGGCGTCATGCACCGGGAGGACACTTCGGATCGGCCGCTCGACCACCGGTTGCGCGCGGCCGCCGGTGAACCTGGCAGGCTGTGCGCATGCGCAGATCGGGAGTGATCGCCGCGATGTTGATCACGGTTGCCGCGGCGTCGACCGCGTGCGGAGCAGGACCGTCGATACGTCCCGACGTCGCCGTGGTGCGCGACGATCCCGGTGTTGCCGTCGACGGGACCCCGCAGGACGAGACCGAGGTACCCGAACTTCCGGTGCCGTCGGCCGAACCGGCGTGGCGGAACTGCACGGACGAGACGCTCTCCTCGTTCGACGCACCGCCGGGTGCCCAGGGCCTCGTTCTCGAGTGCGCGGAGGTCGTCGCCCCGATCGATGCGGCCGGCACCGTGACGGGCACCTTCCCGCTGGCAGTCATGCGCGCACGACTGCCCGACACCCCCACCGACGTGGCGCCGCTGGTTCTCACGACCGGCGCCGACGTCGCGTCGACGCGCGCACTGACCGCCATGGCGACCGGCGCGATGTCGGGTGCACTGGCGATGCGTCCGATCGTCGCGGTGGATCGGCGCGGGATCGGCAACTCGCTCGCGATCGACTGCATCTTTCCTGCTGATCGTCGCGGTCTCGGCGATCTCGGACAATTCGGCCGCACCGGCGATGCACCCGAACGCGTCGCCGATCTGGGTCGTCAGGCGACCGTCTCGTGCACCGACTACCTGCAGCCGCAGCAGCTGATGTTCGGCGCATCACACGCCGCCGACGACATCGAACGCCTCCGGCAGGCATGGGGCGTGGACCGGATCGGTCTTCTCGGGGTGGGGAACGGTGCGACGGTCGCGCTCGCCTACGCCGCCGCCTATCCGGGCGCGGTCGGCCGTCTCGTCCTCGACTCCCCCGCCGCGGCCACCGCCGACGCCGAACTCATGGCCGAGTCGCAGGCCCGCGGCGCGGAGGCCGCCGTCGATGCCTTCGCCCGGCAGTGCACCGCCCTCGACTGCGCCCTGGGCGACGATCCGCGCGCGGCGATCGAGGATCTGCACGAGCAGGCCACCGAGGGTGAACTCGCGCCGGTCTCGGCCAATTCCTTCCTCACGGCGCTGACGGGTGTCCTCGGCACGCCGCGCGCCGATCTGCAGGCCCGCGTCCGTGAGGTGGCGGACGTCCTCGCAGCCGCGCGGGACGGCGATGTCATGCCGCTCATCGAACTGGTCGGTGTGGCCGAGGAGAGGCTCTCGACGGACGGTCAGTTCGTCGCCCGGTGCAGCGACGGACAGCGCTGGCCGACCCCGACCCACGCGGGCGATCTCGCCCGGAGTTGGTCCACCCTCTATCCGCTGTACGGCGCGGATCTGGCGACGGGCCTGACGGCATGTGCGGCGTGGCCGAGCCTGCCTCCCCCGCCGCTGCCGGCGGCGCTCGACGTGCCCGTGCTCGTCTCCTCGGGGGCCGCGGACCCGGTCGTGGGCAATGCCGGCGTGGAGTCGGTGACCGGTGTGCTCACCGCAGGGGGTATCGCCTGGGCGTCACTGTCGTGGCAGGGTGCCGGTTACTCGGCGGTCCTGCACTCGGGATGCGTGCAGGCCCGGGTGGATGCCTATCTGTCCAGCGGGGAACTTCCACCCAACGGGAGCCTGTGCCCCGCGTGACGTTCCCCGGTCGGGGGCAGGGCGTGTGCACGGGTCCGCAGGCCCGCGGTGTACCGTGCCGTAGTGTTCCTCAGAAGTCTCGAACCCCGGACCGCACGCACGACCGCCGAGGTGGTCAAGGCTGTGGTGTGGCCCCTTGCCGTACTGACGGTTCTGCACCGGGTCGTGATCAAAGCGGTCAACGGGTTCCGGACGGACGACTTCACCCCGGTCTACAACGCCGCGCTGGCCTTCCTCAACCGCCGGCCGGTGTACACCGCCGAGTTCCAGTGGGTCGATCCCCACTACCTCTATCCGCCTTCCGGCACGTTGTTGATCGCCCCGATCGCGGTGATCGACCCCGAGCGGTCGCGGTGGTTGTTCATCCTCGCCAATGCGATCGCGATCCTCGTCGCGCTCTACCTGTTGCTGCGCATGTTCGGTCTGCGACTCGATTCGCCGATCGCGCCGGTGCTGGTCTTCGCCGCGTTCGCGTCCGAGACGGTGACGAACACGCTCGTCTTCACGAACATCAACGGTCTCGTCCTGCTCGGCGAGATCGCGTTCCTGACGCTGCTGCTCAAACGACGTGATCTGTGGGCGGGGGCTGCGCTCGGCCTGACCTTCGCCGTCAAACCGATCCTCGCTCCCCTGCTGTTGCTCCCGCTCGTGCGCAGACAGTGGAAGGTCTTCATCACCGCCGCGGGCGTCCCGATCGCGCTGACGATCATCGCGTGGCCCCTGTCGGTCGACGCGTGGCAGTTCGTCGAGCACACCGTGCCGTACCTGCTCGAGTCCCGCGACTACTTCAACAGCGCGATCGTCGGCAACGGCATGTACTACGGGCTCCCGGCCTGGCTGATCTTCGGTCTGCGGGCGGTGCTCGCGGTGATGGTCGCGGTGTCGGTGTGGTTGCTCTACCGCTACTGCCGCCACGACGAGGTGTTCTTCGTGTGCACCGCCGGCGGTGTGTTGCTCGCGGCTTCGTTCCTGCTCGGATCGCTCGGCCAGATGTACTACTCGATGATGCTGTTCCCTCTGCTGATGACGGTGCTGCTGCCGAACTCCGTGATGCGGAACTGGCCCGCCTGGCTCGCCGTCTACGGCTTCCTGAGCTACGACTCGTGGCTGTCGAACCGGTGGGTGGAGGCCGGGCGCGCGGCGGAGTACATGAAGACAACCTTCGGCTGGTCGCTGCTGCTCATCGTCGTCTTCGCCGTCCTGCTCGACCGTTACCTCGTCGCGAAGCGCGAAGGGCGCCTGGCAGACGGCATCGAGCCGTCGCACCTGCTCGAGGAGAAGCAGCCCGCACGGACGTGATCGTCCGTGCCGGTGCAGACGTGACGCGCGCGCCGAGCGCGGTTAGCGTGGAGATCATGACGTCTGCTCCTCGATCCGAACCCGCACCCAAGGTCGTCCACACCGACGAGGAATGGCGCGCGAAGCTCACTCCCGCCGAATTCGCCGTGTTGCGTCAGGCCGGCACCGAGCGTCCCTTCGTCGGCGAGTACACCGACACCGAGACCGAGGGCATCTACGAATGCCGCGCGTGCGGTGCCGAACTGTTCCGCAGCACCGAGAAGTTCCACTCCCACTGCGGGTGGCCGTCGTTCTTCGACCCCGCCGACTCCGACGCCGTGATCCTGCGCGAGGACAACTCGCTGGGCATGCGGCGCATCGAGGTGGTGTGCGCGACGTGCCACAGCCATCTCGGGCACGTCTTCGAGGGCGAGGGTTACCCGACGCCCACCGACAAGCGGTACTGCATCAACTCGATCTCCCTGCGCCTGGTTCGGTCGGAGTGATCCCGGCCGCGGCCAGCGCGGTCCACAGTGCGTCGTGCCGCTCGGTGGTCGGTGTCGGTTCGACGAGTTCGAACGCGCATCCGATCGACCGGGCGGCACCGTCCGCCTTCTCGCTGTCGCCGATCATCAGCGTCCGTCGCGGGTCGACACCGAGTCTGTCGACGGCGTGGCGGAAGATCTCCGGTTCGGGCTTGACGGCGCCCACCTCGAAGGACAGCGCGAACACCGACACGAGGTCGTCGATACCGAGCCGCGCGAAGGCCGGCCGCAGGTCGAAGGCGATGTTGCTCACCACGCCGACGGCGATCCCGTCTCCAGCGAGCGCCTCGATGACGGGGACGGTGTCGGGATAGACGGTCCAGCAGTCGGGGTCGGTCACCTTCTCGTAGAGCGCCTGTGCCTGTTCGGGATCGGCCACGCCCGATCTGCGCAGCACCGTCAGGTAGGCCTCGCGGTGCCAGCGCGGTTCGCGGTCACGGTTGGTCCACGCGTGGTGCTCGTCGGCGTCCATCTCGACGGGCTGCCCGACGGGTTGCGTCAGCCGCCGCATGAGTTCGGCCTGCCGGTGCACGTCGAAGGGTCTGCCCTCGTGGTCGGTGACGTCCGCGAGCCAGCTCTCGTCCTCCTCGAGCCGGAACAGGGTGCCGGAGAAGTCGAACAGGACGGCATCGAAGGGGGTCTCGGCCATGTCCCGAGGCTAACGGCTGAGCGACAGTGGCAGGTCGGCTCGGCTAGATCTCCTCGAGCAGTCGCATCGCCGCCATCGCGGCGGGCCGGCCGCTCGCAGGGAATGTCCCGATGCGGACCGAGTCATGTGCCGCGAGGCTACCGACCGAGGGGCCGGTTTGCCACAATGTCTCGCATGGCTGAGACGGGTACGAGAATCCGGCGACACACGAAGCTGTCCGTCGTCGGCGCCGGGAGCGTCGGTACCGCGGTGGCGTATGCATGTCTACTCAGGGGTTCGGCAGACGCGATCGCGCTGTTCGACACGAACTCCGCGAAGGTGCGCGCGGAGGTCCTGGACCTGAACCACGGCACGCAGTTCGCGCCGTCGTGCCGGATCGAGGGCAGTGACGACATCGCGGTCACCGCCGGTTCCGATCTGATCGTCGTGACCGCGGGGGCCAAGCAGCATCCCGGCCAGTCGCGTCTGGATCTCGCGGCGGCGAACGTCGCCCTGACACGGGACCTGACTCCCGGCCTGCTGTCCGTCTCCCCCGATGCAGTGATCGTCTTCGTCAGTAATCCGGTCGACATCGTCACCCGCGCCGCGATCGCGGCGACCGGCGTCTCGGACGGCCGGATCTTCGGGTCGGGCACGGTGCTCGATTCCGGCCGGCTGCGGTATCTGCTCGCCCACCGCGCCGACGTCGCGGTCGAGAACGTTCACGCGTTCGTCGTGGGGGAACACGGCGACTCGGAGGTCGCCCTGTGGTCGAGTGCGACGATCGGCGGCGTGCCGGTGGAGTCCTTCGCCGTCGACGGACGACCCGTCTTCGGACCGGACACCCGCGCCGAACTCTTCGAGGAGGTCGTGCGCAGCGCCTACGAGATCATCCGCGGCAAGGGCGCCACGAATCTCGCGATCGGACTGTCGAGTGCCCGCATCGTGGAGGCCGTGCTGCGGAACCAGCGCCGGGTGCTCGCGGTGTCGACGCTGCAAACCGGGCGGCACGGCCTGCAGGACGTCTGCCTCTCGCTTCCCACCGTCGTCGACGCGCGCGGCGCGCACACCGTGCTCGAGGTGCCGTTGTCGCCGGAGGAGGAAGCGGGTCTGGCCACCTCGGCGGCCACCCTGCGCGACGTCCAGTCGTCCCTCGGACTGTGACCGCTCAGCGCTGCCGGACGACCGGCGGATCGTAGGCCCGGATGGGCGGCAACTCGCCGTCGAACCGCTCGACATCGACGAGCACGTGCTGCCCCGTGCATCCGTGCGACAGCGACGACGTGCCGACGTCGGGGGTGAGCACGTTCGCGTTCCCGTGCACGCACATCGATCCGGGATCGGACGGATCCAGCGGGTCGTACCAGGCTCCCGTCGCGAGCTGGACGACGTTCGGCAGCAGACCGTCGTCGAGGACCACCCCGGCGAGGCACGAACCACGATCGTTGAAGACGCGGACGATGTCGCCGGCTTCCAGACCTCGCGCGGCAGCGTCGTCGGGACGCATCCGGATCGGTTCACGGCCACGGATCTTCGACGCCTGGCTCACCGAGCCGTGATCGAGCTGCCCGTGCAGGCGCGTGGCCGGCTGATTGGCGATCAGGTGCAGTGGGAACCGTTCGACCCGCGGGGAGCCGAGCCATTCGTCGGGTTCGTACCAGGTGGGGTGCCCGGCGCAGTCGTCGTAGCCGAACGAGTCGATATCGGCGGAGAAGATCTCGAGCAGCCCGCTGGGAGTCCGCAACGGGTTCGCCGCGGGATCGGACCGGAAGTCCTCGAAGAGGGTCAGATCGTCCTCGGTCCGCATCCGGACCGGTCCGCCGTACCAGAAGTCGTCGAAGGGCGGCGGGTCCTCGATGCGCCGGTCGTCGGCGAGGACGAAACCGCGCCACTGCTCGTAGAGGTGTTCGAGCCACTCCCGGGAGGTCCGGCCCTCGGTGAACTGCTCGCCGAAGCCGAGGCGGTGGGCGAGAGCAGTGCAGGTGTCGTAGTCGTCGCGGGCGTCGGCGAAGCGTGGGACGGCAGCCTGCATCGCGACGAGCAGCGGATCGTTGCGCGTGCACGTCAGGTCGTCGCGCTCGAGCGCCGTGGTCGACGGCACGACGATGTCGGCGTGCTTGGCCATCGGCGTCCAGTACGGGTCGTGGACGACGATCGTGTCGGGCCGTTGCAGGGCGCGGCGGAGCCGGCCGATGTCCTGGTGGTGGTGGAAGGGATTGCCACCCGCCCAGTACACGAGCCGGATGTCCGGGAAGGTCAGGCGACGGCCGTCGTAGTCGAACTGCTCCCCCGGGCGCAACAGCAGGTCGGAGATCGCGGCGACGGGGATGAAGTCCTCGACGTCGTTGTTGCCCTGGAACAGGGTGGGCAGCGGATACGGGACGGGCGCGAGACCGGGTTCGTTCATCGAACCGTAGCCGTGGCCGAAACCGCCCCCGGGAACGCCGAGTTGGCCGAGCATCGCGGCGAGGGTCACGCCCGCCCAGGGCGCCTGCTCGCCGTGCCGCACGCGTTGCAGCGACCATGTGACCGACACCAGGGTGCGGCCACGGGCCATGCGTCGCGCGAGGTCGACGAGGGTTCCGGCCGGGATGCCCGACAGTCCGGCGGCCCACTCGGGGGTCTTCGGGACGCCGTCGGTGCGGCCGAGCAGGTACTCCTCGAAGCGGTCGTAACCGGTGCAGTAGCGGTCGAGGAACTCACGGTCGGCCAGACCCTCGGTGGCCAGGACATGACCGAGGGCGAGCATGATCGCGACGTCGGTGCCCGGCCGGGGCGCGAGCCACTCGTGCTCACCGTGCACGTCGCTGCGGATCGGGCTGAACGAGACGATCCGTCCGCCGCGGGCCCGCATCCGGTCGAGGGCGTCGCGGGTGGGGTGATCGCTCGTGCCGCCGTCGTTGACGGCGGTGTTCTTGAGCGGGATCCCGCCGAAGCACACCATCAGATCGGTCTCGCGGGCGATGACCTCCCAGGAGGTCGAGCGCGCGAACAGTTTCCAGTGGGTGCCCACCACATGCGGCATGATCACGCCGGTCGCGCCGAGCGAGTAGGAGTGCACCGAGCGGGTGTAGCCGCCGAACATCTTCAGGAAGCGGTGCACCTGGCTCTGGGCGTGGTGGAACCGGCCGGGTGCGGACCAGCCGTAGGAGCCACCGAAGATCGCCCGGTTGCCGTGCCGGTCCTTTACGCGCTGCAGTTCGCCCGCGAGGATCTCGGTGAGTTCGTCCCACGAGACCGCGACGTACTCGTCGTCGCCGCGTCGTGTGCTCGGTCCCGGTCCGTTCTCGAGCCAGCCGCGACGGACGGCCGGACCGGCGATGCGAGCACGGTGCCGCACCGATCCGGGGATGTTCCCCAGGATCGGTGAGGGGTCGCGGTCCCCGGCGTAGGGCCGCACGGCGACGACCTCGCCGTCGCGTGCCTGCGCCGAGAACATCCCCCAGTGCGCCATCTGGGAGAACAGACGACCTTCTCCCTCGGGTGGCACCGCGCTCGTCGAGGTCACGTCAGGGCAGCGACGCGACGAGGGCTTCGACGTCGACCCGCGGACCGGTGAAGAAGGGGGTCTCCTCCCGGACGTGCAGGCGCGCGTCGGTGGCCCGCAGGTCGCGCATGAGATCGACGATGCGGTGCAGTTCCGGCGCCTCGAAGGCGAGGATCCACTCGTAGTCGCCGAGCGCGAAGGCCGGAACGGTGTTGGCGCGGACATCGGGGTAGCCGCGGGCCGCCATGCCGTGGTCGGCGAGCATCTTGCGACGCTGCTCGTCGGGCAGGAGGTACCACTCGTAGGACCGCACGAAGGGGTACACGCACACGTAGTTGCCCGGCTCCTCCCCCGCGATGAAGGCGGGCAGGTGGCTCTTGTTGAACTCCGCGGGTCGGTGCAGTGCGGTGTTCGACCAGACCGGGGTGCTCGCGCGGCCGAGGATCGTGGTGCGCCGGAAGTCGGCGTACAGCTTCTGCAGATCCTCGATGTGCTCGGCGTGCGTCCAGATCATGAAGTCGGCGTCGGCGCGGGTGCCGGCCACGTCGTAGATACCGCGCACGATCACGTCGGTGTCGTCGAAGCGGGCGAAGAACGCCTTCGCGTCCTCGATCGCCGCGGTGCGGTCGTCGCCGAGAACGCCGGGCCGGACCTGGAAGACCGACCACATCGCGTAACGGAGTGTGGAATTGAGCTTGTCGTAGTCGAGACGTGCCATGACGTTCATCCTTCCATTCGTGCAGCCAGGCGTGCGGCCGCGGCCGTGCCTGTTGCGACACATGCGGGTACGCCCACACCGTGCAGCATCGCGCCGGCGACCTCGAGTCCGTCGATCCCTGCGATCTCGGCCTCGAAGGCGGCGACGATCTCGCCGTGGTGTTCGCGGTACTGCGGCAGCCCGCCGTGCCACCGCTGCACGAAGGCGGCCACCGGTTCGGCGTCGACTCCGGTGACGGTCGCGAGATCCGCGCGGGCCAGCGCGATCAGATCGGCCTCGGACGCGTCGACGAGCGCGTCGTCGCCGAACCGTCCGAACGACGCGCGGGCGAGCGCGACGGGTCGTTCGGCGAGGTGGGGCCATTTGCGGCTCGACAGCGTGAAGGCCTTCGCCGACAGGTCCTCCCCCGTCGCGACGAGGATTCCGGAGTTCTGCGGCAGGCCGTCGTCGTGCGGCAACGCGAGCGCGACCACCACCGACGAGGCGAGCGGGATCTGCGCGGCGCACTGCGCGGCGGATCTCACGCTGTCGGCGAGCAGCCGGGCGGCGTCCGGGGCGGGCACGGCGAGCACCACACCGTCGACCTCACCGAGCGGGTCGACCGACCACCGGCCGGCGCTGCGCTTCAGTCCGGATGCCGCCGTGCCGTAGAGGAACTCGGCGTCGGCCTCGCGGACGAGGGCCTCGATCAGCACGCCGTAGCCCTCGCGCAGCGTCCCGAAGACCGGGGCGTCCGTTTTCGGGGGCAGGGCGCGGGCGACGGCCTCGCTCAGGCTCGTCGCGCCGGCGTCGAGCGCCGCCGCGAGCGTCGGGACGGTGGCGCGGACACCCGCGGTGTCGGACAGCCCCGAGTACACCCCGCCGAGCAGCGGGTCGACGCTGCGCCGCACCACCTGCTCACCGAAGCGTGATCGGACGAGATCCGCGACGGAGAGGTCGGAGTCCCGGTCCCAGTGGAACGGCACTGTGGGTTCGGCGGCAATGCGCGCCAGGGTCTCGTCGTCGACGAGACCCTCCACGGCCTGCGCGGAGGCGGGGATGCCCATGAGCGTGCCCGCCGGCAGCGGATGCAATCGCGCGTCGGCGTACAGGAGCGGACGGGCAGCCGAGGGGTGGACGATGTGGTCGCTCAGGCCGAGTTCCTCGACGAGCGCGAGCACCTCGGGCCGGCGTGCGATGAACGCCTCGGCGCCGACGTCGACCGGGTCGCCCGCGAGCGGGACCGTGCGGAGCTTGCCGCCGAGCCGCGACGATCGCTCGAGCACGACGATGCGGGCGGCGGCGCCGAGCGAACGACGCAGCCGGTACGCGGCGACGAGCCCGCTGATCCCACCGCCGACGACCGCGACCGTCGGCGGGGTCACAGCGAATGCACCAGCTCGACCACTCGGGTGATGACGTCGGGATCGGTGTCGGGCAGGACACCGTGACCGAGGTTGAAGATGTGTCCGACAGCGCCGGCCTCGAGAGCACGGTCGGCCTCGGCGACGATGCGGCGCACCTCGCGTTCGACGACCTCCCGGCCCGCGAACAGGATCGCGGGGTCGAGGTTGCCCTGCAGGGCCTTGCCCGGGCCGACGCGGGTCGCGGCGACGTCGAGCGGGATGCGCCAGTCGACGCCCACCACGTCGGCGCCCGCCTCACCCATGGCGCCGAGGAGCTCTCCGGTGCCGACACCGAAGTGGATGCGCGGCACCCCCGCACCGGCGATCTCGGCGAAGACACGCTCGGAGTGCGGCAGGACGTACTCGCGGTAGTCCGCGAGAGAGAGGGCACCGGCCCACGAGTCGAAGAGCTGGACGGCGTCGACACCGGCACCGATCTGCGCGCGCAGGAAGGCGATGGCAACGTCGGTGAGCTTGCCGAGTAGGGCGTGCCAGGTCTTCGGGTCGGCGTGCATGAGCGCCTTGGTGCGCTCGTGGTTGCGGCTCGGGCCGCCTTCGACGAGATAGGACGCCAACGTGAAGGGCGCACCCGCGAATCCGATGAGCGGGGTGTCGCCGAGTTCGCGGGTCAGCAGACCGACCGCGCGGGCGACGGCTCCGACCTCCTCGGCCTCGAGGGTCGGCAGCGCGGTGACGTCGGCGGCGGTGCGGACGGGGTTCGCGACGACCGGGCCCGTGCCGGCGACGATGTCGAGGTCGATCCCGGCGGCCTTGAGCGGCACGACGATGTCGGAGAACAGGATGGCGGCGTCGACCTTGTGGCGCCGCACCGGCTGCATCGTGATCTCGCAGACCAGTTCGGGGTCGAAGCACGATTCGAGCATGCCGATGCCGGCCCGGATCTCCCGGTACTCGGGCAGGGAGCGGCCGGCCTGGCGCATGAACCACACGGGCCGGTGGACGGGCCGCTCACCGCGCGCGGCCGCCAGCAGGGGCGCATGCGGCAGGATCCTTCGCGCGGGGTACTCCGCGGGCACCGCAGAGCCGACGTTCGTGTTCTCCAAGCCGGTCATCGATCCTCGTTCTTCGGGCACTGCGCGCCGTCGCGCAGGGCAGCGTCTGTCGGGTCCCGGACCGAGACGTGTGGCGCGGACCCGCTGCCCATGCTGCCACGACCGCGCCGCCCACCAGAATCGGCGCGCCTCCCGCGTGCGGTGCGTCACCGGCACTAACCTCCGCTCGGTGACCACCTCGCCCGCCGAGCCGGCCCGCTTCCGTTCCGCAGTCGATGCGATGAACGCGGCCACCGTGCGCCCGGAGATCGAGGTCGGGCCGATCCGGCCCCCGCAACGGCTCGCGCCCTACAGCTACGCGCTGGGCGCCGAGGTCCTGCACGACGAGACGGACCGGGTGCCCGAACAGTCCGAGGGCGACGCGTTCGGCCGCCTCATCCTTCTCTACGACCCCGACGGCGACGAGGCGTGGCACGGGACCACCCGGCTCGTCTCGTACATCCAGGCCGACGTCGACGAGAGCCTGGCAGCGGACTCGCTGCTGCCGGAGGTCGCGTGGAGTTGGCTCGTCGACGCCCTCGCCGCGCACGGTGAACCGCTCACGGCGCTGGGCGGCACGGTGACGGCGACGACCTCCGTGCGGTTCGGGGACATCGCGGGCCCGGGACGCGCCCACCAACTGGAACTGCGCGCGTCGTGGACTCCGCAGTCCGACATGCTGACCCTGCACGTGGAGGCGTTCTGTGACGTCCTCGCATATGCCGCGGGTCTGCCTCCGGCGGGGGTTGCGCGACTCCAGCGGTGAAAACCGCTGCAATCCGACCGGATTTCTAGAACCTGTTCTACTCTTGATTCCATGCAGCGTCTCAGCGGGCTCGATGCCGGTTTCCTCTACCTCGAGACCCCCAGTCAGCTCCTCCACATCTGCGGGCTGATCGTGCTGGATCCGTCCACCGTCCCGGGCGGCTACGACTACGTGAGACTGCGCAACGAACTCGAAGCGCGCCTCACCGCCGTACCCCAGTTCCGGATGAAGCTCGCCGACAGCAGGTTCAACCTCGACCATCCGGTCTGGGTCGACGACCACGACTTCGACCTCGACCGGCACGTCCACCACGTCGGCGTGCCCGCCCCGGGCGGCCGGACCGAGCTCGCGGAGCTGTGCGGACACATCGCCGCGCAACCCCTGGATCGCTCCCGGCCACTACGGGAGATGTGGTTCGTCGACGGTCTCGACGACGGCAGGATCGCGGTCATCGCGAAGATGCACCACGCCGGGGTGGACGGGGTCTCCGGCGCCGCACTCATCGCACAACTGTGCAGCCTCGATCCCGCCGATCCCCGGCCCGAACCGGTGCAGTGGGGCGCCGGCGACGCGAACGACCTCGCCATCGCGATTGCCGGAGCTCTCAACGTGGCCCGCCGGCCCCTGCATCTGCTGCGGATCCTGCCCGGCGCGGTCACATCGCTGGCCTCGTGGATCGCCCGCGCACGACGCGGCGACGCCATGCCCGCGCCGTTCACGGCGCCGCGCACCCCGTTCAACTCCACCATCACCGGACACCGCAACGTCGGCTTCGCCGAGTTGAACCTCGACGACGTGAAGCTGGTGAAGAACGTCTTCGGCGTCACCGTCAACGACGTGGTGATGGCGGTGTGCTCCGGCGCGCTGCGCCGATATCTGGAGCGGCGCGGCGAGCTGCCCGACTCGCCGCTCATCGGGATGATCCCGGTCTCGGTGCACGGAAGGTCGGATCGGCCGGGGCGCAATCAGGTCTCGGCGATGTTCGCCGACCTCCACACCCACATCGCCGACCCGGCCGAGCGGCTGCGGGCACTCTCGGAAGCGAACGCGGTGTCCAAGGAGCACAACGCCGACCTCGGCGCGAACCTGCTGCAGGACTGGTCGCAGTTCCTCGGCGCGGCGGTCTTCGCCCCCGCGATGCGCGCGTACGCCGGGCTCCGCCTCGCCGACCGGCATCCGGTGATCCACAACCTCGTGATCTCCAACGTGCCCGGGCCGCCCGTGCCGCTGTACTTCCTGGGTGCACGCATGACGGCGATGTACCCCTTCGGACCGATCTTCCACGGCGCGGCGCTCAACGTGACGGTGCTCTCCCTCGACGGCAGGCTCGACATCGGCCTGATCTCGTGTCCCGATCTCGTCCCCGACCTGTGGGAGCTCGTCGACGACTTCTCCCCCGCCCTCGAGGACCTCCTCCTCGCGGCCGGTGCGGACAGCGACGATGTCGTCTCGCAGGAGGGGTGACGCGGCGCCCCGGAGAGGTTCGCGTGGCATCGAGCGGGTCCGCGCGTGTCCACCGATCGGACGTTCCGGACAGGAACGGAATTGCGCACGGGGACGACACCGCTAGAGTCACGCCCATGCCGGCACAGAACGACGAGGACGAGCAGAAGAGCACGAGCGTGACCACGGCGCCGCTCCTCGAACCGCGCGACGGCGTCCCGGAGGTCGTCACCACGGCGCGCGGGGTCGCCGACGCGGCAGCGATGCTCGCGCGGGGACACGGCCCGCTCGCCGTCGACGCCGAACGCGCATCGGGTTACCGCTACTCGGCGCGCGCCTATCTCGTCCAGCTCCGCCGTGACGGCGCCGGCACGGTGCTGCTCGATCCCATTCCGACACGGGACGACCTCGCTCCCCTGGCCGAGGTGATCAACGACCTCGAATGGGTCCTGCATTCCGCCGACCAGGATCTCCCCGGTCTGGCCGAACTCGGGCTCCGCCCGGCGAAGTTGTACGACACCGAACTCGCCGGTCGCCTTGCCGGATTCCCCCGTGTCGGTCTCGCCGCGATCGTGGCCGAGACCCTCGGCCTCGAACTGCGCAAGGGCCACGGTGCGGCGGACTGGTCGACGCGACCGCTTCCCGACTCGTGGCTCAACTACGCCGCACTCGACGTCGAACCGCTCGTGGAACTCCGCGACGCGATGGCGAGCGAACTCGAGCGGCAGAACAAGACCGAGTGGGCCGCTCAGGAATTCGAGCACATCCGGCTCGCGGGGCCGCCCGCTCCGAAGCCCGATCGGTGGCGGCGCACGTCCAAGATCCACGCGATCAAGGACCGACGCCGCCTGGCGATCGTCCGGGAACTGTGGACCACCCGCGACGAGATCGCCGCCCGGCGTGACATCGCCCCGGGGCGCATCCTTCCCGACTCCGCGATCATCGCCGCCGCGGAGGCGAATCCCACGAGCGTCGAACAGTTGCAGGAGCTTCCGGTTTTCGGCGGTCCGCGGCAGCGGCGTTCCTCCCGTGCGTGGTTCAACGCGATCGAGCGGGCCCGTGCACTGCCGGAGGACCGGCTCCCACCTCTCACGCCGCCGCTGACCGGGCCTCCCCCGGCCGGTCGGTGGTCGCGTCACCACCCTGAGGAGGCCGCACGTCTCGCCCTCGCGCGAGGCGAACTCGCCGCTCTGAGCGAGGAAGTCGCCGTTCCCGTCGAGAACCTGGTGAGTCCCGAACTCGTTCGGCGCCTGTGCTGGGACTGGGACGTCTCCGACGGAGACGACGTCGAGGAGTACATCGACGGCCGCTTCGCCGAGGGCGGGGCACGGCCGTGGCAGCGCGCGCTGACCGTGCCGCGACTCGCGAAGGCCCTGACGGCGGAGAACTGATCTCCGCCGTCTGCTCTGCGTGCCATCTACTTCCGGCGGCTGCCGCGTCCTGGACATCACATCAAGGCCGAAGAACCGCTCGTACACGTCGCGGCCGCCGTGGAACATCACCGCGGCGATCCACAACTGGAGCCTCGGATCGAAGGCGTTGTATCCGTCGGAGCGGACCGGTGCGTGGGCGCGGTTGACGAAACGCACCGCCCTGCGGCGTTCCTCGTCGTCGCCGAACGCCACGAGGAAGAGGTACGCGCTCGTGTTCCGGAAACGTGTGACGGGATCGATGAGCGCCCTGCTGTGTTCCACCACACCGTGCTCTACCGGAGGCAGAGCGATCTCCATGGGAACCTCCAGGTCAAGTCAGCGGGAACGCCGCTTCACCCACCACACCCCGTACCGTCGCGTTCGGTCGTCGCCGAGTCATGGAACGGGACTGTATTTCCAGATCGCACGGTGTCAAGCGGAGGTCCTCACCGCTTGGGCAGGTCGCAGACAAAGCGACGGCGCGGAGAGAATATTTCTTAACTTCTTACCCACTCGGAGGCGTCGTCACACTCCATGCCGCGTTCGAAGTCCGCCTTGTGGGCGAGTTCTCGCCGGAAACGTCGAGTCGGCCGTTCACCCCGGCGTAATGTTCCCCTGAAGAAAACACACTGTGTCCAACCCTTTTCCCGCTCTCGCGGCCAGTCCGATCCAGGAGTTCCTCGGTGACCCAACCATCGACCGCACACGCCGCGAAAGTCATCGCCGTGACCGTCGCGGCGGCCGTGGGCGGTTTCCTGTTCGGCTTCGACAGCTCGGTCATCAACGGCGCCGTCGACTCCATCCAGGACAACTTCGCGCTCAGTTCGTTCGTGACCGGTTTCGCCGTCGCCATCGCCCTGCTCGGTTGTGCCGTCGGCGCGTGGTTCGCCGGACGCCTCGCCGACAGTTGGGGCCGCAAGCGGGTGATGCTCCTCGGCTCCGCCCTGTTCGTCATCTCGTCGATCGGGTCCGGTCTGGCCTTCAGCGTTCCCGATCTCATGCTGTGGCGTGTGCTCGGCGGCCTCGGCATCGGTATCGCGTCGGTCATCGCACCGACCTACATCTCCGAGATCGCACCCGCTCGCTACCGTGGCGCCCTCGCATCACTGCAGCAGCTCGCCATCACTCTCGGCATCTTCGCGGCCCTGCTGTCCGACGCGGTGCTGCAGAACGCCGCCGGTGGAGCGTCGAACGAGCTGTGGTGGAATCTCGAGGCCTGGCGGTGGATGTTCCTCGTCGGCGTCGCGCCTGCCGTCCTCTACGGTGTACTGGCGCTGACGATCCCGGAGTCCCCCCGTTATCTCGTCGGCAAGGACATGGACGAAGAGGCTGCGGCCGTCCTGGCCAACGTCACGGGCGAGCTCCGGCCCGACGAGCGTGTCCGCGAGATCCGGCTGACGCTGCGACGCGAGTCGAAGGCGTCCTTCGGCGACATCCGCGGCCCGGTCTTCGGTCTGCAGCCGCTGGTGTGGGTCGGCATCACGATGGCCGTCTTCCAGCAGTTCGTCGGTATCAACGCGATCTTCTACTACTCGACGACACTGTGGAAGTCGGTGGGCTTCACCGAGAACCAGTCGTTCACGACCTCGGTGATCACCGCCGTGATCAACGTGGTCATGACGTTCGTCGCGATCCTGTTCGTCGACAAGATCGGTCGCCGTCCGCTGTTGATGACCGGTTCGATCGGCATGTTCGTCAGCCTGCTGCTCGCCGCGATCGCCTTCTCGCAGGCGGTCGGCAGCGGTGAGGACGTCGAACTTCCGGCACCGTGGGGTGCGCTCGCCCTCGTCGGCGCGAACGCCTTCGTGATCTTCTTCGCCGCCACCTGGGGTCCGATCATGTGGGTGATGCTCGGCGAGATGTTCCCGAACCGCATGCGCGCGGTGGCCCTCGGTATCAGCACCGCCGCCAACTGGATCGCGAATTTCACGGTGACACTGGCGTTCCCACCACTCACCTCCGCGGTCGGTCTGTGGTTCCTGTACGGACTGTTCGCGTTCTTCGCCCTGCTGTCGTTCTTCTTCGTCAAGGCCAAGATCCCCGAGACCAAGGGCATGGAACTCGAGGAGATGCAGAGCTAGCCGATACAGACGCCAGGGGCGGTATCCGGATCACCGGATACCGCCCCTGGCGTTTGCTCACCTGCGTCGGTCGGACTCAGCCCGCTTCGCGGTCGGACTGCTCGACCGCCGACGGTCGCGATCGCTCCTCGGGTTCGCTGTCGAGGCCGGCGACCCAGCCGGTGACCTGACGCGCCACGTCCTGGGCAGTCAGACCGAGTTCGGCGTGGATCTCGTTGCGGGAGGCGTGATCGAGGAACTTCTGCGGCACCCCGAGATCGCGGGCGGGCACGTCGACGCCGTTGCGGCGCAACGCGGCGGAGACTGCCGAGCCGACACCACCGTGGAGGCCGCTGTCCTCGATTGTGACGACGATCCGGAAGCCGCGTGCGAGGTCGACCACCGCGTCGGGCACGGGGAACACCCATCGCGGGTCGACGACCGCGGCGTCGATGCCATGCCTGGAAAGACGATCGGCGACGTCGAGCGCGAGACCGGCGAAGGCGCCGACCGCGACGATCAGTGCGTCGCCGCACCGCGACGGCGGCATCCGCAGCACGTCGACCGTGCCGTCGAGACGCTCGATCGCCGGGATGTCTTCTCCCACCGAGCCTTTGGGGAACCGGAGGACGGTCGGGCCGTCGGAGACGTCGAGCGCCTCACCGAGCTCCTCTCGCAGCGTCGCCCCGTCGCGCGGAGCGGCGACCCGGATGCCGGGAACGATTCCCAGCAGGGACAGATCCCACATGCCGTTGTGACTGGCCCCGTCGGAACCCGTGACGCCCGCCCGGTCGAGCACCACGGTGACCGGCTGCCGAAGCAGTGCGACGTCCATGAGCAACTGGTCGAAGGCGCGGTTGAGGAAGGTCGAGTAGACGGCGACGACGGGATGCATTCCGCCGAGCGCGAGACCCGCCGCCGACGTCACCGCGTGCTGTTCGGCAATGCCGACGTCGAAGGTGCGCTCGGGGAACCGTTCGCCGAACTTGGCGAGGCCGGTCGGTCCGGGCATCGCGGCGGTGATCGCCACGACGTCCTCCCGCTTCTCCCCCAGCGCGATGAGTTCGTCGGAGAAGACCGACGTCCAGTCGGGAGCGGAGGCGGACTTCGCCCGGCCCGTGCGCGGATCCATCACGCCGGTGGCGTGCATCTGATCGGCGAGGTGGTTCTCGGCGGGCGCGTAGCCCGCTCCCTTGCGGGTGACGGCGTGGACGAGGACCGGACCGCCGTACGCCTTCGCGCGACGCAGCGCCGATTCCATCGCCTGCTCGTCGTGCCCGTCGACCGGGCCGAGATACTTGATGCCCAGATCGGTGAAGAGCACCTGCGGGCTGACCGCGTCCTTCACACCGGCCTTCATGCCGTGCAGCACCGAGTAGGCCGCCGAGCCGATCCAGGGGATCCGCTTGACGATGCGCCGACTGTTGTCGAGCACCTTCTCGTAGCCGGGCTTGAGGCGCAGCGCCGCGAGGTGCTCGGCGAGACCGCCGATCGTGGGCGCGTAGGAGCGGCCGTTGTCGTTGACGACGATCACCATCGAACGGTTCTGCCCGGCGGCGATGTTGTTGAGCGCCTCCCAGCACATACCGCCGGTCAGCGCGCCGTCGCCCACCACGGCCACCACGGTCCGATCGGACTGTCCGGACAGCGAATAGGCCTTGGCGAGTCCGTCGGCGTACGACAGGGCCGCCGAGGCGTGCGACGACTCGATCCAGTCGTGTTCGCTCTCCGCGCGGCACGGGTAGCCGGACAACCCGCCTTTCTGCCGGAGACCGTCGAACTCGTCGCGACGACCGGTGAGGATCTTGTGGACGTAGGCCTGGTGACCGGTGTCGAAGAGGATCGGATCGCGTGGCGAATCGAACACCCGGTGCAGAGCGATGGTCAGCTCGACGACGCCGAGATTGGGACCGAGATGACCGCCGGTCGCCGCGACCTTCTCGACCAGGAATTCCCGGATCTCCCCCGCGAGCTCGGTGAGCTCAACAGGAGAGAGTCGACGTAGATCGTCGGGCGACTGGATGCGGGACAGAACACCCAACTGGAACAGCTCCCTCCGGCTCGTGCCTCACGCTCGTCGCGCGAGTGATTTCCTCAGTCTACGGAGCGCGGGAACGGAGCGTCTCCCGCCACCGCCTCGCTTCCGCGTGATCTCCTGGTCACCGGCGGACGGATCGTCCGCCGGTGAGCGAGGTCACCCTCACGAGGAGATGTCGGCGCGATCGGCCGGCGACTTCTCCTCGACGAGGTCGATGGTGGTGCGCAACGCCTGGTTCGGGATCAGCACCACTGCCACCAGGGTAACGACCGCGAACGCCGCCGCCACGAGGAAGAGGGTCGCCGTCGCGTCGCCGTAGGCGGCACGGATGACTTCGGCCACCGGCTCGGGCAGCTGGGAGAAGTCGAGGCTTCCACCCGATCCGCCGCCGGAGGTGTCCACACCGAGCTTCGCGAGACCGTCGGCGGAGATCGTCGCGACACGGGACGCGAGGATCGAACCGAGCACCGACACACCGATCGCACCACCGAAGGTGCGGAAGAAGGCGACCGAGCTGCTTGCGGCGCCGATGTTGCGCACGCTCACGGTGTTCTGCACGGCGAGGACGAGGTTCTGCATCAGCATGCCGGTGCCCAGACCCACGATCGCGATGTACACGCTGATCAGCGTGAGCGAGGTGAGGTGGTCGACCGTGCCGAGCAGGCCGAAACCGACCATCTGCAGGATCGCGCCGCCGATCAGGAAGCCCTTCCACTTGCCGAAGCGCGTGATGAGCCCACCGGAGAGCATCGACGAGACGAGCGTGCCGGCGACCATCGGGATGGTGAGCAGACCGGCGACCGTCGGGCTGTAGGCCCGCGAGGTCTGGAAGTACTGGCCGAGGAAGGTGGTGGCGCCGAACAGACCGATACCGACAGCCACGGACGCGATGATCGCGAGACCGGTGGTGCGTTCGGTGACGATCTTCAGCGGGATGATCGGATCGGCGACCTTCGTCTCGACGATCAACGTCGCGACGAGCAGGACGATGCCGGCACCGACGTACAGGGCGGACTCGACCGAGATCCACTCGTAGTAGCCGGCCTTGCCGGCGAAGGACACCCAGACGAGCAGGACGCTCACCGCGGCGGTGATGAGCGTGGCGCCGAACCAGTCGATGCTCACGTTCTCCTTGCGGACGGTCGTGACATGCAGCGTGCGCTGCAGCAGGATCAGCGCGACAACGGCGATCGGAACGCAGACGTAGAAGCACCAGCGCCAGCCGAGGAGGTCGACGATGACACCACCGAGCACGGGTCCACCCGACATGGCGACGGCCATGACGGCGCCCATGTAGCCGGAGTACCGGCCACGCTGGCGGGGCGGGATGATGCTGCCGATGATCGCGACGACGAGAGCGGTCAGACCACCCATGCCGATGCCCTGGATCACGCGGGCGGCGAGCAGGACCGGCACGTTGTGCGCGATACCGGCCAGGACCGAGCCGATCACGAAGACCAGGATCCCGAGCTGGACGAGCAGCTTCTTGTTGAACAGGTCGGCGAACTTGCCCCAGATGGGCGTCGACGCGGCGTTCGCCAGCAGCGCCGTCGTGATGACCCAGGCGTACTGGGTCTGCGTGCCGTTCAGATCCGCGATGATCGTCGGCAGGGCGGTCGAGACGATGGTGCTGCTCAGCAGCGCCGTGAAGAGGGCGGCGAGGAGGCCCGACAGCACGACGAGGATCTCGCGGTGCGTCATCTGCTCCTCGGCTGCCGGAGCATCCGGCTGCGCTCCCTGTCCGGAGACTGTGGTCATGAATTGGTCCTTCGAGTATCGATGACGAGCGGAGCCAGGGAGGAGGTGAGACGTTCGAGCGTCGTGATGGCGCCTGCGATCTCGTCCTCGTGCCAGTCCGAGAGTTCTGCGGAGAGCCGTTCGGTCCGGCGCTTCTTCACGATGTCGAGGATCTCGATACCCGCGACCGAACAACTCACCCGATGAGCACGACGATCGTCGGGATCGGGATGTCGATCCACGAGGCCTCGCTCGACGAGTTCGGCGATCTGTCTGCTCAACGACGACTGGCTGACGCACATTTCGACGGCGAGCTCGCTGGGCCGGCACTCCCCCATCCGTGCGAGCACGAACAGCACCGCGACGAGCGCGGAAGGAAGCACATCGGTGTCGTGGTGCACGAGTGCACCGCGCAGCGTGCGACCGAACATGAAGATGGCGTCGGCGAGTTCGTGGGCCTGAGCCTTTTCCGGCACAGCGAACCTCCGTCGGAGTGAACTAATTGATTACGTCATGCAACTATACAGATTAGTTGCGTACTACAAGCAATCTCTTTTCACGTCACACCAACTATTGGATGCGGCCCTCGTCACACCTCGCCCCGAGCGGGTGCGACGGGAACCCGGTTCAACGGGTGAACAGTCCGATGCACTCCACGTGATGGGTGGAGGGGAACGCCGCGAAGGCCCGGACGTCCGCCAACTCGAATCCGTGGTCCCGGTACAGCCCCACGTCACGACCGAAGGACGCGGGATCGCAGCCCACGTGGACGATCCGGCGCGGTCCCGCTGCGGCCACGGCGACCACCACGTCCTTGCCCGCCCCCGCCCGCGGCGGGTCGAGGACGACCACCTCGGGAGCCGGCAGATCGGGAATCACCCGCTCCACGCGCCCGTGACGGAAGGACACCCGGCCGAGGTCGGCGAGCGCCTCGATCCCGTCGTCCACGGCGGTCTTCGACGACTCGACCGACACCACCCGACCGGACGGACCGACCTGCTCTGCGAGCACGGCCGCGAAGACCCCCACTCCGCCGTACAGATCCCATGCCGTCGCACCCTCCGAGGTCTGCGCCCAGTCGGCCACCGCAGCCGAATAGGTCGACGCGGCACCGCGGTGGGCCTGCCAGAAACCGGTCGGCGCCAACCGCCACTCGCGTCCGCCGACCCGCTCGACCACACGTCCCGAGCCTTCGATCACCTTCTCCGGACGGCGTGCGTTCACCGCCGCCCGCCGCGACGCCGCGCCGCGCCGGCCCTGCCGTCGCGCACCACCCGAGAGGACCGGAGGTGCGATCTCCACCACGTGCCGCCGGCCGTCCGCGTCGAGTACGACCTGCAGCTCCGCTCCCGGCTGCCACACACGATCGGTGAGGCCGACGTAGGCGTGCGGATCGATCTGCGGGCACGCCAGTTCCGGGACGACCTCGTTGCTGCGGTACCGGCGGTATCCCGGGTTCCCCACCACGTCCACCGCGAGCCGGACCCGGGTGCGCCACAGGGTGCCGTTGGACGCACCGCCCGGCACCTCCTCGACGGTCACCTCGCGGTCCACCCCACCGAGCCGGCGCAGCTGCTCGGCCACCACCGCGCCCGTGAAACGGCGTTGCGCCTCGACGGTCATGTGCGCGAGGTCGCAGCAACCCGCCCCTCCCGGACCGGAGATCGGGCAGACCCGATCGACGCGGTCCTCGGACGCCTCGAGCACGTCCTCCACGTCGGCGAAGCAGAACGACCCGCCCCGATCCTCGGTGACCCGAGCGAAGACACGCTCCCCCGGCAGTCCGTGCCGCACGAACACGACGCGCCCCTCGAACCGCGCGACACACGCACCACCGTGGGCGGGATTGCCGAGGATCACCTCGATCCTCCGGCCGGACCAATCCGTACGCGGGTGTGCCTGACGATTCACCGCGGTTCCTCCTCGTTGTCCAACTGTCGATCCTGCCCGTTGGGGGCGGCCCGCCCCACCGCACCGGCGTCCGCGGACGAGCGCAGTTGCCAGGGCACACTCGTCACCATCACCCCCGGCTGGAAGAGGAGCCGGCTCTTGAGCCGCAGGGCGCTCTGGTTGTGGAGCAGTTGCTCCCACCAGTGCCCCACCACGTACTCGGGGATGAAGACGGTCACGACGTCGCGGGGAGAATCGCGCCGCACCCGGCGGACGTAGTCGAGGACGGGCCGCGTGATCTCCCGGTAGGGCGACTCGACGACCTTCAACGGCACGGTGAGATCGCTCTTCTCCCATTCGAGTACGAGACGCCGGGTGCTCTCGTCGTCGACGTTCACGGTGATCGCCTCGAGGGTGTCGGGGCGGGTCGCCCGCGCGTAGGCGAGGGCGCGCATCGTGGGCAGGTGCAAGGTCGAGACGAGCACGATCGAATGGGTGCGGCTGGGCAGCACCCCGTCCCAGTCCGCCCTCTCGAGTTCGGCGGCGACCGTGTCGTAGTGGTGCCGGATCGCCTTCATGAGCCCGAACGCGACGACCATGGTCACCACTGCGATCCACGCCCCGGCGACGAACTTGCCCGTCAGCACGACCAGCAGCACCACCGACGTGGAGACGCACCCGACGCCGTTGATCAGCCGCGACCGCGCCATGCGGCCCAGCGCCGACGGATCCGTCTCGGTGCTCAGTTCCCGCGTCCAGTGCCGCACCATGCCGGCCTGCCCCAGGCTGAACGCGACGAACACACCCACGATGTACAGCTGGATGAGCCGGGTGACCTCGGCCTCGAAGACCCACACGAAGACGACGGCGATCCCGGCGAGGAAGAGGATGCCGTTGCTGAAGGCGAGCCGGTCGCCGCGGGTGTGGAACTGGCGCGGCAGGTAACGGTTCTGCGCGAGAACCGAACCGAGCACCGGGAATCCGTTGAAGGCCGTGTTGGCGGCGAGCACGAGGATCACGGCGGTGACGATCGTGATCAGGACGAACGCGGCCGGCACCCCCTCGAAGACGGTGTGCGCCAGCTGGGAGAGCAGCGTCTTCTGCTCGTAACCCTCGGGTGCACCGCGCAGCTGGGTGTCGGGATGCTCGGCCACCACCACACCGAGCCGCTCGGCGAGGAAGACCACCCCGAGGAACAGCGTGACGGCGATGCCACCGAGCACCAGCAGGGTCGTCGCGGCGTTGCGTGCCTTCGGCTTCTTGAAGGCCGGCACCCCCGTGCTGATCGCCTCGACACCCGTTAGCGCCGCGCAACCGGACGAGAAGGCGCGCGCGAGTAGGAGGACGAAGGCGAGCGCGGTCAGATCCGTCTGCTCGGCGACGAGTTCGAAGTCCGCCGACTCCGCACGCAGGTCGTCGCCGAGGACGAAGATCCGGAACATCCCGGCCCCGAGCATCACCAGCATGCAGCCCACGAAGGTGTAGGTGAGCACGGCGAACGCCCGGCCGGCGCGCCGGAGTCCGCGCAGATTCACCGCGGTGAGCAGCACGATCGCGACGACGACGAAGAGCACCTTGTGCCGGGCGACGAACGGGACGGCCGATCCGACCGTCGCCGCCGCGGACGACAGCGACACCGCGACCGTCAGGACGTAGTCGACGAGCAGCGCACTGCCGACGGTCAGCCCTGCCGTGGGCCCGAGATTCTTCGTGGCGACCTCGTAGTCGCCGCCGCCGGACGGGTAGGCGCGCACGGTCTGGCGGTAGCCGGCGACCACGATCACGAGCACGAAAGCGACAGCGAGTCCGATCCACGGCGAGAAGGCGTAGGCGGACAACCCCGCGACGGAGAGGACGAGGAAGATCTCCTCGGGTGCGTAGGCGACCGACGACAGCGCGTCGGAGGCGAAGACCGGCAGTGCGGTGCGCTTGGGCAGCAACTCGTGCCCGAGAGTGTCGCTGCGGAAGGGGCGACCCAGCACGAGCCGCTTCGCCGCGGTGGAAAGCTTGGACACGCGCAAAGCCTATGCGGTTCCGGCCCCGAAGTACCCCTCGGCCGGGTCACGACCTCTCGAAGATCGTCACGCGGTACCGTTCGGATCGGCGGTCCACAGCGGTCCGTCTCGGAAAGATCGACCGGAACGGAGTCCACTGGGGTGTACGTGGTGGTGATGGGGTGCGGTCGGGTCGGTTCGGCGGTGGCCACCGCACTCGTCCGGCTCGGCCACGAGGTCGCGGTCATCGACCGCGATGAGAGCGCGTTCGGACGACTCGGCCCGGACTTCCCCGGGCGCACCGTGCTCGGCATGGGCTTCGACCGCGACGTCCTGATCTCTGCCGGCATCGAACACGCCGACGCCTTCGCGGCGGTCTCGTCCGGCGACAACTCGAACATCATCTCGACGCGCGTGGCCCGCGAGACCTTCGGCGTCGAACGCGTCGTCGCGAGAATCTACGACGCCAAGCGGGCCGCCGCGTACGAGCGGCTCGGCATCCCCACCGTGGCGACCGTGCCGTGGACCACCGACCGTTTCCTGCATGCGCTCACGCACGACAGCGAGACCGCCCGCTGGCGCGATCCCACCGGATCCGTCGCCATCGCCGAGGTGAACGTGCACGAGGGGTGGGTCGGACGACGCGTCACCGACCTCGAGGATGCCACGGGTTCGCGCGTCGCGTTCCTGATCCGGTTCGGCACCGGGTTGCTGCCCGACCGCAGGACGGTGCTGCAGGCCGACGACTCCGTCTATATCGCGGCCGTGTCCGGTTCGGTCTCGGAGGCGATCACACACGCCGAGAACCCGCCGGTCGACGAGAACTGACCCGTCCACCCGAGAGGAAGCCCACATGAAGGTGGCGATCGCCGGCGCCGGAGCGGTGGGGCGCTCGATAGCGCGGGAACTGCTGCGCAACGCCCACGAGGTGATGCTCATCGAGCGCAAACTCGACCACGTAGAACCCGAGTCCGTGCCGGACGCGACGTGGGTACACGCCGATGCCTGCGAACTCAGCTCGCTCGAATCCACCGGACTCGAGCAGTACGACGTCGTGATCGCGGCGACGGGCGACGACAAGGCCAACCTGGTCCTCAGCCTGCTCGCGACCACCGAGTTCGGTGTTCCACGGGTCGTAGCCCGCGTCAACGATCCGCGCAACGAGTGGCTGTTCGACGAATCGTGGGGTGTGGACGTCGCGGTGTCCACACCGCGCATGCTCGCGGCGCTGGTCGAGGAAGCCGTCACCGTGGGCGATCTGGTGCGGCTGATGACGCTGCGCAAGGGCGCGAACCTGGTGGAGGTCACCCTGCGCGACACCACCGCCCTCGCCGGGAAACCGGTCCGGAAACTGGAACTGCCGCGCGATACGGCACTCGTGGCGATCCTGCGCGGCGGGCGGGTGATCGTCCCTCAGCCGGACGATCCGCTCGAGGGCGGGGACGAACTGCTGTTCGTCACGGCGGAGGACGTCGAGGACGATCTCCGGCAGGCGGTGAACCGCTGATATGAGTTGAGTCAGTCCTTCACAAACACCTCCGGAGGTGTCAGGAAGGGAATGTCGTAGTTCCCGTTCCGAAGGAGTCGAGCGTTCGGACGCTCCGCTCCTCGCTGACACACCCTCCGGAGGTGTTCGTCGTGCCTGTGCATGCCGCTCCAGTCACACCGTCCACGATCGTTGTTGCCGTCGACGTCGGCAAGACCACCGCATCGGTCTCGGCGACCGACACCGGCCGCCACCGCCTGTTCGGGCCGGTCGACATCGCCATGACCCGCTCCGACCTGAGGCTGCTCGTAGACCGACTCACCCAGAGTTTCCCACCGTCACCGCAGGTCAAGATCGGTATCGAAGCCGCCGGCCACTACCACCGACCGATGCTCGACTACCCTGGCTGGCCTGCGGGATGGGAGATCCTCGAACTCAATCCCGCCCGGGTCGGCGAACAACGCCGCATCCACGGCCGCCGTCGGATCAAGACCGATGCCATCGACCTCGACGCAATCACCGACCTGCTCCTGACCGGCCAAGGACAACCGGTCACCCACCCCGATCGGGTGCTCGGTGAGCTCACCGCTTGGGCGACCCACCGGATGCGGCGGGTCACCACCCGCACCGCGACGAAGAACCAGCTCCTCGGCCAACTCGACCGGGCCTTTCCCGGCCTGACCCGGGCACTGCCGGACGTACTGGGCACCAGAATCGGCCGTCTGGTCGCGGCCGAGTTCAGCGACCCGGCCCGCCTGGCCACCCTCGGATCGAGCCGGCTGATCCGCTTCGCCGCGCATCGGGGCCTGCGGGTGCAGCGCCCGCTGGCGGAGCGTCTGATCACCGCCGCCCGCGAGGCGTTGCCCACCAGCGACGCGGTGATCGCTCGCCGGATCCTGACCGCGGATCTGGCGTTGCTGACCGATCTCGACACCCAGATCACCGCGGCCGAGGCCGAACTGGCCGCCCTGCTACCACGGACTCCCTTCGCCACGTTGACCACCGCCCCCGGATGGGGTGTGGTCCGCGTCGCGAACTACGGTGCCGCACTCGGAGATCCACAGCGGTGGCCGGGGCCACGGCAGATCTACCGAGCGTCGGGATTGTCGCCGATGCAGTACGAATCTGCCGGTCATCGTCGCGACGGAGGGATCAGCCGCGAAGGCAGCGTCACGCTACGGCGGGCACTGATCGACCTCGGAGTGGGGTTGTGGCAGGCCGAACCCACCGCGAAGGCCTATGCCGCCGGCCTGAGGGCCCGGGGCAAGCACGGCGGGATCATCGCCTGCGCTCTGGCCCACCGCGCCAACCGCATCGCCTACGCAATGACACGTGACCACAACGACTACGACACCACCTGCTGGTCCTGACCATGAGACACCAGCCGACGTCGACCTGGAGAAAGGACCCGAGAGCGCTGCCCCTTCCCGAAGCCCGACCGGGGGTGTCACGCTGGAGGGGGTGAAGGGACCGGACTCGATGCCGATGCCGCTATGGCGGACCGCCCAGCGGTTACGCCGTGACTAGCTTGGCACCCGGCCCTTCGCCACTACAGCAGCCCGAACGACGCCAGATGACCCACCTCCGGCGAGGTCGCATACGTCAGCGTGGGCGCTTCGGCACCCCGATCCGGCGTCGATGCCTCCGGTCACACCGCGCTATCTCACCACGTCCGCCGCTCGGACGGCGCTACCGCACGTCACCACGAAGGATTGACAGGACCTATAGCCAGCTAGTCGCGGAGCCGGTGCCGACCGGGGAGCCGAGGCTGCCCGTCGTGCGTGCCGTGCTCGTCGCGGGGCTTGTTCGACAGCCCGTCGTCCGTCGCCGGATCGTCGGCCGGCGCGTCACCGACCGTCTCCGAGGGCGCGGGTTCGACGATGCGGTCGGCACGCCGGACCGCCCAGAGGGTCACGAGCAGGGCAAGAGCAGTAAGCGGCCAGCCCATGCCGATCCGGGCCACCGCGAGCCAGCCGGTGCGGTCCTCGTCGTAGAGGTGGTTCTGCACGAGATAGCGACCGAGGAAGACCAGGGTCCACGCGAGGGTCGCGACGTCGTAGGCGCGCACCGCGGTGGTATGCGAACGCCACCGCGATCCCTGGCCGTTGAGCATCCCCCAGATCACGCCCACGAGCGGTCTGCGGACGAGCACGGACAACAGGAATGCGCCCCCGTAGACCAGGCTCGCGTAGATCCCGAAGAGGAAGTATCCCTTCGCGTCGCCGGTGCGATGAGCGATGAAGGCACACAGGGCGACTCCGAAGAAGCCCGAGATCGCGGGCTGGATCGGGGTGCGCTGGATCAGGCGCCACACGAGCACCGCGAGGGCGACGCCCAGCGCGGACCAGATGGCGACGGTGAGGCCCCACAGGCTGTTGACGGGGACGAACACCAGCACCGGCAGCGTCGAATAGACCAACCCGCTGATCCCACCGAGTTGTTCGAGCATCGTCTGCTGGTTGGTGTCGCTCACTCCTACGAGCCTGCCACATCCGGCACAGGGGTACGACCCTGCGTGCACCAGGGGCACCACTTCGCGCGCACAGAGGTCAGGCGGGCTCGCGCAGCTCGTAGTAGGGGTTGTAGATCACCTTGCGTCCGTCGCGTTCGCCGACACGACCGCGGACCATCAACGTACGCCCGGGCTCGATCCCCGGAATGCGCCGACGACCGATCCACACGAGCTGGATCGAGTCGGTCCCGTCGAAGAACTCCGCCTCGACGACGGCGGCAGCGGCACGCGAACACGACTCGACACTGCGAAGACGTCCGTACATGGTCACTTCCTGACCGCGGGCGCATTCGACGACGGGTAGGGCGCCCGTGGAGTGCGAGGATTCGGCCATCTGCTCGGCATCGAGTTCTTCGATGTCCTCGGTGAGCCGCCGTGTGAGCCGACGCAGGTAGCCGGCCGGGGAAGCCATAACACGCTCCTGTACGGAAGGGGCACGGATCTCGCGCCACCGGACTCTTCTTCGCCCGCCACTGTAGACCCATTCTCGCCGGATACAAGTTGCACGGTGCACACGCGCGTGCAGCCGTCGGTCGTCCTGCTGTGCGGGCAGGTGAGCGCGGTCTCCGGAGTTCGATGGTGCAGGATCGTCCGCATGTCCCACAGCGAATCCCCGGTCCCCCCGACCGCCGGCACCGCGGTCGTGCTTCCCGGCACGGGTTCGGACGCATGCTTCGCCGAGAAGGCGTTCGGCGCCGAACTCCGACGGCGGAGCATCATCCCGATCGCCGTCGATCCGGATCCGCGCGGTGTGGTGGCGAGCTATCTCACCGCGCTCGACGAGGCGGCCGAGAACGGGCCGATCCTCGTCGGAGGGGTGTCGATCGGTGCAGCCGTCGCGTTGAGGTGGGCATACGACAATCCGGACCGGGTCGTCGGCGTCCTCGCTGCCCTACCTGCATGGACCGGCGATCCGCGGGAGGCGCCGGCCGCCGCGAGCGCGCGGTGGACGGCCTCCGAACTGCGCGCCCACGGGCTCGATACGGTCACCGCTGCGATGACGGCGTCGAGTCCGCCCTGGCTCGCCCGGGAATTGACGCGTTCGTGGAGCGCCCAGTGGCCCGATCTCCCGTCCGCGCTGGACGAGGCCGCACACTACCGGGCACTCGACGTCGACGAACTGCGTGCCGTGACCGTGCCGGTCGGTATCGCCGCCGCGGTGGACGACGCGGTTCATCCGCTCGCAGTGGGGCGGCAATGGTCGCGGGAGATCCCTCACGCGGAACTCGCGACGGTGACACTCGAACAGGTCGGGGACGACCCCTCCGTGCTCGGGAGGTTGTGCCTCGCCGCGCTCGACAGGATCGTCCCCGTCCCGAACCGATGATCGGTACCGGCCTCAGAAACCGAGTTGCTGCATCGCCGAACCGGATTCGCCGCGGCGCGGCGGCGTCTGCCGGGCGGGCGGGACCTGCTGCGTCTGCTGGGCGGGCTGTTCCGGCGGGGCCGTCCGCGGAGCGGGCTGCTGTTGCTGCTGCGCGGCGGCCTGCTGTTGCTGCTCCTGCGCCGCGACGAGCTGGCGGGTGAGTGCCTCGGGCAACACGATCGGCAGCGGTGTACGCACCGGATGGGGTTCGGATCCGCGACGGACGACGGTGCCGGAGATCACCGACCGTGCGATCCCGACGAGTTCGGAGTCGGCTCCGGTGTTCCCCGAGGGCGCCGCGACGACGCAGCGGATCATCCAGCGGAAGCCGTCGACACCGATGAACCGGAGATCCGCGTTCGCGGTCCTGCCGTGCAGTTCGCGACCCCACGGCCCCGATTCGATGCTGACCTCGGCCTTGTCGTTGCGCAGCGTCTCCGCGAGCTCGGCGGCGACCTCACGCCACTGTCCCGGCGACTTCGGTGCGGCGTACGCGGAGACCGTGATGCGCCCGAACTGGGTCACGAGATGGACGTTCTGCGGCGTCCCGTTCGGAGCCATCTCGACCTGGATCTGACCACCGGCCGGCAGCGGTACGAGCACGGATCCGAGGTCGAGACGGGAGGCGGTCACCGTCTCCTCGTCGACCTCGTCGATGTCGTACGGGCCGGAATCGGCCGCACTTCCGGTGGCGTACTCGTCGTACTCCTCGTCGGCGGGCTCGTCGTACGCGCCGAGGTCGCCGGCGGAAGCGGCGTCGGTCGCCTCGATGTTCGACCCGCGGTCCTTGCGGCGTCGTCCGAACATGTCAGGAACCCTCCTTCACGAGGCCGGCGTGCCCGCCGCTCGATCCGTATCCGCCGCTGCCCCGCGCCGTGTCGTCGAGCTCGTCCACTTCGACGAATTCGACGAGTTCGACACGCTGGACGAGCAGCTGCGCGATGCGGTCGCCTCGGCGGAGTTCGACGGCGCGCTCGGTGTCGTGGTTGATCAGACACACCTTGATCTCTCCACGGTAGCCCGCGTCGACCGTCCCGGGAGTGTTCACGACGGACAGACCGAACTTGGCGGCGAGGCCCGAACGCGGGTGGATCAGGCCGACCGTGCCCACGGGCAGCGCGACGGCGATGCCGGTGCCGACGAGCGCCCGCTCCCCCGGGCCGAGGGTCACGTCGACCGACGTGCACAGGTCCACACCGGCGTCACCGGGGTGGGCACGAGTGGGCACGGGGAGCTCCGGATCGAGCCGGCGCAGCGGTATGGGGGGAAGATCGGTCACGTCGTCCGAGACTACTCGCGTGCCGGGTCGCTCCGCCGAGGCGACTATCCTTACGGTGTGTCCCGTTCCTCGCGCACCTCACCGACTACACCTCCGACGGCCGACGCTCCGACCTTCTCGGAGCGGATGTGGGTGCCGTGGTGGTGGTGGCCGATCGGGCTCGGTGTGGCCGCCCTGCTCGCGGCCGAGCTGCACATGGGTGCCCCGGGGATGTACGCGTGGCTTCCCTACGTCCTTCTGCTCCCGGTCCCGATCTGGGTCCTGACCTGGCTCTCACGCAGCCGGGTCGAGGTGGTCGACGGCGAACTCGTCGTCGGTCGCGCACATCTGCCCGTCGACGTGATCTCGCGGGGTGTGGTGGTTCCGGCGTCGGCCAAGAGCGCCGCGATGGGCCGCCAGCTCGATCCGGCGGCGTTCGTCCAGCACCGTCCCTGGGTGCGGACCATGGCGCTCGTCGTGCTCGACGACCCGGAGGATCCGACACCCTACTGGCTGGTGAGCACGCGGCGGCCTGCCGAACTGCTCGCGGCGCTGGGTTGCGACGAGTCGGGCCGCAAGGACGATCCGACCCGCAAGTAGGGCTGTTCGAACGGGCACCGGGTCCCCGGATACGACACGGCCCCGGATGCCGGGAACAGCAGAGGCCGCCGCGGCGCCGGGGCACGCAGGAGGGAGACGCGGGTGACCACGGCGCATCGTCGTCACCCGGCCTCGTTTCGCACCTATGCCCTCACGCTGCCCTATGTCCTCACGCTGCGCAGTCCCGGCAGATCATGACACCGTTCTCCTCGCTCGCGAGTCTGCTCCGGTGATGCACCAGGAAACAGCTCGAGCAGGTGAATTCGTCGGCCTGCTTCGGGACGACACGCACCGACAGCTCTTCGCCGGACAGATCCGCCCCGGGCAGCTCGAAGGACTCGGCGGTGTCCGATTCGTCGACGTCCACCACAGCGGACTGGGCCTCGTTGCGCCGGGCCTTCAGTTCCTCGAGTGAATCCTCCGACACATCGTCGCTGTCGGTCCGCCGGGGTGCGTCGTAGTCAGTCGCCATTTCCTCTTACCTTCTAGTACTCGTACCGGTAGCCGGCCGGGACACGGACGGTGCTCCCGGCCAGGGCAACGCACGGCCGTCCGTTGGAGTTCCCGACGGGTGTGCCATTGCTGTGGCATACCCGAATTGACTCTGTTTTCGCGCCGCACCGCCCATTCTTGGACGGTTCGGCCGCCGAACAATAGCCGACCTCACGCACGAATATGCAATCGATGCGTGGAAACGCCGGGAATTGTCTGGCAATCGTCATCAACAACACAACGACTCGTGACATTTCCTCGGGTCGGCGGTTCCACCGACCACGTCCGCGACCTCTACAGTGAGTGCGACGAACACGGCATGACACGAGAGGCAGGGCCGCGTGGTTTCCCTGATCACCGAAGGAAGCGCAACCGATGACCGCGGCCGCCCGTTCCGTCGGCGCCGGGTGGTCCCGGCCGCCGTGGCGGGTGCCGTCCTCGCCGCAGGCACGATCGTCGTGTGGTCCTCCGTGTTCACCTCGTCCGAGCCCGTCACGACCACCGTGGCGTGCAACGCTCCCCCGACCGAGGCCACCGACCCCGAAGGCCCGCAACCGGCTCCGCTCGGCGAGGTCGTGGACCGGTCGACGCTGCTCGAGGTCGAACCCGCTCCCCTGACGGCCACCCGGGTGCGCGTCTACAACGCCAACGGCGAACGCGGCCAGGCCACGCACGTGGCCGCTCAGCTGAGCGATTACGGTTTCTCGAGCCCGCCCGACGTGCAGGCCGGCAACGATCCGGTCTACGTCGACCAGAACATGCAGTGCCAGGGGCAGATCCGCTTCGGCGAGGCCGGGCGCGCTGCTGCGTCCTCGGTGTGGTTGCTCGCCCCGTGCGCCGAGTTGGTGCAGGACACACGCGAGGACGACACCGTCGACCTCGCGCTGGGAACCTACTTCCGGGACATCTCCCCCGGGGCGGATGCCGAAGAGGTCCTGCGGGCACTACGCGAGGTCCCGGCGGGCGAGGAGACGGCTCCGCTCGACCTCGATCTACTCACGGCCGCACGCAATGCCCGGTGCTGAATCTCTTTTCACAGACCGTGCATCCTGTTTTTCGTCACTGTTGCGGTAAAAGGTGACGAACCACAATTCATGATGTGACGAAACGGTCAATTCGGAATTGCGTCGAGCGCTCCGATTTCGGCGAGCAGAGTTTCGAAATCGGCCGCGATCCCCGGCGCGGCCGCGACCGTGAGTTCCCCGTCGTCCCCGGTGCCGCTCGGGACACGCACCACCGCACCGGCTTCCGCAGCGACGAGCGCCCCCGCCGCCCAGTCCCAGGGACCGAGTCCGTGTTCGTAGTGGGCGTCGACCCTGCCGGCCGCGACCATGCACAGGTCCAGGGCGGCCGCTCCGACACGCCGGATGTCGCGCACCCTCGGTAGCAGCGCCGCCACCAGCTCACCCTGACGTGCGCGTCGTGCCGGCGAGTACGAGAAGCCGGTCGCCACGAGCGCCAGTCGCGGATCCGTCACGGGATTGCATCGCAACGGCACCCGCGTGCCGTCGACGTCCAGATGGGCACCGAGACCCTCTGCCGCCGAGAACGTCTCCCCCGAGGCGATGTCGACGACGGCACCGGCCACCGAGCGTCCGTCGACCCGCGCGGCCACCGAGACCGCCGAGGCGGGGAGTCCGTAGACGAAGTTGACGGTGCCGTCGATGGGATCGACCACCCAGACGACTCCGCTCGCGGCAGTCGCCGTCGCGCCGTCGGCCCCGGTCTCCTCGCCGAGGAAGGCGTCGCCCGGCCGCAGTTCCGTGAGCCGGCGCCGGATGAGTTCCTCACTCTCGGTGTCGGCGGCGGTGACGGGATCGGTCACCGTCGATTTCGTCCCCACACGGGCGGCCTCCCCCGAGCCCGGAGGACCGAACAGCTCGACCCGGCGTACACGGACGTAGGACGCGGCCTCACGGGCGACGGTCACCGCCATATCCCTCAGCGCGGACAACTCGGATTCGGGGAGTGTTCTCTGTGCGTGCACGAACCGATCCGAACACAGTGCCGACGGTTTCGCCACCGACCCCGCACCCGGTGACACCGGGCACTATCGTTTCCACGAGCGGAGCAGCCGGCCCCACCCAGCGAGAGGAAGTACGCAATGGCACAGGACGTCCCCACGGACCGAGCGACTCCCGTCAACCACGGATTCGGAGTCGACATCGGGGGAAGTGGCGTCAAGGGTGCCGTGGTGGATCTCGACACGGGGCGCTTGGTCGGCGACCGCATCAAGATCCTCACTCCGCAACCGTCCACTCCCGAGGCCGTGGCGAAGACGGTGGCGCAGATCGTCGAACAAGCCGGCTGGACGGGTCCCGTCGGCGTGACCCTGCCGAGCGTGGTCACCGGAGGTGTCGCCCGCACCGCCGCCAACATCGACAAGTCGTGGATCGGGACCGACGCCGGATCCCTCTTCTCGCGGGTGCTCGGCGGCCGGGACGTCTCGGTGCTCAACGACGCGGACGCCGCGGGAATCGCCGAGGACCGCTTCGGTGCCGCCAAGGACACCGACGGCGTGGTGATCCTCCTGACCTTCGGCACCGGGATCGGTTCGGCCGTGCTGCACAACGGTGTACTGCTGCCCAACACCGAGTTCGGGCACATGGAGGTCGACGGCAAGGAGGCCGAGCACCGCGCCGCCTCGTCGGTCAAGGAACGCAACGACCTGTCGTACAAGCAGTGGGCCAAGGAGGTCTCGCGCGTCCTCGCCCGCTTCGAGGATCTGCTCTGGCCCGACCTGTTCATCGCGGGCGGCGGCATCAGCCGCAAGCACGAGAAGTGGATCCCGCTCCTGACCAACCGCACCCCGGTGGTCCCCGCCGAACTGCGCAACGCGGCGGGAATCGTAGGGGCTGCTTATGCTGCGAAAACAGGTGTCACTCCCTGAGTCCGGCGCATCGGCCGCCCGGGGGATCGTTACAATGGTCCCCAGCAGGCCGGAACCGGCCCTCATCCCGACAGACCTCTCCGCCGGAATCACTCTGGCGCGACGCCGCACTACCTCGTCACGAAAGGGCGTACGTGGCAGCCACCGACATCCACACCGCTGATTCCGCCAACGAATCGGCACCCGTTGCGGACGCTTCGAGCGTCGCAGGCGCTGCGGACTCCGCGGAGGGCACCGCTCCCGGTGCCAAGCCGCCGGCGAAGAAGACCGCTGCGAAGAAGGCCCCCGCGAAGAAGGCGGCCGCCAGGAAGGCTCCTGCGAAGAAGGCAGCCGCCAAGAAGACCACCGCGAAGAAGGCAGCAAAGAAGGCCACGAAGGCTGCGGGTTCGGGCGACGAGGACTTCGACGCCACCGAGGAAGCGGACCTCGCAGACCTCGAGGTCTCGGAGGGTGATCTCGCCGGCGCCGAGGATGTGGTGGTCGAGGACGACGAGCCCAGCGAGAAGGACAAGGCCTCGGGCGACTTCGTCTGGGACGAGGAGGAGTCCGAGGCGCTGCGTCAGGCACGCAAGGACGCCGAGCTCACCGCCTCGGCCGACTCCGTGCGCGCCTACCTCAAGCAGATCGGCAAGGTCGCCCTCCTCAACGCCGAGGAGGAAGTCGAGCTCGCCAAGCGCATCGAGGCCGGTCTGTACGCGACCCACATGCTGCAGCAGCTGGCGGCGAAGGGCGAGAAGCTCCCCGTCGCGCAGCGCCGCGATCTGAACTGGATCTGCCGCGACGGCAACCGGGCCAAGAACCACCTGCTCGAGGCGAACCTCCGTCTCGTCGTCTCGCTCGCCAAGCGCTACACCGGCCGCGGCATGGCGTTCCTGGACCTGATCCAGGAAGGCAACCTCGGTCTGATCCGCGCGGTCGAGAAGTTCGACTACACCAAGGGTTACAAGTTCTCCACCTACGCGACCTGGTGGATCCGTCAGGCCATCACCCGTGCCATGGCCGACCAGGCCCGCACCATCCGTATCCCGGTGCACATGGTCGAGGTCATCAACAAGCTCGGTCGTATCCAGCGCGAGTTGCTCCAGGATCTGGGCCGCGAGCCCACGCCCGAGGAGCTCGCCAAGGAAATGGACATCACGCCGGAGAAGGTGCTGGAGATCCAGCAGTACGCGCGTGAGCCCATCTCCCTCGACCAGACGATCGGCGACGAGGGCGACAGCCAGCTCGGCGACTTCATCGAGGACTCCGAGGCCGTCGTGGCCGTCGACGCCGTCTCCTTCACCCTGCTGCAGGATCAGCTGCAGTCGGTGCTCGAGACCCTGTCCGAGCGTGAAGCGGGCGTCGTGCGTCTGCGCTTCGGCCTCACCGACGGCCAGCCGCGTACCCTCGACGAGATCGGTCAGGTCTACGGCGTGACACGCGAGCGCATCCGTCAGATCGAGTCGAAGACCATGTCGAAGCTGCGCCACCCGTCGCGGTCGCAGGTGCTGCGCGACTACCTCGACTGACATCCGTCACGAAGAACGAGGGCCATCCGATCGGGTGGCCCTCGTTCTTCGTTCCGGACCCCGAGGTCAGCAGAAGAAGGCCGCTGGAGAAGGGGCGGCTAGAGAAGCTCCGGTTCGTCTCCGGGAAGGCGCTGTCGCTCGTCACCTCCGGGGAGTCGTGTGGATGCGAACCGCATCACCGGTTCGACGACCCGCGCGGCCACCGGACCGAGCACGGCGGTGATCATCACGTATGCCGAAGCGATCGCCGCGAGGCGACTGTCGACGTGTCCGGAGGCGACGGCCAGCCCGGCGATCACGATGGAGAACTCTCCCCGGGCGATGAGTGCCGCCCCGGCGCGCGCCCGGCCCATCACGGCGATACCGTGACGGGCCGCCGCGATCCATCCGGTGACGAGCTTCGTCAGCGCGGTCAGCACGGCCAGCAGGATCGCCCAGCCGAGCACCGGCGGTATCGCCGTCGGATCGGTGTTCAGCCCGAAGAAGACGAAGAAGATGGCGGCGAACAGGTCGCGGAGCGGTTCGAGGACCCGGACCGCGTTGTGTGCCGTCGAACCGGAGATGGCGATGCCCAGCAGGAAGGCGCCCACGGCCGCGGACACCTGCAGGGCCGACGCGATCCCCGCCACCAGCAGCGCTGCGCCGAGCAGCTTGAGCAACAGCGTTTCCCGATCGGGGCTGTCGAGCACGACCGAGACGTAGCGCCCGTATCGCACCACCAGCACCAACACCACGGTGACGAGACCGAGTGAGATCGCGACGGCTTCGAGGCCGCCGAGCAGACTCACGCCCGCCAGGATCGCAGTGAGGATCGGGAGGTAGACGGCCATCGCGAGATCCTCGAAGACGAGGATCGACAGGACGACCGGTGTCTCGCGGTTGCCGAGGCGCCCCAGATCGGCGAGGACCTTCGCCACGATCCCGGACGACGAGATGTAGGTGACACCCGCAAGCACGAAGGCGCCGATGGGTCCGAGACCCAGGATCAGCGCGATGGCGGCTCCCGGCACCGCGTTCAGGGCGAGGTCGAGCAGGCCTGCCATCCGGGAGCGTCGCAGGCCGCTGATCAACTCGTTCGCGGTGTACTCGAGACCGAGCAGCAACAGCAGCAGGACCACGCCGATCTCGCTGGCGATGTGACTGAACGCCCCGATATCGCCGAGCTGGATGAAGCCACCATTGCCGAAGCACAGGCCGCCGATCAGATAGAACGGGATCGGCGACATGCCGATCCGCGCCGCGAGCCGTCCGAGGACGCCGAGTCCGAAGAACACCGCACCCAGTTCGATGAGTGCGAGTGTCGTCGTGTCCATTCTGCGGGATCAGCCGTTGCGCAGGATCCTGGCGGCCGCGTCGAGACCGTCGGCCGTTCCGACCGTCACCAGGATGTCCCCACCCGTGAGAACGAAGTCGGGTGTCGGGGACGGCATGACCTGACCGGCACGCATCACGGCCACGACGGACACACCGGTGCGGGTGCGCAACGCGGTGTCGCCCAGTACCGCTCCGTCGAACCGCGAATCCTCGTGGATGTGGAGCTGGCGGGTGAGGATTCCGGGCAGGTCGCGGTGGTCCTCACGCAACTGGGCGACGAGCTGTGGGGCACCGAGCAGATTGCTGAGCGTCGCCGCCTCCTCGACGGTGAGAGGCAGGGAGGCCGCACACGCGTCGGGGTCGCCCGCCTTCGAGATGATGAGGTCGCTGTGACCGTCCCGATGGGTGATCACCCCGATGCGGCGCCCGGAGGCCAGTTCGAAGTCCTTGCGTACACCGATCCCGGGAAGCGGCGTCACGTCGACGATCATGGTCGAAAGACTAGTCCTCCGGACCGACGGCGTCCGCTCGCTCCCGGTCGAGGGGCGGGAACCGACCGTCCGGTCCCGGCAGGTAGGGCCTCACCTCCACAACCGCGTCGACGGGCAGCGGCCCGTAGAGATGCGGAAAGCGCATCGACTCCGGGTCCTCCGGTACGCCGGGTTCGAAACGGAGCGGGTCGACGCGCAGCAGGAGGAGGTCCGTGCGGCCTGCGTACAACCGGTCGGCGGGCAGGTGCACCTGGTGCGGGGTCGACAGGTGGACGAAACCCTGGGTCCCGAGGGAGTCCGGCACGACCGCCCCGAGGGGTCGGAAGTGGTCCCAGTCGTCGCGGGAGATGATGTGCAGCAGGGTCTCGGTCATGGCGTCATTGTGCGTCGGACAGCCCGACCGGGGCGTTTCCGGCCCCCTCGGGCTCTGCGCTGTGAGCGAACACACCGTGCGGAAAACGGCCATGTCGAAGCATTTTCGCTGTTCGATGCGTGAAACACGCCACCATTGGGCATCCAGGGGAACAACACGTGAATACGAATCGTCTGTCAGAGTAGATCCACCGCGCCGGCCGGTGCGGCGGACCAGACCCCGGCACCCGATATGAGCGGTGGCCAGTTTGGAGGAGTCATGCCCGGTACGTTGACCAGCCCGAAATTGACCGCTGCAGATCGCTGCGATCGGTGCAATGCCGCCGCTCGTGTCCGCGCCGTCCTTCCGACCGGCGGAGAACTGTTGTTCTGCGGGCACCACGCGAACGAGCACACCGACCGCCTCCGTGAACTCGGAGCGACGATCGTGAGCGAGTCCGACGCCACCGTGTGATCCGCCGTCCGGAACCACGGTTCCGAGACCCGACCGAACGGGCGACCACCTCGAGGTGGTCGCCCGTTCTCGTCGTCACCAACTGCGCAGGATCGCGATCCGGTCGCGCAGTTGCTCGGCGGTCGCCATCGCCGTCGGCGGACCACCGCACTGGCGACGCAGTTCGCCGTGGATCACCCCGTGCGGCTTCCTGGTCCGGTGGTGCACGACCGCGACGAGCGAGTTGAGTTCGCGACGGAGCTGGGCGAGGGTGTCGGCGGTCTCGACACGCTCGGTCACCTGGGGCGGCGGCGTGGGTGCCGGTTCGGCCTTCGGCTTGTTCAGCTGCTGTTCCTGACGCTGACGCAGCAGCGCCCGCATCTGTTCCGCGTCGAGCAGACCCGGGAGCCCCAGATAATCGGCCTCCTCGTCGGAACCCGCGAATGTCGCGGTGCCGAACGAGGATCCGTCGTAGATGACCTGATCGAGCTCGGCGTCCGCCCCGAGCGAGTGGTAGGCCTTCTCGTCCTCGCCGGGCTCGTCCTTGCGCCGGTTCGCGTCGGCGAGCAGCTCGTCGTCGAAGCCCTCCTTGACCCGGTGCGGCTTGCCGAGGACGTGGTCGCGCTGGGCCTCGAGCTGGCTGGCGAGCTCGAGCAGCACCGGCACGGACGGCAGGAAGACACTGGCCGTCTCCCCCTTGCGGCGCGACCGCACGAAGCGGCCGATGGCCTGCGCGAAGAACAACGGGGTCGAGGCGCTGGTCGCGTACACACCCACCGCCAGTCGCGGGACGTCGACGCCCTCGGACACCATGCGCACGGCGACCATCCACCTCTGGTTGCCCTCGCTGAACTGCGAGATGCGGTCGGAGGCGGTGGGATCGTCCGAGAGCACCACGGTCGGCATCTCGCCGGTGATCGACTCGAGGATCTTCGCGTACGCACGCGCCGTGGTCTGGTCGGTGGCGATGACGAGCCCACCGGCGTCCGGCATGCCGCCGGCACGCAGCTGCTGCAGACGGGTGTTCGCCGCCCCCAGCACCGCAGGAATCCAGTCGCCTTGGGGATCGAGGGCCGTCCGCCACGCCCGGGCCGTCTGCTCGGCGCTGAGAGGCTCTCCCAGTCGCGCGGTGAACTCCTCCCCCGCACTCGTGCGCCAGCGCGCCTCGCCCGAGTACGCGAGGAATACGACGGGGCGCACGACGCCGTCGGCGAGTGCGTCGGCGTAGCCGTAGGCGTGGTCGGCCTTGGACTGCAGCAGACCGTCCTCGTTCGGTTCGTAGCTCACGAACGGGATCGCACTGTCGTCGCTGCGGAAGGGCGTACCGGTCAGCGCCAGACGGCGGGTCGCGTCCCCGAACGCCTCGAGAATGCCCTCACCCCAGCTCTTCGCGTCGCCACCGTGGTGGATCTCGTCGAGGATCACCAGGGTGCGACGCGCCTCCGTGCGCACACGGTGCTTGAACGGGTGCGAGGCGATCTGCGCGTAGGTGACCACGACGCCCTGGTAGTCGCTCGATGTCTGCCCGGTGGAGTTCGTGAAGTTCGAGTCGAGCGCGATGCCGATGCGGGCCGCGGCACCCGCCCACTGGTGCTTGAGGTGCTCCGTGGGGGCGACCACCGTGATCTGGTCGACCGTCCGGTCGCGCAGCAGCTCCGACGCCACCCGGAGGGCGAAGGTCGTCTTACCGGCGCCGGGGGTCGCGACGGCGAGGAAGTCGCGCGGCTTCGTCGCGAGGTACTTGGTGAGGGCGCGGCGCTGCCAGGCACGTAGCTGGGCCACAGGGGCGGAGGTCGTAGCTTGTCCGACGGTTTCGGTGCTCACCGGTTTCTCGTGCTCCTTGTCCGCTTCGCTCGGGTCGGTGCCACCGCACTCGTCCGGGCGCCGACCGTCATGCAGCCTATCGTCTCGGAGCCCGCGAACCCGCCGAAGCCGCGGCGTCGGCGGGTTCTCCGAGGACTGCGTGGCAGAATTCGAGAGGCCCTCACCTGCCTGTGCGCGCACGCGAGCGTGTCTTCAGGAATTCTGGAAGTAGATGAACGACACACCACGATCCCCCGCACAGGCACCCTCCGGCCGCGTTCGCCGCGCGGTCGGAAAGGGCTGGAAGGTCGTGACGCACACCCTGTCGTCGGCCTGGGACCACTCGATCTTCAGCAAGGCGGCGACCGCGGCCTTCTGGCAGACCCTCTCACTGCCGCCCCTGTTGCTCGGTCTGCTCGGCAGTCTCGGTTACGTCGGTGGCTGGTTCGGTCCCGACACGGTGGAGATCATCACGTCGAAGACCGTCACCTTCCTCCGCTCGGTCTTCAGCGACAGCGTGGTCGACCAGATCATCGAGCCCACGGTCGAGGACGTCCTCCGTCGGGGTCGCGCCGACGTGATGTCGTTGGGCTTCGTGTTGTCGCTGTGGGCAGGATCGTCGGCGATCTCGACGTTCGTGGATTCGATCGTCGAAGCGCACCACCAGCAGGACCATCGCCACCCGGTGTGGCAGCGGATCTTCGGGCTGCTCCTCTACGTGATCTTCCTGATCCTGGCGGTGTTCACGATGCCGCTCGTCGCGCTCGGACCCACTCTGATCGGCCGGTTGCTGCCCGACGCCTGGTTCGATGTCGGCTCACGGATCATCGACACCTTCTACTTCCCCGCGGTGGGTCTGCTCCTGCTGATCGGTCTGACGACCCTGTACAAGGTGGCGCTGCCGAAGTCACTGCCGTGGCACCGACTGCTCGGTGGCGCGGTGCTGGCCGGGGTGTTCTTCCTCGCGTCGAGCGTGATCCTGCGGTGGTACCTGACGTGGGTCGCGGCCACGGGCTACACCTACGGTGCGCTCGCCGCCCCGATCGCGTTCCTGTTGTTCACGTTCTTCCTGGGGTTCGCCGTGGTCCTCGGAGCGGAGTTCAACGCCACGGTGCAACAGTTCTGGCCGGCGCGCGCCACGCGTCTGGAGCAGTGGCGGATCTGGCTCGCGGAGCAGTCGGCCCGTGATCCGTCGCCCGACAGCGGACCGGTGACGAACCTCACCCGCCGGTTGACGAGCTCCACGACCATCCGGCTGTCGGACCTGATCCGGCCCGGGGATCGCCAACCCGAGTCGTGGCCGATCGACGGGAAACCCGTCGAGTCGGATGCGGCGCCGGACGATCGGCCTGCCCTCCACGACCACACTGCTCCCCACGACGACACTGCCTCGCACGACGACAAGGCCGGGGGATCCGAAGTTCCCCCGGCCCAGACCGAACTGTTGACGGTGGAGGCAGTATCACCGTCTTCGCCGGCAGCAAGACCGTCGCCGGAATCACCCGACGCCGCGACGGACGACGAGGTATTCCACCAGGTGTCTCAGTCGCCCTTGCGCAAACCGTCGTAGACTTTCTTGCATTCGGGGCACACCGGCGAGCCGGGCTTCGGCGACCGGGTCACCGGAAAGACCTCACCGCACAGCGCGACCACATGGGTACCCATGACCGCACTCTCGGCGATCTTGTTCTTCTTCACGTAGTGGAAGAACTTCGGGGTGTCGTCGTCGGTCGTTTCGTCGGTGGTGGTATCCGGCCGTTCCTTGATATCCGTGCTCACGTGTCCATGATGCCGCACGGAAGGGCCGGATGTGTATGTGCGTGCGACGGCCCGGCGTGGGAAGGTGGAAGACATGGCGAGAACTCACGGTTTCGGCGGATCCCCCGAGAACGGATCGCCCGACAACCCGGTTCTGATCACCGCGGCGGAGGCGTCGCTCGAGGATCAGCACCGAGCACGGGTTCGCAAGTACCTCACCATCATGTCGGTCCGCATCCCCGCCCTGCTGCTGGCGGCGATCGCGTACGGCGTATGGGCCAATCCCTGGATCTCGATGGCGATCATCGGGGTGTCGATCCCGCTGCCGTGGATCGCCGTCCTCATCGCCAACGACCGGCCGCCGCGCCGCAAGGACGAACCGAGCCGCTGGGACGGCCGCTTCGACGATGCCCCGGCGATCGAGTCGTCCCGCCACCATGTGATCGACGGCTGACAGGGACCCCGGACGGGACGCTTGCGAGAATGTCGTGGTGGACCGCGACCTTCTCCTGTCTCTCTGCCCGGCTCTGCGCACCGCACTGATCCGGTGCCGCTACGACCTCGACACCGTCCGGGAAATGCTCGGCCCCGAGGCGCACGCCGCCCTCGGGCGTAGCGAACCCGTCCCTGCCCGGCGCATCGCGCGCGGTGCGGGCGATCTCGGCGTGCTCGTGCGGCTGTTCCTCCTCCAGGACACCTGCCCCGAGGACGAGGTCGCGCAGGCTCTCGCTCCGGTGACGACGGAGCAGGCCGTGCAGGCGGGACTCGTCGAACGCGACGGCGACGGCGTGCGGGCCGCTCTCGACCTGCGGCCCCTCGACGCCGGGACCGGCAGCCGCTGGGTGCTGTCCGATCTCGACGGCTCGATCCGGCCCGTCCCGACCCGCCCCGATCACGTCCTCGGCGTCGGTCAGGCCTCCCTGTCGCTGCTGCAGGCCACCCCGACCGATCGGGTCGGTTCGGTGCTCGATCTCGGCACCGGTTGCGGGGTGCAGGCGATCCGCGCCGCGGACCACGCGGACGAGGTCACCGCGACCGACATCAACCCCCGCTGCCTGACCCTGGCCGCCGCGAGCGCCGCGCTGAACGAGATCGACATCGATCTTCTCGAGGGGTCGTGGTTCGAGCCGGTCGCCGGCCGGACCTTCGACCGCATCGTCGCGAACCCACCGTTCGTGGTGAGCGCCGGACGTGTCGAGCACAGCTACCGCGATTCCGGTCTCGACCTCGACGGCGCCAGCCGGCTCATGATCTCGCAGGCCGCCGAACACCTGAATCCCGGCGGCACCGCCGCGATGCTCGCGTCCTGGGTGCACGTCGAGGGCGAGGACTGGCGGACCCGCGTCGCATCGTGGCTGCCGTCACACGGCGTCGACGCCTGGATCGTGCAGCGCGATATCGCCGATCCGGCCCTCTACGTCGGGACGTGGCTGCGAGACGGTGACGCCGATCAACGCGAGCCGGAGGTCGCGGTGCGCGCCGAGCAGTGGCTCGACCACTTCGAGGAGCAGGGCGTCGAGGGCGTCGGGTTCGGGTTCGTCTACCTGCGCCGCACCGACCTGCCGTCCGATGTGATGGCCGAGGATCTGCGGCACGCGTTCACCGACGCGCTGGGCGACGAGGCGGTCGACTACTTCCGGCGCCTCGACTGGCTGCGTACGCACGAGGTGCTCGACGCCCGTTTCGCGGTGCGGCCCGACACGGCCCTCGAGCGGGTGCACCTGCCCGGCGAGGACGGGTGGGACCAGGTGGTCGTGCGGGTGCATCGCGGTGGCGGTCCGGCCTGGCAGCACGAGGTGGACGACCTCGCGGCCGCCCTGCTCGGCGGCATGCGCGCCGACGGTCTTCCGCTCGGGGATCTCGTGTCGCTGCTCGCGGCCGCGCACGGCGAGGACGAGGACGACCTCCTCACGCAATCGATCGGCCTCGTGCACGGCTTGGTTCGGCACGGGTTGATCGAGCCCGTCTGACCCCCTCCGGGGCGTTCCTGAGGTTCCACGATTCGGTTCTCTCAGCAACTTCTCAGGAGCTCATCGGGTTAGTGCAGGTCAGCGCGGTGGTACTCCGAGACCGACGGGAACTCCACCGCTTCGCCGGTCGTTGAACCCTGTGAGACACCACCGATGAGGAGGCACGTCATGGCACGCCCCGAAACCACCGCTCGCTTCGATTCCGACCTGGACGGTCAGAGCCCCGCAGCCGATCTCGTTCGCGTCTACCTGAACGGCATCGGACGGACCGCTCTGCTCACCGCAGCCGACGAGGTGGAATTGGCCAAGCGGATCGAGGCCGGCCTGTATGCCAAGCACCTGCTCGAGACGAAGAAGCGTCTGTCGGCGGCGAAGAAGCGCGACCTCGCGATCATCGTCCGCGAAGGACAGGCCGCTCGCAGCCACCTGCTCGAGGCGAATCTGCGCCTCGTCGTCTCGCTGGCGAAGCGTTACACCGGACGCGGTATGCCCCTGCTGGACCTCATCCAGGAGGGCAACCTCGGCCTGATCCGCGCGATGGAGAAGTTCGACTACGCGAAGGGCTTCAAGTTCTCGACCTACGCGACATGGTGGATCCGTCAGGCCATCACCCGCGGAATGGCCGACCAGAGCCGCACGATCCGGCTCCCCGTCCACCTCGTCGAACAGGTCAACAAGCTAGCCCGCATCAAGCGTGAGCTGCACCAGCAGCTCGGCCGCGAGGCGACCGACGAGGAACTCGCCAACGAGTCGGGTATCCCCGTCGAGAAGATCGCCGACCTGCTCGACCACAGCCGCGACCCGGTGAGCCTCGACATGCCCGTCGGCAACGACGAGGAGGCCCCGCTGGGCGACTTCATCGAGGACGCCGAGGCGACGTCCGCCGAGACCGCCGTCATCGCCGGACTCCTGCACAGCGACGTCCGCAGCGTCCTCGCGACGCTCGACGAGCGCGAACAGCAGGTCATCCGGCTGCGCTACGGCCTCGACGACGGCCAGCCCCGCACCCTCGATCAGATCGGCAAGCTCTTCGGGCTGTCCCGTGAGCGTGTCCGGCAGATCGAACGCGAAGTGATGGCCAAGCTCCGCGAAGGAGACCGCGCCGAGCGCCTTCGCGCCTACGCCAGCTGACCGGGCGCGTCAGCGGTATCCGATCCCCGAGAACCGGGCTGGGTTCTCGGGGATCGTTGCCGTCGGGGGGCCTTCTCCGGCAGGTGTTCGGCCGCCGGACTGCCGTCAGCGCAGACGGCGCGGTCCGAGGTCGAGCGGGTGCGGTTCGGGCCCGATCCGCACGTGCGCGTCGGTGAGTTCGGCTCCCACCACCGAGGCCAGGACCGGTTCGCACACCAGTTCGCGCACCTCGGGCAGGTCGTCGGCGAGCGCCGAGATCCTCTGGACGAAGTCGACGAGTGCCGGCTTGTTCACCGGTGCGGCATTGCGATAGCCCGAGAGCAACGGCGCCGCCTTCGGCGCGTCGATCAACTCGACCGCCTCGTCCTCCGTGAGCGGAAGAACCCGGTAGGCGCGGTCGCCGAGCAGGTCGGAGATCACACCGGCGAGACCGAACGAGATGAGCGAACCGAACGACGGGTCGTCCTGCACACGGATCGCGCAACCGATGCCCTTGTGGGCCATCCGCTGCACGTGCATCAACGGCTCCCCCGACACCGCGGCCAGGTCGCAATAGGCGATCCGTACCGAATCGGCGTCGACGAGATCGAGCCGGACCCCGGTCAGATCGGGCCGGTGCCGCCACTGCGCACCGGTGGCCTTGACCGCCACGGGGAAGCCGATCTCGTCCGCCGCCGCGACCGCCTCCTCCTCGGTGGTGACGGCGCGGAAGTCCGCGACCTCGACTCCGTAGCAGGACAGCAGCAGGGCCGCCTCGGTATCCGACAGGTAGCGACCCTCGGGAGTCGTCTCGAGCCAGCCGTCCACGAGCGCACGGGCGCGCTCGGGATCGATGCCCGCCGGTCGCACGACCTGCGAGGGCGGACGACTGCGCCATTTCGCGTACCGCCACGCCCGCCCCAGGGCGAGCGCCGCTCGTTCCGGACCGGGATAGGACGGCACGGATCCGCGGGTCGGGTTGCCGTCCGGTCCGCGCACGGCCAGGACGTCGGGGATACCCTCGGTCGCCAGGAAGGTCGTGACCACCGGCTTCTCCGACCCGGCGACGGCGTCGCGCAGGGCCTGCGCGTAGGGCTGGACGTCGACGGCGACCGGCGGGACGAAGACCGCGATCACCGAGTCGACATCGGGTGAGTCGAGCGCCCGGGCGACGGCTTCGGCGAATTCCTCGGGCGACGCCTGCGCGCCGAGATCTACCGCGTCCGGTGCCTGCAGACCCTGGCCGCGGGCGGCGTCGACGGCGAGCAGACCCAGGGCGGTGGAGTTGCCGACCACGGCGACGCGGGGACCCGCGGGCAGCGGCTGGTAACCGAACAGCAGGGCCGAGTCGAAGAGTTGGCCGATGGACTCGACCTGGACGACACCGGCCTGCTCGAACAGGTACCGCACGATGGTGTCGTCCATCTCCCCCGTCCGGGCGGCGAGCGCCGGCGGCACCGCGTGGCGGCCGCTCTTGACGGCGACGATCGGTTTGCTGCGCGCCACCCGCCGCGCGATGCGCGAGAACTTGCGCGGGTTGCCGAAACTCTCCAGATACAGCAGCACCACTTCGGTGGCAGGATCGGTGTCCCAGTACTGCAGCAGGTCGTTGCCGGACAGGTCGGCGCGGTTGCCGGCCGAGACGAAGGACGACAGTCCGACACCCGTCTTGGCGGCCTCGTCGAGGATCGCGATGCCGAGGGCGCCGGACTGGCAGAAGAAACCGACGTTGCCGGACGCCGGGAGCACGGGCGCGAGGGTCGCGTTGAGTCGGATGGCGGGATCGTTGTTGGCGACACCGAGAGCATTCGGCCCGATGAGTCGCATACCGTGCGACCGCGCGGCCAGCGTGAGCCGCCGCTCGGCGTCGCGACCCTCCGGTCCGGTCTCGCCGAAACCGGACGAGACGACGAGCAGGGCCTTGACACCCTTCGCGAGACAGTCGTCGAGCACCGAGTCGATCGATTCGGCGGGGACGGCGGCGACCGCGAGATCGATCTCATCGGGGATGTCGCGGACGGTCGGGTAGGCGCGGACACCTCGGACGGACCGGTGTTCGGCGTTGACCGGGTAGACCGGCCCGGTGAACCCGCTGCGCAGCATGTTCACCAGCACGGCGTTGCCCACCTTGCGGCTGTCGGTGGAGGCACCGATGACGGCGACACTGCCGGGACCGAGGATGTTGCGCACGCTGCGCGCCTCGGCGGCGCGTTCGCGGGCGTTGCGGACCGAGACGAGGGCTTCGGTGGGGTCGATCGCGAACTCGAGCCGGACGACTCCCCCTTCGAAGCTGCGGCTGACCTGGTAGCCGGCTTCCCGGAAGACCGTGATCATGTGCCGGTTCTCGGCGAGGACCTCGGCGACGAAGGTGTGCAGTCCGTTCTCGGCGGCCGCGCCGGCGAGATGTTCGAGCAAGATCGGACCGAGACCGCGTCCCTGGTGAGCGTCGGCGACGGTGAAGGCCACCTCGGCGGAGAGACCGTCGCCCTCGTGCGAGAGTCCCTCGTACCGCCCGACGGCGATGATCTCGTCGCCGAGCACCGCGACGAACGCCACCCGGGACTTGTGGTCGACGACCGTGGAGTTGAACAGGTCCTTCTTCGAGATCGTCGGGTACGGACCGAAGTACCGCAGATAGCGGGTGCGTTCGGACAGTTTGCTGTGAAAGGCGACGATCGCGTCAGCGTCCTCGGGGACGATCGGCCGCAGGTGTACGACACCGCCGTCCGAGGCCAGCACGTCGGCGACCCAGTGCCGCGGATAGTCGCGGGCGCGCGCCAGCGCCGCCTCGCGCGCGGGGTCGGTCTCCCCTGTCGTCCCGGCACCCTGCGCGGGGGCCGCGCCCGTCGCAGACGCGGAGTCCGGTGCCGCCGAGGGATTCTGCCGGTCAGTCACGGGGGTCCTCCGGGTCCAGGCCGAGCAGCGGGAAGGCCGCCCGCCTCGTGGCGATGATCGCCGAATCGATGCGGGTCAGTGCGCGGTCCAGGGACGCGATCCCCGTTTCCGGTGTGCCACCGGGACCGTCCCACGGCAGGTACGAGACGTCGGAGCCCTCCCCCATGACCGTGGGCAGTTCGACGCTCGGAGCGAGAGCGCCGACGCGCTCGCTCCAGTCCGCCGGAACCGGGGTGCTCAGGTCGATCTCGCGGTCCAGCGCCGCGGCGATCAGGTGGGTCCACGCGCGCGGCACCACCCGCACGAGGCCGTAACCGCCGCCGCCCACGGCGAGCCAGCGACCCTCGCAGTAGCGGTCGGCGAGATCGCGCATCGCGAGATACGACGCGCGCTGGCCGTCGACGGTCAGGGAGAGATCGGCCAGAGGGTCCTCGCGGTGGCTGTCGGCACCGCACTGACTGATGAGTATCTGGGGGCGGAACGCCGCGACCGCGCCCGGCACGACGGCATGGAAGGCGCGCAACCACAACGCGTCCACGGTGCCCGGCAGTACCGGCAGATTGATCGCGGTGCCCTCGGCCGGACCCGAACCGACCTCGCTGGACCACCCGGTGTTGGGCCACAGTGTCGCGGGATGCTGGTGCAGGGAGATGGTCAGGACGCGGGGATCGCCGAGGAATGCGTGCTGCACACCGTCGCCGTGGTGGGCGTCGACGTCGATGTAGGCGATGCGGTCGTAGCCGTGGTCGAGCAGCCACGAGATCGCGATGGCGGCGTCGTTGTAGACGCAGAACCCGGCGGCCCAGTCGGCCATCGCGTGGTGCATGCCGCCCCCGATGCTCACCGCACGGCGGGCCCGGCCGCTCGCGATCTCGCGTGCGGCCGCGAGGGTTCCCCCGGCGAGCGTCGCGCTGGCCTCGTGCATACGGGGGAAGATCGGGTTGTCCTCGGTGCCGAGACCGTGGGGTGCGTCGGCCGGGGGTGCCGCTCCCTCCGGAGCGGAGCCCGCGCGCTTGACCGCGTCGACGTAGGACGAGGTGTGGATGCGCAGCAGATCGGTGTCGTCCGCAGGGGACGGGCGGACCGTCTCGACGCCTTCGAGGAGACCGAGACTGCGGGACAGCGCCATCGTGAGATCGAGACGCGTGGGGTTCATCGGATGTGTCGGACCCCATCGGTAGTCGAGGTAGTCGGGGCTCCACACCACTATCCGATCGCCGCTCAGCTGTGTCGTACCGCCCGCCGCGGTGGAGCTCGTGGTCATGGACACAGACGCTACTGGTCCACCCACGGACATGCGAGCCTCGGAGGGCGCCCCCACCGTCCTGTTCGCACGGTTAGAATCGGCCCAGACGAAGGGGTGTGAGAGTGAAGGACCTGGTCGATACAACGGAGATGTATCTCCGGACCATCTACGACTTGGAAGAGGAAGGCGTGGTGCCGCTGCGCGCGCGTATTGCCGAGCGCCTCGAACAGAGCGGACCGACGGTCAGCCAGACCGTGGCCCGCATGGAACGCGACGGCCTGCTCCGGGTCGCCGGCGACCGCCACCTGCAGCTCACCGAGAAGGGCCGCGATCTCGCGGTCTCGGTCATGCGCAAGCACCGGCTCGCGGAACGGCTTCTCGTGGACGTGATCGGTCTCGACTGGGAGAACGTGCACGCCGAGGCATGCCGCTGGGAACACGTGATGAGCGAGGAGGTCGAGCGCCGTCTCGTGGAGGTGCTCAACAACCCGACCACCTCCCCCTACGGCAACCCCATTCCAGGACTGGCCCAGCTCGGCCTCGACCGCACGGCGGTCCTCGACGAGAAGCTGGTGCGGTTGACGGACATCCCGCACGGCAAGCCGACCGCGGTCGTGGTACGCCGGCTCGCGGAGTACGTCCAGTCCGACCCCGAGGTCATCGCGCGACTGCGTGAGGCCGGTGTGGTCCCGGACGCGCGGGTTACAGTCGAGACGCGACCGGGCTCGGTGTCCATCACCGTGGCCGGTCACGACAGCTTCGAGCTTTCCGACGAGATGGCCCACGCCGTGCAGGTGAAGCAGGTCTGACCCAGGCCCCTTTTCGCATGTCCGGTACGGGCGTGCGAAAAGGGGATGTCCAGCGTGAGACTTCTGGTGACCGGCGGCGCCGGCTATGTGGGCAGCGTGTGCACGACCGTGTTGCTCGAGCAGGGCCACGACGTCGTGGTCGTCGACGACCTGTCCACCGGGAACGCCGAAGCGGTGCCCACCGGTGCCGAGTTCGTCGAGGGCGACATCGCGGCCGTCGCCGACGAACTGCTCTCCGGATCCCGTTTCGACGGCGTCCTCCACTTCGGTGCACAGTCCCTCGTCGGCGAGTCGGTGGAGTTCCCCGAGAAGTACTGGCAAGGCAACGTGGTGACCACCCTGGCCCTGCTCGAGGCCGTCCGCCGCTCGGGTACCCCACGGTTGGTGTTCTCCTCCACCGCCGCGACCTACGGCGAACCCGACAGCGTGCCGATCACCGAGGACGCGCCCACCCGGCCGACCAACCCGTACGGTGCGTCGAAGCTCGCCATCGATCATGCGATCTCCTCGTACGCGCACGCTCACGGTCTCGCGGCGACGAGTCTGCGGTACTTCAACGTCGCCGGCGCCTACGGCGGTGCCGGGGAGAACCGGGTCGTCGAGACGCATCTGATCCCACTCGTGCTGCAGGTCGCTCTCGGTGTGCGCGATCACATCTCGGTCTTCGGCACCGACTGGCCGACCAAGGACGGCACCGCGGTGCGCGACTACATCCACGTCAAGGATCTCGCCGACGCCCACGTACTGGCACTGACGAAGTCCGAACCCGGCCGCCACGGCATCTACAACCTCGGCAGCGGAGAGGGCTTCACCGTCCGCGAGGTCATCTCGGCGTGCGAGCGAGTCACGGGCCTGCCGATCGCAGCGGTCGACGCGCCGCGCCGTGCCGGTGATCCGGCCGTGCTCATCGCCTCGAGCAGCCGCGCGATCTCCGAGCTCGGGTGGAACCCCCAGCACACCGATCTCGACGAGATCGTCTCCGATGCGTGGGAGTTCACCCGGTCTCTCGGCGACCGGCTGCACGCTGCTCGACGCTGATCGAGGACACGGCTCCGGTTCAGGACGGTTCGTCGCCGCGCGGCAGTTCGAGTCCCAGCCGCGCCGCGATCTCGTGTCCGGTCTCCGCGAGGCCACGGATCGACTCGGGACGCAGTCCCGCCTGCAGGGCCTGGTCGAGCAGATCCGAAAGCCGGTGGCGGGGATCGGATTCGAGGGCCGCTGCGAGCGCGACCCCGGCGAGCGGACCGTCGCCGCGCACGTAAGCGCCGAAGCCGACAAGCGCGGCGGCATCGGCCCGCTCGGGATCGGGCAGGGCCCGGGCGAGCTCGGTCCACAGACGCTCCGCCGGCCGTGCGAGCGGTCCGGTCGCAAGTCCCATGGCGGCGTCGCGCACCGTGCGGTTGGCGAGCAGGACGGCCAGCTCGGCGATGTCGGACGCGCTGGGATCCGTTCCGCCGGCGTACGTCTCGATGTGTGCGAGCACGGTTTCGAGTTCGAGACGGTCGGCGCGTTCGCCGCCGCCCTCGCGGGCACAGCGTTCGTACTCGCGGTCGCGGGTCTCGACGACCTCGTCGATACACCGCGCGACCTCCTGCCTCACCGCCGGCGGATACGGCGCGAGCAGTGCGGCGAGCTCGGTGCGGGAGCCGCGGATCGGGCTGCCCTCGAACACCCGGGCCACCGCGACCACCGAGGACCCGGGATCGGCCACGCTGCCGGTGATGTTCTGGCCGGGCACGAACCAGGTCGCTCCACCGGTGATCTCCGGTAGCGCGTACACCCCCGCCAGGTCGATGCCGACGGCGTCGAGATGGTCGGCGAAGTCGTCGACGAGCCTGCACACGTCGGCGATCACCGGATCGTGCCGGTCGATGAGATCGTCGTCCACGAGAACGGCCACCACAGATTCCGCGCCCTCGCGGGCACAGACGGCGCAGAAGCGCCGGAACGCCGCGCGCATGGGTTCCGGGACCGACTCTCCGGGCCGGGGCAGGACGAGGTCGTGCCGCATCACGGCGCCGATACTCGCCACCTTCCCGTTCGGGCGGGTCGGAGCGTCACCCGTCGGGGTCAGGCACATCACGACGATCGAACGCATCGGCGGGAAGCCCATGAGGGCGGGCAGGGCGGCGATCACGTCACCGACATCGGTGAGACGGAGGGGATGCGACGACGAAGGCGTGGAAGTTGTCATGCTCGAACCGTGGCCCATCGGCCCGAGCGGAAAGCGACTCCCGGGGTCGTTCCGCGGCCTTCTGGGGATGAACCGGCCGGCTGTGGACAACTCCGCGACCGGCATCGTCGACCCGTGCCGAACGGACGATCCCGTCGGTGAACGCTGTTAGGGTGCGCGCCCGGCCCCGTCAGGGGCGGGCGGCGAAGTCGACGGCCTCCCGGAACACGAGGTCGAGATTGTCGGCGTCGGGCGGCGCCGCGTCGAAGGACAGGTACGTGACCGTCACACGCACGTCCCCGATCTGCGCGATCCGCGCGGCCATCGACTGCGTCATGCCACCCGATCCCCTGCCGGAGTCGACCGTGCGGGTCAGGGCCAGCGTCTCGGCCCCGTCGACGGCTATGGCGGGATCGTCGCCGAGGACGGTCGAGACGGTCGAGGTGATCCCCCGCACGGTGGCGTCCACCTGCGAGCACTCGGTGAGATAGGTGCGGTACTCGCCGACGTCCGGAGCGGAACGGGTGACCTCGACACTGATCGTCGCGCGACTGGCGTTGTCGGTACCGACCACCATGGCGGTGCTCTCGGGGCCGTAATTCTGCGCGGGCGGCAGACATCCGCCCGGATCGACCTTCGAGCCGGGCTGGATCCCGGTCAGGTCGGGCGCTGCCTGCGCCACGGCCTCCGGTGGGAGGACCACCGCGACGTACGGTTCGGGAAAACGTTCGGGAGGAAGCACCAGCTCGCCCGGTGCCCGGACAATCGCGGGTGCAGGTGCAGGCGCGGTTCCCGTCAGGGCTGCCGGTTCGGGCCGGGGGTCGCCGGAGACGGTCTGGGAGCAGGCGGATGCGAGCATCAGGCACGCTGTCGCCACCGCGCTTCGGGCGGCCGATGCGCGGCGCCTCGGACGAGTGTCGCGTCGGGTCACCCGAACCTCCCTCGGTCGTCGACGTCGGGCAGGATGTGCGCCCCGGAATCGGTCGTCGTAGCGTCGATTAGACTCGAACACCACCATGCCACGTCGGGTGACCCCGGCGGAGATGCCGAGACGAAGTGTGATCGGAGTGGTTCGCAGATGGACGAACAGTCCCGCATGTACGAGCTGGAATTCCCGGCTCCGCAGCTCACCTCCCCGGAAGGTGAGGGGCCGGTCCTCGTGCACGGTCTCGAAGGTTTCGCCGACGCGGGACACGCGGTGCGCCTGGCGACCACGCACCTGCGCGAGAGTCTGGAGACCGAGCTCGTCGCGTCGTTCGCCGTCGACGAACTGATCGACTACCGGTCGCGTCGGCCGCTCATGACGTTCGAGGCCGACCACTTCTCGGACTACGCCGAGCCCGAACTGAACCTGTACGCGCTCATCGATGAGGCCGGCACCCCGTTCCTACTGCTCGCGGGTGCCGAGCCGGATCTGAAGTGGGAGCGTTTCATCACCGCGGTGCGGTTGCTCGCCGAGCAGTTCGGGGTGCGGCGGACCATCGGACTCAACGCGATCCCCATGGCGATCCCGCACACCCGGCCGTTGGCGGTCACCGCGCACTCGACGAACAAGGACCTCATCGCGGGGCACCACCGTTGGTCGGGCGAGCTCCAGGTGCCCGCGGGAGTGTCGTCGCTGCTCGAATACCGCATGGGCCAGCACGGGCACGAGTCCGTAGGCTTCTCCGTGCACGTGCCGCACTATCTCGCCCAGACCGACTATCCGGCGGCCGCCGAGACGCTGCTGACGAACGTCGCAGAGGTCGGCGGCCTCGAGCTGTCTCTGCAGGCGCTCGGTGAGGCCGCGGCGCGGGTGCGGGAGCAGATCGACGAGCACATCGAGGACAATGCCGAGGTCCTCGGCGTGGTGCACGCGCTCGAGCGGCAATACGACAGCTACGTCGCCGCCCAGGAACAGCAGACCTCTCCCCTGCCGACCGACGAGAGTCTGCCGACGGGTGAGGAGATCGGGGCGGAGTTCGAGCGGTTCCTCGCCGAATACGACCGGCGCGGCGCCGGTCCCGGCGGCGATCTCCCCGGTCCGGACGACGGAGGAACCGGCGACGGCGGATTCGGCGAGTTCGACCCGGACGACGGGGACGATTCCGCTCCGCGTTGACACCACGGCGGGTTCGCCGGATGTTTCATGATCGTCACAATCGTCGTTGTCGACGTCACATACAGACATGTACGCTTCGGCGACATGCCACAGTGGTAGGTGTGTCCGGTTCTCGGCCACGGGTCGGGCAGCCTGACTACCACCACGCGATCACCGACGTCGCAGGAGACGCTCATGGTTCCACCGCGCGCCCGGACGCTCCGCCCGGTTCCGGACAACGAACCCCGCATCGTGTTCCGCACGATCCACGGTTACCGACGCGCGTTCCGCCTGGCCGGAAGCGGTCCCGCACTGCTGCTCGTACACGGAATCGGTGACGACTCGTCGACCTGGCAGGACGTGATCCCGCACCTGGCGGAGAAGTACACCGTGATCGCCCCCGACCTGCTCGGGCACGGTCGATCCGACAAGCCGCGGGCCGACTACTCGGTGGCCGCCTACGCGAACGGTATGCGCGACCTGCTGTCGGTCCTCGGGATCGAATCGGTCACGGTGATCGGCCATTCGCTCGGCGGCGGGGTGGCGATGCAGTTCGCCTACCAGTTCCCGCACATGGTCGAGCGTCTGGTGCTCGTCGCGTCCGGCGGGGTCACCAAGGACGTCCATTTTGCCCTGCGGCTGATCTCGGTGCCGATCGTCAGCGAAGCGCTGCGGGTCCTGCGACTGCCCGGGGCGATGCCCGTCCTGCGCGCTGCCGGCGCGATGCTGAACCGGGTCAACGGATCGCCACTGAGGCCCGGTGCCCTGCTGCACGACACCTCGGATCTGGTGCGCGTACTGGGGAACCTCCCCGACCCCACGGCCTACGAAGCGTATTTGCGCACGCTGCGCGCGGTGGTCGACTGGCGCGGTCAGGTGGTGACCATGCTCGACCGCTGTTATCTGACGGAAAACCTTCCCGTCCAGCTCATCTGGGGCGATCACGACAGCGTCATCCCCATCGCCCACGCCTATCTCGCGCATTCGGCCATGCCCGGTTCACGTCTCGAGATCTTCCGGGGCTCCGGCCACTTCCCGTTCCGCGACGACCCGCTGCGCTTCCTGCGGGTGGTCGAGAACTTCCTGCAGACCACCGCTCCCCTGGAGTTCGACCTCGACCGCTGGCGCCGGCTCCTCGTGTCGGGTGTGAGCGAGTCGCAGATCAGCGGTGGCCCGGAGACCCGCATGGCGGTGCTCGGCGCGATGGGTTCGGACGAGCGCAGCGCCACCTGACCTGCACTACACGCCGGGCCACGCGACCCGCGGCGGTGGGTCGGGTCCTTCCGACTAGCCTGGAGAAGTGCTGCTTCCCGATCTGATACCCGACCCCGTCGACGACGACGCGCTGTTCGACGCGTTCACCACCTGGACGACGGATCGTAGCATCTCGCTGTATCCGGCGCAGGAGGAAGCACTCATGGAGCTCGTCGCCGGCTCCAACGTCATCCTCGCCACGCCCACCGGCTCGGGAAAGTCGATGGTAGCGCTCGGCGCGCACTTCTTCGCGCTCGCTGCCGGGAAGCGAACCTTCTACACCGCCCCTATCAAGGCGCTCGTGAGCGAGAAGTTCTTCGCCCTGTGTGACGTCTTCGGTGCCGACAAGGTCGGCATGATGACCGGCGACGCATCGGTCAACGCCGGAGCGCCGATCATCTGCGCGACCGCCGAGATCGTCGCGAATCTCGCGTTGCGCGAAGGACCGGACTCCGACATCGGCCAGGTCGTGATGGACGAGTTCCACTTCTACTCCGAACCCGACCGCGGGTGGGCGTGGCAGGTTCCGCTCATCGAGTTGCCGCACGCGCAGTTCCTGCTCATGTCCGCGACGCTCGGCGACGTGACCTTCCTACAGAAGGATCTGACCCGCCGCACCGGACGGCCGACGGTGGAGGTCTCGGGCTCCGAACGACCCGTCCCGTTGACCTTCTCGTACTCGCAGGCACCCATCGGTGAAGCGATCGAAGAACTCGTCACCACGCATCAGGCACCCGTCTACGTCGTGCACTTCACCCAGGCCGCGGCCCTCGAGCGCGCCCAGGCCCTGACCAGCGTGAACATGTGCACGAAGGCCGAGAAGGAGGCGATCGCCACCGCGCTGGGCGACTTCCGGTTCTCCACCGGCTTCGGCAAGACCCTCTCGCGTCTCGTCCGGCACGGTATCGGTGTGCACCATGCGGGCATGCTGCCGAAGTACCGGCGCCTGATCGAGAAGCTCGCGCAGGACGGGCTCCTGAAGGTCATCTGCGGAACCGACACGCTCGGCGTCGGCATCAACGTGCCGATCCGCACCGTGTTGCTCACGGGCCTGACGAAGTTCGACGGCACCCGCACCCGGCAGCTCAAGGCGCGCGAGTTCCACCAGATCGCCGGTCGCGCAGGCCGCGCGGGATACGACACGATGGGCACCGTCGTCGTACAGGCCCCCGAGCACGAGATCGAGAACGTCCGGGCCCTCGCCAAGGCCGGGGACGACCCGAAGAAGCGCCGGAAGGTGCAGCGTAAGAAGGCACCCGAAGGGTTCGTCTCGTGGGGTGAGGGCACCTTCGACAAGCTGATCGCGGCGTCGCCCGAACCGCTGCAGTCGCGGTTCTCGGTGAGCAACTCGATGCTGCTCAACGTCATTGCGCGACCGGGCAACTGCTTCGACGCGATGCGGCATCTGCTCGAGGACAACCACGAACCCCGTCCGGCGCAGCGCAAGCACATCCTCAAGGCGATCTCGCTGTACCGGGGCCTGCTCCAAGCGGGTGTGGTGCAGCAACTCGACGAGCCCGACGAGTTCGGGCGCCGGGCCCGCCTCACCGTCGACCTGCAACGCGACTTCGCGCTCAACCAGCCGCTGTCGCCGTTCGCCCTCGCAGCGATCGAACTGCTCGACGTCGACTCCCCCACCTACGCGCTCGATGTGGTGTCGGTCATCGAATCGACCCTCGACGATCCCCGTCAGGTGCTCATGGCGCAGCAGCATGCCGCACGCGGTGAGGCCGTCGCACAGATGAAGGCCGACGGCATCGAGTACGACGAGCGGATGGAACTGCTCGAGGAGATCACCTGGCCCAAGCCGCTGGTGGAGCTGCTCGAGCCGGCCTTCGAGACGTACCGGGGTGGGCATCCCTGGGTGTCGGAGTTCCCCCTGTCCCCGAAGTCGGTGGTGCGCGACATGATCGAGCGCAGCATGACCTTCTCCGAGATGGTCTCGCACTACGGCCTGGCCCGCTCCGAGGGGCTGGTCCTGCGCTATCTCGCCGACGCCTACCGTGCGCTGCGGCAGACGGTGCCGGACGCCGCGCGCACGGAGGAACTCGAGGACATCATCGAGTGGCTCGGCGAGCTGATCCGGCAGGTCGACTCATCGTTGCTCGACGAGTGGGAGTCCCTCACCCATCCCGGGGTGGAATCCGACGACCAGCAGATCGCGTTCGGCGTCGACTCCCCTCGCCCGTTGTCCGCGAACGTCCGCGCGTTCAAGGTCATGGTCCGCAACGCGATGTTCAAGCGGGTCGAACTGGCCTCGCGTCGACGCTGGGACGAACTCGCGGCCCTCGGCGACGGTCTCGACGCCGAGGACTGGGAGGACCTGCTCGAGCTGTACTTCGACGAGTACGACGAGATCGGTACCGGCCCCGACGCGCGTGGACCGCTGCTGTTCACCGTCGAGATGGGTCCCGAGTTGTGGCGGGTGCGTCAGACCCTGCACGATCCGCAGGGCGATCACGGCTGGGCGTTGATCGGCGAGGTGAACCTCCGCGAGTCCGATGCGGCCGGTGAAGTGGTGTTCGACGAGTTCGAGATCGTCGAGGGCTGATCGTCGCAGGCGGCGGACCTCGGGAGCGGTAGCCTGACTCGGTGAGCGAACCGACCGTGCAACCCTTCCGCTTGGCCTACGTCCCGGGTGTCACCCCCGCGAAGTGGGTGCGGGTGTGGAACGAGCGGATGCCGGACGTCCCGATCGAACTGGTCCCCGTCGAACCCACGGCCGGTGCGGATCCGTTACGCGAGGACGTCGCCGACATCGCGCTGCTGCGCCTGCCGCTGCAGCGGGACGGCCTGTCGGTCATCCCGCTCTACACCGAGGTCTCCGTCGTAGTGGTGCCCAAGGAGCACGTGTTCGCGGCGGTCAACGAGGTGTCGGTGTCCGACCTCGCCGACGAGACGGTGCTGCATCCGCTCGACGACGTGCTCGACTGGGTCGCCCTACCCGGTGAGGAGGCGTTCGAGCGGCCCGCGACCACCGAGGACGCGATCTCGCACGTCGCCTCGGAGGTGGGTGTGCTCGTCACGCCGCAGTCGCTCGCCCGCCTGCACCACCGCCGCGACCTGACCTACCGTCCCGTCGTCGACGCGCCCGCGTCCCAGGTGGGTCTCGTGTGGGTCACCGACCGGACGACCGATCACGTCGACGAGTTCGTGGGCATCGTCCGGGGACGGACGGCCAACAGTTCCCGTGGCCGCAGCGATTCCGAGCCGGACGCCGAGTCGGGCGGCACCTCGCGTCGCGGCGAACGCAAGGGCTCGACCCCGAAGCGCCGCGCGCCCGAGCCCAAGACGTCCCGCCGGGCGGGGACGTCCGCGCGGAAGCGCCCCGGGAAGCCCCGGCGTGGTCGGCGCTGAGGGGGTCTTCGTCAGGAGACGGGGCGGCAGGTCGGCGGGACGCAGCCGCGGATGGTCTCGGCGAGGATGCGGTAGTCGCCTCCGCGTGGGGACGACGAGCGGAACACCAGCCCGATCCGGCGGCCGGGTGCCGGGTCCGCGAAGTGCGCGACCTCGAGGTCTCCCCGGGCAGTTTCGACGGCGACCGCGGAGGCCGGGACGAGGGTGATGCCCAATCGTCCTGCGACGCAGCGCACCACGGTGGACAGGGAGGTCGCGCGGGTGTCGCCGAGTGCCGGTCGCGCGTCGATGGACCGGCACAGGTCGAGTGTCTGGTCGCGCAGGCAGTGGCCTTCGTCGAGCAGCAGCAGTTGTGCGTCGTCGAGCGCGGAGACCGAGAGGTCGGTGCGCCCGGCGAGTTCGTGTCCGGTCGGCAGGACGAGGACGAAATCCTCGTCGTACAGCGGCACTTCGATGACACCCGAGACGTCTGCGGGCAGGGCGAGGACGGCGACGTCGAGGGTTCCGGCGCGCAGGGCGTCGAGGAGACGCGCGGTCTGGTCCTCGACGACCTGCAGCGACAGCGCCGGCATCGCCCGGTCGAGTGCGGGCAGGATCTCGGGCAGGACGTAGGGCGCGACGGTGGGGATCAGGCCCACCCGCAGCGGGCCCGAGAGTCCGTCGGACACTCCTGCAGCCGCGTCGACGAAGCCGTCGGCGGCGTCGAGCACCACCTCCGCGTAGGGAAGCAGGCGCGCTCCCACCGGTGTCACGAGCACGCGGCGGGTGCTCCGCTCGATGAGCTGGACGCCGAGGCCGTTCTCGAGAGCCGCCAGCCCCTGGGACAGGGTGGGCTGGCTGACCTCGAGTCGCGCTGCTGCCGTGCCGAAGTGGCGGTAGGTGGCCACCGCGACGAAGGCACGCAGCTGCGAGAGGGTGGGCTGGTAGCTCTGATCGGTCACGCCTATCAGTGTAGTGCGACCTATCGCTTCTACCTTTCGCAGCTATCGGACGGTCGTGCGTCGACCACGAGACGGGCGCTCGCTGCGCCGACGGCCAGGTCCTACGACGCCGAGCCCGCCGCTCTTCCGGCAGCGAGGTCGTCCTCGTCGAGCACGACCTCGATCTCGCCACCGAACTCCACACCGGGAGCGAGCGGCAGCCGGTCGCCGCTCCAGAACCGGCCGGGGTCGTACCAGTTGCTCCCCCGGTGCCGTTGCCGCAGCAACCCCATCTCCTCCAGCGTCAGCCCCACCACTTCGGCGCAGTACGCGCTCTCGAGCCCACCGGACGGTACGGCCGCCCGGCGACGACGTGGGAGCCGGCCCGCGAACCATCGCCCCGTGAGTTTCGTCGTCGACGGGAACGGTGTGCCGTCGAGCCTCGCGATCGTACGCAGCAGCTGATCCTCCTGGTCCGGGGTGACCGCCACCGAGATCTGCCGCAACCAACCGCGCTGCCCGTAACGCGCGGCCCACACCTGCACCGCACTGCGCAGGTCGTGCAACTGCACGCCGCGCTGGTGCCGCCCGGTCCACATGTCCGGGAGACTGCGTCCGAGCTCGGCGTGCCACATCAGCGGCGGCAGGTCCTCGAGCGCGACCGTCATCCCCACGTGGTTCACCGGTGCGTTGGTCAGCGTCTGGATTGCTCGGTCGGCCGGGGTGGCGCCGCGGAAGATCCACAGGTCCCCCGTGCGGGTCGTCGCCACGGCCTCGTCGAGGGTGAGACGCGAACGCGCACCGGCGGACCGCTCTGCCGACGAAGTGTCCATGCCGTCAGCCTGCCATGCCCGACGGCCGCTGGGGTCGTCCCCATGACCCCGACGGACCGCTAGGGTCGTCCGCATGGCACTGCGCGGTGGCAAGTGGTGGAAACTCGTCGGACTCGCCGGGATCGTGGGAGTCGCGGCGACCGGTGCCGTCGCCGCCCGCAACGAGCGGCAACGACGGAACTACAGCCCAGACGAGGTGCGGTCGGTGCTGCACGAACGCTATGCCCGTTCGCTCGCCGCACGCGACGGCAGCGCCGAACTCCCCCTCGCCGAGGTACCGATCGGGCCGAAGGAAAAGATCAGCCGAGTGCTGCGGCGATTCCGTCGGCGAGATCGGTGATCTGCTCGTCGGTCATCACGAACGACGGGGAGATCTGCATCGCGCCCTGACCGGCCGCGCGTCCCGAGATCCCATGCTGCCGCAGGGTCTTGACGAAACCGAGCGCCTCGGACGGATCGGCGAGCTGCACGGCCGCCACCGCACCGAGGCCGCTGCGCACCTCCGCCACCCGCGGGTGGTCCGCCAGCGGAGCGAGCTTCTCGTGCAGCGTCCGCTCGATCCGCGCCGCCTCGGCGAGCAGATTCTCACGCTCGATGATGTCGAGGTTGGCGAGGGCGGCCGCTGCGGCTGCAGCATGCCCGCCGTAGGTGTATCCGTGGCGCCACCACACGCCTCCGGCGAAGAACGGTTCGGCGACCCGCGGAGCGACGAACAGGGCGCCCATCGGCAGGTAGCCGGAGGTGAGTCCCTTGGCAGTGGTGACCATGTCGGGCTCCAGGTCGAATCGCGACGACGCGAACCACGAACCACCGATACGACCGAAGCCGGTGACCACCTCGTCGACGACGAACAGGATGTCGTGGTCGCGGCAGATGTCGCGGATCTCGGCGAGATAGCCGTCCGGCGGCAGGTACACCCCGCCCGCACCGATGACGGGTTCGCAGAAGAAGGCCGCGATGGAGTCGGCACCGACCGAATCGATGAGTTCGAGCAGCGCCTTGGCGTCGTCCCACGCAACCCGCGCGGTGTCCTCCCACAGGCGACCGTAGCCCTCACCGTTGACGGGGATACCGGCGAGCGAGGTGCCGCCGACATGCATGCCGTGGTACGCCTTCTCGCGCGAGACCAGCAGCCGCTTGCCGGGCTTCCCGACCTCCTGCCAGTACCGTCGCGCGAGCTTGGCCGCCGAGTCGACGGAGTCGGATCCGCCCGAGGTGAAGAAGATCTTGCTGCCCGGAACCGGGGCGACCCCCGCGAGACGCTCGGCGAGTTCGACGGCGGGCTCGGAGGTCAGGTCGCCGAAGTTCGAGTAGTGGGCGAGTTTGGCGACCTGCGCTGCGATCGCCTCGCCGATCTCGGTGCGGCCGTGACCGACATTGGTGAACCACAGTCCGGCGGTGGCGTCGAGGTAGCGTTTGCCGGCGTCGTCCCAGATGTATGCGCCTTCCCCGCGCGACACGACGAATGCGCCGTCCCGTTCGATCGCGCCCATATCGGCGAATCCGTGCCACAACGCACCCACGACCAACTCCCGTCCACGACGATCACGACACCCGTCATCGTATGCGGAGGAAACGACTCTGGCGCCGGAGACCCGTACCCGCCACCCGGGTGCCATGACCGAGTTCCGCTTCTCCGTCAACATCTTCGAGGTCGGGTCTCCCGATGCGTTCGTTCGCTGGTGCCGCGCCGTCGAGGACGCGGGTTTCGACGCGGTGTACGCGGCCGACCATCTCGGTGTCCCCACGTCGTTCCCCGTCCTGGTCGCCGCCGCCGGTGCCACCGAGCGTCTGCGGGTCGGCACGATGGTGCTCGATGCCGGTTCCTGGAATCGGGCACTGCTCGCTCGCGAGATCGCGACCACCGATGTGCTCACCGGCGGCCGGCTCGAGATCGGCCTCGGAGCAGGGGACACATGAGATGGGAGTTCGAGGCGGCCGGGATCGAGTGGGAACGCTTCGACGAGCGCGCCGAGCGTCTCGAATCCACCGTGCAGGAACTGCAGCGATCGTTCACCGGGCCCGGTTTCGACGAGCAGGCGGCGTTGCGCGAAGCATTCGACCTGCCCGTGCTCCGTCCGGTGCAGCGGCGCGGATTCGGCGGCTACGGCCCGCCCCTGATCGTCGGAGGCACCGCGACCGGATCTTTTCCGTCGTCGCCGCCCACGCCGACATCGTGAGTGTCGCGGGTGCCGTCCTGCTGCCGGGGAGGCCACCGGGGACGTTCCGCATCGCCACCGCGGCCGAGGCCGACGACCTGCTCGACTCGCCGTTCGTGCTGATCGGGACGGTCGACGAGATGGCCGGGCAGATCCTGCACAGCCGGGAGCGCTACGGGTTCACCCACTTCACGGTCCACGCCCGTACCGGGAGATCTTCGGTGAAGTGATCGGCCGGGTGCGTGCTCTGGCGGGCTGACCACCTGGCCTGCCTGCCCTCCCCGACCGGCCCAGACCGGGTCGTTTCGCTAGGCTGTGTGATCAGCATGTCCATCTCCCCCGCCCCGAATCGTCGCGAACTGCGCGCTGCCCTGTCCGAGGTCTCCCTCCGCGACGAGAAGCGCCTCCGTCGCAGGCTCGACCGGGCGCGGGGCGGCGAGGCGCTGACCGAGGTCGCCGCCGAGATCGAGACCGCCCGCGCCCGGCTCGCGTCCCGTGCGTCGTCGGTCCCGGAGATCCGTTATCCCGAGGACCTACCGGTCTCGCAGCGCAAGGACGACATCGCCGCCGCGATCCGCGACCACCAGGTCGTGGTGGTCGCCGGTGAGACCGGTTCGGGCAAGACGACGCAGATCCCGAAGATCTGCCTCGAACTCGGGCGCGGGGTTCGCGGCCTGATCGGCCACACGCAGCCGCGCCGTATCGCCGCGCGCGCCGTCGCCGAGCGACTCGCGGAGGAACTGGACACCGAGCTCGGCGACGCCGTCGGATACACGGTGCGCTTCAACGATCAGGTCACCGAGTCGACACTCGTCAAGCTGATGACCGACGGCATCCTCCTCGCCGAGATCCAGCGCGACCGCCTGCTGCGGCGGTACGACACGCTCATCATCGACGAGGCGCACGAGCGCAGCCTCAACATCGACTTCCTGCTCGGCTACCTCGCGCAGCTGCTTCCGCGTCGCCCCGACCTGAAGGTGATCATCACCTCGGCGACGATCGACCCCGAACGTTTCGCGCGCCACTTCGCCGACGCGAACGGCACGCCTGCCCCCATCGTGGAGGTCTCCGGCCGCACCTATCCCGTCGAGGTGCGTTACCGGCCGCTGACCGTCGAGGTGGGCGACACGCTGGTCGACCGCGACCCCGTCGACGCGGTGTGCGAGGCCGTCGAGGAACTCCAGTGTGAGGGCGACGGCGACATCCTGGTCTTCCTCTCCGGCGAGCGCGAGATCCGCGATACCGCCGACGCCCTGCGCGACCGCAAGCTCCGCAACACCGAGATCCTCCCGCTCTACGGACGCCTGTCGGCGGCCGAACAGCACCGGGTCTTCGCACCGCACACGGGCCGGCGGGTCGTGTTGTCCACCAACGTCGCCGAGACGTCCCTGACGGTTCCCGGCATCCGCTACGTCGTCGACCCCGGCACCGCACGTATCTCGCGGTACTCGGTGCGGACGAAGGTGCAGCGACTGCCGATCGAGCCGATCTCGCAGGCCTCGGCGCGGCAGCGCGCCGGACGGTGCGGTCGTGTCGCCGACGGCATCTGCATCCGTCTGTACTCGGAGGACGACTTCGACGGCCGGCCGGAGTTCACCGAGCCCGAGATCCTGCGCACCAACCTCGCGTCGGTAGTGTTGCAGATGACGGCGCTCGGGCTCGGCGACATCGAGGCGTTCCCGTTCGTGGAGGCCCCGGATCCCCGCGCGATCCGCGACGGCATCGCTCTGCTCGAGGAGCTCGGCGCGCTCGAACCCGCCAAGAAGGGCGAGACGCCGCGCCTGACCGCGACGGGCCGCGAGATCGCCCGCCTGCCCGTCGATCCGCGCATGGCCCGCATGATCGTCGAGGGCCACCGGAACGGATGTCTGCGCGAGGTGCTCATCATCGTCGCGGCCCTGTCGATCCAGGACGTGCGCGAACGCCCGACCGAGTTCCAGCAGGCCGCCGACGAGAAGCACGCCCGGTTCGCGGTCGAGGGCTCGGACTTCCTGGCCTTCCTGCGATTGTGGGACTACCTGAAGGAGCAACGGCGGGAACTGTCGTCGAGCAGGTTCCGCAGGTTGTGCCGCGACGAGTTCCTGCACTGGTTGCGGATCCGTGAGTGGCAGGACCTGCAGGGGCAGCTCCGTCAGATCACTGTCGACATGGGCTGGCAGACGCACCACCGCGACGTGAATCCCGACGACGTCCACAAGTCCCTGCTTGCAGGTCTGCTGTCGCACATCGGTCTTCGCGAGGGCGACAAGCGCGACTTCCTCGGTGCCCGCGGCGCACGGTTCGCCGTCTTCCCGGGATCGTCGTTGTTCAAGAAGCCTCCGCGCTGGGTCATGGCCGCCGAACTCGTGGAGACCTCACGACTGTGGGCGCGGACGGCCGCGCGCATCGAACCCGAATGGGTCGAGAAGCTCGCTCCGCACCTGGTCAAGCGCACCTACTCGGAGCCGCACTGGTCGACGCGCCGCGAGTCGGCGATGGCCTACGAACGCGTCACGCTCTACGGCATCCCCCTGGTCGCCCAGCGTCCCGTGCCGTACGGACGGATCGATCCGGAGGTCTCGCGCGAACTGTTCATCCGCCACGCCCTCGTGCAAGGCGAATGGCGCACGCAGCACAAGTTCTTCCACGACAACCGGGCGCTGCTCGAGGACGTCGAGGAACTCGAACACCGTGCGCGCCGGCGCGACATCGTCGTCGACGACGAGACCCTGTTCGACTTCTACGACCAGCGGGTCGGCCCGGAGGCGATCTCGGCCCGGCACTTCGACACGTGGTGGAAGAAGACCCGCAGGCAGCAACCCGACCTGCTGACGTTCACGCCGGACACCGTGGTGAACCAGGACGCCGCCTCGGTGCTCGAGGGCGACTATCCGGACGCGTGGCGCCAGGGCGAGATCCAGTTCCCCCTCACCTACCAGTTCGAGCCGGGCACGGAGGAGGACGGTGTCACCGCCCGCGTCCCCGTCGCGCTGCTCGCGAACCTCAAGTCCGTCGGTTTCGACTGGCTGGTACCCGGGATGCGGACCGAGCTGGTCACGGCCCTCATCAAGACCCTGCCGAAACACCTCCGGAGGCAGGTCGTACCGGCTCCCGATTTCGCAGCGGCCGCCCTCGCCTCGGTGACGCCGCGCTCCGAACCGCTCGTCAATGCGATGGCCCGCGAGCTGTCCCGGCTCGGCCGGTGCACGATCGAGCCCTCGGACTTCGATACCGGTGCGTTGCCCGACCATCTGCGGATGACCTTCGCCGCGGTCGACGAGCGCGGCACCGTGCTCGGCCGCAGCAAGAGCCTGGCGGCCCTGCGGAAGAAGTTGGCTCCGCGGGTCGAAGCGGAGGTCTCGCGCGCCGCTGCGGGCACCGAACGTCCCGCGGCGGTGGTGTGGACGGCCGAGACCCTCGGGAACCTGCCGGAGACCGTCACCCGCGAGGTCGGCGGCCGGAAGGTCACCGGTTACCCTGCCCTGGTCGCGGAGAAGGACGGCGTCGCGGTGCGCGTGCTCAGCACACCGCAGGCCCAGCAGAACGCGACGCGTCAGGGGTTGCGTGCCCTGCTTCTGTCGTCGGCACCGACGAAGGCGAGGGCCGTGACCTCGGGGCTGACCAACATGGAGCGGCTCGCGCTCGGGCGGAACCCCGACGGATCGTTCGAAGCGCTGATCGAGGACTGCCGTGCCTGCGCGGTGGACGAACTCATCGCCGCGCACGGAACTCGCGTGCGCACACCCGAGGAGTTCGAGGCGCTCGCGGCCACGGTGCGGTCACACCTGCCGGGGCGCGTGGCCCGCCTGTTGAAAGCGGTTGTGCCCGTGCTGTCCCGCGCCCACGAGGTGGGTGTGCTCCTCGATCGGTCGAACGGCGAGGCTGCCGACGACGTACGCGAACAGCTGCAGTCGTTGCTGTTCCCCGGCTTCGTCACCGATCTGGGGTCGCGGCGGATCGCCGACCTGCCGCGCTATCTCACCGCGGCCGCGCAACGCCTGGAGGCGTTGCCGGCGAGTGCGCATCGCGATGCCGCGGGAATGGATGTGCTCGATCGCGTCTACGGCGCCTACGACAAGCTACTCGCACGACTGCCGGAGGAACGGCGCGCCGCGCCCGAGGTGGTCGAGATCTACTGGATGATCGAGGAACTGCGCGTGAGCCTGTTCGCGCAGGGTCTCGGAACGCGGATCCCGGTGTCGGAGAAGCGCGTCCTGAAGGCGATCGACGGGATCCGGTAGCGACCGGACCGGCCGGCGTGCGGTCGGCTTCGACCGGGCCGCTCAGTCGGCCTCGACCGAGCAGGACTTCTTGTGCTCGCGCAGTTCCTGGATCTCGCGTTCGAAATCCTCTGCGGAGCTGAAGGAACGGTAGACCGAGGCGAATCGAAGATAGGCAACCTCGTCGAGATCGCGTAGGGGTCCGAGGATCGCCAGTCCGACCTCGTGGCTCGGGACCTCGGGTGAGCCCTTCGCCCGCACCGCGTCCTCGACCTGCTGCGCGAGCTTGTTGAGTGCGTCGTTGTCGACATCGCGCCCCTGGCAGGCGCGGGCCACGCCGCGCACGACCTTCTCGCGGCTGAACGGCTCGGTCACGCCGCTGCGCTTGACGACGGACAGCACGGCCGTCTCGACTGTGGTGAAGCGGCGTCCGCATTCGGGACACGCTCGCCGACGACGGATCGCGGCACCCTCGTCTGCCTCGCGCGAATCGACCACCCGGGAATCGGGATGGCGGCAATACGGGCAGTACATGTCGGTTCCTTCGTCGTGCCCGTGCGGGTCGCGACGTCGGCGCCGAAGCGATGTCTCCCGACCGGAACCGTCTCCACCCGCGAGTGGGCCGACACCGCCGCAACCACACGGAGTGGTGTGACTGACAGTGTTAGACAATACCCGCCTGTCCGGCTCGGGAGCGGATCGCGGGTCGGGCGGGGCCACGACGCCCTCATTCCCGGCTGGAATCCGGCAAGAGGAGGCGGCTTCCGGCCTGCACGGCCGTACCGTCGAGCGAGTTGAGGTCGGCGATCCTCGCGACCGTGACGTCGACCGGGACGTCGGGCCACATGCGAGCGGCCAAGGCCTCCAGGCCCTCCCCCTCTCGCACGACCGTGGTGCCGGCGCTCTGCGAGATCACCTCATCGGTGCGCACGTGGGCGAGCACGAGGAGCATCGTGGTCGCGAGCGCGGTGAGGAGCACCGTCGTGGCCATCTGCCGCCAACTCGTCCCCTTCGCAGGCCGGCGACTGCGCGGTGCGATCTCCGAACGGCGGTGCAGGGGTTCCCGCGAGGGCGCGGCGACGCGCGGTCTCGTCCGCGCCGGGACACGGGTGCGATGGTGCAGCGTCGACGTCGCGATCGGCCGGATGCGATATGCCGCCGCCCCGGGCGCACCTGCTCCCGGCGGGCCCACGACGGTCCGCTCTGCCGTGCTCGTCCGGACTGAGGCACCGGTTCGGACCACCGCGCCCTGTCGCGCCGTACCCACCGGAACCGCCGTGTCGATCCGAACCGCTCTGCTCATCGGAAATCCTCCGTGTCGCTGTGCGTGGTCTTCCGACCCCGTCCGTGTCGCTGTGCGTGGCCTTCCGACCCCGTCCGACCACTCGATCATGTGTTCGAACGAAAGTCTGTTCGAATGTTCTATCACGAGTCACAGCCTGACGGCAGCTCCTCGGAGGGTGAATCTCGAACATCTGTTTGATATACGCGCGGGATCTCGATAGATTCGAAAGGCAACTTGCAACCCATCCGACACTCGCCGCACGGAGGTCACGATGAAGGCGGACGGAACATCCACAGCCCGCCGGGGCGGACCCGCGACGGACGATCCCACCGCGAGCCTCACCGAGCGTCAGCGTCGTGTGCTCGAGGTCATCCGCGATTCCGTCAGCGAACGGGGATACCCGCCGAGCATCCGTGAGATCGGCGACGCCGTCGGCCTCAACTCCACATCCTCCGTCGCACACCAGCTGCGCACGCTCGAACGGAAGGGCTTCCTGCGCCGGGATCCGAACCGTCCGCGTGCCGTGGACGTCCGCGGTCTCGAGCCCACCCCCGCACCCGAGTCCTCGCCCGAGGTGGTCGCCGGCTCGTCGACCGACGACATCCCTTCGGCGGCAATGGTTCCCGTCGTCGGCCGGATCGCTGCCGGTGGTCCGATCCTGGCCGAGGAATCGGTCGAGGATGTCTTCCCGCTGCCGCGCGAACTCGTCGGTCAGGGCTCGCTGTTCCTGCTCAAGGTCGTCGGCCAGTCGATGATCGACGCAGCCATCTGCGACGGCGACTGGGTGGTCGTCCGGCAGCAGAACGTCGCCGACAACGGCGATATCGTCGCCGCGATGCTCGACGGCGAGGCCACCGTCAAGACGTTCAAGCGGGTCGACGGCGACGTCTGGCTCATGCCGCACAACCCGATGTTCGAACCCATCCCGGGCAACGACGCAGTCGTCCTCGGCAAGGTCGTCACGGTCGTCCGCAAGATCTGATCCCCGGGCCACCGGAGACGAACGAGACCGGGGTGGCTCCGCACAGCGGAGCCACCCCGACCTTCTCGTACGTGCCTCAGACGTTGAGGCCGCGCCCGATGACTTCCTTCATGATCTCGTTCGTGCCGCCGTAGATCTTCTGCACGCGGGCATCGAGGTACGCCTTGGCGACCGGGTACTCGCGCATGTAGCCGTAGCCACCGTGCAGCTGCAGGCAGCGGTCGATCAGCTCGACCTGCTTGTCGGTGGTCCAGTACTTGGCCATCGCGGCCTCCTGGACGGTGAGCTTCTTCTCGTTCAGCAGCTCGATGCACCGGTCCACGAACACCCGGGCCAGCTGGGTCTCGGTGGCGAGCTCGGCGAGCTCGAAGCGGGTGTTCTGGAACTTGCCGATCGGCTTGCCGAACGCCTTGCGGTCGCGGCAGTACTGGATCGTGTCGTCGAGCACGCGCTCCATCGCAGCAGCGGCGACGACGGCGATCGCGAGACGTTCCTGCGGCAGGTTCTGCATCAGGTAGATGAAGCCCATGCCCTCCTGGCCGAGGAGGTTGGCCGCCGGGACGCGAACGTCGTTGAAGCTGAGCTCCGCTGTGTCCTGCGCGTCGAGGCCGATCTTGTCGAGGTTGCGTCCCCGCTCGAAGCCCGGCATGCCGCGCTCGACGACGAGCAGCGAGAAGCCCTGGGCGCCCTTCTCCGGGTCGGTGCATGCGACGACGATCACCAGATCGGAGTGGATGCCGTTGGTGATGAACGTCTTGGCGCCGTTGAGGACCCAGTCGTCACCGTCGCGCACCGCGCGGGTCTTGATGCCCTGCAGGTCGCTGCCGGTGCCCGGCTCGGTCATCGCGATGGCCGTGATCAGCTCACCCGAACAGAAGCCCGGGAGCCAACGCTTCTTCTGCTCCTCGTTGGCGAGCTCGAGCAGGTAGGGAGCGACGACATCGTTGTGCAGCATGAAGCCCAGACCGCTGAAGCCCAGCTTGGTGGTCTCCTCGGCCATGATGGCGTTGTAGCGGAAGTCGTCCATGCCACCGCCGCCGTACTCCTCCGGCACCGCCATGCCGAGGAAGCCCTGCGCGCCGGCCTTCTTCCACACCTCACGGTCGACGATCTTGTCCTTCTCCCACTGCTCGTGGAAGGGGGCCACCTCCTGTTCGAGGAACTTCCGGTACGACTCCCGGAAGAGGTCGTGCTCGGGCTCGAAAAGGGTGCGTTGCATCTGCGCTCCTGTGTGAGACGTCGTTCGACATACTCACGGTATGCAGACGAGGGCGCGGTGACGCTGACACAACCGAGCGCATTTTGTGACCCGGACGACCCCGGCGGGTACGCGTCGGTATCGAACGACCCGCGGGCACGGGTCGGTGTCGGCCGATGCGCCGGGTTCCGGTCAGCGGCGCAGATCCGCGAGTCTGCGCAGCAGCGGGTACGCGACGAGGATGCCGATCGAACCCCAGGCGATACCGCCGAGTTCGACCGAGCCGATCGACAAGGTCAGGTCGCCGATGCCGGCGACGAGCGCCGCGGCCGCGACCGTGAGGTTGACCGGATCCGTGAAGTCGACCTTCGCCTCCGTCCAGATGCGGACACCGAGGATGCCGATCAGGCCGTAGAGCACGAGGGTCGCGCCGCCGAGGACGCCCTCGGGCACGGTGAACACCAGCGCACCGAACTTCGGCGAGAAGGCCAGCACGACGGCGGTGACCGCCGCAACGGCGTATGCAGCGGTCGAGTACACGCGCGTGGCCGCCATGACGCCGATGTTCTCGGCATAGGTGGTCGTGCCCGAGCCGCCGCCCGCACCCGCGAGGGTGGTCGCAAGGCCGTCGGCGATGAGCGCATTGCCGGCCATGTCGTCGAGGTTTCGACCGGTCATCGCGGCGACCGCCTTGACATGGCCTACGTTCTCCGCGACCAGCACGACGACGACGGGCAGCGCCAACAGCACGACCGACAGTTCGAAAGTGGGGCCGTGCAGATCGGGCAGACCGAACCACGCCGCGTCGCGCATGGCGTCGATGCGCTCGGACGCGATCGCCCCGGTGAACGCCGCGAAGATCCATCCGACGATCACACCGACGAGGATGCCGAGGCGGCCGAGCATGCCCGGGCCGACCACCGTCACGAGCAGTGTGACCACGAGCGTGATCGTGGCGACGAGCGGTTGGGCTTCGAACGATCCGGTGGCCGTCGGCGCGAGGTTGAGGCCGATGAGGGCGACGATCGCCCCGGTGACCACCGGCGGCATGACCGCGTCGATGATGCGCGAACCCGCCGCCTTGACCACGAGGCCGACAAGCACCAGCACGATGCCGACGGCGACGATCCCGCCGAGCTGCGCTGCCGGACCGGAACCGGCCGAGGCGCTGAGCGGCGCGATGAACGCGAAAGACGAACCGAGATAGCTGGGCACCCGGCCGCGCGTGATGATCAGGAACAGCGCGGTGCCGATACCGGAGAACAGCAGCGTGGTCGTGACGGGGAAGCCCGTGATCGTCGGCACGAGCAGGGTGGCGCCGAACATCGCGATGACGTGCTGCATCCCGATGCCGATGGTGCGCGGCCACGACAGTCGCTCGTGCGGTGCGACCACCGCACCGGGGTTGATGCGACGTCCGTCGCCGTGCAGGGTCCAGCCGCGGCGTGTGGTCGTGCGTCCGGTCGTGTTCGCTCGTTCGGTCACGACAGGTCATCGTAGAACCGGCAGCCTCATCGGCGTAGAACAGGCCGTCCCGGCCGCGTAGAACAGGCCGTCCCGGCCGCGTAGAACAGGTCGTCCCGGCCGCGCCGCTCAGTCCAGCAGTTTCGCTGCCGCGGCACGTGCCGCGACGGGGTCGTCGCTCGCGAGGACCGCCTCGGCCGCCTCACGGCAACGGTCCATCGGGACCGAGGAGAGCCGGGCGCCGACACCCGTCACCGCCGACGCGGCGCACGACAGGGACGTCACGCCCATTCCGGTCAGGACGCAGGCGAGGAGCGGGTCGGCCGCCGCCTCGCCGCACACCCCCACCGGCTTGCTCGCGGCCGCCCCGGCCTGCGCCGCGCGGGCCACGAGTGCGAGCACCGCGGGCTGCCACGGGTCGGTGAGTGCGGCCAGCTGCGGCGACATCCGATCGGCCGCCATCGTGTACTGGGCGAGGTCGTTGGTGCCGATCGACAGGAAGTCCAGGTGTTCGAGCAACCGATCGGCGAGCAGCGCCGCGGACGGAACCTCGATCATGACGCCGGGTGACAGCCCGCGCTCGCGCACCCGCGCGGCGAAATCGGCCGCCTCCGAGACGGTCGCCACCATCGGTGCCATGACCCACGGCGTGGCGCCGGTGCGCGAGGCCGCGGCGGCCACCGCGTCGAGCTGACGGTCGAGGACTTCCGGCGCCGTGGTCGTGATGCGGATACCGCGGACGCCGAGGGCGGGATTGTGTTCGTCGGGGTGGTTGGCGAACCGGAGGGGCTTGTCGGAGCCGGCGTCGAGGGTCCGCAGGACGACCTTCCGTCCCTCGAACGCCTCGAAGACCTCCGCATAGATGTCGGCCTGCTCGTCCACCGTCGGTTCGGTGTCGCGGTCGAGGAAACACAACTCGGTGCGGAACAGTCCGACGCCCTGCGCCGGCGTCCGGCGCGCCGCGCGGGCACCCGATCCGTCCTGCACGTTGGCGAGGATCTCGACCGGGTGACCGTCGGCGGTGGCGCCGGGACCGGACCAGCCCGCCACCCGCTCGCGCTCGACGCGGTCGCGTTCGACCTCGGCTGCGGCCTCGGCGCTGTCCGGGGAGATCACGATCCGGCCCGTCGCGCCGTCGACCAGCACCTCGGTGCCGGCAGGGACGTCGTCGAGACCTGCCACTGCGACGACACACGGGATGCCGAGCTGGCGCGCGATGATCGCGGTGTGGCTCGTGGGTCCTCCGAGGGAGGTGGCCAGCGCGACGACGACGGACGGGTCGAGTCCGGCGGTGTCGGCGGGTGCGAGATCGGCCGCGAGGAGCACGGACGGCGAATCGGGCATCTCGAGACCGGGTTCGGGGGCGCCCTGCAGTTCGGCGATCACGCGGTCGCGGATGTCGAGCAGGTCGGTGACCCGCTCGGACTGCAGCCCGCCCATCTTCTCGAACAGGGCCGCGAACTGGTCGGTGGCGGCGACGGTGGCACCGACCGCGTCGGATCCGGACCGGATCTTCGTCGCGGTCGCCCCGCGCCAGGCGCGGTCCTCGACCAGCACAGCGGTGGCTTGGAGCACTTCTGCCGCGGCACCCGATGCACGCGAGGCGCGGGCGCGCAGCCGCTCGGCCACGACCTTCGCGGCGTCCTCGAACCGGCCCACCTCGGCCTCGCGCGCCGTGTCGGGGATCGAGGCGCCCTGCGCCGGGACCACAGGACGCGCGACGGGACGGATGACCGGCCCGTATCCGATACCGGGGACGACGGGGGTGCCGTACAGGACGGACGCCGACTGCTCCATGGAGATCTCCTCACCGCAGTAGTTCGTTGTGACTCAGATTACTCGGAAGCCTTGACATGTCAACACAGACGGGCGTAAAACAACATAAACCAACATTGTTTTCCCCACAGATCGGGTACCCCCAGGAGTGTCGGTGTACGCAGAGGAACGGCAGCAGGCGATCGCAGCACTGGTGGCGGCACGTGGCCGCGTGTCGGTCGCAGTGCTCGCCGACCGGTACGGCGTCACCACCGAGACCGTGCGCCGCGACCTCGCACACCTCGAACGCCTGGGCCTCGTGCGGCGGGTTCACGGCGGCGCGATCCCGGCCGCCTCGCTCTCGGTGGCCGAGCCTGCCCTCTCCGAGCGCGAACACACCCGCGCCGAACACAAGGACCGCATCGCCGCCGCCGCGACGTCCTTCCTCCCGCCGTCCGGCGGAAGCGTGCTCTTCGACGCCGGCACCACGACCGGCAGGATCGTCGGAGCGCTGCCGCCCGAGGTCGACCTCACCGTCGTCACCAACTCGGTGCCGATCGCCGCGCGCCTCGCCGCAATGAGCACCGTGCAGCTGCACCTGCTCGGCGGTCGCGTCCGCGGTGTCACGCAGGCCGCGGTGGGTGCCGAGGCCCTCGCCACCTTGTCGACGGTGCACGTCGACGTGGCCTTCATCGGCACCAACGCGCTGAGCATCGACCACGGCCTGTCCACCCCCGACGCCGACGAGGCCGCGGTCAAGCGCGCGATGGTGCGCACCGCCGACCGGGTCGTCGTGGTCGCCGATTCGTCGAAGGTCGGTCGGCGCAATCTGCTGAGCTTCGCGTCGCTCGAACCGATCGACGTTCTGGTCACCGACACCGATCTCGACGACACCGACCGTCGGCAACTCATCGAACACGGAATCGAGGTGGTGACGACATGATCGTCACGCTCACGGCCAACCCCAGTCTCGATCGCACGGTCGGGCTGACGGGCCCGCTCGAGCGCGGGAAGGTGCATCGCACCGAGCGATCCACCGTCGATCCGGGCGGCAAGGGGATCAACGTCGCGCGTGTGCTGCACGCCGCGACGACCGAGGTCGTCGCCGTTCTCCCGGCCAACGCCGGCGATCCTCTGCTCGCCGCGCTGGACGAGCAGGGCATCGCCCATCGGGCCGTGCCCACCTCCGGGCCGACGCGCAACAACATCACCGTCGCCGAACCCGACGGCACCACGACCAAACTCAACGAACCCGGAACCCCCTGCACCGGACGCACACTCGGCGAGTTGCACGCAGTCCTGCTGGAATGCGCGCAGGGAGCCGCGTGGACCGTCCTGTCCGGTTCTCTTCCTCCCGGTGTGCCCGAGTCGTGGTATGCCGATCTCGTGGGTGCCCTGCGCGGTCTCGGATGCCGCATCGCGGTCGACACCTCCGAGCGGCCACTGCTCGCCCTCGCCGAGCGGTTCCCCGCGGCGGCCCCGGACGTGATCAAGCCGAACGCCGACGAACTGGCCCAGCTCACCGGCGCGGACGCCCACGAACTCGAATCCGGCGCCGCCGCAGGAGACGTCGGCGCCGTGGTCGACGCGGGACGGGTGCTGGTGGAACGCGGGGTCGGCGCGGTACTCGCGACCCTCGGCGGTGCGGGCGCGGTGCTGGTCACCGCCACCGGCGCGTGGCGGGCCACCGCCGACGACGTCACGGTCCGCAGCACGGTCGGCGCGGGCGACTCGTCGCTCGCCGGATATCTGCTCGCCGAGCAGGCCGGTCACACCCCCGACGAGTGCCTGCGCCTCGCCGTGGCGTACGGAACCGCAGCCGTCACGCTCCCCGGAACAGCCCTGCCCACACCCGATTCCGTCGATCCATCCCGAGTGCACGTCACCGACGTCCACCGCCGACCCCGACCGCTCCCCTCCCACTCCTAAGGAACGTCATGTCCGACACCACCTCCGGCTCCGCAGGCGGTTCCTCGATCATCGGCACGGAACTCGTCTCGCTCGATGTAGACCTGGGATCCGACAAGAACTCCGTCATCGCCGCGCTCGCCGAGCGTCTCGCAGCGAACGGTCGCGCATCCGACGCCGACGCACTCACCGCGGCCGTTCTCGAACGGGAGGCCAAGTCCGCCACCGGCCTTCCCGGCGGGATCGCGATCCCGCACGCACGCAGCGAAGCGGTGACCACGCCGTCGCTCGGTTTCGCCCGGCTGTCCCCGAAGGCCGACTTCGGTGCGCCCGACGGACCCGCCGACCTCGTCTTCCTCATTGCCGCGCCCGAAGGTGCGGGCGGCGACCACATGAAGCTGCTCACCGCTCTCGCTCGTGCACTCGTGCGCCCGGACTTCGTCGCGTCGCTGCGCGCGGCCGCGTCCGCGGACGAGGTCATCGCGCTGGTCGAGGACGTCCTCCCGCCCCGACCGGAGTCGTCGGGCAGCGCTCCTGCCGGCTCGACCGCAGCGCCGGAACAGCCGTCACCGACAGCCGCTGCGAAGCCGGCGGTCGCGCCTCCGCAGAGCGCGGAACAGCCCGGAGGCCGCACGATCGTCGCGGTCACCGCGTGCCCGACCGGTATCGCGCACACCTACATGGCCGCCGATGCGCTGGCCGCCGCCGGTGAACGCGCGGGCGTGACGGTCCGGGTGGAGACGCAGGGATCGAGCGGCAGCACTCCCCTGCCCCCCGACGTGATCGCCGGCGCCGACGCCGTCATCTTCGCCACCGACGTGGGGGTCAAGGGCCGCGAACGGTTCGCCGGGAAGCCCGTGATCGCATCGGGCGTCAAGCGCGCGATCAACGAACCGGACACCATGGTCGACGAGGCCCTGCGGGCCGCCACCGATCCGTCCGCACGCACCGTCGAGGGCACCGCGGGCGCCCCGGCGGGTGAGTCGGAGAGCGGCAGCGACCTCGGTTGGGGTACCCGGCTGCGGCAGATCCTGCTCACCGGTGTGAGTTACATGATCCCGTTCGTCGCGGCCGGTGGTCTGCTCATCGCTCTGGGCTTCCTGCTCGCCGGTCCCGACATCACCGACTCGGCCGCCGACATCGTCCTCGACAACACGCTCACCAACCTTCCCGAGGGTGGGCTCGGCACTTATCTCGGTGCGGTGCTGTACCAGATCGGCTCGTTGGCGTTCTCGTTCCTCGTCCCGGCACTGGCCGGGTACATCGCCTTCGCGATCGCGGACCGTCCGGGTCTGGCTCCGGGCTTCACCGCCGGTGCGGTGGCCGTCTTCGTCGGCGCCGGTTTCATCGGCGGTCTGGTCGGCGGCATCATCGCCGGCTTCGCGGCCCTGTGGGTCGGCCGTATCCCGCTGCCCACTTGGGCTCGTGGCCTGATGCCTGTGGTGATCATCCCGCTGCTCGCGAGCCTGATCGTCGGTGGGCTCATGTTCCTGCTGCTCGGTCGCCCGCTCGCCGCGATCACGACCGGTCTCACCGACTGGCTCAACGGTCTGTCCGGTGGTTCCGCGGTGCTGCTCGGTGCGATCCTCGGCCTGATGATGTGCTTCGACCTCGGCGGACCGGTCAACAAGGCCGCCTACGCCTTCGCGGTCGCGGGTCTCGACGTCGCCAACACCGGTTCGCTCGAGATCATGGCGGCGGTCATGGCCGCCGGTATGGTTCCGCCGCTCGCCATGGCACTGTCGTCGCTGGTGCGTCCGCGTCTCTACAGCACGGCCGAACGCGAGAACGGCAAGGCCGCCTGGCTGCTCGGTGCATCGTTCATCTCGGAGGGCGCCATCCCGTTCGCGGCGGCCGACCCGTTCCGGGTCATCCCGTCGATGATGCTCGGCGGCGCCGTGACCGGCGGCATCGTCATGGCGACGGGTGTCACGCTCACCGCTCCCCACGGCGGATTGTTCGTGCTGTTCGCGATGGACCGCGTCGTGTGGTTCCTGATCGCACTGGCAGCCGGTACGGTGGTCGCCGCACTCGCGGTCAGTATCGCCAAGTCGATCACGCGTCCCGCCCGGGTTGCCGCCGACGAGGCGAACCCCCAGCCCGTAGCGGCACGCTCCTGATCACAGCGGCACGCTCCTGATCACAGCGGCACGCTCCTGATCACAGCGGCACGCGCCTGATCTACCCGACTTCCTGCACTTCCCCACCACGAAGGAGATTCCCATGCCCAGCACCACCGTTGCCGTCGGTTCGTCCATCGGCCTGCACGCCCGTCCTGCAGGGATCATCGCCGAGGCCGTGGTCGCGGCCGGTGTCCCCGTGACCCTCGCGGTCGACGGCGGCGAGCCCGTCGACGCCGGTTCGGCCCTGATGATCATGACCCTCGGCGCGGAAAAAGGCACGCAGGTCACGATCTCGTGCGACGACGACGCGGTCCTCGCGCAGGTCGCGGAGCTGGTCGCCGCAGACCTCGACGCCTGACCTCGGCCGAGGGGTGTAGCGCTCGATCCCGACCGCGGGGCGCGGCGCTCGATCTCAGCGGCGGCTGCGACGCCGGACGACGAGTCCGAGGACCCCGAGGGCGATGACCCCGGCGGCCACGCCCGCACCGACGACCGGCAGTGCCGCGGACGACATCTCGTCCGCGGCATCGTCGTCCGCGGGTGCGAAGAGTTCCGTCGCACCGCGACGGATCCGGATCGGTGGATTCTCCGTGCCTGCCGCGCCGCGCTCGGACGCGGTGAGCAGGTCCCCGTCGGCGGTGAAGGCGACGGCTTCGCCCTGTGGTTCGTCCGGCACCGGGATGCGGAAGCGCGGACCGGCGACCAGGGCGGCCGCGAGATCGCCGTCGGGGACGTGGAACAGGTAGACGTCGGTGTAGGTGCGGACCGCCGCGACCGTCCCGTCGGCGTTGACCGCACCGCCGGTGATCATCGAGGAGGACGCCCCGGGGATGGGACCGCCGGGGGTGTCCGACGGTCCGAGTGCCAGCGACCCGACCTTCTCGAGGGCGGCCGGTCCCGGGACGGGCAGGCCGTCGATCGTGAGTCCGCGTGCGGGCCGGTAGACATTGCTCGACCCGAACAGCGCCTTCGTCACGATCACCGGTTCGCCTGTCGCGGAGACGAGCACGGTCTCGGCGTCGCGGGGACCGTCGGGATAGGTCAGCCGATGCAGATCTCCCTGCCCGGTGTCGGGGTCGAGGGAGATGAGCGCGATCGTCTCGCGGACGCGGGTGTTGTCGCCGAGATCCCCGAGCCACAACCGGCCGTCGGGCCCCGCGGCGAGATCCTCGACGTCGTAGGGATCGACGGGCGACGGAACGCGTTGCAGCACCGAGCAATCGTCGTCGAGTTCGACGATGCGTTCGTCCTCCCCGGCATCGGGCGTCGCGAACAGCCGGTCGCCGATCGTCGCCAGGCCGGACAGTTCGGCGAGCACGGGATCGTCGGGGATGCACAGCATCTCGGTCGGCAGATCCGCGACCGGAATCCCGGCGTCCTGCGCGTCGGCGTGCGAGACCGGCACGAACGCCGCGACGGCAGCGAGCAGCGCCGCCCGGCGCACGACCCGCATCAGGCCGCGAAGTCGACCAATGCCGACGCCAGCGCTGCCGGCACCTTCGCGTGCACCCGCGTGCCGTCCACCTCGTGCTCGGACGACAGGATCTGACCGTCCGAATGGATGCGCGCGAGCAGATCACCGCGGGTGTACGGCAGGAGCAGCTTCACCTCGACGTCGGGATCCTCGAGCAGACCCGCGAGCTGGGTCTGCAACTCCTCGACGCCCACGCCGGTGTGCGCGGAGACGAACACCGCGCCGGGGATCGCGCTGCGCAACTGCGTCAGGGTGACCGGGTCGGCGGCATCGATCTTGTTGACGACGATCAGTTCCGGCGGCGGCGGTGCGTCCGATTCGCGGAGCACCTCGGTGACGACTTCGCGCACCGCCTTGATCTGCTCGGTGGGCATGGGGTCGGAGCCGTCGACGACGTGGAGCAGCACATCGGCGTCGGCGACCTCCTCGAGAGTCGACCGGAACGCCTCGACCAGCTGGGTCGGGAGGTGCCGGACGAAACCGACGGTGTCGGTGAGCACGTACTCGCGGCCGTCGGGCAGCGCCGACCGGCGGGTCGTCGGGTCGAGGGTCGCGAACAGTGCGTTCTGCACCAGGACACCGGAGCCGGTGAGCTTGTTGAGCAGGCTCGACTTACCGGCGTTGGTGTATCCCACGATCGCGACGGACGGGATCTTGTTGCGCAGACGCCGGGTGCGCTTGGTGTCGCGCGCAGCCTTCATCGCCTTGATCTCGCGACGGAGCTTGGCCATCCGCTCACGGATCCGGCGACGGTCGGTCTCGATCTTCGTCTCACCGGGACCGCGCAGGCCCACACCGCCGTTGCTGCCGGCACGGCCACCGGCCTGCCGCGACATCGATTCGCCCCAGCCACGCAGACGCGGGAGCATGTACTCCATCTGTGCGAGGGAGACCTGTGCCTTGCCCTCTCGCGAGGTGGCGTGCTGGGCGAAGATGTCGAGGATCAGCGCGGTCCGGTCGATGACCTTGACCTTGACGACCTTCTCCAGCGCGGTGAGCTGGGCGGGGGTGAGTTCGCCGTCGCAGATCACGGTGTCTGCGCCGGTGGACAGGACGATCTCCCGGAGTTCGTCGGCTTTGCCGGAGCCGATGTAGGTGGAGGCATCGGGCCGGTCACGACGTTGGACCAGGCCTTCGAGGACCTCGGAGCCCGCAGTCTCGGCGAGCGCGGCCAGCTCGGCCAGGCTCGCTTCCGCCTGGGCGGCCGTTCCGCCCGTCCAGACACCGACGAGCACGACACGCTCGAGTCGGAGCTGGCGGTATTCGACCTCGGTGATGTCCTCGAGTTCGGTGGACAGACCGGCCACACGCCGCAACGCGCTACGGTCTTCGAGTTGCATCTCGCCGACGGACGGATCCTCGGCGGTCCAGCCTCCGGATGCGTCGTACGCGGTCGGAGTGCTGTCATCTGTGGTTGCGCGATGCATGCGCTGTGTGTTCGTCATACACCTCCATGGTGTCACGAAGCCCGAATCGGTGCATTCGAGTTTTTCTGCCGCATCCGCGCGGGGGGTACCCAAGTGCGCGCCGGCCGGGCCGAGCGGCGCCGATCAGATCGGCGCCGACCACCAGGTGTCGTCGAGGTCACCCGTCGCGACCAGCACAGACGGCCCGCGCAACCAGGCGCGACCGTTCTCGATGCGCACCTCGACCGAGCCACCGGGGATCCGCACCTGCACCGCGCCGTCGGATGCGCCGTCGAAGCGCAGGGCTGCAGCAGCCGCGGCCACCGTGCCGGTTCCGCACGAGCGGGTCTCCCCCACGCCGCGTTCGTGGACGCGCATGTGGACCGTCCCGGCCGCGATCGGGGTCAGGAACTCGATGTTGACCCCGTGCGGGAAGAAGCTCGGGTCGAAGCCGGGCGAGGTGAGGTCGAGACCGGCAAGGCTCGTGTCGTTCAGGTGCGGGTCCACGCACGCGAGGTGCGGGTTGCCGACGTCGATGCCGATGCCCGGATAGACCCGCCCGTCGATGGTCGCCGCCGACTCGCCGAGGGTGCGCACCGTCCCCATGTCCACGGTCACCTCGCCGAGGACCGGTCCTGTCTCGTGCACGGTGACGGGCTTGCCTCCCGCCCGGCTGCCGACGACGAACTCGCGGCGGTCCTCGAACCCGTGCGCGGTCAGATAGTGCGCGAACACCCGCACACCGTTGCCGCACATCTCGGCGATGGATCCGTCGCCGTTGCGGTAGTCCATGAACCAGTCGTCGGCGTCGGTGCCCTCGGGCAGTTCTCCGAGCGCGCCGGCCGACACCAGTGCCCCGGCCCGGGCCACGCGGAGCACACCGTCGGCGCCGAGCCCGCGACGCCGGTCGCACAGGGCCGCGATCCGGCCTGCGTCGAGGTCCAGGCGGGCGTCGGGATCCGGAAGGATCACGAAGTCGTTCTCGGTTCCGTGCCCTTTGCTGAACTCCATGCGCGCTACCTTATCGGGCTGGTGAGGCCGGTGATGTGCGTGCGTCCCGGACGGCCCGCAACGCGACGTCGAGCAGGTGGGGGTCGGCGCCGTCGAGCCAGTGGATGCGCGGGTCGCGTCGGAACCACGAGCGTTGCCGTCGCACGTAGCGCCGGGTCCCGATGAACGTCCGCTCGCGTGCGTGGTCGAGGTCGTACTCCCCGGCGATGTACGCGAGCACCTGTGCGTAGCCGATCGCGCGACGTGCGGTGACGCCCTCGCGCAGCCCGACTTCGAGGAGTCCGTGCACCTCGTCGACGAGGCCGCGTTCGAACATCAGGTCGGTGCGCCGCGCGATGCGGTCGTCGAGTTCGGCGGTGTCGCGGTCGACGCCCAGGATCACGGTGCCCCAGCGGGGCTCACCGATCGTCGGCTGCGACGCCGCGAACGGTTGCCCGGTCAGCTCGACGACCTCGAGCGCGCGGACCATGCGGCGGCCGTCGGTGGGCAGGATCGTCGCCGCGGCGGCGGGATCGGCGCTCTGCAGCGCCCGGTGGACCGCGGCGGGCCCCTCGGTCTCGAGCACCGCCTCCCACTTGGCACGGACCTGCGGATCCGTCGCCGGGAACTGCCATTCGTCGAGCAGTGCCTGCACGTACATCATCGATCCGCCGACGACGATCGGGAGGCGGCCGCGGCCGAGGATCGCCTCGACGTCGGCGATCGCGGCCTGCTGGTAGCGGGCGACCGTCGCGGTCTCGGTGACGTCGAGGACGTCGAGTTGATGGTGCGGGATCCCGCGACGCTCGTCCGGTGCCAGCTTGGCCGTCCCGATGTCCATCCCGCGGTACTGCTGCATCGCGTCGATGTTGACGATCTCGCCGCCGAGCGCTTCGGCGAGGTCCAGTCCGAGATCGGACTTGCCCGTGGCGGTGGGGCCCACCACCGCGATCGGTACGAGCGTGTCGGCGGGACCGGTGCTTTCTGCGCTCACGGTGTCCAGATCCCCACGTGGTAGCCCACGCCGTAGGGCGCGGCGGAGTAGGTGACGGACGCCGAGCGCGGGCGCGCTCCGAGGGTGGCCGCCAGGACGTGCCAGGCAGCGCGGCCGGTCAGCTTGATGTCCGAACACAGGTCGGGGTCGAGCGCCGTGAGCACCTCCGTGTCGCCGGCGCCGAGCGCTGCGGCCAGGGCCGCCTCGACCTCCTCCGAGCGCGGATCGTAGGCGCCGGGCGCCTTGGCGGTGAGGGTCGTCGCTCCGTCCGCGACGACGAGCAGTGCTCGCGGCAGATCGTCGCGGTCGAGCTGCGCACGCAGGTCGCGGCCGAGATCGGCGCAGTGGGCGGCGTCGGCGTCGGCGGCCACCACGTGGGTCGTCACGTGGGTACCGGGTGCCGTGCGGTCGCGGATCCAGCCGGCCACCAGCGCGGTCAACGCGAGCGCGGGATCGGGTTCACCGGCGGCCTCAGGACCGAGCTGCACCGTGACGTCGACACCGAACCCGAGGAAGGTTCCGCGCGCGGTGGAAGGAACGGTCTGTTCGGCCGTCTCGGCTCCCACGACCACCCATTCCGCGGCACCGGACAGGCTGCGACCGACCTCGAGAACCGCCTCGCGCAGATCGTCGGTCTCGGAGACGGCGAGACCGGTGAGCTCGGGGACGAGCAGCGGTGGGGACGGCACGAACGCCGCGGCGGTCAACACATCGGCAACCGTAGTCCACCGGACCCGGCGCCCTGCATGGACACGACCTGTTTCAATAGTGAGCGGACACGATCGCGGAGCCCCGGGATCGACCGGCGGTAGACCCATGCGACCAGGCAGCCGTGCCGCGCGGCAGAGATGAGGTATCGATGAGCGACCCGAACGCACAGGACCGAACCGGCGAGTCGACGCAGGAGCGGACCCCGCGTCCCGGTCCCGCCACACCCCGAGCCCATGCTGCGACGCCCGGCCCCGCGGGCCGAGAGAACGGCAGTTCCACCGCAGCACCCCCGAAGCCGCATCCCGTCGCGGCCCAGACGCACCCCCACGTCCCGGCGGTGCCCGCGAGCGATCCGAGTCGGTTCGGACGCGTCGACGAGGACGGCACCGCATGGGTCCGCACGAGCGAGGGCGAGCGGTGCATCGGATCGTGGCAGGCAGGCGACGCCGCCGAGGGCCTCGCGCACTTCGGACGCCGTTACGACGATCTCGTCACCGAGGTGGCGATCCTCGAGACCCGGTTGACCTCCGGCACCGCCGACGTGAAGAAGACGCGCGCGGCCGCCGAGGCACTGGCCGAGTCGCTGCCGACCGCCGCCGTCATCGGTGATCTCGATGCGCTCGCCGCCCGGCTCACCGCGATCATCGAGCACTCCGAGGAGGCTGCGGCTCTCGCCAAGCAGGAAAAGGAGCGTCGGCGCGCCGAGAGCACGGCCCGCAAGGAGGCCCTCGCGGCCGAGTCCGAGACGATCGCCGCCGAATCCACCCAATGGAAGGCCGCGGGCGACCGGCTGCGCGAGATCCTCGAGGAGTGGAAGACCATCCGCGGGGTCGACCGGAAGGTCGACGACGTGTTGTGGCGTCGCTATTCGAAGGCACGCGAGGCGTTCAACCGGCGTCGCGGAGCCCACTTCGCCGAACTCGACCGCGAGCGCGCCGCGGCGAAGAGCCGCAAGGAAGAACTCGTCGCCCGGGCGGAGGAGCTGCAGAACTCCACCGACTGGGGTGCCACCGCCGCGGCCTTCCGCGACCTGCTCGCCGAGTGGAAGGCGGCCGGACGGGCACCGAAGGACGCCGACGACCAGCTGTGGAAGCGGTTCAAGGGCGCCCAGGACGTCTTCTTCGCCGCACGCAACGCCGCGAACGCCGAGCGCGACGCCGAGTTCGAGGAGAATGCCCGCGCGAAGGAGGCCCTGCTCGAGGTGGCCTCCTCGATCGACCCGTCGGCCGATCTCGAAGGTGCCCGGGCGCGCCTGCGCGAGCTGCAGGGCCAGTGGGAGGCGATCGGCAAGGTGCCGCGCGAGCGCATGCACGATCTCGAAGGCCGTCTGCGGGCCATCGAGAAGAAGGTGCGCGAGGCCGCGGATTCCGAGTGGCGCCGCACCGATCCCGAGGCCCTCGCGCGTGCGGCCCAGTTCCGTGAGCGGGTGCGTCAGTTCGAGGAGCAGGCCGCCAAGGCGACCGCCGCCGGCCGGGCGAAGGAGGCCGAGAAGGCTCTCGCCCAGGCCGCGCAGTGGCGCGAGTGGGCCGACGCGGCCGAAGGTGCCGTCGGCGAGCGCTGACCCCGCGACATCCGAGACGGACGATCCCCCTCTCCCGGTCCGGGAGAGGGGGATCGTCGTGTTCGTGCCGGAGGCGTCAGGCCTCGGGGTCGTCGCGCATCAGGCGGGGCCGCTCGTGCTGTGCTGCGACCTTCCGCAACTCGGCCTCGGCCTCGAGCTGGGCCGAGGTCCGCGCCCACACCACGCGGGCCCAGTGGAAGACGATCACCATGACGGCGAACCAGCCGATCACGAGACCGAATCCCGGTCCCGCGGCGGACGACTCGACGGGCAGGGTCTGGCGCGACCAGATCGCGAGCATGCCGAAGACGATGGTCACCGCCGAGCCGGCCAGGGACACCCACGCCAACGCCCACTTGCGGGTGACGAGCGCGAGAATCGAGCCCAGCCCGGCGAAGACCACTGCGAAGCCGACGAACAGCCGCGACGGCAGACCGATCTCCTCGGTGGTCGCGTCCGGGGCGAAGGACAGCACCTCCCACCCGTTGGCGGATCCGGCGTGGGGCAGGCTGAAGGTCGCCAGCAGGATCAGGACGGCGATCGCGACGAACATCGCCCGGGCGCCCGGGTCGATGTCGCTCGCCACCTTCCGTTCGGCGGCTTCGAGTTCGGCGCGTACGTCACCCGTCGCGTGGTGATCGTGCGGCTTGTCGGTGGTCATGCGTTGCATCCCATCTGAGGCGGCAGCGGGTCGGGGACGCCGATGCTCGGCAGTCCGAGTCCGACACCGATCGGCGGTGTCTTGGGCAACCGGCCCTGTTCGAAGTGGTCGCCCGCACGTGTACGGCGGTGCGTGAGGATCGGGGTGTCCGCGACGAGGTGGTGCGGCGCGGCGTCGCTGACGACGATCGTGATGACGTCGCCGGGACGCACCGCGGTGTCGATCGCGCCCTCGGGACGGAAGTGGACGAGGCGGCCGTCGCGGGCACGCCCGCTCATCCGGGCGGTCTCGGCGTTCTTGCGACCCTCCCCCGCCGCGACGAGCAGTTCGACCTCCGTGCCGACGAGCTTGCGGTTCTCCTCGAGGGTGATGCGTTCCTGCAGCGCGATCAGACGGTTGTAGCGCTCCTGCACTACGGCCTTGGGGACCTGACCCTCGATGTCTGCTGCGGGCGTGCCGGGACGCTTCGAGTACTGGAAGGTGAACGCGCTGGTGAAACGCGCCTTCTCGACGACCTCGAGGGTCTGCTGGAAGTCCTCCTCGGTCTCACCGGGGAAACCGACGATGATGTCGGTGGTGATCGCGGCGTGCGGCATCGCGGCCCGAACCCGCTCGATGATGCCAAGGAAGCGTTCCTTGCGGTACGAGCGGCGCATGGCGCGCAGGATCCGGTCGCTGCCGGACTGCAGCGGCATGTGCAGTTGCGGGCACACGTTGGGGGTCTGCGCCATCGCGTCGATGACGTCGTCGGTGAATTCCGCCGGATGCGGGGACGTGAAGCGCACCCGCTCGAGGCCCTCGATGTCGCCGCACGCGCGCAGCAGCGACGCGAAGGCGCCCCGGTCGCGGGGCTGCTCCGGATCGGCGAAGGACCGGCCGTAGGAGTTGACGTTCTGGCCGAGCAGTGTCACCTCGAGCACGCCCTCGTCGACGAGCGCCTGCACCTCGGCGAGGATGTCACCCGGGCGCCGGTCGACCTCCTTGCCGCGCAGCGACGGCACGATGCAGAAGGTGCACGTGTTGTTGCAGCCGACGGAGATCGACACCCATCCGGCGTACGACGACTCGCGCTTGGCGGGCAGCGTCGAGGGGAACGCCTCGAGGGCGTCGAGGATCTCGACCTCGGCACGGCGATTGTGCCGCGCGCGTTCGAGCAGTGCGGGGAGATTGCCGATGTTGTGCGTGCCGAAGACCACGTCGACCCAGGGCGCCTTCTTCACGACCGTGTCGCGGTCCTTCTGGGCGAGGCAGCCTCCGACGGCGATCTGCATGTCGGGGTTGTCGTCCTTGACCGGACGCAGATGACTCAGATTGCCGTACAGCTTGTTGTCGGCGTTCTCCCGCACCGCGCAGGTGTTGAAGACCACCAGATCTGGTGACGCGCCGGGCGCGGCCTTGGTGAAGCCGGCGTCCTCCAACAACCCCGACAGACGCTCGGAGTCGTGTACGTTCATCTGACAGCCGTAGGTGCGGACCTCGTAGGTCCGGGCACCGGTACGGGGGGCTTCTTCGTCGATCAGTGACACGTCTCAGGGTATCTCACCTCGGCGGGTCCCCTTTCCTCGCGCCGGCGGCGCGGGCCCCGTCGAGGTATCCGATACTGCTCGTGCAGTAAAAATCCCGTGACGCGCGTGTCGAAGGTGTCCCGAAATGCGAAGTCTCGGGCGTCGGACGGCATAGGGTCTGCAGATATGACATCAGCGGCCGCCGGAACGGATCGTCCGTCCGAGAAGTCGGACACCAGCTCGTCCATGATCTCCATGAACGGGGTGAACAAGCATTTCGGATCCCTGCACGTACTGCAGGACATCAACCTCGAGATTCCGCGAGGACAGGTCGTCATCGTCGTCGGCCCGTCGGGTTCGGGCAAATCGACCCTCTGCCGCACCATCAACCGGCTCGAACCGATCGATTCGGGAGAGATCCATGTCGACGGCACCCTGCTGCCGGAGGAGGGCAAGGCACTCGCCCGCCTTCGTTCGGACGTCGGCATGGTGTTCCAATCGTTCAACCTCTTCGCCCACAAGACGATCCTCGAGAACGTCATGCTCGGCCCCCTCAAGGTGCGCAGGATCAAGAAGGACAAGGTCCGCGAGTCGGCGATGCAGCTGCTCGACCGGGTCGGGATCGCCAATCAGGCCGACAAATACCCGGCGCAGCTGTCGGGCGGCCAGCAGCAGCGCGTGGCGATCGCACGCGCGCTCGCGATGAATCCCAAGGTCATGCTGTTCGACGAGCCCACCTCCGCCCTCGACCCCGAGATGGTCCAGGAGGTCCTCGACGTGATGACCTCCCTCGCGAAAGAGGGCATGACGATGGTCGTGGTCACCCACGAGATGGGATTCGCCCGCAAGGCCGGCGACCGCGTTCTGTTCATGGCCGACGGTCGCATCGTCGAGGACACCGATCCCGAGACCTTCTTCACCGCACCGAAATCCGATCGCGCCAAGGACTTCCTCGGCAAGATCCTCAGTCACTGACCTGATTCCCGCACCGACGGGCCACCCGGTCCGTCGGACGTAGTTCCGAACCGCACCGGAGGTATTCGATGAAATTGTCCCGCTCCATCCGCCTGGGCATCGGCGCCGTCGCCGTGGCAGTGGTCGCCACGGCGTGCGGTGGCGACGAGACGCGCAGTGTCTCGCAGTCCGCGGAGAACGGCACCCTGACGGTCGGTATCAAGTTCGACCAGCCGGGCCTGGGCCTGCGCAACCCGGACGGTTCGTTCAGCGGGTTCGACGTCGAGGTCGCCAAGTATGTCGCCGGTCAGCTCGGTGTGTCCGAGGAGAACATCGAATTCAAGGAAGCTCCGTCCGCCCAGCGCGAGACCCTCATCCAGAACGGTGAGGTCGACTACATCGTCGCGACCTACTCGATCACCGATTCCCGCAAGGAGAAGGTGGACTTCGCCGGCCCGTACTTCATCGCGGGCCAGTCGCTCCTCGTGCGCGCGGACGACACCGAGATCACCGGACCCGACTCGCTCAACGGCGGCAAGCGCCTGTGCTCGGTGGCGGGTTCGACCCCGGCCCAGAACGTGAAGGACAACTACGCGCAGGACGTCCAGCTCCAGGAGTTCGACACCTACTCGCTGTGTGTCGAGGCGCTGCGCAACGGCGCGGTCGACGCGGTGACCACCGACGACATCATCCTCGCCGGCTACGCCGCGCAGAGCCCGGGCGACTTCAAGGTCGTCGGTGAGCCGTTCACCACCGAGCGCTACGGCATCGGTCTCGCCAAGGGCGACGACGAGTCGCGCAATGCGATCAACGACGCGATCGAGGAGATGATCGCCAGCGGTGCGTGGGAGGCCGCATTCCAGGAGACGGTCGGCGCCTCGGGCTACGAGCTCCCGGAGCAGCCGAGCGTCGATCGCTACTGAGTGTCGATCGTCACCGAGTACGGGTACCACCCGTCACGTCCGGCGGTGCGGCCGGTCCGTAATCCCACGGACCGGCCGGACCGTTCCGGACTCCCACCCGTCCCCTCGATCCCGGAGTGACCTGTGGATCTGTTGAGCAAGTACAGCAGCCAGCTACTCGACGCGTTCTGGACCACGATCCAGTTGACCGTCATCTCGGCGATCGGTGCACTGATCCTCGGAACGATCCTCGCCGCGATGCGCGTGTCCCCCATCCCGGTGGCGCGTGCCGTCGGCGCCGCCTACGTGACGATCTTCCGGAACACCCCGCTGACCCTCATCATCATCTTTTGCCTGTTCGGTCTGTCCCAGACGCTCGGCATCAAGCTGGCCTCCGAGTCGTCGCCGACCTTCCTGGTGGACAACAACTTCCGACTCGCTGTGCTCGGCCTGAGCGTCTACACGGCGGCCTTCGTGTGCGAGTCGCTCCGCTCGGGCATCAACACGGTCTCGCTCGGACAGTCGGAGGCCGGCCGCTCGCTGGGTCTGACCTTCAGCCAGAATCTGCGCCTGATCGTCCTCCCCCAGGCTTTCCGCGCGGTCATCGCCCCGCTCGGTTCGGTGCTCATCGCGTTGACCAAGAACTCGACGATCGCCTCCGTCATCGGCGTGTCCGAGGCCTCGCTGCTGATGAAGACGATGATCGAGAACGAAGCGGCCATCTTCGTCGTCGGTGGCATCTTCGCGCTCGGATTCGTCATCCTCACCCTTCCCACCGGCCTGCTCTTCGGCCGGCTCAGCAAGCGATACGAGGTCGCCCGATGAGTGCACACGGAACCGTTCTCTACGACGCACCCGGGCCCCGCGCCAAGGCGCTCTACCGGATCCTGTCGGTGGTCGTGGTCGCGCTCCTCGTCTTGGTCGGCTGGATCGTCTACCGCGCGCTCGACGCCAACGGACAGCTGACGGCCGCCAAGTGGGAGCCGTTCGTCGAATCGTCCAGCTGGACCACCTATCTGCTGCCCGGTATCCGCGGCACGATCATCGCGGCCGTCGCGTCGATCGTGCTAGCACTCGTGCTCGGCACGGTCCTGGGTATCGCGCGTCTGTCCGACCACCGGTGGGTCCGCTGGATCGCCGGCACGATCGTCGAGTTGTTCCGCGCCGTCCCGGTGCTGATCCTGATGATCTTCGCTTACCAGGTGTTCGCCGAGTACCGCGTCTTCAAGTCCGGATATCTCGCGCTCGCGGCGGTCATCACCGGCCTGACCCTGTACAACGGCTCGGTCATCGCCGAGATCGTGCGCGCGGGCATCCGATCGCTTCCGCGTGGTCAGAGCGAGGCCGCCTACGCGATCGGTATGCGGAAGAACCAGCTCATGCGACTGATCCTGCTGCCGCAGGCCGTGACGGTCATGCTCCCGGCGATCGTGTCGCAGATGGTGATCGCGCTCAAGGACTCCGCGCTCGGCTACCTCATCGGCTATGTCGAAGTGGTGCGTTCCGGCCAGCAGCTCGGCGCGTTCTTCCAGAACTACCTGCCGTCGCTGCTGGTGGTCGCGGCGATCATGATCATCCTCAACAGTGCGCTGACACAGTTCGCGATCTGGCTCGAGAAGCGTCTGCGATCCGGGAAGCGGAAGAAGGGTGCTATGGCGGCCGAAGAGCCGCAGACGATGCCCACGATGTCGGTGCCAGGCCTGGACCTGAGCGGCGAGGGCCGCAAGTAACAGCAGCACTGCGGTTGCGAAGTTCGCAGTCGAGCCCAGGCGTTTCGCAGTCGGGCTCAGTCGTGTGGGAGGTCGCTCGCGTCGGCACCGAACGTCGCGAGTTCTTCCCGCACGACATCGAACGCCATCCCCTGCGCGTAGCCGCGCCGGGCCAGCATCCCGACCAGCCGCCGCACCAACTTGTCGCGTTCGGCCGCGATCTCGCGCCGATCCCCTTCGGTGGGCAGCGGCGGCTGGGTGCGGAGCTTCTTGCGGACCAGTTCGACCGCCCGTTCCCGTTCGTCGGCGGTGTCGATCTGTTCGAGGGCAGCCGCCGCGTCGTCGGCGTCGATTCCCTTGCGGCGCAGTTCGAGTGCGATCGCGCGCTTACCCTTCCCCGCGTGCAGATGCCGTGAACGTGCCCACTGGTTGGCGAAATCCGCGTCGTCGATCAACCCGACCTCGGTGAGACGGTCGAGGGCACGTTCGGCGACGTCGGACGCGAACCCCTTCTGCTCGAGCTTCGTCGCGAGCTCGGATCGGCTGCGTGCCCGATCGGTCAGCAGACGGAGACAGACGTCCTTGGCCTGCGCTTCGGTGCCGCCGCCGGGCAGTTCCTGCTCGGTGCGAGCCGAGCGCCGCCGTCCGCGTCGTTCGCGCCGAGCGTCGGGGCGTCGTTCCTCGGAGTCGTCCATGACGCGCACAGTAGCCGGACGCACCGACAGCGCGGCCGGGTGCGGATACGCCACGGGGGCACGGACGACGTGCGTCCGTGCCCCCGTGGGGCCGTGGGGCCGTGGGCGGTGACTAGAAGTCGACCGGCTCCTCGACATCACTCGGATCGGTGAGAACGGCACCGATGCCGAGCTTCTCCTTGATCTTCTTCTCGATCTCGTCGCGCACATCGGTGTTCTCGAGCAGGAACTTGCGGGCGTTCTCCTTGCCCTGCCCCAGCTGGTCGCCCTCGTAGGTGTACCAGGAGCCGGACTTGCGGATGAAGCCCTGCTCGACACCCATGTCGATGAGCGAGCCCTCCTTCGAGATGCCCTGGCCGTACAGGATGTCGAACTCGGCCTGCTTGAACGGAGGCGAGACCTTGTTCTTGACGACCTTTACGCGGGTGCGGTTGCCCACCGCGTCGCCGCCGTCCTTGAGCGTCTCGATCCGGCGCACGTCCAGACGCACGGAGGCGTAGAACTTCAGCGCCTTACCGCCCGTGGTGGTCTCGGGCGAGCCGAACATCACGCCGATCTTCTCGCGCAGCTGGTTGATGAAGATCGCGGTGGTGCCGGAGTTGTTGAGCGCACCGGTCATCTTGCGCAGTGCCTGGCTCATCAGGCGGGCCTGGAGACCGACGTGGCTGTCGCCCATCTCGCCCTCGATCTCGGCGCGGGGCACGAGCGCCGCGACCGAGTCGATGACGATGATGTCGAGCGCACCCGAGCGGATGAGCATGTCGGCGATCTCGAGGGCCTGCTCACCGGTGTCGGGTTGGGACACGAGCAGGGCGTCGGTGTCGACACCGAGCTTGCGCGCGTAGTCCGGATCGAGGGCGTGCTCGGCGTCGATGAACGCCGCGATGCCGCCGGCGGCCTGCGCGTTGGCGACCGCGTGGAGGGCCACCGTCGTCTTACCCGAGGATTCCGGGCCGTAGATCTCGATGACGCGCCCGCGCGGCAGGCCGCCGATACCGAGAGCCACGTCGAGTGCGATCGACCCGGTGGGAATGACTGCGATGGGCGGACGGACGTCCTCGCCCAGGCGCATCACCGAGCCCTTACCGAAGCTCTTGTCGATCTGCGCGAGGGCGAGCTCGAGCGCCTTCTCGCGGTCGTGAGCCTGTGCTGCCATCTTGGTCCCCTTAATAGAATCTCGTCCTTGTTGTCGACGACGTTAGAACCCGGCACCGACAAGTTCGCTGTCGCGACCGCGGAAACGCCGTATCTGTGGATGGAATCACCACCTGTGGACAACCCACCCGGCGTTCCCAGCATAGCCGAACACGTGTTCGAAATCCGGTCGCTTCGTGTACGCCAGGAATGGTCTCATCCCGGTCGGACAGAAAATCGATTCCGGCATCTACTCCTGCACCGATTCCGGTCGGGAGCAGCCCCGACCGGCTCCGCGGCTACCGCCGCACGGGTGGGACGTCGAACTCGTCGCAGAGAGCGCGCCATACCTCCCGGGGCTCCTGTCCCGCCTCGATCGCCTCGGCCGCCGTCCGTCCACCGAGCGAAAGCAGCACGTGATCGCGCAGCAGGGCATCGCCGTGCATCTGTCCGAACTCGTCCCGGACCACCTCGTAGAACTCCGTCAACCGCACCCCGACCACGGTAGTCGCGCGCGGTGTGGCGCGACAGTCAGTCCGCTGCGGCCTCGCACACCGCGACCGGATCCTCCACGTCGCCGGCACCGTCCGCGGCCGCACGAGCCGCGGCGGCGAAGTCCGGCGACGACAGCACGGTGTCGATCGCGGAGCGGACCGCATCCGCGTCGAGCGGACGCACCACCACCGCACTCCCCTGCCGTGCGGCGCGGTTCGCCAGCTCCCACTGGTCGCCGCCCCCGGGAACGATCACCGCCGGAACCCCCGCACTCAGCGTCTTGGCGAGCATCCCGTGCCCACCCCCGCACACGACGACATCGGCCTGCCGGAGCAGGACGTCCTGCCTGCCGCGACCCGAGACGGCCCAGCTGGGGAGCGACTGCGGCGGAGGGTCGAGCATCGTCGCGGCGACCCGCATCCCGGCCCCGTCGAGTGCGTCGCAGACCGTCTCGACCATCCCGGTCACGCCGGTGACCGCGGTCGACGGCGCGACCATCACGAGAGGTCCGTCCCCTGGCGGCGGATCGAGGATCTCCACGGTGGGTTCCCACAGCAGCGGACCGACGACGTGCGCGTGCCCGGGCCAGTCGGGACGTGGCACCTCGAGTGCCGGCAGGGTGGCGATCAGCCGGGCCCGGGGCCCGGGATCGCGCGCCGGCAGACCGATCCCGACGCGTGCGTCAGAACGCTCGCGCTCCCCCTGCCGCAGCGATCTCGCGGTCATCGCTCGCAACGCGGCGTCCCTCAACCGGCCCCGCACGCCCCTGCCCACATCGAGACCGCTGCCGATCGGCGGGAGCCCGCGCGACGGCAGGTACAACGGGTGCGGCGAGAGCTCGACCCACGGGATCCCCAGGCGCTCGGCGGCCATCCCTCCGCCGGCGGTGAGCACGTCCGCCACGACGAGGTCCGGTAGCAGGGCTCCGAGATCCGGGAGCATCTCGCTCGCGATATGGGCGGCGCGGGCGTGGATCTTCGCCCCCGCGTCGCCGTCGTCGTCCCCGAGCCGGGGCGCCAGCCCCTTCAACTCAGCGAACGTCACACCGGGCAGCTCGAGGCCGAGCCATCGTTCGCCCGTGAGGACGACCGCGTCGTGCCCGGCATCCGCGAGCCGCAGCGACAACGCGATCGCCGGAATCGCATGACCCGCATCGGGCCCGGCCACCACCGCCACTCGCACGCGCACAGCCTGCCACAGGCCACCGACGGCGGGACGCTTCCTATCCCGCGAAGGTGTACAACTCGAACCCGGAGGCGCGCTCGGCAGCGAATCCCGGCAGCGGCGCCGATGCGCGCTCCACCTGTTCGCGCGCTTGTGCCTCCACCGGCCTGTCGTCGAGAGCCTGCAGGTACAGACGGTGCGCCGCGAGGGACTCGACTGCCAGTTCGACCGTATCGGTCACGTCCACCGCGTGGGTCGGAGGCGAACCCGGACACACGGCAGCCCATCGCACGCCGTGCCACGGTTCCAGACCGCGTTCGGTGAGTTCCGGGAAGATCCATTCGTTCGCGGCATCGGAGACGGCGTCGAGGACGCTGATCCCGAGCGCCCGATGGTCGGCACTGTTGACCCAGCCGGGCCGGGGCGACAGCCCGAACGCGAGCGTGACCACCATCTCAGGACGATGACGTCGGATGGCGGAAGCGATGTCGCGACGGAGATCGAGACTCGGGACGAGTCGACCATCCGGGTGCCCGAGGAACTCGACGGTATCCACTCCGACGATCCGCGCGGACTCGCGCTGCTCCGATTCCCGCACCGGCCCGCTCTTCTCGGGCGGCAGACCGGCGATGCCCGCCTCGCCACTGGTGGCCAGAACGTAGGAAATCTCCTTGCCCTGTCGGGTCCACCGCGCGATCGCCGCCGCCGCGCCGTATTCGATGTCGTCCGGGTGGGCGACGACGACGAGTCCGCGTTGCCAGTTCTCCGGTACCGCCTCCACAGCTGCCCCCTTCGTCTACAGACGTGTCAGGTCGTGCTTGTCACCTCCCGATACTGCCTTGTACAGCAGGTATCCGCCGAAGATCACGGCGCCGAGTACGAGAAAGCCGAACAGGTTGTCGAGCAGGGCGCCGAGGACGGCGAGACCGACCCACACCACCGCGACGATTCCTACGATCTTCCAGAACATTGGGTACTCCCACCCTCGATGCCGACCTCTTCCGAGTCGGACTCCATTTGCTCGGTACGCTTCGATCCTGACAGCTCGAGCAATGAAAAACAGCAGGTCAGCGCAGATATCAGGGAAAGATCAGGGGACACCCGGAGGCGCACCCCGGTGTGGCCCACGGGCACCCGGAGACGGGTCGGTGACCCGCGGCACGCCGGTACGGCTTAGGCTCTACGGGTTCGCCGTCCATACCAGAAGGCTGAGTAACCGTGTCCTCGTCCCCCCGTATCCCCGCGCGCGACCTCGCGCAGATCGCCGTCTTCGCCGCCCTGATCATCGCCCTGGGACTGCCCGGTCAGATCAGTATCGGATCGTCCGGCGTGCCCATCACGCTGCAGACCTTGGGCGTGATGCTCGCGGGTGCACTGCTCGGCGCACGCAAAGGTGTCCTGTCGGTGCTCACCGTGATCGTGCTGGGGCTGGCGCTGCCCGTACTCGCCGGCGGGCGCACGACCCTCACCTCGCTGGCAGGTCCCACGGTGGGCTTCCTCATCGGCTGGATCCCTGCCGTCGCCGTGATCGGCTGGCTGAGCATGAAGATGCTGCCGCGATACCGCACGTTGCCCGGTGTGGCCGTCAACGTCCTCGGTGGCATCGTCGTCCTCTACGCCTTCGGTATCGCAGGCATGGTCCTGCGCACGGATCTCACGGTGTGGGCCGCCGCCGCGGCCAACGTCACCTTCCTGCCGGGCGATCTGGCCAAGGCGGTCGTCGCCGCAGCGGTCGCCGCCCAGGTGCATCGCGCCTATCCCGCACTGGCGGCACCGCGCATCGCGCACCGCCCCGCTGCGGATCCCGCGCACTGACGCCGTCCGACCGTCGATGAGCGAGATCCGATTCCGGGAGGTGCGGCACGCCTACGGCGACCGCACCGTCCTCGACGGGGTCGACGTGGTCCTCACCGAACGACGCGTCGGCATCGTCGGAGCGAACGGCAGCGGCAAGTCGACGATGGCGCGCATGATCAACGGCCTGCTCGTCCCGTCGTCCGGCTCGGTGACCGTCGACGGCCTCGACACGGCGCGCAAGGGCCGGGAGGTCCGCAAGAAGGTCGGATTCGTCTTCACCGACCCGGACCATCAGATCGTCATGCCGACGGTCGCCGAGGACGTCGCCTTCTCGCTGAGACGCAGCGGACTCGGCAAAGAGGAGCGCGAAGCCCGGGTACGGCAGGTCCTCGCCGACTTCGGGCTCGCGGGGCATCACGACCACCCCAGCCACCTGCTCTCGGGCGGCCAGAAGCAGTTGCTCGCGCTCGCCGCGATCATGGTGACCGACCCGGCGGTGCTCGTCGCGGACGAACCGACGACCCTGCTCGACCTGCGCAATACGAAGCTCATCGCGCGCACCTTCGCGAGCCTTCCGCAGCAGGTGATCGCGGTGACCCACAATCTCGAACTCCTCGTGGACTTCGATCGTGTGCTGGTGGTCGACTCGGGGCGGGTCGTCGCCGACGACGAACCGGCGTCCGCGCTCGCGTTCTACCGGAATCTGATCGGGTGAACACCTTCGGCCTCTACCATCCCGGACGCTCCGTCCTGCACCGGCTTCCGGCGGGAGCGAAGCTGCTCGCGGTCGCAGCACTGATCCTTGCGCTGACCATGTGGATCCGGCAACCCTGGCAGGTGCTTCCCGCCCTGGCCTTGGCCGTGCTCGCGTATGCGGCCGCGCGCATACCTCCGCGTCTGGCGGTTGTGCAGCTGCGGCCGCTGGTGTGGATGCTGGCGATCATTGCAGCGTTCCAGGTGCTCGTGGCGGGGTGGGAACGGGCGGTGGTGATCTGCGGGTCGCTGCTCGTGGCGGTCGCCCTGGCCGCCCTGGTGACCCTCACGACGCGGACCACCGACATGCTCGACGCGATCGTGCGGGCGGCCCGTCCCCTCGCGCGCGTCGGGGTCGATCCCGACCGGGTGGGACTCGTGCTGGTGATGACCGTCCGCGCGATCCCGCTGATCGGCACCGTGGTCACCCGCGTGACCGAGGCACGCAAGGCGCGCGGTCTCGGATTCTCGTTGCGGGCGCTGGTGGTTCCGGTGGTGGTGGGAGCCCTCCGCACCGCGGAGGCGATGGGCGAGGCCCTCGCCGCTCGCGGTGTCGACGACTGAGAGGTGTCGACGACCGACGTGTTCGGCTCGCGGTGTCGATGATGGGGGTGTTCCACCCCTCAGGGGTGGTAACGCTGCTCGATCTGCCCCAACTCGCGCCAGGACTGCGCCCAGCTCTCGAGTTTGTCGGACGTGGCGATCAGTTCGGCGCGTCGCTGGTCGAGCATCGCCAGCGACCGGTTACCCTCGGCGGTCGCGGCGAGGCGTGCTGCGGCGGCGACGAGTTCCTCGAACTGGTCGACACCCGTCCCGAGACGCTCGCCCGCGTCGACGATGGCCGCGGACAGATGGGTCTTGGCGGCCGCACTGCCCTGCGCGGCGGATTCGAGGGCAACGACGTCCTCGACGACGGCATCGAGTGCGGATGCGGCTGCGCGGGCCGCGTCGTCGATCTCGGTGAGGTCGTCGGGGGCCACGGAGTTCGACCGCACGAGCACACCGAGCAGGCGCCGCAGGCTCTCCTCGTTCGCCGCGAGGCGTTCCATCGGGGCGCGGGCGACCGAACCGGCCGGTGGCAGCGACCGGCGGCGCGGCGGCGGTGGGGGCAGCGGCACCGCATCGAGGCGACGGAAGGTACGGACGGCGAGGACGGCAGGCACTGCGAGAGCCGCCGTCGCTCCCCCGGCCGCGACGAGCGTCCATTCGGGAGCCGACGCGACGGCCAGGGTCGCGGTGCCGATCGCCGTGGTGCCCGAGCCGGCACCGAAGAAACTGGCACGCCGACGCGCGCGACGCTTCTTACGCCGCAAGCGGGCGGCGGGATCGCGCCAGCGGCGCGCGGCCTCCATCGCGTTGCCGGTGGCATCGCGGAACGCAGAGACGACCGAACCGGGGATGTTCCCGGTCCGGTCGTCTCCGGAGACGTTCACGGCGGATCAGTTCCGAGGCGTGCGGATCAGCGGCCGGTGGTACCGGCAGCGTTCGGGGGCTCTTTGCGCGTGTCGACGGCAGGGTTGGCGGGGGTGCCCGGAAGCGCCTCGCCCTTCATCGACGCCCGGATCTGCTCGAGTCGGCTGTGACCGGCCATCTGGACGGTGGCCTGCTGAACCTCGAGCATGCGGCCCTGCACCGAGTTCTGGGCGAGCTCGGCCGAACCGAGAGCGTTGGCGTAGCGACGCTCGATCTTCTCGCGGACGGCATCGAGGCTCGGAGTGGTGCCCGGAGCTGCGAGGGTCGAATCCATCGAACGCAGCGACTCGCTCACGCGCTCCTGCATCTTGGCCTGCTCGAGCTGGCTGAGCAGCTTCGTGCGCTCTGCGACCTTCTGCTGCAGCGCCATGGCGTTCTGCTCGACGGCCTTCTTGGCCTGCGCGGCGGCCTGGAGCGACTGGTCGTGCAGCACCTTGAGGTCCTCGACGGACTGCTCGGCGGTGACGAGCTGTGCCGCGAAGGCCTCGGCCGCGTTCGTGTACTGGATCGCCTTCTCGGTGTCGCCCGCCGCCGTGGCCTGGTCGGCCATCATGACGGCCTGGCGGGCACTCGCGTTGAGCTTCTCCACCTCGTCCAGCTGACGGTTGAGCTTCATCTCGAGCTGACGCTGGTTACCGATAACGGAGGCCGCCTGCTGCGAGAGTGCCTGATGCTGACGCTGCGCGTCCTCGATCGCCTGCTGAATCTGGACCTTCGGATCGGCCTTCTCATCGATCTTCGAGTTGAAAAGCGCCATCAGGTACTTCCAGCCCTTGACGAAAGGATTAGCCATGGGTGTGATCCTGCCTCCATCTGGTACGCCGCGCCGAACGCGACCCGGTACGCGGCCCTCGCGCCCCGGTTCGAAGATCGCCGGTCCGCTGCTACCCCCGACGACCCACCTGCCCCGGCCGGGTCCGTGCACGCACCACGCCCCGGCTCGATGTCGCTTACGACCGTATCCGGCGAGACCGGCACGGTTCGTGATCCATGTTAGGCGGCTGCCAGCGCCTGTGCGGCGGGTGCAGGGATCACCATGCGCGGCTCCTGCGCGAGCAACCCGGGCTCGGCGGTGGCGCCGTCGTCGGACCGCTCGGCCGGTGCCGTGTCGGCTGCGGTGGTCTCCATGTCCGTGCGACGGTCGAGGCCGTCCGCCAGCAGACCGCTCACATCGAACAGCACGTCGGACAGCGGGACCTCCAGTGCATCGCAGATGGCCGCGAGCAGTTCGCTCGAGGCCTCCTTCCTGCCGCGCTCGATCTCCGAGAGATAGCCGAGGCTGACCCGGGCGCTGCTGGAGACTTCGCGCAGGGTGCGGCTCTGCGAAACACGGGTGCGCCGAAGGCTGTCACCGAGTGCCTCACGCAACAACAGCGCCATCCCATCCTCCTTCGTCCGTCGTGCCGACACCTCGTCAACGCACGACGACGCTGCGAGGTTCCCGCAGATCGATCGGACCTCGATACCGCGGTGTCCAGACATTACAACGCCGACGGCGGTTGCAGACGCCCGAGTAGTCCCGACACAGCGTAGTCCCGACACAGCGGTGTCGACCGCACCGAGCCGGATCCCGCATGTCCCGCCCCGTGGTTACCGGGCGTCCTCGCCCACCGTGCGGCCGTCGCCCGGCGTGTCCTGGGCAGCGGCGCCCTCCCCCGCGACGTCCACCCCCGCGACGTCCACCCCCGCGACGTCCACCCCCAGGACGTCCACCCTCGGGACGTCCTCCGCACGGGCGGTCTCGCTCTCGCTCCGGCGCACCCCGGTACGCAGCCGGATCGCCTGGACCACGTAGTCGAGTCCCGTCACCACCGTCAGGGCGACCGCCAGGATCATCAGGCCGATCGCCACCGGCGCCACCGATTCGGGCAGCGGCAGCAGGTAGACACCGATGGCGAGCGTCTGCACCAGCGTCTTGAGCTTGCCACCGCGACTCGCCGGGATCACGGCGTGCCGGAGTACGGCGAACCGCAGGGCGGTGATCCCCAGCTCCCGAGCAGCGATGATCCCGGTGACCCACCACGACAGGTCACCGAGCATCGACAGCCCGACCAGCGCGGCACCGATGAGGGCCTTGTCGGCGATAGGATCGGCGAGTTTGCCGAAATCGGTGACGAGACCGTGCTTTCGCGCGAGTTGACCGTCGATCCGGTCGGTGATGGCGGCGATCGCGAAGACTCCGGTCGCCGCGAGCCTCCACCCGATGTCGTGCCCGTCGCCGACGAAGAGCAGCACCAGGAAGACCGGTACCAACGCGATCCGACCCACCGTCAAGATGTTGGCGATGTTCCACAACGGCACCGGATCGTGCGGGCTCCCGGCGTGCGGTCCCGGTGCGGCGCCGCTCCCGCCCGACGCGGTGACATGCTGGCGGGGCGTGCTCATGTGCCCCACAATATCGGTAGCCGCACGCGCTACTGTTCACCGCATGACGACACCGCCGACGAACCACGACTCGAACGATCGAATGGTCGTACGGCGCGCCCGAACCTCCGACGTGCCCGAGATCAAGCGGCTCATCGACATCTATGCGGGCAGGATTTTGCTCGAGAAGAATCTGGTGACCCTGTACGAGGCCGTCCAGGAGTTCTGGGTGGCCGAACTCGGGGGTCGGGTCGTCGGGTGCGGGGCCCTGCACGTGCTGTGGTCGGATCTCGGCGAGGTGCGCACCGTGGCCGTCGACCCGTCCGTGAAGGGCCACGGCGCAGGTCACCTGATCGTCGAGCGCCTCATCGAGGTCGCCCGCGAGCTCGAGCTGGAACGACTGTTCGTGCTCACCTTCGAGGTGGAGTTCTTTGCGCGGCACGGTTTCACGGAGATCCAGGGGACTCCGGTGACGGCCGAGGTCTATGCGGAGATGTGCCGGTCGTACGATACGGGCGTCGCGGAGTTCCTGGACCTGAGCTACGTGAAACCGAACACGCTCGGGAACACCCGGATGCTCCTCACCCTCTGATCGAGACCCACGAAAGCGAGGCCCGCATGGCCCTGTTCGCCGTCGAGTACACCTATTCGGATGCGACCGCCTCGGCGCGCGACGAGCACCGCCCGAAGCACCGAGCATGGCTCGGCGATCTCGTCGAACAGGGCATCGTGCGGGCGACCGGCCCGTGGACCGACGGTTCGGGTGCGCTCATCCTCGTCGACGTGGCCGACGAGGCCGCGGCGCGCGAACTGATGGCCCAGGACCCGTTCGCGCAGCGCGACCTCGTCGATGCCGTGCGCATCACCGGGTGGAACCCGGTGATGGGCGTGTTCAACTCCTGACGGATTCCTTCTCACCGCGCGTCTTGAGCAGGCTGGCCACCGTCGTCACGGCCAGCACTCCGACGATCACGATCAGGGACACGCCGGTGGAGATCTCCGGGACGGCGACGTGCTCGCCGCCGTTGATCCAGCCGAGCGTGTTCTCATGCAGGGCGTGGAGCACCAGCTTCACGCCGATGAACGCGAGGATGATCGACAGTCCGTAGGACAGGTAGACCAACCGCTCGAGCAGACCGCCGATGAGGAAGAACAGCTGGCGCAGGCCCATCAGCGCGAAGGCGTTCGCAGTGAACACCAGGTACGGCTCGTTGGTCAGACCGTAGATCGCGGGGATCGAGTCGAGCGCGAAGAGGATGTCGGTGAAGCCGATCGCGACGAGCGCGAGCAGCATCGGCGTGACGAACTTCTTGCCGTCGATGCGGGTGACGAGGCGGTCGCCGTCGTACTCGTCGTGCACCGGCAGGAACTTCCGGGCCAGCTTGACCATCCGGTTCTCCGAGATGGCCTGCGGGTCCTCACCGTGGTCGCGGATGAGCTTGACCGCCGTGTAGATGAGGAAGAAGCCGAACAGGTAGAACACCCAACTGTAGGCGTTGATCGCCGCGGCACCGACCGCGATGAAGGCTCCGCGCATGACCAGCGCCAGCACGATGCCGATGGTGAGGACCTTCTGCTGGTACTCACGGGGCACCGCGAAGGTGGCCATGATGATGACGAACACGAAGAGGTTGTCGACCGACAGCGCCTTCTCGGTGATGTAGCCGGCGAAGTACTCACCGCCGTAGGTCGGTCCCCAGACCGCGAAGACGATCACGCCGAAGAGGATCGCGATGGCGACGAAGACGGCCGACCAGAAACCGGATTCGCGCAGTGTGGGCGCGTGCGGCTTGCGGACGTGGGCGAAGAAGTCGAAGATGAACAACCCGATGATGACGGCGATCGTGATCAACCAGGTAGTCAGGTTTACGTGCATGGGCACATAGGCCTTCCGGTAGGTATGCGTACCTGCCGGAGGTCTCTCCCGCCCGGACTATCGCCGGACCGACGGCCCCGGGACGGCATCGGTGCCGAACGTGTTGACGAGACCGCCGCGGATCTGGGGATACTCCCCTCCACAGCTCCCACGATTGTGCCACACATCGTCACTTCCCGCCGGAAGGCAACAGGGACGGCCGGTCGAACGGGCATGTCTCACTGCTCTGCGGCAGGCACTTCCACCGGATCCCCGCCGCCACGGATCGAGTACAGCAGGCCGTCGAGTTCCTCGGGTTTGACCAGCACCTCGCGGGCCTTGCTGCCCTCGCTCGGCCCGACCACGCCTCGGGTCTCCATCAGGTCCATCAGGCGACCGGCCTTGGCGAAGCCGACGCGGAGCTTGCGCTGCAGCATCGACGTCGAACCGAACTGGCTCGTGACGACGAGTTCGACGGCCTGCAGGAAGACGTCGAGGTCGTCGCCGATGTCGGGGTCGACGTCCTTCTTGTCGCCGGCCTTCGGGGCGGTGACGCCCTCGTTGTACTCGGGTTCGGCCTGGTTCTTGGCGAAGTCGACGACCCCTGCAATCTCCTCGTCGGTGATGAACGCACCCTGCAGGCGGATCGGCTTGCCCGCACCCATCGGCAGGAACAGTCCGTCGCCCATACCGATGAGCTTCTCGGCACCGGGCTGGTCGAGGATGACACGCGAGTCGGTGAGCGAACTCGTCGCGAACGCGAGTCGCGAGGGCACGTTCGTCTTGATGAGACCCGTGACGACGTCCACCGAGGGTCGCTGGGTGGCGAGCACGAGGTGGATGCCGGCGGCGCGGGCCTTCTGGGTGATGCGGACGATCGCGTCCTCGACGTCGCGTGGGGCCGTCATCATCAGGTCGGCGAGCTCGTCGACGATGGCGAGGATGTACGGATACGGCCGGTACACGCGCTCGCTACCGAGCGGTGCGGTGATCTCCCCCGACTTCACCTTCGTGTTGAAGTCGTCGATGTGGCGCACGCGGTTGGCCTGCATGTCCTGGTAGCGCTGCTCCATCTCCTCGACGAGCCAGGCCAGTGCCGCCGCGGCCTTCTTCGGCTGCGTGATGATCGGCGTGATCAGGTGCGGGATGCCCTCGTAGGGCGTCAGCTCGACCATCTTGGGGTCGATGAGGATCATCCGCACCTCGTCGGGCGTCGCGCGGATGAGCAGCGACACGAGCATCGAGTTGACGAAGCTCGACTTACCGGAACCGGTCGAACCGGCGACCAGCAGGTGCGGCATCTTCGCGAGGTTGGCGGAGACGAAGTCGCCCTCGATGTCCTTGCCGAGACCGATGACGAGGGGGTGATGGTCGCGGCGGGTCGACGGTGCTGCGAGCACGTCCGACAGCCGCACGAGTTCGCGGTCGGTGTTGGGGACTTCGATGCCGACGGCGGACTTGCCCGGGATCGGTGCGAGCAACCGGACGTTGTCGGTCGCAACCGCATACGCGATGTTGCGGGCGAGCGCGGTGATCTTCTCGACCTTGACGCCGGGGCCGAGTTCGACCTCGTAACGGGTGACGGTCGGGCCACGGGTGAAGCCGGTGACCGCGGCGTCGATCTTGAACTGTTCGAGGACCTCGGTGATCGCCTCGATCATCTGGTCGTTCGCGGCCGACCGCGTCTTGGGCGGGTCGCCCTTGGTGAGCAGCTCCAGTGAGGGCAGCGTGTAGTCGCCGTCGACCTCGCGGTCGCGCACGAACGTCTCGGCCGGTTCCGGCTCGGAGGTCTGGTCGACGACCTCGGGTACCGGGGCGGCCTTCGGCTTCTTGCGGGCGGGAGCCGGGGCCGGCGCTGCGGCCGGGGTCTCGGCGACCGAGGGCACCTCCAGTGTGGCCGGCGGTGAGGCGGGCGCCTCGGGATCGGATGCGCGGTCGTCCCACAGCGGGAGCACCTCGGTCTTCGCATCGCCGTCGAACTCGTCAGGCGGGTAGTTCTCCACCGGGGTACGCCGGCGGCGGGACCGCTTGGGGGCGGGCGGCTCGTCGATCGGGTAGCCGTCGGCGTCGAACATCGGCGGCTCGTCGTAGCCGTAATCGTCGTCGTAGTCGCCGTACTCGTCGTCGGCGCGGTAGCCGAGGCCGAAGTAGTCGCGGAACAGTTCGGGCAGCTCCCGCACCGTGGTGCCGGTGAGCAGCAGGATCCCGAAGCCCGCCGCGAGGAGCATCAGCGGCACAGACAGCCAGACGGTGAGCCCGGAAGTGAGCGGGCCGCCCACGGCGGCACCGACGAAACCGGCCCCTTCCGAGCGGCCCTCCGCGTCGGTGGGTGAACCGGAGGCGACGTGCCACAGGCCCAGTGCGGGGAGACCGACGAGCAGTCCGCCGACGACGAGCCGGGGACGGATCTCGGGATGCGGTTCGGTGCGCATGAGCGTCACCGCGATGCCGACCGCGACGAGCGGAAGGACCGCGCTCGCACCACCGGTTATGGCGCGGACGGCCGTCTCGACCCACTCCCCCACCGGGCCGCCGACGCCGAACCACACCGTGCCGGCGATGATCACACCGATGGAGATCAATCCGAGCGCGATGCCGTCGCGACGGTGTCCGGACTCGATCTCGGTGGCGCGACCCATCGTGCGGGTCGTGGCTCCGACAGCGCGGGCCGTCATCATCCAGCCGGCGCCGACGGTGCGGCCCACGGCGGTGAGGATCCCCCCGGAACTGCGCCGGGGACGGGCGGGCGCGGGGCGTCGACTCGCGGCCGGAGCGCGACGTGCGGTGCCGCCGCTGCGACGGTTCGCGGTCGAGGCCGCGGCGCGCGGCTTGCGCGCAGGGGTGGACCGGGTCGATCCGGACGCCTTCGTCTTCGCGGTCGATCTGGTCTTCGAGGTGGAGGCACCCGCGCTGCGAGCACGGGAGGTGCTGCCGCCCGAGCCCCGCGCCCCCGTCCGCGACCGAGAGGTCGTAGACGACGTTCCGCGGCTGCCCGACGACTTTCCTGCCATATCCGCCAGGGTAGCCGCACGGACCTCTCATGAACCATCAGCAACACGGGTACCGGTCGGCGGCACTGGTCACACGCCGTCCGGGCGAGCGCTCACAGGCCGCGTTTCGATCCCGCCAGTTCGGAGACCGCCGACTCGTCGCCCTCGATCTCGAGCCGCACCTGGTCGCGGCCGAAGGCGTGCAGCACGAGTTCGGACGGTTCGCCGCGCAGCACGACGGTGCGCGGACCGCGCTTGCGCAGGGCGACCCGCTCGCCGGAACCGGACCTCTCGAAGATCACCGTGACGTCGCATCCGCCGTAGCTGTTGCGTCCGATCATCCGCGCGATGCGCCAAAGCTGGTCCTGATCGTCCGCCGACAGCGTCCGCGGCTCCCATCCGGGCTGCGCGCGGCGCACGTCCTCATGGTGCACGAACATCTCCGCCGCGTTGGCGACGGCGTCGAACAGGAACATCGGCGACCACTTCGGCGGGCCGGAATCGACGTCGGCGAGCACGTGTGCCCACTGTCGGTCGGTGGCGGAGCGTCGCACCCTCTCCATGTGATCGGCCAGGGCCGGGACGACGATGCCGGGCATCGCGTCCACGCGGCGCTCGCGGACGAGCAGGTGCGCGGCGAGATCCCGGACCGTCCAGTCGCCGCAGAGCGTCGGCGCGTCGGGTCCGACCTCGGACATGGTGCGGACGAGGGCATGTCGTTCGCTTCGGGCGAGGCTCATTCCGCCACTCTAGCGATCACTCCTGCCCTCGCCCATCGCGCGAGCCCGCGTGTTCGGCGGGCCCGCGCGGACCGCAATCAGGAGACCGGGATCACCGTGGGCACGATCATCGGGCGACGACGATAGGTCTCGGCGACCCAGCGGCCGACGACCCGGCGGATGCCCTGGGCGATGCGATGGGTCTCCGTGACCCCTTCGGCAGCGAGTTCGTTGAGCGCCTTGTCGACGAGCTGCGCCGCCTCGTCGAGTGCGTCCGGGTCGTCGGAGAAACCGCGACCGGAGACCTCCGGGGTGCTCACCGCACGGCCGGTCGCGGCGTCGACCGCGACTGAGATGGAGATGAAACCACCCTCGCCGAGGACGAGACGATCGGACAGCGTGGACTCGCCCACGTCGCCTACCGACAGGCCGTCGACGTAGACGTGACCGACCGGGACGCGCCCGACGATGTCCGCGAGTCCGTCGACCATGTCGACGACCACACCGTCCTCCGCGAGCACGATCCGCTCGCGGGGAACACCCGTGGCCTCGGCCAGTGCGGCGTTCGCCCGCAGGTGGCGCCACTCGCCATGGACGGGCATCGCGTTGGTGGGTCGCACCGCGTTGTAGAGATACAGCAGCTCGCCGGCCGACGCGTGACCGGAGACGTGCACCTTCGCGTTCTGCTGGGTGACGACCTTCGCGCCGCGCTTGGCCAGGCCGTTGACGACCGCGAACACGGAGTTCTCGTTGCCAGGGATCAGCGACGACGCGAGGACGACGAGGTCGTCGGCCCGGATGTTGATCTGCCGGTGCTCGCCGCGCGCCATCCGGGACAGCGCCGAGAGCGGTTCGCCCTGCGAACCGGTGGAGACCAGCACGACCCGGTCGTCGGGCAGGCTCGCGGCGGTGTCGATGTCGACCTCGAGGCCGTCGGGCACGTTCAGGTAGCCCAGATCCTGCGCGATCTGCATGTTGCGGACCATCGACCGGCCGACGAACGCCACACGCCGGTTGTAGCGCTCGGCGACGTCGACGATCTGCTGGATGCGGTGCACGTGGCTCGCGAAGGACGCGACGATCACCCGGTTGGCGGCCTTGCCGATGACGGTGTCGAGCACTCCGCCGATCTCGCGCTCCGGTGTGACGAAGCCGGGGACCTCGGCGTTCGTCGAGTCGACGAGGAACAGGTCGACACCCTCGTCGCCGAGGCGGGAGAAGCCCGCGAGGTCGGTGAGACGGTTGTCGAGCGGCAGCTGGTCGAGCTTGATGTCGCCGGTGTGCAGCACGATGCCCGCAGCGGTGCGGATCGCGACGGCGATCGCGTCCGGGATGGAGTGGTTGACCGCGAAGTACTCGCACTCGAACGGACCGTGCGAGGTGGTCTGCCCCTCGACGACCTCGACGAGGTTGGGACGCTGGCGGTGTTCGCGGCACTTCGCCGCGACGAGCGCCAGGGTGAACTTGGACCCGACGACCGGGATGTCGGGGCGCAGGCGCAGCAGGAACGGCACGGCACCGATGTGGTCCTCGTGGCCGTGGGTGAGGACGATCGCCTCGACGTCGTCCATCCGGTCCTCGATGTACCGGAAGTCGGGCAGGATCAGGTCGACGCCCGGCTGCTGGTCCTCGGGAAAGAGCACCCCGCAGTCGACGACGAGCAGCCGGCCCTGGTGCTCGAAGACCGTCATGTTGCGGCCGATCTCGCCGATACCGCCGAGCGCGACGACCCGCAGACCGTCGCGAGGAGCCTTCGGCGGCAGACCCAATCGCTCGGTGGGATCGACGATGCGGGCGTCCGGACGCTGGGGGTTCGCCGAGTTCTGCGCGACACGCCGCGGAACGCGGGCGGGCGGACCGGCGTTGCGGGTGGCGCGGCCCCGGCCGCGTGCGGGGCGGCTCATCACAGCACCCCCGCAGCCTGGAGATCCGCCGCGAGAGCGTCGATCTGCGCGGTCACCGGGGCGACCTGCGGCAGACGAGGCTCTCCGACGTCGATGCCGAGCAGCCGCAGGCCGGCCTTCGAGGCGCTCACGCCGCCCAGCCGAGCGACGGCGCGATAGATGGGCACCATCGACAGATTGATGCGGCGGGCGAGCTCGAGATCGCCGGCTTCGAAAGCGGTGTGCAGTTCGCGCAGGCGACCGGGCACGAGATGGCCGATGACGCTGACGAATCCGACGGCGCCGACGGACAGCCACGGCAGGTTCAGGGGGTCGTCGCCCGAGTAGAACTTCAGGTCGGTGGTACCGATCAGCTCGGCGCCCGCGTTCAGATCGCCCTTGGCGTCCTTCACCGCGACGATCCGCGGGTGCTCGGCGAGCAGACGCAGTGTGTCGGTCTCGATCGGCACGACGGATCGAGGTGGGATGTCGTAGAGCATGACCGGCAGATCGGTCGCGTCGGCCACCGCGACGAAGTGGGCGTAGAGGCCGGCCTGCGGGGGCCGCGAGTAGTACGGGGTCACCACGAGCAGGCCGTGCGCACCGGCTCGCGCGGCGTCGCGGGCGAGCTCGACGCTGTGGGCGGTGTCGTTGCTGCCGGCCCCGGCGATGATCTTGGCGCGGTCGCCGACGGATGCGAGCACGGCCCGCATCAGCTCCATCTTCTCGTTCTCGGTCGTCGTGGGCGATTCGCCGGTCGTACCGGCGAGAACCAGTGCGTCACAGCCACCGTCGACGAGGTAGTTCGCCAGACTCACGCCCGCATCCACGTCGAGCTTGCCATCGGCAGTGAACGGGGTCACCATCGCTGTGGCGACGGTGCCGAACGGAAGCTCGACAGCAGTTGCGGAATCACCGTTGGTCATGGTCAGAAGGCTACCGCGTGGCAAGGCCGGCTCGACACACGCCCGCCCCCCGAAGACGGATCACAGATCGGTGTAGCGGTCGATCAGAGGTCGGTCGCAAGCGTGGGAGCTGCGATCTCGCTGCCGTCGGCCAGCTTCGTGATCGCGAAGTCCGAGAACGCGTTCGGTGCGGCATCCGCGAGCTGACGCACACATTCGACGGCAAGACGCCGGATCTCGACGTCGGCATGTTCGGTCGCGCGCATGGCGACGAAGTGACGCCACGATCGGTAGTTTCCGGTGACGACGATGCGGGTCTCCGTGGCGTTGGGGAGCACCGCCCGGGCGGCCTCCCGGACCTGCTTGGCGCGCAACGGACCGGCGGGAAGATGCGAGAGCTTCTCGTCGAGCGCCGCCAACAGCGCCACATACGCCTCGCGGCTGCGCTCCGCGGCCGCGAAGAACAACTCCTCGAGTTCGGCATCGCCCGCAATCGCGGGCGGAACCACCACGGGCACCTCACCGTCGGCGACGAAACGCTGCGACAGCTGCGAGAACGAGAAGTGCCGGTGCCGGATCAGCTCGTGCGTGCACGAACGGGAGATGCCGGTGATGTAGAAGGTCGCCGTCGCGTGTTCGAGAACGGACAGGTGCCCCACGGTGAGCAGGTGACGGAGATATCCGCCGTTCGTCGCGGTGCGGGGGTTGGGCTTGGACCAGCTCTGGTAGCAGGCGCGACCGGCGAACTCGACGAGCGCTTCGCCGCCCTCGGCGTCGGTGTCCCAGTCGACGTCGTCGGGGACGTGGAACTCCGTCGTGGCGATGAGCCGGACCTTCGGAACGGCGGGTTCGGGCGCCATCGTCTCCTCCTCGCCTCGGTCGTCGGGCATCCTCCGGACGCGCCGTCTCTTCCATCCGCACACTAACGCGCCTCGACCTGCGACGATCGATGACATCACGATGACACCTTGCGTGACATCATCGGTGACGTCACACTGGCGTCATGGACATCGACAAGTACACGTCCGCCATCACGGACTCCGTGATCTCCGCAGCCGAACTCGGCGACGAGCAGACCCGCCGCACCGCCGCAGCCCTCGCGACCGCCATCGCCGCACCCGTCCGCCTCGCGGTCCTGGCAGCACTGTCCGACATGGCCAACGAGATCAGCGACGAACTCGGCGACCGCACCGTCACGGTGCGCCTCGACGGCACCGATGCCGTCCTCGCCGTCCACAGCGAACCCGCTCCCCCGCACGAGGATCCGACGCCGTCCTTCGAGGAGATGACGGGCGACATCAGCCGGGTCACCCTGCGCCTCGTCGAACAGATCAAGACCAAGGCCGAGGAAGCGGCGCAGCAGAGCGGAGTGTCACTCAACTCCTGGATGGCGCAGGCGGTACAGGGCGCCCTACGGGAGCAGATGCGCTATCAGCGCCGCGCCGACGAATGGCGCCGTCAGGGTGGCTGGGCGAAGCCCACCCCGCCCGCACCCACCGAGCCGCAGCCGTCCGACCCGAGCGACACCGCGGGCCCGGACGACGCCGCCGGCCGCAACGACACTGCGGGCCCCGACGACACGAACCCGCGCAGCGACGCGTAAGGCACCTCACCGCACGATAGAGTGCCGACGCACACAATCGGGCGACGCGGAGGGCGCATGGCAGTCAGCAGCACCAGGAGTTTCGACATCGACGCAACCCCGGAGCAGGTGATGGCCGCGCTCGCCGCGGTCGAACGCCTGCCCGAGTGGTCGTCGACCCACAAGTCCGTCACCGTCGAGTCCACCCACCCCGACGGACGACCCCACCGCGTACGGATGACCGTCTCGATCGTCGGCATCACCGACGAGCAGGTCGTCGAGTACTCCTGGAACGGCGACGGGTCGATGTCGTGGACCCTGGTGGAGAGCAGCCAGCAGCGCCAGCAGGACGGCGCCTACACCCTCACCGCCAAGGGATCCGGCACGACGGCCGAGTTCTCACTGACCATCGATCCGAAGGTCCCCATCCCCGGATTCCTCGTGCGGCGCGCCGAGAAGATGGCCCTCGAAACCGCCGGAAAGGGCCTCAAGTCGTTCACGGAGAAGAACTTCCGCTGACGTCAGATGTCACCGGCCGCGGTCGCCGCGACGATGGCGCCGAGCTCGTAGCACTGCTCGCGTACCTTCGCGTCGACCGGTCCGGTGATCTCGAGATCGGCAGCAGCCTGCACGAGACCCAACCCGGTGGTCAAGCGCCGAACCGACGCCACAGCGCCGGCTGTGTCGTTGTTCCCGTGCACCCACAGACCGTAGGGACGGCCGGCCACGGCATCGAGACACGGGTAGTAGACCGTGTCGAAGAAGTGCTTGAGCGCACCCGACATGTAACCGAAATTGGCTGTCGTGCCGAACAGGAAGCCGTCGGCGGCCAGCACATCGGGCACCGTGGCGCCCAGCGCGGGGACCACCCGGACTGTGACACCCGTGATCTCCGGGTCCCGCGCTCCCTCCAGGACGGCTTCGAGGATCTCGCGAGTCGGCGGCGAGGGGGTGTGATGCACCACCAGCACTGTGCGGGATCCGTCCTCGCGCCCTGCCTCGCCCGCCCCTGCCCGGTCTTCCACAGCCTCGTCCGTCACATCAGCAGGCTGCTGCACCATCTCGAGGTTGTCAAAGCCGCTCGCCGGTTCAGGAACCGGCGTGGCCGTCCCGTTCGAGCTTCTCGAGCGCAACGGCTCGGCGCATCGTCTCCCGCGCACGACTGCGGTCGCCCGCATAGTCGTAGGCGCGTGCGAGCCGGTAGGAGTTGCGCCAGTTGTCGGGGTCGGCTTCCCATTCCTGCTTCACGGTCGCGAACAGTTCGTCGGCGGCGTCCCGCTCGATCCGGCCCGACGGCATGCGAGGCAGATCGTCGATGTCGAGTTCGAGGCCTTCGTCGTGGATCCGCCGCGCGAGGTGCTGATGCTGCAGCCCTGCGCGGAGGGTCGCGTAGACGATCCAGGCTCCCACGATCGGGAGAATGAGGATGCCGATCCCGAGACCGATCGCCGCGACCTCACCGGACCGGACCAGTTCCAGGCCGGTGGAGCCGAGCAGAACGAAGTAGAACCCCAGCGCCACCACGATGAACGCAATGGGGACGAGGACCTTGAGCGAGCCGGTTCTCACAGGTCGAGGAGGGGATCGATTCCGACGGTCAGACCCGGTCGCTTACCGATCTCCCGCACACCGAGCAGCACGCCGGGAGCGAAGGAGGAACGGTCGATCGAGTCGTGCCGAATGGTAAGGGTCTCGCCCTGGGTGCCGAGCAGCACCTCCTGGTGAGCGACGAGGCCGGCGAGACGCACGGAGTGCACGCGGACACCGTCGACGTCACCGCCGCGCGCACCGTCGAGTTCGGTGGTGGTGGCGTCCGGGCTCGGAGCCACACCGGCCTCGGCGCGGGCCTGCGCGATCAGACGGGCGGTGCGGTAGGCGGTGCCGGACGGGGCGTCGGCCTTGTTCGGGTGGTGCAGCTCGATCACCTCGACGGAATCGAAGAACCGGGCGGCGGTCTGAGCGAAGCGCATCGACAGCACGGCACCGATCGCGAAGTTCGGCGCGATGAGCACGCCCACCTCGGGGCGGTCGGCGAGCCAGCTCCGCACGCGATCCAGCCGCTCGTCGTCGAAGCCGGTGGTTCCGACCACGGCGTGGATGCCGTTCTCGACGAGGAAGTGCAGGTTGTCCATGACGACGTCGGGGTGGGTGAAGTCGACGACCACCTGGGTCTGCGAGTTCACGAAGGCGTCGAGGCTGTCGCCCTTGTCGACGGTGGCGACGAGCTCGAGATCGGACGCGGCGTCGACGGCGGCGCAGATCGCCTGGCCGACCTTGCCGGCAGCACCGAGTACACCCACCCGAACCTGTGTTGCATCCACTTGCGTCGTCACGCCCTTTCGTTGCCGTCTCCCCCGGAAATCCTACGCAACCACCCGTAGACGTCCCGAGCGGGTCGAACGCCACCTACTGCTGCGCGCAGAGCGCGTCGAGCCACAGAGCGACCGCCGAACGGATCTCGTCGACGCACGCCGTGTCCGAATCCGAGGATGTATGGGCACGAGCGCCGTGGGTGCGGTCGAACAGAACTCCTTCGAGCAGGGTCACCAGATCGCGCCCCGCGGTCTCGGGGTCCGGCGCACCGAGCTCCCGCACGAGATCGGTGGCCGCGGAGATCGAGAACATGCAGGCCGCGAGCGCCTCGGCAGCCTCCGGTTCGAGGCGCGCGTCGGGCGCGAGCGCGTAGCGAGCCAGCACATCGGTGCGACGCACAGTGAGCAGGCGTTCGAGATAGCGCGCGATCAGGTCGGCAGGAGGGCTCGGGTCGCCGGTCGTGTCGTCGAACAGCGCGGCGAAATCCGCGCGCGACCGTTCGGCGAGGCGGGTGATCGCAGCCGAGACGAGCGCGTGGCGGGTGCGGAAGTAGTAGGAGGTCGATCCCTTCGGCAGGCCGAGGTGCACGTCGACGCCCGTGTGCGTCACCGCGTGGTTGCCACCGCGGGCGGCGAGTTCGAGGGCGGCATCGCTGATGGCCGTGCGCCGGGAGGGACGTTCGGGTGAAGTCGTCACTCTACGATGATAGAGTAACGGCCGTGAGGTTGCGCCGACGCAGAAACCGCATGTCGCCGAACACCGCCTCGTCGAACCCCGTCCCCCGCACGGTCTTCGAGGACGCCTCGCGCAGCCGGGGGTTCGTGCTCGATCCCGCGCAACACGACGCTGTCGAACAGCTGTGTCATCCCGAGCGCCCGAACGTCTACCTGTGGGGCCCACCCGGACGCGGCAAGAGCTGGCTCGCCGACGTGTACTTCTCGGCCTATCCCGGACGGAACAAGCTGCGCGTCCACTTCCACGAGTTCTTCCGCGACCTGCACGTCGAGCTGCGACGGCACCGCTTCGATCTCGACGCCGCACTCGATCACCTGATCGGCCGCGCCGAACTCGTGTGCTTCGACGAATTCCACGTCCACGATCCGGCGGACGGCACGTTCGTCGCCCGGCTGTTCCCCGCACTGCTCGCTCGCCGCACGCGTCTCGTCCTGACCTCAAACTATCCTCCACGCGACCTGCTCCCCAACCCGCTCTTCCACGACGGCTTCGTCCCGACGATCGAGCTCGTCGAGCGGAGCGCGACCATCGTCGCTCTGGACGGTCCGCGCGACCACCGGCTCGGCTCCGACCATGCGAAGGGATTCGCATCGGGGATCTGGGCCGTCTCCCCGTCCGATCCGCAGCTACGACGGCTCGGTCTCGAGCGGCCGGCACCGGTCGAACATCGGGTTCTGCGCCCGGCGGGGCGTCCGCTCCGCGCCCTACGGGCCGAGAAGGACTGTCTCTGGTTCGATTTCCGCGATCTCTGCGGGCATCCCACGGCTCCGGCCGACTATCTGGCGCTCGCGGCGGACCACTTGTTCTGGGTCGTCGACAAGATCCCGGATCTGACGACCGTGGGTCGCGAACCCGCGCAGCGGTTCGCCAATCTCGTGGATGTGCTCCACGACCGCGACGTGCGGGTCGTGTTCGTCTCGGAGGTCGCGGCGTCGGAACTCGCTGCCGCGGTGGGACCCGTCGCGCACGACATCGGACGCCTCCGGAGCCGACTGGCTCAGCTGAGGACGATTCAGGACACGAGCGCGCGCACCGACGCCGGAAGATCACGCGTGCGCCGGTAGGGGCCGGCGACGGCGACCGCGAACGGCCGGTGCAGCAGGTCGGCTGCCACGCTGCGCACCTCCTCGGTGGACACCGACGAGATGCGTTCGAGGGTCTCAGTGATGCCCCAGTGCTGCCCGTAGCTCAGTTCGCTGCGGCCGATCCGGTGCATGCGCGCCCCGGTGTCCTCGAGTCCGAGCACGAGACCGCCGCGCAGCGACCCCTTTGCGCGAGCGCATTCCGCGTCGGTGATGCCGTGTTCGGCCACGTCGGTGAGCACCTCACGGACCACCGCGGCGACCTCACCGAGATTGTCGGGCTGGCAGCCCGCGTACACGGAGAAGGCGCCGGTGTCGGCGAAGGTGTCGGTGCCGGAGTACACCGAGTAGGCCAGGCCCCGCTTCTCGCGCACCTCCTGGAACAGGCGCGAACTCAGCCCACCGCCGACGGCTGCGTTGAGCACCGACAGCGCCCAGCGACGCCCGTCGTGCCGGCCGAAGGACCGCACGCCGAGCGTCAGGTGCGCCTGCTCGTTGTCGCGCTCGACGATGCTCATCATCGGCGCAGTGCGCAGTTCGAGCCGTCCGTCGCGGCAGGGCGCAGGGGTGGCCGCGTAGTCCAGGTGACCGGCGAAGGCGCGGCGGGCCAGTTCGACGGTGTGCGCGTGGTCGACGTTGCCGGCGACCGCGACGACCATCCGCGGCGGGGTGTAGCGGCGCACATGGAACGAGTGCAGCTGGGTCCGGGTCATGGACTCGATCGACTCGACGGATCCGATGATCGGCCGGCCGATGGGGTGATCGCCGTACAGCGCGGTGAGCAGCGAGTCGCCGAGCAGATCCTCCGGATCGTCGTCGCGCATCGCGATCTCCTCGAGCACCACCTGACGCTCGACGTCGACGTCCGCGCTCAGGCACCGGCCGCGCAGGACGACGTCGGCGACGACGTCGACGGCGATCGGCAGGTCGTCGTCGAGGACGTGCGCGTAGAAGCAGGTGTGTTCCTTGCTGGTGAACGCGTTGAGCTCTCCCCCGATCCCGTCCATCGTCTCGGCGATGTCGAGAGCGGTACGCGTCGGGGTCGCCTTGAACAGCAGGTGCTCGAGGAAGTGGGCGGCGCCTGCGACCGACGGTTGTTCGTCGCGGGATCCGACACCGACCCACACGCCGACCGCCGCCGAGCGCACTCCCGGGACGTGCTCGGTGACGACCCGCACTCCCCCGGGGAGGACCGAGCGGCGGACGCCGGTGGCCGCGACGGGTGCGGGGGTCGAAGCGTCGTTCTTCACGTGGGAACTGGAAGCCATGGGGATCTTCGGTGGTCCTGACAAGGTCGGAGGGCGCGGAACATTTCACAGTACACCGGGACTGTCCCCCACCATCGGTCGCGCTCACCACCCCCGTCGTTGCGGTTGCGAACCCACGAGCCGGCCGGGACGTGCCTCCTCGCGGCTGCGGTAGACGATGTACGGCCGGAACAGGTATCCGACGGGGGCACTGAAGGCGTGGACCAGGCGGGTGAACGGCCATATCGCGAAGAGCACGAGGCCGATCAGCGCGTGCAGCTGGAAGCTGAACGGCGCCTCCACCATCAGGTCGCCGCGGGGTTGCAGGACCCAGATCGACCGGAACCACGGCGAGACGGTCTCCCGGTAGTTGTGTTCCTCGCCCACGACACCCGACCCCATCAGCGTGGTGGCGAGACCCGCCACGATCGCGGCGACGAGCACGACATACATGACCTTGTCGTTGAGAGTGGTGGCGCTGAAGACGGGACCGCGGGTGCGACGGCGATACACGAGCAGGGAGATGCCGACGAGCGTCGAGACACCCGCGATCGTGCCGAGCGTGATGGCCTGCACGTGATAGGCGTGCTGACTCAATCCCACGGCGTCGGTCCACGACTGCGGGATCACCAGGCCGATGACGTGGCCGACGATCACGACCAGGATCCCGAAGTGGAACATGGGGCTCGCGATGCGCAGCAACCGCGCCTCGTACAGCTGGGACGAACGGGTGGTCCATCCGAACTTGTCGTATCGGTACCGCCACCAGGTCCCCACCGCGACGATCGCGAGCGTCACGTACGGCACCACGTCCCAGAAGATCTCTCCTGCACTCATGATTCCGGAACTCCTCGCCGGGGCGGCACCGTCAGGGTGAAGGGCTGCAGACCGATCGACTCGCGGGGCGGTCCCGCCTGCGCGAGGCGCCGGGCCCGTTCCTCGTCCCGGTCGGTGACCGGCGGGAGCGTCGCGCACACGGCTGCGACGACCTGCGCGTACGGCGAGCCGGCCTCGTGCAGGGAGGTGTGCAGCACGTCGAGGGCCACCCGATACCGGGTGAGGAGTTCCTCGCCCGCGGCGGGATCCACGGTGGCCGCGAATTCGAGGACGACCGGCAGATGGTCGGGTGATTCGTGGGCGGGCGGCTCGACGCCCGCGGCGCGGTAGGCACTCGCGAAGGCGTGCATCTCGGCGCCGCGATTCCGGGTGTCGCCCGCGGTCCAGTAGGTCAGGTACATCGTCGAGCGTCGCCGCAGGTCGAAGGTCTCGACGTACCGCTGGGCCAGGACGAGCAGATCCGGTTCGTCCAGTGCGCGGATCGCCGTCCCCAGCATGTCCTGCTCGGGACCGGTGATGTGGTCGACAAGCTGCCCGGCGACGTCCAGTCGTCCGGCGTGTCCGGCGTCGGGATAGGCGAGCAGCAGCGACGCGGCCTGACGGACGAGGCGACGGTGCAGGGCGCGATCGACGCCGGCGCGCCGTGGACGCAGCAGTCTCATGGCTTCTCCCCCCTCGTGTCGTGACCGCCCGGGAACATGCCCGTCGGTACGCCCTTGCCGTCCCAGTTCAGGAGGTTCACCCGCGACGGGTTCGACGCGTTCGCCGCCATCCCCTCACTGGTCTGCCGCTGTGCGAGGGCGTGGAAGGTCTCGACCGCCACCGGGACCGGGACGCCGCTGGCCTCCCCGAACGGACCCGACTCGTACATGCCGGGGCCACCTTCGTAGGACAGCGCGCAGTCCGTCGCCGACTCCTCGAGCCGATGCCCTTCGGCCGCGTAGGCGGTCGGGATGACGTACCGCTCGTCGTACTTGGCGAGCGCGAGGAGCCGGTACATCTCGTAGATCCGTTCCTCGGTCATGCCGACGGCCTCGGGGATCTCGGGGCGGGTCTCGCGGCCGAGATTGATGTCGCGCATGTAGGAGCGCATCGCGGCGAGTCGTCGCAACACCGCCTCGACCGTCGCGGTGTCCCCGGCGGTGAACAGTTCCGCGAGGTACGCGATGGGGATGCGCAGGGCGTCGAGGGCGCCGAACAGGTTACCGATGTCCTCGCCGTCGTGTCCCTCCCGGCTGACGGCGTCGACGACCGGTGACAGCGGTGGCACGTACCAGACCATCGGCATCGTCCGGTATTCCGGATGCAGCGGCAACGCGACCCGGTAAGTGCTGATCAGGTCGTAGACCGGGGACCGTTGCGCGGCCTCGATCCACTCGTCGGAGATGCCCTCGGCGCGGGCGCCGGCGATCACCTCGGGGTCACGGGGGTCGAGCAGCAGGCCGCGTTGCGCCTCGTACAGGTCGGTGTCGTTCTCCACCGATGCCGCCTCCAGGACCCGATCGACGTCGTAGAGGACCAGACCGATGTACCGGAGCCTGCCCACGCACGTCTCCGAACACACGGTCGGCAGCCCCACCTCGACCCGCGGGTAGCAGAAGGTGCACTTCTCGGCCTTCCCGGTCTTGTGGTTGAAGTACACCTTCTTGTACGGGCATCCGGACACGCACATCCGCCAGCCGCGGCACCGGTCCTGGTCGACGAGGACGATGCCGTCCTCCGACCGCTTGTACATCGCGCCGGACGGACACGACGCCACACACGACGGGTTGAGGCAGTGCTCGCAGATCCGCGGCAGGTAGAACATGAAGGTCTGCTCGAACTCGAGCTTGACCCGGTCGCCGACCTTCTTCAGGATCGGGTCGTCGGGCACGATCGCCGGTGAGCCACCGAGGTTGTCGTCCCAGTTCGCCGACCATTCCACCTTCATCGGTTCACCGGAGATGAGGCTGCGCGGCGAGGCCACCGGGACGTGGTCGCCGAGCGGGGCGTTCGTCAGGTTGTCGTAGTCGTAGGTCCACGGTTCGTAGTAGTCGTGGATCGACGGCATCTTCGGGTTCGAGAAGATGCGGGCGAGTTTCGCGAGGCGTCCACCGTCGCGGAGACGCAGCCGTCCCTTGGTATCCCGGACCCAGCCACCGCGCCAGCGTTCCTGGTCCTCGTAGGTGCGCGGATAGCCCTGGCCCGGGCGGGTTTCGACGTTGTTGAACCACACGTACTCGGTGCCCGACCGGTTGGTCCACGCCTGTTTGCAGGTCACCGAGCAGGTGTGGCATCCAATGCACTTGTCGAGGTTCATCACCATCGCGAGTTGTGCCATGACCTTCACGATCGCCTCGCTTCCTGCTCACGCATCAGTAGACGACCTCCTGGGATCGGCGACGCACGATCGTCACCTCGTCGCGCTGGTTGCCCGTCGGGCCGAGATAGTTGAACGCGTAGGCCGTCTGCGCGTATCCACCGGCCAGGTGGCTCGGCTTGATGAGGATGCGGGTCAGCGAATTGTGGATGCCGCCGCGGCGTCCGGTGGTCTCGCTGCGCGGGACATCGATGACGCGGTCCTGGGCATGGTAGACGAACACCACCCCTTCGGGCATCCGGTGCGAGACGATCGCCCGGCACACCACGACACCGTTGCGGTTGACGGCCTCGACCCAGTCGTTGTCGCTCACCGAGATCTTTGCGGCGTCGGCCGGCGACATCCACATCGTCGGCCCACCCCGGGACAGCGACAGCATGAACAGGTTGTCCTGATATTCCGAGTGGATCGACCACTTCGAGTGCGGGGTCAGGTATCTCACCGTCAGACCGACACCGTCGCCGGAGCCGACCGCCTGTTCGCCGAACAACCGCGACATGTCGAGTGGGGGCCGGTAGACCGGGAGCTGCTCCCCGAGCTCTTCGAGCCAGTCGTGGTCGACGTAGAAGTGCATCCGGCCCGTCAACGTGTGGAACGGTTTCAGCTCCTCGATGTTCATCGTGAACGGCGCGTACCGGCGACCTCCCGTTTCGCTCCCCGACCATTCCGGGCTCGTGATGACCGGTACGGGACGGGCCTGGGTGTCGGCGTAGGTGATCCGCCGTTCCTCGCTGCCCTCCGCGAGGTGCACGAGTCGCCGTCCGGTGCGTTTCTCCAGTTCACGGAAACCCTCGACGGCGAGCCTGCCGTTGGACGTGCCCGACAGCGCGAGGATCGTGTCGGCCATGCGTTCGGCGGTGGTGATCGCCGGACGTCCCTGTCCGGCACCGGAATCCATCACGCCGAATCTCTGTGCCAGTTCGGCGACCTCACGGTCCGGCCGGGTCACGACGCCCTTGGTGTTCAACCCGAGGGACTCGACGAGCGGACCGAGCGTCGCCCACTTCTCCGCGATCGCACCGTAGTCCCGTTCGACGACGGTGAGCGGACCCATCGTCCTCCCCGGAACCGGCACCTCGCCGGTCGAGCGCCAGTCCCGCTCGGTGCCGGACGGATACGCCATCGCTGCGGGCGTGTCGTGCTGCAGTGTCCCCATCACGATGTCGGTGCGGGTTCCCAGGTGGGTCCCGGCGAGCGTGCTGAAGGTCTGCGCGATGGCGCCGAAAGCGTCGTAGTCCGAACGGGTTTCCCAGGGCGGATCGACCGCTGCGGTGAAGGCGTGGATGTAGGGGTGCATGTCGGTGCTCGACAGGTCGCCCTTCTCGTACCAGGTCGCGGCGGGCAGGACGATGTCGGAGAACAATGTTGTCGAGGTCATGCGGAAGTCGATCGACATGAGCAGGTCGAGTTTTCCTTCGGGCAGGTCGTCGGGCCACGCCACCTCACCGGGCCGCAGGCCGGGGGCGGTCGGCTCGGCCTGCACGTTGGAATCGGTGCCGAGCAGGTGCCGCAGGAAATACTCGTTGCCCTTGCTGGACGAGCCGAGCAGGTTCGACCGCCACACGCTGAGCACGCGCGGCCAGTTCCGCGGGTCGTCGGGGTCGGTCACCGACAGTTTCAGTTCACCCGAGGCGAGTTGCTGCGCGACGTGCTGCGGGATCTCCCGTCCCGCCGCCCGTGCCTGTTCGGCAATCTCGTGGGTGTTGCGGTCGAACTGGGGATAGAAGGGTGTCCAGCCCATGGCGACCGCGGACGCCATGACGTCCATCGTGTGCTTGTCGCGGAAACGACCTCGTCCCAGCGGACTGGCCAGCGCGTCGGCACGGTAACCGTCGTAGCGCCACTGGTCGGTGTGCACGTACCAGTAGGAGGTGCCGGCCATCTGGCGAGGTGGGCGAGACCAGTCCGTCCCCATCGCCATGGCCGCCCATCCCGTGACGGGACGGCACTTCTCCTGGCCGACGTAGTGCGCCCACCCGCCTCCGTTGCGTCCCATGCAGCCGGTGAGCATGAGCAGCGCAAGTACGGCGCGATAGGTCGCGTCGCCGTGGAACCACTGGCAGATGCCGGCCCCCATGATGATCATCGAACGCCCGCCCGACTCCTCGGCGTTGCGGGCGAACTCCGTCGCGATCCGGATCGCCTGGGCCGCGGGCACTCCGGTGAGGGCCTCCTGCCAGGCCGGGGTGTACGGCGAGCCCGGGTCGTCGTACCCGCTCGGCCACCGCCCGGGCAGGTCGAGCTCCGGACGGTTCACCCCGTACTGCGCGAGCATCAGGTCGAAGACGGTGCACACGAGGTGGTCCCCGATCCGACGGACCGGCACGCCCCGTTCGATGCTTTCACCGTGCCCGTCGACGGTGTCGAAGCTCGGCAGGTACACCGCCGCGGTCTCGCCCGCTCCCCCGCCGCCGGGCGCGACCGTCAATGTCGGGACGAGGTCGCCGAGTTCGAGATTCCACTTTCCGATGCCGTCGTCGCCGTAGCGGAAGCCGAGGGAGCCCGGGGGTACGACGACGGTGTCGGTCGCACCGTCGACGAAGACCGGTTTGAAGGCCGCGTTCTCGACGCTGTGCCCGAGATCGGCGGCGGTGAGGTTCTTGCCCGGCACGAGTCTTCCGTCGCGTTCCTCGACCCGCACGAGGAAGGGCAGGTCGGTGTACCGGCGCACGTAGTCGACGAAGAACGGCACGCGCTGCCGCACATAGAACTCGGTGAGGAGCACGTGGCCCATCGCCATCGCCAGGGCACCGTCGGTACCGGCCGCGCACGCCATCCACTCGTCGGCGAACTTGGTGTTGTCGGCGTAGTCCGGACTCACCGAGACGACCTTGGTGCCGCGGTAGCGGACCTCCGTCATCCAGTGCGCGTCCGGGGTGCGGGTGACGGGCACGTTCGAACCCCACATCATCAGGTAGGAGGCGTCCCACCAGTCCCCGGACTCGGGTACGTCGGTCTGATCGCCGAAGACCTGCGGCGACGCCACCGGTAGGTCGGCGTACCAGTCGTAGAACGACGTCATCACGCCGCCGAGCAGTTCGACGAACCGCGATCCGGCGGCGAAGGAGACCATCGACATGGCGGGGATCGGCGAGAAGCCGGCCACCCGGTCGGGTCCGTACTCCTTGATGGTGTGGACGTGCGCGGCGGCGATCATCTCGGTGGCCTCGGCCCACGTGACGCGCACCAGTCCGCCCTTGCCGCGGGCACGCTGGTAGCGGCGGCGCCGTTCGGGATCGTTCTGGACGTCGGCCCAGGCGAGCACCGGATCGCCGAGTCGCTGCCGCGCCTCCCGGTACATCTCGACGAGCAGCCCGCGCGCGTACGGATAGCGCACGCGCGTCGGCGAGTAGGTGTACCAGGAGAAGGCCGCGCCGCGCGGGCATCCGCGCGGTTCGTACTCAGGACGGTCGGGACCGACTGTCGGATAGTCGGTTTCCTGGGTCTCCCAGGTGATGATGCCGTCCTTGACGTAGATCTTCCACGAGCACGAGCCGGTGCAGTTCACCCCGTGGGTCGAGCGGACGACCTTGTCGTGGCTCCAGCGGTCCCGGTAGAAGATGTCGCCCTCGCGGCCACCGCGCCGCGTGACCGTGCGTGTGTCGTCGGACTGCTCGCCGGAGGTGAAGAACCGTCCGCTGCGCACGAGCAGTTCCTCGATCCGGTTCCCGACTCCGGCGGTGTCCGTCACGGCTTCTCCTCACGTACGTCGCGGGTTCCGGATCGTGCGACAGGGGGCGGTTCATGGGCGTGCAGCCGAAATGCGGTGTAGAACAGGCACACCAGTGCCGTCGCCGCGAGCAGGAGCAGACCGACGGTGTAGTCGTTGCCTTCGGCGTCGTAGGTCGCGCCCATCACCAGTGGCGGGAAGTAGCCGCCGAGCCCACCGGCAGCGGCGACGATGCCGGTGACACTGCCCACCGCGTGCGCCGGGGCGCGGCGCGCCACCCACGCGAACACACCGCCGGTGCCGATGCCGAGGAAGATCGCCATTGTGATGAATGTCAGCGCCGACCACAGGTCGGGCGGGGGCTGGAAGGTCGCGATCACCGCCATCACGGCGGTGCCGGTGAACGAGACCAGGACCACGTATTTCGGCGGCACCCGGTCCGACAGCGCTCCGCCCACGGGCCGGGCGAGGACCGCGGCGAGCGCGAAACCCGCCGTGCGCGTACCGGCGTCGACGGCGGAGAAGCCGTAGATCGTCTTGATGTAGGTGGGCAGATAGTTGCTGAACGCCACGAATCCGCCGAACACGACCGCGTACAGGAACGACATCTCCCAGGTCACACCGAGTTTCGCCGCGGCTGTCAGTTTGGGCAGCACCGGGTCGGTGTTGGGACGGAAATCGGGAGCATTGCGCATCACCAGGATGCACACCACGGCGGTCACGGCGAGGGCGGCCGCCACGACGATGTGGGTGGGCACCAGCCCGAACCAGTTCACGAAACGCGGGGTGAAGAAGGCCGACAGGGCCGTGCCCACCATGCCCGCCCCGAACACGCCGGTCGCGAAGCCGCGGCGGGCGGGTTCGTACCAGTTGTTGGCGAACGGAATCCCGACCGCGAAGATCGTGCCGGCGATGCCGAGGAAGAACCCGCAGACCAGGAGCAGCGGATAGGAGCCGGCCTCGGCGGCGAATCCGACCGCGACGACGGGAACGATCGACGACAGCGAGACGGCGATGAACATCGCCCGTCCGCCGTACCGGTCCGTCATCGCCCCGACCGCGATGCGGCCGAGGGAGCCCACGAGGATCGGCGTGGCCACCAGCATCGACGCTTCCGTGCTGCTGAGCGACATGTCGGTGGCGTAGGTCGTCGACAGCGGCCCGATCATGTTCCAGGCCCAGAAGTTGATGGCGGACACCCAGGTTGCCAGAGCCAGATTCGCTCCGCGCAACCTCCCGAGATCCGTCTGCGTGGCCGTTCTCACATACTCAGGGAACCATTCCCGGGCGCGGTCCGGACCCGGTTCGGCGGAACCTCACCCGGATGACGTCCGGCCGTTGCACCCCGGTAACCATGGTCTGCCGGAAACGACGCACCCGTGGTGCCCGACCGGATGTCGGGCGCCACGGGTGCGGGGTTCACGCGCCCACCGGGAACCGGCAGGCGGGTGGGGTGATCAGGACTCGGCGTTCTCGCCGGTCGCAGCGGCCTCGGCCGACTCGTCCTCGACGGGGACGAGGCTGATCTTGCCGCGGTTGTCGATGTCGGCGATCTCGACGCGGATCTTCGAACCGACGTTCACGACGTCCTCGACCTTGGCGATGCGCTTGCCGTTGCCGAGCTTGCTGATGTGCACCAGGCCGTCGCGGCCGGGGAGCAGGGAGACGAACGCTCCGAACGCCGTGGTCTTGACCACGGTGCCGAGGAAGCGCTCGCCGACCTTCGGCAGCTGCGGGTTGGCGATGGCGTTGATCTTGTCGATCGCGGCCTGCGCGGACGGGCCGTCCGCTGCACCGACGTAGACGGTGCCGTCATCTTCGATGGAGATGTTGGCGCCGGTCTCCTCGGTGATCGAGTTGATCATCTTGCCCTTGGGGCCGATGACCTCACCGATCTTGTCCACCGGGACCTTGATGGTGGTGATTCGCGGAGCGAATTCGCTCATCTCGTCGGGCGTGTCGATGGCCTCGGCCATGACCTCGAGGATCGTGGCGCGGGCATCGTGGGCCTGCGAGAGCGCACCGGCGAGGACCTGCGACGGGATACCGTCGAGTTTGGTGTCGAGCTGCAGGGCGGTCACGAAGTCCTTCGTGCCGGCGACCTTGAAGTCCATGTCGCCGAACGCGTCCTCCGCACCGAGGATGTCGGTGAGGGCGACGTAGCGGGTCTCGCGGGTGCCGTCCTCGAGCTCGACCTCGTCGGAGACCAGGCCCATGGCGATACCGGCGACCGGGGCCTTGAGCGGCACACCGGCGTTGAGCATCGACAGCGTCGAGGCGCAGACCGAACCCATGGACGTCGAGCCGTTCGAGCCGAGGGCCTCGGAGACCTGACGGATGGCGTAGGGGAACTCCTCCTGGCTCGGCAGAACCGGGATGAGCGCGCGCTCTGCGAGGGCACCGTGGCCGATCTCGCGACGCTTCGGCGAGCCGACGCGACCGGTCTCACCGGTGGAGTACGGAGGGAAGTTGTAGTGGTGCATGTAGCGCTTGCTGGTCTCGGGACCGAGCGAGTCGACCTGCTGCGCCATCTTCACCATGTCGAGCGTGGTGACACCCATGATCTGGGTCTCGCCGCGCTCGAACAGCGCCGAACCGTGGGCGCGGGGAACGATCGCGACCTCGGCGGAGAGGGCACGGATGTCGGTGACACCGCGGCCGTCGATGCGGAACTGGTCGCGCAGGATGCGCTGGCGCACGAGCTTCTTGGTCAATGAGCGGAAGGCAGCGCCGATCTCCTTCTCGCGACCCTCGAAGTTCGGAGCGACCTGCTCGAGCACCTCGACCTTGATCTCGTCGGTGCGGTCGTCGCGCTCCTGCTTGCCGGCGATGGTGAGCGCCTCGGCGAGCTTCTCCGACGCGGCGGACTCGACCGCGGTGTAGACGTCGTCCTGGTAGGGCGGGAACAGCGGGAACTCACCGGTGGGCTTCGCGGAGGCGGCGGCGAGCTGCTGCTGCGCGATGCACAGGCGGGCGATGAACGGCTTCGCCGCCTCGAGGCCCTCGGCCACGACGGACTCGGTGGGCGCCTGGGCGCCACCGTCGACGAGCGCGATGACGTTCTCGGTCGCCTCGGCCTCGACCATCATGATCGCGACGTCCGCGGTGTCGGGGTTGTCTCCCCCACCGACGATGCGACCGGCGACGACCATGTCGAAGACGGCGTTCTCGAGCTGCTCGACGGTCGGGAACGCGACCCACTGGCCCGACTTGTTGTCGTCGGAGACGATGAGCGCGACACGCACGCCACCGACCGGGCCGGAGAACGGCAGGCCGGCGAGCTGGGTGGAGGCCGACGCGGCGTTGATCGCGACGACGTCGTAGAGGTCGTTCGGGTTCAGGCTCAGAACCGTGACGACGACCTGGATCTCGTTGCGCAGACCGTCGACGAAGGACGGGCGCAGCGGCCGGTCGATCAGACGGCAGGTCAGGATCGCGTCGGTGGAGGGGCGTCCCTCCCGACGGAAGAACGAGCCGGGGATGCGACCCGCGGCGTACATGCGCTCCTCGACGTCCACCGTCAACGGGAAGAAGTCGAACTGGTCCTTGGGCTGCTTCGAGGCGCTGGTGGCCGAGAGCAGCATGGTCTCGTCGTCGAGATAGGCGACGACCGAACCGGCGGCCTGGCGTGCGAGGCGGCCGGTCTCGAAACGGATGGTGCGGGTGCCGTAGGCACCGTTGTCGAGCGTTGCGGTGGTCTCGTAGACCCCTTCGTCGATCTCGACTGCGGTAGTGCTTGTCATCTGTATGTCTTCTCTTCCCTCTTCGTCTTCGCCGTACCCGCGCGGGCGCCGCGACCCCCGTGGCCACGGCTGCGCACCGACTCACGGAGGCGGTCGTCGATCGAAACCCTCCGGCGGATTCGGGATACGACACCCGACGGGACCGGAAGGTCACTACCGAGGACCGACACCGTCGGTGCATACGGATCATCACCATTGGAGGCGATGGAAGTCGCCGGCCGAACCGGCACAAACACCGACAGCCAACGAGGCCCAGTGTAGTGGGTACCCCGTCGGCTGCCGGAAAAGATCAGCGAATGCAGATCAGGTCGTGTCCTGTCCGCGTCAGCGACGCAGACCCAGACGCTGGATGAGCGAGCGGTAACGCTCGACGTCGACCTTCTCGACGTACTTCAGCAGGCGGCGACGACGACCGACCAGCAGCAGCAGGCCGCGGCGGGAGTGGTGGTCGTGCTTGTGCTGCTTGAGGTGCTCGGTGAGGTCCACGATGCGCTTGGTGAGCAGTGCCACCTGCGCCTCGGGGGAGCCGGTGTCGGTCTCGTGGAGGCCGTACTCGCCGAGGATCTGCTTCTTCTGTTCGGTGGTCAGAGCCACTGGGTCACTCCTGTACAACTGACGTCCGCGTGACGGTAGACGAACCGGAGTCCGCCCGGTACGGCCACCGCGAACCGCAGCGCGCACCGACGGTCCAGCCTATCAGAGCCGACTTCTGCCGCCGAACCGCGATCGGGTTCAGCGCCGGCCGGCACCCGCGCGGCCCACCGCGGCCGACACCTCGGCGAAAACCTGGTCGAGCAACTCGACGTACCGGTCGATGTCGCGGTCGGGACGGAGGTCGTCCCGTGCCGGGGCCAGGACGGTGACCGCCGAGCGCCACGGGTACCGCCGCGTACTCCGAGGGCAGATCCTCCCCGCGCTCGCGGTAGTAGCGCTCGATCGCGAGCGACACCGTCGTCGACGGCGAGGTCGGCCTTCACCCAGTAGGGATAGTCCAGTGAGCCCGGCGCGTCGGCGATCCGACGTGCCAGAGCACTGACCAGGTGCATGCGGGAGGCGAAGAACGACAGAATCGACTCGCGGTCCGGGGTGCGCCCCCGGTCCTCGGAGAAGACGGCGGACAAGACCTTTTTCGTACCGAACTCGCAGTTGCGTTCGTTCGGACGACACCGGACGGTCGACGGACACCCACGTCACTCGAGAGTCGGTGTCACTCGAAGTCGGTGTCACTCGAAGTCGGTGTCACTCGAAGTCGGTGTCACTCGAAGTCGGTGTCACTGGGGAGTCTTCGTGAGAACCTCTCGCGCCCGTTCGGCGTCGCGGTGCATCGCGGAGATCAACGCTTCCACGGAATCGAACTTCTCCATGCCCCGCAGCCGCTCGACGAAGTCGACCGCCACGTGCTGGCCGTAGAGATCGGCCTTCTCGTCGAGGACGAACGCCTCCACCGTGCGCTTGCGTCCGGAGAAGGTCGGATTGGTGCCCACCGACACGGCTGCGAGGTAGCGCTGACCAGCCGTGAGTCCCTCGACGGGAGAACCGGAGTCGAGCACTGTGAACCAGGCCGCGTACACGCCGTCGGCGGGGATCGCCGCGTAGATCGGCGGTGCGACGTTGGCGGTCGGGAATCCGAGTCCGCGACCGCGACCGTCGCCGTGCACGACCACGCCTTCGACCCGGTGCGGGCGACCGAGTGCGTCCGCGGCCGCAACGACGTCCCCGGCGTCGACGCACGAACGAATGTAGGTCGACGAGAACGTCACGGCGTGCTCGGCGACCAGCGTGAGCCCCTGCACCGCGAACCCGAAACGCTCACCGATCGAGCGCAGCATGTCGACGGTGCCGGCCGCCTTCTTTCCGAAGGTGAAGTTCTCCCCCACGACCACCTCGGCCACGTGCAGTCGCTCGACGAGGATCTCGTGGGCGTACCGCTCCGGCGAGAGCTTCATGAATTCCGGGGTGAACGGCATGACGCAGAAAACGTCGATACCGAGTTCCTCGGCGAGCTCGGCGCGTCGCGCGAGGGTGGTCAGCTGCGCCGGGTGGCTGCCCGGGCGGACCACTTCCATGGGGTGGGGATCGAAGGTCATGAGCACGGCGGCCACTCCGCGTGCCCGCGCGGCCTCGACGGCACGCGCTATGAGCTGCTGATGGCCGCGGTGTACGCCGTCGAACACGCCGATCGTGAGTACACACCGACCCCAGTCCGCAGGAATTTCGTCCAGACCTCGCCATCTCTGCACATCGGCAGCCTACGGCCCGTGAGCGGGTCGGGCACGCCCGGATGGCTCCCGGAGCGCCCCACATGACGGTGACGGCTCGGCGAATGCATAATTTCGGTGTGCCGAACTTTTCGTCGAGAGCCCGCAGAACACGGTCCGTATCCTCCCGTGCCGGTCGCATGATCGCCGCCTTCGCGGCCACGGCCTGCGCTGCCGCCCTCGCGGCATGTTCGACCACCGGTTCCGCCGACGATCGGCCCCTGGTCCTGACCACCTTCACCGTCCTCGCCGACATGGCGCGCAACGTCGGCGGCGACCACGTGCGGGTCGAGTCCATCACCAAGCCCGGCGCCGAGGTCCACGGCTACGAGCCCACGCCGGGCGACCTGCGGTTCGCGACCGAGGCCGACCTCGTCCTCGACAACGGACTCGGTCTCGAGCGGTGGTTCGAACAGTTCGTCGCCGATGTCGACGCCGAGCACGTGGTCGTGAGCGAGGGTGTGGACCCACTGCCGATCGGTGAGGGCGCGACGACGGGTCCCTACAACCCCCACGCCTGGATGTCCCCGCTCGCCGCCCGCGTCTACGTCGACAACATCGCCGCGGCACTGGCCGACCTCGCCCCCGAGCACGCGGACGACTTCGCGGCCCGCGCCGAGGCGTACAAGGCCGAACTCGACGGTCTCCACACCGAACTCGTCACCGCCCTCGACAGCGTGCCCGCCGACCGGCGCGCACTCGTCACCTGTGAGGGCGCGTTCAGCTATCTCGCGCGCGACGCCGGGCTGCAGGAGGCCTATCTGTGGCCGGTGAACTCCGACCAGCAGGGCACCCCGCAGCAGATCGCCCGGACCGTCGATTTCGTGCGCACCAACGAGGTTCCGGCGGTGTTCTGCGAATCGACCGTCTCGGACAAGGCGCAACGGCAGGTCGCGGCCGATACCGGAACGGAATTCGGCGGAATCCTCTACGTCGATTCGCTCTCCGAGGCGGACGGTCCCGTCCCCACCTACCTCGATCTGCTCCGACACGACATCGACGTCATCACGACGGGACTGAGGCCATGACTTCGACACTCGACACACCGGCACTGTTCGTCGACGACGTGACGGTGCGCTACGACACCGTCCTGGCCCTGCAGAACGTCACCCTGAAACTCGCACCCGGCCGCGTCTGCGGACTCGTGGGAACCAACGGCTCGGGTAAGTCGACGCTGTTCAAGACGATCATGGGTCTCGTGCGACCCACCTCGGGTCGCGTCACCATCGGCGGGACGACCACCGCCGTGGCGCGTCGCCGCACGCAGGTCGCCTACGTGCCGCAGTCCGAGGCCGTCGACTGGAACTTCCCGATCGGCGTGCGCGACGTCGTCATGACGGGCCGCTACGGCCACCAGGGCTTCCTGCGCCGCCCGCGCCCCGCCGACCACGAGGCCGTCGACGCCGCGCTCGAACGCGTGGGCATGACCGCGTTGTCCGGCCGGCAGATCGGGCAGCTTTCGGGCGGCCAGCGCAAGCGTGTCTTCGTGGCACGGGCGATCGCGCAGGGCTCGCCGCTGCTGCTGCTCGACGAGCCGTTCGCGGGGGTCGACACCACCACCGAGCACGCGCTGACCGGCGTCATCCGCGAACTGGCGGCGAGCGGCCACGCGATCCTCGTCGCCACCCACGATCTTGCAGGTCTGGCGCAACTGTGCGACGAGGCGGTACTGCTGCAGCGGCGCGTGCTCGTGCACGGCTCTCCCGAGGAGGTCCTCCTCCCGGAGAACCTCGCCCGCGCCTTCGGGGCTCCCCCACCTGCGAACGGTGGACGAGCCGAGGACGTCGCACGGGAGACATACGCACAGGAGGCCGGACGATGATCGACGTGCTGATCGAACCCCTGCAGTACGGCTTCATGCAGCGCGCGCTGCTCGTCGCGGTCGCCGCGACGATCGTGTGCGCGCTGCTCAGCTGCTGGCTCGTGCTCATCGGCTGGTCGCTGATGGGCGACGCGGTCTCGCACGCCGTGCTGCCCGGTGTCGTCCTCGCCTATCTGGTGGGGGTGCCGTTCGCGCTCGGAGCCCTCGTCTTCGCCGGCATCGCCGTCGCGTTGATCTGGCTCGTCCGCGGCACGAGCCGCGTCAAGGAGGACGCCACCATCGGCATCGTCTTCACGACACTGTTCGCCCTGGGCGTGGTGCTGATCTCGAAGAACCCGAGCCAGATCGACCTGCACCACGTGCTGTTCGGAAACCTGCTCGGGCTCGCGACGGGCGACGTCTGGCAGGTGTCGATCCTGGCGGCCGTCGTGCTGGCCGTCCTCGTCGCGAAGCGCCGCGATCTGACGCTGTTCGCCTTCGACCGCGTCCAGGCGCACACCCTCGGCCTGTCCCCCGCCGCGCTGTCGGCGTTGCTGTTGTCGCTGCTCGCGGTGACGATCGTCAGCGCGCTGCAGGCGGTCGGCGTGATCCTCGTCGTCGCGATGCTCATCATCCCCGGCGCGACCGCCTATCTGCTCACCGACCGGATGGCCCGGATGCTGGTGATCGCACCGGTACTCGCAGTGATCGCCTCGGTGGTCGGTGTGTACACGAGCTACTACACCGACGCCGCGACCGGCGGCGTGGTGGTGCTCGCCCAGGCCGTGGTCTTCACCCTCGCGTACCTGTTCGCTCCGCGTCAGGGTGTCGTCACCCGGCTCGTGATGCGTCGCCGCGCGCCGGAGGGCGAAAGGACCAGCGAGCCGACGGAGAGCGTGATTCCCGGGTGACGGTTACCTAAGCTGGACGCGTGCCTGAGAGTAACGAGACCACCGCGACCGAGCTGCTGTCCTCGGTCGCACAGGACTATCTCAAGATCATGTGGACGGTCCAGGAGTGGTCCGGGGAGAAGATCTCCACCAAGCTGCTCGCCGAGAAGCTGGGCGTGTCGGCGTCCACGGTGTCCGAAGCGGTACGCCGCCTCGCGGACCAGGGACTCGTCGACCACGAGCGCTACGGCGCGATCTCCCTCACCGACGAGGGCCGGCAGGCCGCCGTGGCGATGGTCCGGCGCCACCGCCTCATCGAGACCTTCCTGGTCCGCGAGCTCGGCTACGGGTGGGACGAAGTGCACGACGAGGCCGAGATCCTCGAGCACGCCGTCTCCGAACGGATGGTCGCAGCGATCGACACCAAACTCGGTCATCCCGAACGCGACCCGCACGGCGACCCGATCCCGGCACCCGACGGCACGATCCCGTCACCACCCGCCCGCGCCCTGAGCGAGTTCAACGACGGCGACCACGGCCGCGTGGCCCGCATCTCCGACTCCGACCCCGCGATGCTGCGCTACTTCGACGAGGTCGGGATCGCCCTCGACACCGACATCACCGTGCTCGAACGTCGCGACTTCGCCGGAACCATCTCGGTCCGGTTGGGCCGGACCGAGGGCCGCACGATCGATCTCGGTCACCCGGCGGCGGAAGCGATCTGGCTCGTCTGAGCCGGCTGCGATCCGGCCCGTCCGAGCCCGCTCACATGTTGGAGGGGCGCACCACGAACACCGCCGCAGCCCGCTTGCCCTTCTCCTGCAGCAGCGCCGCGGCCCGACCCTGCGCATCCACGGCGCCGTAGACGCCGTGGATCCCGACGGGCTCGAGCCAGCGGCCGTTCGCGAGCAGCCCCACCTCCTCGTCACTGATGGTGCGGCACTCGAAGGCCGTGCGCACGGCCGCGTCGATGTCGAGGCTCGGCGTCGGGTCGTCGGCGAGCTGTTCGAGCGTGCGGGCATGTTCGAGGCCGAACGGGCCGACCTTCGTGCGACGCAGCGCCGTGAGATGACCGCCCACTCCGAGGGCCGCGCCGAGATCGCGTGCGAGCGCCCGAATGTAGGTGCCGGACGAGCAGTCCACGTCGACGTCGACGTCCACGAAGCCGCTCCCGGGCACATCGCGGCGGGCGAGGACGTCGAACCGCGAGACCGTGACCGGCCGGGCCTTCAACTCGACCGCCTCCCCCTCGCGCATGCGGGCGTAGGCGCGCTTGCCGTCGATCTTGATGGCGCTGACGCTGGCGGGCACCTGCTGGATGTCGCCTGTCAGCGCGGCCACGCCCTCGCCGATCTGCTCGTCGGTCACGTGCGTCGCATCGGTGGTCGCGACGGTCTCGCCTTCCGCGTCGTCCGTGACGGTGCTCTGCCCGAGACGGATCGTCGCGGTGTACGACTTGGTCGTCAGTGCGAGCAGCCCGAGCAGCTTGGTGGCGCGCTCGACGCCGAGAACGAGCACGCCCGTCGCCATGGGGTCGAGAGTGCCCGCGTGCCCGACCTTGCGGGTGCCGAGCAGTCGGCGGCAGCGCGCCACCACGTCGTGGCTCGTCATGCCGGCGGGCTTGTCGACGACGAGCAGGCCTGCGCGGGCGAGTGCCGGATGTTCCTGCGGGGGTGCGGCGTCGTTCATCAGCGCACCGTGATCGCGGTGAGGACGAGACCGTCGGCGATGAGCCACCGTCCGTCGAAGCCCGTCAGCGGCTGCCCGTCGAGGGTGTCGCCGGGGACGAGCAGTCGCGAGTGGAAGGTGCCGGTGACCACGTCCGAGCTGGTGTCACGCTCGAAGGTGATGTGGGCGTCCTCGAAGCCCAGCCACCTCTTCGTCAGCGGGAACCACGCCTTGTAGGTGGCCTCCTTGGCGCAGAACAGCAGACGGTCCCAGTGCAGGTCGTCGCCGGCCGAGGCGAGCCACTCGCGTTCGGGTTCGAGGCTCACCGCGGGCAGCACCCCGTCGGGGAGCACGTCGTGCGGTTCGGCGTCGATGCCGAGCGATCGGATCTGCAGCGAATAGCCCAGCACGGCACCGCGATAGCCGTCGCAGTGGGTGAGGCTGCCGACGACGCCGCGCGGCCAGACGGGATCGCCCATCTCTCCGCGCAGTACCGGCGCGGGGTCGACGCCGAGGGTGCGCATGGCCTGGCGGGCGCAATGACGGGCACCGGCGAACTCGCGGCGCCGCTTCTCCACGGCCCGCGCCACGAGCGGCTCCTCCTGGGGATGCGGCCGCAGTCCCGGTGGGTCCTCGAACAACTCGGCTGCAGCGATGCCGTCCGGCACGATGCGCCCGATCAGCGCGCCGCGCGTGTCCGTCTTCTGCCCGGTGTCCGGTTCGGTCACCGCAACTCCTTCTCTCGTTGAGCCCGCATCTTCTCGGCCTCGGCTTCCATCTCGGGGGTCACGGTGAAATGACCGCCCCACTTGTTCAGGCTGCCCGGCGGATACTCCGGGACGGGGAGGATCTGCCGCAGGGGCTGCTCCGGCATGCCGCGTCGCTGCCATTCGCGCGGGTAGCCGACCGAGACCTCCTCGAAGCGCACCCCGTCGTAGTAGGTGGTCCGCGGGATATGCAGGTGGCCGTACACGCTGCACAGCGCCCGGTAGCGCAGGTGCCAGTCGGCCGTCTCGGTGGTACCGCACCACAGGGCGAACTCGGGGTAGAACAGCATCCGCGTGGGTTCGCGCACCAGCGGGAAGTGGTTGATCAGCACGGTGGGCAGGGCGGGGTCGAGCGCGTCGAGACGGGCGCGGGTCTGATCCACGCGTACCCGGCACCAGGTGTCGCGCGTGATGTACGGATCCGGCTTCAGCAGGAACTCGTCGGTCGCGACGACGTTGCGTTCGCGCGCCAGCGCGAGCCCGTCCGCCTTCGTCGTGGTGCCCTCCGGCAGGAACGAGTAGTCGTAGAGCAGGAACATCGGCACGAGCACCACCGGCCCGTCCTCGCCCTCCCAGATCGGATACGGATCCTCAGGGGTGAGCACGTCGAGTTCGCGGCACATCGTGACGAGATAGTCGTAGCGCGCGACCCCGAACATCTGCACCGGGTCCTTGGCGGTCGTCCACAGTTCGTGGTTGCCGGGCACCCAGATCACCTTCGCGAACCGGCTGCGGAGCAGCGACAGCGCCCACCGGATGTCGTCGGTCTTCTCCGACACGTCGCCCGCGACGATCAACCAGTCGTCGGGCGACTCCGGATACAGGTCCTCGGTGACCGGCCGGTTGCCCCGATGGCCCACATGGATGTCGCTGATCGCCCACAGCTTCGCTGCCACGCACTAACCTCCCGACTCGTCCTGGATGCACACCTGCCGGTCCGCACCCGTCACCGCCCATCGTCCCGAGAGCGTGCGCCACACGACGGCGATCATCCGGAACACGATGAACACCGTAAGCCCCGTCCAGATACCCGCCAGACCCCAGTCGTACGCGAGCGACAACCAGATCAACGGCAGGAAGCCGAACAGCGCCGAGGCCAGCGTCGCGGTGCGCAGGAAGGCGGCGTCCCCCGCACCGAGGAGAACACCGTCGAGTGCGAAGACGATTCCCGCGAGCGGCATGATCGCGACGAAGAACCACCACGCGACGCCGATCTGGTCGAGCACCTCGGTATCGGTGGTGAACAGATCAGGAATCACATCCTTCCCCGCCACGAAGACCACCGCGAGGACGACGGCGAAGACCACCGACCACGCCGACAACCGCCACGCCAGGCGAGTCGCGCCCCGGCGGTCGGCCGCACCGAGCGCGGCGCCGACGAGGGCCTGCGCGGCGATCGCCAGCGAGTCCAGGGTGAGGGTCACGAAGGTCCACAGTTGCAGCACGACCTGATGACCGGCCACCGCGGCCGCACCGAAGCGCGACGCCACCGCCGCCGCGGACAGGAAGCAGGCCTGGAATGCGAGGCTGCGCGCGATCAGGTCACGTCCGAGCCGCAACTGTGCCCCGATCACGGCGGGTCGCGGTCGCAGCGGAACCCCGGACCGCAGCAGCGCCACGACGAACAGGACGGCCGTCACGGACTGCCCGATCACGTTGGCGATGGCGGAACCGACGAGTTCCCACCGGGGAGCGCCCAGCAGTCCGTGGACCAGTACCGGGCACAGCACCGCCGACAGGGCGAGGCCGGCGATGACGAATCGCAGCGGCCGCATCGTGTCCTGGACGCCGCGCATCCAACCGTTCCCGGCCAGGCCGACGAGGATCGGGGGAGCCCCGAACAGCGCGACGCGCAGCCACGAGACGGCGGCGTCGGCGATCTCGGCATCGCCGGCGAGCAGCCGCGCGACGGGACCGGCCAGCGCCTGGCCGACGAGCAGGATCGCAAGTCCGACGATCATCGCGAGCCAGGTCGCCTGCACGCCCTCGCCGACAGCGTCGTCGTGCCGGTCCGCACCGTGGAAACGCGCCGCGCGCGCGGTGGTGCCGTACGACAGGAAGGTGAGCTGGGTGCTCACCTGCGCGAGGATCAACCCGCCGATCGCGAGACCGGCCAGGGGCAGCGCCCCCAGCCGGCCGACGACGGCGATGTCGAACAGCAGGTAGAGCGGTTCGGCCGCGAGCACCCCGAGGGCGGGAAGGACGAGCCCGAGGATCCGCCGTCCGGTGACATCGGAAGCGCGTGAGCCGCCGGGCGTCTCAGAGGCGAGTGAGCCGCCGGGCGTCTCAGAGGCGCGTGAGCCGCCGGGCGTCTCAGAGGCGGGCGACCCGCCGGACGCAGTCAACCGAGCACGCCGCGCAGGGCGGCGACGATCCGATCGGTGTCGCCGTGGGCGGTGTACCCCGCCGCCAGGCGGTGTCCTCCGCCGCCGAGTGCGGTGGCGACGGCGGACACGTCCACCGAGGTCTTCGCGCGCAGCGAGACGGTCCACTCCTCGGGAGCGACCTCCTTGAACACCGCGGCGACCTCGGCCTCGGCGGTGGTGCGCACGATGTCGATGACGCTCTCGACCTCCTCCGGACCGAGATGCGCGGAGTCGGCGCGCCGGACGAAGGCGTAGACCAGTCCCCTGCCCTGAGCAGCGTCGCGTTCGAGTGTGGCGGTGGCCAGCACCGACGACAGCATCGGCAACCACCCGAAGGGATGGGTGTCGAGCAGGGCCCGCGTGATCGATGTGCCGTCGATACCGGTGGCGAGCAGGCGCTCGGCAAGTCCGTGGGCCTGCGGGCGACCCCAGCGGAACGATCCGGTGTCGGTCACCAGTCCCGCGTACAGGCAGTGCGCGAGTGCGGCGTCGATCTCGACACCCCACACGTCGAAGAGGTCGGCGAGCACCATCGCGGTGGCCTCGGACTCCGGGTCGACGAGGTTGTGGGTGCCGAACCGCGTGTTGGACAGGTGGTGGTCGATCACCAGGACGTTCGGGGCGGTCTTCAGACGGTCGCGCAGGACACCGAGACGGCCCGCGGTACCGCAGTCGACGGTCACCACGAGATCGGCCTCACGGCGTACCCCCGCGACCGGCGTGACCAGGTGTGCGCCCGGCAGCGACCGCATCGAGTCCGGCATGTTCGCGGGCGAACCGAACGCGACCTGCACGGCGACACCGCGTCGCTCGAGCGCCAGCCCGAGGGCCAGCCCGCTGCCGAGGGTGTCGGCGTCGGGGTTGATGTGGCACAGCACCGTCACGGTGGCCGCCGCGTCGAGCAGTGCGGCGGCACCGTGCAGGTCGACGGATCCTGCCGGGCCGGACGGGACGCCGGCATCGTCCCGGCGCGACGGGACCACCGGAGGAGTCGGGTCGGGCACCGGTGCGTTATTCGTCGTCGTCACCGGCGTCGCGCTCACGGGATTCCTTGTAGGGATCGGCATCGCCGGCCGGAACGGCGCCCTCACGGGCGCGTGCGACCTCGTCGTCGGCCGCGCGAGCGCGCGCGAGGAGTTCCTCCATGTGCCGTGCCGTGTCGGGCACGGTGTCGGTGACGAACGTCAGCGTCGGGGTGAACCGCACACCGGTGCCGGCGCCGACCTTCGAACGGAGCACGCCCTTGGCCTTCTCGAGGCCGGCAGCAGCGGCCTCGTGATCGGGTTCGGTGTTCAGATCCGCGCCCCGGACCGTGTAGTAGACGGTGGCGTCGTGCAGATCCGCGGTGACCTTCGCGTCGGTGATCGTCACGAACTCGAGGCGCGGATCCTTGATCTCGAGGTCGATGGCGGTGGCCACGATGGTGGCAATGCGCTTCGCGAGTCGGCGAGCCCGTGCTGGATCGGCCATGTCGTTCGTTCCCTTCTGTAGCCGCCGGCAGGCGGCCTGTCGTGCGGCCGGGATCAGTCCTCGGGCCCGTACAGCCTGCGTCTGACCGACAGCAGGTCGAGTTCGGGCCGCTGGGCGACCAGCCGCTCACACTTGTCCAGTATCTCTCCGACGTGCGCGAGGTCGGGGGCGACGACCGCCACACCCACCTGCGCCCGGCGGTACAGATCGTGTTCCCCGGTTTCGGCGGCGGACACCCCGAGCCGGCGCAGTTCTGCGACCACCGGACGGATCGCCGATCTCTTCTGCTTGAGCGAATGCACGTCGCCGAGCAGCAGGTCGAGTTCGAGCGCTCCCAGATACATTCGCTTCTCTCCTCGAGGACACTCCGGTCGGCCGTCCGGTCGGCTCCGTGCCGGCCGGGTCGGGCGTCCCGACACACCCGTGGCGGCGAACGACGAATCGTTCACCGCCACGGGTGCGGGTGGATCAGTCGCGCGGCTTCTCGCGCAACTCGTACGCCTCGATCACGTCGCCGACCTTGATGTCGGAGTAGGTGATCGTCAAACCGCACTCGAAGCCCTCGCGGACCTCGGTGACGTCGTCCTTCTCGCGGCGCAGCGACGAGATGGTGACCGTCTCGGCCACGACGTTGCTGTCGCGGATGAGGCGGGCCTTCGCGTTGCGCTTGACGATGCCGGACTGCACGAGGCAACCCGCGATGTTGCCGACCTTCGACGACTTGAAGATCGCGCGGATCTCGGCGCGGCCGAGCTCGACCTCCTCGTAGATCGGCTTGAGCATGCCCTTGAGGGCCTTCTCCACCTCGTCGATCGCCTGGTAGATGACCGAGTAGTAGCGGATGTCGACACCCTCGCGGTTCGCGAGCTCGGTGGCCTTGCCCTCGGCGCGGACGTTGAAGCCGATGATCACGGCGTTCGACGCGGCAGCGAGGTTGACGTTGGTCTCGGTGACGCCACCGACACCGCGGTCGATGACCCGCAGGCGCACCTCGTCGTCGATCTCGATACCCATGAGCGCCTCTTCGAGGGCCTCGACGGTACCCGAGTTGTCGCCCTTGAGGATGAGGTTGAGCTCGTTGTGCTCCTTGAGAGCGGCATCGAGATCCTCGAGGCTGATGCGCTTACGGCTACGTGCTGCGAGCGCGTTGCGCTTGCGGGCATTACGCCGGTCGGCGATCTGACGCGCGATGCGGTCCTCTTCGACGACGACGAGGTTGTCCCCGGCGCCGGGCACCGACGTGAAGCCGACGACCTGGACCGGACGCGAAGGCAGTGCCTCGAGCACGTCCTCGCCGTGCTCGTCGACCATGCGGCGCACGCGGCCGTAGGCGTCGCCGGCGACGATCGAGTCGCCGACCCGCAGAGTGCCGCGCTGGATGAGCACCGTGGCCACCGGACCGCGACCGCGGTCGAGGTGCGCCTCGATGGCGACGCCCTGCGCCTCCATGTCCGGGTTGGCCCGCAGATCGAGCGCTGCGTCGGCGGTGAGCAGCACCGCTTCGAGCAGCTGGTCGATGTTGAGGTTCTGCTTCGCGGAGATGTCGACGAACATGGTGTCGCCGCCGTACTCCTCCGCCACCAGCCCGTACTCGGTGAGCTGCTGACGGATCTTCTGAGGGTTCGCACCCTCCTTGTCGATCTTGTTCACCGCGACCACGATCGGGACATCGGCGGCCTGTGCGTGGTTGATCGCCTCCACCGTCTGCGGCATGACGCCGTCGTCGGCTGCGACCACGAGGATCGCGATGTCCGTCGCCTTCGCGCCGCGGGCACGCATCGCGGTGAACGCCTCGTGACCCGGGGTGTCGATGAAGGTGATCAGGCGATCTTCACCGTTGAGGTGCGTCATCACCTGGTAGGCACCGATGTGCTGGGTGATGCCACCGGCCTCACCCTCGCCGACGTTCTCCTTCCGGATCGTGTCGAGCAGGCGGGTCTTGCCGTGGTCGACGTGACCCATGACGGTGACCACCGGCGGACGCTGCTGGAGGTCTTCCTCGCCGCCCTCGTCCTCGCCGTACTGGATGTCGAACGACTCGAGCAGCTCGCGGTCCTCATCCTCGGGCGAGACGACCTGCACGACGTAGTTCATCTCCGAGCCGAGCAGCTCGAGGATGTCGTCGTTCACCGACTGAGTGGCCGTGACCATCTCACCGAGGTTGAACAGCGCCTGCACCAGGGCCGACGGGTTCGCGTCGATCTTCTCGGCGAAGTCGGACAGCGATGCGCCGCGAGCGAGACGGATGGTCTCGCCGTTGCCACGCGGCAACCGCACGCCGCCGACCGACGGCGCCTGCATCGAATCGTATTCCTGCCGCTTCTGCCGCTTCGACTTACGACCACGACGCGGAGCGCCACCGGGACGACCGAACGCGCCGGCTGCACCGCCGCGACCGCGTCCACCGCCACCGCCACCGGGGCGACCGCGGAAACCACCGGGAGCACCTGCACCTGCAGGTGCGCCGCCACCGGCGCCGCCACCGCGGTAGCCGCCGCCACCGCCACCGGGACGTCCACCGGGAGCTCCGCCCGGACGACCCGGACGACCGGATGCGGCCGGACGCGCAGCACGCTGCGGCATCGCACCCGGGTTGGGACGCGGGGGCATCGAACCCGGGGACGGACGGGGACCGCCCTGTCCGGGCGCGGGGCGGGGACCGCCCTGTCCGGGAGCCGGACGCGGACCGGCCTGGCCGGGTCCGGGACGCGGGCCACCGGGGCCTGCTGCGGGACGTCCCTGTCCGGGCGTGGGGCGGGGGCCGCCCTGTCCGGGGGTAGGACGCGGTCCGCCCGGGCCGGGGCGCGGGGCACCCGGACGCGGAGCGGGACGCTCGGCCGGAGCCGAGGAGTACGGGTTGTTACCGACGCGCGGGGTCTTCGGACCCGGACGCGGACCGGCCGGCTTGGGGCCGGGCTTGGCCGCGGGAGCCTGCGGCGTCGCGCTGGGAGCCTGAGCAGCCGGGGACTGCGGTGCCGCCTGGGCAGCGGGGGCCTGCGGCGCGGGAGCCGCGGGCTCCTCCGGTGCCGGAGCGGGCTTGGGAGCAGCCGGCTTCGGTGCGCCGGGCTTCGGACGCGCGGTCTCGGCCGCGGGGGCCGGGCTCGCAGGGGTGGGCCGGGGACCCGGCCGGGGGGCACCGGGCTTCGGTGCGGGGTTGGGTGCAGCCTTCGCGGCTGCATCGCCTTCGGTCTTACCGAACGATTCGCGCAGTCGACGCGCGACCGGCGGTTCGACGGTCGACGACGCGGACTTGACGAACTCGCCCTGTTCCTTCAGGCGTGCGAGTAGTTCCTTGCTGGTGACACCGAGTTCTTTCGCCAACTCGTGCACGCGGGCCTTGCCTGCCACTGCTCTCCTCACTGATGAGGTCGAGCGGCCGACTGCCCGCACGACCTCGGGTTATCTCCGATGGACGTTCATCGCTGGTGCTTCACGGTGTGCTCATGAGTGTTCGTGCCTGTTCTTCTCAGAGTGCGATGTCACTGTTGGTGTTCCTCGTCGTCGTTCCCACGATCGTCGTACCCGGCCGAGGCCGACTCGATACGTCCGTGATCACTGTGCCGTGGACCCGACCAGCTGATCCAGCGCTGTGGTGTCCGGATACCCGGTCACGCGCAGTGCCCTGCCGAATGCTCGACGCCGAACCGCCAGGCCCAGACATTCCGGGTTGGGATGCAACCAAGCACCTCGCCCGGGAAGCCTGCGTCGGGGATCGGGAATCACGGCGAAACCTGACGGTTCCTTCTCGCGCGCCACCACCCGGAGCAGTTCGGCAGCCAGCGTTCGCTGCCGACATCCGACACAGGTCCGCACCGTAGTGGCGCGTTCCCCGCCGGTCGAGGACAGGTCATGCTGAACCATCGACCACTGTACCGCTGATTTGCCCGGAATCCCGCATCCCACTCCTACGCGCCTGTCGAGCCGCCGCGCGAATCGTCGTTCCCGGCCGGTGCCGCGTCGCTGCGGATGTCGATCCGCCAGCCGGTCAGCCGGGCCGCGAGCCGGGCGTTCTGCCCTTCCTTGCCGATCGCGAGGGACAACTGGAAGTCGGGAACGACCACCCGGGCGGCGCGCGCGTCGGGGTCGACGACCGTGACCGACACCACCTTCGACGGCGACAGTGCGTTGCCCACGAACTTCGCGGGGTCCTCGTCGTAGTCGATGATGTCGATCTTCTCCTCGCCGAGTTCGCGCATCACGTTGCGCACCCGCTGCCCCATCGGGCCGATGCACGCACCCTTGGCGTTGAGGCCGGGGACGGTCGAGTGCACGGCGATCTTCGAGCGGTGCCCGGCCTCGCGGGCGACGGCGACGATCTCCACCGACTCGTCGGCGATCTCCGGGACCTCGAGGGCGAACAACTTGCGCACCAGATTGGGATGTGTCCGCGACAGGGTGATCTGCGGGCCGCGCTGTCCGCGGGAGACGCCCACGACGTAGCACTTGATGCGGTCGCCGTGCTCGTAGGACTCCCCCGGCACCTGCTCGGCCGGCGGGATCAGTCCCTCGGCGTTGTTCGTCTCGCCGCCGATCTTCACGACGACCATGCCGCGGGCGTTGGCACGCGAGTCGCGCTGCACGACGCCGCTGACGATCTCACCCTCGTGGGTCGCGAACTCACCGAAGCGCTGTTCGTGCTCGGCGTCGCGGATGCGCTGCATGATGACCTGACGCGCGGTGGTCGCCGCGATCCGGCCGAAGTCCTCGGGAGTGTCGTCCCACTCGGCGATCAGGTTGCCGTCGGCGTCGCGCTCCTCGGCGAGGACCTGGATGGCGCCGGTCTTCGTGTCGACCACGACCCGCGCGTGCGGCTGGTGTCCGTCGACGTGCCTGTACGCCGTGAGCAGGGCCGTCTCGAGCGTCGCGATCAGCTCGTCGAACGGGATGTTCTTCTCCGCCTCGAGCATGCGCAGGGCGGCGATCTCGATATTCACTTGTCCACCTTCGTTTCGTTCGTCTCGTCGTGGTCGTCGCTGCCCGTCTCGTCCTCGGGCCCTTCGGCCAGCTCCCCGGCCGCGACCCGGCCGTCCGGAACCCCGCCCGCGAGCTCGAGTTCCCTCGGTGGCGGCGGGGAGAACTCCACCTCCACCACCGCTCTGCGCACCGCCGAGAGCGGGACCGAACGCACGACCGGCCCGGACCGATCGGGCAGGACGAGCCTGATCTCGTCGCCGACGAGCTCGCCGATGCGTGCGACGAGGGTCTCGTCGGCCAGTTCCACCTTCGTCTTGCGACCCTGAGCGCGCCGCCAGTGGCGGGGCTCGGTCAGGGGCCGGCCGATCCCGGGGCTGGTGACCTCCAGGACGTAGGGCGACTCGCCGAAGTCCGAGACTCCGTCGAAGGCCTCGGAGACGATCCTGCTCAGGCGGGCCGCCTCGTCGAGACCGAGACCTGCGTCGCTGTCGACGAGGAGGCGCACCGTACTGTGCTTTCCGGCGGCCGTGACCACCACGTCCTCGAGGTCGTATCCCTCTCTGGCGAGCAGATCGGAGACGAGCTCGACGATCCTCTCCGGGGGCGGCACAGGCATGGCGGGCGGGCTCCTCGTTCAGTTGTGGTCGCAGCGGACAGCGGGCCGGAACGGATGCGTACCGGCAGACATCAAGCCTAACCCGCGTCTCCTGCTGCTGTGACCAGGGCGGCGTCCTTCGTCGGACGACGCGACTGGCAGGATGGTCCGGTGCCGATGCCACTCGACCGTCCCACCGTCTCCCGACGAACCCTCCTGCGATGGTCGTCGGTCGCCGTCGGTGGATTCGGAATCACGACGATCACCGCGTGCGGCGCCTCCGACGAGGATGCCGCCGAACCGGATCCGCTGGCGGGTCAGGCGACCCGCGCCCGCACCGACGCAGCGATCGCGACCGCGCTGGTCGCGCGGGCGCCGGAGCTGTCCGCGCCGCTCACCACGATCGCGGCCGAGCGGACCTCCCACGCCGACGCGCTCGAGGCCGAGATCGCCCGGATGGAGGGCGCCACCACGAGTTTCACTCCCCCGTCGACCACCGTGACCACTCCCACCGGTGAGCTGCCGACCGTCGAGGCGCTCCGTGAGCGGTTGAACCGGTCGCAGCGCGAAGCCGCCGACCTCGCACGCACGCTCTCGGGTTACCGCGCGGGTCTGCTCGCCTCGATCAGCGCGTCCTGCGCCGTGCAGACGGCGGTGATGTTGCCGTGAGCTCACCCGAACTCGGTTCCGAACAGCAGGCCCTCGTCGACGCCCTCGAGGCCGAACACGCGGCGGTCTTCGGATACGGCGTGGTCGCGGCCTTCGCGGATCCCGCCCGCGCGAACGCCGTGGCGGAGGACACCGCAGCGCACCGCGCACGCCGTGATGCAACGATCGAGGCGTTGCGCGCCGCGAGCGTCGAGCCGCCGGTCGCGGCACCCGGTTACACCGTGCCGTTCCCGGTGATCGACGCCGCGTCCGCCGCGCAGCTCGCCGAACAGATAGAGAGCGACACCGCGGTCGCGTGGCGGTCCGTCGTCGAACGGGCACGCAGCGAGGCCACCCGGGCCACGGCCGTGGACGCACTCACCGAGGCGGCCCTGCGGGCGGCGCGGTGGCGGCAGAGCCGCGGAGTCGTGCCGTCGGTGGCCTTCCCCGGTCAACCCTGATCCGGTCGGCCTCGATCCGGTCGACTCCGAAGCACGGGTCACCCGGTCACGACCGCCAGCGCGAAGCCGTCCCAGCCCTTCGATCCGACGGTCTGCAACGCCGTCGCGTCGAGGCGCGGTTCGCGGGCGAGCAGTTCGAGCACGTCCCGCGACGCGCGGACCCGTTCGTCGTCGCTGCCCTGATCGACGATGGCCCCTGCCCGCACCACGTTGTCGACGACGATGACGGTGCCGGGTCGCGACAGCCCGAGCGCCGCGCGCACGTAGTTGCTGTTGTTCTCCTTGTCGGCGTCGATGAACACCAGGTCGAAGGGATCCTCGTCGACCAGGCCCGGCAGCGAGTCCAGGGCGGGGCCGACTCGGATGTCCACACGGTCACCGACGCCGGCGCGGTCGAGATTGGCGCGGGCCACCTCGGCGTGCTTGCGCTCGTATTCGAGGGTGACCACCCGGCCGGACTCCCCGACGGCCCGGGCAAGCCAGATGGTCGAGTATCCGCCGAGGGTGCCGATCTCCAGGACCCGGCGGGCACCCCGGATCCGTGCGAGCAGGTGCAGGAACTTGCCCTGCGGCGCGGACACGTCGATGGGCGGCAGTTCCGCTGCGGCGTTCGCCTCGAGCGCTGAGCTCAGCGCAGGATCGTCGCCGATCAGCACGTCGGTGAGGTAGTTGTCGGTCGCACTCCAGTTGTCGGCCATGTACCTCATTGTGGTTCGGCGCGCAGCGCACCACGGCGACTTCTGCCACATACGCCGGTGCCCCCGCGACGGCAGGTCGCAGGGACACCGGGTTCCGCCTGTATCGGCGAATAAGAGCGTCAGCGGTTGACGATGCGCTGGACGACCTCACCGATCGGCAGTTCGTCGGCCTCGCCGGAGAAACGGTCGCGGACCTCGACCTTGCCGTCGGCGAAGCCGCGGCCGACCACGACGACGAGCGGCATGCCGAGCAGCTCCGAGTCCTTGAACTTCACGCCGGGCGACGCCTTGCGGTCGTCGAGGAGCACCTCGAGGCCGGCGTTCGAGAGTTCCTCGGCGAGGTTCTCGGCGCCTTCGCGGGCCTGCTCGTCCTTGTTGGCGATGACCAGGTGCACATCGAACGGTGCGATCTCCGACGGCCAGCGCAGGCCCTTCTCGTCGTGCTGCTGTTCGGCGACCACCGCGACGAGGCGTGACACGCCGACGCCGTAGGAGCCCATCGTGGGGCGGACGGGCTTGCCGTTCTCGCCGAGGACGTCCACCGCGAAGGCATCGGTGTACTTGCGGCCGAGCTGGAAGACGTGGCCGATCTCGATGCCGCGGGCGGAGAGGAGTGGGCCGGCTCCGTCGGGCGACGGATCGCCGTCGCGCACCTCGGCGGCCTCGATCGTGCCGTCCGGGGTGAAGTCGCGACCTGCGACCAGCCCGAAGACGTGCTTGCCCTGCTCGTCGGCGCCGGTGATCCAGCTGGTGCCGTCGACCACGCGGGGGTCGACGAGGTAGCGGACACCGTTGGCGAGCAGCGCCTTCGGGCCGATGTAGCCCTTGACGAGGAAGGGATTGGCCTCGAAGTCGGCGTCGGTGAGCAACTCGACCTCGGCGGGTTCGAGCGAGGCCTCGAGGCGCTTGTCGTCGACCTCGCGGTCGCCGGGGATGCCGATGCCGAGCAGCTCCCACTCGCCACCGGGCTGCCGGACCTTGACCATGACGTTCTTGAGCGTCTCGGCCGCGGTGACCTCCCGGCCGAGGACCTCCGACGCCGCGGCGACGAGCGAGGCGATCGTCGGGGTGCCGGGGGTATCGTGCACGACCGCCTCGGGCTGTCCGTCGATCGGCAGCGGTTCCGGCGCGAGCGTCTTCACCGCTTCGACGTTCGCCGCGTAGCCGGATTGGAGGCACCGCACGTAGGTGTCCTCACCCGCAGGCGAGTCGGCCAGGAACTCCTCGGAGGCGCTGCCACCCATCGCACCGGAGGTGGCCGAGACGATCACGTACTTCACGCCGAGACGCGCGAAGATGCGCTCGTAGGCGTCGCGGTGAGCCTTGTACGAGTCGGCCAGGCCCTCGTCGGTGAGGTCGAAGCTGTAGGAGTCCTTCATGACGAACTCGCGACCGCGGAGGATGCCGGCGCGGGGGCGCTCCTCGTCGCGGTACTTCGTCTGGATCTGGTAGAGCGTGACCGGGAAGTCCTTGTAGGAGTTGTACTCGCCCTTGACGGTGAGCGCGAAGAGCTCCTCGTGGGTGGGTCCGAGGAGGTAGTCGCCGCCCTTGCGGTCCTTCAGCCGGAACAGGCTGTCGCCGTATTCCGTCCACCGGTTGGTGGCCTCGTAGGGTTCGCGCGGCAGCAGCGCGGGCAGAGCGATCTCCTGCGCTCCGATGGAGTTCATCTCCTCGCGCACCACCCGCTCGATCTGCCGCAGCACCCGCAGCCCCAGAGGCAGCCACGAGTACACACCTGGCGCGATTCGTCGCACGTATCCGGCTCGGACCAGCAGCTTGTGGCTCGCGACCTCGGCGTCGGCCGGGTCGTCTCGGAGGGTGCGGAGGAACAGGTGCGACATGCGGGTGATCACGACCGTGCAGCCTACCGTGGCCACCTTCCGCGACGTCGGTACGGTTACCGGTTGTGCTGGTGCTTCTCCCCCCTTCCGAAACCAAGTCCGACGGCGGCGACGGCGGACCGCTCGATCTCGCCGACCTGTCGATGCCGCAGTTGACGGAGACGCGGGAGATGCTCGTGCAGGCCCTCGTCGACCTCTCCGCCGACCCCGAGGAGTCGAGCCGCGCACTCGGGCTGGGCACGAAGGGCGCCGACGAGATCGAACGCAACGCGCAGTTGTGGGTCTCTCCCACCCGCCCGGCGCTGGAGCGGTACACCGGCGTGCTGTACGACGCGCTCGACGCGGGAGCCTTCACGAAGGCGCAGCGCGACAAGGCCTATCGACGCCTGGGCATCGGGTCGGCGCTGTTCGGCGCGGTCCGGGCTGCGGATCCGATCCCCGCCTACCGCCTCTCCGGAGGGTCGAAACTGCCCGGCTTCGGCACCGTGAAGTCCGTGTGGCGGAACGAGCTCACCGACGCGCTCGTGGCCGAGGCCGGCGGCGACCTCGTGGTCGATCTCCGCTCCGGGGTCTACCAGCAGCTCGGTCCCGTGCCAGGTGCGGTGACCGCAACCGTGCTCACCGAGCAGCCCGACGGCACCCGCAAGGTCGTCAGCCACTTCAACAAGCACCACAAGGGCCTGCTGGCCCGCGCGCTGGTCCTCACCCGCGCGGAGCCGAGCGATATCGGAGCGCTCGCCCGCGTCGCGACGAAGGCGGGACTGAGGGTCGAGGTGGAGTCGCCGACCGAGCTGGTCGTGCTCACCTGACCTCGAGTCCCATCGCCGCGACGATCCGGCGAGCCGTGTGCAGGACGGCGCCGAGTCGCGCGGTCAGGACCAGGTCGTCCGATTCGGTGGCGAACCGTTCGAGTTCGGTGAGATTGCTGCGGCACGTCCCGTCGGGGTCGACCTCCCGGCCCGCCCCCACGGCATCGACCATCTCGGCGAGGGCGTCGAGCATCGCTGCGATCCCCGTCCGCAGGCGGCGACAGTCGGCTTCGGCGACGTCGTCGCCGAGTACGGGGTCCAGAGCGTGCGCGAGTTCCTCGACAGCGCTGGACACCGACGAGAGGTCGTCGAGGGTCCGGTCCCAGCGACGTGCCCATTCCCCGGCCCGTGCAGCGGCGGGGCGTGGGTTCATCCGGGCACTCTCGTGCGCCCACCGTGATTCCTCGAAGGCGCGCTGCACGAGGCTGTCGATGCCCCGCGCGCGCTGCACCCAGTCCCGCACCCCCGACGATCCCTCACGGCATCCGGACGCCATGTCCCGCAGCAGGTCGCGCAGCTCACCGGTGAGTTCGCGGGCCTCCTTGCCCGCCGAGTACACCGGCGGGAAGACCAGCGCCGTCACGGCCACGCCGATCGCCGCGCCGATCGCCGTCTCCGCGAGTCGTTCACCGAGCAGGATCGGGCTGTCCGAGGCGCCCGTCGCGATCACCAGCAGCGCGGTGATCGCCACCCAGATGCCACTGGCCCCGAACCGTCGCCAGCGACCCGCGAAGTAGCCGATCGCCACGGCGATGCCGATCGCAGCGGTCGTCGACTCCACGAGCCGCGTCACCACGACCGCGACCAGCAGACCCGCAACCACCGCCCCGACCTGCACCACCGCCTGCTGGAGCGAGCGCACGAGTGTCGCCTCGACGAGGAAGACCGCGACATAGGGCGCGAGGAAGGCCTGCTGGAAGTGGAAGACCTCGGTCACGACGAGCCACGCGACGACCGCGGCGAGCGTGGACCGGAACGCCTGGAGGGCAACGTACCGCTCGTGTCCGGCCTCGCGCACCGCGCGGACCATCCACGATCCGACGAATCTGCCCCGTTCGAGAACACCGACCTGCATGAGTGTCGGGTACCCGGGGGTCGTGCGTGGCAGGCGTGAGCAAACTCATCCGCCGCGCCGACGGTCCCGGGATCAGGACGTCTGCGCGGCCTTCTCGGCTTCCTGCGCCTGGGCGACCTCTTCGGGGGTGAAGCGGATGAACAGAGCCGCGATACCGGCGATCACCGCGCAGACGGCGCAGCCGACCAGCGCGAACATGTAACCCTCGCCCTGCGCGACGAGCTGGGCGTCGGTCATGCCGGCGACGGCCCCCGAGACACCGCCGAGCGACATCGTCCGCGAGGTGGCCATCGCACCGATCACACCGAGGCCGATCGGACCTCCGAGGGTCGTTGCGACCTGCGCGATCGCCGAGAGCGGTCCGATCTCGTGCGGACCCACCCCGGAGATCGCGCACAGCGGCAGCGGGACGACGGCCAGTCCGACGCCGAAACCGACGACGAGCACCAGCACGAACAGGGTCGGGAAGTAGCGGACGCTGCCGTCCATCGTCGATCCGTAGAGCAGGCTCACCGTCATGATCACCGAGCCGGTGACCACCAGCCAGCGGGGTTCGATCCGCGCGACCATCTTCGACGACACCGCGGCGGCGCCTCCGAGACCGAAGGCGAACGGCACGAACGCCAGGCCCGCGGAGAGTGGGCTGTAGCCGAGAATGTCCTGTACGAACAGGGCGACGAAGGCCGCGAGGCTGAACATCACCGCACCCGCGAAGAAGATCGCCACGAAGGTCGCGACGCGGTCCTTGTTCCGGAACAGCACGAACGGCAGCAGCGGGTTCTCGGCGCGCCGCTCGGCGAGCAGGAACAGTCCCAGCAGCACGAAGCCCGCGGCGACAGCACCGATCACCGGAAGGCTCGACCAGCCGAGTTCGGGGCCCTCGGTGAGACCGAAGACCAGACCGGTGCAGCCGAGCGTCGCGAGGATCGCGCCGGGAACGTCGAGCGCGAGGCGTTCGGACGCGGTCTCACGCAGCGCGATCGCGGCGAGCACGACGATGAGCACACCGATGGGGACGTTGATGAGGAAGATCCAGCGCCACGACACCTGTGTGAGGGCCCCACCGAGGATGAGTCCCGCGATGGACCCGACGCCGGTCATGGCGGCGAAGACCGCGATGGCGCGGTTGCGTGCCGGGCCTGCGGCGAAGGTCGTCGCAACGAGCGCGAGAGCGGTCGGGGACGCGACCGCGGCCCCGACACCCTGCAGGGCGCGGGCGCCGATGAGCGTCGCTTCGCCGGTCGCCAGCCCGCACAGAAGGGACGCCAGGGTGAACAGGCCGACCCCGCCCATGAACATGCGTTTGCGCCCGTAGCTGTCGCCCAGGCGGCCGCCGAGGAGCATCAGTCCGCCGAACGCGAGGGCGTACGAGGTGAGGACCCAGTTGCGACCCGAATCCGACAGTCCCAGATCGCTCTGCAGCGGAGCGAGCGCGAGATTCGCGACCGTTCCGTCGAGAACGACCATCAACTGGAGACCGCTGAGGACCAGCATGGCCAGAGCGACCGCGCGGGTGGCCGACGGATGCGAAGTGGCTGACACGTGATCCAACGTTACCCACCGTCCGAGTCGGAGCCGGTCCGCGGATCGAGTCCGAATCCGGCCACCGGCCCGATCACGACGATCGCGGGCGGGCGCACGGCCTCGTCCCGGACACGCTGAGCGACGGTCGACAGATCGGCACGCACCACACGTTGGCTGCTCAGCGTGCCCTCCTGCACGACGACCACGGGGGTGTCGGTGGGACGTCCGCCGGCGATCAGGGCGTCGGCGAACTGCTCGATGCGTTCGACGGCCATGAGCAGGACCAGGGTGCCGCGCAGCTTGGCGAGCGCGTCCCAGTCGGTGAGCGAGTCGGGATGTCCGGGCGCGACGTGGCCGCTGGCCACGACGAATTCGTGGGTGACCCCACGGTGGGTGACGGGGATCCCGGCCGCAGACGGCACGGAGATCGCGCTGGTGATGCCGGGGACGACGGTCACCGGGATGCCGGCCGCGGTGCAGGCCTCGAGCTCCTCGTAACCGCGACCGAAGACGTACGGGTCGCCGCCCTTGAGTCGGACGACGAACTTGCCGGCCTTTGCGCGGTCGATGAGGGTCTCGTTGATGACCTGCTGGGCCATGGCCCGTCCGTACGGGAGCTTCGCCGCGTCGATCACCTCGACGTGCGAGTCGAGTTCCGCGAGCAGTTCCTGCGGGGCGAGATGGTCGGCGACGACCACGTCGGCGCGGGTGAGGAGGCGTCGACCGCGCACGGTGATCAGGTCGGGATCGCCCGGTCCTCCGCCCACTAGGGCGACGCCGACCGGCTTCGGCGCGGTCTCGGCGAACTCGGCGACGGCCGCTCCGGCGAGGGCGTCACGGATCGAGGTGCGCACGGCGGCGGACCGGCGGTGGTCGCCACCGGCGAGGACGCCGACGGTCAGACCCTCGTAGCGGGCCGTGGCGGGGGTGACGGCGCTGCCGTGACGGGCGTTGTCCGCGCGGACGCAGAAGATCCTGTTGCGTTCGGCTTCGGCGACGACCGCTGCGTTGGTCTCGGGTTCGTCGGTGCAGGCCATGGCGTACCACGCGCCGTCGAGGTCGCCGTCGCGGTAGTCGCGCAGGTCGAGGGAGATGCGGCCCTTCGTCGCCATGCTCTCGACCACGGGGGTCGCGGCCCGGGCGACCACGTGGACGTCGGCACCGGACGCGACGAGCAGACCGAGACGCCGCTGCGCGACGCTGCCTCCTCCGACGATCACGACGCGGCGTCCACGGAGATCGAGTCCGACCAGGTAACTGGTCTCGTCCTCAGCGGCAGCGGACACGGGCATCTCCCCATCTCTCGTGTCGGGGCGAATCCGATCGGACCCACCTTCGGGACACCTGTGGCCCGGGCATCGCCCCGGGCCACAGGTGCAATGATCGGATCAGACCGCGGCGGCCTCTGCGGGTGCCTCGGCCACGGTGTCGGAGACGACGTCGAGCTGCAGCGACTTCGTGCTGTGGTCCCATACCTGGCGGAACAGGTCGGGGTTGTCGGACAGCTTCAGACCGAGCGACGGGACCATTTCGCGGAGCTTGGACTGCCAGCCCGCCCACTGCTGCGGGAAGCAGCGCTCGAGGACGTCGAGCATGGCCGGAACGGCCGTCGAGGCACCCGGCGACGCACCGAGCAGACCGGCGATCGAACCGTCACCCGCGTTGACCACGGCGGTACCGAACTCGAGGACACCGCCCGCACCCTTGCGGCGGATGACCTGCACACGCTGGCCGGCGACGATGAGCTCCCAGTCCTCGAGGCGCGCCTCGGGCACGAACTCGGCGAGGGTGCCGATGCGGTCGGCGGGCGACTGCATGAGCTCACCGACGAGGTACTTGACCAGGCCGAGCTCGGTGACGCCGACGCCGAGCATCGACATCAGGTTGCCGGGCTTGACGGACTTGGGCAGGTCCATGATGCCGCCCTGCTTGAGGAACTTGGGCGACCAGCCGGCGTAGGGACCGAAGAGCAGACCCTGCTTGCCGCCGATGACGCGGGTGTCGAGGTGCGGCACCGACATCGGAGGGGCACCGACCGCGGCCTTGCCGTAGACCTTGGCGCTGTGCTGCGCGATGACCTCGGGATTGGTGCAGCGCAGGAAGGCACCGGAGACGGGGAAGCCACCGAAGCCCTTGATCTCCTTGATGCCCGACTTCTGCAGCAGGTGCAGCGCGCCGCCGCCGGCGCCGACGAAGACGAACTTCGCCTGGACCTTGCGCGACTCGCCGGTGCGACGGTTGCGGACCTTCACGATCCAGCTGCCATCGGACTGCTTGGACACGTCGGTGACGTCGTGGCCGAAGAAGACGGTGCCGCCGGAGGCCGCGACGTGGTTGATGAGCTGCTTGGTGAGGGCACCGAAGTCGATGTCGGTGCCGGTCTGCGTCCAATTCAGGGCAACCGGGTCGGAGAAGTCGCGGCCCTTGCCCATGAGCGGCAGACGCTCGGTGAAGACCTCGGGGCTCTCGGTGTACTCCATGCCCTCGAAGAGGGGATGGCCGGCAAGGGCGTCGTAGCGGGCACGCAGGTACTTCACGTTCTCGGCGCCGTGTACGAAGCTGACGTGCGGAACCGGATTGATGAAGTTCTTGGGGTCGGACAGAATGCCGTTGTCGACGGCGTACGCCCAGAACTGGCGCGAGACCTGGAACTGCTCGTTGACGTTGACGGCCTTCGCGATGTCGACCGAACCGTCCGGCTTCTCAGGAGTGTAGTTGAGCTCACACAGCGCGGAGTGGCCCGTACCGGCGTTGTTCCAGGGGTCGCTGCTCTCGGCGGCCGCGGCGTCGAGGCGCTCGAACGCGGTGATCGACCAGTCGGGCTGCACCTGACGCAACAACGCACCGAGGGTTGCGCTCATGATGCCCGCGCCCACGAGCACTACATCGGTTTTCGCTACTACGTTCTCTGACACTGGGAAATCGACTTCCTTGTCTGGTTCGCACGCGCCGCCGAAGTACGGAGGTACCGTCTCGCGTGGGTGTCCCGTCAACGCGGCGCGCGAATGCGACCGACAGGTTACCCGCGCGTGGTCCGGCGTTTCATTTCACCTCATTGTGTACCCATGAGCGGTGGTCGGCGAACACACCTAGGGTGTGATAGTGACTACTTGGCGTCCTGACGTCCTCGGAGACGGCTACGAACAGCTCGAACTGCCGCTGGGCACCGACCCCGACGGCGAAGGCGAGATCTCGGCGACCCTGGTGCGCTACCAGCCTCCGTCTACCGATCTCCCCGACCGGGCGGTGCTCTACGTCCACGGCTTCACCGATTACTTCTTCCAGCAGCACCTCGCCGAGCACTTCGCGGCGCGCGGTTACCGCTTCTTCGCGCTGGACCTGCGCAAGTGCGGTCGTTCGCGGGCACCCGGGCACACCCCTCACTTCGTCACCGATCTCTCCCACTACGACGCCGAACTCGACGAGGCGCTGCGCGTGGTGCGCGAGGAGGTCGGTGGCGGTGTGCTGCTGGCGGCCCACTCGACGGGCGGGCTCGTCCTGCCGTTGTGGCTCGACCGTCTCCGTCGCCGGCCCGGCGGGGTTGCCGCGGCGGGCATCGTGGGTCTCGTCCTGAACAGTCCGTGGTTCGACCTGCAGGGACCGTCCTACCTGCGCAATGTCGGCACGGCGGCCGTCGACATCGTCGGCCGCCTCCGCCCGCGCGCGCTCATACCGCTGCCGAAGACCGAGGCCTACGGCCGCAGCCTGCAGTGCGACGGCTGGCGCTACGACCTCGACTGGAAGCCGTTGACCGGGTTCCCCGTCCGCTTCGGCTGGTTACGTGCCGTGCGGCGGGGCCAGGCCGTCCTGCACCGCGGGCTCGACATCGGGGTGCCGTCGCTGATCCTGCGGTCCGGTGCCTCGCGCTTCGCTCCGCGGTACGACGCGAGCGTCGACACCGTCGACGCGGTCCTCGACGTCCGCCAGATAGCCCGATGGGCGGGATGCCTCGGCAACCGCACGACGATCGTGCCGATCGACGGTGCCCGTCACGACGTGTTCCTGTCCACACCCGGTCCCCTGGCGGAGGCCTTCCGGGAATTGGACTTGTGGCTGGAATGGTTGGACGGAGCGGACGAGGCGGACACCTCCGGTTCCCGAACCGAGGCCGACGACTCCGACGACTCCGCCACCGTTTCCGTACTGCACCGACTCACGGGAGAGCACGCGTGACCCACTACGACCTCGCGATCATCGGCACAGGATCGGGGAATTCGATCCTCGACGAGCGGTACGACGGGAAGCGCGTCGCTCTCCTCGAAGAAGGCACCTTCGGGGGCACCTGCCTCAACGTGGGCTGCATCCCCACGAAGATGTACGTCTACGCCGCGGAGGTCGCCCACACGGTCCGCACCGCGGCGAAGTACGGCGTCGACGCGTCGATCGACGGAGTGCGGTGGAACGACATCGTCGACCGGGTCTTCGGTCGCATCGATCCCATCGCTGCAGGCGGCGAGCGCTACCGCCGCGAGGACTGCGCGAACGTCACCGTCTACGACGGTCACGCGCGGTTCGTCGGCGAGCGCCGCATCGACACCGGAACCGGTGAGGTGATCACCGCGGACCAGGTGGTCGTCGCGGCCGGTTCGCGGCCCGCGATCCCGCAGGAGGTACTCGATTCCGGTGTGAGATATCACACGAGCGACGGCATCATGCGGTTGCCTAAACTGCCCGAGTCCCTCGTAATCCTCGGGACGGGTTTCATCGCGATGGAGTTCGCCCACGTCTTCTCGGCGCTCGGCACGCGGGTGTCGGTGATCGCGCGGACCGACCGTCTACTGCGGCACCTCGACGCCGACGTCTCCGAGCGGTTCACGGCGCTCGCCGCGGCCAAGTGGGACGTCCACCTCGCCAATCCGGCCCGGGCGTTCCGTCCGGTCGGCGACGGCGTGGAGGTCGAACTCGCCGACGGCACCGTCGTGAGCGGCGACGCCCTGCTCGTCGCGACAGGTCGGCAGCCCAACGGTGACCTGCTCGACGCCGCGGCGGCCGGCATCGAACTCGATGCGAAGGGCCGGATCGTGGTCGACGAGTTCCAGCGCACGTCCGCGGCGGGTGTGTTCGCCCTCGGCGACGTGTCGTCGCCCTACCAGCTCAAGCACGTGGCCAACCACGAGGCGCGGGTCGTCCAGCACAACCTGTTGCACGACGCGTGGAGCGGCGACACCACGGGTCTGCAGCGGACGGACCACCGCTACGTCCCCTCCGCGGTGTTCACCGATCCGCAGATCGCGTCGGTCGGTCTCACCGAGGCCGAGGCCCGGGAGGTGGGATTCGACATCTCCGTCAAGATCCAGGACTACGGCAACGTCGCCTACGGCTGGGCCATGGAGGACACCGAAGGTTTCTGCAAGCTGATCGCCGATCGGTCGACGGGTCTGCTGCTCGGCGCCCACATCATCGGGGCCCAGGCGTCGACGGTCATCCAGCCGCTCATCCAGGCCATGTCGTTCGGTCTGCCCGCGCGGGAGATGGCGACCGGGCAGTACTGGATCCACCCCGCGCTGCCCGAACTCGTCGAGAACGCCCTGCTGGGTCTCTGAACTTCGGGGTCTCCGAGCACCTTCACCAGCGCCGTGTGGCTTGCTGCCCTCTCCGGGCCGCAGGCCACACGCGTCTCACCAGCTTCCGGTGCGCAGCGCGATCGCGGACGCGAAGTCGGTGGGCGCCTCGGCGGGCACGTTGGCGACCCCGGCGAGTTCGACCACCCGGAACTCTCCCGTCACGTAGCGCATCGATGCGTCCGCTTCGGGTCGACGCGAGGCATCGCCCACGACGATCGTGGTGGGCACCTCCGCGGGCGGCGCCGACGCGTCGCGCACCGTGCCGTCACGATCCGCGACCGCGGGATGGCCGCGGTCGGCGACCACCAGGCTCGCGAAGCGTCCGAAGCGTCCTGCGGCGACGGCCCAGGCCAGTTCGGCTCCCGCGCCGCTGCCCGCCAGATGAACCCAGGGCAGGGCGAGGGCGTCCAGTAGGGCGAACACGTCGGCGGGCGCGAGTCCGTCGATCTTCTCGACCACGATCGTCCGCAGGTCGGACGTGTGCAGCCGCTCGCACACGACGTCGTACACACCTGCGTCCTCCCCCGCGTCGGGGAAGAGCAGCACCGTGTAACGACTTTCGGGGCCGCCGATCCGAACCTGCACGTCCCCACCGGGCGTGGTCACCGTCCTCGATTCCATGGGCAAACGCTACATGGCCGCAGTCCGTGCTCCGCCTCGTGCCGTATCGACGACGGGCTGGGGAGTGGACATGCGGATGTTCGGGATCCTGCGTTTCGTCACCGACAGTTCCGTGGTGCAGTTCCTGGGCTTCTTCGCCACCATGCTCCTGATCGTTGCGCTGTCGATGCTCGTCGGGGCAATCCAGCACCGTTGGTGCGCAACGGGTCTGCCGCCTTCCGGAACAGGTTCGGCCCCGACCCTTTCCGGGTCGGGGCCGAACTCCGTGCTCGCTCAGCGAGCGGAGGTCACGGCAGGGTGAGGATCTCGGCGCCGGTGTCGGTGACGACGATGGTGTGCTCGAACTGCGCGGTCCACTTGCGGTCCTTGGTGACGACCGTCCAGCCGTCGTCCCAGATCTCGTAGTCGGGCGTACCGAGGTTGATCATCGGTTCGATGGTGAACACCATGCCGGGCTCGATGATCGTGTCGATGTCGGGCCGGTCGTAGTGCAGGATCACCAGGCCGTTGTGGAAGGTCTCGCCGATACCATGGCCGGTGAAGTCGCGGACGACGCCGTAGCCGAAGCGGTTGGCGTAGGACTCGATGACCCGGCCGATGACGTTGAGGGCCCGGCCCGGCTTGACCGCCTTGATGCCGCGCATCGTGGCCTCGCGGGTGCGATCGACGAGCAGGCGGACGTCCTCGGAGACGTCGCCGGCGAGGAAGGTGGCGTTGGTGTCGCCGTGGACGCCGTCGATGTAGGCGGTGACGTCGATGTTGACGATGTCGCCGTCCTCGACGACGGTCGAGTCGGGGATGCCATGGCAGATGACCTCGTTGAGCGAGGTGCAGCACGACTTGGTGAAGCCGCGGTAGCCGAGGGTCGACGGGTAGGCGCCGTGGTCGCACATGTACTCGTGCGCGACGCGGTCGATCTCGTCGGTGGTCACGCCCGGCGCGACAGCCTTACCGGCCTCGACGAGGGCCTGTGCGGCGATCTTCGACGCGAGTCGCATCTTCTCGATCGTCTCGGGTGTCTGCACCCACGGCTCGTTGCCTTCCTTCGCCGTGGGCTTCCACACGTACTCCGGCCGTTCGATCGATGCGGGCACCTCCCGGACGGGAGTCGGAGTGCCGGGGACGAGCGGAGCGCGGGTAGCCATGACTTCCAGATTAGCCGCCGCGCCCCGCTCCCCCGTCATCCACCGATCGGGCCGTCGTGCGCCGATCAGCCCACAGCGCCCGCCTGGCGCAGCTTGAAGCGCTGGACCTTGCCGCTCGGCGTCTTGGGCAGGTGCGGCACGAAGTGCACCGCGCGCGGGTAGGCGTGGGCGGCGTACTTCTGCTTCACGAGCTTCTGCAGCTCCGCCTCGACCGCGTCGTCGCCCTCGACACCCTCCCGCAGCACCACGAACGCCTCGAGGACCTCCCCCCGCAGTTCGTCCGGCAGACCCACGACGGCGGCCTCGATCACGTCGGGGTGCATCACGAGCACCGACTCGACGTCGAACGGGCCGATGCGGTAACCGGCCATGATGATCACGTCGTCGTCGCGGGACGAGAAGAAGAAGAAGCCGTTCTCGTCGACCTTGCCGGCGTCGCCGGTCAGGTACCAGCGGCCGTCCTCGCTGAACCGGTCGGCGGTCTTCTCGGGTGCGTCGACGTAGCCGGTGAACCACACGAGCGGGCTCGCGTGCACGTCGATCGCGACGCGTCCGACCTCACCGGGCTCGGCGATCTCGTCGCTGTCCTCGCGCAGCACCGCGCAGCTCCAGCCCGGCAGCGGCTTGCCCATCGAACGCGCCGGGGTGTCCTCGCGCAGCTCGTCCGCCCACGCGTCGACGACGAACATGCCGTGTTCGGTCTGTCCGTACTGGTCGCGCACCACGACACCGAGGGTCTCCTTCGACCACTCGAGGACGTCCGGGGTCAGCGGCTCACCGGCCGAGGAGGCACGACGCAGCCGCACCGGCGGGTGCTCGGCGGTGTCGGCCTTGAGGCTGCGGTAGACCGTCGGGGCCGCCGCGAAGTTGGTCACCCCGAAGGTGTCGAGGATCTGCCAGGTGAGCGCGGGCGAGAAACCGGCGTGCAGCAGGAGGCTGCGCCGACCGGCCGCGAGCGGCCCTAGTAGCGCGTAGTAGAGCCCGTACGCCCATCCCGGATCGGCCGCGTTCCAGAAGACGTCGTCCTTGCGCACGTCGAGGCCGAACTCCAGGTAGGCGTGGAAGGACGCCAGCGCCTTCACCGGGACGGGAACACCCTTGGGAGTGCCGGTCGTGCCGGAGGTGAACAGCTGGACCAGGCGCCCCTCGGCGCCGACGGCGACGGCCTCGCCACGCGGGTCGTCGGCCGACTGCGCGGCGACCAGCTCGCCGAAGTCGCGGGCCCCACGCCCGGACGCGTCGGCGTCTCCCTCACCGGCCACGACGACCTGCCACGGCACCTCGGCGGGAAGATCCGATCCGGCGGCGAGCTTGCCGGCCTGATCACGATCGGCCACGACCACCTTGGTGCCGCTCGCGTCGAGCCGGAAGGCGATCGCCGGCGGGGCGAAGGCGGTGAAGAGCGGCACGTGCACGGCGCCGCGACGCCAGATACCGAGAACCGCGACCACCAGGTCTGCCGACTTGCCCATGAGCGTCGCGACGTGGTCGCCGGTTTCGACACCGAGATCCGCCAGCGCCGCGGCGAAGCGGATCGACCGTTCGCGGAGCTCGCCGTAGGTGAGATCGGTGGAGCTCAGGTCCGCGTCGACGACGGTGAACGCCACCGCGTCGGCGGGATGGTCGTCGCACAGCAGTCGGGCTGCGCAGGCGTCTGCCGTGTCGTACCGCTCGAGCAGTGTCCGCACGCGGCTCGCTGTGTCGCCCATTGTGGTCCTTTCGTCCGTACCGGCCAGGGTGTTCCTGATCTGTGGAGCACACCCGTTCGACGTCTATGATTCGAGTCACACCATGTTCCCCGATACCCCCGGAAAGGGGTGGCGTTCGTGTCGTCCTCCTCGTCGGCGCTGCTGCGTCCCCGTGACGGTGATGCCCTGCGCGGTGAACTCCGCCGCACCGCGGCGCAGGCACAGTTGCCGGTGGTCTTCGCCGGCGAGGTCCAGCAGGGATCGCTGCAGCTCAGCGAATTCTTCGGCACCCGCACCAACAGCCTGGCGGGGGTCGTGGTGCCTCCGCGGGCCGGTCTCGGCGGTCGCGTCCTCGCGGAGTCGCGGGTGGTGACGGTGTCGGACTACGGTCGCTCTGCGTCGATCACGCACCACTTCGACCGTCCCGTTCTGTACGAGGGATTGCGGTCCATCCTCGCCGTGCCGGTACTCGTCGAGGGCAAGGCCCGCGCGGTGTTGTACGGCGCCGCGCGCGAGTGCGCGCCGGTCGGTGATCGGGCGGTGACGGCGTTCGCGCAGGCGGCCGCACGTCTCGCGCACGAGATCGAGGTGCGCGACGAGGTCGATCGGCGACTTGCGATGCTCGAGCGGTCGTCCGGCGACCGCGATCCCGTCGCGACCGCGCAGGTCCGCGAGGTCCACGCCGAGCTGCGGGTGCTCGCGCAGGGCACGACCGATCCGGCGCTGCAGGAGAAGCTCCGCTCGTTGTCCGACCGTCTCGCCGGGGTGCTCGACGGAACGGAACCGGAACCGACGGACGTCGTGCTGTCCCCGCGCGAGACCGACGTGCTGTCCCATGTGGCGCTGGGGTGCAGCAACGCCGAGATCGCCCAGCGCCTGTCGGTCGGTGCCGAGACGGTCAAGAGCTACCTGCGCAGCGCCATGAGCAAGCTCGACGTCCATTCCCGCCACGAGGCCGTCGTCGCCGCGCGAAAATCGGGTCTGCTGCCCTGATATCCGGCCGGTCCCCCATCGGCGGACAGGGTGCGGAAGGGGGCCTGCGGTGGCCGAGACGACCGACTCACCCCAGCTCGTCCGCGTCCTCGGACCGGGTCTGCTCCTGCTGTTCGTCATCGGCGACATCCTGGGCACCGGCATCTACGCTCTCACCGGGGAGGTCGCGAACGAGGTCGGCGGCGTGGTGTGGCTGCCGTTCCTCGTCGCGTTCGCCGTCGCGACGGTGACCGCGTTCAGCTATCTGGAGCTGGTCACGAAGTATCCGCGGGCGGCCGGAGCGGCGCTCTACACGCACAAGGCGTTCGGCGTGCATTTCCTGACCTTCCTGGTGGCCTTCGCCGTGATGTCCTCGGGCATCACCTCTGCCGCCACTGCTGCGCGGGCGTTCGCCGCGAACTTCGCCGAGGCCTTCGGACTCGACCTGGCCGGCACGGCCGGGATCACCGTGATCGCGCTGGTCTTCGTCCTCGTCCTGGCGGTGATCAACTTCCGCGGGGTCGGCGAGAGCGTGAAGACCAACGTGGTGCTCACGATGGTCGAGTTGGGCGGCCTGCTCATCATCGTCGCGATCGGCATGTGGGCGTTGGGTTTCGGCGGCGGGGACTTCTCGCGTGTGGTCGAGATCGATCCCGGCGACCGGTCCGTCTTCTCCGCGGTGGTCGCAGGGACGGCCCTGGCCTTCTTCGCGATGGTGGGGTTCGAGGATTCGGTGAACATGGCCGAGGAGTGCAAGGAGCCCACCCGGATCTTCCCCCGGATGCTGCTGCTCGGCCTGGGTCTCGCCGCGTTGGTGTACGTGCTCGTTTCGATCACCGCGATCGCGCTCGTCGCGCCCGAGGAGCTCGGGGCGGGCGAGACGCCCTTGCTGCGGGTGGTCGAGGTCGGCGCGCCGGCGTTCCCGGTCGGGATCTTCGCCTTCGTCACGATGTTCGCGGTGGCCAACACCGCGCTGATCAACATGCTGATGGCGAGCCGGTTGGTCTACGGCATCGCCCGCGAGGACGTCCTGCCCGCCGTCCTGGGGCGGGTGCACCCCACGCGCCGCACGCCCTATGTCGCGATCGCGTTCACGACGCTGCTCGCGGTCGGTCTCGTCGTCTTCGTCGGCGGGGTGCCCGAACTCGGGGGGACGACGGCGCTGCTCCTGCTGGGGGTGTTCGCGATCGTCAACGTCGCCGCACTGGTCCTGCGCCGGGACCACGTGGAGCACCGGCACTTCCGCGCGCCGACGATCCTCCCGGTGCTCGGGGCGGCCAGTTGCCTGTTCCTCGTCCTGCCGTGGGTCGACCGGCCCGTGACCCAGTACCGGACGGCCGGGGTGCTGCTCGGGATCGGTGTGGTGCTGTGGCTGGTGACGCGACTCGCGGGCCGGCGCGACGGTCGGCCCGCGAGTACGACCTGAGCTCAGGCTCCCTCGTCGTATTCCGGCGGCAGGGCGGCGAACATGTCGCGGGTGACCGCGACCGCGTTGTCGGAGCTGCCGCCGCGCACGACGAGCGTCGCGAACGCCAGATCACCGCGGTAACCGACGAACCACGAGTGCGACCCGCCCTCGACCTCGGCCTCGCCGGTCTTGCCGTAGACGTCGCCCTGGTCCCGGATGCGGTCGGCGGTACCGCTCGTGATCACCAGGCGCATCATCTCGCGCAGACCCTCCACCATCTCCGGCGTCACCGGCGGCGGCGAACCGCTCACAACGGTCTCGCGACCCGCGATGAGATAGGGCACCGGGGTACGGCCGGCGGCGACCGTCGCCGCGGTGAGCGCCATCCCGAACGGGCTCACGACCACCTTGCCCTGACCGAAGCCGTCCTCGGTCCGTTCGACGAGATCCTCCGCGGGCGGAACCGATCCGGTGAAGGTCGGCATCCCGACCACCTCGTAGTCCACACCGATACCGAACTGCGAAGCGGCGACGGTCAGCGCGTCCGGGGCCATCTCGGAGGCGAGCTTGGCGAAGGAGGTGTTGCAGGATCGGGCGAAAGCGGTAGCGAGAGAGACCGTCCCGAGCTCGAACTCGTTGTAGTTCGGCACGCTGCGCTCACCGATCGTGATGCGGCCCGGGCACGGCACCATCGTGTTCGGGGTCGCGCTCCCCTCGGCGATCGCCGCACCCGAGGTGACGATCTTGAACGTCGAGCCCGGCGGGTACTGGCCGGCCAGCGCGACCGGGCCGTCCCGGTCGGCGGCCTTGTTCTGGGCCACCGCCAGCACCGCACCCGTGGACGCCTCGATCACGACCGTCATCGCCTGCTCGGTGCGGGCATCGACGGCCGCCTGGGCCGCGAGCTGGAGGGGACGGTCGAGACTGACCGAGAACGACGGCACCGGTTGCGGCGGCGTCTCGGTGAGCACCCCGGTGTCCACGCCGTACTGGTTCACCACGACGACGCTCCACCCGGCCGTGCCGTCGACCTCGTCGATGACGGTCTTCTTGATCTGACCCACGAGATCCGGCGCGAAGTTGCGATCGGTCGCGACGAGGTCGGCCTGCTCGGTCACCACGACACCGTCGATCCCGGCGAGACGTGGGGCGACGCGCTCGTAGTCGTCCTCGCGCAGTCGCATCACCGAGCGCGGCCCGGAGGAGGCCGTCACCGATTCCGCGATCGCCTGCGCCGTGAGCGAGGAATCGAACTCCGACAACGTCGACGCGAGCTGTCGTGCGGCGCCGGCGACGTCGGAGGTCTGCGCGGCGTCGAAGGCGATGCCGTAGACCGTGCCGGGGACGAGGATGTCGCTGCCTGCGTGCTCGTTGACCCGGGCACGCGGCGCCGGGCTGCTGCGGAGCTGCATGGTCTGCCGTTCGCCGAGCTGCGGGTGCAGCGCGGACTTCGCCCACCGCACGATCCAGTCGTTCCCGCTGCGCCCCATGTTGAGCTCACCGGTGTACTGCCATACCCGTTCCTTCGGCAGGTGCCACTCGTAGTTGTAGCCCACGGTCGCGGAGTCGCCGCTGATCCGGGTGGATGTCGTTGTGGCGATGAGGGATTCGGCTTGAAGCCCGTCCAGGACCTCCTGCATCGCGACGGCCGCGTCGTCGGGGCGGTCGGTGCGATCCGCCGCCGACGCGACGTCCTGCGCGGCGAACGAGTCGAGAAACGCCTGGGCGGCGGCCTCCGGCCCGGCCGGCCGCGGCGTGCACGCGACGGCCAGGCCGAGGAGCACGACGGCCGCCGACCACACAGCGCCGATCCGGAGTGCGCGTGCGTACGGGGATGCCGGGGTGGAACTTCGAGGTCTCATCGCCCGTCATCGTAGGCAGAGCCGACGGGAAATCAGTCGAGCAGCACCGTGGAGAACGTCGCGACCTGACGGAAACCCGCGCGGGCGTAGGCTCCACGAGCCGGGGCGTTGAAGCTGTTGACGTAGAGGCTGGGCAGGCGACCACTGCGAGCGACCGCGCAGGCCACGGCGGCCGTGCCGATCGTGCCGAGGCCCGAGCCACGATGCGCGGGATCGACCCAGACGCCCTGGATCTGGCCCACCGCGGACGACTGCGAACCCACCTCCGCCTTGAACACGACCTGTCCGTCCTCGAACCGCGCCCAGGCGCGTCCCGCCGCGATCAGGCTCGCGACGCGGCGCCGGTAACCCGCACCGCCGTCGCCGGTGCGCGGGTCGATGCCGACCTCCTCGATGAACATCGAGATCGCGGCGGGCAGATACACATCCAGTTCGTCGGTCCGCACGGGCCGGACCAGCGGGTCGGGGTCCACGAGCGGTTCGCGGTCGAGGACGAGGAGGGGTTGTTCGGCGCGCACCTCGCGGGGAGCGCCCCACGTGGATTCGAGCCGCTCCCACATGGGCAGCGCGTACTCGGCGCGACCGACGATGGACGAACACAACCGCGGCCCGCGACTCGCGCGCTCGGCGAACGCCTGGATGTCGTCCGGACTGCCCAGCAGCGGAATGAGGTTCGCGCCGGAGAAGCACAGCGAGGTCTCGGGGCCTCCGCGGCTCCACATCTCGCCGCCGACGGCACGCCCGTCGAGTCCGTACTCCTCGACGCGGCCGGCCACCATGCACGCGGCCACGGGGTCGCGGGAGAGCACCCGGAGCACCGCGGCGGTGTCACGTCCGCCCAACGACCGGACGCCCAGAAGCTTGAGCACTCGCTCACCACCCGTCGAGAAGCCGATACGAGATCAGAGTGCCATGCCGGACGGCGGCGTGGAAACCTGAGTCCTCGAAAGTGAGAGAACGCCGTCCCGTGCGCCCCACCCGTATCAGCCGACCGACACCACGGGGCCGCCGCCCGAGTCGTTGCCGTCCATCTCGTCGGCGATGCGCATCGCTTCCTCGATGAGGGTCTCGACGATCTGCGCCTCGGGCACGGTCTTGATGACCTTGCCCTTGACGAAGATCTGGCCCTTGCCGTTTCCGGAGGCCACACCGAGGTCCGCCTCACGAGCCTCACCGGGTCCGTTGACGACGCAACCCATCACCGCAACCCGCAGCGGCACCTCCATGCCCTCGAGTCCGGCGGTGACCTCGTTGGCGAGGGAGTAGACGTCCACCTGGGCACGCCCGCAGGACGGGCACGAGACGATCTCGAGTTTGCGGGGACGCAGGTTCAGCGACTGCAGGATCTGCGTGCCGACCTTGATCTCCTCGGCGGGCGGCGCCGACAGGGACACGCGGATGGTGTCGCCGATGCCCTCGCTCAGCAGCGCACCGAAGGCGACGGCCGACTTGATGGTGCCCTGGAAGGCGGGGCCGGCCTCGGTCACACCGAGGTGCAGCGGGTAGTCGCACTGCGCGGCGAGCTGCCGGTAGGCCTCGACCATCACGACGGGGTCGTTGTGCTTGACGGAGATCTTGATGTCGCCGAAGCCGTGTTCCTCGAACAGGCTCGCCTCCCACAGGGCGGACTCGACGAGAGCCTCCGGGGTGGCCTTGCCGTACTTGGCGAGGAGCCGGGGGTCGAGGGAGCCGGCGTTGACGCCGATCCGGATGGGGATCCCGGCGTCTCCGGCCGCCTTGGCGACCTCCTTGACGCGACCGTCGAACTCCTTGATGTTGCCGGGATTGACGCGCACGGCCGCGCAGCCGGCGTCGATCGCGGCGAAGATGTACCGCGGCTGGAAGTGGATGTCGGCGATTACCGGGATCTTGCTCTTCTTCGCGATGATCGGGAGTGCGTCGGCGTCCTCCTGACGCGGGCACGCGACACGCACGATGTCGCAGCCGGACGCCGTGAGTTCCGCGATCTGCTGGAGGGTGGCGTTCACGTCGTGCGTCTTCGTGGTGGTCATCGACTGCACGGACACCGGATGATCGCTGCCGACGCCGACATTTCCGACCATGAGCTGGCGGGTCTTGCGTCGGGGTGCGAGGACCGCAGGAATTTCGGGCATGCCCAATCCGACGGGGCTGGTCACAGTTCGCCTTCTTTCGTCGCTACTCGGCAAGTCTACCGGCGCAGATCAGAACAGCTTGATGGGGTTGACGATGTCTGCTGTAAGGGTGAGCACCATGTAGGCGCCACCGATGACCACCGCCACATAGGTCAGCGGCAGCAGTTTCATGTAGTCCACGGGAGGGCCGACCGGCAGTCCACGCAGGCCGCGCAGCCAGTTGCGGGCCTTCTCGTAGATCGCGACGGCCATGTGCCCACCGTCGAGCGGCAGCAGCGGGAGGAGGTTGAACGCACCGAGGAAGAAGTTCAGCTGAGCGAGCAACAACACGAACGACTCCCAGATGCCGCGCTCGGCGAACTGGCCGCCGATGACACTGGCGCCCACGACACTGACCGGGGTGTCGACCGCGCGCTCTCCCCCGGTGACGGCCGTCCACAGGTCGGCGACCTTACTCGGCAGGCTCACGAGGGCCTCGGCCGTGCGGACCGCCAGGTAACCGGTGAAGTCGAAGGTCGCGGGGATCGCCGAGAGCGGCGTGTACTCGATGATGCCCGGCTCTCCCCCGACCCCGATCGCACCGACGGTGCGGGAGACGGGTTCGGCGTCGAGCGACTCGCTCTCGTAGACCCAGCGCTGGACCTGCTGGACCGTGACGGGCACGGTGAGGGTCTCGTCACCACGCTCGACGGTGAACGGTACGGTGCCCGACAGGGGCTGCGTGGCCCGGACGAGGTCGCCGAAGGTCTCGACGGACTGCCCGTCCACGGCGACGATCACGTCGCCCGGTTCGATGCCGGCCTGCTCGGCCGGGCCGGGACCCGAGCAGTCGGCCGGGGTGTAGTCGGGCGGCCCGTCCTGGGTCGGCGCGGCACAGCCGACGGTGCCGACCACCGCGCGGTTGTCGGTGTTGGGCAGTCCCGCGCTGGCAGCGAGGCCGTAGATGAGCACGATGCCGAGCAGGAAGTTCATCGCGATGCCACCCGACATCACGACGAGACGCTTCCACGTCTTCTGCTTGTACATCGCGCGCTCGACCTCGTCGGGCGCGAGTTCGTCCAGGGCCGTCATGCCGGCGATGTCGCAGAACCCGCCGGCCGGAACCGCTTTGAGACCGTATTCGGTCTCCCCGCGGCGGAAGGCGAACACACGGGGACCGAACCCGATGTAATAGCGCCGGACCTTCATGCCCAGCTTCTGCGCCGTCCACATGTGGCCGGCCTCGTGCAGGGCGATGGAGACGGCGATGCCGAGGGCGAACACCACCACGCCCAATACGAACATCATGAGTGGCCGATCCTCCTATACGAGTGTGCGCGCCCGGTCGCGGGCCCAGCCGTCGGCGGCGAGCACGTCGTCCACGGTACTGGGTTCGGCGGACCACTCGTGTGCGTCGTTCAGCACGGCCTCGACGGTCTGCACGATCCGCGGGAACGACAGCGTCCCCGCGAGGAAGGCCTCGGCGGCGACCTCGTTGGCCGCGTTGTAGACGGCGGTGAGGCATCCGCCGCCCACGCCCGCTTGGCGCGCGAGCCGCACGGCGGGGAAGACGTCGTCGTCGAGGGGTTCGAACTCCCAGGTGGACGCGGTCGAGAAGTCGAGTGCCGGGGCGGCGTGCGGGACGCGGTGCGGCCAGCCGAGGGCCAGCGCGATCGGCAGCTTCATCGACGGCGGCGATGCCTGGGCAAGGGTCGATCCGTCGACGAAGGTGACCATCGAGTGCACGATCGACTGCGGGTGCACCGTCACGTCGATCCGGTCGTAGTCCACACCGAAGAGCAGGTGGGTCTCGATGAGTTCGAGTCCCTTGTTGACGAGGGTCGCCGAGTTGAGGGTGTTCATCGGCCCCATCGACCAGGTGGGGTGGGCGCCGGCCTGTTCGGGCGTCACCGATTCGAGGCGATCGGCGGTCCAGCCGCGGAACGGACCGCCCGAGGCGGTGAGCACGAGACGCGCCACCTCGTCGCCGCTGCCGCCACGCAGGCACTGCGCGAGCGCGGAGTGCTCCGAGTCGACGGGCACGATCTGGCCCGGCCCCGCCGCCTTCGTGACGAGCGACCCGCCCGCGACCAGCGATTCCTTGTTCGCCAACGCGAGTCGTGCACCGGTGTCGAGCGCCGCGAGGGTTGGTTCGAGACCGAGGGAACCGACCAGGGCGTTGAGCACGACGTCGGCCTCGACTTCGCGTACGAGTTCGGTGACGGCGGTCGGGCCGCTCCGGACCGGCAGGTCGAGACGTGCGGCAGCGTCAGGGTCGGCCACGGCGACCTCGCGGACGCCGGTCGCGCGGATCTGTTCGGCGAGCATGTCCGTCTTGCCTCCGCCCGCGGCGAGACCGACGACTTCGAAGTCGTCGGGATTGGCGGCGATCACGTCGAGTGCCTGGGTACCGATGGAACCGGTACTGCCCAGCAGGAGCACCCGGGTGCGGAAAGAAGATCGAGTCTCGGCCACGCGAGCATTGTTCCCCACGCACCTGAACGGTTCCTGAACCGCCCGGCTTCCACCCGTCGGAACGCACCGCACGCATGCCCCGCTTCGTACGACGCGGGGTCGTATGTCACGATAAGCAGCAACAGCAGCATCTGGTGAGCAGGAGGAAACCGTGGCCGGTACCGAGTTGCAGTCCACTCGTGGTGATGTGGCGGCGGAAGTGCCGTCCGCCGAGTGGGGTTGGAGCGGGGAAGCCCCCAGGTTCTTCCGCGTCATGGCCCTGATCGTGGCGGTGTTCCTGCTGCTGATGCTGATCGGCAACCACGAAGGCCACGTGGAGAGCCTGTACCTGATCGGCTCGGCGGCCCTGCTCGTGTTCATCGTCGCGCGCGACGCGGTGCGCCGGCGCCGTCTGCGCTAGTTCCACGAACGTTCGGGGCCCGTCCGGAATTCTCCGGACGGGCCCTGTCGTGTCTTCGGTGCCGCCTCAGCCTTCGGCGGCGAGCTGCCCGCATGCTGCCGCGATCTCCTGGCCACGCGTGTCGCGCACGGTGCACGACACGCCCTGGGCCTGCACGCGCCGCACGAACTCGCGTTCGACGTCCTTCGGACTGGCGTCCCACTCACTACCCGGGGTGGGGTTGAGCGGGATGAGGTTCACGTGCACGAGCGACCCGAGAGCCTTGTGGAGCTTCTTGCCGAGCATGTCGGCGCGCCACGGCTGGTCGTTGACGTCGCGGATGAGGGCGTACTCGATCGAGACGCGCCGGCCGGTCTTGTCGGCGTAGTACCGCGCCGCCTCGAGGACCTCGGCGACCGACCACCGGTTGTTGACCGGGACGAGGGTGTCGCGCAGTTCGTCGTCCGGGGTGTGCAGCGACACCGCGAGGGTGACGCTGAGTCCTTCGTCGGCGAGGCGCCGGATGGCCGGTGCCAGTCCCACGGTGGAGACGGTGACCGAGCGCTGCGACAGGCCGAGCCCTTCGGGGGCAGGTGAGGTGATGCGGCGCACCGCCGCGACCACGCGCTTGTAGTTCGCGAGCGGCTCGCCCATGCCCATGAACACGACGTTCGACAGCCGTCCCGGTCCGCCGGCGACGTCACCGTCGCGCAGGGCAGCGGCAGCCGCGCGCACCTGGTCGACGATCTCGGCCGTCGACAGGTTGCGGTCGAGACCGCCCTGGCCGGTCGCACAGAACGGGCATGCCATGCCGCATCCGGCCTGGCTGGAGATGCACAGCGTGGCGCGGTCGGGATAGCGCATGAGGACGCTCTCGAGCAGGGTGCCGTCGTGGGCGCGCCACAGGGTCTTGCGAGTCTCGCCTCCGTCGCACGCGATGTGCCGGACCGCGCTGAGCAGGGGCGGGAACAACGCCTCCCCCACCTTGTCGCGGACGGCGGCGGGCAGATCGGTCATCTTCACCGGATCCGCCTCGAGCCGCCCGTAGTACTGGCGGGCGAGCTGGTCGGCGCGAAAGGCCGGAAGCCCCAGTTCGCGCACCGCATCACGACGCTGATCTGCGTCGAGGTCGGCGAGATGGCGTGGCGGAAGACCACGCTTGGGTGCATCGAAGACCAGGGGCAGGGAAGAAGCCATAATCACCTATTGTCCCATGATCCGGGACGGATGGGTCCGGGCGTCGCTGTGATACTCGCCCCCATTCCTGTGCCGGTGGCACCGCTCGGTCTCCCTCACGCCGAGTCACCCGGGCGCGGAGGGGGAATACGGGAGCATGGACATCATGACCGGTCTCGTCGCTCCCGAAGTCGCACGCTCGTGGTTGCTCGTTCCGGGCCGCTCCCCCGATCTCTTCGACGCCGCCGCCGGCTCGCCCGCCGATGCGGTGGTGCTCGACCTCGAGGATGCCGTGCCCGCCGCGGCCAAACCCGCCGCTCGCGACGGCATCGTGGCGTGGCTGCGCGAGGGTGGGAAGGCCTGGGTGCGGGTCAACGACGCCACCACGTCGTTCTGGGCCGACGATCTCGCCGCGCTCGCCGGCCTATCGGGCCTGCAGGGCGTCATGCTCGCGAAGGCGGAGAGCGGTCACCAGGTCGAGGCCACCGCCGACCTGCTGCCGGAGGGCACGCGCATCCTCGTGTTGATCGAGTCGGCGATGGGTCTCGAGGCGGCTCCCGAGATCGCCCGCTCGGAGGGCACCTTCCGCCTGGTCTTCGGCAGCGGCGACTTCCGGCGCGACACCGGCATGAGCGACAGCCCGATGGCGATGGCGTACGCGCGATCGCGGTTGGTCATCACGAGCCGCGCCGCGCGCCTGCCGGGACCCATCGACGGACCCACACTCAGCGACGATCCCGAGGTCCTCGAACGTGAGGCCGAGCTGACGCGCTCGATGGGGATGACCGGCAAGTTGTGCATGACCGGCGAACGCGCGTCGTACGCGAACGTGGCTCTGAGCCCGAACAGCACGGACGTGGACTGGGCGGAAGGCATCATCGACAAGCTCGGTGAGGACGGGCGCAACGTCCGCGACGGCAGCGACCTGCCGAACCTCGCGAAGGCGAAGAAGATCACCGAGCTGGCGCGGATGTTCGGTATCGGCCGGTAGCGCTGACCGGTCTCAGCTCAGTTCCAGGCCACCGATGGGTCTGCGGCGCACGTGCAGCCGGTAGCGGACGGTGAGCGTCGTGCCGGGTGTCTCCCGGATCGCCCGGGTCGCGACGCGGGGTGCGAACTCGATGCCGAGCACCCGCTCGAGGGTCGCGCGGTCCGGGAACTCCCACAGCGTGTCGATGCGGCGCAGATCGAATCCCTGCGCCTCGAAGAACGCCTCGACCGCGGCCGGGTCGTAGTGCGGGAGGTCGTCGCGCATCCAGTCGCCGTAGGGATGGGCGGTGGCGTCGAGGTCGACGACGGCGAGCGCCCCGCCGGGACGCAGCACCCGCATGGCCTCGAGGATTCCGGCGCCGCACCCGGGGCCGAAGAAGTAGGCGGTGCGGGCGTGGACGAGATCGACCGAGGCGTCAGGCAGCGGCATGTCCGCGGCGGAGCCTTCCGTCACGGTGACCGACGGAAGACCTTTCACGCGGGTGCGGGCCGCGGCGACCAGCGGCGGGTGCGGCTCGATTCCGGTCACCGTGCGTGCGTCGGCCGCGAACATCGGAAGGTGGAAACCCGAACCGCACCCGATGTCGACGACGTGGCGGCCGGTCCAGTCCGCGGCCTCCCGCAGCGCCGCGTACACGGCGCAGCGGGGGTCCTGCGCGCGGTTCTCCTCCTCGTACACCTCGGGCCAGTGCCAGATGTTGGGGCTGGCGATCACACCATTTCCCGACTTCGGCGCACGAAGCTTCGACGAACGCACCATCGGGCGACTACACGAAGGCCGTGAGGATCAGCCAGGTGACGAAGGCCGATGGCAGGATCGAGTCGAGCCGGTCCATGATGCCGCCGTGGCCGGGCAGCAGGGTGCCCATGTCCTTGATGCCGAGATCCCGCTTGACCTGCGACTCGATGAGATCGCCGGCCGTCGCCGTCACCACGAGCACGGCGCCGAGCAGCAGACCGGCCCACCACGGGCCGTCGAGCAGGAAGACGACGGTGAGGACACCGACCGCGATGCAGGCCACCAACGACCCGGCGAAACCTTCCCACGACTTCTTCGGGCTGATCGCCGGGACCATCGGGTGCTTGCCGAACAGGACACCCGAGGCGTAGCCGCCGATGTCCGACGCGACACACACGAGCATCAGGCAGAACACGCGCTGGGCGCCTTGATCCTCGAGGACCATGAGGGTCGCGAACGACGCCAGCAACGGCAACCAGGCCGCGACGAAGACCGCGACCGCGGTGTCGCGCAGGTAGTTGCGCGGTTGCGCGACGAGACCGTGGTCGAACAGGCGCCACAACATCGTCACGACGACCGTGCCTGCGAACGCACCGAGCACACCCGTCGTGCCGTACGGCCACCCGAGCCAGATCATCGCCTGACCACCGGCCAGCAACGGCAGTCTGGGGACGAGCACGTCCGCCTCGCGCAGACGCTTGGTGACCTCCCAGGTCGCGATGCCGATGGCGATCGCGACGACGGCGAGCCACGCCTTCGGGGCGAACAGCAGGATCCCGATGACGAGCGCGCCCAGACCACCGCCGACCGCGAAAGCGGCCGGCAGGTCGCGTCCCGCCCGTGAGGGTTTCTTCACCGGCTCCGACGCGGGGTCGGGGGCCGGTGCCGGGTCTGCAGGGGTGGCACCGGAGTCGGCTCCGGCACCGAGTGGAAGCTGCGGGTCGGAGGACCCGTCGGCTCGACCCACTGTCAGACCTCCATCAGTTCGGCTTCCTTGTGCTTGATCAACTCGTCGATCTGACCGACGTACTTGGCGGTCGTCTTGTCGAGTTCCTTCTCGGCGCGGTTCACGTCGTCCTCGCCGGCCTCGCCGTCCTTCTGGATACGTCCGAGTTCCTCCATCGCCTTGCGGCGGACGTTGCGCACGGCGACCTTGGCGTCCTCACCCTTGGCCTTGGCCTGCTTGACGAGTTCGCGGCGACGTTCCTCGGTGAGCTGCGGGACCGAGATGCGGATGATGTTGCCGTCATTGGTGGGGTTGACACCGAGATCGGAGTTGCGGATCGCGGTCTCGATCGCGTTCAGCTGCGAGGCCTCGTACGGCTTGACGATGACCATGCGCGCCTCGGGAACATTGATGCTGGCGATCTGCGTGATCGGCGTGGGAGCCCCGTAGTAGTCGACGACGATGCGGTTGAACATGCCCGGGTTCGCGCGACCGGTCCGGATGCCACCCAGATCGTCCCGGGCCACCGTGACGGCCTTCTCCATCTTCTCTTCTGCTTCGAAGAGGGCTTCATCGATCACGGCAGTTCCTCCATGTTCCGTTGTCCGTTCATGACCGTACGAGTGTTCCGATCTTCTCACCGGCGATGGCTCGGGCGATATTGCCCTTGGTCAGCAGATTGAAGACCATGATCGGCATGGCGTTGTCCATGCACAGGCTGAAGGCGGTCGCGTCGGCGACCTTGAGGCCCTGCTCGATGACCTCGCGATGGGTGATCTCCTCGAACAGCACCGCATCCGGGTTCGTGCGGGGGTCGTCGGAGTAGACGCCGTCCACGGCCTTCGCCATGAGGACGACCTCGGCGCCGATCTCGAGGGCGCGCTGCGCGGCGGTGGTGTCGGTGGAGAAGTACGGCATGCCCATGCCGGCACCGAAGATGACCACACGCCCCTTCTCGAGGTGGCGGCGCGCACGCAGCGGCAGGTAGGGCTCGGCGACCTGCCCCATCGTGATGGCGGTCTGCACGCGGGTGTCGATGCCTTCCTTCTCCAGGAAGTCCTGCAGCGCAAGGGAGTTCATGACCGTGCCGAGCATGCCCATGTAATCGGACCGCGCGCGTTCGAGACCGCGCTGCTGGAGTTCGGCGCCGCGGAAGAAGTTGCCGCCACCGATCACGACGGCGACCTCGGCGCCACCGCGCACGACCTCCGCGATCTGCTGGGCCACCGTCGTCACCACGTCCGGGTCGAGTCCGACCTTGCCGCCGCCGAACATCTCGCCGCCGAGCTTGAGCAGTACCCGGCGGAATCCGGGCCGATCGTGGGCGTGGTCGGACATGACTCTCCTCTGGTTGCGCATGAATCGGCCCTTATCATCCTGCCTCATCCGCTCGAGGGAACCGAGATCGGGCGGATAGACACGCCACACCTGTCACCGCGCAGCACGCGCGAGCGCCTCCGTGCCCCGAGGCGGCGTGGCCCGACACACCTCGACCCCGCCGGTAGCAGCACCGACGGGGTCGTGGAGTGGAAGAACTAGCTGGCGCCGACCTCGAAACGCACGAAGCGGACGACGTTCGCGCCGGCCTCGTCGAGGATCGCCTTGACGGTCTTCTTCGAGTCCGTCACGGACGCCTGCTCGAGCAGGACGACGTCCTTGAAGTAGCCGTTGACGCGGCCTTCGACGATCTTCGGCAGAGCCTGCTCCGGCTTGCCCTCGGCCTTGGCGGTCTCCTCGGCGATACGACGCTCGTTGGCGACGATGTCCTCGGGAACCTCGTCACGGGTGACGTACTTGGCCTTCAGAGCGGCGATCTGCATCGCGGCAGCGCGAGCGGCCTCGGCAGCAGCATCGCCCTCACCGGTGTACTCGACGAGCACGCCGACGGACGGCGGTAGGTCGGAAGCACGCTTGTGCAGGTAGACGGCGGTCTGACCGTCGAATGCGGCAACGCGACGCAGCTCGAGCTTCTCGCCGATCTTCGCGGACAGCTCCTGGACGAGGGCGTCGACGGTCTTGCCGTCGGCCTCGACGGCCTTGAGCGCCTCGACGTCGTTCGCGCGGGCCTGTGCGGCAGCGGTGACGACCTTGTCGGCGAGAGCCTGGAACTCGTCGTTCTTGGCGACGAAGTCGGTCTCGGAGTTCAGCTCGACGAGAACGCCGTCCTTGGCGACGACGAGGCCCTCGGCCGTGGAGCGCTCGGCGCGCTTGCCCACGTCCTTGGCACCCTTGATGCGCAGCTGCTCGACGGCCTTGTCGAAGTCGCCGTCGTTGTCGGCGAGAGCGTTCTTGCAGTCCAGCATTCCGGAGCCGGTGAGCTCACGGAGACGCTTGACGTCGGCGGCGGTGTAGTTCGCCATGGAAGCGAGCCTCCTGTGTCTGTGGTGGAAAAGTCTCTGGGGGCGGCCCTATCGCGCGGATGAGCTCGGGCCGCGATGCGACGGCCCCGACCAGGATCTCTCGATCGGAAGGTCGGGGCCGGGCAACGAATCAGGCCTCGGGGGCCGCGTCTGCTGCGGGGGCTGCGTCCGCTGCGGGCGCCTCGGCGTCGGCGGCGGGGGTGGCCTGCGCGAGCAGCTCCTGCTCCCACTCGGCGAGAGGCTCGGCGCCGGCCTCGGGCTTGGCCTCGGCGTCGCTGCTCTTGCCGGCGCGGGCCTGCAGGCCCTCGGCGACGGCGGAAGCGACGACCTTGGTCAGCAGCGCCGCGGAACGGATCGCGTCGTCGTTACCCGGGATCGGGTAGTCGACGAGGTCCGGATCGCAGTTGGTGTCGAGGATCGCGATGACCGGGATGTTCAGCTTGCGGGCCTCACCGACGGCGATGTGCTCCTTGTTGGTGTCGACGACCCAGATCGCCGACGGAACCTTCGCCATGTCGCGGATGCCGCCGAGGGTGCGCTCCAGCTTGTTCTTCTCACGCGTGAGCATGAGGATTTCCTTCTTGGTGCGTCCCTCGAAGCCACCGGTCTGCTCCATCGACTCGAGCTCCTTCAGGCGCTGCAGGCGCTTGTGGACGGTCGAGAAGTTGGTGAGCATGCCGCCGAGCCAGCGCTGGTTCACGTAGGGCATGCCCACGCGGGTGGCCTCTTCGGCGATGGATTCCTGCGCCTGCTTCTTGGTGCCGACGAACAGCACGGTTCCACCGTGAGCGACGGTCTCCTTGACGAACTCGTACGCCTTGTCGATGTACGTCAGGGTCTGCTGCAGGTCGATGATGTAGATGCCGTTGCGGTCGGTGAAGATGAACCGCTTCATCTTCGGGTTCCAGCGACGGGTCTGGTGTCCGAAGTGGGCGCCGCTGTCGAGCAGCTGCCGCATAGTCACAACAGGCATGCCTGTTTCTCTCTTTCGTGTCGGTTTCCGCGGTGGATCTTCCGATCCCCGCCCTGGCGTCCACATGCCCGTCGAACCCTTGCGGGACCGGCCGACGGCCATTTCCGATGCGGCCCGGAGAAACGGGTCGGCATCGATGCGCGGACGCGCGAAGTCGATCTGCGTATACAGACCGCCCGACAAGTGTACGCGGAGCAGGCGCGGATCCCTAACCGGGAGTCACCGGACCTGTGGACGGATCCGGGGCTGTCCACAGATCGCGTCGCCCCCTGGTGCGCAGGGACTCCGATTCACGAGGCTGAAGAGCATGGTCCTCGCCGCGCCCCTCCGGACGTTCGCCGTCGTGATCGCCGCGCTCGTCGTGCTCGCCGCCGTCCCGGGAACCGGATCGGCGGACGCCGGACGGTTCGTGTGGCCGCTCGATCCCCGGCCGTCCGTGAGCCGGCAGTTCGACCCGCCCGAGCAGAACTGGCTCCCCGGTCACCGCGGTGTCGACCTCGACGCGCGTGTGGGGCAGACCGTCGTGGCTGCCGGTGACGGCGTCGTTGCGTTCGCCGGTGTCGTGGCCGGAAAACCCGTGGTCTCCATCGATCACGAGGGCGGGCTGCGCACCACCTACGAGCCGGTCGAGGCATCGGTCGCCGCGGGTCGCCGGGTGACGAGGGGCGATCCGATCGGCACCGTCGTCGCCGGTCACGAGGGCTGCGTCTCCCCCGCGTGCCTGCACTGGGGACTGCGTCGCGGCCGCGACGACTATCTCGACCCGCTGCCCCTCGTCGAGCGCCCGGTGATCCGCCTGTTGCCGGTATGACGCCCGGCTAACGCCCCGCGTGTCGACCCGACAGTGCGGGGAAGTCGTCGGCGACCATCGCGGCGAGTTCGACGAACGCCGTGCGGGTCGCGGGGCGGAGTCGTTCGAGATCGATCTCGGCTCCCTCGGCGAGATGCTCGTCGAAGGGCAGCACCTTCACCGCCCGGCACCGCGCGAGGAAATGTGCGGTCAGCGCGTCCATGTCGATGCTCGCCGCACCCGGCCGCGGCGAACTGATCACCACGACCGTGCGTTCGACCAGGTCGGAGTAACCGTGCGCCTGCAGCCAGTCGAGCGTCGCAGCCGCACTCCGCGCCGCATCGACAGCAGGCGAGGCGACGAGAACGAGGGTGTTCGCCAGGTCCAGCACGCCGCGCATGACCGAGTGCATGATCCCGGTCCCGCAGTCGGTGAGGATCACGTTGTAGTAGACCTGCAGGATGTCGACGACGCGCCGGTAGTCCTCCTCGCTGAACGCTTCCGAGGCAGCGGGATCGCGTTCGCTCGCGAGCACTTCGAGCCGGCTCGGCGCCTGCGATGTGTGGGCCCGCACGTCCGAGTACCGGCGGATGTTCGACGCGTTCGCGAGCAGGTCCCGCACCGTCGAGGTGGTCTGCTGCGGAATCCGCTGCCCGAGGGTGCCGAAGTCCGGATTCGCGTCGACGGCGATGACGCAGTCGCCGCGCAGCGACGCGAACGTCGACCCGAGCCCGACGGTCGTGGTGGTCTTCCCCACCCCACCCTTCAGGGACAGCACCGCGATCCGGTAGTCGCCCGGGATCGGCTGGCGGATCCGGGCGACGAGCTCCTCGCGGCGCTCACTGCCTCCTCCGTCGAGCCTGCCGCCGGTCAGCCGGTCGACCCGCTCCCGCCACCGCCGCGTGGAACGCCGTGACCTGCGGACGAGCACGCCCGAGGCGAGGTCGACGTTCGACGGCTGATGGTCGAACCGATGGGCCTCGTGTCGCAGGGCGTCGACCGTAGCGTCTGCTCTTGCCGGTAGCGGGGCGGGGACCGATGCGTGCCCGGGGTCGAGCGGACCGGATACGACCTCCGTCGCCTCCGGGCTCGCCACCTCCGACTCCGGCGCAGGTGCAGGTGCAGGTGCAGGTGCAGGTGCAGGTGCAGGTGCCCCAGTCTCGGGCTGTGTCTCCACGACTTCGGGTGCCGGCTCTGAGAAGACAGGCTCGGGCTCGGGTTCGGTCACGGCCTCCGGAACCGCCGCATCAGGCTCCGCCGAAACCGCCGCCTCGGGCTCCGACGGTGGGAGCACCGGATTCTCGGGTCGCGCCGGTTCGTGCGCGACGAGCGGTCCGGACGACTCCGGCTCCGGGTCGTCTGCGCTGATCCGGGGCCGCAACGCCATACCGAGAGGCACCGAAGCCGTCATCTCGAGCGGAGCGGAGGGAGTGGGCGGAGTCGCACCGTCGCCGGACGGAGTGGAGGGACCGGGCGTCTCGGCGCCTCTGGCCGCGCGGCGGAGGCCGCGTCGCGCATGGTCGCTTCCGGATTCCGGTGGGTCCTGCAGCCAGGCGGGCACGGCAGGACCCGGTTCGTTGCGTCTCATCTGTTCCCCCGATTCGATGGTGCCGGCGCACGCTACCAAACCGGGACGGCTTCTCGGGCAGGCCGATCAGGCGCGGGGATGGGCCTGATCGTGCGCGGCGCGCAGGCGCGCCACCGACACGTGTGTGTAGAGCTGCGTGGTGGCCAGACTCGAATGGCCCAGCACCTCCTGGACCACGCGCAGGTCCGCTCCCCCTTCGAGCAGGTGCGTCGCAGCGCTGTGCCGCAGGCCGTGCGGCGCGAGGTCGGGTGCGCCCGGCACCGACGAGACGGCGTCGTGCACCACCGACCGCACCTGCCGCTGATCGATCCGGCCGCCGCGCTTGCCCAGCAGCAGCGCCGCACCCGACGACGGTCGTGCGAGATGCGGGCGTCCGTGACGCAGCCACGCGTCGAGCGCCTCGGCCGCGGGACCGCCGTAAGGGACGATCCGTTCCTTGTCGCCCTTGCCGAGAACCCGGACGACCCGCCGCTCGGCGTCGACGTCGTCGATATCGACGGCGCACAGCTCACCGACCCTGATTCCGGTGGCATAGAGCAACTCGACGATCGCCCGGTCACGCAGTGCGACGGGATCGCGTTCACGCGCACCGGATTTCGCGGCCTCCATGATCTCCAGTGCCTGGTCGTCGCGGAGCACGGCGGGCAGTGACCGATGCGGACGTGGCGAGACGAGACGCGTCGCCGGGTCGGCGTCGAGCCGCCGGGTGCGCACGAGCCATGCCGTGAAGACGCGTGCCGACGAGGTGCGCCGCGCGAGCGTGGTGCGGGCCGCTCCCGCCGCCACCATCCCGGCGAGCCAGGACCGCATCAGATCGAGATCGAGGTCGGTGATGCGCGCGTCGGGATCCCGGTCCGCAAGATGCTGCAACAGCGAGCGGATGTCGGTGCGATAGGCGCGGATCGTGTGTTCCGAACGGTTGCCTTCGAGGCGGAGGTGGTCGACGAAGTCCCCGAGGTGCACGTCCAGCGTCGCCGGGAGCATGTCGGATTCGTTGCCTCGCATGGGTCTACCGTGCGGCACGACCGGCTCGGGTGCAACGACCCGCGCCGACTAAGGTGCTTTCGTGAACAAAACGATCCCGGTACCGATGTTGTGCGCCCTGGCGTTGCTGTCGGCGATCGCGCCGCTCGCCACGGACATGTACCTCCCGGGACTTCCCGTCATGGCGGAGAGCCTGGGCAGTTCGACCGTGGGCGTCCAGCTCACACTCACGACGTTCATGGCGGGTCTCGGGCTCGGCCAGCTGCTCGTGGGTCCCCTCTCGGACGGCTGGGGCCGGCGACGACTGATCCTCGCCGGCACGATCGTCCTGGCGGTGAGCAGCGCGATCTGCGCGATGGCACCCACCGTCGAGATCCTGATCGCGGCGCGTCTGGTCCAGGGATTCAGCGGCGGAACAGGCATCGTCCTCGCGCGTGCGGTCATCGCCGACCGGGCGCGAGGCAATCAGGCCGCCAAGCTGTTCAGCCTGATGATGATCATCGGCGGCATCGCGCCCGTCGCCGCTCCCCTACTCGGTGGCGTGCTGCTGGGGCCGATCGGGTGGCGCGGCATCTTCTGGGTGCTCACCGGCCTGGCCGTTCTGATGGCCGTCGGCGCCTTCGCGTTCGTCCCGGAGACCCTGCCGCCGGAGAAGCGGCACGGCGGCGGTCTGAAGACGATGGCCGGCAACTTCGGGTACGTCCTCCGGCAGCGACGCTTCGTCGGTTACGCCGCCGCCATGGCCCTGGGATTCGGCGCGATGTTCTCGTACATCTCTGCCTCGCCGTTCGTCACCCAGAACATCCTCGGTCTGAGCCCGGGCCAGTTCTCGATGGTGTTCGCCGTGAACTCGGCCGGTCTCGTGCTGGCCAACGCCGTCAACACCCGCCTCATCGGCCGGTTCGAGGTGCGGACGCTGCTGCTCTTCGGTGTGACCACCATGTTCACGGCAGGGGCGCTGCTGTTGCTGACGATGGTCGTCGTCGGCTACGTCGCAGTGCTGATCCTGCCGCTGCTGTTCGTCGCGATCAGCATGATGGGCCTGACGCTGGGCAACGCCACCGCGCTGGCCCAGTCACAGGTCCCGAAGGCGGCCGGTACGGGCTCCGCCGTGATCGGTGCCTCTCAGTTCGGTCTCGCTGCCGTGGTCTCCCCGCTCGTCGGGCTCGGCGGCGAAGGCACCGGTATCCCGATGGCCGTCGCCATCGTGGTCTGCTCGGGACTCGCGCTCACCTCCGCGGCGGTGCTGGCGCGCGACTCGGCCTCGGTGCCGGCGCGCGAGTCCGCGAGCTGACCCGAACCGCCGGCCGTCAGTTGCTCTCGACGGCCGCCAGTTCGCTCTTCCACACGCGGAAACCCTCCTCGGTGCGTCCGCGACGCCAGTAACCCGAGATCGACGCGCGTGCCGGCGGTACGGCCCGTTCCTTCCGCAGGTACGGACGGATGTGCTTCATGACGGCCTCGGCCTCACCGTGCACGAAGACCTGCACGTCGCCGCCCGGCCAGGGCAGGGCCTTCACCGCTGCGACGAGCGGCGAGTTGCCGTCGATCAGGTCGGCACCGGCGTCACCGGCCGCGACACCGCGATGGAGCCACGTGATGTCCACACCCGCCGGCGCGTCGAGTTTCAGTTCGTCGCCTGGACCGATGACCTCCAGGAAGACCGCGCCCCGCGCGTCGGCGGGCAGGTCCTCGAGCGCACTCGCGATCGCAGGGATCGCGGTCTCGTCGCCGGCGAGCAGATGGAAGTCGGCGGAGCGATCGGGCCGGTATCCCGCGCCGGGTCCCCGCACCACGACCTGCGTGCCCGGTTGCACCGAGCGAGCCCACGGCCCCGCGACACCCTCGTCGCCGTGCACGACGAAGTCGATCCAGATCTCCCCGGCGTCCGGGTCCACGCGCCGGACGGTGTAGGTGCGGACGACCGTCTCGTCCCCCGCGGGCAGCTCGATCTTCACGTAGCTGTCGGTCTCCGCACGGGCCTGGAACTCGCCGAAGCCGTCTCCGCCGAGCACCACGCGGACGAAGTGCTCGCCGATCGCCTCGGTCCGCAGAACCGTGAGTGTCGTCCCCATGGGCGCTTTCCGTGCCACCGAACCTCCTATTAGGGTTACCTATCTCGCGTCACCGTACTCTGTCGCGGGGTGCGGCGGGGAGGTCACGATCGGCGAGGCTCTAGGCTCGAGAACATGAGCACCACCGCGGCCGACATCGCCACATGGATGACCGACATCATCACCACCGAACGCAGGGTCACCCAGACCGACATGGTCGACGCGATCGAGGCCAAGTTCGGCTCCGAGTGGATCTACGTGAACGACAACGGCCACCCCTCGATCGACCGCGCCGTCCTCAAGGAGTTCCGCAAGGCCCACCGCGGTGCCGTGAAATGGGACCGCGAGGACCGCGCTTGGTACGTCGAGGACGAGCCGACCGCCGACACCTCGGCCGAGTAGGCGGTCCTCCTCCGAATTCACCCTCGCGCGTCCCCGCGAAACGTCTCGGAGTCTGTGAACATACGGTCACGACTCCTTCGCGCGACCGTCTCCGGCACCGCCGGGCGGATCGGCGCGTCGGCGGCAAGTCGGAGGGCGCCGGGTGGACATCGAGAACGTGCGGGAACCTACCGTTCCCGCTCGCGAACTGGCGACGATCTGTGTGCTGGCGATCGTGGCCGGCGCCGTCATCGGCGTCGTCGGCGGGGCCTTCCGCTGGTGCCTGGAACGGCTCGAGCGATGGCGGATCCACACCGCGGAGTGGGCGCACGAACTTCCCGGTCCGGGATGGCTCGTGCCGGTGGGAATCACGATCCTTGGCGCTCTGCTCGCAGCGCTGATCGTCCGGATGGTCCCCCTCGCCTCGGGTAGCGGAATCCAGCACGTCGAAGCCGTCGACCGCGGGCAGGCCGAGCCCCCACCTCTGTCGGTGCTGCCCTCCAGATTCGTCGGGGCGCTCCTGTCGATCGGGTCGGGTCTCGTCCTGGGACGGGAGGGCCCGATCGTGCACATGGGTGCCGCGGTGGGCGCCGAGACCGCACGCTGCGCCCGGCGTCCCGAGCACGAACGTCTGCTGCAGACCTCGGTGTCCGGTGCCGGACTCGCGGTCGCGTTCAATGCCCCGATCGGCGGTGCGCTGTTCGTCTTCGAGGAGGTCACCGGCAGCTTCCGTTTCCGCACGGTCGTACCCGTCGTCCTGTCGGTGGCCGCCGCGGTGGTGTGCTCGCGGACGATCGTCCGCGACACCCCCGACTTCGCCGTGGACCCCATCGCTCCCCCGTCGATCGTCCTGCTGCCCGTGTTCGTGGTGTTCGGTCTGCTCACCGGACTGCTCGGCGCGGCCTACAACCGGATGGTCCTGGGCTCGCTGAGCGTGGTGGAGTCGGTCCGGTCGCTCTCCCCGGTGATGAAGGCTGCAATCATCGGCGGACTCGTCGGGTTGTTGTCCGTGGTCGCACCGTGGGCCGGCGGTGGCGGCGACTCCCTCGTCCAGCACGTGGTGAGCGGTGGTGCGCTCGCACTGCCGGTGGTCGCCTGGTACGTCCTGCTGCGGTTCGTCGCCGGCCCGCTGTCGTACGCGGCCGGGACACCGGGCGGACTGTTCGCGCCGCTCCTCGCACTGGGCGCTCTCTGGGGTCTGTTGTGCGCCGGGATCTGTACCGCGATCGTCCCCGGGATCGGGTCGTCCCTGGCCGTGCCGATGGCCATCGCGGGGATGGCCGCTCTCTTCGGCGCGTCGGTGCGGGCCCCGATCACCGGAGTCGTCCTCGTCGTGGAGATGACCGCGGCGACGGGAGTGACGGTCCCGATGCTCGCCGCGACGATCTGCGCCGTCGTCGTGGCGTATTCCACGCGGGTCCCGCCCATCTACGACAGCCTGCGCGACCGCATGTTCGGCACCCCTCCCGACCGGGGGTAGACCGCCCCGGGCGTCGATCCGCCGTCACGCCCGCCGCCACCCTCCGTCCGTCACCACCACCAGACCGTCGAGTTCGAGCAGGGGCAGCGCCGCCCGCACCCGCTCGATCGGCAGCCCCGCGGACTCGGCCACCATCGCCGGATCACAGACATCCGACGCCGGAAGCGCCTCGTAGACCAGGGCCATGTCGCCCGACAATCCGTCCAGGTCGCGGCGGAACAGGCCGTCGAGGTCGTCGTCCCCGCCCGCCAGCAGCGGACCGCACTCCTCGACGACGTCGCGCGCCGCGCCCACCAGACGCGCCTCGCCCTCCCTGATCATGCGGTGACAGCCCTGCGAGGCCGCCGAGGTCACCGGTCCGGGCACCGCCATGACAGGCCGCCCGAGTCGTCGCGCCCACGCCGCGGTGTTGCGCGCCCCGCTGCGCCAGCCCGCCTCGACGACGACCGTGCCGGCGGACAACGCCGCGATCAGCCGGTTGCGGGCGAGGAACCGGTACCGCGCCGGAGTCGTGCCCGGGGGATACTCGCTCACCACCAGACCCGATTCGGAGATCCGCCGCAACATCGTCGCGTGTGCCGCCGGATACGCCCGGTCGACACCGCAGGCCAGGATCGCGACGGTGGTGCCACCCACCCCGAGCGCCGCGCGGTGTGCGGCCGCGTCGACGCCGAAGGCCGCGCCGGACACGACCGTCCATCCGTCGGCGGCGAGATCCCCGGCGATCTCGGCGGTGACGTGCTCCCCGTAACCGCTCGCGGCGCGGGTCCCGACGATGCCGATCGCGCGTTCGGCGAGGTCGTCGATCCGCCGGCTCCCCCACACCCACAGCGCGAGGGGTGGCCCTTCGGCGTCGGTCGCGGTGTCGAGAGTGCCGAAGCCGAGCATCTGCCAGACAGGCCATTCGTCGTCGTCGGGCGTGACCAGTCGCCCGCCGGCCCGTCCCAAACGATCGAGATCCCGTGCCGCGGTATCGAGGTGTGCCCGCACCGAGTACCGCGACGAGAGTTCGTCGAGGCCCGCACCCGACCGGATGGCGGCTGCCACCTCGAGTACACCCTCGGCTTCCACTGCCGCCGACAACGAACGTGACGCACCCTGTGCGACGGTCGACAGATAGGCCCAGGCCAGGCGCCGTTCGTCGCCGTGCCCGCTCATGCGACACCCCGATCCCGGAAGTCGAGTGCGGCAGCGACGTGCGTCGCCGTCGGCGAATCAGAACCGTCGAGGTCGCTCAGCGTCCACGCGACCCGCAGTGCCCGATCCGCTCCTCGCGCCGTGATGGCGCCCTTGCGCAGCGCCCATTCGACGGGTTCGAGCGCAGCACGTGGAAGACGGAACTTCTGCCGGAGAGCCGGCCCGGGCACCTCGGCGTTGGTGGCCCAGCCGTGCTCGGCCCACCGCTCGCGTGCCGCGGCTCTCGCCCGGGCGACGCGCGCCCGTACGTCGTCGGTGCTCTCGCCGGTCTCCCCCATCAACGCGCTGGTCGCGACGGCTTGCATCCGGACCCGCAGGTCGACGCGGTCGAGGAGCGGGCCCGACAGACGCCCCAGATAGCGGCGACGTGCGGTCGGCGCACACACGCAGTCGGCGTCGCGTGGTGGTGCGCACGGGCACGGGTTGGCGGCGAGGATCAGCTGGAAGCGGGCCGGATATCGCGCGACACCGTCCCGGCGGGCGATGCGCACCTCCCCGTCCTCGAGCGGCGTCCGCAGCGCTTCGAGTGTCTTCGTCCCCATCTCGGCGACCTCGTCGAGGAACAGCACGCCACGGTGTGCCCGGCTCACCGCGCCGGGTTTCGCCATGCCGGTACCGCCTCCGATCAGCGAACTCACCGACGCCGTGTGATGGGGCGCGATGAAGGGCGGTTCCGTCACGAGCGGCCGGTCGCTGGTGAGGGTGCCCGCCACCGAATGGATGGCCGTCACCTCGAGGGCGTGACTTTCGTCCAGGTCCGGCAGGATCCCCGGAAGTCGCTGCGCGAGCATTGTTTTCCCGATTCCCGGCGGGCCGGTCAACATCAGGTGGTGCGCGCCGGCCGCAGCGACCTCGATCGCGCGACGCGCTTCGTGCTGGCCGACCACTTCGCTGAGATCGCCGCGCACCGCCCGCGGTGGCAGCGCGCGCGGATCGGGCCGTTCGAGCGGACCGTCGCCCTGGAGCCAGAGCACCATTTCGCGCAGTGTCTCGGCGCCGTAGACGTCGATGCCGTCGACGAGCGCCGCTTCGGTCATCGTCGCGGTCGGCACCACCACGCGCGACCAGCCGTGTTTCTTCGCCGTGAGCACGGCGGGCAGCACACCGCGCACCGGCCTGACGCGCCCGTCGAGCGCGAGTTCGCCGAGCAGCACCGTCCGGGAGACGGCCTCGGTCGGCACGACATCCGCTGCGTCGAGCACCGCGCACGCCAGTCCGAGATCGTAGACACTGCCGACCTTCGGCAGCGTGGCCGGCGACAGTGCGAGCACGACCTTCGAATCCGGCCACTTGGCACCGGAATTCGACACGGCGGCGCGCACCCGGTCGCGCGACTCCTGGAGCGCGGTGTCGGGCAGCCCGACCATCGTCACGCCCGGCAGACCTCGCCCGATGTCGGCTTCGATCTCGACGACCTGCCCGTCGATCCCGGAGACGGCGACCGACCAGGCACGGCCGAGCGCCATCAGAGGACCTGCTTGCGATGGGTGATCTCCGGGGCGTGTCCCCGCGCGAGCAGGACGGTGACCACATCGACGCGGATGTGCGACCAGCGGCGCGTCTGCTCGGACAACCACTGTCCGGCGAGGCGACGGATCCGTTCGGCCTTCGCGGGCGTCACCGCCTCGGCGGGGGTGCCGTATCCGGTGCCGGTGCGGGTCTTGACCTCGACGAAGACGACGGACGCGCCGTCCTGTGCGATGAGATCGAGTTCGCCGTATCGGCTGCGCCAGTTCCGTTCGAGCACGACCATGCCGGTCGACTCGAGGTATTCGGCGGCAAGATCCTCGCCTCGCGCGCCCAGATCCCGGTTGTGTGATGTCCGATTGGTCCCCTGCATGCCCCCACTGTGGAGGACCGGGGCACGCGGAATCGGGATCCGAGCACGAAGATCGGGGAAACTGTGGATGAGTGCGGTGCCTGTGCACAACGGCGGGCGACGAGCCACGGAGAACGGCTCGGTGTCGGCGCCCCGGCTAGGATGCGGCCGCTGTGCGCAGGGTCATCCCCGAGGGCGTCAGCCCAGCTTGTCGGGCAGTCTCAGTTCGGGCTTGTCGAGCTCTTCGATGTTGACGTCCTTGAAGGTGATGACACGGACGTGCTTGACGAAGCGGGCGGGACGGTACATGTCCCACACCCAGGCGTCGGACATGCGCACCTCGAAGTACACTTCGCCGTTGGCGTTGTGCGGCAGCAATTCCACCGCGTTCGCCAGGTAGAACCGGCGTTCGGTCTCCACGACGTACGCGAACTGACCGACGATGTCCCGGTACTCCCTGTACAGCGAGAGTTCCATCTCGGTTTCGTACTTCTCGAGATCCTCGGCACTCATCGGTCTCGGTGTCCTCCCAGTCTGGTGTGTCCTGCAATCATCCCGCATCCGCCTCGTCGGTGAACAATCGACGCCCCAGGTCGTCTGCATACGATCGACGAACCAGGTCGTCGGCGAACAGCCGACGTCGCACTGCGGGCACTCCGCACACCGAGCGCACATTGGCCCACGACCGCCGGTGCTGCGGCGACGGGCCGTGCTCGGCCAACGCCGCCATGTGCGTCGGAGTGCTGTAGCCCTTGTGTACTGCGAAACCGTACCCCGGTAGCTCGCCGTCGAGGTCGACCATCATGCGATCGCGTGTAACCTTCGCGAGCACGCTGGCCGCCGCGATGCACGCGGCCGCCGCGTCGCCGCCGATCACGGGCAGCGACGGCGCGGGCAGTCCGGGCACCCGGAAGCCGTCGGTCAGCACGTAACCGGGCGGAGTCGACAGACCTGCCACCGCGCGTCGCATGCCTTCGATGTTGGCGACGTGGATGCCGATCGCGTCGACCTCCTCCGCGGGGATCACCACCACGCTCCACGCCCGGGCGCGTCGCACGATCACCGAGTACAACTCCTCGCGGATGCGTTCGGTGAGCTTCTTCGAATCGTCGAGCCGGTCGAGCGACGCATGCGGCCGGTCGCCGAGCACGCACGCGGCGACGACGAGCGGCCCGGCGCAGGCACCGCGGCCGGCTTCGTCGACCCCCGCTACCGGACCGAGACCGCACCGCGCGAGCGCGGACTCCATGGTGCGCAGTCCGGAGGAGCGACGGATCACGGGTCGAGGTGGCCAAGCAGTCACGAGGGAAGGATCTCCGGTGAGTCGATGAGGCCCCATCGGCCGGGAGGCAGCACGATGAAGCGGGCTTTTCCGATGACATTGTCCAGCGGGATCGAGCCCTGGTGCTCGTCCCCGACGTGGTAGCGCGAGTCGGCCGAGTTACTGCGGTTGTCGCCCATCACCCAGACGTGGCCCTCGGGCACGGTGACGGGCCCGAAGCAACGCCCGGAGGGGACTTCGGTCTCGCAGGTGACGACACCCGGGGTGAACGGGAAGTCCATGGTCACGTACGGCTCGTCGAGTGGAACACCGTCGACGAGGACACGGCCCTGGTCGTCGCAGCATTCCACCGTCTGCCCGCCGGTCGCGATCACGCGCTTGACGAGGTCGTTCTCGTCCGGCGGCACGACGCCGACGAGCGAACCGATCTCCTGCAGTCCCCGCACGACGACGTTGTCGGAACGGGTCGAGGTGTAGCCGGCCGACCACGAGTCGGGGCCTTCGAAGACGATGACGTCGCCGGGACGGGGGTCGGTGAAGCGGTATCCCACCTTCTCGACGACGATGCGGTCGCCGGTGCAGCCCGGGCAGCCGTGCAGTGTCGGCTCCATCGACTCCGAGGGGATGAGATAGACCCGCGCCACGAAGGTCTGCAGCAGGAAGCTCAGGGCCAGTGCGACGACGACCAGGATCGGCAGTTCACGCCAGAACGACTTCTGCTTCTTCGCCTTCGGGGCGGTGTCCTTCGCTGCGGGGTCCTCGCGCCGGTGGTGTGCACCGTCGGCTCGATCGCTCCGAGCCGAACCTCGAACATCGTTGCGGTTCACATCCGGTCGAGCCGGATCGTGCGGGGAATCTGCCACCTCGACAGACTAGCGTCTGCGGCACGGCGGCCCGCCGAGGACGACCGTCGACCGGAAGGGAGAGCGACAGACCGCTGCCCACAACGACGACGACCCGGCCGGGACGGAAGTCCGGGCCGGGTCGTCGGATGCTGTATCGGGTGGCTCGGGAGCCGTGCCGAGCAGCCCGAGGGGCTGGTCAGCGGCCGAAGATCAGCGCTTCTCCTTGATCTTGGCAGCCTTGCCGCGCAGCTCACGCAGGTAGTAGAGCTTCGCGCGACGGACGTCGCCACGGGTCAGCACGTCGATCTTGGCGAGGTTGGGGCTGTGGACCGGGAAGGTGCGCTCCACGCCGACGCCGAAGGAAACCTTGCGGACGGTGAAGGTCTCGCGGATGCCGCCGCCCTGACGCCGGATCACGACGCCCTTGAAGACCTGCACACGCTCCTTGCTGCCCTCGATGACCTTGACGTGCACGTCGAGAGTGTCGCCGGGACGGAAGTCCGGGATGTCGTCGCGCAGCGACTTGGCGTCCAGAAAGTCCAGGGTGTTCATCGGTTTTTCATCCTCTTGTTCGCTCGAGCAGAGGAACCTGGCGGCGACCGCCGTGTGGCGGGCTCGACCGGTTCGTGCCCAGGTCAGGTAGGCGTGCCCGAACGGGGCAACCCGTCCATTGTGCCAGACGGAACATCGATCGATGAAATCGGCGGTGGCGCCGGCTTGACGCGACGGTCCAGTTCGGCCTCGGTCGCGGTGCGCGAGTGCTCGACACTGCCCCGCACGGTTTCGAGCGTCGGTGCGCCCGCGACGAGATCCTGCACGAAGATCTTGGCGCGGATCACCGGGCGCCGCAGTCGACGTTCGCGTTCGAGCGCGCGCGCCATGCGACGGGGCCGCTTGCCGTACCGCCAGCGAGCCCAGGGCGCGCCGGGCCGGGAGAGCCGGATCGCGCCGACCCACAGCAGCGGAACGACGAACAGCCCCACCAGGCCCGTCCAGATCTTTCCTTTCGCCAGGACGATCGCGGCGAGCAGGAGGTTCACGAGCACAGCCACCACCAGCGCGGCCCGTCCGGCCCAGTCACCGCTGTCCTCGAAGTTCGTGGTGTCCCCGAGTTCGAACGGTCGCAGACCGAGCAACCACATCCCGGTCACGGCGATCGCCACGAAGACGGCGTCGACGGACACCCGTCCCTGTTCTTCCCAGTACACGTCGTTCAGATAGAAGATCAACGCGAACTCGTCGAGTGTCAGTGCGGCACCGACTCCGAAGAGCGCCGCGAGGATGCACGCGGCGACGCGGTTCGCGTCCTCCGAGATCGCGATCAGTCCCCCACCGGCGATCACCATCGTGACGACACCGAACACCACGTGGTGCACGTGCTGACCGCCCGGGGTGATGTTGCCGGGCCACCAGCGCACCTGCGCGCGGATCAACCGCACGCTGATCCGGATGAAGACGAACGCGGCCACGAAACCGAGCAAGAAGAACAGCAGCGGCAGGCGCCCCTGATCGACGATCTCGCGCCGCATCCAGTCGAGCATCACCGGATCACCCCGGCCACCGTGGATCTCATGTCCACAGCATTGCAGGAGTGACCCGGTGATTCGCGTCAGTTGTTGCCGAAACCGGCGCGTCGCAGGGCGTCGGCCAAGGATCCGGAGGCGGCCGGCGTCGAACGGCGGTCGCCGCCACGGCCCTGCTGCCCACGATTGCCCTGACCGCTGCGTCCACGACCGCCGCCCTGGTTGCCGCTGCCCTGACCTCCGGGACGACGGCCACCTCCGCGCGGCTGGCCGCCCGACTTCTCGGCGCCCGGGGTGGGGACCTCGTCGTCGAGGCGCAGCGTCAGACCGATGCGCTGGCGCGCGACGTCGACCTCGAGAACCTTCACCTCGACGACCTCACCGGACCGGACGACGTCGTGCGGATCCTTCACGAAGCTGCGCGACATCGCGGAGACGTGCACGAGGCCGTCCTGGTGCACACCGACGTCGACGAACGCACCGAAGGCCGCGACGTTGGTGACCACTCCTTCGAGGACCATGCCGGGCTTCAGGTCGGCGACCTTCTCGACACCGGCGGCGAACGTCGCGGTCTTGAACTCCGGACGCGGGTCGCGGCCGGGCTTCTCGAGCTCGGAGATGATGTCGGTGACGGTCGGGACACCGAAGCGGTCGTCGGCGAACTCGTCGGCGCGCAGCTTCCGCAGGGTCGCGATGTTGCCGAGCAGTTCGCGGACGCTGCTGCCGGTCCGGTCGACGATCCGCCGCACCACCGGATACGCCTCGGGGTGCACCGCGGACGCGTCGAGCGGGTCATCGCCGTTGGGGATGCGCAGGAAGCCCGCGCACTGTTCGAAGGCCTTCGGGCCGAGTCGCGGAACGTCCTCGAGCGCTCGCCGTGCACGGAACGGACCGTTCTGGTCGCGGTGGGCGACGATGCTCTCCGCGAGCGAGCCGGTGATCCCCGAGACCCGCGACAGCAGCGGGACAGATGCCGTGTTGACGTCGACGCCAACGGCGTTCACCGCGTCCTCGACGACCGCGCCCAGCGACCGCGCGAGCATCGTCTCGGACACGTCGTGCTGGTACTGGCCGACCCCGATCGACTTCGGGTCGATCTTGACCAGTTCGGCGAGTGGATCCTGCAAGCGGCGCGCGATGGAGACCGCACCACGGATGGACACGTCGAGATCCGGGAGTTCCTTGGTGGCGTACTCGGAGGCCGAGTAGACGGACGCGCCCGCCTCGGAGACCACGATCTTCGTCAGCCCGGGCACCTTCGCCAGCGACACGAGTTCGGCTGCGAGAGCGTCTGTCTCACGCGACGCCGTGCCGTTGCCGATGGCGATCAGTTCGACACCGTGCCGCGCGACCAGCGCGGCGAGCACCGCGAGGGCCTCGTCACGCTTGTTGTGCGGCTGATGCGGATAGATGGTGGCGTGGTCGACGACCTTGCCGGTCGCGTCGACGACGGCGACCTTCGTGCCGGTGCGGTAGCCGGGGTCGAGGCCCATCGTCGGTCGCGTTCCGGCCGGTGCGGCGAGCAGCAGGTCCTTGAGGTTGGCGGCGAAGACGTCGACCGCGTCCTTCTCGGCGGACTGCCGCAGCCGCATCCTGATGTCCAGCGACAGCGACATCTGCAGCTTGGTGCGCCACGCCCACCGCACAGTGTCGAGCAGCCACTTGTCGGCGGCGCGTCCCTTGTCGGCGATGCCGAAGCGCGTCGCGATCCGGCCCTCGTAGTAGGTGCGCTCACCGGGCACCGGCTCGTCGATCTCGGGATCGAACGACAGCGACAGCACCTCCTCCTTCTCGCCGCGCAGGAGGGCGAGAATGCGGTGCGAGGGCAGCTGGGTGAACGGTTCCGAGAACTCGAAGTAGTCGGAGAACTTCGCGCCGTCGTTCTCCTTGCCGGACCGCACGGTGGAGCTCACCTTGCCGCGCGTCCACATCGCCTCGCGGAGCTCGCCGACGAGGTCCGCGTCCTCGGCGAAGCGTTCGACGAGGATGGCGCGCGCACCGTCGAGCTGCTCGGAGGTGTATCCGGCGGGGTCGGTGGTGGGGTCGCCGATGAGCGCGTCGGCGACGGGTTCGTGACCGGCCTCGCGCGCGATCTGCGCCTTGGTGCGCCGCTTCGGCTTGAACGGCAGGTAGATGTCCTCGAGCCGCGCCTTGGTGTCGGCGAGCATGATCTGTCCGCGCAGCGTGTCGTCGAGCTTGCCCTGCGCCTCGATCGATTCGAGGATCGCGACACGGCGCTCGTCGAGTTCACGCAGATAGCGGAGGCGTTCCTCGAGGGTGCGCAGCTGGGCGTCGTCGAGCCCGCCGGTCGCCTCCTTACGGTAGCGCGCGACGAACGGCACGGTCGCGCCGCCGTCGAGCAGTCCCACGGCCGCAGCGACCTGGTCTTCGCGGACGTCGAGTTCCTGGGCGATCCGCTGGTTCACGGTGTCGAGTTCGGTCGTCACGTCGAACGACCCTACAGTTGCCGTCCCCCGCCCGCGCCTGTGCCCGTGGGGCGCCCGCGCGCGTAACGGCACTCGCGCTCGCGAGCGGGGTCCGTGCAGGCTGCCGGGTGGACCGGCGCTATCGTCCACAGCACAATGGAATGCAGGAACCGGACATGAAGCACGGGCGCGGACGCGCACGATCGGGCGCGATGATGCTGTGCGTGGCCACCGCACTGGCCGTATCCGGCTGCGAATCGATGGACTCCCATCCGCTCCCGCACGAGGCGCTCGGTCTCGCCTCGGTGACGGACACCGATTCCGACGAATCGACCGTGACGCTGTCGACGGTCGAACTGCCCCGACAGATCGACGCGGCCGTCGCGCTCGCCGACAGCCGCGGAGCGCGCCTGACTGTCGCCGTGCTCGACCGTGAATCCGGGACCCGTGTGCTCGGCGGTTCGGACGAACCCTTCGAGACCGCCTCGACGGTGAAGCTGTTCATCGCCGAGGAGGTCCTGTACCGCGAGGTGACGGGCGAGGCGACGCTCGCCGACGAGGACCACGAGTTGATCCGGTCGATGCTGCGGTCGTCGGACGACAACGCGGCGACGCTGTTGTGGGAGACCTACGGTGGTCCCGAGATCGTCGAGCACGTCGTGGAGCGGCACAACCTGACCGGCACAACTCCCCCGGATCCGGGGTCCTGGTGGTGGAACACGACCACGACGGCGTCGGACCTGCTGACCTGGTACGACGATCTGCTCGGCGACAGTGCCTCCGGTGATGAGAGCGCGGCCCGGATCGTCGGCCATCTGGTGGAGTTCACCGACGAGGGCATCGACGGATACGACCAGCGTTTCGGGCTTCCCGAGGGTCTCGGCGACTCCACGGACCTGGGTGTGAAGCAGGGGTGGATGTGCTGCCTGGCCGGTGAATGGCTGCACCTGTCCACCGGGTTCTTCGGCGACGACCACCGGTACGCGGTCGTGGTCGCGGCGCGGGAGACCGTCACCTACGAAGAGTCGGATCCCTTCTACGACACCGGTTTCCTGCCCGACACGGCGATGTACGACGCGACGGACGACGGGAGCGCGCAACACGCGCGCGAGACCGTCACGCTGGCGGTCGAGACGACGCTCGGAAGCGCGCACCGGCCCTGAGGACCGTCGGGCCCGGCGTCAGTCGTCGGACGGGAGCAGATCGGGTCGTCGTTCGCGGGTGCGTTCGAGCGACTGCTCGTGGCGCCAGCGAGCGACCTTGCCGTGGTCGCCGGACAGCAGCACCGGTGGCACCTCGAGGTCGCGCCACACCGCCGGCCGAGTGTAACTCGGCCCTTCGAGCAGTCCGTCGGAAAACGAATCCTCTTGATGCGACGCCTGATTGCCGAGTACACCGGGCAGCAGACGGACGACGGCCTCGACCATGACGAGGACGGCGACTTCCCCACCGATGAGGACGTAGTCGCCGATGCTCACTTCTTCGACGCGCACGCGCCGCGCGGCATCGTCGAAGACGCGCTGGTCGATTCCTTCGTAGCGGCCGCAGGCGAAGACGATCCGCTTCTCCTTCGACCACCGTTGTGCGGTGGCCTGATCGAAGCGGCGACCGGCGGGCGTCGGGACGACGAGCAGTACGTCGGGATCGGTTTCACCGTCGGGCCCGGCGAGCACGTCGTCGAGCGCCGGTCCCCACACGGTGGGTTTCATGACCATGCCCGGTCCGCCGCCGTAGGGCGCGTCGTCGACGGCCTTGTGCACGTCGTGCGTCCAGTCGCGCAGGTTGTGCACACCGACGGAGATGAGCCCCTTGTCGATCGCCTTGCCGAGCAGGGCGACGCGCAGGGGTTCGAGATATTCGGGGAAGATGGTGACGACGTCGAGCCGCACGGACTACTGCTTCCCCTCGGTCGACTTCTTCTTGGACGGCGGTTCCCCGAAGTCGGGGTCGAGGAGTCCTTCGGGCGGATCGATCTCGATCACGCCGTCCCGGACCGACACCGTCGGGACGATCTCGGTGACGAACGGGACGAGTAACTCTCCGCGCTCCTGGCCGGCTGGCCGGATCGACAGCAGTTCGCCGGCGGCCGTGTGCAGGACCTCGCGGACGGTGCCGACCTCGGTTCCGCCGTCGGGGCGACCGGCGACGATCCGCACCGTCAGCCCTTCGAGTTCGTGGTCGTAGAACTCGTCCGGGTCGTCGGACGGCGGAAGGTCGGCGCTGTCGACGACGAACAGCACCCCGCGCAGTGCGTCGGCGGCGTCGCGACCGTCGATGCCCTGCAGGCGCAGCAGAAGCCGCCCGGAGTGCTCCCGGGCGGCTTCCACTGTGTACTCGTGCAGGTGCCTGTCGCGAGGCTTACGGCCACGCAGGACCGCGCCGACGGCGAAGCGCTCTTCGGGTTCGTCGGTGCGAACCTCGACGACGACTTCGCCTCTGATGCCGTGCGACTTGGCCACACGGCCCACGACGAGCTCCATCGACGCTCGCCTAGCGGTCGGTGTCGACGACGTCCACACGGATACCCCGGCCACCGATTCCGGTGACGAGGGTCCGCAACGCGGTCGCGGTGCGACCGCCGCGGCCGATGACCTTGCCGAGGTCGTCGGGATTGACGTGCACCTCGACGGTGCGGCCCCGACGGCCCGCGATCAGGTCGACGCGGACGTCGTCGGGATGGGCGACGATTCCACGAACGAGATGCTCGACGGCATCGGCGACCACGGCGCTCATTACTCGGCGGCCTCGGTGGACTCGGCCTCGGTGGACGCCTCGGCGGCCTCTTCCTTGGCAGCCTTCTTCTTCTTGGGCGTGACGGCCTCGGCAGCCGGCTCGTTCTCGGCCTGCGCGAGAGCGGCCTGGAACAGCTCGAGCTTGGACGGCTTCGGCTCCGCCTTCCTCAAGGTGCCCTCGGCGCCCGGCAGGCCCTTGAACTTCTGCCAGTCACCCGTGACCTTGAGGAGGTTGAGGACCGGCTCGGTCGGCTGCGCGCCGACGGCCAGCCAGTACTGCGCACGCTCCGAGTCGATCTCGATCAGCGAGGGCTCTTCCTTGGGGTGGTACTTGCCGATGGTCTCGATGGCCCGGCCGTTGCGACGGGTGCGCGAGTCCGCAATGACGACGCGGTACTGCGGGTTGCGGATCTTGCCGAGACGGGTGAGCTTGATCTTGACAGCCACTGCTGTGTTCTCCTTCGGGGTGCGCCGAGGCGCGTGTCACGTGCAATTCGGACGACGCGCCCTTCTGGCACGCCCGGTTTTGCCTCTAGCCTGTGACCGCCGCGCGGTACGTAACCGGATGCGACGACAGCGAACCATTCTGCCAGACGCGCGAGCCAGGACGAAACCGGCACCCGGTGACTCCGCGCACCCTCTCTACAGCCGCGCGGGGCGCCCCGAGACCACCCGGCCGCGGAGCACCACAAGATCGGGACGCGCGGCCGCGGGGTCGCTGCGCGGATCCTCCCGGCACACGACGAAATCCGCCGACGTCCCCGATTCGAGACTCGGGTGCCCGAGCCATGCGCGGGCCTTCCAACTCGCCGCGGCGTACGCCTCGGTCGGGTCGAGACCCACGCGCACGAGCGATGCGATCTCGTCGGCGATGCGCCCGTGCTGCACCTGGTGCCCGCGTAGATCGGGATGCCGGCCTCGTGGGCAGCAGCGCCGATGGTCCCGTCGACGCGCGCGTACCGTGCAGAGTGCGCATGTGCGCCGCATACACCGGGAATCGCGTCGCCGATGAGTTTGACCCATCCGTCACCGGCCCGGGCCTGACGGGCTACTTCGTCGGGCAGCTACGACTCGTCCTCGAGGTCGACGGGTGTAGGGATGCAGCGAAGACTGGCCGGACACGCTGCTGCACATCGACAGATCCCGGGTGTGTCAACAGTACTCGTGCAAATGCGCGACTCGGTCGACCGCAGCGCCGATCGTGCGCGGCGGCAGCGTGTCGGGCACGCTGGCAGAGTGACAGAGCCTGACCAGGTGTGGTGTCCGCAGACTCGGCTGCCGGTGTTGGTGACCACCGTGTCGATCGAAGACGGGGAGACACCGCCCCCGGAAGTCGGTGCCATTGCGGTTTTTCCGTTGTTGTTCGAGGAGATGCCCGCCGATCCGGCGGATCCGTCGATCGTCACGCTTGGTGCTGTGGCCGAGCCCCTGCATTCGGGGAAGCCCGCGTTGCAGCGGCCCGGGGATGGGCGGCAGTGGTGGGACTGGACCGTGTTGCTGCGCGGTGTGGGGTGGACGGCGACCTGGTACACCCGTCGTCCGGTGCTCGGTGAGGTCGAGGTCACCGGCCGGCTGATCGGTGATCTGTCGTATGCCACTACCGGGCGGATCCGCGGCCGGGTCAGGGGCATTCACGTCGCATCCGATCGATACCGGCGCGAGGTCGATCAGCCGCACTCGCCGTTCAGGCCGGTGTCCGGCACCCGTCGCTATCGGCAGGTCACCACGTCCCCGCGATCGTTCGTCCATGTTGCCCGGCCCGCCGGACCCGACCCGCTGGTCGAGCGCATTCACGAGGTAGGCGTGCTAGTGGATCTCGACTTGACGGATGTGCCGCCACCGCCGCTGCGGCCGAGCGTGATCCCTGCCGCGATATCCGCGCACGACTCGGACCTGTGGATCGCCGACCGTGAACTGCCCCTGGTCGTGCATCTCGACGCCGGCCGGCGCGTGCGCGAGTACATCGTGCCCGGGCAGATCTTCGATGCTCCGCCGGCCGATCGCACCCGCTCGGTGTGGGCACACGCCGACGGCTGCTGGGTGGGCGGCTGGGACGGAATTTTCCACTGCACCCGGGGTGGCACCGTCGAGGCGGTTACTGACACACCGATTCGAGATGGCGCAGCCCATGGCCAGACCCTGCTCGCCGTGGCGGTGCCGGATCGCGGCGCCGCCGAGCTGATCCTCGCTCGCCCGGGACAGGACCTGGTGAGGCATCCTGCCGAGCAGTGGGGCGATCTCGAATCGATGACGACCTGCGAGGACGGGTTTGTCCTGCTGTTTCGCCGGCGTGACTCGAGCACCGGCGTGCTCGGAGCGGCGCGCCTGGTCCGGGTCGATCTGCACGCCACCGTGACCGTCGGTGCGCCGCTGGAGACCGCGGGGATGTCCTATCGGCCGTTTCTGACCGGCCTTCCACCGACGATCGTCGACGGTGCCTCCGCATACCGGGTACTCGACGATCTCACCCTCGCTCAGCCGAACTCGCTGCCCGATCATGTCCTCGGCGGCGGACAGATCGATGACCTGCTCTGGATCGTCGGCCATCCCCCGGACGGTTCCGGCTGTGGGCGGTGGTGGCCACTGCCGGGGCCGGCCGTGTATCCGGCCGATCACCATCAATACTGGCTGTTCACCCGCCTCGATCCGGTCACCTGGGAGCCGATCGCCAGCATCCCGATCCGCAGTCCCCGCCCGGACGTCACCATCGACGGAGCCGGCACCGTGTGGGTCACCGCTGCGGGGGTGCATGCCTTGCCGCACCAGCACATGAACCCGACGGAACTGCTCGATGTCGCCGAACTCCTCGACCGCTCCCGCCTCCGGTAGCCGAGCACTCACGAGGCGCAGGTCCGTGTACGCACGCAGCCCGATCACCGGTCCGGCCGCGTCCGTCCACCTCCATTCTCCGCGCTGCGCAAGGCAGTACAGTGGTTCGAGGGGGCTACGCTTCTACATAGACCGTGGCATGTTCACAGCACGCGGGAAAACGCAGGTCGGGCGCAGGAACACCGCGGCGGCCACGGGGCGAGCCGATGATTCAGTCGTCCTCCCAGACCAGTTTGTGCAGACGCATCGCTTCGATCAGATCGGGGTCGTGCTCCTCGACAGGGCCGTAATCCAGCACCGTGACGTTCTTGCTGACCGGTCCGTCACCGGGACGCTCGTACAGCGCCCAGAGCACCAACCCGTCACCGTGCCGGGACTCGAACTCGATGCCGGCCACCGGCTCACCGCCGGGATCGGAGAGAGTGTTGATCCACTGGGAGATCGCCCGGGTCAGGGCACGCGGGCGGGCATTGCGGATCGCCGCGGTGTCGAGGTCGAGCAGACCGTGTCGGATCGCATGGGGCCGGACAGGGTGCGCAGGGTGGCCACCGATTCGGGGTCGCCGGGCGCGACGAACCATCCGCTGATCGTGCCGCTGCCGGTGAAGCGCCCGTCGGTGGCGAACTCCCACGGTGCCCACGAGGTCGGCGAGTAGCCGACCCGGTAGGCGGCCACACCGTCGACGTGGACGCAGCGGACATCCCCGCGCGAGGTGGAGATCAGCGTGCGGTCCGGTGCGCTCATCCGACCGTCGCGAACTGCCGGGCAGCGGCGAGGACCTTCGGGCCGACGTCGGACAGCTCGCCTTCGCGCAGCAGCAGCGCCGGCGGGCGGTCGTCGAGGATCGGGTTCAGGCCCTGGAACCACGTCTGCGCTACGGCGGGGGTGTCGCGTTCGGCGATCAGCCGGGCGGCGCGGTAGGCGATGCGCAGGCGTTCGACGTCGGTGTCGTTGTTGATAGTGCGGGTGCCCTCGGCCCACTGGCGGACCGCGCGGGTTTCCTTGACCTTCCCCAGGTAGGCGACGAGCTTGGCGCCGAGCAGGTCGCGCAGTGCGGTGACCAGCTGCGATTGGGTCATGCGGGCGGCGTCGTTGTAGGCGGCGAGGTCAGGGCGTGGGTGTGCGGCTGTCATAACAATCCACCTCCTGATCACAGGGTAAATCACAGTCTTGATGCCGTCGAAGTTCCCACCTCGAGTGACTGTTCAGGGTTGATTCTTCGAGTGTCGGTCCGTGCGAGCTTCGCCGAGTACGGCGCGGGCAACGACTCTGAACATGCAATGTGTCACCGCGCTGAGCGCCTACGGATTCCAGGCCGTGCCTCACCAGCGTGGACGCGGCTCTGCGGTGACTCCAACCGCAGATCGTCGTCTGTGTGGCTGTGAGTCAGTCGCTGGGGGTGGACGCGGTGGGGTGTGTGGTCAGGGCGAGCAGGACCGTGGCCATGATCGAGGCGGCGAACTCGGTCATCGGCCGCTGGGGATGGTCGGGTCCGTAGAACTGTTCGAGGAACGCCCGCAGGTAGCAGGCACCGGCGATCGATGCGGCGACTCCGTCGATGGGGGCGTCGGCGGCCACGGTGCCGGCGCGCTGTTCGCGCTCGAGGAATCGGGCCACGGCGGCGGGCAGCAGAGCCGGGCCGGCGCCGTGCGCCTCCTTGACCGACAACGGCTGGCTGCACCTCGATCCGGTCGCCCCGGGCACCACCGCCATGTGGATCACCGATGCGGGCCGCGAGCTGCTCGAGCAGATGAGCCGCACGCACGCGCGCACCGCGCAGACCCTGACCGACGGCGTCTCCACCGAGGACTACGAGACCGTCCTGCGGACGCTGGCCACGATGCTCGACAACCTCGACGCGGCGACACCACGATCCGAGACGAACCCGACCGGATGATCGCCCGGAAGTGCTTGTCCACCACGATCGGCGGATGCTCCACGCGGGTCTGCGTGCCAACACGGCTGGGTGGGTCTTGGCTATGGTGCCGAGATGACCACTACCGATGCTGCGCACCCCTCGTCCTCCACCATCGACCTCGAGGGCAGAGTGTTCACCGGTGTCAGCAACTCGCCCACCGGACAGGTCAGTAGCGCCACACGTTTTCGGTACCACCAGGACAACGCTGTCATCTGGGCCGACTACGACGGCGGAGAGATAGTGCGGGGTTTCCTCGTCGGGACACGTGACGGTGAACGGCTGCACTTTCGCTACACCCACCTCAGTGTCGACGGCACTACCGCGAGTGGAGTCTGCGACAGTCGGATCGAAGTGCTCACCGACGGTCGCCTACGCGTAGAAGAGAACTGGGCCTGGGAATCCCGCCCCGGAAAGGGTACGAGCGTGATCGAAGAAATCCGCTGACCCGTCGGACCCGCTGCATCGACGGACGCCTACAGCACGAACGCGAACCAGTACGGGATGCGCTGCGCTCTGCGTAGATGACACGTCCCCCGCACCCCCGGGTGGAGAGCGCGCCGGCGGACACAGAAACGAGCCCAACCTCGGCGGTGGTCACGGCGTCGAGGGCCGTCCCGCGGCCGCGCGGGACGATCCGGCGTCGGTCGCGGCGGGATCGAGGACCACTGCGCGGGGAAGCGGCCGTCGGCGGAGACCCGGATCGACATTGCGATCGCCGGCGCGACCGTCGGACATCGCCTGGCTGGGATGGAGCGAACCGTAAGAGACCGCAGGAGTTGTCGTGGACGGACCTGATCCCGGTATGGACGACGTCATCGAGTCCGTGATTCGTTGTGGCGGCAGCGCCGGCTATCAGATGGGACTCGACGATGCCGGCCAACTACAACTGACCGCAACGGACGATACGCCCGTCGATCCACCGGTGAAATTCGTCTTCAGTGAGCAGGAACTATGGGACTACTACGTCAGCTGCACCGCGCCCTCCTCGATCAGCCGGGACACCGTGGGAAACATGGCTCATGTCGATCCCGACTCGTCTCGACGAACCTGCCTGGAAGGCAACGACTCTGAACATGAAATGTGTCATCGCGATCAGCCCCTACGGATTCCACGCCGTGCCTCGATCGACGTGGGCGTGACACTCGTGATTGGTCGAATGTGCGCTGGACTGCCCCGACGGCATGGGCCCCTCCGACGCGGTCGAAGCGGTGTCGTTGCTCAGTTGCATCCGCGATCGCGCAACCATTCCAGTGCGGCCACCTCCGCGCCGTCGCTGGAGGTGCGGTGATCGGCAGCGACGGGTTCCTCAGCGAGATTGACGCCGTCGCGGTCGACATACGTACTCTCGGTGAGAACCAACAGTGCTCCGTCGTAGAGCGGGTGCACCGAATTCGCTGACGTGTATCCCGCGCTGTCCGCCCCGAACGACCGGGCGTTGTCGAGACCACGGAACGCCGTGAGCACCGCCTCACCACTTGAGACCGTGTCACCGTCCTGGAGCACCACAACAGGCTGATCGGCGATCTTCGCGACAGCACCGACCGAGATGACGGTCCCGCCCATCCCGGCACCGTCGTCGAAGATGGTCACGAGCATGTCCTCGCCCGCGCGGGTGCGAAAGGTCATCGCGGTGAACCGTCCTGGACGAGGTGGAGGCTCCTGATCCAACAAGGAGAATGCTGGTATGCCTGCACCGAGGAAGTACGACGCGGAGACTCAGGAGCGTGCGGTCCGGATGTATCGGGACCGGATCGCCGAACACGGTCGGGTCGGTCTTGCGGGGCCGCAGAATGCGGCGAATCTCGTAGATGGCGTGCTCGTGGCTCTCGAGGATTGCCTCGACGGCATCCAGGACGTTGTCGAGCTGGTGCTCGCGGAGCATCTCGATCAGGCGGCGGCCGCCGACGAGGCCCTGCGCTGGATTGAGCGCGAGTGCGAGGTGTTCCATCAACAGGGTTCTCGCGCCGACTTCGGGTGCTTCGGCATAACGAGCGAAGCTCTCGGCGCGACTGCTCTTGTTGGCGAAGCTGAACGAACAGAATGTGCACGCGCTCTTGCCGACGCGGGTGCCGAGGATCGAGCGGGTGTAGTCGATCGCGTCGGCGCGTGACCACCCCCAGTAGATCAGCGGGTACTCGCCGGTGCGTCGGTCGGTGTTGAACAGTGCGTCCTTGTCCTCGCGGCGCTGCTCGCCTGCCTCGAATCCCATGACGTGCCGATAGGGACGGCCGCGGGTGATCCGAGTGATCACCGGGTCGAGGACATCGCCTTTCGCGACGCCGACACTGGAATGTGTCGCTGCCGCACCGACGACCGCGGCCGCCGCACCGACACCAGCGATCTCGGATCCGGGGCACCCATCGAGCGCCATTCCCACAGCACCGGTGCTTCATCACCAGCGAGGCGAAACCACCATTGTGAAGTCACGAAAGGCCCCAGTTGCCGAGTGCGGGACATGACCGCCCATCCGCAGAACACGTATGCGGACCCATACACGGGCCTCCCCCGGTCAGGGATGTACTTCCGTCCTTCCCATCATCGAGGGATCGGCTACTTTAGCGGGCTACATCAGCGAGCGCTGGGCAGGGCGATGTGCCGGCCGGCCCGGATGATCCGGGACAGGTCCGCCCGCTGATCGAGGGCCCGGGTGTCGACAGGCGACCCGGCGTCGCGGAGCAGCAGGACACCCGCGTCGCGTTCGGTGACGGCCTGCGCGAGCAGACCCTCCTCGTCCTCGGCTCCCCCACCGAACCGGAGGCCGACATGGCAGTGCGCGTCGACGAGGCCCGGCAGGATCCAGCCGTCGGCGCAGAGCACCTCGGCGTCGCGGCCGGGCTCGGCCGTGAACGCTCCGTCGGCCCCGACGAACAGTTCGACGGGTTCGCCGTCGGCCAACGACCGGCCTCACACGACGAAGGAACGCGCATCACCCTCGGTCACGGTCATCCCCCGGCCCGGCTCAGTTCTTGGGGAACTTCAGCTTCGACAGGTCGAAGTTCTCGAGTCCCGGAGGAAGCTCGTCGAGGCCCTTCGGCATCTTCGACAGGTCGGGCATCCCGGCGGGCATGCCACCCGGGAGACCGGGGAAGCCGCCGGGCATACCGCCCCGCACCTTCGGCGGCGTCGGTCCGCGACCGCCCTTCTTCCCCTTCTTGCCCTTCTTGCGCTGATTCTTGCGTGCGCCCGGCATGCCCATCTGGCCGGCCATGGCCGTCATCATCTTCCGGGCCTCGAAGAACCGGTCGACGAGCTGGTTGACGTCGGAGACCTTCACACCGGAGCCGTTGGCGATGCGCAATCGCCGCGAGCCGTTGATGATCTTCGGGTTGGCGCGCTCCTCCGGCGTCATGCCGCGGATAATCGCCTGGATGCGGTCGAGCTGCTTCTCGTCGACGTTGGCGAGGGCGTCCTTCATCTGCCCGGCTCCGGGCAGCATGCCCAGGAGATTGGCGATGGGGCCCATCTTCCGCACGGCCATCATCTGCTCGAGGAAGTCCTCGAGGGTGAGCTCGCCGGAACCGATCTTGTTGGCGGTGGCCTCGGCCTGCTCGGCGTCGAAGACCTGCTCGGCCTGCTCGATCAGGGTGAGCACGTCGCCCATGCCGAGGATGCGGCTGGCCATGCGCTCGGGGTGGAAGACGTCGAAGTCCTCGAGCTTCTCACCGGTGGAGGCGAACATGATCGGCTGGCCGGTGAGCTCGCGGACGCTGAGCGCGGCACCTCCGCGAGCGTCGCCGTCGAGCTTGGTGAGCACCACGCCGGTGAAGCCGACGCCCTCGCGGAACGCCTCGGCTGTGCTCACGGCGTCCTGACCGATCATCGCGTCGAGGACGAACAACACCTCGTCGGGCTGCACGGCGTCGCGGATGCCCGCGGCCTGCGCCATGAGTTCCTGGTCGATACCGAGGCGACCGGCGGTGTCGACGATGACCACGTCGTACTGCTTGTTGCGCGCCTCGGCGATGCCCTGCTCGGCCACGGCGATCGGGTCGGCGGCGGTGACTCCGAGTTCGTTCTCGCCTCCGCCGATGGAGGTGCCGGGATGGGGCGCGAAGACCGACACGCCGGCACGCTCACCGACCACCTGCAGCTGGGTCACAGCGCCGGGGCGCTGGAGGTCGCAGGCGACCAGCATCGGGGTGTGCCCCTGCGCCTTGAGCCACTTCGCGAGCTTACCCGCGAGCGTGGTCTTACCGGCACCCTGCAGACCGGCGAGCATGATGACCGTCGGCGGGTTCTTCGCGAACTGCAGACGACGGGTCTCGCCGCCGAGGATCCCGACGAGTTCCTCGTTGACGATCTTGACGACCTGCTGGGCCGGGTTGAGCGCGCCATGCACCTCGGCGCCCTTGGCGCGCACCTTGATCTTCTTGATGAACTCGCGCACGACGGGCAGCGCGACGTCGGCCTCGAGCAGGGCGAGGCGGATCTCACGGCAGGTCGCGTCGATGTCCGCGTCGGACAGCCGCCCCTTGCCGCGCAGGTCCTTCAGGACCCCTGTCAACCTGTCGGAAAGGGATTCGAACACCGAATGCGCTCCTGAGCTCTGACGAAGATGCGGACATTGCTGCGAACCAGGGTAACCGCTCCCGATCCGTCGCGATCGCGGGTGGCCACACCACAGCGCGGGCCACCCGCGCGGTCACGATCCGTCGGTCACGCTCTGTCGACGGGTGCGGGCGGCTCGGGAGCAGGCAGGACCGACAACAGTTCCTTCTCGAGATGTTCCCGGGAGACACGGGTGTGGGCACCGGCGAGATCGACGCAGAACGAGTCGATCACCGTCGAACCCAGCGTGCTCACCCGCGCCCACCGCACGTCGGCTCCGACACGCTCGAAGACGTCCGCGAGACGGCACAGCAGACCGATCCGGTCCTCCGACCGGATCTCGAGCACGACCTGGTCCGATTCGGATCCTTCGAACCAGATGATCCGCGGCGGCGCGAGAGCGGCGCTGACCGGAACCGCCCGGGCCGTTCGCTCGGGAAGCCGGCTCTCCCGTTCGGCGCGGTCCTTGGCCTCGAGGGCACCGAGGAGGTCGAGATCGCCGGAGCGCGCCCGCACGAGTTCCTGCCGGAGCAGGGCCGCTTCAGGCGGTGAACCGAATCTCGGAGCCACGACGAAGCTGTTGACCGTGCTGCCGGCGTGACTGCCGATCGAGGCCGACAGCACCCGCAGACCGTGCAGGGAGAGCACACCGGCCTCGTCGGAGAGCACGCCCCGCTCGTCGGGCGCGACGAAGGTCGCGGAGAAGCTGCGGCCGTCCTCGCGTGGTTCGAGCGCGACGTGCAGGGCGCCGTCCTCGGCGAGGTTCGCGAGGGCGGGATCGATCGGATCCGGTGCCGGCAGCTCGTCCCCCGCCATCATCATGCGGCAGCGGCGCACGAGTTCCCGGATCAGCGACGCCTTCCAGTCCCCCCACACCCCCGGGCCGGTGGCCTGCGAATCTGCCTCGGCCAAGGCGTGGAGCAGGTCGAGCAGCACCGGATCCCCGTCGAGGGCGCCGACGACCGCGGCCACGGTCTCCGGATCGTCGAGGTCGCGGCGGGTCGCGGTGTGCGGCAGGAGCAGATGGTGCCGCACCATCGAGGTGAGCAGCGCCAGATCCGAAGGCCACAGGCCCATCCGCCGCCCGATCTGCAGGGCCAGTTCGGCACCGACCACGCTGTGGTCGCCGCCGCGTCCCTTCCCGATGTCGTGCAGCAACGCGCCGAGAACGAGCAGGTCCGGACGGGAGACCCGCGTCGTCAGTTCGCTCGCGTACACGGCGGTCTCGACGAGGTGCCTGTCGACGGTCCACGTGTGGACGGCGTCGCGGGGCGGCAGGTCGCGCACCGCACCCCATTCGGGGAGCAACCTCCCCCACAGTCCGGTGCGGTCCAGCGACTCGATGACGTCGACCGCGCGACGTCCCGAGCCGAGCAGCACCAGGAAGTCGTCGAGGGCTTCCCGGGGCCAGGGTTCGCGCAGCTCCGGTGCGTGATCGGCGAGTCGGGTGAGCGTGGCCGCAGAGACGGGCAGTCCGGCCTGCGCAGCGGCCGCCGCGACCCGCGTGATCAGGCCCGGATCGCGACGCGGATGCGCGTCGCGTGCGAGGGCGACCTCTCCCCCGTGCTCGACGACCCCTTCGTCGAGCGGACGCCGCACCGGTCCGCGGCGCAGACGCGACAGACCCTTGCGCGGCAGCGAATTGGCCGCGGTGCGCAGACCGACGTCGACGGAATAGCTGATCGTGCGGGCCGATTCGGTGAGCACCCGCGCAAGATCGAAACGGTCGCCGATCCGCAGCGCCGCGGCGATCTCGTCGGCGTCCTGCGCGCGCAGCTGGTCGCGGGAGCGGCCGGCGACGCGGTGCAGCTCGGTGCGTACATCGAGCAGTCGCCGGTGGGCGGCCGCGAGCCCGCCGCCCGGGACGTCGGGTCCGAGTCCTGGCATGCCGTCGGTGAGCTGCGCAACGGACAGGGCATTGAGCAACTGCACGTCCCGCAACCCGCCGCGACCGCTCTTGAGGTCGGGTTCGGCCCGGTGGGCGATCTGCCCGCTGCGCTGCCATCGCACCTCAATCGTCTCGATGAGTTCGTCGAAGCGGGACCGGATGCCGGTGCGCCACTGCCGTCGCACACCACCGATGAGCAGATTGCTCAGCTGGGCGTCGCCCGCGATGTGCCGCGCCTCGAGCATTCCCAACGCGGCCGTCAGATCGGACGAGAACACCTGGAGGGCCTGGGGCACCGTCCGGACACTGTGGTCGAGCTTGATGTGCGCGTCCCACAGCGGGTACCAGAGCTCGTCGGCGACCTTCGACACGACGGACGGCGCCATGTCGTCGTGGAGGAGGATGAGATCGAGATCGGAGTACGGGAGCATCTCGCGGCGTCCGAGACCCCCGACGGCGACGATGGCGAAGCCTCCCTCGCGCTTGATGCCGAGTTCGGAGCCCTTCGTCGTCAACCAGAATTCGTGCAGGTCCACGAGGGCGTGGCGCAGGGCCACGGTGTCGAGGCGGCGGCTGCGGGGGCCGCCGGAGAGCAGGGTGTCGCGGGCGGCCGCCAGATCGGCGGCGCCCGCCGGTGCGGTTGTGCGGGCCGAGGACACCGAAGGCCCCGATCCCGCTGCCGAAGCAGCGCGATCAGGGCCTCGAGTGCCGGACCCCTGGGGGTCAGAGCGCATCCGAACCTCGTTCTCCGGTGCGGACCCGGACAACGGCTTCCACGGGCGTGACCCACACCTTGCCGTCGCCGATCTTGCCGGTACGGGAGGCCTCGACGATGGTCTCGACGACCTTGTCGACAGCGGAGTCGTCGATGACGACCTCGACACGGACCTTCGGCACGAAGTCGACGGAGTACTCGGCTCCGCGGTAGACCTCGGTGTGGCCCTTCTGGCGGCCGTACCCCTGCACCTCGCTGACTGTCATTCCCAGCACACCGGCCTGCTCCAGGCCTGCCTTGACGTCCTCGAGCGTGAACGGCTTGATGATCGCCGTGATCAGCTTCATATCCTCATCCTTCCCAGAGCCCGCTGGCCGCTGTCATCCCTGCTCACTGTCGTGGTCTTCTTATCACTTGAGAGCCGGCGCGAAGTCGTATGCGGATTCCGCATGTTCGGCTTCGTCGATACCGCGGGCCTCTTCCTCGTCGCTCACACGCCAGCCCATGGGCTTGAGTGCGAAGGCGATCACTGCGGTGACGACGGCGGTGAACACCAGGGCGACGACTGCGATGACGATCTGGATGACGAGCTGCTTGTAATCGCCACCGTAGAACAATCCGGTCTCGGTGCCGAGGAAGCCGATGGCGACCGTGCCCCACAGGCCGGACACGAGGTGGACACCCACGACGTCGAGCGAGTCGTCGTAACCGAACTTGTACTTCAGACCCACCGCGAGGGCGGACAGGACACCGGCGATGACGCCGAGGGCGATCGATCCGACCGGGCTCAGCGAGCCGGCAGCGGGGGTGATGGCGACCAGGCCGGCGACGGTACCGGACGCGGCACCGAGACTGGTGGCCTTGCCGTCACGGATGCGCTCGGTGAGGAGCCAGCCGAGGATGGCGGCGGCGGTGGCGGTGGTGGTGTTGACCCAGGCCAGGCCGGCAGTACCGTCGGCGGCGAAGGCCGAACCGGCGTTGAAGCCGAACCATCCGAACCACAGCAGCGCGGCACCGAGCATGACGAACGGCAGGTTGTGCGGACGGAAGGCGGTGCGACCGAAGCCGGCACGCTTGCCGATGACGACGGCCAGGACGAGAGCGGCGATACCGGCGTTGATGTGCACGACCGTGCCACCGGCGAAGTCGATCGGCTCCACCGCGGCGCTGACCTCTCCGCCGTCCTCGACGGTGCCGAACATGGCCGCTGCGATGCTGTCCTCGGAGCCCGAGAGCAGGCCACCACCCCACACCATGTGGGCGAGCGGGAAGTAGGCGCAGGTGACCCAGATGGCCGCGAACGCCATCCACGTACCGAACTTCACGCGCTCGGCCAGTGCACCGCTGATCAGGGCGGTGGTGATGATCGCGAAGGTCACCTGGAAACCGATGTCGATGATCTGCGGGTAGTTGCCCGAACCACTTGCAAGGAACTCACCATCCTCGCCGTACATGGCTCCCTGCAGACCGAACTGCTCGAAGGGGTTCGCGAAGATCCCGAGTACGCTCTCGTTGCCGTAGGACATCGACCAGCCCCACAGGACGTAGATGACCCCGATCACGGCCATCGCGCCGAAGGACATCATCATCATGTTGAGCACGGACTTGGAACGGGACATCCCGCCGTAGAAGAACGCCAGGCCCGGGGTCATCAGAAGCACGAGCGACGCTGCTATCAGCATCCACGCTGCGTCGCCGGTGTTCACCACTTCCTCCACTTGCAACCTCCCTGTAGGCCGCGCCGAGCGGCGCGTTGTCGAGGGAAAGCTTGCTGCCCGGATGTTTCCGTGGAGGCGCCGCGCTGTTTCGTGGGCGTGAACGCAGGAACCGACCTTGTTTCATCCTTGTTTCACACTTTTCGGACACCGCATCCCCACCTACGGAACCGGCCGCTGCCCGCATGAGCGGACAGCGGCCGGAACAACGGACGCGGTGCGGATCAGCCCAACAGGGCGTCCACGAAGGCTTCCGGTTCGAAGGGGGCGAGATCGTCGGCGCCCTCACCGAGACCCACCAGCTTCACCGGGACGCCGAGTTCGTGCTGCACCTGGAAGACGATGCCGCCCTTGGCGGTTCCGTCGAGCTTGGTGAGCACCACACCGGTGATGTCGACGACCTCGGCGAACACGCGGGCCTGCATCAGACCGTTCTGGCCGATCGTCGCGTCGAGGACGAGCAGAACCTCGTCGACGGCGGCCTTCTTCTCCACGACGCGCTTGACCTTGCCGAGCTCGTCCATCAGGCCGGTCTTGGTGTGCAGGCGGCCGGCGGTGTCGACGAGGACCGCGTCGACACCGTTGTCGATGCCCCTCGCGACGGCATCGAACGCCACCGCGGCCGGATCGGCGGCCTCCTTGCCGCGGACGACCTCGGCGCCGACGCGTTCGGCCCAGGTCTGCAGCTGGTCGGCGGCCGCGGCACGGAATGTGTCGGCGGCACCGAGCAGCACCCGGCGTCCGTCCGCGACGAGCACGCGGGCGAGCTTGCCGGTCGTCGTGGTCTTTCCGGTGCCGTTGACACCGACGACGAGCAGCACCGCGGGATGGTCCTCGTGCGGGAGGGCCCGGATGGAGCGGTCGAGCTCGGGGCGGAGCTCATCGACAAGCACGCTGCGCAGCACGGCGCGGGCGTCGGCCTCGCTGCGCACGTTGTTCACGACCATCTCCTCACGCAGACGGTCGACGATCTTGGTGGTCGTCGCGGCACCGAGGTCGGCCACGAGCAGCGTGTCCTCGATCTCCTCCCAGGAGTCCTCGTCGAGATCGCCACCACCGAGCAGGCCGAGCAGGCTCTTGCCGACCGCCGACTGCGAGCGGGCCAGACGGCCGCGCAGGCGGACAAGGCGACCTGCGGTGGGTTCGATCTCCTCGATCGGGGCTGCCGGAGGAACAGCGGCCGGTCCGGCCGGTTCGACGATTTCCGGTTCGACGACCTCGGGTTCGGTGACCTCGGGTTCGGCAACGGTCTCTGTCGCCGGGGCGGGCTCGACCTCGGGCTCGACGGGCTCCGGAGCGGGACGCTCCGGCTCCGGGGCGACCTCGGGCTCGACCGGCTCCGGTTCGGCAGGCTTCGGCTCCGCAGGCTCCGGCTCGGGCTTGGGCTCGACCTTCGGCTCAGGCTTCGGTTCGACCTTCGGCTCGGGCTTCGGTTCCGCCTTCGGCTCGGGCTTCGGTTCCGCCTTCGGCGCGGGCGCAGGTTCCGCCTTCCGCTCGGCGGGTGCGGGTGCGCTCGGCGGAGCTTCGGTGATCTCCTCCGGCAACGGCACCGTGCGGGGCGCCGGCTCCGGCTTCACCGCAGGCTTCGGTGCCGGTTTCGGCGCAGGTCGGGGGGCCGGCGCCGGTGGCGCGGCCGTGCCCTGCGAGAAACTGAATCCGCTCTGCGCCTTGTAACCGCCCGAGCGGTCCTTTGTCTCGGCGGAATCGAGCTGCGGGGTCTCGGGCGCCTTCAGCGACACCTGCCGCCGCCGGTAGAGGGTCAGACCGACGACGAGCGCGACGAGAACGACCGCCAGCGCGGCGGCGATGACTATCCAGGCTCCGGTACTCACGCACCCATACTGTCAGGCCTGGAGCTCTTCCTCCGGTTCGGGGACCGGTGTCGCGATCTCGCGTCCGCGCAGTCGCTGCGAGATGACCCGGGTGATGCCGTCGCCCCGCATGCTCACGCCGTACAGCGCGTCGGCGACCTCCATCGTCGGCTTCTGGTGGGTGATGACGATGAGTTGGGACTTCTCGCGCAGCTGCTCGAACAGCCCGATCAACCGTCGCAGGTTGGTGTCGTCGAGCGCGGCCTCGACCTCGTCCATCACGTAAAAGGGCGACGGACGGGCCCGGAAGATCGCGACCAGCATCGCCACCGCGGTCAGGGACTTCTCGCCGCCCGACAGCAGCGACAGGCGCTTGACCTTCTTGCCCGGCGGGCGGGCCTCGACCTCGATGCCGGTGGTGAGCATGTCGCTCGGGTCGGTGAGCACGAGCCGCCCCTCACCGCCGGGGAACAACTTCGCGAAGACCTGTTCGAACTCGCGCTCGACGTCGGCGTACGCCTCGGTGAACACCTGCAGGATTCGCGCGTCGACCTCCTCGACGACAGCGAGCAGGTCCTTGCGGGCGCTCTTGACGTCCTCGAGCTGGGTAGACAGGAAGTTGTACCGCTCCTCGAGCGCCGCGAACTCCTCCAGTGCGAGCGGGTTGACGCGTCCGAGCGTCGCGAGATCCTTCTCGGCGCGCTTGGCCCGCCGCTCCTGGGTGACCCGGTCGTAGGGCATCGGTTGGGGAGCGACGACCTGTTCGCCGCGTTCGCGGGCCTGCTCGTACTCGGCCATCTCCAGCGGCGTCGGCGGCAGCGGCACGTCGGGGCCGTACTCGGCCACGAGGTCGTCGAGGGCGATGCCGTGCTGCTCGAGGATGGTCTGTTCGAGTTGCTCGATCCGGAGCGAGGCCTGCGCCCGGGCCACTTCGTCGCGATGCACCGCGTCGGTGAGCTGGTCGCGCTGCACGGACAGTTCGCGGACGAGTTCGCGGGCCCGTTCGAGTTGCTCGGCGCATTCGGCGCGGCGCCGGTTCAGGTCGTCGCGCTGTGCGAGTGCCGTCGCTACGGCCACCTCGAGTTGTTCGGCGAGTCGCTGCCCTGATTCGGCCACCGCCGCGGCGACGGCCGCCGCCTGACGACGCGCGACGCGGGCACGTTCGGCACGAGCGCGGGCCTCGCGCTCGGCCTGCGCGGCGCGGCGGAGCGAATCCGCTTTGCCCCGAAGCGCTTCGGCACGTTCCTCGGCCGTGCGTGCCGCGAGTCGCGCCTCGATCTCGACGGCCCGGACCTCGGCGAGGGCGGTCGCGGCCATCTCCCGCTCGGCGGCGGTGTGATCGGTGCCCGCACCGTCGCTACTTCCGGCCGAGTCGTCCTCGGCCAGGCGCAGTCGCTCCTCGAGCTCGACCAGCTTCTCCCGTGCCGCGTCGCGTTCCTTCTCTGCCTCCGTGCGTTGGGCTGCGAGGCGTCCGGATTCGGCGTGAGCGGTGCGTGCCGCCTGGCCGAGCCGACCGAGTTGTTCGTAGACGGCCGACATCGCCGCGTCGGACTCGTTGAGCGCGGCGAGAGTCTGTTCGACGTGTTCGGCGCGTTCAGCCTGTTCCGCGAGTGCGCCCGCGAGGGCTGCGGCCAGTTCCTCGGAGCGACGTTCGGCCTGTTCGAGGCCGGCATGGGAGGTGTCGATCGCCGCCTGGATCTCGAGGGTGCTCGGGGCGCGGTGCGAGCCGCCGACCACCCAGCCCGCGCCGGCGAGGTCTCCTCCGCGTGTCACGGCGCGCAGATCGGGCCGGGCAGCGCAGACCCCGAGCGCAGTGGGCAGGTCGTCGACCACGACGGTGCGGGCCAGCAGGCCGTCGACGCCTCCGCGCAGGTCGGCAGGGCACTCGACGACCTCGCGGAGCCATCGGGCACCGGACGGCAGGTCGCCGGTGTCGGTGGGACCGGCAGTGCCGGGCAGGACGAATGCCACCCGGCCCTGGTCGGCTTCGGCGAGCGCTGCGACCGCCGAGATCGCGGCGTCGGCCGACTCCACCTCGAGGGCGTCGGCCGCGGCGCCGAAGGCAGCTGCGACGGCGGCCTCGTATCCCGGGGACACCCGGAGCCGGTCGGCGAGGCGCCCCACGAGTCCGTCGCCGGAACGCGTGTCGATCAGCCAGGCCGCGCCGTCGGTGCGTTCGAGTCCCATCGACAGGGCTTCGATACGGGCGCCGAGCGAGGCGACCACCTTGCCCGCGGCGCGTTCTGCCTCCTGGAGTTCGGTGACCCGCTCGTCGGCGAGCCGCTGTGCTTCCAGCGCTCGTTCGTGCTGCGCGTCGGCGTCGATCTCACCGGCGTCGAGATCGTCGATGCGTGCCTGAGCGGTCTCGAACTCGGCCTGTGCGGCGACGCCGCGGAGCCGGGCATCCTCGATGGCGACGGTCAGGCGTGCGATCTCCGCGTCGATCGATTCGGCGCGGGTGCGCATCGTCTCGACCTGGCCTGCGAGACGCGCGAGGCCCTCGCGCCGGTCGGCGACGGCACGCACCGCGGCCAGATGTGCGCGTTCGGCGGCCGCTGCGGCCTCCTCCTGCGCGGCGAGCTGCTCGCGGGCCGCCTCGAGGGCTCCGTGCGCGATCTCGACGGCCTCGACCAGTTCCGCTTCCTCGGCGGCGATCCGGTCGGCACGGGCTTCCATCTCGTCGGGATCCTGACCGGAACGGTCCTCGGGTTCGGCGTGCAGGTGCCGGGCGCGTTCCTGCGCGACCCGCACGGTCGCCGAGACGCGCTCGGCGAGGGCGGACAGGCGGAACCAGGTCTGCGACGCCGCTTCGGCACCGGGAGTGAGCTGCGCGAGGGCCTGTTCGTGGCGGGCGAGTTCGGCGTTAGCGTCGTCGAAGGCCGCGAGCACGGTGTCGAGCCGCTCCCGGACCATCTTTTCCTGCTCGTCGTGCCCGGCGAGTTCGGCGCGGCGCGTGACGAGGTCGTCGGCGGCCAGACGTAACCGCGCGTCGCGCAGGTCGGCCTGGATGGTCTGGGCGCGACGCGCGACCTCGGCCTGCCGGCCGAGCGGTTTGAGCTGGCGGCGCAGCTCGGCGGTGAGGTCGGTGAGGCGCGCGAGGTTGGCCTGCATCGAGTCGAGCTTGCGCAGCGCCTTTTCCTTGCGCTTGCGGTGCTTGAGGACGCCGGCGGCCTCCTCGATGAAGGCGCGTCGGTCCTCCGGGCGGGATTCGAGGATCGCGGCGAGGCGGCCCTGACCGACGATGACGTGCATCTCGCGGCCGATACCGGAGTCGGACAACAGTTCCTGTACGTCCATGAGACGGCAGGAACTGCCGTTGATCTCGTACTCGCCCGCGCCGTCGCGGAACATGCGGCGAGTGACGGACACCTCGGAGTACTCGATGGGCAGCGCACCGTCGGAGTTGTCGATGGTGAGCGTGACCTCGGCGCGTCCGAGCGGCGGGCGGCCGGCGGTTCCGGCGAAGATGACGTCCTGCATCTTGCCGCCGCGCAGGGCCTTGGCGCCCTGCTCCCCCATCACCCAGGTGAGTGCGTCGACGACGTTCGACTTGCCGGACCCGTTGGGGCCCACCACACAGGTGATACCCGGTTCGAAACGGAGAGTCGTCGACGAGGCGAAGGACTTGAAGCCCTTCAACGTCAGACTCTTGAGGTACATGGGTGAGAACTCTACCGGCGGGTTGTGACTGCTTTCCTAGGCCGGGTGCACCGCGCGGACCGTCCCGTCGAAACCGGTCGTGTACAGGACGTTCGGGTCCCAGCCCGGTCCCGAACCGAAGGCGAGCGAGGACATCAGCGGGATGCCCTCGGCGATGCGGCAGCTGTGCCCGGTCGCCGGATCGACCCGCAGGACCGCGCCGGCGAGGTTGAGCGCGATGTACAGCGCGCCGTCGGGACCGATCGTGAGGTCGTCGGGCATAGAGAGCAGCCCCGGCCCGGGCAGGTCGATGCTGCGCACGGGTCCTTCGAGGTCGCGTGCGTCGAGGATGTGGAGCCGGTTGACGTTCTCGAAGGTCGTCACGGTGTAGACGGTGTCGCCGTCGACGGCGATGCCGTTGACGGATCCGAGATCGGTACGGACGACGCGGGCCTCGCCACCGCCGGCGGGCACGAGGGTGAGTCCGACCTCGCCGAGATCGCGTGAGGTGAGCATCGATCCGTCCGACAGCCGGCCGAGGCCGTTGGGCATGACCAGCCCGGTGCCGTGGGTGCCGCGTTCACCCGTATCGAGGTCGAGCGTGTCGATCGTGCCGTCGGCGATCCCGGCCAGCCCCGAGACGGTCGTGTTGCCCACGTTCAGGTACACGGTGGGAACGTCGACGACGATGCCGCCCGGACCGGTCACCTCGGACAGCACGGTGGTCACGCTGCCGTCGGGAGTGATCCGGCGCAGCGCTCCGGGGCCGACGAAGGAGGTGTCCGAGACGAGCAGACTGCCCCGCTCGTCGAACGCAAGGTTCTCGAGGACACCGAGCCCCGACGCGACCGTCGTGACGGACCGCGGTGCGCAGGCAGCCGGACCGGCCGCCGCCGGTGCTGTGGCAGCGGGACCGGCCGCCGCCGGTGCTGCGGCCAGGGGTGCCACTGCCACAGCGGCGGCTGCTGCCGCCACCATCGTCGAACGTGCACGCCTGCCCATATGTCTCCCCCTCGCCGACCGCGACCCCCGGCCGCGTGCACCCGATCGCGACAGGATACCAAGCCGAACGGACAAACAGGACGGACGTCAACGTTCGACGAAACCGTCGAGGTCGCCGCGCGCGGGATCCCACGAGTCGACGACGAGCCGCACCTCACCGGGGGTGTCGTCGGACCGCAGCCACGCGAGGAGCTGTTCGAGTGCCGGCCGGGGGCCCTCGGCCACGACCATGACGCGACCGTCGGGATGATTCGTCGCGTGCCCGACGAGACCGAGTTCGAGTGCGCGGGCACGCGTGAACCAGCGGAAACCGACCCCCTGGACGCGGCCGTGCACCCACGCCGTGAGCCGTTCGACGTCTGCGGGGGCGCTCATCGATCAGTCCTCAGGGGTGATCGTCAGCGAGACCTCGGTGCCCGCCTCGAGCGTGCGACCCACCGTGCACACCTTGTCGACGGAGCGTTCGACGAGGGCGATGAGGCGGTCCCGTGCGTCTGCGTCGAGCTCCGACAGGTCGAGGACCATCTCCTCCTCGAGGTGCGGGTAGACCTCGTTCTCGCGGTCGGCGGCACCGGAGACGCGGATCGTCGCGTCGTAGTCGTCGCCGAGCCGGCGGGACAGCGGGAAGTCCGAAGCCATGCCGGAGCACGCGGCGAGCGCGATCTTGAGCAGCTCGCCCGGGGTGAAGACGCCCTCGACGCTCTCCGAGCCGATGAGCACCTCGGCGCCGCGGGAGCTGCGTCCGGTGTAACGGCGCGTGCCGGTGCGCTCGACCCACAGCTCGGTGGTGGGAAGGTCGGAAGTCTGGTCAGCCATGGAGGAAATCCTGCCATGTCCCGTCGACCGGGATGTCGCGCAGGATGGTCACGAAGTCCTCGACCTCGGCGGACGACGCGTCGGCACTGCGTCGCAGCACTCCGACCGGTTCGACGGTGCCCGCGGTGGGTACGTCCAGGCGCCGGACCACGCCGTCGGCGAGGTCGTCCCGGGCCGCGCGTTCGGTGGTGATCCACACGGCGTCGCTGCGCCGCACCACCCCGCGTGCCACGGCGAGGTCGAGTGTCTCGATCAGCCCGACCGGCAGTCGCAGGCCGTGACGTTCGAACAATGCCTCGGTCGCGTGGCGCGGTACGGTTCCGCTGGTCGCGACCACCAGGGGGTGTTCGAGCGTGTCGGCGACGGAGACGGAACGCCCGGCGAGGGGGTGGCCGGGCCGGACGACGAGGATCAGCGTCTCGGCGTACAGGAGCTCGAACGACAGCCCCACCATCCGGGACGGTTCGGCCATGCGCCCGAGGACGACGTCGAGGGCACCGGCGGCGAGCGCCGACAGCAGGACGGCATTGGGGTCGGTGCGGATCCGGATGTCCAGATCGGCGCGCACGCGGCGCAGCTCCGCCAGAGCTTCGGGGAGTACGTACCCGGCCACGGTGGGTAGGGCCCCGATCCGCAGCGGCTCGCGGGCAGGTTCGGCCGCTCCCGCCAGTGCGGCCACAGCTGCGTCCAGTGAGGTGGTGACGTCCTGCGCGTATCGCAGGAAGCGGTGACCCGCCGCGGTGAGGCGCGCACCGTGTCGGCCGCGGTCGAGGAGTTTCGCTCCGGCGAGCACCTCGAGCTCGTTGAGTGTCTTCGTGACGGCCGGCTGACTCAGCTGCAACAGCTCGGCGGCCCGACCGACCTGCCCCTCGCGCGCGACGGTGACGAAACATCTCAGGTGCCGGAGGCGGATGCGTCGCACCTGCTCCGGGACGGACGAGGACGGACCGAACGCGGATTGCATTACTGAAAGTTATGAATCAACTGCCTTTTTGTCAATTTACATGAGTTTTTATTCACCTTATGGTTGTGTCCACAGCTCAGAGATCGGAGATCGCATGTCCACCGGCGAATACGTCGAGCGCGACCACACACTGCACCCACCCGCGCTCACCCCCGGCTACCGCACGTCGGTGCTGCGCGCACCGCGCAACGCGCTCATCACGCCGAAGCCGACCCTGTCGGAGATCACCGGACCCGTCTTCCGCAGCGACGAGCTCGGCGCCCTCGACAACGACCTGATCCTGAACTTCTCGAAGGACGGCCTGCCGATCGGTGAGCGCATCATCGTCCACGGCTTCGTCAAGGACGAGTTCGGCAATCCGGTCGAGGGCGCACTCGTCGAGGTGTGGCAGGCCAACGCCGGTGGCCGGTACCGCCACAAGAAGGACACCTATCTCGCTCCCATCGATCCGAACTTCGGCGGTTGCGGGCGGATGCTCACGGACGCGAACGGCTACTACCAGTTCCGGACGATCAAACCCGGCGCATATCCGTGGGGCAACAGCCGCAACGCCTGGCGCCCGGCGCACATCCACGTGTCGATCCTCGGCCGTGGGTGGGCGCAGCGCCTGATCACCCAGCTGTACTTCGAGGGCGACCCGCTCATCGAGAAGTGCCCGATCGCGCGGACGATCCCGACCGTGGATCAGCTCCGCAGCCTGATCGCCCAGGAGGACCCCGCCTCCAACGCGCCGTTCGACGCCCGCGCCTACCGCTGGGACATCACCCTGCGCGGTCGCCGCGCCACCTTCTTCGAGAACACCGACCTCCCGGGAGCCCCGCGATGAGCCTGCCCACCGATCCCTACCGGCCCGTGCCCCCGCTGCTCCCCCGCGCAATGGTCACGCGTTTCCCGGAAACGCCCTCGCAGACCGGCGGCCCGTACGTCCACATCGGGCTCGCGCCGCAGCAGGCCGGCTTCGACATCTTCGACAACAACTTCGGCAACGTCCTCGTCACCGACGAGACCGAGGGCGAGCGAATCGTGTTGGAGGGCCGCGTCATCGACGGCACCGGCACCCCGGTGCGCGACGCCCTGCTCGAGAGCTGGCAGGCGAACGCGCACGGCCGGTACGCACATCCGGACGACGCACAGGACAAGGATCTCGATCCGAACTTCCGCGGCTGGGGACGCACCGGCGGCGACTTCGAGACGGGCGTGTTCACGATCGAGACGATCAAGCCCGGGGCCGTCACCAACCCCGACGGCTCCGTCTCGGCACCCCACATCCTGCTGGTGATCTTCGCGCGCGGCATCAACCTCGGGCTGCACACGCGGGTCTACTTCGAGGACGAGGCCGGGCTCAACGCCGAGGATCCCGTCCTGAAGGGCATCGAATGGGAGGTGCGGCGCAACACCCTGATCGCGTCGCGTTCCGAGCGCGACGGACGCACCGTCTACACGATCGACATCCGGCTGCAGGACACTCCGGACGGTGGCGCCGAGACGGTCTTCTTCGACATCTGAACCACCACCTTTCCGAACGGCCCGGTATGCGCGTGCGCTACCGGGTCGTTCGCGGTCGTGGCTGACACTTCGGGCAGCTGTACGACGAGCGGTTCATGAACTTCTCGCGGCGGATCGGCGCGCCGCAGCGTCGGCACGGCTCGTTCTCGCGTCCGTAGACGTTCAGGGAACGCTCGAAGTAGCCGGACTCCCCGTTGACGTTGACGTACAGGGCGTCGAACGACGTACCACCCTGCCCGAGGGCCTCCGCCATCACCTCGGTGGCCGCATCGAGAGCCGACCGGAGCTTCGGACGCGACAGCGCGTCGGTGGGCCGGTTGCCGTGAATCCTTGCGCGCCACAGCGCTTCGTCGGCGTAGATGTTGCCGATGCCGGAGACGACGGTCTGGTCGAGCAGCGCACGCTTGATCTCGGTGTGCTTGGTGCGCAGCACGGCCACGACCGCATCCGGGTCGAACCGGGGATCCATCGGGTCGCGGGCGATGTGCGCGACCGGCAGCGGCAGACGATCACCGTCCACCTCCACGAGCGGGGCCAGGGCCCAGCCTCCGAAGGTGCGCTGGTCGACGAAACGCAGATCGGCACCGTTGTCGAGGACGGCGCGGATACGCAGATGCTTCTCGTCCGGCACGGTCGGAGGCTGCACGAGCATCTGCCCGCTCATCCCCAGATGCACCACGAGAGCTAGATCGGCCGGTTCGAGCACGAGCCACATGTACTTGCCGCGGCGCTCGACCGAAGCGACCTTCTGACCGGTCACCTGCAGTGCGAGATCGCGCGGGCCGGGCTCGTGCCGTCGGACGGCACGCGGATGCAGCACCTGCACCGAGTCCACCGTCGCGCCGACGACGTGCGCGTCGAGTCCGCGACGGACCACCTCGACCTCGGGAAGTTCGGGCACCTGCGGTCAGTTGTCCTCGGTGGGCGTGTCGGCGGATCCGGACTGCTGGTCGGGAGCCCCGGCATCACCGGTCTCGGCAGCAGTGCCCTCGGTCAGCGCGTTCCATGCGGCCGACGCGGCCTTCTGCTCGGCTTCCTTCTTGGTGCGTCCGACACCGGTGCCGTAGGGATTGCCACCGATGAGGGCGGTGGCGGTGAATTCCTTGTCGTGATCCGGACCGGTGGCGGTGATCTCGTAGGCGGGAACACCGAGACCGCGCTCGGCGGTGAGTTCCTGCAGACTCGTCTTCCAGTCCAGACCGGCACCTAGGCGCGGGCCGCGTTCGAGCAGTGCGGCGAACAGGCGCAGAACCACTTCGCGCGCGACGTCGATTCCGTGCGCGAGATGGACGGCGCCGAGGAGCGATTCCATTCCGTCGGCCAGGATGCTGGCCTTGTCGCGTCCGCCCGTCAGTTCCTCGCCCTTGCCGAGCAGGAGATGCACTCCGAGCCCGCCTTCTCCGAGGCCGCGCGCCACCTCGGCGAGCGCGTGCATGTTGACAACGCTCGCGCGGATCTTGGCGAGTTCGCCCTCGGACTTGTCCGGGTGGGTGAGGTAGAGCTTTTCGGTCACCGCGAGCCCGAGGACGGCATCGCCGAGGAACTCGAGACGTTCGTTGGTGGGCAATCCGCCGTTCTCGTAGGCGTACGAGCGGTGGGTGAGCGCCAAGGACAGGAGTTCTGCGTCCAGAGGCACGCCGAGGGCGGCGAGGAGAGACTCGTGGCTCTCTTCGCCGCCCTCGGTAGCTGTTTCGGAGGACTTGCTCGTCACGTGAATACCGATTAGACGGGCGCGGTCACCTGACGGCCGTTGTAGGTACCGCACGACGGGCACGCCACGTGGGGCAGCTTCTTCTCTCCGCAACCCCGGTTCGGGCAGGTGACGAGCGTCGGCGCAGTGGTGTTCCACTGGCTGCGCCGCGACCGGGTGTTGGAACGCGACATTCTGCGCTTGGGGACGGCCACGTCTACTTCTCCTCGTTGTTCGAGCTGTCGATTTGACTGCTGGGTTCTTCGGAGCCCGCGCCGAACTTGGCTGCCAACCCAGCCCAGCGAGGATCCATTGTCTCATGACGGTGCCCGGATTCTGCAATCGCCAGGCGAATGCCGCATTCGGGGCACAATCCCGCACAGTCGTCACTACACAACGGCTGCAGCGGAAGTTCCAGACCAACCGCGTTCACGAGGACCGGTTCGAGATCGATCAGATCGTTCTCGACGCGGTACACCTCGTCGTCCTCGGTGGTCTGCTCAGTGACGCTGTTCGGGTAGGCGAACAGCTCGGTGAGGTACACGTCCACCGGCTCGGTGAACGACTCGAGGCATCGAGAGCACTCGCCGAGGGCGTCGACACGAACACTACCGGTGACCAGGACGCCCTCGGACACCGACTCCAGGCGGAGATCGAGATCGATCTCGGAGCCTTCCTCGATCGCGATCAGATCGAGCCCGATGCGCGAGGGTGACGGCACCTTCCGCTCGACCGTACGCATCGAACCGGGCCGGCGGCCCAGGGAGAGCGTGTCGAACACCAGCCCCGAGTCCCGGCCGGAACGGGACGTGCTGGAATCACGGGTGGACACGGGGAACTCACCTTCTTCGGACGACGCAGGACACGACTCGGTCGTGATAGGGCAACCGCTCCATGATACGCGATGGGCGGCAGGAGCGAAAATCCCGCGGGTCAGCGGCGACGGCTCGCCCGGTGGTCGGCCTCCGCGAAGTCGGGAGCACCCGACAGCCGCAGCTGCTGCCGGCCGCGACCGACGGACCGCAGCGTGGTGCCGAGCAGTTCCTCGAACTCTCCCAGCTTGCCGTCGATGTACTCGTCGCACTCCGTCCGGAGACGGTCGGACTCGGCGTGGGCCGAATCGATGACACGCGCCGACTCGGCGTGTGCGGCCTGCACGACCTCGGTCTGCGACACCAGACGTGCCTTCTCGGCCTCGCCCTCGGCCACGGAACGCTCGTAGGACGCCTGCCCGGACTCGACCAGACGGTCGGCCTCGACGCGGGCACGCCCGGTCACGCTCTCGTACTGTTTGTTGCCCTCGGCGACGAGATCGTCGGCCTCGGCCTGCGCATCGCGCACCAGTTCCTCGGCGTGGGCGCGGGCCTCCTTGACCATCCGGTCCGCTTGGGCCTTCGCGTCCGCAAGCATGCGGTCGGCGTCGGCGCGCGCGTCCTCGAGGAGGGTGCGTGCCTCCTCGTCGGCGTCCCCGACCGTCTTGTCGGCCTGAGCCCGCGCGTCGTTGATCAGCTTGTCACGGTGATCGAGGACGTCCTGCGCGTCGTCGAGTTCGGGCGGCAGCGCATCGCGCACGTCGTCGAGCAATTCGAGGACATCGCCGCGCGGTACCACGCAGCTCGCCGTCATCGGAACGCTACGTGCCTCTTCGACGATTGCGACCAGCTCGTCGAGTGCCTCGAATACCCGGTACACGCCCAACCCCAATCACTCGCTCGACACGACCGGTGCGGCCGCGCCGCCGTCCAGTCTGCCGCAGCGCAGGGCACGCTCGTGTGCCCTGCGCTCGGTGTGTCGGGATACGGCCGTCACAGGCCGTGCGGAGGGTCCGGTCTATTTCGCGGCGGCCCGTTCGGCCAGGCGCGTGAGCAGACGATCGTGCACGGAGCCCGGCAGCATCTCGGAGACGTCGCCACCGTAGGTCGCGACCTCCTTGACGAGCGAGCTCGAAAGGTAGCTGTAGACCGGGTTGGTGGCGACGAACAGCGTGTCGACGCCGGTGAGCTTGTGGTTCATCTGCGCCATCTGCAGCTCGTAGTCGAAATCGTTGGCGCCGCGCAGGCCCTTGACGATCGCGGTGATCCCCCGCTCGCGGGCGTAGTCGACGAGCAGGCCCTGCCAGGCGTCGACCGTGACGTTCGGCAGGTGCGACGTGGCCTCGGTGAGCATCTCGAGGCGTTCGTCGATCGTGAACATCCCCTGCTTGTTGGGATTGATCGTGACGGTCACGACGACCTCGTCGAACTGGGCCGAGACCCTGCCGATGACGTCGAGGTGTCCGTTGGTGACCGGGTCGAAGGATCCTGGGCAGACCGCGCGGCTCATGACCCAGCACCGTAGCAGGTGGCGATTTCCACTCTCGTCTCGCCGTAGCGCTTCGACCTGCCGACCTCGAATCCCTGCGGCCACACCGTTTCCGGTGATCGCGACGACCGTTCGACCACGACGATCGAGCCGTCCTCGACCCAACCTCCGGACACCAGCGTCCCGAGCACGCCGGTGACGGCCTCCTCGGTCACGGCGTAGGGCGGGTCGGCCAGGACGAGGTCGTAGACGCGGTCGGGGGTGCCCGCAAGCACGGCGGATACCGGTGCGGTGCGCAGCACCGCACCGGACAGTCCGACCGTCGCGATGTTCTCGCGGATCACGCCCGCCGCCTTCGCGTCGGACTCGACGAGCATCGCGTGCTCGGCGCCGCGGGACAGCGCCTCGAGGCCGAGCGCCCCCGACCCCGCGTAGAGGTCGAGGACGGCGGCCCCGTCGATGTCCATGCGTGCGTCGAGCGAACTGAACAGGGCTTCGCGCACCCGTTCGGAGGTGGGCCGGGTTCCGCGGGGCGGCACCTTCAGGCGCCGCCCCCCTGCCCGGCCGGCGACGATCCGTGTCACTCGGCGCTGTCTCCCGTGGACACCTCGACGAGCAGGTCGCCACCTTCGACCTGTTGCACCGGCCCGATCGCGACGCGCGTGATGCGGCCGCCGCGCGGCGCGGTGATCGCGGCCTCCATCTTCATGGCCTCGATCGTGGCGACGGTGTCGCCCGCCGAGACGCTGTCGCCCTCGGACACGACGAGGGTGACCATGCCGGCGAACGGCGCCGCGACGTGACCGGGATGGTTGCGGTCGGCCTTCTCCGCGGCAGGGGTCTCCGCGGCCACCGAGCGGTCGCGCACCGACACCGGGCGCAGCTGCCCGTTGAGGATGCACATGACCGTGCGGTAACCCTTCTCGTCGGCATCGGAGATCGCCTCGAGGCCGATGAGCAGTTCGACACCCTTGTCCAGGCGCACCCGGTGCTCGTCGCCGTGCCGCAGACCGTAGAAGAACTGGTTGGCCGACAGCTCGGTGGTGTCGCCGTAGGTCTCGCGATGCTGCTCGAACTCCTTCGCGGGGCCCGGGAAGAGCAGGCGGTTGAGCATGCGGCGACGCTCGTCGGACGAACCGCCGAGGGCCTTCTCCTCCTCCGGCGCGAGCGGGGTGATCGGCTTGGGCTCGACGCGGCCCGACAGCGCCTTGCTGCGGAAGGGCTCGGGCCAGCCGCCGGCCGGGGTCCCGAGATCGCCGCGCAGGAAGCCGATCACCGAATCGGGGATGTCGTACTTGCCTGGCTCGGCGGCGAAGTCGTCGACCGAGACGCCCGCGCCCACGAGGTGCAGCGCGAGGTCGCCGACGACCTTGCTCGACGGCGTGACCTTGATCAGGCGGCCCAGGAGGCGGTCGGCGCCGGCGTAGGCGGCCTCGACTTCTTCGAATCGGTCGCCGAGGCCCAGCGCGATGGCCTGCTGGCGCAGGTTCGACAGCTGACCGCCGGGGATCTCGTGGGTGTAGACGCGGCCGGTCGGTGCGGGCAGCCCCGACTCGAACGGTGCGTACACCTTGCGCAGCGCCTCCCAGTACGGCTCGAGATCGCACACGGCCTGCAGGTCGAGACCGGTGTCGAACTCGCTGTTCGCCGCGGCGGCGACGATCGCCGACAGGGCGGGCTGGCTCGTCGTACCGGCCAGCGCCGCGGACGCACCGTCGACGGCGTCGGCACCGGCGTGCCAGGCCGCGAGGTAGGTGGCGAGCTGACCGCCCGGGGTGTCGTGTGTGTGCACGTGCACCGGCAGATCGAAGTTGCTCCGCAGCGCCGACACGAGCGTCGCGGCGGCCGGGGCGCGCAGCAGACCCGCCATGTCCTTGATGGCCAGAACGTGCGCACCGGCCTCGACGATCTCCTCGGCCAGACGCAGGTAGTAGTCGAGCGTGTAGATCGACTCGTTCGGGTTCGACAGGTCGCCGGTGTAGGACATCGCGACCTCGGCGAGGGTGGTGCCGGTCTCGCGCACCGCGTCGATTGCCGGACGCATCTGGTCGACGTTGTTCAGCGCGTCGAAGATGCGGAAGATGTCGATGCCGGTGTCGGTGGCCTCCTGCACGAAGGCGCGGGTGACGGCCTCCGGGTAGGGGGTGTAGCCGACGGTGTTGCGTCCGCGCAGCAGCATCTGCAGGTTGATGTTCGGGATCGCCTCGCGCAGCGCCGCGAGCCGCTCCCACGGATCCTCGTGCAGGAAGCGCAGTGCGACGTCGTAGGTCGCGCCGCCCCATGCCTCGATCGACAGCAGTTGCGGCGTCATCCGGGCCACGTGCCCGGCCACCGTCAGCAGGTCCTTGCTGCGCACGCGGGTCGCGAGCAGCGACTGGTGGGCGTCGCGGAAGGTGGTGTCGGTGACGCCGATCGCCTTCTGGTCACGCAGCGCACGGGCGAAGCCCTCGGGTCCGAGCTCGAGCAGACGCTGACGCGAACCGGCCGGCGGCTCGGCGTTCAGGTCGATCGCGGGCAGCTTGTCGTGCGGGTAGACCGTGGTGGTGCGCTCGCCGTGCGGCTTGTTCACCGTCACGTCGGCGAGGTACCGCAGGATCTTGGTGCCGCGGTCGGCGGACGAGCGCAGAGTCAGCAGGTGCGGGCGCTCCTCGATGAACGAGGTGTTGACGTTGCCGCCGCGGAAGTCCTCGTCGTCGAGCACCGCCTGCAGGAACGGGATGTTCGTGGCGACACCGCGGATACGGAACTCCGCGACCGCGCGGCGCGCGCGGGCGACGGCGGTCTCGAAGTTGCGGCCGCGGCAGGTGAGCTTGACGAGCATCGAGTCGAAGTGGGCGGAGATCTCCGCGCCGACCGAGGTGCCGCCGTCGAGACGGATACCGGCACCGCCCGGAGTGCGGTAGCCGGTGATGCGGCCGGTGTCCGGACGGAACCCGTTGGCCGGGTCCTCGGTGGTGATGCGGCACTGCAGCGCCGCGCCGCGGATGGTGATGCCCTCCTGCGACAGGCCCAGTTCCTCGAGCGACTCGCCTGCGGCGATGCGCAGCTGGGACTGCACGAGGTCGACGTCGGTGATCTCCTCGGTGACCGTGTGCTCGACCTGGATACGCGGGTTCATCTCGATGAACACGTGGTTGCCGCGTTCGTCGACGAGGAACTCGACGGTGCCGGCGCACTGGTAGCCGATCTCCTTGGCGAAGGCGACGGCGTCGGCGCAGATGCGGTCGCGAAGCTCGGGATCGAGATTCGGGGCGGGGGCGAGCTCGATGACCTTCTGGTGGCGGCGCTGCACCGAGCAGTCGCGCTCGTACAGGTGGATGACGTTGCCGTGCTTGTCGGCGAGGATCTGCACCTCGATGTGCCGCGGGTTGACCACGGCCTGCTCCAGGAAGACGGTGGGATCACCGAAGGCCGCGTCGGCCTCGCGGGAGGCGGCTTCGATGGCCTCGCGCAGTTGGGAGGGCTCGGCGACCCGGCGCATGCCGCGTCCGCCACCGCCGGCGACAGCCTTGACGAAGACCGGGAAGTTCATCGTTTCCGAGGCGGCGACCAGCTCGTCGACGTCCGACGACGGCTCCGACGACGCCAGCACCGGGAGGCCGGCGGCCTTCGCCGAGGCGATCGCGCGGGCCTTGTTGCCCGTCAGCTCGAGGATCTCCGCCGACGGACCGACGAAGGTGATGCCCGCTTCGGCGCACGCCGCGGCGAGGTCCGGATTCTCGGAGAGGAACCCGTAGCCGGGGTAGATCGCGTCGGCACCGGCCGACACGGCCGCTTCGACGATCTTCTCGACCGACAGATATGCGCGGACCGGGTGCCCCTCCTCACCGATCTGATAGGCCTCGTCGGCCTTCAACCGGTGCAGGGAGTTCCGGTCTTCGTAAGGGAACACCGCGACCGTCCCGGCGCCCAGTTCGTAGGCGGCACGGAATGCGCGGATCGCGATCTCGCCACGGTTGGCGACAAGCACTTTCGAGAACATTGGTCGACGGTACCGCGACGTAACATGCCGCCTTCGACGCGCGTTCCACATCGTGGGACAAGGCGCCCGGATGGCACGACTGGAACGATGCAGTCGGCCCCGTCGTAACACGGCGTCAACATGCCGGGCACGGCCACCGAAACCTCACCGCGGGTTCTGCGGCACGGTGTACGGAACGTAACTCAGACATCCCATGGCGTATCTGTGTCAAGCCGCGGCTTGTGTGGGAACTTGGGGCCAGGCGGTGCTCTCGTCGTAGATCGTGCCGGTCTTCAGACATCCATGGAGAATCCCGACGAGCCGGTTACCGAGCTGACGCAGCGCAGCATGATGGCCGACCTCCCGGGCTCGCAGCGCGTCGTAATAAGCCCGAGCACCCGGCGAGGTGTTCATCGAGCAGAACGCCCACTGATGACACGCATCGGCCAGGTGCTTGTTGCGGGCGTAGCGCGCCGACACCGTCTTCCTCTTGCCCGACGCTCGGGTGATCGGCGAGGTCCCGGCGTAGTTCTTGCGGGCCTTGGCATTACGGTATCGGTGCGGATCGTCGCCGAATTCTGCCAGCACCCGGGCGCCCAGCACGTCTCCCAGTCCGGGACAGCTGCGGACGATCTCAGCGGCCGGGTGCCGACGAAAACTGCGCTTGACCTCCTGCTCGAGCTCCTCGATCTGCTCGGCCAGATGCTCGAGCATGCGCGCTTGCCCGGCGACGACGACCGCGTAGGCATGTTCGATCGCAGCCGGCTGCCGCAGCGCCGGTGCCCGCAGCGCATCGCGGATGCGGGTGGCCGTGGCGGTGCGGTCCCCGCGCCGATGCGCCCGGGCCAGTTCCGCGGTGATCTGCCCGGTGGTCAGTCGTGCTGCGCGATCCGGATCGGGAGCTTTGCGCAGCAATGCCAGGGTGTCCGGGGCGGCGAGGTTGTCGAACGCGGTCAATGCGGCCGGGAAGTACTCGCGAAGCGCCGACCGCATCCGCTGCAGGTGCCGGGTCCGGTCCCAGATCAGGCCTTGGTGGGCCCGGGCAAGCAGTTTCAGGGCTTCGACCTGCGGGGAGTCCCCGGCGATCTGGCGGTGATGACCCCGGTCCAGCCGGACGATCTCGGCGAGAACGTGAGCGTCGCCGGCGTCGGATTTGGCTCCTGAGGTGCCGTGCCGTTCCCGATATCGTGCCGCCGACATCGGGTTGATCGCATAGACCTGATAGCCACAGGCCAGCAGCGCCGACACCCACACCCCACGATCGGTTTCGATCCCGACCACGACCGCACCCTCGGGGAGGTCACTGCTGCCGGTGCTGTCAGAATCGAAATGTTCGGCCACCACCTCGTGCAATCGGGCCAGCCCCTCGACGCCCTCCGGCAGCCGTATCCGCGCCAACCGGCGGCCGACGTCGTCTTCGACCTCGATGTCGTGATGGCCTTCCGCCCAGTCATCGCCGATGAACAACATGGCGTGAACCTCCGAACAGGCTGCTATCCACTATTTTTCGGTCCGGTAGCGGAGGAAAGCAGTCGGCGACCTAATGGCTCGAGTACTCACCGACACGCCACAGCATCGGGGCACGTCATCCCATCAGCGATCACCGCTTCCCTCACGACCGGCGGGTACACGGTCTGAGTTCAGGCATCAGCCCAACTGCTCGGGGACGGGCCACGCCTGGTCTTGAGAGTGTTATCCCACCGGTCGCCACCTACACCGAACCTTGCCACAGTCGTGGGGGTCGGTAGCTCCCATTAGGCATCAGCCCAACTGCTCGGGGACGGGCCACGCCTGGTCTTGAGAGTGTTATCCCGCCGGTCGCTACCTACACCGAACCTTGCCACAGTCGTGGGGGTCGGTAGCTCCCATTAGGACTTGTCGAGATAGGCCACGCGCTCGGCGTCGAGCGCGGCCCGCACCATGCTTGCGAGCCCCGGGTGGTGTTCGAGGCCGGGATCCTTCTCCGTCACCGTCCGGGAGAAGTCGCGAGCCGCCTCGATGACGTCGGCGTCGTCGACGAGCGAGAGTAACCGCAGCGTCGACACGGTGCCGGACTGGGCGACGCCGAGGACGTCGCCCTCCCGGCGCAACTGCAGGTCGAGCTGGGCGAGTTCGAAACCGTCGGTGGTGCCGGCGACGGCCTCGAGCCGCATCATCGTCGGGGTCGCGGGCTTCGCGTCGGTCACGAGCAGGCACAGGCCCTGATGGCCGCCACGACCGATGCGACCCCGCAGCTGGTGCAACTGGCTGACACCGAACCGGTCGGCATCGACGATCACCATCACGGTCGCGTTCGGCACGTCGACACCGACCTCGACGACGGTCGTGCACACGAGCACGTCGAGCTCCGCGGCGTTGAAGGCCTGCATCACCGCGTCCTTCTCGTCGCCGGGGAGGCGACCGTGCAGCAGCCCCACCCTCAGATCCCGCAGCGGACCGGAAGTGAGGAACTCGAACTGCTCGAGCACAGAGACGGTTTCGGGCGGGGCCTGCTTGCCCTTCCCCGATCCCGACGGCTCGGGCCCGTCCGGATCGAAGAGCGCGTCGTCGTCGGAATCGCCGTCGCCGATGCGGGAACACACCACGTAGGCCTGCCGCCCCTCGGCGACCTCCTCGCGGATGCGTTCCCACGCGCGGTCGACCCACTTCGGATGCACCTTCGCCGGCACCACGCGGCTGACGATCGGCGACCGTCCTCTGGGGAGTTCGCGCAGGGTCGAGACCTCGAGGTCGCCGAGCACCGTCATCGCGATGGTGCGCGGGATGGGTGTTGCGGTCATCACCAGCACGTGCGGGGACGCGCCGTCGCGACCCCGCGAGCGCAGAGCGTCGCGCTGTTCGACACCGAAGCGGTGCTGCTCGTCGATCACCACCAGGCCGAGGTCGAAGAACTGCACCGTGTCCTCGATCAGCGCGTGCGTGCCGATGACGATGCCGGCATCGCCCGTCACCGCCTCGTTGAGCGCGGCCCGCTTGCGTGCGACCCCCATCGAGCCGGTCAGCAGGGTCACGCGGGTCGCGAGTTCGTGAGCGCCGAGTTCGCCCGCCGCGGCGAGATCGCCCAGCATCTTCGTGAGCGAGCGCGCGTGCTGCGCCGCGAGCACCTCGGTGGGTGCGAGCAACGCACACTGCCGACCGGAGTCGATCACCTGCAGCATCGCCCGTAGCGCCACGATGGTCTTGCCGGAACCGACCTCGCCCTGGAGCAGCCGGTTCATGGGGTGTTCGCGTGCGAGATCGGCCGCGATCTCGTCGGCCACCGAGAGCTGCCCGGCCGTCAGCTCGAAGGGCAGCCGCCGGTCGAACTCGTCGGCGATCCCGCCCTCGCGGCGCGGGCAGGACGGCGCCGACCGCACCTCGACGTCGTGCCGGCGTCCGGCGAGCACGAGCTGCACCGCGGCGGCCTCGTCGAACCGCAGACGGTCGCGTGCCCGGTCGATCTCCTGCTTCGCGTCGGGCAGGTGGATCGAGCGGAGCGCCTCGTCGAGGCCCACGAAGCCGTGCTCGTCGCGCACCCACTCGGGCAGCGGATCGTCGACGTGGTCGAGCTGGTCGAGCACCTGCCGCACGCAGCGCATGACGGTCCAAGACTCGACCTCGCGGGTCGCGCGGTACATCGGGATCAGCGCGCGGTCGAAGACCGACATGTCGACTCCCGATCCGTCCTGCGCGGTGCGGGCGAGACCCGCCAGGGCGCCGGCGCCCCGCACCCGCGCGGGGGTCGCCGAGACCAGGTCCTCGGCGTCGCGCGGTTCGGGCAGCACGAGATAGCTCGGATGGGTCAGGCTCCACTTGTCGCGGAAGTACTTCACGGTGCCGGAGAACATCGCGCGCACGCCGGGCTTGATGTTGTGCTTGACCCGGTGCGGGTTGAAGAAGGTGACGTCGATGCTGTGGCGATCGGAGCGCAACCGCACCGCGAGGCGTTTGCCGGCGCGGGATTTCATCGGCACCTCCTGCGCCGACTCGACCCGCGCGATGATCGTGATGTGCTGGCCCTCCGCGGGCCGGCTCTCGCCGAGTTCGGCGCCCTGGGTGGCGTAGCGGTGCGGATAGTGCCTCAGTAGATCCTCGACGGTGGTCATCCCGAACGCGTCGTGCAAGGCGTCCGCCGTCTTGCGGCCGAGGACATGATCGAGCCGGTCCGCGAGTGTCGCCACTGCCGTCCCTTCCGCTACTCCTGCGGTGGCCTCGCGGCGCACCGGCTACTCGACGCCGAGCTGCAGCAGGTCGCCGCGCTGACCGCCCTGGTAGACCACCACGTCGATCTCCGGGTGACGGCGATCGAGGTGGGCGGCCAGTTGCTCGACGAGTCCGTCGGGGGCGTCGGCGCCGACCAGCATCGTCACGAGCTCGCCGCCCGCGGCGAGAATCCTGTCGAGCAGCGACGCTCCCGCTGTCACCAGATCATGCTCGATCACTACGACATCATGGCCGGCCAGTCCGAGACTGTCGCCGGGCTCGCACGTTCCGACCCAGGTCAGCGCGCGTTCGTTCGCGTACCGCAGCGATCCCCAGCGCACGCACGACGCCGCCTCCGACATCGCGAAGGCGTCGTCGACCGTCGCGCGCATCGGATCGTGCACGGCCAACGAGGCCAGCCCCTGGACGACGGAGGAGGACGGCAGGAACATCACGTCACGGTCGTCCCGCCGCGCCCGGGCGCCCACGGCGACGACGTCCTGCGCGGAGAGCGCACCGTTGGGCAGCACCAGGACGTCCCGGCTCGGCAGTGCCCGGATCGCCTCGAGCAGTTCGTCCGGGGCTGAGATCTCCTCGGCCCGCAGCACCCGGGCACCCTCCGCCTCGAACAGTTCGGCCGCGCCCTCGCCGCCCACCACTGCGAGGACCGCCCGGGACTGTTCCTCAGCCGACTCGGCACGGACCCGGGCGGGAGCCGTGCCCAGCGCGACGGGACCGTCGCCGCACCCGCGACGCGCGGACTCGAGCGCGAAGCACGTGATGTCGATGCGGCTCAGCGAACCCGCCGCGAGACCGGCCTCCACGGCAGCTCCGGGCTCGCAGCAGTGCACGTGAACGGACCAGCACCCCGATCCCCCGGAAACGATCGCGACCGAGTCGCCGAGCGCGTCGAGGGAGGACCTCAAGGCATCCATGCGCGCGTCGTCGGAATTCCCGACGAGATACATCACTTCGTACTCCTGCTGGTCGCTGTCGTGACGTTCGTCGACGATCTCGGGTTCGACGACAGGCCGCGAGGTGCCGGCGAGCACCATCCGGCGATCGGGCCGTATTCCGGTGGTGACCTCCACCAGGCAGTCGAGCAGCACGAGCAGGCCGAGGCCGCCGGCGTCGACGACCCCTGCCTCGGCGAGGACGTCGAGCTGGGTGGTGGTGCGCTGCAGCGCGTCGGCGGCGGCGTCGGCACTCGCGACGGCGACATCGCACACGGTCGCATCCGTCTCCGAGGCGACGCGGGTCGCGCCCTCGGCCGCAGCTTCGAGGACGCTGACGATGGTGCCCTTCGCGGGTGCGCTGAGCGCTCCGGTCACGAGCGTCGCGGCGTTGGAGAAGGCGGCGGCGAGGTCCCGGGCGCCGACCGTCGTCAGTCCCGCGATCGCGTCGGCGAGACCGCGCAGTGCCTGTGCCAGGATGATCCCGGAATTGCCCCGCGCCCCGGCGAAGGCACCACGCGCGAGCCCTTCGGCGACGTCGGATGCGGTGAGCGCGCCGTCCACGGGCCCGCCGATCCGGGCCGCCGCGGCCTGCAGGGTGATCAGCAGATTGTTTCCGGTGTCCCCGTCGGGTACCGGGAAGACGTTGAGCGAGTTGATCTCCGCTCGGCGCTGTTCGAGCGCTTCCACACCGAACTCGACCCACCGGCGCAGCGCCCGCCCGTCCACCGTGTCCTCGGCTCCGAGCAACGATTCCACCCCCTTCGCCTCGTCCTGCGAGCATCGTCCACCTCTGCGATCGGTACCGTTGCGCACGGTGCCGAGCCCTGGCGAACAGGTTAGCCGCGAGTCGTCGCACCGTCCGGTTTGGCCAACCGCCCTCGAGTTCGCTAAGCTTGCCGGGTTGCCTCGCACGGGCGGCTCGTTCCCCGTGTTCGCAAGGCGAAACAACAGACAGAAGATCTATCCACTAGACACAAGGAGTTCGCGACATGGCTGCCGTCTGCGACGTATGCGCCAAGGGCCCCGGCTTCGGGAAGTCGGTCTCGCACTCGCACCGGCGTACCAACCGTCGCTGGAACCCGAACATCCAGAGCGTGCGCGCTCAGGTTGCACCGGGCAACACCCGCAAGATGAACGTGTGCACCTCCTGCCTCAAGGCCGGCAAGGTCGTCCGCGGCTGATTCCCGGTCGAGTCGTCGCGAAGGCCCCCTGCGCTGATTGCGCAGGGGGCCTTCGCCGTTCGATCCTGCGGCCCGATATCGTGCGGGAATGACCGAGAACCAAGTTTCCTTCCCCGACAGCGACTCTCTCCGTTCATTGGTGAGCGTGGAGGACCGCGTCCTGCGGATCGCCGTGGCGACCTCCGAGCACGGCACCTCCCTGTCCCCCGCAGGGATGGAGCAGGGCATCGCAGCCCTGCGTGCGGCAGGCCCGGAGATCGGCGCCGTGCTGCTCGTCGGTGAGGGTGCGAACTTCTGCGCGGGCGGCAACGTCCACGGATTCGCCGCGGCCGAGGACCGTGGCGCCCACCTGCTCGAGATCGCGAACCTCTTCCATGACTTCGTGCGCGCACTGGAGAAGGCGGCCGTGCCGGTCGTCGCCGCCGTGCACGGCTGGGCCGCCGGCGCCGGCATGAGCCTGGCGCTGCTCGCCGACATCGCGCTCGCCGGCCCCGGCACGAAGATGCGCGCCGCGTACCCGTCGATCGGCTTCTCCCCCGACGGCGGCATGTCGTGGACCCTGCCGCGGATCGTCGGCCCGTCGCGGGCACGGGAGATCATCATGACCGACGCCGTGATCGGCGCCGACGAAGCCGTGCGCCTGGGTCTGCTCAGCCGGCTCGTCGCCGACGGCGAGATCCAAAGCGAAGGGTTGCGACTCGCACGAACCCTCGCGCACGGCCCCACGCAGTCCTACGCCGCCATCCGCTCGCTCGTGGCGGGCTCGGCCGGACGATCGCTGTCCGACCACCTCGATGCCGAAGCCGCCTCGATCTCCGCGGCCGCGACGACGCCCACGGGTATCGAGGGTGTCGACGCCTTCGTCGCCAAGCGGCGTCCGGACTGGGATTCGGCCCGCGCCTGACATCCGGGCGGCGGATCGGTGGTCAGGGCAGTCGCCAGTCCACCGGTTCGCCGCCCTGCTCGACGAGCAGGGCGTTCGCGCGGCTGAACGGACGCGACCCGAAGAATCCGCGTGAGGCCGACAGCGGGGACGGGTGCGCCGACTTCACGGTGGGCACACCACCGAGCATGGGTTCGAGGGTCGCCGCGTCGCGGCCCCACAGGATCGCGACGAGCGGGGTACCGCGCGCGACCAGCGCGCGGATCGCCTGCTCGGTGACGGCCTCCCAGCCCTTGCCGCGATGCGAGGCCGGCTGGCCCGGCGCGACGGTGAGGACCCGGTTGAGCAACAGGACACCGTGCTCGGTCCACGGCGACAGGTCGCCCGTGGAGGGCTGCGGCAGACCGAGATCGTCGGTGTACTCGCGGTAGATGTTGGCGAGACTGCGCGGGATCGGCCGGACGGTCGGAGCCACCGAGAAGCTCAGTCCCACAGCGTGACCCGGAGTGGGATAGGGATCCTGCCCGACGATCAGGACGCGGACGGACTCGAACGGCTGTGTGAAGGCACGCAGCACGTTCGGACCGGACGGCAGGTAACTGCGGCCCGCGGCGAGTTCGGCGCGGAGGAACTGCCCCATCGCGGTGATGTCACCTGCGACGGGTTCGAGTGCTCGCGCCCAGCCCGGGTCGACGAGTTCGGACAGGGGCCGACCGGCACGGGGCTCGTCCGCTCCCCCGTCCGCGGACTGTGTGTCGACGGTGTCGGCCACCTGTCACTCCTGGTCGATGCGGCGGAGAGCGGTCCGGTAGTAGGCGGCGTTCGCCGCATACATCTCGGCGTTGGGGTCGAATTCGTTCTCGGGGATCTCGTAGCCCTCGCGGACCTTCGCGGGGATGCCCATCGCCATGCGGCGGGGCGGAAGTTCGAAGCGCGGTGGGATCAGGGCGCCGGCGGCGACCTGCGCCCCGGCGCCGATGACCGATCCGTTGAGGACGAGCGAACCCGAGCCGATCAGCGCGCCGTCACCGATCGTGGAGCCCTCGATGTGCGCGTTGTGCCCGACGACGCACCGCGCGCCGATGACGGTGGCATCGATCGCGGTGCAGTGGATGATCGTGCCGTCCTGGATGTTGGTCTTCTCCCCCACGGTGATCGTGCCGTAGTCCCCGCGCAGCACCGCCGAGGGCCACACGGAGGCACCGGCACCGAGGGTGACGTTGCCGATCACGACCGCGTCGGGGTGAACCCACGCGTCGGGATGGATATCGGGGACACGCTCGCCGAGTGCGTAGACAGCCATGACTGCAGAACCTATCTCGAGCGAACCCCACCCGAAGTGGTCGCCCTAGTGACCAGCGCCCGCCGCAAAGCTCTCCCAGCCTCCGGATCCGTCGCGGCGCTGCCCGTCGACGGTGACGCCGAAGCCTTCCAGGACCACGCCGATCGGCCGCCATCCGTCCGGCAGTGCGACCTCGCGGGGGAAGCACGCTGCGAAAGCATGGTCCTCGCCGCCGGTGAGGATCCATTCCCACGGGTCGGCCGCCAGCACCCGACCGGTCTCGCGGAGTTGCGTGTCGGGAGCGAGCGCACCGGAGTCGAGGTCGATCGCGACCTCCGAAGCCGTGCAGATGTGCTCGAGATCGGCGACGAGACCGTCGGAGATGTCGGTGCATGCGTGGGCGCCTGCTGCGGCCGCTGCAGGACCTGCGGCGTAGGGCGGAGTGGGCACACGATGCGCCGCGACGAGTTCGGGGAAGTCCCGGTTGCCGGCCAGCAGCAGGGCCAGACCCGCCGCGGAACGACCGGTGCGACCGGCGAGGGCGACGACGTCGCCGGGGCGGGCGGTGGAGCGGAGCAGCGGTGGCCGTCCGTCGAGTTCGCCGAGCGCGGTGACCGAGACGATCACCTGACCCGCTTGCACGAGATCGCCTCCCACGACTCCGGCGCCGATCTCCTCCGCAGCCTCCCCGATGCCCGCCGAGATGCCGTCGAGCACGGCGACGGGAGTCTCGGGCGGACAACCGAGGCCGACGACGAAGGCCGTGGGGCGGGCGCCGACCGCGGCGACATCGGCTCCGTTCTGGGCGACCGCCTTGCGTCCGACCTCTTCCGGGCTCGACCAGTCGAACCGGAAGTGACGTCCTTCGACCAGCATGTCGGTCGAGATCGCGATGCGCCCGTCGGATGCTGTCACGACGGCTGCGTCGTGGCCCGGCCCGACGAGTGTGCTGTCGGGTTGCCGCCGTGCTCTCACCGCGCGCTCGATCACGGGGAATTCGCCGATGTCGGCGACGGTGGGTCCGCTCGGGTTCGTCACGGTGACGGTCGCCTCTTTCTCGGTCGGCGGTGGGAGAGAGCCGGCACGTGCCCTGCTACGTTCGATCACGCTACCGCCCCCTGTCCCCGAGCCCGGATGCTGGACACGATGAACGACACCTCTGCTTCCGATCGCGAACCTTCCGACGACGCCCCCGTCGAGGCACCCGGATCGGACGGGATGCGACGCAGTCCCGCTCTGATCGCCACGGCGATCGCACTGCCCGTCGCCCTGCTGGTCGGAGTGGTGGTGGCGGCCGTGATCGTGTCGCAGTCACCGGTGAATACACCCGTGGGTCTCGGTCCCGTGCCCGCTCCGGAGGCGGAATCCGAATCCTGCTCGCAGTTGCTCGACGCGCTGCCGGAGGAGCTCGGCGACTACACGCGCGCCGAACTGGCCGATCCGGCACCGGTGGGTGCTGCGGCCTGGCAGTCGGACGACGGCGAGGAGGTCGTCCTGCGTTGCGGTCTCGACCGGCCCGACCAGTTCGACCGAGCGGCGGCGCTGCAGGTGATCGACGACGTGCAGTGGTTCGAGGTGTCGGGGGCCGAGCAGGGCATCCCGGCGAGTACGTGGTTCGCCGTCGACCGTCCGGTCTACGTGGCCTTGACCGTGCCCGACGGATCCGGGCCGACCCCGCTGCAGGACATCACGGCGACGATCTCCGCGACGCTCCCGCAGCAGGAGATCGATCCGGCGCCGATCCGCTGAGCCGGACGGACGAGAAAGGTCGGCCCCGGCACCGTGGTGTGGTGCCGGGACCGACCGTGTTCGTCGCCGCGTCGATCAGGACGCGTGCATGGTCCCCGTGCGCTGGTAACGCTCGTGGAAGGAGAACGCCTCACCGAGCAGGTGCGGGGTGTGACCTGCTCCGGGGGTGGCTTCTGCGCGCTCGATGTAGTCGAGCAGTTCGGCGCGGTAGTCGGGATGCGCGCAGCGCTCCACGACGACCCGCGACCGACGGCGGGGGGACAGTGCGCGCAGATCGGCGAGACCCTGTTCGGTCACGATGACCTGCACGTCGTGCTCGGTGTGGTCGACGTGCGGCACCATCGGGACGATCGACGAGATCGCGCCGTCGCGGGCCGTCGGCGGGCTCAGGAACATCGACAGGTAGCCGTTGCGCGCGAAGTCGCCGGAGCCACCGATGCCGTTCATGATGCGGGTGCCCATCACGTGGGTGGAGTTGACGTTGCCGTACACGTCGGCTTCGAGCATGCCGTTCATGGCGATGATGCCGAGTCGGCGGACGATCTCGGGGTGGTTGCTGATCTCCTGCGGCCGCAACATGATGTGGTCGCGGTAGAAGTCGATGTTCTCGACGAAGTCGTTCAGCCCCGCTTCGGACAGTGCGAGGGAAGTCGCCGAGGCGAACCGGACGGTGCCGTGTTTGACGAGGTCGAGCATGCCGTCCTGGATGACCTCCGAGTAGCAGGTCAGCCCCCGGTACGGTCCGCTGTCGAGACCGGCGAGAACGGCGTTGGCGACGTTGCCGACACCCGACTGCAGCGGAAGCAGCGTGTCGGCGGGCAGCCGTCCCGCGGCGACCTCGTGCGCGAAGAAGTCGAGGACGTGGTCGGCGATGGCCCGGCTGGTGGCGTCGGGCGCCGTGAGCGCGGTGGCGCTGTCGGGACGGTCGGTCTCGACGACCGCGACGACGCGTTCCGGATCGATCCGGAAGTAGGGCTGGCCGATGCGGTCCTCGACGTCGGTGAGGTCGATCGGACGACGGTTCGGGGGAAGCGCGGTGCCGTAGTAGACGTCGTGCACGCCGTCCATGGCGGCGGGGATCCACGAGTTGACCTCGAGGATCACCTTCTCGGCGACGTCGAGCCAGGTCTTGTTGTTACCGATGGACGTGGCGGGGATCAGCTCGCCCGTCTCCGTGATGCCGGAGATCTCGACGACGGCGACGTCGATGTGTCCGTAGTAGCCCTCCCAGACCTGCTGGGCGACGTGCGACAGGTGTATGTCGACGTAGTCCATCCGGCCTTCGTTGATCCGCCCTCGGGCGGTGGGCTCTGCCTGGTACGGCATACGCAGCGCGATTCCGTCGACGTCGGCGAGCATGCGCTCGGTGTCGGAGGCCACCGACGCTCCGGTGAGCAGGTTGATCCGGAAGTCGCCGCCGGTCGCCCGCGTGCGCCGGATGTGTTCGGCGAGGGCCGGGGTCACTGCCTTCGGGGTGCCTGCGCTGGCGAAGCCGCTGATGGCGACCGTGTCGCCGGGGCGAATCCACTGGACGGCGTCCTGAGCCGACACGATCTTCTTGCGGTAGGTCTCATGACGTACCCGAGTCTCGGCCGGGGTCACGACGACCGACTCCACAGACGGCGCTGCGGGGGATGAAAGGGCTGCGTACATGACGACGACCATAGCGACGCGGATGATCCGCTCATCACACTCGGTCCGGATCAGCGATCGCCGTCACCAATTCGGACACAGAGTGCCACGAGTCGCACTCCAAGATCGATGCAATCGGAAGTTGTTGTTTCGCAAGCTTTTACATCATGATCTCTGCCACGCCGACTGACACTGGGTGCCACCCTCTTTCGTGAGAGCCACTCCGTCGCCATCTCTACGGTATCCCCGTTCGCCGCCGCGTCAGTACCGTTCGCCGCCCCCGGAGAACCGTTCACCGTCGCCGTGACGGAACGTCGTCGGGCACGATTGCAGCATGACGAACTCCACCGACCTGTTGCGCGACGATGCCGAGCACCTCCTCCGCGAGCTGGCAGGCCCCGATGCCCGGCTGCGCGACGACCAATGGGTCGCGATCGAGGCGCTCGTGGTACACCGTCGCCGCGCCCTCGTCGTCCAGCGCACAGGCTGGGGAAAGTCGGCCGTCTACTTCATCTCCGCCAAACTGCTGCGCCGGCAGGGCCGCGGTCCCACGGTGATCGTCTCGCCGCTGCTCGCCCTGATGCGCAACCAGGTCGCGGCCGCCGAGCGGGCGGGCGTCCACGCCGCGACCATCAACTCCGGCAACGTGACGGAATGGGCGGCGATCCACGAGCGGATCGCGGCGGGTGAGGTCGACGTCCTCCTCGTCAGCCCCGAACGCCTCAACAACCCCGACTTCCGCGACCAGGTCTTGCCCTCCCTCGCCCGCGACGCCGGATTGGTGGTCGTCGACGAGGCGCACTGCGTGTCGGACTGGGGTCACGACTTCCGGCCCGACTACCGCCGCATCCGCACCCTCGTCGCCGAACTCGGCGACGACATCCCGGTCCTGGCGACGACCGCGACCGCCAACGACCGGGTGGTCGCCGACATCGCCGCCCAGCTCGGTGTCGGCGGAGGCAGCGACCTCGGTGGAAGCAGCAATTCCGGCTCCGACGGCACGCTCGTGCTGCGCGGCGGCCTCGACCGTCCGTCGCTGCACCTGTCGGTGGTGCGGATCGACGAACCGGCACGACGCGCAGCATGGCTCGCGCAACATCTGAAGGATCTGCCGGGCTCGGGCATCGTGTACGCGCTGACGGTCTCCGCCGCCCGCGACCTCGCGGCGCTGCTCACCGACCACGGCTTTGCAGTGGCGGCATACACCGGTCAGACCGAACCGACCGAACGTGAACAGCTCGAGGCCGATCTCCTCGACAACAAGGTCAAGGCGCTCGTCGCGACCTCGGCACTCGGCATGGGCTTCGACAAGCCCGACCTCGGCTTCGTGGTGCACCTCGGCGCTCCCTCGTCCCCGATCTCCTACTACCAGCAGGTCGGGCGTGCGGGTCGCTCCACCGAACGCGCCGAGGTGGTTCTGCTCCCCGGCCCGGAGGACCGCCGGATCTGGCAGTGGTTCGCCTCGGTCGCCTTCCCGGACGAGGCACTCGTACGCCGTGTGATCGCAGCGCTCGATACCGAACGGCCGGTATCGACACCCGCGCTCGAACCGCGGGTCGACCTCACGCGCTCCCGCCTGGAGATGGTCCTCAAGGTCCTCGACGTCGACGGAGCGGTGAAGAGGGTCAAGGGTGGCTGGATCGCCACCGGGCAGCCCTGGATGTACGACGAGGAGCGCTACGGGCGGCTCGAGGAGGCGCGCGCCGCGGAACAGGAGGCGATGCTCGAATACGAACGCACCACCGAATGCCGCATGGTCTTCCTCCGCCGTCAGCTCGACGACCCCGATCTCGACACCCGGAGCCCCGGCTGCGATCACACCGCCGGAGGCCCCGGCTGCGATCACACCGCCGGAGGCCCCGGCTGCGATCACACCGCCGGAGGCCCCGGCTGCGGCCGGTGCGACAACTGCATCGGCTCCCGGTGGGAGACGTCCGTCGGCGACGACGAGGTCGCCCGCACCCGCGCTCGGCTCGAACGCCCCGGTGTGGATCTGCCGCCGCGCCGGCAGTGGCCCACGGGAATGTCGACCCTCGGGATCCCGCTGTCGGGCCGGATCACGGACGGTCCGCACCCCGGGCGAGTGCTGGGCAGGCTGTCGGATCTGGGATGGGGACCGCGACTGCGCGAACTGCTCGACGGACCGGACCGCGAAGTGCCGAAGGCGGTGGTCGACGCGTCGATCGCGGTGCTCGCCGCGTGGGACTGGGAGGAGCGGCCCACCGCCGTCATGGCCATGGACTCCCCCACACATCCCCTGCTCGTCGAGTCACTCGCGTTCCGATTGGCACAAATCGGACGATTACGAGATCTAGGTGTATTGCGACGCCGAAGCGGGAATACGGAGCCGACGGCAGCGAACTCGGCATATCGGGTCGCCGCACTGATCGATGCGTGGGAGCGACCCGACAACCTCGGGTCGAGTGGTCCGATCCTTCTCGTCGATGCGGTGACCGACACCGGCTGGACGTTCACGATGGCGGCGAGAACTCTCGTCGCGGCGGGAGCCGACGCGGTGTTGCCGTACGCACTCGCGAGCCCGAAGTAATCGCCACGAGGAGGACCGACGTAACATGTTTGTGACCGGCATCACAACATGCGCTCGACCTGCACGGACCACAGGGTTCCGATCCCGATTCCGGACACGGGCGTGATCTCGACACCGGAAGTTGTTAGGTTGAAAGGACATATGAGGCCCGTCAAGGAAAGAAGTACCCCGACCCCCGACTCGGCTGAATCGAATACCGCGACCACCTCTTCGGAGGTGGCCGCAACCGAGTCCGGTAGTGAGCCGGCTGCAATCGAATTCCGGCGTCCGCGTATCGCCGACGGTAGACGACTCTGGCAGATCGCGCGTGATTCGCAGGTTCTCGACGTCAATTCCGGTTACGCATATGTGTTGTGGTGTCGCGATTTCGCCGACACATCGGTCGTCGCAACGGACGACACCGATCGCCCCGTGGGATTCGTGACCGGCTACCGCCGTCCCGACTCCCCGAACACCCTGTTCGTCTGGCAGGTGGCAGTCGACGCAGACCAGCGTGGACGTGGAGTGGCCGGCCGCATGCTCGACGCTCTGCTCGACCGACTCGAGCCGCTCGGCGTGACCCGTCTGGAAACGACGGTGAGTCCCGACAACGAAGCGTCGATCGCAATGTTCACCGCTCTCGCGCGTCGCCGCGGAACGCATATCACTCGCACCGAGTTGTTCGCGCCCGACGATTTCCCCGATTCACATCTGGCGGAGGATCTCTACACCATCGGCGAATGATCGCAGCGCGTGTGCGCACGACATCTTCATAATTCTCGAATAATCACAGGAGGACCACGACATGACCATCCTGGAAAACAAGCCCGAGACCACCAGTAAGCCCGATACTGCGATTTTCTCGCACCTCGAATCCGAGGTCCGGAGTTACAGCCGCGGCTGGCCCGCCGTTTTCGACAAGGCATCGGGATCCTGGCTGCGCAGCGAGGACGGCAAGGACTACCTCGACTTCTTCGCCGGCGCCGGAGCCCTGAACTACGGCCACAACAATCCGGTTCTCAAGTCGGCCCTGGTCGACTACATCATGAGCGACGGCGTCACCCACGGCCTCGACATGTACACCGTCGCCAAGCGCAAGCTGCTCGAGACCTTCGAGTCGCACGTGCTCGCGCCGCGCGGCCTGGACTACAAGGTCCAGTTCCCCGGCCCGACCGGCACGAACGCCGTCGAGGCGGCGCTCAAGCTCGCCCGCAAGGTGACCGGTCGCGAGTCGATCATCAACTTCACCAACGCTTTCCACGGCATGACCCTGGGTGCGCTGTCGGTGACCGGTAACTCGATGAAGCGCGCCGGCGCGGGTATCCCCCTCGTCCACGCCACGCCGATGCCGTTCGACAACTACTTCAACGGCGTCACCGAGGACTTCCAGTGGTTCTCGCGCGTCCTCGACGACGCGGGCAGCGGCCTGAACCGTCCGGCCGCGGTCATCGTCGAGACCGTGCAGGGTGAAGGCGGCGTGAATGTTGCTCGCCCCGAGTGGCTTCGCGCTCTGGCCGACCTGTGCAAGGAACGCGACATCCTGCTGATCGTCGACGACGTGCAGATGGGCTGCGGCCGCACCGGCCCGTTCTTCTCGTTCGAGATCGCCGGCATCACGCCCGACATCGTGACCCTGTCGAAGTCGATCGGCGGATACGGAATGCCGCTGGCGCTCACCCTGTTCAAGCGTGAGCTCGACGTGTGGGGCCCGGGCGAGCACAACGGCACCTTCCGCGGCAACAACCCGGCTTTCGTGACGGCGGCTGCCGCCCTCGAGCACTACTGGGCCGACGACAAGCTCGAGCGCGACACCCTGCGCAAGGGCGAGCGCATCCGTCAGACCTTCATGAACCTGTCGGACATGTTCGACGGCGTCTCGACCCGCGGCCGCGGCCTGGTCCAGGGCCTGGTCTTCGACAAGCCGGAGGACGCCGACAAGGTTTGCGCCCTGGCCTTCGAAGAGGGTCTGCTCGCCGAGACCTCCGGTCCGTCGGACGAGGTCGTCAAGCTGCTGCCGCCGCTGACCATCACCGACGACGAACTCGAGTTCGGGCTGAACATCCTGGCGGAAGCGACCGCCAAGGTCCGTTCCTGAGCGGTCCCCCGCTCCGCCCGTTCCGAACCCACTTGCAGAAGAAGGACTTTCGACACCCATGATCGTTCGTACGACAGAAGAGATCACCGGCACCGAGCGCGACGTCGTCTCGGAGGACGGCCAGTGGCGCAGCAAGCGCATCGTCCTCGCCGGCGACAAGGTGGGCTTCTCGTTCCACGAGACCACCATCGAACCCGGCACCGTCAACGAGTTCCACTACGCCAACCACGTCGAGGCCGTGTGGCTCGTCGAGGGCACCGGCAAGCTCCAGGACCTCGACAACGACGTGGAGTACGACCTCGCTCCGGGCACGATGTACCTGCTCAACGGACACGAGCGTCACCGCGTGCTCCCCGAAACGCGCATGCGCATGCTGTGCGTCTTCAATCCCCCGGTCACCGGCCGTGAGGTGCACGACGAGAACGGTGTGTACCCGTTGATCGTCGAACCCGCCTGAGCGCGGTAACCACGTGACCGATGCGGGGCGGACGCTTAGAGTCGAGACCATGACTCCCGAGCGTGCGCCCCGCATCGCTGTCGGCCCCGAGCGCGACCCCCGTTTCGAACGGGCGGTCACGGGCGGGGGCGGCGTGCCCTGCGGACTCGAGGAGACCCCCGACGCGCTCGTCTGGACGGCCGGGCCGCAGGACTTCCCCGAGGTCCTCCCCGCCTCCGTCCGCTGGGTGCAGCTACCGTCCGCCGGTGTCGAGTACTGGCTGTCGCAGGGCGTCGTCAAGGCCCATCCTCGCGTCACCTGGACGTCGGCGGCCGCGGCCTACTCCACGACCGTCGCCGAGCACGCGCTCCTGCTCCTGCTCGCCGGGGTCCGGGCCCTGCCGGCCCATCTGGCGGCCACCTCGTGGACACCCGAGAGTCTCGCGCCGGTCGTCGGCACCCTCCGCGGCGCGACGGTCGGGATCATCGGCGCCGGGGGTGTCGGCCGGGCGCTGATCCCGATGCTGGCCGCGCTGGGGGCGCGCGCGCTCGCCGTCACCCGCAGCGGTCGTCCCGTGCCGGGAGCCATCGAGACGTTCCCCGTCGAACGTATCGACGAGATATGGCCTCTGGCAGATCATTTCGTCATCTCCGCGACGGCCACTCTCGACGTCGAGCAGCTCGTCGGCGCAACCGAGCTCGCAGCGATGAAGTCCACGGCGTGGGTCGTCAACATCGCCCGGGGCGATCTCGTCGACACCGACGCCCTCGTCGCCGCTCTCCGATCCGGCGCGATCGGTGGTGCAGGGCTCGACGTCACCGATCCCGAACCGCTCCCCGAGGATCATCCGTTGTGGACGCTCCCCAACGCCGTGATCACTCCCCACGACGCCAATCCACCCCCGCTGCGCATCCCGGCCTATCTCGAGCACGTGATCGAGAACGTCACACGCTTCGCATCCGGCCTCGTGCCGATCGGGGTCGTCGATCCCAGCGCCGGCTACTAGGCCACGTCTACCGGGCCACCGTTACCGGGCCATAGGGCTCACTCCGACGGCTTCTCGTCGCGTTCCGCCCATTCCAGGAGCGGATCGAGGGAGAAGACCGCGTCGTCGATACCCGAGTGCAGGTCGCCGAGTTCCTCGAACCGCTTCGGCACGGTCCGGATCGTGAAGTCCCGCGGTTCGAGGTCGTCGATCTCCTCCCACCGCACCGGAGTGGAGACCGTCGCCTCCGACACACCGCGGACCGAATAGGCACTGGCGATCGTGTGGTCGCGCGAGTTCTGGTTGTAGTCGACGAAGACCGCCGACGGGTCGCGTTCCTTGCGCCACCATGCCGTCGTCACGTCGCCGGGCGCGCGTCGTTCCACCTCCCGCGCGAAAGCCCATGCGGCCCTTCGGACGTCGTCGAACTCCCATTCCGGCGCGATCCGGACGTAGACGTGCAGGCCGTCGCCGCCCGAGGTCTTCGGCCAGCCCACGGCACCGAGTTCGTCGAGCACCTCGTGCGCCACCTTCGCGACACGCCGGACCCGGTCGAAATCGCAGTCGGGCATCGGATCGAGGTCGATCCTCCACTCGTCGGGTCGCTCCACGTCGCTGCGCCGCGAGTTCCACGGATGGAACTCCACGGTGGACATCTGCACGGCCCACACGACGTCGGCGAGATGGGTCACGCACAGTTCGTCGGCATCGCGGTCGTAGCGCGGGAAGTGCACCCGCACGGTCTCGACCCAGTCCGGAGCCCCGCGCGGCAAACGCTTCTGGTGTACCTTCCGCCCTTCGAGCCCGTCGGGGAACCGGTGCAGCATGCAGGGCCGTTCGCGGAGTGCCCGGACGATCCCCTCCCCCACGCTCAGGTAGTAGTTCGCGAGGTCGAGCTTGGTCGCCCCGATCTCGGGGAAGTACACGCGCTCGGGGTGCGAGATGCGCACCGTGCGACCGTCCACGTCGAGTTCGACTGCATCGGCGTCCTTGCTCATCCGCGTCTCCCGTCCCTCCCTGCGTGGAGGCGTCCTGTGCACCATCCTGGCCTCTCGATTCCCACCCCCGTGCGGAAATACACCCCGGCGCACGATTTCCTCCGCGTGGCACGTCCGGGCGCTAACGTCGAAGCGATGCTGCTGCACTCGGTTGTCGACACCTCCGTCGCCGTCGCCGCCACACGGTCACGACGCACCAAGATCGATCTGCTGCGGGAATTACTCGGGCGCGCCGAACCTCACGAGGTCGAAGCGGTGGTCTCATGGTTGTCCGGAGAGATGACCCAGGGTCGCCTGGGTGTCGGTTTCCGCACCCTCGCCGGCCTCTCCGCACCGGTCGCCGACGATCCCGTGCTCGACGTCGACGAGGTGTCCGGCTTGCTCGACCGCCTCGCCGGCATCTCCGGTTCCGGATCCACCTCCGCGCGGCAGCAACTGCTCCTGGATCTGTTCGGACGGGCCACCGAGGCCGAGCAGCGTTTCCTCGTCGCGCTCCTCGGCGGTGAGCTGCGGCAGGGCGCGCTCGAAGGGGTGATGACCGATGCGGTCGCAGCGGCAGCCGGTCTCCCCGTCGAACCGGTCCGTCGGGCGGTGATGTTGTCGGGCCGACTCGCGCAGGCCGCAGCGGCGGCCTTCGAGGGTGGTGTCGACGCGCTGGCGGAGTTCGGCCTGGAGCTCGGCCGACCGGTCCGGCCGATGCTCGCCTCACCCGCCGAGTCGCTCGAGGCGGCACTCATCGAGTTCGACGGGGCGGTGAGCGTGGAGTACAAACTCGACGGTGCACGCATCCAGGTGCACCGCCACGAGGACGCGGTGTGGATCTTCACCCGCACGCTGCGCGACATCACCGCATCGGTCCCCGAACTGGTCGAACTCGTCCGGGCGCTGCCGTGCCGCAGTGTCGTACTCGACGGCGAGACACTCGCGCTCACCGATGCCGGCCGTCCCCGACCGTTCCAGGAGACCATGAGCCGGTTCGGTGCCCGCTCCGAACGCGAACTGCTTCTCCACCCGTACTTCTTCGACTGCCTGCACCTCGACGGCGCCGACCTGCTCGACGAGCCGCTGTCGGTGCGTCGCGACCATCTCGCCCGCGTCGCGGGTGAGCACCGCATCCCCACGCTCGTCGCTCCGGACGCCGACAGCGCCGAGGCGCACCTCGGTGACTCGCTCGGCAACGGTCACGAGGGCGTCATGGTGAAGTCGCTCACATCGACCTACACCGCCGGCCGCCGGGGCCGAGCCTGGCAGAAGGTCAAACCCGAGCACACCCTGGATCTCGTGGTGCTCGCCGCCGAATGGGGTTACGGGCGCCGCACCGGCTTCCTGTCCAACCTGCACCTCGGTGCCCGCGACCCCGACGGTGGTCCGCCGATCATGGTCGGGAAGACGTTCAAGGGACTCACCGACGCGCTGCTGCAGTGGCAGACAGAGGAATTCCCACGCCACGAGACACACCGCGACGAGCACACCGTCCACCTGCGACCCGCGATCGTCGTCGAGATCGAACTCGACGGAGTGCAGACGAGCAGCCGCTATCCGGGCGGGGTGGCGCTGCGCTTCGCACGGGTGCTGCGGTACCGGCCCGACAAGTCGGCCGCCGACGCCGACACCATCGATGCGGTCCGCGCGCTGCTGCCCGCGGCACCGGTTCCCGGAAGCGGCCTACCGTAGAAGGAGTGATCGACGTTCCACTCCGTTCCGACGACCTGCCCACTCTCCTGCACGGCCGTCGGATCGCTGTTCTCACCGGCGCCGGGCTGTCGACGGACTCCGGTATCCCCGACTATCGCGGACCGGACTCGCCGCCCCGCAACCCGATGACCTACCAGCAGTTCGTCGGCGACGCGGAGTTCCGGCAACGCTACTGGGCCCGCAACCACGTCGGCTGGAAGCACATGGACGCCGCCCGCCCGAATCTCGGGCACCGGGCGCTCGCGGCCCTCGAACGCGCCGGTTCGGTCGTCGGCGTGATCACCCAGAACGTCGACCTGCTGCACACGAAGGCCGGCAGCCGGCAGGTCGTCGACCTGCACGGCACCTACGCGCAGGTCCGATGCCTGTCGTGCGAACACCTCATCTCGCGGTTCACGCTGCACGAACGGCTGTGCGCGGCCAATCCGGGATTCGACGACCGGATGCGCGCGACGACCGGTCTCGAGGTCGCCCCCGATGCGGACGCGGTGGTCACCGACACCGAGGACTTCGTCGTCGTCGACTGCGAGCGCTGCGACGGGATGCTCAAACCCGACATCGTGTACTTCGGGGAGACGGTGCCGCGCCCGCGCGTCGATCTCGCCTTCTCGGTGGTGGACGGTGCCGACGCCCTGCTGGTCGCCGGGAGTTCACTGACGGTGCAGTCGGGGTTGCGGTTCGTACGTCGCGCCGTGCAGCGGAACATCCCGGTGGTGGTGATCAATCGTGGCCCCACCCGCGGGGATGCGCTGGCGACCCTCAAGCTCGAGGCGGGTACCTCGGAGACCCTCGCCTTCCTGGCCGACGCGGTGACCGCACCGACTTCGTGAGGTTCTCAGACCACCCGGACGAGGTCGTCGGCGTGCACGACGGGTCGCTGGAGATCCGGCGGTAGCTGACCGGTCGAGAAGCCGATCATGAAATCGAGTTCGGACGCGTCGTAGGCCACCACCCCGCGCGCGACCGTGCGGCCGTCGGGCGCGACGATGCCGACGACGTCGCCGGCGTGGAAACCGCCACTGGTGCCGGTGATTCCGGCGGCGAGCAACGAGCGTCGCCGCTCCATCACGGCCCGCACGGCACCCTCGTCGAGATACAGCGAACCGTGGACGTCGGCGGCGTGCCTCACCCAGAAACGCCGCGCCGACAGACGCTGTGGGCGGGCCGCGAAGGCCGTGCCGACGTCGGCGGCGCCCAGCGCACGATCGGCCTGGGAGGCCGCGGCGAGCAGCACCGGCACGCCGGAGTCCGCCGCGAGGCGGGCCGCGGACAGTTTCGACGCCATGCCACCGGTGCCCAGCGCGCCGCCCGACCCGGCGACCACACCGTCGAGATCCTCGGGGGTGCGGACCTCGGGGATGAGGTTCGCGGAGCCCTTGCGGGGATCCCCGTCGTACAAGCCGTCGACGTCGGACAGCAGGATCAGCGCGTCGGCGCCGATGAGATGCGCGACGAGTGCAGCGAGCCGGTCGTTGTCGCCGAAGCGCAGTTCGACGGTCGCGACGGTGTCGTTCTCGTTGACCACCGGCACCGCCCCGAGTGAACGCAGCCGGTCGAGGGTGCGTTGCGCGTTGCGGTGCTGAGTGCGCCGGCCGATGTCGTCGGCGGTGAGGAGCACCTGGCCCACCGTGCGGTCGTAGCGGGCGAAGGAGGTGCCCCAGGCGTGGGCGAGGGTGAGCTGCCCGACGCTGGCCGCGGCCTGCTTCGTCGCGAGATCACGCGGCCGACTCGTGAGACCGAGCGGTGCGAGCCCGGCACCGACCGCACCCGAGGAGACCACGATGACACTCGAACCCGTGCGGATGCGGGCCTCGATGGCATCGACGAGACGATCGAGCCGGCCACGGTCGAGTCCACCCACCAGGCTCGTGATCGCCGACGAGCCGATCTTGACCACTACGCTGCGGGCGTGGGAGACGACCTCCCGGGTGTCGCTCATGTTCTCCTCGGTACGCTTCGGGCTTCCTGAACGGTGGGGACGCGCGGACGGTTACTCGAACTCGTCGTCGGTGGCCAGGCCGCGGCGCACCTTCTTCGCGTGACGACGCTCGGCAGCGCCGACGCGGTCGACCTGGTCGAGACGGGCATCGGTGCCGCGACCGGTGGGCACGACGTCCACGCCGGCCTGCGTCTGCGGTTCCCACTCGAAGCCGACCTCGCCGATGGTGACCCAGCATCCGGGTTCCGCGCCGAGCTTGACGAGCTTGTCCTCGACGCCGAGACGGGCGAGTCGGTCGGCGAGGTAACCCACGGCCTCGTCGTTGTCGAAGGCCGTCTGGCGCACCCACCGCTCGGGACGGGTGCCCCGCACGATGAATCCGCCGGGCACCTCGGGATCGCGGACCACGGTGAAGGCCTCCTCGTCGCGGGCGACGGGACGGATCACCGGGCGGGTGGGCGCGGCCGGCGGATGCGCCGCCCGGTACTCGTCGACCATCCTCGCGAGGGCGAACGTCAGCGGACGCAGGCCGTCGCGGCTCACGGCCGAGATCGTGAAGACCGGCCAGCCACGGGCCTCGAGTTCGGGGGTGACGAACTCGGCGAGTTCTTTCGCGTCGGGCACGTCGGCCTTGTTGAGGATGACGATGCGGGGGCGCTCGGCGAGGTCGCCGAGTCCGCTGTCGCCCGACAGCGCAGGCTGGTAGGCGGCGAGTTCGGCCTCGAGCGCGTCGATGTCGGAGATCGGGTCGCGGCCGGGTTCGAGGGTCGCGCAGTCGACAACGTGCGCGAGCACGGCGCAGCGCTCGAGATGACGGAGGAAGTCGAGGCCGAGGCCGCGACCCTCACTGGCGCCGGGGATCAGGCCGGGCACGTCGGCGACGGTGAAGGTCGTGTCGCCCGACTGCACCACACCGAGATTCGGCACGAGGGTGGTGAACGGGTAGTCGGCGATCTTCGGCTTGGCGGCCGACAGCACCGACACGAGCGACGACTTGCCGGCCGAGGGGAAGCCCACGAGGCCGACGTCGGCGACGGACTTCAGTTCGAGGACGAGGTCGAGTTCCTCGCCTTCCTCACCGAGGAGCGCGAAGCCGGGGGCCTTGCGTGCCTTCGACGCGAGTGCGGCATTGCCGAGACCACCGCGACCGCCGTGCGCGGCGACGAAACGCGTGCCGGTGCCCACGAGGTCGGCGAGGATGCGGCCGTCACGGTCGAGTACGACGGTGCCGTCGGGAACCTTCAGGACGAGGTCGCCGCCGTTGGCACCGTTGCGGTGGCCGCCGGCGCCCTGGGCACCGTTGGTCGCCTTGGCGTGCTGGTGGAAGTGGAAGTCGAGCAGGGTGTGGACGTTCCGGTCGACTTCGAGGACGACATCGCCGCCGTTTCCTCCGTTACCGCCGTCGGGGCCGCCGAGCGGCTTGAACTTCTCGCGGTGGACGGAGGCGCAGCCGTTGCCGCCCTTGCCGGCGCTGACGTGCAGCACCACCCGGTCGATGAAGCGGGACATGGGTGGACCTTCTCTCGTCCTAAAAAACAAACCTGGTGATCAACGCAACAAGGGCGGGTCAGGGTGTGCGACCCTGGCCCGCCCCTATTGGGAGTATGTCGCGGGAGCTGGTCCCGCGGTGTCCGTTACCGGACGGCAGATCAGGCGTCTGCCGCAGCCGGAACGATGTTGACGGTCTTGCGACCGCGCTTGGTACCGAACTCGACGGCACCGGCCGCGAGGGCGAACAGCGTGTCGTCGCCGCCGCGTCCCACGTTCACGCCGGGGTGGAAGTGGGTGCCGCGCTGGCGCACGATGATCTCGCCGGCGTTGACGGCCTGGCCACCGAAGCGCTTGACGCCGAGTCGCTGTGCGTTCGAATCGCGACCGTTACGGGAGCTGGATGCGCCCTTCTTGTGTGCCATGACGAACCCTCCTGGGGTTGAAGCTCGAAGCTCGGTTTACTTGATGCCGGTGACCTTGACGACCGTCAGCTTCTGACGGTGGCCCTGGCGCTTGTGGTACCCGGTCTTGTTCTTGAACTTGTGGATGCGGATCTTCGGCCCCTTGGTGTGCTCGACGATCTCGCCGGTGACCGAGACCTTGGCCAGCTTGTCGGCGTCGGTGGTCAGTTCGGATCCGTCGACGACGAGGACCGGGGCAAGCGAGACAGCAGCGCCGGGCTCACCCTCGATCTTCTCGACCTTGACGAGGTCGCCTTCAGCGACCTTGTACTGCTTACCGCCGGTCTTGACGATCGCGTACGTTGCCATCGGACGGCTACCCCTTGCTTCTTCGAACGTGCTCGCGCCACAGTGCTGCGGACGCGACTGGTCTGGTGTGGTTGCTGACTCGGGTCCCGCCGGCATCCTGAATCCGGACGCGGCTGGGCACTATCGCCGAGTAGCGACTGAACAAGATTACGGGAAGGTGACTCCCAGGGTCAAACCGGGTGGCACGGTAGTGCCCGCTTCCGGGCCGGTCGTGACCGGCCCGGAAGCGGAGGGTCACGCTTCGGCGTCCACCGGAGGTCCGGCGGGGCGCCCTGCGGCACGCCGCGAACGCGGCCGCCGCACGATCTCCACCGGCGTCTCGACCGGTGTGCTCGGCCGGGAGTCCGACTCGGCCCCCGTGGACGACCCGGTCGTCGCGGGGACGACGAACACCTTGGCTGTAGGCCCGCCGTCCCCGGCGGGCGCTGCGGCCGCCCGGGCGACCCTGCGTGCCCGACGGCGACGCGGAGCCGGTCCTGCGGCCTCGACGGAAGCCGCTCCGTCGGTGCCCTCCCCTGCGCCGGAGACGGCCGTCTCGGACACGGCAGCCTCGGGAACAGCGGTCTCCGCGACCGCGGCTTCGGCTGCTGCGACCTCTGCCTCGATCTCGGCGGGCTCGTCGGAGGCGGTCGTCACCGTGGTGGCGTCCTCCCCTGCGACGGGCTCCTTCGTCGGTGCGGCGACCTTCTCGGGCTCGACGGCCCGCAGCGGCTCGGTGACCTTGACCGGGTCGACGTCGCCCGCAGGTGCGGACGCCGCCTCGGATGCGGTCTCGGTCGCTGCCGGCTCTGCGGCCGGAGCGTCCGCGGCCGGTGTCGAGTTGTGCGCGGCCATCGCGAGCGCGACGGGGTGCGCGGCACGCTTGACGACCTCTTCGGGCGACGGCGTCGTGTGCGTCTCGGCGGCGGGCTCCTGCGAACTCTTGTCGCGTCCACGCTTACGCCGCGAACCACCGCCGGACGAACGACCGGAGTCGTCCGAGGACTTCGACTCGATCGGCTCCGAGTGCACGATGAGGCCGCGGCCGCTGCAGTGCTCACAGGTGGTGGAGAACGCCTCGACGAGACCGGTCCCGAGCCGCTTGCGCGTCATCTGGACCAGGCCGAGCGAGGTGACCTCCGAGACCTGGTGGCGGGTGCGGTCCCGGCCGAGGGCCTCGGTCAGGCGACGCAGTACGAGGTCGCGGTTCGACTCGAGGACCATGTCGATGAAGTCGACGACGATCATGCCGCCGATGTCGCGCAGGCGCATCTGGCGGACGATCTCCTCGGCCGCCTCGAGGTTGTTACGGGTGACCGTCTCCTCGAGGTTGCCGCCGGAACCGGTGAACTTGCCGGTGTTGACATCGATGACGGTCATCGCCTCGGTGCGGTCGATGACGAGCGTGCCGCCGGACGGCAGCCACACCTTGCGGTCGAGAGCCTTCGCGAGCTGCTCGTCGATGCGGTGCGCACCGAAGACGTCCACCGAGTTCTCCGAACGGTAGCGCTCGACGCGCGGCAGCAGGTCGGGTGCGACCGTCCGGATGTAGCTCTCGACGGTGTTCCACGCCGAGTCGCCCTCGATGACGAGCTTGGAGAAGTCCTCGTTGAACAGGTCTCGCACGACCTTCACGAGCAGATCCGGCTCCTCGTAGAGCGTCTTCGGCTGGCCCGAGGCGTCGGCCTGCAGCTTCTCGGACTGCTCGCGGATCGACTCCCACTGCGTCTGCAGGCGGGTGACGTCGCGCGAGAGTTCCTCCTCGCTCACGCCCTCGGCGGCGGTACGGATGATCACGCCCGCCTCGGAGGGGACGATCTCGCGGAGGATGTCCTTCAGACGCTTGCGCTCGGTGTCGGGGAGCTTGCGGCTGATGCCCGTGGACGAACCTCCCGGCACGTAGACCAGGAAGCGTCCGGCGAGGCTGATCTGGGTGGTCAGACGCGCGCCCTTGTGACCGACCGGGTCCTTGCTGACCTGCACGACCACCTGGTCGCCGGGCTTGAGGGCCTGCTCGATCTTGCGGGAGTTGCCTCCGAGGCCGGCGGCCTCCCAGTTCACCTCACCCGCGTAGAGCACGCCGTTGCGGCCACGGCCGATGTCGATGAACGCCGCCTCCATGGACGGGAGGACGTTCTGCACGCGACCGAGGTAGATGTTGCCGACCATCGACGCCGAACCGGAGGTCGTGACGAAGTGCTCGACGAGGATGCCGTCCTCGAGCACCGCGACCTGCGTCATGCCCGCGTGGGAACCGCCCGTGCGTTCGCGCACGACCATGACCCGGTCGACAGCCTCGCGGCGGGCGAGGAACTCGGATTCGGTGAGGATCGGGGGCCGGCGGCGACCGGCCTCGCGACCGTCGCGACGACGCTGACGCTTCGCCTCGAGGCGCGTCGAACCGCTGATGCCCTGGACCTCGTCCTTGGCGCGGCTCTTCGGACGCGGCTCCCGCTCGTGGACGACCGTGGGAACCGAGTCGTCGTCGGTGCTCGCGGTGTCGGTGTCGGAACCGCGACGGCGACGGCGACGGCGACGACGACGGGACGTCCCCCCGCCCTGCTCGTCGTCGGTGTCGTGCTCGTCGCTGCTCTGCTCGTCGCCCGAGGCGGACTCGTCGGAGGTGCTCTCCTCGGTGCCGGCGGTCTCCTCGGCGGGAGTCTCCGCTGCGGTGGACTCCCCTGCGGTGGACTCCGATTCGGCGGACTTCTCCGTCTCCGCGGCGGCGGACTCCGAGTCCTCGCCGGTCGCGGTCGTCTCGTCCTGCTGGTCGGTGTCGGTGCCGTCCCCGCGTCCACGTCCACGACCGCGACGTCCGCGTCGGCGGCGACGCGGCTGGTCGTCCTGGTCTTCGTCCGCCTGGTGCGACGGCGCTTCCTCGGTGGACTCGGCGGCCGGCTCGGCGGTCTGCTGCTCGTCCTCGGCCGGTGCCTGCTCGGTGTCCTTTCCGCGGCGTGCGCGCCGGCGACGCGGGCGGGTCTCCTCCTCTCCCTCGGCAGGCGAGGGTACCTCGGGCTGGAGGAACAGCGGTGCAGCGACGATCGGCTCGGCCGTGGTGGACGGCTCGGGCATCTCGAACAGCGGCGTGCTCTGCTCCACCGACGTGAACAACCCGGTGGGTCCTCCGACGGAGGGGATCTCGACGGCCTGCGGTGCGGTCTCGTCCGCGGTCTTCTCGGCGGGTCGCAGCTCGTCGCTCTCGACCGGCGCGGCCTCGGCGGTCTCCGCAGCCTCGGCCGTAGGCTCGGGAGTCGTCTCCGCGGCAGGCTCGGGGGCGGTCTCGGCCTCGGGAGCCGTCTCCGCCACAGCTTCGGGAGCTGTCTCGGCTGCAGCTTCGGGAGCCGTCTCGGCTGCAGCTTCGGGAGCCGTCTCGGCTTCCTGCACGGCGGGCTCGGCCGTGCCCGTGTCGTCGCTCAACGCAGCGTGCAGGTCCTCCGCGACGTCGCGTGGGAGGGTCGAGTGCGCACTGCGCAGCTCGGTGCCGCGCTCGGCGGCTTTCGCGATCACCTGCTTACTGGTCAGCCCCAGCAGCTTGGCGAGGGCATGGACGCGGATCTTGGCAGGCAGACCGAGGAGGTTCCGTCCCCCTGCGTCCGACGCTTCGATCGAGTTGTTCTCCGGCGGCTCTTGATCGGCCACGTAGGTCTCCTAAGGCCCCCGGGCGCGTCCACCACCGACAACAGCGATGTGAGCGGCCACGCGGGGGCGCAGCTTGTGTACTCGCGCCGGGTGGGCGCGAGTCCTTCCGGTCTCGCATCGCGCGGTCGTCCGGTGCCCGTTTTCACTGCACGGCCGAGCAATGCCTGGCTTGATCGCGGGTCGAGCGCCGGAACATCCAGCGTGCCGCCGAGCGAGGTGTCTCCTTCGTCCTCGGCCACAGCGATGTCGGGCATCGATCCGTGATGTCGTTCGGTCGCTCCGCACGCGGTGTGTGCGGAGCAACCTCTGCCAGTATCCCACACGGAGATGCACGGATACGCCAACGGCGCCCCGGAGGGCGCCGTCGGCGGTGTCGGGAGGCGCGAAGCGCGACGCCCCGAGAGGTTTCGTGAGCGACACGCCAGGCGCCGCTCGTGCGGGGCTGTTACTTCGCAGCCAGGGCGGGGAACCAGAGAGCGATCTCGCGCTCGGCGGACTCCACCGAGTCGGAGCCGTGGACCAGGTTCTCGCCCGGGTCCAGGCCGAGGTCGCCGCGGATCGAGCCGGGCACAGCCTTCTCGACCGGATCGGTGCCACCGGCGAGTTGACGGAACGCCGCGATCGCGCGCGGGCCTTCGAGGACCGCGGCCACGAGGGGGCCGCCGGTGATGAACTCGATCAGCGAGGGATAGAAGGGTTTGCCCTCGTGCTCGGCGTAGTGCGCTCCGGCGACCTCCTCCGTCGCAGTGCGCAGCTCGAGAGCCACGATGTCCAGCCCCTTGCGCTCGATGCGCGAGAGGATCTCTCCGACGTGACGGCGTGCGACGCCGTCGGGCTTGATCAGTACCAGGGTCCGCTCAGTCACGCGACAAGCCTAGAGGTCGTCCCGCTGGCCCGGCAGCAGACCCCTGGATTCGCGATCCCTGATGTCCTTGCGCAGGTAGAAGATGTACGCCCACACCGCGGCGAAGAGCACACCCACCGCACCGAACGCGAGGTCGACGAAGAAGCCGAGCACGGCGAGCACCTGCAGCGTGATGTTGAACGGGATCGCCCACGACTTCTTCTGCACCCCGGCTCCGAGGAACATGAGAACGGCGAGGCCCACGACGTAGGTCGTCGACCACGCGCTCAGTCCCCCGCCGACGGTCGCGATCACCGGCAGCACCAGCAGCACCACGATCGCCTCGAGCACGAGCGTTCCCGCCATCACGCCGCGGAAGCCCTTCCAGGGGTCCGTCGTCGGCGGCCGGAACTTCTGTTCCTCCGGCTTGTCGTTGCTCACGCGGGATCCTTTCCGAACAGACTGCGGGCCGCACCTGCGGTCACCACCGAACCGGTGACCACGACCCCGGCGCCCGACACCGCTTCGCCGGGCTCGCCGACCTCCTCCGCGATCGCGATCGCGGTTTCGATCGCATCCGGGAGCGTCGCCGCGGTGACGACCCGTTCGTCGCCGAATCGGGCGACGGCGATGTTCGCGAGATCGTCGACGTCCATCGCTCGCGGCGACCCGTTGTGGGTGACGACGATCTCGTCGAAGACCGGTTCGAGCGCCTCGATCAGACCTGCGACGTCCTTGTCGGCCATCACGCTCACGACGCCCACGAGCTTGCGGAAGTCGAATTCCTGGGCGAGCGCGGCCGCGAGGGCCTTCGCGCCGTGCGGATTGTGCGCGGCGTCGAGGAAGACGGTGGGCGCATTGCGCACCCGCTCGAGCCGGCCCGGCGTGGTCACCGACGCGAACGCGTCGCGCACCGCCTCGACATCGAGCTGCTTGCCGGGGCCCGCCCCGAAGAACGCCTCGACCGCGGCCAGCGCGACCGACGCGTTGTGCGCCTGGTGCTCGCCGTGGAGCGGCAGGAAGATGTCGGTGTAGAGACCCCCGAGACCCTGCAGGTCGATCTGCTGTCCGCCGACGGCGACCGCACGCCGCACCACCGCGAACTCGGATCCCTGACGGGCCACGGCCGCGTCGGCCTCGACGGCCTGCCGCAGCAGCACGTCCATCGCCTCCGGTTCCTGCTGCGCGATGATCGCCACGGTGTCGCGGGGCACGAGACCGTCGTCGGGTGCCTTCTTGATGATCCCGGCCTTCTCCCCCGCGATCTCCGTGAGGGTGTCGCCGAGATAGCCGGTGTGGTCGATGCCGACGGGCGTGATCACCGCGACCTGCCCGGTGACGACGTTCGTGGCGTCCCACCGTCCGCCGAGACCGACCTCGACGACCGCCACGTCGACGGGTGCATCGGCGAACGCCGCGAACGCCATGGCCGTGGTGACCTCGAATTTGCTCATCTTCGGGCCACCGGCCGCCTCGGACTGCTCGTCGATCATCCGGACGTACGGTTCGATGTCGCGGTAGGTGTCGACGTAGGTCCGCGGCGAGACCGGCGCGCCGTCGATGCTGATCCGCTCGGTGGCGAGCTGCAGGTGCGGGCTCGTCGTCCGGCCGACCCGGTGGTGCATGCGGGTGAGCAGCGCGTCGATCATCCGGGTTGTCGACGTCTTGCCGTTCGTGCCGGCCACGTGGATCGACGGGTAGCTGTTCTGCGGCGAGCCGAGGATGTCCATGAGCGCGGCGATCCGCGCCAGGGACGGCTCGATCTTCGTTTCCGGCCAGCGCTTGTCGAGCTCGGCTTCGACGAGCGTCAGTTCGGCCAGGTCCACCGGGGACGGCGCCCCCGGGGTGTCGGTGCTCACGCCGCGCCCAGCTCCTTCAGTCGTGCGGTGATCCGTGCGATCTCCTCTTCCGCGATCTGCTTGCGACCGCGGATCTTCTCGACCACCTGATCGGGCGCCTTCGCGAGGAAGGCCTCGTTCGACAGCTTCGCGGAGGTGCCCGTCAGTTCCTTCTCCGCGGCGGCGAGATCCTTGCGCAGGCGCGCGATCTCGGCGCCGACGTCGATGCTGCCGGAGGTGTCGAGCTCGACGGTGACCGTCGCGCGGCTCAGCCGGACCTCGATCGACGCGGTGGCCGAGAACGAGTCCTCCGGCGCGGTCAGGCGCGCGAGCGACTGCACGGCCGGCACCTGCGCGACGAGATCGGCGTCCTCGACACCGACGAGCCGGGCCGCGACCTTCTGCGACGGCTTGAGACCCTGGTCGCTGCGAAACCGGCGGATCTCGGTGACGAGCCTCTGCAGGTCGGCGACCCGCTGCGCCGCGGTCTCGTCGGTGGCGATGCCGGACGTCTCGGGCCAGGACGCGACGACGACGGACTCGCCACCGGTGAGCACCTTCCACAGGGTCTCGGTGACGAACGGGATGACCGGGTGCAGCAGGCGCAGCAGCTGGTCGAGGACGGTGCCGAGCACAACCTTGGTGCCGTCGGCGTGGGCGCTGCCCTCGGCGAGCTGGACCTTGGCGAGCTCGAGATACCAGTCGCAGACCTCGTCCCACGCGAAGTGGTAGAGCGCCTCGCACGCCTTCGAGAACTCGTAATGATCGAAGGCCGCGTCGACCTCGGTCCGCACCTGCTCGAGGCGGTCGAGGATCCACCGGTCGGCGTCGGTGAGCTGCTGGCGGGCCGGGAGCTCGCCGATCACCGCGCCGTTCATCAATGCGAACTTGGTCGCGTTGAACAGCTTGTTCGCGAAGTTGCGCGACGACTGGGCGTGGTCCTCACCGACGGCGAGATCGCCACCCGGGTTCGCGCCGCGCGCCAGCGTGAAGCGCAGGGCGTCGGCGCCGAAACGCTCGACCCAGTCGAGCGGGTCGATGCCGTTGCCGCGCGACTTCGACATCTTCTTGCCGAACTGGTCGCGGACGAGGCCGTGCAGGAACAGATCCCGGAACGGCACCTGCGCCTGGTGCACCGCGTCGTCACCCGACACGTAGGTGCCGAACATCATCATGCGGGCGACCCAGAAGAACAGGATGTCGTAGCCGGTGACGAGAACGCTGGTGGGATAGAACTTGTCGAGCTCGGGGGTCTTCTCCGGCCAGCCCATCGTGGAGAACGGCCACAGGCCGGACGAGAACCACGTGTCGAGCACGTCCGGGTCCTGCTCCCAGCCCTCGGGGGCGATCTCGTCGGGGCCGAAGCACTCGACCTCGCCGTTCGGGCCGTACCAGATCGGGATGCGGTGACCCCACCACAGCTGACGCGAGATGCACCAGTCGTGCATGTTGTCGACCCAGTCGAACCAGCGCGGTTCCTGGCTCGCCGGGTGGATGACGGTGTGACCGTTGCGCACCGCGTCGCCGGCAGCCTTGGCGAGCTTGTCTACCTTGACCCACCACTGCATCGACAGCCGCGGCTCGATGGTCTCGCCGGACCGCTCGGAGTGGCCGACGCTGTGCAGGTAGGGGCGCTTCTCGGCGACGACGCGGCCCTGCGCGGCGAGTTCCTCGCGGATCGCGATGCGCGCCTCGAAACGGTCCATGCCGTCGAAGCGGGTGCCGGAGTCGGCGATACGACCGGCCTTGTCCATGATCGTGGGCATCGGCAGGTCGTGCCGCAGGCCCATCTCGAAGTCGTTGGGGTCGTGCGCAGGCGTGATCTTCACTGCGCCCGTACCGAATTCGGGGTCGACGTATTCGTCGGCGATGATCGGGATCTGCCGGCCGGTGATCGGGTGCTCGAGCGTCGTGCCGATGATGTCCTTGTAGCGCTCGTCTTCGGGGTGCACCGCGACGGCGGTGTCGCCGAGCATCGTCTCCACACGAGTGGTAGCGACGACGACGTGCGGCTCGTCGTCGTTCAGGGAGCCGTAGCGCAGGGAGACGAGTTCGCCCTCGACCTCCTCGAACTTCACCTCGATGTCGGAGATCGCGGTCTGCAGCACGGGCGACCAGTTGACCAGGCGCTCGGCGCGGTAGATCAGCCCCTCGTCGTAGAGGCGCTTGAACATCGTCTGCACCGCGCGGGACAGCCCCTCGTCCATGGTGAAGCGGTCGCGCGACCAGTCCACACCGTCGCCGATGCGACGCATCTGGCCCTGGATCATGCCGCCGGACTCGGCTTTCCACTGCCAGACCTTCTCGATGAAGGCCTCGCGACCGAGGTCCTCCTTCTTCTTGCCGTCGGCGGCGAGCTGCTTCTCGACGACGGTCTGGGTGGCGATGCCGGCGTGGTCCATGCCGGGCAGCCACAGCACCTCGTAGCCCTGCATGCGCTTACGGCGGGAGAGCACGTCCATGAGGGTGTGGTCGAGGGCGTGACCCATGTGCAGGCTGCCGGTGACGTTCGGCGGCGGCAGGACGATCGAGTACCCGGGCTTGTCGCTCGTGGGGTCGGCCTCGAAGTAGCCGGCGTCGACCCACTGCTGGTAGAGCTCCGCTTCGACGGCGCTGGGGTCCCAGCTCTTGGGAAGGGCGTCGGCGGGGTTCTGCGAGTTCTCTGGCGCACTGGTCACCCGTCAATCGTAAGCGTCGCGGCGAACCTCCTGGACACGGGCCACGACAGAGATGGACAAGGGTCGCGACAGAGCCGGACAGGGGTCGCGACAGAAGAGTGTGGCCCGCTCCCCGACCGGGTATCGCAGTGCCGGGCGGCCGAATGCGCGGACGCCGAACGGACAGGACGGAGGACACCGTCATGATGCGGGCATTGATTTTCGCTGCAGGTGCGGCCGCGGGATTCGTCGCGGGGACCCGGGCGGGACGCGAGACCTACGACAAGATGCGGGGGCGTTCGAACGAGCTGTGGCACAACCCGGCAGTGCAGGAAAAGGTCATTCCTGCGGTACAGGACAAGGTGACGGAAGCGGCCGGCGTCGTGAAGGAGAAGGCACCGCACCTCCAGGAGACGGTCGGTGGTCTCGCCGAGAAGGTCACCCATCGCGGCGGATCGGGTCAGCACTCGGCCGGTTCCGGTTCCGCGACGAGCGAGTCGACACCGGCCACCGACGAGCCCACGCGTCCGCCGGTCTCGCCGGGCGACCAGCCGCGCCCGCCCGAATAGCGAGGCAGTAGACCCCGAGCGGACGTCCTCGGTCAGCTCAGCTCGTCCGGCAGGTCGAGCGGGCGACCGAGCACGTGCTCGGACAGGAACGCCTCGACGGTCCGGTACCAGATCTTCGAGTGCTGAGGCTTCAGCACCCAGTGGTTCTCGGACGGGAAGTACAGGAAGCGGTGGACGGTGGTGCCGTCGTCCTCGGCGGGTCGACCCGATTCGTTGAGCAGCTCGTACCACAGGCGCAGGGCTTCGCCAATCGGGACGCGATAGTCCTTGTCGCCGTGGATCACGAGCATGGGCGTGACGATGTCGGCGACGAACAGGTGCGGTGAGTTCTCGACCGCCATCTCCGGGGTCATCTCCCGCTGCCAGTACCAGGCAACGTCGGTGGTCGGGGTGAACTGGTCCAGCGCCCACAGACCCGCGTGGGTGACGACCGCGCGGAACCGGTCGGTGTGCCCGGCGATCCAATTGGCGAGATATCCACCGAACGATCCGCCCATCACCGCGGTCCGCTCCTCGTCGATATCCTCACGCGCGACCGCGGCATCCGTGACGGCCATCAGATCGGTGTACGGTTCGCTCCCCCACCGACCCCAGCCACGCCGCACGAAGTCGTCGCCGTAGCCGGTGGACAGTGCGGGATCGGGCAGCAGCACCGCATAGCCGCGGGCGACGAGGAGCCACGGGTTCCAGCGCCACGACCAGGTGTTCCAGCTGCTCAGCGGACCGCCGTGCACCCACAGAAGCATCGGCGCGGGGTCGTCGGCGGACGCCGTGTGCGGAAGCGCGAACCACGCCCGCAGCGGCGTGCCGTCGGCGGCCTCGGTGGTCAGTTCCTCGAGACGTCCCGGCAGTTCCGGGAGCGCAGCGGGAGCACGTAGCGGCGTGACGGTGCCGGCGTCCGGTCCGGTGAGGTCGATGCGCACGGGGTGCGGCGGCGCTTCGTAGGAGGCGCGCAGCGCGTACGCCCTGCTGCCGTCGGGTGCGAGACAGACGTCCGTGTAGGCGGCGTCGTCCGCGGTCAGGCGGTCGGGCTGAGCGGACCCGAGTCTCTGCACGAAGACCGGCGCACGGCCGTGATCGTCGGCGGTGAGCACGAGACCGGAACCGTCGGGCAGCCAGGTGACGGAAGTGGGACGTCTGTCCCATTCAGGGGCCTCGATGGTCGTGGTTCCGCTCGCGATGTCCAGGACGCGGACGGTGATCTGCGGCGGGTTCTCCGCGTCGCCCATCGATTCGTGCAGGTAGGCGAGCTTCGTCCCGTCGCGCGAGATCGACGGGTGCGTCGCGTCGCCGGTCTCGTCGTCGACGAGCGGGGTGCGCAGGCCGGTGCCGAGATCGACCCGCACGAGCGTGACCCGGCGCGAGGCGAGCGGACCGGGGACCACCCAGGTCGCGGCGGCGAACGAACCGTCGGCAGCGATGTCGACGGAGCCATCACGCAGCGACCCTCGGATCCCGGGCGTGAGGTCGGTGAACCCGTGGCCGCACGTGTCCGGGACGAGCAGGTGCGGCTGGTCGGGTCCGAGATCGTGGTCCCAGTAGCGCACCGGATAGCCCGTGTGCAGCACCGCGGTGACGACCTTGTCCTTACGGGCGTCCCGGATCCGTTCGTCGTCGGACTCGCTGTGGCCGAGGACGGACGCGACGAGGACGATCCGGTCGGCCCCGGATGCCGCGTGCACCGATGCGAATCCACCCTTGCGGGATCCGACCTGCTCGGCCTCGCCGCCCGCTGCGGGCAGTCGCCACAGCGACACCGGCGGATCGTCCTTGCCCCGGGCGGCGGTGAACAGCAGATCGCCGGACGCGGTGAAGGTCGGGTTCGATTCACCCGTGGTGCCGTGGGTGAGGCGTCGCGCCGGGGCGTTGCCTTCGGGATCTACCTCCCACAAAGCCTCGGTGTACGAGGTGGCCTTGTCGTCGAGCGTCGACTGCGTGATCACCAGGCGATTCCCGTCCGGGGACATCGTGAGGGAGGTGACGCGAGGAAGCGCCAGGTAGTCGTCGAGCTCGTGGAAGGCCGTCATGCCTGGACGATATCGGGAGCGGCGGTGGGCGGTCCGCAAGGTGGCACCGAGTTCGTCTGTAACCTGGTCGTTCGGCGGGTACATCCCGTGGCAACGCCGTCACCCAGTCCGAACGGAGCACTCACATGGTCGACCTCGCATACGTCATCGCCGGCTCGGAAGCGACCGGTGGCGCCGGTCTGCAGGTCGACCTCAAGACGTTCCAGCAGCTCGGTGTGTACGGGGTGGGCACCACGACGTGCATCGTCTCGTTCGACCCGAAGAACAACTGGGGCCACCGCTTCTTCCCCGTCCCGGCCGACGTGATCGCCGAGCAGATCGAGGCCGCCACCGCCGCCCACAATCTCGACGTGGTGAAGATCGGCATGCTGGGCACGCCCGCGACGATCGACGTCGTCGCCGAGGGACTCGAGAAGCAGGACTGGCGGCACGTCGTGCTCGACCCGGTCCTGATCTGCAAGGGCCAGGAGGCCGGCGCGGCCCTCGACACCGACAACGCCCTGCGCGCGCAGGTGCTCCCCCACGCCACGGTCGTCACCCCGAACCTGTTCGAGGCACGGACGCTGTCCGGGATGGACGAGATCACCTCGGTCGACCAGCTCATCGAGGCGGCGCGTCGCATCCACGACCTCGGCCCGAAGTACGTCGTCGCGAAGGGCGGCGTCGAACTCGACGGCGAGGACGCCGTGGACGTGCTGTTCGACGGCTCCGAGGTCACCCTCCTGACGGCACCGAAGGTCGGCAACGAGCGTGTCTCCGGCGCCGGCTGCACCCTCGCCGCCGCGATCACCGCCGAACTCGCGAAGGGCGCGTCGGTCGCCGACGCCGCGGCCCGCGCGAAGGATTTCGTCACGACCGGGATCAAGGGCCGCGTGTCCGCCAACACCCCGTTCGACACCGTCTGGCAGGGCGCCTGATCCGAAGGCGGGAAGCATCCCGTCAGCGCGGCTGCCGCCACATCCCCCACAGGGTCGGCCCACCACCGGGGACGACGATGGCGCGGGTGACCTCGAACCCGAACCGCTCGTAGTAGGGAACGTTCGATTCCTTGCTCGACTCGAGGTAGGCGGGGGCGTGTTCGGCGTCGGCGCGGTCGAGGCCGGCCTTCATCAGGGCTTTGCCGAGGCCGGTCCCCCGCGCATCAGGTGAGGTGCCGATCGTCGACAGGTACCAGTGCGGTTCGTCCGGATGCGCCGCGTCGAGGGTGACGTTGACCTGCCCTCCCCGCTTCATGTAGCGGCCGAGCGCGGCGTAGAAGCCGGGCAGGAGGCGGAGCGAGGTCCACGCATCGGTGCGCCATCGTCCGGGCGGCGCCCACATCGCCGCGCCTCCGACGGTCCCACCGGACTCGGCGATGTCGGTGGCTCCCAACGGCACCATGTGGTGGCGGGCGTCGGCGGCGAAGAAACGGGTCATGCGGCGGATACGGTGCTCCTCGTCCGGGAACATCCACGCGAAGACCGGATCGTCGAAGAACGCCGCGGCGATCACCCGAGCGAAGACCGGAATGTCGCGGCGCGTGGCGGTTCTCGGTTCGACGGCCATGTCGGCAGCCTACGACGAAGACGTGCCCGACGACCTGCCTTCCGTCGCCAGTTCCTTCGCGAGGGGCGTGGAGAACCGCGGCATCACCCGCACCCCACCCAGCCAGTCGTCGAGGCGGGCGGCTTCCTCGCGTAGCACCGCGGTGCCTTCGGCGCCGATGTCCTCGAGCAGATGCAGGCTCACCGCTCCCGTGTCGGTCTGCCACCACGTGCCGACGATCCGTCCGTCCCACCAGGCGGTGGGACCGGCGTTGCCGTTGGAGTCGAACAGCGCCTCCTTGTACGGCCCGAGATACCACTCGCGTTCGGTCCACCCCATGACCGTGGGGTCCAGACCGGGCAGCAGTGCACCCCACGGTTCGACGGGAGCGGGCTCGTCCACGTCGTCGGCCAGGAGGTAGCCGGGACGGCCGTCGAGATCGACCTCCACCACGTCGAGTTCGGCGAGGGCCGCGCGGACGGCAGTGAGGGTGGAGCCGAGCCACCATTTCAGATCCCCCTCGGTGCCGGGACCGAATGCGCGCAGCCACATCCGCACGAGTTCGCGCACACCCGTCGCCTCGTCGACGGGGTCGACGGCCGAGCCCAGCCACGACTCGGTGGTCGTCCAGGTGGGGCGCGAAACCCGCCACGACCCCTTGTTCGACGCCCGGACCACTTTCCCCTCGGCGGAGAGCACCGTGAGCACGCGAGGCGCGAAGGTGACCGGCCCACCCCAGGATTTGCCGGCACCGAACTCCAGCGCGCCGTCGAGGAGCGGGATCTCGGCCTTGAGCTCGCTCGATGTCGCCTCCCGCCCGTCGGCCAGGGCGGCGAGGATGTGGCGGCTCACCTCGTCGAGCCAGCTCTCGCCGTCGTCGTGCAATCCGGCCTTCACGACGTCCTTGACGACCGTGCGCCGTTGTGCGGCGGCAACCCGGGCGCTCGCCCCGGCCTGCACCACCGGGAGGGTGTCGAGCGGGACGACGAAGACGGTGCGCCGCATGGCCATGTGTTTGACCATGGTGCGGTCGTCGTAGAGCGCCCTGTCGAGGTCGGCCACGGTGAACCCGTCCACACGTGCCCACGCCGACAGGTAGACGGTCGCCGGGTCGGTGCCGTGCAGGCACACCAGGGACGTCGCCGCGTCGACGGCGTCGGGGGCGCGGTGGGCGGGATGCAACCGGTGCCGGACGGCCAGTCGTGCCCGGCGTTCGTCCACGTCGATCCTGGGTGCGGCCATGGCCGTCATCGTAGGACCGGCCACCGACCTCGGGCGCGCGGTGAAGGGGCCCCGCGGCCTCAGGCTGCTCGTTCGCGCAGCCAGGCCATCGCCTCCATCCGGTACTCGTCGATGCCCTTGTACTGCGCGATCTCGCGCGGCAGCTCCTCGACGATGTCGGCGAGCTGGTACGCCCACTGCGGGTAGGCGGCGATCTCGGCGAGGGGTGCCATGTAGGTGCGGATGTTGAACACGATCGCACCGGTCGTCGGCAGCCGGATGAGGTGCTCGAGTTCGATGCGCAGCTGGATCCTCCCCCAGTCCTTCTCGGCCATCAGGCGGGGGATGTCGTCCATCCACTCGGGCATCGTCTCGAGGCTCGTGTCGCGGCGCCGCGAGCCGACGGCCGAGAAGGTCCAGTTCACCCGTCGGTAGGGCTGGTCGGCGGTGAGCCGGCGCAGGAACTGCTCGGCCCGGTCGGTGACCCCGTCGCGCGTGAGACCGGGTACGGGACGGTGGATCTCGTGCATGCTCATGCCGATGTCGAATTTCACCGACCAGTCGGCGGAGGAGGTCACCACGGCGGCGTCGAAGTAGAGGTGGCCGTCGCGTTCGGTGACGAGCAGGACGTCGTCGGGGATCTGGCAGGCGACGAACACCAGCGGGTGTTCGGGCAGCGTCTCCGGATCACCCGGGACGAAGGTGCAGTCGATTCCGAGAGGTTGGTTGCGCCAACGGTATCCGGATCCGAGGCGGTCGAGGGTCATGAGGTCGGGATACGACGCGGCCATCTCGCGGAAGTAGAACATCAGCAGGTCCCACGAGGCCGGGGTCATGTGCGGGAGGTAGCGGACCCGGTGCGGGTCCCGCTCGAGGATCCCCTGTCGCAGGGCCATCATCTCGACGTAGTCGGGTCCGAGGTCGACGATGTGTTCGCCCCAGCCGCCGGCGAACGTGTCGACGCGGCGGCGGGCGGGTTCGACGTTGACCCCGTAGCGGAATCTGTTCTCACCTTCGAGAAAAGGCCACGGGAGATAGGACAGGTCGCTGGTAACGGTCACATTCGGTCCTTCCGGTCGGTTCTGTCAGGCGACGGCTCCGAGATAGGTGCCGTGGTGACTCGACAGGTGCGGGCGGATCTCGAGGGAGATCCCGCACCCGGCGCACGAGATCCTGTCGCCGGGTCGCGCGTCGGCCCGCTGTGTCGTCTCGCAGTGGGGGCAGAAAACCGTCAGCGTCACCGTCGACGTGACGTAGGTGATGAGTTCGCAGGGCAGGGCGCCGGCCTGCCGGGCGGCGGCGGTGTAGGCCATGGCCTCGGCGGCCGGACCGGCGACGAGGATGCGTGATCCCGCCCGCAGCGCGGCGACCGCTTCGGCGGCGCGACCGGGTGTCGGGTCGTAGAGGGCGGCGGCGTCGCGTCCAAGTTCGGAGGCGTCGGCCATCCAGTGCCGCACCGCCTTTCGCGCGAGTTCGCAGTCGCTCGCGGCGAGGACGAGGAAGGCGCGACCGGCACGGTCGAGTGCGGGTGGGTCGCCGTGGACGAATCCGGAGGCCTTCACGACCGCACACCCCCGTAGGTGCGGAGCCAGCGCACCCCCGGTTCGCGGGTGCGGGTGATGCCCTTGTAGTCGGCCATATCCTCGGGCAGCTCCTCGAGGACACGGCACAACCGCTCGGCCCATTCCGGTACGCGGGCGATGTCCTCGAAGGGCAGCAGGTAGGTGCGGATGAGGAACATGATCGCGCCGGAGACACCGAGGCGCACGAGGTGCTGGACCTCGACGCGCAGGTTCAGCCGGCGCCCCACGTCCTCGAGCGGCCCCTCGGCGAGCAGCCGCCGGTCGCGTCCCCACACGGGATAGGTCTCGGTGGACTGGTCGAGGAGGCGGTCGACGCTGAGCGACCAGTTGGTGCGGCGGTACTGCCGGCCGGGCTGCAGGCCCATGAGGAACTGCTGGGCGCGCGGGATGACCCCTTCGGTGTGCACGCGCGGGACGGGCCCGTGGATCTGCAGGAAGCTCATGCCGACGTCGAAGCGCAGCGACCAGTCGGCGGCGAAGGTCACCAGTCCGGCGTCGCCCCAGAGGGCACCCTCACGCTGGTCGAGCAGCACGACGTCCTCCTGGAGGTGCCTGCCGACGAACAGCAGGGGTGGTTCGGGCAGGGTGGACGGATCACCGAACACGAAGGACTGTTCGACGCCGAGTGCCCGGTTGGTGAATCGCCGGGCCGCACCGTCCCCGTCGAGCGAGAACGTCTCGGGGTGGGCGGCGGTGAGCATCCGCATGAGGGTGAGCATCGCGTCCCACTGGGCGATCTCCATGTGCGGCAGAGCCTGGAACCGGGTGGGGTCCTCGGCGAGGATGCGGGTGCGTTCGGCGAGATCCTCCCGGTACCGGCCGTCGACGTCGACGGGGTGGGTCCCCCATCCCCCGACGGGTGTCTCCACGACACTGCCGGCGGGTTCGACGTTGGTGCTGTAGCGGTAGGTGTCGCGGGGGAAGGGGAACGGGAAGCGGGCGATGCGGTCGGGGATCGCCGCGCTGTCGCCGAGGGCCTCGAGGTCGATCGTGGTACTCACAGATCCAGCTCCAATCGGGGTCCGTTCGCGCGGGAGACGCACGGCATGAGGCAGTCTCCGGCCTCCTTCTCGGCGGCGCCGAGATACAGGTCGCGGTGTTCGATGTCGCCGCTCACCACGGGCAGCCGGCACTCCCCGCACACGCCCTGACGGCAGAGGCTGGGGACCGCGATGCCGCGGGATCCGAGCGCTTCGAGGAGGCTGACACCCGAGGCGACGTCCACGTCGACGCCGCTGCGGGTGAGGTGTGCGGTGAACGGTTCGCCGGGGTCGAGGTCGCCGACCCCGAAGTGCTCGTAGTGCACGCGGGCGCCGGGCCAGCCGGCGCGACCGGCACGGTCGGTGAGTTCGTCGATGAGCGCAGCCGGGCCGCACGCGTAGAGGTGGGTGCCGATCGGCTGGTCCAGCAGCGCGGGTCCCATGTGCTCCCAGAAGCCGTCGCGGCCGGTGTGGAGGTGGAGGCGGTCGCCGCACAGCTGCTCCAGGTCGTCGAGGTGGGCGGCGTCGCCCTCCCGGTGGACGTAGTGCACCTCGAACGAGCGGCCCCACTGCACGGCGGCGCGGACGTGGGACAGGATCGGGGTGACGCCGATTCCGCCGGCGACGAGCAGGTGGTGCCGCGCGGTGAGGACCGGGGCGAAGGCGCTGCGCGGGGTGCTCACCTGCACCCTGTCCCCCGCTCGCAGGGAGTGGATCCAGCGGGAGCCACCGCGGCCGTCCTCCTCGAGCCGTACGGAGATGCCGTAGTGGTCGGGCTCGAAACCGGGTCCGGTGAGGGAGTAGGAGTTCCGGCGGGATTGCCCCTCCGGCCCGGTTCCGCAGGTCACGACGATGTGACTGCCCGGGGTGAAGGAGGGCAGGAGTGCGCCGTCGGACGCGACCAGCCGCATGTGCCGCACGGTCGGGGTCAGTGCGGTGACCTCGTCGACCGCCAGCACCAGGCCGGCGTCGGACGGCACGTTCGTTGCGGGGCTGTCGGACATCAGGGTCATCAGCGTTCCTCCGCGTCGATCATGTAACCGAGGTAGGCCGCGTGGTGACGCGAGACATGGTGGTAGACCACGAGTTCCGCGCGGCAGTTCGGGCAGGTGGTGCACCGGCCGACCTCGACGTCGGCGAGATGGGTGGTGTGACAGTGTGCGCAGTAGACCGCGCGGTCGGCGGTGTCGATCGGGACGGGCATGATCTCCTCGTCGACGAGCCCGCCGGCCACCGCCACGGCCCTTGCGGCGAGGACGGCGGCCTCGGATCCGACGAGGACGAGTCGGCAGCCGATCCGGGAGGCGTCGAGCTGCCGTCGGAGGACGCGGGCAGCCGTGTCGCCCCACTCGGCGGGCAGACGCATCCAGTCCACCCGCCGACCGTCGAAGGACAGCAAGAGATTCCGCGCCTGCTCGGCGGCCTCGTCGCCGAAGGACAGGATCGTGAAGGTCCGTCCCCCGCCGGCGATGCTCCGTTCCTCGTCCCACCTCGGCACACTGGTGGTGTCCATACAGACGTTCACGGCATGTCCTAGGGCGCGAAGGAGCGGAGGCCGACGTAGAAGGCGAGCGCGCCTTCGGGGGTGGTGAAGCGGATGCGGGATCCCTCGGGGAAGAAGATCGCGTCGTACGCACGGGCGATCTCGACCTGGCCGGTGTCGAGGTTCTCGAGGCGGAACTCGCCGTCGAGGACGACCTTCATCTCGTCGTATTCGTAGGTGTAGTCGAGGGGCGCCTCGGTGGGTTCGAGACGGAAGTAGCCGGAGGCCATGGGGCAGCCTTCGGGATTCGGGTGGACGTCGTCGATGTAGCCCTTCGTTCCCGGGAACTCGTCGACCGACATCTGCGGGAGGTTCTTCCAGAAACCGGAGGTCACTCGGAATGCGGGCACGGTGGTGGTCTCGGACATGGCAACTCCTCAAAGGGAAGGAATGCGCGAACGCGCGGTGTGCAACGAGAACGTCGATCGCTGACGTGAAACAGACGATAATGGGAAGAAACGCAGCGATGGTTGCAGTTCTGTTAACGCGCGTAACCGATTCCTCTCGAGGGCAAGGGAATCCGGACCCTCGAGGAGGTTCCCCGGAGCCGGACGGAACATCCGTCAGCGGCCGGGATCGAAGAGGGCGCGATGCCAGATACGCGTGACGATCTCTGCGGCCCGTTCGAGCGGTATGGGCGTCTCCTGCAGGGCGTCCTGCGCGTACCAGACGTAGGCCGACCCAGCGCGGGCGGATCGCCCGGTCCGACTCCGGTGCCGTCGCCCGGCTGCGCGCCGCGGACTCGGTGATGCCCGGCAAGACCCACATACCCGAGTTCTGCCAGTGCGCGACCAGCGACAACCTGCTCGGCCGGGAGACCGGGAACCCGTGGGATCCGTCCCGTACGCCGGGCGGTTCGAGCGGTGGCGCCGCGGCTTCCGTCGGCGCCGGTCTCGCGACGATCGCGCTCGGCTCGGAGGGCGGCGGGTCCATCCGCATCCCGTCGGCCTTCAGCGGACTCGTCGGGTTCAAGCCGACCACCGGATCGTGCGCGGACGAACGGGGTTTCCGCGCGATGACTGATTTCGTCACTGCCGGCCCGCCGGCCTGGACGGTGGACGACGCCCGCATCGTGACGGAGATCCTCGCCGCCCAGATGCTCGGCGTCGCCGAACGTGCCTTCGACGACCCCTAGGGTCTGGCGCGGGCGTCGTCGATGGCCCAACTCGAGGCGACGGAGGTCGCCAAGAACACGGCCCTCGAGTGCATGCAGATGATGGGCGGCTACGGCTACTCCACCGAGTTCGACATGGTGCAGCACGTGCGCGCGGCCCTCGGCGCGACGATCTACGGCGGAACCAACGAGATCCAGCGGGACATCATCGGGAACTCGTTCGGTCTCCGATAGAACCCTCGCTCACACGAACATCGCAGCGGCGGGACGGTCCTTCGACCGTCCCGCCGCTGTTTGTCGTTCGCATACAGGCGGTTTCCACGCCAAGCGTCACCGCGATCTCACGGTTGCGTAACACGCCCGTCATGGATACCGTGTTTCCTTCTATTCGACAGCGATTCCTACAGTGAAACTTCGTCGAACCGAGGAGCCCCCATGACGCTGGAAGCCACCGACACATCCGTGCTGCGCCTCCCGTCCACGAACGGCCGGTCCCCCGAGACCTCCGGCACCGCCGGTCTGGCCGAGCTCGCACACGCGACCGGCACCCGCTTCATCCTCGCCGTCTTCACCACCCTGTCCGGAAAGCCCTGCGCCAAGCTGGTTCCCGTCGAATCCGTCGACGAGCTCGCCACCGACGGTGTCGGTTTCGCCGGCTACGCCGCGGGCTCGATGGGCCAGGTCCCCAAGGACCCCGACCTGGTCGCCATCCCCGACGTCTCGTCCTTCACCCCCATCCCCTTCGTCCGCGAGGGCCTGGCGCTGGTCCACTGCGACCCCTACGTCGAGGGCAAGCCCTGGCCGTACGCCCCGCGGGTGATCCTCAAGACCGCGCTCGCGCAGGCCGCCGCCAAGGGCCTGAGCGTCAAGGTGGGCACCGAGATCGAGTACTTCCTCGTCCAGCGCGACGAGAACGGAACCCTGCGCACCGCCGACGCCCTCGACACCTCCCGCCAGCCCTGTTACGACGCCCGCGACGTCACCCGCATGTACGAGCACCTGACGTCGATCTCCTCGGCGATGAACACCCTCGGATGGGGCAACTACGCCAACGACCACGAGGACGGCAACGGGCAGTTCGAGCAGAACTTCCAGTACGCCGACGCCCTGACCACCGCCGACCGCGTCATCACCCTGCGTTACCTCATCTCCGTGCTCGCCGAGCAGCGCGGCATGACCGCGACCTTCATGCCCAAGCCGTTCGCCGATCGCACCGGCTCCGGGATGCACATGCACCTGTCGCTGTGGCAGGGCGACACCCCCGTCTTCCCCGACGCGAACGATTCCCGCGGACTCGGACTGTCCAAGACCGCCTACTCGTTCGTCGCCGGCATCCTCGAGCACGCCTGCGCCCTGCAGGGTGTCATCGCACCGACGGTCAACTCCTACAAGCGCACCGGCGCCACCAGCACCGCCTCCGGCGCCACCTGGTCGCCGCGTTACGCGACCTACGGCGGCAACGACCGCACCCACTACCTGCGCGTCCCCGACGCCAACCGCGCCGAACTGCGCGGCGGGGACGGCTCGGCCAACCCCTATCTCGCCACCGCCGCGACCGTCGCCGCCGGCCTCGACGGCATCGAACGCGATCTCGATCCCGGCGAGCCGGGCACCGGCGGCACCGCCACGCTGCCGATGACGCTGCTGCACGCCATGGACGCCCTCGAGGCCGATCCGGTGGTCTCCGGCGCACTCGACGCAGCCGGTGCGGGCGTTGCCGACTACTTCGCCTCCCTCAAGCGCGAGGAGTTCTTCCACTGGCACAACACCGTGACCCCGTGGGAGATCGACAGCTATCTGACCGCTTTCTGACCACCGACTTCTTCCAAACCCATCGAACAGGAGAGACGACCATGTGCGGAATCGTCGGACTTCATCTGCGAGACGCCTCGCTCGAGCCCCGGTTGGGCAGCCTGCTGACCGGGATGCTCGGGCAGATGGTGGACCGCGGACCGGATTCGGCGGGCGTCGCCGTCTACGGCAACCCGGTCTTCTCCCCCGCCGGGGAGTCGTCGGTCTCGGTGCTCGACGCACCCTCGGACCTCGCCACCGCCGTCGGCGATGCACTGGGTGTGACCGTCGGGGCGCTCGATCTCGCCCCCACCACCGTGCTGCACGCCCCCGTCCCCGCGACCCTGCTCGCCGACACCGTCCGCACGCTGGCCCCCACCGCGACCGTCATCGGTTTCGGCGACGACGTGACCGTCCTCAAGGGCACCGGCGATCCCCGCGATCTCGCCGAGACCTTCGGCCTGCCCGCCGCCTCCGGCCGGCAGGGTGTCGGCCACACCCGCATGGCCACCGAATCCGCCGTCACCGCAGCAGGATCGCACCCCTTCGCCGTCGGCCCCGACCAGTGCCTCGTGCACAACGGCTCGTTCTCCAACCACCTGTCGATCAAGCGCGAACTCGAGGACGAGGGCGTGGTGTTCGACAGCGAGAACGACACCGAGGTCGGCGCACGCTTCGTCGCCAAACACCTCGCCGAGGGCGCCGATCTCGAGAAGGCACTGCGTCTGCTCGGTGAACGCTTCGACGGCTTCTACACCCTGCTGGTGTCCACCTCCGATTCCTTCGCCGTGGTCCGCGATCCGATCGCCTGCAAGCCCGCGATCGTCGCCGAGTGCGACGCCTACGTCGCGATGGCCTCGGAATTCCGCGCCCTGGCAGGACTTCCCGGCATCGCCGACGCCCGCATCTTCGAACCCGAACCGGACCGGGTCTACGTGTGGCGACGCTGACCGGCCGCGCGAATCCCGACTCCGCCGTCCCGATCTCATCCCCGGAGGCAATCATGACCACCGACACCCTGCTCCCGACCGCCACCTACGACCTGGCGACGACCACTACCCGCGAACTCAATGCGGCACTGCACGCGATGGAGGCCCCGGCCTCGATCGAGGTGGTGAACCCGCAAGGCGCCCACGCACTCGCCTGCGGCCTGAACCGGCCGATCGACGTCCGCATCGACGGCCACGTCGGCTACTACGCAGCCGGGATGAACCAGCACGCCCACGTGACCATCGATGGCAACGCCGGCGTCGGGGTCGCGGAGAACATGATGTCGGGCAGTGTGCGCGTCACCGGCGACGCCTCGCAGTCCGCCGGTGCGACCGCCCACGGCGGGCTGCTGGTCATCGAAGGCAACGCCGCCGCACGCTGCGGCATCTCGATGAAGGGCGTCGACATCGTCGTCGGCGGTGACATCGGTCACATGAGCGCCTTCATGGGACAGGCCGGCCGACTCGTCGTCCTCGGCGATGCCGGTGAGGCCCTGGGCGATTCACTGTACGAGGTGCGGATCTACGTGCGGGGCAGCGTCGCCTCGCTCGGTGCGGACTGCGTCAAGAAGGAGATGCTCCCCGAGCACATCGCCGAGCTGCAGGAACTGCTCGACACGGCCGGTTTCGACGCCGACCCGGCCGAGTTCACCCGCTACGGCTCGGCCCGGCAGCTCTACCACTTCCACGTCGACAACGCTTCGGCCTACTGAGAGCCCCCGACGTTCTTCCGCCCGCTCGACCCCCGAGGAGACTTCCATGACCTTCCAGCCCGGACTGCGTGAGTCGGCCACCTTCGACCGCAACGTCATCCACGAGATCCAGCGCGCCGCCGCGACCGGCATCTACGACATCCGCGGCTGGGGTGCCAAGCGCAAGGTTCCCCACTTCGACGACCTGCTCTTCCTCGGCGCGTCCATGTCGCGTTACCCACTCGAGGGCTACCGCGAGAAGTGTGAGACCGACGTCGTCCTCGGCGACCGCAACGCGAAGTACCCGCTGCACCTCGACATCCCGGTCACGATCGCCGGAATGAGCTTCGGTGCGCTGTCCGGTCGCGCGAAGGAGGCCCTCGGGCGTGGCGCCAGCGAGGTCGGCACGTCCACCACCACCGGCGACGGCGGCATGACCCCGGAAGAACGTGGCCAGTCCAAGCACCTCGTCTACCAGTACCTTCCGTCGCGATACGGCATGAACCCCGACGACCTCCGCAAGGCCGACGCCATCGAGGTCGTGCTCGGCCAGGGCGCCAAGCCCGGTGGCGGCGGCATGCTCCTCGGGCAGAAGATCACCGAGCGGGTCGCGGGGATGCGTACCCTGCCGGTGGGCATCGACCAGCGCAGCGCGTGCCGGCACCCCGACTGGACCGGCCCCGACGACCTCGCCATCAAAATCCTCGAACTGCGCGAGATCACCGGCTGGGAGAAGCCGATCTACGTCAAGGTCGGCGCGACCCGCACCTACTACGACGTCAAGCTCGCCGTGAAGTCCGGCGCCGACGTCGTGGTGGTCGACGGGATGCAGGGTGGCACCGCTGCCACCCAGGACGTCTTCATCGAGCACGTCGGCATCCCGACCCTGGCCGCGCTCCCCCAGGCGGTGCAGGCCTTGCAGGAGATGGGTGTGCACCGCACCCCGGGCGGCGTGCAGCTGATCGTCTCGGGCGGTATCCGCTCGGGCGCCGACGTCGCCAAGGCGATGGCCCTCGGCGCGGACGCCGTCGCCATCGGCACGGCCGCGCTGATCGCCCTCGGCGACAACGATCCGAAGTACCAGGCCGAATACGAGAAGCTGGGCTCCGCAGCCGGTTTCTACGACGACTTCCAGGACGGCAAGGACCCCGCCGGCATCACCACGCAGGATCCCGACCTGCAGGCCCGCTTCGATCCGGTAGAGGGTGGCCGCCGCCTCGCGAACTACCTGCGGGTGCTCACCATGGAGGCCCAGACCATCGCCCGGGCGTGCGGCAAGTCGCACCTGCGCAATCTCGAACCGCAGGACCTCGTCGCGGTCACGATGGAGGCCGCCGCGATGGCTCGGGTGCCCCTGGCCGGCACCGACTGGATCCCCGGCCGCAGCGCCTTCTGACCGTGGCGACAGGCCTGCCACCGCACTTCCCGAGAGGACACAAGATATGACCGCCTTCGACACGCTCTGGGCATCGATCCTGGATGTCGGTAAGCATCCGATGACCGGGGGCTACCGCCGATTCGCTTGGAGCGACGCCGATCTCACTCTCCGCGAGTGGTTCCGCGGCTGCGCCGCCGAGCGCGGCATGGACGTCGAAGAGGACCGGAACGGGAACCTGTGGGCGTGGTGGCTCCCCGTCGGCTGGGAAGGCGATCCCACCGACGCCTTCGTCACCGGTTCGCACCTGGACTCGGTGCCCGACGGCGGCGCGTTCGACGGACCACTCGGCGTGGTCTCGGCGTTCGCCGCGGTCGATCTGGTCCGGGAGCGCGGCATCGTCCCGACCGTGCCGATCGCGATCACCGCGTTCTCCGACGAGGAGGGTGCCCGCTTCGGTGTGGCTTGCGTGGGCAGTCAGCTCACCACCGGGGCGCTCGCTCCGCAGCGTGCGCTCGGCCTGCGTGATCGTGACGGAATAACGTTGGCCGATGCCATGACCCGCGCCGGTCGCGTGCCCCAACACATCGGCACCGACCCCACCCTCGTCGACCGGGTCGGGGTGTACGTCGAACTTCACGTCGAACAGGGCCGGGCCCTCGACCTCGTCGATGCACCGGTCGCGGTCGCGTCGTCGATCTGGCCGCACGGCCGATGGCAGTTCACCTTCACCGGTGAGGCCAACCACGCCGGAGCCACGCGCCTGGTGGACCGCCGCGACCCGATGCTCGCCTACGCCTCGTCGGTGCACAGCGCCCGCTCGTGTGCCGCGGCGGCCGGTGCGGTCGCCACCTTCGGCAAACTCGAGGTGCTGCCCAACGGGGCCAACGCGATCCCCTCCGAGATCAAGGCCTGGCTCGACGCTCGCGCCGCGGACGAGGAGACCCTGACGACGCTGGTCGCCGAGATCGAGGCCGAGGCCCGCAAGCACTGCCTGCCGGACGAGATCGGACTCGATGTCTTCGCCGAATCGATCACCCCGATCGTCGAGTTCCCGGCCGGACCGCGCGAACGGTTGCGCCGCGCGCTGTCGCATCTCGGGGACATCCCGGTACTGCCCACCCAGGCGGGACACGACGCGGGCATCCTCTCGGAGAAGGTTCCCACCGCAATGTTGTTCGTGCGCAACCCCACCGGTGTCTCGCATTCACCGCACGAGTTCGCCGAGGCCGACGATTGCAACATCGGAGCGCAGGCGCTGGCCGACATCATGGCGGACTGGACGACGGGCAGTTAGGTGGCCGCGCAGGTGATCCGGTCCGGCGAGCGGCGGCGGGTGCCCTGGCGCAACGGCGCCGGGATCACGGAGGAGGTCGCGACCGGACCCGACGGCTCCTCCGGCCGTCCGCTGTGGCGGATCAGCGTGGCCGAGCTGGGCTCCGAGCCCAGCGAGTTCTCGGCCTTTCCCGGCACGGAACGGATCTTCACCGTCATCGGTGAGCACGGCGCCGACCTCGACTCGGGCCACGGACCCCGTTCGCTGGATCCGTGGCGTCCACACTCGTTCGCCGGTGAGGACGCGCCCCACTGCGTCCCCCGAGGCGCCACCCGTGCATTCAATGTCATGACCGAGCGCGGGGGCGCCACTGCGGCCGTCGGGTACTTCGCGCTCGACACGGTGTGCGACACCGCCGCAGATGGTGTCACGGCCCTCTACGTGCGATCGGGCTCGGTGCAGGCCGGTACCGAACGAGCTGCGCCCGGGGACTGCGTCCTGATCCGCGGCGAGGCCGTCACCCTACGAGGCTCGTCGGCCACCGGACTACTGGTCCGCATCGAACCCACTTCCTCCCTCTGACATCGACTCCCCCACCGACCTCCTGATTCGGAGGCCGACCGAACAAAGGATCCTCAGGTGACGGACACGACCAAGTTTCTGATCGTCGGCGGCGGCCTCGAAGGCCTGGCCATCGCCTACTCCCTCGCCGACCGCGGCGAAACCGACGTCCTCGTCCTCGAGCGCGATACCCTCTGCTCGGGCATGACCGGTAAATCGAGCGGCGTCGTGCGGTGCCACTACGGCACCCCTTCGCTGGCCGCGATGTCCTGGTACGGCGTCGATATTTTCACCAGGGCGACCGAAATCTTCGGCGACGACATGGCGTTCCGCCGGTGCGGTTACGTCGTCGGTGTCGCGGAGAACAACGTCAAGCCGCTCGAGGCGAACATCGAGATGATGCAGGGCCTGGGCATCGCCACCGAACTCATCTCCCACGACAAGATGGCCGAACTGTGGCCGGGCCTGAACCTCGACGATTTCGCCCTGTTCGCCTACGAACCGCTCGGCGGTCGCGGCGAGGCCTACATGGCGGGAATGGCGTTCGGTGCAACGGCACGTCGGATGGGCGTGAAGATCCGACAGAGCACCCCGGTGGTGTCGTTGCTGCAGAACGCCGCGGGCCGGGTCTACGGCGTCACTCTCGCCGACGGGTCCGAGGTGCACGCCGAGCAGGTCGTCGTCGCGGCGGGACCGTGGACGCCGGCACTCGTCGCCGGTGTCGGCGTCGACATCGACGTCCGGGCGCAGCGCGCGCAGTTGGTTCTCGTCGACCAGGGTGTCCCGACCCCGGAGGTGCCCGTGCTGTCCGATCTGGCGGGTCTGCAGTACATCTGCCGTGAGCCGAACGGTGAACTCCTGGTGGGCAATTCCGATCATCAAACGCCGCAGTACATCGATCCCGACAAGTACGTGAACCGCGCCGACGACTCGACGATCGAGAAGAACATCATGAAGCTCGGCAACCGCCTTCCCGACATGCCGGACCCGCGGATCACCAGTTCGTACGTCGGTGCCTACGACGTCACCGAGGACTACAACCCCGTCATCGGTCCGGCACCTGTCGAGGGTCTGTTCCTGGCGACGGGATTCTCCGGGCACGGATTCAAGATCTCCCCCGCGGTGGGCAAGCTGGTCGCCGACCTGCTGATCGACGGGAAGACCGACCTTCCGAACGTGAACCCGGACGACTTCCGTTTCTCCCGCTTCGAGGAGGGTGATCTGCTCCTGAGTCTCAACCCCTACGAAGGCGCCGGCGAGATGCGCTGATCCCCACCTACTCAGCACTCGTGCCCTCCACGGACCCGGCCGGATCCCTGTCGTCCGGATCTGTGGAGGGCACCGCCATGTCTGCATTGCGGCGTTCACCACCGGTGGACACACGCTACGCTGACGAGATGGCCAGCCCAGATCGTCCCGTCCTGTACGACGATTCCGGACGCGAAGTTCCGCGCGGCACCCCGACGGGTGTGGATCTCGAGCGCGCGATCGCCCACCAGGTGCGGTCGTTGCGGCTGGCCAGCGGCCTGTCCGTCGGCGACATGGCCGCGAAGGTGGGGATCTCCAAGGCGATGCTCTCGAAGATCGAGAACGCCCAGACCTCGTGCAGTCTGTCGACGCTCGCCCGGCTCGCCGTCGGCCTCGACGTCCCCGTCACCTCGCTCTTCCGGGGCGCGGACGCGCACCGCGACGCGGTGTTCACCAAGAACGGGCACGGCGCCGAGATCGTCGGTCGCGGTACGCGGGTGGGCCATCACTACGAACTGCTCGGCGCGCTGCGGGGACAGCACAAGAGACTCGAACCGGTGCTGGTGACCCTCACCGATGCGAGCGACGTCTTCCCGCTCTTCCAGCATCCCGGCACGGAATTGCTGTACATGCTCGAGGGCGAGATGCTCTACGGCCACGGCGATTCCGAGTACCACCTGCAACCGGGCGACGCCCTGCTCCTCGACGGCGAAGGGTTGCACGGACCGAACGAGCTGCTGAAGCTGCCCATCCGATTCCTCGCCGTCACGGCGTATCCCGACAATCACCAGCCGTGAACGACCGGCAACCGTGAACACGACGGAGCCCTCACCGCCCGGTGCGGTGAGGGCTCCTGCCGTTCGATCGGTGAAGCTCGCCGGTCAGGACTTGGGCACGATCACGTCGCGATCCTCGGCGAACGCCTCGGGACGCAGCGTCGACGGACCGGTGGGTGAGAACGAGTCCATCACGTAGGCCGTCTCCCCATGGACCGGGACGTCGATGCCCCGCATCTCCGTCTCGGTGTCGACCCGGATGCCCATGATCTTGTCGAGCGCCTTCGCGATCAGGAAGGTCACCGCGAACGAGTAGGCGAACACCGCGGCCATCGCGACGATCTGGCGTCCGAGGAAGTCGATCCCGCCGCCGAAGAACAGACCGTCGACACCGGCCGGCGCGGCGGCCGTCGCGACGAAGGCGATGAGGGTGGTGCCTACGACGCCGCCCATGAGGTGGATGGCAACGACGTCGAGTGAGTCGTCGTAGCCCATGCGGAACTTCCAGCCCACGGCGAAGCAGCCGACGGCACCGGAGACCACGCCGATCAGCAGGGCACCGAGCGGGGACACGAGGCTCGCTGCGGGCGTGATGCCCACGAGTGCGGCGATCACGCCCGAGATGGCACCGAGCGTCGTCGCGTGCTTCTCCTTGATGCGTTCGACGATCAGCCAGCCGAGCAGGCCGGCCATCGCGGCGACGAGCGTGTTGAGGACGACGACACCGGCCGTGTGGTTGGCGCCGCCCGCCGAACCGCCGTTGAAGCCGAACCAGCCGAACAGCAGGATTCCGCCACCGAGCACGACGAGGGGCAGGTTGTGGGGACGTGCCACGTGCGGGAATCCACGGCGGCGACCGAGTGCGATGGCGAGTGCCAGCGCCGCGACACCCGAGTTCATGTGCACGGCGGTGCCGCCGGCGAAGTCGTGGGCGGCGAGCGTGTTGGCGATCCATCCGCCCTTCGTGCCCGCTTCCTCGTCGTCGAAGGCGAAGACCCAGTGCGCGACCGGGAAGTAGACGAGGACGACCCAGATGCCCGAGAACACCAGCCACGCCGAGAACTTCATCCGGTCCGCGACACCACCGGCGATGATCGCCACCGTGATGCCTGCGAAGAGGAGGTGGAAGGCCGCGGTCAGTGCGGCGGGCATCCCTCCGTCCGGGTCCTCCTCGAGCAGCGAGCCCAGACCGATGTCGGTGAAGGGATCGCCGATGAGGCCGAGGCCCCCGACGCTGTCACCGAGCACGGCGGCCGGACCGAACAGCACCCACAGGACGGCCGTGACGGCGAATCCACCGAACACCATCATGATCATGTTGAGCGCGCTCTTGACTCCGAGCATGCCGCTGTAGAACAGCGCCAGGCCCGGAACCATCAGTACGACTGCTGTGAACGCCGCCAAAACCCAGGCGGTATCGGCGGCCGCGAGTGCCTGTTCCATATAAGTCCACCCTGTTCGATCTCGGGGTTCACGACCCCTACGTCAGTCGGTGACCCACATTCATCACCGTCCCCTGAGAGTGGACCCACTCTGTAATGTCCCTGCGAGGCGCGGGTGAACTTCGTGTAACGCCACCGCAGTTCACCGGACGGGGATGCCGTTGCGTCCGGGCAGGCAGTATGGAGGACGAGACGCCGCATCCCGCGGTGTGCACAACCTGTGCCACCCGGGTATCCCTGCCCTGCCCGGGTTCCGCGGGAACGACGGCTCGAACCGCTGCACGCATCTGGGAGGTAGACGATGGGACGGGTCACGACACGTCGACCGGTACTGCGCATCACTGCGGACAGGGCGACGCGACGTCCCGACACCCTCGCCGTCGAGGAACCGCTCGAGATCAGGGTCGGCGGTGAGTCGCTCACCATCACGATGCGCACCCCCGGTCACGACGTCGATCTCGTCCACGGATTCCTGCTGGCCGAAGGGATGATCGGCAGTCGCGAGGACATCGCCGCCGTTCGCTACTGCGACGGGGTGGACGAGAGCGGCGCCAACACCTACAACGTTCTCGACGTCGCCCTCGCACCCGGCGTCACCGTCCCCGAAGGGACGGGGCGACGCGCATTCACGACGACCTCCGCGTGCGGGGTGTGCGGGAAGAACTCGCTCGACGAGGTGCGCACGCGCACGCGATATCCACTGAAGGATGCCGGCACCACCTGTATCGGAACGCACACCCTCACCGAACTGCCCGACACGCTGCGTCGGCACCAGCAGGTCTTCGAGTCGACCGGCGGTCTGCACGCGGCCGCACTGTTCACCCCCGACGGGGCGCTGCTGGCCCTGCGCGAGGACGTCGGCCGGCACAACGCCGTCGACAAGGTGATCGGCTGGGCCCTGACCGACAACCGGGTGCCGCTCTCGCACAGCGTGCTCATGGTGAGCGGACGCGCCTCGTTCGAACTCGTGCAGAAGGCGGTCATGGCCGGGATCCCCGTGCTCGCGGCGGTCTCGGCGCCGTCGTCGCTGGCCGTCGATCTCGCCGCGGAGTCCGACCTCACCCTCGTGGGCTTCCTCCGCGGCGACACGATGAACGTCTACACCGTCCCCGAACGCATCAAGACCGACTGATCGGCGGCATCAACCGCACGTGCCGTCCTGCGCCTCGCCCGCGCGTACTCCGTCGACGAACGCCCGCACGTCGTCGACGGACTCCTCGAGTACCGCTCGGTGATCGGCTCCGTCGTATACCCGATAGCTCAGGTCGGCTCCGTTGCCGCACAGCGCCGCGGTCACCTGATCGGTGACCGGACGCAGTACCAGCGCGTCGTCGCTTCCCTGCACGACGAGCGTCGGCACCCTCAGGGTGAGCGGTTCGACCTCCTGACCGGCGTAGTACTCACGGAGCGGTTCGAGGTCCGCATCCGGAGCGAACACCTGATCCACCGGTACCGTGCTCGCCACCTCGCGGATGTCGTCCATGCACCCGGTGCGCGCGGCGTCGAGCAAGGGGCGCGAGGCGTCGGTGAGCATCGCGTCGGCGTCGATGCTCGGGTCCGCCGCCTGCGCTCCGAGCAGCAGCACCGGCAGGAACCCGAGCGCCGGACCGATCGCGGGTCCGGCGGTCGCGTAGTACTCGGCCGTCTCACTCGTGCGACTGCCCGGGGCGAAGGCGACCGCGCCCTGCAGTTCGAGTTCAGGGGCGCGTTCCGTGCCACGAGCCGCCGCATACAGCGCGGCGTGCCCGCCCTGACTGTGTCCCATCGCGATCCATCGGGTACCGATAGCCGGATCGAGTTGACGAGCGGCACGCACGATGTCGACGACACTGTCGGCTGCGCTGTCTCCGTTCATGTAGGGATGTCCGCCCGGTGTGCCGAGGCCTTCGTAGTCGGTCTGGACCACGGCGTAGCCGTCTGCGACCCACCGGTCGAGCATGGCAGTCGTCCTGCTGATGTAGGAGTGGGCGGGACCACCGGGGGTGTCGGCGGACGGCGCACAGGCGTCACCGACCCCGGTGGTGCCGTGCGCCCAGCTGATCACGGGCCAGCCTCCGGCGGGCGCTTCTCCCTCGGGGATCGCGACCGTGCCCGAAACGAGGGTGGGGCGCCGATCGGCACCATCGGACAGGTAGGTGATCAGATGCGTTCGCGACGCGCTGGGAAGCGCCGCCGTACCGGTGAGGGTGCGTTCGGTGACGAGGGAGCCGGGTCCCCCGGCAGTCTCCTCGGCGTCGTCGCCGGAGCCGGAGCAGGACGTGATGCCGAGCATCGACGCTGCGGCGAGTACTGCCATCACACGCCGGGAAGTACGAGAGAGCATGAATCCTCCGTTGGGATGTCAGTCCACGTTCGGCGCTCACTGCACGCCGTTGACGTGGCTACCGCCGTCGACGAACAGCGTGTTGCCTGTGGGATAGCAGGAGTCGTCGCTCGCGAGAAAGGCTGCGACCGTGCCGATGTCGTCGAGAGGGTCGCCGATGCGGCCCATCGGGTTCGCCGCGGCCTGCGTGGCGGCCATCTGCGGGTCGGCCGCCGCCACCCGTCGGTATGCCGCGCTCTGCACGCCGGGGCAGATCACGTTGCAGCACAACTGTTTCGGCGCCCATTCCCGAGCCGCAGTACGGTCGTGCTGCGCAGTGCCGAATTCGCGCACCGCGGCATCCACCATGGCGTGCACCTGTTCGCGGTCGGTGACGTCGGTCGGGACGAAATCCGCGGCCGATCCCCATCCCGGCGCCGGTGACGATCGCCACCCGCCCGTCCAACTTCCCCATGCCGTTCCTTTCCGATACGACGGCGTGTGCGGCGCAGGCCGTCAGCGAGGACGGGGAACCGTCCTGTCGATGAACAGCGCCTCCACGGACACGCACACCGTGCCGTCCGCGGTCCTGATCTCGCCGACCGTGTTGATCTTGCGGCCGTCCTGCTCGACCAGACGACCGGTGATCGTCAGCGGCTCGAACAGTGGGGTCGGCCGGTGGTACCGCACGTTGAGCTGTGCGGTGGCGCCGCTGCGCCCGGCCCAGGCGTTCGCCACACCCAGCGTGTGATCGAGCAGGAGGGCGGAGACTCCGCCGTGCACGTGCCCGGGCGGGCCCTGGTACGGGAAGGTCAGTTCGACGACGCCTTCCACCGATCCGTCTTCGCGACCGGCCAACACCAGCGGCGGAGCGAGCGCGTTCTCCGGACCGGTGACCGGATCGTGCCGGGTGACGCCCTCCCCGTGCCACATGTCGATCAGTCGCTCCCGCACTTCGGGAGCGTGTTCCTCGAGGTGCGCGGCGATATTGTCGAGCTCTTCGGCGACCCGCTCGAGATTCGCGTTGCCACGGTCGGTGCGCAGCAACGCGTCCACCACGCGCCGCGCGGCGGCGGTGGCGCGGTCGACGGCGGTGTCCTGCGGTGCCGAGGTCAGAACCGTACCGTCGGGCGCGTGTCCGACGACGGGGTGGGTGTCCGGGTCGACTCTCATCGAATCTCCATCGTGGCGTGGGTGAGCACCGGTTGCCCGTCGCGCTCGGGACATGTGGCGAGCAGGGTGAGGGTGTCGCCGTCTCGCCAGACCTCCGTCTCGATCGTCTCCCCGGGGTACAGCGTGCCGGCGAAGCGGACCGACAACGACCGGACCCGGGTCGGGTCTCCACCGAGCACACCGTCGACGACGGCCTTGCACACGACACCGTACGAGGCGAGTCCGTGCAGGATCGGCCGATCGAAACCGGCTGTCTTCGCGAGTTCGGGATCCGCGTGCAGCGGGTTCATGTCGGCACTGAGCCGGTACACCAGTGCCTGTTGCGTGCTCGTAGGTGACACCAGGGTCTTGTCGGCGTCCCGTTCCGGCACTGCGTTCGACACATGGGGCCCGGCGTCTCCGCCGAAGCCGCCCTCACCGCGCGCCCAGATCTGCATCGCACTGGTCCACAACGGGTTTCCGTCGGCATCCACTGCGGACTGTTCGAGCACGATCACGGCGGCCTTGCCCTTGTCCCACACATCGGAGATGCGAGACGAGACGGTCGCCGAACCCGAGATCGGGATCGGGGCGTGCACGGTGACGGACTGGCCACCGTGCAGGATCCTGCGCAGGTCGATGTCGATTCCCGGCAGGCTCAGTCCGGCCTGTGTCACCGCACCGGCAGAGACACCCTGACCGGCGACCATCGCGAAGGTCGGCAGGACCCGCAGGTCCTTCTCGTACACCCACCGCAGTTCGGCGGGATCGAGCGAGTCGACACCCGCACCCAGACCGAGGTGGTAGAGGATCACATCGCGTTCGGTCCACGAGGCATCGCGGACGGTGGGCGTAGCGGAGAGCGCGACATCGGTATCGATGGGCATGGGCGTCACTTTCCGGGTTCGGGATCGCGGGGCAGGCCGAGAAGCCTCTCACCGATGATGTTCAGCTGGACGTTGGTCGTCCCACCGGCAATGGACATGCACTGCACGTTGAGGAACATGTGGGTCGCCGAGGTTCGGTCCTGGTCGTCGAGCAACGACGCAGTACCGGCCCAGTCCATCGCGGTCTCCCAGACCTGCTGGAGGTGCTCGACGCCGAGGAGCTTGGCGACGGAGGACTCGGCACCCGGCTGTGCACCGGCCAGGGACCGCAGAGCGGTACGCAGACCCATGAGGCCACCGGACGCGGCATCGCCGAGAACCTTGCCGAGGACGGTGAGTTGTTCGTCGTCCGGCCCACCGGGCATACCGTTCGCGAGCGCCATGAGGGTCTCGCAGCCGGCACCGAAAGTCGAATCGTGCGAGAGGGAGACGCGTTCGTTCGCGAGGGTGGTACGGGCGAGCTTCCATCCGTCCCCGGGCTCGCCGACGAGGCACTCGTCGGGCACGAACACGCCGTCGAGGAACACCTCGTTGAACAGGGCTTCGCCGGTGATCTCCCGCAGCGGCCGGATGTCGAGCCCCTCGGTGTTCCTGATGTCGATCAGGAAGTAGGACAGGCCTTTGTGCTTGGGCGCTTCCGCGTCGGTGCGGGCGAGGCAGATGCCCCAGTCCGCGACCCGCGCCATCGACGTCCACACCTTCTGGCCATCGAGCCTCCATCCGCCGTCCACCTTGACGGCCTTGGTGGACAGGCCCGCAAGGTCGGACCCGGCGCCGGGCTCGGAGAAGAGCTGGCACCACACGAGATCCCCGCGCAACGACTGCGGGACGAATCGCTCGATCTGCTCGGTACTGCCGTGCGCGATCAGGGTCGGCACCACCCAGTTGCCGATGATCATGTCGTGCGGTTCGAGTTCGGCGGCGCGCAGTTCCTCGGCGACGACGAGTTGCGTGACGGCGTCGGCGGCCTTCCCCCACGGTTCGGGCAGGTGGGGAGCGGTGTAGCCCTTCTCCGCCAGATACGCCTTCCGCGCTGCGTTCTCCAGCGACTTCGCCGGCTCGAGTTCGGCACGGACGTCGGCGCGGATCCGTTCCGCCTCGGGCGGAAGATCGACGCTCAGCACGCGGCGGGCACCGTCGAGCGTGAGGTGGGCGACCCGGCGCCGCCACGACGCCGTGGAGCCGAGCAGGATCCGGAGGGACTGCGCGCGGCGCATGTACAGGTGCGCGTCGTGCTCCCAGGTGTAGCCGATACCGCCGAGCACCTGGATGCAGTTCTTGGTGACCTGGAAGGCGGCCTCCGGGGCGATGGACGCGGCGACCGCCACGGCCAGCGACGCCTCGTCGTCCGGCACGTCCTCGCGCCGCGCTCGCGCTGCGTCCCAGGCCACGACCCGAGCCTGTTCGGTGAGGCAGAGCATCCGGGCGACGGTGTGCTTGACACCCTGGAACTGTCCGATGACACGGCCGAACTGCTTGCGGACCCGCGCATAGTCCGCGGCGGTGGTGGTCGCCCAGTCCGCGAGACCGGCGGCCTCGGCGGCGAACAAGGTCGCGGCGATATCGACGATCCGATGCGGGTCCGATCTCAGCACGTCCCCGTCGGACAACGTCAGGGCGCTCACGGTGATCTCGGCGTTGCGGCGGATCACGTCGTAGCTGGGCAGGTTCGTGACCTCGACCCGGTCGCGGGTCACGACGACGAATACCCGCTCACCACCGTCGTCGGCCGCGAGCAGGAACACATCCGCGACCTGGCCGCCGAGGGCGACACCGGAGGTTCCCGAGAGGGTGACGGAATCGCCGTCGCGCTCCACGCGCAGGTCCCCCGGCTGCAGGGCGACCGCACCGAACAGCGAACCGTCCGCGAGCCCGTCGAGTTCGCTGCGACGGCCGGCCTCGTCGAGGACCGCGGACACGATCACGGTCGGAAGGAACGGGCCCGGCACCATGGCCCGTCCGAGTTCTTCTGCGACGATCGCCGTTTCGAGTAGTCCGAAACCGGCGCCTCCGACCTCTTCGGGCAGGTGCAATCCCAGCATGCCGAGTTCGGCGAACGAGCTCCAGTACGTCGGGCGGGCTTCCGTCTTCGCTTCGACGGCCGTGCGGATCACGTCGGGTGTGGCGTGTCGTGCCGCCCAGCCGCGCACGGAGTCGCGGAGTTCGCGGTCCTCGTCGCTCAATCCCAGAGTCATTACGGGTCCTTTGGGTAGAAGATGTCCGGCGTCAGATGCGCTCGATGATGGTGGCGGTGGCCAGCGCGCCACCCGCACACATCGTGACCAGTGCAGTCGAACGGCCCGAGCGTTCGAGTTCGTGCAGGGCACTGGTGATCAGTCGCGAGCCGGTGGAACCGACGGGGTGGCCGAGCGCGATGGCGCCGCCGTTGACGTTGACCTTGCTCATGTCGGCCCCGTGGACCTGAGCCCAGGACAACACGACCGAAGCGAAGGCTTCGTTGATCTCGACGATGTCGATGTCGGACAAGGACATTCCGGTGCGTTCGAGTACCGCGCGAGTCGCGTCGATGGGGCCGTCGAGGTGGTAGTACGGGTCCGAACCGACGAGCGTCGACGCGAGGATACGGGCACGTGGCCGCAGACCCGCCTCGCGCGCCTTGTCCTCACTCATCAGCAGTACGGCGGCCGCGCCGTCGCTGACCTGGGAGGAGTTTCCGGCGGTGTGGATTCCGTTCTCGATGACCGGCCGGAGACCGGCGAGTCCTTCCGCGGTGGTTTCGCGAAGACCTCCGTCACGCGTCACGGTCGCGATCTCACCGGTGGGCTCGCCCTCCTTGGTCACGACCGGCGCCTGCACCGGGACGATCTCGCGGTCGAAGCGCCCCTCGGCCCACGCGGCTGCGGCGCGACGCTGCGACTCGAATCCGAGAGCATCGACATCGTCACGTTTGATGCCGCGCTTGTGGGCGATACGTTCGGCAGAGGTGAACTGGTCGCCCATGTCGATCGACCAGTCGTCCGGATAGGGGTTGCCGGTGCCCGGGGCGTTTGCCTGGCCGAGGAACACGCGGCTCATGACCTCGACGCCGCATCCGATTCCGGCGTCGATCTGCCCGGACGCGATCAGTCCGGCCACCATGTGGACCGCCTGCTGCGACGAACTGCATGCGCAGTCGATGGTGGTCGCGGCGGTCGTGTACGGGAGACCTGCGTGGAGCCAGGCCTGCCGAGTCACGTTGTTGGACTGCTCCCCCGCTTGGGTCACGGCGCCCCCGACGAGCTGACCGACCTGGTCGGCAGGCAGTCCGGTGCGGTCGAGAACGGCCTTCTGGGCGACACCGAGCAACACCGCGGGGTGGACCCCGGCCAGCTGTCCGCGACGACGACCGATCGGTGTCCGCGCGGCCTCCACGATGACGACCTTGCTCATGCCCACTCCCAGCTCTCGAAGATATTGAAATTTATTCTAGTTACGGTGACCGCAGTTTCCCGCACGGTCCCACCGAGCGGGACGGGCCTTGCGGAATGCGGTCTTCGAGAATTGCCCGTCAGCGCGTACCGGCGGGCAGATCGACCAGCAGAAGGTCGCACGCGACGCGCAGATCGGACTCGACCTCGGGGATCGATACTCGCCCGTTGAGCGCGGACTGGACGAGACCGAACCACAGTGCCACGACCAACCGCACGACGGTTGCGTCCCGCACCGTGGGTTCCGCGATACCCGCGGCGGCCAGGAGCAGTCCGTCGAAGTGCTGGTCGATCTTCGCCACGTCGGGAATGGTGGCGGCGTTCGACGACGCGGCGGATCGGATCATCGCGTTCGCCATCAACGGAGTGCGCACAAGCGCCCGGGTGGCCTGCAGCAACGCGTCGTATACGACGTCGACAGGCGACGAGGACGACTGCGAGCGCCTGGAGAGGTGGGTTCCCATCCGATCGATCCGATCCACCATGACCGCGACGAACAGATGGGTCTTGGACGGAAAGTAGCGGTAGAGGGTCCCGATGGCGACGCCGGCGAGTTCGGCGACCTCCTGCATCCGAACGCGTTCGAGTTCCTTCACCGCCCCCAACTGTGCAGCAGCGTCGATGATCCGGCCGTATCGCGCATGCTGTTCCGCCGAACTCGGTTCTGCGGCGTCCCGGGCCTCCGCAAGTCTGGGCATGCTCGATTCCTCCCCTTCACGACCGGTGGCGCATCGGCCACTGCCGGCGATGAACGTTTCAGGTGGGCACGTCTCGTATCCCGCCTGATCCCGGCCAGTGGGACCTGTCCCGTGGGTGAACCGACCACCACCCGAAACTAGAATGAATACTGATTCCGGCGCGGTGCACTGACGAACCGCCGCAATCGAACAGGAGACGTTCCATGGGTGAATCCGTAAGTCTGGCCGGGCGCGCGGCGGTCGTGACCGGCGCCGGGGCCGGCCTGGGCCGCGCCGAAGCCCTCGCCCTCGCCGAGGCCGGTGCCGCCGTCGTCGTCAACGACATGGGCGACGCGGCGCACGAGGTGGCAGAGGAAATCGTCGCGTCGGGAGGCCAGGCCATCGCCGTCACCGGCGACGTGTCCGACTGGGCTCTCGGCGGTCGCCTCGTCGAGGACTCGGTCAAGACATTCGGGTCCTTCGACATCCTCGTCAACAACGCGGGCATCATCCGCGACAAGATGATCTTCAACCTCACCGAGTCCGACTGGGACGACGTGATCCGAGTGCACCTCAAGGGCCATGCCGCCACCTCACATGCGGCGGCGGTGCACTGGCGTCAGGCGAGCAAGGCTGCGGGTGGACCGGTCTACGGCCGCGTCGTCAACACCTCGTCGGAGGCCTTCCTCTTCGGTTCCGCCGGACAGCCGAACTATTCCGCTGCGAAGGCAGGCATCACGGCTCTGACACTGTCCACGGCGCAGGGGCTGGCGCGATACGGCGTCACCGCGAATGCGATCTGCCCCCGCGCACGCACCGCGATGACCGCCGAGGCCTTCGGCGAGGCCGGCGCCACGACCGGACTCGATCCCCTGGCGCCGGAGCGCGTGGCCACCCTCGTGCGTTACCTCGCCTCACCGGCGTCCTCGGAGATCACCGGACAGGTGTTCGTGGTGTACGGCAAGATGGTCGCGCTCATGGCCGCACCCACCGTCGAGAACCGCTTCGACGCCGCCGGTTCGGCATTCACGGTCGAGGAACTCGACGAGCAGCTCTCGTCGTACTTCACCGGCCGCGGCCCGTACGAGACCTACGCCGCCTACAGCATCGCGGAACTCGAGAAGGCCGCGCTGGCCGTCGACTGATCGCTTGACACCGGACCCACGAAGGGAGCACGCCATGAGGCTTGCAGACAAGGTTGCGATCGTCACCGGTGGCGCCGGAGGGATCGGGCGCGGCATCGTCAGAGCATTCGTGGACGAGGGTGCCCGCGTCCTGTTCGTCGACATCGACCGGCCCGCGGGTGAAGCCCTCGAAGCCGAGGTCGGCGAAGCCGGGAAATTCCTGTACGCGGACATCTCCGACGAGTCGAGCGCCGAGACGATCGTCGCGGACGCCGTCGAGCATTTCGGAAAGCTCGACGTGCTCGTCAACAACGCGCACGCGTCCCGGCAGGCGCCACTGCTCGAGACCACACAGGAGATGCTCGACCTGTCGTTCGGCACGGGCTTCTATCCGACCTTCCGATTGATGAAGGCAGCGCACGCCCAGCTCGCCGCGAACAAGGGGTCGGTGATCAACTTCGCGTCGGGAGCCGGGATCGACGGGAGCGCCACGCAGAGTTCGTACGCCGCTGCGAAGGAAGCGATCCGGGCGATCAGCCGGGTCGCGGCGAACGAATGGGCCGCGGAGGACATCAATGTCAACGTCATCTCGCCTCTGGCACTGACCGAGGGCGTCGAGGCGTACATCGCGGCCAACCCCGGCGTCGAGGAGGCGCTACTGGCGAAGACCCCGATGCACCGCTTCGGTGACCCGCAGGCCGATATCGGCCGTGTCGCGGTCTTTCTGGCCAGTGAGGATGCGTCCTACATGACGGGCCAGACACTCATGGTCGACGGCGGTACCATCACACTGCGCTGATCCACCGACGGACCGGATTCGACCGCCAACGACGACGAGCGCCTCGGCACTTTCGTGCCGAGGCGCTCGTGCAGTTCCGAAGGGTCTTCGGAATCAGGCGGTCTTGTCGCGCCGTTCCCGATCGGTCTTGCGCGGCACGATCGTCGGAAGGACGTTGTCGTTGACGGTCTCGGCGGTGACCACGACCTTGGCGACGTCGTCGCGGCTGGGGATGTCGTACATCACGGGCAGGAGCACCTCCTCCATGATGGCGCGGAGCCCGCGGGCGCCGGTGCCACGGAGGATCGCCTGGTCGGCGATCGCTTCGAGTCCGTCCTGGGAGAACTCGAGTTCGACGCCGTCCATCTCGAACAGGCGCACGTACTGCTTGACCAGAGCGTTCTTCGGCTCCGACAGGATCTGGACGAGTGATTCCTTGTCGAGATTGGTCACCGACGCGAGGATCGGCAGACGACCGATGAACTCCGGGATCAGGCCGAACTTGATGAGGTCCTCGGGCATGACGTCGGCGAAGTGGTCGGTGGTGTCGATTTCGGCCTTCGACCGAACCTCGGCGCCGAAGCCGATGCCGCGCTTGCCGACGCGGTCGGAGACGATCTTCTCGAGACCCGCGAATGCACCCGCCACGATGAACAGCACGTTCGTGGTGTCGATCTGGATGAACTCCTGGTGCGGATGCTTGCGACCACCCTGCGGCGGGACGGATGCCTGGGTGCCTTCGAGGATCTTCAGCAGCGCCTGCTGCACGCCCTCGCCCGACACGTCGCGAGTGATCGACGGGTTCTCGCTCTTGCGGGCGATCTTGTCGACCTCGTCGATGTAGATGATGCCGGTCTCGGCGCGCTTGACGTCGTAGTCGGCGGCCTGGATGAGCTTGAGGAGGATGTTCTCGACGTCCTCACCGACGTAGCCGGCCTCCGTCAGTGCGGTGGCGTCGGCGATGGCGAAGGGCACGTTGAGCATCTTCGCGAGCGTCTGCGCGAGGTAGGTCTTGCCACAACCGGTGGGGCCGAGAAGCAGGATGTTGGACTTCGCGAGTTCGACCGTCTCACCGCGGGAGTCGCGACCCTTGTCGCCGGCCTGGATGCGCTTGTAGTGGTTGTAGACCGCCACGGCCAGCGTGCGCTTGGCGTCGTCCTGGCCGATCACGTAGTTGTCGAGGAAGTCGCGGATCTCGGCCGGCTTGGGCAGCTCGTCGAGCTTGACCTCGCTGGTCTCGGCCAGCTCCTCCTCGATGATCTCGTTGCAGAGATCGATGCACTCGTCGCAGATGTAGACACCGGGGCCCGCAATGAGCTTCTTGACCTGCTTCTGGCTCTTTCCGCAGAAGGAGCACTTGAGCAGATCTCCGCCGTCACCGATACGTGCCATCAGTCAGGTCCCTACTTCCTCGTGTGCGTGCAACCGGTCCCGCAACCACCACACGGGGCGGTCCCGGGGAGCGGGCCCTTTGATCGACCGTACCCGGATGTCGGCGCGCAGGTCGACCGGTTCTGCGCGTTTCCGGTCATATTTGTACACCACAACATGTGTCGGCGATCACAGTCCCGGCGTCGGTGGTTCCGGAAGGCACCGTGCCTTCCGGAACCGCCTGCGACGTTCTACTTCTGGGCCGAGAGCTTGCGGTACTCGAGGACCCGGTCGATCAGACCGTATTCGACGGCCTGCTCCGCCGTGAGGATCTTGTCCCGATCGGTGTCTTTGCGGATCTGCTCGGGATCCTTACCGGTGTGCTTCGAGAGCGTGTTCTCCATGAGGGTACGCATGCGCTCGATCTCGGCGGCCTGGATCTCGAGGTCGGAGACCTGTCCCTGGATGCCACCCGTCGCGGGCTGGTGGATGAGCACGCGAGCGTTGGGCAGCGCCAGACGCTTGCCGGGGGTGCCGGCGGCGAGCAGGACGGCCGCGGCGGATGCCGCCTGCCCGAGGCACACCGTGGTGATGTCGGCGCGGACGTACTGCATGGTGTCGTAGATCGCCATGAGCGAGGTGAACGAACCACCCGGCGAGTTGATGTACATGGTGATGTCGCGGTCGGGATCGAGCGACTCGAGCACCAGCAGCTGGGCCATCACGTCGTTGGCGGACGCGTCGTCGACCTGGACGCCGAGGAAGATGATGCGCTCTTCGAACAGCTTGTTGTACGGGTTGGATTCCTTGACGCCGTAGCTCGAGTGCTCGATGAACGACGGGAGGATGTAGCGGCTCGCGGGCGAGGCAGGAGCGGCGCCGCCGAGCTGGCGCGGATCGAACATGTTGGTCATCGCTTCTCCAAGAATTCGGTGGTGTGAGGGCAGATCGGGCCGGGACCTAGTTGGCGGTGCCGCCGGCCTGCTGCGCCCGGGAGACGACGTGGTCGACGAAGCCGTATTCGAGCGCCTGCTGCGCCGTGAACCAGCGGTCGCGGTCGGAGTCCTTGGTGATCTGCTCCACCGACTGGCCCGTGTGCTCCGCGATGAGCTCGGCCATCTCGCGCTTGGTGTGTGCGAACTGCTCCGCCATGATCGCGATGTCGCTCGCCGTACCACCGATGCCTGCGGACGGCTGGTGCATCATGATCCGCGCGTGCGGGAGTGCGTAACGCTTGCCCTTGGTACCGGCGGAGAGCAGGAACTGACCCATCGAGGCGGCGAGACCCATCGCGAAGGTCGCGACATCGCACTCGACGAACTTCATCGTGTCGTAGATCGCCATACCGGCGGTGACCGAACCGCCCGGTGAGTTGATGTACAGGGAGATGTCGCGGGTGGGGTCCTCGGCCGACAGCAGAAGGATCTGCGCGCACAGTTTGTTCGCGATGTCGTCGTCGACCTGGGTGCCCAGGAAGATGATGCGCTCGCGGAGCAGGCGTTCGTACACCGAGTCGCTGAGGTTCAGCCCAGCCGTGGCCGAGGTCATCGCGGGACCGATGGATGTCGCCGGATTCTGAGGAGTCACGGGTACCTGCCTTCTCGTCGATCGTGGGTTGCTGACACTGACACTAACGAAACGGGGCGGCACCGGATGCCCGGTGCCGCCCCTCTTCGCTGAAAGCGGAAATTCGTGCCCCTGGGGTTTCGAATCTCCGCGGGTCGCCCGACTACTCGGAGGCCGAGTCCTCGGTGGTCTCCGCCTCGGCGTTCTCGCCCTCGGCGTCATCGTCCTTCTTGGTGCCGAACAGCTCGGCGGTGTCGACGGTCGCACCCGTGGTGTCGGTCACGTTGGCGCGATCGACGACGGTGCCGAGCGCCTTGCCGCGGCGGACGTCGGCGAAGACGGCACCGAGCTGGTTGGCCTGGCTGATCTGCTGGATGAACTGCTCCGGCGGGATGCCGTAGCGCTGCGCCTGGAAGAAGATGCGCTCGGTCAGCTCCTGCTGCTCGACCGTGGTGTTCTCCGCCTCGGCGATCGCGTCGAGGAGCAGCTGGGTCTTCACCGAACGCTCGGCGGACTCGCGTGCTTCCTTGTCGAACTCCTCGCGGCTCGAACCCTGGGCCTCGAGCAGCTCGTTCAGCTTGGTCTCGTCGTGATCGAGCTCGTGGATGGCGTCGTGCAGCGCGCTGTCGACCTCGGCCTGGACGGCAGCCTCGGGAACCGGGATGTCGACGGTCTCGAGGAGAACCTCGAGGACCTTGTCGCGGATCTGGCCGGCCTGCTCGACCTGCTTGACGCGCTGGACGCGCTCGCGGAGGTCGGCCTCGAGCTCGCCGATGGTGTCGAACTCGCTCGCGAGCTGCGCGAACTCGTCGTCGGCCTCGGGCAGCTCGCGCTGCTTGACGGTGTTGACCTTGACGGTGACGACGGCTTCCTTACCGGCGTACTCGCCGGCGACCAGCGTGGAGGTGAACTCCTTCGACTCGCCGGCGGACAGGCCGATGATCGCCTCGTCGAGTCCGTCGATGAGCTGGCCGGAGCCGACCTCGTGCGACAGGCCCTCGGTGGCGGCCTCGGGAACCTCGTTGCCGTCGACCGTCGCGGACAGGTCGATGGAGACGAAGTCGCCGTCCTGCACCGGACGCTCGACACCCGTCAGGGTGCCGAAGCGCTGACGCAGCGACAGAAGCTGCTCGGCGATGTCCTCGTCGGTGATCTCGACGGGATCGACGGTGACGGCGATCTCGGAGAAATCGGGGAGGGTGATCTCGGGACGCACGTCGACCTCGGCGGTGAACGCCAGCTCGACGTTGTCCTCGAGCTTGGTGACGTCGATCTCGGGCTGGCTGATGACCTTGACGTCGTTCGCGGTCACGGCTTCGCTGTAGCGGCTCTGGATGGCCTCGTTGATGACCTGGTCCAGGACGGCTCCGCGGCCGACGCGGGCCTCGAGGATCTTGCGAGGTGCCTTACCGGGGCGGAAGCCCGGGATGCGGACCTGGCCGGCGAGGGCCTTGAAAGCGCGGTCGAAATCAGGCTGGAGCTCCTCGAAGGGCACCTCAACATTGATACGGACTCGCGTCGGGCTCAGCTGCTCGACGGTGCTCTTCACGGACATGCTCCTTCTGTCGTGCTCTCTTGTCGGTCGTTCGTGTCACTACTGAGCGCGCTGACGCTGTTCGATCTGGTCGGGATGACAGGATTCGAACCTGCGACCCTCCGCTCCCAAAGCGGATGCGCTACCAAGCTGCGCCACATCCCGGTCGTGAAGGCACCGCATCCGACCGCGGGACCCATCGCAGAATCCTACGGCCCCCCGATTATGAAATCCAAAGCGAGGTCCGGTACAGTCTCATCTCGCAAGCCGCAGCACCGGTCGACACCGGCGCTGCAGGCGCAACGGGGATGTAGCTCAATGGTAGAGCCCCAGTCTTCCAAACTGGCTACGCGGGTTCGATTCCCGTCATCCCCTCCACGGAGGAAGCCCGCCGGGTGCACACAGCACCGGCGGGCTTCGTCGTTCCGGACCGTCCCGTCCGGCCCAGCCCGTCCGCATTCCGACGACCGCACGAACCACCGCGTCGTGATTCCTCGTCGCGTCCCTCCAGCGGACGCGACCGCGAACGGGTGGGGCGTCGTCGGATGACACCGTAGGGGGTGTGGAGGGACCGGCCCCGCCCCACCTCCGGTCGGTCCCTCTCCACCATCGAATGCCGTTCTCCGGTGTGAAATCCGAGTATCGTCGTCTCACCCCCGTAGGTCAGCGGTCGGTCGAGAAGGCGCCGGCGTCAACGACGGCGCCGGCTGTACCGACGGCGCCTCGCTATGCAGGGAGGCAACGATGCCTCGGCGCCACAGACCGACTCCGGACATGCCCCCGACCCCCGCTCCGACCGTCGGCGTCGAGGAGGAGTTCTTCCTCGTCGACCCGACCTCCGAACGGCTGACCGCGAGCAACGACCTCGTCGTGGCCGCAGCCGCCCGGCTCGGACTCGACATGGACTACGAGCTCAAACGCATCCAGGTCGAGGTGAACACACCGGTCTGCCGCAGCTCGGCCGAGTTGCGCGCGCGTGTCGTCGAGGGCCGGACCGTCGCAGCCGCGGCCGCGCGGGAGGCGCACGCGGGTCTGCTCGCGTCGGGTGTGTCGCCCACGCTCCAGAAGCTCGCGTCCGTGACGGATGTGCCGCGCTACCGGACGATGGCCGAGCGGTACGGACGTCTCGCCGAGGAGCAGGAGGTCTGCGGCTGCCACGTCCACGTCGGTGTCGCGGACCGCGAAACCGCCGTCCTGGTGTGCAATCACGTCCGGGTGTGGTTGCCCACCCTGCTGGCCGCGACGGCCAACTCGCCCATCCATCGGGGCCGCGACACCGGGTACGCCAGTTGGCGGGCGATCATGGCCTCCCGGTGGCCGTGCGCGGGTCCTCCCCCGCGGTTCACGTCGGCGGAGCACTACGACGCGATCGTCGCCATGATGATCGAGAGCGGCAACATCCTCGATCCGGGCATGATCTATTGGGACGTGCGTCCCTCGGCGCATCTGCCCACCGTCGAGATCCGGGTGAGCGACGTGCCGGCGACGGTCGACGAGACTGTTCTCCTGGCGATGCTCGTCCGCGCGCTCGTCGCCACCGCCGAACGAGAGGTCCGGGCGGGCATCACTGCTCCTCCGGTCGCCGACGAGGTCGTCCACGCCGCGTACCTGTGCGCTGCTCGTGAGGGGCCGACCGGACGTGCCGTCGACGTGTTCACCGGGCGGCCCACCACCGCGCAGCAGTCCTTCCGCGCCTTCCTCCGGTACATCGGCCCCCGACTCGAGGAGGCCGGCGACCGCCGGTGCGCGGTGGCGATGTGGGAGGCGATCCTCGCCCGCGGCACCGGGGCGATGCTGCAGCGACGCGCGTTCGCCCGCCGTCACGCCGTCGCCGACGTCGTCGACGCGCTCCACCGGGCGTTCGTCGCCGGACCGCAGACCCCTCCACTGTCCGGCGGAGCCCATCCCGCCCCGGACGTCCCCGCGCTCTGATCCCGCGACCTGCCGTTTGGAGCGCCTTCCCTCGGGTATTCGCGACCACACGAGCCAGGACGAGGGAGCACGTATGCGCGCGATGGTCTATCGCGGCCCCTATCGGGTCCGCGTCGAAGAGAAGGACATTCCCCGGATCGAGCACCCCAACGACGCCATCGTGCGCGTCGAGTTGGCGGCGATCTGCGGTTCCGACCTGCACCTCTACCACGGGATGATGCCCGACACCCGCGTCGGTACGACCTTCGGTCACGAGTTCGTCGGGGTGGTCCACGAGGTCGGGCCGTCGGTGCAGAGCCTGAAACCCGGCGACCGGGTCATGGTCCCGTTCAACGTCTTCTGCGGGTCGTGCTTCTTCTGCGCGCGCGGCCTGTACTCCAACTGCCACAACGTCAACCCCAACGCCACCGCGGTCGGCGGCATCTACGGCTACTCGCACACCTGCGGCGGCTACGACGGCGGCCAGGCCGAGTTCGTGCGGGTGCCGTTCGCCGACGTCGGCCCAACGATCGTGCCCGACTGGATGGACGGCGAGGACGCCCTGATGCTCACCGACGCCCCGTTACCTTCTTCGTAGTCCCGCACCGCGGGACCACGGTCGCCAAGTTCGGTATGACTTCTTGCCCCTGTCTCTCGAATGATCCGGGGGGTGGTGTCGCCGAACCTGGTGACGTCGATGGACCGCTGATAGGGACACGGCCACCGGATTTGCGGTAGGTCTCTTCGTAACGTGGGTGCCGGGTATCGACGTCGGATCGGTGACCGTCCGGAGCGGAACGAAAGGCACGCTTCATGGACCCGACCTACGCCGTGTTCTGCGGCATCGACGTGGGCAAAGGCGAACACCACGCCGTCGGACTCGACCCTTCGGGCACTCGACTGTTCGACAAAGCCCTGCCCAACGACGAAACCAAACTGCGGACTGTGTTCGACCGTCTCGCCGAACACGGCCCGGTACTGGTGATCGTCGACCAACCGAACACGATCGGCGCTCTGCCGGTCACCGTGGCCCGAGCCTGCGGCCACGCCGTGGCGTACCTGCCGGGATTGACGATGCGCCGCGTCGCCGACCTCTACCCGGGTCAGGCCAAAACCGACGCCCGAGATGCGTTCATCATCGCCGACACCGCCCGCACGATGCCGCACACGCTGCGCCGGGTCGATGTCGGTGACGAGGCCCTGGCCGAACTCGGGGTACTCGTCGGATTCGACGACGATCTCGCCGGTGAGGCCACCCGCATCAGCAACCGCATCCGCGGATTGCTCACCGGAATCCACCCCGCTCTCGAACGCGTCCTGGGCCCCAGGATCGCGCATCCGGCCGTGCTCGAAATCCTGTCGCGCTGCGGTGGACCGGTCGGTATCCGCAAGGCCGGCAAGCGCCGGCTCACCACACTCGCAACCAAGCACGCTCCGCGAATGGGCACCCGTCTCGCCGAGGAGATCCTCGCCGCCCTGGATGCGCAATCTGTGACGGTGCCGGGCAGTGCCGCCGCCGAGATCGTTCTGCCGAAACTTGCAGATTCTCTGAAAGAAGTTCTGCAGCAGCGCAAGAGCATTGCCGAGGATGTCGAGAGGATGCTCGACGACCACCCTCTTTCCCAGGTCCTGATGTCGATGCCCGGCGTCGGCATCAGGACTGCAGCCCGCGTCCTCCTCGAGGTCGGTGACGGTTCCGCGTTCGCGTCTGCGGCACACCTGGCGGCCTATGCCGGTATCGCCCCGGTGACTCATCGTTCCGGGTCGTCGATCCGTGGGGAGCACCCCGCCCGATCGGGCAACCGCAAGCTCAAACGGGCGTTGTTCCTGTCCGCATTCGCCGCGTTACACGATCCGACCAGCCGCGCCTACTACGACCGCAAACGCGCCGAGGGCAAGAAGCACAACGCCGCCCTGATCTGCCTTGCGCGGCGGCGCTGCGACGTCCTCTACGCCATGCTCAAGAACAAGACCTTCTACCGGTCCCCAATCGCAGAAGCAGCATGAGCACAGACCACGAGTTGGGGCTTGACCCGTTGTTAGCGCACTTGCTTCGCCAGATGGATCAGCGCATAGCCGCCCGGAGTCGGAGTGCGGTGCGTTTCCTGATACCCGAATCGGGAGTAGAGCCGCAGGTTGCCGAGGCTGCGCTCACCTGTGAACAACTGCAGATCAGTGATCTGCTCAGGTAGTCGCTCTTCCACCAGTTCGAGCAGTCGACTGCCCCGGCCCTGGCCTTGCATGTCCGGGGCCACGACCAGCCTTCCCAACTCGGCGGTATGAGGCTCCGTCGGAGAGAGATACACGCGCACGGCGGCGACGAGACGTTGGGAGTCATCGCGCAACCCGAACGCGAGCACGTCGGGCTGCGTCAGCTCACTCACCAACTCGTCGAGGGATTGCATCAACGGGGGAAGGTTCACGTCGTCGTGGGCCTGCGCCTCAGTCACATATGCAGCACGCTGCAACGTCAGCAGCTCACCCGCGTCCCCACCTGACAGTGTCACAACGGATTCCATGCATGTCGATTATTCCAGCCCCTACCGGACCGCACTTCAGTGGCATCCCCGGTCGGTTGACATCAACATAGGGACACCCCCCGGACCTTCGCTCACGCCGAGACCTACAACTTCGCGGAGTACGACGACATCATCGTCCACCTGAAGAAGATCACCGGTCATCTCGGAGCGGACGTCGCCATCGATGCGGTCGGGGCGGAGGCCGACGGCAACTTCCTGCAGCACGTCACGGCCGCGAAACTGAAGATGCAAGGTGGCTCGCCGGTCGCGCTGAACTGGGCCATCGACGGTGTCCGCAAGGGCGGCACCGTCTCGGTGGTGGGCGCCTACGGCCCGATCTTCAGTGCCGTGAAGTTCGGCGACGCGCTCAACAAGGGGCTGACCTTGCGGATGAACCAGTGCCCCGTCAAACGTCAGTGGCCCCGTCTGTTCGAGCACGTCCGCAACGGCTATCTGAAGCCGAACGACATCGTCACGCACCGTGTCCCGCTCGAACACATCCCCGAGGCCTACCACATGTTCTCGTCGAAGCTCGACAGGTGCATCAAGCCGATCATCGTCGCCGACGGGAGTTGAGGAGGATCCGCCATGGCCTACACCGCAGACAAGCCCGAACCCCCGGAGACCCCCGACCAACTGCGCGCCCGCATCCCCGGATGGGGAGTCGACCTGGATCCTCGCGATCGGCCCTCGGTGCCGAAGGAACGCTTCGCACCTGAGACGACCGGCGCGCACTGGGACTTCCCCGAACGCCAGCCCGGGTACGAGACCCGCGAACGCTCGATCGAGCATGCCTTCGTCACCCCGGTCTTCGGCACCACGGCGCCGCTGAAGGGACTGTCCGGCGTCGTGCGCAGGCACGCCTACCGCCGCTACAGCGAAGGCCGCGCCGCGCACTGGTTGCTCCTGATCGGCGCCGACCGCATCGACGTCGCCGAGAGCCGGGTCCGGGCTCTGATGCAGGGCCGTCCCGACAATCCCGTGACCGAGAGCGGGATCCGGTCGGAGATCACCGCGCACGGCGGGGCGTCGAGGCGGCGGAGTTCGCGTGCCGACGTCAACCACCAGTGGCTCGATCCGTTCGTCTCCGGCGCACCGTGGATCGCCGCAGCGGGTCTGGGCGCAGCGGTGGTGGTACGCCGGAAAGGGCGCTCACGGAGGTGAGAACCGGCACGTGGGGAGATCCCGAATCCAGCAACGACGTGTCACCTTTTCGACTCGATAGTGCAAAGCGAGAGTCAAGCAGGGGTGTGCGTCGTTCACGATATGAGACCGTCCCTCTTGTGAAGGACACCTCCGACGACCTCCCTCGGGCCCTCTCTCCCGGCTCCTCCGTCGTCGCCGCGGTCCTTCTCGATGCCACCCCCGACTGGGATCGGGTCGCCGCCGTGCTCGCGCCCGGCAACCACGAGTCGCCCAGTTTCCGGCACCGGGTGGTGGAACTGCCGTTCGGGCTCGATCCGCCGCGCCGCGCCGGGCATCCCGACTCGGATCCGCCGTGGCATCTCGAGCGGGTCGCCCTGCCCGCCCCGGCGACTTTCGAGGAGGTACTCGCCTACGCCCGCACGGCCCCCGACCCCTCGGGTCTCCGGCACCCGCGCTGGGAACTGACCTTGCTCGACGGCCTCGGCGGTGGCCAGTCGGCGCTGGTGATCCGGCTCCGGCATCTCGGCTCGGCACCCTCACCCGGTCAGTCCGAGTCCATGTTGTCGTGGGCGAGATCGGTGTCCGAACAGGGCGTCGAGTCGTTCCGCACCGCGGCGCACATGTTCACCTCGCTGGGCACCGGATTGATCAACGCCCTGCTCGGACGCACCGGCGACCACGAGGAGCCCGCACCCCGCGCGCCGCGACTGCACGTACTCGACGCGGATCTCGCCGCCCTGCGTCACGCCTGCGAACGCGCCGGCTGCCGCGTGTCGAGCGGGTTCTCCACTGCGATGCTCCTCGCGTGCAGCGAGTACCGGCGGCGGCACGGCCGCTCGATCGACGATCTGCGTGTCGTCGTCCCCGGGCCGGACGGCGGGGCGGTGCCTATGGCACCCGAGGACGAGGCGGACATCCACGCGATGGACACGGTCGATCTCATGCGACGCATCGACATCTCGTTCCCGTCCTCCGCCGGAGCACACTCCGACATCGCCGTCGGTCCGCGGGACGTGGTGGTGTCCACGCTCCCCGGTTCCCACGCGCCGCTCTACGTCGGCGGCGCGAAGATCGAGCGGTACTACGGCTTCGGTGCGGCCGACGGCGCGATGATGACCGCGTCGGCGATGTCCTATCGCGACACCTGCTGCATGGGCCTGGCGGTAGACCCCACGGTCGTCCCCAACCGCGATTCGTTCGATTCGTGCCTGCAGGAAGGGATGCGCGCGGTCCTCGGGGAGTGACTCCCCGCGTCGGTACGCTGGAGGACAGGACCCTCCCCCACCGGAAGGATCGGCCCGTGGAACTTCTGCTCATCCTCGCCGCCGTCGGTGCCGTGGTGTACTTCGTCTCCCGCTCCCAGAAGAGCACCACCCGTCACCGCACCGTCACCCTCGACGACGCCAAGGCCGACGCACGGCAGGCGATCGAGCGTCTCGGCGGCCAGATCTACAACCTGACCGGCACCGACGACGCCTCGCGTCAGGCGCTGGCGGACGCCTCCGAGCGCTTCACCGCCGCCGGCTCCCAGATCGAGCAGGCGAACTCGCCGATGCAGGCGCGTCTCGCGAAACAGACCGCGCTCGAAGGTCTGTACTACATCCGAGCTGCGCGCCTGGCGATGGGCATGGACCCGGGGCCGGAGATCCCAACGCTCGACGGACAGAAGTCCGCCGGCGAGGTCACCGAGAAGCGCACCGTCGACTTCGAGGGCCGCACCATCGCCGCGTCGCCGTCACCGTCCTCCGCGACGCCGAACTACTACCCCGGCGGCCGCGTCGCGGGCCGGCCTGTCCCTGCGGGCTGGTATTCGGAGCCGTGGTGGAAGCCCGCCCTGGTCGCGGGCGCGTGGGGCGTCGGCTCGATGCTGCTCTTCTCGACGATGTTCGCCGGGATGGCCGGTGTCCCCTACGACGCGCAGGCATTCGAATCCGGTGTCGGTGATCCGTCGGCGGAGACAGGTGCCGGCGACGACTTCGGCGGTGGTGACGAGTACGGCGGTGGTGACGAGTACGGCGGGGGCGACGAGTACGGAGGCGGTGACGACTTCGGTGGCGGCGACTTCGGTGGCGGAGACGGCGGCGGATTCGATTTCGGGGGCTTCGATTTCTGAGTCGGATCTGCTGAGTCGGGTCAGCTGAGTCGGGTCAGCTCGGCTGACAGACCGGGCACCAGAACAGGTTCCGCGCCTGCATGACCGAGTGCAGAACGGGAGTCCCGCAGATCCGGCAGGGTTCGCCGGCACGGCGGTAGACGTACGTCCGGGGCCTGTTCTTGGCGTAGGCCGGTGCGCCGTGGTCGTGTTCGGGTCGCACGACGTGCATGCGCCCGTGCTCCACACCGACGTTCATCAGTTCGACGAGGTCGGCCCAGATCGCGTCGAACTCTCTGCGGGACAGCTTGTTTCCCGGACGTTCCGGGTGGATGCCGTGACGGAAGAGCACTTCTGCGCGGTAGACGTTGCCGACGCCGGCGATGACGGCCTGGTTCATGAGCAACGCGCCGATCGCGGTGCGTGATCTGCCGATACGGCGCCATGCCCGCTCGGGATCGGCGTCGGGTCGCAGCGGGTCTGGACCGAGCCGGGCCTCGATCGCCTCGACCTCGCCGGGGGTGAGCACCTCGCACGCCGCCGGACCACGCAGGTCGCTGCCGTGGCGCGCGCCGATCATCCGCATCCGCACCTGTCCGACCGGTTCGCCGAGCGGCAACTCGCGGTCGGTGAACTCACCGTAGATACCGAGGTGCACGTGGACGGCGAGACCGCCCTCGTAGTGGTGGAAGAGATGCTTGCCCCACGCGTCCGCGTGGGTCAGGACGCGCCCGTCCACGGCGGCGGCACCGTCGGCGAACCGCCCCTGCGGACTGGACACCCGCACCGGCGCACCCGAGTACCACTCGTGGTGCAGCCGGGCAAGCCGGTGCAGGATGTGTCCTTCGGGCACGGATCAGGCAGGTGCGCCGGGAACTGCCGGAGCCTCGCCGGTCTTCTCGTACTCGGCGAGGATGTCGATACGGCGCTGGTGACGCTCCTCGTTCGACCACTCGGTCGACAGGAAGGCGTCGACGATCGCGAGGGTCTCCTCGAGGCTGTGCATGCGGCCACCGATGCCGATGAGCTGCGCGTTGTTGTGCTCGCGCGCAAGCTTGGCGGTGTCGACGCTCCAGGCGAGGGCGCAGCGCGCACCTCGCACCTTGTTGGCGGCGATCTGCTCGCCGTTACCGCTGCCACCGAGCACGATACCGAGGCTGCCCTCGTCGGCGACGGTGCGCCGAGCAGCCTCGATGCAGAAGGCCGGGTAGTCGTCGAGGGCGTCGTACTCGAACGCACCGCAGTCGATCGGCTCATGGCCGTTCTTCTTCAGGTGCTCGATGATCTCATTCTTCCGTTCGAAGCCCGCGTGGTCGGCTCCCAGGTAAACGCGCATGGGCCGAGTCTAACGAGACTCGTCCGCTCGCCCGCACGCGCCGTTCGCCGTGCGAGGGGCGGGTCGGAGCACACCCCGCCGGGGGCGGGTCAGAGCACACCCCGCCGGGGGCGGGTCAGAGGGCACCGTAGCGCGGCGGGTGGGTGCCGCTGGCAGTCCGGAGGCCGCGAGCCGTGATGCATCACGGTAGTCCGCGCCCGACCCGAAGCCGAGAATCGAATTCGGAGTGAGCACAAGTCTGTACGGCGGAGCGTTGCGACCTTCGGTCCCGAGCGTGGCGAACCCCGCCCCGGCAGGTCAGCGGCGCATCGCCCAGACCTTCGGGCCGCCGTCCGGCAGCTCCACGACACCGGTAACGACGAATCCGAGACGTTCGTAGAGCGCGACGTTCGCCTCCGAGGAGGTCTCCAGACAGGCCGCGACCCCCTGCCGCTCGGCCGCGCGAAGTCCTGGTTCGAGGACGGCCCGTCCCAGGCCGCGCCCCTGCGAGGCGGGATCGACGCCCACCGTGGCCAGGAACCACCCTGGCTCGCTCGGTTGCAGTTCCGCGGTGGCCTGCTCGGCCAGTTCGGCGGCGCGGGCACGATCACCCCGCAGCTCCGTCACCCGATCGGAGACGGACGTGAACGCCTCCTCGAGTCCGGTGGAGCCGGGCGTCGTCCAGACGGCCACGGCGTCGACGTCGTCGGAGACCCATACCTCGGCGCAGCGCATGCCGATCTCGGCGAGGAAGAGCCCTTGGAGGTCGCGGACCCGGGTCTCGTGGTCCCGGCCGTCGACGGTGTAGCGGGTGAACGGATAGTCGCGGAACGCTCGTCCGAGCGTTGCCGTCGCCTTCTCGACATCGTGTACCGTCGCCGGCCGGACCACATGATCGTTCGACACGCCGTTGCACTCTACCGAGCGCCACGGCGGTGCCCGGTCAGGAGAAGTCGGGCTCCTCGTCGCGGCTGCGCTTGAGCTCGAAGAAGTGCGGGTAGGACGCGAGGGCAACCACACCGTCCCATACCTTGCCGGCCTCTTCCCCGCGCGGGATCTTCGACAGGACGGGCCCGAAGAAGGCGATGCCGTTGACATGGATCGTCGGGGTACCGACGTCCTGGCCCACCTTGTCCATGCCGGCGTGATGGCTCGTGCGCAGAGCCTCGTCGTAGGCGTCGCTGTCGGCGGCCTCGGCCAGCGAGGCGTCGAGGTCGAGTTCGGCGAGCGACGCGGCGATCACGTCCGCGAAGTCCTTGTTGCCCTCGTTGTGGATGCGGGTGCCCATCGCCGTGTACAGCGGGGAGAGGATGTCGTCGCCGTACTTCTGCGCCGCAGCGATCGCGACGCGCACCGGGCCCCAGGCTTTCGTCATCAGCTCGGCGTACTCCTCCGGCAGGTCGCGCCCCTCGTTCAGCACGGCCAGGCTCATGACGTGGAAACGCGCCTCGATGTCGCGCACCTTCGTGACCTCGAGGATCCAGCGCGAGGTGATCCAGCACCACGGGCACAACGGATCGAACCAGAAGTCGGCGATGTCCTTGCCGGTCGAGGACGCGGCGGTCAGGTCGCTCAAGAGATCTCCTCACAAGAGTTCGTACGGGCCGGACAACTACAAGCATGTTCAACACGGCCCCGTCGACGATTCTTCCTGAACCGGGCCGTAGTGCGGGCGGTAGCCGTAACGTCGGAGCCGGGAAGCAGGTCCGGCACGCATCACAGCGGAGGCACCACGATGTCGGGTGAGGAAACGTTTCTGATCGTCGGCGCGGGTCTGGCCGGCGCCAAGCTGGCAGAGGAACTGCGCGCCCGCGACTTTCCCGGGCGCATCCTGCTCATCGGCGCGGAGGAGCACCTGCCCTACGAGCGACCGCCGTTGTCGAAGGACTACTTCGCCGGACGCAAGCAACTCGCCGACTTCACGGTGCACGCCGGCGACTGGTACCGCGACCACCGCGTCGAACTGCTGCTCGGCACGAAGGTCACCGCGATCGATCCGGCCGCCCACAGGGTGACGCTGCCCGACGGGTCGACGCTCCACTACGACAAGCTCGCGCTCGCCACGGGCTCGACGCCCCGCACGGTCCCGATTCCCGGAGCCGACGCCGAACGCGTGTACGTCATGCGCACCGTCGAGGACTCCGATGCGCTGCTCACCGCGATCCAGGGCGAGACCGACCACGCGGGATGGCTGGCCGTCATCGGCGCGGGATGGATCGGCATGGAGATCGCCGCGAACGCCCGCGACCGGGGCGCGGGCGTGGTGGTCGCGGAGACCGCGAAGCAACCCCTGTCCGGTGCCCTCGGCGAGGAGATGGGTGCGGTGTTCGCCGACCTGCACCGCGCGCACGGTGTCGATCTGCGGACGAACACCTCGGTGCGCGAGATCGTCGCCTACGACGGTCGCGCGAGCGGCATCCGGTTCGGCGACGACAGTGTGGTGCCCGCCGACGCCGTGCTCGTCGCGGTCGGGGCGCGCCCGAACATCGAGCTGGCCCGCGACGCCGGACTCGCGGTGGACGACGGCGTGCTCGTCGACGCGTCGCTGCGGACGAGCGACCCGGACATCGTCGCCGTCGGCGACATCGCGTCGGCGGAGCATCCGCTGCTCGGCACCCGTGTGCGCGTCGAACACTGGGCGAACGCTCTGAACCAGCCGGCCGTCGCGGCCGCGACGATGCTCGGACGTGAGGCGACCTACGACCGGCTCCCTTATTTCTTCACCGACCAGTACGACCTTGGCATGGAGTATGTCGGGCTCGCGCCCCGCGACGCGCGGGTGGTCACCCGCGGCGACGTGCCGGGACGGCAGTTCCTCGCGTTCTGGCTCGACGACGAGCAGCGGGTCCGGGCGGGGATGAACGTCAACATCTGGGATGCCGGGGACGACCTCCGCGCACTCATCGCCTCCGGGCGGCCCGTCGACGTCGGCCGGCTGACGGACACCACGGTGCCGTTGTCCGACGTCGCTCCGTGAGGGTTCGCCGATCATGATGGGATGGACGCCGACCGACATTCCGTCGTGAGAAGGAGTTCTCCCGTGGCACCACCGACTCTGACCCGCGAGCAGGCCGCCGAACGGGCCGCGATCCTGTCCGTCGACAACTACAGCATCGAACTGGATCTCACCGACGGTGCCGGCGCGCCGGGCACCACGACCTTCCGATCGGTGACCACCGTGCGATTCGACGCGACCGAGGGAGCCTCGACGTTCATCGACCTCATCGCGAAGACCGTGCATTCGGCGACCCTCAACGGCGACCCCGTCGACGTGTCCGGATACTCCGAGGAGACCGGCATCGCCCTTACCGGGCTCGCCGCTCACAACGAACTCGTCGTCGACGCCGACTGCCTGTACACGAACACCGGCGAGGGCCTGCACCGGTTCGTCGACCCCACCGACGACGCGGTGTACCTGTACTCGCAGTTCGAAACGGCCGACGCCAAGCGGATGTTCGCGTGCTTCGACCAGCCCGATCTCAAGGCCACCTTCGACCTGCAGGTCACCGCGCCGCAGGACTGGGCCGTGATCTCCAACGCCGACACCGTACAGACGGCGGCCGCGCAGCCGGGTCTGCACATCTTCCGCACCACCCCGCGGATGAGCACCTATCTCGTCGCGCTCATCGCCGGTCCGTATGCCGTGTGGTCCGACGAGTACACCGACGAGCACGGCACCATCCCGCTGCGCATCTTCTGCCGAGCGTCGCTCGCGGAGTACATGGACGCCGACCGGCTGTTCACCGAGACCAAACAGGGCTTCGGCTTCTACCACGCCAACTTCGGGATCCCCTACGCCTTCGGCAAGTACGACCAGCTGTTCGTGCCCGAGTTCAACGCCGGGGCGATGGAGAACGCCGGAGCGGTGACCTTCCTGGAGGACTACGTCTTCCGGTCCAAGGTCACCCGCTACTCCTACGAGCGCCGCGCCGAGACCGTCCTGCACGAGATGGCGCACATGTGGTTCGGCGACCTCGTCACCATGCGCTGGTGGGACGACCTGTGGCTCAACGAGTCGTTCGCGACGTTCGCGTCGGTGCTGTGCCAGGCCTCGGCCACCGAGTACACCAACGCGTGGACGACCTTCGCGAACGTCGAGAAGTCGTGGGCCTACCGGCAGGACCAGCTGCCGTCGACGCACCCGATCGCCGCCGACATCCCCGACCTCGCCGCGGTCGAGGTCAACTTCGACGGCATCACCTACGCCAAGGGCGCGTCGGTGCTCAAGCAGCTCGTCGCCTATGTGGGGCAGGAGCCCTTCCTCGCCGGTCTGCGCGAGTACTTCCGCGACCACGCCTACGGCAACGCCACCTTCGACGACCTGCTCGCCGCGCTGGAGAAGGCCTCCGGCCGCGACCTGTCGGACTGGGGTGCCCAGTGGCTCAAGACCACCGGCCTGAACATCCTGCGACCGGACTTCGAGGTCGACGACCAGGGACGCTTCACGCGTTTCGCGGTGGTGCAGGAAGGTGCCCAGCCCGGCGCCGGTGAGTTCCGCGTGCACCGCCTCGCGATCGGTGTGTACGACGACGACGGCTCCGGCAAGCTCGTCCGCACGCACCGCGTGGAGATCGACGTCGACGCCGCCGAGCGCACCGAGGTCCCCGATCTGGTGGGCGTGCCGCGCGGCGCGTTCGTCCTCGTCAACGACGACGACCTGACGTACTGCTCGGTGCGGCTCGACGAGGAGTCGCTCGCGACCGTCATCGACCGGGTCGGCGACATCGCCGAGTCGCTGCCGCGCACCCTGGTGTGGTCGGCGGCGTGGGAGATGACCCGTCAGGCCGAGATGAAGGCGCGCGATTTCGTCGCCCTCGTGCAGCGCGGTATCGCCGCCGAGACCGAGGTCGGTGTCGTCCAGCGTCTGCTCATGCAGGCGCACACCGCGCTGGAGAGCTACGCCGACCCGTCCTGGGCCGCGGAGCAGGGCCGGGCGGACTTCGCCAACCGTCTGCTCGCGCTCGCCCGCGAGTCCGTCGCCGGCTCCGACCATCAGCTCGCGTTCGTCAACGCGCTGACCACCGCGTACCTGTCGCCCTGGCACACCGAGGTGCTCGAGGAGCTGCTGGGCGCCGATCCGGCGACGGTCGGCCTGCCCGGGCTGACGGTCGACACCGATCTGCGCTGGCGGATCGTCCAGGCGCTCGCCGCGGCGGGTGAGGTCGACGCCGAGGGCGTGGAGTCGCCGTTCATCGACGCGGAGGCCGAACGCGACCCGACGGCCGCGGGTGCCCGCCAGGCGGCGGCCGCCCGCGCGGCCCGTCCGCAGGAGGCCGTCAAGGAGCAGGTGTGGCAGACCGTCGTGCACGACGACAGCGTCCCGAACATCACGGCGCGCGCCGTGATCGGCGGTTTCGCCCCGGCCGGTCAGGGCGAATTGCTCGAGCCGTACGTCGCGCGGTACTTCGCGGAGGTGCCGGGAGTGTGGGAGCGTCGTTCGAGCGAGGTCGCGCAGACCGTCGTGATCGGGCTCTACCCGTCGTGGTCGATCAGTGAGCAGTCGGTGGCTGCGGCAGACGAGTTCCTCGCCGGCGACCATCCGCCGGCGCTGCGCCGGCTCGTCGTCGAGGGTCGTGCCGGGGTCGTGCGCTCGTTGAAGGCACGCGCGTTCGACGCGTCCTGACGCGCCGACCTCACCGAACGACCGTGGGCGGTGCCCACATGAGACGCCCACATGAGACGACTGTGGCCCGCCGCCTCTCCTTCGCGGAGTGGCAGCGGGCCACAGATGGTCGTGGGCTCCGGACTAGGGAGCGACCATGGCGTTCGCGATGACGCGGACGGCACTGGTGATGCCGTCGAGCAGATTCCCCTGGCCGAAGGACGACACGGCCGCGGTCACGCCGAGCTGCAGCACCCGGTCGGTGGCGCGGTCGGCGGCGGTGCGACCCGAGCGGATCTCGATGCTCCGCTGGTTCGGGAAGACGGCGACGAGGACCGAGTTGTCGGCGTCCGGCGTCGTCGGCAGCAGGGCGTCGGTCGCCGCGGCCGGATTCTCGTCGTCACCGATGTAGACGGTGAACCGCACATTGGTGATCCGCGTCGCGTGCGTGAGCGTGTCGTCGAGGGTGATGAGGTCGCGGTCCTTGAAGGGCGCACCCGTGAAGGCCTGACCGAGACCGCGCACGGCGGAGATGCGTCCGCTCGCGGTGAGTGCCGCACCGTGCGGCAGGTTCTCCGGCGCGACGACCGGACGCTGGATCACGTCACCACTTGCCACTTGCGGTACCTCCGATCAGCTCCGCCGAGGTCAGAGCGGCATGACCGTGACCATGATGCGGGTATTTCCAGGGATGGGTCGATTCGTCGGTCGCGGTCCACAGGAGCGGTCCGTGCTCCCATTTCCGGTCGAGCGTGTACGGGTCGTCCGACGGCGTGGAGCCCGGGTACTTGCTCAGGACGAAGGACAGCCCACCGAAGACCAAGACGATCAGCAGCGGGATGCCGACGAAGATCAGGGTTGTCTCGAGAATGCTCACAGCCAAACGTTAGCCCAGCCGGGCCCGAAAGGCCTCATACGCCCCGGAGAACGGCCCGATCAGGCCGCGCCCTCCCCCAGATAGGGCAGCCAGGTGGGGTGCAACTCGGGCAGGGTGGCGAGCAAGCGCCAGTGCCGGCCCTTGGGCGGATTCGGCACCACACGCAGGGTCCATCCGAGTTCGGTGAGCAGCTTGTCGGCCTTGCGATGGTTGCACGGCGCGCAGCATGCGACGCAGTTCTCCCAGGTGTGCTCGCCGCCTCGGCTGCGCGGCACGACGTGGTCGATCGTCTCGGCCTTGCCCCCGCAGTAGGCGCACCGGTTCAGGTCGCGGTGCATGAGCGCGGCCCGGGTGAGCGGCACCCGCGCGTGATACGGAACGCGTACATAGTTGCGCAGACGGATCACCGATGGCAGCTGCACGGACCATTCTGCCGACCGCACCAGCGGGGCGAGCGGATCGTCGTGCACGGTATCGGCCTTGCCCCCGGCCATCAGGACCACGGCCCTGCGAGCGGGCAGGGCCGTGAGTGGCTCGTAGGTGGCGTTGAGCAGCAACACTCGACGTTTCAACCAGTCGGGTACCGTCGCGGTGCTGTCGTGCACCACGCGCAGTGTGGTAGCCCCCGGCACCCCTGCAGGGGCGTCCGCGGGCGGGAGTTGTCGATGCGAGCTGCTGCTGTGCTTCATACGACCTCCGAAAAGACTGGGAACAGTGGACCACGGATGCTCCCGAATCGCACCCCAAATCAGCGGACCGGTCCAGGTCGAGCCGGTGAACATCCGGTGACGGTCCCGCCCGGCACGGCTCGTCGGGCGGTGTGCGGTCGGGAGCGGGCACAATGGACGGTCGAGAGGGACGGTGAACGAATACAGATGAGTGACGAGCAGACCTTCTACGAGGCGGTCGGTGGCGCCGAGACGTTCCGCCGGCTCACTGCACGGTTCTACGAGGAGATCGCACGGGACGAGATCGTCCGGCCCCTGTATCCCGAGGAGGATCTCGGTCCGGCCGAACGACGCATGCGGATGTTCCTCGAGCAGTACTGGGGCGGCCCGCGCACCTACTCCGAGGAGCGGGGCCACCCGCGGCTGCGCATGCGTCATCATCCCTTCCGGATCGGGCCGCTCGAGCGCGACGCCTGGTTGCGCTGCATGCACACCGCGATCGCGTCGATCGACGAGAAGACGCTCGACGACGAGCACCGCCGGCAGCTCGTCGACTACATGAACATGGCGGCCGACTCGATGATGAATTCCCCCATCTGACCGAGGTCGGCGCAGCTCAGCGGCCCAGAATCCGGCGCAGGCGGTCCTCCACCTTCTGGGTGAACCGCGCCGCCGGCGACAGGTGACGACGCAGGACGGCGTGCTTGCGCACGTATTCGGGGACCTCCCACAGAGCGGTGGTCCCGGCTCGGAAGAGCGCCGCGTCCCCGGCACGCAAGGTGCGCGGCTCGGAGTCTGCGGACGAGACGATGACCGAGCCCTCCACGATGTGAACAATCTCGTCGACGCCGAAATGCCAGTCGAAGCGACCGGCCGTGCAGTCCCACACGTGTGTGGTGGTGGTGCGGTCGGCGCTGGTCGCCCACTGACCGCTGCGCGCCACGGGCGCGCCCTCGCGGATCCACGCAGGGTCGATCGGGTCGTCGCGCAGCTCCACGTCGTCCAACCGGACCGCGACGATCGATGTCGTATTCATGCCGTTCGTCCTATCACGCGGGCAGGCCCGGACGGAACGGCCGCGGCCACGTTCGCCCTGCCTTTCGCCCTGTCGTCTGACACGATGAGTCCCGTGGCCCACCCCGCAGCACCGACCTCCGGACGAGGCGACCCGACGGCGCCGTGGTGGCGCAACGCGGTCTTCTACCAGGTCTATCCCCGCTCGTTCGTCGATGCGAACGGTGACGGCATCGGCGACCTCGCGGGGGTGCGCAGCCGCCTCGGCTATCTCGAACTGCTCGGTGTCGACGCGATCTGGCTCAACCCGGTGATGCGTTCACCGATGGCCGATCACGGCTACGACGTCTCCGATCCTCGCGACATCGACCCGCTGTTCGGGGACATCGCCGATCTCGAAGCGCTGGTCGCCGACGCCCACGCGCGCGGCATCCGGGTGGTGATGGACCTCGTGCCGAACCACGTCAGCGTCGAGCACCGCTGGTTCCGGGCCGCGCTCGAAGCCGGGCCGGGCAGCCGTGAACGCCGGCGCTTCCACTTCCGCGACGGGCGCGAACCGGACGGCAGCGCACCACCGAACAACTGGCCGAGCGTCTTCGGCGGGCCGGCCTGGACCCGCATCACCGAACCCGACGGCACGCCCGGTCAGTGGTATCTGCACGTCTTCGCTCCCGGGCAGCCCGATCTGAACTGGGACGACGAGGAGGTCGTCGAGGACCTCGACAAGACCCTGCGGTTCTGGCTGGACCGGGGCGTGGACGGTTTCCGGATCGACGTGGCCCACGGGATGGCCAAGCCCGCAGATCTTCCCGACCACGAGGGGTGGGAGACCAACGAACTGCTCGGGCACTCCCCCGCCGACCCTCGGTTCAACAATCCCGAGGTGCACGACATCCACCGCCGCATCCGGCGGGTCTTCGACGAGTATCCGGACTCGGTGGCGATCGGTGAGATCTGGGTCGACGACCACGAACGGTTCGCCGAGTACCTGCGCCCGGACGAACTGCATCTCGCCTTCGACTTCCACCTGACGCTGTCGGACTGGGACGCCGACGCCGTCCGCGACGCGATCGAGAAGGGCCTGGCGGCGGTGACGTCGGTGCATGCCTCACCGACGTGGACGCTGTCGAACCACGACGTCGACCGCGAGGTCACTCGGTACGGAGGCGGTGAGGTCGGGCTCGCGCGGGCACGCGCGATGATCCTCGTCGCCCTCGCGCTCCCGGGAGCAGTGTTCGTCTACAACGGCGCCGAACTGGGGTTGCCGAACGTCGACCTGCCCGACGAGGTGCTGCAGGATCCGGTCTGGGAGCGATCCGGCCACACCGAACGCGGACGCGACGGATGCCGCGTGCCGCTGCCGTGGGAGGGCGAAACACCGCCCTTCGGGTTCACCTCCGCCGGGTCCGCGTGGCTGCCCCAGCCGCCGGAGTGGTCGGCGCTCACCGTCGAGAAGCAACTCGAGGATGCGGGCTCGACGCTCTCGCTGTACCGCCAGGCGATCGAGATCCGTACGGAGCGAAGGCGATCCATCAGCACGGAGCGAAGGCGATCCGAGGGCGGTGGGATCGGCTGGTACGGAAGCCCGGCGGGGTGCCTGGCCTTCCGCCGTTCCGACGGCCTGACCTGTGTTCTCAACGCCGGCGACGTCGCGGTCGATCTGCCTCCCGGCGAGGTGCTGCTCGCGAGTGCGCCGCTCACCGGACACGCACTGCCACCGGACACCGCCGCCTGGTTGGCGTGAGGCTCCCTCAGAGGACGCTCAGACCGAGCCCCCCGCCGCGGCGCAGATAGACCGACCCGAAGCGGGCGTCGAGGCGCATCCAGGTGGCGGACGCCCGGACCCGGACCACCTCGGCGGTATCGATACCCGTCGAGTCGACGCTGTCACGACCGGCACCCGGCACGAAGCCCATCGCACCGAGCGCGAACACCATGCGCATCGGCACACCCACGGTCGTCCCGGCACCGCTCACCTCGAGAACCTCTTGGGCGAGCAACGACGCCGGCGGTCCCTGCGCGCCGTGCTCGCGGGTGAGCGCGACGCCGCGTTGCGCGAGTGCGACGAGGATCCGTGCCGGCACGTCGTCGACGTGGACGTAGCCGTCGTCGGGTGGAAGTGCGCCGCGCCAGGCGGAATCCATCGCCCAGCCCGGGTCGACCTCGGTGCGCGGTTCGGACCCGGCGAGGAGCGCGGCCCGCAGCGACTCGGCGGCCACGCAGGTGTCGGCCGGAGCCACGGTTCCGCGGACGACGCGTCCGGCGAGCACCTCGAAACCGGTGTGTGTCCACACACCGAGCAATCCGTCGCCGCGGCGGCGCAACCGCACCACGGCAGCCTCGTCGAGACGCGCGGCCCGGGCCAGGAATGCGGCGAGGTCGACGCTGTCGTCGGGGTCGGCGAGCGTCAGGAGGCGCTCTGCGCGTCGGATCCGGTCGTCGGTCACGTCGGCCTCGTCAATTGCGGTGCCACCGTCAGTTTCGTTGCCACTGACGCAGGAACTCGCGTTCGTCGTCGCTGAGCCGGCGCAGGCGCTGGGTCTCGATGTCGAACGCCGCGATCTGGGTGGACGCGACCACCGCCGGCGCCGAGTCGACCGGGGCACCGCCCGGCCGCACCTCGTAACCGATCGTGAAGTCGACCGCGCGTACCTTCTCCGTCCACATCAACACGTCGAGCGGACCGTCGTCGTGACGCAACTGCCCTCGGTAGCGGACGTGGAGATCGGCGATGACGGCGCCTTCACGCAAGTCCCGGGTGGGGCGGCCGTCGGCGAACAACCACGGGATCCGCGCTTCTTCGAGGAGGGTGACCATCCGCGCGTGGTTGATGTGCTGGAAGACGTCCATGTCGGACCACCGCACCATCACCTCGGTGTGGAAACCGAACTGTTCGCCCGCACCGCTCACTCGTTACCTCCGATCGGATGCGCGCGTGCGCACCATGCCCCTGATCTGTCGTGCCGCCACCGAGAGGGTGGCGAGGTCCAGACTTCCAGACGCGAATATCTCGTCGAGCGCCGCCCTCGCACGGACGAGTTTGGAGCCGTTGGACGACTCCCAGTCCTCGATCATCTCCTCGGTCGACTCCCCGGGTTCGGCGCCGGCGAGCACGTCGAGGACGAGCGACCGCAACGAGCCGTACAGGTCTTCGCGCAGCGCGAGGCGTGCCAGCGAATGCCAGCGGTCGCCCCGCTCGAGACCGGAGACCGCCGTGAGCAGGCGGTCGACGCCGAGACGCGCGTCGAGGGCGTAGTAGAGATCGGCGACCTCCGCCTCGTCGCGCTGCTCTATGTCGGCGATGTCGATGACGTCGAGCAGCGGGAACTGGTCGAGGAGCCGGAAGACGACGCCCGTGAGCTCCTCCGGTGCTCCTCGTTCGAGGAGCGGGCGGGTACGACGAAGGAAGTCCTCGGCGTGGTGCCCGCGCATCCAGTCCGCGACCCGCGGTGCGAGACGCGCGAAGGCATCGCGGTAACGGCTGATCTCGGCACCGACCGCGAGGGGCTGCGGTCGCGTGGCGAGGAGCCGGCGCGACGCCCGGTCGAGCACGCGGCGGGATTCGAGCAGCAGGTCGTCCTCGATGTCGACAGGCAGCCCGGCGGCCCGGATCTCGTCCCACAGGGCTGGTAGCCCGAAGATGGTGGTGACGGCGGTGTAGGCGCGGATGGCGTCGGTCGCCGTCGCTCCGGCCTCCTCGGCGAGCCGGTAGACGTAGGTGGGGCCGCCGTTGTCGACCGTGGTGTTGGCCAGCATGGTCGCAACGATCTGCCGACGCAGCGGATGCGCCCGGATTCCGGCCCGGAACCGCTCGCGCAGAGCGGGCGGGAAGTAGGCGGGCAGGATCGACGCGAAGGTCTCGTTGTCGGGCAGGTCCGTGGCCAGCAGGTCGTCGACGAGGGCGAGCTTGACGTGGGCGAGGAGCTGCGCCAGCTCCGGCGACGTCAATCCCTCCCCCGCCGCTTCACGACGATCGAACTCGGCCTCGTCGGGCAGGGCCTCGAGGCCGCGGTCGAGTCCACGATCGAGTTCCAGGGCTGCGAGCATCCGACGGTGCACCCCCAGCAGGGACGGCGCGACGACCCGCTCGAGTCCGAGCACGGCGTTCTGCGAGATGTTGTCGGCGAGAACGAGTTCGGCGACATCGTCGGTCATCGACGCGAGCAGCGGATTGCGGTCCTCCGCCGCGAGTTCGCCGGCGGTCACCATAGCGTCGAGGAGAATCTTGATATTGACCTCGTGGTCGGAGCTGTCGACGCCGGCCGAGTTGTCGATCGCGTCGGTGTTGATCTTTCCGCCGGCGCGCGCGAACTCGATGCGGCCGCGTTGCGTGACACCGAGATTGCCGCCCTCGCCTACGACCCGGGCACGCAGTTCCCGCCCGTCGACGCGCACGCCGTCGTTGCTCTTGTCCCCCACGTCCGCATGGGTTTCCGTCGACGCCTTCACGTAGGTGCCGACACCGCCGTTCCACAACAGGTCGACGGGTGCGCGCAGGATCGCGCGGATCAGTTCGGGCGGTGGGAGTGCGGTGACGTCGTCGGGCAGGTCGAGCACCGCACGCACCTCGGGACCGACGGGCACCGACTTGGCCGTCCGGTCCCACACCCCGCCCCCGGCCGAGACGAGTTCGGTCGAGTAGTCCTTCCACGACGACCGCGGCAGTTCGAACAACCGGCGCCGCTCCTCGAACGACCGCTCCGGATCGGGATCGGGATCGAGGAAGATGTGCCGATGGTCGAAGGCCGCGACGAGCCGGATGTGCCGGCTGAGCAGCATGCCGTTGCCGAAGACGTCACCGCTCATGTCACCGATGCCGACGACGGTGAAATCGTCCGTCTGCGGGTCGGATCCGAGTTCGCGGAAGTGACGCCGGACGCTCTCCCATGCACCGCGCGCGGTGATGCCCATCTCCTTGTGGTCGTAACCGGCGGAGCCACCTGACGCGAACGCGTCGCCGAGCCAGTAGCCGTATTCCGCCGCAACGGAATTCGCGAGGTCGGAGAACGACGCGGTGCCCTTGTCCGCGGCCACCACGAGATACGGGTCGTCGTTGTCGTGACGCACGACCCGCTGCGGCGGGACCGTGTCGTTGCGGGCGGCGTCGAGGTTGTCGGTGATGTCGAGCAGACCGGCGATGAAGCACCGGTAGCACCGCTCGCCACGCTCGCGGACGGCGCGCCGGTCCGCCTCGGCGTCACCGGTCGGACGCGGGGCGTGCTTGACGACGAAGCCGCCCTTCGCACCCACGGGCACGATCACCGCGTTCTTCACGGCCTGCGCCTTGGCCAGGCCGAGCACCTCCGTGCGGAAGTCCTCCCGGCGGTCGGACCAGCGCAGACCACCGCGGGCGACGGGACCGAACCGCATGTGGACGCCCTCGACGCCCGGGGCGTAGACGAACACCTCGAAAGCCGGTCGCGGCTGGGGTAGTTCGGCGATCCGTCGCGGATCGAACTTGAGCGACAACGCCCGGCCGTCCGGGCGCTCGTGCCCGATACCGCCGGCCACGTAGAAGTTGGTGCGCAGGGTCGCACGGATCAACGAGAACAGTCCCCGGAGGATGCGGTCGGTGGCCAGGGCGGTCACCTCTGCGATCGTCGTCGTGAGTTCCTCGGCGATCTGCTGTTCGCGTTCGGCGGAGGCGTTCTCCGGATCGAATCGGGACTCGAACAGCCCGACGAGCAGCGCCGCGGTGTGGGGGGCGCCGAGCAGCACACCTTCGATGTTGTACTGGCTGTACGGAAATTCGGTCTGGCGCAAGTACTTCGCGTAGGCGCGGAGAAGCACGACCTGCTTCCAGGTGAGCCCGGCGCGCAGCACGAGCTGGTTGAACCGGTCGGTCTCGACCGCCCCCCGCCAGGCCACGGTGAAGGTGTCGGTGAGACGATCCGCCAGGGTCGGATCGACCTCCACGATGCCGTGCTCGATGTCCTCGGGCAGACAGAGTCCGAAATCGTATATCCCGCACTCGATTCCGTCCGATCGCGGCAGCCGGTAGGGCCGCTCGTCGACGACCTCGACGCCGAGGCTCTGCAACACCGGGAGGATCCGGCCGAGGGTGACCGTCTCGTCGGCGATGTACAGGGTGAAACGCAACGACAACGGATCGTCGGAACCCGGACGGTACAGGTGCGTGTCGAGATCGCCGGAGTCGAGCGCTTCCAGACGCCGCAGGTCGTCCAGGGCACGTTCGGAGCCGAAGTCCTCCTTGTACGCCTCGGGCACGACCTCGGCGTACCGCTGCACCAGCAACGGATCGAGATCGCCGGTCGCGGCCGCCTCCTCACCGAGCCGATCGGCCCAGTTGCGGGTCACTTCCGCGAGCATCGCCTGGATCCGCAGGCGGTTCTCCTCGGAGGTGTCCACCTCGCGACGTGCGCGCCCGGAGAAACGGATCGTCACGTGCAGCAACGCGAGGTCACGTTCGGAGACCCGCGCGGTGTAGTCGAGTACGCCGCCACCGAACTCGCGCAACAGGATGTCCTGGATCGCCACGCGCACCTTCGTCGTGTAGCGGTCGCGCGGCAGGTAGACGAGGCACGAGATGTACCGCCCGTAGGTGTCGACGCGGACGAACAACCGCACCTGCCTGCGGATGTCGACCACCGCCGTGACGGTCTCGTAGAGGGTGTCGGTGTCCATGGAGAACAGTTCCGCGCGGGGCACCGTCTGCATGATCTCGAGCATCGCCTGGCCGCTGTAGGACGACAGCTCGACCCGCGCCCGCGCGACGACCTCCCGCACCCGGCGCGAGACCACGGGGATGTCGAGGATGTTCTCGTGCAGAGCGGTCACGGTGAGGACACCGAGGAAACGATCCTCCCCGACGAGCGCGCCGTCGGCGTCGAGCCGGGCGACGCCGACGAAGTACGGATAGACGGAACGGTGCACGGTGGCGGGAAGCGCGCCCTGAGTGAGCACGAGCAGCGGGCGGCGGCACGTGCCGACCTCACCGGGCAGGTCGAGCGGGTCCGCGACCGAGGCATCGGTGCGCAGCACTCCCCTGCCGCTGCCGGGCACGGGCGTCGCGCGCACGTTGTCGTCGCCGCCGTCGGGAACGAAGTCGTAGCGCCGGTAGCCGAGAAGGGTGAAGTTCCCGCCGCTCAACCAGCGCAGCAGTTCGGCGGTCTCGGTGAGCTCGTCGGCCGTGTAGTGCGCCGGCGGATCGGCGGCCAGGCCGTCGAGCGCGTCCGCGAGGTCGCGCTGCAGGGCGTGCATCTTCCCGGAGTCCGACGCCACCTGCCGCACATCGGACAGTACGCGCCGCAAGCCGTGATCGATCTCCTCGAGCGATTCGTCGTCGACGGGCCCGCGCAACTCGATGTGCATCCACGATTCGGCGACTCCACCCGAGGCCCGTCCGCCTTCGTCGGCCAGGCGCTCGAGGTCGCCCTCGGCGGTGCGGCGCGCAGACAGGACGGGGTGGATGACCGTCGCCACCGAGACACCCAGCCGGGACAGCAGTGCCAGCACCGATTCGACGAGCAGCGGCATGTCGTCGGTGACGATCTGTACGGCGACACCCATGCCCTCGGTGCGGCGCACACCGACGACAGCGGTGCCCGGTGCGCGGCGACGACCGAGACGGACGTGCTCGAGCGCGGCCGCGCCGTGGTCCGTGGTGAACTCTCCGGAGCCCTGATAGATCCGCTCGAGGACCGCCTCGGGAGAGGTATCGCTCTCCGTTGCATTTGTCTGCACCACAGCCGGATCGGCCATCGACACCCTTCCTGCTCTGTCGGGCGGATACACCGCGCGCCGCGGACGGACTCGTGATCGAGCCTATCCGCGGCGCGCAGTCGGGGGGTCGGAACCGGCGGGTCGGGTAACAGCCGGGCCGGTCGACAGGATGTACCCGCTCAGCCGGTGGGCGTGACGGCGCGGTGCCGGTCGAGCACCGCCCGTACCTCGTCTGTCAACGGCTGCGACGTGTCGGTCTCGGGATCGAAGCCGACGAGCACGGTGTCGGCGACCGCGCACACCACGCCGTCCCGGTCGAGGATCGTCTGACGCACCGTGAACGAGCTCGTGCCGAGACGAAGCACCGTCGTCTCGACCTCGATCGGCGCCGAGGAATCCTTGATCGGACGCAGGAACTCGACGTCCATCTTCCGGAGCACGACGGCATCGCGGGCCGGCAGCTCGCTCCGGAAGAACTTGATGCGCCCTTCCTGCAGGTATTCCACGACCTTGGCGTTGTTGACGTGCCCGAGCCGATCGGAGTCGCCCCAGCGCACCTCGACCGGGCACCGGTAGGGCCGGTGGCCGTTGCGCTCAGTCACGCGTGAGCTTCCGGTGCGTGACGCGGTGCGGACGTGCCGCATCGGCTCCGAGACGCTCGATCTTGTTCGCCTCGTAGGCCTCGAAGTTGCCCTCGAACCAGAACCACTTGCCCTCTTCGACGTTGCCCTCCCACGCCAGGATGTGGGTACAGGTGCGGTCGAGGAACCAGCGGTCGTGGGAGATCACGACGGCGCAACCCGGGAACTGCTGCAGCGCGTTCTCGAGCGACGACAGGGTCTCGACGTCGAGGTCGTTGGTCGGCTCGTCGAGGAGGATCAGGTTGCCGCCCTCCTTGAGCGTGAGCGCCAGGTTCAGGCGGTTGCGCTCACCACCGGAGAGCACACCGGCCGGCTTCTGCTGGTCGGGACCCTTGAACCCGAACGCGCTCACGTACGCGCGCGACGGCATCTCGTTCTGCCCGACCTCGATGAAGTCGAGACCGTCGGAGACCACCTCGAAGACCGTCTTCTTCGGGTCGATGTTCGCGCGGTTCTGGTCGACGTAACTCAGCTTGACCGTGTCGCCCACCTTGACGGTGCCGCTGTCGGGCTCCTCGAGACCGACGATGGTCTTGAACAGCGTGGTCTTGCCGACGCCGTTGGGACCGATGACACCGACGATGCCGTTGCGCGGCAGCGTGAACGACAGGTCCTTGATCAGGACACGGCCGTCGAAGCCCTTGTCGAGGTGCTCGACCTCGACAACGACGTTGCCCAGACGCGGCGGCGTCGGGATCTGGATCTCCTCGAAGTCGAGCTTGCGGTACTTCTCGGCCTCGGCTGCCATCTCCTCGTAGCGGGCCAGACGCGCCTTGTTCTTCGTCTGCCGTGCCTTGGCACCGGAGCGGACCCACTCGAGTTCCTCGCGGAGCCGCTTCTGCAGCTTCTGGTCCTTCTTGCCCTGGACCTCGAGACGCTCGGCCTTCTTCTCCAGATAGGTGGAGTAGTTGCCCTCGTAGGGATGCAGCTTGCCGCGGTCGACCTCGCAGATCCACTGCGCGACGTGATCGAGGAAGTACCGGTCGTGGGTGACGGCCAGCACGGCGCCCGGGTAGGACGCGAGGAACTGCTCGAGCCACAGCACCGACTCGGCGTCGAGGTGGTTGGTGGGCTCGTCGAGGAGCAGCAGGTCGGGCTTGCTCAGCAGCAGCTTGCACAGCGCGACACGGCGGCGCTCACCACCGGAGAGGTGGGTGACGGGCTCGTCCGGCGGAGGGCAGCGCAGTGCGTCCATGGCCTGCTCGAGCTGCGAGTCGAGATCCCACGCGTTGGCGTGGTCGAGCTCCTCCTGGAGCTTGCCCATCTCCTCCATCAGCTCGTCGGAGTAGTCGGTGGCCATGAGCTCGGCGATCTCGTTGAACCGGTCGAGCTTGACCTTGATCTCGCCGAGGCCCTCCTCGACGTTCTCCCGGACCGTCTTCTCCTCGTTGAGGGGCGGCTCCTGCTGGAGGATGCCGACGGTGGCCTCCGGATCGAGGAAGGCCTCGCCGTTGCTGGGCTGATCGAGCCCGGCCATGATCTTGAGAATCGACGACTTGCCCGCGCCGTTGGGTCCGACGACGCCGATCTTCGCGCCGTGGTAGAAGCTCATGGTGACGTCATCGAGGATGACCTTGTCACCGTGCGCCTTGCGCACCTTCTTCATCGTGTAAATGAACTCCGCCATGACCACCAGCGTATCGGTCGACGGTCGATAACCCACATCGTGCGACCACGGGATGCCCGGGCCGCGCCCGCGTCAGCGCCGCAGCAGCTCCGCGACGAAGCCTGTCGTGTCGGGCAGCGACGCGAACATCGTCTCCGAGTGCCCTGTCGGATACGTCCGGAACTGCGCGTTCGCGCCCCCGGCCCACAGGTCCCCGATCAGTTCGAACGCGAGCGGCGCGGGCACCGTCGTATCGCGCAGACCCTGCGCGAGGAACAGTGGCCGGTCGTAACCACGGGTCGGCACCGCGACATAGTCGGTGAAGGCGGCGCGGAACCGGTCGTCGCTCAGCGGACGGGCGAGGACCTCGCCGATGCCGATCTCGCCGTAGCGGTCCATCAGCTCGTCGTAACAGAGTCGCTCGGCGGCGTCGACCACCTCGCGACCGAGGGGAGTGAGGTATCCGTCGACGTCCAGGGAAGGATCGGCGTCGCGCAGACCCGCGAAGATGTAGGCGGCGAACGCCGTGAGCCCGTCGAGGCCGAGATCGGGGAAGCCCGGGAATCCGAGCGGGAACAGGTACTCGAGGTTGGACGGGGCGCCGGTCGTGAGTGTCCCGCGAAAGTCCAGTTCGGGCGCGCGGGAGGTCGCAGCGTGCGCGGTGTGTAGACCGGTGTGCCCACCCTGCGACTGGCCGATCACGACCCAGCGGTCGGACAGCGACGGTTCGACAGCGCGTCCCGCCCGCACGATGTCGATGACGCTGTTCGCGGCGCTCTGCCCGTCCAGATAGCGGTGCAGCCCGCCCGACCCGAGGCCCGGATAGTCGGCTGCCACGACGGCATAGCCCTGCCCGAGCCAGTGGTCGAGATAGGCAGTGTCGCGCGGTGTGCGCGGCAACCGCGAGGGCGCGCACGAATCGTCGAGACCGACGGTCCCGTGGGCCCATGCGACGACGGGCCACCCGCCCTCGGGCGGCGTGCCGGGAGGGACGAACAGTGCCCCGGTCGCCGTGGTCGGGGTGCCGTCGCGCCACTGCGTGGTGTAGGCGAGGACGCGAGCCGAGGACGCCCCGGGCAGGGACGATTCCGGGTCGAGCGTGGCGACCTCGACAACCTTTCCCGGCGCCGGGTTCGCGCCCACCGCGGGAGGTGACACGACGGTCGTCAGCAGTGCCAGAGCACCGGCGAGCAGCAGGGCGGGGACGTGCGTGGTACGGGTCACGCCGAGGACGATACGGACCGTCCGGCCGCGGCGTCCGTATTCGTCCGATTCGCCGCGGCGCGACAGGATGTGCACGTCGGATCGGCGCGGCTAGCGGCCTTCGCGGTCGCGGCGCGCCAGCTCGGCGAACATCGCGTTGTGTGCCGCGAGATCGGCGTCGTCGTCGCGTTCGGCGGCCCGGTCGACACGTCGCGCCGTGCGCCGGTCGCTGCGCGACCACTGGACGAGCAGGGCGAGCATCACGAGCACGAGCGGGATCTCGCCGGCCGACCATGCGATGCTGCCGCCGACCTTCTGATCGGAGAACAGGTCGTAGTTCCACGGTAGTGCCAGGCCGCGGTAGTAGCTCTCGGCCATCACCGTGCCCATGCTCATGAGGGTCACGCCGAAGAAGGCGTGGAACGGGAGCGAGCCGAAGACCATCGCCAGCTTCGTCACGGGCTGCAGGTCGCGTGGCGACGGGTCGACGCCGATCACCACCCAGTAGAACAGGTAGCCGCTGAGCAGGAAGTGCAGGTTCATCAGGACGTGGGCGGTGTGACTGTCGATGAACGCGGTGAAGATCCCTCCGAGATACAACGCGTAGAAACCGCCGACGAACATCACCGATGCGACGATCGGATGCGTGAAGAAGCGCGACAGCGGGCTGTGCAGGAACTCGAGGATCCATTCGCGCGGTCCGGGAGGGGCGTTGCGGCCGGCCGGCTTGAACGCACGCAGGGCGAGGGTCATCGCCCCGCCGAGCGCAAGGAGCACCGGGGCGAGCATCGACAGAGCCATGTGCGCGCCCATGTGCACGCTGAACATCGCCGGCGAGTACATCCCGACGCCCGAACTGGTGGCGACGAACAGCACGAAGCAACCCGAGAACCAGGCGATCGACCGGCCGACCGGCCACGAGTCGCCGCGCTTGCGCAGCGTCCACAGACCGATGGCGTAGGCGGCGGCGAACACGAGAGCAGCCGTGCCGAAGATCAGGTCGAAGCGCCACTGGCCGAAGAACAGGCTCACGAACGACGGCGGTACGTCGAGCTGGTAGCCGAGCTCGACCTCCTGGATCGTCGGTACCGAGGCCGGCGGCGGCGGGGGCGTGCGGCCGAGTCCCACGGCCAGGCCGATGGTCGCGGCGAGGACGAACGCTTCGACGAGGGTGAACCGCACGAGCGCGGACCGGCTCGTGGGGTCGGCTTCGAGGGCCGGAAGCGCCCGGCGTCGCTGAGCCCAGCCGAAGATGCCGAGCAGGATCAGCGCGACGGTCTTCGCGAGCAGCAACCCGCCGTAGGTGGTGGTCGTCAGGTCGTCGAACGACATGCGGACCGCGGCGTTGATCACGCCGCTGACAGCCATCACGACGAACGCGAGTCCGGCGACGAAGGAGAACCGCCGGGCGGCGACATCGGTGTGCTCCCCTCCCCGCATCGAATGGGCGAGCAGCGCGAACAACCCGCCGGCCCAGACGGACGCCGCGCCGAGGTGCAGCACGAGGCTGTTGGTCGCCATATCGTGCGAACCACCCGACGAGGAGTGCCCGGTCAGGGCGATCGGTATGAGGGCGACGAACGACAGCAGCAACAGATACGGCGTCCACGACCAGCGCACTGCGAGTCGGGTCAGCAGCGCGGTGATCAGCGCGAGCACGGTCGTCCAGGCCCAGGCCAGCGCGACCTCCACCTGACCGAGCGCCGAGAACAGGTTCTCCGGACGGATGGCCTCACTCAGCGGACTGCCGGAAGTGTCGGACAAGGTCAGCGGCACCATCAGCGCCGCTGTCACGGCCCACACCGTCGCCGCGACGCCCGCCGTCCGCACGGCGCGATAACCGCCGACGTCGAGTACCCCGCTCCGCTGCGGGGGCACGAGGAAGGCGGCGAAGAACAGCGAGCCGATCGTGATGACCGTCGCGATCTCGGAGATCGCGCGGACCGCCGGGAGACCGTAGGTGGTGAGCGGACCGGGATCGGGGATGCCGAGCAACACCAGAGCCTGCGCAGCGGACAGTCCGACCGCGAACGCCGCGACGAGGGCGGCGAGGAGGCCGAAGAGAATCAGCAGTGCCGGCGGGTTTCCCCTCATGGGGGCGGGCGCCGGAGGCTGCGCGGGAGACGCGAGCTCGGATGTTGCCATGCCTACCAGGGTAGGACGTTCACGCCATGACCTACGACACGCCGTCGGAGTCCCCCGTCCCCCGTATCCGTGGACGTAACAACGTCGACGGCGTGCTGCAGGGCCACGAGTGTGTCGGCCGCCACCATCGCGTCGCAGTGTGGAAGCGCGGCGGACATCGACCCGGTCGAGGGCGTGAAACCGGACTGCCCGGCCCGGGGGTTGAGCCACACCAGCCGGTGCGCGCGACGCCGGATCCTGGCCAGGACGTGGGCGAGTTCGGTGGGATCGTCGCTGTCCCAACCGTCGGACGCGACGACGACGATCGCTCCGCGCATCAGGTGTCCGTGATGGGAGGCGACCACCTCGGCGAGCGAACCGGCGATGCGGGTGCCTCCGAACCGCGTCCGTACCCGCTCGTTGGCGACGCCGATCGCCTGATCGACCGACCGGTGCCGGAGGACCGGCGTCAGACGCGCAGCTGTGGTGGAGAACACGAAGACCTCAGCCGTTCCGGTGTGGGCGAGCGCACGCACGAGATGCAGATACACCCCGATGTAGGGACGCATGGAACGGCTGACATCGCAGAACACGACGACCTGCCGCCGGCGTCGACCCGGTCGCGTGCGGATCAGCCGGAGCGGCTCGAACCCCGTGCCGCGGGAGGCTGCGATGCTCGCGCGGATGTCGACGCGTCCGGTGTGGCGTTGCACCCGGCGGCGGGTGCGGCGGATCGCCCAGCGCGCTCCGGCCGCCTCGATCCATGTCTCGAGGAGTGCGAGTTGCGCCGGATCGAGGTCGTCGAACCGCTGATCGGCGATCTCGGCCAGTGCGCTCGCCACCTCGCGCCCCGGGCGGCCGGGTGCCCGCTCCCCCTCTGCGGATTCGACGATCGTCCTGGTGACCCATGGAACGTCGTGCCCGGAAGTGGGAACCCCGATGGGCCGGCTGGGTCCGTCCGGTGTCGACGCCCCCGGCGCGCCTTCGTCCTCGGGTCCCGTGCGACGGGCGTGCGGGTCGAGCGGAACTGGTGCCTCGCCGAACACCCGGTCGAAGACCGTATCGAAGGTGGACAGGCTCTCGTACCGGTCGACGAGGGTGAGCCGCGCGGTCCAGTACAACCGAGTCCGCGTGGTTGGCGGACACGCACGCAAGCCGCGCGTGAAGGTCGCCGCTCCGTCCGCCGGGACCACGATCCCGGCGGACCTGAGCCGGTCGACCAACGCGACTGTGAAGGCGGCGTGATCGACCCCGGGGAGCAGCCCGGCGCTCATTACACTTCGGTGGAGACGAAGCGGGTCAGCGCCTCCCCCAGCGCGTCGCCGTCGTCGGGAGTCTTCGCCAGTGCCGCGAGCGACATCGCCGCTTCGGGCCGGACGAGGTCGGTGACACCGAGCGCGGCGAGGGCCGATACCCAGTCGATGGTCTCCGCGATTCCGGGTGCCTTGTCGAGATCGAGTCCGCGGGCCACCGCGACGAAATCTGTGGCACGTTCGACGAGCGCGAGGTTCGCCGATGGCACCGTGCGACGCAGGATCGCCACCGCCCGGGCGCGGTCGGGGTAGTCGATCCAGTGGTACAGGCAACGTCGCCGCAGTGCGTCGTGCAGGTCGCGGCTCCGATTCGAGGTCAGCACGACAACGGGCGGGCGGGTCGCGGTGAGGGTGCCGAGTTCGGGAATGGTGACGGCGAACTCCCCCAGGAACTCGAGCAGCAACGCCTCGAATTCGTCGTCGGCACGGTCGATCTCGTCGACGAGCAGAACGGCGGGTGTGTCGCCGCGGTGGCGGACGCAGCGCAGGATGGGGCGTTCGAGGAGGTATTCCTCGGAGTACAGGTCGGCTTCGGCGGGAACGTCGCCGCGCGCCTCGGCGAGCCGGATCGCGAGCAACTGGCGTTGGTAGTTCCAGTCGTAGAGGGCCTCGGCGACCGACAGTCCCTCGTAGCACTGCAACCGGATCAGCGGGCTGCCGAGAATCTGCGCGAGCACCTTGGCGGCAGTGGTCTTGCCGACCCCAGGTTCGCCCTCGAGCAACAGCGGTCGCCCCAATGCGACGGCGAGGTGGATCGCGGCGGCGGTGCCCTGATCGAGTAGGTGATCGTGGCTGTCGAATCTGGCCATCACGTCGTCGACGCCGGTGAAGATGCCCGGAGAGGACGGGTCGGTCACGCGACGTCGTCCTTCTCGAAGCGGCTGCGGCAACCCGGGCAGCAGAACCACATCGTCCGGCCCGCAACGACGAGGTGCGGGGTGGACTCGGTGATCGTGACGGTCATCCCGCACACCGGGTCGACGGCCGTCTGCGGCTTCGACTCCGTCTCCCTCGGCACCTCGACGCGTCGACAACTCTCCTCGGAGGGGCGGATGAGGCTGCCGCTGCGCGCGACTCGCACGATGTCGGCCACGATCGACAGTCCGATCTCCGCGGGGGTGCGGGCACCGATATCGAGCCCGACCGGGGTGTGCACGTGGGCACGCTCGTCGTCGGTCGGATCCACCTCGTCGAGCACCGCGGCGCCACGGGTGTGACTGGCGACCAGACCGATATAGCGGCTTCCGGCGTCGAGCGCCGCGCGGATCACACTCCCCTCGTCGCCTCCGTGACTCGCGACGATCACCACCGACGCCTCGGCAGGCACTCGCGTCCCGCGGATCCGTTCCACCGAGTAGTCGACGCGCCGCGCGAAGTCGCTCACGGCGTCGGCCACGGGCGAGTCCCCGAAGACGGCCACCACGAGCGCAGGCATCCGCGGCTCGAGAAAGATCTCGGTGGCCCCACCGGACATGCACGGGTTGACCGCGATCGTCGCCCCCGGGGTGTCGGGGAACTCGGCGGCTCCGGCCGGCAGCACCCGTAGGAGCATGCTCTCCCCTCGCTCGAGCACCGTGCGGGACATTTCGCGCACCGAGTTCTCGGTGCACTGTCCGCCGACGAACCCCTCGATCGTGCCGTCGGCGTGGACGAGCGCCCGGTCGCCCGAGTGCGCGGACGTCGGCGGCTGTGCCCGTACGACGGTCGCTTCCACGAACGGGCGGCGTTCGCTGCGCAACTGTGCTGCCCGCATCGCAAGGTCCATGTCCTCGTACTCCGCTCGTTCCACTCGAATCCTTCTGTCGCGTCGCTCAGATCGGCGGGGTCGCGCGACCCTGCATGGCTTCCCACACCCGCGACGGTGTCAACGGCATGTCGGCGTGCCGGACGCCGAGGGGTTTCAACGCATCGACCACGGCGTTGACGATCGCGGGTGGGGAACCGACCGTGGCGGATTCGCCGATGCCCTTCGCGCCGATCGGGTGATGCGGTGACGGAGTGACGGTGAACGCCGTCTCGAGCGTGGGTACCTCGAGGGCGGTGGGGATCAGGTAGTCCATGAACGACCCGCCCAGGCAGGTGCCGTTCTCGTCGAACGCGATCATCTCCATCAGGGCCATGCCGATCCCGTCGACGATGCCACCGTGCACCTGCCCTTCGATGATCATCGGGTTGATGCGGGTGCCGCAGTCGTCCACGGCCAGGAACCGGCGGATCTTCACCTCCGCGGTGCCGGGATCGACGTCGACGACACAGAAGTAGGCGCCATAGGGATAGGTGAGGTTCTCGGGGTTGTAACAGATCTGCGCCTCGAGACCGCCTTCGAGACCTTCGGGCAGATCGCCGGCGCCGTGGGCCCGCATCGCGATGTCCTGGATCGTGACCGCCGCCGACGGGTCGCCCTTGACTCGGAAGGTGCCCTTCTCCCATTCGAGATCGGCGACGGAGACCTCGAGCATGCCCGATGCGATTATCTTCGCCTTGTCGCGCACCTTGCGGGCTACCAGCGCGGCGGCCGCGCCGGACACCGGTGTCGAGCGGCTTCCGTAGGTGCCGAGCCCGAAGGGGGTGTTGTCGGTGTCTCCGTGGACGACGTCGATGTCGTCGGGCGGGATGCCGATCTCCTCCGCGACGATCTGCGCGAAAGTCGTCTCGTGTCCTTGCCCCTGGGACTGCACCGACAATCTCACCACGGCCTTGCCGGTGGGATGGACACGCAGTTCGCAGCCGTCGGCCATGCCGAGACCGAGGATGTCCATGTCCTTGCGCGGACCGGCGCCGACGGCCTCGGTGAAGAACGACATGCCGATACCCATCAGCTCACCCCGTGCGCGGCGTTCGGCCTGCTCGCGGCGCAGCTCGTCGTAGCCGACGATGTCCATGGCCTTGCGCATGGTGGTCTCGTAGTCGCCCGAGTCGTACTTCCAGCCGGTCTTGCTCGTGTAGGGGAACTGATCAGGGCGCAGGAGGTTTTTCAGGCGCAGTTCCGCAGGGTCCATGTCGAGGTCGTAGGCGAGGCAGTCGACGAGCCGTTCGACGAAGTACACGGCCTCGGTGATGCGGAACGAGCAGGCGTAGGCGACGCCGCCGGGTGCCTTGTTGGTGTAGACCGCGGTCATGTGGGAGTAGGCGGCCTCGATGTCGTAACTGCCGGTGAACACACCGAAGAAGCCGGCCGGATATTTCACCGGGGCCGCGGTGGCGTTGAAGGCGCCGTGGTCGGCGAGGACACGGGACCTGATCGCGAGGATGCGACCTTCCTTCGTCGCCGCGATCTCCCCGACCATGATGTAGTCGCGTGCGAAGCCGGTGCTCATGAGGTTCTCGCTGCGGTCCTCCATCCACTTCACCGGATGACCGGTGACCAGCGACGCGACGATCGCTCCGACGTAGCCGGGGTAGATGGGGACCTTATTGCCGAATCCCCCGCCGATGTCGGGTGAGATGACGCGGATCTTGTGCTCGGGCAGACCCGCCACCAGCGCGTACAGCGTGCGATGGGCGTGCGGGGCCTGTGTGGTGGACCAGAGCGTCAGCTTCCCGGAGATCCGGTCGTAATCGGCGACCGCACCGCAGGTCTCCATCGGCGCGGGATGCACGCGTGGATAGACGATCTCCTGCCGGGTGACGACGTCGGCCTTCGCGAAGACCGCGTCGGTGGCCGCGGCATCGCCGGTTTCCCAGTCGAAGCAGTGGTTGTCGGTCTTGCCGTCGAGATCGGTCCGGATCACCGGTGCCTCGGGCGACAGGGCCGTGCGCACGTCGACGACCGGGTCGAGCATCTCGTAGTCGACGTCGATCAGTTCGAGGGCGTCGCGCGCCGAGTAGTGGTCGTCGGCGACGACGAAGGCGACCTCCTGACCGTGGAAGCGCACCTTGTCGGTGGCCAGCACGGCCTGTACGTCGTTCGACAGCGTCGGCATCCAGGCGAGCCCCTTCTCTGCCAGATCGGCGCCCGTGATCACCGCCCGCACCTTCGGGTGCGCGAGGGCGGCGGACGTATCGATGCCGTTGATGCGCGCATGCGCAACCGGCGATCGGAGCACAGCGAGATGCAGCATGCCGGGCAGCCGGACGTCGTCGACGTAGTTGCCGCGGCCCCGCACGAACCGCGGGTCCTCCTTGCGCAGCATCCGGCCGTGTCCGCACGGCTTGCCATCGTTGTCCTGTTCCTCCGGGCGTGTGTCCGGTTCGACCGCGGTCATCACGACACCTCCGTGGGTTGCGCCTTCGAGGAGTGTTCGGCGGCCCACCGGACCGACCGGACGATGGTGGTGTAGCCGGTGCAGCGGCAGATCTGCCCGGAGATCGCCTCGCGGATCGTCGCCTCGTCGGGGTCGGGATCGCGGTCGAGCAGGGACCGCGCGGTGATCATCATTCCCGGGGTGCAGAAGCCGCACTGCAGTCCGTGGCAGCGCACGAAGCCTTCCTGCACGGGGTCGAGGACACCGTCGCGTTCGAGTCCCTCGACGGTGAGCACCTCGTGGCCGGCGGCCATGACCGCCAGCGTGGTGCACGACTTCACCGGCTCGCCGTCCACGGCGACGACACACGTACCGCAGTTGCTCGTGTCGCAACCCCAGTGGGTTCCGGTCAGACCGAGGTGGTCGCGCAGGAAGTGCACGAGCAGCGTCCGGGGTTCGACGTCGGCGGTGACACTCTCGCCGTTGACCGTCATCGAGATCTGCATCGGTTCACACCCTTTCGGTGACGCCGAGACGTTCGGCGGATTGGCGCAGGGCCCGCACCGTCAACTCCGATGCGAGGTGACGCTTGTAGGCGGCGGTGCCGCGCTGATCGGTCTCGGGATCGCATGCCGACGCGGCCGCCGCTCCCGCCTCGCGGAAGAGTTCCTCCGAGGCCGGCGAGCCGCGCAACAGCTCGGACACCCTCGACAGCGCCGCCTCGTCGGCGCGCACCGCCGTCAGCCCGACACGCGCGTCGGTGATGCGTCCGTCGTCCGACATCCACAGCGCGGCGCCCGCGGCGGCCACCGCCCAGTCGCCGGTGCGACGCTCGACCTTCTCGTACGCACTGGCCCCGGTGCCCTTCCTCGGCAGCCGCACCTCGACGAGCAGTTCGTTCGGGGCGACCGCCGTCTCGTAGGGGCCGAGATGGAAGTCGTGGAAATCGAGCTCGCGCACCCCGCCCGGTCCGCGTACGACACAGGTCGCGCCGAGCACTGCACACACGGTGGACAGATCCTCGGCAGGATCTGCCTGACACAACGACCCACCGAGCGTTCCACGATTGCGGACGACAGGATCGGCGATCACGCGCTCGGCATCGCGGAAGATCGGGAAGATCTCGGCGAGTTCGTCGGATTCGAGAAGCCGGCGGTGCCGGACCAGGGCACCGAGGCGCACGGACCCGGGTTCGAACACGATGTGATCGAGTTCGTCCGCGAGATCGTTGATGTCGATCAAGTACTCCGGATTCGCGAGCCGAAGTTTCATCATCGGCAGCAGACTGTGCCCGCCGGCGACGACCCGGGCCCCCTCTCCGTGCCGGTCGAGCAACTCGACGGCGTGATCCACTCCGGTGGCACGCTCGTACTCGAATGGGCCAGGAACCTGCATGAAGAACTCCCGCCATCAGGTGGCGCGGACCGGTTTCCCCCACCAGCCGCCCACGATTCCCCCTTGGTGCGCTCATAGTAGACCCGACTCGAGATCGATGCGACGAAACGGGCGAATCGGAATCGAATCGTTCCCTTGCGGTCGACGGTGTGTGCCGTAACGCCGCCGTCGTCCGGAGTCCTCGGCGGCGCGAGCGGATAGCGTGGAAGGAGCCGACCGGCGGACCCCACGGGAGCACCACACAGATCCATGGACGTGATCAACGAATTCATCATCGGCCAGGCCGCAGCCCTGTGGGTCTACCCGTTGCTCTTCGCCGTGTGCATCCTCGACGGCTTCTTCCCACCGGTGCCCAGCGAGACCGTCCTGGTGACCCTGTCGTCCCTCTCCGGCTCGACCGGGCGTCCTTACCTGTGGATCGTCATCGTGCTCGCGGCGCTCGGCGCGATCATCGGTGACAACATCGCGTACGCGATCGGACGGAAGGTCGGTACCGAACGGTTCCGGTGGATGCGCCGCCCGAAGGCACGAGCCGCATTCGCGTGGGCGCGGCGCGGACTCGACAAGCGCGGCGCCGCAGTGATCCTCACGGCGCGATACATCCCGATCGGCCGGATCGCTGTGAACATGACGGCCGGAGCGACCCGCTACCCGCGGCAGAAGTTCGTGCCGCTCACGATCCTCGGTGGCACGACCTGGGCGCTGTACTCGGCGTTCGTGGGGCGCCTCGTCGGCGGTTGGTTCGAATCGCAGCCGCTGTTCGGCGCCGCGGTCGCCATCTGCGTCGCGGTGGTCCTGGGTGTCGGAATCGACCATCTCATCCAACGGTTCAAGACCGGTCGAGTGGACGTTCCGCGGGGCGAATCGAGCCCCGGCGACGAACGGGGCAGCACGCTCGAGCGCTGACCCCGGCGGGTACGAGGGTGTGTGCGGCGACCTCGGGGAGCACCCGCTAAGATTCTGGCCGCGCCTCCGTAGCTCAGCTGGATAGAGCAAGAGCCTTCTAATCTCTAGGTCGCAGGTTCGAGTCCTGCCGGGGGCACCTCGACCGCCGGCGGACCACCCGTCGCGGGGCCGCACATCATACCGGTGAACTGGGCATTTCGCCCGGTAGACAGGCCGTTCGGATCGTGTGTTTCTCATCCCACCTTGCCGCAGGGTTAACACATGCTAAGGGCCACGTCCTATAGTTCTCGTCGTAAATCCCGTGTTACAGAATCCTCACAGAGTCAGGTAGGTGGGCGTGTCGACATCGGACCGCATCGAAGAGATCTACGAGCAGGTCAAGGCCCGCAACGCAGGTGAACCCGAATTCCACCAGGCTGCGGCCGAAGTGTTCGAGTCTCTGCATGTCGTGCTCGAGCGGCACCCCGGATACTTCGAATCCGGTCTGATCGAGCGCCTGTGCGAGCCGGAGCGGCAGATCATCTTCCGCGTGCCGTGGATCGATGATCAGGGTAACGTCCACGTCAACCGTGGCTTCCGCGTGCAGTACAGCAGCGTTCTCGGCCCCTATAAGGGCGGGCTGCGCTTCCACCCGAGCGTCAACCTCGGCATCGTCAAGTTCCTCGGCTTCGAGCAGATCTTCAAGAACGCCCTCACCGGCCTGCCCATCGGCGGCGGCAAGGGCGGCTCGGACTTCGACCCCAAGGGTCGCTCCGAGCAGGAGATCATGCGCTTCTGCCAGTCGTTCATGACCGAGCTGCACCGCCACATCGGTGAGTACACCGACGTCCCGGCCGGTGACATCGGCGTCGGCGGCCGCGAGATCGGGTACCTGTTCGGCCAGTACAAGCGCCTCACCAACTCCTACGAGTCCGGCGTCCTTACCGGCAAGGGCCTGACCTGGGGTGGTTCGCAGGTGCGCAAGGAGGCCACCGGTTACGGCGCGGCCTACTTCGTCAACGAGATGGCCAAGACCGCCGGCACCTCGCTCGACGGCCGCACCGCCGTCGTCTCGGGTTCGGGCAACGTCGCGATCTACGCCATCGAGAAGATCCACCAGCTCGGCGGCACCGCGATCGCGTGCTCCGACTCCTCCGGCTACATCGTCGACCGCAAGGGCCTCGACGTCGCTCTCCTCAAGGAGATCAAGGAGGTCCGCCGCGGACGCATCTCCGAGTACGTCGACGAGCGCGGCGACGCCGAGTTCTTCCCCGGCGGCAACATCTGGAACGTGCCGTGCGACGTCGCACTGCCGTGCGCCACGCAGAACGAACTCGACGAGGACTCGGCGAAGACCCTCGTCAACAACGGCGTGAAGATCGTCGCCGAGGGCGCCAACATGCCCACCACCCCGGGCGGCATCAGTGTCTTCCGTGACGCCGGAGTCGCCTTCGCGCCCGGCAAGGCCGCCAACGCCGGTGGTGTGGCGACCTCGGCGCTGGAGATGCAGCAGAACGCCTCGCGCGACTCGTGGCACTTCGACTACACCGACGAGCGTCTCGCCGGGATCATGGCCGACATCCACGGCCGCTGCGTCGAGACCGCCGCCGAGTACGGCAAGCCGGGCGACTACATCCACGGCGCCAACATCGCCGGCTTCGTGAAGGTCGCCGACGCCATGTTCGCACTGGGCGTCATCTGACGACCGATTCTTCATGCGAAGTGCGGGTACCGACGAGTTCGGTACCTGCACTTCGCGTTTCGGGTGAAGGGTCGTCCCGCCGGAGAGTGCGGGGACGGCGACTCTAGCGGACGATCTCGCGGCGGTCGTCAGGGAGCCGGCGTGTGCGACCCGCCTTGTCGAGCCGGTCGAGCAACGGCAGGACCACCCGCCGTGTCGTTCCCAGGCGTTCGCGCGCGGCACTGGTCGTGAAGGGCTGGTCCAATTCGCCCAGCAGCTCCACGGCCGTGTCGGCGGCGTCGGGGAGCAGGACGATGCCCGGGCCCGCCCGCCACAACCGCCCGCTGCGTTCGGCCGCGCCGAGTGCCCGGTCGTCGAGGTCGAGCTCGCGTAGGCGATCGGCGGTCGGGGCCGCGAACGGGGCGGCCGACAGGTCGCGGCGCACCTGCTCGACGGCTTTGCGGATCTTCGGCGGTAGACCGTCGGCGCCGGGAGCGATCACCCGCCCCCCGACCACTTCGAGCGGAGGTCGCACCAGCGCCCGGACGAGGTCCGGTGTGGGAAGACGCAGCTGCGATGCCAGCACCGTCAACGGCGCCGCCGGATCCAGTGGATGGGTGCGGGCATGGGCCTGCACGAGTGTGGGCAGCCGGTCGGCGACGGTCTTCGCGAGACCGGGTGCGACGAGCCACGGCCCGACCGTCAGGTGCTCTCCCCGTGCGAGTGGGATGCCCAACTGTCGCAACCGTTGCCGGTGCAGGAGTCCGCGGCGGGCGAGTTCGTCGGCCAGGTGCGGCGTCCCGTCGGCCCCTGCCAGTTGCAGCGCGCGGCGTGCCGCCGCGCCGCGACGCCGGAATCGGGGTGGATCGGGGTCGAGAACGTCGGCTCGCCAGATCATCCGGCGGCCCGGGTCGCGCAGCAACGCGCGGTCGCCGATCCGCAGGGGCAGCGGGCGGTCGAGGGTGAGCCGGACGAGATCGTCTGCCAGCGGACGGCACCGGACACCGACGTCCGCGGCTCCGATGTGCAGCACCGGAGCGACGGGCGGCCGGTCGTCGCCGCTGATCCGAACGTCGACGACGGTGGTGTGGTGCCACGCGCCGGGCGTGACGAGCACACTGCCCCGTCCCAGATCGTCGACCCGGCCGGTGAGATTGAGGGCGACCCTGGCCACGCCGCTCACCGCGCTCCGGTCGCGACCGAGTGCCTGCACGCTGCGGACCCGCAGCGGCGTGTCCCCCAGCACGAGGGTGTCCCCCACGCGCACCGTGCCCGCGGGAAGGGTTCCGGTGACGACGGTTCCGGATCCACGCACGGTGAACCGGCGGTCCACCCAGAGCCGGACGTCGGCCTGCGGATCAGGGTCCGGAAGCGAGGCGACCATCGTCGTCAGTGCGCTCCGGAGGTCGTCGAGGCCCATCCCGGTGCGCCCGCTCACGGCGACGACGGGCGCCCCCGCCAGACTCGTGCGGGCGACCTCCGCCGCGGCCCGCGCGGCCGCGGGTCCCGGATCGGCGAGATCGGCCCGGGTAACGGCGACGACCGCGTGGCGCACGCGGAGCGCGTCGAGTGCTGCGAGGTGTTCGGCCGCCTGCGGCATCCACGGATCGTCGGCGGCCACCACGAACAGCGCGGCCGGGACCGATCCCACTCCGGAGAGCATCGTCGTCAGGAATCGCTCGTGCCCGGGGACGTCGACGAAGGCGACCTCCCCCACCTCTGGCCAGGACGTCCAGCAGTAGCCGAGCTCGATGGTCAGTCCTCGTCGCCGTTCCTCGGCGAGCCGATCCGGGTTCGCACCGGTGAGCGCCTCGACCAGCGTCGACTTGCCGTGATCGACGTGACCGGCGGTCGCGACGACCTGCATCAGGATCCTTCGCGAGCGGCCACGCGCGTCACGGCGTCGATCAGCTCGCCGTCCTCGGCGGGGTCGACCGCGAGCAGGTCGAGCAGCAACCGGCCGCGTTCGACGCGGCCGACGACGGGGTGCCCACCGAGCCGCAACGGGAGTGCGAGATGTTCGGGCAGGGCGATCGCGACGCTCGGCAGGACGACGTCCGGGGCGCCACCGCCCCCGACGACGCCGTCGGAGTCGACCACCTCGGGTTGGCACTCCGAGGGCAGCGCCACGCAGATCGCCTGTGCGCGGGCGCGGAGATCTTCCGGGCGGGAGGCCAGCGCCGACGCCACGGGTGGCATCGGTCCCGTCAGGGTCGCTTCGAGAGCGGCCAGGGTGAGCTTGTCGACGCGCAGCGCCCGCGCGAACGGGTCGCGCCGCAGGCGTTCCACGAGTTCGGCCCGTCCGAGCAGCAGGCCGGCCTGCGGACCGCCGAGGAGCTTGTCGCCCGAGGCGGTCACCAGGTCGGCGCCGGCACGCAGCGCGGTGGTGGCGTCGGGTTCGTTCGACAGCCGCGGATGCGGCGCGAGCAGACCCGATCCGATGTCGACCACGACGGGCGGTCCGAGTCCGGAGAGTTCCCGGACCGACACCGACGACGTGAAGCCGCTGACGGTGAAGTTCGAGGGATGCACCTTGAGGACGAAGGCGGTGTCGTCGTCGACGGCCGCAGCGTAGTCGCTCAAGCGCACGCGGTTGGTGGTGCCGACCTCACGCAGCGTCGCGCCCACGGATTCCAGCAGTTCCGGGATCCGGAAGCCGTCACCGATCTCGACCAGTTCGCCCCGTGCGATCACGATCGAGCGACCACCGCGTGTGAGCACCCGGGTGACCAGGGCGAGAGCCGCGGCACCGTTGTTGACGACGTGGATGCCGCCGGCGTCGGGTACCTGTTCGGCGAGTGCTTCGAGGGCGCCGCGTCCTCGCCGTCCGCGCCGACCGGTGGCCAGGTCGAGTTCGACGTCGGTGGCGCCCGCCGCGGTGGACACCGCCTCGACCGCCGCTCGGGACAGCGGGGCGCGACCGAGATTGGTGTGCACCACCACACCGGTCGCGTTGACGACGCGACGCAGGGTGGTCGCCTGCTGCGGCAGCGACGCGACCGCGACGTCGGCGACGGCATCGGGCCCGATCTCGCCGTCGCGGCACCGTTGCTGGGCCGCGACGACGGTCTGCTTGACCAGTCGGGCGCCGAGCCGGTCGACGGCCTCGCGCAGGCGCGGATCGGCCAGGACCTGGTCGGTGCGGGGAACGTCCCGCCTCGGATCCGGCACGCGCTCCTCATCCCACGGTCGACGAAAACTTTTGGCGGAGGCGGACGGGAATCGAACCCGCCCAGCCCAGATACTGGGCCACAACGGTTTTGAAGACCGCGACCGTCACCAGACGAGAACCACCTCCGCGCTCACCCTAACCGAAGTCGGGCCCTCGGTTACGACTCGCCCGTATGTTTGGGTTCATGACCGCACACGTCGACTTTCCCGAGGGCGCCATCCGACTCACCCAGTACGCCGCCGGCGGCGGGTGCGCATGCAAGGTTCCGCCGCGTGAACTCGAGCGGGTGCTCGGCGGTCTGCAGGGTGGACGGGCCTCCGGCGAACTGTTGGTGGGTGTGGAGAACGGCGACGACGGAGCCGCGGTCCGGATCGATCCGGCGCCCGACGGGAGCGGCCGGGCCGTCATCGTGACGGCCGACTTCTTCACCCCGGTAGTCGACGACGCCTACGACTGGGGACGGATCGCCGCCACCAACGCCATGTCCGACGTCTACGCGATGGGTGGCACGCCGATCATCGCGGTCAACCTCCTGGGCTGGCCGCGCGAGCTCATCCCGTTCGAACTCGCCGCCGAAGTCATGCGCGGCGGCGCCGACGCGTGCGCCGAGGCGGGTGCCCATCTCGCCGGCGGGCACAGCATCGACGACCGGGAGCCGAAGTACGGACTGGCGGTCACCGGTCTGGGCGATCCGGATCGCCTGCTGCGCAACGACGCTGCCACGCCCGGCCTGCCGCTGACTCTCACCAAGCCGCTCGGTCTCGGCATCCTGAACAACCGTCACAAGGCCACCGGCGAGCGTTTCGAGGAAGCGGTCGCGGTGATGACGACACTCAACCGCGAGGCGGCACAACTTGCGCACGAGGCCGGTGTCCGCGCCGCCACCGACGTCACCGGTTTCGGTCTGCTCGGCCATCTGATGAAGATGATGCGGGCCAGCGGCACGACCGCCGTGATCGACTCCGCGGCCGTGCCGTACGTCGCGGGAGCGCGCGAGTCGCTCGCGGAGGGATTCGTGCCCGGCGGGAGCCGTCGCAATCTCGATTGGGTCCGCGAGCAGGTCGACTCCGAGGTGGACGACGACGAACTACTCCTGCTCGCCGACGCTCAGACGTCCGGCGGTCTCCTGGTCGTCGGGGAGCTCCCCGGCCATCCGGTCATCGGGGAGGTGGTCCCCGCGGGCGAACACGCGATCCGGGTGCGCTGACCCCGACGACCGACGGACATGCCGACACACCTGCACGGAATCCGGATTGACCGGCACGAAGCGCGGGCAGACGGTAGCTTCGGAACGAGAGCGCAGGAAAGGAGCACCGATGGCGGAGAAAGACACGTCCCTCCCCTGGCCCGTCCTGCGCCAGTTCCTCGGTAAGGACCTGCTCGGACGCGGCAAGGCCGCACGGTCCCGTCGTACCGAGGAGATCGAACCGCGCACCTCCACCGCCGATCGTGTCGCCCGCAGCGTGTGCCCCTACTGCGCTGTCGGATGCGGACAGAAGATCTTCGTCAAGGACGAAAAGGTCGTCCAGATCGAAGGCGATTCCGACAGCCCCGTGAACCGCGGGCGCCTGTGCCCCAAGGGCTCGGCGAGCAAGAACCTCGTCACCAGCGAGCTACGCGAGACCCGGGTCCGCTACCGCCGGCCCTACGGCACCGAATGGGAAGACCTCGATCTCGACACGGCCATGGAGATGGTCGTCGACCGCGTGCTGAAGACCCGCCGCGAGACCTGGCAGGAATTCGACGACAAGGGCCACCGTGTCCGGCGCACGATGGGCATCGCCAGCCTCGGCGGTGCCACGCTGGACAACGAGGAGAACTACCTCATCAAGAAGCTGTTCACAGCGATGGGGGCGGTCCAGATCGAGAACCAGGCCCGCATATGACACTCCGCCACCGTCCCCGGTCTGGGGACCAGCTTCGGGCGCGGCGGCGCCACCGGCTACACAGCCGACCTGGCCAACGCTGACTGCATCATCATCCAGGGTTCCAACATGGCCGAAGCCCACCCGGTTGGCTTCCAGTGGGTCGTGGAGGCCCAGAAACGCGGTGCCCGCGTCATCCACATCGACCCGCGCTTTACCCGTACCAGCGCGGTGGCGGACAAGCACGTCCCGATCCGGGTCGGCAGCGACATCGCCTTCCTCGGCGGCATCGTCAACTACATCCTGAGCAACGGGCTGGACTTCCGCGAGTACGTCGTCAACTACACGAACGCCGCGGTGCTCGTCAGCGACAAGTTCGAGGACACCGACGATCTCGACGGGCTCTTCTCGGGCTTCGACCCCGAGAAGCGGACCTACGATCCGACGAGCTGGCAGTACGACGTGGAGGACGAATCCGGCGACCTGCACAAGTCGCAGGACAACGGCTCCGACGAGCACGCCGAGCATCGGGACACGGCCGCGGGCCTGCAGAACGAGTCGCACGGCATGCAGACGGCGAGCCACCCGAGGCGCGACGAGACCCTACAGCACCCGCGGTGCGTCTACCAGGTGCTCAAGCGGCACTTCGCCCGCTACACCCCCGAGGTGGTCGAGCAGGTGTGCGGCGTCTCGCAGGAGGACTTCCTCGACGTCTGCCGCGCGTGGACCGAGAACTCCGGTCGGGAGCGGACGACGGCGCTCGTCTACAGCGTGGGCTGGACCCAGCACAGTGTCGGTGTGCAGTACATCCGCACCGGCGCGATCCTGCAGCTGCTGCTCGGCAACATGGGCCGCCCCGGCGGAGGCATCATGGCGCTGCGCGGTCATGCCAGCATCCAGGGCTCGACCGACATCCCGACGCTGTTCAACCTGTTGCCCGGCTACCTGCCGATGCCCGACGCGAACAAGCACCACTCGTTCACGGACTGGGTCGACAGCGTGCGCAACCCGGGCAGCAAGGGTTTCTGGTCGAAGGCCGACGCCTACGCGGTGAACCTGCTCAAGGCATACTGGGGCGACGCGGCGACCGCCGACAACGACTACTGCTTCGACTACATGCCGAAGATCACCGGCGACCACGGCACCTACCGTTCGGTGCTCGACATGATCGATGGAAAGGTCAAGGGCTACTTCCTCCTCGGGCAGAACCCGGCCGTCGGCTCAGCCCACGGGCGCGCGCAGCGGCTCGGGATGGCGAACCTCGACTGGCTCGTGGTGCGCGACCTGTTCGAGATCGAGAGCGCCAACTTCTGGAAGGACTCCCCGGAGATCGAGACCGGTGAGATCGTGACCGAGGAGTGCGCCACCGAGGTGTTCCTCTTCCCGGCGGCCTCCTACGCCGAGAAGGAAGGCACCTTCACGCAGACCCAGCGGATGCTGCAGTGGCGGGAGAAGGCCGTAGAGCCGCCCGAGGACTGCCGCTCGGAACTGTGGTTCTTCTACCACCTCGGCCGCATGATGCGGGAGCGTCTGGCCGAGTCGACCGACGAGCGCGACCGTCCGCTGCTCGACCTGGCATGGGACTACCCCGTGCACGGCGAGTACGACGAGCCGAGTGCCGACGCAGTGCTCATGGAGATCAACGGCTACGACGTCGCGACCCGTCTGCCACTGTCGTCGTTCACCGAGATGAAGAACGACGGCTCCACCCTCGGTGGCTGCTGGATCTACACCGGGGTCTACGCCGACGGCGTCAACCAGGCCAACCGGCGTAAGTCCCGGCACGAGCAGTCGTTCGTGGCTCCCGAGTGGGGCTGGGCGTGGCCGATGAACCGCCGCATCCTGTACAACCGGGCATCCGCCGACCCCGAGGGCAGGCCGTGGAGCGAACGCAAGGCCTACGTGTGGTGGGACGAGGACGCACAGCAGTGGACGGGTGCGGACGTGCCGGACTTCGAGAAGACGAAGCCGCCGAGCTACCGCTCCCCCGACGGCGCCGACGGTGTCGAGGCGCTCGAAGGGATCGATCCGTTCATCATGCAGGGCGACGGCAAGGGTGCCCTCTACGCCCCCCAGGGGCTCGTCGACGGTCCGATGCCGACGCACTACGAACCGGTGGAGTCGCCGTTCCGCAATCCGCTCTACGCGCAGCAGGCCAACCCGACGCGCATGGAGTACCGGCGTGACGACAATCCGATGAACCCCTCACCGCCGGAAGAACACAGCGACGTGTTCCCCTTCGTGTTCACGACGAGTCGTCTCACCGAGCACCACACCGCCGGCGGCATGAGCCGCTATCTCGAACATCTCGCCGAACTGCAACCGGAGATGTTCGTGGAGGTCTCCCCCGCCCTGGCGGCCGAACGCGGACTCGAGCACATGGGCTGGTGCCACGTCGTCACCGCCCGCTCTGCGATCGAGGGCCGGGTCCTGGTGACCGAGCGGTTGCGTCCGCTGAAGGTGGAGGGACGGACCGTCCACCAGGTGTGGATGCCCTATCACTGGGGCAGCGGCGGCATGGTGACCGGCGACTCGACCAACGATCTGTTCGGAATCACGTTGGACCCCAACGTGCTCATCCAGGAGACCAAGGTCGGTACGTGCGACGTCCGGGCAGGACGCCGACCGTCCGGAGCGGCACTGCGGGAGTACGTCGAGGGATATGCGCGGCGGGCCGGGGTAACCGATCACGTGTACCCACCCATCGTGACGGTCCTGGACGGCGATACGGCCTCGGACGACCCACGTGCCCCGGAGGCCTCGGACGACCCACGTGCCCCGGAGGCCTCGGACGACCCACGTGCCCCGGAGGAGGACGAGTGACGGGTCCCAACAGCTTCTTCGGACCGATCGACCCGGCACCCGATGCCGGGTACGAGGATCCGCCGGCTCGCAAGGGCTTCTTCACCGACACCAGTGTGTGCATCGGGTGCAAGGCCTGCGAGGTGGCCTGCAAGGAGTGGAACGACGTCCCCGAGAACGCCTTCGCGATGCTCGGCACCTCGTACGACAACAGTCATTCGCTCAACGCCAATCAGTGGCGGCACGTCGCCTTCATCGAGCGCCCTGCGGAGTCGAAACCGCCGGTCTCGCTGGGGATGCCGACCGTCGGCGCGACCCCGACGGAGCTTCCGGAGGAGGAGAAGCCGGACTTCCGGTGGTTGATGTCCTCGGACGTGTGCAAGCACTGCACCCACGCGGCGTGCCTCGACGTGTGCCCGACCGGGTCGCTGTTCCGCAGCGAGTTCGGCACGGTGGTCGTGCAGGACGACATCTGCAACGGCTGCGGATACTGCGTCGCTGCGTGCCCGTACGGCGTCATCGACCGTCGCAAGGGTCCAGAGGGCGACCCGAAGGTCGGTATCGCCCAGAAGTGCACGCTCTGTTACGACCGGCTCACCGACGGCCAGACCCCGTCCTGCGCGCAGGCGTGCCCCACGGAGTCGATCCAGTACGGCGACGTCGAGGAACTGCGCGCTCGCGCCGAGGAACGACTGGCCGCCCTGCACGAGCGCGGCGTGAGCGAGGCACGACTCTACGGCAACGATCCCGAGGACGGGGTCGGCGGGACCGGCGCCTTCTTCCTGCTCCTCGACGAACCGGAGGTCTACGGCCTGCCGCCGGATCCGGTGGTGACGACCAAGGATCTGCCGGAGATGTGGACCCGCGCCGCAGTGGCAGCGGTCGCGATGCTGGCGGGCGCCGCCGCGTCGTTCCTGAGGAGGCGCTGATGACCCAGGTGCAGCACGGCGGCAGCCCGGGCAACCCCCGCCGGTCCGGAGGTGGTCGCGGCGGCGACCGGGTGATGGTGCCGGAGGCCGACTTCGAGTCCTATTACGGACGCCAGATCGTGAAGCCGGCCCCGTGGGAACACGACATCGCGATCTATCTGTTCACCGGCGGCGTGGCCGCGGGCAGCTCGCTGCTCGCCGCGGGTGCCGATCTCACGGGGCGGCCCGCCCTGCGTCGCGTCGCCCGATTCGGTTCGCTCACATCGCTGCTCGTCAGTGTCGGTGCGCTGGTTCACGATCTCGGCAAACCGAGCCGCTTCCTCAACATGCTGCGAGTCGCCAAACCGACCTCCCCGATGTCGGTCGGTACGTGGATCCTGTCGCTGCACGGTCCGTTCGCGGGCGTCGCGGCGGTCGCGGAGATCGCCGCGATGCTCCCCGCCCGGTGGAAGCGCGGGCCGGTGCGCCTGCTGCTCGCCCTCGGCCGGCCCGCCGGGATCGTGGGTGCACTGACGGCACCGCCGGTCGCCGCCTATACCGGAGTCCTGTTGTCCGACACCGCAACCCCAGCCTGGCACTCCGCCTTCAAGGAAATCCCCTTCGTGTTCTGTGGGTCGGCAGCGGCCGCATCGGGTGGTCTCGGACTGCTGGGTGCGCCGGTCGCCGAGGCCGGGCCGGCACGCGCCTTCGCCGTCGGCGGTGCGCTCGTCGAACTCGCGACCGAGCAGCAGATGGAGAAGTCGATGGGCCTGTCGGCCGAGACGCTCCACCAGGGCCGCCCCGGGCGACTGATGAGGGCCAGCAAGGCATTGACGGTGGCCGGTGCGCTCGGCGCACTCGCCGGCCGCCGCAATCGCGTGGTATCGGCAGTGTCCGGTGCCGCTCTCATGGCCGGTTCGCTGTGCACGCGACTCGGCGTCTACGAGGCCGGCATCGCGTCGGCGAAGGATCCCAAGTACACCGTCGTTCCCCAGCGTGAACGAGTCGATCGCGGGGAACCCGTTCGTTACCGCAGCTGAGATCCGGCTCGCGGGCAGGACGAAGGAGAACGCATGGACTCCGGCAAGCCTACGCGCGAACCACACGGCGACGCCGCGACGGCTCAGCCTCCGGGCAGCTTCCGCTGGCTCCTCGTGGCCGGGGGTCTGTTGCTGCAGTTCTCGATCGGCGCGGTCTACGCGTGGTCGGTCTTCGGCGGAGCCCTCGAGAGCGCCGACTCCTGGCAACTGAGCACGGTCCGGGCCTCACTGCCGTTCACCGTGACCATCGGCATGATCTTCATCGGCACCTATCTCGGTGGCCGACTGCAGGATCTGAAAGGTCCCCGAGTCGTCGCGTTGATCGGCGGCATCATCTATGCGCTCGGCATCCTCCTCGCCTCCTTCACCGACGGAGCCGAGGACTACTGGCTGCTCATCCTCGGGTACGGCATCATCAGCGGTTTCGGGCTGGGCTTCGCGTACATCGTCCCGATCGCCATGCTGCAGAAGTGGTTCCCCGACAAGACCGGTCTCATCACCGGACTCGCTGTGGGCGGTTTCGGGTTCGGCGCCGTGCTCACCTCGCCGGTCGCGCAGTGGCTCATCGACCGGAATCCGGACGACCCCACGAGCGCCTTCCTGCCTTTGGGTATCGCCTACCTCGTGATGTCGCTGGCCGGTGCGGCACTCTTCCGCAACCCGCCCGAGGGGTACACCGTGCCGGGCTTCGACCCCGTCGGCCGCGACGGCAGCGGAGCGGACCGCGGCAAGGAGTACACCCAGAACGAGGCCCTCCGCACGCCCCAGTGGTACCTCCTGACCGCCATCCTCACCCTGTGCGTGACCGCCGGCATCTCCCTGATCTCGCAGGCGAAGCCGAGTGCGTCCGACATCGCCGGTTTCAGCACCTCCGGCGCGGCGGCACTCGTGGGCGTGCTCGCGATCTTCAACGGCGCCGGCCGGATCGTGTGGGCGGCGATCTCCGACCATATCGGCCGGATGAAGACCTTCACCGCACTGCTCGTGCTGCAGGGCGTGTGCCTGATCGTGCTGCCGCATGCCACCGGCGTGGTTCTGTTCTCGGTCCTGGCCGCGATCATCTATCTCTGCTACGGCGGCGCATTCGGCACCATGCCCGCCACCGCCGGCGACTTCTTCGGGGTCCGCAACGCCGGCGCCATCTACGGCCTGATGCTCATCGGGTGGAGCATCGGCGGCATCATCGGCCCGATCATCGCGTCTACGCTCCTCGGCGACGACAAGGCCTATACCCTCGCCTACACCACCATCGGCATCATCGCGCTCGTATCGGTCGTGCTCACGATGATCACGAAGGTACCCGCGGCACGCCGGGAGTCGGCCTCGGCCCGGTCCTGATCCGGAGCGCCGCCCTGCTCGCTCACACTCGGGGCGCTTCGTGGGTGTGCAACCACGAGACGACCTGCGTGCGGGAGTGCACGCCGAGTGTGTCGAGGATCCGTTCCAGGGCACCGTTCGCCGCGTCGACTGCAGAGCCGAGGCGCCCGAGATGGAAATGGGCGAGCCCCGAGACCCACAGCGCAGAGGCCTTGTTCCACCGCTCGCCGTGCTGGCCCGCCATCTCGACGACACGAGCACACGCCTTCAGGGCGTCGTCGCGTCGTCCGTCGTAGGTCTGCGCCATCGCCAGCTGGAACAGGCAGGTCAGGTGGGCGGCGTGGTGGCCGTGCGCACGATGCACCCGGGCCGCACGGAGGTAGAGGCCGATCGCCTCGGCCGTCGCCCCGCAGAACAGTGCGTGCAGAGCGCTCCAGTGCGCGACGAGGTGGCCGGGTTCGTCACCCCGCACCACCTCGAGCGTGCCCGCGGTAGGAACTCGATCCGCCCTTCCGATCCGCTACTCCGCGGGAGGGGCCGAGCGACGATCCGACGTCGCCGGCCCTTCTCCGCGTTCCTCGTCGTCGCGCGCGGCGCGGGCGGCCTCGCGCATCTCGATCGCGTCGGTGATCAACTCACCGATCTCGCGGGTGACGTCGCGGACCGCTCCGGTGATGATCCCCGCGATCGCGCCGACGTGGGTGGCCGCCGACTCGGTGACCTCCTGGATCGTGTCCTTGTTACGCTCGAATCTTCCCACCATGTTCGACCCCCTCGATCGTGTCGTCCGCGAGGGTACCCGCATCGTCGAGCGGGCGATCGGTGGAGCGGTGACGTTCGATGATCACCCGCGACTCGGGTTCGGGCGCGAACCAGCCGGGAGGGAGAGCAAGCGTGAAGATCTTCTTCCACACCGATGTCACCTGGGCGGTGAAGCCACCGGTGTTGTACGGAAGTCCGTGCTTCTCGCACAGTTCCCTGACCTTCGGCGCGAGCTCCGGATAGCGGTGCGCCGGCAGGTCGGGGAACAGGTGGTGCTCGATCTGGTGCGACAGGTTGCCCGACATGACGTGGAACAACGGCGACCCGGTGATGTTCGCGCTGCCCAGCATCTGCCGGACGTACCACTCACCACGGGTCTCCTCGGCGGTCTCCTCCTCCGTGAAGGACTGCACGCCGGACGGGAAGTGGCCGCAGAAGATGATCGAGTACGCCCACACGTTGCGCACCAGATTGGCGGTCGCGTTGCCGAGCAGCGTCGGGAAGAACATCGGTCCGCTCAGCAGCGGGAAGGCGATGTAGTCCTTGATCACCTGACGGCGCGCCTTGCGCCACCAGCCTTTCGCGATCGGGATCACGTCGCGCCACGAGCGTTTCCCGGCGACGATCCGGTCGACCTCCGCGTCGTGCATCATCACGCCCCACTCGAACAGCAGCATGAGGGCGGTCGCGTAGACCGGGTTACCGAGATAGTAGGGATGCCACTTCTGGGCCGGGTCCATGCGCAGGATCCCGTATCCTATGTCGCGGTCCTGGCCGAGGATGTTGGTGTAGGTGTGGTGCACGTAGTTGTGCGAGTGCCGCCACTGGTCCGACGGGCACACCGTGTCCCATTCGAAGACACGGGAATTCAGCGACGGCTCGCGCATCCAGTCGTATTGACCGTGCATGACGTTGTGCCCGATCTCCATGTTGTCGAGGATCTTCGACACGCTCAGCGCCGCGACACCGGCGACCCATGCGGGCGGGAGGAATCCGACGAAGAGCAGACCGCGACCGGCGATCTCGAATCCGCGCTGCGCCCTGATGATCCGGTAGAGATACTCACGGTCCTCGTCACCGAGGGATGCGAGCGTCTGCTCCCGCAGTGCGTCGAGTTCGCGGCCGATCTCCTCGACACTGTCGTGGTCGAGGACGAGCGGTTCGTTCTCGACCGAAGAGCTGCGGCCGGACAGGAAGGGCAGGAAGGGAACGGTGGGTAGGGACAATCCGAACATGATGTCCTCCAATGATTTCGGTGGTGTCGCCGGACGGCCGGTTCAGAGTTCGACGGCGACGTCGCCGACCGGGGCGTTGACACAGATCTGGATTCGGCGGCCCGGTTCCGAATCGACGTCGCCGGTACGCACGTCGCGCGTGCACCCCGACAGCCGGACGGCGGTGCAGCTGTGGCAGATGCCCATGCGGCATCCGTGTTCGGGCGTGAGACCGGCCGCTTCGGCCTGTTCGAGCAGCGTCGACCCGGTGTTCTGGGCAACCACGCCGGATTCGGCGAAGGAGATCTCGCCGCCGGCATCGTCCGTCGACACGACCGGTGGTGCGAGGACGAATTCCTCGGTGTTCACCATCGTCTCGGCGCCCTGTTCGGCGTAGACCTCGCGGATGCCCGCGACCATCTCCGCCGGACCACACACGAAGGTGGGCGTGTCGGCGTACCAGGGTGCGACGGCCGCGAGGTGGCTGCGGTCGAACCGACCCTGCAGCAGCCCGTCGTCGGAGCGGGTGTGCGCGTGGACGATCTCGATGTTGGGTCGATCGGCAAGAGCGTCGAGTTCGGCGCGGCGCGGAACATGCCCGGGGGTACGGGTGTAGTAGAGCAGCACCGCGCACCCGTCGTACCCCTCGGCGACGAGACCGGACAGCATCGACAGCACGGGAGTCAGCCCGGAGCCCGCGGCGACGAACAGCAGACGTCGGGGGCGTGGGCTCGGCAGCACGAACTCGCCTGCGGGAGAACCGAGTTCGATGACGTCTCCGACCTGCGCTCGGTCGTGGAGGTGGCGTGAGACGGTACCCTCGGGATGCCTGCCGATGGTGAACCGCAGGTCGGGCCGGCGCTTCGACTCCGCTTCGACGAGCGTCGGCGAGTAGCAGCGCGTATGCCGCACACCGTCGACACGCACCGACACGGTCACGCACTGCCCGGGTAGGGGTCGGCACGGCTGCGCGGGGCGCACCGTGATCGTGAGCGAGTCGGTGGCGCTTCGGTCCACATCTGTAATCCGGGCATTGTTCGCCGACGTGACGAGAAGCGGGTCGGCGAGTTCCAGGTAGCGGTCCGGGTGATGCGGGTAGGACAGCACTCCAAGTGCCTCTACCAGCAATTTTCGCAACGAACCCGAGCGCCGGACGGGCGTCGGACGGGCGCGCACGATCATGTCTGTCCGCCTTTCGGTAGACCTCTGCGTGCTCAGTGAACGAATGTGCACTGAAATCAGTGTGGCAGCCGGACACACCCGCCTGTCAACCCCGATGTGACTGCTGACACAGATGTACGGACACCGCTGGGAACGTCATGCCTAGACTCAGGGGGTGTCCACCGCTTCCGCACCTCCGCCGACCACACGCGCCGAACGCAAGGAACGCACACGTCAGGCGCTTCTCGACGCCGCCCTCGACCTGTCCGCCGACCGGGGACTCGGCGGGCTGAGTCTGAGGGAGGTGGCCCGTCACGCGGGCATCGTGCCCACCGCGTTCTACCGGCACTTCTCGTCCATGGACGAGCTCGGCGTCACCCTTGCGGCGGACACGATGCGGGTACTTCGGCGCCTGCTGCGCGACGCGCGTCGCACGCCCGGTCCGGCAGGTGCGCGGCAATCGCTCGACGTGCTGGTCCAACAGGTACGGGCACACAAGGCGGCTTTCCGGTTCCTTGCACGCGAACGCCACGGCGGCGTTCCCGAGGTCGCCGCCGCGATCTCCGTCGAACTGCGCCTGCTGACCAGCGAGCTCGCCGCCGACCTGGGCCGCTCCCCGGGCCTCGAGGACTGGGAGTTCGACGATCTCGAGATGGCCGCCGATCTGCTGGTCACCGCGATGCTCGATTTCGTCCTCGACCTGCTCGCCGTCGAACGTCCCGGCAGTGCGCAGGAATCGGAGGTGGTCACGCGCGCGGAGAAACAGATGCGTCTGATCCTGCTGGGCGCGGCGGCGTGGCGGCCGCGACGGACGTCGAACGACCGGTGACGGGTCGGCGCGACGCCGGTTCGTCGAGGTGGCCAGGAAATCCTGTCGCAGACACTCCTCTTCCGTAACGTGGTTCCCATGGCATCGACCGAACCCGCCACCTACGACGACCTGACCTTCGACGTGCGCGTGGCGGGTCCGAGGGACGGCCCACCCGTCGTGCTCCTGCACGGCTTCCCCGAGACATCACGCAGCTGGACGCCGGTGGCGCGCCTGCTCGTCGAGCGCGGTTTCCGCGTGATCGCCCCCGACCAGCGCGGGTACTCCCCCGGTGCCCGGCCGAACGGCGTCGAGCACTACGCGGTGCCGGCGCTCGCCGGTGATGTCCTCGGCCTGCTCGACGAGTTCGGGCTCGATCGCGTCCACCTCGTCGGACACGACTGGGGCGCCGCTGTGGCGTGGTACTTCGCCGCCCACAATCCCGACCGCGTCTCGGCGTTGACCGCGGTCTCGGTCCCCCACCTCGCCGCCTACGGCTGGGCGTTGCGGGAGGACGCCGACCAGCGCGAACGCTCCTCCTACATCGGTCTCTTCCGCGAGGAAGGCAAGGCGGAGACCCTGCTCCTCGCCGACGACGCGCGGCGCCTGCGGGCGATGTTCACCTCCGCAGTCGACCACGACTCGGTCGACCACTACGTCTCCGCCCTGTCCGCGCCGGGCGCTCTCACCGCCGCCCTGAACTGGTATCGCGCCATGACGCGGGATCTCGATTCGACTCCCCCGGTCCGCGTCCCGACGACCTACATCTGGAGCACCGCCGACATCGCGATCGGCCGCGCCGGCGCCGAACGCTGCGGCGAATTCGTCGACGCCGAGTACGACTTCGTGGTCCTGCCCGACGTCTCGCACTGGATTCCGGAGGAAGCGCCGGCCGAGATCGCGAACGCAATCTCGCGGCGACGGAACGGCTGAGAGTCCACCGACCGTGGCTTCCGGCCGCCGGGAAAGTGGTGGTAGATCGAGCCGCGCGGCGCCCCGCTGTTCTCGAGCACGTCCCGGAACGACGTGGCCGCGACACCTCGTTCGCTCATCAGCGCGATCGCGCCGGCGATCATCGCCGCGCGCGGTCCGTCCCGCCGTTCTGCAGCGATCACCCGTTCCTCCGGCAGTGGTGGTTGTCCCCCATACTCTGTGTATGTTGTCGTACGGATCCGATCCTGCGCGACACCATCTTCCGAGGAGACCCTGCCATGACCGACGTCTCGGTGACCACTCACGTCTTCGACGCTGCCGTCGACCTGTTCGAGGTCCGGGACGATCGCACCGAAGGGCACACGCACCCCGCCTACGCGAACATGGTCGGCCCGTTCGGCGGTATCACCGCCGCGACTCTCCTCCGCGCGGTCGAACGACACCCGGACGTCCTCGGCATGCCGCTGTCCCTGACGGTCAACTACGCCGGCCCCATCGCCGACGGACCGTTCGACATCGCGGTGCGCCCGGTGCGCACGAACCGGACCACCCAGCACTGGTCGATCGAACTGTCGCAGGGCGGCGAGGTCGCCACCACCGCAACGGCCGTCTTCGGTCTCCGTCGCCCCACCTGGTCGTCGACCGAACTGCAGGCGCCGGCCGCCCCGGCACCCGACTCGCTCGAGCCGACACCGCTGCCCGACTTCATCGCGTGGGCACGCAACTACGAGATGCGGTACACCGCAGGAGTCGTTCCCGAGGAGGGCAGCGCGGAGGTCGCCGACTCCACGTCGACGCTGTGGGTCCGCGACGTCCCGTCGCGCCCGCTCGACTTCGCCTCGCTCACCGCGATGTGCGACATCTTCTACCCCCGGGCATTCCTGCGTCTGGGTCGGGTGCTGCCGGCCGGCACGGTCTCGATGACCGTCTACTTCCACGCGGACCCGGAGACCGTTGCCGCGCAATCCGACAGCCCCGTGCTCGCGACCGCACGTGCGAATCGGTTCGAACAGGGCTTCTTCGACCAGAGCGCACAACTGTGGGGTCGCGACGGCGTTCTGCTCGCGACCTCGCACCAGATCGTCTACTTCAAGGCATGAGCGGGACGGTCGGTATTCGATCGACCTGACCGGTCGGCGTTCGGCGCCCGTTCCGGTCACCGGCACACCTGTAGCCTCGGAAACATCCACCCACCGGATTGCGAGGTCCACTGTGACGATGCCGAGACTTCTCCGACGATCGGGGGTCATCGCCTGCGCCGCAATCGCGTTCACGACCGTGGGCACGGTCGCCTGCGCCGACACGCAGGACATGCCCCCGGCTGCGGACTACGCGTCGTACGTCGCCCTGGGAGACTCGTTCACCTCCGGGCCCGGCATCCCGCCGCAGACCGACGGCGATCCGTGCGGGCGGTCGGCGAGCAACTACCCCACCCTCATCGCGACCGATCTCGGTATCGAGGACTTCGTCGACGCGTCGTGCGGCGCCGCCACCTCACTCGACTTCGCGATGCCGCAGACCACCTTCCGCGGCGCGACGGTGCCACCGCAGTACGACGCGCTGCGCCCCGACACCGAACTCGTCACTGTGGGTATCGGCGGCAACGACATCGGTCTCGTCCAGCTGGCGCTGGGATGCGTCAATCTCTCGGCGCCACCCGACGGCGCGTCGTGCGCGATCACGAACACCCCGGACGGCACCGACCGTGTCGACGCCGCCATCGACGCCTTCGCGCCCGTCTACACCACGGTGATCGACGAGATCCGCCGGCGTTCCCCGGAGGCACGCATCGTGCTCGTCGGCTATCCCACCGGAATCCGCGACGGCGGGTGCTTCCCCGAGCAGCGGATCTGGCCCGACGACGCGACCTACCTGCAGGAGAAGATCGACCGGTTGAACACCGTCATGCGCGAGCAGGCCGAGGCCGCGGACGTGGACTACGTCGATCTGCGCGATTCGAGCCGCGACCACGACGTGTGCGCCGATCCGGAGACCCGGTGGATGGCCGGCCTGCAGCCGGCCGCCGGATCGATCCCGCTGCATCCGAACGCGGCCGGGCACCGCAACGCCGCCGACCAGGTGCTCGCCACGATCACCGACTGAGCCGGTTCACGCCTGCTCCGGCGTCTCGGGAGCCCGCACGGCGAGCAACGACACCAGGCCCGCGCCGAGCACGATCAGCAACCCCACGATCCCCGCTCGGTCGGTGCCGAACCACCACACGAAGAACCCGAACAGCGTCGGTGCCAGAAACGACACCGCACGTCCCGTCGTCGCGTAGAGACCGAACATCTGCCCCTCCCGTCCCGGCGGGGTCAGGCGCGCCAGGAAGGTCCGCGCCGACGACTGGGCCGGACCGACGAACAGACACAGCACCAGACCGAAGATCCAGAACATCGTCGGACCCGACACCACGAGCAGGACGATGCTGGTCGCGATCATCGCGACCAGCGAGCCCACGATGACCGCCTTGGGCCCGACCCGGTCGTCGACGCGTCCGGCCACCAGTGCGCCCACCGCGGAGACGACGTTCGCGGCGACACCGAAGATCAGCACATCGCCCGCTCCGATCCCGTAGACCGTGACGGCGAGGACCGCCCCGAAGGTGAAGACGCCGGCGAGACCGTCCCGGAACAACGCCGACGCCCCGAGGTACCAGATGGTGCGACGATCCGCCCGCCACAACTCCGTCAGGTCGCGCCACAGCACGCGGTAGGACTCGACGAAACCGGCGCGGCGGGCGACGTCGCCACGCGCGACCGGCTTCTCCGGGACGGCGAGCAGCACGGGCACAGCGAACACCGCGAACCACACGGCCGCGAACAGCGCGACGAGCCGGATGTTGGTGCCGCCCTCGGTGGGCACACCGAGGAAACCGCGGGTGTCGCCGTCGCCCGCGATGAACCCGGTGTAGCACAACAGCAGGAGCACGATGCCACCGAAATAGCCCATCGCCCAACCGAAGCCCGACACCCGTCCGATGTCGTCCGGCGTCGACACCTGGCGCAGCATCGAGTTGTACGGGACCTGCGCGAGCTCGGCCATCACGGATGCCACGCCGAGCAGGACCAGCCCGAGCCACAGATAGTGGTAGTCGTCGCGCACGAAGTACATCGCCGCCATCGCCGCGACGGTGACCCCGGTGAGGATGCCCAGCGACCATTTCCGTCGCCCGACTGCGTCGAACCACTGGCCCGACACCGGCGCGGTCACGGCGATGACGAACCCGGCGATGCCGAGCGACCATCCGAGCCAGGTGCTCGCCGAGATCCCACCCGGCAGGTCGTCGCCGACCGCGTCGGTGAGATAGACGGAGAATACGAACGTCAGGATCACGGCGTTGAACGCCGCGGAACCCCAGTCCCACAGACCCCACGAGACGACCTGACGACGTGTCGTGGCCTCCCCGGCCCCGCTCGCCGTGTCCGTGAACGCATTCATGCCCCGGAGCCTAGGCTTCCGGAGCTGCGGTGGCATGGAACGACTCCGTCGCGCGGCACCGAACGACTCGGCCCCATGGCCGGGGCGGGCCCGGTCGCCGCTCCCGAGCCTGCCGCTACGCTGACCCACTGTGACTCTGCCGAATCCCCATCCCGATGCCCGTGCCGTCGTCACCGGAGCGTCCTCCGGCATCGGCGAGGCCCTCGCAACCGAACTCGCCACCCGCGGCCATTCGCTGATCCTGGTCGCCCGTCGCGGAGAGGTGATGGAGGTCCTCGCCGAGACCCTGCGCGCGAAGCACGGCGTGACCGTCGAGGTGCGCGCCTGCGATCTGTCGGACCGCGACGCACGGACACCACTCGCCGACGAACTCGGACGTAGGCGCATCAGCATCCTGTGCAACAACGCCGGTATCGCCACCTTCGGCGCGGTCGCCGAGCTCGACGCGGCCTACGAGCGGGCACAGGTCGAGCTCAACGCCGTCGCCGTCCACGACCTCACCCTCGCGGTGCTGCCGCAGATGGTCGAGCGGAACTCCGGCGCGATCCTCATGGTGGGTTCGGCCGCAGGCAACATGCCGATCCCGAACAACGCCACCTACGCCGCGACGAAGGCGTTCGTCAACACCTTCTCCGAGTCCCTGCGCGGTGAGCTCAAGGGCACCGGCGTGCATGTCACGCTGCTCGCCCCCGGCCCGGTGCGCACCGAGGAACCCGACCCGGCCGAGGCGTCGATCGTCGACAAGCTGGTCCCGGACTTCCTGTGGATCTCGAGCGAACACACCGCGAAGGTGTCGCTCGACGCGCTCGCCGCGAACCGGATGCGCATCGTGCCCGGTGTGATCAGCAAGGCCATGTCGGCTGCCGGTCAGTTCTCGCCGCGGTCCATCTCGGCCCCGATCGCCGGCGCGTTCTACAAGAAGCTCGGCGGCAGCTGACGGGCCACCGCCCAACGAATCGTTCCTTCACCGCCTTCGGCGGCGTCCTGTGCCGAATAGACTCCGGCCGATCTCCCGGCCGGCTGCGGACGCCGCCGAGCGGATGAAGCTGCGCACGGCTGCGCTGCCGAGCACCTGCTCCACGACCGACGCCCCGGCATCGTCCGGCGCCTGCGACGGCATGTCCGGGATCGGTTCGATGTCGGTGGCCCCGACCACCGATGCGGTGAGCTTCTCGTAGGCCGATTCCCGGTCGATGGTGCGGCCGTACTTCCCGTAGAGCGGGTTCGCTTGCGCCGACGCACGCATCGCGCTCTCCCCCACTGTGCCCATCAGCGAGCGCGGCGGTCGCAGACGCGTCAAGGCGACGGGCGTGGGCGTGCCCAGTTCGGACAGGACCGTCACGATCGCCTCCCCGGTCGCCAGACCGGTCAGAGCGTCGGCGAGATCGTAGGCGTCGGTCTTCGGGAAGGTACGCACCACCTTCGCGAGCGCGGCCTCGTCCTCGGGGGTGAAGGCGCGCAACGCGTGCTGGATCCGCGCTCCCAGTTGTGAGAGCACGCTCCGGGAGATATCGGTGGGCGACTGCGTACAGAAGACCACACCGACGCCCTTGGACCGGATGAGCTTCACGGTCTGTTCGATCTGCTGCAGGAACGCCTTCGACGCATCGGTGAAGAGCAGATGCGCCTCGTCGAAGAAGAACACGAGCCGCGGTGTGTCGACGTCGCCGACCTCCGGTAGCGACTGGAACAGGTCGGCGAGCAACCACATCAGGAATGTCGAGAACAGCGCGGGTCGAGTGGCCTCGTCGCCGAACTCGAACAGGTTGATCGTGCCCTGACCGTCGATCACCCGCAGCAGGTCCTCGACCTCCAGTTCGGGTTCGCCGAAGAATCCGTCCCCACCCGCGTTCTCGAGGTTGACGACCGCGCGGAGGATGACGCCGGCGGTCGCGGGCGACACGGCACCGAGATCGTCGAGTGCACCGCGCCCTTCGTCGCTCGTCAGGTGGCGGATCACCTGCCGCAGGTCGGCGAGATCGAGCAGCGGCAGGCCGTTGCGGTCGGCCCAGTGGAAGATCAACCCGAGAGTGGACTCCTGAATGGCGTTGAGCCCCAGCACCTTCGAGAGCAGGATCGGCCCGAACGAGGTGACGGTGGCGCGGACGGGGATACCGACCCCGTCGGTACCGAGCGAGTAGAAGGCCACAGGGTGCCCCGTGGGCGTCCAGTCCTCGTCGCCGGTGTCGCCCGCGCGGTTGAGCACCGCATCGTCGGGCTCGCCGGCGGCCGACAGGCCCGACAGATCGGACTTCACGTCGGCCATCACCACCGGCACCCCCGCCGCCGACAGTTGTTCGGCCATGACCTGCAGCGTCTTGGTCTTGCCCGTGCCGGTCGCACCGGCGACCAGCGCGTGACGATTCAGAGTGGCGAGCGGGATGCGCACCGGCGCGTCGGGATCGGCGACGCCGTCGAGCACGACGGTGCCCAGTTCCAGCGCCTCGCCGATCACCTCGTACCCGGCCGCGATGGTCGCGGCGGTGATCTCCGGCTTGTCGGTCATGCTCGCCCCCTCCGGCCTCGACCTCGCCCACTGCGACGGTACCGGGCCGTCGAACCCACGGAAGAACCATTCCTATCGGATGCCGGAATTGTCGCATTACAGTGATTCCGATCACAACCGCAGCGGCACGGTTTCCCAGCTAGTACACCGCGTTGACCTGCACTTTCTCTACGAGAATCCGTTCCGTCGACGACGTGAGGATCGTTCGCAAAAACAACGACGTGTGCTAGCAACGAACTACGCGACATATTCCACGAACACAGGAGAAACACATTGACGCCCAAGATCGCCATTCTCGGAGCAGGTCCCAGTGGACTCGCACAGCTGCGCGCTTTCGAAGCAGCCCGAAAGGCCGGTCTGGAGCAGATCCCCGACATCGTCTGCTACGAGAAGCAGCCCGACTGGGGAGGAATGTGGAACTACACCTGGCGCACGGGACTCGACGAGCACGGTGAGCCCGTCCACGGGAGCATGTACCGCTACCTGTGGTCCAACGGCCCGAAGGAATGCCTCGAGTTCGCCGACTACTCCTTCGAGGAGCACTTCGGACGCCCCATCCCGTCGTACCCGCCGCGCGCCGTCCTGCTCGACTACATCATGGGTCGCGTCGAGAAGAGCGACGTGCGCAAGTACATCCGGTTCAACACTGCGGTGCGGTGGGTCGAGTGGTCCGACGAGACGCAGAAATTCACCGTGACGGTGATGAACCACGACCGGGGCGCGCTGGAGTCCGACGAGTTCGACCACGTCGTCGTCGCCACCGGACACTTCTCCACCCCGCAGGTCCCCCACTTCGACGGTCTCGACCGGTTCCCGGGACGTGTGCTGCACGCCCACGACTTCCGCGACGCCCGCGAGTTCACCGGCAAGCGACTGCTGCTCGTCGGCAGCAGCTACTCGGCCGAGGACATCGGAACGCAATGCATCAAGTACGGCGCCGAACAGGTCACCTTCAGCTACCGCAGCGCACCGATGGGTCACCACTGGCCCGAGCAGTTCTCCGAGGTGCCGTTGCTCACCCATGTCGACGGCAAGGTCGCCCACTTCCGTGACGGCAGCACCCGCGTGGTCGACGCCATCGTGCTGTGCACGGGGTACAAACACCACTACCCGTTCCTGCCCGACGAACTCGCACTGCGCACCGACAACCGGCTCTACCCGCGCGACATCTACAAGGGCATCTTCTTCCAGCGCAACCCGAAGCTGATGTACCTCGGCGCACAGGACCAGTACTTCACGTTCAACATGTTCGACGCCCAAGCCTGGTACGCACGCGACTTCATGCTCGGCCGCGTCGACCTGCCCGACTTCGACACCCGCGAGCAGGACATCGACCACTGGCGGGCACGCGAGGAGAAGCTGTCGTCGCCGGTGGAGGAAATCGACTTCCAGGCCGCGTACATCCGCGATCTCGTCGACCGCACCGACTACCCCGAGTTCCACGTCGAACGCCAGGGGGAGGTGTTCAAGCAGTGGAAACAGGACAAGAAGCGCGACATCATGGGCTACCGCAACAACAGCTACCCCTCGACGCTCACCGGCACCGTCGCTCCGCCGCTGCCGGCACCGTGGATGGAGATCCTCGACGACTCCCCCGAGTCCTTCCTTCGGCACGACTTCACCACCCCGGAAGTGAGCACAGTGGGCCGGACCCTCGACCGGCAGTACACCCCGGCGGCACGTCGTTCCACCCGTCCGGCGGCGCCGCGCACGGCCTCCGTGAAGGCGTGAGGGTGCCCGTTTCCTACCGGACCGTCGACGCCGCGCCTCATGGGTGCGGCGTCGGTGGATAGTCTGTCTGTCGTGCAGGACAAACTGGTATGGATCGACTGTGAGATGACGGGGCTGCGTCTCGGCAGCGACAAACTGATCGAGATCGCGGCTCTGGTCACCGACAGTGATCTCAACGTGCTCGGCGAGGGCGTGGACATCGTGATCCACGCCGATGACGACGCCCTCGCCGACATGCCGGAAGTCGTGCAGCAGATGCACGAGCGGTCCGGCCTCACCGAAGAGGTGCGCCGCTCGACGGTCAGCCTCGCCGAAGCGGAGAAGCAGGTCCTCGCGTACATCCGGGAGCACGTCACCGAGGCGGGCACGGCGCCGCTGGCCGGCAACTCCATCGCGACCGACCGCGCGTTCATCACCCGCGACATGCCCGAGCTCGACAACTACCTGCACTACCGCATGGTGGACGTCAGCTCGATCAAGGAGCTGTGCCGGCGCTGGTATCCGCGCATCTACTTCGGTCAGCCGGAGAAGGGCCTGTCGCACCGGGCACTAGCGGACATCAAGGAGTCGATCCGCGAACTGCGCTACTACCGGCGCACGGCCTTCGTGGCGCCTCCCGGCCCCACTCCGGCCGATCTTGCAGCCGTCGTGAAGGACCTGGGACCGGCCTGACCAGCCGATTCGTCTTTTTCGTCTTCGTCAGGCTAGTATCTGTACCGCAGGCGCAAGCCACCGAAAGGTTGCCGGCGAATGCAATGGTGAGTGTAGTTCAGTTGGTAGAGCACCAGGTTGTGATCCTGGCTGTCGCGGGTTCGAGTCCCGTCACTCACCCCGAAGAGAAACGCCCCCGACCAGTGGAAACACAGGTCGGGGGCTTCCTCGTATCCGGGCCATGCAACAGCCCATGCAATAGCGACCTATCCGAGCAGGCTCGCGAACCTCTCCGCAGCACTGCGCTGAGCCCCCGGCATCACGTGGGCGTAGACGTCCATCGTCACCGACACCGAGGCGTGCCCCAGCCTCTCCGAGACCACCTTCACCGGGACGCCGGCAGCCAGCAGCAGCGAGGCGTGGGTATGCCGCAGCCCGTGCAGCCGCAGCGAGGGCAGCGCATCGGCCCCCAATTTCGCCTGTGCCTTGCCAACGCGGTGCCCCCAGCTGTTGGACACCGAGCGGACGTTGCGAGGCTCTCCGGAGTCGTTGCCGAACACCAGGGCCTCTCCCCGTGCCAGACCGAGGGACAGACTCCCCCGCGTAGCCCGATGTGACCGCAGCACCTCGACCGTTCCGTCGTCGATATCCACGACCCGATTGCGCCCGGTCTTGGTCCCCTTCACGCTCCCCTTGCCCGTCTGCGATGAGTCCAGGGCGCGACGGATGTTCACCGACCCCTCCGTGAGGTCGACATCGACCCACCGCAGCGCCAGGGCCTCTCCCCTGCGCATCCCCGTGGACGCGAGCAGGTGCCACAGCGGGTGCAGCTCGTCGGCGTAGACGTCCCGATCCCATGCCAGGAATGCACCGAGCTGTTCGGCAGTCCATGCCTCGAAGTCGCCGGCCTCTGCCTCCACGTGCTTGCGGGTGGGCGGTTCGGCTCGCTTGTCCCGTGCCCGGTTGGTGAGCACGTGCCGATCCGACACCGCGGCGTCGAGGATCTGAGCGAGGGTCACGGCCACCTTCCGAACGGTGGACGCCGACAGTCCTCCGGTCTCGAGGTCCCGGTAGAACTTGGCGATCCGCGCGGCCGTGATCGACCGGATGGGCAGGTCCCCGAGGTGGGGAATGATGTGCAGGTTCAGGTGGCGGGTGTACTGCTCTCGGGTGGCGTTGGCGATCCTCCGGCCGTCGAGCCACGTTCGGGCGTAGGGGCCGAGAGTGGCTTTCGCGGAGTCCGACCGTAGTCCCGCCGCCGCCTCGTTCTTTGCCTTGGTCAGCGCGTCGTCCGCTTCCGCCGCGGTCTTGTAGCCGCCCTTGCCTGCCTGCCTCAGTCCGTCGTCCGGGTGCTCGGGATCGATCGGCACCCACAGCTGATACCGCCAGCGTGTGCCGGCCTTCGTGGCGTAGCTCGTGATCGAGCCTTTCCCGGCTCGTCGGCTACGCCTTGCCATTGCCGCGCCTTCGTCCGAGAACCTTCTGGTTCTCCTGCTCCACGAACACCTTCAGATCCTCCGGTGGTTCGAGGGATGTCATGTATGCGATGTCGACGCCGAGGATGCGTGCGATCACTTCCGCCTCGTCGACGGTCACCTTCCGCTTGCCGTTCTCGATACGAGCCACGCTCGAGTCGTAGAACTTCATGCCGGCCGCGGTGAGCGCATCGGAAATGTCCTGCTGGGACATGCCGAGCATCTTGCGACGGAGGCGAAGCCACTGGCCCAGTCGCGTGCTCGTCGGCGCGTAGTACCACTCGCGAAGTCCGGTCTCGGGGTCGTAGGTGCCGCCGCCCGGATCGTCCGCGGAGTAGGTGCCGGGCAGCGAAGAGTCGATGTTTGATTCCTGCACATATCGCAGAGTACCTGCTTGCAGAGGTGCAAACCAGCGTGTAAGTTCCAACATGAGCGCAAATCCTGCACTCATGTTCGATCCGACACGGAGGTTCGATTCGATGGGAGCCACTAGTCCGGCCCCGGTTCTCGGCATCGAGGACATCGCGGCGATGGACACTCTCGGACTCACCCGGACGGATGCGGCGCGAGCACTGGGCGTCGACGTCCGCACGATTTCGCGAGGCATCGAGGACGGCACGATCCCGAGCGTTCGAATCGGGCGGCGTCTGCTGATTCCGCGAATCCCGTTCCTGGCGCTGTTCGGCGCCGCAAATGACTGAGGGCCCGGCGCACCACCGCCAGGCCCTCGAGAAGAAACCCACCCTCTAAGGAGATCTCTGATGTACGAGGTTATCAGCCTGATCCTCACACTCGCCATGCTGTGCGTGGCGTCCATCGTCGTCGGCTACGGCATCGGCCTGATCGCGGTCGCCGTCGACGAGCTGCTCGACACCCGGCGCGAGGCGCGCGAGCTCGACCCGGACGAACCGATCCCGTTCACCCTCACCGACGAGTCCGGCACCGACCGACAGGCGGTGCAGCGATGAGCACGCTCGAGAACTTCGCCGAGCACGAGTTCGAGTTCGATACCGGCGTCGGCTACGTGAAGGTCTGGTCGGGCACGCGAGTGTCGTCGAGCGGACACCGGGAGCACGTGGTCGGCGTCGGGGAGACGGACTTCGCCCTGATCGACGCCCCCATGCTCGCCACGGCCCTGCTCACGGTCTACCAGCAGCAGATCGACGCCGAGGGGCTCACTGTGAAGGCGGTGCGCGATGAGTGAGTACGTTCGCCGCAGCCAGTGTGCCGACGCCGGCAACGTGGCAGGTCGCAGGCGATTCCATCGCAGCCCGGTGTCTCGTCGGCTCGCTCGACGCCCCGACATCCTCGGTTGCTCGTGCACCGATCCGTGGTCGCACCGCTGCATCGAGCACCCGAATGAGCACGACATCGACGCCGCGACGGCCGCCGCGGAATGGCTCGACGAGCAGGGCATGAACGCGATCGTCCCCGTCGACGTCGCTCGCCATATCTGGCGTAAGGGCGGGGGGTACCGAGACCTCGCCGTCCGAATCGCACCCCCGCAGAACTAGGAATCGAGGAACTACAGCATGACCACCGACTTCGGCGGGGACGACGAGAACCGCACCTGGCGCGACGAGAACGGAATCATCCACGACAACAACGGTTCTCAGATTGTCGATGGCGCTTGGTTGGATGCCCAGACCTTCCCTGCGTTGCAGTGGGCAATCGAGGGCGTAGTCCCCGAAGGTTTCGGACTCATCGTCGCCCCGCCGAAGGCCGGCAAGTCGTGGATGGTTGCAGGCTTCGGACTCGGCTGCGCAGGTGGCGGATACGCCCTCGGGAAGATCCCCGTCAAGCAACGCCCGGTCCTGTACCTGGCGCTCGAGGACGGACACCGCCGCCTGCAATCCCGGTTCCGCAAGCTCATGGAGGGCCGCCCGATCCCGGCCGGTATCCAGGTCATCATCAAGGCCGAACCCGGCACCGCAATGGGGCAGGTGGCGGCATGGATGGACCGCAACCGCGACGAGGCACCCCTCGTCATGATCGACACGCTCGGACGCATGAAGCCCCCGAAGGCGGCAGGCGAGGAGTCGTACATCTCGGACTACAAATTCGGATCTGCGCTCAAGAGCCTTGCCGACGATGTGCCCGGCTCGACTGTGCTCGTGGTGCACCACACCCGCAAGGCCGAATCCACCGACTTCATCGACGCGGTGTCCGGGACACAGGGCATCGCCGGGGCCGCTGACTTCATCCTCGTGCTGGCCCGTCGCCGGCACTCGGATGAGGCAGTCCTCAGCGTGACGGGTCGCGACGTGATGGAGGCCGAATACGCCCTCGTGATGAATGACGGCCGCTGGACTCTCGACGGCATGGATCTGGTCGACGCAGCCGCGGCGGCCGAGAAGCGCCGCGAGAAGCCCGAGAACATCGGTGACCGCAGCGCCGAGGTGCTGGCCTACGTGGAGGCTCATCCGGCCGGCGTGACCCCCAGCGAGGTCGACAAGGCACTGGGGATGACGGCGTCCAAGGTGTACCTATCCAGGCTGTTCGACGCCGGTCGTATCGAGAAGCCCAAACGAGGCACCTACACCCCTGTTACTTCTGTTCCTTCTGTTACCGATCTCGGATAACCGCAGATCAGCCCTACCAGCAGGAATAGACCGGAAGTAACAGAGGCAACGGAAGTAACACCCACTACAGGAGGAACCATGACCGATCAGACCACCCGTAAGCGCGTCATCGAGCACTGGGAAACCGCCTCGGTGACGGCACTACCGCCCGGATGGGCGAACGCCTACGAGATGACCGGCGAGGACGAGGGCACCACGATGTACGTGCCGTGCCCCGCGCTGCTGCTCCAGGAGCTGCGATCGGTCTCGCGCTGCACCGACCATCTCGACTACAGCGGCAACGTCGGGCACGTGGAAGTGACCGAGGAGGCTCTCGAGCCGCCCTATCAGACCCGCGTCGAACCGGCCGACTTCAGCGACATGGGAGTCAATGCCGCCACCGACACGAGCAACTACCTGTGCACCGTGTACCAGCCCTACATGTTCGCGAGGGCCGAATGAAAACGCGTCGGGCGTGGCGGTTCTTCGTCGCGGAAGGGCCGTCCCTGGTCTCACCGATCGCGGCCGACCGGAGTCCGTGGGCCAAGCGGATGACGAGTCCCCGGTGCGCGCTCGGCTGCGATCCGGTCCCCGGTCCGTGCGGTCACTGCGGATACACCGTGCTCCGCGACCGAGAGTCGTTCATCGAGGTGATCGACCAGCTCGAGCGCAACGGCAATCTCATCGGCCGCACCATCGTCGGGGCGCGAGTGGCCGTGCGGGGCCCGCTCCGCTTCCGGCCGCCCCTGTATTGGATCAACCTCAATGCTCCCGAGTACCGGGCCGGTGATCTCGAGCTCGAGCACCTGTACCTGCACGACCGTGACTGGCACGCCGCCGACGATCTCGCCGACCGCTACGGCGTTCCGGTCTCCACTCCCATCGCCCTCGACACCATCTAGGAGGAACCATGTCCGACAGCCAGAACATCACCGATCTGCCCGACTGGGCTCAAAAGCACATCCGCGACCTGCGCGCCGAGGCCGCCGAGAACCGCCAGGCCCTCAAGGATGCGACGACCGAGCGCGACCAGCTCCGCACGTCGCTGCACGAGAAGGCCGCGGCCGCCGCCCTCGAGGGGGTGCGCTCGCTCATGGCCGATCCCGAGGACCTCACGCGGTTCGTCGACGCCGCCGAGCTGGTCGGTGACGACGGGGCACCGGACCCGGCGAAGTACGAGGCGAAGGCCAAGGAACTGATCGAGTCCAAGCCCCACCTCGCAGCCCAGCGCGGCCGGAACTTCGGGTCTCCGGTCGGTGGCGCAGGACGGTCCGGCAACGCAGTCGGCGGCGAACGACCGAGGATCGCTGACACCGATGCGCAGATCGCCGCGGGGCAGCAGGACTTCGTGTCGTACGTGCGTGGTAGCTCTTAGCCTGGATGCACCGATCAGGCTGATGTGATGGGCGAGTCGTAACGGCGAAATGCCCTGTCGTAGTGAAAGAATTGAACTTCTCACAGAAACAATTCGGCCACAACGAAGGGCATCTCGTAGATGCAACTCTCTCACACCCGGCCCGTCGCTGCGGCGAGGTTCGACGATCCGAATCTCGTGTCGACCGCTGGGCTGGTTCCGATCATGGGTCTGGCGCAGAACTGCGGCCTGCAGGCTCTCGCCGACGAACACCTCAGCGTTCCCACCGACAAGGGTGCTCACTCCGGCGACAAGATCGGAGCACTCGTCGCGGGAATGGTCGCCGGCGCGGACAGCATCGCCGACATGGCATTACTACGGCACGGGGCGATGGGAACACTCTTCGACCGCCCGTACGCACCGTCGACGCTGGGGTCGTTCCTGCGCACCTTCACCTTCGGGCACGTTCGGCAACTCGACGCCGTTGCCTCCCGGTTCCTGCGCGGACTGGCCACCAGAACTCCGCTGGTGGCCGGGATCGACACCGAACGCGTGCTGGTCGACATCGACGATTCGATCATCGAAGTGCACGGGCACGGCAAACAGGGTTCCGGATACGGCTATTCCGGGGTCCGCGGACTGAACGCGCTGATCACCACGGTCACCACCGACACCGCGGCCCCGGTGATCGTCGGACAGCGTCTGCGCAAAGGGTCCTGCGGATCAGCGCGTGGAGCAGCCCGGATGATCGCCGACACCCTGACCACCGTCGCGCACCTGCACACAGCTACCGCCGGCCCAGGGGCGCGAACCACGGCACAGGCCACGCCCAGACCGCTGGTGCGGGCCGACTCGGCGTTCTACGGATATCCCACCATCGGGGCGGCGCTGCGCGGCGGCGCCGACGTCTCGGTCACCGTGCGCCTGACCTCACCCATCAAGACCGCGATCGCCTCGATCGACGAGGATGCGTGGACTCCGATCGAGTACACCAACGCGATCTACGACCACGACACCGAACGCTGGATCTCGGCTGCCGAGGTCGCGGAGATACCGTTCACCGCGTTCGCCTCGAAGAAGAAGACCCACCGGGTTCCGGGGCGGTTGATCGTACGGCGTATCCCCGACCTGCGGCCGAAGAAGGACCAGGGCCAGGGCGAATTGTTCGACGTCTGGCGGTTTCATGCCTTCTTCACCACCGTCGACGCCACCGATCTCGATGCCGTCGCCGCCGACAAGCTCCACCGCCATCACGCGATCATCGAGCAGGTCCACGCGGACCTGAAGAGCTCCGCGCTCGCTCATTTGCCGTCGTCTCGGTTCACTGCCAATGCTGCGTGGCTGGTCTGCGCGGTGATGGCGTTCAACCTCACCCGCGCCGCGGCTACCGTCACAGGCGATCCGAAGCTGGTCAAGGCCACCACCGGAACTGTCCGGCGGACCATTGTGTCGGTCCCTGCTCGGATCGCGTCGTCGGCGCGCCGGTTGACGTTGCATCTACCCCAACAGTGGCCGTGGGAATCGGGGTGGAACGCCCTGTTCGACACGGTGTTCGGACGAAACCGACCGATTCTCGGCTAACAGACACTCCCTGCCCGCCAACGACTCGAAAGACCAGTGGAACAACCCGACATCGAAGGTCGGAAGATCGTCCATGTCCACACCCTGTCCCAAGTCGTGCAATGGAAGCCACGACGACAGCATCAGACGCTCGGTGCATTGAGGCTTAGTCACTGCGTCAACGTCACCCCTCCGGCACGCGCATGGCCGGCAGGGGAGCGAAGGCGGGAAGGGTTTGGTCCCTGGGCGTCGTTGTAGACATCGAATGCCCGCCTGCGCAGAGAACACCCCCGGTGTCCATGCCGGGGGTGTTCGCCGTTTGCGGTAAAGTGTCACGTGACGGAAGGGCCAGGCGCCCGGCAGTCGCACACTCTCGAGGTCCGGCACCTCACGAGACCCGCTCGAGCGAGACGCTCGCAGGTCGAATCCCCTTGGCGTACAACGCCGTTCACTCGCCGGACTCATCGCGTGTCCGGCCGTCTCTCAGGAGCAATCCTCATGGCACTTTCCACCGCGGGCAACGGCCCGATCCTGTCCCCCGAGCAGGTCGCCGGCATCCTCACGGTGCCGCTGCAAAAGGCGTCGATCTTCCTCTCGCTCGGTGTCCGCATCATCGAATCGCACGGCCCGGTCCGTGTCCCGCTGCTCACCGGCTCGGACGAGCCCTCGTGGCACGGGGAGAACGAGAAGATCGATGAGGTCGAGGTCGACTTCGGCGAGGTGCTTCTTCTCTCGCCGAACATCAAGAGCATCAAGTCCCTGAACCGCTACAGCAACGAGCTGGCCCGGCAGTCCGTGGCCGATGCGATCACCGCGGTGCAGCAGCGCATGGTGGCCGACGTCGCCGGCAAGATCGATACGACGTTCTTCACCGGAGACGGGGCCGTGGTCTCCGGGCAGCGCACCGAGCCGCTCGGACTGCTCAACTACACCGGCGTGCAGGAGATGACCGCCGTCGGCGCGCCCACCATCGACGACCTGCACGACGCCGAGGGTCTGGCGCTCGGTGCCGAGGTGGACCCGGCCGCGCTGGTGTGGGTGATGAACTCCCGCGACTTCGTGAACCTGCGCAAGCTCAAGGACAACGGCGGCCGGTACCTCATTCAGCCGGACGTGACCGAGTCCGGCCGCTACCAGCTGCTCGGACACCGGGTGTTCGTCACCAACCGCCTGCCGGCCGATCTGGGCACCGGCACGAACGAGTCGAACATCGTGCTCATGGACCCGTCGAAGATCGCCGTCGCGCGCGATCTGGCCCCGTCGCTCACGGTCCTGCCCGAGCTGTTCGGTGACTACGACCAGGGCGCGATCCGGGTGGTGTGCCGCTACGACGCCGCACCGCTCAACCCCGAGGCCGTGGTGATCCTGCGCGGCGTGACCGCACCGGGGGCGTGATCGTGGCGGGCCGCCCGAAGACGCGCGCCCGCAAAGCTGCGGAGGGGGCCGGCATCGTGTCGGTCCCCTCCGTGGACTCGTGGCAGCGTCCCCCGTTCGAGAAGGAGAACACCCTCTCCCTGCAACACGGTGCGCACTCCCCGCGCACGGTCGAGCCGATCGCACAGCAGTGGGTCGACATCGCCCGCGAGCAAGCCCCGTATCTGCGCGATCCCTCCTACGAACCGGCACTACTGGCATGGGCCCGGTTCGAGGCCAAGTGCGACCTGCTGCACGCATGGATCGACGAACACGGCATGTTCACCGACGACGGCAACCCAGTCCCCGCAGCGAAGATCCTCGACCGCTACGAGGGCCGCGCCGCCTCACTGCGTGCCACCCTCGGCATGGACCCCGTATCGCGCGCCAAGCTCCAAAAGGATGCTGCTGCAACGAAACTCGACCTTGCCGCCCTCATGGCCCAGGAGACCCACGATGACCGCAACGATTGACCGATCCCTCATCCGGGCCGCCCGCGACGACATCGATGTGTTCGCCCGCGAGATCGCCCGCGCACCCTTGTGGCCCCACCAGCTCGAGCTGGCCCGCTCGTCCGCGAAGATCCGGGCGGTGTGCTCGGGACGGCAGGCCGGCAAGTCCCGCACCCTCGCCGTGCTGGCGCTGCACGAGGCATTCTCCCGGCCCGGATCCCGCACCCTCGTCCTCTCGGCAGGTGAAGAGGCCGCCAAGCTCGTGCTGGCCTCGATTGCCGAGCTGCTCTCCTCCCCGCTGCTCGCCGGGGCCGCCGTCGAAGAGAACAAGTCCCGCATTCTGCTTTCGACCGGCTCGGAGATCGTCTCCGTCCCGGCGTCGACCCGGCAGGTCCGTGGCCGCTCCATCGACCTGCTGATCCTCGACGAGGCGAACTTCATGGACGAGGCACTGTGGACCGCCGCGAAGTTCACAGTCATCGCCCGGCCCGGCAGCCGCATCGTCATGGCCTCGTCTCCGTGGACCACCGACCACTTCTTCCACCGGCAGTGGCAGACCGGACGCCTCGACCCGAGCGACCGCGCCGAGTCCTTCCACTGGCCCTCGACCGCCTCCCCGCTCGTCGACGCCGAGCTGCTCGAGGACTTCCGCAAGACCATGACCGCCCGGGAGTACGCCCGCGAGGTGGATGCCGAGTGGATCGACGACGCCGGTTCCTACTTCACCGCGGCCGAGCTCGACGACAACACCGCCGACTACGCCCTCCTCCCGCCCGACAAGGCGCACGGGCAGACCGCGGTGGCCGGCGTCGACTGGGGATTCAACGACTCCAACGCCCTCGTGCTGCTCGGTGTCCTCGACGACAGGGAGCTGAACCGGGGCCGGTTCCAGAACGATCTGGTGTACTTCCTGCCCTGGCTCGAGCATCACAGCAAGATGCCCTACTCCACCTTCATCGACCGCATTGCCACCGTGGCCCGGGGGTACGACCTCGTGCGGGTGATCTCCGAGACCAACGGCGTCGGGCAGATGCCCACCCAGGTGCTGCGCAACACCATCGACAAGCAGGAATGGACCTCGAGCCGCCGACGCACCCAGGTCACTGCGGTCACCACGGACAACCGCCGCAAGACCAGCGGATACGGGGCGCTCAAGGTGCTACTGCAACAGGGCCGCATCGTGCTCCCTCGTCATCCCGAGCTGCTCAAGCAGCTGCACTCGCTCACCTACGAGATGACACCCACCGGTGCCGTGCGCATCGAGGTCCCCGAGCACGCCGGACACGACGACCTCGCAGACGCGCTCATGCAGGTCATGGCCGCCACCGAGTCCGGCATCCAGTCCTGGCGGCCGGACGACCCAAGGCCCCGTCGGTGCGAGGTGCTCACCACCACGGCCGGCACACACATCCCCTCCGAGCCTCGGTGTTGGGATCTGCCCTATGCCCTCATGCGGGTGCGGGGGATGGACAAGGGAGACGGCTGGTGATCATCTTGCCGGCGCCGACAACATGATCCCCACCTGCCAGGTTGCCGGCGTCGACAAGCTGGACGATCTGCGGTTCCCGGTTCCGGACCCCCTATGCGGGAACCGGGAACCGCCGGAACTTTCGGGGATCGGCAAAGGTTTGAGCGGTCCTCGGGCAACCTCGCAAACGCCAGGTTCGGGGATCGACGAATGTGGAGAAGAACAGGGGAAGGAAGAGCCGCAGCCCGTCCGTCCCCTCGACCTCGCGAGGCTGTCAGATCCCCGCACACACGCGAGCCATGCAACACGTCATGCAATACCGCTGTTGCATGGTTGTGTATCTAGATGCGTGTTGATGTGAAATTGAGAGACCATCGATGCAGGTAAAGGGTGGTTTCCTGCATCGGGATGACTCGCACTGTTTCCCCAGGAACGGGAGTTCGAGTCCCGTCACTCACCCCGAAGAGAACCCCCGATCGGATTTCCGATCGGGGGTTTTCTCGTTCCCGGAAGAATCCTCACGCACAGCGGTTCCTCACGCGCAGGCCGGTCTATTCGAACGAGCGCGTCACGAAAGCGTCGACGTCGGCCCGGGAGCGCTCCACCGTCGTGTAGTGCCCGGCCATATAGACGCGGTAGTCGACGTCCGCCCCTGCGACCTTCATATCGGCGGCGAGCGCCGCGGACAGCGGCAACGGGACCATCACGTCGTGGATGCCGTGCGCGAGGAAGACCGGCCGGTCGTAGCCGTCCACCGGGGCGGCGAGATAATCGGCCAGCAGCGACGGCATCGGACCCTCGGCCAGCGGGCGCGCGAGCAGATCCCCGACCGGGATGTCGCGCACCGACTCCTCGAGATCGTCGTAGCAGAGCTCTTCGGCGCGATCGACGACCTCACGGCCGATCGGGGTCAGGTAGCTCTCGACGTCGGCCTCGGGGTAGGCGTCGCGCAGCCCAGCGAAGATGTACCCGCTGAAGCTGACGAGGCCCCACAGTCCAGGATCGGGGAAGCCCGGGACGCCGATCGTGAAGGCCCGTTCGAGGTTCGCCGGAGCACCCGTCGCGACCGTTCCGCGGAAGTCGAGTTCGGGAGCGCGGGAGGTCGCGATCGCAGCGGTGTGCAGCGCCGCGTGTCCTCCCTGCGACTGCCCCATCACGATCCAGCGCTCCGACAGCGGCGCCCCACCGTCGCGGGCGGCCCGGACGATGTCGACGATGCTGTTCGCGGCGCTGGGGCCGTCGAGATAACGGTGGAGACCCTCGGAGCCCAGACCCGGGAAGTCGGCCGAGACGACCGCGTACCCGGAATCGAGCCAGTGGTGCAGATAGGTCCGCTCGAGATCGGAACGCGGCGTGCGGGTCGTGAGCGCGCAGTCGTCGCCCACACCGGTCGTGCCGTGTGCCCACGCGATGACGGGCCAGCCACCCTCGGGGGCATCCCGCCCGGGCAGGAACAACGCGCCCGTGGCGACGGTCGGCTCCCCCGACCGCCACTCGGTGGCGTACTCGAGCTTGATGGCCGTCGCGGCACCGGGCACCGACAGTTCGTCGGGCAGCGGCTGTTGCGAGACCACCGAACCCGGTGCCGGAGCGGTCGACGACGCGACCGGCGAGGCCGCCGCCCCTGCCGGTGTCAGCGCCGCGAGCAGCACGGCACCGCAGAAGGCAGCGCTCCACCATCTCCCCCGAACGGCCATCGATCCCCCTTCACCCGTCACGCCGCAGCGTTGCCGGCTTTCCATGTCGACCACGGGATGTTCCAGTCACCGAGTCCGTCCGTTCCGGGGAGAGTGCCGCCCACGGTGTTGCGGACCACGACGATGTCGCCGCGCTTGGTGTTGTCGAAGATCCACTTGGCGTTGGCGGGGCTGAGGTTCAGGCAGCCGTGACTGACGTTGCGCACACCCTGGTCGCCGAGCGACCACGGGGCGGAGTGGAAGAAGATGCCGCTGTAGGACATCCGCGTCGCCCACTCGACCGGCGTGCGGTAACCCTGCGCCGAGTCGGAGGGGACGCCGTAGGTGGACGAGTCCATGATCATGGACTCGAACCGGTCGCCGATGATGTAGACGCCGTTGGGCGTGGGCGTGGAGTCCTTGCCGAAGGAGGTCGGCATCGTGATGACGTCGACGCCGTTGCGCGTGACAGTGACCTGCTTGGTCGCGTCGTCCGCCGTGATGACCACCGCATCGCCGATGGTGAAGGACGAGTGGACATCGGACTGACCGAAGAGGCCGTCGCCGAGATCCTTGCCGTAGACGTTCACATCGACGGTGATGGCGGTGCCGGGCACCCAGTAGTTCTCCGGCCGCCACCGCACCTCGCGGTTGTTGACCCAGTAGAAGGCGCCCTCGACGGGCGGGTTCGTGGTGACGGTGATGGCCGCCTCGGCCGCGAGCCGATCCGGGATGTTCTCGTCGAACTGCACGGCGATCGGCTGGCCGATACCCACGATCGAACCCTCACCGGGCAACACGTAGGGCTGGGTGAGATTGGCCGGCGACGAGGTGGTGAAGGCCGCCGTCGACGTGGTCGCGCCGCCGAGTCCGTACGCGACGGTCTCGAGCGTGTAGGAGCGGTTGTAGCCGAGCGGTGCGGTGTTCACCCAGGTGAGTCCGTCGTCGGCGAGTTCGCCCTGCACCGGCTCCCCTGCAGGGTTGAGCAGGGTCACCGAGTCGAGCTTGCCGTTGACCACCGAGACCGTCACCGGGTCGATCGGCGAGAAGCCGACCGATCCGTCGGCGACACTCGACGACACCGTCGGCTTGATCAGCGCCGCCACGGGATTGGAATCGATGGGCACTTCTTCGGCGCCCGTTCCCGAACCGCCGGCGCATCCCGTGACGAACGCAACAACGCCGACGACGACCACTCCGAGGATTCCCCGTACCCGACGACCCCGGGGGTTCCCCGCACTCGACTCCGTCACTTCCATACTCCGATCCCGCCTCCCCCAAGGCACCGAAAACGCACGTCACAACACCGAACACGATGATGCCAGCTTCTCTTGCGGCCGACCCGACGCGACTCCCCCGTACGTCGGTAACGTTCGAATGACAATCGCTCCGACCGTCCGATCCGTTACCTCCACAACCTTACAGAAACATTCTGACCAGCCGATTTGGCGCGTCGCGCGACGGTGTGTAATGTTCTTCTCGTTGCTGGGACGGCATCCCGGGAACACATCGTCAAGCGCCATTAGCTCAATTGGCAGAGCAGCTGACTCTTAATCAGCGGGTTCGGGGTTCGAGTCCCTGATGGCGCACAACAGAAAGCCCCTCACCAGCAGAGATGCCGGGAGGGGCTTTCTTGTCGTTTGGATCTAGGGTCGACGTGACACGGATATGACACGGATTGCCCCGTGGAGCTACCTCAAATCGTGGGGATACTCGTTGTCCTTCGCACGTGCGACATGCCACAGCATCCGGGCCAGGTTCCGAGCCGACGAGGGCTTCATGGTGAAGACGGCCCGTGGTGCGTCCCCCATTGTGAGGGCGACGTCACGCTGATCTCCGGTCTCCGAACTCATCGCACCCAGACGCAAACCGTCCACCGTCTCGGGATGGTCCTGCGCCTCCATGACCTGCTCGTCGAACACCGCGTCCATCGGCACGTCGTCCATGTCGTACTTCTTGCTCACTGCCGGCCTCCTAGCCTGTTGAGCACCGCTGTCAGATCGGGTGCTTCCTCTGCCTTCGCGATGTAATGCTTCTCCGTTACCGCCGTGCCACTATGCCCAAGCTGAGCTGCAGCTTCCTTGCTGCCGTACTCCCGATCCACCAGGGTCGCGACAGTCCGACGGAACGAGTGCGGGGTCACCCACGCCCACTCCTGGCCCCGGGCATCCCGCCACTGCCGACGCAGGTTGTGGGGGTCCCGAAGCGTCCCCCGATCAGAGGGGAAGATCACATCGTGTTCGTTGGGGGTGGCGTTCATCTTCAGGCGCATGAGCGTGTCGACCGCGAACTTCGGCAACAGGACGATGCGAGGCTTCTTGCTCTTCGGGAACTCCTGGCGCTTCAGGCCCTGCCCATCCACCCGGACCACGGTGCCGGCGATGGTGGCGCGGGGCGGGCTCGCTGCAAGGTCAACATCCGCCCAGCGGAGGGCGAGAACTTCACCGATGCGGGCACCCGTGGCGAGGAGGACATCCACGACGTCGAGAAGTTGCTGGTTGCGTTGCTGGCCTCCCTTCTGCCTAGGCTTCTTGTCCTCGGGCATCTGGGCACCGGTCATCCACAGTCGGACTCGGGAACGGAGCGCTTGGAGTTCGTCGAGGGTGAGGGCACGAGGGTCGGCTTTGCCGCGCCGGATGCTGGCGGTTTCCCTCACCGGGTTGGTGGCGATGGCGTCGTGGCGGGCGGCCATGCCGAGCATCCCGGAAAGGATGGCTTTGATCCTGCGGGCTTTGCTGGGGTGGTTGGTGGCGATGCCTTTGAGGAATCGGTCGATACGGCTGGTGGTGGCTTCGCGGACTCGTAGGTTCCCGATGCCGTCGATGATTGTGATGGTGTCGGTGCCGGTGGTGGCGGGGCCGATCTCATCGCGGTATGCCTGGATGGTTTGGATGCTGACTCGGTTTTCGATGGTGAGTTCGTCGATCCAGAGTTTGGCGAGTTCGTGGAGTCGGGTGTCGGGTGTGATGTCGCCGGCGTTTTGGGTGGTGCGGTCGGTGATGCTGTTCTTCAGCCGTTGGATGGCGTTGGCTTTGCTGGTGCCGATGGCTTGGATGGTGCGGGTGGTGCCGTCGTGGTCGCGGTAGCGGGCGGATGCGCGCCAGCGTGCTTGTCCGTTGGCGCTGTCTGCGAGTTGTTTGGTGGCGATGTTGCCGTAGTGCCCGATGGGCAGCGGTTGTCTAGGCATCTTCGGGGTCCTTGTCGAAGTGTGCGGCGACACGTGCCGGTAGCGCTGGAGGCGTGAGTCCGAGTTCGCGGATTTGACGGCGGATGGTTCGGATGGATTGTTCGGTCGAGTCAATGGATCTACCCGTTGCTGCGGCGAATTCCTGGGCATCGGCGTTGTCGCGATCTTGAAGCCACCGTTCTCGCTCTGCCTGCTGCCGGCTGTGTTCGGTGAGAAGCCGCTGGTGTTCCTTCGCGAGCCGAATCGGCCGGGTGTTCTGCTGCCATTCGGCTAGCCATTCACCACGCTGGAAGACATCGCGTGCATCCTCGCTGTCCTCGCTGCCCTTGCGCCATGCGAACTTCTGAAGTAGCGCCTTGTCGCCTGCGAGCCATTCCAGGGCGAGTCGTGACTCGATCTGAACTCCCGGGAAGAGTTCGACTTTCTCGCCGGGTATGCCGGGGAACAGCAGCATTGCAGGGGCTGTGTTGAGCGCTCGGGCGAGTATGAGGAGTTCGGCTACCTGAAGGTGGGTTCCTCTGTGCCCGCTGTCGAGCTTGGCGATGACCTGCGCGGAGATCGGGTAGCCGAGTTCAGCCGTTCTGTCGGCTAGCCATTTGGCGGATCGCTTGCCTCGCAACTCTCTGGCTGCGGCTCCTACACGCTGCACCAACTCTTGCGCCCAGTCGTCGTTCGTCGTCATACGAAGAATCCTAGAAGAAAATTGACGGATGCGAAAGCTGTGCTATCTTCGTAGACGGAAGAGGCAAGTCTAAATCTTTCGAAACCAGAAGAAGAGGTGTTGGATGAGCAAGCTACTGAGCTTGAAGGACATGGCCGAAGCACTCGGAATGCCGGTGTCTTCGCTGTACCAGAAGCGCCACAAGGGGGACTTTCCCGTGAGTTACAAGATCGGCGGCGCGGTGCGCGTGAAGGAAGAGGACTTCCTCACCTGGCTTGAGTCCAAGAAGGAGATGGCGTGAGCAAGATGCAGAAGCCGAGCGGTGGCTGCTACTCGTGTGGCGGCCCGGTTCGCACGTGGAAGCCGGAGCATGAATGGACGTGCGCGAAGTGCGTACGCAACATCAAACGCAAGCCGAGGGAGAGCAACGTGGAAAGCCGATGGTTCACTGCGAAGAACGGGGAGATCCTGCCCGTGGTCGACAAGACGTTCACGAGGGAGCTCCTGAACAGCTTTCTCATCAATATGGCGGGCGTGCCTCTACAGGAGGGCGACTGGGAGCGCTCCGTGGAGGCAGCCGCAGAACTGGCGATCGACGGTGTTGGTCTCGATGGATACGCGAAGTCGTTCGGCGTATCGGCTGACGAATTGGTCTTCATCCTTGGGGCGATCATCCACGACCGTTCGCGCAACATCAGCACGTGGACGAGAGCTTTCGGTGAAGTCCTCTGCCTGGTGGGCGCGGCCGATAACGCACGTAGGGCGGTGGCCTGATGTCCAGGTTCGAAATTGGCAATGTCCGGGAAATCGGTGGCGGCTGGGAGCTTTCGTGGCGACCCGTCGAGACGTTTGATGGCGAGGTGGTCGGCGTGCCGATCATCCGACCATGTGGCGGCGATTGGATGGAACTGCCGCCGGAAGCCCTCGACGGCCTCGTTCGGTGGTCCGGGGATGTGCGGCACACCATGCGCGTTGGCGTCGACATCATGAACCGCTACAGCGACCACCGGAGTGGTCAGACGCTAGGCGAATGTGCCTAGCTGACAAAAACACTGGGGACGCGACCATTCGTGGTGGCCGCGTCCCCAGTGTTTACAACTTCACATTTCCAGGAGAACCCTTGCGAAGAACTCCCAGTGGGGCATGGCATTGCCCCTTCATTCGACATTCTATGTCATCGCCTGCGGCGCTTGTCAACTCGGCCAGGTGGTCAGCATGAGCTACCAAGCCGTGAAATGGGCATTGACGCAGGTGCCGCCGGGACTGGTGAGCGTACCTGCACGGGCGGTCCTTGCCGTGTTCGCCGAACGTGCTGACGACCACGGGAAGGCAGCGTATCCGTCGCTTGGGACGGTCGCGTGGAATCTGGGGTGCAGCGAGCGAAACGTGGCGGACCACGTGAAAGCGCTTGTTACTTCAGGCTTGTTAGTGAAGTCGCCAGATCAGTCGCCGGCAGACAAAATTCCGGAGGAGTACCGTCCGGTGGTGTACGACCTGCCACTTCACCGCGTTCGTACGGATGAGAAGCCAGCGCGCCAGAAGCGGGGGCGCAAGCCCAAGCCCGAATTAGACCCGAAGGATTCTTCCGCAGCCGAATTAGACATGAAGGATTCTGCAATTAGCCCTGAAGAATCCCTCCAATTAGACCCGAAGGATTCTTCGTTTAGGCCTGAAGCCGACTTCATACAAACCGTCCCTGAACCACCCGCTGAACCGCCCAGTGAACCACCCACTACATCCGCGCGATCGCACGATGTGGTGGAGGTATGCGACCGCTTCGATGAGTTCTGGTCCACGTATCCCTTGAAGAAGTCCAAGGGCGATGCACGCAAAGCGTGGAGGAAAGCCGTGGAAAAGGTCGGTGCGCAAACTGTCATCGACGGGGCGTTGCGTTTCGCGCAGGACCCGAACCTGCCACGTGGTGAGAATAAGGGGTTCATTCCCTACCCGGCGACGTGGTTGAACGGTGAACGTTGGGAGGACGATCCGCTGCCTCCTCGTCCCTCCTCTACGGCTTCCTCTGGTCGTAAATCGATGACTGAGGATCTGCACCAACTTCAAGCCGGAGCTAATCGCGTCATAGCAGCCGAAATGCGCGGGGCCACCCATACCCCCCAGCTGGCGCTGACAGGCGCTTACGACGCGAATGAGAGGCCATTCTGATGCCTTCCCCGATGAGTATTGAGATCGCCCGCAATGTGCTGATGAAAGCCCGGATGATCGACCCACGACTTCAGGTCGGATCTACGGAGGATGAGGTGGCGGCACGTATCGCAGCGTGGGCGGATGTGTTCGACGGTCAGCCCGTGTGGCCGAGAGAAGCGCTCGAAGCTGTGTCTGACCACTACCGGAAGCGGAACGCTTTCCCGATCATGCCGGGCGACGTAGTGGCTTACTGCGCAGAGCAGCCGCCAGCATCTTCGCCCGAACATCTGTTGTGGATTTTCGAGAAGCACGTACAACATCCGTGGTCCACGACAATCCAAGAATTGGTTGGGCGGGAAATCCCAGAGCTGAACCCCGAGACCTACGAAACCTGGGACAAACAATTCCTGATCCAGAAGCGTCGGGAGTGGCTCACTGCGAACGGGTCCGCGCTGGCTGCTGAAGCCATTGAGAAAGCGGAACGGAAAGCCCTGGAGAGTTGATCTGCCAGGAACCGTAACCCCGCAGGTTGTGGTTGTGCGAATTGTGGCGAAACGAAATGTGTGATATCGTAAGAGGTAGCCGACGTGTGCGCAAAAATCCCTTCGACTTTTCCCAGGTGAAACTCATGTCGGAATACACTCCGCGCAAGTTCGAAACCATCGCACAGGTCGCCCAACGACTCGCGATCACCCCCAACACTGTCCGTCGATACATCGCAGACGGCAAGCTTCGTACCTACGGCATGTCGAGTCGTGCAATCCGACTTGATGCAGCAGAGGTCGACGAAGCGTTTACAAGAACTTCCGCCTGACACGTCGGCCCAACGTAGGCGGAACACCACACGAAACCCCGGCAGAAGGCTCCAGGCTCGCCGGGGTTTCGTGTGCCACAACTTAATAGAGGGAGGTCGTCGTGCGCTACGACCCATCAGGTGCCGACCTGGAACGGATGCTGTCCGAATCACCACAGGTCAGAGACTATTTGCTGGAACTTGCTGAACTCGGTGCAGACGACTGGGCTGTCCGTTCGCGGTGGCGTACAGGCTGGAATGCCACCCACGTTTCCGCGTCCGTCGATCGAGGTCCCGATGGTGACTTCGAATCAACGATCTACGCCTCCGGTCACTACGCCCGCTGGAGAGAGCACGGCACCAGATTTAATGCGCCCGAGCGGGTCATGTCTGAGTACCTCCTGAAGATCGACCCCGACGCCACGATCAACCACCCCGGGGGTGGACGCCGTGGCTGAACCCTTCTCCGCAGGTAGCGCATACGCCACGATCAAACCCCAGCTCGCAAAGAATTGGCGGCAGGATCTCAAGGCGCAGGTCGAGGATCCGAAGAACGACCCGAAGGCAACCGTCAAGGTTCAGCCGAAGGTCGGACTGTCACAGCAGTTCCAGCAGGAACTTCGCGCACGAATGGCGAAGATCTCGGCGAACGTCATGGTCAACCCGAAACTGGGGCCTACCACGGCGTTCAAGACCGAGCTTCGGACCGCAATGTCGAAGATCTCGACAACGGTGAAGGTTGACGCGAAACTCGGCTCTACTGCAGAACTCAAGCGAGATCTTCGCACGGCCACCGCGAACCTGCCTGCCCTCAAGGTCGGGGTAGATCTCGACTTCACGCGGGCACGCCAGCAGTTGGCCGCCTTCCGCGCCGCCACCCCCGACCTGCACCTCAACGTCGACCTCGACACCACGGCAGCATCCGCGCACATGGCCGCCCTCATCGCCCAAGCAATGGCGCTACGAGGCGCATTGAATGGCATCGACATTCCCGGTGGTGGCGGACTCAATGGTGTTGCCCGTGGGGCAAGTTCCATCGTCGGCCCTGCCTCCGCAGCAGCGACCGCCCTTGCTGCACTTGCCGCAGTCAACCTCGTGCCCCTGGTGGGCCAGCTTGCCCAGGCCGCCGGCGTCGTATCGCTCATTCCTGCCGGTGCTGCCGCTGCCGCTGCATCGCTGGCAACAGTGGTCATCGGTGGCAACGGTGTCATGGACGCCTTCAAGGCTGCAGGTGAAGCCGCCGTTTCCAGTGGTCAGGCAGCTACGTCTTCGGCGAAACAGCAACGGGCAGCAGCTCGCCAGGTCGAGGACGCTGAACGCGCTGTGGCGGACGCCCGTGAGAACGCGACGTGGACCGCGAAGGATGGCGCCCGCCAGATCGCTTCGGCTGAACGTCAGGTGCAGGATGCGCAGAAGCGATCGCTTGACGCACAGGAGGATCTGACACGTGCCCGTAAGGATGCGCAGCAGCAGATCGAGGATCTGAACTTCGCTCTTAAGGGCAGCGCAATCGACGAAGAGGACGCCCTCATCGCCGTCGAGCGTGCCCGTGAACGACTCCGCGACCTCGGCAAGGATGGTCAGCCCGTATCCGCACTTGATGTGCGTGAAGCACAGAATGGTGTGCAGTCCGCTCTTCGTCGTGTCGACGAGGTCCGCAGGCGGAACAGCGAACTTCAGGCGGAAACGGACGCTGCGAACCGTGCCGGCGTCGAGGGTGCACAGCAGGTTGTGGACGCCCGTGAAGCCGCCCAGGAGGCCGCCCAGGGCGAGATCGACGCGGTAGTGAACCTGAGCGAGACGCGGGCCTCGGTGGCGCGAAACGACGCCCAGGCACAGCGACAGGTCGAGGACGCACTCCGGCGTGTTGCTGACGCCCAGGAAGCCCAAGCGGAAGCGATGACCGCCAGCGCAGGTGGTGTCGACAAGTTCGCAGAAGCGATGGCGAACCTCTCCCCCAACGCCCAAGACTTTGTCACCAAGGTTCGCGCGATGGGCGACGAGTGGCGCAACCTGCGTATCGAAATCCAGGACAACCTGTTTGCAGGTCTCGGCTCGTCCATTCAGGATCTCGGAAACAACTACTTCCCGATCCTGCGTGAAGGGCTCGGCGGTATCGCGACCGAGATCAATGGCGGATTGAAGCGCGCCATCGAGGATTTGAACAGCGAGTCGACCAAGCTGGATTGGTCGAACGTCCTGAACAACACCAAGGATGCGATCGGGCCGTTCATGGACGGCATCTCCTCGCTTGCTGGCGCTCTCACGAACATCGCCTCCATCGGTTCCGACTTCCTCGTCGGTGGCGCCGAATCGTTCTCGGAAACCATGCAGGGTTTCGAGGATTGGACGAACTCCAGCGAAGGCCGCGATCGTATTCGCGACTTCATGGAAAAGTCCATTGATTCCCTGAAGCAGCTTAAAGACCTGTTCATCGAGGTCGGGCGGGTTATCGGCGGCTTGTTCTCCACGTCGGAGGAAAACGGCAAGTCGATGATCCAGTCGATGACCGACAACCTGCGCGAGTTCGCTGACTGGATGGGCACCCCCGAAGGCCAGGCGCGTATGTCTCAGTTCTGGGACGATGCCCAGCAGACCGCCGAGGACATGCTGCGACTCGTTGGTGAAGCCATCAAGCTTGCGGACAAGGTTTCGAAGATCGTCGACTCCAAGTTCGGTTTGACGACCGGTAATCAGGGACTTGTCGACGAGAACGGAAACGCCGTCAACAAGGACGGGGAACGCGTCATTGGTCGCGCTGGAATCTTCCCCGGCATCAAGGCGGATTCGTGGCTCGGTCGTCTCCTCGGTGGCGGCGATGATGGTGGGGAAAGTGCTCCTGACGCCCCGGAGGGGGGTGTTCCGTCCGTAGGCGGCACTCCACTCGACGGCGCCAATCTGCAATCTGCGCTCAAGGATCAGATCGCTGCCGGCAACACCGAAGGCGGTTCGTTCCTCGGTGATCTCGGGGACCCCGAGAAGTGGGGCGAGAAGTGGGACAGCTTTTCCAACACCGTCGCTTCGGGCTGGAACGAGAAGGTCTCTCCGTCCCTCCAGGGCGTCAAAGATAAGGCCGCCGAGATCGGCAAGGGATTCATCGATGATGTGCAGACGAAGGCTGGCAACGCCTGGGCCGGTTTGAAGGATGGTGTGTCTTCGGGGTGGACGTCGATTCAGGGCACATGGCAGACGCTTCGCACTGAAGGACTGGGCGGCCTCGCCAACGACTTCACATCGAAGATCACCAACGGGTCCGTGACCTCGTGGAAGGACCTTCCCGGCGCCATCTCCTCTGGTGTCGGCGACATCGTCGACCGGCAATTCCCGTGGCTCAGCAACGCGCTCGGCACATTGCAAGGCACCTTCCAGAACATCACGGGGTATATCGCCGGATTCTTCGACGGCATGGGGCAGTCCATCGCCGGCGTGTGGGAAGGCGTCGTCCGCAACGTCAAGAACGCGGTCCAGCGCATCGGCGAACTCCTCCAGAAGGTGCCTACCAAGATCGGGCCGATCACTGTCCCTGGTGGTCAGGGAGCCCGCGAACTCGGCGACAAGCTCGTCGGGTGGGCGCAGGCCAACGCTGCAGGCGGGTTCATCACAGGCCCCGGCACCGGCACCTCCGACAGCATCTTGTCGTGGCTGTCCAATGGCGAGTACGTCGTTAAGGCGTCACAGGTCGCGAAGCCTGGCGTGCGGACCATCCTCGAAGCCTTGAACGACGGCTGGGTCCCCGACCTGTCGTATATGCGGTCGATGCTTCCCGCCTTCGCAACCGGTGGTTATGTCGGTGAGGCCGGCGACCGCGCCCTCTCGTTCGCTCGCTCGAAGGCAGGACTTCCGTACGTCTATGGCGGCGCTGGCGGTGACTCGTGGGACTGTTCGGGGTACATGTCCGGCATCCACAACGCCCTCACCGGGCAGTCTGTTCGTTACGTCACGGGCTCCGATTTCGCAGCTCTCGGTTACGAACCGGGATTCGACCCCAACGGGTTCTCCATCGGCACCGATGGTGGAGTCGGTACGGGTGGACACATGGCAGGAACGCTGTTTGGCATCAACGTCGAGAGTGATGGTTCCAACGGCGTGCAGTTCGGTGGAGGCGCAGACGGCGCCCTCGATTTCCCGATGGTGTGGCATCTCCCCCGCCACCTGTGGAATCCGCCGTCGATGGATGATCCCTATTCGGAATCGATCCAGGGCTTGGACTACGGAAACGATGGCGCGTCGGGGCTCGACTACTCCGGGGGTGGCACCACGCCGGCGGCTCCCCAGTTCAGCACCACTCCCCCGCCGACAACCTCGTACAACGGCCCGTCAGGCACGAGTACGACGACCTCCAACCTTCCCGATGCCGGGAAGCTTTCCCCGGCACACGACCCGCAGCAGGTGTTCCGAGCCTCTGCGGATACGTTCCGTGGGAAGCTCCCCGGCATCGCTCAGCAGATGATCAGCGGCTGGCTGCCCGATGGGCTCCTGTCCCCTGGTGGTCTCGTCGGTGGGCTCATGTCCGCAGGCCAGGAACTGTTCAACTGGTACCGCAACCAAGCCGCTGGTGGCACCAACGTGGCAGGTGGCGGCGTTGGCGGGTTCGATCCCGGATCGGTCATCAGCGGGTTCCTCGGGGGAACTGGACCCCAGCCGATCCCCGCCCCGTACAAGGCAGCCCCGCTATCCGCTGTCGATCAGTTCGTGAGAAACGCCCCCGCACCCGCAGCAGCAGGCGTCAGCGCCGGTGGTGACACCTACCAGTTCCATGTCACCAACATCGACGAAGCATTCCGTAAGTACCAGCAGATGCAGTCCCGCAAGGCCGCTGGATTCATGAGCCGCTAGGAGAACCGTATGACCACAGAGTTCGAACTCACCGCCACCGACCTGCAGCGCGCCTCCGCGGCGTTCATCCACTACAGGGAACGCCGCATGGATCAGGTCATCGAGATCCTGGAGGCCGCCGGCGACGCAAAGCGGCCCCTCCAGTTCGTGCTCGCACTGATGTACACGATGAACGAAGTTGCAGCACCCGCATACGACGGCGAAGCGCTCACCCAGACACTTCAGGACTTTGTCCTGTACCTCGCCGCCCAGGAGAAGACCAATGACTGACCCCGATATTGTGTACGACACCGACCCCGAACTTCCCGAGCACGCCGACTACCGGCACCAGCTCGCCACCCTCACCCACTAGGAGAACAGTTGTCCCGTAAAGCTATTCGAGCAGTATTCGAAGAGTACGAGAAGAAGCGCGCATCCGCCGATCAGGCACTCCGAGACAAGCTCATCACCCCCGAAGGTCACCGCCGCGAACTCGAAGGATGGGCGCGCCAGCACAAATGGCACGAGCGCATGGCTGAGATCGAATCCAACTACGAACGGCGACTCGACCAGGCGCAGCAGAAGGCCGCTCAGATCCGGCAGAACTTCACCAAAGCCCCTGCCGGCAACGCGACGGAACAGCTCTTGTTCGAGGTGCGTGCACAACGCCAGTGGGCTCGTGCGCAGCGGCTTCTCGACCAGGCAGACGACGTCAAGGCCATCGGCATCGCGTCCACGATGATCCGCGAAGCAGAAGGCCACGACGCTGTCGCCCTTGCACAGGAACTCGGCGCATATCTCGAAGCCCGCAACCTGCCCCGTGACGGAATCGCCAAGGAGTTCGACGCGAAGATCCCGGGACTGGCCGAGGTCAACGCAGAGATCGAAACCGCGAACGAAGAGTATCTGCAGGTTCACTCTGCAGCCTCAGCTGTACGCGGCGTCATGGAAGGAAAGCAGGGTCGGCACTTCGTCGACATCATGGCCCCGGCTGAAACCAACGAAACCGCAGGAGAATAGCTATGACCTACATTTATCGTCCCGCCCCGGACAACGCATACGCAGAGAACGACTACCAGGCAGCCCTCCGCAACTACGGCAACGCCGTCGGTCGCCTCAAGGAGAAACAGCGATTCCCATTCCGGGACGGTGACCTCGCTACCCTGCAGGCGGACGTCGAGCACTTCAGGGCAATTCTCCTGGACGTTCGCCAGCACGTGACCGTCGCGGGTGGTCACCCCGTCCTGTGAAAAACCTGCTGAAAAAGCTGTGGGCCTGGGTGAACGGTGTAGTCGCCACCGTTCCCCAGCCCTACAGCACCCTCGTCGACGAGATCCGCGACCGGCTCCGCGACACCATCAATACCGGTGCTAACGACCGTGGTTTGACCGAGCAGGAGTACCGCGATGGTCTCGCTCGTGCCGTCCGTGAATACCAGCTGTGGCTTCAGCGTGCTGTCGCGCAGACGAACCGTCGTACCCAGCTCAACACCCGACGTGCGTTCGCCACCCTCCGCGCCGAACTCCACGTCTCGTTCCCCCGCAAGATAGAGACCGACTTCGTCAACAACGTCGTTCAGGTCAACAAGAGACTGAACGACCCACAGCGGGCACAGCGGCTCATCAACCAGCTCGTGCACGGCACCTGGGACCTGTCGACCCCACAGGCCCGCCAAACCGCAGTACGCGTCATCCTCGAACGCGCCGAACGTGAAGGCTTCAACCTCCACGTCCTGGACTCCGCAGGGCGCCGAATCCCCATCGATGTGTGGGTTCGTCGTGCCGTCGATGGTCGCGCCGCCCAGGTTGCGCTCGAAGGCTACCGGCAGCGCGCCAAGACTGAAGGCGTCGACCTCGTCAAGGTTTCGTCACATGACGGATCATGCCCGAAATGCTCACCGTGGCAAGGCAAAACACTGTCTCTCAACGGCACCACCGCTGGCTATCCCACGCTCACACAAGCCCAAGCCGGCGGCCTGTTCCACATCTCCTGCCGCCACGGCCTCACCCCCATAACTCCATAACGCACAGGAGGCGGCATGTCCGACAACCTCCCCGAATGGTCACGCCCGCCCTTCGAACCCGGCAACGATCTCGCGGTCACCCACGGCGCCTACAGTCCCGCACGAGTCGACCCCATCGCCGAAACCAACGTCGCACGGGTCCTCGCAGACCCCGACCTCAACTATCTGGCCGCACCACGATTCCGGCACTCGCTATGGGCATGGGCACGAGCCGAAGCGCAGATCGAACTTCTCGTCGAGTACATCGCCGACTGCGCCTCCAACCTCAGCAACAAGCGCACCAAAGCCGCCTACGACCTCCTCGAACGCGCTGAAACGCGGTCCGACAAACTCCGAACGAAACTCGGACTCGACCCCACCGGTTATGCGCGCCTCATGAAAGACCTCGCAATCGCCCGCAGTGAACTACCCGACCCCGTTCGGCTCATCACTGAGATGGCGGAAAAGGAGCGCAATGACCGCCGTCCTCAATGACCCCGTCTCGTTCGCCCACAACATCCTCGGACGCGAACTGTACGACTACCAGCAGAAAGTTGCGCGTAGCCAAGCACGCACCCGTGTTCTCTGCTGCGGACGCCAGTCCGGCAAATCTGAAGTTCTCGCACTGATCGCTGTGCACGCCGCAACTACCCGGTCCGACCAGGTCATCAGTATCGTGTCCGGAGGCGAGGACGCCGCCGTCAAACTCCTCGCCCGTATCCGAGAGATCGCAGCCGACGCCGGCTACACAGCATCATTCACAGACGACTACAAGAACGTCCTAGCCTTCACCAACGGCAGCCGCATCGAAGCACTCCCACTGTCTGAACGCCAGATCCGAGGTAACACAGTCAACCTCCTCATCATCGACGAGGCGGGCATGGTCTCCGACGCGCTGTGGGACGCCGCATCCGCAACCACCATCGCTGCACAGCCAACAGGACGCACCATCGTCGCCGGCACCCCCTGGGGTGGACGAGACCATTGGTTCCGCAACCTGTGGCAACGAGGCATGGAACAGCCCGACGACGCCGTCGAGTCTTTCCACTGGACCTCATACGACGCACCCCGAGTGGACCGCCAACAGCTCGACGATCGCAAAAAGACCATTCGCAGTGACCAGTTCCGTCGCGAATACATGGCCGAATGGCTCGACGAGTCCGGATCGTTCCTCACCACCGAAGAAATCAACGCCTCCACGCTGCCCTACACGTACACCACCGACGTCACCCCGTGGCCCTACGCCAGCCAACCGCGGGGCGGTCACGTCTACGCCGGCATCGACTGGGGGATGTCTGACTACAACGTCCTAGCGTGCCTCGCCACCCTCGATGACAACGGCGGCCTCAACGACCATCGAGGCAACGATCCGATCTACTTCATCGCCCACCTGGAAGGCCACCAGCGACTGCCGTACCAGGACTTCGTCGATCGCATTTGGAAGGTCGGAACCCACTACCGGTTTCGCCACGTCATGTCCGAAACCAACGGTGTTGGCGAAGCAGCAACGCAGATCCTTGCCTCAACCCGCCAAAAAGTCCTGGACACACTCGAAGGCGCACCCAAGATTCATCGCGTTCACACCAGCTCGGAAAGCAAGACCGACAACTACGGCAAGCTGAAACTTCTCCTTCAACGCCGGCAACTCGTCCTACCTCAACACGCCGAACTCCTGAAGCAGTTGAACAACCTGCAGTATGTCGAGCAGCAGCACGGCAAGCTGAAGATCGAAGTGCCGGCCAACGTCGGGCACGACGACTACACAGACGCTCTCTCGCTCGCAGTCGGGGCCATCACCCGCAAAAGCCGCAAAGTGTGGCGCGACGGCCACAGCAACGCCATCGCCCGCTACTGGCACGACATGCAGATCCACACACTCGACGACGGCACACGCATCCCCCACGAACCCATGACCCTCGACTAACCGACGTACTCACCCAACGAGTACCCCTGCGATCGCAGGAAAAGGTACGCACTATTGCGTACCCCAGCCCCCAAGCAGCGCGCCTACGATCTCTTCATGACACGCAGGAGCATGGACGACCCCGAACTCCAGGCCGCTATCAAGGCCTACGCAAAGCGAGTGGTCGACGAAGCCGCAGACGTTCCCGTACCCGAGGAAGCCATCAAAACCATGAGGGAGGCTGCCCGCAAGGCCGAGGAACACCGCAAGATCCGCGAAGCAGCGCACCGAACCGCCGAAAGCCTCGGTTTCGTCTGGACCGACGAAAAGCGCGACCAAGTCGAAGCAATCATCCGAGCCGGCAAAAGACAACCACCTGCGTCATCAAGGTAGTCGCGTCACGGGCTGTCGGCGGTCTGTCTGTGTTTGTATCACGGTTTGTTGAAACCCCGCGCGTGAACGGTGCTCATCACCGCGCACGCACGTCTTGACCCGTGACACGCTTATGACACGGAAACCCCCTCAAACAGCGGCAGGTATTGGAAAGTCCTGAGAGCGTCTTAGATGCTGTAGGTACAGGTCAAAGTAGGTTTCTCGCCACTGCCTGAAAGCATCGGAAAAGCGTGTCCGCTAACAGCGGGTTCGGGGTTCGAGTCCCTGATGGCGCACAACACGAAGGCCGGACACCGGAAACGGTGTCCGGCCTTCGTCGTTCGCGGCGGTTCGGCCCCGGAACGAGGAACACCCACGCCGGGTCGGCGTGGGTGTTCCTGTGTGCAGCCGGGGATCAGCGCAGGATTCTGCGCAGTACCAGCAATCCGACGACCGTGCCGGCCGCGATCGCCGCGTACTTCTTCACCTGCGGCTGGTTCACCTTCGCGAGGATGGTCTGCTTCGTGCTTGCCACCAGATTCTTCGGGTTGGCGCGGACGCTCAGTTCGTCGAGTGTGCTCGCGAGCTGATTGCGGGCCTTCTCGATCTCCCGCTCGATGTCCTCGGTGTCCCTAGCCACGTGTCCTCCAGAAGGTCGCTGCAGTGTGCTGCGACCAACGGTAATGGACGCGCGCCGGGAATGGCTGCACGGTCCACTACTGTCGCCTCCATGACCGAGAACAGCAGACTCGCCCCCGGTGATCCCGCACCCGATTTCACCCTTCCCGATGCCGACGGCAACGAGGTGTCGCTGTCGGATTATCGCGGACGCAAGGTCATCGTGTACTTCTACCCCGCCGCGAGGTGTACTTCTACCCCGCCGCGAGCACCCCGGGATGCACGAAGCAGGCGTGCGACTTCCGCGACAGTCTCGCCGAGCTGAACGAGGCGGGCCTCGAGGTGATCGGCATCTCGCCCGACAAGCCTGCCAAGCTCGCGAAGTTCCGCGACGCCGAACAGCTGACCTTCCCGCTGCTGTCGGATCCCGAGAAGATCACCCTCCAGGCATGGGGTGCCTTCGGCGAGAAGAAGATGTACGGCAAGACCGTCACCGGCGTCATCCGCTCGACCTTCCTCGTCGACGAGGACGGGAAGATCGAGGTCGCGCAGTACAACGTCCGCGCGACCGGGCACGTGGCGAAGCTGCGCCGCGACCTGTCCGTCTGACGCCCGGGTGCCCGGCCGGCAGCGTTACCGCGGCGCCAGCGAGGTCAGCAGCAGCGCCTCGGCTACGGCGAGATTCTCGATCTCGGTGGGGTCGACGCTCTCGTTCGGCGCGTGGATGACGCAGCGCGGTTCCTCGACGCCGATCAGGGCGATCTCGGCCCGCGGCACGGCGCGGTGCAGCGCGGTGCACAGCGGGATCGATCCGCCCTGCCCGGCGGTCCCGACTTCCCGGCCGTAGGCGGCCTCGAGCGCCGCGCGCAGTGCGGCGTAACCCGGACCGTCCGTCGCCGCCCGGAAGGGTTCGCCGAGGACGTCGCGGTCGATGCGCAGATGCGCTCCCCACGGCACGTGGGCCTCGAGATGGGCAACGAGCGCGTCCTGGGCGGTGCGGGCGTCGATGCCGGGCGGCACACGCAGGTTCAGGCGTGCGGACGCGCGTGGCACGACCGCGGCGGCCGATCCGACCATCGGCGGAGCGTCGATCCCGAGGACGGTCAGTGCCGGTCGCGCCCACACCGCGTCGGCGACGGTTCCGGAGGTGGGGAGCGAGACACCGTCGAGCACGCCCGCGTCGGCGCGGAAACGGTCTTCGGGATAGGGCACACCGTCCCAGGTCGCGGTGCAGTCCAGTCCGTCGACGACGGTGTTGCCGTGCTCGTCGCGCAGGGTGCCGAGCAGATGGATCAGCGCGGCCAGCGCGTCGGGGGCCGCTCCCCCGTACATCCCGGAGTGGATCTCGCCCTTCAGCGTCTCGATGTGGACGTCGACGTTCGCGATGCCCCGCAGCGTCGTGGTGAGGGTGGGCCGGCCCACCTCGGCGTTGCCGCTGTCGCCGATGACGATGAGATCGGCGTCGAACATCTCGGGTCGTTCGGCGACGAGGTGGTCGAGGCCGGCGCCGCCCATCTCCTCCGAGCCCTCGACGACGATGCGGACACCGACGGGCAGTGGGCCGTCCGCACACAGCGCCCGCAGTGCGAGCAGGTGCATGACGACGTTGCCCTTGCAGTCGGCGGCGCCGCGGCCGTACCAGCGGCCGTCCCGTTCGGTGAGCGTGAAGGGCTCGCTGCGCCAGAGTGATTCGTCGCCGGGCGGCTGAACGTCGTAGTGGCTGTAGAGCAGAACCGTCGGGGCGCCGTCGGGGGCGGGCGTGTGTCCGAGTACGGCGAGCGAGCCGTCGGCGGTTTCGATCGTCTCGACGCTCTCGATTCCCGCCTCGGTGAAGGCATCCCGCACCCAGTTCGCTGCACCGACGCATTCCTCCACCGGGAACTGGCGCGGATCCGCGACGGAACGGAACGCGACGAGCCGCGCGAGATCGTCGCGCGCAGCCGGCATCGCCTCCCGGATCCGCTCGCGGATGCGCTGCGTCGCGTCGGTGTCTGTCGCTGTCATGATCCGTCCTCCGCACGTCGGATGAGTACGTCGATTCCGTCCAGCAATCGTTCGAGACCGAAACGGAAGTCCTGCTCGTGCCATACTGCCTCGTCGTCGGCGTCGCTCCCGTCGGGGTCGAACGCGCCGCCCTCGACCGCCGCCAGCACCGAGGGGTACTTCTCGGGATCGAGGATGCGCCGCAACATCGCCGGGGTGTCGGACGGGTCGTCCGCGACATCGGTTCCGAGTTCCCACGAGAAGCGTGCGCGACCGATGGCGTAGAGCGAGATCATCATCACCACCTGCACCTTCGCAGGTTCGTCGAGTGGGGTGGCGGACAGCGCGCCGAGTCCCGCGTCGAGCCAGAGCAGGTTGTTGGGATAGTACGGCGCCGTGCGGATCGGGTACTGCGTCAGCCACTTGTGCGCGCGCAGACTCCGGTACTCGGCCATCGCCCATGCCTCGAGCCGTTCCCGCCAGTCGCCTCCGACCGGTAGCTCGGGGGGCGACCCGATGGCGCGGTCCCACGCGAGTTCGACGAGCTGGTCCTTGTTGCTCACGTAGCGGTACAGCGACATGGTGGTGAAACCCAGTTGCTTGGCCACCCGGCTCATCGAGAGCGCTTCGAGCCCTTCGGCGCCCGCCACCTCGATCGCCGCATCGAGGACTTGTTCGAGCGTGAGTCCCCGTCGCGGGCCCCGGGTGCCGGTATCGCTCAATCCCCATGCCAGCTGCACACTCTGCGGCAGCGGATCGTCGGGCTCGGGACTGCTCATGCTCCTCCAGATTTCGGGTCTTGCCGCCATCCTAAAACTGCGTACGCTATACACATCGGTATATTGCATACACAGTTAGTGAGATGTCATGACTCGTTCCGTTCCCGCCATCGACGTCCGGGGCCTACGCAAGTCGTTCGGCCCGACCACCGTTCTCGACGGCGTCGACCTCCGGGTCGACACCGGATCCGTCTTCGCACTGCTCGGCGCGAACGGCGCCGGCAAGTCCACCACCGTCCGCATCCTGACCACCCTGTTGCGCCCCGACGCGGGCACCGTCACCGTGGCCGGCCTGCCCCTCCCCGGCCGCGCCCACGCCGTGCGCGAGAACATCGCACTCACCGGCCAGTACGCCGCGATCGACGACGTCCTCACCGGCACGGAGAACCTCCGTCTCGCAGCGCGCCTCGCGCACCTACCGTCGGCCGCGATTCCCGGTCGCGTCCGTGACCTGATCGAACGTTTCGACTTCGCGCACGTCGCCGACCGGCGCGCCGGCACGTACTCCGGCGGCACGATGCGACGCCTCGACATCGCCATGAGTCTCGTCGCGTCCCCGCAGGTGTTGTTCCTCGACGAACCCACGACCGGGCTCGACCCGCGCAGCCGCCTCGTGATGTGGGAGGCGATCCGCGAACTCGCCGACGACGGCGTCACCATCTTCCTGACCACCCAATACCTCGAGGAAGCCGACCGACTCGCCGACCGCATCGCCGTCCTCGACGGCGGGCGGATCGTCGCCGAGGGCACACCCGACGAACTCAAGTCGCTTGTGCGCGGCGGCTATCTCGAACTGCGCTTCTCCACCGACGCCGACCTCACCCATGCCGCGTCGGTGCTCGACGGCGAGATCGACCGGGCAGCACTGACACTGCAGGTCCACACCAAGGGCGATCTGCCCCACGTCGCCGCCCTGCTCGACCGCCTCGCCGCCGAGGCGGTCCCCGTCGAGAAGTTCGGGCTGCACTCCCCCACCCTCGACGACGTCTTCCTCACCCTCACCGGCTCCACCGACGAAACAAAGGTCGTCCGATGACACTCCTCGCGCACCCCACCCCGCTCCGCTTCGCCGCGCGCGACCACGCCGCCGTGACCGGCAGGAACCTGCGGCGGATGCTCCGCAGCCCCGACGCGCTGCTGATGGGTCTCGCACTGCCGGTCCTGCTGCTCGTGTTGTTCGTCTACGTCTTCGGTGGCGCGATCGACACCGGCACCGACTATCTCAACTACGTCGTGCCCGGCATCGTGCTGTTGTCGGCGTCCTTCGGGGCGGCACAGACGGCCGTCGCGGTCGCCTCCGACATGCACCGCGGCATCGTCGACCGGTTCAGGTCCATGCCCATCGCCCGCTCCGCCGTGCTCACCGCGCACGTCGTCGCGAGTCTGGTCCGCAATCTCGCCAGCACCGTCATGGTGTTCGTGGTGGCCGCACTCATGGGATTCCGGCCCGACGCCCACCTCGTCGAATGGGTGGCCGCCACCGGTGTCATCGCGTTGTTCGTCCTGGCGATCTCCGCCGTCTCGGCCGCGCTCGGGATGCTCGCGGGCAATGACGAGGCCGCGAGCGGGTTCACCTTCCTCCTGCTCTTCCTCCCCTACGTGAGCAGCGCGTTCGTCCCGCCCGAGACGATGCCCGGATGGCTGCGCGGTTTCGCCGAACACCAGCCGGTCACCCCGGTGATCGAGACCGTCCGGGGACTGCTCACCGGCACCGGGATCGGGTCGTCCGCGATCGTCGCGATCGGGTGGTGCGCGGCGTTCACCGCAATCGGCCTGGTCGCCGCCACAGCACTGTTCCGACAGCGGACCGCACGCTGACCTGTGGCTGCCCGGTTTGTGACACTCTGACTCACAACAAGTATTCGGGAAAGCACGGACGTCCGGCTAGCCTGGGCGCGTGGAGTCAGCAACGAACGGCCGCCGCGCCCCGCGCCGGATCGATCCGGCGCTCGAGGTTCAGGCCGAGCCCCAGGAGCTCGTGCCGCGTCGGCGGCCCACCCAGGAACGGAGCCGCCGCAAGTTCGACGCCCTGTTGGCCGCCTCGCGTGAACTGCTCACCGAGGTCGGCTTCGAGTCGTTCACCTGTGAGGAGGTCGCGTCCCGCGCCGACGTCCCCATCGGCACGCTCTACCAGTTCTTCGCCAACAAGTACGTGATCGTGTGCGAGCTCAACCGGCAGGACCTCGTCGGCGTCCAGAGCGAACTCGCCCAGTTCAACGGCAAGATCCCGTCCGTCGACTGGTTGCGCTTCCTCAACAGCTTCGTCGACCACCTCGCCGGACTGTGGACCACCGATCCGTCCCGCCGCGAGGTGTGGCTCGCGATGCAGTCCACCCCGTCCACCCGGGCCACCGGCGCCATCCACGAACGCGAGTTCGCCGAGCAGGTCGCGCGGATGCTGGCACCGCTCACCCCGGACACCCCGCGACCGCGCCGGAAGCTCATGGCCGAGGTGCTCGTCCACATCGTGTACTCGATGCTCAACTTCTCGGTGCAGGACGACCAGACCCACGCCGACGCCGTCGTCGAACTCAAGCGCATCATGGTCGCCTACCTGCAGATCGCCGAACAGGACTCACGCGCTCAGGCCAAGCGACGCCAACGCCGCGAGGAACGCGAGGAATCCGCACGCGGACAGGCCGGCCGGCAGGACACCGAAACGGATCAGGCCGAGGAAGCCAGCGCTCCCTCGGCCTGAGTCCCCACATCTACGTACGCCGGCCGTCGACCTCGTCGAGGACGACGAACGCGCCGGCCATGTCACCGTCGTGGGTCAACGACACATGGATCCGGACGCCGGTCAGCTTCTCGGCGACCTGCCGGTGCAGCCGGATGCTCGGGCGACCCCACGCGTCCGAGACCACTTCGATCTGCTGATGGATCGTCTCCGGTAGCACCGGTGGGCTGCCGAACAGCGACGCCGACCACGCCTTGATCACCGCCTCCTTCGCCGCCCACCGGGCGGCGAAGTGCCGGGCGGGATCGGAGCTGCGGGTGTTCGCGTCGCGACGCTCACCCGGTGTGAAGTTCGCCAGCATCGTCGTTCCCGTCCGACTCAGCTGTTCCGCGAACTCCGGAACCGACACGAGGTCGAACCCGACACCCGCAACTCCCATCCCGAGACCCGTGCCTACTTGCAGCCGGGCAGACCGGAGCGGTACACGTCGTCCTCACCGAGGCGAGCCTCCGGCGAGAGCAGCATGTCCGCCTCGAGCTGACGCGTGGCCGAAGCCGGCACGTGATCGTCACCGAGACGACGATCCGCGGGCCGCTGGTAGAGCGACGCTCCACCGGTCATCGCGTCCACCAGGCGACGCTTGCCGGCGACGGTGCGCTCGGCCGCCTTCGTCAGGTAGACCTCCCGGCGCTCCGCCGGGATCGCCTCGACGAACGCCTGCGGATGGACCACCGCGATCAGACCCGACACGTGCCCGAAGCCGAGGCTCGTGAGCAGACCCGCCTTGAGCGGGAGCTGCTCGCCGAACCGGATCGGCGTGCGCGGCCACACCAGGTGCTCGAACTCCGCCATCTTCTCGTCGACACAGTCGAGGCTGCGGTTCGGCGGAACCACACCCTGCGCGAGGACCTGGCACAGGCCGATCAGCTGGAAGGCGGCGGCGCCACCCTTGGCGTGACCGGTCAGCGACTTCTGCGAGACCACGAACATCGGGTTGCCCTCGCTGCGGCCCAGCGCACCGGCCAGACGCTCGTGCAGCTCGGCCTCGTTCGGGTCGTTCGCGGCGGTCGAGGTGTCGTGCTTGGAAATCACCGCGATGTCGTCGGCCGTGAGACCGAGCTTGCGCAGTTCCTTCGCCAGACCCGACTCGCGTCCACCGCGACCCGCACCGAGCGCACCGATGCCGGGCGCCGGGATCGAGGTGTGCACACCGTCGGCGAACGATCCGGCCCAGGCGACCACACCGAGCACCGGCAGGCCCATCTCGAGCGCGACATCGCCGCGGGCGAGCAGGATCGTGCCGCCACCGGCCGACTCGACGAATCCACCGCGACGACGGTCGTTGGCGCGGGAGAAGCGACGATCGCTGATGCCCTTGGCCTGCATGTCCTCCGACTTGGCGGTCGCGGACATGTCACCGAAGCCGACGATGCCCTCGATACCGAGATCGTCGAAACCACCGGCGACGACCAGGTCGGCCTTGCCGAGCTTGATCTTGTCCACGCCCTCCTCGACGGAGACCGCAGCCGTGGCGCACGCCGCGACCGGGTGCACCATCGCGCCGTAGCCACCGACGTACGACTGGACGACGTGCGCGGCGATGACGTTCGGCAGGGCCTCCTGCAGGATGTCGTTCGCCCGCGACTCGCCGAGCAACGTGTCGATGTACAGCGACCGCATCGAGGACATGCCACCCATGCCGGTGCCCTGCGTGTTGGCGACCATCGACGGGTGCACCCAGCGCAGCAGCTCGGACGGGGTGAAGCCACCGGTGAGGAAGGCATCGACCGTGGTGACGATGTTCCACAGACCCACCCGGTCCACCGAGTCCGCCATGTCGGCGGGGATGCCCCACTTGGTGACGTCGAAGCCGGTCGGGATCTGGCCACCGACCGTGCGGGTCAGCTTCGCCTTGCGCGGCACGCGGATCTCGGTGCCTGCCTTGCGGGTGACCGTCCAGTCGCCCGACTCGGCGTCGACCGACGCGACCGTGTTCTCCGGATCGGAGTCGACGAACGCGCGGGCCTCGGCCTCGGAACCGACGACGAAGGACAGGTCCTTGTCGAGGAAGACCGAGGTCAGCAGCGGAGCCGTGTTGTCGATCATCGCACCGTCGTCGCCGTAGCGGCGGATGCCGCAACGCTCGACCACCGCGTCGTGGTAGCGGTCGGCAATCTCCGCCTCGGGCACCAGCTCACCGGTCTCGGTGTCGTAGAAGCCCGGCTTGGGATCGTTCTCCCAGCCGATCAGGCCCGTGACCCACGCCAGCTCGAGCACACCGGCGGCCGACAGTTCCTCGTCGACCTCCATCTCGAAGCGGGTGCGAGCGGAGCCGTAGGGGCCGAGCTCGCCGGCACCGACGATGACGACCGTGTCGGCGAGGTCGGCGGTGACCGTGCCCCACTCGGGGGTCGGCAGCTCCTCGGCGCGCGGAGGCTCGGGCAGCGCCGCGATGGTCGCGGTGCCGTCCTCGTCGGCCTCGACGGCGTCGGCCGCCTCCTGCGCCTGCTTCGCGAGCGCCGGCAGGTCGACGTCCACCTCGGACAGTCCACCGGTCAGGTCCGCGACGAGCGGAGCCTCGGCAGCGAGACGCGTGGCCTCCGGTCCGACCAGCTTCAGCAGCTCGTCGGCCATCTCGTCCGTCGACCAGGTGCGGACACCGGCAGCCTCGACAGCCTCGACCAGCGGGTCGTTGCCGCCCATCAGGCCCGTGCCGCGCACCCAGCCGATGAGGGCGTGGGCGAGGGTGACGCGCTCGGCCCAGGTGCGCTCGGCGCTCCAGCGGTTGATGACCGCGTCGAGTGCGGCCTTGGCCTCACCGTAGGCACCGTCGCCACCGAACTTGCCGCGGTTCGGCGAACCGGGCAGCACGACGTGCAGGTGGGTGTCGACGTCGCGGTCGTACCCGATCTTCGACAGTCCGGCGATCAGTCGCTCGACCGACCACAGCAGCACCCGCATCTCCATCTCGGCCCGCGCACCGGCGTCGGCGAGCGAGCCCGCCACGCGCGGCGCGGCGAACGGGAAGAGCAGCGTCGGGGTGAGCGCGTCCTTGATGAGCTTCTTCGCACCACCGGCGACCTCGACGGTCTCGGTGCCGATCCACTCGATCAGGGCGTCGACGTCGCTGTAGGACGCCATGTTCGCGGGAACCACCCACAGCGCGGCGCCGGCACGAGCGTTGCGTGCGTACAGCTCCTTGTAGAAGCCCAGGCGGCTGTCGTTCAGCGAGGACGTGGTGACGACGACCGTCGCACCGCCGGCGAGCAGCTTCGCGGCGACGGCTGCGCCGATACCGCCCTTGCTGGCGCCGGTGACCACGGCGACCTCGTCCGCGTACTCGGCACCCTCGGTGATGACGGCGGTCTCGGCGATCGCGGCGTAGGTCTGCGCGAGCTCCGTACGGCCGGCCTCGGTGGCCTTGCGGCCCCAGAACTCGGCGTGCGCAGCCACGGTCCGACCCGCACCGATGAAGCGTTCGACGTCGAAGCTGTTCGAATCCCCCGTCGCTCCGCTCGCCCCTTCCCCGAGCCAGACGCGGGCCAGGTCCTCACGGGCGGTGGCCCAGCGGTCGTCGATCAGGACGGCCTTGCGCTCGTCGAAGGCCGGAGCGACCAGACGCGGCCAGTCGGAGCCGAGCTCCGCGGAGACCAGGTCGACGAGTTCGTCGTCGGCCTTGTCGGCCAGGCCCGAGACCTGCTCGGTGTGGCCGAGCTGCTCGAGCACGAGACGTGCGGCACTGGCGAGAACCCCGTCGCGGCCGGTGATCTGCTCGGCGAACTCGCCGAGGGCAGCGGCGTCGACCGTCGCTCCCCCGCCGCCACCGGCGGACGGCATCGACACGGCGATTCCGCGACGCGAGGCCACCGACTGCACGGCGGCGTCGATCAGCTTGTCGACCGAAGCGGCATCCGCGAGGGCACCATCGGTCAGGCCCCCCAGGTCGCCGCCGCGGACGGACGAACCGTCGCGGCTGCCGAGAGCAGCTTCGGCGGTGACGTGCGACGCCCAGCCCTCGCCCAGACCCCACACCTTGGCGACGCGGTCGGCGACGTAGGCGGGACGCTTGCCCGACGGACCGAACACCTTGCGCAGGTGATCGTTGATCGAGTCCGACAGCACCGGGCCGAAGGGGCGGTAGGTGCGGGCGAGACGGTCGACCGTGCCGGCGAGGGCACCCATGTCGGCGTCGGCGGCACCGTCGATCGCGCCGAGCGAGAGCTCGGAACCGAGGTCGACGAGCAGCTGGTTGCGACGCGAGGACACGCCGTCGCACAGCGCCTCGATCGTGTCGGCGGGGCCGATCTGATCCGGGCGCAGCTTCGTCCACAGGGCGATGAGCACCTTGGTGGCGTCGGCGGCCTTGAACGCGATGTCGTCCGGGGTCGGGCCACCGGCCGGCGCAGCGGGAGCCGCGGCGGGTGTCGGGGCCGCAGCAGCGGCGGGAGCGGACTCGGCAGCCGGTGCGACCGGCTCGTCGTCCTCGACCGGAGCGGGATCGGTGTCGGTCGAGTACACGATCGACGCCTCGCGCTCGATGTTGAGCACCTCGACGGGCTGACCGAAACGACCGGGCAGCTTCAGCGTCTGCGACGCGAGGTTCGCGACGGTGGGCGCGCCACCGAGGCCTACCTCGACGAACCGCTCGACACCGAGACCACCGTCGGTCTCGTCGGCGAACAGCAGATCCTGGGTCTCGATCCAGCGCACCGGCGACGCGAACTGCCAGGCCAGCAACTCGGCGAGCACCACGCGGGTGAGCTCGACCGGCTTGGCCGACCAGCTGTCGAAGTCCGCGAGGACGTCGGCGAGCGGCTGCGACGGCACCAGGTCGGCGATCTCCTGGATGAACTCGCGACCCAGGTTGAACGGCTTGGGCACGAGGTTCGGGATGTACCGGCCGATGAGGATGTTCGGGTCGATCTCCTGCGGCAGCAGGGCGAGCAGACGTTCACGGAAGTCGTCGACACCGCCGCGCAGCACGGTCGAGTGGAACGGCACATCGATGCCCGGGACGAGGATGAACGCGCGCTTGCCACCGAACTCGGCGACCTTGCGCTCGATCACGGATTCGAGGGCTTCGAGGCCGGCGACCGTGCCGGCGATCGCGTACTGCGATCCGCGCAGGTTGAGGTTGACGATCTCGAGGAATTCCCCGGTCTCCTCGGCGACACCGGCGACGAAGGCCTGCAGGTCGGCATCGTCCACACCGAACTGCGACGGCCGGATCGCGGCCATGCGGTAGTTCGAGCGGCCCTGCTCGTCGCGCGGCACGAGAGCGTGCATCGCGGAGCCACGCTGGAAGACGACCTCGAGGACGGCCTCGAGCGGCAGCACACCGGCGACGGCGGCGAGCGCGTTGTACTCGCCCACCGAGTGACCGGCCAGGAAGGCGTCGTCGACGAACGCGCCGGCCTCCTTCAGCTCGGCGATCTGCGCGACACCGAGGGTCGCCATCGCGACCTGCGTGAACTGGGTCAGGTGCAGCACGCCGTCGGGATGCTTGTGGGTGACACCGCGGGCCTTGAGGACCGTCGGGTTGTCGCGGACCACGGCCAGGATCGAGAAGCCGAGGGCCTCGCGGGTGTGCTTGTCGGCGCGCTCCCAGATCTCGCGGGCGGCCTTCGAGCGGGCACGGGCGTCGAGGCCCATGCCGGGACGCTGGATGCCCTGGCCCGGGAACGCGTAGACGGTCTTCGGCGCGGCGATACGGCCGGTCGCGACCATCACCAGATCACCGTCGACGCGGCAGCCGACCTCGACGACCTCGGCACCACCGTCGGTGGCGATGCGGTCGACGCGCACGTCGATCTTCGCGCCCGGACGGACCATGCCCAGGAAGCGGGTGGTCCATGCCGTCAGGCGACGGACCGGCAGCTTCGCGTCCTGCTCGATCGCGGTGACGACCTGCTGGGCCGCGGCCGACAGCCACATGCCGTGGACGATCGGGCTTCCGAGACCGGCGAGCAGCGCGGCGTTGTCGGAGGTGTGGATCGGGTTGTGATCGCCGGAGACCTTCGCGAAGGCGCTCATGTCGGTCGGCGCGACGATCACGGCATCGCGGCGGCGACGACGCGGCGTGTCGGTGACGGCCTCGGTGAGAGCACCACCGGCGCGAACCGGATCGGCGAGATCGGCGGTGCCGGTGCGGCCTCGGATCGCGAACCGCTCGGCCAGGGTGGCGACCACCCGGTCGCCCGAGCCGTCACCGCTGTCGGCGGTGATGACCACGTCGACCTCGGCGACGCGACCCAGGTCGGTGTCGGAGACACCGGTGACCTCGGCCTTGACGCCCAGGAAGGCGGGATCGGTGGGCAGACCGTTCTTGACGTCGATCGCGTGGTCCAGGTGGACCAGGTCGAGCATGCCCTCGATGACCGACAGGTCGGTCTCGGTGCGGGCGGCGCCCAGCGCGGCGAAGACGGCCGGCCAGCAGGCACCCACGAGCACGTCGGGCACACCGTTGCCGCTCGGCGTCAGGGTGGCGGGCAGACCCGAACCGGTGACACCGGCGTGGTCGGCGATCTTCTCCGGCAGCCAGCCGAGAGTGATACGGGCAGCGCCCTTCCTGACCTCGGGCAGTTCCTGACCGGCGGCGACACCGAGCAGAGCGGACATCGACGCATCGGCGTCGGCCTCGGTGACGACAGGCGCGCCACCGGAGACGACCGAGGCGGGCACGGTCAGGCGGATCTCGACGGCCTTGTCGCGCACCAGCGGAACCCGCAGGCCGACGTGCTCGTCGTCGAGGATCGTCAGGGTCGCACCCGTCGGGGCGTGCGAGGCAGCGGTCTCCGACTCGACGGTCCACTCGTCCAGATCACCGAGACGGTGGATCGGGTTGCGGGTCTGGCGACCCGCCCACGAGACGTCCGGCGAGGACAGCACGGCGTCGAGCAGACCCGGCGCGATGTCGCGGTGACGACGCGCGGCGAGCTCCACCGGCTCCGCGCCCTCGGCGACGAGCTCGTCGGCCGTGGCCTTCTCGAAACGGTCGAGGAGTTCACCGACCGGCTCGTCGACACGGGTGATGCCGGCAACGGCGACGGTGCCGGGGATCACGCACACCTGGTCGGCGGAGTAACGCGGATCGTGGGCCTGCCACAGCGAATCCGAACGCCACCAGCGACGCACGTCCTGGTCGACGACCGGAACGAAGTTGACGGGCTTGCCGGGGGTGCGGCACAGCGACACGAAGAACGGCACGTCTGCGGGATGCAGCACGACGTCACCCGCGTCGGGATACTGCGCGAGCAGCGACTTGATCGCGGCGTACGGGCGCTCGAGCACCGCGTCGTCGTCGAACAACGTCGGGATCGGGCCCCGGCAGACGGGATGCAGGCGGGCCTCGGCGCGCTGCAGCATGTCGCGGAAACGCTCACGCCACGACACGTCCAGCCACGGGCTGGTGTGCGCCTCGGCGAGGACGTCCGCCAGATCGGTGCCGCAGTCGAACTCGGCACCGTTGTCCGCGCCGACCGCCAGCTCGAGGTAGCGCTCGAGCCACTGCAGGTAGGTCATGGTGTCGAGGTCGCCGAAGTACGGCTTCGCCGTTCCGTTCAGCGCATCGACGATCTCGGCTCGGCGCGCGGCCACGGCGTCGGCATCACCGGCGACCTCGTCGAGGAGGCGACCCGTGCGCGATGCGGCGTTGTCGATCTCGTGGATGTCGGCGCCGAGCTGGCTGCGACCGGAGGCCATACCGCCGGTCGCGGTGCCGGCGGCGACCCAGTCGGGGGTGCCGGGGGTGTCGACGAGCAGCTGCTTGACCTCGGGAGCCGTGGTGGCCTCGAGAGTCGCCATCGCGGCGGTGCCGACGAGGATGCCGTCGAGCGGCATGGCCGGGAAGCCGTAGACGGTCGACCAGCGACCGGTCAGGTACTCGGCAGCCTTCTCCGGCGTGCCGATCCCACCGCCGACGCACAGCACCAGGTTCGGGCGCGTGCGCAGCTCGGCGTAGGTGTCGAGGAGCAGATCGTCGAGGTCCTCCCACGAATGGTGACCACCGGCGCGGCCGCCCTCGATGTGGGCGATGACCGGATAGTCCGGGACCTCGTTGGCGATACGGATCACCGAACGGATCTGCGCCACCGTGCCCGGCTTGAAGGCGACGTGCTCGATGCCGGCCTCACGCAGGTCGGAGATGATCTGCACGGCCTCGTCGAGCTCCGGGATACCGGCGGTGACGACGACACCGTCGAAGGGCGCACCGGCCGCGCGGGCCTTGGGTACGAGGCGCTTGCCGCCCACGTGCAGCTTCCACAGGTAGGGGTCCAGGAACATCGAGTTGAACTGGACGGCGCGGCCCGGCTCGAGCAGCTCGGTGAGCTCGGCGACGTGGTCGGCGAAGATCTGCTCGGTGACCTGACCGCCGCCGGCGAGCTCGGCCCAGTGACCGGCGTTCGCGGCCGCGGCGACGATCTTCGGATCGACGGTCGTGGGGGTCATGCCCGCGAGCAGGATCGGCGAGCGGCCCGTCAGGCGGGTGAAGGCCGTCTCGACGGCGATGCGGCCGTCGGGCAGCGCGACCGGCTTCGGAGCGAACTCCGACCAGGCACGCGGAACCTCGGGCTCGGCGCCCGGGGTGAGGAGGTTGCGCTGACCGCCGCGGGTCGCGGCGGCGATGATGCCGACGCCCTGACCGCGCAGGCCCGAGCTGGTCATGCGGGTGAGGAGCTCGCCCGGACCGAGGTCGAGGATCCACGAGGCACCGGACGCGACGGCGGAGTCGACCTGCTCGACCCAGTCGATCGGGGCGACGAGGATGGCCTGCGCGAGGCTGCGCGCGAGCTCGGAGTCGAGCTCGCAGCGGGCGGCCCAGTCGGCGACCTGCTCCACGGCATCCGCGAAGGCGGGGTGATGGAAGCCGACCTCGGCCGCGACGGGCTCGAAGGTCGGGGAGAACACGGCGCCACCGCGCTTCTTGGCCTCGCGCTCACGGGTCTCCGCGGCGGAGATCTGCTCGCAGCGTTGCTGCACGCGCTCGAGAGCGGCGGGCGGGCCCGACAGCACGACGCGACGACGGGCGTTGCGGATCGCGACGACGGCGCTGCGCTCGGGGTCCTGGCCCTCGAAGACCTCGGCGACGATCGCGCGCAGGCGCTCGGGGTCGACGTTGGCGACGGCGAGCATCGGGTACTTGCCGGCGCCGGAGATCAGGCCGCGGCGGCGACCGACGAGGGTCGCGGCGGCACCGATGAGCTGGGCGATCGCGAGGATTTCGGCGTCCTTGCGGCCGGCGGCGGCGACGGACTCGACGGCGAGGACGCCCTGCGAGTGGCCGATAACCGCGCTCGGTGCGACGGAGTCGACGTCGAGGCCCTGGTTCGCGAGCGCGCGCAGCGCGGCGACCTGGGTGAGGAAGACGCCGGGCAGCGACACGGCGGCAGAGGTGAGAGCTGCTTCGGAGGGGCCGGCGGGCGCGTCGTCCTCGTCGGCGAGTTCGGCCTCGAGGATCCACGCGACGGGGTCGAAGCCCGTCGGGCGGACCACGACGAGGTCGCTCGCGACCGGGGCGAGGTGCGCGGTGGCGCGGTTGACCAGGTCGGTGAGGACCGGTTCGAGTCCGTTGTCGCGGCTGAGCTCCTCGAGCGAGGTGAGCCAGGGAGCGCCCTGGCCGCCGAAGGCGAGCGCGTAGGGCTCACCCGCGAGGAGCTTGTCGACCAGGGCACGGGCCGGAGCGGCTGCCGTGGACCGATCGGTGGTGCGTCGTGATGCCTTCGAGTTCCGTCCGTTGTCGCCTGGTGTGGTCTCGTCGATCGTCACGCGTGTGGTTCCTCTCCTGAACACCCCGGCGTCGAGGCTTCGTGTGTCAGCGCTGCGCGCCGGTGTGCTGCTGGACTAGTGGTCCGCTGTTCGGGCACGCCCAGGTTCGCACAGAATCATGAGGGGTTCCTCATGTTTTGTTTCGCACAGTTTGCCCGACACCCCTCCAGCCAGTGATTTCGCTCACAAGTCGGGGCAAAAGTAACCGGTCGGTAACCCGAGTCATTCCTGGCTACGTCGATGTGTGGACGTCCATGAACCCGAGGAATCCCTCACGTTTTTCGTTATCAAATCGTTACCTATTGACGGGCGTCGCGGATCGTGCATCGCAAGATCGAAAACGTGTCGGCGCCCGCGGTTAGCCTTCGGCCGGATCGAACAGACATTCGAGAGGGGGGCGAGATGGGGAAGCGGATCGAGTACACGAGGGAACTGCTGGAGGAAGCAGTGACCGCGTCGATCAGTACTGCAGGTGTTCTCCGCTACTTGGGGCTTCGAGCAGGCGGAGGTAGTTACGTCGTCGTGAAACGACGGATCGAGGCCTACGGAATCGACACATCACATTTCCGGGGCATGGCCCACCAGAAGGGACGACCGGCCCGGAACCGGCTGCACTGGTCGGACGTGCTCACGGTCGCACCGGCCGGCTCGAACCGGAAGGAGACCAGAGCGCTCAGGCGCGCACTCCTCGAACACGGTCGTGCACACGAGTGCGAGATGTGCGGCATCGGACCGGAGTGGCTCGAATCTCCGCTCGCGCTCCACATCGATCACGTCGACGGCAATCCGAACGACTCCCGCCCGCACAACCTTCGCTTCCTGTGCCCGAATTGCCACAGTCAGACGCCGACCTGGGCGGGCAGGAACGCACGTCGCGTTCTCGGCGAGCCCCCCGAGCGGACTCCCGGCCGGATCGGAGCGGAACCCGAAGAGGCGGCATGATGACGCGACCGGTCAAGTACACCGAAGAGATGCTGCAGGAAGCGGTTCGGAACTGCGTCAACTTCGCCGAGGTCATGCGGTACTTCGGCCTCAAACCCAATGGCGGGCACCACACGCATCTGAGCCGCCGGATCCGCGCCCTCGGCATCGACACGTCCCACTTCACCGGACGGCCCAGGACGACCGAGCGCAGACCGTACGTCCGTCACGAGTGGCAGGACCTCCTCATCGAGAAACCGCGCGGATCCAGACGCACGAAACCGGATCAGCTCCGACGGGCGCTCGTCGAGTACGGACGCCCCTACCGGTGCAGCCGATGCGGCACCGAGCCCGAGTGGAACGGGAGACCGCTCACCTTGCACGTCGACCACATCGACGGAAACCCTAACGACTCCCGCCCGGAGAACCTCCGCTTCCTGTGCCCCAACTGCCACAGTCAGACGCCCACCTGGGCCGGACGAAACGTACAACTCCGTATGGCGCCGGAGTGACGGCCATGCCGTATCCTGCTGAGGTCTGGCGCGAGTGGCGGAATTGGCAGACGCCCGGGTTTTAGGTACCCGTGTCTTAGGACGTGGGGGTTCGAGTCCCCCCTCGCGCACCACGTGACCTCACCCACGGTGCACCGACCGGTCTTGGCAGGTCGGTGCACCGTTCGGGTACCGTCGAGGGCGTGTCCGAGCATCGCCCTCCCCGCCGGTTGGCCCTGATCATCCTGGTCCTGGTGGCCGCGGCCGGATGCCTCGGTCTCGGCTACTGGCAGTGGGTCCGGTTCGAAGCGGTCGGCGGCACCTACCAGAATCTCGGCTACGCCCTCCAGTGGCCGGCCTTCGCCTTCTTCTGCGTCTACGCCTACCGGCGCTTCGTCCGACTCGAGGCCGAGGAGCAGGAGGCCGAGAGCACCGGCGGACGACGCCCGTCCGAGCCGGACGAGCCCACCGAGATTCCCGAGGATCTTCTTCCCACCCGTCCGCGCACGCTCGCCGAGGCACGCGAGCAGGAGGCCGCGGATCCCGACGCACAACAGATCAACGAGTACAACGAGTACCTCGCGCAGCTCGCGCGCAGGTCCGATAGGAGCGCTCAGTGAGCACGACCCCCGAGCAGGCGTCCGGCCAGGCCACCACGCCGCGCATCGTCAGTGAGGCCGACCGCAAGAAGATCCGGTCCGCTCTGCTGCGTTACCGCGTGCTCGCCTACGCGACCGGTATCTGGCTGCTGATCCTCACCGGTGAGATGGTCGCCAAGTACATCATCGGTGTCGAGAACGTGCCGGCCTGGATCGCGATCGTGCACGGCTGGGTGTACGCGGTGTACCTGGTCCTCACCTTCGACCTGTCGATCAAGGTGCGCTGGCCGATCGCCCGGACGGTGTGGACGCTCCTGGCGGGCACCATCCCGTTCCTGTCCTTCTTCGTCGAGCACAAGCGCACCCAGCAGGTGAAGGCCGACTTCGGCGTCTGAGCCGGTAACCTCCACGAACACGAATCGGGCGGATCCTTTCGAAGGATCCGCCCGATTTCGTTGCGAACGAGCGCGCTCAGCGTCGCGGCAGGCGCACCACCTGCACGAAGAACTCGTCGATCTGGCGCACCGCGTGGATGAACTGATCGAGGTCGACCGGCTTCGTCACGTACGCGTTGGCGTGCAGCTTGTAGCTGCGGAGGATGTCCTCCTCCGCTGCCGAGGTCGTGAGGACGACGACGGGGATGTCGGTGAGGTCGGTGTCGGACTTGACCTGCTCGAGGACCTGCCGTCCGTCGTACTTGGGCAGGTTCAGGTCGAGGAGGATCAGGTCGGGCCGAGGGGCGCTCTCGTACTCTCCGCGCCGGTAGAGGAAGTCGAGTGCCTCCTCGCCGTCGCGGACCACGTGAAGGGTGTTTCCGATCTTGTTGTCCTCGAACGCTTCGCGCGTCATCAATTCGTCGCCGGGGTCGTCCTCGACGAGGAGGACGTCGATCGGCCGCCCGGAAACGCTCATGCAGATGCCCCTTTCAGAGCGACTTCGGTTGCAGACATGTCGTCGCCTGCCTTGGGAATCGTAAAGCAGAATCGACTGCCTTCCCGATACTGCGGGTCGAGCCAGATCTCTCCACCGTGGTATTCGACGATCTTGCGGCAGATGGCCAGGCCGATGCCGGTGCCGGTGTAGACGTCCCGGCCGTGCAGCCTCTGGAAGATCACGAAGACCTTGTCGGCGAACTCTTCGGCGATACCGATTCCGTTGTCCTGCACGGAAAATCGCCAGAACTCGTCGTCCCCGTCGACGATCTCCTCGCAGTCGACCCGGATCTCCACGGGCCTGTCCCCGTGGCGGAATTTGATCGCGTTGCCGATCAGGTTCTGCCACAGCATGATCATCAGTGTGGGATCGCCCACGATCGTCGGCAGGGACTCGGGCCGGGTGATCTCCGCCCCGGATTCCTCGACCGCCTGCGAGATGTTCGTCAGAGCCGCGTCGAGGGTCACGTCCAGTTCGGTGCGGACGTGCGCGTCGCTGACGCGTCCGACGCGGGAGAAGGTCAGCAGGTCGTTGATGAGCACCTGCATACGCTTCGCGCCGTCGACCGCGAAGGCGATGTACTGGGTGCCGCGTTCGTCGAGCTTGTCGCCGTAACGCTTCTCGAGCAGCTGACAGAAGGACGCGACCTTGCGCAGCGGCTCCTGCAGGTCGTGGGAGGCGACGTAGGCGAACTGTTCGAGTTCGGAGTTCGAGCGCCGCAGTTCCGTCGTCTGGTTCTCGAGTTGCTCCTCACGCTCGTGCGAGACCTGCAGTTCGCGCACGATCCGCTCGCGCATATCCTCGACGTCGCGACCCAGCGCATAGATGTCGGCGGGGCCCTGCGGCTCGATCTCGCGCTCGAAGTTCTGGCCCGCGACGACGCTGCGCGATGCCTCTCGCAGACGCTGGATCGGACGGACCATGATCATCTGGAGCAGGACTGCCAGGCCCACGCCGGCGAGCAGGAAAACCACGACCATGCCGGCAAGGATGCGGTCGCGCGTGGTGCGGGTGTCCTCGAGAGTCGCGATGCCGTCCTCTCGGGCCTGCGTGAGATCGGCGTTCTGGACCTCGAACGCCGCCCGGAGCCGGTCGAACGCGACGCGGCCCGCATCGACGACGGCGGGATCCACGAACTGCGGTTCCCCCGGTACGACGGTGGAGATGAGCGGTTCGGCGTACACGCGTCGCCACTGCGCCGCGTGCGTTTCGATCGCGTCGAGGTCCGCCATCAGCTTCTCCTCGTCGCCGACGAGAGCGCGCAACTCGGCGGCGGCAGCCTCCTCCTCCCGCCGTCCCTCCTCGTAGGGCATGAGGAAATCGGGATCGGCGGCGAGAATGTAGCCCCGTGCGCCCGTCTCCTGGTTGATCAGCGCCGATTGCAACCGGTACGCCTCGACGCGGGCGGGCTGGATCCGGTCGCGCACGTAGTTGGAGTATTCGGTCGTCTCACGGAGGAAGTGGCTGCCGACCACGGTGCCGACGACCACCAACACACCCATCACGCCGAGTACGAGCAGGAACCATGCCTGGACCGTCATCCTGCGAGAGGGAGGGCGACGCACGTCCCCCGTCTCCGCCGTTGCGTCGCTGTTCGTCATGCGGTGATGATCACTTCCTGTTCCATTGCACGTGGACGACTGCCACGTCGTCGGACAGCCCTCCCCTACTGTCCGCGAGTTTCTCGGCACCGTCGATCAGCGAGTCGGTGAACTCGGCAGCCGGCAGATGGGCGCGTTCGCGCGCGAGCTCGAGGAGTCCTTCCTCACCGAGTCGTTCCGGGCCGTCGCCTCGATGACCCTCGAACAATCCGTCGGTGAACAACACGATCGCGCCGTCCTCGGGCAGATCCAACTCGTGGACGGGCCAGGTGGCCACTCCCGGCAGCAGGCCGAGAGCGGGACCACCGGGCGCTTCGATCCAGTCGATGGTTCCGCCGTGGCGGAGCAGCAGCCCGGGATGACCGGCCCGCATGACCTCGACGGTGCCGTGGTCGGCACACATCGTGAGGTTCGTCATCGACGCGAAGAAGCGACTCTCCGTGCGCTCGGCGACGAGCAGTTCCTCGAGTTGGTGCAAGCGGCGGGGACCGTCTACCCCGCTGAGCACGAGCGTGCGCCACGCGATGCGCAGGCCCACGCCGAGGGCGGCCTCGTCGGGGCCGTGACCGGAGACGTCGCCGATGAGGACGTGGACGGTGCCGTCGCCGGTCTGCACGACGTCGTAGAAGTCGCCGCCGAGAAGAGCAGACGACCGGCCGGGTCGGTAACGGGCGACGACGTCGAAGTCCTGCCCGTCGCGCAGGAGTGGGGACGGGAGCAGGCCGCGTTCGAGTCGGGCGTTCTCCTGCGCGTGAAGCTGGCTCGCCTGGAGTTCCGCCGCAGCGATCTCGGTCTGCTTTCGCTGGATGGCGTAGCGGACGGCGCGGCCGAACAGATCGGGTTCGACGCGTCCCTTGACGAGATAGTCCTGGGCGCCGACGGACAGCGCGGCGAGGCCGGTCTGTTCCTCCGCGAGGCCGGTGAGGACGACGATGGGGACGGAATCGGTGATTTCCTGGATGCGGGCGACGGCTTCGAGGCCGCTCGCATCGGGTAGGTGGAGGTCGAGAAGTACGCAGTCGGGAGCCGACGTGGCGAGTTCGTCGCGGGCCTGCGCAAGTGTCTGCACCCACACGACGGTCATCTCGGGGGCACTGTCGACGACGAGTTCCTCCACGATGAGCGCGTCGCCCGGATCGTCCTCGATGAGGAGCAACGACGGTGGTTCGACCGACTCGCTCTGCGCTCGGTGCATGTCCACTCGGCGCCCCTCCCTCCCTGCTCGAAAGGGAACATTACAGACTCGACGACAGCATGGTCACAGGGTGGTCACGGCGGGTCGCGGCCTCGGCCGACGGACCGATATGTGCATCTATCGGCACGATCTTGCATGATGGCAAGGTGAACGATCCCATGACCGCGCATCCGCATATGACTGTTTCCACGACCCGTATCGGCTCCGTGGCCGTACTGTCCGTCAACGGCGAAGTCGACATGACGAGTGCCCCGCTCCTCGAGCAGGAAGCCCTCGCACTCCTCGACACCGACATCTCCGGACTTATCGTCGACCTCAGCGGGGTTGATTTCCTCGCTTCGATGGGTATCGCTCTGTTGGTCGAGTTGTCCAAGCGAGCCGGCGACAACACCGGTTTCGCCGTCGTGGCACATGGCAGCGCCACGGCACGCCCGCTCGAACTCCTCGGCCTCGGAGAGGTCCTGGCGATCCATCCGAAGCTCGACGACGCGCTCGTCGGCCTCGGTAACTCGCCGGAAGGCGTCTCCGAGTAGACCGCCGTACCCGACGAACCGAGGAGCCATGTCGTCTGCGCCCGAGGAGTCAGCTTTGCTTTTTCCCGACGAGATCCGTTCGTCGGGTGTGCGAGCCGACCCGACCGAGATTGCAGGCCTGCGGGTCGTCACGAGGCGGTGGCTGGCGAAGCTCCCCCTCAGCGAGGACCAACGACAGGACATACTGCTCGCGAGCTACGAAGCGCTCGCGAATGCCGTCGAGCACGCCTATGCGCCGGACGACGCGCACGGCACGCTCGACTACGAGGCGACGTATCTGCCCGACGAGGGTGAGGTGGTCGTGCGGGTCGTCGACCACGGCTCCTGGCACGACGCCGTCGACAGCGACGCCCGACGTTCACGCGGTCACGGGCTGACGCTGATCCGCAATCTGGCCAGCGACGTCCAGGTCTCGGCCGGCCCGAAGGGCACGGTCGTCGAGATGCGCTGGGTCCTCGAGGAGACGGACAGGGCAGAGAACGACAGGGTAGGGGACGACAGGGCAGGGGACGACAGGGCAGGGGACGAACTCTCGTCCCACGACGCGAGCTGATCTGCGCGGTAGGCGCGCGTCGCGAGTTCCCGATCGAAGCGGCCGCGGGAGGAGCACGATGCTCCTCCCGCGGCCGCTTTCGTCATACCTGCAGGGCACCCACGTCCGGCTTCGCGGGACCGAACTTCGGTGCCAGTTCGCGGCGTGCCGCACGGTCGCCGAGGTGTTCGAGCAACCGGCGCCCGGGAGCCGATCTCGTCAGGACCATGTGGCTGCGTTTCCATCTCCGCGGACGCGGTAGCCGCCCTGTGGAGGCGATCGCGTGGATCTTCGTGCGCACGGTCGAGAACGTGGCCGTCTCCTGTGTTCTCGACCGTCCCCCGGTGGATCGGGACGTCGTGGCCGACGAGCTCACCGCCATGGTCACGGCGTATCTGCGGGACATGTCGCTCCCCTGACGGGGCGAACCAGGTGTTCCTCGCTATCGTGGCGGGAACCCTGTGACCCTGACAGGGGTTTCCGCCGGACCCTTCGGTTCGAAGGGTCCGATGCGGGACGGTGAGTGAGGAGGCGGCGATGGCGCGTTGGAATCCACGGGTGGTACTGGACTGGTTGCGTGCGGGATATCCCGAGGGGATCCCGGCCAAGGATCACTTCGCGTTGCTTGCCGTGCTCGAGCGTCGGCTCACCGACGAGGAACTTCTCGAGGCGATCGAGACGGCGGCGGCGACCGCGTCCGAGCACCCGGAGCGGCAGGTCGACCACGACACCCTGCGGAAGATCGTGGCAGGGGTGATCCACGAGGAACCGGACCCGCAGGACGTCGAGCGCGTCCGTGAGCAGCTGGTCGCTGCGGGCTGGCCCGTTGTGGGCGGTGAACTCTCCCGCGGCGACGAGGCGGCCGAACCCGTCGAACCGGATACGCAACCGACGACCGGGACGACTGCGGCGCCGGCATCCGACGCTGTTGCTGCATCGGATACCGGCGCCGCGGAACCCGTGTGCGAGGAGCGTGGGACGCAGGCCGGCGCGCGTTAGCGATTCGCGGCGAGCCGCGAATCAGGCGCTTGCGGCGAGCGCAGCGAGGACGGGCACGAGCTGGGCGAGTGCCCGTCCTCGATGCGACTGTGCGTCCTTCTCCTCCGCGGACAGTTCCGCGGCGGTGCGTTCCTCGCCTTCGGGGCGGAAGACCGGGTCGTAGCCGAAACCGTTCTCGCCGCGCGGCTCGCGCACGATGCTGCCGCGCCATTCGCCGCGCACGACGGTCGTGACGAATCCGTCGTCCGACGGCACCACGAGCGCGCACGCCGACACGAAGGCCGCGCCGCGACGCTCGTCCGGCACATCCTGCATCTGGCCGAGCAGCAGTGCGGTGTTCGCCTCGTCGTCGCCGTGGCGTCCGCTCCAGCGCGCCGAGAGCACGCCGGGCATGCCGCGCAGGGCGTCGACCTCGAGACCGGAGTCGTCGGCGACGCAGGGCATCCCTGTGGCGGCTGCGCCGTCGCGGGCCTTGGCTCCGGCGTTCGCTTCGAAGGTCTCCCCCGTCTCGGGTGCCTCCGGGTAGGGCGGGACGGTGTCGAGACCTACGAGTTCGATGCCGTCGATCCCGGCGCGGTCGAGCACGCGCTGCAGTTCGCGCAGCTTCTTCGCGTTGCGACTTGCGACCAGCACCCGCACGTCAGACTCCGAACTTCTTCTTGACGACCTCCGCCTCGACCGGCTCGGGCAGGGTGCCCAGGTACGGCTCGGCGAGCACCTCGCGCTGGATCCGGCACAGTTCCTCGATGCCGGCGAGCGAGGAGTCGAGCATCGCGTCGAGCGTGGAACGCGGGAAGGTCGCGCCTTCGCCGGTGCCCTGGACCTCGACGAGGGTGCCTGTCTCGGTGGCGACGACGTTCATGTCGACCTCGGCGCGCACGTCCTCCTCGTAGGGCAGGTCGAGACGGACACGTCCGTCGACCACGCCGACGCTGACGGCGGCGATCTGGCACGAGATGGGCTGCGGGTCGGCGAGGCTGCCCGCGGCACGCAGGTAGGTCACCGCGTCGCACAGTGCGACATAAGCGCCGGTGATCGCCGCGGTGCGGGTGCCTCCGTCGGCCTGCAGCACGTCGCAGTCGATCGCGATGGTGTTCTCGCCAAGGGCGGCGAGGTCGATGCATGCGCGCAGCGACCGGCCGACGAGCCGGCTGATCTCCTGGGTGCGGCCGCCGAGCTTGCCCTTGACCGATTCGCGTCCGCTGCGAGTGTGGGTGGCGGCGGGAAGCATCGCGTACTCGGCGGTGAGCCAGCCGAGACCGGAGCCCCTACGCCACCGCGGCACGCCTTCCTCGACGCTGGCGGTGCACATCACGCGGGTCTGTCCGAATTCGACGAGCACGGAGCCCGCCGGGTGGTTGGTGAAACCCCGGGTGATGCGAATGCTCCGGAGTTCGTCGTCCGCTCTGCCGTCTTCTCGTGTCGTCACTCGTCCGAGCCTAGGCGATCCGGGGGCGGGCCTTTCAGATGCGGTACACGTCTCCGGCGGTGACCGCGTGGACCGGTCCGGAGTACTCGGCCTTGGCCTCGGCGATGACGTCCTCGCGGGAGGTCCACGGCGGAATGTGGGTCAGGAGGAGTTCGCCGACACCGGCGAGGGCCGCGACGCGACCGGCCTCGGTGCCCGAGAGGTGCACGCCCTCGGGGCGTTCCCCCGGCGCGTGGGTCCACGACGCCTCGGCGAGCAGCACGTGGGCGCCGCGGGCGAGTTCGACGACCGAATCGCACATGCCGGTGTCGCCGGTGTAGACGAGGGTGCGGCCGGAGTCGCTGGTGATGCGGAAGCCGTAGGCCTCCGGCGGGTGGTGGACGCGGCCGGGGCAGATGGTCAGGCTCCCGAACCGGATCTGCTCGCCGTCGCCGAGCATCCGGACGTCCAGGGTGTCGCTGACGTCGTCGACCTCGCCGGGGATCTCCGCGGACGCCACACCGATGCGGTGGGCGGTGCCGGCGGGACCGTAGGTGAGGACGCGGCCCTGCGGCGGGGACGGCGAGTAGCGGCGCCAGACCAGCAGACCGGGCAGGTCGAGGCAGTGATCGGCGTGCAGATGGGACAGGAGGATCGACACTTCGCCGGGGTCGGCGTGGCGCTGAAGCGCGCCGAGGACGCCGGGACCGAAGTCGATGACCAGGGGCGGGGTGTCCGGTGCCGTCAGCAGGTAGCCGGAGGCTGCGGAATCCGGCCCGGCCACACTGCCCGAGCACCCCAGAACGGTCATGCGCATATCAGCCATGCTGCCATGCCGAAGGTCCCTCGATGAAGCCAACGCGCGTATTGCGGCGCAGACTCACAGTGGCCGGGAAGGTGTGACGCGCGGATCGTTCGGCCACTTCGCGCGGTCGATCGGCGGGTTGTCGGCGCGGGTGGTCAGCGCGGCACGACCGAGGGGGTGGTGCGACGGGCGCGACGCGCGTCCGCGGACAGCGCCCACGCCGCGAGAACGCCGCCGACCGCACCGAAGAAGTGCCCTTCCCAGGAGATCCACGGTTCGCTCGGCAGCACCCCCCACAGCATGCCGCCGTAGAGGAACAGCACCACGACTCCCAGCAGGATCTGCCCGGCCTTGCGGGTGAACACTCCGCGCACGATCAAATAGGTGAGCCACCCGAAGATCAGGCTCGACGCTCCGATGTGGGTCTCGCCCGAGCCCGCGATCAGCCACGTCCCCACTCCTGCGACGACCCAGATGATCGCGGTCGCGGCCAGGCCGCGCCCGATGCCGGAGAGCAGCACCAGGAAGCCGAGGACGAGCGCGGGCACGGTGTTGGCGGTGAGGTGGGCCCAGTCGGCGTGCAGGATCGGCGCGAACAGCACGCCCCACAGCCCGTCGGCGGTGCGGGGTTCGACACCGGCCGCGTCGAGATCGGCGGGGAGCACCGCATCGACGGTCTCGATGCCGTAGAGCATCGCGACGAACCCGCCGATCCACAGTCCGGCACGTTGCCAGATCGGCCGGATGCGAGTGTCGGCGCCGGTGCCGCTGGGAATGGTCATGGCACCATTCTGCCGTCACGTACCGGTCAGTGGCCGAAGACCGAGGGCAGCACGTCGCGATAGGCGGGGATGTCGGCCACGGAGGTCGCGGACAGGATCGCATCGACGATCGCGCGTTCGACCACCACCGCGGCGGCCTCGCACACCGCGGCGAGGATCGGCAGTTCGGCGGCGAAGGCCAGGATCGACGGGGCGTCGCCCAGTGCGTCGGAGACGTCGGCGGTGCCGGTCGAGAGGGCGAAGATCGTGTCGCCGTCGAGCGGTGAGTGCGCGGGACGGATCGCGCGGCCGAGACCGTCGTGCCCGGTGACCGCGACGCGACGGCACGCCGCCTTCGACAGCGGTGCGTCGGTGGCGACCACACCGATCGTGGTGTTCAGGACGGTGCCCTTGTCGCCGAGCGCGCGGGCCGCGGCCAGATCCGCCGCGGAGGGCGACGACAGTCCGAGTTCTTCGGCTCGCGCGGCGTCGACGCCCCAGGGCAGTCCGGTCACGGGGTCGAACACCGAGCCGACGGGGTTGGCGACCATCAGTGCCGCCACGGTCACCCCGGTCGCGGGACCGTCCGTGATCCGCACGCTCGCCGAGCCGATGCCGCCCTTGAGCGCCCCGGCGCGGGCACCGGTGCCGGCACCGACGCTGCCGCGCTCGAGGTGCGTGGAGCTGGCGGTGGCCGCGGCGGTGCATCCGGAATCGGCGGTCGGGCGCGCGGACCACTGACCCACCGGCAGGTCGAAGATGACGGCGCCGGGGACGATCGGGACGACCGCGCCGGGCGCGCCCATCGGGATGCCCTTGCCGTTCTTCTCGAGATAGCGCATCACGCCGTCGGCGGCGGCCAGCCCGTATGCGCTGCCACCGGTGAGGAGGACCGCGTCGACACGCTGCACGGAATGACTCGGATCGAGCAGGTCGGTCTCCCGGGTGCCCGGTCCCCCGCCGCGCACGTCCACCGATGCGACGGCGGACGGGTCGGCGAGCACGACGGTGCATCCCGTGGCGGCGCCCGTACCGGGAATCTCGGGGGTGCCGACGGTGACCTCGGGATCGAGGCGCTGCCAATGGCCGACACTCAGACCCGCCACGTCGAGCAGCGAATCGGTCGGCCCCGGCACGGTCACGGCTGAAGCGCCTGGACGAGGGAGTCCTGCATCCATGTCAGCCAGTGGTAGACGTCGAGATGCGGGGCACGCGGATCGTCGTCGTCGAGGACGTCGGGGGTGTCGGCGTCGATGCCGAGGGTGGTGCCGAGCGCGAGCCGCACGTCGTTGAGCCCGTACAGCCAGGCTTCGGCTTGTTCGGGATTGAGCACCACCTTGCCGCCGCCTTCGGGCACGGTGCGCAGGATGACCGCGCCGGCGGCGAGCTTCGCATCGATGATGCTCGGTTCGTGCAGGCTCCGCATCGCACCGTTGAGGTCGGCGGCGTCGTCGCCGACATCGGCGACGGCATCGGCGTCGGGGCGGTGGAAGTCGGGAAGGAGTCGTCGCAGCGCCGGGATCTCGGGCGGGGTGGCGTTACCGGTGCGCAGGCCGGTCAGCGCCGCGAGGTCGTCCTGCGGGGCCTGTCCGGCGCGTTCCTCGAGCATGCCCAGCACGGAGGACACGAGCGACCGCAGCACCGACGCTTCGTGGGCGTCCATCTCCGACCGGAGCTTGGGGCCGCTGAGCGAGTTCTTCCTGGTCCACTGCCGCACGTCGGTCGGGCCCTCCTGTGGGGATCATTCGTCGCGTTGCATCGTCGCCCACAGTCCGGCGGCGTGCAGACGCTGCACGTCGTGTTCCATCTTGTCACGCGAACCACTCGACACGACGGCCTTGCCCTCGTTGTGGACCTTGAGCATGAGCTCGGTGGCCTTGGCCTTGCTGTACCCGAACAGCTTCTGGAAGATGAACGTCACGTAGTGCATGAGGTTGACGGGGTCGTCCCAGACCACGGTCACCCATGGCCTGTCGACCGCTTCGATCTCCTCGACGATTTCGGCCTCGGCCGGAACGGCCTGTCCCGCCATGGCCGGAACGGCCTGGCCGGCCATGAATCGGACGTCGAGCGGAGTGGTCGTACTACACGGCGCCATGTTCCCAGGGTACGACTTCGGAGCACGGCGAAAAACCCGCCTCGGAGGCCGTGGCTCTACAGTGATCGGGTGCCCGAAGCCATTCACCGTGCCGGTCGTCCCGGCACCGCACTGTTCACGGACAAGTACGAGTTGACCATGCTCGAGGCTGCCCTGGCGGACGGCACGGGCGACCGCCCGTGCGTCTTCGAGGTCTTCGCCCGGCGTCTTCCCCCGGGCCGGCGGTACGGCGTCGTCGCAGGCACCGCGCGGTTGATCGAGGCACTCGGATCGTTCCGGTTCGACGAGGCCGAACTCGAACTCGCCGCCGGTTTTCTCGCTCCGCGCACCGTCGAGTGGCTGCGCGACTTCCGGTTCTCCGGCGACATCGACGGCTACCGCGAGGGCGACTTCTACTTCCCGGGTTCACCGATCCTGTCGGTGAGCGGCACCTTCGCCGAGTGTGTGCTACTCGAGACGCTGACGCTGTCGATCTTCAACCACGACAGCGCGATCGCCTCCGCGGCGGCGCGCATGGTGAGTGTGGCCGACGGCCGCGCGCTCATCGAGATGGGGTCGCGGCGTACCCACGAGGAAGCGGCGGTCGCCGCGGCGCGCGCGGCCTATCTCGCGGGCTTCGACTCGACGTCCAATCTGCAGGCCGCGCAGCGATACGGCATCCCCGCAGCGGGTACCGCCGCGCACGCGTTCACCCTGCTGCACACCACGACGGCTGGTCGCGACGAGGCGTCCGCCTTCCGCAGCCAGGTCGAGAGTCTCGGTGTGGGCACGACCCTGCTGGTGGACACCTACGACATCACCGAGGGCGTGAACACGGCGATCGCGGTGGCCGGCCCCGAACTCGGTGGCGTGCGGATCGATTCGGGCGATCTCGGTGTGCTCGCCCGCCAGGTGCGCGAACAACTCGACGGACTCGGCGCGACCCGCACGAAGATCGTGATGTCCGGTGATCTCGACGAATACGGGATCGCGGGTCTGCGCGCCGAACCGGTCGACGGCTACGGCGTCGGCACCTCGCTGGTGACCGGCTCGGGGGCTCCGACGGCGGGCATGGTCTTCAAGCTCGTGGAGGTCGATGGCCTCGCGGTCGAGAAGCGCAGTGCGTCGAAGGAGTCCCGAGGGGGCGCGAAGCGGGCCGTCCGGTACGCGCGGAGGACGGGCACGCTCGTCGAGGAGGTCGTGTACCCGGCCCGCGCCGAGCAGGTCCCGCCGGGCGAGGGTTCACAGGTCCACGAACTGATGATCCCGCTGGTCCGCGGCGGCGAGGCGGTCGGCGATCTGCCTACCCTGGAGGAGAGCCGTGAGTACCTCCGGCAGGGCATGGTGCGTCTGCCGTGGGAGGGTCTGACGATCTCGGCCGGGGATCCCGCCATCCCCACCCGCTTCGTCCGTGAGGGGTGAGTGCCATGCGCGCATTGCTGGTGGTCGACGTCCAGAACGACTTCTGCGAGGGCGGGTCGCTCGCCGTGGAGGGCGGCTCGCGGGTGGCGTCCGACATCACCCGGTTCCTGCAGGCGCACGGTGACGACTACGCGTACATCGCCGCAACCCGCGACCACCACGTCGATCCCGGAGACCACTTCTCTCCCGAACCCGATTTCGTCGACTCGTGGCCGCCGCACTGCCGGGCAGGGACGCCGGGCGCGGACTTCCACCCGGAACTGACTACGGACCGGTTCGAGGCCGTCTTCTCGAAGGGTGCCGACGACGCCGCCTATTCGGGCTTCGAAGGAATCGACGACGAGGGCACGACGTTGGCGTCGTGGTTGCGCGACCGCGGCGTGACGGACGTCGACATCGTCGGGATCGCCACCGACCACTGTGTGCGGGCCACCGCGCTCGACGCGATCGCGGAGGGTTTCGGCGCCCGGGTGCTGCTGCCGTACACCGCCGGGGTGTCGGAGACGACGATCCGCCCAGCCCTCGAGCGGATGCGCGAGGCCGGTGTCGAGCTGGTCACCGACCTTCCCGGCGTCACCGATATCACCGAAGTCACCGGTAGCTGGGCCGCAGACCGAAGGTGACGGTGGGGACCGATAGCCTGTGCCGGTGCCGGATCTCCCCGAAGTCCCAGAATTGCTGCGAACCGCGGTGCACGCGCTGGGCGGTAAGGAGCGGCGCAACCAGCTGACGATGGCCTCGGCCGTCGCGCACAGCATCGATACCGGCGAACACCTCGCCGTGCAGGCCGGCACGGGTACCGGCAAGTCGCTGGCCTATCTCGTGCCGAGCATCCGCTACGCGGTGAAGACGGGTCGCACCGTGGTGGTCTCCACCGCGACCATCGCGCTGCAGCGGCAGCTCGTCGAGCGCGACCTGCCGCGACTCGCCGACGCCCTCGCCGGTTCGCTCGGCCGTCGCCCGCGTTTCGCGATCCTCAAGGGTCGCGGAAACTACCTGTGCCTGAACAAGATCCATACCGGTCTCGCCGAGGAGACGCCCGACGCCGAACTGTTCGACGCGTTCGCCCTCTCGCGCATCGGCCGCGAAGTGCGGCGGGTGACGGAGTGGTCGTCCACCACCGAGACCGGCGACCGCGACGACCTGTCCCCCGGTGTCTCCGATCAGGCGTGGCGTCAGCTGTCCGTCACCGCCCGCGAGTGCCTCGGCAAGTCGCGGTGCCCGGTGGGAGAAGACTGCTTCGCCGAGATCGCGCGCGCCGAGGCCGCGCAGGTCGATGTGGTCGTCACCAACCACGCGCTGCTCGCGATCGATGCGATCACCGGCATCTCGATCCTGCCCGAGCACGATGTCGTGGTCGTCGACGAGGCCCATGAACTCGTCGATCGGATCACGAACGTCGCCACGGCCGAGTTGTCGCCGGGCACGGTGTCGGCGGCTGCGCGGCGCTGCGTCAAGCTCGTCGAGGACCAGGAGATCGACCGGCTCGACGGTGCCGCCGAGAACTGGGAGTCGTTCCTCGAAGAACTGCCGGCTGGGCGCTGGGACGAACTGCCCGAGGGCGCGGCGGCCGCGCTGGCCTCGATCCGCGATGCCGCCTGGGCCGTACACACGGCGATCGGACCGGCCAAGCCCGGCACCGATCCCGAGGTCGCCGCGGCCCGCAGTCAGGCGCTCGCGGAGATCGACGAGGTGCACGACTGCGCGGTCCGGGTGCTGACGACCTTCGAGCAGCGAGACCCTTCGCAGCGACCCGACGTCGTGTGGCTTGCCGCCGACGAGTTCCGCGGCAACGTGCGCCGCACCGTGCGGGTCGCGCCGCTGTCGGTCGGTGGGTTGTTGCGCAGCCGGTTGTTCGGTGAGTCCACCGTCGTCCTCACGTCCGCGACCCTCACGGTCGGCGGGTCGTTCGACGGCCTCGCGGTCAACTGGGGTCTGCCGCCGCAGTCGCCGGCCCGCAGCGACACCACCTCCGCGTCGGGTGCCGAACCTCCTTCCGACAAGGGCGATCTCGCGTGGAATGGGATCGACGTGGGGTCGCCCTTCGATCACGCGAAGGCGGGCATCCTCTACATCGCCAAGCATTTGACGCCACCCGGCCGCGACGGTCTGCCGCCCTCGCATCTCGACGAGATCGCCGAACTGGTCACCGCCGCCGAGGGGCGCACGCTCGGGTTGTTCTCCTCGATGCGCGCCGCGAAGGCCGCCACCGAGGCGCTGCGCGAGCGTCTCGACACGCCGATCCTGTGCCAGGGCGACGACGCGACCGGCGCGCTGGTCGAGAAGTTCGCAGCCGACGACGCGACGAGCCTGTTCGGCACCCTGTCGCTGTGGCAGGGCGTCGACGTTCCGGGCCCGTCGCTGTCGCTGGTGATCATCGACCGGATTCCGTTCCCCCGCCCCGACGATCCGCTGCTGGTCGCCCGGCAGCGCGCCGTGGAGGCTCGCGGCGGCAACGGGTTCATGGCGGTCGCCGCCAATCACGCCGCTCTGCTGTTGGCGCAGGGTGTCGGGCGACTGTTGCGCAGCACCGACGACCGGGGCGTGGTGGCGGTGCTCGACTCGCGCCTGGCGACCGCACGGTACGGCGGTTATCTGCGCGCGTCGCTGCCGCCGTTCTGGGAGACGGCCGATCCGGCGGTGGTCCGCCGGGCACTCACGCGTCTGCGCGGCTGAGCACCCGGCGGGTCCTGATCTCCTACGGGAGCGCGACCATGCCGAGTTCGGCGGGTGAGGCGAGCAGCCCGTGCCTGGGCAGCACCCGCACCGTGTAGCCGACGGCGCCGGCGAGCGGCAGCGGCACGGTCGCGGTGAACTCCTCTCCCAGCGGGTCGGTACCGATGTGCTGCATCGGCACGGTGACGGGGTCGCCGATCGTGTCGTCGGAGCCCACGCGCCCGACCACGGCCTGCACCTCGACGTCTTCCGGGGTGAGGTCGCCGAGCTGGACGTGCGCGGTCAGCCCCAGCGGCAGGCCGATCTGCGGCACGTCCGGGATCGGCGTCGAATCGACCTGCGCGACACGCACTCCCGGCCACGCCGCCTCGATGCGGTGCCGGTAGTCGGCCAGCGCCCGCGCACCCGCGTAGTCGTAGGCGGTCACCTTCGAGGCTGCCGCGGCCGCGGGGATGTAGTAGTCGACGGCGTAATCGCGCACCATGCGCGAGGCGAGCACCTTCGGGCCGAGATCCTCGAGCGTGTGGCGCACCATCTCGATCCAGCGGGCCGGCACACCGTCGGAGTCGCGGTCGTAGAAGCGCGGCAGCACCGAGCGTTCGAGCAACTCGTACAGCGCGGCGGCCTCGAGATCGTCGCGGCGGGTGTCGTCGACCCCGTCGGCGGTGGGGATGGCCCAGCCGTTCTCGCCGTCGAACATCTCGTCCCACCATCCGTCGCGGATGGACAGGTTGAGACCGCCGTTGAGAGCCGACTTCATGCCCGACGTACCGCACGCCTCGAGCGGGCGCAGCGGGTTGTTCAGCCACACATCGCAACCCCAGTACAGATAGCGCGCCATCGACATGTCGTAGTTGGGCAGGAAGACGATTCGGTGCCGCACGTCGTACTCGTCGGCGAACCGCACGACCTGCTGGATGAGCGCCTTGCCGGCGTCGTCGGCGGGGTGGCTCTTGCCGGCGACGACGAGCTGCACGGGCCGTTCGTCGTCGAGCAGCAGGGCGCGCAGCCGTTCGGGGTCGCGCAGCATCAGGGTGAGGCGCTTGTAGGTGGGCACGCGCCGCGCGAACCCGACGGTGAGGACGTTCGGATCGAAGACCGACTCGATCCAGCCCAGTTCGGCCTCGGTGGCGCCGCGTTCGAGCCACGACTCGCGCAGCCGGCGACGCACCTCGGCGACGAGCTGGGCGCGCAGCGCGTTCCGGGTGGACCACAGTTCCTTGCGGTCGATGGTCTGGAGCAGTTCCCAGCCGCGGGCCTCCTCGACGCGGTCGGGTCCGGCGAGGCGGTTGGCGAGCGCGATCCATTCGCGCGCGGCCCAGGTGGGGGCGTGCACACCGTTGGTGACCGAGCCGATGGGCACTTCGGCGGCGTCGAATCCGGGCCACAGTCCTTCGAACATGCCGCGGCTGACCTCGCCGTGCAGCTTCGACACACCGTTGCAGCGCTGGCCGAGGCGCAGACCGAGATGTGCCATGTTGAACACGTTCGGGTTGCTCTCGCGTCCGAGCGCGAGGATGCGGTCGACGGTGAGGCCGGGCAACAGTGCCGACTCGTTCTCGCCGTTGGTGCCCGAGAAGTAGTGGCGCACGAGATCGATCGGGAAGCGGTCGATACCCGCGGGCACGGGGGTGTGGGTGGTGAAGACCGTGCCGGCCCGCACGGCGGCGAGCGCTTCGTCGAAGTCGAGTCCGGCGCCGGTGACGAGTTCGCGGATGCGTTCGGCGCCGAGGAAGCCCGCGTGTCCCTCGTTCATGTGGAAGACATCGGGGTCGGGCAGGCCGTGGATGCGCGTGTAGGCGCGCACCGCGCGGACACCGCCGACGCCGGCGAGGATCTCCTGCTTGATGCGGTGGTCCTGGTCGCCGCCGTAGAGGCGGTCGGTGACCCCGCACAGCTCCTCGTCATTGGACGGGATGTCGGAGTCGAGCAGCAGCAGCGGGACGCGCCCGACCTGGGCGATCCAGATTCGCGCGTCGAGTGTGCGCCCGCCCGGCACGGCGACCTGCACAAGCGCGGCGGTGCCGTCGGCCTCGGTGAGCAGTCGCAGCGGCAGGCCCTGCGGGTCGTAGGAGGGGTAGTGCTCCATCTGCCATCCGTCGGCGCTGAGCGACTGCCGGAAGTAGCCGGACCGGTAGAGCAGGCCGACGCCGATGAGCGGCAGGCCGAGATCGGAGGCGGCCTTGAGGTGGTCGCCGGCAAGGATTCCGAGGCCGCCGGAGTAGTTCGGCAGCACCTCGGTGACACCGAACTCCATGGAGAAGTAGGCGACGCCGGCGGGCAGTGTCGTGCCGCGCTCCTGCTGTTCCTGGAACCAGCGGGGGCGGGTGAGGTAGTGCTCGAGGTCGGCGGCAGCGGCGTCGAGCCGGGCGAGGAAGTCGCCGTCCTCGGCGAGCGCATCGAGTCGGGCCGGCGGCACCTCGCCGAGCAGTCGGACAGGGTCATTGCTGCACCGGCGCCACAGGTCCGGGTCGACCGATTCGAACAGGTCCTGGGTCTGCGGATGCCACGACCATCTGAGGTTGGCCGTCAGGGCTCCCAGCGCAGCCAGCCGCTCGGGAAGATGGGCTCGTACGGTGAACCGGCGCAGTGCTTTCACGGGGTGCACACTACCGACCGACCGAGCTTCGTGACGGCCGGGCGGCGGATCTCATGTGCCCGGATCCATGCCGGTCGCGGACAGGATCGCCCGGCACCCGGAGAGGGCCACACCGCGGGGCCTTCTCTCCTGCGGCCGACCTCCCGTCGACCGGTGGACTCAGAGTCCGCCGAGGAGCAGGTGCAGCAGGTCTCCGACGACTCCGATCAGCCCGGCAACCAGACCCATGTGTTCTTCCGTTCGTCGTGCCTCCGAGGAGGCTGTTGTCGTCTTGCAGAACAAACAGTAGGGAGCGGGGTGTTGCCGTCCGGTCAATTGAAGTGAACGGTGAGTTACAGATAATTTCGCCGCTGCAGAGGGGATCCTTCGCGGGTCCCGCCGCATGCACAGCCGCGCGGCGCGACCTCCATTACGGTGGTTCGAGACACGGTCGTTGCCCCCATCGGCCCTGCTCGTCCACCCGGACCCGCACGGAACGGAGCTAGCGTGACAGGTCGGCTCGCCATCGACGACGTACAACCCTCCATCGACGGAGGGCGTTATCCGACGAAGGCGGTCGTCGGGGAGGTGGTGCCGGTCTCCGCCGTGGTGTGGCGCGAGGGCCACGACGCGATCGCCGCGACACTCGCCGTTCGAGGACCGGCCGACGATCCCGAATCCGCCGGCAGGCTGGTGCGGATCCCGATGGTTCCGGGCACCGAACCCGACACCTTCCACGCCACCTTCTCCCCCACGAGCGTCGGTGCGTGGACCTACCGGGTCGAGGCGTGGAGCGACCCGGTGGCGACCTGGCGGCACGCGGTCACCGCGAAGACCGACGCCGGGCAGGACGCCGCCGAACTCGCGAACGACCTCGAGGTCGGCGCACGGATCTTCGAGAAGGCCGCGAAGGGCGCACCGCGCGGCAACCGTCCCGCTCTCCTCGCGGTCGCTGCGTCCCTGCGCTCCGACCGTCCGCTGGCCGAGCGCATCGCCCCGGCCTTCGCCCCCGACGTCACCGAGATCCTCCGCGCCCATCCGCTCCGCGAGCTGATCACGCGTGGAAAGGCGTTCACGGCGTTCGCCGATCGTCGCCGCGCGCTGTTCGGCTCCTGGTACGAGTTCTTTCCCCGGTCCACCGGAGGCTGGTACGAGGACGGAACCCCGCGGCACGGCACCTTCGCCACGGCCGCCGCAGATCTGCCGCGCATCGCGGCGATGGGCTTCGACGTCGTCTACCTCCCCCCGATCCATCCGATCGGCAAGGTCAACCGCAAGGGACCGAACAACACCCTCGTCGCCGGCCCGGACGACGTCGGGTCGCCCTGGGCGATCGGTTCCGACGAGGGCGGCCACGACGCCATCCACCCCGAACTCGGCACCGAGCAGGACTTCCGCGATTTCGTCGCCCGCGCGAAGGAACTCGAGCTCGAGGTCGCCCTCGATCTCGCCCTGCAGTGCGCCCCCGACCACCCGTGGGCGCGTGAGCATCCGGAATGGTTCACCGTGCTGCCCGACGGCACGATCGCGTATGCGGAGAACCCGCCCAAGAAGTACCAGGACATCTATCCGATCAACTTCGACGACGACCCCGAGGGCATCTACGCCGAGGTCCTGCGCGTGGTCCGGCACTGGATCCGGTTGGGCGTCGACATCTTCCGCGTCGACAATCCGCACACCAAGCCCCCGAACTTCTGGGAGCAGCTCATCGCCGAGATCAAGCGCACCGATCCCGACGTGCTGTTCCTGTCGGAGGCGTTCACCCGGCCCGCCCGCATGTATGGGCTCGCGCGACGCGGATTCACGCAGTCCTACACGTATTTCACGTGGCGGGTCGCGAAATGGGAGCTCACCGAGTTCGGTACCGAGATCGCCGCGAAGGCCGACGAGGCCAGGCCGAACCTGTTCGTCAACACCCCCGACATCCTGCACGAGACCCTGCAGCACGGCGGACCGGGCATGTTCGCGCTGCGCGCGGCGCTCGCCGCCACCCTGGCTCCCTCGTGGGGCGTTTACTCGGGGTACGAACTGTTCGAGCACCTCGCGGTGCGGCCGGGCAGCGAGGAGTACCTCGACTCGGAGAAGTACCAGTTGCGGCCGCGCCGATACGACGAGGCACGCCGGCGCGGCGAGTCGCTCGAACCGTGGCTGACCACCCTCAACCGCATCCGGCGCGCGCATCCGGCGTTGCAGCAACTGCGCAACATCGCCTTCCACCACGTCGACAACGACGCGCTCATCGCCTACTCGAAGTTCGATCCGTCCACCGGGGACTGCGTCCTCACGGTGATCAACCTCAACCCCTATGGGGCCGAACAGGGCACGGTCTGGCTCGACATGCCGGCGATCGGGCACGACTGGCACGACCACTTCCCTGTTTACGACGAGGTGAGTGGGGAACAGTACTCGTGGGGACAGGCCAACTACGTGCGCCTCGAGCCGTGGCGGGCGGTGGCGCACATCCTGGTCCTGCCCCCGATCGGCATCCCCACCCGCACAACGCTCGCCTACAGGAGGCAGTCGTGACCGTGCCGCCCCAGACGCCGGGCGCCGATGTTCCGCGCCGGCGCCACAGCCCGCGACCGGAGGACCTCGACCTGCTCGCCGCCGGTGAGCACCACGATCCGCACGCGGTGCTCGGGGCCCATTCGCATCCGGAGGGGACGGTCATCCGGGCACTGCGCCCCGGGGCCGAGAAGGTCGCCGCCCGGATCGGTGGTCGCGACCATCCGCTCGAACCCGTGGGCGAGGACGTCTTCAGCGCCCTGATCCCGGTCTTCGATCTCGCCGACTACCGGCTCGTGGTGACCTACCCGTTCGATCACGTCGAGGTCGTCGCGGACGGTTACCGCTTCATGCCGACGCTGGGCGAGCTCGACCGTCACCTGCTGAGCGAGGGCCGGCACGAACGGCTGTGGGAGGTGCTCGGCGCCCATCCGCGGACCTATGAGACCCCGGACGGCCCGGTGACGGGCACGTCCTTCGCCGTGTGGGCACCGGGCGCACGCGGGGTCACCGTCGTCGGCGACTTCGACGGCTGGGGTGGACGCACCGCCCCGATGCGGGTGCTCGGCTCGAGCGGTGTCTGGGAGGTCTTCGTTCCCGGTGTCGAACCGGGCGCGCTGTACAAGTACCGGGTGCACGGCCGCGACGGATCCGTCCGCGACAAGGCCGACCCGATGGCGTTCGCCACCGAGGTGCCCCCCGCGACCGCGTCGAGGGTCACGGAGAGTCGCTACACCTGGAACGACGACGACTGGGTCGCGACCCGCGAGAAAGCGCAGCCCTGGCAGGAACCGATGGCGGTCTACGAGGTGCACCTCGGTTCGTGGCGCCCGGGCCTGAACTACGTCGAACTCGCCGATCAGCTCGCCGAGTACATCCTCGAGACCGGTTTCACGCACGTCGAGCTGCTGCCGGTCGCCGAGCATCCCTTCGGCGGGTCGTGGGGTTACCAGGTCACCTCCTACTACGCTCCCACCTCCCGGTTCGGCACTCCCGACGAATTCCGCGCGTTCGTCGACCGTCTCCACGCCGCCGGGATCGGCGTGATCATGGACTGGGTGCCCGCCCACTTCCCGAAGGACGAGTGGGCGCTCGCGCGCTTCGACGGCAGCCCCCAGTACGAACATCCCGATCCGCGCCGCGGCGAACAGCTGGACTGGGGCACCTACGTCTTCGACTACGGCCGGCCCGAGGTGCGGAACTTCCTCGTTGCCAACGCCCTGTACTGGATCGAGGAGTTCCACATCGACGGTCTGCGCGTCGACGCCGTGGCCTCGATGTTGTACCTCGACTACTCGCGCCCCGAGGGCGGCTGGACGCCGAATATCTACGGCGGGCGCGAGAACCTCGAGGCCGTTGAGTTCCTGCAGGAACTCAACGCCACCGTCCACAAGCACTATCCGGGGATCGTGACGGTCGCGGAGGAGTCGACCTCCTGGCCGGGCGTGACCCGCTCGACGAACGTCGGTGGGCTCGGCTTCAGCATGAAGTGGAACATGGGCTGGATGCACGACACCCTCGGCTATCTCGGCCGCGATCCCGTGCACCGCACCTACCACCACCACGAGATCACGTTCTCGCTCGTGTACGCGTGGAGCGAGAACTTCGTACTCCCCATCAGCCACGACGAGGTCGTCCACGGCAAGGGCACGCTGTGGACGCGACTGCCGGGCGACGACGCCACGCGTGCAGCCGGCCTGCGGTCGATGCTCGCCTACATGTGGGCGCATCCCGGCAAGCAGTTGCTGTTCATGGGCCAGGAGTTCGGGCAGGTCGCCGAGTGGTCCGAGGAACGCGGCCTCGACTGGTGGCAGCTCGACGAACCGCTCCACGCCGGTATCCACCGCCTGGTGTGCGATCTCAACGGCATCTACCGCTCGCACCCGGCGCTCTACACGCTCGACACCACGCCCGGCGGATACTCGTGGATCGACGCCAACGATGCGCACAACAACGTCCTGTCGTTCCTCCGCTACGGCAGCGACGGCTCGGTGGTCGCGTGCCTGCACAACTTTTCGGGCACGACCTACGGCGACTATCGTGTCGGATTGCCCGAACCGGGCACGTGGGAGGAAGTGCTCAACACGGACGCGACCGCCTACCAGGGCAACGGAGCGGGCAACTTCGGGGCCGTGGAGGCCGACGAACATTCGTGGCACGGGCGTCCCGCCTCGGCTCGGGTGACCTTGCCTGCGCACGGTGCCATCTGGTTGTCGTTGCGGAGGTGACGCTGCCCGACGACAGGAGCACAACGACATGCGACGGACGCACCGGTTCGCGCGACTGGTGGTGCCCGCACTGACCGTCGTCCTGCTGGCGGGTTGCGCCCAGCGGATCGAAGGAACGGCGGTGTCGATCTACGACAACCCCTTCACCGTGGCGGGGCTGCCCGTCACCTCCGGGGCGTCGGGTCCGCGCAGCGGGGTGCCCGATGCGGACATCGAGATCGAGAACACCGACGGCGGTCCCGTCGACGTCCTGGCCGGCAACGCGATCGCCGACATCGAGGAGTACTGGCGTCAGGAGTTCGCGTCGGTCGCCCGGGGCACCTTCCGCCCGGTCGAGACGATCGTGTCGTGGGATCCGTCCGAGCGACGGGGCCCGCGTTTCTGCGGCAAACCCACCTACGACTTCATCAACGCGGCCTACTGCAGCGGTGGTGACGAGATCGGATGGGACCGCACCTACCTGATGCCGCAGCTCATCGACAGCTTCGGACCGATGGCCGCGGTGACGGTCCTCGCTCATGAATACGGGCACGCCGTCCAGCACACGGCGGGGCTGGTCGCCGAGGACGACCCCGGCATCGTGTTCGAGCAGCAGGCCGACTGTTTCGCCGGTGCGTTCATGCGGCACGTCGCGGAGGGCCGGTCGACGCACTTCCAGCTCGACACCTCCGACGGGCTGAACAACGTGCTCGCGTCGATGGTGCTCTTCCGCGACGCCGATCCGAACGACCCCGACTCGATCCACGGCTCGGCCTTCGAACGCGTGACGGCCGTGCAGATCGGATTCACCGACGGGGCCGGCTCATGTGCACGCATCGACGCCGCCGAGATCGAGTCGCGCCGCGCCGACCTGCCGCAGTACTACAACTCCGCAGACGACGGCGAACTGCCGGTCACCGACGAGTCGGTCGAGGCGATCTTCGAGTCGTTCCACCAGGTCTTCGACCTGGACTCCCTGCCGCAACTCGATCTGTCGGGCGCCGACCTCGGGTGCTCGGACGCCCGGGCCACCTCACCGGTGTCGTACTGCCCCGCGACGAACACCGTGGGCGTCGACATGGAGGCACTGAGCGAGCGCGGTACGGCCGCCCCGCCGGGAAGCGGCTTCGATCCCGGTGTCCGCGGCGACTACAACGCCTACGTGCTCGTCGCCTCCCGCTACGCTCTCGCGGTGCAGAAGGAGTCCGGCCAGTCGCTCACCGAGCCGCGCACGGCGCTGCGGGCGGCGTGCCTGTCGGGGGTCATCAGTGCCGCGCTGAGCCCGGACAGCACCCTCGCCTCGAACGTCGACCCGAGCCAGGTGCTGGTGTGGCTGTCCCCCGGCGACCTCGACGAGGCGGTCTCGGGCCTGCTCACCGACGGTCTGGCCGCGAGCGACGTCAACGGCAACACGGTGCCGAGCGGGTTCGCGCGGGTGGATGCCTTCCGCACCGGCGTCCTCGGCGGCGAGGCGGGCTGCACCGGCCGTTACCGCTGAGACGACACCGGCCGCCCACCACGAGTGGTGAGCGGCCGGTCCGGCGGATCGGTACGGATCAGTAGAGGGCCATCGCGAGCTTGCGGCGCGACGACACCACGACCGGATCCGCGGCATCGAACAGTTCGAACAGTTCGAGGAGCCGGGTGCGTGCCGCAGTGCGTTCGTCCCCGGCGCTGCGACGCACGAACTCGATGAGACGACCGAAGGCCGCCTCCGGCTGCTGCGCGAACAGTTCGGCGTCGGCCGCGGTGAACTGGGCTTCGAGGTCGTTCGGAGCGGCATCGGCGCGCTCGATCGCATCCTCGGGAATCTTGCTCGCGCGGGCCAGGAAACGCACCTGGCGCAGCGCGGCCTGCGCCTCGGTGTTGTTCGGCTCGGAGTTCAGGACGAGCTGGTAGGCCGCCTCGGCGCCCTCGAAGTCGCCGTTCTCGAGTGCCTGCTCGGCAGCCTCGAAACGCGGGTCGGCGGGCTGTTCCTCCGGCTCGGCGCCGGGCGGGCCCGACAGCTTGCCTGCGACGGCGTTCCGGATGGCGTCGAGCCACTGACGCAGCGCGGGCTCGGGCTGCACGCCCTGGAAGTCGGCGAGCGGCTGGCCGGCCGCGATCGCGACGACCGTGGGCACCGACTGGACGCCGAAGGCCTGGGCGATCCGCGGGTTCGCGTCGACGTCGACCTTCGCAAGGACCCACGCACCGTTTGCCTCGTTCGCGAGCTTCTCGAGAACGGGTGAGAGCTGCTTGCACGGTTCGCACCAGGTCGCCCACAGGTCGACGATCACGGGCACCTGCATCGACCGCTGCAGCACCTCGGTCTCGAACGTCGCTTCGGTGACGTCCACGATCGGGGCGATGGCACCGGGTGCGGCGCCGTCGCCACCGGACGGAGGCGGAGGCGGCGGCGCGGAGGCCCTCTCCTTGAGCGGTGAGAGATCCACCGCGCCGGACATCGCCGCGGCGACGGCGGCAGAACGTGCTGGACGGGAACCGGGTCGAGTCACGTCCACCATTTTGTCACGAGTGGTCCGAATCGTGCTGCGCGGACCGGGGGACGTCGCCGTGAGGTCAGACGGTCGCGGTGGCGTCCTCGCGGGTGGCGGGAGCGGACAGCTCTCCGAGGCGACCGGTGCGCACGGCCCAGCGCTCGAAGACGATCGTGCCGAACGGGGGCACGCTCGAGACGAGGGCGAGGAAGGTCGTCTTGAGATCCCACTTCAACGACCACGCCGTGAGGAGCGCGATGAGCACGAACGGGATGAAGCCGGCCACGCCGTGCACCATGCCCGGGATCGCGATGGCCTCTTCGTAGCCGAGCACCCACTTGAAGAACATGGCGATCAGGAGGGCGAGCCAGGTCACCGCTTCCCAGATCGCGATCAGCCGGAATCGTTTCGCGGGCGTGGACACGTCGAGGATGTTGGTCATGCGGCCATTGTGCCGAAAGGCCTACGACAAGCCGTAGTTCAGTGAGAGACATCACGGCCCCGGCATGCTTGCGCCGGGGCCGTGATCATGCTTTAGAGAAAGGGGTCAGTTCTCGGGCACCCGCACGATGAGCGCGTCGCCCTGGCCGCCACCACCGCACAGGGCGGCAGCGCCGACACCGCCGCCGCGGCGCTTCAGCTCGAGCGCCAGGTGCAGCACGATGCGCGCGCCCGACATGCCGAGCGGGTGGCCGAGCGCGATCGCACCGCCGTTGACGTTCACCTTCGCGGGATCGATGCCCAGCTCACGGGCTGAGACGATGCCGACGGCGGCGAACGCCTCGTTGATCTCGATCAGGTCGAGGTCCTTCGGGTCGACGCCCTCACGCTCGCAGGCCTTGGCGATCGCCCGTGCAGGCTGCGACTGCAGGGTCGAGTCCGGTCCGGCGACGACGCCGTGGCGGCCGATCTCGGCGATCCAGCTCAGCCCGAGCTCGGTGGCCTTGGCCTTGCTCATCACGACGACCGCGGCGGCACCGTCGGAGATCTGCGAGGCCGAACCTGCGGTGACGGTGCCGTCCTTCGAGAAGGCCGGACGCAGCGAGCCGAGCGACTCGGTGGTGGTCTCCGGGCGGATGCCCTCGTCGGCGGCGAAGACGATCGGGTCGCCCTTGCGCTGCTTGATCGACACCGGCACGACCTCGTCCTCGAACAGGCCGTCCTTCCAGGCGCGGGCGGCCCTCTGATGCGAGGCGGCGGCGAAGGCGTCCTGCTCCTCGCGGGAGACGAAGCGGTCGCCGGAGTTGGCCGACTCGGTGAGGTTGCCCATCGCCTGGTCGGTGAAGATGTCGTGCAGGCCGTCGTAGGCCATGTGGTCGCGCAGGGTCACGTCGCCGTACTTGAAGCCGGCGCGGGACTTCTCGAGCATGTGCGGGGCCTGGCTCATCGACTCCTGGCCGCCGGCGACGACGACGTCGAACTCGCCCGCGCGGATCAGCTGGTCGGCCATCGCGATCGCGTTGATGCCCGACAGACACACCTTGTTGATGGTCAGCGCCGGGACGTCCATCGGGATGCCGGCGGCGACGGCCGCCTGACGGGCCGGGATCTGGCCGGCGCCGGCGGTGAGCACCTGGCCCATGATGACGTATTCGACCTGCTCAGGAGCCACACCGGCGCGCTCGAGCGCACCGGAGATCGCCACGCCACCGAGATCCGATCCGGAGAAATCCTTGAGCGAGCCTTGAAGACGCCCCATGGGCGTACGGGCTCCGGCGACGATGACAGAACTGCTCACGGGACATTCCTCCGAAAGATCGGCATGTGATCGGAAAACTCCACTCGGATATTCACCTGAATCCCGATAGGAGTGCACTCAACGGTACCGCTACCGTCTAGAGCATGACCGAGACCTCTCCCACATCCGCTCCGGCGGCGTCCGTTCTCGCTTCCGGACTCGTCACCGCCATCGATCACGTCGGCATCGCAGTGCCCGACCTCGATGCCGCTCTCACCTGGTACGCCGAGAACCTCGGTCTCGTGTCCACCCACGAGGAAGTCAACGAGGAGCAGGGCGTGCGCGAGGCGATGCTGGCCGTTCCGGGGACCCTCGAAGGGTCCACCATGATCCAGCTGCTCGCCCCGCTGAACGAGAAATCCACGATCGCGAAGTTCATCGACCGCAATGGCCCGGGTCTGCAGCAGCTTGCCTACCGCGTCTCCGACATCGATGCCGTCTCCACTGCGCTTCGTGAGCGCGGCGTCCGCTTGCTGTACGACGCACCCCGTCGCGGCACCGCCGATTCGCGCATCAACTTTTTGCATCCGAAGGACGCGGGCGGCGTCCTCGTCGAGCTCGTCGAGCCGGCTGCACATCCCGCTCACTGACGGCCGTTCCGGTGCGCTCCCGAAGACGGATGGGGCGGGAGCGCATCCGGGTCGTACCCGCAGGGACCGGGTAGATTGTCTCCATGGTCTTCGATCGTGATCGCGCACCCAGCCACCTGCCGTTCTCCATCGTGCGGAAGGGATTCGACCGCGACGAGGTGACCAACTACTTCGCCCGGTTCGAGGCCGAGCTGCGCGTGACTGCCACCGACCGCGACGCCGCCGCCGCGCAGGCCCGCGATCTGGCCCGTCAGCTCGAGAACGCCCGCAACGAGATCGACGAACTCCGCAAGGACGTCGACCGTCTGTCGGTGCCGCCCACCACCGCCGAGGGCATGAGCGACCGCATCTCCCGGATGCTGCGTCTCGCCTCCGACGAGGCCTCCGAGCTGCGGGCCCGCGCCGAGGCCGACGCCGCCGAGATGATCTCGCTGGCGGAGCAGGAGGGCATCCGCCTCCGGGGCGACTACGAGAAGAAGCTCGCCGAACTCGAGGACACCCGCGTCGCCTTCGCGGCCGAGCACGAGCGGACGATGACTGCGGCCCGCGCCGAGGCCGAGCGGATCGTGGCTGCTGCCCGCGCGGAGGCCGAGCGACTCGACGCCGAGGCCGAGGCCAAGCGCGAGCAGGTGCAGCAGGACTTCGAGATCACGATGTCCGAGCGTCGCACGAAGCTGCTCGGAGCCCTCGACGAACTCGAACGGACGAGTAAGGCCGAAGCCGAGCGCCGCATCGAGGAAGCCACGCAGGAAGCCGAACGACGGCTCGCCCGCGCCACCGAACAGTCCGAGCGGAAGGTCGCCAACGCGCGCGACCTCACCGAGGAGCTCCGCGTGCTGCGCGGACGCATCCTCGGCCAGCTCGACGCCGTTCGCGAGCAGCTCGACGACGTCCCCACGCTGCTCGCGGGCATCAACCGCGAGGGCGAACTGCTCGACCGGGAGATCTCCCTCGACGAGCCCCGCACGACCGTCCTCGGTACGGCGCGCGACAACAAGCAGGGGGGCGACAAGCAGAGTTCGGACGACGAGAGTCCGAAGGAGCCGGCATCCCCCGAGGCCGACGCGAAGGCGGACAAGACCGCGCCGCTGCCGCAGACCGACAAGACCACGCCCATGCCGCAGGCCGACCGGACGGCGCGGATCCCGAAGAGCGATGCCTCCGGCTCGGCCTCCGACCCGAACTCGGCCGCGCAGCCGAACAGCGGCGCACAGGGATCCCAGTCCACTCCACGCACGCCGAACCCCTCGGCACCGAATCGCTCCCCCTCGGTCGGTTCCGGTGCGCAGGGTCGCTCTCCCGCCGTGGCCAGCAAGGTCCGCAACTGACGGTCGCCGGCCGTCGGGCTTGACCTTCGAGTCGGTCGAAGCTCCATGATGGGCCGGTGACCGACCCGGAGATGATGTCGATCGGCGTGTTCGCCGAGCTCGTCGGACTGACCGCGAGCGCATTGCGGTTCTACGACGATGCCGGCCTGCTGCGTCCCGAGCAGGTCGATCCGTCGACGGGATACCGTTCTACAGCCGCTCCCAGGTCCCGCGTGCGTGCCGGCTGCGGCAGTTACGGGAGATCGGGATGCCGCTGCCCGCCATCGGTGAGTTCTTCGCCGCCGACACGGACGAGGCCGCGCGACTGCTCGACGACCACGTCACCGGGATGACTACGGAGGCCGAGCGGCTCCGACGGGCCGCCGAGACCCTCGCGGCGTCCCTGCGTGCCGAATCGCGCCGCGTGATCTGCACGCTGCCGGGACCCGTCCTTGCCGGCGCCGTCGATCAGGTCTCCGCCTCCACCGGTCACGACCCCGACATCCCGGTACTGAACGGCGTGCACATGGAAACCGGATCCGGCTGCGTGAGGCTGACCGCCACAGACCGGTACCGGCTCGCCACCCGGACGCTCGTGCCCACCGATCCGACCTGTACGACGATCCCGCCGAGTCCCTGGTCTGGGATGTCCGCTCCCTCGACGCTGCCGATGCCCTCACCGACGAGCGCGCACAGCGACACCACGACACCCTCCGGGTCGCGGGCTTCTATCCGAGCCTGCACCTGAACCTGGCCGACGACTTCCGTCGTCTCGGGTCGTTCCGGGCAGCCACGGAACACCTCGACCGCGCGCAGGACCACCTGTCCGCACTCCCCGACGATCCCTACCGCGACATCGTCCGCACGGCCGTCCACGAGGTGCGTCGGGCGATCGCCGACCGCGACACCGCACCGCGAGCGTCCGCGCCGGGCACCGTCCGCTAACGGGTGCCCTCGGACCGGCGTGCAGCGACCGGTGAGGGTGGCTAGGACCAGCGTCGGGTCGGTCGGCGGGTCCCGCGTCCCGCCCAGCATCCGCTGTGCCAGTGCCGCCGGTCCTCCGCACCGCCGAGCGCATCGGTCGGCCACGCGACGACATGGGGTGTTCCCGGCGCGATCTCGTGATCGCATCCCGGGCACCGGTACGGCTTGGTGGCACGCGAACCCGGCACCGTGCGCACGGTGAAACGCTCACCTTCGGCCCCCGCGGGACCGTTCTCGGTGCGCACCGTCGCCCCGAAATAGGTCGGGGATTCGTCGGTCGCCCCACCGCGCTTGCGGCCGGTGCGGGATCGGTTGCGGCGCGGCACGATCAGAACAATCTGAACTCGGTGCTCTCGGTACCCCGCAACGCCTCGTAGTCGAGCACGAGGCAGCGGATGCCGCGGTCCGTGGCCAGCGTCCGTGCCTGCGGCTTGATCTGCTGAGCCGCGAACACGCCGCTGACGGGAGCAAGCAGCGGATCCCGGTTGAGCAGTTCGAGATACCGGGTGAGCTGCTCCACGCCGTCGATCTCGCCGCGACGCTTCACCTCCACGGCGACGGTCGCTCCGTCGGCATCGCGGCACAACAAGTCCACGGGTCCGATCGCCGTGGGGTACTCGCGCCGGATCAGGGTGAAGCCCGTCCCGAGGGTCTCGACGTGCTCGGCGAGAAGTTCCTGCAGGTGCGCCTCGACACCGTCCTTGATCAGACCGGGGTCGACACCGAGTTCGTGGCTCGAATCGTGGTCGATCTCTTCGAGAGTGATGCGCAGCTGCTCGCCTGCCTTGTTGGTGACCACCCACAGGGCCTCGGCGTCCTCGACGGACTCCTCCTCGAGCCAGCAGGGTGGGCTCATCCAGTTCAGGGGCTTGTAGGCACGGTCGTCGGCGTGGACACTCACCGAACCGTCGGATTTGACGAGGAGGAGACGTCGGGCCGTCGGCAGATGAGCCGTCAGGCGTCCGATGTAGTCCACACGGCAACGGGCAATCACAAGACGCACACAGCCACCCTAGAGGATCCACTCGACTAGTCTCGAACGACCATGCCCGCACGCAGTCACCGCACGGCCCCGCTCGGATCGGCCATCCTGGGAGAGCCTGCCGAACCGATCCGACGGCAACGCATCAGGATCCAGACCCTGTTGACGTTCTCCCTGATCGGTACGCATCTCGTCGGTGCCCTGATCGTGGCCGCTCTCATCAACGTCGTGATCCCAGGCCCGTCCGTACTGACCGCCGACTTCCTCGTCATCACCGCGATCCTCGCTCCTGTCTACGTGGTCTCGGCCGTCGTGGTCGGATCGGTGCTCGGCACCCGGGCGACGCTCCGCAGGCTGCGGTGGGCGCTGGAGAACCGCCCGCCCACCCCGCAGGAACAGCGGATCGCGTTGCGGATGCCCTGGCGTACCACCCTCCAGCAGGGAGCGCTGTGGTTCATCGGGTTGATCCTGTTCACCGTCGGGTTCGGGGTCATCGACCCGCAGACGATCCCGAAGGTCGCGCTGACCATCACTCTAGCCGGCGTCACGGTATGCGGATTCGCGTACATGTTCACCGATTTCGCGCTGCGCCCCATCGCGGCGCGTGCGCTCGAGGTCGGGACGCCTCGTCGCCCGCGACTGGCCGGCACCACCGGACGGGTGATGCTCGCATGGGCCCTGGGCAGCGCCGTGCCCGTCGTCGGTCTGCTGTTCATCGCGGTGTTCAGCTTCATCCGTCCCGTCACGCCCACGCGACTGGCGATCACCATCCTCGCCATCGGCGGACTCGGTCTGCTCACCGGCTCGCTGCTGATGTTCCTCACCATCCGGTCGACGATCGCGCCGATCGAATCGGTGCGCGCCGGGATGCAACGCATCGCGTCGGGCGACTTCGACACCGCGGTCGTCGTCTACGACGGAACCGAATTGGGACAGTTGCAGACGGGATTCAACCGGATGGCCGAAGGCCTGCGCGAACGCGAGAAACTGCGCGACGTATTCGGCCGCCATGTCGGACGGGAGGTCGCGGCCGCGGCGCTGGCCAATCCCGGTGTCCTCGGCGGTGAGGAACGGGACGTCGCAGTGTTGTTCGTCGACATCGTCGGGTCCACCGCGTTGGCCGCAAGTCGCCCACCGACAGAGGTGGTAGCGCTGCTCAACCGCTTCTTCGCGGTCGTCGTCGAAGAGGTGCACGCGGCCGAAGGATTCGTCAACAAGTTCGAGGGCGATGCAGCGCTCGCGATCTTCGGGGCGCCGGTCGCCCTCGACAACGCCGCCGGCTCCGCGCTCGGCGCCGCGAGAAGGATGGCGCGACGCCTCGCCGACGAAGTGCCGGAGTGTCGCGCGGGTATCGGGGTCACGGCAGGTCGCGCGGTCGCCGGGAACATCGGCGCGCAGGAACGCTTCGAGTACACCGTGATCGGCGATCCGGTCAACGAAGCGGCGAGACTGTCCGATCTCGCGAAGACCGTTCCGGGTTACGTCGCGGCGTCGGCCCGCACCGTGCAGCTCGCTCCCGAGGACGAACGCGCACGGTGGGAGCTGGGTGAGGAAATCACCCTGCGCGGCCGCTCCGAGCCGACGCGCCTGGCGATTCCGCGCGCGGACTGACGGCCGGCCTCACTCCCCCGCCAGCACCGCGTCGAGGAACTTGCGAGTGCGTTCCTCACGGGGACTGGTGAAGATGCGCTCGGGCGGCCCCTCCTCCACGATGCGTCCCTGATCGAACATCAGCACTCGATCGGAGACGTCGCGGGCGAAGTGCATCTCGTGCGTCACGATGAGCATCGTGATGTCGGTCGTCTCGGCGATCGTCCGCAGCACGTCCAGCACATCGGCGACGAGTTCGGGGTCGAGGGCCGAGGTCACCTCGTCGAGCAGCAGGATCTCCGGATCCATCGCGAGGGCACGGGCGATCGCGACCCGCTGCTGCTGACCACCCGACAGCTGCGTGGGATGGGCGGTCTCCTTGTCGGACAGACCGACCATCGCGAGCAGCTCCCGCGCACGGTCGCGTGCCTCGGCCTTGCTGCGACCGAGGACGTGGACCGGAGCCTCGGTGAGGTTCTCCATCACGTTCATGTTGGGGAACAGGTTGAACTGCTGGAAGACCATCCCGATGCTGCGACGCATCGTCCTCAGGTAGCGCTCGGAGGCCGGGACGAGACGCGTCCCCTTGCGTTCGTGGCTCAGTGGTTCGCCCTTGACCCACACCACACCGTCGTCGATCTTCTCGAGGGTCATGAGCAGGCGCAGGATGGTCGTCTTGCCCGAACCGCTCGGACCGATCAACGTGACCCGTTCCCCCGGGGCGACGGTGAAGTCCAAGTGGTCGAGGACCACGTGATTACCGAATTGCTTGACCACGGAGTCGAAACGGATCATGGATCCGTCGGAGGTGGCGGCGGGCAGCGAGTCGCCGTCGGCACCGGCTTCCTTGTGCATCTCAATAGGCAAGGCGACGCTCCAATCGGCGGACGAGCAACGACGTCGGGTAGCTGGCGATGAGGAAGATCAGGCCGGCCAGTGTGAGCGGCTCGAGGTACTGGAAGTTGCGCGCACCGAACTGCTGGGCCGCGGTCACCATCTCCACGACGGAGATCGTGAAGAGGAACGGGGTGTCCTTGAACAGCGACACCGCGTAGTTGCCCAGCGCAGGCACGACACGGCGCACGGCCTGCGGCAGGATCACCGCACGCCACGTACGCATCGGCGACAACGACAGGGCGCGGCACGCCTCCCATTGTCCCTTCGGCACCGCGTCGATGCCCGCCCGGTACACCTCGGCCATGTAGGTCGAGTAATGGATCCCCAGTACGGCGATGCCGATCTGCAGCGCACTGAACTGCGGGAGGAGGTAGTAGACGAAGAGCAGCTGCACCACGAGCGGGGTGAGCCGGATGAACTCGACGACGGCGGACAGCGCCGTCGCGAGCACCTTCGGCAACGAGCGACGGGCGACGGCCACGACCAGCCCGAGCACCGCAGCGACCACGAATCCGAGGACCGTGGCCAGCAGGGTGATCCGGAATCCTTCGAGCAGTACCGGAAGGGCCTCGGCCGCGCGTTCCCAACTCCAGTCGACGGTCATGAGCGTGCCCCCAACGGCTGATCGAAGACCGGGGCGAGCCCGAAGATCTCACGCAGAGTGGGACCGGTCCCGAGTCGGCTCTTCGCCCGCACCTCGAGCGCATTCATCAGCAGCGTCAGCAGATAGCCGAGCACGAAGTACAGCACCAACCCCACGCCGAACGCGAAGATGGTGTCGCCGCTTCCTCTACGGAGCTGCTCGATCTGGAACGTGAGGTCCTGCAGGAGGATATAGCTCGCCAGTGCCGTTCCCTTGAGCAACTGGATGAGCAGATTCGTCAGCGGCGGGATCATCTCGGCCCAGGCCTGCGGGAAGATCACTCGTCGCATGCGCTGCCAGTAACCGAAATTCAGCGCCGTCGCCGCCTCCAGTTGCGGCTTGGGCACCGACGCGATCGCACCGCGCACCACCTCCGCTCCGTAGGCGCCGTAGTTGAGCGACAGGGCGAGGATCCCGCACACGATCGATTCGAGCCGGAACCCGAACAACGGAAGGACATAGAAGAACCAGAACAGCTGGACGAGAAGCGAAGTGCCGCGGAAGAACTCGATGAACACCCGCGCACTGCCGCGCAGGGCGAGGTTCTTCGCGCCTGCCGCCAGTCCGAGGGCCACGGCGAGCAGGAACGCGAAGACCGCACTCCCCACGGTCAGTTCGACGGTGACGAGCAGACCGTCGAACAGTTGCGGGAAGGAGTTCCACAGCAGTTCGATCTTGGAACCGAAATCCATTACGACGCAGCCGAGATCAGGAAACGCCCTCGCAGAGCATCTCGGTCGTCAGCCCCGGATCGGGCATCTCCGCCTCCGTGAACCCGAACTCGCCGACGATCGACAGGTACTTCTGCGGGTCGGACGTGATCTTCGCGAGTTCCTCGTTGTAGGCGTCGCGCAGTTCGGTGTCCTCCTTGCGGAAGACCGTTCCGCCGGCGCCCACCTGAGGCACCCCGTCGATCTCCGCGACGAACGACTCGGTGACGTCGACGGGCGCACCCTCGTTGTTCTGCTTCATCCAGTTCAGGGAGATACCCGTCAGCGCGAAGACGTCGGCGCGTCCGTTGACGACGGCATCCATCCCGTCCTGGGGAGACGCCACCTGCATCGCGTCGATGCCGAGCGCAGAGGCGTAGTCGGCTTCGATCGCGCCGGTCATGACCGCCATCCGGACGCCGCTCTCGGCGATCGACTGCATGTCGGCGAGCTGTTCCGGATTGCCCTGCGGGACCATGAGCGCAGTGGTGTAGTTGAACTCCGGCTCGCTGAACAGTGCCTGTTCGCAACGCTGCGGCAGGATCGACATGCCGGCACTGACGACATCGAACCGTCCGGCCTGCAGGCCGGGAATGAGCGCACCGAAGTCGGTGGCCACACCTTCGACGTTGTCGATGCCGAGGTTCTTGAAGATCTCGCGGTGCAGAGCGACGGTGGCGCCGGTGAGTTCGCCGTCCTGCATGAAGCTGTAGGGCGCCTCGCCGGCGAAACCGACGGTGACGGTGCCTTCCTGCTGGAGTCGTTCGAGGGTCGAACCCTCGCTGTCGGTGTCGACGCTCGTACATCCTGTGACGGCCGCGCCGATGAGTCCCAGTCCCGCGATCACCGCCGTGAACTTGCCGGCGGTACCCGTAGTCGATCGATTCGTCATCGTCTCGCCCCTCCTCGTCGTCGACGAGAACGCCCCCGACAGGCGCTCACACGCCGAACCCACACGAACCGTGCGATCGTGCATGAGCGGACGTTACCGGCATAAGTAGGCATAGCCTGGAACAGAGCGTGTTTGTTACGAGGTCGTGATCCGCTGGGCGCCGGCGATCGGAGCGGGCGTACCGTACCCGAAAAGCGTTCGGAGCGTAAGGACTTTCCCGTGAGGTGGGATCCCCCGACAGGTCCGGGGAGAACCCGGAGAACACGAAAGGGGACCCACAGTGTGGGTCCCCTTTCGGAACGGGTGTTCGGCGGTGTCCTACTCTCCCACACCCTGTCGAGTGCAGTACCATCGGCGCAGACAGGCTTAGCTTCCGGGTTCGGAATGGGACCGGGCGTTTCCCTGTCGCTATGACCGCCGTAACTCTATGAAACAATATTCCACGCATCAGGAGTATCGAAAACCCGTGTCGGGCTTCGATATCTGATGTGTGTGTTGTTTCAGATACCGCACAGTGGACGCGTAACATCTTCGTGGTAAGTCCTCGGCCTATTAGTACCGGTCACCTCCACCCATTGCTGGGCTTCCAGTTCCGGCCTATCAACCCGGTGGTCTGCCGGGGGCCTTACCCCCTCGAGGGGGTGAGAAACCTCATCTTGGAACAGGCTTCCCGCTTAGATGCTTTCAGCGGTTATCCCTTCCGAACGTAGCCAACCAGCCATGCCCCTGGCGGGACAACTGGCACACCAGAGGTTCGTCCGTCCCGGTCCTCTCGTACTAGGGACAGCCTTCCTCAAGTTTCTAACGCGCGCGGCGGATAGAGACCGAACTGTCTCACGACGTTCTAAACCCAGCTCGCGTGCCGCTTTAATGGGCGAACAGCCCAACCCTTGGGACCTACTCCAGCCCCAGGATGCGACGAGCCGACATCGAGGTGCCAAACCATCCCGTCGATATGGACTCTTGGGGAAGATCAGCCTGTTATCCCCGGGGTACCTTTTATCCGTTGAGCGACACCGCTTCCACATGCCGGTGCCGGATCACTAGTCCCGACTTTCGTCCCTGCTCGACCTGTCAGTCTCACAGTCAAGCTCCCTTGTGCACTTGCACTCGACACCTGATTGCCAACCAGGCTGAGGGAACCTTTGGGCGCCTCCGTTACATTTTGGGAGGCAACCGCCCCAGTTAAACTACCCACCAGGCACTGTCCCTGAACCAGATCATGGTCCGAGGTTAGAGGTCCAATACGATCAGAGTGGTATTTCAACAACGACTCCACCCATACTGGCGTATGAGCTTCACAGTCTCCCACCTATCCTACACAAACCGAACCGAACACCAATACCAAGCTATAGTGAAGGTCCCGGGGTCTTTTCGTCCTGCCGCGCGTAACGAGCATCTTTACTCGTAATGCAATTTCGCCGAGTCTGTGGTCGAGACAGCAGAGAAGTCGTTACGCCATTCGTGCAGGTCGGAACTTACCCGACAAGGAATTTCGCTACCTTAGGATGGTTATAGTTACCACCGCCGTTTACTGGGGCTTAAATTCTCAGCTTCGCGGAGTAAACCCCGCTAACCGGTCCTCTTAACCTTCCAGCACCGGGCAGGCGTCAGTCCGTATACATCGTCTTACGACTTCGCACGGACCTGTGTTTTTAGTAAACAGTCGCTTCTCTCTGGTCTCTGCGACCACCCCCAGCTCGGACCGCAAGGGCCGTCACCGGGCGTGGTCCCCCTTCTCCCGAAGTTACGGGGGCATTTTGCCGAGTTCCTTAACCACAGTTCTCTCGATCGCCTCGGTATTCTCTACCTGACCACCTGTGTCGGTTTGGGGTACGGGCCGTGTACCAACTCACTAGAGGCTTTTCTCGGCAGCATAGGATCACTGAATTCCCCTCAACGGGTACGCATCACCTCTCAGGCTGTGTGAATGGCGGATTTGCCTACCATTCGCCCTACCGGCTTACACCAGGTACTCCATCACCTGGCCCAGCTACCTTCCTGCGTCACCCCATCGCTTGACTACTACAATCAGGGTCCCGTGCAGCCATCCCCACAGTTCCCGAAGGAACAGCGGAAACTTTTGGACGGTTAGCACAACTGATTCGCCATTGGGCGCGGATACACGGGTACGGGAATATCAACCCGTTGTCCATCGACTACGCCTGTCGGCCTCGCCTTAGGTCCCGACTCACCCTGGGCGGATTAACCTGGCCCAGGAACCCTTGGTCATCCGGCGGACGAGTTTCTCACTCGTCTTTCGCTACTCATGCCTGCATTCTCACTCGCGCAGCCTCCACACCTGGATCACTCCGGCGCTTCCACGGCTGCACGACGCTCCCCTACCCACCCACACCACTGCCGGAAAAGCCGTAACCCTTCCGGGGTGTTGTGTGAGTGCCGCGGCTTCGGCGGTGTACTTGAGCCCCGCTACATTGTCGGCGCAGAACCACTTGACCAGTGAGCTATTACGCACTCTTTCAAGGGTGGCTGCTTCTAAGCCAACCTCCTGGTTGTCTCAGCGATCCCACATCCTTTTCCACTTAGTACACGCTTAGGGGCCTTAGCCGGCGATCTGGGCTGTTTCCCTCTCGACTACGAAGCTTATCCCCCGCAGTCTCACTGCCGCGCTCTCACTCACCGGCATTCGGAGTTTGGCTGATTTCGGTAAGCTTGTGGGCCCCCTAGACCATCCAGTAGCTCTACCTCCGGTGAGAAACACGCGACGCTGCACCTAAATGCATTTCGGGGAGAACCAGCTATCACGGAGTTTGATTGGCCTTTCACCCCTACCCACAACTCATCCCCTCAGTTTTCAACCTAAGTGGGTTCGGGCCTCCACGACGTCTTACCATCGCTTCACCCTGGCCATGGGTAGATCACTCCGCTTCGGGTCTAGAACATGCCACTACATGCGCCCTATTCGGACTCGCTTTCGCTACGACTACCCCACACGGGTTAACCTCGCGACATGCCACTAACTCGCAGGCTCATTCTTCAAAAGGCACGCCATCACCCACCACGAACTGAATCGTGCATCGGCTCTGACGGATTGTAAGCGCACGGTTTCAGGTACTATTTCACTCCCCTCCCGGGGTACTTTTCACCTTTCCCTCACGGTACTAGTCCGCTATCGGTCACCAGGGAGTATTCAGGCTTATCGGGTGGTCCCGACAGATTCACACCGGATTTCACGGGCCCGGTGCTACTCGGGTACTTTTCACGAGAGCCGGCAAGTTTTCGTCTACGGGATTCTCACCCTCTACGACAGGCCGTTCCAGACCACTTCGACTAACCAACCGGTTTCTTACTCTCGCCCGTCATGACAGTGACGGGAAGAAAAGCCCCACAACCCCACGGATGCAACGCCTGCCAGCTATCACACACCCATGGTTTAGCCTCATCCGCTTTCGCTCGCCACTACTCACGGAATCACATGTTGTTTTCTCTTCCTGTGGGTACTGAGATGTTTCACTTCCCCACGTTCCCTCCACACACCCTATATATTCAGATGCGGGTAACACGACATCACTCGTGCTGGGTTTCCCCATTCGGAAATCCTCGGATCACAGCTCGGTTGACAGCTCCCCGAGGCATATCGCAGCCTCCCACGTCCTTCATCGGCTCCTGGTGCCAAGGCATCCACCGTACGCTCATAAACACTTACAACAAAGATGCTCGCGTCCACTGTGCAGTTCTCAAACAACACACAACAACCCCTACCAACGCCGGCCACACGGCCAACCGTCTTCGTAAGTCATCGTCGCTGATCAAACACTCGCGTGTTCTCTCAGGACCCAACAGTGCACCGATATAACTTTCCTCCTGCCGGCACTCGGGCCCGCAGTAGTGAAGAAAATGCTTGTCAGCGTTCCACCCATGAGCACCACCGGATTACCTGTGAATCCGTAATGGCTCTGCCGATCAGAGCACAACCTGTGTTGTGTCTGTATCGGAAGTTGCTCCTTAGAAAGGAGGTGATCCAGCCGCACCTTCCGGTACGGCTACCTTGTTACGACTTCGTCCCAATCGCCGATCCCACCTTCGACGTCTCCCTCCCACAAGGGGTTAGGCCACCGGCTTCGGGTGTTACCGACTTTCATGACGTGACGGGCGGTGTGTACAAGGCCCGGGAACGTATTCACCGCAGCGTTGCTGATCTGCGATTACTAGCGACTCCGACTTCACGGGGTCGAGTTGCAGACCCCGATCCGAACTGAGACCGGCTTTAAGGGATTCGCTCCACCTCACGGTATCGCAGCCCTCTGTACCGACCATTGTAGCATGTGTGAAGCCCTGGACATAAGGGGCATGATGACTTGACGTCGTCCCCACCTTCCTCCGAGTTGACCCCGGCAGTCTCCTGCGAGTCCCCACCATCACGTGCTGGCAACACAGGACAAGGGTTGCGCTCGTTGCGGGACTTAACCCAACATCTCACGACACGAGCTGACGACAGCCATGCACCACCTGTCTACCGGCCACAAGGGAAACCACATCTCTGCAGTCGTCCGGTACATGTCAAACCCAGGTAAGGTTCTTCGCGTTGCATCGAATTAATCCACATGCTCCGCCGCTTGTGCGGGCCCCCGTCAATTCCTTTGAGTTTTAGCCTTGCGGCCGTACTCCCCAGGCGGGGCGCTTAATGCGTTGGCTACGGCACGGATCCCGTGGAAGGAAACCCACACCTAGCGCCCACCGTTTACGGCGTGGACTACCAGGGTATCTAATCCTGTTCGCTACCCACGCTTTCGCTCCTCAGCGTCAGTTACTGCCCAGAGACCCGCCTTCGCCACCGGTGTTCCTCCTGATATCTGCGCATTTCACCGCTACACCAGGAATTCCAGTCTCCCCTGCAGTACTCGAGTCTGCCCGTATCGCCTGCAAGCCCGCAGTTGAGCTGCGGGATTTCACAGACGACGCGACAAACCGCCTACGAGCTCTTTACGCCCAGTAATTCCGGACAACGCTCGCACCCTACGTATTACCGCGGCTGCTGGCACGTAGTTGGCCGGTGCTTCTTCTGCAGGTACCGTCACTTGCGCTTCGTCCCTGCTGAAAGAGGTTTACAACCCGAAGGCCGTCATCCCTCACGCGGCGTCGCTGCATCAGGCTTGCGCCCATTGTGCAATATTCCCCACTGCTGCCTCCCGTAGGAGTCTGGGCCGTGTCTCAGTCCCAGTGTGGCCGGTCGCCCTCTCAGGCCGGCTACCCGTCGTCGCCTTGGTAGGCCATTACCCCACCAACAAGCTGATAGGCCGCGGGCTCATCCTGCACCGAAAAACTTTCCACCCCAGGACATGCATCCCGAGGTCATATCCGGTATTAGACCCAGTTTCCCAGGCTTATCCCAGAGTGCAGGGCAGATCACCCACGTGTTACTCACCCGTTCGCCACTAATCCACCCAGCAAGCTGGGCTTCATCGTTCGACTTGCATGTGTTAAGCACGCCGCCAGCGTTCGTCCTGAGCCAGGATCAAACTCTCCGTTGAAGACTCAAGATTCCCCACCGAAGCGAGGCAATCAGTCAAAGACATCGAGTCAAATCACTAGCATAAAAACTCAAACTAGCTAAACACTGGATCACCGCAGACGGAAGAATGCGATGTCCAGCAACAACCACCCACAAAAAGTGAAGTGGTCGCACCAAATATTATTTGGCACTGACATTCATCGGCACACTGTTGAGTTCTCAAAGAACACGCACACACCATCGATCCCGAACCTTCCGGTTCGTTCACTCCGGGGTGACTGTTCATCAGGAGGTCTCTTCGACCTCCGGGGCCACCGACCTTACCAGAAGAATCGGGGACTCGTAACCAAGTTCAGGCGCCTTCGTCCAACCTCGTTGTCCCGTTCCTCTCGGCCCGGGTCGGTGTCCGTGTCGCTCTGACCTGGAATAAGTTACGCGAGGATCAACTCCCTGCCAAATCGCCTGGTCAGAGGTGGTAGTCCTCGAGAAAAGCCCAGGTGAATGTCTCCGAGAGGCGCCGACCGGACCGAAATCGCTTCCGGTGACGCCGGACACAGGGCCCGAACAGGGTTTCCTCCCTAGTGAGACAGGAGTCGGCCTTCCTCGACACCCACCCGCTCGATGGTTCCGCCGAGCTCCTGGAGGATCTCGACGAACCGCGGATAACCACGGTCGATGTGGTAGACGTCGTGCACTTCCGTGACCCCGTCCGCACACAGGCCGGCGAGCACCAGACCTGCGCCCGCACGAATGTCCGATGCCCACACGGGAGCACTCGACAACTGCTCCACTCCCCGCACGACCGCGTGGTGGCCGTCGGTGCGGGCGTCCGCTCCGAGACGCACCATCTCCTCGACGAACCGGAACCGTGCTTCGAAGACGTTCTCGGTGATCATCGACGTCCCGTCGGCGATGGCCGCGAGACCGATGGCCATGGGCTGCAGGTCGGTGGGGAATCCCGGATACGGCAGCGTCGCGAAGTTGACGGCACGGGGCCGCTCCTTCTGCACGACGTGGAATCCGTCTGCCAACGGCATGACTTCGGCGCCGGCACTGCGCAACTTGTCCAGCACCAACGCGAGATGCTTCGGATTGACGCCACGGACGGCGATATCGCCCCGCGTCATCACAGCTGCGATCCCCCACGTCGCCGCAACGATCCGGTCGCCGATGCACCGGTGCTCGGTGGGACGGAGGGACGAGACTCCCGAGACCCGCAGCGTCGTACTGCCCGCACCGGTGATCCGTGCCCCCATGCGGACGAGCATGTTGCACAGGTCGACGATCTCGGGTTCGCGGGCCGCGTTGTCGATGGTCGTGTCCCCCTTGGCGAGGACCGCGGCCATGAGGATGTTCTCTGTCGCTCCCACCGAAGGGAACGCCAGACGGATGGTGGCACCCTGCAGATCGTCCGCTTCCGCGACGACGCATCCGTGCTCGATCGACGAATGGGCGCCGAGCAGTCGCAGACCCGCCTGGTGCATGTCGAGCGGACGGGAGCCGATGGCGTCGCCGCCGGGCAGCGCCACGATCGCCTTGCGGCAGCGTGCAACCAGCGGGCCGAGTACGCAGACCGACGCCCGGAACTGCCGCACTGCCGCGAAGTCGGCGCGGTACTCGGGTTCGGCAGGCGTCGTGATGCGTACGGCGTCGCCTTCGAGTTCGACCTCGCAGCCGAGTCCACGCAGGACGTCGGCCATCAGGGGCACGTCGAGGATGTCGGGGCAGTTGGTGATCGTGGTGGTGCCCTCGGCGAGCAGCGCCGCAGCCATCAACTTGAGGACGCTGTTCTTGGCACCCCCGACGACGACGTCGCCGGAAAGGCGGTTCCCACCTGTGACAAGAAAGCGTTCACTCACAACGACACAGCGTAACGGGCGTGTCCGCGGGAAGAGCAGAGCCGGTACCGTGACGCGCATGGCAGTCCACCTGACACGGATCTATACGCGCACCGGAGACGACGGAACAACGGGGCTCAGCGACTTCTCGCGCGTCTCGAAGAACGATCCTCGTCTGGTCGCCTACGCCGATTGCGACGAGACCAACGCGGCGATCGGTGTGGCCCTCGCACTGGGAGCGCTCCCGGAACGGCTCGTCCCGGTACTCCGACAGATTCAGAACGATCTCTTCGATGCCGGCGCGGATCTGTCGACGCCCGTGGTCGAGAACCCGAAGTACCCGCCGCTGCGGATCACCCAGCAGTACATCGACCGGCTCGAGGGCTGGTGCGACGAATTCAACGAGGAGCTGGAACCGCTCAACTCGTTCATTCTTCCGGGCGGCACGCCGGGGGCGGCTCTGTTGCACACCGCCAGGACGGTGGCACGACGTGCGGAACGGTCGGCGTGGGCGGCGGTGGACGCGGCTCCCGACGACACGAACGTCCTGCCCGCGAAGTACCTGAACCGGCTCTCGGATCTGCTGTTCATCCTGGGCCGGATCGCGAACCCGGACGGCGACGTGCTGTGGAAGCCGGGAGCGGGCGCGTGAGGAAGTCCCTCTAGAGGGGGCGGCGGCGCTGCGACCGGCCGTCGGGCCTGGATTCGACCCAGGACATGAAGGCCATCAAAGCGCCGCTGTCGAGCGCGATCTCGTACGAGTCGTCGCGGTCGATCACATCGAGGATCACGATGTCCTCGGTCATGATGTCGAATTCACTGCCTTCCGGCTTCCGTCGCGAACGCACATCGATGCCCTGACGGGTCAGTCGTACGTCGGGTCCGGGCCGAAGGCTCGAAAGCTTGTAGAACGCGAGTGTCTCGTCGCCGTACCGAACGATTCCGTGCCTCCAGCCGGAACCCTCGTTCTGAGGCATCACTCGCAGAATGGCGGCGGTACCCCCGCCGCGCAGGGCAAAGAGGCGGTACAACAAAGCCGCGACGGAGACCGCGAGCAGCACCACAAGGATACTGAGAATCAGAAATCCAGGTGACACTGCTCGTCGGCTCCGTCGCGGCTTCTCGTTGTTCGACGATCAGGCTCGTTCGACAGCCCGCAGGCGGCCGCGGGCCGCTGCGATCTCCGACTCGTCACGATCTGCATCGTTCAGAGTCGACTTGGCTGCCTCGACGTCGATGTCCTCCACGCGGTCGGCGGCTTCGGCGAGCACCGTCACCGTCGTCGCGGTCACCGAGAGGAATCCGCCATGGACGGCCATGACGATCCGCTCACCGTCCGCGGTCCTGACGGACACGACGCCACCCTCGACGAGCTGGCCGAGCACGGGCTCGTGACCGGGCATGATGCCGATCTCGCCCTCGGTGGTCTGGGCGGTGACGAGAGTCGCCGATCCGGACCACACACGCTCCTCGACGGCAACGATGTCCACGCTCATCTCAGCCACGGTGGCCTACTTTCCGGCGATCTTCTTGGCTGCAGCCTCGACGTCGTCGAGTCCACCGCAGCTGTTGAACGCCTGCTCGGGCAGGTGGTCGAACTCGCCCTTGCACACGCGGTCGAAGGCCTCGATGGTGTCGGCGAGCGGCACGACCGAACCCGGCTGACCCGTGAACTTCTCGGCGACGATGAAGTTCTGGCCGAGGAACTTCTGGAGACGACGGGCACGGGCGACCGTGACCTTGTCTTCTTCGGAGAGCTCGTCCATACCGAGGATGGCGATGATGTCCTGCAGTTCCTTGTACTTCTGCAGGATGCGCTTGACCTCGTTGGCCACCCGGAAGTGGTCGGCACCGACGATGCCCGGCTCGAGGATTCGCGAGGTCGACGTCAGCGGGTCCACAGCGGGGTAGATACCCATCTGCGAGATCGGACGCGAGAGCTCGGTGGTCGCATCGAGGTGAGCGAACGTCGTGGCCGGCGCGGGGTCGGTGTAGTCGTCGGCGGGCACGTAGATCGCCTGCAGCGAGGTGATCGAGCGGCCACGCGTCGAGGTGATGCGCTCCTGGAGCTCACCCATCTCGTCCGCGAGCGTGGGCTGGTAACCCACGGCCGACGGCATACGGCCGAGGAGGGTCGAAACCTCCGAGCCGGCCTGCGTGAAGCGGAAGATGTTGTCGATGAACAGGAGCACGTCCTGTCCCTGGACGTCGCGGAAGTACTCCGCCATCGTCAGGGCCGACAGGGCGACGCGCATACGCGTGCCCGGCGGCTCGTCCATCTGGCCGAAGACGAGGGCGGTGTCCTGGAGGACGCCCATCTCTTCCATCTCGAGGTGGAGGTCGGTGCCCTCACGGGTGCGCTCACCGACGCCGGCGAACACCGACGTACCGGAGAACTCACGCGCGATACGGGTGATCATCTCCTGGATCAGAACGGTCTTGCCGACACCGGCACCACCGAACAGACCGATCTTGCCGCCCTTCACGTACGGGGTCAGCAGGTCGATGACCTTGATGCCGGTCTCGAGGATCTCGGTCTTGCCCTCGAGTTGGTCGAAGGCCGGGGGCTTGCGGTGGATGCCCCACTGCTCGCCGTCGCGTCCGGTGCCCGGCGCGTCGAGGCAGTCGCCCAGCGCGTTGAACACGTGGCCCTTGACGACGTCGCCGACGGGAACCGAGATCGGCTTGCCGGTGTCGCTGACGGGGGCGCCACGCACCAGGCCGTCGGTGGGCTGCATCGAGATCGTGCGGACCAGGTTGTCACCCAGGTGCTGCGCGACTTCGAGGGTCAGGGTCTTCGCCACGGACGGCAGAGTGACCTCTGCGTGCAGGGCGTTGAACAGCTCGGGCACGGCGCCACGCGGGAATTCCACGTCGACGACGGCGCCGATGACGCGGACGACGCGCCCGGCAAGGGCCGACGCCGCACCGGCGTTGTTGTCGGTTACTGCTGCGGTCATTGTGGTTCAGTCACTTCCTGCACTCGAGGCGAGCGCACCGGCACCGCCGACGATCTCGCTGATTTCCTGGGTGATCTGGGCCTGCCGGGCCTGGTTCGCCTGACGGCTGAGGGTGTTCACCAATTCCGTGGCATTGTCCGTCGCGGCCTTCATGGCGGTACGACGGGCTGCCGACTCGGAGGCCGCCGCGTCCAGCAGCGACGCGTAGATGCGCGTGCTGATGTACTTCGGCAGGAGAGCCTCGAGCAGAACTCCGGCTTCCGGCTCGAAGTTGTACACGGCCTGCGGTCCCTCGTTGTCCGTGGCGCGGCGTCCGTCGGTGAGCATGTCCTCGCCGAGGTCGATCTCGTCCTCGGTGATGCTCACTTCGAGCGGAGCCATTCTGCGAACCTGGGGGGTCTGGGTCAGCATCGACACGAAGCGGGTGTAGACGATGTGCAGTTCGTCGACGCCCTCGATGGTGCCCTCGCCGTTCGGTGCGGGCACCTCGGTGCCCGAACCCGCCATGAACAGCTCGACCAGGTGACGGCTCGCCTTCGCGGCGTCCGTGTAACGGGGGTCCTGCGAGAAGCCCGTCCAGGCAGCGGCCACTTCACGCTCACGGAACGTGTAGTAGCCGAGGCCCTTACCGCCCATCACGTACAGCACAGGCTCCTTGCCCTCGCTGAGGAGCAGCTGACGCAGCTCCTCGGCTTCCTTGAGGACGTTGGAGTTGTAACCGCCGGCCATACCGCGGTCGCTGGTCACTACCAGCACTGCGGCACGCTTGGGGTTCTCGCGCTCGTTGAGCAGGGGGTGATCCAACGAGGCCGACGCACTCGCCAGCTCGGAGAGCACCTTGGTGATCTCCTCGGCGTACGGCTTGGACGCTGCCACTCGGGCCTGGGCCTTCGTGATACGCGACGTCGCGATCAGTTCCTGCGCCTTGGTGATCTTCTTGGTCGAGTTGACCGACTTGATCCGCGAGCGCAGTTCGCGCAAGTTCGCCATTCGTCGATCACACTCCCTTCACTGGACGCTGGGTCATGGACTCCCCGCTCACTTGCGAACGGTGGTGCGCTTGACGGAGACCTGCTCCTGCTGGATCTCGTCGGCACCGAGGGCCTCGGCCTCTGCCTCGTTCACGACACGGCTGCCGTCGGAGGCGATGAAGCCCTCCTTGAACTTGGCGGTCGCGGCGCGGAGGGCCTCGATCGACTCGTCGGACAGGGCCTTGCCACCGGCGATCTGCTCGTAGACGCCTGCGGCGTTGCGGTGCAGATCCTCGAGGAGCTCGGTCTCGAAGCGACGCACGTCCTCGACCGGAACCGAGTCGAAGACACCTTCGCCGGCGAGGTAGATCGACACGATCTGGTCCTCGACTGCGATGGGCGCGTACTGGTCCTGCTTGAGGAGCTCGACGAGACGCTGACCGCGCTCGAGCTGAGCCTTCGACGCGGCGTCGAGGTCGGAGGCGAAGGCGGCGAAGCCTTCGAGCTCACGGAACTGCGCGAGCTCGAGACGCAGCGAACCGGAGACCTTCTTCATGCCCTTGGTCTGGGCGGCGCCACCGACTCGGGAAACCGAGATACCGACGTTGATGGCGGGGCGGACACCCTTGTTGAACAGGTCGGACTCGAGGAAGACCTGGCCGTCGGTGATGGAGATGACGTTGGTCGGGATGTAGGCCGACACGTCGTTCGCCTTGGTCTCGATGATCGGCAGGGCCGTCAGCGAGCCGCCACCGAGCTCGTCGGAGAGCTTGGCGGAGCGCTCCAGCAGACGCGAGTGCAGGTAGAAGACGTCGCCGGGGTATGCCTCGCGGCCCGGCGGACGACGCAGCAGCAGCGAGATGGCGCGGTAGGCCTCGGCCTGCTTGGTCAGGTCGTCGAACACGATGAGGACGTGCTTGCCCTGGTACATCCAGTGCTGGCCGAGGGCCGAACCGGTGTAGGGGGCGAGCCACTTGAAGCCGGCGGAGTCGGAGGCCGGAGCCGCGACGATGGTGGTGTACTCCATCGCGCCGTTCTCCTCGAGTGCCTGCTTGACACCCGCGATGGTCGAGCCCTTCTGGCCGATCGCGACGTAGATGCAGCGGACCTGCTGTTTCGGGTCGCCGGTCTCCCAGTTCGCCTTCTGATTCAGGATCGCGTCGATGCAGACGGCGGTCTTGCCCGTCTTGCGGTCGCCGATCACGAGCTGACGCTGGCCACGGCCGATCGGGGTCATCGCGTCGATGGCCTTGATGCCGGTCTGCAGCGGCTCCTCGACCGGCTGGCGCTCCAGCACGGTCGCGGCCTGCAGCTCGAGGGCGCGGGTCTCATCGGCTTCGATGTCGCCGAGGCCGTCGATCGGCTGACCGAGCGGGTTCACGACGCGACCGAGGAAGTTGTCGCTCACCGGCACCGACAGAACGTCGCCGGTCCGCTTGACTTCCTGGCCTTCCTCGATGGTCTGGAAGTCGCCCAGGATAACGGCACCGATCTCGGTGGCCTCGAGGTTGAGGGCCACGCCGAGGACGCCACCGGGGAACTCCAGCAGCTCGTTGGCCATCGCCGACGGCAGACCGCTGATGTGCGCGATGCCGTCACTGGTGTCGACGACCACGCCGACCTCCTCGCGGGAGGCCTCCGGGGAGTAGCTCGCGGTGTAATTGTCAATCGCGCTACGGATCTCGTCGGAGGAGATCGTCAGCTCCGCCATGTTCTTCCTGCTCTCGGTATCTGGTCTTCGAAAAGATCTATGTGTGTGTTCGGTAGTGGACTACGTGAGGCTCTTGCGCACTGCAGCGAGTCGACCCGCGGCACTACCGTCGATGACCTCGTCGCCCACCCGGACGACCAATCCACTGAGAAGCTCGGGATCGACCTCGACGTGAACCGTCACAGGCTTCCCGTAGATGCGGGTCAGGGTCGCGGTGAGCCGCTCCTCCTGCTTCGCATCGAGCGGTGCCGCGCTGCGGACGTGCGCGACGGCACGGTCCCGCTGGGCCGCGGCGAGCGCCGACAACTCGTCGAACGTCTCGGCCGGCGACTTGCTCAGCCGACCGACCGCGTGGACCGCCAGCGCCTCGGTGACTGCGGTGACCTTGCCGTACAGCAGGCGCGTCAGCAGATCACGCTTGGCCGAAGCCGGGGTGCTGCGATCCGAGAGCGTCTGCTCGAGCTCCGGGTCGCCTGCCACGATGCGACCGAGGCGGAACAGTTCGTCCTCGACGGTGTCGAGCTGGTCCTGGTCCGCTGCGGCCTTCAGCAGTGCCTCACGGCCGAGCTGGACGAGCGAGTCGGTCAGGTCGGACTGTGCCGACCAGTCCTGCCCCGCTGCGGCCTTGACGGTCGCGAGGGTCTGGGCCGAAACCTTGCCGCCGAAGACCTGCTCGGCCAGCCGCTCGCGAACGGCAGCCGGGGCCGAGGCGTCGGCCAGCGCGGTCCGGAGGGCGCGCTGGCTGTCGAGCGCCTCGACCACCGAGAAGAGTTCGGAACCGGCCTGAGCCGCAGCGGCAGTCGCGGCACCCGAGCCCAGGGCGGACTGCAACGCGGAACGCGTATGAGCGAGTGCCTCACGGCTTGCTGCGTACATGGTGCTCACTTTCCGGATGCAGAGTCAGCGCTGAGGGAGTCGAGTTCGTCGAGGAACCGATCGATCGAGCCGGCACGCTTCACGTCGTCCGCGAGCGCTTCGCCGAGGATCTTCTCGGCGAGATCCACGGAGCTGCGTCCGAGATCGCTACGCAGCTCGGCCACGATCTGCTGGCGCTGGGCCTGCAGCTGGTTGTGACCGGCGGCGACGATACGGTCGCTCTCCTCTTGGGCCTGCGCCTTCATGTCGGCGATGATCTGCTGGCCCTGTGCACGGGCCTCTTCACGGATCTGCGCCGCCTCGGTGCGAGCCTCGGCGAGCTGGCTACGGTACTGCTCGAGCGCGGCCGCAGCCTCCGCCTGAGCTTCCTCTGCCTTCTTGATGCCGCCTTCGATCAGCTCCGAACGCTCGTCGAGCACCTTCTGGAACATCGGAAGCACGAACTTCCAGAAGACGAATCCGACGAGGATCAGGGCGACCAGCGACCAGACGATGTCGTATGTCGCGGGGAGAAGGGGATTGGGAGTCTCCCCTTCCTCTGCCGCGAGGATCAGGATGCTGTCAGCCATTGTGATCGTCGGATCAGAAGATGAAGCCGGCGACGATGCCGATCAGCGCGAGGGCCTCGGTGAAGGCGATACCGAGGAACATCGTGGTGCGCAGCTGGCCTGCCATCTCGGGCTGACGAGCCATGCCCTCGATCGCCTTGCCGACGACGATGCCGATGCCGATGCCGGGGCCGATGGCGGCGAGGCCGTAGCCGATGGCGCCTGCACCCGAGATCGTGGTCTCCTGGGCGAGGACGTCTGCTGCCTGAAGCGCAACGCTCATTGGTGTTCCATTCCCTTTCTTGTGGCTCGGCCCCGGGAGTCGGCAACCGAGTCAGTCTTTGTGTAGATGTGGGTCGTGCCGTTCGTCGAGCTAGTGCTCTTCGGCGTGCAGGGCCAAGTCGATGTACACCGCGGTGAGCAGCGCGAAGATGTAGGCCTGCAGGACGATCACCAGGAGCTCGAAGAAGGTGAACGCGATTCCGCCGATGAGAGAACCGATGCCGAACACCTTCATGAAGCCGTCGGAATCGAAGAAGAAGAACTGCGTGGCACTGAAGAACAGCACGAGCATGATGTGACCGGCCAGCATGTTGGCCATGAGACGAATGGTCAGCGTGAACGGCCGCAGAATGAACGTCGAGACGAACTCGATCGGGATCACCAGCACGTGGAGAGCGGGCGGCAGGTTCGGGATGACGATGCTGCTCTTGACGTAGCGGAAGAATCCGTACTTCTTGATGCCCACATAGTTGAAGACGATGTAGGCGAGTGCCGCGAGCACGATCGGCATACCGATTCGTGCGTTGGACGAGATGTTGAGGAACGGGATGACCGATGTCAGGTTCAGACCGACCACCAGGAAGAAGATGGTGACGATCACCGGGAGGAACCGGCGTCCCTGTTCCTTACCGAGGATGTCCTCGGCGATGTGGATCCGGACGAAGTCGAGCATGATCTCGGCGACGTTCTGCACGCCCCGCGGCACGATCTTCGGACTCCGCAACGCGAAGAAGAAGAACAGCGCGACGATCAGGGCGACGGCGACGCGGATGAGCATCAACCGGTCCATCTCGAAGGGGGTTCCTTCGAACAGGACTGCCGGTGGGAAAAAATCAGCTAGTGACGGCGCGTGGAATTCTCCGGCTGCCAAGGTGGTGACGCTCAGCGCTCTCTCCCGTAGTCGGCCGCAGGCATGCCGTCTGCGGTTCGATCGGACATTGACGATCCAGAAGTCGACCAGGTCGGCTCGCGTATTCGCCAGTGGTCCGAACCGCGTGAACGGTCCCGCTTCCTGCCGGTGTCGGCGACTCTCGTCGACTCGGCGGCCATTTGAACACGACCGCCTACGAAGTCACAACTGCGCACCCTCTTCGAACCCGATGCGGGCAGCGTCACTCTCGTAGAACTCACCCTACCAACTGCTCTACGACAGTGCGTAGGTGGGTTCCTACGTGGGGGGTTATGGACAAGCGGTGCTACTACCGATCGTCGTTGTCGGATCCGGACGACGCCTGGGGATCGACGTACAGGGCACGTTGCGAGAGCACCCCGTAGGTCTCGGCTCCCAGAACGATGACCAGGGCGAACACGATGGTGAGGACGAGCGCGTTGCGGTTGTAGAAGTCGAGCGAGTCGAGCGAGCCCATCACGACGATGGCGAGGATCAGCTTCAGCAGCCAGGTGCCGAGAAGTACGGCTCCGGCGGTCATCGCCGGCATCTTCGACGTCAGGAGAACGCCGAGTGCGGTGAAGAGGATGAACCCTCCGCCGACGGCCGCTCCGATGAGTGCACCCCACAGACCGGGCATCCCGGCGACGAGCACCGAGATCACCGACGCCACGACGGCGAGCGCGAGAAGACCGAGGGCGCCGTACCGCACGGCCGCGCGCATCGGCGCGATCGGGTCGGGCAGCGAGGGCAGGCCGTGGTCGGGTTCGGGATGATCCGGGTTCGTCACGATATCCGAGCCTAACCGACCTCTCGGGAGTGCTCCGGCGGCGTCTCCCCCGACTCGTCGTGCCGCCGCAGCGACGGCACAGCGGTCACGACGAGGGCGAACACGAGACCGCCCGCGAGGATCAACACCACGGCCCGCCGGTCGAGCAGCGAGGAACCGACAGCCCCGAAGGCCAGGATTCCGACCCACAGGTAGAGCAGCAGCACCACGCGACGGTGCGAGTGCCCGATCTGCAGCAGGCGGTGGTGGAGGTGCATCTTGTCGGGGCTGAAGGGGCTGACGCCGGCCCGGGTGCGCCGCACGATCGCGAGGAGCAGGTCGAGGATCGGGATGAACATCACGGCACCGACCAGGATCAGCGGCGAGAGCAGACCGAGCAGGTCGCGCGAACCGTAGGCGCTGAGCGGGATGAGGCCCGAGGCGCTTGTGGAGATTGCGGCGAGCATGAGACCGATGAGCATGGACCCGGAGTCGCCCATGAAGATCTTGGCGGGCTGGAAGTTGTGCGGCAGGAAGCCGAGGCAGGCGCCGGCGAGGGCCGCGGCCATGAGGGCCGGCGGGTAGGCGGAGACGTCGCCGCCCTGATCGAGCAGCAGACCCACGGAGAACGCGCAGATCGCGAGTGCGGCGATGAGCCCCAGTCCGGCCGCGAGTCCGTCGAGCCCGTCGACGAAGTTCATCGCGTTGATCGTCACCGCGGCGACGGCGACGGTGATGAGACCGCCCTGGAGCTGGTCGAGTACGAGTGTCGAGGCACTGAACGGGTCGTAGATGACGATCCAGCTCACGCCCATGATCACGAGCACGCCGGCCGCGGTGACCTGGCCGACGAACTTGGTGAGCGCGTCGAGTCCCCACCGGTCGTCGACGATGCCGACGACGACGATGATCGAGGCCGCGGCGAGCGCCGCCCCCATATCCGGGGTGAATTCGAAACCCCTTGTCAGAGCAGGCAATTGCTGAGCGAAGACGATTCCCGCGACGAGGCCGATGTACATGCCGACCCCACCCATCCGCGGGGTCGGGGTCACGTGCACGTCGCGGTCGCGAGGAACGGCGACCGCTCCGAACTTCAGCGCGAGGATCCGCACCACACCGGTCGCGAGGAAGGTCACCACCGCGGCGGTGAGCAGGACGAGGAGAAGCTCCCGGATGGGAACGCCGGCGCCGCGCCCGGCCTGGGCGAGCAGTACGGCGGTGGTGTCGGCTGCAGTCACGTGCTCCGTTCCTCCGCCGCTACTCCCCGCCGGACCGAAGGCGCTCGGGATCGTCACCGAGCACCTCCGCGAGTGCTTCGGCCGTCACCGCACCCTCGCGCAGGATGCGTGGGCGGTCGCCCGTGAGGTCGACGATCGTCGATGCGACCCCGTGGTCTGCCGGGCCACCGTCGAGATAGACACTCGCCGATGCTCCGAGTTGCTCGCGCGCCTCGGTGACGTTCGTGGCGGGGGGCCGACCGGAGACGTTGGCGCTGGAGACCGCGAGCGGACCGACCTCGCGCAGCAGTTCCAGGATGACGGGGTGCAGCGGCATGCGGAGCATGACGGTGCCGCGGGTGTCGCCGAGATCCCAGGCCAGGGACGGTGCCTGGTGCACCACGAGGCTGAGTCCGCCCGGCCAGAACGCGCGGATCAACTCCCGCGCCTCGGGACGCACCGAGGCGACGAGACCGTCGATGGTCGTCCAGGAGCCGACGAGGACCGGCACCGGCATGTCGCGGCCGCGCCCCTTCGCGCGCAGGAGCGCCGTTACGGCGTCGGAGTCGAAGGCGTCGGCAGCGATGCCGTACACCGTGTCGGTGGGTACGACGACGAGTCGTCCGGCCTTGAGTGCGCCGCGCGCCGCGTTGAGTCCGGCGGCGCGCGAAGCTTCGTTGTTGCAGTCGTACACGGTGCTCACGCGCTCATCCTTCCACTTCGGCCCCAATCGGCACCGGACGGGTCCTGCCCGTCAGCCGTCCGCCGCAGACCGTACCGACTTCATGCGGTCGGCCTCCACCGCCGTAGGAACACGGTGCGCGGTCACGAAGCGGGCCTTCCCGGCGAGGTCGGGGTGCCGCACGACGTCGCCGAACACCCGACGCTGCTCGAACAGTTCGGCGACCAGCAGGCTGTGCGTGTCGTCGTGCTCGACCGCTGCCGCTCCCCCGATCCGCAGCCACCGCGCAATGTTGGAAACCATGGGCCGGATGACGGACAGTCCGTCCGCTCCCCCGAAGAGCGCCGAGTGCGGATCGTGTTCGACCACCTCGGGTTCGAGGTCGGCTCCTTCCGGGATGTAGGGCGGGTTGGCGACCACCAGGTCGACACTGCCTTCGAGGTTGGTGAGCAGCATGCGGTCGGTGACATCGCCCTGGTACAGCCGGATCGGGGTGTCCCCTTCCTCCGCGCGGGTCTCGGCGTTCCGACGCGCCCAGGCGAGGGCCTTCGCTTCGAGTTCGACGGCGTGGACCTCGGCGTCGGGACGCGCATGCGCGATCGCCAGCGCCAGCGCGCCGGATCCGGTGCACAGGTCGAGGACGACCGGGTTGCGGCTGCCGTGGCGTTCGAGGAAGGCCAGCGCCCACCCGAGCAGCAGTTCCGTCTCGGGTCGCGGGACGAACACCCCCGGCCCCACTGCCAGGTCGATCTCCCCCATCGGCGAGGTGCCGGTGATGTACTGCAGAGGAATCCGCTTCGCCCGTTGTTCGACCATCGAGCGGTAGGCGTCGATGGTCGTCGCCTCGACGAGCGGGACCAGACCGAGTCGCCCGCGCTCGATGCCGAGCAGGTGCGCTGCGAGAAGTTCGGCGTCGACCCGGGGACTCGGGACTCCGGCTTCCTCGAGGACCGATGCCGCTTCGATGATGGCCAGGCGCAGAGGTTGACGACTCACGCGTCCAGGGTGCCACGTGGTCACGAAGCCGATACGAATAGGTCAAGAACGTCCCAACAACTGCCACATGCCCATAGCGTCCGAAGGGTTCGGGGACCAACGAAAGGAGTGCTTATGACGAAGACATCACGTGCCCTGCGCGCAGCTGCTGTGGTCGCGATGGGTGGAGCGGCCGCCTTCGCCGGGGCCGGAACCGCCACTGCCGCGCCGATCGATATTCAGCCGACTCCATTGCTGTGCCCGGCCGGAATCGCGGAAACACAGTCGTTGACATATACCGAGAACAAGGCAGTCGAAGGGGACGAACTCTTCTACGCGATCAACCAGAAAAGTGTCGGCGGTGCCACGGTCTCGTGGATCAACGTCAACACCGGGGCGACCGGAAATGCGACGCTGGAATCGAACCCGGCAGTGTTCGGCGTGCCCACCGCTCTGACCGAACCCGAAGCTGGAACTGTGCTGTCTGCGATCTGGGGCATGCACGAGAACGAAGCGGGAGAGCAGTGCTTCCTGCTCCCGGGTATCGACATCGCCCAGGTGCCCGGCGAAACCGACGACTGAGCTGATTCCCCGGACGTAGCCCGGTTCGTGGCGTTACTCCGCCGCGAGCCGGGCCTCTCTGTCTGCGGCGCCCAGGGCGTCGAGCAGTGCGTCGAGTTCGCCGTCGAGCACCGCGTCGAGGTTGTGGGACTTGAAGCCGATGCGGTGATCGGTGATCCGGTTCTCCGGGAAGTTGTAGGTGCGGATGCGCTCCGACCGGTCGACGGTCCGGACCTGGCTGGCGCGACCCGCTGACGCCTCGGCCTCGGCAGCTTCTTCGGCCGCTGCCTGCAGGCGCGCCGCGAGGACCTGCATCGCGCGGGCCTTGTTCTGCAGCTGCGAGCGTTCGTTCTGGCAGGTCACCACGATGCCGGTGGGAAGGTGCGTGATGCGCACGGCAGAGTCGGTGGTGTTGACACCCTGACCACCCTTGCCGGACGACCGGTAGACGTCGATGCGCAGGTCGCTCTCGTCGATCTGCACCTGCTCGACCTCGTCGGGCTCGGGGTAGACGAAGACGCCGGCCGCGGAGGTGTGCACGCGTCCCTGCGACTCGGTGACGGGCACACGCTGGACGCGGTGCACGCCGCCCTCGAACTTCAGGCGGGACCACACGCCGTCGCGCACGTCGGTCCGCGACTTGATCGACAGCGTGACATCCTTGTAGCCGCCGAGATCGGAGTAGGTGGCACCGAGGACCTCGACGCGCCAACCGGCACGTTCGGCGTAGCGCGTGTACATCCGGGTGAGATCGCCGGCGAACAGGGCGGATTCCTCGCCGCCCTCACCGGACTTGACCTCGAGGACCACGTCGTCGCTGTCGTGCGGGTCGCGCGGGGCGAGCAGGTCGGTGAGCGAGCGGTCGAGCTCGGTGACCTGCGCCTCGAGGTCGTCGACCTCGGATGCGAAAGTCGCGTCGTCGGCGGCGAGTTCGCGCGCCGCCTCGAGGTCCTCGCGGGCCTGCTTCAGAGCGTTGTAGGTCGACATCACGGGGGCGAGTTCGGCGAACCGCTTGCCCACCCGACGCGCTGCCGCAGGATCGTCGTGCAGCGACGGGTCGGACAGCTGCTGCTCCAGACCCGCGTGTTCGGCCAGGATGTCGTCGATGGCCGACGGCTTGGTCTGCCCCGCCATGAGTGTGCTCCGCTCTGATTTCGGTCTTGCAATGAAAAAGCCGACGCCCGGCCTGCACGAGGGCAGTACCGGGCGTCGGCGTGACAGCTAGCTGTCGGAAGCGGCCTTCTTCGGCGCACGCTTGCCGTAGCGAGCCTCGAAGCGCGCGACGCGTCCACCGGTGTCGAGGATCTTCTGCTTGCCGGTGTAGAACGGGTGGCAGTTGGAGCAGACTTCGACGTTGATACGTCCCGACTCCTTGGTGCTGCGCGTCTCGAACGTGTTACCGCAACCGCAGACGACGGTCGTCGTCACGTAGTTGGGGTGGATTCCTGCCTTCATGGTGTCCCTTTCATGGCCGCCGGGTCGCCTTCGCGGGTCGAAGACGTGAACCGGAGCCGGACTGAGCCTGTCGATTATGCCAAACGTAGGGCCCCGGGAAGAAATTCCCCGGGGCGCCGACGTCAGTCGTCGAGTGCCCCCGGTGCGGTCTTCGCCACATTCATGAGGAACTCGATGTTCGTCTTGGACTTCTTGAGCCGGTCGATGAGCAGATCGATCGCCTGGTGCGAATCGAGGCCCGAAAGCACGCGGCGGAGCTTGTGCACCACGGCGAACTCGTCGGGGCTCATGAGCAGTTCGTCCTTGCGCGTACCGGAGGGGTTGACGTCGACCGCCGGGAACACGCGCCGCTCGGCGATCTTCCGGTCGAGCTTGAGCTCGGCGTTACCCGTGCCCTTGAACTCCTCGAAGATCACGGTGTCGCCGGTGGAACCGGTCTCGACCATCGCGGTGGCGATGATCGTGAGCGATCCGCCGTTCTCGATGTTGCGGGCAGCACCGAGGAAACGCTTCGGCGGGTACAGCGCGGTCGAGTCGACACCACCGGAGAGGATGCGTCCGGATGCCGGCGACGAGTTGTTGTACGCGCGGCCGAGACGGGTGATGGAGTCGAGAAGCACCACGACGTCCTGGCCCATCTCCACGAGACGCTTCGCACGCTCGATGGCGAGCTCGGCGACCGAGGTGTGATCCGACGGCGGCCGGTCGAAGGTCGAGGCGATGACCTCGCCCTTCACCGAACGCTGCATGTCGGTGACCTCTTCGGGACGCTCGTCGACGAGCACGACCATCAGGTAGCACTCGGGGTTGTTGACGGCGATCGCGTTGGCGATGTCCTGGAGGACGGTGGTCTTACCGGCCTTCGGCGGCGACACGATGAGTGCGCGCTGACCCTTACCGATCGGCATGACCAGGTCGATCACGCGCGTGGTGAGGATGTTCGGCTGGGTCTCGAGGCGCAGTCGCTGGTTGGGGTACAGCGGCGTGAGCTTGTTGAACTCGGGGCGGCGCTTGGCCGAGTCGACCTCGCGGCCGTTGACGGTGTCGAGACGAACCAGCGGGTTGAACTTCTGACGCTGGTTGCCCTGCTCACCCTCGCGGGGAACCCGCACGGCGCCGGTGATGGCGTCGCCGCGGCGCAGGCCGTTCTTGCGCACCATGTTCATCGACACATACACGTCGTTCGGGCCGGCGAGGTAGCCGGAGGTGCGGACGAACGCGTAGTTGTCGAGGACGTCGAGGATGCCGGCGACCGGCTGCAGGACGTCGTCCTCGCGGATCTCGGGCTCGCGCGAGTCCGAACCGCTCTCGCCACGGTCGCGTCCACGACGACGCTCACGGAAGCGACGACCCCGGCGACCGCGGCCACCTTCCTCGTCGTCTCCCCCACGGTTGTCCTGGCCCTGGCGCGGACCCTGGTTACCGCCGTCGCGATCGCTGGCGTCCTGGTTGCGATCACCCTGGTTGCGGTCGCCCTGGTTGCGATCACCCTGGTTGCGGTCGCGGCGCGAGGAGCCGTCGCCGGAGTTACGGTCCTGGCCACGCTCGCGCTGCGAGTCGCGATCCTGGCTCTTCTCGCGCTGCGAGTCGCGATCCTGACGGCCGTCCTCGGACGCGTCGGCGCCCTCGGCCTGCTGGTTCTGGTCGGCGTTGTCGCCACCGCGGCGTCCGCGACGGCCACGGCCGCGACGGTTACCGTCGGATTCGTTGTCGCCGCTGGGGGTCTGGCCGCCCTGCGGCTTCTCCTGCGAGCCCTCGTCGCCGGACTTCACGTCGGCCTTCTGTTCGGCCGGCTCGGCGTCGGCCTTCTGCTCGGGTGCGGCGGTCTCGTCGGCGGCGGCACGGCCACGGCGACCGCGGGTGCCACGCGAGGGCGCTCCCTCGGGCTTGTCGGCCGTCTCGGTCTTCGCTGCTGCTTCGGTCTTCTCGGGGGCAGCGGTCTTCTCGGCTGCAGGCTGCTCGGCAGGTGCGGCGCCGCCGCCTCCCTGCTTCTCCTTGATCGCAGCGATGAGATCACCCTTGCGCATCCCGGAGGTGCCCTTGATTCCGAGCTCGGCGGCAAGAGTCCGCAACTCGGCAAGCACCATGCCCGAAAGGCCTGCTCCGCGGCGACCGCGCGTGGTCGTCCGGCTACCGGCCTCGGGAATGTCGAGAGCAGGTGTAGTGATCAGGTCCGTATCTGTCACGGAGATCCTTCCTTCCCTCGCTCGCTCCATGCGCAGCAGAGGGTTCGTCCCGCAGATCAGTTCGTCCACTGAGCTGGGATTTGCCGTACGAGTTCAGGGAAAACGAACGGTCGGCACGTCCGCCACCACACCGAAATCCGGTAGGTGCGGTCTGTCCCCCTCCCGGATCCGGGAGCAGGTGAGGATCGATCCAGGCTCGACGCCCCGATGGAGCTGGAGTGATTGCCCTGGAGAATCCGGCGACTGATACGCACGACGTGCGGACACCCCACAGAATAGCGACGATCTGTACGTAGAGCAAGAATCGCCGTGCCGGATGGGACGTGTGTGTTGCACCACCCGTCGACCCCCATCCGGCACCATCCGTCGGTTCCCCAGCACCGCGCGTCGACTCAGTCGACCTGGACGCCCTCGGCGATCTCGAGGTCGAGCACCGTCAGTTCGTCGGCCTCGGCGGCGGCCCGCAGCTCGTCGGGCAACGCGGAGGTCGTGAGCGCGAGCACCGTCGGCCCGGCACCCGAGACGACGGCGGGGATGCCCGCCTCGCGCAGTGCGGCCACCCATTTGGTGGTGAGCGGCAGTGCGGGTGCCCGCTGGGCCTGGTGGAGCAGATCCTGCGTCGCCGGCATCAGCAGCTCGGGTCGCTCGGTGAGCGCGACCACCGCGAGAGCCGCCCGACTGACGTTGAACGCCGCGTCCCGGTGCGGGACGAGTTCGGGCAGCAGGCCCCGGGTGTGGGCCGTGGACGAACGGACCGACGGGACGAAGGCGTATGCCTTGATGTCCGGGTGCACACGCAGGTTCACCGCGCGGTAGGTCCGTTGCTCGGAGTCGACTTCGGCCTCGGTCCACGACACCACTGCCCCACCGAGGACGCTCGCGGAGGCGTTGTCGGGATGGCCCTCGAACTCGGAGGCGAGCTGCACGAGCTGCTCGTCGTCGAGGACGCGCTCGGGAGCGATCTTGCGGACGAGCCCGTTGGCCGCCGCCAGCCCTCCCACCGCCGCCGAGGCGGAGGATCCCAGGCCACGCGAGTGCGGGATGACGTTGTGGCACACGACGTCCAGTCCGTCCGCCCACACACCGGCGGCCTCGAGCCCGCGCTCGACGGCACGGACCACGAGGTGCGAGGGTCCCCACGGAACCTCCTGGGCGCCTTCCCCCTCCACCTTCACGTCGAGCCCGGAAGCCGTTGTGGTGACGGTGATCTCGTCGTACAGACCGAGGGCGAGACCCAGGCAGTCGAAGCCGGGGCCGAGATTCGCGCTCGAGGCGGGAACCCGTGCCGTCACCGAAAGCCCCACGGGCAACGTCTGCGTCATGTCCTGATTCCCAACGGAGGAAGGCGTGGCGGTCAACTCAGGCCAACTCGAGCGCGGAGGCGACCGCGACCGGGTCGACCGGGATGGGCTCGACCACGGGCACGTCGCGCAGGGCCGTATCGGGGTCCTTGAGACCGTTGCCGGTCACGGTGCACACGACCTTCAGGCCGCGCTCGAGCCAGCCTTCCTTGCTCGCGGCGAGCAGACCTGCGATGGAGGCGGCCGAGGCCGGCTCGACGAAGATCGACTCGGACTTCGCGAGCAGCCGGTACGCCTCGAGGATCTCCTCGTCGGTCGCCGCACGGAATGCGCCGTTCGAATCCTCCTTGGCGGCCACCGCGCCGTTCCACGATGCGGGAGCGCCGATGCGGATGGCGGTCGCGATGGTCTCGGGATCCTTCACCGGATGGCCGAGAACGAGCGGCGCGGCACCAGCGGCCTGGACGCCGAGCATGCGCGGGCGGCGCGTGCTGAGGCCGTCGGCGGCGTACTCGCTGTAGCCCTTCCAGTAGGCGGTGATGTTGCCGGCATTGCCGACGGGCAGCACATGCACGTCGGGGGCGTCGCCGAGCGCGTCGACGATCTCGAAGGCGGCAGTCTTCTGGCCCTCGATACGCACCGGGTTCACGGAGTTGACCAGACCGATGGTGGAGAACTCCGCGGTGGTCTTGCGTGCCAGTTCCAGACAGTCGTCGAAGTTACCCTCGACCTGCACTATCTTCGCGCCGTGCATGACGGCCTGGGCGAGCTTGCCCATCGCGATCTTGCCCTGCGGGACGAGAACCGCGCAGCCGATGCCGGCGCGCGCGGCGTAGGCGGCGGCCGAGGCCGAGGTGTTGCCGGTGGACGCGCACAGCACCGCCTGCTTGCCGGTCGCGAGGGCCTCGGTGACCGCCATGGTCATACCGCGGTCCTTGAACGAGCCGGTGGGGTTGAGACCCTCGACCTTGACATGCACCTCGCAGCCGGTGATCTCCGACAGGCGCGGAGCCGGGAGCAGCGGCGTGCCACCCTCGCGCAGCGTGACCGTCTTCCAGTCGTCACCGATCGGCAGGCGCGAACGGTACGCCTCGATCAGGCCCGGCCACGGCGTGTGTACGGGGGTGGTGTTCTTCTCGGCCGCGCTCATTCGGCGGATCCCTCCAGTCTCAGGACGCTGGTCACAGCGATCACGGATTCGAGTTTGTCGAGCGCTGCGACGGTATCCGCCAGCGCACGGTCGGTGGCTTGATGGGTGAGTACCACCAGACGGGCAGCGTCGCCCGCGCCTTCCTGGCGGACCGCTGCGATGCTCACGCCCCGCGTGGCGAACTCGGCGGCGACCGCGGAGAGCACGCCGGCGCGGTCGGCGACCTTCAGATTGACGTAGTAGCGGGTGAGGATGTCACTCATGGGCGCGATTTCCAGCTGCGCGTACTTCGATTCACGCGGACCACGACCGCCCTGCACCCGATTGCGGGCGGCCATCACGAGATCGCCCATCACGGCGGAGGCGGTGGGGGCGCCACCGGCACCCTGGCCGTAGAACATGAGCCGACCCGAGGACTCCGCTTCGACGACGACGGCGTTGAACGCACCGTTGACCGAGGCCAGCGGGTGCTCGCGGGGCACGAGGGCCGGGTAGACCCGGGCGGACACGCGGTCCTTGCCGTCGACGGACGGGACGCGCTCGCACAGCGCGAGCAGCTTGATCGTGCAGTTGAGCGCGCGCGCCGAGGTGAGGTCGGCGGCGGTGATCGAGGAGATGCCCTCGCGGTAGACGTCGGCGGCCGTCACGCGGGTGTGGAAGGCGATCGACGCGAGGATCGCCGCCTTCGAGGCGGCGTCGAAGCCTTCGACGTCGGCGGTGGGATCGGCCTCGGCGTATCCGAGGCGGCCCGCCTCGGCGAGCGTCTCGCCGTAGTCGGCGCCCGTCTCGTCCATGGCCGAGAGGATGTAGTTCGTGGTGCCGTTGACGATGCCGACGACCCGGTTGACCTTGTCGCCCGCGAGCGACTGGGTAAGCGGGCGGATCACCGGGATCGCGCCGGCCACGGACGCCTCGAAGTACAGGTCGACGTTGCGGGCCTCGGCCACCTCGGCCAGTTCGCCGGTGTAGGCGGCGAGCAGTGCCTTGTTGGCGGTGACGACGGACTTGCCGGCGTCGAGCGCCGTGCGCACGAGCTTGCGGGGCAGTTCGATGCCACCGATGAGCTCGACGACGATGTCGACGTCGTCGCGGCGGATCAGCGCCTCGGCGTTCGTCGTGACCAGTTCCGCGGGAAGACCCCGGTCGCGGGCGGCGTCGCGCACGGCGACGCCCCTCAGCTCGAGGGGGGCACCGATGCGCGCCTCGAGATCCGCGGCGTCCTCGCGGATGATCCGCGCGACCTCGGCACCGACGGTGCCATGTCCGAGAACCGCCACACCCACCGGACGCCGGCCCGAAGCATCGGTCGCCGTTACACTGGTCACTCCGAAACCTCCAAGTTGAGCAGATCTTCGAGGGTCTCGCGGCGCAGCAGAACGCGCGAGACGCCGTCCTTGACCGCCACGACGGCGGGGCGAGGAAGCAGGTTGTACCTGCTCGACATCGAGTAGCAGTATGCACCCGTCGCCGCGACCGCCAGTAAATCACCGGCTGCGACGTCTGCGGGCATCCAAGCGTCGCGGATGACGATGTCGCCGCTCTCGCAGTGCTTGCCGACGACGCGCGAGACCACCGGCTCGGCGTCGCTCACGCGGGAGACGAGGCGCGACTCGTACTCCGCCTGGTACAGCGATGTGCGGATGTTGTCGCTCATGCCGCCGTCGACGCTGATGTAGCGGCGGACGTGCCCGGAACCGACCTCGACGTCCTTGAGGGTTCCCACCTCGTAGAGCGTCACTGTGCCCGGTCCGGCGATGGCGCGGCCCGGTTCGACCGCGAGGGTCGGGGCCGGCAGCCCGGCGAGCGCGGACTCGGTGCGGACGATGTCGCCCAACTTCGCCGCGAGGTCGGCGACCGGCGGCGGGTCGTCGCTCGGCACGTACGAGATGCCCAGACCACCGCCGAGATCGACGATGTTCATCTGCGAGGTCTTGTCGACACCGAACTCGGCGACGATGTCGCGCAGCAGGCCGATGACGCGGTGGGCGGCCAGTTCGAAGCCGTCGACATCGAAGATCTGCGAGCCGATGTGGCTGTGCAGGCCGACGAGGCGGAGATTGTCGGCCGCGAAGACGCGGCGCACGGCCTGCATGGCGTTGCCACCGGCGAGCGAGAGCCCGAACTTCTGGTCCTCGTGCGCGGTGGAGATGAACTCGTGGGTGTGGGCCTCGACGCCCACGGTCACGCGGATGAGCACGTCCTGGACGACACCGGCCTCACCGGCGACCGCGTCGAGCCGGTCGATTTCGGCGAGCGAGTCGAGCACGATGTGCCCGACCCCGGCGGTCACGGCGGCCTGCAGTTCGCGGACGGACTTGTTGTTGCCGTGCATCGCGATCTTCCCGGCGGGGAATCCGGCGTGCAGGGCCACGGCGAGCTCACCGCCGGACGCGACGTCGAGCGAGAGCCCTTCCTGATGAACCCACCGTGCGATCTCGCTGCACAGGAACGCCTTCGACGCGTAGTGCACCTTCGCCGACGGGCCGAAGGCCTCGGCGATCTCCCGGCAGCGGGAGCGGAAGTCGTCTTCGTCGACGACGAACAGCGGGGTGCCGTACTTCTCGGCGAGCTCGGTCACCGGGATACCGGCGATGCGCATGACGCCGTCCTCGCCGCGCGCGGCATTGCGGGGCCACACGTGCGGGGCCAGCGCGTTGAGCGCCGCGGTGTCGGCCGGGCGCTCGGGCAGGTTGGGGGCGTGCGGGATCTGGGCGTGACGCGGTCCCGCGGGGTGCGCGTTCACATCCGCTCCGGGGCGGTGACGCCGAGCAGGCCGAGGCCGTTGGCGAGGACCTGGCGTGCGGCCGCGCACAACGCGAGTCGCGCGGTGTGCAGCGGTCCGGCCTCCTCGTCGCCCTGCGGCAGGATCCGGCAGGCGTCGTAGAAGCGGTGGTAGGTGCCCGCGAGTTCCTCGAGATAGCGGGCGACGCGGTGCGGTTCGCGCAGTTCGGCCGCCTTTGCCAGCACCCGGGGGTACTCGCCGAGGGTGCGGATGAGGTCGCCCTCGCGCTCGTGGGTGAGTAGCGAGAAGTCGGCGCCCTCGGCGGTCAGGCCGAGATCGGCGGCGTTGCGCGCGATCGACGACAGTCGTGCGTGGGCGTACTGGACGTAGTAGACCGGGTTCTCGTTCGTGGTGCTCGCCCACAGCTCGAGGTCGATGTCGATGCTCTGGTCCACCGAGGAACGCACGAGCGAGTAGCGGGCGGCGTCGACGCCGATCGCCTCGACGAGGTCGTCGAGGGTGATCACGGTGCCGGCCCGCTTGCTCATCCTCACGGCCTCGCCGCCACGGACGAGGTTGACCATCTGGCCGATCATCACCTCGACGGTGTCGGGGTCGTCGCCGAACGCCGCCGCGGCGGCCTTCAGACGCGCGATGTAGCCGTGGTGGTCGGCACCGAGCATGTAGATGCACAGGTCGAAGCCGCGCGAGCGCTTGTCCTGGAAGTAGGCGATGTCGCCGGCGATGTAGGCGGCGTTGCCGTCGGACTTGATGACGACACGGTCCTTGTCGTCGCCGTAATCGGTGCTCTTGAGCCACCACGCGCCGTCGTCGAAGTACAGATTGCCCGACGCCTTCAGGGTCTCGACGGCCTTCTCGACGGCTCCGCTCTCGAAGAGGGAGTTCTCGTGGAAGTACACGTCGAAGTCGACGCCGAACTCGTGGAGGGTGCGCTTGATGTGCGCGAACATCAGGTCCACGCCGATCGAGCGGAACGTCTCGTGCCGCTCGTCCTCGGGGAGCTCGAGGGCGTCGGGGCGCTGCTCGAGCACGGAGGAGGCGATGTCGACGATGTACGCGCCGGCGTAGCCGTCCTCGGGGGCGGGCTGTCCGAGTGCGGAGGCGATGAGCGACCGGGTGAAGCGGTCGATCTGCGCGCCGTGGTCGTTGAAGTAGTACTCGCGGGTGACCTCGCCACCCTGGGCGGTGAGGATGCGTCCGAGCGCGTCGCCGACCGCGGCCCAGCGGGTGCCACCGAGGTGGATCGGGCCGGTGGGGTTGGCGGAGACGAACTCGAGGTTGATCCTCGTGTTCGCGAGGTCGCTGCCGGTGCCGTAGGCGGCGCCCTCGGCGAGCACCTTCGCCACGATCGCTCCCTGGGCGTCGGCGGCGAGCCGGATGTTGAGGAAGCCGGGGCCCGCGACCTCGGCGGAGTCGATGCCGTCGGCGGCGGTCAAGGCTTCGGCGAGCCAGGTGGCGAGTTCGCGGGGATTGACGCCGACCTTCTTCGCAACCTGCATCGCGACGTTGGTCGCGTAGTCGCCGTGCTCCGGATTGCGCGGGCGCTCGACGGTGAGGGTCTCGGGAAGAACGGACGCGTCGAGACCACGGTCGGTGAGGACACCGGCGGCGGTTCCGCGGAGCAGCTGAGCAAGGTCGGAGGGAGTCACAGGTGTCCATCCTATTGGCTGGTCGATCGCGGCGCCGACGCTCCCCCTACCGGCAGCTCCGGGCACCGCGCGAGAGCACGCCCGTAGAGTTGTGGGTGTTTGTGCGCCCGATGGGCGCGCGTCCGCCTGTCCACCCGTCGAAAGAGCACACAGCGATGCCCAGCGGTTCGGTTAGTGGCGGCTCCGGTAACAAGAAGACCGGAGCCAAGTCGTCGAAGGCCATTCAGGCCGCCAAGGAGAAGAGCGGCGGCGCTCGCGGGGTCCCCGCGCAGCGTCAGATCCCGTGGTTGACGATCGGCGGCGTGGCCCTGGTCGTCGTGCTGGTCGCCGTGATCGCTGTGAGCCTGATCCCGAAGTACCAGAACCAGCAGGAGATGTCGGCGTGGACGCCGTCGGAGTCCAACCAGGACCCGTCGGACGACATCGAGGGCGTGCTGAAGATGGAGTACCCGGCCGGTGTGCACGTCGCGCCGGGCCAGCGCGTCGCGTACGACCAGTCGCCGCCGTTCGGTGGCCCCCACGACTCCGTCTGGGCGACCTGCACCGGAACGGTCTACGAGCAGCCGGTCCGGACCGAGAACATGGTCCACTCCCTCGAGCACGGCGCCGTGTGGGTGGCATACAACCCCGATCTGCTCGACGACGCCGCGGTCGACACGCTCCGCGCGAAGGTCGACGGCCGCACCTACATGATGATGTCACCGTATCCGGGACTCGAGGCTCCCGTCTCACTGCAGTCGTGGGGTCACCGGCTCGAGGTCGACAGCGTCGACGACGAGCGCATCGACCAGTTCATCAGCGCGCTGCGCCTGAACCAGTACACCTACCCCGAGGTGGGTGCGAGCTGCTCGACGATCCCCGGTTCGTTCGATCCGGCGAACCCGCCGGCCTTCGACGCCTCCGAGCCCGGCCCCGACGCGGTGCCTATGAACGCGGAGACCGCGGGCGACATGCAGCAGGCACCGGCCGGGAGCTGACGATGAGCGAGACCTCCTCGGACATCTCCACCCCCGAGCGTGGTGGGCACAACCGGCTGCTGCTGGTGCTGCTCACCGTCGCTGCGGTCACCGTCGGTTTCCTCGCGGGGTTCCTGTCCCGGATCCCCTTCGAGGACTCCGCGCAGGCGGCGCCGGAGGCCGGCTCGGTGGACGTCGGATTCGCGCAGGACATGATCGTGCACCACGACCAGGGCGTCGAGATGGCCGCCGTGGTGGTCTCCAACTCGGAGGACGATCGGATCCGCAACATCGCGTACGACATCCTCACCACCCAGCAGAACCAGATCGGTCAGATGCAGGGCTGGTTGTCACTGTGGGGACAGCCGGCGCTGCCGACGGGCGAGTACATGGAGTGGATGACCGAGACGGAGACGGGTCACGGACACGGTGATCACGGTGCGACCGCCGAGTCCGAGGATTCGGACGGCTCGCACCTGATGCCGGGGATGGCGACCTCCGAGGATCTCGCGAATCTCCGGGCCGCTCGCGGTCCCGAACTGGACGTGCTCTTCCTTCAGCTGATGCTGCGCCACCACGAGGGTGGTCTGCCGATGATGGAGTACGGCGAGCAGTACGCGAGCACCTCGGCAGTGCGCAATCTGGCGGGCACGATGGTCGCGACGCAGCAGGGTGAGTCGGACCTGATGAGGTCGCTACTCGCCGAGCGCGGCGCCGAACCGCTGCCCCTCAACTGAGTCTTCGCGCGGGCGAACCGCAACTTCGGGCCGAAAACCGGCTCTGACCTGGCGATGTGGAGTTGAGCGTTCGATGCGCTAGGCTAACTCCCGCACCTCCGGTCATCCGGTGGTCCGGATGCCCTCGTAGCTCAGGGGATAGAGCGCTTGCCTCCGGAGCAAGAAGTCGCAGGTTCGAATCCTGCCGAGGGCACCACGAAGGCTCCGCTTCTCATGAAGCGGGGCCTTCAAGTGTTCCAGGGCCTTCGGTGTCCCAGAGGCCGGTCAGTTTCCGGTGGTGAAGGGTGTGGGATCGAAGTAGTCGCGGCAGGCCGCGATCTTACCGTCGACGATCTCGAAGACGCCTGTGACGGGCAGCTCGATCGTCCGGCCGTTCATCGTGAACACATCGGTGCGTTCGTTGAGCACGACGTTGCCGGAGACCGCCTGGTGGTGGATGCGGTAGTCGATGGCCCCGAAGGACGTCACGAAGCCCACGATGTACTTCTCGATCGCCGCGCGGCCGCGGATCGGTTCCATCGGGATGTTGTGGAAGACCGCATCCTCGGCGAAGAAGGCCGCGAGCTCGGCAGGATCGGGATCGGCCCAGCGACGGCAGAACTCGGTGACCAGCTCGTCGGGGCTCATCGGGTCTGCACGCGCGCGAAGCGGGCGGGTTCCGTACCGGGCACGCGACGGACCCGTCCCCGCTCGATGAGCTGCCGGACGTGCGCCGAGCCCTCTGCGAGCGCCATCCTCTTGCCGTGCAAGGGAGTCCCGTCCCACGGCCGGTACCAGCGCATGCGGGCGGTGGCCTCCCACAGCGTGAGTTCCTCGTCGCCGAACGCGTCGTAGAGATCGTCGAGGCGCTGGTCGTGATGGGCGATCAATTCGCCGACGCGGTGCGGCAGGTCGTCGATCTGCTGCCGGTGCGCGGGCAGTGCGCGTCGCACGGGCAGGCCGGCGACCGCGCGCAGCGAGTCGAGGTACTCCCCCAGCGCGTCGCGTTGCGGCAGAGGGAAATCGAACTCGCCGACGTGCGGGGTCGTGGTCGCGAGGACGTGGTCGCCGCTGAACAGCACGCCGTGTTCCTCGAGGAGGAAACACGCGTGGCCGGCGGTGTGGCCGGGGGTCAGCACGGTGCGCAGGGACCGCCCGGTCAGCGGGATCGTCTCGTCGGCACCGAGTTTGCGGTCGGGCAGCGCGTCGGGACGGCCGACCGCCGGTACGAGGGTGGCGAGCGACTCCTCGATCGCGTCCTCGGGTGCCCCTGCGCGGCGCAGCAGTTCGGCTTCCTGGGGACGGCGGTCGTCGTCGGAGAGCATGACCTCGAGGTGGGCGAAGTCGGCCTCGTTCATCGCGACCCAGCACCCGGAGGCCTCCCGGATGCGTCCGGTGAGCCCGACGTGGTCGGGGTGGAAGTGGGTGACCACCACGCCCTCGACGTCGGTGACCGACAGGCCCGCCGTGGCCAGGCCGTCCTGCAGCGCCGCCCACGACCGGTCGTCGTTCCAGCCGACGTCGACGAGGACGACGCCGCGCGGGGATTCCATCACGTAGACCTGGGTGTCGCCGACGGGCAGGTCCGCCACCGGGACGGGAACGACGTGGATGCCGTCCCCGATATCACGCGCTTCGGCCATGGTGATGCCTCTCGATCATGGTGACTTTCGTTCGAAAGCTACAATAATGAATTCAACTATTACCCTGCGCGGGCTCGATGATCGCCACGATCGATCGGATCTCCCCCGCCGGGATGTCGAAGTGCTCGGTCACCGCGACCGACGTCTCGGCGCCCGGACCTGCTGCGATGTCCAGGACGAACCGCGCGACGACACTGTGGTGCCATTCGCGGAACTGCAGGTCGCGGACGCGGCGGATGGGCCGGTATTCCGGGCCGTTCTCGAGGCGGTCGCGGATCTCGATGCCGCTGTCGCCGGTGCGTTCCCCGTTCTCGACCCGCCAGGCGTCCTCGGCGAGCCGGACGTGGGACGCGTCGTGGCTGACCAGGGATCGGATGTATGCGCGTGCCATCGCGGCGCGGGGGCTGTCGGTCGGCCCGGTGGCGTGCGCGGCCAGCGCGGACATCACCTCCGGTGCCCAGTCTGCGCGGCAGATCACGAGGTCGGGCAGATACGGGTGCGGCCGGTTGTATTCGAGTTCGCTGCCGTCGATCCGCGCGCAGTGCAGACCCGCAGCGCGCGCGACCGCGACCGGCGCCGCCGAATCCCACTCCCACTGACCTCCGGCGTGGATGTAGGCGTCGGCCTCCCCGCGGACCACCGCCATGGCCTTGGCACCGGCCGACCCCATCCGGATCAGATCGGCACCGAGATCGCGGGCCAGATCGAAGACGAAGGCGGGCGGCCTGCTCCCGCTGATGACGATGCGGGGGCGACGGCGGGCCGGCCGCGGCGCCGGGACCGGATCTGCGGTGCTGTGGACGACGCCGATCGCCGGTTGCGCGACCGCGGCGGCGGTGAGCCCTCGTCCTGCCTCCCAGAGCGCGATGTGAACCGCCCAGTCGACATGGTCGGGCATCCCGTACTCCTTCGACCCGTCGAGCGGGTCGATGATCCAGACGCGGTCGGCGCCGACCCGGGCCGGATCGTCCGCGGATTCCTCCGAGAGCACCGCGTCGCCGGGCCGCGCGGTCGCCAGCCGTTCGAGGATGTAGGTGTTGGCGGCGTGGTCGCCGCGCCGGCCCAGCTCGCGCCCGGTAAGGGCATCCGATTCGATGGCGCGGACCGTGAGCAGCAGTTCACCTGCGCCGGAAGCCGTCTCGGCCGCGAGCCGAGCGTCGTCGCTGTTGTCGTGCGTCATGGCCTCAACAATTCCACGACGAGGCCCGCCTGCACGGCAGGCGTGCCGTCGTGGGGGCGCACGACCAGCTCGGGATCGGACGGTGGTTCGTAGGGATCATCGACGCCGGTAAAACCGGTGATCTCACCGGCACGTGCCCGCGCGTACATGCCCTTCGGGTCGCGGGCCTCGCAGTCGGCGAGCGGCGTATCGACGAAGACCTCGACGAACCGGATCCCGGACTCCTCGTGCTGCCGGCGGATGCGGTCGCGGTCCTGACGGTAGGGACTGATGAGCGCGCAGATCGCGACGAGTCCGGCGTCGGCCATCAGCTGTGCGACCGCACCGACGCGGCGGACGTTCTCCGCGCGGTCCTCCGGACCGAAGCCGAGGTCGGCGTTGAGGCCGTGCCGGAGGTTGTCGCCGTCGAGGCGGTAGGCGGGGATGCCCTCGGCGAGCAGTCGTCGTTCGAGTTCGACGGCGAGGGTGGACTTGCCGGAGGCGGACAGCCCGGTGAGCCATACCGTCGCCCCGGCCGTCCCCCGTTCGGGCCGTGAGACCGCCGCCGAGTGCCAGACCACCGCCGTGTCGGCGAGTGTCGGGCCGGTGATCGTTCCGGCCGCGACGGTGTTGCCGGTACGTTCGTCGACGAGCACGAAGCTTCCGGTGGTGCGGTTGCGCCGGTAGGGGTCGAACAGCAGCGGCTGTTGCGTCCACAATTGCACGCGGCCGATCTCGTTGAGACCGAGCGTCGTCGCGGCCTCGTCGCGGTGCAGGCTGTTGACGTCGAGGCGGTAGTCCAGCCGCGCGACCCGCGCGGTGGTCGAGCGCGTGGTGTGCAGCAGGGCGTAGCGGGCGTCCGGATCGAGGGCGGAGCGTTCGTCGAACCAGCACACCATGGCGTCGATCTCGTGGCCGACGAGCGGACGATTGTTGGGGCGGCACAGCATGTCGCCGCGTCCGACGTCGAGGTCGTCCTCGAGTTCGACGCACACCGCCGCACCGGCGAAGGCGTGCTCGAGTTCCGTCCCGCCCGGCCCCCACAACGTTCGCACCCGCGTTCCGAAACCGGAAGGGAGAACGACCACCTCATCGCCGGGCGCGAATCCGCCGGCGGCGACCGTCCCGGCGTAGCCGCGGAAGTCGCGGTGCTCACCCTCGCCCGGCCGGATGACGTACTGCACGGGCAGTCGGGCATCGATGAGGTTGGTGTCCGACGCGATGTGGACCTGTTCGAGATGGTGCAGCAGCGAAGCCCCCTCGTACCACGGCATGTTCGCGGTGCGGGAGACGACGTTGTCGCCGTGCAGGGCGGAGACGGGAACGAAGGCGAGGTCGGGCATGTCGAGCTTCGCCGCGAGATTCCGGAACTCGTCGCAGATCTCGTCGAACCGGCTCTGCGACCAGTCCACCAGGTCCATCTTGTTGATGCACAGCACCACGTGCCGCACCCCGAGCAGCGACGCGAGAAAGGCGTGCCGGCGGGTCTGCTCGACGATGCCGTTGCGGGCGTCGACGAGGACGAGTGCCAGGTCTGCGGTGGACGCCCCGGTGACCATGTTGCGCGTGTACTGCTCGTGACCGGGAGTGTCGGCGATGACGAATGTTCTGTGCGCCGTGGCGAAATAGCGATAGGCGACGTCGATCGTGATGCCCTGTTCGCGTTCGGCGCGCAGGCCGTCGGTGAGCAGCGCGAGATCGGCGCGGTCGGCGCCGCGGTCGAGGCTCGTGCGGGTCACCGCCTCGAGTTGGTCCTCGAAGACGGCCTTCGAGTCGAACAGCAATCGGCCGATGAGCGTGGACTTGCCGTCGTCGACGCTGCCGGCGGTGGCGATGCGCAGCAGGGGGGACATCAGAAATAGCCTTCCCTCTTGCGGTCTTCCATTCCGGCGTCGGAGATCCGGTCGTCCGCCCGCGTGGCGCCGCGTTCGGTGACCCTGCTGGCGGAGACCTCGGTGACCACCTCGTCCGCGGTGGTGGCGGCGGATTCGACGCAGCCGGTGCACGTCGCGTCACCGACGGTGCGGAACCGGACGAGGCTCTCGCGCGGAGTCTCCCCGGGGAGGAGGGTAAGAAAACGGTTGTGCGCGAGCAGCATTCCGTCGCGCTCGATCACCGGTCGCCGGTGGGCGTAGTACAGGGACGGCAGGTCGACGCCCTCGTCGCGGATGTAGCGCCAGATGTCGAGTTCGGTCCAGTTGGACAGCGGGAAGACCCGCATGTGTTCGCCGCGGCGGTGCCGGCCGTTGTACAGCTGCCACAGTTCGGGTCGCTGCGCCTTCGGGTCCCACTGCCCGAACTCGTCGCGCAGGCTGAAGACGCGTTCCTTCGCGCGGGCCTTCTCCTCGTCGCGACGAGCACCCCCGAAGACGGCGTCGAATCCCCCTTCCCGCAACGCGCGCAGGAGGGTTCCGGTCTGCAGCCGGTTGCGGGTCGCGTGCGGTCCGTCGTCCTCGACGGCACGCCCGGCATCGATGTCGTCCTGCACCGAGGCGACGATCGACCGGATCCCCAGGCGCTCGACGGTGCGGTCGCGGAAGTCGATCACCTCGTCGAAGTTGTGCCCGGTGTCGATGTGCAGGACGGGGAACGGCAGCGGCGCCGGCCAGAACGCCTTGGCCGCGAGGTGGAGCATCACCGCGGAGTCCTTACCACCCGAGAACAGCAGGACGGGACGGGAGAAGGTCGCGGCGACCTCGCGGAAGATGTGCACGGACTCGGCTTCGAGCGCACCGAGCAGCGAAAGTTCGTAGGTCGGTGGTCGTTGCGGTGGCACCGTGGTCACTCGCGCCCCTCTCACCCGGCTCGGTACACATGTGTACCGATGCGGTCGAAGATTACTCCGCAACAGTAGAACGAGTTTCAATTCCAGGTCAACGGGTGGTCTCCGCAGCCCTCCGTCAGCGCGGTGGCCGGTGTCCGCCGAGATCCGCGGTGATCGCATCCGCGACCGCCACGAGTGCCGCGCCGTACCGTTCGATCCCGGCGGCGTCCACCTCCCGCTCGAGGTGCAGCGTGAGCACGAGCGACTGGTGGCCGTCGGGATCGTAGGCCGGGGCGGCCACGAGGTTGACCGCCCGCTTCTCCCCCGCGGCGAAGGCGTCGGGCAGCAGCACGCGCTCGCCGGGGCCGGCCACGAGTTCCGCCAGCATCTCCCTCATCTCGGGCGCGAGGTCGTGCGAGACCACTCCCGCCATGAGCGCGTACAGGCGACGGCCGCCGGGAGTGAGGGACTCCGTCAGATAACCTGTCCGGCGACATTCGGTGACGATCCGCCACAGCTCGTCGCGGTCGACGGTCACGGGCAGGGTCGGCTCTCGCCGTAGCCACTGTTCGATGCGCTCGTCGGTGTCCCACAGCACGTACATCAGCCCCACCGGGGGCGCGAAGGGGTACACCTCCCCCACGCGTGCCGCCGCGGCCGTGCCGTGGCCACCGATGACGTCGAGCACCGCGATCCGGTCGCCGACGACCGCCGACGCAGAGCACATCACGGCGAACTCCTCGGAGAGGGCGGCGAGATGCCGGTGGGCGACCGGCCCGGACGCGAAGCCGCGCTGGGCTGCGCGTCCCGCGACGATCAGTGCCGGCCCGAGACCGTAGGTCTTGTCGACGGGGTCGCGGATCAGATAACCCGCGTCGGCGAGCACGGTGAGGATGCCCAAGCAGGTGGGCTTGCTCAGATCGAGTTCGCGCGCCAGTTCCGACAGTCCGAACCGGACGCCGGGTCGCGCGACGAGGTGGTCGAGGACCTGCACGACGCGTTCCGTGGGCGGCGACCGGCGGGCGGCTCCCGCCCCGGCGGTCGGCTTCCCGAGTGTCTCGGTCTCGCGACGAGCCATTGACCCTCCCTGGAACACGTTCTACTCTCGGCGCAACGGAAGACTACCGCAGCGGTACATATTTGGACCACAGGAGATCGTAGTGCTCACCGATCCGCTCACCGCGGCGATAGCCGAGGCCGAGAAGCTCGTCGCCACAGCCCCGCACATCCGCACCGAACAGGACCTCGTCGAGGGATACGGATATCTGGCGGGCGGGATCTCGGCGTGCGTCCACGCCACCTTCGCGTACAGCCGATCCCATCCGGTCTTCGTCACCGGCACCGGCCCCTACGCGAAGATGGGCCTCGACAATCCCGACACCCTGTACTGGGGCGCATCGATACGCGACGACGCCGAGTACGTCGTCGCCGGGCGCCGCGGCACGACCTGCGATCTCAGTTTCCAGGTGCTGGCCGGCAACTACACCGACGCCGAGGTGCCCGGCAACGTCACGGCCTTCGACGACCGCGCGTTGACCATCGCCGACGACGGCACCTTCCAGGTGCGGTTCGGACCCGGCCCACGAGACCCGGAACGTAACTACTTCCCGCTCGCGCCCGGCTCGTCGCAGCTCGTGGTCCGCGAGGTCTACAGCGACTGGACGCAGCGCCGCGGCATGCTGAGCATCCACCGGCTCGACAGTCTCGGCACCCCGGCACCCGAACCCACCCACCAGGACGCGGTCACCCGTTACGAACGCGCCGGTCGCGCACTGGTCTCGCGGGTGAAGACCTGGCTGCAGTTCCCCGAGTGGTTCTACCTGAAGCTGCCGGTGAACACGGTCACCGAGCCGCGCCGCACCCCAGGTGGTCTCGACACGCAGTACTCATCCGTCGGGCACTACGAACTCGGCGACGACGAGGCGATGGTCCTGACCCTCCCGGCGAGCGACGCGCCCTATCTGGGCTTCCAGATCGGCAGCCTCTGGTACATCTCCCTGGACTACATCCACCACCAGACCTCCCTGAACAACAGTCAGGCGCAGGTCGATCCCGACGGGATGGTCCGGATCGTGGTCTCGGCCCGCGATCCGGGGCTGACCAATTGGGTCGAGACCCTCGGCCGCAGCCGCGGGATCCTGCAGTTCCGCTGGCAGCGCCTCGATCGCGAACTCACCGCAGCCGACGGCCCGACCGCCGAGGTGGTGCCGTTCGACCGGCTCTCCGAGGTCCTGCCCTTCCACGATTCGAACCGCATCACTCCCGAGGCCTGGGCGCAGCGCATCGCGGACCGTCAGCGGGGCGTCGCCGATCGGATGCTCGCATGAGCGCGGCAGCGGGACTGCTCCGCGACCGCGTCGTCGTGATCTCCGGTGTCGGCCCGGGACTGGGGCGCACCCTCGCGCTGCGGTGCGCCGAACACGGCGCCGACGTGGTGCTCGCCGCCCGGACCCGGGAGCGGCTCGAGAAGGTTGCAGCGGAAGTCGAGAGCACGGGCCGCCGGGCCCTGGTCGCGCCCACCGACATCACCGACGACGAGTCCGCCGCCGCCCTTGTCGAGTCTGCGGTCTCGGAGTTCGGTGGTGTCGACGTGCTCGTCAACAACGCGTTCTCCGTTCCGTCGATGAAACTGTTGGCGCGCACCGACTTCCAGCAGATCCGGGACAGCGTGGAGCTCACCGTCCTCGGCGCGCTGCGGCTCACGCAGTTGTTCACCCCCGCCCTCGCCGAGTCGGCCGGCGCGGTGGTCAACATCAATTCGATGGTGCTGCGGCACTCCCAGGAACGTTACGGCAGTTACAAACTCGCGAAGTCGGCGTTGCTGGCGATGTCGCAGTCCCTGGCGACGGAACTCGGACCGCAGGGAATCCGGGTGAACTCCGTTGCACCGGGGTACATCTGGGGGCCGCTCCTGCAGGGGTACTTCGAACACCAGGCGGGAAAGTACGGCACCACCGTCGAACAGATCTACGAGCACACCGCCGCCGCCTCCGATCTGAAGCGTCTCCCGACCACCGAGGAAATCGCGGATGCGGTGATCTTCCTGGCCTCGTCGATGGCGTCGGCGATCACCGGCCAGTGCCTCGACGTCAACTGCGGCGAATACCACCACTGAACGGGAAAGCACATGAGCGAACGCACCACCGTCGGCAGCGTCGAGGATCTGCACGCTTCCGCGACCCGCCTGACGGGCCTGACCGATCTCGGCGACGACGACTACCGTGACGGGCTCGAGGTCCTGCTCGAGTCGTATGCGCGGGACGAGAAGCTCACCCCGCTCGGCAGCAAGATGTCACGGGTCTTCCTGCGCGGCGCCCTCGTGGCGCGGTTGCTGTCGGAATCTGCCTGGGCTGCCCATCCCGAGCACGCGGACGTCCCGGTCACCCGGCCGATCTTCGTCACCGGCCTGCCCCGTACCGGCACGACGGCACTGCACCGCCTACTCGCCGCGGATCCCGCCCATCAGGGGCTCGAGATGTGGCTGACCGAGATGCCGCAACCGCGACCTCCTCGCGAGACCTGGGCGGAGAATCCCGTCTTCGCCGGGATCGAGGCCGGATTCGCACAGCACCACGTCGAGCATCCCGAATTCATGGGTGTGCACTACATGTCGGCCGCCGAGGTCGAGGAATGCTGGCAGTTGCTGCGCCAGTCGTTCCGCTCGATCTCCTACGAGTGCCTGGCCCACCTGCCCACCTATTCGCAGTGGCTCGCGGAGCAGGACTGGACCGCGGCCTATGCCCGGCACCGGAGGAATCTGCAGCTCATCGGACTGCCGGACGCCGACAAGCGGTGGGTGCTCAAGAATCCCAGTCATCTGTTCGCACTGGACGAACTGCTCACGGTGTATCCGGACGCGCTCGTCGTCGTCACCCATCGAGATCCGCGCACCGTGATCCCGTCGGTGTGCAGCCTCGCGGCGCAGGCCACAGAGGGATGGTCCGACGCGTTCGTCGGTGAGACGATCGGGCGCAGCCAGCTCGACCTCTGGGCACGGGGTTTCGATCATTTCACCGAGGTGCGCCGCCGGCACGATCCCGCCCGTTTCGTCGACGTGGACTACCGGGATTTCGTCGCCGATCCACTCGGCACCGTCGGCGGCCTGTACGACCGGTTCGGTCTGCCGTTCACCGCGGAGGCCGAACGCGCGATGGCCGACCTGCACGAAGAAAGCCGCAGCGGGGCAAGGAAACCCGCGCACCGGTACACGCTCGAGGAGTTCGGGCTGAGTGTGGGCGAGGTCGACGAACGTTTCCGCGACTACGCGTACCGCTGAACCCGGCAGGAAAGGCACCGGAAACCGGTGTGCCCTGGCTACCTGCGCGTTCGTCCGTGGGATGATGGAGGCATGCCCGCACCACTCCCCCTCGACCCCATCGCCGAAGCCCACCGCCAGTGGACCGCCCACGGCTGGGGCGAAGTCGCGGACGGCATGGCCGCGGTCACCTCGGTGATGCGGGCACAGCAGATCATGATGGCGCGGGTCGAGGAGGTGCTCAAGCCCTTCGGCCTGACCTTCGCCCGCTACGAACTGCTCACGCTGCTGCATTTCACCAGGTCGGGAGCATTGCCGATGGCGAAGGCCAGCGCGCGCCTGCAGGTGCACCCCACCAGCGTCACCAATGCCGTCGACCGGCTCGAGAAGGCCGGACTGGTCCGGCGTACCCCGCATCCGAGCGATCGACGGGCCACACTCATCGAACTCACCGACGAGGGACGGGCATTGGCGATCCAGGCGACGGAGAAGCTCAACACGGAGGTCTTCGCCCGGCCCGGCATTCCGGAGGAGCAAATCGACACACTGCTGCGCATCATCGCGACGATGCGGCACGACGCCGGCGACTTCGACACCGGCGGTGCGCCTTCCAAGTGGTGAGGCGCGAGAGATTGCCGAGAAACGAGGAGGGCCGCCCCGTTCGGGGCGGCCCTTCGTCGTGTACGGGTGGTGCGGATCAGGCGTGCTTGAACTCCGGCGCGCGCTTCTCGACGAAGGCCGCCATGCCTTCCTTCTGGTCGGCGGTGGCGAACGTCGAATGGAACACGCGGCGCTCGAACTTCACGCCCTCGGCCAGCGTCGTCTCGAAGGACCGGTTGACGGCCTCCTTCGCCATGATCGCAACCGGCAGCGACATCGACGCGATGGTCGTCGCCGTCTCGAGCGCCACGTCGAACAGTTCGGCGGCGGGAACGATGCGCGAGACGAGTCCGGCGCGCTCGGCCTCCTCGGCGTCCATGTTGCGGCCGGTCAGGCACATGTCCATGGCCTTGGCCTTACCCACGGCGCGGGTGAGACGCTGCGATCCGCCGATGCCCGGGATGACGCCGAGCTTGATCTCGGGCTGACCGAACTTGGCGGTGTCGGACGCGATGATGAAGTCGCACAGCATCGCCAGCTCGCAACCGCCACCGAGCGCGTAGCCCGACACCGCAGCGACGATCGGCTTGCGGACGGACGAGAGCCGATCCCACTGCGAGAACAGGTCTTCCGCGTAGACCTCGGCGAAGGTCTTCGGAGCCATCTCCTTGATGTCGGCGCCGGCGGCGAACGCCTTCTCCGAGCCGGTGAGCAGGATCGCACCGATCTCGTCGTCCGCGTCGAGTTCCTCGACGGCGGCGACGACTTCACGCATCAACTGGCTGTTGAGGGCGTTGAGCGCCTTCGGCCGGTTGAGGGTGACGATGCCGACGCGGCCTTTGCGGTCGAGCAGGATGGTCTCGAAATCGGTCACTGGCTGTCCTTCACGGTCGAGCGGTCTCGGATGTCGGTGATGATGGCGGAGAAGTCGAGTCCTCCACCACCCTCGGTGTTGAAACGATGGTAGAGCTCGGCTGCACGCAGTCCGAGTTCGGCCTCGACACCGTTGGCGCGCACCGCGTTCGCGGCCAGTCCGAGATCCTTGTCCATGAGCGCGGCCGCGAAGCCCGGCGTGTAGTCGTTGTTCGCGGGGGTGGTCGGGACGGGGCCCGGCACCGGGCAGTTGCTCGTCAGCGCCCAGCACTGACCGGACGCGTTGGACGCGACGTCGAACAGTGCCTGGTTGTCGAGGCCCAGCTTCTCACCGAGGACGAACGCCTCGCTGATGGCGATCATCGAGATGCCCAGGATCATGTTGTTGCAGATCTTCGCGGCCTGGCCGTTGCCCGACCCGCCGCAGTGGACGATCTTACGTCCCATGGCCTCGAGCAGCGGCTTCGCGGTGGCGAAGTCGTCCTCGCCGCCGCCGACCATGAACGCGAGGGTGCCTGCGGCGGCACCGGCGACACCGCCGGAGACCGGGGCGTCGACGGCACGGTGACCGGCCTTGCGTGCCTTCTCCGCCGCCGCGCGGGCATCGGCGACGTCGATGGTCGAGCTGTCGACGAACAACGTGTTCGCCTCGGCCGCAGGCAGGATCTCGTCGTACAGGTCGAGGACGAGCTTGCCCTTGGGCAGCATGGTGATCACGACCTGGGCGCCGCGCACCGCGTCGGTCGCGGTCTCGGCGACGGTGATGCCGTTCTTCGTGGCCTCTTCCTGCGCAGCGGGAACCGGGTCGTAACCGTTGACTGTGTACCCGGCGCGGACGAGGTTCGCGGCCATCGGCCCACCCATGTGTCCGAGGCCGAGGAAGGCGACGGTGGGAAGTTCACTCATCGGTCGTTCTCCTTGGAAGCGGCGAGCCCGAGTTCGAGATCGCCGAGCGGCTGGAAGTAGGCGTCGACGTCGGCCTCGGTGACATCGGCGAGGGTCGCCGGCGACCACTGCGGGTTGCGGTCCTTGTCGACGACCTGTGCGCGGATGCCCTCGACGAGGTCGTGCGACTTCAGCGAGGCGGTCGAGACCCGGAACTCCTCGTTCAGCACCTCTTCGAGGCTGCCGAGCTGCCGGGCGTGACGCAGCGAGCGGAGGGTCACCTTCAGCGCGACAGGCGATTTCGCGAGCACCTGGCCGGCGGTCTCCCGTGCCTCCGGAACATCGGAAGCCCGAAGGCGTTCGACGATCTCCTCGACGGTGTCGGCGGAGTACGCCGGTTCGATCCATTCGCGCTGCCCGAGCAGCGCCGATTCCGGTGCCGGCTGCGAGTATTCGGCGAGCGCGTCCTCGAGCGGGCCGGATTCGAGTGCGGCGACGAACTTGTCGAGCGAATCGGACGGCAGGTAGTGGTCGGCGAAGCCCAGGGTGACGGCGTCGCCGGCCTTCATCCGTCCGGTGGTCAGCGCGATGTGCGTGCCGATCTCGCCGGGGGTGCGCGAGAGCAGGTAGGTGCCGCCGACGTCGGGAACGAATCCGATTCCGGTCTCGGGCATCGCGATGCTCGAGCGTTCGGTGACGATCCGGACGTTGCCGTGCGCCGAGATCCCGACGCCGCCGCCCATGACGATGCCGTCCATGATCGCGATGTACGGCTTCGGGTAACGACCGATGGCGGCGTTGAGGATGTACTCGTCGCGCCAGAAGTCCTGCGATCCCGTGCCGCCGTCCTTGGCGTCGTGGTAGATCGAGACGATGTCGCCGCCGGCGCACAGGCCGCGCTCACCGGCACCGCGCACCAGCACGGCACGCACCGAATCGTCGTTCTCCCACGCGCTCAGGGCCTTCGACATCTCGAGGACCATGGCGTGGTTGAGGGCGTTGATGGCCTTGGGCCGGTTGAGCGTGATACGGCCGATGCCGTCCTTCACGTCGATGAGGATCTCGGGTTCCTGCCCGGTCATGCCGCTCCGTTCTGCGCTGCGGCCACCACGCTCCGCGCGACGACCACCCGCATGATCTCGTTGGTTCCTTCCAGGATCTGATGCACGCGCAGGTCGCGGACGATCTTCTCGATCCCGTACTCGGCAAGGTAACCGTATCCGCCGTGCAACTGCAGCGCCTCGTTCGCGACCTCGAAACCGGTGTCGGTGGCGAAGCGCTTGGCCATCGCGCACAGCTCCACGACGTCGTCGGCGCCACGGTCGAGCGCGTCGGCGGCACGCCACAGCATCGTGCGTGCGGCCTCGAGTTCGATCCGCATGTCGGCGAGGCGGAACTGCAGCGCCTGCGAGTCGAGCAGCCGCTCGCCGAATGCCTTGCGCTCGGCGAGGTAGGCGACCGCCCGGTCGAGGGCGGTCTGGCCGCCGCCCACCGAGCACGCGGCGATGTTGATGCGGCCGCCGTTGAGGCCGTGCATGGCGATCCGGAAGCCGCCGCCCTCGGTGCCGAGGAGGTTCTCGGCGGGCACGCGGGCGCCGTCGAGGATGACCTGGCGGGTGGGCTGCGCGTTCCAGCCCATCTTCTTCTCGTTGGCGCCGAAGGACAGCCCGGTGGTGTCCTTCGGGACGATGAACGCCGAAATACCGCGGGCGCCGGTATCGCCGGTGCGGGCCATGACCACGTAGACGTCGGACGTGCCGGCCCCGGAGATGAACTGCTTGACTCCGGTGAGCACGTACTCGTCGCCGTCACGAACGGCCTTGGTGCTCAGGGCCGCCGCATCGGATCCGGCGCCCGGCTCGGTGAGGCAGTAGCTCGCGAGGTTCTCCATCGTGCAGAGCTTCGGGATCCACTGCTTGCGCTGGTCGTCGTTGCCGAACTTGTCGATCATCCACGTGACCATGTTGTGGATGGAGATGTAGGCGGCGATGGACGGGCAACCCTTCGCGAGCTCCTCGAAGATGCGGACGGAGTCGAGGCGTCGCAGCCCCGATCCGCCCACGTCCTCGCGGACGTAGATCCCGCCCATGCCCAGTTCGGCGGCCTTGCGCAGCACGTCCACGGGGAAGTGCTTGCTCTGGTCCCATTCGACCGCGTTCGGGGCCAGATATTCGGTGGCGAAGTCCCGGGCGGTGTCGCGGATCGCCCGGTCGTCGTCGGTGAGAACGAACATCGATGGACCGCCTAGTTCATCGTCGGGATGACGAAGTGGTCGGTGTCGGCCACGTGCGCACCCTCGATGTCGCCTTCCTTGACACCGGACGGCCAGCGCTGCGTGACCGTCTTGGTCTTGGTGTAGAAGCGGAAGGCGTCGGGGCCGTGCTGGTTGAGGTCGCCGAAGCCGGAGGCCTTCCAGCCGCCGAAGGTGTAGTACGCGATCGGGACGGGGATGGGGACGTTGATGCCGACCATGCCGACCTCGACGCGGGCGGCGAAGTCGCGGGCGGTGTCGCCGTCGCGGGTGAAGATCGCGACGCCGTTGCCGTACTCGTGCTCGGTGGGCAGGCGCAGGGCGTCCTCGTAGTCGCGCGCACGCACCACGGTGAGCACGGGGCCGAAGATCTCCTCCTTGTAGATGGACATCTCGGGGGTGACCTTGTCGAACAGGGTGGCGCCCGAGAAGAAGCCGTTCTCGTGGCCCTCGAGGACGAAGTCGCGGCCGTCGACGACCAGCTCGGCGCCTTCTTCGACGCCCTGGGCGATGTAGCCGTGCACGCGGTCGCGGGCGGCGGCGGTCACGAGCGGACCGAAGTCGGCCTTCTCGTCGAAGCTGGTGCCGATACGCAGTTCGGCGATGCGCTCGGTGAGCTTGGCGACGAGACGATCCGCGGTCTCCTCGCCCACGGGGACGGCGACGGACAGCGCCATGCAGCGCTCACCGGCCGAGCCGTAGGCGGCGCCGACGAGTGCGTCCGCGACCTGGTCGAGGTCGGCGTCGGGCATGACGATCGCGTGGTTCTTCGCACCACCGAAGCACTGTGCGCGCTTGCCGTTCTTCGCGGCCGTCTCGTAGATGTACTGCGCGATGGGGGTCGAGCCGACGAAGCCGATCGCCTTGATGCGCGGGTCGTCGAGCAGGTAGTCGACGGCGCTCTTGTCGCCGTTGACGACGTTGAACACACCGGCGGGCAGGCCGGCCTCGAGGAACAGCTCGGCCAGACGGAGCGGCACCGAGGGGTCGCGCTCGGAAGGCTTGAGCACGAACGCGTTTCCGGCGGCGAGCGCCGGGCCGGCCTTCCACAGCGGGATCATGGCCGGGAAGTTGAACGGGGTGATCCCGGCGACGACGCCGAGGGGCTGACGCATCGAGTACACGTCGATTCCGCCGCCTGCGGAGTCGGTGTACTCACCCTTGAGGAGGTGCGGGGCGCCGATCGCGACCTCGATCACCTCGAGGCCGCGCTGGATGTCGCCCTTCGCGTCGGGGACGGTCTTGCCGTGCTCGCTCGACAGCAGGTGGGCGAGCTCGTCCATGTTCTCCTGCACGAGGTACACGAACTTCATGAGGACGCGCACGCGCTTCTGCGGATTCCAGGACGCCCACACCTTCTGCGCCTCGGCGGCGTTGGCGATGACGGCGTCGACCTCGGAGTCGGCCGCGAGCGGCACGCGGGCCTGGACCTCTCCGGTGTTGGGGGCGAAGACGTCGGCGAAGCGGCCGGAGGTGCCGGCGACGTGCTGCCCGCCGACGAAGTGGGTCAATTCTCGAACGCTCATGTCCGATCCCGTCCTTTACTGGTGTGCGATGACGTGGGGTGTGCGATTTCGGCACGAACGGGCCCAGGCCCGAAGTCTTCGCTCATCCTATAGTTGGAAGTCCACGTATGTCTACCGTCACACCGGACCGGATCGGCCGGCACCCTCACGCACGGTCGATGCGCGAGGGGCCGATATCAGCCCTCGGCGATCTGCTGCGCCTTCGCGTACGCCAGGTGCAGGAAGTCGGCTCCGGTCAGCGCCGCGAACGAACCCGCCACCAGACGCGTGAGATTCGGAGCGTAGACGCGGCCGAAGACCATCGCCGTCACCGTCCACAGGTCGAGGCAGAAGGGGCAGGCCAGCAGTTCCCCGACGGCGTGACGGACCCGCGACGACTTGCGGGGCTGCTCCATCACCTCGGCCGGACCACCGGGGCCGTCGAACTTCGTGAACGGTGCGCGGACGGGACTGGTCACCGCCGCCTTGCTCACGATCCGGGAGACCTTGTGGCTCGCGAGCGCGGTCACCACGAGATCGCCGGCATCGGGCTTCGGCATCGGCCGCCCGCGCTTTGCCGCGACGGCGCCGAGCGTGCCGACAGTGGTGAGGTACACGGACATGAGCACCGCATATCCACCGAGGGGTCGATCCTCCCCGTTCCGATAGGTGTCGGCCTCCTGCTGGACCGCATCGACCGCACGTTCGGCGTTCTCCCGCGCTGTCGACGATGCTTCCGGAGTCCGCATGAATCCTCCACTCGTGGCATGTGCTGTCGGTGGCGCGACCGGAGCCGTCACCTTCACGGGCGGCATACCCCGGGGACGGACGACACAACCACCGGCGACCGATCGAGGTCAACGCATGCGGCGGTAAAGATCCTCGAGGTCGATGATCCCCCGGATCACCACGGCTTCGTCGGTTCCGCCGGCCCGCAACGCGCGGCGCAGCAGCATCGGATCGAGGTCCTCGAGCGCGGGACGGAACCGCTCCGTGGGCAGCTCGGACAACTCGGTGTCGTCGCCGTAGAAGTCCCGCGCCGCGGCCACCTCTTCGTCGGCGCCCGCATCGTCGACGCCGCCGATCAGCGTCGCGAGGTCCACCCCGCGCAGGGTCAGGACCGCGAACGGTTGGTCGTCGACGTGTTCTGCGAGCAGGTAGGCGACGGCCGCGGCGTGCTTGCAGGGCCACCCGTCGTCGGGGCAGGTGCAGTCGAAGTCGAGTTCACCCGCGCGTCGCGGGAGGAGGGCCGATCCGAGTTCCTCGGGAAGGATGCCCGCCGCAAGTCGCGCCAGCATGCCCGGCGACGAGCGGACGAGCGAGACGAGGTCTCCCACCGCCTCCTCGTCGAGCGTGCGCACCCGCACCGCCGAGGTGAACGGGGTGAGTTGACTGCCCTGCACGTCGCCGACGGCCGCTCCGGGTTCGAGCCGCATGGAGATCACCTGGCCGGCGCGTGCATACTCACGGCCCCGCGTCAGTCGCCCCTTCTCGGCGACCTCCTCCATCGCCGAGATCAGTTCCTTCGACCACCAGCTGCGGCCGATCGAGCCCCGCTTGGTGCGCGCCTCGATGCCGCCGTCGATCCGGCGGGCCGTGCCGTAGCGGCGTACGTTGCCCCGTGCCATCTAGTCCCCCACCGCGTCGTCGCCGAGGGTGAGCAGGGAGTGCAGCTGATCGGTGGACAGCTCGGTGATCCAGTTCTCCCCTGCCCCGACCACAATCTCGGCCAGTTCCTGCTTGCCGGTGAGCATCTCGTCGATACGCTCCTCCACCGTTCCCACACAGACGAGCTTGCGGACCTGGACGTCGCGACGCTGCCCGATCCGGAACGCACGGTCGGTGGCCTGGTTCTCCACCGCCGGATTCCACCACCGGTCGAGATGCACGACGTGGTTGGCGGCGGTGAGGTTCAGTCCGGTGCCGCCCGCCTTGAGCGAGAGCACCATGATCGGCGGTCCGCCCTCGCTCTGGAAGCCGTCGACCATCGCGTCGCGCCGGCCCTTGGACACTCCCCCGTGCAGGAAGGGAACCGTCGTGGCGAACCGCTCCTCGAGATAGGGCACGACGAGCTCACCGAACTCGCGGAACTGCGTGAACAGCAACACCTTCTCGCCGTCGGCCAGCACCGACTCGACAATGTCCTCGACCAGGCCGAGTTTGCCCGAGCGGTGCCGTCCGCGACGCAGGACGGGCGAGCCGTCGCCCAGATAGTGCGCGGGGTGGTTGCACACCTGCTTGAGCCGGGTCAGCGCCGCGAGCACCGCGCCCTTGCGGGCCATGCCCTCCTTGTCCCGGATCCGGCGCATCATGTCGTCCACGACGGCCCGATACAGGGCGGCCTGCTCGGCCGTGAGGTTGGCGCGCACGGTCTGCTCGAACTTCTCGGGCAGATCGGAGATCACGTCGGGGTCGGTCTTGACGCGGCGCATCACGAACGGTGCGGACAACGCCCGCAACCGCGCCGCAGCGACGGCGTCGTGGTCGCGCTCGATCGGCACCGCGAAGCGGGCCCGGAAGGACGCCGCGGTGCCGAGCAGGGACGGATTCGCGAAGTCCAGGATCGCGCGCAGTTCCTCGAGCCGGTTCTCCACCGGTGTGCCGGTGAGCGCGATCCGGTGCGCCGCGGGCACGGCGCGCGTGGCGCGGGACTGCGCGGTCGCGGTGTTCTTCACGTGCTGGGCCTCGTCGAGGACCACGCGTTGCCAGGTCAGCGTCGCGAGCTGCGCGACGTCGCGGGCGGCGATGGCGTACGTCGTCACCACGAGATCGTGGTCGGCGGCAGCGGCGGCGAGCGCCGGTCCGCTCAGCCGCTGGGCGCCGTGGTGGACGTGCACCCGCAGGTCGGGCACGAACCGTTCGGCCTCACGCTGCCAGTTGCCCACCACCGACATCGGGCAGACCAGCAGGGTCGGGGCGTTCCGCAGGCCCGACTCTCGTTCATGGGCGAGCAGCGCGAGCACCTGGATGGTCTTGCCCAGGCCCATGTCGTCGGCGAGCACGGCGCCGAGACCGAGCCGGCTCATGAACGCGAGCCAGTCGAGGCCGCGCTGCTGGTAGGGACGCAGTTCGGCGTTCAATCCCGCCGGCACGGGGACAGGCTCGGGGTGCGCCTGCCCGTCGAGCAGCATCTCGACCCAGCCGGAGGCGGAGATCTCGGTGACCTCCGCGGGCGGAGTATCGTCGCCGGTGAACTGGGCGAACAACGACCCGAGGGTCGCATCCTCGGCGGAATGCGCGGTGACGTACCGGGCCGCTCGGGCCAGCGCCTCGGCATCTGCCCGCACCCATTTGCCGCGCAGTTTGACCAGGTCGCTGTTGGCCGCGACGAGCTCTTCCATCTCCGACGGGGTGAGCAGCATGTCGCCGACGGCGAGCTGCCATTCGTACGAGACGATCGCGTTCATCCCGACGACGCTGTCGTCGGCGCTCACGGGGGCGACGGGTGACTCGACCTGCAGACGCAGGGACGGATCGACCCGGGTCCAAGCGCGCGGTAGCAGCACCGCGATGCCTGCGGCGTCGAGCTCCCGGGCGCCGTGCTCGACGAGATCGACGACGACCGGGGTGGGCAGCAGAAGGTCGAGACTGTCGGGATCGCGGGGCACGTCCTGCAGGCGGGGATAGGCCTGGAGCGCGATCCCGAGCTTGCGCACGCCGATCTGGAGCAGGTGCGGGTCGGTGTCCTCGACGGGCAGCGGCGTCGGGGACTGTCCCTCCGGACGCAGGCACACCTCGAGCCGCCAGATGGAGTCGGCTCCGACCCCGTCGTCGACGTCGTCCGGTTCGACGAGGCGCAGCACGAGGTCGGGTTCGTATCCGGCGAGGCTGGCACGCCATTCCTCGAGCGCATCGGCCATGCGCTGGGTGCCACGGGGATGGGGACTGCCCTCGGCCAGTGCAGCGACGAGGGGGTGCAGCGAGGTCGACGAGCCGTGGAGGGTGCGCACGATGGGGTCGGTCAGTTCGCGGCACAGATCGTCGAGGAGATCGACGGGCCGTCCGAGCTGTCGTTGCGCGGGAGACATCGCGGCCGCGAGTTCGGCGGACCAGGCCCGCGTCTTCTCGCCGCCGAGCAGGCGCCACCGCGCCCACCACTGCTTCTCGACACGCACGAGCTCCGGTGCGACGCGGCCGGCCTGCGCCCACCTCTCGATGCCACGGGCGACGTGCGCGAGATATCGCAGATCGCCGCCGACACCCCCGGGACGCCGCGGCATGTCCAGCAGAAGCTCGGCTGCGTCCGCCGGTGCGACCGCGACGGCGGGCAGCGTGCTCGGCTCCGTCTCCGTAGGGAAGGTGAGGGTGACGCGATGGCGGAACGGGCGGTCGATCCACCGGCGCAGCGCAGACGGCAGCGCGTCGGGATCGGGCTCTGCGGCGGGGTCCCACCACAGCATCAGGCCGGATCCCGGTGACCACAGCCCGTGCAACATGCCCACTATCGTGCCAGCCGCACCCGACCCCGATGGCAGGCTGGGTCCCATGGCACGCGCATACGGCTTCGTGGAGTACGGCGGTCCGGAGACACAGCAGCTGTTCGACACCCCCGTCCCACCGCCCGGTCCGGGGCAGCTCCTCGTGGCAGTCCGGGCCGCGGGCGTGAACCCCGCCGACTGGAAGGTGCGGTCCGGACGGCGCACAGGCAGCGTCACGGTGCACTTCCCGGCGGTCCTCGGCCGGGAGGTCGCCGGTGTGGTGGAGGCCGCCGGTCCGGACACCGGCTTCCGGCCGGGCGACGCCGTCTTCGGGGCCACCGCGGAGGGCTACGGCGGCTACGCCGAGTACACCCTCGTCGACGCGCGGGCTGCCGCGCTCGTGCCCGAGTCGGTGCCGTTCGAGGTGGCGGCGACCCTCCCGGTCGCGGCCGGAACGGCCTTCGACATCGTCGAGCACCTCGAGATCGTCGATGCGGACACCGTCCTCGTCCTGGGTGCCGGTGGTGGCGTCGGGTCGGCGACGACGCAGCTCGCGCACGCCGCAGGTGCCGCTGTGCTCGGCGTGACGAGCGCGGGGAAACGGGATCTCGTCGAATCGTGCGGCGGTCTGTGGATCGAGTCCGGCGACGGGTTCGACGCGCGGGTCGCGGCCACCGCGGAACGGTGCGGGGCGGTGACCGCGGTCGTCGACCTCGTCGGCGGCGACGTGCTCGAGCGGGCGGTCGCGCTGACGCGGGCACCGGAACGGGTCGTGAGTGTCGCCGATCCGGCACGCGCGGAGGAGCTGGGCGGTTCGGGAATCACGCGGCGACGGACCCGGGAGGTGTTCGAGCAGGTCGTGGCGCTCGTCGAGCGTGGTGTTCTGACGCCGCGCGTCGAGCGGACCTTTCCGCTCACCGAGGCCGGGGCTGCGCTGGAACTCGTCGAGTCCGGGCACGCCGGCGGGAAGATCGTCGTCACCGTGCCCTGAAGATCCTGTCGGCAGGGCATGTCAGGATCGCCGCGTGCGTGGGGGGAACGCGACGTGGTGGGTGGCGGCAGTGGTGGTCGCGGTGGCGGTGTCCTGGTTGTGGGACCGCACCGCGCCGGGGTCCGGGACGGTGCCGGGCAGCCCCACCCGAGCCGAGGTGCATCTCCTGCTCGAGCAGGTGACGGTGGTCGATCAGCGCCGGAAGGTTCCCGGCTATCAGCGGGGCTGCGGCGCGGGCGAGCGATGCGTGTTCGGTCCGGCCTGGTCCGACGACCATCCCGGGGCCGGTGGGCACGACGGTTGCGACACCCGCAACAACGTCCTCGCGCGCGACCTCACCTCCCCCACCTTCCGGGCCGGCACCGACGACTGTGTCGTGACGAGTGGGGTCCTGAACGATCCGTACACCGGTGCGCGCGTGGAGTTCCGGCGTGCCGAGGCGAACGCCGTGCACATCGATCACATCTATCCGCTCGCCGCGGCCTGGGATCTCGGTGCCGCCGCATGGCCCGCCGAACGTCGACTCCGGTTCGCGAACGACATCACCTACAACCTCGTCGCTGTCGACGGGCAGGCCAACCTCGACAAGCGCGACGGCACGCCGGCCCAGTGGCTGCCACCGGCTCCCGGTTACCGCTGCTGGTTCGCCGGCCGGTACCTGACCGTGGCGGTGCGCTACGCGTTGCCGATCACGGTCGACGACCACCGTGCCTTGGTGGGCGCGGCGGAGTCGTGCCCGTGACATCATCGCGACCAGCAGTCTCCCCGCCTGGCAGATGCCGTTGACGGCGGAGACGACGAGGGCGGCGAGGTCGGGATCGGAATCGACCAGTCGCACCGCACGTTCGGGTCCGCAGTACATCGCCGGGGTGAACGCGTTGCGCGCTGCGGGCCGGTCGATGATGCACCAGACGATCGCGCCTTCCCGTTCGAATCTCAGTCCTCCTGCACCCAGATCGTCTCCCTTGCATCGGACAGTATCTTGTTCTTTGTTGTGAGAACAACGTGCTCTCCTGAGAAAATCGCTGTTTCCGAACATGTAGGGTCTACGGTGAGCAAATGCTCGAGCGCATCTCCAAGGACACCCGGCTGTGCATCTCGATGTCCGGCCGTCCCAGCAACATCGGCACCCGGTTCCACAACCATCTCTACGAGGAACTCGGCCTCGACTTCGTCTACAAGGCGTTCGCGCCCGCGAACATCGAGGACGCCGTGGCGGGGATACGCGGCCTGGGCATCCGCGGCGCCGGGGTGTCGATGCCGTTCAAGGAAGCCGTGCTGCCCCTCGTCGACGTGCTGCACGATTCGGCGCGGGCCATCGAGTCCGTGAACACGATCGTCAACGACGACGGCGTCCTGCACGCTTACAACACCGACTACCAGGCGGTGAGCGATCTGCTCGTCGAGCACGGCGTCGATTCCGCCCTGCCCGTCACGGTGGTGGGCAGCGGCGGCATGGCGAAGGCGGTGACAGCGGCGCTGCGCCACAACGGATTCACCGACGGAACGATCGTCGCGCGCAACGGGGACACCGGACGACCGCTCGCACGCAAGTACGGCTACGAATGGCGCGCCGACACGAGCGACGTCGCACCCGGGCTGATCGTCAACGCCACTCCGATCGGGATGGCGGGCGGCGCCGAAGCGGACGACCTGCCACTGCCCCACGACTTCGTGGCCGCAGCGTCGAGGGTCTTCGACGTCGTGGCCGTCCCGCCGGACACCCCACTCGTCCGATTCGCCCGCGAGCACGACATCCCTGTGATCACGGGCGACGAGGTCATCGCGCTGCAGGCGGCACTGCAGTTCGAGCTCTACACGGGAGTGACCCCGACGCGCGAGCAGGTGCGCCGCGCGTCGGAGTACTCCCGTTCCTGAACGGTCGGGACGGAGGAGGACTCGGCCGTCAGACGATATGGCCCTGTTCGAGACCGTCGAGCACCACGGCGGCGGCATCGACCGCGACGGTCATCTCGACGCGGGTGATGTCGTGCGTGGCGGGGGTTCTGCAGATCGAAGTTGTTGACCCACGCGGCCGTTCGCGCCGACTGGAACACGAACGTGGTGGTCACGGTGTCGCCCGTTACCTTCTTCGTAGTCCCGCACCGCGGGACCACGGTCGCCAAGTTCGGTATGACTTCTTGCCCCTGTCTCTCGAATGATCCGGGGGGTGGTGTCGCCGAACCTGGTGACGTCGATGGACCGCTGATAGGGACACGGCCACCGGATTTGCGGTAGGTCTCTTCGTAACGTGGGTGCCGGGTATCGACGTCGGATCGGTGACCGTCCGGAGCGGAACGAAAGGCACGCTTCATGGACCCGACCTACGCCGTGTTCTGCGGCATCGACGTGGGCAAAGGCGAACACCACGCCGTCGGACTCGACCCTTCGGGCACTCGACTGTTCGACAAAGCCCTGCCCAACGACGAAACCAAACTGCGGACTGTGTTCGACCGTCTCGCCGAACACGGCCCGGTACTGGTGATCGTCGACCAACCGAACACGATCGGCGCTCTGCCGGTCACCGTGGCCCGAGCCTGCGGCCACGCCGTGGCGTACCTGCCGGGATTGACGATGCGCCGCGTCGCCGACCTCTACCCGGGTCAGGCCAAAACCGACGCCCGAGATGCGTTCATCATCGCCGACACCGCCCGCACGATGCCGCACACGCTGCGCCGGGTCGATGTCGGTGACGAGGCCCTGGCCGAACTCGGGGTACTCGTCGGATTCGACGACGATCTCGCCGGTGAGGCCACCCGCATCAGCAACCGCATCCGCGGATTGCTCACCGGAATCCACCCCGCTCTCGAACGCGTCCTGGGCCCCAGGATCGCGCATCCGGCCGTGCTCGAAATCCTGTCGCGCTGCGGTGGACCGGTCGGTATCCGCAAGGCCGGCAAGCGCCGGCTCACCACACTCGCAACCAAGCACGCTCCGCGAATGGGCACCCGTCTCGCCGAGGAGATCCTCGCCGCCCTGGATGCGCAATCTGTGACGGTGCCGGGCAGTGCCGCCGCCGAGATCGTTCTGCCGAAACTTGCAGATTCTCTGAAAGAAGTTCTGCAGCAGCGCAAGAGCATTGCCGAGGATGTCGAGAGGATGCTCGACGACCACCCTCTTTCCCAGGTCCTGATGTCGATGCCCGGCGTCGGCATCAGGACTGCAGCCCGCGTCCTCCTCGAGGTCGGTGACGGTTCCGCGTTCGCGTCTGCGGCACACCTGGCGGCCTATGCCGGTATCGCCCCGGTGACTCATCGTTCCGGGTCGTCGATCCGTGGGGAGCACCCCGCCCGATCGGGCAACCGCAAGCTCAAACGGGCGTTGTTCCTGTCCGCATTCGCCGCGTTACACGATCCGACCAGCCGCGCCTACTACGACCGCAAACGCGCCGAGGGCAAGAAGCACAACGCCGCCCTGATCTGCCTTGCGCGGCGGCGCTGCGACGTCCTCTACGCCATGCTCAAGAACAAGACCTTCTACCGGTCCCCAATCGCAGAAGCAGCATGAGCACAGACCACGAGTTGGGGCTTGACCCGTTGTTAGCGCACTTGCTTCGCCAGATGGATCAGCGCATAGCCGCCCGGAGTCGGAGTGCGGTGCGTTTCCTGATACCCGAATCGGGAGTAGAGCCGCAGGTTGCCGAGGCTGCGCTCACCTGTGAACAACTGCAGATCAGTGATCTGCTCAGGTAGTCGCTCTTCCACCAGTTCGAGCAGTCGACTGCCCCGGCCCTGGCCTTGCATGTCCGGGGCCACGACCAGCCTTCCCAACTCGGCGGTATGAGGCTCCGTCGGAGAGAGATACACGCGCACGGCGGCGACGAGACGTTGGGAGTCATCGCGCAACCCGAACGCGAGCACGTCGGGCTGCGTCAGCTCACTCACCAACTCGTCGAGGGATTGCATCAACGGGGGAAGGTTCACGTCGTCGTGGGCCTGCGCCTCAGTCACATATGCAGCACGCTGCAACGTCAGCAGCTCACCCGCGTCCCCACCTGACAGTGTCACAACGGATTCCATGCATGTCGATTATTCCAGCCCCTACCGGACCGCACTTCAGTGGCATCCCCGGTCGGTTGACATCAACATAGGGACACCCCCCAGGTCGCCGACGAACCAGCCGGTGAAGAACGGGCCGAGGTCGACGCCGTAGGTCGCCTCGCACTCGCCGGCGATCACCGGTGCGGCCTCGACGAGGTGGGCGACGATCGCTCCGAGCAGGGTCGCCAGGACTGCAGCACCTACCGTGGCAGCTGTCCCATTCACGACCGGTGGTCCCGCCTCCGGAGTGCAGTTCTCGTCGGCGATGTTGCGAATCGTCGACGAGAACTGCCCATCGGCCGGCGGGTCGCCGCTCAACTGCCGGTGGCGACCTCCCGCTTCGGATCCGCCGACCACTGCGACCACGAACCCGGATACAGCGCGGCGTCGATGCCCGCGATCTCGAGCGCGGCGATCTCGTGTGCGGCGTTGATTCCCGATCCGCAGTACACGGCGACGTCGGTGCGCTTCACGCCCAGCGTCGAGAAGCGGTGCGCGATCTGATCCGCGGGCAGGAACGACCCGTCCTGACGGAGGTTCTCGGTGGTCGGCGCGCTGACTGCGCCGGGGATGTGGCCCGCCCGGCGATCCACCGGCTCCTCGTCGCCGCGGTACCGCGCGTGGGCGCGCGCATCGAGCAGAACTCCGTGGGTGGCGTAGGTCGCGGCCTCGTCGGGACCGATGGTGGGCATGTGGCCGGGGCTCAACGTCACGTTGCCGGGCTTCTTCTCGCCGCCCGGTCCTGCGGCGAGAGGGTGCCCGCCGGCGATCCACGCCTGCAGTCCGCCGTCGAGCAATCGCACCTCGGAGTGCCCCGCCCAGCGCAACAGCCACCACGCGCGGGCCGCGGCGAGATCGCCGCTGTCGTCGTATGCGACGACGAGAGCACCGTCGTCGATCCCCCACCGGCGTGCGATGGCCTGGAAACGGTCGATGTCGGGCAGCGGATGACGACCGAGCTCGGGTGCGGGCGGATCGGCGAGATCCTCGTCCAGGTCGACGTAGACCGCTCCGCTGATGTGCCCCTCGTGGAATCGGTCCCGTCCGTGTCTGTCGCCGAGTGCCCAGCGGACGTCGAGTATCACCGGCGACCGGCCCTGCTCGATCATCTCGGCGAGTTCGACGGTGGAGAGAAGAACGGGGGTATCGGACATGACCCGATCCTGACACGAACGGCACACGCCGTTCCGGCTTTGGGGCGACACGCCGTGCGTGCCGGGACGACCCCGGCGGGCGGACACGCCCTGTGCACGTCCGATTCGGGGGTTTTGCGTCTCGGTTCGGGATTGGCGTGGGGGTTGGTCTGATTTGACGTGCGGAGAGCACTATCGTCGAGACGTGAGCAACCGCCAACCGACGAGCCCAGCCGCCCCGCCTGAGCCGGAGCAGTTCCCGGTGTTGTGGCCCATGCAGACGCGTTGGGCCGACAACGACCATTACGGCCACGTCAACAACGTCACGTACTACTCGTACTTCGACTCGGCGGTCAACGGGTGGCTCATCTCCACCACCGGTGTCGACATCCGCGAACTCGACGCGATCGGGGTCGTGGCCGAGACCTCCTGCCGCTATCTCGCCGAGCTGTCCTTCCCCGACCGCCTGCAGGTCGGACTGGCGGTCGAACGTCTGGGCACACAGTCGATCACCTATTCGCTCGCAATCTTCCGGGAGGCCGACGACACCCTGATCCCGGCGGCGACCGGCCGGTTCGTCCACGTCTACGTCGATCCGCAGACGCGCCGCCCCGTCCCGATCCCCGATCAGATCCGCAAGGCCGCCGCCCAGCTGTCCACCCCGAACGCGGGCCGCTAGTGCTCTAGGTCGCCTCGTCTCCGCTGCGCCCGGCGGCCCGGGCCAGCAGCGGCGCCGTGCGCTGCGGGACGAGGTCCTGCATGACCAGCGACATGTCCGTGCGTTCGACGCCGCGGATCTTCAGGATCCGGCCCGCGAGCCGATAGAGGTCGTCGGCGTCACGGGCGACCACCTTCACCGACAGGTCGATCTGCCCGGTCAGCCCGTAGACCTCGGTGACCTCGGGGATCTGTGCGAGTTCGTCGACGACCTCGTCGAGACGGTGCTGATCGACGCGGGTGGCCACGTAGGCGGCGAGCGGATAACCCAGGCTGACGGGGTCCACCCGCCGGTCGAACGAGGCGAGCACGCCCTCGGCCTCCCATCGGGCAAGGCGCGCCTGGACGGTGTTGCGGGACAACCCGAGACGCTGCGCCAGCTCGACTCCCGTGGCCCGCGGTGTGCGCGTGAGTTCGAGCAGCAGACGCGCATCGGTGGCATCCAGACTGGTCATTCTTCGCAGTCTGCCAGCTCGGAGCACCCCGAAACCGTGCTTTCTGCACGGTTGCAGGCTGATCGATTGCGCACGCGCGATTTGCCCGGATGATGTGATGTACGGCACACATCATCCGGTCGGGCCTCACGAGGGCACGCCGGATCCGCACCGACGAGGTGATCCGATGGTTGTACCGACCGCCTATCCGGTCCAGTTGATCCAACCCGACGGGCGACGCGTCCTCGACACCGAGTACGGCCCACTCGTCGCCGACGTCGGCCCCGACGAACTGCGCGGGCTCTACCGCGACATGGTCGTCGCGCGACGCGTCGACGCTGAGGCGACGGCTCTCCAACGGCAGGGTGAGCTCGGCCTCTGGGCGCCGCTCCAGGGCCAGGAGGCCGCGCAGGTCGGCTCCGCCCGGGCACTCGCGCCCGACGACTACGTCTTCACCAGCTACCGCGAGCACGCCGTCGCATTGTGCCGCGGCGTCGACCCCGCCGACATGACCCGCCTGTGGCGTGGGTGCGGCCTGTCCGGATGGGATCCGCAGACGGTCGCCACCACCAACCCGGCCATCGTCGTCGGAGCCCAGGGCCTGCACGCCACCGGTTACGCGATGGGCGCGAAGCTCGACGGAGCCGAGATCGCCACCGTCGTGTACTTCGGCGACGGCGCCACGAGCCAGGGCGACCTCTCGGAGGCCATGGTCTTCTCGGTCAGCTGGGGTGTCGGCGTGGTGTTCATCTGCCAGAACAACCACTGGGCGATCAGCGTGCCCACCCACGTGCAGAGTCCGGTCCCCCTCGCCCGGCGCGCCGCCGGATTCGGGATGCCGGCCGTGCAGGTCGACGGCAACGACGTCCTCGCAGTCCTGGCGGTGACCCGGCGTGCCGTCCGGCATGCCCGCGAGGGTGCCGGTCCGTTCTTCATCGAGGCACTCACCTACCGCATGGGCCCGCACACGACCTCCGACGACCCCACCCGCTACCGCACACCCGCCGATCTCGAGGAGTGGCAGGCACGCGACCCCATCGATCGGTTGCGACGACTGCTCGAACGCGAAGGGCACGCCGACGACGACTTCTTCGACGAGGTCCGGACCACTGCCGACGATGCCGCGATGCGGCTCCGGCGCGGCACGCTCGGGATGCCCGACCCCGAACCCGCCGCCCTGTTCGACCACGTCTACGCCACCGAGCATCCGCTCGTCGAACAGGAACGCGCGGACTACGCCGAATATCTGGCGAGTTTCGGCCCCACGGAGGAGGCGCGACGATGACCACCACGACGATGACCCTCGGCGGTGCCCTCAACGCCGGACTCCGCCGCGCACTCGAACGCGACCCCAAGGTCGTCATCATGGGTGAAGACGTCGGCACCCTCGGCGGCGTCTTCCGCATCACCGACACCCTGCAGAAGGATTTCGGTGAAGGTCGTGTGATCGACACTCCCCTCGCCGAATCCGGGATCGTGGGAACGGCGTTCGGGATGGCGCTGCGCGGCTACCGACCCGTGTGCGAGATCCAGTTCGACGGCTTCGTCTATCCGGCCTTCGACCAGATCGTCTCGCAGGTCGCGAAGATCCACTACCGCACGGCCGGTGCCGTGGTGGCCCCGCTCACCGTCCGGATCCCCTACGGCGGCGGCATCGGTGCGGTCGAACATCATTCGGAATCACCGGAGGTGTACTTCACCCACACCGCGGGTCTGCGGGTCGTGAGCCCGAGTACCCCGTCTGATGCGTACTCGATGATCCAGCAGGCCGTCGCGCTCGACGACCCGGTGATCTTCCTCGAACCGAAGCACCGCTACTGGGAACGCGGTGAGATCGACACGGAGACCGCACCCGACCTGCCGCTCACGTCCGCGCGGGTCGTCCGGTCCGGTTCGGACGCGACGATCGTGACCTTCGGTGCGCTGGTCGCTACCGCGCTACGCGCAGCCGACATCGCCGAAGCGGAAGGACATTCGCTCGAGGTCGTCGATCTGAGGTCGCTGTCCCCCATCGACTTCGACACGATCGAGGCGTCGGTGCGGCGAACCGGCCGGCTCGTCGTCGTGCAGGAGGCGCCGGTCTTCTGCGGCATCGGCGCGGAGATCGCCGCCCGCACGACCGAGCGGTGCTTCTACCAACTCGAGGCACCGGTCCTGCGGGTCGGCGGATTCGACATCCCCTACCCCCCGGCCAAACTCGAATCCCACCACCGCCCCGACCCGGATCGCATCCTCGACGCGGTCGACCGCGCACTCGCGGCGTGAGGCGCACCGATGACGAATCCCGCCCGCGCAGTACAGGAATTCCGTCTCCCCGATCTCGGTGAGGGACTCACCGATGCGGACTGGGTGCACTGGGCCGTCGCGGTCGGCGATCGTGTCGAACTCAACCAGGTCGTCGGGGAGGTCGAAACCGCCAAGGCCACGGTGGAACTGCCGTCGCCCTATGTCGGCACGGTCGAGGAACTGCTGGTCGAGCCGGGACAGACGGTGCCGGTCGGGGCACCCCTGCTGCGGATCGCCACCGAGGACGGACCCGCCGAGCCGGCCGGTGACAGCGGCGGCCCGTCCCGACCGTCGGTGCTCGTCGGATACGGACCCGGCGACGCCCCGCAGAGCAGACGTGCGACCCGCCGTGCCTCGGCGGACGCCGGTCGTGCCCGCGACGGTGATCCCCCTCCCGCACGACCCGACGCGAAGCCCGGCGCACGCAAACTCGCGGCTCTCCTCGAGGTCGATCTGGACACGGTGACGGGCACCGGCCGCGGCGGTGTGATCACGCGCGACGACGTGCGGCGCACCGCCGGACACGGCGACGAACCTACCGCAGGCCACGACGAAGAACCCACCGCCGAACGACCACACTCACCCGCCCCTGAGGCGTCCCCCGAACGGACCACACGGATACCCGTCGGAGGGGTGCGCAAGCGGACCGCCGAGGCAGTCTCCCGCAGCGCCTTCACCGCCCCGCACGCGAGCGTCTTCCTCACGTGCGACGCGACCGCCACCGTCGACCTGGTGTCGACCCTGCGCGCGTCGCCGGCCTTCGAAGGCGTCCGTCCGACGGCGCTGAGCATCGTCTCCCGCGCGCTGTTGCACGCGATCGCCGACGAGCCGTCGCTCAATGCGCATTGGGACGACGACACGGGCGAGATCGTGCTCCACCACGACGCGCATCTCGGGATCGCCACTGCGACCTCGGACGGCCTGAAGGTTCCCGTGGTCCGGGAGGCCCAGCGCCTGTCGTTGCCGCGCCTGGCCCGGTCGATCGCCGAGGTCGCCGACCGCGCGCGGACGGGCCGCTCCACGCCGCCCGAGCTGACGGGTTCGACGGTCTCGGTGACGAACGTCGGGGTGTTCGGGGTGGACGGGGGAACACCGATCCTCAATCCCGGCGAGTCGGCGATCCTCGCCGTCGGCGCGATCTCCGACCGCCCGTGGGTCGTGGACGGTGCTCTCGCGATCCGGAAGGTGGTCACGCTGTCGCTGTCGTTCGACCATCGGCTCGTCGACGGGGAGCAGGCGGGACGGGCACTCGCGACGATCGGTGCGTTCCTCGGCGATCCCGTGCCCATGCTGCTCGCCGATACGTAGGGGCCGCGAACGCTCGGTAGCGTGCCTCCACGTGGTGGATTCGCAACGGACGACGGACCGGCTCACGCACGCCCGGGCGGCGGTGTTCGCGATCTTCGGGCTCAACGGCTTCCTGCTCGCCCTGTGGGTCGTCCACATCCCGGCGATCCGGGAACGGGTGGGCATCGATCACGCGGCACTCGGATCGTTGCTGTTGCTGCTCGCCCTCGGGGCGCTCGGCGGGATGCACGTGACGGGTCGGCTCGCCGACCTGATCGGTAGCCACCGCACGACGATCGTCTTCGCTCTGATGTTGTCCCTGACGGTGGTCGGGCCGGGCCTGGCCGCGGCGCCGTGGCAGCTCGGACTCGCTCTCGCAGTGTTCGGTTTCGCGAACGGCGCGCTGGACGTGTCGATGAACTCCCAGGCGGTCGTGGTCGAACAGCGGTACCGGCGACCGATCATGTCGGCCTTCCACGGGTTGTTCTCCGCGGGCGGGATCGCCGGATCGCTGGTGGGCGCGGCCGCCCTGGCCGCCGGGGTTCGCCCCGCGCTCACGCTCGCGGTCGCCGGGGTCGTCGCGGCCGCGGTGGTGGGCCGGGCGGGGCCGCGCCTCGTCCGGACGGAGCCGCCGATCCGATCGTCGTCACCGGGGCCCCGGGCCGGTTACTCGCGCCGCGTGGTGCTGCTCGGAGGTGTGGCGTTCGCGCTGATGCTGTGCGAGGGGGTCGCGAACGACTGGAGCGCGCTGCAGGTGCAGGAACGGCTCGGCAGCCCGGAGTCGGTGGCCGCGCTCGCGTTCGGTGCGTTCTCGGCGACCATGACGATCGGGCGCTTCGTCGCCGACCGGGTCACCGCCCGGTTCGGCAGCGCCGCCGTCATCCGGTACGGAACGCTGGTCGCCGCGGTCGGGATCGGCGCCGTGGCACTGTCGCCGTGGCTGGTCCTCACACTCGCCGGATGGGCATTGTTCGGCCTGGGGTTGTCCGGTGCCCTCCCGCAGCTGTTCAGCGCCGCGGGCAATCTCGATTCGGGATCCCCCGGCGCGAACATGTCCCGCGTCGTCGGTCTGGGTTATCTGGGTTTCCTGGCCGGCCCTGCGTGCATCGGGTGGATCGCCGAGGCGACCTCCCTCACGACGGCGATGGTCGTACCGCTCGCATGCGTGCTCCTCGCCGCACTGCTGGCTCCCGTACTGACGCCGACGGCGCCCACGCGGTGATCCGCGTGGGCGCCGTGACGGAGCAGCGACAGGTCCGGAAGGCCTACAGGGCCTTCAGTTCCTCGGTGACCTCCGAGACCATCTTCTTCGCGTCACCGAACAGCATCGACGTGTTGTCGGCGGTGAACAGCGGGTTGTCGATACCGGCGTAACCGGAGCTCATCGAGCGCTTGAGCACGATGACCGACTTCGACTGGTCGACGTTGAGGATCGGCATGCCGTAGATCGGGCTCGTCGAGTCCAGGCGGGCAGCCGGGTTGGTGACGTCGTTCGCGCCGATGACGATGGTGACATCGGTGCGGCCGAACTCGCCGTTGATGTCGTCCATCTCCTTCATCGCGTCGTATTCGACGTCGGCCTCGGCGAGCAGGACGTTCATGTGGCCGGGCATACGACCGGCGACCGGGTGGATCGCGTACTTGACCTCGACACCGCGGTCCTCGAGCAGCGCTGCCATCTCCTTGACGGCGTGCTGCGCCTGGGCGACGGCCAGACCGTAGCCGGGAACGACGATGACCTGGTTGGCGTACGCCATCTGGATGGCGGCGTCCGAGGCCGAGGTGGCCTTGACCGTGCCACCCGACGCCGAGGCCACACCGGCGGCCGCCTCGCCGCCACCGAAGGCGCCGAAGACGATCGCGGGGATCGACCGGTTCATGGCCTTGGCCATGAGGTTGGTCAGGATGGTGCCCGAGGCGCCGACGATCATGCCCGCGACGATCATGGCCTGGTTGTTCAGCGCGAGACCGGCGGCTGCTGCCGACAGACCGGTCAGGGCGTTGAGCAGCGAGATGACGACGGGCATGTCGGCGCCACCGATCGGCAGCACCACGAACAGACCCATCAGGCCGGCGGCGACGAGCAGCGCCAGGATCCACCACGAGGCCAGCGGGTCACCGTCGGCGCTGATGCCGATGTAGACGGCGATGGCGATCGACGCGAGGACGAGGACGATGTTGGCCAGCTGGAACAGCTTCGCCGACGCGACGAGCTTGCGCTCGAGAGTCTTGTTCAGCAGTTCCTGCAGCTTCGCGAAGGCGACGAGCGAACCCCAGAACGAGATCGAGCCGATGATCGCGGCGAACAGTGAACCGACGATCATGACCACGGTCGGGTCGTCGTCCAACGTCGTGAAGCTGGTGGACTCGAGATATTCGGCCCACGCGATGAGTGCGACGGTGCCACCACCGACGCCGTTGAACAGCGCGACCAGCTGCGGCATGGCCGTCATCTTGGTCTTCAGTGCCGGCGGGACGCCGAGGATGATGCCGACGGCCAGACCGCCGATGATCAGACCCCAGTTCTCCGTGTCACGGATGTCGATGAGCACCGCGACGACCGCGATGAACATACCGACGGCGGCGATGTAGTTGCCGCGGACTGCGGTCTTCGGGCCCGTCAGACCCGACAGACCGTAGATGAACATCGCGAAGGCGATGATGTACAGGACCGAGACGAGGTAGCCCATCAGGCGTCAGCCCCCTTCTTCTGTGCAGCCGGGGAGTCCTTGCGCTGCTTGAACATCCCGAGCATGCGGTCGGTGACGACGAAGCCACCGACGACGTTCAGGGTGCCGAAGACCAGAGCGACGAACAGGATGATCTTGATGCCCCAGTGGGCATCACCGGGGAGATGACCGAGCACGACGAGAGCGCCGAGCACGACGATGCCGTGGATCGCGTTGGTGCCCGACATCAGCGGCGTGTGCAGCGTGTTCGGCACCTTGGAGATGACGGCGAAACCGACGAATCCGGCCAGGACCAGAATCGCGATGTTCGCGAGTAGTTCGTTGTACATCTAGGAGTTCTCCTTCGAACGCGTCACGCAGGCGGCCTCGAGGATCTCGTCGGAGAAGTCCGGGGCCAGGGCACCCGACTCGTCGAGGAGCAGCTCGATCAGCGCGTACACGTTCTTCGAGTAGAGCTCGGAGGCATGCTCCGGCATCGTCGCGGGCAGGTTGAGCGGCGAGCAGATGGTGACGTCGTGCTTGACGACGGTCTGCCCCGGCTCAGTGAGTTCGCAGTTGCCGCCGGTCTCGCCGGCGAGGTCGACGATGACCGAACCCGGCTTCATCCCCTCGACCGCGGCGGCGGTCACCAGGCGCGGCGCCGGGCGGCCGGGCACGAGCGCTGTGGTGATGACGACGTCGAAGCCCTTGATGGCGTCTTCGAGCGCCTGCTGCTGCTGGGCCCGCTCGGCCTCGGTGAGCTCGCGTGCGTAGCCGCCCTCACCCGCGGCGTCGATGCCGAGGTCGAGCCACTGGGCACCGACCGACCGGACCTGGTCGGCGACCTCGGGACGCACGTCGTAACCGGTGGTGCGGCCACCGAGACGCTTCGCCGTGGCCAGCGCCTGCAGACCCGCGACGCCCACCCCGAGCACCAGCACGGTCGCCGGCTTCACGGTGCCGGCGGCGGTGGTGAGCATCGGGAAGAAGCGGGTGGATTCGCTCGCCGCGACCAGCACGGCCTTGTAGCCGGCGACGTTCGCCTGCGACGACAGGGCATCCATGACCTGCGCGCGGGAGATACGCGGAATGGCCTCGACGGCGTACGCCTCGACTCCGGCCTGCGTGAGGGCGCCGATCTGGTTGTCTGCGTTGCGCGGGGCGAGGAAGCCGATCAGGCGCTGGCCGGACTTCAGGTGGGCGATCTCGGCGTCGCTCGGCGGAGCGACCTTGACGACGATGTCGGCGGACCAGGCGTCGCCGACGGTCGCGCCGGCTTCCTTGTAGGCCGCATCCGGAATCAGCGCGCCCTGGCCGGCACCGGACTCGACGACGACGTCGAGACCCTTGCCGATCAAGGAGGGCACGATCTTCGGCACGAGCGCGACCCGCCGTTCCCCGTCGTTCGTCTCACGAACCACGCCGACGGTCGGACGGCGGTGCGCTCCGCTCCCCGTGTTCGATCCTTCGGTACTCAATTCTTGACTCCTGCGTCGATGAAAGTGCGCGTCGTGCCGCGATCGGCGGCGAAAGATGCGTTATCGAAGGCCATGTGACGGCCTGTCATGCACTGAAAGGCTTAAGCAGACCTACCGTGCCCTCCCGTGACCTCGCAACCTGGTCAGATCATCTGAATCGAGTCCGAACAGCAAGACGGCGCAAGTTTGTGAGGCAGCTCACCTCACAAATGCCATTTTCCTCCGGTGAGCAAGACCGTGCAGGACGATCGGAATCGGTCCCGAAAACGGCCCGGGAGCGGCCCCCGATGCGAAAGAAGGCGGAGTGCAAACAGATTCGTTCCGTGTGTACCGAACGGCGGTGTGTACCGATTCAGAACACTTCGGAATCGATTCAGATACTCGGTCACCGGACCCGGCCTTTGCGCTCGTCCGGCAGCCCGCGTAGGGGGGTGCCCGTGACACACGAACCTCGGAAGGACCCCGCGAACGACACGCCCGCCGACTTCACGGTCGACGACGACCCCGGCACGGCCGACCTCGGCGGCGACCCGGTCTGCGGGCTCCATCTCCTCTGCCCCGACTGCGGGGCGATGCTCACCTCCGAGGAGGAACCGTGCCCGCGATGCGGCAGGGAGCACCCGATCCCGGATCCCTCCTGACCCGAACACCTAACCTGGCCCCATGAACGTGCCGGAACCCGTCCTCGACCTCGCCCGCTCGGCCCGCCGCGTCGCCGTCCTCACCGGTGCCGGGATGTCCGCCGAGAGCGGTGTCCCCACCTTTCGCGACGCGCAGACCGGGTTGTGGGAGAACTTCGACGCCACTGCCCTCGCCACACCGGCGGCGTGGGCGGACGATCCCGCGACGGTCTGGGCCTGGTATCAGTGGCGGGTCGCGCTCGTCCGGCGTGTACAGCCCAATGCCGGACACCGGGCCCTCACCGACTGGGCACGGGCGGCGCACGTGCAGATCGTGACGCAGAACGTCGACGACCTCCACGAGCGGGCCGGAAGCCACGAGGTCACCCATCTGCACGGGAGCCTGTTCGCCCCGCGGTGCAGCCGGTGCGAGCGTGCCGTCGACCTCCCCGATCCGCCGGAGGATCCCGTCGCCCGTCTCGATCCGCCGTCGTGCCCCGCATGCGGAGGCGACGGCCGGCCGGGCGTCGTGTGGTTCGGCGAGGTGCTGCCGCAGGACCCGTGGGAGACCGCGACCGAGTCCCTGCGCGAGGCCGACCTGCTGCTGGTCGTCGGCACCTCGGGCGTCGTCTACCCGGCGGCCGGCCTGCCGTCGCTCGCGCGCAGTCACGGCGTGCCGGTGGTACAGATCGATCCGCGCGAGACCGATCTGAGCGATCAGGTCGACCACGCCTGGCGCACCACGGCCGCCGTGGGTCTTCCCGCCCTCGTGGACGCGCTGAGGATCGGGACCGACACACCGCGTTAAGGTGACCCGGTGAGTTCCTGTGTGTTCTGCGCCATAGCCGACGGCAGCGGTACGGCGACACGGGTGTACGAGGACGACGAGGTCGTGGCCTTCCTCGACATCCGGCCGATCGCGCGCGGGCACACCCTCGTGATCCCGCGCGTGCACGCCGCACGCCTCGAGGACCTCGATCCGGCGTCGGGCGCGGCCGTCTTCCGCGCCGGACAGCGGATCGCCCGGGCGATGACCCGTTCCGAACTCGCCATCGACGGAACCAATCTCGTCCTGAACGACGGACGGGCAGCCTTCCAGACCGTCTTCCACACTCATCTGCACGTCCTGCCCCGCTGGAACGGCGATCGTGTCCGGATGGGTATCGGTCTGGTCCGCCGTCGACCCCACGACCCCGAGACCACCGCGGCACTCATCCGCGCCGGTCTCGAACGTCTCACCGCCGAGGAGCACCAGTGACATCGCAGCCCGACACCACCCCCGATACCTCCGCTGCCGAGTTCCCGATCGACACGATCCGGCCGCTGCTGCTCGAGCAGTTCGCCGTGCTCGACGATCTGCTCTCGGGACCGACCGAGGACGAGTGGACCACCGCCACCTGCCTACCGGGATGGACGGTCAAGGACATCACTGCGCATCTCATCGGCACCGAGTCGATGCTCGCGGGCATCGAAGCGCCGCGCATCGAACGCGACGTGCGCTCGTTCGACCACGTGCGCAACGACATCGCGGCCTTCAACGAGTTGTGGGTGGAGTCGTTGCGTCCCGTCCCCGGCGCGGACGTGCTCGAGCGGTACCGCGAGATCGTCGCCCTGCGCACGGAGCAACTCGGCGCGATGACCCAGGAGGACTTCGGGAAACAGTCGAACACTCCCGTCGGGCCGGCGCCCTACGGGCGCTTCATGCGGATCCGCGTGTTCGACTGCTGGCTCCACGAACTCGACATCTGCGACGCGCTCGGCAGGACGGGCAGCGAGGGCGGCCCGCGTGCCGAACTCGGATCCGCGGAGGTCTTCGGTGCGGTTCCGTTCATCGTCGGCAAGCGCGGCAAGGCCCCCGAGGGAGCGCGCATCACGCTCGAACTCACCGGTCCCCTCGCGCGCACCATCCACATCGAGGTGCACGGACGGGCCACCGAGGTCCCGGCCCTCTCCGAACCGGCCACCACGACGATCGCGATGGACTCCGGGTTGTTCGTTCGGCTCGCCGGAGGACGCGTGCGCGCCGAGGACCGGATCGACGAGATCACCCTCGGCGGCGACACCGAGGTCGGACGCCGCATCGTCGACAACCTCGCGTTCACGATCTGACGTCGTGCGGCTGTTCCTGTCCTCCTACCGGTTCGGCGCCGACCCGGACGCCTTCGTCCGGTTGACGACGCCGGGCCGGATCGCGGTGATCGCGAACGCCGCCGACGCGTGGCCCGCCTCCGCCCGCACGGCGGCGGTCACGAGCGAGATGGGCCCGCTGCGGTCGCTCGGCTTCGAACCGGAGGAGGTGGATCTGCGCGATCACCTCGACGATCCCGACTCGCTGCGGCAGCGACTGTCGGGCTTCACGTCCGTGTGGGTGCGCGGCGGCAACACCTTCGTCCTGCGAGCGCAATTGGCCCGCAGCGGAGGCGATACCGTGCTCACGGATCTGGTGCGCAGCAACCGTCTCGTGTACGGGGGCTACAGCGCCGGGGCCTGTGTCGCCACACCGTCGCTGCGCGGCATCGAGTTCTCCGACGACCCCGACGAGGTCGCCGCGACCTGCGGTATCCCGGTGGTGTGGGACGGACTCGGCTGGGTCGAGCACGCGATCGTGCCGCACGCCGGCGACTCGCTGCTGGCCGACGACGGGATACAGCGGACCCTGCTGTACCTGCGCGAGCACGGCGTCGAGCACGCGGCGTTGACCGACGACGACGCGATCGTCGTCGACACTCCTCCAGAGCACGCCCCGAGTACGGTGACATCATGACGCAGAACATCGACGGCACCGAACCCCGGATCGAGCACGACGCCGACAAGGCCCGCTTCGCGCTCTATCTCGGCGACGACCTCGCGGCCTACGCCGACTACACGCAGCACGGCGACCTGCGGGACTTCGACCACACCGTCACCGACCCGCAGTTCCGCGGTAAGGGTCTCGCCGGGATCGTGGTGAAGCACGCCCTCGACGAGACCAAGAAGCAGGGACTGAAGATCGGTACGTCCTGCTCGTACGTCGAGAAGTTCGTCTCCGAACATCCCGAATACCGCAACTGATCCGTCACACCTGCACGTCGCGGCGGCGGAAACCCACGATCGCCGCTGCGACGAGCAGCACCGCCGCGACCGCCTGGATGATCAGCGGCATCGCCGTCGCATTCTCTGCGGGCACCAGCGGGATGTGCGAGAACGGCGACAGTGCGACGAGTTCGTCGGGTAGGTCGAGCATCTCGCCGAGCCACGCGACGAACACCGTCCACACCACCAGCACCCACACCAGCCCGGTCGCGCGCGGCACGCAGCCCAGCAGCGCGAACGCCACGGCGACGACGAGGATCGCCGCCGGCGCGTAGGCCAGGGACGCCGCGATCATCCGCAGCACCCACGCCCAGTCGCCCACCGCGAATGCGACCCCCAGTCCGGTCGCGGCGCCGGAGACGAGCAGCGCCACGACCGTCTGGACGACGATCACACCGAGTGCCGCGGACAGCCATGCGCTGCGCCCGGTTCCGGTGATGATCACGAGACCGGACCGTCCGCCGTCCTCCTCGCTGCGCATTCGCACCACCGCGGACACACCGAAGGCGGTGGCGCCGAGGGCGAGGAACATCAGCATCATCCCGGCGAAGGAGGCGGTGAGGGCGTCGGGATCCACGCCGACCATGTCCAGCACCTGAGGCATCTCGTCGATGAGATCCTCCACGGAACTGGCGAGGGCGCCCATCGCGACACCGAACAGCACCAGTCCCGTCAGCCATCCCACGAACGCTCCGCGCAGCAGGCGCCGGATCAACCCCACCGGACCGAGCAACGCGGAATCGGCCTCGGCGGGGCCTGGTTTCGGCGCCCGTAGACCGGCTCCGAGGTCGCGGCGCCGCGACAGCGCAACGGCGACGGTGAGCAGCACGACCGTCGTGGCGACGGACAACAGCAGCGGCCACCACCGCTCGTCGACGTAGAGCCGGGTCTGCTGGGCCCAGGCGATCGGCGAGAGCCACGACAGCCACGACCCGGTGGCCTCGATGATGTCGCCGGCTCCGCGGACGAAGAAGGCCGCGGCGAGCACTGCGAGCGCGGTGCCCGTGGCCGAGCGGGAGTGCTCGCCGAACTGGGCGGTCACCGCGGCGACTGCGCCGAAGAGCACCCCGGTGACGGCGGAGGCCACACCGAAGGCGATCGAGCCGACGACATCGAGCCCGCCGGCGATGAGCGCGACGGTGATGCCGGGACCCACCACGAGATTCGCGACCGAGACCAACAGCAGGGCGGCCGCCGGCGGGGCGTAGGCCCCGACGGGCAGAGCCCGCAGGAGTTCGAGCCGGCCGGATTCCTCCTGCGCTCGGCTATGCCTGACGACGAGCAGGATGCTCATGATCGCCGTCGCGACGAAGACGGTCAGACTCAGCTCGTTCGCAGTCATCGCCCCGAGCGTGTAGTTGTCGATCCCGTAGGCCGGTCCCGTCATGAGCACGGCTGCCGGATTCTCCAGCAGGGCCGCGCGGGCCTGCCGGGAGGCCTCGTCGGGATAGACCGCGGCCAGGCTGAGGACGGTCGACCATACCGTGAGGGCGAGCGCGAGGGTCCAGACGGTGATGCGCACGCGGTCCAACCGCAGGTAGAACCGCAGCAGCGTGCCGAGCCCGGTGAACGGCGCCGCGGACGTCGCGGAGGTACCGCTCGGGGTCGGGACTGCTGTCGGTGTCGTCGTGGTCATCGTGAGGACACCTCCTCCACGGCACCGGCGCCGTTCCCGTCACCGGTGTCGAAGGTGTCGCCGTAGTGCCGCATGAACAGCTCTTCGAGTGACGGGGGTGTGATGGTGAGGTTCTCGACGCCGAGTCCGGCGAGTTCCTGCAGGACCGGTGCGAGGGCGGTGTTGTCGACGTCGAATGCGAGCCTGCCGTCGTCAGCGTAGAGGTCGTGGACCCCGGAGAGTCCGGCCAGTCGTTCGGCGGGGGCGGTGGTGGTGGCCCGCACGGACGAGCGCGTCAGGTGCCGCAGTTGCGCGAGGGTGCCGGTCTCGACGTCGCGGCCGGCCCGGATGATCGTCACCGTGTCGCAGAGCTTTTCGACCTCGGCGAGGATGTGGCTGGACAGCAGCACGGTCGCGCCGCGGTCGCGGAGCCCTCGCACCTCGTCGGTGAACACCGCCTCCATGAGCGGGTCGAGACCCGAAGTGGGTTCGTCGAGCAGGTAGAGCTCGGCGTCCGATGCGAGGGCGGCGACGAGTGCGACCTTCTGCCGGTTGCCCTTCGAGTAGGTGCGGGCCTTCTTCGTCGGGTCGAGTTCGAACCGTTCGAGGAGTTCGGCGCGACGACGCGTGCGCGCCTCTCCCCCGCGGATGCGGGTGAGGACGTCGATGATCTCGCCCCCGGTGAGGGTGGGCCACAGATTCGTGTCGCCGGGCACGTACGCGAGTCGGCGGTGGATCGCGACGGCGTCGGTCCACGGGTCGAATCCGAGGACACGGGCGGTGCCGGAATCGGCACGCAGCATTCCGAGCAGCACGCGGATCGCCGTGGACTTGCCGGCGCCGTTCGGTCCGAGGAATCCCGCGACGGTGCCGCGTTCGACGGTCATCGAGAACCCGTCGAGAGCTCTGGTGGTTCCGAATGTCTTGACGATGTCGCGGATTTCGATAAGAGGGGTGTCCATCTTTCCTCCGTCAGGAGTCGGGGGGTGCCTCACGCGCTGCCAGACAGGCGTCGAGAAGGGTCGAGTCCGTCAGCAACGGCTCGGTGTAGAGCTCGAGCATCGGCAGCGCGAGGCGTTCGGTGTAGGCGCGCAGCCTGGCAGGAAAGGTTTCGAGGTCGAGGTATTCGTCGGGACCGGGAAGGTCCATGAGCACGGCGCCGACGCTGAACGAGATGAGGGCACGTGCTCGTTCGGAGGGGAACCGGCTGGGCCGCACGGTTCCGGCGGCCACAGCCTCCTCGAGATAGGCCTCGGTGTCGGCGACGAGCCGGTCGAGGAAGTCGGCGGCGGGGGCGCCGCCGGTCCGGAGGGTGCGGAAGAGGTAGGCGACCGTGGTCGCGTAGTTCTCGATGTGTTCCATCTGGTCGTTCAGCGCGGCCGGTCCGACCTTCGGGTCGAGGACGGCACTCTTCGCCTGCCGGATCCCGTCGAGCACGTACCGGTCGCAGTGTTCCTTCAATCCGGCGCGGGATCCGAAATGGTGCACGATCAGCGAGGCGCTGACGCCGCACTCGGCGGCGATGGTCCGCAGCGGCACGCCGACCCCGTACGCGGCGATGCACCGGATGGCAGCGTCGCGGATCCGTGCACGGGTGGTGAGGTCGTCACCGGCGGCGGTTGAATGCACGTTTCAAGGATTGCACACGTGTTCAACCCGATCAACGCACCGTATGTGTCATCTCACGGCATGTGCCATCGGAGCACGTGCCGCACCGGTGCGCGGGCGCGCTCAGGTGAAGGCCATGACCTCGGTACCCCAGACCCGGCGCATCTCGCCGTCCGGATCCGACTCGACCCTGTCCGTGGAGTCGATGAGCAGGGTCGAGCGTTCCTCCGCCTCGTACTGCGGCCAGTGCTTCGAACCGTCCAGTGCCGCCGGCACACCGTGGTGCGCGAACGCGAACCAGCGCCGCTGCACACGACCGGAGACCTCACCGGCGGCCTTGCGGCCGCCGAGCCAGAAGGACGGATGCCGGCCGAGAGTGCCGAAATTTCCGAAGACATATGGCAATTCGGTCGCGTGCCCGGCTCCGATCCGGGCGGCCTTGAGCATCGGGGTGGCGTGGTCGAAGCGGTACACCCAGGTCGGCGAATGCGCGCTGTGCGCTTCGGCGACCCACAGCACCGGCATGCGGAAACCGGCGTCCCGCGAGAGCGCCATCGCCCCGATGGGTTTGGGCAGGTCGGGATACGCCGCGACGATCTCGGCGAGTCGCTCGGCAGGCAGATCCGTCCGGTCGTCGGCCAACGCCGCCAACATGGCCTGCACCGCCGTGTCGTCGACGGGCATCAGCGGGGACTTCATGAAGCGGAAGATGGACGGCTCGTCCTTGTTCGAGCCGATGATCAGCGGGATCCGGTGCGACAGCCCCTTCTGGAAGGCCGCGACCGGATATTTCGGCACCAGGCCGCGGTCGACGACCGGTGTCATGGCGAGCGTCCCCGGCACCTTCGTCGGAGTCTCGGCGACGAGCACCTCCGACGCCTCGACCAGCGTGTCGGTCGACATCGTGAGTAGTTCGGCGGCCCGGGACGGCGACAGGTCGAGGATCTCGAGGAAGCGCTGTGCAACGGTCGCGGCACGGTCGCTGCCGTACACCGAGGTGGCGGGCGGCGACTGGGCGATCGCACGATGGAAGAGGCCCTTGGCCCTCGGGACCGTCATGAGCGTGGTGATCGACCCCGCACCCGACGATTCGCCGAAGAGCGTCACGCAGTCCGGATCGCCACCGAAGTCGGCGATGCAGTCGCGCACCCATTCGAGGGCGGCGATCTGGTCCCGGAGGCCGACGTTGGATTCGAAGGTGGTCCCGGGCGTGGAGAAGGACGACAGGTCGAGGAAGCCGAGCGCGCCGAGCCGGTAGTTGATCGTGACGATCACGACATCGCCGCTCTCGCACAGGTTTCGGCCGTCGTAGATCTTCTGACCGGAGTAACCGAGCACGTAGGCGCCACCGTGGATCCAGACCATGACGGGGCGTCGGCGTCCGTCGGGCGACGGCGCCCAGATGTTGAGCGAGAGACAGTCCTCGCTCAACGTCATCTCGGGGTCGATCCCGATCGGGCTCTGTCGGCTCTGCGGAGCTATCGGTCCGAACCGTGCGCCGTCGAGGACGCCGTCCCACGGTTCCGGCGGTAGCGGCGCTCGAAACCGCCGGGAACCGGTCGGGGCCGCGTACGGGATGCCCTTCCAGACGTAGACCTCGCCGTCGCGATACCCCCGGACCTCGCCGTACTTGCAGGCGACGGTGAGCGTGTCGTCGTCCATGTGACCTCCCACCCGAACCGGTACCGCCGTGCAGCACCGATCACTTCGTTCGTCGACCTACCGATTCAATGATGGTGGATACCGGACGGTTCGTCAGCCGGCCGCGGAAAGAGGCGCGGGGGCCACGCAGTCGACGAGGTCGATCACGAGTGCGTCGAGCACGTTGCGCAGGTCGCCGCGCGCCGAGTCGGCCAGCGCCGGGAAGACGGTGGCGAGCGCGATGGGCACGAGCGAGGCCTGTCCCAGCAGGATCCCCATGGCCGCATCGAGCTTGACGACCTCATCGTGCAAGCGGGCGTAGGTGGTGGTGTCCATGCCGTGCGCCACGGCGATCCGGTCGGGCTCGCATGCCGCGGCGTCCGCCACCATCCGGGGCAGGTCCGCCGCGGTGATCTCGTCGGCACTCATGCTTGCAACGTCGAATTTACGCAACATCTCGCCTTCGTTCGTCCCCCAGGAGCGACGCCGGGCCGCGCGCCGCAGTCGAAACATACAGTCAGTGTGGCCCGAAAAGTACGGGATGTGTAGAAGGTCCGGAAAACTTTTTGCACTGCCGGTACCTGACAGAAGGTACATCGCCGAGAACCCGCCTCCGCCCGGAATCGTCACTCTGAGACCAGGACCACAACGATTGCTCAGCAAACCCTCGCGACCTGGATGAACGGGCGTATCCTCGTAAATCCGAAGTTCGTGCAGCCACCCCGACCGGGTCCGACCACAACTCCGGGCAGACCGAGGAGGTGCCGGTCATGAGCGTCGCCCGCACCGAGTTGCTCCCTCTGCCCGCGCACCACGCGACCACGCGCGAGTTCGCGGGGGTGAGCACTCGGTCCCGTGCCTTGTCCTTCTCGGTGCGCCGTACCGTGCGGCCGTTCATCGAGGCATGGTCGTACGCCCCGACCCTCCCCTGGCCGGCGTCGGCGATAGACCACCTCGCGTTCCCTCTCGTGCCCGTGCCCGGCACACACCGCCGGCGAGTCGACCTACCGATGTGCCCGGCGGAACTGCTCTGGGCGCCGGGTGCCGCACCCCCGGCCGCGCAAGTCGGTATGGACGGCACCGCCGTCGGGGGCGGTATGGACGGCACCGCCGTCCTGTACCTGCACGGCGGCGCGTTCCTGTGCTGCGGCCTCACCACGCACCGCCATCTGGTCTCCCGCATCTCCGCCACCACCGGCGCGCCGGTCCTGGCCGTCGGTTACCGCATGCTGCCCCGCCATCCGATCCGGCGCGCGGTCGAGGACGGCCTCGACGGATTGCGCTGGCTCGTGGCGCACGGCCACCCGGCCGAGCGTGTCGTGATCGCCGGGGATTCCGCCGGCGGCTTCCTCACCTTCGCCGTCGCCCACGAAGCCGTACGACTCGGCATCGGCCGCCCGGCCGGCACCGTCGCACTGTCGCCGCTCACCGATCTCGACCCGCGGGGCAAACTCGACCATCCCAACTCGCACCGGTGTGCCGTCTTCCCGCGACGCGCCGTCGCTGTGCTGTCCACCCTCGTCGAACGCGCCGAACGCCTCGGCGGCGAAGGCGCCGAACCGGTCCCCTCCCCCGTCGATCTCGATCTGTCGGAGATGCCTCCCGCACTCATCCAGACCGGATCCGAGGAGATGACCTACGTCGACGCCGAGCTGATGGCCCGGCGACTGCAACTCGCCGGGGTCTCCGCCGAACTCCAGGTGTGGGAGAAACAGGTGCACGCCTTCCAGGCCGCGGCGGGGGTCGTCCCGGAGAGCGGCCGCGCGATCGCCGAGATCGGCCGCTTCGTGCGTGAACTGCGGTGAACCCGCTCCCCGGGTGCCGCTGCCCTCAGGCCCGGCCCGTGAACAGGTCGTTGCGGTCCTCACGGGCACCGGCTCGTCGTCCCCGACCCCATCCGACGACGGCGCGGTAGCGCCCGAGCGCACCGGACTCCGTGAGCGCATCGACGTCCCGGTGTGGCGAATCCTCGCTCACCGCAGCCGAATAGGGTGCGACCTAGAGAGCGTCGGCGGGGCAGTTGACCTCGCACATGAAGCAGGTCTGGCAGTCCTCCTGGTGCGCGACAACGGGAAGCCCGTCGGGTGCACGCTCGAAGACGTCGGTCGGGCACACCGCGATGCAGATGTCGCACGAGATGCACCGCTCCGCGACGATCACCTCGATCATCGGTTCGCTCCTCGTCGCACGAGGTGTCCTTCGGCACGGACGTCCACGCGGTCCAGACCGCTCGTCACGAGGCGGTACTGCAGGTCGGGGTCGGTGTCCGGGTGGTCGGTGCGCACGTGCATGCCCCTCGTCTCCGTACGCGCGAGGGCGGTGCGGCTCACCCACCGGGCGACGGCGAGGAGCGCGGCACCGGACCGGGCTCGTACCAGCTCCCGCCCTCGTCCGCCGAGCACGACGGGCGCCGCGGTCCACGCGTCGTCGAGTGCGGCGATGCTGTCCTCGAGACTGCGGGCCGTCCGCCGGAAACTACGTCGGAGCGGGAGCGTGTGCTCCTGCACCAGGCCGATGATCGCGCGGGTCGCGGCGCGGTCCGGGTCACCCTCGAGGCCGACCCCGCCGATCGGTCTCGCCACGTCCGGGACACCGCGGTTCCGGGCGAACTCTGCGGCGGCCGCCCCGGACCACGAACCCGACGACATCGCCCAGGCCCCGTTGTGACTGCCTCCACCGCTGCGGCCCCCGGTGATCAGCTCGCGCGTGGCGACGTCGCCGGCGGCGAACAGACCAGGGACCGTCGTGCTGCAGTCCGTCCCGGTGATCCGTAGGCCACCGGTACCGCGCACCGTTCCCTCGAGGACCGCCCGCACCGGGTACATCTCGGTGAACGGGTCGATCCCGGCCTTGTCCAGAGGCAGGAAGTAGTTGGGCTGGGAACGACGCATCGCTTCGCGGTGGTCGGGATGTGCCCGGTCGAGACGGGCGTGGACGGGGATACCGTCGAGCAGGTACCGCATGGCGGTCGCGCGGTCGTCGCCGAGCCGCACACGGGCGTCGTCGTAGAACGTCGCGAACTGCATGAACAGTCCCTTCGTGTGCCCACTCCAGGAAGGCGCGAGCGCGTAGGCCGAGGAGAACTCCATCCCGGAGAACTCGGCACCGGCCTCGGCGGCCATGAGGTGACCGTCGCCGGTGTCGACGTCGGTCCCGAAGCTGCCGGAGAGGAAGGCACAGCCTCCCGTGGCGAGGACGACCGCACCGGCACGCGCCGTCCACGGCTCATACCCCTGCCGGCGGTGGACACCGGTCGCGCCGGCCACCGCACCGTCGGTGTCGACGAGCAGCTGCAGGGCGGGCGACTGATCCAGGATGCGCACGCCGGCGCGGTGGACGAGGCGGCGCATCCGCCGCATGTACTCGGGTCCCTGCAAGCTGCTGCCCCGGCGACGTCCGGTCTCCGGGTCCACGCCGAAGGGATAACGGCCGTGGACGGCGAGGTCGTCGACGCGTCGATAGGTCTCGTCGAGCACCCGGTGCATCCAGGCGGGATCGGAGAGCAGTCCCCCTTCGATGTGGCGGCGGTCGACGGCCGCGGCGCGCTCGGGTCCGGGCGGCAGGTACCAGAGGTTGTTGCCGCCGGACGCGGTCGGGCCGCTCGTCCCGCAGTAGCCCTTGTCGGCGAGGACCACGCGACTCCCGGCCCGGGCGGCCGCGAGCGCCGCCCAGGTACCGGCCGGTCCCCCGCCGAGCACGAGGACGTCGGTGTCGATCTCCGTCCCGTCGCTGACGGTCATATCGACACGCGGATCGCGTAGTCCGCCACGGCATCTGCGGTGCATTCGGCCACCCCGGCCGATATGGCGACGATCTCCACGAACGGATCTGCCGACTGTACTGCGGGGATGCGGGCCGGCAGCGTCCGGACGAGACGGATGATGGCGTCGATCATGCGTCGATGGTCGACCATCTCCGGACGGATCGACACGGTTTCGCTCGCCGGGATCGGAACACTCCGGCGGGCCGTCGGCGGCCGAGAACCGTGCGCTCGCGCGGGCCGCCGGCGACCGCGCACCGTGCGCTCCGGCGAGCTGTCGCTCGTGCGACCGAGCGGAGGAATGCCTGTCGGTACCGGCGACTAGTCTTTCTCTCGGCTCGACCGCACAGAGAAGGGGGTCCGATCATGGCCGACGCGCAGACCCGGTTCGACCAGGACGTCGATGCGGCCTGGCGCGAGTTCCGCACGCGCCTGGCCGACCATGTCGCGGCCATGAGCGACGGCGACGGCCTGGTCCTCGAACCCTTCACCGACGAGGCCGGCGGCCCGGCGGGGCCGTGCGTGCAGTTCTACGCGTGGGGAGACCGGCTCGTCCGCTGCGAGGTCCCGTCCAACGCCCACCTCGCCCCCGACCGGCACCTCACGCCGGTCGACGAGCAGATGCTCCTCGAACTCGGGCTGAAGGCGCCCTCCCGCGGACCGGACGATCCGGAGGACGACGGATCCCCGGCGTTCTGGATCGATCGTCCGGGCAGCTGGGCCGATCAGCTCGCCGTCATCGCCGTGCGTGCCCTGCGCTCGGTGTGGGGCGTTCCCCATCCCCTCTTCCTGCGGGCCGAGACATTCGGGACGGAGCGCTCGGTCGCCGAGCTCACCTCGTTCCTCGTGCCCGAGACGCCGCAGGCCGGTCGCACGCAGGCCCCGGAGGTGCCGCTCGCGGTCGTCCCCAGCGGCGACGACCACGTGCGCGAACTGATCGAATCCACCCTGCACGAGCGGATCGACGATCTGCCCGCCTGGGACGAGGACGGCGATCTCGTCCTGCGGATCGCCGGGGTCCTGGTGTTCGTCGGTGTCGGCCCCGGAGGCGGCACCGTCGACCTGTTCGCACCGATCGTCCATTCCATCACCGGACGCACGCGGGCCGCCGAGATCTGCGTCGACCTCAACCGCCGGTGGCCGCACCTGAAGTTCGTGCTGGTCGACGACCGCCTCGCGATCGTCGACCACGTTCCGGCCGCGCCGTTCGCTCCGGCGCACCTGCTCGGATCGCTCGAGACCATCACTCGGTTCCTCGACACCGTCGACAGTTCGTTCGCCACCCATATCGGTGGCTCGCTGCTGCGCGATCAGGGATTCGACGGGGCGACGGGTGGTGCGGCCGATCCGCCCTGGGGCGACGTCTCGCAGTTACCCGACGCCGAGGACGATCTGCCGGTGGCCCTGCTCGCGGTGCGCGACTTCCATCTCGACGGCGCGACCGATGTCGCCGCGAGCACCGTCGCGGCGATCGGCGATCGCAATCCCGAACAGTTGCGGCGGTTCCTCACCATCAGCACCGAACTGCAGGTGTGGTGGGACGGCGAGTCGCAGACCCGCGAGGCGGCGCTCAACACCGACGGTGCTCGCGAGGCACGGGCGCGGGCACTCGAATGGGAGGCGACGAGCCGCTCGCTCGCGGAGGCCCTGCAGTTCCTCGAACAGGGCGAGGGCACCGATTCGGCCGGCTCACGCGCGTCGAAGCCGAGCGCCGGCCGTGAGTCGGCGCCCGAGCAGCCCGCACTGTTCGACAACCCCGACGAACCGACCCTCTTCGACGGCTTCGGCGATTACTCCTGAGCCGATCCCGCCCGGGACACGGCGCGACGGAGCGCGTCGACAGCGGCGTTGTCGAAGCCGACGAGTACGACGGTCTCCACGCCCGTCTGTGTCTCCCGGATGGTGGTGACGGCCTGCAGGGCGGCGTCGTCGAGCGGCCAGCCGTAGACGCCGGCCGAGACGAGCGGGAACGACACCGTACGGGCACCGAGATCGTGCGCGACGAGCAGACTGTTGTGGTACGCCGAACGCAGGATCCCGGATCGGTCCTCGTGCGCCGACCACACCGGGCCCACGGTGTGGATCACCCATCGCGCCGGGAGACGCCCCGCGGTTGTCGCCACTGCACGGCCCGGTTCGAGTCCGTCGGGTAGCGAGGTCGCGCGGAGTTCGCGGCAGGCCGCGAGGATCTCCGGGCCTCCGGCCCGGTGGATCGCACCGTCCACTCCCCCGCCACCGAGCAGGGAGGAGTTCGCGGCGTTGACGATCGCATCCACCGCGATGGTGGTGATGTCGCCGTGCGCGATGTCGAGAGCGGTCACCCTGTCGACCCTATGTTCCGCACGCTGCCCCCGAGTCGTTTTGCTGGCATGATTCAGGACCGTGACGTCCTCGGCGAAGCTGCGCGAACTGGCCGGAAAGCACGGCATCACCACCACCTACACGGGATGGGGGGGACGCGACCACGATGTCTCCGACGAGACATTGCGGCGCGTACTCGCCGCGCTCGACGTCCCGGCCGGGACGGACGACGAGGTCGTGGCATCGCTCGCCGACTTCGACGACCGCCCGTGGCGCTGTATGCTCCCGCCCGCGCTCGTGGTCGTCGAGGGCGACGACCGGACGTTCCCGGTACATGTGCCGCACGGCGACCCGGTGTCGGTGTGGGTCGTCGCCGAGGACGGGGCGGAGGTCGATGTCGAGCAACTCGACGTGTGGGTGGACCCGCGTACGGTCGACGGCCGGCTCGTGGGCCGCGCGACCTTCGCCGTTCCGCGGCTGTCCCTCGGCTGGCATGTCGTGCACGCCCGCAGCAACGACATCGAGGCCACCGCGGTCCTGGTCGTGACCCCGCGCCGGTTGTCGACCGCCGACCGACTGCTCGAGAAGAAGCGCTGGGGCCTTGCGGCCCAGATCTATTCGGTGCGCAGCCGCAGGTCGTGGGGCATCGGTGATTTCGCCGACCTGGCCGATCTGGCGGCGATCACGGCCGGTTACGGCGGCGACTTCGTCCTGATCAACCCCGTGCACGCGGCCGAGCCCGTGCCCCCGCACGAACCGTCGCCCTATCTGCCGTCGTCGCGGCGTTTCGTCGACCCGCTGTACCTGCGGATCGAGGATATCCCGGAGGTGGCCTACCTCCCCGCGAAACACCGCAAGGAACTCGACGAGCACGCGCAGCGCGCGGCGAAGGCGAACCGGAAGGCGCGGCGTCTCGACCGGGACGCGACCTTCCGCGCGAAACTCGACGTCCTCGAGCGCGTGTACCGGGTGCCGCTCGGCCCGGCCCGCCGCGCACGGTACGAGGCGTTCTGCGCCGAGGGCGGGCAGGCGCTCGACGACTTCGCGCTGTGGTGCGCGCTGTACGAGAAGTTCGGCGACCGCGCCGACCGGTGGGCGTCACGCGCTCCGAGCCCCGACGACCCGAAGGTCACCCGGTTGCGCGAGCGACTGGCCTCGCGGATCGACTTCCACCGCCGGCTGCAGTGGTTGTGCGACGAGCAGCTCGCGAACGCTCAGACTGCTTCGCTTGCAGCAGGTTCCGATATCGGAATCCTGCACGACCTCGCAGTGGGTGTCGGTCCGCACGGCGCCGACGCCTGGACGCTGGGCGACGCGCTGGCGTCGGGCGTCACGGTGGGCGCCCCCGCCGACGACTTCAACCGCAACGGCCAGAACTGGAATCAGCCGCCGTGGCGGCCGGATCGTCTCGCGGAGCTGGGATACATCCCCTTCCGCGATGTGGTGCGCTCGGCGTTGCGGCACGCGGGTGGTGTCCGGGCCGATCACATCCTGGGACTGTTCCGCACCTGGTGGGTACCGGAGGGGATGTCGCCCGCCGACGGCGCGTACGTCCGCAGCGACCACGAGGCACTCGTCGGCATCCTGGCGCTCGAGGCGCATCGCGCCGGCGCCGTGGTCGTTGGTGAGGACCTCGGGGTCTTCGAGGAGTGGGTGCAGGAGTATCTCGCCGAGCGGGGGATCGCCGGGACGTCGATCCTGTGGTTCGAACGCGACGAGGACTCTCCACGCGGGCCGGAAACCTACCGCACCCTGTGCCTGACCTCGGTGACCACACACGACCTCGCGCCCACCGCGGGATACCTTGCGGGCGACCACATCCGGCTGCGGTCGGAGCTCGGCCTGCTCGAAGGCGACCTCGACGCCGAACTCACCGATGCGGAGGCCGAACGCGACTCGGTTCTGGCGCTCGCGGTCGAACGGGGTCTGCTCGACGAAGGCGAGACCGACGTCGATCGCCAGGTCGAGGCGCTGCACCGGCTGATCGCGGCGAGTCCGTCTGCGCTGCTGGGCGTTTCGCTGGCAGATGTGACCGGCGAGCGTCGCAGCCAGAACCAGCCGGGCACCGTCGACGAGTATCCGAACTGGCGGGTTCCGCTCGCCGATGCCCGCGGCAAGGTCGTGCTCGTCGAGGATCTCGTCGACCACGACGGATTCGCGCGACTGGCCCGGGCGGTCTCCGGAGACACCTCACCGGTGGAGTGACACCACACGAACACTGCGGCCGCCGATCCGGATGCCGGATCGGCGGCCGCTGCTCGGGTACGCGCCCCTAGCCTGGAGATTTCCTCTCATGCGGGCTGAGCCCGGCGTGTAAAGCACGGAAGTGCCTGTCCGGTAGTGGATTCTTGGCTTGTCGAAGGTCAAGTATCCGTCATCGAGAGAGGCACTCCGCAGGTGAAGCCTAACCCGTACCCAGCTCTGGTTCTCGATCCTCGCCGCGAGTCGCTGATTTCCTCGTCCGGGGCACTGCTGCTGCGCGAGACGGTCAGGGTCTGTGGCGTCGATCGGGCACTGTCGACGGCGTTGACACCGTGGCGGGCGCCGCGATCACGTCATGACCCGGGCAAGGTGCTGATCGACCTGGCCATGGCGATCGCGCTCGGTGGTGACTGCGCCGCCGACCTCGCGGTGGTGCGCGCCCAACCCGAACTGTTCGGACCGGTCGCCTCCGATCCGACGGTGTCCCGGCTGGTCACCGGCCTTGCCGCAGAAATCGAGATGGTGCTGCCCGCGATCCGGGCTGCTCGTGCATCGGCTCGAGCGGCGGCGTGGGATCGCCGCCGACCACTGGCCGGCACCGCGGGCAACCGTGACGGTGGTCAGGTGATCGTCGATCTGGACTCGACACTGGTGACCGCGCACTCGGACAAGGAACTCGCCGAGCCGACCTACAAGCGCACGTTCGGGTTCTCGCCGATGTGCGTGTTCGTCGACCATGGCGAACACGGCACCGGCGAACCGCTGGTCCTGGATCTGCGGCCGGGCAAGGCTTCCCCATTCGACAAGGAGGACCACATCACCGCCCTCGACCACGCCCTCGATCAGCTGCCTGCATCGGAGCGTGGGCAGGTGTTGGTACGTACCGATTCCGGCGGGTGCTCCAAAGCGTTCCTGCATCACATCACCGACCTCGGGCTCGAGTATTCGATCGGGTTCCCCGCGCACGAGACGGTGAAGACGGCGATCGAGGCAATCCCTGTTCAGGCGTGGCGGGCGGCGGTCGACGGCGAGGGTGAACCTCGTGACGGCGCCCAGGTCGCGGAGCTGACCGCGTGGATGCCGGAACCGACCCGGGTCACCAGGCCCGGGCCGAAGGACTGGCCCGCCGGGATGCGGGTGATCGTCCGACGTGAGCGTCCGCATCCCGGCGCGCAGTTGCGGTTGACCGATGCCGACGGGTGGCGGATCACCTGTTTCGCGACCAACACCCGCGGTCCCGGCTGGACCCTGCCGGTCCTCGAGGTCCGGCACAGGCAACGGGCCCGAGCCGAGGACCGTATCCGCGGGTTGAAGGACACCGGCATGCGGAACCTGCCGTTTCACGGGTTCGCCCAGAATCAGATCTGGCTCGAAATCGTCTCCCTCGCAGCCGAATTACTGGCCTGGACTCAGACTCTTGCTTGGGGTGAGCGTGCACCGGTCCGCCGGTGGGAACCCAAACGGCTGCGCCTGCGGATCCTCACTGTCGCCGGCCGCATCATCAACACCGGCAGGAGACGATTGCTGCGACTGCCGAAGGGTTGGCCCTACAACCACCTCATTGACGCCGCCTGGACCACATTGCGCACCGCCTGAGCATTCACCTCGAACCGACGAGCAATCATGGAGAACCGGCGAACGCAGCGCCGGCGATCCCTCATGCCTTCATCCGACAACGCAGCCACCTACGACTTATCCGCAGGTCAGCCTAGCCAGACGAAAGTTTGAGGCTAGGGCATCACTTCGCGTACAGGGCGTCGATCTCGTGGGCGAAATGCTCGGTGACGACGTTGCGCTTGATCTTCAGCGTCGGCGTGAGCTCGCCGGACTCCTCGGTGAGATCGCGGTCGAGAATGGCGAACTTCTTGATCGCCTCGCTGTGCGAGACGAGGGTGTTGGCGTCGTCCACGATGGTCTGCATCGCGTCCCGCAGCGTGGCGTCGTGGCGCAGGTCCGCGATCGTCGCACCGGTGGGCTTGCCGTTCTCGTTCTTCCAGTTCTCGAAGACGTCCGGATCGACGGTCACCAGAGCGGTGACGAAGCTGCGTCCGTCGCCGACGACGACGGCCTGGGAGACGAGGGTGTGCGACCGCATGCGGTCCTCGAGCGGCCCGGGTGAGACGTTCTTGCCGCCGGCGGTGATGATGAGGTCCTTCTTGCGCCCGGTGATGGACAGGTAGCCGTCCTCGTCGAGCGAGCCGAGGTCGCCGGTGCGGAACCAGCCGTCGTGGAAGGCACCGGCAGTGGCCTCGTCGTTGCGCCAGTAGCCGTCGAAGACGACCATGCCGCGCAGCTCGATCTCGCCGTCATCCGCGATGCGCGCCGAGTTCCCGCCCATGGGACGCCCGACGGTGCCGATCTTCTGCGCGCCGGGCGTGTTCACGCTGTGTGCGGCCGTGGTCTCGGTGAGGCCGTAGCCCTCGTAGATCGGCACGCCGACGCCGCGGAAGAAGTGACCGAGACGGGCACTCAGGGCACCGCCGCCGGAGATCGCGTACCAGCACTCGTTGCCCATGGCCTCGCGCAGCTTGGAGTAGACCAGCTTGTCGGCGAGGGCGCGCTTGGCCTTCAACGTGAAGGTGGGGCCGCCGTGGTCGAGCGATTCGCTGTAGGCGATGGCGGTGCGCTCGGCGAAATCGAAGATCGCCGCTTTGACCGGTCCGCCGGCCGCCGCCTTGCCCGCTGCCGCGTCACGCACCTTCTCGAAGACGCGCGGCACACCGAGGATGATGTTCGGCGAGTACCGGGCAAACTGCGCGGAGACGGTCGAGAAGTCCGCCCAGTGAGCCTGCGCCGTGCCTGCTTCGAAGAGCGCGAGCGACACCGCGCGCGCCAGCACGTGCGCGAGGGGCAGGAAGGTCAGGCCGCGGTTGCCGGGCTTGGCGACGATACCGATGTCCGAGGTGAGGATGGACCGGACCTCGGCGAGGAAGTTGCGGTGGGTGAGCATGCAGCCCTTGGGTCGCCCGGTGGTTCCCGAGGTGTAGACGAGGGAAGCCAGGCCGCCGGAACGGATTCCGGCCAGACGCGTGGTGATCTCGGCGTCGTCGACCTCGGCACCATCGGCCGCGAGCGTGTTCACCGCGCCGTCCTCGATCTGCAGGATGCGACGGAGGGTGTCGGGCATGTCGACGAAGAGCTTCTCGTGCCGCGCGGTTTCGACGACGGCGAGGACGGCCCCGGAGTCCTGGAGGATCCAGCGAATCTGCTCGGTGGACGAGGAGTCGTAGATCGGTACCGACACCGCGCCGGCCGTCCAGATCGCGTAGTCGAACAGCGACCACTCGTAGCGGGTGGCCGAGAGCAGCGCGACACGATCGCCGGGCTGCACACCGTTGGCGATCAGGCCCTTTGCGACGGCCTTCACTTGGTCGGCGAACTGCTGCGCAGTGACCGCGACCCAGTCGTCACCCTGCGGCCGGGAGTACATCACGCGGTGCGGAGTCTTCTCCGCATGGGTGAACACCGTGTGGACGACCGATTCGTCGTCACCAATGGTGAACGGGGCCGGGGTCGAGTACTCACGCACTGCAATCTCCATCGTTCTGGTCGGGAGTCCGGTCGTCGGAATCGATTCCTGCGCGGAAGCGGCGCAGGAGATCCACGAAGCGTTCGAGTTCGTTCTCGTCCCAGCCCTCGAGGCCGGCGCGGACGTCGTCGAGACGACGCACGACCGCACCTTCGAGAACTGTCGCTCCGTGGTCGGTGAGCCGGAGCGGATGTCCGGCACGTGCCGGACCCGTCCCCGCCTCGACCCAGCCCGCATCGACGGCGTGACGCAGCTGGCGCGACACGGTCGAGCGGTGGACACCGAAGACCTCGGATATGTCGGTGGCGCGGCAGCCCGGATTTCGGGAGATGAAGCCGAGAAGCGAATGCTGGACCAGCGAGAGTCCGCTGTCCTGCGTTCGTGCTCCGGACGTCAGGAAGCGCACGAGAAGCACGAACTCCTCGTATACGCGGGCAACGCCGTCCGCAGACGGCCGCCGGGCCTGCCGATTGTGTTGCACAGGGCAACTATAAACGCGAGTGAGGCACGGCACGAATCCGCGCGGTGTCCTGCCGATTTCCGGCCTGCCTCTCCACAGCCCGTGCGCGCACCCGGTGAACTCGTCCGCCCCGCTCGGCGTTCACCGGGCTAGCCTGTCTGTCCGTACGGCGTCAGCACTCGGGAGAAGAGGTCGGATGGGCGAACACATCGGTCGCGACCTGTTCCGTCATCTCGTCGCCGACGAAGCGGACGAGTACCTCGCGGTGATGGACTGCTTCACCGACCTCCTGCTCGCCGATCTGTCCGCCGACGATATCGCGGTCTCGTGTGCGCGGCGCGGGGTGGCGCTCGACATCGCGGTCGTCGATGCCCGGTGCCGCAGCCTGGTCCGGTGGGGCAATCTCGCACTCACCAGCGGCGGAACCGACGGTGGCGGCTCCCACCGGCGGAGCGCTCCCGAGACCGCCTCGACCGAGGTCCGTGCCCGATACCGGCCGACACCGGCCGGGCTGCGGGTGCACCGCGAGACCGGCAGGCTTCTCTCCACCTCCGACGACGTGCGCGGCGTGGCACGCGTGTCGCTCCGTTGTGTCGCGGACGGGCTCGCCCGCATCGAGGAGCTGCTGGTGGACGACGGGAACGTGCCCGATCGGGACGAGCTGGCCGCCCACGTCACCGCCCTGTTCGCGCACCACCGGATGTTCACCGACAGCGTCGCCGATTTCTATTCGCACCTCGCCGAGATCCTGAGCCGTCTCGAGCACTCCGGCCGTCCCGAACACTCATCCGATCGCGAACGCGCCGGGGCGGTCGACGATTACGCGGAGACCAAGAACCTGCTCCTCGACTACGTCGACGTCATCGGTTCGGACGTCGAGCGCCTCGCCCCTCTCGTCGCCGGCAGGCTCGACCGGATCAGGCCGCGTCTGGACTCCCTGCTCGCCGCGTTGCGCGAGTCCGGCCTGCCGAACACCGTGCCCGGGTCCCCCGGTCGCCGTCGCACCGACTGGGACGAACTGGCGCAGTGGTACGCCGAGGACGCCGGCCCGCGCCGCATGCGCGAGGCAGCGGCGGAGGCGCTGAACCGGCTGCTCGTGCGCACTCGGCGGATCACGGCGAGCACACCGGGCTTCTCGCACCGCGCAGATCTCCTGCGCCTGGCCCGGTGGTTCACCGAGTCCTCCGACGAGCAGGGCCACCGGTTGTTCGCCGCGACCTTCGGTGCCTTCCCGAGCCGGCACCTGCTGCTCGGCCCCGACGAGACCGACCCGCGAGTGGGTGCAGGCACGTCGTGGTGGCGGGCCGATCCCGTCGTCGTGCCCGTGTCGTTGCGCGAACGCGGCGACCACACGTCCCTCGGGGCCGTCGGCCGACTCCCCGATTCGATGCCCGGCCGGGTCCGGGCCGACGAACTCGCCCGGCGAGAGTCGCGCCGCCGCTCCGACGCCGTCGCCGAACTGAGTGCGGCGGGCGACCTGCACGGAGCGGACCTGTCGGCGGAGGCGCGCGACGTCCTGCTCGACGTCCTCGCCGCCGCGCTCGCGGGCCACCTCACCACCGACGGTCCGGTGCAGGTGGACGATCCCGACCTCGGGTTGTCGCTGACGGCGGAGCCCGGCGCCGACACCGTGGTGCACTCCCCCGACGGCGATCTCACCGTGCACGGTTTCCGGCTGCGCACGTCGGTCACGGCATCGCTCGATCACAGTGCGGCGGCGCCATGAGCACCTCGCACGCGAGCACGGTGTCCGGGGACGTCTCCGGTCGGCGGGACGCGGCGCGGGCGCTGCTGCAACAGCCGATCGTCACCGCCGCGAGCGAACGGGAGACCTTCGACCTCGTTCGGCGCCACACCCCGGCCCTGAAGTCGATGTTCGCCGACCGCCTCGGATACCGGCTCGTCGTCGAACCGACCTTCGCCCGTCTGATCAAGGCACCGCTCGGGCCCACCTCACCGCACCGGGCGCTCCGCCACGCCGACGGCACCGAGTTCGGCGCGATCACCTACGCGTGTCTCGCGCTGGTGTGCGCGGCACTGCTCGAACCCGGGACCGGCGAGAGGGTGTCCGTCGACGACCTGCTCGAGCAGGTGCGCGCCGATGCGCGCGAGAACGGGATCGTGTTCGGCGACCCGGTGTCCGAGGAGCGGAACCTCGCTGCGGCCCTGCGCGTCCTCGAGGAATGGGGCGTGATCGCCGAGTCCGGTCACGGGGACGAGGTGAGCGGCGACGAGGTGAGGGGCGACGGGCCGCATCTCGACGTCCACCGCGACCTGCTCTCCCAGCTGCCCGACACTCCCCTCCATGGGATGCCCGGTCCCGCAGCGGCACTCACACGTCACGAGCACGAACCCGCCGCTCTCCGCCTGTACCGCAGGCTCGTCGAGGACCCGTTCGTCGCGCGCGACGAACTGGACGACGAGTCGGCGACGATCCTCGCCCGCGACCGGCACGAGCTCGCCCGGATGCTGGAGAACGACTTCGGCCTCGTGCTCGAGGTGCGTGCCGAGGGCGCGCTCGCGTACGACCCGGCCGGCGTGCTCACCGACGAGGCGTTCCCGGGGTCGGGCACCCTGAAGCACGCCAGCCTGCTGCTCCTGGCCGAACTCACCGAACGGTTCGGCGACTCCGCGGCGACCACATTGCACGTCGACGCGCACACCCTCGACTCGGTTCTCGCCGATCTCGCCGCCGCGCGTTCCCGCACCTGGAAGAGCATCTACGTCCGCGATTTCGCGCTCCTGCGCCGGGACGTCGTCGCCCTGCTCTTCCGGCTCGGGCTGGCGCGACCGCACGAGAACGGACTCGAACTGACCGCACCCGCCGCCCGCTACCGCCCCGTCCCCGCCGAAAGCAAGTGTCGATGACCCACTCGTCCGACCCGTCCGCCCTCGACGAGAACCCTCCACCCCGTTTCCCGGATCGCTGGCGTCTCCACCGCGCCGGCATCGTGAACGTGTGGCACTACCTGGACGTCGAGTTCGTCCTGTCCGGTGGGCGGATGATCCTGCGCGGCACCAACGGATCTGGGAAGTCCCGCGCCCTCGAGATGTTGCTGCCCTTCCTGCTCGACGCCGACCGCAGGCGCATGGACGCGACGGGCGCCGCGAAGGTCGATCTCGACGAACTCATGCGTACCGGGGCCTCGGACACCACCGACCGTGTCGGTTATCTCTGGCTCGAACTGGCGCGCACCAGCGGACATCTCACCGTCGGGGCGCAGGTCCGGCACCGCGCCGACGCCCGTCGCAGCGACGTGCACTTCTTCACGACACCTTTGCGTGTCGGCACCGAGTTGCACCTCATCGATGACGCCCGCATCCCGCTCTCGCGGGAGCGACTCGCCGAACTCGTCGGTGCCGACAACCTCACCCGTGATCCGGAGCGGCATCGCGAGACAGTGCGGAAGTCGGTGTTCGGCCTGCACGCGCAGACGGGACGCGAACGCTACGACGGCCTGCTGCAACTGCTGCACACCCTGCGCTCACCCGATGTCGGCCACCGCATCGACGAGGGACGCCTCCCTCAGATCCTGTCGGATGCGCTGCCACCGCTGACGGAGAACATGCTCGCCGAAGCGGGAGGTCGCCTCGACCTGCTCGGTGACACCCGCCAGGAACAGGTCCGTCTCGAAGCGGCGCACGCACACGTGCTGCGGTTCCACGAGGTGTACCGGCAGTACGCTGCGGATCTGCTGCGCGCCGGCGCCGAGACCGCGCGCGACCTCGCGCAGCGGGTCGTCGAGACGCGACGCGCACTCACCGTCGCGGAAGCCGAGGCGGCCGACCTCGACGCGCAGGCCGCCGCCGCGGACACCCGCCTGAAGGAGCGCCGCGACCAGGTCGCCGAACTCGACCGCGCGATCCGCGGACTCGAGACCCACGAGATGTTCCGGTCCGCGGACGATCTCGCGCAGCGCCAGCTCGCCGTCGATGCGCTCCGCCGCGCCGCCGAGCACGCAACCGCCGCCGCCGATCGCAGCCGCATGCAGGAACGGCGCCACACCGACCACGCGGCCCGCCTCCTCGACGAACTGACCTTCTCGGTCACGCGTGCCGCGAGACGGCTTGCGACGGTAGGTCGCGACCTGCTGACGGTGGGTCTTCCGCACGACACCGCGCCGACCACGCTGCACTTCTCCGCCGACCGTCCACCCGCTGTGCTCGAGCCCGTGCGCACCGGCATCGACGACACCACCGAGCAGGTGGTGCGGCCGGTGGTCGCGACGGTCTCCCTCGACGCCGGGCACGTCGACGAGGTCCGGGACGCGATCCTGCGTGCCGCCGAGGCGACCCGTCGCCGGCGCGACCAGGCGGGTCGGCGACTGCTCGAGGCACGTCGACTCGACGCCGCCGCGCATGCGGTCCGGGAAGCCGAGGCGGCGGCCGACCGCGCGGCCCGCGACGCCGAGCAGCGTGCCGTCGAGGCCGCCGAGACGGATGCCGGTGTCGGTGCGGCCGCCGCCGGTCTGCAGCACCGGTGGCGCGAGTGGATCACCGCCGACCGCACGACGGCTCTGCTGCCGGAACTCGATCGGGATCGGGTCATCCTGATGCGCCGACTGTCCACGCGACTCGACGCACTGATCGACTCGTCCCCCACCGACACCGGCGACACGGACTCCGAGGACATCGACCTCGATTCGGCACTCGCAGAGCTGGATTCGCTGCCCACGACCGCCGCTCGGTCCGCCCTGAGCGACCTCGCCGGCGCCCCGGCCGAGCGCGAGCGCCGCGAACGTGAGGCGCGGACCGCGCGCGAGGACCTCGTCCGCGAACAGGCGGCACTCGACGCGATCGGCGAGGGACCGGAACAGGCGCCCTGGCACGTGCGCACCGACGGTGTCCCACTGTGGCGGGCGGTCGAGTTCGTCGACACCCTCGGGGACGACGATCGCGCCGGAATCGAGGCGGCGTTGCTCTCCGCGGGTTTCCTCACCGCCACGGTCGACGGCGAGGGCCGCTTGCGTGCGCTCGGCGGCCAGGTCCTCGTCTCGCCGCGCGGTGAACCACCGGCGCAGCCCCTGTCGACGGTCCTGCGTCCCGACCCCGAGGCCGACGTACCGCGCCCGGCGATCGAGGCGGTCCTCAACACGATCGGATTCGAGGACGCCACCGCGGTGGCCTCGGTCTCACGGGACGGCCGCTGGCACAACGGAGTTCTGCGCGGGCGCCACACCGCCGAGGCCCCGCGCAGCATCGGCAGTCCTGCCCGGGAGGCCGCAACCGCGGCACGTCGGGTGCGTCTCGACGAGATCCGCGCCGAACTCATCCGGATCGACCTGGCGGTGGAACAGCTGCGCGTCGACTATCCCGACGCGGCGCACCGGCGGGCGAAGATCGACGCGCACCTGTCGACCGCGCCGACCTCACACGCTCTGCGCGCCGCGCTCGAACGACGTCGGCACGCGTACGCGCACGTGCGGTCCGCGGCGAACACCGCGGTGGAACTGCGCGAGCGGGCGACGACGCTGCGTGCTCGCTGGACCGCCGAGCTCGACGCACACCGCACAGCGTGCGAGTACTTCGGCGTGCCCGGCGATGTTCCGGAACTCGAGGCGCTGGTCGCCGGATGCGCCTCCGCAGAGACACTGTGCACCGAGCTGGCACGCGATCTCGGTGACGTCCTTGCTGCCCACGTCCGGTTCACGGATGCCGCCGAACGGTGCGTGCAGGCCACCGCCGAGCGGATCGACTCGGAGGAGATCGCCGAATCGTGCCGCTACGAATGGCACGCGAAGGCCGCGGTGGTCGCTGCCCAGACCGCCGCTGTCGACGTCGACGCCGCCGACCTGGCGCAGGAACTGCGTGACTCGGAGGCCGAACGGGCACGCGCCGACGAACAGTTCCGGCGCACGGTCGCCCATCGCGACCATCTCGGCCGTGCCGTCGCCGAGGTGCTGCAGCGATGTGCTGCCGCACGCGAACGGCTCGACCGCGACCGTCGCGAACTCGCCGCGGCCGCCGAACTGCTCGCCGCTCACCTGCAGCTGCCCGAACTACGCGGCGCACTCGAGGAGGATCCGGAGTCGGACTCCGCCTCTGCCCGGACGGTTCTGCCTCCCGTCCACCTCGAGGATCCGGATCACGTGCTCTCCGTGGCCCGCACCCTGCTGGCCACGTTGCCGCCACGCACGGGAGTCGACGAGAACGCGATGCTCGTCGCGCTGCAACAGTTCGACCGCGACCTCACGGCCCGGTTCGACATCGAGCACACGGTGACGCACGGCGCCCATCGCGTCCGGATCGCCGGGGCGGGTGACGACACCACGCCCGCGGGTCTCTCAGCCACCCTGACCCGGCAGGTCGAGGACGGCCGGCGGGCACTGTCGCAACGCGAACACGACGTGTTCACGGGATTCGTGCTCGGCGGTGTGGCCGACGAACTGCGCCGGCGGATCGAGCGGGCACGACAGGTGATCGCCGCGATGAACGACAGTCTCGCCGACAGCCGCACGACGCACGGGATCGGCGTGAGGATCGAGTGGCGCCCCGGTGGCGAGGACGCCGACGCGGCGCGGCTGACGCAGCTGCTCACCGCCACCGAGCGGTCACCCGAGGATGCGTCCGAACTGGTCGGGATGCTGCGGCGCCGGGTGGAATCCGCCCACACCGCCGATCCGTCCGCCGGCTACGCGCAGCACCTGTCGCGGGCACTGGACTACCGGCGCTGGCACGAGGTCGAGGTGACCATCCTCGGCCCCGAACCGGACCGGGAGAGGCGGATCTCCGCGCGCGCCAAGATATCCCAGGGTGAGACCCGATTCGTGTCGTACGTGGCGCTGTTCGCGGCGGCGGACGGCTATCTCTCGGGCCTACCCGACACCGGCACCGCACTGCGGCTCGTGCTGCTCGACGACGCGTTCGCCAAGATCGACGACCCGACGATCGGTGAACTCATGGGTCTGCTCGTACGGCAGGATATCGACTTCGTCATGACCGGGCACGCACTGTGGGGTTGTGTGCCGGAGGTGCCCGAGCTCGACGTCTACGAGGTCCGGCGACTCGCCGACGGCGCGGCCGTGACGACCCGCGTGCACTGGGACGGGCGCGTCCGGCAACTCCGACCGCTCACCGAGCTGCAGACATGACAGTGGTGGGAGCGATACGTATCGCTCCCACCACTGTCGGTCCTTCGAAACCTGCCCGGATCAGGACACGCGGCGCAGCAGCGCGGCGAGTGCCTGTCCGCCACCGATGCACATGGTGACGACGCCGAGTTCGAGATCGCGACGGATCAGGTCCTTGGCGACGCGCAGCGTCAGGATCGCGCCGGTCGCGCCGACCGGGTGGCCCAGGGCGATGGCACCGCCGTAGGGGTTGGTCTTCTCCGGGTCGAGCTTGGCGTCGCGCGCCACCGCCACGGCCTGCGAGGCGAAGGCCTCGTTGAGCTCGACGGTGTCGATGTCGGCCGGGGTCAGGCCGTTCTGCTCGAACAGCTTCACCAGGGCGAGGGTCGGGGCGTAGCCCATCAGCTCGGGCTCCATCGCCGAGGTGACGACCGACTCGAGCACGACAGAGGCACCGAGACCGCGTTCACGGGCGACCGACTCGCGGGCCAGGACGAGCGCGGCAGCGCCGTCGTTGATCCCGGAGGCATTACCGGCGGTGACGGTGCCGTCCTTGATGAACGCCGAGCGCAGCTTGCCGAGCACCTCGAGGGTGGTGTCGGGCTTGGGGTGCTCGTCCTCGGTGACGGTGACGGGCTTGCGGCCACCGATCTCGACCGGGGTGATCTCCTCGGCGAAGGCGGCCTTCGCGGCGTCGGTGGCGGCGCGGCGCTGCGATTCGAGGGCGAACTCGTCCTGCTGCTCGCGGCTGACGCCGTACTCGCGGGCGACGTTCTCGGCCGTGACGCCCATGTGCAGTCCGCTGAACGGATCGGTGAGCATGCCGACGGTGCCGTCGACGAGCTCGCGGTTGCCGAGCTTGTAACCGTTGCGGGCACCGAAGTCGTAGAACGGCATGCGCGACATGCTCTCGTCGCCACCGGCGACGGTGATCTCCGCGGCACCCCAACGGATCTCCTGGGCTGCGGACCACACGGCCTGCAGACCCGAGCCGCACAGGCGGTTGACGGTGAGGGCCGGGGTGGAGACGGGAAGTCCGGCGGCGAGGGTGACGCGACGGGCGTTGTAGGCGTCGGCACCGACCTGGCCGATGCAACCCATGACAACCTCGTCGATGTCCTCACCTGCGACACCCGCGCGCTGCAGCGCCTCGCGGACCGCGGTGGCGCCGAGTTCGTGCGCGGGTACGTCCTTGAGTGCGCCGCCGAAGCTGCCGACGGGGGTGCGTGCGCCGTCGACGATGACGATGCGTTCCGGAGCGGTCATTTCTCGTCCAATCTGGTCGAACACCTGGGGTCCACGCGCCGGCACCGCCGAGCGCACAGATCTTCGGGAAGGCGTCCTCCCGAAGCGTCTGACTCGATGCTACGGCACCGAGTGCCGCACTTGCGAAGGTCCGAACACGAGTTGCAGGAACGGGAACGGGAACGCCACTCTGCAATACGGACTACGTTATTTTCACTCGTCGTCGACGGTGAACGGAGGACCCTCCGCGAGCCGTTCCGCAGCCGCCGGTGTGCCCAGTTCACGGCGGTGGCAAGGGTGCTCCACGTAGAACTCGAGGAAACGGTACAAGTGCACCGGATCGACGGCCAGATGCCGTGAGTCCACCTCGATCCGGGGCTCGGACGGCAGGCGCGCGAAGGGGAACACCCGACTCGTGCGCCGACGCGCCCACGCCGCCGACCCGTGCCCCTCGATCCAGATTTCCGGGAACCCCCGGTCGACCGCACGAAGACCCCGCACCGACACCCACGGCAGATAGGACTCCACGAACCAGCCGCGCAGCCTGATCCCGTCCGGCCCGAGAACCAGCGAACCGGCCCGGATGCGCCCGAGTGCCACCTCCACGAGGAAGGCCAGACACACCCCGGCGACGAGCGCCAGCACCAGCGCCACGAGAGGTAGACCCTCGTTCCCGACCACGATCTCCACGGCTGCGCCGAGCGAGAGGAACGTCCCGCACAGCACCATCGCGAGCAGCAGACCGAAGACGGGGCGACGGCCCGCGATCTCGGTACTGCCGCGATCGGCCGTCTCGACGTACCGGAACCGCGGTGTGCGGCTCGGAGGCCACGACGACGGTCGCCGGGCCCCAGATCCGGCAGGCCACCAGAAGGTGGCGCCGAAGGCCGCCGTCAGTAGCATCAGCACCGCCAGGATCGAATAGAAGCGGTCGGCGCCCACCGAATCGGTGCCCCACGCGCTCGCTCCGCGGGCCGCGGCGAAAATCGCCACGAGCACCGCCGCACCGGCCGCTGCGTACACGTGCAGATTGCGCGTGCCGTGCTGCCATTCGCTCGGCGGTTCGATGTGGGATGTCGGTTCGGTACCGGAAGTCGGTTCGGTACCGGAAGTCGGTTCGGTACCGGAAGTCGGTTCGGTACCGGAAGTCGCAGCCTCCGTGCCGCGCCCACCCCACGGGACAACAGGTCGTCGCATCGGTCTCCCCTCCAGGTGTACCGAGGAGCCCCGACGTCCTCGGCCCTGCCGGTCGGCCGGAACGCTACCTCGAGCGGCGGACCCGATGCGGACCCTTCGGGCGCGGCGTCACCGACGGACACACGAGTTGGCACCGGTCGGTGTGACAATTAACATACCCCCGGCCATCAGGGTGTTGAACCAGGTCACGGCCGTTTACGAAGGAACAGGACGCGCATGGGAGAATCTCGCGAGAATTTTTCCCTACGTGTCGGTAACACCTATAGGTGTGAGCACGACACAATCTGTGACGATTCAGACGAGACCGGAGGAGTCTGCATGACTGTCCAGCTTGATTCGCCTGGCCTTGCGTCCGTCGGCGAAGCTTCGTCGGCCGAGGCAGAGCTCGGGGAGCTGTTCGAGCAGATCAAGGAGCTCGACGCTCAGCTGCTCGCGGTGATCAAGCGGCGTTCGGAGCTCGTTCAGCGCGCCGGAGCATCCGCGAAGGGCACCGACGCGAGCCGCGAAGCACAGGCCGAGGAAATGGCCGTCATGGGACGCTTCGCCGAACTCGGCACCGACGGCAGCACGCTCGCGATGACGCTGCTGCGCCTCGGCCGCACCCGCAAGGCCTGAGACCTACCACCGACGGCCCCCGCACCACATGGTGCGGGGGCCGTCGCCGTAGCCGTCCACCGCTTCGCATCACGCCGGTCGCAAATGTGGCCGCCCGCTCCCCTGTCGGCATACCGTCGGGACATCCCCGAAGAACGGACAAGGGCAGCATGGATCTCGGACTCACTGCGAAGAGGGCCATCGTCACCGGCGGTAGCCGCGGCATCGGCTACGCCATCGCGCGGGCACTGGCCACCGAAGGTGCCGACGTGGTGATCGCGGCCCGTACCGCGGCCGATCTCGACATCGCGGCGAAGACCCTCTCGGAGGAGACCGGGCGACGAATCGTTCCCGTGCCCACCGACACCAGCGACCAGGCCTCGGTCGACGCACTCGTCGCGCGGGCCGTCGCCGAACTCGGTGGCGTCGACATCCTCGTCAACTCCGCCGCCACACCCTGGAGCGCCGACAAGCCGACGAGTTTCGCCGCGACCACCGACGACATCGTGCGCAACGAAGTCGAGATCAAGATCCTCGGCTGTCTGCGCACCGCACGCGCCGTCGCCCCCTACCTGATCGAGCAGGGCTGGGGCCGGATCATCAACATCAGCGGGCTCGGCGCGCGCAGCGCGAACTCCATCGCCCAGACGGTCCGGAACGTCAGCGTTGCAGCCGTGACGAAGAACCTCGCCGACGAACTCGGCCCGCACGGCATCAACGTCACCGTGGTCCACCCCGGCCGCACCCGCACAGAACGGCTGGCGGCGCGACTGGCCGAGGAGTCCGCCGAGACGGGCACGCCGATAGCCGAACTGGAACAGCAGATCGCGAAGAACTCCGTGAACCGCCTCATCGACGCGAGCGAGGTCGCCGACGTCGTCGCGTTCCTCGCGAGCCCGCGCAGCATCGGCATCACCGGCGATGCGATCGCCGTGGGCGGCGGCGTACCCGGCGCGGTCTACTACTGACCGGTCCGACGAAACGATACGGCACCGCCGTCAGCGCAAGATTCGACGGCACCGCCGTCAGCGCAAGATTCGACGGCACCGCCGTCAGCGCAGGATCGTTTTGATCTCCAGGAACTCCTCGAGCCCGAAGACACCGGCCTCGCGTCCGATACCCGACTGCTTGTAACCACCGAAAGGTGCGTCGGTGTTGAAGGCGCCGCCGTTGATGTAGACCTGACCGGTGCGCATACGGCGGGCCACGGCCTCCGCTCGCGCTGGGTCGGCCGACCAGACCCCACCGGACAGGCCGTACTCGCTGTCGTTGGCAATGCGCACCGCATCGTCCTCGTCCTGGTATCCGATGATCGACAGCACCGGCCCGAAGATCTCCTCGCGGGCGATCGTCATCTCCGGCGCGACGTTCGTGAACACGGTCGGGCCGACGAAGTAGCCGGTGGTGAACTCGGTTTCGCGTCCGTCGAGCACCAGTTCGGCCCCCTCCTCGACGCCCTTGTCGATGTACGCCTTCACGCGGGCCTGCTGCGTGCCGCTGACGAGCGGGCCCAGCTTCGACGACGGATCGTCGGGCAGCCCGACGGTGTAGGCCCGCGCGACCTGCTCGGCGACGGCGGTGGCCTCCTGCAGACGGTCGGCGGGGACGAGCATGCGGGTCAGGGCGGTGCAGGTCTGGCCGGAGTTGAGGAAGCACTTGCCGACACCCTCGGTGACGGCGGCGGTGAGGTCGGCATCGTCGAGGATGATGTTGGCCGACTTGCCGCCGAGTTCGAGCGCGACCTTCTTCACCGTCTCCGCAGCGACGACCGAGACGCGCTTGCCGGCACGCGTCGAGCCCGTGAACGACACCATGTCGACGTCGGGGTGTGCGGCGATGGCCTCGCCGACGACCGGTCCGTAACCGCTGACGAGGTTGAACACGCCCGGCGGCAGGCCGGCCTCGTCGACGATGTCGACGAGCGCGTAGGTCACCAGCGGCGCGACCTCGGTGGGCTTGAGCACCACGGTGCACCCGGCGGCGAGCGCGGCGAACACCTTGAGCACCACCTGGTGCAGCGGGTAGTTCCACGGGGTGATCGCCCCGACGACCCCGATGGGTTCGCGTACGACCAGGGCGTTGCCGATCTCCTGGTCGTCGAAGTCGTACGTTCCGGCCAGCGACGCATAGGCGGCAATATTCTTCAGCGGCATCCCGACCTGGATGGCACGCGCGAAGTGAGCGGGCATCCCCATGTCCTGGGAGACGACGCTCGTGAGTTCGTCGGCACGCTCGTTCGCCAGCGAGGAGACCTTCTCCAGGTAGGCGGCGCGCGACGCACCACTGAGCGCGGACCAGGCCGGGAAGGCCGCCTTCGCTGCGGCGACCGCCCGATCGACATCGGAGGCGGCACCCTCGGCGACCGCGGCGACGACCTCTTCGGTCGTCGGGTTCACGACCTCGATGCGGCCGGCGCCGTCGGAGTCCACCCACTGCCCGTCGATGTAGATCTTCGTGCGGTCGAGAATGTCGGTCATATCGCTCTCCCTGCTCGTAGTCCGGCCTGTCGACGCCGTTGGGCGCGAGCGTAGCGAAGACCCTCCCGCAATAAAGCGTTTACTCCCGGCGGGTTGTGATGTATCCCGCCGTCACCGGAGTTAACACGTGCGCTACACTTGCCATTGCTGCTCGCGCGCTCCACCGTCGCAACGCACGGCGCATTCGGACAAAGACGTCTGCATTCACACATATCGTCTCCGGCACATGTCTATGCACCTCAGGAGCTGCGCCTTCCCACGCGTTCCCCCTCTTCGCATCGTCACTGCCGGTCGACGTCGAATTCGATGCACCGAGGAGGACGTCCGTGACGCACGCCAGTGACACCGGCCTGTACGACAGCACGCTGGACAAGAGCAGTTGTGGTGTCGGTTTCATCACCCGCAAGGACGGCGTGCAGACCCACGACGTGCTCACCCGCGGTCACGAGGCCCTGTGCGTCGTGCCGCACCGCGGTGGCATGTCCGCCGAGGGTGTCGGCGACGGAGCCGGCATCAACGTGGACCTGTCGGTCGCCTTCTTCTCCGAGATCACCGGAAAACCATTGCAGGAAGGGCACTTCGGTGTCGGAAACTTCTTCCTCCCCACCGATCCCGCGGCGCATGCCGATGCCGAGGAACTCGTCTCGTCAGCACTCGCCGGAGCCGGGGTCACCGTGCTCACGATGCGCGACGTCCCCGTCGACGACAGCGTGTTGCGTTCTGCCGCAACGAAATACCAGCTGCCGATCCGTCAGTGGATCTTCACGCGGCCCGATGCGTGCGACTCCGTCGACGAGTTCGACCGACTGCTGCACGGCGTGCTCCTCGAGGTCGAGGCCCGCGCCTACACCGAGCCGGAACTGGGCGGGCTGTACCCGCTCTCGCTCAGTGCGCGCACGCAGGTTCTCAAGAACCGCTTGAACTCTCACGAGGTCATCCCGTACTTCCGCGATCTCACCGATCCGCGGCACGCGGTGCACACCCTGTTCTTCCACACCCGGTTCTCGACGAACACCGATCCGCATCCGACGATGGCGCAGCCGTTCCGCCTCATAGCGCACAACGGTGAGCTGAACACCGATCGCAAGAACCGGCTGTTCGAGGGCGCCCTCGCCCGCGCGATGGGCCGTGACATCATTCGCCCGCCGGGACAGTCCGACAGCTGCCGCTTCGACCAGACCCTGGCCTCGCGTATCGCCCACAACGAACTCGACCTCGTCACCGCCGTCGTGCAGATGATGCCGCCTGCCTGGGAGAACGACACCGAGCTGTCGCCACAGGTCCGCGCGATGCTCGAGTTCTTCTCCCTGTACGAGGAGAAGAACGACGGCCCCGCGGCGCTGGTCTTCGGCAACGGCACCGTCGTCGGCGCGCGCCTCGACCGCCTCGGCCTGCGTCCGCTGCGCACCGTGGAGACCGAAGAGTACCTCGCCGTCACCTCCGAGGCCGGCCAGTTCGACTTCGCGCCCGAGACCGTGCTGCGTCGCGGCCGCATCGAGGCCGGTGGCATGCTGTACTTCGATCACCGCACGCGCCGCTCCTACGGAGCGGATGAGGCGCTCGAACTTCTTGCTGCCCGGCAGAATTACGCGTCGCTCGTCGACGAGGCCCGCCGCAATCTCGATGCCCTGCCCGAGGTTCCCGCCGAGAAGGCCGGTTCCCCGCTGCGCTACAACGGCGATCTCGAGCGTTACCAGCGCTACGTGTCCTACAGCATCAACCAGGAATCCTTCCGGTTCATGCTCGACCCGATGCTCGCGTCGGGTCAGGAGCGCATCTCCGCGATGGGTTACGGCAACGCCATCAACGCCCTGTCGGATCAGGAAGGCGGTGTGGCCAAGTACTTCTCGCAGCGCTTCGCCCAGGTCACCAACCCGTCGCTGGACTCGATCCGCGAAGCGGACGGCATGACCCTGCGCGTCGCGCTCGGTGCTCGCCCCGGTAGCGGTGCTCCCGTCTCGTCCGCGACCCAGATCGTGGTGCCCACCCCGATCCTCACGCACCTCGACATGCTGCGTATCCGCGAGCAGTCCGACACCCCGGTGCGGCGTTTCGAGATGCTGTACTCCCCCGTCTTCGACGACGCCAAGGCGAACGCGGCCGCGCTCGCCGCCGCGATCGACGGTACGGCCGAGGCCATTGCCGATTTCGCCCGCGAATCCGGTGGCATCGCCGTGCTCACCGACCGCCACGTCTCCACCGACCGCGCCGGACTGCCGATGGTGCTCACCGTCGCCGCGGTCAACCAGCGCCTGATCGACGAGGGATTGCGTCTGCGCGTGTCCGTCATCGTCGAATCCGGACAGCTGTTCTCGTCGCATCACATCGCCGCGACCCTCGGTTTCGGTGCCGCTGCGGTGTATCCGCTCACGGTGCAGATGCGCGCCGAGGAGAAGTTCGGCGACGATGCCGACGCCGCGTTCCTGAAGTTCCGCAAGGCTGCGGAGAAGTCGCTCATGAAGACGATGGGACGCGTCGGCCTGTGCACCGTCGAGTCGTACATCGGCGGTGAGTTCTTCGAGCCGAGCTATCTCGACACGAGTGACGAGGTGCTCGCGCGCTGGTTCCCGAACGTGAAGTCCCCGGTCGGCGGTGTCGGTTTCACCACCCTCGCGCAGGCCGTCGCCGACTGGCACCGTCGCGCTCTCACCGTGGAGACGGAGAAGGACGTCCCGCTGCTGGGTCTGTTCAAGGAGCGCGCCGAGGGCGCCGGTCACTCGTTCGGCACGACCGCCGTGCGCGGCTTCGTGGACATGACCGAGGAGCCCTTCGCGCTGCCCGTGGAGAAGGAGGCCGAGCCGGATCTGACCGACGCGCTGCGTCTGCTGCCGCTGCACCGGCTCTCCGACGCGCACGGTCTCGACGACGCGTCGTACCGCTACGGCGGCTTCCGCGCCCTGACACCCGCCGAGATCGATGCCTTCGAGATCACCCCGGGTTACCGCGCGTTCGCCCGCACGATGGCCGACGAGCGCACACAGCGTCCCGCGGCGCTGCGCGACGTGCTCGCCCTGCCCGCCGACGTCACCTACGCCGTCACCGCCGAGGACTTCACCAAGGAGATGGGCCGCTTCGCGCGGTTCGGCAACAACTCGATGCTCGTGCGCGGGATCTCCGCGGCGCGGGTCGGTGAGAGCGAATTCGTCCTGCGTCTGACCGGTCCGCTCGCAGACGACCACCGTCGTCCCGATGCGCTCGCGGCCTCGCTCGTCGCGCGCTTCGGTGACGGCATCGTCTCGCACCGTTGCTACGGCGACACCCTGACCGTGCACGCGATCGGTGACGCCGCGCGCTATCTCGAGCAGGTCCGCCAGGCCCCGCTGAGCGTGCGGCTCGACCGGGTGCAGCCGGCGCACGAGATCACCCCGGCGCTCGCGTCGGGTGCGATGAGCCATGGCGCGCTCAACTCCAACGCCCACGAGGCCGTCGCCCACGGCACCAACATGGTCGGCGGCATGTCGAACTGCGGTGAGGGCGGCGAGCACATCTCCCGCTACGGCACCATCCGCGGGTCGCGCATCAAGCAGTTCGCGTCCGGCCGCTTCGGTGTGTGGGCCGGTTATCTCGCCGATCCGATGCTCGAGGAGATCGAGATCAAGATCGCGCAGGGCGCGAAGCCCGGTGAGGGCGGCCAGTTGCCCGCCAAGAAGGTCACGGTGGAGATCGCCGCGGCGCGCGGTGCGACCCCGGGCGTCGAGCTGGTCTCGCCGCCGCCGCACCACGACACCTACTCCATCGAGGACCTCGCCCAGCTCATCCACGACGCCAAGGCGGCGCGGGTGCGGGTGATCGTCAAGCTCGTCTCCTCGGAGGGCATCGGCACGATCGCCGTGGGTGTCGCGAAGGCCGGCGCCGACGTCATCAACGTCGCCGGCAACACCGGCGGCACGGGTGCCGCCTCGGTGACCTCGCTGAAGTACGCGGGCCGGTCCGCGGAGATCGGTGTGGCCGAGGTCCACCAGGCCCTCACGGCCAACGGTCTGCGCGACAAGGTCGTGCTGCGCTGCTCGGGTGCGCACCAGACGGCGTCGGACGTCATCGTCTCCGCGCTGCTCGGCGCCGACAGCTTCGAGTTCGGCACCACCGCGCTGATGATGCTCGGCTGCGTCATGGCGAAGAACTGCAACGTCAAGTGCCCGGCAGGTCTGACCACGAATCCCGAAGTGTTCAACGGCGATCCGCGGGCGATGGCCCAGTACCTGCTCAACGTCGCGCACGAGACCCGAGAGCTGCTCGCCCGCCTGGGTCTGCGGTCGCTGCGCGACGCGCGTGGCCGCGCCGACCTGCTGCACCTGCTCGACCACCCGTCGAGCGTGGGCCGGCTGGACCTGCGGGCGATGCTCGCGGTGCTGCCCGAGGTGCACATCGACAATCCGGTCTACATGGAGAAGGACTACTCGCTCGACGAGGCGTGGGTGGCCCGGCTGCGCGAGGCCCTCGTCGATGCGAAGGAGCTCACCGTCTCGCTCGGCGACGGCGTGCAGCTGACGAACAACAACAAGAGCGTCGGCGCGCAGCTGGCGATCGACATCGAGCGCATGCTCAACCACGAGGATCTCGGCGCCCTGCCGGCCGTGCTCGACGACGAGCGCGGACGCCGGTGGCTACGCGACGGCACCGTCACCATCACCACCTCCGGTTCGGCGGGCCTGTCCTTCGGGGCGTTCTGCAACGACGGCATGCACATCGAGCACACCGGTACCGCCAACGACGGCGTCGGCAAGGGCCAGTGCGGCGGGCAGATCGTGCTGCACTCCCCCGGCGGCGGCAGCGACCGACGCGGCGGCAACGTGCTCATCGGCAACTTCGCGCTCTTCGGTGCGACCGGTGGTCGCCTGTTCGTCGAGGGTGAGGCCGGCGACCGCTTCGCGGTGCGCAACTCCGGCGCCACCGCCGTCGTCGAGGGTGTCGGCGAGTTCGCCTGCGAGTACATGACCAACGGCGCGGTGCTCAACATCGGCGAGTTCGGCAAGGGCTTCGGCAACGGCATGTCGGGCGGGTTCGTCTACCAGTACGACCCCGAGGGCCTGCTCCCCCGCAAGGCCAGCGCCGACTCGATCGTCCTCGGGTCGATCACCGGCGACGACCCGCAGGCCGCGATCCACAACGCCGCCGTGCTGCAGCTGCTGCACCTGCACGTCGAGGCGACCGGCTCGGTGAAGGCCCGCTTCCTGATCGACAACTGGCAGGTCGAGCAGCACCGCTTCGCGTACGGCATGCCGCGCGCGCTGCTGCAGTACCAGGACCTCGACGAGATCCTCGCCGCAGCGTCGCGCAAGGACCTCGCCGCCGAGGTCGCCACGGCGCTGGTCGCGCACCAGGTGCGCAAGTTCAAGGAGAACTACCGCTCGGGTGTTCCCGTCGCCGATGGTGTCACCCCGGACGCGACCGACACCGAGGCCATGTACGCGCTGCTCAACAACTACACGGTGCTCGCCGCCGCGCAGGAGATGGCGCTGCAGAAGGTCCCCGGCGCCACCGACGTGTCGGATCCGGCGGTACAGAAGACCGCACGCAATCTGCTGCTCACCGAGGACTTCTTCCTCGTCGCGAAGCTCGAGCGCTACGCCCTCGCGGCGATCGCCGATCACACCGACGAGCAGCTCGCGGCGCTGGTCGCCGACAAGCGCCTGAACGACTACAAGCAGGCCCTGGCCCTGCGCAACGTCCGCTCGGTCGATGCGCCGGGTACCTACGGCTGGATCCTCTTGCAGAGCCGCAAGAATCTCGACGCCGCAGGTCGCCTGCCCGGTTACGAGGAACTGTTCGCACGCAACGCCGTCCCGAACGTCCTCACCTCCAGGATGGGAGTCTCCGCGTGACCACCACCGGCCCGTTCATTCCCCTCGACGCTCCGTTCACCGCCGATCAGCGGTCGTGGCTCTCCGGCTTCGTCGCCGGGATGCAGACCCGCCTGTTCTCCGGTGGTCCCGCCGCCGATGCCGGGACCGTCGGCTCGGCGCCTGCTCTGCACGTGCTCTACGGCTCGCAGACCGGCAATGCCGAAGCCGTCGCCGAGGACGCCGCGGCTGCAGCGCGCACCCAGGGCTTCGCGCCCGTCGTGTGCGCTCTCGACGACATGGACCTCGACCGGTTCGCCGGTCTGGGCCAGGTCCTGATCGTCACATCCACCTACGGCGAGGGCGAGATGCCCGACAACGCCGAGCTGTTCTGGGATGCGCTGTCGGCCGAGAGCGCGCCGCGCCTCGACGGCATGAACTTCGCGGTGCTCGCTCTCGGTGACACCGGTTACGACGGGTTCTGCCAGGCCGGCAAGCTCATCGACATGCGTCTCGAGCAGCTCGGTGCGCAGCGCATCGTGCCTCGGGTGGACTGCGACGTCGAGTTCGAGGAGCTCGCCGCGACGTGGATCGCGGAGACGCTGCCGCTCGTCGCGGCCGTCGAGGGCATCGTGGGCGATGACGCTCCCGCCCCCGCGGCGCCGGCCCGGGCGAAGTCGCAGTGGACCCGCAAGAATCCCTATCCGGCGGTGCTGACGTCGAACGTGCTCCTGTCCGGGGAGGACTCGGCGAAGGAGATTCGGCACTACGAGTTCGCGCTCGCCGATTCCGGTCTCGAATACGAAGCGGGCGACGCGCTGAACGTGGTGCCCGTCAACGACACCGAACTCGTGCACGCGATCCTCGGTCGGCTCGGTCTCGACGGCGCGACCGTCCCCGAGGGTCACGACGACACGCTCGAGCACCTCCTCACCTACAACTACGAGATCACCGCTCCGTCCGTCGATCTCCTCGAGGAGATCGAGAAACACACGGGTAACGAGGAACTCACCTATGTGCTGCGGCACGGCGACAAGGCCGCGCTCGACGAATGGTTGTGGGGCCGCGACATTCTCGACGTGCTCCTGCTCGATCCCGCGCCCGAGCTGTCGGCCGAGCAGTTCCTGGCGCTGTTGCGTCCGCTGCAGCACCGGGCGTACTCGATCTCGTCGAGCCCGAACGCGTGCGACGGTTCGGTGCACCTGACGGTCGCGGCGGTGCGCTACGGCACCGACGGCCGCGAGCGTCGCGGGGTGTGCTCGACCTTCCTCGCCGATCGTGTCGGTGAAGGCAAGGTCGGCATCTTCGTGTCGAAGAACAAGGCCTTCCGCGTGCCCGCCGACGACACCGCACCGATGATCATGGTCGGTCCGGGCACCGGCATCGCACCCTTCCGCGGCTTCCTACAGGAACGTCGCGCACGGGGTGCGACGGGGAAGAACTGGCTGTTCTTCGGCGACCAGAAGCGCGGCTGCGACTACATCTACGAACAGGAGTTGGCCGAGTTCGCCGACTCGGGTGTGCTCACGCGCCTGGACCTGGCGTTCTCCCGGGATCAGGCCGAGAAGATCTACGTGCAGACCCGCATGAAGGAGCACGGCGCGGAACTGTTCGCGTGGCTCGAGGAGGGTGGACACTTCTACATCTGCGGCGACGCGTCGCGGATGGCGAAGGACGTCGACCGTGCGCTGCACGAGATCGTCGCCGAGCACGGCGGCATGAAAGACGAGCAGGCCGCCGAGTACGTCACCACCCTCAAGCGCGAGAAGCGGTACGTGCGCGACGTGTACTGAGCAGGCCGGGGGTACGCACCGCCGCCGCGAGGCTCGCAACACCATCGGTCACCGGTGGCGTTGCGAGCCCCGAGCGCGTGTTGCGAACCTCCCCGGAGGCACCATCGGAATGCCTTAGACTGTGCTGCAGGTCACACGAGGGAGTAGCTCGATGCCCGATCGCTCCGCAGCACGCAGCCGGCAGGCACCGACCGCCGACAGTCCCGACCGGATCCGCAACGTTGCCCTGGTGGGGTGCAGCGGCTCCGGGAAAACCACCCTCACCGAATCCCTCGCCGTCGCAGCGGGCGCCGTCGGGTGCGCCGGGCGCGTGGCAGAGGGCACCACGGTGTCCGACTACGAGGGGATCGAGCAGCGCCACCGCAGGTCGGTGCAGCTGTCCGTCGTCCCCCTCGAATGGAACGACATCAAGATCAACCTGATCGACACGCCGGGACACCCCGACTTCGACGCCGAGGTCCGCGCAGCCCTGCACGCGGCCGACGCGGCGATCTTCGTCGTCTCCGCCACCGATCCCATCAGCGCAGCGACCCGCGCGCTCTGGCGCGAATGCGACGACGAGGCGATCCCCCGCGCGATCGTGGTGAACAAACTCGATGTCGCCCGGCACAGCTTCGACGACATGCTCACCGACTGTCACGTCGCCTTCGGATTGGGACCGGACACCCTGAGGGCCATGTTCTATCCCGTCTACGACGGCGACCGCCCGATCGGGTCGATGGGTCTGCTGACGGGCCGCAGCTACGGCGAACCCGGTCCGTGCCCGGTGTCCACCGAAGCGCGCGAGAGCCTCGTGGAGGCCATCTCCGGCCAGGACGACACGCTCATGGAGCGGTTCATCGCCGGCGAGCAACTCGACACGGCCTCCCTGCAGGAAGGACTCACCCGCGAGATCCTGGCGTGCACCCTGCACCCGGCCGTTCCCGCCGACGAGACGGGAATCGGTGCCGTCGAACTGCTCGAATTGATCACCACCGGATTCCCCGCACCGACGCAGCGCGGTCGTGGTGCACCGCCGTGCGATCCGGACGGTCCGCTCGCCGCGCAGGTCGTGCGCGTGGCCGGCGACTCCTATGTCGGGCGGATCAGCCTGGTGCGCGTGTACTCCGGCACGCTGCGACCCGACACGATCGTCGCGCTGGCCGACGGCGACCGCGACAGCCGCGAACGCATTCCCGCCCTGACGAGCCCGTTCGGCAAGCAACAGCGCCCGGTCGGTGAAGCCGTGGCGGGAGACATCGCCTCCGTCGGGAAGCTCGCGACGGCACAACCCGGTGACGTCCTGTACGACCCCGACCATCCGGTCCCGCTCGACCGGTGGCCCACCCCGACTCCCCTGCTGCCCGTCGCGATCGAGGCACACACCCGCACCGACGACGACAAGCTGTCCCAGGCCCTGTCGCGCCTCGCCTCCGAGGATCCCGCGCTGCGCGTCGAGCAGAATCCCGAGACCCATCAGCTCGTGCTGTGGTGCACGGGTGAAGCGCACGCCGAACTGGTCCTCGAACGGTTGCGCACCCGGCACGGTGTCCAGGTCGACACGGTCGAGCATCGGGTGCCGCTCGAGGAGACCTTCGCCGGCCCCGCGAAAGGCCACGGCAGGCTCGTCAAACAATCCGGCGGGCACGGTCAGTACGCGGTCGTCGACGTCGAGGTCGAACCACTGCCGGTGGGCAGCGGGGTGGTGTTCGCCGAGAAGGTGGTGGGCGGTGCGGTTCCGCGCCAGTTCATCCCGTCCGTGGAGAAGGGCGTGTACGCGCAGGCCGAGAAGGGCGTGACGACGGGATATCCGCTCGTCGACGTGCAAGTCACCCTCGTCGACGGCAAGGCCCACTCGGTGGATTCGTCCGACGCGGCCTTCCAGGCCGCCGCCGGGCTGGCCCTGCGGGATGCGGCCTCACACAGCACCGTTCGCGTACTCGAACCGGTCGCCGCCGTGCGGGTGATCGTGCCGGAGGAGCATCTCGGCGCGGTCCTCAGCGATCTGTCGGCCCGGCGCGGACGGGTGCTCGGCACCGAATCCCCCGAGCCGGGTGTCGCCCTGTTGCGCGCGGAGGTTCCCGAGCTCGAACTCGGCCGCTATCCGGTGGAACTGCGGGCCATCACGCAGGGCACCGCCGATTTCGCCCGCCAGTATCTGCGGCACGAACCGATGCCCGAGAATCTCGCGGCCCGCTACGGCGAGTCGGACTGACCGCTGCACCGCACGAGCAGCGTGTCAGCATGAACGCCATGAGCGTTCTGCTGTGCTTTCACGCACACCCCGACGACGAGGTGTTCCTCACCGGTGGCGTGATGCGCCGAGCCGCCGACGCCGGGCATCGCGTCGTCCTCGTCGTCGCCACCGACGGTGCCCGCGGCGAATATCCCGACGGGCTGCTCGCGCCCGGCGAATCCCTCGCCGCCCGCCGCACGAAGGAACTCGAGGAATCGGCCCGGGCGCTGGGTGCGGCGAGGGTGGTGCCCTTCGGCTACGGCGATTCGGGGATGGCCGGCACCGCCGGCAACCACGACCCGAATGCCTTCGCCAACGCCGATCCGAGCGAGGTGGGAGCCAGACTGGCCGCCGTGATCGAGCAGGAACGCGCCGATGTCGTCACGATCTACGACGAGCACGGCGGCTACGGCCATCCCGATCACGTCCAGGTCCACCGGGCCGGGATCCATGCCGAACGGATCACCGGACACGACGCCGTCTACGAGGCATCGAGCAACCGGGACCACCTTATGCGGCTGCTCTCGGCGCTGCCGGACACCCCCGACGACGTACGCCCACCGGACCTCGAGACGTTCGGCCTACCGGAATCGGAACTGACCACCGCGGTGGACGTGTCGACGGCGCTGGCCGCCAAACGCGCTGCCATGATCGGCTACGAGTCGCAGATCGGAGACTTCGGGCCGATGCTGAACATGCCCGAGGAACACCTGCGGGCCGCCTTCGGTGTCGAATGGTTCCGGCGCCGCGGTGTTCCGCCCGGGCTGCAGGAGACCGAGCTCCCGCTCTGACCCGAACGATCACGAGGAGAGAAGTGGAACAACGCATCGAGGTCTCGCGCAACATCGCCGCACCACCATCCGCGGTGTGGCGGGTGCTCACCGCGCTGGACGAGGCGCCCACCACCCTGCGTGCGGTGAAGGCCGTGGAACGACTGGACGGCACCGGCTACGAGGTGGGCACACGGTGGCGGGAGACCCGCGTGATGTTCGGACAGTCGGCGACCGAGGAGATGCAGGTCGCCGAGGCGGATCCGGAGCGGCGCACCGTCGTCGTCGCCGAATCCCGCGGCGCCCGCTACCGGACCGTCTTCGACCTGACCCCCTCGGCGGGCGGCACGGATCTGTCCGTGGAGTTCTCCGGCGAGAGCGGACCCCTCGGCGCCTTCGCTCAGCTTGCGATGACCGTGTTCGCGCCGCTCGCGAAACGCGCGACCCGCAAGGCCCTCGAACAGGACCTCGCCGACATCGCCGCCGCAGCCGAGCGGGCGGGATGAGCTAGGCGGCGGGAACGGTCTCATCGAGCTTGCCGGTGGTGATCGGTGTGAGCAGAACCGTTGCCCGTTTGACCGTTCCGGCGCTCGGGTACCGCTCCCCTGCACCCTACGAACGAAGGACGGACGTCGATGGACAACGCCCCCAAGCACGGTTCGGGCCGCCCAGAGGACAACGACGACCTCACCGGGCAGAAGATCAAGCATCTCGTCGACAAGCTCGAGCAGAAGGTCGAGAAGGAACGCGAGGAGGAGGGTGCGCCCGGCAACGTCGCGGACCGGGTGAGGACGGAGAAGGTCGAGCCCGACGATCAGGCTCCCGAATGAGTCGGCCTCAGGCGTAGATCCGCCCGTAGAGATCGCGGATCTCCTCGGCCGTCGGGATCCTCGGGTTGTTGTTCGGGGATCCCGACGCCAGCGCCTGCTCGGCCATGACCGGGAGCCTCTCGTCCCAGGTCTGCTTGTCGATGCCGTACGACTTCGGTGTCGGCACCTCCACGTGGCGGCACAGTTCCTTCAGCGCGACGACCAGGTCTGCGGCGGCGGTCGCATCCGAGGCGTCCGTCGAGGCCGCGCCGAGCGCGCGGGCGCAGTCGGCATAGCGGGACTCGGCGGCATCCACCGAGAACTCGGTGACCGCCGGGAACAGCATCGCGTTCGACAGTCCGTGCGCAACATGGAAGTGCGCCCCGATCGGACGGCTCATGCCGTGCACGAGCGCGACGCTGGAGTTGGAGAAGGCGATGCCCGCCTGCGTGGCGGCCAGCATCATCCGCTCGCGCGCCTCGGCGTCCTGCCCGTCCGCGTAGACGCGCCGCAGTACCTGTCCGATGGTGTCGATCGCGACGAGCGCGAGGCTGTCGGAGAACGGGTTCGCCTTCCTGCTGACATAGGCCTCGATGGCATGGGTGAGTGCATCCACGCCGGTGTCCGCCGTCAGGCGCGGGGGCATCGTCATGGTGAGCCGATAGTCGACGATCGCAGCGACCGGCAGGAAGGCCTGGCCCGTGCACAGCATCTTCTCGTCGGACTCGCTGTCGCTGATGATCGTGAACTGGGTTGCCTCCGAGCCGCTTCCCGCCGTGGTCGGCACGGCGATCACCGGTAGCGCCGGGCCGATGTTGTCGCGCGGCACCTTGTAGTCGCGCATGTGACCGCCCTTCCGGGCGAGCAGGCCGAGGGCCTTGGCCGTGTCCATCGGGCTTCCCCCACCGAACCCGATCACACAGTCGGCGTCGTGCTCGGCGACCGCTGCGGCACCCGCGTCGAGCGAGGCGGTGGTGGGGTCGGGAACGGTCTCGGCGAAGACTGCCGGCCGCAGTCCGGCGGCCTCGAGCTGCGCGACCATCCGATCCACCGCACCGGTGCCGACCAGGAACTTGTCGGTCACCACCAGGGGCCGGGCGAGTCCGAGTCCGGCGACTACCTCACCGATCTCCTCGACGGCGCCCCCGCCGACGCGCATGATGCGTGGAAGTGCGATGGAAGCCACGTGCGATCCCTCCTCGAGTATCCGTCGGACGGGTCGTGTCTACCGCATCACAACCGCGAGTGGAGACATCCGGCGGATCTCGGGGAGTCTCAGCTCTGGACGACCCGTAGTACATCCCCGCCTGCCCCGGAGCCCTTCCGCGCGGTGAGCAGCCCGAGGCGCTCGAGGTCGTCCGCGCGGTAACCGGGCCATCCGTGCAGCATGCGACGCCACCGTTCCGGCACTGCGGACGCACCCCACCGGGCGCCGAGCAGTCCGCCCGCGATGGCCGCGACCGTGTCGGTGTCGTTGCCTGCGCGGACGGCCAGTTCGAGCGCCTCCGGCAGGTGTCCGGGGCCGTCGGTGCGGGCGTGCGTGATCGCCCACCACGCCGCCTGCAGGGCGTGGACGACCCAGCCGTTGTTGTCGAACACGCGCGGACTCGGCGCGGTCTCCGCCTCGTCCAGCAGCGCCGTCCACCGCTGTGCGGCGGGCTGGGACAGGCAGGACAGGGCGACCCGCACCCCGTCGAAGGTGCCGTGGAGGACGGCGTGACGGATCGCGAACGACCACAGTCGGCATGCCTCGGATGCCTGCTCGTCCGCGTGGGTGAGGCTGCTGATCGCATGCGCCGTGGACAGGCACCGCTCGGCGTCGTCGAGGTAGGCGAGCCCGACGGGTGCGGTGCGCATGAGCGATCCGTTGCCACCGGTGCGTCCGGGGAGGCTGCGGGCGCGCGCCGTCATGGTGACGGCGGTGGGGCCCGCCTCGCGCAGGACGGCACGCGTCTGGTTGCCGATGTCCTTAGGGTTCGTGGCGTACCAGCGGAGGAACTGCGCCGCGACCGCGTCGAGTCCGGCGCCCTCACCGATGTCGACGCCGGTCGCCGAGACCTCGGCGATCGCGAGGGCCATGGAGGTGTCATCGGTCCACTCACCGGGCGCGAACGGCCCGAGTCCGCCGCCGATCATGTCGATGGGCGTGGTGTCCGTCGGATACGTGAATTCGTATCCGGCCCCGAGTGCGTCGCCTGCTGCGGTGGCGAGCAGGACTCCGGCTGCCCGGTCGTTCTGTGCTGCGGTTGTTTCCATGAACCCCTCTATTCGATCAAGTCCGCGCTAAAGTTAGCGCATCAATGATTGAATGTCCATCATGGGCACACCGACCGACTCGACCGGCAGGTCGCTCACCGACTACCCGCGCCCCTCGGTGGCCGTGGACGTCGCCGTCCTCACCATCGACGAAGTACTGAAGGTACTGGTCGTCGAACGTCCCGACGGCACCTTCGCCCTGCCGGGCACCTTCCTGCACCCCGGTGAGCGACTCGCCGAGGCCGCCGAACGCGCCCTGCGCGACAAGGCCGGACTCACGGGTGTCGACTTCCACCAGCTGGCCATGCTCGACGATCCCGAGCGCGACGACCGCGGGTGGGTGCTGTCGATGGCCCACGGCGCCGCGGTGCCGGTCGCCGAGATCCCCGCCGAGGCGTATCTCGTGCCGACCACCGAGACCTCCGACCTCGCCTTCGACCATGCCGAGATCGTCGACCTGGCCGTCGCCGACCTGCGACGCCGGTACTCCGCCGAGGTCGACCCCGGCAACTTCCTCGGCGAGCAGTTCACCGTGCTCGACCTGCGACTGCTGTACGAGACCGTCTATGCCCGCAGCTATCCCAAGGACACCTTCCGCCGGCACCTGCTGCACGGCCTCGAACCCACCGGCGAACTGCACAGGGAGGGCACGGGCCGGCCCGCCGAGATCTACCGCCGGCGCGGCACTCCCCTGCCGTCGTCCACCGCCGCCTTCCTCCTGCAGTGAGAAATCAGGCCGTCGGCCTGCAACGAAGAATCAGGACGCCAGCGCGTGCGCGATCTCCGCGGCGACCGCGACGTTCCCGCGATAGACCGCGACATTCGTCTCGAGCGAGTGCCCCTCGGTGGCCCGGTGCATGTGTTCGAGCAGGAACGGGGTGATCGCCTTGCCGCGTGTCCCGGCCTCGGCTGCGGCGTGTTCGGCCTCGGCGAGCACGCGATCGTGCAGTTCCGGATCGATCTGAGCCTCGGCCGCCACCGGATTCCCGACGAGCACCGCCGCCCGCAGACCCAGCCCGTCCCGCGCCCGCGCCACCGCCGCGGCCTGCTCCGCCGACTCCACCTCGTCGACATCGCAGCCGCTGTCGCGCACATAGAAGCCGGGAAAACGCGTGGTCCGATAGCCGACCACGACCACCCCGAGCGTCTCGAGCCGTTCGAGTGTGGCAGGGATGTCGAGGACGGATTTGACGCCGCCGCTCACCACGAGGATCGGAAGTGTCGCCAGCGCAACGAGATCCGCGCTCTCGTCGAAGGTCGACGAAGCCCCCCGATGCACGCCGCCCAGGCCGCCGGTGGCGAATACGTCGATCCCGGCGCGATGCGCGAGCAGCGCCGTCGCCGACACCGTGGTCCCCCCGTGCAATCCCTTCGCCGCCGCGACCGGCAGGTCGCGGATACCGAGCTTGACGACCGGGACGTCCTCGGCACCGAGCATGCGGATCTGCTGTTCCGACAAACCGACCGTCGGCGTGCCGTCGACAACCCCGATGGTCGCGGGCAGCACCCCGGAATCGCGCAGACGTTTCTCGGCCTCGAGGGCGACCTCGACGTTGCGTGGCCGGGTGAGGCCGTGTGTGAAGATCGTCGATTCGAGCGCCACGACCGGCCGTCCGGCCGCGATCGCTTCGCGCACGTAGTCCGCGACGCGGATCGTTTCGCTCATACGACCGACGATAACGCGGCCTAACCGATCGACGCGGCCGTGCGACGTCCCATCTTCGCGAGGATCCGGGCCGTGCGGTCTGCGTCCTCGGGAACCGGCACCGCCGGAGCACAGACACCGTCCATGTAGAGCGCGTCGCCGAAACTGTCGGCGCCGGCCTCCATCCGGTCGAGTTCGGCGTCCGAGAAGGTCACATCGACCCCCGCGCTGCGTGCGATGTCCCAGCGATGCACGAGCATGTCCCAGAGGTAGAACTGTTCGAAGGTCGCACCCACCGTGGTCGGCCCGAAGTATCCGTCGTATGTCGTCGAGACGAACGAGTCGTCCGCGAGGATCTCGGCGATCCGTGCCGTGTGCGTCCTCCACGCCTCGACAGGACGGTCGGTCTCGGGCCGCTCCCCCATCTCGACGCCGCGTCCGGCGAAGAAGTCCCGCTGCGTGTCGATGACGTGGGCCAGGACGTCGCGCGCCGTCCACCCCTCACACGGCGACTGCGCATCCCAGTCGGTGCCGCGGAGCGACGAGATCACGTCGGTGAGCGGCTTGTCGGCCTCTGCGTGTCGCAGTGCTGTTGTATTCATAACTCGATACTGACGACCGGCGAGCGTGAGGTATTGATGAAACCCGACGGCGGCGACCCCCTCGGCGGTCACGACGACACCGACCGTGTCGGCGGTCGCGACGACACCGACCGCGTCGGCGGTCGCGACGACATCGAACGTGCCCACCTGAAGGATCCGCACGACGCCTCGCACACCATCCACCGTTATCCCGCCGCTTCCGACCTCACGGATCTGATGCAGCGGTACTGGATTCCCGTGTGGTCGGTGCCGGCCGGGCGGGAGGCACCCCAGCGGGTGCTGCGCTATCCGGTCTGCCAACTGGTGGTTGCGCACGATTACGCGCGCTTCTACGGTGTCGAACACGGACTGTCCACGGTCACCCTCACCGGCGAGGGCTGGGCGGTCGGGTCCATGCTCAGCCCGGCGGCCGGGGCACTGATCACGGGCACCTCGCTCGCGGCGTTCACCGACCGGGCCGTCGACCTCACCGATGTCCTCGGCGATGCCGGCGCGCGTCTGATCACGCGGGTTCGGGAGGCGATGGCACACGGCCCGGACTCTCGCGAGTCGCACCGCGCCGCGACGGAGGCGTTCGACGACGTGCTGCGCGCCCATCTGCCGATCGATGAGGAGGGGCGACTGGTCAACCGGGTGGTGGCGTTCGTCGAGGAGAACTCCGACGTCCTGCGGGTCGAGCAGGTGCGCGCGGAGTTCGGTCTCGGCGAGCGCGCGCTGCAACGCCTCGTCCAGCGACGGATCGGGCTGACCCCGAAGTGGCTGATCCAGCGGCGGCGACTGCAGGAGGCCGCCGGTCGCCTGCGCGAGAAGCCCGGTTCGTTGTCGGAGGTCGCCGCGGTCCTCGGTTACGCCGACCAGCCGCATTTCGTACGTGATTTCGCGAGGGTCATGGGCATGACGCCGGGCGCGTTCGCGGCTCGCTACGGCGGTGGATGATCGCCCTTGTCCGACAGGTCCGTCGGATTCGGGCGGGTGTACCACATAGTGGAAGGTCCTAAACCTGCGACGCTTCTCGATCAGGTGAATGTAACGAAGCGCACAGTGAAGACGACCTACCTGTCGAAGCACGAGAAGGAACGAAGGGGTTCACCGTGGGACACGACCGCCTACTTTTCATCGGACGTCCGGATGCGGACGAGGTCGCACACTGGAGCACTCTGCGCGAGCTCGCTCCTCAGCGAGGATGGAAGCCCACCCGGACGTTCGAGCCCGGCGAAGTCGCCTGGGCCGTCGCCGCCGGTAGCGCCTTCGAGCAGTCCGGACCGATCGCCGAGGTGATCCATTCGCTGCAGGAAGCTCATATTCCCTGCACCAGCGCACTCGACGCGATCCGCCACGCGTACTCGGCCTCGCGCCTGTCAGTCTAGTTCATAGGTGGGGGCCGCGTCTCGCCGTCGCGGTGCGACTACTCGGGCCCGTCGCGGTGCGACCACTCGGGCCCGTCGCGGTGCGGCCACCCGCTGTGCGTTCTATCCGAAGGGACTGACGTCGAGCCAGGACGCCAGGAACCCGGAGTCGCCGAAGACCTCCACGTCGGCTGCGCCCACAGCGCGCCGACGATAGAGCACCAACAGCAGTTCCGTCAGCGGGCCGCGTACCGCCACGGCACTCTTCTCGTGGGCATGCCGCCACGCGAAGTCCTCGCCGGACAGGTCCACGACCCATTCCGCCGACGTGTCCGTCGCGTGGAAATGCAGCGTCCGGTCGGGTCCGTGCAACACGCGGTGCCGTTCGACATCGAGTCGTGGCCAGGTGACGACCGCCAGGTCGAGCCATTCGTCCACGCAGTCCACCGCAAGATCGTGGGCCGGCTCGAAGTCCGCTCCCAGTGCGAGTGCAGCGTCGGCGCGATGCACCACGGTCTCGTGGGCGAAGCGTCGGGCGAAGAACTCCGGGGTCTTCTTGCCACCCGGGATCGGTGTCCACACCCGCATGTTCGGACCGACCTCCCGCAACGCGGCCCCGAATTCGCGCGCTCCTTCCCGTAACCACGGAATCAGCTCGTCCGGATCCTCGTCGACGTAGTCCGCCAACTCCCGCATCGCGCGGTCGGTGCGCGGCATCGACCCTTCACCGCGGACCGCCTCGCTCGCCCAGCGGTGGCCGTAGCCGATGTGTCGGGCGAGCTGACCGAGGTTCCATCCCGGGCACGACGGCACCGGTGTGGTCATGTCCTGCCCGGCCAGTGAGTCCACCAGCAGTTCCGTCTGTTCGACGATCTCTCCGCAGTAACGCGCGTAGTCCAGCATGCCTACCCTTCGTACTCGGCCCGATACCCGCCCCGATTCTGCACGGTCGGCCGTAGGCTGGGCGCCATGCCGGCCGACGAGAGCGCACTCGAAGCCCTGTTCCCTCCCACCGGTGTCGCTGTGCTCGCGACGATCAAGCGCGACGGGCGACCCCAGTTGTCGAACGTCACCTACCGGTACGAGCCCGCGACCCGCACGTTCTCCGTCTCCATCACCGACGACCGGGCAAAGACCCGGAACGTGCGCCGCGACCCGCGTGTGAGCCTGTTCGTCGACTCCGACGACAAGTGGTCCTACGCCGTCGCGGAGGGCGAGGCCGAGCTGACGCCGGTGGCCGCGGACCCCCACGACGACACCGTCGAGCAGCTCGTCGAGTTGTATCGAGCGGTGCAGGGCGAGCATCCGGACTGGGACGACTTCCGGGCCGCGATGGTCGCCGATCGCAGGTTGCTGCTGCGTGTACGGGTCTCCCGCTTCTACGGCGCCGCCCGCTGATCCGGGCTTTTGTTGTCCTCGAACGATTCTGGTGGTTTCGACGTCGCTGAGCTCGGTCGGGAACACCGAAGTTCGGGATCAGGATTGCTTGCGGAACAGAATCGCGGAAGTCGGACGGCGCGGCGTCGCCGCATCCGGACCCGGTCCCGCGCGTACACCGACCCGGATCATCACTTGCGGCACGCCCTCGATGCGGGCCGTTTCCCGCAGGAACGCACGTGAGGATTCGGATTCCGTCAGGTGCGTGACGGAGCAGGTGGCCAGTCCACGGGCGGTGCACGCGAGGAGCACGGCCGATAGGGCTTCACCGCTCCGCAGCCAGTCGAGCCGCGTGTCCGTCGTGGTCGACAGGAGAAGTATCGCGGCTCGGTCCTCCGTCTCTGCCGACTCGCCGGTCGCGTTGCCGGGAGGGAACTCCCGCTCCGTCGCTACCGTGCGCCGTCCCGGTGGGAGTGCGTCCGGAGGTATTCCGTCCGGGTGCATCCCGTGCCCGGCCCACCAGGAAAGTTCCGTCTGGTAGGCCGCATCGGAGCGACGCTCACCGCCGATGCGACGGGACAACTCTTCCAGTGCAGGTCGCTCGTGTTCGGCGATGGCACTCAGGCGGACACCCGCGGGTTCGGCGAACATCTGCAGAGCGCTCTCGGTCCGAGCCCACTCCTGCGGAGCCCCCATCGGTAACCGCTCGGTACGTCGGCGGCCGATCGCCTCTGCCATCCGGAGGTCGGTGTCGGTCACCGCGTCAACTCGGCGGAAGCGCAGCGTCGCGAGACAACGACGATTCGTCGCGTCCGGCATCCGTTCGACCACCGTGGCCCAGCGCCGGGCGGTGAGCGCCACCCGCAGATGGTGCAGCACTGCTCCACAGGACAACACCATCTGACGACCGGACGGATCGGTGGCCGGAAGGATGCGATCACTGTCGCTGAACAGCGCAAGCTCGTCCGCGTCCAGAGTCCACCGCCACGGCTGGCTGTTGTGAAGCGACGGCGCGCGACCCGCGAGCGCAACTGCCGACTCGAGAGTCCGACGGTCCGGCATCGTCTCCACTGCTGCCTCCGGGTTCCGAAAACGTCACCTTCCAGTGTCACGTACAGCCGTCGGATTTCGACGAGATTCTCGCGGGACGACCGTAAGCTGAACGGGTGTACTCGTACAAGGTGATCGAGATCCGCGAGGGCATGCTCGGCGGGAAGATGTCCGGCGGCAAGCTCGAGAAGATCCTCAACGATCATGCCCGAGATGGGTGGCGCCTGAAGGCGATCACCTCCGCCGACATCAAGGGACGGATCGGTCCCGGTGGCGTCGAGGGAATGCTCGTGACGTTCGAACGCGAAGAATAGAAGTCATGTCGCAGCGGATGCCGGTGCCCACCGGTAGCTGCAGTAGCTCCTGTCGGCCGTTGCCGGCGACCTGAGCCGAAGGACGGACAGGTGTCGTCGCAGCCGGAGGTCCGCTCGGGTTCGACACTGGTACTCGCAGTGCTGGCGTCGGGCCAGTTCCTGATGACGCTCGACAGCTCGGTGATGAACGTGTCGATGGCGACCGTCGCGCAGGACGTCGGCACCACGATCACCGGCATCCAGACCGCGATCACCCTCTACACCCTCGTGATGGCATCCTTGATGATCACCGGCGGGAAGGTCGGCACGATCCTCGGTCGACGTCGCGCGTTCGGTGTCGGACTGGTCATCTACGGCATCGGCTCGTTCACCACCGGACTCGCCCCGAACCTCGCGGTCCTACTGGTGGGCTGGTCGTTGCTCGAAGGCATCGGCGCGGCCCTGATCATGCCGGCGATCGTCTCGCTCGTCGCGGCCAACTTCGCTCCCGAGCGACGTTCCGCAGCGTACGGTCTGGTCGCGGCGGCCGGTGCATCGGCCGTGGCCGTGGGTCCGTTGCTGGGCGGGGCCGTCACGACGTTCGCGTCGTGGCGTTACGTCTTCTTCGGCGAGGTCGTCCTGGTGGTGCTGATCCTGCTGGTGCTGCGCCGTATCGAGGACGTTCCCCCTCACCGCGTCCACCTCGACCTCGTGGGATCCGCACTGTCCGTACTCGGTCTGGGATCCGTCGTCTACGGCGTCCTGCGTTCGAGCGAATGGGGCTGGGTGCGGGCCGAGCCGGGCGCACCCGCCGTACTGGGTCTGTCCCCGGTCATCTGGCTTCTCGTCGCGGGCTCGCTGGTGCTCTATGCATTCATGCGGTGGCAGAGCGCTCTCGTCAGCAAGGGTCGCGACCCGCTGATCGATCCGGGGCTGTTCGCCAACCGACAGCTCGTCGGTGGTCTGACGATGTTCTTCGCACAGTTCGCGGTGCAGGCCGGAGTCTTCTTCTCCGTCCCTCTCTTCCTGTCGGTCGTACTCGAACTCAGCGCAGTCCAGACAGGTGTGCGGATCCTGCCGTTGTCGATCGCGCTGGTGCTGGCCGCAACGGTGATCCCGAAAGTGCGACCCCACGCCGATCCCCGACGCGTGGTGCGTATGGGTCTGGGTTCGATGATCCTGGGGATCCTGATCCTCGTTGCCGGTATGGACCCGGGTGCCGATGCGGCCGTGGTGTCGATACCGATGTTGTTGATGGGTCTCGGCCTGGGAGCGTTGGCGTCCCAGCTCGGCGCGATCACGGTCTCGTCGGTACCGGATTCCCAGAGCGCCGAAGTCGGCGGTGTGCAGAACACCGCAACGAATCTCGGGGCGTCGCTGGGCACCGCACTGATCGGATCGATCCTGATCGCCACCCTCACCACATCGGTCGTTGCCGGAATCGAGGACAACTCCGACATCCCGCCGTCGGTGCAGCAGCAGGCGACGACCGAGCTGGCCTCCGGTGTGCCGTTCCTGTCCACGACCCAGTTGCGGGCCGGGCTCGACGAGGCGGGTGTCGACCCGTCCACAACGGAAGCACTCGTCGCGGTCAACGCCGACGCTCGACTCGAAGGGCTACGCGCCGCGTTCGCTGTGACAGCGCTCCTCGCGATCGCGGCGCTGTTCGGAACCGGACGGCTGCCGCGACGATCGGTCGGAACACCACCGCCCTAGAGAACTTCGGTGGTTCCACCCGCGCTGAGCGGGGGTGGAACCACCGAAATCGATCGTATGCAGGTCAGGACGCGAGCAGTCGACGGAACGAACTGCGGTGGAACACGATGGGTTCGACATCGGCGTCGGTGAGCAGTTCGTTGATGCGCAGTACGACGATCGCGTGGTCGCCCGCCGGAACCTCCTGCTGCACAGTCACGTCCATGCGCACGCTCGTGCCCGAGACGAACAGCGCGCCGCCTTCGCGGCTCTCGATGTCGATCCCGGCGAAGCGATCGCCGTTCTTCGCGGCGAGCACCCGCGCGGCACCGTCGTGCTCCTCGCTCAGCACGCTGATGCCGAGATGCGGGAGCGACGCCAGACGCGGCCATGTGGTCGAGGTGTTCTGTACGCAGAACGAGACGAGCGGCGGATCGAGCGACACCGGCACGAAAGTGCTCGCCGCCATCCCGATCCGCTCTCCGTCCATCTCCGCGCAGATCGCGACGACGCCCGAGGGGACGTGCGCGAATGCCTGGCGCAGAGACGGTCCGTCGAGAGTGGTCATGAGGCGGCCTCGTTTCGAAGTGCGGCGGACAGCACCGACGACCAGCGTTCGGCGTAGTCCGCAATACGGATCTCGGTTGTGTAGGTCGAATCGTGAAGATACAGGCCGGGGGCTGGGCATAGCGCCCCAGTTCTACCACCGAGTGTGATCACATCCACAACGTGATCGGGCTCTCGTCCGGTGAGGGCCGTGGCGAGGCGGGCTCCGGCGTCGAGGGTGCGGGACGCGAGCTTCGGGTTGCCCGCGACGACAACGATCGTCACTGGAGATCACCTTCCGGATCGGCCCTCGGGGTGGAGAGCGACATTCGCCGCCATCCTTCTCGCCGATCGAGCAGACCGGAACTGTTTCGATCCGTACGAGCGGAAACCTCGACGACCCCTCGGTAGGGTCGGGTGGATGAGTGTCGCGGATTCACAGTCAGCCCCCACGGACGGTCTCGCAGGATGGGCGCTCGAGTTGATGGATCGCCTCGGCGGTGTCGGCGCCGGCATCGCGATCGCTCTCGAGAACTTCTTTCCGCCGCTTCCCAGCGAGGTCATCCTGCCGCTCGCCGGGTTCGCCGCGAGCCTGGGCAGTTTCACCCTGTTCGGTGCGCTGTTCTGGACGACCCTCGGTTCCGTGGTCGGCGCTCTCGGTCTCTATTCGATCGGCCGTTGGGTGGGTGAGGACAGGATTCGCGCGGTCATGCGGAAGCTTCCACTCGTCGATGTCGAGGACCTCGACCGTTCGACCGCCTGGTTCCAGCGGCACGGACGCAAGGCCGTCTTCTTCGGCCGGATGGTGCCCGTCTTCCGGAGCCTCATCTCCATCCCCGCCGGTGTCACACGGATGCCGATCTGGCAGTTCCTCGCGTTCACCACCGCGGGCAGCCTCATCTGGAACTCGATCTTCGTGCTGGCCGGTTATCAGCTCGGCGAGAACTGGAGCGCCGTCGAACCGTACGCCTCGGCGCTGCAGTACGTCGTGATCGCCGTCGTCGTGGCGGTGATCGGCTACGGGATCGTCCGGCGCATCCGCTCGCGTTCGAAGGACACCGCTTCGCACAACCGCAACTGACGGGTCAACCCCACACGGTGATCGCCGTGCACGCGCCCGCCACGACCAGCACCGTCAGGACGTCCCCGAGCCGCAGTCGCAGCGGCCGGCGGGTCGCCGATCGAGGACCCCGGCGGGTCGCCGATCGTGGTCCCCGTACCGCCAGCGCGTCGCCGAGATCGCGGACCTGGCGCATGGATACCGACACCACCGCGCCGACGGAGTCGGCCACCTCCTGCCACCATCCCGCCGGAGTGCGGATGCCGGGCCGGCCGCGGACCTTGCGCGCGGCGAACAGCACCCGCATCTCGGCGCGAACGGTCGGCAGCATCCGCAGCGCCAGCGCGCACACCGTCACCCATTCGTCGACGGGTAGCCGTAACAGTCGCAGCGGGGCGAACAACACGGGCAGGGCGTCGACGAGGTCGGACAGTCGCGTCGTCCACCCGACCAGCGACGCAAGGACCAGCAAACCCACGCCGAGCAGCATCGTCCGGACGTAGGCGGTGAGCCCGCCACCCGCTGCGTTGAGGACCAGGCCGACGGCGAGGACCGCGAACACCCACCACGGAATCGTCGGGACCACCCCGCGCGGGATCCGTGCGACGAGCACACCCACGACCAGCACGCTGAGCAGGATGCCGAGTCCGGTCCAGCTCGGAGCGAAGCTCGCCGCCACCGACAGCGCCGCTGCCGACAGGACCTTCGTGCCGGCCCACACCCGGTGCAGGGGTGTCTCCCGAGGCACGGGCCGCAGCAGGATGATCGGGCGCCGCTGGCGTGTGCGCGTGCGTGTGCGTGTGCGACTCATGCGATCACCGCTCCCGTCTGCTCCACGATGCGTCCGTCCTCGAGTACCACGGTGCGTGAACACACCTCTTCCATTCCGTGCAGGTCGTGGGAGATGACGACGACGGTGACGTGCTCGACCGCGCGTAGATGGGCGAGGATCGACACGACCTCGCGGCGGCCCTGCAGGTCCAGTCCGGCCAGCGGTTCGTCGAGCACGAGCACCCGCGGGGTGCGGGCGAGTTGGGCGGCGATCGCGACCCGCCGCATCTCGCCTCCGCTGAGCCGGTCGATCGGCCGGTCGATCAGTTCGGGACGCAGACCCACCCGGTGCAGGACGGCGGCGACGTAGCCGCGGTCGGTGTGCGGAAGCCCGGCCACCTCGGAGATCTCCTGGGCCACGGTCGGTCGTTGCAATTGCAGCCGTGCCTGCTGGAAGACCATGCCCACTTCTCCGTGCAGATCGGCCGTCGGGGTGTCGTGCAGCACGGCCGTTCCGCGCGTGGGGCGCATCAGTCCGGCGACGATCCACGCGAGCGTGGACTTGCCCGAACCGTTCTCCCCGACGACCAGTACCCCTTCACCGCGGCAGATCGTCAGCGACACCTCGCGCAGCGCGGTGTGTGCCCAAGGTGTGCCGGCCGCGTAGATGTGCGTGACGTCGCGCAGTTCGAGGATCGGCTGCGGGAAGGACGGGACGGTAGCAGGCACCGGCGCCGGGGGTGGCGGCGCCGCGACCCGCGGGACGATCCGGCCGTCGGCGATGTGCACGATCCGGTCGGCGGCGCGGGCCTCGTCGTCGAGGTGGGTGACGAGCACGACCGCGGTGCCCTCCCGCGCGACGTCGGCAAGCAGGCGGATCAGGTCCGCGCGGCTGTCGGCGTCGACCATCGCGGTGATCTCGTCGGCGATGAGCAGTGCGGGTCGCCGGGCGAGTGCGCCCGCCAGTGCCAGTCGCTGCAGTTGCCCGCCGGACAGATCCTCCGTGGCGCGATCCTCCATTCCGACCAGGCCGACGCGGGCGAGCAGATCGTCGACGTCGACGTCGTCGATCCCCCACCGCAGGTCCTCGGCGACGGTGCGGCCGAGCACCTGGCTCTCGGGATGCTGCAGGATCATCGCGGTGCCACCGGGTCGTCCCGGCCCGACGGGTCCGGGCCGGTCGACCAGGCCGACGGTCGGCTCGAGTCCCGCGAGCAGCCGCACGAGTGTCGACTTGCCCGAGCCGTTGCCGCCGACAATCGCGACGAACTCCCCCGGCCCGATCGTGAGGTCGATGTCCGACAGGGCGTCGCGGTCGGTTCCCGGATACCGGTAGCCGACGAGCCGCAGTGCGACGGGAAGCGGAGCCGGGTCGGCCGTGGGGTCCTGCTCGGGCCAGTCGACCGATCGGGTCGCCCACGTACTGCGCAGGGCGACCACCCGGAAGATCCCGAAGCACAGCAGTGCGGTGCCCACGGTCCCGATGAGCACTGCGCCACCGATCCACACCCACCACAGCCGCACCATGATCTCGAGGGTCCGGTCCCAGGTGTCGACGAACTGCTCACCCGCACCTGCGGCTTCGAACGCACGGAGCGTGCCGCGCATCGAGGCTTCCAGTGCCTCGAGCAGCAGGATCCGGGTCCGGTCGAACAACAGCAGCAGACCGCACGCGACCGCCGCGAGCAGCAGCCCGGCGGGAACGGATCCGGCCAGCACCGCGAATACCGCGGCGTGACCCCACCGACGGTGCGCGAACCCGACGAGGGTTCCGATACCGGACAGGACGACGACCGCGGCGACGGCGAACGGCCCACCGGCCACGAGCGCAACGACCCCGGCGGCGACCGTCGCAGCGACGATCGCGCGCAGGCGGCCGGTGGCGGCGAGGAAGGCGACGGGGAGCGCGACGAGCACCTGGGCGACTCCGACGGGTATCAGTCCCGCGACGACCGACAGCACAGCCGTCAACGTCCCGAAGACCGCCGCTGCGGCGGCCTCCGGTGGTCGTAGAGGTCCCCGTGTCCTGGTCACCGATCGCACCGGGTCCAGTCTGCCAGCCGCTAGTGCGACCGCACGTTCCCGCGTCGGGGATCTTGCGCACGGCGACCCGCAGTGGCATCCCCGATCCCACCCCGTGCTCGCGCGCCTCGTAGGAGGCGGTGGAGACCACTCCGCGCGCGGTGGGATCGCCGCGACCGCCGACCACCACCGGCCGGCCCGCCAATTCCGGATTGCGCAGAACCTTGACCGCGGCGATGAACTGGTCGAGGTCGACGTGAAGGACCCACTGGTCGATGCCGGGCGTGCCCATGCCGACAACCGTAGGACGCTCGCCACGGGTGCGGGCCCGGATTCCGGGTGAGCGGTGCGGATCGACCGAACAGTCCTTGCCTCGAGCATTCGCTACCGCTCTTGCCGTCCGCTATGGCAATTGCCGTAGCGGATGACCATTCCTGTAGCGGATGGACGATCACATGATGTGGTGCCGACCCACCGGCAGCACCAGCGGCTTGCCGGAGACCGGATCGGAGATCACGCGACTGTCCAGACCGAAGACCGCCTTCACGGTCTCCCCGGTGAGCACCTCGGAGGGATCCCCCGACGCATAGATGCTGCCGTCGGCCATCGCGACGAGGTGGTCGGCGTACCGCGCGGCGAGGTTGAGGTCGTGCAGGACCATGACGATGGTCGTCCCGCGGTCGCGGTTGAGGTCGGTGAGCAGGTCGAGGACCTCCACCTGGTGGCTGACGTCGAGGAAGGTGGTGGGTTCGTCGAGTAGCAGCAGGTCGGTCTGCTGCGCGAGCACCATCGCGATCCACACGCGCTGCCGCTGACCGCCCGACAGTTCGTCCACGGAACGCTCGGCGAGTTCGGTGGTGTGGGTGGCGGCGAGCGCATCGGCCACTGCCGCGTCGTCCTCCCGGCTCCAGCGCGAGAGCACCCGCTGGTGCGGATGCCGGCCGCGGCCCACCAGATCGGCGACGACGATGCCCTCGGGGGCGATCGGCGACTGCGGCAGCAGCCCGAGCGTGCGGGCGAGCTTCTTGGCGGGCAAGCGGTGGACGTCCTTGCCGTCGAGCAGGACGTGGCCGCCGCGCGGCGACAACAGTCGCGACATCGACCGCAGCAGCGTCGATTTCCCGCACGCGTTGGCGCCGACGATGCACGTGATCCGCCCCGGCGGCACCTGCAGGTCGAGGTTCTCGACGACGGTGCGGTTGCCGTAGCCGAGTTCGAGGTTCTCGGCGATCAGGGCGTGCGTTGCGGTCACAGCGAGCCTCCCGCGCGGTTGGAGCGAATGATGAGGTAGACGAGATAGGGCGCGCCGAGCGCACCCGTCACCACCCCCACCGGGTAGCGCGTGCCGAAGGCGTATTGGCCGACGAAATCCGCGACCAGCACGAGCAGCGCCCCGACGAGTGCCGCCGGGACGAACAGCGACGTGCCCCGCCCCACGATCCGCGCGGCGATCGGGCCGGACAGGAAGGCGACGAATGCGATGGGTCCGGCCGCGGCGGTCGCGAACGCGATGAGTCCGACCGCGGAGACGATCGCGAACACGCGTGTGCGTTCGACCCGCACGCCGAGTGCCTGCGCGGCATCGTCGCCGAGCTGGACCATCGACAGGTTGCGTGTCTGCACGAGCAGCACGGGCCCGAGCACCAGGAGGGCGGCGACGACGGGCACCGCCGCACCCCACGTCGCACCGTTGAGGCTGCCGGTGAGCCAGCGCATCGTCTCCTGCAGATCCCAGGTCGCCGCGGTGCTCAGCAGGTAGGAGGTGACGCTGTCGAGCATGGCGGCGATCCCGATGCCGATGAGGATCAGGCGTGTGCCCGCCACCCCGCCGCGATAGGACAGGCCGTAGATCAGGAGAGCCACGGCGAGACCGGCGACGATCGCGACGACCGACACCCCGGTGCCACCGAGTCCGAGCACGATGATGGCGAAGGCCGCCGCGGCGCTCGCGCCGGAGCTGATGCCGATGATGTCGGGGCTCGCGAGCGGGTTGCGGAGCATCGTCTGGAAGGTGATGCCGCCGAGCCCGAAACAGATGCCGGCGACCACCGCGAGGACCGCGCGGGGAAGCCTCAGGCGGCCGACCGTGAAGTTCGCGCCGGCCACGTCCTGTCCGAGGACGACACGCAGCACGTCCGCGGGCGGATAGAACGTCCGGCCGAACATCAGACTCGCCGCGAAGGCCGCGACCACGAGGGTTGCGAGCACGGCGATGACGAGACGGCGTCGGCGTCCGCGCCGTATCCGGCTCGCGGCGAGGTCGTCGATGCCGGTGTCGATGGTCTCGAGTGTGGCGGTCACAGTTCGCGCAGTTTCTGCCGTCGGACGATGTACACGAAGAAGGGCGCCCCGATGAGCGCGGTGATGATGCCGACGTCGATTTCGGCGGGTCGCGCCACGATGCGGCCGACGACATCGGCGGCGGTGAGCAATCCCGCGCCGACGAGAGCGGAAAACGGCAGCAACCACCGGTTGTCGATGCCGATGAGCAACCGGCACAGGTGCGGCACGACGAGGCCGACGAACGCGATGGGGCCGGCGATGGCGGTCGCCGCCCCGCACAACAGCACCGCACCGAGCGAGGCGATGCCGCGGGCGAGAGCGACCCGTTCGCCGAGGCCGGCGGCCATGTCGTCGCCGAGCGCGAGCGAATTGAGGCTGCGCGCCGACAGCAGGCAGATGGCGAAGCCGAGGACGAAGAACGGCAACGCCTGGGAGATGGCGTCGAAGTTCGCTCCACCCACGCCGCCGATCTGCCACGACCGCACGCTGCCGGCGATGTCGCCGCGCGGCAGGATCACGGCGGTGACGAACGACGCGAGCGCCGCCGAGGTGGCGGCACCGGCGAGGGCGAGCTTGAGGGGTGTCGCTCCCCCACGCCCGAGCGACCCGATCGTGTAGACGAACACCGCAGCGGCGGCGGCACCGATGATCGCGACCCAGATCATCGACGTCTGCGTCCACAATCCGAACCATGCCATGCCGATCACGACGGCGAGCGAAGCACCCATGTTGACGCCGAGAATGCCCGGGTCCGCCAAGGGATTACGGGTCACCCCCTGCATCACGGCGCCGGCGAGACCGAGCGCCGCGCCGACCAGCATCGCGAGCACCGTGCGCGGGATGCGTTTGGCGATCGCGCCCTGACCGATGTTGTCGGTGGCGCCGCCGAGAGCCGCGACGATGTCGGCCCAGTCGACGTTGCGCGAACCGATCGTGATCGATGCGATCACCAGCAGGACGAGCACACCGAGCAGAACGAGAAGCCAGACGGAATTGCCGATGGTCGAGCGCCCCTTCTCGGAGGCGCTCGGCATCGACTCGTCGTGTAGTGCGGTCACTCCGCGTTCGTCTTGGCAGCTGCGTCGGAGAGCAGCTGGACGTAGTCGGACAGAACCCAGGAGATCGCCAGCGGCGTCGGGTTCGCTGCGGTGCCGAGCGGCCCGGAGCCGTCGAGGAAGACGATCGAGCCGTTGCGGACGGCGGGCATCTGCGACAGCAGCGGGTCGGCCTCGAGCGCGTCGACGAGTTCCTGGTCGCCGTAGGTGACGATGATCTGCACGTCGTCGAAGACGTCGACCTGCTCGGCGCTGACCTTCTTGGAGAAGGCGTCGTCGGTGGAGGCGTCCGCGACGCTCTTCGGGGTGGCCAGTCCGAGGTCCTCGAAGAAGGCGGCGCGGGTGTCGTTGGCGGTGTAGAAGCTGACCTGGCTCAGGTCGGCGGTGTCGACGTGGGTGAGGAACATCGTCGCCTTGCCCTCGAGTTCGGGGTGGGCGGCGGCCGCGTCGGCGATCTCCTGTTCGAGGCTCGCGACGAGCTCCTCGCCCTCCTCGGCCATGCCCAGGCCGGCGCTGTTGAGCTCGATCATGTCGCGCCACGAGGTGGCCCAGGGAGCCTCCGGGTACGCGACGACGGGAGCGATCTCGCTGAGGGTCTCGTAGTCCTCCTGCGTCAGACCGGAGTAGGCGGCGAGGATGACGTCGGGGTTCGTGTCGGACACGGCCTCGAAGTCGATGCCGTCGGTCTCGTCGAACAGCACGGGGGTCTCGGCGCCGAGTTCCTCGAGACGTTCCTCGACCCACGGCAGCATGCCGTTGCCGTCGTCGTCACCGAAGTTGGCGGCTGCCATACCCACCGGTACGACGCCGAGCGCGAGCGGCACCTCGTGGTTGGCCCAGTTGACCGTGGCGACGCGTTCGGGTTTCTCGTCGAGGGTGGCGGTGCCGAGCGCGTGCTCGATGGTGATCGGGTACTCGCCCGAACCGGCGGAGCCGGAGTCGGCGGTGTCCGAGGAGTCGGAGGATCCACAGGCGGTGAGACCGAGGGCGACCGCGACGGATGCGGCGGCGATCGTCAGGAGGCGCTTCGAACGCATGGAGGCAGAACTCACTCTCGTACGGGGTGGGGGCTCGGCCTTACCACTGGCGGCAGTTAGGCGAGGTTTGCCTAAACCGTAATGTTCGCCCGAATCCGACGCAATCGCTCGATCGGGACATCCCCTGTAGCGATCGGGACATCAGCCCACCCGGAACATTCCCGGTGTCGTGCCGGTGACCCTGCGGAAGGCCGCGCCGAACGCGCTCGCCGATCGGTAGCCCACCTGTTCGGCGACGTCGTCGACATCCGTGCCGTGGCCGAGCAGCATCACCGCTCGCTGCGCACGGACCGCCGCGACCCAGCGTCCGAGACTCAGGCCGGTCTCCGCCCGGAAGGTGCGGGTGATGGTGCGGGTGCTCACCCCGAGTTCGGCCGCCCAATCCGAGAGCGTCCGCGGATCGCTCGGGTCCTCGGCGATCGCCTCGACGATCGGTCGCACGACCGTCGACGACGGCACCTGCACCATCAGCTCGTGCTCGGCGGGGGTGAGCACGTCGAGCACCATGCGCTCGGTCAGCGACCGCGACTCGTCGCCGAGACGATCGTCCGCCAGCCGGTCGAGCAGCAGTCGCAGCAGGGGTGCCATCTCCACCGCGACCGGACCTTCGGACAGCGAGGGAGCGGAGTCGATCCCGAAATGCGCGGTGCGGTACCAGGTTCCGGCGGGCAGGACGCCCCAGTGCAGCAGGCCCGCCGGAATCCACAGTCCCATGGTCGAGGTGATGGTCCATGTGCGCGACCCGATGGTCGCGCTGGACGCGCCCCGGTCGTTCCACAGCAGCTCGTGCGTCGGGTGCGAATGCGGCTCGAAGCGGGTCTCGCGGGAGACGAGTTCGTCCATGCCTGCGATGACGAACGGCACGTCGATCTCGCCGGCCTCGTAGACCGGCAACGTCCTGCTCTCCGCCGCCTCGACACTCTTCACTCGGCCTCCTCCGCTGCACGACGACGACAATCCTCACACGTCGCGCTGCCGAGGCGCCGGTCAGGACAGGATCTCGACGTACCCTTCCGTGCCGTGCACGCGGATGCGCTGTCCGTCGCGGATGATGCGGGTCGCGTCCTCGACACCCACGACGGCCGGCAGCCCGTACTCGCGCGCGATGACCGCGCCGTGGGTCATCACGCCGCCGACCTCCGTCACCAGCGCGCTGACGGTGACGAACGCCGGGGTCCAGCTGGGGTCGGTGAACGCCGTGACCAGGATGTCACCGGGTTCGAGATCGGCCCGGTCCATGTCGGTGACCACGCGGGCGCGGCCCTCCACGACACCGGTGGACACCGCGATACCGGGTAGCGCCCCGTCGGGCAGGCCGTCACGGCTGTACGCACCGGTGAGCGTCTCACCTGTCGACAGCAGCACCCGAGGCGGCGTCAGTGCGGCGAACGATGCGAACTCCCGCTTCCGCTCTGCAACGAGGTCACCGACCGGTTGTGGCGCGCGAACCACGTCCTCGAGTTCGTCGAACCGCAGGAAGAAGATGTCCTCCTCGTCGTCGATCACCCCGGCTCGGACGAGACGTTCCGCCTCCCGCAACAATGCCTGCTTGTAGACGAAGTAGCGGCCGATCATGCCGTACTTCGGATACTCCCGATATCCCGCGAACGCGCGGACCCGGTCGACGAGCCTCTCGATCTCCCGCTCCTTCTGCTCTCCGTCGGGCAGACCCCGCACACGTTCGAGGAGTTCGCGCTTCTTCTCCTCCGCCTGGCGGCGACCATCGTCGAAACGCTGTGTCGCGGCACCAGTTTCGAAGTTGTCGAGATTGCTCACGATCATCGGGACCAGCATCGTGGGGCGCTCACCCCATCTGGGCCGGGTGATGTCGATTTCCCCGACACACCGCCTGCCGTACTTGTCGAGGAAGTCCTCGAGTGCCGCTCGTACCTGCGGTCCGCCCTCACGCGCGCCGAGTTCGTCGAGGAAGCGTGCGTCGTCGAAGCCCTCCTCGTCGACTTGCCGCAGGAACGCCACGACGTCCGGGTACGGGCGTGCGGCATCGGCGACGTCGAGCAGCGCCAACCCCATCTCCGAAGTGACGTTGTAGGGCACCGAGCGCGAGACGACGTCCGCAACGTTCTTCTCCCCCAACCATTTCTGCCCCACCTCGTTGAGACGCTCGGCCGCTTGCATACCGGCGGCGAGCACCTCTCCGACCTGTTTACCGAACAGCGAATCTTGCAGTTCGCGGATGTCGGCGCGGATGAAATCGAGCAGTGCCGAACCGGTTTCGTTCTCGATGCGACGCGCCGATTCGGCGATCGCGGCCTCGTTGCGCGCGACGAGTTCGGGCACGACGGCCGGGTCGATCTCGTCCGGAGCGGGTGGCAGGCCGACCCGCGAGGCGGCAGGGTCATCCGGGCGCGTCGGGACGAATCCTCGATCGAGCACGGTTCGCAGCGCGTCGCCGAAGAGCGGGTCGGACCTGCCGATCATGTCCACGATGCCCGGTCCCTGGGTGGGTGAGGCCAGCATGGGCGTGACGTCGACGAACAGCCGCCCACCCGCGTGTCGCATGGGCGCACGGCTGGTCAACTGCCACACGGAGATTCCCAACGGTTTCAGCGGATCGGTCATCATCTGCTGATGTCCGACGGACAGGTACACGTGATTGTCGTCGTCGCCGGCCTCCGGGACGGGGAACAGCGTGGTGATCGGTCGACTCTGCACGATGTGGAAGACGCCGTCCGCCAGGCACCATTCGATGTCCTGGGGTCGCCCGAAGTGCGCTTCGAGGCGCCTGCCCAACCCGACGAGTTCGACGAGGTGCGTGTCGCTCAGCACCGGTGTCTCCTGCCGTTGCGTCCGGTCCACGACCTCGTCGGCACGCACCGCGTACGCGTCGGCGTTCACTAGGCCCGACACCAGGTCGTCACCGAGTCCGGCGACCGCATCCACCCGGGACACCGTGCGGTCCGAAGTGACGGGATCGGCGGTGAACAGCACACCCGATGCCTGCGGGAACACCATCCTCTGCACGACCACGGCCATGTACACCTTCCGGTGGTCGAAACCGCTGTTCACCCGGTAGGCGACGGCACGCTCGGTGAACAACGAGGCCCAGCACCTGCTCACGTGCCGGAGAACGTCCTCGACACCCCGGATGTCCAGGTAGCTGTCCTGTTGCCCGGCGAACGACACCGTCGGCAGATCCTCGGCGGTCGCGCTCGAGCGCACCGCGACGGGCACGTCCTCCCCGAGTTCGCGGACCCGCGCGGCGATCTCCTCCGCGATGTCACCGGGGATCGTGCACTCTTCGATCTCCGTACGGATCTGTGTGCTCAGCGCTGCGATGTCGTCGGGTTCGGCCTTCGCGAGTCGCTCGAGCAGGTCGTCGACACGCGGTAAGTCGGAGAGCATCGTTCGATAGGCGTCCGTCGTCACGCAGAACCCGTCGGGCACGTCGACGTCGGCGGCGGACGTATTGCCGCGGAGCGGCACGAGGCGCCACAACTCCCCCAGGCTCGCTCCCTTGCCACCCACGATCGACACCGCCGTGCGGTCGATCTCCCGAAAATTCTGTATGTAACCCATTTCAGCTCCCCACCTGCGGCTTCAATGCTGTGTGGGCGAGTATGAACCCACTTTTCGATCCTCATGAGGGCCGAGGATCCGGTATAACGTGAGAAGGGGGAGACGAATTTCGACGCTACAGCGGCGCGCCGAACTGCGAGCCCAGCCGCAATGCTTGGTCCGCCACCCGTTCCGCCAGGTCGACCCGCTCCTCGAGACTGCCGGTGAGCATCACCCACGAGCGTCCCGCGGCAGTGAGCGCGTCGACGAACCACTCCGTCATCTGCGCGCGGATGTGTTCGCCGTCCCGGATGCCGTCCTGCACGAACGGAACACCGTTGTGGTCGGTGAGCAAGTACAGCGCTCGCCGGTCGCGGACACCGCGCCACGCCCGCTCACTGCTGCCGAGATAGCGTCGCTCCCACACGGTGGTCGCGAACGCGTCGGTGTCGCAGACGAGCAGCGGAGACCCTTCCCGTGCTGCCTGTTCCTCGAGTCGCGTCTGTTCGACGGCGATGTTCTCGAAATCGTCGCCGGTCCAGATGATGTCGCTCACTTCTCCGGTGCGGAGCTTGTCGTAGGTGACCTGTCGTCCGTATTCCGGCACCCAGCCGGTTCGTTCCCACACACCACCGCGATTTCGGAATCGACGCACCAACTCTCGGCTCACGGTGGTGGTGCCCGTGGATTCGGAGCCGAGGACGACGATGCGGGTCGTGAGGCCGGCACGGGCCGGTGCGTCGAGATCGTCCCAGCGCCCGGCGAGATCATTACGGCAGGCTGTGCCGGAGGCGGGATGCGCGACACGGAGCGGGTCGACGCACACGTGCGTGGCCGAGAAGCGTCGCGCGAGCTCGTCGCCGTACCTCTCGCTGGAGACCACCGCGTCGACCGGAACATCGGTGACGGTGCGCGCGGCTGCTTTCATACAGGCGACCTGCGCGGCCCATACGGTGTCCGATTCCAGGTCCATCGGTGCGTCGCACGGAACTCCCGTCACGGTGACCGTCGTGTCGACGGCGTGTGATTCGCGCATCCACGACACGCGGTCACCCAACGGAATCGTCTCTGCTACAGAGGACATGACGACGACGGTGACGCGTTCGGCGATTTCCGCAGCGCGCCGGACGAGGTGATGGTGACCGACGTGAGGTGGATAGAACTTCCCGATGACGAGTGCGTGCCGATACATCACTGCACCTCCACCAGTTGCCGCTCGACCGCCATGGAGCGTCGCCAGGCAACCAGGCCCCGAATGCACAGGAGCAGGAAACCTGCGTACAGCAACGCCGTGAGCGTCAGTCCCTTGTGCAGGTAGAGCGGGATGTAGATCAGGTCGGCGACGATCCACAGCAGCCACGACTCCCACCGCTTCTTCGCCTGCCCCCACGTCGCGAGCAACGACAGCACGGTGGTGGTCGCGTCCCAGAACGCGACGGTCGAGTTCGTCGCGACCTCCAGCAACGCTGTCAGCCCGATCACCGCAGCGACACCGACGACCGCGAGCACGCTCCACTCGGTCGTGTTCGTGCCCGTCACCGGCAGGGCATCCCCGTCCCTGCCCCGCGCCCAGTTGCTCCAACCCCACACGGCGAGCACGATGTACACGACCTGCAGTCCGGAATCGGCGTAGAGTCCGGCGGTCGCGAAGAGCAGGATCCACACGAGGTTGTTGGCGATCCCGATCGGCCAGTTGAGGATCGACTGCCGTCCCACCAGATACACGCACCACGCGCCGCTGACGAAGCCGAACACTTCGGCCCAGGTGGTGGGCGTACCGAGTGCGGTGAATGCCGTCGAGTTCAGAAATGCGATCATCATCGCCGCCTTTCGCTTGTGGCAGCTATTAGATCATGTTTGCTCTAACTGATGCAACGGTGAAATCGACTTCGGTGTTCTCGACGGCGCTATACGACGTCGAGAACACCGAAGTTTCGGAGGATCAGCGGGGGTCGGGGCCCTCCACGAGCGGCAGGGATTCGTCGGCGGTCCACGCGTTGAGCGAACCGTCGTACACCGCAACGTCCGACCGACCTGCAGCTGCGAGCGCGTGCGCGAGTCCGGAGGCCGCGATGCCGCCGCCACAGTAGGTCACCGGCTTGACGTCCGGATTCAGGGCACCCGCCTTGTCGAAGATCTCGCGCAGTTCCGCCGCCGGCTTCAAGCGTCCGGTCGACGGGTCGACGAGGTCGCCGAAGGGGATGTTGATGCTGCCGGGGATGTGTCCGCGCCGCGGGTAGGACGGGCTCTCGCCGCCGTAGGTCGCAGGATCCAGGGCGTTGATGATCAGCGTGTTCGGGTCGTCGAGCGACGCCGCGATCTCCTCGGTCGACCGCACGAGCTCGGGCCGATGCTGCGAGGTGAAGGTCGCGCCGTGCGGGACCACCTGCTCGTCGGAGACCGGATAGCCGGCAGCCTTCCAGGCGGGCAGTCCGCCGTCGAGCACGGCGGCGTCGTCGAAGCCTTCGAGCCGCAGCTGCCACCACAGTCGCGCGGCCCAGATGCCGTTCTTCTGGTCGTACAGCACCACGCGGCGTCCCTCACCGATGCCGACCGCACCGGCGGCGGTGGCGAACCGTTCCGACGACGCCGCGGTGAACGGTTGCGGCGCTTCGTGATCGGAGAAGTCCGTGAACAGGTCGGCGTAGACCGCGCCGGGAATGTGCTCTTCCAGGTAGGTCGCCAACCCGGGTTCGATGTGCACGGACCCGTCCGGCGGCGTGCTCAGGTGCACGGTGGCGTCGACGATGACGAGGTCCTCGTCCCCCAACTGCTCGTACAGCCACTCCGCGGAGACGGTGTTCGGCTTCGTGTCGCTCATCGAGGTCCTCCTCTGCTCTCGGAATCTCCTTCCAGTAGAGCAGCCATACGACTTGGGTGGGTTCGTCCCCGCTGAGCGGTGTCTAACCCACCGAGATCGGGCGGGTGTTCCAGCTGTCCTCGACCACCCGCGGCTTGCAGGCCTGATAGGCGCCGGCCACCAGTACCGCGACGGCGACCGTCATGAAGGCGAACGAGGCCGCCCAGCCCGAGGTGAGGTCGTGGAAGACACCGAACAGCAGCGGGCCCAGGCACGCCACGGTGTAGCCGACACCCTGGGTGAATCCCGACAGGGCTGCGGATCCGGCGTGGCTGCGGGAGCGCAGATTGATGAGGGTCAGGGCCATCGGGAACGTGCTCGGCCCGAGTCCGAGCAGCACGATCCACAGGATCGGTGCGCTCATCGGCGCGATCCACAGGCCTGCGAAGGCGACGAGGAAGCACGACGCGCACGCCACGACCACGGGGAACGGATTCGTCATCCGCGCGCACAGCGACGGAGCGCCGAACGCGGAGACGAGCCCGAGCAGAGCGAACAAGCCCACCATCGCGCCTCCGAAGGCGGGGCTGGCACCGGCGTCGGCGAGGATGTCCGGGATCCACGTGAACATCGAATAGGTGACGAGCGACGTCATGCCGAACATGCCGGCCATCCCCCAGCCCACCGGCGACCGCCAGACCCTGCCGTCGGCGTTCCGGTCGACGGGAGCCACCTCCCCGGCATCGGCATTCCGATGACGTAGCAGCACCCACACCCACGGCACGGCCGCGGCGAATCCGACGAGCGCCCACACTCCGAGCGAGACGCGCCAGCCGAAGGCGTCGGCGAGAGGAACCGCGACGAAGGCGGGCACGATGGTGCTCAGTTGCACGCCGACGATGTATACCGAGCTGACGAGTGCCAGCGTGTCGGAGAAGTAGCGCTTGACCAGAGGAGGGATGACGACGTTGCCGATGCCCATCCCACCGAGCGCGAGCCCCGACAGGAGCAGCAATGACCAGGTGTCGGTCATGAGCGCGCGGGTCGCCATGCCCACGCCGGCCATGAGCATTGCGATGAGCGCGGTGCGTTCGAGTCCCCATCGTCGGCCGAGCGCCGGGGTGGCGAGGCCGAAGGCCGCGAACATCGCGGTCGGGATCATGCCGAACACGCCGACGACCGTGGACGAGAAGCCGATCTCCTCACTGATCTGCGCCGCCAGAGGGCTGAACGAGGTGACCGCAAGTCTCAGCACGAGGGCCGACATCGCGATCGCACAGAACACCAGCAGCCGGCCACGCAGAAGACTCACACCGGAAATCATAGGATGATGGGATGACTTCGGGAAAACCTGTTCAGCGAACGAACCTGATCGAGCAGGTCACCGAGCAGTTGCGCAGCGAGATCTGCAGCGGTCGCTGGAAGGTCGGTGAGAAGATCCCCACCGAACCGCACCTGTGCGAATTCACCGGCACCGGCCGCAACACCGTCCGCGAAGCCGTGCAGGCCCTCGTCCACACCGGCATGCTCGAACGTCGCCAGGGCTCGGGCACCTACGTCCTCGCGAACTCCGACGTCACCGGCACCCTCGGCAAGTATTTCGCCACGGCCCACGAACGCGATGTGCTCGAACTGCGGCAGGCCCTCGACGTCACCGCCGCCGTCCTGGCCGCGCGCCGGCGCACCCCCGACGACGTGGCCCGGCTCGAACAGTTGCTCGCCGAGCGCAACCGATTGTTCGCCGGATCCGACATCGACGCCGCGGTGGCCGCCGACGTCGCCCTGCACCGCGGCATCGTCGAGGCCAGCCACAACGCGGTGTACCTCGAGTTCTACGACTCGCTGCTTCCGTCGATCCGCCGCACCATCGACCGGCACGTCCGCGTCACGGGCCTGGGTTTCGAACCCGAACACACCACCTTGGTCGCCGCCGTCATCGCCGGCGACGAGGACGCCACCGTGGAGGCGGCGCAGGGGCTCTTCGCGGAACTCACCGACTGACGCCGCCGCTCATCGAACCCCGGCCGAACGCAGGCCGTCCGCGAGGGTGTACGCCTCCGGAGAGCTCAGGAGAAGTTCGTCGAACTCGACGCCCGGGCCGCCCAGCGCGACGCGCAGCACCGGATGGCCTCGCTTCATGACGACCAGGCGTTTGATGCCGCGCGGGTGCCGGAAGGTGCCCACCTTCAAGAAGCCGGAGATCACCATGCCCGATCTGATGCCGAGGATCTCGGACGTCCATCCCGGAAGGACCTCCACGCCGGTGATCGCCGAGATCGGCACCTCCATCGCGGTTCGGCGGACCATGAAGGCTTCCCACCGAGAGAAGGACAGGTGGAGGGTTGCGTTGTCGTATGCCGTTCGGGCCATGACGTCGGACCTTCCGTCGACGGTAAACTGACTACAGCACTGAGAACATTATCACGGTGATAACAATGATGGGTAGGTACCGATGGCGAAGACGTCCCCGATCGCGGAAGTCGTGCTGCACCCGGTTCGACTGCGGATCGTGCAGCAACTCGGAGGACGGCAGCTGACCACGAGCGAACTCCGGTCGGCACTCCCCGACGTCACCCAGGCCACGCTCTACCGGCACGTCGCAGCATTGATCGACGCCGAGATCGTCACCGTCGTCGACGAACGTCGCGTGCGCGGAACCGTCGAACGCACCCTCGCGCTCGGCGACCGCATGGCACACGTCGGCCACGACGACCTCGCGGCGATGAGCGACGCCGAACTGCGCAATGCCTTCGTCACCTTCCTGGGTGCGCTCGGCGAGAGCTTCGACAAGTTCATCGGGGACGACGACCGGAGCCTGCGGGACTATCTGGGTTTCGGGACCACCCCGCTCTACGTCACGACCGACGATCTCGCGGATATCCAGAGCAGGCTCGCCGACATCCTCGCCCCGTATCGCACGGATACCGGTGACGACCGGATGCGCATCACCCTGACGACCGCGGTGATACCGGTTCCTCCTGGCACCGCGTCCGAAGAGGGGTAGGGCTCGGCAGAGGAACAGACCTCAGCGGAACTCGTCGACGTGCGCGTCGGCCCACTGCGCGAAGATCGTCGTGGGCCGGCCGAAGTCGAACCGATGTCGGACGGTTACGCCTTCCCGTACCGTGTCTGCGGGAGGTAGACATGACAGTTGCCGGTACGTTGTTCCGTCTCGCAGGCCCCTTCAACTCCATGGTCATGGCAGCCGCCGGTCTACCCGTCATCGGTAACCGGATCCGCAGCTATGTCGCACCGATCAGGTACACGGGTCGAAAATCCGGCAGGACGATCACGTTGCCGATCAGTTACCGACGTTCGGGCGACTCCGTGATGATCGGCGTCGCGATGCCCGACGAGAAGTCCTGGTGGCGCAACTTTCTCGGCGCCGGTGCTCCCATGAGCATCCAACTCGACGACGAGGAACGCACCGGCCACGCCGTCGCGACCCGCGACGAACGCGGTCGCGTCGAGGTTGTGCTGCAACTCGATCCCGCCTGATCCGGTCATCCGAGACGAGCGGGGCACTCAGCGGCACAACGCGGCATATCATTCCGGTGAACAACGCGCGTAACAGAATTCGGCGGCGGTAACCTGAGCGGTACACGACATCATCACGATGCCGTTGGACACCATCCGGAAAATTTCGCTGGGATCCTCTCGGAGGCCGACGTGCGTGGATTCGGTATCGATCTCGGAACAGCCAACACCGTAGTCGGAACGCCCGACGAGGGCATAGTGCTCAACGAGCCGTCGCTGATGATGGTGCGGACGAAGGAGCCGCGCCGAGCGCTCGCGATCGGCAAGGAGGCGAGCGACCTCGTCGACCGCACACCCGGTGGGATCACTCCCGTCCACCCGATACGCGACGGAGTGATCGTGGATCTCGAAACGGCACGGACATTCGTCACGGCCGTGCTCGCCCAGCTCGCGCCCCGACGTCGCTACGGCATCCGGCCCGTGGGTGTCATCGCAGCTCCCGCCGGGGCCACGCCGCTCGAGCGTCGTGCGCTGCTCGAGGTGGGGCACGAGGCCGGTCTGCGGAAGGTCGGGTTGATTCCCGAGCCGGTCGCCGGTGCCATCGGGTGCGGGATCGACCCGCTCGAGCCCCGAACCCATCTCGTCGTCGACATCGGCGGCGGCACTGCGGAAGTCACCGCTCTCTGCTACGGCGGTGTCCTGTCGCACCGCAGTTGCCGCATCGCCGGGGACGACCTGACGAGCGCGATCCTCCGGTATCTCCGCGCCGAACACCAGATCATCGTCGGCGAACTCACTGCCGAGCGCGCCAAGGTGGGTGCGCCCGAGACCGCCGACGAACGGTCGCTCGTGGTGGAAGGTCGCGACGCCGCGACCGGCCGCGCGCGTCTGGTGACGCTCGAGACCGAAGAGATCATGGATGCGGTCCGGCCCACCACGACGAGCATCGTGCAGACGCTGTCGAGCTGCCTGGACGACCTGCCGCCGCGCGCGATCAGCGACGTGATGTCCGAAGGCATCCTGGCGATCGGCGGAGGATCGATGCTGCGCGGCGTGCCGCAACTGCTCGAGGAGGCCTTCGGCCTGCCGGTGAAGACTGCCGAGCGTCCGCTCACCTGCGTCGCCGAGGGCGCGACCTCGTGCATCGAACACGCCGACGTGATCGCCGCCTACGCCGCCTGACCTGTCAGGGATTCGGCGTCCGGAGCTGCGCGAGGTAACGCTCGAGCAGACCTTTGACGACCGGTCCCGAGGTGGCCGATCCGAAACCACCGCCACGTACCAGCGCTGTCACCACGACCTCCGGCGATTCGGCGGGCACGACCGCGGAGAACCACGCGTTGAGTCCCTTGCCCGGTGCCGAGGGATCCTCTGCCGTGCCGGTCTTGGCGGCGGCCGTGACCGGCAGGCTCGCGAGCTGACCGGCGGTGCCGGCCGAGGCCGACGCCCGCATGCCGGCGCGCACCGGTTCGAGTTTGTCCGCGAACGACAACCGGCGCGGCTCCTCGGTGGGAATCGGAACTGCGTCGCCGGGTCCGTAGGCGGCAGCGAGCTTCGGGGTCACCATCTGCCCCGACGCGATACCCGCCGTCCACCGCGCGACCTGGATCGGCGTGGCCGTGACGGTGCCCTGGCCGATACCCATGAGCAGGGTCGAGCCCGGATACCAGGCACCTCCGATGCTCTCGACGTTGTCCGGGGTACCGAGGAAGCCTGCGGATTCGGCGGGCAGGTCGATCCCCGAGGGAGCACCGGCGCCGAGTTCGGCGGCGGTCTGCGCGATGCGGTGGGGACCGAGGAGGTCGGCGAGTTGGTAGAAGTAGACGTTGTCGGACCACTGGATCGCCCCGAGCAGGTTGTTCGGGCCCATCGGCTGCCAGTTGGCGAAGGTGTGACCGCCGTAGGTGTAGGCCGCGCCACCCGCCAGGAAGGCATCCGGTGACAGCACGTCGAACGCGGCGTTCGTCGACGCTGTCACGATCTTGAACGTCGATCCTGGTGGTGCCGCCGTCTGCACCGCGTGGTTGAGCATGCGGCCCGGACCCGATGCCGCGGTCTGCGCCGCGATCGCGGCGAGGTCGGCCGGGGGTCCGTAGACGTTGTTGTCGTAGCCGGGAACGCTGGCCAGCGCCAGCACCGCGCCGGTGCGGGCGTCCATCACGACCGCGGCGCCGAGGTCGCCTCCGCTGGTGCGCACCGTCTGGGCGAGCGCGTCGGTCGCGGCCCGCTGCATGCCGACATCGAGATGCAACCGCAGGTCGTGGCCGCGGATCGGATCCACCCGCTCCCCTGTGCCCACCGGACGTCCTGACGGATCGACGTACACGCACTGCTTGCCGTCGACGCCGCGCAGCAACGCGTCGTACTGCCGCTCGAGCCCGGCCTTGCCGACCCGAGATCCGAGCGCGAGGGTCGGCCAGAGTTCCATGTCCTGCTCGTCCGCGATCCCGACGTATCCGAGGAGCGACGCCAGCATCTCCCCGTGCGGGTACTGTCTGCGGCCCGTCGGGTAGACGAGCACCCAGGGCAGCCGAGCGTCCACGATCGCCCGGGCCTGTTCGGGCCCGACACGTCCGAGCACGACCTGGATCTCCCCGCCCGTACTGCTCCGCAGTTCCTCGTCGAGCTTCTCCAGTGGCATGCCGAGCAGCGCGGCGAGTTCGTAGCGCGCCGACGGGGCACCTTCGGCGAACATCCGGGCGACCACGGCGACGGTGTACTCGGCGACGTTGGTCGCGACGGGAACGCCGGTCCGGTCGAGGATCTGGCCGCGCTCGGCGGGCAGACGGATGCAGCGGAGCATCTGCGTGTCGCTCGTCGCGCGGAACTCGGTGCCGTGCGCGGTCTGCATCTGCCACGCGAAGACCGACATCGCGGCGAGCGAGGCCGTCAGCGTCAGCGCACCCACCGACACTCCGCGCGGCAGACGGCGCTTCTTTGGTTCGGTCACCCACAGCGGCCGGGTCACGCCGTCGCGGCGCACCGCGAGCACCAAGCCGATCGAGACGAACCCGATGATCGAGGCGGTGCCTCCGTAGCTGAAGATCGGGATCGGCATGCCGGTGTGCGGCAACAGCGACAGGCTCTGGGCCACCGACACCACGGTGTGCAGCCCGAACACACCGCCGATACCCGCTGCGACGAGTGCCGCCTCCCGAGTGCGTGCGACGCGGGCGGCGACCACGGAACGCCACACGATGATCACGACGGCCGCCACGACGGCGATGCCGGCCACCAGGCCCCACCCGTACACGAGACTCGCGAAGGCCAGGTCGTGTTCCGATTCGGGGAGATATTGCGCCCGCAGATCGTAGTCCGGTTCGCGCCCGAGACCCCACCACCCCGCACTGCCGATCGCGATGTCCGCCTGCCATGCGGCCCAACCCGATCCCTGCGGGTCGGCGTCGTTCGACAGGAAGACGTGGATCCGCTCGAGCTGGTACGGACGCAGGAACAGCACGGCCATCGGCAGCGAGGCGAGCCCGAGCGCGAACAGCGGGAACAGCGACCGCAGCGGGACTCTCGCCAGGATCAGCATGAGCAGCACGGTCGCCACGAGCACCACGGCGGTCGAAAGGTCGGGTTGCAGCGCTACCAGGGCGATCGGCACCGCCGACACGATCAGGACGCCGACGAACCTGCCGAGCGTGTACCCGCCGGCCAGTATTGCGGCGGGAACCATGACCAGCGCGAGCTTGGCGATCTCGGAGGGCTGCAGGGTGAACACGCCGAGATCCAGCCAGCGTTGAGCGCCCTTGGTCGCGATACCCACCAGCGGCACCGCCGCGAGCAGGACCACCGAGGCGGTGAACAGTGCCCACCCGAACCGGCTCAGAGCGGCGATCCGCATGCGCGAGGTCATCCACATCGCGCCGATCCCCACGGCGGCGAGCGCGGCGTGACGCACTGCGAGCGACGACATGCCCGTCGAGATCATGTTGAGCATGCCGAGAGCGACCAGGGCGACGGCCGCCGCGACGAGCCAGGGATCGGATGGGTGCCTATCCGCCGTCACGAGAGCCCCCGGGCACGCAGGCGGCATTCTCGGTGGGAACGTACACCGGCTCGGACGCGGCCGCTGCAGGAACGGTGGTGACCGCGGCGACGGCGAGTGCCGACCCGGGTGGCAGGTCGACGCTTCCGATGCCGTAGGCCTCCGGGCTTCCCGCCGGCACCGGCAGGGTGATCGCCCGGCCCGGCAGTGTCGCGCCCGTACATCGGTCGTAGACGGTCAGATTCCACGTGACCGCACCGATATTCGCCGCGGGGTCGAGCCCGACGTCGACGCGGACGGTGCACGATCGTCCCGGCTCGCACGGACCGTTCGCGAAGCTCGCGGCGACCTGCGTGATCGGTCCGGCATTTCCGGGAAGACCGGTGTCGACGGGACCCGGCACGCCCGCCTCCGGTGCCGCTTCGGGCACCGGTGGCGGTGGTGAGACCGGATCGATCCGGTCGTCCATCGACGAGTCCACCGGGTCGAGAAGGGTGTGCCAGCCCCGATTCAGTTCCGACCACGCTGCGGGAGCCACCCACGCCAGCCCGACGAGCGCGATGATCGCGAGCAATGCGATGACCGTCCGGCGTCGCGGCAGCCGTCGCTTCTTGCGATGCCATACCTTCCCGGCCGGCGGGCGACGTCGATTCGGGACGAAGGTCCTCTCTTCCGTCACGCGCGGCACGTCTGCCCGTTCCGCCGTACCGTCCACCGGACGAGCATGCTCCTTCACCACCGAGACGAGCGCGGCGATCTGCGATCGTTTCCTTCCTACCTCGGTTTCGTCGAATTCGGTTGCGGCAGCATAACGAACGCGTCTCGCCAGGCCGACGAAATCCGTCGACTCGGCGATCGCCGCGTCCACTCTCTCCTCGAGCGCTTCGTTGCGGCAGTTCGTCACGATTCGGCGAAGAAGTCCGGACGTCGCGTCGCGCACCTCACCCCAGGAGCCCGCGTTCTTGACGCAGTCGATGGTGAGCTGACCGTTCTCGGACACCATCACGGCGTCGCCTCGGAGGCGGATCGGATGGTGGCCCCGGGTGTGCGCGAGTTCGAGTTGATCGACCGTATCGGTGACGAGCAGCGCGGCCTGCGCAGGCGTCAAAGTCGCTACGGCAAGCAGTCTTCCGAGTTCTACGCCGCCCCCTGCGTCGTCGTCCGTTCGCGTGGGCGGTCCGGATCGAACCTCGACGGGCTCGTAGTCTCTCGCATGGATTCCCAAGACTGCTTCGATCATCGCGCATCCCGAAAACGCCAGGCCTCCCGCAGGTGTCAGCAGACCGGAGCGGGCGGGTGAATTGACCTTGAATTGCCTTTCCCACTTGACGACTCGTTACCGAAATCCATTGTGTGTCATTTGCGCAAGAGTTGCCTCGACTTTCGAACGAAACCTTGCGACACTCCCGTCCCGGAGACTGTTACCCCCGGGAACACCCAACGATCACTCGCCGTCCGCATACACCGTGTCGGGACGCGCCAGGAAGTGGCGTCGGGCGTCGAACGGTTCGAGCCAGACCTGCACCGTGGCGAACAGTCCGCGCTGCGGGAGCCGGAAGTCACCGAAGCGGTCCTGCTGGGTCAGTGGGCCTTCCGGCCCGAGATCCACTCCCCGGACGACGGCGCGTTCCGTGTGTGCGGCCCACAGTTGCCGCGGGTTGGCCCGGAACCACTGCCCGTTCGGCAGGTGCCCACCGAGTCGCATCCGGCCGGCGCCGAGCGCCGGTCCTGCGATGCGACCCATCGCGGCCAGCACCGTCGGGCTGTGCCAGAGGGCGTCAGGCATGAGACTGCCCGCTGCGTTCATGACGGTGGTCGCCGGCGAGGTGGTCATCCGGAGATCCCACTCCAGTTCGGTACCGACGGTCACGTGCAGGTCCGTGGGGTCGGTCCACTCGGCGCGCACGTCGGTCTGCTCGGTGCGGCTCAGCGCGCGACCGAGATAGCGCGGGCAGCTCAGTTCGGCCGGGACGTCGCTGTACACCGTCCATGCGCCGTCCGGGTCGCGGTGCCACACGGACGTGAAGCCGGCGCCGATGCTGTTGGTCGGGAATCTGCGCAGCGCGAGATAGTGGCCGCTCGCGAACGGCGCGCCGATCACGGCGTAGCCGGCGAAACGCTCTCCGTAAACCCGGGGCAGTTCGCAGGACTGCTGGGCGGCTGCCTGCGGGGTGATGGTCATGTCGTCCTCCTCGATTGCGGGTACTTCGATCCTGTGCCCGCCGCCTCCGCACGTCATGAGGCCGCTGCCTCATCTTTCGGACCGGGCATCGTGCGAGGACACTGAGTCCATGACGTCCACGGGTGACGGTCCGCGACGGGCGGAGCTGGTCGCCGCGCTGTCCCTCGCGATCGATCTGGGTCTCGGTCAGCCGATGGAGCACATGCTGCGCTCGGCGGTGATCGCCACGCGCATCGCCGACCGGATGGAGCTGAGCGCCGACCAGAGGGACGTCGTCTTCTACGCGAACCTGGTGGCCTGGATCGGATGTCACGCGGACTCCCACGAACTGGCACGGATGTTCGGCGACGACATCGCGTTCCGCGCCGACACCTATGCATTGGACATGACGGGACTCCCCTTCTTCCGCATGCTGATGGGCCACAGCGGGCGGGGACTGCCGTACGCTGAGCGCTTCTTCCACGCCACGGCCTTCCTGTTCACCGCGCGCCGGCAGGTGTCCGAACTCATCCGATCCCACTGTGGGTCCGCGAGTGTTCTCTCCGATCGCGTCGGGCTGGATCCTCGGGTGAGCGCGATGCTGACCTTCACCTTCGAGCGCTGGGACGGTGCGGGGCTACCTTCGGGCGTTCGCGGCGACGAGATTCCGGTCGAGATGCAGATCGTGCAACTGGCCGACGTCGCCGAGGTGTATGTACGTCTCGGCGGGCCCGCGCAGGCGGTCGCTGTCGCTCGTGCGCGAAGCGGAACCCAGTTCGGCCCTCGTGTGGTGCAGGTGTTCGTCGACGACGTCGACGCCATCACGGCGGGTGTCCTCGAACAGGACGCATGGTCGGCGGCGCTCGCCCAGGCGTCCGATCGTGACTACATCCTGAGCAGACCCGAACTGGACGAGATGCTGCGCGCGATGGCGGATTTCGTCGACCTCAAATGTCCTTACCTGTTGGGGCATTCGAGACGCGTGGCGGATCTGGCAGCAGCTGCGGGCCGGCATCGCGGACTTCCGGTCGACGAGGTCGAACTCCTCTACCGCGCAGGTCTCGTGCACGGACTGGGACGGATGGGTGTGCCCAATCAGATCTGGGAGAAGGTCGGTCCGCTCACCACCGCGGAATGGGAGCGGGTCCGCTTGTATCCGTATCTGACCGGGCGGATCCTCAGCCGTGTCGGAGGGTTGGAGGCCGTCGTCGCCGTCGCTGTGACGCACCGCGAGCGACTCGACGGCTCCGGATATCCCGGCGGACTCCGGGCCGCCGACCTGAGCGTGACGGCGCGGATCCTCGCCGCGGCGGAGACCTATCAGCGGCTACGAGAGCCTCGACCGCACCGCAAGGCACTGACGGCCGAGGCCGCGGCGGCCAGGATGTGCCGCGACGCGCAGGCAGGCCGACTCGACACGGAAGCGGTCGAGGCCGTGCTGCTCGCGGCCGGGCACCCGACGAAGCGACGCACGCCTTGGCCCGCGGGATTGACGGGTCGCGAAGTGGAGATCCTCAGACTCGTCGCTCTGGGATATTCGAACCGGCAGATCGCCGACGAGTTGGGCATCGCCCCCAAGACGACGCGTAATCACGTCGAGCACGTGTACACGAAGCTCGACGTCCACAACCGCACACAGGCCGGACTCGCCGCGATCGACCTCGGCCTGAGCTGATCCGCGTGGACTCAGCCCCACTATCCGAGGTCGAACCCACACAGCAGTGTCCGTCTCAGACGATGCGCCAGATGTATGCCGAGGTGCTTCAGGACTGGGTACTTCCTCGCCTCCGCACGCGATGGCGCGACGAGCCGGAAGATCTGGTGTTCTCGACCGTCATATTCGCCGTCGAGAACACCGGATCGGAACGGCGTCCTTGTCCCCTTACCGCGGGTCGTCGGAGTGGCTGACGATATTCACGACCGTGCCGTCCGGTGCGCGCACGAAGAACCGCCGCACTCCCCACGGCTCCGTCGTCAGCGGATGCACGATCTCGAACCCGCGACGCTGCGCCTCCTCGTAGGCCGCTTCCACCTCGTCGCCGACGTGGACGGAGATCGCCGAGTCCACGGGAGCCGTCTCGTCGCCACTGACCAACTGGACCACGGCACGACCATCCGGAGTGGCGAACCGCGCGACCCATCCGAGATTCATCTCCTCGACGCTCAGCCCCAGATAGTCCGCGTAGAAGCTCCGCACCTCCCCGATGTCCGGGACGTTGATGTTCGTGGTGATGCCGGTCGGACGCATGCGGTCACTCCTTCGACGATCCTCGGTGGATTCGACCCGCTCAGCGGGGTTCATTCCACACAAATCGGGTAATGGGTCATCTCGAATTCGAGTACACCACTACCCGCGCTTCGGAGTCCCGAGAATGAGTACGCAACCCGGACAGTGGCGGCTGTTGGACGAAGCCCAGGCCGCCGCACTCTCCCTGGCCGACGAATCGCACACCCCGCCCCGAGAGGGATGAACTCACCGTCGCTCTGCGAAAGTTCTTCCGCAACAAGGGCGCCGACTACCTCGATGATCCGAACGTCTCGTCTGTCGGCGTCGGATACAAGCATGTGGACGGCAAACCCACCGGCGGGCTCGCCGTGCAGTTCACAGTGAATGAGAAGGTATCGAAGCCCGAAGCTCTCGAAGCACTGGGCACCTCCCCGCTTCCCGAGAGCATCACCGTGAACGGTGTGAAGGTCCCGACCGATGTGATCGAGCGGTCGTACGAACCCGCATTCCATCGCGCCCCGGAAGCAGCGACGCCGCCCCGGAAGACGCGACGACAACCGGATAGGACGACTCGTGCGGTCGCACCTGGGCCGGCCGGGGACTGTGCCGTGGCGACGGTCAAGGATCGGCAGTTCGATCCGGAGATCTGCGGGCTCGGCACGAAGTCCATCGGTGCGTTCGAGATCGGACCCGCTCCGAAGCACCCGGCAGCCGACGGTGAGATCAGCAGCGGCGGCGACTCGGGAGCGGCGTGGATGCTCCGATCCGGAACCGGTGCGGCAACGATCACCGTCCTGGCCGGGCTGCATTTCGCCGGCGAAGCGAACGGCAGCTCCGACGAGCACGCGCTGGCGTGCCTGCCGCAATCCGTCTTCAAGAAGCTGGGTGTGACCCTCACCCCGCCGGCCCGGAAGAGGCGGTCGCGAACGTCGGTTACGACCCGAACTTCCTGTCGACGCCCGTCCCGCTTCCCGAAGTGAAGCCCGACATCGCGAAGGCGAACGACGGGCTCCGAGGTCCTGCACTACACGCACTTCTCGCTGGCGATGCGCAAGTCGCGTCGGTTCGCCGCATGGGTGGCGTGGAACATCGACGGCGGATCCATGAAGAAGGTCAGCCGCAAGAACATCGACTTCGTCAACGATCCACGTCTGGCAGCGGACGCCCAGGCCGGCAACGAGCTGTATGGAGCGAACGGACTCGATCGTGGGCACCTCGCACGACGCGCCGACCTGCTGTCGGGCAGCACGAGCGAAGCAACGAAGGCGAACAGAGACTCGTTCTTCTACACCAACATCACCCCGCAGATGGACGACTTCAACCAGAGCGCCCGCGACGGCGTCTGGGGCAAGCTCGAGGACGCGGTCTTCGCAGATGTGGAGGTCGACGACCTGAAGGTGTCGGCGTTCGGCGGCCCCGTGTTCGCGGACGACGACCGCGATTTCAGGAGGGTGAAGATCCCCCGCGAGTTCTGGAAGGTGCTCGTGTTCATGGAGAACGGCGAGCTCGAGGCCCGAGGCTTCCTGCTGAGCCAGAACCTCGACCAGCTCGAGGTGCTCGACCTCGACGAGTTCCGGGTCTTCCAGGTTCCGCTGGCCGAGATCGAACAACGCGCCCGGCTGCGGTTCCCGCAGGCGTTGCGAGATGCGGATCTGCAGGTTGCGGCGGAGACGATCGCCGAGCCACTGGATTCGGTGGCCGCCATCCACTGGTGACGTCTCGCATAGGCGCGGGAGCGGTTGCGTCCCTTTAACTCTCGCGCGCTGAACCGAGGCTCGCCCCGCGTGTAGCGCGAGCGAACCTCGGTTCAGCGCGTCAAGTTGCGCCTGTTACAGTCTCCGCGCCGGTCCCGAGGGGGTCGAGATCAAGTCGAAGGGGGCACGTGAAATCTTTTCTGCTGCGCAGGGTGCTGCCGATAGTCGGCGGGATAACGGCGCTGCTGCTACTTCCTCGAGTGTCCGCGCTCCTGGGTCCCGAGATTCCATCGGTACCGACCTTGGTACCGACGACATCCGCTCCATCCACACAAACGGGCCCACGAACTTTTCCCCCGCCATTGCCGGAGGGGTTCCCCTCCATGTTGCGTCCACCGCCTCAAATGACCGCCGCGCCGGGCGGTCCGCAACCGATCAGCACCAGATACGGTCTCACATACGATATTCCGGCGGACTGGACCAACGACTATCGCTCTATCGCTGGGTGGTCGAACAAGGACGACCGGGCGAGCTTCGGGGCAATCGGGCATTTCGGCGAAGGGTACTGCTCAGAGAACGACGGCGCTCAACTGGCGATGTCGGGTGCCGCAGGTTCACGGGGCCTCGATCTTCTCGCGGTCGCGTCGAAGGAGATTCGAGCTGTCGAGTGGATCTTCGGTGACGACGCGGGCACACTACCGACGGTCGAGTACGCCGAACCTGTGTGGTTCGAAGTGGCCGGCCGTCCGGCCGTCCGACTCTCCGCCCACGTCACGGACATCCCGCAGGTCAGCGAGTGTGACCCCGAAGCCGCCTTATTCGACATTGTTGCGACACCTGGATACGCCAGTGCGGAAACCGTGGTGCTGATGGTCGAGATACACGAAGGCATCGACGGCGCATACGATGTCGGTGTCGCAGACGAGATCATTGGGACACTCCGGCCGACGTAAGTAACTTACCAAGGCCAACACCACCTCGACCGACCTGCGAAATCCACGAGCGGCAACGTGCGGCCACGCACCGCGCTCGACGAGTCCAATGGGGCCACCTGTTACAGTCTCCGCGCCGGTCTCGAGGGGGTCGAGATCGAGTCGAAGGGGGGGCACGTGAAGTCGTTTCTGCTGCGTAAGGTGCTGCCGATAATCGGCGGGATAACAGCACTGCTGCTACTTCCTCGGGTGTCCTCGTTTCTCGGTCCCGAAGTCCCGTCCGTATCTACCTTGGTGCCGACCACGGTCGCGGCACCGAGCCCTTCTACACCGCAGACCACGCGACCTCCCCTTCCGGAGGGTTTTCCCTCCATGTTGTTTCCCCCACCGAAGATCGACGTCGAGCCAGGGCAAACGCAACCGATCGACACCAGATACGGCCTCACCTATGAGATTCCGGCGGACTGGAAGAACGACCACGGCGCTAGCTCCGGATGGTCCGGTGAGGAAGGTCATGCCGTCTACGGCAGCGTCGGTTCGTTCGGCTACGGGTCCTGTCCCGAAAAGGACGGAGGCTGGCTGGCGATGTCCGGCGTGGCGGGCTCGCGAGGTATCGACCTCGAAACCGTAGCTACCGAGAGGATCCGAGACGTCGAGTGGATCTTCGACGACAACGCCGGCACGCGGCCGACAGTCGAGTACGCCGCCCCCGTATGGTTCGAGATCGCTGACCGCCCCGCCGTTCGAATTTCCGCCCGTATCACTGATATTCCGCAGGTCAGCGGTTGCGAACCCGACGCCGCCCGGTTCGACATCGTTGCCACCCCGGGCTATGCGACGGCGCAGACCATGGTGTTGATGGTGCAGGTCAATGAAGGCGCGTACGACGTCGACGTCGCCGACGACATCATCGCAACGCTCCGACCGTCTTGATCGACTTTTGGACTCATTGACACCGCAGCACTGTGCAGATCCCAGTCGATGGAGCTCTCGTCGAGTGCACTCGACGAGACGAACCGCGGCACCTGTTACAGTCTCCGCGCTGATCTCGAGGGGGTCGAGATCCAGTCGGGAGGGGGCACGTGAAGTCGTTTCTGTTGCGCACCGTACTGCCTATTGCAGGAGGGATGGCAGCAATCCTGCTGCTACCGCGGGTGTCCTCGATTGTCGGCCCTGACGTCCCCTCGGTTCCGACTTTGGTGCCGACTACCTCCGCGCCATCGGCACCGGTGGGTCCACGTACCTCTCCCCCGCCATTGCCGGAGGGGTTCCCCTCGATGCTGCGCCCACCGCCTCAGATGACCGCCGCTCCAGGTGCGCCGCAACCGATCAGCACGAGATACGGTCTTACATACGATATTCCGGCGGACTGGACCAACGACTACCGTTCTATCGCCGGATGGTCCAACGAGAACGACAAGGCCAGTTATGGAGCTGTCGGGTTCTTCGGTTACGGTTATTGCCCGGAGGAAGACGGGGGCTGGCTTGCGATCTCCGGCGCGGCAGGTTCGCGGGACCTGGACCTCGAATCGGTAGCGCAACAAGAGGTCCGCGCCGTCGAGTGGATTTTCGACGACAATGCCGGAACATTGCCGACGGTCGAGTACACCGGCCCCGTATGGTTCGAAGTCGCAGGGCGGCCCGCGGTCCGCGTCTCAGCCCTCGTTACCGATATCCCGCGAATCAGTTCGTGCGAACCAGGCTCGGCCCGCTTCGACGTCGTGGCGACGCCAGGTTACGCCACCGCAGAAACCATGGTGTTGATGGTCGAAGTCCACCAGGATATCGATGGCGCGTACGAGGGCGGGGTTGCAGACGACATCATTTCGACGCTTCGACCCACCAAACGAAGCGCATCAAGAAGACAGAAAGTGTCATGGGCGAAACATTCAAGGCAGCTCCCGAAGAAGTAGCCGGAGCCGCTGTGTTATTCGATGACATTGCCGACGACGCCTCGGCCTCCACCGACTACATACGTGCGGAATGCAGTGTTCAGCAAGGATTGGGCGCAGGTGTACTTGCACTATTGAGCGCCCCTCTGGCAGCGACCGCGGACTTCATGTCTTCCCGGTACGGCGGCTTGGCGGCGGTTACTCGGTCGACCGGTGTGGAGCTCAACCGAGTTGCGTGGATGTACGCAGACCAAGAGGCCCAAACATATGACGCTCTCAACGCGAACATATTGTTCGAAGAGCTGATCGACGCCCACTACGACCCGTACACCCCAGCGCCCGGCCCCGCAGCTCCGTTCCTCGACCCGGTGACTTACCGGAAGGCAGAGGAAGTAGACCTTCCGCTGTCCGAAGTAGGAGCCGAGGATATTCGGCAAGTCATCGCGGACGCAGCAGGTTGGCTCGGAGATGTAGACGACGCGATTCACGCTGCAACGGGATGGAGTCCGCTCCTGCAGTTCGTGGAGCCATTGACGGGAAACTGGAACGATCTGAAGCGTATCGGCGACGCATACCGCATCGCAGCCGAAGGTATGGAGACGTGCGGTTCCAACGTCCGCGCCGGCTATGAACAACTCGATCCGCATTGGGACGGCGCCGCGGCTCAAAGCTTCACCGAACACGCCGAACGCCAGGCAGCAGCTATGGAGTGGGAAGGCCCGGTAGGCCGAGTAGCGAAAGAGATGTGTTTCTTCACCTCCGACAAGGTCAGACAGGCGGCTATCAGCGGGGTTCAGCGACTCGCCACGATGCTGGAAGCGGAAGTCTCACTCGAGAACACCACCCAGGCATTGAAGTTCGCCGTCAAGAAGATCCCCTGGATCGGCACGTACATCCAGGTGAACGCCATTGTCGAGATCATCAGACAAGCGGCTTCGCAGATCGATGATCTCGTGGATAGCGTGCGGGAGATCGTCGAGGCGCTCGAAGGATTCCTTGCGGCGATGGCATCTCCGTCCGGCTATCTCAACGAGAAGTTCGAAGAGAAGCTTGCACCGATAACCGACGCCTACACCGACACCAAGACGAAAGCCGAACTCGCCATGGATATCGCCAGCGTGGCCGATACAGGCGATACATACAACGCCCCCAAATCCGGATATGTCGTCGGCGACGATCCCTGGGCGGATGCCGTATGAGGGACGTCCCGCTCCACCTGGAAGCAGCTGTCCGCAGGATCCAGGACGCCGGACACGCCATCGACACCCGCTGCATCCGCGCCAACCAGGTGAGCAACGGTGACTGGGATACGCGCATCGACGTCGACGAAGCACTGATGTGCCGGCTCGCCGAAACCGACGCCGCATCCGACGCGCTCCGAGCCTTCGCGGCCCGCGTCGACGCAGGCACAGCCGAGTGGCGCGACATCGAACGGATCCTTCGCACTCTCCCACCGGAGGTGATCGAACTGAAAGCATCGAAGCATTACCGCTGGTGTTGGGATCATCAGCCACCTGCCGCAACTCCGGTCGAGGACGAGCCAGAGCCATACAGAATTCCTTGGCAGCGATGATCGACTATCACGTGCAATCGATGTAGAAATACCCGGCGGACGCGGATTGCGAGGTGGTGCAGCTCCGCCTGATTTGTGGTTCCAGCCCCGGATCGCGGGGCTGGAACCACGCAAGTCGTCGTCGCGTCAGCATCGACGGCCAGGACATCGCGCAGCGTCAGGTGGTGACCGCGAACCCAGCGCGTAGCCGATCGAGCTGCTCCGGTGTCAGGGCCGTCGCGAATCGCTTCTTCTTGCCGCCGCTCGACGGATGGTCGAGATAGACGAACGCTCGGGGACGGCCGTCGTGAACGTGTTCGGCGTATCGGTGCTCTCCGTCGAGACCCAGGTCGAACAATTGTGAGACCTCCCGAGCCGCGTGCACACCGATGACTGCAAAGACCCGGCTTCTGACGCGGCGGACAACACCTGCGGGAGGTATTTCGTCGCACATGTGTGACGCGCCTCGGCAACACCGATCTCATTCCTGCTCTTACCCTGATTCCACCGAAAGACCGACTGCGTAGCAGCGTGTCGAACTGAAGAAAGTGCCCCCTGAACTGGGAAGATTGGAGTTCTCACACAACAAATCCACCAGTTCACGAAAGACACTTCCGGTGAAAGTGCCCCACAAGTTCATCGACGGCTCCGCGATGGTCGACGAGGACAACCTCGTCTCGTGCGCCGGCCTGGTCCCGATCATGACCTTGGCCGAACACACCCACCTGCCGGACCTGCTCTCGGAGAAGGTCTCGATCACCACCACGAAGGTCGCGTCCGGGGCGGCGAGCCCGGCACCGAGACTGCTCACCCTGATCGCCGGGATGTGCGCCGGCGCCGACAACATCGACGATATCGACCTGCTACGCTCCGGCGGCATGACACACCTCTTCGGAGGTGTCTACGCCCCCTCGACCGTGGGAACACCGCTACGCGAGTTCAGCTTCGGTCATGCCCGCCAGCTCGAATCCGTGCTCCGCGAACACCTGATCGCACTCACGGCCCGGGTCGAGATCCTGCCCGGTTTGGCCGAGCAGGCGTTCATCGACATCGACTCGCTGCTGCGCCCGGTCTACGACCGCGCCAAACAAGGCGCGAGCTACGGACACACGAAAATCGCCGGCAAACAGATCCTGCGCAAAGGCCTGTCCCCACTGGCCACCACCATCAGCACAGCCGACTCCACGCCGATCATCACCGGGATGCGACTGCGCGCTGGGAAAGCCGGCTCCGGTAACGGTGCAGGTCGGATGGTCACCCAGGCCATCGTCACCGCCCGGGCAGCGGGCGCGGCCGGTGCCATCACGGTCTGCGGTGATTCCGCCTACGGCACCCGTTCGGTCATCTCGGCGTGCCTGCGCGCGAAAGTGTGCTTCTCGCTCGTCCTGGCCAAGAACACCGCGGTCCAACGCGCGATCGACTCGATCCCCGACGACGCGTGGACCCCGGTGAGATATCCCGGTGCCGTGCGTGACCCGGACACCGGAGCGTGGATCTGAAGATGCCGAGGTCGCCGAAACCGCCTACACCGCTTTTGCTTCCACCACGACTCCGGTTACCGCCCGGTTGATCGTGCGCCGCGTCAAAGACGCCCGCTACCCCGACGCGTTGTTCCCGGTGTGGCGGCATCATCCGTTCTTCACCAACACCACTACCTCGGCCACCGACGCCGATGTCACCCATCGCCGGCACGCGATCATCGAAACCGTCTTCGCCGACCTCATCGACGGACCCCTGGCGCACATGCCGTCGGGGCGCTTCGGGGCGAACTCCGCGTGGGTGCTCTGCGCGGCGATCGCCCACAACCTGCTGCGCGCCGCTGGCCTTCTTGCAGGTGGTGGGCATGTTCGCGCCCGTGGGGCGACGCTACGGCGCAAGATCGTCGATATCCCGGCCCGATTGTGTCGACCGCAACGAAAACCGATCTTGCGGCTACCCACGCACTGGCCCTGGTCGGACGCATGGCTTCGATTGTGGACCAGTACCATCGGCCACAGCCCGCCAGCTATCGCCTGAACACCGACCGACCCGCCGAGACGGCACGACCGGAACCGCACCGTGGAAAAGCTGGGCAAACCAGCGGTCACCGCATGTCCGCAACTGCCCATACATCCACTCGCCCGGCCGGAACGGGCTTCGGCATCACGTCAGTGGATTCAGGCTAAGAATCTCGACGCAGTCATTTGCGGCAACGACGGTCGGGTGTACACGACGTAGTGGAAGGGGTCGTAGCCCAGAAGGCCCGGGATCCTGTCTCCAGGCCGCGTGCGCCCCCACAACTCTCGCGCGCTGACCCGAGGCTTGCCCCGCGTGTAGCGTGAGCAAACCCGGGTTCGGCGCGCGAGGAAGCCCATTGCACTCCCCTATCGTCCACATATCAAATTCGGGTTCGAGTTCGATCATTGCCGGTCGCTCGTCGTCCCTGTCTCCATTCGGATCCGCCCCCATACAGTGGCCAAACGCCACGATGCTGCTCGCCCATGCTTGAGCCGAGCAATAGATCGCTCTCACGTCGCAGGACATCTTCGATGAACGATTCGGATTGACAGAAGAACCGCATCGACCGAGCGCTCTCACCGCACGACCTCCGATTCAGAATTCGTAGCGCGAAAGCCTCACGGCTCGAGCGGCGGATATTGTGCCGGGATGAGCTACGCGGCACTTGATCCTCTCGACGTCGCCGGCCGCGTCGTGCAACTCCTCGAAGCCGGTCGCCGCAATTCCACGTACAAACTCGCGACCGTCATGGCGCTCGTGGATATCTGTGTCGAGAACACCGCTGCTCCCGACGGGAGTCTCACCGTTCCGATCGACGAGATCGCGCACCGGATCATCGGCTATTACTGGAATCAGGTTCGGTCGTTCCACCGCCACGGACGACTCGTTCAGGTCCGGCGCGGACGTTCGATCCCAGATCGTATCGCAGAGGCCAGAGACACCCTGATAGCCGATGGGCTTCGCACCGCGGAGGCAGCTCGGGAGTCCGCCCATCCGGTCTATCGACGACTCGTTCGCTCCGTACGGCTGACGATCGCGCAACAACCGCTCACACATCTTCAGACCGTCCCCCACAGGGCTACCCGCGACGAGTTCTTGTACGACGCGGCCGGCTTTCACAAGAAGATGACCGTGAGTGACGTCGACCGGATCGCCGTCATCGTGCTGCGCCCAGGTGTGCCCGAGGGGCTTCGCCGCACATCCGTGCTGCTCAGGACCTTCGTCCGCTCAGTATGGGCCCACGATGTCATCGATCTCAACCGCGCCGATCTCGATGCCGAGGACATCGACGGATTTCTCTTCGGCACCGACCGCTCCGCGCTGCGCGCTCTCGTCGACCCGCTCCGTGACCTGCAGTCGGGTCGCTGCTTCTACTGCGACGGTCGTCTGCAATCCGAAGTCCACATCGATCACGTGGTGCCGTGGTCGATGATCCCCATCGACGGTGTTGCCAACCTGGTGGCAACCGACGCGCGATGCAACCTCGACAAGTCGGCGAGCATCCCGGTGCAGGACCATGTGACGCGAGCCCTGGAACGGCAATTCTTGGCCGACGTTTCCAGCCTCACCCGCATCCCGGTCCTGCACAAACGAACGGAGTCGGCTGCTCACGGCGTCTATGCGGCCTTGCCTTCCGGCTCGTTGCTGTGGAGATCGTCCGGTACGTACCAGCCGCACTCGCCCTGAACGAGTTGCGGCAACCCTCACCGATATAGTTCTGTCTGCGGCCCGACGGACTTCCGCTGCGATGAGCAGCTACGGACATGCCCCCACCCGCACGAGTGGATTCGTGCTGCCTTGGGGACCTGACTGTGACGCTGCTTCGTACTACCGCCCGCCGGATCGTCGACCTCGATCGTCCAGAATCGCTTGCGGAGCAGTTGTTGGAACAGATGCTGTTTCGCACGGGACGACGTGCCGGGGAAGCCGAGCAGAGGTCCTGGACACGGAGCCTGCCTGTTCTCGCTCGCGATCTCGTCGACGCCGGTCTCCACGACGTCGAGATGCTGCTCGAATATCACTTGCCGTTGACGTCCCAGCGAGCCGACGTCGTCCTCGCAGGGACGCATCCACAGACCGGCGCGGCTTCGTACGTGGTCGTCGAACTGAAGCAATGGTCGGCAGCGCGCCGATATGAGGACAACCCCGAACTTGTCGAGGTATCCGGGATGCCTGGAGGACCGAAGCTGCATCCTGCCGCGCAGGTGAAGGGTTACTGCGACTACCTCGCGGACTTCGCCCGTACGGTGTCCGATCAACCGGACGCTCTTGCAGGCATCGCCTATCTGCACAATGCGACCGATCCGGGAGCCGTTGCCGATCTGCGTTCCTATCCGATGAGCGTCACCGGGCGCATGTTCACCGCTGGCGAGCGCGGGGACATGATCGAATTTCTCCGGAGTCGCCTCGCACCCACGCCCGGCTACGCCGCCGCCGACGCTCTGATGAAGTCGGCAATCGCACCGTCGCAGCAACTGCTCAAAGTTGCCGCTGCAGAAGTACGCGACCGGCCACAGTTTCATCTGCTCGGCAATCAACAACTCGCCGTCGACCTCGTGCTTCACGAGGTGGAGCAGTCTCGCGCCGCCGATCGAAAGCGCGTCATCATCGTCACCGGTGGTCCCGGTAGCGGCAAGAGCGTCGTGGCGCTATCGCTACTCGGTGAGCTCGCCCGGCGCGGCCGAACCGTGCTGCATGCGACAGGGTCCCGATCGTTCACACAAACCCTGCGGAAGGTTGCGGGGCACCGCGCGCCGCGCGTGCAGAAGATGTTCAAGTACTTCAACCAGTTCATGACGGCGGATCGCAACGGACTGGACGTCCTCATCCTCGACGAGGCGCACCGCATCCGTGAGACCTCCGTCGACCGGTACACACGAGCCGAACTCCGCACAGACCGGCCGCAGGTCGACGAACTTATCGCGGCCGCGCGCGTCCCTGTCTTCCTTCTCGACGAGCACCAGGTGGTACGCCCCGGAGAGATGGGGTCTTTCGCCCAGATCGAACGTTATGCAGCCTCACTCGGGCTCGAGACGGGTCAAGCCCCTGGTAGTGGTGTAACTCGTTTTTGATCCTTCGTTGGTGGTCAGGCGGGTAGTTGCATCAGTTCATCGGTGCTCACCTCCGTCGCCTGGCTGGTGTCGGTGTTGGTGGTCAGGGTGAGCCGGCAGCGGCTGAGCACTTCTAGGCCGAGGTATCGGCGGCCTTCGGCCCATTCGTCGGTCTGCTCGGCCAGGACGGCGCCGATGAGGCGGACGATGGCATCCCGGTTGGGGAAGATGCCCACGACGTCGGTGCGGCGGCGGATCTCGCGGTTGAGCCGCTCGGTTATCCGGCCCTCAGGGATGAGATCAACCCTGATCTCACATCGAATCAGCGATCGAGACGCTGCAAGTGGTCGGTCAACGCCTCAGCGACACGATGATGCCGGGCAGCTTCATCGGGCCATCCACGGTCACGAGCATCGACCTCGAGAGCCTGGATGTCGGTGCGTTGCGCCTCGAGCGCGCCGCGGAACTCAGGTCCGGTGACGAAGTTGTCGCAGGTCTCGCAGATGTTGGCATAGGGACACGCACCCGCGCTCTCGTGACGGGAACAGTAACCGTGGGCAACACGCGTTTTGAGCATCTCACTGCCGAGCCAACTCACCGCGTCGGGGACGATCGGTTTGCCGACCGGAGTGAGCGTGAACCGCCGCCGCATCTTGCCCATCGCCTGGTCATAGGCATCCCGCAACGTCGGTGAAGCCAAAGTGGCGTAACGCAAAGTCATCTGCGGAGTGACATGCCCGAGCAACGCCATCAACGCCTGCAGGCTCATCCCGGCGTTGGCGAGTTCGGTGGCCCAAGTATGCCGCAGCTGATGCGGGGTCACCACCAACGGCGCACCCCCGGCCCCACGCAGTCCGCAAGCCTCGACGGCAGCGAGCAGACCGTTGCGCAGCCGGGTCTGGCTGAGACGGCGGCCGTGTGCGACGAACAGGAAATCGGTCAACTCTCCGGTGCGGGGATGCGGCAATGGCCGACAGATACCACGCCCGCCGGTCCACTCGTCCAACGCGGCGATAGTGGTCGCCGAGAGCGGGACCATGCGTTCGGTGGCGAGCTTGCCCAACGGAACCTTGAGCCAGGTCCCGGCCGGGCCGTAATCGATGACGCTGCCGAGCTCGAGATCCAGTAGCTCCCCGACCCGCAGACCGGCTCCGCGCAGCACCGTCAACCCGATACGAGCGAACGAATCATCCAGCTGGGAAACCGCATTCATCACCGCAGCATCGATGTCGGGCGGCAATGCCCGCGGAAGCGGTTGGTCGAGTTTCGGGACGTCGGCGGCGAAGACCAGACGGCGCGGTGGGGCCTGCTCCCAGCCCCATTCGGTGATGTCCTCGAGCAGGTTGCGCACGCTCAGTACCGTCGATTGGATCACGGCCTTGGAGATGATGCGCCCGGCCCCGGCAGCGGCGCGTTGCCCACGCCAGGTGCGGGTGCGATTCCAGACGAGGAAGCCCTCGATGTGACTGCGGTCGAGATCCTCGAGGGAGGTGACCTCGGGATGGTTGGTGGTGAGGTAGTCCGCGAACGGCAGCAGGTCGTTGATCAGCGATTCGGCCGATTTCGGGCGGAGCACCGATGCCCGGACGGTGACGTAACGCAACAGGGCCTCGCGGATCGGATCGGCCATCGGGGCGTCGGCGAAGCGTTGGGCGTAGGTGCGGGCCCACGGTCGGCGCCGTGGTGGGGTGTCGACGATGCGGGCCTGAAACAGCATTTGTCGCAGTCCCGCGATACGGTTGCGGTAGGCGCGTTTCGATGTATCCGGGATTGACTGTGTGGCAGCCAATGCGGCGTCGAACTCGCCGACGGTCTCGGCGCTCACACCGCTGACGGAACCGCCGTGCCAGGCGAGCAGCACCGCCAGGCACTCGCCGAGGACGGTCTCGACCCATTGCGGTGTCCACCCCAAAACCAGGCCGGCGGCCCGGACCGCGGCGAACCCGTCCGGGTCGCGGTCCTCGACGGCCCGGCCGAGTCCGGTGAGGTTCTTGACGGCCGCGAGTTCGAGGTCGAGCCGCAGGTTGCCGCGTCCGATGAGGTGACACAGCAGTGGCCAGGCCCCGGTGCGGCGTAGTTCGGCCAGCCGGTCGGCAGCGGGTCGGGTCATCCAGTCCCGCAAGTCCGGATGCGTGGTGAGGAAGGTGGTCGCGATGAGGGTGCGAGCGCGCACCGACCTGTCGCTGAGCCCGAGGCTGGCGACGTGCTCGAGGTAGTCGGTGAGCACCGCACCCGGTCCGGCCGGCAGGACGACCGTCGCAACCACCGCGGTGCTCATTGTCGTGTTCCGGCGAGACTGGCGCGGGCCGCGCCGTATTCGGCGGCGAGCTGCTCGACCGACAAATGCACATATTCGGCAGTGGTGTCCGGAGACACATGCCCCATCAATTCTCGCAGCACCATCAGATCGATTCCGGCGGCAGCGAGTTCGGTGCCGTAGGTGTGGCGCAATCGGTGCGGACGCACCCTCGTCGCACCGGAGAGGTCCCGGTGCCGCCGGAACAGCGACCGCAGTCCCGCCTCGGTCACCGGCGCCCCCGCGGTGGGGCCGCGCAGCACCACGAAACACTCCTCGGTCGCCAACCCCGGTGGCCGTTCGAGGCGCAGATAGGCCGACAGTTCGGTGAAGAACACCGCATCGACCGGCACCACCCGTTCCTTGCAGCCTTTGCCGAGCACCCGGAGTCGTCGCTGGCCGAAATCGACGTCTGCCAACCGCAGGGATCGCACCTCGGCGTTGCGCAGCCCGCCGAACAGCATCGCCCACAACATCGCTCGATCCCGATGGGTGCGCAGCGACGCCGCAAACTGCTCGATCGCGTCGGCGTCGAGGGACTCGGGCAGTAGCCGCGGTTGGCGTACCAGCCTGCCTCCGGCTCGGGGTCGGCCCGGCCCGAGGTGTCCGAGCAGTCCTCGCGCTGGTGGTCGCAGTCCCTGTCCGCGCCGCGGTGAGGGCACCGGATTTTCGGTGCGTATCCCGGTCATCACCAGGTATTCGAACAATGCGCGTATCGCCGCGACTCGTCGGTTGATCGTCGATGCCGCAGTGCCCCGATCACCTCGTGTCGCCATGCCTGGGCGGGGTTTGCGGTGCACGTTCTGCCAGTCGACCCACTCGAACACCGTCACCGGCGTCACCGCAGCCACCGTGAGGTCGCGATCGAGCAGGAATCGGGCCAGATTGAGCACGTCGAACGCATATGCCCGCACCGTTGCCGAACTGAATCCGCGTCCGGCCAGATGCGTCAGGAACGCGTTTGCTGCTGCGCATCCTTCCCATTGGCCGTCGATCACATGCCCGTTGCTGCTGATGCGCACCCGAACGGTCATTGTCCGCCGCCTTTCGATCGGAGCCGACACCGCCAGCATGCGCCTCAACCGGTCGTCGGCTCAGGACCTCACGCTGCAACCGTGATCGTGTCGTGGGAGGGCCGGTTAACCGAGCTGGGGTTGTTGGACCAGATCTGTCGCCACACGTCGTCGGGAAATGCGGTGAAGGCGAGCAGGTCTTCGCGGGCGTCGCCGAGGTGGTCGGCGACCTCGGGCAGCCGGTGCTCGGCGTACTCCAGCAGCCGGTCGAATTGCGCGTTGACCGCCTCCGCGGTGGGCTGGTCGTAGACGCTGTGCAGCATCGCCTTCACGGCCGGCCACATGGACTTGGGGCACACGGCCATGAGGTTCGCCGAGTAGTGGGTGCGGCAGCGTTGCCACGCGGCGCCGGGCAGGTTCGCCGCGATCGCCTCGATGAGCCCGGCGTGGGCATCGGAGGTCACCAGCCGCACCCCGCCCAGGCCGCGGGCAACCAGGTCGGCGAAGAAGGTGTTCCACGAGGCCGTGGTCTCACTGGTGGCGACCTGTATGCCCAGCACCTCGCGGTGGCCGTCGCCGTTGACGCCGGTGGCCAGCAGCACGGAAGCCTTGACGACCTGCTTGTTCTCGCGGACCTTGATCGTCAACGCATCGGCGGTGACGAAGGTGAACGGCCCGGCCTCGTCCAGGCGGCGGTGCCGGAACGCGGCGACCTGCTCGTCCAGGTCCTGGGCCATGCGTGAGACCTGCGACTTGGACAGCGAGTCGATACCCAGGGTCTTGACCAGCTTGTCCATCCGGCGGGTAGACACCCCGGCCAGATAGCAGTCGGCTACGACGGTGATCAGCGCGGACTCGGCTCGCTTGCGGCGCTCGAGCAGCCACTCGGGGAAGTAGCTGCCCGAGCGCAGCTTCGGGACGGCGACGTCGACGGTGCCGACCCGGGTATCCAGGGGCCGGTGGCGGTAGCCGTTGCGGTGGTTGGTGCGCTGTTCCGAGCGGGCGTTCCACTCGGCGCCGCACACGGCGTCGGCATCGGCGGAGAGCAATGCGTTGATCATGGTCTGCAGTAGCTCGCGCATCAGATCCGGCGACGCGTCGGCGAGGGCTTGGCCAAGCAGGCCTGCAGGGTCGACAATATGAGGTGCGGTCATCGTGATGACTCCGTTCGAGGATTCGGTAGAAGGTTGACTCGAAGGATCACACGGTGGCCGCTCTACACCCGTGCACAACACGGAATCGCAGACGATCTCGGCCACCGAGTTACACCACTCTATGGGGCACTACTGGGCAGAAGTCCACGCGTTCGAAGGGCTGGGTCACCACCAGACCGCGGGACGTGCAGGTCGGACCCGACCGTCCGCTGTTGGTGTGGCGGAAACGGAAATGGTTGTGCACCAATATCTCCTGTGGCCGTAAGGTGTTCACCGAGTCGACGCCGGGGGTGCCGTCCCGGGCACGGGTCACGCCCCGAGCGAAGGCGCTGCTGGCCGACGCCGTCCTCGACGGGGACCGGTCGGTCGCCGCGGTCGCCGGCGACTACGGGTGCGCCTGGCACACCGTCCACGGCCACCTCGTCGTGGTCGCCGACGCCGCCCTGGCCGGCGAGCCTGAGCCGGTGATGGTGCTCGGGATCGATGAAACCCGCCGCGGGAAGGCGAAATGGGAAACCGATCCGGACACCGGTGTGCGGTCGTGGGTGGATCGGTGGGACACCGGACTGGTCGACCTGACCGGCGATCAAGGGTTGCTGGCGCAGGTCAACGGACGCACCTCCGCGGTGGTGATCGACTGGTTCGACGCCCGCGACGAGACGTGGAAGGCACAGATCACCCATGTCGCGATCGACATGTCGTCGGTGTATGCGAAGGCGGTGCGCGAGGCATTGCCGCACGCACAACTGGTGGTGGACCGGTTCCACCTGGTCAAGAAGGCCAACGAGATGGTCGATACCGTCCGGCGCAGGGTCACCCAGGCCGAGCGGGGTCGGCGCGGCCGCAAGAGCGATGTCGAATGGATCAATCGACGACGGTTGTTGCGGGCCTCCGAACGCCTGACCAACGAACAACGATCGGCCCTGTTCGAGAAGCTGACCGCCGCGGATCCGCACGGGGACATCGCTGCGGCATGGATTGCCAAAGAACTGCTGCGCGATGTGTTGCGCTGCACCGATCGTGGTGGCCTTCGCCATGAGATCCGGGACAGACTGTATCGGTTCTACACGTTCTGCGCGGCATGCCGGGTCCCGGAGATCGGCAAGCTGGCGACGACCGTCTCGGCGTGGCAAGAACCGATGATCCTGGCGATCACCACCGGCCTGTCGAATGCGCGCAGTGAAGGCTACAACCGCATCGTCAAGCACGTCGGCCGCATCGCGTTCGGATTCCGTACCCCGGAGAACCAACGCCGCCGGGTACGGTGGGCCTGCACTCGTCGATCACGTCGGGTCGCACCCAGCCGGCGCCAATGCCACTGCTAACTGCGAAGAGCCCTATTTGCTCGAACAAGATCGGACTACCGATCGGGGCTAACAGCAGCAGGTCTGACACAGCAGGACAGTCGTACCCAGTCGCGAGAAGGCGCTGATTAATCAGAATCTTGGTTTCGTACCGAGCGAATGAGTCGAGTGCATCGACTCGTTCCTGCGTGGACATCTGTGAATGCACAGCTCTCGCGGCCACTCCCACACTACGAAGTATCTCCGCCATGCAGATCGCTCCCGCAACGCTCGATGTAAATGCGAGGACATGACGACCCGATCCCACGAGTGCCTTGGCCGCGTTCACAGCAACCTTGATGCGACCGACCTCGTCTTGGGAAGCTAAATCGCGTTTGGTCATTCGCCGGAACTCCAAGCGCGCAAGGACTCCGCGACGTTGGAGAGTCAGGACAGGATTCGTTCCTAGCCTCTCGCTTTTCAGAAGGCGCCGGCCAAATAGGTTCACCAGGCTCTGAGTGCCCTCCTCTTTCGCTCGTCCGGGCGTGGCCGATAACCCTAGAAGACCGCGTCTTCGATTAGTATTCGTAACCGATCGCGAGCGAAGTTGCCGGACCGACTCCTCGTAGGTCCTCGCAGCGAGCTGGTGGGCCTCATCGAACACCACAGCATCCCAGGAACCCAATTCAATGCCCATCCGCATGCGCGCATATGCCGCCTGGGGAGTCGTTACCAGTACTACTCTTTCGGCAGATTCTTCAAAACTTCGCGTCAGCATCACGTCCGGCGCTCGGCCGTGCAGAGTCCAAAGGTGTTCGAAAGAACGGAACGCCTGATCGACCAATTCGTTCGATGGTGCCAACCAGACGAGCCGATTGTGGTCGAGATCCGTAAGTGCGTCGAGACAGGCAACTACTCCGGTTCGAGTCTTACCACCGCCGGTGGGGAGTGACAACAAAGCCTCATTCCCCACCGACAATATTTCCAGTGCACTGTCGACCAGATCACGCTGATAGTCAAAAAGCTCTGGCCGAACTTCCGACCGTATGAGCGCGACAGACTGCGACTGCCTGTTTGATCCTGACGGTCTGTCGCTCACCGCCAAGCCTTCAATAGACGACAACTGATAGTGAGGAGCGAGCATCTCCCACAGACGTTCGACCTCATACCGGAGCGAACCCACTACAGCCCCACGCTCTCCCACAGGTAGCGGAAGCGCCAGTACAGCTCTTCTTCCGCTGCGTCACAGTTGTACTCTTCTTGTCTCGACTTGAGGATTCGTCCCCCGATTGCCTGCTCGCTAGACTGCCTCAAGAGCGCCTTGTATACAGCTCGACAAACAGCAGGGCCGTTAGGGTCGCGACACTCGCTCCAGAATTTGTCAAAATCCGAGGGACTATCCGGATCAAGGCGATCATCATAAAGACACATTGCAGCCGAAATGAACAGAACATCTTTCGCCCGAGCAGAGGCGCTTTGTGTAAAATCAATACCACCGTCGAACTTGCGCAAAGATCCAAGCCAAAACAGATGGGTTCCTGCGCGTTCCGGCGGTTCAAACTTCATCTCGATATTGAGCAGATCAGGAACTGCCGAGATGATTCTATTCAACGATCGGATGTACTCGATCACCCTGGATTCGGTCTGCAGTTTTATTTCTTGGGTTCGGTTCGCGGTTTTAGCGGATCCGTTTCCCGACGGAACATCGCCCGAATATACTACAGCCTCCCCTGGTTGGGCCCCCGATAGCAGTCCAGCGTCTATGCGATAGCTAATTGGTTTTCTTGCGTCCAGGTTTCCCAGTAGCGCTGCGGCGTCATGCCGTCCAGGGATCCGTGGGGCCGTTCATGATTGTAGATAGCTTTCCATTCCTCGGCCAAATACTTCGCTTCGGCCATGCTGTCCATGATTTCTCCGGAGAGTTGTTCCCTTCTGAATTGGGCGTTGAAGGATTCGATGAAGCCGTTCTGCCAGGGTGATCCCGGGTCGATGAATGCGGTGTCGACCCCGGCGGTGTTGCACCAGGTGACCAGTGCCTCAGCGGTGAATTCGGGCCCGTTGTCGCACCGGACGTAGGTTGGGGCGGTGCCGGTTTCGGCGATGATGTTCTCCAGCACCGCGACCACGTCGGCGGCCTTGAACGACCGGCGCGGGATGATCGCCAGCGCGGTGCGGGTGTATTCGTCGATGACGTTGAAGAACCGGATGTGCCGGCCGCAGGAAGTCACGTCGGACTGGAAGTCGAAGCTGACCACGTGCATGGGGTATTCGGCTGTGAGGCGTTTCTGCTCCCCGGCTCCGGGCCCGGTGCGGCGTTTCTTCCGCGCCTTGGGTTTGCAGGTGAGCCCTTCGTCGCGCCAGAGCCGGCGTACCCGCTTCCTGTTCAGCGCCACGCCGTCCCACTCCGGCTGGGCGAGCAGGTGCCAGCGGGCCTTCCGCCAGCCCCACGCGGGGTGCTTGCCGGCGACGGCGCGCAAGGCTGCGCGGAGCTGCATTTCCTCGAAGCCCATGTCGGGCTTCTTCTTGCGGAACGCGGACCGGTTCTGGCCCAGAAGCGCGCACGCGAAGCGTTCGGAAGCCCCGAACTTCTCCACCGCCATGCGCACGGCACGGCGGCGGGGTTCGGGGCTTAGAATTTTCCCTTGGCCACCTCGTTGAGGATGTCGATGGCCAGTTCCTTCTCGGCCAGCAGGCGCTTGAGCCGGGCGTTCTCCTTCTCCAGCTCCTTGGTCCGTTTGGACGCCTCGGCGTTCTTCTCGGACCCGTACTGGTTCAGCCAGCGGTACCAAGTCGCCTCGGTGACCTGAAGCTCCTTGATGACCTCGACCATCGGGCGTCCGTCATTGAGCATTTTCTGGCCCTGCCGGACTTTGGCGATGACCTGCTCGGGGGTGTGTCTGCGTGCCATGATTCGTGAATTTCCTCCTGTGTCCATTCTCGGACACGAAACTCACACAGACACTGGACTTCTACCTGGGGACCCAACCACCCCTGCGTTCGACGTGAGCTCATCAATATCCCATTCCGCATCGGCGAAATCAACAGGCTCTGAATCCTCGTCGGGTACAAGCTCATTCACTTGTGCGCTATCGAACTTTGCATAGTCGAGCAAGGCTTCCATTAGAGCGCGCTGAAACACGACATTGAACGCAAGCGAATCACGCTTGAATCCATCGATCTTATACAACCGGGAGAGAAGCGTGGTTTCACCGACCGGGTTTTCCACTCTAGACGAAACTCGTTGAATAAATTTTCCGTAGTTTTGTGCCGCATGCCCCCCGGCGTTTTTTTCCTTTTCTTTCGCCTCGTGCAGCCGATACCATTCTTGGAACTGGAGAGAAAGAGTCCCTTCACCGCTTCTCAACTTAACGAGATCGGCATAAGGTTGAAACTTAGTAAGAAGATGGATAACAGCCGGCGACCAGGCGTCGGCGAATGCGTCCGATATCTCTCTCAAGTCCTCGTCTGAATAGACAAACGGTGTCATACTAAGCGCTGCTTGATCTTGCAAACGCGCGGAAGCAGCGTTGAGGTTGACGCCGAGGCGGTTGGTCAGAGCCTTGATTTGCTTTCCGATCGCGTTGTAGTCGGTCCAGTCCGAAATTGGTTTCGTTCCCAAGATCTTCGTGACTGCCCAGTCCAACCCGAGGACAGTCGAGATATACGGTCCTGTATCGAACTTTGCCTGCTCCGAGTGCCAGTCGATCAGTGACAGTGGCATGCGAGGCGAAGAGTCGTTCAAAGAATCGATCGTGTCGCTCAGACGCTCGGACACGATCTTCCTGACGCAGACCGCATGCGGATCGCGATCATCCAGCAGAATCTGCCGTCCGCGGCTCACGGTCTGAGAATGCTTGTTCAAATCAATGAAGAGTCGACGAAGAATCTCGACCGTCTCAGGATTTCCCGGAGCCTGGAACCCTACCCGCTCATCAAAGAGCAGGAAGATTACCGGTACTCTTGAACTAGAGACTGCGGGGTCAACCGAACCCGATGCCAGACTCTTGATCGCCGCAAGCCGATGTTGCCCGTCGATTGCCACTCCGAATACCTGGTCCTTGTTCCAGCGCATTCTTCCGCTACGGAAGCCGATATCATGCGGACCATTCCAATCGTCCCAAAACCCTAGGGTGATAGGGCCGACTTTGAGAACCTTTTCATAATTGGGCGGGGACTCCAGGTTCGGCGGATTCCAACCATCAGCACGATCAAACCCATCGCCAATTTTTGCCGCTCCCAGGTCGCGAGGGAGTAGTGCAATAGTAATTGCATTGAAAAATTGAGGAACTTCCGCATTTCTCAAGTATGGAACGATCTGGCGTTCGACTCGATTCCAGTTTATGTCGCGCTGGTACAGCTCATCGATACTCCACAGTATGTCTTCCGATCCCGGGATCTCAGAGGTGAGGTGTAGATGCTCCGCCGCGTCCTTCAAGCTAACCGTAGTTACGAAATACGGAATCTGCCACTTCGCAGAGCTGTAGCTTCCATGCAAGAAGTCAAAGTGGGCAGTGGCCGGAATATCTTGAATCTTTCTCGACATAATTCCTCCTACTTTATACCTGCGCGCAATAAGTAGATTGCGGTTGCGTTCGGGTCCTCAAATTCATTTGCATCTGAAATTGGCTATCTCGTTGACTTGCTTCAGCCACAACATGAACAAAGGGTCCCGCTGACGCAATGAGATCATCTCTTCCAGTCGGGTGGCATGCCCTTTGACTTACAGGTCCGTGCGTCCCGTTCAGATATTGGGCGTCCTGACGAATATGAAAGTGCAGTCTGCGCCGTGAGGCGAAGCGGTCCCCCTCGCACTTGTGAACGAAGACGAGATCCTTGCGGCCTCCATAGGCAATAATCGACTCTCCAGACCCTAGGACACCTCGACTTTCAATCGTCGTCAGTGCGAATGCCGGCGAAGACGCCCCCCGATGTGAAAGTCCCGGTCTTGAACCGGCGTCCGTAGCACTCCAACGGCCAACGCCGACGGCGATGCTCGCTTGTGTGCCTCCCCTTCGCGCTACCGAGGGCACTCTGGAATCGAATGAGGCTGAGAGTGACTGCACAGGCTTCTTTCGTTTCTAGTCCGGACCGTCGCAGCGCCACTGCATCTAGCGAGCATCGGCTGTTCGCCAGTCCATCGGGGACCAAATGTCTCTTGTTACGCGTGGTGCAGAGATCGTTACCCCAACGTAATATCATGCGCTGTTGGTCCTGTCGACGCAGAGGATTTAGTCCCTGCAGGCGCTGAGATCTCGACGATTCGCCCCTCTCCTGCCCATCCGACCGTCCATGCCATTCAGACGGGACCGAGGGGTTGATTTGTCCGGGTCGAGTGGCACACTGTGCCGACCACACGAAGGAGAGCTCATGGTCCTACCTCTGATTCCGGCCGCACTGATCGCCATCGGCGCCGTGACGGGCGGCGGCGGCGTCGCCCTTGGCGGCAAAGGCATAGCCGACCGTAAGAAAGCAGCGGACCAACTGCGCAGGGCTCACGAGCAGTACATCAAGCGCCGCGACGCGATCGTAGAACGAGTCGGGAAGACCAACACCCAGCTCGAAGCGCTGGGCGGGCAGCAGCAACAGGCGTTGACCGACGTCGTCATCCGCATGGCGGAGTTCTTGCGGCGATACGAGAAGCAGGTGCGGGAGAACGAGCGGCTGCTGGCCGACGGTCTCCAGGCCGGCATCACGCAGGTCGACGGACCGAACGGCCTCGACCTGAATCTGGGAGGTTGGCTCGGCGGAGCCATGGCATCGGTTGCGACCGGTGTCGGCACCGCATCCGCAGTATCGGCGGCCGCCACGAGCTTCGGTGTTGCAAGCACAGGGGCCGCCATATCCGGTCTCTCGGGAGCAGCCGCACAGAGCGCCGCAATGGCATGGCTCGGTGGAGGCGCGCTGTCCGCCGGTGGTGGCGGTGTGGCACTCGGCGCGGCAGCGTTGAATGTGGTGACGATCGGCCCCGCTCTCCTCATCAGCGGCTTCGTCATCAAGGGGCAAGGCCAGAAGGCACTCACCGAAGCGGCCGAGTTCCAAGCCAAGATCGACATTGCGAATGCCGAATTGGGCACCACCGACACTCTCCTGACCGCCGTCGACCACCGCATCGACGAATTGCGCTCCGTGCTCGGCGCACTGACCGTCAAAGCAGTCGCAGCCCTGGACGTGCTCGAGTCCGAGCCCTTCGATGCACGGGCTCATGCGTCGCGCTTCCAGAAGGCGATGGCATTGTCCGTGGCCGTCCGGGATGTCGCCGCGACCCCCATTCTCGACGAAGACGGCGAACTGACCGAGAACAGCGCAAATCTGACGGTGCGGTACCGCCCGATGACAGAAGGAGACGACCGTGGCGCCGAACAAGGCTGACCGGAAGGTGTACGAGGGCGAGGTACTGGGCTCGGTGAAACGCAAGATTGCTGCGGTCGACGGTTTCGCAGCGCTCTCGCAGCTGGTCACCGCCGCGCAGGAATGCATCGAGATCCACGCCGTCGAACAAACGAAACGCACCCGCCTGCACACATACGCAACCGCGGAAGTTCAGCGCATCAAGTCGGCCGAGTCGATCGTCAGGGACTACTTCGAGCAGTCCTTCGCCGAACGCCGCACAACCTTCGATGCGTTGTTCTCCCGACTGGATCAGGCACTGGAGCAAGAGAATTCACAGGTGATCAGCGAGGTCCTGCGAGGGATCGTCGATATCGCCAAGACTTCTCCCCTGGCCGACCTCGGTGATCTCGGACAGATTCGAGCGGCGCTCGACGATCCCGATCAGGTGTGGGATCTCTGAGCCGTCTCGTTGCCTCTCTCAGTCGACCATGACCGCAAAGCGACTCCAATCGGTGAATTCCCAATCCCATCGTCGACCTACCCGCTCAGGTGAGAGCTCAGGGCGAGGGGAGGACGATGACGGGTGAAGGTCTGGGGACGGGCCAGGCGCGCACCGACTTTGAAAAGATGAGTTCGTGGGTAGGCGGCGGAGCCTGAGATCCGAGCGTAAATTACCTGAGTCGCAGATAGGCCCTACCGACATACCCCCATCGCGCGGAGGGTCGATAGACGGCGTACACGTTCCGTATTAGTTACTGTCGCACCGTGACCGCTCCCGCCACCCCCCTCGAAATCGACGAGTCGAGTGAAAACACCCGACGTCACCTCTCCGTCTTCGGCCTCGACTTCGTCGGCCTCGTCGTCGCCCTGCTCTTCTTCGCGTGGAGCCTGAGCCCGTCCCTCATCCCCCGTGAGGGGTATTTCCAGGGCCTGATCAGTGGCGTGACGGGCATCGTCGGTTACGGCATCGGTGTGCTCGTCGCCTTTCCCGCGCGGCGATGGATCGCTCCGCGTCTCACGTGGTGGCGACGCCGCCACACGGTCCGACGCATCGCCGAAGTGGTGGTCGCCCTCGTTGCCGTGGGAACACTTCTGGGGAGTCTGCTCGCCGCGGCGGGATGGCAGAACGAGATCCGTGCACTCATGGGCATCGAAACCACGACGGGCTTCGCGTATCTGCGCACGGGCCTGGTGAGCGTCGCGCTCTTCGCCGCCCTCCTCTACATCGCACGCGGATTGCGGTGGGTCGGACGACGCTTCGCGGAGTTCCTCGCGACTCGCCTGCGTGTTCCGGTCGTCGCGGCCGGCGTTCTCGCACCGGTGATCCTCGTGCTCGCGGTGGTGGTGTTCGTCGATCAGGTTCTGCTCGCGAGCAGTTCTATGGCGGCACGCATCGTGTTCGCCGCCGACAACAACAGCACCGACCCCGGCGTGGAGCAGCCGCAAATTCCCGAGCGATCGGGCAGCCCGGCGTCGACGTCGTCGTGGGAGAGTCTCGGGCGTCAGGGACGCACGTTCGTCGCCGGTGGGATGGACGCCGAGCAGTTGACCGAACTGAACGACGCTCCCGCTCTCGAACCCGTACGGGTGTACGCGGGACTCGAAGCCGACGGCACCACCGATGAGCAGGTGCAGCTGATCCTCGACGAACTCGACCGCACGAAGGCGTGGGAGCGCGAGATCCTCGTCGTCGCCGGCACCACCGGGACCGGGTGGGTGAACCCGTTCGCCGCCGACTCGATCGAAGCGATCTACAACGGCAACTCGGCGATCGCCGCGATCCAGTACTCCTTCCTGCCGAGCTGGATCTCCTTCCTCGTCGACGGCTCCGCCGCCAAGGCCGCCGGCAACACACTGATCAACGGTGTCCACGAACGCTGGTCGCAACTGCCGGAGGACCAGCGACCCAAGCTCGTCGTCTACGGCGAGAGCCTCGGCTCGCAATCCGCCGAAGCCGCCTTCGACGACCTCACTGACATGCGCAACCAGATCGACGGCGCGCTGTTCGTCGGACCTCCGAACTCGAACCAGCTGTGGCGCAGCATCGTCGACCATCGTGATCCCGGCAGCCCCGAGGTCCTGCCCGTCTACGAGGACGGCGTCGCGGTGCGGTTCGCCTCCGACCTGCAGACGCTCGAGGACCAGCAAGGACCGTGGAACGACCCGCGGGTCCTGTATCTGCAGCATGCGTCCGATCCGGTGGTGTGGTGGGGACCGGGACTGCTCTTCGAGCGACCCGACTGGCTCGCCGAACCTCCGGGCACGGATCGCTCACCGTCGATGCGGTGGTACCCCATCGTCACCTTCGCTCAGGTCGCGGCCGACATCATGGTCGGCACGTCGCCACCCGTCGGTCACGGCCACAACTACGAGGACCTCATCCCCTACGGCTGGGCCGCCGTGACGTCACCTGAGGGGTGGACGCTCACCGACACGCAGCGGATCGCCGACGCCGTCGAACAGTTGAACACCGCAGACGAGTAGTCGAGCACGGCACGCTGCCCGAGGCTCTGCTAGCTTCTTCCCTACGGCTTCGCATTCCGTCTCTTCGCCATGCCTTCCTGCGCCCTGGTACCGACGAAAGCGACCGCCGATGACCACGACCCTCGATACACAGCCCGCACCTCTCGAGCCATCCCCATCGTTCTCGGTTCGGCTGAAGGACGGGATCCTGCGATGGCTGGGCCGGTTCCATCCGGTCGGCCTCGCCGTCGCGTTGCTGTTCTACTGCTGGTCGCTGTCGCCGTCCCTGCTTCCACGCCCCTGGTACCTGCAGGGTGTCGCGACCGGCATCAGCGTCATCACGGGCTACGGCATCGGCGTGCTCGTCGCGTGGATCGTCCGCAAGTGCGGCTTCGAGACGAACTGGTCGGCGACCGTGAAGAAGGTCGGTTGGTACCTGCTCGCAGCGGTCGCCGTCGTGGTGGTGCCGACCTTCCTCGTCCTCGGTTCGTGGTGGCAGGACATCAGCCGCGAACTCGTCGGGATGGATCCCGGCAGTAGCTGGGACTATCCGGGTGTGCTGCTCGTCGCCGTGGTGGTGACGCTGCTCCTGCTCGTCATCGGCCGCGGTCTGCGGCACGTGGCGCAATGGGTCACCGGACTCGTCGTCCGCGTGCTGCCGGCTCCCCTGGCGCGCATCGTGAGTGTCGTGCTGGTCGGGCTGATCATGTTCTGGGCGGTGGAAGGTCTGCTGTCGGTGGAGATCGCGCGGATCGCCAACGGATCGGCGATGGCTGTGGACGAAGGCACTGCAGACGGGGTCGAGCAGCCGCAGGCACCGGAACGATCCGGGTCGGACGCGTCGCTCGAACCGTGGGATTCGCTGGGCCGTGAGGGCCGCACGTTCGTCGCAGGCGGTCCGTCTCCGGAGGAGATCACCGCGGTGACCGGGGAACCCGCGATGATGCCGATCCGCGTCTACGCCGGGTACCGCTCCCTGGACAGTCTCGACGGTTACACGGACTACGACGAGATGGAGGTGCTCGCCTCGCATGTCGTTGCTGAACTCGACCGCACCGGTGCCTTCGACCGCGAGTACCTCGCCGTGGCCACGACGACCGGTCGTGGCTGGGTCAACCAGGACGTCGCCGCCGCACTGGAATACCTCTCCGACGGCAACTCTGCCATCGCGGCCATGCAGTATTCGTTCCTCGCCAGTCCCCTGGCTTTCCTCGCCGATCGGGTCTCGCCCCGCAATGCAGGTCGCGCGTTGTTCGAGGCGGTGTACGCGAGGTGGGGTGTTCTCGATCCGGAAACCCGGCCGAAGTTGCTCGTCTTCGGGGAATCGCTGGGCTCGTACGGAGGTCAATCGGCCTTCGCCGGCGTGCAGGACATGATCACCCGAACCGACGGCGCACTGTGGGTGGGCACACCGAATTTCACGGAGCAGTGGCGACGTATCACCGATTCGCGCGATCCCGGCAGCCGCGAAATTCTTCCGGTCATCTACGGTGGCCAGAACGTGCGATTCGCTGCGACTCCCGACGACCTCACCGATCTCGACGGCCTCCGCGACTGGGAATCTCCCCGCATCGTGTACTGGCAGCATCCCAGCGATCCGATCGTGTGGTGGTCCTCCCAGCTTGTTCGGCACCGCCCGGATTGGTTGCGCGAGGAACGCGGCGCCGACATCGACAAGGGGATGACGTGGATTCCGTTCGTGACGTTCTGGCAGGTCACCCTGGACATGGTGTTTGCCGCCGAAGTCCCCGGCGGGCACGGCCACGCCTACACGACCGAGGCGGGATTTTTCTGGGCGGACATTCTCGGCATCGAGGACGAGGTGCGCGTGAAGGCGGTCTTCGACGCACTGTCGTCGGACGGGTGACGAGAAGAATTCACCCTCCCGCCTAATCCGGCGAACCGAGTTTTCTCCAGATTTCTCGCACCACCTCGTGATACAACCTCGATATCGCTTGTGAATCGACACAGGAATGCGAACCGGAGTACGTCGATTCACGAGGAGATAATTCGTCGACACGGATCTACCGCCTGAAGGTGGCGCATATGTGCACACGAGTTGTGTGGAACGGCCCGTCCGGTCAAGTGCTCGTGGGACGCAACATGGATTACCACCGCGAAACCGCCACCAATCTGTGGGCGCTCCCCCGTGGCATCACCCGCGACGACGGTGTCGGTGGACAACTCTCGTGGACCTCGAAGTACGGCAGTGTGGTCGCGGGCGCCTACGACATGATGACCGTCGACGGACTCAACGAGGCCGGCCTCGGCGGACACATCCTGTGGCTCACCGAATCGGACTACGGCACCCACGACAAGAGCCGACCCGCGCTCAGTGTCGCGGTGTGGATGCAGTACTTCCTCGACAACTTCGCGACCGTCGCCGAGGCCGTCGACTGGATCGAGAAGACCGGCGTGCAGGTCGTTCCGCTGGGCGACCCGGCGACCGGTGAGGTACCCGCCGTGCATCTCGCACTCGACGACGCGACCGGCGACTCCGCGATCATCGAATACCTCGACGGCACACCGACGGTCTGGCACAGCCGCGACTACGCCGTCATGACGAACTCTCCCGCCTACGGTGAACAGCTGGGACTGCTGAAGAAGGTGAAGGGATTCGGCGGTGACGCACCACTTCCCGGTACCGGTAATGCGTCCGACAGGTTCGCTCGCGCAGCGCATTACGTCGGCAGTCTGCCGGAACCGCAGAGCCAGGTGCAGGCGATCGCGGGCGTTCTCAGCGTGATCCGCAATGCCGCGCAGCCGTTCCGCGTGCCCGAACCCGGAAAACCGTATGCCTCGCAAACGATCTGGCAGACGGTGGCCGACCTCGCCGAGAAGCGCTACGTGTTCGAGTCGACGACGCGCCCCAACATCGTGTGGGTCGACCTGAGCGATCTCGACCTCTCGGAGGGCGCACCGGCGGGCAAGCTCGATCTCCTGGGCGACACGGCACTCGAAGGTGGCCTCGCGGGCAATGTCAGCGGCCGATTCGAGAAGTCGGATCCGCTGACGTTCATCGCGATGCCGTCATAGATCTGCACACGAAAGATCCCCGGAGGCCTTGCCTTCGGGGATCTTTCCCCATCCGATGGCCACCGCGAACGCTGGGGCGGCCGAGTCGTCTCAGTAGTCGCCGATCCCCGTCATCGTTCGTGTACCCGCATCCACGGTGTCGTCGACGACCGTTGCATCCACCCGGCCCGGCGTGATTCCGCGACGCTCCAGCTCCTCCCAGAGTCCTGACAGGGCCGCGACCGGGTCGAGGTAGTACTCCGATTCCCGGACCCGCCAGAACTTCCAACCGCTGCGGTGCAGTTCGCGCTCCCGCTCCAGATCGGCGCTCTGCCGTTCGGGGCTCGTGTGCCACTGTTCGTCGTCACAAGCAACTGCCAGCTTGCCTGCCGCCCCGGTCACGACCAGATCGATGAAGTGACCGTTCACCTCGACCCGCGGGTTCACGTGATAGCCGCGAGCGGCGACGTCGAGGAAGACGTCCTGCTGGAAGAGGCTGTCGAACGCTTCGTGCCGCTCGTCGCGCGTCACGCCGTCGGGCATCGGCTCGGCCGGCCGCGGGGACGTCGTCCGCATGTGGGTGAGCAGCGAGTACCGCAGGTCGGTGCGACGCAGCGTGTCGATTGTCCTCGAGTGGAACAGCCACAGCTGGTCCTGGGCACGCGAGGCCGCAACGTTGAAGCGTCGCTGGTATTCGGTCCGGGTCAACGCCGCGATGTTCTGTTCGGGCGCCACGACCATCGACAAGAACACCACGTTCCGCTCGTCGCCCTGGAAGTCCGGGGGCGTGCCGACGCGGAGCCTGCGTTCGTCCCACTGCTCCGGCGTGAGGCGGTCCAGCAGTTCGTTCTGGATGATGTCGACCTGCAACTGCCCCTGCAGCACCACGACACCGAAGGTCTTGCCGTCGTAGGCCGGGTCCTCGACGTACTTCACGAGCGTGTCGACCAGGGCATGTGCCTCGGCGTAGTTCGTCAGCGTCGAGTTCTGCCCGGTGACGGCCCCGTCCTCGACGAGCGTGGTGCGTAGCGGCTGCAGACGATCGGAGCCGTACTGCCGCATGGGGACCAGCGGGTCGTCGGCGTAGAACTGGTCGCTGGACCACGCGATGATCTCCGGCATCGACCGGAAGTGCTCGCGCAACCGGACGATGCTGCCGAACCTCGACCGTAGCAACGAGAACAGACTCGACCGCGGAGTGAAGCTGTCGCGCAGGTAGTTCGGGATGTCGGGCAGATACGAATCGAGGCGGCTGAACACCCCGTCGAGCGCACCGAGCGACACCGCGCTCGGTGCACACTGCTTGTCGTCGCCGACGACGATCACGCGCGGCGCCAGCCACAGCAAGAACAGGCTGCTGATGTCGGTCTGGCTCGCTTCGTCGACGATGACGACGTCGAACGAATTCTGTTCGGGCGGAATCGAAGCCAGCACCTGCTGCAGCGGCATCACCCAGGCCGGCACCGCCCCCTGCGCGACCTGCATGGCCTCGCGCGCTGCCGCCCGATAGCGCTCCGCGTAGCGGCCGGTGCCCTTACCGATGCTCGCGATGTGATCGCGGTACGAATGGAGCGCCTGCACCTGCTCGGCCGTGGTGCGGTCGAGACACGCGCTCCATGCCTTCTCCTCGACGAGTTCGGTCGTGAGTCGCGCGATGTCCTTCTCGAGTGCGTCGAGGTCGCGTTCGAACTGTCCGTCGTCGCTGCGCTCGTGGAAGCGTCGCACCCATTCGTCGGCGCGTCGCCACGCCCACGCCTCGTCGATGTCGGCGAGACGAACCGGCCAGGCCAGGCTCAACGGATTCTCCGCGAGGGCCTGAGCGAGTGCGGGTGCTGCGGTGGTCAGGCGCGCGTGGAGGGAGACGAGTTCCAGTTCCTCACGCTGCTCCCCCGCCGCCCGGTCCCACGCATCCAGGGCCGCGTTGATGGCGTCGAAGTCGGCGTCGTGGAAGGCGCGGGCCAGCGCGCGTCCTTCGGGCGACGCTCCCCCGGAGATCTGACTCCGCACGTACATGCCGATGGATTCGAGCCAGTTCTTACTCGCTTCGGCGGTGCCCGCGGCGGCGATGGTCCGTGCCGACTCGGCGGTGGACCGCGCCTGCTCGATGCTCGTGATCCGCGGCGCCCCCGGATGAACCTCGCGCAGTGCCGTTTCGACGTCGTGTACCCGCGCCACGAGATTGTCGACGATGGCACGGTCGCGGTCGAGGAACGCGAGGGTGCCGACCGCGCGGCTGCGCGACTCGTCGAGTTCGATGTCGATACCGAGGTCGCGGAGGACCACCCGCGCGACCCGGATCGCCTCGAGCGCACGAAGGTGTTCGGCGACGATGCGCGCCGTCTGGGCGGTGGTGGCGGCGACACCCTCGACGGTCGCGATCTCACCGAGCGCCTCGACGGCGGATTGCTCGTCGCTGCGCCGGAACCGGGTGAATCCGCTGCGCCACGTGTCGCCGGCCTCGAGCTTGCGGGCGAGCGCGTCGTACGCCTCGAAGGCCTGACGTCCCGTCACGGAGGTGTCCACCGAGCTGGCACCGACGATCCGGTCGGCCTCCTGCGCGGCCTGCACGAGCCTGGCGAGCTCGGCGGTCTTCCCCCACAGGTGCTGGGCCCGGCCCGACAGGACGTCGTCGGCGACGCGTTGGATTCGGGCGTCGAGCCGGTCCGCGTCCTCGAGGGCACCCTGCAGTTGCTCGCACAGGTCGCGGATGCGGCCGAGTGCTTCGAGCGATGCACCCTCGAGGACCCGCAACAGCCCCTGTGTCTCGCCGTTGGTCGTGCCGCTCGACGCCTGGGAGACGGCGGCGCACGCGTACTGCAGTTCCCTCTGGGTGGGCAGGGACAATTCGGGGAAGCGCTGCTGGCGACGGCGCGCGCGCTCGACGCTCGACCGCTGATGCAACGAGTGAAGGGTGACGAGTTCGTCGACCGTCAGCGGTGGGGTGTCGGTGAGCAGAGGCGCGGGCAACCACGCGTACTTGGATTCGTGCGCGCGGACCCGCCGGACGATCGACGCGGCCGTCCCCTCGTAGCCGGCGGCGACATCGGCGTGGGCCTCGGTCTCCTCCGCGCGCGCCTGCCGGATCTGTTCCATCAGCGTCGCGCGACGCTCGAGTGCGTCGTTGCGTCGCGTGGTGAGCACGTCGATACGTTCCTGCGCGCGCCGAACGTTGAATTGTGCCTTGCGGATGGCGATTTCGCTGACACTGCGAGTGAGTTCGACCGTGCCGCCGTGCACCGGGTCGGTGACGGCCACGCACAGTTCCTGCAGCTCGGACGGGAGCTTCTCCCGGAGCACACGCAGCGCCTGCGCCTTCTCACTGGTGACCAGCACACGCTGCCCACGCGCGAGTAGCGCCGCGACGATATTGGCGATGGTGTGGGTCTTGCCCGTACCCGGCGGACCCTCGACCACGACACCGCTGTCGCCGGCGAGCCGGTCGATGATGTCGCGCTGTTCCTCGTTCGCGGGCAGCGGCAGCAACTGCTCCCCGGTGAACTCGGCCGACGGCGTGCCGATGCGGTCGAGCCACGCGACCCGGTCGGCCGGTTCGATCGCTTCGACGAGCTGCGCCAGCCCGAGCGGCACCGGATTCGACTCCTCGGCGGCCGCCTCGGTCATGCGGTTGTAGTACTCGATGAGCGCGTGCGCGCCACGCTTGCGCAGCACGAGGACCGGCGACGGCGTCACGAATGCATCCGACGACGACGCTTCGTCCGCACGATCGACGACGTCGACCGGCACGGTGAGCGCACGCTCGGCCCAGCTCTTCAAGAACGCGCGGGCCGCGGGGTCGAGGGGCGACGCAACCTGGGTGACGAGCGCATCGTGCAGTTCGCGGACACTCGTCGGGTCGAAGACCTCCAGTCCGGTGAGGAGCTGGACGTCTTCGAGCGACGGCCCCGCGCTGGGACTCAGCCGGACCACCAGGTCGCCGGAATCGCCCTGCCGCTCGATGAGCGCGGCTTGAGTGATCAGGTGCGTGTGGACCCGCGCGCCCGCCACACCCTCCGAGAGGTGCAGCAGACCCGACGCGACGACGAGTTCCAGCGATTCGGGCTGGTCCTCGAGGTCGAGCATGGCTCGCTGCAGGAAGGAATACAGATGCGAGGCGGCCTGCCGTTCGCGATCGACGACCGCCCACGTCCGCCATTCCGTCAGCCAGGCGTCGAGACCGTCGATGCCGATGGCCTGGGGGTCGAGTTCGGGCTCGACGGCGGAATCCGCGATGTCCCCGTGCACGTACTTCGCGAGCTCAGCGGGCGGGCGCGGGGGCTCTTCGAGCTGAACGCGACGCGCGCGCAGGACGATGTCGCCCGATGCGGCGTGGGCACGCAGGCCGGCCCTGATGTTTCCCTCCTCGAGGGACATCACGGCGCGGTGTTTGTCGACGACGCGGACGGGCGCGCTGCGGGCCTTGACGAGCTCGGCCAGGAAGGCAAGCAGGCGCTGCACGCGATCCCTCAATTCGGGTTCGCTCTCGCCTGACTCCACTTGCACTCCACTCACCCTTGCGGACGTCCTTCCACCCGTCCACGGAGACGGGCATGTCCACCTTAGAAGTCTTGATCGACATGCGCGTTTCCGGACCCGGACGACGTCCACCGGCATTTCCGCCGATCCTCATCGAAAAGGCGCTGACCTGCAGAAATAAGTGAGGTGACAGTATCAGGGGATGGTGACCGTGCGCGAGGCCGTCGGCGCGTGGTTGGTCGCGCCGAGTTCGCGTGCCGTCTGCCGCGGCGGCACCCGATCGAGCGCCCACCGCTCGACCAGCAACGTGATCTTGGTCAGCATCTCGGTGCGCAGGCGCTGGAACGAATCCTCCGGATCGGTCCCCACCCACCCGAGGAGCACCCACCACGCCCACGCGACCGCGCCGGCGTTGGCGACGAAATCCGGGATCACCGGGATACCCCGTGCGGTGAGCACAGCTTCGGCGTCCGGTGTCGTCGCGGAGTTCGCGGCCTCGATGACGACCCGCCCGGCGACCCGGTCGACGTTCTCCGCCGTGATGGCGTAAGAGATGGCGGCGGGGACGAAGATGTCGGCGGGAATGCCGATCACCGCGTCGCGCGGCAGTTGTTCGACGTGCGACGGGACGCGGGACCGGTCGATCTCCCCGTACTCGTCGCGAAGGTCGAGCAGTGCCGGGATGTCCAGTCCGTCAGCGCAATACAGTGTTCCTGCGGCATCGGCGACGACGGTCACGCGCATGCCCGCTTCGTGCAGATACCAGGCGGCGCCGCCACCCATCGTGCCGATTCCCTGGATCGCGACGGTGGTCTCGACCGGTGCCCAGCGGTATGCGTTCGCGGTGGCGATGCAGGCCTGCGCGACGCCGTAACCACCGATCACGTCACCCAGCAGGAAGCCGCCGTAGACCGGCGCGTTCAGGGAGGTGCGTACCCGCTCCAAGGTGATCGCCGGGTCTGCCGCACGGTTGATCGCGGCGTGGAAGGACTGGTGCAGTCCCAGCCGCTCGAAGACCTCGTCGAGGAGGTGCTGGGGAACGCCCAGGTCCTCGGCGGTGACCAGTGCGCGTTCAACCAGGGACGCATCGCCTGGCAGAAGCGCTGCAGCACATCGACGGCACGGGGGTCCTTCGGGTCGAAGTCGATCCCGCCCTTCGCGCCGCCCACCGGCAGGTCGAACACCGCGGTCTTCGCGGCCATGCCGCGCGCCAGGTCCTCGACCTCCGACATCGTGCACCCGGCCCGCATGCGGGTGCCACCGGTCGCCAGATCGCCCACCAGGGTGTGGACGACGAGATAGCCGTGCGCACCTGTCATCGGGTCCGTCCAGGTGAGACGCAGGAAGGGTTCGTCCCTGCGGGTGTCCACCGCGTCGACGCGTGTTGCCATGGTGGTCATATGCGGTCCCCCGTTCGTCAGAGCCGTCACTACGTCGATTCGGCCGGTGACGCCAGCGTGCCCGGGGGCGGCGCGGGGCGTCCAGTTACGAAACTCGAAGGTCGGAGTTCACGATTTCTACACAACGCGAGCTCACAGCGGTTGCAGGTCCCCGGGCGCGCCCTACGCTGACGGCATGGAGTTGTCCCTGCGCCGGTTACGGATGCTTCGAGAACTGCATCGCCGAGGCACCGTCACGGCTGCCGCACTCGCCCTGCATTACACCACCTCGGCTGTCTCGCAACAGCTCACCCAACTCGAACGGGACGTCGGCGCAACGCTTTTCGAGCGAAGGGGACGTCGGGTCCAGTTGACGGAGGCGGGCGTGCTGCTCGCCGAACACGCCGAGGAGATCCTGCAGTCGGTGGAGCGCGCGACGACCGCGCTCGAACAGACCCGCGACGGGGTCACCGCGCGCCTGACCGCCGGGGTATGGGCCTCCGTCGCATCCACTCTGATCCCCAGCGCGCTGGCATTGCTGGCCACCGAGCATCCCGGCATCGAGGTCCGCACGCGAGAGCTCGCCCCCGAGGAGACCGCCGGCGCCGTCCGTGACGGATCGCTGGACTTCTCGTTCGTCATCGAATACTCCGGCTACCCGATGTTGTGGGATCCGGAGCTGACCAAGGTGGTGATCGCGGTCGAGCGACTGCACGCCGCGGTGCCGCCCGGGACGGTGCCGGCGGGCACCATCGCACTCGCCGACCTCGCCGAGCATCCGTGGGTATTGGCCGGCCCGAACTCGCACTTCGGCCGCGCGGTGAGCCTCGCGTGTCAACGTGCGGGGTTCGAGCCGAGGATCAACCACGAGGTCGGTGAGCAGGCGACGGCGCTGGCGATGGTCGCCGCGGGGCTGGGTGTCACGCTCGTCTCCGATCTCGGGCTGACGTTGAGCTCACCCGGGGTCGAGGTGGTGGCGCTGACCGAACCGCTCGTGCGCACGATCTCCATCGCGCATCGCGGGGTCGCGTCGGAACGGCCGCCGCTGCGCCTCGTGATCGACGCGGTGCGCACCGCCGCAGCGGAACGGGGGCTCGCGGCGCAGTAGCCACGAGCCCCCGTCTGTCGCTGCCTACTGCGCGAGCTGCTTACGCAGCACGTACTTCAGGATTCCGCCGTGCTGGAAGTACTCGGCCTCGGCGGGGGTGTCGATGCGCACCGTCGCGTCGAACTCCGTGTCCCCCGCCTTCACGTGCACGGTCTCGGGGATCTCGTCGCTGTCCGCCAGACCGGTGATGGTGAATTCCTCCTCCCCCGTCAGGCCGAGGCTCTGCGCCGACTCGCCCTCCGGGAACTGCAACGGCAGCACGCCCATACCGATGAGGTTGGAGCGGTGGATGCGCTCGTACGACTGCGCGATCACCGCGCGCACCCCCAACAGCAACGTGCCCTTGGCCGCCCAGTCACGCGACGAGCCCGACCCGTACTCCGCGCCCGCGAGCACGACCAGCGGTGTGCCGTCCTCCGCGTACTTCTGCGCGGCGTCGTAGATACTCATCTGCTCGTCGGTCGGCAGATAGCGGGTGACGCCACCCTCGACGTCCGGCACCAGTTGGTTACGCAGTCGGATGTTGGCGAAGGTGCCGCGGATCATCACCTCGTGGTTGCCGCGTCGCGACCCGTAGGAGTTGAAGTCGGCCTGCTCGACGCCGTGCTCCTGCAGGTAGCGACCCGCGGGGCTGTCGCGTCGGATCGCACCGGCCGGCGAGATGTGGTCGGTGGTCACGGAGTCGCCGAGCAGCGCGAGTACCCGCGCGCCCTCGATGTCGCGCAGCGGCTCGGGTTCCGACGACATGTCCTCGAAGTAGGGAGGACGTCGCACGTACGTCGACTCGTCCTTCCATTCGAACACCTCGCTGTCGGGCACGTCGAGGTTCCGCCACGTCTCGTCACCGGTGTAGACGTCCTGGTAGCCGGTCTCGAACATCTCCGCGCGCACCGCGTCGTCGATGACCTCCTGGATCTCCTGCGTCGTGGGCCAGATGTCGCGCAGGTAGACCTCGTTGCCCTCGCTGTCGGTGCCGAGCGGGTCCTTGAAGAGGTCGACGAGCATCGAGCCGGCCAGCGCATACGCGATCACCAGCGGCGGCGACGCGAGGAAATTCATCTTCGTCTGCGGATGGATGCGTCCCTCGAAGTTGCGGTTGCCCGACAGCACGGCCGAGACGTTGACGTCGTGCTCGTCGATCGCGGCCGCGATCTCGTCGGGAAGCGGGCCGGAATTGCCGATGCAGGTCGTGCAGCCGTAACCGACGAGGTTGAAGCCGAGCTTGTCGAGATAGGGCGTCAGACCCGAACGTTCGTAGTAGTCGGTGACGATCCGCGACCCTGGAGCCAGCGTGGTCTTCACCCACGGCTTGCTCCGCAGCCCCTTTTCCACGGCCTTCTTGGCGAGCAGCGCCGCACCGATCATCACCGACGGGTTCGACGTGTTCGTGCACGATGTGATCGCCGCGATCACCACATGTCCGTTGTCGAGTTCGAACTCGTCGCCGTCCCCGACCCGCACCGGGACCTTCTTCGACGGCGGCGCCGAGGTGTCGGCGTCGTCGGGCACCGGGTCGCGCGGCTCGTCGCGGGAGTCCTCGCTGCGCACCGACACCGGGTCGCTGGCAGGGAATGATTCGAGCACGCCCTCGTCGACACCCGAGTCCTGGACGCGGGAGACGACGTCGGGCACTTCCTCACCGTTGAGCAGCGAGGTCACGGCCTTCGGCGCGAGGGCGACGGGGATGCGGTCCTGCGGTCGCTTCGGGCCGGCGACGGACGGTCGCACCTTCGACAGATCCAGTTCGACGACCTCGCTGTAGTCGGGTTCGCGATCGGGGTCGTGCCACAGACCCTGTTCTTTCGCATACGCCTCGACGAGGCGGATCTGCCCCTCGTCGCGACCGGTGAGACGCAGGTAGTCGAGGGTGGCGTCGTCGATCGGGAAGATCGAGATCGTCGAGCCGTACTCGGGGCTCATGTTGCCGATGGTCGCGCGGTTGGCGAGCGGCACATTGGCGACGCCGGGGCCGAAGAACTCGACGAACTTGCCGACCACGCCTGTCTTGCGGAGCATCTCGGCGACGGTGAGCACGAGGTCGGTCGCCGTGGTGCCCTCCTGCAGTTCGCCGGTGAGCTTGAAGCCGACGACCTGCGGGATCAGCATCGACGCGGGTTGACCCAACATGGCCGCTTCGGCCTCGATGCCGCCGACACCCCAGCCGACGACGCCGAGGCCGTTGATCATGGGGGTGTGCGAGTCGGTGCCGACGAGCGAATCGGGGTAGGCGACGAGCCCGCCGTCCTCGTCCTCTCGCGTGAAGACGACGCGGGCCAGGTACTCGAGGTTCACCTGGTGGCAGATGCCGGTGCCGGGTGGGACCACCTTGAAGTCGTCAAACGCTCCCTGTGCCCAGCGCAGCAGCTCGTAGCGTTCGCGGTTGCGCTGGAACTCGAGGTCGGTGTTGATCCGGAAGGCGTCCTCGGTGCCGAAGACGTCGGCGATCACCGAATGGTCGATGACCAACTCGGTGGGGATCAAGGGGTTGATGCGTTTCGGGTCGCCGCCCTGCTGGGTCATGGCGTCGCGCATCGCGACGAGGTCCACGACGCACGGGACGCCGGTGAAGTCCTGCATGAGGACACGTGCCGGGGAGAACTGGATCTCCGGGTTGTGCGTCGACTTCGGATCCCATCCCGCGACGGCCTCGATCTGCTCCCGGGTGACGAGTCGCCCGTCCTCGGTGCGCAACAGGTTCTCCAGCAGGACCTTGAGGCTGTAGGGCAGTCGCTCCGAACCCTGGACCTTGTCGATGCGATAGATCCGATAGTCGGTGTCGTCGACCTTCAGGGTGTCGCGTGCGCCGAAACTGTCGTCACTCATGAACGTGCCTCCCGACTGCGATGTTTCCGGTGGTTACCCGGATGGGTAGCCCGTTCCGCCGCGTCGCAATCACCACCCGGACCGTCGTCTCGACACCACGACGGAACCGTCGTGGGCGTAGGGCGAGCGCGCGGTCGACCTCGTCCGACGGTCGCGACGCCCTCGAGCCGGGAGTCCGACAGGATCCTCACAGCCGACAGGCGCGTGACGCGAGCAGAACGCAACGCGGCCTTACGGTGAGGCAACCCCTGGGACATGCACCGTCCCGACACTGGTCCGCGCACTGTTCGCACCAGGAGGTAGCCGTGTCCTACGTTCCACCCGCCGAATTGGCCCGCGCGATGGTCGATGCCGGTCAGAGCAAGGTCCTCATGTCGACGCGCGATACGCTCATCCGCGCGTACATGGCAGGCGCGATCCTCGCCCTGGGGGCCGCGTTCGCGATCACGATCACCGTACAGACGGGCAACGCCCTCCTCGGTGCCCTGCTCTTCCCCGTCGGGTTCTGCCTGCTCTACCTTCTGGGGTTCGACCTGCTCACAGGCGTCTTCACGATGGTTCCGATCGCCTATCTGGACAAGCGCCCCGGTGTGACGATCGGCGCGATGCTGCGCAACTGGGGCCTGGTCTTCGTCGGGAACTTCCTCGGCGCATTCACCGTCGCCGTGTTCATCACCTTCGTCCTCACCTACGGGTACTCGATTCCACCGGACGCTGTCGGTGAACGCCTCGGTGAGATCGGTGAGGCCCGCACACTCGGCTACGCCGAGCACGGCGCCGCCGGAATGATGACGCTGTTCCTTCGTGGCGTCCTGTGCAACTGGATGGTGTCCACCGGCGTGGTGGCCGCGATGATGTCCAAGAGCGTCCCCGGCAAGGTGATCGTGATGTGGATGCCGGTACTGCTGTTCTTCTACATGGGTTTCGAACACTCGGTGGTCAACATGTTCCTGTTCCCGTCCGGTTTGCTTCTCGGAGGAGACTTCTCGATCGGCGACTATCTGGTGTGGAACGAGATTCCGACGGTCCTCGGCAACATGGTGGGTGGCATCGTCTTCGTGGGATTGGCCCTGTACACGACGCACGTGCGCACGCAGCCGAAGAGGCAGGTCGTGGAGCCGACGGTACCCGTGTCTTCGTCCTGACCCCTGAGATCCGGACAGCAGCAAACGACATGGTCATCGGTGCTCGCAATAGCGCGCACCGATGACCATTCGGCGCGTCGAGCATCGACCCGCGTCGGTGTGCTAGCGTCTGCGCGACTATCGATCGGGGGGTCGCATGGGTAGGTGGGGAATCGTCGCGCTCGCAACAGCAATGGCAATGCTGACGGCATGCAGCCCGAGTGTCGCGGGCGACGTCACAGGAGACGAGACAACTACGTCGACGACCCGCACCCCACGCATCACGGACGACTCCGGCCGACCGCCCGTCACCTTCGACCCCTGCCACGACATCCCCGACGACGTTATGAACGCGGCCGGGTACGACGCGGCGAAGAAGGAAGTCGCGGACATGCCGATGGGGACGTACACATTCCTCGGATGCACATACAAGAAGGAAGATCTTGTCCCCGGAGTCAGGCGAGGGTACAGCCTGAACATCTTGTCGGGGAATGTCAGCCTCGACGAGGAGTTGAAGAAGAACGGACATGTAGCGGCCCCCGCGACGATCAATGGCCGACCCGCGCTACTCGAGCTGGATCCCAACAACCGGGATGCATGCACATACGTGCTACAGACAGATTTCGGCGTCGTTTTCGTCACGAGGTTGTACAACACCGATCATCCAGGACCGGCGCCCCAGGGTGAATGGTGCGCGGGTATGGAGGAATTCGTCGGCTCGATCGAACCGTATATCGCGAACTGAAGAGGGTGGTCATGTCGAACTCGACCAGGCTCGAACCCAGCGTCATCGACGAGATCGTGAGGATATGCAACACAATGCTCACGGAGTTCGAAGATGCGCGAACAACCGCCGAATGGCTCACTAGGACAGAAGGTTTTGGCGACTTCGATTCAGCACAGCAGCTCGCCGCTGGTTACCGACGGAAGGCTGCTGGAACACCGGAATCTGCGAAGGAGCGCGTTGAGCAGTTCATCGATGCCCTCACCCAGCTCCGCGACGCCTTCGCAACCGGTGGGGAAGCCTTCCTCGACGTCGAATCCGACTGGGCCCGCCGACTCGCTTCCACCGACCCCGGCAGCGGAGCGGGAAACGGTCATCAGAGCGCGCAATAACGCGCGCCGACCATTTCGCGCGCCGGAGTGTTCGGTGGAACCGTTGTGTTAGCGTCTGCCGACAAATCGATCGGGGGGTCGCATGGGTAGGTGGGGAACAGTCGCGCTCGCAGCAGTCGCGGCAGTGGTGACGGCGTGCAGTCCGAGCGCCGCGGACGAGGCCGCTGGAGACGAGACGACGACGTCGACCACCCGCACCCCGCGCATCACCGACGACTCCGGCCGTCCGCCCGTCACCTTCGACCCCTGCTACGACATCCCCGACGACGTCATGAACGCGGCCGGGTACGACGCGGCGAAGAAGGAAGTCGCGGACATGCCGATGGGGACTTATACGTTCCTAGGATGCACATATCGCGATGACAACAAAATTCCTGGTACCAGACGCGGATATGGTCTCAACATTCTTGCTGGAAACGTGACACTCGATGAAGAACACAGCAACAACGCGCACATCGCTACAGCAGTTTCCATCAATGGCCGACGCGCCCTCCTCGAAGTCGATCCAAATCGGAATGACACCTGTAAATACGTCGTAGAAACTGGCTTCGGTCTCCTCATGCTCACCCGGATATACCACACGGACTACCCAGGATCTGCTCCGATCGAGGAATGGTGCACAGGATTGGAGGAGCTTGCCAACTCGATTGAGCCTTTCCTCCCCACGTGAACCACAACTATTCGAAGGACCCTCGATGAGTGACTTCGCCAGGCTCGAACCGCATGTCGTCGACGAAATTGTCCGTATCTGCGAGGTGATGCTTCGGGAGTTCGAGGACGCCCAAACGACCGCAGCGAAGCTCCCTGACGTTCGCGGCTTCGGCGACTTCGCGTCCGCCCAACAGCTTGCCGCTGGCTATAGACGCAAAGCGTCCGGCACCCCTGAATCTGCAATCGAGCGCATTGAACAATTCACCCTCGTTCTCGCACAACTTCGCGACGCCTTCGCCACCGGTGGAGAAGCGTTCCTCGACACCGAATCCGACTGGGCCCGCCAACTCGCCATCACCGACCCCGACAGCGAAGCGGGAAACGGTCAACAGAGCGCGCAATAACGCGCACCGATGCCCATTTCGCGCTCCGGAGTACTGCTGGCGGTTGTGTTAGCATCTGGCCGACAATCGATCGGGGGGTCGCATGGGTAGGTGGGGAACAGCCGCGCTCGCAGCACTGGCGGTAGTGGCGACGGCGTGCAGTCCGGGTTCGGCGGAGCCGGCCACGAGCGACGAGGCTTCCACGTCGGCCACCCGGACCCCGCGCATCACCGACGACTCCGGCCGACCACCCGTCACTTTCGATCCCTGTTACGACATCCCCGATGACGTCATGACCGCAGCGGGGTACGACGCGGCGAAGAAAGAGCTCGCGGACATGCCGATGGGGACGTACACCTTCCTCGGATGCACCTACCACGACGACAACGAAATTGCTGGCATCAGCCTTGGATACAGCCTCAACATCCTCGCCGGCAACGTGACACTCGACGAAGAACTCGAGAATAACGCTCACATCGCCACGCCACTTTTCATCAACGGCCGGCGCACCCTTCTCGAAGTCGACCCAGGCCGGCGCAACACCTGTAAGTACGTCGTAGAAACCCGGTTCGGTCTGATCATGCTCACGCGGATCTACCACCCGGATTATCCGGGATCCGCTCCGATCGAGGAGTGGTGCACGGGCTTGGAGGAGCTCACGACGTCGATCGAGCCCTTCATCCCCACATGACCGTCATCTATCCGAAAGCCCTTCGATGAACGACTTCGCTAGGCTCGACCCACACGTCGTCGACGAGATTGTCCGCATCTGCGTGGTGATGCTTCGAGAATTCAAGGATGCCGAGGCAACAGCGGCGAAACTCCTAGATGTCCGTGGATTCGGCGATTTCGTGTCCGCCCAACAACTCGCGGCCGGTTATAGACGTAAAGCCGCCGGCAGCCCTGAATCTGCCGTCGAACGCATTCAGCAGTTCACCGACGCACTCCTGCAACTCCGCGACGCCTTCGCAACCGGCGGAGAAGCCTTCCTCGACACCGAATCCGACTGGGCCCGTCAACTCGCCATCGCCGACCCCGACAGCGGAGCGGGAAACGGTCATCAGAGCGCGCAATAACGCGCGCCTCTGACCACTTCGCGCGCTCGAGCGGTTGTGTCGGCGTCCGGCCGGCATTCGATCGGGGTCGAATGGGCAAGGGGAACAATTGATGCGACTTCCCTCCACTCGCCCGTCGGCTATTCGGAATGGTGCAGACAGTATCTGCGATTGCGGTCACAATCAATCCGACCCTGTGAATCAGACCACCAGCAGATGCCTACGGGCGCGCGGAGCGGGAAACGGTCATCGGAGCGCGCGTCAGCGCGCTCTTGTGACTAGTTCGCGCTCCGGAGTGCTGGGCCGATCCGTTGTGTTAGCGTCTGCCGACAAATCGATCGGGGGGTCGCATGGGTAGGTGGGGAACAGTCGCGCTCGCAGCACTCGCAGTAGCGACGACGGCGTGCAGTCCGGGTTCGGCGGAGCCGGCCACGAGCGACGAGGCTTCTCCTCCGGCCACCCGCACCCCGCGCATCACCGACCACTCCGGCAGACCCCCCGTCACCTTCGACCCCTGCTACGACATCCCCGACGACGTCATGCACGCGGCCGGGTACGACGCGGGGAAGAAAGAGCTCGCGGACATGCCGATGGGGACGTACACCTTTCTGGGGTGTCTTTACAAGAAGGACGACTACATCCCTGGTGTCAGGCGTGGATTCGGGCTCAACGTCCTGGCGGGGAATGTCACCCTCGAAGAGGAAGCTAAGAAGAACGGGCACATTTCCGAACCGACATCGATCAATGGCCGGGGTGCACTGCTACGAGTCGACCCGTCGGCGTCACTCGCCTGCACGTATGTCCTGGAAACAAACTGGCTCTTCGCAGTTAGCAGTGGCATTGACGCCGACTGGGTGTGCTCCGCCGGGAGCGGCGGGTGCAGGCCCACCGTACCCTGCGTCGCTGGTTGTCGGGGTTGCGGAATCCGAATGCGATCCGCCCGACGTGCTTGACGATTCGGTTGTAGCCCTCGCTGCGCGCGTTGGACAGGCCCGTCTGGATGGCCCGGACGATGGGGTCCTGCCAGGTCTCGACGGTGCGGGCCAGCGCGGTGACCTCGGGCACCGAGCAGGCCGCACAGAACTTGTAGAACCGATACAACGCGGCCCGGATCTCGTGCCGCAGCCCGCCGCGGGCGGTGCACGCGAGCAGGTCCCGCAGCAGCTCCTTGGCGATCCAGGCGGCGGCGATCTCCTCGCTGGGGTCGGCGGCGAGCAGCTTGGTGAACAGCTCGGTGCGCTGCTCGGCGGTGAGAGTCTCGGCGCCGCGCAGCAGCCGGCGACGGTTGATCCATTCGACATCGGACTTGCGGCCGCGCCGACCGCGGTGGGTCTGGGTGACCCGCCGGCGCACCGCATCGACGACTTCGTTGGCCTTCTTGACCAGGTGGAACCGGTCGACCACCAATTCGGCGTGCGGCAGCGCCTCACGTACCGCCTTGGCGTAGACCGACGACAGGTCGATAGTGATGTGGGTGATCTGCCGTCGCCACTGCTCGTCGCGTGCGTCGAGCCAGTCGATCACCGTCGCCGCGCTGCGGCCGTTGACCTGGGCGAGCAGGCCCTGATCGCCGCCGATGTCGACCAGGCCGGTGTCCCACCGGTCCACCCACCGCCGGGTTCCGGTGACCGGGTCGGTCTCCCACTTCGCCTTGCCGCGGCGGGTCTCGTCGATACCGAGGACGGTCACCGGCCCGGGCTCGTCGTCGAGGACGGTGTCGGCGACGGTGACGACCCGATCGTGGACGGTGTGCCAGCCGCACCGGTACTCGGCGGCGACGGCGGCCACCGAGCGGTCGTCGTCGAGGACGGCCGCGGCCATCATCGTCTTCGCCCGCGGGGTGACCCTGCTGCGGGGAGGGATGCCGGGCACGGACTCGGTGAACACCTTCCGATCGCATGAGGTGTTGGTGCACAACCACTTCCGCTTGTCCCATTCGAGTCGGGGGCGGTCGGGGCCGACCTGCACGTCGCGGGGACGGGTGGTCACCCAGCCCTTCGACCGTGTCGATTTCTGCCCGCACTGCGGGCACACCCCGACCCACCGGGGGTCGGTGCCGAGCCGGACGATCCGGCTGCCGTCGTCGAGGCGCCGCACCGATTCGACGACGACGCCGTCGAGATCGAGCAGCAGTGAACCACTACTGTGGAGCATGCCCGCGTTCCTTGCTGGTCTGGTTGCCTGAAGAACACCCAGCTCACAAGGGCGCGGGCCCTTTTTCAATCACCGACACGGCACGGGGTCGGACAACATCACGCCCCTACGAAGTGCGAAGAGCCAACAAACTTCGGAATCGTCATCTTCGACAGGCTCTACCACTCGGACTCCGTAATTCGTCCGCCCATCGAGGTGTGGTGTGACGGGTTCGAGGAACTCGTCGCGTCGATCGAACCCTTTCTCAACTGATCCACGAGGAGCGCTATGCCATCCGGTTTCACCCGACTCGAGCCGCATGTCGTGAACGAGATCCTCAGGATATGCATGGTCATGCTTGATGAATTCGACGAGTCACAGGAGACAGCGCGTAGGCTGCTCAACGTCGAGGGCTTCGGGGACTTCGCGTCAGCGCAACAGCTCGCGGCCGGTTACAAGCGCAAAGCCTCAGGCACACCGGAATCCGCAGTCGAACGCATCGAACAGTTCACCCGGGCACTCACCCAACTCCGCGACGCCTTCGCAACCGGCGGAGAAGTATTCCTCGACACCGAATCCGATTGGGCCCGCCAACTCGCCGCCACCGACCCCGACAGCGGAGCGGGAAATGGTCATCAGAGCGCGCAATAACACACACCGATCACCACTTCGCGCGTTCGAGCAGTAGCGTTGGTGTCGGCCGACAATCGATCGGGACCGAATAGGCAAGGGGAACAGCCGATTCGACTTCCATCCGCTCGCCGGTTCGTCATTCGCTACAGTTACGACAGGCGCAAATGGCAATTTCGCGAGCGGATGCAGTGAGAAGATGCCCCAGCGCCATCACCGACCCCGGCAGCGAAGCGGGAAATGGTCATCAGAGCGCGCAATAACGCGCACCGATGACCATTTCGCGCGCTCGAGCAGTTGTGTTGGCATCCGGCCGACAACCGATCGGGGTCGAACAGGCAAGGGGAACAACTGATACGACTTCCATCCGCTCGTCGGTTGGCCATTCGCTACGGTTGCGGCGCGTGCAATCGGCAAATCCGCGAGCGGATGCAGTGAGGAAGCACCCCTGCGCCGCCACCGACCCCCAACAGCGAAGCGCGAAATGGTCACCAGCGCGCGCAATAACGCGCACCGATGACCATTCCGCGCTCCTATGACTGCACACCTACCCCTGCGGGCGGCGGTGACCCCAATAGTGGGCGGAGCCGTAGCGGGTGGGGAGCCAGTTCTCGTCGTCGATGAGAATGCCGCCGACGCCGTACTCGATGCCGAAACCCGAAGGGCTGCGGACGTAGAACGAGATCATCTTGTCGTTCGTGTGCTTGCCGAGGGTGGAGAGGATCGGGATGTCACTGTCCTCCACCTTGTCCCACTGGCGGCCCAGCAGATCGAGGTCGTCGATCTCGAACATCAGGTGCCCGATGCCCTTGTTCCGGTGCGGCGCATGGGCATACGCGAACGAATGGTGGCGCGGGTTGCAGTGCAGGAAGGTGCCCACCGAGCCCGACATGTCGATGTGGTCGCTGAGCCGGAAACCGAGGATGTCCCGGAACAGGCGGTCGTAGACCTTCGCATCGCCGTGCAGCGCCTGGAAGGCGTGCCCGAAACCGATGTCGCTCGCGACGAAGTTCGCGCCCGTGGGCGAGACGAACTTGTCGAGGGCGTTGCGCAGACCCCAGAACAACTCGTGGTCGATGACGTCCTCGGGGTCGCGGAAGCGGACGAGATCCATGACCTGCCGCTCCTCGATCACGGAGGAGTCGACCGACTCGACGTGGTAGCCGGCGTCGACGAGGCGCTTCGACAGTTCCTCGAGAGCTTCCGGCCCGCCGACGTCCCAGCCGAGCGCGGTGACACCCGGGTCGTCGGAACGCCGCACGTCGAGGCGGTAGGCGTACTCGTCCATCCGCATCAGCATCCGGTCGTCGTCGCGGTAGGCGACCTGCAGGCCGAGGAGTTCGGAACCGAAGGAAACCCACTCGTCGAGGTCCTTCGCGCGGACGACCGCGTATCCCAGTGCCCTGACTCGAGCGTTCATCATTTCTCCTTGGTCGATGGGGTGCGCGCGGCGAGAGCCTCGGCGGTGCCGGCGGCGACGGATCGCAGATCGTCGATCCAGCGCAGCACCTGGTCACCGGACGCGGCGCGCGGAAGCCGGGACAGTCGCCGTGCGATGCGGGTGCGTCCCTCAGGGTCGGGGACGGGGACGACGACCGAGTGCAGGTCGTACGTGCCGTCGGGGTCGATGTCGGGTTCGTACAGCGACGCGGTGCCGGAGATCATCTGCTTCATCCGGCGGTCGTGCTCGGGCAGGACGTCGCATCCCGAGTAGTCGTTCATCACGGACACGCGAGCGAGCTCGGTTTCGGGCATGAGCGACATCGAGTAGCCGCGGTCACGGACCTTCTCGAGGTTCGAGACGAAAGCTGCTGTGTCGTCGTTCCTTCCGGCACGGCCGAGCCACTGCTGCACTTCGTCGTCGGAGGCCTGGCTGTGGAAGACGGTGCCGAGCGGCGGGATCAGAGGAATCCGCTGTCCGATCTCGACGGCATCGGGATCACCGGAATGGTTCGCGGTCATCACGAAGACCGCTTCGTCGCCGACGCGTGCGAGCACACCGCAGTCCGCGCCGACGCCCGCGGCGAGCGCTTCGAGTCCGCCGCGGGCCGCCTCGGCCATGCGCACGCCCCGGATGAGTTCCGGGTCGGCGGGTGCGACGGAGGTCGGCAGGGAGAACCTTCCGTATCCGCCCTGGAAGAACAGCAGCGGCAGCGTCGGGCGGGCCACGTCGAAGTCCTGCACACGGCCCATGACGATGAAGTGATCGCCACCTTCGAGTTCGTCGGCGACCTCGCAGTCGATCCAGGTGACGGCTCCGTCGAGGATGGGGGATCCCGACGGCGCCGGCGTCCACTCGACACCCGCGAACTTGTCGTCGCCGCGGGCGGCGAACCGCCCGCAGAGTTCACGCTGGTCGGCGGCGAGCACGTTGACGCAGAAGTGGCTGCTCGTGCGGAGCCGCGCGTAGGTGCGCGACTCGCGGGTGGGCAGGTACGCCACGATCGGTGGGTCCAGCGACACCGAGGTGAACGAACCGACCACCATGCCCACGGGCTGCCCGTCGGCGTCGATCGCGGTGATGACCGCGACGCCGGTCGGATAGTGCCCGAGGGTCTGGCGGAAGCGCGCGGGGTCGATCGTGCCGTGGATCTGCATGACCTCTCCCCTACGCGGTCGCCGGGTTGCGGATGAGGGTGTAGACCTCGGCGCGCAGGTCGGCGAACTCCGGCAGTGCCTTCGTCGACAGCTGGTCGCGCGGCTGCGGCAGGTCGATCGGGAGCATCGCGGTGACGCGCGCGGGACGACCGGACAGTGCGAGCACGGTGTCGGCGAGGTAGACGGCCTCGTCGATGTCGTGGGTGACCAGCATGACCGTCAGTCCGAGATGGTCGCGGACACGCAGCACGAGGTCCTCGAGGTCGGCGCGGGTCTGCGCGTCGACGGAGGCGAACGGCTCGTCCATGATGATCGCGCGCGGGTTCGACGCGAGGGCGCGGGCGATGGCGACGCGCTGCTGCATGCCGCCGGACAGCTGCCACGGGTACGCCTGGGCGACGTCGCTCAGGCCGACCTCGACGAGCGCCTGCCGTGCCTGCTTGAGGCGCTCGGCCTTCTTGACGCCGGCCGAGCGCAGCGGCAGGGCGACGTTGTCGATGACCGACAGCCACGGCATCAGCGACCGGCTGTAGTCCTGGAAGACGATCGCGAGGCCTTCCGGGGGTTCGGTGACGCGCTTGCCCTCGAAGAGGATGTCGCCTTCGCTGGGGCGGATGAGTCCGGTCAGGCACTGCAGCAGGGTGCTCTTGCCGACGCCGGACGGGCCGACGATGCACACGAATTCACCCTTGCCGACGGTGAAGTCGAGGCCTTCGAAGATCTGCGGTCCGCCGTAGCTGTGTCCGAGACCGCGTACTTCGAGCACCGTACCCGTGCGGGTCTCGGGCTTGGTCGCTTCGGTAGTGGTCATCATTTGCCTCCACGGTTGTGCGCGGTCATGCCCGCATGCCAGGCCAGCACGCGACGCTCGACGAGCGCGAAGAGCTTGTTGAGCAGGTAGCCGAGGATCCCCAGCGCGATGATGCCCGCCCACATCGAGGTGATCTTGAATCCACGTTGTGCGTCGAGGATGTAGTAGCCGATGCCGCCGGGGGTACCGACCATCTCGGCGACGACCATCGCGACGATGGAGATCGCCAGTGCGGTACGTGCACCCGCGAAGATCTGCGGCGACGCGGCCGGCAGGATCACGAAGCGGATCCGGTCCCCGAGCGTGATGCGGTAGCTGGCGGTCACCTGGTGCAGAACGGGTTCGACGGAGCGGACACCGTCGATGGTGTTGAGCAGGATCGGCCAGGTCGCGACGAGGGCGATGATGGCGATCTTCATCGAGTCACCGAGGCCGAGCAGCAGGATCATCACGGGAAGGATCGCGATGCCCGGTGTGGCCCGGAGGAATTCGACGATGGGTCGCACCGCGTTGTCGACGCGGGTCATGACGCCGAGCGCCAGTCCGAGGCCGACACCGGCGACGCAGGCGAGTGCGAAGCCGACGAACAGTCGCTGCAGACTCGGCCAGATCTCGGTGCGGATGCCCTCGAAGAACCACACGTCGGCGAACTTGTCGAGGATCTCCGACAGCGGCGGGAAGTAGGGGTCGGTGCTGGTGGCACTGAAGATTGCCCACAGTGCGATGAGCAGGACGGGGAGCCACAGCTCCCATGCGAGGCGGCGTACGACGGTCACGGCTTGTTCACCCTTTCGGACGGGTGCCACCACAGCACGCGGCTCTGCGCGAGAACGAGAAGACGGTTCAGGCAGATACCGAGTACACCGGCGGTGAACACGTAGACGAACATCCGCTGGGTGTCGTCGACGGTCAGGGCTTGGTAGAGGCGCTGGCCGATGCCGTCCGCACCACCGAGGAACTCGGCGGAGATCGTGATCAGGAGGCTGATGGTCGCGGCGATACGCAGACCCGTCATGAGGAACGGCATCGACGACGGGAGGTAGATGTCCCGGATCCGGCTCGCCGGCGACAGGCGGAACGCCCGGGCCACCTGCTTCATCTGCGACGACAACTGCTGCGCTGCGTAGGTCGACTGGACGAGGATCGGCCAGACGGCGCTGAACATCACCAGGACGACGGCCATGGTGCGGGTGCCGCCGAACAGCAGCAGCACCAGCGGCAGGATCGCGACACCGGGGATCGTGCGTCCGAAGTCGACGACGAACGAGGTGCTCTGCTCGACCTTGCGGTAGGTGCCGTTGACCAGACCGAGCGGAACACCGATCAGCACGGAGAGCCCGAAACCGATCAGGGCGGTCAGCAGGGTGTTGCCGACGGCGTCCCAGTACTGGCCGGTGACGACGAGGTCGGCGCCGGTCTCGATCAGCTGGAGTGGCGTCGGGATGCCCGAGGCCTTGCCCGGTCCGGTGACGAACACGTGCCAGGCGACGACGACGATCGCGAGGGCGACGAGCTTGCCGGCAGCGGAGGTGAGCCGCGCGGACATCGTCTTGCGCTTGCGTGCTGCGGCGCGTCCGATCGAACCGGCGGGGCGCGGTGGGGTCACCTCCCGAGCTGCCCCGGGCGCATTCGCGGTGGCGGTGGGGCTCATGTCAGCCACCCACGATCATGTCGCCGGGAGCGGGAGCGTCCGCCTCCTGGACCAGGCCGTAACGGACCATCCGGTCGAGGGTGGAGTTGATGTTGTCCTCGGTGATCGGGGTCGTCGGGAACTTCGGGTAGATGGCCTGCGACAGGATCGCGGGATCGACCTCGATGTAGGTCGCGGCGACCTCGGCGGCGAGACCGTCCTGCTCGGCGAGCATGGTGTTGGCCTCGACGACCGCGTCGCGGAACTTCTCGACGTTCTCGGCGTTCTCCGCGGCGTAGCGCGGGGTGGTCACGTAGGCGTACGAGAGGTCGCCGCCGGCGTTGACGAAGTGATCGAGGACGCGCAGATCCGGGTCGTTGAGGGTGGCGGTGCCGGAGGGCTCCGCCGTGGTGACGACGTCGACGCTGCCGGAGCGGAGTGCGGCGAGGGTGTTGGGCACCTCGACGAACTCGGTCTTCGACGAGTCACCGCCGGCGTTGTCGATGGCCTCACGCACGTCGAGCCACAGCTGGCCCTTGGTCTGCGGGATGCCGAAGGTGGCGTTCTCGAGGTCGGCGACGCTCTGGATGGGGCTGTCCGCCCGGACCCAGAAGCGGCCGCTGGTCAGACCGTCGTCCTTCGCGGGGGCTCCCACGGCTCCCGGAGCGGCCATCACGAGGTCGACGCCTTCGGTCTTGGCGATGATCGGGCTGACCATGTCCATGAGGGCGAAGTCGATCTTCCCGCCGAGCAGCTGAGGGGTGGCCTCGCCGGGCGTCGCGACGGTGACGAGCTCGACGTCGAGGCCGTGCTTGTCGAAGACTCCTTCGAGGTCGGCGGTACGCGGTCCGAGGGCGTTGAAGCTCGGGAACACGGCGACGCGCACGGTGCCGTCGCCGGCGGTGTCGGCGTCGCTGGATCCGCCGCACGCGGTCAGCGCGAGCGAGGCCAGTGCGCCGAGGGCGAGCACCTTGAGCGGGCGCGGGAACTTCGTGATGTTCATGGGCTCCTTGGGAAGAAGTCGCTGTACAGGTGGGGAACGGGCGTCGAGGGGGCGGGACTGCTCGTCCGTTCGTCGACATCAGGCCCGGTCGGCACCGGCAGCACCGCAACGAATGCTGCTGAATCTGCCAGGGCCGGGGCGGCGGGGGAACCGAAATTCCATTGGGTGATTGCAACCACGAAATCCGGGTGGGCCGCCCCTTAACGTGGACCGCATGGCAAGCGATTCGATCGTGTCCATCACTGAGTGGAGGAACCGTTGACCGTTCTCGACGACACCCACAATGGGTCCCGCGAGGAGCGCGCCGGCCGCCAGATGACGTCGGTGGCGAAGGCGCTGCAGCTGCTCGACGCATTCCGCAAGGCTCGCGCCGACATGAGCCTGAGCGAACTCGCGCGTCGCGCCGATGTGCCGAAGTCGACGGCCTTCCGCCTGCTCGCCGAGCTCGAACAGTCCGGTTTCGTCGCCCGCAACGGTACGAAGTACCGACTGGGGCTGTCCTGCTTCGAACTCGGCGCACGTTACAGCATGTGCCGTCCGAACGGTCTGCGCGACACGGCAAGTCATTTCGTCAGTCACCTCCACACGGCTACCGGTCTCACGGCTCATCTCGCTGTCCTCGACGGTCCCGAGATCCTGCATGTCGAGAAGATCCAGGGCCCGAACAACCCTGTGGTTCTCACGATGCCGGGCCAACGTCATCCCGCATCCTGCACGGCACTCGGCAAGACGCTTCTCGCTTTCGGCAGTTCCGAGGACGTCCGTACCGCACTCGACGCCGGTCTGCCTCGTTTCACTCCACACTCGATCACCGACCCTCGTCGTTTCATGTCCGAGCTGAAACGGATCCGGGAATCGGGCGTCGCCTACAACCGTCAAGAGCTCTCGCGCGAACTCGTCTGCGTCGCTGCCCCGATCATCGTTCACGGGACGATCGAAGCGGCCGTGTCGGTGTCCGGACCGACCGCAGGCGTCCGGTGGGACCGGACCGAGATGCTCGTTCGTCGTGCGGCAGCGGATATCTCGGCTGCTCGTGGTCGGAACATGAGATCGCAGATCTGAGTGTTTCCTCGAGGCGGGGGACGGCGCGCACCGTCCCCCGCTTCGTCACATCCGGACGTTCTTCGGGGGTTCGCCGCCGAAGGTGATGGTGCCCGCGGCCTCGGAGATCGGCTCGGCGACGTTCGCGCCGTGCCCGAGGGCGATGTGCATGTCGCGCCAGAACCGCTGGATCGGGTTGTCCATCCGCATCGCGGAGCCGCCGGCATGGGAGACGAGCTTGTCCACGGCAGCACCCGCGCGTCGGGACACACGCGCCTGGTTGCGTCGCACCTCGGCCCGCAGAGCGATGTCGATCGGCTTGCCCGACTGCGCCACCTCGTACAGGCGGTCGATGTCGGCGAGGAACTGCATGCGGCTGGCCTGCAGGTCCGATGCCGCCTCCCCGAGAGCGTGCAGCTGACGCGGGTCGGTCGCAGCGGTGACGCCGCGGGCCGACACACGGGTACGGGTGTAGTTGATCCATTGTGCGAGAGCACCTTCGGCGGCAGCAAGAGTGCCGGCGGTGATGGCCCCGCTGAACATCGAGTGGAACGGCATCCGGTAGAGCGCCACGTCGCCGCGGCCTGCCTGGCTTGCGGCTGCTCCGGAACCGAGATCCTCGGGGTCGATGAGCCGGTGGTCGGGCACGAAGGCCCCGTCGATCACGACGTCCTTACTGCCCGTGCCCTTGAGGCCGACGACGTCCCACGAGTCGTGGAGGATCGTGTAGTCCTTGCGGGGAATGATGAAGTGACGCAGACCGTCCGGACGGACATTGCCGTCGTCGTCGGTGAGCATGCCGCCGAGGACGACCCAGTCGCACAGGTCGGTGCCCGACGAGAACGGCCAGCGGCCCGAGAAGATCCAGCCACCCTCGGTGCGACGTGCCCGCCCGATCGGAGCGTACGGCGAGGCCACCCAGGTGTCGGGATCCTCGCCCCAGATCTCTTCCTGGACCTGACGCGTTCCCTGCGCCAGTTCGAAGGAGTGGACGCCCACGACCGACGAGACCCATCCGGCCGACGCGTAGCGGCTCCCCACCGCGAGTACGGCCTCGAAGAACTCGCGCGGGTGGAGTTCCGATCCGCCGAAGTCCTTGGGCTGCAAGGCGCGGACGATGCCGACCTCACGGAGGGTCTTGTGAGTGGGCTCGGTGAGGTGACCGATCTTGTCGGACTCCTCGGCCTGGGATTCGAAGAAGTCTGCGAGTTCCTCGACCCGCTGCACCAGTTCGCTCATCGTTGTCTCTCCGGCCTCAGGCGTTCGGGACGGTGTTGAGGACGAAATCGCGCACGACGCGGTTGAATTCGTCGGCGTGCTCGAGCTGCGCCCAGTGGCCGCACCGGTTGAGGAGCAGCAGACGCGAGTCGGAGATCATCGACACCAGGCGGAGGCCGGCTTCGAAGTGCACCACGCGGTCGTCGCGACCGTGGATGACCAGCGTGGGAGCCTTGATCGACGCAATCTCGTCCATCGACGCCTCACCGCGGCGGGGACGACCCAGGCCGGCAGCGAAGTTGTCGAGGTGGTCCTCGCGTGCGCGGGCGTTCTCCGAGCGCTGCAGCACCAGTTCCTCGGTCGCGAACTCCTTGTCGAAGGTCATGATGTCGACCAGCGCGCGCATCGTCTCCGGCGACGGATCGCGGTAGCCGCGGTGCAGAACCTTGAGGCCCTCCGAGGGGCCGTTGCCCGGGCTGAAGATGCGCGGGCCGGGGCGCCGGCACCCATCGAGACGACGTGCGACACGCGATCGGGGTGGCGCGCAGCAACCTTCAGCGAGGTGGCGCCGCCCATCGAGTTGCCGACGAATGCGGCCTTCTCGATTCCGAGGGCGTCGAGCAAGTGGATCGCGGAAGTGACGTGGTCACGATCCTCGTAGGTGACGGAGTCGGACTTGCCCCAGCCCGGCATGTCGGGCGCGATGACCTGGAAGTCCTCGGCGAGCTGCGCCATGTTGGGGTTGAAGTTGCTCCAACCGGTGGCCCCCGGGCCGCTGCCGTGCAGCATCACGATCGGATGCCCCGTACCTGCCTGGTGCAGATGGATCTTTCCGTGGGGAGTGTCGATGTACCGGCTGGTTTCGGCCTCCGAGAGGTGGGCTGGCATGACTGCCCCTTTCGTCTCAGCTTGTGTGCCGCAAGAAGAGGTGCGCGGCTCTTGGTAACGAGCGTCACATCCCGATCGAAGCCCTTCCATCGGATCGTTCCGATATGCGGCACACTTCGCGAGATTGCCGGAATCCGGTCCGGCAGCACCGTTCAGGAGCTGCGCGAAGTTATTTCACGGCAGGCATCGACGACGAGGTCGCGGACCTCGTCGTATCTCTCCGGCGCGATCCTGGCGGTGGCGCCGGCGATGGCCAGCGCTGCGGGGACTCCCCCGCCCGGTGTGGAGATCGGCGCGGCGAGAGAGGTGAGCCCGTCCTCCATCTCGTCGACGGAGACGGACCACCCTCCTGCCCTGATCGTCGCGAGGTCATCGCGTGTGGGAAGAGTTCTGTTGCGATGCACCGGGAGCTGTTGGGACACCCTGCGGACCGTCGCGTCGTCGGCATAGGCGAGGAGCAACTTCCCCGCCGCCCCGTAGCCCAGGGGCAACGCCCTGCCCAGGACTGCCACCGGGCGCAGTGCGTGTGGGCCCTCCACGGCATGGACGCAGACACGCGAGTCGCCGTCGCGGACGTAGAGGTGCACGCTCTCACGGACCTGGTCGCGCAAGGTCGCCATCACGGGTGCAGCGATGTCGCGGATTCCGATGGACCTGTCGGCGAGTCTCCCCCATTCGACCAGCCGGTACCCCATCGTGTACTCGCCGTCGCCGCATCTGCGAACCAGGCCGAGACGTGCGAGTTCGACGAGGAGCCGGTGCGCCGACGACTTGGGAATGGAGATCTCCTCGGCGAGCGCCCCGAGACGCATCGGCCCGGGAGCGCGACCGAGGGTGTCGACGAGCTGCACGGCCTTGTCGAGAACGGACACCTCAGCCCACCGAACGGAGAGAAGGAGGCAGACCGTCGCTGACGGCGCGCGCCGTGTCGACCACGGCATGGACCAGCGCACCGATGTTGAACCGAGGGCGATGCACCGCGATGCACACGACCGACCGCACTTCCCGAGGCTTCGCGAACACCGGCGACGCGATCCAGTACATACCGTCGGCGCTCTGGACGACGGCTGCTCCGGTGCGCCGGATTTCGCACAGCTCCTGACGCAGACGGAAGGCGTCGTTGTGGTCGTGCTGTGTGCGGGCAGTCAGCTCCGACACCTCGTCCGGGGACATGTAGGCCATGAAGACCGATCCGGGCGCCGAGTTCACGAGGTCCAGGCGCCGAGGAAGGATCCGGCCCGTGCGAGTGGAGCTACCGGCGATGACGTCGGCCAGCACCACGCTGTCCCCGTCGCGGGAGGCCAGGGCAACGGCTTCCCGCGTGCTGGTGTGCAGGTCGACCAGGTGCGGGCGTGCGACGTCCTTGAGGGTTCGAGCGCCGGGGACACCCCAGCCGAGACGCCACAGCCGCATACCCAGGCGGTACTTGCCGCGCGCTGCGCGCTCGACGGCTCCCCACTCCACGAGGCTGGCCAGCATCCGATGGACGGTCGCCGGCGGGAGGCCGGTCGCCGCGCACAGCGACCCGATCGTCTGCTCCGGCTCGGCGTCGGTGAAGCACTCGAGGATGTCGAATGCGCGCCCCAGCACGGATCGACGGTTCTCGTCGGTGACGACAGCGGCGGAGTGGGTCATAGCGGCCTCGCAGTTCGGAACGTCGTTCTACTATTCGGAACGATGCAGGCGGTAGATGCGATTGCAGTCACAATCAAACTGATCTTGTGAGACAGAGCACCGACGCCTTGTCGGCGCGGGGAGCGGGAAACGGTCATCGGAGCGCGCAACAACGCGCTCTTGTGACCACTTTGCGCGCCGGGGTGCTCGACCGATCCGTTGTGTTAGCGTCTGCCGACAAATCGATCGGGGGGTCGCATGGGTAGGTGGGGAACAGTCGCGCTCGCAGCACTCGCAGTAGCGACGACGGCGTGCAGTCCGGGTTCGGCGGAGCCGGCCACGAGCGACGAGGCTTCTCCTCCGGCCACCCGCACCCCGCGCATCATCGACGATTCCGGCAGACCACCGGTCACCTTCGACCCCTGCTACGACATCCCCGACGACGTCATGAACGCAGCCGGGTACGACGCGGGGAAGAAGGAAGTCGCGGATTACCCGATGGGTACCCACACCTTCCTCGGTTGTACATACCGAAAGGATGACCACGTCCCGGGAGTCCGGCGAGGCTATAGCCTCAGTATCTTGTCCGGGAATGTGACCCTCGACGAAGAACTCGCGAAGAACGGCTCCATAGCGACCGAAACTAGCATTAACGAACGTCGGGCACTCCTCAAGATCGACCAAGAGAACTCTGCCGCATGCAAATACGTTCTTCAGACCAACTTCGGTGTCGTCTTCTTCAACAGGCTCTACAACAAGGACCACGCAGGAGAAGTACCTCAGAGCGAGTGGTGTTCGCGCATGGAAGAACTCGTTATTTCACTCGAACCGTTCATCGGGAACAAATAGGGAATTACATGCCAGACTTCACCAGGCTTGAACCGCATGTCGTATCCGAGATCTTGAGAATTTGTGAAGTCATGTTGGTGGAGCTGGACGCGTCCAGAGCGAGGGCCGATAACCTCACAGATACGCGAGGTTTCGGTGACTTCGACTCCGCCCAACAACTCGCCGCAGGATACCGCCGTAAAGCTGCAGGCACACCCGAGTCGGCCAGAGAACGCATGCAACAGTTCATCGACGCCCTTCTGCAACTCCGCGACGCTTTCGCCGCCGGCGGAGAAGCATTCCTCGACACCGAAGCCGACTGGGCTCGACAACTCGCCACCACCGACCCTGTCAACGGAGCGGGAAACGGCCATCAGAGCGCGCAATAACGCGCACCGATGACCACTTCGCTCTCCGGAGTACTGCCATCGGTGGTTGTGTTAGCGTCTGCCGACAAATCGATCGGGGGGGTCGCATGGGTAGGTGGGGAACAGCCGCGCTCGCAGCACTGGCGGTAGTGGCGACGGCGTGCAGTCCGGGTTCGGCGGAGCCGGCCACGAGCGACGCGGCTTCCACGTCGGCCACCCGGACCCCGCGCATCACCGACGACTCCGGCAGACCCCCCGTCACCTTCGACCCCTGCTACGACATCCCCGACGACGTCATGCACGCGGCCGGGTACGACGCGGGGAAGAAGGAAGTCGCGGACATGCCGATGGGGACGTACACCTACCTGGGGTGCCGATACAAAGGCACCGTCAAGATCCCGGGGGTGCTGGCTCGCTACGACCTCACCTTGTTGTCGGGAAACGTGTCTCTTGACGAGCAGCTTGCGGAGAATCCGACCGGAGCGACACCGACGACCATCAACGGTCGCCCTGCTGCGGTGAGGGTCGATCCCGATCGAAGCCTCACTTGCAGCTACCTGTTGCAGACGAGCTTCGGGGCTGTCATCTTAAACAGGCTTTACCACCCGGATTACCCCGGGGGTCCGCCGATCGAAGAGTGGTGCACCGACTTCGAGGAGTTGGTGTCTTCGATCGAGCCATACGTCACTGATTGAACTGTCGGATCGTCAGGAGACAGCATGTCGTCGCCCTTCGTACGGCTGGAACCGGCTGTGGTCGCCGAGATACTTCGAATCTGCGAGGTGATGCTCGACGAACTCCGAGAGTCCAAGACACTCGCCGACGGCCTCTACGACGCACGTGGATTCGGGGATTTCGAGTCCGCCAAACAACTTGCTGCGGGATATCGCCGCAAAGGTGCTGGAACGCCACAATCAGCGAGCGAACGCATGCAGCAGTTCATCGACGCCCTCACCCAACTCCGCGACGCCTTCGCAACCGGCGGGGAAGCCTTTCTCGACACCGAATCCGACTGGGCCCGCCAACTCGCCGCCACCGACCCCGACAGCGGAGCGCCAAATAGTCATCAGGGCGCCCAATAACGCGCACCTCTGACCACTTCGCGCTCCGAAGCACCACCTCGGGCTGTTGTGTTAGCGTCTGGCCGACAATCGATCGGGGGGTCGCATGGGCAGGTGGGGAACAGCCGCGCTCGCAGCACTGGCGGTAGTGGCGACGGCGTGCAGTCCGGGTTCGGCGGAGCCGGCCACGAGCGACGAGGCTTCCACGTCGGCCACCCGGACCCCGCGCATCACCGACGACTCCGGCCGACCACCCGTCACTTTCGATCCCTGTTACGACATCCCCGATGACGTCATGACCGCAGCGGGGTACGACGCGGGGAAGAAAGAGCTCGCGGACATGCCGATGGGGACGTACACCTTCCTCGGATGCACATACGACAACAGGGACCACATCCCGGGAGTCAGACGCGGATACGGCCTCAACATCCTGGCTGGCAATGTCACTTTGGACGAGGAGTTCCAGAAGAACGCACATGTCGCCAGCCATACAACCATCAACGGCCGACCAGCGCTCCTGGAAGTAGACTCTGGCGCACGAAACGGCTGCAAGTACGCCCTGCAGACAGATTTCGGAGTTGTACTCGTCACCCGTGTTCTTTATGCCGACCACTCGGGTCCTGCACCTCAAACCGATTGGTGCGCAGGTATGGAAGACCTCGTCGCCTCGGTCGAACCCTTCATCGCGAACTGACATCGAACAGGACGAACATGCCGGAGTTCAGCAGGCTCGAGCCCCACGTCGTCGCAGAGATCCTGAGGATCTGCGAAACCATGCTGGATGAGTTCGACCAGTCGTACAAACAGACTTTCAAGTTGACCGACGTCCGGGGCTTCGGGGACTTCGACTCCGCACAGCAATTAGCCGCAGGCTATCGACGCAAAGCCGCAGGGACACCCGAGTCGGCCAGAGAACGCGTCGAGCAGTTCATCGACGCCCTCACCCAACTCCGCGACGCCTTCGCCACCGGCGGGGAAGCCTTCCTCGACACCGAATCCGACTGGGCCCGCCAACTCGCCGCCACCGACCCCGACAGCGGAGCGGGAAACGGTCATCAGAGCGCGCAATAACGCGCGCCTCTGACCACTTCGCGCGCTCGAGCGGTTGTGTCGGCGTCCGGCTGGCATTCGATCGGGGTCGAATGGGCAAGGGGAACAACCGATGCGACTTCCATCCGCTCGCCCGTTGGCTATTCGGAACGGTGCAGACAGTATCTGCGATTGCGATCACAATCAATCCGATCCTGCGAATCAGGCCACCTTGCAGATACCTATGGGCGCGCGGAGCGGGAAACGGTCATCGGAGCGCGCTACAACGCGCTCTTGTGACTAGTTCGCGCTCCGGAGTGCTGGGCCGAGCCGTTGTGTTAGCGTCTGCCGACAAATCGATCAGGGGGTCGCATGGGCAGGTGGGGAACAGCCGCGCTCGCAGCACTGGCGGTAGTGGCGACGGCGTGCAGTCCGGGTTCGGCGGAGCCGGCCACGAGCGACGAGGCTTCCACGTCGGCCACCCGGACCCCGCGCATCACCGACGACTCCGGCCGACCACCCGTCACTTTCGATCCCTGTTACGACATCCCCGATGACGTCATGACCGCAGCGGGGTACGACGCGGCGAAGAAAGAGCTCGCGGACATGCCGATGGGGACGTATACCTTCCTTGGATGCACGTACCGAGACCGCAACCAAGTCCCCGGTGTACGACGCGGTTATAGTCTCAACATTCTTGCTGGAAACGTCTCCCTCACGGAAGAACTCGACAACAACAGGCACATCGCAACAACGTTGACTATCAACGATCGTCGCGCGTTGCTCGAAATCGACACGAACCGGAGCGACACGTGCAAGTACGTTCTCGAAACCGAGTTCGGAATCGTCATGTTCACGCGAATCCTCCATACCGAGCGACCCGGCAACGCCCTTGTAGAGGAATGGTGCGCTGACTTCGAGGAACTGGTAGCCGCAGTCGAACGGCAAATCCTTAGCTGATTCGCCTGCCAAGTCGAGAGGTTACAATGCCCGAATTCACCAGGCTGGAACCACATGTAATTGACGAGATCCTGCGGATCTGCGAGGTGATGCTCGCAGAGTTCGACGGTACACAGGCGACGGCAGCGAAGCTCACCGACGTTCGCGGATTCGGCGACTTCGAATCCGCCCAACAGCTCGCAGCCGGCTACAAGCGTAAAGCCATGGGCACTCCGGAGTCAGCTCACGAACGCGTCAAACAATTCATTCAAGCATTGAGGAAACTCCGCGACGCCTTCGCTACCGGCGGCGAAGCCTTCCTCGACACCGAATCCGACTGGGCCCGCCAACTCGCCGACACCGACCCCGACAGCGGAGCGGGAAATAGTCATCAGAGCGGGCAATAACACGCACCGATGACCACTTCGCGCTCCGCAGCGCTCAGGCGATCCTCACCCGCGCGACGAAGCAGAGATCAGTCATCGACATCCACGCCGTACCGGCGTGCGAGGGCCGCGAGGTCGTCGTCGTACCCCTGCCCCACCGCGCGCAGCCGCCACTTGCCGGCGCGGCGGTAGATCTCGGCGAGGACCATGGTGCGTTCGGTGGTGCCGGCGTCGAGCACGAACGTCGCGGCGGTGCCACTGTCGCTGTCGACGCCGACCGACACTGCGCCGAGTTCGCCGAAGGTGCGGTTGCCGTCGATGGCCGCGGCGATGGCGATGCGTTCGCATTCGGCGGGAAGCTCTGCGAGATCGACACGGATGCAGTGCTCGCTCGAACCGTCGATGGTCAGTTCGACGACGCCGTCGTCGTAGAGCGGGTTGTTGTAGAAGACGAAATCGTCGTCGGTGTCGACCTTTTCGTCGGCTCCGAGCAGGAAGGCGACGACGTCGAGGTCGAACTCGTCGCCGGCCGTCTCGGCCTTCCACGCGACGTTCACGGCCCAGCGGTGACTGTCGGTCGGCAGGTCGATCACCTCGCCGCGGGACAGCACCGGCGCCGTCAGCCACGACTCCACGCGCATGTGTGGAGGCACGACTCCCTTCTCCACTGCGGCATCGACGTCGTCGGGCCGGAGGACGGGCAGCTCACGCGCTGCGACCCGCGCCATCCGCTTGTCGGCCTCTCCTCCTTCGAGGACCAGCACATCGGTGACGGCGGCCGTGAAGTTGAGGGCCGGGCGGGCACCGAGCTGGGTGAGACGCGAACGCATCATGACGGCCTGCAGGTGCGTGCCGCCGAGCAGCAGTACCTTGCGTCCGGTCCACAGCTTGGGCTTCTGCCCGGTCAACCTCCAACTCTGAGGCGCCACCACGACCTGCGGTTCCGGCGGCGGAATGATGTCGACGACCGTCGCGACCTTCGGTTCGCCCGGCCGGACTCGCGTCAGCAGGTCCTCGAGCTGCTGCTCGCTGATCACGGGGATGCCTTCGGCCATCGCCTTGCGGATCTTGGCGGTCTGCACCGTCGGGTCGTTGCACACCACGACGCTGGTTTGCTTGCTCGCGTTGTTCATCACGTCGAGCCCGGCGTCGGTCAACCGGTTCGCGAGCGCGACCCGCGGGGTGACGGTGGAACCGCTGATCACGACCTTCATGCCCTGGACGAGGCCGTCGTCGACGAGGCGACCCGGGTTCTTCCACTGGCACGCGACCCGCGGGACGGATGCCGGATACACCGATTTGCGGCTGCGGCAGTTGACGACGGGCAACGGCAACTGCAGGTTGTCGGCCATCGCGGCGCTGCGCAGGAAGATCTCCGACAGGACCCGCGCGTCGTCGTAGGCGTCGTGCTCCTGCAGCTGCTGGACCTGCCAGTGCTGCGCGAGGGTCGCGAGGCGATAGTTGGGGACGTCGAGTTCGAGCCTGCGCGACAACGCGAGCGTGCACAGACGGTGCTGCGCCGGAAGCGAGGTGCCGGCCCGACGGAACTCGGCGTCGAGGAATCCGTAGTCGAACGACGCGTTGTGGGCGACGATCGTGGCGCCGTCGAGGATCCCGGCCAGTTCACCGGCAATGTCCTCGAATCGCGGCGACCCGGCGAGGCGCTCCCGGGTGAGGTTGTGGATGTGCACCGGTCCCGGATCGCAGCCGGGGTCGACGAGGGTCGAGAACTCCCGCTCCACGGACCCGTCCTCGCGCAATACGAGGGCGGCGACGCTCAGGACCCGGTGGGCGTTGGGACGCACGCCCGAGGTCTCGACGTCGACCACCACCCACCGATGGTCGCGGGGCAACATCACGGCGCCCTCCGCGGGTGCGTGCACTTCGATCACGTCATCCTCCGATCGCTTTCATCCCCCGACGAAAACCGACACGGTCGGACATTGTGGCCCTTGTTACCGACACTGTCGTCACCGCCCCGACACCGAGCCGATCCCGTAGGAGACGGTTGTCGTAGGCGTGTGCCACCATGGGCGCGATCGAAGCGAGAGGGAAGCTGTGTCGACTGCCGACCTGTACCGCCTGACGCGGCTGCGCGATCAGCACGCCGCGTGGACGCTGCTGCGCGCCGACCACGCCCCCGCAATCCTCGGGATGCTGGGACGACACTTCGATCGGGGAACCCGGCGACTTCCCGCCCCCGAGCTGTTCGCCCGCCTCGACGCAGACCTGCAGGACCTCCGCGACCAGGGATTCGACCTTCCACGCACCGCCCAGGCCTACTGCGCAGATTGGGTGCGCGCCGGATTTCTGCTCCGACGTGCCGATACGGGCTCGCGCGAAGAGACGCTGGAGCCGACCGAGTCCGCATTCGTCGCACTGAATTTCGTTGCGCAACTGACGACCGACACCAGTTCGATCACGGAATCACGACTGACAACCCTGTCGAGCCAGTTGCAGGCGCTGGCTCGCGATTCGGACCCACGGAGCGAAACCCGTCTGGCAACGCTGCGGGCCGAGCGCGACGCACTCGACCGGCAGATCGCAGCGGTGGAATCCGGCGACTTCCCTGTCCTCGATGGCCCACGGGCCGCGGAACGCGTGTCGGAGATCCTCGCGCTTGCCGGCGAGATCCCCGGGGATTTCGCACGAGTACGGGCCGCACTCGAAGGGCTCAATCGCGAGTTGCGCGCACGGATCCTCGACGACGAAGGCGACCGCGGCGGCACTCTGGGCGAGGTCTTCCGAGGTGTCGACCTCATCGGCAGTTCCGATGCAGGACGCAGCTTCACCGGGTTCTACGACATGATCATCGATCCTGAACGGTCTGCACAGCTCGACGACTGGATCGAGGCGGTACTGACTCGTCCGTTCGCCCGAAGCCTGTCTCCCGAGCAACGTCATCGGTTCCGATCCTTGCTCACCGAGATGGAGGACGCAGGTGGCGAAGTGCATGCGACGATGACGTCGCTGTCACGCTCACTGCGGCATTTCGTGCAGTCCCGCCATTACGAGGAACATCGCCGATTGCAACGTCTGTTGCGCTCGGCGCAACAGCACGCTCTGCAGGTGGCACCCCACCGCAAGCCTTATGAACCGCTCGACCTCGACCTGGTGCGGATCGGCATGAGTATCGAATCGGTCGCGGCATTACAGTTGCACAATCCCGCAGACGATCTGGTGTCCGAACCGGTGGTGTCGCAGACGCCAGGTGAGGTCGACCTCGACGATCTGCGGCGCATCGTCCGCGAATCGGAAATCGACATGGACGAGCTGGTCGGTAGCATAGCGGCCACACTGCGCGTGCGCGGTAGCGCGACGATCGGCGAGGTCCTGCGCGAACATCCCGCAACCCAAGGGTTGGCAAGCGCCATCGGGCTTCTGGTTCTCGCCGTCGAGCACGGACACCGCGTGGAGGGCGATGAGGAGATTTGCTGGAGCTCCCCATCCGGCGTCGAACGGGTGGCCACGGTACGCCGGCATCTGTTCGATCCCACCGATCCTGCCTTCACCACCTCGGAACAGGACAGCCTATGACCGACACCACGACCGGGCTGTATCCCGGCGACACCGGCGAACTCGAACTCGACACCCGGCGCGCATTGGTCCAGCTCCTCAAGGGTCCGCTCATTACCGCCGGCAAGCATCCCGAGGTGTGGCGGACGGTGATCCGCGACGAGCGCGTGCTGCGTTCTCGGTTGGCCGATGTGTTTCTCGATCTCGTCGTCGACGAGGACGAACAGCTCGCATTCACCCGTCCCGCCGAAACCGGCGATCACAAGGCCCCCGCAGTGTTGCGCACCGAGCGATTGACATTCATGGACACCGTGATGCTGTTGTCGCTGCGGCAGCTGCTCCTCCGCGCACAACCCGGTGATCGGGTCATTGTCGATTTCGACGAAATGGCCGGGCAGCTCGAGATGTACCGTGCGGCCACGAGTACCGACCCGGCCGGTTTCCGGCGCAGGGTCAACGCTTCGTGGGAGAAGTTGAAGAAGTACAGCCTTCTCGCGTCGACGTCGACGGAGGGTCGGATGGAAGTCTCTCCGGTGTTGCGGCAGTTGTTCGATGCCGATCAGGTTGCTGCTGTGGAAGCGGAGTTCCGGCACATCGTCGCGGAGAGTCAGCCGTGACGGCCACCCCTCCCCACCCGTCCCAGTTCCGGCTTGCCCGCGTGCAGGTGGTGAATTGGGGAACCTTACACGGTCACCACGACATTCCGATTGCGCGCAAGGGTTTCCTGATCACCGGCGCGTCAGGATCCGGAAAATCCACTCTCATCGATGCGATCTCCACGGTGCTCATGCCGGGCGGCAGTGTCCGATTCAACGCGGCCGCGCAGGAATCCGCGGCCGGTTCCGGGCGCAACTTCGTCAGTTACATCCGCGGTGCGTGGCGGCGCGAAGCCGATGTCGATACCGACTCCCTGACCGCTTCCTATCTACGTACGGGCGCCACCTGGAGTGCCGTCGCGCTCACCTACCGCACCGGCGACGGTGCCGCGCCCGTGACGCTCGTCAAGCTCATGCACCTGCGGCGTGGAGCCAACGCGAACAACGATGTCTCTCACCTGCATCTGATCTTCGATTTTGATTTCGACCTGATCGATCTCGAGCCGTTCGCCGGCCGCGGTATCGACACCCGGGGCATCCGAAAGCGTTGGCCCGGGGCTACTGTCAATCCCAGTTACACGCCGTTCGCTCGCGCCTTCCGCGCGAAGCTGGGCATTTCGTCGGAGGCGGCCCAACGGTTGTTGCACCGAACACTGTCGGCCAAGAGTCTGAACAGTCTCGATCAGTTGCTGCGCGACTACATGCTCGACGAACCCGACACCTTCGCGATGGCCGATCGCGCGACGTCCCAGTTCCGCGACCTGCGCGAGGCGCACCGTGTCGTCGTCGACGCGCGTCGGCAAGTCGAGGCACTCGATCCCCTTGTCGGTCTCGCGGAGGTTCGCCGCCGAGGCCTCCAGCAACAACGCGAACTACAGGAAGAGAACGACCACCTCGACGCCGTGCATGCCCGGATGACGGTGGATCTGCTGCGAGAGAAGCTCGACGAGGCCTACGCACAGATCGGACTGTTGCAGACTGCCGTCGACAAGACCTCGGTGGAAGCCGAGCGCGCGGCCGAGCGCACCCTCGATCTGCGGGTGCGGCTCGAAACCACCGACGGTGGACGGTTGTCCACTCTCAGGCTGCAACGCGACGCGGCGGAAGCCGACCTGACTCGGACCGTACAGTCACGGAGCAGGTTCGACACCGCCGTCGGATCATGGGAAGCAGAGGCACCGACCACCGCTGAGGAGTTCGCGCATCTGCGAGCCCAGCTCGAAACGGAGTTGCGTGAGCTCGACGCGACAGTCGGTACACGCAGAAACGATGTGTACGAGGTGGTGCGAGCACTCGGCACGCTGCGTTCCGAACACCGACAACTCATCGCCGACCGAGAGCTGCTCGCCCGGCGACGCTCCAATCTCGATCCCGCTCTACTGCGGATACGCGAACTGGTCTGCACCGCAGCTGGTCTCAGCGAAGACATGTTGCACTTCGCGGGCGAACTCCTCGAAGTGCGCTCCGAGCATGCCGAGTGGACCGGCCCCATCGAGCGCGTACTCGGCGGGCTTGCTCGCACGATGCTCGTACCCGACGAATATTATTCACGCGTTGCAGCAGTGGTCGACGCGCAGCATCTCGGCACCCGGTTGGTGTACCGCCGGGTGCGTACTCGTTCCGGCCGACCTGCCACCCCGGCGAGCGGTGACGAATCGCTGGTTCGAAAACTGGACGTGCGGCCGGGACCGCTCGCAGCGTGGCTGCAGCACCACCTCGCCGAGCGTTTCGACTATGCGTGCGTGGCGACCGTCGACGACCTGAGAGGTGTGCCGCGCGGCGTGACCCGGGCCGGTCAGGTCAAGCACGGCGGCGAGCGGCACGAGAAGGACGACAGGTACCGCGTCGACGACCGCAGCCGATGGGTGCTCGGGTTCGACAACGAAACCAAGCTCTCCGATCTGCGTCGCCGCATCGGCGAGGTCGAATCCGAGATCGCCCGCCTGCAACGTCGGCAGGAGTTGCTCGAGCACGCAGAGTGCACGGTACAGCAGCGTCGACACGCGGCGGAGATCATCCTCGACACGACCTGGGCCGACATCGACGTCGAAGCGGCCGAGGCAGCGGTTGGCGCGATCGAGCATCGACTCGAGGGATGGTTGCAGGGCAATGCCGAGTACGCCTCGCTCACGCTCGATCTTGCCCGTGCGGAAACCGAGGAGAAGGAGGCCCGCGCAGCGTATACCGCAGCCGGATCCGGTCTCGAACGCCACCGTGGCGATGTGGAGCACACTCGGCAGCGGCTTGCAGAAGTGGAAGCACACGCCGATTCGGCGGTTCCCGACGGGATCGACAAGCGCATCCGCGCACGCTTCGATGCTGCCGCACGTCGACCGACGAGCGAGAACATCGACCGGTTACTGCATACCGTCGGACGAACCATCACGGACGAGCACCGTGCGGCGCTCACGAGAACCACGGACGCCGAGCGGCGCATCACCGCGATCCTCACCGCCTATCTCGCCGAATGGGAGTCACGACGCGCCGAGATGCGCTCCGACGCAGAGTACGTAGACGATGCTCTCGCGGTGCTCACTCGACTGCGCAACGACGGATTACCCGCATACGAGGACGAGTTCTTCCGGCTACTCAACGACCAATCGAGCCGCAACATCGGAGAGCTGGCCCGCGCGATCCGCAGGGCACCGGGCGAGATCCGTTCCCGTATCGAGCCGGTGAACGAATCGCTCCGGCGTTCTCCGTTCGACACCGACCGGACTCTGCGGATCGATGTGAAGGATCGGCGTTCGCCTGCCGCGGCCGATTTCCTCGCGGAACTGCAGCGCATTGTCAGCGGCTCGTTCAAGGAAGAGGACCGGGTCGCCGCCGAGCAACGGTTCGAACAGATGGAGCGGATCCTCGAACGCCTCGACTCGGGCGAACCCGCCGACCGGCGCTGGCGGCAGTTGGTACTGGACACCCGCCTGCACGTCGGCTTCATCGGAGTCGAGGTCGACGGGGAGGGCGTGGACGTCAATTTCCACGACTCCAGCTCCGGCCTGTCGGGTGGGCAGGCCCAGAAACTGGTGTTCTTCTGTCTCGCCGCCGCCCTGCGCTATCAGCTGGCGGCATCGGGGGAAGAGTTGCCGCGCTACGGCACGGTGATCCTCGACGAGGCATTCGACCGTGCAGATCCTGCGTACACGCGGCGAGCACTCGACGTGTTCACCCGATTCGGTTTCCATATGGTGCTCGCGACGCCGCTGAAGTTGCTGCAAACCCTCGACGATTACATTGATGGGGTGGCCGCGGTGAGCATCAGGGACAAGAAGTACTCGCAGCTGGCCTTGTTGCCGATCCGCAGCGCGGAGGAGCCCCGCGAGTGAGTACAGTGTGCGTGCCGCCGTCAGCCGTAAGTACCAGGGCAGAGACGGCCTACCGGAATCGTCGCAGCAAGTGGGTGGCCGATCCAATTGCAGCCGAATCCGATTCACTGTCGATTGCGTTGCACCCACCCTCGGAACGGCAGGTCGCGGAGGATCCCGACGCCGTGGTCGCATGGGTGCGCGCCTGGCAGATGCACCGCGGAATCGGTCGCGTGCACTGGGAGACGCGGCGCTGGCCGAGCTTCGGCACGCAGGATGTGCCGGTGCGGGTCGTGTTTGCAGGTCCCGGTGAGATTGCCGCCGCGGCAGGCCGGATGTCCGAATGGCACAGGCTCACCGCCCGGCGGGTGCAGTTGGTGGAGATTCTGGCACCCGGTACCCCCGCGCTTGCCGACGCGATCGGCTCGACGCTTTCACGGTGGCTCGAACTCGGCGAAGCCGACTTCGTGCGCCTTGTCGGCGTGGTCCGGTGGCTGGCCGACCATCCGGCTTCGGACGTTTTCATTCGGCAGCTTCCGGTGCCCGGTGTGGATACCAAGTGGATTTCGCGGCATCGCGGACTGGTCGAGGTACTTCTCGAAGGCGCTGTGGGGAATCGTGACCTCGGTGTGCGTTCGGTGCCTCGATTGTGCGAAATTGCGGTTTGTGACCGCACCTTGCTACCCACGGGACCGCGACATTGTGCGGCGCCGCTGGACGAGCTCGCCGAGTTGCCGCTCCACCCGGAGCGCATACTGGTCCTCGAGAACAAAGAGGGCCTCCACGCGCTGCCTGATCTGCCGGGCACCGTGGCCGTACACGGCAGTGGTTACGCAGTGCACGAACTGGCCGCACTATCCTGGCTCGCCGACTCGGATGTCGTTTACTGGGGTGATCTCGACACGCACGGCTTCGTGATTCTCGACCGTTTCCGCGCTTACCTGCCTGACGTGCGCAGTTTCCTCATGGACCTCCACACCCTGGAAGCGTGGAGTGCTCTCGCGGTAGAGGAACCGTCCCCCAGCTCGCACGTGCCGATGCGACTGACGCCCGCGGAAAATGAGGTCTTCACGCGGTTGCGCGTGGAACGACTCCGCCTCGAGCAGGAGCGGATTCCGTGGCCGCACGTGATGGAGGCACTTGCCCGCGCCTTCACCGGCGCGATCGGACATGATCGAGACTCGACCAGGATGGATCCGACCGCGCTTGGAGAAGGAGTCTCATGACCGAACCGGCCCTCCGCTCACCCCTCGAGATCGTGGCGCGACTGACCGTCGAGGAGAGGGCGTCGCTCACCAGCGGCCTCGACTTCTGGCACACCGAACCGGTTGCGCGCGAGAACATCCCCTCGATCATGCTCACCGACGGGCCGCACGGTGTGCGGAAACAGACCGCCGAGGGCGACCATCTCGGTCTGCACTCGTCCGTGCCCGCGACCTGCTTCCCGCCTGCCGTCGCGCTGGGGTGTTCCTTCGACCCGGAGTTGCTCGAGCGCGTCGGCGCGGCGTTGGGCGCGGAGGCCCGTGCACTGCAGGTCGGTGTCCTGCTCGGGCCCGGTATCAACATCAAGCGCTCCCCGCTGTGCGGGCGGAACTTCGAATACCTGTCTGAGGACCCGCTGCTCTCCGGTGTTCTGGGCGCCGCGCTCGTGCGCGGCCTGCAGTCGCAGGGTGTCGGTGCGTCGCTCAAGCATTTCGCGGCGAACAACCAGGAGACCGACCGGATGCGGGTCTCCGCCGACGTCGACCCGCGGCCACTGCGGGAGATCTACCTGCGTGCCTTCGAGCGGGTCGTGCGCGACGCGCAGCCGTGGACGGTGATGTGCTCGTACAACCGGATCAACGGGGTGTACTCGTCCCGTAACCCGTGGCTGCTCACCGACGTCCTGCGCGGCGAGTGGGGTTTCGAGGGTCTGGTGGTGAGCGACTGGGGTGCTGTCGACGACCGCGTCGCGTCCCTCGCGGCAGGTCTGGATCTCGAGATGCCGTCCACAGGAGGTCGTACGGACGCCGAGATCGTCGCAGCGGTACGGGCGGGCACGGTCGACGAATCGGTCCTCGACACGGCAGCCGCGCGGGTGATCGAACTGGTGCAGAAGGCCGTCGCTGCGTCCGATCCCCGCGCGACCTTCGACGCCGATGCCCATCACGCCCTCGCACGCGAGGTGGCCGGGCAGAGCATCGTGCTGCTCCGCAACGAGAACGACCTGCTCCCCCTCGCCACCGACGCGAACATTGCGGTGATCGGCGAACTGGCCCGCACGCCGCGCTACCAGGGCGCTGGATCGTCCCGGATCGAACCGACGCGCCTCGACAACGCGCTCGACGAGATCCGGTCGCTGTCCGGCCGGGACGTTCCCTTCGCCGCCGGTTACGCGCTCGACGGATCGGACTCGGCCGAACTCGTCGATGAGGCAGTGAAGCGTGCCGCAGACGCCGATATCGCGGTCGTGTTCCTCGGTGTACCCGCCGAACTCGAATCCGAAGGTTTCGACCGCGACGACCTCGAACTCCCGCAGCGTCAAACCGCGCTGCTCGATGCTGTGCTGACGGCGAACCCGAACGTCGTCGTCGTGTTGTCGAACGGCGGTGTCGTGCGGCTCAGCGGCTTCGCCGACCGTGTTCCTGCGATCGTGGAAGGGTGGCTGCTCGGGCAGGCCGGTGGCGGCGCCGTCGCCGACGTGCTCTACGGGCACGCGAATCCGAGCGGCCGCCTCGCGGAGACCGTCCCGATCCGGCTCGAGGACACCCCGGCGCACACGAACTTCCCGGGCGAACACGGCCATGTGCGGTACGGAGAAGGATTGTTCGTCGGATACCGCTCGTACGACGCGCGTCGCCTCGACGTGTCCTTCCCCTTCGGTCACGGCTTGTCGTACACGACGGTCGAATACTCCGATGCCGCTGTGGAATCCGACGGCGATCTCACGGTGCACGTCACCGTCACCAACACGGGCGGGCGTGCGGGCGCCGAGGTCGTGCAGGTGTACGCCGGTGCACCCGGTTCGTCCGTTGCTCGGGCGCCGCGAGAGTTGAAGGGCTTCACCAAGGTCCGTCTGGATTCCGGCGAATCGCAACGTGTGACCGTGAGTATCCGACGCGACGACCTCGCCTACTGGGACACCCGCGTCGATTCCTGGGTGGTCGAAGGTGGCACGTACAGCATCGACATCGGTGCGTCGAGCCGCGACATCCGGCAGACGCTCACCGTCGACATGACGGGCGACGCGGTGCGAATTCCGCTGACGATGGAATCGTCTCTCGGAGAACTGTTCCAGAACCCCGCGGCCGCCGAGATCGTCCTGCAGGCGTTCGGTTCGCTCGGCGGCGACGTCGGGGTCGACGAGAGTGTTCTGAAGATGGCAGCGTCGATGCCGCTCGGTCGCCTCGCCGGATTCGCTCCAGGGGTCGAGTCGGAGCAGATCCAGCAGCTTCTCGATGTGGTCAACCAGCAGGAGTGAAGGCAGAGCCGGTCACGAACCGGCGGTGAGGAGCACCTTCAACGCACCGGTTTCGCCGGCGCGAGAGAACACGTCGTAGGCCTGTTCGAACTCGTCGAGCGCGAACCGGTGCGTGATCATCGGCGACGTGTCGAGCTGACCACTGCTCACGAGACCGATCAGTGTGGGCGTCGAGTAGGTGTCGACCAGGCCGGTGGTGATCGTCAGGTTCTTGATCCAGATGTCCTCGAGGTGCAGGGTCGCAGGTTTGCCGTGCACGCCGATGTTCGCGACGTGTCCGCACGGCCTGACGAGCGCGACCGCCTGCTCGAACGTTTCGGGATAGCCGACGGCCTCCACGGTGACATCGGCGCCGAGACCTCCCGTGAGATCTCGGACGACGGCCGCCGCGTCCTCGCGACCGCTGTTGACCACGACGTTAGCCCCGAACGCCTTCGCCGCGTCGAGGCGACTGTCGGCGAGGTCGACGGCGACGATGCGGCTCGGGCTGAACAGTCGTGCGGCGAGGATCGCGGCGAGTCCGATGGGTCCGGCTCCGATGACGACGACGACGTCGGCCGGTCGAAGACAGCCGTTGAGTACGCCGACCTCGTAGGAGGTGGGCAGAATGTCGGCGAGCATGAGCATCTGCTCGTCGCTCACGCCGTCGGGAATGCGGTGGGTCGAATTGTCGGCGTACGGAACTCGGACCAATTCGGCCTGGGTGCCGTCGATCAGGTGCCCGAGGATCCAGCCGCCGCCTCCGAGGCACTGCCCGTACCGGCTCTCGCGACAGAAGCGGCACGTACCGCACGCGGTGATACACGAGACGAGCACTCGGTCGCCGGGAGCGAGTGTCTGCACTCCGTCCCCCACCTCGACCACGGTGCCGACGGCCTCGTGGCCGAGGATCCGGCCGTCGGTCACCTCGGGCACATCCCCCCCGAGGATGTGCAGGTCGGTGCCGCAGATGGTGACCGCGTCGACCCGCACCACCGCGTCGGTACTGTCCTGGATGGTTGCGTCGGGAACGTCCTCCCAGGATCGCTTCCCCGGCCCGTGGAACACCAGTGCCTTCATGATCTGACCTCCGTACACGGATTCGGCCCTGTTCCAAGGATGACATGAGGGACACTGCGATCGGAATCGTTCGGAGGGGGTGAAAAATTCACCTCGACAGCGGGACATGTCCGGATTCGTGACACCACCACAGAGTCCCCTGCTCTTTCGGGGACCACCGATCCCGAAAGCAGACGATCGATGAAGACACTCGCAACCTCACTCGTGGCGGTGGTCGTACTGGCCGTCTCGGCGTGCAGTTCCGACACCACCGAGCCCGAATCCGCGACGCCCCCTGCCTCCTCCGAGGAGGCCGGGCCCGAGTATGTGGCGGAGGTGGAATCGACCGTCGACCGGTTGATGCGCGACAACGCCATTCCCGGCGCGGTGGTCCAGATCAGCTCCCCCGACCGCGGTGACTGGACCGGCACGTTCGGCACGTCCGCCCTCGACACCGACGATCCGATCTCCGCCGACGATCATTTCCGGATCGGGAGCAACACGAAGACGATGACGGTCACCGCCATCCTGCAGCTGGTGCAGGAAGGTCGCCTGTCGCTCGACGACCCGATATCTAAGTACATCGACGGTGTCCCGAACGGCGACACCATCACCCTCGCGCAGCTCGCCGAGATGCGGAGCGGCCTGTACAACTACACCTTCGATCCGGATTTCAACGCGACACTCGACCGCGAACCCGAGAAGGTGTGGACGCAGGAGGAACTGCTGCAGATCGCGTTCGCCCAGCCGGTGAACTTCTCGCCCGGCGAACAGTTCGAATACAGCAACACCAATACGGTGCTCCTCGGACTCGTCGTGGAGGAACTGACCGGCATGCCGGTCGCCGAGGCGTTCGACGAGCGGATCTTCGCTCCGCTCGGATTGGCGAACACCTCGTTCCCGGCGATCGAGGATTCCTCGATCCCGGATCCGCATCCGCGGGGCTACATGTTCGGCACCAACGTCTCCACCATCGATACCTTCGAATTGCCGGACGACCAGCAGGCCGCAGCGCTCGCCGGAACACTGAAGCCGAATGACGTGACCGACGACAATCCCTCCTGGGCGTGGACCGCGGGCGCCGCGATCTCCACCGTCGACGACATGACCACCTATGTGAAGGCACTGGTCGGCGGCGGTCTGCTCGATGAGCAGATGCAGAATACCCGGCTCGACAGCGTGCAGTCGGTGGGCGGGGGAACCGCCGGATACGGACTCGGCATGGCGCAGTTCGGTCCCCTGCTCGGGCACGACGGTCAGCTTCCCGGCTTCATGACCTTCATGGGACACGACCCCGACACCGACCTGACGATCGTCATCGCCACGAATCTGTCGACGGTGCCCTCGGGTGAAGGTTCGGCGCTGACCCTCGTCAAGGGCATCCTGCCGATCTTCTACGGCTCCGATTATCAGGCGCCGAGCGATCCGGCACGCGCTCCCGGAGCGGAGGAAAGCACTCCCGTGCCGACGCCGGGAGGCTGATCGTACCGGCGTCCGGTGGGCGAGCACGGCCGCGTCACGTGGTTGTCCACAGGCATTCGTGTTCTCCACAGACCGAGGCGATCGGAGTGCGACGGCCCCGGATCGGGTCCGGCCGTGCCCGAAGATCGGGTCCATGACCCGACAGGTGTGGACGAGGGCGATGCTCGCCGAGGCCGGCATATCGGATCGTGCGGTGCGCACACGGCTCCGGCACGGCGGGCTCGTCAGGATCGCTCGCGGCACGTACATGACACGAGAGGACGTCGACGCCCTCGGCCCCGTGGGAGTTCACCTCGCCCGGGCACGCCTCGTCGGCTCCCGCTTCGACGCCGACGAGGCGCTCAGTCATGTGACGGCCGCGGTCGTCCACGGCCTCGACGTGTGGGACGCGCCGCTGGGACGGATCCACGTCACGCGCCCACCGACGCGCAGCTGCCGGGTGAGCGACGACCTGCACATCCACACCTCCGACCTGGACGGCGACGTCGTCGACGTGGACGGTCTCCGCGTCACGTCGCTCGCTCGTACCGTCGTCGACGTCGCGCGCACGCTGACGCGTCCGCGTGCTCTCGTCATCGGCGATTCGGCGTTGCGTGCGGATCCGACGGCGCATCTCGACCTGCCCCGGATCCTTGCTGCATGTCGAGGTAGGACCGGGATCGTCGCGGCGGAGTCGGTCGCGCGCCTCGTCGACGGCCGGAGCGAGAGTGTCGGGGAGTCGCTGTCGCGGCTGCACATGATCGAGGCGGGTCTACCGATGCCCGACCTGCAGCACGAGATCGTCGTTCGTGACGGACGCCGGTACCGCGTGGACTTCTTGTGGCGCGAACTCGGCATCGTCGGCGAGTTCGACGGTGCCGGAAAGTACACCGAGCGCCACGATCTGCTCGCTGAGAAGGAGCGCGAGGATGCGCTACGGGATCTCGGGCTGGAGGTGATCCGCTGGAACTGGGCGGAGCTGTCGCGATTCCACGTCGTCGTCGATCGGTTCGAGCGCGCACGTCGTCGGCAGCAGGCACGTCGAGCTGCTCTGGAGCGCGAAACGGTCATCGGCGCGCGCTACAACCCGCTCCGATGACCGCTTCGCGCTCCGCTATACCGTCTTCAGACCGAGCGAGTCGCGCAGGGTCGAGCCGGGATATTCGGTCCGGAACAGGCCGCGACGCTGCAGTTCCGGGACGACGAGGTCGACGAAGTCGTCGAGGGAATCCGGATAGGCGGGGCACATCAGATTGAAGCCGTCGCAGGCACCCGCGCTGAACCATTCCTCGATGCTGTCGGCGACGGATTCGGGGGTGCCGATCATCGTCGCGTGACCACCACCCGCGGCGAGGTAGCCGAGCAGTTCGCGCAGGGTGGGACGGCGGGTCTCGATGATGCGCTGCACCGTCGCGTAGCGCCCCTGCGGCCCGGTGAACTCCTCGATGGGTGGCAGGTCGTCGACGGGAGCGTCGAGGTCGTGGCCGGTGTAGTCCTGACCCGTGAAGACGCCGAGCTGGGTGACGGCGGCATCGACGTCGAGGAGCGCATCGAGTTCCGCCTTCTTCGCCCACGCCTCCTCCTCGGTGCGACCGACGTAGGTGACGAGTCCGGGCAGGATGGCGACCGTACCGGGATCCCTGCCGGCCGCGGCGATCCGCGCGCGCAGGTCGGTGGCGTACTCGATCGCCGCGGTCATGTCCCACGCGACGGAGTAGACGGCCTCGGCGTGGCGGGCCGCCAGGTTGCGCCCGGTCTCCGACGCCCCCGCCTGGAACAGCACGGGTCGGCCTTGCGGGCACCGCGGCACGGTCAGGGGACCGTCGACGCGGAAGTGCTTGCCCCGGTGATGGATCGGACGGATCGCGGAGGAGTCCAGGAACCTGCCGCCGACCCGGTCGACGAGGACACCGCCGTCGTCCCACGAATCCCACAGTGCGCACAGCACTTCGATGAACTCTTCCGCCCGGGCATATCGCTCCGTGTGCGGCGGGAGCGCGTCGAATCCGTGGTTGCGCGCTTCCTCGTCGAACATCGAGGTGACGATGTTGGCTCCTACGCGGCCACCACTGATGTGGTCGAGCGAGGCCAGCATCCGTGCCGCGTGGAACGGCGTGAAGAAGCTTGCAGAAACGGTGGTGACCAGACCGATGTGCTCGGTCGCGCGCGCCATGGCCGCCAGCGCGGTGAGGGGTTCGAGGAACCAGGTGGTGCCCGCCGTGTACTTCGGGTTGACGCTGTGACCGTCCGCGAAGAACACGGCGTCGAGGCGTCCTCGTTCGGCGGTGCGGGCGAGTTCCTCGAAATACGTGATGTCGCCGATGCGTTCGGCGGCGGAGTCGGGATGGCGCCATGCCGCCGAGTGGTGCCCGACGCCGTAGAGGAAGGCGTTGAGGTGGAGGGTGCGTGGTCCGGTCATCAGTTCATCACCAGTCCCCCGTCGACCACCAGGTTCTGCCCGGTGACGGCCCGCGACCAGTCGGAGGCGAAGAACAGCACCGCGGCCGCGAGATCCTCGGGGGTGGTGACCTTCCGCAGCGGCGTCGACGACGCGATGAGGTCGAACACCGCTTCGGGGGTCGCCGACGATGCGTCGGTCGTGCGCAGCAGCCCACCGGAGACCATGTTGACGCGGATCCCGTCGGGGCCGAGGTCGGCGGCGAAGGTGCGGGTCAGCGACAGCAGCGCGGCCTTGGCGGCGGTGTAGTCGTGGTACGGGACGACGGGGTGCTGGAACAGGTTGGTGCCGATGTTGACGACGCTGCCGCCGCCGGCTTCCCGCATGCCCGGCAGCGCGGCCTGGATGACGTTGACGGCACCACCGACGACCCCGTCGAACTGGGCACCGAATTCGGCGTATCCGATCTCGTCCGCCTTGGCGCGGGCGTCGCCGTTGAACGAGAAGTCGGGCAGGGCGTTGTTGACGACCGTGGTGACGGGTCGCCCGAAGTGCTCGCGGGCCCGCGCGAACAGCGACTCGACGTCGGCGCGGTCGGTGACATCGGCTTTCAGAGCGACGGCCCGCTCGGGTCCGATCTTGTCGGCCAGTTCGTGCGCGCTCTCGCCGCTGCGCCGGTAATCGAGAACGACGGCGGCTCCTTCGTCGGCGAACGCCTGCGCGATGCTGTGGCCGAGGCCGCGACCGGCACCGGTGACGAGGACGACCTGGTTCTGCAATGACATCTTCTGTGCCTTCCCTGTGTCGGGAAGGGTGCGTGAGGGCGACAGACCTCAGGCCTGTCGCCGGCTCGGCATCCCTTCGCTCGCATAATCGAGATCAGGTTCGACGGGTGTTCTCTCAGCCGTGTCCGGCACCCCGTGTCGAGTCCTGCGCACAGGTTACACCTCGGGATCTCGACCCCGTCGAGACCGTCGGCGTCGGCATTCATCGGATCGTCACATCACCGACCCGGGAACTTAGCTCAGATCGGCGTTAAAATGAGCCTTTCCTGCCCCGATCCGTGAAAGGAGATTCCGACGCACACGCCGGCCCCCTACAACGCTCCCTACGTCTCCCTTTCCCAGCAGGTCGGAGACGCCCCGCCGCTCGACCGTGCCCCGGTCCGCGGACCCGCGCGCCACGAGGACGTCGTATGGTTCGAGGATCGCTACGCGATCCCCATCACCACCACGACGCCCGACGAAGCGCAGATCGAGGACGTACTGCTCCTGCGCCGCGCCCTCGACCGGGCGCACATCGACTACCTGCTCGTCCGCGACGACAGCGACCGCCCGATCCTGGCGATCGACCGTGCCGATCGGAAGAGATTGCGTGCCGCGCTCGCCGAGGGATGCGCCGACGAGCCGTTCTACTCGAAGGCTGTCGGCTCCAAGCGACGCCCGGTTCCGGTGTCGGACGGACGGCTCTCACGCGACAGGAAGGACCGCGTGTTCCGGCTGTTCCGCCCGCGCGTCGAGCTGACCAGCGGGTTGCGGTACGGCGCGTCGAACGGTGTGGACATCGAGCTGTGGACCTACACCGACGACGAGGTGATCATGCCTCGTCCGAACGCCCTCACCCGCACGGTCGCCCTGCGCGACGAGATGCGCCGGACGACGGTCGAGCGGTACGGACAGCTGTGGCCCACGATCGAGGGCATGTTCGACCGCCACCCCGGCGACATCCCGTTCGAGATCGACCTCGTGTTCTCGTGGGTGGACGGGTCGTCGAAGTCGTTCCAGGCCAAGCGCGCGAAACTGATGCAGAACTACGTCGTCGGCGAAGGTGACGACTCGCCGGCGCGCTACCGGCAGATCAACGAACTCAAGTACGCCCTGCGTTCGGTCCACATGTACGCGCCGTGGGTGCGGCGGATCTTCGTCGCCACCGACTCGCCGCGACCGGCGTGGCTCGCCGACGATCCGCGTGTGACGTTCGTGCGGAGCGAGGAGTTCTTCGCCGACCCGTCGGCGCTGCCCACCTACAACTCGATGGCGGTCGAGTCGCAACTGCACCACATCCCGGGGCTGTCCGAGCACTTCCTGTACTCGAACGACGACATGTTCTTCGGTCGCCGGGTGAGCCCGAGCCTGTTCTTCTCCGGCGGGGGTGTCAGCAAGTTCATCGAGTGCGACGTGCGGATCGGGCTGGGTCGGAACGACCCGTCGCGCAGCGGATTCGAGAACTCCGCCCGCATGAACCGCAAGCTCCTGCAGGATCGCTTCGGGGTCACCATCACTCGGCACCTCGAACACACCCCGGTCCCGTTGCGCAGGTCGATCATGGCGGAGATGGAACGCGAGTTCGGGGACGAGTTCGCTGCGACGGCGGCGAGCCCGTTCCGGGCGGCCGACAACATCTCGGTGACGAACTCCTTCTACCACTACTACACGCTGCTGACCGGCCGCGCGGTGCAGCAGACCACGGCGAAGGTGGAGTACGTCGACACCACTGTGAAGTCCGGTCTGCGACATCTGGACACGATCCTGGCGCGCCGCAATCTCGACCTGTTCTGCCTCAACGACGGCAGCACGCCCGAGGTCGACCTGGAGCTGCGCACCGCGAAGGTCACGCAGTTCCTGGAGCGGTACTACCCGATCCCGGCACCCTGGGAGACCGGCCACCCGGGCCGACCGGACGTCGGTTAGATCCGAACGGTGAGGTCGGGGTTCTCGGGGATGCGGATGCCGGCTTCGGCCAGACGCCGCGCCGCGTCCTCGGCCGTGTGGGGCTGCCCGGCGGTGGCGTAACTTCCGCTGGGCACCACGGAGTGCACGATCGTGTCGGGATAGACGTGCACGAGGTTGAAACCCTGCGCGCCGTCGTGCCCGCGCTGCGAACCGACCGGGACGTTCAGATCCTGGGTGTAGCAGGTCGACGAGGCGACGGACACCGGGATGCCTGCGAAGGTGGCCGAGGTCGAGTAGTGCAGGTGACCACCGAGGATGGCGCGGACATCGGTGCCGCGCAATACTTCGGCGAGGCCCGCTTGGTCGCGCAGTTCGACAAGGACAGCCATGTCGAACACGCTCGGCACGGGCGGATGATGCAGTGCGAGAACGGTACCGAACGGGACGGGTGTCGAGAGTTCGTCGGCGAGCCAGGTGAGCTGGTCGTCGGTCACCTCACCGTGGTGATGGCCCGGGACCGAGGTGTCGAGGCTGACGATCCGAAGTCCGCCCACGGTGTGGACGGCGTCGATCGGTGCGCCGAGAGGCGCTTCGTCGAGCAGCTCTTCACGGAAGGTCGCGCGGTCGTCGTGGTTGCCCATCGCCCACACGATCTCGGCGTCGAGCGCTGCGGCCAGTGGTTCGACGAGTCCGCGGAGCTTGCGGTAGGCGTCGGGCTGGCCGCGATCGGCGAGGTCGCCGGTGAACACCAGGGCGTCGGGTCGGACCCGGGAGGCCCGGATGTCGTCGAGGATCAGGCCGAGGCGGGTGTCGGCGTCGACGGTGCCGTAGAGGAGTTCGTCTCCACCGACGAGGTGGGTGTCGGTGAGGTGGAGCAGCGTGTGCGAAGGTCTGGGGTATTCGGCAATTCGTTCAGGGGCCGGAGAACTGCCCATGATCTCTCACTTCCATTCGCCCGTTTCGGGCACTCGATCGCCATCAACGGTAGCGATTGTGTTTCCACGACTCCATGGCTTCTGGATCACATCGAGACCCAGACCCCGCGGCGAACAGCGTGTCATTGCCTGGTGACCTGCGGAAACGGACAGCCGCTTCAGCCCTGGTGATCTGGCTCACAACAGAGGGTCGTTCACGGACCGGTCGTTGACGCGGTGAACCGGGGCTCGCCCCGCGTGTTACGGCAGCGAACCCCGGTTCGGCGCGCGAACAGGGTCGACGGACGTTCGGCGTCCGACACACGACTGCCGTTCCCTCTCGACGTCCCCACCGGGAGTGCCATGGATTCACCACTACCCATCCCGGCGAGGGGCGTCATGATCCCCAAACATGCAGCCGCCTCCCGCGGTGGAGCAGTGCACCCTCCTCGGGGACATCGTCTTCGAGGAAGCGAGAAACGCGCCGAACCGGGGTTCGCCGCCGCTGTAGCACGCGCGAACCCCGGTTCGGCGCGTCAACGGCCTCCCAACAGGAGTTTGTCCCCAACCCCGCGATCGATCCACAGGTGCCCCGGATCGGGAGATCGTCGCGGGTTCGGTGAGTGTCGTACCGCGCAGGATCGTCGTTGTGACTGATCCGAACATCCTCACCAACGCCTCGCTCGCCGTCGCGGGTCTCTCGGACACCGAGATCCGCACTGCCGTTCGCACCGGCTCACTCGTACGGGTCGGACGCGGCTGCTATCTGCACCGCTGCGACCTCGGCGCACTCGGGCCGGTCGGCGTCCACCGAGTCCGTGCCCGACATGTCGGAGCGACGCTCGGTCCCGACGAGGCGCTCAGCCACGCGTCGGCCGCGGCCCTGCACGGACTCGAGCTATGGGACGTCCCACTCGATCTCGTCCACATCTCCCGACCTGCCACGCGGCGCGGCCGCGTCACCTCGCAGATCCATGTGCATCCGACCGAACTCGGTGACGACGTGGTGGTCGTCGACGGAGTACCCGTCACGTCGGCCGCACGGACCGTCGTCGACCTCGCGCGCACGCTCCCGAAGGAGCAGGCCGTGATCGCCGGAGATTCCGCTCTTCGTCTGTACCCCGTTATGCGTGAACAGGTTTCACGCGCGCTGGTCGATGCCCGGACTCGCCACGGCCTGGCACGTGCCCGCACGGTGGTGCCGTTCCTGGACGGTCGCAGCGAGAGTGCAGGAGAGTCGCTGTCGCGTCTACGTATTGCCGAAGCGGGACTCCCGCGACCGATCCTCCAGTACGAGATCGTGGGTGGAAACGGGCGACGCTATCGCGTCGACTTCTTCTGGGAGAACGGCGTCGTCGGCGAGGTCGACGGGCGGATCAAGTATTCCGATCCGCGCGATGTGTTCGACGAGAAGCTCCGGCAGGACGCGATCCGCGACGCGGGCTACGAAGTGGTGCGCTGGACGTGGGCGGAATTGGAGCGGTTCGACGTCGTGGCGGAGAGACTCCAGCAGGCCGCGCGTCGCGCTGCGAAATTGACGCGATGAACCGGGGCTCGCCCCGCGTGTTGCGGTAGCAAGCCCCGGTGCGGCGCGCAAGCAATCACTGCGCCGTGCGGGGCTGAGGAAGGAACGTGCTAACGTCCCGCCGGCAGAAACGGATCGGGGGGTCACGTGCGTAGGTGGACGACAGTCGTCACGAAGTCGGTGACGGCAGTTGCAATAACAGTGATTCTTGTTGCGGGATGCAGCCATTCTCCAGGGCCGGCATCGATCGCGGCCGAAGGCGTGTTTCCCACCAACGACACACCGAAAGCGGTCGACCCGGAAGTGCATGCACAAATCACATTCGATCCATGTGCGGACATTCCGGAGGAGGCCTTCCGTGCGGAACGTGTCGACCTCTCCACCGGGCAGAAGTCCGAGCACACCTCCGGTGGTTACACGTCGATCCTGTGCACCTTCGACAGCATTCCCCCGGACAGTAACGATACGGGTTGGTTCGACCTGTACCTGCTGGCGTCGAACAGGACGCTCGACGAAGCCTACAAGCGGGACCCCGAGAACACCACCGAGACAACAGTCAGCGGTCGTCCCGCCCTCGTCAAGTTCGACCCGAACGTAACAAACAGCTGCGAGATATCGATGAGCACCCGATTCGGCCTGATCAGCATCAAGCACCACAACCTCACACGCGAGATGCAGCCGATGACGGACGACGCACGATGCAGCCGGACCAGAAGCTTCGTCGAGCGGATCGAGGATTCGGTGGACCGAGAAGTCGACGCAGGACGAATCATGATGGAGGTCGCCACGACCGTACGTACGCCTCGCGTCGTCGACGATTCGGAACGACCTGACATCACTTTCGATCCGTGCCTGGATGTTCCGATGGAGATACTTCTCGAAAGAGGTTTCGACGACCGTAGCAAGGATCTCACCGATCTTCCCTTCGGCACGTACACATTCATCAGCTGCTCATGGAAGAGCTTCGCCCAGACGACCGACCACAAGGATTCCTACGCGATCACTTTCCTCGCCGGCAATGTCTCCTACGAGGAATATCTCGAGCGCGACCGCGATATCTCCACCGAGATCACGATCAATAGCAGGAGAGCGCTCCTCCAGCATGACCGCAACGATTGCGCGATCATCCTGGACACGAAATTCGGCGTTCTCGTCAGCTCGTGGTTGCACTTCCCCTACGACAACGAACCGATTCCTTCCGAGAAACAGTGCGCTCCCCTGTTCTCCCTCGTTCAGGACATCGAAACACTCGTCGATCTCTGACGCGGTGAACCGGGGTTCGCCCCGCGTGTTGCGGTAGCGAACCCCGGTTCGGCGCGCGAGCTACACCGCGACCGGTTGCTTCGCAGGCAGGACGGCCGGCTCCGGAACGGTGACCGCGCGGACGGGGCGTCGCACCAGCGCGACCGTCACGTAGGCGACCAGCGACACCAGGAATCCGATGAAGGTGGTCCAGCCGTCGACGGACGAGGTGACCAGAGAGTTCGGGATGTACAGCAGGGTGTTGTCGACGCCGTAGATCGTCGGGGTGAGGACGAAGAAGCCGGCGCGCACCGTGATACCGGCGATCGCTGCGGCAGCCACAGCGCGACCGTCACCGCGCGACCAGAACAGTCCGAGGATGAACGGCACTACCAGCGAGGCGAGCAGCAGGTCGAAGGTGAGGGTGAGCAGGATGCCGGTCTGCGGGACCCGCAGCGCGACGAGGGCACCGAAGGCAGCCATCGGCAGCATGAGCAGGCGGGTGGCCTTCATGACGTCCGACGACATCGCGGCGTTCTCGCCGCCTACGCGGAAGACGTTGCGCACCAGAACCGTCGCGGTGGACAGCAGCACACCACTGATCGTGGTCAGCGAAGCCGTCACCAGACCGGAGAGCACAAGGATCGACAACCACTGCGGCGTGTACTCGCCCAGCAGAACGTAGAGGATCGGGGCGTCGGCTGCGCTGTCACCGACGATCGACACGGCAGCAAGGGCCACGAAGGACAGCGGCACACACAGGACGAGAATGCCGGTCGCCGCAGAGAAGCAGGCGCGCTGCGCAGCGATCGGGGACTTGGCGGAGAACACGCGCTGCATCAGGTCGATCGCGACGAGGTTGCCGAGACCGAGAGCGACGATGGTGGCCCAGTTGACCGCGGCCCCCTGCGCCGGATCGGTGAGCTGTCCGAGATCGCCGATGCCGAGGCCGTCCCCGTGGGTGAAGCCGGGTCCGAAGGCCGTCCACACGAGGAGCGAGACGATACCGACGGCCATGATCGCGAACTGGACCATGCCGGTGTAGACGCTGGCGAACATGCCGCCGGCCACCGTGTAGGCGAGCACGAACGGGATGATCACCAGCACCGCCGCCGTGTAGTTCAGGCCGAGGAAGTACTGGAGCAGGTAGCCCAGGGCGACGAGGTTGCCGGCGAGGAGGATGCCGAAGCTGCCGACCGTGAGCACGGACGCGGTGATCTCGGTGCTGCGGCCGAAGCGGCGGGCGAAGAACTCGGGCAGGGTCACGACGCCCGTCGCGCGTAGGCGCTTCGCGAAGAACAGTCCGACGAGCAGCACGCTCGATGCGACACCCAGCGGCATCGCCGCACCCGCCCAGAATCCGAATCCGGCCGCGAGGTCGGCGGAACCGAGGGTCGCGTTGGAATCGATGACCTGCGACATGAGCAGGACGGCAAGGACAGGGGCACCGAGCGAGCGACCTGCGAGAAGAAAGTTCCCGGCCTGTCCGCGGACCTTGCGGGTGGAGTAGAAGCCGGCCCCGAGGAGAACGACGAGGCACACGGCGACACCGATGATGATCATGGCTGCTCCGTATGGAGAGGGTCAGACGGCAGGAGCGCTGCGTTGGGCTTCGCGTCCGAGCGAGTAGAGGGGGCGTGCATTGTCGGGAAGGGTGATCTCGCCCGCGGCGAGCCGCTTGCGGAGATAGGTGAAGCTCTGGGCCGTCTGGGCGAACAGGTGCTCGCCGGCAGTGACTCCGCCGTAGCGCGGTCCGTCGGCGTCGACGAACCTCTCCAGCGGGTCGACCCGGGTGTCGTGATCGACGTTGAAGAACAAGGGGAACGAGTAACGTTCCTCGGCAACCTTACGCACCCGATGTGACGTCGCTGTAAATACTCCGTTGGTCCAGATCTCCAGCAGGTCACCGATATTCAAGACGAAGGCATCCTCGCGGTAGGGCACGTCGATCCAGTCGCCGTCGGCGTTGAGGACCTCGAGTCCCGGCGCCGTGGGGAGCAGAAGAGTGAACACCTCGTAGTCGGTGTGGGCACCGATGCCGGGACGGTCCGAGACGTCGGGATCGTAGGGATAGTGGATCATTCGAAGCTGAGCAGGCGGCGTGGTCACATAGCGGTCGAACCGATCCGCCGCCTCGCCGAGTGCTTCGGCAAAGGCACGCAACAACACACGTCCCAGAGCGAAGACGGATTCGTAGTACGCATTCACGGGCTCGTCGAAGTCCGGCAGGTCGGGCCACTGGTTCGGGCCGAGCAGCGGGTTGCCGGCGAGATATTCGGGATGATCGGACGGAAGGTCGATCGACAGGTCGAATGCTTCCTTGTGGTCCGGTGTGGCTCCGGCGAACACTTCCTCACCGGGCGGCACGTAGCCGCGGTGGTTGGTGGAATTACCAATGTACACATCCATTTTCGCGTCGTCGGGAAGAGCGAAGAAGCGTTCGGCCGCGTCCTTCAATCCGTCGACGAGGATGGGGTCGACTCCGTGTCCGACGATCTGCGCGAAGCCGACTTCTCGCGCGGCGCGCCCGAGTTCGGCGACGACGGCGTCGCGTCCGGTTTCGTCGCCGGACACCAGCGCATGCACATCGACGATGGGAATACTCGTGAACGTCATGTGTCACCCCTCGGGGTCGGGTGGACGGAACGCCACCGACGGGTGATAGACGTTCCGTCGAATGTTGTGTCTCGGGTGCGGATCTCGTGACCGAAGACGGGGTGGAGATTGCGCCCGCTTCGGTACGGGAGGGTCGATGCGGAGATGGTCCACCGGCCGTCTTCGATGCGACCCACCGCGATCTCGCAGTCCAGCAACGCTCGGGCATCCGACACCGTCGCTGCGCCGAGGATCTGTTCGACGAGGGGTTCGGATCCGAGCGCGTGATCGCGACTCCGCCCGAATGCGAAGCACTCTCCGACCCGCACGAGCACTGCGGTCGCTCCGGTCTCGACGTCCTCGAGTAGGTACTCCTCGATGTCGGGCGAGACATCCGTGATGCGCCAGTGCTCGGTGTACTCCTCGAACACACCGTGTTCGACGAGGGTGTCGGTGTCGAGGGCCTCCAGGGTGCCGGCGTCGGGTGTCGGTCCGAGCGGATGGAACGACACAGCCCGTTCCCATTCGACATGGTTGCTGCTGTCGAGCAGTCGGCCGGCGAATCCGTCCTGGCTCGCGAGAGCGACAAGGTCGTCGATCTCCATCTCGGCGAGAGTAGAGGCCGTCACCGTCGGCAGTGTCGCCGGTCGTCGCAGGTCGCAGTACAACCGCTCACCCTGCAGCCACGTGACGCGGGTGGTGGTGTCCGGGATTGCTCCCGGCCGAGCCAACAGTGTTCGCTCGAAACGGGTTCCCACCGGACGGATCCGTTCGGCGGCCGTCATACGCCGTCGGCCTTCCACCGCGCGCGTTCCTGGCCGAAGGCGACGGACTGCGTCGCCTGGAACCCGCTGATCGAAGCAGCGTTGTCCGCGAGGAACTTCCGGTGCTCGGTCAGGGAGAATGTGCCGTCGGTGATCTCCACTCCCCCACCGCGACCCGCAGCGAGATCCGCTCGCAGATCGAGCAGTTCGTCGGGATCGACGGGGTACCACGAGATGCGGTCGAAGAAGCGCAGCAGCCACGGGGTGCCGTCCTCGAACGGGCCGGCCGGCTGCGGGTGCCGGTGGTTCCACACCTGGGTGGTGCGGCCGACGAACTGGTAGCCGCCGGGGCCTTCCATGCCGTAGATGCACAGGTAGGCGCCGCCGATGCCCACGGCGTTCTCGGGGGTCCAGGTGCGCGCGGGGTTGTACTTGGTGGTGACGAGACGGTGCCGCGGGTCGAGCGGCGTCGCGACCGGGGCGCCGAGGTAGACGTCGCCGAGGCCGAGGACCATGTAGTCGGCGGCGAAGACCGTGTCGAAGACGTCGGCGACGGTGTCGAGGCCGTTCATGCGGCGGATGAACTCGATGTTCCACGGGCACCACGGGGCGTCGGAGCGCACGCCGTGCATGTAGCGCTGGATGGCCTCGCGGGTCGCCGGGTCGTCCCAGGACAGCGGGAGTCGTACCTGCCGGCTGGGGACTTCGAGTTCGTCGCTGTCGCCGATGGTGTCCTCGACCTCGCCGAGCAGGCCGAGCAGGGTCGGCACGGGCAGGACGTCGGGGTCGACCTTGACCTGCAGCGACCGGATTCCCGGGGTGAGTTCGAGCAGACCTGCAGGACGGTCGGCCTCGAGGCGCTGGTGCAGCGCGTGCACGCGGGCCCGCAGCGCCAGGTCGAGGGTCATGTCGCCGTACTCGATGAGGACGTTGTCGTCGCCGCTACGGCGGTAGGTGACGGCGGTGTGGCCGTCACTGCGGGTGAGCACTCCGTCGTCACCGTCGCCACCGGCCGAGGTGACCAGCGACAGTCCGGCGCGACGCGCGACGCCGAGTTCGCGGCGGGACGCGGTGTGCTGCGACTTCACGGGCACGAACCGGACCGTGTTGCCGGGAGCGAGTTGGCCGAGCTTCCAACGGTCGGCGGCCACGACGGTCACCGGGCACACGAACCCGCCGAGGCTGGGACCGTCGGGGCCGAGCAGGATCGGGGTGTCGCCGGTGAAGTCGAGTGCGCCGACGGAGTAGGCGTTGTCGTGGATGTTCGACGGGTGCAGGCCCGCCTCGCCACCGTCGGTGCGCGCCCATTCGGGCTTGGGGCCGATGAGCCGCACGCCGGTGCGGTCGGAGTTGAAGTGCACCTCGTAGTCGGTGGCGTAGAGGGCATCGATGTCGGCACGGGTGAAGAATTCCGGTGCGCCGTGCGGACCTTCGGTGACCGCGATCTCCCAGCGCGTGCTCAGTGCGGGCACGTGCTCGGACGGGACCGGGGCGCTCGCGCCGGGAGCGTTCTCCCCGACGACGAGGACGTCACCCTCGCGCAGCGTGCGCCCCTCGTGACCGCCGAACGTTCCGAGCGTGAAGGTCGCTGCGCTGCCCAGGAATTCGGGAACGTCGAGACCACCGCGAATGAGGACGTAGACGCGCAACCCCGGCCCGGAGACAGCTCCGACGTCGAGCAGGCCGCCCGCCGGGACGGTGACCGGGCGCCACTGCGGGACGGCGGCCCCGTCGACGCGCACGGTGACGGGCGCACCCGTCACGCACACCTCGGTTTCCTCCGTGAACCGCAGGGCGGGGCCGGCCATGGCGGTCTCGAGACCGGGGGTGCCCTCGTCGTTGCCGAGCGCGACGTTGCCGAGGCGGAACGACAGGTCGTCCATCGGGCCCGAGGGTGGCACACCGATCTGCCAGTAACCGGTGCGTCCGGGATAGTCCTGGACGGTCGTGAGCATTCCGGGACGTTCGACGGTGATCTTCGTGGTCATGACTACCTCATTCCCCGCGGGTGACGATCATGCGGACCGGCGTGGGGTCGAAGCCGTTGCACGGGTTGTTGATCTGAGGGCAGTTGGAGACGAGGACGAGCACGTCGCGCTCGGCGCGGATTGCGAGTCGCTTGCCGGGTGCGGACAGGCCGTCGACGATGCCGAGGGTGCCGTCGGCCTCGACCGGCACGTTCATGAAGAAGTTGATGTTGGAGACGAGGTCGCGCTTGCCCAGTCCCCACTTGGTGCCTTCGATGAGGAAGTTCTCGACGCAGGCGTGCTGGTGCTTGGTGTGGTGCCCGTAGCGGAGGGTGTTGGACTCCTGCGAGCAGGCACCGCCGACGGTGTCGTGGTTGCCCACCTCGTCGGCGACGAGCGTCATCAGCGGCTCACCGTCGGCGTCGCGTAACACCGAACCGGTGGAGAGGAAGAGGTTCTGCTGGGCGGCCACGGTGGCAGCGGCACTGTAGCGGCGGGTGTGGTCGGCGGCGTCGTAGACGAGGGTGTCGACCGCCTGGTTGCCGTGCAGGTCGACGATGGTGAGTACGTCGCCGGCGGCGACGACGGCCGACCACGGGCCGCGGAGTCCGACGATCTCGTCGAGGACGACGCGGCCGGGAACGAGGGCGAGGTCTGCGGTGTCGGCGGTGATGGTCATCGGTGGATCTCCGTTTCGGACGTGGCGGCGGCCCAAGCGTCGTCGGTGTTGAGCACGGCGCGCTGGCACTCGGGGTCGGTGTTCGGCAGCGAGTTCAGTTCGCCGGGTGCTCGCCAGGCGAGGACTTCGAGGCTGCCGGTGGTGAACTCGGGATTCGGATCGAGCGGGTGTGCGGTGTTGGCGATCAGGGCGATCACCGGCAGGTGGATCAGCAGGTCGACGGCGGCACCGGGACCGGCGTTGCCGGTGCTGACGAGGCTGCCGTCCTCCTCGACGCGGACACCGTGGAAGAAGGACAGTGAGGGCGGCAGGTCGCGCGGTTGCAGGTCGTGCTTGGCGGCGGCGACGGTGAACAGTTCGCGACCCGCAGGAGAGCTCGAATGGAGCGATCCCTCACCGTATTTCGCAGTGTTCCCCGCGACGTGGGTGGTGCCGCACAGCGCGTCGTGGCGTCCGGAGGTGTCGGCGACGATCGTGGCGAGGACGCGGCCCTGATCGGAGAGCAGTGGGTGCCCGACACCGAGATAGGCCTGCCACGGCACCTTCACCGTGTCGGCGACGTTGAGCCGCTCGTGCGGGGCGTCGGCGCGGAACAGGAGGATGTTGGCGCAGGCGGTGCCGTGGACGTCCCGCAGGCGCAGGCGGGTGCCGCGGGCGAGGACCTTGCTGGTGTAGCGGCCACCGGGGACGGTCTCGGCCCAGGTCATCGACGCTGCGCGACCGCTGGGCGGAGCCGGCCACGACGATGCCGGGACGATCGGCATGGCGTCGGTGACGGTTCCTGCCTGCGCTCGGGCATGGGCACGAGCAGCGTGCGTGGTGGCGGTCGCGAGGGTCTCGGTCATGGTGCTCCGATCGGCGGTCCGGGGAAACTGTCGATCGACAGTTTTCCCATCGCGCATCTTCGGGGAATGTCCATGGCGTAACGAGTCCGTGACGCGTGTTTCGTACGTGTGACGAAAACTTCACGCACGAAGACGGTGGCGCTGCAGCACCTTTCGTCGTGTCACAGTGGAGGCGTGACCCATGCAGGACCAGGACGCCCCCGCCTCCACGCCCCGCGACGGCCCGGGCCGACCGCGCGTGCCGAGATCCTCGACGCCGCCGCGGAGCTGTTCACCACCCGCGGGTTCTCCCCCACATCGACACGCACGATCGCCGAGGCCGTGGGGATCCGGCAGGCATCGCTGTACAACCACTTCGCGACGAAGAACGACATCCTCGTCGCGTTGCTCGAGGACACCGTCGAACCGACCCTCGACTTCGACGACAATCTCGATCCCGCGCTGCCGCCCGAGGTGCGCCTGTGCACACTCGCCTGGTTCGACACGGCTCAGTTGTCCGCGGGCAGATGGAATCTCGGTGCGCTCTACCATCTTCCGGAGGTTCGCACCGAACCGTTCGATCGGTTCCGGGAGGAACGTCGGCACCTGATGGAGCGCTACCGGACCCTGGCGGCGCAGATCGTGGGCGACGGCGATCCTCGCACCCATCTGCCGTTCCGGGTCGTCGAATCGGTCATCGGCATGCGAGCCGACGACGGCGACGTCGACGCCGGGCTCCCCGAAGCGCTGGCGACGGCATCGCTGACGGTGCTCGGTGTCAGCGACCTTGCGGCAGTGACGAGCGCGGCCCGGGCACTCGTGGTGGGGGTTCCCGGCTACCTGCTGGGCTCGATGAACCCGCCGGCTCGGCCACCCGCGTGAAACGCAGGGCGGGATCGTCGACCGGTTCGCGGCGCAGCCGTCTGCGGTCGAGATAGTAGTTCTGCTCCATCGACCACGGGCCGCCTTCCCCGGATGTGGGGAACACGTCGGCCGAGCGCCGGAGATAGTTCGACGTGAGGTCCCAGAACGGCCCTCCGCCGACGGCCGGATCGTCGCAGATCGGGGTGACGACGTCGTAGCCCTGGTCGTCCATGTGGTCGAGCAACCGGCACAGATGATGGCCGGTGAGGTCGACCTTGAGGGTCCACGACGAGTTGGTGTAGCCGAACGCGAAGGCGAAGTTCGGCACGCCGGTGAGCATCGTCGCCTTGTAGGTGACGCATTCGTGCCAGTCGACCGGGACGCCGTCGACGTCGACTTCGATCCTCCCGAACGGCACCAGTTTCAGGCCGGTCGCGGTGACGATGACGTCGGCCTCGATCTCGCCCCCCGATTCGAGGGCGATCCCCGTGGGCGTGAACCGGGCGATCCGATCGGTGACCACCGACGCTTCGCCGGTGGCGATGGCGTCGAAGAGGTCACCGTCGGTCGCGACGCACAGGCGCTGATCCCACGGGTCGTAGGACGGGTTGAAGTGCACGTCGACGGGATAGTCGTCGGGCAGCACGCTCGTCATCCGAAGGCGCAGGAGACGGCGGAAAAGGTTCGGCGCCCGGCGACTCGTCCGGTACATCTCGTGCAGCATCCGGATGCTCAGGGAACGGACGGCGCGGTCGGCCGCCGCTGTCGGGAGTGCACGTCGCAGCGCGTTGGCGACCTTGTTCTCCTTCGGCCACCCCAGGACGTAGGACGGAGAGCGCTGCAGCATCGTCACGTGCTCGGCGACGCCGGCCAGGGCGGGAATGAGCGTCACCGCGGTGGCGCCACTGCCGATGACGACGACGCGTTTGCCCGCACAGTCGAGAGCCTCGGGCCAGTGCTGGGGATGGACGATCGTGCCGCGGAAGTCGTCGCTGCCCTCGAACTCTGGGCTGTACCCCTCGTCGTAGTCGTAGTAGCCGGTCGCGGAGAAGAAGAACGAGCAGGTCACCGTAAGCATGGTGTCGTCGCTCGTGCGCAGGAGCGTGACCGTCCACCTGCCGGTATCGGACGAGAAGGACGCGCCGACGACGCGGTGCCCGAGGTGCAGGTAGGGACGGAGTCCGTGTTCGTCCACCGTCTCGTGGAGATAGCCGAGGATCTCGCCGCCTCCGGCGTACGCATGCTTCTTCCGCCACGGCTTGAACTCGTACCCGAGGGTGTGGAGGTCGGAGTCGGAGCGCACGCCGGGATATCGGAACAGGTCCCACGTGCCACCGAGCGCGTCACGCGCCTCGACGATCGCGAAGCTCGTCCCCGGTCTCTTCGTCTTCAGGTGGTAGGCCGTGCCGATGCCGGAGATACCGGCACCGACGATCAGGACATCCACCTCGGCGGGCACGCACCCGCCGGGTTCGACTGCGGTCATGTTCGCTCGACTCCGTCCTTCGGCGGGGTTCGTTCGATGCGCGGAGCTATCGCGGTCGATCACTCCCGGGGGATGTCGCCCGGCGTGCGGTCGGCACCTTCGAGCACGTTCACCTCGTGCTTGTCGCTACCCGGACCCACGTGCGCCTCGGCACGCATCCGCTCGACCATGTCGGGATAGTGCAGCTCGAAGGCGGGACGCTCCGAGCGGATCCGCGGCAGCTCGTAGAAGTTGTGCCGCGGCGGCGGGCAGGTCGTCGCCCATTCGAGCGAGTTGCCGTAACCCCACGGGTCGTCGACCGTGACGACCTGGCCGTAGCGGTAGCTCTTGAAGACGTTCCACAGGAACGGCAGCGTCGACGCGCCCACGACGAAGGCCCCGATCGTCGAGATGGTGTTCAGGGTGGTGAACCCGTCGGAGGGCAGGTAGTCGGCGTAGCGACGCGGCATGCCCTCGTTACCGAGCCAGTGCTGCACCAGGAAGGTGGTGTGGAAACCGATGAAGGTCAGCCAGAAGTGCCAGCGGCCGAGCTGCTCGTCCATCATCCTGCCGGTCATCTTCGGGAACCAGAAGTAGATGCCGGCGTAGGTCGCGAACACGATGGTGCCGAAGAGCACGTAGTGGAAGTGCGCGACCACGAAGTACGAGTCGTGCAGGTGGAAGTCCAGCGGCGGGCTCGCGAGGATGACACCGGTCAGGCCACCGAAGAGGAAGGTCACGATGAAGCCGACCGCGAACAGCATCGGCGTCTCGAAGGTGATCTGGCCCTTCCACATCGTGCCGATCCAGTTGAAGAACTTCACGCCCGTCGGGACGGCGATCAGGAAGGTCATGAACGAGAAGTACGGCAGCAGCACGGCGCCGGTGGCGTACATGTGGTGCGCCCACACCGCGATGGAGAGCGCGGCGATGGCAATGGTCGCGTACACGAGGCCGCTGTATCCGAAGATCGGCTTGCGGGAGAAGACCGGGAAGATCTCCGAGACGATGCCGAAGAACGGCAGCGCGATGACGTACACCTCGGGGTGACCGAAGAACCAGAACAGGTGCTGGAAGAGCAGCACACCGCCGGTCGCGGGGTCGTAGATGTTGCCGCCGATCACCCGATCGACGAAGGCACCCATGAAGGCCGCGGCGAGCAGCGGGAAGACGAGGAGCACGAGGATCATCGTGATGAAGATGTTCCAGGTGAAGATCGGCATTCGGAACATGGTCATGCCGGGCGCGCGCATGCACACCACGGTGGTGATCATGTTGACGCCGCCGAGGATGGTACCGAGACCCATGACGATCAGGCCGAGGAACCACAGATTGCCGCCGATCCCCGGCGAATGGATCTCGTCGGCGAGCGGCATGTAGGACGTCCAGCCGAAATCGGCAGCGCCGCCGGGCGTGATGAATCCGAAGGCGACCGTGAGTGCGCCGAAGAGGAAGAGCCAGTAGCTGAAGGCGTTCAGGCGCGGGAAGGCGACGTCGGGGGCACCGATCTGCAGCGGCAGGATGTAGTTCGCGAAACCGAAGACGACCGGCGTGGCGTACATCAGCAGCATGATGCCGCCGTGGTTGGTGAACAGCTGGTTGTACTGCTCGTTCGACAGGAACTGCAGCCCGGGCACCGCGAGCTCCGCGCGCATCAGCAGGGCGAGCAGACCACCGAACAGGAAGAACGCGAACGAGGTGAAGATGTACATCAGCCCGAGCGTCTTCGGGTCCGTGGTGGTGATCAGGTCATGGAGGACCGCCCCCTTGGACTTCGCTCGCGGTGGATAGGGCCGCGTGGGCTTGACGGGAGCGACAACCGCGTTCATCGGGCCTCCTCGAGCCGCCGTGAGGCGGCAACGGTGCGGCGCGGACGGGATCGACGGCGCACGGCGATCACCACCCGCGATGCTGCAGGTGAACTCAGAGTAGGCGTTCCACCTCACACGCGCACCGGGTTCGCGGACCGAATTGTGACGCGACGACGAGCGAGCCGAACGACTCGTGTACGGCGAAGAGAACGTGTTCTCCATATATCCGAGGTAGCCATGGCAGAGACCGTCCAGCAGGCACTCCGTGACCTGTTCGAGAACAACACCGCGGCCGTCGTCCACGCGATCGCCGGGGCCGGGCTCGCGGGCTTCCCGCTCGTCGGCCTCAACAACACCCGACGCGGTGAGGGTCTGGCACGCGACATCCTGCGTGCGGACTGCCAGATCCTGCTGACCGATGCCGAGCACGCCCCTCTGCTGGACGGCCTGGATCTCGGCGACGTCGCCGTCTTCGACGTCGCGAGCCCCGAGTGGCGGGCGCTCGTCGACAGGGCCTGTCCGCTCGAGCCGTACCGGAAGGTCGGGCCCACCATCCGTTCATGTTGATCTTCACCTCGGGGACGAGCGACGATCCGAAGCCGGTGATGCTCGCCCACATGATGGTGTTGTTCTCGGGCAGCACGCTCGTCCCGCAGTTCTCGATCACGAGCGACGACGTAATCTACCTGTCGATGCCGTTGTTCCACTCCAACGCGATCCTCACCGGGTGGCCTACAAGGACGCGGACGGCTGGATCTACCTCGCCGGTCGCACGGCCGACTGGATGCGCGTGGACGGCGAGAACCTCGCCGCCGCCCCTATCATGACCGCGATCGTGCTGCGCGACGAGACGTCGCTCGTACCCGAGGAATTCGAGAAGGAAGGACCCACAGCGGGCGACGGCGTGCTGTGGGTCCGCGAGAACGAGAAGTACGTCGTGGCCTGACGTTGAGGAGCGCGAAACGGTCTTCGGCGCGGGATGTTTCGCGCTCCTATGACCGTTTCGCGCTCTGCTGTGTCAGTGCCCGTCGAAGCCGGGCAGTCGCGCCGGCTCCTCGACCACCGAGTACTCGCTCGCGTCGCCCTGCACGACCCTGCTGCGCGAGCCGTCGACGCCGACGGGGATGTCGCCGGCGAGGGTGATGCGATGCAGGCGGCGGGTGTGGTCGCCGAAGTCGGCGATGCCGTAGTGCTGCGTGGCGCGGTTGTCCCAGATCGCGACGTCGCCACTCTCCCACGACCAGCGGAACGTGTTCTCCAGCTTCGTGATCCGACTCTGCAGCAGCTGGAGCAGCGCGGCGGTCTCCGACGGCTCGAGACCGACGAACTCCTTGACGAAGTGACCGAGCAACAGGGTGCGCTCACCCGTCTCGGGATGGACCCGCACCACCGGGTGGATCGTTTCGTAGGTGTTGCGGCGGAACTCGTCCTGGTAGCGGCGTCGCTCCTCGGTCAGCGCCGGATCGGAGCTGCCCGCGTCGAGCTTCTCGGCGTAGTCGTAGAGATTGGTGTGCAGGGCCCACAGGTTGTCGACGAGCGCCTTCAGCGCATCCGGCAACTGCTCGTAGGCCGCGGTCGTGGAGGCCCACGTCGTCGCACCGCCGTACGGCGGCAGGGTCACCGCCCGCAGGATCGACGCCTTCGGAATGCGGTCGACGAAACTGACGTCGGTGTGCCAGCTGTTCGCAGCACCCTCGATGGGCAACAGCCGCTTACCCTTCGAGTGGACCGTGGGGTGCGACTGGGTCTGCGTGCCGAGCAGGCCGGCGAAGGCCCACTGCTCCTCGTCGTCGAGGTGATGCTGGTCGCGGAAGACGATCGCCTTGTGCACGGCGAGTGCGTAGCGGATGGCCTCGACGGTCTCGGACGCCAACGAGCCGGACAACCGCACCCCGTCGATCCGCGCACCGATATGCTCCCCCAGCTTGGTGACGACGATGCCCCCGGCGGTGTAGACGGATTCGGCGGTGGTCGTATCGCGATCGAGTTCGGTGATGGTCATGCGATCTCTCCTTCGATGATCTGAACCTGGCGTTGTCGCTTGCGCCGATTCAGTTCACCGCCATCCGTCGGCAGAGTCGACGGTTGTGGTCAGCGAGATCGAAACGAGCCGAGCTCGCTTACGGGAGATCGAAACGAGCCGAGCTCGCTTACGGGAGATCGAAACGAGCCGAGCTCGCTCACGGGAGATCGAAACGAGCCGAAGCCGCTATCGGGAGTGCGTTCTCACTCAAGGATCTCGCTCCGCCAGAAGGTGTCGCCGTCGGGGACGGTCTCGTGGTCGTCGAAGAAGGTGACGAGCGCCTGTGCGGCTGCCGCGGCGTCGGGGAAGCGACGCCCCTCCATCGGTCCCCGGTTGATCTCGAGCGTCCCGGACACCGGATCGACGCGCCCCTGCACGCGGTATCCCCCGATATCGGCGACCACCGCGAGCCGTCCGTCGTCGGTGTCGGGTTCGGCGACCGCCGGTGTGGCCGGACGTGCTACGCGGACGGCCGCTGCCGGCACCGGCGCCGCGTCGTGGTCGGGATCCTTGACCGCGTCGAGACCGAGCAGATCCCAATGGTCTTGACCGTGAACGACATTGCTGCGCTGAATCGGGTGACTGCCGGTCGGTGTCCGGCCGGGGCGGTCGGCGAGCCAGAGCGCGACCTCCTCCTCGATTCCCCCTTCGATGTCGTCCGCGTCCACCACATAGAACTCCGGTAGCTCGGGTGCGAGATCGACGAACACCCAGTACGACACGCCCGCACCGTCGGCGGCGGGAACTCCGTCGCGGCGTCGCGCGAGCCACGGATCGCTCGCCGTCGAGCACACCCGCACCACACGTTCGGATCCGTCCGCGCCCTGTACGCGGACGTCCCGCTGTCCAGGGATCGGCTCGGCCCGGCCGCCTCGCGCCAGAACCTCGGCCACGAAGGCCGCGACTCCCTGTCGAACGATGTCCCCCATATCGACTCCTCTTCTCGGCGCGCACATCGAGCAGTGAATCGGGATCGACGCGCGATGTGCCCACGTCCTGCGCGGTCTCATCGAGACCGGAGGTCTGGTGCGACCATACGTGGCTACGAGCAGAAGAAGAACTGCATGTGATCGATCACCGGAAAGCATCACCCTTCGTGGTGAGCGCCTTGACCCGTTCGACGATGCGGTCCTGAAGTTTGGACGGGGTGCGCCAGCGCATCGCGAGTTTGTCGTAGTCCATGGCGTGCTCGGCGATGATGTCCTTGAGTTGTTCGATCCCGAGGGTCGACAGCCTTTCCCGCAGAGTCGCCTCGCCGCTCTCGCGGAACACCACGAACGGGTCGAAGGCCCCGGGTGCGCGACGACTGCGACGCGCAGACGTTCGGGCCGCGGCCGGGCGCGTTGCAGGAGCGGGAGCAGGGGTCGGGGCGCTTGCGTCCGCGGTAACCGAGAGCGCTCCCGCGAGTGCCCTCGCGAACCGCGGCGTGCGTGCCGCCTCATCGGCGATCACCTGGACGAGAGCGACGAGCGCGCCGGCCGTGCCGGGTGCCGCCTCGTCGAGACGGAGCAACGCCGAACTCGCCTCGCCGATGCGCACCCGCAGACGCGCCTGTGCCATGTCGGTATCGGGGTCGGGATTCGTCACAGGTACACCTGCGCATTCATCATGATCGTCTCGGTGAGGATTCGCAGTGCGTCGTACTGGCCGGTGTTGCCGTACTTTCGCTTGAGCGTGCCGTAGGGCACGAACTCGGCGGACGCCGCGATCTGATTGGCCTCGGGCACCCAGGCGGGAACGACGCTCGCAATCCGGGGGTCGCGCTGGAGCTGTTCGATGATCGTGCGGTGCAGATTCGAGGCACTGCGGTACTTCGTGATGACGAGACCGATCTCCCGCACGGTGTGCCCGGTCCGTGTCGCGAATTCCTGGATCTTCGTCTGCAGCGGCGGAATTCCGTAGGTGGACAGGATGTCGGGAATCGTCGGGATGAGATAGCCGTCGGCGAGACGCAATCCGTTGAGGGTGAGGATCCCGAGATTCGGCGGGCAGTCGATCAGGATGTAGTCGTACCGGTCGGCGATGGGCCGGACAGCGGAGAGCAGCACCTCGACGGGACGGTGCGAGCCGGGATCGGCGTACTGCTGGTGGGTGAGCCCCTCCTGGATGTCCATGAGATCCAGCGACGACGCGAGCAGGTCGAGATCACGGACCGCTCGCACGGGCGAGACGTTCTTCTGGACGGCCTTCTCGATGTCGAACGCGTCGGCGTGGGGCGTGATCGCCTTACGGAAGAGCGTCGCGAGGGTCAGACCGAGTTCGTTCAGTTCCTGCCAGCGTTCCTCCCCCACCATCATCGTGGTGAGGTTGGTCTGCGGGTCGAGATCGATCATCAGCACCCGCTGCCCGAACTCCGCCGCCATGAACTCGCCCAGAGCGGCCGTCGTCGTGGTCTTGCCGACGCCACCTTTCAGGTTGATCGTCGCGATTACCCGTGCCACCCCACACCTCTTCGGGAAAGAAATTCATTACTCGATATCGCGAGCAAAACTACCCGAAGGCGGACATACGAGGCAGCCGGGTGACAGCTACCGGATCAGCGGCCCCTCGACTCGACCGCGAGACGGGGCATGCCGGCGAGTTCGTCGGGCGTGACGTACGAATCGGAGGTCGCGAAACCGCTCAGGTACAGCGGCGGCTCGCGGTCGGCGACCGCGCGCACGATCTGCCCCTCCGAGACGAACACGATGAGCCCTTCGGCATCGGATCCCGGCATGTTCCGCCAGGTGACTCCGGGGGTGTGCATCACGCGGTTGAGTTCGCTCATCAGCACCGGGACGCGGAAGTAGTACATCCGGTCCCACGACTCGACACCCGCTGCGGCCGCGACCTCCCCGAGCGTGCGGGACTGTCCGGAGACGAGCACCGATTCGAACTCGGCCTCGAGCTGCGGGTCGTCGACGACGGACACGCTCGTCGTCGCCCCCGAACAACCCGAGACCCCCAGCACCGCAGCGACAGCCAGCGCAAAACCCGTACGCACGAACCGCGACGCCACCGCACCCCCCTGTGTATCGACCCCCGATAGGACGCGAGGAAGCTACCACCGGTTCGGACGAATACACCAGCGAAGACGGTCACTTTCCACGAGTTCGGGGATACGACCCGAAACGCAGCCGAATCGATGTGACAAATGACAGTAACTCCGAGTTACTCCTTTGCGGTGAGCTCGGCGATGTCCGTCCACAGAGCACTGCGGAGCGCGACCATCGGTTCGGCTGCGGCGCCGAGCTGGTCGCCGACGAAATCGGTGTTCTCGGCGGACAACTCGCGCGCACCCGATCTGCCGATCAGGTCGTCGATCCGCTGGTCGAGACTCGCGGTCCGCTGCGCGATGTGTGTGAGATGCAGATGGCCCTCCGCGCGCGTGAGCAGGTCGCCGATGCGCGCGAGCGCGGTGACGCGCGCAAGGATCTGGTCCCATACCGGTTCGAGCGCTGCCACCCGGGATTCGAGACCGGACCGCGCCTCGGGCGCCGATCGGATCGCGGACTGCAACTCGTCGAGCAGGTCGCGCAGGGCGACGGTGTCCACCGCGATCTGGGTGAGCTCCTCGGCGAGATCGAGCTGGGCTCGTTGAACCTCGAAGTACTCCGAACGCCACGCCGCCGATGCCTCGACGCGGTCGTACAGGGAACCGGCGAGGAAGAGCAGGGTGTCGTAGCGGTCGACGAAGCGGTCGTCGCCGGAGGGCACCTCGCGTCCGAGCCGTTCGGCGACGCGACGCCCCGTCTCGGCCAGCGGGGTGCGTTCGGACCAGCGACCCACGCGGTCGACGGCGACACCGAGCACCACTCCCCGGGCCTGCTCGACGGGCGTGACGGGCAGGGGCGCCGGGGTGCGTCGCAGTGCAGCGAACAGCGCCTCGCGTTGTTCGATCTCGAGATGCAGCCCGTCGCGTCGGTCGCGGCGCACGGCGCGGACGCCCTGGGCGTAGTGCAGCGGCGAGTGCACGACGGTCTGTCGCGCCGCCCGGATGCGTTTGCCGAGCTCGTTGGCCCGGTATTCGAGTGCGAGTCGCGCAGCGCCGGGACGCAGGCCGTCGATCCGTGTGCGGAGGCGGGCGTGCTCGTCGGACAGGCGGCGCAGCTCACCGAATCCGTCGAGGGTGGGCAACCGGCGCCCGACGCGCCGGCGGTTCGCCAGCACAGCACGTGCCGATTCGTCGAGGTAGCCGGCGGCCAGTGCGACCGCCGCGGCGTCCGACAGAGGAGCGTGCCCGCCCTCGATACTGCCGGTCTCGCACCACCGGCGGACCTGCCCGGCGATACGTGTCCGCCGGTCCACCGACGGGATGTCCCGGCCGGGCGCGTCGTCGCGCCCCGGGAGGTGGGGTCGATCGGCTTCGGACACGGGGATCCTCCTCGCGGCTCGTCCGCAGGCATGCACCGTCCACTGTTCCAGATTCCGCGCGGGCTCGGAGAAATGCCCGGTAACGGCCCCGATCCCGGGCGCTCGACGGGCACGATCCCACACGTCCACGGCCGCGCTCCGGTTCGGTTGAGACCTTCACCTTTTCGCCCTTCGTGACGGATGTCACAGCATTATCGAGGTAGCTCCGAACGATTTGCCCGATCCCGGATCGCGCCCGAGACGGGGGCGCGCGAAAACCGTTGCATACCAGCAGAAGCGAGAGGACGCCGGCGACGGGTCCCTGACCCCTCAGGAAGTTACCGATCGGTGTTACTGCACAGTACCGGCAGCCTCCGGGACCGGAGACCCCCTCCCCGACACCCGTTCCCGAGCGAAATCCTCTGCGCGCGAATGCCTGTGAGAGAAGTCGGCCACGAGGGCGCCGCCGATCGCCCCGCATGGAAGCAAAACGTGACAAACCCTCATGTTTCCTCCATGCTGTAATCCGAACGGAGCCTTCGCCCAGGGGGACGTGACCGTCGCAACCGACGGCCGTAGCTGCGGAGACCTGTTCGAAACGGTCCTTCGGACACCGCGGATGTTGCCCGGTGGATCGACGACGAACACGCATGCCCATGCCAACCACGAGGAGCCGACCGCTACATGTTCCCGCTCGCGTCGCCAACACGAGACGTGGAAGGTAGGACCGGTTAGTTTGACTTCCTCATTGGGGTGGAGCTTCGAGACGCGCGCCCGATGCGTGCACAAACCATGGAGAACGGTGGCAACGAGTATGTTCAAGCGGATCGCAGTGGTCAATCGCGGTGAGGCGGCCGTACGCCTCATCCGGGCAGTCCGGGAGCTCAACTCCGAGCACGGCTACGACATCAAGACGATCGCTCTGCACACCGATGCCGAGCGACGGGCGATGTTCGTCCGTCAGGCCGACGAAGGAGTGACCCTCCGGCCGTCGACGACGGCGGCGACCCCCTACCTCGATCATGCAGAACTCGAGCGCGCGCTCCTCGAGGCGAAGGCCGACGCCGTCTGGGTCGGCTGGGGCTTCGTCGCCGAGGACCCCGCCTTCGCCGAGCTGTGCGCCCGCCTCGGGATCACCTTCATCGGTCCCTCCGCCGACGCCATGCGTCTGCTCGGCGACAAGGTCGAGGCGAAACTCCTCGCCGAGAAGGTCGGCGTTCCCGTCGCACCGTGGTCCGGTGGACCCGTCGATTCCCGCGCCGACGCGCGCCGCCACGCGCAGGCCATCGGCTACCCGCTGATCATCAAGGCCCGCTCCGGCGGCGGTGGCCGTGGCATCCGCAAGGTCTACGCCGAAGACGAGCTCGAGCTCGCCCTCGAGCGCACCCAGGGTGAGGCCGAGCGTTCCTTCGGCGACCCCGTCGTGTTCATCGAGCGTCTCGTCACCGACGCACGCCACGTCGAGGTCCAGGTCATCGCCGACAAGCACGGCAACGTCTGGGCCCCGGGCGTGCGCGACTGCTCGATCCAGCGCAAGAACCAGAAGGTCATCGAGGAGTCCGCCTCGCCGCTGCTCACCAAGGAGCAGTCCGACCACCTGCGCACGGTCTCGGCCGATCTCGTCCGCGCCGCCGGCTACGCCGGTGCCGGCACCGTCGAGTACCTCTACCAGCCCGACCTGAAGATCTTCACCTTCCTCGAGGTCAACACGCGTCTCCAGGTCGAGCACCCCATCACCGAGGCCACGACCGGCATCGACCTCGTCAAGCTGCAGATCCTCGTCGCCTCCGGCGAGAAGCTTCCCGGCGAGTGCCCCGGCGAGTTCGGGCACGCCGTCGAGGCCCGCCTGAACGCCGAGGACGCCGCCAACGGCTTCGCACCCGCCCCCGGCACCGTGCAGCTGCTCAAGTTCCCGCTCGGCTCCGGTCTGCGTGTCGACACCGGAATCGCCCAGGGCGACGTCATTCCGCCCGACTACGACTCCATGGTCGCCAAGATCATCGCGTGGGGCCGCGACCGCGACGAGGCACTCGCCCGCCTGCGCACCGCTCTGCGCGAGACCACCGTCGTCCTCGACGGCGGCACGACGACCAAGTCGTTCCTGCTCGACCTGCTCGACCGTCCCGAGGTCATCGACGCCTCCGCCGACACCGGCTGGCTCGACCGCACCGGCGCCGGCACCGAGACCGGTCCGTCCAAGGTCGCCGACGTCGCTCTGATCGCGACGGCCGTCGATGTCTACGACACCGACGAGGCCCACGAGCGCTCCGCCTTCCTCGCTTCGGCCCGCGGCGGTCGCCCGCGTGCCGGACACGCCGTCGGACGCAAGATCGAGCTGAGCTACCAGGGCCAGGCCTACGAGCTCGTCGTCGGCCAGGTCGGCCCGCACCGCTACCGGGTCGACACCGGTTCCGCCGAGTTCGACGTCGACGTCGAGCGGCTGGGCGACTACGAGTCGCGCCTGACCCTCGGCGGACGCCGCCACAACGTGGTGTCGATCGCCGGTCCGGCCCACTTCCTCGTCGAGGTCGACGGCATCAGCCACCAGATCAGCCAGGACGAGGCCGGCGTGGTGCGCACCCCTGCCCCGGCCGTGGTCGTCGCGGTTCCCGTCGCCGTCGGTGACGAGGTCGAGGCCGGTCAGACCCTCGTCGTGCTCGAGTCGATGAAGATGGAGACCGCGGTCCGCGCTCCCTTCGCCGGCAAGGTCCGCGAGATCCTCGCCGTCGTCAACGCGCAGGTCGACGCGGGCGCCCCGCTTCTGCGGGTCGACCAGATCGTCGAGGAGGTCGTCACCGAGACCGTCGAGCGCGTGGAGTTCGCTGCACCGGCGCCCTCGCTCAGCGACGATGTCGCCGCCGACGCACTCGCTCGCCTCGACTCGCTCGCCGCTCTGGTCACCGGATACGACGTGTCCGCCGAGCGCACCGCGGCACTGCTCGCCGAGTACGAGCGTCTCTCCGGCTCGGTCGACTCGTGCGCGCTCGTCCGCGCCGAGCTCTCGCTGCTGACGACCTTCGCGGACGTGTGCGAACTGTCGCGCAACCGTCCGACCGAGGAGGAGAAGAACAGCGACGACCGGGTCCACAGCCCCCGCGAGTTCTTCCACGGCTACCTGCAGTCGCTCGACGTGGAGGTCGGGGGTCTGCCCGACAGCTTCCGCGCGCGTCTCGCCCGTGCCCTGTGGCACTACGACGTCCTGGAACTCGATCGCACCCCGGAGCTCGAGGAGGCCGTCTACCGGTTGTTCCTCGCGCTCGAGCGCATCGAGGCCCACGTCCCCGTGGTCACCTCGCTACTCGACCGCTGGGTCGAGCGCGACGACACCGAGGTGGGGATCTCCCACGAGCTCAACGAAGTCCTCGACCGGCTGATCGTCGCGACCCAGGTCCGCTTCCCGGTCATCGGCGACACCGCCCGCAACCTGCGGTACCGCTACTTCGAGGAGCCGGTGATCCGCAAGGCCCGCGAGCAGGTCTACGACGGGGTCCGCGGTTCGCTCGCGTACCTCGCCGAGCATCCGCAGGCGACGGACTACGCGCAGCGCATCGATTCGCTGGTCGCCACACCCGAGCCGCTGATCGACCTTCTCGCACAGCAGATCACGCGTCCGGAGACCGTTCCGGGCCCGCTGCTCGAGGTCATCGCTCGCCGGGCGTACAAGATCCGCACCCTCGAGGACGTGCGTTCGTGCACCGTCGGCGGACACCAGTTCGTCACCGGCAACTTCGATCTGCGCGGCACGCGCCTGTACCTGATCTCCGCCGAGGCCCCGCAGGCCGAGTTCGCGTCGCTGCTCGACGCCGTCGAGGAGTCGGCGGCCTCGGTTCCCGACACGAAGAACCTCGTGATCGACCTGTACCTCGCGTGGGACGACGCTCCGGCCGATGCCGACGCCCAGGCCGACGCGCTGCGCGCCGAACTCGCCGCACGCCCGGTGACCGGCGTGGCCCGTCGCGTGACCGTGACGGTCTGCCACACCGACACGGCCGAAGAGCACGTGTTCACCTTCCGCCCCTACGAGACCGGATACGCGGAGGAGACCAACATCCGCGACATCCACCCGCTCACGGGTCAGCGTCTGGATCTGTGGCGCCTGAAGAACTTCGACGGCACCCGCCTGCCCGCCAACCCGGACACCTACCTGTATCACCTGGTGTCGCAGGACAATCCGTCCGATGAGCGGTTCATCGCCCTCGCCGAGGTGCGCGACCTGACGCCGCAGCGCGACGAGTCCGGTCGCATCGTCGGACTGCCGGCCTTCGAACGCGCTCTCGCGAGCTCGCTCGACGGCATGCGACGCGCCCAGGCCAACCGCGGCGGGCGACGTCTCGACGCGAACCGCGTGGTGCTCTACGTGTGGCCCGCCGTCGATCTCGACATGGAGGACCTACGCCGCATCGGCCGCAACGCCGCGCCGCTGACCGTGGGTGCCGGACTCGAGGAGATCACCGTCATCGGGTCGTGGCGTGATCGCCAGGACGAGCCGGCACGCGAGGTCGCCCTGCGCTTCTCGTACCGCTCCGGTGCGGGCGTCATCGTGCGGGTCACCGAGCCGCCGAAGGAGCCGCTGAAGCCGCTCGACGAGTACACCCAGAAGGTCCAGCGGTCCCGTGCCCGCGGCACCGTCTACCCGTACGAGCTGATCCCGCTGCTCACCGGCGGCGAGGGCACCTTCGTCGAGTACGACTTCGACGAGCAGGGCACCCTCGTGCCCGTCGACCGCCCCTACGGCCGCAACACCGCGGGTCTGATCGTCGGCGTCGTCGACACCCCGACCCCGCGGTACCCCGAGGGCATGAAGCGCGTCACGCTGTTCGGTGATCCCACCAAGGCGCTGGGCACCGTCGCGGAGGCCGAGTGCTCCCGTGTGGTTGCCGCGATCGACCTGGCGGAGAGCCTGAACGCTCCCGTCGAGTGGTTCGCGCTGTCGTCCGGCGCGACGATCTCCATGGACTCGGGCACCGAGAACATGGACTGGGTGTCGCGCGGTCTGCGTCGCATCATCACATTCACGCAGAACGGCGGCGAGATCAACGTCGTGGTCACCGGCATCAATGTCGGCGCGCAGCCGTACTGGAACGCCGAGGCGACGATGCTCATGCACACCAAGGGCATCCTCGTGATGACCCCGGACAGCGCCATGGTGCTCACCGGCAAGCAGTCGCTCGATTACTCGGGTGGCGTCTCCGCCGAGGACAACTTCGGTATCGGTGGCTACGACCGCGTCATGGGCCCCAACGGTCAGGCGCAGTACTGGGCCCCCAACCTCAGGGCCGCCATCGAGACGCTGTTCGCGCACTACGCCCACGCCTACGTCGCGCCGAGCGAGCGCTTCCCGCGCAAGGCCGCGTCCACCGACCCGGTCGACCGCAACGTGTGCGTGTACCCGCACGTGCATCCGTCCAGCGACTTCACCACCGTGGGCGACATCTTCTCATCCGAGACCAACCCGGATCGCAAGAAGCCGTTCGACATCCGTACGGTGATGCGCTCGGTGGTCGACCAGGACCACGCTGTGCTCGAACGGTGGGCCGACATGGCCGACGCCGACACCTCGGTCGTGTTCGACGCGCACCTGGGCGGAAACCCGGTGACGGTCATCGGCATCGAGTCCCGCGCGATCCCGCGCAAGGGCTGGTTCCCCGCCGACGGACCGGACCAGTGGACCTCGGGCACGCTGTTCCCCAAGTCGTCGAAGAAGACGGCACGGGCGATCAACGCGGCGAGCGGCAACCGTCCGCTCGTGGTGCTCGCCAACCTGTCGGGCTTCGACGGCTCCCCCGAGTCGCTGCGCAACCTGCAGCTCGAGTACGGCGCCGAGATCGGCCGGGCCATCGTCAACTTCGACGGTCCGATCGTGTTCGTCGTGGTCTCCCGCTACCACGGTGGTGCCTTCGTGGTGTTCTCGGGCGCACTGAACGAGAACATGGAAGTCCTCGCCGTGGAGGGTTCGTTCGCCTCGGTGCTCGGTGGCGCTCCGGCGGCTGCGGTGGTCTTCACCCGCGACGTCAACAAGCGCACCGCGAGCGATCCGCGGGTCGTGGAACTCGAGGCGCAGCTGCGGGCCGCCGAGGACGGCGACAAGGCACGACTGGGCGTCGAGCTCACCGCTCTGCGCACCGCGGTGCGGTCGGAGAAGCTCGGTGAGGTGGCAGCCGAGTTCGAGGCGATCCACAACATCCAGCGCGCACAGCAGGTCGGCTCGGTCGACGCGATCGTGCCGGCGGTCGAGCTGCGGCCGCAGATCATCGCGGCCGTCGAGCGCGGCATGGCACGCACGCTCGCGTAACCCACGCAACGAGAGCGAGACCCCACCGGAACACTTCCGGTGGGGTCTCGTCGTCGTGGGGCCGTCGTGCGGGTCAGTCGTCGTGATCGTCGTCCCGGTCGTCGTCCCGGTCGTCGTCGTGTACATCGTCACAGCGGTCGTCCCACGCGTCGTAGAAGTCCTCGACGTGGTCCGGCACCGTGTCGTCCCAGTCCTCGAACCACGCGTCGCAGCTCGTGACGTCGATGTAGGGGATGTCGGTGGGCAGGTCACCCGGCCCCGCATCCCGGGCCGGGTCGACGCCCGCCCGAACAGTTCCATCCGGGCCGCCGGTCGTCGTCTCGTCCACCACGCGGGCGACGGTGAACGACGACGGTTCGGAGGGAGCGGACTCACCTCGGTTCGCCGACACGAAACCGACGGTGCCGGCCGTCATCGCGACCGCTACAGCGGTCACGGCCCATGCGGTGCGGCTCATCGCCATGATCGTTCTCCTCGACTCGGTGTTCGTCCTGGTCACCGGTAACTTTGGCGCACGACGATGAGGGGTCGATGAGCCGAAGATGACGAAACCTTCATCCGAGACGCGTACGGATCCACTCGACCAGGATCCTGGCTACCTCGTGAGGAGCCTCCGGGACGAGGGCGTGCCCGCAAGCCGGCACGACGGCCGTGGAGACGAGTTCGCTCCCGAACTCGTCGACGAGCTCACCTCGGGTCTCCGCGGGCCGGAAAACGTCCTCTCCTGCTTGTACGTCGAGCAGAGGTGACGGCGCCACCGTCCACCACGATTCCTTGTCGGTCGCGGCCATCGCTGCCCGCTGCGACACGATCGCGTCGGGCCACCACCCGTCGAGCCACACCGCCGGATCGTGTCCTGCGGCGAAGAAGACGTCGCGCAGGTGCACGAGTCGTTCGTGGTCGGGAAGCGAGAGGTCGGAGCACTTGGCGACACGCTCGGTCAGCGAAGCCGGAAACCGGCGCGCCCCGGCGGCGAGCACGGCGACCCCCCGGACGAGTTCGGGCCGGTCGGCGGCGAGTACCCGGGCCACGTAGTGCCCGAACGCATGACCGGCCACAACAGCGGGTGCGGCGTCGAAATGCTCGATGACGGCGGCGACGTCGCCCGCGAGATCGTGCAGGTCGAGACCGGTCATGGGTCCGCGGCTGCTGCCGATACCCCGGGGTTGCGGTCGCAGAGCGGTGAATCCCGCTGCGGCGAGGTCGCTCGCGATCGGATCGAATTCGTAGGAGTCGCGCCCGAGGGAGGGCAGCAGGACGACTGCCGGCCCTTCCCCGTCGAGACGTACCTCGAGTTCGGCCACCGGTGTTTCGACAAGACGAGTGTTGCTCACGGGGCCATCCTCTCATCGCCGGAAAGACCTGTGCTTCGCCACAACGACCCTCCGCAGTGTCGAGAATCACACCGACGCCAGATGTGGCGCGTTTTCGAACGGGGAATACCAACGAGCTCGTCTTGGTCGAGCTTCGGCGGCACGGAGTGCGCCTCTCCCCGACAGGCGTCAAGCGACCGCCCACGGTAGGAAATCGACCCCGAATCCCTTCATATGCAATTACTTTCGGGGCCATGCGCGAAACACGTTCGCGTCCAAGCCATGTGCACACGGTTGTACCTGACTCCCCGGTAGCACGTTGTGCCATTCTGGAGCAGTCCGATTCGTGCAGGCTGTACGTCCGGATGGATACGAACATTCAGCATGTTCGTACCGTGGGGTAACCCCGAATCTTCGTCGAATATGATTGTGCTCCAATACTTCTCGAACTATTCGGACAAATTGACGAAGTTCGAGACTCGAATTGTTTCTGGTGACAACATCATCGAGGTGGTGCATGATTGGTGCCGCAGAGAGTTATGAGCCGATGAAGGCTCGTTTCAGGGGACACGCGTTCGAGTCAGGGGGATTCGAAACGTGCTCCTCCACAGAGAAATCAACGCGCAGGGGGCGTTTGTGCGACGTCGGCGAACAGCCGCGCCCGTCGCCCCCTCGCACAGCGAGGAGATCAGCATGACCAGCACCATCGAACCCAGCTCGCAGATCGCTGCCGGCGGAAACAAGCTCCGCGGACGCGTCGCCTTCGTCACCGGCGGCACACGCGGCATCGGTGCGGCGATCAGCCGCAGCCTGGCGAGCCAGGGCGCCACCGTCGCCGCAGGCTACGGACGCAACACCGCCCAGGCGGATCAGTTCCTCGCAGACCTGAACGAGACGGGCCGCAAGGACGTCCGTTACTCCGTGCACCGCGGTGACGTCGCGAACGCCGACGACTGCCGACGCACCATCGACGAGGTCATCGAAACGCACGGCCGTCTCGACATCCTGATCAACAACGCCGGCATCACCATCGACCGCACGGTGCTGAAGATGCAGGACGAGGACTGGGACACCGTCATCGGCGTGAACCTCTCGGGTGCGTTCTACCTGGCGCAGGCCGCACTGCGCCACATGCTCGAGCGTGGCACCGGACGCATCGTCAACGTCTCCTCCGTCATCGGCGAGACCGGCAACATCGGCCAGGCCAACTACGCGGCATCGAAGGCCGGCCTGTTCGGTCTCACCAAGACCCTCGCCAAGGAAGCGGCCTTCTACCTGGCCAAGAACGACAAGCTGGACCCGAACGGCATCGGCGTCACCGTCAACACCGTCACCCCGGGCTTCGTCGCCACCGAGATGGTCGAGGCCATCCCCGAGAAGGTTCTCGCACGCATCACCGACACCATCCCCGTGAAACGACTGGCCGACCCGCAGGAGATCGCCCGGGTCGTGCACTTCCTCGCCGCGGACGCCTCCTCGTACATCACCGGTCAAGTATGGGGCGTCAACGGCGGCCTGGACATGTGATCCGGTCTCCCCGCCCACTACTTCGAATCGAACGGTCCCCTCGCACATGCAGCCATTCGAGCTCAATCGGCACGGCCGAATTGTCTTCCCCTCCAATTTCGTTCCCGAACTCGACTTCTCCACGCTGAGCAGCGTCGACCACCTCGACGCCGTCATCCGACGCGACTTCGACACCAAGGCACCCACGGTCTCGGAGATCCTCTCCCGGCACGAACTGGGCAAGTACGCCTCGAAGTTCGAGATCATGCGGGACATGGCCCTGAACGTCTTCTGGGCCGACCGATTCCCGCTGATGATGTTCGAGCGGCGCGTCATTCGCTGGGGCGACGTTCCCCGCAACCGCGACGACGTCTACATGCCTCGTCTGACTCCCTGGCCCGAGGCCGAAGAGCGGCTGGGGGCGGTCGAGGAGGCCTACCGCGCTCTCCCCCGCGCATGGGACAGTGCCGCCGAGGACCGCATCTTCGATCGACTCTTCGCGGTCTTCGGTTCGCGTCGTCACTTCGCCGGCGACCTGCCCACGGTCAAACCGACCGTGCCACAGCTGATCTCCGATCCGGAGAACATCACCCTGCGTGTTCGCCACTACGATCCGAACTACCCAGTCTTCGGATACGACGAGATCCTCGACTGTCACGAGGACGTCGCCGAACTCGAGGCACTGAGCCGCTGGTCGATGGTTCTGCACAACCAGCAGCCCTGGGACGGAAGCGAAACCGAACTCGTCGGGGTCGCGGACCTCAAGGACGACGACTACGTCGTGGCCTCCCATCCGCGCAATCGCGAGGTCCAGCGGTTCATCAACCGGGTCATGTCGGGCAGGACCCGTAAGGCCACCTCGTACACGCGGCACGAACCGGTGGCACCGTCTGCGCCCTACCCGGCCGTCGACGTGCGCTCGGAGTTCGCGATCGCACCCCGCATCGATGCGATCGCGGTCGCGCACGGCGACCAGGTGTGCACCAACGAGGACCTGATCCGTAACACCGCCTACAACTGGTCGCCCATGTCGGCCGACGAGATCACGGCCAAGACCGGGATCGAGCAGCGCCGGTACACCTCGGGAACCTTCGAGGACCTCGCCCTGACGGCGGCGAAGCAGGCGATCACCCACGCCGGAGTGGGCCCGCAGGACATCGGCGCGGTCATCACCTGCACGTGCACGAGCGGTCGGCTGATCCCGTCGCTGGCCACGTGGATCTCGGGCGAACTGGGCATCGGGCAGACCCATGCCTCGTTCGACCTGATCGCGGCGTGCGCGGGAATGCCCTACGGCCTGGCCGAGGCGACCCGCATCCTGCAGCAGGTCAAGCGCCCCGTCCTCGTGGTGTGCGTCGAGAAGTTCTCGGACAAGATCGGCACCGTCCGGCCGTCCCGGATGATCTTCGGTGACGGCGCCGCGGCGATGGTCATCTCTCCGGCCGCCGAGGGCGAGGCACCCGATCTCGAGTTCTTCAACAGCTACGCGAGCGGCCCGACGAGCGAGGTCAACTCGATCATCTGGCCGAACCCGGACTTCGACAACTTCATCACGGTCTACGGACCCGAGGTGAAGACGCTCGCCGGTCGTTATCTGGCGCAGATGCTCGACGAGATCAAGGCCCTCCCGTCTCCCGACGATGCCGAGCGTTCACTGCTCGACGACATCGATCTCATCGTTCCCCATCAGGCGAACAAGACGATGGTCATCGAGCTCGCCGCGAACGCCGGACTCTCGGCCGACCGGTTGTACTTCAACATCGAGAAGGTCGGCAACACGTCGTCGGCGAGCATCCCACTCGCGATCCACGACGCCGTCCGCGAGGGGGTCATCACCGAACCGGTGCGCATCTTCGCTCCCGGCTTCGGCGCCGGAGCGGTGGCGGGGTACACCGTCATGCGGATCGACCCGAAGGTGGTCGTGCCGTTCGAGGAGACTGACGCCGGCTGATCCCGGCGTACGACAGGCATCCGGGCCGTCCCCCGGCAGGCCCGGAGTACATCGGCCCGTTCGCGACATCCGGTCGCGAGCGGGCCGATCGTCGTTTGCGACCGGGCGACGTAACACCCGCGACGCCCAGGCCGACATTTCGATCGGATCCGGCAAATCGGATCCGGACGAAGTACAGAAAGGCCTCGCGCATGAAGTTCCGCCGCATCGTCGCTGCGACGCTGGGGTGTGTGGCCCTGACGGTCGCCGCACCCTCGACCGCCACCGCCTTCCCTCTCGTGGACCTGCTCCCGAAGGGCATCGCCGATCTCGTTCCGAGCGGATCGTTCAATCCGTTCGCTCCGCCGCCGGCACCTCCGGCACCTCCGGCTCCCCCGTCCCCGCCGGCACCTCAGACCGGCCCGGCTCCGCAGGTGGCACCGGCTCCCCCGGCTCCCCGTCCGGCTCCGTCCGCACCGAGCGGCGGGTTCAAGAACTGCACCGAGGCCTGGAACGCGGGCGCTGCTCCGGTCCACCGCAACGACCCCGGATACGCACCGCGCCTCGACCGCGACAACGACGGGATCGGCTGCGAGCGCGATCCGCGCTGATCGGTCCGTCCCGTAAAAGAGCGAAGGCTCTTCCATCCTCTCCGGGATGGAAGAGCCTTCGTCGTTCGTACGTGCGGAAACCTCAGAGCCAGCGCGGCGGCGTGAGTTCTCCGCCGGTGACGCCGACGGCTCCGCGACCGACCGCATCCTCACCACCGGACGCATGTGGGGCGACCTGTGGCACCTCGACGGTGCCGGTCGCGAGGCCCGCAACGAGCTGTTCCGCACCCGCGACACCTCGAGCTACAAGTACACCGACTGGCTCCGGGGCTACAGCTCCGACCGCAACCGCTGAGCACTCACACAGCGCCGCAGAGCAATTCGTCCCGTTCCGGACAATGCCGTCCCCGATCACCGATCGGGGGCGGCATTCGCCGTATATACGTCGTTCGTCCCGCACCGAAAGGTACCGGAGCGACCGTGACCAGCACATACTGAAAATATGACCGCGTCACGGCAGGCGTCGGCGCTCCGCAGCGAGGTTCGGGACATCGCACTCGGAACCGCCGACCCGGTCGAGTTCCGGCACGCCGTCCTCGACACGATCCGGCGGCGTATCCACTACGACATCGGATGCATCGCTCTCGTCGATCCGGCGAGCATGTTGTTCACGTCCGTGACCATGCTCGGCGCCGACGCCCCGCCCGGTCGTGCCGCGAAGACGGTGGCACACATCGAGTACGGCACGTCGCGCTTCGCGAACACCTACCGCAAGCTCGCCCGGACGCGCACCGGTGTCCAGACGATCCGCGAGGCGATCGACTGCGACATCCGCGATTCCTTGCCCTACAGCGAGATCCTCGAACCGCAGGGAATGGACGACGAGGTGCGCCTCGTCTTCCGGGGCCGTGACGGGCGCGTCTGGGGCGGCGGCACTCTCATGCGCGCCCCCGGCCGACGCTTCGACGCCGACGATGTGGCAGCACTCGCAGGATGCGTGGGCGAGATCGGCGACGGACTGCGGTTGTCGTTGCTCCGCGAATCCCCTCGACTCGCGGCGGACGCATCACCCGGCGGTTCCGGTCCCGCGGTCGTGGTGGTGGGCGCGGACAACGAGATCGAATCGGCTACTCCGCAGGCGGTGGAGTATCTCGAGCGACTCGGTGCCGAAGGCGCCTTCATGCTCCCGGCCGTAGTGGTCGCCGTCCGTTTCCGCTACGAAGGGGCCGCCGCGCGCGTCGTCCGTGTCCGTACGGAGGACGGTCAGTGGCTCGTCCTGCGGGCCGGGTCGCTGGACGGCCGAGGAGAATCGGCCCGGATCGTCGTCGCGATCGAACCCGCGCAGCCCGATCAGCTCGTGGCTCTGACCGCCGCCCTTCACGGTCTCACCGAACGGGAGACCGATGTCCTCGCCCGCGTTCTTGCGGGAGAGACACGCACCGAGATCGCGCGTGGACTGTTCGTCAGCCCGTACACCGTGCAGGACCACCTGAAGAGCATCTATGCGAAGACGGGCGTGAACAGTCGGCAGGAACTCGTCGCACGACTGTTCTTCACGCACTGCCTCCCCCGGGTCGGTACGGAGATCGGGCCGGACGGGTGGTTCGTCGAGAAACCGGCGCCGACGAGCGTCCCGGTCGGTGCACATCGGAAGAGGTGAGCCGTGGCACGCATCCTGATCGTCACACTGGAAGGCGGCGGGAACTACCCGCCCGAAGCAGCGCTCGGATGCGAGTTGCACCGCCGCGGACATCACGTTCGGGTTCTCGGTCACGAATCGCAACGGAAGGTCGCGGAGGACGCCTGCCTCGTCTTCTGCGGCTACCGGCACTCGCCGACCTGGACCCCACACGTAGAACTGAGCACCCCGAAAGTGCTGACCATGGCCTACGCCATGATGACCGACTCCGCCGTCGCACGGGATGTGGAGGACGAGATCGCCGGGGAGCCGACCGATCTGGTGATCGTCGATTGCATGCTGTTCAACGCCCAGGACGCTGCGGCGCGCACCGGGGTGCCGTACGTGGTGCTGTTCCATTCCTTCTTCGCCGCATTCGACGGCGCCTTCCGGCACGGACCGTTCGGGATCGGTTCGCGACTACGCGGCCTGGGGCCGAAGCGACTGTGGGAACAGGCCGACATGCGACTCGTGTGCTCGGACCGAATGCTCGACCCGGCCGCGCGACGGCGCACGGACGGCTCGCTGACCTGGACCGGTGCGATTCACGACGCGAAGGCCGCGGCGGTCGGACGAACACCGCCGCGCGTGCTGGTCAGCCTGAGCACCGCCGGTTTCCCCGGCCAGCGCCGCACCTACCAGAACATCTTCGACGCCGCGGCGGAGATGGACGCCGAGTTCGTCGTCACGACCGGGCCGGCGATCGATCCCACCGGATTGCGTGTACCGCCCAATGCGACCGTCCGTCGGTACATCCCGCACCACGAGCTGATGCGGACCTGTTCGGCGGTCGTCGGGCACGGCGGGCACGCGACGGCCTTCCGGGCTCTCGCACACGGACTTCCGATACTGATCATGCCCATGTCGGCGGTGACGGATCAGGCGATCATCGGTCGTGAGGTCGCGAAGGCGGGGGCTGGAATCCGCCTGCGGAAGACCGCCTCGCCCGAGCAGATACGCGCGGCCTTGGAGAGGCTGCTGACCGACCACGGTTATCGCACGGCAGCAGCAGAACTCGGCGCCCGTCTCCGAACCGTCGATGGTGCGTCGGCTGCGGCCGACCGGGTGTTGACGCTCGTCGACCACTGACGAGCACGCGAAGGACCGGCACCTGTCCGGTAGGTGCCGGTCGATCCTTCGCATCACCCTTCGATCGCATCTCCCTCCTCCAGAAGCTGTTTCGCATGTTCGAGGTTGTTCCGCACATCGCGCGCGTACAGTTTCTCCACGACCGGCTGGGTGAACCTGCCGAAGAAGTTCCCGACGTCCTCGGTGTCCTGGTGGAAGGTGACGCGGGTTCCCGTCTCCACCGACTCGAAGCGATAGACGGTCTCGTACCGGATCGGACTCTTCACGCTGCGGCGGTGCTGGGCTCTACCGGGCTCGACGCGGGCCAGTTCCTCGGTGAGTTCGATCCGCCGTCCGGCAAACTTGACGGTGGCGCGCGAGACGGATCCCTCCTTGCCGCCCTCACCCGAGATGCAGTGACTGTTCCTGCTGTACCGCAATGGTTCTCATGGAGGTGCGCGTCAGGATTCCTGGCGCGGGACCATCCCTCCGAGGGCGATGTCGTATTCCTGCGCCTGCTCGTCGAATCCGACGCTGTAGACGGTGGGATACCAGGCCGAGTGCTGATAGGCGGCCGGCAACTTGATCTGTTCGCGGATGGTGGGACGGGTCAGCAGCCACTCCCGCGTGATCATGGGCTCCATGAAGGTGTAGTCGCCGTCCCACGAACCGTTGACGAACGTCTCGGTGAAGTCGTAGACGCCCGGAACCATTTTTTCCGTGATGTCGAGCCAGTGCACACCCATGAACGGCACCGCGAGTTGCGATGCGAGCATCCCCGGCGGGGTCACGTAGTCGCCGGGCATGTACTTCGGGTCCGGGAGTCGTTCCGCGCGAGCGGCGTAATCCGGTGCGGTCGGGTCGATTGCTTCGATCGCCGCCATGTCGGTCATATAGAAGTGCATGTCGAAATGGGGCTTCCCGAACAGCACGGTCGGATCGTGTCCGCGCGGGTTCCAGTTCAGCATGACGTGGTCGAACACCGTGTCGGATGCCTGAACGGGCAGGTGCAGCATGTACATCTCGTCGGCATCGGGCAGTCCGTCGAGGGCCGCCGGCGAGAAGCGGATACCGACGGCGGTCGGGGCCCCGTTCGCATCGACGGTGGCGTACGCACGCGCGGTTCCGTCACCGACGCTCACGGCCTGACCGAAGTGCAGGTGGGCATGTGTGGGCACCGCCGACGCCACGCCGCCGACCGCCACGGCGACGCACGCGGCGAGGAGCACTGCGATGGAACGAGATGATCGATGTTTCTTCATGGTGATATCCGATCGCCGAGGGTTCTCGGTGAACCTCTCCATTCCGTGGGTCCAGTCTCGATCGGTGTTCGTCACCCCGGCCATCCCTCATTCGGGGGATTTCGCCGAGCGATCCGACAGAAGAACCCGTCGTCACAGCGTCGCGGCATATACTCGCCGGACTGCAGACAGACGTCACGATCCGCGGAGAACAGGGAGCGGCCCTTGAGTATTCGCAACCTTCGCGTCGCGGTGGTCGGTGGGGGCATCATCGGTGCCGCGACCGCCCGGCGACTCGCCCTCACGGACGCCGACGTCACGCTGTTCGAGAAGGAGGACCGGCTCGCCGCGCATCAGACGGGGCACAACAGCGGTGTCGTCCACGCCGGCCTCTACTACACACCCGGCAGCCTCAAGGCCCGGTTGTGCAGGCGTGGGGTGGAGTTGTTGCAGACGTTCACCACGGACAAGGGCCTGCCCTACGACGAGTGCGGCAAGGTCGTCGTCGCCCTCGACGAATCGGACCTCGGCCGGCTCGACGCGATCTTCTCGCGGGCCACGGCGAACGGGGTCCCCGGCATCAGGCGCATCGGCGCCGACGAGATCACCGCGATCGAGCCGCACGCCGTCGGGATCGCAGCCCTTCATTCCCCGCACACGGCGATCATCGATTTCGTCGCCGTCACCCGCGCGCTCGCGGACGACGTCGTCGCCGCGGGCGGCACGGTGCGGACCGGTACCGCCGTGACGGCGATCCGTGCGGCGGGCGAGCAGGTCGTCGTCGACATCCCGGGCGATCAACTGGCCTTCGACCTGGTGATCACGTGCGCGGGACTGCAGTCCGACCGCCTCGCCCACACCTCGGGTGACACCCGCGACCCGCGGATCGTCCCGTTCCTCGGCGACTATCTGCTGCTCGAACCCGACGCGGCGGCGAAGGTGCGCGGGTTGATCTATCCGGTGCCCGATCCCCGCTATCCGTTCCTCGGTGTGCATCTCACCCGGCGGATAGACGGTGAGGTGATGGTGGGACCCAACGCCTTCCTCTCCCCCGGCCGCGAGGCCTATCGCGGCGGGCGCGGATCGTGGCGGGATCTGCGTGATGCCGTCGCCTGGCCCGGTTTCTGGCGGTTCGCCGCGAACAACCTGCCCGCAGCGGGTCGGGAACTACGCACGGCGAGCAGCACTCGGCGGTTCGTCGCCGATGCGGCCGCGTACATGCCCGGGCTGACCGTCGACGACGTGCGGCCGGGTCCGCGTGGCATCCGCGCTCAGGCGATGAACTCCGACGGAGGTCTCGAGGACGACTTCGTCGTCACCGGGCACGGACGGGTCGTGCACCTGCGCAACGCCCCGTCGCCCGGGGCCACCTCGTCGATGGCGATCGCGGAGTATCTCGTCGACCGCGCACTCGAACGCATCGCCTGATCGGGCATCCGGCGGCGGACGTCACGGTTCGCGGTGACCGGTTCGGGGCATGCTGCAGGGAACCACTTCATCGTCAGGAGGTCTCCATGGCACGAATCGCACTCTTCGGAGGACACGGCAAGGTCGCGTTGCATCTCGAGCGGCTGCTGGCCGATGCCGGTCACGAGACCAGTGCGTTCATCCGCAATCCCGATCACGCCGACGATGTCCGCGCTGCCGGTGGCACGCCCGTCGTCGCCGACGTCGAGAAGATGGACATCGCCGAGATCACCGAGCTGCTGCGCGGCCACGACGCGGTGGTCTGGTCTGCAGGCGCGGGCGGAGGGAATCCCGAACGCACCTATGCGGTGGACCGCGACGCGGCGATCGCCTCGATGACCGCCGCGCAGGAGGCCGGGGTCCGTCGGTACGTGATGGTGTCGTACTTCGGGGCCCGCCCCGACCACGGCGTCCCCGAGGACAACAGCTTCTATGCCTATGCCGAGGCCAAGTCGGCGGCGGACACCCATCTGCGGGGTACCGACCTCGACTGGACGATCCTCGGTCCGAGCGCGTTGACCCTCGACCCGCCCACCGGCCGCATCGAGATCGAGGGGCACGGGGCGAGCGACAAGGGGCAGGTCTCGCGCGCCGACGTCGCGGCCGTCGCCGCAGCGGTGCTCGAGCGACCGGAGACGGTGGGACGCACCATCGAGTTCAACAACGGTGACGTCCCGATCGACGAGGCACTCGACGCGCTGCGGTAATCCCCGTACGTCGGAAGTCGTACGCGGATCACGATCACGGGTGGACGCTTGCGGAGCCCACCGCTCCTAACGTCGATCCCATGACCGCACTCCGAGTCACGAACTCCCGAAGCGACACCCTCCGAACCGTGGTGAGCGCGGCCTATTCCTGGGTCGCGCTCATCGCGTTCGGGGGCATCCTCGCCGAAACGATCATTCTGTATCCCAACATCTTCCACGCTCCGCCGGACTCTCTCGATCTGGCCGTCCGGTTCTTCTCGCAGACCGGTCCCGCCGATTTCTTCCCGCCGATGGGAGCACTCACGGTCGCTCTCGGTCTCGCCGCCCTCATCGTCGTACGCCGGGACCGGGCGGCGCGCAGGTGGGTTCTCGCGAGCCTGACCGTCCTGCTCCTGGGCGAGTTCGCGTTCTCCGCGCTGTACTTCTGGCCGCGCAACACCATCATGTTCGACGAGGGCATCGCGGTGCACTCGGCGGAGACACTGCGTCGCGTGGCCACGGAGTTCGTGACCGGCCACCGTGTGCGGCTCGCGATGAGTGCACTCACCGCGACACTCGCGTTCGGCGCCCTGCGTCGCGTGCTGATCTCGTCTGCACTCGCTCGTGCCGCACGGGAGCAGGCCGCACACGATGTTCGAATGCCGCCCGCGCCGTCCGCGCGGTAACGTCGCCGACGTGTGGTGGTCCGCTCGCGGCCCCGGCGGCACCGGAAGCCGGGCCCGCACGATCGATGTGCTCCTCGCGGCTGTGGTCCTTGCCGTTCTCGTCGGGGCGATCGTCGCGGATCTCGGGAGCGACAGCTCGGGACCGACGGCACTCGCCTACGTCTTTGCTGCACTCGTCGCCGGCGCGGTCCTCGTACGCCGGACTCACCCGGTGGGCGTATTGCTCTTCACGGCCGTCGCGCTCGTCGTGTACTACAGCCTGTCGCTGCCGCCGATCGGTCTCGCCGTTCCGCTGGCGGTGGCGTTGTACTCGGCTGCCGAGCGGGCACATCTGCGCTGGGCTGTGACCGTGGCCGTCACGTTGGCGGTGTTGTCGACCGGGGTGCGCTGGGCGCAGGGCGACGATCTCGCGTACCTCTTCGGCTTCGAGGTGGGAGGGCAGATCGGACTGATGGCCGCGGTCATCGCCCTGGGCGACAGTGTCCGGTCGCGACGCGCTCTGCGAGCGGAGATGGTCCGGCGGGAACGGGCAGCACAGCTCGAACGCGAGCACGAAACCGCCCGGCGGGTCGAGCGGGAACGGGTGCAGATCGCCCGCGACCTCCACGACCTGCTCGCGCACACCGTCTCGGTCATCTCGTTGCACGCCGGCGTCGCGACGGAAGCGATCGAGGACGATCCGCCGCTCGCTCGCCGGTCGCTCGCCGCGGTACGCACCGGTTGTTCGCGTGCGGTGGAGGAACTCCACGCCACGGTCGAGGCCCTCCGCTCCCCTGACGATTCCCGCCGCGCCCCGACACCGTCGCTCGCGCAGCTGCCCCGTCTCGTCGACACGGTGCGCGCCGCGGGACTCGACATGCGCATCGACCGCGACGGAACGACCGACGACCTTCCATCGGTTGTGGCCGCGACTGCCTATCGGGTGGTGCAGGAGGCGCTGAGCAACGTCCTACGACATGCCGATGCCTCGAAAGCGGTTGTGAGAATGACACTTCGGGACGATGTCCTCGTCGTGGCCGTAGAGGACGACGGTCGGGGTCCGAGCCAGGGCGCCTCGGCCGGCTGGGGGCTCGCCGGCATGCGCGAACGCGTCGGTCTGCTCGGCGGAACGATCGAGACGGGACGATCGGACGGTGGGGGTTTCCTCGTGTCGGCCCGGATCCCCACGGGAAGTCGATCGTGACAGGAGGTCGATCGTGATCAGGGTGGTGATCGTCGACGACCAGGCCCTCGTCCGGGAGGGGCTGCGGGCACTGCTCGGTCGCGCCGACGACATCGAGGTGGTGGGCGAAGCCGCCGACGGCAACGACGCCGTGAGAGTGGTCGAGCGTACGGAACCCGATGTGGTGCTCATGGACATCCGGATGCCGGGGACGGACGGGATCACAGCGACCCGCCGGATCCTCGGCGCCTCGCCGTCGACCCGGATACGGGTGGTGGTGCTGACGACCTTCGACAGCGACGACAACATTCTCGACGCGATCGGTGCAGGTGCGACCGGCTTTCTCGTGAAGGACTCGGCCCCCGAGGAACTGCGTACCGCCGTCCGCACCGTCGCGGCCGGCGAGGCGATGCTCTCGCCGACGGTGACGCGCCGTGTCATGCAGGCGGCAGCGCGCAGTCCCCGGGTGCGAGGGACGGAGATGCTGAGTGTGCTCACCGAGCGCGAACGCGAGATCCTCGCCGAGGTCGGTCGGGGGCTGTCGAACGACGAGATCGGACGCGAGCTGTTCATCAGTCCCACGACAGTGCGTACCCATGTCACCCGTATTCTCGCGAAGCTCCAGGCGCGGGACCGGGCGAATCTCGTCGCGATCGCCTTCCGCACGGGATTGGTCCCGCCGACCGATCCCTGACAGGGGTCCGCCCCCGGTAGCAGGGGGCTACCGGGGACGGATGGTCGAGCGGTATCGGCGGTCAGGCCTGCGGGGCGAGTTCCTCCACGCGCAGCGGTGAGGTGTCCGCGGCGGCCGCGATGGCCTCCTCGAACTGCCGGCGGTCGATCTGCGAGCCGAGCACCAGCGCGAGTCGTGTCAGGAAGCCCTCGCGGTCGTCCTCGGCGGCCTGATCCAGGGCAGTCGACAGGCCGAGCCAGACGTTCTCGCGACGCTGGTCGTCCTCGGTGACCTGCTCGGCAGGCCGGGCCGGGAGTTCCGCGCCCGCCGGAGCGGCACCGGAGCGCAGGGATGCGGCGACACTGTCCAGGTCGGCGACCGGCACACGGCACAGCAGCAGACCGTCGGGGCGGACTACGAAGGCCTCACCGGCCGTCGCGCCGAGTGCCTCGTCGAGGTCGTGCAAGTCGAGCAGCATCCGCAAACGGTTCTGGGTGTCCTCGCGGAAGTCGATGTCGGCGCGAGGGAGAGATAACACCCCACCGCCACCGGACCGACGATGTCGCCCGCCTCCGACTGCGCGTCGCTCTCGAGTTCGCTCGTGTGGTGCAGCAGCATCTTCGCCCGCTCGAGCACCGCGTGACCGGTCGGTGTGAGCTTGACGCCTTGGGCGCGCTGCCGGACGAGGAACTTGACCGCGAGGGCCTTCTGGTCGGTGATCGCAGACGGGAGCGAGTTGCCTCGTCGTGTACGTGGGCACCGCGTCCGTCCTGGGCATGGTAGTCCCGAGTCGAGAGCGCTCACACGAACCGGAAGAGCGGCGGGATCGCGACGACCGCCAGTGCCGCCCACCCGCAGTAGACGGGCAGGTAGCGCATCTGCCACCGCTCGACCGCCGCGAAACCGGTGCGGCCCCGCAGGAACGAGATGCCGAGCCACGCCGCCCACACGAGGTTCACCAGGAGGACGAGGTTCAGACCGAGGGCGGTGACCTTGTTGGCCGTGAAGCCGAACTCGGCGATGCGGGTGGCCATCGCGGTGAGCATCAGCAGGTCGACAGCGAGCGCCGCGGCGATCAGCATCACCTGCAGCAGATCGAAGACGTCCGGTGCGGCGTGCGGGTCGCGGGCGGAGATCGAGTAGAGCAGAAGTCCGAGGACGAGCACGAGGATCAGGTCCATGAGGATCAGCAGGCCCCGGTCGACGTCGACGACGCTGTGGGACGCGATCACCGCGACGAACAGCGCGACCAGCATGAGGATCGTGACGGGCGTGAAGACCCGGGTGAGAACGGGAGCGATGTTCTCCACGACCTGCTGCTTCGCCTCGACGAGCCAGGCCGCGACGACGATCGCTCCGGCCGGCCCGAACGGGACGATCCACTGTTCGAAGAACGGTTCGATATCGATCCCCAGGGCGCTGAAGGCACCCGCGGTCAGCCCCATGAGCACGCCGCCGCCGAGCGCGAGCAGCGCCAGGTACACGGCGAACTCCCCGGTGAAGCGCACGAAGTCCATGCGACGGCGATGGGATCGCCACTGCCCTGCGACATAGGCCGCACCGACGACGAACCACAGGACCACCGGGGCGTGGATCGCCGCGATGATCTCGGTGGCGCCGCCCGGTTCGAACGGGAAGACGTTGAGCACGATCGCCACGAGGACGAACGGAACGGCAAGGAGCGCACTGCTCTTCGGACTCATCTGACGCTTCCACGCGAAATACAGCGTGAGGAAGGGCAGCATGAGCACGGCGGCGTTGCGCACCAGTGCGTTATCGGAGAGCCACTCGAATCCGGCCCGGACGGCCAGACCGGCACCGAGCGCGCAGGCGAGGACGACCGCGAGTTCCCTACGGCGACGCGGGGTTCCGGACTCCTCACCGCGACCGCCACCGGTGAGGACGAGCTGCTTCCACAGCCGGTCGGAGTGTTCCTGGGCGAACTCGCGGGAGACCTCGTCGAGACCACCCATCCGGCCGACCGCGACGAGGAATGCCTCGTCGGCCGTCAGTCCGACCGACACGAGGTCCGAGATCTGTTCCCGCAGATGATCTTCCATCTCGTCGATGTCCGAGGACGAGATGACCCGATGGTCGGCGACGTAGTTGCGCCAGCCGGCGATCCGGTCCTCGAGATGTGCGTCGAGTGTCATCACGACCACCCCGGCGCGACGGCGGGAGGCAACTGGGCCGACTGCCACACCTGGTGCAGGGCCTCGGCGACGACCGTCCACTGCGCCGCCCGTTCGGTGAGGACTTCCCGGCCCGCGTCGGTGATGGCGTAGTGCTTGCGGCGCCGCCCGTTGTCGGCGACACGCCAGGTGGCGGACACGTGCCCCGCCCGCTCGAGACGGTGCAGGAGGGGATAGAGCATCCCGTCGGTCCACTGCATCCGGCCCTGCGACAGCTCGTTGACGCGTTTGATGATCGCATACCCGTACGACTCGCCCTCGGCGAGGATGCCGAGCACGAGCGGGGTGGCGGACGCGGCCACCAAATCCTTCTCGATGAACATGTCGTCCTCATACCTAGAGGTTCTATGGATAACGGTGACCCTAGCAGATCTAGGTATAAGGACCGAGCGCTCTCCGCAAGGTGGTGCGGTGGCGTCTACTGCCGGTCGTCGGATCCGGCGGTTGTGGATTCGTCGGAGCCGGAGGCGGTCGATCCGGAATCCGCAGATCCCGAAGCGGCAGATCCCGAAGCGGCAGATTCCGAAGCCTCGGAGCGACTCCACGTCTCCGTCACCCGCGCACGGCCGCGTTCGAACACGTCTCCGAGGACTCCCCCGACCGCCTTGAGCGGACTGCTCATCGAGTCCAGGGCCTCGGCGATCACCGGGTCCTCGTCGTCGAGCCAACCCGCCTCGTCGGCACGGCACGCCCACCGGAAGTCGTCGAAGTCCTGACGCAGACCCGCGAGCACCTTCGTCGTCCGTCCCGACGACAAGCGGCGTACGACCTCGATCGGGGTGCCCTCCGCGAACCGGGCGAGCGCGGCACGGGCGCGGCGCAGCAGTTCGGCGTCCTGCGTGAAGTGGTCGGCCAGGACCTGACGGGCGGAGGTCAGCGCGTCGCGCAGTTCGTCGTCGGGCGTGCGTGCCAGGCGCACGCGATGCCACAGGAACAGGCAGTCCTCGACGATCACGAGCAACTGCAGCGTCTCCCCCAGAGCCTCCTCCACCGCGACCTTCTGCAGCAGTTCGACGTGCTCACCCACCGCCGCGTCGAGTCCGAGATCGTCGAGCGACGAAGAGACGTGCCCGCGCAGACGCGTCACCGTCCGGGCGAGGCCCTCACCGAGGTCGGCGATCGACTGCCAGTCCCGGTCGGGAAGACCGCCGGTGTGGTCGGCGATCGATGCCGCCCTGGTCAGAACATTATGGGTCGCGACGATGTCGCCGGCCGGCTCCGCCCCGGCCAGGTCGAGCACGCAGTCGACGGTTCCGGGCGCCGCATCGTCGCCTTCGAGACGCACGACGGCGGCCTCCACCGACGCGACTGCTCCCCGCAACGCCTCGAGGACCGCGTCGGGGGCGGTGGGGACTGCGGCGGTGGGTTTCGACGTGTCGGCCATACCCCAATCGTGCTACGTCGAAGGGCCGGATGCATCACGTCTTCCGGCTCAGTTCGGGACGCGCACCCACTTCCCGCTCAGTTCGGGACACGGACCCACTTCCCGCTCAGTTCGGGACACGGACCCACGCCTGTTCGAGCAGGGCCACCACTTCGGTCTCCCTGCGGGCCCGGTAGGCCGACAGGATCCGGCGCGGGCGCGACTCCCCGTCGAGGCCGAGAGCGGACGCCAACGCCGACGCGATCCGCTCCTCGGGTACGGTCTCCGGTTCGGTGTGGCCGATGAGCGAGAGCGCCTTGCGCAGCGGTTCGGCGTTGTCGGCGACGGTGCGCAGCGGCAGGACGTCGAACCGGCCGTCGGTGCGGACCTCGAGCAGCAGCTCGTTGCCCTCCTCCACCCCGACGTCCTCGAGAAACCGGCGGATCGAGGACAGACGCGGCACCGGTCCCGTCCAGCGCAGGGTCTGGCCGCCCAGGCGGGACGGGAGCACCACGTGCCCACCCGGTGCGCACCCGGCGATCGCGGCGACGGCGGACGGAACCGTGAACTCGGCTCCCCGCAGGTGGTCGCGGGTCGCGGGGATGCGCAGGCGCCAGGCCTCCCCCAGCCGGTAGAGGCGGCGTGTGCGCTCGGGCAGGGCGATCGGGACGTGCGAGCGGTGACGACGCCGGACACGGCCGTCGACGACCTCGAAATCCCCTCCGGCCGTGAACGTCCGGGCGGAATCCTCCGAGATGCCGAATCGGTCGACGAGCGCGGCGACCACCATGTCGCGATCGGCGCTTCCGCCGCGGGCATCGACCAGCCGTGCGATGCGGTTGCGGATGGCGGTGACCACGTCGACGTCCCACTCGGCCAGCGCCCAACGTTCACCGTCGGATGTGAAGCGCTCGTCGTCGGCGAGTTCGGAGACGAGGGTGTGGACGTCGGCATTGACCCCCATGCGCGCGACAAGCGTGTCGGCGGTCAGGGGGTCGCCGAGCACCTCGAGGACCTGAGCGGCACGTCCGGCGAGCCCGTCCGGCGGGGACAGTAAACGGCCTTCGAAGGTCGTCGTGCCGCAGTACCGGGTCCACGCCTCGAACTCGTCGTCGGGAAGCGACCACACGGCCTTCACGGCGGCGGGCTCGACCACACCGTTCGGTGATTCGAACTCCGAGAGCAGTCCGCGGGTCTGCTTCTCGGCGTCGGGCAGATCCGGTACCGCGATCCACCCGTCCGCGACCTCGAAACGGTCGTCGAGACGGTGCAACACCCGCCACAGGGGCACGTCGAAACCCTGGACGGTCCGGCCCAGCACCGGGTGGGTGCGCACCATCCGGTCGAAGGCCGCCACCGGCCGCACGTCGACGCGCAACGCCGCGAGCAGGTCGCCGACCGCCGTGCCGAATGGGAAGGTGGACGGCCCGGCCGGGTCGTCGACGCCGTCGTGGACGCGGCGCCGCAAGGCCGTGCGTTCCGCGTCGGGCAAGCCCTCGAGGTAGTCGGTGAGTTCGGCGATCGGATCGGCCGGCGCCGCCACCGGCAGGTCGCGGGCGGTGAGTGCCCGCAACCGGGCCGCGGCGTCCTGGATCTCCTCCGGCGCCCCGTCGTCGATCACGGCCAGCAGGAGAGGAGCATCGTCGCGGCCGCACACGCGACTCCACCGCGCCAGCGCCGCCAGGTCGTCGAGGAGCAGCACCGCGGCGGGCACCCGCGCGGCACGCGGATCGGCTTCGAGGGTGGCCGGTTCGCGGAGCACCGTCGCGACGAGCGCGGCGCAGACGATCTCCTCCACCGCGTCGCGGTCGGCGCCGCGGATCCCGAGCAGATCGGCCGGACTGCGACTGAACAATTCGGCGGTGGTGGGTGCGTGCGGGAGGCGCGCGACGAGGGTCGCGGCGGCCGGACCGAGATCGAGTGCGGCCACAGGCACTTCGTCCTCACGCAGCAGACCGTCCGCGAAGCGCAGCTCCGGGTGGTCGGTGACGTAGATGTGGGCGAGTTCGGCGCACAGTTCGGGAATCTCGGTGTGCTCGCAGGTCTCGGCGGGCGACTCGTTCTCCCACCAGCGGGACGACGACACGAGTGCCCCGAGGGCGGCGGTGCGGGCCGATCCGTAGCGGTCGATCCACGGCATCAGATCCACCCAGCGACGACTGTCGAGTTCGTCCGACGACAAGGCACGAGACCACAGCGACACTGACCGATGCTCCTCTTCCACGCCCGGCGGAGGCCGCGGACCCCCTCTCCGGCGTCGACGGCGCGCTCGTGCAGCGCGTCCACGCGAGGCGCCCTCGACCCGGACGCCGGTTCTCACCCTACAGTCCGAACGCCCCGTTTCCCGTCAGGTGAGGGCGGTGTCGACCGCTCAGGTGATCGCGAGGTCGACCGCTCAGGTGATCGCGAGGTCGACCGCTCAGGTGATCGCGCGGTCGACCGCTCAGGTGAGCGCAATGTCGGAGTCGTCACGCGCCTCCGGGCGCAGCCGCAGCAGGACGAGTCCCGTCACCGACGCGACGATGAGCGAGGCCACCAGCCCGTTCACGTGCAGCGCCCACACGGCGATCACCGCCCCGGCCAGTCCCCCCAGCAGAGCGATCCAGAGCAGTACTTTTCCCAGGACCGAAGCCATTTCCCCGCACCTTCCGGCAATTCACGATCAGAACGGTGAGGATAGTGTCATCTGTCACAGTCCTCGCGAAAGTCCATCGGTGTGTCGACGGATCGTGCCCGCACGGTGACCGGGGCATACTGGTGCGGTTCGAGACGGTGGGGTCGGCAGGAACACGACGGGGAGGCGGAAACAGTGGCGGAACCGACGAGTGACCGAGCATGCACGGACGTGATCCTGCGCGACGTGACGCTGCGCGACGGACTGCAGCTGACCGGCAAACTGCTCCCCACCGAACGCAAGGTGGAGATCGTCCGGGCGCTGCTCGCCGCGGGCGTGCCCGAACTCGAGATCGGGTCCCTGGCCCGCGCCGACCTCGTGCCGCCGATGGCGAACACCCTCGACCTCGTCGCAGCGCTGACCGAGGAGGAACTCGACCGCTGCTGGATCTGGGTCGCCACGCCGCGCCACGTCGAGAAGGCGATCGCGGCCGGTGCCCGACGGTTCCAGTACTGCTTCTCGGTCTCCGACGCCCATAACCGCGCCAACATCGGCCGCGACACCGCGGACAGCATCGCCGCGATGCCGGCGGCGATCGAACGCGCCCACGCCGTCGGCGGCGGTATCCAGTTGTGCCTGGCCACGGCGTTCACGTGCCCGTTCGACGGGCCGGTCGATCCCGACCGGGTCGTGGAGATCGCATGCGATCCGCGCACCGACGGGGCCGCCGACATCGTCGTCGCCGACACCCTGGGCCAGGCCGTGCCCGGCCAGGTGTCGTCGCTGGTCGCGCGCCTGGCCGCCGAAACCCCCGACCGACGGATCGTCTACCACGGTCACGACACGTGGGGTCTCGGTGTCGCCAATAGCCTCGCCGCGATCGACGCCGGGGCGACCGTCGTCGACGGCGCACTCGCCGGCCTGGGCGGGTGCCCGTTCGCACCGGGTGCGAGCGGCAACACCGCGAGCGAGGACCTGCTGTTCGCGACCCGCCCGTCGTGGCTGGACCCGGAGGTCTTCGGCGCCCTGGTCCGGCTCGGCGAGGACATCGTCGCCGAACTGGACGAACCGAACCGGTCGCGTGCCCGGCAGGGCGCCCGCTCCGAGGCCGAGGCCTTCGACTGGGCCCTCCGGTGACCCGCATCCTGATCGCCCCCGACAGCTTCAAGGGCACCTACACCGCCGTCGAGGTCGCCGACGCGATCGCCTCCGGTGTGGAGAGCGCCGGGCACACCGCGATCCGGATGCCCGTCGCGGACGGCGGCGAGGGCACTCTCGACGCGCTCGCCGGGCCGCTCGGTCTCGCCCGGATCGAGGTCGAGGCCGTGAACCCGTGGCGCGCACCGTGCCGCGGACTGCTGGGGATGTCGCCGGACGGCACGGCCGTCGTCGAACTCGCGACGGCGAGCGGCATCACCACTCCGCACGACGGTCCGCGCGACGCCGTCACCGCCGACACCTACGGCACCGGGATGGTCATGGCCGAAGCCGTCCGGCACGGAGCACGGCACATCGTCGTCGCGGCCGGTGGGTCGGCGACGACCGACGGGGGCGCAGGTGCGATCGCCGCGATCGACGAGCGGGGTGGGCTCGACGACGCCCGCGTCACCGTGCTGTCCGACGTGACGACCCGCTACACCGATGCGGCACGGATCTTCGGGCCGCAGAAGGGCGCCGATACGGCAGCCGTCGCGCTGCTCACGCGCCGCCTCGAAGAGAGGGCGCTGACCCTCCCCCGCGACCCGCGGGAGGTCGACGGCTCCGGAGCGGCCGGGGGTTTCTCCGGTGGGATGTGGTCGCGGTTCGGTGCAGAACTGCGGTCGGGAGCCGACTTCGTGCTCGACGCAGTGGAATTCGACGACGCCGTGCGCACCGCCGATCTCGTGGTGGTCGGCGAGGGACGGCTCGACGGCCAGTCGCGGGCGGGCAAGATCGTCTCGGCGATCCTCGCGCGCTGCAGCGACGTTCCGGTGGTCGCGGTGGTCGGTTCGGTCGGCGACGACCTCGGCGACTACCGCGAGCGGTTCGCCGATGTCGTCGTCGCATCCGATGCGGAATCGCTGACGCGCGCCGGTCGGACACTGCGCACCTGAGAGATGTACCTTTCGGCACTGCGCACCTGAGAGATGCGCCTTTCGGCACTGCGCACCTGAGAAATGCGCCCGATCACCGGCCGATCACGGAGCGGTGGGAGGTGCGCTGCCGCAGGGAATCTCGGTGGGCGTCTCGGGCGTCGGCACCGGGTCGACCGGATCGGACGCGTGGGCCGGCCACGATGCCGGTCGCGCCTCGGAGCACGGGTCGGCGACGGGTGCGCGATCGGGCGACGGCACCGGCGACGGCGGCGGCGCCACGGCCGTCTGCAGTCCGGGCGCGGAGCGTTCCGCCTGCACGCCGCTGCTCACCGCGACGGCCAGTCCCCCACCCAGCAGGGCGACGAGCGCGACGAGCATGGCCGGCAGGACGGTGCCGCGACGACGGTTCGTGGGCGCGGCGACGACCGTCGGGGAACGGCGGGCGGCTGCGACGAGCGCGGCACCGGTCGCGCGATGCCAGGGCACCCCGTGCGGAGTCACGAAGGGAACACCGAGGACGGTGGCGAGTTCTCGTGCCGGACGGGCGTCGCCGGGACGCAGATCGAGGAAGACCACCGCGTCGGGCGAGGTGCCTGCGCGGGCGACCGCTTCGTCCATCGCCTCGGGCAGGGACTGCGTGTAGGGACCGAACTCGTCGCCGTCGGGACTCACCGTGGACAGCACCGTGCGCGAGGGGACGTCGACCATCGATGCGGATTCGACGCCGTAGGTACGGGTGTGCAGGGCCAGGACCGGCAGTTCCGCGAGTTCGGGTGCTCCGGCGAGGAAGGCCAGTCGCGCGTCGTCGAGCAGGACCGTGTCGACGTCGATACCGAGCACGGCTCGCACCGCCTCGGTGACCGGTTCGGCGTCCTCGTCGTTCTCGGGACCGGTCACCACCGCGGCCGCGGACAGGGTCAGCGACGCCGCGGCGGCACGTTCCGCCATGGCGGAGGCGGCAGCGGCAGCGGCCTCCGCCGGCGTGTCCCCGGGTGCGCCGAAGCCTCGCTGGGAGTCGAACGGACCGAGACTCGGAACGTCGGCATCGACGAGGACCGCGCACACTTCACCGTCGTCGACGGAGATGCCGAGCATCGGGCGCATCTGTTCGTCCCTCCACGGCTGCCAGCACGAATCACGACGGCCCGAGCGGCCGTCGCTCGGACGAGCCTAGCCGACTACCGGGCCTACTCCGGGTAACAACCGACGGTGAGTCCGACGGTCGCGGCGACGTAACTGCCGAAGGTGATGTACGAGCCGTCGGCCGCGAACATCCGGACGGCGAGACCGGTATCCGGAGGCAGCACATGACGACCGTGGAAGCCCGCCCGCGCGGCGGTGTCCTCGAAGACCCTGGCCGCACGGTCTAGTTCGTCGACCGGCACCGGCCTGCCCGAGCCGTGGATCGGGAGGTGCACCGTCAGGCCCGAGGTGCCGTCGGGCAGCGTGCATCCCGCGGTGGTGCTCGCGTACTTCGGTTCGAAGCGCACGCTGGGGAACTCGGCGGACAGCGCGGTGAGGACGTCGCGCTGCACGGCGGTGTAGAACTCGACCGCGCCCACGCTGGTCGTGGCGACCGGTTCGGGCATCGCGACCGGGGTCACCGTGGTGGTGCACGCCGCGAGCAGTGCTGCCGGAACGACGACGCACGCCCCGAGCCGAGAACTCCACACAGAGGTCACGGCGTACTCCGTTCTGCGGTGCCCGCGACGACACCGGCGATGTGGTGGGAACTCGACGTTCCGGGGGTGAGATACGAGCTGTGGCCGGTGATGCCCGCGAGCGGGACTCCGGCGGTGGTGGTGCCCGGACCGGCGGGAAGATGCGTCAGGCCGTCGAGGAAGCTCGGGTCGCCACCGAAGGTTCCGACGTCGGCGACGATGTCGCGCTCGGCTTCGACGAGATAGGCGGAGTCGGGCGGGATCCGCAGGTCGGTCACGTCGCCGGTCCCGATCCCCGGAGCCCCGACGAACACCGCGGCATCGACCGCACCGGTCTCCCTCAGCGCCAGACCAGAGACGACGGCCCCGTAGGAATGCCCGACCGTGGTGATACGCGGGTCGTCGGGACGCGAGGCCGCGATGCCGTCGAGGAAGTCGACCAGGCGAGGCGCGGCGATCCGGGCGGCGAGGTCGGAGACCGGACTGCGCTCGGTGAACGCGAGACCCCATCCCCATTGGGGAGCCTGGTAATTCAGCCAGGTGACCGCCGCGACGGAGGGATCGCCGCCGGTGAGGTGGAGCCGAGCGGCGTCGCGCAGCGCCGCGACCTGCGTGTCGTAGCCCTGCAGATTGCCCTGCACGGTCGAGCCGGCGCCGGGGACGAAGACGGCCAGGTGCTCGGCGGTGTCGACGTCCCCGACGGCCACCGCCGCCATCGCTTCGCGTCCGGACAGGTCGAGGGCGAGCAATTGCCGGTCGCCGTGGGCGAGGGTCGCGTCGATCGCGGCGAGGGCCTCGATCTTCCGCACCGTCTGTTCGAGCCCGGCATCGGCGTCGGTGAACAGTCCGGTGACGCCGAGACTGTCGATCACGGTGCCACCGAGGAACATCGCGTCGAGTTCGGCCCGCAGTTGTGTCGCGACGGATTCGAGGCGGCGACGTTCGTCGTCGAGCAGGGCACGATTGGCGAGATCGCGAACCGCAGCGGGTAGTCCGTCGAGGGCGCCGATCCGTTCGGGATGTTCGGCGACCAGCGCGGTGCGTGCCGTGTCGTCGAGACCGTTCCACCACTGCGCGACCTGCACGGGATCGGTGGCCGGATCCGGCAGGACCGGCAGCGTCGTCGATCCGGACCGCGCGATCGCGGTATGTAAGCGACCCTGTTCGCCGAGAACCGTTCCCGGCGGATCGGATTCGACACTCAGGCGAGCGGCGGCCTCGCGGTCGAGCCCATCGGCACGGACGAGCAGCGATCGCAGCGACGCCGCGAGCAATTCGTCGGCGTCGAGCGGGAAACCCCGCGCAGCGGCCCTGGTCTGCAGCTCGCCCAGTTCGGAGTGCAGTGCCCGCAGTCGCGGCACGACGAACCGCGCACATGCGGACACGCGCCGATATGACTCGGCCTGTGCCGCGAGATCCCGCCCGTACGAGGCGAATGCGGACATCGCTCCGTCATGCGCCGCACCGCTCCAGGCGTCGCCGAAGGACGCCGACCGCGCGACGTCGCCGGCCACGGCGTCGACGGCATCGGCACATGCCGCGAGCTCGGTCGCCGTGCGCTCGAGCGCATCCGGATCCCACCCCGCCAGATCGTCCACCTGCACACCACCACCCCCTGCCGCGGAAGCATAAGGGGCACCGACGACGGCCGGCCCGCAGAATGCTCCGCGGGCCGGCCGCTGTGGACAACTCCACTGCCTGTGGACAACTCGTGTCCACCTGCACGTTCTGCCTACATGTCGCTGATCGCTTCGAGCGGCGGCGTCTTCGCCGCACGCTGCCCGGGCCACAGCGCCGCGAGGACACCGACGATGCCGGACGCGACGAGCATGCCGACGACCTGCGACCACGGCACCGAGATGATGTCGAGTCCCTGATCGGCGAGGGTGCGTACGAACGCCCAGCCGAACGCGAGACCGAGCACGACACCCACGACCGCGCCGAAGACCGCGATGAGCAGCGACTCCAGGTAGATCGTGCGACGCACCTGGGCGCGTTGCATACCGACGGCGCGGAGCATGCCGATTTCCCGCCGCCGTTCCACCACCGACAGCGCGAGGGTGTTGACGATGCCGAGGATGGCGATGACTACGGCGAGGGCGAGCAGGCCGTAGAGGATCGCGAGGAGCATGTCGATCTGCTGCGCCTGCTGACCCTTGAACTGCTCACGGTCGAGGACCTGCACGATCACGTAGTCCTTGACGGCCTCCTCGATCGACGCGCGCACGGTCTCCGGATCGGCACCGTCGACGGTGTTCATGAGGACGACGAGCGCCGACCGGTTGTTCGGCGGCGTGAACTGCTCGAACAGCTCCTGCGAGACGACCCACGGACCGATCAGCTGGTTGTCGGCGAAGATGCCGGCGACCGTGGTGTCGACGGTGTCGCCGTCGCGACTGGTGAGCGGAACGGTGGAGCCCACTTCCCAGCCGTGGTCGTCCGCCGAGGCCTGCGAGACGAGAATCTCGTTCCCGGTCACCTCGAAGGCTCCCGCGACCATGTCCAGGTCGAGAACGTCCTGGAGGGGCCCGCCCGCTCCGGTGCCGAACTCGAAGTCCTCGTCGATCTTGGCCTGCACGCCGTAGGCGGGCACGACCTCCTCGATGCCGTCCACTCCGCGGACCGCCTCGGCGGCGGGGGCCGGGACACCGAACATCTGCGGCCCGGTGAGCATGAAGTCCGCCTCGACCCCGTTGTCGACGAGCGCGTCGACACTGGCCTTCGCCGACGACCCGAACACCCCGATGACGGAGACGAGCATCAGCCCCAGGGTGAGGGCGAACGCGGTCGCGGCGGTGCGACGCGGATTGCGGGTCGCATTGGTGCGCGCGAGCCGGCCGATCGCCCCGAACGGCCGAGCGAAGACCGCACCGAGCGCGTTCACGACGGGCCGGGACAACGCCGGCGCCGCGAACAGCACCGACAGGATCAGCAGGAAGGCGCCGATACCGACGGTCGCGGCCGCGCCGCCACCGACCTGCTGTGCGCCCACCACGACGAGTGCCGCACCGACGATCGCGCAGAGCACACCGATGATCGTGCGGATGCGCAGCGACTCGACGGTCGCTGTGGATTCCTCGCGCATCGCGGCGACGGGCGGAACGTGGGTCGCGCGCCGCGCCGGGGCGTAGGCGCTGACCATCGTCACGACCACGCCGACGAGCAGCGCGACGATCACGGTGCGCGGGGACAACTGCAGCGGGCCCGACGGCAGTCCGAGATCCGCGGCGTTCAGTGCCGCGCGCAGACCGTAGGCGAGCGCGACGCCCGCGGCGATACCGATGATGCTGCCGATCAGACCGACGACGAAGGCCTCGAGGGTGACCGACCGGCCGACCTGCTTGCGGCTCGCGCCGATCGCGCGGAGCAGGGCGAGTTCGCGTAGTCGCTGGGCGACGATCATCGAGAAGGTGTTGTAGATGATGAACGTGCCGACGAGCAGTGCGATCGCGCCGAACGCGAGCAGGAAGTAGTTGAGGAAGTTCAGGGCCTCGGCGACCTGCGACTTGGTCTCCTCGGTGACCTCGGCTCCGGTCTGCACCTTCAGCTCGGGCAGCGCTGCCGCAATCTCGTCGCGCAGCTGCTCGGGCGAGAGCGAACCGTCGCCTGCGACGTCGAGGAAGCCGATGTGCCGGCCGTCGGTGAACAGCTGGGAGGCCTGTTCCTCGGTGAACAACGCACCGATGTAGCCGCCGGTGTCGGTCTCGAGTTCGTAGATGCCGCTGACGGTCACCGGCACCATGCCCTGCGAGATGGTGAGCACGGTCGTGCTGTCGCCGATCGAGAGATCACCTCGTTCGGCCGCGCTCTCGTTGAGCGCGATCTGCCCGCTCTCCGCGGGTGGTCCACCGGCCACGAAGGTCTCCGGTTCGCCGACGAGACGGTCGGGCGGGATGTAGGCGTAACCCTCGGCGGGTGCGCCTCCGGTCTGGATCGCGGCGCCCTCGGAGTCGAGGACGATGATGCTGCCACCGATCGACGGGGACGTGCGCTCGACGCCGGGGAGGGCGACGACCTGGTCGACGGCCTCGATCGGGACACCGCTGGTGCCGTACTGCTCGGTGCTGACGCGGACGTCGACGCCCTGGGCGACGTCGCCGAAGATGCCGTCGAAGGTGCGCTGCAGTGTGTCGGTGAAGACGAACGAACCGGTGATGAAGGCCGTGCCGAGCACCACGGAGAGCACGGTCAGGGCGAGCCGCACCTTGTGTGCGGCGAGGTTGCGCAGGGCAACCCTGCGGATGGGATTCCCACTCATCGCGGTGTCTCCTATTCCGCCACGGGAGCCGCGGAGGCGGGATCGAACTGTTTCATCCGGTCGAGCACTCGTTCGGCCGTCGGTTCGCGCATCTCGTCGACGATGCGTCCGTCGGCGAGGAACACCACGCGGTCGGCGTAGCCGGCGGCGCGCGGGTCGTGGGTGACGATCACGACGGTCTGGTCGAACTCGTCGACGGCCGCCCGCAGGATGGACAGCACCTCACCGGACGAGCGGGAGTCGAGGTTGCCGGTCGGCTCGTCGCCGAAGATGATCTCCGGCCGGCCCGCGAGGGCACGCGCGCACGCGACACGCTGCTGCTGGCCACCGGACAATTCGCCGGGGCGGTGTCCGAGACGGTCGGTGAGACCGAGACGGGTGACGACGGTGTCGAGCCATTCCTGATCGATCTTGCGGCCCGCGATATCCACCGGCAGGGTGATGTTCTCGAGCGCGGTGAGGGTGGGGACGAGGTTGAACGCCTGGAAGACGAAGCCGATGCGGTCGCGCCGCAGCTGGGTCATCCCCTTGTCGGACAGGGTCGTCAGATCGGTGTCGCCGATGAAGACCGCTCCGGAGGTCGCGCTGTCGAGACCTGCGAGGCAGTGCATGAGGGTCGACTTGCCCGATCCGGAGGGACCCATGATCGCGGTGAACTCACCGGCGGCGAAATCCGCGGTCACACCGTCGAGGGCGTGTACCGCGGTTTCTCCGGTTCCGTAGATCTTCTTCAGGTCCTGGGCGCGGGCTGCTGGGGCCGAGTGCAGTGGCATGCACCCATCTTCCCGGTGCCGGGACCACCGCACCATCGGGGATGACCCCGATCTTCGATTCGGGGATACGGGTGTATGCCGGGGCGGTGGCTCAGGCCCAGCGTGCCTGACCCCCGTCCAGCGGGATCGTCGCGCCGGTGAGATAGCGTGCGTCGTCGCTCACAATCCACGCCACGGCGCGCCCGATGTCCTCTTCGGGGTCGCCGATGCGGCGGAGCGGGATGGTTTGCACGAACTCGGCGGCCTCCTCCGGGTTCTTCTCCGTCCACCATTTCAGGCCCGGCGAAAGGGCGTGCGGGGCGATGGCATTGACTCGGATGCCGTCGACTCCCCATTCGGATGCCGCGGTGCGGGTCAGCGACCGCAGTGCCTCCTTGGTCGAGGCGTAGCCGCCGTAACCACTCGCGTCCCAGCGCACCGCGGCGGAGGTGACCATGTTGACGATCGACCCGCCACCGCGTTCCTTCATGATCGGGTGGACGAGTTGCATGGCGTGCAGCGCGGCGAGCGGACCCGAGCGGTACGCCTTCTCCAGCACGGCCGGCTTCAGGTCGAGCAGCGGCCCGAGCGGATTGAAGCTCGCGTTGTTGACGAGGATGTCGACACCTCCGAAGGCTCTGACCGTGCGGTCCACCGCGGCGGCGATCGCATCCGGATCGGCGATGTCGCACACGACCGGCTCGGCGGTGCCACCGAAGGCGCGGATCTGCTCGGCGGTGTCGATCAGCTTCGACTCGGTCCGGCCGGCGACCGCGATGGCCACACCTTGGCGGGCCAGCGCGAACGCAACCCCCTGACCGACCCCCTGACCTGCGCCGGTGATCAGCGCGACCCTGCCGTCGAGTTTGCCGCCTTCGAGTGTGCCCATGCGAGGAGTCGAGCAGATTCCGGGCACGTCCGGGTATTGCGGTCCCGGTCGGCGGGACACTGCCCTAACCTGTGGCACATGCGGATAGGTGCGCACGTCCGGCAGGACGACGATCCCATCGGTCAGGGCGAACATCTCGGTGCCGATCTGGTGCAGGTGTTCCTGTCGGACCCGCAGAAATGGACGAAGCCCGGTGAGCATCCGCGCACCGAGGAGATCCTCGCATCGGACGTCGACGTGGTGGTGCACTCGCCGTACGTCATCAACGTAGCGAGCCTGAACAACAGGGTGCGGATGCCGTCGCGCAAGGCCCTCGCCGACCACGCCGAGGCGGCCGCGCGTATCGGTGCGCTCGGGCTGGTGGTCCACGGCGGGCACGTGCGCGCGGGTGAGGACGTCGCCGCCGGGGTGGAGAACTGGCGCAAGCTGTTCGAACGGCAGGAGGACAAGGGCGGGTTCGGGGTGCCGATCCTCGTCGAGAACACGGCGGGCGGCGACTTCGCGATGGCCCGCTACATCGACGCGATCGGACGTCTGTGGGACGCCATCGGCGACTACGGTCCCGGCTTCTGCCTCGACACCTGCCACGCCTGGGCGGGCGGTGAGGATCTCGTCGGTGTCGTCGAACGGGTGCGTGCGGTCACCGGCCGGATCGATCTGGTGCACCTGAACAATTCGCGTGACGAGTTCGATTCGGCCCGCGACCGGCACGCCAATCTCGCCGACGGGCAGATCGATCCGCAGTTGCTCGCGGAGATCGCGGTGCAGGCCGACGCACCGATCGTGCTCGAGACCCCGGCGGAGGGACTCGCCGAGGACATCGCCTTCCTGCGGGAGCACTCGACCTGACGACACACTCCGTTCTACGTTTGCGTCGTGCGCGGACCGATGCACCGTGTCGACGGCGCGCCTCTGTCTCCGACCGAAGCGCACGCCCCCGAAGCTGCGGTCACATGCCGGGCAGGTCGCCGGTCAGATAGCGCTGCACAGTGGGGGCGACGATCTCGACGAGCTGCTCCGACGACATCGACGCGAGCGGTTCGAGTCCGATGATGTAGCGCACCAGCATGATCCCGGTCATCTGGGTGGCCACCAGTTCGGCCCGCAGCCGGCCGGTGCCGACGGGACGGTCGATACGCTCGAACAGCGGTGCGAGCGCGACTTCCAGCAGGAACGAGCGGATCAGACCGCTGTCGCCCCCGGCGATCTGCGCACGGAACATCGCCACGGCCGCGTCGCGGTGCGGGGAGTCCCACACACCGAGAAGGGCGGTCGTGAGGGCACGGCCGAGATTTTCGGGTTCGGCCGCGTAGACGGGGGCGAGGACGTCGCGCGGATCGACCGGCAGCGCGATGGACGCGGTGAACAGCTGCAGCTTGGTGCCGAAGTAGTGGTGCACGAGCGCCGGGTCCACCCCTGCACGGGCCGCTACCGCACGCACCGTCGTCTTGTCGAAACCGTTGGCGGCAAACAGTTCCCGGGCGCTCGCGAGGATGTCGCCGCGCGCGCCCGAGTTCCCGGGACGGCGGCCGGGGCGCCGCGTCCCGGCCTCGCTCGTCACGGGGTGCGACGGCGCAGCGTCGCCGCACCGAGTGTGAGGGCCGCGGCGGCGAACGCCGCGACGACGATCAGATCCCGCACCATGACGGCGGTGACCCCCGGATTCACGGTGATCTCCTGCAGCGCCTCCACCGCGTAGCTCAACGGCAGTGCGTTGCTGATCCAGCGCAGCCAGTCGGGCAGATCGTCCCGGGCGACGAGCAACCCGCACAGCAGGAACTGCGGAATGACGATCACCGGCATGAACTGCACGGCCTGGAACTCGGTGCGGGCGAAGGCGCTGCACAGCAGCCCCAGGGAGACCCCGAGGACGGCGACGAGAACCGCGACGACCAGCACCCACAGCACGGATCCGGCGCTGGTGACGTCGAGCAGCCAGAAGGCCACCACGCATGCGAGACCGGCTTGGACGGCCGCCGCGAGCGAGAAGGCGCTGCCGTAACCGGCGAGCAGGTCGAGTTTCGTCAGCGGTGTGGTGAGAAGCCGTTCGAGGGTGCCCGAACTGCGTTCGCGTTGCATCGCGATGGAGGTGACCAGGAACATCACGACGAACGGGAGGATCCCGAGCATCGTGACGGCGATCCGGTCGAACAGCGAGACTCCGCCCGGGCCGGTGGGCGCGTTCTGGTACATGAAGTACAGCAGCGTCATCAACAGGCTCGGGACGAGCACGATCATCGCGACGGTGCGATGGTCGGCTCGCAGTTGACGCAGGATGCGGGTGGTCGTGGTGGCATAGATGACGGCGCTCACGGTCGTGCTCCCGTCCGGTTCCGGATGAGTCGGAGAAAGGCGTTCTCGAGGCCCGTTTCCCCTGTCTGTTCGCGCAGCTCGGCCGGGGTCAGCTGGGCCACCAGTCGGCCTTCGCGCAGGAGGACGAGCTCGTCGCAGTGGCCGGCCTCGTCCATGACGTGGCTCGACACGAGCAGGGTGGTGCCGCGGTCGGCGAGTGCGCGGAAGTGTTCCCACAGTTCGGCGCGCAGCAGTGGATCGAGTCCGACGGTGGGTTCGTCGAGCACGAGCAGTTCGGGATCGCCCACCAGCGCACACGCGAGCGACACCCGGCCCATTTGACCGCCGGAGAGGGCCGCCGTCCGGTTGCCGGCGTGGTCGGTGAGCCCGACCGCCGCGAGGGTGTCGGCGACCGCGGCGCCCTTCCGCCCGTAGAGGGAGGCGAAATAGGAGACGTTCTCGGTGACGGTCAGGTCGGGGTAGACGCTCGGCGACTGGGTGACGTAACCGATGCGGCGGCGCAGTTCGGCGCTGCCCGCGCGCAGGCCCAGCACCGTGACCGTGCCGGATTCGACGATCTGGGTGCCGACGATCGTGCGCATCAGGGTGGTCTTCCCGCAGCCCGAGGGGCCGAGCAGTCCGGTGATCGCCCCGCGCGGGACGCGCACGCTCACGTCCTCGAGAGCTCGATGGGTGCCACGCCGAACGTGCAGATCGCGGATGTCGACAGCGTCGGAGATGTGGTCGATGGCCATGATCCACTCAATTCATCGAGTGTTGAAATCATCCTTGGATGAATTGTGCGCCTCACGTCTCGATCCGGTCAACCCCCGCGAGCGTCGCCAGTGGCCGACGGGAGCTCCGACGTACCATGAGTCCCATGAAGCACACGCGTCTCGCCCTGGCCGTCACCGCAACATCACTGGTCCTGGCGGGATGCTCCGCCGGTGCCGACGAGCCCGCACCCTCCCCCGCCGTCTCGGTCGACACGCCGACGTCCTCGGCTCCCGAGACCACCACCTCCGACGAGGTCCCGCGCGACGCGCGCGAGAAGGTCTCCCCGGCCGGAGAGGGCGCAAAACTCACGGTCGTCGACATCCGCACCGGACGTCACGAGGGCTTCGACCGCGTGGTCTACGAACTCGGCGGCGAGGGCACACCGGGGTGGCGGGTCGGCTACGTCGACGAGGCACTCCAGCAGGGCAGCGGCAACGAGGTCCCCGTCGCCGGCGACGCCGTGCTGCAGGTGCTCATCGACGGCTCGGCCTATCCGTTCGACAGCGGTGTCGAGCAGTACGCCGGCCCGGATCCCGTGCTCGCCGATGCCGGCGGATCCGTGGTGGAGGTCAGCGGGTCCGGCGTCTTCGAAGGTGTCACCCAGTCGTTCATCGGCGTCGCCGCGCACGGCACGCCGTTCTCGGTGTACTCCCTCACCGGACCGACCCGCGTGGTGATCGACGTGGCTCGCTGACGCCTCGTCCTGTCGTGGTGCGAGCCTAGGCTTGACCTCGAGCGCACTCGAGGTCCTAGCCTCGGCTGCGACCCGAGGAGGCCGACACCATGAGCATGGAAGTCACCGCGTGGAACGCGATGTACAACGCGATGCACGCCGAGAGCGACCGCAGGCCGTTCTCCCGAGCGAGCCTACGGCGGATCGCCGAGTTCGCCCGGCCGCACCGCCGTAACATCACCTTCTATCTCGTCCTGAGCGTGACCATCGCGGCGCTCGGCGTCGCGACACCGGTACTCGCGGGCCGGGTGATCGACGCGATCGTCGACGGCGCCGCGGTCTCGGTCGTGGTGCTGCTCGCGGTGATCATCGCCGCGATCGCACTGATCGAGGCCGGCCTCGGGATCGCGAACCGCTGGTTGTCGGCGAGCATCGGCGAGGATCTCATCCTCGATCTGCGCACCACGGTCTTCGACCACGTGCAGCGCATGCCGGTCGCCTTCTTCACGAGAACTCGTACGGGCGCGCTCGTCTCGCGCCTGAACAACGACGTCATCGGTGCGCAGCGTGCCTTCAGCGACACCCTGTCCGGCGTGGTCGGCAACATCGTCACCCTCGCGATCACCCTGGTGGTGATGATCGGGATATCCTGGCAGATCACCCTTCTCGCACTGTTGCTGCTCCCGATCTTCGTGATTCCCGCCCGGCACATGGGCGCCCGGCTCGCGCAGCTCAGCCGGGAGGCCGCCAACCACAACTCGGTGATGAACACGCAGATGACCGAACGGTTCTCGGCTCCAGGCGCCACCCTGGTCAAGCTGTTCGGCCGTCCGGCACAGGAGTCGAGGGAGTTCGCCGTCCGGGCGACGCGGGTCCGCGACATCGGCGTGCGCACCGCGATGCTGCAGAGCGTGTTCGTCACCGCTCTGACACTCGTGTCCGCACTCGCGCTCGCGCTCGTCTACGGCCTCGGCGGTTTCTATGCCCTGCGCGACCAGCTCGATCCCGGTTCGGTGGTCGCGATGGCGATGCTCCTCACGCGCCTGTACTCGCCGCTGACGGCGCTGGCCAGTGCCCGCATGGACGTCATGAGTGCGATGGTGAGCTTCGAGCGGGTCTTCGAGATCCTCGATCTGAAGCCGCTGATCGAGCAGTCGCCCGATGCCCGGCCGGTGCCCGACGGTCCGGTCTCGGTGGAACTCCGGGATGTCACCTTCGCGTATCCGTCCGCCGACAAGGTCTCGCTCGCCTCCCTCGAGGAGGTCGCGGTGCTCGATTCGCGGGGCGGCGAAGAGGTGCTGCGCGACGTGTCGTTCCGCGTGGAACCGGGCCGGATGGTCGCACTGGTCGGATCGTCCGGCGCGGGCAAATCGACCATCGCACAACTGATCCCGCGATTGCACGATGTCGATTCCGGCGCCGTGCTGCTCGGCGGAGCGGACGTCCGCGAACTGACCGCCGACTCGATCCGCGCGACAGTCGGGCTGGTCACCCAGGACGGTCACCTGTTCCACGACACGGTCCGCAACAACCTGCTGCTCGCCCGCCCCGAAGCCGGCGAGGACGAACTGTGGGACGCCCTACGTCGCGCACGCCTCGAGCCCCTGATCGCGTCGTTGCCGAACGGACTCGACACGGTCGTCGGCGAACGCGGCTACCGGCTCTCGGGTGGTGAGCGTCAGCGGCTGACGATCGCGCGACTGCTGCTCGCCCATCCGCGGGTGGTGATCCTGGACGAGGCCACCGCCCATCTCGATTCGACCTCGGAGGCCGCTGTGCAGGAGGCGTTGACCGAGGCGCTCGAGGGTCGCACGTCGGTGGTCATCGCGCACCGCCTGTCGACCATCCGCGCCGCCGACGAGATCCTGGTCGTCGAGGCCGGGCGCATCGTCGAACGCGGCAACCACGACGATCTCCTGGCGGCGGGCGGCCGCTACGCGGAGCTGTACCGCACGCAGTTCGCCGATTCGGGACCGAAGGTATCGGTGGGAACCCCCATACTCGACGCATGAGCGCCGGGACGTCGACGGTGCCACCGCCGACGTCCCGGCCGAGTGGATCGGCCGGCGGTCTCAGTCGCGGTATCCGCCGCGACCACCACGATCGTTGCGGTCGCTGCGGTGCGTGAAGTCGCCGGAGCGGCCGCCACGGCTGTCGCCGTACTCGCGCTTGCCGCCACGATCGCGCTTGCCGTGATCGCGACGGTCTCCCCCGCGTCGATCGTCGCCGCGACGGTCGTCGCGTCCGCGATACGAGCTGGGACGTCCGGACGGTGCGCCGGAGTCGGGCTGCAGCTGGATGAGCACGCCCGAGATTCGGGTGGAGCGCAGCGCGTCGAGGGTCTGCGGCGACAGATCCTTCGGCAGCTCGACGAGGCTGTGATCGGCACGGATGCTGATGTGCCCGAAATCGCCGCGGCGCAGTCCGCCCTCGTTGGCGATGGCACCGACGATCGCACCGGGCTGCACGCGGTGACGCTTGCCTACGGCGATGCGGTAGGTGGTCATCTCCTGGCCGTCGCGACCGACCTTCGGCCCGTCGTCGAAGCGACGCGGCGGACGCTCGCGCGGTTCGCGCTCGCGGCGCGGCGGTGCGACCGGCTCGGGTTCGGCCTCCATGAGGAACGACTCGCCGTCGCGAGACAGCACCGCCAGCGCGGCCGCGATGTCGGCGAGCGGCACGTCGTGCTCACGCTCGTAGTCCTCGATGAAGGTGCGGAACAGCTGCAGGTGATCGGAGGCGAGCGCCTCGGTGATCGAGTCGTTGAACTTCGATACGCGCTGGGCGTTGACGTCCTCGACGGTGGGCAGCTGCATCTCGGCGAGCGGCTGGCGGGTGGCCCGCTCGATCGCCTTGAGCAGGTGACGCTCGCGCGGAGCGACGAACAGCAGCGCGTCGCCGGTGCGGCCGGCGCGGCCTGTGCGGCCGATGCGGTGGACGTACGACTCGGTGTCGTGCGGGATGTCGTAGTTCACGACGTGGCTGATGCGCTCGACGTCGAGACCACGCGCGGCGACGTCCGTCGCGACGAGGATGTCGAGGGCGCCGCTCTTGAGCTGGCCGATGGTGCGCTCACGCTGGGCCTGCACGATGTCGCCGTTGATCGCGGCGGCCGAGAAGCCGCGGGCACGCAACCGCTCGGCGAGGTCTTCGGTGGCCTGCTTGGTCCGGACGAAGATGATCATCGCCTCGAACGACTCGACCTCGAGGATGCGGGTCAGGGCGTCGAGCTTGCGCTGGTGCGACACCAGCACCCAGCGCTGGGAGATGTTCGAGGAGGTCGTGGTCTTCGACTTGACCGTGATCTCTTCGGGGTCGTTGAGGTACTGCTTCGACAGCCGGCGGATCGCGCCGGGCATCGTCGCGGAGAACAGCGCCACCTGCTTGGTGTCCGGGGTGTCGGCGAGGATCCGCTCGACGTCCTCCTGGAAGCCCATGGTGAGCATCTCGTCGGCCTCGTCGAGCACGAGGAATTCGAGCTCCGAGATGTCGAGGGTGCCCTTGGAAAGGTGATCGATCACACGTCCGGGGGTGCCGACGATGACCTGGGCGCCGCGACGCAGCCCCGACAGCTGCACCCCGTACGCCTGGCCACCGTAGATGGGCAGCACGTGCAACCCGGGGATGTGCGCCGAATACTTGCCGAAAGCCTCTGCGACCTGCAGCGCGAGCTCGCGCGTGGGCGCAAGGATCAGCGCCTGCGGACGCTTCTTCGAGGTGTCGATGCGGGACAGGATCGGCACCGCGAACGCGGCGGTCTTGCCGGTGCCGGTCTGAGCGAGACCGACGACGTCCCGTCCCTCCAGCAGCGGCGGGATGGTCGCCGCCTGGATCGGCGACGGGGACTCGTAGCCCACATCCGAAAGCGCTTGCAGCACACGGGCATCGATGTCGAGATCGGCGAACGTGGGGGTGGCGTTTTCGGCGTCGGGGTCTTGCACAGTATCACTCATTTGACCTGCAGTTTATCGGATGAGCGTCGCTGACCTCGAATCATCGGCGCCCCGACCTCCCTCCGGCACCCTCGAGTCGCCGGTCCGGAGCCGTCGCGGCGAGGTGTTTCGCCCAGCGTCGCAGCGCGGGCCGCACCGGTGGATATTCGAGCCCGTGCCTGCGCGCGAACGCAGTGGCCGACGCCGTCGGGTACGTGTCGGTACTGACGAAGCTCAGCGTTTCCTTCTGCGCCCCGGTGAGCCACGCCGGCAGGATCCGCAGCGCGACGACGGGAACGAGACGACGCGGCGCGGGCACACCCAGCTCCCCCGCGACCAGGGCGACGAGTTCGGGCAGCGCCGGCGTCGCGTCGTCGAGAACCCAGTACGCCTGCCCCGCGGCCTGCGGGTCCCGCGGCACGAGCGCCAGGAACCGTGCGAGGTGGTCGACGGTGACGACGGGCACCACGGTGCCCCGGGAGCCGGGCACCGCCCGCAGCTGCCCGCGGGACAGTTGCAGCACGAGTTCCGCCAGGCCCAGGTACTGGTCGGCCTCCCCCGTCCGGGAGTCGCCGATCACGGTGCCGGGATTGACGACGGTGAGCGGGACGTTCAGCGCGGCCGCGAGCGCGCGCACCACCGCGTCGGCTTCGATCTTGGACGCTTCGTAGGCGCCGAGCCTGCCGTAGATCCGGCGCCGGTGACGCGGCGGCCACGGCACCGGCATCGTCGGATGCGCACCGACGCGATACCCGCTGACGTGGATCAGCCGGCGCGCCCCGGACGCGGCGGCGAAGCGGGTGATCTTCTCGGCCAGAACGACATTCACCGCGCGCGCCGCCTGCGGTGTCATGCCGAAGGCGAACGCGGCCGCGAGGTTGTGGACGTCGCGCACCTCCGGCACCGCCGGTTCGAGGGAGATCTCCGCGGCGTCGGGATCGAAGAGGTGAACCGAGAGCCGGTCGATCGGCACGCCGTCGCCCGCGAGCCGCTCCCGGAGCCGGGCCCCGGATTCCGCCGAGCGCACGACCGCGACGATCCGGCCGTCGTCCGGTCCGGTGAGCAGTTCGCGCAGCAGCCCGCGGCCGATGAAGCCCGTCGCGCCGAACACCACGGTTGCCCCGTTCGTCGCTGCCCCGTTCATCGTGAGGCTCCGATCAGGTCGAGCACGACGGCCTTCGCCTCGTGCAGCGGGGCGGTGTCGCGTCGCGCCCGCGCAACGACGGTCGCGCCTTCGACGAGACCGACGATCGCACCCGCGAGCGCTGCCGGGTTCGGCACGCCGTCCCGGACGAGGAGCTGCTCGAGGACGACCCGCCACGACTCGTACACCCGGGCGCAGCTCTCCTGCAGCGCGGGGTTCTCGGCGGCGGCGTCGACGGCGACGGACGCGACCGCGCAGCCGGCCGCGAAATCGGAGCGTTCGAGCCGGGCAGCGAGGTCGTCGAACACGGCCGAGACGACGGCGCCGGCGCCCCGGCCGTCGGCGATCAGCGACTCGAGCAGGCCGGTGAACTCCGCGCCGACCCGGTCGAGGGCGGCGACGACGAGCTCGTCCTTGCCGCCGGGGAAATGGAAGTAGAGCGAGCCGCGCGGTGCCGCGGCGCCGGCGGTGATGTGTGCGAGCCCGGTGCCGTGGTAGCCGCGGGTCTGGATGAGTTCGAGCGCGGTGTCGATCATGCGCGTCCTGGTTCGCGCTCCCTTGGTGGTCACGCCAAAATAATAGACCGGTCTACATATTTTAGGTAGGGGCCACACCGCCGACGGGCGTCGATGTGTGCGTTGGCACACTGAACGAGTTCTCGTTGCAGACCGAAAGGACGACCCGGTGTCGGAGCCCGTCAGCATTCCCACCCACTGGTACAACATCGCCGGCGACCTGCCTGTCGCTCCGCCGCCGCACCTGCACCCCGGCACGAAGGAACCGATCACGGCGGACGACCTCGCCCCGCTGTTCGCGAAGGGCCTGATCGAACAGGAACTGTCCACCGAGACGGACATCGAGATCCCCGAACCCGTCCGCGATGCCTACCGCAACTACCGCACCACCCCGCTGATCCGGGCGCGGTCGTTCGAGAAGGCCCTCGGCACCCCGGCCCACATCTACGTCAAGTACGAGGGCGTGAGCCCGGTCGGCAGCCACAAGGTCAACTCCGCGGTCGCGCAGGCGTACTACAACTCGATCGACGGTGTCACCCGGCTGACCACCGAGACCGGTGCCGGGCAGTGGGGTTCGGCCCTGTCGTTCGCGTGCGCGAAGTTCGGTATCGATCTCGAGGTGTGGCAGGTCCGCGCCTCCTACGACTCGAAGCCCTACCGCCGCTTCCTCATCGAGACCTACGGCGGCACAGTACATCCCAGCCCGTCCGACCTGACGGAGGCCGGTCGCGCCGTCCTTGCCGAGCACCCGGACACACCCGGCTCGCTCGGCATCGCGGTCTCGGAGGCCGTGGAGGTCGCAGTGAAGGACGCCGCCGCCCGCTACACCCTCGGCAGCGTGCTCAACCACGTGGTGCTGCACCAGACCGTCATCGGCCTCGAGGCCGTGGAGCAACTGCGGGCCGCGGGTGAGGACCAGGCCGACGTCGTCTTCGGTTGCGCGGGCGGCGGTTCGAACCTCGCCGGCCTGTCGTTCCCGTTCCTGCGCGAGGTCATCCACGAGCGGGCGACCACGCGTGTCGTCGCCGTCGAGCCCGCGGCGTGCCCGTCGATCACCCGCGGCGAGTACCGCTACGACCACGGTGACATCGCGGGTCTGACCCCGCTGCTGAAGATGCACACCCTCGGCCAGTACTTCATCCCGGATCCGATCCACGCCGGCGGGCTGCGATATCACGGCATGGCGCCGTTGCTCAGCCACACCGTCGAGCTCGGCTACGTGCAGGGACAGTCCGTGGCACAGACCGATGCCTTCTCCGCGGCGGTGCTCTTCGCCCGGAACGAGGGCATCGTGCCGGCGCCGGAGTCGTCGCACGCGATCGCCGCGGCCGCGGAGTACGCGCGGGGCCTCACCGAACCCGAGGTCATCGTGATCGGCCTGTCCGGCCACGGCCAGCTCGATCTGCCCGCCTACCACTCGTACCTGTCGGGCGAGCTCGACCGAGATCCCCCCGGTCCGTCCGGGCGGTGAGTGCTCGCCCGCCCGGGCGGACCGTCCCATACTGGAGGTGTGGGGTACGCCACACGCGAGGAGGCAGGCCGGCGACTCGCCCGGTCGGCCGGGCACCTGCGCGACGCCGACCCGGTGGTCCTCGCACTACCTCGCGGCGGCATTCCCGTCGCCCGTGAACTCGCCGCAGCCCTCGATGCGCCCCTGGACGTCCTCGTGGTGCGCAAACTGGGCGTGCCCTGGCATCCCGAACTCGCGATGGGCGCGATCGCCGAAGGACCGGGTCCCGGAACCGCCGGGGAATCGACCACGCAGGACGCCGTCTTCCGGGTCCTCAACGACGACGTGATCCGGCGCGGGCGGATCGCCCCCGAATCCGTGGCGGCCGTCGAGCGACGCGAGCTGGCCGAACTGGCTCGACGTGCCGATTGCCTGCGTGCCGGTCGCACCCGGGTGCCGCTGGAGGGCCGCACGGCGATCGTCGTCGACGACGGCATCGCCACAGGTGCGACGGCCGCGGTGGCATGCCTCGCCGCGCGCGCCTCCGGAGCGACCCGGGTCGTCCTCGCGGTGCCGGTGGCCTCCCCCGACGCACTGCGCCGGGCCGGCCGGACGGCCGACGAGGTGATCTGCCCGTGGACGCCGGTGGACACCGACAGCGTCGGCGCCGCCTACGACGACTTCCATCAGCTCGGCGACGACGAAGCGATTCTCCTTCTCCGAAATACTGGTACTTCCGGTACCGGGAAATCCGACGAGACGATCCGATAGTGGCAATCCTCGTTACCGGCGGGTAGCATTGTTACCTGGATCACTGCCTATCGGACTGTAAAAAGGGGGCAAAGCGGTCCGAGGGTAATGCATTTCCCAACGACGTGTGATGCAATGCACACCGACAGCACCTAACGATGGAGGGGTCACAGTGAGTGAGATTGCCGTACCACAGTCGTTCTCGATTCCCGAGAACACGTCGATGGCCGACAGCGTCTTCCGGCACGAGAAGGAGTCGCCTGAGTTCGTGCCGTTTGAGCGACTGGTCGACGGCAAGTGGGTTCCCGTCACCGCCCGCCAGTTCGCATCCGAGGTGCGCGCCGTGGCGAAGGGCCTGATCGCGTCGGGTATCGAGCTCGGCGACCGCGTCGCGGTCCTGTCGGCGACGCGCTACGAATGGGTCCTGCTCGACTACGCCATCTGGGCCGCGGGCGGTGCCACCGTGGCGATCTACGAGACGTCGTCGGCCGACCAGGCCCAGTGGATCCTCGAGGACTCCGGGACCAAGCTGCTCATCGTCGAGAACTCCGGTCACGTCGACACCGTCCGCGAGGTCGCCGAGAACGCCCCGACCGTGCGCGAGATCCTGCAGATCGAGCCGGCGCCGGGCGGCAAGAGCGCGGTCGACGAGCTCATCGCACGCGGCGCAGCGGTCACCGACGAGCAGGTCGAGGAACGGCGCAACTCGGTCACGGCCGAATCCGCGGCGACCCTCATCTACACCTCCGGCACCACGGGCCGGCCGAAGGGCGTCCAGCTCAAGCACCGCCACTTCGCCTCGGAGTCCGCAGCCTGCGGCCTGGCCCTGCCCGACTCGATGCACGAGGGCCAGCGCACCCTGTTGTTCATCCCGATGGCACACGTCTTCGCGCGCCTGATCTCGTTCGCGGCATTCGACAGCAAGGTCACCGTCGGTCATACCTCCGACCTGACGACGCTGCTCGACCAGTTCGCGGTCTTCAAGCCGAACTTCATCCTCTCGGTGCCCCGCGTGTTCGAGAAGGTCTACAACTCGGCGAAGCAGAAGGCCTACGACGGCGGCAAGGGCAAGATCTTCGAGAAGGCCTCGGAGGTCGCGATCGAGTACAGCAAGGCCCTCGAGAACGGCGGCCCCGGCCTCGGCCTGAAGATCCAGCACTTCGTCTTCGACAAGCTGGTCTACGGCAAGCTCAAGGCCGCGCTCGGCGGCAACGTCACCCGGGCCGTCTCGGGCGGCGCCGCACTCGGCGCACGTCTCGGCCACTTCTTCCGCGGTGTCGGCGTCACCATCTACGAGGGTTACGGCCTGACGGAGACCACCGGCGGCATCATCATGAACACCCCGGCCGCCCAGAAGATCGGCACCGTCGGCACGCCGTTCAACGGCTGCGCCGCGAAGATCGCCGAGGACGGCGAGCTCCTCCTCAGGGGCCCCCAGGTGTTCGACGGCTACTGGCAGAACGACAAGGCCACCGACGAAGCCATCCGCGACGGCTGGTTCCACACCGGCGACATCGGTGCGATCGACGAGGACGGCTTCATCTCGATCACCGGCCGCAAGAAGGAACTCATCGTCACCGCGGGCGGCAAGAACGTCGCCCCGGCCGTCCTCGAGGATTCGCTGCGCGCCCACCCGCTGATCAGCCAGGTCATCGTGGTCGGTGATTCCAAGCCATTCGTCGGCGCGCTGATCACCCTCGATCCGGAGGCGCTGCCGGGCTGGCTCGAGCGACACGGTCTGCCGGCGGAAACCACGGTCGCCGATCTGATCAAGAACCCCGACCTGATCGCCGAGATCGACGAGGCGGTTGCCGAGACCAACAAGAAGGTCTCGAAGGCCGAGGCGATCCGCAAGTACCGCCTCCTCGAGACCGATTTCAGCGTCGAGAGCGGCGAGCTGACCCCGACGCTCAAGCTCAAGAGGAACATCATCCACGACAAGCACGGCGCCGAGATCGCAGCGATCTACAACTGAGGTTCCACACCGTCGACCGGGCCCCTCGTCACCGCGAGGGGCCCGGTCGTTTCTCGGGGAATCTGGGAATCCGGCCGGCCACGTCGCCCACGAACGCGGCAATATCCGAAGTCACCCTGCGATGTACGGGTTCGTGCAACAGGTCGTGCCCGGCATCGGAATACTCGCACCACTGTGCCCCGGGCAGCGACGACGCCCACTCGCGTACCGGGTCGATGGGGGCCAGTCGGTCGTCGACGCCGTGGACCAGCAGGACCGGCAGGTCGCTCGCGCCGAGCGCTTCGGCCGTCTCCGGCAGGGCCGCGGTGCGCGGCGTACCGCACAGCACGACGCCCGCGAGGCGGCTACCACCGGAGGGATCGGCATCCAGCGCCGTCAGGACCGTCGCCGCCCCCAGCGAATGGCCCATCACCACCAGCGGCAGACCGGACTCGGCGGCGAGGCCGGTGAGCACGCCGAAGTCCTCGGCGTGGAACTCGACGTTGCCCGGTGAGCCGGGTTCTCCTTCGGAGAGCCCGTGTCCGGCGAGGTCGAGTCCCCACCACGCGATGCCGTGGGCGGCGAGGCCGGAGGCGAAACGGTGGTAGTGCCCGGTGTGCTGCCCGAAGCCGTGCGCGAACACCACACCGGCTCTCGCGTCGTCGACGGTCCGGCACCGCCAGTGGACCCGGCCGACCGACCCGGGGAAGAACGTCAACGGCATGGCCTCATTGTGGCCGGAGCCGGAAGGTCACCAGCAGCCGCCCTCACCGCGATAGGTGGGAACCTCGGTGCGTCCGTTCTCGTCGACGAGGTACACCCGGTCGAACCTCTCGCACAGTTCGCCGGCCTTCGCGTGGCGGAACCACACCCGTCCCCCGACGGGGATCGACGCCGCAGCGCGACCGCGCACCGGGGTCTGCACCTCGCCGGCACCTTCCGTCCCCAGCAACTTCAATCCCGCAGGACGGACCGGGCGCGGCACCCGCGAGGCGCCGGTCGGGCCGGACGCGATGTACCCGCCGCCGAACAACGTCGTGACCGACGGTGACGGTTTGCGTACGGCAGGCAGCGCGAAGAACATCGACGGGTTCGGGGTGAACGCCCGGTAGCCGTCGAACAGTGTGGGCACGTACAGCCCCGATCCCGCGGTGGCCTCGGTGACGACACGATCGGCGGTGGTCACCTCGAGCGAGCCGGTTCCGCCACCGTTGACCAGTTCGAGGTCACCCACGACCGCACGCACGGCCTCCACCACGGCGCGGCGGCGCGAGGAGAGATCCCGCGCCGACAGTCCCTTGACGAGCCGTACCGGCAGCGACGAGTCGGGCAGGCCCGCGATCTGGGCCTCGTAGAACATCACTCCGACGACGTCGAATCCGGCGGCGTCGGCGCGACGGGCCAGGCCGGAGGCTGCCTCCGGGTCGCGCAGCGGAGAACGGCGCACACCGAGATGGAGCGGACCCACCCGCAACGACGCATCGATGTCCAGGCAGACCTTCGTCCGGAAAGTGTTCTTCCCCAAAGCCGTACGGATGATGTCGAGGTGCTCGGCCGAATCGACCATGAGCGTGATCGCCTGCACCGCGTCCGGCGACACCGCGAGTTTCCCGAGCGCCGCCCGGTCGACCGTGGGGTAGCCCATCAGGATGTCGCGCGCTCCGTGCTCGACGAGCCACAGCGCCTCCCGTAGCGAGTACGCCATGATGCCGCGAAAACCGCCGCGGGTGGTCAGTTCCGGGCCGAGGACCTCGGCGAGGACGGCACGACAGCGCACCGATTTGCTCGCGACCCGCACGGGCACACCGTTCGCGCGGCGGATCAGGTCGTCGGCGTTGCGCCGCAGGGTGGGCAGATCGACGGCGGCGAACGGCGGGTCGAGGTCGGCCGTCGCCGCGTGCACCCGGTCGAGGGCGGCGTCGTGAACGGAAGCAGCACGGAGCACGGGCGATCCTTTCGAAAAGGTCGGGTCGGGTCAGGAACGTTCTACGGCACGGGTCGCGATGATGTCGGCGACGACTCCCAGTTCGGCCGTGGCCGCCTCGCCGTCGCGATCGACGAGCCACCGGAGCACGACGCCGTCGAGCACGGACAACGACAGTCGTGCGAGCGTCGAAGTGGGCAGCGACCATTCGACGCCGCACCGCTCGGCGCAGGTGTCGAGGAACAACTGGGCCTGCTTGTCCATCAGGCGGTACTGCTCCACGGCGATGTCGCCGCCGGCGGGACTGCCATCGGTGCGCTGCCGGAGCGAGTAGGCGGTGATCTCGTAGGTGAGGGTCTGCAGCCCCGGCGTGGATTCGATCGTCGACCACATGGAGCGAAGGCCGGTGTGGAGCATCGAGCGGAGACAGTCGACGCCGCCGGTCTGCTGCGCGTCCTCGGGCACATCGAAGGCCGCGTGCATGGCTCCGGCGAGTTCGCCGACGACGGCGTTCGCCATGGCGACGACGAGGGCTTCCTTGCTGTCGAAACAGTAGTGGACAACGCCCAGTGACACTCCGGCCTTCTCGGCGACGGCGCGGACCGTGACGGCTCCGACTCCCCCGCCCTCCGCCAGTTCCAGTGCTGCTGCCACGAGTTGGGCGCGGCGCTCGTCAGCAGGCAACCGATTCGGCATGACCCTGATGGTAGAGGTCGGGAAAGGTTCACGAGCAGGTGTTGACTTGGACGCTTGTCCAGGTCGAAGATGAGGCATGGCCACCTGGCACAATTGGGCTCGCACCGAGAGTGCGGCACCTCGCCGTTTCGAGACCCCCGGCAGCACCGACGACCTCGCGCGCGTCGTCGTCCGCGCCTCCGAGCAGGGCGAACATGTCAAGGCCGTGGGCGCCGGGCACTCGTTCACCGGCGCGGCCGTCACCGACGGCACGCTCATCTCGCTCGACCGGATGTCCGGTCTCGTCGCGGTGGAACCGTCGGCCACCGGCGCGCGCGTCACCGTGCGGGCGGGGACGCGACTGCGCGGCCTGGGCGACCTGCTGTGGGCACAGGGCCTCGCCGTACCGAATCTCGGCGACATCGACGTGCAGTCCGTCGCCGGCGCGATCTCGACCGGCACCCACGGCACCGGCGCGACCTTCCGCGGACTGGCAGCAGCCGTGTGCGGCGCGACGATCGTGCTCGCCGACGGCCGGATCGTCGACTGCTCCCCCGAGCACGAGCCCGACCTGTTCGAGGCCGCCCGACTCGGCCTCGGCGCCCTCGGCGTGCTCGCGACCGTGACGCTCGATTGTGTCCCCGCATTCCGCCTGCGCGCAGAAGAAGCCCCCTCGTCGCTCCGCACCACACTCGATGTCCTCGACGAACTGCGAAGCGGTGTCGACCATTTCGAGTTCTACTGGTTCCCACACACCGACGGCGTGCTCATCAAACGCAACACCCGCCTCCCCGGTGAGGCACCGGTGCAGCCGGTCGGGCGGGTGCGCACCCTCCTCGACGACGAACTGCTCTCCAACGGCGCCTTCGCACTCCTCCAGCAGGTCGGGACGCGGGTTCCCGCCACCATCCCGGCGCTGAACCGGGTCGCGTCCCGGGCGTTGTCCCCGCGCACCTTCGTCGACCGCAGTTACCGGGTGTTCGCCTCCACCCGCCGGGTGCGGTTCCGGGAGATGGAGTACGCGCTCCCCGCCGAGCACCTTCCAGCGGTTCTGCGCGAGATCGATGCGTGGCTGCAGCGCACGGACGTTCGTGTCGGTTTTCCGGTGGAGGTGCGGTTCGCGCAGGGCGACGATGTCTGGTTGTCCACGGCGCAGGGCCGCGATACCGCCTATGTGGCCGTGCACCAGTACCATCGGCGCGACCACACGCCCTACTTCGACGGTGTCGAGCCGATCCTGCGCGCCGCGCAGGGACGCCCGCACTGGGGCAAGCTCCATTCCCTGACCGCGGACGCTCTACGCGAGCTCTACCCTCGGTTCGACGACTTCCTCGCCGTGCGCGACCGCGTGGATCCGCACCGCACCTTCACGAACCCGTATCTGCGCCGCGTCCTGGGCGAATGACGCCCGAGCCGACTCACCCGGACGGACTCAGAGGAAGGCGGCGTCCCACGAATTGCGCCGGAGCACATCCCGTTCGGCATCGGTCAGACCGAGCTGATCCTTCAGCCCTGCGAGGTTGTCGTCGACGTAACCACCGAAATAGGCGGGATCGTCCGAGTGCACGCTCACCGACAGGCCCGCCTCGAGCATGCGGCGCAGCGGATGGTCGGCGAGCGTATCCACCACGCGGAGGCGGACATTCGAGAACGGGCAGACGGTGAGGGGAATGCTCTCGTCGACCAGGCGCGCGACGAGTTCGGGATCCTCGAGCGAGCGGATGCCGTGGTCGATGCGCTCGGCGCCGAGCAGATCGAGCGCCTGCCGAACATACTCCGGAGGTCCCTCCTCCCCCGCGTGCGCGGTGATGTGCAGCCCTTCGGCCCGCGCCCGCGCGAAGACGTCCTCGAACAGTGACGGCGGGTGACCGACCTCCGCCGAGTCCAGGCCGAGAGCGATGATCGGCGCACCGAGGCGCAGCAGTTCGCCGAACACCTCATGCGCTTCGGGCACGGGGCGATCGCGCACGATCGACGCGATCATCGCCGCATCGACCCCGAACTCCCGGTGTGCCCCGGCGACCGCGTCGGAGAGCCCGGCTACGACCTCTGGCAGCGGGACACCGCGCGAGGTGTGGGCCTGCGGATCGAAGAAGAACTCCGCGTGGGTGACACCCGCCCGCGCCGCACGAGCGAAATAGGCGCGGGCGAGGTCGGCGAAGTCCTGCGCGGTGCGCAGGACCTCCATGTTCGCGTAGTACAGGTCGAGGAACGACTGCAGATCGGTGAACTCGTAGCGGCTGCGCAGATCGTCGAGATCGCGATAGGGCAACTCGATGCGGTTCCGCTCGGCGAGGGCGAGGATCAGCTCGGGTTCGAGCGTGCCCTCGATGTGTACGTGCAGTTCTGCGAACCCGTCGGTCACCTGATCCTCGTCATCTCTCGTTCGGTCTTTCAGCGACCCTTCCACACCGGAGCTCAGCGACCCTTCCACACCGGAGCTCAGCGACCCTTCCACACAGGGGGTCGCTTCTCGGCGAATGCGGTGGCGCCTTCACGCGCGTCCTCCGAGGTGAACACGGGCGCCATGATCTCCATCTGCTTCGCGAATGCTTCGTCGCTCGACCAGTCGGCCGAGCGGACGATGATCTCCTTGGTCGCCGCCACGGCGAGCGGTCCGTTCGCTGTGATGCGCTCGGCCAGTTCGAATGCACCCTCGAGTGCCCCACCGGGTTCGGTGAGACGATTGACGAAACCGTATCCGTAGCCTTCCTCGGCGGTGAACGCGTCCCCGGTGAGGGCGAGTTCGAGGGCCTTCTGGTAAGGGATGCGCGACGGCAGGCGCAGCAGGCCACCGCCACCGGCGACGAGGCCGCGCTTGACCTCCGGGATGCCGAACTTCGCGTCCTTCGCGGCGACGACGAGGTCGGTGGCCAGGACGAGTTCGGTTCCGCCGGCGAGGGCGAATCCTTCGACGGCGGAGATGAGCGGCTTGCGCGGCGGCGCCTCCGTGAAGCCGAGACCCTTACCGGGCACGACCACGTTCTCGCCTGCGACGAACGCCTTGAGGTCCATGCCCGCGCAGAAGTTGCCGCCGGCGCCGGTGAGCACACCGACCGACAGGGAGTCGTCGCTGTCGAGCTGGTCGACCGCCTCGGCGAGCGCGTGGCTCACGGCGGCGTTGACGGCGTTGCGCGCCTCGGGTCGGTTGATGGTGATGACGAGAACGCGATCGCGTCGTTCGAGCAGGACTACGTCGGACATGGACACACCTCTCCACTACGAAAAATGCCGGTTCATCGGGTTACAGGCTGTATACCGGACGGGAACCCGTTGCAGGGTTCACGACACCCGGACGGCGATCTGATCGACGAAGCCCTCGTCGTCGATGCGCACCTGATCGCCCGTGCGGAACCAGCCGTCCTCCGTGAACGTCTCGTCCGTGGCGCACGGATCGCGCCAATAGCGGCGGGCCACGCTCGGTCCGCGACAGAGCAGTTCGCCGACACCGTGTTCGGCATCGGGCCCGAGCAGCGCGATCTCGATCCCTCCGAACGGCACTCCGACACTGCGGGGATGGCGGGAGCGGTGTTCCGAAGGCAGCAGCAGACCGATCCCTCCCGTCTCGGCGACTCCCCAGCCCCGCACACACCGCGAGGTGGGGAAAGCTGCGCGGAGGTGCCGCCACGGTGCGCGGATCACGCGCGATCCCGAGACCACGACGGTTCCCCCGGAGGCGAGGGTGGGCAGCAACTGGACGCTGCATCCGACCGCCGTGGACAGCGGCGCCGTCAGCACGGTCCGTACGCCGTCGCCGACGAGATCCATTGCGTGGGCGACGGCCTCGATCGTCGACAGCACGTTGGTGTTCGTCAGTTCGACGCCGCGCAGTCCACCACCGGCGACGCGCACGTAGTAGAGCACCGCGAGCTCGTCCGGTGACGCACCTCCGTCGAGGAAGGCGACACCGTCGGGCAGATCGGAGTCCAGGGTGAGAACCGCACCGCTGTGGACCCCGATCTCCGCCGTTTCCTCGGGGCTGCAGCTCGGGTCGGGGAGCACCGGAACACCTCCGGCAAGGACCACGCCCAGGAACCCGATCAGCCAACGGACCCCGTTCGGCTGACAGACGACCACCCGGTCGGTGGGGCCGACCCCCTGATCGAGGAGACCACCGGCGACGCGGGCGGCGGCGGCCCACAGTTCGCGGTAGGTGAGTGCGCGGCCGCATCGGTCGACCACCGCGACGCGGTTCGCGAAACGCAACGCACTCCGATCGAGCAGCTCGGCGATGCACGGCTCCAGGCAGTCGTACTGGAGGATGCCGCTGTCGCGGCGAGTGACCCGATCGTCCCGGAGCCAACGACTCCCTGCCGGAATTTCCACTACGGCCACCGACATGCCACCTCCCACCCGGCGTGCGTGCCTGCACTATATGGCGTGGATCACAGCCATGTGAGGAAACGGCGGGTCACGGACAACCGGGGAAGGTGCCGCAGGGTGGTCGCTGGAACGTCCGTCAGGCGCTCGCTGCCGCCGAACGCTCCTCGGCGGCACGCTGTTCCTTCTGGCTCGCGGGACGGTCGAAGGCGAGCGCGGCCACGAGCCCGATGAGCAGGATGCCGGCGGGAAGCCACAACGATTCGGCCATCGCCGCGGCGAACGGTTCGTGCAGGGGCTCCGGCAGGACGGAGCCGGACGTCTCCATCTCCGGCGCCCCTCCTCCCCCGCCGACACCGTTGGCGCTCAACCGCGCCGCCATGATCGCACCGAGAGCGGCACTCCCCATCACCGCGCCCACCTGACGCGTCGTGTTGTACACACCGGAACCCGCCCCGGCCCGGCTCGGTGCGAGACCGTTCGTCGCGGTGGCCGAGAGCGGCGACCAGATGCCCGCGTTCGCCACCCCGATCAGGGCGATCGGCAGCAGCAACTGCCAGATCTCCGCGTCGGGGGTCATCACCAGCGCGAGCCAACCCAGCCCGATCGTGAGCAGCGAGAAGCCGGTACCGGCGATCAGCCGCGGATGGACCCGGTCGACGAGCCTGCCCACGAGCGGCGCGAGCACACCACTGAAGACCGCCATCGGCACCATGAGCATCGCGGCGCCGGTCGGGCTCAGACCGCGCACCGACTGGGCGTAGAACATGATCGGCAGCATGACGCCGGTGATGGCGAAACCCATCGTCGCGATACCGATGTTCGCCAACCCGAAGTTGCGGTCCCGGAACAGCGACAGCGGTACGAGCGGTTCACCGCGGTTGCGCGACTGCTGGACGACGAACACGACGAGCAACACGATGCCCAGTCCGATCAGCACCCACACGCGGGCGGTCCACTCGAACGAGTTGCCCTCCTGGATCCCGAACACGAGGCAGAACAGGCCGGCGCCGCTGAGCAGCATGCCGAGCACGTCGAACCGGTGCGGGCTCGTGGGCAGCACCGGCACGTACCGCACTGCGAGCGCGAACCCGACGATCCCGACGGGCACGTTCACGAAGAAGATCCATTCCCAGCCCAGCCCGTCGACCAGGACACCGCCGGCCAGCGGCCCGACGAGCGTCGCGACCCCGGCCACGGCGCCCCACAGGCCCATCGCGGTCCCGCGCCGCTCACGCGGGAAGATCCGGGTCACCACGGCCATGGTCTGCGGCGACATGAGCGCCGCGCCGAATCCCTGGAACACGCGGGCGACGATGAGCATCTCGATCGTCGAAGAGAAACCGCACCACAACGACGCGATCGTGAACAGCACCAGCCCGCAGAGGTAGACCCGGCGCTGACCGAAGCGGTCGCCGAGGCGGCCCGTCACGAGCAGCGGCACCGCGTAGGCGAGCAGATAGGCGCTCGTGACCCACACGACGGCGGCGATGTCGGCCCCGAAGGTCCGCATGATCGCCGGGTTGGCGACGGCGACGATCGTGCTGTCCACCAGGATCATGAAGAAGCCCAGGCACAGAGCGCCCAACGCCGCCCAGCGGGCACCGTCGGACATCTCCACCGCCACATCGGACCCGCGTTCGCGCGTGTCCACCCCGCTGTCGTCGCTCACCGGACCTCTCCCCTCGTCGGCGGTCTACGGTAGCGGGGTGGACCCGCACATCTCGAGCATCGCCGCCCTCGCGTGGTGTCGTGCACTGGGCCTACCCGACGGCGCACTCGTCGAACCCGGGTGCGTGACGCGTGTCGACGACTCGTTCCGCGACGTCCGACTGCTCGCCGTGGGGCGCGCCACCGCGATCGTCGGACCCGACGCCGCGGTCTCCCGCCTCGCGGCCGAACCCGACCCGGCCGAGATCGATGCCCCGAACGCCGAGCTCGTCGTCGCAGGCCACGCGGGTCGCACGGAGATCCTCGCCCTGTGCACCGACTGGATCGACGCGACACGCGTCGAGAACCCGCTCATCTCCGACGACCCCGAGGACCTCGCCGAACTGCTGCGGTGCTGCCCGCCCGACGACGTCACCGAGGCCGAACTGTCGCCGACCGGGCCGTCGCGCGTGTTCGTATTGCTCGACGACGATCACCGTCCCCTCGCCGGCGCGGCCTACAGCGAACTCGGGTCGTTGCTGGCCGATGTGCGGGTGCTGACGACACCGCCGGCGCGCCGGCTCGGGCTCGCCTCGACGGTCGCGACGCTGGCGACCCACGACGCGCTCGACGCCGGACTCGTCCCGCTGGCCCGCATGCGCCGCGACAACCGCGGTGCCCGGACGGTCGCGGCGGTGTCGGGATACGACATCTGGGGAACCCTCGTGACGGTTCGGGTTCCCCCCGGGAAGTGACGAGTGTGCACGGAAGGATGCGTAGGTGACCGAGAACAAGTACGTCGAGCCGGGTGCGGAGTTCGCCCGCGACACCAACTACATCCGAACCCGCATCACCGCGGACGGGCGCGACGGCTATCCCGTCGAGTCGGGGCGGTACCGGCTCGTCGCCGCCCGGGCGTGCCCGTGGGCCAACCGCACCCTCATCGTGCGGCGGCTGCTCGGTCTCGAGGACGCTCTGTCGCTGGGACTGTGCGGCCCGACGCACGACGAGCGCAGCTGGACGTTCGATCTCGACCCGGGCGGGGTCGACCCCGTCCTCGGCATCCCGCGACTGCAGGACGCGTACTTCGCGCGATTCCCCGGATACGACCGCGGCATCACCGTCCCGGCCGTCGTCGACGTGCCCACCGGGCAGGTCGTGACGAACGACTATCCGCAGATCACCCTCGACTTCTCCACCGAGTGGACGCAGTTCCACCGCGAGGGCGCCCCGGATCTGTATCCCGAGGAGCTACGAGGCGAGATCGACGAGGTGGCCGAGCTCGTCTACCAGGACGTCAACAACGGCGTGTACCGGTGCGGTTTCGCCGGTTCGCAGGAGTCCTACGACAAGGCCTTCGACCGTCTCTTCGCCCGCCTCGACTGGCTCGAGGAACGCCTCGGGGCGCAGCGCTATCTCGTGGGCGAGACCATCACCGAGGCCGACGTGCGCCTGTTCACCACGCTCGTCCGGTTCGATCCTGTCTACCACGGGCACTTCAAGTGCAACCGGAACCGGCTGGCGGACTTCCCGGCGCTGTGGGCCTACGCGCGCGATCTGTTCCAGACACCCGGCTTCGGCGACACCATCGACTTCGTTCAGATCAAGCAGCACTACTACCTCGTGCACACCGACGTCAATCCCACGGGCATCGTGCCGAAGGGACCGGACCTGTCGAACTGGCTCGATCCGCACGGCCGTGAGGCGCTCGGCGGGCGGCCGTTCGGGGACGGCACACCGCCGCCCCCGCCGCGTCCGAGCGAGGTAGTCCCCGAAGGGCACGGCACGGTCGCCCGCTGATCCCCTGCGACGCTGACCCCCTGCGACGGTTCCTACGGCCGGCGGGGCCGGTAGGTGCCGATCGTCCAGTACACACCGTGCGGGTCTCGGCAGGTGAACCCGTGCGATCCGTAGTCCTCGTCGCGGAGTTCGACGGTCACGGTCGCGCGGACCGCCGGGTCCTCCGCCTGCGCCGAGGCGAGCACCCTCTCGTACAGGGCATCGACGGTGACGTCGTCGGGAAGCACGAGATAGGCGGCGCCCCTGTCGGCGTGCTGGTCGAGCGGCGACCCGCGACCGGTCGAGCCGAGCATGACCCCTCCGCCGTGCGGCCAGAGCAGGGCTGCGTGGTCGACGCGATCCCCTTCCCCGTAGACCTCCGCTTCGGCGAACCCGAGGGTGTCCACGAGGAAACGGATCGCGCCCCGGGCGTCGGTGTAGGCGAAGCACGGCCACACCGTGTCGACGGTGGGTGTGAGGGTGGTCGACTGCTGCGTGGAATTCGTTGTGTTCGTCATGTCTCCGAGTGTCGGCCCGGAACCCCCCGGTCGTCTTGGACGAATGGGAACACCTCGTCCTCGAGCCACCGCGACGGCGGGACGCCCGCCAGATCGCGCCAGTCGCGGGCGAGATGCGCCTGGTCGTAGAAGCCGCACTCGGCGGCGACATCGGCGAGGCGGCGGCCGGGGTCGGCCCGCAGCATCCGTCGCGACCGGTCGAAGCGCGCCACCCGGGCCACGTCCTTCGGGGACAGTCCGAACTCGGCGGCGCACCGGTTCGCGAGGTGTCGCCTGCTCCATCCGAGTTCGTCCGCAACAGCGCGGACCGGGCGAGCCGGGTGCGTCACGAGCAGGTGCCAGGCGTGGACGAGGTGCCCGTCCGGACTCGTCGACCGTGCGGCGACCAGGCGGCGGGTGAGAATCCGGTCGAGGACGGCGAACCGCTCGTCCCACGATTCGACCGCGGAGATCCGGTCGAACAACTCCCGGCCGTCGGCGCCGATGACGTCCTCGAGATCGACGGCCCACGGCCCGAGCGCGGCGGCGGGCACACCCAGCAGGGCGCGCGCACCCGCGGGGGTGAGCGCGAGTTGGATCCCGTGCTGCCGGCCGTGGTGGACGATGGGCACCGGTTGCGTCGACAACCCTCCGGCGAGCGCATCGAAACGTTCCGGGCACCGTCCGTCGCCCCGCGAGAGTTCGACGGGTTCGGAGATCGTGAGGATTACGGTGACCTCCGGAGAGGGCATACCCAGATGGGTCCCCGACGGGAAACCGTCGAGCCGATACCCCTCGTACGACCGTACGTAGGGTGTCAGCAGGGGTGTCGGACGCCGCCTGGCGCCGTCAGACTCACCGACTGCGGACCCGGTCATGGCACCAGCGTAGTGAGAGCAGTCCGGAAGACAAGAGCACCGGAGAACAGGGGCACGATGAGCAACAAGGCAGGCGTCGCAGAGGCCTTTATCGTCAAGATGCTGGACAACGGCGCGAGGCTGCAGGGCCCTGCGGTGGCCAAGTACGTCGATCTCATGCGGCGCTCGCACCCCGACGAGTCCCCGGCGCAGATCATCGAGCGGCTCGAGAAGCAGTTCCTGCTGACCGTCACCGGCAGCGGGTCCGCGGCGGGCGCGACCGCAGCCTTCCCCGGCATCGGGACACTCGCGGCCATCGGCGCGGTCGGCGCCGAGACGGCCTTCTTCTTCGAGGCGTCCGCGCTGCTCACCCTGGCCATCGCATCGGTGCACGGGATCGAACCCCACAACCACGAGCAGCGCCGCGCGCTGGTGCTCGCCGTCTCCCTCGGTGACGCCGGCCGGGAGATCGTCGCGACCGCGACCGGCGCGTCGCTGCGCAACTGGCCCAAGGCGCTGACCACCGGCGCGGGCGGCACCCAGCTGAAGACGCTGAACAATTCCCTGGTCAAGAAATTCATCCGCCGGTACTTCGCCAAGCGCAGTCCGCTGCTGATCGGCAAGCTCGTCCCCGCTGGTATCGGCGCCGCGATCGGTGGCGTCGGCAACCGTGCGCTGGGCAAGCGCACGATCCAGAACGCCCGCGACGCCTTCGGTCCACCGCCGGCCGCGTGGCCCGTCGCACGTCCCGTCCTCCCGGCGAGCGGAGAGGCACCGGCGCTCGACACCGGTGTTCCGGTCCCGAAGGACTGACCGTGACGGCCGACGGGAAGGTGTTCGTACGGGAGTCCGGTGCGGGACCACGCACCGTCGTTCTGCTGCACGGCTTCTCCGATCACGGCGGTACGTGGTGCAAGGTCGCGCCGGCGATCGCCGAACGGCACCGGGTGCTCGCGGTCGACCTGCCCGGTTTCGGACGTAGCGCGCAGCACTGGGAGACCCCCGTGCTCGACCACTATGTCGACGTCCTGGCCGACCTCGTCGACGACGTTCCCGAACCGGTGTCGCTGGTCGGGAACTCGCTCGGTGCGGTCACCGCACTGGTGTTCGCGTCGGTCCACCCGTCCCGGGTCGACCGCGTGGTGCTCGCCGACATGCCGGGTCTCGCCGGGATCCCCCGGTGGTGGACGCAGGGTGCACGCATGCCGGTCGAACTGTCGCGCCTGCTGCCCGCTCCGGTGATACAGCAGGCCATGGGTGCCCTGTACGCGCGGGCCGCCGTGCACCGGCGCGGCACCTTCGACCGGGCGGCGCGCACGGCGTTCGCGGCGAACTACGCGACCCGCGAGCAGGTCGACACGCTGCTGACCGTGGGCCGGCACGCGATCGGTGAGCTCGGCCGACTGCCGATCCCGGAGATGGTGCACGCCCTCGACATGCCGGCCCTGCTGGTGTGGGGTGCACAAGACCGGTTGACGCCCGCTCACGCCGCACGACGGGTGCAGGCCGGCGGCCGGAGACGGGTGGTGATCATCCCCGATGCCGGGCACTGTCCTCAGCTCGACGCGCCCCGCGAGTTCCTCGACGCCGTCCTGCCCTTCCTCGACTGACCCGTAAGCTCACGGCGACCGCGGCACCAGCCGCACCCATATCTCGACGACGCGGGGGTCCGAATCCGTGACAGCACCGTCAACGCAACCGCCGTACGGCACACCCGATCCCCGGGTGCCCTCGGGGGCACCGGGGGCACCGGGGGCACCGGGCGCGGGGATCGCCGTCCACGGCCTGAACAGGACGTTCGGTGACCACACGGCCGTATCGAATCTGTGGTTCACGGTGCCGCCGGGCTCGATCACCGGCTTCCTCGGACCCAACGGATCGGGCAAGACCACCACCCTCGGCATGATGCTCGGCCTCGTCCGGCCGAGCGCCGGGAACGCCTTCGTCGACGGCGTGCCGTTCACCTCCCTGCAGCAGCCTGCACAGGTCGTCGGAGCGGTGCTCGACGCGCGCAGCGCCCACCCCAAACACCGGGCGCTGACACACCTGCAGATCTACTGTGCCGCGATCGGCGTGCCCGACGAACGGGCGAGGCAGATGCTCGACCTCGTCGGCCTGGGGTCGGTCGCGCGGCGTCGCATCGGGGAGTTCTCCCTCGGCATGCGGCAGCGACTCGCCCTGGCGACGGCCCTGCTCGGACAACCGCGTTATCTCGTGCTCGACGAACCGGCGAACGGACTCGACCCCGAGGGCATGGCCTGGCTGCGCGACTTCCTCCGCGCATTCGCCGCCAACGGCGGGACCGTGCTGATCTCGAGCCACATCCTGCGGGAGATCGAGCAGATCGCCGACCGCCTCGTGATCATCGCGAACGGTCACCTGGTCGCGGAGACCTCGATGACCGATCTGCGCGACGCCTACCGCTCGCGGGTGTTCGCCGCGGCCTCCGACCCGGCCCGCCTCGCGACCGCACTCGCCGCGGCCGGGCACACCGACGCGCAGGTGCAGCAGGACGGACGGCTCGCGGTCGTCGGCGTGACTTCCGACCGCATCGCCGAGATCGCCGCGACCGCGGAGGTGACGCTGTTCGGGACGAGTGTCGAGCACGTCGATCTCGAGCAGGTCTACCTGGCGATGACGGCCGGTCGCTACGCGGCCGCGCCGGTCGTGCAGTATCCGGGGCACGGAGCCCACCATCCGCCGGGCGGGCGGTATCCGCAGGGCCCGCAGTACCCGAGTGCCCAGCAGCACCCGCAGGCCCAGCCGTATCCGAACGGCCAGCAGTATCAGCAGTACCCGACCGCACAGCAGTACCCGAACTCACAGCAGTACCCGCAGTCGCAGTGGGGACAGCCGAACCGACCGCCGACCGGGCAAGGAGGTCCCACCGCATGACCGCGCTTCTCACCGCCGAGTTCCGCAAGGTCCTGAGCCTGCGCTACTGGTGGATCCTCGGCATCGCACCGCTGCTGGTGGGACTGTTCTGCGGGGCGCTGACGCTGCCGGTCGCGCGGCAACTCGAACTCGGCTTCGGTGACGGTTTCGCCGAGGCCGTCGCCGCCGCGGTCGGCATCTCCCTCTCGTTGTCGCTGGTGTTCCTGTTCGCCGCGATCTTCGGCGCGGTGGCGACGGGCAGCGAGTTCGCGCACCGAACGATCGTGACGACCTTCCTCACCGCGCGGGGACGCGACCGGGTCGTCGGCGTGAAGTTCGCGACCGTCGCCGTGATCGGGCTGCTGTACTGCATCGTCACGGAAGTCGCGGCGGCCGCGACGCTCGTGTTGTTCGGTGGGGGCTTCGACGGTGCCGACCTCGGATCGGTCGCCAAGGTGATGGGCATCGGTCTGTTCTGCGCGCTGATGTGGTCGCTCATCGGAGCGGGGCTGGGTCTGCTCACACGGTCGACGACGGGCAGTGTGCTCGCGATCTGCGCGTGGGTGCCGTTCGGGGAGCTGATGGTCTCGGTCGTCCTGCACGGTCTCGGTCTCGGCGCGATCGCGTCGTACCTGCCGGCGCAGGTGACCTGGTACGTGCTGTTCTCCGCGGTGTCGATGCCCGAGGACGTGACACTCGAGATGACGTGGCCGGCGGCCCCGCTGCTCCTGCTCCTCTGGACCGTGGTGCTGGGCGGCCTCGGCTGGTGGCGCGCCCGCACCGCCGACGTCGTCTGACACGTTCGATCACCTGCGTCACCGGCCCTCCCCGAGCGGCTTCGACGTGCCCTGTCGGCGCTCGGCGCTAATGTCGGTTCGATGGCACACGACCCGATTCCGCGCTCGCCGGGATGGATTTCCCGGCTCGTCGCCGAATGCCTGAAACACCGCAGAACAGCCGTCGGGGCGCTGGCCGTCACCGTCGTCGCCGCCCTGATCGACATCACCTTCCCACTGCTGACGAAGGTCGCGGTCGACAGCGCGACCGGGCAGGGCGACGTGCCCGCCGACGACCTGCGCCTGATCGGGCTGGCCGCGGCTGCGATCGCGGCAGGTGCGGTGATCCGGTTCGGCTGCCAGTACGGGCGCCGCATGCTCGCCGGACGCCTGTCGCTCGACGTGCAGCACGACCTGCGGTTGCGCCTGCTCGGCTCACTCCAACGTCTCGACGGCCACGGTCAGGACCGCATCCGCACGGGTCAGGTGGTCTCGCGGTCCATCACCGACCTGCAGCTCGTGCAAGGGCTGCTCGCGATGGTGCCGATGTCGGCGGGTGCGCTGCTGCAATTCGTGCTCGCGCTGGTGATCATGACGACCCTCTCGCCGCTGCTCACGCTGGTCGCGGTGGTCATCGTCCCGATCATCGCGGGTCTCGTGCGGGTCGTGCGCCCGAGGCTGTTCGCCGCGACCTGGTCGGCGCAGCAGCGCGCGGCCGATCTCGCCCAGCACGTCGAGGAGACGGTCACGGGCGTGCGGGTCGTGAAGGGATTCGGGCAGGAATCGCACGCGGTCGACCAACTCGAGGAGCACGGTCGCAGGCTGTACGCGGAGCGTCTGCGTGCCGCCCGGATCAACGCGTGGTTCTCGGCGCCGATGGGTGCGATCCCGCAGTTCGGGCTCGTCGCCACCATCGCTCTCGGCGGCTGGCTCGCCCTCGAGGGCGGAATCACCGTGGGCACCTTCGTGGCGTTCACCGCCTATGTGGCGACGATGACGGGGACGACCCGCACCCTCTCGCAGGTCGTGATCATGGCGCAGCTGTCCCGCGCCGCCGTCGAGCGGGTGTACGAGGTGATCGACACCGAACCCGACGTCGCCGATCCCCCGCATCCCGTCGAACTGCCCGACGGTCCGCTCGGGGTGCACCTGGAGGACGTGACGTTCGGCTTCGACGACGACCGGGACGTACTGCGCGGCCTCGACCTGGAGATCGCGCCCGGCGAGACCGTCGCGATCGTCGGCCCGGCCGGGTCGGGCAAGACCGTGCTGTCGCTGCTGCTCCCCCGCTTCTACGCGCCACACCGCGGGTCGGTGTGCCTGACCGCGGACGGCCGCGACATCGACGTCGCCACGCTCCGCGCCGACGATCTGCGCGGGGCGGTCGGCCTCGTCTTCGACGAGCCGTTCCTGTTCTCCGACACGGTCGCGTCCAACATCGCGCTCGGCCGGCCCGACGCGTCGGACGACGAGATCCGCACCGCGGCCGCGGCGGCACGCGCCGACGACTTCGTCGAGGCCCTCCCCGAGGGTTACGACACGGTCGTCGGTGAACGCGGCCTGACACTGTCCGGTGGGCAGCGGCAGCGGGTCGCGCTGGCGCGGGCACTGCTCGTCGATCCGCGGGTGCTGATCCTCGACGACGCGACCTCTGCGGTCGACGCCGAGACCGAGGCTGCGATCTACGGCGCGTTGCGGGCGGGTCGGCGCCGCACGACCCTCGTGCTCGCCCATCGGCGGTCGACGCTCGCACTCGCCGACCGGGTCGCCGTGCTCGACGAGGGACGCATCGTCGACATCGGGACGGTCGACGAACTCGAGGAGCGCAGTCCCATCTTCCGGCGTCTGCTCTCGACCGACGACGACGCCGCACCGGCACCGGAACGCCCGGTTCCCGCCGGTGAGTTGTGGCCCGAGGAACCGGACGACGATGAGCCGTCCGGTACCGTCCGGAATCCTCCGGCGGTCGGTGGAGGTCGCGGCGGACCGGCGGGCAGTGGTGGCCGCGGCGGGCCGGTGTCCGGGGCGCTCGGCGCGGTGGCCCCGACCCCGGAACTGCGCGCGGCCGTCGACGCGCTTCCCCCGGCCACCGAGACCCCCGGACGCGATCCGGCCCTGCGGTCCGAGGCCCTGCGCCTGCCCGACCCGCAGTTCCGATTGTGGACGACGCTGCGCCCGGTGCGCGCACTGCTGGCGATCGTCGTGCTGTGCCTGGCGGTGGAGTCGCTGACGAGCATCGCGTTCCCGTCGCTGGTGCGGTACGCCGTCGACCGCGGGGTGACCCCGGGCGATCCGTCCCGGCTGTGGCAGGCGACCGCCGCGGGTGTGGTGCTCGCGCTGCTCGGCTGGTTCGTGGTCGCGATCCTCACGGTGCTCACCGCGCGGGCGGGCGAACGGGTGTTGTTCGGGCTGCGCGTGCGCTCGTACGCGCACCTGCAACGGCTCGGGCTCGACTACTACGAACGCGAACTGTCGGGCCGGATCATGACGCGGATGACGACCGATGTGGACGCGCTGTCGCAGTTCATCCAGACCGGCCTGTCCACCGCGGTCGTGGCGGTGCTGACGCTCACCGGTATCTCGATCGCGCTGATCGCCACCGATCTGTCGCTGGCCCTGGTAGTGCTGGCGGTGCTGCCCGTGCTGGTCGGCGCGACCCTGTGGTTCCGGAAGGTCTCCGGGACGGCGTACGCGCAGTCCCGCGAACGCATCTCCCTGGTGAACGCGGATTTCCAGGAGAACGTCACGGGTCTGCGCGCCGCCCAGGCCTACCGCAGGGAGGAGACCGCGGCGCGGCGGTTCGCCGAGCGCGCGGAGGCCTATCGGCGCAGTCGCCTGCGGTCGCAGCGGGCCATCTCGCTGTACTTCCCGTTCATCACTTTCCTGTCCGATCTGGCGCTCGCGGCGGTCGTCTTCGTCGGCGCCCGCGAGGTGGCGTCGGGCGCGGTCGGCCCCGGTGTGCTGATCGCGTTCGTGCTGTATCTGAACCTGTTGTTCGCACCCATCCAGCAGTTGTCGCAGGTCTTCGACGGTTACCAGCAGGCGCGGGTCGGTCTGCGCCGGATCGGCGACCTGCTGCGGACCGAGAGCTCGCTCGAGTCTGCCGAGGAGGGCACGGTCGCCATCACCGGGCACCTCCGCGGCGACGTCGACCTGCGGCAGGTGGGCTTCCGGTACAGCGAGGCCGACCGTGACGCGTTGAGCGATGTGGACCTGTCGATCCCGGCCGGTTCGACGGTCGCCCTGGTGGGCCGCACCGGTGCCGGGAAGTCGACGGTCGTCAAACTGCTCGCCCGGTTCTACGACCCGACCTCCGGTTCGGTGCGGGTGGACGACACCGATCTGCGCAGTTACCGTCTGCGCGACTATCGGGGCCGGCTCGGGGTGGTGCCGCAGGAGGCGCACCTGTTCACGGGCACGGTGGCGACCAACATCGCCTACGGCCGGCCCGAGGCGACGCGCGAGGAGATCGAATCGTCCGCGCGCGCCGTGGGGGCGCTGGACATGATCGCGGGACTCGCCGGCGGCATGAACCATCCGGTGGGTGAGCGCGGTCAGGGTCTGTCGGCAGGGCAGCGTCAGCTCATCGCACTCGCGCGCGCCGAACTGGTGGACCCCGATCTTCTGTTGCTCGACGAGGCCACCGCGACCCTCGATCCCGCCACCGAGAAGGCGGTGCTCGAGGCGGGTGCGCGGGTGGCCCGCTCGCGGACGGCCGTGGTGGTGGCGCACCGTCTCGCGACCGCCGCACGCGCCGATCTCGTGGTGGTCGTCGACGACGGCCGTATCGTCGAGTGCGGGCCCCACGACGAGCTCCGCCGAGCGGGAGGTCTGTACACCACTTTGTGGCAACTCGCTACCGGTGGTCTCGTTCCGGAGGAGCCCGAGGTCCTGCTCACTTCGACGACGGAAGGATCGAACATGAGATCGTCCTCACGTTTGTAACGGGGTGCGCGCTGCGCCGATGCACCTTAGAGGGAATAATCGGCTCTCGAGAACCGTCATCGATGGAGACCCCATCGCACCAGATTGTGAGGTAGCCCACCGACATGCGCGGTCAGTTCGGATCGTCACATGCCACGGGCTAGCCTCATATTCACAGGCGCTCCGATCGGGTACCGAAGAAAGAAACGAGGCGAACAACTGCCGTGAGCAGCAGCTCTACATCACAGTTCGGACAGAACCAGTGGTTGGTTGACGAGATGTACCAGCGCTTCCAGGACGACCCTTCGTCCGTGGACGCGAGTTGGCACGAATTCCTCACCGACTATTCGCCGGAAGCCGCGGTGGCCGGAGGCACCAACGGCTCCGACACCGCCACGACCGAGAAGCCCGCGCCGAGCACAGCATCTGCGCCGAGTTCCTCCGCTTCGGCCCCCACCAAGCCTGCACCGAAAACCGAGACCGCGTCGGCGAAGCCCGCACCGCAGGCCGAGGCCGCGCCGGCCAAGCCTGCACCGAAGGCGGAGACCAAGCCTGCGACGCAGCCGAAGGCCCAGGCCGCGCCCGCGAAGCCGGCTCCCAAGCCCGCCGCGGCCCCGTCGGGCCAGGCCACCGAGGAGAAGAAGGTTCTGCGCGGCGCCGCTGCTGCCGTTGCGAAGAACATGAACTCCTCGCTGTCGATCCCGACGGCCACCAGTGTTCGCGCGGTGCCCGCGAAGTTGATGTTCGACAACCGCATCGTCATCAACAACCACCTCGCCCGCACCCGGGGCGGCAAGGTCTCGTTCACCCACATCCTCGGTTACGCGATCGTCCAGGCGGTCAAGGCGTTCCCGAACATGAACAACCACTTCGCCGAGGTCGACGGCAAGCCGAACCTCGTCGTGCCCGCGCACACGAACCTCGGTCTCGCGATCGACCTGCCCGGCAAGAACGGCCAGCGTTCGCTGGTCGTGGCGGCCATCAAGAACTGCGAGACGATGAACTTCGCGCAGTTCTACTCGGCCTACGAGGACATCGTGCGCCGCGCCCGCGACGGCAAGCTCACCGGCGACGACTTCTCCGGCGTCACGATCTCGCTGACCAACCCGGGCGGTATCGGCACCGTGCACTCGGTCCCGCGTCTGATGCAGGGCCAGGGCGCGATCATCGGCGCCGGCGCCATGGAGTACCCGGCCGAGTTCCAGGGTGCGTCCGACGCGCGGCTCGCCGAGATCGGCATCGGCAAGCTGCTGACGCTCACCTCCACCTACGACCACCGCGTGATCCAGGGCGCGGAGTCGGGTGAGTTCCTGAAGAAGATCCACGAGCTGCTCATCAGCGACGACTTCTACGACGGCATCTTCCACACCCTGCACATCCCCTACGAGCCGGTCCGCTGGCGCAAGGACGTGCCGGAAGGTCTCGTCGACAAGCACACCCGTGTGCTCGAGCTCATCGCCGCCTACCGCAGCCGCGGCCACCTCATGGCCGACACCGATCCGCTGCAGTTCGTGCGCGACAAGTTCCGGTCGCATCCCGATCTCGACGTCACGACCCACGACCTGACGCTGTGGGATCTCGATCGCGAGTTCAATGTCGGTGGCTTCCACGGCCGCCCGAAGATGAAGCTGCGCGACGTGCTGTCGGTGCTGCGCGACGCGTACTGCCGCCACGTCGGTGTCGAGTACACCCACATCCTCGAGCCCGAGCAGCAGCAGTGGCTGCAGGAGCGGGTCGAGGCGCACCACGTCAAGCCGACGGTCGCCCAGCAGAAGTACATCCTGAGCCGCCTCAACGCCGCCGAGGCGTTCGAGACGTTCCTGCAGACCAAGTACGTCGGTCAGAAGCGCTTCTCGCTCGAGGGCGCCGAGTCCGTCATCCCGATGATGGACGCGATCATCGACCAGGCCGCCGAGCACACGCTCGACGAGGTCGCCATCGCGATGCCGCACCGCGGTCGCCTGAACGTGCTCGCGAACATCGTCGGCAAGCCGTACTCGCAGATCTTCTCGGAGTTCGAGGGCAACCTGAACCCGGCCGCCGCGCACGGTTCCGGCGACGTGAAGTACCACCTCGGCGCCGAGGGCACCTACATCCAGATGTTCGGCGACAACGACATCAAGGTCTCGCTCACCGCGAACCCCTCGCACCTCGAGGCGGTCAACCCGGTGCTCGAGGGCCTCGTCCGCGCCAAGCAGGACATCCTCGACAAGGGCGAGGACGGCTTCACCGTCCTGCCCTTGCTCCTGCACGGCGACGCTGCGTTCGCCGGTCAGGGCGTCGTCGCGGAGACCCTCAACCTCGCGCTGCTGCGCGGCTACCGCACCGGCGGCACCGTGCACATCGTCGTCAACAACCAGGTCGGCTTCACCACCGCGCCGGAGCACTCGCGTTCGTCCGAGTACTGCACCGACGTGGCGAAGATGATCGGCGCGCCGATCTTCCACGTCAACGGCGACGACCCCGAGGCCTGCGTGTGGGTCGCGAAGCTCGCCGTGGACTTCCGCGAGAAGTTCCACAAGGACGTCGTCATCGACATGATCTGCTACCGCCGCCGCGGTCACAACGAGGGCGACGACCCGTCGATGACCCAGCCGGCGATGTACGACGTGATCGATACCAAGCGCAGCGTCCGCAAGAGCTACACCGAGGCCCTGATCGGCCGCGGCGACATCTCGCTCAAGGAAGCGGAAGACGCCCTGCGCGACTACCAGGGACAGCTCGAACGGGTCTTCAACGAGGTCCGCGAACTCGAGAAGTACCCGCCGGAGCCGTCGGAGTCGGTCGAGCTCGACCAGACCCCGCCGAAGCGTCTCGACACCTCCGTCGACCGGCCGGTGCTCGAGCGGATCGGCGACGCCTTCGCCGAGGCGCCCGAGGGCTTCACCGTCCACCCGCGCGTCAAGCCGGTGCTCGAGAAGCGTCGTGAGATGTCACGCAACGGCAAGATCGACTGGGCGTTCGCCGAGCTGCTCGCGTTCGGTTCGCTGGCCGAGGAAGGTGCCCTGGTGCGCCTGGCCGGTCAGGACTCGCGTCGCGGCACGTTCACGCAGCGCCACTCGGTCATCATCGACCGCAAGACGGGCGACGAGTACAACCCGCTCGCCTCGCTGGCCAACCAGGCCGGCAACGGCGGCCGCTTCATGGTCTACGACTCGGCGCTGACCGAGTTCGCGGGTCTGGGCTTCGAGTACGGCTACTCGGTGGGCAACCCCGACGCGCTCGTGCTGTGGGAGGCGCAGTTCGGCGACTTCGTCAACGGCGCGCAGCCCATCATCGACGAGTTCATCTCGTCCGGTGAGGCCAAGTGGGGTCAGCTCTCCGACGTCGTGCTGCTGCTGCCGCACGGCCACGAGGGCCAGGGTCCCGACCACACCTCGGGCCGCATCGAGCGCTGGCTGCAGCTGTGCGCCGAGGGTTCGATGACGGTCGCGGTTCCGTCGACCCCGGCGAGCTACTTCCACCTGCTGCGCCGCCATCACCTCGACGGCATCCGCCGCCCGCTGGTGGTGTTCACGCCCAAGTCGATGCTGCGCAACAAGGCCGCGGTCAGCAACATCGAGGACTTCACGCAGGGCAAGTTCCGCTCGCTGCTCGAAGAGGTTCCTTACGAGGAGGGCACGGCCGACCGGTCGAAGGCCACTCGTGTGCTGCTCACCTCCGGCAAGATCTACTGGGAACTGCTGGCGAAGAAGCAGAAGGAAGGTCGTGACGACGTCGCGATCGTGCGCATCGAGCAGCTGTACCCGGTGCCGCGTCGCCGCATCGCCGAGACGCTCGAGCAGTACCCGAACGCCACCGAGTTCTTCTGGGTCCAGGAGGAGCCGGCGAACCAGGGTGCCTGGCCGTTCCTCGGCCTCGCGCTGCCGGAACTGCTGCCCGACAAGCTCAGCGGTATCAAGCGCGTGTCGCGTCGCGCGATGTCGGCACCGTCGTCCGGCTCGAGCAAGGTCCACGCTGTCGAGCAGCAGGAGATCATCGAGAAGGCCTTCGGTCGCTAGAAGCTCCGTTTCGGATCCTTCGGGTCCTTGACGGTTCTCATGTGAGCCGGGTCGGTTCGTCCCCGCGAGGGGCGATCGACCCGGCTCACGCCTTTTTCCGGTGTGTTTCGGACCGGGCACGACGGGCACCCTCCGGAGGACCCCCGATCGTGTCCTGCGAGGAGCTACCGATGGCAAATCCGACCGTGGCCGACTACCTGTTGCACCGCCTGCGCGCGTGGGGGGTGGACCACGTCTTCGGATATCCCGGCGACGGCATCAACGGGATCCTCGCCGCCTGGACGCGCACCGGCAACGATCCGGTCTTCGTGCAGTCCCGGCACGAGGAGATGAGCGCCTTCGAAGCCGTGGGCTATGCGAAGTTCACGGGCCGGCCCGGGGTGTGCATGGCGACCTCCGGCCCGGGCGCGATCCATCTGCTCAACGGCCTGTACGACGCGAAACTCGACCACGTTCCGGTGGTGGCGATCGTGGGCCAGACCGACCGTTCAGCGATGGGCGGGTCGTACCAGCAGGAAGTGGACCTGCACACGCTGTACAAGGATGTGGCGTCGGCGTTCGTGGAAACGGTGACGGTGCCCGAGCAGTTGCCGAACGTCCTCGACCGGGCGATGCGCACCGCCATCGCGTACCGCACTCCCACGGCAGTCATCATCCACGGCGACGTGCAGGAACTCGAGTACTCCCCGCCCGGCCACGAGTTCAAGATGGTGCCGTCGAGCGTCGGCTTCGACCGTCCCCGGATCACACCGGACGACGACGCGATCCGGCGGGCCGCGGAGATCCTCAACGACGGGGACAAGGTGGCGATGCTCGTCGGCAGCGGCGCCCGCGGTGCGCGGGCGCAACTCGAGCAGGTCGCGGATCTGCTCGGCGCCGGGGTGGCGAAAGCCCTGCTGGGCAAGGACGTGCTGTCGGACGAGTTGCCATGGGTCACCGGATCGATCGGGTTGCTGGGCACGCGGCCCACCCACGAGATGATGACCGGCTGCGACACGCTGCTCATCGTCGGTTCGTCCCTCCCCTACAGCCAGTTCCTGCCCGAATACGGCCAGGCCCGCTGCGTGCAGATCGACGTCGACCCGAACATGATCGGGATGCGCTATCCGAACGAGGTCAACCTCGTCGCGGATGCCGCCGCCGCGCTCGACGCGCTCGTCCCGCTGCTGCAGCGCAAGGAGGACCGGTCGTGGCGTGAGGGCATCGAGCAGAACGTGCAGCGCTGGTGGCAGACCATGGGACAGCAGGCGGAGGTCGAGACGGAGTTCGTCAATCCGCTGCGGATGTTCGCCGAGGCCTCACCGCGACTGCCGGACGATGCGATCGTCACCGCCGACTCGGGTTCGGCCGCCAATTGGTATGCGCGCCAATTGCAGTTCCGCGGTGACATGCGCGGTTCGCTGTCGGGCACCCTCGCGACGATGGGTCCGGCGGTGCCGTACGGGATCGGCGCGAAGTTCGCGCATCCGGGTCGTCCGGTGGTCGCGTTCGCCGGCGACGGGGCGATGCAGATGAACGGCATGGCCGAGCTGATCACCATCCAGCGGTACTGGCAGCAGTGGACCGATCCGCGGCTCGTCGTCGCGATCATCCACAACAACGATCTCAACCAGGTCACCTGGGAGATGCGTGCGATGGGTGGGGCACCGAAATTTGCGGAGTCCCAGTCGCTTCCGGACGTCGACTACGCTGCCTTCGCGCGCAGTCTCGGGCTGGGCGGCGAAACCGTGAAGTCCTCGGACGAGATGGGCTCGGCCTGGGATCGCGCGCTGGCCGCGGACCGTCCGACGGTGCTCGACGTGTACACCGATCCGGACATGCCGCCGATCCCGCCGCACGCGACGTGGGAGCAGTTCACCGATGTCGCCAAGGCCGTGCTCGCCGGTGACGAGAACCGTTGGGGCTTCGTGAAACAGGGCGTCAAGACGAAGCTGCAGGAGTACCTTCCCGGAAACGATCGCTGAGAAACCCCCGTTACCTTCTTCGTAGTCCCGCACCGCGGGACCACGGTCGCCAAGTTCGGTATGACTTCTTGCCCCTGTCTCTCGAATGATCCGGGGGGTGGTGTCGCCGAACCTGGTGACGTCGATGGACCGCTGATAGGGACACGGCCACCGGATTTGCGGTAGGTCTCTTCGTAACGTGGGTGCCGGGTATCGACGTCGGATCGGTGACCGTCCGGAGCGGAACGAAAGGCACGCTTCATGGACCCGACCTACGCCGTGTTCTGCGGCATCGACGTGGGCAAAGGCGAACACCACGCCGTCGGACTCGACCCTTCGGGCACTCGACTGTTCGACAAAGCCCTGCCCAACGACGAAACCAAACTGCGGACTGTGTTCGACCGTCTCGCCGAACACGGCCCGGTACTGGTGATCGTCGACCAACCGAACACGATCGGCGCTCTGCCGGTCACCGTGGCCCGAGCCTGCGGCCACGCCGTGGCGTACCTGCCGGGATTGACGATGCGCCGCGTCGCCGACCTCTACCCGGGTCAGGCCAAAACCGACGCCCGAGATGCGTTCATCATCGCCGACACCGCCCGCACGATGCCGCACACGCTGCGCCGGGTCGATGTCGGTGACGAGGCCCTGGCCGAACTCGGGGTACTCGTCGGATTCGACGACGATCTCGCCGGTGAGGCCACCCGCATCAGCAACCGCATCCGCGGATTGCTCACCGGAATCCACCCCGCTCTCGAACGCGTCCTGGGCCCCAGGATCGCGCATCCGGCCGTGCTCGAAATCCTGTCGCGCTGCGGTGGACCGGTCGGTATCCGCAAGGCCGGCAAGCGCCGGCTCACCACACTCGCAACCAAGCACGCTCCGCGAATGGGCACCCGTCTCGCCGAGGAGATCCTCGCCGCCCTGGATGCGCAATCTGTGACGGTGCCGGGCAGTGCCGCCGCCGAGATCGTTCTGCCGAAACTTGCAGATTCTCTGAAAGAAGTTCTGCAGCAGCGCAAGAGCATTGCCGAGGATGTCGAGAGGATGCTCGACGACCACCCTCTTTCCCAGGTCCTGATGTCGATGCCCGGCGTCGGCATCAGGACTGCAGCCCGCGTCCTCCTCGAGGTCGGTGACGGTTCCGCGTTCGCGTCTGCGGCACACCTGGCGGCCTATGCCGGTATCGCCCCGGTGACTCATCGTTCCGGGTCGTCGATCCGTGGGGAGCACCCCGCCCGATCGGGCAACCGCAAGCTCAAACGGGCGTTGTTCCTGTCCGCATTCGCCGCGTTACACGATCCGACCAGCCGCGCCTACTACGACCGCAAACGCGCCGAGGGCAAGAAGCACAACGCCGCCCTGATCTGCCTTGCGCGGCGGCGCTGCGACGTCCTCTACGCCATGCTCAAGAACAAGACCTTCTACCGGTCCCCAATCGCAGAAGCAGCATGAGCACAGACCACGAGTTGGGGCTTGACCCGTTGTTAGCGCACTTGCTTCGCCAGATGGATCAGCGCATAGCCGCCCGGAGTCGGAGTGCGGTGCGTTTCCTGATACCCGAATCGGGAGTAGAGCCGCAGGTTGCCGAGGCTGCGCTCACCTGTGAACAACTGCAGATCAGTGATCTGCTCAGGTAGTCGCTCTTCCACCAGTTCGAGCAGTCGACTGCCCCGGCCCTGGCCTTGCATGTCCGGGGCCACGACCAGCCTTCCCAACTCGGCGGTATGAGGCTCCGTCGGAGAGAGATACACGCGCACGGCGGCGACGAGACGTTGGGAGTCATCGCGCAACCCGAACGCGAGCACGTCGGGCTGCGTCAGCTCACTCACCAACTCGTCGAGGGATTGCATCAACGGGGGAAGGTTCACGTCGTCGTGGGCCTGCGCCTCAGTCACATATGCAGCACGCTGCAACGTCAGCAGCTCACCCGCGTCCCCACCTGACAGTGTCACAACGGATTCCATGCATGTCGATTATTCCAGCCCCTACCGGACCGCACTTCAGTGGCATCCCCGGTCGGTTGACATCAACATAGGGACACCCCCCGGCCGGAGCAGCGTCACCGGCCGATGAGTGGAGCGAATGTGCCGCCAGCGCAACGCCGGACAGCGCCGCGATGGCCAGTTCGACGAACTCGTCGCGGGTGAGTTCGGGATCGCGTAGCCACGCGATGGTCGTGTCCTCGACGAAGGCCACCCAGCCGCGCACGGCGAGCCGCACGGCGGGCGTCGGCTCGATCCCGATGGCGGGCAGGTGCGCGACAGTCCGGTCGACGAGCGCTGTGCGGGTGTCCTCGAAGGCCGCCCGCATGTCGGGGTCGCCGCTGGTGGCGCCGCGCAGGATCGAGACGTACATGTCGCGGCGCCGGGTGACGTAGTCGACGTACGCGACGAGCGTGCCGCGCAGCATCTCGATCGGTTCGAGACCTTCGTCCGGTGCGGTGTACTCGACGAGATCCTGGCCGACGCATCGCACGAGTTCGACGTGGTAGTCGTGCTTCGAGGCGAAGTAGTGGAACAGCAGCCCCTTCGAGACCCCGGCCCGGTCGGCGACCTCGTCGACGGAGATCTGTTCGAGGGGCCGGTCGGCGAGCAGTTCGAGACCCTGTTCGATCAGCTGGGCCCGGCGTTGGGCGGGACCGAGGCGGGTCCGGCGGGGTCCGGGACTGTCGTCTGTCACGTCCACCATGCAAACACCGTTATTGAATTATGGTCAACAAGTGTTGACCAGGTCACTGGAACGCTCTAACCTCAAGTACATGAGTCTTCCGGTTACAGATACCGTCGCCGACGCGGAGATCCGTCAGGTCGACACGCTGATCATCGGCAGCGGGTTCGCCGGGCTCGGTGCGGCCATCCGACTGTCGCAGGCGGGCAAGGACTTCCTCGTGCTCGAACGCGCCTCCGAGGTGGGCGGCACCTGGCGCGACAACACCTACCCCGGCGCGGCGTGCGACGTGCCGTCGAACCTGTACTCCTACTCGTTCGCCCTCAACCCCGGCTGGACGCGCTCGTTCTCGCCGCAGCCGGAGATCCAGAAGTACATCCGCTCGGTCGCCGACCGATACGACGTGCGGCGACGCACTGTCTTCGGGTGCGACGTGCAGACGGCCCGCTGGAACACCGCGACGCACCGCTGGGACGTGGCCACCACGCGCGGGAAGTACAGCGCCAAGGTCGTGATCTCCGCGGTGGGCGCCCTGTGCGAGCCGTCGCTCCCCGACATCGAGGGCATCTCCGGTTTCGAGGGCGAGATCTTCCACTCGGCACGGTGGAACCACGACGCCGACCTCGCCGGCAAGCGCGTCGCGGTCATCGGCACCGGCGCCTCCGCCATCCAGATCGTGCCGGCCATCGCCGGCACCGTGGGCCATCTCGACGTCTACCAGCGCACGGCACCGTGGATCCTCCCCCGCTTCGATCGCGAGTACACCGCTCCCGAGCGGTTCGCCTTCCGGTTCATCCCCGGCTTCCAGCGCCTTTCACGCGCCCTGCAGTACACCGCCCGCGAGACGCAAGTCGTGGGTCTGGCCAAGGCGCAGGCCTTCATGAAGCCGCTCGAGCTCGCCGCGCGCATCCAGGTCCGGCGGCAGATCCGCGACAAGGAACTGCGCCGGAAGGTCACGCCGAACTACGGTATCGGCTGCAAGCGCATGCTGATCTCGAACAACTACTACCCCGCACTCGACCGGCCGAACGTCGACCTCGTCACCGACGGCATCGCCCGCGTCACCCCGCGCGGCATCGTCACGAAGGACGGCACCGAACGCGAGGTCGACGCGATCGTCGTCGCGACGGGCTTCCACGTCACCGACTCGCCGACCTTCGCCGGCATCTTCGGCAAGGAAGGCCGTTCGCTCGCCGAGGTCTTCGACGAGACCGGCATGCGGGGGTACAAGGGCAGCTCGGTCGCCGGATTCCCGAACCTGTTCTTCCTCGTCGGACCGAACACCGGACTCGGGCACACCTCGATGGTGTACATGATCGAGTCGCAGCTCGAATACGTCGTCGACGCCGTTCGCACGATCGATCGCAACCGCATCGGCACGGTCGAGGTCCGCGAGGACGTGCAGGACGAGTACAACCGCGACCTGCAGCGCGCGATGCGGTCGAGCGTGTGGAACAACGGCGGGTGCGCGAGCTGGTATCTCGACAAGCACGGCAACAACACCACGCTGTGGCCGGGATTCACCTTCGAATTCCGCCGTATCACCCGCAGATTCGACCTCGAGGCGTACCGTAGCGTCGCCGAATCGGATCTCCCCGTCGCCACCGACCGTCCCGCGCAGGAGCGCACGTCCCGAGAGGCAGCAGTTCGATGAGTGATGTCGCAGGCCGGGTCGTCGTCGTCACGGGCGCGGGTTCCGGGATCGGCCGGGCCCTCGTCCTCGCCCTCGCGGCCCGAGGCGCCCGCCTGGCGATCTCGGATGTCGACACCACAGGGCTCGAGGAGACCGCGCGTCGCGCACGGGAACTCGGCGCCGAGGTGAAGGCCGACCATCTCGACGTCACCCAGCGCGAGAAGGTCCTCGAGTACGCCGAGCAGGTCGCCGCCCACTTCGGCGCGGTCCACCAGGTGTACAACAACGCGGGCATCGCCTATCACGGCGACCTCGAGCGCACCGAGTTCAAGGACATCGAGCGCGTGATGGACGTCGACTTCTGGGGAGTCGTCAACGGCACCAAGGCTTTCCTGCCGTATCTCATCGCGTCGGGCGACGGCCACCTGATCAATGTCTCGAGCCTGTTCGGTCTGCTGAGCATCCCGGGTCAGGCGGCGTACAACTCGGCGAAGTTCGCCGTGCGCGGCTTCACCGAGGCGGTGCGGCAGGAGATGCTCGTCGCGCGGCATCCCGTGCAGGTCACGTGCGTGCATCCCGGTGGTATCAAGACCGCGATCGCGCGCAACGCCGCCGTCCCCGACGGCGACGACCAGGCGACCTTCGCGGAGTTCTTCGACCGCAAGCTCGCACGCACGACCCCCGAGGACGCGGCGAAGACCATCCTCACCGGTGTGCGGAAGAACAAGGCGCGTGTACTGATCGGCGCCGATGCGAAGCTGCTCGACGCCTTCGTCCGCGTTGCCGGACCGGCCTATCAGCGTGTCGTCGCCACCGTGACCTCCCGGGTCGTGCCGAGGGGATAGGCTGCGGCATGCCTCCGACACCGCAGTTGTCACCGCGGGTGGCGCGTACCGCCCTGCGTCCTCTCTTCCGTGCCCTGCTGTCGCCGCGCTGGTCGTTCGCCACGCAGCGCCGGTTGCTCGACCTCGCGGCGCCGTTGCAGTTCCTCCCGAAGGACACCGTGGTGCGCCCGATCCGTCTGGGAGGACGCCCCGCCGAGCGGATCACGGTGGGCGCCACCGAGCGGACCACGGCGATCCTGTACCTGCACGGCGGGGCATACACCGGCGGGTCGCTCGCCACGCACCGCTCGCTCGCGGCGCATCTCGCCGCCGCGTCCGGAGCGGCCGTGTACGTCCTCGACTACCGGCTCGCGCCCGAGCATCCCTATCCGGCGGCGTTGAACGACGCCGAGGCGGCCTATCTCGAACTCGTCAGCGAGCACGGCTTCGAGGTGTCGAGCATCGCGATCGCCGGCGACTCGGCCGGCGGTGGCCTCGCCGCGGCCACCACACACCGGCTCGTCGACCGTCACGGGATCACCCCGCCGGCGCTCGGATTGTTGTCGCCGTGGACCGATCCGGCCGCCCGCGACCTGCCTGACGTGAACGACGTCGTTCTGAACAAGGGCTGGGTGTATTCCTCGGCCGAGGCGTATCTCGCCGGAGGCGATCCCACCGATCCCGGTTACGCGCCCATCCACGCCGATCCCACGGGTCTGCCGCCGACGCTCATCCAGGTGGGCACCGCGGAGATGTTCCACCCACAGGTGCGGCAGTACGCCGAGAAGCTCCGGGCGGCGGGCGTCGAGGTCACCCTCGTCGAACAACCCGAGTTGTGGCACGTCGCGCCGTTGCAGGCGTCGCTCGTTCCCGAGGCCGCCGCGGCGATCTCCGACTTCGGTGTGTTCCTCCGCGACCGGATGGGCACCCGCGCGGGCTGAGTACTCGCGGGGTGCCGTTCACGCTCCGGCGTGTTCGTCGATCCATTCGCGGGCCACGGTCTCGGGATCGTCTCCCTCCTCGACACGCGCACGCAGTTCGGTGAGATCGCTCGTGGTCAGTTCACCCGCGATGGTCCGCAACGCGTCGAGTTGTGCCTCGTCGAGGGTGCCCTTGCGGAAGACCGGGACGACGTTCTGGGCCGGCAGGACCGGGGCGGGCGCATCGTCGGCGTTCGTGTCGTCCTGCGGGCTGCGGTCGGGTGCGTCGGGCACGGTGCTCACGGGCGAATCCGCGTCGATCTCCGCGAGGGCGGACGACGTCGTGGTGGTTCCGACGACCGTGTCGGGTTCCGACGCGACGGCGACGGACTGTGCATCCTCGATCCGTCGCACCTCGCGCGGGCGGCAGTCGGTGCGTTCGAGGGCGGTGAGTCCACCGGCGGTGTCGAAGTCCTCGGTCACCGCGAAGGTCAGGTCGGCGCAGCGGCCGGCGAGGTCGGCCACGCGGCTCACCGACCATTGCGTGAGCCGTTCGCGGTCGGCGAGCAGCACCGCGCGGTCCTGCGCCGAGGCGTAATCGGAGATGGTCAGTTCGTCGGGCAGTGCGCGCGCCAGCGCTTCGAAGACGTCCTCGGCGTCGGTCGCGTCGGCACCGGGATCGTAGGACGCGAGCAGCCGTCCCGTGTAGCCGGGGATCAGCGTGAGATCGGCGGCGTCGAGCGCTGGGGTCGGATCGGCGACACCGGAGCGGACCTGCACGTCGATCCCGCTACTGCGCAGCGCTCCCGCGTACAGCTGCGCGAGCAGTTCCTCGTCGGGCCGCTCCCCCGCCCCGACGATCACCGTCGTCGACGGTGCCGCCTCGTCGAGAACGGGCGACGCACACCCCTGGAGCACGGCCGCCGCCGCGCATGCGGTGAGCACCGTCGCCGCGACCGGCCGGATCCGTCTCGCTTCGTTCGCCACGGCGGTCATTGTCGCCCACCGGTGCGCCACGGTCCGCACGTGCCCGACCGTCCGGCCCGCCGAGACGCCGAACGCCCCGGTCCGGAACCCTTGTGCGGTTCGGATCGGGGCGTTCGGTGCGATCTCGCCGGGAGCGAATCCCTAGTCGGTGACGCCTTCGGCCTTCGCCGCGGCCGCGACGGCCTCGGCGACGGCGGGCGCCACGCGCGGATCGAGCGGGCTCGGGACGATCTTGTCCGCAGCCAGTTCGTCACCGACGACCGAGAGGATGGCCTCGGCGGCGGCGAGCTTCATGCCCTCGGTGATGCGGCGGGCACCTGCGTCGAGAGCGCCCTTGAACACACCGGGGAAAGCCAGCACGTTGTTGATCTGGTTCGGGAAGTCGCTGCGACCGGTCGCCACGATCGCGGCGTGCTTGTGGGCGATGTCGGGGTGGATCTCCGGATCCGGGTTCGACATCGCGAAGATGATGGCGTCGTCGGCCATCGTCGCGACGATCTCCTCGGGCACGGTGCCCGACGACACGCCGAGGTAGACGTCGGCGCCGTCGAGCGCCTCGGCGATGCCGCCCTTGCGGCCCTCCGGGTTGGTGCGGGAGGCCAGATCGGCCTTGATCTCACCGAGATCGGTGCGGTCGGAGGAGGAGATGATGCCCTTCGAATCGAGCACCACCACATCGCGCGCACCGGCGGCGAGCAGGATGTTCGTGCACGCCACGCCGGCAGCTCCGGCGCCGGAGATCACGATGCGCAGGTCGGCGATGTCGCGGCCCTGCACCTTCACCGCACCCTTGAGGGCGGCCAGGGCGACGATGGCGGTGCCGTGCTGGTCGTCGTGCATGACCGGGCAGTCGAGCGCCTCGATGACGCGCTTCTCGATCTCGAAGCAGCGCGGAGCCGAGATGTCCTCGAGGTTGACGGCGCCGAAGGACGGACGCAGCCGGATGAGGGTCTCGACGATCGCGTCGGGATCGGTGGTGTCGAGCACCAGCGGGATGGAGTTCAGGCCCGCGAACTTCTTGAACAGCGCGGACTTGCCCTCCATCACCGGCAGCGAGGCACGTGCGCCGATGTTGCCGAGACCGAGGACCGCGGTGCCGTCGGAGACGACGACGACCAGGCGGTTGGTCCAGGTGTAACGGTCGACGAGGGTCTCGTCGGCGGCGATGGCCCGGCAGACCTGGGCGACACCGGGGGTGTATGCAATGGACAGATCGCGCTGGTTCTCGAGCGGCGCGGTCAGTTCGACCGACAGCTTGCCGTCGACGTGACTCGAGAAGATCTCCTCGTCCGTCAACTCGAGCTTCTGAGGGGTAGGTGCATCAGACACAATTGACACGATGACACTCCTGCGTGTTCCGAGTCGACCTCTGGACTCGGTTGCTGCGAAAACACCGCAGTTCGATGCATCTCACACACGTGCATGCATCGAGTTGCAGCGCTTCGCCAAGGACATTGGATTGAAGCTTCCGGGCGCGATCACGACTGCCGCTGTACAACGCTGTACGGCTTCCGGAACGTGATGGAGCCGGGGCGGGTGGCCCTGGCATCGAGCCCTGGGTGATCTAGCCCTGGGTGGGTCTGCCATCCTTCGTCCGATTCCGGGGTATTCCGGCTTTCGGATTGCCGCAAGTTTGCCACCTTCGCAGACGAACAATCAAATCGGCATCGATTGCGAAGGTCTCACGGTTTTGTCGCCTCACCTGTGAGTTTACGTGCCGTGAACACCGCGCCGCGGGCGCACCGCGATGAATTTCCGCAGTTACACGATGGCTACCGACGGGTAGCCGAGACGGCACTCGGGGCCGTCATCCCCACCACTGAGTGATCATCAGAATCGATGCAGTGAAGATCACCACAACGCTCGACAGGAGTGCTGTGCCACCCGAGCGTCGATCCGCCGTCACCTGGGCGATCACGGCCACGAGCGCGGCGACGACGTGCGCGGCGACCGAGGTGGCGCCCGGGCCGGGGAAACCGCGGTCGCCGGCGAGGTACTGGGCCCCGCACACCACGAACGTCAGGACCAGCACCGCCCCGCACACCACACCGGAGAGAGCGCGGAGGGCGCGGACGGGCAGACTCGCGCGGCGCGATGCGGGTTCGTACGGATCGGCGTAGTACCCCTCGTCCGGGTAATACGGTTCGTTGTAGTACTCACTGTCGTAGTAGTTTTCGTCGTTCGGCGACCCGTACTCCTCGTCCGGATACCGCGCACCCCGTCGCCTCATCCCTCGAGCACCTCCACACCGGTCGCGCAGTCGAGCAACGCCTCGTACGCCGCCGGAGCCGTGGTGAAGCTGCCGAGCCTGATGGTCTTGTTGTCGCCGTGATAGTCGGACGATCCCGTGACGACGACCCCGAGCGACCGCGCGAGATCGCGCATCGTCCGCACATCCTGCTCGTCGTGATCGGGATGATCGGCCTCGACACCGCCGAGCCCGAGTTCGGCGAGTTCCTCGATGTGGTCGAGGGCGAGGAGCCGCCCACGCGCACGTGCCCGGGCGTGCGCCACCACCGGCACACCGCCCGCGGCCGTCACCATCTTCACGGCGTCGGCGAGCGGGGTATCAGCCTTCGGTACGTAGTAACGGCCGCGCGGCGACAGCAGCTCGGTGAAGGCGTCGGCCACCGTGGGCACCACACCGGCGGCGACGAGCGCCCGCGCCAGATGGGGCCGGCCCGCGGCGGGGCCCGCCTCGGCGAGCACTGCGTCGATGTCGATCGGCAGACCATCGTCCGCCATCCGCACACCCATCGCCCGGATCCGCGACACCCGTTCACCACGGAGCCGCTCGAGTTCGGCGACGAAGACCGGATCGTGCGGGTCGAACAGATAGGCCAGCAGGTGCACGGCGACCGGGGCGCCGTCCTCCCCGCGTCCCGTGCAGGACATCTCCATTCCCCGGACGAGACGCAGGCCCGTCGGCAGGGCCGCTGCGGCCTCGTCCCATCCCGCGGTCGTGTCGTGGTCGGTCAGGGCCACGACGTCGAGACCCGCCCGGGCAGCGGCACGGACCAGTTCCGCGGGACGGTCGGTGCCGTCCGATGCGGACGAGTGGGTGTGGAGATCGATACGCACGCCACCAGTCTGTCAGGTCGGCGGGCTAGCATGATTGGAGCTGCCCCGCCCGGTCCCCGTCGACGGGCGACCGCCGCGCCGCGGGCCTGCGACCGGGCCGCGTCCCAGCGGCATGCCGTGAGGAAGGACAACATGCCGCACCAGCCTTCTCGTGCCACCCGTCGCGGCCCCACTCCCCCGGTCCCCACCGAGCAAGCGGTGGTCGACTGCGCGGTCTACGTCGACGGGCACCGCCTGCCCGGCCGCTACAGCCACACCGAGGCGGTGGCAGAGGTACGTCGGCGCGGTACGGGATTCGTGTGGCTCGGGCTGCACCACCCCGACGAGAAGCAGATGACGAACGTCTCGCACACCTTCGGACTCCACGAGCTGATGGTCGAGGACGCCGTCCACGCCCACCAGCGCCCGAAGCTCGAGCGCTACGACGACGTGCTGTTCCTGGTGCTGCGCACCGTCAGTTACATCGAGCACGAGTCGGTGACGACCACCAAGGACATCGTCGAGACCGGCGAGATCATGTTGTTCACCGGCCCCGACTTCATCGTGAGCGTGCGGCACGGCGACCACTCCGAGCTCTCGCACGTGCGCAAGCGCCTCGAACGCGACCCCGATCATCTGTCCCGCGGTCCGGCGGCCGTGCTCCACGCGATCGCCGACCACGTGGTCGACTCCTATCTCGCCGTCACCACGGCCGTGCAACCCGACGTCGACGACATCGAGGAACTCGTGTTCACCCCCGACACGCGGATCGCGGTCGACCAGATCTACATGCTCAAGCGCGAGATCGTGCAGTTGCGCCGCGCCGTCGTGCCGCTCGCCGAACCACTGCAGCAACTCATCCGGGCGCCGGGCAACCCGATCCCGAAGGACGTCCGGCGCTACTTCCGCGACGTCGCCGACCACCACACCACGGTGTCCGACCGCATCGCGGCCTTCGACGAGACGCTCGGCACGCTGCTCGACGCGGCGATCGCGAAGGTCACCGTGCAGCAGAACACCGACATGCGCAAGATCTCCGCGTGGGTCGCGATCGCCGCCGTGCCGACGATGATCGCCGGGATCTACGGCATGAACTTCGATCGCATGCCCGAACTGCATTGGCAATACGGCTATTACGTCGTGCTCTCCGCGATCGTCGCGATCACCGTGGGACTGTTCGTCACCTTCAGGCGCAACAACTGGTTGTGACCACCGAACTCGACCGCCCCTCGACACGCGCTGCGCAGGCTGCGCGATCTCCTCGGCGCCACGTGCTCGCCGTCGCCCTCGCGCTGATCCTGCTGCAGACGATCCTCCGGACCGTGGTGGCCGCGACCGGCGAGTTCTACTGGGACGACCTGATCCTCGTCGGGCGCGCGGGGTCGTATCCGCTGCTGTCCGACGCCTTCCTGCGGTACGACCACGATGGTCACCTGATGCCCGCCGCCTTCCTCGTGGCGGGGATCGCCACGGCGATCGCGCCGCTGGAATGGTGGCCGGCGGCGGCCTCGCTCGTGATCGGTCAGTTGCTCGCCTCGCTGGCGGTGCTGCGGGTGCTCTGGTTGCTGCTCGGCCCGCGACGCGCTCTGTGGGGACCGTTGCTGTTCTATCTCCTCACGCCGCTGACGCTTCCGGCCTTCGCGTGGTGGTCGGCCGCGCTCAACGCGTTGCCGCTGCAGGCCGCACTGGCCTGGGTGGCGGGAGATGCGCTGCAGTACAGCAGGACCGGCCGGCGCCGTCATATCGTGAGCGCCCTCGTCGTCACCGCTGTGGCGCTGGTGTTCTTCGAGAAGTCGGTCCTCGTTCCGTTCGCCGCGTTCGCGACGGTCGCCCTCGCACACCACGTCGACGGACTCGTTCGGCCGATCCGCAGCACGTGGGCGCAGGCCCGGCCGTTGTGGCTCGGCTCGGCGGCCGTGCTGGTCGTGTGGGCGGTCTGTTACTCGACGATCGTCGAATCCCGGTTCGGGATCCCGCCGTGGTCGATGGTGGCCGGGTTGACCCATCACGGCATCTCCTACGGGCTGTTGCCGTCGCTGCTCGGGGGTCCCTGGGAATGGGAGCGGTGGAATCCGAGCCCGCCCTGGGCCGATCCCCCGCTCGTGCTCGTCGTGGTCGCGTGGCTCGCTGTCGCGGGCGCCGCAGCGTGGACGGTGCGCCGGCGACGGCGGACCGGGCCCGTGTGGTTCGCTGTGATCGCCTACATCCTGGCCTCGCTCGCGGCGATGATCAGCACCCGCTTCGGTCCGGAGACCACCTACGAACTCGCGCGCACTCTGCGCTACTTCGCCGACTCCGCCGTGGTCGTCGCGATCGCCGCGGCGCTGATCCTGCGCGCCCCGCGACGAGGCACGACGTCCCGTCCTCGTGCCGTGCGTGCGGCCGCCTGGACCTGCGCGGCCGTGTTCACCGTCGGCTCCCTGTGGTCGACCGTGACGTTCGCGCGCAGCTGGTCGGACAATCCGACGGGCGATTATCTCGGGGCGGCGAAGGCGGCGCTCACGGCCCGGCCCGACGAGCCCGTGCTCGATCACCCGGTGTCGGTATGGATCCTGCTGCCCGTCACCTACCCGCACAACCTGGTGGGGTCCGTCTTCTCCGCGCTGCCCGTCCGGTCCGACATCCGCAACCACGCGACCGACCTGTGGGTCCTCGACGATCTCGGTCACCGCACTCCTGCCGACCTGTTGCCGCTGCGCCTCGTCCCGCCCGGCCCCGAGCCCGACTGTGGCCATCGCGTCACCACCGACGCCGTCACGGCCGTGCCGCTCGATTCCCCCGCGGGCGACTGGGAGTGGACCGTGCAGGTGAACTACCGGGCCTCCGCCGACGGCACGATCGACCTCGGCTTCCCCGGCCGCGCATCCGTTCCGGTCCCCGTCACCGAAGGACTCGGGACGGTGTATGTCCGCGTCTCCGGGGACGGGTCGGCGTTGCAGGCGCGCTCGTCCACCCCCGGCACGACCGTGTGCCTCGGTGCCGGATCGCTCGGAGTGGTCGTGCCGCGGGGGTGACGGCGGGCCAGCGTGGCGCGTCCGAGCGCGCGGTCCGTGAGAACCGGGACGGTCACAGACGTGCTTGCGCCCGGCGCGGGTCGCTCAGGTCGATGCCCGCTTCCTCCCACGCCTCGCGCAGCGCTTCGGTTCCCTTCAGCCGCTTCCAGGCCGCTTCGGTACCGGTGATCGGGCGGGCCTCGAAGAAGTGGACCGGATCGGAGGGCTCGGGCAACTCCAGCGACGGCACGTCGGCCGCCTCGAGCAACACCGCGGTGAACGGAGCACCCGGCCACAGCGGTTCCCCGAGATCGAGCAGGGCGTCGTCGGTGAGGACCACACCCTCCACGGCGGGCAGCGCCGCGAGCACCGCGAGGGTGCGGTGGACGCCGGCGGTGACGCCCTCGTCGTCGCGCAGGCTGAGCACCAGTTCGGCACGCGGCCCGCGCGTCGGGTCGGCCACCATGTCGGTCGGGTCGCCCATCGGGTGCCGGGAGCACCCCAGGGTCGCGTACCGCAGGAGCTCTGCACCACGGAAGCGGAGGACCTCGATCGGTTCGAGACCGAGGAAGGTCACCGACGCCGATTCCGGCTCCGGATCCCCCGGCACGGTCAGATGCTCGGTGAGGTGGCTGCGGACGGTGGCGAGAACTGCGTCGGTCACCCCTGCAATGTAGTCCCCGTCCCCGCACATGCGGTTCACACCCGGACCTGTGCACCGCGCGGTACCGTCGACGCGTGGCTCGCGACACCGGTTTTCCGGTCTCCGATGCCGGCGACGATTTCGCCCGGCAACGCCGGCGCGCCGAGTACGCCCGGCTGATCGCATGGCTGCGCCGCGAACCGGCCGACGTCAACACGGTGCTGCCCTTCGACGACGTCGTCGCAGCCCTCGGACGCCTCGGTGAACGGCGACTCGGGTTGCAGATCATCGAGGTCGCCTCGATCGTCGGCAGCGTCGACCGTGCCGACGACTTCGACCGTCGTTTCCGCCCCACCTCGGCACGCCTGCGCGCCAGGTGGGAACGCATCGCGGCCGCGCGGCGGCGCGGCGAGGCCATGCCCCCGATCTCCGTGTACCGGGTGGGACCGATGCATTTCGTGCAGGACGGGCACCACCGTGTGTCCATCGCCTACGCGCAGGGCGACCGCACCATCGACGCCTACGTCACCGAGATCACCACGAAGGTGCCCGCGGAGGGCATCACCGCCCGTCCCGATCTCGTGCGCAAGGACCACTTCAGGATGTTTCTCGGCCGCGTTCCCCTGCACGGCGCGGCCCAGGACACGATCCGCGTGTCCGACCCGTGGGGATACGCCGAACTGGCCGAGGCCGTCGAGGCGTGGGGTTTCCGCTTGATGCAGGATCTCGGCGAGTACCTCACCCGCGAGGAGGTCGCGCGGCGCTGGTACGAGGAGGAATTCGTCCCCGTCGTCGCGATGGCCCGGGAAGCGGGGATGTTGCGCTCACGCACCGACGCCGAGGTGTATCTGTGGATCGCGAGCGAGCGGTACCGGCTCGTGCGGCGGCACGTGTGGAGCGAGGAGATCGTCGACGAGCTCCGTAGCCGCGCACCCCGCTGACGGCTTCGGTGGATCCGACCCCGTTTTCCGGGGTCGGATCCACCGAAGCCGGTTTGTCAGAGGGTGACGTTCGCGCCGGTCTCCTGATCGAACAAGGCGATCTTCGCCCTGTCGAACCACAACTGCACGGTCCCGCCCTTGGTGGCCTGCGATTCCACCGACAATCGCGCGACCAGCGATTCGGCCGACATGTCGGCACCGGCGTCGGCGGCGAGTTCGTCGAGGTCCTTCGAGTGCACGCCCGGCCCCTCGGCCGTGAAGTACGCGAACTTGTCGGAGCCCATCGACTCGAGCACGTCGACCTCGGCGGAGAAGGTCACGCCCGTCTCCCGTTGGGTCGGGTCGAGCAGGTCGGTGTCCTCGAAGTGCTCCGGACGGATACCGACGACCACCTCGCGCGACGGATTGTTGCGACGCACGGTCTCCCATCGCTCGTCGGGCAACCGGAACTCGCCGAACGAGGTGCGGATCGAACCGTTCTCGATCTGCCCCGGAACGAAGTTCATCGACGGCGATCCGATGAAGCCGGCGACGAACAGGTTCCGCGGATGGTCGTACAACTCCTGCGGCGCCCCGACCTGCTGCACGATCCCACCGCGCATCACGACGACGCGGTCGCCGAGCGTCATCGCCTCGGTCTGGTCGTGCGTGACGTACACCGTCGTGGTCCCGAGACGCTTCTGCAGGCGCGCGATCTCGGTGCGCATCTGCACGCGCAGCTTCGCGTCGAGATTCGACAGCGGCTCGTCCATGAGGAACGCCTTGGGGCTGCGCACGATCGCACGACCCATGGCCACGCGTTGCCGCTGACCGCCCGACAGGTTGGCGGGCTTGCGGTCGAGATGCTGTGTGAGATCGAGGATCCGGGCCGCCTCGTCGACCTTGCGGGCGATCTCGTCCTTGGACACCTTCGCGAGGGTGAGCGGGAACGCGATGTTGTCGCGCACCGACATGTGCGGGTACAGCGCGTAGGACTGGAAGACCATCGCGATGTCGCGGTCCTTCGGTGCCCGCTCGTTGACACGCTCACCCGCGATGCGCAGCTCGCCGTCGGAGATGTCCTCGAGACCGGCGATCATGTTGAGCGTCGTGGATTTTCCGCACCCGGACGGGCCGACGAGAATGATGAACTCGCCGTCGGCGATCTCGAGATCCACGTCGCTGACGGCCTTCGCTCCGTCCGGATATTCCTTCGTCACCTTGTCGAGCACGATCTCGGCCACGATAGTTATCCCTTCACTGCGCCGGAGGTCAGTCCGGCGACGATTCGACGTTGGAAGATCAGGACGAACACGATGATCGGGATCGTGATGACGACGGCCGCCGCCGCGATCGAGCCGGTCGGTTCCTCGAACTGCGATGCACCCGTGAAGTTCGCGATCGCGGCGGGTGCGGTGATGGACCGCTCGGTGGAGGTCAGCGAGATCGCGAACAGCAGGTCGTTCCAGCAGAAGATGAACACCAGGATCGCCGCCGTGATGATGCCGGGAGCGGCGAGTGGGGCCACGACCTTCCGGAACGCCTGACCCGGTGTCGCGCCGTCCATCTTCGCGGCCTTCTCGAGTTCCCACGGGATCTCCTTGAAGAAGGCCGACAGGGTGTAGATCGCGAGCGGTAGCGAGAAGGTGATGTACGGCAGGATCAGCGCCGCCCACGTGTCGAACAGTCCGAGGCCACGCATGATCTCGAACAGCGGGCTGACGAGGGAGATCTGGGGGAACATCGCGATGAGCAGCGCCACGCCCACCAGAATCTTCTTACCGGGGAAGTCGAGCCGGGCGATCGCGTAGGCGGCCATCGTCCCGAGGATCACCGCGATGACCGTGGCGATCAGGCCGATGCCGATGGAGTTGATCAGCGCGCTCGTGAACGCGTCGGTGCGGAAGATGCCGCGGTAGTTGTCGAGCGTCCACTGCTGCGGGATGAACCGGCCGTCCTGGATGGTGCCGGGCGGCTTGAACGACAGGCTCGCGATCCACAGCACCGGGACGAGTGCGTAGAGCAGGACGATCAGGTTCACCGCCGACCACGACAGGGTCCGTTTCCTGGTCTCGGCCATCATCGGCCCCCTTCGTCCGAGCCGGGCGCGGATGCACCGAACAACTTGATGAACACGAACGCGATGATCGCGACGCACAGGAAGATCAGGACGCTGATCGCCGACCCGATGCCGAGGTTGAAGGCCCGGAACAGATTGTCGTAACCGAGGATCGACACCGATCCGGTGCCGTTGGCACCGCGGGTGAGGACATAGATGTTGTCGAAGATGCGGAAGGCGTCGAGCGTGCGGAAGAGCAGGGCGACGAGGATCGCCGGTTTCATCAGCGGCACGATGATCCGCACCAGACGTGTCCACGCTCCGGCGCCGTCGACCTGCGCCGCCTTGAGCAGATCGTCGGGGACGAGTGCGAGGCCGGCGAGGAGCAGCAGTGCCATGAACGGCGTGGTCTTCCACACCTCGGCGAGCACGATGATCGCCAGGGACGGGATCTGGTCGGTGAGCGGGGCGCTGCCGTCGGGCAGCAGGTTCGCGAGATAGCCCGTGCCCGGGGTCCACGCGTAGTACCAGCTGTAGGCGGCGGCGACGGTGACGATGCCGTACGGGATCAGCACCACCGTGCGCACGATGCCCTTGCCGACGATGGTGCGGTGCATGACGAGTGCGATCGCGAGGCCGAGCACGAACTCGATCGCGACGGAGACCAGGGTGACGAGCGAGGTGACGATGAAGGCCTGCCACCAGAATCCGTCGCTGAGCACCGCGACATAGTTCGACAGTCCGACGAAGCGCCGTTCGTCGGGGAAGCGCAGATCGTAACGCTGCAGACTGAGCCAGACGGCGTATCCCACCGGATAGGCCGTGACGGCGAGCATCACGATCGCGGCGGGTGCGACGAGCAGCAGACCGAGTCGCCGTTCGGCCTTCTTCCCCTCGGACAGCGCTGCTTTCGTCTTCGTCGACGGTTCCTTCGGGGTCTCGTCGGTCGGTGTCGATTCGACGGCGGTCACGGGATCAGTCCTTCCGAATTGACCGCCTTGCGCACCTGCTCGGCGAGTTCCTCGACGGTGCGGGGCGGATCGATCTGGTCGACCGGGTTGAGGGTGGCCGTCACCAGTGTCGAAATGCTCTGGTAGGCCGGTGAAGCGGGACGCACCGCGGCGTTCTCGAGACCGGCGCGGACCTCACGCCAGGCCGGATAGGCCTCCTGGAAATCGGGGTCGTCGTACAGCGCCGCGAGCGTCGGCGGCACGCCGCCACCGATGGCGTTGTTGCGCTGGTTCTCCTCGTTGCGCAGGCACTGCATCGCTTCGAACGCGAGATCCGGGTGGGTGCTCGTGCGGGCGACGGCGATGTTGAACCCGCCGATGGTGACCTGGGCGGGCTCGCCGGGGATCACCGAGGGGTACGGCGCGGGAAGGAAATTCTGCTCACCGTCGACGGTGAGGACCGTGTTGCCGGTGTTCTCCGAGGTGACGTTGCCGTTCTCGTCGATGAAGGGCAGGGCCCCCTCGTTCTCCATGATGCCCGGCAGGACGAACGGCCAGTTGACCTGGAACGCGGTGCGCCCGCTCTCCATACCGAGACGGACGGCCGCCTCGTCGGCCTGGTTCAGGGAGGGATCGGCGCCGGGCGCGGTCGCAACGCGCTTCATGATGTCGAGCGCGGTCACCGCCGCGTCGTTGTCGGTGAGGGTGACGGTGACACCGTCCTCCCCCACCACCGAGCCTCCGGCGCTCGAGAGCAAGGTGTTGAACCACACCATCAGCCCCTCGTACTGCCGGCCCTGCACACCGATCCACGACGGCCGGCCCTCCTCGGCGAGGCCGCTCGCAATCTCGATCATCTCGTCCCAGGTCTCCGGAGGTTGCCCGTCCGGCATGAGATCCTTTCGGTACCAGAGCAACTGGGTGTTGGTGTTGAGCGGTGCGGCGTACAGCCGGTCCTGCCAGGTCGCCGATTCGAGGGGACCTTCGAGGGTGCCCTCGGAGACCGCGGCTGCAACATCGTCGGACAGCGGCAGCGCCCACCCGGCCTCGGCGAACTCGGCCGTCCACACGACGTCGAGGGTCATGAGGTCGAGCCCCGGGTCGTTACCCGTCAGCCGCCGCGCCAACTGCAGTCGCTGGTCGTCGGCGTTCTTCGGAAGTGTCCTCTGCTGCACGCGATATCGGCCGCCCGCCTCCGCGGTGCACACCTCCGCGGCCTGCGCGTACTGCTCGGCACCGTCGGCGGCCGTGTAGAAGGACAGGACGACACCCTCGTCGTCGCTGCCGCACGCGGCCAGCCCCGACGCCAAGAGCACAGCAGCCGCGGAAGCTGTGACCGCTCGGCTCGTCCGCCGGCTCTTGCCCGACCGTCTCATGCGTGACTCCGCTCGCATCGGGGACCTCGTGATCCGACGATAACGCCCGTACCGGCCAGCCGTAGCAAAACGAGCAGGGCGTACATCCGGAACGGAATCGGCACGACGACGAGGTCAGAAGGAGGTCCCCGAGAAGGGCGCCTGGGGCCAGGAGAACAGCAGGTCAGCGGTGTCGACGGCCTCGGGCCGGTGCACCCGGGCGCGCCCCGCGTCGACCATCCGGTGCCAGCCCTGCCGGCCGAGCAGGAGCGCACCGAGGTCGGCGATGTCGATCATCAGGTCGGCCGGTCCCGCGGTGCGCGCCACGCCGTCGGCGGAGATCTCGAAGACACCGGCGTTGTCGGTCAGCACCGGATCGGTCACCTCCACGGTCACCGAGCCGAAGCCTCGGTAACTCCGCGCCGACAGCGCCCGATCGAGGTCGAGGATGCGCAACCACGTCTCGTCCGAGACCGAGCGGAAGTGCACGGCACGCGCGTCGCCGAGCATGAGCGGGAGTTGGTCGTCCTGCGGAAGTGCCGCGAACCGCAAGGTGTCGACCAGGTCGAGGTCGAGCAGGAACCGGATCAGGCCGGCGTACGCCGCGGGCGAGGGGGCGAAGAAGTCGTCGACCACGACGGTGCGGTTGCGACTGGTGAACCACCCCTGCGTGTCGACGGGGTGGTACCGGACGAAACCGTCCTCCTGTCCCGGTTCGCCGTGCACCGCCACGTACATCGGATCGGTGAGCGAGTCGGCCCGCCACCGGCGCGAGTTCCACCAGTACTCCGACCGATCGATCATGCCGGGGCGCGGCGGCAGATGACGGGAATGGATCTGCGCCAGCACGTCCCACGCCTCCGGATAGGTCAGCAGACGCACCGCTCCGGACTCGGGCACGTCGGGACGCAGTGCGGCACCACGCACGTCGACGTCGACGGACACCGAAGTCGAGGCGACGCCGTAGCCGAACCGGCCGTAGATGGTCGCTTCGGAGGCACGCAGCGTCGCGAGGATCTCACCGCGGTCGCGCGCGTCGCTCAACTGCCGGTGCACGAGTCCGGAGATCACGCCGCGACGCGTGTGGGTGGGCAGCACACCGATGTGGGTGACCGCCGCGTGCGGCACCCGGGCGCCGCCGGGCAGGGCGAGATTTCCGCTCGTGGCGTCGACTGTCCCGACGAGCATGCCGTCGAGGAAAGCACCCCACGTGCGGCCGGCCTCGAGGTAGCGGCTCACCGTCCCGTCGGGAACCTCGGGCCACGAGGGCAGACCCACCATCGCCGTGCGGAACAGCGCGGACGCCTCCCGCAGTTCGGCTTCCGACTCCAGAACTCTGATCTCCGGTTCCGTTCGCTCACCCATGGAACGACACTATCGACCGCGAACTTGCACCGCGGGTGAACGGCCGTGACGTTCGGTACACCGGCTCCGGGCGGGTAGGTTTCCAGCGTGCGACGCGAGTGGGATCCAGCAGACACCGGGGTGCTGCAGCTGCCCTCCGGCCGACTCGTGCGGGGACGCGGGATGCGCAGACCGGTGTTCGGCGAGCCGTTTCCCGACTTCGGGGTGTATCTCCTCGGCCGCCCCCCGGCAGCACCGTTCGAATGGGAGTCGCGGTGGATCCACTGGCCCGACTTCCGCACGCCACGCGACCCGGAGGACGCTCTCGCCATCCTGTACGAGGCGTGGATCCGCGCGGGAAGACAGCGGGTGGAGATCGCGTGCGGGCGTGGACGCGGCCGCACCGGCACCGCACTGGCGTGCCTCGCCGTCCTCGACGGGCTCTCCCCGGAGGAGGCGGTCGACTTCGTTCGGCGGCACTACCATCCGCGCGCGGTCGAGACGCCCTGGCAGCGCAAATTCGTCGCGCACGCGAAGGCGCATTCCTGACAGCTCAGTTCTTCGTCCGGGCGAGGTCGACCTCGGCGGCCGAGACGGCACGTTCGGCGGCGACCACCCGCTTCTTCGCCTCGGCGGCGGCGCGGCGCGCGAAGGTGCGTTGCTGCTCTGCGTGTTCGAGCTTCGCCCGCAGCTCGGCGACCTCCTCCTCGTGACGGGCCAGCTCCTGCTCTGCCGCCGACGCGGCTTCGCGCGCTTCCTCGGCCGCGTTGTGCGCCGAGTCGAGAGCGGCAGCGGCCTCGTCGATCTCCGCCTCGCGAGCCGCCTGGTCCGCCTTCTCGCGCTCCGTGGGTTCGCGCTCGCCCTTGCTCTTGCGTGCAGACTTCCCCGCTGCCGTCCGGTCGTCCTCGTCGTCCTCCTCCGACCCTCCGCGGACGACGGTGAGCGGCATCGCCGACAGGTCGCCGAAACCGTCGGACTCGACGATCGCGTCGAGTCGGCCCTGCCGGACCTGCTCCCCGATGCCGGGATCCGACAACGCGGCGTTGAGGGTGCGCCCCACCTCACGCAGTGCGCTCTCCGAGACGGTGCGGCCGCGGTCGGCGGCGAGCCGACCCGCGTCGCGCTCGAGCGCGGCGACCACCCGGCGACGCTGCTCCGACAGTTTCCGCATCTCGCTGCCGGACAGTCGTCGTTGCGCGGTGCGCAGGGCGGATCCGATGTCGAGCAACGCCGCGAGTTCGTCGGCCCGTTCGCGGGCGAGCAGGTTGACCATCCAGGCCGCGACCGTCGGTTTGCGCAGTCTGCCGATGGCCGCCGTCAGCTCGCGGTCGCCCGCTTCGCGTGCCTGCGCCGCGAATTCGGAGCGGGCCGCCACGAAGTCTCCTGGGTCGAGGCCGTAGAGGGCATCGGCCACCGAATCGAGGTCGGGCATGGGATCGACAGTAGTGGCGCGAGGCCGATCACGACGAGTGCCGTTCTCGGCGAACACGCGACCGCGAGACGATCAGATGGCGAGCTTGGCGAGGATGTCGCGCGCCTTCTCGGCGGTGGGCGGCTGGCACAGCACGTCGTAGCGGCCGGCGACGAGCTGCATGGTGGACGAGAAGTCGCGCTGACCGCGGGTCGCGGCGTACGGGATGCTCGCCGAGATGAGGCCGAAGATGATGCCGCCGACGAGGCCGACGAGCAGCGGGCCGAGGAAGTCGGTGGAGAAGATGCCGAGCAGGAGACCGAAGAACACGCCGAGCCATGCGCCCGAGACGATGCCGCCGCCGATCACCTTCGGCCACGTGAGCCGACCGGTGACCCGTTCGACCTGCATGAGATCGACACCGACGATGGTGACGTCCTCGACGGAGAAGTTCTGATCGGCCAGGTGGTCGACCGCCCGTTGCGCCTCGGCATAGGTCGGGTACGAACCGACGGGCCAGCCCGTGGGAGGTGTCGGCAGACCGGGTACCTGGCGACCGGGTCCGAGGGGATTCGTCATGTCGTTTCGGCTCCTTCGCGATGCGCGCCGACGGTCGCGGCGCCGGTCTCCATTCTGCCTCGACGGGGACCGGCACGCCGCGATGGTTCGCCCGATATGTTCTTTTTCCTGGTCGTTCCCGTCAGGAGGCCGGCGGCTCGAACTTCTGGGTGCGCTGCAACCCCGCGGCCCGGCCCTTCGCGGAGATCACGAGGGCCATCTTCCGGCTCGCCTCGTCGATCATCTCGTCGCCGAGCATCGCGGCACCGCGGGCGCCGCCCTCGGCCGAGGTGTGCCACTCGTAGGCGTCGAGGATCATCTCGGCCTTGTCGTAGTCCTCCTGCCGGGGGCTGAAGACCTCGTTGGCCGCGTCGATCTGGCTCGGGTGCAGCACCCACTTGCCGTCGAAGCCCAGGGCGGCGGTGCGCTGCGCCGACCGGCGGAAGGCGTCGACGTCGCGGATCTGGAGGTAGGGGCCGTCGATGGCCTGCAGCCCGTGCGCACGCGCGGCCATGAGGATCGTCATGAGGATGTGGTGGTAGGCGTCGCCGACGTCGTAACCCTCGGGCTGCTCACCGACGACGAGGGTGCGCATGTTGATGCTCGCCATGAAGTCTGCCGGACCGAACACGAGTGTCTGCACGCGCGGGCTCGCCGTCGCGATCTCGTTGATGTTCGTCAACCCGATGGCGTTCTCGATCTGCGGTTCGATACCGATCCGTCCCGCCTCGAGACCGTGGGCCTTCTCGACCTGCGTGAGGAGCAGGTCGAGCGCCTTCACGTGGCTCGCGTCGGGCACCTTCGGCAGCAGGATCGCGTCGAGATTCGCGCCGGCACCACCGACGACCGTCGCGACGTCGAGATAGGTCGCGTCCGTGGTCCAGTCGTTGACGCGCACGACCTTGATCTGGTCGCCCCAGCCGTCCTCGTTCAGAGCTTCGACGATGGTGCTGCGGGCCTGCTCCTTGGCCAGCGGCGACACCGCGTCCTCGAGATCGAGGAAGATCTCGTCGGCGGGAAGGCCCTTGGCCTTGTCGATCATCTTCCGGCTGCTGCCGGGAACCGCGAGTACCGATCTTCGGGGCCTGAACGAAAACGACATGACCTGACCAGACCTCCGAGTTCCGGGAACAGCGTGGGCACGCTCTAGCCTGGCAATCATGGCAGCAGTGAGCAAGGTCTTCGTCGCGCGGCTGGCCGGACTGGTCGTTCTCGGCCCCGACGGCGAGTCCATCGGCCGCGTCCGCGATGTCGTGCTGACCATACGAGTGGGACGTCAGCCGCCTCGTGCGCTGGGGCTCGTCGTCGAACTGCCCACCCGCAAGCGGATCTTCGTCCCGATGCTGCGCGTGACCGCGATCGAACCCGGTGCGGTCACCCTCGTCACCGGCAACGTCAGTCTGCGCCGGTTCACCCAGCGGCCCTCGGAAGTGCTCGCCCTCGGTCAGGTCCTCGATTCGCGTGTGCGCGTCGACGACCCGGAGCTGCCGGACCTGATGGGTGTCGACGCCGTCGTGGTGGATCTGGGGCTCGAGCTCATGCGCACCCGCGACTGGGTCGTCGCCCGCGTGGCGGTGCGTCGCCATCGCGGCCGGCTCGCGCGCCGCTCCCCCATCCACATCGTGGAATGGCCGCACGTGCACGGACTCACCCAGCAGGCACTGTCGATGCCCGGACAGGGTGTCGCGCAGTTGCTCCTGCAGTTCGAGGACATGCGCCCGCCGGACGTCGCGAACGCCCTGCGCGACCTGCCGATCAAGAGACGCACCGAGGTCGCCGCGGCGCTCGACGACGAACGCCTCGCCGACATCGTGCAGGAGCTGCCCTCCGACGACCAGACCGACCTGCTCACCCAGCTCGGCCTCGACCGGGCGGTCGCGGTGCTCGAGGCGATGGATCCCGACGACGTCGCCGACCTCCTCGGTGAGCTGCCTGCGACGGATGCCGAGTCGTTCCTGCAACGCATGGACCCCGAGGACTCCGAGCCGGTGCGCCGCCTGCTCGAGCACTCCCCCGACACCGCCGGTGGTCTGATGACCCCCGAGCCGGTCGTGCTGACGCCGGCGACCACGGTGGCCGAAGCGCTCGCCCGCGCCCGCAATCCGGATCTGAGTCCCGCCCTGGCGTCGATGGTCTTCGTCGTGCGGCCGCCCACCGCGACGCCCACCGGCAAGTACCTCGGCTGTGTCCATCTGCAACGATTGCTCCGGGAACCGCCTGCGAGCCTGGTGGGAGGGGTCGTCGACGACGACCTGCCGCGCCTGGCCCCCGACGACGCCCTGACCACCGTCACCCGGTACTTCGCGACGTACAACCTGGTCTGCGGTCCGGTGGTGGACGACGAGGGGCACCTGCTCGGCGCGGTGAGCGTCGACGACGTGCTCGACCATCTGCTGCCGGAGGACTGGCGCGAGGAGGACATCGAGGATGAGTGACCGCAGCACGCAGGGCCGCTCGCGCCTCGAGACCCCACAGGCGTCGAGGTTCCGCTTCAACTTCGACGCCGAGGCGGTGGGCCGGGTCAGCGAGTCGATCGCCCGGTTCCTCGGAACGGGCCGTTATCTCGCCATCCAGACGATCGTCGTCATCGTGTGGATCGCCCTCAACATCGCCGCGGTCGGACTGCAGTGGGATCCCTATCCCTTCATCCTTCTCAACCTGGCCTTCTCGACGCAGGCCGCCTATGCGGCGCCGTTGATCCTGCTGGCGCAGAACCGGCAGGAGAACCGCGACCGCGTATCTCTCGAGGAGGATCGCGCCCGCGCCGAGCAGACCAAGGCCGACACCGAGTTCCTGGCACGCGAACTCGCGGCTCTGCGACTCGCGGTGGGTGAGGTCGCGACCCGCGACTATCTGCGTCGCGAACTCGACGATCTGCGCGCCCTGCTGATCGACGACGAGAACGAGGACGACGCCGGCACTCCACGCACCCGCGGGCCCCGTCACTGAGGGACCCCGTCCTGTTGTCCGGCACGCCCCGTTGCACACAACCCGACACCCTTCTGTAACCTTCGTCACATCAGTCGGACGGACGATCGGAGGAGGGTGATCGCGTGCGGTGGAAGGTCGCGCTGGCGATGCCGGTGATCGTCGCTGCCGGACTCGCGGCGACAGCGTCGTCGGCGACGGTGGTGGCGGAGACGACGTCCGCCGAGACCGAGCCGAGCGCCGCTCCGGCGGTGGGCGTGCTCCCCGGCGAGGTGCGCGAGGCGCAACCGCTGCGCAGCCCGAGCGACCCGCTCACCCAGCTTCCGCCCGATGCCGTGGCCGCGGCAGGGGGTGCGGCGGCCCTCGGCGACGGGCCGCTCGCGATCCCCGAACTCGTCTTCTACGCCTATCGCGCGGCCGAGATGCAGCTGGCCATCGACTCTCCCGAGTGCGGCCTGCCGTGGAATCTGCTCGCCGCCGTCGGGCGCCTGAACTCCGGACACGCGGACGGGGGACGCACCGACATCCTGGGCACGCTGACCGCGCCGGTCGTCACCCCGGAGGGGCTGCTCGGGCCGATGCGCCTGGCCCCCGCGGTGTGGGAGCAGTACTCGGCGGACGGCAACGCGGACGGCACCGCCGATCCACAGAACATCTTCGACGCGACCCTGGCCGCCGGTGCCCGGATGTGCGCGGAGGGCGGAAACCTGCGCGAGCCGGACGGGGAGGCGCGGGCGGTGGCGTCGGTCGATCCGTCACCGGACTATCTGGCGAATGTCCGGCACTGGTCCGGTGCGTATTCGAAGGCCGCCGAGGTGGCTCCCGCCGATCTCGCTCCGATCCCGGCGCGGCCCGTTCCGAACGCCTCGGATGTCGCGGCCGCCGCGCCGGCTCCGGCGGTCACCGCGCCCGCTCCGGAGGCGACACCTCAGCCGGCCCAGCAAGCGCCCGCCGACACTCCGGCTCAGCAGGCACCCGAACAGAACATCCCGGCTCCGCCGCCGATGCCGGAGTTGCCCGAACTCCCCTGCCTGGTGCCCGCCTTCTGCGAATAACTCCCGGCACACACGTGAGGTGACGCCACGCACGACACGCGTGTCGTCATCTTTTTCTTTCACCCCACCCGACCCACCGGACCAGCACGGACGGGCCACAGCAGTACGCATACGACCCCGTTACATCACGTTTGAGTAACGGAAAGGCATCGAATGCTGTAACCTCGGCCCGGCACGTAACGAAGGTGTCTCGTTCCGAGGCACCCGAGGGAGGGTTATCCATTGGGCCGCCACGCCAAACCGTCGGATTCGAAGCTTCGGCGAAATTCCGTCATCGCGATGACCGGACTCGTTCCGGTCGGACTGGTCGCCGCAGCCGCGACCACCGCGGGTGCGTCGCCGCGAGCGCTGATGGGTGCAGCTCACCACGAGACCGAGCCGACGGCGTCGTCGACCGACTCGGCCGACCTCGCGAACGCGATTCCCGAAGCGGTCGCCGCCGTGCAGACGATCATGCTCGAGCCCGAACCGGCACCCGTGCGCACCTTCAAGGCCGCCCCCCAGCCGGAACCCGAGCCCGAGGTCCTCCACGAGGGCCCCCTCGGCATCCCCGGCATCAACTACGCCGCCTACCGCAACGCCGAGCGCATCCTCGCCGAGGAGAATCCCGCCTGCGGCATGCACTGGACGCTCCTCGCCGGCATCGGCCGCGTCGAGTCCGGACACGCCAACGGTGGTCATGCCGACGCCAAGGGCAACCTGCTCGAGCCCGTCATCGGACTGCCGCTCAACGGCAGCCTGCCCGGCCAGGCCGTCATCCACGACACCGACGGCGGCGCCCTCGACGGCGACACCGTCTACGACCGTGCGGTCGGGCCGATGCAATTCATCCCCACCACGTGGAACCAGTACGCGGGCGACGGCAACGGCGACGGGGTCTCCGATCCCCAGAACCTGTACGATTCGACGCTCACCACCGCGAAGTACCTGTGCGACGGTGGCCTCGACATGCGCAACCTCGCGCACTCGACGAAGGCGATCCACCGCTACAACAACTCGATGGCCTACGTGGCGAACGTGCTCGCCTGGTCGACGGCCTACTCCACCGGCATCGACCCGAGCCCCGCGGATCTCCCCCGCATCCACTGAGGTCCGGAGAGGGTCGTCGGGTCACCCCGGACCGAAGGCGGTCGTCGGGTCACCGTCGACCCGTATCCGGTCGCGAGCGGCGTGCCGCCTACCATGGGCGTCATGGCAGTCAGTGAGTCCGACGTCCGCAGTGCGCTCGCACGGGTCCAGGACCCGGAGATCCGCAAGCCCATCACCGATCTCGGAATGGTCAAGAGCATCGAGATCGGCGCCGACAGCAGCGTCGATGTGGCGATCTATCTGACCACCGCCGGGTGCCCCATGCGCACCGAGATCTCGGAGCGCGTCACCAAGGCCGTCGCCGACGTCGCCGGCGTGGGCGAGGTCCGGGTGACCCTCGACGTGATGAGCGACGAGCAGCGCACCGAGCTCCGCAAGTCGCTGCGCGGCGACTCCACGGAGCCCGTCATCCCGTTCGCCCAGCCCGGTTCGCTCACGCGCGTCTACGCGGTGGCCTCCGGCAAGGGTGGTGTCGGCAAGTCGTCGGTCACCGTCAATCTCGCCGCGGCGATGGCCGCGCGCGGACTGTCGGTGGGTGTGCTCGACGCCGACATCTACGGTCACTCGATCCCCCGCATGCTCGGCACGTCCGCCAAGCCCACGCAGGTCGAGCGGATGATCATGCCGCCGATCGCGCACGACGTGAAGACGATCTCCATCGCCCAGTTCACCGAGGGCAACACCCCGGTGGTGTGGCGTGGCCCGATGCTGCACCGCGCGCTGCAGCAGTTCCTCGCCGACGTCTTCTGGGGCGACCTCGACGTCCTGCTCCTCGACCTGCCGCCCGGCACGGGTGACGTCGCCATCTCCGTCGCGCAGCTGATCCCCAACGCCGAGATCCTCGTCGTGACGACGCCGCAGCAGGCAGCCGCCGAGGTCGCCGAGCGCGCCGGTTCCATCGCGCTGCAGACGCGTCAGCGCATCGCCGGCGTGGTGGAGAACATGTCGTGGCTCGAGCTGCCCGACGGCACCCGAATGGACGTCTTCGGCAGCGGCGGCGGTCAGGCCGTCGCCGAGCGGCTCACCCGCGCGGTGGGCGCGACGGTGCCGCTGCTCGGCCAGATCCCGCTCGACCCGGCAGTGCGCGAGGCCGGCGACTCCGGTACCCCGATCGTCCTCGCGGCGCCCGACTCGGCGCCCGCGGTGGCGCTCGAGGAGATCTCCGACAAGCTCGCCGTGCGCAGGCGCGGACTGGCCGGCATGTCGCTGGGAATCGACACCACGCGTCACCTGTAAGAACCCGATATCGATCGAGCCCCCGCCGTGCTTCACGGCGGGGGCTCGATCGTAGGAAAGCTGTCAGGTGGCGTCGGGATCGATCGGCGGCTTCTCGTCCGGAGCGAGCGGCTTCGACAGGTTCGGCCGGGCCGCGCCGTTGGTGGGCGTTCCCGGAGCCGCCGAGGACGGCTTGTCGAAATTGCCGGTGAGAATCGAGTCGTCGCCGTCGAGCAGATGCTTCGTGATCACGGCCCGCGGTGTCATGCCGCGCAGCTGGTTCAGCTCGGACAGCGGTTGCCGCAGGTCGTCGAACTCCGGTCCGAATTCCTGCTCGAGCTGGTCGCGCGCACCCGTGGCGTAGTCGCGTACCTGACGCAGCGACTTGGCCACCCACGAGACGGCGCCGGGGAGGCGCTCCGGGCCGAGGACCACGAGGGCCGCCACGATGAGTACCAGGAACTCGCCCCAACCGATGTTGCCGAACACGCATCCAGGGTACGTGGTCTCGTCCGGATCGCAGCACCTACGTGGAAGGTCACATCACACGGCTGGGACGTTCTGTCCGAGACAGGGGCCGCTCAGTCGGAGACTGGGGTGACCTCGACGTCGACGAGACGGCCGTTGCGCACGAGCTGGACGGTGATCGGTTCGTCGATCTCCTGCTGCTGGACCGCCACGACGAGCTCGTCGGCGCTGGTGACTTCGCGGTCGCCGACCTTGACGATGACGTCGCCCTCGACGATGCCGGCGCGCTGGGCCGGGCTGTCCTGACGGACGTTGGCGACCTCCGCGCCGCTCGCGACGTCGTTGACCACCGAGCGTGCGTTCACGCCGATGTCGGGGTGCCGCATCTCGCCGGTGCGGATCAGCTCCTGCGCCACCTCGGTGACGTCGTCGATGGGGATCGCGAAGCCCAGGCCCACCGAACCGCCGGTCTCCGACTTGATCGCGGAATTGATACCGATCACGCGACCCTCCATGTCGATGAGGGGGCCGCCGGAGTTGCCGGGGTTGATCGAGGCGTCGGTCTGGACGGCGTCGATCACCGCGTCGGTGTCGGTGCCCTGCCCGCTGAGCCGCATGGGCCGGTGCAGCGCGCTGACGATGCCGCGGGTGACGGTCTTGCTCAGGCCGAGCGGCGAACCGACCGCGACGACGTCCTCGCCCACCTGGACGTCCTCGGAGCGGCCCAGCTCGGCGACGACCAGGTTGTCGACGTTCTCGACGGCGAGCACGGCCAAGTCGGTCTTGATGTCGCGTCCGACGATCGAGGCGGGCACCTTCGTGCCGTCATCGAAGGTGACCTGTACCTTCGCATCGGGATTGCCGGCGGCCATCGAAACGACGTGGTTGTTGGTGACGATGTAACCGGCACCGTCGATCACCACGCCCGAGCCGGTGCCGGCGTCGCCGCCGACGGTGGTCTGGATGGAGACGACCGCGGGCAGCACGGTGTCGGCGACACGCGCGACCGCGCCGGTGGGCAGTTCCTCGTCGGGACCCGACTGGCTCAGCGTCACTCCGCGACTGGTCAGCGAACCGTTGTCGGCGGTCGCGAGCGCGACGACGAGTCCGCCGACCATGCCGATCACGACAGCCACAGCGGCCAGGGTCGCGAGTGCGCGGGGTTGGACGCGGCGGTCGAACAACACCTCACGCAGGGTCAGTCCGGGAGCCGGAGGAAGTTCCTTCTCCTCGGTCTGCCCGGCCAGGGGCGGACCGAGCCGCACCGCTGAGTCGGGGTCGCGCCAGGGATCGGGTTCGGTGTCGTCCTCGGTCTCGGCCGCGGGCTGCGAAGGGGGACGCTGGAGCGTCTCGTCGACGTCGGACGGCCGTCCGTAGGCCTCGGCCAGGATCGCATCGGTCGGAGGTGCCTGCTGGACGCGCGGGTCGACGACGCGGGGATGGGCCGAGGAGTCGAACGATCCCTCGGCGCCGGCCGGGCGCCCGAAGACACGGGCCGATGCCGGGTCGACGGTGGGCCGGTAGACGGGCCGCGGTTCGAGACGGGGAGCGTCGTCGGGGCGCGCGATCGCTCCGTCGGGGAGACCCGACGAGGCGTTGCCGGACGAGCCTCTGCCGGACGAGTCTCCGCCCGAGGAGTCCTTACCCGACGAGGCATGGGGCAGCTCGTCGTCGCGACGACGATCGTCGCCGCCCCGCCGTCCGGTGTGCTGCGCAGATTCGGCCGTCACGCGTGCCCGTCTCCCCCGTCTAGGTCCGTCACGCAGCCCAGTATCACCGATGGCATCGGATCACCTGTTACCGCCCGTCCGGTCACCGGCGCCGGAGAATCGACCAGCGGCGCGCGGCGAAGCCTTCCTCCGCCTGAGGGCGCGGGGTCGGGTCGCACAGGTGGGACGGGATGTTGCTGAGCGTACCGCGCAGTGAACTCGGCATACGCGGTATGTGATCGGCAGCGGACCGCAGTGCGTGGCGGGCCTGCTGCTGGGCTTCGACCTCGGCGGCACACTCCGGACACATCGACAGATGCTGGGCGGCCCGCATGTAGGCCGCCATGCGCAGTTCGCCGTCGACGAATGCGGCAATTGCCTCGCTGGCGAGGTGTTCCGTGGAGCCGAATCTGCGAGGTGGTTGCACCATCGTCATCACTACCTCCCGGCGGCTACCCCGCATCGACGCGACCGTTTTCGACCTTTCCATGCTCGCGCAGGTACTCGCGGAGTGCCTGGCGGCCTCGGTGGATACGACTACGCACCGTACCGAGTTTCACCCCCAGTGTGGCACCGATCTCCTCGTAGGACAGACCTTCGATGTCACAGAGCACCACCGCGGCACGGTACTCGGGTCCGAGCGAGTCCAGAGCGGACTGCAGGTCGGCGCCGAGACGCGCGTCGTGGTAGATCTCCTCGGGGTTCGGCCCTGCGGCCGGTACACGATCGTAGTCCTCCGGGAGCGCTTCCATCCGGATGCGGTTCCGGCGGCGCACCATGTCCAGGAAGAGGTTCGTGGTGATGCGATGCAACCAACCCTCGAAAGTGCCGGGCTGGTAGTTCTGCAACGACCGGAAGACGCGGATGAAGGTCTCCTGCGTGAGATCCTCGGCGTCCTGGGCGTTGCCGGAAAGACGGTAGGCGAGGCGGTAGACGCGGTCGCCGTGCTCACGAACGAGTTCGTCCCACGACGGCATGGCCGCGTGGTCCCCGGTGGCGTCGAACGCCGCGGTGCCGCTCAGGTCCGCCTCGAGCGCCGAGGCGTCGTTCTCGGGAACAGTGTGGGCTCGGGTCATGTGGATCGGTGGATCCTCCTCGTCGGGACCGCAGTGGTACTGGCTTCAGGGCCTATCAACACTCGATCTGCAGGGAATATTCCTTCACAGGAGCGTTCCCCGAGAGCGGTGCGTCCTCGAAGTCGTGAACCGGTGCGATCGTCCGGTTCGCCGATTGTCAGTTTTCCTCGCGGCGATGTGGCCGCCGTATGAGTAACCTGAAACGTCCCTGAGAAAATCGGTTCGGGCGTGGTCATCCGCCTGAATCACACAACTGGCGGCACCTCTCCGTGCGCGCCTGCCTGCGCGAACGAATCGCCGAGGATAGCCTCAGTGAGGTGCAGACCAACGCCGATCGCATCCTGACCCACGCCGAGAACATCGTCGTCGAGGACGACGAGCTCGCCGCGGCGCGTGACCGTGCCGAAGATCTGGGCGCCGACCCGGTGTCCCCCTCCGTCGGAGCCGCCCTCGCGATGTTCGCCCGCATGCTCGACGCCAGGACGGTAGTGGAGATCGGGACCGGTGCGGGTGTGAGCGGACTGTGGTTGCTGCACGGCCTCCGCGAGGACGGCGTGCTCACCACCATCGACAGCGAGCCGGAGCATCAGCGGGCCGCGAAGATCGCCTTCCGCGAGGCGGGTGTCGTGGCGTCGCGCACCCGGCTCATCAACGGCCGCGCGCTGGACGTGCTGCCGCGACTCGCCGACTCCGGCTACGACATGGTCTTCGTCGATGCGACCCCGGCCGACCATCCGCACTTCGTGCGCGAAGGGGTGCGTCTGCTCCGGCCGGGTGGGGTGATCGTGCTGCACAACGCCCTGCTCGACGGACGCGTCGCCGACCCCGCTGCCCGCGACGCAACGGTGCTCGCGGTGCGCGAGGCGACCCGCGCGGTGTCCGACGACGAGCGTCTCGCTCCGGTGGTCCTGCCGCTCGGCGACGGCCTGCTCTGCGCGGTGCGCCTCAGCTGATCCGCGCAGCCGCCTCCGGGCGGGCAGCACGCTCTCAGATCCAGATGCCCTTGCCGATGGCGACGACACCGCCGTTGCTCACCGCGAACCGCTGACGGTCGCGCTCGAGGTCGACGCCGATGATCTCGCCGTCGCCGACGACGACGTTCTTGTCGAGGATCGCTCGTCGCACGACCGCACCCTTGCCGATGCGCACACCGGGCATGAGCACGCTGCCCTCGACGGTCGCGCCGTCGTCGACCATGACGTTCGAGCTGAGCACCGAGTTGCGGACCGTGGCGGCCGACAGGATGCTGCCGGCGCCGACGATCGACTCCTGCGCCAGACCGCCCTGCACGAACTTCGCAGGCGGCAGGTTCTCGGCGGCACCGCGGATGGGCCAGCGCCGGTTGTAGAGATTGAAGATCGGGTGGACCGACACGAGGTCCATGTGAGCGTCGTAGAAGGCGTCGAGCGTACCGACGTCGCGCCAGTAGGCACGATCGCGTTCGGTCGCGCCCGGGACGACGTTGTCGTTGAAGTCGTAGACGTGAGCCTCGCCCCGCTCGACGAGCGCGGGGATGATGTCGCCCCCCATGTCGTGGTCGGAGTCGGGATTCTCCGAGTCGGCCCGCAGCGCCTCGACGAGGACCTTCGTGGTGAAGACGTAGTTACCCATGGACGCGAACGTGACGTTGGGGTCGTCGGGTGTCCCGGGCGGATGAGCGGGCTTCTCGAGGAACTGGGTGATCCTGCCGCTCTCGTCGCTGTCGATGCAGCCGAACGCGAATGCCTCGCTGCGCGGGACGCGGATACCGGCGACGGTGACACCGGCGCCCGACTCGATGTGCTGGCGCACCATCTGCTCGGGGTCCATCCGGTACACGTGGTCGGCGCCGAAGACCACGATGTACTCGGGATCCTCGTCGTAGACCAGGTTGAGCGACTGCAGGATCGCGTCGGCGCTGCCGGTGTACCAGCGTGGACCGAGCCGCTGCTGGGCCGGCACCGGGGTGATGTACTCACCGGTGAAGCCGGAGAGGCGCCAGGTCTGCGAGATGTGCCGGTCGAGGGAGTGCGACTTGTACTGCGTGAGAACGCAGATGCGCAGGTAACCGGCATTCACGAGATTGCTGAGCACGAAATCGATGAGGCGGTATGCGCCCCCGAACGGCACTGCCGGCTTGGCTCTGTCCGCGGTCAGCGGATACAGACGTTTGCCCTCGCCGCCGGCGAGAACGATTCCAAGCACATGGGGCTGGCTCCTCACACGCTTCAACCTATCCCCCGACCCAGGCCGCCGCCAGCGAAGCGCGATCTCGACGCCCTTCGGAGTGTCGGGGCCGGGTGGCCGGAACCTGCGCGGCCCGCTACTTTGAGGCGGTGAGGGTGGCAATGATGACGCGGGAGTATCCGCCTGAGGTGTACGGCGGGGCCGGGGTCCACGTCACCGAACTCGTCGAACAACTGCGTCGACTGGTCGAGGTCGACGTGCACTGCACGGGCGCACCGCGCGATACCGCGTTCGTGCACTCCCCCGACCCGGCACTGCGCGATGCCAATCCTGCCCTGACGACCCTGTCGGCCGGGTTGCGCATGGCGCACGCCGCGGCCGGAGTCGACGTGGTGCACTCGCACACCTGGTACACCGGGCTGGCCGGTCATCTGGCCGCCGAACTCCACGACGTCCCGCACATCCTCACCGCGCACTCCCTCGAGCCCCGACGGCCGTGGAAGGCCGAGCAACTCGGGGGCGGTTATCGCATCTCCTCCTGGTCTGAGCGCAACGCCGTCCGGTACGCCGACGCGATCATCGCGGTCAGCGACGGGATGCGCCTCGACGTGCTCGACGCCTATCCGTTCGTCGATCCCGCTCGGGTCCACGTGGTGCGCAACGGGATCGACACCACCGTCTGGCATCCGGGCCCGGCCGAGCCCGGCCACGAGTCCGTCGTCACCCGCATCGGTCTCGATCCGGATCGTCCGATCGTCGTGTTCGTCGGCCGCATCACCCGGCAGAAGGGCGTCGGGCACCTGATCGCCGCGGCGCACCATCTCGACCCCGACATCCAGCTCGTCCTGTGTGCCGGCGCGCCCGACACCCCCGAGATCGCCGCGGAGACCGAACGGGCGGTGACCGCCCTGCAGGACGCCCGTGACGGGGTGCACTGGGTACGCGAGATGCTGCCCACCGAATCGGTCCGCGAACTACTCTCGATTGCAACGGTTTTCGTCTGTCCGTCGGTGTACGAGCCGCTGGGGATCGTCAACCTCGAGGCGATGGCCTGCGAGACCGCCGTGGTGGCGTCCGACGTCGGAGGCATCCCGGAGGTCGTGCAGGACGGGGTCACCGGGCGACTGGTGCACTACGACGCCTTCGACACCGAGACCTACGAGCGTGCGCTCGCCGATGCGATCGACGACGTCGCGCGCGACCGCGACCGTGCCGCCCGGTGGGGCCGGGCCGGACGCGACCGCGCTGTCAACGAGTTCTCGTGGGCGCAGATCGCCCGCCAGACCGTCGCCGTCTACCAGCAGGTGCTCACGACGCGCTAGGTTCGTCGGCCGTCTCGACCCGTCGCCACGAGGTGACGGTGACCGAGACCGTCACCTCGAACGGATCGGGCAGGGAGGCCAGCAACTCCGCACGCCGGTCGGACGTCACATGATGGGCGGACGGTCCCATCCCCGCGACGAGACCGAGCGCCTCGCACGGGAGTGCGGCCGTGAAGCGCACGTCCGTCCGTCCCGTTCGCTCGAAACGTCCCGACAGCGCGGACGAGAGCCGCTCCGTCTTCCGGTCGTCCACACTCACCATGCCGGGCAACGCGACCAGTTCGCGCAGATGCTCCGAGGTGGGTGTAGCAACGACGAGCGTGCCTCCGGGGACGAGCACGCGATGACTCTCGGCGGCGTTGCGGGGCGCGAACACCGACAGCACGTGGGTGAGCGATGCCGACTTCACAGGCAGTCGTTGCCACGCATCGGCGAGGATCGCTCCGGTCCGGGGATGACTGCGGGCGACGCGCCGCACCGCGGGCTTGGAGACGTCGAGCCCGATGCCGCGCGCCGCCGGCAGGGCGTCGAGCACGGACGCGAGGTACTGCCCCGTACCGGCCCCGACCTCGAGGATCGCAGCGCCGGCGGCTGCGACTACCGCATCGGTGTCCACCGTATCGGCGGTGTCGAGGCATGCGTCGGCCACCGCGCGCCGGATCGGGTCGTAGTGCCCGGCACCGAGGAAATCGGCGCGGGCCGCGATCATGTCGGCGGTGTCGCCGGTGAACGGCGTCGAACCGCCGGCGAGCAGCGACACGTAGCCCTGGCGTGCGACGTCGAAGCTGTGCCCGCGATCGCACACCACGACGTTGTCGTCGAGGTCGAGCGCGGACTCGCAGTGAGGGCACGCGAGAAGATCGATCACGTCGGCGAGCATCGCGCCTCCGATCCTGCTCTCAGGACGACACCGGGCCCCGCGCGCCGAGGAGCGCGGGGCCCGGAGTGCCCTGAGAGGGGCCGATCAGCTGGTGACACTCTTGAGTTCGTCGCCGAGTGCCGCAGCCTCTTCCGGCGTGAGCTCGACGACCAGACGTCCGCCGCCCTCGAGTGGAACCCTCATGACGATTCCTCGTCCCTCTTTGGTTGCTTCGAGGGGACCGTCCCCGGTCCGGGGCTTCATGGCCGCCATCCTCTGCTCCCTCCAAATCTGCACCCGACCGCCGGGCGCGTGGGTTACCGTGTGGTTGCATCGCCGGTCGCGGCGACGCGCACCTTCTCATTCTTCCCTATCCGGAATACGTGCGCGTAGCTGACTCCTGGGTAAGACACTCCTCCGGGTTCTACGAGTCGAGTGACACCCAGCACGATTCGAGGTGATCGTCGACCATTCCGGTAGCTTGCATCAGCGCATACGCAGTGGTAGGGCCCACAAAACGGAAGCCGTGACGCTTCAGCTCACGGGCCATCGCCGTGGACTCCGGCGTCACCGCCGGAATCTCCTCGACCGTTACCGAACGTCGCGCGCGTCGCGGCGGTGCGAACGACCACAGCAGCTCGTCGAGATCGGTGGACAGTTCGAGCACGGCCCGCGCGTTGGCGATCACCGCCTCGATCTTGCGGCGGTTGCGCACGATGCCGGAGTCGGCAAGCAACCTCTCGACGTCGGCCTCCGTGAAGTGGGCGACCGCCTCGACGTCGAAGCCGTGGAAAGCCGCGCGGAAGGCCTCCCGCTTGCGCAGGATCGTCAGCCACGACAGTCCCGACTGGAATGCCTCGAGGGAGAGCCGCTCGAACATCTCGTCGCGGCCGTGGAGCGGCCGACCCCACTCGTAGTCGTGATAGTCGCGGTAGAGCGACGAACCGGGACCGTCGACGGCCCACGGGCACCGCACGCGGTCGTCGGTATCGGTTACGGGACCCTGCCCGTCGGTATCGACCACGGGACCCTGCCCGTCGGTATCGACCACGGGACCCTGCCCGTCTGCCGTCATCGTGACTCCCCCGTCGACTCCGACGAAGCCCGCTCGGCGACGTTCTCCCCATCGACGTCGGCTGCTCCGACGTCTTCTGCCCCGCCGCCCTTTCCGGTGCCGTCGCCCTTTCCGGTGCCGTCGCCCTTTCCGGTGCCGTCGACCGGCGGCTCCTCTGCGCGGGCCTCGGCGTCGGCGAGGCGGACCCGCAGATCGTCGACCTCGCGGGCGAGACGATCGAGCGCCCAGTCGACCTCGCTCATCTTGTAACCCCGCACGGTCTGTTGGAACCGCAGGTCGCGGATGTCGGTGCCGGTGACGTCGGTGGCCGGCAACACCGTGACGGTGGTGCCCGGAGGCAGCGGCGCCAACGTCTCGCCCCGGCCGAAGACGGCGCTCGCGACGAAGAACAGCACCGCGGCGACGCCCGCCATCACGAGCACGTACAGCAGAACCGTGAGCATGCTCCGATCTTGGCACGAGCGGCCGACACCGGCCGGGACCGGTGCCGGACGGTCGGGTCAGCCGGTGACCGTCGCCATCGGGGGGCGGTCGGTGAGATCGACGGAGGTGTCGAACGGCACGAACGCATCGCCCTCCACCAGGAACTGGGTGAGCGGCGCACCCGAATCGGGGATCCCGCAGCGCGCGAGCATCGTGCCCACGATCTGCCGGCTCATCGCACCGAGTTCGGACAGCGGCCGGTTGCGGTGCTTGCGGACCCCGAGGTTGACCTGCGCGATCGCGTGGAGACCGAACCGGTCGTAGGTGTCGAGCAGCAACCCGATCTCCACCCCGTAACCCGGTGCGAACGGGACCGACTCGAGCAGTTCCCGCGTCCCCGCGTACTCACCGCCGAGCGGTTGCAGCACGCAGGTCAGCTCCGGTCGCAGTGCCGCGAGCAGCGGCCGTGCGACAAGCTCGGTGACGCGGCCACCGCCGTGGGCGTCCTCGCCCCCACCGGTGCGCAGCGGGCGCCGGTAGTACCCCTTGACGAGGTGCACACCGTCGCCGAGCAGCAGGGGTCCGAGCAGTTTCGGCACGAAGGCCGGATCGGGATCGATCAGATCGGAGTCGACGAAGGCGATGATGTCGCCGGAGGTCGCCGCGAGCGACCGCCACAGCACCTCCCCCTTGCCGGGGACCGGTTCGATGCCCGGCACCGCTTCCTCCCTGGACATGACACGGGCACCCGCCGCCCGCGCCCGGGTGGCGGTCTCGTCGGTGGAACCCGAATCGAGGACCACCAGTTCGTCCACGAGACCACCGAGCAGCGGGTGGATCGTGTCGATCACACTCGCGACGGTCTCCTCCTCGTTGAGGGCGGGCAGCACCACGGTCACTGTGCGGCCGGCCTTGGCCGCGATCAGCTCGTCGATCGCCCAGGCGGGCCGATCCCAGCTGTTGGCTTCGTTCCACGTGCGTGCAGGTGCACTCATGCCAACCCCCTCACCGTGCGCGCCGGCGGGCGTGTGCCCGCGATCGCCGCGACCATGTCGACCACCCGACGTGTGGCTGCCACCTCGTGTACCCGGAACATTCGTGCGCCGGCCGCTGCCGCCAGAGCTGTCGCTGCCAATGTGCCCTCCAACCGGTCGGCGAGTTCGACTCCCAGAGTCTCCCCCACGAAGTCCTTGTTGCTCAGCGCCATAAGCACAGGCCACCCGGTTTTTACAAGAACGTCCACGTGCCGCAACAGAGCGAGTCCGTGATGGGTGTTCTTTCCGAAATCGTGGGTCGGGTCGATGAGGATCGAGTCGCTCGCGACGCCGGCGCGGGCGGCGGCATCCGCGGCCGCGACGACCTCCCGCACCACCTCCCCGACGACGTCGGTGTACCGCACACGGTGCGGGCGGGTGCGCGGGACGGCGCCGCCCGTGTGGGAGCAGACGATGCCGGCCCCGAGTTCCGCGGCGACCGCGACGAGCTCGGGATCGGCACCGGCCCACGTGTCGTTGATCAGATCGGCGCCTTCGCCCACAGCGCGACGCGCGACCTCGCTGCGCCAGGTGTCGACGCTGATGAGCACATCCGGATAGCGCTCGCGGATCGCGGCGACGAACGGCACGACGCGCCGGATCTCCTCGTCGCTGTCGACGACCTCACCCGGGCCGGCCTTCACCCCGCCGATGTCGACGAGGTCGGCACCCTCGGCCACTGCGCGGTCGACGGCCGCGAGCGCCATGTCGTCCTCGAAGGTCGCTCCCCGGTCGTAGAACGAGTCCGGGGTGCGGTTGACGATCGCCATGACGAGCGCCCTGTCGGTGGCGACGGGGCGCCCGCACAGGGTGGACGGTGCCGGACCGGGACGGGTCACGGGGGTCTGCTCGTCGACATCGGTCGCGGGGCCGCTCATGATCCCATCCTGACATGCTCAGCGACCGGGCAATTCTCCTCGCGCGACGCCGTCGACGAAGCCGTCGAAGATCGGCCGGTAACCCTCGCTGCGACTCGCGAGGACGTACACCTCGTCCTCACCGGTCTCGCTGTAGCCCTGCTTGCGCAGATCGACCTTCCTGCTCTTGAAGGTCGTCGTGTACTCGAGCTCGTCGACGATGCGGACGAACAGCGGAACCGCGTAGTCCGGCAACGCGTCGTGCAGCGACTTCGCGAGCGCCGCTCCGTCGAGCTCGGCGCCCTCCTTCAAGGTGATCGCGGCCATCCCGGTGCGGCCGTCGGCCCCGTCGACCTCGACGCCGTAGACGACGGCCTCGGCGATCGTCTCGTGCGACGACACCGCGGCTTCGACCTGCGTGGTCGCGACGTTCTCGCCCTTCCACCGGAAGGTGTCGCCGAGCCGGTCGACGAACGCGACGTGCATCCATCCCTGGTTGCGGACGAGGTCGCCGGTGTCGAACCAGACGTCGCCGTCGGAGAACGCGTCGCGGAGCAGCTTCTTCTCGGTGGCCTCGGGATCGGTGTACCCGTCGAAGGGTGCGCGGGAGGTGACCTTCGCGAGGAGCAGTCCGACCTCGCCCTTGCCGACCTTCTTCAACCGGCCGTCGTCGCCGCGACGTGCCTGGCCCGAATCGGGGTCGTACTCGACGACGGCGTAGGGCAGCGGGCAGATGCCGGCGGTGCGCTTCTGGTCGAGCGCGTTGATGAAGGCGATGTTGCATTCGCTCGCACCGTAGAACTCCGCGACGCGGTCGATACCGAAGCGTTCGGTGAACTCGTCCCACAGTTCTGCGCGCAGACCGTTGCCGACGGCGAGGCGGATCCCGTGGTCGGCGTCGTCCTCCCGCGGCGGCTGGTTGAGCAGGTAGCGGCAGATCTCGCCGATGTAGATGAAGGCCGTGGCGCCGTTGCGCTCCGCGTCGTTCCAGAAGTTGGACGCCGAGAACTTCCGGCCGAGCCCGAGCGTGGCGCCGGCGGCGAGCACCGAGGACAACGCGACCGTGAGGGCGTTGTTGTGATAGAGCGGCAAGCAGGAGTACAGGACGTCGGTCCGGCGCAGGCGCACGCCGAGGCTGCCCAGGCCCGACATCGATTTCAGCCACCGGAAGTGCGTCATGCGGCTGGCCTTCGGCAGTCCTGTCGTGCCGGAGGTGAAGATGTAGTAGGCCGTCTCGGACGCTTGCAGCTCCTCGGTGACTGCGGGATTCGACGCGTCGGCGTCGCGGGCGGCGGTGTCGAGATCGTCGAAGCGCAGCACGGTGCGGGCCTGCGGCTCGCCACCGAGAGAGTCGACGGCCTCCTCGCACTCCTCCCCGATCACGAGGGCGGCGCTGTCGAGCAGCGACAGGCTGTGCTCGAGCACCTCACCACGCTGGTTGATGTTGAGCATGCCGGCGGCCGCACCGAGCTTGACCGCGGCCAGCGCGACCAGCAGGGTCTCGGGCCGGTTGCCCATGAGGATGCCCACGACGTCGCCCATGCCGACACCGCGATCGGCGAGCACCGCTGCGTACCGGTTGACCTGCGCGTTGGCCTCGCCGTACCCGATGGAGGCTCCCTCGAACCGGATGAAGGGCCGCTCCGGGTGACGCTCGGCGAGCTTCTGGAAGACCGACCCGATCGTCTCGCGGGCGGTCGGCTTCCGGGTCATCCCGGCTGCTCCGCGCAGCACGATGGAGAGATCGGTAGCCATCCGGGGCAGTTTCGAGACGAGTCCGGGCAGGGACACGACGGGGACATTGCCTCGATCGGATCGAGTGGTCACGACAGATTTCCTCACGGCGACGTTGGGGACGGGCGGGCTCGCTCGGGCGACACCCACGGCGTTCCCCCGAACTTACCGAAGAGTAGATAAGCGCGCGGCGAAGTGGAACACCTCAGACCGTCGCGTACGGCGCAGCGCAACGGTCGAGCGCGTCGGCGAGGTCGGTGGTGACCGCGAGACCGTCGAGTGCGCGTTGCGCGACGAAGCCGGTGTCGACCATCGACCCGAGCCAGCCGAGCAGGCCGTCGAAGTGGCCCGTGGGATCGAGCAGGACGACCGGCTTGTCATGCATACCGAGATACCCCGCGGTCCACGTCTCGAACAGTTCCTCGAGGGTTCCGATGCCGCCGGGCAGGGTCAGGAAGGCGTTGGCGCGGTCCTCCATGATGCGTTTGCGCTCGCGCATCGTCTCGGTGACGATCAACTCGTCGGCGTCGACGTCCGCGACCTCGCGGTGCACGAGTGCCTTCGGAATGACCCCGATCGTGTGCGCGCCGGCCGCGCGGGCCGCCTCGGCGACCGCGCCCATCATCGATACGTTGCCGCCGCCGGAGACCAGCTGCCAGCCCCGTCGGCCTATCTCGGTACCGACAGCGGCGGCGAGTTCGAGGAACTTCTGGTCGACAGGGCCCGACGCGCAGTACACACAGACCGACAGAGCTTCGGTTACCATCCACTCCCATTTCCGTACAGTTCGTTCTCGTCCTCGCCGCGATGCGCCTCGAGGATGATGTCCACCGTCTCCTCGACGCTGTCGGTGACGAAGAGCAGGTCGAGGTCGGCGGGCGAGATCTTGCCGCCGCGGACCAGGGTCTCGCGCAGCCAGCCCACCAGACCGTTCCAGTACTCCGAACCGAACAGCACGATCGGGAACTGCGTGATCTTGCGGGTCTGCACGAGGGTCAGTGCCTCGAACAGCTCGTCGAGCGTCCCGAAACCCCCGGGCAGGCACACGAACGCCTGCGAGTACTTCACGAACATCGTCTTGCGCGCGAAGAAGTACCGGAAGTTCAGGCCGAGATCGACCCACTCGTTGAGGCCCTGTTCGAAGGGCAGCTCGATCCCCAGTCCGATCGACAGTCCCCCGGCCTCGCTGGCACCGCGGTTGGCCGCCTCCATCGCGCCCGGACCGCCACCGGTGACGACGGCGTATCCGGCGTGGACGAGTGCGGCGCCGAGCTCGCGGCCGATCTCGTACTCCTCGTGACCGGCCGGGGTGCGCGCCGATCCGAAGACGGTGACGGCGCGGGGCACCTCGGCGAGCGCACCGAAGCCTTCGACGAACTCGCTCTGGATCCGCAGCACACGCCACGGATCGGTGTGCACCCAGTCGGACGGGCCGCGGCGATCGAGCAGCCGCTGGTCCATCGTCGTCGCCTCGCGGGCGAGAGAGCCGCGCAGTTGCACCGGGCCCTGGTGCACGACCTCGCGCCGGGAGCCGCGTTCGGAGGAGGAGTTGTCGCCGGACATGGCGGCCACGTTATCGGGTGAGATAGGAGCGCAGAACGGAGGTCACCTCGGTGATCCGCCCGACCTCGACGTGCTCGTCGCGCTTGTGCGCGAGGTTCGGGTCGCCCGGCCCGTAGTTGACAGCCGGGATCCCCAGCGCGGCGAACCGCGAGACGTCGGTCCAGCCGTACTTGGCCCGGAACTTCCCGCCCGCAGCCTCGACGAGCGCCGCCGCGGCCGGGTTCGACAGTCCGGGCAGCGCGCCGGGTGACATGTCGGTGAGTTCCATCGAGATCGCGAGACCGTCGAAGACCTCGCGGACGTGCGCGAGTGCGTCGTCGGGGCTGCGATCCGGGGCGAACCGGAAGTTCACGTCGAGCGCAGCGGCGTCGGGCACCACGTTGCCGGCGACACCGCCCTCGATGTGCACGGCCGACAGTCCTTCCCGGTACACACAACCGTCGATGTCGACCGACCGTGCCTCGTAGCGGGCCAGACGGTCGAGCACGGGAGCGAGCTTGTGGATCGCGTTGTCGCCGAGCCAGGAGCGCGCCGAATGCGCCCGCACACCGTCGGTCGTGATGCGCACCCGCAGGGTGCCCTGGCAACCGGCCTCGATCTCACCCGAGGTGGGTTCGCCGAGGATCGCGACGTCCGCGTCGAGCCAGTCGCGCAGTTCGGTCTCGATCCGTCCGAGCCCGTTGTACGCGGCCGCGATCTCCTCGCAGTCGTACATCACGATCGTCAGGTCGTGAGCGAGATCGGTGACGGTCGCCGCGAGGTGCAGGAAGACGGCGTCGCCGGCCTTCATGTCGGAGGTGCCGCAGCCCCACATCAGGTCGCCGTCGCGCCGCGACGGCACGTTGTCGGCGATCGGGACGGTGTCGAGGTGGCCGGCGAGCATCACACGGCTGCCGAGTCCGCGGTTCGTCCGCGCCAGGACACAGTTGCCGTTGCGCACGACCTCGAAGCCGTCGGTCTGCTCGCGCAGGGCCGTCTCCACGGCGTCGGCGATGAGCGTCTCGTTCTGCGACACGCTCGGGATGTCGACGAGCGCGGCGGTCAGTTCGACGGGGTCGGCGTGCAGGTCCAGCTGCGGTACGGGCATACCTGCACGATACGAAACGCGCCTGCTCCTCAGACCCCGCACACGATTTTCTCAGGGGGGACACAGGCGCAGGACCGCCTCGCGTACGCTTCTCACCCGTGAGTGCACACGGAGCATCAGCAGTAGGCATCGCGAACATCACGGAGGACGGGACCGTCCTCGACACGTGGTACCCGGCACCCGCCCTCGGCGAGCCGAGCGAAACCGGAACGACGCGACTCGAGGGCACGGACATCCCGTCCGATCTCGCCCTGCTCGCCGGTCACGACGAGGCGCGCGAGGTCCAGCAGGTCGTGGTGCGCACCGACATCGCGGACCTGTCGAAGCCGCCCGTCGACACTCACGACGTCTACCTGCGCCTGCACCTGCTGTCGCACCGTCTCGTCCAGCCGCACGGGCTCAGCCTCGACGGCATCTTCGGCATGCTCGCGAACGTCGTGTGGACCAACTACGGCCCGTGCTCGCTCGAGAACTTCGAGACCGTGCGCTCCCGTCTGCGCATCCGCGGACCGGTGACAGTCTTCGGTGTCGACAAGTTCCCCCGCATGGTCGACTACGTCGTTCCGGCCGGTGTCCGCATCGCCGACGCCGACCGCGTCCGCCTCGGTGCGCACCTCGCGTCCGGCACCACCGTGATGCACGAGGGCTTCGTCAACTTCAACGCCGGCACGCTCGGCAACTCGATGGTCGAGGGCCGCATCTCCGCGGGTGTCGTCGTCGACGACGGTTCCGACGTCGGTGGAGGCGCCTCGATCATGGGCACCCTCTCCGGTGGCGGCAAGGAGGTCATCTCCGTCGGCAAGCGCTGCCTGCTCGGTGCGAACGCGGGCGTGGGCATCTCGCTCGGCGACGACTGCATCGTCGAGGCCGGCCTGTACGTCACCGCCGGTACCAAGGTCACCGGCCCTGACGGCACCGTCGTCAAGGCCGCGACCCTCAGCGGCGCGTCCAACCTCCTGCTGCGACGCAACTCGGTGAGCGGCGCGGTCGAGGTCGTGCCGAACAAGGGCAGCGGAGTCGAACTGAACGCGGCTCTGCACGCCAACGACTGACTCTGCACCCACAACAGATTCGGAACCGAGAAACTGTGAGTGAAACCCAGCGGCCCGCGTCCGAGGCCGAACATCTCGGGAGCGGCCTGAAGGTCCGCCATCTGACCATGATGGGACTCGGCTCCGCCATCGGCGCGGGCCTGTTCCTCGGTTCCGGAGTGGGTATCGCCGCAGCCGGTCCGGCCATCATCGTCTCGTACCTGCTCGCCGGCGTGATGATCATCTTCGTGATGCGCATGCTCGGCGAGATGGGTGCCGCGCTGCCGGTGAGCGGTTCGTTCTCGCACTACGCGCGCATCGGAATCGGCCGCTGGGCCGGATTCAGCATGGGGTGGCTGTACTGGTTCATGCTGATCATGGTGCTCGGTGTCGAGATCACCGGTGCCTCCGCGATCGTGCAGTCGTGGCTGCCGGGCGTACCCCAATGGGTGGTCGCGCTGGTGTTCGTCACCTTCTTCGCGGTGGTCAATCTGGCGAGGGTCGCCAACTTCGGTGAGTTCGAGTTCTGGTTCGCGGCACTGAAGGTCGCGGTCATCCTCGGGTTCCTGGTGATCGGCATCCTGCTCGTGTTCGGTCTGCTTCCGGGCACCGAACCCGTCGGCACCACGCACCTGCTCGGCGACGGCGACGGTTTCGCGCCCAACGGGATCGCCGGTGTTGCGGCCGGTCTGCTCGCGGTGGCCTTCGCGTTCGGCGGCATCGAGATCGTCACGATCGCCGCGGCCGAATCGAAGGATCCGGAACGGTCCATCGCGACGGCCGTGCGCAGTGTCGTCTGGCGGATCTCGGTCTTCTACCTCGGGTCGATCTCGATCATGGTGCTCGTGCTGCCGTGGACCGCGGCGAGCGGTGAGACCTCCCCGTTCGTCTCGGTGCTCGACATCGCCGGCATCCCCTACGTGTCCGGCTTCATGGAACTCGTCGTGGTGATCGCGCTGCTGTCTGCGTTCAACGCCAACGTCTACGGCACCTCCCGCATGGCCTACTCGCTGGCACGCGGCGGCGACGGACCGGCCTGGCTCAGTAAGCTCACCCACCACGGAGTGCCCCGCAACGCGGTGCTCGTCTCGGTGTTCTTCGGCTTCGTCAGCGTGTGGCTCAACTGGCTGCTGCCCGACACCATCCTCGGGATCCTGCTCAACGCGGTCGGATCGGCGCTCATCGCGATCTGGTTGTTCATCGTCGTCTCGCATCTGCGGCTGCGCCGCAAGTTCGAGCGCGAAGGCACCATCCGCCTGCGCATGTGGCTGTTCCCCTATCTCAGCTGGTTCACGCTCGCGATGCTCATCGGCTTCATCGTGCTGATGCTGTCCGACAGCGCGGCCCGGGTCCAGCTCGCGTCGACCTTCGTGCTGTTCCTGATCATCACGGCGCTCGGCTTGCTCTGGCACCGCACCCACGACGACAAGATGGTCAGCCACCCGTCCGATCGGCCAGCGCAGTGAGCACGAGCTCGGTGATGTCGAGCGGATCGCTCGTCCGGTAGCTCACCCCTCCGGTCGCCGCGGCGATCTGCTCGAGGGTTGCGGTGTCCACGTCCTCACCGAGTCCGATCGTCACGATCCGTACCGGCCTGGACGGATCGTTCTCGTTCGAGAGGACCGCGAGCAGTTCGTCCTTCGACATCGCGGAACCGTTGTCGGCGCCGTCGGTCACCACGACGACACTGTTGGCCGCGCGCGGATCGTAGCTGTCCTGCACGTACCGGAAGGCCGCGAGGATCGTGTCGTAGAGCGCGGTGGTCTCGTCGGCCGTACCGGCCATCTGCGCGACGAGCGAGGTGAGCAGGTCGCGTTGGGTACCGTCGTCCACCACCGCATCGAAGCGCCGGATCGGTGCCGCCACGATGTAGTCCCCCGTTGCCTCGGCGCGGTCGTTCGGCAATGTGGCGTAGTCGCTCACTCCCCCACCGAAGAACCACAGGCCCGCTGAGACGTTCCCGGGCAGGACCTCGTTGGCGGCGGTCGCGGCGCGCCGGACCAGTTCGATCCGACTCTCGTCGCCGAGATCACGGTTCATCGACGCGGAGACGTCCACCGCGAACACGGTGCGCACGGGAAGCGCCTGCAACGCCCACACGTTCATCGCCTCCTCGGCGACGGTCTCGTCGTCGAGTTCGAGCACCGGCACCGCTCCCGCACCGCGGCCGTCGGGCAGGGGTCGTCCGCCTCCGTCCCGGAAGCCGTGACGGGTCAGCCTGTCGAGTCCTTCGGACGTGTGCAGCGCGTCGGTCAGCGCCGTGGCGGCCGCCGCCGCGGCGTCGTGCCGTTCTCCGCGCGCCGTCACGACCACCGGATAGTCCACGAGCAGCGTCCCGGTGGCGGGTACCTCGATGCCCAGTTCGCGCTTGTGGACGCTGCGATAGGTCTCGACCTGCTGTTCGGTGCTCACCACCGTCCCACCATCGGCGACGGTCTCCTCGAGCAAGGTCGATCCGGTAGGTACCTCCTCGTCGCGAACCCCCTCCCGCTCGGCGAGCGGCGCCATGACGGGACGGACCGTGCCCATCGCGACGGGATCGTCGGCGGCCTCGGCCAGCACGGCGCGGATGGCACCTGCCGCGGGACCGGAGCGCAATGGATTGCCGAAGACGAGACCGGGATCGGACAGGGCCTCCTGCCAGTCGGCCGCCGGTTCGACGGTGCCCGGCGCACCCGCGATCACGAGCGGCGTGGTGGCCAGCGGTGTCGACACCGTGCGCACCGGGCCCGTGGCGGTCTCACCCGCCCACGACGCCCACCAACCGCCCGCCGGGAGCCACAGGTCGGGAACGTCGTCGGTCGCCAGTCGCGCCGACACCTCCCCCGGTTCCTGTTCGACTACCTCGAACTCCGTACATGCGGATACCGAGGTCCCCTCGATCACCGGTGCGAGGTCGGCGGTGACCGCCACGGTGTAGCGCTCGGAGTCGTCGCACCCACTCCGTCGCTCCACGAACAGGAAGGCGACGGATCCGGCAGCGAGGACGAGGATCACGGCGACGACGAACCAGCGCGCCCGACCCCCGCCCGGCCGTGCATCCCCACTCACGCCGCCACGACGGCTCGGCGGATCCGACTCGGACGGTCCGGACTCCCCCGCCATGCGTCGGCCCCCTCGTGCTCACTCCGGGTGACGACCCTCGGTCGCCCGAGACCGATGATATAGACCGGCACGCCTCGGGAAGCCGAATCCGACGCGATATCAGCCCTGTTCGGAGCTCTCCAGTTCGAGTCGTCGAGCGATCAGCGCCGCCTGCAGCTGGCGCAGTCCGGAGGGCCGGGTGGGATCGAATCCGGTGAGTTGCGCGACCCGCTTGAGGCGGTAGTCGACAGTGTTCGCGTGGATGTGCAGGGTCTTGGCCGTGAGCTGGCGGCTCAGGTCGTGGGCGATGTGCGTTTCCAGCGTCTCGACGAGTTCGGGTGATTCGTCGAGCGGGTCGAGGACGCGTGCGAGGTGACGGCGCGCCGGTCCGGGCCGCGTGAGCTGGTATTCGAGGGCCAGATCCTGCATACCGTAGGCCCCGACCGCACGGCCGAGCCGTCGCACCAGATCGAGCAGTTCGTGGGCCTGCTTCGCCGCGGTGGGCACCTCCCGTACGGGGGCGTGGACGAGAGCGATCGTGACGGACACGCCCGCGACGGTCTCGATGCGCTGCCGGAATTCCTCGATCGTCTCGGTCGAGGGCGATTCGGGGAGCAGGACGGTGCCGCCCTCGGGGCCGAGCATCGCGAGGTGGCGGCCCTCGCAGATCGCCTCGAGTTCGGTCTCGACCCGGCGCAGGGTGCGCCGCGCGACGACCTCCGGCCGCACGTGCGGATTGCGTTCGTCGGGATGTCGGGTGAGCGAGACCGCGAGCACGGTGTAGGTGTCGGCGAGCACCAGCCCGGAGCGTTGCGCCACGGCCGCGGCGTCCTGCCCGCTCAGCAGCGCGGCGACCAGTTCCTGCGCGGCGACGTCGCGTTCACGGCGGATGGCGTCGAGTTCGGCGACGAAACCGGTGGTCGCGGCGACGGTGACCTTCTCGAGCAGCGCCATCCACAGGCGGGACGCGTCGGCGACGGAGGAGACATCGCCCTCCCGGGCCCGATCGGTGACCAGCTCCCACCCGAGACGGATGCCTTCGTGATAGATCCGGAGCATGTATTCGAGCCGGAAGCCGGCGCGGGCCCACTGGGCTGCGCTGCTGCGCAGGTCGGCGAGTTCCGCGTCGGAGGGTAGTTCTCCGGAGTCGAGGAGATGGATCGCGATGCGCAGGCAGCGCACGGTGACCTCGGTGACGTCACCGCGCAGCGATTCGCCCGGTCGCAGCGAACACGGCGCCACGTTGTCGGCGAAGTGCGCCACGAGTTTGCGAGCCACGGCAGGCAGATCGCGCAGCGGAACGGACGCGGGCTTCCCGTCCACCAGGAAGAGCGGAGCGTTGTCACCGTCCCCCCGACGATCGTGCCCGGTCACCCGGACCTGATCCGTTACAGACATCCCTCGAACCCCCATCGAAGTGAGTAGATCTACATACGGTGCAGTCGAGAATCCGCCTCGCAGTGTGACACATGCAACCCCTGTGACCGATTTTCCACGAAGTTCCGGTGACAGGAACCTGCCCGCGGGCGCCCCCCACCGACCCTGTCAGCCCAGTTTCTTCTTCTGCACCTTGCCCATCGCATTGCGTGGAAGGTCACCCACCACACGCACCTCCCGGGGCCGCTTGTGCACGGAAAGCTGTTGTGCGACCAGGTCGATCAGTTCCGACCCGTCGACTTGGGGGCCGTCGGCGGCGGGCACCACGAACGCGACGATCCGCTGACCGAGGTCGTCGTCGGGCAGGCCCACCACGGCCACCTCCCGCACCGCGGGATGACCGAGCAGAACGGTCTCGATCTCCCCCGCACCCACCCGGAACCCACCGGTCTTGATCAGATCGGTCGACTCGCGACCCACGATGCGGTGGAATCCGCCCTCGTCGACGGCCGCCACATCGCCGGTGACGAACCATCCATCCTCGGTCCACGCGGCCGCGGTGGCCTCCGGCCTGTTCAGGTAGCCGTCGAAGAGCATCGGTCCACGCACCTGCAAGACGCCGATGCTCTCCCCGTCGTGGGGCACGTCGCGGCCCTGCTCGTCGCGCAGGCGCGTCTCGACCCGGGCCACCGGCGTGCCGACCCAGCCGGGACGGCGCTCGCCGTCGACGCGCGTGCTGAGCGTCAGCATCGTCTCGCTCATGCCGTAGCGCTCGATCGGAACCAGTCCCGTGAGCTCACGCAGTCGTTCGAAGACCGGCACCGGCAGCGGCGCGCTGCCGGAGACGAGCAGTCGCGCGCCGCTGAGCGCGCGGGCGGAGTCCTCGTCCTCGACGACGCGTGTCCACACCGTCGGCACCCCGAAGTAGAGGGATCCCTGCGCTTCGGCGTAGGCCTGCGGAGTGGGCTTCCCGGTGTGGATCAGCCGGCTGCCCACCCGCAGGGCTCCGACCACACCGAGCACGAGTCCGTGCACGTGGAACAGCGGCAGCCCGTGGACGAGCGTGTCGCGCTCGGTCCAGGCCCACGCCTCGGCGAGCGCGTCGATGCCCGCGGCGATCGCCCGGCGGCTCAGCAGCACACCCTTCGGAGCGCCGGTGGTCCCGGAGGTGTAGAGCACGAACGCGATTCGCGCCGGGTTCGGCTCGGGCAGGTGATGCCAGTCGCGGGCGTGCAGGCGGACCGGCAGGCCCGGCAACTGCGGAACGTCGGGATGCTGCACCTCCGGCGCCGGACCGAGCCAGGCCTGCGCGTCCGAGTCCGTCAGGATGTGGGCGAGTTCGGCGGGCCCCGAGTCCGGTGGCACCGGCACCACGGTCGTCCCGGCGAGCAGGGCACCGGTCACGGCGACGACGGTGGTCGCGCTCGGAGTCGCGAGCACGGCCACCCGATCGGCGCGCGCCACCCGCGCCGCGACGGCGGTGGCCGCGCCGAGCAGATCGCTGCGGGAGAAGGTGTGGCCGTCGATACGGACGACGTCCGGGAGATCGTCGCCGCGCGCGACGGCCAGCGGATTCAGCGAACGAAGCAGTGCAGACACGACAGCCACGATTCCATATCGATGCCGCAGCCTCGCGGGGGCGGTCGGGTGTGGCGGTCAGGTGTGGATGTCGCCGCGCGCCGCGGACATCGATGTCCGCGCCAGATGTGCTGGGGGAAGCACGGTGGCCAGGACCGCGCCCAGCAGCATTCCGATGAGGACGGCCACGCCGTGCGCATCGCCCGCGATCACGAGGACCACACCGAGAAGGAAGGTCGCCGCGGAGGCGACGAGCAGCGAGCGTGTCGCTCCGACGACCGGCCACAGTCCCGCGAGAGTCGCGGCCGCCGCGAGCGTCGCGCCGGTTGTTCCCGCGCCGTCGGACGGGAAGACGAAGGTGGTGAACAACCCCCACAGCACCTGGCCGACCAGGAACAACCCGAGTGCGCGGTACCACCCCCACACCCGCACGATCGCGATGGCGACCACCGCGAGCAACAGCAGGTTCACGACGGTGAGGAGCACGCCGCCGTCCTCGATCAGACCTGCGGTGAGGACGCGCCACCACTCCCCCGAGTCCCGGGTGCGGACCGGCTGCCGCCGGAAGGCGTCGAGCAGTCCCGGGAAGACCAGTCGCGCGAGCGAGGCCACCGCGACCACCGACCACAGGATCGTCGCCGCGACCGGCGGAGGCCACCAGAACGATCGCGTCGTCGCGTGCGCGGAACTTCCCGCATGGGAGCGTGACGCGCTCACCGCAGCGGTGGCCACCACGGCGACGTAGAGCACCCACAGCAGCGGATCCTCACCGGACGAACTCACGGGGCCAATCTACCGGCGAGCTGCTCGCTGAGCGGTGCGTCGGCGCGCTCTATCGGCGCAGTCGGGCAGCGGCGGCGTCGATGGCGTCGTCGGTCGCGGTGAGCGCGATCCGGACGTGCAGGACACCTCCGGGACCGTAGAACTCGCCGGGTGCGACGAGGATGCCGCGGTCGGCGAACCAGTCGACGGTCGCGCGGCATCCCTCACCGCGCGTCGCCCACAGGTACAGGCCCGCCTCCGAATGGTCGACGGTGAAGCCGGCGCCGCGCACGGCCTCGAGGAGCACCTCGCGACGCTTGCGGTACTTCTCGCGCTGCGCGTTCTCGTGTTCGTCGTCGTTCAGTGCCGCGGTCATCGCGGCCTGGATCGGCAGCGGCAGCATCATGCCGGAGTGCTTACGGACCTCGAGCAGGTCGGCGACGAGGTCGGCGTCGCCGGTGACGAAACCGGCCCGGTAGCTCGCGAGATTGGAGGTCTTCGACAGCGAGTGCACCGCGAGGAGGTTGGTGTGGTCGCCCCCGCACACGTTCGGGTGCAGGATCGACAGGGCCTCACACTCCCAGGTGAGCCCGAGATAACACTCGTCGGAGACGACGATCGCGTTGCGGCTGCGCGCCCAGTCGACGACCTTGCGCAGGTGGTCGGGTCCGAGCACCTTGCCGGTGGGGTTCGACGGCGAGTTCACGAAGACCAGCGACGCGACCTCGGGGCCGAGGCGGGTCAGCCCGTCGGCGCGGATGATGCGGGCACCGGCGAGCAGCCCGCCCACCTCGTAGGTCGGGTACGCCAGTTCGGGGATCACGACGAGATCGTCGGCACCGAGGCCGAGCAGCGACGGCAGCCAGGCGATCATCTCCTTGGTGCCGATCGCCGGCAGGATCGCCGAGTCGTCGAGACCGGTGATGCCGTAGCGACGTTCGAGCGCACCCACGGCCGCCCGCCGCAGTTCGGCGGTGCCGTGCGTGGTCGGGTAGCCCGGCTCCTCCGCGACGGAGACGAGCGCCTCCCGGATCACGGGGGCGACCGGGTCGACCGGTGTGCCCACCGACAGGTTGACGATGCCGTCGGGATGCGCCGCTGCCTTCGTTTTCGCGTCGGTCAGGGAATCCCAGGGGAAGTCCGGCAGGCTCTTCGCCACCGAACGGCGGACACGCGTGCTCACGAAAGTTCCACCGGTCCGTTCGTCACTCTTCGCCCATGGGAGGGAGATTCTTGACGAACGGCGGGTCGTAGTCGACCTTGCCGAGCTTCGCGGCGCCACCGGGCGAGCCGAGATCGTTGAAGAAGTCGACGTTGGCCTTGACGTACTCGGACCACTCGTCCGGGACGTCGTCCTCGTAGAAGATCGCTTCGACGGGGCACACGGGCTCGCACGCACCGCAGTCGACGCACTCGTCGGGGTGGATGTACAGCATGCGACCGCCCTCGTAGATGCAGTCGACGGGGCACTCCTCGATGCATGCCTTGTCCAACACGTCCACGCACGGTTCCGCAATCGTGTACGTCACTGCTGTTCTCCCTGCCTCTCTGTAAGCCCGCCGACCTGCGCGGTCTCGCCCGAGCGGGCACCCTCGGCGCCCACGGTCCTCCAGTATCCCCCGTGCCCGTGCCACACACCGGAGTAAGGGTCCCCTACTTCAGAGTGCAGACCGTCGAGGCGGGTCAGCCCGCGGTGACCGGGAGCTCGATCGGCGTGTACGCGGTGGTCCGTTGGCGCGCCGGCCGCCCGATGCCCTCGGCGATCGCGACCAGTTCGGCGACGGTCTTCTCCGAACCGTGCTGCGAGCCCGCCATGCGCGAGATCGTCTCCTCCATGAGCGTGCCGCCGAGATCGTTCGCCCCGCCCTCGAGCATGGCCTGCGTCCCGGCGACACCCAGCTTGACCCAGCTGGTCTGGATGTTGTCGATCCGGCCGTGCAGCATGACCCGGGCGAGGGCGTGCGCGGCACGGTTGTCGCGCATGGTCGGGCCGGGACGCGACGCGCCGGCCAGATAGAGCGGCGACGACTGGTGCACGAATGGCAACAGCACGAACTCGGTGAATCCGCCCGTGCGGTCCTGGATCCCGCGGATCACCTCGAGGTGGCCGACCCAGTGGTGCGGCTGGTCGACGTGCCCGTACATCATCGTCGAGCTCGATCGCAGGCCCACCTCGTGCGCGGTGGTCACCACCTCGATCCACTCGGCGGTCGGGAGCTTGCCCTTCGTGAGCACCCACCGCACCTCGTCGTCGAGGATCTCCGCGGCGGTGCCCGGGATGGTGTCGAGCCCGGCCTCACGCAGTTCGGTGAGCCAGTCCCGGATCGACGTGCCGCTGCGCGCGACACCGTTGACGATCTCCATCGGCGAGAACGCGTGGACGTGCATCGACGGCACCCGCGCCTTGACGGCGCGGACGAGATCGGCGTAGCCGGTCACCGGCAGTTCCGGATCGATACCGCCCTGCATGCACACCTCGGTGGCGCCGGCGACGTGCGCCTCCCACGCCCGGTCGGCGACCTCGCTCGCCGAGAGGGTGAACGCGTCGGCGTCGCCCTTGCGCTGCGCGAAGGCGCAGAACCGGCAGCCGGTGTAGCAGATGTTGGTGAAGTTGATGTTCCGGTTGACGACATAGGTGACGTCGTCGCCGACGGTGTCGCGGCGCAGCTGGTCGGCGAGCGCCACGAGTGCTTCGAGACCGGCGCCGTCGGCGTTGGCGAGGGCGATGTACTCCGCTTCGGTGCAACCGCCCGGATCCCGTTCGGCGGAGCGCAGCGCCGAGAGCACGTCGCTGTCGAGCCGCACCGGTGCTGAGGCGCCCAGCTGGAGCACCTGTTCGCGGACGGTCTCCCAGTCGCCGAAAGCGCTCCCGAGATCGGACCGGCGCTCGGTGTTGCGTCCGGTCACGTCGATCTCGGAGTTCAGATCGACGCGACCCGACGACTCCCAGTCGATGTCGGGTTCCTGCCAGGGCAGTCCGGACGGGATCACCTCGCGCGCGAGGCCCGTGGCCGGATCGGCGAGGGCGTGCACGTGCGCGGTGATGCGCGGATCGATCCACGGCTGCCCGGCGAGCACGTACTTCGGCTGCGCGGCGATCCGCTCGGTGAGCTCGAAGCCGGCCTCGGAGCTCAGGCGCGCCAGGGTGTCGAGATTCGGCCAGGGCCGTTCGGGGTTGACGTGATCGGGCGTCAACGGCGAGACACCACCCCAGTCGTCGACACCCGCCCCGAGCAGCGCGCGGCACTCGTCGAGCGAGACGAGATTCGGCGGGGCCTGGATGCGCATTCCCGGCCCGAGGACGAGCCGCGCGACGGCGATCGCGGCGAGGAACTCGTCGAGATCGGCGTCGTCGTGCTCGCGCATCGCGGTGTCGTCCTTGGCGCGGAAGTTCTGGACGATTACTTCCTGGATATGACCGAATGCCTTGTGCGACTTACGGATCGCGTGGATCGATTCGGCACGCTCGGTGAAGTCCTCACCGATGCCGACGAGGATGCCGGTGGTGAACGGCACCGCGAGTCGGCCCGCATCGGTGAGCACCCGCAGCCGCACCGCCGGATCCTTGTCGGGGCTGCCGTAGTGGCACTGCCCCTTCTCGGTGAACAACCGTTCGGAGGTGGTCTCGAGCATCATGCCCATCGACGGGGCGACCGGCTTCAGCCGCGAGATCTCGGCCCAGCTCATCACCCCGGGATTGAGGTGCGGCAGCAGACCGGTCTCCTCGAGGACGCGGATCGCCATCGCTCGCACGTAGTCGAGGGTGGAATCGTAGCCGCGCTCGTCGAGCCACTGCTTCGCTTCGGGCCACCGGTCCTCGGGCCGGTCGCCGAGTGTGAACAAGGCTTCCTTGCAACCCAGTTCGGCTCCCTGACGGGCGATCTCGAGGATCTCGTCGGGTTCGAGATACATGCCGTGACCCTCGGCGCGGAGCTTGCCGGGGACGGTGACGAAGGTGCAGTAGTGGCATCGGTCCCGGCACAGCCGGGTGATGGGGACGAAGACCTTGCGCGAATAGGTGACCGTGCCGGGTCGACCCTCCGCGAGAAGGCCGGCATCGCGCACCCGCGCCGCCGACGCACAGAGATCCTCGAGATCGGCACCCCGGGCCTGCAGCAGGACCGCCGCTTCGTCGACGTTCAGTGCGACCCCGTCGCGAGCCCGACGCAACGCTCGACGCATTCCCGAGGGAGTCGCCGTGGATCGGTGCGCAGCGCCGGGACGCACGGTGGGGGTCGGGAGCATCGCGGACTGCGGGGTGTCGTCTGCGGAATCGGTCATGGGCCCGATCATGCGCCTACGAGCACCCCCATGCCACTTCGGGGTCTATCCGCGCGGGTAGTCGTCGTCCGCCGGGACTTCGCGGGACTGCTCGTAGGTGTCTGCCGGGTCGGCTTCGAGGGGCACGTCCGAAGGCAGGTCGTCGGCAGGATCGTCGTAGACGGGAATGGCCTGCTCGAGCCGGTCGGCCTCGGAATCGTTGTCGGACTGGATCTCGATGCCGAGCGCATTCGACTCCGTCATTGCGATCTCCTCCTGATAGGGCCCGATCGTGAGATCGGATCGGGCGAGTCCGGCCGGGTTCTACGGATCCCAGCCTAGCGTGGAACCGGACACGGGGCCCGATGGAGCAGGAGGTGCGGGTGGAGGACGACGAGAGTTCGCCGGCGGGGTCGGCCGACAACACGGCAGCGACGAGCGTGGTGATGAGGGAACCGTCGTGGCGGCCGAGCCCGAAGGCGCGTGTGCTGTGGGCCGTGAGTGCAGCGCTGATGTGGTTGCCGCTGGTCGTCGCGCAGGTCGTGTGGGTGCTCGTCACGCCGGTGGGCGCCGGGTGGCACGTCGCCGCCGCGGCCGCGACCGTCGTCCTCGGTGGACTGCACGTCGCGGTGGTGCCGGTCTGGCGATACCGCGTCCATCGCTGGGAGATGGACGAGACCGCGGTCTACACGCGTTCGGGTTGGTGGACGCAGGAGCACCGCATCGCACCGATCTCCCGGATCCAGACCGTCGACACCGAGCGTGGACCGCTCGACCGGTGGCTCGGCCTGACCACCGTCACCGTCACCACCGCCTCGGCGGCGGGTGCGGTGGAGATCGTCGGGCTCGACAGCCGGGTCGCCGACGAGACCGTCGCTCGCCTGACCGCACTCGCGGCGAGCTCGGAGACGGACGCGACATGAACGACGCCCTCGTGGCCGGGACGGACGAGGAGGTGCCGTGGTCGCGTCTCGATCGCCGGATGCTGCTGATCCACCCGATCGAGGAGATCCTGCGCCTGCTGCCCGTCCTCGCAGGCTCGTTCGTCATCGGGTCCACCAGCGGCAATCCCGTGTGGGGCCTCGCGGCGACGGGCGTGCTCGTGCTGGTCGGTCTGCTGCGCTGGTTCACCACCACCTACCGCGTAGGACCAGAGCACGTCGAACTCCGCCGCGGCCTGCTGCAACGACGCGAGTTGTCGATCCCCCGCAGCCGCATCCGGTCGGTGGACGTCGAGCAACGCCTCCTGCATCGCGTGCTGGGCCTCGCGGTCGTGAAGATCGGCACGGGTCAGAGCGGGGGCGCCGATCGCAACCGGTTCGAACTCAACGGCCTTCCGATCGCAGCAGTCCCCGAGCTCCGTGCCGTTCTCCTGAGGGGTGGGCAGCAGGACGACGTGCCGGCCGAGACGACCTCGACCGCTGCCGTCACCGAGCGTCAGCTGGCGCGATTCGACCCGGCCTGGGTGCGCTACGCGCCGTTCTCCACGACGGGACTGCTCGCCGTCGCGGCCGTCGCCGGTGCCGCCTTCCAGTTCGGGCTCGGCCGGTCGATCGCCGAATCGCAGGTCGTCCGCCGCGCGGTGGAGACCGCGGAAGACCTCGGCCTGGTGGTCGCGCTCGTGATCCTCGTGCTGGTCGTCGTGCTCGTCGCCAGCCCGGCCGCGTGCGTGCGGTACCTGCTGCTCTACGGCGATCTGCGGGTGACCGACGACCAACGGGTCCTGCGCATCGCGCACGGCCTGCTCACGACCCGTCACACCACCCTCGACCGGGCGCGGCTGCGCGGGATCGCGCTGCACGAACCGCTGGCGCTGCGGCTCGTCGGCGCCGCACGGCTCGACGCCGTCATGACGGGCAGAACCGCGCAACAGGGCGGTTCGTCACTGGTCCTGCCGTCGGCGCCCGACGGGGAGGTCCGGCGGGTCGCGGCCGAGGTGCTCACCGGGGGGCTGCCGCTCGACGTTCCGCTGCGCAGTCACGGTCCCCGTGCCCGGCGTCGCCGCTACACGCGGACGCTGTGGCCGGTGGCCGTCGTGGTCGCCGCCGGGCTCGTCGCCCTGAGCGTCACCGACCGGCACGTGCCGTTCGCCGTGATCGCCACGGTGGTCGTGGTGCTGGTCGCGGGGGCGTGCGCGCTGGCGCAGGACCGCTACCGGGGTCTCGGCCACGCCGTCGTCGACGGACATCTCGTCGCCCGCAGCGGTTCGATCGACCGGCAGCGCATCTGTCTCGATGCGGACGGTGTGATCGGCTGGACGGTGCGGCAGACCCTCTTCCAGCGCCGTGCCGGTCTCGCGACCGTCGTCGCGGCGACGCCGGCGGGTGCGGGACGCTACGAGGTGATCGACATCCCCGTGGACGAGGCGTGGGCGCTTGTCCGCGAGGTCACACCGGGTATGGGAGAAGCATGGATCGACCGATGAAGCCGACATCCGGCAAAGGCCCCCTGCACGGCACTCCCCCGGCGACGCTGGCCGAGCTCGACGACGCGCTCGTCGACTGCCACGCGTGTCCGCGGCTGGTCGCATGGCGTGAGCAGGTCGCGCGGGAGAAACGGGCGGCCTTCCGCGACGAGGAGTACTGGGGCCGGCCCGTCCCGGGCTTCGGCCCGGCCGATGCGTCCCTGCTGATCGTCGGGCTGGCGCCCGCCGCGCACGGCGGGAACCGCACAGGACGGATGTTCACGGGCGACCGGTCGGGCGACGTGCTGTACGCGGCCCTGTACGACGCGGGACTGGCGTCGCAACCGACCGCGACGCACATCGGCGACGGCCTCGAACTGTTCGGCACGCGCATCACGTCGCCGGTGCACTGCGCGCCACCGGCCAATCGCCCCACCGTCGTCGAACGCGACACCTGCCGGCACTGGCTCGAACAGGAACTCGACCTGCTCTCCCCCACGCTGAGGTCGGTCGTCGTGCTCGGCGGGTTCGGGTGGCAGGCACTACTGCCGGTCCTGTCGGCGGCGGGGTGGACGATTCCGGTTCCCCGCCCCAAGTTCGGGCACGGCGCACATGTGCTGCTCGCTGCCACCGAGGCGCGGGAGCACCCGTTGCACCTGTTCGGTTGCTATCACGTCAGCCAGCAGAACACCTTCACCGGCCGGTTGACGAAGGAGATGGTGACCGAGGTGCTCAGGGACGCGGCGCGGGCTGCGTCCCTCCCACTGCCTGGGTGATCTCCCTGATGCGGGCCGAGAACAGGTAGCCGCCGGCGGGGGCGAGCGCGGCCACGGGCAGCAGCAGGGTCCGCCAGTCGCCGAGCGCGAGCTGGTCGCCGCCCGGACCGCCCACGAGGCAGACGAGGAAGACGACGGCCCAGGCCAGCAGCGGCAGGGTCGCGCTGCGCAGGGATCCGGTCTCGGCGCGGAGGGCCATCACCAGCAGCAGGTTGACGAGGCCGGCCAGCAGGATGGTGATCGGGAAGGGCACTCCGGCGATGTACACGCCGAGATAGAAGACCGACAACAGGGCGCACAGCGCACCGTCGAGCACGAGCAGCGCGACGAGCCCCCGGCGGGGTTGGACGTCCACCGGTGACGCGAGGGGTGCAGCGGTTGCTGGATCGACCGTCATGCTTCGATGGTGCGCTACCGGACGCGCCCGAGCGCAACCGGGGTCCGCGGAACCATCCGCGACCCACGCACGGGACGTCAGGGAACCGGCGGGTATCCGAGCATGGTGAGCAGCGCGCTCTGCTGGTCGGCGAAGGAGTACAGAGCGTGCCAGTAGTCGGCCCGGATCTCGTCGGCGTACGGCCTCAACGACTCCACGAACGCGACGATCTGGTTCTGGACGGACCAGTTGTACATCGACAACCCCCTGACGGTGTGCCTGCGTGGTACGCGAGGACGGGTGACGCGAACCACCCACGGCCTCGTTGATGACTCGGGTCACACTATCCGATGCCGGAGAAGAGGTCGTCCTCTCGTCCCGTGGAGTCGGTCAGGCCGAGCTGCCCGCGCACGAGCACGAAGTGCTCCTGGTCGAAGACGGGCTGGGCGACGAGGTTGGAGAGCACGAACTGCTCGCCGTCCTCCGCGACCAGCACCTGGGTCGTGTGCGCGGCCATCGCGGTCCGCTTCGCGTCGAGAACCGAGCGGACGTCGACGACGGTGGTGACCTCGTCGTCGGGCACGCTCGGCAGTTCGCCGGCCTCCGGTCGGCGCCAGCCGTCGGGCAGCGTGCCCATGGCGGCGATGCCGCGTTCGAGCGCGGACCGTTCGGCGACGGTCCAGTACACCTTCGCGGGGGTCCACGCCGCCCCGGCGGACGGATAGTCCTCGGTGCCGGCCGCTTCGACGGCCGCGGTCACCCGTTCGTGCACCGCGATGTGGTCGGGATGCCCGTAGCCACCGAACGGGTCGTAGGTGACGACCACGTGCGGACGCGTCTCGCGGATCACGGCGACGAGCGCCTCGATCGCCTCGTCGCGGTCGGCGTTGACCCAGGCGCGAGGATTGTCGGCGGACGCGGTGCCCGCCATCCCGGAGTCGCGCCAGTGCCCGGCACCGCCGAGAAAACGCGGTCGCTCGACGCCGAGCGCGTCGAGCGCCCGGGTGAGTTCGAGGATGCGGTATCCGCCGAGCTGATCGGCGCGGTCGGCGGTGAGCTGGGCCCACTCGTCGCCGATCACTTCGCCCTCCTCACCGAGCGTGCAGGTCACGACGGTGACCTCGGCGCCCTCGGCGACGTACCGGGCGATGGTGCCGCCGGTGGTGAGGGTTTCGTCGTCGGGATGGGCGTGGACGAGCAGAAGTCGTCGATCCGCAACGTCGGGGAGAGCTCCCGGAGCATCGGTCACGGTGTGGTCCTTCCCCACAGATGGGCGTCGCCGAGAATACCGGTGGCGACGGCGGCTGTCAGCGAGACGTTCTCGACGCCCGGACCGGCGGCGACAACGGCCCGGTCCTGCAGGATCGGCAGATTCACCGCGAGATCCCACAGCCTGGCCTGCGCGTCGGCGACGACCTTCGCCGGGTCGGTGGTGCCGTTCAGTGCAGCGAGCAGATCGGGTTCGAGACCGGGATCGCACGCACCCGAGAGGTTGCTCGGAGCCTCGAGCTGCGCTGCGAGCGCATCCTCACGTTCCTCGACGTCGTCCTCGTCGAGCGTGGTGGTCGCGGGGTCCGACGACTGTGCCGCCTCCGCCGTCCCGGGGGCGTCGGGCTGCGCCGGGAGGTCGGACTCGGGCACGGTCGGCAGGTCCTCCCCCGCCACGGTGGGTGCTGCGGCCACCGGGACGCATCCGAATCGGGACAGCGCGGCGGTGGCAAGGTCTCCACCGGCACGCATCCAGCCGACGACCGCGTGCACGGTGCCCTCGACGAGGGCTTCGCCGTACAGCTCGTCGGGGGGAAGTTCGTCGACCGATGCGTCGATCCCGGCGCCACGCCACAGGTCGACGGCGGTGCGCGCGACGGCGCGGGCGGTCTCGTCACCCTCCGGCACGCCCACGACCAGCGTCAACGGCACGCCGGCCCGGGCCAGGGTGCCCTCGGGCAGGGCCGGCCCGTCGGGGGTTCTCGGTCCGGGAGTCGCGCTCGTCGGCGCCGCCGTCTCGGATGCCGCCGTCTCGGATGCCGCCGTCTCGGATGCCGCCGTCTCGGATGCCCCCGTCTCCGGTGCAGCGGCCTCCGGCGCTTCGGGGCCGGGTGCGCCGGGGTCCGTCGGCACCGGGGGCACGGCAGGCGGGACGGGTAGATATCCGGCCTCGGCGAGACGTCCGAGGGCCTGCTCCCGGGACAGACGCGCCGGCATCGTGTCGGTGTATCCCGGATCGGACGGCGCGAGCACCTGGGCCCGCGCCCGCACGACCCCGGTGCTGTTGGCCGTGGCGACAAGTCCGAGCAGCTCGGGGTCGAGCAGGTCGAGCATGCCTCGCCGGACGACCGGGTCGGCGAGTTCGGCGGTGCGCGTGTTGAGGGTCAGATCGAGGGTGCGCGGCTGGAGCTGGACGCCGGTCCGCACACCCGGCACGGCGGCGAGCTGCGCCTCGAGAGCGACACCGCCCGCGCTCTGGACCACTTGGGCGTCGTCGCTGCGCACCGATTCGGTCACCTGGGCGTCGGTGCCGGCGCGGCGCATGATCAGTTCGTCGGGTCCGGCCGGGGTGCCCCAGAACCGGTCGTTGCGTTCGAGCAGCACCTCGGCGCGCCCCCGATCGACGTTGTCGACGTGGAATCGCGCTCCGGACACGGGAATCGTCTCGGACAGGCCGGTGGAAAAGCCACCCGGAGTGTCCTTGACCAGGTGGGCGGGCAAGAGATTCGTGAACAGTTCGCGCCAGGCCGGATACGGCTCGCGCAGGGTGACGGTGACAATCTTGCCTCCGCCCGACGATCGGATGTCGTCGATGAGGCGGTAGCCGGCAGGATCGACGACGCCGGGCTGGGTGATCATCTGCCGCCACAGATACCGGAAGTCCTCGGCAACGATCGGCGCTCCGTCCGACCACTGGGCCTCGTCGCGCAGGCGGTAGGTGATGGTGAACGGCGCCTCGTCGGTGACCTCCGCGGACAGCAGCAGCGAGTCGTCCGGAACCCACAGTGCTGCAGCGGGATTCTCCGGATCGGGCACGGCCCGGAAGGCACTCGGGAGCACGAGTTCGGCAACGGCGTTCGCGACGGGCGACTGGTCTGCGAGCAGGTGGGGGTTGAAGCCCGAACCGACCTCGTCGATCGCGACCACCACCGTGCTGCGCTTCGGAGCGGGAGCCGGGGTCGTGGTCGGCTCCGTCTGCTCGATGGGCGGCGGCGGGTCGGCGGTGCAACCGGTGAGGACCAGCGCAGCCACGGCCAGGCCGGCCGTCGCCCCGATCAGTCGGCGACGAGCGCGCGTACGCGACACTCGGGCTCCTTCCGTGAGGCAGGTGGTACGTGGGTGGCCCCGGCCAGCATGCGCTCGCCGGGGCCACCCCACACCTGGACTACTTGTTACGGGCCTTCTCCCGCGACCGCGCACGCGCACGGTCGGTCTGCGAGAGGTGCAGCTTGCGCACGCGCACGTCCTCCGGCGTGACCTCGACGCACTCGTCCGCAGCACAGAACTCGAGCGCTGCCTCGAGGGTCAGCTCGATCGGCTTGGCGAGGGTCTCCATCACGTCGGCGGTCGAAGAGCGCATGTTGGTGAGCTTCTTCTCGCGGGTGACGTTGATGTCGAGGTCCTCGGCGCGCGGGTTGATGCCCACGACGTGGCCCTCGTAGGTGTCGCTGCCCGGTTCGACGAAGAAGGTGCCGCGGTCGGCGAGCTGGATCATCGCGAACGGGGTGACCGAGCCTGCACGGTCGGAGACGAGCGAACCCGTGTGGCGGGCGCGGATCTCGCCGGCCCACGGCGCGTAACCGTGGAAGATGGCGTTGGAAATGCCGGTGCCGCGGGTCTCCGTGAGGAAGTCGGTACGGAAACCGATCAGACCACGCGACGGGATGATGAACTCCATACGAACCCAGCCGGTGCCCTGGTTGGTCATCTGGACCATCTTGCCCTTGCGGTTCGCGAGCAGCTGGGTGATGGCGCCGAGGTGCTCCTCGGGGCTGTCGATGGTCAGCTCCTCGTAGGGCTCGTGGAGCTTGCCGTCGATGGTGCGGGTGACCACCTGCGGCTTGCCGACGGTCAGCTCGAAGCCTTCACGGCGCATCTGCTCGACGAGAATGGCGAGGGCGAGTTCGCCTCGGCCCTGCACCTCCCACGCGTCGGGGCGTCCGATGTCGAGGACGCGCAGCGAGACGTTGCCGACGAGCTCGGAGTCGAGCCGCGTCTTCACCATGCGAGCGGTGAGCTTGTGGCCCTTGACCCGGCCGACGAGCGGCGAGGTGTTGGTGCCGATGACCATCGAGATGGCCGGCTCGTCGACGGTGATGCGCGGCAGCGCCACCGGGTTCTCCGGATCGGCGAGCGTGTCGCCGATCATGATCTCCGGGATGCCGGCCACGGCGACGATATCGCCGGCGACCGCGACCTCGCCCGGCTGCCGCTCGACACCGACGGTCTTGAGCAGCTCGGTGATCTTGACGTTCTTGACGCCGTCGGCGTGCATCCACGCGACGGTCTGGCCCTTGCGCAGCTCACCCTGGTGGATGCGCAGCAGCGCGAGACGACCGAGGAACTCGGAGGCGTCGAGGTTGGTGACGTGGGCCTGCAGCGGCGCCGACGGATCACCCTTGGGTGCGGGGATGCACTCCATGAGGACCTCGAAGAGCTCGTCGAGGTTCTCGGCGTCGGGGACCTGGCCGTTCTCGGGCTGCTTCTTCGAGGCCTTGCCCTCACGACCGGAGGCGTAGAGGACGGGCAGCTCGAGGGCGAGCTCGGCGGCTTCGGCGGCCTCGTCGTCGAGGTCGGACGCGAGGTCGAGCAGCAGGGTCTGGCTCTCCTCGACGACCTCGGCGATGCGGGCGTCCGGGCGGTCGGTCTTGTTGACCACGAGGATCACCGGCAGCGACGCGGCGAGCGCCTTGCGGAGCACGAAGCGGGTCTGCGGCAGCGGTCCCTCGGAGGAGTCGACCAGCAGGACGACGCCGTCGACCATGGACAGGCCGCGCTCGACCTCACCGCCGAAGTCGGCGTGGCCGGGGGTGTCGATGACGTTGATGACCGTGACGGTGCCGTCCGGGTGGTGACGGTGCACCGCGGTGTTCTTCGCGAGAATGGTGATGCCCTTCTCGCGCTCGAGGTCGCCCGAGTCCATGACCCGGTCGACGAGTTCCGCACGTTCGGCGAACGCGCCCGACTGGCGCAACATGGCGTCGACGAGAGTGGTCTTTCCATGGTCGACGTGCGCCACGATGGCGACGTTCCGAAAATCAGCGGTGCTCACGCGATAGCTCTCCTGGCTGTAGTCCGGCCACACGGCACTGGACCCGGTCGGCACCTCGCCCGTACGGCGTTCGTCTCGATGGCCGCGACGCGAGATTGCGAGCTACCTGCCCCGTCCGATTCTCGGCGTGCAGGCACTGCGGCCGTCAATACACTTTACAGGCCGTTCGTCGGTCGCCGCTTCTACCTCATCAGATACCCGCAGGTCGGCGACGATCGGGGTGACGCTCGACACTCCCCCAGGAGACGTAACCGCCGAATCCGGCACCACATGCACCCCTGGGTCCACGAGTAAGGGGATGCTAACCTTCGCCCGCCGGTGATTCGCCGCGCGCTGGACCGTGGAAGGCAGGCGGGACGTATGGGGAAGGTGAAGGCGAGCAAGGTCGCAGGCCTGAAGCCGAAGAAGAAGTGCTGCCGCAAGAAGACGCGGTGCCTCAAATGCCCCGTCGTCGTCATGCGCATGAAGAAGGTCGAGAACGACGGGCTCAGCAAGAAGGAACTGCGCAAGTATCTCGACAAGGCCCGCGCCGCCTGACCACCAGGCGTGCGCCGTATGACCTCAGCGCCGCAGATGTTCGCGTAGATCGGGAATCCACGCACGATCGGCCGGGACGAGATCGACCTCCCCGAGTTCGTCCGCGTCGACCCACCGCAACGCCGCGTGGTCCAGCGGCTCGGGATCACCCGAGACGAGTTCGACCCTGTAGGCACACAACTCGCGACCTCCGGCCAACGGCACCGCGACCCCCAGTCGCTCCGCACCGCGCACCTCGACACCGAGTTCTTCCCTCAGCTCCCGCACGAGCGCCGCCTCCACGCTCTCCCCCGGTTCCGCCTTGCCTCCGGGCAACTCCCACAGGCCCGCGAGGTCGACGGGCCGCGTGCGCTGGGCGAGCAGCACGCGTCCGTCCCGGATGACGGCGCCGGCCACGACGTGCCCGTCGGGCGCCGGTGTACTCGCGGACGATGTGCTTGCAGACATGACGTGCATCGTCCCAGAATGAGTCATGTCCCAGCTGCTGACGGACGGAGAGATCGACGCCGCGCTGGCCGAGTTGCCGCACTGGCACCGCGCGGGACAGTCGCTGGTCCGCACCATCGAGGCGCCCACCTTCCCCGACGCGATCGCACTCGTCGACCGGGTGGCCGTCGTCGCCGAGGAGGCGAATCACCATCCGGACATCGACATCAGGTGGCGGAAGGTGACCTTCGCGTTGAGCACGCATTCCGCCGGTGGCATCACGGAGTCGGATCCGGCTCTTGCGCGTCGGATCGACGAGGAGGCACGGCGCTCGGGTCTGTAGTCACCCGTTCGTCCTGCCCCTCACGTCCCCGGGCCGCGAGGATCACGACGACGTAGACGGCGAGGACACCGACCACGTTGACGGCGCCGAGCCAGGCGAGCGGAGCGGGACGTTCGACATCCCAGATCGAGTTCTGCGCCGTACTCAGTACCCACGGAACGCCGATCAGCGTGACCGCGGCCCAGCACGCGGCGACGATGCGGGCTCCGAGCGACCGCGCCAAGGGTCCGTAGAGAAGCCACAGCAGCAAAGGGACCACCCACACCCAGTGGTGGACCCACGAGATGGGCGAGACGAGCAGGCCGAACAGCTGCACGATCAGCAGCGTGCCGAGACGGTCGCGCGTTCCGTCGGGCAGCGGTTCCAGCGACCGCCACGCCGCGAACGCGAGGACCGCGCAGACCACGACGCCGACCAGCCACACCGGCCCGAGTCCGACGTCCTCACCCGCGAGACGACCCAGCGCTCCGCGCAGCGACTGGTTCCACACCGACACGACCGGCCCGATCCGATCCGCGTCGCCGAAGAGGGACCCGAAATAGGTGGCGGCTTGGGAGCCGAGCACGAGCAGGCTCACCAGGACGGTCCCCACGAAGACGACCGCGGAGAACACCGCCTCGCGCCAGCGTCGCTGCGCGAGGAAGTACAGGCCGGTGATGGCGGGCGTGAGCTTGATCCCGGCGAGCACGCCGACGAGCCCACCCGACAGCCACCACCGGGAACTGCGGGCCGCGAGCATCACGCCGAGGACGAGAAAGACGTTGATCTGGCCGTAGTCGAGGGTCGTGCGTACCGGCTCGGTCCATATGCCCGCAGCCGTCCACAGCATCGCGACACCGACCCACGACCGGCTCCGTGCCCGCGCGTCCACGACGAGTTCGAGCGAGATCCACACGACGGCGAACAGCGCCGCGACCGTCAGCAGCTGCCAGGCCACGCCCAGGATTCCGAACGGGATCAGGTGCAGGGGCAGGAAGACGAGCGCGGCGAAGGGCGGATAGGTGAACGGCAGGGGGAAGTCGGGGGTGTCCTCCGAATAGGTGAACCCGTAGAGGTCGCCCTGCAGCAGAGCGGCCGATCCGTCGACGTAGACGTGCAGGTCGACGAGGTTCATGCCGTTGGGAGTGATGAATCCCCAGGCGATCCGGACGACGACGGACAGCGCCAGTAACGCCGCGCACCACCACATCCGGTGCGAAGGAAACCCTCGTGGCACTGCGGTGCGGCCTCTCCCGTCGAACGTCCGTCCGGTGAACCGGACCCGGCGAAGGAGATTACCGTTCCGATAGGCATGCAAACGAACCGGAGTTCACTCCCGTAACGATTTCATCTACAGTCACAATCTTCTCAGGTCGAACGCGTTATGTTCGACAGGATCCGAGGGACGGAACACCCCGTGGTTAGAATCCCGAACCAGCGATGGGCGCGCCGTTCCGAAACGGCAGGCTTGTCCCGTGTGCGGGGGGTCCATAGAGTGTCTCCTCGAGCCGTCAGCATCCGGTCGTTCGTCCCGAACAACCGGATGCTTCAACGACAAGGATGGGGAACAGTGCTTCGTACTCGAGGAATGCGACGGGCGCTCACGCTGTGCGCACTCGCCGCCACTGCGGGATTGGCCGTGCCTACGCAGGCCGTCGCGCAACCGGCGCCACCCGTACTGCCGGACCTGGCAGGGCTCATCGAACTGCCCCAGTTCGAGATTCCCGCTGATCTTTCCGTAGAGTCGTTGACCGACCTGCTCGCCGGGGTCCGGGCGAACCCCGAAGAGGCCGAGGCCCTGGCTTCCCTCGCGCCCGCGATCATCGGTGCGGCCGCGGGCCCCGCCGATGTCGCCGACGCGGCCGACGGCAAGAACGACCTGCTGGCGCAGGCCAAGGAACTGCTCGCGAACTCCGAGCTCCCCGAATCGGTGAAGAGCACGCTCCAGCGCGTCATCACCTTCCTCGATGGCAGCGGCGGCGGCGGACCCGAGATCCCCGAGCCCGGCGCCGTGGTGATCTCGCAGTTCCTCTACCCGACTATCGGCAAGGGCTGCATCGGCGACAGCCAGGACTCCGTGGGCACCGCCCTCGCGGTCGCGGGTCCGTCGCACCTTCCCCCTCCCGGACCGGGCGCAGGCCAGACCGGCTTCGTCTTCACCGCGCTGGGCACCGCACCCGCCGCCGGCGAACAGCAACAGCCGCTCACCCTGAGCTGGGTCAACGTCTCCAACGGACGCACGGGCACGCAACCGCTCACCAACGACGCGAAGATCAACCCCGACGGCCCGACCACGCTGAGCGCGATCGCCGACACCGGTTCGGGTCAGGTCCTTGCCGTGATCTCCGGTGGAATCACCACGCAGGACGAGGGCGCCGATCCGCGTTCGTGCACCTTCCTGCCCACCGTGGGTCTCGTCGCCGTTCCCTGATTCACGTACTCACCGAAGGCCGCCGGGAGTTTCTCCCGGCGGCCTTCGTGTCTTCCCCCGTCGACGCCGGGCGTGATAGACCGGAGCATGGCCTTCACCGCGTCGCGCATCCCGTCGAAGCAGCGTCGTCTGCGGCACCCGGCCGGCGCCGCGTCCGTGAATTCCCGCCGCTCACTCCTCTCTCACCGCTCGATCCTGTCGATCGCCTCGGAGCGGTCGATCCTGTCGATCGGTTCCTCGTACTCGATCCTGTCGATCGGTGGCTGCGGGTCGGTTCTGTCCATCGGCTCCGTCGGGTCGTTCGGTTCGGCGTTGTCCTCACTGTCGTTCGCGAGTCTCGGCTCGGCACTGTCCGGCCTGTCGCGCTGGTCGCTGCTGGCGTGGCGCGGCGATCATTCCGCGCCCGACGAGCATCCGCCGCTCTCGATCACCGTCGACGAATCCGAGCCCGACAAGCACTGTCAGTCCTGACACCGGACGCCGGTCGAACGGCCACGCAGGACCGGACGGCGGGAGGGTACTAGGGATCGACGGCCCTGCCGTGTTAGACACGATGGCAGCGTCGTTCGTATTGCGCACAAATTGTCGTTGTAGGCCGCGTCACCCCGGCCCCGGACCGAGGAGCCGCATGGCCGTTGAGACACCGCTCTCCACCCGGGAGGTTCCTGCCCCGCGCGGCATCGTGCCGGTCCTCGCGACCGTCGGTATCAGCGTCGCGCTCATGCAGACCCTGATCGTCCCGATCCTCCCCCGACTGCCGGTGCTCGTCGGCGCGACTCCCGAGGACACGTCCTGGGCCGTGACGGCGACTCTGCTCGCCGGCGCGGTGGTCACCCCGATCAGCGGTCGCCTCGGCGACATGTTCGGCAAACGCCGGATGCTGCTGACCTCGCTCTCGCTGATGGTGCTCGGTTCGGCGGTCTGCGCGCTCGCGGCGACCCTCGTCCCGCTCGTGGTCGGGCGGGCGCTGCAGGGCGCCGCGATGGGCGCCATTCCGCTCGGGATCGCGATCCTGCGCGACGAGCTGCCCTCCCGACGACTCCCGGGCGCCATGGCCACCATCAGCGCCACGATGGGTGTGGGCGGTGCGATCGGGTTACCGGCCGCGGCCTTCGTCGCCCAGGCGACCGACTGGCACATGCTGTTCGTCGCGTCGCTGGTCCTCGGCCTCGTCGGTATCACCGCGATCCTGTTCGTCGTGCCCGAGTCGTCGCACCGCAATCCGGGACGTTTCGACATCGCCGGGGCGCTGCTGCTCTCCGTCGCCCTCGTGTTGTTGCTGCTGCCGGTCACCAAGGGCAACGACTGGGGTTGGACCGCCCCGGCCACCCTCGGGATGCTCGCCGGGGCACTCGTGGTGTTCGTCGGCTGGGGCCTGTACGAACTGCGGATATCGCGTCCGCTCGTGGACCTTCGATTGTCGGCCCGCCGACCGATCCTCATGACGAATCTCGCGTCGGTCGCGATCGGCTTCTCGATGTACTCGAACATCCTGGCGTTCCCGCAGCTGCTGATGGCACCGACGGAGACCGGCTACGGCTTCGGGCAGACGATGGTCACCGCCGGTATCGCGCTCGCCCCCGCGGGGCTCGTCATGATGGCGCTGTCCCCCGTCTCGGCGCGCATCACGACGCGGTTCGGCGCGCGCGTGACCCTCGGTTGCGGCACGGTGCTCGTAGGCCTCGGATACCTGATGGCGTACGTGCTGTACCAGGAGGTCTGGCACATCGTCGGCGCGTCGATGCTCATCGGCGCCGGCATAGGCCTCGCCTACGCCGCGATGCCCGCACTCATCATGGGTGCCGTGCCGCTACGCGAGTCCGCCGCGGCCAACAGCCTCAACACCCTGATGCGGTCCATCGGCACGACGAGTGCCGCAGCGGTGGTGGGCGTGATGCTGGCAGTGATGACCCAGCGCATCGGCGACTCCGTGGTGCCCGCACTCGAAGGGTTCCGCGCCACCTTCCTGGTGGCGACGGGGGCGGCGGTGGTGGGACTGGTCTTCACGATCCTCATCCCGCCGCCGGGCCGCTCCGTGCGACCCGTCGACGACACCCGACCGGATCGCTAACTGCCCGGCAGTCCTGGGTCGGAACTCGGTGCGCTGCCGGCGAGCGACCACTGGCCGTAGTCGGGCGTGAGCACGTGGTTGATGTCGACGCCGATGCCGTCGATCCGAACCTCGCCCGGAATCTGGTGCAGGTTCGCCCGCGGATGCACGTAGCCCTTGGGCGTGCCCCAGTCGTGCTGCCAGTAGAAGGACCCGAGGGAGACCGCCGACGCCCAGTCGATCGTCGGCGAGTTGGCATACACACCGAGATTTCCAGCGCCGACCACTTCCTGCCAGCCCAGCAGGTACGGCACGACCTGGAGCGTGAACTGCTCGAAGGTCGGGTTGTCGTCGATCGAGGCGTAGATCGGCCGGTTCTCCGGGCCACCGGCCGCGTAGTGGAGGTCGAGGCCGCGCCGGGCGTGCTTCAGCCCCGCCTCGTAACCACCGAGCCAGTCGGCGGTCGCGGCCTTGCCGTACTGGTAGCACGAGACCACTTCGAGTCCGCTGTCGAGCAGCGCATCCGCTTCCCGTCCGGTGAGCGGCTTGGCGCGCATCCAGGCGGCATCGGGTCGTGCATCGGACACGTACCGGATGGCGCCGATATGGCCGGCGGCGCGGATCGACGACGGCGACGGTACGGCGGCCGAGTAGTCGATGATGGTCCCGAGCACCGGGCGTCCCTGAGCCAGACCCGGTGCGCCGAGCGCAGAGATCAACGCGACGCCCGATCCGAGCGTCGCGTACCGCAACATGTCCCGCCGCGAAAGGCTCATCGCAACCTGTCCTTCGTATTGCCGTCTGTACGTCCGCCGTATTGCATCACAATCACAGGCGTCCCACCGGCCACACCGAGAATTCGACAGGTCGCGGCAGGCGATATCCGCAACGGCGCTACGAGGTCAGCGGCCGGACAGTTCGGCGAAGAAGGCCGGCACCAGGGAGACGTCCTCGACCGTCCGCACCGTGGAACGGACACCGAGACCGTGCTCCTTGAGCAGATCGCACAACCCGTCGCCGTCGACGAGATCGATCGGCGGGGCGCCGTGCCGGTGGGCTTCGGCGCGCGCGTCCTCGGTGAACGATCCGGTGGCGACGAGCAGACCCTTCTCGCCCCGCCCGACCATCGCGGCGCGGAACTCGCGGACCACGTCGGCACCCGCCTTCTCCGGTGCCCGCAGGAAACGGAAGAACACCGAGAAGCTCAGCAGCGATACGCGCAGGACACCGGCGCCCTCGACGTGACCGGTGCCCTCGGGAGCGTGGGATCCGCCCGGGGCCGGAATCGTCAGGGTGGTGAATCCGGCCGCGCGCAGTACCGCGGTGGCGAGCCGTTCGAAACCGTCCTCCGACAGGTCGGCGACGGCACCGAGGACGGGTTCGCGCCACAGTTCGGGATCCTCGGGGGCGGCTGCGAGCGGCACGACCTGGGCACCCTGCGAGACGTTCCGCACCATGCGCTTGCGACGCTTCTCGGCCGTGTACGCGACCTGCATGGGCTTGATCTCCGACTCGCGCACGGCGCGGCCACGGTCGGTCACGCTCCACACACCGCGGCGGGTATTCGACAGCAGACCCATGCCCTTGAGGTAAGTCCGGGCCCAGGCCAGCCGGTATTCGATCTCCGTTCCGGGGCCGTCACCGTGGAGTACCGCCTGTGCGGCCTCGGACAGTCCCGTCCGGGAGATCACGGCGGAATCGATCTCCTCGATGACACCGGATCCGCCGAGTTCGATCACCGCCTGCACGGTCGGCCAGAGAAGATCCGTGTACGGCGGCAACGTGGCCTCGTCACCTCCGGTGTTCCGGACGGAGTTTCCGATCGCGTTCCGGCGCTGCACACCTTCCCCTAACGTCGCGGCCGTGCGGCCGCACTATCAGTCCTGCACGTAGGCAACAACCCTATCCGATGCACGGTCCCCGTCCGTGGGTGTGGGATCGGGCGCGCCGAATCACGAACCGATCGCCCTTCCTGGTCCTACGATTGCCCCACAGAAGAATCGCCTCCACCGAAGCGAGTCGTCATGCAACGTCCGGCGCCTGTCGACCTGGCACACCATCCGCATCTCAGTGGCCTGTTCGCGCCTCAACGCGAGGAAGTGGACGTCCGCGAGCTGGAGGTCCACGGGGAACTGCCCGCAGATCTGCACGGAAGCTATCTCCGCAACGGACCCAATCCGCGCTTCGACCCGATCGGTCACTACGTCTACCCGATCGACGGCGACGGCATGGTCCACCGCGTGCAGATCGCCGGGGGCACCGCGCGCTACACGAACAGGTTCGTGCGGACCCCGCAGGTCGTCGCGGAGGAGAAGGCCGGTCGCGCGCTGTGGGCCGGCATCACCGATCCGTACTTCCCTCCCGAGGAGGAGGTCGGGCCCGACCTGGCGAACACCATGCGCGAGCTGCCGGACATCAACATCGTCCGGCACGGCGGGCGGCTCATGGCGATGGCCGAAGCGGCGCCACCGTACACCTTGGGTTCCGACCTCGAGACGCTCGGACGCGAGACCTTCGACGGAACCCTGCCGGTCGGGCTGACGGCGCACCCGAAGATCGATCCGCACACCGGCGAGATGGTCGCCTTCTGCTACATGCTCGACCCGCCGTATCTGACCTGGTCGGTGGTCGCACCGGACGGGACGGTGACGCGCGCGCCCACCCCGATCGACGGCATGGACCGGCCGTTGATGATCCACGACATGGCACTGACGCCGACCTATGTCGTCCTGGTCCTGGCCCCGCTCGTGTTCGATCTCTCGCAGATCTTCTCCGGCGGGTCGCCGCTCGACTGGAAGCCGGATCTCGGAACGCGTGTCGCGCTCGTCCCCCGCGACGGCGGCGCGGTGCGGTGGTTCTCGACCGACACGTTCTGGATGTGGCACACCGCCAACGCCTTCGACCTGCCCGACGGCGACGTCGCGCTCGACTACGTGGAGTGGGCGTATCCGGGCGCGTTGACCGAGAAGGCAGGTCCGAACCGGTCCGTCCTGCGACGCGCCGTGATCGGTCGCGACGGGGTGACCCGCACGACCCTGCACGAACGAGACATCGAGTTCCCCCGCATCGACGACCGGTCGATGACCCTCGGCCACTCCGTCGTCGCGACCATCGGGCGCAGCAGGTCGCAGAAACTCCCAGCGGGAGCAGCTGATTCGCTCTTCTGGTTCGATGTGGCGTCCGGGACCGAAGCAGTCTGGGCACACGAGACCCTCTCCCCCGGCGAACCCGCCTATCTCTCGGGTGATTCGGGCGGCTACTGGGGCGCGATCGCCACCGACCGCGCGGACATGACGAGTTGGTTCCTCGTCTTCCCCGAGACCGACCCGGCCTCGGGGCCGATCGCGCGGGTCCGTCTGCCGATCCGTGTCCCGGCCGGCCTGCACGGAGCCTGGCTCCCGCCGGACTGAGCGTCGCTCCGGCTAGTTTGGGTGGATGGGTTTCACACGAGCCGAACTCGAGTCCTTCCGCGATGCGGTGATCCCCGATCTCGTCGCGCCCGGTTGCCGCCTGTTGTTCGTCGGCATCAATCCGGGATTGTGGACCGCGGCGACGGGAGCCCACTTCGCGCGGCCCGGAAATCGCTTCTACCCCGCCCTGTTCCGTGCCGGCATCGTCGACCGGCCGATCGACGCGTCGTCCGGTATGAGCGACGCCGACCGCGATCACCTGCTCGAGCGGGGTGTCGGCATCACGAACCTGGCGCCGCGTGCGACGGCCCGCGCCGACGAGCTCACCGACGAGGAACTGCGTGAGGGCGGACGCCATCTGGCGCACGTGGTGGCGGAGTTCCGCCCTCGCGCCGTGGCGGTCGCGGGCATCACCGCCTACCGCGCGGCCTTCGGCCGGCGCAAGGCGAAGGCCGGGCGGCAGGACGACACGATCGGTGACGTCCCGTTGTGGGTGGTGCCCAATCCGAGCGGGTTGAACGCCCACGAGACGGTGGAGTCGCTGGCGCGGGCCTACGCCGAATCGGCCCGGGCGGCCGGCATCCTGTCCTGAACTACCGCTGAGCGCCGAACACCTTGTCGAGGAAGTGGGTGGCGCGGTAGCCGGGCGGTGTGCCCTGCACGACGACCGCCCATCCCTCGGAGTTCTCGGTGCGCAGCGGGAGGATCGCCTGGTACTCCGGGGATTCGTACCAGGACCGGGCACGGTCGACGTCGGGGAATTCGATGATCACGAGGTTCCCCTCGAAGGGTCCTTCCATCCCTTCGGGGTCGACGCCGTGGACGAGGAAGCGTCCGTCGTACGGGGCGAGGGTGTCGTCGATGGTCTCGATGTACCGGACGATGTCGTCGTTGAGGTCGACGTTGCGGAGATGAGCCACTGCGTATGCGTTCATGGGGACCACCCTGCGCCGCGTCGTGCACGGAATCGATTACCCCGGAAGTAATGGTGACCGTTCCCCGCCGGCTCTACTGTCGGGTGCATGACCACGGTCGACACTCCCCACGCCGGCGCCCTGCTGCGGGCATGGCGCGAGCGCCGCGGCCTGAGCCAGCTCACCCTGGCCCATACCGCCGGCATCTCGTCGCGGCATCTCAGCTTCGTCGAGACCGGCCGGTCCCGCCCGTCACGCGCGACCGTGCTGAAGCTGAGCGACCGGCTGGACATCCCGCTGCGCGAACGCAACACCATTCTGGTCGCGGCGGGACATGCGCCTGTCTACCCCGAGCATCACCTCGGCGATATGCCGATGGCGGCGATCTCCGACGCGATCACGCGAATCCTGTCGTCGCACCACCCCTTTCCCGCACTCGTCGTCGACCGGCACTGGACGATGGTCGATTCCAACGACGCCGTCGGGGTGTTCGTCGAGGGGTGCGCTCCGGAACTGCTGGAACCGCCGATCAACGTGCTGCGACTGACTCTGCACCCGCGGGGACTGGCGCCGCGCATCGTCGATCTCGGGCAGTGGCGCGGTCATCTGCTCGCCCGGCTGCAACACCAGATCGGTGCGACCGCCGACCCTGTCCTGCTGCGCCTGTACGACGAACTCGCCGGTTATCCCTGCGACGATCCGGTGGAGGAGATCGAACCGCATTCGCTGGTCGTGCCGATGCGGTTGCGGACCGAGGCCGGCGAGTTGTCGTTCTTCAGCACGACCACCCTCTTCGGGACCCCGCTCGACGTGACGGTGTCGGAACTGGCGATCGAGGCGTTCTATCCCGCCGACGAGGCGACGGCCCGGGTCCTGAACGGATCGTGATCGCCGAATCGGCCGATCACGAACGGTTTCCGCGCTAACGTGGGAGGTGCGCGTCTGCCGAGCGGATCATGCGGAGGACACCGACATGAGCACTGCGAAATGGTGGGTTCTCGATCAGCGGGAGTCCGGCTTCGCCCTCGAACACCGCCCCAGCGGCGACCTCGTACTGATGAACACCGCGACGTCGGAAGAACACGTCCTGCACGGCTACGTGTGGAAGCACTGTCCGCACTTCGGCCTGCAGATCCAGAGCGAGGGCCCACCCCCGTACGGACCGTGGGTGGAGAACCCCGAGGAGTGAGTTTCCCTCACGGGATCATCCGTAGCGGCGTGTGCTCGCCGGTGGCGGTGTCGATCAGCACCGCGCGATCGAGTGTCGCTTCGATGGGCAGCACGTCGTAGACGACCGCGCCCAGACGATCGAGTTCCTCACGCCGGGTTCGGGGACTCAGCGAACAGTGCGGGGTCCAGCGTCCCGGGACGTAGTAGCGGTGCAGGTCCGCTCCCGTCGTCTCCACGACCCGCACGACGCGGTCCTGTCGCTGCACGAGTTCGGACGAGGGGGCGGGCACGAGCGACGCCCGGCCGCGCCGGAACAGTCCGAGCGTGTCGATGTAGACCGGGACCGGTCCCCCGTCGGGCACGCCCTCGAGGGCCGAGACGACGGCGGCCCGGTCGTAGGTCCGCAGTACCGCGTACGACAGGTGCGGCACGTGCTTGCGGTGCGTGTGGGTGAGCAGGGTCGGGATGCCGCTCTCCTCGAGCCGGCCCCACAGGCGCCGGATCGCGCGGTCGGTCTCGGTGTCGAACAGGAGACAGACCGCCAGCGCCATCAGTTGAGTGTGGCGTGCCAGACGAGCGCGGCGGCGAGGGCACCGGCGCCGTTGAGCGACCAGTGCAGGGCGATGGGCGCGAGGATGCTGCCGCTGCGACGACGCAGCCACGTGAAGACGAAGCCCGCGGCGGCGGTCGCGATCACCGCGCCGACGATGCCGGCGATCTGCGCGAGCAGCCCGGCACCGAGGAAGGCGCTGAGGCCGGCGTTACCCGCCGTGAGACCGAACGACGAGGCGACGTGCCACAGCCCGAACAGCAGGGATCCCGCGGCGAAGACCCCGCGTGCGCCCCACACTCGCTCGAGGGTTCCGTGGAGCACCCCGCGGAAGGCGAGTTCCTCGGGGATGACGGTCTGGAGCGGGATGATGATCATCGAGGCGACGAGGGCACCGGAGATCGTGGCGTAGCGCTCGGAGAGGAAGAACTGCCTGGTGAACGGCAGGGCGATGCCGATCGCCACCACCGCCAGGACGAGGGCCACGGCTGCTACCGAGTAGAGCGTCCCCTTCTTCCAGTGCCGGGGTGAGAGGCCGAGTTCCGACCAGCGCATGCCGCGTCGACGCATCATCGCGACCAGCACGCATGCTGCGATCGGCACGGTCGCGATCGACGCCCACGCCGTGGTGAAGTGGGCGATCAGGTTGGTGGTGACGAGCACCGCGATCACGACGGCGAGATCGATCCAGGCGTGGAAACGGGAAAGCCAGGCCAGCGACGGCAGGCGTCCGGTCTCGGGCGAGGGCAACCGTTCGATTTCTACGGTCACGTGCGATCCCTCCGGAAACTCTCGAACATCCGGTCAAGTGTACGGATCGGGGCCTGCCGGCCGCCGTGACGGCGAACACTCCGGCCTCGACTCCCTTGCGGGATTTCCGGTCGTCGGCGACATAAACACGCCGCCGAAAGTCGCGAGACGCAGGTCACATCGAGTTTGCAGGTCGAGTCCGTCACATGCCCCGTTGTCAAGGCCTTGCGCCGGCGCCGCTAACGTGTACGGCGATCACCAGCCCTCTTCCAGGAGAAACAATGGCCGACTTCCTCTACGAGGACCTGCTGCCGATCGGGGAAGACCCCACCGAGTATCGGTTGCTGACCACCGAGGGGGTGTCCACCGTCGAAGGACCCGACGGCCGCACCTTCCTGAAGGTGGAACCCGAGGCCCTGCGCCTGCTCACCGAGACCGCGCTGCACGACATCTCCCATTACCTGCGCACGGATCACCTGAAGCAGCTGGCGAGCATCCTCGAGGACCCCGAGGCGTCGAACAACGACAAGTTCGTTGCGCTCGACCTCCTGAAGAACGCAAACATTGCCGCCGGCGGCGTGCTGCCCATGTGCCAGGACACCGGCACCGCCATCGTCATGGGCAAGCGCGGCCAGCAGGTGCTCACCCCGGGTGACGACGAGGAGTCCATCGCGCGCGGTGTGTACGACGCGTACACGAAGTTGAACCTGCGGTACTCGCAGAACGCCCCGCTGACGATGTGGGACGAGAAGAACACGGGCAACAACCTGCCGGCGCAGATCGAGCTGTACGCGGACACCGCGAAGGGCCACGAGAACGCCTACAAGTTTCTGTTCATGGCCAAGGGCGGCGGATCGGCCAACAAGTCGTACCTGTACCAGGAGACGAAGGCCATCCTGAACCCGGACTCGATGATGCAGTTCCTCGAGGCCAAGATCCGGTCGCTCGGCACCGCGGCGTGCCCGCCCTACCACCTCGCGATCGTTGTCGGCGGCACCTCCGCCGAGTTCGCGCTCAAGACGGCCAAGTACGCCTCGGCGCACTACCTCGACGAGCTGCCCACCGAGGGTGCCATCACCGGCCGCGGCTTCCGCGATCTCGAACTCGAGAAGAAGGTCTTCGAGCTCACCCAGAAGATCGGCATCGGCGCGCAGTTCGGTGGCAAGTACTTCTGCCACGACGTCCGCGTCGTCCGCCTGCCGCGCCACGGCGCGTCGCTGCCCGTCGCGATCGCCGTCTCCTGCTCGGCCGACCGCCAGGCCAAGGCCAAGATCACGCCCGAGGGTGTCTTCCTCGAGCAGCTCGAGTTCAACCCCGGTCAGTTCCTGCCCGAGGTCACCGACAGCCAGCTCGACTCCGAGACGTCGGGCGTCTCGGGCACCGGCAAGGGTGCCGCGGTCAAGATCGACCTCACCCGGCCGATGCCGGAGATCCTCGCCGAGCTGTCCAAGCACCCGGTCAAGACGCGCCTGTCGCTCACCGGTCCGCTGGTCGTCGCGCGCGACATCGCACACGCGAAGATCAAGGAGCGCCTCGACCGTGGTGAGGAGATGCCGCAGTACCTGAAGGATCACCCGGTCTACTACGCCGGTCCGGCGAAGACCCCCGAGGGTCTGGCGTCGGGTTCGTTCGGCCCGACGACGGCCGGTCGTATGGACTCCTACGTCGACCAGTTCCAGGCCGCCGGTGGCTCGATGGTGATGCTCGCGAAGGGCAATCGCTCCAAGCAGGTCACCGACGCATGCCACACGTACGGCGGCTTCTACCTAGGTTCGATCGGCGGTCCGGCCGCGCGTCTGGCGCTCGACTGCATCAAGAACGTCGAGGTCGTCGAGTACGAAGAGCTCGGCATGGAAGCGGTCTGGAAGATCGAGGTCGAGGACTTCCCCGCATTCATCGTCGTCGACGACAAGGGCAACGACTTCTTCGCGCACACCGGCGAGGTCACGCTCACGGTCGGCAAGCGACCCGGTCTGTAGACCCGACTCGCTGTAGACGCACTATCCCGAACGGCCCGGCAGGATTTTCTGCCGGGCCGTTCGCGTTCGGGTGGATGTGCGCACCGTGCGGACAGAAACACGCTGCCGGAGCGTGTGCTCATGTCCACAGGACGAGCAAATTCGGACTCAAGCAGCGCAGGTATGCGTCCGCGCGAGCACCGCGGGCGACTGCACGACCACCTGCTGCAGGAAGTCGAGGACGATGCCTGGTGCCGGTTCGGCGCCGGGTGTGAGCACCGCGCACAGTGCGCGGTACTGGTCGTCGCTCATCACGGGCGCGATACGGAAATGCGTGGTCATCGCGAGCGTGAAGTCGATCCCGAAGTCGCGGGCGCGGACCTGCAGCTGCGGACCGTGCTCCCCCGCGATCAGGCAGACGTCGAAGACGGCCCGTCCGGCGGTGTGCTCGAACGATGCGGCCGGAACGTTGTTGCGGACCATCTGCCGGTAGAGAGGTCGCAGTCCGCCGAGCACGACCGGCGGAAGCGTCACTGCTCGAGGACGGTCGGCGGTGAACATGTGATCACTCCTTCAACCCTGCGACCCCACCCGGGTCGCCCACTTCTTCTGGAATAAATCCAATAACTGGAACTATTCCAGAAAAACGTTCAAGACGCAACCACCTCGTTGGCCGATCATCCAACCGGCGCACCCGCGGCGAACCGAACTCTGTAGCGCTTGCACCTCCCCCGCCGCACGCCCACCGGACAGTATCGAATGCACCGACGAAAGGAGGGTCCGTGCAGCTCACAACGGCCCGGTTCGATGCGATGCCCGAGGACGAGGCCGTCGCTCTGTTGCTCGACTGCTGTTCGAGCCGGACATGGGCACACTCCGTCGTCGCAGCGCGCCCGTTCGGTTCGCGCACCGTGCTGCTCACCGCCGCCGCTGCCGCGGCCGAGAACCTCGACGGTGACGACCTCACCGACGCCCTCGCCGGCCACCCGCGCATCGGCGAACGCAGCGAACACGCTGCTTCCCGTCGCGAGCAGTCCGCCGTCGCCACGGCCGACGCCGACATCCTCGACCGGCTCGCCGCCGGCAACCGTGAATACGAGGAACGGTTCGGGCACGTCTACCTCGTCCGCGCCGCCGGCCGCACGGCCCCGGAACTGCTGGAGATCCTCGAGCGTCGCCTCGACAACGACCCGGAGAGCGAGAAAGCCGAGATGCGTGCGGCGCTCGCCGAGATCACCCGACTCCGCCTCGAGCGGATCGTCATCGAGACCGCAGGGAGCCGCGCATGAACACCCTGAGTACCCACGTGCTCGACGCGACGGCCGGTGCCCCCGCGGTGGGGTTGCGCGTCGCCCTCACCGATACGCACGGAACCTCGTTGGGCGCCGGTGTCACCGACGACGACGGTCGTCTCACCGGTTTCACCGATCCATTGCCCGAGGGCACCTACCACCTGACCTTCGCCACCGGTGACTGGTTCTCGCGCCGCGGAGTCGCGTCCTTCTATCCGGAGGTGACCGTCACCTTCCGTATCCCGGAGGGCAGCAGCCACTTCCACGTGCCGCTCCTCCTGTCGCCCTATTCGTATTCCACCTACCGCGGGAGCTGACCACCATGACCGAACTGACCGGCAAGATCGTCCTCGGACCGCACCGCTACGGCAAGGCCGAGAATCGGGTGGTGCGCATCGTGCGCGACACCGACCGGCACGAGATCCGCGACCTGAACGTCTCGTCCTGCCTGCACGGCGATTTCGACGCCGCACATCTCGAGGGAGATCAGGGCACGGTGCTGCCCACCGACAGCCAGAAGCAGACCATCTACTCCTACGCCAAGGAGAAGGGCGTCGAGTTCGTCGAGGAGTACGGCCTCGCGCTCGCGCGGCATTTCGTCGACGACGTCGAACCCGTCCGCTCGGCGCGCATCGAGATCGAGGAGTACGCCTGGGAGCGGGTCGTCGTCGACGGCGCCGAGCACGACCACACCTGGACGCGCAAGGGATCCGAGGTCCGCACCGCCGCGATCACCGTCGAGGGCACCGGGACCGACCGACGCGAATGGGTGGTCGGCGGCCTGAAGGATCTCGTCGTCCTCAAGTCCACCGGCTCGGAGTTCCAGGGCTTCCTCACCGACCCGTACACGGTTCTCGAACCGGCGGAGGATCGCATCATGGCGACGAGCCTCCAGGCGCGCTGGCGGTTCGCATCGACCGACGTCGACTGGGACACCGTCTACGCGGGCGTGCGCGCCACCCTCCTCGAGGTGTTCGCGAACCTGCATTCGAAGGCCCTGCAACAGAGCCTGTACGAGATGGGCCGCGCCGTGCTCGAGCGGTACCCATCGATCGCCGAGATCCGCCTGTCCGCACCGAACAAGCACCACTTCCTCTACGACCTGGCACGTTTCGGAGTCGAGAACGCCGGTGAGGTCTTCCACGCCGACGACCGGCCCTACGGACTGATCCAGGCGAGCGTGCTGCGCGAGGACGCCCCCGATGCCGGCATCTCCTGGGAGCCCTACACCGGCGCCATGTGACCACTCACGCGGCACGACAACGGATACCGCTCACGCGAGAGCGGGTTCCAACGAACGCAGCGCGAGATACAGATCGAAGCGGTCACCGGTGCGCGCGAGGGAACGCCCGGTGAGCGCTTCGACTCGCCCGATGCGGTAGCGGACCGTGTTCAGGTGCACGTGCAGTCGATCGGCCGCGCGCCGCCACGATCCGTCGCAGTCGAGGAATGCCTCGAGGGTCGCGAGCAGACCCGCGTCGGTGCGTCGGTCGTGTTCGACGACGTCCCCGAGCAGCCGGTCGGCGTAGGCGCGACGCAGTTCGTCGGGCAGGGTCGACAACAGGTCGAGCGCCGAATCGAGTTCGGCACGTCGCACCGACACCGGACCCGGATCGTTGTGTGCTGCAGCGCATGCCGATGCCGCCGCGCGGACCGCGCCGGCCGGGTCGTCGTCGGAACTCTGCCCGCCGACACCGACGAACATCCGGTCGCCGCGCAACGCCGGCGCGAGACGCCCGAGGCGTCGGCTCAACAGCCGTGCCACGTCGACGTCGCTGCCGATCGCCGGGGCGACCACCCTGTTCGCCGCGTCGATCGACGTGACCGCTCCGTCCAGGACGTCCTCGACGAGACCGCGTAGGACGTCCGGCGAGATCCGGCCCTCGGCTTCGGCCACCACCGCGACCCGCGAGTCCGCAGCGCGCACGGTCGGGGTCCGGTCGGTGATCTCCCATGCCACCCGGCGCCGTTCGTCGCGCCGGATCCGATCGAGAGCGACCACCGCGGCGAGTTCGGAGAACGCCTCGACGCACTCCGGTCCGCTCTCGTCGTGCCGGATCACCAGGAACCACGCGTCGATCCGGTCCGTCAGTCCGCGTCCCACCGGCAGGACGGTGAAGTCACCGTCGAGCCGCAGTGGAAAGCGGTCGGCGGTCAACGCTGCTGCGGTGATCCGGTCGAGTTCGGCGTCGTCGAGCTCAGCACCTCCTGCGACCGTCACGCCTGTGGAGGTGATCAGCGCCGATTCCACCCCGAGCTGCTGCGCGAGTCCGTCGAGCAGCTCCCCCACACTCCGACCGTCGGCGACGGCGGCGAGCCATTGCCGCTGCCGTGCCAGTCCCGTCTGCAGACGATCCATCCGGGCTCCGGCCATATGCCCGGTCATGTATTCGATGACCCGGCTGAACGGCACCTCGTCGGGCACGACCAGCAGCGGCATGCGATGTCGTGCACACGCCTCGATCACGTCGTCGGGTACCCGGCCGTGCAGGGCCTCGCCGGCGGCCATCGCCGTCACCCCCGCTCGGACGAGCCGTTTGACGAACAGGTCGGAGTCCTCGACGGAGCGTCGCCACACCAGGCCGGTGAACACGAGCGAGCCTGCGCTGACGTAGCGCGTGGGGTCGGGCATGTCGGTGGTGCACGCGCGCAGCACGGGACGGCTCAGGGCCTCCGCGTCGCCGTGCAGTACACCGATTCCCAGCCCCGGCGCCTCCACCACATCTCGAAGAAGCACGATGTTCACCTCCTGGTGACGGTCTTGGACGATCGCACAGTACGAGCCGCGGATTTCCGAGGTGTTTCGTGCGTGCTGCCGCAGAGGTACATCTGTTCGGCGCAGTTGACTGAAGACTCCCGACGATCCGAGGAGTCGACTATGCACGCGCATCCCACCACCCGGCCGCTCGTCATCCGCGGCGCACACGTGGTGAGCATGGACGCCGCCCGCGCCGAACACCGCGACGGTTATGTCGTCGTCTCCGGCAACCGGATCGTCGCGGTCGGGTCGGGCGAACCGACCGGCTACGACGATGCGCAGATCGTCGACGGCACCGGTTGCGTGCTCACCCCCGGCCTGATCAATACCCACCACCACCTGTACCAATGGATCACGCGTGGGCTCGCCGCCGACCACACCCTGTTCGAATGGCTCACCACCCTCTATCCAGTCTGGGGTGGCATCGACGCCGACGCCGTGCACGTCGCGGCCAAGGGCGCACTCGCGCATCTGGTGCGCACCGGATGCACGACCAGCACCGACCACCACTACGTCGTGCCCCGCGAGGGCGGTGACGTCTTCGGCGCGGAGATCGCCGCAGCGGCCGAGGTCGGTATCCGCTTCCATCCCTGCCGCGGGTCGATGGACCTCGGTGCGAGCGCCGGGGGTCTGCCGCCCGATCACATCGTCGAGGACATCGACGCGATCCTCGAGGGCAGCCGCGAGGCCGTCGACCGCTGGCACGATCCGTCGTTCGATTCGATGTTGCGGGTCGCGCTCGCGCCGTGCTCGCCCTTCTCGGTGACCGGTGAGCTGCTGAAGCAGTCCGCGTTGCTCGCCCGCGATCTCGGGGTGCGGCTGCACACCCATCTCGCCGAGACCCTCGACGAGGAGGACTTCTGCCTCGAGAAGTTCGGATGCAAGCCCGTCCAGTACATGGAGTCGCTGGGCTGGACCGGACCCGACGTCTGGTACGCGCACGCCGTGCACCTCGACGACCGTGACATCGGTGTGCTCGCCGCGTCGGGTACAGGTGCGGCCCACTGCCCCACCTCGAACGCCCGGCTCGGTGCCGGCATCGCCCGCGCCGCCGACCTCTACGCCGCGGGCGTGCCGCTCGGCCTCGGCGTCGACGGTGCCGCGAGCAACGAGTCGTGCTGCATGCTCGAAGAGGCCCACCACGCCGCACTGTTCGCCCGTGCCCGCAGCGGCCCCCGCGCCATGACGGTGCGGCAGAGCCTCGAACTCGCCACCATCGGCGGCGCCCGGGTCCTCGGACGCGAGGACGAGATCGGATCGATCGAGCCCGGCAAGCTCGCCGATCTGGCGTTGTGGCGGATCGACGGCCTCGCCCACTCCGGCATCGCCGACCCGGTCGCGGCCCTCGTCCTCGGCAGCACACCGCCTCTCGAACTGCTGTTGATCAACGGCCGTGAGGTGGTCGTCCGCGACGAGGTCCGGACCGTCGACGAGGACGTCGTGGCACGGCAGGTCGCGGCGGAACACGCCGCGCTGGTCGCCAAGGCGGGGTGAAGGCGATGGATCTGCACAACATCACCGCCTACGACATCGCCCGCGACCGCACCGATCTGACCTTCGAGGAGGGCGCGGCCCCGCTCGGCGGTGGCACCTGGTTGTTCTCCGAACCGCAACCGCACCTCCACCGACTCGTGGATCTGTCCGGTCTCGGCTGGCCTGCCGTGACCCGGCACCCCGACGCTCTCGAGATCGCCGCGACCTGCACGGTCGAACAGATGGCCGCACTCTCGGACGAGGCGGAACATACTGCGGCACCGCTGTTCCGGCAGTGCGCCGAGGCACTGTTGGCGTCGTGGAAGATCTGGAAGCGCGCCACGGTCGGCGGCAACATCTGCCTGTCCTTCCCCGCCGGCGCCATGATCTCGCTGGCGACCGCACTCGACGCGGACGCGGTGATCTGGACGATCGACGGCGGCGAACGGCGGATCCCGGTGGCCGACTTCGTCCTCGGAGTCGCCTCCAACGCCCTCGCACCCGGAGAGATCCTGCGGAGCATCCGGATTCCTCTGCGGGTCCTGAGTTCCCGCACGGTCTTCCGCAAGATCGCCCTCTCTCCGCTGGGACGTTCGGGGGCCGTCGTGATCGGACGCCGCGACGACGACGGCAGTGTCACGCTGTCGATCACCGCGTCGACGGTGCGTCCCTGCCTCCTGCGGTTCACGGAAGTCCCGTCGGCACAGGCGTTGTCCGACGCACTCGCCCGTCTCGTCCCGACGACGAGCTACTACACCGATGCGCATGGCTCCGCCGACTGGCGACGTGCCGTTACCGCGGTGCTCGCCGAAGAGATCCGCACCGAACTGTCGAACACTGCACTGCCGAAAACGGAGGTTCAGCCGTGAAACTCACCGTCAACGGCCGCGAACGCGACGTCGACCCCCGGCCCGGCCAGTGCCTGCGTACCCTGCTGCGCGAGACCGAGCACTTCGAGGTCAAGAAGGGCTGCGACGCCGGCGACTGCGGCGCGTGCTCGGTCCTGCTCGACGGCGAACCCGTCCACTCCTGCGTGGTCCCGGCCGTGCGGGTCGAGGGTCGCGAGGTCACCACGGTCGCGGGACTGGGAACCCCCGACGACCTGCATCCCGTCCAACAACAGTTCGCCGACGCCGCCGGTTTCCAGTGCGGCTTCTGTACCGCAGGCATGATCGTCACCGCGTCCACCTTCACCGACGAAGATCTCGACGACCTGCCGAAACGCTTGAAGGGCAACCTGTGCCGGTGCACCGGCTACCGATCGATCGAGGATGCCCTGCGGTCGCGCACCAACGTCGAGCAGGTCGATGGCCCGTCGTGCGGCCGCTCGCAGCGCGCACCGGCCGCGACGCGGGTCGTCACCGGCACCGAGCCGTACACCCTCGACACCACCGTCGAGGGCCTGCTGCACATCGCCGTCCTCGGCAGCCCGCACACCCATGCGCGGATCCTCTCCGTCGACGTCTCGGCCGCCGAGGCGTTCCCCGGTGTCCACGCGGTGTTGTACCACCGCGACGCCCCGGCCACCGCCTATTCGACCGCTCGCCACGAGAACCGCAACGACGATCCCGACGACACATACCTGTTCGACCGGGTCGTGCGCTTCCGCGGACAGCGGGTCGCCGCGGTGGTCGCCGAGAGTCCGGCAATCGCACACCGGGCGCTCGCGTCGATCCACGTCGAGTACGAGGAACTGCCCTTCGTCCTCGATCCCGACGAGGCCCGGAAGCCTGGGGCTCCCCTCCTGCACGCCGACAAGTCCGCCGACGCGCGCATCGCCGATCCCGGACGCAACGTCGTCGCCGCGATCCACGGCAGCAGCGGGGACGTCGACGCGGCGGTCGCGTCCGCTGCGGCGGTGGTGCAGGGACGCTGGCAGACCCACCGCGTCCAACACACCCATCTCGAAACACACGGAGCCATCGGTCATCTCGACGAGGCCGGACGGCTCGTCATCCGCAGTTCCACACAGGTTCCGTTCCTGGTGCGCGACGAGCTGTGCCATATCTTCGGACTCGACCGGGACCGGGTGCGCGTGCACACGGCCCGGGTGGGCGGGGGTTTCGGCGCCAAGCAGGAGATGCTGGTCGAAGATGTCGTCGCGGCGGCGGTCTTGAAGACGGGGCGCCCGGTGCAGTGGGAGTTCACCCGTTCCGATCAACTCACCGTCGCTCCGTGCCGGCATCCCATGCGGGTCGACGTCACCCTCGCCGCCGACGCCGACGGTGTCCTCACCGCCCTCGCGATCGACGTGCTGGCCGACGCGGGCGCCTACGGCAACCACAGCCCCGGGGTGATGTTCCACGGCTGCACGGAGTCGATCGCGGTGTACCGATGCCCGAACAAGCGGGTCGACGCCGAATCCGTGTACACGAACAACCGGCCGTCGGGCGCCTTCCGCGGCTACGGCCTCGGCCAGGTGATCTTCGCCGTGGAGTCGGCCATGGACGAACTCGCCATCAAGCTCGGCATCGACCCGTACGAGTTCCGGCGCCGCAACATCATCGCGCCGGGAGAGCCACTGGTCGCGGCGCATCCCGAGGGCGTCGACCTGACGTACGGCAGCTACGGACTCGACCAGTGTCTCGATCTTGCCGAACGGGCGATGGCGCGCACCGGCGGCCGGCCCACGCCGACCGGTGATCACTGGCGGATCGGCGAGGGGATGGCGCTCGCGATGATCGCGACCAACCCGCCCAACGGGCACATCTCCGAAGCGTCGATCGAACTTCTGCCCGACGGCCGGTATCTTGCCCGGGTGGGCACCGCGGAGTTCGGCAACGGCACCACCACCGTCCACACCCAGATCGCGGCCACCGCGCTCGGCACCACTCCCGACCGCATCGTGGTCCAGCAGTCCGACACCGACGTCACCACCCACGACACCGGTGCCTTCGGGTCGTCGGGCACGGTCGTCGCGTCGAAGGCCCTGCTGGCGGCCTCCCACGAGTTGCGACGGCGGATGGCCAAGACCGCCGCGGAGCTGACCGGCCTCGACCCGGAGCAGGCCGAGCTGCAGGCCGACGGCGTGCGGTGCGGCGATCGTCTCGTCACGCCTGGTGAGCTGCTGGAGGTCGCGGGTGGCCGGTTGCGCGCCGAGGGCCGGCACGGCGGTCTGCCGCGCTCGCTGTCGTTCAACGTGCAGGCCTTCCGCGTCGCCGTCGACACCCGTACCGGTGAGGTGCAGATCCTCCGCTCGGTCCAGGCCGCCGATGCCGGCACCGTCCTCAACCCCGAGCAGTGCCGCGGGCAGATCGAAGGCGGCACTGCGCAGGCGCTCGGTGCGTCGATGTACGAGGAGATCATCACAGACGACGCCGGCCGCGTGACGACAGATGTGTTACGCAACTACCATATTCCGCAATTCGCGGACGTCCCGCGCACCGAGGTCTACTTCGCCGACACCTACGACGAACTCGGGCCGATGGGCGCGAAGTCGATGAGCGAGGCCCCGTTCAACCCGGTGGCCCCGGCGTTGGCGAACGCCGTGCGCAACGCCATCGGGGTGCGGCCGCACGAGCTGCCGCTGTCCCGCGACCGCATCTGGCGCCTCATGCAGTGAGCCCGACCCGTCGAGACCGATGTTGTGTGCGATTTCCGGCCGGATTTCGCACACGACATCGGTCTCGTTCGTTGTACGGCCGGACACGCAACGCAGCCGTAACACGAAGTTGATGCAGCGGGGTCGATTCGACTCATCACGCTGTGTGCGCGATGGGCGTGGGATCCGACGCCGTCGTCGACCCGGACCTGCGGGTCCACGGCGTGGACGGACTGCGCGTCGTCGACGCCTCCGTCATCCCGGTGCTCCCGTCGTGCAACACCAACGCCCCCGTGATCGCCCTCGCCGAGCGCGCGGCCTCGCTGATCACCGGAACCGAGAGGAGACTGTCGTCTGGGATTACGAGAACGGCGCCGCCGGGCCGGAGAACTACTTGGAGACGAAGACGGTGTGCTTGTCGATCTGACCGTCGGTCGGGGCCCCGAGGTATGCGTGCGTCGCTTCGAACCGCGATTGAAGGTACTCGCCGGCCCCGATCGGTGGATGGATCGGCTCCGCGCCCGGTTCGACACAGGTCGGGATCGCCTCGATCACGGCGTGGTAGTCCGGGGTGACGAAATAGGGCAGCGAATAACGGTGTCCGTGTGTGGGATTCAGCACACGATGGCGGGTGGAGACGTAGCGGTGGTTGGTCCACCGGGCGATCATGTCGCCGAGGTTGACGATCAGCGCGTCGGGCGGGGTCACGACGTCGATCCATCCGCCGCCTCGCGCGGCGACCTGCAGCCCACCGATGTCGTTCTGGGCGAGCAGTGTCAACGAGCCGTAGTCGGTGTGGGGCGCGACGCCGAGTGTGGTATCGCCGACAGGAACGGGTGCGTAGTGCAGCATACGGAGCGACCCGAGCGGGTCGGTGAACATCGGCACGAAGGCGTCGGCGTCGAGGCCGAGAGCGAGTGCGAGACCGCGCATGAGGTGGGCGTTGATGTCCAGACACGCCTTCGCGTACTCGTCGGCGACACTCTTGAAGTCGGGCATCAGCGAGGCGGGCCATTGTGCCGGACCGTGCAGCGGCGTACCCGCCATCACCTCCGGATGATCGGCCGCACGGTCGGTGGTGATGTCGAGGGCCTCCTTGCCGTCGGCTCCGACGGTGGGGTCGAGTGCCTCGGTCTTCGGCGGCACATATCCGCTGTGACAGGTGGATCTCGCGATGGCGATCTCCATCTTCTCCTCGAAAGGCAGCGCGAAGAAGCGCCGCGCCTGCTCCATCGTCGCCGCGCGGAGGTCGGGGTCGAGTCCGTGACCGGTGACGACGAAGAACCCGAGGTCGGTACACGCGGCGTCGAGCGCGCCGACGACGGCGTGCGGGTCGCTCCCGTCGCGCAGCGGACGCAGATCGATGAGAGGCAGGGCTTCCATGGGTGACTCCTGGACAGAGCGGACGGGTGATCGCTCCGAGTCAATTCCTGCGATACTGCGGATCCGTCTCGCTGAGGTGAGGACCGTGTTACGGGTTCCCGGACCGCGCCCCGACGCAGAGCACCGGGCGAGCCGGATCGAGGAAGTCCGACGGCGACCGTCCGAGCGACGCGATCCTGTTCCGGCACTGCATTCTCCGTCGGCATCACGAATTTCATTCCCTTCCGCCGCCCGAAACACAATCGTCATGAATCGGACACGACCGCTCAACTACCAACCTGGATCGTCTCGACTCGACACATAGCGATTACTCGGAAGGCCCCACCGTATGGTGACAGCAACTTCGACCGCGAGCGTCACCACCACTGCGGGAGTGACAGAATCGGTTCCCGCCGAGGGCGTCGTGATGCGCGGTATCCACCGGTCCTTCGGTGAGAACACCGTCCTGCGCGACGTGTCGTTGCATGTGCGCCCCGGCGAGGTCTACGCACTGCTCGGCGAGAACGGCGCCGGCAAGTCGACCCTGATGCGCATCCTCACCGGGCTTCTCCCGCCCGACTCCGGTTCCATTGCGATGGACGGAAAGTCGATCATCGACGGAGGCCGGGAACGGATCGCGATGGTCCACCAGCACTTCATGCTCGTGCCGAGCATGACGGTTGCGGAGAACTTCCTGCTCGGCCGGTCCCGCGGAGTGATCGGCCGGAAGCGCTTGCGGCGCAACGAGGCCGAGATCGCCGCCCTCGCGAAGGACACCGGTCTCGCCTGCGACCCCACCGCACGCGTGGAGAACCTGTCGGTCGGCGAGCAGCAGCGCGTCGAGATCCTCCGAGCCCTGCACCTGGGCGCCCGTTACCTGCTGCTCGACGAACCGACCGCGAATCTGGCTCCGGCCGAGGTGCACTCACTGCTCGCACAGGTCCGCCGACTCGCCGCCGAACGCGGCGTCGGGATCGTGCTCATCACTCACCATCTGGAAGAGGTCCTCGAGGCCGCCGATCGGGTCGGTGTGCTGCGGGGAGGACGGCTCGTCGCCGAACGCCCCATCCGCGGGAACGGCGCCGAGAGGGTCACCACCGCCGAACTCGCCCGCGACATGGTCGGCCGTGAGGTCGGGCTCGGTATCCGCCGTGCGGCCACCGAACCGGCCGGGAACCGGATGCTCGAACTGGTCGGTGTGTCCGTCCCCGGTCAGTTGCACGACGTGACCCTGCGGGTCGCATCCGGGCAGCTCGTCGCCGTCGCCGGAGTCGAGGGCAACGGCCAGTCCGCCCTCGAGGACGTCCTGTCCGGGCTCTCCCCCGACTCCACCGGTGCGGTGGTCGTCGCCGAACGGGAGATCGACTCCTCGTCCCCCCGCGCGATGCGCGAGGCCGGTGTCGGCATCGTCCCCGCCGACCGCTACACCCGGGGACTGATCAAGTCGTTGGGAATCGACACCAATCTCGCGATCGACAGCTACACCGATCCCCCGCTCGCCCGTCGCTGGGGCCGCCTGTCGCGGGCAGCCGTCCGCGAACGCGCCGAGCGCATCATCGCCGCCCTGTCGGTCAAGGCCCAGAGCCCGCGCACGCTCGCCGGCACCCTGTCCGGTGGGCACGCCCAGCGCGTGGTGCTCGGCCGGGTCCTCGACGGTGAGCCGGACGTCCTCGTCGTCGCCCAGCCCACCCGCGGTCTCGACATCGGCGCCACCGAGTTCGTCTGGGACACGCTCGTCGACCATCGCTCCCGGGGCGCCGCGATCCTGCTCATCTCGTCCGATCTCGACGAGATCTGCAGCCTCGCCGACAGGATCGTCGTGCTCTACCGCGGACGGATCGTCGCCGAGTTCGACGAAGGCCCGTTCGACCGCGAAGCCCTCGGCTCGGCCATGGGCGGATTCCAGGAGGCCGCAGCATGACCGCCACGCTCAGCCCACCGGTGACGACGCCACCCGAGCCGCCCACCGCGTCGCGGATCCGGAGTCTCACGACCACTATCGGGGTGCCGCTACTCGCCGTCGCCGTCGGTCTCGCGGCGGGCGGGATCCTCATCGTCCTCGCGGGCGGTGATCCGGGGCAGGCCTACGCGACGATGCTCGACGCCGCTCTCGGCGGCGATACGCAACTCGGCCGCCTGCTCACGGGTATGACGCCGCTCGTCCTCATGGGTCTCGGCTACGCGATCGCGTACCGCACCGGCTTCATCACCATCGGCGCGCAGGGCCATTACGACGTCGGCGCGATCACCGCGACGGCCGTGGTGCTGAGCATGCCGTTGGGGACGAGCTGGATCGCGATCCCGATCGTCGCCGTCACCGCCGCGGCCGCAGGTGCGTGCATCGGCGGCATCGCAGGCGTGCTGAAGGCGCGGCTCGGGGTCAACGAGATCATCTCGTCGCTCATGCTCAACTACCTCGTCTTCTACACATTGGCGTGGGCGGTGCGCAAACCCCTCGCCAATCCCAACGGTTTCACCCCCGAGTCCGAGCGCATTCCCGACTGGGCCGCACTCGCGACGATTCCCGGCACCCGCATCCACATCGGTGTGTTCGTCGCGATCGCGGCGGTGCCGCTGGTGTGGTGGCTCATGCGTTCGACCCGGTTCGGTTTCGCGTCGCAGATCGTCGGTGGGAGCCCGAGCGTCGCCGAGGCCAATGGCATCTCCGTCGCCCGCACCGTGGTCACCTCCGCTCTGATCAGCGGCGCACTCGGCGGTATCGCCGGCGCGATCATGTTGCTGGGCAGCGAGTTCCGACTGTCGCTGGCGATCTCCTCCGGGATCGGGTTCACCGCGATCGTGGTAGCACTGCTCGGGCGTCGCAATCCGTTCGGCATCGTGCTCGCAGCAGCATTGGTCTCCGGGCTGACCCTCGGCAGTCAGGCGGTGCAGCGTACCCAGGAGATCCCCGCGTCCATCGGCACCGTCGTCCAGGCAGTGATGATCCTGACGGTGCTGCTCGCCAACCGAATCGTGGAGCGTGCTCGATGAACTGGTCCGATGTCCTGGGCGCCGGTGCGCTCGTCCCGCTGTTCACCGCTGCGCTGCGGCTGGCGGTGCCGATCATCCTCGCCGCCGCCGGCGCGTGCCTCGCCGAGCGCTCGGGGCTGATGAACCTCGGTATCGAGGGACAGATGATGGTCGGCGCGATCATCGCGTTCGTGACGGTGTACTACACCGGGCAACCGATGCTCGGCGCCGCCACCGGCGCCGCCGCGGGCCTCGTGATCGCCGCGATCGTCGGCTACCTGACGATCACGATGGCCGTCGACCAGATCATCACGGGGATCTCGGTGGTGATCCTCGGGACCGGACTCGCGTCCTTCCTGTACCTGCAGGTGTTCGGCATGACCGGTACACCGCCGCGCATCCAGGGCACCATTCCCCTCGACCTTCCGGTGCTGTCCGACCTGCCGGTGCTCGGCCCGATCGTGTTCTCGCAGTCCCCGCTCGTCTACCTCGCGCTCGCACTCGTCGTCGCCCTGTGGTGGGTGCTCACCCGCACGGCCTTCGGCCTGTCGATCCGCGCGGCCGGGGAAAGCCCCGAGGCCGCCGACTCGGTGGGCGTCTCCGTCCCCCGCACCCGATGGAGCACGCTGCTGATCTCCGGCGCCGCAGCAGGTATGGCCGGCGCGCTCGTCATCGACAGCCTGGGCTTCTTCCAGGACGGTATCACCGGTGGTCGCGGCTGGATCGCGCTCGGTGTCGTCATCCTCGCCCGGTGGAATCCGCTCGGCGCCATCGTCGGTGGCTTCATGTTCGGTCTCGTCGACGCCTTCCAGCTGCGCGTACAGGCCGCGTCCGGTGGACAGGCCACGTCGGTACCGTACGAGCTGTTCCAGGCCATGCCGTACGCGGTGACGTTGCTCGCGGTCATCGCCACAACCGTGTGGTTCTCGCGCAGCAATTCCCCGAAGGCGCTCGGCATCCCGTTCGTGCCCGCGAAATAGCTTTCCGTCAGCTTTCCCGTCAGTCCTGGGGTTCGCAGTCGCGAGCCCTCCCTTCCCCGAGGAGAACCACGTGAAGAAATTGGGTACCGCTGTGGCGGCCGCCGCCGTCGTCGGAGCCGCCGTGACCGGGTGTTCGAGTTCCGACCCCGGTGGGAGCGGCTCGGCCGACGGGGTCGTCAAGGCCGCGATCATCACCTCGGGTCCGGTCAACGACGTCGGCTGGAACCAGGGCATGGTCGAGGGCGCCGAGAAACTCGAAGCGGAAGGTCTTATCGACCTGACCGTGGTGCAGCAGGATTCGGGCGCGACCTCGGAGCAGATCGCCCAGATCGTCACCGACCTCGCGGAGGACGGCAACCAGCTCATCGTCGGCCACTCGTTCAATTACGGCGAACCCATCAAGGGCATCATCGCCGACTACCCCGACGTGCTGTTCGCCTATCCCGGCGGCTTCGGCGACATCACCGCCAACCTCGCCGACTACAGCCAGCCGTTCTATCAGGGTTCGTTCCTCACCGGCATCCTCGCCGGCGACCTGACGGAGACCGGCATCCTCGCCGGCACCGCCGGTTTCGAGATCCCGGTGTGCAAGGCCCAGATCGAGGCGTTCGCCGACGGCGCGCGCCTGACCTACAAGGGCCCCGGTGAGATCCAGTTGCGTCCGTCCTACATCGGCGGATGGTCCGACGCGGCGGCCCAGACCATCGAGGCCGTCAACGCCCTCGTCGACCAGGGCGCCGACCAGTTCTCCACGTGCGGTGTCGACGCGGCCACCATCGAGGGCGCCAAGCAGCGCGGCGTCGGCGTCGCCGGCTACACGATGGATCAGACCCCGCTGGCACCCCAGAACGTCGTCTCCTCCGTCGTGTGGAATCTCGACGAGGTCCTCCGCGCGATGATCGCCGACGTCGAGGCCGGCAACGTCGACCCGGCGAAGTACTACGAGGTGGACATCACCGAAGGCGGCCTGGACGTCGTCATCAATCCGGCCTTCGCCGACAAGATCTCGCCCGAGGCGATGGCGCTGTTCGAGGAGTACCGTGAGAGGATCATGGCCGGCGAGTTCGAGGTCGAGTACAAGGGCGGCGACTGACCCGGAGCACCTCCTGTAGAACGAACGAGACCGACCTTGTGCGCGATTTCCCACCGGATTTCGCACACAACGTCGGTCTCGTTCCGTAGCTTCGACCTTTGTGAAGATCCGACCTATGTTCGGACGCGCTCCGCGCACCACTCCACCAGCGCCGCCGCGAGGTCGTCGCGGGCGGACAGCTGTGGCGCATGGTCGGACTCGAGCGACACGACCTGCGCACCCGGGGTGAGGCGTTGCATCCCCCGTTGGGTGACGAGGGGAACCGAACGATCCAGTGTCGCTTCGACGTACAGGCGTGGCAGGCGCCCGAATCGTTCCGGTGTCCAGCTGGGCGCCATGAGCCGGGTGGTCTCGAGTTGCGGCACGAGTCGGCGCGCGGCACCGATCGCGTCGGCCGAATCCGCCTCGTGGAAGAACACCGCCGCACCGGCCTCCGGGGGCACGATCGTCCCGCGACCGTCCTCGGTGGGTTCGAGCCATCGCGAGATGCCCACCGGCGATTCGAGACCGATTCCGTCGCAGAGCATCCCGAAGTCGACCCCGGACGGAAGCATCATCCCCGCCACATAGGCGACCCCGGTGACACGCTCGGGTAGCATCTCCGCGACCTGCGTGACGACGATGCCGCCACCGGAATGGCCGACGAGGATCACCGGACCGTCGAGTCCGGCAACGTGGTCGGCCACGACCGCGGCGACGTCGTCGAGCGTCACGTCGTCGGCACCCCACGATCCGACACCGGGAAGCTCGAGCGGATGTGGGACGTGCCCGGCCCGACGGAGCGGTTCGAGCAGTGTGTCCCACACCCAACTTCCGGCCCACGCGCCGTGCACGAGCACGACATGACTCACTCGCGGTTCTCCCCCGTCGCCGCCAGCACCCGGGCGGCTTCCCGCACAGCAGCGGTGTTGGCCTTGCCGTGCCGCGACCCGGCGAGCTTCGCTTTGATGTGATCGCGGATCAGGATGGGTTCATAGGGTTCCAGGCCCGCATATTCGGGCAACGTGGAGACCACCGCGTCGACGTTGCCGTCGTGGAAGAACGCCACCGAACGACGGCGCCGGATCCTCCCGTCGACGATCGGCGGCTTGACGCGGTGCAGCGTCGACATCCACCGGTCGTCGGTGATGCGGGCGGTGAGATCGCCGAGATTGACCAGCAGGGCGCCGGGCAGCGGTTCGACGTCGTGCCAGACACCGTCGGAGCCGAGCACCTGCAGCCCCGCGACCCGATCGGCCCACAGCACGGTGACGATCCCGAAGTCGGTGTGCTCACCCATGCCGGTGAGATCGCCGTCGAGGTCGACGGTGCCCTCGGGCAGCGCGTAGTTGTTCATCCGCAACACGTCGATCGAGTGGTCGGTGAGCCGTTCGAATTAGTCGGGGGCCTGCCCGAGGGCGTCGGCGAAGATCCGGGTGAGGGTCCGCGCGACCCGCGAAGCCTCGGTGAAATAGGTCTGCACACGGTCCTCGAAGCGGGGGACGTCGGGCCAGACGTTGATTCCGTAGTCGTCCTCCGACAGGTCCAGGTGGGCGAACGACCGGGCCTCCACGCCGACGTTGTACGCCTCGAAGAAATCGTTCATGCGGCTGGCGGATTCGACGCCGAGGCTCAGGCTCAGCGACTCGCTCTTCGGCGGGCTGTACCCGCGGTTCGCACCCACCACCCGATACTGCTGCTTGTCGTCCATCGGCAGACCGAAGAAGTCGTCGAGGGCATCGGCGAGGCCGTCGACCACCGGATCGGAAATGCCGTGTCCGAGAATCTGAACGAATCCCACACGGCTGCAGGCTTCGTCGATCTCACGGGCGACACGAGCTCGTTCGGCCTCGTCGCCGGCCCGAACGTACGGGCCGATGTCGACGGCGGGAACGACGAAGGCGTCAGACGGCGACTGGTTCATGGGCAACTCCGTTGGGAGAGATGGTACCGGCCGAGGTGACGGGGGCCGGCGTGCCGGACCGGGACGCGCGAGCCAGTGTCCCGAGACGAGTGTGGTTCAACAGCAGGTTCAACGAGAATGCCGCGATCGCGGCGAGCGTGATGCCGCTGCCGAGCAGGATCTGCGCAGCGGACGGGAAGCGCTCGAACATGCCCTCGGCGAGTTCGGGCAGCAGACCCACACCCACCGCGACGGCGGCGATCGTCGAGTTGATGCGGTCGGACAGGTCCACCGAGCGCAGCGTGTTGATGCCCACGAGGGCGACGGTGGCGAACAGGATCAGGCCGACACCGCCGACCACCGGCTTCGGCAGCGCCGCGACCACCGAGCTCACCTTGGGCAACGCGCCGAGGACCACGAGGATCGCACCCGATGTGGCGGTGACGTAGCGGCTGTAGACGCGGGTGGTGGCGACCGCACCGACGTTCTGGGTGAAGACGGTGTCGACGAAGGCATTGAAGACACCCGCGAGCACGGCGGACGCTCCGTCGCCGGCGAGTCCACGAGCGATGTCGCCCTTGCTGACGCGCTTGCCGGTGATCTCGGCGACGGCGAGCATGCTCGCGGTGGACTCGGCGAAGACCACTGCCATGACGATGCTCATGGCGACGACCGCGGTGATCGGGAATTCCGGCGCACCGAAGTGGAAGGGCGCGGGCAGACCCACCCACGACGAACCGGTCACGCCGCCGAGGTCGATCAGGCCGAGCGGGACCGCGACGACCGTGCCGACGGCGAGGGCGATCAAGACCCCGAGCTGGGCCCAGATGCCGCGACCGAGGCACAGGAAGGCAACGGCGACGCCGATCACCAGCACGGCCAGGGCGATGTTGGTGGGCGAGGCGAAGGTGGGCGACGACGGGTCGGTACCGACGATCAACCCACCGGCCACGCCGATGAGCGAGATTCCTACGACGGTGAGAACGGCACCGGTGACGAGCGGCGGGAAGAAACGGATGATCCTGGCGAAAGGCCAGGCCAGGGCGAGACCGACGATGCCGCCGATCAGCATGGAGCCGTAGACGGCCTGCAGGCCGTATTCCTTCGCGATGAGGATCATCGGCGTCAGGCCGGCGAAGGTCGCACCGCAGACGATGGGTAGGCGGACACCGATGAGTTTGCCGACACCGAGGCTCTGGACGATGGTGATCAGACCGGCGATCAACAGGTCGGCGCTGATGAGCATCGCGATGGTGTCTCGGTCGAGTCCGACGGCCGCGCCGAAGACCAACGGGACGGTGATGCATCCGGTGTACATGATCAGGACATGCTGGAGGCCGAACGCGAACTGCCGGAGGAACGGTAGTCGCGCGTCGACGGGGTGCGGTGAGGTCATGTGATCGCTCCCATTTCGGATGCAGTGCTGTATACGGTGCCGGATACAGCTTGGGGGCCGAAGTTTTCGGGCTCGAGTCATCGTGTTTCGCGCGGGTAAGAAACCGCTCACCGCACCCGCATCGGAGCTAGGTCAGTCGTCCGTTCACGCGCAGACGGGCGATGCCACCGTCGGGATAGACGTCGAGCCGCACGAACTCCACCGGCGTCGGCGAATCGACGCGGAAACGGTGCCGGCAGTCCGGCAGCAGTGCGGTCCGCGGGACGAGTTCGACCCAGGACGATTCGTCGGACATCGCGTCCCCGCTGGGGATTCCGCTCAGGCGCGCCGCTCCCGGTGCGTTGCCGACGAAATAGGAGGTGTCGACCTCGACGTGGTCGACGCATCCCTGCCCGGCGAGACGGATCACCACGTAGTCGTTGCCGTCGTCGCGGCGCCGGGCGTTCTCCCAGCCCTCCCCCATGTGCCGCGAGCGACCGAGGCCGATGATGTTGCGCGGCGACGAATAGAAGCGGTTCGAGCACGCGACGACGTCGCCACCGTTCTCGAGGGCCGCGAGATCGATCGTGCCCGTGAGGAAGGCCGGGTCCGGGCGTGCATATCCGTGCACCCGGAAGCGGGCCACACCGCCGTCAGGAAAGATGTTCAGGCGCAGGTGCGTCCAGCGCCGGTCGTCTTCCACCGCGAAGGCGTTCGCGGTGTCGCCCTTCAGGGCCACGCGCTCGAGGACCGGTTCCCACGGCGCGTCCAGCAACTCCTGATCGGTCGGGTAGCCGTCGAGGTTCACCCCGTCGACGGACGCGAAGGGCGGGTAGTTGCCCGTGAACCAGGCGGTGTCGATCACGACACCCTCGACGACACCGGGAACGCCTAGCCGGACCACCGCGAAGTCGTGCCCGGGTTCGCGGCGACGCCGGGTCTCCCACCCGTCGTAGACCTTTCCCTTGTGCCCGAACTCGGAAGGATCGAAATCGGGTGCGCCCGGCGAGATCAGGTTCTCGCGACTCGCGAAGAACTCGTCGTTCGCGTACACGACGGCTCCGCCCAGCGATCGCGCGGCGAGATCGGGCAGTTGCAGGAAATCTGCTTCGGTCAACGGTTTTCCTTTCGGGAGAGCAGCGCACCACGCGGTGCGGGGTCGGTGGCGCCGAGGGTGACGGTGAGTGGTTCACCGGCGAGCCAGGTCTGCCGCACGACCCCGGCCAGTGCACGTTCGGCGTAGGGCGTCACCGCGTTGCGGTGGTGCAGTCGCTCCGGGAAGACCACGAAGGCGTCGTCGGGCGCGAAGACGCACAGGTCGGCACTGTTGCCCACGGCGATGGCACCGCGGTCGGCCAGGCCCACGAGGTCGGCGGTGCGACCGGCCATCCAGCGCACCACGTCGACGAGTGTGTGCCCGCGCTTGCGCGCCTCCGACCACACGATGGGCAGTCCGAGTTGCAGCGACGAGATTCCGCCCCACGCCTCGCCGAAGTCGCCGGTGACGAACTTCTTCAACTCCGGCAGGCACGGCGAGTGATCGGAGACGATGCAGTCGAGTGTGCCGTCGGCCAGGCCGCGCCACAGCGCTTCCCGGTTACGGGCCTCGCGGATCGGCGGGCAGCACTTGAAATGTGTGGAGCCGTCGAGGATCTCCTCGCTGAACAGCGACAGATAGTGCGGGCAGGTCTCCGCGGTGACGGGCAGGCCCTCGGCCTTCGCCGCGGCCACGAGCGGAAGGCTTCCCGCATCCGACAGATGCAGGATGTGCACGCGGCACCCGGTCTGCCGCGCGCCGTCGATCACCTGGGCCACGGCACGGGACTCGGCGACCGGTGGTCGCGAGTACAGGAAGTCGTCGTAGCGCGGTCCGGCCGGTGGGTCCTGCGCGTCGAGGGTCGGTCCGTCCTCGGCATGCACGATGAGCAGGCCGCCGAAGCCGGCGATCACGCGCATCGCCTCGATCATCTGCTCGCGGTCCAGCGGCGGGTACTCGTCGAGACCCGAATACGCGAGGAAGCACTTGAATCCGTACACCCCTGCGTCCCAGAGCGGTTCGAGATCGGCGAGGTTACCGGGAATCGCACCGCCCCAGAATCCGACGTCGACGGTGACCTGCCCGTCCGCGACCTTCTGCTTCACCTCGAGGGCCGCCACGTCGACGGTGGACGGGATGGAGTTGAGGGGCATGTCGACGATCGTCGTCACTCCCCCGGCCGCGGCGGCACGCGTGGCCGTCGCGAAGCCCTCCCATTCGGTGCGGCCGGGTTCGTTGACGTGGACGTGCGTGTCCACCAGGCCGGGGAGCAGCACCTCGTCGTCGGCGAGGACGGTCTCCCGCGCACCGGTCGGAGCGGCACCGTCGTATTCCTCGATCGCGACGATGCGGCCGTCGCGCACGTGGACGGCGCAGCTGCGTTCCTCGTCCCCCACCACAGCGCGTCGCGCGCGGATCACGGTGGTCATCGCGTCACCGCCGTCGGTCGACCCGCGAGCCGGGCCAGGTGGTCGAGATTCGTGCCGGTGCGATCGCATACTTCCTTCTCGGTGAGGGCTCCGCAGCTCGTTCCCCGCAGGAGGAAGGCGGCGAGAGCACGGGCGGTGGCGGGTTCGTCGAGGTATCCCGACGACAGGGCCGGGTCGATGTAGGCCGCGACGCGTCCCGCGGCGGTGGACAGCGACCGGCGGTAGAACGCGAAGGTCGCGGCGTAGCGGGTGGGCAGTTGCGCCGGATGCAGGTCCCATCCCTGGTAGAAGCCGCGGCGCAGCGACCGGTCGATCAGGTGGGCGTGCAGCCCCCATGCCGCGCGGATCTCGTCGCGGGTGCCGACGGGAAGGCGGTTGGTGGAGCCGTCGGACAACCGCACCCCCGTGCCCGCTGCCGCAACCTGCATCGTGGCCTTGGCGTGGTCGGCGACGGGGTGGTCCATCGCCTGGTACTCGGCGGCGATGTCGCACGCGGCCGAGTAGTCATAGGTGCCGTAGTGCAGTCCCGAACAGCGGCCCCGGGCCGCTCGGATCATGGTGGCGACGGCAGCGGTGCCATCGGGTCCGCAGATCGCCTGCGGCGTCTCGATCTGGATCTCGAACCGCAGGGGCGCGGCGAGCGGGTAGGTGGACTCGAGATGCTCGCAGACGGTCACCATAGCGGCGACCTGTTCGGGCGCGGTGACCTTGGGCAGCGTGACGACGAATCCGTCTGGGAGAGAGCACTTTCCGGTCAGTTCGGCGACGAAGGAGTCGAGCGTGCGCAGTCCGCGGCGCCGGGTGGCGGCCTCGAAGGACTTGAACCGGATGCCGACGAAGGGTGTCGCGGTGGGATCGGTCGCGAGCGCGGCGGCGGCGCGGGCGACGTGGGCGTCCTCGTCGGCGTCACGTTCGTGCTCCGGAATGCCGGGGCGGGTGAACCCGTCCTCGAAGTCGATGCGCAGATCCTCGATCGGTTCGGTGCGCAGTTTGGCCTCCACGAGAGGGAGGACGGCGTCGGCCAGTTCGGGTTCGATGCCGGTGACCGCGGCGAGGTCCGCGGGACCGTCGATGTGGGTGTCGAGGACGTCGAGCGCGTCGGCTCCCCATCGTGCCGCGATCCCGGCGTCGTAGCGGTCGGCCGGGACGTAGACGGTGTGCACTGGTTGGCGGGCACCGTCGGTCCCGGGATAGGTCGCAGTGTATGCCGCGTCGGTGCCCGCGAGCTGCGCGTCGAGCGCAGCCGCAAGCCTGTGCAATCCTGTCGGCACCCGAACTCCTGTCCTGTATCCACGGCTGTATACGTCGTGGTGCGCCGACGTTATCGGCGCCAGGTCATGTGTTCGGTTAACTGCGGTTACGGGCCCGTTACACATCTGCCGGGGCGGTGTTCGTCCTCGGCAGAACCCGGCCCGATGCCGCCGGATCGACGGCACAATGGTCGGCATGGAGCCGGAGCAGGGTCGCGTGATCGATTTCGCCACTGCCGCGAAGGCGGCACGTGTGACTGCCGCGAAGGCGGCACGTGTGACCGCCGCGAAGTCGGCACGGACTCCCGTGCGGGGAGCCGACAGCACCGAGCCCCGGCTGCTCCGCCAGATCTACGGCGAGATCCTGCGCGACGAGCGTCGCGATCAGGACCGCAGCCTCGAGGACGTCGCCCGCACGGTCGGGATGTCGAAGCAATATCTGTCGGAGGTCGAACGTGGGCGCAAGGAGGCCTCCTCCGAGATGCTGCGGTCCGTGTGCGATGCGCTGGAACTTCCGATGGAGCAACTGCTCGCGCGCGGGATCCGCCGGATGACCGCGCATCGCACACTTCGGACCACGGGTCACGCCGGCGTCGAGTTGTGCGCGGCATGACGGTATGACTGCGTCACAGTGTGACCACGTGACTGCGTGACGGGTCATCCGTCCCGATCGACGACGACGTGATCGGCCAGGCCGTAGGCCACCGCCTCCGTCGGTGAGAAGATCCGGTCCCGGTCGGTGTCGCGGCGCAGTCGGTCGATGTCACGTCCGGTGTGCGCGGCGAGGATCTCCTCGGTCTGGGCCCGTACCCTCATCACCTCCGCTGCCTGCAGGGCCAGATCCGAGATGGTGCCCTGCCCCTGCGCCGACGGCTGGTGCAGCAGCACCCGCGAATGGGCGAGCACGTGCCGACGGCCGGGCGCTCCGGCCGCGAGCAGCACGGCGGCCGCCGAGGCGGCCTCTCCCATGCAGTAGGTCGCGACCTTCGGGCGCAGGAACTGCATGGTGTCGTAGATCGCGAGCATCGCGGTGGACGATCCGCCGGGCGAGTTGATGTAGAGCCCGATCTCCCGATCGGGGGATTCGGCCTCGAGGTGCAACATCTGAGCCATGACGACGTTGGCGACCCCGTCGTCGATCTCGGTGCCGAGGAAGACGATGCGTTCGTTGAGCAACCGGCTGAAGACGTCGAACGACCGCTCCCCCGCCGGTGTGCGTTCGATGACGTTGGGGATCGTGTAGGTGCTCATCGTCCCAGTCCCATCTGCCGTCCTGCGGCGAACGGCGCCAGTTCGGCGAGCGACCCGACGACGGTGTCGACGATGCCGTACTCGCGCGCCTGTTCGGCGGTGAACCACCGGTCGCGGTCGCTGTCGCGTTCGATCTCCTCGAGTGAATGCCCGGTGGCGTCCGAGAGGATCTGCTGCGACTGCAGTTTCATGTATTCGAGATTCTCGGCCTGGATCGCGATGTCGACGGCCGTCCCCGAGAATCCGGCCGACGGTTGGTGCATCATGATCCGGCTGTGGGCAAGGCTCGCGCGTTTGCCCTTGGTGCCCGCCGCGAGCAGGACCTGCCCCATACTGGCGGCGAATCCCGCTGCCACGGTGACGATGTCGTTGGGAACGAGTTGCATCGTGTCGTAGATGGCGAGGCCGGCGAAGACGGATCCGCCGGGTGAGTTGATGTGCAGGACGATGTCGCGCCGGTCGTCGGCGGAGGCGAGCAGGACGAGTTCCGAGCAGACGCGCTCGGCCATCTCGTCGTCCACCTCTCCGGTCAGTCGCAGGATGCGCTGACGGAAGAGCCTGTCGGCCAGTTGGTCCCGGTACGAGAATGGTTCGGTGGTCGTCATGCAGCCAGCCTGACCCCCGATGGGTGCGAACCGGCGGTTCGTCTGCTCACGGCAGACGGACCGGTCGTTCCGGCAGATCAGTCCCCCGCGGACCGGACGGCGCTGATCACCACCGCGACGAGGACGGCCAGCAGAAGGAGCACGAGCAGGACCGGTCCGAGCAGCAGCACCAGCGTGATCACGACGGCCAGGCCGATCTTCGCCTTGGTGCTGAGTCCGGAAATCAGCCCGCCCAGCGCGGCGAGGGCCGGATTGCGACCCTCCAGCGCGGCTCGGATGCCGGCGAGGACCGCCTGCAATCCCACGCCGCCGCTGGTGACCTCGCCGAGGAGCGAGTCCACCCATCCGCGGATCTTCCGGATCAGTCTCGCCCCGAGTCCCCGGAGTTCGGCCAGTGCGCTGCGGACACCGGCCCGCAGCGCATCCTTCAACTTCTCGAGGAGCGATGTGGGTTCCGGCTGTGCCTGCTCGGGTCGGGTCTGCTCGGATCGTGTCCGCTCACGTCCGGGGCGGGTGGGTTTCCCTGCCCGGGCGTCGTTCGCCGGCGGACGCGGTCGTCGTCTCTCCTTCGGAGGCGCCGGCTTCACACGAGAGCGGGGCGTGGCGTCCGAACGGGTCGATGTCCGAGTGGTCGATCGGGATGAGGTTCGGGTCGAGGTGCGCCGCGAGCCGGTTCCGGGGTCGCGGTCCCGACGCCGTGCAGCGGGTTCGGGTTCGCGGGTGCGACGCCGCGCGGTGGGCTCGGGCTCGCGAGGTCGACGGCTGCGCGTCCGCACAGGCTCGACGGGAGTCTCCGTCTCCGTGGCCCTCGCGCGCGTCGCGGTCGGCCGCCGCGCCGGACGGGAGGTTCGGCGGGCTTCGTTCTGCCGAGCACTCATACCACTCGCCTTCTCTCGTGGACGAGCACGGTGCCTCTCAGTGAACGCCGGATTCCGGGTCCGGTCAACGGCAGACGGAGCGTTCAGCCGGTACGGAAAAGGGGTGGACCCTGTTCAAGATCGGTAACGGCTCTTGGAAGAATGGTCATCGCCCTCACAGCACACGGGGAGGTGTGCGCATCATCGTTCGCGATGGGGAGTGCGCGCGCGACGTAATCCGAAGGAGCACCGACAGACGTGACCGAGCAATTCAGTTTCGAAACACTCACGCCCACGGCATTTCTCGACCGCTCCGCCCGGGTCTTCCGTGACGACCTCGCAGTGGTGGACGGCGACATCCGTCGCACCTATGCCGAATTGCGCGATCGGTGCCTGCGACAGTCGGGCATGCTGCACGCTCTCGGTGTCGAGCCCGGCGACCGTGTCGCAGTACTCGCGCCGAACACCTCGCTGATGCTCGAGGCGCACTACGGTGTGCTCTACGCGGGCGCCGTGCTCGTCTCGCTCAACACGCGCCTCACCGCGCCGGAACTGCGGTTCATTCTCGAGCACTCGGGCAGCCGGGTCCTGCTCGTCGAGGAGTCGCTGGCCGACCTGGCCCGCGAGGCCACGGCCGATCTGCCGTCGATCACGGTCGTCGGCGACGACTACGAGGACAAGCTCGCCGCCGCCCGTCATCGGTGCGTGCCGCTCGCCGACGAGCGCACCATGATCGCCCTGAACTACACGTCCGGCACGACGGGTGATCCGAAGGGCGTGATGTACCACGCGCGCGGCGCCTACCTGCAGGCCCTGGCGATGGTCGCGCACTTCGGGCTCGACAGCGGATCCACCTATCTGTGGACGCTGCCTATGTTCCACTGCAACGGCTGGACGTTCACCTGGGCCGTCACAGCAGCCGGTGGCACGCACGTGTGCCTGCCCAAGGTCGACCCCGAGCGGATCTGGGATCTCGTGCGCACCGAGAACGTCACGCACCTGTGCGGCGCGCCGACCGTTCTCGCGTCGCTGGTCGACGCCCCGAATGCGGGCGGCATCGACCATCGTGTCGTCGCGGCGATCGGTGGCGCACCGCCGGCGCCCGCCCTCATCGAGCGGTGCACCGCGCTCGGACTCGACATCACGCACCTGTACGGGCTCACCGAGACGTACGGCCCGGCGGCGATCTGCGAGTGGCGTTCGGAATGGGACGTCCTCCCCGAGGACGAGAAGGCACGGCTGCGCTCGCGGCAGGGCGTGGGCAACGTCGTGGCCGGCGAACTCCGCATCGTCGACCCGATGGGATCCGACGTTCCCGCCGACGGTGAGACGACCGGTGAGATCGCGCTGCGCGGCAACAACGTGATGCTCGGTTACTACAACAACCCGGACGCGACCGCCCGCGCCGTGCCGGACGGCTGGTTCCGCACCGGCGACATCGGCGTCATGCATCCGGACGGCTACATCGAGATCCGCGACCGCGCGAAGGACGTCATCATCTCCGGTGGCGAGAACATCTCGTCCGTCGAGGTCGAAGCGGCGCTCATCAGCCATCCGGCCGTTCTCGAGGCCGCCGTCGTCGCGGCGCCGAGCGAGAAGTGGGGCGAACGTCCCGTCGCCTACGTGGCACTGCGCAGCGGCGCGAGTGCCGACGAAGCGGAACTGCGCGCGCATGTGCGTTCGCAGCTCGCCGGTTTCAAGGTTCCCGACAGCATCGTCTTCGGTGCCCTGCCGAAGACCGCCTCGGGCAAGATCCGCAAGGTCGAACTGCGCGAGCGTCTCTGAGCACCGGCCGGGGCGGTTCCCGACGTCACCTCTCGTCGAGAACCGTCCCGGCCCGCTCGGGCAGCGTGAATGCCGCGAGCGCGGCAACGACGAACGACACCGCGAACGCACCGAAGACGAGACCGTTGCCACCGACGCCCAGCAGCACCGGCACCAGCAGCGGTGCGATGATCGACGCGAGCCGCCCGAAGGCCGCTGCCGAACCGGTGCCGGCGCCCCGCACCGGCGTGGGATACAACTCGGGTCCGATCGCGTACAGGGCACCCCATGCGCCCAGGTTGAAGAACGACAGCGCCATACCCGCCGCGACGATCGTTCCCGGAGTCTCGGCGAGCCCGAACAATCCCGCCGAGACTGCCGACCCTACGAGGAATACCCCCAGCGTCAGGCGACGTCCCCACACCTCGATCAGCCACGCCGCGACCCCGTAGCCCGGTAGCTGGGCGAGCGTGATGAGCAGCGTGTAGCCGAACGAGGTGACCAGGTCGAAGCCCTGCGCGACGAGCAGGCTCGGCAGCCAGATGAACGCGCCGTAGTACGAGAAGTTGATGCCGAACCACACGATCCACAGCGCCGCGGTGCGGCGGCGTAGGTTCGGCGCCCATACCGATCCCCGGGGTACACGCTCGACTTGGGCGACAGGTCGGCCGGGTTGTTCGTCATCGTCCGGCACGGAGGTGACCCCGGCCGAGCGCTCGTAGTCGCGCACGATCGCCTCGGCTTCCGCGTGCCGTCCGCGACTCTCGAGATAGCGCACCGATTCGGGTAGGCCGAACCGGACGACGAGGGCGTAGGCAGCCGGGACGAGCCCGACGGCGAGCGCCCACCGCCACCCGTCGTCGCCGGTGGGAACGACGAAATAACCGATGAGAGCGGCCAGGAGCCAGCCGACCGCCCAGAACGCCTCGAGGGCCACGACCACGCGTCCTCGCACCTTGCGGGGCGCGAACTCACTGACCAGCGTCGACGCGACCGGCAGTTCGGCGCCGAGACCGAGTCCGACGACGAACCGCAGGACGATGAGCATCGCCACCGAGGTCGACAGCGCCGCCGCGCCGGTCGCGAGACCGTAGACGAGCAGCGTCGCGGCGAAGACCTGCCGGCGTCCGATGCGGTCGGCGAGCAGACCACCGAGGGACGCACCGATCGCCATGCCGACGAAGCCGATGGATCCGATCCACGAGAGCTGCGTCGACGACAGATCCCACTGCACGGCGAGGGCTGCCATGACGAACGAGATCAACCCGACGTCCATGGCGTCGAGGGCCCAGCCCACGCCGGAGCCGGTCAGCAGGCGGCGATGTCTGCCGGTGAACGGCAGGTCGTCGAGCCGCTGGGTGCGAGTGGTCATGCACCGAAACGTACCGCAGCGCTCGGGCGCCGATCAGCCGCGCGCGGCGGCCTCCAGCGCCGACACGTCGATCCGGCGCATCTTCATCATCGCGGCGGTCACGCGCTTCGCGACCTCCGGATCGGGGTCGGCGAGCAGTTCGTTCAGCCGTTTCGGTACCACCTGCCACGACAGGCCGTACTTGTCCTTCAACCATCCGCAGGCGGATTCCTCGCCGCCGTCGGCGGTCAGCGCGTACCAGTAGTGGTCGGCCTCCTCCTGATCGGCGCAGTCGATCTGGAGGGACACCGCTTCGGAGAACCGGAACTGCGGTCCCCCGTTGAGTCCGTAGAAGACCTGACCGTCGAGGAAGAACTCGACCGTCATCGGGGTCCCGGGCGGGACCGGGATGTCGCCTCCGGTGGACTCTTCGGTGTAGCGGGTGATCTCACCGATCTCGGAGTTGGGGAAGATGCCGATGTAGAAGTTCGCGGCCTCCTCGGCGTTCATGTCGAACCACAACCACGGAGTGATCCTGGGCATCGTGACTCCTCGTGTCGTCGAATGTGTTCCACTGTCACGAAGGCAGACCCTGTCCGGCCCGGATTCTCATCGCCGTGCGCACTCGCAGGCCGAGCCGCAGGGCTCCCGTGCTCGTAGGGGGAACGCATGCCCCAACGGTTATGACCGGAGGCACGTCCGGTTTCGGGGCGATCGCCGCCGAACGGATCCCGGGCGCAGACGGGATTCGCCTCGTCCACAGTGCCCGGCACGCCGCATCCACCGGAGAGGCACTACCGCTCGATCTGTCCTCCCTCGATTCCGTTCGTACCTTCGCGGCGACGGTTCGCGAGCGGAGCGACCGGATCGACGGGCTCGTGCTGAACGCCGGGATGATCCGGAGCGACGTCGCCGCGCGGACCGTCGACGGTTTCGAGACGACCTTCGTCGTCAACCATCTCGCCCACTACCTGCTGCTGCGCCCGTTGCTTCCGGCTCTGGCGGACCGAGCCGTCGTCGTTGCGACCACCAGCGGCACACGCGACCCCGCGACCGGTGCGGGACTGGTACCGCCACGACATGGCGACGCCGGGTTGCTCGCCCACCCTGAACGGGATCCCGACCTCGATACGCATCCCCGCAAGGCCGGACAGCACGCCTACACCGCCTCGAAACTGTGCACCGTCCTCACGATGCGGAGGTTGTCGAAGGACGACACGGTTCGAGCCGGACGGATCACCGCGGTCGCCTTCGATCCCGGCCAGGTCTTCGGAACCGGTCTGGCACGAGCACTTCCCACTCCGATGCGACTGGCGTGGCGCGGCCTCGGGACGCGGGCCGGCATGTTCCTCCGCATCGTGCAGGACACCTTCAACACGCAGACCGAAGCCGGGAACACGCTCGCAGACCTCGTTCTCGGTGACATCGACGTTCCGGACGGCCGGGGTTATCTCGCACTGCGCCGTGGCGAACCGTCGGTGCTCGCTCGCAGCGACGAGCAGGCCGAACGGTCGTGGCGCGAGAGCGCACGGCTCGTCGGACTGCCCGACCGTTAGGTGTAGGTCCCCCGGGCGTAGTATCGGGTGGCATGGGGAGCGCCTCGCGGTCCTCACGGCCTCTCAGCGATCGTCTCGCCGCACGGGCGCGACGCGTGTTCGTCGGTCGCGATGCCGAACTCGAGATCGTTCGCTCCGCACTGGACTCCCCCGAACCCTCGATCGCCGTGCTGTACCTGTACGGTCCGGGAGGCATCGGCAAGACCTGCTTGCTCGGCGCGATCTCCGATCTTGCGGAACGGAGCCATCGCGCGGTGACTGTGATCGACGGGCGCAACACGGATGCGTCGCCCGGCTCGGTCCTCGCGTCGGTGGATCGCCACATCGGCGACCGGCCGAGGGTGCTCCTCCTGGACTCGTACGAGCGGCTACGCGTGCTCGACGACTGGATCCGAACCGATTTTCTTCCCGGCCTTCCTGTGACGACGCTGACGGTGATCGCCGATAGGTCACCGCCCTCCGCGGGATGGCGCACCGATCCGGGTTGGGGTGATCTGCTCCGGATCGTGTCTCTCAGGAACTTCGACCCCGCTACGAGCGCTGCCTACCTCACCGCTGCGCGGGTTCCCGAGGAACTGCACGACGAGATCATCGGGGCAACGCACGGACATCCGCTCGGGCTCGGTCTGCTCACGGATGTCTTCGTCCGAGGAGGCGATGTACGTGTGCCGTGGCCTCCGGATCTCGTCGGGATGTTGCTCCGACGGTTTCTCGATACCGAGCCGGGGATCGCACATCGCCGCGCCCTGGAAGTGTGTGCGCTCGCCCGGGTGACCACCGAAGCCCTGCTGCGTGACGCCCTCGAGCTCACCGATGCACACGCCGAGTTCGAATGGCTCCGTGAGCTGTCGTTCGTCGAAGCAGGGCCGGACGGATTGTTTCCCCACGATCTGGCACGCGATGTCCTCGACGCCGATCTGCGCTGGCGCGATCCCGATGCCTACCGGTACACCTTCCACCGCGTGTGGAAGGGCATTCGCCGCGGTCTCGATTCTGCAGGAGAATGCGAACAGCAGCAGGCCATCGTGGACCTGAAGTTCGTGTTCCGCAATCTCCCCGGTGTGCTGTCGCCGGTGGATTGGCAGTCGTGGGGAAGCGCGCAACCCGAACGTGCGGAGCAGGCCGATCACTCCGCGATCGTCGATCTCGTGCGGACGTCGGAGGGAGACGAATCCGCGGTGCACGCGCGACGATGGCTCGAGCGACAACCCGAGGGTTTCTTCGTGTTGCGCGACACCGACGGATCGATACGTGGTGTGCTCGGTCTGTTGGAACTCTCGCGAGCGTCACCCGAGGATGTCCGTGCCGACCCGGCGACGCGAGCCGCGTGGGATTTCGCCCGGCGGACAGCGCCTTCCCGTCCCGGCGAGTGTGTCGCGATCACACGCATCGTCATCGACCGCGCTGACTACCAGAATCCTTCTCCGACAATGAACTCGGTTCCGGTGCTCACCTTCCAGCGCTATTTCACCCTGCCGCATCTGTCGTGGGACTTCCTGGCGCTGGCGGAGCCCGACCGGTGGAACGAGTACTTCGCGGTCGCAGATCTCCCCCGTGCCGAAGGAGCGGATTTCACGGTCGGCGATCGTCACTACGGACTGTTCGCTCACGACTTCCGCCGTCGGGATGTCGACGAGTGGCTCACCGTCGTAACCGATCGTGCTCTGGCTCAGGGGCACAGCGGTCCCGAGCCCACGATGTCCCTGCCTCTCGCGCTGTCGGAGAAAGAATTCGCGGGGGCAGTCCGAAATGCGCTGCACGACCTCCGTCGGCCCGATCTCCTCTCTCGTAATCCCCTGTTGCACACGAGGGTCCTCCACAAACGGTCCTCTCCCGACGATCCCGATCCGGTGGTGTTGCGCGCGCTCCTTCGTGAGGCGATCGATTCCTTGGCGAGCGACCCTCGGGACGACAAGCTCTTCCGCGCGGTGGACCGCACGTACGTGCGCGGCGCAGCAACACAGGAAGCAGCGGCAGCCAGACTCGGGCTGCCGTTCAGTACGTACCGCCGACATCTGACCCGCGGCGTCACCCGCGTCGTCGGATGGCTGTGGGATCTGGAGGTGTACGGCGAGGCACCGTCCGGCCGTGAGCACATGTGAGCAGGTTCCGGCCTGTCGACCGAGCACCTTCCGCAGCGACGATCGATTCCGAGGAGGAGGTGTGATCATGCCGATCGGAGAGCGCGCCGTGGTTCTCGGCGCGAGCATGAGCGGATTGTCGGCGGCCCGTGTCCTGTCGGACAGGTTCGCCGAGGTGACGGTGATCGATCGTGACCGGCTGCCGTCCACGGACGAACCACGCCGTGGGGTGCCCCAGGGACGGCACATCCACGTGCTGATCTCACGGGGACAGCAACTCCTCGAGGAGATGTTCCCCGGGTTGTCACAGGAACTGACCGCTGCAGGCGTTCCCACCCTCGACCACCTGGGCGACGTACGGTGGATTCTCAGTGGTCACCGGATTCGTCAGGGGCCGAGCGGTCTTCGAGTACTGGCAGCCGGCCGTTCGCTGCTGGAGCGCCGGATTCGTGACCGTGTGGCCGCGTTGGCGAACGTCGAGATCGTCGAACGGTGTGATGCCGCGGGTCTCGTCGCGACCGCGGACCGCAGCCGGGTGGTCGGTGCGCGGATCATCCGCCATGCCGACGGAAGCGCCGAGCAGGTGCTCGATGCCGACCTCGTCGTCGATGCGACCGGACGCGGATCCCGCGCCTCCGAATGGCTCGGGAGACAGGGCTGCCCGCAGCCCCGGGTCGACACCGTCGAACTCGATGTCGGCTACGCCACCGCGGTGTTCCGTGCGTCTTCGGTTGCACTCGGCAGCGACCGGGGCATCGTCATGGCGCCCACGCCCGAACATCCACGCGGTGCCGCCCTGCTCACCCTCGAATCGGATCGGTGCATGGTGGCCCTGATCGGGGTCCGCGGCGAAACCGTGCCGGCGACCCGGAGGGACTATCTCGAATTCGCACGGTCCCTGAGGTACCCGGACGTGTACGACGCGATCGCGGATGCCGAATGGGTCGAGGATGTCGTCCGGTATCGCTTCCGGGCGAGCACGTGGCATCGCTACGACCTTCTCGACCGATTTCCCGACGGATTCCTCGTCCTCGGCGACGCGTTCTGCAGTTTCGATCCGATCTATGCCCAGGGGATGACGGTCGCCGCCCTCGAAGCCACCGCAATGGGCCGCCTCCTCGACGACCACGGGCCGTCCGCTGCCGTTCAGCGGAAGCTCGCGCGTGTCGTCGACGATGCCTGGGCGATGTCCACCGGTGGCGATCTCGCGTTCCCCGGTGTCGAGGGCCGGCGGGATCCGAAGACGAGGATCGGCAATGCATACGTACCGATGGTGCACGCGGCAGCCGCACACGACTCGAAGGTGGGTACAGCGTTCGCCCGGGTGTCCGGACTGCTGGATCCCCCATCGGCATTGATGCGCCCAGGAATCATGGCACGTGTTGTCCGACAGAACATTTCGCATTCGGTCGCGTGGCCGTGGCGCCGAGCCGACGGATCCGCGATGCCGCCTCGCCGGTCGCCTCCGGGACCCGCCGGTCCGGCGGCACGACCTTCGTCCCTCTCGCAGACCAGGCCTATGCACACGTAGTCGCCGGAGTGGGTATACATCGTCCGTGACGAAGAAGACGCGCGATCGCAGGAAACCGGGGCGGCAACGGCACCGGCCGCCGAGCACCGCGCCCCCACCACCGGCGGGATACGTCGAGGATCCGACGCTACCGGCGGCCTGGCTGGTCGACATCGACGGAACGCTCGCGCACATGAGCGACCGGAGTCCCTTCCACTGGCACAGGGTGGGCGAGGACACCGTCTCCCCGGCGGTCGAGGCCGCGGTGCGAGCGTTCGCCGCCGCACCCGACAGGGCGGCGATCGTGCTGCTCTCGGGACGCGACGGCGTGTGCCGGCCGGAAACCGAGGAGTGGCTCGTCAGGCACGACATCCCCTACGACGAGCTGTACATGCGTCCGGCAGGCGACAATCGGAAGGATTCGATCGTCAAGGCCGAGTTGTTCGACCGTCACATCCGGCACCGCTATCGCATCATCGCGGTGCTCGACGATCGCGATCAGGTGGTGCGCATGTGGCGTCGGATGGGACTCGTGTGTTTCCAGGTCGCAGAGGGCGATTTCTGAGGGGGATCTGCACACGTCCGATACTCGACCGGTGACTCAATCATTCTGGGACACTTCGGTACTCAGCGCAGTCGGCGGAACGAACGGCGCCCCGCCGAGATCGACGCGTCGGGCCCCGCACCCGACGCACCGCACGTACAGCACCTGTCCGATCGACGTGGCGTGACTCGACTCCACGCTCCACGCGTGTTCGTGAGCGGGAGTCCGGAGGGGGCATTCCTGTGGGTTCCGAGCTTCGATAGCGGTCATGTCCACCACCATGATGTAATGGCCTTATGCATCTCAACCCTTACGGCGAGTATGCGGTCCTTCTCGCGGCGTCACTGGCCGGCGACTGGCCCGACGATCGGGACGGCATCGTGGCCCGTACGCGCGAGGTGGGGATGACCATGGACTTCCCGACCGCGCCCGACGACCATCAGCGCACCCGTGAGGTCATAGACGACTGGCTCGCCGTCGTCGACGCGTCCGACCCCAGGGAACGTGCGCGCCTGCTCAACGAGCAGATGGCCGCCGCAGCGGCTTATCCCCGGCTGACCGATCACGACGGCGAGGGGTGGCACCTGCACTACCGCGACGAGGTCCAACCGCTCCCCGACGTACTGCGCGCGGTGATCAGCGTCGGCACGGCACTGCACCTCACCACTCGTGGAATGCACCGCCTCCACCGGTGCGCCGCAGCGGACATCCCGACCAACCCGTGCTCGGCCGTGGTCGTCGACATCACCCGCAACGGTCGCCAGCAGTACTGCTCCGTGCGCTGCGCGAACCGCGCTGCAGTGCGCCGGCACCGAGCGCGGGCGGCCCAGCAGCGTCGCTCCGCGTAGCCGAGTAGCACATCGCAACCGGGGACGGGCCTGTCCCCCACGTTCCCCCGAACCCGACGAGTTGGGAAGCTGAACGGCAGACACCCGACCGATCCGGAGGCTCCGAGAACCATGGCTGCTCGTTCCACCACCCGTCCGCCGAGGATCGACGCTCCGGACCTCGGTGTCCTCACCGACACGGACGGCGACGAACTGCACGCACACGGGATCTTCGAGAGCGTGCGCTACACCGGCACGGACCTGACGGGCCGTGATCTGACAGGGATCGTCCTGTCCGAATGTTCGCTCGTCGCATCGATCGTCGCCGACAGCGACCTCACGAGCGCACGCCTGCGCGACACTCTCGTCGAGCGTATGCAGGCACCGAATCTGTTCGCGCCGCGCAGCAGCCTGCACCGCGTGCACATCCGGGACAGCCGGATCGGTGCGCTGGACCTCTTCGACGCGGATCTGCGCAGTGTCACGATCGCGGATTCGAAACTCGGCCTGGTCAATCTGCGGGCCGCCGCGGGACGCGACGTGCTCTTCCGCGGCTGCATCGTCGACGAACTGGACCTGGGCGGGGGCACCTTCACCCGCGTCGCCTTCGAGGACTGCTCCGTCGGCGTTCTCGACGTCGACCGCGCGACCCTCGACCAGGTCGATCTGCGTGGCCTGCGCATCGACACGATCCGCAACATGGGCGGGATGAAGGGCGCGACGATCGACGCCCACCAGGCCGTAGCCCTGGCAGGGCAGTTCGCCGCCCACCTGGGCCTGCGCATCGAGGACCTTCCCTGAGCACTGCGCTTCAGCGGTCGGTCAGGTCCCGCACCTCCGCGTAACGCTCCCGCACGTGCGGGGCCGGGTCGGCCTCGTAGTGGCGGCTCGGTTCGGGTTCCCAGGTGGGAGGCTCGTCGCCTCCGCGCAGCACCCACGCCGCCTGCCGGGCCGCGCCCCGCGCCACGTACTCCCCTGATTCGGGAACGTCGACGGGCATGCCCAGCACCGCCGGCGCCAGCTCGCACACCGCCTGCGAGCGCGCTCCACCGCCGACGAGCAGCACCCGTCGGACCTCGGTGCCCTGCGCCCGGATGTGGTCGATGCCGTCGGCCAGCGAGCACAGCAGGCCCTCGAACGCCGCGCGGGCGAGATGGGCGGGCGTCGCCGTTCCGAGCCGCAGCCCGTGCAGGGCGCCCGTCGCGCCGGGACGGTTCGGGGTGCGTTCCCCTTCCAGATACGGGACCAGCACGAGTCCGCCGCTGCCGGCCGGCGCCGAGAGTGCGAGCCGCGTGAGTTCGGTGTGGTCGACGCCGAGCATCGTCGCGGTGGCGTCCAGTACCCGGGCCCCGTTGAGCGTGCACACCAGCGGCAGGTGCCGGCCGGTCGCGTCGGCGAATCCCGCGACGTAACCGTTCGCGTCGCGGGGCGGTGTCGTGGATACGGCGCACACCACGCCCGACGTGCCGATCGAGACGACCACATCGCCTTCGCGGACGTCGAGGGCCAGCGCGCTCGCCGCATTGTCGCCGGCCCCCGGACCGAGCAGGGCGCCGGCGACCGTCTCACCGACGCTCTCGGCCGGCCCGGCGACCCGCGGAAGGATCGGGCTCGGCCGGCGCAGGGCCAGTTCGAGCAGGTCCCGACGGTAGGTGTCGGTGGATGCGTCGAAGTAGCCGGTGCCGCTCGCGTCGCTGCGATCGGTGGCGAGCCGATCGAGGTCGCGGTCGGTGCGCATCGTCCACGTCAGCCAGTCGTGCGGCAGGCACAGCGCCGCGGTGCGGTCGGCGTTGCCGGGTTCGTGGTCGGCGAGCCAGCGGGCCTTCGCGACGGTGATCGCCGCGAGCGGGACCACCCCCACGGCCTCGGCCCACGCGGCCGAGCCACCGGCCTCGTCGACGAGATCGGCTGCTGCCGCTGCGGATCTCGTGTCGTTCCACAGCAGCGCGTCGCGGACCACGTCGCCGCGATCGTCGAGGCACACCATGCCGTGCTGCTGCGCTCCCACCGAGATCGCCGCGACGTCGTCGAGTCCGCCCGCTTCGGAACACGCCCGATCGAAGGCGGCGCGCCACTCCAGCGGGTCCACTGCGGTGCCGGGTGGATGCGGAGCACGACCTTCGCGCACGACGGCTCCGGTGTCGGCGTCGCACACGACGACCTTGCACGACTGGGTGGACGAATCGATCCCGGCGACGAGCGTCATCGTGCCGCCTCCCGGGCCGCGGTACGGTCGGCCAGCGTGGGCAGGTCGGCGCCGGCGCGCGCGACGGTCAGACCGGAGGTCCACGCGGCGGTGGCGAGCACATCGCGCAGGTCGTCGATGCCGCGCAGCCGTTCCCGATTATCGGCGCCGAGGAGCCCGCAGGTCCACAATCCGTCGAGCAGACCGACGGTGAAAGCGTCGCCTGCCCCGACCGTGTCGACCACCTCGACCCGCACGGCGGGCACCTCGACGGTTCCGGCCGCACACAGCGCCACCGCACCGTGTTCTCCGCGGGTCACCGCGACGATCGCCGGCCCTCGCGAGAGCCAGTCCCGTGCGGTGTCGAGGGGATCGCGGTCGGGCGCGAACCACGTCAGGTCCTCGTCGCTGGCCTTGACCACATCGGCGAGCGAGACGAGGCGTTCGATCCGTTCCCGCCCACGTGCGGGGTCGTCGATCAGCGCAGGGCGGATGTTCGGGTCGAAGCTCACCGTGGACGTTCCCGCCTGCTGCGCGACGAGTTCGGCGACGAGATCACAGCCGGGTTCGAGCACCGTCGCGATGGATCCGGTATGCACGAGCACGGCGTCCACCGACGGTGGTGGCTCGACCGGATCCCAGACGATATCGAATTCGTACTTCGCGGAACCCTTCTCGTCGATCTCCGCCTGCGCGGTCGCTGTGCGCTCGGCTGCCGCGCTGCCCGGTGTCAACGACACGCCGGAGGCGGCGAGATGGTCGACGATCCGCCGTCCGCGAGCGTCGGTGCCGACGCGTGTCGTGAACTGCACGGGCCGGTCGAGCCGCCCCAGACCCAGCGCGACGTTGAGCGGACTCCCGCCCACATGCTCGACGGGTTCGGCACCGCCGCGGTGGACGATGTCGACGAGGGCTTCTCCGACGACGAGGGCGTGGCCGTTCATTCCGGCTCTCCCGGAAGTTCCTTCAGGGTGGCGCGGGCGCCGTCGTTGTGCAGGGCGTTGAGCGCCCAGGTGTAGGCGTCGACGAAGCGATGGTTCTGCGCGAGATCACCGAAGACCTCGGTGATCTCGATGAAGGCGGTGGGATGCGTGAGTTGTCGTCGCGCGATCGGGACGAGCGTGTCGGCGAGTCGGTCGACCACCTCGATCGGTTGCCCCTGCTCGTCGACGCCTTCGGCGTAGCGCGCCCACGAGGCGACGATCGCCGCGGACAACTGCACGTGACCACCGGTGGCCAGGTTCTCCCGGATCACCGGCACCAGCCACTTCGGGATGCGATCGGACGACTCGGCGCACAAGCGGGCGATCGTGTCCCGGATCTCGGGGTTCGCGAACCTCTCGATGAGGGTGGTCTTGTACTCGTCGAGATCGATGCCCGGCACCGGTTCCAGGGTCGGTGTCGCTTCGGTGTCCATGTAGGCACGGACGAATCCGGCGAGGAGCGGATCTTGCGCGGCCTCGTGGACGAGTCGGTATCCCATGAGATACGCGAAATAGCAGAGCCCCTGGTGACCCGCGTTGAGCAGACGCAACTTCATCAGCTCGTAGGGAGCGACGTCGTCGACGATCTGGACTCCCGCATCCTCGAAGGGCGGTCGTCCGTCGGCGAAGTCCTCCTCGAGCACCCAGGAGGTGAAGGGTTCGGCGGCGACCGGCCAGCGGTCCTGCACGTCGAAGCGTTCGGAGAGCGCCGAGACCACCTCGTCGGTGGTCACCGGGGTGATCCGGTCGACCATCGAGTTGGGGAAACGGACGTGCTCGGTGATCCATTCTGCGAGATCGGGATTCAGAAGGCGCGCGTATTCGGTGAAGACGCGACGCGCGACGGTTCCGTTGCCCTCGATGTTGTCGCACGACATCACCGTCGGAGCGCGCAGCCCCCGCTCCCGGCGCCGGGCGAGAGCCTCGGTGACGAGACCGAAGACGGTGGCCGGGGGTTCGCCGGACCGCAGATCGTGTTGCACGGCCGGATCGTCGACGTCGAACTCACCGGTGTCGTGACGGATGTTGTAACCGCCCTCGGTGACGGTCAGCGAGATGATCCGGGTGGTCGGGGCCGCGAGGAGCTCGATGACCGCCTCGGGATCGTCTGGGGCGTAACGATAGTCGATGATGGAGCCGATCACCCGCGGCTCCCAGGTGCCGTCGGGGTGGGTGAGCACCAGCGTGTACAGGTGGTCCTGGACGGCGAGCGCCTCCTGCATACGGCGATCACCGGGGAGCACCCCGACGCCGCAGATACCCCATTCCTTTGCCTTCCCCTGTTCGAGGAGCCGGTCGACGTACATCGCCTGGTGCGCGCGGTGGAATCCGCCCACACCGAAGTGCACGATGCCGACGGAGACGTCGTCGCGCCGGTAGCTCGGGACGGGCACGCCCAGCTCGGGGAGCGTCTGCTCGTTCACGTGCATGGATCTTCAGTCCTTTCCCGCCGGATCGGTCACGTCCACGACGGCCTTGATGTTTCCGGGTGTCCGATCGGATTCGAGCGCGTCGGCGGTCTTGTCGAGGGGGAACCGGGCGGTGACCATCGAGTCGAGATCGACCCGGCCCGATTCGACGAGTGCGAGCGCGGTCGGCCACGTGTTCGCGTAGCGGAACACGCCGGTCAGGATCAGTTCGCGGTTCTGGACGAGCTGCACCGGCAGGGTCATCGTCTCGGCGCCGGATCCGACGAGGACGACGGTGCCGCCGGGACGGACCGCGCGGATACCCGAATCGACGGCGGCGGGGGCGCCGGACGCGTCGATGTAGGCGTCGACGCGCAGGGCCGACGGGTCGTCGACGCGGGGGTCGAGCGCAGCGCTCGCCCCGAACGACAGTGCGGTCTCGCGTCGCCGTTCGTCGAGGTCGGTGACGACGACCTCGACCGCACCGAAGGCGCGCGCGACCTGCGCGACGACGATGCCGACGGGACCGGCGCCGGTGACGAGAACGCGGGAGCCGGCGGTGACGCGGGCCTTGCGGACGGCCGCGATACCGACCGACAGCGGCTCGCACAGAGCGGCGGCATCGTCGGACACGGTGTCCGGAACGGGATGCGCGAAGGCCGCCCCGATGGTGACGTACTCGCACAGCGCGCCGTCGACCGGCGGCGTGGCGTAGAAGCGCATGTGCGGGCACAGGTTGTAGTCGCCGCGGCGCGTCTCCTCGGTGAGCGGGTCGGGACGCTGCGGCTCGATCGAGACCCGCTCGCCGATCCGGCTCTGCGGAACACCGTCCCCGACCGCGACCACGACCCCGGACGCCTCGTGGCCGAGCACGATCGGATCGGTCACGACGAACTCGCCGATCCGCCCTTCGCGGTAGTAGTGCGCGTCCGAACCGCACACCCCTACGGTGGTCACCCGGACGAGGACGTCGCCGGACTCCGGTGCAGGTAGTGGCCTTTCCTGCATCTCGATGCGGCCCGGTTCGAGAAGTACGGCGGCACGCATCGTGTCCGGGAGCGGCGGGCGAACTGTTGTGTGGGTCACACTGTGATGCTAACGTACTGAGCAGATGCACGCACCCCTGAGCAGATGCTCACGAAGCGTCCGAATACTGCTCACACCAAGGAGAGCTCGTGACCGCCCCCGGCCCCACCAACATCCCGGACACGGAGAGCCCGGTATCCACCGATGATCTCCGTCTCGCCGTGCGGGCCGCGACGCTCTACTACCTCGACGGACTCACGCAGGCCGAGGTGGCGCAGCGTCTCGGCGTCTCCCGTCCCACCGCCGGCCGGCTCGTCGCGCGCGCTCGCGCCCAGGGCCTGGTGCGCATCGAGGTCACCGTGCCACCCGCCTGGCGCGACGACCTGCACGCCGAGACCGAACGGGCACTCGAGGAGCGCTACGGACTCGTCGAGGCCGTGGTGGTCGGGCGCCGGGTCGACGACGCGGGTCCGATCGAGGACTCCGCAAGCTTCACCGCCCTCGGGCGCGCCGCCGCCGGCCTGCTCACCCGCCGTCTCCGCCCCTCCGACACCCTCGGATTCACGTGGGGTCCGGAGACCGTCGCCGTGGCACAGGCCATCCCGTCGGGTGTCGCCAGTTGCGCCACGATCGTCCAACTCGACGGCTCCCTCTCCACGAGCGCCTACCAGACCGGCACCGAGTTCGTCCTCGGCCGCTGCGCCGAACAGCTTCGGGCGCAACCGCTCCGGCTTCCCACACCGCTGTACGCCGATCCGTCCACGGTCGCGTCGATGCGCGCCGACTCGTTGATCTCCCGCACGCTCGAGGTCGGGCGCCGCGCGGAGGCGATGATCTTCGGTGTGGGCGCCGTGTCGACCTCGACCACCCTGTTCGAGGGCAGCTTCCTCGACACCACGATGCTCCACGAACTCGACGGCCTCGGTGCGGTCGGTGAGATCGGCGGCCGGTTCTTCCGTGCCGACGGCACCGCCGTGCACGGCGAACTCGAAAGCCGCACGATGTCGGTACCTCTCGACGACGTCCGCGACTGCCCCGCCACGATTCTCGTCACCGGCGGACAGTCCAAGCACCGCGCTGTACTCGGTGCTCTCCGAGGCGGTCTCGCGAACATGCTCGTCTGCGACATCGCGTGCGCCCAGTACCTGCTCGACCATCCCGACCAACGCCCTCGAGAACGGCACCCCGAAGGACGAGGCACCACCGAAATGAGGTAGACCATCGTGCCTACAGCAAGAAGATCCATCCGCGCGGCCGCGGCAGGAGCCGTGGCCCTGAGCGTCGCACTGACCGGTTGTGCCGGTGCAGGATCAATCGGTACGTCCGGCCGCACCGTCACCATCGCGATGGTGTCGAACTCCCAGATGCAGGACGCACAGCAACTCGCGTCGCAGTTCGAGGCCGAGAACCCGGAGATCGACCTGAAGTTCGTCACCCTCTCCGAGAACCAGGCCCGCGCCAAGATCACCGCGTCCACGGCGATGGGCGGTGGCGAGTTCGACGTCGTGATGATCAGCAACTACGAGACTCCCCAGTGGGCGGAGTACGGCTGGCTCACGAATCTGTCACCGTACATCGAGCAGACCGACGGCTACGACGCCGACGACATCATTCCCTCGCTGCGCGAAGCACTCTCGTACGAGGGCGATCTGTACTCGGTGCCCTTCTACGGCGAATCGTCGTTCCTCATGTATCGCAAGGACCTGTTCGAACAGGCCGGCATCACGCTGTCCGACCCGCCGACCTGGACCGAGGTCGCCGAGGCCGCAGCGCAACTCGACAGCCCCGACATCAACGGCATCTGCCTTCGCGGCAAGCCCGGCTGGGGTGAGCTGCTCGCACCGCTCGACACCGTCATCAACACCTTCGGCGGACGGTGGTTCGACGAGAACTGGAACGCACAGCTGAACAGTCCCGAGGTACGCGAAGCGGTGCAGTTCTATGTCGACCTCGTCCGCGAGTACGGTCAGCCCGGTGCCGCGACGAGCGGATTCAGCGAGTGCGCCACGCAACTCGCGCAGGGCCGGGTCGCCATGTGGTACGACTCCACCTCCGCCGTCTCGACCCTCGAGGATCCCGCGTCGAGCAACGTCGTCGGGAAGATCGGCTACGCGGCCGCGCCCGTCCAGGAGAAGGACCCCTCGGGCTGGCTCTACACCTGGTCGCTCGGCATCCCCGCGAGCAGCGAACACACCGAGGACGCCTGGAAGTTCATCTCGTGGATGACCGACCAGCAGTACCTGCGCACCGTCGGCGAGCAACTCGGCTGGGAGCGGGTGCCGCCGGGCAGCCGACTGTCGACCTACGAGATCCCCGAATACGTCGAGGCCGCCGCGGCCTACGGCCCGATCACCCTCGAATCCATCGAGGGAGCCGACCAGCAGAACCCCACGGTCGACCCCGTCCCGTACACGGGCATCCAGTTCGTGGCCATCCCCGAGTTCCAGGATCTCGGCACCCGGGTCAGCCAGCAGATCAGCGCCGCCATCGCCGGACGGCAGAGCGTCGAGGACGCCCTCGACCAGGCACAGAAGTACGCCGAGGCCGTCGGCGCGACCTACCGGGAGAAGACGTCATGACCGCACCTGCAGCGCAGCGTCCCGCACCGGACGCCGACGAGCGCATCCGCGCCGTACGGGAAGCGAAGGAGGAGCAGATCTCCCGCGCCGAGGGATGGCGCCGGCGCGGCCCCCTGCTCCCGGCCCTGATCTTCACGATCGTTGTCACACAGATCCCGTTCCTGTTCACGCTGTACTACTCGACCCAGTCCTGGAACCTCGTCAGCCCCGGCTCCCGCCGGTTCGTCGGACTCCAGAACTACGTCGACGTCTTCCAGGACAGCCAGTTCTGGCAGGTCACCCTGAACACGGTGATCCTCATCGTCGGCACGGTCCTGATCTCCGTGATACTCGGGCTGCTTCTTGCGCTCCTGCTCGACCGGGCGTTCCTCGGCCGCGGTATCGCACGGACCCTGCTCATCACGCCGTTCCTCGTCACCCCGGTCGCCAGTGCACTGATCTGGAAGACGTCGATGTTCGATCCCGTTTTCGGCATCGTCAACTTCGTTCTCTCCCCCTTCGGATTGGGAGAGGTGGACTGGATCAGCCGGTTCCCGCTCCCGGCCGTGATGGTCGCGCTGGTGTGGCAGTGGACGCCGTTCATGATGCTGCTCATCCTCGCCGGCCTGCAGTCGATGCCCCGCGACATCCTCGAGGCCGGCCGCGTCGACGGCGCCGGAGCCTTCGCACTGTTCCGCGAACTGACGCTGCCGCATCTGCGCCGGTTCATCGAACTCGGCACCGTTCTCGGCGCGATCTACCTGGTGAACACGTTCGACGCGATCTACATGATGACCCAGGGCGGACCCGGCACGGCCAGCTCCAACCTGCCGTTCTACATCTACCAGCGCGCGTTCCTCGGCTTCGACATCGGCCAGGCCGCGGCAATGGGTGTCGTGGTCGTCATCGGCACGATCGTCATCGCCACCTTCGCGCTGCGCCTGATCTTCACATCGTTCACCGGCAAGGAGGAAGCGGCATGAGCACCACGGCCACGCAGCCGCAGGCTTCGGACACCACGGCACCCACCGGCCGTGTCATGCGCACGGCCCGGAAGCGCAAGAACCGCAAGTTCAATCCCTGGGGTGTGGTCGCGTGGATCGCCGCCATCGGATTCTTCTTCCCGGTCTTCTGGATGGTGCTCACCGCCTTCAAGCAGGAGGCCGACGCCTACTCCGACCCACCGAAGTTCTTCTTCACCCCCACCCTCGACCAGTTCCGGGCGGTGTTCGAGACCGGAGTGGGCACGGCCCTGCTCAACTCGGCCTTCGCCACGATCGTCTCGACGGTACTGGTCCTGCTGCTCGGCGTGCCGGCGGCCTTCGCGCTGTCGCTGCGGCCGGTGAAGAAGACCAAGGACGTGCTGTTCTTCTTCATCAGCACGAAGATGCTGCCCATCGTCGCGGCGATCATCCCGCTGTACGTGATCGTCGCGAACGTCGGCCTGCTCGACAACATCTGGGCCCTGATCATCCTGTACACGGCGATGAACCTGCCCATCGCGGTGTGGATGATGCGGTCGTTCTTCCTCGAGGTCCCGGGCGAGCTGCTCGAGGCGGCGAGCATGGACGGCGCGAGCCTGTGGACGGCGGTGCGCGAGCTGATCCTGCCGCTCGTCTCCCCCGGCATCGCTGCGACCGCCCTGATCTGCGTGATCTTCTCGTGGAACGAGTTCTTCTTCGCCGTCAACCTGACCGCTGTTCAGGCGCAGACAATTCCCGTCTTCCTCGTCGGCTTCATCACCGGTGAGGGCCTGTACTGGGCCCGGCTGTCCGCCGCCGCGACGATGGCGGCGCTGCCCGTCGTGCTCGCGGGCTGGCTCGCCCAGAACAAGCTCGTGCGCGGCCTGTCGTTCGGCGCCATCAAGTAGACCCGATTCCTTTTACCAGCAAGGACTTCCATCATGGCCGACATCACCTACCGCAACGCCTCGTGCATCTACGAGAACTCCGACACCTTCGCGGTCGATTCGCTGAACCTCGACATCGAGAACGGTGAGTTCGTGGTCCTCGTCGGACCGTCCGGATCCGGCAAGAGCACCGCGCTGCGCATGCTCGCCGGGCTCGAGGACATCGACGAGGGGTCGATCTCCATCGGCGGCAAGGACATGACCGGTGTGCCGTCGAAGGACCGCGACATCGCGATGGTCTTCCAGAACTACGCGCTGTACCCGAACAAGACGGTCGCCGAGAACATGGGCTTCGCTCTGAAGATGCGCGGTGTGAGCGCGGACGAGCGTCGCCGCAAGGTCGAGGAAGCGGCGAAGATCCTGGACCTGACCCAGTTCCTCGACCGCAAGCCCGCCAAGCTGTCCGGTGGTCAGCGCCAGCGCGTCGCGATGGGACGCGCGATCGTGCGCGAGCCACAGGTGTTCTGCATGGACGAGCCGTTGTCGAACCTCGATGCGAAGCTGCGCGTGCAGACTCGCACCGAGATCGCGGCGCTGCAACGCCGTCTCGGCACCACCACCGTCTACGTCACCCACGACCAGGTCGAGGCGATGACGATGGGCGATCGCGTCGCCGTCCTGAAGAACGGAGTGCTGCAGCAGTTCTCCAGCCCCACCGAACTCTACGACCGTCCCGCCAACGCGTTCGTCGCCGGTTTCATCGGCTCACCGTCGATGAACCTGCTCCGCGCGAAGGTCGTCGACGACGGAGTCGTCGTGGGCAGCACCGTCATCCCCGTCGAACGCGACCGCATCGCGCGACTGCACTCCGCAGGCATCGAGGAGGTCACCGCCGGGATCCGGCCGGAGGACTTCGAGATCGCCGACGAGGGCGTCGAAGCCGTCGTCGAACTCGTCGAGGAACTCGGCAGCGAGTCGTACCTGTACACGCGGGTGCCCGGCACCGGCAATCAGGTGGTCGCGCGGGCCCTCGTCCGCACCCCCGCACGCCTCGCCGACACCGTGCACCTGCGCAAGCGCGAAGGTACGGTGCACCTGTTCCACGTCGACACCGGAGAGCGAGTGGGCGACTGACCCGGCGACGGAAGGATCCTCAGTGGGCGAGCAGAAGGAACGGATGCTGGCCGGCGAACTCTACATCGCCGACGACCCCGAACTCGCCGCCGACGCGCTGCGGGCAGCGCTGCTGACCGAGAAGTACAACGCGTCGAGTGCAGCGGATACGGATGCGCGTCGCGCACTCCTCGAGGAGTTGTTCGACTCGATCGGTGACGACGTGGAGATCCGGCCGCCACTGCAGGTGGACTACGGGTATCGGATCACCGTGGGGGACGGGACATTCGTCAACTTCGGCGCGATCATGCTCGACGTCGCGCCGATCACGATCGGCTCGGACGTGCAGATCGGCCCGAACGTGCAACTCCTCACGCCCACTCATCCCCTCGATCCCGATCTCCGCCGCGCGAAGTGGGAATCGGCGCAACCCATCACGATCGGCGACAACGTGTGGCTCGGCGGTGGCGCAATCGTCGGACCGGGCGTCACGATCGGCGAGAACACGGTCGTGGGAGCCGGCGCGGTGGTCACCCGCGACCTGCCGCCGAACGTCGTGGCGACGGGCGTACCTGCTCGGGTGACGCGCCGGCTCTGAGCCGATCGAAGCCACCGCCTCCGAGTCGATCGGAGCGGAACTTGCGTCGATCCCGACGCTCGCTATGCTGCCCCGCATGATCAGTCGCCGCGCACGCCTCGTCAGCTTCGTCGTCGTCGCGGGTGCGGCACTCGTCGCGGCAGGGTGTTCGCGCAGCGTGGAGGGTGAGGCCACCGCATCCGAAGCACCCCCCGAGCCGTCGAGCACCACGGCGACCTCGTCGGCGCCGACCACGACCGCGACCACCACGGCCGCACCGAAGCCGGTCGACCCCGACGACTACGCGGCGACCAGCGAGGGCGTGTACTACTTCGCCTCGCCGGGCGGGCAGTTCGGATGCGCCATCCTCGTCCACACCGCCCCCCTGACGGGCTGCCAGGGCACGATGCCGGCGAGTGCACCCCGGGTCCCCGGCAGCGGCGCGCCCGACGTGCTGGTGCCCGCGAACGCCCTGATGCTCGAAGGGGACGGCCCCGGAGAGTGGGTCAGCATCGGCGACATCGCGTTCACGGATCTCGGAGGTGCCCCGAATACGCTGCCCCACGGCAGCACTCTCACCGTTGATCCGTTCACGTGCACCGTCGACGAGAAGACCGCTGTCACGTGCGAGACGGACACCCATGGCTTCACCGTGTCGGAGACCGGTGGCGAGGTGTGGTGACCGCATCGGCGATCAAGGAGCGCGGTCAGGGCAGGTCGTCCCGCGCCATCGGCATCATGAAATCGCCGATCTCGTCCCGCATCCACCACTGGCGCGTCGCGCGTCGTTCGGCGCGCGTGGCGAAGCGGTAGCGGAACAGGCGGGCCCGCACCAGACGGGGCGGTTCGTCCGGGAACGGGTTGTGCCGGAGCAACTTCACGGTGGCCGGATCGTTCTCCAGCAGTTTTCCCGCGAACCGCGGGAACCACCCCGCGGCGTAGTCGCGCGAGATCCCCGCGAACCACATCAACCAGTCCAGACGCAGGTGGTACGGCGCGTACTGACGAGGCCTGCGATACACGTCGCCCGGTTTGCCCTTGAACTCGTACTCGCGCCACTCCGTCGCCGGTGTCACCACCGCATCGGTGGTGCCTTCGACGATCACTTCCCGCCGGGTGCGTGTGACGGTGCCGAACGCGCCGTAGGTGTTCACGAAGTGCCACTTGTTGAACGAGGCGTTCATCGCCTGCCGATGCGACATCAGATTCGACACCGGCCAGTAGCTGAGCACCGCGACCAGCACGGTCAGCGCCACCACGGCGACGGTGAACGCGATCGGTGTCGGACCGTAGGTCGTGGTGGAGTCGATCAGCAACCCGTAGAAGCTGTCGGGCACCACCGACAGCGCGATGACGATGGTGATCCAGTTGAGCCACGCGAAATTGCCGCTCGTCACCAGCCACAACTGCGTGACGATCATGATCAGTGCGGCGATCCCGGCGACCGGTTGCGGCAGGAACAATCCGAACGGCACGACGAGCTGGGTGAAGTGGTTACCCGCCACCTCCACCTTGTGCAGCGGCCGCGGGATCAGGTGGAAGTAGCGGCTGAGCGGGCCGGGCATCGGCTGGGTTTCGTGGTGGTAGTACAGGCACGTCAGATCGCGCCAGCACCGGTCGCCACGCATCTTGATCAGTCCGGCACCGAACTCCAGGCGAAACAGCAACCAGCGCAGCAGGATCAGCACGAGCAGCGGGGGCGCGGTATCGGCGTTGCCCAGGAAGATCGCGAGCACACCGCCCTCGAGCAGCAGCGACTCCCAGCCGAACGAGTACCAGACCTGGCCGACGTTGACGATCGACAGGTACAGCAGCCACATCACGATCCACACGAGCATGCAGACCACGAGCGGCAACTGCTCGGTGACACCGAGCACCGTCACCACCGACAACACGAGACCCACCGCGGCAACCGCGGTGAACAGAGCGTCGGAGTATCTCCAGTGGAACAGGCTCGGCGACTGCCGGAACGATGTGAGCGCCAGGAAGCGCGGGGCGGGAAGGATGCCGCGTTCGCCGATCAGCGCCCGGAACTGCAGCAGGGCCGCGAGGAAAGCCACGGCGTACAGCACCGCGAGTCCACGGGTGACCAGCAGCCGCCCGATCGTGTACCCGTCCGCGTCCAACCAGTCCATCGCTCGGCTCGTTCGTCGTCTGTCGTGCGCGCCATCTCGAGCATGCCACGTCCGGTTCGCCGACGGAGACAGTGTTGCGACGATGGGTCGACGGGATCGGGCCTCGTCCTCACTCGATACGGGTGCGGAGACGGACCGGCTACACGCGGATCTCCCGCCGCAGCCCACTCGCTCGGAGCACCTGCCGTGCCACGCCCGCGCGTACCGCATCCTCGGTCCCGATGATCCGCACGTGCGACCGCGCACGCGTGATCGCGGTGTACAGCAGTTCGCGGGTGAGCAGCGCCGATCCCGAATCGGGCAGCACCACCGAGACGGTGCCGTACTGACTGCCCTGGCTGCGGTGGATCGTCATCGCGTAGACGGTGCTCACCGCCGGGAGCTGACTCGGGCGCAGTTCGAACGGCGTCTCGCCGCGTGCGAACGCCGCGACGAGTTCGTCGCCGCGCCGCACGACCACGCCGGTGTCGCCGTTGTAGATCTGCATGTCATGGTCGTTCGCGGTGACGAGCAACGGCCGGCCCGGATACCAGCTCTCGGGATCGAGTCGCTGCCCCGCGGCCTCCCCGATCCACTCGGCGGCCTGCCGCGCCCACCACTGCACGCCGGCCGGGCCGTCGCGGTGCGCGCACAGCAACCGATGTTCCTCGAACCGCTTCAGCGCCGTCTCGACGTCCCCCGTCTCGGCGGACTTGGTGACCTCGGCGGCGGAGCGGACGATGTCGTCGCGCAGGGCGTCGAGGTCGGAGGGGGCCACGAACGAGACCTCCGGGTCGCCCCTGCGCAGGATGTCGAGCACCTCGTCGCCGGCGCCCTTACGGACGGCCACCGCCAGCTCGGCGATCGCACCACCGAAGCGGCGGCCGCGACTCAGCCGCACGACACCGCCACCGAGCCGGGCGCGTTGGGCCGGAGTGAAGGCCGCCTCGGCGGGGTCGTCGGCGGCCGCCACATCGCGGGCGACGACCCGTTCGAAGACCGGATCGAGGGTGCCGCTGACCGGGCGCCCCACGAGGTCGGCAAGCACCGCACCGGCGTCGACCGAGGCGAGCTGGTCGGGGTCGCCCACGAGGACGAGCCGGGTGTCGGGCCGCACCGCCTCGAGCAGGCGGCACATCATCGTCAGCGACACCATCGACGTCTCGTCGACGACGATCACGTCGTACGGCAGGTGGTTGCCCGCGTGGTAGCGGAAGCGGGTGCGGCCGCGCTGCCAGCCGAGCATCCGGTGCACGGTCATGGCGGTGAGATTCGGCGGCAGACCCAGCTCGGTCTCCTGCTCGCGCACCGATTCCTGGAGGCGCGCAGCGGCCTTGCCGGTGGGAGCGGCCAGGCCGATGCGCAGTTCGTGTCCGTACAGGCGGGTGAGCAGCGCGAGGATCCGCGCCACGGTGTGGGTCTTGCCGGTGCCCGGCCCGCCCGCGATCACCGTGGTCGGTCGGGTGGCGGCGAGTGCCGCCGCGACGCGCTGACGATCGGGTGCCGGCGCGGGCCGGGAGGGATCCTCGGGATGGTGGAACAGCTCGTCGAGTGTCGCCGCGATGCGCTCCTCGTCGAGGTCGGGGAACGTCGCCGTGCGCTCGGCGAGCACCCGGCGGATCGTCTGCTCCTGCCGGAAGTACCGGTCGAGATACAGCAGCGGACCTTCCGCGGTATCGACGAGACGCAGCGGACGCAGAGGTCCGCGGTCGCCACCGACCACGAGGGGGCTGCGACGCAGCGCCGCGAGCACGTCCTCGTCGCGAGGCCACGGCAGGCTCGCGGGGTCGACGACGGGATGGCCGTCCGCGTCCTCGTCGACCGTGACCTCGCGGAAACGGGTGAGGTCGAGGCACACCGACCCGGATCGCACGGCACGCACCGCCAGCGCGGTGGCGAGATGCACGTGCGGGTCGTCCTCGCCGCCGAGCGCCGCGAGTCGCAGGGCGACGTGCACGTCGGCGGCGGAGAGTGCGCCCACCTCGTTGAACTGCCGCAGAGCGCCCTTGCCGCGCTGGGCGATCCGAACGTCGGTCATGGACTCGATCACGAAATCATGGCCTTTCCGGCGAGGAGGTCGGACAGGTCGGTGACGAGATCGGCCGGCGGATGCCAGTCGAACACGCCACTGCCGGGTGGACTGTCCGGTCCGGCCATGCCGCGGACGAACAGGTACTGCACACCACCGAGGTGGACGTGCGGGTCGTAGTCGCGCATCCGCCACCGCAGATAACGGTGCAGGGCAACGGAATAGAGCAGAGCCTGCATCGGATAGTGCGCGCGGAGCATCTCCGCCGCCATCGACTCGCGGGTGTAGTGGGCGGTGGTCAGTTCGTCGACGGGCGCGAGCCGGTTGGTCTTGTAGTCGACGACGACGAATCGCGGACCGTCGGTGCGCAGCACGGCGTCGATACTGCCGTTGAGGTAACCCCGCAGCGGCACGGACTCGAGGGTGCGCACCAGATCGGCGTAGGTCGCCATCGGATCGTCGGCGGGCAGGTGCCGGCGCAGCAACCCACCGACCGCGTCGAGGGTGACGGTGACGGGCACCGGGCTGTCGCCTCCAGTGAGCGGCAACTCGAAGTCGAGTTCGGAGAGCCGGTCGGACGGCGTGAAGTCGGCGAGGGTCCGGCCGAGTGGCCCGAGCGGGGTGCGCATCACCGGGAGCAACGCCGCCGCGAGCTGGACGGGGTCTATCGGCGACATCTGGCGTCGCACCGTCTCGTGGCAGCAGTCGAGCAGTTCGGCCTCGAGGTCGGCGGCGGAGGTGTCGACGACCTCGAGGACGGCGTGCACCAGCGTGCCGAAGATCGTGCCGCCGGGCAGTCCGTTCATCGGTGACGGAATGCCTTCGCGCGCCGCTTCCGGTGCGCTCAGCGGAGGCTCGGCAGGCTCGTCGGTCGTCACCGGTTCCTCCACCTCACCGCTCACCACGGGCGCATCGTGCACCGAGGCGGTGAGCGCCGAATAGGAGGTCCTGCGCCAGTTCTCGTCGACGACCCGATCGAAGCGCGCGGCGGCGAGTGGGCCGGTCTCCACGCGGGGGCGGGTCCAGCGCAACACCGGAATCGGGTGCGGCCCGACCGCTTCGGCGGCGATGACCCCGTCGGCGCGCGCGGCCCACCGGTCGAATTCCTCGGCCATGGCCTCGTCGTGGCCGATCCGGCCTTCCGCGGAGACCTCTGCCGAACCGGGATCGCGGGCGAACAGCAACCGGTGCAGCGGAGACCGCGAGGTGGGGGTGGACGGCGCCCACCAGAGAGTGAGCGCACACTGCGCGCGCGTCACCGCCACGTACAGCAGGCGCAGTTCCTCTCCCGCCTCCTCGAGTTCGTGCTGACGCCGCCGCGCGACATAACCGGGACCGCTCTTGCCGCCCACATCGAGGATGCGTCGGCCGTACTCGTGCAGCAGCAGCTTGTCGGGCTCGGGGTTCTTCGCGGCATCCCACCCGTACGGGACGTGGACGACGGGGAATTCGAGTCCCTTGCTGCCGTGCACGGTGAGGATCTGGACCGCCGCGGCGTCGCTGTCGAGGCGCCGGATCCGGTCGGCTCCACCTCGGTCGGGGTCGTTGATGCGATCCTCGAGCCAGCGGGTGAGTGCCGCCAGCCCCAGCGACTGTGCCGAGGCGACGTCCTCGAGCAACTGTGCGACGTGCCGGATGTCTGTGAGGGTGCGTTCCCCGGACGGCTGATCGAGGAGGCGGGCCTCGACCGAACCGAAGGACGCGAGGCGTTCGAAGACGGCGGCGAAGCCGGTGCGGGCGTAGACGTCGTTCAGTTCGCGGAGCAGTCCGCCGACCTCCACGACCAGCGCTTCGCCCTCCGAATCGATGTCGGTCATCGTGCGGCCGAGCAACGGGGTGAGCGCGGCGAGCCGGACGCGATCGGCGCGATGGGGCTGCTCGAGCGCATAGAGAACCCACAGCCAGTGCTGTGCGGACGGTGTGGCGAACACACTCGTGCCCCCGGCGACCACGCACGGCACGTTCGCCTTCGTCAGCGCGTCGTGGACGAGCGTCACCTGTTTGTGTTTGCGCACGAGGACCGCGATGTGCCCGGGTTGCACACGCTCGGGCCCGGAACCGAGGTCGACGGTGACGTTCTCGTCGTCGAGCAGGCGCACGATGTCGGCCGCCACGTCGCGAGCGACCCGCCCACGTAAGCCGTCGAGGTTCTGCGGGAAACCCCAGTCGTTGAGCGGACCGGCACCGGCGCGGGGCAGGTGACGCACCCGCAGGGGCGCGATACCCGAGAGCCGGGAATCGGCGGCTGCCGCCTTCACCGGGTTCACCACGATGCGGGGATCACCGAGAGCCGCACCGAGATGGACGTGTTCGAGCGCCCGGACGAGATCGCCGTCGCTGCGCCAATTGGTGGTCAGCTCGCAGTAGGTGTCGGATTCGGAGACGGCGTCGAGATAGCTGAGCACCTCCGCGCCGCGGAAGGCGTAGATCGCCTGTTTCGGGTCGCCGACGAGCACGAGCGTGCTGTGCCCGTGGAACGCCCGGCGCAGGATCTCCCACTGCTTGGGGTCGGTGTCCTGGAACTCGTCGACGAGGACGACGGAGAAGCGCGCACGCATCCGCCGGCAGGCGGCGTCGCCGTGCTCCGGATCGCCGAGCACCGCGTGCAGTAGGGACAACTGGTCGTCGAAGTCGCGCAGTCCGAGCCGGCGCTTGCGCCGTTCTACCTCCTCGCGGACCGCACGCGCGAATTCCACACGCTCGCCTGCCGCGGTGCCGTCGGCGTCGTTCGGTGCGAGTTCGGCCTGCGGGTCGAAGATCGCCTCCTTCGCGGCGACGGCCGCCTCGGCGTAGGTGATGGGGGCCTGTCCCCTGCCGTAGCGCCGCAGGTAGAGATCGTCGACGACCTCCACCCGCAGGTCGTCGACGTCCTCGACGACCGTGACGTCGGGTTCGCGTTCACCGGCGATCCCGAGTTCGTCGAGCATGCGGCGGCAGAAGCCGTGCGTGGTGGAAATGGTGCCGGAGTCGAAGTCGGACAACGCCTGTCGTAGGCGGGCCCGCCGCGCGTCGACGTCCTCGCTCGCGAGATGACGGACGAGCATGTCGGTGCTCGCCCGCGCACTCTCGGGATCGGCGAGGGCGGTGGCGACCTGCGCGAACCGGTTCCGGGTACGTTCGCGCAGTTCCTGCGTCGCAGCCCGGCTGAAGGTGACGAGCAGCAGATCCGACAGGTGGGCGCGCCCTTCGGCGACGAACCGGGTGGCGAGCCCGACGATCGCGTACGTCTTCCCCGTTCCCGCGCTGGCCTCGAGAACGGTGGTGCCGCTCGGGAGCCGGCCGAGCAGATCGAAGCCTGCCGGCGGCGGACCGCCCGCGGCGCGCGGATCGGTGATGGCGGTATCGGGCACGCTGCGTCCTTCTCTCACGGGCGTCCCTGGTTCTCGGAGGCGAGCAGGGGTTCCCACAACCGTCGGGCGAGCACACCGAAACGGGTGGGGTCGTCGAACCAGCCGGCCTCGACACCCTCCGGTGCGTCGGCGGTGAGCTGCCCGAACGTGACGTCGGGCCCGTACAGATACTGCACGTGACGGTCCTTGCCGTCGCCGAACGCGCCACCGAACGCCTTCCCGGCGGCCGACAGTGCCATCTCCACGGAATCACCGCGGTGGCGGCGATCGGCGTACTCGGCCGACGCGCCCGTCACGAGCGGCAGCGGCCGGCACAGTCCACGATCGCGCAGATCGACGAGTGCGGCGAGCAGCGCGACGGGATCGGCGGGAGCCAGAAGGGTCGAGCGCCAGGCCGGATACGAGCGCGAACGGCTGCGCCCGGTGGTCACCGCACGCCACTGTCCGGGATGACCCGAGGCGACGACGGCGAGCAACCGGATCCATGCTTCAAGCCGGTGTTTCGGGGACAGCTTGGAATAGGTGCTGCGGGCCAGTACCTCGCCGTGTACACCTCCGACGGTGCCGGTGAGCCGACGACCGTCGCCGAGATCGACGCGGATGTCGACGGTGCGGGCCTGCCCGGTGTGCACACCGGCGCAGGCGTGCACGAGGCGGTCGACGTTGTCGCTCACCGCGTCGAGGGTCCTGCGGCCGAGCGCGAACGGCGGGAGCGTGCCGCGACGCCATTCCGCGTCCTGGAAGGCACCCGCGGACATGCCCGCCAATCGCGCTTCGAGCATGCGGTCGCCCAGTTGCCACTGAGCGAGACCGTCGAGTTCGACGTCGAGTGCGTCGGCGATGCCCTCGTCGGTGTCGGGGATCCGCAGACCGAGTCGCTGCCGGAGGAATCCCTGCGTCGGATGTGTCAGGAAGGAAACGAGTTCGTCGAGATCGACATCGGTGCGTGCCGGGGCCGGAAGGTCGTCGACGAGGAGCGCACCCGACCGGTCGCGCTCCACCGAAACTCCTTGTCCGGCACGGGCTCCCGCGAGTGCGGTGACACCGAACCCGAACGGGTCGTCGGCCCGGAAATTGCGCGGATCGAAGGGCTGCAGGGGATGTCGCCGCACGATGCGCTCGTCGTCGACGTCGACTCCCGTCATCGTCGACACCACGTCGCGCACCTCGGTGAGCGGAATCGCCGGTGGGCGCAGTGCTCCGGTGACGGCGTCGGCGCCGGTGTGGAACAACAGCACACGCTCCTCCGCGGCCATCAGCGCGTCGAGCAGCAGCTGCCGGTCCTCGCTGCGCGGATCACGCTCTCCCACACAGGGATTCTGGGTCAGGACATCGTCGCCGTCGATGTGGGCCGTGCGAGGGAAGACGTCGTCGTCGAGACCGAGGAGAACCACCACGCGATGGGGCACCGAGCGCATCGGCACCATCGTGCACACGGTCAGTTCGCCGGTACGGAAGTTCGAGCGCGACGGACGCCCGGCGAGCCGGGAGGAGAGCATGGACCGGACGTCGCTCAGGGACAACTGCGTGTCGCCGGCATGCTCGACGGCCTCGCCGATCTCGCGACGCGCGCGGGTGAGCTGCCATGCGTCGGCGGCGGGAACGTCGGCGAGCAGGTCGATGCCGTAACCGAGTTCGTCCGACCACCGCCCCGCCGGGTGCGGGCCGCGCAGCCGGAGCAGCACCACCGTCAGCCGGTCGATGAACTCGGCGAACCGACCGGCGAGGTCGATGTCGTTGCTGTCGACGTCGTCGAGGGGCAGTGACAGCGACAGCCACTCCCCGTCCGCTCCGTCGGCGGCGACACCGAGAAGGATGCGGTCGAGTGCCGCCCCGAAGGTGTTCTGCATGAAGTCGCCGAGACCGAAGCTCTTGCGCTGCCACGGGCCGAGACCCCAACGGGCACCGGTCTCGGTGGTCCACTCCTGCAGGCGTTCGAGTTCGTCGTCGTCGAATCCGAACTTGCGGCGCACCGGGGCGGAGGCGGCGAGATCGAGGACCTCGCTGGCGGTGACCCGGCCGTCGGCGAGCGCGAGCAGTTCGGACACCACCGCAAGCACCGGATCGGTGCGGCGCAGGCCACGATCGGCGAGACGGACCCGCAGCGTGTGGCCGGGATGCTCACCGACTCCGGCACCGAAGGCGGCGTGGACGAGCGGCGCGTACGTCTCGACGTCGGGGCACATGACGACGACGTCGCGCGGTTCGAGCGTGGGGTCGTCGCGGAACAGGTGCAGCAGGCACTCGCGGAGCACCTCGACCTGCCGGGTGGGGCCGTGGCAGGCATGGATCATCACGGTCCCGTCGGGCGCGGCCGATCCGTGTGCGGGGGCGCGGTCGTCGCGGAGATCGGCCTGCAACCGGCCGAGGAGCGTCGCCGGCGGCCGGGGTGAGGGATGCGGAAGGTCGGTGCACTCGAGGCCGGAGAGCCGGCTCTGAAGTTCGCGCACGTCGCGGCCGAGCGCGGCCAGCAGCGGGTGCTGCACCCCGAGAGCGCTGTGGTCGTCGGCGCGACGCATCGACTCCGGACGCCGGGTCAGTCCGTCCCACATCACCGGGCTCGGATGCGGAAGCCAGATGTGCACGTCGCGGTGGTGCCCGAGCGCGGTCAGCACCTCGACGAGGACGGTGTCGAGGCGGGTGGGACCGAACATCGAGAGTCGTTCGGGCAGGTCGACGACGTCGGGGTCGTCTCGCAGCCGGCCGCACAGTTCGTCGAGTCGCTGCGACGGGCTGTCGACGCCGATGCGGGCGCGCAGCCGTCGCCACAGCTCGGCTTGCCAACGCAGATGGTCGTCGAGAGGCGCACCCGTGCCGTCGGTGTCGTTCCCCGCCGCCCACTGGGAGATCATCCCGGGGCGCTGGAGTCCGTAACTGCGGAGAAGGCCGGTGAGATGCGCTGCGGTGGCGTACCGGCGTCCGGCCCGGTGGTCGCCGGCGCCGTGACCGAGATGCCGCGCGAGGGTGGCGCACCACGGTTCGCCGACGCACTCGTCGATCACCCCGAGCAGCGACCACAACATGCGGGAGGGATGCCACGGATCGTCGTCGGCGGTGATGCCGGAGGCCGCGGCGAGCGCTTCGTCGACGAGGCGGGACGGGGACGGGAAGTCGATGTTGGCGGCCACCCCGTCGCCGGCGGAGGAACCGAGCATTCCCGACAACCGCTGGGTGAGCCATCTTTCGACACCGCGCGCGGGCACCGCGACGACCTCCCGCGCGAACGGATCGTCGAGGGGCTCGGCGAGCACCTCGGCCAGCGCATCCGCCAGGATGCCGGTGCGCTCGGCACGGTGCAGTATCAGCACGCGTCGCTCCCCCTCGTCGTCGCTCGTTCCCGTCCGGTACGGCTTATCACACCGCCCGGACAGGCGACTGCGTCGCAGGTCGCGAGTGCTCCGTGCCGGAGGTTGCGGGCGCTCCGTGCGACGGACGAGCTACAGGACGGGACGAACCCCGCCGGGAGAGACGCCGAAGACCGCCATCGATCGCGTACCCACGATCGAGACGACGTCCCCGGCACGAAGTGGAGTACGGGGACTGCGGACCTGGCGATGATTGACGCGGACGAGACCTTCCATGAGCAGCGCCGCCGCTTCACCGCCCGAGCCGGCCAGTCCGCTCTCCTGGAGGAAACCGAACAGGGAGTCGCGCACGAGTGCCTCCATGACACCTACGGTCCCCTCCGGAGGAGACGATGCCTCCTCACACGGGGTCCGTGCGGGTGCACATCCGATGAACACACGGCGAACACCGGCGGGCCGGGATTCAGGTCTCGGTCGAGATGTCGAACAACGACAACTGGTTCCTCGTCATCTCGGCAGTGATATCCGCGCGGTAGCGCTCCCCCAGATTCTGTGCGACATGGGCAGGGCAACCGAGTTCGCTGCCGATCTGCTCCCAGGTGTATCCGGCCTCGCGGCGTTCCCACGCGTAGCCGCCGTCCTCGTCCCACGGCATCGACATGATCCGATGGTGGCCTGGGTCACACCCCTCTTCAACGACCTGACCCGGTGTGTCGCCGACGAATCCGGCGGGAACGACGATGCCGCCGTACCTCGGAAGAGGAACGACGGCATCGGACCAGATGATCCGTCGATCGGAAGCCGATCGATCGGGCGCCCCTGCGAATCAGTTCTCCGTGAGCCACTTGTCGAGGTCGGTCCGATCGTTCTGGACGATGTTCTCGACGAGCTGGACGATCAGGCCCTCGATCTGCCCACCGACGACGGGAACCTTGACGGTGGCCTCGCCACGCACCTCGATCTCGGTACCGCCGTCCGCGTTGCCACGAAGCTCCGAACGGGCCGCGATCGTGATCGGCAGCCCCGACGTGCTGCCGGCGAGGGTTCCCTGCGCCGTACCGTCCCCGAGTCCGCCCCATTCGTCGGTGCGCTCGATGATCAGAGGTCCTCGCACCACGCCCCGGACGACCGCGGGCAGCGCGGAGGTGTCGATCTGGTCGGAGACCTTCGCGCGGAAGGTCCCGGGACCGGAGCCGACCTCGAGCTGCGCCACGCCGGTCTGGCTCGCAGCCAGTCGGCTGTTCCAGAAGTCCTCGCTGGTCAAAGCGCCGTGGACGCGTTCGACGCTGTGGTCGAGCGTGGACGTGAAAACGAATTCCTTGGACATGACCGGAGACGATATCCTCCCGCTCGGATCTGGACGAAACGGGCCTACCGGTGTCGTTCTGCCACGTCAGAGAACAGCGACGAGGGTCGCCGCCACTCCTCCGACGACACCCACCAGAGCGAGCCCGGCCGCCAGGGATCCTGCGACCACCGCGGCGGCTGCGAATCCGCAGACGGCGAGGACGACGAACATCAGCATGCCCGCGATCGGGTGCTCGAGCAGGGCCGGCATCTCCTCCGTCACCGGAGGTTCCACCTCCCTCGACGCCACGGCGGCCGACGGCGGGGCCTCGACGGACCGCGCGTCGATCGTCTGCGCCGGAATGTCGGCCGACTGCGACGGAGCAACCGTCGCCGGAGCGGTGATCACGTCCGTGGGCATGACGGGTGCTGCCGTGGTCATCGTGTCGTCCCCGCTTTCCTTTGTGCTGCTTGCGGCCGTCTCACGGTCGCCGATCACCTGAGGAGTCAGGCGGACCGCGTCTCGTCCCGGCCTCGATCTCTCACGTCAAGGTGTGCTCCGAAGTTTCCCCGCGAGTAACCGGCTCAAACCGAGACCCGTGCGACTCGCGTGCGCCGAGTGGTCACTGCAGCAACGAACCCGACCAGAGGGTGTGTTATGGATCACATAGACGTTAGCAGTTACGGGGGTCGGGTAGCCGACAGTTGTCACGTCATTTCTCGATGGATGTGAATTCGTCGGTAGATCACCGACTCTTCCAGTGCGAAGGAGGCGAACGCACGATGACCGAGAACCGAACTCCCGCGTTGCTCACCCAGTTGCGCACTCTCCACGAACTGACCCATGCAGAGACCCAGGTCGCCGAAACGCGTGTCGCGCAGGCCCGAACCGAAGCGGTACGCAAGGAGCTGACCGAGAACGCCGAGAACTGCCGCATCCGTGCGGTGGCGATCGAAGAGGCGATCCGCGATCTGGGCGGACTTCCCGATGTGGTCGGGCCGTTCATCGGCCGCGCCGCCATCATGGTGAAGACCCTCACCGAGCAGGCGCAGCCGTTCGACGAAGCACTGCTGTCGGACCTCGCCCTCGAACATCAGCTCCTCGACCGTGCCCGCTACGTGAAGGCGCTGGCCATCGCGGGCGGACACAAGTCGATCGTGTCGCTGGCGGACCGTCTGATCACGGCTCACACGGCGACGGTCGAGTGGCTCACCACCGTCATCGCGGAGGAGGCGCTCGGTGGTCCTGCCGCTCTGCGTCGCACTCCTCTGCAGGCCGCGGCCGGCGCAGCGGTGCGCCTGGTCAACACGCCGGTCACCTGGTCGGCGCGCAGCATCGATCGAGCGATCGATGTCGCCCGCTCGACGCGTCCCCGCATCGAGTCGCTGCTCTCGCGCGGCGCGCATGCCGGTGACGTCGCAGCCAAGACCATCGGTGCCTCGCGCGATGCGGCTCTCGAGACGGCCGAGCGCGTGAGCCGTCGTGAAGGCGCCGACGGTACCGCCGACGCTCTGCACAAGGCACGCAGCGCCTCGGGTGTCCTCACCGAGGAGGAGTTGCCGATCCGGAACTACGACGATCTCACCGTCCCGAAGGCCGTGGCGGCGGTCAAGGAACTGACCGAGCCCGCGGACATCCGGGCGATCGTCGCCTACGAGGAAGCGCACAAGGCACGACACGGTGTTATCTCCGCGGCCCAGACCCGTCTGGCCGCCATCGCGCAGGAGGTGGTCGGCATCTGATCCGCCGCACCCCAGTCACGTCACACGATCGCCGGGTCCCTCGTGGGCCCGGCGATCGTCGTCACTGTCGCGGACCCGGCGACCGTCGTCACTGTCGCGGACCCGGCGACCGTCGTCACCGCCGGTGTCGGTCCCGCTCACAGCGGGTACCCGGCCTCTGCGTTCATCAGAGAGGACACACCATGACCCGCATCCTGTTCGTCGTCAGCTCCGCCGATCATTGGACATTGCAGGACGGCACCCGCCATCCCACGGGCTTCTGGGCGGAGGAACTCGTCGAGCCGTACACCGTCTTCGACGAAGCCGGCTACGACATCACCGTTGCCACTCCGGGCGGCCGCACGCCCGTCGTGGACCAGGCCAGCCTCGAACCCGACGCCGCAGGCGGTGAGGACCGCGTGGCCGAGTTGAAGTCGTCGCTCGAGAAGCTGCAGCCGGTACTCACCGGTGCGGCGGTGCTCGAGGACCAGCGGGCCGAGGACTTCGACCTGCTGTTCGTGCCCGGTGGCCACGCCCCGATGGAGGATCTGGCCGTCGACGAGCGGTTCGGTGAACTCGTCCGGCACTTCGTCGAGGCCGACAAAGTGGTCGCGATGGTGTGCCACGCCCCGGCTGCCCTGCTTCCCGCCCACGAGTCCGGCGGTCGCTGGTTGTTCGAGGGTTACAGCCTGACGGCGTTCACGAACGTCGAGGAGGTCCAGGCGGGACTGGCCGACAAGGCACCCTGGTTGCTGCAGGACCGCCTGCAGGAGGCCGGGGCCGTCTTCTCGTCCACGGACGCCTGGCAGCCGCACGTGGTGGTCGACCGCGTCCTGTATACGGGCCAGAACCCGGCCTCCTCGCGGCCGCTCGCCGAACGCATCGTCGCCGAGATCCCCGCGCGCGCTACGTCGTGACCTTGCGGACGAAATCGATCGTCCGCTCGAGCGCGGCACGCGCATCCGGTGTCGACAGATCGAACTGGTACTCGTGTGCCAGTTCCGGTGTGTGGTCGTCCGGATAGAACAACGCATCCACCTGCACACCCAGTCCGGTGAGCCGCTGCGCGAGCCTCTCGGACTGGGTGGCGGTGAGCGGATCGGCGTTGCCACCGGAGATGTAGGTGGCCGGGAAGTTCTCGGTGACCGAGTTCAATACCGACATCTGGCCCGCCGCATCCGAAGTGGCGAACTCCCGGGCGCCGGTGTAGGCCCACATCGCCTGCTCCACGCCCCATCCGGTCAGCCCGCCGCTCCCACCGATCGCGGACACGTCGTAGATGCCGCAGTTGAGCACGACACCGCGAACGTTCTCCCGAGTGAACGCCGGGTCGACACCGAGGGTCGCGGCGTAGTCGGGGTCGGTGGTCGCCGCGGCGATCTGCGCGGACAGTTGCGCCCCGGCCGAGTCACCGGCGAGCACGATCCGCTCGGTGTCGATGTGCAGTTCGTCGGCGTGCTCGAGCAAGTAGCGCTGTGCATCGACGAGTTGCCGCACCGGGGTCGGATAGCGGTGGCCCGGTGCGAGCGAGTAGCCGACCGACACCACGGTGAATCCGGCGGCCGCGAGACGCCTGTAGTAGCCCGCGTAGTTGGTGCGGTTACCCGACAACCACGCGCCACCGTGCGTCCACACGATCGTCGGCAGCGCCTCGGTGGTCCCCGGCGGTGTGTACACGTCGAGATAGGCGTCCGGGTCGTCCTCCCGATAGTGGAGGTCGGCGACGAAGTCCGTCTCCGGAGCGTCCACCGCGAGCTTCGCGGTCTGCTCCCGCGCGTCGCGTTCGAACACCTTCCGCACCACCAGTGATCCCGGCACAGGGGTGAGGACGAACGCCGCCGCCACGCCGACGAGCACCACGACGAAGACGATCAGGATCCATCGACCGACGCGCCGACGCGGCGCTCTGTCCGTACTGCCCTCCGACACCTGTCACTCCTACCCGGGTCACGACGCGCCCGGGCGGATCCGGACCGAACGATCATGTCAAACAGTGCGGCGGGATGCGGGTTCTCGGGCGGGGCGTCCGCGCCGCGAGACGACCGTCAGGGTTGTTCGCTCAGCGCCTGCAATCGGGTCTCCTCGAGGTCGAGGCGGCGCTGGGCCGCACCGAGCGTCTGCGAACTGTAGGTACCGCGCGCCCGGCCCTCGAGCAGGGCCCCGCGTTCGGCCGCGATGGTGAGCAGCCGCAGTGGTCACGACGACGAGAAGGACCCCGAGTCCGCTGATGGCCTTGAAGTTCCGGCGGAAGTCCTGGGCCGGCATGCTCAGCGCGGCCGAGTACAGCCGCGATGCTCACGGTGCCGGCGATGCCGACCACTGCCATGAGAGCCAGATCCATTCGGATCATCGTGCTCGCTCATGACCCTTCGGCCGCGGAGCGATGCACGTGGTGTTCGTCGTGCGTAGACGGATATCGCGGGCTTTCTCGTTGAATGAGAAGAATCGATCCTACGAGCCGTCATCGCTCCCACACTCGTGGAACACATCGGTGTCCCACGCGCGCGGGACGGCGACGACCACGCTGAGGAGAACTCTATGGCCTTGCTCGACGAAGCCCTGTGGACGGGAAAGATCCATCTCGACGGCTGGCGCCCCGGCAACGGCGGCACCACGAAGGTCACCAACCCCGCGACCGGGGAACAAATCGCCGAGATCGGCCTGGCCGACCCCGATGACGTCTACGCCGCCGCCCGCGCTGCCGCCGCCGCACAGAAGTCCTGGGCCGCCACGGCGCCGTCCGAGCGTGCGGAGATCCTCCGTCGCGCCGGCGAGAAGTTCCGTGAGCACGCCGACGAACTCATCGGCTGGGGACTCCGCGAGGCCGGGTCCATTCCGGACAAGGCCGCCATGGAGGTGTTCGGTTCCGCCACCGAGTGCTTCGAGGCGTCGGCGCTGCCCACCCATCCGCACGGTGAGTACCTGCCGTCGGACAACGGTCACTGGTCCATCGCGCGCCGCCTGCCCGCCGGCGTCGTCTCGGTGATCGCACCGTTCAACTTCCCGTTGCTGCTCGCGATGCGCTCGGTTGCCCCGGCTCTCGCCCTCGGCAATGCGGTGCTGCTCAAGCCGGATCCGCGGACCACCGTCATCGGTGGTGTCGCCGTGGCCCGGATCTTCGAGGAGGCCGGACTACCCGCCGGTGTGCTGCAGGTGCTGCCCGGTGGTGGTGACGTCGGCGCCGCAACCGTCGATGCTCCCGAGGTGCGGGTGGTCTCGTTCACCGGATCCACCGCCGCCGGACGCCACGTCGGCAAGGCCGGCGCGGAACATCTCAAGCGCACCCACCTCGAACTCGGCGGCAACAACGCGATGATCGTGCTCCCCGGCGCCGACGTCGATCTCGCTGCCGGTGTCGGAGCGATGGGATCGTTCTTCCACCAGGGCCAGATCTGCATGACCACCGGCCGGCACCTGGTGCACGAGTCCGTCTACGACGACTACGTGCGCGCCCTCGCCGCGAAGGCGGATGCACTCGTCGTCGGCGATCCCGCAGGCGGCCCGGTTCACCTGGGCCCGATCATCGACGAGCGTCAGCTGGCGAACATCGACACGATCGTGCAGGACACCGTCGCCGCGGGCGGCACTCTCGCTGCCGGAGGCACGCACGAGGGGTTGTTCTACCGGCCCACCGTCCTGACCGATCTGACCACCGAGATGCCCGCCTGGGGCCAGGAGATCTTCGGTCCCGTCGCGCCGGTGCTGAAGTTCTCCGACCCGGACGAGGCCGTCGAACTGGCCAATGCGTCCGAGTACGGCCTGTCGGTGAGCATCGTCGGCGACGTGGGACAAGCGATGAAGATCGCCGACCGGATCCACTCGGGCAAGATCCACATCAACGAGATGACCGTCGCCGACGAGGCCAACGCTCCCTTCGGCGGGGTCGGGGCATCCGGTACCGGTTCCCGTTTCGGCGGTCCAGCCGCGAACATCGAGGCGTTCACCGAGACCCAGTGGGTCACGGTGCGTCCCGACATCGCGCCCTACCCGTTCTGACGCAGATCGCGAATCGGCCGGGCGAGCGTGTGCTCGCCCGGCCGTTCTCGTATGCCCGACAGGACTATTCGGCGAAGGTGAGTCCGCGGGCGGCTCGTTCCTCCACCGCCGCGGCCGTCTCCTCCGCGATCAGGTCGGCGTTCACGGCCGCCCCTGTCATCACGCCGGCGCCTGCAGCGACCACGACCACCGCGGAGAGGTCGGCGGAGTTGCCCGCCGCCCATACGCCGGGCAGAGCGGTCTTCCCCGTCGGATCGGTCTCGATGAGGGTCCCCACGGGATGGTCGGTGACCGTTCCGCCGAGCTGCTCGTACAGGTCGGCGCGGGCGACGAAACGCGGCGCGACCACCACGGCGTCGACCTCGATCTCGGTGCTGTCCTCGAGCACCACGGCACGGACCTCCTCGCCGTCCGCTCGCAGTTCCGCGACCGCGCCGTCGACGATCCGCACGTCGCGCGCCTCGAGCTGGTCGCGGGCCTCGCTCTCCAGGGCGGGCGCCGAGTGGGTGAAGAAGGCGACATCGTCGCTGAGCTGACGGAACAACAGGGTCTGGTGCACGCTCATCGGCCCCGACGAGATCACGCCGACGCGCCGGTCCCGAACCTCCCAGCCGTGGCAGTACGGGCAGTGCAGGACACTCTTCCCCCACAGTTCGCGGACTCCGGGCAGGTCGGGCAGCTCGTCGACCAGTCCCGTCGCGAGGATCAGTCGACGTGCCTGCACGGTGGTGCCGCCGGAGAGACCGATCTCGAATCCCGTGCCGCTGCGACGAGCGGATTCTGCTCGTGCGGACAGGATCTCGGCGCCGTATCCGACGGCCTCCTTCCGCCCGAGAGCCAGGAGTTCGGTCGGCGCGATGCCTTCGTGCCCGATCACGTTGTGCGCGGCCGCGGCAGGGGCGTTGCGCGGTTCACCGGCGTCGACGACGAGCACCGAGCGGCGCGAGCGTGCCAGCGCGGTTGCGGCACTCAGTCCGGCCGAGCCGCCGCCGATCACGACGACGTCGTAACCGTCCTGTGTGGGGTTCTCCTGGGTGTTCATCGGTTTGATCCCTCCCGGCGTTTCCGGAGAGCTCATGGTGTGAGCGCTTCCTCCGGATTGAGGGTGCGCATGCGATCGTAGTGGAGTTGCTCTGCCCGGTCGGGGGTGAGGTCGTGGCAGTAGCTGTGTGGTCGTTCTCGGTTGTAGAACGCCACCCATTCGGCGGTGCCCAGCGACAACTCAGTGGCTCCATGGAACAGGGGCTGGTTGTCGACCAGTTCGTTCTTGTAGTCCGAGTTCACCGATTCGGCCAGGGCATTGTCGAAACTGTCCCCGACGGTGCCGATAGAGGCCGCGATCCCTTCCTCGGCCAATCGCTGCCCGAACACGATGGCAGTATACTGCGATCCGGCGTCGCTATGATGGACGAGTTTGCTCAAATCGACTACCCCGCAACGTTTTCTGTTGTCGATCGCATTGTTGATCGCATCGGTCACCAAGTTCACCGTCATCTCCGTGGCCACCTTCCAGCCGACGATCTTGCGGGCGAACACGTCAGTCACGAAGGCTGTGTACGCCCAACCGGATTCGGTGCGGCAGTAGGTGAAATCGGCCACCCACAGGCGGTTGGGTGCCGCGGCATAAAACTGCCGGTCGACCAGATCCGTCGGCCGCTTGGCCGCCGCGTCAGGGATGGTCGTGCGCACCCGTTTCTTCTTGATCGCGCCGTGCCATCCCATCTCCCGCATGACCCGTTCAACCGTGCAACGGGCGACATCTAATCCGTTGCTGCGCAGCATTATCCATGTCTTTCGTGAGCCCAGAACGCGGGTCAGGGGTTTGTTCTTGCGGAGCATGAAGATCGCATCGATGACCTGCGCGTCAGCGAGCATACGGGCGCTCGGCCCGCGGTTGATGTGGTCGTAGTATGTGGACGGGGCGATGCGCCAGCCGTGCTCAGAGAGCACGGCGCACATCGAATCGACACCCCAGATAAGACCATCCGCACCCACCCGATGTCCCTGGTGGGTGCGGATGAAGTCCACAATTACCGGTGTGGCCGGTCGATTTCGGCCGCGAAGAAAACCGACGCCGCTTTCAGGATGCCGTTGGCCCGTTTGAGTTCGGCGACCTCCTGTTTGAGCCTGCGGATCTCCTCGTTGTCGGCCCTCGAGGCGCCTTCCGCATCAGCGGCCGGGGCCTTACGAACCCACTGACGGACAGTCTCCGCCGAGGTCACCCCCAACAGATCTGCGGTCTTGCGCATCGCCGGCCACTCCGCCGACCCGTGGGCCACCAACTGGGCCACCATGTCCACGGCGTCTCGCTTCAACTCAGCCGAGTACCGCTTCGATCCTGCTGCCATAGGTTTCATCCTCCCTTGAGAGGAGCCCTCCGGAAATCCCGGGAGGGATCAGTTCTCCTCCTTGATTGCCTGTGCGATCCACACGGTTCGGGATCCACGCACCACCAGATCTGCCCGGTGCAGCACCGAATCGGGGCCGTCGCCGACGAGTCGATCGAGCGTGTCGAGATCCTCGTCGGACACGGCGTTGTCGAGGCCGGTCCGCATCCGGCTCAGCACCGCGTGGGCGTATCGGCGTGCGGTGTCGTCGACGTCGGCACCGAGTTCGTCGCGGCGCATCTCGACCATCTCGAACCCGGCGCGACGCAGGTTGTCGCTCCAGTCGGGCCACCTGTTCCACCCTCGGGACGCCGCGGCCTCGTGACATCTCGCTTCGAGTCCCGGTGTACCGATACCGATGTCGTCGGGCAGGAATCGTGGTTGCGACTCCATCTCGGTGACGACCACCGTCCCCCCGGGTGTCATCGCCTCGGCGAGTTGCCGGAGCGTTGCATCCGGATCCTCGACGTGGTGCAGGGACAGGGCCGCCCAGGCGAGGTCGATCGCACCGACGGCCGGAAGTCCTGCATCGAGGTCGGCCTCGACGGTCCGGATCCGATCACCGAACCCGTTGTACGCGGCGGTCTTGCGGAGTCGTTCGAGCATCCCGGCGGACCGGTCGAGAGCGACGAGCTGCGCGTGAGGGAACCGGCGCGCCAGGGCGAGTGTGCCTGTTCCTGTGCCGGCGCCGATGTCGACGACGGTGCGCGGTTCGCGCTCGAGCTGTCCGGCGACCCGGTCGAGCAACGACTCGAAGTAGGGCCGGTTCATCGCGGCGTCGAGGTCGAGCACCTCGGCCATCGACTCGTCGTGCGCGTGGTCGTGCGGTGCGTGGTGGGCGTGGTGGTGCATGACTCCACGTTAGGACGCGTCATCCAGTTTCGGCATATACTCTTGCCTATGGAGCAAGAATCGTCCGATCTGGACCAACTCATCCGTCAGCGCATCCGCAGCCTGCGGCTCGCGCGGGGGTGGACCCTCGACACTCTCGCAGGCCGGTGCCACATCAGCCCGTCCAACCTGAGCCGCATCGAGACGGGCCGTCGCAGGATCGCACTCGACCAGCTCGTTCCCATCGCGCGGGCACTCGACACCACGATCGACCAGCTCGTCGAATCCGGCGAGGACCAGGACGTGGTGATCAGGCCCCAGGCGTGCGACACCCCGGGGTACACGACCTGGCTATTGTCGCGGGAACGATCACTGGGCGGCGTCACCATCGCCAAGATGCGGATCACGAAGCAGGAGCCGGTGCCGGCCGACACGCTCCCCGTGCACCCGGGGCACGAATGGTTCACCGTCCTGACCGGCACCGCCCGGCTCCAACTCGGCGAACGGACGATCCTCATCCAGGAGGGCAACGCAGCCGAGTTCTCGACGATGACACCGCACGCCATCAGCGCGCACGACGGACCGGTGGAGATCCTCACGATCCTCGATCAGAACGGGGAGCGTGCGCACCTGCGCAACCCCGCATCGCACTGAAAGGGCCGGGTTCGCCCGTCAGGCATACAGGCGATCGACGAACGCGCCGAGATTCTCGCGGACGCGCTCGGCCTTCTCCTCCGGCTCGAGATCCTCGCGGTACCGGCTGCCCAGTGCGGGCTTCTTCTTGCCGCGCGCGTACAGCGAGCACTGCAGGTCGATGCACATGTAGGTTCCGACCGCGTTGCCCGCTCGACCCGCATCGCCGACCTTGTTCGCCGTCATCAAAGCGATGCCACCCCGGGTGTGGGTGGTGAGGCAGATCGTGCACATCTGCGTCTTGCCCGAGCCCTGCTGTTCGAACCGCATGGCGACACCCACGAGTTCGCCGTCGCGGGGGACCACGATGTAGCCGCGACCGGGGAACGACGGGTCGGTCCAGCCGAGGAAGTCGAGTTCGTCCCACGGCCGGTCGTCGAGATCGCGCGGCACCGGAAGCCGCTTCGCATCACCCTTGGAGCAGTTGACGAAGGATGTTCGAATGTCCCGTTCGGTGAGCGGGTCCATGGCGGGGACCACCTTTCGTTCGCATATGTACCGACCCGAGGACGGTACGCGCACCGCTCACACCGGGCAAACGATTTTCGCGGCCCTCACGCCGACGAACGCGGTGCTCCGATACCCGGATCGATCGTCACCGGACCGGATGCGGTGGGCGCGACCGGGAAGTCGAAGATCGCCGTCGGAAGATACACCGTGGCACACGAATTCGGGATGTCCACGACACCCGACAAACGTCCCTCGATGGGTGCAGCCCCGAGCAGGAGATACGCCTGCTCGGGGCTGTAGCCGAATTTCGTCAGATAGTCGATGGCGTGCAGACACGCCCGCTGGTACGCCAATTGCGAATCCAGATACCGCTGTTCGCCGTCGAGCGTCACGGACGTGCCGGAGAACGCGAGCCACTCGGAATACTGCGGGTCGGTGTTGCCCGGCATGAAGATGGCGTTCTCGCTCACCCCATAGGTCTCCATACCGCCGGGGATCAGATCGACGCGCAGGTCGATGAACCCGCCCATTTCGATGGCACCGCAGAAGGTGATCTCGCCGTCACCCTGCGAGAAGTGCAGGTCGCCGACCGACAGATTCGCGCCGTCGACGAAGACCGGATAGAAGATCCGGCTTCCCTTCGTGAGGTTCTTGATGTCCTGGTTGCCGCCGTTCTCCCGCGGTGGAGCGGTGCGCGCCGCTTCGGCCGCGACCCGGTCGAAATCGGCGCCCGACAGGCTGCCGAGAATCGCGCCGTTCGGCTCGGGTGGCAGCGCCAGCGCCGGCTCGCGGTCGGGATCCGTCGCGATCAAAGCAGCTTCCCGAGTGTTCCACGTCGACAGCAGTTCGTGCGACGGCGCCGTCCCCATCAGGCCGGGATGCACGATGCCGGTGAACGACACGTGGGGCACGTGGCGGCTCGTCGCCTTCTGCCCGGAGAAGTCCCAGATCGCCTTGTAGGCGTCGGGGAACTGGTCGGTGAGGAATCCCCCGCCGTTCGTCTTCGCGAAGATGCCCGTGTAGCCCCAGCCCTGCCCGGCGAGCGGACCCGAGTCCTCCTGCGGAATCGGGCCGAGGTCGAGGATGTCGACGATCAGCAGGTCGCCGGGCTTGGCACCCTCCACTGCGAACGGTCCCGACAACGCGTGCACGATGTGCAGCGGGGCATTGCGGATGTCGTCGGCGGAGTCGTCGTTGTGGATCTCGCCGTCGAACCATTCGCGGCAGTGCACGCGGAAGGAATCCCCCGGTTTCAGCGTCGCGACGGGCGGGATATCCGGGTGCCAGCGGTTGTGGCCGATCTTCTCCTGATCGGTGAACCGGCGGGTCGAATCGAGGGGGAACACGACGTCGGGCACGGGACCTCCTGCAGCGGTGACGGATCAGGGGCTGTGACGATCAGGGACGTGGTAAGGATCGGTGTCGGGGGTCGGTGGTGACCGGCCGTGACGGACGCCTCGGCACACCCGGCAGGGCGCCCGAGACGACGTCGGGTTCGGATGCGGTCCGTGCCGTGGCGTCGTGCAGGCGCATCGCTGCCGAACCGCCGCGGCCGAGACGGGGCGCAGTGAGCGAACGACGAGCCTGCCGAGCACACTGGGGGCACGGGGTCGACGCGGAGACCTCGCTCATCGGGAGGGAGACGTCGAACGGCCCGCAGTCGGCACATCGGAACTCGTACAGCGGCATCGGCATCGCCTTTCGCCCGTCGGTGCACCGACCATAACGGACCGCACGCAAGCCCGCTCCCCTACTCCGAATGTTCCTGCTGTCCGGAGCTGTTCGGTGCCATCTCTATTCGGTGACACGCTCTCGCTTCGTCAGCACCAGCGGTCCACCCTCGGTGATCGCGATCGTGTGCTCGCTGTGCGCCGTGCGCGAGCCGTCGGCGGAACGGATGGTCCAGCCGTCGGGGTCGTAGACGATCTTGTCCGTCCCCGCCGCGAACCACGGCTCGAGGGCGAGCGTCAGGCCGGGACGCAGCACGAGCCCGCGACCCGCACGTCCGGTGTTCGCCACGTGCGGATCCTCGTGCATGGTGCGGCCGAGTCCGTGACCACCGAACTCGGTGTTGACGGGATAGCCGTACTCGGCGGCGACAGCGCCGATCGCTGCGGAGATGTCTCCGAGGCGGTTACCGGGGAGCGCGGCGGCGATGGCCGCGTCCAGCGCCACCTCGGTCGCCTCGACGAGGTGCCGGTCCTCGGGACGTTCCGCGCCGACGATGATGCTGCGTGCCGAATCGGCGACCCAGCCGTCGATCGAGACGGCGATGTCCATGCTGAGCAGGTCGCCGTCCCGGAGTACGTAGTCGTGCGGGAGCCCGTGCAGCACTGCGTCGTTGACGGACAGACAGATGACGTTGCGGAACGGTCCGCGCCCGAACGAGGGCGCGTAGTCCCAGTAGCACGAGACCGCGCCGCGTTCCTCGATCATGTCCCGCGCGCGCTGTTCGAGATCGAGCAGGTTCACGCCGGGTCGGGCGCGGCCCGTCAGATCGTCGAGCAGCTCGGCGATGAACGTGCCGGTCACGTCCATTGCCGCGATCTCACCGGGGGTTTTCAGTTCCAACACGGGGCACTCCTCAGGATCACAGAACGGTATTTAAATACCACCCTAACGCGACGATCGGTATTTTCATACCGACGCGGCTAGACTGCGGGTCATGGTGCGACTCCCCCTGACCCCGGAACAGCTGGCCGCCGGCAAACGCCTGGGTGGTCGGCTGCGCGAAGCCCGAGGCAGCAGGACGCTCACCGAGGTGGCCCGGGCCGCCGACATCTCGCCGGAGACCCTTCGGAAGATCGAGACCGGACGACTGGCGACGCCGGCCTTCGCGACGATCGCCGCTCTCGCACGGGTGCTACCCGTCTCTCTCGACGATCTCGCCGAACTGGCCCTTCCCTGCACCGACCTGCAACGCACCGGATAGCGCCTCCCCACCGGACGTAACAGCAGGAGACATCGGCAGCGATATCCGGAGGCACACCACCGCGACAGCGAAGGGATCCGGATGTCGATGCAGCCTCCGCAGGACGGGTACGGCTACGGCTACGGCGCTCCCCCGCCGCCCTGGCCCACCCCGACCCCGCCGCGACGACCGAAGTGGCCGTGGCTCGTGGGCGGTGCCCTGCTGGTCGCCGTCATCGCCGCAGTTGCCGCGCTGGTCGTCGTCCTGACCCGCTCGTCCGATACGGACCCGGAAAGCACTGTCGCCGCGAGCCCGCCCCCGTCGACCGTGACGGTCACCGTCTCGCCGTCCGCAGTTCCGCGTGCGGAAACGGATCCGCCCGCCCCACGAGCACAGGCGAGTCGGTCCCTCACCCCGAGCGGCTTCCCGACCAACGGCACTCTGAAGGTCGGGGTGGACATCGCCCCCGGCGAATACGCGCTACGCCCGACGGGTTCGCTCGGCGGTTACTGGGAGCGGTTGTCGTGCCTGACCGGAGACTTCGAGTGCATCACGGCCAACAGCATCGTGCAGGGCAACAGCTACGTCACCGTGCTTCCGGGCGACGTGGCCCTGCGGATCGAGGATCTCGAACTCACGGCCACCGGCAATCCCGCGCCCGCAGCCGGGCCCGCTCGGCCACTACCGCCCGTGTCGGCCTCCGAGGACACCGACGCACAGGGCTTCGTCGGCATCCCCGAGGCACGGTGCAACCACACGAATCCCGCCGTCGCCATCGGCCAGACGGCCGACTCGCTCGTCGTGGTGTGCGAGACCGGGGCCGGCCGGTACTACTACAAGGGCGTTCGTACGAACGACGGTGCGGCGATCGAGATCGACGACCCCGTGCCCTCGGGCGACGGTTTCACCGCCACGAACGCCGGTGTGCAGTACAGCATCTCGTCGCGTGCTCTCGTCATCTCCGAGGGGTCGACGGTGCTCGCCGAGGAGCCGATGCTGCAGTACTGGTCGCAGTGATCGGCGGTACCGGTGATCACCGGGGACGCGAGGCCGCCCGCCCCGCGCCGCTCTGCCACACACCGTGCACCCCGCTCGGCCCGATGCCTCGATCAAGAGCGAGCAGCAGGACGGCACATCCGATTCCCGACAGCACCAGGCTCGTGCCGAACAGCGCGGGATAACCGAACACGTCTCCGACCACACCGGCGGTGAAGCCCGCGATGCCCTGCACGACGACGATCGCGCACGCGAGCAGGGTGTAGTCGCTGCCGGCGTGGTCCCTGTCCGCGGCGTCCATCATGAGCGTGAACACCGCGACCGTCGCGGCGCCGCCGAGGACGTGTTCGGCCAGGCTCGCGGAGACGATGAGCCCGAACCCGCCGTAGCCGAGCGACGCGACGACGTACAGCGCGAGGCTCGCCGTCTGGGTCACGCCACCGATCAGCAGGGCTTGCCGACGACCGCGACGGAAGCACAGCCACCCACCGAGGGCGGCACCGCCGAGAGCGCCTGCCGAGGACAGCACACCCTTGACCAGCGCGATCTGCCCGAGGGTGAGTCCCGAGTCGGACATGAACGGACCGACCATCGCCGAGCCCATCGAGTCACCGAACTTGAAGCCGCCGATGAGCAGGATGAACGCGAGCATCCCGGGGCGGCGCAGACGCGTCCACCACGCGACCGTCATGCGGGTCGCGCTTCGCGGTTCCCGATCCGTCGTGGCTCGTCGCTCCGTGCGCGGCAGTCGCCACACCGGGATGGTCGTCAGCACCAGCAGGAACGCCATCGCGAGGAACAGGCTGCGCCAACCCGCGAGGGAGAACACCCACAGCAGCGCTCCCCCACCGACGATCATCCCGATGCGGTACGCACCGACCTGGATGCCGTTCCCCAGCCCGCGTTGTTTCGGTCCGAGCAGTTGCACGGCCAGACCGTCGGTCGCGACGTCCTGCGTTGCCGAGAGGGCGTTGACCACCGCGATGCCGACGAGCAGCCACCGCAGCGTCGACGACAGGTCGAGGCACGCCAGGATCAACGACACCGCCGACGCCGCGAGCTGAAGCGAGAGCAACCACTGCCGCCTCGTCCCGTAGTGGTCGACGTACGGCGCCCACAGGAACTTCAGCGCCCACGGCGCGAAGAGCACACCCGTCGCGCTGATCGCGATCAACGAGAAGCCGGACTCGCGGAGCACCACCGGAAGCGCCTGCGTGAAGAACCCGTACGGCAGACCCTGCGCGAAGTACAGGGCGGCCAGCAGTGCGAGCGTGCCGGTCGGGATGCCGAGCCGGGCCGGTGCAGTCATGCGGACATGGTGTCAGAACGGTGTGCCCGTGGATCTCGACAAGTCCTGATCGCGCCGTCGCCGATCACCCGAGGCGCAGCTCACGTCGCGGCCGATGGGAGGATGGTGCCGTGCCGATGCCCTCACCGTTGCCCGTCAGGAACGGGGTCGGGCCCACGCGACTGCGTGTTCCGACCTCCGGTCCGTGGTCGACGGTCGCCGAGTACGTCGTCGCGCGTTTCGACCATCTCGACGCCGACGATCTCTACCGTCGCTTCGACGCCGGCGAGATCGTGGGGATCGACGGAGAACCCATCGGTCGCGGCACCGAACTCGGAGCGCACCGGTTCGTCTGGTACTACCGCGATCTGCCCGTCGAGGAACCGGTGCCGTTCCACGAGGAGATCCTGCATATCGACGACGACCTCGTCGTGGTCGACAAACCGCACTTCCTGCCCACCACTCCGGGCGGGCGCTACCTGCGCGAATCGGCACTGGTCCGTCTGCGGACCCGCCTCGACAACCCCGATCTGACACCGATCCACCGGCTCGACCGGGCGACCGCCGGGCTCGTGATGTTCTCGGCCCGGCCCGAGACGCGCGGCGCCTACCAGTCGTTGTTCGAGAAGCGCCGGGTCACCAAGGTGTACGAGGCGGTGTCCGCACTGCCGGCGGAGTGGGATCCGGCAGCGCCGCAGATCGCCGGACGTCCGGTCCCCGTGCTGTACCGCAATCACATCGAGGCGCGACGCGGTGAGTTGCGCGTCGTCGCCGACGACACCCGCGAACCCAACTCCGAGACCCTGATCGAGGTGCTCGGATCCGGGGTGAGCGGGTCGGGACGGGCCGTTCTGCACACCCTGCTGCGCCCGCACACCGGTCGGATGCATCAGCTGCGAGTGCACCTGGCGGCGCTCGGTATCGGGATCCTCGGCGACCACTGGTATCCCGTGCTGCTGCCCGAGACACCGGACGACCATTCGCTTCCTCTCCAATTGCTCGCGCGGGAACTCGAATTCGTCGACCCCTTGTCGGGGGTCGAGCGTCGCTTCGCCACCCGGCGCAGCCTGGCCGAAGCACCGACCACGCAGGACTGAGTGCGCCCGAGCGGATCCTGGTCGATCCTCCGAAAACTCCGACATGCCCGGCTTCACGAAATACGCTGGTAGGCATGACCAAGGTCGTCGACGGTTACCTCCGGTCGCCACTGTCGGGCATCGCACCGTGGATCCTCATGTCCGTCCTGTCGGCCCCGGGACGGTTCGAGGAAGCGGTGTGTTTCGCTCTCGGCCTCGTCCTGCTGACGATGTGGGTGGGCGCGCGACGCGGCATCAAGATACACGCCCTCGACGTGTTCGGCGCGGCGTTCTTCGTCGTGCTGGCCGCGGTGGGCCTCATCGCGTCGGACGGCGTCATCGACTGGATGGAGATCTGGGCCGGTGAACTCACCAACATCGCGCTCGCGGTGTTCGTCGTCGCCACCCTGATCGCGCGTAGGCCGTTCACACTCCCCTACGCGAAAGAGGACACGCCCCAGGAGTACTGGACGTCTCCCCTGTTCATGAAGATCAACTACGTGATCTCCGCGGTCTGGGCCGGTGCGTTCACCTTCTCCGCCATCGTCGGGTTCATCGGCGACGCCGTGATGCGCGACCCGGGCAACTTCTGGACCGGCTGGGTGCTCCAGCTCGCGGCGATCTTCTTCGCGGTCTCCTTCACCGAGTTCTATCCGGACTACGCCGGTGCGAAGTTCGCGGCGTCGCAGGGCGAGTCCGAACCCGCCCCGTCGCTCCTGAAGCTGATCGACTGGATACCGACGTTCGTGCTGGTCGCGGGGATCTTCGGGTGGGTCACCGACTCGATACCGGACGCGGTCGGGATCGGCATGATCGTCGTCGGCATCATCGGAAGCGCCGTGATCGGCAGACTCTCACCGAAGACCGAGAAGGCCTCCACGTGACGCGGTGCCCTGGCGCCCAGGGGTGCGGATCGGGCCCGATTCGATTCGGATCAGCGATGAGCGTTATCGGTCTCGATCTCGGTGGCGGTGTGTACCGTCGGGCCGGTGGCAGCGAACAGGACCCGAGTGTCTCGCGTCGTGATGATGTGCGGCCCGGCCGGTGCCGGTAAGACCACCTATGCCAAGCGCCTGGAGCGCGGGGGTTGGTTGCGTCTGTCGTACGAGGTGGAGTTCTGGGATCGCGGGATCACGACCATGCCCTCCGCCGACGTGGTGGCCGAGGTATCAGCAGATCTGAAGGCGCGTTTGCTTCGCCATGTCACGGCCGGGAACGATGTCGTGCTCGACTTCGGATTCTGGTTCCGTCGACAACGTGACGAGTTCCGCGCACTGCTCGCACCGCAGGGCATCGTGCCGGAGACCGTGTACATCGCGACGGAGCTCGAGACCATCCTGAGCCGGGTCGGCGACCGGCACGGGAGGTGGGCGGACGATTGGCCGCTGACCGAGCGGACGGCGACGGAGTACTTCGAGCGGTTCGAGCCGCCGACGCCCGAGGAAGGACCGCTCGACGTGGTCCGCTAGGCCGCGACCTGCGCCGAAGGACGCTCTGTCGCTTCCTCACCCACCGCACGTCGCATGCCCACCACGTAGAGCACGAGTCCCACGACGATCCACGCGGCGAGGGTCGACAGCGCGACGAATCCGCCGGCACCGTCGAAGTATGCCGCGGAGCGCACGAGGGTTCCGGCAGCCCCCGGGGGAAGGATCTGACCGAAGGTACCGAGTCCGGACGGCAGCCATGCCGACGTCGTCGCGATACCGGCCAGCGGATTGCCGAGGAACATCATGGCCATCGCACCGATGGTGAACCCTTTGGCGCCGAAGGCCTTCTGGAGTCCGGCCAACGGGAGTGCAAGGGCGGCGATACCGAGGGCCATGGATCCCGCGACCGGCCAGAAGGTCGATTCGATGCTTCCGAACGCGAAGGTGAGGATGGACGCGACGACGATGCCACCGACGGCAGCGAAGACGAACAGGCCGGTCAGGTACCAGGCGTCGCTGCGCGGCAGGATCTTCCGGAATGCGACGACCGGGACGATGCCACCGAAGACGAGCGGGAAGGCGAGACCACCGATGCCGATACCGGTGGGGTCGGATTCCGGCAGCGGGACGACGTCCTCGACGCTCACATCGGCCCCGAGTGCTCCGCCGACCGCCTGCGAGGTTCCGGCGAGCGAACCGGAGATGGCGGTCGAGCCGGCGCCGGCGACCAGCGTGCGGACGCCCGACTCGTCGACGACGAACCCTCCGATGACGTCGCGGTCGTGGATGGCGTCGCGCAGTTCCTGCTCGAAGGCGAATCGCTGCGAGGTGTATGCGTCGGGGGCGGCCGTCGCGAGCGACGTCTCGAATTCTTCTGCCGCTGCGGAGGTCCCGACGATACCGACCTGCAGGTCGTGCGGTCCGCTCTTCAGCGACGGCATGATGAAGACCAGCAGCATCAGCACCAGGATCACCCCGAGCCCGCACGTCATTCCCAGCAGCGACAGCACGGGATGACGCTTGCGCGCGGTGGAGTCACCCGCGTCGGGAACTGTCGTCGTAGCGGCGTCTGCCATCGCGCGCTGGCCGACGAGGTCGCGCTGACGATCCTCGCCGACATGCGCGCAGCGGGCACCGAGGCCCTGGAGCGCGTCGGCTCCTCACCCGAGGACGCCTGGGTGGGCTACGTGCAACGGCTGGTCGAACTCGACCTGGGTGCACTCTCGGCCACCCTCGCCGAATTCGTGACCGACGAGATCTCCGGATCGGTGCGCGACGCCCAGACCCAAACGGTCGCCGGGGTCGAGGAACTGCTCGACGCGGTGCGATCCGCCGGCATCGTGCGCCCCGACCTCGACGCGCTGGAACTGGTCCTGGCGATCGGCCTGATCACCCGCCCCTTACCCGACGCGATCCGTGCGGTGACACCGGATCTCGTTCCACGATTGGTGTCGATCGTTCTGGCGGGCATGCGACCGTCGTGAGCCGCGCGCACACCGACGACCCTGCGTATCTGCGGGCGTAGGATCGCAATCAGCCGGTGTCGGCGGCGCTCGATCGCGGGAGCGAACATGGGCAGGTCGGCGGTCCTGGACCACGCGCGGGCAGCGTACCGCGCGCGCGAGTGGCCGCGTGCCCTGGACGGATTCCGCAGCGCCGACACACTCGCTGCCCTGTCCGCGGACGACCTCGATCTGTTCGCCCGAGCCGCGTACCTCGCGGGCCACGACGACGACAGCGTCGCACTGTACGAGCGCGCCTTCGCCGCACATCTCGAAGCCGGCGAAACCGAGAGCGCGGGTATCAGCGCCTTCTGGTTGTGCTTCCTGCTGATGGGACGCGGTGAAGCAGCACGGGCCGGAGGTTGGCTGGAGCGAGCCCGACAGTCGGGTGTCCCGGACCGACCGGACTGCGCGACCAGCGGCTTCCTGATGATCCCCGGAGCAGTACAGCAGATGTACGCGAACCGGCCGACCGAGGCACTGCCGATCTTCACCGCAGCTCAGCGCATCGGACGGGCCTGCCACGACGCCGACCTTCTCGCTCTCGGCTCACTGGGCATCGGACAGTGCCGAGTCCTGCTCGGCGACGTCGACGGCGGGCTGCGGACACTCGACGAGGTGCTCGTCGCCGTCGGATTGGGCGAGGTCTCGCCCGTCGTCTCCGGCCTGGTGTACTGCGCGGTCATCGAGACCTGCTACGGCACATATCATCTGCAACGGGCGAAAGAGTGGACTCGGGCCCTCGGCCGCTGGTGCGACGATCAGTCCGGACTCGCGCCCTTCCGGGGACAGTGCCTGGTCCATCGCGCCCAGATGCTGCAACTCGAGGGCGACTGGTCGCAGGCGATGGACCTCGCCCGCCTCGCACTGCAGCGGCTGTCGGATCCGCCCGGTCAACCCGCGATGGGAATGGCCCTGTACGAGCAGGGCGAACTGCATCGTCTACGCGGTGAGTTCGCCGAGGCGGAAGCCGCCTACAGGTCAGCGGGCATGTACGGGCAGGAGGTACAGCCGGGTCTTGCTCTGCTGCGTCTGAGACAGGGCGACACCACCGCAGCGGTCGCCGGAATCCTCCGGGGTCTCGGCGAAGCCTCGAATCTCGACAGGCCGCGGATGCTCGCCGCCCACACGGAGATCGCGCTCGCCACCGGAGATGTCGCCGCAGCCCGGCGCAGCACCGACGAACTCGAGGCGCTGACCCGGACGCAGGACGCCCCTGCACTGGCAGCGATGGCCGACCACGCGCAGGGCTCGGTCCTGCTCGCCGAAGGTGACCCCTGCGGCGCCCTCGAACGGCTGCGGCGATCCGGCAGGCGCTGGCGTGACCTCGGTGCACCCTACGAACGTGCCCGGGTACGAGTGCTGCAGGGTCGATGCTGCGCCGCACTCGGCGACGACGATGACGCCCGGCTCGAATTCGACTCGGCAGCATCGATTTTCCACGATCTGCACGCGTTGCCGGATCTGCGTGAGCTCCGCGGTCCCGAACTCGCCGACGCACCGAACGGGCTGACGCCCCGGGAGGTCCAGGTGCTGCGCGCCGTTGCCACGGGCAAGACGAATCGAGCCATCGCCCACGAGTTCGTCATCAGCGAGAAGACGGTGGCCCGGCACCTGAGCAACATATTCACCAAGCTCGAGGTGTCCTCACGAGCGGCGGCGACGGCCTACGCGTACGAGCATCGCCTGCTCTGACTGGGTAGAACTGCCCATACGCTGCCACCTTCGACTGCACACTCCTCCCGACGCGGCCGAGGGGCGGCAGTGCCTAACGTCGTCGGTGTAGTTCCCTCACCTCGGGGAGTCGTCATGACCGTCCACAGCGCACCCCAGCAGATCGACACCGTCGTCGTCGGCGCAGGTCAGGCAGGCCTGTCCGCCGGTTACCATCTGGCCCGTCGTGGCCGTCCGTTCCTCATCGTCGACACGTACGGACGCATCGGCGACAACTGGCGCTGCCATTGGGACTCGCTACGCCTGTACAGCCCCGCCGGGTACGACGGACTGCCCGGCATGGCGTTCCCGGGCGACCCGCACCGCTCCCCCACCAAGGACGAGGTCGCCGACTACCTCGAGTCCTATGCCTCCCGCTTCGACCTGCCCGTGCTCGGCAACACCCAGGTCCGCCGGCTCTCCCGCGACGGCGGCCGGTTCGTCCTCGACTGCGGCGACACGCGGATCGAGGCGAACAACGTCGTCGTGGCCACGGGCACGTTCGGTCGAACCCCACGCGTCCCCGACTTCGCCTCCGAGCTGGATCCCGGCATCGTGCAGCTGCATTCGAGCGAGTATCACGATCCGTCGCAGTTGCGCGACGGTCCGGTACTCGTAGTGGGGGCTTCCCATTCCGGCAGCGAGATCGCCTACGAGCTGGCGGCGTCCCATCCGACGACTCTGTGCGGCCGCGACACCGGGCAGCTGCCGGTGCGTGTGGACAGTCCCGCCATGCGCGTGCTGTTCCCGATCCTGTGGTTCGTGTGGGGACATGTGCTGTCCGTGCGCACCCCGATGGGACGACATGCTCGCGAGGACGAACGGCGCCACGGGGCGCCCCTGCTGCGGATCCGTCGGCGGGAGCTGGCCGCACGCGGCGTCACCCGGGTCACCGAGCGCGTGACCGGCGTGGCCGAACTCCGCCCCGTGTTGTCCGACGGCCGGATTCTCGACGTGACGAATGTGGTGTGGTGCACCGGTTTCCGCCAGAAGTACGACTGGATCGACCTACCGGTGTTCGATACGGACGGCTGGCCGCGCGAGGAACGCGGCGTGGTCCCCTCGGTGCCCGGTCTGTACTTCACCGGTCTGTGCTTCCAATCGTCGTTCCGGTCGATGCTCGTCGGCGGGGCCGGTGCGGACGCGGAGTACGTCGTCCGTCACCTCGTCGCGCACGGCGCCCCCGCGTCCGCCGGAACGGATCCGGGTCGGCACACGCCGCACTACCCGGTGAAGCGGAACTCCACCACGTCGCAGTCGGCCACGACGTAGCCCTCGGCCGTCGAGTCGGCCGATGTCAGAGCGCCCGCTCGAATCCGGCGTGGGTGCAGTCGTAGCCGAGCCGCGCCCCGAACGTCCGAACCCGCTCGTCGTCCGGGTCGACGGCGATCTGCGCGAGCGTGGCACCCCGGTTCCGGCCGTGATCGTGGGCCCACTCGAGCATGGCCGTACCGATGCCGCGGGAACGTTCGGACGGGGCGACCCGGATTCCTTCGACGAGCAGGCGGGTGGCACCGCCACGGAACAGACCCGGCACGATCGTCAACTGCATCGTGCCGACGATCCGGCCCACCTCGTCGCGTACCACCGCAAGATAGTGCGAAGGGTCGCGGGCGACAGCGTCGTAGGCCTCTTCGTAACGGGCGAGTTCCACACCGTCGCAGGCGCTCTGCTCGTCGCCGGAGAGCAACCCGACGATCGCCGGTACGTCGGGTCGGCCGGCACGTTGCACCCGATAAATCCTGTCGCCCAATCGGATCAGACCACCGACCGATTCACGGGCGCGTGCCTGTAGCCGGGCGACGAGCAGGTCCAGCCAGCCACCGACGTGCCGCCGGGCCTCGGTGGTGTCGGGATAGCGGCACCGCAGGTGCAGTCCCGAGTCGTCGAGGATGAACCACAACATCACCCCGTCGGTGCGGATGGTCGCGCCGACGTACTGCGCCTCGAGGCCGGTAGCGTCGACCCGGACGGGAAGCCGGCGCAGGTCCAACCAGGAGATCGCGAACATGCCCGGCGCCTCCGGCATGCCCTCCCACGGGCGCAGGATGTCCTCGAGGGGCCAGGATCCGAGCCTGACCGCCTCCTTGACCGCGTCCGCGGCCGCGCGAGGTTCGGGGACGGCCGATTCGAGCACCGAATTGGTGATGAACCAGCCGACGGAGTCGTGCCAGGTGGCGTCGTACCGGCTGTGCACCGGGAACACCGCCCGCAACGGGGCTCCGGCCAGTTCGAGGGTCACCTCGGTCATGGCCGCCACCACCAACGCGAGGGTGGACACCCCGTCGTCCTTCGCCTGAGCGGAGAAGGCGGCGCTGTCGTCGACGTCGAGCACGTCGCGCACCTCCACACGTTCGCGTTGGAGGCTTGCCGCTCCGAGGGAGAGCGGGAAGCGCGGCATCACGTCGCCGCTGGCGGCGAGCACCTCGGCCCAGCGCTCGTGGACCTCGGCGGGTGCGGCCGGACGGTCCCGCAGTGCCCGGGTGTGTTCCGCGAAGGCCGGTGTCGGGGGCAGGGACGGTTCTCGTCCCGCGCGCACGGCGGCGAGGGCGGCGAGCAGGTCGCGGGCGATCACCAACATGGACCACATGTCGACGTGCGAGTGGTCGGCGGCGACCACGACGGTCGGTTCCGTGGCGGTCTCGAGCACGCACAGCCGGTGCGACGGCCGGTTGTAGGGCGAACACGCGCCGTCGAGGACGTCCCGGAGGGCGTCGTTGACGGCCTGACCGGGACCGATCGGATGCTCGACCCACCCGCCCGGGCGGATCTCGGCCTCGCGCAGAAGCGGCTCACCGTCGTCGCCGTGCGTGAACACCGAGCGCAGGGTGCCGTGCCGCGCGATCACCGCCAGCCAGGCGGTCGCGAGGTCGTCGGGCGAAACCGGCTCGAACAGGCGGAAGGACAGAGCCATCCAGGAGCCGGGACGTTCGCCCGCGCCGACATGCCGCCGCTGGTCGAACGACACGGGAAGCGCCCGGCCGAGCCCCGCGACGGTCACGTCGTAACCGAGCAGTCGGCCGAACGGCAGGCGCAGGTGCGCCACATTTGTCAGCCGCATGCCGGGTATCCTAGGCGCCTTCCCCAGCAACCGCTTTCCGACGTCGGGAGACGATGTGCCGACCTTCAGTGTGCCGGGGGCCGAACTCGACGTGGAGCTGAGCGACGAGGGTGGCCACCCGGTCGTCCAGCTCCACGGCCTGACCTCGAGCCGCCACCGCGACCGCCTCATGGACCTCGACCTGGGCCGCGGGCTCAGCGGCACCCGACTGCTGCGCTACGACGCGCGGGGGCACGGCCGCTCGACCGGTCGTGCGGTGCGGGAGGACTACCGCTGGCCGGTGCTCGCCGACGACCTGCTGCGGCTGCTCGACCACTACTTCCCCGGCGAGCGGGTACACGGGGTGGGGCCGTCGATGGGCACCGGAACCCTGCTGCACGCGGCGGTGAAGGATCCGGAGCGCTTCAGCAGCCTCACCCTGCTGGTGCCGGCGACCGCCTGGGCCACCCGCGCCGCGAAGGCCGCCGAGTACCGGGCCGCCGCCGATCTCATCGAGCAGCAGGGACTCGCGGCGTTCCTCACGCGCGATCTGACCGCGCCACGACCGCCGGCCACCGTCGACGCGCCGGAGACCGTCCCCGACGTCACCGAGGAACTGCTGCCCTCGCTGTTCCGGGGCGCCGCGCTGAGCGACCTGCCCGATCCGGAGGCCGTGTCCGACATCGACATTCCGGTGACGGTGCTGGCGTGGATCGACGATCCCGCGCACCCGGTGTCCACGGCGGAGTCGCTGGTGGGTCTGCTCCCTCACGCGAAGCTGGAGATCGCGCACACCCCGGCCGATCTCGCACAGTGGCCGAGCATCCTCTGCGAGGACGTCGCCCGGCACGGTTGACTCGCGGTGACGACGTTCGTGCCTACGTGCCCCGACTTGGATTTCGGTGTTCTCGACTGCAGCACGCGCAGTCGAGAACACCGAAGTGTCAGGCGGCTTCCCGGATCACGGTGAAGTGCCGCACGGTTCCGGACAGGCCGGGAAGTTCCTGCCGCGGCGACCAGGTGTTCAGATCCCGGCTGTCGGAGTAGTAGTACTTGCCCTCGTCGTAGGCGTCGAAGAACAGCCGCCAGGTGCCGTCGGGCAGCTGGATCACCGACGGGCCCTCGACGAAAGTTCCCCAGTCCCCGGGTTCGACGAACCGGTAGGGGCCCGTCACCGACGGGGCGACGGCGTGCTCGATGACCTTCCGGTGCTCGTTCTTCGTGAAGGCGTGATAGGTCCCGCCGACCTCCACGACCGTGGTGTCGATGCGGTCGGCGCCGATGCCGTCGAGCGGCACGGGAAAGCTCCACCGCTGCAGCGACGGGTCGAGGGCGGTCATCAGATAGGGCACGAAGCCGCCGCCGGTCGACATCGACAGGATCACGTGGACGCGGTCGCCCTCCACGAACCATTCGGGGGCCCAGGCCTTGGTGGTGAACGGCGACAACGACGGTCCGTCACTCGACCCCGCTGACCCCGACGACCCCGGCAGGCTCGCGGAGCCGGTGCCGTCCCCCGTTCCCGGCAGGAAAGCACAACAGAACGGGACGGGCCATTCCCCCACGTGTGTCCACGCGACGCGGTCCGGGCTACGGGCGAAGCCGACACTTGCGCCGTCCGCCGTCGTGTAGGTGACGTAGTAGAAGCCATCGGAATGCCGGAAGATACTCGGGTCGCGCACCAGTCCGGACGGCGGCCGGTAGGCCGAGGCCTGGACGAGGTCGAACCGTGTGCCGTCCACGGACTCGTAGACGTCCATGTCTCGGTCGCTGGTGCTGCTGAACCCGACCATCGTGTACCGCAGGCCGAGCGGTGCGGCGGTACTGCTTCCCGACGTCGCGACCAGCAGGCTCGCGATCACGAACACCACCGTCGATACAACGGAGAGACCGGTTCGGACGGGGCGCATACCGGAGGAGTATTCACGACGGTGGTCCCGCGCCGTAGGAATTTCGACCGCACAGGTACTGAGGCGATGCCGATACCCCGATCGCGTAGGGATAGGCGGGGCCGGAACCATCGACATCTGATGATGTACGACTGCCGATCCGGCCCCAACCGGCTCTTCGCACCCCACCGATAGACTCCTCGCGGATTGAAAGGTGGGACATGGTCGATCACACGGAAATCGACGCGCGCGAACTCGAGTTTCGACGTCGATGGCACATGGCCCACGTCGAGCACGCACAAGGTGCGCTCGATTTCCGTTCGGGCTGGCGTGCCAGGAATCTGACTTCCCACGCAAACGAGGCCCGTCTGCTGCTCGACACACTGCGGCGAACCCGCAACCTCGGCGCGTTCCAAGCCGAGAACTCACGATGGGTGGGAAGCTTCGAGTCCGGGTACAGCGGTGCGGCCGGGCAGATGATCATCAACCAGATCAACAAGATGTCGCCCGCTCCGGAGACATCCGTCGCTGTGTTGGTCGACGCACTGGCGACCCCAATAGACCTCGACGATGCTGAGCGGAAGATCCGGGTCCTGGCCGACCATCTGGAAGAGATTCGGGTGGGCGCGCACCCGAGCCCGAAGCGCGCACCGTTCGTCGCGTCGTACTACTGGGGTCTCGACGCCCCGGAGACCTGGCCGGTAGCGTGGCCAAAATCCACAGAGTATGTGGACTTCTGCACGGGAAAGTCTGAATATCCCGATCAAGGTGAGCGCTACGCTGAACTGTATCGCTTCGCGAGGGAGTTGGACGGCGACGTAGTCCGGTTCGAGGAAGTCGCAGCCTGGTGGGCCGATACCAGACCAGCGGTGATCGACGAGGTCCTGTGCGATCGTGCGCTCTTGCGTGAGGGCGCCAAGGAACGTGGCGACGATCCCGAACTGTACCGTGACAACGCCCGGGTTCTGGTCTCCGTTGCGCGCCATATCGGTGCTGCCCTCGAAGGCGATGTCGCGCAGGCCGCGGGTCGCACACTGAAAGCATTCAAGCCAACGCCGATGTGGGACGAGATCTGGCCCCGCGGGGACATGTGGGTCGACTGGCGGGTGCCCGGAACCTACGGTCTTGCCGTTCGTATCTGGCTCAACGGTCACGGACTCGCTGTGGGGCTGCGTCCCTTCCCGCACGCCGAATCAGGAGCCACCGAGGAAGCGGTAGGAATCATCGAGAGTCACCCCCTCCCAGATTACGAGATCATCGCCGGTGGCCGGTCCATCGTCGGTACGGACCGGGGTTTCGTGGGTGGCGGATCGGGCGAGATCGTCTACGCGCGCTGGTTCGACCGCAGCGAGTTGTCGTCGCTGGACCTGCCTGCGGAGATCCTGCGTACCACCGAGCAAGTGGCTCCGCTGATCGCCGAATTGAACGGCGAAGCCACGAGTACCTCTACCCAGGACGACGAATTGGCAACGCTCGTGGCGGAATTCAAAGAGGCGGCGGGATATCCGACTCCCGGTCACGAGCAGGACATCGCCGACCGCCGGGACTTCGCCCGGTTACTCGACGTCGACGAGTTGCAGGTTGCCGATCCCGCGGAACTCCGGCGCATCTGGAATTCCGGCCGCTACGGCAGCACCGGGCCGATGTCGGTGCTCAACACCAGCATCCGCGACGCAGACGAGGCCGAGTACCGCCGGATCATCCAAACCTTCAAGTACCTTTGCTGGGGCGGCGATCCGCCGGCTACCCGCATCGACCGTGTTCTCGACGACGAGGCCCTGCGTGTCCGAGGGCTCGGCGAGTCGGTAATCATGAAGATGCTGGCGATCACACATCCCGAACGTTTCATCACCGTCTATCCGTACACGGGTCCTCGGGGGAAGCTGAAGATGCTCAAGCTGCTTGGACTCGAAACACCACAGCTGTCGTCCCGCGGCGAACTGCAGGTGAATTCCAACGACGCTTTGCGCGCACGCCTGGACAATCACTTTCCCGGTGATCCGCTGGGCGTCGGGTCCTTCCTCTACTGGCTGGCCGAACGCGACGAACAGCCTCAGGACGAGACGGATTCCGATCCTCTCGACGCGCTGGCCGAGGAACTGCTCGTCGAGCGGTCCTTCCTCGACGACATCGTGGCGCTGCTCGAGGACAAAAAGCAGGTCGTCTTCTACGGCCCGCCGGGAACTGGCAAGACCTACTTCGCGCGCAAGCTCGCCGAGGCACTGGTGCCCGACGCGGAGCGGCGCCCGATCGTCCAGTTCCACCCGTCCACCTCGTACGAGGACTTCTTCGAGGGGTACCGTCCCGAGACCGACGCCGACGGGGTGATGACCTATCGCCTCAAGAGGGGTCCTCTCGCCGAGCTTGCGGCGCGGGCGCAGGACGCACCCGGTCGCCAGCACATCATGATCATCGACGAGATCAATCGTGCCAACCTGCCGAAAGTACTGGGTGAACTGCTGTTCCTCTTCGAGTACCGCAACACCCCGGTGCGCACCCTCTACCGCCCCGATGATCCGTTCGAACTACCGAAGGACATCTGGTTCATCGGCACCATGAATACGGCGGACCGCTCCATCGCCCTGATCGACGCGGCACTGCGGCGGCGGTTCCACTTCATTCCGTTCTTCCCGAACCGCGGGCCGTTGAAGGGGGTCCTAGATCGATGGTTGGCATGTGAAGGCGAGCCGGCGTGGGTGGGCGAGCTCGTGGCACAGGTGAACGACGAACTCGAGCGCGAACTCGGTGGACCTCATCTGCAACTCGGCTCGAGCCACTTCATGAAGCACAATCTCGACCGCGACGCCCTTCGCCGTATTTGGGAATACAACGTCGAGCCGTTCATCGAGGACCAGTTCTTCGGCGATCCCGAACGGATCAACAGGTTCCGCTTCGGTCAGGTCTGGAGCCGGTTCAGCTATCTGGCAGCCGAGTCCATCAGCGAAGGTGAGTCCTCCGGAGAAGTAGGGAGCTGACGGACGTGTCGGTCCTCTTCGAACATCAATCGGACGAGAGCCTGAGTCTGACCCGGCGCCAGGCCGAGGAACTCCAACAGACCGGTTACGTCGACGTCCAGCCCCTACCCGGGGATCGTTGGCGGGTGAGTGCGAAGAACTACGTCGGCACGCTCGTCTCGGACGGACTCGAACTGCTGATCAGACCGAAGATCGAGCCGGATAACCTCTTTCTGCTGCTCGAGCCGGGCCTGCCGGCCAACGCATGGCGGAATGAGGCGTTCGAGTACGGTGCGTCGTCGAATCTACTGCCGGCGGTGATCTCGTTCTTCGCAAGAACGGTGGAGGGCACCTTACGGCGCGGGGTGCTTCGCTCATACGAACAGAGAGAGGAGGCACTAGTCGCTCTCCGCGGGCGGCCGAACCTCACCGGGCAGTTCCGGAATCCGGGTGTGCTGACCCCGACTTCCTGTTCGTTCGACGACTTCTCGGAGAACATCGCCGAGAACCGGGCACTTCGCTCCGCCGTGCGGGCAGCGCTGCGTGTTCCACTGATCGACGCGGGCACTCGTCGACGGCTCATGCAACAGTTGATCGCCCTCGAAGGCGTAGACGACATCCACGTCCACCCCGAGTCGATCGACTCAATTCCGTTCACGCGGCTCAACCGGCACTACGCACCGGCGTTGCGGCTGGCTCGTCTCGTGCTCGCGAACCTCACGCTGACCGACGTCCACGGGAAGGTGCAGGCTTCGTCGTTCATGGTCGACATGAACGACCTGTTCCAGCGATTCATCACCGAGCGGCTGCGGCGCATGCTGCGCGGCACGCTCGACGTCATCGGCGAGCCGACCGTACATTTGGGCACCGGCCGCAGCGTGACCATGCTCCCGGACATGGTCTTCCGTACACCCGGCGGACGCCATGTCTACGTCGCGGACATCAAGTACAAGCTCACCGACGATGCGCGCGCCCGCAGTCAGGACTACTACCAGCTTCTCGCGTACACAACAGCAATGGACCTGCCCGAAGGCATGCTGATCTACTGCCGCCGGCAGGACACCACCGCTCTCCGCACGGTGACGGTGCGCAACGCCGACAAGCGGCTCGTCTGCTGCCCGATCGATCTGACAGGGACCCCTGAGGACGTCGAGCGGGAACTCACCGCTCTGGCCGAAAGGATCGCCACCACCGCGTTCGGGGGCGATAGAAACGAACTTCGGTGGTTTCAACCCCGCTGAGCGGGGTTGAAACCACCGAAGTGTCGTGGTGCTAGACGTTGAAGCGGAACTCTCTTCTCGACGTTTGCTGAGATTGACCAATGTCGGAACATGCGATCTAGCTGCGAATACCTCCGTTGGCGATGTTGGCGGCGTAAGGGGGCTCGCGAACCTACTGCGGACGCACTGCGGACGGAACCACAACCCGTGGGGTTACGGATGCGGTCGATTATCGAGCGGCAGTTACGGAGCTGATTCGGCAGCCATGTTGCTTGCTCACCGACACAGTTGCCCACCAGGTGACGATGCGAAGACACGATCGCCGGCGCCTGCCACGTTGAAGACCATGACTACTCAGCAGGATCTGACCACCTTGATCGCTCGGGAACTGAACGCGGCTGCAGACCGAATCGCCGCGGCCCTTGTTCAGGAGTACTCGATCGAGAAGGGTGTACGCACTCTGTACACCCCTGGCGCGGGAAGTCTCGGTCCGAAGTTGCTCCTCAACGCCCTCGAAGCCGCCGAACTCCTCGGCGTCTCCGACACCACCATCCGCGAACTGTGGGGTGCAGGACACCTCAAGTTCGTGCGGATCGGCAAAGGCCGCAAGGTCACCCGCACCGAACTCGGACGGTTCATTGCGGACCGTGAAGAGATGGCATGAGGGAGCATCCACCTGGCGCTGCCTCACGGATTGCCCAGGATTAGTACCTATACGGACAGTGCCTGCACTATGCCCGCCCGGCTGCCCTGCTCGTCTTCGCGCGCCTTGCGCGAACCGCGCGACGGTGTACGACGGGTGCTTCTGCACGCACGGTCTCTCGCGCGGAATCCCAGATCTCCCGCCGGGCGTCCTTGGACGAGAGGTCCACCACGACCCGCCGCTCCGGCTTCGTCATCCGAATCTTGGCCATCTCTCACCCTCCTTCAGCCTCGAGGTCATCGAGGTCATCGAAATGTAGCGCCAGCATGTGACAACCTGCAGGTCACCGCTCGGCCTCGGCAAACGCGATTGCGAGCAGGTCAGCAACCAACATCACGATCTGCTTATCAGTGTCCACTAGATCCCCCGCATTGGGGGCATCTACTGTCACCATGCCATAGGCATACTCACCATTGGTGATGGACGCAGAAATGAACGTCCGATACCCCTTCGCACTTCCCTGATAATGCTCTGGCGGCTCGCGCTCGATGTCGGGAGCGAACTTATCCCCTCCATCGCGCACCATCTTGATTGCTAGATCGCCTCGCGGTGCCCCTGGGACAAAGGGCTGGGGCGGCGTGCCACTGCGGCCGCCATAGTCCAGATATTCCATCCGGCCACTTTGATCGACGATCTGATAGACAACTACCCGCAGTCGGTCAACGTTGTCTAGGAGCAGCTGGATTGCTCCGAGCGACTGGCTCGCCACACGCTTCAGTTCAGCCTTTCGCTCCGATTTTCGGTTGCGTCCATCAGGATGGTGTACGAGCCGGATCGGATCCGATGACCGGCGTGTCGTAACCGGACGAAAGACGGTCACCGCGTGATTCTTCGAGAGAGCTACCAACTCGACTCGACGAAAGAGCACGCGATGACCACTGCCCACGATATCGACCTCCGCCAGCTTGTCGAAGACCGACTCACCGGCGCCAGCCCCGACCTGCTGCGCGAGCTGCTGACGATGTTCATCCACGCCCTGATGGGCGCCGAGGCCGACGCCCTGTGCGGCGCCGACTACGGCCAACGCTCCGACGAACGCGTCAACGTTCGCAACGGCTACCGGCACCGCGACTTCGACACCCGCGTCGGCACCCTCGACGTGGCCATCCCCAAGCTGAGGTCCGGCTCGTACTTCCCGGACTGGCTGCTGCAACGGCGCAAGCGGGCCGAACGGGCCCTGACCTCGGTTGTTGCGACCTGCTACCTGCTCGGGGTCTCGACCCGGCGGATGGAGAAACTCGTCGATACCCTCGGGATCACCTCGCTGTCGAAGTCGCAGGTCTCGGTGATGGCGAAAGACCTCGACACCCAGGTCGAGGCCTTCCGGAACCGACCCCTCGATGCGGGCCCGTACACGTTCGTCGCCGCCGACGCCCTGGTCCTCAAGGTCCGCGAGAACGGACGGGTGGTGAACGTGCACGCCCTGGTCGCGGTCGGGGTCAACGCCGACGGCTACCGCGAGATCCTGGGGCTGGACGTCACCTCCGCCGAGGACGGCGCCGGCTGGCTGACCTTCTTCCGCGGGTTGGTCGCCCGCGGCCTGTCCGGGGTGCGGTTGGTGACCTCCGATGCCCACGCCGGCCTCGTCGCGGCGATCGGCGCAACCCTGCCCGGCGCCTCCTGGCAGCGGTGCCGCACCCACTACTCGACGAACCTCATGGCCGTCACACCGAAGTCGTCGTGGCCCTGGGTGAAGACACTGCTGCACTCCGTGTACGACCAGCCCGACGCGGATTCCGTTCACGCACAATACGATCGAATCATCGATGCACTCACCGAGAAGCTGCCGAAGGTGGCCGATCACCTCGACGCCGCCCGGTCGGATCTGTTGGCGTTCACCGCGTTCCCGAAGCAGATCTGGAAACAGATCTGGAGCAACAATCCGCAGGAGCGCCTCAATAAGGAGATCCGCCGCCGGACCGACGTGGTGGGGATCTTCCCGGACCGCACCGCTCTGATCCGACTCGTCGGGGCGGTGCTGGCCGAGCAGCACGACGAGTGGATCGAAGGCCGCCGCTACCTCGGCCTCGACGTACTCGCCCGCTCCCGCACCGACAAGCCCGCCGACAGTGTCACCGAGGGCACCGAGGAGGTGACACCGGCCTTGACCGCCTGATCCACCGACGAGGAATCACGCGACGACGTCGTACACCACCTCACGGGACTTGACCCGATTTTCCCTTGCTGGGCATAGCCGCGATGAGTTCCGCCACGCGTTGGAGTGCGTCCTTCATAGCCACACGTAGACGGTCGACCTCACTCAGCTCCTGCCCCCTCAGCCGCTTTCTTAGCTGATGAGAAGCAACCTGAATCCCCACGACAACGAGAAGTAAGACGGAGCCGCCGAGAATCCAAGCCCAGTCACCCCGGTCCTCAAGCGCCTGGCCGAACGTCACGAAGAGAGTCGCAATGACAGGCAATACCCCGGAAATAGCTACGGGAACCCATGAATCCTCGAACCATGAACCCGTCAGGTCCAGTACAAGATCACGGCGAGTCGATGTCACTCGCTGTATGGTACGCACGGACTGATGAGAGATTCGTGCGGCGCGTATCTGCGGTACTGACTCTCAGATCTTTAGATCGTCCCACGGCTCATCAGGGATATGCGCACTCGCGGTGATCTCCTCCGACTTCCGCGCAATGTCACCCGACGGCCACCCGTGCACCCCCGCCCAGGCAGCCCGCTCCGCGCACCACCCCGAGAAGGCGTGCTCCTCGTACCCGACGAGACCACGGGCGTCGCACCACAGCCGGTAGTCCAGCAACTCGGCCGGCACCCGGCCCGCGAACTTGTTCTTCCGTCGCATCAGATCACCGACCAATCCACCGGCGGATACGGCACCGTACGGCCCACCGCTGCCCGCTCCTCATCCTCGGCAACATCACCACCAGGCCAACCATTCACCGCCGCGAACTCCCGGCGAGCATCCGACCACGCCACGAACGAGAACCACGGATGCTCCCCCTCCGGCCGCTGCTCACACCACGCCGAGAAATCGAACAGCAGCGCGTCCACGGATCCCTCGAACCTGTTACGACGCCTCACGACACCACCCCCGTGATTCCGTACGTGCCCCGCACACTGCGCCGCTGCTGCTTCGGGGCCTCGTCCTCCTGCACCCCCGACTCAAGACCCAGCGCAGCGACCAGACGAGCGAACGTGATGCGCTGCTGACGCAACTCAGGCAACGCCGGATGCACCCGCGTCCCCTGGGAGGATTCGTTCAACACCCCATCCCGGTCCAACACCTTCTGCAGCTCGTCGAGAGAGTCGGCGGTCCGGCACGCTTGGAGCAGTAATCCCCGCTCATGTTCGGCGAGGTCGAAGTCCTCGAGGGTGTCGGACCACAGTCGTTTGCCGGCAGCTCGGAGGCCGGTCGGAGGCTTCGCTTTGTCGGCCACAGATGGGCCTCCCTTCATGCTCAAGGTCGATTTGATTCAGGTCGCGGAGAAGGATGCCCGCCTGGGCCGGAGGGTGCGGGAGGACCACCCCTGGGTCACCTCCCCCTGGGGTCACCAGGTTCGGTGGATGCAGCTGCGCCCCTGCAGAGCGGGTTGTCTGCAGGGGCGCGGGTTCGATCAGAGACTCCACTCGTCGGCGAGCTCGGAAGGCTTGGCGAGCCATGTGGTCATCGCCTGCCCGAATGATCTGCCGGGGTTTGCGGCCGCCTTGGTGAGGTCCAACAACTCTCGGAGGTCGTCCTCGGTGGTGGGGTGCTCGTCGACGTAGGCGTTGATCACGTCGAACCAGTGCTGCGGTCTGCCGTTGAGCGGGTTCAGTTCGGCGCCGGCCTCGAAGGCGCGACGGAGGATGGCGCGCTCCAGCATGAGGTCCTTGAAGGTGATGGCGCTTCGCATCATCGCGAGGGCTTCTTCTTCGCTGGACAGAGCTTCCGCTCGGTCGTTCGCGTCCCGCTGCGCGATGACGTCCTGCGCGGAGGCTCCGACTGTGCCGAACAGTCGACGCTGCAGGGTGGTGATTCGGTTCGTTTCGTCCTGCGTGGTCTGCGCCTTGAGCTTGTCCATCTGAGCCTTCGAGCTCACGTACAGATCCCGGATGCGTGACTTCTTGCCTTCGTCGCTGAGCATACGGTCGGCGCGGATCTCGTCGAGCGCACGAGCGAAGCTCGTCTGGATCTTCTCAGCTTGCGCGCGCAGATCTTCCATGGTTGCCATGGGTGTCTCCTCTGGTTTGGTAGTGGGCGAGGTCTTCGCGGTTGATGAACCAGCGCCCTTCGATGTTTTCGGCGGGGATCGCTCCGCGGTCGATTGCTTTCCGCACTGCTCGGTCTGTGATCCCTAGGCGGTCGGCGACCTGGATGGTGCTCAACCACTGGGGACAGGGTGCCTGTGGTTCCGCGGATTCCGCTGGGGCGGTTCCGTCTACGGAATTTCGCCAGACGAGGGCGCCGAGGTGCAGTGCTCCGAGGACGGCGTCTACTTCGGGGTCGAGTCCTCGGTTGCTGATGCGGAGTGCGTTGAGGTTGGCTCGGCGTTCGAGCCAGGCGGCCACCCGGGCGGGGACGATCACGACGTGGCCGTCCCCGTGCAGGTAGTGCTCGATGGGCCGGGGTTCTCGACTCATCCGAATGGCCTCCCTTGATGACGCAGCGCCTTCCGGCTCTGCATCGACTCGATTCGGCGCACGATCTCGTCGATGATTCGTTGGTCGATGAGACCGGTCGCCTCGACCCGCACCGAGTTGTCGACCGTTTCCGCTGGCTTGTCGGCGGGCGCGTTCCGTGACTGCTGGTCCGCAAACGCCTGCGCGACCTCACGTCCCGTCTGCCAGAACCGATGGTTCGGATCGAACAAGGTTCCCTCGAGTCCGAGCGTTTCCAGTGCCGCGGCCTGCGCGATTCCGCCGACGTCCTCTCCGTATTTGCGGAGCCGGTCCTCGACCGAGAACGCGTTGGGGTCCTCGACCGCCGCGGCCGGCGGATCCTCGGTCTTCGGCGCGAAAGCCGACTCGTCCGCGGTGTTGCCGGTCTGGATCGGTTCGACGGTGCGCATTCCGGACGGCCAATTGGTGACGAACACCGCCACCGCCGACCCGGAGGGCTTGGCGTTGGAGGTTCCGCCACCGGTGCCGCCGGTCGAGGCACCACCGCCACCGGCGCCGCCCCCACCACCGCCTCCGGTGGATTTGCCGAGGGCCTGCAAGCCGTCGATGCCGACGATCGATGCTCGACCTGAATCCAGATCCTCCATGCTGGGGTCGTCGCCGCCGGACGCCCCGGGCCAGTGGTACACGAACGGGAAGTCCAATGCACCGTCGGCAGAGCCGCCGTACTGGATTCCGTTCGATCCGTCGGATTCGATATTGACGCCGAACAGGGTGCCGGCCATGTGACCGTTCGCCCCGACACCCTTGTCTGTTCCGATGGAGAATCCGTTCGGGTCGTAACCCGGCTCCCAACCCATCGCTTCGAAATCCGATCCGGTGACGAACCGCACCGACTGCCCCGTACCTGCGTTGAACACCGCGGACAGATAGCCGGAGCAGTCCAGACCGCCGTACACGTACGGCTCCCCGTTGTGCGCCTGCGCCTTCGACTTCGCCGCATCCGCATTGAAGTAACCACCGGTGGCGAACGCGGGGATCTGGTCGTTGTTGATCGCCTCAAGCAAACCGCGATGCTTCTTGGTCATCGCCGCCCGCGTCACGAACTCACCATCCGAGATACGGATCAGGTTCGAGTCCGAGGTGCCGGTACCGCGGCCAGTGAAGTAGCCGCCGGTGGCGAACCCTTGCCCGGTCCCTGGGTCGTAGAACGGCCCCAGTGCATCTTCGGCGATGCCGAGTGAGGCTTTCCGCTCGCGCAGCGTCACCCACACGTCGACGTTCTTGCCGTTGTTCTCCCTCAGGAAGTTGTCGACGATCCGCTGACCTTCTTCGGTGTTCGCGGTGACCTCGAACGTCCCATCCGGCAGCTTGGTGACAGTCAACCCGAGCTTCTCGAGTTCGGCCTGCCGCTCCGGGGTGTTGTCCTTGATGATGATCCGCTTCTCATCGGGAATCATCTCGACTTCATCACCGAGTGCCCGCATCATCAACGCGGAATCCTGCGCCTGCTCCCCGGACAGTGCGAGATCCTGCCGCATGTTCTGCAGACCCGGGATCACCGTCGAGCCGATGGAGTCCGCCAGCTCGATCATCGCCCCAGCGCCCTGCCGGGACTTGTCCGAATAGTCCTGCAGAAAGTCCGTGGCACCCTGTAGGTCCTTGGACATCCCGTCCATGCCGAGTGCGCCGGCGACTTTCGCAGCGGCACCCGTGAATCCGGCCATGGTGTCGAGCACTGCGGCGAACCCGTCAGCGGTGATCGCCACGAACGGACCGATCACATGCAGAGCGCCCTGCACGAACCGGGCGATACCTTCACCGGCGAGCAGGGCACCGTCGACGAGGCCAGTGAAGAAGCCGATGATTTCCGGCTTGTGTGTCGACACCCAGTCTGCGAGCTGTGACAAGTACGGACCCGCCATCTCCGCAAGGGCAAGCTTCGCATTGTCCGCCTCCACTGTCAGGGTGTTGACGGCCCTGGTCCAGTCGTCGTTCTGACCGAGGACATCTCGCGCGTCCTTCGCTGCGCCCGCGACTTCGCCGAACGCGAGCGCGGCCCGCGACGGATCCCACTGCGTGAAAGTTCCGATGAAGTCACCCGCGGTGTCACCGAGCATCGCCTGAGCCAACGCGGCACGCTCGAGGGGATCTTCGACCTTGCGGATCGCGTCGAAGATCCGATCGAACGCTTCCTCACCCTTCGGGCCGCCTTCGGACAGAGCGGTGAACAGTTCATCGACCGGCAGGTCGAGTGCACCGAGGGTTTCCTTGATCGTGTCGCCTTCTTCGACCATCCGCCGGCCGAACTCGCGAAGTGCATCCGCGGCGCGGTCGGTGTTGTCGGCGCCAAGATCCATCGACTGATTGATCAGCCCGAGTGCGAACTCTGCGGAGAAACCTGTCTGCTTCCAACCCGCCGAGTATTCGGACAGTGAGTCGATGAGGTCGTCACCTATGTTGCCGCCACGCTGGTAGCCGCGGGTGATGACATCGAATGCTTCCTCGGAAGAATCGACGAGGTCGTTCTTCATCAGGGCGGACACGGCCCGGATGGAGTCCGACATCTCACCGCCCATGAGGTCGGTGACCCCCTGCAGCCCTTCGATGATCGGCTGCATCTCCGAGGCAGTTTCCTCGCCGTTCAGCACCCCGGACTGGATAGCGAGTTGGGCGGTCTCCATGTTCGCTTCGACAGACTCGCCGAAAGCATTGGAGAACGCCGCCCCGGCGGCCTTGCCGATCTTCTCCATCGTCTCTTCGTTGGTGCCGAGACGGGCCTGGATCAGATCCCGGGATTGCTGCTGCTGCATTCCGTCTGCGATAGCGGAAGCCAGCACCGCACCGGCACCCAGACCGATCGCGGCCACACCAGCAAGCGCAGCACCGATCGGTCCGGCCTTCGCCCCCAATGAACCGACCTGACCGGCGAACCCGGTCAGGAACGATGCGCCGCCGGAATCACCGGCCATCCCACCGATGCGATCTGCCGCGCCGCCGAGTCGGTCACCGACCGAGTCACCGAGACCACGGAGACGATCCGAGAAGGACGAGGAGAAGCGGCGACCTGCCTCACCGCCCTCGTCCCCGCCGGTGTTGCCGAGCCTGCGGGATACATCGTTGTCGATGTCCCGGGTTTGGCGAGTGAACGAATCGGCGAAGTCCGAGCCTGCCCGGCGGCCGGCCTGGTCTCCTGAGCGCTGCAGGTCCCGTTCCAACGTGCGGCCGAGATCCCGGGTCTCAGCCACCAGCGAGACATAGGCAGTTGCCAGCTCAATTCCTGCTGCCACTGGTTACCTCCTTTCGATGTGCAGACCTCGAGATGCTTCGGCGCGTGTGGGTATGGCGCGTTGAATGTGGGCCTCCGCCGCGGGCTTCGGCGATGGTGGAGGCAAGTTCTTCGTCTGTGAGGGCAGCGAGATAGTCGGCAACCTCACGACGTGTCGGTGCGGTCATGGTGTCCTGCCTTCGATGTGTTCGATGACGGCTCTGCGATCCAGTAGCCACCGGCCCCCGACACGGCGGCCGCCGAGGCGCGGTGCAAGGCGTCTGGCCTGGCGGCTGCTGCATTCGAGCATTCGTGAGGCTTCCTCGGTAGCGATCATTTCCATTTCATCCTCGAGCGGTTCCACGCGACGGGCGTCCGTTTGTCCTGCGGCGGACGCGAGTTCGGCGAGGGCGTGTGAGGGAGGAAGGTTGTTTCGCTGTCGAGCACGCTGTGCGACCTGCACGGCGTAGAGGAGGGCGTCCACCGCGCCCCCGGTGAGGAGAAGGACACCGGGGGCGAGGCGTTGAACGGGTGGGGTCACGGGATCCGCTTTTCCTCCGCGAGCGCGAGCTGCTCGGCGGCGTCGACGAGTTGGTCAGCGAGCGTGGTGGCTTCGCCGATGGTCAGAGTCCACAGTTCGGCGCCGAGGTAGAGGCGGATCCGTTTCTCCGGGTGATGGGCCACTGCACGCGCCGATGTCCTGTAGGGATGGCGCCTCATGCCTGTCCCCCGGCCTTGCGGTAGGTGTCGGTGATCTTCTCCCGCACCGGGATCGTGGGATCGAACTCTTCGACGATCTGAATGATCGGGTCGAGGATGCAGTGCGTCATGATGCGCAGTGCGCCGGCCGCGACATATCCGTAGGTTCCAACCCCGACGCGGGAAACCCACTGTGAGACCACGTCGGCGATCGCGGCCTGGTCGTTGCTGTGAAGGGCGAGGTCACATGCGAGTTGAAGACTGTCATTGTGCAGCTTGTCGACGTCGATCACGCCGAGGGGTTGATCGTCGCCGCCGAGGACCATGAGCAGATCGGGTGCGTCGTTGTCGTTCACTGCGTTTCCTTCGTGAGTGTCGGTCGGCCGGGGAGTCCGTGCACGTGGCCGGCCCACATCCCGAAGGGATGTTCCTGTTCCCCCGCTGCGGTTCGGCACGGTCCTGCTACTGGGCATCGGGTGCATTGGCTACGTGCCCAGCTGAGCCGTTCGGATCGTTCCTCGGTGGTCTCGTTGCCGAGTTCTGCATCGAACAGTGGGGACTTGCCGGCACATCGAGCACCGCGGAGTCGGGGGTCGACGAGAGCGACAATCCGGTCCGGGATCTGCGGCAGGCGGGATGCCCGGCGGGTCATGCTGCATCACCTCCGAAGAGTGCGGTCGATTGCTGGGCGCGGCGTTCGCAGTCGGCGTGCATCGCCCGGCCGGTCGCTACCCCGTCGAGGGGAAATCCGCACTCGGGGCACCCCGGAACAGCGGTCGGGTCACCAGTGGGGCCATTCACGGATGTGTGGCCCGACTGGGAATCTGCCTCAATGGGGCCACTGCGTTTCCGCAGGTCACGCCCAGTTGGGCCAGTAGGGCCAGTGGGGCCATGTATGAGGTCCGACTGTTCGTCGTGGCCCGACTGTGTGGGCAGTGCCCATCGGGTCGTTCTCGGGAATCCTTCGGTGGTGTAGACGACGCCGAGTTCCTTCGCTGCGCGCTTGAGGGTGCGTTCAGCGATGCCAGCTTTGCGGGCGTCGTTCTTCACGTCCTTGGCGGGGGTGCGGCCGTGCTCGGTGAGGTAGTCCTCGAGCCACACTTCAGCCTCGTTACGGTCCTCGCGATCGGTCCCGTCCGGTTCGGCGAGAAGCTCTCGCGCGTCCCGGGTGGTTTCTCCCAGCCAGTGCAGTGCGCCGACCTCCGCCGGTCCGTCCTCGGTCATGACGGTGGTCGAGACGAGTGTCGCCTCCATCGATCGGATGCGGGGTGCAAGGTTGCCCTTGGTGTTGGTCACCACGAGGTTGCCGCTGTCCTCGTCCTTGGCGACGGACAGCACCGAACGCGCCACCTGAGACCAGGCGATCGACCCGAGGATCAGTTTCCCGGTGTCAGCTCCGTCCCTTTTCCCGAAATGGCACAGCCCGAACACGACACAGCCCTGTCTCGAGGCGAGCTGTGCGAGAGGTTCGAGGTACTGCCGGACCGCACGGTCGTCCTTGCCGGACAGTTCCGAAGACATCGACGAAGTAGCGGCATCGAGGACCACGAATGCGACCTGGTGCTGTGCAATGACCTTTTCGAGCGCGAACGTGTCGAGTGGCAGGATCAATGTTCCCGAATCGGTGTGGGAAGTCTCCACATCGACGAACAACACCCGGCTCATGTCCGCCCCGGCCGCTTTCAATCGCGGTGCCACGGTGAACTCCCGGGAGTCCTCGGAATGCACGTAGAGCACATTTCGCGGAGTGCCGTGCAATTCCCCTTCGAGCTGTCCTTGGGTGACCTGAGCGCAGATCTGAGCGGCGATGGTGGACTTACCGAGTCCTTCCCGGCCTGCGAGCAGGGTCAGCGATCCTGCCGGGATCCAGTCCTCCATCACCCAGCGGATGCGCTGCATCTTCACTTCGGATCCACGGGTGACTTTCAGTCGGCGGCTCGTGGTGCCGCCGAGGTCGACGATCTCAAGTTCGTCGAGTCCATATCCCGCGGCGATGTGGTCGGCGGCGTCCTTGCCGACCTTGGCGGTGGCAACGGCGACACCAGCGGCGATCGGTTCGACGATCTCGTATACCTGCATCGCGTGCCGGCGGCCGGGGTCGTCATCGTCGGCGACGATCACCACGGTGTGCCCGGCCAACGGTGACCAGTCGAACAGGTGCGCCTTGCCGGCGCCCATCGCCGAACACACGGCAACAGCGCCGACGGATTCAACGGCGTGCACGTCCTTTTCGCCTTCGACGACGTAGACCGGAGTACCGGTAGCGAGCTGGTCGAGGCGTTCGACGCGGTAGAGGTCGCGACCCGTGGTGTTGCCGGCCTGCCGGAACTTCTTGTGGCCGCGGTCGTCGTAGGTGCGGTGCACGGTGCGGCCGTCACGGTAGGTGTAGCTGGTGCCCGCGGTGTCGTCGAACAGGTCTCGCATGGTCAGCCCTACGGCATCGAGCACGGCCTGTTTGTCGTCGGCGTGACTGTTCATCAGCACCTGGTCTGAGATCTGCCGGAAGGTCACCGAACGGTCGGCCGGCGAGTGCCCTGGGGCCTGGGCAGAGGCGGTGTCGCCGGCACCGTCCTTCCAGACCAGTCCCTGGTCACGCCAGCGGTCGCGGAGCCGGTCGAGTGCCTTCATGCGGCCTCACCTTCGACCCGTGCGGCGGTGCGACGCCAGACCCGTGCCGGGGCGTCCCAATCGCCGTCAGCGGCACGGGGACCGTATCCGTGGAACTCGATATAGCCGCGGCGATTCAACTCACGCACGAGAGCTCCCAGGCGACAAGGCTTGTCGTTCGCGTGCGGTGGTAGGTACAGGGCCATTTGCGCGGCCGTGAATGTCGTCCCCGACGGTTGGTGCGAGATCCACTGCTGCGCCACGGCGAGTAGGTCGCGGTGAGCGTGGTCTAGAGCGGCATCGGAGCCGGTAGCGGTAGTCTTGGTGTGACGCATTGCTGCTGCGTCCTTTCATCTGGTGGGCCGGGAGCCTTTTGTCGGGCTCCCGGCCCGAAGCGTTCAAGTGGTTTCGCAGACCTTTGAGCGCGGGATGTCGTCAGGTCACGGGCTGCATCTCCTGCCTGCTTGCAGTGCTTCCGTGAAGTGATCGTGTTCGAGTCGGGGGCGCCGGCGCATCGCGATCGTGGCGTCCTCTCCGAACCCGTCGCGGTCCGCGACCTGGCGGTCGACGATGTGCGCCACGATCAGTGCGATGTTCTCGACCATCAGCGCCACGATGAGGAACAGTTCGAGATCGGTCATTGTCCGACCTCCCGCTGTGCCCAGTACTCGAGGGCCCCGAGCATGTCGTCTCGTCCGGTGGCAGCCTGGTATTCCTTGGAACGGCGTTTGCCGGCCTTGACCCATTCATCGGGGAGGGCTGCAACTCCGGTGCCGCGGAACATTGCGAGGGCGCGCACCTGGTCTTCTGGGACGCCGAGCAGCAAGGCGAGTCCCTTTGCGCTGACGACGGGCTCGCCGTCGATGTAGTCGTAGAGGTCGCTCACAGTGCCTCCCGAACGTCGGCAGCCGCGCGGATTTTGCCTTCGTCCCAGACGAGAACGTGGTCTGCCTTGGCGTCTCGTTCCTCGGAAGCGCGGTTGAGCGCGTCGTCGATCTCGAGGCAGTGCTTGCACATTGCGGAAGGAGCACTGCCGTAGATCTCGTGGCCGGTGTCGGGGTTGATCACATCCCAATCACGGCTCGGGATGCCGCAGAGGGACGGCACCTCAATGTCGAGCTGGTCGGACACCCAAAGGTGCCATTCGGTGACGAGGTGATTCACGTCGAAATGAGTGCTCATCACGCGTCCACCCCTTCTGTTTCGGCGAGTGCACGAACAGCGACCTGCAGAGCGTCGATGATCTCGTGGGTTTCCGATGCGGAGAACGCACCCCTGACGTTGATGCAGAGATCGGGGGCATGGCGGATGATGCGGCCCTCGACGATCTCGTCGATGACGCGCACGGCGATGCTCGCGGCGGTGTCTCCGATTTCCTTGCCCCACCATCGGGTGATGCGATCGTTCCGGACGATCGCCCAGTCGTCGGGTTCGATACCGTCGAATCCTGCGGGTGGGTCGATCTCGTCGACGGTGGACGCGGCGATCATGGCGAGGTTGTTGTCATGGATGCTTTTCGCGCCGATCATGGCGAGCTCGAGCCACACTTCGCGGGTGTATCCGGGGTCGTGCATGTCGTTGAGCTGCGCCCAGATGCCGGCGGCTTGGGTGACGGTCAGCGTGGTGTGCCCTGCGGAGAACGCCGCTTCGACGATCTCGAGGGAGGAAGGCATAGAATGGTTCATGATTCCTCGTTCTGGTGAGTGATGGATTCGTTGCCCTCGATGCCCTGGCCGGCATCGGGGGCGTTCTCATTCGGTCGCTCGGTGTAGTCGTGTTCGACTCCGAGCAGGTGGTGGAGTCTGCGTGGGTAATCGCACCGCACGCAGGTCGGCTCTCTGTCGAAGTAGCCGTCGCGGCGCATCAGGCGATACCGCCTGCGGTAGTGGTTGCGGCTTCCTGTGCTGCAAGCCACGCCATGACAGCCGACTTCTTCCAGACACGACGGCGGCCCAGTTTGAAACTGGCGGGCCCCATGTCGCCTCGATGCGCCCAGTAGCGCAGAGTGCCTTCCGGAATTCCCGTGCGATCGCTGACCTGTTTCGCTTGCCAGAACTCTTCGTCTACGCCAATGGATGAGACGGGAGATCGCCGATGGTCCACTTCTTCCTCCTGTGGGTTGAGACTTCCTATACGAGAAGTACACCACCCTTGGGCCTGTTGGCAACCTTCAGCGGGTGCTAGCTTTCCCGTATGGGAAGTGAAGACGTTGGGATGACTCCCGAACAGGTGTTCGGTACTCGGGTGCGGATCGAGCGCGAAACCCGCGGATGGAGCCAGGCGGAACTTGCCGCCAAACTCGAAGGCGAAGGGTTAAAACTCCATCCCTCAGCGATCGCCAAGATTGAACTACGGAACGCTGAAAAACCCCGGGCCATCCGGCTAGATGAAGCGGCGGCACTGTCTTCCTTGTTCGAGGTCCCATTAGACGAACTTTTAGGCAGGAACAAAACACGTGATCAAAAGGCGGCAATTGAACGCGTCACTTCAACCGGAGTAAAAACACTCAGAGGAATATCGGATTCGATCGGAGAGCTTGAGGAGTCGGTCAAAGCCCTTGACGTTAACCCTGATTCACTTCGGCGGGATGCAACACTTGCAGAGAACGGCCTCTTGGATCTGTCCCCTGAAGGACAAATCGTTTTGATGAGGTCAATGCTTATTCACAATGCACTCCGCGAACTCCACCGAGTAGTTCAACCAGTAAGTGACCAAATAGGGAGGCTTGTGCGATATGGATATATGCCAGCGGAGGAAGTTCGTCAGGAATACGCAGAGTTCTCTAAGCAGGTGTTGAAGTTGGAGTCCCAGCCTGATGGCTCCGAAACGTAATCGGCGTGCCGGCGTCGAAGATCGCTGGTACAAGACCATCTACGACGAGCAGAAACAACCGCAGCGCGTCGAATCTTCGAACCACGGCAAGGGGAAGCGCTGGCGTGCACGGTACGTCGACGATGACGGCCGGGAACACGTGCGCGGATTCACCCGAAAGACAGACGCTCAACAGTGGCTCGATGAGGTGACGGCAGCTCAAGTCACTGGAACCTACATCGACCCCGCGAAAGGCAAAGTCACCTTCGCATCGTTTTACCGCGAGTGGTCCACACGGCAGGTGTGGGTGACGGGAACCGCGCAAGCAATGAACCTCGCAGCGAACAGCGTCATCTTCTCGGACGTGGCACTCGCAGACCTGCGTCCGTCTCATATCGAGAAGTGGGTGCGGTCGATGGTCGACGCGGACCTGCAGCCGTCGACGATCAAGACCCGCTTCAACAACGTGCGGTCCGTTCTGCGAGCTGCAGTGCGTGACCGGATGCTCGCTCACGACCCGTCGCAGAACGTGGCACTCCCCCGAGTTCGTCGCACCGAGGCGGCGATGGTCATACCGACACCCAGGGAAGTCGGCGCCCTACTCCGTGGATCCGACGACGACTTCCGAGCATTCGTCGGACTCTGCGCGTTCGCTGGTCTACGGCTCGGGGAAGCTGCAGCCCTCCAAGTCAGGGACATCGATTTCTTACGACGGGAGATCCAGGTTCGCCGACAGGTGCAGAAGGCCAATGGACACGCGGTCGAGATCCGTGGACCGAAGTACGGGTCCGAACGAATCATCCCGGCCCCGCAAGGGTTGCTCGATCTGCTGTCGGCGCACAGCGCGCATTGGCGCGTCGGAACCAACCCTGAGCGGTGGATGTTCCCCGGCAGAGGCGAGCATCCGTGGCACCAGAACAGTGTCGGCTACCGCTGGCGCAAGACACGAGAAAGTGCAGGCGCAAGAGATCTACGCCTGCACGATCTACGGCACTTCTATGCGTCTGGGCTAATCGCAGCGGGCTGCGACGTGGTGACCGTGCAACGTGCCCTTGGGCATCACTCCGCGGCGGTCACGCTGACTACATACTCGCATCTGTGGCCGGATGCTTCCGACCGGACCCGTAAAGCTGCGGACGGGCTCTTCGCGGAGGCTACTGCGGACGCACTGCGGACTGAGGACGATAAAACACCCATTAACCAGGGTGTTTAGACGTTGAAGCGGAACTCCACCACGTCGCCGTCGGCCATGACGTAGTCCTTGCCCTCCATGCGGACCTTGCCCTTGGCCTTCGCCTCGGCCATCGAACCGGCCGCGTCGAGGTCGGCGAACGAGACGATCTCGGCCTTGATGAAGCCGCGCTCGAAGTCGGTGTGGATCACGCCGGCCGCCTTGGGGGCGGTGTCGCCCTTGCGGATGGTCCAGGCACGCGATTCCTTCGGACCCGCCGTCAGGTAGGTCTGCAGACCGAGGGTGTGGAAACCGGCGCGCGCGAGCTGCTTCAGACCGGCCTCGGTCTGGCCGATGGATTCGAGCAGCTCCATCGCCTCGTCCTCGTCGAGCTCGAGGAGCTCGGACTCGACCTTGGCGTCGAGGAAGACGGCGTCGGCCGGTGCGACGGCCTTGCGCAGCTCCTCCTTGCGCTCCTCGTTGGTGAGGACGGCCTCGTCGGCGTTGAAGACGTACAGGAACGGCTTGGCGGTGAGCAGGTGCAGGTCGCGCAGCAGCTCGCCCTTCACCTCCGCCTGGGCGGAGAAGATGGTGCGGCCGTCCTCGAGGATCGCCTGAGCCTTCTTCGTCTCCTCCAGCTGAGCGACGAGTTCCTTGTTCTTCCGGGACTCCTTCTCGAGCCGCGGCAGCGCTCGCTCGATCGTCTCCAGGTCGGCGAGGATCAGCTCGGTCGCGATGACCTCGATGTCGGCCATCGGGTCGACCTTGCCCTCGACGTGGACCACGTCGGGATCGTCGAACACGCGCACGACCTGACAGATGGCGTCCGCCTCACGGATGTTGGCGAGGAACTTGTTGCCCATGCCCTCACCGGCGGAGGCCCCCTTGACGATGCCGGCGATGTCGACGAACGACACCGTGGCCGGGAGGATGCGCTCGGAACCGAAGATCTCGGCGAGCCGGTTCAGTCGCGGATCGGGCAGTTCGACGACGCCGACATTGGGCTCGATGGTGGCGAACGGATAGTTCGCTGCCAGCACATCGTTCTTGGTCAGCGCATTGAACAGCGTCGACTTGCCGACGTTGGGAAGACCGACGATTCCGAGGGTAAGGCTCACGGAATCGGTATTCTACGCGGCCGTCCGCCGCTCATTTCACCCGCACGCCACCCGCACCAGTTGTGCGATGCGCGCTGCCTGGTCCCCGTCGGGCACGGTCGATCCGTTGGCCGCGACTTCCTGAACCTTCGCGTTCACTTCCTGGTCGGATGCACCATCGTCGATGAGAGGGCAGGTCTCGGTGACGATGGACTCGATGTCCTGCGTCTCCCGGTCGGCCGACAGCTGCGGGTAACCGGTGCGGAAGGCCGCGACGAAGACATCGAGCTTCGCCTTGTCGAAGATGTCGCCGGCCCGCTCGGCCGCGCTGGACGCGACGCTCTGCACCGACGAGATGGCGCCCTCTGCCTGCTCCTGAACGCTCGTGACCGCGACATCCGCCGAGGAGCGCACGTCCTCGTCGCTGGGAGTGTCGTCGGAGCTGCACGCGGTGAGCGCGAAGGCGGCGGCGATCGCCACAGTCGCAGCGGACACACGCAGGAGTCGGGTCGTGCTCGTTCGGTTCGTCACGTTTCGAGAATGCCACGGCAGGGGACCCTTCAGCGCCGTTTCCGGCGTGTCGTCCGGACCACGCGCGGCGCTCGGTGACCGTAGATTGGCGACTGTCGATCGGTATCGAGCTCGATACATGTCGGAAGGACCGTCGTTGACCGAATCGAAGACCGCGCCCAGCGGAAACAGCAGTGGGAAGCCGTCGGCTGAACCCGACCGCGGAAGCCTGCTGGGCACGGGCGGAATCTGGCTCGCCAAGTGGTCGGCCTGCCTGGTCGTCATCGCCGCCGGTGCGGTGGTGATCGGCTGGATCATCGAGAAGATGTGGGTGATCGTGCTGCCGGTCGCCCTCGCGATCGTCGTCTCCACGATCCTGTGGCCGCCCACCCGCTTCATGACCAAACGCGGCGTTCCTCCGGCTGCTGCGGCCGGCCTGACCCTCGTGATGTTCTTCGCGATCGTCGGCGGCATCATCGCCGGCATCGTCCCGTCGGTGGTCTCCCAGATGCCCGACCTGGCCAACAAGGCCACCGAAGGCATCAACACCGTGCAGGAGTGGGTGAAGGGACCCCCGATCAACCTGCGCGACGAGCAACTCGACAATGCCGTCCACGCCGTGGTCGAACGAGTGCAGGGCAGTGCTGCCACCATCGCGGGCGGTGTCTTCTCCGGTGTCAGCACGGCGGGCTCACTGCTCGTCACGCTCGCTCTCGTCCTCGTGCTGACGTTCTTCTTCATCAAGGACGGTCCGCGCTTCCTCCCGTGGCTGCACCGTGTGAGCGGTGGCCGCGCCGGACGTCACCTCGAAGCGGTACTCGGCCGCATGTGGGACACGCTGGGCGGGTTCATCCGCACGCAGGCCCTGGTGAGCTTCATCGACGCCCTCTTCATCGGTATCGGCCTGCTGATCCTCGGAGTCCCGCTCGCACCCGTCCTGGCGATCCTCACCTTCATCGGCGGGTTCATTCCCATCGTCGGTGCGTTCGTCGCGGGTGCGTTGGCAGTCCTCGTGGCGCTGGTCGCCAACGGTTTCACGACCGCGATCATCGTGCTGGTCCTCATCATCGCGGTGCAGCAGATCGAGGGGAACGTGCTGCAACCGGTGCTGCAGTCGCGGTCGATGAACCTGCACGCGGCCGTGGTGCTGCTCGCGGTGACGGCCGGCTCGTCGCTGTTCGGGATCGTCGGTGCGTTCCTGGCGGTGCCGGTCGCGGCGGTGGCCGCGGTGGTCATCCGCTACATCGGCGAACAGATCGACGAGCGCGCCAGTGAAGGCGAGGACGACGAGACGAAGGCACTCCCGGCTCCGGGCGACACCTCGGTGCCCGATCCGAAGCCGGCCTCTCCGGCACCGGCCGCCTCCGAGGACTGAGGGGCGGTCAGCTCGCGACGCGGACGGTCGATCCCGAGCGGCCACGGATGACGTGCAGCCTGCTCGGGATCCGCTGCCGCATCTCGTCGACGTGACTGACCACGCCCACCACGCGGCCTCCCGCGCGCAGTTCGTCGAGCACCCCCATGACCGCTTCGAGGGCGTCGGCGTCGAGTGAACCGAACCCTTCGTCGATGAACATCGTGTCGAGCACGAGCCCGCCGGCCTCGGCGGCGACGACGTCGGCGAGGCCGAGGGCAAGGGCGAGGGACGCCTGGAAGGACTCGCCGCCCGACAGTGTCTTCGTCGATCGCACGGCGCCGGTGTACTCGTCGTGGATGTCGAGACCGAGACCGCCGCGACGCCCCCTGCTTTCGGCCGCGTCGGAGTGCACGAACTCGTAGCGACCGCCGGACATCCTGCGCAGGCGTTCGGAGGCGGCGTCGGCGACCTCCTCGAGTCGCGCCGCGAGCACGTACGAGCGCAACGACATCTTCTTGGCGTTCGACCCCATTCCGGCGACGACGTCGGCGAGCGCGGAGAGTTCGGCGTGTTCGTCGAGCAGCGGGACGAGTTCGGCGCAGGCACGCTCGAGTCGCCGGGAGTAGTTCTCGATGTCGAGGTGCCGGCGCTCGGCCTCGGTGGCCGCGCTCAGGGCGGCCTCGACCGCCGCGGCACCGTCGTCCACCGCTGCGCGCGCGGCCGTCACGTCAGCGACCTCGTCGCCGGTGAGGGCCGCGATCGCCGGGTCGTTCAGCGTGGAGGTAGCCACCGCGCGTTCGTCGTCGGCGGCGCGCAGGACGCGGTCGATCTCGGCGAGCCGCTCGGGTGTCCGGACAGCTGCGCGGGCGCTGTCGAGGTCGGTGAAGCCCGCCTCCGCGGCTGCGGTGCGGGCGTCGGCGGCGCGTTCGTCGGCGGCCGTGCGCGCCTGCAGGGCGGCGGTGCGGGCGTCGAGCAGCGCGGTGGCGGCGGCGGACAGTGCCGCGACCGTCCTCCGTCGCGGGGCGAGCAGGTCGAGGTCGCCGACGGCCTCGACGATGCGCTCGCGGATCTCCGTGATCTCGGCCGCGCGGACCGCGTCCTCGCGGGCGAGTTCGGACAGTTCGGCGTCGAGCCGCTTCTCCTGTTCGGCCAGCACCGTGTCGAGTTTGCGCAGGTCCTCGACCGTCGCGCGCAGATGGTCGAGCCGACCGGCGACGGTGGCGGCCTCGTTGTGGGCGCGGACCGCCTCGGCGTGGGCGGTGGTGAGTTCGGCGAGTTCGGCGTCGCCGCAACGCTGTCGGAGGACGGCGACGATCCCGGAGAGTTCGGTGACGGCCTCGCGTGCTTCGCTCAGCGCGGTGGCGGCGCGTTGCTCGGCGGCGTGGGCGCGTTCCTCGTCTGCCTTCGTCGCAGTGTCGGGAGCCGGGCGCGCGGGCTCGGGATGTTCGGTGGAACCGCAGACCATGCACGGTTCGCCGTCGGTGAGACGCGCGGCGAGTTCGGCTGCCATTCCGTCGATCCGGCGCTGCCGGACGTCGAGGTGCGCGTCGCGTGCGTGGTTGTGTTCGGAGTGCAGTTGCAGTACCCGGGCTTCGAGCCGTTCGAGTTCGTTTCGGCGCGAAGCGAGTTCGGTGGCGGCGTCGAGCGCGTCGGCGGCACGGTCGCGTGCGGTGGACAGGCCGAGGAGCATCGCGGCTGCGCGTTCGGCCTCGGCGACCGCATCAGCAGCGGCGGTCGATCGTTCGGGCAGCGCGGCGCGCTCGTCGATCACCTGCCGACGCTCGTCGGTGAGGGCACGGCGACGTCCGGCGAACTTCTCGCGTTCGTTCTCGAGCTCGGTGAGACGACGACGGCGATCGAGTAGGACGTCGAGTCGCGCTGCCTCCGAGGACCATTCCTCGCATCGAGGTCGGATGATGTCGCGGTCGGCGGCGGACGACATCGGCCCGACAGCCTGGAGGAGTTCGCGTCCTTCGTCGTCGTTGCGGAGCGGCGCGGCGGCCGTCTCGGCGCGCGCCACGGCGGCATCGGCCTCGCGCGCGAGGCGGGCGGCCTCCCGATCGACGACCGCGACGCTCACCGCGCGATGCGCGGCGTCGCGTTCGGCTGTCACGGCGACGCGCTGCGTCTGCGTCTGCTCGAGTTCGGCAAGGATGTTCAGGGCGTCGCGGCGGCGGCGGAGTCGGTCGGCGAGAGCGACGGTCTCGTCGAGCCTGCGCCGGTTGACCTCGTCGACGGCGCGGACTCGTGCAAGCGCTGCGGCGGCGTCGTCGCGGCTCTCGGCGGCCTCGGCGAGCAGGCGGCCCGCCCATTCCACCGGATCGGCGTCGGCTCCCGCCTCGATCCCGGCCGACGCGGCCACCTTCGCCGCGAGCACTTCGACCTTCTTCTGTTGCTCGGCAAGCAGTTTCGTTCCGGCACCGCGCCGATCGCGGAACCACTGCTCGACGTCGCCGAAACGGGTGGTGTCGAACAGACGCTCGAGCAGCCTGCCGCGCTCCTCGCTGTTCGCACGCAGGAACCGGGCGAAGTCGCCCTGCGGAAGGAGCACCACCTGGAAGAACTGTTCGGCGCTCATCCCGAGCAACGACTTGACGACGTCGCCGATCTCCTGGGCGCGGGACAGGTTCTCCCCCGACCCGTCGAGCCAGGTGAGATTCGCCTTGGCCTGCTGCTTGATCGTGCCGGTGCCGCGCTTCTTCGGGCGTTCGAACTCGGGGCTGCGTTCGATGGCCAGACGGCGACCCGCGATGGTCGCCTCGAGCCGGACCGTCGGCACAGCACCCACCCGTGCGTGGTCGGACAGCAACCGGCGCCCCTCGGAGCGAGCACCGGGGACGGTGCCGTAGAGCGCGAACGCGACCGCGTCGAGGATCGACGTCTTGCCCGCGCCCGTCTGCCCGTGCAGTAGGAACAACCCATCGGCGCCGAGCTCGTCGAAGTCGATCTCGACGGTGTCGGCGAACGGACCGAAGGCCGTGATCTCGAGGTGGTGCAGTCTCATGCCGGCACGTCCGTCCGCCACTGCGTGTCGGTCTCGTCGCCGATGCCACGACGACGGTCGACCTCCCTCAACGCTTCGTCGATCCAGCCGCGCTCGCGTTCGGACGGCTCGGAACGCACATCGGTGAGGAACGACGCGGCGATGTCGCGATCACTGCGCCCGCGCACCTTGTCGCGGTAGCTGCCCTCCGTGGACCCGGCCGGTCGCTGCCATTCGACGTGCACGGCGTACGGGAACCGCTCCTGCAGGCGACGCATGGCGTCGAGCGGGCGGATCGCGTCGGTCAGCACCGCGGAGACGTAGTGCTCCTCGACGGCGGCATGCGCCGGATCGGCGAGCAGATCGTCCAGTTCGCCTTCGAGACGAGTCAATTCGCGGATCACCGGGAGATCGACCCGCTCGACGGACGCCGCACCCGAGGCGTCGAGGTCGACGACGAAGACCGCCTTGCGGTGCGAGCGCTCGCCGAAGGAGTACGGCAACGGCGATCCCGAGTACCGGACCGTCTCGCTCACCGTCTGCGGGGAATGCAGGTGACCGAGCGCGACGTAGTCGACACCGTCGAACGACGACGCGGCGACCGTCTCGACCCCGCCGACGGAGATGGACCGCTCGGAGTCGCTGGGCTCGCCACCGACGACGAAGGCGTGCGCCAGGACGACCGTGCGGCCGTGCCGATCCGCGACATCGGCGCGCACGCGTTCCATCGCCGCGTCGAGGATCTGCTGGTGCGAACGGGCCTCGGGCACGCCGAGCTCGGCGCGGGTGATCTCGGGTTCGAGATACGGGATGCCGTAGAAGCGGACCGGGCCGTGCTCGTCGTGCAGGACGACAGGGCTGTCGATCTGAGATACGCGGGTGATCAGGTGCAGACCCCCGTGCGCGGCGAAGGCAGCGCCGGCACCGAGCCGGACCGGCGAGTCGTGGTTGCCGGAGGTGGCGACGATGATCGCCCCTGCCTCACGGATGGCCTCGAGGCCGGCGTTGCACACGGCGACCGCGTCGGAACTCGGGATCGACCGGTCGTACACGTCGCCCGGCACGACCACCACGTCGATCCGGCGTTCGGCCACCAGATCGGCGATGGCCCGCAGCGCACGCGCCTGGTCGGCGAGCAGGTCGACACCGTGGAAGGTGCGGCCGATGTGCCAGTCGGAGGTGTGCAGGATCCGCATGGGACAGACGGTAGAGGAGAGGACCGACATCCCCGGATGTCGGGTGGATGTCGCATCGATGAGGCATCATCCGCCACATGACAGCACTCACGGCACTCGGCCTGCTCGTCGCGCTCGGTCTCGGGGTGGTGCTCGGCTGGCTGTTGCGGGCCACCCGCGACGGCGAACGCGCAGCCCGTGCCGAGGCGCAGCTGGCAGCCCTGCGGGACAACGAGGAGCAGCTGCGTCAGTCGCTGGCAGCGGTGAGCGAGGATGCCGCGCGCCGGCAGTCCGGTGCCATCGGCGACCAGGTCTCGCGGCTCGTCGGCCCGTTGAACGAGGCCGTCGGAGCGCTGGCCCGGCAGGTCGAACACGTCGAACGCAACCGCGTGCACGCCTACGCCGGGCTGAGCGAGCAGGTCGAGGGCATGCACCGCGCGTCGCAGCTGCTGTCCACGCGGACCCAGCAGCTGGTCACCGCGCTGCGCGCGCCGCAGATCCGCGGACGATGGGGCGAGATCCAGCTCGAACGCGTCGTCGAGCTCGCCGGGATGGTCCGGCACTGCGACTTCGACACCCAGGTGAGCAAGGACGGGGTGCGCCCCGACCTGCTCGTCTACCTCGCCGGTGGCAAACAGATCGTCGTCGACGCGAAGGTGCCCTTCGCCGCCTATCTGGATGCCGCCGAGGCCGAGGAGCCCGACGAGCGCGACCGGCACCTCACGCGCCACGCACGCCAACTGCGCACCCACATCGACCAACTGGCGGCGAAGGCCTACTGGGAGTCGTTCGACCCGACGCCCGAGTTCGTCGTGTTGTTCGTCCCCGGCGATCCGTTCCTCGATGCCGCGCTCGGCGCCGATCCCGATCTGCTCGAGCACGCTTTCGCCCGGAACGTCATCCTCGCCACACCGACCACGCTCGTCACGTTGCTGCGCACGATCGCACACACCTGGCGGCAGGAGGCGCTCTCCCGCGACGCCGCGACCATCCACCGATTGGGCCGTGAACTGTACCAACGGCTCGGTGTGGTCGGTTCCCACCTCGATCGGCTCGGCAACCAGCTCGGCAAGGCCGTCGATTCGTTCAACATGACGGTCTCGTCGATGGACACCCGGGTGGGCGTGACGGCCCGCAAACTCCACGACCTGGAAATATTCGACGGTGAGGTGCCCGAGGTGCAGCGTGTCGACGCTTGGCCGCGACGCAGCACTCTGGCAGAAAGAGCAGTGGCGGACGGTCCTGTCGACGAAGCGAGCTGACATCGCCACGCTAATGTCTACGTTGTGTCTGCAACCCAACGTGCACGTTCGGCGGTGCCGCTCGACATGCGGTCGTTGGTGCCTACGGTGCCCGGTGTGCCCTGGTGGGGTGCCGTGGCGATCGCAGCCGGAACGACGCTTCTCGGGGTGCTGCTCGACAGCGCACGCGGGAACGAGCTGACCTCTGCGTTCACTGTCTTCTACGTGCTCGGCTGCGTCGCGGCCGTGGTGGCGGTGCGCTATCGCGGACTGTTCACGGCCATGGCCCAGCCGCCTCTGCTGCTGCTCCTCGCGGTGCCGATCGGTCAGGAGATCGTCTCCTCCGCCAGCACCGGCGGATTGAAGGATCTCGCGCTCAACGTCGCCTATCCGCTGGTGAACCGCTTCCCGGCGATGCTGGTGGCGACACTCCTGGCACTGGCCATCGGCGGTTTCCGGATCTTCGTGACCCGACAGAACACGGGAGTACGTGCCCGTGCGCCGCGAGAGCGGGCGAAGCCGCGGGCAGCGAAGACCGGAACCGCGAAGGACCGCCCCGCTCGCGCCGCGGGCGACCGGCCGACACGCGCTGCAAACGACCGGCCGACCAGGCGTGCGGGCCGGGGGCGACCGGCGACGGCCACCCCTGCGGATGCACGTCGCACCGCTTCGGGCCGCGGGACGCCGGCCGCGAAGGCGTCGGTCCGGGAGGTCGCCGACACCCGATCCCGTCGCCGCGTCCGTCCCGAATCCCCGACCGCCGAGCAGCCCGCTCCCCGGCGTACCCGCGCTCCCCGACCTGCGGACCCGGTGCAGCCGGAGGTCCGCGAGCCGCGGCGCCGTCCCGCACCCGAGCCGGACACCGGTCGACCGGCGCCCTCCCCCGCACCCACGCAGGGCTACGAGCCGCCGCGCGTGCGGTACCGCGACCGCTACGAGGACTGACCCACACGACGAAGACGACCGGTCACGTGCCGATTCACGGCGGTGACCGGTCGTCTTCGCTCTACGGAACTACCCGGTTCAGCGACGCGACGCGCGCAGTTCGCGCGGGAGAGCGAACACCAGGGTCTCGTTGGCGGTCGTCACCGACTGCACGTCGTGGAAACCGCGCTCGTCGAGGAACTGGACGACGCCCTGAACGAGGATCTCGGGGACCGACGCGCCGGAGGTGATGCCGACGGTCTCGACACCCTCGAGCCAGGCCGGATCGATCTCCTTGGCGTAGTCGACCAGGTGCGCTGCCCGGGCACCCGCACCGAGGGCGACCTCGACGAGCCGCACGGAGTTCGACGAGTTCCGCGACCCCACGACGATCACCAGATCGCACTCGGGCGCCATCGCCTTCACCGCGACCTGGCGGTTCTGCGTGGCGTAGCAGATGTCGTCGCTCGGCGGATCCTGCAGCTGCGGGAACTTCTGGCGCAGACGCTGCACGGTCTGCATCGTCTCGTCGACGCTCAGGGTGGTCTGGGACAGCCAGATGACCTTCGACGGATCGCGCACGGTCACCGAATCGACGGCGTCGGGACCGTCGACGAGCTGCACATGGTCGGGGGCCTCACCTGCGGTGCCCTCGACCTCCTCGTGGCCCTCGTGACCGATGAGCAGGATGTCGAAGTCGTCGCGGGCGAAGCGCTTGGCCTCCTGGTGGACCTTCGTCACCAGCGGGCAGGTCGCGTCGATGGTGCGCAGCTGCCGGGCAGCGGCCGATTCGTGGACCGCGGGCGACACACCGTGCGCCGAGAACACGAGCACGGCACCCTCGGGCACCTCGTCGGTCTCGTCGACGAACACCACGCCGCGGTCGGCGAGCGTGTCGACGACGTGGCGGTTGTGCACGATCTCCTTGCGGACGTAGATCGGCGCACCGTACTTGTCGAGCGCCTTCTCGACGGTCTCGACGGCGCGGTCGACGCCGGCGCAGTAGCCGCGCGGCTCGGCGAGCAGGACGCGCTTTCCGGAGGTGGAGAGACCGGCGGACCGTGTGATCCCGACTTCGAGAGGAACAGGCGCAGACATACCTCCAGAGTACGGGGCGCGTCGGAGTGTGGCTTTCCAGCTCGCAGCCGACGTGCTCCCCGGCTACCAATCACGCCGATCATCGGGCAGTCTTGGGGCATGATCCGTCCACCGTTCCTGGCACGGGTGGCTGCCGGCGTTGCTGTCACCGCGTACGAAGAGACCCTCAAGCTGCCGAGCACAGCCGTTTCGTTGCCGATGACGACGGTGAGCCAGATCCTGCAGACGACGATGCGAGTGCAGCAGATCATGACCTCGTTCGCCATCAAGGGCGACCAGTTCTTCGAGATCTTCGGAGCGGAGCCCGCCGAGACCGCACAGTGGGCGACCTTCGACGACGACGGCTCGACCCCTTCGGACGAGACCGCGACCTCGACGAACAGCGCCGCGAACGGCGCTCCCGGCCGGTTCGCCCTGTACTCGATCCCGCCGGCCACCGAAGCCGACGCACCCGTGGCCGAGCAGGCCGCACCGGTAAAGGCCGGCACCGCGACGACGAAGGGGCCCGCGAAGAAGACGGCAGCCGAGAAGTCTGCTCCGAAGAAGGCCGCCGCGAAGTCCGCAGACGCCGAGGTCACGAAGATCGGCGAGACCACGGACACGAAGGTCGCCTCCGACGATCGTTCCGAGATCGTCGAATACCTCGACTACGACTCGCTGACCCTCGCCCAACTGCGTGCCCGCCTGCGCGCACTGTCGGTGGACGAGCTCACAGCGGTGCTCGAATACGAGAATGCTCACGCCGCGCGTACTCCGTTCGTGACGATGCTGTCGAACCGGATCACGAGCGCGCGTAACAAGTGACGGCCGGACAGAACGCGGCACGCCCGAACTCCGCGGAGCAGCCCTGGCCCGTCCGCACCGTGGCGCAGAAGGTCGCCGGGTGGATCGACAAGCTCGGCACCATCTGGGTCGAAGGGCAGATCACGCAGATCAACGCCCGCCCCGGGACGCGGACGGCGTTTTTGACCCTGCGCGACCCGTCGGTGGACATGTCCCTGCAGGTGACCTGTTCACCCCAGTTGTTGCAGCAATCGGGGGTGCCGCTCACCGAGGGCAGCCGCGTGATCATGTTCGGGAAGATGACCTTCTGGCCCGGCCGCGGCAGTCTGGCGCTGCGAGTCACGGAGATCCGGGCCGTCGGTATCGGTGAACTGCTCGCGCGGCTCGAACGACTGCGTGCGTTGCTCGCGGCCGAGGGACTGTTCGACCCGCGGTTGAAGCGCCCCCTCCCCTTCCTGCCGCGCCGCGTCGGTCTGGTCACCAGCCGCGGCAGCGCGGCCGAACGCGACGTGCTGTCGGTCGCGCAGCGTCGCTGGCCGGCCGTGCAGTTCGACGTCCGCCACGCGACGGTGCAGGGCCCGACCGCGGTCACGCAACTCATCGACGCCATCGAAGCACTCGACAAGGACCCGGACGTCGACGTGATCGTCCTCGCCCGCGGCGGCGGCAGCGTCGAGGATCTGCTGCCCTTCTCCGACGAGGCGCTGTGCCGCGCGATCGCCGCGTGTACGACGCCCGTGGTCAGCGCGATCGGCCACGAGCCCGACAGTCCGCTCTGTGATCACGTCGCCGACCTGCGGGCCGCGACCCCGACCGACGCCGCGAAGCGCGTCGTACCCGATGCGGTTGCCGAACTCGATCTCGTCGACGAACTGAGAGCACGGTCGGCGGCGGCGCTGCGCAACTGGGTCCGGCGCGAGGAACACGTGATCGCACAGTTGCGCGACCGTCCCGTCCTGGCCGATCCATTCCGCGATCTCGACCGGCGGAACGAGGAGATCGAGCGGTTGCAGCACGCGGCACGACGCGACGTCACGCGATTGATCTCGTCGCAATCGTCGACGCTCGAACATCTGCGGGCACGGTTGGCGACCCTCGGGCCCGCGGCGACCCTGGCGCGTGGCTACGCCGTGGTCCAGCGGATCGTGCCGGGCAGCGCCCCCGAAGTGGTACGCACACTCGACGAGATGCCCATCGGCACCCAGCTGCGAGTGCGCGTGGCGGACGGCGCGGCCCGCGCCGCCGTCATGGGACACGAACGACAAGGAAGATCAGGACAGTGACGAACGCGGGAACCGACGACGCCAACGCCGATGTGCGGGAGTTCGGCTACGAGCGAGCTCGGGACGAACTCGTCAACGTCGTGAAGATGCTCGAGCAGGGCGGACTCGACCTCGACGACTCGTTGCAGCTGTGGGAGCGCGGCGAGGCACTCGCGCAGCGCTGCGAGGAACATCTCGCCGGCGCCCGCGAACGTGTCGAGCAGGCGCTCTCCCTCGCGGACGACGAGGACGAAGACGACGAGTACGAGGACGAGGACTGACCTCGACCGAGCTCACGATCAGGGCTCGGTCGCTCCGACCCGGATCAGGGTTCGAGGGGCTCGGCCCTGCCCGCGGCGGTGGCCAGGGTCGTGAACTCGGCCTCGTCGCCGGAGCCACCGATCAGGATGCGCACGTCGCCGAAGTCCGACACCCAGAGCGCTTCGACGCCCTCGCCGCCGTAGACCACCCAGTCGTGGCCCTCGACGGACCTGGTGTCGGTGGCGGTGCGGGCACCTCCGGCGACGAATCGCACCAGTTCGTCCTCACCGGCATCCGATTGGGTGAAGCGCACGTAGCGACCTGCAGGAGTGATGAAACCGACGGTGCTCGAATCGCCGCCCTGGTTACCGGAAACGATGCTGCGGCTACCGGAGTTGGGCTGCCAGTCCTCGGGCACCTCGGGGTGGCGGATCGGGAATCCGAGTTCCGCCGCGTCGTACTTCAGGCCGGCATCGATGTCGAAGCTCGGCACGGGACCCGCCGTGGGTCCGCCGGGCTTGAACTCGCACTGGCTGGCGATCGCCGCGATGAAGAGGATCAGCACGAGCAGCGGGATCAGCGACCACGCCATATCTCGACCGTCTTGCAGGATGCGAGGTTTCTTGGATGCCACCCGTCCAGTCTGACAGCTACGAAACGGGCAGGCTCAGGCCGGGCGGGTCCGACAGCCCACACCATCGGCCGTGATGAGACAATAGCCACGCGACACACACGGATCGTGCGGGCGCCCTCGGCGCCCGCTCCCTCTGCCGGCGCAACCCGCGTCGACCGAAAAGTCTCCAGGAGGCAGTAGCCCATGACGGCCAGCACCCCACGCCGCGAAGCTCCGGACCGCAACCTCGCGCTCGAACTGGTCCGCGTCACCGAAGCCGCGGCGATGGCGGCCGGCCGGTGGGTCGGACGCGGCGACAAGGAAGGTGGCGACGGCGCCGCCGTCGACGCGATGCGGCACATGGTCAGCTCCGTGTCGATGCAGGGTGTCGTCGTGATCGGTGAGGGCGAGAAGGACGAAGCGCCCATGCTGTACAACGGTGAGGAGGTCGGCAACGGCGACGGTCCGCTGTGCGACGTCGCGGTCGACCCCATCGACGGCACTACCCTCATGTCGAAGGGCGCTCCCGGCGCGATCGCGGTGCTCGCCGTGGCCGAGCGGGGCGCGATGTTCGATCCGTCCGCCGTGTTCTACATGGAGAAGATCGCCGTCGGTCCCGAGGCCGCCGACGTCATCGACATCACCGCCCCGATCGCGGAGAACATCCGCCGTGTCGCGAAGGCGAAGAACATCGCGCACGCCGACCTGACCGTGACGATCCTCGACCGTCCGCGCCACGCGCAGATCATCAGGGAGGTGCGCGAGGCGGGTGCCCGCATCCGTTTGATCTCCGACGGCGACGTCGCCGGCGCGATTGCCGCTGCACGTCCGGGTTCGGGTGTCGACATGCTGCTCGGCATCGGCGGTACCCCCGAGGGCATCATCGCCGCGGCCGCGATGCGCTGCATGGGTGGTGCGCTGCAGGGTCGCCTGGCACCGAAGGACGACGCCGAGCGCCAGAAGGCGATCGACGCCGGACACGATCTCGACCGTGTCCTCACCACCACCGATCTCGTCACCGGCGAGAACATCTTCTTCTGCGCGACCGGCGTCACCGACGGTGAGCTGCTCCGCGGCGTCCGCTACTCCGCCGGGGGCGCGGAGACGCAGTCGATCGTGATGCGCAGCAAGTCGGGCACGGTCCGCATGATCGAGGCGTACCACCGCCTGCAGAAGCTCAGCGAGTTCTCGTCCATCGACTTCCACGGTGTCGCCGGCTCCCCGCCGCCCATGCCCTGATCATCACTGCCCTGATCATCACTGCCCTGATCATCACTGCCCTGATCGTCACTGCCCTGATCGTCACCGATCCTTCCGAGGAGGGGCACTGCACCGAGTTCTGGTGCAGTGCCCCTCCTCGTTCGTTCCGGCGGCATAACGTGGAGGACATGACCGACACCGAACAGTCTTCTCAGCAGTTCCGTATCGAACGCGACACGATGGGCGAGGTCCAGGTTCCGGTCGACGCCTTGTGGCGCGCCCAGACGCAGCGCGCCGTGGAGAACTTCCCGATCTCGGGCCGTGGACTCGAACGCGCACAGATCCGCGCGCTGGGTCTGCTCAAGAGCGCCTGCGCCCGGGTGAACAAGGACCTGGGTCTGCTCGACCCCGACAAGGCCGACGCGATCGTCGCGGCCGCCGATGCCATCGCCGCGGGTGAGTACGACGACCAGTTCCCGATCGACGTCTTCCAGACCGGTTCGGGCACGAGCTCGAACATGAACACCAACGAGGTCATCGCGTCGCTCGCCGCGAAGGCCGGCGTCACGGTCCACCCCAACGACGACGTCAACATGTCGCAGTCGTCGAACGACACTTTCCCCACCGCGACGCATGTCGCCGCGACCGAGGCGACGGTGAAGGATCTGATCCCCGCCCTCGAGCACCTGCACGGTGCCCTCGCCGAGAAGGCGAAGGAGTGGCGCACGGTCGTCAAGTCGGGTCGTACGCACCTGATGGATGCGGTCCCGGTGACCCTGGGCCAGGAGTTCGGTGGTTACGCCCGCCAGATCGAGGCCGGGATCGAACGTCTCCGCGCGACCCTCCCCCGCCTCGGCGAACTGCCGATCGGCGGTACCGCGGTGGGCACGGGCCTCAACGCACCGGCGGATTTCGGGGCGCGTGTCGTGGCCGTGCTCGTCGAGACCACGGGGCTCGACGAGTTGCAGGGGGCCCGCAACAGTTTCGAGGCTCAGGCCGCGCGTGACGCTCTGGTCGAGGTGTCCGGGGCGCTGCGCACCGTTGCCGTGTCGCTGACGAAGATCGCCAACGACATCCGCTGGATGGGGTCCGGTCCGCTCACGGGTCTGGCCGAGATCCAGCTCCCCGATCTGCAGCCCGGTAGTTCGATCATGCCGGGCAAGGTCAATCCCGTTCTTCCCGAAGCGGTTACGCAGGTCGCCGCACAGGTGGTGGGCAACGACACCACTGTGGCGTGGAGCGGCGCCGCCGGGGCGTTCGAACTCAACGTCTACATCCCGGTGATGGCCCGCAACGTCCTCGAGTCGATTCGTTTGCTCGCCAACGTCTCCCGACTGTTCGCCGATCGCTGCATCACCGGGCTGGTCGCGAACGTCGAACATCTGCGCACACTGGCGGAGTCGTCGCCGTCGATCGTCACTCCCCTCAACTCCGCGATCGGATACGAGGAGGCGGCCGCCGTCGCCAAGGAGGCGCTGAAGGAGAAGAAGACGATCCGTCAGACCGTCGTGGACCGCGGCCTCGTCGGCGACCGCCTGAGCGAGGAGGAACTGGACCGCCGCCTCGACGTCCTGGCGATGACGCGGGTGGACGAGAAGTCCTGACCCGCAGGGTTCCGATCGACCTGTCTGCATCCGCTACGATTTTCGCCATCCGCTACAGCAATTGCTGTAGCGGATGGCGAAAACGTGAGCGGATAGCGAGGGCTCAGCGAGTCGGGGAGTCACCTCATTCCTGGACCACCTCGGTCCCGGCGCCGGGCGCCCACGTGATGTAACCGAACTGGAAGTTGCTTCGCGCACCGTCGGGGGTCTGTTCCTCGTCGGTGATCGGGAAGCCCAGGTCGCCACCGGCACCACCCGCGGCCTCCCAGGCCGTGCGGATCTCACCCCACACGATGTGGGAATCGGTGTCGGGGCTCCACGCGATGATGCCGCCCTCGAACTCCGCGACGTAACCGTCGCCGACTTCCTCCTGCTGGCCGGTCGCGGCGCCGAGCGGGCTGGACGCACCGCCGACCTCGGCGTACTTCTGCAGGATCGGCCCGCTGAGTTCGACCTGCTCGCCGTCCGGTCCCGGCACCGCACTGGACCGATCCGCCGCGGGCTCGTCGGCCTCGGGCGAATCGTCGCCCTGCGTGATCGATTCGACGGCGCTCTCCGCCCCGGATGCCACGCTCTCCGCGGCGGACTGGACCGCGCTGGTCGCGCTGCCCACCGTGTCCTCCGCGGATTGGTCGTCGCTGCAACCGGCGACCACCAGTCCGATCGCCGCTGCGGCCGCCACCAACGCTGCTCTGCGTCGGGGAATTCGATTCATCGGTTCACTCCTGTCACTGAGAGGACGGGTACCTGATTTCAGGGTGCCCGACTCCTCGGCGACACAACCCGGTTTCCGGTGATTCCGTGCCGTGCACCAATCCGCCCCACCCCAGGTCTCCTGCCGTTACCATGCGACGCAGCCGACGCCGAGGAGAACGATGAGCACACAGACCGCCACCGCGCAGGACGCCGTCGCCACGGTGACCGATTTCCTGGAGGCAACGGCCGCCGAGGACATCGACCGCGCCGCCTCGCTGATCACCGACGACATCGCGTGGCACAACACCTGGCTCCCCACCATCCGCGGCGGTTCCCGGGTCCGGAAGATCCTTGCCGGTCTCGCGCGACCTTCGGTGGGCTTCGGCGTCGTCGTCCACCACATCGCAGCCGAGGGCGACATCGTGCTCACCGAACGCACCGACATCCTGCGCTTGGGGCCGGTGAGCATCGAGTTCTGGGTGTGCGGCACCTTCGAACTGCGCGACGGGCGGATCGCCTTGTGGGACGACCACTTCGACGTCCTCACCTTCCTTCGTGGAACCGTCGTGGGCGTCCTGCGCGCCGTCCTGCGTCGCTCCTGACGCTCCTCGCCCTCACCGCTTCCCGAGGCTGCCCGCATAGAATCCGTTCGTCGCCGAACCGTTCGGCGACGGATCAGCAGGGAGCGATGACATGTCCGACGCCGAGCACACTCCGGGATTCACGACGGGTCTGGAGATCCGGCGCGAAGTGATGGGTGACGACTTCGTCGAGCGGGCGTTCGAGCGTTCCCGTGGCACCGACTCCGAGGCGATGCAGGAGTTCGTGACCGAGCACGCCTGGGGCGCCGTGTGGTCGCGCCCCGGCCTGGACCGCCGCAGCCGCAGCCTGCTCAACCTGGGCATGCTCATCGCGTTGCGTGCCGAGAACGAACTGCGCGGACACGTCCGCGGTGCCCTGCGCAACGGACTCGACCGCACGGAGATCGTCGAATCCGTCATCCACTGCTCGGCGTACTGCGGCGCTCCCGCCGGACTCGCTGCGATGCGCGTCGTCCAGGAAGTGCTCGAGACCGAACTCGGCCCTCTCCCCGAGGACACCGACACCTCCGACGAGGCCTGACGACGACGGCGCGTCCGGCATTGCCGGACGCGCCGTGTCGGCCGTGCCCGGGCGTCAGGCGCCCGGAGCGAACTCCTCGAGCATCTCCGTCACCAGCGCCGCGATCGGCGACCGCTCACTGCGGGTGAGCGTGATGTGCGCGAACAGCGGATGTCCCTTGAGCTTCTCGATGACCGCCGCGACACCGTCGTGCCGGCCGACACGCAGGTTGTCGCGCTGGGCGACGTCGTGGGTGAGCACGACGCGCGATCCCGCACCGAGCCGCGACAGGACGGTGAGCAGTACGTTGCGTTCGAGCGACTGTGCCTCGTCGACGACGACGAACGAATCGTGCAGCGACCGGCCGCGAATGTGCGTGAGCGGCAGCACTTCCAGCATTCCGCGGCTGAGCACCTCCTCGAGCACCGCCGGGCTGGCGAGTCCTTCGAGGGTGTCGAAGACCGCCTGCCCCCACGGATTCATCTTCTCGGCCTCGGTACCCGGCAGGTAGCCGAGTTCCTGCCCACCCACCGCGTAGAGCGGCCGGAAGACCACCACCTTGCGGTGGGTTCGTCTTTCCAGGACGGCCTCGAGTCCCGCCGTCAGTGCCAGCGCGGACTTTCCGGTTCCGGCCTTGCCGCCGAGGGAGACGATGCCGACGGATTCGTCGAGCAGCAGGTCGAGGGCGACGCGCTGTTCGGCGGAGCGCCCGTGCAGTCCGAACGCGTCCCGGTCGCCGCGGACGAGCTGCACCCGCTTGTCGGCGGTGACCCGGCCGAGCGCGCTGGAGGAGCCACCGAGAAGCCTGATCCCCGTGTGGCACGGCAGATCCCGCGCATCGTCGATGTCGACGATGCCCTCGGTGAACATCTCGTCGATGAGGGTCCGGTCGACCTCGAGTTCGGTCATGCCCGTCCATCCCGAGATCACCACGTCCTGGGCGTGGTACTCGTCGGCGTCGAGGCCGACGGCACCGGCCTTGACGCGCAACGGGATGTCCTTGCTGACGAGCACCACGTCGCGTCCCTCGGTGGCCAGGTTCAGGGCGCACGCGAGGATGCGGGAGTCGTTGGTGTCGGTGCGGAATCCCGCGGGCAGGACCATGGGGTCGGTGTGATTGAGCTCCACGTGGAGGGTGCCACCCTCGTCCCCGATAGGGATGGGCTGGTCGAGGCGTCCGTGCCGCTGCCGCAGGTCGTCGAGCAGGCGCAGCGATTCGCGAGCGAACCAGCCGAGTTCGTGGTGGTGCCGTTTCCCTTCGAGTTCGCCGATCACGACCAGCGGAAGGACGACTTCGTGCTCGGCGAACCTGGTGACCGCCCAAGGGTCGGAGAGCAACACTGAAGTGTCCAGCACGTAGGTGCGTACAGCGGATTCTTTCGCAGCGGCGGTACCGGAGGCGTGGCCGGAGCGGGTGGGGACGGAGCGTGTTGCGTTCACGTGGGGCTCCTCGGCCCGGACGGCACCGCCCGGACGTATTCGGTGGGCCGGTGGGTCCCCGGTGTCGTCACGACCACGGAGGCCCGGTGCCGGCCCCCTCGCTCGGACTGTGTCAGCCACACGATCAGGGACCTCCCGTGTAGACGGCACCTGCGCCGCCTACACCCCCGACGCTAACCCCGATACGGGCGATTCGCTCGATGGCGGAGGAAGCGTGTCGGTGAAGATCGCGTTAACGACACCTCATAAGTACCCCTGAACCCCAGCAAACACGGTCGGCTCCGCTGCGTCAGGAACGCGAACCCGTGGATCGCGCGGCGTACGGTCACTCGACCGTCACCGGATGCGCGCTCGGTTCCACCGTCGCGCCGCGCAGTCGTCGCAGCACCAGGGTCACGAGCAGCGCGAGGACGGCCATCGCGGCGCTGTACCAGACGACCGCGTCCGGGGCGTCGAAGATGCCGCCGAACAGACCCGCGACGAGCGCACCGACCGACATGCCCGCGACCTCCTGGGCGGACCACAGACCGTTCACCCGGCCCAGCAGCGTGTGCGGCGTGTGCGTCTGGATCAGCGAGTAGCGCAGCACCTCCTGCACGGCCCCGAACACACCGACGATCACGAGCAGCACGATGGTGAGCGCCAGGACGGACGTGAAGCCGACCAGTGCCTGGACGACGAATCCGAGGACCAGGGCGGTGAGCAGCACGCGGCCGGGCCGCACCGAACGGCCGAGCCATCCACTGGTGACCGTGGCCGCGGCGGCGCCGAGCGCGATCGCCGCGTACATGACGCCGATGGCGACCGCATTGCCCTCGAAACGCGCGTCGGCAAAGGCCGGCACGAGCACGAGCACACCGCCGCCGAGCATCGCGACGACGCCGGCGATCATCACCCCGCCGACGACGCGTTCGCGGCGCAGGAAGCCGGTCACCGTCTCCGCGGGTGCGTCGGCGTCGTGCCCGGCGTCCGCCATCGGTGGGTTCAGCGCCGGCAGGCCCGAGAGCAGGGTGACGGTCACGGCGGTGCCGATCGCGGCCACCCAGTAGTTCCACGCCACCGAGAACGTCGCGATCACGAGACCGCCGAGCGCCGGGGACAGGACGGCTCCCGTGCGGGCGCTGAGCACGTTGAGCGCACCGACGGCGACGAGCTGGTCCTTGGGGACGAGCGTGGGCACGACTGCCAGCAGAGCCGCGATGCTGATCGACCCGATCAGGCCGTTGACGACCGTCAGGGCGATGATCGCCGGCACCGAGGGCGACGACAGACCGGCGTTGACGGCCAGTCCGACGAAGGTGAGACCGGAGACGGTGCGGGCGAACAGGATCAGGAACTTGCGGTTGTAGCGGTCGGCGAGCATGCCGCCGAGCAGCATGCCGCCGATCGCAGCGCCCCCTTCGAGCGCGGAGACCAGACCCACCATCGGCGACGATCCGGTCAGGTCGTAGACCTGGATCGGTACGCCGACCATGAGCATCCCGATACCGAAGATCGAGATGGTGCGAGCGATGAAGATCCGGCGGAAGGCCGCGCTCTCGCGCAGCGGCCGCAGATCGAAGAGGGCGCCGTTGCTCATTGCCGGGCCGTCACTCGGACTTCGCGGCGGCGTCGGCGAGCATCGGAGCGATCTCGTCGGTGGCCCACTTCAGCGACAACGCCGACGGGAAGCCCACGGCGTTCGGCATGCCGGTGTTGCGGGCGAGCGAGACGACCGCGCCGCGCTCGACGGCCGGAAGACGGTTCCACGCCTCGAACTTGGTCAGGTATCCGAGATCGCCGGTGGGCGAGACGACCACGAGCAGGTCGGCGTCGAGCTGCGAGATCTCCTCGTAGGACAGCACACCGCGTCCGTCCGCATCGACCTGCAGTGTGTTCGCGTACTCGCTGAGCTCGAGGCCGAGCGAGTTCAGGAACTGCCCGATGCCGCGGTCGTCGGCGGCGAGCACCGACAGCTGGCCACCGGTGTCGCCGATGATCGCGTTGTAGGTCGCGCCCTCGAGTGCGGGGTACTGCTCCTTGGCGGCGTCGAGATCGACCTCGGCCTGCTCGATGACCTCCTCGGCCTTCTCGGGGATGCCGAGGGCCGAGGCGATCTTGCGGGTGGAGTCCTGCCACGGCTCACCGTTGGCGCGGTAGTCGAAGTGGACGACGGGGAACTGTTCGGCGAGCTGGTCGTAGGTGTTCTGTTCGAGTCCCCAGAAGCCGGTGGAGACGATGATGTCGGGCTGCAGCGCGGCGATCTGCTCGGCGATCACCGTGGCACCGCCGTCCATGTTCAGCAGCGGCGGGACGTCGGCGCCGAGTGCTTCGGCCTCCCACGGCCACACGCCGGTGCCGCCGGTCGCCGCGAGGTTCTGGGCATCGACGGGGAGCGCGAGCGGGGTGACGCCCAACGACAGCAGGATGTCGGCGTCCTGCGGCGACAGCGGCAGGGCGCGGGTCGGGGCCGACTCGACGGTCGTGTCGCCGAACTTGCCGGAGACGGTGACCGGGAACTCGCCGTTCGCCGCCGTCGCGCTGCCGGACGAGCTGCCGCTGTCGGTGTCCGAGCCGCACGCCGTGACACCGACCAGCATGGCGGTGGCGGCGAGGGCGACGCCGATCCGGCGCAGTCGCTTGTGGATCCTCATCGATTCTCCTCTGCTGTAGAACTCTTCGTAGGTCCGTCGTCCGGGTGTCCGTTCCCGGCGCCGCGGATCTCGTCCTCGTGGAGGGTCGCGGCGAGTTCGCCGATCGACCCGGCGGTGAAGATCGACTCGGCGTCGATCACGTATCCGGCCGCCCGCAGTCCGCCGAGGATCCGCATCACCGAGATGCTGTCGCATCCGAGTTCGAGCAGATCGTCGTCGACGCCGACCTGCTCGACGCCGGTGACCTCGGAGGCGAGGGCGCACAGCAGCTCTTCGGCCGGTGTGGACGGTGCCCGGCGCGTTCGCGGGGCGAGTTCCGGTCGCGGCAGCGCTGCGCGGTCGATCTTGCCGTTGGCGAGCGTGGGCAGGGCGTCGAGCACGACCGTCGCCGACGGCACCATGTAGTCGGGCAGCACCCGCGCGACCGCGCGTCGCAGCGTCTCGGCGTCGAGGGTGTACCCGGCGGCCGGGACGACGTAGGCGACGAGACGTGCCGTCGCACCGAGATCGGTGCGGGCGAGCACCACTGCGGTCGCGACGTCCGGTCGCGACGAGAGCACGGTCTCGATCTCGGCCGGTTCGATCCGGTATCCGCGGATCTTGACCTGGTCGTCGCCGCGTCCGCGGTAGCGGATGTGTCCGTCGGGCGTCCACAGGGCCCGGTCACCCGTGCGGTACATGCGGTCTCCGGGGAATTCCGGATCGATCGTGTCCGCGACGAAACGGTCGGCGGTGCGACCCGGGTCGGCGAGATAGCCGCGGGCCAGTCCACGACCGGCGAGGTAGAGCTCGCCCTCCACACCGATCGGCGCGGGACGCATCCACCGGTCGACGATGTAGGCCCGGGTGCCGGCGACCGGTCGGCCCGCAACGGGCGCCTCGGCGTCCGAAGCCCGTGCGACGAGCGCGTCGACGGTGCTCTCGCTCGGCCCGTAGAGGTTGTAGGCGCTCACGCCGTCCAGCCCGCGCAACCGGTCCCACATCGGTTGGGAGACCGCCTCGCCGCCGAAGCCGAGCGAGGCCGGGCACCGTCCGTCGTCCGCGAGTCCGTGATCGAGCAGCTGCGCGAGGTGCGACGGGGTGACCTCGACGAAGTCCCAGCGGGATTCGTGGGCGACGCGGACCATCTCGGCCGGATCGCGCTGGACCTTCTCGTCGACGACGTGCACCGCGTGCCCGTCGAAGAGCCACAGCTGCGGTTGCCAGGACGCGTCGAAGGCGAACGACCACGCGTGGCCGACCCGGAGCCGGTCGCGTCCGGTCCGTGCCTGCGTCGGCGCGTAGAGGTCGGCGCGGTGGCTGTGGAACAGCGCGGTCAGGCCGCGGTGCAGGGCGAGGACCGCCTTGGGTGTGCCGGTGGAGCCGGAGGTGTACACGACGTAGGCCGGGTGGTCGGCGCGCAGCGGTGCGAGCCGGTCGGCGTCGGTCAGCGGGGCGTCGTCGTAGCCGGCGACCCGCGCCGCGAGCGTCTCGTCGTCGAGCGCGAGCACCGGCGCGTCCACCGCGGGCAGCGACGACGCGAGTTCTCGGGTGGTGAGCACGACGGCCGGCTCCGCGGTGCCGAGGATCGTCGCGAGACGCTCGGTGGGAGTGCGCGGTTCGAGCGCGACGTAGGCACCGCCGGAGACGAGCACCGCGAGCATCGCCGCGATCGTGTCGGCCGTGCGGGGCAGCACGAGCGCCACGCGGGTCTCGGGAGCGACACCGTGGTCGACGAGCAGTCGCGCCCACCGGCGGACCAGGGACGCGAGGTCGGCGAAACTCCATTCGAGATCGACTGCCACGAGCGCGGTCTCGTGCGGGTGACGGGCGACCGCGTCGTCGAACAGGTCCGCGACGGTGACGGCTTCGGCGACCGGTGCCGGTGTGGCCCGCCACTGTTCGAGCCGGGCGCGTTCGTCGGCCGGCAGGACGTCGATGGCGGACAGGCGCCGGTGCGCCTCTCCCCCGGCCAGCGTGCGCAGCACCCGGTCGAGTCCGGCGACGAGACGTTCGACGGTGCCGCGGTCGTACAGGTCGGAGCTGTACTCGACGACGCCGACGAGGGTGTCGGTGCCCACATACTCGACGAGGTCGAACGACAGGTCGAACTTCGAGGTCTCCATCGGGTGCGGTTCGGGGGTGACACCCGCCGTGAGCCCACCCGCACTGCGCGGATCGGGTTCGACGAGATAGACGATCATCACCTGGAACAGCGGGTGCAGGGCGCGCGAGACGGATCGGTCGGACCCGAGCACCGCGTCGACGACCTGCTCGAAGGGCAGGTCCTGGTGGTCGAACGCCTGGAGGTCGGTGCGGCGGATCCGGTCGAGCAGTTCGGCGACGGTGGGGTCGCCGGACAGGTCGGTGCGCAGCACGAGGGTGTTGAGGAAGAAACCGACGAGATCCTCGAGTTGCGCGTCGCCGCGTCCGGAGACCGGGGTGCCGAGGGGGATGTCCTCGCCGCCGCCGTAGGCGGCGAGCAGCACCGCGACGGCGGCCTGCACGACCATGAACATCGAGACGTCGTGTGCGCGTGCGAGTTCCCGCAGTGCGCGCACGACCTCCGCGTCGAGCGCGAATGGCACCGCGCCACCGCGATAGGAGGTGCGGGCCGGACGGGTCCGGTCGGTCGGCAGCGGCATTTCCTCGGGCAGGCCGGCGAGGGCGTCGCGCCAGTAGGCGCGCTGACGCGCGGCGAGCGACTCCGCATCCGCCGGGTCGCCGAGCAGGTCGCGCTGCCACAGTGTGAAGTCGGCGTACTGCACGGCGGGCTGCGTCCACTCCGGTGCCCGCCCCACCTGCCGCAGCGCGTAGGCGGTCGCCAGATCGGTGAGCAGCGCCTTGGTCGACCACTCGTCGACGGCGATGTGGTGAATCACCAGCGCCACCACGGTGCCGTCCCCGGCGTCGAGGACCGACAGCCGCACCGGGAGCTCGGCCGACAGATCGAAGCGGTGATCGATCGCCTCGGCCAGAGCATCGTGGACATCGGCCGCGGCGACCGAGCGGTGGTCGACGACCACGCGGACCTCGTCCGGCGCGAGCACCTGCTGGTAGGCCTGTCCGTCGGCGCTCGGGAAGACCGTGCGCAGCGCCTCGTGGCGCAGGACGACGTCGCGCACGGCCGCTTCGAGTGCCGGGACGTCGACGCGCCCGTGCACCCGCCACGTGACAGGCACGTTGTACACGCCGCCGCGGGCCCCGAGCTGGTCGAGAATCCAGAGGCGTTGCTGCGCGTACGACAGCGGCACCATCGCAGGTCGCGGGTCGGCCGCCACCAGCGCGGGTCGCGGAGACGCCTGCCCGGCGGCCGCGCACCGCTGCGCGAGCGACTCCACCGTCGGGGCGTCGAAGACCGTGCGCAGGGCCAGATCCGCGCCGAGCTCCGAACGGATCGCGTTCACGAGCCGGATCGCAGCGAGGGAATGCCCACCGAGCGCGAAGAAGTCGACGTCGATACCGACCTCGTCGAGTCCCAGCGCATCGGCGAACAGTGTCGCGATCGTCGCCTCGAGTTCGGTACGCGGCTGCCGTCCGGATCCGGTGTCGAACTCCGGTGCCGGAAGGGCACCGCGATCGAGTTTGCCGTTGAAGGTCGTCGGGACCGCGTCGATCACGAGAACCCGTGCGGGCAGCAGATAGTCGGGCACACGTCCGACGAGTGCGTCACGGACCGCCACCGGATCCACCGCGACTTCCGCTGCGGGAACGATATATCCGACGAGCACCGAATCGCCTGCGGGACGGGGTTTGATCGCGGCCACAGCACGGGCGACACCGTCGACGGCATCGAGAGCCGCCTCGAGTTCGCCGAGTTCGATGCGCAGACCGCGCAGCTTGATCTGGTCGTCGCCGCGGCCGAGATATTCGAGGTCGCCGTGGGCGTCCCAGCGTGCGAGGTCGCCGGTGCGGTAGAGCCGGTCGCCGGGATCGCCGTAGGGGTCGGCGACGAACCGCTGGGCGGTGAGCGCCGGGCGCCGCAGGTAGCCCTGCGCAACCTGTACTCCCCCGATGTACAGCTCACCGGGGGTGCCGGCCGGCACGGGGCGCAGATACCGGTCGAGCACGTACAGGCACACGTTCGCGCCCGGCCGCCCGATGACGGAACCGCGGGTAGGCGAACCGATCCGGGCACCCGGGTCGGCGTCGAGGGTCACCTCCACCGCGGCTTCGGTCGGGCCGTACAGGTTGTGGACCTTCACCTGCGGGAGCACCGTCGCCGCGCGTGCGACGGTGCGCGGCGACAGTGCTTCACCGCTGCACACGATGCGGCGCAGGCTCGCGGCGTCCGCGGTGGCGGGCACGGCGAGGGTCTCCTCGAGCATCGACGGCACGAAGTGGGCGACGGTGATGTTCCCGTCGCGCAGCAGGGTCGCCGATTCGACGGGATCGCGGTGCGCGTCGGGTCCGCCGACGACGACGCTCGCACCGTCGACGAACGGCGCGAACAACTCCCACACCGACACGTCGAAGGTCGCGGGTGTGCGCAGCAGCACCCGGTCGTCGGGCGAGGCGGGCAGTTCGCGGCGCACCCATTCGAGCCGGTTCGCCACGGCGCGGTGCGACACGGCGACGCCCTTGGGCAGACCCGTCGACCCCGAGGTGTAGATGACGTAGAGCGGGTGGTCGAGGGTGAGCGGCGCGATCCGGTCGGTGTCGGTGACCGACTCCGGGCTGCGGGCGTCGATGCGGGCACGCACCTCGGTGTCGTCGAGGTCGAGTCGCGGATGCTCGCCGGGCAGTTCGATGTCGCTGCGCGTCAGCACGACTCGCGGATGCGCATCGCCGAGCAGGTACTCGATGCGCGTTTCGGGCAGCGTGGTGTCGATCGGCTGGTAGGCCGCACCGGACTTCACGACGGCGTGGATCGCGACGACCTGCCCCACGGAGCGGGGCACCGCGACCGCGACGATCGCACCCGGACCGGCGCCGAGCGCGACGAGTTCGCGGGCGAGGCGGTTCGAGGCGGCGTCGAGGGCGGCATGGGTGAGGGTGTGGTCGGCCGCGACGAGAGCCGGCCGTTCGGCGTGCTCGGCGGCGCTGCGGGCGAGCACCTCGCTCAGCGGGGCGAGAGCGAAGTCGACGCGCTCGCCGGTGCCGACGGCGAGTTGTCCCGCGGCCTCGTCGGCGTCGAGGATCGCGACGTCGCCGATCCGGGCCGCGGGTGCGCTCGCGACCTGATCGAGCAGAGTGAGCAGCGCGGCGAGAAGCGTGTCGGCCATGGTGGCGTCGAACAGGTCGGTCGCGTACTCGACCGATACGGCGACCTCGCCGGTGTCCGGGGCGTCGACGAAGGTGAGGTTGAGGTCGAACTTGGCGCGGACGTTGCTCAGCGGTTCCCAGCGGGTGGGCACACCGAGCAGGTCGGGCAGCTGCGCGGGGCGCTGCAGGTAGCTCATCATCACCTGGAACAGCGGGTTCCGTCCCTCGACGCGCGGCGGTGCGAGTCGCTCGACGAGCTGCTGGAAGGGCACCTCCTGGTGCGCCATCGCCGCGAGATCGGTCTCGCGCACCCGGTCGAGGAGTTCGGCGAAGGTGGGCTCGCCGGACAGATCGGTGCGCAGCACCAGCGTGTTGACGAAGAAACCGACGAGTTCGTCGAGTGCGGTGTCGGAACGGCCCGAGACGGGGGTGCCGACGACGATGTCGTCGCCCGCGCCGAGCCGGGAGAGCAGTGCCGCGACGGCCGCGTGCAGCGCCATGAACATCGTGCCGCCGCGGGCATCCGCGACCGCGCGCAGGCGGGCGGCGATGTCGGCGGGGACCGTCGCGGTGGTGTTGCCCGCCGCTCCGGTCGGCCGCGCGGGGCGGGGCCGGTCGGTGGGCAGGACGATCTCGTCGGGCAATTGCGCGAGAGTGTCGGTCCAGTAGTCGATCTGGGTGTCGATCCGGCCGGCCTCGATCAGTTCGCGCTGCCACAGCGTGTAGTCGGCGTACTGGACGGGCAGCGGAGACCATTCGGGTGTCGCGCCGGCCGACCGGGCTTGGTAGGCGCGGGTGAGGTCGCCGAGCAGCGGCGCATCCGACCATTCGTCGGTCGCGATGTGGTGCAGCACCACTGCGAGGACGTGCCGGTCGGGCGCGACGCGCACCAGCACCACGCGCAGCGGCGGGTCGGTGTGCAGATCGAACGACGCGGTGAGCCGCTCGGTGAGCAGCGCCCGGACGGCATCCTCGGACTCTGTCTCGTGCAGTTCGAAGCGCACGGCCTCGGGCGTGTCCAGGATCCGCTGGTAGGGCGTGCCGTCCTCGGAATCGACGACGGTGCGCAGGCTCTCATGACGTTCCACGACGTCGGCGACCGCCGCGACGAGGGCATCGGCGTCCACCGCGCCGTCGAGGCGGGCGACGTGCGCGTAGTGGTAGGCGAGGCTGTCGTCCTGCAACTGCTGGAGCAGCCACAGGCGTTCCTGGGCGGCCGACAGCGGCACCCGGTCGGGGCGCGTCCGCGCGGTGATCGGCGGGAGCGCCGCTGCGGCGCCGGGGATGCGGCGGGCGAGTTCCTCGACGCTGCGAGCCTCGAACAGGTCGCGGATGGTGACGTCCACACCGAGTTCGGAGCGGATGCGGCCGACGATCCGCATGGCGATCATCGAGTGCCCGCCGAGTTCGAAGAAGTCGTCGTCGGCGCCGACCTCGTCGACCCCGAGGACGTCGGCGAAGACCTCGCACAGGACCTTCTCGGTCTCGGTGCGCGGGGCGCGTCCACCGAGGCCCGTGGCGGCCTGCGGTTCGGGCAGGGCGCGGGTGTCGAGCTTGCCGTTGACGGTCATCGGCACGGAATCGATGAGCTGTACCCCGGCCGGGACCATGTAGTCGGGCAACTGGGCGCGCAGGTGGGCGACGAGCCGCGACGACAGGTCGGGCGGATCGCCGTCTCCGACCGGAACGGCGTAGGCAGCAAGTCGTTTCGTGCCGGGCACGAGCGGGTCGTCGACGGCGATCACCGCCGCGGTACCGACCTCGGGGTGCTCCTCGAGCACAGCCGCGATCTCGTGCAGTTCGACGCGGTAACCGCGGATCTTGACCTGGTCGTCGACGCGGCCGAGATAGTCGAGGTTGCCGTCGGTGCGGCGGCGCATGAGGTCGCCGGTGCGGTACATGCGGCCACCGGCCGACCACGGATCGGCGACGAAGCGGTCGGAGGTGAGCCCGAAACGGTTCAGATAGCCGCGCGCGAGACCCACACCCGCGATGTACAACTCGCCGACGACACCGTCGACGACGGGTCGCAGCCACGGATCGAGGATGTAGGCGCGGGTCGCGCGGATGGGGACGCCGACCGTGGGGGTCGCGCTGTCGTCGGTGCCGCCACCGAGGGTGTTGATGGTGTACTCGGTGGGGCCGTACAGGTTGTACCCGAGGGTGCCATCGGTCTCGCGCAGGCGCGTCCACACCGAATCCGACACGGCCTCACCGCCGAGCAGAACGAGCGGCGGGCGGTGCTGTCCCGGACCCTCGTCGAGCATGCCGTCCGCGATCAGCTGCGTCGCGTAGGTAGGGGTGACGTTGACGACGTCGATGGCGTGGGTGTTGCAGTACTCGACGAGCGCGGTGGCGTCGCGACGCAGGTCCTCGTCGCAGACGTGCACCTCGTGGCCCTCGACGAGCCAGAGCAGTTCCTCCCACGACATGTCGAAAGCGAACGACACGGTGTGCGCGACCCGCATCCGGCGTCCGTCCACCGACGAGACCACCGGATCGAAGATCTCGTCCTGGTGGTTGCGCTGCATGTTGGTCAGGCCCCGATAGGGGGTGACCACGCCCTTCGGCTTGCCGGTGGACCCCGAGGTGTAGATGACGTAGGCGGGGTGCTCGAGCCGGCCCGGGCGACCCGGGGCGAAGGCACCGAGTTCGGCGTCGGTCAACGGCGCGGTACTCGCGGCGAGGGGCCCGTCCAGGCGGATGCTGCGGTCGGCGGGCAGGCCGAGACGGTTCTGCACCGCGGTCGTGGTGAGGAACAGCGCCGGCAGCGCGTCGTCGATGACGGTGCGCAGACGCTCGTCGGGCTGGTCGAGTTCGAGCGGCAGGTAGGCGGCACCGGTGCGCAGGATCGCGAAGAGCGCGACGACGGTGTCGATGCTGCGGGGCAGACCGAGGCACACGATGGTCTCGGGTCCCGCTCCCCCGGCGATGAGGGTGCGGGCGAGCGCTTCGACGCGGCCGGCGAGTTCGCCGTAGGTGCTGCTCTGTTCACCGGAGACGAGGGCGATGCGGTCGGCGTCGGTCGCGGCGCGGGCGATGAGCATCTCGGCGACGGTGACGTCCTCGACCTCGGGGATCTCGGCGCGCAGCCGGGCGTCGGTGACGGTGTGTTCGGCGGCCGTCAGTGCGGGCACGGACGCGACCGGCAGATCGACTCCGCGGGCGACGAAGTCGAGCAGCGCCACGAAGCGGTCGTGCAGGGCCCGGGCACGCGCACCATCGACGACGTCGGGCCGGTAGTCGATCTTGACGTGCATGGTCCGCCCCGGCGACACGACGATCGCGAGGGGATAGTGCGTGTGGTCGAGGCTGTCCTCGGCGAGGATGTCGTGCCGCGCGGACTGCCGGGCCATCTCGTCGGCGTCCTTGAAGTTCTGCAGTACGAACAGGGTGTCGAACAGTTCGGAATGACCGACGGCACGGAGGATGTCGCCGAGTCCGAGATACTCGAACTCCATGCGGTCGGCGTACTCGTCCTGCATGCGGCGCAGCAGGTCCGCGACGGTCTCGGCGCCGGACAGGCGCACCCGCACCGGGACGGTGTTGAGGAACATGCCGACCACGCGGTCGAGTCCGACGATCTCGGTGGGCCGCCCGGCGACGGTGGAGCCGAACACGACGTCGGTGCTGCCGGATTCGGCGGCGAGCAGCAGGCCGACGACGGCGTTCATCAACGCGTTGAGGGTGACGCCCGTGCTGCGGGCCCGATCGCGCAGTGTCGCGGTGAGCGTCTCGTCGATGTACGACTCGATGCGCAGCGGCACGATGGCGGCGCGGTCGCGGGTGGATCCGGCGAGCAGCGTGGGCTTGTCGAAACCGGCGAACTCGTCGCGCCAGGCCTGCTCGGCGGCGGCGCGGTCGCGGGCGGCGAGCCACTGCAGGTAGTCGGTGAAACCCGCTTCGGGCGCCGCGATTTCGTCACCGGCGTAGCGGGCGAGCAGTTCGTCGACGAACAGCGCACCGGACCAGCCGTCCCACAGGATGAATTCGCGGTTGACGACGAGACGGTCGATGCCGTCGAGGTGCAGCAGCAGCATGCGCCACAGCGGCGGGGACGCGAGGTCGAACGGCTGCAGCCGATCCTCCTCGATGAGTTTCTCGGCGCGGGCCTGCTGCTCGGCGGGGTCGAGGTCGGTGAGGTCGACCTCGGTGAACGGCACCTCGAGATCCGCCGCGCCGATGAACTGCACCGGATCGGCCAGACCGTCGTCGGTGAAACCGGCACGCACGGTGGGGTTCTCGGCGAGCAGACGTGCGGCGGCGCGGCGCAGGCGCTCGACGTCGAGGCGGTGGCCGAAGTCGAGCGAGAACTGGGCGGTGTAGATGTCCTTCGACGAGTCGAAGACCGACTGGAAGTACAGGCCGCGCTGCAGCGGCGACAGCGGCCAGATGTCCTCGATCCGCACGGGCGCGATCCGTGCGACGCGGTCGATCTCGGTCTGCGTGAGCGTGACGTGCCCGAGATCGGACGGAGTGAGACAGGTCCGCCCCAAAGCTGCGTCGGCGCGGCCGAGGAGATCGTCGAATGCCGCGCGCCATGCCTCGGCGAGCCGGGCCACGAGATCGGGGTCGAGCGCCTCGTCGGCGGTCAGATGCACCGTGGCGCCGCCGGTTCCCCGTTCGACGTGGATATCGAGCAGGTAGTTGCCGATGCGGTCTCCGCCGCTCCGCACGAGCACCTGCGGCTGTCCGAGCGGCGCGAGGGCCGGTCCGGCCTGGACGTTGGCGTAACGCAGCATCGGCCAGCCGATGCCCCGGTCGGGGGCTGCGCGCAGGCGTTCCTTCGCGGTGCGCAGGGCGTCGAGCGGATCGGTGGCGAGCGCCAGCCGCACCGGCGTCGTCCAGTCGAGCGCGCCGACGGTGCGGGTGAGGTCGGCGTCGGGGGCCAGTGCGATGCGGCCGTCGCGGACGATGTCGACGAGCAGTTCACCGTCGCCGCTCTCGCGGGTGTTCGCGACCGCGGCTGCGGTCACCGCGGTCCACACATCGGTCGAGACGCCCGAGACGAGACCGGCCACTGCGGTGGTCGCCATGGAGAATTCGTCGTCGGTCAGGGTGAGGGTCACAGGCGTCCGTGTGCGGCCGGTGGCCACCGCTGCGGCGAACTCGGCACCGGGTGCGACGGTGGTCATCCAGTCGGGAAGCTCGGCGAGTCGCTGCGGGGAGGCGGCCTGCTCGGTGAAAACGCGGGCGTGGGTCGCGGGCGAGGTGGGCACGGGCGGCAGCACGATCTGCGTGCCGCGCCGGGCGGCGCGCAGGGCACGATGCAGGTCGGCGGTGACGATCGACCAGGACGTCTCGTCGACGAGCCCGGCGGGGGCGAGGAAGACCAGTTCCCCGGCGCTCTCCTCCGCAGCGGTGAGCCGCACCGCGGTCAGGACCCGGCCGGCGGTGGCGTCGGGGCGCAGGGGCAGGTCGGCGGTCGCGGTTCCCACCGGCAGGGCGGCGTTCGCGACGAGGGTCCGGGCGTCGACGGCGGCGGTATCGTTCACCGACAGCAGCCACAGCACCGGGGCCGGTGCGGTGAGGGTCGTCCGCAGCGCCGGGTGGTGCTCGACCACGGCGGCGACCGCGGCGAGCACGGCGTCGTCGGTGAGATCCTCCGGAGCCGGGACGCGGTATTCGCGCAGGTCGGCGTCCACGGAGAGTCCGGCGTCGCGGCGTCGCGCGGTGGCCGGCAGCAGCGCGAGCGGTCCGGCGGCGGTGTCCTCGTGGTCGGCCTCGGAGCTGTCGCCGAGGGCCGGCGCCGGGGCGACGTCGAAGGTGCCGAGCGGCGCGTCGAGGTCGTCGAGGATCGCGGCGAGGAAGTCGTCGAGATCGGCGGCGCAGCGCTGCGCGAGCGGTGCGTCGTCGGCATGACCGCGCAGTCCGATCTCGATCGGGTGCCCGGCCTTCTCGAGCACGAGGATGAATTCCAGTTCGCCGACCGGCCCGGAGGACAGCATGTGCGCCTGCGATTCCCGCCCGACCGAGTACCGCGAGGCAGCTGCGGGCATGATGTTCACGCCGACGGTCGGGGGCCGCCAGTCCGGGTCGATCTCGGCGAGTTCGCGACCGAGATCCTCACCGCGGTACCGGCCGTGTTTGAGCAGGCCGAGCAGTTTGCCGTCGATCACCTCGGCGACGTCGGCCAGGCGCGCGTCGTCGGGAACGTCGAAGCGCAGGGGCAGGACGCTGGCGACCATCGCGGGCACGGTGCGCAGTTCGCGGGTGCCGCGCGCGGTCGTGGGCAGGCTGATCACCACGTCACGGCGACGGGTGGCCCGGGCCAGATAGGCGCCGAGGAGGGCGATGAGCACGGTGGCGGGCCGGGTGCCGTGGGCCTTGGCGTACCGCTCGAGCCGGCCGCGTCCGTCGGCGTCGATGTGCGACCAGGCGACGAGTTCTCCGGGGCTCGACAGGCGACCAGAGCCGAGCAGGCGCGTCACCTGCGGGAGGTCGGCGAGTTCGTCGAGCCAGTAGCGGCGGTCGAGTTCGCGTTGTTCGCTCGCGACGTACTCCTCGTCGACGCGCACGTACCGTTCGAGCGTCCACTCCGCGGCGCGGTCGGGACCCTTGCCTTCGACGTACGCCCTGGTCATCGCGGTGGTCGCGAGACCGATGCCGTAGCCGTCGTTCACGATGTGGTGGTACTGCTGGTACAGCCGTACGGTGTCGTCGGAGAGGCGGTGGATGGCGAATCGGAACAGCAGGTCGCGGGCTAGATCCTGCGGTTCGTTCATCGTGGCGCGCATCCAGCGGTCGGACGCCGCGGCCGGGTCGTCCTCGCCGCGGAAGTCGATGACCGGCAGGTCCCACTCGCGGGTCGCGCGCGGGATCTGGACGACATTGCCGTCGGCGTCGACGTCGAAGTTGACGTGCAGGGTCTCGGCGGCGTCGAGGACCGAGTGGATCGCCGTGATCATCCGGTCGATGTCGATGTCGTCACCGATGGTCTCGGTGTACATGCCGGTGTTGTAGAGGTGCCCGGTGGCGTCGAGCTGATGACCGAAATAGATGGTCCGCTGCGCGCGCGTGACGGGATACACCGACTGCATCGAACTTCTCTCTCCCACGGATGCCGCGACGAACCGCAGGCGCATACCGACTAGCTAATGGTTAGGCTAACCATACTAGGCGCCCGAGGGGGTACTGAAACCTGCTCCCACCGGCGCGTTCATCGCCGTCGTCCAGGCCTCGGACAGCCCTCGGATCTCCTCGCAGGAAATTCGTCCGTCCGACCGCATCGTGGCTGTGAATATACGACCGCCCGCTTTCTCCTCGATCCGCACCGACAGCTCGAGGGCGCGCCCGCACGGGGTCCGCCGCTCCGTCGGCACCGTGTCGATCCGGACGAGAACGTCGGGCCGGGCCAGTGCCATGAAGGCCGGTGCGGCCTGGGCGTTGAGGTGCCGCAGCAGCGCGTAACCGGACCCGTCCCCGGGCACCGCGTCCACGGCGGCGGCCACACCGGTCGACACCGCGTCCGGATCGTCGGCGACGGGAACCCGCACGGGCACACCGACGGCGAACGGACCCACGGTCCGGGTGCAGTCCGGCTCGCCGTCGGAGAATTCACGTGCGTCGCGTTCGATCTCGACGAGCAAATGTGCCGGCGCGGCCTCGCGGACGCGTCCGACGGCGACTGCCAACGCGGTCACTGCCGCGACAGCGAGGTCCTGCCCACCGGACGGACCGGCGTTGACCTCGACTGCGGCGATCTCGACCGGATCGCCGACGGGGAGCACCGCGGTGCTCAGCGCGGCGCCCGGGGCGAGGACCTGCACCCAGTGCGCCAGTTCCCCGAGCAGCGCCGGGTCCTGCGCGCGCTCGTTGATGCGGGTCGCGAGTCCCTGCGCGGTGGCTGCGGGAACGGCAACCGGTCCCCCGGTGACCGCCGCAGCCAGGTCGGCGGCGAGCACGCCGACGGAGACACCGTCGGCGACGATCGGGTGGACCGCCACCACGAGTCGACCGGTCTGCCCGGTGGTCAGCCACACGGCCGAGAGCACCGGTCCGGCCTCGGGGTCGAGAGCCTCGGCGGCCTCGGTGCGGGCCTGCTGCTGCGCTGTTGCGAGGTCGGTGGTCTCGACGACCCGTACCGGTACCTCGTCGCCGGCGGGGTGGGTGTCGAGCGACCACAGCACCGAGGACACGCGGGTGAGCCGCATGCGCAGCGCATCGTGAGCGGCGACCACCGTGCGCACGGCACCCGTCGCCTTCTCCTCGTCCGCCTGGGTGTCGACGGCGAACACGAGTGCGGCTCCGGCCGGCTCTGCACCGATCTCTCGCAGTGCGTGCACGGCCGGCGGCACGGGCACCGGGCCCGGTTCCCGGTCGTCCACGGGGCCCGTCGGCTGTTCCTCCGTCTCGGCGAACTGCGCGACGGCGGCGAGACCGGCCGGGGTGCGCCACCGGAAGATCTCGCGCGGGCCGAATTCGATGCCCTTGCGGCGCGCGGCCGTGACGACCTGCATCGAGACGATGCTGTCGCCACCGAGCGCGAAGAAGTCGTCGTCCGGTCCGACGACGTCGAGACGCAGTGCCTCCTCGAACAATTCGCACAGTGTGGCCTCGGCGGGGGTCTCCGGGTCGCGGCGCGTCGTCGCGGTCGGTTGCGGATCGGGGAGTGCCCTGCGATCGAGTTTGCCGTTCGGTCCGAGCGGCAGTACCTCGAGCACGGTCACGGTCACCGGGACCATGTGATCGGGCAGGGAGGTCGCGGCGTGCGCGAGTAGATCGGCCGGTTCGACGGTGCGCCCGGACAGGGGCACCACGTAGCCGGCGAGCATGCCGTCGCGCACCACGACGGCGCTCTGCGCGACGTTCGGATGCGCGACCAGCGTCGCCTCGATCTCCCCGAGTTCGATGCGCAGGCCGCGGAGTTTGACCTGCCCGTCGGCGCGGCCGATGTAGTCGAGTTCGAGGCCCGCGCCCCGGTCGCGCCACCGCACGAGGTCGCCGGTGCGGTAGAGCCGCTCCCCCGCGTCGCTGTAGGGGTCGGCGACGAACCGGCCCGCCGTCAGGCCCGCGCGCCGGTGGTAGCCGCGGGCGAGCTGGACACCGCCGAGATACAACTCGCCGACGACGCCCGGCGCCACGGGCCGGAGCCGCTCGTCGAGGACGAGGGTGCGGGTGTTGTCGATCGGCCGTCCGATCGGGACCCACGGAATGTCCTGCGCCGGAATCGGTGCCGCGGTGACGTCGACGGCGGCCTCGGTGGGGCCGTAGAGGTTGTGCAGTTCGGCGTCGACGAGGGTGTGGAAGCGGTCGCGATGGTCGGCGGTCAGCGCCTCACCACTGCAGATCACCCGGGTCAGGCGCAGTGCCCGGTCCTGCTCGGCGGCGAGCACGTCGAGCAACGCCGCGAGCATCGACGGCACGAAGTGCGCCGTGGTGATCGACTGCCGGGCGATCACATCGCGCAGATAATGCGGGTCGCGGTGACCGTCGGCGGTCGCGACGACGAGCGTGGCGCCGGTGATCAGCGGCCAGAAGAACTCCCACACCGACACGTCGAATCCGGACGGGGTCTTCTGCAGCACCCGATCCTCGGCGGTGAGACCGTATTCGTCCTGCATCCACCGCAGCCGGTTGGCCACGGCGCGATGGCCGACGACGACACCCTTCGGGGTTCCGGTGGATCCGGAGGTGTAGAGCACGTACGCCGCGCAGTCGAGGGGCATCACAGTCGGTGCTGCGACCGGATCTGCGGGATCGGTTCCGACGGAACCGGATTCGTCGACCTCGAGCACCGGCACACCGGAGTCGAAGGTCATCGCCACACCGGCGGCCGCCACGACCGCGACGGGCTGCGCGTCGGAGAGCATGTACGCGAGTCGCTCGGCGGGATAGTTCTCGTCGAGCGGCAGATAGGCCGCACCGACGCGGTGGATCGCAAGGAGGGCGATCACGAGAGCGGTGCTGCGCGGAATCGCCACGGCCACGACGGCATCCATTCCTACTCCGGGAACGGCACGCAGATGCCCGGCCAGCGCGGCGACGGCACGGTCGAGTTCGGCGTAGGTCCACCGCCGTCCGGTGGCGTCGTCGACGAGCGCGAGGGCATCCGGTGTCGCAGCGACCTGCTGCGAGAACAGCTCGGGGACCGTGCGATCGGGACCGTCGTCTCGGACCGTGCCGATCTCCGCTGCCACCAATGCCTTCCGGTCGTCGACGGTGAGCACGCTCAACTGCGACAGCGAGGCGTCCGGATTCGCCGCGATCTCCGCCAGCAGAGCCGTGAGCCGCTGCACGAATCCGTCGACGGTGCCGCGGTCGAACAGGTCGGTCGCGTACTCGATGCGACCGCGGATCCCGCCGTCGTCGGTCTCGGCGAGGTCGAAGGTCAGGTCGAACTTCGACGTGCCGGTCTCGACGAAGACCGGTTCGGCGTCGAGACCGGGCATGCGGATCTCGTCGAGCCGGTCGCGGTACTGCACCATGATCTGGAACAGCGGCTGGCGCGCGAGCGACCGGGCCGGGGCGAGTCGTTCGACGAGCACCTCGAACGGCAGGTCCTGGTGCGCGTAGGCGTCGAGATCGACTTCCCGGACCCGCGCGAGCAGGTCGCGGACCGTGGGATCGCCGGACAGATCGGTGCGCAGCACGAGCGTGTTGACGAAGAAGCCGACGATCCGATCGAGGGCGGCGTCGGGGCGCCCCGCGACGGGAGTGCCGACGACGATGTCGTCCCCGGCGCCGTGCGCGCGCAGCAGTGCCGCGACGACGGCGTGGGTGAGCATGAACATCGTCGCGCCGGATTCGGCGGCGACATCGGCGAGTGCCGAGCGGGTCTGCGGGTCGACGGTGAACGGGACCGCGCCGCCGCGGTAGCTGCTGACGGCACCGCGCGGCCGGTCGTGCGGCACGGCGAGTTCTTCGGGTGCGCCGTCGAGGACGCGTGCCCAGTACTCGGTCTGGACCTCACGCAGAGACTCTTCCCCGGTACCGAGACGTTCGTCCTGCCAGAGAGTGAAATCCCGGTACTGCACCGGCAGCGACGCAGGTGCGGGCGCCCCGGTGGTCAGGTGCGCGTACCAGGCCGACAGGTCGGCGACCAGCGGCGTGGCGGACCACTCGTCGGCGGCGATGTGGTGCACGAGCACCATCAGGTGCGCGTCGTCGGGAGCGGTGCGCACGAGCGTCGCGCGGATCGGCAGGTCGTGGGCGAGATCGAACGGGCGGCCCGCCTCCTCGGCGAGCAGCGCGTCGAGATCCGCCGGGGCGGTGTCGACGATCCGCAGGTCGACGGTGCAGTCCTCGACGGGCAGCACCCGCTGGTAGCCGATCTGCTCGACGTCATCCTCGTCCGGTTCGGTGAACACCGTGCGCAGCGTGTCGTGCCCGGCGATCAGGTGCTGCAGGGCGCCGCGCAGGGCGTCGATGTCGAGTGTGCCGCGCAACCGCATCGTGTACGGGATGTTGTAGGTCGCCGACGCGCCCTCGAGGCGGAAGAGGAACCACAGCCGGCGCTGCGCCGCCGACATCGGGACGAGATCGGCGTGGTCGCGGCGCACGAGTTCGGGTCCGGCGGCGGTGGCCGGGACCGTCGCCGCGAGTCGCGCGGGGGTGCGCAGATCGAAGATGTCGCGGATCGACGGGTTCCGGCCGGTGCGCACGCGCAGCACAGCGGACAGACGTGTCGCGAGGAGCGAATTGCCTCCGAGGGCGAAGAAGTCGTCGTCGGGGCCCACCTGGGGGACACCGAGGAGTTCGGCGAGCACCTCGCACACGGCGCGTTCGTCGTCGGTGGCCTCGCGCGTGCTGTGGCTCTGCGCGGGATCGGGCAGAGCCGCGCGGTCGACCTTGCCGTTGGGCAGGGTCGGCATGGCGTCGAGGACGGCGAAGACGGCGGGAATCATGTAGTCCGGCACCACCGTCCGCAGGTGGTCCTGCAGGTCGGTGACCGTCGGGCGCGGTGCGGCCGGATCGGCGACGACGTAGCCGACGAGCAGATCGGTTCCGGACGCCGACGGGCGCACGGTGACGAGGGCCGCGGTCACCGCCGGGTGGCGCCGCAATGCGACCTCGACCTCGCCGGGTTCGATGCGGAAGCCGCGCAGGCTCAGCTGGTGGTCGGCGCGCGAAACGAAGTCGAGTTCTCCAGAGGAACTGCGCCGCACCAGGTCTCCGGTACGGAACAGCCGAGCGCCGCTCCCGGTGGGGTCGGCGACGAACCGCGCCGCGGTCAGGTCCGGGCGGCCGAGATAGCCGCGGGCGGACTGCACTCCCCCGACGTAGAGTTCGCCGGTCACCCCGTCCGGGACGGGACGCAGGTGCCGGTCGAGGATGCGTGCGGTCACGCCGTCGACGGGGGCACCGATGCGGACGCGGTCGACGTCGGAGCCCGGCGCCGTCCAGGTCGTGACGTCGCCGGCGACCTCCGACGAACCGTACGAGTTGATCACCCGTGCGCCCGGCAGTGCCGCGATCACGCTCGCGCCGAGGGGTTCTCCGCTGAGGAACCACGTGTCGACGAGTTCCGCGGCCTCGGGGCGCAGGGCGGCGAGGGTCTCGGCGAGGCTGGGCACCGCGGTGAGCATCCGGACGCGGTGCCGGGCGACGAGATCGGCGAGGGTCTCGGCGTCACGGGAGGCCGCGTCGTCGGCGAGGACCATCGTCGCACCGGAGAGCAGACCGGCGAACAGTTCGGTGGAACCGTCGATGAAGCTCAGCGAGCTCTTGGCCAGGCGCACGTCGTCGCCGGCCGGGCGGACGCGTGCCGCCTGCCACGCCAGCCGGTTCGCCAGCGCCGCAGCGGTTCCGACGACCCCCTTGGGCACACCCGTCGAACCGGAGGTGTAGACGACGTACGATCCGTCCTCCGGATGCAGCGGCCGGGTGCGGTCGAGGTCGGTCACCGGCGCGTCGGGGTGGCCCTGTGCCGCCTCTGCCAGTGCGGCGAGGGTCAGCTCCGGTGCCCCTCCGGGCACGGCGCCGTCCGTATCGACGAGCACGAGATCGGGTGCGGCGTCGGTGAGCATGAACTCGATGCGTGCCGGCGGGTACGACAGGTCGACGGGCAGGTAGGCGGCACCGGCGACGACGACGGCGGCCAGGGCCACCACGGCGGCGTCGGAGCGTGCCGCCGCGACCGCGACGACACTGCCGGGTCCGATGCCCCGCTCGGCGAGCGCACGAGCCGAACGATGCACGCGCGCCCCGAATTCCCGATAGCTCAGGGTCTCGGTGCCGAACACGAGCGCCGGGCGATCCGGGTGGGTGGCGAAGGCCGCCGCGAGCAGATCCGGCAGCAGCTGCGTGGTGGCGGGCACCGCCTCGGCGGTGCCGGCGGCGCGCTCCTCGTCGGTGCGCACGTCGATCGTCGAGAGGTGCCGCGGTTCGGGTTCGGCGAAGGCCGCGAGCACCGACAGCAGACGCTGCCCCAGGGTCCGTACGCTCGTACGGTCGTAGAGGTCCTCGGCGTACTCGAAGCGGATCGACAAACCGTCGGTGGCGTCGACGAAGTCGACGGTGAGATCGAACTTCGACGCGCCGGTGGACAGATACGACACGGTCGCGACGGTGTCGCCGATCTGCGGGACGACCGGTTCGGTGCGGTACTGCACCATCGTCTGGAAGAGCGGGTGCCGCGCGAGCGACGGGGTGACACCGACGGCGTCGACCACCTCGTCGAACGGCACCTCCTGGTGGGCGAGCGCGGCGAGGTCGGCGCGCCGTACGCGTGTCAGGATCTCGGCGGTGTCGGGATCGCCGGACAGATCGGTGCGCAGGGCGACGGTGTCGACGAAGAAGCCGACGATGTCCTCGAGCCCACTGTCGGCGCGACCCGCGACGGGCGCGCCGAGCACGATGTCGTCGCCCGCACCGAGCGCGGTGAACAGGGTGGCCACCGCGGCGTGGGTGAGCATGAACATGCTCGTCCCGGAACGGGCACACGTATCCCGAAGGGCCGCAGACAGTTCCGAACCCACCTGCACGTGCACCTCGCCACCGCGGTGACTCGGCACCGCGGGTCGCGGACGGTCGTGCGGCAGGGCGAGTTCCTCGGGTGCCCCGGCGAGGGTGGAACGCCAGAACGCGAGATCGCGGTTGCGGAGCGCGGCCGCGGCGGGGTCGTCGGCGAGACCGCGCTGCCACACCGCGAAGTCCGCGTACTGGGGACGCGGCGCGTCGTCGGGCACACGACCCGCCGAGAGATCCGCGTAGGCGGCGGCGAGGTCGGCGAAGACCGTCTCGGCCGACCACTCGTCGCCGGCGATGTGGTGCACGACGAGCAGCAGCACCGCGTCATCCGGTGCGCGTCGCACGAGATGCGCACGGAACGGACGGTCCTGTCCGAGGTCGAAGGATGCCCGCGCAGCCGCGTCGAGAAGTGCCGCGGCATTCCCGTCGCGCGCCTCCGCGACCTGCAGGACCGTCGACGGCGTGTCGGTGACGACCTGCACGGGCTCACCGTCGACGACGTCGACGACGGTGCGCAGCACCTCGTGCCGGGCGACGACGTGCACCAGCGCACGGTCGAGCAGGCCGGCGTCGAGCCGGCCGCGCAGTTCGAGGGCGAAGGGGATGTTGTAGGTCGGCGACGGTCCCTGGGCACGGTCGAGGAACCACAGGCGCTGCTGGGCCGACGACAGCGGGATCCGCGCCGGTCGCGGTCCTGCGACGAAGCGGGGACGTGCCGGGCTCGCGCCGTCGACCACCACGGCCAATTCGGCCACGGTGGGAGCGTCGAAGACGTCGCGCAGCGACACCTCGACGTCCAGCGCCGAGCGGATCCGGGCGACGAGACGGGTGGCGGACAGCGACGTTCCGCCGAGGGTGAAGAAGTCGGCGTCGACACCGACGGCCGGGAGTCCGAGCAGGTCGGCGAAGACACCGGCGAGGGTGTGTTCGGTGGCGGTCTCGGGATCGCGACCGGTGTCGGGGGCGCCGATCTCCGGGGTGGGCAGTGCCTTGCGGTCGACCTTGAGGTTCGCGGTGAGCGGGAACTCGTCGAGCACGACCGTCAGCGACGGCACCATGTACTCGGGCAGACGTGTGCGGAGGAAGTCGTGCAGTGCTGCGGTGTCGACGTCGGTGCCGGTCACGTAGCCCACGAGGCGGGCCGCACCGGTGGCGTCGGGCCGGGCGACCACGACGGCCTGCGCCACGCCGGCGAATTGCGCTGCGGCGGTCTCGATCTCACCGAGTTCGATGCGGTGTCCGCGGACCTTGACCTGGTCGTCGCCGCGTCCGAGATACTGCAGGGTGCCGTCGGCGGTCCAGCGCACGAGATCGCCCGTGCGGTACATCCGGCCGGCGCCGAAGGGATCGGCGACGAAGCGGGCCGCGGTGAGGTCGGGGCGGCCGCGGTAGCCGCGCGCGAGCTGCTGCCCCACGACGTACAGCTCACCGGCCGCGCCGACCGGCACGGGCTGCAACTGCCGGTCGAGCACGCGCACACCGGTTCCCGGATAGGGGCGGCCCACCGACCCGGTCCACGGCAGATCCGGCGCGACCGGAGCGGAGGTGCACCACACCGTCGCCTCGGTGGGGCCGTACATGTTGGCGACCGAACACGCTCGCGCAGCGAGGGTTCCGGCCAGGACGGCGGGCAGGCCCTCGCCGCCCACAAGCACGCCCGTACCGGCGAGATCCAGACCGTCGTGTTCGACGATCGCGCCCCACAGCGACGGGGTGGCCTGGATGCAGTCCACCGACTCGGTGGCGGCGAGCGCGGCGAGGGCTGCCGGATCGCGCGCCTCGTCGTCGCCCGCGAGCACGACGGCCCCGCCGCGGCACAGCGGCACGATCAGTTCGAGCACCGAGATGTCGAACGACAGGGTGGTCAGGGCGAGAAGCCGAGTGTGCGTGCCGATTCCGGCGAGATCGGTCGCGGCGTCGACGAAGCGGGCGAGTGCGCCGCGCGAGAGCACGACACCCTTCGGCCGGCCGGTCGAACCCGAGGTGTAGATGACATATGCCGACTGGTCGGGCACAACTCGCTCGGAAGGCGTGGTGCCGACGGGGACGTCGCCGCGCCAGTGCAGGACGCCGTCACGGAAGACCGCCGTGGCGTCCGGGGTCGATGCGCCGAGACGGTCGGCGAAGTCGTCGGTGGTGAGCAGGATCGCCGGTCGCGCGTCGTCGAGCATGTACTCGAGTCGCTCGGCGGGGAAGGCGGGATCGAGCGGCAGGTACGCCGCGCCCGTCCGCAGCACGGCGAGGAGCGCGACCACCATGTCGGCGGTGCGTGGCAGGGCGAGCGCGACCGTCACCTCGCACCGCGCACCAGCCCGTGCGAGTTCGCCTGCGACGGCATCGATGCGCGCGTCGAGCTCGGCGTAGGTGAGACGGTCGGCGCCGGCGACGAGCGCGGGTGCGGCACCGGCGGCGGCCACCTGCGCGTCGAACAGATCCATCGCGTCGGGCGCGACAGACTCGGATACGACTCCGTGCCAACGGGATTCGAGATCGGCGCGGAAATCCGGGTTCAGCAGGTCGGCATGGGCGAGAGGACGTTCGTCCGCGTCCTCCCGGGCGGCGAAGGTGAGCAGTCGCGCGATGGCCGCGGCGTGACCGGCGACCTCGTCGGCGGTGTACCGGTCGGCGTCGGCGTCGAGGGTCAGTTCGAGTGCGCGGGTGCTGTCGACACGACGGGCGACCACCGCGAGGTCGTGGACGGGACCGCGCGCGAGCGAGTGCACGGTGGCGGTCGCGTCGCCGAATCGCACGGTGTCGCCGAACGGCTTGATGTTGACCGTCGGGCCCACCGGACCGGGACTGGTCGCGGGCAGACGCAGGTCGCGGTGGATGTCCTCGCCCCGGTAGCGACTGTGGCGTCCCTGCGCAGCGACGGTGGCGCGCACGTCGGCGGCGAGCGCCGCGAGACTCGCCTCCGGAGCGACCTCGATGCGGAGGGGCACGACATTGACGGCGGTGGTGAGCACCTTCGCGGCGACGCTGCCCATCCGGTTCATGGCCGGGAAGCCGAGCACCACGTCGCGGACCGCGGTGACCCGGCCGAGATAGGCGGCGGTCGCGGCGGTGACGAGGTCGGGCCAGCCCACCCCGGCGCGGCGTGCCGCTACGTCGAGCGCCTCGGCGACGTCCCCGGGGACCTGCACCGATTCGGTGACCACCGCGCGGGCGAGCGAGGACGCGGCCGGCACCGCGGTCTCCGCGAGGCCGAGCGCGTCGGGTGCACCATGCAGCGTCTCGGTCCAGAAGTCGCGGTCGGCGACGATGCGCTCGCCGCTGCGGTACTCCTCGTCCTCGGCGACGACCTGCTCGACGGAGCCGAAGGTCGCGGGCGGGACGTCCTCGCCGCGCACGAGTGCGGTGTACACGACGACGATGCGGCGTTCGACCAGGCTGTAGCCGTAGACATCGAGCAAGGCGTGGTGGGCGCGCAGGAACAGCAGGACACGGTCCGGTCCGAGGACGAACACCCGGGCGCCGATGCCGGCTTCGGCCGTCGGATCCATCGGCACGCGCAGGATCGCGCGCATCGTGTCGACGGCCGTCCGCCGCGGATCGGCGTCGGCGGTGAGGTCGGTGACCTCGATCTCCGGCGACGGATGGGCACCGGGGAACTGGACGGGCACCTCGTCGACGACGGCGATCCGGGCGCGCAGTCCGGCGGATTCGTCGAAGACCGTGTGGACGGCGCGGGCGAGCACGTCCGGATCCATGGCGCCGTCGATCTCGAGGAAGTGCCCGGTGACGAGTGTCGCGTTCGAGGGGTCGATCGTCTGCGCGAACCACATTCCCGCCTGGGCAGCGGTCAACGGCAGAGGCACGATCGATTCCACGGGTACTCCTCGGCATTCCTGGACCCGCCCCCTCGGATCCGCCCCTCCGTCCGGATATAGTTAGGGCCGCCTAACCATACCAGCAGCGACGCGCCCGCCCGAATTGTCCGGCCGGTCCCGTCCGGAAGGAGCTCACCATGCCGGTGACGACGCCCCCGACCCGCGTCTCCCTGCCCATCGTCCTGCGGCGCCTGACCGTACTCCGCGCGGTGGACGTGACACCGCGGATGCGTCGGATCACCCTGGGCGGCGAGCAGCTCGGTGCCTTCCGCAGCGGCGACTACGATGCCCCGGCGTTCACCACCGAGGGTGCCGACGACTACGTCAAGATCTTCCTGCCCGAACCCGGCAGCGAGACCCCTGTCCTGCCCGAACAGCACGACGGGCACCTGCACTGGCCCCGCAAGCCCGCACCCGTGGCCCGCGCCTACACGGTGCGTCGCTTCGATCCCGTGGCCGGGGAGCTCGATCTGGACTTCGTCCTGCACGGACACGGCCCCGCCGGTAACTGGGCCCGCACCGCCGAACCCGGCAGCGTGCTCCACCTCGCGGGACCCAAGGTCGCGATCATCCCGCCGCAGGGCGCCGACTGGTGGCTGCTCGCCGGCGACGAGACCGCACTACCCGCACTGGGGCGCTTCGTCGAGACCTACGGTGGCACGGTGCCGATGCACGTCTTCGCGCTGGTCGACGGTCCGCAGGAGGAACAGTCCGATCTCGCAGGCGTGAGGTGGGTGCACCGTCGTCCCGGAGTCTCCGACGCCACCGTGCTCGCCGAGGCCGTCGAGTCGGGTGCGCCGCGCGGCGGTGAGGGCTGGATGTGGATCGCCGGCGAGGCATCGATCGTGAAGGAACTGCGCGCCGTGTCGAAGCGACTCGGCATCGCCAAGCCGATGCTCGACGCGTCGGGCTACTGGCGCAGCCCCGAGTCCGATCGTCCGCTGGCCCGCCTGCGGCTGCTGCGCGAGCAGGCCGTCGAGACGCTCGAGGCGCGTCGTCGCGGCACCACCTAGACGATTCCTGTGTGCTCTGTTTCGGTGTTCTCGACCGCGCCTGGCGACGTCGAGAGCACCGAAATCGCTTCCCGCGTCAGCGCGGTGAGAGTTGGTCGCGGTCGATCGTCACCGATCCGACGTAGTGCAGATCCGCGTGGGTGACGGTCGCGCGATGGATCTTGCCGGACAGAAGAATTCGCTGCATGTGCTGAAGTTCCCGATTCTCGGACCGTGTCGGTCAGCGCAGCGATGCGGTGAGTTCTTCGGTCTCGCGGTCGCGGCGACGCGCTGACGCGGTAATCGACTCGATCAGCGCGTCCGTGGTCTCGACCCGGCCGACCCGCTTGGCGACGTACTGGAGCGCCATGAGGTGCTCGTCGCGGGAGAAATCGGCGGTGGCGTCGAGGGCCATGAACGGCGCGACGTCGCTCATGAAGGCGTCGGCGGCGCTGAGCATGCAGCCCATGTGCGCGTAGACGCCGGTGACGATGAGCTGGTCGCGGCCGTTGTGCGCGAGCAGCTGACGGAAGTCGGTGCGCTGGAACGCCGAGTAGCGCCACTTGGTGACCTGGATGTCGTCCGGGCCGGGGGTGAGTTCGTCGATGACCTCGGTGTCGCGGCCCGTGCTCAGCCCCACGCCCCAGAAGTCGGCGAGGATGCCGCGACGCGACGGATGCTGGTCGCCGGGCTGCATCGTGTAGACGACGGGGATACCGGCGGCCAGGCACGCCTCGCGGAGGCGGACGATGTTGGGCACCACGGTCGCGAGCGGTTCGGCGTCGCGCTGGTAGGCGTCGATGAAGTACTTCTGCATGTCGTGGATCAGCAGGGCGCAGCGGGACGCGTCGAGCGTCCAGTCCACCCGAGCATCGGGAATCTCGTCGCCGGTGGGCAACTCGTACGGATCGATGCTCGGGATGGCCATGCGACTTCCTTCTGCTGTTCGGGGGTACGCGTGCGGGCACCGACAGTGTCGGCGTGCGTAGGCTACCCTAACCAACCCTGCGGTGGGATGTCTCGTCCCCCGGATACGCGACCGGCCCGCACCGGAGTTCGGTGCGGGCCGGTCGGCGACAGTAGGAAGCCGTCAGATCAGACGCCAGTCCTCGAGACCCTCGTACAGCGGCACGGACTGCGCCAGGGCGCTCACGCGGGTGCGCAGCGACTCGGCGTCGGCGCCACCGATGAGCGTCTGCGCGATGATCTCGGCGACCTCGGTGAACTGCTCGTCGCCGAAACCGCGGGTCGCGAGCGCCGGGGTGCCGATGCGCAGACCCGAGGTGACCATCGGGGGACGCGGGTCGAACGGCACGGCGTTGCGGTTGACGGTGATGCCGACCTCGTGGAGGGCGTCCTCACCCTGCTGGCCGTCGAGCTGCGAGTTGCGCAGGTCGACCAGGACCAGGTGCACGTCGGTGCCGCCGGTGAGCACCGAGATGCCCTTGTCGGCGACGTCGGACTGCGACAGGCGATCGGCGATGATCCGGGCACCGGAGAGGGTGCGCTGCTGACGGTCCTTGAACTCGTCGCTCGCGGCGATCTTCAGTGCAACGGCCTTCGCGGCGATCGCGTGCATGAGCGGGCCGCCCTGCTGGCCGGGGAAGACGGCCGAGTTGATCTTCTTCGCCCATTCCTGCTTGGCGAGGATCAGGCCGGAACGCGGGCCACCGAGCGTCTTGTGCACGGTGGTGGAGACGACGTCGGCGTACGGCACCGGCGACGGGTGCAGACCCGCGGCGACCAGACCGGCGAAGTGCGCCATGTCGACCCACAGGTAGGCACCGACCTCGTCGGCGATGGAGCGGAAGGCGGCGAAGTCCTCGTGACGCGGGTAGGCGGACCAGCCGGCGACGATGACCTTCGGCTTCTCGCGCAGGGCGATGTCGCGGACCTCGTCCATGTCGATGCGGTGGTCGTCCTTGCTGACCCCGTAGGACGCGACGTCGTACAGCTTGCCGGAGAAGTTGAGCTTCATGCCGTGCGTGAGGTGGCCGCCGTGCGCGAGGTCGAGACCGAGCAGCTTCTCGCCGGGCGTCATCAGCGCCATGAGCACCGCCGCGTTCGCCTGCGCACCCGAGTGCGGCTGGACGTTCGCGAAATCGGCGCCGAAGAGCTCCTTGGCGCGGTTACGGGCGAGGTCCTCGACGACGTCGACGTTCTCGCAGCCGCCGTAGTAGCGACGGCCGGGGTAACCCTCGGCGTACTTGTTGGTCAGGACGCTGCCCTGGGCCTGGAGGACGGCGCGCGGCACGAAGTTCTCCGACGCGATCATCTCGAGCGTGTCGCGCTGACGCGACAGCTCGCCGGCCATGGCCTCGGCGACCTCGGGATCGAGGTCGTTCAGTGCGGCAGTGTTCACGTCGGCGCCGGGCGCAGCGGTCATCGAGGTTTCTCCAAGCAGAGGGCGTCAGGGATACGACCTCCAGTCTACGAAGGCCGTCCACCGCTGCGGAAGCCGGTCCCCGAGCAACCTGCGGTTCACCGCAGGCTGCTGGGCACCAGGGGTTCGTCGAGCAGGCGCCGGAAACGGTCGGCGCGCTCGGCTCCGGCCGGAACCTGCTCGAGCCAGCCGCCGAGGAGCCGGTAGCCCTCGACGTAGGTGCTGATGTAGGCACGCCACAACGGCGACGACAGAAAGCGCAGCGACTGCCGGGCACGTTCGGGGCTCGACAGCGACCAGCGCTGCAGGAATTCGACGACCTCGTCGTGGCTGCGCCCGCGGTCGTGGAGCAGCAGCGCGGCGTCCTGCCGCACCGACAGCAACTGCTCGGACGCCTCGGACAGTTGTTCGGCGAGTTCGCCGTCGAACCGGAGCCCGAGATCGGCGTAGATCTCCTGCGCCCACGTCCCCCAGCCCGGGCCGACGATCGCGTCGAGTGCGAGATCGGCGAGCCCTTCGGCCATGAGGCACTGCGGGGTGTTGACGAGGAACAGCGTCTGCTCGGCCTGACCGCCGGCGACGAGACCGGCCTCCTTGCGGCAGTGCTCGGTGTGGTGACCGGGATACGCCTCGTGCGCGATCAGCCGGGGCAGGTGCGCCATCGTCTGTTCGAGATCGGAGTTGATCGCGACCCGCGACCGGTAGTCGCCGAGGTAGTAGTTGAAGCCCGACCACGGCTTGTCGCCGACGACCTCGTACTCGACACGCTCGGTGTCGGGCAGCGGGTGGACCGCCCGCACCTTCTCCCGCAGAGCGCTCGAGAACGCCTCGACGCATTCGGCGAGACGATCGGCGGGGATCACCTCGGACTTGCGGTGGGCCTGCATCCGTTCGGTGAGCGATCCGGTGCCGGGCAGCAAAGCGTCGAGGCGACGGTGCGCGTCGCGGTAGGCGTCCTCGTCGCCGGGCTCGATGCGGACGTCGAAGTACGCCTCGACCTCGTCGACGAAACCGATCTCCTCCCCCGCGAACTTGCGGGCCGAGCAGTCGAGGGCGCGCAGATGCACGTCGAGGAAACGGGTGCGCTCGTCGGACAGTCCCGCACCGGGCAGTTCGTCCCGCAGCCGTCGCGCGGTGTGTGATAGATCACGGGGATCGGGAGTCGGGGCGTTCTCGACCTTCCGCCGCAGCGCGGGATCGCCCGTGTAGGCGTCGACGAACCCTTCCTCGAGCCGGTCGAAAGCCAGGCCCAGCAGCAGATATTCGTTCACGAAGTCGTCGGCTCCCATACCGGCCGAGCCTAGTCGCTCGTCGGCGAGCCGACACAGGAGAACCCGCCGGAGTGGGGACCCCGGGGAGGCATCCGCCTGTGTCAGCGAGCACAATCCGTTACATGGACATGCAACGCCGCATCCGCCGCGCCACCGGGAAGCCGTGCCGATGGCTCGTCTGAACGAACCGAGCCCGTATGTCGAGTTCGACCGCAAGCAGTGGCGGACGCTGCGGAAGTCGACTCCCCTCGTCCTCACCGAGGACGAACTCATCGGGCTTCGGGGCCTGGGCGAGCAGATCGACCTCGCGGAGGTCGCGGAGGTGTACCTCCCCCTCGCCCGGTTGATCCACCTGCAGGTCGCAGCGAAGCAGCGGTTGTTCGCCGCGACCGCGACCTTCCTCGGGGAGAAGCATCCCGACCAGCAGGTGCCGTTCGTGATCGGTGTGGCCGGTTCGGTGGCGGTCGGCAAGTCCACCACGGCACGTGTGCTGCAGGCGTTGCTGGCACGCTGGGATCACCACCCGCGGGTGGATCTCGTGACCACCGACGGGTTCCTCTACTCCACCAAGGAACTGGTGCGGCGCAACATCATGCACCGCAAGGGTTTTCCCGAGAGCTACGACCGGCGCAAACTGCTGCGGTTCGTCACCGAGGTCAAGTCGGGAGCGAAAGAGGTTGCGGCGCCGATCTACTCCCACATCTCGTACGACATCATCCCGGGTCAGTACCACATCGTGCGGCAGCCGGACATCCTCATCATCGAGGGCCTGAACGTGCTGCAGACCGGTCCGCGGTTGATGGTCTCCGACCTGTTCGACTTCTCGATCTACGTCGACGCGCGTATCGAGGACATCGAGAAGTGGTACGTGGAACGCTTTCTCGCGCTGCGTAAGACGTCCTTCGCGGATCCCGAGGCGCACTTCCACCACTACGCGAACCTGTCGGACCGGGACGCGATGAGTGCCGCGAAGGAGATCTGGCACTCGATCAACCTGCCGAACCTGGTGGAGAACATCCTGCCCACGCGACCGCGCGCGACCCTGGTCCTGCGCAAGGACTCGGATCACGCCATCAACCGGCTCCGGTTGCGCAAGCTCTGACGCGCCCCGCCGCTCGGCCCTGTTCCAGGCGCCGAACCGGCGGGCGCCGTCAGGCGCCGAACCGGCGGGTGCCGTCAGGCGCCGAACCGGCGGTGCCGGGCGGCGTAGTCGCGCAGCGCGCGCAGGAAGTCGACCCGGCGGAACTCGGGCCAGTACGCCTCGGTGAACCAGATCTCCGAGTAGGCGGACTGCCAGAGCAGGAATCCGGACAGTCGCTGCTCGCCGGAGGTACGGATCACGAGGTCCGGATCGGGTTGACCGGACGTGTAGAGGTGGCTGTCGACACCGTCGACCGTCACGGACTCGACGAGCTCTTCGCCACGCAACCCCTGCGCGTAGCGCACCCGCAGGAGCGACTGCACCGCGTCGACGATCTCCTGGCGACCGCCGTACCCGACGGCGACGTTGACGTGCGTGCCCGTCCGGCCCGCGGTGCCGGCCGCGGCCTCGTGCAGCCGCTTGGCGTGGTCGGCCGGGAGCAGGTCGGTGGTGCCGACGATCTTCACGCCCCAGTTCTGGCCGGGCGCGGAGATCTCCTCCACCACGTCGGAGATGATCTCGAGCAGAGCATCGAGCTCCTCCGGGTCGCGCCGGAGGTTCTCGGTGGACAGCAGGTAGATCGTCGCCGTCTCGATACCGGCCGCGTCGCACCAGCTCAGCAGCTCGGCGATCTTCTTGGCACCTTCGCGGTGGCCGTGACTGACGTCGGTGAAGCCGTTCTCGCGCGCCCAACGCCGATTGCCGTCGCACATGACCGCGACGTGTCGCGGATGCCGTGCTCCGTCGAGTTCCTTCAGCAGCCTGCGCTCGTAGAGCCGGTACAGCAGTCCGCGGACGCTCACCCCGTCATCACCACGCGAGTCACATTACGCCCAGGCGTACGGACGGTCGCGTCGGTGGTCACAGAGTCTCCCGGAGCGCCCTCACGGGCTGTAACGTGACGACGGAACAAACCTACGGTTGCGTAGGTTACTGATCGGTACCGAGAGGAGCGCACGCATGACGGCATTCGGCCTCGAGGAACTACCCGTCAAACCGCGGATGCGCGGATGGATCCACGCCTGGGCCTTCGGTGTGGCCGTCATCGCCGGCGTCGCCCTCGTCTCGGCCGCCGCCTTCCTCGCCGACCGCCCGGACGCCGTACTCCCCGCGACGATCTACAGCCTCACCGTGTGCGGTGTGTTCGGCGTCAGCGCGCTCTACCACCGCCTGAACTGGGGGCCCCGGTCCCGCGTGTGGATGAAGCGCGCCGACCATTCGATGATCTTCGTGTTCATCGCCGGCAGCTACACCCCGTTCGCGACACTCGCCCTGCCCCCGGAGTCCGGGCGACCGCTGCTGATCGTCGTGTGGGCGGGCGCGCTGGCGGGCGTGGCCCTGAAGATGCTGTGGCCTACGGCGCCGCGCTGGGTCGGTGTGCCGCTGTATCTGCTGCTCGGATGGGCCATCGTGCCCGTTGCCGGACAGCTGGTCGCCGAGGTCGGTCTCGCTCCCATGCTGCTCCTGCTGGTCGGAGGGCTGTTCTACAGCGGAGGAGCGATCCTCTACGCGACCCGCTGGCCCGATCCGTGGCCCGCGACGTTCGGGCACCACGAGTTCTTTCACGCGGCCACGGTCATCGCGGCACTGTGTCACGCGATAGCGGTGTGGCTCGTGATTCTCGGTTGAAACCTCACCGACCGCTTCGTGCAACTTCTCACACCACCTGAAGCCTCCGGCACCCGTTTGTAAACTCGCGGGGGATGTCTATTCCGTTGCTCGCCTTCGAACTGACCGAGACCAACAGGGACTGGCTGATCCACCGGCCGCTCGCGATCGTGAGTTACATCGTCGTCGCGATCGTGCTCCGCTTCGTCCTCCACCGACTGATCGACCGCATGACGAAGCCGCGTGAGAAATCCGGCAAGCCCCGCCGATCGTTCCTCGCACCGCTGCAGGAACGCGCCGAACGCGCCATCGGTGATCCCTACGCGCGCGAACGCCGGATCCAGCGTGCCCAGACGATCGGCTCGGTATTCAAGTCCGGTGTGTCGGTCGTCGTGCTCGTCTGGGTGGTGCTGCAGACGCTCGACACGCTCGGCTTCAACGTCGCGCCGTTCATCGCCTCGGCCGGTATCGCCGGTGTTGCTCTTGGTTTCGGTGCGCAGAACCTCGTGCGGGACTTCATCTCGGGCATGTTCATGCTGCTCGAGGACCAGTACGGTGTGGGCGACGTGGTGGACCTCGGCGACGCGGTGGGCACCGTCGAGTCGGTCGGCCTGCGCGTGACGACCGTCCGCGACATCGACGGCACCCTGTGGTTCTGCCGCAACGGCGAGATCCTGCGCGTCGGCAACATGAGCCAGGGCCACGCGGTCTCCGTGATCGACGTACCCATCGCACCGACCTCCAATGTCGACCGCGCCTGCCAGATCGCCCTGCGGGCCGTACTCGACGGCGTCGAACGCGAGGACATCGCACCCGACGTCCTGGAGAAGCCCGAACTGCTCGGGGTCAACTCCGTGACGGCGGGTGCGGTGACGCTGCGGCTGACCGTGCGCGTGCGCGCCGGCAAGCAGTGGGCGATCCGCCGCAGTCTCACCCGCGCGGTGCTCGAGGCGTTCGATCAGAACGGCATCGAGTCGCCGAACGTCGCGGTCGCAGCCGCCGTGAGCAGCTAGACCCTCGAAGTAGAGGACCGAGCGCACCGATTCACCGCCCCTGGCACCGCCTGGCCCCGACGAGTCAGAGCGCGGCGAGCACCTCGCGCAGATCCGTCTCCGTCGTCACCGGCCGATCGCACACGAAGCCCCGGCACACGTAGGCCGCGGATGCTCCGTCGACGAGCGGCCGACCATCGAGCAGCGGCGACGAGTCGGGTTCGCCGCCCACCACGATCGCTCCCCCCGGTGCGAGCCGGCGCGCGAGGTCGAGGAGTGCGCCGCCACCCGCGACGGCGACCTGCAGCGGACCGCGCACCGACGCCTCGGCCACGGTCAGCCAGTGCCCTCCGGCACGCGGCGCTTTCTCGAGCAGGATCGAGGCCGCCGACAGCGACAGCGCGGCGGCATCGGCGTAGCGGGGGTCGTCGTGCACCAGCGCGGACAGACCGAGCAACGCCTCGGCGATCAGCGACGCCCCCGACGGCGTCGCCCCGTCGACCGGATCGCGCGGCCGGGCGACCAGCGATTCGGCGTCGTGCGCGGTGTCGAACCAGCTCCCGGGACGTTCCGGATCCGCGAACTGCGTGAGCGCGACGTCGGCGAGTTCTCGCGCGCGCTCGACCCAGCTCCGATCCCCGGTCCCCTGATGGACGGCGAGCAGCGCGGTGACGAGTGCTCCGTAGTCCTCGAGCACGCCCACCGGAGATCCGACGACACCTCCGAGCGACGCGCGGCGCAGTCGTCCATCGACGAGGTGCCGGTCGAGCAGGAACCGCGCGCACCTCGCCGCCGCGTCGATCCAGGCGGGTTCGCCCAGTGCGATGCCGGCCTCTGCCAGTGCGGTGATCGCGAAGCCGTTCCACGCGGTGACGACCTTGTCGTCGCGTCCGGGTTGCGCGCGATCCTGCCGGGCCGCGAACAGGCGTGCCCGCACGTCGGCGAGACGGGCCGGATCGTCGGGCTCGTCGAGCAGCTGCAACACCGAGGTGCCGTGTTCGAAGGTGCCGCCGGGAGTGACGGTGAAGGCCTCCGCGGCCCACCGGCCGTCGTCCGCGCCGAGCACATCGACGAGCTGATCGGGGGTCCACACGTAGGTCAGGCCCTCGACCCCGTCCGTGTCGGCGTCGAGCGCCGAGGCGAATCCGCCGTCGGTGGTGAGCAGGTCGCGCAGCAGGAATTCGGCGGTCTCCCGGGTGACCCGCGTCGGCAGTTCCGCGCCGGTCACCCGCGCGAGGTGCGCGTACAGCCGTAGGAGCAGCGCGTTGTCGTAGAGCATCTTCTCGAAGTGCGGCACCGTCCAGGCGGAGTCGACGCTGTAGCGGGCGAAACCGCCACCGAGCTGGTCGTAGATCCCACCTCGCGCCATCGCGTCGGTCGTGCGCTCGACGAGACCGAGCGTGTCGGCGGAGCGCGTGCGCTCGTATCCGCGCAGCAGGCCCTCGAGCAGGTTGGACGGCGGGAACTTGGGTGCGCCCCCGAAGCCGCCGTGTTCGCGATCCTCGTCGGTGGCGATCGCAGCGGCCGCCGCGTCGAGCAGGACCGCCTCGACAGCGGCCTCCCCGACGGGCAGTCCCCCGCTGCTGCGACGGAGTTCGGTGGCCACGGCGTCGGCGGCCTGCGAGACCTCATCGCGCCGGTTGTGCCAGGTCTGGGTGATGGCCTCGAGAAGTTGGACGAAGGACGGCATGCCGCCGCGCGGCGTGTTCGGGTAATACGTGCCGCAGTAGAAAGGCGAGCCGTCGGGGGTGAGGAAGCAGGTCATCGGCCATCCGCCCTGACCGGCCATGGCGACGGTCGCGTTCATGTAGACCGCGTCGATGTCCGGCCGTTCCTCACGGTCGACCTTGATGCACACGAAGTTCTCGTTCATGACAGCGGCCGTGGCCTCGTCCTCGAACGACTCGTGTGCCATGACGTGACACCAGTGGCAGGCCGCGTACCCGATCGACAGCAGGATCGGCACGTCGCGCTCGCGCGCCTCCGCGAGCGCGTCGTCGCCCCATTCCTGCCAGTGGACCGGATTGTCGGCGTGCTGCCTCAGATAAGGGCTCAGGGCGTCGGCCAGTCGGTTCGCCATGCCCCCACGCTACGGAAGGAGCACCGCCGGTGACGGCCGGTCGTCAGCTTCCCTTGGTGGGTTCCGGACGTTCCGGACCGGTGGCCTTCGTGCCGCCGGCCTTCTCCTCGGCTCCGCCGGGCATCGCACCCGGCAGCGTGCCGTCGTCCACGGCCTGGTCGGGTTCGGGATGCTCCGGCTGGAAGTTCTCGGGCAGCTTCTTCAGCCGCTTGTTCATGTTCCAGATCAGCAGAGCGGTCGCGACCAGCAGGACCACCACGATGGCCAGTCCGAGCGGAGACGCCTTGCCGAACTCGGGGCCGGTCGGCTCCTGGGCCAGAATCTCGACGGCCAGAACATCGACCGCGAGCGTGCCTATCGTCATTTGCCCTGTCCGTCCTCGATGCCCGCGAACAGATCCGTCTCGGGAAGTACCGTGCTCACGCGGGTCTTGGCCAACTCGAACTCCTCGGTCGGCCACACCTTCTGCTGGATGTCCAACGGCACCGCGAAGAAGGATCCGTTGGGGTCGATCTGGGTGGCGTGGGCCCGCAGCGCGTCGTCGCGCTTCGGGAAGTAGTCGCCACAGGTGATCTGGGTGGTCACGCGCCCCATGATGTCGCCCTGCTCGGTGCGCCACTTGTTGAGCCACTGCTCCATCGGGAACGGCTCCCCGCGACGCTCGTACTCCTCGCGGAACAGCTCGAGCCGCTTACGGATGAAACCGTGCGAGTAGTAGAGCTTGCTCACCGCCCAGGGCTCGCCCAGCTCGGGATGGAAATCCGGATCCGCGGCCGCTTCGTAGGCCGCGACCGACACCTCGTGGCACCGGATGTGGTCGGGATGCGGGTAGCCACCGTTCTCGTCGTAGGTGGTCATGACGTGGGGGCGGAACTCGCGCACCGACTGCACGAGCCGGCGGACCGGTTCGTCGAGCGGGATCGCAGCGAAGCAGCCCTCCGGCAGCGGAGGCTTGGGGTCGCCCTCGGGCAGTCCGGAGTCGACGAAGCCGAGCCACTGGTGCCGCACCCCGAGGATGCGGGCGGCCTCGGCCATCTCCTCCTGACGCACCTCGCTCATGCGTTCGCGAATGCCGGGCACGTCCATGGCGGGGTTCAGGATGTCGCCGCGCTCTCCGCCCGTGAGCGTGACCACCAGGACCTCGTGTCCCTCGGCCGAGTACCGGGCCATCGTGGCCGCGCCCTTGCTCGACTCGTCGTCGGGATGGGCGTGCACGGCCATGAGCCGTAGTCCGCTCACGTGTATTCCTCCACCTCACGTCGTCTGCTTCGCCGGAACCGACCCTGCGCCCGCGTCGCGGTCGCTACGGATCCGTCCTCTATAGTTCCACCTGATAATTCCGACGTCAGCCGTGACCCTGCGGCGACGCCCGATCCATCGTTCCGCTGTGAAAGCAAAGTGATGAGCAACACCCTGCCCACCGACCGGTACCCCTCCTCCCGGTACCCCGGGCCCCGCGTGTCGACACGCGGCAAGCGCTGGGGTTTCACCATCGCCGGTCTGCTCGCCGGGCTCGTCGTGGCGTTCGTGCTGTTCCAGAACAACTCGGCTCCGATCGAGTCGGAGGTCCTCGCCTTCGAGATCATCGACGACAGCACCATCGACATCCAGCTCAAGGTCACGCGGGACGATCCGTCCGAGGATGCTGTCTGCATCATCCGGGCGCGGTCGAAGGACGGCAGCGAGACCGGACGGCGCGAGGTCCTCATCCCGGCGTCCGATTCGCAGACGGTCGTGCTGACATCCACGGTCAAGACGTCACAACGCCCCGGAATGGGCGATACCTACGGCTGCAGCACCGAGGCTCCCGACTACCTCCGCGCACCCTAGGAATCTACCGCGACCAGCGGCTTCCTGCGCTTTTCCGGAGCAGCGACGATAGTGATGCTAAAATAGCCGGATACACGGTTCCACCCTTTGGGGCCGTGTATTGCTGCATAAGAGCATCAACAGACAGTACGACTTCCGTTCAGCCTGACAACCAGGGGGGACGACGGGGGTCGTGCTGTCGCGGTCGTTGCATGTGCACGACTTGTCCACGGAGCCGGGGGCTCCAACCCGAAGGAAGTGATCGAGGATGACCGAGACCCAGGTGACCTGGCTGACGCAGGAGTCGTACGACCGACTCAAGGCCGAGCTGGACCAGCTCATCGCGAATCGTCCTGTCATCGCCGCCGAGATCAACGAGCGTCGCGAGGAAGGCGACCTCAAGGAGAACGGCGGCTACCACGCGGCCCGCGAGGAGCAGGGCCAGCAGGAAGCCCGTATCCGTCAGCTCCAGGAGCTGCTGGGCACCGCCAAGGTCGGCGTTGCTCCGACCGAGTCGGGCGTGGCCCTCCCCGGTTCCGTCGTCACCGTCTACTACGCCGGCGACGAGTCCGACACGGAGACGTTCTTGATCGCGACCCGCGAAGAAGGTGCCCGCAACAGCGAGCTCGAGACCTACTCCCCCAGCTCGCCCCTCGGTGGCGCCCTGATCGACGCGAAGGTCGGCGAGACCCGCGAGTACACGCTGCCCAACGGCAACACCATGAAGGTGACACTGGTGAGCGCGGAACCTTACCGCGGCTGATCGCCGAGTGCCGCACCGCGGCAGTCCCCTCTGCAGCCGAAAGGCCCGACCGGATTCTCTCGGTCGGGCCTTTCGCGTGTTCACGGCAGGTGTCAGAAGATGCGCCGCGCCTTCATGTCGGGGAAGACCGGCCCCACCCGCACGACGTCGCCGGTGGTGGGTGCGTGCACCATCTGCCCGCCACCGATGTAGATGGCGACGTGACCGGGTCCGCCGGCCTGCCAGTTGCCGAACAGCAGGTCGCCGGGGCGCGCCGCGTACAGCGGCACCTCGGTGCCGATGTGCCACTGTGTCTCGGACGTGCGCGGCAGCGTGATGCCCGTCGCGGCGAAGACCGCGTACGACGTCAGGCCGGAGCAGTCGAAACCGCCGCCGGACGGCCCGTTGATATTGCCGCCACCCCAGACGTACGGCAGGCCGAGGTACTTGAAGGCAAGGTCGACGATGCGATTACCGACGTCGCCGGCTCCGCCTCCGATGCCCAGACCCAGGAACGGCGAGAGCATGCGGGCGAAGACGTGCTCGGTCGCGCGGATCTTCGCGACGTAGGGCTTCGTCTGGTTCTCGTAGTCGGGATGACCGGACGGCATGCCACCCGAGCGCTTCACCGCGCCGACGCCGGCGTTGTAGGCCGCGAGGGTCAGATCGAGGGTGTCGCCCTCGACCAGTCCGCGCTTCTTCCAGTCGTCGATGAGCTTGTAGTTGTCGCACAGGAGGTTGCCCGACGCCATGACCGGGTCGGCGATGCCGAGGACGTCGGCCTTGCCGTCACCGTCGGCGTCCTTGCCGTACTGGTCCCAGGTGCCGGGCATGAACTGTCCCGGGCCGCGGGCGCCGACCGGCGAGACCGGCGCGGTCGGGCCGTACCGGAAACCGTTCTCGGCGGAGTAGAGGGCCGCGAGGACCGGCGCGGAGACCCCTTCGCACAGTTCGCCGGCCTTCTTCAGCCACGGCGCGAACACTGCGATCGCACCGATGGGTGCGAGTCGCGTTCCGGGAAGGATGGCCGGGATCGACGGCAACGTGATCCCGGTGCCCGGGATCGTGGGACCCGGTTGCGGGTTCCCGACCACACCGGTCGCCGGGGGTTGGACCGGTATTCCGAAGGGCCCGGGACGCGCGGCCGGCGGTTCGGGCGCCAGAGCGGGCGGAGCTGCTTGCGGATCGGCGGGGTGCAGGGCCGCGGCCGCATCCTCGGGCAGATGCGGCTCGATCGCTCCCGCGACCGCCGTCGTCGCATCCGCGACCGCCTGTTGTGCTCCCTGCTGCATCGGTTCCGGCAAGGACGCGACGAGATTCGCCGCATCCGTGTCGGCGTTCTCGGCAGTTGCCTCGAACGACTCGATCGCCCCGTTGATCTGATCCTTGATCTCTGCTGGTAGGTCCACGCCCTGAACGAGCGCACTTGCTGCCGTAGCCACTGCCACGATGACCGCAGACGGGTCCACCGACATCCGCTACCCCCACATCCATCCATCAACCGCTCTCACCGTAGCTGTGAGGTCGATCACCAGTGCGGCTTCCGGATGTTCTTATCACATATATTCAGGAACACGTTCTAGTACTGGGACCAGTGGGACCGGTGCTTCCTGAGGGTCCGGAGTTACGGTTCCGGATAGAAGTCTGCGGCGTCCGGCTGGGTCAGGACGTCCATGATGTCCACCGGATCGACCGCGTCCTCGTCCAGCAGCGTGACGAGCGTGTCCCGCTGATCCTTCGTCACCGGTTCGCAGCCGCCGGGCATCACCCACCGGTCCTCCCCCACCGGCATCACACGGGCGCACAGCAACGTCCCGGCGGGCACCTCACCCGCGAGCCAGGGCACGGACACCTCCACCACCCGATCGCTACGGACGTTGCGCAGCGTGAGCGACTCCTCCGGCGCACTCGCCTCGACCTCGAAGACCGAACGCTCGACCGCCAGCCACGAGCGGGCGAGCTCGGCCTCGTCCTCGGGCAGCAACTCACCGCGACGCTCGACGAAATCCGCGAAGGCGCCGGCGTCGAAGAGCAGGACGTCCTCGACGAGAGGATCGGCGACGGCCTCGGCCACCGCGTCGTCGTCCCCGTAGCCGGAACGCGCCTCCGCCAGCGCGACCCGCTGTTCGGCCCATCCGGGTTCGAGGGCGTGCATGGCCGCCTTCATGTACAGCCAGTCGGAGCGTTCCTCGAGCGAGTGCTCGGCGCGCCCGAGATGGCACGCCTTGTACTTGCGGCCCGACCCGCACCAGCAGCGGTCGTTGCGGCCGAGCCCCGGGACCTCCTTCGGCCGGTACCGTTCGAGCACTTCGTGGAGGGGATGTTCGTCGCCGCCCGGCACCCGGGCGAGCAGAGACAGCCCCCGTATCGCGTCCCCGCGATCGGAAGCGAAGCGCGCGAGGTCGAACAACGGGAGGTCGAAGGCGGAGTCGAGGTCGGCCGAGCGCTCGTAGTGCCGTTCGGCTTCCGTGAGGCGTCCGGTCGATTCGGCCGCGCGACCGGCGATCCAGTGCGCTGCCCCCGCCGCACGTCGCGGCGCATGGTCGAGCAGCCACAGCGCGGCCTGTTCGATCGCCTCGGGCGCGAGCTTCTCCCCCACCAGTTCGTCGTAGACGGTCTCGGCGATCTCGGGATCGGACAGCACCGAGTACAGACCGGATTTTCCCACGGCGAAACGCTCGTCGAGTTCGGCGTCGTCGCCGCGTTCGAGGGCTTCGACCAGCGACGCGAACAGGGCCACGCCGGGCACGGCGTCGACGGGGATCCCGAGCTGTTCGGCATAGATCTCGAACATCGCCCGGTCGGAGTATCCGTCGAAGTCGAAACCGTTCGGTGCCACCAGGTCTCCGCTGCGGGCCAGACCGGCTCCGGCGAGCAAGTCCCCGAGCGGCAGGGACGGCGCGGAGAACGCGTCCGGTACATCGGCGAGCACGTCGAGGAAGGCGCCCCCGAGGCTCGCCACCTGCTGACGGGCGATGGTCTGTTCGAGCGCGTGCACGAATTCGGCCTCACTACTTCGGACTTCGTCGTCGACCGGAGCGAACGACAAGCGACCGTCCCGCACGGTGAGTGCGAGCAGGTCTCCCGCCTCGTGACCCGCCAGGGCTCCTTCGGGAAAGACGATCGTCTCCTTGCGGACGATCTCATCCGAATCCGGATCGTTTTGCGTGGCAGCAGCTTCGAATCCACCGGGCTGCACGAGATCGAACTCGTCGTCCTCGGAGACGAGCAGCAGGAGCGGTTCGATGTCGTCGACCGGGATCGCGTGCCGGTCGAGTTCGTCCGCGGTGAGGCGGTGTGTGAGCATCCTGCCCTCGAACAGCGCATCCGTCGCCGCGACACGGTCGTCGGACAACCACATCAACAGCGGATGCGGTTCCGACTGTTCGAGATCGATCATCACTTGCTCGGCCGAGCCGAATCCGTGCTCCTCGAGATGATCGGCCACCTCGTCGATCGTCATGGGTCCATGGCGCCGTACCGTGTCGAGCACGGTGTCCCACAGGGCGGATTCGGGATGTTCACTGTCCGTCACCACGTGATCGTACGGCGCCCGGCAATGCTTCCGGGGGCTATGCGGTTCCTTCCGCACGTCGCCGTCGATGTTTTCCCGATCGACAGGAGAAGAAGGCGTCCTTCGGGACGCCTTCTTCTCCTGTCTTCTACGACCGGTGTGTCAGCCGAGCGCCTGTTCGACGTCGGCGAGCAGGTCGGCGGCATCCTCGATACCCACCGACAGCCGGACGAGATCCTCGGGGACCTCGAGCAGCGACCCGGCGGTGGAGGCGTGGGTCATCGCACCCGGATGCTCGATGAGCGACTCCACACCACCGAGCGACTCGGCGAGGGTGAAGATCTCGGTGCGCTTGCAGAAGTCCAGCGCGGCCTGGCGGCCACCGGCGAGGCGCACGGAAATCATGCCACCGAAGCGACGCATCTGCTTGGCCGCGTACTCGTGGCCCGGATGCGATTCGAGACCCGGGTACAGCACCTTGGTCACGGCGGAATGTCCCGACAGGAAGTCGACGAGCTTCTCGGCGTTGTCGGAGTGCTTCTCCATCCGCACCGCGAGCGTCTTGATGCCGCGCAGCGTGAGGAAGGCGTCGAACGGGCCCGGCACGGCGCCCGCACCGTTCTGCAGGAACGCGAAGGCGGCGTCGAGCTCCTCGTCGTTCGTCACCAGCGCGCCACCGACGACGTCGGAGTGACCACCGATGTACTTGGTGGTCGAATGCAGCACGACGTCGGCACCGAAGGTGAGCGGCTGCTGCAGGTACGGCGACGCGAAGGTGTTGTCGACGACGAGCTTGGCACCACCCTCGTGCGCGATGTCGGCGAGCGCCGAGATGTCGCCGATGTTGAGCAGCGGGTTGGTGGGCGTCTCCACCCACACGAGCTTGGTGTTCGGGCGCACGGCCGCGCGCACCTCGTCGGCGTCGTTGATCGCGGCCGGGGTGTACTCGATCCCCCACTGCGTGAACACCTTGTCGATGAGACGGAAGGTGCCGCCGTACGCGTCGTTGGGGATGACGAGGTGGTCGCCCGGACGCAGCACCGAACGGAGCAGGCAGTCGGTAGCGGCCATGCCCGAGCCGAACGCCCGGCCGTAGGTGCCGTTCTCGAGCGCGGCGAGGTTCGCCTCGAGGGGACGACGGGTGGGGTTGCCGGTGCGGGCGTACTCGAAGCCGTTGCGCATCTCGCCGACGCCGTCCTGGGCGAAGGTCGACGACGCGTAGATCGGCACGTTGACGGCACCGGTCTGGGGGTCGGGCTCGTACCCGGCGTGGATGGCGCGGGTCGCGAAACCGTGCTGGTTCTGGTCTGTCATGAAGATCTGTGTCCTATCGGCCTTGAGAGATGAATCCGAGCAGGTCGTGGCGGGTGATGACACCGACGGGCTTGCCGTCGTCGATCACCATGAGCGCGTCGGTATCGCCGAACGCCTTCGTGGCGGAGTCGATCGACTCGCCCACGCCGATGTTCGGCAGCGGCGGGCTCATGTGCTTCTCGACCGGATCGGCGAGATTCGCGCGACCTTCGAAGACGGCGCTGAGCAGTTCGCGCTCGCTGACCGAACCAGCCACCTCACCTGCGGTGACGGGCGGTTCGGCACCCACGACCGGCATCTGCGAGACGCCGTACTCCCGAAGGATCTCGATGGCGTCGCGCACCGTCTCGGACGGGTGGGTGTGCACGAGGTCGGGCAGGTCGCCGCTCTTGCCGCGCAGCACGTCGCCGACGGTGGAGTCGTCGGGCTTGCCGTCGAGCGGCGCGCGGAGGAAGCCGTAGCTGGCCATCCACTTGTCGTTGAAGATCTTCGACATGTAGCCGCGACCACCGTCGGGCAGCAGCACGACAACGACCGCGTCGGGGCCCTCGCGCTCGGCAACCTGCAGTGCGGCGACGACGGCCATGCCGCAGGAGCCACCGACGAGCAGGCCTTCCTCGCGGGCGAGGCGACGGGTCATCTCGAACGAGTCGGCGTCGGAGACGGCGATGATCTCGTCGGGGATCGACGGGTCGTAGGCCGAGGGCCAGAAGTCCTCACCGACACCTTCGACGAGGTACGGCCGGCCGGTGCCGCCCGAGTACACCGAGCCCTCGGGGTCGACGCCGACGACCTTCACCGCACCGTTGGAGACCTCCTTGAGGTACCGGCCGGTACCCGAGATGGTGCCGCCGGTGCCGACGCCAGCAACGAAGTGCGTGATCTTGCCGTCGGTGTCGTTCCAGATCTCCGGGCCGGTGGTCTCGTAGTGGCTCGCCGGGCCCCCCGGGTTGGAGTACTGGTTGGGCTTCCAGCCACCGGGGAGCTCACGGGCGAGACGGTCGGAGACGCTGTAGTAGCTGTCGGGGTGCTCCGGCGGGACCGCGGTCGGGCACACGACCACCTCGGCACCGTAGGCCCGCAGCACGTTGCGCTTGTCCTCGCCGACCTTGTCGGGGCACACGAACACGCACTTGTAGCCGCGCTGCTGCGCGACCAGGGCCAGGCCGATGCCGGTGTTGCCGGAGGTGGGCTCGACGATCGTCCCGCCCGGCTTCAGTTCGCCCGACGCTTCGGCCGCATCGATCATCTTCACCGCGATACGGTCCTTGGAGCTGCCGCCGGGATTGAGGTATTCGATCTTCGCCGCTACGAGCCCCGATCCGGGTTTCACCACCGTGTTGAGCTTGACGAGGGGGGTGTTTCCGATGAGGTCGATGACGGAATCCGCAATGCGCATGACTCCATGTTCCCACGTCGTGGCTTTCCGGCAGGGTGACGGTGTACACCCCCCGGGAAAACACCCCCCTGGGAAACGACCTCTGCGAAACGACCCCTGCGAAACGACGAAGACCCCGGACCGTGGTCCGGGGTCTTCGTGGCGTACTGCTAGTCGTTCTGGAAGTAGCTGAGCAGTCGCAGGATCTCGACGTACAGCCACACCAGGGTAACGGTCAGGCCGAGGGCGACGCCCCAAGCAGCCTTCTCGGGGGCCTGTGCGCGGATCAGCTGATCGGCGGAGTCGAAGTCCAGCAGGAAGCTGAACGCCGCGATGCCGATGCACACGAGGCTGAAGATGATGGCGATCGGGCCGCCGTCGCGCAGGCCCAGGCCACCGTCGATGAAGAAGCCGGCGATGAGGTTGCCCAGCGCCAGGACCAGGACACCGACGAGGGCGCCGACGATCATGCGGGTCAGGCGCGGCGTGACGCGGATGGCGCCGGTGCGGTACACGACGAGCATGCCGAAGAACACGCCGAAGGTGCCGAGGACGGCCTGCGCGATCAGGGTCGCGCCGCCGGCGCCACCGAACGTGATGTCGGTGAACATGAACGACAGCGCGCCGAGGAAGAAGCCTTCCGCCACCGCGTAGGCGAGGACGATCGCCGGGTTGTCCATCTTGCGGCCGAACGTCGCGACCAGCACCAGGACGAGGCCGATCAGACCGCCGCCGATGACGAACGGAGCTGCCAGGCCGACGTTGGAGTTGACCAGGACATAGGAGATGAGTGCCGAGACGGCGAGCACGCCGAGCGTGATGCCGGTCTTGGTGACGACATCGTCGATCGTCATGGTCCGCTGGTCGGTGGGACGTGCCCACGGATCCGTCTGCGGCTGACCGAATTGCTGGGTGGCCTGCGCGGCGCCCGCCGTCGCAGAGCCGAACGTGGCGTATCCGCCGCCCTCTTGCTTGGGCAGGTTGCGGAACACCGGGTTACTGGTGGTGCGCACCGTGCACTTCCCTTCTCGTGGTCGCTTCTGTCCGTTCAACGAGGCAGTGACCTCACGAGTTCCCGTTTCGTCGAGAAAGCTCGGACTAATCGGACTCTACCGGCTCCGTACCGACCTGGTCACCGTGAACTTGCGGTTGCGGCCCTCGACGCGGGTCGGCCCGACGATGCCCGACAGCGCGGGGCGGTAGTCGAGGTGACGGTTGTAGACCGTCCACATCTGTCCTCCCGAGCGGAGGATCCGGGCTGCGGCGTCGAACATCTTGTGGGCCGCGCCGGTGTGCACGGCGGCGCCGATGTGGAAGGGCGGATTACACACCACGAGGTCGACCGACCCGGCGGCGATCGAACTCGCGGCGTCGTCGCGGAGCGTGTCGATCCGGTCGGCGAGCCCGTTCGCGGCGGCCGTCTCCGCGGCGGAGGCGACGGCGGCGGCGGAGTGATCGGTCGCGATCACGCGAACGTCGGGCAGTTGCCGGGCGAGCATCGCGGCGAGGATGCCGGTGCCGCAGCCGAGGTCCACCGCGATCTGCTCGTCCGTGTCGTTACGGGGGAAGTCGAGACGGGGGAAGAAGTCGAGGAGGAAACGGGTACCGATGTCGAGGCGCGGGCCGGCGAAGGCGGCCCCGTGCGCGACCACGGTGAGGCCGAGTTCGTCGAGCCTCTCACGGACGGGATACGAGGCCGGTCCGGGCGTTGCTCGGCGCGCGGTGAGCACACGCGACTTCTGCCGTCCCCGCGACGCGCGGACCTCTGCGAAGGACGCAGCGAGGACGTCGTTCATCGCAAGGCTGATGTGCTTGTCGCGGCCACCGGCGAACACGACGACCTCGGGGTCGGCGTGGCGGGCCACGATCTCGGCGATCTCGGTGAGCGCCGACAGCGAACGGGGAAGACGCAGCAGTACCACTCGGGCACCGGCGAGCAGGTCCGCGTCGAGTCCGCAGGAACGGTAGCGGTCGGTGAGATCCTCACGCTCGGCGTTCGCAGCCAAGGCGCGTTCGGCCACCACCGAGTCCTGATGCACCCGGATCCGCTCCGCGCCGAACCGGACGGCCGCACCCAGGGTCAGGGCGCCGTACTGGTCGTCGACGACCACGATCGTGCCCGGCGCTGCGGATTCCAGTGCGGGCGCGGCTTCGTCGAGGAGCAGGCGATCGGCCCCGTCGACGGCGAACAGGTTGGGCGCTTCCACATCCGGGAAGCGCCTCAACCTGTCGTACAACTCGTCGATCACCACTCGACCGTCAGCACTCGCCCTTTCCGGCGTTCTCGATGGCACGCAGGGTGTCGGCCTGCTCCTCTTCGCTGAGATCCTGCCAGGCCGGGAGCTGCTGCTGGGCGTCGGCGACGGCCTGGGCCGCTGCCACGCGGTCCTGGCCCCACTCCTCGAGCTCGTCGAGGTAGGGCAGCAGAGCCTCGCAGTTCTCCTCGTAGCTCTTACCGAGTTCGACGCTGGTGCCCGAGGTGCCGGCCTCCGCCGAAGCCGAGGTGCTCGTGGTGGTGGTGGTCTCCTCGGCCGAGTCGGATCCGTCCGAGGATCCACACGCCGCCGCAAGCAGGACCACACCTGCACCGAACAGCGCCGCGAGAGTCTTCTTCATCTATGTCCCACTTCTGGTCGCAGTGTCGTTTCGTCCGTTCCCGGTGAGGCACCGTGGTCCGGCCGGACCACGTTAGAACAGGGGCGACGCACGATCTGCGGCGGGCGTGCACATTTCGAGACTATCCTGGGGAAACGGCTTCCCGAGGTGATTGCGCCGATGACCGAGAACGATCCGGCCGCCACTGAGCGCGCGCCGATTGTCGACGTCGCAGAGACGGACATCGTGCGCGCGCTGCACGATGCCGGTTTCACCGACGCCGTGGAGATCGGCCGCGGCGGCTTCGGTGTGGTCTACCGCTGCCGGCAGGCCGAACTCGACCGCGACGTCGCGGTGAAAGTGCTGCGCCGCTCCCCCGAACCCGCCGATCTCGAACGCTTCCTACGCGAGCAACGCGCGATGGGGCGGCTCTCCGGCCACCCCAACATCGTCACCGTGCTGCAGGCCGGCGCGACGGACACGGGCCTGCCCTATCTGGTGATGCACTATCACCCGCACGACTCTCTCGACACCCGCATCCGGCGGCACGGACCGATCGCCTGGCCGGAGGCGGTCCGGATCGGAGTGAAGGTCGCCGGTGCACTCGAGACGGCGCATCGTTCCGACGTCCTGCACCGCGACATCAAGCCCGGCAACATCCTGCTCACCGAGTACGGCGAACCGCAGCTGACGGATTTCGGTATCGCCCGCGTCGGCGGCGGCTTCCGCACCACTGCCGGTGAGATCACCGGTTCCCCCGCGTTCACGGCACCGGAGGTGCTGCGCGGTCATGCCCCGACTCCGGCCGCCGACGTCTACGGCCTCTCCGCGACCCTGTTCGCGGCGATCACCGGTCACGCCGCCTTCGAGCGGAAGGAGGGCGAGAAGATCGTCGCGCAGTTCGTGCGCATCACCTCCGAGCCCGTCCCCGACCTGCGCGGCGAGGGCATCCCCGACGACGTGTGCGAGGCCCTCGAGCGCGGCATGGCGACCGATGCCGAGGACCGGCCGCAGACGGCCGCCGAGTTCGGCGATCTGCTCCGCGACGTCCAGCGCGCCCACAACCTGCCCATCGACGAGATGGCGCTGCCCGGGTCACCGCCGTCCGGCCCGCTCCCGCCGCGTTCGGCGCCACCGCTCACCGGACCGGCCTCGACGGTCTCCGGCCGGTCGTCCACGGTCTCGGGACGCACCGGTCCGTCCACCGCACCGTCGACCAGGTTCCGGCCGCCCTCGACCTCACGTCCTCTGATCGAACGCAGCCGTCTGATCTCGTTCCTGCGGGCAGGCGGACGACGCCGTCTCGTCGCCATCCACGCCCCCACCGGCTTCGGTAAGTCCACCCTCGCGACGCAGTGGCGCAACGTACTCGCCGCCGAGGGAGTGCCGGTCGCGTGGTTGACGGTGGACAGCGACGACAACAACGTCCTGTGGTTCCTCGCGCACCTCGTCGAGGCCATGAAGCAGATCCGGCCGGTCCTCGCGCGCGAACTGGGCCAGATCCTCGACGCGCACGGCGACGAGGCCGAACGGTACGTACTGTGCACGCTCATCGACGAGTTGCACCGCACCGACACCGCGGCGACGCTGGTGATCGACGACTGGCACCGCGTCACGTCGACGGAGACCGTCGCTGCCCTCGAGTTCCTGCTCGACCGCGGATGCCATCACCTGCAGCTCGTGGTGACGAGCCGCAACCGATCCGGACTTCCGCTCAGCCGCATGCGTGTTCGCGACGAGCTGGTCGAGGTCGATTCGACGGCATTGCGGTTCGGGGTGGACGAATCGAACGCCTTCTTGCGCGACATCGGCGGGATAGACCTCGGCCCCGAGGACGTGGAGGATCTCACCCGCACCACGGAGGGCTGGGCCGCAGCCCTGCAGCTCGCGTCGTTGTCGTTGCGCGACAGCGACGATCCGTCGTGGCTCATCGAGAACATCACCGGTCGGCACCACGCGATCGGTGAGTTCCTCGCCGACAACGTGCTGGCCGGTCTCGAACCCCGGATGTACGAATTCCTCCTCGCGACGAGCATCACCGAATCGATCAGCGGCAGCCTCGCCGCGGCGCTCACGGGCGATCCGCGCAGCCAGGCGATGCTCGAGGAGGCGGAGGAACGCGACCTGTTCCTGCGGCACGTCGACGACGAACGCGTGTGGTTCCGCTATCACCACCTGTTCCTCGACTTCCTGCGTCGACGTCTCGAACGCGACCATCCCGAGAAGGTCGCGGACCTGAATCGCACCGCCGCCGACTGGTTCGCCCGCAACCGCATGCTGCAGGAGGCCGTCGACCACGCCCTCGCCGCCAACGACACCGACTTCGCCGTCGACCTGCTCGCCGACGACGGCATGTACCTGATGGAGCACGGGCACATCGCCACGCTGCTCGCCCTGATCGACAAACTGCCGCCGCGGGCCGTCGCAAACGATCCGCGCCTGCTGCTCACGCAGGCCTGGGCGAACAGTGCGCTGCTGCGGTTGGACCGATGCCGCAGAACCCTCGCGGCAGTACGGGAATTGCTCGACCGTGGGGTGACGGACAGCTACGACGTCGAAGCACTCCGCATCGAGGCGGATGCCGTCGAGGCGTCGATCCTGATGAACTCCGACCGCATCGACGGCATCTACGAACTCATCGCGCCGTGCCTGGAGAATCCGACCTCCGTGCACCCGTGGGTGGTGGCGGCCGCAGCCGACTTCGCCTCGTACGCCGACATCTTCCGCTTCGACTTCACCTCAGCGATCCGGCGGCAGGAATGGGCGGAGCCCTACCACCGCGAGACCCGCGGACCGTTCGCGTCGATCTACGGTCAGTGCCTGTGCGGCATCGCCGCGAACGAACGACTCGACGTCGCCTCGGCCGAGAAGTACTTCCGCACAGCGCTGCGCCGAGCGCGACGAAACGGCGGAATCCACACCCACGGAGGGCGTCTCGCCGCTGCCATGCTCGGAGAGCTGCTCTACGAACAGGGACGGACCGCCGAGGCCGAAGCACTGCTCGACGAGAGCAACCTGCTCGGAATAGAAGGCGGTGGAACGGATTTCCTCATCGCTCGCTTCGGTACCGCTGCGCGCCTGAAGATGTTGCAGGGCAACCGGGAGGAAGCCGTCGCCCTGCTCACCGAAGGACTGCGGGTCGCGGCGCTGCACGACCTGCCGCGCCTGCGGGCACGCATCGAGAACGAACGGGTCCGGCTCGGAATCGCCACTCCAGGCCCCTCGACACGCACGATGCCGGAGAACACCACACCCCACCCCGACGGAACCGTCGAGATCACCCTCCAGATCGAGGACTCCACCGCGATCCGGCTGCTCAGCGAGAACGAGGAGCCCGAGGCGGCGGAACAGGCCGTCGGATGGGCGCGGATGTGGGTACAGCGCACCACCTCGCGTCCCCGCGCCCACCTGCAGGCCCACCGTCTGCTCGCCTCCTGCCTGCACGCGGCCGGACGCATCGAGGAGGCCGAGGAGACCCTGGCCGTCGTGGTCGACGCGTGCGCGGCGCGCGGAATGGTGCGCTATCTGACCGACGGCGGGCCACACGTGATCGCCACGCTCACCTCGATGCGGGTACGGATCGAACAGGGTCTGCGGCCTGACGATCGGCCACGGATCGACCTCGGGTTCGTCGACGAGGTGCTGCGATTGGTGGACACCGAGCATCGTCCTGTCGTGTGAGCCCGGTCGTGACGGGAACGTGGTGTGAAGCCCGCCGATTTCGGGGACACTGCCGAGGTGACGGACCGATACGACAACTCCATCCGGACCCGGCGGTGGGCCCACGGGAAACTCGTCGACGAAGGTTTCCCGCTCTCAGCCGTCTCGGAGCATCTCGCCGATCCCGAGGCCCTCGTCTGGGTGGATCTGTGGAATCCCGAGCACACGGCTCTGCTCGAACTCGCCGAGGAATGGAACCTCGACCCGCACGCCGTCGAGGATTCGCTCGCACACGGCGAGCGCACGAAGGCCACCCGCTACGCCACCCATACCTTCCTCACGGTCTACGCGACACACCTGTTTCCGGATTCCGAGGACGAGAATCAGGCGCACGAGTCCCGGCTCCGCACCACCCGGATCTCCGCCTTCGTCCTGCCCCGCGGCGTCGTCACCGTTCGCCGCGGCACTCCCTTCGACATCGACGAGGCGGTGCGCAGGTGGGACGAGAACACCGACCTGCTGCAGTACGGACCGGGTGCGCTGATCCACGGCCTGCTCGACACGGTCGTCGACGGGCAGTTCGAGACCATCCAGGAACTCGACGACGCCGCCGAGGACCTCGAGGACTGCCTCTTCGAGGACGGCGCCTCCACCCGGCAGATCCAGCGACGCGTCTACCGGCTCCGCAAGGAACTCGTGCAGCTCCGGCGGGTTGTGCTGCCGATGCGCGAGGTCGTCAATGCCGTCCTGCGGACCCGCGCCGAGAGCAACCACCACCCCGAACTCGACAGTTCCTACAACGACCTCTACGACCACGTGATGCGTGCTGCGGAGTGGACCGATTCACTGCGCGAGATGGTGAACACCGTCTTCGAGACGAACCTGTCGCTGCAGGACGCGCGCCTGAACATCGTCATGAAGAAACTGACGGGATGGGCCGCGATCATCGCCGTCCCCACGGCCGTCACCGGTTGGTACGGCATGAACGTGCCCTATCCCGGGGTAGGCGAGGCCTGGGGACTGATGAGTGGGGTCGGGATCATGGTCGTGTCGGCGATCGTGCTCTACGTGCTCTTCAAGCGCCGCGACTGGTTGTGAACCCCGCGTTGCTCGGTGAACGGCTCTGTTCAGAGGAAAACTACGAGCAGCACGACGATCACGACGACCACCGCGACGGCTGCGATCACCGCACCCGCCGAACGCCGGCGCTGCACCGGCCCGTCGCGGACGAGTTCGGGATCGGCGTCGGGCGCGTCCCCGATCGGGTCGTCGTTCTCGGGACCGGAGTTGGTGGGATGCGACATCGGTCTCCTCCTGGCTGTCTGTGTCGAAGTCTGACACGGACGAGCCGGTCGTGTTCGGTTTCAGGCTGTTCGGGTGGGGTACTCCGTCAGAGCAACGTTCGATGACACAGGAGGACCCCATGGCCGACTTCGTCGATAAGGCAAAGCACAAGGCAGAAGAAGCGGGCGGCAAGATCAAGGAGAACACCGGTCAGGCGACCGGCGATCGTGATCTCGAAGCCGAGGGTCGCGGTGACCAGGCCTCCAGCGGTCTGAAGCAGGCAGGCGACAAGGTCTCGGATGCCGTCGAGAACGTCAAGGACGCTTTCAAGAAGTAGCCCTTGAACTGCGCGGTGCCGGTAGTTACGACTACCGGCACCGCGCTGTTGAGGTGCTCGGCACCGCGCTGTTGAGGTGCTCGGCACCGCGCTGTTGAGGTGCTGCACGCACCGCGCTGTGTCGGTGCGTGCAGCACCCCGCTCTCACGGGGTGCTGCCGGGACTACTTCGAGGAGGTGCCTTCGGTGTCGTCGAAGAAGTGCCAGGTACCGTCCTGCTCGTTCTGCGCCTCCATACGCCAGCCGAGTTCGCTGTTGTCGGCGCGCTGGTCGACGAACCAGGCGTGCGCGTCGTCCGCGCTCTCGATTTCCTTGGTATCCACGACGTTCCCGGTCGGGTCGATCACTCTGTAGGTAGCCATGCCGAGTGTCTTCCCACGCGACTCGCCGGTCAAACGTCGCGCGAACCTTCTGGTGTAGGGTGGAGACATCGTTCGGCTCGCACATGATGAGCAACCTCGCACCACAGTGCCCGAAGGTTCCGAACCGGACGTGAGAGTTCCCCGCCGCGTGTACCGCGGCCCCTCTTCTTCGCACTGCCCCACGGCCGGGGACTACCCGGCCGCACCCGAAAGGACGGCCATGAGCCAGAACAAAGAATTCGACGGACCCCTCTTCCTCGCGCCCACCACTCCGGAGACCGACGCCGAGACCGAACCCGTCACCGCTGTCGCCGAAGTGGGCGGTCCCCACGACTACACCTCGATCTTCTCCGCGCGCGGCGCCTGATCCGCATCACCCGACTGTGAAGCTACCGACTCGGTCGGCTGCGAAGTCGGCGAGCGTCTGCGATACCTGCTCGGGCCGCCCGTCGTTCTGATCGGCGGCCGCAGTGAGTACATCGATGTGCTTGTATCCGGGCAGCACCCACCTGCGTTCGTTCGGATGATCCTTCTCCGGCAACGGGATCCCGCCGCTCGCCACCAGCGTCACCACAGGATTGCGCGCGACACCGTCGCGGTGGAGATGCCCTTCGAAGCGGGTCGCCGATACGAGGTCGAACGGAAGCCTCGACGGGAAGTACCACTCGGTGAAATCCAGTGGTGGCTCCGACAGATTCCGCGCCAGCTCCGCGATCGACGTCACCTCGCTCCCCCGATCGGTGTACCGCGCCTCGTCGGGTGACGACGCCCCAGTGCCCACCTCGTCGTAGTCGAGCCACCGGTAGACGACTCCCGGATCCGCGAACACCGCCGGCGACGCCTTGAGCGCATCGCCGAAGAATCCCGACCCGAGCACCTCCGGCGTGGCGGGAACAGGAAACAGCTTGTCGCGCACGGGCGCCCCGGTAATGAATCCGACGCTCACCTGCAGGAACCCCAGCGGTTGCGAATTGTCGTCGAGGATCGCGCCGAGCACCGCCTCGTTGGTCGCGTTCAACGTCCGCACATCCGGGTCGCCCGTCGCGAACATCGCGTAGTCCCCCGACAACAGAGTGCGCAACGTCCAGTCGATGTTCGGGTTGTCGGGCATGCGCGGGACAATGCCGTCGGTGCTGTCCGGGTCCAGTCGCGCGGCGAGTCCGGTGAGTGCGAGCAGATTCGTCGTCTCGGGATTGATGACCGTGGGAAGTGCCAGCACCGGCGATGCCGTCGAGATGGAGCCGAAGAACGCATCGACTGGCGCCCAGACCGCTTCGGGCAGATCCGGGAGGGCACTCTGCCCGGGGGAGGGCGCTCCCGCCTCGATCACCGTATCGAGCGCAAAGTACCCGCCGCACTGGTTGTAACCGGCGTCGCCCGTGGTGGCGGGATCTCCGTCGAAGTCCCATTCCGCGAAGTAGCCGGTGATGAAACCACCGAGAGAATGTCCGCCGCACAACACTTTCCGTTTCCGCAGTTCCGGGTCGGAGAGTTCGTGACGCAGCAGGTCGTACTGGTCGCGCAGCGTCTGCTCGATGCCGACATGCGAGAGCCACGCGACGTCGGCGCCGCTCGCGTGGCCGGCGAATCGTCGCCCGTCCACTTCGGCACCGCGGAAGTAGTAGTCGGTCGCGGTGTCGAGCGAACCCGTCCGCAGTGCCGCCCGGGTACCGGTGTGGTCCTCGAGGCAGTTCGATCGCCGGTCGAGTGCCCAGAACTCGACGTGGGCACCACGGGCCGCGGCCGCGACGACGGTGTTGCGCGCGATGCTCTCGAACGCGCCCGCTCCCTCGAAGATCCCGGGCTGGGCGACGAGGATCCGGTCGGCGTCGGCCGAACTCTCCGGTCCGTCGGCCGACCGCCACCGCAGATACGACAACCGGTCGCACGCGGCGGGTCGCAGTCCCGCTTCCGCCGGCAGCGGCGCGGGTATCGACACTACGGACCCGAGCACCTCGCCGGCCAGCGGCGCCGACGAGTCATACGGCATTTCGGTGCGTCCGCTCGTCTCCGCCGACACCACCGATGCCGTCAGGACACTTCCCATCACCGCCGCAGCCATCGCGGCGCCCATCATTGCGCGCATCCCATCCCCCGATCGGTTCGTGCGTATTGAACACCGTTGCGGGAGTCGGGTCTACGGAAACAACAGAAGAACGGACCCGTCGGAGTTCACCGACGGCCCTTCATCGTCCGCGCAAGGGAGAGACATGCGCAGAGCGACGGTCCCTGCCGTTCGGGGGAAGTGGCAGGGACCATCACTCGAAGAGTCGGGATCTTCGATCCTTCCGTTGCGGGTGAAATGTGAGGGTGACATCCTGACCTGGGCATTTCCGTAACTTCGGGTCACATCTTCCGTTCTGCTCCCGTCCCGGCGGCCCCAGGAGGGCATGGTGCTAGGGTCGCCCGTGACACGGGGTGCTCCGCACGAGCGGGGCTGAGATCACACCCGTCGAACCTGACCAGGTAATGCTGACGAAGGGATGTCCCGACATGACCACGCCTGTACCCACATCGATCCGTCCCCTGCCCGCGCAGTGAAGGCGCGGCGGACTCTCGCCGGACTGCTCACCCTCGTCGCCGCACTCTCCGCGGTCGTCGGGTGCTCGTCCGATTCCGGGAGCGACACCATCCGATTCGCGTTGGACTGGACGCCCAACACCAATCACACCGGCCTGTACGTGGCGCAGCAGGAAGGTCTGTTCGCCGATGCGGGTCTCGACGTCGAGATCCTGCCGTACAACAACGCGACCCCCGACACCCTCGTCGACGCGGGTAGCGCCGAGTTCGGAATCTCCACGCACGCCACATCGACCATCGCCAGAGCCGCCGGGTCCCGGACCGTCGCGGTCCTCGCACCGCTGCAGCACTGGGCGACGGGGATCGCCGTGCGGGCCGACAACGCCGAGATCACGCGGCCGGCGGATCTCGACGGCAAGACCTTCGCGGGCTTCGCCAACCCCGGTGAGGACGAGATGCTCGCCGAAGTGATCCGCAACGACGGTGGTCGCGGTGAGTTCGAGAACGTGACGCTCGGGACGTCGTCGTACGAGGCCGTCTACTCGTCGACCGCCGACTTCACCGTGTCGTACCTGGCATGGGAGGGTCTCGAGGCCGAGCACCGCGGCCTGCCCATGCGGTACTTCGGCTTCACCGACTACGGCTTCCCCGACGCGTACGCGATCGTCGTCGACGGCAACGAGGACTGGATGACGGAGAACCCGGAGCAGGCACGCGCTTTCGTGCAGGCGCTGCACCAGGGTTACCGGATCGCCGCCGACGACCCCGATCGTGGAGCCCGGGCTCTGCTCGAGGCGAACCCCGGGGCCTTCCCCGACGAGGAACTCGTCTACGAGAGCCAGCGCATGCTCGCCGCCGAGTACATGCGTGACGCCTCCGGCGCCGTCGGAGTCCTCGACGCCGGGAAATGGTCGGGCTATGCCCGGTTCCTGTACGAGAACGGCGTGCTGTCCGGACCCGACGGCAGCCCGTTGACGACCGAGCCGGACTGGTCGACCTATGTCACCGATGACTACCTCGAAGACCGATAGCATCGGCCGCGCACGTCGGCTCCTTCCCGCGCTGCTCATCGCCGGGGCTCTGGTCGCGATCTGGCAGTCGTACGTCGTGGTGAGCGGTGTCCGCCCGCAGGTGTTGCCCTCCCCCGCACGCGTTCTCACGCAGGGGTGGTCTCATCGCGTCGACATCGCCGGGCACGCCTGGTCCACTCTGCAGGTCACGATGGTCGGGTTCGCCGTGTCGCTGGCACTGGCGTGGGCCCTCGCGATCGTCGTAGACTTCTCGCCTTGGTTGCGGCGGGCCCTCGTGCCGTTGTTCGTGGTGTCGCAGACCCTGCCGATCATCGCGATCGCGCCGTTGATGATCATCTGGTTCGGTTTCGGACTGCTACCGAAGATCCTCGTCATCGCGCTGGTGACGTTCTTCCCCGTCGCGATCGGGCTGCTCGAAGGGTTCGCGGCGGCCGACCGGGAGGCGGGCGCGTTGCTACGCAGTATGGGCGCGTCGCGGTGGCAGCAGTTCCGTTACGTGCGCCTGCCATCCGCGCTCCCCCGCTTCTTCACCGCCCTGCGGATCGGCATCACCTACGCCGTCGTGGGTGCGGTGTTCGCCGAATACGTCGGCGCGACATCCGGTCTGGGCATCTACATGAGCACGCAGAAGAACTCGTTCCGCACCGATCTCGTGCTCGCTGCCGTAGTGGTGACCGCTGCTCTGTCACTCCTGCTGTACGCGCTGACGTTCGTCGTCGAACGGATGGTCGCGCCGTGGGCGCTCACGAGGGGTGAGAGATGAATGCGGTGACGGTGGCCTCGGTCCACAAGTCGTACGGCGACCGGGCGGTGATCGACGGCATCGACTGTGCTGTGGAGCCCGGCGAGTTCGTGTCCCTCATCGGGCCGAGTGGGTGCGGCAAGTCGACGCTGTTCTCGATCGTCGCGGGACTCGAGCAACCCGACACCGGAGAGGTTCTCGTCGGCGACTCCCCCGCGGCACCCGGGCAGGTCGCGCTGATGCCGCAGAAGGACCTGCTGTTCCCGTGGCGGACGGTGCTCGACAACTGCACACTCGGGCTCGAGGTGCAGGGTGTACAGCGATCCGACGCTCGTGCCCGCGCCCGCGAACTGCTGCCGACCTTCGGCCTGGCCGGCTTCGAGGACGCTGCCCCGCACCAACTGTCGGGCGGTATGCGTCAACGCGCGTCGCTCGCACGCACGGTGCTGCAGGGGCGCGACGTGCTCCTGCTCGACGAGCCGTTCGGCGCACTCGATTCGCTGACCCGCACCGAGATGCAACTGTGGTTGCAGCAGGTGTGGCAGCAGCATCGGTGGACGGTGCTGATGGTGACGCACGACGTCCGCGAGGCGGTGTTGCTGTCCGATCGGGTCGTCGTCCTCGGTCCGCGACCGACGCGGGTGCAGCACGAGGTGCGTGTGCACCTGCCCCGACCTCGAACCCTGGAGACGTGCGTGTCGAGCGAGTTCGTGGCGCTCGAACACGAGCTCATGGAGGTCCTGCACCGGTCACGACACGAGGAGCAGCAGAGGTTGCCCTCGGGATAGTCGCCGGCCGAACTGTTCGCCACCAGTGCATCCGCTACAAGATTCGCTATCCGCTACGGCAAATTGCTGTAGGGGATAGCGAGAGCGGTAGCGGATGCATCGGGGACGACCCCGGACCTGTGCCCCCAGTGGGACTCGAACCCACACTGTGCGGATTTTAAGTCCGCTGCCTCTGCCAATTGGGCTATAGGGGCGTGGGGATCACATTAGCGTTCACGACTGTCCACCACCGCGCCGGGGCGCGAGGTTCTTGAAGTACCGTGCGAGGGGACGGCGTTCGTATCCTGTCCCCTCGTAGACGGAGGCCGGTACAGCCCGAGGACGGGACGCCACGCCCGGAGGGAGAGATCGAGTACGTCACTTCGTCGTTCGGCCGTGCAAGGTTCGATCCTCATTGCTCCTCGACCTCCTCGGATCCGACTTCGAATGTGCTCCTCGCCCGGGCTGTAACGCACCTCGATTTCCGGCCGACATCCTGCGGGGAGACAAGTACACAGCGGACAGCCGGGTGGTGAACCGGGCACGAAGAGAAGGACCATGGATGCGCTTCACGACCGCACGCCCACTGACCGGGCGACTCGCCACCGCAGTAGCCGTCATGGCCCTGGCAGCGACGCCGAGCCTGGTGGCCGCACCCTCCGCACAGGCCGAAGGCATCGTCTACCCCGCGTCCGTGAACGACTCCTTCTACAGCACCCCCGACGACATCGCCGATCGGCAGCCCGGTGACGCCCTCGCCGCGCGCGTCCTTCCGCCGCCGCTCGGATTTCCCGGCACCGACGCCGTCCAGTTGAAGTTCCGGTCGACGAACTCCGCCGGCGAACCGATCTCCGCAGTGACCACCGTGCTGTCCCCTCAGGGTGGGGCGCCGGGTCGTCCGCTCGTCTCGTACCAAGCCATCATCAACGCACTCGGGCTCGAATGCGCGCCGTCGACGGCGCTGTACGCACCGAACCCGCTGCGAGGGATCCGGGAGTCTCCCGGCCTGCTCATCGCGATCCAGCGCGGCTGGTCGCTGGCCGTTCCCGATCATCTCGGACCGAACAGCGCCTACGGCGCCGCGAAGGTCGGCGGGCAGATCACCCTCGACGGCATCCGGGCCGCGCAACGCTACGCACCGCTCGAACTCGCCGACAGTCCGGTCGGCATCGCCGGCTACTCCGGCGGCGGGATGGCGACAGCGATGGCCGCAGCACTCGCCCCGACCTACGCGCCCGAGATCCCGATCGTCGGCTCCGCCTACGGTGGCGTCCCGATGGACATCGGCGAGATGGCCCGGGAACTCGGCGAATCCGCTCATCCCGCCTTCGGATTGGCGATGGCGGCCGCCCTCGGCCTCGAACGTGAGTACCCGGACCGCATGCCGGTCAGCGAGCAGCTCAACGGTGCGGGGCGGGAACTGCGCGACCGCATCGCCAACGCGTGCACCAACGAAATCCTGCTCGCCGGTGCCGGTCGCAGCATGGCCGACGTCGCCGACGCGGCGGCGGGCCTTGCCCTGCTCGACAGCCCGACCGTGCAGGAGGTGCTGATGGAGAACAGCGTCGAGAAGGTCGCGACGGTGCCGAATGCCCCGGTGTACGAGTGGCATTCACCGACCGACGTGCTGATTCCTCTCGATGCGATCTCCACGACGCTGCGCAGGTACTGCGACGCCGGGGTGGCGGTGCGGACCGAACTCGTGCCGAGCCCGGATCACATCACTGCCGCCGTGATCGGCTTGCCGGGTGCGCTGGACTTCCTCGACGGCCGATTCGCCGGCGTTGCGCCGTCGTCGGACTGCGGGACGGTATGAACACCGCTCGGAGCGTGACTGGACGACAATTCCGTCGGACGTTCGCGGTCGGCGGCATGTCGCTTGCCCTGCTCGCGGTTCTTCCGGGCACGGCGTCCGCGCACCACCAGGAGTTCGTTCCCCTGCCGACCACATACTCGTTGGGGCGGGACCACTCGGTACCGTGCAGCGGGCAGCTGACCGGCCACGTGTTCGCCCCGCACCATCGACCGGGAACGATCCTCATCGATCTGTCCTGGTCGACGTTCTTGGGCGGTTCGTGCACCATCACCGCATTCGTCAACCACTAGGGAAGCAAGAGGAACGGCGTACGCGCCCTCGAGCTGACGTCGGCTCCCGGCGAACCCGGACACGCTCCCAGCGGACAGATCAGTATCGACATCGGTTCCGGCGATGCGGGAATGACAGTGACCACGGACGGCCTCAACACGACCTATCTCGACCCCGCCCGGTTCACCACTCGTTTCACGGTGCCCTGACGGGATTTCCGGTCGTCACAATCGTTTCCGCTCGATCCGGCCAGGACATGCATCAGGCCCGCCTCGAATGACGAGGCGGGCCTGATGGTGTCTCGGATCCCCTGGGGGGACGGGAGATCGAATCAGATCACGGTGATACCGGTGGCCTGGGGACCCTTGGCACCCTGGCCGATCTCGAAGCGCACGCGCTGGTTCTCGTCGAGGCTGCGGTAGCCGCCCGACTGGATCTCCGAGTAGTGCGGATCAAAGAACTAGCGGGCGACGGACAGGGCGATGCCGTCGAGGATGTCGTGCTCGCTCACGACCAGCTCGGTGATGCCGGCTCGGCGGCCGAGTTCCTCGGCGAGGACCGTGGTGATGATCGAGCCGCCGCCGATGACGTCGACGCGGCCGGGATGCATCGGGCCGAGCGCCGCGCGCTTCTCGCGGGTCGCGGCGACGAGACCGTCGCACACCTCGCGCAGGCGGTCGAACGGCACCGACGACAAGTGGATCTTCTCGGAGTCGTACTCGTCGAGTTCGAGGGCGATCGCGGCGAGGGTGGTCATGGTGCCCGCGACACCCACCCAGGTGTGGGCCTGCTCGACCGGCACCCGCTCGAGCGCTTCGCGGATCTTGTCCGCCGCGACCTCCCGTGCCGCAGCGACCTGCGCGGCGGTCGGCGGGTCGTCGTGCAGGCACCGTTCGGTCAGCCGGACGCAGCCGATGTCGGTGGAGTAGGCGGCGTGCACACCGTCGGCGTCGCCGAGCACGACCTCGGTGGATCCGCCACCGAGATCGACGACGACGAAAGGCCCACGCGCGGAGTCGAGTTCGCCGACCGAACCAGCGAAGGACAGACGCGCCTCCTCGTCGCCGGTGATGACCTCTGCCTCGGCTCCGGGGATCACGGCACCGAGCACCTCGCGGGTCATCGCGAAGAAGTCCTCACGGTTGCTCGCGTCGCGCGTGGCCGAGGTGGCAACCATGCGAACGGCGGTGGCGCCGGTTTCGCGGATCAGGTCGGCGTACTCCACCAGCGCGACCCGCGTGCGTTCGATCGCCTCGGGTGCGAGACGACCGGTGGCGTCGACGCCCTGCCCGAGCCGCACGACCTTCATGAGGCGGGTGACGTCGGTGAGGGTGCCGTCCTTCGCGATGTCGGCGATCAGAAGGCGGATGGAGTTGGTGCCGCAGTCGATTCCCGCGACCCTCACTGTTCTTCTCCGCGCAGCTCGGCGTAGGTGGGCCAGTCGGCGGGGATCGCCGTGCCACGCAGACCGGCGTCGGCGGCGAGGGCTACGGATTCGTCGCCGAGCGGGTTGACGCCCGGTCCCTTCGCGAGCGAATGGGCGATCAGCACGTGCAGACACTTGACGCGTTCGGGCATGCCGCCGCCGGTGAAGTCGGTGCCGAGCGACTCGATCGCGTCGCGTTCGGCCAGGTACGACTCGTGGGCGCGCAGGTAGCCCGCAGCAAGTTCCTCGTCGGTGCCGAGGCGCTCGGTCATCTCCTTCATGACCCCGGCGGATTCCTGCCGGCTCGCTTCGGCTGTGAGGCGCGGGTCGGTGAGGTAGTACAGCGTCGGGAAGGGCGTGCCGTCGGGCAGCTTGGGCGCGGTCTTCACCACTCCGGGCGCACCGTCGGGGCAACGGTAGGCGATGGCCAGGACGCCGCGGGGTTCGCGCCCGAGCTGGGCGGCGACGGCGTCGAGGTCTTCTTGCGTGACGTGATCGGTCACCCGGGAACATCTCCTGGTTCTGGGGGTGCCACAGGCATCTGCTGGGGCACGGGTTCGGACTCGGGTTCGGGTGCCGGTTCGGACACCGACAACCACAGGTCGCTGTACCAGGCGCCGGTCGTCGGCCGCTCGGGTTCGCGTTGCTCGCGTTCGGGTGGGGCGTCGCCCGGCAGTTGTACCTGGTAGGGAATGTCGCCGGGGACGACGAACCGCAGTCGCTCGCGGGCCTGGGCGCGGACCCAGGCCGGATCCTCCATGCGGGCCTTCTGCTCTTCGAGGGCCGCGATCTCCTGTTCGAGCTGCACGCGTTCGGCGGCGAGCTGCTCGGCTTCGGAACGCTGGCTCACGTAGGTGCGCAGCGGCACCGCGAGGGTGAGGGCGAGACCGCACACGACGAGGGCGAGCACCACGGCGCGGCCGGTGGACAGGCCCAGGACGGTGCGTTCGGTGCGGGGGCGGCGGGAGTCGCGGGGGGCGCCGACCCGGGTGGGGCGGGCTCGCCCCGAACCACCGGGCCGGCCGCGGCCGGGCGACGAATGAACGGGGTCCTCGCGGCCGGCCGGCCGCGCACCCGCGTTCTCGGCCGAGTGTTCGGCCGGGGCGGTAGATCCCGTGGGCCGGACCCGGCCCGGACGCCGGACGCCCGACACACCCTCGGTGCGGGTGCGCCTCGCGCCGGGACGGGATCTACCGCGTTGACTCATGCCGGCGATCAGCCCTCGACGGAGAACCGCGGGAAGGCGAGCTCGCCGGCGTAACGAGCGACGTCACCGAGGGACTCCTCGATGCGCAGCAGCTGGTTGTACTTGGCGACACGCTCGGAGCGGGCGGGCGCGCCGGTCTTGATCTGTCCGCTGCCGACGGCGACGGCGAGATCGGCGATGGTGGTGTCCTCGGTCTCGCCGGACCGGTGGCTCATCATCGTCTTGTAGCCGTTGCGGTGTGCGAGGTCGACGGCGTCGAGGGTCTCGGTGAGGGTGCCGATCTGGTTGACCTTCACGAGCAGCGCGTTCGCGGCGCCCTTGACGATGCCGTCCTCGAGGCGCTCCGGGTTGGTGACGAACAGGTCGTCGCCGACGAGCTGGATCCTGTCGCCGATCTCCTCGGTGAGCGCGACCCAGCCCTCCCAGTCGTCCTCGCTGAGCGGATCCTCGATGGAGACCAGCGGGTACTGGCCGAGCAGCTCGGCGTAGAAGGCGCCCATCTCGGCGGCCGTGCGGTTCTGGCCCTCGAACTTGTAGCCGGTGCCCTCGGTGTAGAACTCGGTGGCCGCGACGTCCAGCGCGAGCGCGACATCGCTGCCCAGCTTCAGGCCGGTCTTGGAGATCGCCTCGCTGATCAGGTCGAGCGCGGCCTTGGTGCCCGCGACGTCGGGAGCGAAGCCGCCCTCGTCGCCGAGGCCGGTGGCCAGGCCCTTGCTCTTGAGCACGGACTTGAGGGAGTGGTAGACCTCGGCACCCCAGCGGAGGGATTCCTTGAAGGTCGGGGCGCCGATCGGGGCGACCATGAACTCCTGGACGTCGACGCCCGTGTCGGCGTGGGCGCCGCCGTTGAGGATGTTCATCATCGGAACGGGAAGGATGTGGGCGTTCGGGCCGCCGACGTAGCGGAACAGCTCGAGTCCGGACGACTCCGCGCCGGCCTTCGCGACGGCGAGCGACGCGCCGAGCAGGGCGTTCGCGCCGAGGCGGCCCTTGTCGGGGGTCCCGTCGGCGTCGAGGAGTGCCTGGTCGACGGTGCGCTGCTCGGTGGCGTCGAGGCCGATGATGGCCGGGCCGATCTCGGCGAGAACCGCCTCGACGGCCTTCTCGACACCCTTGCCGAGGTAACGCTCGCCGCCGTCACGCAGCTCGACGGCCTCGTGCTCGCCGGTGGAGGCGCCCGACGGCACTGCAGCGCGGGCGAAACTTCCGTCCTCGAGCAGCACTTCGACCTCGACCGTGGGGTTGCCACGGGAGTCGAGGATTTCGCGGGCTCCTACCTGCTCAATGATGGCCACTGGCTGATTCTCCTTCGATGGACTGTCACGCTGCGGTGTCTGCACGCTGGGGACAGCCTAACGGTCGCGACCTGCGTGTGAGGTACAGGCGCGCTCGAGGCCCGGCGCGGTACTGTCTACGGCCGCACTCCCACGCCGTAGGCGGCGGCGCGGTCGCGGACGAGCATCAGGTATTCGGTGGAGCGGTTGTAAGCCATCAGGGCGTTCGTCCAGCCCTCCGCGGTGGTCAGGTCGCCTCCGCGGTCGCACAGATAGCGGCCTGCGGTCAGGGCCGCGTCGTCGATGTTGTCGGGGTCGGCGATGCCGTCGCCGTTCGCGTCGACACCCCATCGTTCCCAGGTCTCGGGGATGAACTGCATCGGCCCGACCGCCCGGTCGAGCACCGGGTCGCCGTCGAGGCGGCCACCGTCGGTGTCGCGGATCTCGGCGTTGCCCCGGGTGCCGTCGAGCGGGACACCCCGGATGGGCGGTGAGACGTTGCCGTCGGATCCGAGGGAGGCGCCGCCGAACCGTCCGTGGCTGCTCTCCACGTTGCCGATGCCGGCGAGGGTCGTCCACGACAGGCCGCAGTCGGGGGTGCCGACGGCCAGGACGGCCGCCGCGTGCCCGTACGCCTCGAGTGCGGTGGTGGGGATGCCCAGTTCGCGGGACTGTGATTCGGCCCAGTCGGCGAGCTGCGCCGCTGTGCGGCCGGGACCGTTCACGTCGATGGGAGGAACGGGCAGACCGGGAGCCGGTGGAACGCCGTCGGGGATCTCGACGGACGGTCGCCGGGGTGAGTGCAGAGCGGACTCGACCGCCACGAAGACGACGGCGACGAGTGCACTGAGCAGGACCACCGGCCACAGCCAGCGTCGGGGTTCTCGATCGGACGGCACCCCTCCATATTCCATACGGGACGAAAACCCCATGTAGACGCACCGGCGCCGACGATCCCGCCTGATCGTCGGCGCCGGCCTCGGAGGGTGGAATCCGCGAGGGGTCGGACTCCACCGCTGTTTCGGCAGCGATGTCCCTCGATACGCGCCGTCCCCGCTGAGGACCGCCCGGATGGTGCGACGCAGGATCGACAGGTCGAGCATGAAGGTCCAGTTCTCGACGTACCGCAGATCGGCCCGTACCGACTCGTCCCAGGACAGATTGCTGCGTCCGTTGACCTGCCACAGTCCCGTCACACCCGGTTTGACGAACAACCGCCGCGCCGCGCCGTCCTCTCCGTACCGGGCGACCTCGCATTCGAGCGGTGGGCGCGGGCCGACTCCGGCACCGATGTCGTGATCGGCGATGTCGTCCTTGTGCTCGTCGGCGCCGACGACCATGCTGCGGAACTTGTACATCGTGAACGGGGTTCCGCCGCGTCCCACCCGTTGCTGACGGAAGAGGATCGGTCCTCTGCTGCCGACCTTGATCGCGACCGCGACGGCGAGCAGTGCCGGCGCGATCACCATCAGGATCAGCACCGCGAGGACCCGATCGAAGACGTTCTTCACGATCCAGGCCGGGCCACTGTAGCTGGGGGCGCTCATCTGCAACAGGGGCAGCCCCTCGAGCGGGGAGATGTGCAGGCGCGGGCCGACGACGTCCATAAGCACGGGGGCGATGAGGAGCTCGGCACCGATCTTCTCGAGGTCCCAGCCGAGTCTGCGTGTCCGCGCGTGCGGCCACCAACCGGAGGGCAGGAGTGCGACGGCCTCGAAGTTGTGCTGCTCGGCGACGGCCAGGACGATCTCGTCGGTGCCGAGGACGGGGATGTCGTCGATGGCCACCGGCAGGGAGTCGGCGCCGCGGTCGACGGCGAGGCAGATGCCGTCGACCCGCCATCCGGCGCGTCGGAGGCAGTCGGCCCGGGCGACCACCTCGTGCACCTACTCCACGTCTCCGGCCACGAGCACCGAGTGCAGATATCGACCCTCGGTGCGGGCCTTCGAGAGGTGACGGCGGAGCAGCGTCCGCCCCAACAGGGTGAGCACGAGAGCGATCAGCAGCGAACCGAACGTCCAGGACTGACCGGCCGAGGTGCCCCCATCCGTATCCGGCGACGGCCAGGGCGGCGACGGCGAAGACGTATCCGCGGGCGACCCTCCGGTACTCCTCTGTGCCGGTTCCGAGAATTCTTTCGTACCAGGCCTTCTGGATTCCGAGGGAGACGATCGCCGCAGTCGTCGAGGCGCCGATGAGAACGGGGGTACGCCACGAGTCGATCTGGTCGAAGCAGTGGTATCCGACCGTGACGACCACGTGGGCGATCACGAGCACCAACAGCTCGAAGCCGGTCACCACCGATCTGTAGAATGCGGGACTGAGTGCACGCCGGATCCTCGCCGCCGAACGGGCGACCGGCATCACGAGCGCTGCGACACTCCGCACCCTGCAACGGCGGGCCGACCGCCAGGTGGACGAACTGGTCTCCTGGCTGCGCAAGTCGGCCGCCGAACACCGACGGGTCTTCGCCTACGGCGCGGCTTCCCGGGCCGTGGCACTGTTCGCTCGTGCGGGTGTCGACCGCTCCGTCATGGAGGCCGTCGCCGACGGCTCACCGGCGAAGGCCGGACGGCGAATGCCGGGAACGGACGTCCCGATCGTCGACCTCACCGCTCTGCGCGATGCATCCCCCGATTGCATCCTGCTCACCATCCCCGATCTGCTCCCCGAAGTGCGGGCGCAGTTCCCGGAGTTCGAGGGCCGCTGGTGTATTCCACCCGACAGCCGGCACGGGGGCCGGTGGGTCGGGTGAGACACATTCAGGCGCGGTGCTCGTCTGCGGGTCCCCCGCGGTGCTCGTCTGCGGGTCCCCCGCGGTGCTCGCCGGCGGGTGCCCAGTAGCGACGCCACGCATCCTCGTCGAGCCCGCCGTGCGGAACTCCGTCGGTGTGCGCGGCCTTCTCCGCCGCCCGGATCGATCCGGCGAACGCGAGAATCGCCGATCGGAGCGTCGACTCCGTGTCGCCCGTGCCTGTGATCCGGACGACCCGCAACGTCTCGGGCACCAGGTCCTCCGGGAAACCCGCTCGCATCGCGCGTTCGATCACCTTGTCGGCCAGGGAGAGTGCGGGCTGCGCCATCGCGATCCCGTCGAGGCACGACGTGCGTGCCTTCTCCGTCTTCTTCGCGATCTCCCACGCCGCTTCCTGCTCCGCGACGTCGAGCGGACCGGTGTGCCCGTTGGTCAGGTGCGGGCTGCGCGCGGCCAGCTTGGCGACGAGCGTCGCCGCCACGTCGTCGACCGTGAACTGCCCGTTCGCCTCGGCGATCCGGGAGTGGAACAGCACCTGCAGCAGCAGGTCGCCGAGTTCTTCGCGGAGCTCGTCCGGATCACCCGACTCGACGGCGTCGAGAACCTCGTAGGTCTCCTCGATCAGATAGCGGCGCAGACTCTCGTGGGTCTGGGTGACCTCCCATCCCCCGAACGACCACAGTCTGTCCATCACGGCCGCCGCCTCGGCGAGAGCGGTGTAGTCGGTCATGCATTCACCGTCGCCGCGCTGTTCAGGTCCACCGAGCCCTGCGGCTTGCCGTCGAGGGCGAGCAGGAAGTCGGCGATGTACTGCAGCAGCGCCACGTCGCGCACCCGATCCGATCCGACCCCGCCGGTCCGCGGGATCGGCAGTTGCACGAGACCGCTCGTCGCGCGGTACTGCGCTCCCGGGTACAACCGCTTGAGCCGCATCTGCTTCGAGTCGGGCAGCTCCATCGGCGAGATCCGGATCTGGGTGCCGGTGACCGCGACCTCCTCGAGGCCGTACTCGCGGCACAGCAACCGCAACCGGCCGACGGACACGAGCCGCTGCACCTCATCGGGCAGCGGACCGTAACGGTCGACGAGTTCGTCGACGACCGTGGCGATCGCGGCGTCGTCGTTCGCGGCGGCGAGCTTGCGGTACGCCTCGAGGCGCAGCCGGTCGGATGCGACGTAGTCGGCCGGGATGTGCGCATCGACGGGAAGGTCGATCCGCACCTCCTTGGGCGCTTCGTCGGTGGTGACCGTGCGGCCGTCGGCCGCGGCCCGGTACGCCTCGACGGCCTCGCCGACGAGCCGCACGTACAGGTCGAAGCCCACCCCGGCGACGTGGCCGGACTGTTCGGCACCGAGAACGTTACCGGCGCCGCGGATCTCGAGGTCCTTCATGGCCACGGCCATACCCGCGCCGAGATCGGAATTCTGCGAGATCGTGGCGAGTCGGTCGTAGGCGGTCTCCGTCAGCGGCTTCTCCGCCGGGTACAGGAAGTACGCGTAGCCGCGCTCACGCGAACGCCCGACGCGGCCGCGCAACTGGTGCAGCTGCGACAGACCGAGCGAATCCGCACGTTCGACGATGAGCGTGTTGGCGTTCGAGATGTCGAGGCCGGTCTCGACGATCGTCGTGCACACCAGCACGTCGAACTCGCGCTGCCAGAAGCCCTGCACCGTCTTCTCGAGCGTCTCCTCGTTCATCTGCCCGTGCGCGACCGCGACCCGCGCCTCGGGGACGAGATCGCGGAGTCGCTTGGCGGCCTTGTCGATCGAGCTCACCCGGTTGTGGACGTAGAAGACCTGGCCGTCGCGCAGCAGCTCTCGACGGATCGCCGCGGCGACCTGCTTGTCGTTGTAGGCACCCACATAGGTGAGGATCGGGTGCCGCTCCTCGGGCGGGGTGAGGATGGTCGACATCTCGCGGATCCCGGCCATGCTCATCTCGAGGGTTCGCGGGATCGGTGTGGCCGACATCGTGAGCACGTCGACGTGCGTGCGCAGCGCCTTGATGTGTTCCTTGTGCTCGACGCCGAAACGCTGCTCCTCGTCGACGATCACGAGACCGAGGTCCTTCCAGCGGATCCCGGTCTGGAGCAGGCGGTGGGTGCCGACGACGATGTCGACGGTGCCGTCGGCCATGCCCTCGGTGATCGCGCGCGAATCGGATGCGTCGGTGAACCGGCTCAGCCCCTTCACCGTCACGGGGAAAGCCGCCATCCGCTCGGTGAAGGTCTGCAGGTGCTGCTGCGCGAGCAGGGTCGTGGGGACGAGCACCGCGACCTGCTTGCCGTCCTGCACGGCCTTGAAGGCCGCACGCACCGCGATCTCGGTCTTGCCGTAGCCGACGTCGCCGATCACGACGCGGTCCATCGGCACCGCCTTCTCCATGTCGGCCTTGACCTCGGAGATCACCGTGAGCTGGTCCTGTGTCTCCGTGAAGGGGAAGGCGTCCTCCATCTCCTTCTGCCACGGCGAGTCGGGCGCGAAGGCATGGCCGGGCGAGGCCTGCCGCGCCGCGTACAGCCGCACGAGCTCGCCGGCGATCTCGCGAACCGCCTTGCGCGCCTTGCGCTTGGTGTTGGCCCAGTCGGATCCGCCGAGCTTGCTGACGGACGGCAGCTCACCGCCGACGTACCGAGAGAGCTGGTCGAGCTGCTCCATCGGCACGAACAGCTTGTCGCCGGGCTGGCCCCGCTTGCCGGGCGCGTACTCGATGACGAGATACTCGCGGCGGGCACCACCGACCGTGCGCTCGACCATCTCGACGAACTTGCCGATGCCGTGCTGGTCGTGGACGACGAAGTCACCGGCGTTCAGGGCGAGCGGGTCGACCTGGTTGCGACGCTTGACTGGAGTCTTGCGGCCCTCGGTGACCACGCGGTTACCGGTGAGGTCGGCCTCGGTGACGACCACCAGCCCCGGCACCACGTTGTCGTCGTTGCCGGGGAGGACGACGCCCTCGTGCAGGCAACCGCGCATGACGCCGACCTGCCCGCGCACCGGTTCGGTGCCCGGTTCGAGCTTCGCGGCGGGGACCTCGTTCTCCTTCAGCCGCTCGAGGATGCGCTGTCCGGTGCCCGCACCGGCGACGACGATCACCGCGCGGCCCCCCGCGGTGACGTGGGCGCGCAGGTTCACGAACAGCATCGACAGCAGGTCCTCGGAGCCGCGGACCTCGGGGGCCGGCTGCACGTCGAGGACGAGTTCGGTGTCGGCACCGGAGGCGAGCGGGCTGAGCGTCCACCACGGTCTGCCCGCGGCCTGCGCGGCCTCGCGCACCTGACGCAGCGACCGGTAGGCCGACGCGCCGAGATCGAGCTTCCGGCCGTCCACCCCGTTGAGGTTCGAGGTGTCGAGCGGCGCCGCACCACCGATCGAGGCGGCCGTCCACGACGCCTCGAGGAACTCCTGCCCGGTGCGGGCGAGATCGCTCGCACGGGTGCGGACCTTCTCCGGGTCGCAGATCAGCACGTGCGCCCCGGCGGGCAGAACGTCGGTGAGCAACTGCAACTCGCCGGGCTGCAGCACCGGCAGCAACGCTTCCATGCCCTCGACGGGGATGCCGCCGGCCATCTTGTCGAGCATCTCGACGAGCGCCGCATCGGCCGGGTTGTCCTCGGCGAGCTGCGCGGCGCGGGCCTTGACCTCGTCGGTGAGCAGCAGTTCGCGGCACGGCGGCGCGACGAGCACCGGCACGTCGACCTCGGAGATCGAACGCTGGTCGGCGACGGAGAAGCAGCGAAGTTCGGTGACCTCGTCGCCCCAGAACTCGACGCGGACCGGATGGTCGGCGGTGGGCGGGAAGACGTCGAGGATGCCGCCGCGCACCGCGAACTCACCGCGCTTGCCGACCATGTCGACGCGGGTGTACGCCAGTTCGACGAGCCGCTCGACGAGTTCCTCGAAGTCGTGTTCGGTGCCGACCCGCAGCGTGACGGGGTCGATCTCGCCGAGTCCGGGAGCCATCGGCTGCACCAGCGACCGCACGGTGGCGACGACGACCCGCAGTGCGGGCCCGAGATCGCGATCGTCGGGACGCGCGAGGCGACGCAGGACGTGCAGGCGACGGCCGACCGTGTCGGCGCTCGGCGACAGGCGCTCGTGCGGCAAGGTCTCCCACGAGGGGAACTGCGTGACGCCCTCGCCGAACATCTCGGTGAGTTCGGCGGTGAGATCGTCGGCCTCGCGTCCGGTGGCGGTGACCACGAGCAGAGGTGTCTTCTCGGCCAGCGCCGCCGCGACGAACGGCCGCGCGGCGGGTGGGGCGACGATCTCCTGTTCGGCGGAACCGGCGAGCTCGCCGATCCTGCGCAGTCTGTCGTCGGCCAGCGCGATCCGCGCCAATCCGGACAGTGGGACAGCGGCCGGGGGCACAGCAGACAAGGAAGGCGCTCCTGAGTGTGGGACGAGAACCTTGTCGAGTCTATTCCGCTGTTCCCCGCGCGTCACCGCGCCGGGGCGTGAAACGCGCTACCGCGCCGGGGGCGTGAAACGCGCTACCGCGCCGGGGGCGCGAGGAGGTCGGCGCTGTTTGCACCGAGGTCGCGCGCGGCCCACTCGGCCAGCCGTGCGAACAGTTCGTCGTCGTCCGCCTCGCGCCGGGTGTCATCGTCGGCGAGCCAGCGACGGCGCACCATTCTCAGCAGTGCCGCGCGGGTGCGGACGGGATCGGCGTCGAGCGCGAAGGTGACGAAAGCGTCGGGTGTCCACGCTTCGATACCCGATCGTTCCAGTGCCCCGGTGAGCTCGGGGTCGGCGGTGACGACGGCGTCGGCGTGGCACAGCAGCGCCACCGAGGTCACGTGTGCCTCCCTCGGTCCCGTCACGTGCGGCACCTCGCGGAGCACGGTGGTGGGCCAGACCACCCGGGCGTCGGGGAAGGCGCGGTCGAGTTCGGCGAAGAGGAAGTCGCGGGCGGGACGCAGCAGTTCCTGCGGCAGTCGGCGGTCCACTTCCGCGATGATTCCGTCGCTCCAGAAGGGTTGGTAGAGGCCGTCTTCGGTAAGGGCGAGCGCCACATCGCGCAGGCGGGGGCGGGCGAGGACCGTCGCATCGAGCACCACTCGAACCGGCATCGTCACCCTTCGTCGAACCGTCGGAACGGACCGTACCGTGCTGCCGCGGCGGGCCGCGTCATGCTGTCAGAACGGGTCGTACAGTCCTTCGCGCCGCGTGAGATCGGCGAGTCCGTCGAGGACCGTCGTGACCACCTCCGCCTGCTGCTTCGCGAGGTCGAGGACGTCGGAGCGCAACACCCGCCGGTGCAGGCCGTGGAAGTCGGCGGAGAGTGCGCCCGTGTCGACCAGGCGCGCGACGTGCCGGCGGGAGCAGCCGAGGACGTCGGCGGCCTGGGCGATGGTGAGCAACGACGGCACGACACCGATCGTCACGGCGGTGTCGGACCCGAACCGGTCGAGCAGACCCGCCAGCGCCGCGGGGGCCTCCTCGGCGGAGAACGGCCCGAAGGTCACGACTGCAGCCGCAGACGGCGCTCCACGAACTGCCGGAAGTATTCGAGCTTGTTCGCCGGCACCAGCGCGGGCAGGATCATCTGCCACATCGCACCGGTCTGCTCTGCGAGCCGTTCGGTCGCCTTGAGAGCGTTCGCCATGATCCGGGCGCCCATCGCCTGTTCGAGCAGCAGCAGGGAGACCGCGTGGACGTCGACGTCCTCGACGAGGTCGCCCTCGTCGGCGGCCCGGGCCGCGAGCTCCTGCAGGTTGTTCTGCCAGATCTCGTAGGGCCGGTGCTCGGTGCCCTGGTAGTCGCCGATCTCGACCAGCAGCCGGAACATCGCCCGCACCACGGAATCGGTCTCGGACATGTCGACGTGCAGGACCGACAGGTCGATCAGTGTCTCGAGCGCCGGGGAACGGCGGTCCATCTTGGACTCGGCGGCGGCCTCGAAGCGGAGATAGCCGGAGTCGATCACCCCGCGCGCCAGTTCTTCCTTCGAACCGAAGTGGAAGTACAGCGCACCCTTGGTGACGCCGGCCTCCTCGATGATGTCGCCCAGGTTCGCGTCCGCGTACCCGTCGCGCACGAAGATCGTCGCTGCGCCCTGCAGCACCGATTCGCGTGTCACCTCTGCGCGTACTTGTCGTCCCACCACAGCCTGCCTTCTCACGGGTATCCCAACGATAACGCCACTTACCTGAAAGTAGAGAGCAGACGGTCCCGGAAACGAGAGGACTATTCGGAAACCGGGGGTTCCCCGAGCTTCGGGTCCGCTTCCAGACCGATGAGGCCGTTCCAGCACAGGTTCACGAGGTGGGCCGCGACGTCCTCCTTCGACGGAGTGCGGCGGTCGAGCCACCACGTCGCAGTGGTGGCGACCATGCCGACGAGAGCCTGGGCGTAGAGCGGAGCGAACTCCGGGTTGAGCCCCCGCCGGGAGAAGTCGCCGGTCAACAGCTTCCCCACCTGACGCATCGCCTCGTTGAGCAGACTCGAATAGGTGCCTTCCTCGGCGGACATCGGCGAGTCGCGCACGAGGATTCGGAAGCCGTCGGTGCGCTCCTCTATGTAGGTGAGCAGAGCGAGCGCGGCCCGCTCGACGCGGATCCTCGACCGGTTGCGGGTGAGGCTCTCGGTGACCATCGACATCAGCACGGTCATCTCGCGGTCCACGACCACCGCGTAGAGACCTTCCTTACCGCCGAAGTGCTCGTAGACGACCGGCTTGGAGACCTGCGCCCGCTGGGCTATCTCCTCGATGGAGGTGCCCTCGTAGCCGCGCTCGGCGAACAGGGCGCGACCGATTTCGATGAGCTGTTCCCGACGCTGCGTGCCCGTCATCCGGATCCGCGGAGTGCGCTCGGTTCGCTTCTGCGACGCCTGCGACACAGGTCCTCCTTCGGCGGCGGGACGTACTCGAACGTTCGACAGCCTATCCATTCCCGATCGCGCCACCCCAGGTTCGACGTCGACGCCGTCTCGTGCGAGGATCAGGGGCGCACGCCCGCCGGTTCCGCCGCGGGGGTGTGGCAATCCGCCGTGGTGTAATCGGCAGCACCTCTGATTTTGGTTCAGATAGTTCAGGTTCGAGTCCTGGCGGCGGAGCGGGAACCGTCCCGGGGAGCCTCAGCGCTTCCCCGGTGTACGCACGGACCGGCGTACAGAAACGTGTCGAGGGAGCTACATGCAGGTGCAGACCGCGATCGTCGTGCTGGCAGCCGGAGCAGGAACAAGGATGCGGTCGAAGACACCGAAGGTGTTGCACACCCTCGGTGGACGCACGATGCTCGCTCACTCCCTGTACGCCGCCGCCGCACTCGGACCCGCCCATCTCGTCACCGTCGTCGGGCACCGCCGCGAGGAGGTCTCCGCCGAGGTGAGCGCCGTCGCCGCGGATCTCGACCGCGAGATCCGGGTGACCGTCCAGGAGGAACAGCTCGGCACCGGCCACGCCGTGGAGTGCGGCCTCGGTGCCCTCCCCGACGACTTCGACGGCACGGTCGTCGTCACCGCCGGCGACGTCCCGCTGCTCCGCTCCGACACCCTGCAGGAACTGCTCGACGCGCACCTCGACACCGAACCTGCCGCCGTCACCGTCCTCACCACGACGGTGTCCGAGCCGACCGGCTACGGACGCATCGTGCGCACCACCGACGGCGACGTCGCCGGGATCGTCGAGGAGAAGGACGCCTCGCCGACGCAGCGCGCGATCCAGGAGATCAACACGGGCGTGTACGCCTTCGACGCGGCCGCGCTGCGATCCGCGCTCGGCAAGCTGAGCGCCGACAACTCGCAGGGCGAGCTGTACCTGACCGACGTCGTGAAGATCGCCCGCAACGAGGGCCACACCGTCCGCGGACTCCACACCGACGACGCGGTGCAGGTCTCCGGCGTCAACGACCGCGTCCAGCTCGCCGCACTGACCACCGAACTCAACCGGCGCCTGCTCGAGCACTGGATGCGCGAGGGTGTCACGGTGATCGACCCGGCTTCGACGTGGATCGACGTCGACGTCGTGCTCGGCGCCGACGTCACCATCCACCCGGGTGTGCAGTTGCGCGGCCGCACGGTGATCGCCGACGACGCGGAGGTCGGCCCCGACACGACGCTGACCGACGTGCAGGTCGGCGCCGGCGCCACCGTGATGCGCACCCACGGCTCCGACGCCGTGATCGGCGCGGAGGCCACCGTCGGCCCGTTCACCTACCTGCGCCCCGGCACCGAACTCGGCGCGTGCGGCAAGCTCGGCGCCTTCGTCGAGACGAAGAACGCGCAGATCGGAGCGCATTCGAAGGTCCCCCACCTCACTTATGTCGGCGACGCGGAGATCGGCGAGCACTCCAACATCGGGGCATCGAGCGTGTTCGTCAACTACGACGGGGTGAAGAAGTACCGCACGGTCGTCGGATCGCACGTCCGGACCGGGTCGGACACTATGTTCGTCGCTCCCCTCACGGTGGGCGACGGCGCCTACACGGGCGCCGGAACAGTACTCCGTCGCGACGTTCCTCCGGGGGCGCTGGCGGTGTCGGGTACGCCACAGCGCAATATTGACGGGTGGGTTCAGCGAAATCGCGCCGGTACCCCCGCTGCCGAGGCAGCATCGAGAGCACAGCAGCCGCACGACCACGATCGCCAGAAGGACGGCCAGAACCAGTGACCAATTGGATCGACAACCAGAAGAACTTGATGCTCTTCTCCGGCCGGGCCCATCCCGAGCTGGCAGAGCAGGTCGCGAAGGAACTGGGCGTCCCCCTCACCCCGCAGACGGCACGGGACTTCGCGAACGGTGAGACGTTCGTGCGTTTCGAGGAGTCGGTGCGCGGTTCGGATGCCTTCGTGCTGCAGAGCCATCCGTTCCCGCTGAACCAGTGGGTCATGGAGCAGCTCATCATGATCGACGCGCTCAAGCGTGGTTCGGCCAAGCGCATCACCGCGATCCTGCCGTTCTACCCCTACGCCCGTCAGGACAAGAAGCACCGCGGCCGCGAGCCCATCTCCGCCCGCCTGATCGCCGATCTGCTCAAGACCGCCGGCGCCGACCGCATCATCACGGTCGACCTGCACACCGATCAGATCCAGGGCTTCTTCGACGGTCCGGTCGACCACATGCACGCACAGGGTCAGCTCGCCGAGTACATCCGCGGCAAGTACGGCGTCGAGAACATCGCCGTGGTCTCCCCCGACTCCGGTCGCGTGCGGGTGGCCGAGAAGTGGGCCGACACCCTCGGTGGCGCGCCGCTGGCGTTCATCCACAAGACCCGCGACCCGCTGGTGCCCAACCAGGTCAAGTCGAACCGCGTGGTCGGTGAGGTCGAGGGCCGCACCTGCATCCTGATCGACGACATGATCGACACCGGTGGCACCATCGCCGGCGCCGTGAAGATCCTCAAGGAGGCCGGCGCGGGCGACGTCATCATCGCCGCCACCCACGGTGTGCTCTCCGACCCGGCCGCCGAGCGCCTCGCTTCGTGCGGCGCCAAGGAGGTCATCGTCACCAACACGCTGCCGATCCCGCCGGAGAAGCAGTTCGACTGCCTCACCGTGCTGTCGATCGCTCCGCTGCTCGCGCAGACGATCCGCGAGGTCTTCGAGAACGGCTCGGTCACCTCGCTGTTCAACGGGGTCGCCTGACCTTCCGCTCGACGACGGGGCAGACTTGTCCGGGTGTTCACCGGATTTCCCGTCGCGGCCCTCGACTTCTACGACGATCTCGAGGCCGACAACAGCAAAGCATTCTGGGCCGCGCACAAGGCCGTCTACGACGACTGCGTGCGCGGCCCGATGCTTGCCCTACTTGCGGAACTCGAGGAGGAGTTCGGGGAGGGCAAGGCCTTCCGCCCGTACCGCGACGTGCGGTTCAGCAAGGACAAGCTGCCGTACAAGACCCACCAGGGCGGATTCGCCTCCGTCGCGCAGAGCGTCGGCTACTACGTCGAGATCAACGCCGCCGGATTGCGGGTCGCCGCCGGCCTGTTCCACGGCTCGTCCGATCAGATCGCCGGTTACCGGACCGGGGTCGATCACGACCGTCGCGGTCCCGAGCTCGGGAGGATCGTGCGCAAGCTCGAACGCGCGGGATACGAGATCGGCGGCGACCGGTTGAAGTCCCGGCCGCGCGGCGTGGGCGCCGATCATCCCCGCATCGAACTCATGCGTCACCGGTCGCTGTGGGCCGGTCGCACCGAGATCTCCCCGCCGTGGATCGACAGTCCGCGCACCCTCGAGGAGGTGCGTTCGGCGTGGCGTGAGTTCCGGCCGCTGGTGCGCTGGCTCACCGCTGCTACCACAACGTGATCCGGCAGACCGGGTGGTATGGAAATGCTGTGTGGCGCAATGGTTTGAAGGACGCGCCGGGACGGGGATGATCTTCGTCACGCCGCGTGAAATCGTCGCAGGTCGTGCGAGACCCCCCTCCCCTGCGTAACTCGGCTTTCACCTAAAGTGGCACCTCGTGACCGACGCGCAAACTCTCGAAGCCCCTACGGAAAACGCGACAATCCGAACGGTCCGACGATGGTCGCCGGGTGCGTGCGTCTGGTGCGGCGACACCGACTCTGTCGAGGTCTTCCGCAACGAACCTCGCTGTGCCACATGCCGTAAGCACGAAGCCGTCATCGACGAGGCCCGCAAGTTCATGGGCATGTACGGCCTGCGCCCCATCGGCGGCACCCTGCAGTCCGACGACGAGGAGGAATACGAGCACCGCCTCGCCGCCCGCGAGGCCCGCCGCGCCCTCAACGACATCCGTCTCGCCGAGCAGCCCGACCCGGCGCTCGTGCGCAAGGCCTTGCGTCCCCGCGCCGCCGCGATCACGGAGGGCCACACCGGTTCCTCCGCGCAGACGTCGACGCGTCCGGCCTCCGCGACCCGCAGCTCGTCCGCTTCGGCCAAGCCGGCGAAGTCCGCGGCTCCGGTCCGGACGGGCGCCGTGGACGTCGAGGAGATCCAGACCCGGGCCCTCGCGCTGCTCGATCAGCTCTCCGCGATCGACGCGCAGCTCGCGCTCGTCGCCGAGCAGAACGGCCTCGCCGCCCGCGCCCGCCGCAGCGATCTGGAGAAGCAGAAGGCGACGATCCTGCGCACCCTCGCCGCACTCGAGAAGGCACGTCTGAGCGCATCCGGCAGCTAGTCGCCGGCTCACACCACCGCAGCCCCGTCCCGCTCCGTCGAGTCCGCTCGACGGTCCGGTGCCGGGGCTGCCGTCGTTACCGCACGTCACGACGGTTGTCGTTACCGCACCTCACGACTACGGACCAGGTAGTCTGTGATCGACCAAGAGCCTGTCGGGGGCACTGCTCGGGCCTTCCCGCCTGTGCAGATCCGGGCTGAAGCCTTCCGAAGGAGTGCGCGTGAGTGTTTCCGACTCCCCTCGCGTCGGTGCACCCGCGTGGCGTTCCTTGTCCTCGGCTCTGGCGCGACCCCGATTGTTCGCGTGTCTCGACCGGTGCTCCACGCTGACGGTGATCGACGCTCCCCCGGGTTTCGGCAAGCGGACGCTCGTCGCGGGATGGCTCCATCGGGGCGGCGCACCCGACCACACGATCGTCTGGGTTCCCGAACTCACGACGTCCGGCGACGGCGACCTGCCCGAGCATGTGCTCGCGGTCCTCGCCGATCACCCGGCCGTCGAGGTCGCCGACGACGGTCCCGACGATTCCCCGTTCGAGCGCGTGGTCCGTACCTTCCGCGATCTGGGGTCGCCCTGCCTGCTCGTGCTCGCCTGTGTGTCGCCGCAGAACTCGGCCGAGGTGCTCGAAGCAACCCTTCGGCTGCTCGACCGGTGCCCCCTGCTCGATGCGATCGTCTGCCTGCCGGGAAACAGCACCGACATGACCGAGGTCGTCCTCCGCGGGATCGACTCCACGTACGTCCCGGCGGCCGATCTCGCGTTCACCATCGAGGAGACGACGACGCTGTTGCGCGACGCCGGACCGGAGCGCTCCGACAGCGAGTGCGAGGTCGTGTGTCGCGTGCTCGGTGGTGTGCCCACCCTGGTCTCGGCGGCCGCGGCCGTCGCCCGGAGCCGGCCCCAGCGCCTGATCGACTCCCGCGGACTGCCGACCCCGGCCTTGGCCCGCCTCGTGCGGACGTATGTGGAGAGCCTGCTCGACGAACTCGACGACGCGCACCGCGAGTTCGCGTTCTCGGTCGCCGCTGCCCACAGCGTCACCGCCGAGCGGGCGGCCGAACTGACGGGCGCGGCGGACCCCGAGGCCGCACTCGCGACGCTCGCCGCGGCCGGCCTCCTGATGGATTCGCCCTTCGACGATCCCCGGACATGGCGGTGGCCCGACGCCGTCCGCTCGTGCGTGCTCGACATCTCCCGCCGAGAGCAACCCGGACGTGTCGACGCCCTGCTCGTCGAACTCGCCCGGGCCCATCGCGACGCCGGCAGGCCCGCCGAGGCGTCGATCTATGCCGTCGAGGCCGGCGACTGGGAGACCGCCGTGGCGATCGTCGAGGAATCCTGGGCGCGCATGGTCGACAGTTCTTTCGACGTTCTCGTCAAGGTGCTTCGGCAGATCCCCGACCAGGAGCTCGGCGACCATCCGTCGGTCCAGGCAGGTCGCGCGCTGTTCACACAGATGCTCGACGAACATTCGATCCTGCACGCCTCCCTGCCCGCGGATCCCGACGAACTCACCGAGCTCGGGAAGACACCCGGCGCCGCGCAGGCCCTCTACGTCGCGACGGTGCAGACCCTGACCCTGCGGGTCTCGGGCGAATTCGGTGAGGCCGCGCGGTTGACGCTGCTGTTGCGTCCGCTCGTCGATTCGATCCTCGAACACCGGCCCGACGATCTCGGTCCGCAACTGCCGCTGCTGCGCGTGCAGTGGGCGATCACGCTCCAGCTCGCCGGATATCTGACCGAGTCCACCACCGTCTTCCGCCGCGCCTACCGCGGTGCGTACGCCGTGAACATCGCCTTCGTCATCCAGAACGCCGCGGGCAGCTCGGCGCTGAACTGGGCGGTGACGGGCGACAATCCGCGCGCCCGGGAATGGCTGCGCATCGAGAGCAACGCCGAGCCCACCGAGGGTCGCTGGGGCGAGATGGTCAAGGTGGGTGGTCGCGTGGCGTCCGCGCTCGTCCACCTCGACTCGCTCGAGCTCGACCGTGCCGTCGGATATCTCGACGAGCTCGGTGTCCCGCGGGTTTCGGAGGAACTCTGGGGATTCGTCGCCTACGGCCGGGCCTACTACAACCTGGCGGCGGGCAACGCCTACGACGGACTCACCGAACTGCACCGGCTCATCGCTTCACACCACGATCTGTTCGACCGCGGCGCGTTCTCGCGCATCCTGCTCGGGGCCGCCGAGATCGACCTGCAGCTGGCGCTCGGCAACGGCAACCTCGCGCGCGCCCTCGCCGAGGAGTCGCCGCAGACCCATCCGATGCTCGTGGTGACGAACGCGCGTGTCGAACTGTTCACCGGTCATCCGGAGATCGCGCTCAAGAAGCTCAAGCGTGTTCCGTGGACGGAGTGCGGCTTCCCGCGCGCACATGTCGAGGCGTTGCTCATCGAGGCGAGCGCCCACCTCGATCTCGACAAGAAGGACGCCGCGGTCCGCAGCTGGCAGCGGGCCTGCACGCTCGCCGAGGCCCTCGGCAACCGCCGCGCCTTCACCACTCTGGCCGAGGGTGTCGCCGGGCGTCTCGCGGAGCCCGGCGGTCTCACCGTCCCGGACGAGGAGATCGGGTCCGTCTTCACCGAACCGGTCACCCATGTCGAACTGTCCCGGCGGGAGACAGACGTGCTGGAGTTGCTGGCGCTGGGATCGACGCACGCCGACATCGCGAAGAAGTTGTTCGTCTCGCACAACACGATCAAGACCCAGTTGCGCAGTATCTACCGCAAGCTCGGCGTGCACACGCGGGTGGAAGCCATCGGCCGGGCGCGCGATCTCAGGCTGCTGCCGGTCCGCCGCTCGCTGTAGCCGAACGCGCACGCATCCGGGCGGTGAGCCGAAGATCGAGCGCCCACACGACACCCGCGAGCGCCGCCAGTCCGACACCGAGCACACACACCGCGGTCCACCCGCCGGCGCTCCACGCCATCGTGCCGAGCGCCGAACCGGACGCCGCACCGATGAAGTAGCCCGTCATGTAGACGGAATTGACGCGCGAGCGGGCGTCGGGGTCGAGGGCGTACACGATGTTCTGGTTGGTGATGTGCACGAGGTTGAGCGCGAGGTCGACGACGAGCATCCCGACGACGAACCACACCAGCGAACTCGCACCCGCCGCGAGCGCCGCCCACGACGCGATCAGCGTGAACACGCCCACCGCCGTCGTCGGCGGTCCGTAACCGCGGTCGACGAGCCGGCCCGCCGCGGTCGCGGCGAACGCACCGGCCACCCCGGCCAGCCCGACGAGCCCGATCTGCAGGTCGTCGAGGCCGAAGGGCGGGTCGGACAGCAGAAACGCCATCGTCGAGAACAGCGCGCCCACCGACGCGAAACCCAGCCCGCCGAGCAGGGTCCGGGTGCGCAGGCGAGGATGCGTGACGATCAACGTCCCGAGTGATCGCAGCGTGCTGCCGTAACCCTGACGGACCACCGGTGGCGTCGCCGGCAGCACCCGCCACAACGCGAGCGCCACGATCACCATCGCGACCGCGCTCACCCGGTAGACCGTCGTCCAACTGTCGCCGAGTTCGGCGAGGATGCCCGCGACGCTCCGGGCCACGAGGATCCCGACGAGCAGACCGCTCATCACGGTGCCGACCGCGCGACCCCTCGATTCCGGCGTCGCGAGGGTCGCCGCGAACGGCACCAGCACCTGCGCGGCCACCGAGAACAGACCGGCGACAGCGGTGCCCACCACGAGCACCCCGATGTTCGGCGCGAATCCGCTCAGCCCCTGCCCCGCCGCCGCGGCCAGCATGAGCATCACCGCCAGCCGCCGCTGCGGGAACATGTCGCCGAGCGGCACGAGGAACAGCAGGCCGAGAGCATAGGCGACCTGCGCGACCGTCACGGTGGAGGCGGCGGCCGATCGGGAGGTGTCCAGTGCTTCGGCGATCGAGTCGAGCAGCGGCTGGTTGAAGTAGTTGCCACCCACGCACAGACCCGTCGCCACGGCCATGAGCAACAGGACCGGGGTCGTCAGGACGGGACGGGAGGACGCCATGTCCTCCAGCGTCCCGTGTGGGCGCGGCGGAAGTCGAATCGGCTCGTCGGCCGCCTTTCGAGGACTACTCCCGGGATGCGGCGAGCAGGACGAACCGTCCGTCCGGATCCACCCATTCGTGCCGGACCACGAATCCCGCGTCGGCGAGTTCCTGCGAGATTCCGACGAGGCGGAACTTCGCGGAGATCTCGGTCCGGATCTGCTCACCCTCGGCGAAGGAGATCTGCAGGTCGAGACCCGGGATCGTCACGTCCATCGCCTCGGTCGCCTCGAGGCGCATCTCGATCCACTCGTTCTCCGGGTCCCAGACGGCGCGGTGCACGAACCGGGCGGGATCGAAGTCGGCGCCGAGCCGGTCGTTGAGCACCCGCAGGACGTTCCGGTCGAACTCCGCCGTCACGCCGGCCGCGTCGTTGTAGGCGGCGATCAGGGTGTCGCGGTCGATGACGAGACCGGCGCCGAGGAGCAGCCACTCGCCGGGATGGAGGATCGCGGCCGTCCCGGCGAGGAACTGTGCGCGTTCGCTCGGGACGAGATTGCCGATCGTGCCGCCGAGGAACGCGATCGCGCGTTTCCCGCCGGCCGGCAGATGCGTGAGCGAATCGGTGAAGTCGCCGACAACCCCGTGCACCGTCAGGTTCGGATACTCCGCCGCCAGCCGGGTGACGGCCGACCGCAACGCCGGTTCGGAGACGTCCTGCGGCACGTAGGTGTGGAGATACGGTTCGAGGGCGTCGAGCAGCACGTGCGTCTTCTCGGACGACCCGGAGCCGAGTTCGACGAGCATCTCGGGGCGGGCGGCATCGGCGAAGTCGGCGGCGTGCTGTCGCAGCAGTGCGAATTCGGTGCGTGTCGGATAGTACTCGGGCAGTCGCGTGATCTCGTCGAACAGTTCGCTGCCCCGCGCGTCGTACAGCCAGGTCGGCGACAGGTACTTGGGATCGGACGTGAGTCCGCGCCGTGCGTCCTCGCGCAGTTTGGCGTCGAGGTCCTCGGGGCGCAGATGCACGTCGACGATCACGGTGAACCGACCTCCAGTGGTGAGACGATGAGTTTGCCCGGCATCGCGGCGACGAGATGCCGGTCGGGTACGGGTTTCCAGCGGCTGTCGTCGTCGAACGGTTCGGACGCCACGATCGCGACCTGCTCGTCGACGAACGTCCACAGCGAGTGGTACCAGGCGGTGGCCCAGATCCCGGATTCGTTGCACAGCAACATGTTCAACCGTGATTCCGGTGCGAGTTCCAGCACGTCGTGGACGAGTGAGATCAGCGCCGGCTCGGGATCGGCCGAGCGCAGGCGCGACTGGAGCAGGAGCCACAGCGTGGCAGCATCGGTCGGTGATTCGAGCTGCAGCAGTTCGGCGACGGGAAGCGCGCCGGCGAGGGTGACGAGCGATCCCGGCCAGCCCCGGACGACACCGTTGAGACTGAACGCCCACCGGTCGTCGGAGAAGGGCGCGGCCGCCGACCGTTCGACGGGCATCCCCTCGGTGGCCGAGCGGGTCGCGGCGACGACGGTGCGCGACCGTATCGACGTCAGGCCTTCACCGACGAAGGGATCGGACCAGATCGGCAACGCCGACCGGTAGCGCCCGAAGGTGCCCTCGGCACTCCACCATCCGACACCGAATCCGTCGGCGTTGATCGTGCCTCCCCCACGCATGTCGGTGGGCGCCCACGACTGGCGGAGCAGCGAGTTGGTTCCGGTGGACAGCAGTGCCGCGACGTTCGTCTCCGGCCCGATGTACGCCAGATGTCTACACATCGCCCGTCCCGTACGCGACGCGGAGCCCGGAGAAGATCTGACGGCGGATCGGCAGATCCCAGTTGCGGAAGGTTCCGCGGCACGCGACCTCGTCGGTTCCGAACGAGCCTCCGCGCAGAACCCGGTGTCCGTCGCCGAAGAAGACCTCCGAGTACTCGCGGTACGGGAACGCGCGGAAGCCCGGATAACCGGTGAACGGTGTGGACGTCCACTCCCAGACGTCGCCGATCAGCTGGTGCACCCCGAGCGGTGACACTCCCTGCGGATACGCGCCGACGACGGCGGGACCGAGATGACGCTGACCGAGATTCGCGTGGTCGGGACCGGGATCCTCGTCGCCCCACGGGAATCGGCGGCTGAGCCCGGTGGCCGGATCCCAGCGTGCCGCCTTCTCCCATTCGGCCTCGGTCGGAAGACGTCCACCGGCCCAGCGGGCGAACGCCTCCGCCTCGTGGAAGCACACGTGCACGACCGGCTCGTCCGGGTGCAGCGGCATCGTGCGGCCGAAGGCCGTTCGGCTCCATTCGGTTTCGTCGCGACTCCAGAACTGCGGGGCCTCGAGACGGGCGTCGAGGCGGTGCTGCCAACCTGCCTCGCTCCACAGTTCGGGCCGCTCGTACCCGCCGTCCTCGACGAACCCGAGGTAACGGCGGTTGGTGACGGGCACCGCGTCGAGTTCGAACTCCGGCACCTCGACGACGTGTGCCGGGCGCTCGTTGTCGAGGGCCCACGGATCGGTGGACGTGCCCATCTCGAATGCGCCGGCGGGGATCCGGACACGTTCGGTGTCGCGGACGGTTCCGGTGCGCGGCGCTTCCGGCGCGTCGAGCAAGGGTGGACCCTGCCGTAACTGGTGCGTCGCGAGCATCGTCTCGCCGTGCTGCTGTTCGTGCTGCGCGACCATCGCGAAGACGAAACCCTCGCGGGTCAGATCGTCGTCGAATGCACTGTCTTCGAGCACATCCCAGGTGAGCTCGCGGACGGCACGCGCGTAACGGCGGGCGGCGTCGGGGTCGAGCAGCGGCAGCCCCGTGCGGGTCGCGCGCGGATGCCGGAACGCGTCGTAGAGATCGTCGATGTCGCCGCGAACCGCAGGGCGCCTGCCCGCGACCCGCACGAGCCAGCGCTCCTCCTGGTTGGCGATGTGCGCGAGATCCCACACCAGCGGGCTCATCAACGGCGAATGTTGTGCGGTGAGATCCTGTTCCGGCACGGAGGCGAGTACCTCGGTGCGGGCACGCGCCCGCTCGAGGTGCCGCCTGAGCGCAACACGAGCAGGTGTCACCGCACCTCCTCACCCGGCGCCAGACCGCGCAGGCACCGTGCCGCGGCCGCGTCGAGCGCCGCGGTGAACCGCATGTCGCGGGAGGACTCCGCCGCGAGCGAGAGCAAACCCGCCGCGGCAGCACGCAATTCGAGCGAGGCGAGACCGACGCGGGCCGCCTCGGACCACTGGTCGCGCACCGGCGCGGCGATCGCGCACGCCTCCGCGGAGACCTCGGGCGCCGACAGCAACGCCTCGAGAGCCGCGACGGGCACCTGCCACGACTCGGCCGGCTGGGCGTCGAGATAACGCACCTCGAGATGCCCGCACGGACGAACAGGCGGGAACAGCGTCGTCATGTGGTAGTCGAGGTCGTCGATGGTGGGTCGACGGTGGATGTCGGCGTCGAGCTCGCCCGCGAGCCACGCCGCGAAGGTGGCGCCGGGCGGTGCGTACCATTCGGGCATTTCCGAACGCACGCAGGTCAGCGGTGCGTCGAGCACCCATGCGGGGTAGTCGGCGGGATGGTCGACGTGACCGAGTGCGGGATCGAGTTCGAGCCACGTGCGCATCCGCTGCGACGCCCAGTCGCCCTCCGGAGCACCTCGCAGCCGGGGCGAGCACGCGAAGGCCGCGATCATCGCCGGGCCGATGGCGTGGAGCAACTCCCAGCGCTGCACCACCTCTGCCTCGTCGCGTCCCGCGTCGACGGAAACCTGTATGGACGCAGTGCTGTTCATCATCAACCGGCCCATCGGGCCGATCCGGTCGTAGCGGAGTTCCATCGCTCCGTAGCGCGGGGTGCGCAGCAGACGGTGGGGAGGCCGCACCTCGTCGGCGGCGCGGTCGAGCATGGTCACCGACCGGCGGGCCAGCAACGCCCGGAGCATGCGGAGGTCGGCCGTGAGCCGATCGCACACCTGCCGTGCCGAAGTGCACGGCACGCTCGACAGCTCGATCTGACCACCCGGCTCGACGCTGACCGCGCTGCCCGACGGCAGGGGACGGGCCGACGACGACGGCGCTACCGTGCGCGGCGCGTGGGGCCCGAGGGCCTCGACGAGCCTCGTGAGTTCGGGACGCGATTCGGTGCCGTCGGCCCGCGCGGTGAGCCATTCGAGCTCGACCCCGATCAGCCTGGGGATTCCCAGCCGGAATGCCCTGCTGCGGACGTGGTCCTCCGCTGCTGCTCGGGAGCCGAGGTCCTTGCGGGCACGGGAGGCTGCGGCATCGACTGCCATTGCCATTCGTCCACCCCCTCGGCCGGTGCGCCAGGTCTGCGGTCGAGACTAACCCGCCGGGGGACACGACGCGCGGATAACGCACCGGTGCGTGCGCGAACGCACTCCACCGGGCAGGCTCGACCCCGACGATACGGACGACGGAGGAGGTGAGCGGCCCGTGCTGGACCTCCAGGCGGCCCGACGCGACACACCGGGATGCTTCGACCGGGTCTTCCTCGACAGCGCCGGCTCGTCGCTGCCCCCGGCACCGGTGCTCGAGACGATGCTCGCGCACCTGCGCCGCGAGGCCGAGATCGGCGGGTACGTGGCGGCCGACGAACGGCTCGACGACCTGACGGCCGTGAAGACCTCGCTCGGCCGCCTGTTCGACGTGCCGGAGACCTCCCTCGCACTGTCCGACGGCGCCTCGCGGGCGTGGACGTCCTTCTTCTACGCGGTGCCGCTGCGACCCGGCGACCGCATCCTGATCTCGCAGGCCGAATACGCCGCAAACGCGATCGCCGCGCTGCAGCGCGCGCGGGCGACCGGCGCCACCGTCGAGGTCGTTCCGTCCGATCCGTCCGGCCGCGTCGACGTCGAGGCGCTCGAGGGGATGCTCGACGAACGGGTGCGGCTGGTGTCCGTCGTGCACGCCCCCACCAACGGCGGGCTCGTCAACCCGGTGCGGGAGATCGCCGACGCCGCGCACGCGGTCGGGGCGCTCGTGCTGCTCGACGCGTGCCAGTCGGTGGGGCAGCTGCCGGTGAGCGTGCCCGAACTCGACGTCGACGCACTGTCGGGCACCGGGCGCAAGTGGCTCCGTGGGCCGCGCGGCACCGGTTTCCTCTACGTGCGGCCGCGCCTGGTGAGCGAACTCGAACCGGCCGTTCTCGACCTGCACAGCGCCTCGTGGACCTCGGCCGACAGCTACGAACTCGCTCCGGACGCCACCCGCTTCGAGATGTGGGAGGCCGGAGTGGCGGCCCGGCTCGGGCTCGGCGCGGCCGTGGACTATCTCCTCGATCTGGGTGTCGACGCCGTGGCCGAGGCGGTGGCCTACCGGGCCGGGCACGTGCGCGAGGGGCTCGCGGGCATCGACGGCGTCACCGTCACCGACCTCGGCGAGCAGCGCAGCGGCATCGTCTCGTTCACCGTGGACGGCCGCGACCCGCGGGAGGTCCGCGACGCCCTGGCCGAGCGGTCCGTGACGGTCACGGTCAGCAGCCGCAGTTCGACGCTGCTGGACATGACCTCGCGCGACCTGCAGTCGGTGGTGCGGGCGTCGCCGCACTACTTCGTCTCCCCCGCCGACGTCGACAGGTTCCTCGCCTCGGTGCACGACATCGCCCGGTCGTGAAGCTCACGCGCGTCGACGACAGGGCTGTTTGTCCCTGATCGACGTCGTCCGGTAAAGTGGTTCGAGTTGTCTCGGCGAGGGTGAACCGCAATATCGCTGGATCACCGTGATCGACGCGGCTGCGACGGAAGCAATGTGCTCCCCGGTCGCACGTGTCGGATCCGTTCGTTCGAGAACACCCGACCACCAAGTGCCACCAGCGTAGGAGCCGTCACATCATGTCCGACGAGAATCGTCTCGTAGCCAGCGTCCGCACCGAGTTCGGCAAGGGTGCCGCACGCCGCGCCCGTCGCGCCGGCCAGGTCCCCGCCGTCCTCTACGGCCACGGCACCGAGCCCCGGCACCTCGCCCTCCCCGACCTCGAGTTCGCAGCCGTGCTGCGTAACCACGGCACCAACGCCATCCTCACCCTCGACGTCGACGGCGAGGATCAGCTCGCGCTGACCAAGTCGGTCGTCGTCCACCCCATCCGTCGCTACATCGAGCACGCCGACCTGCTCGTCGTGAAGAAGGGCGAGAAGGTCACCGTCGAGGTGCCCGTCGTCCTCTCCGGTGAGGCCGGCTCCGGCACGCTGGTGGTCAACGAGGTCAACACGATCAAGCTCGAGGCCGACGCCCTGAACATCCCCGAGGAGATCACCGTCTCGATCGAGGGCGCCGAGGCCGGCACCCAGATCCTGGCCGGTGGCGTCGAGCTGCCCGCCGGCGCGACCCTGCAGGACGATCCCGAGCTGCTGCTCGTGAACATCGTCGAGGCTCCCTCCGCCGACGCCCTGGAAGGCGCCGAGGGCGAAGAGACCGCAGAAGAGGCCTCCGAGGAGGCCTGAGCCTTCACCGGCTCCCTGTGAAGTCACTCGTGCGGCGCGTCATCCCTTCGGGGTGGCGCGCCGCACGTCGTTCGAATGCACGGAAGGATCAGTTCGTGGGCGACGACGCCGCGCTCGTGGTCGGTCTCGGCAACCCCGGCCCGAAGTACGAGAACACCCGGCACAACATCGGATTCATGGTGGCCGACGTGCTGGCCGGACGCGTCGGCGGCAAGTTCTCCGCGCACAAGCGCAGCAACGCCGACATCGTGCAGGCCCGGCTCGACGGGCGGCAGGTGATCATCGCGAAGCCGCGCACCTACATGAACCTGTCCGGCGGTCCGGTCGCCTCCCTGGCCAAGTTCTTCTCGGTCGATCCCTCGAACGTGATCGTCCTACACGACGAACTCGACCTGGACTTCGGCACGATTCGGCTCAAGCTCGGCGGTGGCGAGAACGGGCACAACGGCCTGCGGTCGACCTCGTCGGCGCTCGGCACCAAGGACTACCTGCGGGTCCGGATGGGCATCGGCCGCCCTCCCGGCCGCCAGGATCCCGCCGACTTCGTGCTCAAGCCGTTCTCGGCGACCGAACGCAAGGAACTCGACGTGTGGTGCGAGGAAGGCGCCGACGCCGTCGAACTGCTGCTGAGGCTCGGCCTCGAGGGCGCCCAGAACCGCATCCACTGACCGCCCGCCTCCGCCGAGGCCGGCGCGGTCGCAGCGGCGTCGCGTGGCGCGGTGGTCAGGCCCGCGTCAGCAGTGCCAGCGAGGTGCCGCGACGCAGCTTGCCCGAGGAGGTCTTCGGGATGCTGCCGGGACCGAGTACCGCGACCGTGCGGGGCCGCACGCCCACCTCGGCGACCACCGCGTGCACGACGTCGTGTTCGATGCGGCGCACCTCGTCGGGGTGGTCGAAGAGTTTGGTCTCCACGGCCACCGCGAACGATTCGCGCTTGTCCCCCGCGTCGAGCCGGATGGCGACGGCGTTGCCGGGACGCACCCCGTCGACGGTCCCCGCCGCTCGCTCGATGTCGGTGGGATAAATGTTGCGGCCGCCCATGATGATGACGTCCTTCACCCGGCCGCACACCACGACGAGACCTTCCTCGGTGAAGTAACCCACGTCGCCGGTGTCGAGCCAGCCGTCGGCGTCCTGCGCGGGTACGGGTCCGTCCACGGTGAGATAGCCGTGCGTGACGGCCTCGCCGCGCAACTGGATGATGCCCACGCCGCGGGGTGGCAGCACCTGTCCGTCACGGCCGACGACCCGGCCCTCGAGACCGGCCACGAGACGGCCGAGGGTGGGCATGCGGCGCGTGTGGGTGCGGTTGGTCGGCACGGCCATCCCGCCGGCCTCGAGCAGGTCGGGGTCCACCACGTCGAGCACCATCCCGCGTCCCGGATCGGGGACCGACACCGCGAGCGTGGTCTCGGCCATCCCGTAGGAGGGCGCGAGGGCGGACGGGTCGAGACCGAAGCGCTCCCCGGCCTCCGCGAGGGCCTCCATCGTGTCGGGATCGACCGGCTCGGCGCCGTTCCACATCCAGCGCATCGACGACAGGTCGAGCGCGCCGTCCGGCGCCTGCGACAACTTCCGAGCCAGCAACGAGTAAGCGAAATTCGGTGCTGCAGTGAGCGTTCCGTGATACTTGCTGATCAGCTCCGCCCACAGGATCGGAGAGCGCAGGAAGTCCAGCGGCGTGACCGACACGACCTCGGCGCCCACCTGCATGGGGACGCTGAGGAAGGCCACCATGCCCATGTCGTGGAACAGCGGCAGCCAGCTGATCATGACGTCGTCGTCGAGCGAGAACTTGACGCGGTCCATCATCGCCGTCGCGTTGGCGTAGAAGTTGCCGTGCGTGATCCGCACCGCCTTCGGCGAGCCGGTGGACCCGGACGTCAGCTGCTGGAGCACGATGTCGGACTCCGCCGTGTCGACGGGATCGACGGGCCTCCCCTCCCGCATCCGCTCCACGGTGACGACGGAGACGCCCCGCTCGCGCAGCAGCGGCTCCGCGATCTCGAAGGGTGCGCCGAGCACGACGGCGCGGGCGTCGATCATCCGCAGGACCACCTCGGTGTCGCGCGACCACATCTGCAGGTCGGTGCGCGGCGTGGGCTGGTGCAGCATCGTCACGCTTCCGCCGCGCATCCACACGGCCTGGCAGACCGGTGCGATGTCCACCGGTTGTCCTGCGAGGACACCCACCGCGTCGCCGGGTCCGATACCCGCCGCGGCCAGTGCGCCGGCCATGCGGCGGGCCTGCCGGTGGATCTCTCCCCAGTTCTGCCGCAACGGCGTATCCGGTTCGCCGGTGACCAGAGCCCCGGTGTCCGACTCCGCCGTCGCGTACATCTCCTCGGTGAACCTGCTCACGACCCGCTCCTCGTCCGGTGGTGCACGACCTCGATCAAGATCCGGTAGTTGCACATCAGCGTGCGCCGTCGAGTGGTCGGTATGGGGCGGCCTCGGGGAAACGTGATCGAATCTGGCGGAAATCGACACCGAATCGCCGAGTAACATGGACGAGTTGGCGGCGATAGCGCCCCTACTCCCTGCCCCCTTCGAGAGGTTTTTCCCGTTGAGCACCCCGCACGCTTCGGCCGACAGTCAATCCACCGGCACGACGGAGCCTGCGCAGTCCTCCGGCACAGCGAAGCCCGGGGCCGCGAAGGAGGTCAGAGCCGAAGCCGAGCGCAGACGCACCTTCGCCGTCATCTCCCACCCCGACGCCGGTAAGTCGACGCTCACCGAGGCGCTCGCCCTGCACGCGAAGGTCATCTCCGAGGCCGGCGCGGTCCACGGCAAGGCCGGCCGCAAGTCGACGGTCTCCGACTGGATGGAGATGGAGAAGGCCCGCGGCATCTCCGTCAGCTCCACGGCCCTGCAGTTCAACTACACCCGCTCGGACGTCGCGGGCACCGACGACGAGGTCGTCAACGTCGTCAATCTCGTCGACACCCCCGGTCACTCCGACTTCTCGGAGGACACCTACCGCGTCCTCACCGCCGTCGACGCCGCCGTCATGCTCATCGACGCGGCGAAGGGTCTCGAGCCGCAGACCCTGAAGCTGTTCCAGGTGTGCCGCCACCGAGGCATCCCCGTGGTCACCGTCATCAACAAGTGGGACCGACCGGGCCGGACGCCGCTGGAACTGCTCGACGAGATCGACGAGCGCATCGGCCTGATGCCGACTCCCCTGTTCTGGCCCGTGGGCATCGCCGGCGACTTCCGCGGTCTGCTGCGTCGCGGCGAGGACGGAGACGCGGCCGAGTACATCAAGTTCACCCGCACGGCCGGTGGCGCCAAGATCGCGCCCGAGGAGCATCTGTCCCCCGCCGAGGCGCTCGCCCTCGAGGGCGACACTTGGGTCGAGGCCGCCGAGGAGTCCGAACTGCTGTCGTCCAACGGCCAGGATCACGATCAGGAATTGTTCCTCGCCGGGCAGACCTCGCCGGTGATCTTCGCGTCGGCGATGCTCAACTTCGGTGTGCGGCAGATCCTCGACACCTTGGTCACGCTCGCACCGCCACCGCGTGCCCGTCTCGCCATCGACGAGACCGCTCGCGAGGTCGACGATCCGTTCAGCGCCGTCGTGTTCAAGGTGCAGGCCGGCATGGACACCGCCCACCGCGACCGGCTCGCGTTCATGCGTGTCGTCTCGGGTGTGTTCGAGCGCGGCATGGTCGTCACGCACGCGCAGACCGGTAAGCCCTTCGCCACCAAGTATGCGCTGACGGTCTTCGGCCGCGAACGTTCCACGGTGGAGAACGCCTATCCCGGCGACGTCGTCGGCCTGGTCAACGCCACCGCGCTGGCGCCGGGGCATACCCTCTACATCGACAAGAAGGTGGAGTTCCCGCCCATTCCGTCGTTCGCGCCCGAGCACTTCGCGATCCTGCGGGCCGAGAGCGCCTCGAAGTACAAGCAGTTCCGCAAGGCCGTGGACCAGCTGGATTCCGAGGGCGTCGTGCAGATCCTCCGCAACGACGTCCGCGGCGACGCGTCGCCGGTGATGGCGGCCGTGGGTCCGATGCAGTTCGAGGTGGTCGCGGCGCGGATGAAGGCCGAGTACAACGTCGACCCGAAGATCGAGCATCTCGGCTACTCGCTCGCGCGTCGCACCGATGTGGCTTCGGCCGACGAACTGAACCGCCAGCGCGGCGTGGAGGTGTTCACCCGGTCGGACGGCGTGCTCCTCGCTCTCGTCAGCGACAAGTGGCGGCTGCAGTACATCCTCAAGGAGTTGCCGGAGCTGACTCTCGAACCGTTGGTCGCGGCGACCGACTGAGCGTCCCGGCAATGCCGGACGGGTAGTGCGTCCAGCGGATTTTACTGATACTTTCCCTTTCGTCGATCCGACGTATTCGGGTGGAATCAGGAGTTGTGTCGATGAACGACGACGTACCGGCCGCAGCCGGTGAGGACCTGTCGTCCGGTGGGACGGCGGATACGAGCAGGCGATCCGGACGCGCGAAGCGCTCGGGCACCTTCGTCTACCCGCTGCCGAGCACTCCTCTTCCGAGCAGTACCCCGCTGACGAGCACGCCGGATCCCGGAACACACCGCATGAGCGTGGGGGATGCATCGTCGCTCGAAGGTGACCCGGCCGGCGGGGTGGGCGCCGGCAATTCCGAGGAAGGAACGACCCTGGTGAGCAGCACCGGCACGAACGGCTCCGCGAGTGGGCCCGCCACCACCACGACGACCCCGACGGCCACCGAGAGCCTGGGCACGATCACCGCACCGGGTCCGGTCCCGTCACGGCGCAATTCGATGGGCGTGGCGTCGGTGCGTATCGCCGCGCGACTCGCACAGAACGAACTGACCTCCCGCGACTCCCGCAGCACCGGAGCGCACGGCGACCCGCGTAGCACCGGATCGCACGGCGACCCGATAGCGGACAACGATGAACTGCTCACGCTGCTCGGCGAGTACCTGCTGGCCGGTGGACTCGAGAAGCCCGAGATCCACGCGACCCTCGGTGGGCAGCCGATCGTCGTCGACCTGCAGGTACCGCAGCGTCACGCCCGGTAGAGGTCACGCCCGGTAGAGACGGGCAGGTCGCGGGTTATCCGTCGCCGAACAGTGCGGCGATCGCCGCCGGATCGACGTCCTCGAGCGTCGCGGGCGACCACTGCGGGTCGCGGGTCTTGTCGACGAGCACGGCGCGCACACCTTCGATGAAGTCCGGCGTCGCAGCGACGCGCACGGCGACGTCGAGTTCGCGGGCGAAGCATTCCTCGAGCGTGCTCTCGGCACCGCGTCGCATCAGTTCGGCCGTGGCCCACACGCTCGTCGGCGACAACGACCGCAGGGCCGTGCGAGTCTGCTCGGCCCACTCGGCGTCGATGTCGGCGAGGCTGTCGAGGCGGGTCACCATGTCGAGCACCGTACCGTCGCCGAACACCGTCTCGATGTCGGGGAAACGCTGCGCCAGGGAGGATTCGGGGGTCGGTTCGACGAACTCGTCGAGGGCGTCGCGCCACTGCCCGGCGCGGATGCGGTCGGCGAAGTCGTCGATGCGGGCACTGGGCACGTAATGCGTGGCCAGGCCGACGGCCAGCGCGTCGCCGGCATCGATGCGGGCGCCGGTGAGTCCGAGATACATCCCCACCGCATCGCACCGCGCGGTGGTGCCGCGCAGGCGCGGGAGGAAGTGGCTCGACCCGATGTCGGGAACGAACCCGATGGCCGTCTCGGGCATGGCCATCGTGGTCTTCTCGGTGGTGACGCGCACCGCGCCGTGCACCGAGATACCGAGCCCGCCGCCCATCGTGACGCCGTCGAGGACCGCGAGATACGGCTTCGGGTAGGTGGCGACCAGCTCGTCGAGGCGGTACTCGTCGGCGAAGTACTCGCGGACGGTGTCGAAGCACCCCTCGAGGGCCAGCTCGCGCACCGGCTTGACGTCGCCACCGGCGCAGAACGCGCGGTCGGACGTGCTGGTGACGAGCACGGCCGTGACGGCCGGGTCGTCGCGCCAGGCGAGAAGCGACGAGCGGATGTCGCGGATCATCGACCGGTCGAGCGCGTTGAGCGCACCGGGACGGTCGAGTTGCACTTCGCCGACTCCGTTGGCGACGCGTGTGCGGATGAAGGACTCGTTCACGGGCGGGAGCCTACCGGTCGCGGGCGACTCGTCCCGGCCACGCGACACGTCACGGATGAAGTTCCTCGGTGACCCACCGGTCCCCCGCACGCCGGTAGCGATACCGCAGGTGCCGCCGGCCGGGATCCGCCTGCCAGAACTCCACGGCCTCAGCGGCGACGCACCACGCCGTCCAGTGCGGCGAGACGAGGTCCGGATCGTGTTCGAGCGCGGTCAGGCGTTCCCGTACGAGGTCGTCGTACTCGGCGGAATCGGTGAGGACCTCGCTCTGGTGTCCCGTGGATGCGACGGCACGGGCGAAGACCGACCGTTCCCGGAAGTCGCGGGCACACACCTCGGGTGGGCCGGCCAGGACGGGTCCGCGCACGCGTACCTGCCGGCCGAGTTCGCGCCAGTACACGGTGAGCGCGACGGCCGGTGTCGCGTCGAGCTGGCGGCCCTTCGGGGAACGGTCGTCGCCGGAGAACCACCAGCCGTCGTCGGTGACGTCCTTGATCAGCAGCATGCGCGCGTCGGGCGTCCCGGACGGGTCGACGGTCGACAGGGTCGCTGCGTGCGGCTCGGCGACGCCGGCCTCGGCCGCCTCGGTGAGCCAGCGGAGGAAGGTCTCCTGCGGCGTCGCGGCCGGTGCGAACGGCGGCGCGGACGCCGTGAGGGTGGGCAGGGCCCGGATCCAGCCGCGGGTATCGGGAAACTCACTGCGACGCGCGATCTCACTCATCGCCGCATGGTACCGATTCGGGAGCTCACTCCCGAGGTGGCGGCAGCTTGCCGGTCAGGGGGCCGACGAGCATCCAGCGATGCCCGAAGGGGTCGAGCAGGGTGGCGTTGCGATGACCGTGGGCCTCGTTGATCCACCTCTCGACCGAACCGCCGGCCAGACGGGCGCGGGTGAGCACGGTGTCGGTGTCGGCCACCTCGAGCATCAGGCTCACCGAGACCGCCCCCTCCTGCGGCGCCGTGAGTCCGAGTTCGGGGAACTCGTCTGCGAGATAGATCATTCCGCTGGGGAACCGCAGTTCGGCGTGCCCGACGCGACCGTCGTCCATGACGACCGGTTCGGCGGTCAGCGAGGCTCCGAAGACCCGGGTGTACCACTCGATCGCCTCGTGGGCCCGCGGCACCGTCAGATAGGGCAGCGCCCCCGGACGGGGAAAATCGCCGGAACCCTCCGAGACCATCTCGTCGTTCCCGCTCAGGACGCTTTCGGTTGCTGCAGCAGCGCCCATCGATTGGTCGTCAACCGGACCGAAGGCGAGTCGCCCATGCATGTGACCGTCTCCCAGTTGCGTTGATATCCGGTGCGGCTGATCCGCCAGCATCCGTCGTCGCCGAGGCTGTACCGATCGTGATAGTAGGCCGAGCCGCGCAACATCATCCCGTCCTCGGGGATGATCACGGTGTCGGACAGCAACCACACCCCGGTGGCGCTGCGGCCGTCGTCGGCGATGTCGATCTCGGGATGGGAACAGGTGTGCTCCGTGATCAAGCGCGTTCCCAGCGTGTTCTCGAGGAAACCTATGAAGGCGTCGCGTGAGTCGAAAACGAGATGCTCCCCGTAGACGGCGTGTGCGTCGGGGGTGAGGGTGTTCGCCAGCTCGTCCCAGTCCTTCGTATCGAGCGCTCGCGCATAGCGGTATTTGAGCCGCGTGATCTCCGCTACCGCCTGCACATCCATCGTCGGCCTCCCATTGGCGCCCCCCTGCGAGTATTCGCATTCCAGGCTAGCCCGGACGACCGGCGCAGACGGCCGGAATCACACTGTTACCAGGCAGCATTCGATCGCGATTCGGTCACGGGAGGGCGTGCCGGTCACGACTCGGGACGACGCAGCGCGCGGATGGTCGCGTCGACGACGAGTTCGGCGTAGTCGTCGTCGACGTTCTGGGCCGGGGTGGCCAACGCGAACAGGGCATGACTGAGCACGGTGCCGGTGACCATTTCGAGCAGCAGCGTCGCCGAGGTGTCGGCGGGGAGTTCGCCGCGCTCGACGGCGCGGTGCACGATCGTGCGCGCCGCGAGCACGCGGCTGCGGTTGAGGGTGTGGATCAGCCGGGCGAGCAGTTCGGGGTTGGCACGGGCGTCGAGCGCGACGCGCAGGCTCGCCAGGCCGGGGGTGGTCCGGTAACCGCGCAACAGCTGCCGGGCGAGTTCGACGAGATCGGATCGGAGCGCGCCGGTGTCGATCGGCACGGGCAGCGGGCTGCGCGCTTCGAGGGCCTGGACCAGCAGGTCGTCCTTGCTCGACCACCGGCGGTAGAGGGCGGCGCGCCCCACCCGCGCGCGTCGTGCGACCGCGTCGAGCGTGAAACCACGCCAGCTCGTCTCGGAGTACACCTCGAGCACGGCGTCGAACACGCGGTCCTCCAGGTCGGCGTCGCGGGGGCGTCCGCGGCGGCGCGGTGCGGGTGCTTCGGTCACGTCGGAAAAGTGTGCCAGACCACTCCTCGATTTACAGACTGAAATCGTCCGCATTAGGCTGGCGGCGTCCTCCTCCCCCAAGAGCAGACCGAAGGAACGCCATGACCGACCCCACTCGGGTTCCCGTCGTGATCGGGGTCGGCGACCTGCGCTCCGGCCGTGCCGGTGCGCCCGCCGACCCGCGTGAACCGCTCGACCTCATCCACGAGGCCACCCTCGCCGCGATCGCCGACTCCGGCGCCGATCTCGCCACGCGGATCGACACCATCCACGCGATCAAGACCGCGAGCTGGAACTACGACGACCTGCCGGGCCTGCTCGCCGAACGTCTCGGCGCGACGCCCGAGCACACGTCGACCACGCCGATCGGCGGCCACTGGCCGGCAGCCCTGCTCGATCGCATCGGCCACGACATCGCCGCGGGCACCAGCACCGTCGCGCTGCTCGTCGGCGGCGAGGCGCAGGCCTCGGCGACCAACTCGTACAAGGCCGGAACGGATCCGGTCACGCTGGGATGGACCACCGCCCCGGGCGGCCCCGCGCCTATCAGCAACAAGGACCTCGGCAGCCCCGCGATGCAGCGCGCCGGGATGATCGTCCCCACGCGGGTCTACCCGCTGTTCGAGAATCGGCTCAGCCACGATCTCGGGCACTCGCGCGAGAAGTCGCTCGACTGGTCGGCGACGCTGTACGCCGCCTTCTCCGAGTTCGCCGCCGAGAACCCGGCGTCCTGGAACCCCGAGCGCCGCACCGCCGACGACATCCGCACCATCGCCGCCAAGAACCGCCTCGTCACCGACCCGTACCCGCTGATGGTCAACGCGATGCCGTTCGTCGACCAGGCCGCTGCCGTGGTCGTCACCTCGCTCGCCGTGGCCCGCGAATTCGGTGTCCCCGACGACCACCTGCTCTACGTGTGGGGCGGCGCCGGCGCGACCGAGCCCTCGGACGTGCTCGCCCGCGGCGACTTCGGACGCTCCGCCGCACTCGACGATGCGCTGCGGCGCACGCTGTCGGCGAGCGACCTGCGTCCCGGCGACTTCGACATCATCGACGCCTACAGCTGCTTCCCCGTGGTCCCGAAGCTGCTCATCGAGCAGCTCGGCCTCCCCCGCGACACCGTCCCGTCGGTGACCGGCGGCCACTCCTTCTTCGGCGGCCCGCTCAACAGCTACACGCTGCACTCGGTGGTGTCGGTGGCCAAGCGGCTGCGCCAGGACGGCGAGCTCGCCCTCGTGCACGGCAACGGTGGCTACCTGACCTACCAGCACGTCGTGGTCCTCGGCTGCGCGCCGCACACCGACGGTTACGTCGGCGACCCCGAGCACGTGCTGCTCGAGCCGTCCGCGCCGGAGACAGCCACCGATTACAGCGGCGAGGTCCAGATTGTCACCGCCACGGCCGAATTCGGTCGCGACGGCAACCCGTCGATCGGTTTCCTCGTCGGCCTCACCCCCGACGGCCGGCGTGTCTCCGGCCAGACCGACGCCACCGGCGCCGCAGTCCTCGCCGCCGGAGCCGACATCGTCGGCGAGACCGTCCACGTCACCGACGACGGCGGCATTCTCACCGTCACCCGCATCGAACACCTGTGCCCCGAGGAGTACCGGTCGTGAGCGAACCCGTCGTTCACGTCGAGAAGCGCGAGCACGTCCTGCTCGTCACCATCAACCGCCCCAAGGCGGCCAACAGCATCAACGCCGACGTGCACCAGGCACTCGGTGAGGCCTGGGACCGCGCCGAAGAGGACCGCGACGTGCGCGTCGTGGTGCTCACCGGCGCAGGCGGCGCCGTCTTCTGCGGCGGCGCCGACCTCGAGGCCCTCGGCACCAAAGGACCGGACGGCGTCACCCCGCCCGAAACCGCCCACTGGGGCTTCGCCGGTGTCGTCAAGCACCACATCTCCAATCCCGTCATCGCCGCGGTCAACGGCACCGCGCTCGGTGGTGGCACCGAACTCGCCCTCGCGAGCGATCTCGTCGTCGCATCCGAAACCGCCGAATTCGGTCTGCCCGAGGTGCACCGCGGCCTGATCGCCGGTGCCGGCGGCGTGTTCCGCATCGGCCAGGCCATCCCCCGCGCCGTCGCGATGGAACTCGTCCTGACGGGCAAGCCGATGTCGTCCGCCGACGCGCTGCGCTGGGGCCTCGTCAACCGGGTCGTCCCACAGGACGAGGTCCTCGACACCGCTCTCGCTCTCGCCGCCGACATCGCGAAGGGCGCCCCGCTCGCCGTGCAGGCCAGCAAGACCGTCGCCCGCGGCATCATCGACGGCAACGTCCCCGCCGAGGACCTGCCCTGGGAACTCACCGACAAAGCCCTCGCACGTCTCACCACCAGCGCCGACACCCTCGAAGGCGTCATGGCCTTCATACAGAAGCGCGAACCCGTCTGGAAGGGCGAATAGGCATGACCACCACCGAAGGGGTTCGTCGGGCCTGATCTCGGCGCTGTTCAGCCACGGCATCGCCACCCCGCACATCGTCTCGTCGGGCAACTCGACCTGATCGAGCGGTTCGCGCGTCCCGCGCTCAGCGCTGCTTCGACCTGACCGTAGGCCTCTGCCCGAATCAGGGGGAGGAAATGTGCGACTTTCCTTGCGGAAGCGCATATTTCCTCCCCCTACTCGTGTCAGTCACGCGCACGGAGCATCTCCAGGGCCACGACGACCACCACGGCGATCACGACGTGCATCAGCGTCAGGGCGACGGTGCTCGGCGTGTCGAAGTCCGCGGAGATCGTGCCCTGGATCGTCGCCAGCGGCAGCAACGCCCCGACGACCTGGGCGATCCGCGCGAAACCGTTCCACCACAGGGTGAGCAGGGCCGCGACGGCGAGACCGACGGTGAGCGGGACAACGGACATGAGCACCACGCCACCGGGCGCCGCGCTCACCACCTCACCGGCGTCGGTGTGTTCGAACGAGCCACCCGCGATGAGCCCGACGGCCCACAGCGCGAGGTCGATCACCAGTGCGGTCACGACGGACACGGCGACCACCACGGCGGAACGCGCGAGCCGGGACTGCGGGAGATGCGTAGAGGTACCGGATGTTTCGGTGACGGACATGGATCCTCCTGATGGGCGTTCCTTCTGACGACGCCCATCCTGCGACCTCGAGCCGACTCGAGGTCAAGAGGATTCAGTCGAGATCTTCGGCGAGCTCCATCCATTGCTCCTCGGCCGCTTCCTTCTCCGCGACCACCTCACGCAACTGCGCGTCGAGTTTCTGCAGCCGGTCAGGATCGGTCGCCGCCTCCGCGAGGTCGTGGTGCAGCTTCTCCTCCTTCTCGGTCAGCTTCGCGACGAGACGCTCCAGGCGCGACAGTTCCTTGCGCGCGGTGCGTTCGGCGGCACCGTCGCGCTTCTTCGGCTGCTCGGCGGCGTCACCGGTCTTCGAGACGGTCGACGCCACCGACGGCACGTCGACGTCGCCCATGGCCGCGCGCCGGCGCAGGTACTCCTCGATGCCACCGGGAAGGTTCGTCAGGCGGCCGTCGCCGAACAGGGCCCACGTCGAATCACAGATGCGTTCGACGAGATACCGGTCGTGGCTGATGACCACGAGGGTTCCGGCCCAGCCGTCGAGCAGGTCCTCGAGCTGCTGGAGGGTGTCGATGTCGAGGTCGTTGGTGGGCTCGTCGAGGAGCAGCACGTTCGGTTCGGCCATGAGCACGCGCGTGAGCTGCAACCGGCGACGCTCACCACCGGACAGGTCGCCGACGGGGGTGCGCTGCCGCGCCGGTGTGAAGCCCAGACGTTCGGCGAGCTGACCGGCGGAGATCTCCTTGTCGCCCAGTGTGATCCGCTCGGCGACGTCCTTGACGGCGTCGAGCACCCGCATGTCGGTGGGCAGGTCGTCGAGTTCCTGCCGCAGCCAGCCGATCTCGACGGTCTGCCCCTGGACGCGCCGTCCCTGCGCCGGTTCGAGTTCGCCCGCGAGCGTGCGCAGCAGGGTCGTCTTGCCCGAACCGTTGACGCCGACGAGACCGATCCGCTCGCCCGGACCGAGACGCCAGGTGAGGTCGCGGACCAGTTCGCGCCCGTCCGGGGTGGTGAGGGTGGCGTCCTCGAGTTCGATGACGACGCGGCCCAGGCGGCGCTTCGCGAACGATGCCAGCGCCACCGAGTCGCGCGGCGGCGGCACGTTCGCGATCAGCGCTTCGGCGGCCTCGATGCGGTACTTCGGCTTGGACGTGCGGGCCGGAGCTCCGCGACGCAGCCACGCGAGTTCCTTGCGCGCGAGATTGCGGCGGCGTTCCTCCATCGCGTCGGCCTGGCGGGCACGCTCGGCGCGCGCGAAGATCCAGTCGTTGTAGCCGCCCTCGTAGCTCTCGACCCGGCCGTTCACGACCTCCCAGGTGCGCGTCGCGACGGTATCGAGGAACCAGCGGTCGTGGGTGACGACGACGAGCGCGCTGCGCCGCGACAGCAGGTGCTCGGCGAGCCACTGCACGCCTTCGACGTCGAGATGGTTCGTGGGCTCGTCGAGGACGAGCAGGTCGAGATCCTGCACGAGGGCTGCGGCGAGGGCGACCCGGCGACGCTCACCACCGGACAGACCGTCGACAACCGCGTCGAGACCGAGATTGTCGATGCCGATACCGGTGAGCACCGAGCGGATGCGCGCATCACCGGCCCACTCGTGCTCGGCCACATCGAGCGGCCCGAGGACCACCTCGCCGACGGTCGAGCCCTCCGGCAGACCGCCGCGCTGCGTCACGACGGCCATGCGCAGACCGTTCACGCGGCTCACCCGGCCCGAATCGGGCTCCTCGATGCCGGCGAGCACCTCGAGCATCGTCGTCTTGCCGCCGCCGTTGAGGCCGACGACACCGATCCGCTCCCCCTCGTTCACGCCGAGGGACACCGAGTCGAGTAACGGCTTGATGCCGAACGACTTCGAGACCTGTTCGAGGTTGATCAGATTCGCCACGTGGAGGAACGCCTTCCGAGAATTGCGGAGATGTACTACAGGATCAGGAGTGTGCGGGATCGGCGTCGCCGACGACACGGGCTCCGGGCACCGGACCGGAGGCGACCCGCACCGTACGGCACACACCGGCACCGGCGAGTTCGGCACTCACGGTGACGGCGGCGTGCTGGTCCTCGACGAGGAACGCGCAGGTGGGGCCGGAACCGGAGACGATGCCCGCCAGGGCCCCGGCCTCGACACCCGCCCGGAGCGTGCGTCGCAGCATCGGGTCGAGGGACAGGGCCGCGGCCTGCAGGTCGTTGCCGAGCAGCGGCGCGAGCTGGTGGGCGTCGCCGGAGCCGAGCGCGGAGAGCACGGCATCCGCGCTGCCGATGCGCTGAGGTTCTCCCTCGGCACGCAGCCGGTCGAGTTCACGGAAGACGACCGGTGTGGACAGGCCCCCCTTCGCGAGGGCCAGTACCCAGTGGAAGGTGCCGCGGGTGAGGACGGGGACGAGGCGCTCGCCCCGCCCTGTTCCGATCGCCGTTCCGCCGTGGAGGCAGAACGGCACGTCGCTGCCGAGGCGGACGGCGAGATCCGCGAGGTCCTCCCGGGGCGCCCCGATGCCCCACAGTGTGTCGAGCGCGACCAGCGTCGCGGCAGCGTCGGCGCTGCCACCGGCCATTCCGCCGGCCACGGGGATGCCCTTGTCGATCGTGATCGCCACGTCGGGTGTACGTGCGGCCCGTTCCGCCATCATCTCGGCGGCGCGCCACGCCAGGTTCGTCGAATCGGTAGGTACCGACTCGGCGCCCGCGCCGCGCACCGTCACGCTCAGGGTGTCGGCCGGGACCACCGACACCTCGTCGTACAGGGACAGAGCCTGGAAGACGGTGTGCAGGTCGTGGTAGCCGTCAGGACGGAGGTCACCCACCGCGAGATGCAGGTTGACCTTGGACGGGACCCTCACTGTCACGGGGGTCGGCACGACGGAAAGCACGAGTACAGAGCTTACTCGGGATACGGATGCTTCCCGACCGCCGCGGCCACGCTCTACGATCGATCGACTCTGAACACTCTGGAGGAAATGTGACTCGTTCCGTACGTAATGCGGTCGCCGTCTGCGCCGTCGCCGTGGCGGCCACCATGGGAACCGCCGGCGTCGCCTCGGCCGAACCGGCTCCGCCGCGCGTCTGCTCGCTCGGCGACCTGGTCCTGCGCTCGCTGAATCTCGTGGACTGCGTGACCCCTCCCACGGGCTCCGCCGGAATGGCGACCGGCTCCGCCGACTCGGCGGGCTCGTCGACCGGTTCGTCGAACTTGGGCATCACCGGTTACGGGGCAATGATCGGCTGACCGGACGAACGAATCCGGGCCGGCACCCTGAGGTGCCGGCCCGGATTCGGAGAATTATCGGTATCAGCCGATGACGTTCACGCCGGTGGCCTGCGGGCCCTTCTGGCCCTGGCCGATCTCGAAGCTCACGCGCTGGTTCTCCTCGAGGGTGCGGAAGCCGCGGCCCTGGATCTCGGAGAAGTGCACGAAGACGTCAGCGGAGCCGTCCGAGGGAGCGATGAAGCCGAAGCCCTTTTCGCCGTTGAACCACTTCACAGTACCTTCAGCCATGTTGCTGTCCTTCACTTGCAGGCAGAACGGATGTAGACGTTCCGTCTCGTCGGGAGTCGGTTTCGGCCCCCGGGTCTGTCACTACACGGCTGAAACGATTCCATCGTGGCTATCGCATCCGCTCGCAACCAGAAATGTGCGAGGGGTAAACCACGAACACACTACCTAACGACCGAGGACAACTTAACCACACATCGCATCCGACCGCCAGGACGAGTGACCGGGATCACTCCACCCCTACGAGCCGCACGAAGGCTGCGGCGTCGAGCTTCTCCCCGCGGGTCGACGGCTCGATACCGGCCGCCAGCAGGCGCCTCTCGGCCTCCGCGGGCGAACCTGCCCATCCACTCAACGCTGCGCGCAACGTCTTTCGCCGTTGAGCGAAGGCCGCGTCGACGACGGCGAAGACCCGGGCGCGTGTCCGGGCGTCGGTGGGCCACGGTGGCTCCGCATAGCGGTCGACACGCACGAGGCCCGATTCCACCTGGGGAACGGGCCAGAAGACCGCACGCCCGACGGCGCCGGCCCTGCGGACGTCGCCGAAGAACCGCGCCTTCACGCTGGGTACGCCGTAGATCTTACCGCCCGGTTCTGCTGCGAGCCGATCGGCGACCTCGGCCTGCACCATCACGAGAGCGGTTCGCAGAGTAGGGAATTCAGAGAAAAGGTGCAGCAGCACCGGCACCGCGACGTTGTAGGGCAGGTTCGCGACCAGCGCGGTGGGCGTGACGGGAAGATCCTTCGGCAGCACCTTCATCGCGTCCATGTGCACGACGTCGAAGCGGTCGGCGAGCTGCGGGGCCCGCTCCCGCACGGTAACGGGAATACGCTGCGCGAGAACGGGATCGAGCTCGACAGCGACCACACGGTCGACGACGTCGAGCAGGGCGAGGGTGAGCGAACCCAGGCCCGGCCCGACCTCGAGCACGACATCCTCAGGGCCGACCCCGGCGACGTTGACGATGCGGCGCACCGTGTTCGCGTCGTGCACGAAGTTCTGGCCGAGCTGCTTCGTCGGGCGCACCCCGAACTCCTCCGCGAGTGCGCGGACCTCGGCGGGCCCGAGCAGCGCGGCGAGGCCGCGCGGAGAAGCCGGAGTGGCCCTCGGAGTGGTTTCGGGATCGTCTGCTGACACGTGGTGAACCTAGCGCACTCGGGAGCAGGTCACACCGCGCACACCCGCGCCGGTCAGCGCAGACCGAGCTTGCTGGTGCAGGATGGCCAGGCGCCCCAGCCCTGGGCCGCCTGGACCTTCTCCGCGACGGCGATCTGCTGCTCGCGCGTCGCGAGATCGGCACGCGGCGCGTACTGGGTGCCGCCGAAGCCGGCCCACGTCTGCTGCGTGAACTGCAGGCCACCGTAGAAACCGTTGCCGGTGTTGATCGCCCAGTTGCCGGTCGCCTCGCACTGCGCGAGAGCGTCCCAGGTGGAGCCGCGACCGGAGGCCGGCACGGCGGGCTTCGGCTTGGTGCCGACGCGGACCACGACGGGCCGCGGCTCGACGAGGACCTTCGAAGCGGTCTCGGCGCGTCCGACCTCGACACCGTTGACGGTGTGAACGTCGAAGGTCACCGACCGCTCGCCCGGAGCACCCGGGTCGCTCACGGCGGCCTCACCCTCGAGCATGTTCGGATCGTCCACGCGGTTCTCCGGCGGGGCGATCGGCAGGTTCTCGGTCCGCGACTCGGTCCGGTCGCGGGTGACCACGACCTCCATGCCCTCCGCGAGTTCCGCGTCGAGGGCAGGGGTGACGCTGTCGGCCTGCTCGAGCTTCGCGCCCTGGGCCTCGAGGAACTCGGCGACCGTCGGCGCTGCGACGCGCACCTCGGCGGCGGGCGCGCCGTTGTCGGCGAAGCGCACCGTCTTGGGGTTGACGACCTCGAGATCGGCACCGTCGAGCGGGAGGCGGTGCGAACGGGAGGCGGAGACGTAGGCGTCGTCGGAGAGGCGGAACTGGTCGAGCGCCTCGTCGACGGTCAGCGCGGTGGTCCACACCGAGCGCTCCTCACCGTCGACGGTGAGGCGCAGCTCGCGAGCCTGTCGCAGGACGATGGTGTCGCCGTCGGAGACGGACGAGTCCACGGCCGGGGCCACGACGTCGTTCTCGTCGACGGTGTAGCCGGCTGCGGCCAGGATGTCGCCGACGTTGGAGTTCATCGTGCCGAAGGCACGCTGCTCACCGTCGACGTCGAGGACGACGTCCTTGTGCTGAACCACAGCAGTGGCGCCACCGGCACCGAGGGTGACGAAGACGGCGGCGACCACCGAGTAGAACACCGGCGACTTGAGGCGATTGATCTTGGTGAAAGGTGACACGATTATTTCCAGACGGACGACAACTGTGATCACAGCACGGTAACGAGACGGCATTGTTATCGCAACTTCATCGCCTTTACCTGCACAGATCATGATTTCTGTCAGATCACGACGCACGTCACAGATATCGGATCGATATTAGCTCGATCATTTTCGAGTGTCCGAAATCGCCATTTTCGATCGACACTCGGAAGAAGAACTTCCTCGCGATTCGGGCGGCAAGGACATGGATTCCGTGAGGTAGCCGAGGAGCGCGCGCAGCTGTGCCCTGCCCCATGCGGGGGCGTTCGAGGTGCCGATGCCCACAGGCTCGGACGGAGCGGCCGGCTTCGCGGGCGCAGCGGTTTCCGGGACCGCCTACCGATGGTCGCGGTTGCCGGTGATCGGCTTCGTCAGCGTCCGGCCGACCCGCTGGGAATCGGGAGATCGGCGGATCCGCTCGGTACGGGGAACTGCGGAATCGTCACAGCCGGGGTGGTGCCCGTGCGGGCCATCACGTCCATCAGGACGGCGTGCATGGCCGCGACCTGCACCGGGTCGAAGTTCGCGAGATCGAGCGGGTTCGCGCGGTTGCGCGTCTCGAGCGGATCGTCGTGCAGGTCGTAGAGCTCGAACTGCGGCAGCGCGCGTCCCGACGGATCGAAGTACATCGCGTACTTCCACCTGTCCTGCCGGACGGCACGAATGTGGTTGGGCTGCTTCACCGTCGTCTGCCCGTTGGCCGCGGCGGCGTTCTCGTCGTCGAAGGTGAACAGGACGGTGTCCTGCACCTGTGGCGGCGTGCCACCGGACGACGCGCCCTCGATGACGGGCGTGAGGTCGACGCCCTTGAACGTCCACGCCGAACGGTCGGGCACGGCGGCCATCGTCGCGAGGGTGGGCATGACGTCGATCAGCGACGCGAGCGCGTCGGTGGAGACCGGCCTCGGGAACATCACCGGATTGCTCACCACGAGAGGGACATTGAGCGTCTCCTCGTAGGCGTTGAAGGCCTTCTGGCGGAGTCCGCCGTGGGAGAGCCCCATCTCACCGTGGTCGGCCACCCGGAAGACGACGGTGCGTTCGCGCATGCCCGAAACCGATTCCAGCGCATCGAGAACCGTCCCGATGTGCTGGTCGACGACCTTGTGCATGTAGGCGTACAGGTTGACGTACTGCCGTGCCGCTTCGGGACCGACGAGCGGACCGAGCGCACCTGCGAGCAGCAGGAGCAGTTCGGCCTGGGCGGTGGGCTTGAAGTTGCGGAGCAGGTCCTCGTCGATGGTGGGCGGCAGGTCGATTCCCTGCTCGAAGGCCTCGGGTGCGAAGGCCCCGTAGTTGTTGCAGTCGCCGTCGACCTGATCCCAAGTCTTCGGGTACGAGAGGATGTCGTGGGGATTGGCGAACGACACGATGAGCGCGAACGGCCTGTCGTCGGAGGCGCTGCGCGACCGCAGGAATTCGGCGGCGTCGGAGGCGATCTTGCCGTCGCGGTCGGCGCAGCCACCCCCGAAGTTCTCGGGTGCTGTGTCCTGCCCCGCCTCCGGGGGCTCCCACCCCGCGAAGCCGTACCGCGCGATGTCGTCGGGCGACGGGTCGCCGCCGTCGGCGCCCTTGCTCATGTGCCATTTGCCGCGGTAGTGGACGTCGTATCCGGCGGAGAGCAGCATCTTCGCCATGTTCTGGCCGTCCACCGGCAGCACGGGTTCGGTGGGCGAGAGCGTGCCACCCTCGGTGAGGGTGCTCACCACCCCGTGCTGGGCGGGATAGAGGCCGGTGAAGAACGTGCTGCGACTGGGCGAGCACATCGCGGCGTTGCAGAACGACCGCGTGAAGGTCAGCCCGGTGTCGGCCAGACGCTGCCGGTTGGGCAGGTTGTTGCGCGCCCAGTCGGCCGGCCAGTGCATCGGCTGGCGCTCCTGGTCGGTCATGATGATGAGGATGTTGGGACGCTGCGGTGTCCGAGGCTGTGCCGCAGATGATCCGGCGCCCACGAGGCCGGCAGCGAGGAGCGCACCCGCGCCCACGAGGAAGGTCCGTCGATTGACATTCCACGTGGTGTCGCGACGCGGAACAGCCTGCTGCACGGTCATATCGGTCCTGTCGGAGAGATCCGTGAACGCGTATGTCGTACAGGAGAATAACAAGACATATGCGTTGAGCGCGCGTCATCGGACGGAAGAGGCGCTGAGGACGATCGGGGGAAATCGTCCACAGCGCCGCGGAACCGCAGGTCAGGCCGTGCGCAGGAGCGGAACCTTCCGCGCGAGGAATCGGTCGACGCTGAACGCTCCCGCACCGACCGCGGCGAGTAGGAGGGCCCCTGCGCCGAGCGCGGCCACGAGCTCGAAACCACCGTCGCCGACGTAGATTCCGTTCTCCACGTGCACGATGAAGAACGCGCCGAGCATGAGCAGGAACAGCAGGACGCCGAAGACGGGGACGAGCACACCGAGGATGAGCGCGAGACCGCCGAGGATCTCGATCCAGGTGGCGACGAACGCCGAGACGGCCGGGGCGGGCACGCCCATTCCTTCGAAGCCGGCCTTGGTGCCTTCGTATCCCCACGAATTGAACTTCTGCAGTCCGTGCGCGAGGAAGATGACGCCGAGTACGAGTCGGGCCACGAGGATGCCGAGGTCGCGGACGAGAGGGGTCTTCATGTCGAGCCTTTCGGGTAGGAGGCCGGAGAGCCCCACCTAGTTGAAGCGAAAACTAAGGTAGCAACCCTTGGTTGTAGCTTCAACCAGACTTCTGCGCCGGTTCCGGACGGGTACCGGCGAACGCCTCCCCCAGCAACCGTCGCACGCCCACCTCCGTGACCTCCCGGGGATTCGGATACGGCTTCGCCGTCGCCAGTCGTGCCGCCTCGTCCAGATCGGACTCCCGGAACCCCAGTTCCTCGAGACTCGTCGGCCCACCGGCCGCCGCCACGAGGTCGTAGACGCCCGCGGACGCCGAATCCGTGCCGAGCGCCTGCGCGACCCGCACCATGACGTGCGGTACCGACGGTTCGTTGTAGGCGAGCGCGTGGGGCAGCACGACGGTGTGCGTGGCGGCATGCGGCAGGTCGAACGAGCCGCCCAGCACGTGACAGAGCTTGTGGTGCAGCCCCATTCCTGCCGAGGCGAGACAGGTTCCGGAGAGCCACGCCGCGAGCAGCAGATCCGAACGCCCCTCGGGATCGGCCGAATCCGCACCGAGCGCCGGGATACCCCGGGCGATCGCGGCCACGGCCTCGAGCGCGAGGGCGTCGACGATCGGATTGGCCTGTTCGGAGTAGAGGGCCTCGACCGCGTGGGCCATCGCGTTGATCGCGCTGGTCACCGCCAACGGAATGGGCATCGAGGTGGTGAACTCGACGTCGTAGATCACGGTCTCGGGAAGGATGTCGGGCGACGAACGCGTGGTTTTCACCCCGTCGGCGGTCTCACCGAGAACGGGCGTCACCTCCGACCCGGCGTAGGTCGTCGGCAGGATCACCTGATCGATCCCCGTGCGGAGTGCCAGTGCCTTGGCCAGTCCTGTGGTCGAGCCGCCACCCACCGCGACGACCGCATCGACGTCGTGCTCGGTGACCCGGCCGAGGACCCGTTCGGTCACTTCGACCGGCGTGTGCATCACCGCGCCGTCGATACGCGCGACCTGCAGATCGCCGAGATACTTCTCGACCAGTTCCGCCTGGTGCCGCACGTGCTCGCCGGCGAGCAGCAAAACGCGGGAACGATCGAGTCGACGTACTTCGTCCGCGACCCGCGAGGCGGTACCGGGGCCGAAGATCACACGTACCGGATGAGAGTTGTAGACGAAGGAGCGCATGCCCGTATTCTCACGACGGGAGTGGGGACGCGCGTGCCCTTTACGAAAGTCCGTACACCCGCTCGGCGTTCGCGGTGGTGGCCGCCGCCAGTTCCTCGGCGTCCTCGCCCCGCACCTCGGCGAGCGCGCGCACGGTGTACGGCAGGCAGTACGACTCGTTCGGCGCGCCCCGGAAGGGATGCGGGGTCAGGAACGGCGCGTCGGTCTCCACCAGCACCAGCTCGCGGGGCACGAGCGGCGCCGCTTCACGCAGGGCCTTCGCGTTCTTGAAACTCACGGTGCCCGAGAAGCTCAGCAGGTATCCGGCGTCGACGCAGCGGCGGGCCATGTCGGCATCCGACGAGAAGCAGTGGAAGATCACCTTCTCGGGTGCGCCCTCGTCGTGCAGGACACGCAGCAGGTCGGCGTCGGCCTCGCGGTTGTGGATCATCAGCGGCTTGCCGAGTCGCTTCGCGAGGTCGATGTGCCAGCGGAAGCCCTCCTCCTGCTCGGCCGGTTCGGCGCACCCGTCGAGCTTGCCGGGCCAGTAGAGGTCGAGGCCGGTCTCCCCCACCGCGACGCAGCGCGGGTCGGCGGCGAGTTTCTCGATCTCGGCGCGGGTAGCGTCGTCGAGACTGTTCGCGCGGGTGGGATGGATGGCGACGGCCGCGTGGACGCGGTCGTCCCAGTGCGCAGCCCGCACGGCGAAACGCGCCGCCTCGAGATCGTCGGCGACGGTGACGATGCGTCCGACCCCCACCGCGGCGGCACGATCGACGATCGCGGAGGTCGTCGCGGCGTCCTCGGCACCGCACGCGTCGAGGTGCGTGTGGGCGTCGACGAGGGGACTCAACGGCTGCGGGGCTTCGGGGGCGGGACGGGCTGCGCTCACGCCCTATAAACTACTGGCCACCATGACTGCGCCTGATTCCTCCCGCCCGGCTGCCGGCGATCCCACCCGCCCGCCGTTCTACGTCACGACCGCGATCGCGTACCCGAACGGCGCCCCGCACATCGGGCACGCCTACGAGTACATCTCGACCGACGCGATCGCGCGGTTCAAGCGACTCGACGGCTTCGACGTGCGCTTCCTGACCGGCACCGACGAGCACGGCCTGAAGATGCAGCAGACCGCCGCGAAGGAAGGCATCCCGGTCACCGAACTCGCGTCCCGCAACTCGGACGTGTTCGAGGCCATGGACAAGCGGCTGAACATCTCGTACGACCGGTTCATCCGCACCACGGACGCCGATCACCTCGAGGCGAGCAAGGCGATCTGGCAGCGCATGGTCGACTCGGGCGACATCTACCTCGACACCTACGCGGGGTGGTACTCGGTCCGCGACGAGGCGTTCTACACCGACGGCGAGACCACCCTGCTCGAAGACGGCTCGCGGATCTCCACCGACACCGGCACCCCCGTGGAGTGGACCGAGGAGTCCACCTACTTCTTCCGGCTGTCGGCTTATCAGGACAAGCTGCTCGAGCTCTACGAGAAGCAGCCCGACTTCATCGCCCCGGCCACCCGCCGCAACGAGATCGTCAGCTTCGTCTCCGGCGGCCTGAAGGACCTGTCGATCTCCCGCACCACCTTCGACTGGGGTGTGCCGGTCCCCGATCACCCCGATCACGTCATGTACGTGTGGGTCGACGCGCTGACCAACTACCTCACCGGCGCCGGCTTCCCCGACACCGAATCGGAGTCCTACCGCCGCTACTGGCCCGCCGACCTGCACATCATCGGCAAGGACATCACGCGGTTCCACACCGTCTACTGGCCGGCCTTCCTCATGTCGGCGGGGCTCGAACTGCCGAAGCGGGTCTTCGTCCACGGCTTCCTGTTCAACAAGGGCGAGAAGATGTCGAAGTCGGTCGGCAACGTCGTCGACCCGCTCGAGATGGTCGACCGGTACGGCCTCGACCAGCTGCGCTTCTTCCTGCTCCGCGAGATCTCCTACGGCCAGGACGGCAGCTACAGCCACGAGGCGATCGTCACCCGCATCAACGCCGATCTCGCCAACGACCTCGGCAACCTCGCGCAGCGCTCCCTGACGATGGTCGCGAAGAATCTCGAGGGCACCGTGCCCACGCCGGGCGAGTTCACCGCCGACGACGAGGCGATGCTCGCCCAGGCCGACGCGCTGCTCGCGAAGGTGCGCGCCGAGTTCGACGCGCAGGCCCTGCACCTCGGTCTCGAAGCGATCTGGCACGTCCTCGGCGAGACCAACCGTTACTTCTCGGCGCAGCAGCCGTGGGTGCTGCGCAAGACCGATCCCGAGCGGATGGCGACGGTCCTGTACGTCACGCTCGAGGTCGTTCGGATCGTGGGTCTGCTCGTCCAGCCGGTGATGCCCGATGCCGCCGCGAACATCCTCGATCTCCTCGGTCAGACACCCGAGGCACGGCAGTTCGACGCCGTCGCGACCCGCCTGGCTCCGGGCACGACCCTGCCCGCCCCGGCACCGGTGTTCCCGCGCTACGTCGACGAGGACTGAGCGTCCGATCCGGCGACGGAGAGCTTCACCTGCGTGTTCTCCGTCGCCGCGCAAACCTGTCGGTGCCGTGCGCCACACTGCGGCGCATGCGCAGCGATAGAACACATGTTCGATCCGATGGCCTGAACGAGCACTCCCTGCTCGCCGAGCTGGGCGGTGCCTACGAGCGGGGATGGCAGCCCGCCGACGTGCTCCACGTGACGGCCCGCTCGGGTGGTCCCTCCGATGTCGCACTGACGGCGGCCACGATGCTGTTCGACGCGCAGATCCGGCGCGCGGCCGAACGCGCCCCCGTCGAGTGGGTACGGCAGCTCGACGAGATCACCCGCCGGCACCCGCGTCCGGCCCACGCCGCCGGAGCCCCGACCCTGGCCGACGGTCTGTTCCGCGCGTTCCCCGACGTCACCCGCTTCGAGATCGAAGGGCTCGCCTTCACCTGGAAGTACCTGCCGTCCTTCGCGATCCTCACACCCCCGCCGTCGCGATGGCCGTCCGTCCGGTCCGGCGACCCGTCTGCGCCCGCCCCGCCCGACACCCGGATCCTCGAACGCATCCGGGCACTGCTGTCGAAGGCCGAGTCCACCGACTTCCCCGACGAGGCCGAAGCGCTCACCGCGAAGGCGCAGGAACTCGTCTCGCGTCACGCCGTGGGTGCGGCGCTGCTGGCCGGACCCGACTCCGGCACAGACCCGGTCGTCGGCCGGCGCATCCACCTCGACAGCCCGTACATCCGCGAGAAGGTCCTGCTCCTCACCGCCATCGGCGACGCGAACCGCGTGCGCACGGTGTGGTTCACCCGGGTGCAGATCGCGACGATCGTCGGTACCGCCACCGACCTGCAGCAGGCCGAGATGCTGTACACCTCGCTGCTCGTGCAGGCCGGACGGGCCGTGCAGGCGGCCGGAACGGCGGGGCGGCGCGGATCGTCCGCGACCTCCTTCCGCCGCGCCTTCCTCACCGGCTACGCGCACCGGATCGGCGAACGTCTCCGCGAGGCGGACGTCCGGGCCACCGCCCACGCCGCCGCCGACGCGCAGATGCCCATCACGAAACTCGCACCCATCCTCGCCAGACGCTCCGACGCCGTCGACACCGAGTTCCGGCGGTTGTTCCCCGTCACCCGCGACTCGCGTAGCCGCGGGGTCGACGCCGACGGCTTCCACGCCGGTCGGGATGCGGCCGAGACCGCCTCGCTGACAACGGAATTCCGCACGGTCGGTCGCTGACCGGATCGATCACCGACGAGGTCGACAGCAGGAGACGGGCGTCACAGGAATTCGCGGTGGCGCCGTGTCACATCCCTGCCACGAGCGGTGTCCTATCGGTGACACCACTTCCGACAAGCGAAGGGAACAGAGCGATGACGACGCAATTCCATGTGGTGGTCGTAGGGGCGGGCTACGCCGGAGTGATGGCTGCGAACCGCTTGCTCGCCGAACACCCCGAGGTGGCGGTCACCGTCGTGAACCCGCGACCGGTCTTCGTCGAACGCGTCCGGCTCCACCAGGTGGCGGCCGGATCCGGAACCGCCACACACGAACTGTCCGATCTCCTGCACCCGCGGGTGACGCTGCACGTCGGCACGGCCGTACGGATCGAGCCCTACGCGGTGTCCCTCGCCGACGGCACAGTCCTGCCATGCGACGCGGTGGTCTACGCCGTCGGCAGCACCACGGGCTCCGGCGCGATCCCCGGTGCGGAGAAGGCGTTCTCCGTCGCCGACCTCGACTCCGCCACTGCCCTGCGCGACGCGCTCATCGAGGCGGACGATCACGCCTCCGTCGTCGTGATCGGTGGCGGGCTCACCGGTCTCGAGACCGTCACCGAACTCGCACAGTCGCATCCGCGGCACACCCTCGTCCTCGTCGGCGATCCGGGAGCGGCCCTTCCTGTGAACACGCAGCGTTACATCCGCCACCGGCTCGACGAACTGGGCGTTCAGGTCCGGTCGGGAACGCGGGTCGCCCACATCGACGACGGCTCGGTCGTCCTCGACGACGGCTCCGAGATCCCCGCGACCCTCGTGGTCCGCACGGCCGGTTTCTCCGTGCCCGACCTGGCCCGTCGCAGCGGCCTGCCGGTCGACGACGACGGTCGTCTCCGGGTGCGCGACACCCTGCAGGCGGTCGACGGCTCGCCGATCGTCGGCGTGGGCGACGGCATGCCGGTCGTCGGCGTGGGCGACGTCATGCCGGTCGTCGGCGTGGGCGACGCAGTGGTGGTGGACGGCAACGACCACCTGCGCATGAGCTGCCAGGCGGCGATGCCGCTCGGCATCCACGGCGCCGACACGGTGTGGCAGTTGTTGCAGGGACGCGAGCCGGCACCGCTCTCGCTCGGTTTCGTCACGACCTGCATCTCTCTCGGCCGCGATCGCGGCGTCGTGCAGTTGTCGGCACGCGACGACACCCCGTCGAGGTGGGCCCTGCGCGGTCGGCTCGCAGCACCGGTGAAGGAAGCCGTCGTTCGTGGGACCATCCACACCATGCAACTCCAGGCGCGCGGACGTGCCCTGCCGTCCCGACGCGGACCGGACACCGCCGCACGCGAGAAGGCTCACGTATGACCGGCGACGACGTCTTCACCGAGCATCGGGGACTGCTGTTCTCGATCGCCTACGAGATCACCGGCAGTGTCGCCGACAGCGAGGACGTCCTGCAGGAGAGTTACATCCGCTGGGCCCGCACCGACACCGGCAGCGTCGACAATCCGCGGGCCTACGCGGCGCAGATCGTGACGCGTCAGGCGCTGAACTCGCTGCGCTCGGCGCAACGCCGCCGGGAGGACTACGTCGGGCCGTGGTTGCCCGAGCCGATGCTCACCGCCCCCGACGCAGCCGCCGAGGTCGAACTCGCCGAGTCGGTGTCGACCGCGATGCTGTTGGTGCTCGAGACATTGACGCCCGTCGAACGCGCGGTTTTCGTGATGCGCGAGGTGTTCGGTTTCGAGTACGGGCGCATCGCCGAGACGGTCGACCGTACCGAGAGTGCCGTCCGGCAGATCGCGCACCGCGCCCGCGAGCACGTCCATGCCCGGCAGCGACGCTTCACTCCCGCGGGCGACGAGACCGACCGGGTGGTCGCGGCGTTCCTCACCGCGGCCACCACCGGCGACCTCGACGGACTGCTGTCGCTGCTGGCTCCCGACGTGCGGTACCTCGCCGACGGTGGCGGCAAGGTCACTGCGGCCCGAGTTCCGGTCTTCGGCTCCGCGAAGGTCGCCGGCCTGTTCCTCGGACTGGTCCGGCATCCGCTGCCCGACATGACCATCGAGCCGGCCGTGGTGAACTCGATGCCCGGTTTCCTCGTCTACTCGGCAGGTGTCCTCGACATGGTGCTGCACCTCGAGATCGACGACCACCTGATCACCGGCGTCTACGTGGTCCGCAATCCCGACAAGCTCACGCATCTCCGGGCTCGTCCCGATGCTTCCGACCAGACATGACAAGCTGACGCCATGCGGATGGAACGACTCGGCCGCGGCGGCACCGTCGATCGCGTGCTCGGTGCACTCGCAGAACGCGCCAGGATCCTCGCGATCCCCGCCCCGGCGGCACTGTCGGGTGAATGGTTCGGGGCGGCGGCCGTGCTCGTCCCGTCCGTGTCCGTCGAATCCGTCCCACCGGCAGAGGTCTTCTCCCTCCCCGCGGACGCTCCCGGGCCCGGCGGTGCCGATCGGCGCTTCCAGCGCAGTGACGACCGGCCGCTCATCGGAGGCGGGCGCATCGGTTATCTCGCCTACCCGGATCGCATCCCGGACCGACCCGCGCTGCCCCTCGCCGCGAGCGGGTGGACCGACACTGTCCTGCGTCTCGACGCCGACGGGTGCTGGTGGTACGAGACCCTCGGTACCGCACCCTGCCCCGACGATCTCGCCGCGGCAGTCCTCGATTCACCGTCGACCGCCGCCCCGCCGACGAACGCCACAGAGTCGACGAACGCCACGGACTGGCACATCGACTGGACACCACCGCCTCGCGACGAGCACCGCCGCGGCGTCGAACACTGTCTCGACGCGATCCGCGCCGGCGAGGTGTACCAGGCGTGCGTGTGCACGCGGTTCACGGGCAGATGGGACGGCGATCCGCTGGCGTTCTTCGCCGACGGGATCTCCCGGACTGACCCTCCGCGCGCCGCCTACCTGCAGGGATCGTGGGGTGCGGTCGCGTCGCTCTCGCCCGAACTGTTCGTCTCCCTCCACGGCGACACGCTGCGGTCGAGTCCGATCAAGGGCACCCTCCCCCTCTCCGCCGACCCCGCCGGGCTACGGGCATCGGTCAAGGACGTCGCCGAGAACGTGATGATCGTCGATCTCGTCCGCAACGATCTCGGCCGCGTCGCCGAGACCGGTTCGGTGCGGGTCGAGGATCTTCTGACCGTGCGTCCCGCACCCGGCGTGTGGCATCTGGTGTCCACCGTCGCGGCGGAGCGGCGACCGGGTGTGACGGTCGCCGATGTGCTCGACGCGGCGTTCCCGCCCGCATCGGTGACGGGCTGCCCGAAACTCCGCGCCCGGACGCTGCTCACCAGGTGGGAGGGTTCCGCGCGAGGTGTCTACTGCGGCACCGTCGGCATGTCGAGTCCGATCGCCGGCACCGAACTGAACGTCGCGATCCGCACCGTCGAGTTCGGGCACGACGACAGCGGCAACGGCGTGTGCGCGCTCGGTGTGGGAGGCGGCATCACCATCGACTCCGATCCCGACGCGGAATGGCAGGAATGCCTCGACAAGGCCGCCAGCATCCTCGCGCTCGGCGACGCGCGGGCAGCCGTTCAGCACACCTCGTCGGGAGGCGACGGCAACTCGTAACGGTCGAGGACCTCCTCGAGTCGCACCGAGGTGGAACGGCAGATGCGGGCTACGACGGCATCGGCGTCGAGCCCCCATGTGCGGAGCAGACCGTCGCCACCGGCGGCGACGATGGTGCTGTCGGGCGCGAAGGTCACCTGCCATCGTCCCGTTCCCATGTCGGTGACCGGGCCACCGATCTCGTGCATGCCGCCCGGGTCGGCGACGTCCCACAGACGGACAGTGCCGTCGTCGCTGCCGCTGACCGCGCGGGTGCCGTCGAGGGTGATGGAGACGGAGTAGACCGTGCCGGTGTGGCCGCTCAACCGGGTCTCGCGGGCGACGAAGTCACCGGACTCGGTGCGGTCCCAGACCACCACGTCGTGGTCGTCCCCGCCGGTCACCAGCACGTCGCTCGACCCGCCGAAGGCCACGGTGTTCACGCCGGTTGCGTGCCCGTCCGAGACGTTCACCCGTGTCGGGGAGCGCGGATCGGTCACGTTCCAGGCGTAGATCTCGCTGTCGGCGCTCGTGACCACGAGACTTCGGCCGTCGGGGCTGATGGCAGCACTGCGCACGAGATTCTTCGGTCCCGTCAGCGGCTGGCCCCACGGCACCGGTTCGGCGGGATCCGCGATGTCCCACAACTGCACCGTGGAGTCGTCGGCGCCGGTCACGAGGGTCGTGCCGTCGGGTCCGAACGCCAGGGCGGAGGTGAACCTCGTGTCGAGCGGCACCGGATCGCCGAACGGCTTCGGTGTTGCCGGATCGCGCACGTCCCACAATTGCACGCTGCCGCCGGAGGTCGGTGCCGTGGCCAGGATCGTGCCCGCGGGCGAGAGCGCGCACACGTACGCACCGCCGAGCGGGCGCGGCAACGCGATCCCACCGGCGCGGTTCCAGTCGCCGCCCTGATCGACCCGCCAGAGCGTGACATCCGGTCCGTAGCTGCCGGTCGCGACGAGGGCTCCGGCACGATCGATCGCCGGCCTGGTCAGCGCTCCGTCGGCGACCGCCATCCGGGTCTGCGGCATCGTCCACACCCGGACGTTGGAATCCTGTCCGCCGGTGACGACGGTGGTCCCGGTCGGGCTCACCGCGAGCGTCGGGACACCGCCTCCGTGCCCGGTCAGCGGCGGGCCGATCTCGTCGAGGGTTCGTGTCGACGGGTCGACGTCCCACAGTTTCGCGGTGCCGTCCCAGGACGCGCTCGCCAGTGTGCGTCCGTCGGGGAGGAACGCGATGTTCCAGACACCGCCGGTGTGGGCGTTCGTCGGCACCCCCAGCGGGCGGGCCGCGCTCGGATCGGTGGTGTCGAACAGGTGCAGCACACCGTCGTCGCTGCTCGCCGCGAGGATCGTGCCGTCGCCGTTGAAGCTCACCGAATGGGCCACGTCGCCGAAACCGGTGAGCGGCTCACCGAGCGGCACCGGCCGCGAGGGCGTGCTCACGTCCCATAGCCGGACGGTGCGGTCGTCGCTCGACGTGGCGAGGACCTGCCCACCGGGACGGAAGGCCACCGTCCGCACACCACCGTCGTGCTCGTCGACCAAGGTGACGGGGAACCGGCCCGATCCGGGATCCGAGGTGTCGACGAGTGCGACGTGCCCGTCGTCGTAGGGCACGGCGAGCACCCGCCCGTTGGGTGAGTACCGCACGTTGTGCACGGCGCCGTCGGCGTAGACCTGCCGGTCGAGCACCACGCGCGGCGCGGCACGATCGGACGCGTCGTAGATCCACACACCGCCGTCACCTGCCCCGATCGCGAGGAAACGGCCGTCGGGGCTGAACGAGACGGACGCCATGTACTTCGACGACAACCGCAACGGCTCGCCCACGGCGGACGGTTCGTCGCCGTCGAGTGCCCACAGGCGGACGGTGCCGTCATCGCTCGCCGACGCGAGGGTGGCCCCGTCGGGGGAGACGACGACGCCGTAGACCGGCCCGGTGTGTCCGCTCAGTGTGTAGGCGAGGGGCACGGCCTGGCTGGCGATGAGCCTCGAGTACGCGACCGGGCTGTCGGGCTGGAGTTCGGCCGCGACGAGCGCCAGGTTCGCCGAGATCGTGGAGTCCTTGTCCCGCAGGGAGTCGGACAGCGCGACGATCTGCTGGAACTGCGCGGTGCTCCGTGCCGTCTCGGCCCGGCTCTTCGCGTCCCAGGCCAGTCCGGTCATGACGAACGCGATGATCGTGGACAGCGCCATCGCGGTGATGCCGACCCGCCGGGTCCGGGTCTCGCGGGCGATCTGCCGCCGGGAGGCGTCGAGGAAGGCCACCGCGGTGGGGCTGAGCGCGACCGGCCCGCGCCGGCCCTCGGGAGTGCCCGCCATGGCGAGGTGCGGATTCTGCTCGGACACGACGTCCATGCGTCCGCGCTGGTAGAGCAGCTCGCGGTTGCGTCCGGAGCCGAGCCAGGTCGACGCGTCGGCCTCGATCTGCTGTCGCAGGGCGGCACCGGCGCGGTCCTGCTGGATCCAGGACTTGAGTCGGGGCCACGCGTCGATCACCGCATCGTGGATGAGTTCGACATAGTCGGCGTCGACGACGAGCACACGTGCCGACACGAAATGGTCGAGGACGCGCTTCGACGCGTCGCGATCCTCCCCGCCGACCGCGAGCAGTTCGTTCAGCGACCGCGCGATCTTGACGTCCGTGCCGGTCGTGGTGACGTACACCAGGTGGACGAGCATCGAGCGGGCACGGGCACGGTCGGAATCGTCGGCGAGACTCTCCCACGCTCGTTCGGCGCCGGCGGCGACGGATCCGCGGACCCCGCCGGTCGCGCGGTAGGCGGCGACGGTGAGCGTGCCCCCGCTGCGCTTGTCCCACAGGGAGTCGAGCAGGTGGGACAGCAGGGGAAGTTCGGTGCCGCTGATCTCACCGTCGGCCAGTCCGGTGAGGTCGTGGAGGATGAGGTCGACGAGACCTGGTTCGAGGCGGACACCCACGAGTTTGGCGGGCGCGGTGATGACCTCGACGAGATCGTCGCGGTCGAGGGGCTGGACGGTCTTGGTCCGCCGTTCGAGGGCCCGGGCGAGCACGGGAGTGGCCACTGCCTGGTCGTAGAAGTCCGACCTCATCGTCGCGACGACGAGTGCGGGCGCGTCGCCGTCCGAACCGGTCGACGCCGTCTCGATGAGGGTGAGGAACTCGGTGCGCAGAGCGACGTCGCTGCACTGGGTGAACAGTTCCTCGATCTGGTCGACGACGATCAGCAGCAAGGACGACGACGTACGGGAGGTCGCGGCACGCAGGGCCGCGTGGACGGCGGTGTGGTCGGCGGGGTCGCCGACGTCGGTCAGTTCGGGGAGCGCGTCGACGAGTCGTGCCACCGGGTCGGTGCCGGGGGTGAGGACCACCGGGTGGCAGTCCGGCGCGGAACACAGCTGGGGAATGAGACCGGCCTGTACGAGCGAGGACTTGCCGACGCCGGAGGCACCGGTCACCACGACCGGGCCCTGCCCGTGGGAGGCCGTCACCACGTCGGCGAGGGTCCGCACACTCTGGGCGCGCCCGAAGAACAACCGGGCGTCGTTCTGACGGTAGGAGGCGAGTCCCTTGTAAGGGCGGATCCCGGGCGGCACCGATACCGATGCCGATTCCTTGGTGCGCGGAGCGTTCGCCTGGCCGCGCGCGGCCTTCCACCAGTTCTCCCACTGCTTCAGGGAGTACAGACCGGGGGCCGGCGGTTCGGCGTTGAGCTCCCGCGCCGCGCGGATGAGGACCACGAGCACCGGATGCACCGACTCGAAGTTGGCCGGCATCCGGTTGCCGCTGCGCCAGTCGCTGACCCGCTGTACGGAGACGGTCCGGTCGCTGCCCACCGCCCGGGCGACGGTCGCGGCATCCGAGACGACCTTCTTGAGGGCGGGACGACCGGCTGCGGCGAACAGCATGCGCAACTGGTCGGCGAAGAACTGACGCTGCGCCGAACCAGGCTTTCCGCCGGTCTCTGACATCCGTTCCGCGCCCTTCGTGCTCCCGTTCCCCGCCTGCAAACATCCGCTGCGGAAAAATTCCTCACCACGTCTGAGCAGGGATGATACCGGTTCCGCGCCGGTCGGTATTCTTCGTCCCCATCAAAGACGGGGAAGAGTGGTGACCACGCAAGGTTCGGCCTTGCAGTGTGGGGCGGGGGCCTCCACGCCGATAGGGACTGACGAGGGGTAGTTCCGGGTCGGCGTGGAGGCATGCTCCACATACGTTCGGCCCCGCATCACGCGGGGCCCTTCGCGTATCCCCGGCCTACTTCACGACGTCGGGATCGTCCGTCGCGACGGGGCTGTTCAACAGATACGGATCGCGATCCAGGTAGGCCTTCGTCTCCCGCGCGATCAGACCCGACAGCACCAGCAGACCGATCAGGTTCGGCAGCGCCATGAGGCCGTTCATCACGTCCGAGAAGTTCCAGACCACCTCGAGCTGGGTGGTGGCACCGATGAACACCACGATCACGAAGATCGCGCGGTAGGGCACCACGCCGCGGCGACCGACGAGACGCTCGACGCACCGCTCGCCGTAGTACGACCAGCCGAGGATCGTCGAGAAGGCGAAGAAGACGACCGAGATGGCAACGATCCAGTGACCCCAGTCCCCACCGAGGCCGTCGGCGAAGCCGGCCGATGTCATCGCGGCGCCCTGCTCGCCGGACTCCCAGGCTCCGGTCGTGACGATGACCAGACCGGTGAAGGTGACGACGATGATCGTGTCGATGAACGTCTGGGTCATCGACACCAGGCCCTGACGCACCGGGTGGGTGGTCTGGGCGGCCGCGGCGGCGATCGCCGCGCTGCCCATGCCCGACTCGTTCGAGAAGATGCCGCGCGCCACGCCGTAACGCAGAGCGATCATGAAGACCGATCCGATGAAGCCACCGGTGGCCGCCGTGCCGGTGAAGGCATCGGTGAAGATGAGCGCGAAGGCATCGGGGATCTGCGTGAAGTTGACCGCGAGGACGATGATGCCGGCGCCGACGTAGAGGAGGATCATCGCGGGCACGAAGCCGGCGGTGACCCTGCCGATGGACTTGATGCCGCCGAGCAGGACTGCCGCGGCGAGCACGGTCATCACGATGCCACTGAGCCAGGTCGGCACACCGAAGGTGCCGTCGAGCTGGGTGGCGACGGTGTTGGCCTGGGTCATGTTGCCGATGCCGAAGCTGGCGAGCACGGCGAACACCGCGAACAGCAGGCTCAGGACGAGACCGGCCTTGTTGGGGATGGCGCGGGCGAGGTAGTACTGCGGACCACCGCTCTGCTCACCCTTGGCGTCGGTCGTGCGGTACTTCACGCCGAGGAACGCCTCGGAGTACTTGCTGGCCATGCCGACCAGGCCGGTGACCCACATCCAGAACAGCGCGCCGGGCCCGCCGAAGTAGATCGCGGTGCCGACACCAGCGATGTTGCCCACGCCCACCGTCGCGGCGAGCGCGGTGGTCAGTGCCTGGTACTGGGAGATGTCGCCTTCGGTGGCGCCTTCGTCGTGGCGGGTGATCAGACCCAGCCGCAGTGCGGGCCACAGCTTGCGGAACTGGATGCCCTTCAGCCGAATCGTGAGCACGAGGCCCGTGCCCAACAGCAGCGGGATGAGCAGGTACGGCCCCCACACCACCCCGCCCACCTCGACGAGGAAATCGTTCACCGAATCCATCCGCGTCCTCCTGATCGTCCGAAGCCCCCGACAGCGTCCGACCGGCCGGTGCCGGTGACGTCTGCGCTCGGGACCCGGCAGAGTCTAGGCTTCCGTGGCACGCAATGTCCCCGGACCCCGCGGCGCGTCCGATATGCGTTCTTCTCGATCGGTGGGCGGCAGGCCGCGTCAGTCGCGACGCGCTTCCAGCACCGCGTCAGTCGCGACGCGCTTCCAGCACCGCGTCAGTCGCGACGCGCTTCCAGCACCGCGTCGTACAGTTCGCGCTTCGAGACCGTCGCACCGGACGACGTCGACGCCGCTTCGGCGACGACGGCGCAGGCGTCCTTCAGCCGCATCCCGTCCTCGACCTTCCGTTCCACCTCGTCGACGAGGTCGACGGGGTCGGTGGCCACGGCAACCGCCCCTTCGAGCACCACGGTGATCTCACCGCGCGCGCCCTCGACGGCCCACTCGGCGAGTTCGGCGAGCGTGCCGCGGCGCACTTCCTCGTAGGTCTTGGTGAGTTCGCGGCAGACGGCGGCGCGACGGTCACCGCCGAGCACGTCGACGGCGTCGGCCAGACAGGCCGCGAGCCGGTGCGGTGCCTCGAAGAACACCACGGCGCGAGGCTCCTGGACGAGCGTGCCGAAATACGCGCGTCGCTGGCCCGGTTTGCGGGGTGGGAACCCGTCGAAGCAGAACCGCTCGACCGGCAGGCCCGACAGGGCGAGGGCGGTGGTCACGGCGGACGGGCCGGGTAGGCAGGTCACCGGCAGACCGGTCTCGACGCACGCCGCGACGAGCCGATAGCCGGGATCGCTCACCGACGGCATGCCCGCGTCGGTGACGAGCAGGACGGTGCGGCCCTCCTCGATGTCGGTGACCAGGCCCGGCAGTCGCGACACCTCGACCTGATCGTAGAAGCTCACGACCCGCCCGGTGATGGTGACGCCGAGCGCCGCGGCGAGTGCCTTGGTGCGCCGGGTGTCCTCGGCGGCGATGACGTCGGCGGTGCCGAGAGCGTCGCGGAGACGCGCCGAGGCGTCACCGATATCTCCCATCGGAGTGGCGGCCAGCACGAGCCGGCCCTCTCCCGGGTTCGCGCCGTGGACCGGTTTGGCTGCCTGCATACGGCTCAGCCTACGATCGGAACGTGACCGTGACGGACCGCAGCCCTTCACAGGCCCCCGGCCGTGGTCCGTCGGCAGCGCAGGATCGTCGCCTCATCGGTCCAGGCCCGTTGGTGCCCGGACCCGAGCCCCTTCCGGGAGATCGGGCGCGGGGCTGGATCGTCACCGCCTTCGTCACGGCGCTCGCCGCGATCACGCGGTTCACGATGCTCAACTACCCCACCGATGCGAAGACGCCGGTGTTCGACGAGAAGCACTACGCACCGCAGGGCTGGCAGGTGCTCACCGGCGGCTGGATCGAGGACAATCCCGGCTACGGGCTCGTCGTGCATCCGCCCGTCGGCAAACAGATGATCGCGCTCGGCGAGGCACTGTTCGGATACACCGCGTGGGGTTGGCGTTTCTCGGCCGCTGCGGCCGGTGTCGTGCTCGTCCTGCTGGTCGTGCGGATCGTGCGGCGGCTGACCCGTTCGACGATGCTCGGCGCGATCGCCGGTCTGCTGCTCGTCGTCGACGGGGTGACCTTCGTGTCGTCCCGCCTCGGCATGCTCGACATCTTCCAGGCGGTCTTCGTCGTCGCGGCCTTCGGATGCCTGATCGTCGATCGCGACGATGTGCGTTCCCGCATGGCGAAGGTGCACGCCGAGGGCCGTGTCCTCGACAGTGTGTGGGGTCCGCGTTTCGGGGTGCGCTGGTGGCGCTTCGGTGCGGGCATCCTGCTGGGTCTCGCGGTGGGCACCAAGTGGTCGGGCCTGTATTTCATCGCGTTCTTCGGGCTGATGTCCGTGGCCTTCGACCTCGCGACGCGTCGCGCGTACCGGGTGCAGCGACCGTGGATCGGGACGGCCCTGCGCGACATCGGCCCGGCACTGTATGCCCTCGTGCTCGTCCCGCTCGGGGTGTACCTGTCGACCTACTGGGCGTGGTTCGCGAGCGAGACCGGCGTCTACCGTCACGCGGTCGGCTCGCGGATCGGCCACGACGGGATGTTCTCGTTCGTGCCCGACGCGCTGCGGTCACTCTGGTACTACAGCGCGAGCGTCCTGGAGTTCCACTCCGGCCTGACGAACTCGGCCGGCAACCAGCATCCCTGGGAGTCGAAGCCGTGGACGTGGCCGATGGGCCTGCGTCCGATGCTGTACTACTTCGCCGACGGTGAGCGGATCAGCGGATGCGACGCCGAGCAGTGCGTCAAGGCCGTGATGCTGATCGGAACGCCGGCGCTGTGGTGGGTGTCGGTGCCGGTGCTCGGATGGGGACTGTGGCAGCTGCTCGTCCGCCGCGACTGGCGGTGGGCCGCGGTGCTCACCGGATACGGCGCGGGGATCCTCCCGTGGTTCGCGAGCCTCGACCGGCAGATGTACTACTTCTACGCGGTGCCGATGGCGCCGTTCCTGGTGATGGGTGTCGCGCTGGTGCTCGGCGACATCCTCGGGTCGCCGCACGCCTCGACGGAACGACGGACGACCGGGCTGCTCGTGGTGTGCCTGTATGTCGGGCTCGTCATCGCGAACTTCGTGTGGTTGTGGCCGATTCTCACGGCGCTGCCGATCACCCCGGAGCACTGGAACGACCAGCTGTGGCTCCCCAGCTGGCGCTGAGCGGAGCGCAGTCGCTCGTCCCGAGGAGAGCTCAGTTGGGTTCGTCGAGCACGCTGCCCTCGGCCAGCTCGACGTCGCGGTCCCTGTCGGAGCCGTAGCGGATGCCGTCGAAGCGGCGCTCGAATCGCTCGTCGACGACCGTGAGGAAGCCCTTGAGTCGTTGGAGCAGCTCGGACAGGTGGCGGGGCACGAACGGATCGCCGAGCAGGTCGACGGTGGCGACAAGCCGGTCCTCGACGAGCACCACCTTGATGTGCGGCCACGTCCGGTTCAGTTCGGTGAGCTCGGCGAGCGCGTGGGTGCGACCGCCGGTGGGCGCGGCTCCCGGGGTGTCGTCCTCGGGGATCGCGTGCAGCAGCGGTGCCCACAGCCGGATGCTGCCGTCGTCGTCGATCACGACGAAGACCACATGGGAGTCGAGGACGACGACGAAGTCGCCGTCGGCGTCGACCGGCACAGGACGGCCGAGGGCGTGCGCGAGCGCATCGCTCACGCGTTCGCGGAGGTCGCCGAGGGCTGAGGGCGGGTGTGCCTGCAAGAAGGCCGGATGCGGCACCTTCCCGCGACCGCGCAGCACCGACACGATGTGCCGGGCGAGCGTGTCGGCCTCGGACACAGGCCTGGTGACCGGCTCGGATCCGGTGACCTCGATCGTGGCGTGTCCCCCGGCGCTCGCGAGCACCCGCACGCAGGCCGCGGGCCCCGAGGCGGTCTCGGCGTGCAGTTCGAAGGCGTCGGGTCCGGCGAGTTCGGAGATGCGCCGGGCCAGTTGCGAGGCGTAACGGGACCAATCGCGGTCGAGGGCCTCGTCGAATCGGTCGGTGTCGGTCACGCGCACTCCTCTCGAAGAGCAACTGCCGGGCAGGCGACACCGTACTCGGGGTGGGCGACAACTCACCGCAGGCACGCGGCGTCGTGTGTCACCCGTGATGCCGTCGTCCGGCCGCCGCCCACACCGCGACTCGCGATCCGCGTTCGAGGATGTCGACGATCGCGAATCCTGCCCGTGCGAGAACGGTACTCACGGTCATCGAGACGGTTCCGGTGTCCTCCCCCGGTCCTGCCCCGTCGATCACCCACAGTTGTCCGTCGTCGGTCAGCAGCGGCGCGAGGGCGGCCGCGGCGGCGGTGTCCTCGCGGAGGTCGGGGATGTCGAGTGCGTAGATGCGGTCGAACTTCTCCCGCTGCGCGAACTCGTGGGCGCGGGTCACCGAGGGTGCCACGCGCACGCGGCCGTGGGGACCGACGTTCTCGGCGACCACGGCGGAGGCGGGCCCGGCGTCGATCGCGAGGACGGACGTGCCCGGACGCGCATCGAGGACGTCGAGCAGGAACTCGACGTCCGCGATGTGGGACCGCTCGGTCATTCGACCTTGCGCAGTGTCCGTTTCCTGCGCCCGCCCGTGATCAGGGGGTCGCGCTGCAGATCCCGGTACAGCGACACGCACAGACCGATCATCACGAGGAGGAAGGGAGCTGCCGCGATGATCGTCATCGTCTGCAGGGCGTTGAGGGCTTCCTCGCCGCCGCTCCACAGCAGCAGGGCCGCGACACCGCCGGTGAGTCCGCCCCAGAAGACCACGACGCCGCGATTCGGCGCGAGGGTGCCGCGTTGACTGAGGCTGCCCATCACCATCGACGCGGAGTCCGCTCCGGAGATGAAGAAGATGGCGATGAGGAGCATCGCGACGACCGTGGCGATGCCGGTGAGCGGGAGGTTGCCGAGCACCCCGAACAGCTGTCCTTCGACGCTGTCGGCACCCGCGATGTCCAGGCCGTCCAGCTGCTGTCCGATACCGGCGCCGCCGAACACCGAGAACCAGATGAGGCTGACGAGGCTCGGGACGAGGATGACACCGACGATGAACTCGCGGATGGTGCGGCCGCGGCTGATGCGGGCGAGGAACATGCCGACGAAGGGCGCCCACGAGACCCACCACGCCCAGTAGAAGATCGTCCAGCTCGACAGCCACTCACCTGCGGCCTCGTTGGAGGCGGCCGTGCGCGCCGACATGCGGGCGAACTCCGCGGCGTAGGCACCGAGGGTGGTGGGCACGAGGTTGAGGATGAAGACGGTGGGTCCGAGCACGAACACGAAGATCGCCAGGATCGCGGCGAGCACCATGTTGATGTTCGACAGATATTGGATGCCCTTGGCGACACCCGTGACCGCGGAGGCGATGAACGCGAGCGTGAGCAGTGCGACGATCGCGACGAGCAGCATCACTCCGGCCGTCTCGAGCCAGCCGGTGACCTCGAAGCCCGAGCCGATCTGCAGCGCGCCCAGGCCGAGCGACGCCGCGGTGCCGAACAGGGTCGCGAACAGGGCGAGGATGTCGATGACCTTGCCGAGCGGACCTTCGGCCCGGCGTCCCAGCAGCGGGATGAACGCCGAGCTGATGAGCTGCTTGCGACCCCTGCGGAAGGTGCCGTAGGCGATGGCCAGACCCACCACGGCGTAGATCGCCCAGGGATGCAGGCTCCAGTGGAACATCGAGGTCGCCATCGCGACGCCGGTGCCGCCGGTGCTGCCCGGTGGCGGCTCGACGAAGTGCGAGAGCGGTTCGGCGACACCGAAGAACATCAAGCCGATGCCCATGCCGGCGGCGAACATCATCGAGATCCAGCTGACGGTGCGGAACTCCGGCTTCTCGTCGTCCTTGCCGAGCGGAATGCGGCCGTATCGGCTCACCGCCAGCCAGAGCGCGAAGAACACGAATCCGCTCGCCGTGAGCACGAACAACCAACCGAACTCGACGACGATCCAGTCGAGGATGTTCCCGGTAACGGTCCCGAAATTGTCGGTGGCGGCCAGGCCCCACACCACGATCGCCGCGACCAGCGCGGCAGCGACTCCGAAGACCACTTTGTCGGTCTGCGGCGGATGCGCCGCGGACGCGGCTACTTCAGAAGCACGGGCGCCCGAGACCTCGTCGATCTCCTCGGACCCGGGCCGATCACCAGGGACATTCATGCGAACAAACCTTGCAAGTTTCGGGCGCCTGCGGAGCGGAATCGTCGAACCCGAGAAAATCATCACATTCCGGACGCGCCGTGCATTCTCTGCACGAACCGGAAGATCGGCAGGTCAACCCGCGCGCAGGGCGGCCGAGACGAACTCGAGGATCTCCTCGTCGGACATCCCGAGTGCCCTCACCTCGGTGACGTACTCGTTGGTGGATCGCTGGGCCCGCGTGCGGGTGGGATCGCCCGTGTCGGCGACGAACGTCCCCGCCCGCCCCCGGGCCTCGAGCACACCCACCTTCTCGAGTTCCCGGTAGGTCTTGGCGACCGTGTTCGGAGCGATGCCGAGGGTGTCGGCGAGGCCCCGGACGGTGGGCAGCTTGGTACCAGCGATCAGCTCACCATCGTGGACCAGGTCGACGATGCGTCGCCGCAGTTGCTCGAACGGCGGGACAGGCGAGTCTGGATCGATGGCGAGGTCGAACATTCTCGCAGGTTATCAGCGCTCGGTGACCTTGACGGGCGCTTCGGCCGAGGGCACCTCGGCAGGGGCGTGGTTGTAACTCCCGGTCTCGAGCAGGTCGCGGATCTGGATGAGCAGATCGGTCTCGCTCAGCGGCTCGTCCTCGGGCTCCTTCTCCGGCGCGAAGCGGGCCTTGGCCGCGTTGACCGGCACGATGAGCACGAAGTAGACGACGGCCGCGATGATCAAGAAGTTGATCGCCGCGGAGATGACGGCGCCCAGGTTGACGAAGGTCGCGTCGTTCGACGAGAGCAGGCGGAAGCCGAAGCCCATCTCATTGTCGCCACCCACAGCAGCGACCAGCGGGTTCACGATGTGATCGGTGAACGCCGTGACGATGGACGTGAACGCCGCGCCGACGACCACTGCGACGGCGAGTTCGACGACATTTCCGCGCAGCAGGAAATCCTTGAAACCTTTGAGCATCGTGCTCCGTGCCTTTTCTGGTGAGAAGTCGAAAAACTTCAGTGCGCGGAGATCGTAGTAACGCTGCCCACCGGCTTCAACAGGGACGAATCGGGCAACACGGCGGCGGGTGGCAGCGGGTTACGGATTGCGCCGGGGCAGAATCGGGCCATGGCAACCACGGCGACGATCTATCACAACCCGCGCTGCAGCACGTCACGCAACACTCTGGCGTTGCTGAAGGAGAACGGACTCGAACCCACGGTCATCAAATATCTCGAGACTCCGCCCTCCCGAGACGAACTGCAGGCGCTGCTCGATGCGGCAGGTCTCACACCGAGTCGAGCGATCCGGAAGAAGGAATCGCTCTACAAGGAGCTGAACCTGGCCGAGGCGTCCGAGGACGAACTGCTCGATGCGATGGTCGCGAATCCGATCCTCATCGAGCGTCCGCTGGTCGTCACCGACAAGGGCACCGTGCTCGCGCGTCCGGTCGACAAGGTGCGCGAGATCCTCTGACGAGGAGTTACAGGACCGCCCGCGAGAGCGGGCACGACATGCATCGTGGACCGCCGCGGCCGGAACCGAGTTCCGACCCGGCGATCCGCAGTACCTCGATCCCCGAATCCTCGAGGCGGGTGTTCGTCTCGACATTGCGTTCGTAGGCGACGACGACGCCGGGCGCCACGGCCAGCGTGTTGTTCCCGTCGTCCCACTGCTCACGCTCGGCGACAACGGAATCCAGACCGGTGTCGATGACACGCAGTTTCTCGATCCCCATCGCGTCGGCGGCGGCCTCGAGGAAGGGGCGCGGCCCCGAGATCTGCACCGCGCCGTTCTCGCGGTGGATGGCGAACGCCTGGAGGCTGTCCCGGATCGCCGGGTACATCACCACCGCGTCGACGTCGACCATCGTGCACACGGTGTCGAGGTGCATCGACGCCCGGCGCTGCTCGATCGGGACCGCCAACACGGTGTGCGCGAGCTCGTCGTCGAAGACACTGCGCGCCAACGCTTCCGCACCGGCCGGACTCGTCCTCTCCCCCACCCCCACGGCGACGACGCCGGGCGCGAGGAGCAACACGTCGCCACCCTCGACGGGCGCGGTGTGCGATTCGTACGCGCGTCGCACGTGGAGGAATTGCGGGTGAAAGGCGTAGATGAGGTCGGTGAGGCTGGTCTCGCGCCGGCGCGCGGGCAGCGCAAGATTGGGGATCGCCACGCGCGAGCCGATCCAGAAGGACGAATCGCGCGTGAAGAGCAGGTTCGGCAGCGGTGCGATCGCGAAATCGGAACCGTGGTGCATCAGCCGCACGAGGGACGGGGCAGCGCCGTTGCCCACCGCGGGCAGTTCGTCGAAGGTCATGCCCGCGATGAGGATCCGGGCGAGCTCGGCAGCGGGCAGGGCACGCAGATGGCCCGTCAACTCCTCCGCGAGGGCATAACCGAGACGCTGTGCGTCGACGGCCGACGACACGCTTTGCACCCGCGCGGCGCCACTGGCCTCGAGTGTCTCGGTGAGCAGGTCGGCCAGCAGGAACACCTCCACCCCGCGGCTGCGCAGCAGCTCGACGAAGGCGTCGTGTTCCTCCTGGGCGCGCGCCACCCACGGCAGGGCGTCGAAGAGCAGCTGGTCGTTGTTGCGGGGCGTGAGGCGTTCGAGTTCGGCACCGGGCCGGTGCAGCATCACGGCGCGGAGTTCACCGACTTCGGACTCGACACCCCAGCGATGACTCATATGCTCACGGTATCGCGCAGGACGGCGGCATCCGGGTCAGGCGCGTCGAGTACGGCGGCAACGATTGCGAAGAACACACCGAGAACACGAGGGAGATTTCATGGCCGACGACCCGCTCGGGTGCCTGGCACCGTTCGCCGGGCGCTGGACCGGAGGTGGCGACGGCCACTACCGCACCATCGACGACTTCGCGTACGACGAGACGATCGAGTTCGCCACCATTCCCGGAAAGCCCGTCCTGATGTACGTCAGCCGTACGCGGCACCGCACGGAGGGACGCCCGTTGCACACCGAGAACGGCTACCTGCGCCGCAGCGGCGACGACGTCGAACTGCTCGTCTCGCAGCCCACCGGGTTCGTCGAGATCCAGCGGGCCCGGCCGGAGGGCGGCGTGCTGGACTTCACCACCCTCACCCTGGAGCGCTCACCCGACGCCAAGCCCGTGCACGAGGTCCGGCGGCGTTTCGAGGTCGACGGCGACGTGCTGGTCTACGACTTCTGGATGGCCCACGCCGACACCCCTCTGACGCATCATTTGCACGCCGAGCTGCACCGCGCGCCGGAATGATTCAGGTGGTTCCGGCCCCGCCGAGCGGTGTCGGATCCACTGAATCATGTCGCGCCGAATTTCATTTGGTGCCGACGACGCGACGGAAGTAGTCGTTGGCGGCCTGCATGACGAGGTTGTAGGGCGGCGCGAACTTACGCGCCCACCAGTAACCGAACCGGGTGTCGAAGGACGTGTAGACCATGAAGCGGTTCTTCAGGATGCCGGTGACGATGCGCTCGGCCACCTTCTCGGGAGTCGCGGCGTGGCGGACGAACCGTTGGGTGAGTTTGCGGACCTCGGGACGATCACGGTCGACGCCGACGATCTGCACGGTGTCGACGAGCGGTGTACGCACGGCCCCCGGGACGACCAGCGAGACACCGATGCAGTCGCGCTTGAGGTCGAACCGCAGCACCTCCGACACTCCCCGCAGACCGAACTTGCTTGCGCTGTAGGCGGCGTGCCACGGCAGGGCGAGCAGCCCGGCGGCCGAGGAGACGTTGACGATGTGCCCGCCGCGACCGGCCTCGATCATGGCCGGCACGAAGTTCTCGATGACGTGGATGGGCCCCATGAGGTTGACGTCCACCATGAGCTTCCAGTGCTCGTGCTGCAGCCGGTCGACGGTGCCCCACACCGACACTCCGGCGACGTTGGCGACGATGTCGAGCGACCCGCACGCCTCGTGCACGTCGCGGGCGAAGGCGGTGACGGCCTCGTAGTCGGAGATGTCGAGGGCGGCCGAGTGCAGCACGGTGCCGCCGCGTTCACGAACGCTGCGGACGACCTCGTCGAGGGCCGCCTCCTGCAGGTCGGTGAGCACCAGCCGGGCCCCGCGATCGGAGGCCGCATGGGCCAGGGCGCGGCCGATTCCGCTGGCCGCGCCGGTCACAAGGAATTTGGTTCCGCGCAGGTCGGTGATCGCCATGGCGACACCCTAGCCTCGCCGTGACGACTCGACGCTCCGGCGCGCCACGGACGAACCGGATGCGCCGGAGCGAAGCGACTTGTGTGTCCGGAGCGAAGCGACTTGTGTGTCCGAGCGAAGCGACTTGTGTGTCCGAGCGAAGCGACCTGTGAGCCGGAGTGTTGGGCTCCGGCGGATGGAAACTCAGAGCCGCTGGGCCATCTCCTCCTGGTATTGCCGAATCGTGCGCTCGATCATCTCGACATCGTCGTGGCGATTCTCGCTGCGCGCGAGGTCGGCGCGCTCGCGCAGTACCCGGATCGCCCGACGCAACTCGTCGTCACTCATCCTGTGGTCCATGCCACACAGTCTGCCGGGTTCGGCGTGGACCCGCCAGCGAATGGCCCTGCATACGACGAAAGCCCCGCCGAGGGCGGGGCTTTCAGGGGTGGAGCTGAGGGGAATCGAACCCCTGACCTCTTCGATGCGAACGAAGCGCGCTACCAACTGCGCCACAGCCCCGTAGGTTCCGAGGGAACCGACTCGCAAACTCTAGCAAACCACCCCGTCCATCACGAAATCGGAGTGTCGGCGCAGGTGACGGGCGATTTCACGGCCTGCTCCGAAGCCGGGTCGGGGCCCGCACAGATTCGATGCGGGCCCCGCCGTAAGCGTCGCAGGACGATCATTCCCCCACTGCGCGGGGAACGACGTAGTCGCCGGACTCGTCGTCGCCGTCGCTCGCTCGGACGTCGTAGCCGTGGTCGATGCCGTAGTCGTCCTCGTAGCGATCGAGGTGCTCGAACTCCGGATCCTCGTCGTCGACCTCGAGGACCACGGCCCCCGGGCGACGCAGGCGCTGTGGAACGTCGTCGTGGCCGCCGCGGGCCCCCGCGCGGGACCGTTGCAGTCGCGCGAGGCGACGCCGCCGGATCTCCTGCTCGAGATGCACCTGGCGCCGCAGGTAGAACAGATAGGCGACGAGGGCCACGGCCGCGAGACCGGCGAGCCACCACATGACCGACGAGACGATCAGGGCGAGCGCCGAGGTCATGATCGCGGCGATCAGCAGGCCGAGGACGGCCCGCTGCCGGAATTCGTATCGTGCGGCGCTGGCGACCGCATCGGCGTGCGGGTCGAATCCGCCGCGGCCCCGGCGTTGCGGTGCGTGTGCGCGCACGGGCTCACGATCGGGTGCTGCTTCGTGGTGGACGTCGGCCTCGTCGGAATCGATCTCCGGCCTGTCGTCGAGTTCAGTGTTCATGCGGTCCTCCGCGGGGGTGCGGTGCGTGCGGTCACGACTCGGACGCCAATGAGGATCGCTGCGGTGCCCGGCGGCCGGCCCTCGAGGGGTGATCGGCTCGTCGTCTCCGCGGTGCAGAACTCGAGTTGCGAGCGCGGCGTCGGTCGTCTGCCGGATTCGAGGACGCTTCGTGACCAGCATGGGAACCAGAACGAACAACCACACGGCAACGAGCCCGATCCACAGAAGCGAGTTCGGCATCCGGTGGTCCTCCCTCCAGTCGTCGCCCTACCAGCCCGTCGACGCCACCGACCTACATGAGGCTAACGGCATCACCGCGTTTACCTGTACAGAAACGCCGACTCGATCGACAACAGACGTCACTCGAGTCACGCGAAACCAATTGACACTTTCTTCACTCTAATCACAGAGATCCCACACGCGCTGGGGATTGTTACTCGAGTTGCGAGTAACCTGCGTTACATAGCGGACGAACCCGACTCGAGACGGAAAGCGATCAGGACCAGGTCGCGCGACCGGCACGGACGAGGCGATCCGAGACCGAGCCCGGCACCTCCTCGACCGTCATCGCGACCAGCAGATGGTCGCGGAACCGGCCCTGGACGTCGAGGTAGCGCTTCAGCAGACCTTCCTCGCGGAAGCCGACCTTGCGCAGCACCGCGCGGCTGGCCTCGTTCTCCGGGCGCACGGTGGCCTCGACGCGGTGCAGCCCGACCGGGCCGAAGCAGTGGTCGAGGCCCAGGGCGACGGCGGCGGTCGCGACACCGAGGCCGTTGACCTCCTTCTCCACCCAATAGCCGATCCAGGCCGAGCGCAACGCTCCGCGCACGATGTTGCCCACCGTCAGCTGCCCGCAGAATCTGCCGTCCAGCTCGATGGCCATCGGCAGCATCAGGCCCTTGTGGGCCTCCGAGCGCAGACTCCGGTAGAGCCCGGGCCACACCGAGATGTGGTGCCGCATGTCCCACGGCGCCTCACCGGTCGGCTCCCACGGCTCGAGATGCGCGCGATCACGCAGACGCAGACGGCTCCACGCCGCGGCGTCGCGCAGTCGGATCGATCGGACGGTCACCACGCCCCCTGCCACCCGCAGCGGCCCGAGCTCCGCCGGCCAGCCGGGATGACGGGACATCAACCACGCTGCCCGAGGAACGCCACGTCCACCGGGTCTCCCGTGCGGATTTCGGAGACCTCGGGATCGACGATGACGAGACAGTTCGCCTCGGCGAGGGTGGCGAGCAGATGCGACGACGAACCCGCGGCGCCGCCGAGCGCCTGCACGAGATAGTCGCCCGTCGTTTCGTCGCGCATGAGCCGGCCGCGCAGGAAACCCTTGCGATCGGGGATCGAGGTGATGGGGGCGACCGTGCGTGCCGAGACCACGCGGCGCATCGGCTGGCGACGGCCGAGCGCGATGCGGATCAGCGGCCGGACCATCACCTCGAAGACGACGAGCGCGCTCACCGGATTGGCGGGCAGCAGGAAGGTCGGCACCTCGTCGCGGCCGAGACGTCCGAAGCCCTGGACCGAGCCCGGATGCATCGCGATCCGCTCGACGCCCATCTCGCCGAGATCGGACAGCGCCTCGCGGACCTCCTCGAGCGCGCCGCCGCCCACGGCCCCGGCGATCACGACGATCTCGGCGCGGATCAGCTGACCCTCGACGACCTCGCGCAGCCGCTTCGGGTCGGTACTGGCGATCCCGACCCGGTTGACGTCGGCTCCGGCGTCACGCGCGGCCGCGGCCAGCGCGTAGGAGTTGACGTCGTAGACCTGTCCCGGCCCCGGGGTGCGGTCGACGTCGACGAGTTCGCCGCCGACGGAGATGACCGACAGTCGCGGGCGCGGATGGACGAGCACCTTGTCGCGGCCGACCGCGGCGAGCAGACCTACCTGGGCGGCCCCGATGATCGTCCCGGCCCGCACTGCGATGTCGCCGGGCTGGACGTCGTCGCCGGTGCGGCGCACGTAGTCGCCGGACCGCACCGGTTCGAGCACCTTGATGCGCGCGGCACCGCCGTCGGTGTTGTCGAGCGGCAGCACCGCGTCGGCGAGCGTCGGCAGCGGCGCACCGGTGTCGACGCGCACCGCCTGACGGGGCTGGAGACGGATCGGCTGACGCGAACCGGCACGCACCTCGCCCACGACCGGCAGCGTCACCTCGGCGGGCGCGGACCCGCCGTCGGTCTCGGCCGGGGCTTGGAGGTCGACGCTGCGCACGGCGTAGCCATCGATCGCCGCCTGGTCGAATCCGGGTAGGGGTCGCTCGGTGACCACTTCCTCCGCGCACAGCAGACCCTGCGCCTCGGAAATGGCCACCCGGACCGGCCGGGGTGCGACTGCCGCCGCCGTGACCCTGGCCTGCTGATCCTCAACCGACCGCATACCGCTTCTCGTCCTCCAGCCCGTCCTGCAGTCAGCGCTTCAAGCGCTCGATGAGCCACTCGCGCAGCGAGGGCCCGTACTCTTCCGTGTTCAACGCCGAGTCAACCGCAGCGCGCAGATAGCCCCCGGGATTTCCGAGGTCGTGTCGGGTGCCGCGGTGCACCACCACGTGAACGGGGTGGCCCTCGGAGATGAGCAGGGCGATCGCGTCGGTGAGCTGCAACTCTCCCCCGGCTCCGGGCTCGATGCGACGCAGTGCGTCGAAGATCGCCCGGTCGAGCAGGTATCGGCCGGCGGCGGCGAAGGTCGACGGTGCGTCCTCTACGGCCGGCTTCTCGACCATGCCGAGTACCTTGAGCACGTCGGGGTTGGCGGCGTCCGGCACGACCTCGACGTCGAAGACGCCGTACGCGCTGACCTGTTCCTTGGGCACGTCGATCGCGCACAGCACAGAACCGCCACGCTTGGCGCGGACGCGCTGCATCGTCTCGAGCACGCCGACCGGCAGCACGAGGTCGTCGGGCAGCAGCACGGCGATCGCGTCCTCGTCGGGATCGAGCGCCTCTTCGGCGCACGCCACGGCGTGACCGAGGCCGAGCGGCTTCTCCTGGACCACGGACTCGACCTCGAGCAGCCCCTGGGCCTTGCGGACCTTGGCGAGGAGCTCGTACTTGCCCTTCTCCTCGAGCTTGGACTCGAGGACGAGGTCCTCGACGAAGTGCGCGACCACGCCGTCCTTACCCGGCGCTGTCACGATGAGAAGGCGTTCGGCGCCCGACTCCGCGGCTTCACCCGCCACGAGCTCGATGCCGGGCGTGTCGACCACCGGCAGGAGTTCCTTCGGAACCGTCTTGGTTGCGGGAAGGAACCGCGTCCCCATACCTGCTGCGGGGACAACCGCGGTCTTGAAATGCCGCGTGCCTCCGGTCGTACTGTTCGTCATAGACTCCCACCCTAAACTTCGGCCACCGAGGACGGTGGTTCGGCGATCGTAAGGCGCAGACATGCCCCCACCCCCGAAAGCGGTCTGGCGTGACCGCATTCTTACAGCTCGGCGCGAGCTGAGTGCTGCGAGGCGCAGAATCGAGGACACCGCGCTCGCCACGGTGGCCTCGACGCTGGCCCCGGCGGGGTCGATGGTGTGCGCATATGTGCCCGTGGGTTCGGAGCCCGGATCGATCGCGCTCCTCGACGCTCTGACCGAGGCCGGAACGACGGTGCTCGTCCCGGTGACCCGCACCGGCGAACCGTTGTCGTGGGCCCGCTACATGGGCGAGAAGACGCTGATGGCGGCCGATTTCGGGCTGCGCGAGCCGGGTGGTGAGATCTTCCCGCCCGAGGCGGTGGCGAAGGCTCACACGGTGCTCGTCCCGGCCCTGGCGGTGGACGCGCGGGGCGTGCGGCTCGGCCGCGGCGCCGGCTTCTACGACCGCACCTTGCACCTCGCCTCACCCGAGGCCGTGATCATCGCGGTGGTCCGCGATGAAGAGCTCGTCGACGAACTCCCCGAGGACCCCCACGACATCCGTATGGGATGGGCGCTGACACCCGGGAAAGGGCTGGTCCGGCTCGGTAGCGGCGACCGTGCGGAACAACACACTCCCTAGCGCTGTTGGCACTGTCGGCGGTAGAGTGCCAAAACTGCAGTACGACGAATACTGCGGTTCGACGAACTGGCGGAGGATCAACCGGTGCCCACCTACTCATATGCCTGCACGGCCTGCGACAACAAGTTCGACATCGTGCAGTCCTTCAGTGACGACTCCCTGACCGAATGCCCGCAGTGCGAGGGCAAGCTGCGCAAGCTCTTCAACTCGGTCGGCATCGTGTTCAAGGGCAGCGGCTTCTACCGCACCGACTCCCGCAGCGGCAGCACCGCGAGCGAATCCGCGTCGACGAGCTCGACCAGCTCCTCGTCGAGCGACAGCAGCTCGTCGTCGAGCAGCACGTCCTCGGCTCCGGCGGCCGCCGCGAGCTGACCTCCGGACTCCTTTGTCCACAGGCGGTCGAGTCATCCACAGACCGCCGTCTCCGAGGGTTCATCGGGGCCGACAGAGCATCCCCACCTTCTAGGTTCGGGGCATGCCCGTCGGCCCTTTCTCGTTCCTCCAGCGTGCGCGCGCGCATCCGCACCACTCGCGCTCCTCTGCGGGTGCCTCGCTGCAGCCCACCCTCCCCGACCGGTTCGTCGAACTCCTCCGCCCCGGCTGGTCGCGCATCGTCCGGGCCCGACGGATCGCGGCCGGACTCCTCGCCGTCCTCGCGGTGATCCTCGCGCTGCGCGGCGACCCCGACACCGATCGTGTGGGTGTCGTTGTCGCGGCTCACGATCTCGCGCCCGGGCACACCCTCACGGCCGACGATGTCGCGCACGTGGAGCGCGATCGGTCCACTGTGGTCGCCGGGACCCTGCACGACGTCGACGACGCCGTGGGCCACACTCTCGCCGGCCCTGTGCCGGCCGGTGAACCCCTCGTGGACACCCGCCTTCTCGGTCCTCGTCTCGCCGCAGTCGCCACCGGCTCCACCGAGGCCCGCGTAGTGCCCATCCGGCTCGCCGATGCCGGGGTGAGCGAACTGCTCCGTGAGGGCGACCGCGTCGATGTCCTGACGGTGACGGAGACCGAAGAGGGACCCCTGCCCGGCGCCCACGTCCTCGCTCGGGGTGCAGTGGTGGTGCTGGCCGAATCCGGCGGTTCGACGAGGGATCGGAACGAGCGGGTCGTGCTGGTCGCGCTGGAGCCCGAACCTGCCACGGCGGTCGCGGCGGCGTCACTCGTCAGTGCTCTGACCGTCACACTGCACTGAGCATCCGCTCGTTTCCCCAGCGCAATCGCCACCCGTAACCGACCTCGCGGTTTATCGTGTGAACGTCCGTGTGACCTACCTCATGTGCGCGGCTCCGGCGGACAGGCCGCGAAAAGGAGCACACCATGCTGAAGGGCTTCAAGGACTTCATACTCAGGGGCAACGTCCTCGATCTCGCCGTCGCGGTCGTGGTCGGTGCGGCATTCACCGCTATCGTCACCGCCTTCACCGCGAACATCATCGAGCCGCTCATCAGCGCGGTGGGCGGCGACAACGAGATGGGCTGGGGCTTCGAGATCGTGAGCGGCAACCCGGAGACCTTCGTGAACATCGGCGCGGTGATCTCCGCGATCATCAACTTCATCATCATCGCCGCGGTCGTGTACTTCGTGCTCATCGTCCCCGCCAACGCGGCGAAGAAGAAGTTCGTCACCGAACCGGAGGACAAGCAGGCCAGCGCCGAGGACCTGCTCATCCAGATCCGCGACATCCTCGAGGCACAGGCCGGCCAGGCTACTCAGGGCGCTCACGCCAAACCCAACCCGGGCATCGAGTAGGTGGTCGACGACGAAAAAGACCGGGCCCGCTCGAGATTCGAGCGAGCCCGGTCTTGTCGTGCTGTGTTCGGCCTGAGCCGGACGTCTACTTAGACGGTCCAGGGAGCGCCGTAGGTGGTGACGTTGTCGCCGTTGGCCGTGATGGCGCGGACGAACGGACGGACCTGGACGGCGCCGAGGACGCCGGAGGCCGTGCCGTGGACGTTGGAGAACTGAACGGTCTTGAAATCACCGTCGAACTCGCCCTCGGCGACGACGAGCTCCTCGATGCCCGGAGCCGGGGTCAGCTCGAGCTCGGCGTAGGCCTGCGGGAGGATGTCGGTAACGGTTGCGCCGACAGAGTCGCTGATCTCGAGCTCCAGCTGCGGGGTGGAGTAGGTCACGCCGATGGCACCGTCGATGCTGCCGGCCCACGCGAACTGGTAGCCGAACTGGAAGGTGGTGCCCTCGGCGTCGGCTGCGCCCTCACCGAGGAGGTTCGCGGTGCCGCGGCCGTTGTGGAAGAACTCGCGGTTGAACGGGCTGCCACCGAGGGCCGGAACACCCTGGATGAAGGTGTCTTCCTGGGTCACGACGACCTCGAGGCCGTCGGAGACGATGCGGTTCTGGTCGTTGACCTCGGCCGAAGCGGCGCCCGAGGCACCGAGCACCAGACCGAGGACGGCGGCACCGGCGACGGTGGCGTTACGAGCGGCCTTGAAGCCACGCGACTTGATTCCCATGATTACTCCGTTTGTGGTGGTGGGGATTTCTTGCGGGATGGCGCGGAGCAGGACTAGAGGGTCCAGACCTGGCCGTAGGTGGTGACGTTGTCGCCGTTCTCGGTGATCACACGGACGAACGGACGGAGGGAGACCGGGCCGATGACGCCTGTAGCGGCACCGTGGACGTTGGCGATCTGAACTTCCTTGAAGTCGCCGTCGAACTCACCTTCGGCGACTACAACCTCTTCGATACCAGGAGCCGGGGTCAGCTCGATCGCGACCGTAGCCTGCGGCAGCAGCCCGGACGTTTCGAGGGCGTCCTCGGCGTACGGCTCAGGGCTGGTCTTCCCATTCGGGACGAACAGCGGGTCACCCTTTTCGGTGCCATCTGTTGTCGCGGGGACGCGGTCCTCTGCTTCGACAACGTTGCCGTCGTAGTCGATGTACTTACCGTCGTCGTTGGTATTCCACACCTGGTCGTAGAGAGGCACGTTCTTGACACCTCGCACTGCACCCAGCTCAATCTGCGGGCTGGTCCAGCTGAAACCGACCGCGCCGTCTACCGAAGCGCTCCACGCGACCTGGTAGCCGAACTGGAAGGTCGAACCCTCGAAGTCCGCCGCCTCGGGGCCGACGATGTTGGCGATGCCGCGGCCGTTGTGGAACCACTCACGGCTCAGCGGGCTGCCGCCGATCGGGGGCACACCGTTGATGAAGGTGTCCTCCTGCGTGACGATGACCTCGTGGCCGTTGGAGACGATCCGGTTCTGGTCGTTGACCTCGGCACCTGCGGCGCCGGCCGATCCGAGAACCAGACCGGCCACAGCAGCTGCTGCCACCGTGGCGTTGCGGGTGGCCCGGAAGCCACGTCGCGTCTGAATCTTCATGAATGCCTCATCCGTTCTCTGCGTGCCGGGTTGCGCACCGCGTCCGACAACAAGTGGTCGCCCTGTCGCCCGCGGGCCGCTGTCCACAGCGAACACACCGGCGGATCACCCGTCGGTGTGTCGGTACGTCCATCGTCCGCACGGTTTTGCTTTACCGATTCGTGACCGAGCCCAGGCCGTGAAGCCTGGGCTCGACCGGTTTGAACCTGAGAGGGAGATTAGACCGTGACCATTCCTGGAGCAACGCCTAGCTTTCGTAACGCTCCGGTATAGGCGCGGTGCAGGCCACACGCCCAGCGATTCACCGAAGCGGGCAAATCGGACACTTTTCGGGGTGGAATATGTAACCCGGGATTACACGTACATGACCCGCCCACCGCCACATCGGCGCAGGTAGAAGCCACATATTCAGTGCACCCGGAGTGCAGGACGAAATGCCTTCTGTGACTGGAAACACAGATCCAAAAGATCGCGCGGACCAGATGGAGATGAACGGACCGTTGCGGCGACGTTTCGTTGCGGTCGACAACGGGTTGGAATCCGGTTGAGCGCAACTCGATATCAGTGATACAGATCACCCACCGGAATGGTGCGGAGGCACCTGCCTGCGCAGCCATTCATCCGAGTCGCCACCGCCGGAGTCGTTCTCGCCGCGTTCGTCGCGTGTCGTCTCGGGAAGTACATCCCCGAAGATGCGCGCCAGCCGTGCCCGGTCGATCCGGGCACGGCTCTGCTGCTGCTCGCCGGTCACCTCGTCGTGCGAGGGATCACGGTCGTCGGACACGGCGTCGTCACTCCTCCATCCAGGACAACTCTTCGATGACGTGCGCGGCGAGAGGCAACAACGTCGCCATCCCGTCGCGGATGGCGGGACGCGACGACGCGAGGTTCACCACGAGCGTCGATCCCGAGACTCCCACGAGACCACGGGAGAGGCCGGCGTCGACGGCGCCCGACGCCAGGCCCGACGAACGCAGCGCCTCGGCGATGCCGCGGATCTCATGATCGAGTACGTCCTCGGTCGCGTCGGGAGTCACATCGCGCGGGGTGACACCGGTGCCACCGACGGAGATCACCAGGTCGACGCCGCCGATCACTGCGGTATTGAGTGCATTTCGGATCTCGACCTCGTCGGCAGCGACCGTGACGACACCGTCGACGGCGAAGCCACCTTCGACGAGAAGCTCCGTGACGAGCGGGCCCGCGGAGTCCGGACTGTCGCCGTGGGAGACGCGATCGTCGACGACGACGACGAGTGCGCGGCCTTTTCTGGGAGCTTCGAGTTCCATGAGGTCCACGGTAGTTTGCGGCTCGAAAGCATGCGGCTCTTGTACCGGAATGTGAGCTATGTCCATGTCGTTCCTCATCGTCCGGCCGAATCCGACGCAGTCACCACGTCGACTGTGGTCTCGTTGCCGTCGGGCGTCTTGTAGGTGATCTTCACGGTGTCCCCCGGCGCGCGGGAGCGGATCGCGGCGATGAGCGAGTCGCCGTCGGTCACGACCCGATCGTCGATCCGGACGATGATCGCGTTGTCGGGGATTCCGGCTCGGTCGGCCGGCCCGTCGGGCACGACCTCCACGACGCGCGCACCGTAGGCGTCGTCCCGGGACGGAACCTGGACACCGATGATCGCGTGCGTCGCCTTACCCGTGTCGACGAGTTCCTGCGCGACACGCCGGGCCTGTTCGACGGGGATCGCGAAACCGAGGCCGATCGAACCCGACTGTCCGCCGGCCGTGGCGATCGCGGTGTTGATGCCGACGAGGCGGCCTTCCATGTCGACCAGCGCACCGCCGGAGTTGCCGGGGTTGATCGCCGCGTCGGTCTGGATCGCGTCGATGACCGACGCCTGATTGGCGTTGTCCCCGCTCGTGGACACGGGCCGGTTGAGTGCGGACACGATGCCCGCCGTCACGGTGCTCTGCAGTCCGAGCGGTGATCCGACGGCCACGACCTCCTGGCCTACCGCGAGATTCTCCGAACTACCGAGTTCGATGGGAGTGAGATCGGTGCGCCCTTCGGTCCGGATGACAGCGATGTCCGACACCGCATCCGCACCGACGACCGTCGCCGGCGCGGTGGACCCGTCCGAGAAGAAGACCGTCAGTTGCGCCCCCTGACCTCCACCCGCCACGACGTGGTTGTTGGTGAGGATCAATCCGTCCGACGACAGGACCACGCCCGACCCTTCACCCGCGCCGGTGCGTCCTGCGACCTCGATCCGCACGACGCTCGGCACGACCTTGTCGGCGACGGCCTGCACGCTGCCCTCGGGGGCAGCGGCGACCGACTGGGTATCGGGCTTCGGAGCGTCGAGGGAGTTGACGACCGGTCCGGACGAATCGCGCACCGACCACGCGCCGACCGCGCCACCGATGCCGCCGCTCACCAGCGCGAGCGCGATGGCCCCCACGGCGAGGGCGGAGCGACCCGGCATCCGGCCAAATCCTGCGGTCGGTGGCGGAGGTGCCGACTGCTGGGGTGTCTGCGGGTAGGGGCCGGTGTATCCGCCGGGGCCGTACGGATGGGGTTGCGGTTGCGGTGCTCCCGCGCCGCGGGTGGGGTCCTCACTCATTCGTCACTTCACCTTCGTCCGCCGGGGCCACCGGACGCATACGGGTCGACGTCGGCGTGCGGTGGCCGATGATGCGGGGTGCGTCGAGCACCTCCGCGCTTCTTCGTCCAGCATGGACCGGGCAGCTGAGAGTCGCCTCAGAAGTACCCGCAATTCTGCTGTCGAATTCACTCGATCTCGGTGGGGTGTGTCTCTCCGTCGAGGGCCGGTGTGCCGGGCAGCACGATGCGGATCAGCGCGCCGCCCCGATTCGACCGTTCGACGGCGATCGTCCCGCCGTGCTTCGTGACCATCTGTCGCACGATGGCCAGTCCCAGACCGGATCCCGGCATCGACCGCGCGGTCGTCGCCCGGTAGAACCGTTCGAACACCAGTTCGCGTTCCTCCTCCGGGATCCCCGGGCCGGCGTCGTCGACGGTCAGCTCCATCAGACCGCTGGCGATCTGCCGCATGTTCACGACGACGTCCTCCCCCGCCGGGCTCCACTTGGCCGCATTGTCGAGGACGTTGACCACGGCGCGGGTGAGTCCGGCCTGGTCGCCGAAGACGAACCGCTGCTCGGTGGTGGCCCGGAACTCGATGTCGGTACGCCGTCGACGCGCACGTTCGAGACTGCGGTCCACCACCTCGGCGACGTCGACGACCTCGAAGACCGTCTCCGGCGCATCCTCACGAGCGAGGTCGACGAGATCGCCGACGAGCGTCGACAACTCCTCGATCTGGCCGATGACGTCGGCCCGCAGCTCGGCCATGTCCTCGTCGGGCAGGCTCGGTGCACCGGGACGGCTCGCGGCGATGAGCAGTTCCATGTTGGTGCGCAGCGAGGTCAGGGGTGTCTTCAGTTCGTGGCCGGCGTCGGCGACCAGCCGGCTCTGCCGTTCTCGCGACTCGGCGAGCGCACGCAGCATCATGTTGAAGCTCTCGGTGAGGCGGGCGAGCTCGTCGTGGCCGGTCACCCGGATGGGCCGCAGGTCGTCGGTGCGCGCGACCCGCTCGGCGGCGGCGGTGAGCCGGGCGACGGGACGCAGACCGGTGCGGCCGACGGTCGCGCCGACGGCGGCGGCGAGCACCACCCCGCACCCGCCGACGATGAACAGCACACTCGCCAGGCGGTTGAGGATCTCGACGGTGGGACGCAGTCGCTGCGCGATCACGACCGTGCTGCCGTCGGGCATGCGCTGGGCCAGTACGCGCTGCTGGGCGACGGTGCGCAGCGACGACTCCCGGTCGCCCTCGGCCACCGCCAGTTCGGGTTCGCCGATGGGCACCGACGAGCCCGGCGGCACGTACCTGCCGAGATCCGGGTAGATCAGGGCAACGCTGATGTCGGAGCTGTAGAGCTGGGCCCCACCGATGTAGCGCGGGTCGTAGGTGATGAGGGTGCTCGACTCGACGAGCGCGGCGGCCCGCGCCCGCAACTGGGTGTCGACCTCCGAGTACAACGCCCGCGAGACCACGGCGTAGGCCGCGATGGAGGTGACGGCGACGGCGAGCGCCACTGCGCCGGCCGCGAGAAGCGTGACGCGGATGCGCAGCGGCACCGAGCGGGTCAGGAGAAGAGGTGGTCGCATCAGGTCGCTCACGGCGGGGTCTCGCGCAGCACGTACCCGACGCCGCGCACCGTGTGGATCAGGCGCGGTTCCCCACCGGCCTCGGTCTTGCGTCGCAGATACCCCACGTAGACCTCGAGGGCGTTGCCGGAGGTCGGGAAGTCGTAACCCCACACCTCCTCGAGGATGCGACTGCGCGTGAGGACCCTCCTCGGGTTTGCCATGAGCATCTCCATCAGGGAGAACTCGGTGCGGGTGAGGCTGATCGGCCGGTCGCCGCGAGTGACCTCGCGGGTCGCAGGGTCGAGGCTGAGGTCGGCGAACCGCAGCACCTCGTCGGCGGACGAGTCCGGGTCGGGCGCGGCACGACGCAGCAGCGCCCGCAGTCGCGCGAGCAGTTCCTCGAGCGCGAACGGTTTCGGCAGGTAGTCGTCGGCCCCCGCGTCGAGACCCGCGACCCGCTCCGAGACGGAGTCGCGCGCCGTGAGGACGAGGATCGGCAGGTCGTCGCCGGTGCTGCGGAGCCGGCGGCACACTTCGAGACCGTCGACGCGCGGCATCATGACGTCGAGCACCATCGCATCCGGACGCGACGTCGCGACCTGTTCGAGGGCGTCCTGCCCGTCCGTCGCGAGGTCGACCGTGTATCCGTTGAAGCTCAGTGACCGGCGCAGCGACTCCCGCACTGCACGGTCGTCGTCGACCACCAGAATGCGCATGATCACCATTGTGGCCTGCGCCTACTGAGAGCGCGCTGAGAACCCGCGGTGGCCGGCGGGCCCTACGACTCAGTCGGTCCGCGGGTCGACCTCACCCCTGTGCACGGCCTCGACGAGCCTGCGGGGCACCTTCACGGTCGTTCCGTCGACCGTGATCGGCACGAGATCGGGGACCTTCGCCGTCCACTGCGACCGGCGGTGACGGGTGTTGGAGCGGGACTTCCTGCGTTTGGGGACTGCCATGTGGTTCTCCTTCGATGTCGGGACGTGCGGGATCAGGGTCGGCGCCGGCCGTACTTGCGTTCGAACTTCTCGACGCGACCGGCGGTGTCGAGCAGGCGGGCGGCGCCCGTCCAGAACGGATGCGAGTCGCTTGTGACGTCGACGACGATCAGCGGGTAGGTAAGGCCGTCCGACCAGACGGTCGTGCGTTCGGATGTCGCGGTGGAGCGGGTCAGGAAGGTGGCGCCGGTGTTGGCGTCCTGGAAGACCACGGGGTGGTAGTCGGGATGCAGGCCTGATTTCATCGGTGTCCTTCTCTCTCGTTGTCGCGGCGGTCTGCCGGGAGGTCGTCACAAGGGTCTTCGTGGAATCGGCCGAAGGGGTCGCGCCAGGTCGGCCACAGATCGGGGCGGGCGAACTCGTCGTCTGTCACGACCGCCGCGCGCAGCGTGCGGTCGATGAGTTCCGAGTCGGCGTCGTGGACGAGGACGACGATGCTCGTGTCCCGGTCGCCGTAGCGTTCGTCCCAGCGCAGCGACGCCATCGCGCGGCGTTCCGCCGGGATCTCGCGCTGCTGATCGGGAGTCATCGACGCGAGCCATGGCCCCGCGTGAGCGACCCGCAGTCCTCCACCGGCTGATTCGACGAGCAGCGCATTGTCGGGTTGGGTGGCGACCCACAGTCGCCCGCGGGCGCGCACGACGCCGTCGAGCAGCACGTCGATCGCGTGGTGGAGACGTTCCGGATGGAACGGCCGGTCGGCGGAGAACTCGACGAGGCGGATTCCGCAGTCGTCGTCGAGAGGCGGTTGACCTCGCAGGAGAGGCGAGTGCGCCCCGTCGATCGCCCCCCGACGAGCGGTGGCGGGTATCTCCCGGAGGAGCCGCTCGACGTCCGGTTCCCCCGCCCACGCGATCGGCGCGTCCGGGGCGAGTCGGGTGAGCACCGCGTGCAGGCGCGCCTGCTGCCAGCCGTCCGCTCCGGGGAGCACCACCAGCGCATCGGCGAACTCGACCTGGCCGACGACGACCTGCGCCAGGGTGCGGTCGTCGTCGACACGCTCGTTCAGTTCGTCGTCGCCCGTCGCGTCCTCGAGCCAGGTTGCGGCGTCGAGGCAGGTCACGACGCCGTCCACCCGGACATCGAGGGACGCGGGTCCGTCGACACGACCGACGATCCCGCTCACCACGACATGTTCGACTGCCCAGCACAATGCCTCGGGTTCGAGTTGCGGGTCGAGGTGCAGCACGATCCGGTCGACGCTGCTGTAGTCGCGCATGCGGCGCAGAAGCGGCAGCAGATCCTCGCGCAGTGTGCAGGAGACGCACCCGTGCGCGAGTTCGAGGATCTCGGTGCGTTCATCCTCGACGGTGAGCACGGAGCGGCGGAGTACGCCCTGGTCGAGACCGGACAGGTCATGGTGGACGACCGCGGTGCCCGGACGCAGTAGTGACCGCGCGGCCTGCGCAGTCCGTCCGCGCCATCCGCAGACGATGACGAGCGGCGTCCTGATGTCCACAGCATCCCTTTCGATAACGATTGTCATTAACAATGTCGAAGCGTACAGTTGGCGGCGCACTTTGTCGAAAATGATTGTCGTTACCTACGAAAGGAGCCGACGTGTCGGCCACGTGCCAACTCACCGGGCGGCGACCCGGTTTCGGGAGATCCGTATCGCACTCCCATGTCCGCACCAACCGGCGGTGGAACCCGAACATCCAGCGCAGAACCTATTTCGTACCCTCGCTCGGACGCCGGGTCGCGCTGAACCTGTCCACCAAGGGCATCAAGATCGTCGACCGCGACGGCATCGAGAGCGTTGTCGCACGTCTGCGTGCCCGCGGGGAGAAGTTCTGATGGCAGCACGCAGCGAGATCCGGCCCGTCGTCAAGCTTCGCTCGACCGCCGGGACCGGCTACACCTACGTCACCCGGAAGAACCGCCGGAACGATCCCGACCGTCTCGTCCTGCGCAAGTACGACCCCGTGCTGCGCAGACACGTCGACTTCCGCGAGGAGAAGTAGTCGTGGCGAAGAAATCGAAGATCGCACGCAACGAGCAACGGAAGGCGATCGTGGCCCGGTACGCCGAGCGCCGCGCGGAACTGAAGGAGGTCGTGCGCCGACCGTCGTCCTCGCCCGAAGAGCGCAGCGAAGCCCAGCGGGCACTGCAGCGTCTACCCCGCGACGCCAGTCCGGTACGATTGCGCAATCGAGACGCTGCGGACGGCCGCCCGCGCGGCCACCTGCGAAAGTTCGGGCTCTCACGAGTGCGTGTGCGTGAACTCGCCCACCGCGGGGAACTACCCGGCGTCCACAAGTCGAGCTGGTGAGGAGCGAGATATGGCAGTCAAGCGAGGACCGTCGAAGAAGTCGCGTGCCGTAGAGGGACGCAAGCCCAAGAAGAACCCCCTCTTCGCGGCGAAGATCGAGTACGTCGACTACAAGGACGTCAATCTGCTCCGCACCTTCATCTCCGACCGCGGCAAGATCCGCAGCCGTCGCGTCACGGGCCTGACCCCGCAGCAGCAGCGTCAGGTGGCCGTCGCGGTGAAGAACGCCCGTGAGATGGCCTTGCTCCCCTACGTCAGCAGCAAGTAGGTCGTAGCTTCCGACGCCGCCTCTCCCCATCGGGAGGGGCGGCGTCGTCGTATGTGCACCCGAGACCGGTGTTGTTTTCGAAGATCGGCCGAGAATCACAAACAACACCGGTCTCGACGCTCGCTGCGGTCCGATGGCGGGACGACACTCCGGGGTCCTTAGACTAGGCAACCGTGTCGGGTGTGATCGCGGGGTTCAGTGTCATCTTCGTGATCATCGCCATCGGCTTCACGCTGGGGCGCCTGGGCACCCTCGGGCACGAGGCGCAGACGGTGCTCAGCCGGCTCGTCTTCTTCGTCGCCACCCCCGCGCTGCTGTTCGACGTGCTCGCGACGTCCGACCTGTCGGTGATCTTCTCGCCCAATCTCTACATCGCAGCGGCCACGGCGTTCGCCGTCGCGATCGTGCACTTCGTCGTCGCGAAGCTCTGGCTGCGACGTGCGGTTCCCGAGGCGACCATCGGCGCGCTGTGCGCCGGCTACGTCAACTCCGCGAACCTCGGCATCCCCATTGCGGTCTTCGTGCTCGGCGACGCGTCGTTCGTCGCGCCCCTGTTGTTGTTCCAGATCGTCGTGCTCTCCCCCATCGCGCTGACGATGCTCGACCTGTCGACGATGCGCGCCGGGGTCTCGCTCCTCGACACCCTGCTCGCGCCGTTCAAGAACCCCATCGTCCTGGCCGCCGCGGCCGGACTCGCCATCGCGATCAGCGGGTGGACGCCTCCCGAGGCGTTGCTGCAGCCGTTCCATCTGCTCGGCGGCGCGTCGGTGCCCGGTGCGCTGCTCGCGTTCGGATTGTCGCTGCAGGGCGTCCGGGTGCTCGAGAAGGGGACGAGCCCGCGCCGCGACATCGCGCTCGCCTCGGTGCTCAAGATCTTCGCCCAGCCGGTGCTCGCGTATCTGATGGGGCGTTTCGTGTTCGGCCTCGACGGCCATGCGCTGTTCGCCGTCGTGGTGGTCGCCGCGCTTCCCACCGCGCAGAACGTGTTCGTCTACGCGAGCGCTTACGGTCGCGGCACGGTGCTCGCCCGCGACGCCGCCCTCGTCACCACCCTCGCCTCCATCCCTGCGATCGGCGTGACCGCCGCCCTGCTGGCGTGATGAACACGCGACACGGGAATACCGTGGGAACCATGCGTTCCGTCGTCCGTGCTTGCCGGGGAATCACCGTCCTCGCGATGTGCCTGCTCATCGCGGCCTGCGGATCGAGTTCGGGTACACCGGACGTCCCCGCGCTGCCCGAGGAACCGGTTCCGGCAGGGGCGACGGCGTTCTCGGCGCGACCCGACATCGTCGATGCGCATCCGCTGACGATCCTGTCGTGGTCGCGGGTGAGCGACGACCGGCTCGCCCTGCACTTCGAGACGGGCACCCCCGAGTGCTTCGGCGTCGACGCGACCGTCACCGAAACGGACGACACGGTGACGGTGACGCTCCTCGGCGGCACGCTGCCGGAGATGCAGGACCGCATGTGCATCATGGTCGCCGTCGTCGGCGCCCTCGAGGTCTCCTTGCAGTCGCCGCTCGGCGACCGGGTCGTGACCGCCGGCGCCTGACATATGCCGCATCCTCCGCGTCACTGGCTGCTGTATCTGTGCTTGTCCACGGCCCTGCTGCACGCGGCATTCCAGTCGATCCGTGTCCTGGTCTCCTACCGGATTCTCGCGCTGGGCGGTGACGCGACGACCATCGGTGCCGTCACCGCGCTCTACGCCATCGTTCCGCTGATCGCGGCGGTACGGATGGGACGTGTCGTGGACCGCGGGCACACGACCGCCATTCTGCGTTCGGGCATCGTCGTCACCACGGTCGGTGCCGGGTTGATCGCTCTCAGTTCGGGATTGTTCGTGCTCGCCGCCGGCAACGTCGTGCTCGGTCTCGGACAGTTGCTCGTCACGGTGTCGGGGCAGGCATTCGTGTCGATCCTGTCGCCGCCGGGGCAACTGGATCGCGGGTTCGCCGGTCTCACGCTGGGTGTGTCGGTCGGTCAGGCCGTCGGTGTGCCCGTCGCCGGCGTGATCGCCGCGACCACCGGCGACGGCAACGGCTCCGTCGAGACCACTGGAGCGTTGCTGGTCATGACGGTGTTTTCGCTGCTCTCCCTGCCGCTGGTGCTGGGGCTCCGCGAGCCGCCCGGCTCCGGTCGCACCGCGGAGGACGGCGCGCCGCAGTCGATCCTGTCGATGCTCGCGACGAAGGGCATGAAGCCCGCAATGCTGTCGAGCCTGGTGGTCCTCGCCTCGGTCGACCTGGTCGTGGCCTACCTGCCGTTGCTCGGTGAGCAGTTCGGGTTCGGTGTGCTCCTGGTGTCGATCCTGCTCACCGCCCGCACCATGGCGTCGATCGTCTCGCGTGCTCTGCTGCCGTGGGCGTTGCGCCGGATTCCGCGCAGGTGGCTGCTCGTCTCCGCGACCGCCGGGACCATCGTGCCGGTCGCGCTGCTGCCGCTCGTGCCGAATCCCTGGGTCATCGGCGCGTTGCTCGCCGTGTGCGGAATGTTCTGGGGCGTCGGCCAACCCCTGACGATGACGTGGGTGGTCGAACTCGTCGCACCGGCCGACCGCGCGTCGGCGCTGGCGGTGCGATTGACCGGCAACCGTCTCGGGCAGGTCGCGGTGCCCATGGTGGCCGGCGCGATCGCCGGGGTCGCCGGTGTCGCGTCGATCTTCTGGGTGACCGCCGCCCTGCTGTCCGCCGCCGCGACGACCACGTGGCGGTCGGTGCGCCACTGAGTTCCCGGGGCGCCTCGCGCCGAGTTCCTACGACCGCCGACGGGCCCGCACGTAGTCGGCGACGACCGCCGCCCCGAGACCGTCGACATCGGGCGCGACCACTCGTCCCCCGACGCGACGCGCCAGCACGTCGACGACCCGCGCGAGCCCCGGATCGCTGCCGAGCCGGAAGATCGTGACCTGGGCGCCGAGCCGCGCGATGTGGTCGAGTTCGCGCACCGTCAGCCCCAGCGTGCGTGCGCTCGGCGGGTAGTCGAAGGCCGCGAAGCCGTCCGGTTCGAGGTGAGCGGTGGGTTCACCATCGGTGACGACGAAGACCACCGGCTGCGCGTTGGGATGTCGACGCAAGTGACGACCCGCGAGCATCAGGGCGTGGTGCAGATTGGTGCCCTGCTCGTAGACGCCGTCGAGCCCGGCGAGTTCGGGCGCCGACACCACACGGGCGTGCCGGCCGAACGCGATGAGCTGCAGCGCATCCCCGCGGAAGCGCGTGGACACGAGATGGTCGAGCGCGAGGGCCGTGCGTTTCATCGGCACCCAGCGACCGTCCATGACCATCGAGAACGACGTGTCGACGAGCAGCGCGACCGCCGCCTGCGTCCGCTGCTCGGTCTCGATCACCTCGACGTCCTGCACCGACATCCGCACCGGCAGACCGGGACTGCGCAGGGTCGCGTTGGTGAGGGTCCGTACGACGTCCCACGGTTCGGTGTCGCCGAACTCCCATGCCTTCGACGCGCCGGTCGGTTCGCCGAGCACACCCGCCCGCCGCGACTCGCGTTGCCCGGTGCGCGACGAGATACGGTTGACGACGTCGCGCAGCGCCGCTTCGCCGAGCCGGCGCATGGCCTTGGGCGACAGTCGCCACTGCCCGTCGGCACCGCGGTCGAAGAAGCCCTGTCGCTGCAGTTCTTTCTCGAGCTCGGCGAGGGTGCGTGCATCGGCCGCGGCCTCGGGTCCGAGATGACGGGCGAGCGCGTCGAGGTCGATGTCGTCGAGGGACGCCCCGGCGTACTGCTGCGACAGCTGCTCGGCGAGCTGGTCGAGTTCGGACAACTCCTGCAGCGCCGAGGTGGCCTCGCCGAGACCCATGCCCTGTTCGCCGCGCACCTGCTCGGAGCCGGTCCAGTCCTCGCCGGGACGCGCGGCCCGCAGGTGGCCGTCGAGACGGTCGAGCCGGCTCATCAGATCCGGGGATCCGAACGCCTGCTGTGCGAGAGCGTCGAGTTCGTCGCGCTGCTCGGGGGTGAGGGAGTTGCGCAGCCGCTGCGCCGCCGCGGCCCGCTGTGCGAGGGAGTCGAGCAGTTCCTCGACGTTCTGCGGGTTCTCCGGGAAGAACTCGCCGTGCTGGGCCATGAACTGCTCGAAGTCCTCCTCGGTGTCCTCACCGCGGGAGTGCTTGTCGAGCAGGTCGTTGAGGTCCTCGAGCATCTCCGAGATGCGTTGCCGGTCCTCGTCGGTGGCCCCCTCGAGCGCCTGCTTCATCCCGGAGAAGCGCTGGTCGAGCATCTCCCGGCCGAGCAGGTCGCGGATCTTCTCGTAATCCTGTCGGGCCTGCGCGCTGCGCCAGTCGTAGTCGGCGAGTTCCTGCACGGCCTGCGCCGTCGACGGCGGCAGTTCCTCGATCCGCATCTCGGCGAACCGCGCGTCGTCGTCGAGGGCCCTGGCCAGTTCTTTGCGTTCCTCGAGCACGGCGCGATCGAGAAGCTCGCGCACCTCCTGGAGGGTGCCGTCGAGGTTGGTGCGGTCGAGCAGCTGCCGTCGACGCCGATTCGCCTGCGCGGCAAGCTTGTCGAGGCCACGCATACCGTCGTGACCGCGGCGCAGCAACTCCCGCAGGGCGCGCTTGGGTGAGGCGCCGGCCATGACGTCGTCGCCGATCGCGGCGAGCGCGTCGCGCAGGTCCACCGGCGGGGCGAGCGGATCGCCCCCGGTATACGGACCGTAGCGGGCGGACCTGCTCATCGGGAGTACACCGCCGAGCCGTCGTCGCCGGTCTCCTTGGCGATGCGCCGTGCCAGATACAGACCTTCGAGGGCGAGTTCCACTGCCGCAGCGCGACTTCCGGTGTCGTTGGCACCGAGCCGTTCGGCGACGGCATCGAGCACAGGCAGTTCGGGGAGTTCGTCGAGCAGCACCTTCGCGGTGATCCGCTCACCGGTGACCACCGGCTCGCCCTGCTCGACGGCGGAGACGAGCGGCCCGAGATCGACGCCCGCGAGTCGCGAGCGGGCCGTTTCGGCCGTCGCGCGCCGGAGGAGATGATCGAGGACCTCGAATTCCCTTCCCTCCTCGCCGGATTCGAACTCGACCTTGCCTCGGAGCACCTCCACGACGGTGCCGAGATCGACGGGACGCGCGACCGGATCGTCCTCGCCGAGGACCGCACCGCGATGCAGGGCCGCGGCCGAGACGGTCTCGGCGCCGGCGACGGCGAACCGTGCAGAGACACCCGAACGCTGGTCGACGGACGTCGATTCGCGCAGCAGCCGGGTGAACCGTGCCAGGATCTCGAGCAGATAGTCGGGGACGCGGGCCTGCAGATGCGCCTCCTGCTCGATGACGGCGATCTCGTCCTCGAGTCGCGTCGGGTAGTGCGTGCGGATCTCCGCTCCGAAGCGGTCCTTGAGCGGAGTGATTATGCGGCCGCGATTCGTGTAGTCCTCGGGGTTCGCACTCGCCACGAGCAACACGTCGAGGGGCAGGCGCAACGTGTAACCGCGCACCTGGATGTCGCGTTCCTCCATGACGTTGAGCAGCGACACCTGGATGCGTTCGGCCAGGTCGGGCAGTTCGTTGACGGCGACGATGCCGCGGTGCGCGCGGGGCACGAGACCGAAGTGGATCGTCTCCGGATCACCGAGGCTGCGGCCCTCGGCGACCTTCACGGGGTCGACGTCGCCGACGAGGTCGGCGACCGAAGTGTCGGGCGTCGCGAGCTTCTCGGCGTACCGCTCGCTGCGGTGCCGCCACGCGACGGGCAGGTCGTCGCCGAGTTCGGCGGCCCGGCGGATCGACGCCGGGGTGATGGGCTCGTAGGGATGCTCGCCGAGCTCCGAACCGGCGATGACCGGGGTCCATTCGTCGAGCAGCAGCGGCAGGGTACGTAGCAGGCGGGTCTTGCCCTGACCGCGTTCGCCGAGCAGGACCACGTCGTGACCGGCGATGAGGGCGCGTTCGAGCTGCGGGACGACGGTGTCCTCGAAACCGAGGATGCCGGGCCACGGATCGGTACCGTCGCGCAGCGCAGCGAGCAGGTTGTGCCGGATCTCGTCCTTGACGGACCGTTGCACGTGGCCGGAGGCGCGGAGCTCGCCGACCGTGGAGGGGCGCGGTGTGGGTGACGTCACCTCACCCAAGGTACGACCGAACCGCCGTTTCGGCATCCGCGATCCCGCGACCGGTCCGCCTACACTCGCCGCATGGACACCTGGATCCTGGCGGCCCTGCTCGGGCTGGGGCTCGCGGCCGCCACCGGGCTGCGCACCTTCCTGCCGCTGCTGCTCCTGTCGGCCGCGGTCCACTTCGAACTCTTCGGGGTCGTCCTCAACGAATCGATGCAGTGGCTCGGGTCCACCTCGGCGCTCGTCGCCCTGACGATCGCCACCGCCGTGGAGGTCGTCGCCGACCTCGTGCCGCTCGTGGACAACGCACTGTCCGCCCTCGGCACGGTGACCCGGCCGGTCGCGGGTGCGCTTGCGGCGTGGGCGGCCTTCGCGAGTCTCGATCCCGCGATGGCGGCACTCGCGGGCATCGCCATCGGCGCCCCGACCGCCCTGGCGGTGAGCACGGCGCAGACGGGCACGCGGGTCGCGAGTACCGCGACCACCGCCGGTTTCGGCAACCCGGTGCTGTCGATCGTCGAGAGCGTCGCCTCGTTCGTCACGTCGCTGATCGCGCTGCTCGCTCCCCTGCTCGTCGTCCCGCTGCTGGCGCTGTTCGGATGGCTCGGCGTACGGGGCTACCGTCGGGTACGCCGGGCCCGTTCGTCACGCACGAAACCGACGCCACACCGCGGCGCCCTCGACACGGGCCGGTCCGGCGACTTCTGATAGACACATGACATGTCGGACACCGAGATCACCTTTTCCAGCGGCGACGTGACCCTGCACGGCAGCCTGCGGGTACCCGTCTCCATGAGGGGTCCGGTGCCCGCCGTGCTGCTGCTCGCCGGCAGCGGTCCCACCGACCGCAACGGCGACAGCGCACTGCTCCCCGGATCGATCGGCACCCTGCGGCATCTCGCCGACGTGCTCGAACGCAAGGGATTCGCGAGTCTGCGCTACGACAAGCTCGGCAGCGGTGTGACCGCGCTCGGCCCGTACAGCGTCGAGGACGTCGCCGATCTCGGTTTCTCGACCTTCATCGACGGCGCCGCCGACGCGCTCGCCTTCCTCGGTTCGCAGCGCGGGGTCGACCCGGCGCGGCTCTACGTCGTCGGGCACAGCGAGGGCGCGCTGATCGCGCTGTCGCTCGCCCAGGACAACGACTCGATCGCCGGACTCGGCCTGCTCGAACCGCTCGCCGTGCGCCTGCTCGACCTGCTGACCGCCCAGATCGACGCACAGCTCGACGCCGTCGTCGCCGCGGGACAACTTCCCGTCCAGATCGCCGATGAACTGCGGGTCGCGCTCACCGGCGCGGTCGAGTCGCTCCGCGCCGACGGCACCCTCAGCGACACTCTCCCCGAGCCGCTGCGCAACGCCGGGCTCGTCCCCACCAACGCGAAGGCACTCGCCGAGGAGGACGCGCTCGATCCGCGGATGCTCGCCGCACAGGTCGCCGGCGACCTGCCGGTGCTCACCGCGGTCTCGTCCAAGGACATCCAGGTGCGGGTCGAGGACGTCGACGCGCTCGACGCGGCACTCGTCCACACCCGTCTGACGTCGCTGCGCATGACGCGCACCAACCACGTGCTCAAGGACATCGGCGACCAGCAGTCGACGGGCGCCGACTACGTCGCCGACCTGCCCTTCTCCGACGAGTTCACGTCCGGTTTCGAGGCGTGGCTCGACAAGCTGAGGGGCTGATCGGCCCACCCCCACGCACGGACGACGCGGAAATAACAAATGTCCATTCCGCGTTGTTCGTGTATGGTCATCCGTTAACCAACTGGTTCACATGAGAAAGGTACGGTCCGATGCGATACAAGCACATGTACGTAGCCGGTTGTTCCGTACCGTTTTCTCACTTCTTCTTCCACTTCGCGGCGGAGCGATCCCGAGAATAGAAGTCACACGACGACTCGTTCTCGGGCACTCGGGGCACATACGCCCCGGGTGCCCTTTCTCTATCCCCGACCGCGACCCGTACAAGATCACCTCGACAGGAGAAACACCATGAAACTGAGAATCGAATCCGGCGGCACCGTGTCGACCGAACTGCCCGACGACCTCACCGGTCACGCCATCACCATCGACCTGAGCCGGGTCGGCGGTACCGAGAGCGGCGCCGCCTCCGCGGATCTCATCCGCGAGCTGCTCGACCGCGGCGCTGCCAAGCTCGTCATCTCCGAGGGGCGCGGCAAGCGCACCGTCGAACCCACCGCGCACGACAACGGCACCCACGCGCACGCCGCCTGAGCGACGATGCGCGTGGGTGCCGCGCGTGTGTGTTCGTGACTAGTGCGCGAAGTGCCGCGCGCCGGTGAGGTACAGCGTCACGCCGGCCTCGCGAGCGGCCTCGATGACCTCGTTGTCGCGCACCGAGCCACCCGGCTGCACGATCGCCTTCACGCCGGCCTCGGTCAGCACCTGTAGACCGTCGGCGAACGGGAAGAAGGCATCCGACGCGGCCACCGACCCGGCGACGCGATCACCCGCACGGGTGACGGCGAGTCGCGCCGAGTCGACGCGGTTGACCTGACCCATGCCGACACCGACGGTCGCGCCGCCCGAGGCCAGCAGGATCGCGTTGGACTTCACTGCACGGCATGCGCGCCAGGCGAATTCGAGATCGCGCAGCGTGGCCTCGTCGGCTGCCTCGCCGCACGCGAGCTGCCAGTTGGTGGTGGAGTCGCCGTCCGCGGTGAGCACGTCGCGCTCCTGCAGGAGCAGCCCGCCGGAGATCTGACGGATCTCGACCGGAGCCGACTTCGGCGAATCGGCGCGCAGGATGCGGATGTTCTTCTTGCGGGAGAGCACGTCGACGGCACCGTCGGCGTACGACGGGGCGATGATCACCTCGGTGAAGATCTCGGCGACCTGCTCGGCCATCTCGACGCTCACCTCACGGTTGGCGGCGATGACGCCACCGAAGGCCGAGACCGGATCGCACTCGTGCGCGTTGCGGTGCGCGGTGGCGATGTCGTCGGCGATCGCGATGCCACACGGATTGGCGTGCTTGATGATCGCGACGCACGGCTCGCTGTGGTCGTGCGCGGCGCGCCAGGCGGCGTCGGCGTCCTGGTAGTTGTTGTAGGACATCTCCTTGCCGTGGAACTGCTCGGCCTGCGCGAGCCCCGGCTCACCGGCCTCGTTCACGTACAGGGCCGCGGCCTGGTGCGGGTTCTCGCCGTAGCGAAGGACATTCGCGCGGGTCCAGGTAGCGCCGGTCCACGCCGGGAACTGCGACTCGTCGCCCTCGGGCGCCGCGTAATCGCTGTTCATCCAGCTCGCCACCGCGACGTCGTAGGCGGCGGTGTGCTGGAACGCCTGCGCGGCAAGACGCTTTCGCTGCTGGAGGGTGAAACCGCCACCCTCGACGGCGGCGAGCACGTCACCGTAGGCGGCCGGGTCGACGACGACTGCGACCGACGGGTGGTTCTTCGCCGCGGCACGCACCATCGACGGGCCACCGATGTCGATCTGCTCGACGCACTCGTCGGGGCTCGCACCCGAGGCGACCGTCTGCGTGAACGGGTAGAGGTTCACGACGACGAGTTCGAACGCCTCGATGCCCAGATCGGCGATCTGATCGAGGTGGTCCTGCTTGCGGGTGTCGGCGAGGATGCCGGCGTGCACGCGCGGGTGCAGGGTCTTCACCCGGCCCTCGAGGCACTCGGGGAAGCCGGTCAGTTCCTCGACCTTCGTCACCGGCACGCCTGCGTCGGCGATGGTCTTGGCCGTGGAGCCGGTCGAGACCAGCTCGACACCTGCCGCGTGGAGCCCTGTCGCCAGCTCCACCAGCCCGCTCTTGTCGTACACGCTGACCAGCGCGCGGCGCACAGTCTTACGTTCGGTCACCGGGGATCACGGCCTTTCGTCCATCGGAAACAACTCCACGGGTGGCGACGGCGGCGACCATCTCGGCCAGCAGCCGCCGCTCCACAACCTTGATGCGCTCGTGCAGGGTGTCCTCGTCGTCGTCGTCGAGCACCTGCACGGCTTCCTGCGCGAGGATCGGTCCGGTGTCGACTCCCCCGTCGACGAGATGCACCGTCGAACCGGTGACCTTGACGCCGTAGGCCAGGGCGTCGGCGACGGCGTGCGCGCCGGGGAACGACGGCAGCAGCGCGGGATGAGTGTTGATGATGCGGCCGGCGAACCGTTCCAGGAACGCCGAACCCAGGATCTTCATGAAGCCTGCGGACACCACGAGGTCGGGTTCGTGGGCGGCGACCGCGTCGGTCAGCGCGCGGTCCCACGCGGTGCGGTCCTCGAAGTCGCGCAACGCGACGCGGAACGAGGGGATCCCCTCGTCGGCGGCGTGCCCTTCGGCGGGGCATTCGCGGTCGACACCGACAGCGACGACTGTCGCGGGATATCCGTCGGTCCGGGTGGCGTCGAGCAGCGAACGCAAGAGGCTGCCCGTGCCCGAAGCGAGGACGACGAGCCGCGCCGGCGCGGTGGGCGGCAGCTGGTCACGCGAGGCAGTCAGGGTCCACTCCTGTGAAGTCGAGGTGGGTCGGCCGATCGACCGGCCGTAGGAGAGCCTAGTCGGCACCCTTTTCGGCCTTGTTCGCGACCTCCTCGGCGGGCTCGTCGTCGTCCTCGGCGTCATCCTCGTCGACGACCTCGACCACCTCGGCGTCGATGACGTCGTCGGCGTCCGCATCCTCTTCGAGGCTCTCCGCGTCGTCCTCGGCAGCCTCGTCCTCGTCGACTGCGGCGGCTTCGTCCTCGTCGGCTTCTGCCACCTCGCGCTCGGCGGCGGTGGTGTCCTCTGCCACAGGAGCTTCGAGTGCCGAGGTCTCGTTCTCGGCCGCCTCGAGTTCTCCGTCGGCTCCTGCATCAGCGGCGTCGTCGGCCTCGTCCGCGTCCGTCGCATCCTCCGAGGTCTCCTCGTCCACCTCGGTGTCGGCGCGCAGTGCCACCGCGGCCAATCGTCCTTCGCGCCACACGAGCAGCTGCGCCGTGATGATGCCGAGCAGGCCCGACCAGGCGAAGACGAGGATGCCGGCGAGCCACCAGTTGGCGCCGACCGTGCCGAAGACGCCGAGCGGGCCGCCCGCAACCCAGGTCGCCAGCGCCGTGACGAGTCCGGCGCCCGCTGCGGCAGCGAGCACCGTCCATGAAGCGTCGGCGCTGCCCACCGGGGCACCGTCGGCCTTCGCCTGCAGGGTTCGCTGCGCGGCGAAACGTCCGAGCAGCGCACCGACCGTCGCCGGAACGGCCAGCAGCACCGGCCAGAACGCTGCGGCCGGACCCGAGGGGACCGCCGCGAGCACCGGCAGCGCCGGGAGGTCACCGCCCGTCGCCTCGAACAGGCTCAGGTGGATGTCGCCGACGTGCACGGTGCTGCCCGCCAGAACGGCCGCGGCACCGATGATGACGTTGGGCAGGTACAGGATCGACATCACCGTCAGCCCCAGCACGCCGGTCCAGTGATCCCCGCGCGCGAGCAGTTCACCGACGACGTTCCACGACCACAACAGTCCGGCGACGACCGCCACCCCACCGAGGGCGAACATCCCCAGCAGCACCCGCAGTGCCGGACGGAAGGCGAGCACGAGCCAATCGGGAGCCGAGTAGTAGCGCACCAGCGGCTTCCACACACGGGAGCCGATACCGATGAGAGCCGCGGCCAGGTAGATGGCGGTGACCCACGCGAGCGCGGCAGCTGCATTCGGAGGCGTCACCGGCAGCACGCTCGCCGCATCCTGCAGCACGATCAGCGACGCCGCGGTCACCAGTAGCGGGCCGGCGAGGACGGCGACGGTGATGCGCGAGACATCCTGACGGTCGAGGGCGTACCCACTGTTCTCGACGAGCGCGTCGGCCGCGGACGCGCACCCGCGCGCCGCCTGCCATACCAGGACCGCGGTGGGCAGCAGCGGCAGCACACCGAGCGACGTGCCGTCGATCGTGAGCGTCACCTGGTGCAGTGCGAGCCACGTGCCGGCGATCGCAGCGTAGATGCCGGTGAGGTCGCTGTTGGCGACGACCATCGTCGTCACCACGATGGTGGCCACGACGGCGAGCGTCACCGCCGGAACGCGGGCGGCGGTGCCGAGCAGGATGCGAAACCGCTCCGGGTCCAGGCTGTCGTCGTCGGTTGGAACGTGCCGGGTGGACCGGCCGAGCGTCGAAGTCATCGGTTCGAGAGTGTCACCGACACGGCGATCGTGGTGTCAGGCGCGCCGATCACCGCTGGTCGTCCGGTGCGCGGAAGGCCTGCGTGGCGTCCTGGTCGCCGGTCGCAGTGGTCCCGGTCTCCTCGCGACGTTCCGTGCCCGTCGTGTCGTCATCGGACACTGTGCCGTCCGCCCGGGTGGCTGGGCCGTCCGCCCGGGTGTCGGTGTGGTCCGTCGAGTCCTGAGCGCCGTGCGGTTCCTGGACCGGGTACTGCTGGGTCGGCTGCGCACCCGTGTACTGCTGGCCGGCGCCGTACTGCTGGGCACCGGAATACTGTGCTCCCCCGCCGTACTGCTGAGCGCCCGGGAACTGCTGAGCGCCCGGGAACTGCTGAGCGCCCGGGAACTGCTGGGAACCGGGGAACTGCTGGGCTCCGCTGTACTGCTGCCCGCCGTACTGCTGGGCGTCCGGATACTGCTGGGAACCGCCGTACTGCTGCGACCCCGAATACTGCTGCGCGCCGGAGTACTCCCCCGACGTCTGCTGTCCGGGATACGCCTGGTGTCCGGGATGCGGCGCACCGAACTGGGACTGCCCGACGGCTCCCTGCTGCGAGCCGTAGGGCTGGCCGTATCCCTGCGGACCGTAAATCTGCGGCGAACCGGAGCCCTGGGGCTGACCTGTTCCCGCACCGGTCCCGAATCCCTGGTACTGCCCGGCGCTCTGCGGCGACCCGAAGGAACTCCGCTCACCCGACCGGCCGGACACGAGGATGCCGAGGCCGAACAGCAATGCGACGAGCGCCAGCGCGAACTGCAGGAAACCGAGGACGAGGATCGTCACGCCGCCCCACGCGATCCCGGTGTCCTCGGGCAGATGGAAGAGCTGGAACAGGGATGTCACGAAACCGACGCCCGACGCCGCGACGGCCACCGCACGCAGGTCCTGGCCGGGGAGCAGCGACAGCGCCGCGCTCACACCGCCGAAGAGCAGGAAGGCCAGCGGCACGACGGCGAAGCCGAAATCGAAGGACGTGAGCGCCACCTGCGAGCCGAAGGTGATGTTCACGAAGGGCGTGAGGCCGAGGAGGAAGTTCACGGCACCGAGCACGGCCACCGCGAGTGGCAGCAACAACGGCACCACCTTGCTCTGGGCGGATGCGCCTGCGGGGAATGTCATCGATTCTCCTGCCGTCGATCGGTGTGTGTCGGTCACTCGTCCTGCAGTCAACAGCCTAGGGACTACCCGAGAGAATGGGGTCCATGCCGCACACTCTCGCCCCGGGCCCCGACGTCGTGGTCGAGACGGAGGTGAAGCACTCGCGTTTCCTCGCCGCGGTTCGTCGTGTCGACACGGCCGACGCCGCGCTCGCCTTCGTCGACGAACAACGCCGACTGTATCCCGATGCCCGACATCACTGCTGGGCGTTCGTGGTGGGTGACGACCCGTCGGCGCGTGCCGAGCGGTCGAGCGACGACGGGGAGCCGGGCGGCACGGCCGGCATCCCGATGCTGCAGGTCCTGCACCACCGGGATCTGGTGAACGTCGCGGTGGTGGTAACCCGATGGTTCGGAGGGGTCAAGCTCGGCGCGGGCGGGCTGGTGCGCGCGTACTCGGGTGTGGTCGCGACGGCCTTGGACGAGGCGCCCCTCGTCGAGCGCAGGCAGCAGGAGAAGTTCACCCTCGCGATCGATCACGGCGAAGCGGGTCGCGTGGAGGCGGAACTGCGCGGCCGCGGGGTCGCAGTGCTCGACGTGGCCTATGCGGACCGGGTGGTCCTCACCGTCGCGGGGCGCGAGCGGAGCGAACTGGAGGGCTGGGTGGCGTCACTGACGTCCGGGGCGGGCGAACTCGAACCCGCGGGAGTCGACTGGATCGACTCCTGAAACGGCGCGTGCGCGCCTCCCGATGGCGGAACGCCACCGGAAGGCGCGCACGGAAGGCGACGCTGCTGTCAGAGCGACTGCAGGATCTCGCGAGCGAGCGCAGCGGTCTCGGACGGCGTCTTGCCAACCTTCACGCCGGCCGCCTCGAGAGCGTCCTTCTTGGCCTGAGCGGTGCCCGAGGAGCCCGAGACGATGGCGCCGGCGTGGCCCATGGTCTTGCCCTCGGGAGCGGTGAAGCCTGCGACGTAGCCGACGACGGGCTTGGTCACGTTGGCCTTGATGTAATCGGCCGCGCGCTCCTCGGCGTCGCCGCCGATCTCGCCGATCATGACGATGACCTTGGTCTCCGGGTCCTTCTCGAACGCCTCGATGGCATCGATGTGGGTGGTGCCGATGACCGGGTCGCCGCCGATGCCGATGGCGGTCGAGAAGCCGTACTCGCGCAGCTCGAACATCATCTGGTAGGTCAGGGTGCCCGACTTCGAGACGAGGCCGACCGGACCCTTGCCGGCGATGTTCGCCGGGGTGATGCCGACGAGCGCCTCACCCGGGGTGATGATGCCGGGGCAGTTGGGGCCGATGATGCGGGTCTTGTTGCCCTTCTGGACGTTGTACGCCCAAGCGTAGGCGGAGTCCTGCACCGGGATGCCCTCGGTGATGACCACGAGCAGCGGGATCTCCGCGTCGATGGCCTCGACGATGGCGTCCTTCGAGAAGGCCGGGGGAACGAATGCGATCGAGACATCGGCGCCGGTCTCCTTCATGGCCTCGGCGACGGAGCCGAAGACGGGGAGCTCGACCGGGTTGCCGTCCTTGTCGGTGTGCGAGACCGTCGTGCCGGCCTTGCGGGCGTTCACGCCGCCGACGACCTGGGTGCCGGCCTTGAGCATGAGCGCGGTGTGCTTGGTGCCCTCGCCGCCGGTGATGCCCTGGACGATGACCTTGGAATCCTTGGTAAGGAAGATTGCCATTGTTCTGTGTGTCCCTTTACTTCGCTGCGAAGGCGAGTTCGGCCGCCTTGTCGGCAGCCTCGTCCATGGTGGCGACGACCGTGACCAGCGGGTGGTTGGCCTCGGCGAGGATGCGGCGACCTTCGTCGACGTTGTTGCCGTCGAGGCGGACGACCAGCGGCTTGTTGGCCTCGTCGCCGAGGATCTCGAGGGCCTTGACGATGCCGTTCGCGACCGCGTCGCACGCGGTGATGCCACCGAAGACGTTGACGAACACGCTCTTGACCTGAGCGTCGTTCAGGATGACGTCGAGACCGGCAGCCATGACGGCCGCAGAGGCGCCGCCACCGATGTCGAGGAAGTTGGCGGGCTTGACGCCGCCGTGCTTCTCGCCTGCGTAGGCGACGACGTCGAGGGTCGACATGACCAGGCCGGCGCCGTTACCGATGATTCCGACCTCGCCGTCGAGCTTGACGTAGTTGAGGTCGTTCTCCTTGGCCTTGAGCTCGAGGGGATCCGTGGCGTCCTTGTCCTCGAACTCGGCGTGGCCGGGCTGACGGAAGTCGGCGTTGGCATCCAGGGTGACCTTGCCGTCGAGGGCGAGGATCTGGTCGTCCGGGGTACGGACGAGGGGGTTGACCTCCACGAGAAGAGCGTCTTCCTTGACGAAGACCTCCCACAGCTTCTGGATGGTCACGGCTGCGGCGTCGAGGACCTCGGCGGGCAGGTGGCCCTTCTCGGCGATCTCGCGCGCGAACGCGAGGTCGACACCCTTGACGGCGTCGACGGGGACCTTGGCGAGGCGCTCCGGCTTGGTGGCGGCGACCTCTTCGATCTCCATGCCGCCCTCGACCGAGCACATCGCCAGGTAGGTGCGGTTGGTGCGGTCGAGCAGGAAGGAGATGTAGTACTCCTCCGCGATGTCACTGGCCTCGGCGACCAGGAGCTTCTTGACGATGTGACCCTTGATGTCGAGCCCGAGGATGTTCTCGGCGTGGGTCTGCGCGTCGTCTGCGGTGGCGGCGTACTTCACGCCACCGGCCTTGCCGCGGCCGCCGACCTTGACCTGGGCCTTGACCATGACCGGCTTCCCGATTTCCTCCGCGATCTCGCGGGCACCGGCGACAGTGTCGGTAACACGGCCGGCCGACGTCGGCACGTCATGCTTGGCGAAGAGTTCCTTCGCCTGATATTCGAAGAGATCCATCTGCTCACCGTCTCGTCTGCGTTCACGCCCGCTCCGGGGTATCGAGCGGGTCGTTTCGGACTCTAGTTTCTCGGCCGGGCCGCGGATCACGCGCGGCAGTCCCATGTGGCACAGGTCACGCGCGCGTAGGTCCGGGAACGACTTCACAGTTCCCCTCCCGGGACGTGGCGGGCGCCACGTTCGAGCGGAGCACTCGGTTCAGAATGACAGGTACCCACTCGCTCCCCGACACCGGATCCCACGCTGCCGCGATGCAACAGACTCGTGACGTGTCGGAAAACAGTGTTTGGAACTCCGGCCGCTGGGGCATGTCCCAATTTGCCCCGGTTTGCACTGTGATGCCACTCACATAACGTCCGCCGGACGAACTACGGCTTGCCACCCCCGCGATCACTTCGTTACCGTCGCCTGGTCGAAGTAACGATGAGGTCACGAACGGAGGATGGCGATGCGCTCTGGTAACCCGAGTGCCGAGAGCCGAACCCGCCGTCCCGAATCGGCACCCGAAGACTGGAATGCCTGGGAAGCCGCCACGATGGACTTCCGTAACACCGGCCCCGGTTCCGAGCCCACCTACTACTCCGACTCCTTCGGCCACGCCGTCCGCGACGACCGCTTCGCGCAGGATCGTCGCGACGAGAGCACCGACGTCACCGCTCCCGCATCCCGCGGTGGAGCCCATCGACTTCCCACTCCCCCCACTGCCCTCAAGGGCCGCGCCGCAGTCTTCGCGGTCGCCGCAGGCGCCGTGGTCGCCGCGGGCCAGGCCGCAGCCAATGGTGGTCCGGGACAGAACACCGAGCACTCCGAGGTCGCTCTCGCCGCCGGCGAAGCCGATTCCTCGATCATCACGGCCACCGCAGTGCCGCAGGCCGCACAGTTCGCGCCGAGCGCCGACGCCGAGCCGTCGCAGGCCCCGCAGGTGCTCAACATCGCCGACCCGAACGACCTGTCGCAGTTCTCGAATCTCCTGGCCAAGGGCCAGCGATTCAGCGAGGAACGCGCTGCGCGCGAGGCCGCGGCCCGTCGCCCGCTGTTCGTCCTCCCCGCCGCGGGGTCGTTCACCTCGAACTTCGGCGCACGCTGGGGCACCCTCCACGCCGGCGTCGACATCGCAGGCCCCATCGGCACCCCGATCCTCGCGGTCGCCGACGGTGAGGTCATCGATTCCGGCCCGGCTTCCGGCTTCGGCATGTGGGTCCGCCTCCTCCACGCCGACGGCACCATCACCGTGTACGGGCACATCGACCAGTCCCTGGTGACCGTGGGTCAACACGTCATGGCCGGCGACCAGATCGCCACCATGGGCAACCGCGGCTTCTCCACCGGCCCGCACCTGCACTTCGAGGTGCACCTCAACGGCGTCGACAAGATCGATCCCGTCCCGTGGCTCGCCACCCGGGGTATCGCCCTCGGCATCCAGCGCGACTGACCGACCTCGCCGCCGTACGTTCGGCGTGCGTCCCGTTCCGCCCTCTTTCCCGCTTCGGTGCGGACCCGCTCTTTCGTGCGAATCCGCGCCTGACACAGGCTTTCAGGGCATCACAGTTTGATCATCGGCACACCGCCGACGAGCATCAACCGCACCTTGCCGGCACTGCCGAAGTCGATCACGACGGTGGCCGTGGGGCCCGAGCCCCGAGTTTCGAGAACCGTTCCGAGACCGTACTTGTCATGGCTGACGCGGTCGCCGACGTCGAGCACCAAGTGGTTGTTGCGTCCGCGCGCCGCACCGAAACTCGGTGTTCCCGAGGATCCGCGCCGCTCGCCCGCACCGAACCGTGAACCAGTGCCCGAGCCGATCGCCTGACCACGGGCGGGCGTGGGCTCGAGGCGTCGCCAGTCGATGAGGTGCTGCGGAATCTCTTGCAGGAAACGAGATTCCGGATTGGTGAGCGGCTGCCCCCAGGACGAACGCAACACGGCCCGCGTGAGATAGAGACGACGCCGGGCGCGCGTGATGCCGACATACGCGAGTCGCCGTTCCTCGGACAGCTCGGCCGGATCGCCGAGGGCACGCATGTGCGGGAACTGGCCGTCCTCCCAACCGGTGACGAACACAACCGGGAACTCGAGGCCCTTCGCGGTGTGCAACGTCATCAGCGTGACCACACCGGCCTCGTTCTCCGGGATCTGGTCGGCGTCGGCGACGAGCGAGACCTTCTCGAGGAACGCCGCGAGCGATCCTGGTTCGGGATCCCCCTCTTCACGTTCGTCGTCGACGATCCCGGCCGCGTTACGGACGTCGGCACTGAATTCCCTTGCCACGCTGACGAGTTCGTGGAGGTTGTCGAGACGGGCGCCGTCCTGCGGGTCGTCGCTCGCCGACAACTCGGCGCTGTATCCGGTGCGATCGAGGATCGCCTCGACGACGTCGCCGATGTCCACCATGTCGTTGCCGTCGGCGTCGCTCGCGACGAGCATCGCCCGCAGGCCGTCCATCATCTCGACGAAACCGGCGATCGCCTTCTGCGCCCGCGTGTTCAGCAGCGCGACCTTGCCGGCCGCGGCGTCGGCGAGGGCCTGCCCGAAGCTCACACCGAGCCGCTCGGCGTGCACCGCCACGCACGCCTCGGCACGATCGCCGATACCGCGGCGAGGGGTGTTGAGGATGCGGCGCAGGCTCACCGTGTCGTCGGGGTTGTCGAGCACCTTCAGGTACGCAACGACGTCGCGCACCTCCTTGCGCTCGTAGAACCGCACACCGCCGACGACCTTGTAGGGCACACCGTGCCGGATGAAGACGTCCTCGAACGCGCGGGAGGCATTGTTGGTGCGGTAGAACACCGCGATGTCGGAGTAGGTGGTGTCGCCGCCGTCGACGAGCCGGTCGATCTCGGCGGCGACGAACCGCGCCTCGTCGTGCTCGTTGTCGGCGACGTAGCCGGTGATGAGTTCGCCCTCACCCGAATCGGTCCACAGCCGCTTCTCGCGGCGACCCATGTTCTTGGAGATGACGGAATTGGCCGCCGACAAGATGTTCTGGGTGGAGCGGTAATTCTGTTCGAGCAGGATCGTGCGCGCCTGCGGATAGTCGCGCTCGAACTCCTCGATGTTGCGGATCGTGGCGCCGCGGAAGGCGTAGATCGACTGGTCGGCGTCGCCCACCACGCACAGTTCGCTCGGGGGCACGGCGGATTCCTCCTCCGGATCGCCCACGAGGGTGCGCACCAGCACGTACTGCGCGTGGTTGGTGTCCTGGTACTCGTCGACCAGGACGTGACGGAACCGGCGCCGGTAGTACTCGGCGACCTGCGGATGAGCCTGCAGCAGCGCCACCGTCTCGCCGATGAGGTCGTCGAAGTCGAAGGCGTTCGCCGTGCGCAGGCGCTGCTGGTAGTGCGCGTAGACCCGAGCGACGACGCGGGTGAGTTCGGTGGCCGCCGAATCGGTCTCCGCCTCGTGGGCGGCTTCTTCCGGCCCGATCAATTCGTTCTTCAGGTTCGAGATCTGTGTGGACAGCAGCCGGGCGGAGTACTTCTTGCTGTCGAGTTCGAGATCCTTCGCGATCATCGTGAGCAGACGACGGGAATCGTCGGCGTCGTAGATCGTGAAATTCGAATTCATGCCCTGCAGCAGACCCGCCTGCGCGCGCAGGATCCGGACGCAGCTCGAGTGGAAGGTCGAGACCCACATCGCATTCGCGCGCGGCCCCACCAGAGCCGCCACCCGCTCGCGCATCTCGGCGGCGGCCTTGTTGGTGAACGTGATGGCGAGCACCTGACCAGGGACGACGCCGCGCTCGGCCAGCAGATAGGCGATGCGACGCGTGAGCACCGCAGTCTTGCCGGAGCCCGCGCCCGCGACGATCAGCAGCGGGGCTCCTTCGTGCGTGACCGCTTCCCGCTGCTGCGGATTGAGCCCTTCGAGAAGAGCATCGGATCCGGGGCGGGAGTTTGCGAGCGCGACGGGAGTGTTCATCGTTTCACCAAACTACCGGACCGTTCGGACAACGGATCCGGACCACACAGTCGATCAAGCCGAGTGGCAGGGCCTACATGGTGAGTGGCAAACTGGAGACCATGTCTTCTGTCCTTTGCAGGCTCGGATCGAGTTCCGGTTGTCGCTGTCGATTCCCGACTGCCGGCCCGACCCGATACCGGTAACAGCCGCTCCCATACGGGCGATCCTTCAGAGCAGATGCGAGGAGACGACATGAGCACGCACATCGATTCTTCCCTTTCCGGCGAGCCGGACCAGGCGAACGCCGGAACACCGGCCGCGACCGACGACACCGCAGTGCCCACCGAGGCCGAGATCGAGGAGCTCCGCAAGGAGATCGATCGTCTCGACGCCGAGATCCTGGCCGCGGTCAAGCGCCGCACCGAGGTCTCCCGCATGATCGGGCGTACCCGCATGGCGTCCGGCGGTACCCGTCTCGTGCACAGCCGCGAGATGAAGGTCCTCGAGCGGTTCAGCGAGTTGGGCCAGGAAGGCCACACCCTGGCGATGCTGCTGCTCCGCCTCGGGCGTGGCCGCCTGGGCCACTAACGGCGAGGCCGTCCGCGTCACTGACGGCGAGGCCGTCCGCGTCACTGACGGCGTGGCCGTCCGCGTCACTGACGGCGAGGCCGTCCCGACCATCGCCGAGTTCCCTACTGCAGGGCGATGTACTTGGTTTCGAGGAATTCCTCGATGCCTTCGGTACCGCCCTCGCGTCCCAGCCCGGAATCCTTGATTCCGCCGAAGGGGGCCGCGACATCCGAGACGACACCGCGGTTCACACCGACGATGCCCGTTTCGAGCGCATGCGACACGCGCAGGGCCCGGTCGAGGTCGCGCGTGAAGATGTAGGCAGCGAGCCCGTAGCGGGTATCGTTCGCCGCTGCGAGGGCTTCCTCCTCGGTGTCGAAGCCGGTGACGGCCGCGACCGGCCCGAAGACCTCTTCCTGCAGGATGCGGGCCTGCTTCGGCACGTCGTCGAGCACGGTGGCCGGGTAGAACCATCCCGGTCCGTCCGCGGGTTCACCGCCCAGGCGCACCGAGGCACCCGCCGACACCGCGTCCTGCACGAGTTCGATCACGGTCTTCTTCTGGTTCTCGTTGACCAGGGGGCCCAGCGTCGCGTCGGGGTCCGTTCCCGGCCCGAGCTTGTACGACGCCATGCGTTCGGTGAGCTTGGCGACGAAGGCGTCGCGCACCGAGTTGTGGACGTGGAAGCGGTTCGCGGCCGTGCAGGCCTCTCCCCCGTTGCGCAGCTTGGCTGCCACCGCGCCCTCGACCGCGGCGTCGAGGTCGGCGTCCTCGAAGACGACGAACGGCGCGTTGCCTCCGAGCTCGAGCGAGGTGCGCAGCAGCGAACGACCGGCCTTCTCGGCGAGCATGCGCCCGACCTCGGTGGAGCCGGTGAAGGTGAGCTTGCGCAGCCGGGGATCCTCGAGGAGCGGCCCGGTGACCTCACCGGCATGTGAAGACGGGAGCACCGACAGGACACCCTTGGGTAGTCCTGCCTCGTCGAAGAGCTGCGCGAGCAGCTGGATCGTGAGGGGCGTCTCGGACGCGGGCTTGACGATGATCGTGCATCCCGCCGCGAGGGCGGGACCGATCTTGCGGGTTCCCATCGCGAGCGGGAAGTTCCACGGTGTGATGGCCAGGCAGGGACCGACGGGTTGTTTCGTCACGAGAACGCGACCGGTGCCGGCAGGGGCGGGCGTGTAGCGACCGGCGATGCGGACCGCCTCCTCGGAGAACCATCGCAGAAATTCGGCGCCGTAGGTCACCTCCGATCGGCTCTCCGGTAGTGCCTTACCCATCTCGAGTGTCATGAGCAGCGCGAAGTCGTCGGCGCGTTCGGTGATCTTCCGCCACACCGTCCGCAACAGTTCGGCGCGTTCTCGCGGCGGGGTCGCAGCCCATTCCGGACCGGCCGCGACGGCCGCGTCGAGGGCCCGCAAGGCATCACCGGGCGCGGCATCGGCGACACGGGTGAGTTCGTCACCGGTCGCGGGATCGTGGACTCCGAAGGTGGCTCCGTTCTCGGCCGCCACCCACTCACCGCCGAGGAACAGGTCGGTGGGGACGGACCGAATCAGTTCTGCAGCATCCATATGCCCCATCATGCGCGTCGCGGTCGCTCGCTGTGGGAAACCGAGGGATCCCTTCGTCACACACCGGGGCCCAGTTGCACACCGGGCGCACCGTGTCGGGGCGCACTACTGTCGACGACATGAGCGACGTAACCGCAACGGCACCGTGGAAAGCTCTTGAAGACCATCGCGACCGGCTCGAATCGGTGTCGCTGCGGCAGTTGTTCACCACCGAACCCGACAGGGTCTCGGCGTTGACGGTCCCTGCCGGGGATCTGGTGATCGATTTCAGCAAGCAACGCCTCGACACCCCGGTCGTGCAGGCCCTGCTCGAGCTCGCCGACACCGCGGGGATCGCCGCGGCTCGGGAGGCGATGCTCTCGGGTGCGCACATCAACGTCACCGAGGATCGGGCGGTGCTGCACACCGCCCTGCGCCTGCCCCGCGAGGCGGAACTGGTCGTCGACGGGGTCGATGTCGTCGCCGATGTCCATGCCGTGCTCGACCGGATGGGCGAGTTCACCGACCGCCTCCGCAGCGGCGACTGGCGCGGCGCCACCGGGCAGCCGATCGCCACGGTGGTCAACATCGGCATCGGCGGCTCCGATCTGGGTCCGGCGATGGTCACCCGCGCGTTGCGGCGTTTTCATGACGGGCCGGCGGCGCGGTTCGTCTCCAACGTCGACCCGGCGGATCTGACCGCGGCGCTGGCCGACCTGGACCCGGCGACGACCGTGTTCGTCGTCGCGTCGAAGACGTTTTCCACCCTCGAAACCCTCTCCAACGCCACCGCCGCCCGCCGCTGGCTCGTCGACGCCCTCGGGGAGGACGCCGTGGCGAAGCATTTCGTCGCGGTGTCGACGCACACCGAGCGGGTGGTCGAGTTCGGTATCGACCCGGCGAACATGTTCGAGTTCTGGGACTGGGTCGGCGGGCGTTATTCGGTGGGTTCGGCCATCGGCCTGGCGGTCATGTGCGCGATCGGCCGCGAGCGGTTCGGCGAGTTCCTCGCCGGCATGCACGCCCTCGACACCCACTTCGCCACCGCGCAGCCGGCACAGAATGCACCGTTGCTGGCCGGGTTGATCGGGGTGTGGAATGCGAGCGTCCTCGGCCACCGCTCGCGGGCGGTGGTGCCGTATGCGCAGGATCTGGCGCGGCTGCCGGCCTATCTGCAGCAGCTGACCATGGAATCGAACGGTAAATCCGTGCGCGCCGACGGCACACCGGTGGTGTGTCCGACCGGGGAGGTGTTCTGGGGTGAGCCCGGTACCAACGGTCAGCACGCCTTCTTCCAGCTGTTGCACCAGGGCACCGAGATCGTCCCCGTCGACTTCCTCGGCCTGGCCCGTAGCGGCGACGACCTACCCGCCCGCGACGGGCAGACCAGCATGCAGGTGTTGTTGCTGGCGAACATGTTCGCCCAGGCCAAAGTGTTGGCCTTCGGGCGTGATGCCGACGAGGTCCGTGCCGACGGCGTCGACGAGGCGTTGGTCGCGCACAAGGTGATGCCCGGGGATCGGCCGTCGACGACGATCCTCGCCCCCGAACTCACCCCCTCGGTGGTCGGGCAGATCATCGCCTTCTACGAACACCAGACCTTCGTCCAAGGCATCGTGTGGGGGATCGATTCGTTCGACCAGTGGGGCGTCGAACTCGGCAAGACCCAGGCCACCGCCCTGCAGACCGTCCTCGCCGGCGACGACACACCCGACACCGGCGACGCGTCCACCGACCACCTGATCGAGATCTACCGCAACCTGCGCGACGGAGCGTCTACGTAAACCTGATACTTCCTGCCACCTACATGCCAGGCGGCCCAGATCCACGTTCCTCACGGCTACCCGAGACATCATCCGATGCCGCGGGCTCGACCGTGTCCCACACCGACGCTTCAGGTGCAGGACGAGGCTTCAACGTGTTCACCCCCTCAGCGGGAGTCGGGGCCGGAACACTATGGCGGACCCGGCGATGCCGCGGCCTGCCCGGGGTAGGGCCGGTCTTGTCCCGGCACCGGCGCACCGGCGCATGCTCGGTGGTGCGGATCTCCAGGCGCCCAGCGCGGGTGCGGACCGCCGCACCTCGGCCGAGGAGAGCGCGTTTGGCGAGGTTCACCCCCGCCACACGATCACGATTCCCTCCAAGTCGACAGGATTCGCACCAGGCATCGTGATATCCCTTCGGCCGGGCAAGTTCCTCGTTGCAACCCGGACACCACGCCGACGACCCCTTCGCCGGCACCGTCACCGCCACCACACCCACCCGTGCGGCAGTATGCGCCAGCGCGTCGGCGGCCTTGCGGCGCGCGGACTGCGCCGCCCGATTGTTGTTCACCCGGCCACGCCCACGCGGTTCGAGGGTCGCGAGATCTTCGACGGCGATCATCGTCGCGTCGGCGGCGACCGCGTAGTCGGTGACCTGACGCGCGAAATGAAACGCCAGCTCCCGGTTGATCTTTCTCCGCTTGGCACCGACCGCGGTGCGATTCTCGTCGAGCACGGCGATCTTCGCTTCCAACTCCGACCGCACCTGGGGTGGCGCATTCTCGGCCAGCTGGCGCAGGCGGGCGGCCTTGCGGTGCAGGAATTGGCCTTCGGTCTGCAGGCGGGCGAGTTTGATACCGAGACCGCGGTCATCGTAGGTGTAACCCCGAAAATCGGAGACCAACCCGTCACCGGTATCGGTGGCGATCGCGGCGGCCCCGAGGGCCGACGGTGACCAGTCCACCCCCACCGCGACCGTGGCACTGCTCAGGTCACCGGTGGGGACGGCTTCGGTGGCCGCGCAGCGCAGCAGCAGACCCCGGCCGTCGAGGGTCAGGGTCGGCAGATGCCACGCAGTAATCGGGCGACCGTGCAGGTGCGGCGGGAGCGCGGCGGTCAACCGCACCGCCCGCCATTGCGCTCGCGTGGTGGGTGTCGCGGTGGTCGGGAGTTTCACCGTCAGCACCATCGTGCGGTCGGTGACGGTGAGCTCGGTGAGTTGTTTGTCGGCGGCGGACAGGCGGGCCATCGCGGTGACCTTCGGTGGGGTTTGGATGTCGGTGATCCGCAGCCGTTCGGGCTGCGCAGCATCCGACGTTGCAGCATCCGAGGTTGCCGCATCCGAGGCGGCATCGTCTGTGGTCGCCGCGCCCGAGGTCGATGCACCCGCAGCATCGGCCCGGCGGGTACGGGCGAGCAACTGCCGCCGTACACCTCGGGCGAAGCCCGACGGCACGGGCACCTCCCCACCGGCAGGCGGGGCGATACGCCCGGTAGCGGGATCGAACCGGGCCGAGAGCGACGCGATAGCAGTGTCGCGGTAGGCCGAGGTCCGTAGCGTCGCGGTGGCCTGTGCGGTGACCACCCGTGACACCCGTGACGGCACATACACTCCGTCCGGGTAGGTCGGGGCCCAGCCGAGACGAGCGGCGACGACGTGCCCGTGTTTCGGCAGAGCCCGGCCGTCGCGGTCGCGGCCGGCGGAGAGGGTGTCGAAGGTGGCGGGATGCCACAGACGTGTGAGTAGTTCGGTTTCGGCGCCGGTGATCAGGTCGAGCAGCCATCGGATACGGGTGTCGAGATCGTCGAGTCCGATCGGATCTCCGGTGGTGTCGTCGACTGCGAGATACGGTCGGGTGGTAAAAGCGAACCGACAGTGGTCGGTGGTGTCGGTCATTGCTCATCCCTGCCCAACCGTGCCCCCGCATCATCGAGAAGTCGACGTTGGTTCTGCTTCGACCGCAGCCGGTAGAACCGACCCGAAAACGACGCCAGCAGTGCCATGAAGTCGTCCATCAGTTCCTCCGCCAGCGATATCTCGCCCTGCTCACGCAGCACCTCGACGGTAACTCCGACCACCGACAGGTACCGTTCGATCCACACCACCCCGAACCGTGCCAAGCGATCCCGCCACACCACCCGTACCACCGTGAAGTGTCCCCGGGCGGCGTCGTCGAGCAACCGATCCAATCCGGCCAGCTTCTCTCGCAGCCCGGATCCACGGTCCTTGTACACCCGGTACACGGCACCGGTGGCGCTCTCGCGCAACATCGCCTCTTGATTGGCGAGCGATGATTCCTGCCCTGCGGAGCCCGACACACGGCAGTACAACGCTTCGATCCGGGCCGAGGGCGTCCTCCCGGCTGCGGGCCGACCGAGATACAGGTCGAGGTCTGCTTGCTCGAAAATGCGCTGACCGGAACCCGTACGGCGAGAAGGCAACCGGCCTTCCGCCGCTGCCTTACGCACCCCCGACGACTGACATGTTCCGATATTCGGCGGCCTCTCCGATGCGCGCGGTTGAGTGAGTATCAGAAAGTATCATGTAGTGTCAGGTATTTCGCCCACTGTTGTCAGCCTGACCGCACCCTGCTCGAGAGATCAAGCAGCCTTCGGATCGGACCAGGCCGTGGTGGTCCGGACCCGTCCGTGCGTGTCGACGAGACGCGCCGGCAGGTCGTACTGTTCGAGCCACGACAGGGCTCCGATGCCCCGCTGCAACGCCGTCGCCGCGGCCGCATGAGCCCACACCGCGTCGGGAGCGATGACGCTGACGAGACGCCACCGCTCGGGGTCGGCGACGTCGCTGGTGTGCGACGCCATCGCCGATCCGGCCGGCAGTTCGACCGAGCCCCGGTCCGGGAGCGGCACCTGCCATCCCCCGGCAGGCGCGTGCCCCGCGGTGGCCATCACGTCGCCGATGCGCACGAGCGCCCCGCATTCGAGCAGATTCGCGACGAGCGCCGCGGAGTAGTCGACGGTGTCGGCCACGGCCGTCGCGCCGAGTTCGAGACTCACCCCGAAAGGAGCGAGCACGATGTCTCCGTCGATCTGCACGTCGCGGTAGGTGGGGATGGGATGGATCGGCGGGATGGCTCCGGCATCGACGGAGGCGTCGTCGGAGTCGACCGGGGTGATGGTCCCGCCCGTCATGCGGGCCGCCCACAGCGCCGACCGCACCATCGATGCCAGTCGGGGGCTCATCGTGACCGGAGTGCCCTGCGCGAGGTTGACGGAGTGGATCTCGGCGTCGCCCCGGCGGCTGTCGCTCACCGCCTCGGATTCGGCGACGACGCCGCGCACGATCATGCGGGCACGGTGCAGTGCATGCGGCTCGGTCACCGCGAGTGCGATCTGCCGACCCCACTCCCACCATTCGTTGCTGCCGATCATGACGGGCTCCACCCGTAGTCGATTCCTCGCAGGACGTATTCCAGTATGCCCTCGACCTGAGACGGGTGACAGCGCCGCAGGATCGGACCCGCCCTCGTCAGACCCGGTCGAGGATCGCGGCGGTGTCCACGCCGGTCGGCAGTGTGCCCATCGCGATGCCCCAGTCGTCGTCGAGCCGACTGCGGCAGAACGCCTCCGCGACGGCAGGATGTCCGTGCCGGACGAGCTGCGCGCCCTGCAGGGCCAGGGCCATGAGCTCCACGACCCGCCGTGCCCGGTACTCGGCGTCCTCGAGGTCGGCGAGTTCCTTGCCGATCCGGGCGATGGCCGAATCGAGCCGCGGATCGGCACCTTCCGCAAGCCTGACCTCGGTGAAGAACGCCTCGACGGTGTCGGGTTGCCGCGCCATTGCACGCAGCGCGTCGAGTGCCGCGACGTTGCCGGATCCTTCCCAGATCGACATGAGCGGCGACTCGCGATAGAGCCGCGGCATGCCCGATTCCTCGGCGTAGCCGTTGCCGCCGAGGCATTCGAGGGCTTCGGCGGCGACCGCGGGTGCCCGCTTGCACACCCAGTACTTGGTGACGGCCAGCGCGATGCGGCGCAGGGCGGCCTCCTGCTCGTCCCCGGCGGCGCGGTCGGTCGCCCCGGCCAGACGCATCATCATCGTCGTCGCGGCATCGGACTCGACGACGAGATCGGAGAGGACGTTGCGCATGAGCGGCTGGTCGACGAGCAACGCGCCGAACGCCTTCCGGTGACGGGCATGGTGAACCGCGCGCAACGTCGAGATCCGCATGTTCACGGCCGAGCCGATGACACAGTCGAGTCGCGTCATGTTCACCATCTCGATGATGGTGTTGATGCCGCGACCTTCCGGGCCGACGAGCCAGCCGATCGCGTTCTCGTACTCGATCTCGGAGGAGGCGTTCGACTTGTTGCCGAGCTTGTCCTTCAGCCGCTGGATGCGGATGGCGTTGCGGGTGCCGTCGGGCAGGACGCGCGGGAGCAGGAAGCACGACGGTCCGTGCTCGGTCTGCGCGAGCGTGAGGAACAGGTCGGACATCGGCGCGGACGTGAACCACTTGTGCCCGACGATCGTGTACGAACCGTCGGCGTTGGGGGTCGCGGTGGTGGTGTTGGCGCGGACGTCGGAACCGCCCTGCTTCTCGGTCATCGACATCCCGGCGATCAGGCCACGTTTCGTGGAGGGTTCGCGCAGCCCGAAGTCGTAGTGCGGCGCGGCCAGCAGCGGCTCGTAGCGCTCGGCGAGTTCGGCGTTGTGGCGCAGCGCCGGGATCGCGGCGTAGGTCATCGAGATCGGGCACATGTGCCCGGCATCGGTATGCCCCCACACGTAGAACTTCGCGGCACGGGCAACGTGCGCGCCGGGACGCGGGTCGCGCCAGGGTGCCGCGTGCAGGCCGTTCTCGACGGCGACGGTCATCAGGTCGTGCCAGTGCGGATGGAACTCGACCTCGTCGACGCGGTGGCCGTAGCGGTCGTGGGTGTGCAGCACGGGCGGATACTCGTTGGCGAGCCGCCCCCAGTCCTGGGCACGGGCGGTGCCGGCGAGGGCGCCGAGTTCGCGGACCTCGTCCTCGGCCCAACTCGCCCCTTCGCGGCGCAGTCCTTCGAGGAGGGCGGGGTCGTCGGCGGCCCCGTAGGGCTCGAGGTCCGGTACCTGGTTGAACACTTCGTGGGTGGCGGGGAAATTCACGGCTTCACTCCTGAGTCGTTCCGGAAGGCAGATGCCCCGCCGCTCGCAGTACGAGGACGACGAGGTCGGGGACGGTGGATCCGGCCGCGCTGTCTCGAAGGCGACCGTCGGCCGCACTGTCTCGAAGGCGACCGTCGGCCGCGCCGGGGAGGCGACCGGTGAGCACCTCACCGACAGCCCCGACGAGCGCCGCGGCGGTGAGCTCGACGTCCTGTTCGGGGAATTCACCGGTCTCGACGCCGTGGCGCACGGCGTTCGCGAAGGCCGCTGCGAAGGCGCGGCGCAACACGAGTCGTTCGGCGTCGACCGCGGCGTCGACCGGTTCGGCGAGCAGGGCGTAGGCGAGGGTGGGATTGCGCAGCGCACGGCGGGAGAAGGTGTCGACCACCGCGGTCACCCGGTCGGCACCGGATCCGGTTGCGGCCGCGGACGTCACGGCCTCGACCTCCCGCTCGCACAGTTCCCGGAAGATCCGCACCATGAGATCGGACTTGTCGACGTAGTGCCGGTAGACGCTGCCGGTGGCGACGCCGGCCCGTTCGGCGACCGCCGAGACGGACAGTCCGCTGTATCCGCGTTCGCTGAGCAGAGTCACGGCGGCAGCGGCGATCGCCTCGCGCTGCGCGTCGAGTCGCTCCTGCACTGCGGGTGTCCGCCGGTACGCCACACCAAGGATTGAACCTCGGTTCAGTGCTTCGGTCAACGGTCGGCGCTACGGTCGGGATTGTGAATCGCCTGAGCGTCGTGGACGAGATGTTCCTCCACCGCCACAAAGGAACCGGCCTGCCGTCGGTGATGCAGGGTCTGTGGCGCACCGACGAGACCGTGGACGCGACCCTGTTGCTGTCCCTGCACGACGTGCTGTCCGAAGGCCCGCTCGGTCGCCGTGTGGTCCGTCCCCGGGTTCCCGGTGCACGCCCCCGCTTCGAACCCAACACGCACGTCCATCCACTGCGCTATCCCGCGACCCCCATCCCCGACGACGAGCTCCTCGCCTGGGCCGACGAGCACGCGAACGTGGACGTCGATCCCGAGCTCGGTCCCGGCTGGGCGGTCGCCGCGACCCGACTCACGAGCGGCGGCACCGCACTGTCGATCGTGTGCTCGCACGTCCTGACCGACGCGCGGGGATTCGTCCGCGCGGTCGCCGACGCGCTCGCCGACCGGCCGCGACGACCCGACCCCGGTCGCCAATCCGACCTACGCGATGCGATGCAGTTGTTCCGGAAGGTCGGCAGCGGGCTGCGCCGCGTGAAGTACACACCTCGCACGGAGAAACCGCCCGCGCCGCAGACGGTGCACTCGCGACCGCGCACCGCGCTCGTCGACGTCGACGCGGCGCAGTGGAAGGCCGTCGCGGCCGCGGAGGACGGCAGCCCGAACGCCCTGCTGCTCGCCGCGTCCGCCGGTGTCGCCCGGCGCGCCCGCATCCCGTTCCCCGTGCGCATCTCCGTTCCGGTCGACGACCGGAAGGAGGGAACCGTCTCCAACGGCGTGTCGATGGTGGGGATCACCGTCGACGACGGCGACACGCTCGCCTCCATCCGCGCCCGCGCCGCGCACGCCTATTCGCAGCCGCGGGAGGGCGCGCCGCACAACATGCCGGCCGAGATCCTGCAACTCCTCCCCGACCGGATCGCCGCCCGCGTCGCGCGCGGTGCCGGTGAGCGGGACCTGTTGTGTTCCAACATCGGCGTGGTGCCCCGCGAGCTCACCACGCTGGGCCCGTACCGCACCACCGGGATCGCGATGCGCGCTATGCACCCGGGACTCGACACCCGGCCGGCCCGCACCACGACCCGCCTGTCGGTCTACGCCTGCCACACCGACGAGCGGTACACACTCGCGTTCGTCGCCCTCGACGAGGAGCGCTTCCCCGACACCGCGACGCTGCGCACCTACGTACGGGCAGAGCTCGCGGGCCGAGGCCTCGAGCCCCACTTCTGGTGACGTCGACGGTGGACACGGCGGCTACCGTGACGCCCCGTCACGTACAGTGCGGAGCATGACGCCCGAGACCCACGTCACATTCGCCGACGGAACCGTCCGCGGCACCCGGCTCGGCGACCTCCTCGCCTGGCGCGGCATTCCCTACGCCGCTCCCCCGGTGGGCCCGCTGCGGCTGCGGGCGCCGCAACCGGTCGAGCCCTGGACGGGAGTGCGCGATGCGACGCAGTTCGGAAATGCCGCCCCGCAGCGTCCGCGCTACGCCGAGACCGGTCGTCGCGGGGTGCGAGTGCGTCCCGACGAGGACTGCCTGACCCTCAACGTGCTCGCCCCCGCCGGTCGGGTCCATGCACCGCGACCGGTCATGGTGTTCATCCACGGCGGCGCCTTCACCCTCGGCACGAGTGCCCTGTCGGTCTACGGCGGCGAGTCGCTGGTCCGACGCGGCGACGTAGTCTACGTGTCGATCAACTACCGCCTCGGAGCGCTCGGCTATCTCGACTTCGGGTCCTTCTCCACCGATTCGGTCCGATTCGATTCCAATCTCGGTCTGCGCGACCAGGTGGCGGCGCTCGAATGGGTCCAGCGCAACATCGCGGCCTTCGGCGGCGACCCCGACAACGTGACGATCTTCGGCGAGTCCGCCGGCGGCACCTCGGTGACGACCCTGCTCGCGACACCCGCCGCGCGCGGATTGTTCTCCGCCGCGATCGCACAGAGCCCGGCGCCGAATCTCGTCGTCACCTCCGACCGCTCGGCCGAATGGGGCCGGAAGTTCGTCGAACTGCTCGGTGCCGATCCGGATACCGCCGCGCAGGCGCTGCTCGACACCTCCCCCGTCGAACTCGGGCGGGTGGGATCGCGCCTCGGGGCGCAGGTACTGCGCGCGACTCCCGGTCTGCATCCCTTCGGCCCGGTCGTCGACGGCGATTTCGTTCCGCTCCAACCGCTCGAGGCGTACGAGACGGGCGCGGCGCATCCCGTTCCGCTCGTGCTCGGGACGAACGACCGCGAAGGTGCACTGTTCCCGAAGTTCCTCGACGCGCTGCCGACGAACCCTCGGCGGATCGACGCACTGTTCGCCGCGACCGATCCCGAGGCGAAGGATCGCATCACGGGGATCTATCCGGGATATCCGGACGAGCGTGCCGCGATCGATCTCGGCGGCGACCTCACCTTCTGGTATCCGTCCGTGCAGTTCGCGCAGGCACATTCGCGTTTCGCGCCGACCTTCATGTACCGCTTCGATCTCGCGCCGCGAGTGCTGCGGTGGACGGGCTTCGATGCGACGCACGCGGTGGAGTTGCTCGCGGTCTTCGACCAGACCGACGAACCGCTCGGCCGGGCGCTCACGGCACTCGGTGGGCGACGTGGTCTGCGGACGGCCGCCGGGGCGATGCAGCGCCAGTGGCTGAACGTGGCCCGGCACGGTGAACCACTGCCGTCGTGGCCACCCTACGACGAGAAGGACCGCGCGACAGTGATTTTCGACGAGGTCACGCGCATCGAGCACGATCCGCGTCGCGAGCGCCGCCTCGCGTGGGAGGGCTACCGCGGGTACGCCGCTCCGGCACCTGTTCAGTAAGCGCCGCTTCTCGACGCGCGCAATGAGCGTCGCTACTCGGCGCGTGCAGTGAGCGACGCTACTTGGCGACGGTGAGCAGGAAGGCGACGTCCTCGATGGCGCTGACGCTGTGCCGGACCGGCGGGATGATGATCATGTCGCCCGCCGAACCCTTCCACACGTCGTTGCCGGCGACGAGCTGGAGCTGACCCGACAGCACCTGCAGGGTCGCCTCGCCCGGGCTGTCGTGCTCGCCGAGTTCGTGCCCCGCCAGCAACGCGACGACGGTCTGCCGCAGGTGCTTGGTATGCCCACCGAAAACCGTCTGGGAGCTGCGTCCGCTGCTGGACGTCGCTGCGAGTTTGAGCTGCTGCCGTGCCATGGCGGTCAAGGAGAGCTTGTCCATGTACCGCAGTATCGCTCAGATGCCGCCGCGAGAACTCAGCTTCGGGCGTACCGGATCCAGCGGAACCTGATTCCCTTGGTGGACGTCAGCCATTCTCCGGGATCCGCCACCCACTCGGCGCCGATCGGAGGTGCGGTCGCATCTCCTGCGACGTCGAGGTCGACCTCGGTCACGAGCAGCTGCTTCGCGAACGGCATCGCCTGCGCGTAGATCTGGCCCCCACCCATGACGACGACCTCGTCCTCACGGGCGAGTGTCAGTGCGTCCTCGAGGCTCGTCGCGGTCTCGGCGCCCTGGGCCGACCACTCGACGTTGCGGGTGACGACGATGTTCCGGCGTCCCGGTAGCGGCCGGAACCTCGGCGGCAGTGAATCCCAGGTGAGCCGGCCCATGATCACCGGCTTTCCCATCGTCGCGTCCTTGAAGAACGCCATGTCCTCGGGGATGTGCCACGGGATGGTGTTCTCCCGGCCGATCACACCACCACGTGCCTGAGCCCAGACGAGGGTGACATCCCCCATCAGACGGCCACCGGCGCCTTGATCGCCGGGTGGTGCCGGTAGCCGACCACCTCGACGTCCTCGTAGCGGTAGTCGAAGATCGAGTCGCGCGGGTGCAGCTTCAACGTCGGGTAGGGATACGGATCACGGGTGAGCTGCTCCGTGACCTGCTCGATGTGGTTCGAGTAGATGTGGCAGTCGCCGCCGGTCCAGATGAACTCTCCCGGCTCGAGTCCGGTCTGCTGCGCGACCATGTGGGTGAGCAGCGCGTAGCTGGCGATGTTGAACGGCACGCCGAGGAACATGTCGGCGCTGCGCTGGTAGAGCTGGCAGCTGAGCTTGCCGTCGGCCACGTAGAACTGGAAGAAGGCGTGGCACGGCATGAGCGCCATCTTGTCGAGCTCGGCCACGTTCCACGCCGAGACGAGGATGCGCCGCGAATCGGGGTCGGTGCGCAGGGTCTCGATCACCTGGCCGATCTGGTCGATGTGCTGCCCGTCGGGGGTCGGCCACGAGCGCCACTGCACGCCGTAGACCGGGCCCAGATCGCCGTCGGGTGCGGCCCACTCGTCCCAGATCGTCACGCCGTGCTCCTGCAGCCACTTGACGTTGGAGTCGCCGCGCAGGAACCACAGCAACTCGTAGACGATGGACTTCAGGTGCACCTTCTTCGTGGTGATCAGCGGGAAGCCCTCGGACAGATCGAAGCGCATCTGATGGCCGAACAGGCTCCGCGTGCCGGTTCCGGTACGGTCCGCCTTCTCCGCGCCGGTCTCGAGGATCAGGCGCATCAGGTCTTCGTAGGGCGTCGACACAGTCACGAGCGCAGTCTATCGGTGGGTCGAAGGTGTCCGTCGCCACCCGCGAACGGCCCGGCGACCGTAGCCTGTTCCCATGCCCGAGCTCCCCGAGGTGGAAGCACTTGCGGTGTTCCTGCGCGAGCACGCGGTCGGCAGCGTCATCGGACGCATCGACGTCGCGGCGCTGAACGTACTGCAGACGGCCGACCCGCCGATCACGGCGCTGCAGGGACGCGACATCACCGGAGCGGTGCGCTTCGGCAAGTTCCTCGCGATCGACTGCTCGGGGCTGCACCTGATCACGCACCTGTCGCGCGGCGGCTGGTTGCGCTGGCTCGACGAACCGTCGCAGACTCCCCCGAAACTCGGTCGCGGTCCGCTCGCCCTCCGCGTGCACCTGTTCGCCCCCGACGCGACGACACCGGCCTTCGATCTCACCGAGGCCGGCACGAAGAAGCGCCTCGCGGTCTGGATTGTCGACGATCCGCAGCAGGTGCCCGGCATCGCCCGCCTCGGCCCCGACGCGCTCGCCCTCACCCGCGACGAGTTCGCCGAGCTCCTGACCGACAGCACCTCGCGCCTCAAGACGTTGCTGATCGACCAGAAGATTCTCGCGGGCATCGGCAACGCCTACTCCGACGAGATCCTGCACGTCGCGCAGCAGTCACCGTTCGCGACCGCCGGACGGCTGACCGACGACGAGGTGACCGCGCTGTACGGGGCGATGCGGTCGGTGCTGACCGATGCCGTCACGCGCTCGGTCGGGCAGGACGCGGCGCGCCTCAAGGGCGAGAAACGGTCGGGGCTGCGCGTGCACGGCCGCACCGGTGAGCCGTGCCCGGTGTGCGGCGACACCGTCCGCGAGGTCTCCTACACCGACCGTTCGTTCCAGTACTGCCCGACCTGCCAGACCGGAGGGAAGGTCCTCGCCGACCGGCGGATGTCCCGCCTGCTGAAGTAGCGGGCACGCAGTGCAGGCCCCTTCCCGTCTCCGCGAAGAAGTCCGCATCCTCGCGCCGCGTTACTTCGCCTTCGTCATGGCCGGCGGAATCGTGTCCACCGGACTCCACCTCCGCGGTTTCCACCTCGCATCGGCCGTGCTGCTGATCGTGTCCGCGATCGGATACGCGACGCTGGTGGCCCTGTCGGTGTGGCGGTTCTTCGCGTTCCGCGACGAGGTCCGCGCCGATCTCGCCGATTCCGGACGGGCGTTCGGCTTCTTCACCTTCGTCGCGGGCAGCAACGTGCTCGGCGTACGCCTGATGATGGACGGCTGGCATTCCACCGCGGCCGTACTACTCGTGGGCGCGGCGGCGACGTGGCTGGTGCTCGGATATGTCGTCCCGTGGACCGCCGTGCTCGGCACGGCGGAGCGTCCCGTCCTCGCGAAGGCGAACGGAACGTGGTTCATCTGGGTCGTCGCCAGCGAGTCGGTGGCCATCGCCGCGGCCACGCTCCAACCGGTCTACCGCGAACTGGACCGGCTCCTCGCCGCCCTCGCGGTGTTCACCTGGGGCGTCGGGCTGTTCCTGTACGCGGCGGCCGGCGTCTTCGCCGCGGTTCGGATGTTGGAGTACCCGTTGCGACCCACCGACCTGACCGCCCCTTACTGGGCTCTTCGCGCTTGAGCGGGGTGCCCGGTAGTTGATGGGGCTCGTGGCCCCGACATGCTGTTGGTCTCTCACAACGCGACAACAGCGAGACCACGAGCATGAACGAGGGTACGTCAGTGCTGCTCGGGCTGGAGGACGAGTTCACCGTCCCGCAGCTCGAACGAATCGATGCCGACACGGTGCGTGTCGTCATCGAGGTCATCGACCCGGAGGGCGCCTGCCCCGAGTGCGGGGTGCTCACCTCAAGGATCAAGGAGCGGCCACTGGTTCGAGTCAAGGACTTGCCTGCCTCCGGCCAAAGAACCGATCTGTGGTGGCTCAAACGGCGCTTGGTGTGCCGCGAACCGGCCTGTGGGACAGCGACATTCACGCAGCAGTCCCGCGCTGCGCCGGCACGGTCGCGGCTCACGACCCGGCTACGAGAGAAGATCGGTTCGGCGATCGCGTCGGGCAACCGCGCCGTCAGCGAGGTCGCTAGCGAGTACCAGGTGGCGTGGTCGACCGCGCACCGGGCGCTCATCGCACTGGCCAACCAGTGGCTGCCCGAGCCGGAACCCACCCGCGTGCTCAACATCGACGAGACCCGCGCCCGGTCGGTGCGCTGGGTGCTCGAAGAGGCCGGCTGGACACGGTCGAACCCGTGGATGACCTCGTTCGTCAACGCCGACCCCACCCTGCCCGGGCACCTTCTCGGGCTGACCCCGGGACGCTCCGGGGCGTGCGTGATCGACTGGCCCGCGCTGCAGACACCCGCGTTCCGGGCCGGCATCGACCTGGTCGTGATCGACCCGTCCGCGCCGTACGCGGGCGGGATCCGCACCGCCCTGCCGGACGCGCGGATCGCAGTCGACAAGTGGCATCTCGTCGCCCTCGCCAACCTCATGGTCACCCAGGTCCGTCAACGGATCACCCGGCAACTGCACGGCCGCCGCGGCACCGCCACCGACAAAGTCTGGGCCAGCCGGCAACTGCTGCTCACCGGCTACGAGCACCTCACCGTGAAGCAAAAGGCCCGGTTCAACGCCGCCCTCGCCGCCGAGGATCCGACCAACGAGATCGCCGCCGCGCATGCCGTCAAGGAACGCCTGCGCCTGCTGCTGGCCGAACACCAGCCGCACCAGATCCGGCGCAGGCTGTACGACTTCTACGACGCCGCCGCCCGCGCCGACATGGAGGAAACCAGCCGCCTGGCGACCACGATCGACACCTGGTGGCCAGCGGTGCTCGTCGCGCTCACCGAAGACGTGACCAACGCCCGCACCGAGGGCTTCAACCGGATCATCAAGCAAACCAAGCGTGTCGGATGCGGCTTCACCAACATGGACAACTACCGAAGGCGCATCATGGTCCACATCGCCCTCACCCGAGGGCAGAGACCAGCAGCATGAAATCAGCACACGCCCCGCTCAAATGCGGAGAGCCATTTATCTCTGCAGTAAACGCCCGGCCCGTCTTCGGCGCCTCGTGCCACACATGCCTTCCCGCTCGGGTTGCGGCGGGCCATAATTCGCCTTTCACGTGCCCGGCTTGCCGTCTTCGGAGCTGGGCCTTGACACCCCTGCACCGGGTACCCCCGCATCAGTACCGCACCTGCCGCTGGGCAGTCGATGCATCACCTGTCCGAACGGAATCGACCGGCCCCACGCTGATCACTGCTCCCACACCGCCGAAGCACTTCAACCGATCCGTCACTGCAGCATCATCGAGAAGCCGTCCTCGACACCGGCAGGTCCCGGGCCCGCTGGCTGTGATGTCTTCGCGCTGGCGGCGTCGGCGGGGAGAGGATTTCGCAGTGAGCAGCACCGCTCTCTCCGGGATCGAGGCGACCACCGAATCCGGCCCGCGGTGCTGCACGAAACCTTGGGGCTCCATCGAGCCAGTGGCAATCGGCCCGTGGTTGCCTCACCATGGAGCGGTGACTGCTAAGCGTCGCCGATCCACCGCCGATCCTGCCGAACCCCTTTCCGATGCCGAGCTGCTCATCGGCCTGGTGGTCTCACCATCCCTGAGTGCGATGCTCGGCCCCGAGGTCACCACCTCGGTGCGCAAGATTTTGGTGCAGCGGTATCCGGGAGTGCGCTGGCAACTGAAGATGGCCGAAGACCGGCTGGTCGATCCACCCACCGAGACCTTGGACCTGCTGGAGGCGGCCCGAAACCGCGTGCTGGAGGAGAACTGGGATTTGGCCGTGGTGCTCACCGAGATCCCCCTGAAGACCGGCCGACGTCCGGTGCTCACCCAGCTCAGCCCCGTGCACGGGGTAGGACTGGTCTCCGTCCCAACCCTGGGAGCCGTGCACGTGCGGCAGAAGGTGCAAGAGACCACCGTGCACGTGGTCGGGCAGCTCCTGGGCTACGACGCCGAAGACCTCAACGCCCAGCGGGATCTTGCTCGAAGAGCCCACCAGCTGTCCACCGATCTCGACGAACGCCCGGACGACAACGTCGTGCAGTTCACGGCCCGAGTGCTGAGCGGCAACGTGCGGTTGCTGCTGGGCATGATCCGCGCCAACCAGCCTTGGGCCTTCGTGGCCCGGCTCTCCCGGGCGATGGTCGTGGCAGCGGCCACCGGCATGCTGACATTGGTGGCCTCGGACCTATGGGTACTGGCCATGGCCTACGGGCCGGTGCGCCTGGTCCTGCTGGCGGTGATGGCGATCGGGGCGGTGAGTGCCACCCTGATCCTGGGAGCCGACTTGTGGGAGCGCCCACGGCGGCGAGCCCAACGTGAGCAGGTGATCCTGTTCAATTTGGCCACCACCGCGACCGTGGCCATCGGGGTTGTGGTGTTCTACCTCGGCTTATTCATCCTGTCCTGGGTCGGCGCGCTGCTGCTCATCGACGAGCAGGTACTGGCCGGTGTCGCCGGTCACCCAGTGAACGCTTTGGACTACGCGAAGATCAGCTGGCTCACCGCCAGCCTGGCCACCGTGGGCGGAGCACTAGGAGCTGGACTGGAGGACGACGATGTGGTGCGCGCCGCTGCCTACACCCGGTCCAGCACCTGACACAGCCCCAGCACAGAAGAAACTGAAACATCTACGCGTTGATGCCACGTCTATGCAGGTGTCATTGCCGGTCGCGATGACTTGGTGGGCTCAGCGCAGTGCGCTGCCTCGTACTCGGCGGGTGGGGCGTTGCCGAGGCGGGTGTGCGGGCGGGCGCTGTTGTACCTGTCGATCCGGGATCCGCACCGCCCTGCCGGACGCGCGGATCGCAGTCGACAAGTGGCATCTCGTCGCCCTCGCCAACCTCATGGTCACCCAGGTCCGTCAACGGATCACCCGGCAACTGCACGGCCGCCGCGCATGCCGTCAAGGAACGCCTGCGCCTGCTGCTGGCCGAACACCAGCCGCACCAGATCCGGCGCAGGCTGTACGACTTCTACGACGCCGCCGCCCGCGCCGACATGGAGGAAACCAGCCGCCTGGCGACCACGATCGACACCTGGTGGCCAGCGGTGCTCGTCGCGCTCACCGAAGACGTGACCAACGCCCGCACCGAGGGCTTCAACCGGATCATCAAGCAAACCAAGCGTGTCGGATGCGGCTTCACCAACATGGACAACTACCGAAGGCGCATCATGGTCCACATCGCCCTCACCCGAGGGCAGAGACCAGCAGCATGAAATCAGCACACGCCCCGCTCAAATGCGGAGAGCCCCTTACTGGGTGTCGATGGGAGCGTGCTCGATCACCGTCGTGGCGGGTTCACGGATCGTCGAGATGGACGACGCACCGATGGTCGACGCGACCCGCGGACTGATCGCGGGCCTCGCCGTCGTCATCTGGGTCTTCGCGACGTGGCTGCTCCCCCCGCTCGTCGCGGCCGGTTGGTGGCGACACCGCGTCCACCGGGTGCGGCTGGACTACGACTCGTCCCTGTGGTCGATCGTCTTCCCGCTCGGCATGTACGCGATCGCGGGGATGTATCTGGGTCGCGCCGACGATCTGCCACTGGTCGGCGCGATCGGCGCCGCCGAATTGTGGGTCGCGGTGGCGGCCTGGGTCGCGGTGTTCGCCGCGATGCTGCACCGCATGTGGGTACGGCTCATACGGCCGGTCGAGCGCGACCGACGGTGACCGCCCGTGCTCGGGCCCGCCCCATCCCGCCGTACCAGCGGACGGCGAGCACGACAGCCAGGGCCACAGGCCTGGTCGCCGGTGCGGCCGGCGTGGCCGCCATGACCATCGGGGAGAAGATCGAGCAGGCCGTCACCGGGCGACCGAACTCCCACGTGCCGGGCCGCGTACTCGCACGGTTGACGGGCGCCTCGGAATCGGCCGGACAGCACTCGACCGCCCTGAACTGGGCGATGCACTTCGGGCAGGATATCGCCCTCGGCGTCCTGCGTTCGGTCATGGCCGAGGTGGGCCTGCGGGGGCCGCTCGCATCGTCGAAGTTCACCGTCGTCCGTCTGACCAACGACCAGATCCTCGAGAACGCGACCGGCGTGGGAGCACCCCCGCAAACGTGGCCCCGTTCCGAACTGGCGATCGACGTCCTCCACAAGAGCGTCTACGGCTTCGTCACCGGTGCCGTCGCCGACGCGGCGGTTACCGTATCGGTGTGAATGTCGAACCGCTGGACACCGGCACCGTGGCCGGTCACCTGCATCTTCCCGAGGGCAGTCCGCGGGGTGCCGTCGCGTTGACGCACGGCGCCGGCGGCAACTGCGACGCCCGGATCCTGCAGCTGATGTGCTCCCGGTTCGCCGATGCCGGCTTCCTCGCCCTGCGCTACGACCTGCCGTTTCGCCGTCGCAAGCCCAAGGGACCCCCGCAGCCGTCCCGCGCCGCGGAGGACCGCGAGGGTGTGTCCGCCGCGGCCGCGGAGCTGCGCGACCGCGTGTCCGGGCCCCTGCTGCTCGGCGGCGTCTCCTACGGCGGCCGGCAGACGTCGATGCTCGCGGCCGACGAACCCGGCATCGCCGACGCCCTCGTCCTGCTGTCCTATCCCCTCCATCCCCCGGGCAAGCCGGAGAAGCTGCGCACCGAGCACCTGCCGAAGATCTCGGTGCCCACGGTGTTCGTCCACGGCGACCGCGACCCCTTCGGTACCTTCGACGAACTGCGGGAGGCACTCGATCTCCTGCCCGCGGCCACGACCCTCGTCGAGGTCACCGGGGCCGCACACGACCTGAGCCGCGCGAAGACGGATCCCTCGGAATCCGCCGTGTCCGCCGCGCTGCACCTGCTGGAAGAGAAGAAGTCATGATCGAACCCACCGACGTCGCCATCGACACGCTGCTCGCCGAGCTCCGCGACCGGCTCGACGATTCCGTCGACGCCCCGACGACCCTGCGCGGACTGCTCGAAGCGGTGCTCGTCGTGGGATCGGGTCTCGAACTCGACTCCATGCTCCAGCGCATCGTCACCGCGGCGACCGCTCTCCTCGACGCCCGCTACGGCGCGCTCGGCGTGCGCGCCGCCGACGGTGGTCTGTCGGAGTTCGTGTACGTCGGGATCAATCCGACGCAGCGCGAGGTGATGGGCCATCTGCCCGAGGGCCGGGGCATCCTCGGTCTGCTCATCAACGATCCCCGGCCGGTCCGTCTCGGCGACCTGTCGAAGCATTCCGCCTCCATCGGTTTCCCGCCCAACCATCCGCCCATGAAGAGCTTCCTCGGAACTCCGATCATGGTGCGCGGCAAGGTTTTCGGCAGCATCTATCTCACCGAGAAGCTGGGGGCACCCGAGTTCACCGAAGAGGACGAGGTGATCCTCAAGGTGCTCGCGATGTCCGCCGGTGTGGCCGTCGAGAACGCGCGCCTGTTCGAGGGCTCCCTCGACCGCGAGAGATGGCTCACCGCAATGGCATCCATCAACTCCCGGCTGCTGATGGGCGGGTCGGTGGACGAGACGCTGTCGATGCTCACCGGCCAGGTCCGCGAACTCGCCCGGTGTGCGGGCGCCTATGTGATGCTCGTCGACGGCCACCACGGCCGCCTGCAGGCCGCGTCCCCCGCAGCGCCGTGCGGGAAGGACAAGCGTTTCGATCTCACCGGATCGCCTGTGCTGAAAGCGCTCAAGAGCAGGCAGCCGATGCACCTCGATACCCTCGAGGGACTGCCACCGATGAAGCAGGGCGACGAAGGACACGCGGTGGTGCTGCCGCTGTCGGCGACGTCGACGGTCACGGGTGTGCTCGTCGCGACCCGCGAGGCCGGTACCGAACCGTGGGACGACGAGGACGTGGCCCGCTTCGAATCCATGGCGAACCTCGCGGCCGTGGCCCTCGAATTCGCCGAACAGCAACGCAAGAAGCGGTTGCTCGACGTGCTGGCCGATCGCGATCGCATCGCACAGGACCTGCACGACAACGTCATCCAGCGCCTGTTCGCCACGGGTATGAGCTTGCAGAGCGCGACCGCGGACGGTGCGGGTACCGAACGCGTCGTGGAGGTGATCCGCCACGCGATCGAACAGCTCGACCGGACGGTGCGCGAGATCCGCACGACCATCTTCGATCTGCACACCACCGGCGCGGCGGCGTCGAACAGTCTGCGCCGGAGACTGCTGGACGTGGTGGGCGACCTGAGCATCCACTCCTCGGTGGCGCCCAACGTGCAGTTCGTCGGACCCATCGACACGCTGGTGCCGATGCGCATCCACCCGCATGCCGAGGCTGTGCTCCGCGAGGGGCTGAGCAACGCGCTGCGCCATTCCCAGTCCGACAACATCTCGGTGTCGGTCTCGGTTCAGGACGATTTCCGGATCGAGATCCTCGACGACGGCACGGGTCTGCCCGACATGCCTCGCCGCAGCGGGCTGGCGAACCTCGAGCGGCGCGCCGTGCAGTGCGGCGGGTCGTGCGAGATCGGTCCGGCCCACCCGCGCGGCACCCGGGTGCTGTGGGCGGTCCCGCTCTGACGGAACGGGTCCCGCCCGCATCGGACTAGGACGTCGGCTTGCCGCGCTCGTTGCGCAGCTCGGTGGCGAGCACCGCGGCCTGCGTGCGGCGCTGCATGCCGAGCTTCGCCAGCAGCCGCGAGACGTAGTTCTTCACGGTCTTCTCCGCGAGGAACAGCCGTTCGGCGATCTCGCGGTTGGTCAGGCCCTCACCGATGAGTTCGAAGACGGCGCGTTCCTGCTCCGACAGCTCGGCCAGCGGATCGGCCGTGCGCGACGCCCGGATCCGCTCCATGAGGGCGGCGGTGGCGCGGCTGTCCAGCAACGAGCCGCCCTCGCCGACGGTGCGGATCGCCGAGACGAGGTCGGTGCCGAGGATCTGCTTGAGCACGAACCCCGAGGCACCCGCCATGATCGCGTCGAAGAGTGCCTCGTCGTCGGCGTAGGAGGTGAGCATCAGGGCGCGCAGACCCGGCATGCGGGTACGCAGCTCGCGGCACAGTTCGACACCGTTGCCGTCGGGAAGCCGCACGTCGAGCACCGCGACGTCGGCACCGCTCTCGGGCACACGGGCCAGGGCCTCCCCCACCGAGGCGGCCTCACCGACGACGGTGAAGTCGGGCACGCTGCTCAGCAGATCCACCAGGCCGCGCCGCACGATCTCGTGATCGTCGACGAGGAACACGCGGGTCATCTCGGGCACCTTTCGTTGACATGCTGTCCCGTCATTGTCCCAGGTGTACCGCGATACCCACGTCCTCGGGGCCGTTCGACACCCATCTGGGGACCTTCTCCCCCTGCCCCGCGGGCACCGCCCGGGAGACGCTGGAAGGGCAGAGGTGGACATGTAGGGCGAACGAGCCGACGCGGAGGATGTCGTGACTGTCGATGCCGGAACCTGGTCGCTCGGTGACACCGAGATCATTGCGCGTGCGGTGGTGGAGGCACCCTCGGTACACGACACGCAACCGTGGAATCTGCGACTGCCCGATCACAGCGCCGAACTGGAGGAACGCCTCGAGTTCGCCGAGCCGGGACCGGACCCGCTGCGCGTCGACCGGTTGATCTCGTGTGGCACGGCCCTCGCGAATCTCGAGCTCGCGATCCGGGTCCTCGGCAACCGATCGCGCACCTCCGTGCTGCCCGATCCGCAACGTCCGGAGCTCATCGCCCGGATCGAGACGCTCGGCTCGGGTACCCCGAGCAGCCGCGACCTGCGGTTGTACGCCGCCATCTCGCATCGGCGCAGCCATCGCGAATCGTTCACCGACATCCCGGTGCCGACGGCGACGCTCGCCGACGTCGTCGCCGCGGCCGGGGAGATACCCGACGTCGACGTGCGTCTGCTCGCCGCCGACGAGGCCGTCGCCCTGGCGCAGGTGCTCGCCTATGCGGCGGAGGCCCGCCGGCGTCACCCGCACTACCAGCGGGAGATGTTCTCGTGGACCTCCCACTGGCAGCCGCGCGGCAACGCCGAGGTGGTCACCACCTGGAGCGCGACCCTCGACGAACACGGCGCGGCCGGCGAGGCCATGGTCACGTCGGGGATCCCCGACGTCGATGCGCTGGCGGCGGCGATCGCGCGCGAATCGGTGCTGCTGTTCTCCGCCCCGTCCACCTCGCCGGCGGATCTGGTCCGGGTGGGCGCGGCGGTGGAGCGGTGCTGGCTCGCGGCCATCGATGCGCGATTGTCGGCGTCGGTCGTGACGCATCCGCTGCGGGTCGAGGACGCCGGTTCGCGCCTGGCAGAGATGCTCGACCTGCCGGTCGTGCCGCTGGTGATCCTGCGCGTGGGTTTCTGACGAGAAGAGAGATCGAGGTGACGATGAGCGCACCGACCGAGGATCCGATCGACGATCCGACCCGCGAGTTGTTCCGCACGGCCCTGGACATGGCACAGGCCGCCAAGGCCGGCAACGTCTCCGGGTGGCTGTCCGCCCGTTACGAGTGCGGGCGCGTCGAGGACGTCGCGTTCGTACTCTCGCAGATGCTCGGGGTGCTCATCGAGAACGGCGCGATCAGCCGCGGCGTGCATCCGGCCGACGCGTGGAGGGAACTGCGCGAGCGGGGCGTCGACGACTTCGGGTGACGCCCCGCATCGCTCCCTCGTCCGGGATCAGTCCTCGGTCTGCTTCGACCGGACGACGAGGACCGGGCAGTCCGCGGTCTGGATCAGCGCATTGCTCGTGGAGCCGAGCAGCAACCCCTTGAAGCCGCCGCGTCCGCGGGTTCCGACCACGAGAAGCTGTGCGGCCTCGGCGTATTCGCTGAGCACTCGCACCGGCCGGTCGCGGGCGACGACACGTTCGACGGTGACGTCCGGGTACCGCTCCTGGTATCCGGCGAGACGTTCGGCGAGCACGATCTCCTCACCGGTCTGGATCCGGCTCCAGTGCGGGTCCTCCGGGACGGCGCCGAGCGAGGGCTGGACGCTCACGTCGCTCCACACGTTCACCGCGACGAGCGTCGCGCCGCGTGCGGATGCCTCCTCGAACGCGACCTCCACCGCGTCGCGGCACGAGACCGAGCCGTCGACACCGACGACGACGGGCCCCTTTGTCGGCGGCGCACCGTCAAAGGTGCGGCCCCGCACCACGACGACGGGCGCCATCGCGTGCGAGACGACCGCCGTGGAGACCGAACCGGCGAGCAGGCCCTTCACCTCGCCGAGGCCGCGCGAGCCGACGACGAGCCGGTCGGCGTGCTCGGCCTGTGCGATGAGCGTGGGAACGACCTTGCCTTCGAGCTGTTCGGTGGTGATCTCGACGTTCCCGTGACGGTTCTCGTCGATGATCTGCCGGGCGAGCACGGCCGCGTTGTCGAGCCGGTCGCGGGCCGTCGCCTTCATCTCCTCGTGGAAGCTCTGCGCGAGGTAGGGCTCGGAGTAATAGAAGGCGGGGATGTGCACGACGGTGACGATGCGCAACGGCAGGCCGCGGATCGCAGCCGTCCGTGCCGCCCAGTGCACCGCGGTCGTGGACGCGTCGGATCCGTCGACGGCCACGACGATCGGCTTGTTCTCGGTCATCGCACGAGGAACCTTTCTCGGTGGGTCAGCCGCAGATCTGCCGCAGCTGTTCGATCAGTCGCACACGACCTGCGGTGTCGGCCGCGAAGGGGGTGACGTTGAGGGTGGTGACCCCGGCCTCCGCGAAGGCAGCGACTCGCTCCCGCACGAAGCCCTCCGAACCGATCAGGGAGATCGAGCGGAGCAGTTCGACGGGCACCGCCGCGGCCGCCTCCTCCTTCTTGCCGGCCAGGTAGAGCTCCTGGATGGTCTCGGCTTCCTTCGCGTAGCCGTAGCGGATCGCGAGGTCGTTGTAGAAGTTCTTGCCCTTGGCGCCCATGCCGCCGACGTACAGCGCGACCATGGGCCGGACCCAGTCGAGCATGTGGTCGACGTCGTCGCCGATGGCGAGCGGGGTCTGCGCGTAGATCTGCAGGTCGCCGAGTGCGGGATCGCGCTTGGCCTTGCCCTTCGCGATCGATTCGCCCCACACGTCGGCGGCCTTCTCCGGGTAATAGAACAGCGGCTGCCAGCCCTCGGCGATCTCGGCGGTCATCTCGACGTTCTTCGGGCCGAGCGACGCGATGATGATCGGGATACGTTCGCGCACAGGCTTGTTGATGATCTTCAGCGGCTTGCCGAGTCCGGTGCCGCGGTCTTCGGGCAGCGGGATCTGGTAGTACTTGCCCTGGTGGTCCACCTTCTCGCGGCGCCACACCTGCCGGCAGATGTCGACGATCTCGCGGGTGCGACCCAGCGGCGCGTTGTAGGGAACGCCGTGGAAACCTTCGATGACCTGAGGGCCCGACGCGCCGACACCGAGCACGAATCGGCCGTCGGAGACGAAGTCCAGACCGGCCGCCGTCATGGCGGTGAGCGTCGGTGTCCGGGTGAACAACTGGAGGATGCCGGAGGCGAGTTCGACCCGGGAGGTCTTCGCCGCCAGATAGCCGAGCTGACTCACCGCATCGAACGAATAGGCCTCGGGTACGAACACGATGTCGAGGCCGGCCTTCTCCAGGTCGGCCACCTCCGCCGCGGTCTCCGCGAAACCTCCGCTGTAGTTCAGTCCCATCCCGATGCGCATGCGCCACCTTCGTCCCTGCTGCACACCCCCGTTCGGGGGCGCGATCGTCCATGTGCCCCGCACACTACCGCCGTCAGGAGGTGACCGGTCGCACCACCATCACCGGGCAGCGCGCCTCGCGCATGAGCGCGTTTCCGGTAGAACCGAGCACCATCCCCTTGAAGCCTCCCCTGCCGCGAGTCCCTACCACGACGAGCTGGGCTTTCTCGCTCCAGGACTGCAGATGGGCGCGGGGGCCGTCGACGTAGACCTTCCGGTGGACCGTCACGTCCGGATAGCGCTCGCCGTAGCCCGCGAGGCACTCGGACAGCAGGGAGTGCTCGTACTCCTCGAACGCGCGGGGATCGAAGTCGAGGGGCGACTCGTCGATCTCCCCGACTTTCAGGTCGCTCCAGACGTGGACGGCGACGAGGTCGACCCTGCGCCAGGATGCCTCCTCGAACGCCAGATCGACCGCTTGGCGGCTCGCGGGGCTGCCGTCCACGCCGACGACGACGGGTCGCTCGTCGGGGACGGGCCCTTCCGGTCCTCGCACCACGACGACCGGGCATTCGGCATGACCGGCGACGGAGACCGGGGTGGAACCGAGGAAGGCCTCCCCCATCTTGGTGCTGCCGGTGGCCCCGAGGACGATCATGCGCGACGTGCGGGACAGTTCGACGAGCCACTTGGCGCTTCCGGTGAGGGCGAGCTCGGCGGTGATCTCGAGGTCCGGCGCCACCGCCTCGGCGGTCTCTGCAGCCTCCTTCAGGAGTGCCTGAGCCTCGGCCTCGCTCCATTCGAAGACCTGCGAGGGGCGGAAGAAGGGAAGTTTCGTCCAACCCGAGGGTGCGAAGTCCACCGCGTGGACGAGATGCAGTGGGATCTTCCGGCCGGCCGCGGTGGCGGCAGCCCACCTCACCGCCCGCTCGGAGGCCGGGGAACCGTCGGCACCGACGGTTACGTGGTTGTGGTCGCGGGGTGCTTCACCGAGAGGTTTCACGTCCGTGAGGCTAGTCGGATCCGGTACGTCCGGATACGGACTTTGGTCATCACATCGGGATTCCTTCGGTGGCAATGCATTCCATCGACAGCGATGTGCGTCACATAAAATTGTCATCGCGAATGCGAATTTACTAGCGTAGGGCCATGCAACTCACCCGGTTCACCGATCTCGGACTGAGAGTTGTGATGCATCTCGTCGCCGGCCCGGCGGGGAGTATGCCCGGTACCAGAACGATTGCAAACCAGCTCGATCTGTCGTACGCACATACGACGAAGGTCGTCGCCCGACTCGGCGAGCTCGGGGTGGTGGCCACCCGCCGCGGACGCGGCGGAGGCCTGACCATCACCGAACTCGGCCGCACGGCGAGCCTCGGATGGCTCACCCGAGCCCTCGAAGGTGAAGAAGAAGTCGTCGAGTGCGAAGGAGCGAAGCCGTGCCCCCTGCGTCACGGCTGCACCCTGCGCTCGAAGCTGCGTACCGCACAGGACGCCTTCTACGCCGCTCTCGACGACGTCACGATCGCCGACCTGGCGACCCCTGACGCCGGTCCGGTCCTGCTCACCCTCGAACCACCCACCGGCCGCTGACCCACGGCGAGGCTGCCGGTGCAGCCCGTCACGACACACACGAGGAGACACACCATGCCGCTCTCACCCGAATCCAAGGACGTCATCGCCGCGACCCTCCCGGCGGTGGGAGCCGCCATCGGCGACATCACCCCGTTGTTCTATAGCAAGATGTTCGCCGCCCATCCCGAGCTCGAACGCGATCTGTTCAACCGCGGCAACCAGAAGCAGGGTGAGCAGCAGAAGGCACTCGCCGGATCGATCGCGGCCTTCGCGACGCTCCAGCTCGATCCCGATCCCGCCCGTGTCGAGGCGATCCTGTCCCGCATCGCCCACAAGCACGCCTCGCTCGGCATCAAGCCCGACGAGTACTGGATCGTCCACAAGCACCTCTTCGAGGCGATCGTCGAAATCCTCGGAGAGGCAGTGACTCCGGAAGTCGCGAAGGCGTGGGACGAGCTGTACTGGCTGATGGCCAATACCCTCATCTCGATGGAGGCCGATCTGTACCGGGCCGCAGGTGTCGAGGCCGGCGACGTCTGGCGCACCGTCCGCGTCGCCGACCGCGTCCACCAGTCCGCCGACACCGTCTCGTTCGTGCTCACCTCGCTCGACGGTTCCCCGCTGCCCACCTTCCGTCCGGGCCAGTACCTCTCGGTCGGCGTCCGCCTCCCCGACGGCGCCCGCCAGATCCGTCAGTACAGCCTGTCGAGCGCACCCGCGAAGGGCGACTGGCGTATCACCGTCAAGCGGGTCCTGGAGACCACCGCACCCGACGGCACCGTGCTTCCCGCCGGTGAGGTGTCGAACTTCCTGTACAACAACGTCTTCGAGGGCGACGAGCTGGAAGTCACCACTCCCTTCGGCGATCTCGTACTCACCGAGGACGACACCCCGATCCTGTTGGCGTCCGCCGGCATCGGATGCACCCCGATGATCGGCATGCTCGATCACCTCGCCGGCGTCGGCGACGAGCGTCCCGTCGCGGTCCTGCACGCCGACCGGTCGGTCGCGAGCCACGCCCACCGCCGCGAGCTCGAGACCCTTGCCGAGAAGATCCCGTCGGCCCAGCTGTACCGCTGGTACGAGGACCTCGGCAACCGCCGGCCGCTCGAGACGGTCCGCGTCGGACGCGCCGACATCTCCGATCTGCCGCTCGATCCGAAGACCCAGGCCTACCTGTGCGGCCCGCTGCCGTTCATGCTCTCGCTGCGCGAGGCCCTGATCGAGCGCAACGTCCCGGCCGAGAACATCCACTACGAGGTGTTCGGGCCCGACAGCTGGGCGCCTGCCTCCTGATCCGACCCGATCCGATCGCGGTGCCCCGGCCGAGTCTGCCGGGGCACCGCTGCATTCGCGGCTAGGCTGCACCCATGGACTCCGCCGCGGCTGTTCGCCACCCGGCCCCGTCCCCGCGTAGCCGATTCCAGGCACTGGGTAGCAGTGTCCTCGCGCTGATCGGAGTCCTTCTCGTGGCGGGCCTCGTCGCGCTGTTCCCCGCGTCCGACGAACCGCTCGGAACCGATGCATCCGCCGATGTCTTCAGCGCCGCCCGCGCCGGTGAACACATCGACGCGATCGCCACCGGCCCACGACCGCCCGGGTCGACCGCCCACGCCGCCGCCCGCGACCATCTCGTCGCAGCCCTGGAGGATCTCGGGTGGTCCACCCGCGTCGACTCCGGCGTCGGATGGATGGCGCGGTCCGGTGAGGCGACCCAGCGCGGTGCCCGCGTGCAGAACATCGTGGCGACCCGAGCCGGTACCGATCCCACCGGCACCGTCGTGCTCGCCGCGCACTACGACACGGTCCGGGGCTCCCCCGGCGCGAGCGACGACGGGATCGGCGTCGGCACGGTCCTCGAGGTCGCGCGTGCCATCGATTCCGGTCCTCCCCCACGGAACGACGTCGTCGTCCTGCTCACCGACGGTGAGGAGAACGGTCTGCTCGGCGCCCACCGGTTCGTGGGCACGGAGTCCGTCCGGGCAGGTCCGGTCGTCGTGCTCAACCACGAGGCGCGCGGAAACGCCGGTACTCCGACGACCTTCCGGATCACCTCACCGAACGGCGTCCTGATCGACAGCCTTGCGGGGGCACCGGGCGCGAACGCCGACTCCCTCACCGAACTGATCTTCGAGGCACTGCCGAACAACACCGATTACCGCCGCTTCGCCGAGCACGGCCACCACGCCCTCGACACCGCGATCTCCGCGGGCTCGGCGTACTACCACAGCCCTCTCGACACCCCCGACCGTCTCAGCCGGACGTCGCTGCAACACATGGGCGACACCTCCCTCACGACCGCCCGCACGCTCGCCGGATCCGATCTCACGACCGTCGGCGACGGCGGCGACCAGGTCGTGACGACCGCGCCCTGGGGACTTCTCCACGCGCCGCGGTGGGCCGAGATCGTCGGGGCGATCACGCTGGCCGGAATCGTGGGGGCGATCGTCGTACTGCAGGTGCGCCGCGGCGAGACGTCTGCCTGGCAGGCCGGCGCGGCCGTGGCCGTGGCCCTGCTCGCCGCCGTCCTCGCGGCGGGCGCAGCGTGGCTGCCGTGGTGGATCGTGCAGACCGTCGATCCGGGCATGGCCGCGCCGGTCGCCGACGAGCCCTACCGGCCGGGTGTCTTCCAGTTCGCGGCGGTCGTCGCGGCCCTCGGCGTCCTGCTGGTCGCGCGATCGTGGTGGGGTCGCGGCCGTCCGGCCGCCGCGCTCACGTGCGGAGCGTTCACGCTCGTCGCGCTGCTCGCGCTCGCCGGCATCCCCTTCGCCGGTGTGCCTCTGACAATGCTCGTACTCATCCTGCCGACGGCGCTGGGTCTGCTGGTGGCGCTGCTTCTCCCGCAGGACGACACGGTGTGGCCGCTCGTCGCGATCACCCTCGGCGCGCTCGGCTCGCTGATCTTCGGCCTGCCCGCCGTGCTGGTGTCGTTCGACGCCGGACTCCTCTACGGGGCACCGGTGGCCGGTCTGTTCGTCGCATTCACGTTCGCCGCGGTACTCCCGCTGTGCGAGCCGTTCGCGTCGACCACCCGCGGGCTCGTCGTCTCCGCGACCGGCATGATCGCGATCGTCGTGGTGGGCACGCTGCTCGCCGGCTACCTCAACCGGGACGGGGCGACCGATCCCCGGCAGGAATACCTCTGGTACTCGCTCGACGCCGACCGGGGTGCCGCGGTGTGGGGATCGCCGGACGGCCCGAGATCCGACTGGAGCGAAGGGCTGCTCACCACCGGTCCCGAATCGCTCCCCACCGCCTTCCCGTGGCGGGAGCACCGGCCGATGTACCACGGGCCCGCTCCGGTCGCCGACCTCGAGGCGCCCGAGGTCGAGATCCTCGAGGACACGACCGGCGGAAGCGCCCGGAAGATACGACTGCGGTTGAGCTCACCGAGGAACGCCCAGGCTGTCGGGTTGTGGATCGACAACACCACCGCCCACGTCCACGGCGCGACGGTGGACGGCTTCCGCGCCGAACCGTCCGACGACTTCGGTTTCCTGTTCTGGGCTCCCGGCGCCGACGGGATCGAGGTCGAGCTGACGTTGAGCATGCTCGAGAGCCGCCTAGGCGTCCGCGTCGCCGATCTCGGTGACGATCTCGGCGAAGTAGCCGGCTTCGAGCCACCCGCGGATCGCGTCGTCGTCCAGCCGACGGTGGCCGTGACGCGGACCCTACAACTGTAGGGCCGTCACTCCCACTCGTGAGCGGGAGTACCCGAGGCCATGTTCTGCACGTAGTCCTTCATCATCCCGAGCAGGGCGGTGCGACGGCTCTCGCCGGCAGCCTCGCGTCGGGCCACCTGCCGTCGTTGCCACGCCGCCCCGGTCTGCCGAGTCAGTGCACGCCCCTCGACGATGCCGAGATAGCGGTCGCGGACCGCCGCCGACAGTCCGTATGCCTCGAGGCCCTGGTGCGCAAGCGGCAACAGGCACCGCAGCACGAGTTCGTCGGCGCCGACCCATCCGGTGCGCGGCCAGTACAGCTTCGCGTCGAGACCGAACTTCGCACCGAGCACGAGGTTCCGCTCGGCGGCGTCGAAGCTGAGGTCGCGCCAGAGCGGCTCGTCGGCGTCGGTGAGGGCGCGCAGCGTCCCGTAGTAGAAGGCGGCGTTGGCCATGGTGTCGAGGACGGTCGGTCCTGCAGGGAGCACACGGTTCTCGACGCGCAGGTGCGGATGGCCGTCGCTGATGTCGTAGACCGGCCGGTTCCACCGGTAGATGGTCCCATTGTGCATCTGCAGTTCGCGCAGTTCGGGAATCCGGCCGGTGTCGAGTTCGGCCATCGGATCGACGTCCGAGACCTCCGGAAGGAGAGCCGTGAAGTAGTGGGAGTTCTCCTCGAACAGGTCGAGGACGGAGTCGATCCACCGCTCACCGAACCACACGCGGGGACGGACACCCTGGTTCCGCAGTTCGAGCGGACGCGTGTCGGTGGCCTGCGCGAACAACGGGATCCGGCTCTCGTGCCACAGCGCCTTGCCGGCGAGGAAGGGCGAGTTCGCCGCGAGCGCGACCTGCGCTCCGGCCAGGCACTGGGCGGCGTTCCAGTGCGTCGCGAAATCCTCGGGGGCGATCCGCAGATGCAGCTGCAGAGACGTGCAGGCAGCCTCGGGGACCACCGAATTCATATCTGCACGAAGGGTTTCCACGACATCAGTGCCGGGCAACGGCACACCGTCGAGATCGAGTTCGATGTCCTCACCACGCGCCGCGAAGATCTGCTCGTTGAGCGCTTCGTAGCGTGGGTTGGCGGTGATCCGGCCCCGTTCGAGGTCGTCGAGTTCGAGTGTGGGCAGCATGCCGATCATGACCAGCTGCGCGTCGTGCAGGTGCATCCGCTCGTCGGCGCGACGCAGCGACGACCGCAGCGACTCTTCGAGTTCGAAGGGTTCGTCGCCGGTGAGACGTCGCGGCTCGACGTTCATCTCGACGTTGAACTGGCCGAGTTCGGTCTGGAAGACCGCGTGATCGTCGATCGCCTGGAGCACCTCGAGGTTCGACATCGCGGGCGACATGTCGTCGCGGACGAGGTTGAACTCGATCTCCATGCCGAGATGCGGTTCGGGTGACGAGTGTACGTCGACGAAGACGTCCTCTCGAAGCATCCGTTCGAGCGCCTTCATGCAGTCGCGAACCTTGCTCCGGAACATCCGCCGGTCTTCCCCGGTGAACGAACGAGCGGATATCTCAGCTCCCAATGGAACCCCCGGATCGGCGCGCGGTCTGTCGAGCCAAGCCTAGCGCGCGCTCACGCTGGGGGTGGGATCGACGGCGTGCCGTCGGGTGGGATCGAACACTGCGGTGGGATCAGACGGCCACTGCGGTGGGATCAGACGGCGCGGTAGCCGCCCCAGTCGGTGACGACGCCGCGATCGCTCAGCCACGCGTTGGGGTTGATCTTGGTTCCTTCGGTGTCCCAGACCTCGAAGTGCAGGTGCGGTCCGGTGGACCAGCCCTCGTTGCCGACGGTGGCGATCTGCTGGCCGGCGTTGACACGCTGACCCGCCGAGACCTGGTAGGTGCTCACGTGACCGTAGACGGCGGTGGTGCCGTCGTCGTTGAGGACGCGGACCCACTGGCCGAAGCCGGAAGCCGGTCCGGCGTCGAGGACCGTGCCGTTGGCCGCGGACTTGATGGGCGTTCCGATCGGAGCGGCGATGTCGATGCCGCCGTGGTGGGCGCCCCAGCGCGGACCCCAGTCGGAGGTGAGGGTGCCGGAGACGGGCTGGACGGCGGAGGGAGAAGCCGGGTTGAGCTGGTCGAGCCAGCTGGGACCCGAGAACTGATCGAGGAAGCCGGTGACCTCGGCCGGAAGCTCGGGTGCGCCCTGCTCGGCCGGGGTGGTGATGCCGGGGATGGCCGGGATCTCGACACCCTCGGGCAGCAGGCCCGCGGGGAGCTCGAAGGGCAGGCTGGGCGCGGGGGCCTCGGCCTGGACGTGGTCGTGGCCGGGATGCGCGGCAGCGGTGCCGGCGCCGATCTGCGAGCCGACAGCGAAGAATGCACCCGTGGCAGCGGCGACGGTGGCGGCCTTGACCGGAGCGGACGCACCGGTGGGCTCGACGCGGTGACGGCCCTTGCCGGAGGAGGGCGCGCCAATCGTCTCGAGGTCGAATGCTGCGTCTTCGCGCGTGCGCTGATGGCGTCCCACAGTATGTCCCTTGTTTCGTCCCGACTTCGACCGGGTATCCCCGGCCGCTCCTGGCGACCCAAGGTAACAAAACGGTATAGGGAAAGGCCAGTGTTACCTTTCCTTGATCTCAATCGGCGGGAACCTGCAGGTCATACGCGCCACCTCGAGAGCCTCGGGAGCGGGCGCTTGGTTACGGCGCATGCCCGGCGGCTACACTCACAACGCGCCAAGGTCGGCTCCGCCCGGCCGGACGCCTCCGTAGCTCAGGGGATAGAGCACCGCTCTCCTAAAGCGGGTGTCGCAGGTTCGAATCCTGCCGGGGGCACACATCGGGTTCCGCTCGCATCCGCAAGCACTGGCGGACCCACTTCCTCGAACAGCACGGACACCGTCCCGCCCACGCATCACGGTTCGATCTAGTCGGTCATCCGCCGTCCGCGCGACAGTTAGCATCCACAACGATGCCGCTCGACGACGACGGAAATCGAGGACCCCACATGGACATTCGGACTCGTGCCCGACATCTCGCCGTGATCGTCTCGGCGGCGGTCCTCGGATTGTTCGTCACTCCTGCACCCGCAGGAGCCGGGGGCGTCTCGGGCCTCGTCGAAGGACCCGCTCATCCCGTCGGGGCGGGCAACGCCCGCACGTACGTCACCGTCGACGAGGAGGGCACGCCGGCCACCATCGGGGTGCGACTCGATGCGGCCGCACTCGACGACCTGCCCAGTGCCCTGCTGCCGGTCACCGAGGCGTACGTGCTCGAGTTGCCCGAGGAGGCGTCCGCCACCGCGTTCGACCACGTCACCGTCGACTGGAACTCGCACGGCCACGACCCCCAGCACGGCTTCGACGTCCCGCACTTCGACGTCCACTTCTATCTCCTGGACCGGCCCACGGTGGAGTCGATCCATCCCTTCGCCCCCGGCTACATCCCCGCCGCGGCCCGCGTGCCCGACCCGCGTTACATACCGGAGGGGTACGCACCGTCCGGGGATCCGCTGACGTCGACCGTCGCGGGCATGGGACTGCACTGGGTGGACACCACCGAGGCGGAGCACGATCCGGCGGCGGGACACCACCTCACCGAGACCGTGCTCTACGGCACGTGGGACGGACGGCAGGCGTTCATCGAACCCATGCTGAGCCGCGAGTGGCTCGCGACGCGGCCCGCGCACCACGAGGAACTCCGTCTGCCCGAGGCGTACCAGCGCGAGGGCCTCTACCCCACCACCTACTCCGTGTGGTGGGACGAGGCGTCGCAGACGTACACGGTCGAACTCGGTGGGCTCACGATGCGCGAGGCGTCGTAGGCCGGTCGGTCGAGCGGGGACTCAGTCCAGCGGGGAGACGCGGATGAGGTTCCCGTCCGGGTCCGAGACCACGAATGTCCGCCCGAACACCTCGTCGTGCGGACCGGCCGAATCGCTCCTCCGACGTCACACCGTGCATCGCCGCGAGTGAACTCCCGCTGATCCGAACCCTGTTCCGCTCGGACCGGGCTTCCTATCGTGGGGAGATGTTCGACGCCCACCTGCACATCATCGATCCGCGTTTCCCCCTCGTCGAGAACGACGGCTATCTGCCCGAACCGTTCACCGTCGACGACTATCTCGCGCGGGTCGCGCATCTGGGTGTCACCGGAGGCACGGTGGTGTCGGGGTCGTTCCAGGCTTTCGACCACGGCTATCTCCTCGACGCGCTCGACCGGCTCGGGCCCACTTTCGTCGGCGTCGTGCAACTTCCGGCCACCGCCTCGGACGACGAGATCACCCGGCTCGACGCGGCGGGAGTGCGGGCCGTGCGATTCAACGTCCGCCGTGGCGGATCGGCCACGCTGTCCGACCTCGACCGGCTCGCCCGGCGGGTCCACGATCTCGTCGGCTGGCACGCCGAGTTGTACATCGATTCGCGCGATCTGGCCGAGCTGCACACCACGATCGCGGCACTGCCCGCCGTCTCCGTCGACCACCTGGGACTGTCGCAGGAGGGTCTGCCGTCGTTGTTGCGGCTGGTGGAGAGCGGTATCCACGTGAAGGCAACAGGGTTCGGGCGCGTCGATCTCCCGGTGGCCGACGCGCTTCGCGCCGTTGCCGATGTGAATCCCGGGGCACTCGTGTTCGGCACCGACCTGCCGTCGACGCGGGCACCGCGACCGTTCCGGGACAGCGACATCACCCTCGTCGAGGACGTGTTCGGCGACGAGCTCTCCGACGCGGTACTGCGCCGCAATGCTTCCGAGCTGTATCGGATCGAGACCGAAACCGCTCCTGGGTCTTCGGTGTCTCGATAGACTCACGCTCGTCATCGGTGCGCGGGACGCGCCGCGGTGTTCCTCGCTGCGGTCGGCTCCCGGACGTGACCTTCCCTTTCCGAGGAGCAGCACCATGCCTGCACTGCGAATTCCACGTCGAGTTCTCGCCCTGGCGGCACCCGTCGCCGCCGCAATCGCATTCACCGGTGTGGCCACCGCTGCACCCCCTCAGCCTCTGGGCACGGCGATCACCATCGGCTGCATCAACCAGGGCAGCCTGGCGTCGTTCACCTCGGTCACGGCGCAACCCGGACCGGACGAGGGCATCCCCGGCGGCCACGTCCTGTTCTCCACACGGGAGGCCCTGTGGCCGGTCCCGGCAGCGGGGCAGGTCAGCGTCGCATGGCTCAACCGCAACAACGGCCGCACCGGCATCGTCGATCTGGTCGGTGCGTACTCGAACCTGTCGACCCTGGTCGACACCGGTCCGGGCGAGGTCGTGGCGACGGTCTTCGGTTCGGTGAATCTCGGCAGTGGACCGCTGTGCAACTCGACCCCCGCAGTCGGCAGCGTCGTGGTGCCGTGACGCCCGGACGAGGCATCCGGCCGAGTTGTGCCGTATGCCTCGTCACCGAGGTGGTGCCGGATGCGTCGTCACCTGGGTGAATACATGATGATGGCGACGCCGGCAAGGCACACGAGCGCGCCCGCGACATCCCACCGATCCGGCCGGAAGCCGTCCATCACCATGCCCCACACCAGGGAACCCGCCACGAACACACCGCCGTACGCCGCGAGGATGCGACCGAAGTTCGCGTCGGGCTGGAGCGTGGCGACGAAACCGTAAGCGCCGAGAGCGATCACGCCCAACCCCATCCAGATCCAGCCGCGGTGCTCACGCACGCCCTGCCACACCAGCCACGCACCGCCGATCTCGAACAGGGCGGCAACGGCGAACAGCAGCAACGACTTCAGCACGGTCACGAGGTGTGACTCTAACCCTGCGACGCCTTGCCCAGCTCGATGCGGCGCACGGAGTCCCCCCGCACGAGGATCGTCACGAGGGCCCGGCGTCCCGGAGGCAGGACCCGCACCGTGACGGAACCGTGTGAGACCGAGTCGAGTTCGTCGGCGACCGCGCGGCGGAGGCGGGCCTGTTCGTCGGGGTGTACCCCGTCCAGGCCGTGATCGTCGAGCATCACCACGTCCACGCCTCGTCGGCGCGCGGCGTCGGCCGCCTCGACGACCTGGGGGTCCTGCAGGGCCGGCGCTCGAAGCCCGTCCCGCAGACGTGCTTCGAGCAGCACACCGGTGCGCCGCTCCCCCGCGTCGAGCAGCTCCCCGGTCGCGATGCGTTCGAGCAGGGGCCGGGCCAGGGAGTCGAGCCGGTCGAGCTGCGCGTCGCGCTCCTCGAGCGCTGCAGCCGAGGCCGCCTGTTCTGCGCTGCGCTGCAACGACATCGCACGCAGCAGGTAGATGGATCCGGCGAGGGGTCGCAGGGTGAAGGCGAAGAAGGTGGACATGAGGACCGGGGCGGCGTTGACGAGCGACAGCGACAGGCCGGAGCCGATCCCCTGTCCGGTGGCGTAGGTCCAGAAGGTAGCGGTCGCGATCATGCAGGCCAACCCGATCCACGCCGCGAGGGTGCGTCCGCGCACGCACATGAAGGTGAAGACGACCGTGGACATCCCGAGCGGCCAGGTCGCGATGCCTCCCGGAGACGGCACCGGCAGCACCGAGAACACGAGCGCCGACGAGACCGTCCCGGTGGCGGCGAGCAGGATCGTCGCCGGCATCGGCAGCGGGTCGCCCGGAACGGTGATGAGGGTGAATGCCGCGAACGTGCACACGAGCACGGCGAGGGCGGGAGGCCAGCTCGCGGACGTGTGCTCGGCCCCGAACGCCGCCAGCACGAGGCAGACCAGGGCGTAGAGGCTCACGAGCGCACGTGCGGCCGTGGTGCGCATCCCCAGCAGGTCGCGCACGTCGCGGGTCGATTCGGCGGTCGTCACGGTGCGCGACGCTCGGCCGGATCGCACCAGTGCAGCGTCACCGTCGTGCCCGCGGGACCCGAGGTGATCTCCGAGTCGCCCCCGGCCATGCCTCGCATGCGTCCGTGGATGCTCGCGCGGATGCCCATCCGGTAGGGGTCGATCTGGGCGGGGTCGAATCCGTGGCCGTCGTCGCGGACGACCACCCGGACCGATCCGGGCCCGAGGTCGACGTGCACGGCCCGCTGTGTGCCCGGGCCGGCGTGGCGCACGCTGTTCCGCACGGCCTCGGCCAGTGCGGCTGCGACCGCTCTGATCACGTCGGCCGGGTAGTGCGGTCCGGCATCGGTGCTCGTCGTGGTCGTGAACTCGACGTCCTCGTCCACCTCGGAGGCTGCCGAGCGGAACTGGGCTGCCACCCGGTCGGCGTCGAAGCTGCTCTCGGTGTCGTCGCCGCGCCGCAGGGAGTCGAACATCTCCAGCGCACGACGGGCCTGGGCCGCGACGGGACCGTCGGATGCGCCGCGACCCGAGGCGAGCAGAGTGGACATCACCCGGTCGTGGACGAGTGCATCGAACCGCTCGCGTTCGACCGTCCTGGCCGCGGCCGCCGCTGCTGCGACGACAGATTTCTCCGTGGCCGCGACGGTGGAATCGAGGACGTCGCCCGTGCGGAAGGCGACGATCGCCGCGGCGGCGAAGACCCCGCAGAACATGAGCGCGAACGCGAGTTCCGGGACGAAGCGGTATCCCGTCGTGGTGTTCACCAGCAGATAGTTGGTGGTCTGCACGACGAGCACCACCACCGTGAGGTAGGCGAGCGCCGTCCGCGGCCGCCACGCTGCCGCCGCGGACAGTCCTGCCACTCCGGGGAAGAGCGCCTGCCAGGCCGTGCTCGTGGAGGCCTCCCCCGTCCAGGCCGGGAACCACAGGACCGCCGCGACCAGGAAGGCGACGGCGTTGGCGGCTGCGAGTCGTCCGACCCACCGGACATCGCTCAGGAAGGTTGCCACCCCGAGCGCGATCCCGGTGCCGAAGATCGCTAGCAGTGCCGTCGGCAACCACCACCATGCCGTGAGGTGGGCCTGCGACACCGCTGTGGGGACGACGAACAGCAGGTAGAACACATAGCCCGCACTGATGAACCGGCCGAAGACCCGGTGGATCCGGTCGGCCGCGCTCATCGGATCCGTCGTGTGTCCACCCCGTGCGGTGGCAGGCCGACGGGTCACAACTCGTCGATGGAGACCACACCGTCCTGCAGAGCGCGGGCGAGCAGTGCCGTCTTCGTGGTCGCCGTACGCCCGACACGGGCGTACTTCTCACGGATGCGGACGATGTGGGTGCTGACCGTGGCTGCGGTGACGAACAGGCTCGCAGCCGCCTCGGACTTGGACTCGCAGAGCAGCCAGGCCCGCAGGATCTCGATCTCGCGAGCCGAGAGTGCGGGCTTCTGAGGCGCAGGCTTCTGTGCCGGGGAATGTTCGAGCATCGTCGTCATAGCGCGTCCCTACCGAGATGAATACATGGGATCGAACCGAGTCCCCCGACGAACTCCGTTTCGAGTGCCTACAACTTAACGGTTGAAACCGACAACTACCCAGACAGATTTTTCTCTGCCCAAGAAAATATGGGCATCGGTGTTTCGCCTAATTACCGGTGCGCCGGCCGTCGTGTCCGATCTCGATTCGGCGCACATCCTCGCCCTTCACGAGCATCGTCACCATCGCCGCGCGGGCCGGCGGCAACACACGCACGGTCACCGACCCTTCTCTCACCGAATCGAGCGCGTCCACCACCTCCCGGAAGACGGCGCGCCGAACCTCGGGAGATGCCGAGTCCATGGCGTGGTCGTCGAGCATGACGATCTCGACGCCGCGCCGGCGGGCCGTAGCGGCGGCCCGGTCGACCTCGGGTACCTGGAGTACGGGAGCACGCAGACCGTCGCGCAGTCGTGCCTCGACGAGTCCGCACTCGATCCGTTCGTTCTCGTCGAGGGGTTCGCCCGAGACGATCCGCTCGAGCAACGGACGCGCCGACGCGTCGAGGCTTCCGAGGCGGACGTCACGTTCCTCCAGAGCCGCGGCAGCCGCGGACTCCGCCGCGATCCGCTGCATCGACCGGGCGCGCAGCAGGTAGATCGACCGCGCGAGCGGGCGGATCGTGTAGGCGCAGACGGTGCCCATGAGCACCGGTCCCGCACTCGTGATCGTCAGGCCGAGCCCGTAGCCCATCCCAGGGCCCGTGAGATGCGACCACAGCGCGGCGACGACGAGCATGAGGAGCATCCCGCACCAGGCGTACGCCGTGCGTCCCCGCACGCACATGAACACGAGGATCGTCGTGGACATCCCGAACGGCCACAACTCGATGGGGTGCGGCGCCGGATCGGCGGGCACCACCCACAGCACCGACGCCGACGCGATCGCGCCCGAGAACGTCATCGCCAGTGCGGGTCGCACCGGTAGTGGGTCCCCCTCGACTGCGACGAGCGCGTAGGCGGCGGCCACACACACGATCACGGCGATCGCGAGGGGCCAGCGGACCTCCGCATGGGGCGCGGTGTTCAGGGCGAGCACCACGCAGGTCACCGCGTACAGGACGGCGAAGGCCCGCGCGGGCCGGCTGTGCATCCGCAGCAGATCGGAGACGGTCGAGTTCGCCGTGTTCATGCGGCCGGATCCCGCCAGTACAACAACACCCGGGTCCCGGCGCCGGGAGCGGACTGCACGACCGCCCGGCCCCCGGACACCCGGCGCATACGTCCTCGGATGCTCACTTCCAGACCGAGCCGGTGCGGGTCGACGGCCTCGGGTTCGAAGCCTCGGCCGTCGTCCACGACCTGCACGGAGATCCATCTCGGTGCCACGTCGACCTCGACCGTGCGGGACGCGTCCTTTCCGGCATGCCGCACGCTGTTGCGTACCGCCTCGGCGAGGGCAGCGGCGGTCGCGCGCGCGGGTTCGGGTGGGAACGCAACGTCGCCGGATCCCGGGGCGACACGGCCGGTGAAGACGACATCCTCGTCGGCCTCGGTCGCCGCCGATCGGAGCCGCGCCACGACCGCGGCGGCGTCGAGCGCCGACTCCCGATCGGTGCCGCGCCGCAACTCGTCGAGTTCGGCGACCGCTCGTTCGGCCTGCTCGACGAGCGACTCTCGGGGTGCGTTGCGTGACACCGCCAGCAGGGTGGACATCACGCGGTCGTGGACCAGGGCATCGAACCGTGCGCGCTCGGCGTTCCGTGCTTCCGCTGCGGCCGCGGCGGCCGCCGTGGCCTGGGTGGCAGCGATGGTCTCGTCGAGGGTGCGGCCGGTGCCGAGTCCCACCACCGCGGCCGCAAGGAAGACCGTGCAGAAGACGAACGCGAACGCCAGGTCGGGTGCCAGGAAGTATCCGAAGGGGGCGTCGCGGGCGAGGTGATTCGCGCACTGCGCGAGCAGAACCACGAGGATCATGTGGACGAACGCCCGCCGGGGTCTCCACGCGACCGCCGCCGCGAGCGACGCGAGGCCGGGAAAGGCGGTGAACCACAACGACTGGTCCTGCGGGATCTGCGTCCCGTTCCACGCCACGAACCACAATGCGACCATCACGACGTAGGCGAGCGCATTGACGGTCGCGGTCCGCTGCATCCACACCGTGCCGCGGAACGAGGCGAAGCCGAGCGCGACCCCGGATCCGAACATGAGGACGGCCGCGGTGGGAGTCCACCACCACGCGACGAGTGCCGACACTTCGAGGATCTCCGGCACGAGCAACGCGAAGTAGCAGAGATATCCGATCGCGACGAATCGCGCGAACATCCGGAGAAGTCGGTCGGCAGCCGCCGTGCTGCGATCGTGCGACTTCTCCCCGGTGTCCCCGGCCGTCTCGTCAGCGACGGCGGACATCCGACCGTTCGGGCATCGGCAGCCACCCGTCCTCGACGGCACGTTTGTACAGATCCGTCTTCGTGGGTGCGGGACGACCTGCCTCCGCGTACTTCTGGCGGATCCGCTGCAGGTAGTCGTTGACGGTCTGCGGAGCGAGACCCGTCAGCCGGGCGACCCGGTCGAGCTTCTCCCCCGACGCATACAGTTCGAGCACTTCGAGCTGCCGCGGACTCAGGCCGACATCGTCGAGTTCGGGATCACCGTCGATCGCCGCGGCCCACTCGGTGCTGGCGACCTGCCCTCCGGCGGCGGCCACGCGGATCGCCTCGATCACCACGGCCGCGGGCTCGGATTTCCGCACCACCCCGAGCACACCGGCGCGGGCGGCCGAACGCAGCAGATACGGGTTCTCGGCGCCGGTGAAGACCAGGGTCTCGAGGCCCGCCGCGCGCAGCTGCTCGACGTTGCTCTTCGGGGAGGATCCGTCGGACAGGCGCAGGTCGAGAACGGCGAGGTCGAGGTCGGTGACCTGCTCGAGCAGACCCGAGACGGTGGTGGCGGTACCTGCGAGCTCGAGATCGGGTTGATCGGCGAGCATCGCTGCGAACCCGAGCGCGACCGACTCGTGATCCTCGACCAAACCGATCCGACGGACGACGCCACGCGAGCCCTCGGCCATTGATGCCTCCCCTAATGCCCGATCACCCGACTTCGAACGAACGTTAGCAGTCAGCGCCTGTTTCCTCTTCTCGCACCACACTCGACGCGTCCACATCGTCGCGCAGACCACGCCAGCTCGCGTGCCGCACCCGGTCTCCTTCCGTCCATCCTCCGAACCGCACCTCCCCCACGAGTTCGGGCCGCAACCACACCGCATCGCGGCGTTCGGCGGCCGGCACTTCGTTCGCGAACGGGTTCGTGCGGCTCGTGCGCCCTTTCACAGCCTTCGCCACCGACAGGAGCGTCTCGTCGTCGAAACCGGTGCCGACCTTGCCGACGTACACGAACTCACCGTCGTCGTCGTAGACGCCGAGCAGCAGGGAGCCGAAGGTCGAGGCACGGTTGCCGTTGCCACGGCGGTATCCGCCGAGCACGACGGTCTGGGTGAGCCAGTTCTTCGATTTGATCCATCCGGCGCCGCGCTTGCCCGGCAGGTACACGGAGTCCCGGCGTTTGGCGACCACGCCCTCCCAGTTCTTCGCGCGGCTGCGCGCGAGAGCCTTCGAGCCGTCACCCGAGAGCAGATCCGGGACGATCAGTCCGTCCGTGGCAGCGGCGAGCGCCTCGAGGACCCGTCGGCGATCGTCGTAGGTCTTGCGCAGCAGCGACACCCCGTCGAGATACAGCACGTCGAACACGCGGTACTCGTAGTTCACGCCCCGCTGCAGCATCGAGAAGCTCGTCACCCCGGAGCGGTCGACGGCGACGATCTCCCCGTCGAGCACCGCCCGGTGACCGTCGAGGATCGTCGCGAGTTCGACGAGCTTCCGGTAGTCGCCGGTGACATCGCGACCGGATCGGCTGCGGAGCCTGACGGTGCCGTCCTCGATCTCCGCGATGGCGCGGTATCCGTCCCATTTGCCTTCGAACGCCCAGTCTTCGGCGTCGAGACCCGAGACGTCACCGGGGGACGCGAGCATGGGCGCGAGATCGCGCGGGAAGGCCTTGGACCCCGACGATCCGACGAGGGAGGGCGGATCGGCGTCGGACGACTCGGTGCTCGGCGACGACTGGTCCTTCATGCGGTGCGCCAGCCACTGGTTCTTCTCGGTGCGGATCAGCGCGTACCGTCCCTCGATCCGGTCGCCGTGGAACCGCACGATCACCTCGTCGTCCCGCCACTTCTCGGTCTCGTAGGTGCCGGTGTCCCACACGGTCATGCTGCCGGCGCCGTATTCGCCCTTCGGGATCGTCCCGTGGAAGGTCAGGTACTCGATCGGGTGGTCCTCGGTCCGTACCGCGAGATTGTTGCGCCCCGAGGTGTCCGGCAGGTTCTTCGGTACGGCCCACGACGCCAGCACACCGTCGCGTTCGAGCCTCAGGTCGTAGTGCAGGCGACGCGCGTGGTGCTCCTGGATGACGAACCTGTTGCCGGGGCCGTCGTCGGGGACGCGGTCGGGTACCGGTTCCGGGGTGCGCGACGCGTCGCGCTTGCCGCGGTAGGTGTCCAGGGCGTCTCCGCCGGACACGGTCTTGCCGCCGGACCCGGTCTTGCCGCCGGACACAGCCTTGTCTCCGGACACAGCCTTGCCCAGGGGCGGGTCGAGACCGGCGAGCAGGTCCCCGAACTCCCCGATGCGGGCGAGGACCTCCCGGAACTGCAGTTGCGCGAGGTCGGGGTCGTCGAGTTCGTCCCAGCTGCGCGGCGCCGCCACCCACGGCTCGTCGCGACCGCGCAGCGAGTACGGCGCGACCGTCGTCTTGGAACTGTTGTTCTGGCTCCAGTCGACGAAGACCTTGCCCTCGCGCGCCGACTTCGCCATCGTCGCGGTCACCAGGTCGGGAAGGGTGGTCTCGAGATTGTGCGCGACCTGCTTCGCGACCTTCGACGCCCCCGACGACGACAACCTCCGATCGAGCGGGACGTACAGGTGGATACCCTTGCTGCCGCTGGTGACCGGATAGGCCGACCACCCGAGTTCGGCGACCGTGTCGCGCACATGGCGCGCGACCTCCGCGCACTCGGCCAGGCCCACGCCGGGGCCCGGGTCGAGGTCGAAGACGATGCGGGTCGCAGGCCCGGCCTTCTCCCCGTCGAAACGCCACTGGTGCACGTGGAGTTCGAGGGCGGCCTGTTGTCCGAGCCAGACGAGCCCGGCGGCGGAATCGAACAGCGGGTAGATGACCCGGCGGTCCTTGTGGTGCAGGGTGCGACGGTCGATCCAGGCCGGTGCGTGGTCGGGGAGGTTCTTCTCGAAGAAGGACTGTTCGCCGACACCGTTCGGCCACCGGTTGCGGGTCGCGGCCCGGCCGACGATGTGGGGAAGCATCGCCTCAGCGACGGCTTCGTAGTACTCGACGACCTCACCCTTCATCGTCCCGGTGCTCGGATACAACACCTTGTCGAGGTTGGTCAGGGTGATGCGGTGACCGTCGATCGTCCGGGTCGGCATACTCCGGATTCTGCCAATCCGGGCGCGTTCCGGTGCGGTGTCGCACGGAGCAGTCGGGACGGCACGTCCTCACCGATGTTCCGAGCATACGCCGAAATGTCATCACCGGGGCCGGATGTGGGCACTCGGAGTACCGCCGACGGGGCAGGTCGACAGATCCGACCCTCTGCGTCGGAAGTCTCGTGCCTCGCCGGCAGCGTCGACAGCGAACACATCGTTCGCTTCCGGTGCAGTCTATTCGTTCTCTGCAGGATCGGCGGTAGTTCGATCGGACCACAGCGCGTCCGACCGGGTCACGCGAGGGGATCTGCCATAGACGGACCGGTACTCATTCGTCCGCGTGTCCATCGTCCGATCACACCATCCGAACGTCCTGTATGTCAGCACACCTGCACGTTGACCGCATGTCGACCGAAGATCCCGTAACCGATCTCGAAACGGACCCGTTGGCCCCCGGTCAGGAAGCGGTAGCCGCTCCCATCTATCTGTGAGTAGTGCACCAGGATCTCCGTACCGTCGTCGTCACGGATGAACCCGTGACCCAGACCGGCGTCGAACCACAGCACAACACCATGTTCCATTGTCGCTCCCCTGCCACCGTTCGCGTTGTCCCGACGGAGCAGCGACGCGGAAGCGTATCCCCTGCGCTCCCGAGAGCCCCTCTGCACCTGTCATTGAAACGTGCTCGGCGAGTCCGGGGAAGTGCCCGCGCCGAATCGGTGACATTCGTACGATTTCTACCGGTTCCCAAGCGCATCAATGTAGTTCGTGCGATCTACAGACACCGACGAACACGGGGCGTATCCGGGTTGCACGTACCCCCAGGATACATACAGCACGCACGGTTGTGGGCGAATATCCCACGGACACATGACATTCGTAGGGAGCCGGATCAGACGGCCGGAGCTCCGTCGACAGGATCCGCTCCATGCGCCCGTTCGGCGACGGTGATCGCGTAGGCCGCGCCGACGAGAGTAAGGTGACTGAACGCCTGGGGGAAATTACCGACCTGTCGTCCTGCCTGCACGTCGTACTCCTCGGCGAGCAGCCCTAGATCATTGGTGAGTCCGAGCAACCTCTCGAACAATGCGCGGGCCTCGTCGACCCGGCCGTTGACCGCCAGAGCGCTCACCAGCCAGAACGAGCAGGCGAGAAACTGCCCTTCGTCGCCGGGAAGCCCGTCGTCGGTATCCGTCGTGGAATACCGGGACACGAAGCCGTCGCGACCGAGTTCGTTCCGGATCGCGTCGATCGTGGAGGTGACCCGGTCGTCGGTCGGCGGGAGGAAGCCGACGAGCGGTATGAGCAGCACGCTGGCGTCGAGTTCCGTGGAGCCGTAGTACTGCGTGAAGGTGCCGCGGACGGGGTCGTATCCACGTTCGCAGATCTCGTGGTGGATCTCGTCGCGAGCCCGCTTCCACCGCTCGAGCGGAGCGTCGAGGCCGAATCCCTCCGCGATCCGGACGGCGCGATCGAAGACGACCCAGGCCATCACCTTGGACTGCGTGAAATCCCGGCGGGGACCGCGTGTTTCCCAGATCCCGTCGTCAGGGTCCCGCCAGATCTTCTCGACGTGCTCGATCACCGCCTGCCATCGGGGCCACATGTGTGTCTCGATCCTGCCGAGCGCCTCGGCCCCCTTGTACGCCACGCTGAGGACTTCGCCGTACACGTCGAGCTGGAACTGCTCCGCAGCAGCGTTACCGACCCGGACGGGTGCCGACCCTTCGTAACCGGGCAGATGATCCACCTCGAACTCGGTCAACCGGCGTTCTCCCCTGATGCCGTACATGATCTGGATATCGGCCGGATCACCGGTTCCCGCGCGGAGCAGGAAGTCGCGGAACTCCAGGGCCTCGCCGGTGTATCCCCCGGCGAGCAACGCTTCGAGTGCCAGCACCGAGTCGCGCAACCAGCAGTAGCGGTAGTCCCAATTGCGCACTCCGCCGAGCGCTTCGGGCAGGGAGGTGGTCGGGGCCGCCACGATCGCACCGGTCGTCTCGTCCGTCATCCCTTTGAGGACGATCAGAGAGCGGAGCACCTCGTCGCGATACGCCCCCTTGTACGTGCACCGGCCGGTCCACTCGCGCCACCACTCCACGGTGCGCGCGAGCGCGGATTCGGCGTCCTCGACGACGGGGGCCTGTTCGAAGGATGCGTACCGGTCCAGAGCGAATCGGTATCGACCGCTTTCCACGGCGACGAACTCGGAGTCGACGGTCCCCACACGGATCTCCAGCGGTACCGTCGTGCACAGATGGAAGGCATCCGGGCCGGCCGTCGCGACCGCACCGTCGGCCACCGCCTCGACCCATGGAGTGACGGCCGCATAGTCGGGACGCAAGGACAGATGCATCCGCATCGGCACCCGACCGCGCAGACCCTGGACGATGCGGACCAACCGAGGCGGGCCCGACCCCCGGCGAGGCATGAAGTCGATCAGGCGGACGGCACCGTCCGCGGTCTCGAAGTCGGTCTCGAGCACCAGGGTGCCGTCGGCGTAGCGGCGGTTCACCGCCGCGGGTTCCGCCTCGGGCGCGACGAGCCAGCGTCCGTGCTCCGGGCCGCCGAGCAGAGCCGCGAAACACGATCCGGAGTCGAAGGCGGGCATGCACAGCCAGTCGATCGAGCCGTTCCGGCCGACGAGCGCGGAGGTCTGCAGGTCACCGATGAAGCCGTAGTCCTCGAGAAGCATGGCGGTACCTCCGCGAGAAGAGGAGTCGAGTCCTTCGATCCTCCTCTGGTCTCGGATGCGAGGTCAAGGTCACGGTTTCGACTCGTCGACGCCACTGTGCACCACCGCGGTGGATCATGACGTGCAGAGTTTCGGCGACGTCCTTCGCGACGGGAAGTACGAGATGACCGACAATCCGGTGGCGAGACCGTCCGCCCCCATCCGGCGAATGTTGCTTCCACTCGCCCTCGCTCAGTTCATCTGCAGTTTCGCAGGTTCGAACATGAACGTGATGATCAACGACATCAGCGTCGATCTGGACACCACGGTGCAAGGCGTCCAGACCGCGATCACCGTGTTCCTTCTGGTCATGGCGGCGTTCATGATTCCGGGTGGGAAGCTGACGGATCGATGGGGTCGCAAGCGATGTTTCGTCGCCGGGCTCATCCTGTACGGCGTGGGAGCCCTCCTGAGTGCGGCAGCACCGGGTCTGGGAATCCTGATCCTGGGCAACTCGATCTTCGAAGGAATCGGCACCGCACTGCTGATCCCACCCGTCTATATCCTCACGACGATGCTCTTCACCGACATGAAGTCCCGGGCACGGGCCTTCGGCGTGATCACCGGCATGGGTGGGATCGGCGCCGCGGCGGGGCCGTTGATCGGTGGATTGATCACCACCGCGATCGACTGGCGGGCCGCCTTCGTCTTCCAGGCACTGATCGTCGCCGCCATCGTCGTTCTGAGCCGAGGGCTCGAGGATCCCCTGCCCCCGGATCCGACCACACCCTTCGACGGGATCGGTGCCGTCCTGTCCGCCGCGGGTCTCGTCTGTATCGTCATGGGGATTCTCCAGGCGGACAACGCACTCTCGGTGTCCGCTACCCTCATCGGCATCGGAATCCTGCTCGTCGTCGGGTTCTTCCTACACGTACGGCGGTTCGAACGAGCCGGCAGAGTGCCACTACTGTCGACCGACCTGTTCCGCAACCGCACGTCGAATCTCGCGCTCGTCACCCAGAACATCCAGTGGCTGCTATTGATGGGTGTCGCGTTCGTCGTCTCGGCATTCCTGCAAGTGGTCCGCGGCTACAACGCGATCGAGACCGGCGTCATCTTCACCGCGGCCACCGCCGGCATCCTCGGTGCCTCGTTACTGGCGGAACGGTTGGCCGACAGGCATTCACAGCGCGCTCTCATCATGAGCGGCTTCGTCGTCACCCTCGCCGGCATCGTGGTACTGCTCCTGTTGGTGCGTGCGTGGACCAGCGCATGGGCGTTCGCTCCTGGCCTGTTACTCATCGGCGTCGGGCTGGGTGCGATGCTCACTCCCTCCGTCAACGTCGTGCAGTCGGCGTTCCCGGAGGAACAGCAGGGTGAGATCTCGGGTCTGTCGCGCTGCGTGTCCAATCTGGGTTCGTCCCTGGGCACTGCCGTGGCAGGTACCGTCCTCGTCGTCGGCCTGGCCACGCCGAACCGTTCGTATGCGGCCGCGATGATCGTGCTGGCATGCGTCGGGCTCGTCGGACTCGTCGCGTCCGCTCTCCTTCCCGCGACCTCGAGTGCCACGCCTTCCGCCTCCGGAGCACAGTGACGACCGTGTCGCGAGGAGATGGCCGGAAGCATACGGAATACATTCTCTCTCAATACATTCAATGCATGACCGGTACGAGCTCAGGTCGACGGCGGCCGGCGGGTCGACCAGTTCTCCGGCTCGACCTCCCCGACGTCCACGTCGTGCCCGAAGAGCTCACGGGCGAGCGCACGCGCACGATCCCGTACCTCCGCCGAGGTGAGTTCGTCCGCGAGCACCAACGACAGCCTCGCCAGACGGTCGGCCGGCTCGCCGATCCTGTGTACCGTGCACCTCCAGTCGCCCACGAGCCCGGTCCCATCGCATCGATCGTCGCGTCGGAACGGTCGTAGTCACTCGAACCGGATGCCGCACTCGTATTTCAGGATGCGAGAATTCGCGCCTTCTCCCTCTCGAACTCGGCCTCGGTGAGCACGCCCTGCGCCTTCAGTTCGGCGAGGTCCTTCAGCGCGGCGATGCGGTCCGTTCCACCCGGAGGTGGGGCGGCCGGAGGAGGCGTGGGCACGGGTTCGGGTTCGGGCGCGTACTGCGCCGGACGACCGTAGACGGCCTGCCCCTGCGATGCCCATCGCTCTCCCTGCCGACGGGAGACGCGGTTGGAGACGGCCGTCGCCGTCCCCGCTACCACTGCGGTGCGAGCCACCCCGCGGAGTAATCCTGGCATGTCGATCTCCTCCTGTATTTCGTTCGCTGGAATCACATTTCGACGTCTAGCTTCTCCAGCGAAGCCAGGATGCTCTGAACCGGGATACGCCCGGACGCGACGAGTTCGGCGCCGTTGCGACGCAGTGCCCGCGCCAGCGGAGCAGCCCAGGTGTTCTCGTAGACGAGCACGGCCGCCGAGCAGCCCGGCTCGAGCGCCGCCCCCGCTTCGTCGAAATCGGCGTCGCCGAGCAGGCCCGACGACGCCTCCGCGAACAACGTCACGTCGACTTCTCCTTCGAGTCCGACCTCGGAGATGTCGATCCCGGCGACCGAACCGTCGGTGTCCTTGCGGACGAACGCGAGATCGAGCACCCGGATGATGCCTCGCTCGACGAGGTCGAGCAGCAGCGGTAGAGCAGAACCGTTCGGTGGTCGGTCGGCAGGGAATTCGATGACGAGATAGTCGACCGGGCCCATCTCGTCGATATCCGAATCGGTCACCTGAAGCCTCGTTTCGATGAAAGATCGTTCACGGAAGCCGGGAGCCGACTTCCGTCGGTGTCGTCGAGAACAGATCCCCCTTCCCGTCGAGTATGACCGCCCGACGGCCACTTCTGAAGCAAATAGAGTCCAAATTCCTGCCGGACCGATCCCATCGGCGCATACTGGATCCGGCCCCGAAAGGGGGCGATGCAGGGATGACCACGAACATCGGCGCGGGCGATGACGAGCCCCGACCGGGCCGGCTGGACGACGACGAACGCGCCGAACTCGATCGGTTGCGTGCGGAGGTCGCCACGCTTCGGGAGCGAGCCGCCGTCGAGGGCGAGCCCGCTCCCGAGCCGCGGCCCGCGAGACACGGATGGCGCTGGGCTGCGGTTGCGCTACTCACCGTGCTGGTCGCGGTTCTGGCCGTCCTCTCGGTCACCGCACGCTTCGTGCGCAGCGAGATCCTCGACACCGACCGGTACGTGACCACCGTCGCCCCACTGGGCTCGAACCCCGCGATCCAGACGCAGATCGCGAATTCCGTCACCGACGAGATCTTCACACGCGTCGACGTCGAAGGTCTGACGACCGACGCTCTGGTCGCTCTCACCGACGCCGTTCCGGCCACGGAGAACGCGCCGCGCGTCGACCGCGCCGTCGAGGGACTGGCACCGGTGATCACCGGACAGGCGCGGAACTTCGTCAACGAGACGGTGTTGTCACTGGTGCAGAGCGAGCAGTTCGAGGATCTGTGGATCCAGGCCCACCGCGCCGCCCACAACGCATTGGTCGCGGTGGTGACCGGCAACGTCGGGCCGTCGTCGGTGACGGTCGACGATTCGGGCACGGTGAGCATTTCGCTCGGCACGGTGATCGACAACGTGAGAGGCCGTCTCCTCGACCGCGGTTTCACGTTCGCGGAGAAGATCCCGAGTGTCGACAAGCAGTTGGTCCTGTTCCGATCACCGGAACTGGTCCGGGCGCAGCGAGCCGTGAACGCTCTCGACAACATTTCGGATGTGCTGCCCTGGATCACCCTCGCCGCGGCTGCCGGCGCAGTCGCCGTCGCGCCGCCGGGCCGTCGCCTACGCGCACTCGCCTTCGTCGGCCTCGCACTGGTCGTAGGAATGTTCGTTCTGGCGGTCGCGCTCATCATCGTCCGGTCGCTGTATCTCGACGATGTCCCGCCCGACGTCCTGTCGCCGGAGGCGGCAGCAGCCATCATCGATGCCGTGCTGATGCCGCTGCGGACCAGCCTTCGGGCGGTCGCGGTGCTCGGACTGGTGATCGCTCTCGGTGCCTACCTCACCGGTGGCTCGTCCTCCGCCCGGACTGTTCGGCGTGGGTTCGGCCGCAGCCTCGATGCCGTCCAGCGGCTACGTCGGCCCCGCCCGCCGAATGCGTTCGAAGAAGCGGCCTTCCGTGCCCGCGTCGCGATCCGGGCGGTCGTCATCGGAGTGGCTGCACTACTCGTGATGTTCTGGCGCTACCCGACCGGTCTGGTGGTCGCGTTCATCGTGCTGGGTGCTGTTCTGGTACTGCTCGCCCTCGAGTTGGTGATCAGGCCGGCCCGCACCGTCGAGGACCGACCGGCGACCGAGGATCAACCGACGACCTGATCGTTGCCGCGACCGGTCCTGCCGATGAAGGCGTCCACCGCGTCCTCGAGGGTGGGATGGAACCGGCTCGGGTCGAATCTGTCGCCCACCCCGAATCTGATGAGCCGGTCCTTGATCGGCCCTTTCATCTCGGCGAACACAAGGCGGATGCCGTTGCCTTCCAGATAGGCGTCGAGGTCGACGAGTTCGTCGACGGCGGTCGTGTCGAGTCCCGTGATCGGTTCGGCCGCGATGACCACCCATTCGACAGGCGCTTCGGTTCGGGCCACCACCGATCGCACGTACTGATCGAAGATCTCCCCGTTGGCGAAGAACAGCGGGGCGTCGAACCGGACGATCACCAGACCCGGGATACGACTGCCCTCGGGATGACGTTCTACGTCGTGGAATCCCGGACGATCAGCGGTCCGCACGAGCTCGGTGCGGTACGGCTGCCAGGCGCGCGCGACCACCGAGACGAAGGACAGACCGATCGCGACGAGGATGCCCTGCAGCACGCCCACCAGAGCGACCCCGAGGAAGGCCGCGACGGCCAGCCCGAACTCGACCGTGCTCATCTGCCACATCCGGACCATTCCCCGGATATCGACCAGGGCGGTGGCGGCGACGATCACCACGGCGCCGAGCGTCGCATCGGGTAGATAGGTGGTCAACCCCGGAGCGGCGAGAACGAAGACGAGAACTGCCACCGCTCCCACGACACACGCGAATTGGGTTCGCGCGCCGCTCTGCTCGGCGACCGGCGTCCGAGATCCGCTTGCGGAGATCGGGAACCCTCCGAACAGTCCCCCGGCGATGTTCGCGACGCCCACCGCTTTCATCTCCGTACTCCCGTTCACGTTCTCACCCCGTCGCGCGGCGAAGGTGCGGGAGAGCACTCCGGTGTCGGCGAAAGCGATCAGCGCGATACCGGCTGCAGGTCCGACGAGACGGGCGACGTCCGACCACTCGACCCCGCCGAACGACGGGAGCGGGAGCCCCGCGGGCAGTGCACCGACCATCCCGATGTCGTCGGTGAGATCGAGTGCAGCGGAGGCGATGATCGCTGCGACGACCGCGACCAGGACGCCCGGGATCCTCGGCAACCACAAGCGGAAGCCCACGATGACCGCGAGGGAGGCGAGCCCGATAGCCGCTGCGACGGGGTCGATCCCACCGTTCACGACGGCCTCTGCGATCTCCCGGATCTCTCCGAGGAGACCGGGCGCGTCGACCGAGAAGCCCAGCAGTTTCGGAAGCTGTCCTACGATGACGACGAGGGCGATGGCGTTCAGGTAACCCAGCCGGATCGGTTTGGACAGCAGTTCGGTGACGAAGCCGAGGCGCAGGAAACCTCCGACGAGCAGGATCACGCCGACGAGTACGCCGAGTACCCCGGCGAAGACCAGCGCGCTCTCCGGATCGTCCGCAACGGCGAGCGGAAGGACGGCCGCAGCGATGAGCGGTGCGAGTGAGGAATCCGGGCCCAGGACGAGGATCTTCGACGGGCCGACCACCGCATAGGCCAGGAGCGGAACGATGGTCGCGTAGAGCCCGGCATAGGCGGGCAATCCAGCCGCCTCGGCATAGCCCATCCCGGCCGGGATGAGCAGTGCGGTGAGCACGAGGCCGGCGGTGATGTCCGGTCTCAACCACTCGCGACGGTAGGCACGAGCCGTGACAATTCCGGGAAGCGTCCCCAGGCCCTCGATCCGTGACATGACCGGCCTCAGTGAGCACGAACAGGAGCAACCGCCGCCGGAGCGGGAATCGACAGATCCGGTGTGCGTCGGCGACGTCGAATCGCCTTCTCCGCTTCCACCACGACGGGAATGATCACCGACCAGCCGATGCAGACCAGCCATTGAGCACCTGTCAGTGACGTCGTCATGAGGAGGTCCTGAAGGAAGTCCAACTCCACGGCGAGCACCGTGACCACCACCGGAATCGACAGGATCCGGAGGGCACGCACGATCGGCGCGGAGAATCCGGATTCCGGATCGCGTCGCATGGACAGTCCTGCGAGAACGGATCCGAACGACAACACGACGAACGCGGTCGTCATCGCCACGGTCGGCTCCGTCGTGCTCATCCCACCCGGGGCGAGGAGCATCGCCGCGAGTGCAACGGCGAACTGGAGGGTTCCGTAGACCGACCATTGTACGAAGGCTGCCCTGTTGGCGATAGGCGTGTTCGGGTCGCGAGGCGGTTTGCTCATCAGATCCGGCGAGGGCGGGTCGAGCATGATGACGGCCACCGGGAACAACGTGATGAAGAAGTGCTGGAACAGCACCATCAACGGGGTCAGGGCGACGCCGTCGTTGATGTCGAAGATGCTCGCGACGAGGAAGAGCAGGACGAGCGACAACAGCTTCGACATCTGGTACCGGATGTAGGACACGATCTTCTCGTAGATGTTGCGTCCCAGGCGGATCGCAGTGACCAGCGTCCCGAAGTTGTCGTCGGTCAGCACGATTCTTCCGGCCTGCTTCGTCACTTCGCTGCCCGACCCCATCGCAACTCCGATGTCGGCCTTCTTCAGAGCTGCGGCGTCGTTGACGGCGTCCCCGGTCATCGCGACGACCGCACCGCCCTTCTGCATGAGATCGACGAGTCGGAGTTTGTCCTGGGGAGTGACCCGACCGAACACGTGCAGGTTCGGAAGTTTCGCCGCCAGAGCCTCGTCGGGCATCGCACGTAGGTCGGGTCCGTTGACGACGCCCGGTCCGAGACCGAGTTCGGCGCCGATCGCGGAGGCGGTGATCGCATGATCGCCGGTGATCATGCGGACATCGATACCTGCCGCGTGCGCGGTGCGCACCGCCTCGATCGCTTCGGGTCGAAGCGGATCGATGATGCCGACCATCCCGACGAAGGTGAGATCGTCCACGAACGACATCGGATCGATCCGCACCGCTTCCTCCTGCCCGTCGACGAGACGGGCCGCGAACGCCAGGACCCGCAGTCCCTTCTCGGACAGGGCTCGGTTCGCCGCGACGATGTCGTCACGAACCTCGTCGAGTGGCGCCGCTCGTCGTCCCGGACGGAAGGCGCTGCCGCACTGTGCCAGAACCACGTCCGGGGCGCCTTTGACGAGCTCGACGAATCGTAGGGCGCCGTCGACCGGCAGGTGATGGAACGACGCCATGAACTTGTACGCCGAGTCGAACGGCACTTCGGCGACGCGGGGATACGACCGGCGGGTGAGCGGGGCGTCGATGCCGAGTTTGGCGGCCAGCACGACCAGAGCCGCCTCGGTGGGATCTCCGACGACCACTCCGCTGTCGGACACCGTGGCATCGCTGTCGAGGCATAGTCCGTATGCGAGAAGAGTGAAGTCGGGCAGCTCGTCGCCGGCGGCACGCGTGATCCGCCCGGTCTTGCTGTATCCCTCACCGTCCACGGTGTACCACCGGGTGTGGAAATACAACGAGCGCACGGTCATCTGGTTCATCGTGAGCGTACCGGTCTTGTCCGAGTTGACCGCGTTCGTGGCACCGAGGGTCTCGACATCGGAGAGGTTCTTGACGACGGCCTTCGCTTCGGCGAGCTGCCGGGCACCGAAAGCGAGCATCGCCTGCACGAAGGTCGGCAGGCCGGTCGGGATCGCCGACACCCCCATGGCGATGCCCAGCAACAGCACCGTGGTCAGATCCTGCCCGCGGATCACGCCGATGACGACGATGACGGCAACCGCGGTCCAGGCGATGACCCCGAGCAGCCGGGTCAGCGAGTCGAGTTCGCGTTGCAGCGGTGACTTGCTCGGAGCAACGGCCGAGAGCATCGATGCGATCCGGCCCATTTCGGTGTCCATGCCCGTCTCCGTCACCACCATCCTGGCGGTACCACGAGTGACGGATGTGTTCTGGAACAGCATGTCGGAGCGATCGCCCAGGGGCACGTCACCGACGGGAAGGGCCGCGGGGTCCTTCGGAACGGGTGCACTTTCTCCCGTGAGCGCTGCTTCCTGCGTCTCGAGCGTCGCCGACGTGATCACACGTCCGTCCGCGGGCACGAGGTCGCCGGCTTCGAGTTGCACGATGTCGCCGGGCACCAGGTCGGTGGCTCCGATCTCGCTCAACACTCCGTCGCGGATCGTTCGCGCCTGCGGAGTCTGCATTCTCGCGAGGGCGTCCACGCTCGCACGGGCCTTCACTTCCTGCCGCGTGCCCAGCACCACATTGAGCGCGACCAGGACGATGACGACGAGTGCGGTGGAGATCTCCCCGATCACGATGCTGACCGCCGTCACGGCGATCAGCATCAGGTTCATCGGATCCCGTACCTGCCGCAGTGCGATCGTCGACGTGGACGGTGCGGGTTCGGACACGATCGTATTGGGTCCGAAGCGTCGGCGACGTTCGTCCGCCTCTGCCGTCGTGAGACCGGATCGTTCGTCGGAGGACAGTGCTGCGATCACGTCGGCGGCGTCTGTGGCATACCAGGACGGTTCTTCCCGATCGGGGACGAAATTCTTCGCTCGGTCCGGTCCGGATCTCGTAGTGGCCATCGCGGTTCGTCCTTCCTTACCGGAAGAGCCTCAGTAGAGCGTGGGTATCCAGTGAAGAGGCTGGGTCGGTGCCGTGTACCCATCGGCGTCCTGCCGCTGCGGCAGAACCAGATCGGGGCGCTCGAGCGGCTCGTAGGGGATCCGGTCGAGCAGATGGGCGATGACGTTGAGCCGACCACGTTTCTTGTCGTCGTTGTCGACGACATACCAGGGAGCCCAACCGGTATCGGTGAAGTGGAACATCTCGTCCCGTGCCCGGGAGTAGTCGTACCAGCGTGTGTACGATTCCAGATCCAGATTCGACAGCTTCCAGGTCTTACGAGGATCGTCGATGCGACTCTGCAAGCGCAGCGTCTGTTGCTCCGCGCTCACTTCCAGCCAGTACTTCAGAAGGATGATGCCGGAGTCCACGATCGCGCGTTCGACCGTCGGGATCATCTGGAGGAAATGCTGTGCCTCCTCCTCCGTGCAGAAGTTCATCACTCGTTCGACGCCGGCGCGGTTGTACCAACTACGATCGAAGATCACGACCTCGCCTCCGGCCGGCAGGTGGGGTACGTAGCGCTGGATGTACATCTGAGACCGTTCACGCTCCGTGGGTGCGGGCAGCGCGACGACGCGGAAGACCCTGGGACTCAATCGTTCCGTGATCGCCTTGATGACACCACCCTTGCCTGCGGTGTCGCGGCCCTCGAACAGGATGCAGATACGAACTCCGGACGATCTCACCCATTCCTGCACGGCGACGAGTTCGGCGTGCAACGGACGGAGCAGGCGACGGTACTCCTTGTTCTTCATTGGTTCGCGGACCGGCGATGCGCCCTGCTGCGGTGGACCGGGGGGACGAAGGGCGCCGGAATCGGAACGCGCGGTGAGCGACTTCGCCGGCGATCTCTTCCGATGCTTCTCGTGCCCCGTCTTGTGTCCCACGGTTCTCCCTCGGACGTCCACCCATTGTCCGCCTCCGACCCCGCGTTCGTGGGAGAACGATCGGTTCGGGCGATGGACGCGGTCCGGCCACCACGTAGCTCAGGTGTTGCCGAATCGTGCTCGGAAGCGGTGCATTCGATACCGTTTCGAGTCTTGACGGATCTCGGAGCCGACGTCACGCTTGACCGATGAGCGGTGACGACGAGTTCCGTCAGATCCAGCAGGTGACCGAACGCCTGATCGTTCGATATCCGCTCGTTCCCCCGGAGGACATCACACGTGCGGTGCACGGCGTCTATAGCCGATTCGCCACGAGCAGGATCCGAGACTTCGTTCCGCTCCTCGTCGAGAAGGCGGTGAAACGTGAACTCTCCGAACCTACGATTCTCGATTCCGTTCTTCCGCCCGCGATTCCGGAAGTCGGAAGGTAGGACGTGAGCAAGCACGAGCACGACATGCTGCTTGTGAGCGCTGCAGCATACGACCGCGTCGACGATGCCGTGGCCGACTTCGAGCGCCTCGCCGACCTTCGCGCCCATCGAGCAGAATCCCTGACCTTGCCGGCGGAAGAGCTCTGTACGAACCGTTTTCATTCCATCCGAGCCGCGTCGCCCGACCGGGTCGTCGCGTCGTGACCGGTCGCGGCCGTCGACGGTCGCGACGAGAGATCCCGCCACCCGACGAGCACCTCGTGTATGTTCTCGGCACCCTTCAGCGGCTCGGGTGGAGGGGGCAGCGTGGCCGGGTAGAGGAGGAAGGGCGTGCTCTGCGGGCCACCCATGCCGCCGTGCGAACCGATCTGCTCCTCGAATGCCGCGACCTCGTCGGTCTCCGGCCAGTAGGCTCCACCGACCATGATGTCGGCGACGTTGCCGAAAGTGTCGGTGCGCCGGATCTTCGACAGTGCGTCGAGTCCCATCACCTCGAGGGGGTTCCGGCCGGTGACCTCGCCGGTCGTCACGTCCACCCGGCCGTGGGGTCCGAGCACGACGGATCCGCCCGGAGCGGCAACGAGAAGGAAGCCGATTCCGGGATGCTCCCGGAGCCCGGCGAGCAGTCCCGGATGCGCCGCCTCGATGGCGTCGATGTCGGCGCGACCGGGCAGGTGCGGGAAGTAGATCAGGCCGAGATTGCCCGAGCCGAGAACGATCGGCTCACCGGCGGCCGGGCGCGACTGCTCGTCGGCGGCAACGTGCATGCTGGCTGCGGCGTAGGCGCGGCCCTCCGCTCCGGGTTGGGCGGCTTCCTCTCCCCCGCGCTGGTGCCTGTGACCGTCCGGCGCGACCGAACCGGATCGTGTCGTCAGCCGGACCACCAACTCCCTCAGGCTTTCCCCGTAACGCTGCAGGAAGGTCGCACCCTGACTCTGTCCGTGATCCGAGAGCACGACGACGCGATAGGACCGGTCGGACTGTTCCGCCACGGCGAGGAGCATCTCGATGATGTCGTCGACCTTCGTGAGCACGGCCAGCGTTTCGGGCCGAGAGATCCCCGAGTGGTGCGAGACTTCGTCGTAGCCGATCAGATCGAGGTAGACGACGGTACGTCCCTCGATCAGATCACCGACCACGGCGGCGGCGGTGACGTCGGTGGCGAGAACGGTCGCGAAGGCGCGGACGAACGGATAGATTCCGCCTCGCGGTACTCGTGGCCGAATGTCCTTCCGCTTCTGGCGCAGTGACTGACGAAGTTCCCGTTGCAGTTCCGCGATCATCCGGATGAAGGTGCGCAGTGCGCTTGCCGGGTCGGCGAAGTAGGCGCTGTAGCCGGCGCCTCCACCGAGTCGGGCACCACGCATACGACTGACGACCAGCACGTTGTCCTGTGCGCCACCGGTGAACAGGTTGCCCCGGCTCGCACCGTCGTGCGCGAGCAACCCGGGCCGGTCTGCTCGTTCGAGTTCGCGTTGTTCGTTGTCGGCGGGGTTGCTGAACACGGAGATGCGCCCGGTCGTCTTGTCGTACCAGCGGAATGCGGGCACGTTGTGATTGGAACCGTGCAGTACACCCAGCTGTGTCGCACCGGTCTGGCTGCTCCAATCCGTGTACCACGGCACCAGCCGGTGGGTCTCACGCACCAGTTTCGCCAGGCCGGGCGTGACACCGTCGGCGATCGCCCGCCGCAGGACGTCGTATCCGAGTCCGTCGATCTGGATGCACAACAGCCCCGGAGTCGCGTCCACGAGCGTCGCTTTGCGCCGCAGGCGGAACCGGTTCCGTCGCACCTGCATCAACCGATAGGCGGTATCGGAGCGGGAGGCGATCGCGCTCGAGACGACCGAGGTGACCAATGAGACCGGTGCGGCGAGGACGATCGCGTCGAGCGGGCGGTCCACCGTGGCGACCGGTACCAGGTACAACGTCAGCAGCATGATCGCGCCACCGGCAAGGAACACCCCGGCGAACAACAGCACCGGGCCGACCCACGACATCAACCGCATCATCACCGGCCACAGGGCCGCGTTCAGCAGACCGAACACCAGCGCGAGTACCAGTGCAGCCGGGAGCGTCGGTATCGGAGCGAAGCCGGACCGATCCAGGGTGATGCCGCCGAGGATGCGGTCGAGCACGACGAGCACGAGCGTCGACGATCCCCACAACACGAGGAACTCGACGAGTATTCGCAACAAGCTGCCCATCGTACGCATCGCGGGCCCCTTCCCACGTCTGGAATCGTAAGGTCATGAGCACGCCACCGCGGGGGAATGCCCCGGCATCCGGTCTGCGCTGGCTCGGACATGCCACCACGCTGATCGAGGACCTCGGGACGGTCGTCCTGACCGATCCGGTGCTCACCGATCGCGTCGCGCACCTGCGTCGACGCCGGGGCCCCACCCCGGCCGGACCGCGCGTGCTCGACCCGGATGCGGTCCTGCTCTCACACCTGCACGCGGACCACACCCACCTGCGGTCGTTGGGAAGGCTCGATCCGGACGTTCCGATCGTGGTCCCACGGGGAGCGGTCGATGGATTACCGGCATTGCGTCGGTTCGACGACCGGTTGGTCCCGCTGCGTCCCGGCGAGGCGACACGGATCGGCACGGTCACAGTGCGTGCCGTGCCCGCCCGACACGACGGTCGCCGTTGGCGGCGCGGCCCGGAGTTCGCCCCAGCGGTCGGATATGTCGTCGAGGGAGACCGGCGGACCTATTTCGCCGGCGACACGGATCTCTACCCCGGTCTTGCCGAGCATGTCGGCCCGGTGGATATGGCGTTGCTCCCCGTGGGAGGTTGGGGACCCACGCTCGGCGACGGTCATCTCGATCCCGCTCGGGCCGCGGTCGTCGCCCGACTGGTGGAGGCAGGTCTGGCCGTACCGATCCACTACGGCACGCTGTGGCCGATCGGATTCGACGCCGTTCGGCCCCGGTTGTTCTTCGGACCGGGCGCCGAGTTCGTCCGCCGGGCCCACAACGCCGGGATCGCTGCCGTGGAGGCGGCTCCGGGCGATTCACTCGGCACATCGGGTCCCGGCCGGAACGAGCGGTGACACGGATTCCGGTCGTGAGGAATTCGTCGTGATCACATCGAGCGCACGGGCGAGATCGGCGCGAACGGCCGGAACTCCTGGTTGCTCCCCCGAACGACGCCCGCGCTGGACTCGGGAACCTCCAGCCAGGCCCCTTCGAGATCCCGAAGGGGTTCGGACACCACGAAGCGGGTGTCGTCCCCCAGCTGGTACAGCACTTCCACTTCGGGATGCTGCGCCCGTATCGCCTTGATGTCGGCCGAGTAGAACAACGAGCGCGTCTTCCGCTCCGTCGAATACCGGAACACCCAGACGCTGCTGCCGTCGGTTGTGGCGATCGTTCCCTGTATGGGATTCTCGATGCTCATGCGTGCTCCGACGTCCTCCACGAAACCGACGGCCTTCGCCACGCCGGTGAACGGGTCGTCGGCGAGGCCGAAGGTGAGCGCGAGGTAGAACAGCATCTCCGAATCCGTCGACCCCCGGATCGCGTCGTAGAGACTCGCATCGACGGCCATCGCCAGATCCCGCTTCATGAGGTGGAATCCGTGCACCGCCCCGTTGTGCATCCACAACCTGTTCTCGTAGCGGAAGGGGTGGCAATTGGTGCGCTGCACCGGAGTTCCCGTCGAGGCGCGGACATGCGCGAACATCAACGGCGTACGGATCTGCGTGGCGAGCTCGCGGAGGTTGCTCTCGTTCCAGGCGGGTTCGATGCACTTGAACAATGCCGGCCTCGGGCCTTCTCCGTACCATCCGATGCCGAAGCCGTCGCCGTTCGTGGTAGTTGCGCCCATCTTGGAATGCAGGCTCTGATCGATCAGGGAGTGCACCGGCCGGAAGAGCAGGTCGTCCATCAGGACGGGATCACCGGTATACGCCATCCATCTGCACATCCCTCCATTGAAGTCGTGGGATGCGCCGGAATGTGCAATCGGAAGAGTTCAATTCGGCCACAATATCTTCCGCAATCGGGCGGAATCGAGGTGCGGGGGCGGCACACGCACTCCCGGACGGTTTCGGGGAACACGAACTCGTAGCGCTCCGGTGGAGATCGTGCATCGTACCGGTGTCGACAGCATCACCGACTCGCCGTCGACTCCGACCGGAATTTCCGGTACGTCCGCATCGACGACCACTTCTGTCGCCGTGCGCTGCAACAGTCCTCGGTCGTGGGTGCGGCGGAACAGGCCGACCGCCTGGCGTGCGTTCGCAACCGAGATCGCGACGACGCCGAGCCGGCCGTTGTCCAGACGGGGACGTCGGCCCATACCTGCCAGGTCGTCGAAGGCGTACGGACCGTTGCTGACCAACACCGCCTGGGGCCCGTCGACGGCCTCCGTGTCGATGTGTGCCCGCAAGCCCGGCCGGCCCTGCTCACCGAGCAGATCGGGCAGCATCTGCAGCACCGTCGCCGTCTTGTCGGCACGGTACTGCGGACTCCGGACCACCTCCGCGTAGACACCGAAGGACGCATTGTTGACGAACGGCCGCCCGTTGATCCGGCCGAGATCGACGCGCAGTTCGACCCCGTCCCGGAGGGCGTCCAGACCCGCGGCGGGATCCTCCCGATCCAGTCCGAGGTCGAGAGCGAAATGATTCCGGGTTCCGGCGCTGATCACCACGAACGGAAGCCGGTGTTCCGCCGCGACCGCCGCGACGAGGGCCTGTGTTCCGTCGCCACCCGCGACGCCCAGCAGGTCCGCCCCTCGTTCGACGGCCTTCTCCGCCAGTTCGGTGACGTCGAGTTGCTGCGGTCCGCTCAGCAACACCACTTCGGCGCCGAGTTCCTCGGCCTTGCGCTGCAGGTCGTAACGGACAACCTTGCCCCCGCCCGAGCGTGGATTCATGACGAAGAACGGGTGCTGTACGGGAACGGCCGGGAACTCCGGCTGCGGGCTCACGCGATCGGCCCGCAGGGCACGGCGTCCGCACGCGACCGCCACAGCGACGAGCAGCACCGACACGATCGCAACCCACAGGTGACCCGACGCCGCGAAGACGACGATCACGACCACCGGCGCGAGGACGGTCACGACCAGAGCCGCCCCGCGGATCACGCCCCGGTGGGTGAGGAACCAGTAAGCCGCGGCAACGGCCAGGGCTGCACCGGCCGCCGCGACCAGCAGCAGCGCGACGACACCGCGCAGACCGGCCTCGGCGATCGGAAGCCCGATGGCAACGATCAGCACCACCACGGCGGTCCACGCCCACCGGCGGGAATCGCCGGGTACCGGGTCCCGATGCGATTCGTGTTCCTCGGCCATCGACTCGACCTCGCAATCGTTCCTGCGCGCCCGGGTAGCCGACCTCGCGGGCCGGACGGACTTCTCGGGTCGAGGACCGACCACCTCTTCCGAGCTTGGCACGATCGTGTGCGGGTGAGGAGTGTTTTGCCGTTGCAGAATTTTCTGCGACACCGCACGTTTCGCCGTGCCGGCAATACCGGGCACGGGCCGGTTCAGCTCAGTACGAGAACACCGACGAGGGTGATCAGCACCACCCACAGGGTGGAGGCCGCAGCGAGCACGAACGGTCGCAGCCCGATCGAGCGCAGCAGTCCGACCCGGACCCCGAGACCCAACCCGAACATGGCCGTGGTCAACAGCGCTGATTGCACGAGCGCGGCGTGCTCGAGCACGACGTCGGGAAGCAGTCCGGAGGACCGCACCGCCACCGCTGCCAGGAATCCGATCACGAACACCGGCACCAGAGGCGGCTGCCGGCCGACCGTGTCCTCGTGGACGCCCGTCTCGCGACTGCGCCGTCGGCGGACCACGCCCAGATATGCCATCACCGGGGCCAGCATCAGGACACGGGCAAGCTTGACCACGGTGGCGACGGCGAGGGCTCCGCCGCCGATCATGCCTCCGGCGGCGACCACCTGCGCGACCTCGTGGATCGATCCACCGGCGAGGATGCCGGACTGCAGGTCGTCCATCCCCAGAACTCCCACCAGCAGCGGAATCCCCGGGATCATCAGTGTGCCGAAGACGACGACCAACGCGATCGAGGTGATCACCTCCTTGCGCTTCGCGTCGACGACTCCGTCTGCGGCAGCCACCGCCGCGGCGCCGCAGATCGAGAATCCGCACGAGATGAGGACCCGCTGAGTCCACGAAAGTCCGAGGACCCGCCCCAGGTACATCGTCCCGGTGATCCCGGCCGCGACGATGACCACGACGAGCGCGATGACACCCCACCCGAGGGCGAGGATGTCGTGGAAGACCAGATGGAGGCCGAGCACGGCGATGCCGAGGCGCAGCAGCCGTTTGGTCGAGAAATCCACACCTGGGCCGATCCACGCCGGGACGGGGATCAGATTGGCCACCAGTGCTCCGAACGCGATCGCGATCAGCATCGGGTTCACGGCAGGGAACAGCCGACCGAACCCGATCGCGATCGCAGCGCCGGCCGCGCACACCGCGATACCTACGGCGAGGGCGGCCGCTCGGGAACGCGGACCCACCGACGTCGTTTCCGGGCGGACGACGTCCTGTGGCGCCGACGTCACCTCGACCTCAGCCGACATCCGACGAACCCCGACTCGTCGACACCGTGCCCGTCGATACCGTGCCCGTCCGTACCGTGGCGACGAGTTCGCGTTTGAGGATCTTGCCCGTCGCGGTCGTCGGAAGCGTCGTGACGATCTCGATCGAGCGCGGATACTTGTATCCCGCCATCCGGTCGCGGCACCAGGAGATCAATTCCTCTTCCGTGATCTGCGCCCCTGCCTCGAGGATGACGAAGGCGCCGACCTCCTCGCCGTACACCTCGTGGGGAACGCCGACGACCGTCGCGAGTGACACCGCTTCGTGGGTGATCAGTACTTCCTCGATCTCTCGGGGGTAGACGTTGAAGCCTCCGCGCACGATCAGATCCTTCGCGCGGTCGACGATGTAGTAGAAACCGTCCGCATCCATGCGAGCGAGGTCGCCGGTACGCAGCCAGCCGTCCCGCATCGCTTCGGCGGTGGCATCCGGCCGCCCGAGATATCCCGACATGACGTTGTGGCCGCGCAATGCCAGTTCTCCGACCGTGTCGACTTCGGTGACTGTGTTCCAGTCGGCATCGACGAGGCGGGCCTCGACTCCCCAGACCGGGACGCCGATCGATCCGGGCCGCGGGTCGCGTTCCGGATCGCTGAACAACGCGAGCGGAGACGTCTCGGACAGCCCATAGCCCTCGAGGATCCGGACACCGAAGCGCTCGGAGAACCGGGTGAGGATCTCGACGGGCAGGGCGGCGCCACCGGAGATCGCCCGGCGCATCGTGGCGGCGATCCGTTGCACGTCGACCGTCTCGTCCACCGCATCGAGCAGAGCCCAGTACATCGTCGGGACCCCGGCGAAAACGGTGACGTCCTCCTCGATCATCAGTGTCAGTGCGGTGAGGGCATCGAAACGTGGCAGGAGGACCAGCGTGGCCCCTACCGACAGTCCCGCGTTCATGGTCACGGTCTGGCCGAAGGAGTGGAACAGCGGCAAGGTCACCAGGTACGTGTCGGGACACATCGGACTGCTGTCGAACAGACGGTTCGCGGTGAGCGCGTTCGTCACCATGTTCGAGTGGGAAAGGCAGGCTCCCTTCGGTTTTCCTGTGGTTCCGCTGGTGTAGAGGATCACCGCCGTGTCCTGCGGATCACGTACCACCGACGAGCGGACATCCGATACTTCCCCCAGCGCAGTACCGAGACTGTCCGCACCATCGAGTCCGCCGACGACGAACATGTCGCGACACTTCGGTGCTGCGGCGAAACCGGCACGACCGTGTTCACCGATGGGCAGGTCGGGTCCACCTTCGGAGCAGAAGAACGCCCGGGCGCCGGAATCCTGCAGATGGTAGGCGATTTCATGTCCCTTGAGCATGATGTTCAACGGCACCACGACGGCGCCGGCCTTGAGGATGCCGTAGTAGACGATCACGAACTCCGGCACGTTGGGGATCGACATCGCCACGGTGTCGCCCGGCGCGATTCCACGCGCGATCAACAGGTTGGCCACCCGGTTCGCTCGGGCGTCGAGTTCGCCGTAGCCCATCCGGGTCTTCCCCAGCACCAAGGCGTCCCGGTCGGGATACCGTCGGGCGGAATCCTCCAGGAGAACGGACAGGTTGAGCATCGTGGGTTCGCTTTCAGGATTCGGACGGAACGGGGGCGGTCTCGCGCGTTGTTGCTCCGGACCGCTGGAGCAGTTCCTGTAGGAACAGATCGGCGGCGGGCCAGTCACCGAAGCCGGAGGCCGGATTCAGATGCCCGACCTCACCGAGGTCGACGAACCGGCTGCCCCACGCTTCGGCCAGCCCCGCGACCCGGCACCGGTCCCCGAGTGGATCGTTGCTGCTCGCTGCGAGGATGCTCGGAAAGGGAAGGCGGCGCCGTGACATCGGGAGCCAACCGCCTCGACCGAGGTCGTCCGTGGTCGGATAACCTTCGGGGAGCGGCTTTTCGATATCGGCCGGTGTTGCGAGCAGCGCGCCGAGGACCGGTCTGGTCGATGTGTGGGCCCAGTGAACGGCAATCAGGACGCCGGCGCTGTGCGCGACCAGCACGATCGGACCGTCGACGTCGCTGACGACCGCGTCGAGAGCGGCGATCCGTGCGTTCAGGCTCAGTCGGTCGTGGTCGAGCGGGGGTACGGTGCGGACCCGGTCGAGCCGATCGGCAAGCAGTGTCTGCCAGTGGTCGACGACGTGGTCGCGCAGGCCGGGCACGATGATCACGGTCGGTTCGGTGTCGTACATCCTTCTCCGAAACTTTCCTTGGTGCAGAGCATTTCCCATCGGACGGGAGCCGAGGGGTGTCAGCCGTGGTGGGTGAAGCCGACCTGTCCCGGGCGGCGGTTGGGGGCGTAGCCGAGTTCGGCGAGCGTTTCGTCGGCGTCGCGGTAGGTCTCGCCGATCCGGTAGATCTCACGGGCTTCCTTGCCGGTGGCGACCTCACGGCCGAGTTCGTCTGCGAGACGGACCAGTTGCCGGATCTGCTCGACCGAGGTCATCTTCTCGCCCTTGCGTCCCCAGAGGGTGTCCTCGTTGCCGCAGCGGGTGTGCAGCCCCATGGCGATGGCCATCGTGTTGACCGGCAGCACCGAACGCATGAGGGTTTCGAGCGTCAGGCACGCGCCGTCCGGCACACGCTGGACGAAGTTCATGATGTTGTACGGGTTCGGTCCGTCGAAACCGCCGCCGATCCCCACCCAGGTCAGATTCAGTGGACCGGTGTAGATGCCGCGCCGGATCAGGCGTTCGACGGTCTCGAGCTGCGGAACGGACGACAGCTGGAAGTGCGGCTGGATGCCGGCGGCCTGCAGGCGCCGCAGGTGCTCCTCGACCCATTCCGGCCCGGCGGGCACGGTCATCTCCCGGTAGGTCACCGCGAGTTCCGGACGCTCCATGGAGGTGCCGGCGATGTCGTCCGCGGTCATGAGCTCCATGATGTTCATCTGGCTGGTGTTGATGGCGATGGTCACCTGGTCCGGCTTGGGATCCAGTTCGGCGAGCATGTGCCGAACATCGTCCGAGAGCCACTTCGCTTCGGCACCTTCACCTTCCGGCGCGAAGGAAATCGATCCTCCGACCTGCAGGATCATGTCCGGCACCGCTTCGCGCAGGCGGGAGAGCAGTTCGTTGAACTTCGACAGACGCTTGCTGCCCTTGCCGTCGAGTTCGCGAACGTGGATGTGCAGCACCGTGGCTCCGGCCTCGTAGCAGTCCACCGCCTGCTGGACGTGCTCGTCCATCGTCAGCGGCAGGTCTTCCGGGAAATCCTCCGGCTCCCATTCGGGTCCGTACGGGGCCGCGGTGATGACCAGCTTCTCCTGGCATTCGGGGAACAAGGCATCGTCGTGGAAGTGCATCGTGGTCTCCTGTGGATCGGGTCGTGCGTGATGAGGGAAGGAAGTTCTCGAAGGTCAGAAGGGACGATCGCCGGCGATTCCGGCGCGCTCCATCCTCCGGACGGCAGGCCAGTAGTCCTGGACCGCGTAGTGCTGGGTGGACCGGTTGTCCCAGATCGCCACGCTGTTCGGCGTCCATCGCCACCGGACCTGGTACTCGGGGATCGTCGCCCGGCTCTGCAGGTACCGGAGCAGCTCGCCCGCCCCGGGGGCGTAGTCGATACCGCAGCGGACGTTTTGTGCCGTATGGAAATTCGTGAAGTGTGTGGTGAAGCTGTTGACGAAGAGGACCTTCTCCCCCGTTTCGGGATGGGTGCGGACGACGGGGTGCTCCGCGTCCGGGAACCGGTCCTTCAGCGCGAGTCGCTTGTCGATCGGCAGTCGCGCACCGAAAGATGCCTCGATACTGTGACGCGCGCGCAGCCCGGCGATCTGTTCCTTCACGTGCCCCGGGAGTTGCTCGTAGGCGAGTGCCATGTTCACCCAGATCGTGTCGCCACCGACGGCGGGACCTTCGACGCATCGGAGCACCGATCCCATGGGCGGGTTCTCCCGCCAGGTGGCATCGCAATGGAAGGAGTTCTCGAACGCCTCGGGTGGGCTGTCGAGGTCCTTGTAGATGCGGACCAGGCCGGGATGTTCCGGATCGCTGCCGAGTACCGGATGGTCCTCGAGCGAGCCGAAACGCTCGGCGAGCGCGACGTGCTCGGCCCTGCTCATCTCCTGGTTCCGGAAGAACAACACCTTGTGTTCGAGCAGCAGCGCCTTCAGTTCTGCGAACCGTTCGTCGTCGCGGGCCACCTCGGCGAGGTCTACGCCGTGCAGTTCTGCGCCGATGCTGCCGGTCAGCGGTCGTACGTCCATCGAGAATCGGCGACATGTCTCGTCCCGGACGTGGGCGTGGTCGAAGGTGGTCATGACGGTCTCCTGAGCGTGAGGGGGTGGATCGGGCCGAAGGTCAGAGCGAGAACACCGACGAGCCGACGCTGATGCTGGCTTCGAGGTCGCGGTGCGCTCGTTCGGCGTCGACGAGTGCGTATCGCTGGTTGATCTCGATCTCGATATTTCCGGCGGCGACCTGTGCGAACAGCTCGTTCGCCAGTTCGGCTCGCTCGATCGGATCGGAGATGTAGTCCGCGAGCGCGGGCCGGGTGACGAACAGTGAGCCCTTGACCGCGAGGTCCATGGCGCTGATCGGTGGGATGGGGCCGGAGGCCGTTCCGAACGCGACGAGCAGGCCTCGGCGGGCGAGGGAATCGAGCGAGGAACGATGGGTCGAGGCTCCGACGCTGTCGAACACGACCGGCACACCGGCTCCGTCGGTCAGCTCGCGCACACGTTCCGCGATGTCCTCACGGGTGTGGACGATGACCTCGGTACAACCGTAGGACCGAGCGACCTCCGCCTTCTCGTCAGTGGACGTGGTTCCGATGACGTTGATTCCCAACCGTTTCGCCCACTGGCAGAAGATCAGGCCGACGCCCCCGGCTGCGGCGTGCAGCAGGACCGTGTCGCCGGCTTCGAGCGGGTGGATGCAGCGCAGGAGGTACGCCGCGGTCAGGCCGCGCATGGTCATCGCGGCCGCGGTGTCGAAGGGAATCGCGTCCGGCAGTGCGATGAGGTGTGCAGCGTCCATCACTCGTTCGGTGCTGTATGCACCGAGCGGGCTTCCCGTGTAGGTGACGCGGTCGCCTTCGTGGAAATCGGTGACGCCGGGGCCGACCGCCTCGATCACGCCGGCGGCCTCGACGCCCATTCCCGCCGGCAACGGCGCCGGGTACAGCCCGGTACGGAAGTAGGTGTCTGCGAAGTTCAGGCCGACGGCTTCGTGTCGGATCCGCACTTCGCCGGGGCCGGGATCGCCGACCTCGACGGCTTCCCATTCGAGGACGTCGGGGCCGCCCGTCTCGTGGAAGCGGATCGCGTGTGCCATCTGTGTTCTCCTTGGATGTCGGGCGTTCCGCTACCGCGGAGGGGGTGTGACGCCGATAACACGACACTAACGAGCGGACATCCGGAATACTTATCCCTGCGGGACATATTCTTTGTCATTCGGGGACAACCCCTTCATCGGTCGACGGGACATCGAGGAGACGCGCGATGACGCTGCCGAAGCCGTTGGCGCGCTACGCAACACTGACGGGATTCGTCGAACTGGCCCGCTCGCTCTCGGCCGATCCGATCGAACTGTTGCGCAGCGTCGAACTGGACCCGTCCGGACTCGACCTGCAGGACCGGTGGGTACCGGCGGCGTCGATCGTCCGCCTGCTGGAACTGTCCGCTGCCGTCACCGCCCACCAGGATTTCGCGCTGAGACTCGCCGAACGGCGACGCCTGTCGACCCTCGGCCCCTTGAGCGTGGCCATCCGCGACGAACCGAACGCCCGCAGCGCCCTGCGCATGTTGATCCGTTTCCAGCACACGTACAACGAGGCGCTGTTCATCGACATCGCCGAGCGTGACGGACTGTCGACGATCGTCCTCCGCGTCGAACCGGGCGAACCCATGCCCGTGCGTCAGGCCACGGAACTTGCGGTCGCCGTCATCCACCAACTTCTGCAGTACCTGCTCGGCGACCGCTGGCGGCCCGTGTCGGTGTGTTTCGACCACGGCCGGCCCGGCGACGACAGCACGCACCGTCGCGTCTTCGACGCTCCCCTCGTCTTCGACGGCAAGTATTCCGGAATCGTCGTGTACACCGGCGATCTGGATCTACCCAATCGCCTCTCCGATCCTGTCCTCCGCAGTTATTCGCAACAGGTCCTCGACGACCTCTCCGCATCCGAGACCCCCACGCTCGAGCGGCGGGTCCGGGAACTCGTCGAACTGTTGTTACCGACCGGGCGCTGTTCGGTCGACCAGGTGGCAGCGAGTCTCGGTGTGGATCGACGCACCGTTCACCGGCACCTGACCAGATCGGGACAGACCTTCACCCGGGTCGTCGACGACACCCGGGCCGAACTCGCCCAGCGGCTGGTGACGAGCGGACGCCACACCTTCGCCGAGATCTCGGAGATGTTGTCGTTCTCGGCCCCGAGCGGGTTCTCGCGCTGGTTCACGCGCCGATTCGGCATGACTCCCCGGGAGTGGCGCACGCGCTCCGAAGCCTGAGTGTCCCGAAATGGACAGAGCTGTGTCCCCTCGGGATAAGTGAGTACGACGCATCCCGACTACTGTGATGTGCACCACGGCAATCACGGACCGGCGCAGGCCCCGCCGTCCTCCCCCATCCCCGCGCGAGACCCGTGGAACTGCTCGGGTTCCGACCCGCCCCGTTTCTATCGAGGAGCTCCTATGGGAATTCTCCCCACCCCGATCGGCACCTCTGCCGAACTCACCCTCGAATCTCCGGACGAGGTAACGAATTCCGGTGGTTCGGCACCCGAGAAGAACCGACGCCGGCGCGTCGCATACCCCTGGTTGGTCTTCGCGCTGACGTTCGCACTGCTGCTCTCGGACTATATGTCGCGTCAGGTGCTCAGCGCGGTCTTCCCGTTCCTGAAAGCGGATTGGGCACTGACGGATTCGCAACTCGCATCGCTCACCAGCATCGTCGCACTGATGGTGGGCCTGTTGACCTTTCCGCTGTCGCTCCTCGCCGATCGGTGGGGCCGGGTACGGAGCCTCACCCTGATGGCGGTGATCTGGAGTATCGCGACACTGTTCTGTGCCGTGGCGGCCAACTACGAACAGCTCCTCATCGCCCGCTTCCTGGTCGGAGTCGGCGAAGCCGCCTACGGCAGTGTCGGAATCGCCGTGATCCTGAGCGTTTTCGTCCCGCGCGTTCATTCCGCACTCAGCGGTGCCTTCATGGCCGGCGGCTCGTTCGGTTCGGTCATCGGCGTCGCGCTCGGTGGCGTCATCGCGGTGCACCTGAGCTGGCGGTGGTCGTTCGCAGCCATGGCGGTGCTGGGCCTGATCCTCGTCGCCCTGTTCCGCGCCCTGGTCACCGAAGACAGGTTGTCAGCGCACAAGGTCGGTCAGGACTCAGTGCCGTCCGAACCATCCGTTCGTCCCGATGGGCCGAACGTCCGGGTACCGATCTCGACGCTGTTCACCAGCCCCGCCGTGTGGTGCGCTTACCTCGGTGGCGGCCTGCAGATGTTCACCGCCGCCGTGTTGCTGGCCTGGACGCCCAGCTTCTTCAATCGCGAGTACGGTCTCGCCCCCGACAAGGCGGGGATGGTCGCGTCGATCTTCGTCCTGCTGATCGGCACCGGCATGGTGGTGTGCGGGATGATCACCGACCGGGTCAGCCGCACGAACCCGTCGGCGAAGTGGACCAGCGCGATTGCGTTCTGCGTCGTCTCGCTCGTGTCCCTCGGCATCGGATTCCAGCTGGCGCCCGGCCCGGCGCAATTGATCCTCATCGGGATCGGTGCATTCTTCGCCGCCGGCTCCTCGGGTCCCACTGCAGCCATGGTGGCACGACTGACGCACGAGTCGGTGCGCGCTTCCGCGCTCGGTACCCTCACGGTCGCCAACAACGTCCTGGGGCTGGCGACCGGACCGTTCGTCGTCGGGATCCTCGCCGACCGTCTGGGTCTGCTCGCCGCGCTGCAACTGACCCCGCTGGTGTACGCACTCGCGATCGTGGCGCTGATCTTCGGTAAGCGTTGGTACGCAAGCGGCGTGGAACGACTTCACCGTCGGAGCGCGGCCGCTTCGGATCATGTTCCTGCTCGATGAGACCGAGCGTCGTGTCGCGCTGCGCCGGGCGTCAGTTCCCGCCGTAGCGGCGTGCGAAGGTGTCGAGCGACGACTGCAGGTCGCCGTGCAAGGCGCGCGCAACCCCCGATCCGATCGGACCGAACAGGGGCGCACCGCCGAGGTCGATCTTCATCGACAGCGTCGAACCGTCCCCGCGAGCTGCAACGGCGAGTCGCATGGAGAACTTCGTACCTCCCTTGCCGGTCCCCTTCAGCACCACGTGGTGCGGCGCGTCCAGCTCGACGATGGTCCACGTGACGCGGTTGCGCATGCCCTTGACGGATACCACCGACTGCAGGGTGGTGCCCTCGGCGAGGGTGTCCGGCAGGTCGCTGCGCCACCCGTCGTGGATGCTCAGCCACTCCCCGAACGACTCGAGGCGGGAGGCGTGCTCCCACGCTGTGTGCGGGTCGAGCGGAAGGTCGGTGGACACTTCGAGTTTCGCCATGGTCCGCAACAGTAGACGGTCCGTTCCGCCGGCGGGGCGCCCCGACACGACGGTGGCCCACCCCCGGCTCGGGAGCGGGCCACGCGGCGCAGAGGATCAGTGGGAGACGGCCTTCTCCACACCGACGCCGGTGAGCGAGCGGACCTCCATCTCCGCCTGCTTGTACCGGTCCTCTTGCTTGCGGCGTCCGACGTAGGTGCCGACGATGCCGAGCGCGAACGCGAGCGGGATGGACACGATGCCCGGGTTCGACAGAGGGAACCAGGAGAAGTCCACGTTCGGGAACATCGCCGAGGGTGCACCGGACACCGCCGGGGAGAACACGATGAGCACGAGGCAGCTGATCAGACCGCCGTAGATGCTGAACAGGGCGCCGGTCGTGTTGAACTTCCGCCAGAACAGCGAGTACAGCAGGGTGGGCAGGTTCGCCGAGGCGGCGACCGCGAAGGCCAGGGCCACCAGGAAGGCGATGTTCTGTCCCATGGCGAGGATACCGAGGACGATCGCCACCAGACCGATCACGACGACCGTGATCCGCGAGACCCGCACCTGCTCGTCCTCGGTGGCGTTGCCACGCTTGATGACACTGGCGTAGATGTCGTGGGCGAAGGATGCCGAGGCGGTGATGGCCAGGCCGGCGACGACCGCGAGGATCGTGGCGAAGGCGACGGCCGAGATGATCGCCAGGAACAGAGTGCCGCCGAGTTCGAAGGCCAGCAACGGAGCCGCAGAGTTCTCCTTGCCGGGAGCGCCGAGGATCGCGTCGGGGCCGACCATCTTCGCGGCACCGTAACCGAGCACCAGGGTGAACAGGTAGAAGGCGCCGATGAGGGCGATGGCCCAGGTGACCGAACGACGTGCTTCCTTGGCGGTGGGCACGGTGTAGAAGCGCATCAGCACGTGCGGCAGGCCCGCGGTGCCGAGGACCAGCGCGAGACCGAGCGAGAGGAAGTCGATCTGCGTCATGTTGCTGATGCCGTACTTGGCACCGGGAGCGAGCACGTCACGCTGCGCGACGGCCTCGTTCGACGAGCTCGACACCATCGCCTGAGCGTCGGCGAGCAGCTGCGAGAAGTTGCCCCGCACCGCGAACAGGACGAGCACGAACATCAGGCCCGCCCCGGCGACGAGCAGCACGGCCTTGACCATCTGCACGTAGGTCGTGCCCTTCATGCCGCCGATGAGCACGTACACGATCATGAGCACACCGACGACCGCGACGACGATCGCCTGGCCGGCCTTGCCCTCGATGTCGAGCAGCAGCGCGACGAGTCCGCCGGCGCCGGCCATCTGTGCGAGCAGATAGAACAGCGACACCGCGAGGGTCGAGAGCGCCGCCGCCATGCGGACGGGGCGTTCCTTGAGCCGGAAGCTCAGCACGTCGGCCATCGTGAACCGGCCGGTGTTGCGGAGCAGTTCGGCGACGAGCAGCAGGGCGACGAGCCATGCGACGAGGAAGCCGATCGAGTACAGGAAGCCGTCGTATCCGTAGACGGCGATCGCACCGGCGATACCGAGGAACGACGCGGCCGACAGGTAATCGCCGGCGATGGCGAAGCCGTTCTGCGGCCCGGAGAACTGGCCACCGCCGGTGTAGAAGTCGGAGGCCTTCTTCGTCGTGCGGCTGGCCTTGATGACCAGGCCCATCGTCACGACGACGAACGCGACGAAGATGGCGATGTTGAGGATCGGGTTACCGACGTCGGCCCCACTCTGCGCGAGAACGGTCACTGCTGCGGTCCTTCCAGTTCCTCGCGGATCGCGGCGGAACGCGGATCCAGCTCACGGCCGGCGAACTTCACGTAGACGGCGGTGATCACGAAGGTCGTGACGAACTGGCCGAGACCCAGGATCAGCCCGACGTTGATGTTGCCGATGACCTTCGTCGCCATGAACTCGTCCGCGTAGGTGGCGAGCAGGACGTACAGGGCGTACCAGGCCAGGAAGAACGCCGTCACCGGGAACACGAAGCGGCGCAGACGGCTGCGCAGTTCCTGGAACTCCGGGCTCTCCTGCATCGTGACGAACTCCTGCGGCGTCGGTATCCGTCGCTGCTGGGGTACGCCACTCTCGCTGAGTGGTGCTGTGGTCACTACCGACTCCTTGGTCGTCGTGTGAGGTGAGGATGATCACAACGCTAAATGAGACGGCTGTCACACGAACAGGGGAGACAAGAGATGGAACGACGAGGGGTGTCCTCGTGCGACGAACGGTCGCGTCACCGCGACGAACGGCGACTCTTCCCAGGGACACGGCCCCGTTCACCGAACGCGCCGAGTTCGCGGTCGCGGCCCATGCCGAGCCGCTCGGGCACGTGCATGCGAGAGAACGTCCGGCCCACGTCGCGAGGGATCTGCCGACGCGTCAGCACGCTCACCGCGATCATCGTGACGAACGCCAGCGGCACGCTCAACGCCGCAGGATAGGCAGAGAGCACCGTCGGCCACCCTGCGGCCACCGACGGATCGATCGGCAGCAGCACGGTGGCCAGGGCGGCGCCCCCCGCAACGAGACCACCGACGACCATCCCCGCCGCGGCGCCGATCGCGGTGAGGCCGCGCCACCAGATCCCCAGGACCAGCAGCGGACACAGCGTCGACGCGGCGATCGCGAAGACCTGTCCCACCGAACGCGACAGGTCGAGCGAGGTCACCGACAGCGCCAGCACGAGCGGCACCACGCCCGCGAGCACCGCGGCGATCCGGAAGTCGCGCACCCGTCCGCGCAGCACGTCCGTGGACAGCACGCCCGCGACACTGACCAGCAATCCGGAGGACGTCGACAGGAAGGCCGCGATCGCGCCCGAGGCTACGAGGGCCGCGAGCAACTGCCCTCCCCAGCCGGACAGCACCGATCCCGGCAGCAAGAGCACCGCGGCGTCCGACCGTCCCGTGATGAGCAACTGTGGGACGTACAGGCGCGCGAACACTCCGAGCAGCGTCGGGAACAGATAGAACAGCCCGAGCAGCCCGATCACGGCAAAGGACGTCATGCGCGCCGCGCGACCGTCCGGGTTCGTGTAGAAGCGCACCAGCACGTGCGGCAGACCCATGGTTCCGAGGAAGGTCGCAAGCATCAGCGAGTAGACCTGGAACAACGGATGTTCGCTGCTCGCCCCCAATCCGGCCCCCGGCGACGCCCAGCTGTCGTTGTCGGTCGGCGCACCGGCCACCACCGGCACCGGAGAACCGGCATCGAGGACGAGTTCGGTGCCTGCCCCGAGGACGTGCTCTCCCGGCTCGAGTTCGAAGTCACCTGCGACCGATCGGCCGTCGATCTCCCCGGTCACCACGACCGGCAACGGCTCGGCGACCTGCACGACCACGTCGATCGTCACGTCGACGGTCGTGATCTCCGCGACGGTGGGCGGCACGGGTTCGTCGACGGCCCGGTGGTCGCCGACGAAGTGCAACGTGAGGACCAGTGCGGGCAGGGCGACCGCGGTGAGCTTGAGCCAGTACTGGAAGGCCTGCACGAACGTGATCGAGCGCATCCCACCACCGACCACGTTGGCCACGACGATCACCCCGACCACGGCGACGCCCACCCAGTCGGGCACTCCTAGAAGGATGTTGAGCGTGAGTCCCGCGCCCTGGAACTGCGGCACCAGATACAGGATGCAGATGATCGCCACGACCATCATCGACAGCGTGCGCAGCCACTTCTCCCCCAGCCGGAACTCCGCGAAGTCCGGGACGGTGTAGGCACCCGAACGTCGCAGCGGCGCAGCGACGAACAGCAGCAGACCCAGATAGCCGGCCGTGAAACCGACGGGATACCACAGGGCATCGGCACCGAACTTCGCGACGAGCCCGGCCACCCCGAGAAAGGATGCCGCCGAGAGGTATTCACCGGAGATGGCTGCGGCGTTCCAGCGTGGCCCGACGCTGCGGGAGGCGACGAGGAAGTCCGAGGTGGTGCGCGCCATCCGCACGCCGTACACACCGATCGCGACGGTGGCGATCGCCGCGGCGACGAGACCGACGACGGTGACGACGGGAATCGATCCGCTCACGGGGTCGTCAATCGTCGGTGAGGTCGGTGAAATCCTGCTCGTTGCGTTCGGCGAGGCGCAGATACACCCACGCGATACCGAGCAGGATCGGATAACCGACCACACCGAGCAACACCCACGGCAGGCGGATCCCGAGGACCGTCACCACGGCGAGACCGGGAGCGACATGGAACAGCACCGGAATGGCGCCCAGCAGGCACGCGGTGAACAGCGCGACCCGCAGGGCGAGCCCGAGCTGTGCCCGGACCAGCCCGCGGACCATCGCGTCGCCCACCTCGGTCTGTTGCTGCACCTCGACCCGGGTGCGGACCATGCGCGCCCCGCGCCGTTCGGCGAGGACAACACGCTGCCGCTGCGGGGGCGATCCGCCGGTGGTGCTCATCGCGACGTCCACGACTGCATCGGACCGCGGATGAGCCGGTCCTTGAGTTCCCGCGTGTGCCGGCGGCTGACCGGCAGTTCGACGGGCGGGGAGTTGCTGTCGCTGCGCAGGCACACGACGAGACCCGAACCCACACTGCGGATACCGGTGACGAGCGGCAGCGCCACGAGAAAGGAGCGGTGCACGCGCAGGAAGCCGGCATCGGCCCAGCGGCTCTCGAGCGTCGATATCGGGATCCGCACCAGGTGCGAACCGGTCGCGGTGTGCAGTCGCGCATAGTCGCCCTCGGCTTCGACCCAGTGGACCGACGAGCGCGGCACGAGCGTGGTCACGCCGCCGAGCTCGACGGGAATCACATCGTCGCCCGGACCGGTATCGGATGTCGCCTGCGCGGTGGGTCGGCTGCGCTCGGCGATCCGCCGGACCGCTTCGGCGAGCCGTTCCTCACGGAGCGGTTTGAGGACGTAGTCGACGGCACCGAGATCGAATGCCGAGACCGCACGGTCGTCGTGCGCGGTCACGAACACCACGGCCGGGGACACCGCGAAATTGCGCAGGATGCCTGCGAGTTCCAGCCCGTCGAGTCCGGGCATGTTGATGTCGAGGAAGACCGCGTCGATGCCTCCGTCGCGCAGCACGCGCAGAGCGGTCGTCGCGTCTCCCGCGGTGTGGACGACGCCGATCTCCTCCTGCGCGCGCAGTAGGTAGGCCAGCTCGTCGAGGGCGGGCGGTTCGTCGTCGACCGCCAGCACGGTCAGGTTGTCTGTGATCTCGTTCACGGCGAATCCATCGTGCCATGCCCGGTGTTCCTCACGGCCGGATACCCGCCCTGAACTTCGGCACGCGCATGCTCACCCGGGTGCCGGCACCGGGCGCGGTCTCGACGACGAGGCCGTAGTCGTTACCGAAGGCCGCACGCAGCCGGTCGTCGACGTTGGCGAGACCCACGTGCGCGGACTCGCGGACACCGCTGCCGTGCTCGCTCTCGGCGATCGCGTCGAGCGTGCCCGATCGCAGCAGGTCCGGGTCCATGCCGATCCCGTCGTCCTCGACGCTGATGACGCAGTCGGTGCCTTCGTCCGCCGCGGTGATGGTGATCGTGCCCGTGCGGGTTTCCTTGCCCGCGATCCCGTGCCGCACGGCGTTCTCGACGAGCGGCTGCAGAGCGAGGAAGGGCAGCGTCACGTTGAGCACCTCGGGCGCGATCTGCAGGCGCACCTCGAGGGCGTTGCCGAAGCGGGCACGTTCGAGCGTCAGGTACCGGTCGATGTTGCGCAGTTCGTCGGCGAGCAGGGTGTACTCACCGGCCGCGCGGAACGAGTAGCGGGTGAAGTCGGCGAAATCCAGCAGCAGTTCGCGGGCCCGGTCGGGGTCGGTCCGGACGAACGACGCCACCGTGTTGAGCGCGTTGTAGATGAAGTGCGGACTGATCTGGGCGCGCAGCGCGCGGACCTCCGCGCGGTCGAGCCGGGCGCGGGAGGCATCGAGTTCGGCCAGCTCGATCTGACTGCACGCGTACCGCGCCACCTCGGTGATCGCGCCGAGCAGCGCCGGGCCGGGTTCGACGGTCGTCACGACGCCGAGCACCCCCGCGACACCCATGTCCTCCACGACGAGCGGCTGGGCGATCAGTGCGCGGGCCGCGAGGTCGCCGTGGTCTCGTCGCAGGTCGTGGTGCCCGACGAGCACGCGACGCTTGTCGGCGACGGCACGGCCCGCGGCGGTGATCATCGCGTCCGTCAGTTCCTCGAACGGGCCGTCCCAGGCGAGCAGGGCGCCGTTCTCGTCCAGCAGCGCCACTGCGCGCGCTTCGGCCAGCAGCATCCGCAGGTGCGGAGCGGCCTCCTTCGCGGACGACGCGTCGAGCCCGGCGCGCAGGGGGCGCGCCGCGAGGGACGCTGTGTGCAGGGTCGCGTGGACCGCGCGTTCGGCGGGTGTGGTGACCACCCGCCGGGTCCACAGCACCACCGAGACCACGACCAGCAGCAGGAGCAGTACCACCGCGGCGAGCTCGATCGCGATCATGCGCTCACGTTACGTCGAATCGACCTGACGTCGAGTTGCGCCTCGACAACGGCGGCCTGCTCCCGGGATGCGCAGTCAGTTCTCCCCACCGAGTCGGCCGGACAACCGGCGGAGGCGTTCTAGGCTCGCGCCGTCCAGTCCGACGATGGTGACCGTCTTGCCCTTGGCCGCGTACTTCTGCTGGATCGCATCGAAGGTGGCAACGGTGGACGCGTCCCAGATGTCGGCGGCGGTGAGGTCGACGACGACGTTCTCCGGGTCGCCGATGTAGTCGAACTGGAAGACGAGATCGTTGCTCGACGCCCAGAACAGTTCCCCCGTGACCCGGTAGGTGCACGTGTCGTCGCTCGTGAGGGTCCTCTCGACCGTGGTCATGTGCGCGACCCGGCGGGCGAACAGCACCATCGCGGTGAGCACTCCGAGCGACACCCCGATCGCGAGGTTGTCGGTGCTCACCGTGGCCACGACGGTGACGACCATGACGACGGTCTCGCTGAGCGGCATCAACCGCAGCGTCCGCGGGTGGACGCTGTGCCAGTCGACCGTCGCGATCGACACCATGATCATCACGGCGACGAGGGCGGCCATCGGAACCAGACCGACGATGTCGCCGAGCGCGACCACGAGGATCAGCAGGAACACGCCGGCCGCCAGGGTGGACAGACGGGTCCGTGCCCCGGAGACCTTGACGTTCATCATGGTTTGGCCGACGACGGCGCAGCCGCCCATGCCACCGAAGAATCCGGTCACGATGTTGGCGACGCCCTGGCCCCAGCCCTCGCGGGTCTTGTCCGACCGGGTGTCGGTGATGTCGTCGACGAGCTTGGCCGTCATCAGCGATTCCATGAGGCCGACGAGGGCCATCGCGAGCGCATACGGCGCGAGGATCCGGAGGGTCTCGAAGGTCAGCGGCACGTCCGGGAAGAAGAGGGTGGGCAGGCTCTCGGGAAGTTCACCCTGGTCCGCGACGTCCGGCACGTTCAGCGAGAAGGTCACGGTCACGACGGTGAGGAGCACGATCGTGACGAGCGGAGCCGGCACGGCCTCGGTGATCTTCGGGAGGAACACCAGCACCAGCAGGCCTGCCGCCACCAGCGGGTAGACCATCCACGGCACGTCCACGAGGTGCGGGATCTGGGCGACGAAGACGAGGATCGCGAGCGAGTTGACGAAGCCGACCATGACGCTGCGCGGCACGAAACGCATGAGCTTGGCGACGCCGAGGAAGCTGAGCAGCACCTGGAAGATGCCGCCGAGGATCACGGTCGCGATGAGATGGTCCACACCGTACTGCTCGGACACCGGAGCGATCACGAGTGCCACCGCCGCCGTCGCTGCCGAGATCATCGCAGGCCGTCCCCCGACGATCGCGATGGTGATCGCCATGGTCACCGAGGCGAACAGGCCCACCCGGGGATCGACACCCGCGATCACGGAGAACGCGATCGCCTCCGGAATCAGGGCGAGCGCCACGACCAGACCGGCCAGGAGTTCGGTCTTCAGCCGAGCAGGCGACCGGAGAGCGAAGCGGACGGAGACGTCGGCGCGGGGATCGTGCGGCACCTGTTCCGGGCCGTGCGGGGTGTTCACTTGCGGAAAGTCTACCGTTGCGCCCGGTTGTCCCACCGTTGCGCACTGTCGTCCTACCGTTGTGCACCGTCGTCCTACCGTTGTGCACCGTCGTCCCAACGACGGCGGCGGATGCGCTCCTCCACCGCCGCTTCGTCGATGTCCAGGCTCTCGAGCACGTCGCGGAGGATCTCGTCGTCGAGTTCACCCCGATCGCGAGCGTCGATGAGGGCCTGGCGTCGCGCCTGCAGGGATGCCCGCCGGATGTCGTCGAACAACGCGGCCAGTCGTGTTCCGGCGTCCTCCGCGGTGTCCTCGACGGTCTCCGCCTCCTGCCGGGATCGGAGTGACTTGCGTGCCTTGGCCAGAAGTCTGTCGTAGATCTCCGGGTCCACGCCGTCAGGTGGATGCGCGGCGAGTTCGGTGAGAACCCGGTCGCTCGACTCGGCCGAGATCCTGCGGGCCACGGTCATCTGTTCCTCGGTCCGCAGCCGCTCGTAGGGGTCGGTGACGTCGAGTCTGCGGATGAGCCACGGCATCGTCGCGCCCTGGATGAGGAGTGTGCCGATGGCGACGACCAGCGCGGAGATCTGGATCATCTCGCGGCCGGGGAAGGCAGCACCCGATGCGATCACCACGGGCACCCCACCGGCTGCGGCGAGGGTGACGACCCCGCGCATGCCCGCCCACGACACCACGACATGTTCCCGGAAGTTGAGTTGGTCGCGGCCGAGGCGTTCGGATCCGGCGCGCCGCACGAGCGCGCGTCGCCCCCAGTGCAGCAGACCCCATGCGGGTCGCACGATCATGACGACGAGCAGGATCACCACCGCGCCGAGCAACGCGAGGCGCAGGTCGGCGCCGCTGTCGCGGACCTCGTCGAGGACGAACCGCAGTTGCAGGCCCATGTAGGCGAAGACGAAAGTCTCGAGCACCACGTCGACGCTCTTCCACACCGCGCGTTCCTGCAGTCGCGTGCTCACCGAGACCTCGGTGGCGCGGTGCCCGAGGAACAGTCCGGCGGCGACCACGGCGAGCACTCCCGAGGCGTGGACCTCCTCGGCGGCGAGATAGGCCGCGAACGGCAGGACCAGCCCCAGGACGGTCTCGAGCGGCGAGTCGTACATCCGGGCGCGGATCAGGTGGACGGCGTACGCGAGCGCCAGACCGACAGCGACCCCACCCGCGACCTCGTAGAGGAAGAACAGGACCGGCGAATCAGCGAGGATGTGCGTTCCCGTGACGGCCGAGATCGCAACGGTGAACAGGGTCAGGGCGGTGGCGTCGTTGACCAGACCTTCCCCGGTCAGCACCGCGATGACCCGTTTCGGCAGTCCGAGTCGCTGTCCCACGGCGACGGCACTGACCGCGTCGGTCGGTGCGACGACCGCGCCGAGAGCGAGTGCCGCACCGAAAGACAGCGTCGCCATCATCGCGGACGCCGTCCACGCTACGACGAACGCCGTGACGAGCACCGTGTAGATCCCGAGCCGCAGGATCGACGGCAGATACTGTCGGAAGGTAGGAACCGAGAACCGCAGGGCCGACGAATACAGCAGCGGCGGCAGGACGACCCCGAGGATGACGTCCGGATCCAGTTCGAGCCGCGGCAGACCCGGCGCGAACGACACCAGTGCTCCGACGGTGACGAGCACGAGCGGGGCCTGCAGGTCGCGTCGCGACGCGACGGCCGTCACCGCGATCCCGGCGATGACGACCAGCAGGATCCACGCGCCGTTCATCGCGACGGCACCGTGCCAGGTGTCCGGTTCACGGTGTGATGGTGACACAGCCGGCGGCCGGCCGTCGCGAACCTGCAGGTCGTTTGCACCGATCCGGCCGGGGTATGCAACCGATCGACCGCCGTGTACCCGGCCCAGCGAGGAGTGCGTGTGATCCCAGCCCGCGACGACGACGGCTATGCGGACCTGCGCACCTATGCCGCGCTGGGTGACGGTGACACCGTCGCCCTCGTCGCCGAGGACGGGTCGGTGGACTGGTATCCGGTACCGCTCCTCGATTCGCACCCGGTCTTCGCACGACTGCTCGACGCACCGGCGGGCGGTTCCATCGAGTTGCAGCCGGTCGACGAGTTCACCGTCGAACGCGCATACGTGCCGGGTACGAACGTGCTGAGCACCGTCTTCACCACCGCACAGGGCGGGGTCCGGGTGACCGCTTCGATCGATACGGGTGTCGCCGGGCGGTTGCCGTGGGGTGAGCTCGCCCGCCGCTCGATCGGCGGCGGCTTCGTCCGTTCCGGAAAGCCCGGACGGCGAGAAGAACTGGGACTACCGTTTCGCCTGGGTGCGCGACGCCGCCTACACCCTGCACGCGCTGATCCGTCTCGGCGATCGCGAGGAGGTGCACACCGTGATGAGCTGGTTGCTCCGCGTGGTGCGCGATCAGGGCGCCGACGCGAAGGTGTTCACCCGGGCCTGTACTCGGAGATGATTGCCGAGGACGGCACCTTCCTCGGCAATGTCCCCCAGGGACTGAGCCATCTCGCGCTCATGACGGCTGCACCGACTCTCATCGAGAAGTATTGATCGCCGATCGACCGGAGGAGCGGACAGGTATGACGCTGATAGGTTTTCACGCCTCACACGAACAGGCGTCCCCATCCCGCCTGCTCGAGGACGTCCGGCTCGCGGAAGCGGCCGGTTTCGGGGCGGCCATGTGCTCGGACCACATCGAACCGTGGTCGCGTCGCCAGGGGCACTCGGGGTTCGCGTGGTCGTGGCTCGGAGCGGCCCTGGCCACCACAGACCTACGTTTCGGCGTCGTCACCGCGACCGGCTTCCGCTACCACCCGGTCGTCACCGCCCAGGCCACCGCCACTCTGGCATCGATGTTCCCGCAGCGCTTCTGGTTCGCCCTCGGCAGCGGTGAGCACTGCAACGAACGCATGTCCGGAGTTGCCTGGCCGCCCAAGGAGGAACGGCAGCAACTCCTCGGCGAGAACCTCGACATCGTGCGACGCCTGCACGCGGGCGAAGTCGTCGACCACGACGGCGCCGTGAAGGTCGACCGCGGACGGGTCTGGGACCGGCCGGAGACTCCTCCCGACATTCTGCTGCCCGCACTGACTCCCGAGACGGCCGGTCGTTTCGCCGACCGGGTCGACGGTCTCGTCACCGTGAACGCCCCGCTCGAGGACCTGCGGCGGATCCTCGGCGCCTACCGCGACGGAGGCGGACACGGACGGACCGTGCTGCAGGTCCATCTGAGTTGGGCGCCCACGCGGGAGCGCGCTCGGGAGATCGCGCGGGAACAGTGGGCGACGAACGCCCTACCGCCGGAACTCATGGCAGAACTCGCCACGCCCGAGGAATTCGAGTCCCACGCCGCCGAACTCGACGACGGCGCCCTCGAGGGCGCGGTGATCGTGTCCGACGATCCCGCCGAACACGTCGACCGCTTGTGCGAATTCGCCGAACTCGGTTTCGACGAGATCTATCTGCACCATGTGGGGCCGGATCAGCGCCCGTTCATCGACACCTTCGGCGACGCCGTACTGCCATACCTGCCGTGAACGGGGCTGCCGCCCCTGCCTCGATCAGGGCTGACGCGGACCCGGTTGCGCTTCGGGTCCGGGACCACCCTCCGGACCGGGCTCCCCGCCGGGTCCGGGCTGCGCGCCCGGTGCGGGATTGTCGGTGGTACCCAGATGCTGACGGGCGGCGTCCTGCGCCTTGTCGACGTGCTGGGTGTACTTCCCGCCGGTACGTCCGTCCACCTGGTCTCCGACCTTCTCGATGAACTGATCGGCCTTGTCGGGGTTCTTCGAGGCGTAGTCCTTGCCCTTGTTCACAAGGCCCTTCACCGAATCCATGAAACCCATCGTTCGGTCCTTCCCTCGTCGGATCGCTGTGAGGTTCGGGCGCACCGATCCGTGCGCTGCGGGTCAGTGTACGCCCGGGAGCAGATCGCCGGAGGCGGCGAACAGGCGGCGATGCTCCCCGTGGAGACGCCCCGACACCCACCACAGGGCCTCGACGAGGACGACTCCGATCAGCCCACACGTCACCGCGATCGTCGAGTACGCGACGTTCGACGGATCGAGCGCGAAGAACTCCCGGGTGAACGGCACGGAGAACAGGATCACGTAGCCGAGCACCGAACCGGCGAGCAGCACGATCTTCCACCACTGGTACGGGCGGGCGACCACGGCGAGCACCCACAGCGCGATGATCAGCAGGGTGATCAGGGCCGAGGTGCCGGCCTGGATCTTCTGCTGCTCGGTCTGCTCCGGGCCGCCGTAGACGAGCACGTAACAGACGAAGGTCGCCACACCGACGACCACGCCCGAGGGGATCGCCAGTCGCATCACGCGGGAGACGAAGCCCGAGCGTGCCCGCTCGTTGTTCGGTGCCAGCGACAGCAGGAAGGCGGGGATGCCGATGGTGAACCACGCCGCGATCGTCACGTGCCGGGGCAGGAACGGATAGGGCAACGGCTCGAAGTCGAACACCTGCGACAGCACACCCGACACGCCCACCAGGAAGGCGAGCAGCACCGAGTACACCGTCTTGGTGAGGAACAGGTTGGAGACGCGTTCGATGTTGCCGATGACCCGGCGACCCTCGGCCACCACGTAGGGCAGCGTCGCGAACTTGTTGTCGAGAAGGACGATCTGTGCGACCGCGCGGGTCGCGGGACTGCCCGACCCCATCGCGACTCCGATGTCGGCGTCCTTGAGGGCGAGCACGTCGTTGACGCCGTCGCCGGTCATCGCGACGGTGTGACCGCGCGACTGCAGCGCGCCGACCATCGAGCGCTTCTGATCGGGACGGACCCGGCCGAAGGTCGTCGAGCCTTCGACGACGTCGGCGAGTTCGTTCTCACCCTCCGGCAGGGAACGCGCGTCGATGGGAGACGCGCTGCCCGGCAGGCCGAGCGACGAGGCGACCGCACCGACGGCGATCGCGTTGTCGCCGGAGATGACCTTGACGTCGACCTGCTGGCCGGCGAAGTACTCGAGGGTCGGCTTCGCGTCCGGGCGCACCCGCTGTTCGAGGACGACGAGCGCGACGGGCGTGACCGTGCCGGGGGCGAGTTCGTCGTCGACCGGGCGGTCGCTGCATGCGAGGAGCAGCACCCGCAGCCCGCTCGAGCCGAGTTCCTCGGCGCGTCGCGCCGCCTCGGTGCCGGGGTCGAGCAGCACGTCGGGTGCGCCGAGCAGCCAGTTGCCGTGGGGGCCGTACGACTGGCCGCTCCACTTCTTCGCCGACGAGAACGGCGCGACCGCCGTCGGCTCGCCCCAGCCGGGGGCGGTGGGGAACGCCTCGGCGATCGCGAGGACGCTGGCGTTCGGACGCGGGTCGTCGGCCGCGAGCGCGGCCAGGGCGGCGCGGGCCTCGTCGAGGCCGCTGCCGTCGAGGGACTCGAGATCGGACAGGCGCATGCCGTTCTCGGTGAGCGTGCCGGTCTTGTCGGCACACACCACGTCGACGCGCGCGAGGCCTTCGATCGCCGGCAGCTCCTGCACGAGGCACTGACGACGTCCGAGGCGGACGACTCCGACCGCGAACGCGATGGACGTCATGAGCACGAGCCCCTCGGGCACCATCGGCACGAGGGCGGCGACCATGCCGCTCAGCGCGGGGCCGAGCGACTCGCCGCTGGAGAAGAGCTGGTTGTAGATGATGAGCAGACCTGCGGGGATCATCAGGTAGGTGATGAAACGCAGGATCTTGTTGATGCCCGCGTTCAGCTCCGACTTCACGAGCGTGAACTTGCTCGCCTCTTCCGCGAGTCGCGCCGCGTAGGCGTCGCGGCCGACCTTCGTCGCACGGTAGGAGCCGGAGCCGGAGGCGACGAAGCTGCCCGACATCACCGTCGAGCCGGGCACCTTGTGCACGGCATCCGACTCACCCGTCAGCAGCGACTCGTCGAGTTCGAGACCCTGGGCCTCGACCACCTCGCCGTCGACGACCAGCTGGTCGCCGGGGCCGAGCTCGATGATGTCGTCGAGCACCACCTCGCGCGGAGCGATCGGTGCGGCGATGCCGTCCCGGCGCACGACGGGTTTCGTCTGGCTGACGATGGCCAGCTTGTCGAGGGTGCGCTTGGCACGCACCTCCTGGATGATGCCGATGCCGCTGTTCGCGATGATCAGCAGACCGAACATGCCGTCGATGATCGAGCCGGTGGCCAGCACGATCAGCAGCAGCACCACGAGGATCGCGTTGATCCGGGTGAACACGTTGGCCCGGACGATGTCCTTGACCGATCGGGACGCGCGGTCGGGGACATCGTTGGTGAGGCCACGTGCCACACGCTCGGCGACCTGCTCGGTGGACAGCCCCGTGGCTGCATGGTCGGATGCGAGGACCGGCGCCTCGCCCGTTCCCACCACCGTCGTGGGCTCTTCTACTGCCATGACGAACCAGATTAGGGCACGAAAGCGAACAACCGGTGCCGTGGCAGGGGGATCAGCTCGACGTGAGCCACCACGGATCGACCGCGACGGACTTCGACGCATCGGACTTCGACACGTCGATCCGCTGACCCGGCATCGGCACCGCGGTGGTCACCTCCGACTCCCGCGCGGCGGGCAGCAGCCGGGTGATGGGCTCCGACCAGGCGTGGAAGGCGAGGTCGAAGGTTCCCCAGTGCACGGGGACCAACAGACTGTCGTGACGGTCGACGCCACCGAGGTCGAGATGCGTGCGCACCGCCTCCTCGGGGTTCATGTGCACGTCGGGCCATCGCTTGTCGTAGGCGCCCACGGGCAGCAATGTCAGGTCGAACGGGCCGTAGGCCTCGCCGACGTCGGCGAACCGCGGGGTGTACCCGCTGTCGCCGCCGAAGAACACCCGGCGCGTCGGCCCGGTGAACACCCACGACGACCACAACGTGATGTTGCGCTGCAGGCCGCGCCCGGAGAAGTGCCGGGCCTCGGTGCACGTGATGCGCAGGCCGTCCACCTCGACGTGTTCGTCCCAGTCGAGTTCGACGATGCGTTCCTCGGCGATCCGCCAGCGGCGCAGGTGCGCGCCCACCCCGAGCGGCACGACGAACCGGACGGTCGGCTGCAGCACGGCGAGGCTCTCGACCGTGAATCGGTCGAGATGGTCGTAGTGGTCGTGCGAGATCACCACCGTGTCGAGGCGCGGCAGGGTCTGCAGTTCGACCGGCGCCGGATGCAGACGTGCCGGGCCGACAGTCGGTGAGGGTGACACGCGCTCGCTCCACACCGGGTCGCACAGCACCCGGTAGCCGTCGACCTCGACGAGGGCGGTCGAGTGCCCGAACCACGTCACGGCGAGTTCCGCCGCGTCGACCGGCGCGAGATAGGTCGACAACGGCACCTCGGTGCGAGGTCTCCCCCGCGACCCGCGGGTGAGCAGGTCTTTCGCGAAACCGCCCGCCGCCTCGGCGCCGAGCACGGACGCAGGGTCGGTGTTGTGGAAACGACCGTCGCGGTAGCGGGGCGACGCGGCGGCGTAGGGACGGATGTCGGAGACCGAGGCGCCGATGGAACCGGGCAGGCCGTTCACGGCGCGCGCGACCCACAGCGTGCCTGCTCCGGCGAGCGCTGCCGAGACGGCGGACCGGATGTTCATCGTCCGCGGAAGGTCGGGTCGCGGCGCTCGGCACGAGCGAGCCTGGCCTCCTGGGCGTCCTCGCTGAGCCACGCCGCGGCGAGTGCGGCGGTCTGCTCGGGTGTGGCCTCGTCGCGGGTGCCGTCGTCGTTGAGGAACAACTTCATCGCGTTCAGCGACAGCGGCGCGAGCTTCGCGATCTCGTGCGCCCAGGCCTGCGCGTCGGCGAGGTCGCCGATGCGATTGGCGAGCCCACGCGCGAGAGCTTCCTCGGCGGGGACGGGTTCGGCGGCGAGGAAGACCGCGCGTGCGGGACCGCCGCCGATGAGTGAGGCGAGTCGCCGGACCGTCCAGCGGTCCACCGAGATGCCCAGGCGCGCAGCAGGAACCGCGAAACGCGCAGTGGGCGCCACGACCCTCAGATCCGCCGCGAGCGTCAGTTGGGTGCCGGCACCGATGGCCGGGCCGTTGACGGCCGCGATCACCGGGATCGGGGCGTCCACGATGGTGCGCAGCATCTCGGCGAGGCTGTCGGTGAATCCTTCGGCGTAGACGTCGCCGGAGAGATCGGCCCCGGCGCAGAAGCTCGTGCCCCGCCCGGTGATCACCACGACACGCGCGTCGTCCGCCACGGCCTTGTCCACCGCTTCGCGGATCTCCACGCACAGCTGCGTGTTGAGCGCGTTACGACGCTCTTCGCGTTGCAGTTCCACGGTCACGACGTCGCCGTCGCGGCTGATCCCGATCATGTGTCGCCCCATCCCTTCGTCACCGAACACCACGCATCATTCCACCAGGGCGGCCGACGTGTTCCGATGGCGACCGGATGCGTGCGGATCCGAAGCGGAACCGGAGGTCAGAGGGCCACCTGAACGCTGGGCCGCCCTGACTGCGACGCCAGGATCGAACGATGGATCGCGCGGATATCCGAGCCCGGTTCGACTCCGAATCCGTCACTCAGGTCTTCGCGCAACTTGCTGTACACCTCGAGAGCCTCGATCTGGCGACCCGACCGGAACAGTGCCCGCATCAACTGCCCGTGGAGAGTCTCGTGCACCGGGTATTCGAATACCAGGGCCTGAAGCTCCGAGACCACCGTGTGCAACTCACCCATATCGAGCATCACTTCGTTCCGCAGTTCGATGAGCGCCAGCTCGACTTCCTCCATCTTCTGCACGAAGGCGCCGAGCTTCGTACCCCCCTGCGCACCGCCGAGGATCGGCTTGTGGAAATCGGCGGCAGCCTTGTCGAGGGCTGCGATCGACTCCGGAAGACTGCTCTTCCGGTGGAGTTCGCGCGCCGTGTCGTATTCCACGAGGACCCGACACCAGTCCACCACGTGACGGTCCACCGCCAACCGGTAACCACGGTTCTTCGTTTCGATCAGACCCGGATCCACTCCGCACCTCTGCGCGAACATACGCAGCTGCGAGATGTACACATGTATCGATTCGCGGGCGCGACGTGGCGGCTCGGATCCCCAGACCGCGTCGATGAGAACATCGACCGGTACGGTCCGTTGCGGTTCCAGCACGAGGCACACCCACAGGGCACGTATCCGGTTCCCCGAGGGCAACTCGTGACGCGCCCCGCCCACGGTGATCTCCAGTTCACCGAGCACGGCCACATCGCTCACCCGATCCGACGCAACAGCCACAACAGTCCCCCCGTCCCGGCACAATGTCATACCACTCGAATGCTTTATGGCCGAATGCAATACGGCACACAGGGGCAGATGCCCACGCGGGAGAACTCTACAGCCGGACATACGGCGGGAAAACCGGCGATCGCGACTGTGAGCGGATTCACAGGCGTAACAGATCCCAGCTTGAACAGGGTTCCGAACCGTACCGAATTCTACACCAGGACTTCATCTTCAGGAAATCAAAGGGTCAAACCGATGTGTGCCACTCACCGCTTTCGATGCGCGACCCGGCCTGTGACCGGATCACCTCCCACAGCCCCAACGGGGTATCGCACCGACCGTCGAACAACGCCTCGTCGGGTACCGTCACCGCGTAATGCGCCTCGACCGTTCCGAGGAGATGGACCAGCGCGAGCGAATCGATGCCGAGCGCCTGCAGCGTCTCGTGCGGCGTGATCTCGGCTGCCGCGTCGAGCCTCGGCAGTACCGAACGGAGCATCGTCTCGTAGTGTTCGTCCCAATTCCGCACCTTCTCCTGGTCCGACTTGTTCTCCTGCACGAAAGACACTTCCTCCCTGGCGAATACAACACGTGATGCAGCAACGACCCGCTGGCCACGGGTGACGACCTCGACCGGCGCCGGGCGCGAGAGAAAACCCATGAGACTGGCGGACAGGCCGTACGCCCCCACATTGGGGACGGAGATGATCCGACCCGGTGCGATGTCGCCGAATTCGATATGACGATTCAGGACGTCGGCCGGGGTACACAACGGACCGACGACAGCACCGGCCGCCGGGGCTCCATCGGAGGCCGAAGGGCCGAGCGCCGCGCTCGCACGCATCGGCAGCACACGTCCGATTCCGGACAAACCGCCCACGTGGTGGATACCGGTGTCCGTCACCACGAAATCCTTGTCACGGCTACGTTTCACGTCGAGCACACGCGCCACGAGCGTACCGCTGTCACACGTGAGATACCGACCGGACTCGAAGACCACCGTCGGATTGCCCTCACGCCATCCGGGTAGGCGACGGTCGAGTTCGAACTCGACGGACTCCCGCAGGGAGGGATACAGCGGGCGGGAGCCCTCCACTCCGTACGGGGCGGCGAAGCCACCGCCGAGATCCAGGACTTCGAGCGGGATCTCCCACCTCTCCGACAGTTCCACCGCGTACCGGATGCTGTTGACGATTTCCTCGATCAGGGCGTCCTCGTCGGTGGCGTTGCTCATCGGATAGAAATGGAAACCGTGAACGCGTGCGCCCGCGATCACGAGGTCCATGGGGAGCACCTCCACACTGTCGAGGTCGATCCCGAACTGCGAGGGGGTTCCCGTCATCCGCATCGCACCCTGCCCCGGGGCCGACGGTGCGTTCACGCGCAGAAGGCAGTCGGCCACGGAACTTCTCCGTTCCGCGGCAGAGGCGACACGACGCAAGTCGCGCACGGATTCGCAGGAGAAATTACGTACGCCGGCATCGAGCGCGGTACCGATCTCGCCTTCCGTCTTACCCGGGCCCGTATACAGCGCTTCTGCAGGATCGAAACCCGCCGCGAGCGCCGCCGCGAGTTCGCCGACGGAGCTGATCTCCGCCCGGCAACCGGCCGCTCTCAGTATCGCTCCGACATCGCTGTTGGGATTCGCCTTGAGCGAGAAGTAGATCTCGCTTCCGCCGGGAAGAGCCGCACGCAGGTCGGCTACCGCCTGCTCGATCGACTCTGCACGGAAGATGTACACCGGCGTCCCGAACTCGGCCGCGATGCCTTCGTACAGGTCGCCGGTACTCGTCGAGTGGTTTGTCACTGGTTCTCCTCGAATTCGCGGATCACACGCCGTGTGTCGATCTTTCCGTTGGCAGTCAGAGGCATTCGGTCGACAACGACACACAGTCCCGGAACTTTCTGGGGCTCGAGCCTTCGGTGCAGGTCGTCGACAACGTCACTCGCGGATACGCTTCCGGTCACCACGACCGCCAGTTCACGATCGCCGCGCGGTGGGATCACGACGACCTCGCGTATCCCGGGAACCCGCTCCACTGCAGCGGCGATCTCGGTGACGCTGGCACGCACACCCTTCGTCTTGAAAATGTCGTCACGCCGCCCTCGGAAGTACAGGTAACCGTCGTCGTCGACATATCCGTAGTCACCGGTGCGAAGGAATGCGGTGCCGTCCGGCCACCGTCCGAACCTCTCCGTTGTCATCTCGGGCTGCTCCCAGTACCCGTCCATCACGTTCGGTCCGGACACGACGATCTGTCCGACCGAACCGGGTTCGACGGGCCTGCCGTTCTCGTCCAGGATCGTCACCGCGGTACCGGGCAGGGGGCGACCGACGCTTCCGGGACGGATCCGGTCGAGATCCGGTTCGGCCACGGTCACCCGCTTGCACTCGGTGATGCCGTACATGGCCACGATCGCGGCGCACGGCAACACCTCCCGTAACTCGGCGATACGGGACTCCGACAGGTCGGCTCCGGTACTGGTGACCATGCGAACCGAGCATGCGGGACCGGACCGTCGTAGCAATGCGTACAACATGTGGGCGACCGGCGGTACGACGGGCAGAACCGTGACGTCGATGCGTCGGATCACGGCGAGCATCTCGGTGGCGCGCGCAGCATCGGCGAGCACGACCTGCGCGCCTACCGAGAATGCGAGCAAGAGCTGGTACAGCCCGTAGTCGAACGACAGCGGCGACAGCAGGGCGATCGTGTCGTCGGCACGATAGTTCAGCCGCTGTTGTATCGCGTGCACGCCGAACTCCATCGCGGACGCCGGGCACCGCACTCCTTTGGGCGCAGCCGTACTTCCGGAGGTGTACATCAATGCGGCGAGTGCCGACGGCTCGTGCGCCACGAGGTGCGGTGGATCGAGTGGGTCCGACGGATCGGTGAGGGCGCCGTCCACCACCAGTACCGGTCGGCAGTCCTCGACGATTCCTTCCAACTGGGTGTCGGTCAGTTGTGGGTGGAGCGGCACATAGGTCGCTCCCAGCCCCCACACTGCGAACGCAACGGCGACGGCATCGGGGGTGGCGGACATGCGCACAACGACCCGTTCTCCAGGGCCGACCCCGAGACGCGCCAGTTGGGCCGCGACCTCGACCGTGCGGTCCCACAGCCGGTCGTAGGAGAACATTGTGCCGTCCACCGTGCGAAGAGCGACAGCGTCGGGTGTTTCGGTACGGGCAACGGCGAGTAGTGCGAACGGGCCGCGGAAAGCGACCGCGGCGGTTGCACTCAGGTCTGTCATGGCAGTCCTCTCATGTCGTACTCGGGTTGATGGTGCGACGGGGCGGAAGAAGGCGGAATGCGACCACGGCTCCGATCCCGACGACGAGCGCTGCTGCGGAGAACGCCCATTGTGTGGCCGTCCGGAACTCCGCAACGGCCTCGGCGAGAGCGACCGCATCGCCTGCCGCGCGAGCGTCGACGATGACGAGACCCGCCGCAGCAGCGTCCCCCGAACCGGTCCCGGCGAATCGGTACGCCAGGGCGAGGGCTCCCCCGACCACGGCCACCCCGGCGGAGAATCCGATCTCCTGCATCGTGTCGTTCACCGCGGCGGCGTCCCCCACTCGAGAAGGTGGTGCACTCGCCACCATCGACTCGGTCACCAGAGGCAGAGCGACACCCACACCCGTTCCTGCGACGGTCACCGCCGCGATCGTGACGCCCACGGGTGCGGCGGGTAGGAGCGCGATCGACAGCGCCGCCGACGCAACGACGAGCAACCCGCCGACCGCGCCTGCACGGACCCCCCAGGCGCTCGCCAGCGGTCCGGACAGGATCGTTCCGACGATCATGGCGATGGTGACCGGTGTGACCGCCAGGCCGGCTGCGAAGGGCGAGAACCCGAAGGCGTACTGCAACAGCTGCGTGAGCACGAACAGCGAGCCTGCAACGGCGAAGAACATCAGCATGTTCGCCACCGATGCACCGAGGAAGCTTCTCGTCTCCCATCCGGCCGGCGCCGACCCCCCATGAGGACGTCGTCGCCGCCGCCACGCGAGGGTCACCCAGGCGGAGGCCGACACCACGACACACACCAGCGCGATGACGGGAAGATCGGACAGGACCGTGAGGGCGACGAGAAGCGGTGCTGTGCCGAGTATCCGGAGGAACGTGGTGAATACTGCGAATCCGTCCGTGCGTTGTGGCGCGAGAGGCGGAACACCGACCGTCACCGTCACCGCCACCGCGGCGGCACTGCAGGTGACGGCGACAAAGATCGACACCCATCCGAAGGTATCCACCAGTGCACCGCCGAGAACCGGCCCTCCCGCGGCGCCGGCCACCGACACCGCCGTCCAGACCGCGATGGCCCGCGATCGACGCTCCGGTGGCGACGTCTCGACCGCGACCGCGAGAGTTGCAGGCATGACGAACGCCGCGCCCGCCCCGATGAGGGTGCGACCGGCGATCACCCCGATCTCGGTGGGGACGGCCCAGGCCGCACAGGCGCCGAGTGACGCCACCCACAGCCCCGTCACGAGGGCCCGGCGCGCACCCCACCGTCCGCACACATATCCTGCCGGGAGCAGCAATGCTGCGAACGTCACGGAGTAGGAGACCACGACGAGCCGCATCGCGGCATCGGACAGGGTCAATTCCGCAGCCATCGCGGGCAGGGCGACATTCACGGCCGTGTTGTTGAAGATGACGACGGTGACCGCGAGTGATACCAGTACGAGCACGGAGGTGTTCGCCCGGGGGCGCCCGGGAAGATGAACGTCTGCCGAAGCGGTCACCGCATTGCCTCTTCTCCGTGACGGCGATCGGTGCGGCCCACGCAGAACATCGCCACCCCGCCCACGACGATGGTGAGACCCGCGAACCGGAAAAGAGATCCGTAGGAACCCGTCGATTCCAGCAGACGGACCGCGGCCAACGGCGCCACGAGCTGGGGTAGCACCACGGCCATGTTGAAAATGCCGAGATCCCTTCCGTGACGCCGAGGGGAGCGCAAACGTGCTGTGATGACCCCGAATCCGGCGCCGAGGCAGATTCCGAGGCCGGTACCGAAGCCGATGGCCGCAACGAACGTCCATGACAACGAAGTCGTGGCGTCGAAGGCGAACAACGCGACTCCGGCGCACAGTGCCCCCGCCAAAGACACCGCCCGACCGTCACCGAGCCGTGCCGCGACTCGTCCGGACATCACCGAACACAACGCCGAGGTCACCACGAATCCGAGGGTGAGTACGAGCACTGCACGGTCCGGGCGGTCCGCCCCGAGGTGGTCGGTCACGAAGTAGAGGAGGAACTGCGTCACGCAACCGAGTCCGAACATCACGCACAATCGCCCCACCCAGGCGAGGACGAGATCGACCCGGACTCCGCTCGCATCCTCTCCGGCCTCGTCCGGATCCGGCCCGGACCCCGTGTACTCCGCATGCTCCGCTGAGACGGAACCCGCGTTCCCGAAAAACGGGCCCACTGTGAGCACGGTGGCCGCTGCGACGAGGAGGTAGCCGGTGGAGGCGTCGGGCGCGGCCGTTGCGATGACCGATCCGATCAATGCCCCGCCCATCTGCGCAGCGGAGAGCACGCCCGCCATCCGAGATCGGCGCGAAGGGTGGGTCCTGTCGGCGAACGTCGCTTCGATACTGCACTGCAGGGCGCCCAGCCCCACCTGTGCACAGGCCCAGGCGAGCACGAGGGCGGCGGGGTCCCGAACCATCGAACACCAGATCAGGGCACCCACCGAAACACCGGTACCGATGATCGCGAACGGTCTTCTCCCCCATCGGTATCGGAACCTGTCCGACACGACACCCCAAGCCGGGTACGCACACAGGAGAACGAGACTTCCCACCGCCGTGACCGTTCCGAACAACCGCGCCTTCGAGTCCGGAGCGATCTCTGCGGCCGTCAGCGCCAGGAGCACCTGCGTCGGCGCGAAGAATGCGAGCCAGAAGCCGACGGCAGCCACGACGAGTGCACGTTGCCCCCGCGGGTCATGCCGGATGTCGTCGCGGGTGCCGGACGGGAATCGTTCGACAGTGCTCACAGCACACCCACCCGGGTACGGTCGACGACCGCGGCTACCAACGCGGTCACTTCCGAACGATTCTCCGTCACGAGGAAATGGCCGGCGCCGTCGAGGATCGAGAGGGAGAAGTCCCGACCGGCGTGGAGGCGCCAGGTCGCCAGTCGCTCCGGGGGCGCGAGCCGGTCACGGCTTCCCCCGATCACGTGGAGCGACACCGGCAGCGGCGCCAGCTCGGCATCACCGACCACTCGCGCGCTACGACACAACCGCAGATCGTCCTTGACCGGGCGCATGAGCGGCCCGAGCCATTCGGGCCTCTCGAGCAGTATCGGCGGGATACCACCGAGTTCGGTGAGCGAACGCGCGATCTCGAGATCGGTCATCTCGTCGAGTGGGAGACCCGCGGGCTGCAGATGCGGCGGATTCGACGCCACCACGATCATCGCGAGCGGCAACCGGGCGTTGCGGCGCATTCGCCGCAACGCCAACTCGTAAGCGATCGTCCCACCCATGCTGTGCCCGAAGAGGACATGCTCGGTGGCGAGTAGCTCACCGAGCTCGTCGTCGAGTTGCTCGACCAGCGAGTCCATGGACGTCGGCGACGGTTCGTTCCGCCGTCCGTCCCGCCCGGGCAGGCACACCGCATGGATACGGAGGTCGTGCTCGGATCCCCAGTCCCGGTATGCGGCAGCGCTTCCTCCGGCGTGATGGAAACACACCACCGTCGGGGTCATGCCGGCACCCTCCTGCCCAGATCGACGGGCGATACGAGCGAAACCCGTTCACCTGCCATCAGCACTGCAGACAACGTCCGGGCAGACAGGGAGCCGGGACGGATCATCTCGAGCAGCGCGGACAACGAGCGCATCCTCACCGCGTCGGCGTGATGGGGCGATCCGTGCACATCGTCGAAATCGACGACCGCTGCCCGAGCGAGATGGGCGATCAGCACATTCGCGTCCGCTGTCGGCACGATCTCGTCCCGCAGACTTCGGATGTAGTGGACCGGAATCATCAAACGGCCGAGGTGCTGCCGATCGAGCGCAAGTTCCGGCAACAGCGACGGGAGGTCCTGTGCGCCGGTGACCGACTCGAGCGTACGACGGGTGATCGCCGGCATCGCCTTCTGCACCCAGGGATCGACGAAGGTGTACTGCGTGGGAGATCCGACCGCAACAACCCCTCGGATTCTCGGGTCGGCCGCCGCCGCACGAAGCATCACCGTGCCCCCGAAACTCATGGCCAGGCCGTAGACACCGGACAGTCGCATGCGGGTCGCCGCGGCATCGACGACAGCCGAAACGTAGCCTTCGGAGTCCGGTCCGTAGAGCGCGCTCCGGTGTGCGCCCACCCCCGGCAGATCGATCACGACGGCTGCGATGCCGAGTTTCCGGAAATGAGGAAGCAATCGCCCCCACTGCTCTTTGGGACTGACGATGCCCCCGAGTACGACCACCAGAGGGGCCGGTCCGTCGGTGTCCACGGAGCCGAACCATGCGGTCGTCCGGGAGCCGTTGTACTCCACCGCGAGGTTCTCCGCGACCCCGGACGAACGTGCCCATTTCCCGAACTCGAATACTGCACGGGCCGATGCGTTCTCCTGCATTTCCGTCGCTGCGAACGGAAATCGTGCCAGATTGTCGCGAGCGATCGCATCCAGCGCACGTCCCCGCTCACGATACTTCGAGGCCTCGGCCGTCCACCGTGATGCCCAGCCGTGTTCGTCGTCCTCGAGCGTTCGGATCGTACCGAGGACCCTGCGACATTCCGCCGCATCGATACCCTGCGCGCGACCGTGGAGCAGGACGTGCGTTTTCACTTCGTCGAGGTAATTCATCATCACACTTCCGATCGGGTGTGGGAGGCGGGTACCGTGCACCGCTCCAAATGCCGAACGAGGTCTCCCAGAATGTCGGCCGCGAGCGCGCCGTCGATGACCCTGTGATCGAAGGTCATCGACAGTGGAAGAACGCTCCGAATCTCGATGCTGTCGTCCTGCACGGTGGGACGCCGATGCGCATGCCCCACCCCCACGGTCACTGTCGTGCCACCATCAGAGAAGAACGTACCGACGCGACGGTGTGCCAGCGACGTCACCGCAATCGTGCCCAGGAAACGATGTCGCACAGGCGCAATCATCATCGACGCGAACACACTGCGGCCGACGGACCTCGGTAGGGCCGACAGGAGGCGTGTACGCCCACGGCCGTTCTGCATCCGACTGCGCGTGTGCTGCATCCATTCGTGGATCTCGCTCGGCGTCCGCCGATCGGCTCGCATCAGCACGTCGGACTGCACTGTCCGCACACCGTCGACCTCCACGTCGAATGCGACCTTCACCGAGACGTCGCGAGGGCGCGACAGCATGGGGAACGGCAGCCGGTGGAATGTGCAGTTGGCGTCCGGATGCTGCGCCACGGTCTCGGCGATCGCTCGTATCACGTGCGCGGTCGCCGAAGCGGCAGGACGGCGACCGGACCGGTCGAGCAGTCCGCTCACGTCGGCTTCTGTTCCGAGGTGAACGAGAGGCCGCCCTGCCATGGCGGTCGAGAAGTACTCGGTGTGCCTGCGCGGTTTCGGAAAAGGCAGGAGATCCACGCTGTTCATGCGCCCACGAGGTTTCGCAGCTGCCCCAGTGATGCGCATTCGAGCGCGTCCGCCACGTTCAACGAACGACCGGTGCGCGCCTCGACAGCAGTCGCAACCGTGAGCAGATACATCGAGTCCCAGGCAGGAAGGGCGTCGAACGGCAGATCGAGATGATCCGTGCCGACGTGCATTCCGGTTTGTGCGCATACGAGTTCGACGAATTCTTCGGCGTTCATGACGGACTGTCCTCTCGCGTCAGACGGACGTAGGGGGAAGGGGGGACGGAGTCGCCGGCCGTCAGCACGAAGTGCTGCCGGCCCTCGGCATCGGCATCGGCCGAGCAAAACCCGTTCTCGGAGTACAACGTCGCCACGATGCCGTTCTTCGGGGAGGGTCGATACCATCCGACAACGCTGTGCGCGCCCTCCGACCATGCCGCGTCCACCACGGATCCGAGAATCGCCGTTTCGACACCTCGGGCGAGCACCCGGCACGACAATGCGAAGTTGCGGATGTGCAGCTCCGCTCCGTCGCGCTCGAGGAACAGGCATCCGACCATCCCGTGATCACCGAATCGGTCCGAACACCACACCGCAGCAACAGATGTCGACGGACCGTTCATCCATACCGTCACCGCAGCCTCGTCCATCCGCACCGTGGTCAGGTTGAACTGGTTGGTCCGCTGCGTGATCTGGGAAACCCGCGGGATCTCCGTGATGCGCGGCGCCCTGACGACCACGGCGGTGTCGAGCGCAGCGAGGTAGTCCTCGACGCTCCCGGCTGTGGCGCGTAGTTCGTGCCTGCCGATTTCGCGGCGGTACCGGACCGGACGCGCACGGTCTTCCTCGGTCACGTGCGCCGTGGTGAACCAACCGTCGCGGAGTATCCGCGGCACGTGCAGGGCCGGTTCGTCCGCGTCCACCCGAATCACCTCGACCTCCGGTCGGGCGGTACGCATCGACCCGCACTCGGACGCGGAGTCGTCGACGAACACGAACGAATCCGTGCCGATGTTGAGCCGTCCGGCCAATTCACCGAGGTTGAGAGGCTTCGGATCCCAGTTCGCGATTATCGCAACGAAGTCGTCCTCCGTCAGACCCATGGCGTCGTTCGTGGCGAACACTTCGCGGACCGCCGCGTCGTCGTTCTTGCTCAGCGCCGCAACGAGGACGCCCTGGGCAGCCAACTGTCGCACCACGTCGTGGACGGCGTTGAAGGCCGCTCCGCGAGGCCCGTCGCGCAGCACGATGCCGTGTGGTCCCGCCTCGGCGAGAATGCCACCCCAGAGAGTGCCGTCGAGGTCGAGGGCGAGGCACTTTCGCGTCATGCCCCGGGTGCTCCGTACGATGTGCCCGACCTGCCGGGCGACCTCCGCAAGGAACGCGTCACCGAGTTCGACCCGGGCATAGGCTGCCATGCGCTCGTCGGACAACGGACCAGTGACACACAGGATCGACTCCGAATCGACGACGTGCAGTCGAGACCTGTCGAGAGCGAGTTCCGCGAGTGCGGTGTTGAAGCGACGCCATGCCGCGGCCGCACGTCCCCGCGACTCGAGATCGACCAGCATCGCGAGGATTCGTGGTGGGAGCGGCACCGTGTTGACGACCAGAGTCCGGGCGTCGCCGTGCGTGTCGACAGCGACCACCAGGTCCGCATATGCGTCGTCGAGGGCCTCGAGGAGATCGTCGACCGTCCACGGTGCCCGGAGCCGATCGGTGACGATCGACGCGTCCAACAGGCACAGAGTCAGGTGCGGGCCGTGCTCGAAGACCGTTGCGGAGGGATCGCGCAGTTCGAGGCTCCAGCGGCCGAATCCTCCCACCCTCACCGCGGGAACCAGGCCATGGCGGAGCATTTCTGCCGTCAAGGCTCCCGTCACGCCGCGGACCGTCGTACTGCCGAGCACTGCGACACCGACGACGCGGTGCGCCGAGCCTGCGTCGACGGATCGGCCCTCGAACGACGACAACAACCGAGATGCGGCCGGACGGTCGGTCTCAGGAAGAGCCGCGAGGACGGACTGCAGTTCGACGACCTCACTCTCGAGCCGTCCGTCGCGCTTCAGTTCGACAATGCGCTCGAGGCCCGATACATCCGGCGAGGATGGTCGGATGTCGCCGTTCACGTTCTCGTCGGCGATCGGTGTCGACACCAGGTCGGTCACGGATTGACTCCTTCCACTGCGAAGCCACCCTTGATCCAGCGACTCGATTCGATCGCGACCGCAATTGCGCGCTGCCCGGGTTCGATGCACCGGGCGAGACGGTCGAGCTGAAGGAAGGAGAGGGCGTTGCCGCTGTTGCCCGTCTCGGCCACGCAGCTGATCTCTGTTGCACGATCGGCACCCAGCGCAGCCCGGATACGAGGGGACATCTTCCCCGAGAGTTGCGGGGGCAGAACGTAGTCGACCTCTTCGACCTTCCACCTCGCGAGGCGCAGCAGATCGGTGAACATCTCGCCGGCCATGTGCGGCACATACAGTTCGATTGCCTTGTAGTCCTCGGTGACGGCCTGCCGGTCCGTACCTGTCTCGGTGCGAATCCACCGAGACAGGTCCGCATCGCCGAACCACTCGATGACCTGACCGGGCAGACGGTTCCGTCCCTCGAATCGGGAGACGACCCGCCCCAGTCGCATGAGCGCGCCGTCCGGGTCGGCCGAGATGACCACGGCGCCGGCCCCGTCGCCGAAGAGCATGTAGTTGACCAGTTTCGAAGGCGGCATGGCTCCGGCCCCACGATCGAGGACCATGTGCTTGGCACACACATCGGCCCCGATGACGAGACCTGTTCGATGATCGTCGTCGAGCAACCGGCGCCCCACGTCCAACGCCTGGACTGCGCCGGCGCAACCGGATTGCACCTGGTATGCGGGGATGAGGTCGAGACCGAGCCGATCGGCGACCCCGGTGGCGGCGGTCGGCATGAGCGTGTCGGGCGTGGCCGTCGCAAGAACGATGAAGTCCAGATCCACCCGGTCGATCCCGGCCGCACCGATCGCAGCCTCCGCTGCCTCGGTACCGAGGTCGACGACACCGTGGGTCTGCTCACCGGAGTCGAGATCGACACCGAAGTAGCGGGTCCGTGTACCCACGAAATGGTCGACCCACTGCGCATTGATCCCGAAGGTCTCGTGGAGGAGAGTGTTGTCGACGGGATCGTTCGGGAGCGCCGTGCCGGTTCCGAGTATGAACGTATTCATCGTTTCCCTTCCGACCGGCGAACCGCGAACTCGATGAGGGTGTCGACGGTGACCAGACTTTCGACGAACTCGGTGATCTCGGGCGGTTCGTCGAATCGCACACGCTCCGCCAGCCGATCGGCGAGCTGCATCGCGAGGATCGAGTCGAATCCGAGATCCTCGCGCAGTCGCGCGCCCTCCTCGATCACGCTCGTCGCGTATCCGCTGATCTCCCCGATGGTTTCGCGCACGATCAGCGCAATGTCGCGGGTGTCGATCGATACGACACCGACCGGTTCCGGAGAGTCGTCACGAGAGATCCCGGTGGCGGACGGTGGGACTACCTGTTCCACCGAAGTGTCCCGAGCGGAACGATCGTCCTCGGACACCTCCGGTCCGCGGGACTGCGGCAACCGGCCCCCGGGGTAGAGCGGCAGAACGTGCTGGTCGTGGTCGAACTCGTAGACGGGCATGCGCACCGGCACCACATCTTCGGGCCGGTACAGGCCGTCCCATCGAACATCTGCGCCGTCCTCGTAGAGACGTGCAACCGAGTAAGCGAATTCGATGCCGGTCGATCGTTCTCCGTCCAGCGGTGCCAGTCGGGTGATTCTCGCACCGCCTTGTTCGGCGGCAAGCGATGTCAGCACGGCCCGTGGCCCGATCTCGAGCAGATGGGTGGGCTCTGTCGCAAGCAGTTCCGCGAGCGCGGTCCGGAATTGCACCGGCGCGGAGATCTGCTCGCTCCAGTACACGAGGTCGAGTGCCTCCGCGATCTTCGCACCCCGCAACGTCGAGAAGAACGGAATCCCCGGAACCCCTCGGCCGATCCTTCCTTCCATGGAGCGAGCGAACGCAGCCCCTGCCCCCGCCACGAGAGGCGAGTGGAACGCATGGGTGACCGCGAGCCGCCTCGGCGACCTGCCGTCCAGTGCGCGTTCGGCCTCTTCGATCGCGGCCCCCGTCCCGGCCAGCACGACCCGAGCGGGACCGTTGTCTGCGGCGATCACGACGTCGGTGCGCGAACCGATCCACTCCCGGGCGGCATCGACCGACATCTCGACGCTCGACATCGCCCCGGTTTCGGGCAGGTCACGCATCGCGCGTCCGCGGGCCAGGACCAATTCCGCTGCGGCCTCCGGGGGGAGGGCGCCGGTGATCGTCGCGGCGGCGATCTCTCCGATGCTGTGCCCGAGCACAGCGGCGGGCCGGATCCCGAGATCCGAGTACGCCCCGGTCAGGGCATACTGCAGAACGAACATCGCCGGCTGGCTCGACGCGGAATCCGTCTCGACGACACGAACGGTCTCCTCCGTGGGCGGACCGAGGAGAAGTTGCTCGACGGTCGCTGCAACGTCGTCGGGGAACAAGGTCAGTGCTCGGTCCACATGCGTGCGGACGGCGGGAATCGACGATGCGAGGCGCCGGGCGACCCCTGCGGTGAGCGACCCCTGGCCGGTGAACAGGAAGGCGACGCGGGGACGCACCCGATTCGGTGGAAGGCCGGACGCCACATGGTCTCTGAGCCGGGTCCGAAGCTGCGCGACCGCCGTCCGCCGATCCGGAGCAGCCACCGCGAGCCGCACGCGGCGATCCGACTTGACGAGATTCGTGCCTCGGGAAACACGCGCGAAGTCGCTGTCCGACACCCCGTCGAGGTACTCCGCGACACGCGCGATATTCACGGACAGCGCGGCGGGGGTGGCGGCGGAGACGGTGACCACCCCTATCGACGACCCACTCGGTCGTAGTCGCGGGGTGGGCACCCCCCGCAACAGCATGTGCACATCGGTGCCGCCCATGCCGAAGCTGCTCACACCGGCGATCGCACGTGCAGGCAGCCGGGTGGGGCCGGTGGCAAGCGAGAGGCCTTTGTCGGCAAGCCCCAACTTCGGATTCTCGTCGACGGCGAACAGGGACGGGGGCAGAATCCGATGCTCGAGGGCGAGACACGCCTTGATGGCGCCGGCGATGCCGGCGGCGCCTTCGAGGTGCCCCACGTTGCCTTTGACCGAACCCATGAGGCAGGGGGCCGCTCTGCCGGAGAACACTTCGCCCAAGGCATTGGCCTCGATCATGTCACCGAGCGTCGTTCCGGTACCGTGCGCTTCCAGGAAGTCCACGTCGCCTGCACAAACGTCTCCGGCGTCGAGTGCACGACGGAGAACATCGACCTGCGCCCACTTGCTGGGGGCCGTCAGACCGTTGCTGCGACCGTCGTGGCCGACCCGGCCTCCGAGTACTTCCGCATACACCGTCCCGGAGGCCTCGACCTGGTCGTCGAGGACACGGAGCACGACGACACCCACTCCCTCCCCGCGCCCGATCCCGTTCGCGCCGGCCGAGAACGGTTTCGATCGCCCGTCCGGTGCCGACAATCCGGTAGAGCTGTAGAAGGCGGGGAGTGCGGGCGACAGCATGACGTTGACCCCGGCCACCAACGCGACGTCGCAGTCGCCCGCCCGGATCGCCTGCGCGGCCAGGTAGAAGGCCACGAGCGAGGACGAGCACGCGGTATCGACGGACATGCTGGGCCCGCGCAGATCCAGGTGGTAGGACACCCGGTTCGCGATCATGCACTGCCCGCTTCCCGCGCCGAGATGCGGTGACATCGCGGCGGGATCCGCGACGTTCAGGGCCGTCCAATCACTGGACATCACACCGGCATACACGCCGGTGGAGGTTCCGGCGAGACTCGCCGGAGCGATCCCGGCATCCTCGCACGCGCGCCACGCTGCTTCGAGAACGAGTCGCTGCTGCACATCCATTCCCGAAGCTTCGGTGGGGTTGATTCCGAAGAACGAGCAATCGAATCCGGCCGGATCGTCGATGTAACCCGCAGGCGGCACGCTGCCGGGTGCGTCCGGCACCAGCCAGCGCGTGGAGGGGATCTCGGAGATACCGTGTTCGCCTCGGACGAGCAACTCCCAGAACTGTTCCCGCCCGGAAGCCCCGGGGAATACACAGTCGATGCCGACCACACCGACCCGACGATGCCTCGAATGTGTGTCCATCGCGGTCACGATGCCGACGTCCGTGTGGTCTGTGTCTCGAGGAATCGGGCCATCGCGGCGATCGTCGGGTGGTCCCATGCCAGCGTCGGCTCGACCTCGATCTCGAAGGTGTCCTCGATCTCGCCGCAGAGGGTCAGCGCGTAGACGGAATCCAATCCGTACTCGGCCAGGGGTCGGTCGATGTCGATCGAATCGATGTGTCGGTCGAGGAATCCGGCCACCCGCGAGGAGAGCCAGTCGGCGATCTCGACGTGTCCGATGTTGTCCATTGTGTCCTCCGCTGATCGGTGGAGTCGGCTTCAGGTGTTACGGAAGGCGGCGAGCGACCGGCCTGGCGGCCAGGTCGAAAGCCCGGCCGTGTTCGGCACGTCCGAGGAGTTCGGTGAGCACGGTCCCGTCGTCCGGGGCCGGTATGCGCTGTCTGTACAGCCTGGCCACGAGGCGACGTTTCGCACGACGCGCCCACGCGTCCTTCCCGTCGGATGCGAGCGTCACCGCGCCCGCGGCGACGAGCAGCGCGTAGCGCTCGGTCAGGCGCAGAGCGGAAGGGGTGGTGGCGACTCCTGTCGCGGCAGGTCCCAGGGCCCGGGCGCCGTGAGAAAGCTCACCGAGCGCATGTGCGAGAGCTCGATCGATGTCGTCGACCGGATCGAGTCGTGCCCGCAAGCCGAGCAGCATCGGATCCGCCGATCGCCCGACGAGGGCCAACTCGTCGAACCTCACAGGGGGTAGGACATCTGCCGTGTCGGAATCAGGCAGATCCGCACCGTCCAATCTGGTGATCCGTGCCAGTTGTGAGAGGATCGTGAGCTGACAGCTGACGCCTCCGGCGTGTCCGATCGCCAGTGCGGGGATGTCACGGAAGTGCTTGCCGAACATCGCGTACGGTCCGCGGCGCAGATAGAAGCGTGCGCCGAGGAGCACCGACAGCGATCGCATGGTGTCCTCGAGCATGCGCGGGACGAGATACTTCGTCGCTGCGCACAGCGCTCCCGCCCCGGCAGGCGAAGTATGGAGGGCACGTGCCGTTTCGCGAACCATCGCCTCGGCGACGAGCAGATCGACGAAGGCGTCGCCCAGGACGGCGCGGGCATGTGGAAGTTCCACGAGCCGTCGGCCGTAGAGACACCGTTCCCGGGCGAACTTCAGTACGAGGAACAACGCTTCGTCGACGGGTCCCAGTGCAGCGCCCGCTGCGATGCATCGGCTCACCTGGAAGGAACGCAGTGCAATCTCGACCGCCGCCCCACGCGCACCGATGCGGTCGGTATCGAGGAGCGAGACTCCGCCGAAATCGACACCCCCGAGCCGGCAGCCCCTCAAGCCCAGCGTGCGGTAGCGCGTGGTCCGGTCGATCACCGGATCGTCCAGCGGCACGAGGAAGAGCGAGTGTGCACGCGGCCCCTCGACCCGATCGGTCCGAGCGAACACCACAGCGCTGTGTGCGCGCTCGATGTTGTTGATCAACTGCTTTCCACCTCGTAGGCGGAGGATGTCCTCGTCCTGGACGGCGGCGCATTCGTTGGACGTGAAGTCGTTGCCGTGATCGAGTTCGTGATATGCGACCGAAATCTTGTTCCCGGCGAGTACCGAATCAGCGATTTCTCTCTTCTGCCGCCCATCTCCGGCTGCGTAGACGTTGAGCGCCGCCATGAAGGTGGTGATTCCGTAGCCCAGTCCGAGAGCTGCGTCGCGCGCGAACACCGGCCGGAGCGTGTCGACGAGGGCCGGGACCGATTCGAACCTGCCACCCAGGTCCGCCGGAACGAAGTGTGCATCGAAACCGGCTCCGAGAAGAGCATTTTCGGCATCAACGAGTATCTCGTCCCGCTCGTCCGCTTCGACGATGCGGTGGGCACCGAGCGGATTGTCGATGTCGTAGGGATCGCCGAACAGCGATTCGATGTCGCTCGTGGGGTGGGCAATCGTCATGATGCCTCCGCATCCGTCGAGTTCGTGTTCACCCCGTGCCCCGACCCGCCGGGAAGCAGTGTGATCTTGTGTCCGAAGGCCGTCGCGTCCGCGAACACCATGACCGCCTCGTCGGTGAGGTGATCCGGCCTGTCCGTCGGCATGCCGAGTGCGTCCGCCACCGCATGCAGCGCGAGTCGCAACCACAACGCGTTCTGCCACAGCGGGTTGCCGTCCCCTGCCCGGGTATCGCAACCGTGCACCCATACCGCGACCGCTGCAGCGCCGGCGATGCACGCGGCAAGGCGTTCGGCCGCATCGAACGCCTCGACCGAGGTCTCCACCGAGGCGCGTGGCTGCGAATGCACCTGTGCGGTCAATCGGTCCAGCTCGGCGGCGAGTCCGGTGACACCGGTGCGCACTTCGTCGGCGACAGGGCCACTCAGCCCGCGGCCGGCAGAGCCGTCCGTTGCCACCCGGCGCAGGAATCGCAGCACCGACAGCCCGCGTTTCGGCAACAGGGACAGACGTTCCGGACGGAACTCGGGTAGCTCGGCGTTCGGATCGGCCGCGACCCGGAGGGCGTCGTCCTCGCCGGCACCGGCCTCACCTCTCCGCCCCAGCAGAACGGGGAACTGACTCACGAGAGTCGTGAGGTTGACGATGGTGTTGCCGTCGAACAACGAGACGATGCGGTGGTCACGTTCGATCTTCGAGAACGTCCCGTGGTCGGTGGAACCGACGACGAGCGATCGCGCCCCCACCAGACGGCGGACGGAAACCATCGAATTTTCGACGAGCGTCGGCACGAGGTACTTCGCGGCCGCGGCGATCGCGGAGTGCTCCTGCGGCAGCGCGTGGACACTGCGCGCAGCGAAGGTGGTGAAGGCCTCGGCCAGCACGTGGGCTGCCACTGCATCGGCGACGACCGCGCGGGCTGCGGGCAGCTCGAGGAGCGCACGTCCGTAGAGTTCCCTGCCCAGTACGAAACCACCCGCGATCGCCAGCGCATGGTCGGACGCCCCGAGTGAAAGATAGCAGCACATGGTGCGGGTGAGCTGCATGGCCGAGAGCACGATCTCGAGGCCGCGCCCCACACCGCCGACGATCGCGTCGGCGGGGACGGATGCCTGGTCGAAGCGGATCCCGCTGATGTCCGCGCCACGAATACCGTGAGTGAGTTCCTTCGGGAGGGTCTGCCAGCTGTCCGGGGTCAGCTCCGCCTTCTCGACCAGCACCAGGCTGTACGCTCTCGGCCCGGCATCGGACGACGTGCGTGCCAGGACGCAGAGTGCGGCGCCTCGCGTCGCATTGTTGATCAGCCATTTCTCCCCGGTGAGCCGGAAGCGGGTGACGGCGTCGACGTCCGTCGCTTCCGCGACGACCTCTCCGGCGAGGAGATCGCTGCCGTGGCCTCGCTCGGTCAGCGCCCAGGAGACCGCACCGCCCGCGCCCACGATCTCGGCCAGACGGGCCCGTTGGGCGGGAGAACCGGCGATCCACACACAGACCGCGCCGAGATAGGTCTTGCCGTGTGCCACCGCGAGGGTCACGTCGAACGACGCGACTTCGCGCATCAACCTGCCGGTGCGCTCGTAGTCGACGAGCTCACCGCCGTCGGCGACCGGAATGTAGTGGCGCTGCAGGCCGATCGCGTCGAACGCTGCGATGGTCCGCTCGGGGAAGGCATCCCGCGCGTCGAGAGTCTCGCATGCTGCCGGAGACAGTCCGTCGAGCACGGCGCGCAGCGCGACCTCGACGGGAACATCGTTCGACGATCGTGGACTCATGCGTTCACGCGCCCGAGTACCGATCCGATCGCGATCTCGTCGAATGCTCCGTCGAGGAATCGCGTCCGCATCTCTGCGCGGCGGATCTTGCCGCTCGTGGTGCGCGACACAGTTTTCCGTGGCGTCAGGATTATCGCGGCCACGGCGGCTCCGTGGTCGAGTCGAATCCGCTCGCGTATGCAGGACCGGACGTCGGCCCAGTTCGCGTCGCCGCCACCGTCTGCGACTTCCTGCACGACGACGATGCGACCGTCGTTCTCCCCCGTGCCGAACGCGGCTGCCAGTCCCCCGGCCAGGGCCGGGTGCGCTTCCCGCGACGAATGCTCGATGTCCTGGGGGTAGAGGTTGCGCCCGTTGACGATGATGACGTCCTTCGCGCGGCCCGTGACGTACAGCCGTCCGTCCACGAAGGCACCGAGATCACCTGTGCAGAGATAACCTCCCAGACCGTCCACGGTCCGCTCGAAGGTCTCGGCGGTGGCGGCAGCGTTGTTCCAGTATCCGGCAGCGACGCTTGCTCCTCTCACACGGATCTCCCCGATCCGGCCGTCGACCATTCGCGCCTCGGTCCGTGGATCGACGATCGCGACGTCGAGACCCTCCGCGCGGCCACAGCTCACGAGGCTTCTGAGACCATCTGCGACCGCTGGTACCACGCGGTTCTCCGCCAACGCATCCTCGTCCACCTCGAGGACATGGAACGGCTCCGGGTCGTCGGAGGTCACCATGAGCGTGCTCTCCGCCAACCCGTAACAGGGACACAGTGCTTCGACCGCGAGCCCGGCACCGGCGAAACGGTCCGCGAACGCGCGAAGCGTCTGGGCTCGGATCGGTTCCGACCCGTTGAGGACCGTCCGGATCTTGCTCAGATCGAGGTCGCGGATCTGCTCCTCGGTCACCCGCCGCACACACATGTCGAAAGCGAAATTCGGTGCGACCGTGCCGGCCGCACGGAAATCGCTGAGCATCTTCAACCACAGATGGGGACGCTTCAGGAAGGTCGCGGGTGACATGTGCACGCCGCGGTGACCGCCGAACAGCGGGTACAGGATCTGCCCGATCAGACCCATGTCGTGGAAGTGAGGCAGCCAGCCGGCCACCGTCGAGCTGTCGGGCAGACGGCTGGCCCGGTCGATCACGGCAAGGTTGTGGGCCAGGTTGCGACGGGTGACCATCACACCTTTGGGGTCGCTCGTGGAACCGGAGGTGTACTGGAGGAAGGCGATGGCGTCCGGGGAATGGAAGGGCTGGGCATGGGACGGGGATCCCAACGTTTCGTCGGGCACGGCGGTCTCGATCACTCCCACCGACGGGCAGTTGTCGGACATCGACTCGCCGAGCCATCCTTCGACCACAGGAGCGAGATCCGTAGTGGTGATGATCTCGGAGACTCCAGCGTCCGTCACGATGCGGGCGAGCCGGCTCATCCCCTTCTCGTCAGTAGGGAGCGGTGCCGGAACCGCGATCATTCCCGCGTAGAGACATCCGAGGAAGGCGTTGAGGAAGCCGAGCCCGGGGGCCGTCAGGATCAGCACACGATCGCGCGGGTCGTGTCGGGCGAGCAGGTCCGATCCGGTCGCCGACGCCGTGCGATGCAGTTGCGACCAGGTCCGCGTCTGTTCCTCGATCACATGTCCGCGATCGTCGACGTACTCCACGGCGATCGCGTCGGGACGCGTGGTCGCGAAGTACTCCAGCCGCGCGACGAGATCCGGTGTCGTCGGTGCGGCCGCGTGAGTGTCGGGCATATCTCTCCCACCAATCCGGTCATCGATCGAGACGGGGCGCAGCGCTGGCGAAGACCCTGTTCGCGCAACCCCTACGGAACCGAAACTGTACTTCTCGCAGCTTTTTTCGAACTTCGCTGCCGCTAAAGAACCGCCATATGACGGGGCGCACAGTCGGTGCGGCGAATGCACGGGTCACCGTTGCCGTAATGCAGCGTTCTGTCCATGTCGCCGTAACCGACTGCATGTAGCCTCGACGACTCCTGCCCTCGGTGATCGCACCGCGCAGGCGGCCGGATCCGGCGGCCCGACAATCACGGGCAGGTACCTCGGAACAGAAAGGGCACGACATATGACGGCCGGTTCCCTCATGACCACCCGACGGGGGCGCGTACTCAAATGGGTCGGGATAACACTCGCAGTAGTCTTCGTTCCGCTCGCGGTCTACGCGGCATGGGCGTCCACCAAGGAATACACGCTCGTCGCACGCACCGAGATCGACGGTACGGCCGACGAGGTGTGGGCCGTGCTCACCGACCGTGAGTCGTATCCGTCGTGGAATCCGTTCATCGTGTCCTCGGTGGGCGAGCTCGCAGTCGACGGCACGATCACCAACGTCCTCGTCGGAGCCGGCGGCGGAGAATCCACCTTCACGCCGAAGCTCCTCACCGTCGATCCAGGCGAAGAGCTGCGATGGAAGGGAACCGTGGGCGTTCCGGGAATCTTCGACGGCGAGCACTACTTCAGGATCGAGGACACCGGCAACGGCCGCGTCGTGCTCGAGCACGGTGAGATCTTCTCGGGGATCGCGGTACCGCCGATGATGGGTTACCTGCGCGACGACACCTATCCTCAGTTCGTTCTCATGAACGAGGCTCTGGCCGAGCAGGTTTCACTACGGCGCTAGAAGTCGGCGGCACACAGGTGCGGCCCGGACGGAATGTCCGGGCCGCAACCGTTCGTTCCTCTTCTCAACCTCGGAATTCGAGGACCGCAGATGTGCACGTGAAGCCTGCACCGCCCCCGACGAGCAGGATCCGGTCCCCCGGCTCGAGACCGCCCTCGGCGCACATGCGCTCGAGGCCCACGAATTGGTCTCCGGCCCCCAGATGCCCCATCTGCCTGGCGAACCGCCAGTTCGTACGATTGATGTCGACAGGTATGAGAGCCTGAAGTTGCCAGTCCAGCTTGGTTTTCCCCACCGCAGGGACGATCACCCGAGTCATATCGCCGATCTCCGATTCGGCGTCCGCCAGGGCCCGGCCGACGGAAGTCGTCACCGCGTCGACGAGTCTGCCTGCCGCCGCACGCATCCCACCCGTCGAGATGAAGTAGTCGAAGCGCGCACCGATGTCGATCGTCGTCGTGCTCGGACACGTCGCGAACTGCGGTCCGCGCACCACCTTCTCGAGATCGTTGGCTGCTTCCGTGTGCGTCGAGACGAGTTCGAACTTCCCACCGGTCGACGACAGCACCACAGCACCTGCACCGTCCCCGTAGACGACACCGGATTCGGTTCGCCACCGGTCGACGGGGCCACCATCGAAGCGGTCGGCCGTCGTGAGCAGGATGTGGCCGTTCACAGAGGGCAACAGAGCGGCGGCGAGTTCGAGCCCACTCAGTCCGACATTGCACTGCTGTTGCAGGTCGAAGGCACGTGCACCCGGACGGGCGGCGTGCGCTGCCACGTAGGAGGCCGCGGGCCACATGTCGACACCCTGGAACCAGATACCGCTGTGGAAGACGATGTCGATGTCGTTCGAATCGATCCCGGCATCGGTGACAGCCTTCCCGGCGGCCTCGACTGCCATCTGCGGCGGGACCAGCTCGCGCTCGATGCTCGCACCCTCGAAACCGTCGGCCTCACGCGATTCCTCGCTGTAGAGCCCCTGGTCGACCGCAGAGGAGGTCGTCACGGAGCTCGGCACGTACGCTCCGACACCGGCGACGAACGTGTTGTTCCATTTCATGGGGCTTCTCCTGAAGTCGAACGGGTGGATTCCGATAGCGGTCGGGAGGGCACTGCTCGGGCAGCATCGGCATCCCAGGTCACCGGAAGAGACGACACGCCGTTGACGAGCAGCCCTTCCGGTCGGGGCACGTCGGCCGCGGGGATCGCGAGCGCCAGTCCGGGAAGACGACGCAGGATCTCGTTGAAGGACACCCGAAGCTCGGCGCGGGCAAGCGCCGCGCCGATGCAGAAGTGCGGACCGTGGCTGAAGGACAGATGCGGGACGTCCTTTCTTTCCAGATCGAGGTGTTCCGCTCCGGGATATCGATTCTCATCGCGGTTCGCTGCGATGAGGCTCGGCAGAACAGCACTTCCCGCAGGGATCCTCACGCCCGAGAGTTCCACATCCTCCGCCGCGATCCGGAGCAACCCTTCCGTTCCCGGACCGAACAAGCGGAGGAGTTCCTCGACCGCGGTGTCGACGATTTCGGGTCGGGAACGGAGCAGTTCCGCAGCGGCAGGATCCAACATGAGCGCGAACACACCGTTGGCGATCATGTTGACGGTGGTCTCGTGTCCGGCGACCAGGAGACTGACCCCGAGGAAGGTCAGTTCAAGTTCCGAGATCGCACCTTTCGCGTCGTTCTGCACGACCAGGTCGCTGAGGATGTCGTCCTGCGGGTTTGCACGCTTGCTCGCGATGAGCTCGGTGAGGTAGACGAACAACGCCCCCTGCGCTTGTTGAACTTGCTCTGCGGTGTATTCGGCGGTTGTGGTGGCGAGGAATGCGCGCGACCATGCTCCGAACTGTTCCCGATCGCTCATCGGCACACCGAGCAGTTCGCAGATTACCTGGACGGGCAGTCGACTTGCGAACATCTCGACGAGATCCGCGGTCGGACCGGCTTCGATCATCTCGTCGAGGTACTGCTCGACGAGACCGGTGACGTGCGGCTCGAGTACGGCGACGCGGCGGGAGGTGAACGTCCCCGAAATCATCTTGCGTACCCGGTTGTGGTCGGGAGGGTCCATATTGAGGAGGGTCGGGAAGTTCTGCGGGGCCGGCCCGAGGCGAGGCGCTCCTTCGGCCAGGGTGGCGGCACGTGAGAAGCGGGGATCGGACAGAACCGTCCTCACGTCGTCGTATCGCGTGACGAGGTAGGCGCGATCACCCGACGGCATCTGCACCCGTCCGACCGCCTCATGTTCCTGGATCTCGCGGTATTCACGCGCGACACCCATCGCCGACGGGCGATCGAACGGATAGCTGTACGGACATCGCCCCGTATGCTCGCTCGTGTCGCCGGTCGATTCTGCTGCTGTCGAAGTCACTGGTTCCCTTTCCTGCATGCTGCGGCGATCGGAACTCGACGGTAAAGAGAGACAGTCTGTGGGACAACCGGATTCAGCAATACTTTAGGAATTCCCACAGCGGTTCGAAACGGTCGCTTCAGACGCGTGCCCCCCAGGAGTTTCGGGCGTATTCCTAGGCTTCTCACCGAACGTGTCGATCACACCGAAAGAGCAGCCGATGACGGAAATCTCCGAACGCCCCGAGCAGTACGACGTGGTCGTCGCCGGTGCAGGTCCGGCCGGAATGATGACAGGATTGTGCCTGGCGCTCCAAGGCGTCGCGGTTGCGGTTCTCGAGACAGCTCCCTCTGCCGCCCGCACGTTCCGTGGTGAGTCGATCTCCCCCGACTCGGTGACCGCGCTCCGGCGCCTCGGGGTACTCGATCAGCTGCCGGCCGATCGCACGATGCCGGTGTCGGGCATACGAATTGTCGATGCCGGCCAGGAGGTACTCACCGTCCGCTTCTCCGAACTCGCAGACGCTGAGGAGAGCCCTCTGGAGATCCCGCAGGATTCGCTACTCGACGCCATCGACGCTGCCGCTGCACGGTTTCCGTCATTTCGGCTGATTCGAGGCGCATCGGTTCAGGAGCTGATTCGTCGCGGACCACGCATCGTGGGGGTGCGCTACCGGATCGGAGAGGACGAGAACACGATCACCGCACGGGTGGTGGTCGCCGCGGACGGACGGTACGGCAAGCTGGGTGCTGCGGCCGGCCTCGTATCCCGTAAGCAGCCGATGCGCCGGGATTTCTTGTGGTTCAAGGTGGACCCACCTGCGGGATGGGATCTGACCCGCTACCAGGTCCACCTCGCCGACGACGCCCACGTGATGTGCATACCGACAGTTCCGGGGATCCTCCGGCTCGGCGTGAACATCCCTCCCGGAGGCCTGAGCAGGATCCGCAAGGCCGGTCTGCCGTCCTTGTACAGCAGCGTCGCCCGGATAGTCCCGGACCTCGGCGAGGCAACAGAACACTCCGTCCGAACGTGGCGTGATACGTCGATGCTCGAGATCTTCAGCAGCCGATGCCCCCGATGGAGCATCCCCGGCCTGGTCCTCGTCGGCGACGCGGCGCACACCCTCACACCGGTCCTGGCCCAGGGGGTCAATCACGCGATTCTCGATGCGGTCGTTCTGGGGGATCAGCTCGGGCCGGCACTCCGCGCCGAGGAGTCCGACATCTTCGTCGACGAGCGGTGCAGAATCTTCCAGGAACTGCGCGAACCCCACGTGGATCAGGCACGAGCACTGCAGTTCCGGCAGGAGAGTGCGTTCGCGCAGTCCGGCGCATTACCCACACTTGCCCGGCGTTCGCTGTACCGCACGATCGACCGGCTACCCGTCACGAAGAATGCCATCTGGGGTCGCTTGTACTACAGCCTGGCCGGCGGCCGAAATCCCGCCGCAGAGGCCTTGGACCGCCTGGTCGCGCGGATACCGCAAACGGTGTGACGCCGCACCGCCGAACGGCGTTCGCGGCATACGAATCGGCGGCACCACAAGAATCAGGGGAACCAATCGAGCATCCGTCCCCGCGACCAGCAGCGGCCGACTGCATCCACGTGCTGCTCGGATCCGCGGTATACGGCCACGCCCACGATGCTGTGGCCGGAGGCCGGACGGTCACCGAGCGTCGGGACCGACGGTGCGGCGCCGACCCCCTCGGCCGACACCCACGCGACCGTCCGTCCCGCGGCCGCCTCGCGAAGACTGTCGACGAACGACGGGCGCCGCGGAATTGCCAGGCGCGACAACGCCCAGGTCGTCGTCACGACGGGCAGAGCACCCTCGGGTACCGCCGCGATCCCCTCGGGCAGCAGTTCCACGACGTCGCCGCAGAACCGGACGGGCGGATCCTCGGCGAGCAGGGCGTCCTCGACGTCGGGCCGGCGCCGCGTCACGGCGACGCGCGCGACCACCGGAGGCATCGCCCGGTCGGGAACCGTCCCGCCGTGGACGATCGAACAGCTCTCCTGCACAGGAGAATCCGGGTCACCCAGGAACACCCCGTCGCTGTAGGTGATGCCCACGCGGTCGACGCACAGGTTCAGCGCCGCGGGGCGCCCCACGTCGATCAGGCCGATCGCGGTCGCCCCCGCGCGGTGGGCCGCTTCGGCGATCGCCGGGTGGAGCACTGCGTAGCGTCCCGCCTCGTCGACGGCGGCCCTCCTCGGAGGATCTGCCATGTCAGCTCACTCCTCGTCGTCGGCATCGGCGCGCGGACGACCGGGCCCGCGTATGCGCCCCACCTCGCGCGGCATCCGGCCGGCCTCGGTGAGGGCCCGCCGGAGCAGGAACTCGATCTGGGCGTTGGTGCTGCGCAACTCGTCGGCAGCCCACCGCGCGAGCGCGTCGTGGACTGCCGGGTCGAGGCGCAGCAGCACCTTCTTACGTTCGGCCATGCCGCATGATCCCTACTGGTACAGCGATCCCGTGTTGAGGACGGGCTGAGCACTCTGGTCTCCACACAACACGACGAGGAGATTCGAGACCATCGCGGCCTTGCGTTCCTCGTCGAGTTCGACGGTGTGTTCGGCCTCGAGGCGGGCCAGAGCGGTGCCGACCATCGAGACGGCACCTTTGACGATCTGTTCGCGGGCGGCGATGACAGCGCCGGCCTGCTGACGTCGCAGCATCGCCTGGGCGATCTCGGGTGCGTAGGCGAGCTGGTTGATGCGGGTCTCGATGACGCGGATACCGGCGGACTGCACGCGGTCGTGGACCTCGGCCGAGAGCTTGGTGGTGATCTCGTCGGCATTCTGACGCAGCGACATCACTTCCGGCGCAGCGTCGTATGGGTACGAACCGGCGATGTGGCGGACCGCGGCCTCGGTTTGCACGGCGACGAACTCCTCGAAGTCGTCGACGTCGAAGACGGCGCGCGCGGTGTCCTCGACCTGCCACACGATGACCGCCGAGATCTCGATGGGGTTGCCGTCGGCGTCGTTGACCTTGGCTCTGCCCGTCTCGTGGTTGCGGATGCGGGTGGAGATCTTGCGGCGGGTGTTGAGCGGGTTCATCCAGCGCAGACCGGGTTCGCGCAGGGTGCCGGTGTACGAGCTGCCGAGGAGTTGGAGGACACGGGCCTCGTTCGGTTCGACGAGGACGAGTCCGGCGAGCGGCACGAGGGCGAGCACCACGATGACGGCGCCGGTGACGATCAGCGGAACGGTGACATCCACTGCTCCCCAGCCGATCAGACCGGCGCCGACGGCGATTGCGACCAGAGCGGCGATCAGTACCGACCAGCCGTTGGACGAGGCACCCGGCCGCTCGACGGTCACGGGCGACTGCACGACATCCATGTTCCTACCTCCCAGGATCAAAGCGATATTAAAGTGATATCACATCTCTACGGCTGCGGACAGCGTTCCTTCCGCGCACCGGCCGCGATCGCGGCATGATGAAGGACAACGATCCGAGAGGGAGGCTCGCGATGCTCGCCGACGAGGCACTCGATGCGGCCGAGGTACAGACCGTCGATGCGGCGCCGGTCGACATCGTCGTGATCGGCGCCGGGCAGGCCGGCCTGTCGACCGCCTACTTCCTCACCCGCTTCGGAGTCGCACCCGAAACAGGATTCGTCGTCCTCGACCGCTCGTTCGGCCCCGGCGGGGCATGGCAGGACCGCTGGCCATCACTGACACTGAGCACCGTCAACGGCGTCCACGACCTGCCCGGCCTCGCGTTCGCGGACGTCGTCGACACCTCCGCGGGCGAGGTTCCGGCAGCCTCTGCGGTACCGCAGTACTACGCCGCCTACGAGAAGGAGTTCGACCTTCCCGTCCACCGCCCCACCACCGTGCGGGTCGTGTGCGACCGCGGCGAGCGACTGCGGGTCGAGACCGAGTCGGCCGTCTACGCGGCACGCGGCATCATCAACGCGACCGGCACCTGGGAGCGCCCCTTCGTCCCCTGGTATCCCGGCGCCGCGCGGTTCACCGGACGGCAGCTGCACACCAAGGACTACCGAACGGCCGAGGAGTTCACCGGGCAGCACGTGCTCGTCGTCGGTGGCGGCATCTCCGCGGTCCAGCTCCTCGACGAGATCTCCCGCGTCACGGAGACCACCTGGGTGACGCGACGCGAACCTGCTTGGAGCGAGGAACCTTTCACGGCCGAGCGCGGTCACGCCGCCGTCGCTCTCGTGGAGGATCGGGTACGACGCGGACTGCCACCCGGATCGGTCGTCTCCGTCACCGCGCTCCCGCTCACCCCGGCGCTTCGGGCCGCGCGCGAACGCGGCGCGCTGGAGCGGTCCCCGATGTTCTCCGAGATCACCGAGACCGGCGTCCGCTGGAGCGACGGCCGGACACTCGACGTCGATGTCATCCTGTGGTGCACCGGATTCCGGAGTTCCCTCGACCATCTCGCACCGCTGTCGTTGCGCAACGCCGGTGGCGGCATCACGATGGACGGCCGGCTCGCGACCCGCGTCGCGAAGGATCCGCGCATCCATCTCGTCGGCTACGGCCCGTCGGCGTCCACGATCGGAGCGAACCGCGCCGGTCGCGCCGCGGCCCGGGAACTGGTCGACCATCTCACCGGCGAGGTGCCGCAGCAGTGAGCGGGCGGGGCGGATCGGTGCTGCTGGTCGCGCTCGCGACCACCGCCAGTCTCGTCGCATCGGCACCGGCCCTGGTCGACGTCGCGCTCCCTCCCCCACCGCCGGCGCCGGTCGCTCCTCCCCCGACACCGCTGACCGCCGACGAACTCACCGCGCGCACCCTGCCGGTCGTCGTGACGATCGACGCGAGTGCGGGATGGACGGGCATGACGGGCACCGGGATCGTGATCACCCCCGACGGCACGGTCGTCACGAACCATCATGTGGTGAGCGGAGCCACCGATATCAGCGCGGTGAGTGGCGCGGACGGTCTGATCTACGACGCGGAGGTCCTCGGCTACGACCGCGAGCGCGATCTCGCCGTCCTGCGGCTCGGCACCGCGAGCGATCTTCCGGCCGCCGCGATCGCCGAGGACCTGCCGCCGGTGGGCAGCCGGGTCACGGCCTTCGGCAATTCCCAGGGCGGTGGGGTCGTCGTGGCGACCCCCGGCACCATCGTCGAGTTCGACCGCAATGTGGTGGTGCGCGACGCCACGGACGGTTCACGTCACCGCCTCACCGGGATGATCCGCACCGATGCCCCGATCCGGCCGGGTGATTCCGGCGGGCCGCTCGTCGACGAGTACGGAACGGTCGTGGGGATCAACACCGCGGGTGCGGTGCAGCGGAACGTCGACACCTCGCCCGATACGACCCCCGAGGCGTACGCCGTGCCCATCACCGAGGCGATCACCGTCGTCGAGCAGGTGCGGACGGGAGTGAGCGAAGGGTCGGTGCACGTGGGCCCGACGCCCCGGCTGGGCGCGAACGTCACCACCGCCCGCAAGGACGGGCAGGATCTCGGGGCCGAGGTGCTGTGGGTGTCCTACGACAGTCCCGCCTATCACGCCGGTCTCGACGCCGGCGACGTCGTGGTGTCGTTCGACGGGGAGCGCGTCTCGTCGACCGGAGAACTCGAGGAACGTCTGCTCCGTCACCGTCCCGGCGACGTCGTGTCGATCGAGTGGACCACCGAGAACGACGAAAGACGTTCCGCAGACATCGTTCTCGAAGTCGGACCCGCACGCTGACGGCGACGCTCACGGAAAAATCGGTTGATCGGTCACCCGGGGGGCGAAGACACTTGACCTCGAGTCGCCTCGAGGTCGCAAGATCTCATCGGACCGTCCGACGACCGGGGGAACGCGATGAGCAACCACACCGCATCACCGACGCACCGGCGTCCGCGCCTGGCGCGCGGACCCGTGCGGCCGTTCGCTCATCCGCAGTACCGCCTGCTGATCCTGGCGCTCGCCGCGGGACTGCTGTCCGTGGGCACCTGGCTCATCGCGGTGGTGTGGCAGGTCGTCGAGATGGGTGGCGGTCCGGCCGAACTGTCCTCGGTCGCAGTGGGGCCTGCCGTGGGCATGCTCCTCGTCGCACTTCTCGGGGGTGTGCTCGCCGATCGGATCCCGCAGCGCACCCTGCTCCTCGCGACGTACATCGTCCGGGCGGTGCTGGTCGCGGTGACGGCTGCGCTCGCCGTGAACGGATCGATCGCCTTCTGGCATCTCACCGTCGTGGGTTTCGCACTCGGGCTCGCCAACGGTGTCCAGTTCCCGGCCTATTCGGCACTGTTGCCGTCCATCGTCCCGCCGCAGGACCTGCTCGCCGCCAACGGTGTCGAGGGTGTGCTCCGGCCGACGCTCGTGCAGGCGGCCGGTCCGGCGGCGGCGAGCGCCGTCGTCGCGGCCTCGTCCCCCGCCGTCGCCATGTGCACCGTCGCGCTCCTCGAGGTGGTCGGGGCATTGTGCATCCTCGCGATGCACCCGACCGTGGTCCGCTGCGACGACACGCGGACCGGAGGGTCGAGCGGATTCCGTTCCGTGCTCGACGATCTCGCGGAGGGTGTGCGGTTCACCGTGCGCACGCGGTGGTTGCTCGGAACGCTCCTGTTCGGGTCCGTCGCGGTCTTCTGCGTGCTGGGACCGATCGAGGTGCTGATCCCGTTCGCGATCCGCGAGGCGACCGGGGGCGGGCCGTTGCAGCACGCGATGGTGATGGCCGGTTTCGGTGTCGGTGGGGCAGTCGGGTCGATGCTCGTGGCGTCGCTGCGGCTGCCGAGGCGCTATCTCACCGTCCCGCTTCTGATGTGGGGGGCTGGGCTGCGTCCCCCTCGCCGTCATCGGGGTCTCCGGGTCGGTACCGATCATGATCGCCGCGGTGTTCGTCGTCGGCGCGCTGTTCAACGCCGGATCCGTCGTGTGGGGAACGCTGCTGCAACGGCGGGTGCCCGCGCACCTGCTCGGTCGGGTCTCGAGTCTCGACTTCTTCGTCTCGATCGTGTTCATGCCGCTGTCCATGGCCGTGGCCGGGCCGCTGGCCCTCACGGTCGGGCTCGCGCCGACCTTCGCGATCGCCGGGTTGGTGCCGGCCGTCGCCGCGGTGATCGTGATCGTCGCGGCCCGGACGCGGCGCGACGAGATCGACAATCCACTCGACGCCGTCCCGGTGGGCGACGATGGGATCGTGCCCGCGGAGTGCGGTGGCTGAGGGGCCGCTCGTGGCCGGTACCGACCCGCGCCGGACCTCGGATTCGTCGCACCCGGGATACTCGGAGCGTGAGCGCAACACTTCGTATCGACGGCCTGTCGGCCTCTCGCGGGGAACGTGTCCTGTTCGACGGACTCGATCTCACCGTCGCACCCGGCGATGTGATCGGCCTGGTGGGGGCGAACGGCGCCGGGAAATCGACGCTGCTCACGACCCTCGCGGGGGTCGGTGACGCCGATGTCACCGGCTCGGTGGTCCTCAGCCCGCCCGACGCCACGATCGGCTATCTCGCGCAGGAACCCGAACGGGTGCCGGGCGAGACTATCCTCGGCTTCCTCTCCCGGCGCACCGGTGTCACCGAGGCCGAACGCGTCATGAACGCCGCCGCCGAGCGACTCGGCGACTCCGACGAGGACGAGTACACCCCGGCGCTCGAACGGTGGCTGGCGCTCGGCGGGGCCGACCTCGCCGAGCGCGCCGAGAAGGTGATCGACGACCTCGGCCTGGAAGCGGGCCTCGACGCTCCGATGACGGCGCTCTCCGGTGGCCAGGCCGCCCGCGCCGGGCTGGCGGCACTGCTGCTGTCGCGCTACGACGTGCTGCTGCTCGACGAACCGACGAACGACCTGGATCTGCCCGGGCTCGAACGACTCGAACGCTTCGTGGACGAGACACGCACGGCATTGGTGGTCGTCAGCCACGACCGCGAATTCCTCGCGCGCACAGTGACGGGCATCGTCGAACTCGATCCCGTGCAGCAGCAGATCTCGGTCTACGAGGGCGGGTACGAGGCGTATCTCGTCGAGCGCGAGGTGGCGCGCCGACACGCGCGCGAACAGTACGAGGAGTTCGCCGACACCAAGTCGCAGCTCGAGGAACGCGCCCGGATGCAACGCAACTGGCTCGAACACGGCGTCCGCAACGCGCGCCGCAAGTCCAAGGACAACGACAAGATCGGACGCAAGCACCGCGCGGAGGCCACCGAGAAGCAGGCGGCGAAGGCGCGTCAGACGCAGCGGCGCATCGAGCGGCTCGACGTCGTCGAGGAGCCGCGCAAGGAATGGGAACTGCGCATGTGCATCGCCGCCGCCCCGCGCAGCGGCACGGTGGTCGCGACCCTCGGCGAGGCCGTCGTCCAGCGGGGCGACTTCGTCCTCGGGCCGATCACCACGCAGGTCGAGTGGGGCGACCGCATCGTCGTCACCGGCCCGAACGGCGCCGGGAAGTCTACGCTGCTCCGGTTGCTGCTCGGCACGATCGAACCGGATACCGGTCGCGCGTCGCTGGGGTCGGGTGTTCTCGTCGGCGAGATCGATCAGGCCCGCAGCCTGTTCGAGGGGGACGAACCGCTGGTCGAGGCGTTCGGGCGCAACGTGCCCGACTGGCCGGACGCCGACGTGCGGACACTGCTGGCGAAGTTCGCCCTCAAAGGGCACCACGTCCTGCGGACGGCGTCGTCGCTGTCGCCGGGCGAACGCACCCGCGCGGGACTCGCACTGCTGCAGGCACGCGGCGTCAATCTGCTGGTGCTCGACGAACCCACCAACCACCTGGATCTGCCGGCGATCGAGCAACTCGAGCAGGCCGTCGACAGTTTCGAGGGAACCCTACTGCTGATCACGCACGATCGCCGCATGCTGGAGACCACACGGACGACACGTCGGTGGATGCTCGACGACGGGAAGCTGAGCGAGGAGTTGATGTAGATGGGTGGAAGCGTGCGCGTGGACAGCTGGACGTGGTCGGTCCGGCTGTTCAAGACCCGGTCCGCCGCGGCGAGCGCGTGCCGCGCCGGGCACGTCCGCGTCGACGGTGTGACGGCCAAGCCGTCGACGCCGGTGACGATCGGAGCCGAGGTCCGCGTACGCGCGCACGGAACGGAGAAGATCGTCGAGGTCACCCAGCTCGTGAACAAGCGCGTGGGTGCACCGATCGCCGCGACCGCCTACATCGATCACAGTCCCCCGCCTCCACCGAAGGAGATCCTCGCGGCGCTCCCCCGCCGCGACCGCGGGGCGGGCCGTCCGACGAAGAAGGAACGTCGCGAACTCGACCGTCTCCGCGGTTTCGCCGACGACGACTGACAACACTACGACATATCGATCCATCCTCACCCATTGACAAAGCGTTGGGTTTTCACAACACTTTGTTCCATGAGTCCGGTACGTCGTGGGGAAGCTCTCCCCATCTACAACCGCATCCGCGTCCTGCGCGCGGAGCGTGGCATGAGCCGCGCACAACTGGCCGCGCTCATCGATGTGAACCCGCAGACCGTCGGAGCACTCGAACGCGGCGACCACTATCCGAGCCTCGATCTCGCCTTCCGCATCTGCGATGTCTTCGGACTACCGGTCGAAGCCGTCTTCTCCCGTACCGAGTTCACGCCGTTGTCGACCGAGCTGTACAAGCCCCGGAAGGAGGCCTGAGATGACCACAGAATCCCTGCTCGATCGCTACGAGGAGTACCGCACCCGCAGGTTCCTGAAGAACGAGGAGATCACCGGGGGGTGGATGCCGAACTGGCGTACCCGCCGTCGCCGCCGCATCCTCGCCGTCGCCGTCATGGTGCTGATCGCGCTGATGTTCGTCGCGTCGATCGCGTCGTACTTCACGATGGCGGCGGCGATCGCCTGGCTGCCGGTGACGCTGGTGTTCCTGCCCACTTGGACGTGTCTGCAGATCGTGTCGGGAAGGCAGTCCGATGCACCCCGTCGCGCCCTCGATGAACGCGAGATCGCCGAGCGCAACAGCGCCCGCTCGATCGGCCTGTCCGTGGCGCAGGGCCTGCTGATGATCCCGATCTTCGCGTTGCTGTGGAGCCCGGCGATCGACTCGATCGACCATCGGGCACTCGCCTATTCCGCAGGCGGATTCGCTCTCGCCTCGATCCTGTTCAGCGGTTGCCTGCCCGCTGTTCTGCTCGCCTGGACCCGCCCCGACGACGATCCGGAGGACCTGCTGTGACACTGACGATCGACAATCTCTCGAAGCGCTACGGCGACACGGTCGCTCTCGACGGCGTGAGTTTCGAAGTCCGCCCCGGCGAATTGTTCGGTTTCGTCGGCAGCAACGGCGCCGGCAAGACCACCACCATGCGGATCACCCTCGGCGTCCTGGCCGCCGACTCCGGCGAGGTCCGCATCGACGGGAAGCCGGTCGACCTCGAGATGCGCCGCAACATCGGGTACATGCCCGAGGAACGCGGCCTGTATCCGAAGATGAAGGTCGGCAAGCAACTGTCCTATCTCGCTCGGCTGCACGGCCTTTCGAAGTCGGAGGCGTCGGAGGCGGTGCAACGGTGGACCGAACGGCTCGGCATCGCCGAACGTCTCGGCGACACCGTCGACGCCCTGTCGCTCGGCAACCAGCAGCGCGTGCAGCTCGCCGCGGCTCTCGTGCACGACCCGAAGGTCCTCGTCCTCGACGAGCCGTTCTCCGGCCTCGACCCGGTAGCCGTCGACGTCATGAGCGACGTCCTGCTCGAGAAGGCGAAAGATGGCGTGCCGGTGGTGTTCTCGAGCCACCAGCTCGACCTCGTCCAGCGCCTGTGCGACCGCGTGGGCATCATCGGCGCAGGTCGGATGCGCGCCGTGGGCACCGTCGACGACCTGCGGTCCAAGGGCGACGCGCTCCTCGTCGTCCACGCGCCGCAGGCACCCCGAGGCTGGGCGCACGGTCTGCCGGGCGTCACGCACGCCGAGTACGAGGACGAGGACGAGCGCACCGTGCTCACCGTCACCCCCGGCGCCGACGACCAGCTGATCCTCAAGGCGGCCCTGGCCACCGGCCCGGTCCACGAGTTCTCGCTCCGACGCCCATCCCTGACCGAGCTGTTCCGAGAGGTGGTTTCCGCATGAGCGCCCCGTTGAGCAACGCCCGCGCGGTCGGTCTCGTCGCGTCGCGCGAGTTCGTCACGCAGGTTCAGAAGAAGAGCTTCCTGATCAGCAACGCGATCATCCTCGTCGCGATCGTCGTCGGTATCGTCGCCACCTCGATCCTGTCCGGCGGCGGCGACGACCGGCCCACCGTCGGAGTCGTGGGGGCGCCCGCGCTGCAGACGACGATCGAGTCGCTCGGCGAGACCGTCGGCACTCCGCTCGAGGTCTCCGACGTTCCCGACGCCGCCACCGCCCGCGAGCAGGTGTCCTCCGGCGATCTCGACGTCGCGCTCGTTCCCGGCGACGGCGCATCCGTCACAGCGATCACCGAATCGGAGCTCGACACCGACGTCCGCGCGGTCGTCGAGGCCGCTGTCGTGCAGCAGGCCCAGGTCGCCGCGCTGACCGACCGCGGCGTCGATCCCGCCGCGGTCGCGGCCGACGTCTCGGCGGCGACCGTGACCGTCGACGCCCTCGACCCGCCGGACCCCGAACAGGGACAACGCATCATCCTCTCGATCATCGCGGTGATCCTGCTGTACATGCAGATCCTGATGTTCGGCATGTACGTCGCGATGGGTGTCGTCGAGGAGAAGTCCTCGCGTGTCGTCGAACTGCTGCTGTCCACGCTGCGTCCGCTGCAACTGCTGTGGGGCAAGATCCTCGGCATCGGCGCGGTCGGGCTCCTGCAACTCACCGCCTACGGCGCGGTCGGTGTCGGCACGGCGCTCGCCACCGACACCCTCACGATCACCGGCACCGCCCTCGGCGTGCTCGCCGGCACCCTCGGCTGGTTCGTCCTCGGCTTCGCGTTCTTCGCCGTCCTCTACGCGGCGGCGGGGTCGATGGTGTCGCGGCAGGAGGACGTCAATTCCACCTCGGGTCCGCTGGTGATGCTGATTCTCGCGATGTTCTTCGCGGCGTTCTCGTCGGTCGACGACCCCGAGGCCGGATGGAGCACCACGCTGAGCTGGATCCCGCCGTTCTCCGTGATCCTCATGCCGCTGCGCATCGCGGCGGGCGTGGCCACGCCGGTGCAGATCGTCGGCACCATCGTGCTGATGGTCGCCGCGATCGCGGTGCTCAGTGTGATCGCCGCGCGCATCTACCAGCGGTCGATCCTGCGCATCGGCCGGACGGTCACGTGGAAGGAAGCGCTCGGCCGATAGCCGATCCCACAACGAGGGGGAGGACATATGCGGTGTGTCGCAAGAACACGCACATGTCCTCCCCCTCGTTCGCGCCGGTATAGGTTGACCGCGACGGACGAGGACAGGTGGAGGCGACGTGGCCGGTAGCAGGATCTCGGCGCAGGAGTTCATCGACAAGGTGCTCGACCCGGGAAGCTTCGTCTCCTGGGACGTTCCGCCGATCGATGTCGGGGCGGGCGAGAAGTACCTCGCCGATCTGGACAGGGCCGCCGAGAAGTCCGGGGTCGACGAATCCGTGCTCACCGGTTCGGGCACCGTCCACGGCCGCCGGGTCGCTCTGATCGTGTGCGAATTCTCCTTCCTCGCAGGCTCGATCGGTGTCGCCGCCGCCGAACGCATCGTCACCGCCGTCGAACGCGCGACCGCCGAGGGACTGCCCCTGCTCGCGTCGCCCACCTCGGGTGGCACCCGCATGCAGGAGGGCACCCTCGCCTTCGTGCAGATGGTGAAGATCGCCGCCGCCGTCGCTGCGCACAAGGCCGCACATCTCGGTTATCTCGTGTACCTGCGCAATCCGACGACGGGCGGGGTGTTCGCGTCGTGGGGGTCGCTCGGGCACGTCACTGCCGCCGAACCGGGCGCGCTCGTCGGGTTCCTCGGTCCGCGCGTCTACAAGGCGCTCTACCAGGAGAACTTCCCCGAGGACGTCCAGACCGCGGAGAACCTGTACCGCAAGGGCGTGATCGACGGGGTCGTGCCCCTCGGCGGTGTGCGTCAGGTCGTGCACCGGCTGCTGCGCGTACTCGTCGAGGGCAACCGGCCCGAGGTGACGTCGAGTCCGGCGATCACCACCGTCGACGACGTGCCCGACATCCCGGCCTGGCATTCGGTGATGCTCAGCCGACGGACCGAACGGCCCGGTATCCGGCAGTTGCTGCGTCACGCCGCCTCCGCGCAGGTCCCCCTGTCCGGGACCGGTGAGGGCGAATCCGATCGCACCGTCCTGCTCTCCCTCGCCCGATTCCGCGGCGTGTCGTGCGTGATGTTCGGCCAGGACCGCGCGGGACAGTCACCCGAACGCACGATGGGGCCGGGAGCACTGCGCGAGGCCCGCCGCGCGATGCGTCTCGCCGACGAACTGCGCCTGCCGCTCGTGCTCGTCATCGACACCCTCGGCGCGTCGCTGTCGAAGGAGGCAGAGGAACGCGGACTCGCACCCGAGATCGCCCGCTGCCTCGCCGATCTCGTCACTCTGCCCACCCCGACGGTGTCGGTGCTGCTCGGTCAGGGAACCGGAGGCGGCGCGCTCGCCCTGCTGCCCGCCGACCGCGTGTTGTGCGCGCAGCACGGCTGGCTCGCCCCGCTCCCGCCCGAAGGCGCGAGTGCGATCGTGCACCGCGACACCACCCACGCACCGGCCATGGCGCAGGATCAGGGGATCCGCTCCCGCGACCTGCTGCGCAACGGCGTCGTCGACGCGATCGTCCCCGAGCATCCCGATGCCACCGAGGAACCCGTCTCGTTCGTCAAGCGGGTCGGTGCTGCGGTCGCCCGCGAACTCGCGATCCTCACCGACGAGCCCGCGGAGGACCGCTACCGGCGACGGATCGAGCGGTACCGCAAGCTCGGCGTGCACTCCTGACCCGGCGCGATCCGGATCAGCTCGAACCCGCCACCGCCCCGCCGGCCGCGACGGCGGCCATCATGGCCGCGTTGACGGATGCGACGGCGTCGCGCACCGCCTCGGCCGCCCACTCGCCCTGCGCGATCTCCTTCGCTCGTTTCTTCACTGCCCGCTTGTCGGCGTCCGGGAACACCTTCGGCGCCGCATCCGCCGCCGACAGCAGCGCGATCAGCGCCGTGGTGCGCGGCTCCGGGGTCAGGCCGTCGATCAACGCCGCGCGGATCAGGTCGCGGACGCGCTGCTCGTGGGTGGAATCGATCGCGGGCCACTTCTTCGTCGGGAACACGCCGAGGATCCTCCCGCGCTCCTCCGAGACCCAGCCCTGCTCGACGACCCGCGCGAGAAGCTTCTCCTGCAGGTCCTTCTGCAGTTTCTCGATGGCCGACGTCGGCTTCAGCGGCCTGCCCGAGCCGAGACGCTCGACTGCCTCGGCAAGGATCGGATCGGCGGGTCGTGCCTCGGTGCGTATCGCGATGCGCCCCTTCTTCACCTGCTCCCCCTCGGTGTCGACCGCCACCACGTCGTCGAGGGCGAGTTCGAGGAGCACCGCACCCGCGAGAACGCGGGGCAGTTTCACCCCGTCGACGAGAGGCTTTCCCGATTCGTCGTCCAGAAGCAGGAGCAGCAGGTCTTCCGCGATCGAGGTCATGCGGCTCAGGGTAGGCACTTCGTCCGTTCGTCGCCTGGTCGTGTCCGTCCGACGCAGACCTGCAGCCACCCCCTTGCAGGTCACATAGAGTGGTTCGGGCCACAACCGCCGTCGAGGAAGGACACGAACGATGGGCTCGTACGAGGAGGCGTTCCGTCGGAGCACCGAGGATCCGGAGGGATTCTGGCTCGAGGCCGCCCGCGCGGTCGAGTGGGAGAGCGCGCCGACGCGAGCTCTCGACGACTCGGCGGCACCGTCGTACAAGTGGTTCCCGGACGGCACCCTGAACACCAGCGTCAACGCACTCGACCGGCACGTGGACGCCGGCAACGGCGACCGCCCGGCCCTGATCTGGGATTCGGCGATGGTTCCGGCCAAGCGCACCTACACCTACGCCGAACTGCTCGACGAGGTCGCGAAGTTCGCCGGTGTGCTGCGCGACCAGGGTGTCGCCGCCGGCGACCGCGTCATCGTCTACATGCCGATGATCCCCGAGGCCGCCATCGCGATGCTCGCCTGCGCCCGCATCGGGGCGGTGCACTCGGTGGTGTTCGGCGGGTTCGCCGCGAAGGAACTCGCGACCCGCATCGACGACGCCACGCCGGTCGTGCTCGTCACCGCCTCCGGTGGTCTCGAACCCGGCCGCACCGTCGAGTACCTGCCGATCGTCGAGCAGGCGATCGGCCTGTCGCCGACCCCGCCGCACACCGTGATCGTGAAGAACCGCGAGCAGATCCCCGGATCGGCGGCCGACTACCAGACGTCCTCGGCGGCGTGGTTCGACTGGGACGAGCTGTGCGCCGACGCGTCCCCTGCGGAGCCCGTGACGGTCGCGGCGACCGACCCGCTCTACATCCTCTACACCTCCGGCACGACCGGGAAGCCCAAGGGCGTGGTCCGCGACAACGGTGGGCACGCCGTGGCCCTGACGTGGTCGATGCGCAACATCTACGACATCGATCCGGGCGACGTGTGGTGGACCGCGTCCGATGTGGGCTGGGTGGTCGGCCACTCCTACATCGTCTACGGCCCGCTGCTGGTCGGAGCAACGACGGTGATGTACGAGGGAAAGCCCGTCGGCACCCCCGATGCGGGTGCGTTCTGGCGGATCATCGCCGAGAACGGCGTCAAGGCACTGTTCACCGCTCCCACGGCGATTCGCGCTGTGCGCAAGGCGGATCCGAACGCCGAGGAACTGAAGAAGTACCCCATCGACTCGCTGCAGACGCTCTTCGCCGCCGGTGAGCGCCTCGACCCCGACACCTACCACTGGACGACGAAGGTGCTCGACCGCCCGGTGGTCGACCACTGGTGGCAGACCGAGACGGGCTGGGCGATCGCGGCGAATCTGCGCGGGCTCGAGGCGATGCCGCTCAAGGCCGGCTCCCCCACCGTCCCCGTGCCGGGCTACCGGGTCGAGATCGTCGACGGAGAGGGCAAGCGCGTCGATCCGAACACCGAGGGCAACATCGTCATCCGCCTGCCGTTGCCGCCGGGCACACTGGCCGGCCTGTGGCAGGACGACGACCGGTACCGTCGGTCGTACCTCGACACCTTCCCCGGTTACTACCTCACCGGCGACTCGGGCTATGTCGACGAGGACGGCTACGTCTTCGTCCTCGGCCGGTCCGACGACGTGATCAACGTTGCCGGGCACCGGCTCTCGACCGGCAGCATGGAGGCCGTGGTGGCCTCGCATCCCGCTGTCGCCGAATGCGCCGTGGTGGGCATCCGCGACGAATTGAAGGGCCAGCGCCCCTCGGGTTACGTGGTGCTCAAGGCCGGTGTGGAGATCGAGCCCGAGACCCTGCGTCAGGAACTCGTCACGATGGTCCGCGACCAGATCGGTGCGGTCGCGACCTTCCGCGACGTGACCGTGGTCCAGGCCCTGCCGAAGACGCGCTCCGGCAAGATCCTCCGCAAGACCATGCGGCAGATTGCCGACCACGAGGAGTACACCGTGCCGTCGACGATCGAGGACCCGGCCGTGCTCGACGCGCTGAAGGAACAGCTCGGCGGCTGACGGCACGCCCCGCTGAGCCTGCACACAGCAGCGGACGGATACTCGGTGCAGAACACGAGTATCCGTCCGCTCGAGTACGCCTACGTCACTTCTTCCGTCTGCGCCTCACAAGCACCAGCACGAGCACGGCCGCGATGACCCCGCCGGCCACCGCGATCAGATCGGGCCGGTTGCGGACCTCCTGGGCCCGTTCGGCCGCGGACTGCTTGACCCGGGTGGGCACGTCGAGTCTGTCGGTGAGTTCGCCGACGGTCGCGGCGAGTTCGGCCCGTTGACGTTCGATGTCGGCCACCTCGTCCGGACGACCACCGTTGTCGGATGCGGTCACTTCGTTGCTCCCTTCGCGGCGTCGATGTCGGCGCGGACACTGGCGACCGTGCGTTCCGGCACGGGCGGTGCGGCGTTCTTCGCCTTCGAGGCACCGACCGCGGCGAGGATGCCACCGACCGCGAGCACCACGAGCGCGACGATGAGGGCCGCGAGCCACGGTTCGACGGCGGTGGCGAGGCCGAGTACGGCCGTCGCGATCAGGGTCGCCAGACCGAGGAACAACAGGATCGCTCCCGCACCCGAGATCCCCACGCCCACACCGATGCGGGTGCCTTTGGACTTGACTTCCTCGAGCGCGTGCGAGACCTCGGTCCGCACCAGGGTCGAGACCTGTTCGGTGAGCCGCTCGGTGAGTTCGACAGTGGACAGGTTCTTCGGTTGCTCGGCTACGGGGCGCGCATTGCCGGGTGTCGTCATCGCGGATTCCTTTCCGTCGTGGGCCCGGTAGGGCCCACGGGGTCGGCCGCCTCTCCGGAGGAGCCGTCGGCGCTGTGGGCTTCGCGCAGCTTCCGCCCGTGCTCGACGAGTTCCTCCAGCTTGGCGGCGTTCTTCTCGCTCGCGCGCGAATCACGTTCGGGCAGTTGCAATGTCCTCTCGGCAGGCATACCGGCCTGCAGCTGGCGGCCACGTTCCATCTCGGCGTCGAACTCGGCACCGAACAACAAGGCCAGATTGGTGATCCACAACCACAACAGGAAGATCACCGCACCGGCGAGTGAGCCGTAGGTCTTGTTGTAGCTGCCGAAATTCGAGACATAGAAGGCGAATGCCACCGAAGCCACGATCCACACGACGATCGCGATGAGCGATCCGAGGCTGACCCAGCGGAACTTCGGCTGGGACACGTTGGGCGTCGCGTAGTACAGCACCGCGACGATCATGACCACCAGCGCAAGCATCACGGGCCACTTGACGATGTTCCACACCGTCACGGCGGTGTCGCCGAGGCCGATGACGTCGCCGATCGTGCGTGCGACCGGGCCGCTGATCACAAGCATCAGGGCGGTCGTCCCGGCGGCCACCAGGGCCACAGCGGTGATCAGCAGCATCAGCGGACGCAGCTTCCAGACGGGCCGGCCCTCTTCGATCTCGTAGATCCGGTTCATGGCGCGGCCGAAGGCGCCGACATATCCCGAGGCCGACCACAGCGCGCCGAGAATACCGACGATCAGGGCGAATCCGGCTGTCGGTGCGGACACGAGCTGTTCGATCGGCCCTCGCAGGGTGTCGACGGCGGAGGACGGGCCGAGGTCCTCGACCATGCCGAGCACGGTGTCGACCGTCGTCTGTCCCTGGCCGAACACGCCGAGCAACGAGACCACGACGAGCAGCGCAGGGAACAGCGACAGGACGGCGTAGTACGTCAGTGCGGCTGCGAGATCGGTGCACTGGTCCCGACTGAACTCCCGAATCGTCCTGCGCAGCAGATATTTCCACGACGGCGTGGACAGATCGGTCGGTGAGTCGGGTTTGCGCGGGTCATCGGGGGCGAGGGTGGCACCCGACGATCCATCACCTCTGTGCTCGGCGTCCATACTGCGGCGGGTACCCCACCTCGCACACCGACCAAACTCACAGCCGCACCGCGGCCGAACCACAGCCGCATCGGTGTGACGGCCGTACGATTCCGCTCATGGCCGACACCCCACTCGAAGGATCCGCCGACGGTTTCGCGGACATCGCCTCGCAGCTCGACTACCCGATGTTCATCGTCACCGCATTCGACGGCGAGGAACGCAGCGGTTGCCTGATCGGTTTCGCGACCCAGTCCGCGATCGATCCGGCCCGCTTCCTGGTGGCGCTGTCGAACAAGAACCGGACCTACCGGGTGGCGTCGAAGGCGAAGCACCTCGCCGTGCACGTCCTGACCCCGGCAGACCGTGAACTGGCAGCGCTGTTCGGCGAGCACCGGCGACGACATCGACAAGTTCGACCGCTGCTCGTGGCACGAGGGACCCCACGCACTACCCGTGCTGGACGGCCCGCGCGCGTGGTTCGTCGGCCGGATCCTCGAGACCTTCACGACCGGCGACCACGGCGGTTTCCTCCTCGAACCCGAACGCGGTGAGCTCCGTGGCGACCTGGACCGCCTCATGACCTTCAGGTCCGTGGGTGATCTCGACGCCGGGCACGGCGCGTGACGTGCATCCGGCGGGCGGGAGTGGTCTGATCGGCGTCATGCGACGACTCGACGGCACCGATGCGACGCAGCACGTGGACGACACGGCGCTGCGCGCTCTCTACGCCTATCCCGACGACCTGTCCCGGCCGTGGATGCGGATCAACTTCGTGTCCTCCCTCGACGGAGCCGTGGCGGTGGAGGGACGATCGGGCGCCCTCGGCTCGCCCGCCGACAAGAAGGTCTTCGGGCTGCTGCGCGAACTCGCCGATGTGATCCTCGTGGGCGCAGGCACCGTGCGGGCCGAGAACTACGGCGGCGCGAGGACCAGCGAGGCCCTGCGCGTGCGCCGCGAGGAGGCCGGACTCGCTCCGATACCGCCGGTCGCGGTGGTGACCGCCTCGTGCGACCTGCCGCCCGACCTGCGTCTGTTCACCGACACGACGATCCCGCCCGTGGTCTTCACGACCGCACGGGCCCCCGAGACCGCCCGGCGCGCGGTGGAGGCCGCCGGAGGCGACGTCCGCGTCATCGCCGACGCAGTGATCGACGGCCCCTCCCTGCTCGCGGCGATCGGCGAGGCGGGATGGCTCCGGGTGCTGTGCGAGGGCGGACCGAATCTGTTCGGCCGCATGATCGAGGACGGCGTCGTCGACGAGCTGTGCCTGACCTGGGCTCCGGTCCTGGCCGCCGGCAGCGCCGCGCGTATCGCGCATTCGCCGACGGCCGCTCTGACACCCCTGCAACGTGCGCACCTGGTGTGCGACGACGACGGCACCCTGCTCACCCGCTGGGTGCGACCCGATGCGCTGGAAGGAGACACGCATGGCCGATGACGACGTGGTGGAGGGGACGGACACCTCCGACGAGTTGATCGAGCAGCTGGCACAGCTCGCCTCCGACAAGAAGCTGACGCTCGGCTGCTCGGAGTCGCTCACCGCGGGCACGCTCGCAGCCCGCCTGGGTGCCGCGAAGGGCAGCTCCGACTGGTTCCGCGGCGGCATCGTCGCGTACTCGCGCGAGGTCAAGTACGGCCTGCTCGAGGTTCCGGAGGGCCCCGTCGTGTCCGAGAGCGCGGCCCGCACGATGGCGGAGAGCACCTCCCGCCTCCTGGGCGCGGACATCGTCGTCGCCGTGAGCGGAGCCGGTGGGCCCGACCCGCAGGACGGCCGCCCGCCGGGCACGGTGTGCTTCGCGACGACCGGTCCGGACGGCACCCGCAGCGAGGAGCAGCGCTTCGACGGTGATCCCCAGGACGTGCTCGCGAGGACGGTGCGTCACGCCCTGTCGTTGCTCGTCGAGCGCGCATCCGCCTGAAAATCGGATGCCATCTTCTACCCGCGGGGCCTAACGTGACGAACATGCGCGTCGTCTTCACGAAGGGTCCCGGGATCGGGTACGAGATCGCGGTGCACCGCGACATCGGTCCGGAGCTCGCTCCGCGCAACGGCCCGGGCGGTCACCCCTATCTCCCCCACGACCTCGTGCACCTGCTGGTCGAGAACGAGGCGGGTATCGAACTCGGTGTCTTCGGGCAGTTGGCCGCGGGCGACAACGGCATGTTCTGGCCCGTCGACAACGCGGAGCGGACCAGAGCGGGTCGGCGTCGGCGCTCGAAGAAGCATGCGATGCCGCCGCGCGCGGAGGCCGACATGATCAGGTCGGAGACACTGGCGCGCATCGCCGTTCCCGTCTGGGAGGCGCGACGCGGCCTGGCGTCGGGCCTTCCGGCATATGTGTCCGCGCACGATGTCACCCCGGTGGTCGACCGGATCGTCGACACCTTCGACGACTACGCCGACCGGTGGCATGCGCTACCGGTCGGCGGGTCGGTGACGGTCACCTGGAAGGTGTCGTTACAGAACCGACGGTGACACGTCGAGGGTCGTGCGGTCGAGGCTTGCGAGCAGATCGAACTGCGGACCGGTCCTGGGCAGTTCGAAACGGAAGAAATACCGTGCGGCGGCGCGCTTCCCGTCGAAGAAGTCGCCCTCGCGGTCGCCCACCGCGAGAAGCTGCTCGAGCCACATCCACGCCACCACCACGTGCCCGACGGCTTCGAGGTAGACCGACGAGTTGGCCAGGGCCACAGCGGGATCGCCGGTGGACCACAGCGTCGCGGTCGTCTCCGCGACGCGCGCCACGGCCGCGCCCAACTGCTGGGCGTAGGCGGCGGCGTCGCCCCCGGCCTGCGTCGCCCGCGCGATCGTCTCGCCCACCGCTTCGCCGAGCAGCGCGAGAGCGGCACCGCCCTGCATGATCACCTTGCGGCCGAGTAGGTCGAGGCCCTGGATGCCGTGCGTGCCTTCGTGAATGGGGTTGAGTCGGTTGTCGCGATAGAACTGCTCGACGTCGAACTCGCGGGTGTAGCCGTAGCCGCCGAGCACCTGGATCGCGAGGCTGTTGGCTTCGAGGCACCACTGCGACGGCCAGGACTTCGCGATGGGCGTGAGCAGGTCCAGCAGCAGACCGGCGCGGGTGCGCTCGTCGTCGCTCTCGGCGGTGCGCTGCACGTCGACGAGCTTCGAGCAGTACAACCCCAGCGCGAGAGCGCCTTCGACATAGGACTTCTGCGCCAACAACATTCGTCGCACATCGGCGTGTTCGACGAGCGGCACCTGCGGCGAGGCCGGATCCTTGGCGCCGAGCGGCCGGCCCTGCGTGCGGGTACGGGCGTAGTCGAGCGACTGCAGGTACCCGGCGTAGCCGAGGGAGGTGGCGAGGAAGCCGACGCCGATCCGGGCCTCGTTCATCATGTGGAACATGTACGACAGGCCCTTGTGCGGCTCACCGAGCAGGTAGCCGACCGCACCGGCCTCGCCGCCGGGGGTGTGGACGCCCTCGCCGAAGTTGAGCAGGGTGTTGGTGGTGCCGCGGTTGCCCATCTTGTGGTTGAGGCCGACGAGCGCGACGTCGTTGCGTTCGCCGAGCGTGCCGTCGGCCTCGACGAGGAATTTCGGGACGATGAACAGCGAGATGCCCTTCACCCCGTCCGGCCCGCCGGGGATCTTGGCGAGGACGAGGTGGACGATGTTCTCGGTGAGTTCGTGGTCGCCGCCGGAGATCCACATCTTGGTGCCGGTCAGCCGGTAGGTGCCGTCGGCGGCGGGCACGGCCCTGGTGGTGATGTCGGCGAGCGACGAACCGGCCTGCGGTTCGGACAGGCACATGGTGCCGAAGAAGCGGCCCTCGAGCATCGGCGGCACGAACGTCTCGATCTGCTCGTCGCTGCCGTGGGTGACCAGCAGGTTCGCGTTGGCTGCGGTGAGGAAGGGATACGCCGAGGTGCCGGCGTTCGCGGCCTGGAACCACGCCATCGAGGCACGTTGCACGGCGACCGGCAGTTGCATGCCGCCGTGCTCCTCGTCGAACCCGCCGGCGAGTAGTCCCGCCTTGCAGAACAGATCGAGCGCGTCCTTGACCTCGGGGATGATCTCGACGCGACCGTCCTCGCCGATGCGAGGCTCCTGAGCGTCGCCCTTCTTGTTGTGGGTAGCGAAGTGCTTGGTGGCGATGTCGGCGCTCAGGTCGAGTACGGCGTCGAAGGTCTCCCGTGAATGCTCGGCGAAGCGGTCGCGAGCGGTGAGGGACTCGATGTCGAGCCAGTCGTACAGGAGGAAGTCCAGGTCGCGGCGGGACAGGACTGGAGAAGGCATCGAGGATCCTTTCGGGCGACTCGGATATCGGCCGTAGCAGGAGCGAACTCAGCAGGAACGAACTCAGCAGAACGAACTAAGCGCTCACTCAGTAGACCAACGACGGTGCATGATGTCAACGACGCCTTCTCCGCGACCCGCAGGACGGACCCCGTGACCGACACACCCGAGCAGACCCCCGACGCCTCTCTTGTCGCAGCGCTCCCGAGCGGTGGATCCGAGGTCGCGCGCCGGCTGGTCGCCTCCGCGGTGGAGTCCTTCGCACGCCGCGGCTACCACGCGACCACCACCCGAGACATCTCCGTCGGCGCAGGATTGAGCCCCGCAGCGCTCTATGTGCACTTCCCGTCCAAGGAGGCCGTGCTCTTCGAGGCCGGCCGCAACGGGCACCTCCACGTCCTCGAGGAGGTCGAGAGCGCCGCCACGAGTTCCACCGACCCGATCGAGCGGATCCGCGCCATCGTCGACCGTTTCGTGCGGATCCACGCCGTGCACCACACCACCTGCCGGGTCGCGCAGTACGAACTGCATGCGCTGTCGGAGGAGCACTACCGCGAGATCGCGGAGATCCGCAGGCGCACCGACGCGGTGGTCCGTGAGGTCATCTCCTCGGGGGTCGACATCGGCGCGTTCCGGGTCGGCGACGTGCCCACCGCAGCACTGGCGATCCTGTCGCTGGGGATCGACGTCGCCCGCTGGTACCGGCCCGGCCGCGTGGACGTCGACGATCTGGCCCGCAACTACGTCGGCCTCGCATTGTCGATGCTCGGGGCGCCCCGGAACTGAACGAAGACGAGGCCCGCAACCCCGGTGGTCTCACCGGTGTTGCGGGCCTCGGATGTCGTTGCGGGTCCGGCTATCCGACGCCGAGCAGATCGATTACGAAGACCAGCGTCTTGCCTCCGAGCGGATGCCCGGAACCGGCCGGTCCGTACGCGAGCTGCGGGGGCACCGTGAGCTTGCGGCGTCCACCGACGCGCATGCCCGGAATACCTTCCTGCCAGCCCGGGATCAGTCGTCCGAGCGGGAAGCGGACGGAGTCGCCGCGAGCGAACGACGAGTCGAACACATCGTTGGTGTCGTACTCCACGCCGTGGTAGTGCACGTCGACCACGCCGCCGGGCTGCGCTTCGTCGCCGTCACCGATGGTGATGTCCTCGATGACGAGATCGGCGGGCGCCGGGCCGGTCGCCGGCTCGACCGTCGGAACCTCCGGCGGCACCTGCACGGCGAGCAGGTCGATGATGAACACGAGCGTCTTGCCCGACAGGCGGTGGCCCGACCCGGCGGGACCGTAGGCGAGCTCCGGCGGGATGGTCAGCTGGCGACGGCCGCCGACCTTCATGCCCGGGATGCCCTCCTGCCAGCCGGCGATCAGACCGGACAGCGGGAAGGTGATGGACTCACCACGGCTCCACGACGAGTCGAACTCTTCACCGGTATCGAACTCGACCCCGACGTAGTGGACTTCGACCTTCGATCCGGGCTCCGCTTCGGCACCTTCGCCGACCACCAGGTCCTTGATGACCAACTGGGTGGGGGCGGGACCCTCCTGGAACTCGATTTCAGGCTTTGTCATGCGTGTCTCCTCGTCGGGATTCGGTCGATCTTTCCGGTCGCTCCGAGGGTTCAGCGCTCCTCGAGGGACGTGTACGGGCGCTCGGTGTAACCGGTGTAGATCTGACGCGGACGGCCGATCTTCAGGGTCGGGTCCGAGTGCATCTCACGCCAGTGCGCGATCCAGCCGGGCAGGCGACCCAGGGCGAACAGCACGGTGAACATGCGGTCCGGGAAGCCCATCGCACGGTAGATCAGGCCCGTGTAGAAGTCGACGTTCGGGTACAGCTTGCGCTCGATGAAGTAGTCGTCCGTGAGGGCGGCCTCTTCGAGCTTCATGGCGATCTCGAGCAGTTCGTCGCCCGCACCGAGCTTCTTGAGGATGCGGTCGGCGGTCTTCTTGACGATCGCGGCCCGCGGGTCGTAGTTGCGGTAGACGCGGTGCCCGAAGCCCATGAGCTTCACGCCGTCTTCCTTGTTCTTGACCTTGCGGACGAAGTCCTTGACGTCGCCGTCGGACTTGTGGATGCCGTCGAGCATCTCGAGCACGGCCTGGTTGGCGCCGCCGTGCAGCGGGCCCCACAGTGCGTTGATGCCGCCCGAGATGGACGTGAAGAGATTCGCGTCCGAGGAACCGACGAGGCGCACCGTCGACGTCGAGCAGTTCTGCTCGTGATCGGCGTGCAGGATGAGCAGCATGTCGAGCGCCTGAGCGATCTCGGGATCGATCTCGTAGGGCTCGGCTGGGAAGCCGAAGGTCATGCGCAGGAAGTTCTCGACCAGCGACAGCGAGTTGTCGGGGTAGAGGAAGGGCTGACCGACCGACTTCTTGTAGGCGTAGGCCGCGATGGTCGGCAGCTTGGCGAGCAGACGGATCGTCGACAGCTCGACCTGCTCGGAGTCGTCCGGATCGAGGGAGTCGGGGTAGTACGCCGACAGGGCGTTGACCGCGCTCGACACGACGGGCATCGGGTGCGCGTTGCGCGGGAAGCCGTCGAAGAACCGCTTGAGATCCTCGTGCAGGAGGGTGTGGCGGCGGATCTTGTCGGTGAAGACCTCGAGCTGCTCCGCAGTCGGCAGCTCACCGTAGATCAGCAGGTAGCTGACCTCGATGAACGTCGACTTCTCGGCGAGCTGCTCGATCGGGTATCCGCGGTACCGCAGAATGCCCTTCTCGCCGTCGATGTACGTGATCGCCGACTTCGTGGAGGCGGTGTTGACGAAACCCGGGTCGAGGGTGGTGTACCCGGTCGCCGCGAGGAGCTTGCCCAGCTCGATACCGTCATTGCCTTCCGTCGCCTTGGCGATCGACATCGTGTGTTCGCCACCGGGGTAGCTGAGGGTGGGGTTGGTGTCATTCTCAGCGGGCACGAAGGATCCCTCTCAAGCTCAGACCTACGAGAAACTTCCGGACATTCACGTAGAACCTAGCCGTAGCGCGGGGTATGCGCTGCGGCAGGGTCCGCCGAAAGTCCCCGATCGGTATGTCGTCCATGTGGGTTCCGAACGCTCGCCCGCACCCTCCGCGACTGCGCCGCAAGGCCGGCACACGCCGATAACCTGCGGCAATACTACCCGGGTCTCACCAAGGTCGTTACGCGGGGATCTGCGCGTATCCGGCGCCCCACGCCGGTCACTGTACTCACGGCACGGCGAAGAGTGCGTCGACCAGCACGGCGGTGGTCTCCGCGACGGGCGCGCCCTCGAGGGGTGCGTCGGGGTCGCCGGTGGTCGAGTCCGACAGGATCGCCAGCAGCAGCGGTTGCCCGTCCGGCGACCACACCACCCCGGCGTCGTTCACCGTCCCGTGATTGCCCCCGCCCGTCTTGTCCGCCGACGTCCATCCCGGCGGCAATCCCCCGCGGATCCGAGTGTCCGAGGTGGTGGTGGCGCGCATCCAGCCGAGCAGTGTCCGCTGTTGCGGCGCGGGCAACCCCGAGCCGAGGAGCACCTCCCGGAAGCCGCGAGCGAGTCCGGCAGCGGTGGTGGTGTCGCGCTCGTCGCCCCGTGCCGCCTCGTTGAGTTCGGGTTCCCAGCGGTCGAGCCGGGTGGTCTCGTCCCCGACGGAACGGGCGAAGGCGGTGACGGCCCCGGGTCCGCCGATCCGTTGGAGCATCAGGTTTCCGGCAGTGTTGTCGCTGCGGGTGAGCGCGGCCTCGCACAGCCGGTCGATCGGCAGTACGCGCCCCTGATGTTCCGAGGTCACCGGCGAATTGACGACGATGTCCTCCGGGTCGATCGGGAGGGTCTCGTCGAGACGGAGGGATCCTTCCGCCTCGAGTCGCAGGATCGCGGCGGCGGCGTAAACCTTGAACGGAGAACAGATCGCGAACCGTTCGTCGGCCCGATAGGTGTGGACGCGCCCGGTCACCGGCGACTGCGCGACCACACCGAGCCGCACGGCGTAGCGGTCCTCGATCTCCCGGAGACGCTCGTCGACACCGGCGGCGAGCAGATGTGTGCCGGGTACCGAATCGGCCGTCGTCGACGGCCCCCTGGCGACCGGACCCTCCGGCGACCCGCAGGCCGCCGCGGCGGCGACGGAGGACAGGGCGAGGGTGGAGTGGAGAAAACCCCTGCGCGACAATCTTTTCCGGAGAAGTGAATCGGTGGAAGTCATGCCGACAGGACACCACCGACGGGAGTCGCCCCGCCAATACCCACCCGCCGTCCGCACGAGTCGGAAGAACTATCGCCGCTGTTGGAGGCGGGGACGACGGACGGGATCCGGCCGCGCGACACGCCGGGTCGGTGAATCGTCCGCCCGTGCTGATCGAATCCCCTGCCATGGACCTGATCCGCCACCTCCGGTTCTTCGTCACCGTCGCGGAGGAAGGACACTTCGGCCGGGCCGCGGCGGTGCTCGACATGACGCAACCTCCTCTGTCACAAGGACTTCGGAAACTCGAACAGCATCTCGGTTCCGAACTCGTGCATCGCACCAGGCAGGGAGCGGTCCTCACGCCCGCCGGAGCGGAGCTGCTCCCCCGCGCTCGTCTCCTCGTCGACGACGCCGATCGTTTCCTCGCCGAGGCCGGGCGCGTCGCCCGCGCCCGGGGTCTTCTGCACTGGGGTGCCACCCGCGTACTACCCGATCGCCTGGTCACCCTGTGCGTCACCGTTCTGAGCAGACGCGGTGAGGCGACGGTGGCGACGCGTTCCGCGAGCACGGTCGAACTCGTCGACGCCGTCCGCTCGGGCATGTGCGATCTCGCCGTCGTCGAGCATCCGGCTCTGACCGAAGGACTCGAGGCCGGCCCGGTGGTCAAACTCCGGCGATGGCTGATCGTGCCGGCCGACCACCGCAGCGCCCGCCGGTATCCACTTCGGGATGTCGACCTCACCGCCCGGCTCGGTGCCCGGCGTGGCCTGGCTGATCCCGTACTGCCGGTCGTCGATGCAGCGATCGGTGAGGCCGCGCGCATCGCCGTCACGGAGTTGCGTGCTCCCTTGCCGTGCGACTCCGCAGGCGCGTCATCCGAGAGTGCGTGAGACCCGGTAGCGCACGAAGGCCGGGAAGGCGACGACGCACACGAGCGTGCCGACGATGACGAGGACGCCGCCACCGGCAGCCGCGACGGCCGTGCCTGCGGCCGCTGCGGCGGCGCCGTGGAGCACGTCGCCGATGCGCGGTCCGCCCGCGACGACGACGATGAACACGCCCTGCAAGCGGCCACGCATCTCGTCGGTGGCGACGGTCTGCAGCATCGTCGAGCGGAAGGCCGCGGACACCATGTCGACCGCCCCGCCGAACGCCAGGAAGAACAGGGCGACCCACAGCAGCAGACCGCTGCCGTCGGGCTCGGCCCACCACACCGCGACACCGAAGCCGACCATCGCCACGCCCCACAGGACGATGCACACGATCACGGCGAGACCCTGGCGCTGCACCCGCGGCAGCCATCCGGAGAAGACGCCGCCGATCACCGCGCCGACCGACATGGCCGCGAACAGCAGACCGAGGGCGAAGCCGCCCTGCGCCGGATCGCCGAACGACTCGTGGGCGATCTGCGGGAACAGGGCGCGCGGCATCCCGAACACCATGGCGACGATGTCGACGACGAACGACGCCAGCAGGATCTTCTGGCCCGACAGGTACCGGAAACCGTCGAAGACCGCGCGCAATCCGGCCTTGGTGACCTCACCGAGCGGCGGGATCGCCGGTAGTCGGACCACCGCCCACAGCGTGGCGAGCAGGAAGATCGCGTCCAGCAGGTAGAGGGTGGACAGACCCACGACGGGAATGAGAGCGCCGGCGAACAACGGACCGGCGATCGCCCCGAACTGCACGACCGTCATGTTCAGCGAGGTGGCCGCCGCGATCTGGCCGACCGGCAGCAACCGCGGGATCACCGCCGCCCGGGTGGGCTGGTTGACGGCGAAGAACGCCTGCTGCACCGAGAAGAGACAGAGCAGCACCCACACGTTGTTCAGACCGATCGCAGCCTGCGCCCATAACAACAGCGACGTGACACCGAGACCGGTGGAAGTAACGATGAGCAATTTCCGGCGGTCCATCGCATCGGCGAGCGCTCCACCCCACAGGCCGAACACCACGAGCGGCACGAGCCCGAACACGCCGGTCAACCCCACATAAGCGGAGTTCCGGGTGATCTCGTAGATCTGCTGGGGTACGGCGACGACCGCCATCTGCGCACCGATGACGGTGACGATCCCGGCCCACCACAGCCGGGCGTAGTCCTTGTTGCGCAGCGGTGTGGTGTCGGCGAGCAGGCGCCTCACGGTTGCAGACGCTCGGTGATCCAGCGACCGTCCACCAGGCGGGTCCGGATCCGGTTGTGCAACCGGTTGGGCCGGCCCTGCCAGAACTCGACGGACTCGGGCACGATGCGGAATCCACCCCAGAACGGCGGCACCGGGATGTCGTCGTCGACCTCGTAGCGCTCGGCGGCCTCGACGAGGGCGTGCTCGAGATCGGCGCGTTCGGCCACGGGACGCGACTGCTGCGACGCCCATGCGCCCAGGCGAGATCCGCGCGGCCGCGTCTGCCAGTACGCGAGGGTCTCCTCGTCTGGCACGCGCACGACCGGTCCGCGGACGGTCACCTGCCGGTAGACCGGCAGCCAGAGGAAGGTCGCCGACGCGTAGGGGTGCCCGGCCAGATGGCGGCCCTTGTCGGACTCGAAGTTGGTGAAGAAGGTCAGGCCGTCGGCGGCGATCTTCTTGCACAGCACGGTGCGGGTCGCCGGGTGGCCGCGCTCGTCGACGGTCGCGAGCACCATCGCGTTCGGCTCGGGCACCGCGGTGGCGACCGCGTTCGCAAACCACGTACGCACCAGCGGAAGCCAGCCCTCGGCGACATCGCCGGGGGTGAGATCGCGGTCGGCCGAGGACTCGTCGGTCGGCCCGGACGGGCTGTAGTCGACACGCATACGCGCGAGGTCGTCACCCTCGGGGCGCGGCAACGGGAAATCGGACGGCACGAACGACGACGGTACTCCCGGCATCCGGGCAGCGACGCTCGGACCACGGGCGCTACAGTTCTCCGACGACCCGAGTGGGGCGCCGATCACACCTGACGGTGACCTCATTCCACCGGCAGCGCGGCTCGGACCGGGCCGTGCTCGAACGAGGAGAGCCCAACCGTCATGGCAGCGCGCGCGTCAGTTCCCGAGGATTTCGTCGCAGGACTCGAAGGCGTGGTCGCCTTCACGAGCGACATCGCCGAGCCCGACAAGGACGGTGGCGCACTGCGCTATCGCGGCGTCGACATCGAAGAGCTCGTCGAGAAGGGAGTGACCTTCGGCGACGTGTGGGCCCTGCTCGTCGACGGCGAGTTCGGTCGCGGCCTGTACCCGGCCGAGCCGTTCCCCCTGCCGATCCACACCGGCGACGTGCGTGTCGACGTCCAGGCCGGTCTGGCGATGCTCGCACCCATCTGGGGCTTCCGTCCGCTGCTCGACATCGACGACGCCACGGCCCGCGACAATCTCGCCCGCGCCGCGGTGATGGCCCTGTCCTATGTGGCGCAGTCCGCCCGCGGCATCTACCAGCCCGCCGTGCCGCAGCAGCGCATCGACGAGGCGAGCACCGTCACCGAGCGCTTCATGGTGCGGTGGAAGGGCGACCCGGATCCCAAGCACGTCGAGGCGATCGACGCCTACTGGGTCTCGGCGGCCGAGCACGGCATGAACGCCTCGACGTTCACTGCCCGGGTCATCGCCTCGACCGGCGCGGACGCGGCCGCCTCGCTTTCCGGCGCGGTCGGCGCGATGTCCGGCCCGCTGCACGGCGGTGCGCCGGCCCGCGTGCTGCCGATGATCGAGGAGACCGAACGCACCGGAGATCCGCGCGGTCTGGTCAAGGGCATCCTCGACCGCAAGGAGAAGCTCATGGGCTTCGGTCACCGCGTCTACCGCGCCGAGGACCCCCGCGCCCGGGTGCTGCGCAGCACCGCCCAGCGGCTCGACGCTCCTCGCTTCGAGGCGGCGGCCGCGCTCGAGCAGGCCGCCCTCACCGAGCTGCGCGAGCGTCGTCCCGACCGGGCGATCGAGACCAACGTCGAGTTCTGGGCTGCGGTGATCCTCGATTTCGCCGAGGTCCCCGCCGCGATGATGCCCGCGATGTTCACCTGCGGACGGACCGCCGGCTGGTGCGCCCACATCCTCGAGCAGAAGCGTCTGGGCAAGCTCGTGCGTCCCGCGGCGATCTACACCGGCCCCGATCCGCGCCCTGCCTCCGAGGTCACGGGCTGGGATTCGATCACGCATCGCTGATGCCTCTTCCTCGGCCGGGCCGACCAGCGCCCGGCGGAGGCTCCGAGGGGGCGGTCTAGACTGCCTGTGCACCATGTCCCTCGACTCTTAGGACACGCATTCCGATGGCAGACGCGTCACCGATCATTCCCGCCGACCTCAAGCCCGCAGACGGCCGCTTCGGCTGCGGCCCGTCCAAGGTTCGTCCCGAGCAGCTGCAATCGCTGGTCGATGTCGGCGCTTCGGTGTTCGGCACCAGCCACCGGCAGAAGCCGGTCAAGGACGTCGTCGCCCGTGTCCGCTCGGGTCTGCGCGACCTGTTCTCCCTGCCCGAGGGCTACGAGGTCGTCCTCGGCAACGGCGGCACCACCGCCTTCTGGGACGCTGCGGCCTTCGGTCTGATCCGGGAGCGCTCGCAGCACTTCACCTACGGCGAGTTCTCGTCGAAGTTCGCGACGGTCGCGAAGAAGAACCCGTTCATCGGCGATCCGATCGTCGTGGGTTCGGAGCCGGGCTCGGCTCCGGAGATCGTCGCCGACGCGTCGGCCGACCTCATCGGCTGGGCGCACAACGAGACCTCCACGGGTGTCGCGGTTCCGGTGCAGCGTCCCGCCGGTTCCGACAACACCCTGATCGCGATCGACGCGACCTCGGGTGCCGGCGGCCTGCCGGTGAACATCTCCGACACCGACGTGTACTACTTCGCCCCGCAGAAGTGCTTCGCCGCCGACGGTGGCCTGTGGATCGCGCTGATGAGCCCGGCCGCGCTCGAGCGTGTCGCCGAGATCAAGGAATCGGGTCGCTTCACCCCCGAGTTCCTGTCGCTGCCGATCGCCGTCGACAACAGCAGCAAGGACCAGACCTACAACACCCCGGCACTGGCCACCCTGCTGATGTTCGCCAACCAGATCGAGTGGCTCAACGGCAACGGCGGTCTCGACTGGGCCGTGGCGCGCACGAAGGATTCGTCCTCGCGCCTGTACGAGTGGGCCGAGGCCTCCGAGTACGCGACGCCGTTCGTCGCCGATCCGTCGCTGCGTTCGCAGGTCGTCGGCACCGTCGACTTCGCCGACTCCGTCGACGCGGCGAAAGTCGCGAAGATCCTGCGGGCCAACGGCATCGTCGACACCGAGCCGTACCGCAAGCTCGGCCGCAACCAGCTGCGCATCGGTATGTTCCCGGCCATCGATCCCGAGGACGTCACGCAGCTGACCAAGTGCATCGACTGGGTCGTCTCCCAGCTCTGAGTACGCCGCACAGCGGGGCCGGGTCCGATGTCGGATCCGGCCCCGTTGTCGTCATAGTCTCGACCTCGCATCGAGACATTTCGGCGAACCCTGGACGATAACGCGCCGCGTCGGATTTCTTGCGATGTCGCTCGGCGTGGCGCGGCGTGTCCGGCCACGAAAAATATCCAGGTCGGTTACAGTCGGGCGGGTCAATCGCGATCGGCGCGAGGAGGTCAAGGTGCGAGAGCTTCGAGTGGTCGGTCTCGAGCCCGATGCTAAGCATGTGGTGCTCGCCGATCCCACGACGGGGGACAAGTTCCGCATTCCCGTCGACGACACCCTGCGCGCGGCCGCTCGCGGAGATCTGGCCCGTCTCGGCCAGATCCAGATCGAGACGACCAGCCAGCTCCGCCCTCGCGAGATCCAGGCCCGCATCCGCGGCGGCGCCTCGGTCGAACAGGTGGCCGACGAGGCCGGCGTCCCGGTCGCCAAGGTCGAACGGTTCGCCTATCCCGTCCTGCTCGAGCGATCCCGGGCCGCCGACATGGCCAAGAAGGGCCATCCCGTCCGCCCCGACGGTCCCGCCGTCGAGACCCTCCACGAGATCGTCACGCAGGCCTTCCGCGCTCGCGGGCACAGCCTCGACGAAGCCGAGTGGGACGCCTGGCGCGACGACGAGGGCTTCTGGGTCGCGCAGTTGCGGTGGCACGCCGGTCGTTCCACGAACCGCGCGCACTGGCGCTACCAGCCCGACGCTCACGGCGGCACGATCACCGCGCTCGACGACATTGCCGCCGATCTCGTCGATCCCGATTGCGGCCGTCCCCTGCGCTACCTGACCCCGGTCTACTCGGCGCGCGACGTCGACGATTCCACTGAGGTGGAGAACGCCGACCGTCACGCCCCGATCGAGCTGGAGGCTCCCGCTTCCGACGAACCGGCTCCGGAGCCGGTCGCCGACGAGGAGACCACCGTCGCCGTCACGGTGCCCGACGACGCCGATGCATCGCGCGCGTCGCAGGCTCCCGCGAAGGACAAGCGCGGCAAGCCCGCGCTCCCCTCGTGGGACGACGTGCTGCTCGGTGTGCGCAGTAACGGACGCGTCTGAGGAAGTCGTCGACGATGTCGGCGACAGTGTCGACGCTCTGGTACGTCGACGCACCCGATCCCGTAGCGGTGCTGCGCGAGTTCTCTCCGGACCGCGATGCGGCGCGAGCACTTCTGTCGCGTCTGTTCCCGGAGTTCCAGGTCGATCCCGGCGCGCGGGTACCGCTCGCCGACGCCGGGGGCACCGGCGAGGACGATGGCGCCGAACAGTTCCGGGTCGGTAGCTATCCCGGTGTGACGGTGGTGTCGAGCCCCCGATTCGCACTACGCCACCCCTCGGAGCTGCCCACGATGTGGTTGCGCACGCCCGCCGCCGAACGCACGTGCCTGCTGGCATCCGATCCGGCCGGTGCGTGGGGATCGTTCGCCGTGTGGGAGTGCGGCCGGCTGCGCCGCGGCTTCGGAGCGAACACCGTCGAGTTCTTCGAGGACCAGGGAATCCCGTTCGTATGGGAGCGGCCGTTCTGGGCGGGCGAGCATCCGCTCCGCTGGCCGCCGAACGTACCCCCTCCCCCGGAGTCCCTGCCCTTCCACCCTCGCAAGCTCGTCGAGGAGGCCCACGGGGCGTGGCTCGGGTTCCGCTATGTCGGGCGCCGCGACGACGAACTCGACCCGCGGAACATCGACACCTGGAGTTTCACGCTGCGCACCCCGGTCCCGCAGATCTCCGTCCCCGCACCGAAGACCTCCTGGTGGCGGCGACTCGCGGCGCACTGACGTGCCGTCGAGCGACGCTCCCGGTCGGACTCGTCACTCCTCTGCTCCGACAATGAATTTCACCTCGTCGATGTCGTCGGGTGTGATCTCCGGGGATTGCAGGACGAGAGCCCAGGCGTCGACGTACTCGGTACTGTACTTGTGGCCGTGCCCGGCCGGGACACCCGTGGAGAAGGGCAGATCGGCCGTGACCTGCCAGAAGGTCACGAACGGGATCCACACCATGTCCTCGAGCACGTCGCGGCCGGGGGCTTCGCCGATCCAGTCCGGCTCACTCGTGATCAGGTGCGGACTCCACCAGACGATCGGGTCCGACGGGTGCATCAGATACAGCACCCGGCTCCCCTCCCACGGCTCGTCCGTCGGCGGGATCTCCGCCTGTGGGTCGTTCGTGAACCGCACCGTGCGGCCGTCCCGGAAGACCGGTTCGATCTCGGGGCTGCCGGCCTCCCGGCGATCGCTGAACTCCCGGAAGAGGACGTTGAAGTTCGGAGGTCCGGCGAAGACCGTGCCCGACGTGCGATTGCGCAGGTCGTACTCGCCGCTGAAGGCGGTCTCCCCGCCGAACGAACCGAGGCTCTCCCCAGCCACGAGCAGTCGGGGGCGGGCGTCCTGGGGAAGCTTCGACCAGACGTCGTAGACCGCGTCGAACAGGTCGCGTCCGGCTTCCCGCGCCTTCGACTGATCGACGAGATAGGAGATCCACGAGGGCAGATAGGAGTACTGGATCGCGACCGTCGCGACGTCGCCGCCGGTGAGGTACTCGACGGAGTCCACCAGGGCCGGGTCCACCCAGCCGCTCCCCGTCGTCGTCACGACGACCAGGTTGCTCCGCTCGAATCCTCCTGCCCGGGTGAGGTCCTCGACAGCGAGGGACGCGCGATCCTCGGTGTCGTCCGCCGATGCCAGGCCGGCGTAGATCCGGATCGGTTCGAGGGCAGGACCTTCGGTGAACTCACCGAGTTGTTCGGTGGTCGGCCCCTGCCCGACGAAGATCCGCCCCTGCCACCCGAGAGAATCCCACGGAACGACCGAATCCGGTCCACCGGAGCGGAGTGCGGTCGTCGGTTGCTGCACACCTTCCTCGGTTCTCGTGTCCCGCGCCGAGAACGCCGCATTGGCGGCGTCGATGAAGCCGGCGAGGAGCACTCCGGAGACGATCGCGTACACGAGTCCCGCGACGAGAACCCACCCCACGACGTTCGCGGCCCGCTGCCCGATCCACCGGTCGAGTGTCCGTGCCGCCCAGTGGTACAGGGCGCGGATACCACGTCCGATCGCCAGCAGCACAGCGAACATCACGACCGCGACGAGCGGGGAGAGAACCGCAAGTGCCAGGTTGTACTCGGAAACCCCCATCAGAGTACGGATCTCGTGCTGCCAGTACTGGCCGAGCCCGAAGAAGACCGCGAAGAGGACCGCCCCGCAGGTGCCGAAGATCCACCACGACGCAGCCTTGGGAGACCGAGGAGGCCGGTCGGCGAAGGCGCGCCACACGAACGCGAGGAGCACGCCGAGGCCGTATCCGATCGCGGCAGTGATCCCGCAGATCATCCCCTGCAGGATCCCGCCGCGCGGAAGCAACGACGGGGTGAACGACAGGCACGCGAAAAGCACTGCACCCCAACACCCGGGAAGTGTGAGGTGCAGTGCCCACCGCCGTGCCCGCGATCGGGGAACTTCGGTCGCGACGTTCGCGCCCGGATCACCCCGGACGTTGCGGCCGTTTTCTTGCACGGTCGCGTCAGTAGTAGTCGGAGCGTGGCTGCCAGGTCGAGATCGCCCAGATCACGACCGCGTCCAACGCGATGATCAGGATCGACCACCACGGGTAGTACGGCAACCACAGGAAGTTCGCGATGATCGACAACGCGGCGATGATGATGGCCGTGACGCGAGCCCACGTGGCACCGCTCATCAACGCGAGACCGGCGACCAGCATCACGACACCGAGGACGATGTGAATCCATCCCCACGTGGTGAAGTCGAACTTGAACGTGTATTCCACGCCCTGGACGAACACTTCGTCCTCGGCCACCGCAGCGATGCCCTGGAAGATCTGGACGATGCCGACAGTTGCCAGGATGATCGCTGCTCCGATCGAGGTGCCTGCGGCGATGCCCTGTTTGACACTGACCCCGCCCCGGTCGGGGCGTACATCCTGTGACATGACAATCCTCTCGTGTACGAAGGAGACATCGACCGTGCGCCGATCCTCGCGAGGAACGGTCACGGTCCGATTCTCAGGAACAAGGGTGCCTGCGGGTTATGCTGCCACCCTTACACTTTCGACCGCCTGCTCCTCGACGCGACGAGGCGTCGAACGCACGAGCCGACCACCACGGGAGGACTCCGTCCGCAGCGCCCTCCCCGCGACGACGATTCACGCGATGGGCACGCCGTCACGTCCGGTCGTGGCGTTGCCGAGCGCCTGCGCCTTGAGGTGTTCGTACTCCGCGGGCGTGATCGCACCGGAGTCGAGCAGGGCCTTGGCATCGGCGATCTGTTGAGCCGGGGATTTCCCGACCGCCACGGTCCGGATGTATTCGTCGGTGGCCTGCTTCGCCTCGGCCTGGGCCTGTTGTGCCCGCAGAGCCATTCCCCGACCGCGAACGATCAGGTAGACCAGCGCTGTCAGGTACGGAAGGAGCACCAGACCGATGACCCACATCGCTTTGACCCAACCGGACACGGAGTGATCCCGGAAGAGGTCGACGATGATTTGGAACAGGACGATCAGGTATGCCACGAAGGCGAATACGACGACGGTGTACCACACGTAGTCCCAGAATGAATCCATAGCCGAACCTCCTCGGCCGAACCGATGGCGGGACGATGCCCCCATGAAACCACCGGAGAATGAAGATCTCGAATCCTGTTTCCCCTTGCGTTGTGCCGCTACGGCACTGCCACTACTCGCGGCCCCCGGTCCACTCATCGATACCGGCGTCGAATCGTGACGACTGTCCGATTCGGGCTTCGGCAGGTCCATCTTCAGTCATGACGACCTCCGTCCCTCTGATCGGGGAGGGCCGGATATACCATACGCCCGTTCATGGGTGGAGGACATCGGTTTGCGCAATCGGCGCGATTCGGTACCGGCTCGAGTCGGTCAGGAGTACACCGCGCGGGGGTTCCAGGTCGCGATCGCCCAGATGACCACTACATCGAGGGCGATGATCGCAAGCGCCCACCCTGGGTAGTAGGGAAGCCACATGAAATTCACCAGGATCGACAGCGCGGCGATGACCATTGCGGAGACGCGCGCCCATGTCGCCCCGGAAATCAACGCGATGCCCACGATCACCATCACGACACCGACAACGATGTGGACCCACCCCCACGTGGTGAGATCGAACGTGAACAGATACTCCTGGCCGGCGACGAAGACTTCGTCCTCGGCGACCGCAGCAATTCCCTGCAACAGTTGCAGAGCACCGATCAAGGTCATGATGATTGCGGCACCGACCGACGTTCCCGCGGCGAGACCCTGCTTGACCGACATTTCCTCCCGCTCGGCAGGCACATTGCGTGACATGATGCTCCTTCCGGATGACCCGACATCTCGAGTGTGCGCTTCGTCGGAATTCTCCAATGGAGGTTGGGGGTTTTCCGCCGGCAATCGCACCCAGAACTCGTTCAGGACACGAGCAGCGCGAGCCAGCCGAACGGCACACCGGCCAGGAAACCGGCGGCGAGCCAGCGCAGTACCTGCACCCGGAGCCACGACCACACGGTCGGCGCGACTCCCGCGACCGTCACGACATTGACGACGACGGCGAGGGCCGGATGGATCCGGCCGAGCACCTGCCCGCAGGCGACGACGGTGATGACGGTGGCGACGAAGGATAAAGCCGTCAGCGTGAGCCCCGTCGCCCAGGGAGTGGGCGCGGGACCGCGAGCCTGGCTCATCGCGGAAGCCGCACCCGCTCGTAGAACGCCATCGCAGCCGCGGTGGCCACGTTCAGCGAATCCGTGCCGACAGCCATGGGAATCCGGGCACGCACGTCGGTCGCCCGCATCGCATGTTCGGTCAGGCCCGGCCCCTCGGCGCCGAGCAGGAGCGCGACTTTTTCCCCCGTCATCGCTTCGGCGAGCGGGATCGCCCGTGGGTCCGGGGTCAGGGAGATCAGTTGGAATCCTCTGCTGCGCAACAGATCCAGGTCGTACGGCCACCGGTCGACGTGCGCGAAGGGGACCCGGAGGACGTGCCCCATCGACACGCGCACCGCACGCCGGTACAGAGCGTCGGCGCATCCTTTCCCGAAGAGCACACCGTCGACGCCGAGTCCGGCGGCGTTGCGGAACATCGAGCCGACGTTCTCGTGGTCGTTGACCCCTTCGAGCACCGCGACCGTGGTCGCCTTGTCGAGGACGTCGTCGAGCGAGAGCGGTTCGGGCCGGTGCGCGACGGCGAGCACCCCGCGGTTGAGGTGGAAGCCGACGACCTCCGCCATGGTCGCCGCATCGGTGCGGTAGAACGGCACGTCGACGTCACGCAGGTCGTCGGCGAGTTCGTCCAGCCGCCGACTCACCCCGAGCAGGCTCGTCGCAGCGAACCGGGAGTCGAGCATGCGCTGGACCACCAGCACACCCTCTGCGATCACCAGACCCTTGCCACCGGGAAGGTCGGGCCGACGGTCCGCGGAGTTGAGATCGCGGAAGTCGTCCACCCGGGGGTCGGAAGGATCGTCGATATCGATGACGTGAACCACCGGGTCATTCTCCCAGCGGCCCTGCACCCTCCCGCACCGGGTCGGTCGTCACGACCGCGGTGCGGTCGGTCGTCATCGACCGCGGTGCGGTCGGTCGTGATCGACCGCGGTGCGGTCAGTCGTCCTCAGCGACGAGCGCCGTGAAGATTCCGACGGCGTCGCGCAGCGTGGCGAGCGAGTCGGGATCGAGTTTGTCGAGCCGTTCGGTCAGCCACACTTCGCGTGCCTGCGCCTCGTCGGCGAGCAATTCCCTCCCGGCTTCGGACAGCGTCACGATGATCTGTCGTCCGTCCGTCGGGTGCGGCGTCCGCTCGACGAGACCGAGTTCGTGCAGAGACGCGATGACCCTGGTCATCGAGGGTGGTTGGACGCGTTCGCGCGCTGCCAGTGCCCCCGGGGTCATCGCACCTTCCTGCGCGAGGGTGGCCATTGCCGAGATCTGGGTCAGAGAAACTCGGGAATCGGTGCGTCTCCCCCGCAGATGACGCGTCAGACGCACAACGGCGAGTGAGAGGTCACCGGCGAGTGCGCGTGTATCCGAGATCATGGCGTGCAGAATACGTCACATCGCCCGAAACACGCGTCGGCTGCCTAGGTGAGCAGTTCCGTGAGCGGATCGACCGAGAAGTACAGGGCGAACAGCACTGCGACGATCCACATCAGCGGATGGATGGTGCGGATTTTGCCGCTCGCGGCGTGCAGGATCACCCAGGTGATGAAGCCGACGCCGATGCCGTTGGCGATCGAGTAGGTGAACGGCATGACCATGATGGTCAGGAAGGCCGGCAGCGCCACAGCGAACACCGAGAAGTCGATGTCGCGGACCTGGCCGATCATCAGGGCACCGACCACTACGAGAGCCGGAGCGGCCGCTTCGATCGGGACCACCTCGTACAGCGGGGTCAGGAACATCGCGAGCAGGAACATCACACCGGTGACCACGTTGGCCAGGCCCGTGCGGGCTCCTTCCGCGATACCCGAGGCCGATTCGACGAACACCGTGTTCGACGAGGCGGAAGCGCCACCACCGACGATGGCGCCGGTGCCCTCGACGACGAGGGCCTTGCCGATGCCGGGCAGGGTGCCGTTCTTGTCGGCCAGGCCGGCTTCCTTGCCGAGGCCGGTCATGGTGCCCATGGCGTCGAAGAAGTTCGCGAGGACGAGCGTGAACACGAGCAGGGTCGCGGCGATCACGCCGATGCGGGTGAACGCGCCGAACAGGTCGACGTTGCCGACGAGGCTCAGGTTCGGGATGCCGAAGAAGGAGTCGGGGGCGTCGGGGGTGCTGAGGTTCCAGCCCTTGGGGTTGGTGCCCAGCGACGGGCCGACGTCGGCGATGGCCTCGATGATCATCGACAGGATCGTCGTGGCGACGATGCCGATCAGCAGTCCGCCGCGCACCTTGCGTGCGACGAGCACACCCATGAGCAGCACACCGACGACGAAGACGAAGGTCGGCCACGACGCGATGGAGCCGTCGATGCCCAGGCCGACAGGGACGGTGGTGCCGGCGGCGTCGGGGATGCGGCGGACGAAGCCGGCGTCGACGAGGCCGATCATGGCGATGAAGGCGCCGATACCGGCAGCGATGGCGGCCTTGAGTTCTGCCGGGATCGCGTTGAAGACCGCGGTGCGGAAACCGGTCAGGGCCAGCACGACGATGATGATGCCGTCGATGACCACCAGGCCCATCGCTTCGGGCCAGGTGACCTGCGGCGCGATGGTCACCGCCAGCAGGCTGTTGATGCCGAGGCCGGCGGCGATGGCGAACGGATAGTTGGCGACCACACCGAAGACGATGCTCATGAAGCCGGCGACCAGCGCGGTGACGGCGGCGACCTGGTTGATGGGCAGGATGTTGCCCATCACGTCGATCTTCGCGCTCGCGTCGTCGGCGGAGAAGCTACCGAGGATCAGCGGGTTGAGGACCACGATGTACGACATCGCGAAGAACGTGACGATGCCGCCACGAACCTCTCGGGACACGGTGGAACCGCGTTCGGTGATCTTGAAATAGGTGTCCAGGAAGGACGTTCGCTTGGAGTCGGTGCCTACGGCCATGTCCACAAATCCGCTCGTCGAGTACGGGGCGTCGCAACGGGAACCGATTATTGCAGCGCGAAGGAACTAATCTGCAAACCGTGGAACCCGCCCAGCTCGTCGCAGCCCGCATCCGACGCCTCGCCGACCCTCGCCCCGCGCTTGCCGTGGGAACCGGTCTGTGGGTGGTGGCGACCGTCGTCGTGGCGGTGGTGGGCGGCGAACTCCGGGACGATGTGCTTCCGGTCTGCGTGGCGGGAATCGTGGTGGGGCTGCTGGGAACTGCGCTCTTCCTGTTGCAGCGTCGCGCCGCCCGACGCGGTGACCGGGGTGCCCAGGCGGGGCTGGACTGACCCTCGCCCACGGCCGTCCGCGACAAGCCCACAGCGGTGTCAGCGACGGATCCGCACCCGAGTGATCAACCACACCCACAGCAGGGCCCATGTGATCCCGAAGATCCAGCCTGCGACGACATCGGTGAACCAGTGCGCCGCGAGGTAGACGCGAGAGAGCCCGATCACGAGGGTGTAACCGGCGAGCGCGATCGTCGCGGCGGTCCGGCGGCGATCGCCGCGCGGCCACGTGCGCACGACGACCGCGACGAGCACCGTGGCCAGAACTGCGCTGGTCATCGCGTGTCCGGACGGGAACGACTCGGTGTGCAGGGCCAGGAGCCGTTCGGGTTCCGGTGGCCGGACACGGCCGAACAGATTCTTGAGCAACACCATCAACGGCCAGCCCGTGAGGACCGCTCCGGCGACGAGGACGGCGTCGGACAGGCGATCGGCCCGCACCAGCAGCAGCGTCGTCGCCGCGGCGATCAGGCTCGTCGCGACTCCCCCGCCCGTGTGGGTGAGTGCGGTCACCGCGGTGGTCAGCCACGGCTCGCGGAGCGACACCATCCAGTCGAGCACCGCGGCATCGAGCGTCACGGTTCGGTTCTCACGTCCGGAGCCGTGAGCGCGGTGAGTGCCGCGGCCAGGCCGATCGGTGTGCTGTGGACGGTGCCGGTCGCGTCGACCCACCACGGGACCTCGACCTCACCGGTCAGGGCTCCGGAGCAGCGGAGGACGAGTCGGTCGTGCAGCGCGAGTACGCCGCGCGGAAGCGGCACCCCGGCGACGATTCCGGCCAGGACCGCGGCCGGTTCGCGCTCCCACGTCGAACTCCTCCCCTGCTCGACGGGTTCGGCGTCGACCACCGCGGACGCCACGGCGATGTCGAGCACGTCCGCGAGCGCGTGGGCGGTTCCCCTGCCGCCGGTGACGAGGCGGTCGTGCGGGATCGCGGCCGCGAACCACGGACGGTCGGGTACGAGAGCGTCGACTGCGTCGACGACGACACCCGACAGGCTGCGCACCCCGTCGGGCAGAGTGACCGACTCGGGATCGAGACCACCCGACGAGAACGCCGCGGCGAGCGCGTCGTGCGCGGCGACGATCGCGGCCGGCCCCGGCGACCTGCTGTCGTCCGCGAGCCGGTCGAGCAGTGTCTGTGCCAGTTCGATGTCGTCGATCCGCGTTCCGGCGAGGGCGCTGCGGAAGGCCGATGCGTCGGGGTGGGTACAGGGATCGAGCAGACCTTCGAAGAGGGTGTCGTCGGCGAACCGGTAGTGGCCCAGAGGTCGGCCGTCGAGCGACGCGCGGGTGCGCAGATACCACGCCGTATATCCGGCGGGGTCGGCGATCGCTTCGGCCGTCGTGGGCTCGGCGGCCAGCAGGGTCAACGCCCGCGACCAGCGGCGATCGTCGACGAGATCGAGGTCGCGCACCGCGACGAGCACCTCGGGATCGTCGTCGAGCCGCTCCCACCACAGGTGTTCGTCGGGCAGATCGTGGTCGGGGCCGGTCGGCAGTTCCGCACGCAGGACCGTGAATCCCCAGCCCACACCGATCGCCCGCAGGGCGTCGGCCCCGTACCGGTCGACGACGGACGCGTCGACGGTGCCGAAGGGCGCGTCCTCGACGAGTACTTCTGCGAGCGGTGCACCGGGAAGCAGGAGTTCGTCGGCGGGGACGAGGTCGCCGTGGGTGTCGGGCAGCAGCAGTGCCCCGAGTTCGCGGGGCACGGCCGCGGGCGACACGAGCGGCACCAGTCGCAGCACGACGTCGGCGAGCTCACCGGCCGGGAGGTCGCCCTCCGGGTGGAGGTCGTCGGGATCGGTGTCCTCGACGGCCGCGACGAGCGCCGGGTCGGCGAGCAGGTCCTCGACCGTCACGGTGCCGGCTCCGAGCCAGGCGAGCAGCGGATGCGCGGCGTCGGGATGGACGAGACGCACCCACGGCATGGACACCGGGCCGATATCCTGCAGTTGCGTTGCGAGAACGGCCGTACGCGGGCCGGTCACGGTCCGTCCGTCCGACAGCGGAACCGGCAGCGATGCGAGTTCCTCGGCCGCGACCGCGTCGACGACGAGCGGAGTGAGCGCCTCGTACAGGCGGTTCCACCACTTCGGATCGCGTTCGTGCCCGGAGAGCAGTTCGGCCAGTCGCGCGAGACCGAGCCGGTGCACGCCGACGGCGGACAGCGCGGACGCATGTCGCGGCCCGCACAACTCGGGGATCACGAGCCCCGGGACCACCTCGCCGAGGACGTCGGCGAGGTCGTCGGTGAGACCGGGAAGTGCGACGGCCCGGTCGGGCACCAGATCGGCGCTGCGGTCGGCGGCGGGAAGCCACGCGCCGGCAGCCAACTCGTCGAGGATCGCCTCGCGGATGCGTTCGTCGACCTCGCTGCGCGCGAAACCCGGCAGGGGCACGAGGTCGAGTCGCTGCTCGGCGGGCAGAGCCGCGACGAACCGCGCGTATCCGCGGGCGACGTTCTCGACGTGGGCTCCGGGAAGCACGCGCCTCCGGTCGGGTTGCATGGCGACGTCGGCGACGACGATCGCGGGAAGTGACAGCTCCTCGTCGGAGCGGGTGGGGGCACGCAGGACATCGCTGCGGACCGGGTCGACCCGCCCGTCGACGACGGGCACCAGCCATCGCGCCGACGCTCCGGTGAACTCCCACCAGGTGCGATCGCCGATCCGCACCTCCCACAGGCCGCTGTCGAGTTCGCGCCGGTGACGGGTGAATTCGTCGTCGGCGACGAGGACGGTGTGCAAGCCCGGGAGTTCGAGCAGGATGTCGTGGGCCTCGGATCGGAAGGCGTCGAGCAGTGCGACCGGGTCCACCCCGGGGCGCAGGGTCAGCACGACCTCGGTGTCGCTGCCGGTCGCCGGCGGGGCCTCCGTCGGCCACACCAGGCGCAGCGCCGGGACACCCGACTCCGGCTCGGGCAGGTTCCGCTCGGCCAGCACCGCGCGGGTGCGCTCGGCCGAGAAGTGGAGCGAACCGGTGCGCGAACGCACCTCGATGTCGTCGGAGACCGACAGCACCGCCGTGAAGCCGACACCGAACCGCCCCACGGTGGATCCGGCGCCGGTCTTGTTCGACGAGCGCAGTGCGGTCAGCGCGTGGACACCGCCCTCGTGGAGCGGCTCACCGATGTTCGCGACGTGGAGACGGCCGTCGGCGAACCAGACACGCAGCTCACCCGGTACATCGGCACGCGCGGCGGCGTCGGCGGCGTTCTGGGCGAGCTCGGTCAACACGCGGTCGCGGTAACCCGCGCGGACATGATCGGCCTCGGTCGCCGCGTCCTCGCGCAGACGGGTGGGCGACGACGACCAGGCCGCGAGGATCCCTTCGCGTAACGCCGCGGTCCCGAACGGATCCGCGGGGTCCGGCCGGGTCACGTCAGTCGGTCTGTTCCGACTCGGACGGGGACGGCTCGGACGCTGACGACTCGGGGGCAGACGACTCGGGGGCAGACGACTCGGGGGCGAGCTCGTCCGTGGAATCGGTCGGCGTGGACTCGGTGCTCACGACCTCTGTGCTCACGACCTCGGTGCTCACGACCTCGGTGGTCGCGGACTCCGCAGGCGCCGAGCAGGCCGGTCCGACCTCGACGACCTCCACTGCCGAATCGTCGAACGCCTCATAGATCGGCGAGCCGGCGCCGGTGGGCAAGGTCGTGTCGGAATGCGCGCCGCATCCGTACTCGGCGTGCACGACGTGACCGTCGGCGGCGAACTCGTTGCCGCAGACGCCGAAGGCCGCACGCAGCGATCCGGCGAGCGGAAGATAGAAACCACACAGGCGGCACGAGGACGGAGCGGCCTTCGCCATCTCCGAGTCGGGACCGTATTCGCTGTCGAACCAGCGCTGCGCTGCCTCGAGGCGACCTTCCAGACTCATGACCTGCTTGCGGCCCAGCCCGATCTCGAGGGCGGTCTCATCGACCTCGGGGTCGCCGGACAGCATGTAGCCGGGAACCAGGCGCACGTCGTCGGGAGCGGGAGCCAGCAGGTCGCCGGGACCCAGATCGCCGGGACGGATCCGCTCGCTCCACGGCACCCACGCGGGGGCGACGAGCGCGTCGGGACCGGGCAGGAGCACGAGTTCGCTCACAGTCACCCGATCCGAATCCGGGGCGGCGGCCACGACGACGGCCCACTGCCAACCGCGGTAACCCGGCAGCTCCGAGGCGAAACGATGGGTGGCCGAGCACTCGTCCTCGCGCGTCACGCCCAGATAGGCGCCGACTCCACCGTCTCCGAGTTCGTCGAGTGCGGCCCGAGCGAGGTCGACGGCGTCGGCGAGCACGGAACGCACCGCCGGATCGACCACGGGGTTCGTTCCTCGGGAAGTGGAAGCAGAGGCAACACTCACGACCCCCATTCTGCCTGACCTGTCTGCTCCGGCGCCTGCGGGTCGCGGAAGGTCGTACAGGCACCGTTCACACGCGAGGTGCAGGATGGGCGCGTGCCCCGTCTTCTCCTCTCGGCCGCGGTCGCGACGGTCGTCTGCGTCACCACCGCCGGATGCGGCGACGATCTCGTCGCCGAACCCGGTCCACCCGCCACCGAACTCGGTGTGGAAGTCGTCGCCACGCACCCCCACGATCCGGAGGCGTTCACCCAGGGCCTCGAGATCGATGAGGGCGAACTGCTCGAAGGCACCGGCCGGGCCGGGCGCTCGTGGGTGTCGGCCCGAGAGGTCGACCTCGACGGCGGGACCGTCACCCTCGCCGAGACCGAGCGCACCCGCGAACCCGTCCTCGACGACCTCTTCGGTGAGGGCATCACCGTGGTCGGCGACGAGGTGTGGCAGCTGACCTGGAAGGACGGCACGGCCGTCCTCCGCGATCGCGACACCCTGCTCGAGAAGCGCCGGGTCGACTACGACGGCGAGGGCTGGGGGCTGTGCGCGCAACCCGGCCGTCTGGTGATGAGCGACGGCTCGGCCGAGCTGATCTTCCGCGACCCCGTCACCTTCGACGAACTCGGGCGCGTCACCGTGCACCGGGACGGACGTGCCGTGTCGAAGCTCAACGAACTCGAGTGCGCCGAGGACGGCAGGGTCTGGGCGAACGTGTGGCAGACGGACGAGATCGTGCTGATCGATCCGGCCTCGGGCCGTGTGGAGGCCCGGGTCGACGCGGCTCCGCTGCGTGATCGGCTGCCCGCGGGAGCCGATGTGGACGTCCTCAACGGCATCGCACGGATCCCCGGGACCGATCGGTTCCTGGTGACGGGCAAGTACTGGCCGACGCTGTTCGAAGTGCGTTTCGTGGAGTGATCCGGGTGGCATACCGATCGCGGCACGCGTCACTCGGGCCACGTGCCGCCCTTGTGTTACAGCCGCTATCGCGTGGGGAAGAATCGAAGACGTGACCGAACCGGACGAGCGACCCGCCCCCGAGGGAGCGGACGGCCGTGTCCCGGGTTCGCAGCATCCGGGGTACAGCAACTATCCGCCTCCGCGCCGCGTCTCGGGCCGTCGCACTCCCCTGCCGCCCCTGCATCCCGTCGACCATCCGCGCCGACCGCCGGGTGCGTCGGCGGCCGGTCGGGCGGAGTCCTCGTCCGAGACCGACTCACCGCGCGCTCCGCGCATGCCGCGGAAACTGACGGTGACGCGGGTCGCGGCCCTGCGCAGCCGCGAACTCACCTCGAAGGGCATCGCGACCTTCCGCCGAGCGGCCACGGCCGACGGCGCCGACAAGTCGGGCCTGACGGCGCTCACCTACGCGACGATGGCGAACTTCGCCTCCGACGCGGCCATCGCCGTCGCGCTCGCGAACACCCTGTTCTTCTCGGCGGCCACCGGTGAGGACAGGACGAAGGTCGCGCTGTATCTGCTCATCACGATCGCGCCGTTCGCGATCATCGCCCCGCTCATCGGGCCGCTGCTCGACAGGTTGCAGCACGGTCGTCGCGTCGCGCTGGCGACGTCCTTCGCGCTGCGCACGGTGCTCGCGGTAGTGCTGGTGTTCAACTTCGACAGCTGGCTGTTGTATCCGGCGGCGCTCGGCATGATGGTGCTGAGCAAATCGTTCGCGGTGCTCAAATCCGCGGTGACACCCAGAGTCCTGCCACCGGAGATCGATCTGGTGCGGGTGAACTCCCGGTTGACGGTCTTCGGCCTGGTCGGCGGCACGATCGGTGCCGGCGCGATCGCGGCGGCCGCGGCATGGGCATTCGGTTCGTCGGGCGCACTGTGGCTGTGCGCCGGGATTACCGCATTCGGCGCCTACCTGAGCATGCGTATCCCCGCCTGGGTCGAGGTCACCGAGGGTGAGGTGCCGGCGACGCTGTCGTACCACCGCTCCGACGCGCGCACCGAGGTGCTGAACGCCGACACCGTGACCGAGGTGATCGTCACCAAGTCCGGGAAACGGAAGCAGCCGCTGGGACGGGCGGTGGTGACCGGACTGTGGGGCAACGGCACGATCCGCATCCTCACCGGCTTCCTGACCTTGTTCATGGCGTTCGTCGCGAAGAACACCACCGGACAGGATCCGCTCATGCAGGCCGCGATGCTCGGTGGTGTCGGTGCCGCCGCCGCGGTCGGCAACTTCGCGGGCAACGCGACCGGAGCGCGACTCGCGCTCGGACGGCCCGCTCTCATCGTCGTGCGGTGCACCGCCGCGGTCGTCGTCGTGTCCGCCGTCGTCGCTGCGACCGGCAACGTCCTGGCCGCCGCGCTGGCGGCGCTCGTGGCGGCGTGCGCCAGCGCGCTGGCCAAGGTCTCGCTCGACGCATCGCTCCAGCAGGACCTTCCCGAGGAGTCCATCGCGTCCGGATTCGGCAGGTCCGAGACGGTTCTCCAGCTCAGCTGGGTGTTCGGCGGAGCGATGGGTGTGCTGTTGCCGACCGAACTGTGGCTCGGGTTCGCTGTGGTCTCCGTCGTGCTGGTTCTCGGATTCGCGCAGACGGTGCTGACATACCGTGGGGGGACATTGCTGCCGGGATTCGGCGGCCGTCGACCCGAACGCGTCTCCACCGAGACGGCTGCCGGGCGGAGGCGCGCCGGTGGATCCCCCACCGAAGATTGGAACAGTTGAGTTGCAGGCCCGGACGAAGAAGACTCTCGCGCTGCTGCTGGTGGCCCTGGTGGTCGTGGTAGCGGGAGTCGCCGCCACGGTGTGGAAACTGGTCGATTCGGCCGAGCCCACGCTCCCCACCATCACCGCGTACGCACGGGGAAAGACCGTGACGGTCGATCCCGCGCAGCACTGCAATCTCTATCTCGAGGACTGCGTGGAGAACCCGATCGGTCAGCTCGACGTGCCGGCCGGCTACCCGCTGCAGCTGTCGCTTCCGAACGAGATCGCCGATGCTCCGTGGCGCATCCTCACCGTCTACGGCGACACGCAGACCGGGCAGACCTACATCGACGGCGCGATGTTCGAGGCCGGTGCACGCCGCACCCTCACCGTGGAGAGCTCCCCGGAGCTGCAGTTGCTCGGAGTGGAGATCCAGCTGCCGTCGGCCGTCGTCGACGAGGCCGGTGAACCGATCGCGCACGCCGTGTGGGCCGTCAAGACGTTCTGAGTCCCGACCCCGCATACGACGACGGGCCGTCCTCGCACACGGCGAGGACGGCCCGTCGTGGTTCGTCCCTAGTGATCGAGCTCGCGCGCGATCGCCCGCATGACCTCGGAGATGCGCTGCCCGGTCTTGCGGTCGGGGTAACGCCCGCGCCGCAGATCGGGCTGGACCGCTGCTTCGAGCAACTTGATCATGTCCTCGACCATGCCGTGCAGTTCGTCCGGCGCGCGGCGCTTCTGCTGGGCGGGAGCCTCGCGGCGACCCTGCCGCAACGTGGGCTGCTCGAGGAGCTCGACCTTCAGCGCCTGCGGACCCCGACGGCCCACCGCCATACCGAACTCGACGCGCTGACCGGGCTTGAGCGCTTCCACTCCCTCCGGCAGTGCCGAGGCGCGGACGTAGACGTCCTCACCCTCGTCCTGGGACAGGAAGCCGAAGCCCTTCTCGACGTCGTACCACTTCACCTTGCCGGTCGGCACCGCGCTCACCTGCTCCTCGAAAGCTGTGCCCCACAGCGGGGCAACCCGTTTACCATGCAAAACAACGCGCCCCGGCTCGGTCGAGCGGGACGCGTAGACACCTGTCAGTGTACCCGCAGAGGTGGGTCCGCTCCCGAATCGTCTTCCCGCTCCCGGACGTCACCGTCCGTCCTTGCGGCGACTACCGTGGTCACGTGGGTACTTCATCTTCGGATTCGTCTGCCGCCCCGCGTAACGGCCTCCTGAAAGCCGCGATCGCCTGCTTCGTCGTCGGTGTGGTGGCGGTCGTCGCCATCTTCCTCATTCCGGCGGTCACCGACGGCACGCCCGGACTCGCGCTGTATCTGTTGACCCTCGCATGGCCGTTGGGTTTCGCCCTCGCCATCGCCTTCGCGCTGCGCTCGGGCCGGCGCGCTCGGAACGGAGACCGGACATGAGGATCCTGCTCAACATCATCTGGTTGATCTTCGGCGGGCTGTGGCTCGCGCTCGGCTACTTCGCGGCAGGTCTGATCTGCTGCATCCTCATCATCACCATCCCGTTCGGCATCGCGTCGTTCCGGATCGGTATCTACGCGCTCTGGCCGTTCGGCAAGACGACGGTCGACAAGCCGACGGCCGGCACCATGTCGCTGATCGGCAACGTCATCTGGATCCTGGTGGCCGGTATCTGGCTGGCCCTCGGCCACATCGCCACCGCGCTCGCCATGGCCGTCACGATCATCGGCATCCCGCTCGCCGTCGCCAACCTGAAGATGATCCCGATCTCCCTGATGCCCCTGGGGAAGGAGATCGTTCCTGTGGATGCCCGCCCGAGTTACATGTGATCTTTCTCACATAACGAGCCGATAACGAGCAGGACTCGAAACGAAATTTCGGGTACCCGGACCCCACTACCTGGGACTTCATTCCCTGGTCCGCGCCACACACGTCTGTCGCCACACGAATCGGCGCGTTATCAATTGGTGACACTTCGCCCTCGGAACCGTTACCGTCATGTCCGGTCGAACCGCCTGGCTCGACCGGTCCGGAACCGCCGCGCCAAATTCCTGTCCCGTGGTTCCGGAAGTCCCGACGAACGATCCACAGGGGACAGGAAACGGGGGACCCACCGGTCTCCCAGGAACCGATCGGCCCACAGCCGGACGGTGTCCAGGAGGCCCGGGCCGACGCAAGCGCGACGGTCCTCGGGGTGAAGCCGAAGGCGCTCCCAACGGAGCGACACGGCCGGGCGACCTCTTCAGCCCGAACCCGACAGCTGACCTCGTAGGTGCGTACGGAGAGGAACACGGAACCGACATGAGCGGACGCCATCGCAAGCCCACCAATACCGGTCGTACCGTCGCGAAGTTCGCGCTGACGGGCGCAGTCCTCGGCGTCACGGGTGTCGCGTTCAGCGGCACGGCCGCTGCCGCCCCCGACTCCGACTGGGACCGCCTCGCACAGTGCGAGTCCGGCGGCAACTGGGGAATCAACACCGGCAACGGCTACCACGGTGGCCTGCAGTTCTCGCCGAGCACCTGGAACGCCTACGGCGGCCAGGAATACGCCGCCTCGGCCAGCCAGGCCAGCCGCGAGCAGCAGATCGCCGTCGCCGAGCGTGTCCTCGCCGGCCAGGGCTGGGGCGCATGGCCCTCCTGCTCGTCGAGCCTCGGCCTGTCGAGCGCGCCCACGCAGCGCTCCGTCGACGCGGCGCCCGCCGAGACCCCTGCGCCGGCCATCCAGAACGCTGTCCCGCAGCTTCCGGAGACCCCCGCTGTCCCCGCCGAGGTCCAGGGCATCCTGGCCGGCTTCGAGCAGGGCGTCACCGCACTCCAGGACGCCGGTGTCGAGCTCGACCCGAACATCCTGGACGCCGTTCGCGCGGTGCTCCCGCAGTAACACCCCGAACATCCCGGAAGGGCCTCGCACCGTTCACGGTGCGAGGCCCTTCCGCATATGCGGACGACCTTCGTTCATCCCTCACACACGACGGCGCCCGGCCCCCACGAAGGGACCGGGCGCCGTACGGAAGAGTCTGTTCGGTGATCCGCGATCGGATCAGCGGTTGATCACCGTCTTCGGATGCGTGTAGGGCAGGTCCTCGACCGGCAACGGGAACACGGTGTCCTCACCGTACGGGGAGAGCGGACCGGAACGCGTGGACGACAGTTCGGTGACAGCGTGCTCACCGTCGGCCAGCTCGGGCCATCCGTGGTCGACGTAATGCTTTTTCGAAGAGGTAGCCATGCGCTCATTTTGGCAGGTGAGTTCGGGGCCTGCTACCGCAGGTCTCTAATCTGGAGGGGATGTCCCCGACCACGCCCGCTCCCGACACCGCCTCGGACTCCCTCGCCCGCTGGCTGGCAGGTCGACGCGACACGGATCTGGCCGCCACGCTGCGCGCCCGTCCGGATCTCGTAGTGCCGCCACCGGCGAGCATGAACGTGCTCGCGAGCCGGGCTCAGCAACGCGCCTCGGTGTTCCGTGCGGCCGACGAACTCGACACCGCCGCCTTCGGGATCATCGAGGTGCTGGCCCGTCTCGGAGCGGTGGACACCCCCGTCTCCCGCGCCGCCGTGCTCGACGAGGTCTCCGGCCGCATCAGCGCGAGGAATCTCGACCGGATCCTGTCCACCCTGCGCTCGCTGCTGCTCGTGTGGGGGTCCACCGACGAACTGCGTCTCGTCGCCGCCGCCGTGGACGCCGTTCCGTGGCGCGTCGGACGCACCGGCGACGTCACCGGACCGTCCCGGCAGGAGCTCGACGACCTCCTCGCGGCTCTTCCGCCCGAGCAGCGCAGCATCCTCGACACCCTGTCGCGTACGTCCCCGATCGGTCGGACCCGCGACGCCGCACCGGACACCCCCGCCGACCGGCCCGTGCAGAAACTGCTCGCCGCCGGGCTGCTCTTCCGCATCGACGACGAGACCGTCGAACTCCCCCACCGGGTGGGCCAGGCACTGCGCGACGACGCTCCCTTCGATCCGGCGGCGCTCGCTCCCCCGCGCGCACCGAAACCCACCCGATCGACCGCCGACGTCAATGCGACCGCCGGCGGCGCCGCCCTCGAACTGCTGCGGCACTGCGAAGACGTTCTCGACACCCTCGGTGCGCAAGCCGCCCCCGTCCTCAAGGCCGGTGGGCTCGGTGTCCGCGAACTGCATCGCATCGGGAAGGCGGTCGGACTCGACGACGACGAGACGGCGCTCGTCGTCGAGGTCCTCGCGGGTGCCGGTCTGATCGCGCGGGGCCTCCCCGATCCGCCGACACCCGGGGACGACGATCACTGGGCACCGACCACCGCCACCGACGCGTGGCTCGCGTCCTCCCCCGCCTACCGCTGGGCCGTGCTCGCCGGTGCCTGGCTCGATCTGCCGCGCCGGCCCTGGCTGATCGGCCGGCGCGACCAGAACGACAAGCCGGTCGCCGCGCTGTCCGACGAGGTGAAGTCCCCTACTGCCGCCCGCGACCGCCGGTTGCTGCTCGACGCCCTCTCCGACGTGCCGGCGGCGGGCACGGACGTCGCCGACCTGCGTACCGCTGCGGCGTGGCGTCGTCCTCGCTGGGCGAGTCGCTTCGACACGACGAGCGTCGTGGAGACCGTGCGCGAGGCGACGACACTCGGTCTCGTCGCGCACGGCATGCTCGCGTCGCCGGGCAAGGCGCTGCTGCACGGCGGCGACGCCGAGGCCGAGATGGCAGCGGTGCTCCCCGAACCCGTCGACTACGTGCTCGTCCAGGCCGACCTCACGGTCGTCGCCCCCGGACCGCTCGTCCCCGAACTCGGCGAGCGGATCGCGCTCGTCGCCGACGTCGAATCGGCCGGTGCCGCGACCGTCTACCGGATCGGCGAGAGCAGTATCCGGCGCGCGCTCGACGCCGGGCTCGGCGCGAGCGACCTGCACGGCCTGTTCGCGACGCATTCGCGCACCCCGGTGCCGCAGTCGCTTACCTACCTGATCGACGACGTCGCGCGTCGCCACGGACGCCTGCGGGCCGGTGTGGCGACGTCCTTCGTCCGCGCCGACGATCCGGCTCTGCTCACCGAGGTACTGTCCGCCCCGGTCGCCGCCACGCTCGCCCTGCGCGCGGTCGCCCCGACCGTCGCGATCTCGCAGGCGCCTCTCGCCGAGGTGCTCACCGAGCTGCGCGCCGCTGGTTTCGCTCCCGCCGGGGAGGACGCATCGGGAGCGATCGTGGATCTACGGCCCCGGGGTGCCCGCGTCGCGATGCCGCGTGCCCGGGCCCGCTATGCCGGGCCCATCGCGCCGAGCGACGAGCAGCTCGACACCCTCGTGCGCACGCTGCGCGCCGGCGACCGTGCGGAGTCCGCGACACCGACGGCCTCGGCACGTGGTGACGGCAGCCGGTCCGGCGGTGCGGCGACGCTCGCGCTGCTGCAACTGGCCGTGCACGGCAAGCGCAGCGTCACCCTCGGCTACGTCGACGCTCAGGGTGTGGCGACGCGCCGCATCGTCGACCCGGTGTCGGTGGGCGGCGGGCAGGTGCAGGCCTTCGACCCGGCGACCGGCTCGGTGCGCAGCTTCGTCCTGCACCGCGTCACGTCGGTGGCGCTGGTCGACTGACGACGGACCCGGGTGCGGTTGATCGAGCATCGCCTGGAACCGCCCACCACCGGCCCGTGGGCGGAGAGGCTCAGCGTTGCGTCGCGAACCCCACGAACGCCCCGCCGACGGTGAACTGGTTCTCCGGCCGTGGGAGCCCGTAGTGCCCACGCAGGGTGGATTCGGTGTACTCGGTGCGGAACAGACCGCGCTCCTGCAGGATCGGCACCACACCGTCGACGAACTTCTCGAGCCCCGACGGCAGCACGGCGGGCATGATGTTGAAGCCGTCGGCCGCGCCGCTGTGGAACCAGTGCTCGATCGTGTCGGCCACCTGCTCGGCCGTGCCCGCGAAGGTTCGATGGCCGCGACCGCCGCCGAGGCGTTCGATGAGCTGCCGCACCGTGAGGTTCTCCCGTCGCGCGAGCTGCACGATGAGCGTGTACCGGCTCTTGGCTCCCTCGATCTCGTCCTCGGACGGCAGGTTCTCCGGCAGCGGCTCGTCGAGCGGAAGCTGCTCCGGCCGCAACCCGAACCGTTCGGCAAGCTGGTGGCGCGCGTACTCGGGCGAGATCAGCCGGGCCAGTTCGGCGTCGAGTTCGCGTGCCTCATTCTCCGTATCGCCGATGACGGGCACGATGCCTGGGAGGATCAGCACCTGCCGCGGGTCGCGGCCGACCTTGCCGACCCGATCCTTCGCGTCGTCGTAGAACGCCTTGCCCTCCTCGAAGGTGGGCTGAGCAGTGAAGATCGCCTCGGCGTACAGCGCGGCGAAGTCCTTGCCGTTCTCCGACGAGCCCGCCTGCACGAGCAGCGGATAGCCCTGCGGCGACCGCGGCACGTTGAGCGGCCCGGCCACCGAGAAGAACTCTCCCTCGTGTTCGAAGGTGTGGACCTTCGCGGAGTCGGCGTGGATCGCCGCCTCCTTGTCGGCGACGATCGCGTCGTCCTCCCAGCTGTCCCACAGCTTGGTCGACACCTCGACGAACTCGGCGGCCCGCGCGTAGCGGCTCTTGTGCGCCGGCACGCCGTCGAGACCGAAATTGCGAGCGGCGTCGTCACCGGCGGTAGTGACGATGTTCCAGCCGGCCCGTCCCCCGCTGACGAAGTCCAGCGATGCGAATCGACGCGCGAGGTTGTAGGGCTCGTTGTAGGTCGTCGACGCGGTCCCGATGAGACCGATCCGCTCGGTGGCCGTCGCGATCGCGGTGAGGATGATCGTGGGTTCGAGCTTGCCGCTCGGACGCCGTTCGGGATTCGCGAACAGCACGGGGCTGTCGGCGAGGAACACCGAATCGAACCTGCCACGCTCGGCGGTGCGGGCGAGCGAGATGTAGTGCTGGATGTCGAGATTCGCGTTCGGGTCGCTCTCCGGCAGACGCCAGGCCGCTTCGTGATGGCCGACGGGCATGAGGAAGGCGTTGAGGTGCAATCGACGATCGGTCATGTCTTCTCCTGTCGTGAAAGGTCTTTCGTCACAGTTGCGTGATGACACCGAGGGCGGTGAGGAGGTCTTCACGGATGTCCCGGAAACCGGGATCCGTGATGGAACGGGGCTTGTCGAGATCCACGTGGCAGTCGACAGCGAGGCGCCCTTCGTCCAGCACGACGATCCGGTCGGCGAGCACTATCGCCTCGTCGACGTCGTGAGTCACGAGCAGCACGGTGGGACGGTGCGCGCGGACGAGATCGTCGAGCAGTCCGTGCATCCTGATGCGGGTCAGGGCGTCGAGCGCGCCGAACGGCTCGTCGGCGAGCAGCAACTGCGGCTCCCGCACCAGGGCCCGGGCCAGCGCGACACGCTGTTGCTCCCCGCCGGAGAGTTCGAGCGGCCAGGCGTCCTCGCGCCCGGCCAGGCCGACCTCGGCCAGCATCTCGGATCCCCGGTTCCTGCCCTGCCTGTCGAGCCCGAGCGTGACGTTGTCGAGCACGCGCAGCCAGGGCAGCAGGCGGGAGTCCTGGAAGGCGACGGAGACCTTCTCCGGTACCGCGAGGGCGCCGCCCCGGATCTCCACGTCGTAGTCGAGGCCGGCGAGCGCACGCAGCAGGGTGGACTTCCCGGATCCGCTCCTGCCGAGCAGGGCGACGAACTGTCCGTCGGGGATCTCGAGGTCGAGCCCGTCGAGCACGTTCCGGTCGCCGAAGCCGCGGATCAGGCCGCGGATGCGTACGGCGCTCATCCGCCCAGCGTCTTCCGCCAGGCGAGCGCCCGACGCTCGACCAACCGGAGACCGGCGTCGGATGCCAGACCGAAGATGCCGTAGACGAGCAATCCGACGAGGATGACGTCCGGCTGACCGTAGTTCTGGGCGTTGAACATCATCTTGCCCAGGCCGCTCACGGCGTTGATGCTCTCGACCACGATCAGGGTGAGCCACGCACCGGTCACCGCCAGGCGCAGACCGAGGAAGAATCCGGGCAGCGCTCCTCGCAGCACCACCTTCCACACGAACTGTGCGCGAGTGAGAGCGAGGACCTCGGCGAGTTCGACGTAGCGCTGTTCGAGGGCCGTGAGAGCGTTGTGCGTCTGGATGTAGATGGTCACGACCGTCCCGAGTGCGATCACCGTGATCTTGAAGGTCTCGCCGATGCCGAGCCACAGGATCAGCAGCGGGATGAGACCCAGCGTCGGGATCGCACGCTTGAACTGCACGGGGCCGTCGATCAGTGCTTCACCGGTGCGCGTCAGGCCGGATGCGAGCGCGAGCGCGGTGCCGATGACACATCCGATCACGAAGCCCAGCACGGCACGGCTCAACGATGCCAGGATGTGTTGTTGCAGAGTTCCTTCCGCGACGAGTTCGACCGCGCTGGTCACCACTGTCCAGGGAGCGGAGAGCTTGCGGTCGTCGATCCATCCGGCACCCGACCCGATCGCCCACACGACGAGCAGCAGAACCACGCCGGTCATGCGCGAGAACGGGACGGCCTTGCGGAGACCGAGCCGCCGGAGCGGCCTGATCCCCTCCGTCGGTGGCTGATCGGTGGGGTCCGGTGGGCGGGCGCCGACCTCCACCGGCCGTGTCAGTGTGCCGGTCACGAATCCGACCCCTTCCGGTACTCCTGCGGAACCGAATCCGCGGCAATAGTTTCGAATCTGCGATCGAAGATCTGCTCGACGTCGAACTCGTCGAACCATCCGGCCTCGTCGAGCAGTTCCGAGGTCTCCTGCGTCCATTCGATCGCGGAGTCCCAGTCGATGGGATATGCCGGTTTCTGGCCGACGGTTTCGACGATCCGCCTGCCGTCCTCGTACGACACCCCCTCGCTCTCGACGTAGTACTTCCGGATCCACTCGTCCCGGTTCTCCCACGCCCAGACGTCACCCTGTGCCCACAACGGGATGAATTCCTTGATCGCCGCGACCTTCGCAGGATCCTCGAGCACGGACACCGGAGCCCACAGAACACTCAACGCGTCGACCTCGGGCGTGAACACCCCTCGCGCGCCCTCGGTTTCGTACTGGTTCAGGTACTTCGTGAGGGTAGGTTCCGCCAGCGGTGCGACGTCGACCTGTTTCGCCTGGAGCGCCGTGAGGAACTGCGTGCTCGGTAGTTCGACGAATTCCACCTCGTCGAGACCGATTCCGGCCGACTTCAGCGTCCGGAGCACGACGACACCCTGGGCCTGCCCCGGCGACAACGCGATCTTCCTGCCGCGCAGGTCGTCCAACGAATCGATGTCTGTACCGGGTGCCGTCGCGAGCGAGTACTGCGGCGAATCCTTCTCGCGTACGGCGACGATCCTGGCGTCGAGCCCGGTGGCACGGGCCTGGATGGGAGGAATCGCCGCATTGACCGCGAGGTCGACGGCGTCGCCGCGGAACGCCTGGATGACGTCGGGACCGGCCGAGACGTCGGGCCAGTCCGACACCGTGAACGGCAACTCGTCGATACGACCGGTCGCTTCGAGCTGGATACGGGTGGGCTTGACGGCAATGCTCAACGACGTCCCCGGTGGAATCTCCTCGGGGATTTCGGCGTCGGCGGACAATCCCCCGGTCGAACCGCCGGCGCACCCGGTGAGCACGACGCTCAGTGCGGCCGCGACGACGATCGGAGCGCGCGATCTTCGAGAGCGCACGAGTGAGGACACGATCATGAGAACTCCTTGCGAAGGTGAGGGGCGCGACATCGCGCGAATACGCCGACGTGCGCCACCGGAAGACGAGCGGGAACCCGAGCGCGGGCCCGACCGCGAGGACAGCAGTCCTGGAAACCGCAGTCCCGAAATCAGCGGTCACGGTACGGAGAACAGCGACAGTGCGGACAGCCACGGAACCGCGATCGGTGGACGACACGACACGCACGGTGTTCGCGACGCGAGGCACTGCGGCCTGCGATCACGGTCCGGCCCATCGCTCTCCCCCGTCCGCCCGGGCTGTGGACGTCCTCTGTCTGCACAGCATCGCCGGTGACGGTATCGGCCGCGCGGAACTTCCGGACAGGGATCAGCGCACGGTGAAATCAACTCCGGACACCGGAGTACGGAACATTTCAGCGCCGTGTTCGGATGGCGCACAGAATAATTCGAGCGACTGGCTTTTTCCGGGAAATGACGTATGGTGTGGTCTTGTCGAGTGGTTGTTCATCGAAGATGGAGTGACAATGGCCGACAAGGGCAAGAATTCGAAGAAGCCAGCGAAGTCCCTGAAGGAACGTCGTCAGGAGAAGCGGCAGAAGGCCGCCGAAGCCGGCGAGTTCATTCGTAAGCGGAAGCGGAGCTGAATCCGGTTGCAGGCCATGGATCTCGAAATCGCAGCGCTCGAAGCGCTGTACGACAAGATAAGTGGATTGTCCGGTCGGGAAACGGGCACCGACGCACAGCGGCACGGATATCGCGCCGCCTTGGCGCGTGCACGGGTGTTCGTTCTCGACGAGCGTGCCGGCGCGATGAAACAGCCGGCCTGAGAAAAGAGAAAATCGGTACTGGAATGAAGCGGACGCTGCATGCCCTGGACAAGATCCAGGAACGACTCGAATCGGAACTGGATTCGAGACCTCCCACCTCCGAGAAAGACGCCGGCTACCGGTCCGGTATCTCCGAGGCGCTGGTGTGCGTGATGGAGGTGCGGCAGTCGCTCGCACGGTGAGTACGCCGTGAAACCGGTCGGCCGTGCGTTCCCGCCACGGGGGAACGCACGGCCGTACACCGTCGTGGTGGCGCGGTACGGCCCGAACCTGGAGAATGGGAAAGTTCTACTTTCCATCCACAGGAGGCACTCGTGGCCGACGGACCGCTCATCGTCCAGTCCGACAAGACCGTGCTCCTCGAGGTCGATCACGACCGGGCGAACGAGGCGCGGCAGGCGATCGCACCGTTCGCCGAGCTCGAACGCGCCCCCGAGCACATCCACACCTACCGGGTGACGCCGCTGGCATTGTGGAACGCCCGTGCCGCCGGTCACGACGCCGAGCAGGTCGTCGACGCGCTGGTCTCGCATTCCCGGTTCGCCGTCCCGCAGGCGCTGCTCGTCGACATCGTCGACACCATGAGCCGCTACGGGCGCCTCCAGCTGGTCAAGAACCCCGCCCACGGCCTGACCCTGGTCAGCCTCGACCGGGCGGTGCTCGCCGAGGTCCTGAGAAACAAGAAGATCGCCCCGATGCTCGGTGCGCGCATCGACGACGACACCGTGATCGTGCATCCGAGCGAGCGCGGACGCGTCAAGCAGATGCTGCTGAAGATCGGCTGGCCGGCCGAGGACCTCGCGGGGTACGTCGACGGCGAGGCCCATTCGATCTCGCTGGACTTCGAGACGAACCCCTGGCACCTGCGCGACTACCAGGAACTGGCCGCCGACTCGTTCTGGTCGGGCGGCTCGGGTGTCGTGGTGCTGCCGTGCGGTGCCGGTAAGACGATGGTCGGCGCGGCCGCGATGGCGAAGGCCGGCGCGACGACGCTCATCCTCGTGACGAACACGGTCGCCGGGCGCCAGTGGAAGCGCGAGCTGATCGCCCGCACCTCCCTCACCGAGGACGAGATCGGCGAGTACTCGGGCGAGAAGAAGGAGATCCGCCCGGTCACCATCGCCACCTACCAGGTGATCACCCGCAAGTCGAAGGGTGAATACCGCAATCTCGAGTTGTTCGACTCCCGCGACTGGGGGCTGATGATCTACGACGAGGTGCACCTGCTGCCGGCGCCGGTCTTCCGTATGACCGCCGACCTGCAGTCCCGCCGCCGCCTCGGTCTCACCGCGACCCTCGTGCGCGAGGACGGACGCGAAGGCGACGTCTTCTCGCTCATCGGCCCGAAGCGGTTCGACGCGCCGTGGAAGGACATCGAAGCCCAGGGCTGGATCGCCCCCGCCGACTGCGTGGAGGTCCGCGTGACCCTCACCGACGCCGAGCGCATGGCGTACGCGGTCGCCGAGCCCGAGGAACGGTACAAGCTGTGCTCGACCGCGCGCACCAAGATCCCGGTCGTGAAGTCGATCCTCGAGCAGCACCAGGACGCCCCGACACTGATCATCGGTGCCTACATCGATCAGCTCGACGAGCTCGGTGAAGCGCTCGACGCCCCGGTCATCAAGGGTTCGACGAAGACGAAGGAACGCGAGGCGCTGTTCGACCGGTTCCGGTCGGGCGAGCTGAAGGTGCTCGTCGTGTCGAAGGTCGCGAACTTCTCCATCGACCTGCCGGAGGCCTCGGTCGCGATCCAGGTGTCGGGCACCTTCGGCTCGCGTCAGGAGGAGGCCCAGCGTCTCGGGCGGCTGCTGCGTCCGAAGCACGACGGCGGGCAGGCCCACTTCTACTCCGTGGTCTCGCGCGACACCCTCGACGCCGAATACGCCGCGCATCGCCAGCGGTTCCTCGCCGAGCAGGGTTACGCGTACCGGATCACCGACGCCGACGACCTGCTCGGACCTCAGATCGGCTGACGCGGAGCGTCCCTGCGCGACGCGTCACAGGGACTTCGTGTCACTGCGGCCGGTATTCCTGTTCGGGACGGCCGGTGGTGCCGTAGCGCAACTGCATCCGCAGGCGTTTCTTCGCGACGAGCGCCGCGAGATAGCGCTGTGCGGTCGCGCGCGACACCCCGATCGTCACGGCCACCTCCCCAGCCGACATCGGTTCCGGTGATTCCCGGAGCGCCTGCATCACGAGCTCTTCGGTCATCGAACGCGAGGGTGCCGGGCGGGCGGCCGGCAACACCGGCCGCAGTGCGGCCAGCGCCGTGTCGATCTCGGTCTGGGTGAGCTCCTCCCCCGCGACGACCCTGCGGTACTGCGCGTAGGCCGCCAGCCGCCGGGCCAGTTCGGTGCTTGCGAACGGCTTGACCAGATACACCAGCGCACCGGCGGTGAGTGCCGCGCGCACCGTCGTGCCCTCGCCGGCGGCACCGAGCACGAAACTGTCGCATTCGAGGCTCCGGATCAGGTCGATCCCGGAGCCGTCCGGTAGGTACACGTCCACGAGGGCGAGATCGACGGGACCCGCCCGAACGGCGTCCCGGGCCGCCGCGATGCTCCCGGCGACCGCGCAGACCTCGAATCCCGCCACACCCGAGACCACCGAGGCGTGGAGTTCGGCGACCCGGAAGTCGTCGTCGACGACGAGGACCTTCAGATCCGTTCCGCCCATCCCGTGTCCCTTTCGTCGAGCATCCCGGGCAGCGTCGCCAGGAAGACCGCACCCCCGGTCGGATTCTCCGGCGTGCGCTGCCCGCCACGGTCCGCCAGCACGACGTCGCCGCCGTGCAGCCGCGCGATGCGCCGTGCCAGCGCCAGCCCCATTCCCCGGCCACCGGGCACCGTCGGATCGCTGCGGGTCGTTGCGCCCTCGGCGAAGACGTCGGGCAGCGCGGGATCGACGCCGTCGCCGGTGTCCGCGACACTCACGTGCAGGTCGGCACCGTCCTCCATCAGTTCCACCTCGACCTCGGCCGGAGCGCGCCCGCTCGTGCGTGCCGCCTCGATCGCATTGTCGAGCAGGTTGCCGAGCACCGTCGTGACGTCGACGGGTGCCCGCACGGTGGCGTGCGCCCACGTGTTCTCGCCGAGCACGAGCGTGACTCCCTGCTCGCGCGCATGCGCGGCCTTCGCGACGAGGAAGGCGTGCAGGTACGGGTCGGTGATCGCGTCGATGCCCTCGAGCTGTTCACCGAGCGGACCCGAACCGAGGATCTGTTCGATGTACTCGAGCGCCTGCTCCGCATGCCCCCGGCGGAGCAGTCCGTCGAGCAGGTGGAGCCGGTTCGCGAACTCGTGCCGTTGGGCCCGCAGTGCCGTACTCATCGCCTTGACCGCGTCGAGTTCGCGCGTGAGCGTCTCGATGTCGGTCCGGTCCCGCACCGACATCACCGTGCCGAGATCCCGGCCGTCGCGCACCACACGCCGCGAGACGGCGACGACGACCCGGTCGCCGGTGGTCGCCGCGACCGGGATGCCCTCCGCGGAGCGCAGCACGTCGAGCAACCGCGGGGTCATTCCGAGGGTGTCGACACTGCGACCGATTCCGTCGTCGAGATCGAGCAGACGACGCGCCTCGGCGTTGACGACGGTGACGTTGCCGCGGGCGTCGGTGCCGACGACCCCGTCGGAGATCCCGTGCAGCACGACCTCCTGTTCGCGGACCAGCTCGGTGAGCTGCTCGGGTTCGAGTCCCAGAGTGAGCCGCTTCCAGCGGTTGGCGAGCAGCAACGACCCGACAGCACCGCACACGAGTGCTGCGAGCGCGATCAGGACGGCATCGGCGAGGTCGCTGCGCAGGTCGGCGCGCACCCGGTCGGTGGCGATGCCGACGCTCACCTCCCCGACCACCCTGCCCGAGACGGGATCGCTCACCGGCACCTTGGCCCGGACCGAATCGCCGAGCGTGCCCGACTCGCTGGTCACGACCTCCCGTCCGGCGAGTGCCTCGGTGGGGTCGGTGCTCACCCTGCGGCCGAGCTGCTCCGGATCGGGATGCGCGAGCCGGAGTCCCTGGTCGTCGGTGACCACGACGAACAACGCTCCGGTGGCGGTGCGGACGGCCTCGGCGGCCTCCTGCACCGCACCGGATGCGAGTTCCGGGTTGTCCGGAGAAACCACCCCGTCGTCGGCGGCCGAATAGCGTGCGACCTCGTCCCGCACGGTCGGGTCCGCGGACACCGACCGTGCGATCGCGAGCGCCCGCTGACCGTGCTCGTCGGTGACTCGGTCCTCGGTGGTGGTGGCGAACACCGTGAATCCGATGCCGAGTGCCACCGCCACCACCGCGGACTGGAGCAGAAGTACCTGGGTGCGAAGTTTCACGGCGTCGCTCCCGTTCGTCCCATCCGTCCAGTGTGGCCCGGGGCCGATCTCATCCGAACGGAATCTGCCCGAGTACCACCCCGACGACGAGCATCACGACCGACACCACTCCGGCGCGCCACAGCACCTTGCGGTGATGGTCGGCCAGTGGCACCCCGGCGAGGGTCACCAGCAGCAGAATCGCCGGGACCAGCGGGCTCTGCATGTGGACGGGCTGTCCGGTGATCGATGCGCGCGCCATCTCGACCGGTTCGATGCCGTACTGCGCTGCCGTCTCCGCCAGCACCGGGAGCACCCCGAAGTAGAAGGCGTCGTTGGTCATGAAGAAGGTCATCGGGATGCTGAGCAGGCCGGTGATGACGGCGAGGAACGGGCCGAGTGCGTCGGGGACGACGCCGGTGAGCCACAACGCCATCGATTCGACCATGCCGGTGCCTTGGAACACGCCGGTCAGGACGGCGGCGGCGAACACCATCGCGACGACCGACACGATGCTCGACGAATGGCGTGCGATCGCGGCGGACTGATCGACGACGCGAGGGAAATTCACGGCCAGCGCGATACCGGCGGCGATCATGAACAGCACGGGGATCGGCAGGATGTCGAGGCCGAGGACGACGAGCAGCGCCACCGTGAGGATCGCGTTGAAGGGCAGCAGACGCGGACGCAGGGTCGGACGGTCGGGGTCGAGTCCGGCAGCCAACCGACCGACCTCCCCGTCGGTCGTATCGGTGCCCTTTCCGACCGTCGTACCCACTCCGGACGGACCAGCGCCGAGCGGCATCAGGTCGGGCTTCCACGTGAGCTTTCCGAGACGGCGACGTTCGACGAAGCCCAGGTGAGCAGCGAAGCCCAGCACGACCACGAGTCCGACGACGAGCGACGGGATCATCGGGACGAACACGTCGGACGGGGACAACCCGAGCGCGCTGGCTGCACGGACCGTCGGCCCGCCCCACGGGATGATGTTCATCGTGGCGTTCGCCAGGCCCGCGACGACGGTGAGGACGACCGGGCTGACCTTCAGTTTCAGGTAGAGCGGCAACAGTGCGGAGGTGGTGATGATGAACGTCGTGGACCCGTCCCCGTCGAGGGAGACGACCATCGCCAGCACAGCGGTTCCGATCACCAGTCGTGCCGGGTCGTCGCGCACGAGCCGCAGGATGAGCCGCACGAGGGGGTCGAACAGGCCGACGTCGATCATGATGCCGAAGAAGATGATCGCGAAGAACAGCAGCGCCGCTGTGGGGGCGAGACTTTCGACGCCGTCGACGATCATGTCGCCGATGTCGGTGCCGGCTCCGGCGATCAGGCCGAACGCGACCGGGATCAGGATCAGGCCGACGACCGGGGTGGCCCGTTTCGACATGATCAGGTACATGAACGTGGCGACCATCAGGAAGCCGAGGACGACGAGCATGGCGGTGCCCACTTTCTGACGTGATCGGGGCCGGTCCGGGCACACGTCGACCACGGGTCGCGGGCGCGACCGGAGGTCTGGTGTGGGGGTCCGGCTCGAAGCCGTGAGGGTTGTGTGATCTCTGCTACAGCAGAGTGTGTGGCCACGTCCCTCACCGAGTCACCGTTGCGCGCGAAAGCGCCGTTGTGCGCATTCTGCTCGAGCCCGTCGTGGTCGGGCTCGCCGCCGGAGGCCGACAGTGGTCGGCCCAAGGGCTCCAATAAGCTGGTGGCGTGCGCCGCTTCGACTTCCCTGTGGACCTGCCCCATGCCAAGGCCGTGAACCAGACCCTCGCGGATGTCCGTCGTCTGCGGTGGTCGGCGATATTCGTCGGCCTGGTGTGCGTCGCGGGTGCGGTGGGTCTGTTCCTGCTCGGCGAAGCCTGGGCGTACATCGTCGCCGCCGTGCTGGCGGTCGCGGCCGCGACGTCGGTGTGGGTGGCGCTGTGGGCGCCGCGCAAGGTGGGGACCATCGAACAGCTCTACCGCGACAGCCCTCTCGTCCCGGCCGTCGTCGCCGCCGAGCGTGCCCGCGGGCTGACGCTGCTCGCGCTCGTCGACATCGCCAAACCCGAGACGTCCGGCCGGCACTTCGCCCTGGTCACCCGCAACGTGGAGGCGGTGCCGGGTCACCGGATCGCGATCGGTGAGCGCGTGCCGTGTGCCGCGGTCCTTTCCGACCGCACGACCCGCAACGACTCGGGGGTGTGGCAGATGGTCGGCCCCATGCCGATCGCCTGGGGTACCCGTGATCAGAAGGTCATCGCCGACGCGGTCGCGCAGATCCCCGAAGTGGAGTGGCGCGTGCTGAAGGACAAGCTGAAGATGGTGGACCAGGTCGACGCCACCGACGAGCGTCGCCTCGAACTGGCGAGCAAGGAACTGCCGCCCGAGCTGCGGTGACACAGGACTGCGGTGACATGGAAGTACGCACGCTGACCGACGGTGCGGTGGTGCTCTCGCCACCGGGTCCGGCCGACGTCGACGCCATCACCGAGGCGTGCCGGGATCCTCTGATCGCCCGGTGGACCACCGTGCCCTCCCCCTACACCCGGGCCGACGCACTGCACTTCGTCGAGGACGTCGTTCCGGCCAAGTGGGCGAACGGTTTCCCCGATTGGGCCGTACGAAGCTCCGCGGATGGGATGTTCTGCGGCATGGTCGGATTCGTCCCGCGTGAGAGTGCCGATCCGGAGATCGGCTACTGGATCGCACCGACGGCCCGAGGCCGGGGTACGGCGACGGCCGCGGTGCGACTGGCATGTGGCTTCGCCTTCGCGCAGGACGGCATGAACGTCCCGCGGGTCGCCTGGCGCGCATTCGTCGGGAACGACGCCTCGGCGCTCGTCGCGCGACGGGTCGGGTTCCGGTACGAGGGCATTGCCCGCAACGGCCTGCTCCAGCGGGGCGTGCTGCGGGACGTGTGGGTCGCCGGACTGTCGGCCGACGACCCACCCGGACCCGTGGACGGCTGGCCCCTGTAGTTCTCAGCGCTGTAGTCCTCGGGCGCTGTAGTCCTCGGGCGCTGTAGTTCTCAGCGCTGTGGCCCTCGGGGGCCGTGGGGATCACGCGAGGTGCGGGAGCACTTCCTTCTCGAGCAGTTCCAGCCCCGAGGTGTCGTAGGCGGCCTCGGGAAGGTAGAAGATCGCGTACTCGAGCCCCTGCTTCTTCAGTGCGGTGAGGTTCTCGACGATCTGCTCGGGAGTGCCGACGGCGGGCATCCCCCGGAAGGCGTCGAGCGCCCCGTCGGCCTTCTCCGCTCCGACGATCGGTTCGAGACGGGCCCGCAGTGCCTCGAGCCGGTCCTGCACCTCGGCTTCGGTGCGGCCGATCGCCACGTTGTAGTTGGCCGATCGCACGATGGCGCCGAAGTCGGTGCCGACCTCGGCGCAGTGCTCGCGCAGGATCTCGGACTTGCGCGCGAATCCTTCGGGTGTGCCGTCGAAGTTGGTGTACTGCGCGTACTTCGCGGCGATCTTCAGGGTCACCTTCTCGCCGCCACCGGCGATCCACAGCGGAATGCCGCCCTCCTGCAGCGGAAGCGGACGGACGATGGCTCCGTCGACGGTGTAGTGCCTGCCCGAGAGTGTCGCGGAACCCGTGGTCCAGGCCTGGCGGAAGATCTGCACGCCCTCGTCGAGCCGGCGGAGTCGCTCACCCGCCGACGGGAAACCGTAACCGTATGCACGCCATTCGTGCTCGTACCATCCGCCACCGATCCCCATCTCGATGCGCCCACCGGAGATGATGTCGGCGGTGGCGGCGACCTTCGCGAGATAGGCGGGGTTGCGGTAGGCCATGGCGGTGCACATCTGGCCGATGCGCACCCGCTCGGTGACGGCAGCGAAGGCCGACACGAGGCCCCATGCCTCGTGGGTGGCCTCATCGGTGGGCGCAGGGACGGTGTGGAAGTGGTCGTACACCCAGATCGATTCCCACGGCCCGGCGTCGGCACGGACGGCGAGATCGCGCATCACCCGCCAATGGTCGGAGGGATCGATGTCGACGAGGTCCAGGCGCCAACCTTGAGGAACGAACAGTCCGAAACGCATGCGACTCCTTCGCTGGTAGGTACGGGCACGATGTCGTCCATCCACCCCACGGGTTCCAGTGTGCGGTGCGACCGCCGAACATTCCTCCCGAAGTCCGGCACCGTGTGCGACACGACGACTGCGTTCCCGTCGGATATCGACGAGGGTGCTGCGTACCATCGGACCCATGGCCGGACGGACACGCGTGGCGCTCGCCCTCGGCAGTGGCGGCGCCCGCGGGTACGCCCACATCGGCGCCATCCGGGCGATCGAGGAACGCGGTCTCGAAATCGTCGGAGTCTCAGGCGCTTCGATGGGTGCGCTGGTCGGTGGTGTCTATGCGGCAGGCGCGATGGACCCGTACACCGAATGGGCCACCGGCCTGTCCCAGATGGATGTCGTGCGCCTGCTCGACCTGTCCGTCTCGGCTCCCGGCGCGATCCGCGCGGAGCGGATCCTGTCCAAGATGCGGGAGATCCTCGGCGACGCGGTGATCGAAGAACTTCCGATTCCCTTCACCGCGGTCGCCACCGATCTCGCCGCAGGTCGCGCTGTCTGGTTCCAGCGAGGTCCCGTCCACTCGGCGATCCGGGCGTCCATCGCGATACCCGGCGTCATCACGCCGGTGATACTCAACGGCCGTGTCCTCACCGACGGCGGCACCCTGTCGCCTCTGCCGATCGCACCGACGGTCGGCATGCCCGCCGACCTCACGATCGGGGTCAGTCTCGGTGGGGAGGAACACGGCGCGGCGCACTCACCCGAGAACGCAAGCTCGGAAGCACGTCCCATCGAGGAATGGAAGGCACGTTTCCGGCGCAGCGCCAACCAGATGCTCGACACCGACATCGTGCGGTCGGTGGTCAACCGGTTCTCGACCGGTGCGGCGAGCGACGAGCCACCGGAGGTGGCTGCCGAGGACGCCGGAGATGTCGACACCGACGATGCGCTCGTCCCGAAGTTCGGACGCGTCGCGGTGATGAACCGGTCGCTCGACATCATGCAGTCGGCGCTGTCCCGGTTCCAGTTGGCGGCCTATCCGCCCGACATCCTCGTCGAGGTGCCACGAACCGCGTGTCGAAGCCTCGACTTCCACAAGGCTGCGGACATGATCGCGCTGGGTCGCTCACTGACCGAAGACGCCCTCGACCGTGCCGGTATCGCGGCCTCCGCCCCCACCGGTTCGGGGCCCGAGATCTCTGCCGACTCGTCATCGGACGTGCCCGGCTCGCCCTGACTGCTACCGAGCAGCGTCCATCGGCCGGTGTGTTTCGTACATCCGGAGAGCGACGATCAGCGCGGAGGTTGCGCTGACGGCCGCAGCGACTCCGACCGCGGCGTGCAGACCCATCAGGTCGGCGACGATCCCGCCGAGGACTGCCCCGACCGCGTAGCCCAGATCGCGCCAGACGCGGTAGACGCCGACGGCCCGGCCTCGCCAGACCGGATGGGCGACGTCGCCGATCACGGCCAGCAGGGTGGGATAGACCATGGCGGTGCCCGCACCCAGCAGTACGGTGCCGGTCGCCCAGCCCGCGAATGCGTCGCTCAGCGCGATGACCGCCAGGGCGACCGCCTGCGTGGCCATTCCCGCGGTGATCAGGTGCTTCCGGCCGATCCGGTCCGAAAGGGCTCCGGTGACCAATTGTCCCGCGCCCCACACTCCTGGATAAAGGGCGAACAGCAGGCCGATCTGTGCAACGGTGAGGTCCGCGGTGGCGAACAACAGGGGGAACAACCCCCACGAGAGACCGAAATTGAGGTTGTTGACCAATCCCGCCTGACTCGCCGAGGACAGAGCGGGTTCCCGAAGACTGGTCTGGACCACGATCTCACGGTCGGTCAGGTCGGCGTGAAGGTGATCGTGGATTCCGTCGGCGCGGGCCACATGTTGCCCGGCGTCGAGCAACGCGTGATCCCGGGTCTCCTTCACGAAGAAACCCGACAACACCAACGCCAGGGCGGTGTACGCGAGCCCCAGCAGGAAGGGTGCGGGGCGCAGACCGAAATGCTCGGCCAGATAACCGGCGAACAGCGATGTCACCGCGACAGCGCCGTAACCTGCAGCTTCGTTGAGTCCCATGGCCAGACCGCGCCGGGCCGGACCGACCAGATCGATCTTCATCACCACGGTCGTCGACCAGGTGAGCCCCTGGTTGATACCCAACAGTACGTTCGCGGCTACCACCCACCACCAGTCGGTGGCGAGAATCAGCATGAGAGGTACCGGCAGGGCGAACAACCATCCCACCAGCAGCACCGGTTTGCGCCCGTAGCGGTCGGAGAAGGTCCCGGCGAAGTAGTTTGCGGCAGCCTTGGTGATCCCGAAGGCTGCCACGTAGGTGAAGATGAATGTGTAACCGCTCAGCCCGAATTCGTTCTCGGCAAGCAGCGGAAGAACGGTCTGTTGCTGACCGACCATGCCTCCCACCAGGGCGTTGACCGCCACCAGCAGGGTGAACTGGGCGGCGTTGGCCCGCAGACCCAGCACCGGAGGCCGGGGCGTGGCCCTGGGGCTCACGTCCCGGCCTCCGGGTCGGGGCCGACGGCTACGGCCGGTTCCGGTTCGTACGCCGTCTCCATGGTTGCGACCGAGGTCAGCGACGGAAGAGCGACCGCACGCTTCGACGCTCGGCGCGGGCCGGGACGGTGTCCTGACCGCAGGTGCAGCGATCGGCGGCGGGCACCGAACGCATGACGGCGTCGACATGCTGTCCGCATCCGCCCCATCCGGTCTTTGCGCAGTTCGGGCAGGCGACGGGGTAACACATGAGAGTCCTCCTCGATGAGAGTGCGCTACGGACCCGGCGAAGGGTCAGGAGCGGGAGGCTGCGCGTTGTCCGGCAACCTGGTCGTGGATCTCGGTCATGTCGAGGGCCTCGATCCGGGTGATCAGGTCCTCGAGAGCCGGTGCCGGCAACGCGCCGGGCTGTGAGTAGACGAGCACACCTTCTCGGAATGCCATGATCGTCGGAATCGAGCGGATGTTCGCCATGGCGGCGAGCTGCTGCTCGGCCTCGGTGTCGACCTTGGCATGCACGATCTCGGGGTGTGCCTGCGACGACTTGTCGAAGACCGGGGCGAAGGCACGGCACGGGCCGCACCACGACGCCCAGAAGTCGACGAGAACGATGTCGTTGCCGACGATGGTGGATTCGAAGTCCGCCATCGTGAGGTTCTTCGTCGTCATCGTTTCCGTTCCTTTCTCCGGGCCGGAATGATTAGGCAGGGACGTGAGATTCGGCCCACGCGTTGTAGCCGCCGAGCAGATCCGTGACGTTCTCGAAGCCCTGGGCCCGCAGCAGCGAAGCCGCCACGCTCGAACGCCATCCACCGGCACAGTGCACGACGATCGGCTTGCCGGACGGGACCTGGTCCAAGCGGGTACGCAACTGGGCCAGCGGGATCGGCATCGCACCCGGAATGGTTCCGAACTCGCGCTCACCGGGATTGCGGATGTCGACGAGGGTGACCGCGTCGGCGGCGAGCAACCGGTCGAGTTCGTCGACCGATGTCCTGGATGCGGTCTCGACCAGATCGGCCAGTTCCGCCGGGAACACCCCGTCCCGATCGACGTTCAGATAACCTGCGGCACCGTCGGATCCGATTCGCGCCAGGCGCACCGCGGCGTCCTGCTCCTCACCGGGATAGGTGATCAGCACGATCTTCTCGCCGACCTCGGCGACCATGCCGCCGGTCTCGGCGAAACGCCCGTCGAACCCGACGTTGACCGATCCGCGCAGATGCCCGGCGGCGAAATCGTCGACGCTTCTCGCATCGAGAACACGCGTGCCGGCCTCGAGTTCGGCCTTCACCTGCTCGGGGCTCAGCTCGGGAATGGTGCGGTCCTGCAGCAGAAGCGGGTGCATCCGCTTGTTCATCGCGGCGTCGACCGAGAAGTACGACGGGGCGGCCGGCTGCCCTTCGGTGACCAGGGCGACGAAGTCGTCCTCGCTCATCGGTTGCACGGACGGGTTGGTGGCGCGCTGCTCCCCGATGGTCGAGGTGAGTTCGGTCGACAGGTTCTTCCCGCAGGACGAACCGGCACCGTGAGCGGGCATGACCACGACCTGGTCGGGCAAGGTCAGCAGCTTCTCGTGCACGGTGTGATACATCGCTCGCGCCAGATCGCTGGTGGATCCGTCGCCGAGGTTGACCAGGTCGGGGCGGCCGACATCGCCGATGAACAGCGAGTCGCCGGTGAGCACCGCCGACGGGACGGCATCGGGGTGTTCGCGCACCAGCACCGAGATCGATTCCCAGGTGTGGCCCGGGGTGGAGAGAATTTCGAGTTCGACCTCACCGAGGGACAGCTTCTCGCCGTCGCGCAGCCGGCGGATCGGGTAGTCGGTCTCGGCGGCTTCACCGAATCCGATCCACGCACCCGTGGCGTCGACCAGTTCGAGGTGACCCGAGACGAAGTCCGCGTGGAAGTGGGTGTTGATCACCCCTTCGATGGTCAGTCCGTACTTCTTTGCGTCGGAGAGGTATTCGGTGATGTCGCGGCGGGGGTCGACCACGACCGCCCTGCCCGTGCTCTCGTCACCGATGAGGTAGGACGCGTGGGAGAGGCACTCGATGTAGTACTGCTCGAGAATCATGGATTCCTCCGTTGCTGGATCCGGGTGATGTTCCGGTGATGTAGACATCGTGGCATATACCCCCTAGGGTATGTCAAGTACCCCCTGGGGTATCCGGGTCCGATTTCCCGGCAGCGCAGGATCGAGCAGGGAGTTACCGATGGAGAATCCGGAAGCCGATACCGCCGCCCTGCGACGCCTGCGCCGAGCACAAGGCCAGCTCACCGCGGTTATCACGATGCTCGAAACCGACCGCGATCTGCGCGAGGTGGTCATTCAGCTCGCAGCGACATCCCACGCGCTGCATCGCGCCGGATTCAAGATCATCTCGGACCGGCTCCGCCGATGCATCCTCGACGAACAGGACGCCGCCTGCGACGACCGCATCACCGAGAAGGAACTCGAGAAGTTGTTCCTCGGCCTCGCCTGAGCTCACCCAACAAGCTCCTTGCATATACCCCCAGGGGTATGTGTACGATGGTCGAAGAATACCCCCTGGGGCACTTTTATCAGCCCCATCCGATTCCCCGATCGAAAGGCCCCCCCATGACCGAGTCCCCCGCTGTCACCGTCGACCCGAACTCCTTGCACGAGTCGATCGACTCCGGCAAGAACGTGCGGATCATCGACGTCCGGACTCCGGGCGAGTTCGAGTCCGTGCACATCCCCGGCGCCTACAACGTCCCCCTGGACCTGTTGCGCGAGCACCGCGACGAGTTCTGCGCTCATTTCGACGAGAACGTCGTCCTGGTGTGTCGCTCCGGACAGCGTGCCGGTCAAGCCGAAGAGACCCTGCGCGACGCAGGATTGTTCAACCTCCACATCCTCGAGGGCGGCATGCTCGGCTGGGAAGCGGCCGGCCTGCCCGTCAACCGCGGCGCCGAACGCTGGGACCTCGAACGCCAGGTCCGGCTCGTCGCCGGTTCGCTCGTGCTGAGCTCGGTTCTCGGCAGCATCGCCGTGCCGAAGCTCAAGTGGCTCGCCGCCGGAATCGGCGGTGGGTTGACCTTCGCCGCACTGTCGAACACCTGCGCAATGGGCATGCTGCTGTCCAAGCTGCCCTACAACCGCGGCGCCTCGTGCGACGCCCAGAGCATCGTCGCGCAGCTTGTCCAGTCGAATACCGAAAGCGCCGAGAGGAACTGATCATGATCGCGTTGACCGTAGCTCTGGCAGTCCTCGTCGGTGTCACCCTCGGACTGCTCGGTGGCGGGGGCTCGATTCTCACCGTCCCGCTGCTCGCTTACGTGGCAGGTATGGACGCAAAGGAAGCGATTGCCACTTCGCTGCTGGTCGTGGGTGTCACCAGCGCGGTCGGCGCGATTTCCCATGCACGCGCCGGCCGCGTGCAGTGGCGCACCGGAATCCTGTTCGGTCTGGCCGGCATGGTCGGCGCCTACGGCGGGGGTCTGCTCTCGCGCTTCATACCCGGCACCGTCCTGCTGCTCGGCTTCGCCGTAATGATGATCGCAACAGCGATCGCCATGCTCCGCGGCCGTAAGAACAAGGCCGCGGCCGACGACGGCGACCAGGCCATGCCCGTGGGCAAGATCCTGCTCGACGGTGTGGTCGTCGGTCTGGTCACAGGCCTCGTCGGCGCCGGCGGCGGCTTCCTCGTCGTCCCGGCTCTGGCGCTGCTCGGTGGTCTGCCGATGCCGGTCGCGGTCGGTACCTCGCTGATCGTGATCGCCATGAAGTCCTTCGCCGGACTCGGCGGCTACCTGTCCACAGTGCAGATCGACTGGCGTCTGGCGGCGATGGTCACCGGTGCCGCCGTCGTGGGCAGCCTCATCGGCGGCCGCCTGACCTCACTGGTCGATCCGGACACCCTGCGCAAGAGCTTCGGCTGGTTCGTCCTGATCATGTCCTCCGTCATCCTCGCGCAGGAGATCCATCCCGGCGTCGGCATCGCCGCGGCGGCACTCACCGTCGTTGCCGCCGGCGCTATCTATGCCTGCAACCGCAGGGAGCACTGCCCGCTGCAACGACTCGGAGGACGCTCTCGCGCCGCCGTGGCGGCGGGCTGAGCGGAGAACTCGGAAGTGCTCACCCATTCTCGACAGACCCGAACCGAGGAGTTCACCATGCACGAAGTCGACACTGCCGCTCTGATCCAGGCGTGGGAGTCCGGAGCTCCGGTGCTCGATGTCCGCGAGGACTACGAGTACATCCAGGGCCACGTTCCCGGCGCCCAATTGATCCCCCTCCCCGAACTGTCCGCCCGTGTGAGCGAGGTAGCTCCGGGAGAGACCGTCTACGTCATCTGCGCATCCGGAAACCGGAGCAAGCGCGGAGCCGAGATCCTCGAATCGGCCGGACGGCCCGCGGTATCCGTTGCCGGCGGGACGAGAGCGTGGGTGTCCGCGGGCCGAGAGGTCCGGCGCGGCCCCACCGCCTGAGCATCGGGCCGAACTTCTTCACCAGCGGCCTGCACGCCGCCGTCGACGACGGTGTGCAGGCCGTAGAGTGGAACCGTGCCGGGCTTCGCCCGAACGGTAGGAGTGGGACCGGTCGGAGACATGTCCCGACGCATCGACGGCGACCCGTTGGCGATCGGCGCGGTGGACGCTCCCGTGGTGATGGTCGCGTACTCCGACTACCGCTGCCCGTTCTGTGCCAAGTTCAGCCGGGACGTCGAAGCGGCCTTGATCGACAAGTACGTGGACGAGGGAATTCTGCGCATCGAATGGCGCGACCTGCCGATTTTCGGCGAGCAGTCGATGGCCGAAGATCTTGCCGGCCACGCCGCTGCCGCACAGGGGAAGTTCTGGGAGTTCGGTACGGCCGTCTACGCCTCCTCCCCCGATCGTGGTCATCCCGACCTGACATCGGAGGCTCTGCGCAGCTTCGCAGCTGCGGCCGGAGTGCCCGACCAGGACCGATTCGACCGGCAGGCCGCCGACCCGTCCGTGGACCAGGACATCTACGCCGACATGCTCGAGGCGAACACCATCGGCGTGGCAAGTACACCGTCGTTCGTGATCAACGGCACCCCGATTCTGGGCGCACAACCGCTCGGGGTCTTCGAGCAGGTCATCGAGGCAGCAGCCGGGTCGGCGCCGTGACCGAGATCGGTCTGCTCGGCGCCCTGCTCGGCGACCTGCTTTCCCTGCTCAGTCCGTGCTCGGCGCTGCTACTGCCCTCCTTCTTCGCGTATGCCTTCGACGGCGCGGGACGTCTTGCAGCACGCACCGCACTCTTCTATGCCGGATTGACCTCGGTGCTCGCGCCTCTGGGCGCCGGACTCGGATTGGTCGGTGCGCTCCTGACTCAGCAGGCTCCATTGCGAACTCATACCGCCTCCCTCATCTCGGGTCTGCTGTTCATCGGCATCGGCGTGCTGTTTCTCGTCACCGACGGCACCGCGAATCTCACCGGCCTCATGGGCGTCGACGAGCAGCTCGACCTGCAAGTTGCACTCGGACAATGGGCCACGGACATGCACGGTCCCGGCCTACTCCTGACAGTCGCTGTCATCGCGTTCGCCGCGGTCGCAGTCCGCGTGATTCGGCAACGGCGTCAACATCGACCCGGGTACCACTGAAAGAGGATGCGACCGAAAGGAGCGAGATGACGTTGGTGCTCGCGCTGGGCTTCGGTGCCGTCATCGGCGTGCTGCTCGGCCTGCTCGGCGGAGGCGGATCGATCCTCGCGGTCCCGGCTCTGGTCTTCGGCCTGGGGTTGAGCATGGCGCAGGCCATCCCGATCTCACTGATCGTCGTCGGCGTGGCGTCGGCGGTGGGGGTGCTTCCGAAGGTACGCGCTCGCCAGGTCGAGTGGCGTCTGGCAGGTATCTTCGCCGCCACCGGCATTCCGGCCACCTTCGCGGGCAGCGCCGTGGGACGGTTGCTTCCGGAACGCGCTCTTCTGATCGGGTTCGCGGTGGTGATGGTCTTGGCAGGAGCGAGGATGCTCGCCGATCGTGGCGATACCGGAACAGCGTGCTCGACCGAAGGATCCCGAATCAACTGGCGCCGTTGCGCTCCTCGGTCGATCGCGGCCGGCCTCACGGTCGGCTTTCTCACCGGCCTGTTCGGTGTCGGCGGCGGATTTCTGATCATCCCTGCGCTCGTCCTCATGCTCGGCATCGAGATGCCGGTTGCCGTGGGCACCTCGCTGGTGATCATCGTCGCCAATTCCGCCGCGGGTCTGATCTCGCATCTGAGCGGCACGAGCATCGACTGGGCGATCACCGCCGCCTTCGCCGGCACAGCGATCGTCGGGTCGCTCGTCGCGGGGCAGTTCGGGACCCGCATCGACACCGACCGGCTTCAACGCTGGTTCGCCTATCTGGTGTTCGCCGTGGCCGCCTACGTGCTCGTCGACGCGATCTTCCTACGGTGACCGCTACCGCATCCACCGTTTCACCCATACGGGTACGGGTATTCGTCCCGTACATCCCCCGAATGAAGGAGTCCCCGATGGACGTGTCGATCATCGAAACCTCCGGCCTCGGCGATCGCAGCTACCTGATCAGCGCGGGCGACATCGGTGCCGTGGTGGACCCGCAACGCGACATCGACCGAGTACTGAAGCTGGCGGCCGAACGCGGAGTACGCATCACCCACGTGCTCGAAACGCACATCCACAACGACTACGTCACCGGCGGTCTCGAACTGTCCAGGGCAGTGAACGCCGAATACGTCGTTCCGGCCGGCGACGATCTCGGCTACCAGCGGCGCGCGGTGGTCGACGGCGACATCGTCGACGCCGGAGCATTCCGATTCCAGGTCATGCACACTCCCGGCCACACGCATCATCACGTCAGCTATGTGCTGCGCGATCCCGACGACACTGCCGTCGGAGTGTTCACTGGCGGTTCGATGCTCTTCGGCACGACCGGACGGACCGATCTCGTCGGCGAGGAGCACACCGACGAACTCACCCACGCGCAGTACCACTCGGTGCGCCGCCTCGCCGAGGAACTGCCTGCGGAGACGAAGGTGTACCCCACGCACGGCTTCGGCAGTTTCTGCGCCGCCACACCCGCCAGCGGCGACGAGTCCACCATCGGCCGCGAACGTACGTCGAACCCGGCCCTGACCCAGGACGAACAGGCATACGTCGACGAACTGCTCGCGGGGCTGGCCGCCTACCCTGCCTATTACGCCCATATGGGAGTGATCAACCGCGCCGGACCTGCGCCGGTGGACCTGTCGATGCCCGAGCGCGTCGATCCGGAGGAGCTGCGCCGGAGGATCGATTCCGGCGAATGGGTCGTCGACCTCCGCGAACGCACTGCTTTCGCCGCCGGACACCTCGGCGGCACCCTCGGGTTCGAACTATCCGGTTCGTTCGTAACCTATCTGGGCTGGCTCTACACCTGGGGAGCGCCGTTGACCCTGATCGGAGAGAGCGAGGAGCAGGTACTCGACGCGCGTCGCGAACTCGTCCGCATCGGCATCGACGATCTCGAAGGTGCCGCAGTGGGCGAGATCCACACCCTCGTCGCCGGCACCGAACTGCGTTCCTATCGTGTCGCCGATTTCCCCGCTCTCGCCCGCAGACGCGACGAGCAGCAGGTCACCGTCCTCGATGTGCGGCAGGCGAACGAGTTCGACGAATCGCACATCGACGGCGCCGTCAACATCGCACTGCACGAACTCGCCGATCGTCTCGACGAGGTCCCCCAGGGGGAAGTCTGGGTGCACTGCGCGTCCGGCTACCGCTCGTCGATCGCGGCATCGATGATCGATGCACCCGAACGCAACGTCGTTCTCGTCAACGACGAATTCGACCGTGCTCGCGAACTCGGACTCACCGGCTGAGACGGTCCCTCAGCCAACGGATCACCCGGCAGTTCGGTAACGCTGCCGGGTGATCAGCGCCGCCCCCATCCACAGCACGGCAAATGTCGCCGCCAGCGCCAGGCCGACGTACTCCAGGTTCAGAGCCGCGATCCACCCGGTCCACGGGTCGGTCAAGGCGAACACCTCGCGCGCCGTGGACACCAGAATGATGGTTCCCAGCACGGCTGCGGCGACGACCGACACACCCGTGGTGATCAACGTGAAGAAGATCTTCGTTCCGGGTGCCAGACCCTCACCGGAATAGAGTTTGGTCATTGCGATGCCGTCGATCGCGTCGACCAGTGTCATCCCCGCGGCGAAACACAAAGGTAGTGCCAGCACCAACCACACCGAGGCGCCGGGAGGGTCGTCGCGACCGCGACGGCGACGACCCCGATGGTCATCGCAGTATCGAACCCCAGACCGAACAGGACGCCGATCACGTAGATGTGCCGGGGATGACGCACCCTGCGCAGGGGCGCCTGCAACACCCGTGCCGCCGCCGTCCGCGACAGCGCCTGCTCCACGGCCACGGCGTCCGGCTCACGCTCGCGATGCAGGGCGCGCAAGCGCACCCAGGCCACGGCGTTGACGGCGGCGATGAGGACGAGGAAACCTCCGGCGACCACCGCGCCGACCGTCGCCAGCACCGCCGTCGCCGGTTCGTCGTCGGACAACAACCGCGTTGCGGTGCCGACCCCGGCTGCCACCAGGACCGTCACCACGAACACCACTGTCGAATGCCCCAGGCTGAACGCCAGGCCCACGCTCATGGGCCGGCGGCCTTCGCCGACAAACTTGCGCGTCGCGTTGTCGATACCGGTGATGTGATCGGCGTCGAGAGCATGCCGCAGCCCCAACGCGTATGCGGTCAGTGCGACGCTCACACTCACCGCGTCGGCGGCCGACGTCCATTGGGCCCACGCCAGCAGACCGAAGCCCAGGACGTGCACCGACGCCACAACCGCCAAGGTCGCAGCGATGCGCAGTCGCTCGGGAACGTGCTCTCGCCCGGAACTGTCGACCAAGCGAGCGAGCCCTGAATCACGAGACGAAGTGACGAACTCACTCACGCGCTGTTCTCCCTCCGACTGCGCAGACCGAAGCACCACGGCAGCGCAGGGCGTCGCAGCAATCGTCGCCCTCATACCCGCACGGCGTAGCTGTCACACTCGTGGTCGACAAGGTGAAGATCGGTCGCACAACTCACACTCCGACCAGATACCCCCGGGGGTACAATGGTCTACAGAACTAGGAAAGGACGCCTCCATGGTCGGCGACGAAGACAGCATCGCACTGGTACTCAACCGGCTGCGCCGCGCGCAGGGTCAGCTCGGCGGAGTGATCGCGATGATCGAACAGGGTCGTGACTGTAAGGATGTCGTAACCCAGCTCGCCGCGGTCTCCCGCGCTCTGGACCGTGCCGGATTCAAGATTGTGGCGAGCGGTTTGCGGGAATGCCTCACCGAGACGGCCCAGGACGGCAAGGAGCCGATGACCGAGGCCGAACTCGAGAAGCTCTTCCTCGCCCTGGCTTGACACCTCCCCTTCCGAGAGAAAGCAGGACACCCATGACACTCGCACTCTCGACCACCCTCCACACCTCGTTCGACGATGCGGTCGAACGCACCCGCAAGGCACTGGCCGGGCAGGGATTCGGCATTCTCACCGAGATCGACATGAAGGCCACCCTGAAGGCCAAGCTCGGTGAGGACCTGGAGGATTACGTGATCCTCGGTGCGTGCAATCCGCCGCTCGCCCACCGGGCGGTGACGGTCGATCGGCAGATCGGGCTCTTGCTCCCCTGCAACGTCGTGGTCCGCACCGACCCCGAGGATCCCGACACCGTGGTGGTCGACGCAATGAACCCACAGATGATGGTGCAGGTCGCCGATCAGCCGGGACTCGCGGAGGTCGCCGACGACGCCACCACCGCTCTGCAGGCCGCCATCGATTCCTTGAAGGCGGATACGGCACAGAACTGAATCGACACCACGAGGGGCCGGCACAGCGACTGTGCCGGCCCCTCGCCCCGAACGGGTCAGGGATAGTTGGGATTGTTGTATTCGGGGATCTCGATGCTGATCGGGCGCAGTTCCGACATGTACAGCAGGACGAACTGGCGCAGCAGTTCGTCGAACGTCCAGTAGGCATCCGGCGCCAGCGGAAGCGGCAGCAGGCCTTCGCGTACCGCGATGAACGGACCCCACGCGACGTCGAGCAGTGTGCCCCAGACCGGTTCGCGCGGAATATTGAGCCAGTTGGCGACCTCGTCGCCGAGAGCGAAGCGGGTGAGCGCACCGAGGATCGGGGGGGTGTCCCTATGTTGATGTCAACCGACCGGGGATGCCACTGAAGTGCGGTCCGGTAGGGGCTGGAATAATCGACATGCATGGAATCCGTTGTGACACTGTCAGGTGGGGACGCGGGTGAGCTGCTGACGTTGCAGCGTGCTGCATATGTGACTGAGGCGCAGGCCCACGACGACGTGAACCTTCCCCCGTTGATGCAATCCCTCGACGAGTTGGTGAGTGAGCTGACGCAGCCCGACGTGCTCGCGTTCGGGTTGCGCGATGACTCCCAACGTCTCGTCGCCGCCGTGCGCGTGTATCTCTCTCCGACGGAGCCTCATACCGCCGAGTTGGGAAGGCTGGTCGTGGCCCCGGACATGCAAGGCCAGGGCCGGGGCAGTCGACTGCTCGAACTGGTGGAAGAGCGACTACCTGAGCAGATCACTGATCTGCAGTTGTTCACAGGTGAGCGCAGCCTCGGCAACCTGCGGCTCTACTCCCGATTCGGGTATCAGGAAACGCACCGCACTCCGACTCCGGGCGGCTATGCGCTGATCCATCTGGCGAAGCAAGTGCGCTAACAACGGGTCAAGCCCCAACTCGTGGTCTGTGCTCATGCTGCTTCTGCGATTGGGGACCGGTAGAAGGTCTTGTTCTTGAGCATGGCGTAGAGGACGTCGCAGCGCCGCCGCGCAAGGCAGATCAGGGCGGCGTTGTGCTTCTTGCCCTCGGCGCGTTTGCGGTCGTAGTAGGCGCGGCTGGTCGGATCGTGTAACGCGGCGAATGCGGACAGGAACAACGCCCGTTTGAGCTTGCGGTTGCCCGATCGGGCGGGGTGCTCCCCACGGATCGACGACCCGGAACGATGAGTCACCGGGGCGATACCGGCATAGGCCGCCAGGTGTGCCGCAGACGCGAACGCGGAACCGTCACCGACCTCGAGGAGGACGCGGGCTGCAGTCCTGATGCCGACGCCGGGCATCGACATCAGGACCTGGGAAAGAGGGTGGTCGTCGAGCATCCTCTCGACATCCTCGGCAATGCTCTTGCGCTGCTGCAGAACTTCTTTCAGAGAATCTGCAAGTTTCGGCAGAACGATCTCGGCGGCGGCACTGCCCGGCACCGTCACAGATTGCGCATCCAGGGCGGCGAGGATCTCCTCGGCGAGACGGGTGCCCATTCGCGGAGCGTGCTTGGTTGCGAGTGTGGTGAGCCGGCGCTTGCCGGCCTTGCGGATACCGACCGGTCCACCGCAGCGCGACAGGATTTCGAGCACGGCCGGATGCGCGATCCTGGGGCCCAGGACGCGTTCGAGAGCGGGGTGGATTCCGGTGAGCAATCCGCGGATGCGGTTGCTGATGCGGGTGGCCTCACCGGCGAGATCGTCGTCGAATCCGACGAGTACCCCGAGTTCGGCCAGGGCCTCGTCACCGACATCGACCCGGCGCAGCGTGTGCGGCATCGTGCGGGCGGTGTCGGCGATGATGAACGCATCTCGGGCGTCGGTTTTGGCCTGACCCGGGTAGAGGTCGGCGACGCGGCGCATCGTCAATCCCGGCAGGTACGCCACGGCGTGGCCGCAGGCTCGGGCCACGGTGACCGGCAGAGCGCCGATCGTGTTCGGTTGGTCGACGATCACCAGTACCGGGCCGTGTTCGGCGAGACGGTCGAACACAGTCCGCAGTTTGGTTTCGTCGTTGGGCAGGGCTTTGTCGAACAGTCGAGTGCCCGAAGGGTCGAGTCCGACGGCGTGGTGTTCGCCTTTGCCCACGTCGATGCCGCAGAACACGGCGTAGGTCGGGTCCATGAAGCGTGCCTTTCGTTCCGCTCCGGACGGTCACCGATCCGACGTCGATACCCGGCACCCACGTTACGAAGAGACCTACCGCAAATCCGGTGGCCGTGTCCCTATCAGCGGTCCATCGACGTCACCAGGTTCGGCGACACCACCCCCCGGATCATTCGAGAGACAGGGGCAAGAAGTCATACCGAACTTGGCGACCGTGGTCCCGCGGTGCGGGACTACGAAGAAGGTAACGGGGGACAACAGCGAGAAGTCGAGACCCTTACCGAGATCGAGGAGCATATCGGCGAGCTTCACGCCCTCGGGTGTGGGCGCCAGGATCGGATCGAGCGCCTCCTGCGCCTGGGATTCGGCGTCGTCCCAGGTGGCCGGGATGTACTGGTCTTCGATGCCGAGCATGTGCGCACTGACCTGCCACGAGTGCAGGAATCCGTCGGCCTCCGCGGCCGGGATGGGAACCTTCCACTCCTTCAACGTGCGCATCACGCTGGTGGGCAGGCTGTGCCAGGTGACCATCATGTCGTGCTGGCTGATCGGCACGTCCTCCGGTGCCATGTTGGACCAGTGCGAGGACTGCGGAAGCAGATGACGCACGCCGGCATGGACGAGCCTGGTCTTCACGGCTGTGACGATCATTTCGCCGTCGCCCAGATACGCGTTGCGAGAACCGATGTCGTAGCCCAATTTTGCAGTCTTCGAGATGCGGCCCTTCATGTTCGCGCCGCCCTTGGAGTAGTAGACGGCCAGCGCCTCTTTCGGGATGACCGTGCTCATCATCCCGCTCACGAATCCGTACAGCACACCGAGGTACAACCCGCGCTTCTCGTTGAAGCGGACGGCCGTCTCGAGTTTCGCCGGATCGGCCCAGGGCGGAAGCTGCCGGGCGTGTTCCATGAAGTCGCGCAGGTCGTTCGGAAGTCCTTCGGGTAACGGCTGGGAGTTCTTCTTCCAGGTGCGCAGCAGCTCGTTGACCCTCGGTACGTCGCCCCGCTCGAGCAATGAAGCGACGAGCGGGTCGGCCTCGTTGTCCCATACCTGTCGCGGGTCGGCACCGCTCCCCGCACCCGGTATCGATCCTGACGGTGACCACTTCCAGGGCCGGGCCTGGGCCGGCGCTGCCACCGCGAACGCCCCCAAGGCACCCAGGAGACCACCGGTTTTCAGAACGTCGCGCCTGCTCGGATTATCCATACTGCCGCTCCCCTACGACTCGCGGATGTAGCAATGAAACATTCAGCGTTTCTCTGTAGCATCGAACCACACTGTGGCTCGGGTCACAATGAATCGTGAAATATCACTGCTCGGCATGGTCCGCGCCGGGACCGGAACGGTAAACTCTGGACTTCGAGGAGGACATGTGGATTCTGCGTCGCCGATTTCCCGAGCGGTCTCACCCGCCTCCCTACCGCCCCCTGCCGAATCGGCGTCGTTGCTGGAACGTGCCTTTCAGGACGCACTTCTACTCCCGGACGAATCCGTCATGGGTACCGAGATCGACGAGACCCGCGTGCGCCTGCTCGATGCCGCTTACGAACAGTTCTGCCGAACCGGCATCCAGCGCTCCTCGATGGAGGAGATCGCCCGCCGCGCGAAACTGTCGCGAATCACCGTGTACCGTAAGTTCGAATCGAAGGATGCCCTCGTCGACGAGGTCATCATGCGCGAGTTCCGCCGCTACTTCCTGCGTTTCCTCGAGGACATCGCCCAGGCCGACACCGTGGCCGACAGGGTGGTCCTCGGATTCGTCAGCGCGCTGCGCGTCATCCGCACGAACAGGCTGATCGGCAATCTGCTCGAGACCGAACCGGTGCTGTTCGCCGGTGCGATCGGAGGCGACGACGGAACGATGCTCGCCGCTGTCCGCCGGTTCGTCGCGGGGCAGTTGCAGCGAGAGCAACGCGCGGGAACGGTCGCCGCCGATCTGAACACCGATCTGGTGGCGGAGATGATCGTCCGCATCTCGGCATCGTTCCTCACCACACCGAGTCAGGTCGTCGACATCGACGACGACGACGCCCTGGCGTCGATCGCGCGGCAGTTCCTCGTTCCGATGGTGCTGCCGGGCTACGGGTCGACGCGGTAGTACCGCCCTTCTTCGTCCAATCGCGCCCGCAGTGCTTCCAACACCGGCCGCTGCCCCTTGATCAGTTTCGTCTCGGCGTCCGCCGCGACGATCCAGCGCGCATCGTCGACCTCCGGGATCGTGATCCGCTTACCGGACTTCGGCGGCCATTCGACCTCGCACGTGTTGCTTTCGACGAATTCCAGCTCGTCCGTCGTCTCTCCTGCGTAGATGCTGACGATCTTGCCGGACGACTGCCGGTAGCGACCCAGCAACGACAACGGCACATCCGGGGGCTCGATCCCGCATTCCTCTGTGAACTCGCGCAGGGCGACCTCCCGGGGATCCTCCTCCGGGTCGTACTCCCCCTTCGGCACCGACCAGGCCGCTTCGTCCTTCCCCTTCCAGAACGGACCACCGGGGTGGACGAGCCACACGCTGAGCAGACCGGTCTCGTCGATGCGGTAGAACAGCAGACCTGCACTGGTGGCGGCCATCATCGCTCCTGTATGCCTGTGACAGGTTGACGCAGAATCGTTTTCAGTTTCTCGGGGGCCGTGCGGCGAGGGTCGGACAGGTAGATCTCGTGGTGGTCGCCGGCGAATGCCAACCCTCGTTCGGGCATCACCTGCGTGTGCAGGCGCTGCAGGACGGGGCCTTCGTCGTCGTACGGTCCGATGTGCAGGATCTGCAGCGCCCTGCCCTCCGCCAGCCGGAACGGCCGCACACGCGGCAGGGACGGGAGCGGATTCTTCTTCGCCCGGGCCTTGTCGCCCGCCGTCTCGATCGCGTCGTTCATCATGTCGTCGGTGATCCAGGGCGGCTGCGCGATGAGCATGCGCCACGACCAGGAGTCCTTGTCCCGCGTGAGGAAGGTGGTCATGTCCTCACTCCACCACAGGCCTTCGAGAGGTCCGACGACGAAATCCCGCCCGAGTTCCTTCTTGGAGGTGAACTTCAGGGTGTACGCCACCGAGTAGAGGGCCTCGACGGCATCGGCGTACTCCTCGGAACCGTTCGGATCACCCTTGCCGTCCACGGCGAGGTAGTCGAACTCGGGAGCGTGCACCTCGGCGAAATCCTCGGCCGAGCACGAGTACAGCTCGCGGTGCTCACGCTTGATGTCGTATTTGTCCACGGCGCCCCTTCCGTTCGAGGACGAGAATAAGCGCCCGACAGCATCCGTACGCGCGATCGACACCCCTTCGCCCCGCAGCCGATCGCGTCTAGCATCGTCCCCATGCTCGACGAGAGCACCCAGAAGACATTCGAGGAGAACCGCACCCACCTGCTGTCGGTGGCGTACCGCCTCACCGGCAGCATCGCCGACGCCGAGGACGCCGTGCAGGACGCATGGCTGCGACTCGTGGGCGCGGATGTCTCCGAGGTGCGCGACCTGCGTGCCTGGCTGACGACAGTCGTAGGACGGTTGTGCCTCGACAGACTGCGCTCGGCCGCGGTGCGCCGCGAGACCTACGTGGGCCAGTGGCTGCCCGAACCCGTCGTGGCGCCCCTCGGCTCCCTCGCTCCCCCGGACCCGCTCGACGAGATCGTGCGCGACGAGGACAACCGCCTGGCCGCGCTCGTCGTCCTCGACAGCCTGACACCGGCACAGCGCGTGGCGTTCGTGCTCCACGACGCGTTCGACATCTCGTTCGACGACATCGCCCGCATCCTCGGCGTCGCCACCCCGACCGCCCGCCAGCTGGCCTCCCGCGCCCGCCGTACGGTCTCGGCCGTTCCACCGCCGAGTTCACCGGCCGAACACGAGGAGGCCGTCGGGCGGCTCGTCGCGGCCTTCGCGGGCGCCGACCTCGACGCCGTCGTCGCCGCGCTCCATCCCGACGCCCGCATGATCGGCGACGCCGGCGGCACGACCCGTACGGCGCTGAACGTCGTGGTCGGAGCCGAGAAGGTCGCGCGGTTCATCCTCGGACTGCTGCGGCTCTACGGAGCCGAGGCGTTGACGGCCTTCGAACCGGTCCTCGTCAACGGCGAGATGGGTCTGTTGAACCGCGGTCGCCCGGCCGAGGACGGTCGGCCGGGCTTCCCTCCGCGCGTGACGGCGTGGACCGTGCGGGACGGACGGATCTGGGCGGCCTACGACATCGCGAACCCCGAGAAGCTCGGACGCGGAGTGCTCCTGCCCGACAGCATCTTCGACTAGGCGTCATGCGTTCCCGGCTTCGTCGGCCCAGGGTACCCGGCAGGCGTCCGTGCTGAATCCCTGATCGTGGATGCCCAGCGCCGAGTTCATGCGCGCACGCATGTTCTCGAGCGCGATCTGATAGGTGAGTTCGACGACGCCCGCCGGCCCGAAACGACGCTCGAGGTCGGCGACCTGTTCGTCGGTGACCTCCTTCGCCACGTCGCCGGTCATCGCATCGGCATAGGCGATCGCGGCTTTCTCGTCGTCGCTGTAGAGATCGGAGGTCTCGTACTCGGCGATGTGGGCGAGTCGTTCGGTGTCGAGTCCGTCCAGTCGCTGCAGCATCGTCCCGAAGTCGATGCACCACGAGCATCCGACGGTCCACGCCACGCGGTAGACGGCGATCTCCCGGACCGCGGCGGGCAGGACGGTGGAGGCGCGTTGGGCGAGCATCTCGTGGACTCCGCTCGTACGCATCAACCGCGGATGGTGCGCGGCCACCGCGAAGGGTTCGGGGACCGAACCGAACCTGCGGCGGGCGAGCGCATACATCGCACGGGTCATCGGACCGGTGCGGTCGGGAGCGACGGCTTCGAGTCGTGCCATGACGGTGTCCTTCCGGTGCGACCGACGGATACTCCGCCGGTTCGAGGTGGCCTACATCATGGAGACGAGGCAGACCTCACGGATGTGACACCGCGGGCGCTACGCTGCAGGAATGGCTGATTCGACGACTTCGGGACGAGTTCGTACGGTCTCCCGGTTACGACCGTTCGCCTCGACGATCTTCGCCGAGATGACCGAACTCGCTGTCCGGCACGGCGCGATCAACCTCGGGCAGGGATTTCCCGACGTCGACGGCCCGCCCGCAATGCTCGAGATCGCCCGCCGCGCCATCACCGAGGGGGTCAACCAGTACCCGCCCGGGTCCGGCATGCCGGTCCTGCGCGAGGCGATCGCCGCCGACCGTGCCGCACGGTACGGCCTGCACCACGACCCCGAATCCGAGGTGCTCGTCACCGTCGGTGCCACCGAGGCGATCAGCGCCGCCATCCTCGGGCTCGTCGAACCCGGAGAGGAGGTGCTCCTCACGGAGCCGTACTACGACTCGTATGCGGCCTCGGTGGCGCTCGCCGGCGCGACGCGACGGACCGTGCCGCTGACCCGTTCCGGGAACGGTTTCGTGCTCGACGTCGACGCCCTGCGCGCCGCCGTCACCGACCGGACACGGATGCTGGTCGTCAACAGCCCGCACAATCCCACCGGCACCGTCTACGACCGTGAAGCGCTGACCGCCCTGGCCGAGCTCGCCTGCGAACGCGAACTGCTGGTGCTGTCCGACGAGGTGTACGAGCATCTGGTCTTCGACGGCCGCACGCACATCCCGCTCGCATCGTTGCCCGGCATGGCCGAACGGACGATCACGGTCTCGAGTGCCGCCAAGACCTTCAACGTCACCGGATGGAAGATCGGGTGGGCGATGGGCCCGCGCGAGCTGATCGACGGGGTGCGCGCCGCGAAACAGTTCATGACGTTCGTCGGTGGGGCGCCCTTCCAACCGGCGGTCGCACATGCGTTGACGCACGAACAGGAATGGATCGCGTCGATGCGCGCCGACCTCGAGCGCAAGCGAACGTTCCTGTCCCACGCACTCTCCGAGGCCGGCCTGAAAGTGTTCGGCTCCACCGGAACGTATTTCGTGTGCGCCGATCTGACACCCCTCGGCCGGACCGACGCGGTGGCCTTCTGCCGGGAACTTCCGGGCCGCGTCGGAGTGGCCGCGGTACCGGTGAGCGTCTTCGTGGACGACACCGCGTCATGGAACCATCTGGTGCGCTTCGCGTTCTGCAAACGGGACGAGGTGCTCACCGAAGCGGTGGCACGTCTGAACGGATTGCAGGAGGCGCGCTAGATGTTGCGACCGACCATCCCGTCGGACTTCGTGTCGCGAGCGGTACAGGTGGGAGCCGAGGAGGGCATCGATCTGCAACCGGCCCTCGAGGCAGCACGCATCAGCCGCGCGGTGCTCACCCATCCCCATGCCCGGCTCACGCCCGCCCAGGTCAGTCGTTTCACGCAGGTGGTCTGGCAGATCACCGACGACGAACTCTTCGGCATCGCAGCGGCTCCCGTGCCCCGCGGCACCTTCCGGGTTATGTGCCTGACCCTCATCCACCGACCCGATCTCGACCACGCTCTGCAACGGATGATCGAGGTGAACCATGTCATCCGGTCCCTGCCGCAGTTGAGCCTGACCCCGGGTGCGTCCACCACCTTCCTGGACGTGGAACTGCCGGAGGTCGTGGACGACAAGACCCGCGTGGTGGTGGATTTCCTTCTCATGCTGCTGCACCGCTTCGCCGCGTGGCTGGTGGGTGGGCGTGTCCCCCTCGGGTCGGTGTTCCTGCCGTACACCGAACCCGATCCCGTCCTGGCCCGCAGTTACGACGCGATCTTCGGCGTGCCGGTGACCTTCGGTGCGGGGCGGGCCGCGCTCGAGATCGACAATGCTGCACTGAAGTCGCCACTCGTGCAGACCGAGGAATCACTCGAGGAGTACCTGCGGGATTCTCCGAATCTCATTCTCTCCGAACGTGAATACGAGTCGACGGTGTCGTCCCAGGTGCGGCGGATCTTCGAATCGGGCATCGACGGCCGGACGGCGACCGCCGAGGACATCGCCGGCAGGCTCGCGGTGAGCCCTCCCCATCTGCGACGCCTGCTCCGCCAGGAGGGCACGTCGCTGGGGCAGTTGCGCGAGGAGGTCCTCCGCGACCTCGCGATCGCGGGCCTGAGACGCGGTGAAGCGGTCGACGATCTGTCGTCCCGGCTCGGTTTCTCCGAGCCGAGCGCCTTCCGCCGTGCGTTCAAGAGGTGGACCGGAAACACCCCTCGCGCATACCGAGAGCACCGCTGACGCGCATCGGCTGCCGACCGTCGCGACGCCGCCGGATACCCGGCCGGTTCCGGAACGAAACTCGATTCGACCAGGAGTTATGGGCGAGGAGTCGGTACGCGGACATGTCGGGGCCCGGCTTGCATTCCTGCATTTTCAGTGGGAACGTCGGAAGCGAACCGTCATCGACTTTCGAGAGGGTGATCTACGAGCTATGCGCACGACCGTTCGCGACGACTATCCAACCCGCGGTCGCACCGCCTGCGAGTCCGTCGAGAGGAAGGATCCCGTCGTCTGGGGTTCGGCTGCCGGCGGGCCGCTCGACACCGAGGCCGTGATCGAGTACGACCGCCGCGGGTTCCACACCGCCGAAGGACTTCTCGCCGCCCACGACGTCGGGAACCTTCTGGAGGAGACCTCACGACTCGGCCGGGAACTCGGCGACGACGACCGTGTGGTCCGCGAAAAGGGCAGCGGCGACGTCCGCTCGGTCTTCGACGTGCACCGGCTCAGCGATCTTGTGGACTCGATCGTCCGCAGGCCCGAAATCGCCGGAATCGCACGGCAACTGCTGGGATCCGAGGTGTACGTCCACCAGTCGCGGCTCAACGTCAAGCCCGGCTTCCGCGGTGGACCGTTCTACTGGCATTCGGACTTCGAGACGTGGCACGCAGAGGACGGCATGCCCAAGCCGCGTGCTCTGAGCATCTCGATCGCCCTCACCGAGAATTACGGCTACAACGGCGGTCTGATGATCATGCCGGGTTCGCACAAGACGTATGTTTCGTGTGCCGGTGAGACGCCCGACGACTACTACCGGGAGTCGCTGGTCACCCACGTTCCGCCGACAGGTTCGCCCGACGAGGACACCCTCACCCGTTTGGCCGCCGAGCACGGTATCGCGACCTTCACCGGCCCGGCGGGGTCGGCGACGGTCTTCGATTCGAACTGCATGCACGGTTCCAACGGGAACATCACTCCGTTCCCGCGCTCGAATCTGTTCGTCGTGTTCAACAGCGTCGAGAACACGCTCGTCGAGCCGTTCGCCGCCTCGAGGCCGCGTCCTCCCTATCTCGGCAGCCGCGATTTCACGCCGCTGAGGTGACCTGAGGCGAGAAGATCCCACGATGATGGCCGGGACGGTCCTGCGGCGTCCCGGCCACCCGTCGTCAGGGGGACGGCGTGCGGCCCTTCGTGTCGATCGGCATCGCACGTCCGCCGGAGCCGAAGATCGCTCGCCGGAGGGTGAATCTGCCCAGGTCGGGGTCGTAGGGCCGGTATGCCGCATACACGAGAACGTGGAGACGTGACTGTAGACGGATGAGCCTGAGGATCTCCGGCGTCAGGCGGCCGTGCAGTTCGAAGGTGTCGATTCCCGACTGGATATAGGCCGCGTACTCACGGGGCGGGGTGTAGGCCCGACGCGGCGACAGGTCGGCGTACAGATCGGTCAGCTGGGCGATCTCGATGTCCACCTCACGCAGACACAGTGCCAGATCCAGATCCTCGTGGATTCTCGGGTCCGTACTGACGACGTCCCGGACACGCTCCCACGCCGAGCGTCGCAGTGCCATGTTCGCGCCGTGCAGATTGTCGATCCGCCGTTCCCCGCCGAATGTTCCTTGCGCGACCCGTTTGTCGATGTACCACTGTTTGAGCCTGCGGTAGGGGGAATCGTAGGAGTTGCTGAGTCCGCTGATCGCTCCCACCTCGGCGGTGTCGTCGCGGGCGAAAAAACTGCGGACGGTGTGCGCCCAATCGGGACGAACCCGCGTGTCCGCATCGATCCGTCCGATGAGATCTCCTGTGGCCGCGTCGTATCCGGCATTGCGCGCGAATGCGACACCCGGTCTTGGCTCGACGATCCGTCGCACGAGGGGCTCGCCGGCGGCGATGGCTTCGATGATCTGCGCGGTGCGATCGGTCGAATTGTTGTCAACGACCAGGATTTCGTGGATCTCCGACTTCTGGGCGAGCAGCGCCGCAAGGCATTTCGCGATGTAACGCTCCTCGTTGTGGGCCGGCACGACGATCGACAACCTGTCCGAAGTCATGGAAACGACGCTACCGGACCGACGAGGGCCGGCGGTTCGTCATCGCTGACGACTCCGCCGGCCCTTCGCGCCGCAGACCGTTCAGCCGCGACGGGTGCGCACGGCCTGCGCGAGGCGGTCGAGCTGCGCGGCGGTGGTGTCCCAGTCGATGCACGCGTCGGTGATCGACTTGCCGTAGTCGAGCTTGTCGGCCTCGCCGAGGGTCAGGTCCTGACGTCCCGCCTCGATGAAGCTCTCGAGCATCAGTCCGACTATGCCCTTCTCGCCGGCCTCGATGCGCTCGGCGACATCGGTGACGACGTCGACCTGCTTGTTGTGGTCCTTGCGGCTGTTGCCGTGGCTTGCGTCGATGACGACACGCTCGGGCAGACCGGCCTTGCGCAGGCGGGCCATCGTGTCGGCCACGGTCTCGGCGTCGTAGTTCGGCCCCGCGCTGCCACCGCGCAGGATGACGTGGCAGTCCGGGTTGCCTACGGTCTCGATCAGCGCGGCCTGACCGTCGAGGTCGGTGCCGGGGAAGACGTGGCTGGCCGCTGCGGCACGGGTGCCGTCGACCGCGACCTGCACGTCACCTTCGGTGGAGTTCTTGATGCCGACGGGCATGGACAGCGCGCTGCACAGCTGGCGGTGAACCTGACTCGCGGCGGTGCGGGCGCCGATGGCTCCGTAGGTGACCAGGTCGGCGTAGTACTGCGGAAGGATCGGGTCGAGGAACTCGCAGCCGACGGGCAGGCCGAGACCGGAGACGTCGAGCAGCAGCTTACGGCCGATGCGCAGACCGGTGTTGATATCGAAGGTGCCGTCGAGGTGCGGGTCGTTGAGCAGGCCCTTCCACCCGAGCGTGGTGCGCGGCTTCTCGAAGTACACACGCATCACGACGTGCAGGTCGTCGCGCAGCTCCTCGGCCTTGGCGGCCAGACGGCGCGCGTAGTCCATCGCGGCGGCGGGGTCGTGCACGGAGCAGGGGCCGACCACGACGACGAGACGGTCGTCGGTGCCGTTCAGGATGTCGACGGTGCCGGCGCGGCCCGAACGGACGGTCGCTGCGACGACGGCGTCGGGTGCGTACTCGGCACGGATCTCGGAGGGTGCGACGAGAGGGCTGACCTTGACGGTGCGCTGTTCGTCGAGATTCGACGTGGAGATTCCGGTGGTCGCGGTTCCGGTGCTGGGGCTCATCGATGGTTCCTGTTCTCGGTGGTTCGGATTCCGACCCGAGAGAACCTGAGATTCCGACGAGCCGGTCTGGATCCGGCTCGTAGGTGAAGAAGTCAGCGCGCGGTCACGCCGACCGACCCACCCCGGGCCGGCCTGCTAAACCAGAAATATGCACGCTGCATAGCCCCAGACTGTACCAGGACGGCCGATGCGCCTGTCAAACCGCCGCGTTGACTCATCCAAAATGCGCGCATAGAGGTAGTCGTTGCCTCAACTGAGAATGCGCGCGTGCGGTGCGCCTGCCGTGTCCGGCTCGGGCCGGGCGGTAGGTCCGAACGATGGGGCTGTCGATGAGTCAACGCAAGGCCGTGACCAAGACGATCGCGACGCGGTACACCCGGGCCGACAAGGCCGCCAAGGGTGTCATCCTCGACGAGCTGTGCGCGATGACGGGATGGCATCGCAATCACGCCCGTAAGGCGTTGACGCAGGCGCTGCGGCCCACACCGGTCAAGCCGCGCACGCCGAGACCACCGAAGTACGGTCCCGACGTGATTGCGGCACTGCGGTTCTGCTGGGCGGTGCTCGGTGCGCCGGCCGGTAAACGGCTCGCGGCGGTGCTGCCGGAGCTGGTGCCGACGCTGCGCAGGTTCGGCGAGTTGAGCATCGACGACGCCACTGCGGAGTTGTTGGTGTCGATGTCGGCGGCGACCATCGACCGTCGGCTGGCCGAAGACCGGCGCAGGCTCGATCCGAAGGGCCGGGCACACACCAAGCCGGGGTCGCTGCTCAAGTCGCAGATCCCGATCCGTACCTGGGCGCAGTGGGACGACGCGGCACCCGGGTTCGTGGAGATCGACCTGGTCGGACACGAAGGCGGCAACGCGGTCGGCGACCACGCCTACACCCTGACGGTGACCGACATCGCCACTGGCTGGACCGACAATCGGTCGGTGCCGAACAAGGCCCGTAAGTGGGTGCTCGCCGCGCTCGAGGAGATTGCCGGCATCCTGCCGTTCCCGATCCGCGGTGTCGACTCCGACAACGGCAGCGAATTCATCAACCACCACCTGCTCGCCTGGTGCGAGCAGCGGCAGATCACCTTCACCCGGTCCCGACCCGGCAACTCCAACGACGGCGCGCACGTCGAGCAGAAGAACTGGGCGATCGTGCGGACCGTCGTCGGCTACCACCGTTACGACACCCCGGCAGAGTTGTTGCTACTGAACAGGATCTGGGTTCTGCAGTCGAGTCTGTCGAACTACTTCTGTCCGCAGCAGAAACTGATCTCGAAGGTGCGGGACGGGGCGAAGGTGATCAAGAAGTACGACACGGCTACCACCCCGAAACGCCGCGCCGAGCAGCACGAGACGGTCACCGTCGAGGACAAGGCGATCCTCGCCGACACCTACGTGCGCCTGAACCCGGCGGCGATCCAGCGGCAGATCCAGGCGTTGACCGCCGAGCTGCTGACCCTGACCATCGCCAAGGCCGGTCCGGCCCCAGGGCCCCGGCAAAGTCGTGTAATTGCATGTCAGATGGTGTGAAGTAGCTCGATCGGCCGGTGTGGATCACGACTGTGATGCCGTAGGGCGGTAGCGATGCTGGCGTGGCCGGCGAGTCGGAGGATACCGACGACCGTGTTTCGAATGGTGGCCATGACCTGCGGCCCACTGCCGGTGCGGATGGCGCAGCGGTCCTCGTCGAACGTGACATCACGAACCCAGTGCAGCCGGTTCTCGATGCCCCAATGCCCACGAATCCATGCCGCGACCTGGGCTGGAGCCGCGCAGGTCATCGGCATCGAAGTGATCAGATAGACGACCTCGACACTCTTGCGGCCGTTTCTGGTGACGGTCCGGCGGACCTGCAGAACCTGCGTGGCGTGCGGGAAACCGAGACCGGCATCGACCTCGGTGGCCTTGATCGTGCGGCACTCCCGTCGTCCGTGACCACGACCCCTGATCGTTGATGAGACCGGAATATCGTTCCAGGGCAACGACTTCAGCAAGTTCCGCAGGGATCTCTGGTTGTTCTTGACGGTGAACACGTAGTGCCCGCCCCGTGAGGCGATGTACTCGGCGGTGACCCGCTGACAGTGCAACGCATCTGCGGTCACGACCACATCGGTGAGGTCAAGCCCGGCCAGGAGGTCGACGATCAGCGGGATCTCGTTCGTTTTCGCACCGACCTCGACCTGCCCGAGGACCACCCCACTGTTGTGGTCCATGGCCGCCAACAGGTGCGTCAGATGCCCGGCTGCATCCTTCGCCCCGCGCAGTGTCTTTCCGTCGCCCGCGATCACCCGGCGCCCGTCGACGACCCGGGTCCGCATCCAGGCCCATATCCCGATGACCTGGTCGAACACGCCTGCGTCGAGGCGTCCGAGGGTGCGGCGGATCGTCGATTCCGACCGTGGCCGGCCCTCGATGCCGAGTCGGCTCCGGACATCGTTCGGGGCGTCGTGCACCCATTCGGCGACCGCGGTGAACGATCTCGCGCCGGCGCACACCGCGGCCAACGCGACCGCCAGGATCACCGTCAACCGGTGCCGAACCCCGCGACGCGCTCGCGGATCGGGGACCAGATCGAGCACCTCGAGGATCCCGGTGTCCGACACCGGAACAGACATGGGCGAAGATGGAGCTGCGGGCACGACTCGTTCCTGGTTGTGACGATTGTGTAGGAACTTGAATCATCACCGAGACGGTCGTGCCCGCCCCAATCCACGTCCCTGATCGTGCGCCATCCCACCTTGAAACCGCAGGTCAGCTGGTCTTACTTACGACTTTGCCGAGGCCCTGCGGTTGCACCGCGTTGACCGCAGCGAAGATCATCGGTGAGACCGCCGGTATCGACCGGTTCCGTTCCAAGGACTCCTTCGCCCGGCATAACGGAACTGCACCGCGACCGGTGTGGTCGTCGAATCATGCTCGACATCGACTCTCACGCACGGGAAACCGACAACTCAACGCCGCGATACACCGGATCGCGCTCACTCAGGCGCGTTGCCATGAGGACGCACGCGTTCTGTTGCCTCGCCGGAAGGCCGGCGGGGATGGCGGGATGGAAGCACTCCGCGTCCTCAAACGCAGATTGTCGGATGTCGTCTTCCGAGCGATGGTCGCGGACCAATCATCACTTATAAACCTTGCCGCTTGACAGAGGAGCTAGAGACAGTCCCGCATTGCGGGCCAATTGAATTACTTCACTCCGCGGGTTGTCACTTGGGGACAACAACCTACGCAGAAATCGGCTTTGGGGGCCGTATCTTCCGGATGAGTTTGCCTCTAGTGTCATGGATCACAGCGCTTTGGAGAGGTGATTCAAGTCGTGTCAGGTGTCGGATATTTCGCGTGGAACTTCGCTGATCGGGTCGACGATCCGTGTGTTCGTGACGACCAGGTGGAGCTGTCCTATGGACAGTTCGCCGGGCGTGTGGAGGCTTTCGCGTCCCAATTGCATGAGCTCGGCGTCGGAGCCGGGGATGTCGTCGCAGTCATGCTCTCCAACCGCGTCGAGCTTCTCATTGCAGTAATGGGGGCATGGAGGATCGGTGCCGCCGTGACTTTGATCAATCCGGCGTTCACGGAAGCCGAGGCGCGGTACCAGATCGAGGACTCCGGCGCAGTGATGATCCTCAACGAAGGATCTGATTCGCCTGCTTGTGGGCGTAAGGCCCTCGCAGTCGACGATATCAACACGACGCCTGTCCCTGGGTGGCCGGCATCTGGGGAGCCGACGACTGAAGATGTTGCCCTGCTGATCTACACCTCTGGTTCGACGGGGCGACCGAAGGGCGTACAGCTCACGCACGCGAACCTGCAGTACATGGCCGGGGTCTTCCAGAATCAGCTGCAGTTGACCGAGCGTGATCACTGCCTCCTGATCCTGCCCCTGTTCCATGTCAACGCGATCTGCGTCAGTTTCCTCGCGCCGATATTGGCTGGGGCGCAGCTCAGCATCACGGGTCGGTTCTCGGCTCGTCGCTTCTTCGACGACGTCACCCGGTTCAAGCCGACATACTTCTCGGCGGTGCCGACAATTTATGCGTTGCTGGCATCTCAGCCTGAGGACACGACTGTCGATACGACATCATTGAGGTTCGCAGTGTGCGGTGCGGCACCGATCTCGAAGGAACTACTCGAGCGTGTGGAGGCACGATTCGGACTGGTTGTTCTCGAAGGATACGGCCTGACAGAGGGAACTTGCGCGTCGACCTGCAACCCGTTGCACGGCATTCGCAAGCTCGGCACCGTGGGCCCAGCCCTTCCCGGTCAGCAGATCGCGATCGCCGGACCATCCGGCGAGCACCTGCCGGTGGGCGCCACCGGTGAAGTTCTGATCAAGGGTCCGAATGTGATGCAGGGTTATTTCGGGCGTCCGGAGGAGACTGCTCGCACGGTCGTTGATGGTTGGCTGCACACCGGCGATGTCGGACGGCTCGACGAAGACGGCTACCTGACGCTCGTCGACCGCATCAAAGACATGATCATTCGAGGCGGGGAGAACATCTATCCGAAAGAAATCGAAAATTCGTTGGCAACCCATCCTGCGGTCCTCGAGGCCGCAGTGATCGGGGCTCCACACGCGACATACGGTGAGGTTCCGGTCGCCTACGTGGTTGCCTACCCCGATCGGGATGTCACCGAGTCCGATCTTCTCGCGCATCTCTCCGAGCAGTTGACGCGAGTGAAAGTCCCCGAACGGGTCCATCTCGTCGAGGCACTGCCGCGCAATCCTGTCGGAAAGATCGACAAACCAGGCCTTCGGAACCAGGCGGCTACAGCCCTGCCGGCCACTGCCGGCTGAGCTCGCACCCATCGCTTTCGCGCTCACCCTCGGATCCATCGGGTCCCCGAGGTGACGACCCGTACCCTTCACACCCTTCAAGGAGTGATCCCCGATGGGATTCAAAACCGGAAACTTCCCAGATGTAGACCCTGCGACCTTCCGCGACAACCCGTTTCTCGACCGTGTCCGCGCCATGTCCACGCACTGGGTTGACTACGGCTTCGGCACGCCGAAGATGGTGCACACGATCTACATCATGAAACTGCTCGTTCTGTACATCGGCGCCGGAACTGCGGTCGCGACCCTCACCTCCGGGCTTTCGTGGCTTGATCCGTTGTCGTGGTGGAACCAACCGATCGTTTACCAGAAACTTATTCTGTGGACGATGCTGCTCGAGATCCTCGGCCTCGGTGGCTCATGGGGGCCGCTTGCCGGCCACTTCAAGCCGATGACCGGCGGATTCCATAACTGGCTCAGGCCGAAGACGATTCGTCTCGCCCCGTGGCCAAAGAAGGTGCCCGGCACCGCAGGAGACACTCGTTCGATCTTTGACGTCCTGATCTATGCCGCGATCCTGGTAAATCTGACCGTCGCGATCGTCCTTCCAGGTGTAACCAGTTCCGTGCTGACCGGCGTGCTCTCCGACAACGCCGGCCTGGTCCGACCGACGGTCCTCTACTCGCTGATCGTGTTGTACGTCGTGATCGGGCTGCGCGACAAGGTCATCTTCCTGGCCGGGCGCAGCGAACAGTACCTGCCCGCAGTGGTGTTCTTCACCTTTCTCCCGTTCGTCGACATGATCATCGCTCTCAAGCTCCTCATCGTTGTCGTATGGGTAGGTGCCGGCGTCTCGAAATTCGGACATCACTTCTCGCTAGTGATCCCGCCGATGCTCAGCAACACCCCGTGGCTGAGCTCGAAGACAGTCAAGCGCGCGCACTACCGCAACTTCCCGAACGATCTGCGACCGTCCAAATTGGCCGGTGGTGTCGGGCACGTTCTCGGCACGATGGTCGAGATCGCCACCCCGCTGCTCCTGCTGTTCTCCACCAACCGGACAATCACCCTGCTGGCTGTGCTGCTGATGGTGGCCTTCCATTTGTTCATTGCTTCAACGTTCCCCCTCGCGGTGCCGCTCGAATGGAACCTCTTGTTCGCCTATGCATCGGTGTTCTTGTTCTGGGGATACCCGAACTGGGAGGGCTTCGGGGTGTTCGACATGTCTTCCCTCTGGCTGACCGCGCTGATTGTGGCCGCTCTGTGCCTGTTCCCGGTGCTGGGTAACCTGCGACCCGATCTAGTTTCGTTCCTGCCATCCATGCGTCAGTACGCCGGAAACTGGGCTTCGGCCGTGTGGGCGTTTGCTCCTGGAGCGGAGGACAAACTCAACACCCATATCGTGCGAGGCGCGAAGAACACCTACACACAGCTGCTGGAGACCTATCCTCCGGATGTGGCGGATGTGGTGATGCACCAGTTGGTGGGCTGGCGTTCGCTGCACAGCCAGGGTCGCGCATTGCTGTCGCTGATGGTGCGTCATCTGGGGGCCGACATCGATCGCTACGACATTCGCGAGGCAGAGTTCTCGTGCAACTCGATCGTCGCCTTCAACTTCGGCGACGGCCACTTCCACGACGAGAAGCTCATCGCCGCGATTCAGAAGCGCTGTCATTTCGCACCGGGAGAGTTCACCGTGGCATGGATCGAATCGCAGCCTATTCACAAGGCAGTCCAGGAGTACGTCGTGATCGACGCCGCTCTCGGTGTGATCGAGCGGGGCACCTACAGGGTCGCCGATGCCATTGCGGAACAGCCGTGGTTGCCGAACGGGCCCATCCCGTTCGATGTGCAGTGGACGCATCCTGAGTACACGCGTCAGACCGGCTCCGTGACGGAGCTGCTGCCCAGCCCGGCTGAGCGCAAACCTGCTTCGAACCGTGACCTGGACCGGTCCCTGTGAGCACAGCGGTCATCGTCGGTAGCGGGCCCAACGGGCTCGCTGCCGCGGTCCACCTTGCCCGCCAGGGCGTCGAGGTTCAGGTCTTCGAGGCCGCCGGCGAGATCGGTGGCGGGACGCGATCGGGAGAGCTGACGCTGCCGGGACTGATTCATGATCACTGCTCGGCGTTTCATCCGATGGGTGCGGGGTCGCCATATCTGGCGACCCTGGGTCTCGAAAAGTACGGACTGCGGTGGCGGTATCCCGAGATCGACTGTGCTCATCCTCTCGACGAAGGGGATTCCGGTCTGCTGTACCGGTCCGTCGATGCCACGGTCGACGGATTGGCCGAAGACGGTCCGCGGTGGCGTCTGCTGCTGTCCGATCTCGCCTCCGGCTTCGATGCGCTCGCCTCGGACCTGATGCGTCCGGTGCTCAACGTCCCGAAGCATCCACTGCGGTTGGCGACGTTCGGACCGAGGGCACTGCTACCGGCCACGGCCAGCGCCAGGTTGTTCCGCACCCGCAAAGGTCGGGCGCTGTTCGGTGGCGTCGCGGCCCACGCCTACACGCGCCTGGACAGGCCTGCAACCTCCGCTGTGGGTCTGATGATCGCCGCCGCAGGGCATCGCTACGGGTGGCCGGTCGCGGAGGGCGGATCGATGTCGATCGCCACAGCGCTGGCAGCGCAGCTCGCCGATCACGGCGGAAAGATCTACACCGGTGTCCACGTACGGAACGTGAAGGACCTGCCACAGGCCGATCTACTGCTCCTCGACGTAGCGCCGGGGGTTGCACTGAGTCTTGTCGGCGACCAGATGCCGGCACGAGTAGCAAAGGCGTACGGCAAGTTCCGTCATGCTCCGGGCGCGTTCAAGATCGACTTCGCGGTGAACGGGCCTATCCCGTGGACAGACCCGTTGTGTGGCCGAGCGGGGACGGTGCATCTCGGTGGCGATTTCGACGAAATCGTGCGATCCGAACGTGAGATCGCGAGTGGCCGCATGCCGGATCGGCCGTTTGTCCTGCTCGGTCAGCAGTACGTGGCCGATCCCGCACGATCGAAGGAGGGCGTGAATCCGGTGTATGCGTATGCACACGTCCCCGCCGGCTACACCGGCGACGCGACCGACGCGATCATCGGGCAGATCGAACGGTTCGCGCCCGGCTTCCGCGATCGCATCCTCGCGCGCACCGTGGCGTCGCCGACTGACCTGGCACGCGACAATCCGAACCAGGTCGGAGGTGACATCATCGGCGGTGCGAACGCCGGACTGCAGGTAGTCTTCCGCCCCCGAATGTCCTGGAATCCCTACAGCCTCGGAGTTCCGGGAATGTACCTGTGCTCAGCCTCCACCCCACCGGGTGCCGGAGCCCACGGAATGTGCGGTTTCAACGCTGCACAATCCGCCCTGCGGTACCTGCGCAAGACGGGACGGCTTTGAGAACATGAGTCCCACGGAGAGACGTGACAATGGGCGAGAACCGTCTCGACGACTCGCTCGATTATTACCGGGTGTCAAACCCGAGACGCTGGAGATCGTCGCCGCTATCGCGCGTGAAATCACCGAGAATCAGACTCGGCTGGTGCGGAAGATAACCGATCTGCTCGCACGCGAGATCGAGAATCTCGATGCCGACCCCCAATTGGTCGAGCTCCTTGAAGCGAGTGTGCACGGAAACGTCTCCACGATCCTGCACGTGCTCACCAACAACATCCCCGTGGAACACCTGCAACCGACCACCGCGGCGGTCGAGTACGCGATACGACTGGCACAGCGTGACGTGTCCTCGCACTCACTCGTGCGGGCCTACCACATGGGTCAGGACCTTATGATGAAGACGTTCTACGACGAGGTCGAGGCACTGTCTTTACCAGGTCCCCAGTCGATGGCCGTGACCAAGCGCATCTCGGACGTTTGTTACACCTACATCGACTGGATCACCCTCTATGTCTTCGAAGCGTATGAGCAGGAACAGAGACGTTGGTTCGGGGCGCAGGGCAACCTGCATTCCTCGACCATTCATGCTCTGTTGAACGGCACCGACTACTCATCTGAGACATTCGAGTCGGAGGTGGGATACGTTCTGGGGCAAACGCACGTGGCAGTGATCGCCTGGAAGGCAAGTGCGCCCGACACCGCGGATCTCGGACAACTCGACCGTTGCGTGCGGGAGCTCGCTCGCGACCTGCGTGCGGACGGAACACCTATTGTTACCGCGATCGACCGGAGCACCGTGTGGGCCTGGCTGCCTTTCGGAGGGCGCCACCCCTTCGTAGACGCCGACGCACTGTCCCCTCGAGTCCCGGAGGGAGTTCGGGTCGTGCTCGGTCTGCCGGGAACCGGAGTTACCGGATTCCGCCGATCGCACGAACAAGCCCGTACCGTCTACTCGGTGACCAGCCGGTTGCTCACACGCGGCGCCCCGGTCACCAGTTTCGGCGATCCCGGCGTAGCAGTCGTGGCATTGCTCGCGGACAACCTCGAGTCCACCCGTGCCTGGGTCAGAGACCTACTCTGATCCCTCCCGGGATTTCCGGAGGGCTCCTCTCAAGGGAGGATGAAACCTATGGCAGCAGGATCGAAGCGGTACTCGGCTGAGTTGAAGCGAGACGCCGTGGACATGGTGGCCCAGTTGGTGGCCCACGGGTCGGCGGAGTGGCCGGCGATGCGCAAGACCGCAGATCTGTTGGGGGTGACCTCGGCGGAGACTGTCCGTCAGTGGGTTCGTAAGGCCCCGGCCGCTGATGCGGAAGGCGCCTCGAGGGCCGACAACGAGGAGATCCGCAGGCTCAAACAGGAGGTCGCCGAACTCAAACGGGCCAACGGCATCCTGAAAGCGGCGTCGGTTTTCTTCGCGGCCGAAATCGACCGGCCACACCGGTAATTGTGGACTTCATCCGCACCCACCAGGGACATCGGGTGGGTGCGGATGGTCTTATCTGGGGTGTCGATTCGATGTGCGCCGTGCTCTCTGAGCACGGCTGGCGCATCGCCCCGTCCACATACTACGACCACATCAACCGCGGGCCGAGCGCCCGTATGCTCGCTGACGCGCAGGTCATCGATGCGATCTTCATGCTCCGCAAGAACAAACCCCTGACCCGCGTTCTGGGCTCACGAAAGACATGGATAATGCTGCGCAGCAACGGATTAGATGTCGCCCGTTGCACGGTTGAACGGGTCATGCGGGAGATGGGATGGCACGGCGCGATCAAGAAGAAACGGGTGCGCACGACCATCCCTGACGCGGCGGCCAAGCGGCCGACGGATCTGGTCGACCGGCAGTTTTATGCCGCGGCACCCAACCGCCTGTGGGTGGCCGATTTCACCTACTGCCGCACCGAATCCGGTTGGGCGTACACAGCCTTCGTGACTGACGTGTTCGCCCGCAAGATCGTCGGCTGGAAGGTGGCCACGGAGATGACGGTGAACTTGGTGACCGATGCGATCAACAATGCGATCGACAACAGAAAACGTTGCGGGGTAGTCGATTTGAGCAAACTCGTCCATCATAGCGACGCCGGATCGCAGTATACTGCCATCGTGTTCGGGCAGCGATTGGCCGAGGAAGGGATCGCGGCCTCTATCGGCACCGTCGGGGACAGTTTCGACAATGCCCTGGCCGAATCGGTGAACTCGGACTACAAGAACGAACTGGTCGACAACCAGCCCCTGTTCCATGGAGCCACTGAGTTGTCGCTGGGCACCGCCGAATGGGTGGCGTTCTACAACCGAGAACGACCACACAGCTACTGCCACGACCTCACCCCCGACCGGGCAGAGCAACTCCACTACGATCGCATGCGCACCCTCAATCCGGAGGAAGCGCTCACACCATGAGCTCTCCGGAAACGCCGGGAGGGATCAGTCCGCAGCATGAAGCGAAGCCTGCGGCGTCGTTAGAGGTCCCCGCCCTTGGGTGGGGGTGAAGAGAGAGCCGAGCCGCCGAAATCACGGTGAAGGCCATGGAAGGCACCGAAGACCTGGAGATGCAGGTGCCGAGGAACTCTCCGGCGTATGGGGCGTGGAACGTATCGACAGTGGCGGCGGGAACTGGAGAGGCCCTCCCCGGCCCGACGATCTGCGAGATGCCGCTGAGCGGCGTGGTCGTCGGAAGCGGTGACGCTCTATAACCAGTGATCCTGGGAAGTGAGCTGTCGGCCGGAAGGGAGTCGGAGGCGGTCGTAGCACCGATCGAGCCCACAGGACAACACAACCTGGGGTGAGGGAAGGACCGCTACGTGTGTCGATGCGTGCTGATGTGAAGGAGGTGCCCGGTGAGTGCCGTCAAGACTAGTCCCGCCGCGAGTGGATCTGCTGTCTTGGATCCGGTGCGTACCTTGCAGCACACGCTCTACCGGACAGCCAAGGCTGATCCCGATAGACGGTTTCATGTGCTGGGGGACAAGATCATTCGCAGTGATGTCCTCATGCGTGCGTGGTTCCAGGTGCACCGCAATCAGGGTGCATCTGGTGTCGACCGCATCACCGTGGACCAGGTCAAGGCGTACGGGGTGACCCGACTGCTCGATGAACTGGCCGCCGAACTGCGGGAGGGGCGTTATCGTCCGTTGCCGGCGCGTCGGGTGTTGATCCCGAAGCCTGGAACGAATGAACAGCGTCCGTTGTCGATCCCGGCAGTTCGTGACCGCATCGTGCAGGCCGCGACCAAGATCGTGCTCGAGCCGATCTTCGAGGCGGACATGCGCGACTGCTCGTTCGGGTTCGGTCCCAGGAGGGCGGCGCACGACGCGCTGCAGGTCCTCGTCGACGAAGCGTGGAGGGGGCGGCGGTGGGTGGTGGAAACGGATATCGCCAGTTGTTTCGAGGCGATTCCGCATGATCGGTTGATGCAGGCGATCGAGGAATGCGTCTGTGATCAGTCCGTGCTCAGGCTGCTGCGCGCGATGTTGCGGGCGGGAGTGATGAGCGACGGAGTGGTGCGCAAGGCGGTGACCGGAACACCGCAGGGCGGCGTGCTCTCTCCGATGCTGGCGAATGTGTATCTGCACCAGATAGATCGGGTGTGGGATGTACGTGAGCACGGAGTGCTGGTCCGCTACGCCGACGACGTGGTGGTTATGTGCCGGACCCGACAACAGGCCGAGGACGCGCTCGCGCATTTGACGGTCCTGCTGGTGGAGTTGGGACTGACCCCGAAAGCGAGCAAGACCAGGATCGTGCACCTGACCGAGGGTGGGGAAGGCCTGGATTTTCTGGGTTTCCATCATCGGTGGGTGCGCAGTCAGGGCCGCACCGGTGCGAAGGGAATCGAGTTCCTCGCTCGATGGCCATCGGACAAAGCGATGACACATGCCCGGGAGTCGATCCGTCGGTTGACGGTCGGGACTGCTGCACGGATAGGTGACATCTGATCTGTGGTGCCGCAAGGCACTGCTGGAAGGATGTGCCCTGTGCCGAAGCCGTATCCCAAAGAGTTCCATGACGACGTCGTCCGTGTTGCCCGTGGCCGTGAGCCCGGTCAGCAACTGAAGCAGATCGCCGCCGATTTCGGGATCAGCGAGTCCTGCCTGGCGAACTGGATGAAGGCCGCCGACGTCGAGGACGGCGTCAAGCCCGGAACCACCGCCAGTGAGAACGCCGAGCTGCGCGAAGCCCGGAAACGGATCCGGCTGCTCGAACAGGAGAACGAGGTCCTGCGTCGCGCCGCGGCATATCTGTCGCAGGCGAACCTGCCGGGAAAATGATGTACCCGCTCGTCCGTGAGTTGGCCGTTGACGGCATCCCCGTCGCGGTGACGTGCCGGGTCCTCAAAATCGCGCGCCAGCCCTACTACCGGTGGCTCGCCGACCCGGTGACCGCTGCCGAACTCGACGAGGCCTACCGGGCCAACGCCCTGTTCGACGCCCACCGCGACGACCCCGAATTCGGGTACCGGTTCCTCGTCGACGAGGCCGCCGACGCCGGCCAGACGATGGCGCAGCGCACCGGGTGGCGGATCTGCTCAGCCAACAAGTGGTGGAGCTCGTTCGGCAAGAAACGCGGCACCAAACACGTCCGTTCCGGGCCGCCGGTCCACGACGACCTCGTCGCCCGCAACTTCACCGCCGATAAGCGGAATCGATTGTGGCTCACAGATATCACCGAGCATCACACCGGTGAGGGCAAGCTCTACCTGTGCGCGATCAAGGACGTGCACTCGAACCGGATCGTCGGCTACTCCATCGACTCGAGAATGAAAGCCCGACTCGCGGTCGACGCCCTCGACTCCGCCGTCGCCCGCCGGGCCGCGGCCGGAGATCAGGTCGCCGGCTGCATCGTCCACAGCGACCGCGGATCGCAATTCCGGTCCAGGAAATTCGTCCACGCTCTCGGCCGGCACGCGATGGTCGGATCGATGGGCCGAGTCGGCGCCTGCGGCGACAACGCCGCCATGGAATCGTTCTTCTCACTGCTGCAGAAGAACGTCCTCGACCGCCAGCCCTGGGCGATCCGGAACGAGCTCCGGATCGCGATCATCACCTGGATCGAACGGACCTACCACCGCCGCCGACGCCAAGCCAGGCTCGGCAGATTGACCCCTGTCGAATACGAGACCATCATGACCACACCAGCCACTCAGGCTGCGTGACCGAACCTGTCACCTGATCGTGCAGCAGTCCCGTCCGGTCCCGGACGTTGCTGAGCGTGACCGCGATCGTGGGATCGGTGAACCGATTCCTGCGTGGATGGGCGGGATACTTCTGTTACGGAAACTCGTCTGCGAGGTTCGCCAAGATCAGGGGCTACGCCTTGATGCGGTTGGCGGGATTCATCGCTAAACGCCACAAACGTAGTAGAGCTTATGGTCGGGCGGTGGTGTTCGGTGCCTCCGACGACCAGCTCGGCCTGATCCGCTTTGAGGGAACTATCTATGCCCCCAGGCCCTTTCGGGACTGGCGGAGGAAGACGAATGTTGGCGGTGAACGACCTCGGTGAGCCGTGTGCGGGAGAACCGCACGCACGGTTCGACGGGCGGGAGCTGGAAACGGAGCACCCTGGATATGGTCGGGAAGAAGAACAGCAGGCCGGGAAACCGATCTGCTTCTGCGGCTTCACGACCTACGTCCCGGAACTGCCACCGCGCCAGCTCCCGACCTACACGAAAATAACGAGCCGACCGAGTGTCGAAAGCAAAGAATGGTGCCCTGAACTGCGAAGATATGGCTTGTCTAAGGTCATGTCCGCAACAGTTCGCGAGGCACCATTCCGGTGAGCAAGTCTACGTCCCCCTAGTGGCTCGTCACGCAACCTTGGCCGGGTAATGCGGGTACTCGGTCCACGACCGGATCGGTGAGTCGGGAGCGAATCGGGTTTTCGGTTCGGCACGGGCATTGCGCCACCGCATATACGCCCCGATCGCAGTGTTCTGCTCGGTGTGGCTGCGGTGATCGGTGCCGTTGAGGGCGAAGTACCGCAGTGCCGCGAATTCGGATTCGATCCAGTTGAGCCACGACCCGTAGGTCGGCAAAAACACCAACTCGACGTCATGGTCCTCAGCCCACCGGCGGACGGTCAGGTGCCGGTGCGGGGAGAAGTTGTCGAGCACGACATACAACTTCTCCCCGGGCCACCTGGCCCGCAACATCTTGAGCAGCTCGAGGAACTCGCCGGCGCGTTTACGTGGCTTGATTCGGTAGTACATTCTGCCGCTGGATAAGTCGAGCGCGGCGAGCATGTGCATCACGCCGTCGTAGCGGTGATACGTCGCCCGCAACCGAAGCGGAGACGTCGCCGGCCGCCACGATTTCCCTTTACGGGGTTGCAGGTTCAGCGGCCCGAATTCGTCGACGCAGACGACCCGCCCGTCGGCTGGCGGGGTGTCATACAGCTTGAGGATCGCGTGCATCTTCGACAAAAAATCCGGGTCGGTCGAGGCCTTCCACGTCGTGGTCGACTGCCAGGTGACCTTGCCCTTGCGCAGGATGCGGCGCAGCGTCTCACGACTGATGGCCGGCACGATCTTCTGCGCGATCAGGTGCTCGGTCAGCTTGGTGAGACTCCAGGTGGAGAACGCGGTGATTTTCCAATCGGAGGGGGACGTCCGGGCGATCAAGCAGATCTTCTCGCGAGTCTGCTCATCGATCGTCTTCGGACGTCCCCCGTTCCATTTTGGGTGCAACGCCTCGAATCCCTGCTCGTTGAACGCATGGATGACATCGCGGACGTAATCGTCGCTGACCTGCATCAACGAGGTGATGTCCTTGACGGTCTGGCCTTGGGCGGACATCAGCACCACGATGGCTCGTCGTAGCTTGATCGGGTCCTTGGCGGTGCGGCTGATCTTCTGCAGCCGTCGCCCTTCCTCCATGGTCAACGATCGGACGAACACGCTGGGTTGACGTGCCACGACCACCTCCTTGTCTCGACTCGGAGACAGTCTGCCGTGGACGTGTCGGTCAGCCGCGGATTACCCGGTCAACAATCCGTGACGAGCCACTAGCATGTCCCCTGTGAGTAGGTCCGGGTTGTTCTAGAGTCCTGATTGCCCTGGTGAGGGCGAAGAAGGGACGATAGGAATCATGGCGGGACGCAAACGTCACTCGGCGGAGGACATCGTGCGCAAGCTGCGCCGGGCCGACGAGTTGGCCGCGGAAGGCAAGAACGGTGAGGAAATCGCCGCAGCGCTCGAGGTGTCGGCGGCGACGCTGTACAACTGGCGGCGCCAGTACTCCGGCATGGATGCCGATGCGGCGAAGGAACTCAAGGAACTGCGGGAGCAGAACAGCCGGCTCAAGCGATTGCTCGCCGATGCCGAGTTGGAGAAGGACGCGCTGCGGGAGATCGCGAAGGACGCTCCTACAGATGTCAAGTGATCAATGCGCGGTAATCGTTTCGGAGGGCGGTGAAGACTTCCCGGGCAAGATAGCGCTTTTGGCAGCGGATGATCTCAGGCATCGTTTTCCCCTCTGACGTGCGGCGATCGGCGTAGGCGCGGGCCGTGGTGCTGTACCGGAGGCGGACGATGACGCCGGTGTGCAGTGCCTGGTTGGCGCATCTGTCGCCGCCGCGGTGGAGACGATGGCGGTTGGTCTTGCCAGATGATGCGGGAATCGGTGCGACGCCGCAGAGGTGCGCGAAGGAGGATTCCGATTTCAGTCGACCCGGGTTGTCTCCGACGGTGACCAGTAGCACGGCTGTTGTGTCGGGGCCGAGCCCGAAGACGGCTGACGTTCTGGGAGCCACTTCGTCGACCAGTTTGGCGAGGTGTCTCTTGAGTTCACTTGCTTCTCTACGTAATTCACGTGTCCTTCTGGCGAGTGAGCGTAGCGCCAGAACTGTCGCGTGGGTAGGGTCCGTCAGTTGCGTGGCGTCAGCTTCGAGTGCGATACAGGCATCGAGCAGCGCGGTAGTGCTATGTCCGCGCAGCTGTGTGCGCAGCTCGTCCGGTGCGGTGACGATCAGTCCGCGGAGGGCGTTCATCGATGCGGTCGCGGCTTTGACGGCGCTGGATCTGGCGACGCGGAGCGCACGGATTGCTTCGATGGGTCCGTCGCCGTGTTTGGGTTCGGAGAGTTGGTGACGGGCGAGAACCGCGCGTGCTGCGGTTTCGGCGTCGATGGGATCACTCTTGCCCTTGTTTCGGCGGAGTTGGCGGTTCGGGCGCGGCACTTCCAGGACGCGGATGTTGTGTCGGTGTAGATGGCGGGCGATGCCGGCGCCATAGGAGGAGGTGCCTTCGATGCCGACCGAGATGGGTTCTCCGTGCTCGTACATCCAGGTTGTCAGTTCCTGGTATCCGGTTGGGGTGGCGTCGAATCGACGGTGTTCGACAAGAATTCCGGTATCGGTGATGACGGCGGCATCATGGGTGTCGGCGTGGGTGTCGATGCCGCAGTAGATGCGTTGCTGACTGGCGGGCTGTGTCACGTAATGGCCTTTCCTCGGGAGGGGCGGTGGCGCGAGGTTCGGACAGGCCAGTGACGAGCCGATGGGGCCGGCAGGCTCCTATAAGGTCACGAACATCGCGTGCTCCACTGTGGTGTTGTGGTGGCCCGCCAGCGGTCGGGTCGACGGGTCCTTCGAAAGGCACTTCGATGGCCAGGAAAATTCCGGGTCAGGCCGTCCCACCAGCGGGTTGTTCTCATTATCCACTGGAAAATTCTGAGCCCGACCGCCAAACGCGCCGCGATCACCATGCTCACCGACACCATGCAGATGTCGGAGCGGTTCGCGTGCAAGGTCGTTGGGCTCTCCCGATCGGTTTACCGGCGGTTGCCGTTGGCGCAGACATCAGGCGACCCGGACGCTGATCTGCGCGCAGAGTTGCGCAGGTATTCCCGCAAGCATCCGCGGCACGGGTTTCGGCGAGCATGGGCGTGGCTGCGCTACGACCAGGGCATCGAGGTGAACAAGAAGAAGATCCACCGCCTGTGGAAAGAAGAAGGATTGCAGGTCCGGCGTGCTCCACGCCGCAAACGTGCCGGCCTGTCCTCCGTTCCGGTCGTCGACGCGGATGCTCCGAATGTGGTGTGGGCATTAGACTTCCAGTTCGATTCGACCGTCGACGGCAAGACGGTGAAGATCGCGTCGATGGTCGATGAACACACTCGGATGTCGTTGTTGAACATCGTGGACCGCTCGATCACCGCCGGGCGGTTGATCGAAGGCTTGGAGAAGGCGTTCGCGATGTGGGGTGGGCCGCCGCTGGTGCTGCGGATGGACAATGGGCCCGAGTTCATCTCGGAAGCGCTCCGGGACTTCTGTGCTGGGTCGGTGGGGGTGTCCTACATTCCGCCGGGTACGCCGTGGAACAACGGGTTCATCGAGTCGTTCAACAACCGGCTGCGCGATGAGTGCCTCAATCGAAACTACTGGCCCACCTTGCTCGAGGCCCGGGTGGTGATCGAGGATTTCAAGGACGACCACAATCACCGGCACCGTCATTCGGCACTGGGGTACAAGACCCCCGCCGAGTACGCTGCCGGATGCACCCACCGGCACCAGCCGGTGACGTGCGAGATCGACTGATCGACTGCACGTAGGAACCGGCTCTAGAACCGCCCGGACCGACTATCGGGGACCTGCCAATCAGATAGACGACCTCGACACTCTTGCGGCCGTTTCTGGTGACGGTCCGGCGGACCTGCAGAACCTGCGTGGCGTGCGGGAAACCGAGACCGGCATCGACCTCGGTGGCCTTGATCGTGCGGCACTCCCGTCGTCCGTGACCACGACCCCTGATCGTTGATGAGACCGGAATATCGTTCCAGGGCAACGACTTCAGCAAGTTCCGCAGGGATCTCTGGTTGTTCTTGACGGTGAACACGTAGTGCCCGCCCCGTGAGGCGATGTACTCGGCGGTGACCCGCTGACAGTGCAACGCATCTGCGGTCACGACCACATCGGTGAGGTCAAGCCCGGCCAGGAGGTCGACGATCAGCGGGATCTCGTTCGTTTTCGCACCGACCTCGACCTGCCCGAGGACCACCCCACTGTTGTGGTCCATGGCCGCCAACAGGTGCGTCAGATGCCCGGCTGCATCCTTCGCCCCGCGCAGTGTCTTTCCGTCGCCCGCGATCACCCGGCGCCCGTCGACGACCCGGGTCCGCATCCAGGCCCATATCCCGATGACCTGGTCGAACACGCCTGCGTCGAGGCGTCCGAGGGTGCGGCGGATCGTCGATTCCGACCGTGGCCGGCCCTCGATGCCGAGTCGGCTCCGGACATCGTTCGGGGCGTCGTGCACCCATTCGGCGACCGCGGTGAACGATCTCGCGCCGGCGCACACCGCGGCCAACGCGACCGCCAGGATCACCGTCAACCGGTGCCGAACCCCGCGACGCGCTCGCGGATCGGGGACCAGATCGAGCACCTCGAGGATCCCGGTGTCCGACACCGGAACAGACATGGGCGAAGATGGAGCTGCGGGCACGACTCGTTCCTGGTTGTGACGATTGTGTAGGAACTTGAATCATCACCGAGACGGTCGTGCCCGCCCCAATCCACGTCCCTGATCGTGCGCCATCCCACCTTGAAACCGCAGGTCAGCTGGTCTTACTTACGACTTTGCCGAGGCCCTGGGTCCGGCCCGCGTCCCCGCCGTCACGGCAGTCGCCACGCGCGCATCATCGGATGAGGCAACGAAGCAAACCTCGCGCGCATCTTGACATGAGGCAATAGGACCGCCCCCGCACGGGAACGAAGAGGTGCCCCGTCAGGGTGGGGCCCGTGGGCAGGACGACACGCCCGAAGGTCGTGCTCAGCACCCCGGCAGCGGCGAGCCCGAAATAACCCCCGACCCTCGTCGGACCGGTCTGCTCCAGTAGCGCTCCGAGGGCGAGGAAGACGAAGACGAAGACGGCGAGGAGTACCGAGAAGGTGACGAAGGGGGCCGCGCCGATCCGGGTACCGGCTGAACGCCGTCGCTCCGAAGACGTTGCGCTTCAGGAACTCCCACATTCCGACGGCGATCGACCTCCCGAACTTCTAATGTGGCGAGCATGAGCACGCACGTCGTCCGCAGCCGCCATGTCGCTCGGGTCGTCCGATGCCCACCGCGCCGGGTCTACGAATTCGCCGCGGATCCCGACAACCTGCCGAAGTGGGCGGCCGGTCTGGCACAAAGCGAGGTGCGGCGGATCGGCGACGCCCTCGTCGCGGACTCCCCGATGGGCGAGGTCACCGTGCGGTTCGTCGGCGCCAACGATTACGGGGTGCTCGACCACGAGGTGACACTGCCGTCGGGTACGACGGTGCACAACCCGATGCGGGTACTCCCCCATCCGGACGGTGCCGAAGTCGTCCTCACCGTCCGGCAGATCGAACTGACCGACGACGAGTTCGACCGCGACACGCGCATGGTGGAAGAGGACCTCGCGCGACTCGCGGCGCTCCTCGAGTCGTGACCCTTCGGAACAGGAGAACGTGAATGGCCCGCAAGATCGCCACCAACACCGCAGTCGGCCTGCAGGAACTGCTGGACTTCGTCCGGCCCCGGCACCGAATGATCCTCATGACGCAACGCGACGACGGCACACCGCAGGCCTCCCCCGTCACCGGCGGCGTCGACGACCGCGGACGCATCGTGATCGCGACCTATCCCCGGCGCGCCAAGACCCGCAACGCCCGCAGCCGGCCCGAGGTCGGTGTCGTCGTGCTGTCCGACGACTGGAACGACGCGTGGGTGCAGGTCGACGGAACCGCGGAGGTGATCGATGCCCACGACGACGTCGAACCGCTCGCCGAGTACTTCCGCAACATCGCCGGGGAACATTCGGACTGGGACGAGTACCGGCAGGCCATGCGCGATCAGCGCAAGTCGCTGATCCGGATCACCCCGACCCGCTGGAGCCCGGTGGCCACGGGAGGCTTCCCACCCGAACTGGCATAGATACCTCACCGCCCGCGTCGACCACGTGCCCCGCGATCCGTCGCAGGGGCACGTTGCGTTCCTCGGACAACTTCCGGAGCAGGACGAACGCATCGTCGGCACCCACCGCGAAGCGTTCCATGAGATCACCCTTCGGACCGCGCGCCGCTCGACCGCTCCCTGTTGCCGACCTCCCCCCGATGCCACGCCACATACTTGCATCGACCTCCCGGCGTGCCGAAGAACCCTAGTGCGAAGAGCAGGTCGCATCGGTCACGAGCGGCCGGCGGTCTACCGCCACGGCACGCGTTCCGGGTCGCGCAGCATCCGCCGTGCCGTGGACATCCGGTGCACCTCGTCGGGGCCGTCGTAGATACGGGCGTAGCGCGCCCGCCGGTACATCCCCTCGAGCGGCGTGTCGGCGGTGAGACCGAGCGCCCCGTACACCTGGATCGCACGGTCGACGACATCGTGCAGCATCTGCGCGCCGCGGAACTTGATGAGCCCGATCCGGACCCGGGCGTCCTCCCCCGCATCCATCACCCGCGCGGCGTCCAGCGTCATCAGACGGGCGGCCTGGATGTCGGCGGCGGATTCGGCGATGTAGCGCTGGATCTCACCCTTCTCGGCGAGCAGCGATCCGTTGGGCGAAGCGGGAGTTGGCGCGCGCACACATGAGTTCGAAGGCCCGTTGGGCCTGGCCGAGCCACCGCATGCAGTGGAAGATCCGTCCCGGCCCGAGCCGGTCCTGCGCGACGACGAAGCCGTTGCCGCGTTCACCGAGCACGTTCTCCTCGGGAACGCGCGCACCGTCGTACCGCACCTCGTAGTGATCGCTCGGGTCGTGCCCCATCGTGGGGATCGCCCGCACGATCTCGAGTCCGGGGGTGTCGATGGGCACGATGATCGCGCTGATGCTGCGGTGCAGCGGAGTCGACTCGGGTTCGGTCCGGGCGAAGACCGTGCAGTAGCCGGCCTGCGCGGCGCCGGTGGTGAACCACTTGTGCCCGTCGATCACCCATTCGCCGTTCTCGAGCCGGGCGGTGGTCTGCACGAGCACGGGGTCGGATCCCGCCACCTCCGGCTCGGTCATGCCGACAGAGGGCAGGATGTCGCCGGAGACGAGCCCTGGGATCCAGCGCTCGCGTTGTTCGGCGGTGCCGTGCCGCTGGATCATCAGGGCGTCCTGCATGGACACCGATCCCACCGCGAGCTGACCGTACTCGGAGCGGCCGATGATCTCGTTGAGGTAGACGAAGTCGAGGAAGGGAACCCCGCCCCCTCCCATCTCCTCGGGATGCCCCAGAGCCCACAGCCCGAGTTCCTTCGCCCTGGCCTTCAGCCCGACGAGCGCCTCGGCGGCCTTGTCGTCGTGACGGCTCAGGACGGGTTCGAGAGGAATCACCTCGTCGTCGATGAACGAACGCATGCGGGTGCACAGCTCGGCCACCCGCCCTTCGGGCCGGTTCGCAGTCATGCCCGCCAATCTATCGGCGCACACGTGCACTCACATAGCGTTCCGTCCGGTCCGGGTGTGGAAATCCGTCCGCCGGGGCATTCTGGGGCGAGTCCATCCTGCGACGCGACGAGCACGGAGGTGCCATGCCGGATCCGTCCGACCGAGTACCCGAATACGAACACACCGAAGACGGTCATCTCGTCGAGAGCCGGGCGGAGGACTTCGCCCATGCGCGCAGCCTGCCCGTCGACCCGGACTGGTTCAAGACCGCGGTGTTCTACGAGGTTCTCGCCCGCGCTTTCAACGACTCGAACAACGACGGCACCGGCGACCTACGGGGGCTGACCGAGAAACTCGACTACATCGCATGGCTCGGCGCCGACTGCATCTGGCTGCCGCCCTTCTACGATTCACCGCTCCGCGACGGCGGCTACGACATCCGCGACTTCCGGGCGGTGCTACCGGAATTCGGCACGGTCGAGGACTTCGTCATTTTCCTCGACGAGGCGCACAAACGCGGTATCCGCGTCATCACCGACCTCGTCATGAACCACACGTCCGACACGCACGCGTGGTTCCAGGAATCCCGGAGCGACCCCGACGGGCCGTACGGCGACTTCTACGTGTGGTCGGATGTCGACGACCGATACCAGGAAGCCCGCATCATCTTCGTCGACACCGAGACGTCCAACTGGACGTGGGATCCGGTGCGCAAGCAGTACTACTGGCACCGGTTCTTCTCGCACCAGCCCGACCTGAACTACGACAACCCCGAAGTACAGGACGCGATGCTCGACGTCCTGCGGTTCTGGCTCGATCTCGGCATCGACGGGTTCCGCCTCGACGCGGTCCCCTATCTGTTCGAGCGTGAGGGGACCAACTGCGAGAACCTCCCCGAGACGCACGCCTTCCTCAAGAAGTGCCGTGCGGTGATGGATGCCGAATATCCCGGCCGGGTGATGCTGGCGGAGGCGAACCAGTGGCCCACCGACGTCGTCGAGTACTTCGGCGAACCCGAGATCGGCGACGAGTGCCACATGGCTTTCCACTTCCCGCTGATGCCGCGCATCTTCATGGCGGTGCGGCGACAGAACCGTTTCCCGATCTCGGAGATCCTCGCCCAGACCCCGCCGATCCCGAAGACCGCCCAGTGGGGCATCTTCCTCCGCAACCACGACGAGCTGACCCTCGAGATGGTGACGGACGAGGAACGCGACTACATGTACGCCGAGTACGTCACCGACCCGCGGATGCGCGCGAACATCGGCATCCGCCGTCGTCTGGCGCCGTTGCTGGAGAACGACCGCAACCAGCTCGAGCTCTTCACCGCTCTGTTGCTGAGCCTGCCGGGCTCCCCCGTCCTGTACTACGGCGACGAGATCGGCATGGGCGACAACATCTGGCTCGGCGACCGCGACGCGGTGCGGACCCCGATGCAGTGGACCCCCGACCGCAACGCGGGCTTCTCCCGCGCCGATCCGGGCCGGTTGTACCTGCCGGTGATCATGGATCCCACCTACGGGTACCAGGCGGTGAACGTCGAATCGCAGATGAACTCGACGAACTCGCTGTTGCACTGGACGCGGCGGATGATCCAGGTCCGCAAGCAGCATCCGGCCTTCGGTGAGGCCTCGTTCACCGAACTCGGCAGCGCGAATCCCGCGATCCTGTCCTATCTGCGCGAGATGTTGCCCGGCCCGGAACGCAACTACAGCGACGTCATCCTGTGCGTGAACAACCTGTCGCGCTATCCGCAGGCGGTCGTCCTCGATCTGTCGCGCTTCGCCGGGTGGATCCCGGTGGAGCTGACCGGGTCCGTCCCGTTCCCGACGATCACGGAGGAGGGTTACATGATCACCCTGCCCGGTCACGGATTCTTCTGGTTCGCGCTGCAACCCGATCCGTCCAAGGAGGGACCGGGCGAACACCCGGTGAGCAGCGAAGCGGAAGCGGCGGTGCAGCCGTGACGACCAACAACGAGCTCTACCCGGACGAACGGCTCGTCGAGGATCTGCGCGAATGGATGCCGCACCAGCGATGGTTCGCGGCCAAGGGCCACACCATCACCGGGATCGGTGTCGTCCTGCGTCATCCGCTCGTGGAGGAGTCCGGTTTCGGGGCCGACCATCTGATCGTGAAGGTCTCGTTCGACTCGACCGCGGACCAGATCTATCAAGTGCCCCTCGGTTTCCGTTCCCATCTTCCCGAGGAACTGCAGTCGTGGAGCGTGGTCGGCCCCGACGACTCCCACGACCACGGCCTGCACGTCTACGACGGCCTCCGCGATCAGGAGATCCTCGACCGGTATTCGCGCAATCTGGCGAGCGGCACCCCCGCCGGCCCGGTGGATCTCCACACCGTGCCGGGTGCGGTCATCGAACCGGGCCTGCGTGGGCGTGCGCTGAGCGCGGAGCAGTCCAACACCTCCGTGGTCCTCGGAGAGAAGTTGCTGCTCAAGATGTTTCGTCGGCTCACGCTCGGCATCAATCCGGACGTCGAACTGCCGCTCGCGCTCGGCGAGGACGGATGTCGGTCGATCGCCCCGATCCGGGCATGGATCGAAGCGGAGGTCGACGGGGTCCGCACCACGCTGGCGATGGTGCAGGACTTCGCGGCGAACTCGGCCGACGGCTGGTCGATGGCACTCGGCAGTGTCCGGGACCTGCTCCTGGAAGGAGACCTGCGCGCCGACGAGGTGGGCACCGACTTCGCCGGGGAATCCCATCGCATCGGTGCGGCCGTGGCGGATGTGCACGCCCATCTCGGCTCCGTGCTCGGCACCGACGAGCGCGCCGCCGCCGAACTGGCCGAGGGCATGATCCGCCGGCTCGAGGGTGCGGCGGCCGAGGTCCCCGAGCTCGCCGAACTCACCGACGCGGTCCGGGCCCGGTTCGATGAGGTTGCGGCGCTGGGTCAGGTTCCGGTGCACCGCATCCACGGCGACCTGCATCTCGGGCAGGTGCTGCGTACCCCCGAGCGCTGGTTGCTCATCGACTTCGAGGGCGAACCCGCGAAGTCGCTCGAGGAGCGCCGCAAGCTTGACAGTCCGTTCCGGGACGTGGCGGGAATGCTGCGGTCGTTCGACTACGCCGCGCATCATTCGATCCGTGAATCCGAACAAGGCACGGCGGTGGAGTCGCAGCGGGAGTTCCGGGCCCGGGAGTGGGCCGAACGCAACTGTGCCGCCTTCTGCGACGGCTACGCAGCTGCCTCGGGCACGGATCCACGGGGCTCCGTCGTCCTGCTGCGTGGTTACGAGCTCGACAAGGCGGTCTACGAGGTGGTCTACGAGGCTCGGCACCGTCCCTCGTGGCTTCATCTGCCGCTCGAGGCGATCCGTCGTCTCACCGCCCGCTGACCACCCCCCGAACGCGGGAAGGGGAGAGATGCCGTGGCATCTCTCCCCTTCCTCGTCGTGCGGGTCAGCTCACCTGGAGCAGCAGTTCGTCCTCGACGACGTCCGCCGTGACCCGGTTGCCCTCGGCGAGCGCGTCGTCGAGCAGCATGTCGGCGATGCGGTCGTCGACCACCCGGGAGATCGAGCGGCGCAACGGACGGGCACCGAACTCGGGCTGGTGACCGTTGCGGGCGATCCACGCCACCGCGTCGGCGGTGAACTCGAGGTCGATCCCCCTGCTCTGCAGCCGCTTCCGGCTGTCGTCGAGCAGCAGCTCGGTGATCCGGTGCAGCTGGTCGTCGTCGAGCTTGCGGAACATCACGATCTCGTCGATGCGGTTGAGGAACTCCGGCCGCATCGATTCGCGCAGCCGTCCCATGACCCGGTCACGCAGCGGCTTCTCGGCCGCCTCGGCGTCACCGGTGGTGAAGCCGAGCGCGCCTCCGCGGCTCGAGATGATGTCCGAACCGAGGTTGCTGGTCATGATGACGACGGTATTGGTGAAGTCCACCGTGCGTCCCTCACCGTCGGTGAGGCGACCGTCGTCGAGGACCTGCAGCAGTGTGTTGAACACGTCCGGGTGCGCCTTCTCGATCTCGTCGAGCAGCACCACCGAGTAGGGGTGGCGACGCACCTGTTCGGTGAGCTGTCCGGCCTCGCCGTAACCGACGTAACCGGGAGGGGCGCCGACGAGACGGCTCACGGTGTGGCGTTCGCCGAACTCGCTCATATCGATGCGCAGCATGGTGCGCTCGTCACCGAAGAGCACCTCGGCGAGGGCCTTCGCGAGCTCGGTCTTGCCGACGCCGGTGGGACCGAGGAACAGGAAGCTGCCCACCGGACGACGCGGGTCGCTCATGCCGGAGCGGCTGCGCCGCACGGCACGTGCCACGGCGTGGACGGCTTCGTCCTGTCCGACGACGCGCTTGTGCAGCTCGTCCTCGAGAGTGCGCAGCCTCTCCTTCTCGGCGCGGGTCATCCGCGATGCGGGGACTCCGGTGGCCCGCGAGACGATCTCGGCGATCAGCTCCGGGTCGACGGTCGGAGTTCCCTCTCCGTTGCCCTCGCTGTCGCCACCGTCGATCCGAGCCTGGACGCGAAGGATCTCGTCGCGGATGCGCGAGGCATCCTCGTACTGTTCGGCCTCGACGGCGCGATCCTTCTCCGCTTCGAGTTCGTCCAGCCTCGAACGCAGTTCGGTCACGTCGGTGCGCGGCACCCGCAGGCGCAGTCGTGCACCGGCCTGGTCGACGAGGTCGATCGCCTTGTCCGGCAGGTGCCGGTCGGGCAGGTACCGCATCGACAGGTCGACGGCCGCTTCGAGCGCTTCGTCGGTGTACCGGACCTTGTGGAACTCGGCGTACCGATCGGCGAGACCCTTCAGGATCGCGACGGCGTCGTCGCGTGCTGGCTCGTCGACCGTGACGGGCTGGAAACGGCGTTCGAGCGCCGGATCCTTCTCGATGTGCTTGCGGTACTCGTCGAGGGTGGTCGCACCGACGACATGCAGTTCACCGCGGGCGAGCTTCGGCTTGAGGATGTTCGCCGCGTCCATCGCGCCCTCGTTGCCGGCGCCTGCGCCGACGACGGTGTGGATCTCGTCGATGAAGACGATGAGCTTGCCCTGCTGGGCGGTGATCTCGTCGAGCGCTGTGGTGAGACGTTCCTCGAAGTCGCCCCGGTATCGGGTTCCGGCGACCATCGCCGTCAGGTCGAGCTGGACGATCCGCTTGTCCTGCAGGATGTCCGGGACGTCCCCGTCGACGATGCGCTGGGCGAGTCCTTCGACGATGGCGGTCTTGCCGACGCCGGCCTCACCGACGAGCACCGGGTTGTTCTTGGTGCGTCGCGCGAGGATCTCGATCGTCTGCTCGATCTCGTCGGTACGGCCGATGACGGGGTCGATGCCGCCGCCGCGCGCCCGCTCGGTGAGGTCGACGCCGAATTTGTCGAGCGTCGGCGTCGGGGTCTCCTCCGCGGCGGGAGCTGCGGGGGTGGGCTGCAGTGCGGTCTGCAACGCCTGCGGGGTCACGCCCAGGGACGCCAGCAGGCGTCCGGGAGCGCGGGTCTGGTCGGCCGCGAGCGTGAAGAACAGGTGCTCGGGGTCGATGTAGGTGGAGCCGAGCGCACGCGAGAGCTGGTGCGCTTCGAGGAGTGCGGTCTTCACGGCACCGGTCAGTGCGGGTGCGGAGACGGCCTCACCGGGGCGGCTCTGCGGCAGCCGCTGGTCGACGGCGGCAGCGACGTCGGCGGGGTCGGCTCCGGCGCGCGTCATGACCGTGCGGGACGGATCCTGCTCCGCCATCGCGCGGAGGAGGTGCAGCACGTCGAGTTCCGCGTCACCACGGTCGGTGGCGTAGCGCGCTGCGTGGGCGAGGAGGTCCTGGGTACCGCGGCTCATGAAACGTGTGATGTCGATTCGGCCGGGGCCACCAGGCCCGAAGAATGCCGGCATTCCGAAGCCTTTCTGTCGAACTTGAGCCATTCTCACTCAACTAACGTGCCCAGAGCGCTCTCAATTCCCACATGGAAGTGATCCGGAACACGTATCGAGTTGTGGCCATTAATGTTGTGCACAACAAAACGGGGCGCTACATTCATTCCCGTGCCGTCTCCACTCGAACTCGACCAGCAGGTGTGCTTCGCGCTCTACCGCGCCTCCCGCACCATCACGGCCGCATATCGGCCACATCTCGATCGGCTGGGCATCACCTACCCGCAGTACCTGGTGCTCCTGGCGCTGTGGGAACGCGATGCGCGAGGCGTGCAGGATCTGTGCGACTCGCTCGATCTCGACACAGGCACACTCTCCCCCCTGCTCAAACGGCTCGAGGCCGCCGGATACGTCGAACGACGCCGGCAGCAGACCGACGAACGTCGTGTCGTCGTCCACCTCACCGAAGCGGGAGATGCACTCCGGACAGAGGCCACGGACATCCCCGGCTGCGTGACGCGGGACAGCCGGTTCGACGTCGACGAACTGGTCGCGCTGCGCGAGACGCTCCACCGCCTGACCGCCGCGTTGCAGGAAGCACCCGGCGCACTCTCGAAGAAAGGCAGGACATCGTGAACATCATCTACACCGCCGAAGCACTCGCCACCGGAGCAGGCCGCGACGGCCACGCCCGCACCAGCGACGGCAAGCTCGACCTCGACCTGTCCATCCCCACCGAGATGGGCGGCAGCGGCAAGGGCACCAACCCCGAACAGCTCTTCGCCGCCGGATACGCCGCGTGCTTCCACTCGGCACTGCAGATGATCGCCCGACAGGAGAAGGCGGACGTCAGCGACTCCGCGGTCGGCGCCCGCGTCGGCATCGGCCCGACCGACGGCGGCGGATTCGGTCTCGCCGTCACCCTCGAGGTGACTCTTCCGAACCTCCCCCGCGAGCAGGCGCTCGAGCTCACCGAGAAGGCCCACCAGGTGTGCCCGTACTCCAACGCGACCCGCGGCAACATCGACGTCACCCTCGAGGTGACGGAGGACTGAGTCACCCTCGAAGGTGACGGAGGACTGAGTCACCCTCGAGGTGACGGAGGACTGAGTCACCCTGCGCTGCGCACATGTCCGCGCCGACCCGTAGCGTGGACACGTGCGCACGCAGGACCGGTCGCAGCTCGCGCTGTTCGCGACCGAACTCGATTTCCCCCTCGACGACTTCCAGATCGAGGCCTGCCGCGCCCTCGAGGACGACCGCGACGTCCTGGTGTGCGCCCCCACCGGGGCGGGCAAGACCGTCGTCGGTGAATTCGCCGCCCGTCTCGCGCTCGCAGCGGGCGGACGCTGCTTCTACACCACCCCCATCAAGGCGCTGAGCAACCAGAAGTACCTCGACCTGTCGCGTCGCTTCGGCGACGACCGCGTCGGTCTGCTCACCGGCGACATCTCGCTGGACCCGCACGCGCCCGTGGTCGTCATGACCACCGAAGTGCTGCGCAGCATGCTGCACGGCGGCTCCCCGCTCCTGCACGGACTCACCCACGTCGTCATGGACGAGGTGCACTATCTCGCCGACCGCGAGCGCGGTGCGGTGTGGGAGGAAGCGATCCTCTCCCTTCCCGATGACGTGCGGCTGACCAGCCTGTCGGCCACGGTGAGCAACGCCGAGGAGTTCGGCGGCTGGCTGCGCGGCGTCCGTGGCGACCTCGCGGTCGTCGTCGAGGAGACCCGGCCCGTCCCGCTCACCCAGCACATGCTCGCCGGCGGGCGGCTGTTCGACCTGTTGTCCCCGTCCGGCACCGTCGACGAGACCCTCGAGCGGTACATCGCCCACCGCCAGCTCGTCGAGGCCGCGCCCGGCCCCGCGACCGGCCGTGGACGACGACGGCGACGTGCGCGCGGAGCACCCGGACCGGCCGGTGCCGACCTGCCCGAGGTCGTCGCCCGGCTCGAGGCCGAACAACTGTTGCCGGCCATCTGGTTCCGGTTCAGCCGCAACGGGTGCGACGGCGCCGTCGCCGAATGCCTCGAATCGTCGGTTCGGCTCACCGAGGCGGCTGACGTCGCCGAGATCCGCGCGGTCGCCGACCGGCACACCGCAGCGCTGCCGCCCGCAGATCTCGACGCCGTCGGTCACGCCGAGTGGCTCGAAGGACTCGAACGCGGTTTCGCCGCGCACCACGCCGGTCTGATCCCGGCCTTCCGTCACACCGTCGAGGAGTTGTTCGCCCGCGGTCTCGTGCGGGTCGTGTTCGCCACCGAGACCCTCGCCGTGGGGGTGAACATGCCGGCGCGCACCGTCGTCCTCGAACGCCTCGTCAAACCCACCGCCGACGGACCGGTGCGCCTCTCCCCCGGCGAGTACACCCAGCTCACCGGTCGCGCCGGTCGGCGCGGCATCGATGTCGAAGGCCACGCCGTCGTGCTGTGGAGTCCCGAGGCCGCCCCCGCGACCGTCGCCGGCCTCGCCGGCGCACGCTCGTACCCGCTCCACAGTTCGCTGCGCGTCGGCTACAACACCGCGGTCAACCTGGTCGCCGGTCGCGGCATCCCCGGCTCCCGCGAGTTCCTGCGACGCTCGTTCGCCCAGTTCCAGGCCGAACGATCCGTCGCGGCGCTCACCGACGCCGTCCGCGCGAACACGACGGCGCTGCGTGATCTCGACACCGAACTCGGGGACGCCGAGGGCTTCACCGAGTACCGGCACCTGTGCGACCGGCTCGCCGAGGCACGACGCTCCGGTTCGGCCGAGCTGGTGACGTCGCTGGCACGGGCGGTGCGGTCGCATCCTGCGCATCGACGCGGCGACAGGGAGCGCCTCCTCGCCCTCTCTGCGCGACGCGCCGCGGTGCACGGCGACACCGAACGGATGCGGTCGCAGATCGACACGGTCACCGGACGCCTCGTCGAGACCTTCGATCGCACACTGGATCTGCTCGAGGAGCGGGGTTATCTGCTCCGCGACCCGATGGGCGGGTCGGCCTACGTCACCGACGACGGTCGTCGTCTGGGCCGGATCTACTGCGCGAACGACCTTCTCGTCGCCGAATGCGTGCGGACGGGCGCGTGGTCGGGGCTGACACCGGCCGAACTCGCCGCCGTCGCCTCGAGCGCTCTGGGCGAGACCCGGCGCCGCACCGTCGGAGTCCCGGGACGCACCACCACGGCGATCGACGAGGCGCTGCGCGCCACCTCACGGCTGTGGAGCGAACTCGCCGGACGCGAAGAGCGTCTCGGCCTGGAAGTGGGGCCGGATCCGGATCCGATCGCCGTCGCCGCGATCCACCGCTGGGCACGCGGGGACGGACTCGCCGCCGCCCTGCGCACCGCATCGGATGCGGGGCTCTCGGCAGGCGATCTGGTCCGGCGTTATCTGCGCACCCTCGACCTCGTGGATCAGACCGGACTGTGCCGACGCGACGATCTGCCGCCGGTCTCGTTCACCCTGACCTGAGAACTGCAGGATCTACGGTATCGAAAGATCTAGGGCATCGAGTACTCGACGGAGCACACCCGCTCCGACAGTTCCCACAACCTCCGCGCCAGGATCTCGTCGCGTGACCGCGAGGTGGACTGCACCCGCTTCGGCCGGCCGCGCATCTCGAAGAAGGAATCCGGCCCGTAGTAGCAACCCGGCTCCGCATCCGGCGAGGTGGCCGCGTAGAGCGTCGGGAGCGCACCCTGCTGCGGGGACTGCCCGATGATCGGGGTGACGAGTTCGACGATCTTCCCGTGCCAGGACTCGCTGCGGTACTGCAGATTCGTCGACGAATAACCCGGATGCGCGGCAAGCGAACTCACGCTCGATCCGGCTGCGGTCAGGCGCCGCTGCAGTTCGTACGCGAACAACAGGTTCGCGAGCTTCGACTGCCCGTAGGCGAGCCACCGCTCGTAGCGGCGACGTTCCCAATCGATGTCGTCGAGATCGATGCTGCCGATGCGGTGCATCGTGCTGCTGACCGTCACCACCCGGTCGGTGATGCGGTCGAGCAGCAACCCGGTGAGCGCGAAGTGGCCGAAGTGATTGGTACCGATCTGCATCTCGAAACCGTCGGCCGTCCGCCGCAGCGGTACCGCCATGACGCCGGCGTTGTTGACCAGGACGTCGATACGCTCGTGCTCGGCACGCACCTCGTCGGCGAACGCACGGATCGACGAGAGATCCGCCAGGTCCAGACGGCGCACGGTGGCGCGGTCGCCGAGATCGGCCGCGACCGACTCACCCTTGGCGACATCACGGCACGCGAGCACCACCTCGGCACCGGCGTGCGCCAGCGCCCGGGCGGTCTCTGCACCGAGTCCGCTGTTGGCCCCCGTCACGATCATCGTGCGTCCCGACAGATCCGGAATATCGTTCGTGGTCCACCCCATGCCCGCCACCCTACGGACGCGCGCCGCGTGGCGACACTCCCGTTTCCGGCGTCGACGGTCCCGATGGATCGCATCCTCGCCGTGGGGCGCACCTGCTCGTAGACTTCCCCGGAACTCACGACCGCAGGCGCGCGGGGGCGCATGCACGACAGGGAGGTTCCATCGATGGGGCACCACCCCGGACGTCCGGACCGCGAACTCGCCGCAGCGTTGCGGAACGGGGAGCCGGACGCCACGGCAGCGGTCTTCGACCGTTTCGCCCCCGGCCTGTACGCGTACGCGTGCGGCTTCGTCGCCGTGTCATCGGCCTCGGACGTGGTGTACGACGCGGTCTGGACGGCGACCGCGCGGATCCGGTCGCTGCGCGACGAGAGTCTCCTGCGGGCCTGGCTCTACGCCCTGGTCCGTGCCGAATGCATCCGCGTGCTCGAGCGCACCGGCTCCGCCCTCGAATATCTCCCCGCGGCCGACCCCGCCTATCAGGCCGCTTCCGACGTGCTCGACGTCCGTGAGGCGGTCCACCTGCTCGACGGCACCGCGCGCGAGGTCGTCGACCTCACGGTCCGGCATCACTTCTCGTTCCACGAGATCGAGGCGATGCTCGGTTCCGCCGGCGACGGACGTGTCCTCGCCCATGCGCAGGACTTCGTCGACCGTGCGGTGCCCCGCGTGCCGAATGCGCTCGGAGCGTTCTCGCTTCTCCCCTTCACCCCTCTGCCCGCGCACCTGCGTGGACGGCTGCTCGCGGTGCAGCCCTCGGAGGCGGAACTGCTCGATCTCGGGCGCCGGCTCGAACCGCTGGACCGGGAGGGCTTCCCCCGTCGCGATCGTCGGGCGAAGCGCACCGTTCCCGTCATCGCGGCATCGGTGGCGGTGTTCGCGGTGCTGGGCGTCGGTGCGTTGTTCGTGTTCCCGCAGGCCGAGCCCGTTGAGCGGCAGGTCCTGCGTCCTGCGGCCGAGCCGACGCTCGACATGGGGTCGCCGGTGGCGACGAGCACGACCGCAGCGACGACCGAGACCACGCCCACCGAGCCCGCGGAGACGACGACGGGGGAACCCGAGTTCGAGGCACCGGTGGTGACCCCCACCTCGGCAGCGACCGCCGAGCCCGCTGCGGAATCCACCGCCGCTTCCACCACCACGGCGACGTCGACCGCCGGTGGCTTCACCAGGCGTGGCGGGCCGGGTCGCGGGGCCGAGCCGGACGAGGACCGCCCGCGCCGGGACACCGAGGAGAGCGACGCGCCGAGCACCGGGACGCCTCGCCCCACCACGGGTACGCCCACCACGCCGCGGCCGATGCCGACGCTGCCGACCTTCCCTCCGCGCGGCGGGGTATGAGGTGTGCATCCCGGTCACACGGCGGAGACGAGGACGTAACACGACGGGTCTACCTTCGCGGAGTCGAGCACTCGCATTCCGGTGACGAAGGAGGACCCGGTCGTGGCACCACACCGTAGATCCGCGTTGCTGGACGAGCTCCGCGTCGACGTACCGGGTCGCCCGCAGGACGTGATCCTCGAGGAGCTGCGCCGCGCCTTCCTCTCGGGAGCCGCACCCCCGGGCACACCGATCCCCGTAGGGGAGGTCGCGGAGTTGTTCGGGGTGAGCCGCATCCCGGTCCGGGAAGCACTCAAGACCCTCATCGGCGAAGGTCTCGTGACCCACCGGCAGAACCACGGATACATCGTCGCCCAGCTGACGATCGCGGAGCTGCGCGAAATGTATCTCGTCCGTGAGACTCTCGAATCGGCGTCGCTCGCGGCGGCCGTGCGCAACGCCACCGAGGAGGACGACCGGCGCGTCGAGGAGTCGCACCGCCTTCTCGAACGCGCTGTGCAGGAAGGCGACTCGCGTGGCTATCACCGCGAGAGCCGCGTCTTCCACATGGCCCTCACCAGGCCGTCCCGCATGCACCGCCTGTTGCACATGCTCGAATATGCCTGGAACATCACCGAACCCGTTCAGCCGATGGTGCACGTGAGCGATTCCGAGCGCGCCGAACTCCATCGCGAGCACGAGGCGATGCTCACCGCTTTCCTGGCGCGCGACACCGACGCGTTGCTCACGGCGTCCGAACACCACAACCGGCATCTCGACGTCGCCATCTCCGGCCTCACCGCCGAATCCGGCCTGCTTCCCGCGGAAGATATACAGTTCGGGTAACTCTCCGGCAATATCGCCCCGTTACGGTCTGCGCATCGGAATTCACCATCGCCGTTGATGTTCCGTCGATCGATTCGACTCCGCCCACCGGCCTCGCACCGGGGCACGGGCGGCTCCCCCTCGCACAGGAGCAGGCATGACCGAAGTGCTGACACCGAGCGCCGGTAGCGTCCCCACCGCACCCCCGCCGCCCGCGACCGGATACGACCCGCGGTTGACCAACGACGACCTCGCCCCGTTGAAGAACCAGCGGTGGGGTTCGTACAACATCTTCGCGTTCTGGATGTCCGACGTCCACAGCGTGGGCGGGTACGTCACCGCCGGCAGCCTGTTCGCTCTCGGTCTGGCCAGCTGGCAGGTCCTCGTGGCCCTGCTCGTGGGCATCACGATCGTCTACTTCTTCTGTAATCTCGTCGCCAAGCCCAGCCAGGTCACGGGTGTGCCCTATCCGGTGATCTGCCGCAGCGTCTTCGGCGTCCTCGGCGCGAACATCCCCGCGATCATCCGTGGTCTGATCGCTGTGGCGTGGTACGGGATCCAGACCTTCCTCGCCTCGGCGGCACTCGACGTGGTGCTGATCAAGCTGTTCCCCTCGCTCGCGCCCTATGCGGTGGTCGAGGACTACGGGTTCGCCGGCCTGTCCGCACTCGGATGGGTCAGCTTCCTGACGCTCTGGGTGCTGCAGGCCTGCGTGTTCTGGCGCGGCATGGAGTCGATCCGGCGGTTCATCGACTTCTGCGGCCCGGCCGTCTACGTCGTGATGTTCCTGCTGTGCGGTTATCTGATCTCCCAGGCCGGTTGGAGCGCAATCGATCTGACCCTCGGCGAGGTCACGCACACCGGATGGTCGTCGGTGCCGGTCATGCTCGGCGCGATCGCCCTGGTGGTCTCGTACTTCTCCGGCCCGATGCTCAACTTCGGCGACTTCTCCCGGTACGGGAAGTCCTACGCCGCCGTCAAGAAGGGCAACTTCCTCGGTCTGCCCGTGAACTTCCTGGTCTTCTCGTTGCTCGTCGTGATCACCGCGTCGCTCACGCTGCCCGTCTACGGCGAATTGATCACCGACCCCGTCGAGACCGTCGCCCGCATCGATTCGACCTTCGCGATCGTGCTCGGCGCACTGACCTTCGCCATCGCCACGATCGGCATCAACATCGTCGCGAACTTCATCGCCCCGGCCTTCGACTTCTCGAACGTCAGCCCGCAGAAGATCAGCTGGCGCGCCGGCGGCATGATCGCCGCGGTGGGCTCGGTGCTCATCACCCCGTGGAATCTGTACAACAACCCCGAGGTCATCCACTACACCCTCGAAACCCTGGGCGCGTTCATCGGTCCACTGTTCGGCATCCTCATCGCCGACTACTACCTCGTGCGCAAGCAGAAGGTGATCGTCGACGACCTGTTCACGATGTCGGAGAAGGGTGCGTACTTCTACCGCAAGGGCTACAACCCGGCTGCGGTGATCGCAACCGTCGTCGGCGCCGTGGTAGCGATGATCCCCGTGCTGTTCAACGATGCGCCCGGCATGGGAACCGCCGCCCAGTACAGCTGGTTCATCGGCTGCGGTCTCGGTTTCGTCGTCTACCACCTGCTCGCGACCCGCACCCGCCTCGCAGTCCGTCTCCCCGACCGGGTCGCACAGGAAGCAGTCTGATCCTCCATGTTCATCAAGGTCGTCAACCCGAACACCACGTGGTCGATGACCGCCACGATCGAGGCGTGTGCCCGGGCCGTCGCAGGTCCGGGCACACGCGTCGAGGCGGTCAGCCCCACGATGGGACCTCCGTCGATCGAGAGCCACTACGACGACGCGCTCGCCGTGCCGGGCATCCTCACCGAGATCGAGAAGGGTGAACGCGACGGCGTCGACGGCTACGTCATCGCGTGTTTCGGCGATCCCGGGCTGGACGCGGCGCGCGAGCTCGCCGGCGGGCCCGTCGTCGGCATCGCCGAGGCCGCCATGCACACCGCCGCGGTCCTGGGGCGCGGATTCTCCGTCGTCACGACGCTGGCCCGCACGACCGGACGCGCGTGGGACCTCGCGCACCGCTACGGCATGCGCGACGCGTGCCGGGGCGTGCACGCGTGCGACCTGCCGGTGCTCGCCCTCGACAGCGATCCCGACGCACGCAAGATCGTCACCGAGGCGTGCCTCGACGCCCTGTACGAGGACGGTTCCGACGCCATCGTGCTCGGCTGCGCCGGGATGGCCGACCTGTGCGCGCACATCTCCGCGGAGATCGGAGTGCCGGTGGTGGACGGTGTCGCGGCCGCGACGCTGACCGTGCAGTCGCTGGTCACGATGGGGCTGGCGACCGGCAAGCGAGGAGAGTTCGCGGCTCCCCCACCGAAGCGCTATGCGGGACTGCTCGACGGGTTCACGACGGGCGGGTGAAGCCCCTCCCGTGTCCTCACAGCCGGTGAAGCCCCCTACGATCGGGACGTGCCGTCCATCCACCATGCCCCGTTGAGGAAGACCGACCCCGAGAGTCTGTATCGGATCGTCGCTCTGCGGACCGATGTGTTCGTCTTCGAGCAGGGCATCACCAGCGAACCGGAACTCGACGGCCGCGATCTCGACCCGACCACCGAACTGTTCTGGACGCGGGAGGGTGACGAGGTCCTCGCGACGCTGCGCGTGCTCCACGACGACGGGGACATCGCCCACATCGGCCGTGTCGCCACCGCCCGGCACGCACGCGGGCGCGGCCTCGCCGCGGAGTTGATCGAGGCGGCGCTCGGGACCTGCCCGGGGGTGGTCGGCATCTCGGCGCAGGCGTACCTGGAGCACTGGTACGCGCGATTCGGGTTCGTGCGCACCGGAGCGAACTACCTCGAGGCGGGGATCGACCACGTGCCGATGCGCCGCACCCCGTGACCGCGGGGCGCCCGTCGGGCGGCGGTCACGGGGTGCGGGCGACGACGCTATCAGCCGATCTCGAAGTGCACTCCGGTGAGCTTCTCCGACAATTCCCACAGCCGCGTCGCGGTCTCGCGGTCGCGGGCCCGACGCCCCACGGTGGCGACACCGGGCGCTCCGTAGAGCAGGAGACGCGGACCGATGTAGCCGCCCGCGATGCCCGGATCGGAAGCCGCGAGCACGACCGATTCGGCCCCCTGATCCGGGGTGCGCTGCAGGATCGTCTTGCCGAAACCGAACAACCGGTCGAACCACGTCCCCGTGTGGCTGCCCACCTCGGTGGCCGCGTAGCCCGGATGGGCCGCGACGGCGCGCAGCGGTGAGCGGGCGGCGGCGAGGCGTCGTTCGAGCTCGAGCGCGAACAACAGGTTCGCGAGCTTCGACTGTGCGTACCCCGCGGCGCGGTTGTACGGGCGGCGCTCCCAGTTGAGGTCGTCGAGATCGATCCGGCCTATCAGGTGGGCGGCGCTCGACACCGTGACGATGCGGCCGGTGATACGCGGCAACAGCAGTCCGGTCAGGGCGAAGTGTCCGAGATGGTTCGTTCCGATCTGCATCTCGAACCCGTCGGCGGTGCGACCCAGCGGCACCGCCATGACCCCGGCGTTGTTGACCAGGACATCGATCCGGCGATCGGCGAAGGCGTCCGCGAAGGCACGGATCGCCGAGAGGTCGGCGAGATCGAGCGACATCATCTCGGCCCGGGGGCCGATCTCGTCGGCGATGCGCTTGCCCCGGTCGACGTTGCGACCGGCGAGGACGACGGTGGCGCCGGCAGCCCCGAGGGCGCGGGCCGTCGCTTCGCCCACACCGCTGGTGGCCCCCGTCACGACGACGGTGCGGCCGACCAGCGATGTGGTGGCGTCAGGCGCCAATCGAGGACTTGAGCATCGGGAGCATCGCCCACAGCTCGTCCTGCCAGTAACCCCACGAATGGGTACCGACGATCGGGAACGAGAAGTGTGCGGTATCGATACCCAGGGTCAGCAGGCGCACCTGGAAGGCGCGGTTCTGCGTGCGGGCGAGCGCTTCGAGACCCATGGCGTTGGTCGTGTTGAAGCTGCCCACGAGCGAGTTCGGCCGGTCGTACTGGCCGGGCAGACCGCTCGCCGCGGAGACCCACATCGGCAGTCCGCGCATCTGCGGCGCCGCGACGAACGGGTCGTGACGCAGCCACGCCGAGTCCCAGGGCGGTCCCCACATCGCGTCGGCGTTGTATCCGCCGGCGTCGAGCATGGCGAGACGGATGGCCTCGCGCATACCGGGGGCCGAGAGGTTGAGGTAACCCGAGAGGGAGCCGGCGAACTTGAACTGGTCGCGGTGGTAGGCGGCCAGGATCAGCGCCGCGTTACCGCCCATCGACAGGCCGACCACCGCGTTGTTGTTGCGGTCGATGCCGTAGACGTTCGCGAGATGGTCGGGGAGGTTCTGGGTGAGGAAGGACTCCCACTTGTAGGTGTAGGGCTGGCCGTTGAAATTGCTCGGCGCGTACCAGTCGGCGTAGAAGCTCGACTGTCCGCCCACCGGCATGATCACGTTGACGCCGTGATCGGCGAGCCACGCCGCGTTTGTCTCGTGTTCCCAGCCGCTCACATCGTCGGTGGCGCGCAGACCGTCGAGCAGATAGACGGCCTTGTTGCTGCCGTTGTTCGCCCGCCAGATGCGTACCTTGATCGCCCCGACCCCACCCGGGGCGGCGACCATGTCCTCGTGGAAGCGTTCGTACGGATCGGCCGCAGCCGTGCCGGCGCCGAGCCCACTGAACGCGAGCGCCAGCGGAAGGACCAGTGCCGCCACCAGCAGCCGCACGAGAGCGCGTCCCCCCCGCCGACGTGTTCCGGTTTTCGCCGACATCGTCACAACATGCTCCCCTTGCACTCCAGTAACATTCTTCACTTCCGTCCCAGGTTATCGACGGTGCAGAAACCTTAAGCAGGCTTGCACACAATCGTTATCGTGGAAAGTCCGGCAGCGTTATCGTCGGGCCTTCGGCGCTCGTATTCCGGGCGCACCGCTAACCTCCGACCCGTGCCCGAAGCTCCCCTCCCCGTTCGCGACGGCCTGAACCCCACCCGCCTGCGACTGCCGGAAAATCCCAGCTGGGAGACCCTAGCGGAGTTCCTGCTCACACGCTTCCCGAACGATGCGGCGCGCATCGCGGAGAAGATCGAATCCGGCGAAGTGGTCGTACAGGACGGCACAGCGGTCACATTTTCGACCCCGTACGTCCCACGCGAATTCGTGTATCTCTACCGTGATCCGCCCGCCGAACCGCGCGTCCCCTTCGAGATCGACGTCCTCCACCGTGACGAGAACCTACTCGTCGTGGACAAGCCGCACTTCCTGGCGACCACCCCGCGCGGTTCCTGGGTGACGGAGACCGCCGTGGTCCGGTTGCGCAAGGATCTGGACCTGCCCGAACTGTCCCCCGTTCATCGGCTCGATCGGCTCACGGCGGGCGTCCTGGTGTTCACCGTCCGGCGCGAGGCGCGACGCGCGTACCAGATGCTGTTCGACCGGCGTCTCGTCGAGAAGGAGTACGAGGCGATCGCCCCGGCCGCGCCGCGCCTCGACTTCCCTCGCGAGGTCCGCAGCCGCATCGTCAAGGAGCGCGGCGTGCTGCAGGCCCGCGAGGTCGACGGTCCCGTCAACGCCGTGACCTCGATCGAATTGGTGGACACGGCCGACGACCGTGCGCGTTACCGTCTGCGTCCCGAGACCGGCCGGACGCATCAACTCCGGGTACACATGAACTCGCTCGGAATCCCCATTCTCGGCGACAACCTCTATCCGGAGGTGTACGAGCTCGAGCCACAGGATTATTCGAATCCGCTGCAGCTTCTGGCCAGATCCTTGTCGTTCCACGATCCGATCACAGGTCGGCCGACCCGCTTCGTAAGCCGACGAAACCTGGCAGCATGGAGTAACAGCACACCAGGACCCCGCTGACCGGCGAGTTCTCGTCTTGGAGGTTTCCATGGAAATCGGCAGCATCTCGCGTACCTATGACGGGCGGGTGGCCCTGCGGTTCGAACGCTCGTTCCCCCACCCGCCGGAGAAGGTGTGGCGGGTCCTGACCGATCCGCAACATCTCCGCGCCTGGTTCCCTGCCGACGTCGAGTTCGCGCTCACACCCGGCGCCACACTCGAATTCCGCTCGACGCAGGAACAGACCCGCCGTTTCGGCCTGCCCGAAGGGCACACCAGCATGGGCAGTGTCCTCACGGTGCGGCCCGCACGGATCCTGGAATACCTCTGGGACACCGACGTTCTGCACTGGGAACTCACTCCGGACGGCTCCGGCGGGTGCTGGCTCACCCTCACCCACACCACCGACGACGAGGAGGACGCCCTCGCACACGGCGCCGCCTGGCACGCCGGGTTCGAGGTGGTCGAGGCCCAATTGGAGGAACGCCCGGTCGACTGGTCGATCTGGGACCGCGCAGCCGAACTGAGCACGCACTACCAGGGCAGCTCGGGCTGATCGCCCGGCTCGGGACTCGGGCCGATCACCCGGGTGGAATATCCGCCTAGCGGCGCGCCCCACGTGGCGCGGGAGCCGAACCGATGCCGTCGAGGTCGCGCTCCCGCGCGGTCGTGCGCGCCACGATGCGCGCACCCCAGGCACCGATCGCGTCCCAGTCCCGGAAGTCACCGGAAGGGGCGCCGACCATCCTGACGACCATCCGTTCGCCGGTGCCGAGCACCGCCGGATCCAGTTTCCCCGGGAAGGTGCGATGTTCGACGGCCTCGATGCGTTCGGCGACGGCGCACGCGTCGTAGCACGTGTTCACCGACCTCCCGCCCGAGGCGACGGGACCTGACGAGAACAGGTAGACGTCGCGTTCGCGCAGTTCGGCCGCGTGCCGGTCGGAGAACTCCCGCGCGCTGCGCAGCCAGCGACTGCGGTAGACGGCGCTGCCGAGCACCACGACGTCGTACGCGTCGACCTCGTCGACGTGCTCGGGCGCGTTCACGTCGACCTGCGCGCCGTGGTGGCGCATCGACGCGGCCAGCGCAGTCGCGATCTCCGCGGTCGAACCGTGCCGACTGGCCACCGAAACAAGAACCTTCATCACTACCTCCGGACCCGCGTCGAACCATGATCACCCCGAAACCGGGCCTTGACCAGGGCCGAAGTGCTCTTTGCCCGGTATCGGCAGATCACAGTCGGACGAATCCCCTCATATCGGACCGCGTGGCAAGGTGGAGGCAACGCGCACCGAGAGGAGCAGATGGATGCCCAGCACATCGTCGGCGACCGTCGCGGAGGAGGCGGAACGCAAGTACTCCGCCACCGGCGACCGGCCGCTTCCGGACCTGACGGGACTGCCGTCCGTCGATGCGATCGACGTCGACCGGTTCGAATTGTCGGCCCAGTACTACGACACCGCCGACCTGTGCCTGCTGCGCTCGAAGATCACGCTCCGCAGGCGCGAGGGCGGCGACGACGCGGGATGGCATCTCAAACTGCCCTCCGGTGTCGACACCCGCACCGAACTGCACTTCCCCCTCGGCGACGACTCGGCCGAGGACGTTCCCGCAGACCTCGGATCCCTGTTGCGCGGCATCCGCCGTGGCGCCCCGTTGAGCCTGGCCGCTCTGCTCGTGACCCGACGACATCGGCACCGGCTCCGGTCGTCCGACGGCGGCTTCGTCGCGGAGGTGGTGGTCGACGACGTCGACGCCGTGCGCAGCGCCGACGGATCCGAGATCCGCTGGAAGGAGATCGAGGTCGAGTGGAATTCCACCCTCGGCGACAAGACGATCGGCCGATTCCTCACAGCACTCGAGGAACGCTTCGCGGCCGTCGGGATCACCCGTTCGGAGAGCCCGTCGAAGCTCCACCGCGTGCTCGGCGACCTGCTCCCCGCCCGCCCGCCGATCGCGAAGGGCCTGATCCCGGTACGCGACTATCTCTCGAGCGAACTGCACACCCTGGGGTTGTCCGACATCGCCGTCCGCCGCGACGCACGCGACGCGGTGCACAGCATGCGCAAGGCCGCGCGGCGTCTGCGCAGCGCACTGCAGACCTATTCCGACGAGATCGTCGTGGATCCCGATCTCGTCGACGAACTCCGTTGGCTCGGAAGACGTCTCAGCCCGTCACGTGATCTCGAGGTCCAATGGGAACGGCTCACGGATCGCGTGGCCGACATCCCGGTCGAATCGCACCGGGAAGCGACGAGAGCCCGTATCGACGAGTACTTCTCGGCACGGTCGGAGGCCGCCCGCCTCGAAGCAGTCGACACACTGGACTCGGACCGGTACGTCGGGCTGCTCACCCGCCTCGACGCGGCGATCACCGACATAGCACCCGCCACAGAAGCGGCGGGGGCACGGCCGAAAGTGGCACGGAAGGAACTGTTGCGCGCGGTCGCAGCGCTGTCGAAAAAGGTCTCGCGCCGCGTCGACAGGGTCGGCGACGCCGAGAACCCGGCGGAGCGCGACGCGCTGATGCACCGGGCACGCAAGGGCGCCAAACGGATGCGGTATGCCATCGAGGTGATCGCGCCGCTGCATCCGAAGCGTTCCGGGCGGATCCTCGACCGGTTCGACGACTTCCAGGATCTGCTCGGTGAATTCCAGGACTCCGTCGTGGCGCGGGAACACCTCCTGGACATGCTCTCCGAGCAGGGCCACACCGCCGAGACCAGTTTCGGGCTCGGGATCCTGTTCCGGATCGAGACCGAGATCGGCGACGCGCAGGCCGCACATCTGGACAGCGGATGGCGGAAGGCATACCGCGCCGCTCGCCGATTGTGGACCTGATCGAGGCCGGAAGGCTCTGGTCGGGGCCTCCCCGATGGGGAATCATGAAGATCGTCGACACCGGGTCACGGCCGCGTCGTGGCGGTAACGTGGCCTCGGGCCGACCTGCGCGCGGGAAGCCGCGCGTCGCAACGAGAAGGAGACATCCATGAGCACACCGAGCACCCGCAAGGCAGTCGTCGCAGGCGTCGACGGCTCCGAAACGGCTGTAGCGGCAGCGCGGTGGGCCGGTGCCGTCGCGTCGCGCATCGGAGCACCCCTCCACCTCGTGCACTCGATGCCCCCGGAGGGCATCTTCTACAGCGAGGCCGCAGTGCTCGTGCAGTCGCAGATGATCCAGCAGCTCGAGGAGGACGGCAAGAAGCTCCTCGCCGACGCCGCCGAGCGAGTCCGCGCAGATCACCCCGAGCTCGAGATCAGCAGCTTCATCGGTCCCGGTCCCGCAGCCAAGTCGCTGCTCGAGGCCGCCGAGGACGCACGCCTGGTCGTCATGGGCGCCACCGGCGCGGGTGCGCTGGAGAACTTCCTCCTCGGCTCCACCGTTCTGCGCGTCGCGAACCATGCGCCCTGCCCGGTGGTCGTGTGGCGCGGCAACACCGATTCTCCGCTGCCCGATTCCCGGCCGATCGTCGTCGGTGTGGACGGTAGCGAATTGTCCTCTGCCGCAGTCACTCACGCGTTCTATCTCGCGTCGACCCTCGGGGTTCCGCTGCGGGCAGTGCACTCCTGGCTCGGTGACGCCGCACTCGGTGTCGGCGCCACGGCCGCGCTGGTCGATTGGGATGCCGTGGAGACCTCGGAGACCGCGGTTCTCGCCGAGACGCTGGCCGGCTGGAGTGATCGCCACCCCGAGGTCACCGTCGAGCGTGTGATCGATCGGGGCCCGGCCTCGAAGGTCCTGCTCGCGCACCTCGACGACGCCCAACTCGTCGCAGTCGGAAGCCACGGACGTGGCCAGTTCCGCGCCGCCCTGCTCGGATCCACGAGCCAGAACCTGCTGCACAAGGCTCCGTGCTCGGTGCTCATCGCCCGCAAGGTCTAGAACCGATCGTTCCGGTCCGACGGGGATCGCTTCGACGAAGCGATCCCCGTTCACTGTTCTCAGGGGCGCGATCACCAGGGCGCTGGACCGAGCATGCTCTCCAGTCGCGCCGCGTCGACGGTCTCGACACCCGTATCGATCGCCGCTGCCTCCGGCCACGGATCCCGCCGGCGGAGTTGCTGTTCGAGCACGGCAGGGGTCGCATCGGAGGCATCGTCGCCGCGCTCGGCTCGGGATGCCATCCGTTGCAACAGGATTCCCTTGTCTGCACGGCACTCGATCTCGATCACATCCACGGAAGCACCGTCCGCAACCTTGCGGGCCGCGTCGCGCTGCCCGGACGACAACCAGGTCGCGTCCAGCACGACGGATCGTCCCCGGGCCAGAGCGGTCTCGGCACGGCGCAGCAGTTCGCGGTAGGTCGCCTCCGAATGCGTCGGTGCGTACAGACCGGCATCCGTACCGTCGCCGGTGCGGTCGGTGGGTTGCAGACCCGCCAACTCCTTGCGGACGATGTCGCTGCGCACTACGTCCGCTCCGAGATACGCACCGACCGTGCGCGACAGTGTCGTCTTGCCGGTCGCGGAGACACCACCGACGAGCACCATGCGCACGCGTCCCCGGTCGAGATGTCCCTCGAGCAACTCGACGAAACCGGTCGCCGTTTCCCGCGCCGCTGCATCACCCTGCTCGTAGCGTAGGGCGGTCACCTTCGCGCGCACCAACGCTCGATAGGCGATGTAGTGGTGCACGAGAGAGGAGGGCGGGTGATCGCCCGAGACCTCACCATATTGCTCGAGCAACCGCCGTGCTGCGGGTTCGGCACCGAGACGTTCGAGATCCATTGCGAGGAAGGCGAGATCGAGTACTGCGTCGCCGTAGCGCAACTCGTCGTCGAACTCGAGGCAGTCGATGATGCGCGGACCGTCGTCGAGACAGAAGATGTCGTCGGCGAGCAGGTCGCCGTGTCCGTCCACGGCCCGGCCCGCCGCGATGCGTTCGTCGAACAGCACCGCCCGGCCGGCGAGGTAACGGTGCACGGACTCCCGGATCCGCGTCAACGCCCCGGCACGATCCGCCCCTACCTCCAGCCGGCCGAGATGGTCGAGACTGAGATCCCACAGCTCGGCGACGAAATCCGCGGAGGCACACCGGTCGATCTCGGGACCGTGCGGCGAGGAGGCGTGCAGTGCGGCGACCTGCTGTGCCACCTCGTCGATCACCACCGACACGTCCTCACCTCGGCGGACCGCGGCGGCCAGGCGCCGGTCGTCGGGCAGCCGCACCATTTCGACGAGGTGCTCGCACAACTGTCCGTCCGGGCCGTGGACGTCCGCGACGCCCAGATAGACGTCCGGTGCGAGACGCCGGTTGAGCTCCACCTCCCGGTGGCAGATCCGTTCACGGGCCTCACGCGTGCGGTTGTCGAGGAAGCCCAGGTCGAGCGGCTTCTTCAGCTTGTGCACGCGCTCGCCGACGAAGAAGACCACCGACGAATGCGTCTCCCTCACCCCCGCGTAGCCGACACCCTCCGGTCCGGCACCTGTGGTCACTGCGCCCTCCCTGTCGTCGGCGGCTCCCACCGAGTCCTCTCGTCCACCATATTGTCGTTCAGACACTCCAACGGTGCATCTGCACAGCGCCCACCGGTGCATCCGCACAGCCCACCGGTGCATCCGCACAGTGTGTGTGTTCTCCTCCGGATCGCCCGAACGAACCGGCCGCGACAGGTAGCTTTCACACCGAGGTGACTTCTGGACGGGGTGAGATGAGAAACGATCAACCGAGCCGGGTACGAGGAGACGACACCGTGCGGGCGGACGACGGACCCACGGTGGCGGTCCTCGCGTACACGACGGCTCTCGAACGAACGATGATCGAGGATTGGCTGCGCTCGGACGAGCTTCCCGCCGAGTACCGCACGCCGACCCGCCCCGAGTCGCTCGACCTCGACTCACGGGTGCTCACCGAGGAGCTCGTGACCCGCACCGACGATCCGCTGATCCTGCCCTTGCGGGTCGTGTGGCTCCCGGAAGAGCGCGACGGTGCGCGGCGTATCCGGTTCGCCGACGTCCTCGCCCTCACGAACCCACGCAATCCGAATCTGCTGCTGCAGAAATGGCTCGTGCGCAAGGGTGCCGACCGCTACCGGATCGTCGTCGCGAAACCGGCCCGCCTGTCCGAACTGCGGGACGCGCTCAGGGCGGAGGGCGGTGACGGTGACGACGGGGCACTCGCGCGGTACGTGATCCGTCGCGCCGTCGTCGCGCTCGAACGCGCGGAGCGAGCGGTGATCGGCGACCGCTACAAGGTCCCGCGGCTCGTCGCCGCCCAGATCATGGACTCGCCGATCTTCCGGCGCCGTCTCGACGAGATCGCCGCCGAGCACGGCCTCTCCCGCGCCGAGGTCGAGTCGCGGGCGCGCAGTTCCCTCGACGAACTCGTGGCCGTGCAGTCACGATTGGTCACCGACCTGTTCACGCAGGCGATGCGGCCGTTGCACGCGTCGGCATGGACCGTGCACGCCGACGAGGCCGGTCTGCGCGCACTGCGCGAGTCCAACCGCCGGTACGCCCTGGTCTTCCTCCCCTCGCACCGGTCCTACGCCGATGCCTTCGTGCTGGGCGACATCCTGGCGGCGAACGATTTTCCCGGCAACCACATCATGGGCGGGGCCAACCTCACCTTCTGGCCGATCGGTCCCGTCGCCCGCCGCACCGGCACGGTGTTCATCCGGCGCAGTTTCGCAGACGACGACGTCTACAAGGCCGCGCTCGAGGAGTACTTCGCGTTCCTGCTGAGCAAGCGGTTCAACCTCGAGTGGTACTTCGAGGGCGGCCGGACCCGCACCGGCAAGCTCCGGGCCCCGCGCTACGGATTGCTCAGCTACGTCGCCAACGCGATCCGCGGCGGACGCGTCGAGGACGCGATGCTGGTGCCGGTCTCGATCACCTACGAGGGACTCGCCGAAGTCGCGGCGGTCGCCGCCGAACAGACCGGCGCGACGAAGAAAACCGAAGGCCTGGGATGGCTGGTGCGCTACGCCCGCAATCAGCGCAAGCGGGCCGGGAACGTGTACGTGCGGTTCGGCGATCCCGTGTCGATGCGCGAACTGCTGGTCGCCGGTGGGGATCCGGACCTGACCGCACCGGCGCCGGCAGCCGACCCGTCCGCGGCGCCGACGGATTCCGAGGAGATACGGGTGCTGCGCCGCAAGGCGCTGCAGAAGGTCGCCTTCGAAGTCGCGGTCGGCATCAACTGCAACACTCCGGTGACGGTGAACTGCCTGGTCACCCTGGCCCTGCTCGGTGTGCGCGACCGCTCGCTGACGCTCGAGGAGGTGCGGGCCGTGATCGCACCTGTCCGCCGTTATCTCGATCGCCGCGGTGTCCCGCAGGGCGGGCTCCACATCCTCGACGTCGAAGGTGGGCTCGAGGACGTGCTCTCGTCGCTCACCCACGCGGGGGTGGTCACCACCTACGCCGGCGGGGAGGAACCGGTCTACTCGATCCAGCCGGGTCAGCATCTCGTCGCGGCGTTCTACCGCAACAGCGGCGTGCACTGGTTCGTCAACCGGTCGATCATGGAGCTGGCCATCCTCTACGCGCACGCCAATCTCGGTGACGATCCTGTCCGGGTGGCGTGGGAGGAGGCGAAGAACCTGCGCGACCTGCTGAAGTTCGAGTTCTTCTTCCCCGACCGAGACACCTACGAGACCCAGATGCGCGACGAGCTCGCCTGGCTCGTCCCGTCCTGGGGCGACACGCTGCCGACGAAGGACGAAGCGCTGACCGGTCTCGTCGAGACCGGCTTCTTCATGTCGCACCGCACGCTGCGGTCGTTCTTCGACGCGCAGCTCGTCGTCGCCGAGCGCCTCGCCGTCCGGGATCCGGAGCTCGAGGTCGACCGCGCCGCCTTCCTGTCGGAGTGTGTGGCGGTGGGCCGGCAGATGCTGCTGCAGCGCCGCCTGTACGGGCCGGAATCGGTGTCGTCGGAGTTGTTCGCGTCCGCGCTCGACCTGGCGCGCAATCGAGGATTGCTCGACCACGACGAGGACCCCGAGACCGTCCGCGAGCGCAGGAAGGCATTCGCAGCGGAGCTGTCCGAGTTGGCCCAGCGGGTCGCGCTGGCCGAGTCGCTCGACGTGTCGAACAGAAAGGTGGAACGGTGAACCTCGAGCAGGCCCTCGAACGGGTGCGTACGGGTCCGCAGGGACCCGAGGTGGCGGCCTTCTTCGATTTCGACGGCACCATCGTGCACGGCTTCTCCGGTGTCCACTTCTTCCGCGACCGGGTGCTCGCCGGGAAGGTCTCCGCATCCGAACTGGCCGCGACGATGATCAACGGGATCCGCGGGACGGAGACCGAGGAGGACTTCGAACGCTTCGTCGCGATCGCCTTCAAGGCGTGGCGCGGTCACACCGAGGACGAGCTCTACGAGATCGGCCGCCGGCTGTTCATGACGACGATCGCCGGACACCTCTATCCGGAGGCGTGGCAACTCATCGGCGCGCACCAGAACGCGGGCCACACGGTGGTGATCGCCTCGTCGGCGTCCCGCTACCAGATCCAGGCCGCCGGGGACGCGCTGGGCGTCGAGCACATCCTGTTCACCCCACTCGAGGTCGAGAACGGTGTGCTCACCGGACGGGTCGACGGGAAATCGTTGTGGCGCAGCGGCAAAGCGGAGGCGACACGCAATTTCGTCGAGACACACGGCATCGACGCCGAGGCCAGCTACACCTATTCCAACGGTGGTGAGGACGTGGAGTTCCTGGCCGTCGCCGGCAACCCCACGGCCACGAACCCCGATCGCACTCTCACCCGATTCGCCATCGAACGCGACTGGCCGATCATGCGGTTCCGGCCGCGCGGTACGCCGGGCGCCCGCGAACTCGTCCGCACCGCCGCCGCCTACGGCGGGATGTTCGGCTCGGTGTGGACGGGTCTCGGTCTCGGTCTGATCAACCGCAGCCGCAAGACCGCGCTGGACTCGATCATCAGCATCGGCACCGAGGTCTCCCTGGCCCTCGCCGGAGTGAACGTACGCATCGTCGGGGAAGCGAATGCGTGGGCCGCCCGGCCGGCGGTGTTCATCTTCAACCACCAGAGTCAGCTCGACCCGGTGGTGCTGGCCAAGGTCCTGAGGCAGGACTTCACGGGCGTGACGAAGAAGGAGATGGCCAACGACCCGTTGTTCGGGCCGCTTCTGCGGTTCGTCGGCGCCACCTTTGTCGACCGCACGAACACCGAGCGGGCGGTTGCGGCCCTCGGACCCGTCGTCGACACCCTCCGCGAGGGGACGTCGATCGTCATCGCCCCCGAGGGCACACGCTCGCTGACCCCGGCGATCGGCAGGTTCAAGAAGGGCGCCTTCCACATCGCGATGCAGGCCGGTGTCCCGATCGTGCCGGTCGTGATCCGCAACGCCGGCGAGATCCTGTGGAAGCACTCGACCCTGCTGCGGTCGGGCACCGTCGATGTGGCGGTGCTCGAACCGATCGACGTGAGCGGCTGGTCGCGGGAGAACCTCGGTGAGCACATAGCCGAAGTCGAGGACCTCTACCGCCGCACGCTGTCGAGCTGGCCCACCGACTAGATGACAAACGAGACCGTGACACCCGAGGAGCCGGACGACGGAGCCGACGAGAGCCCGCACGGTGAGAGCGGGCCGCTCACCCCGAAGCGACGCCGGTATCTCAAGTGGATCGTCGGTGCTCTGCTCGTCGTGGTGCTCACCGTCGAGATCGTGCTCGTGTGGCCGGAACTGTCCGACAGCGTCCGCGGCCTCGGGCATCTTCACTGGGGCTGGGTCGCGGCAGCGGTGTTCGCCTCGATGGCGGAGATGTCGACCTTCGCACGGGTGCAGCGGGCGCTACTGTCCGCGGCGGGTGTGAAGGTCTCGCAATGGCAATCGCTTTCGGTGGCCCTCGCGGCGAACTCCATGAGCGTGACCCTGCCGGGCGGACCGGTGGTCGGGACGACCTTCACCTACCGACAGATGCGGCGTTGGGGCGCACCCCCGGTGGTGGCGACCTGGCAGCTGGTAATGGCCGGGCTCCTCCAGGCCGCCGGACTCGCACTGCTCGGCATCGTCGGCGCTCTGCTCGTCGGCGCCAGCAACAACCCGTTCTCGCTGATCTTCTCGCTCGGCGGTCTGCTGCTGCTGGTCGTGCTCATCCAGTACGCGGCCGGCAATCCTGGTTCGTTCGAATCGATCGGCCTGATCGCCCTGCGGAGCCTGAACCGGTTGCGGAAGAAGCCGGAGCAGGCGGGTGCGCGGGCGTGGCGGAGGATCGTCGGCCAGCTGAGCGCGGTGCAACTCGATCGTCCTCATGCGGCCCGCGCGTTCGGCTGGTCGCTGAGCAACTGGGTATGCGACGGTGCGTGTCTGGCGTTCGCCGCATACGCGGTCGGTGGCGCGCCGAGCCTGGCCGGTATCGCGGTCGCCTACGCGGCCGGAACCGCCACCAGCCGTGCCATCCCGCTGCTCCCCGCCGGTCTGGGTGTCATGGACGCCGTGCTCGTGCCGGCGCTCACCGCCTCCGGCATGACCGGCGCGCAGGCCCTGTCGGCGGTGGTCGTCTACCGGTTGATCAGTTTCGTGCTCGTCGCCGCGGTCGGCTGGATCGTCTTCGCATTCCGCTACCGGAACGTCGGCGAGGAGGGGGACGAGGACGAAACTCCCCCGGACCTGCGGCTCTGGGACGACGACTGAAGGCGCCGACCCGAAAAGATCGCCCGCGCGCCGGTCGGGGCGCTAGCGTTGTCCTCCATCCGGATGAATGGAGGGACGAGGTTCGTGGCACAGCACGAGGTCACACGTAAACGGGAAGTCTGGTCGGGCCGGTCGGTGTTCATCATGGCCGCAATCGGCTCGGCGGTCGGACTCGGCAACATCTGGCGCTTCCCGTACATCGCTTACGAGAACGGTGGTGGCGCATTCCTGATCCCGTATCTGGTCGCGCTGCTGACCGCGGGTATCCCCCTTCTCCTGGTCGACTACGCGATCGGGCACAAGTTCCGCGGATCGCCGCCGCTGGCCTTCCGCAGACTGCGCCGCGGCGCCGAATTCATCGGCTGGTGGCAGGTGCTGGTGTGCTTCGTCATCGGCGTGTACTACGCGGTGATCGTGGCCTGGGCCGCGCGGTACACCTTCTTCTCGATCACCGAGGCCTGGGGCGACGACCCCGAAGGCTTCTTCATGAGTTCGTTCCTGAACCAGGACACCGATGCGACCTTCGGCCTGAGCTTCGTGCCGGGCGTCGCGTGGACGCTGTTGCTGGTCTGGATCGCGACGCTCGCGGTGCTCGCTCTCGGCGTCCAGCGAGGTATCGGCAACGCCAATCGGTTCTTCGTGCCGTTGCTGGTCCTGCTGTTCGGTGCGCTCGTCGTCCGGTCACTGACCCTCGACGGCGCGACCGCCGGTCTCGATGCGTTCTTCACCCCGAACTGGTCGGCGCTGACCGACACCGGGGTGTGGATCGCGGCGTACGCGCAGATCTTCTTCTCGCTGTCCGTCGCCTTCGGCATCATGGTGACCTACGCGTCGTACCTGAAGCGCAAGACGAACCTCACCGGTTCGGGTCTCGTGGTCGGGTTCTCGAACTCGAGTTTCGAGGTGCTCGCCGGCATCGGCGTCTTCTCCGCTCTCGGCTTCATGGCCCAGGCGCAGGGTGTCGAGGTCGGTGAGGTGGTCGCGGGCGGTATCGGCCTCGCCTTCATCGCTTTCCCGACGATCGTCTCGGAGATGCCCGGCGGCCCGCTCTTCGGTGTGCTGTTCTTCGGTTCGCTGGTCTTCGCCGGGTTCACGTCGATGATCAGCATCATCCAGGTGACCGTCTCGGCCTTCCAGGACAAGACGGGCCTCGGCCGGGTGCCGGCGGTACTCGCCATCGGTGGTGTGTCGGCAATCGTGTCGCTGCTGCTCTTCCCCACCACCACCGGCCTGAACACTCTCGACGTGGTGGACCGCTTCGCGAACCAGTTCGGCATCGTGGGTGTCGCCTTCGTGGCGCTCGTGGTGGTCGCGTGGATCTATCGTCGTCTGCCCGAACTCCGCGACCACCTCAACTCGGTGTCGTCGTTCAAGGTCGGCACGGGCTGGATGGTGTTCACGGGCATCATCACCCCGCTCGTCCTCGGCTACATGCTGTTCAGCGAGATCCGCGACCGTGTCCGCGACGGCTACGGCGGTCTTCCCGACAGCCTGGTCACGGCCTTCGGGTGGAGCGTGCAGGCCGGCGTGATCATCCTCGCCGTCCTCCTGACGTTCATCCCCTGGCGCAGGGGAATCGACGAGGAATACGAGCTGGACGAGAACCGTCCGCTCGCATCCGCCCAGGCGCCTGCTTCGTCCGGTGATCCCTCACCCGGACCCGACTCGTCCACCGGAGGTACCCGATGAGCACAGCGGCCGTCGCCATGATGATTCTCGCCCTCGTCACGCTGTGGGGCGGTCTCCTGCTGAGCATCCTGCATCTGCGTAAGCATCCGGACGATCCGGACTGATCATCCGCACCACCGACTCACATGGGTGTCGGTTCGGTAACACCACGGGGCGGCGCTCTGGCCGGAGCGCCGCCCTTGTGGTCTCCTGGAGCGGTCATACTCTAAACCTCTAGTTTAGAGTTAGGTAGAGCCCGTCCGGGTGTCACGACCCACAGGAGGAGAACCCCATATGAGCCGCAGACACCGCAATCGGATGCGTCGCATCTCGGCCGCCGCAGCCCTGACCGTCGCCGCAGGTCTGGCGCTTCCCACCGTCGCCGGGGCCGAACCCGTACCCACGGAGCCGGCAGCACCGACGGAAGCGCCCGCCACGAGCCCGCTCGTGAGCTCGCTCGAGGCTCTCCGCGCGCTGCCCGGCGTCGATTCCACGACTCTCGCTGCCGCCGAAGCGATCGCGAACGCACGCGGAAGCGCTGTCGACGCGGCCGAAGCGACACCGCTCGGGGCCTACGAGGACGGCATGGAGTTCCTGCGTCGCCTCGGCGTCGAACCGTTCCTCTACCCCACCGGCGCACCGTTCTGCACGGCCGACGGCGACCTGCCGCTGGGCACCGTGCCCGCCGTTGCGGGTGCTCTGCCCGGGCCCTGGCCGAACCGCAGCCTGTCGCCGCTGCCGGGCACCCTGAACGTCGTCTCGCCCGGTGAGACGCTCTTCGCGTTCGTCCCCGTCGGCCTCGAGGAGGACGCCGACACCTCGGGCATCCAGCTCGCATGGTTCAACGTCAACACCTTCCAGGGTGGCTTCGTCCCGATGGGCACGCCGGAGGAGACCGCGGCGGGAGCCATTCCGGCCGGCCTTCCCGTCCAGGCCCGCGGCATCGTCGAGCAGGCCATCACGACCTTCATCGCCGACACCCTGCCGCTGGGTGGCGTGCGGGTCGCGCCGGTCGAGACGGGGTCGGGCACCGTGCTCTCGGCCGTCTTCGGCAACGTGCGCAACGGCGACACGCAGTGCTTCTTCCTGCCCACGATCGGCATCGTGGACGTGCCGGCCTGATCGAACCAGAGCTCCCGAGCGGAGCCCAGAACTGCAGCGGGTGGGCGTCAGCTCGCCCGCTGCAGTCGGTTCAGCCGGTCGAACACGAGCGAGACGGCGGTGTCCATGTGCGCGAGCACATCGTCGACCGACTGCCGGCCCGCCACCCAGGCGACCAGCGCCGACATCCACACGTCGGCGATGATCCGCACGGCGTTGAGCACCTCTTCGGTGACGATGTCGATGCCCGCCGCCTGCGCGAACAGTCGGGTGAGCACCTCACCGAGACGGTCGAGTTCGGGCGCCGAGGACGCGTCGGCGAACATCGCCGCCCGGATGAGCGCGTCGTAGCGCAGCGGGTTCTCGGACAGACGCGGCATCACTCCGCGCAGGACGCCCATCAGGCGCTCGGCGGCACTGTCGCCAGGGATCTCCACGGTGGTCACGGCTTCGGCGGCGGTCTCGAATTCGAGTACGAGCGCCACGACGAGCAGGTGGTTCTTCGAGGGGAAGTAGCGGTAGACCGTGCCGAGAGCGACACCGGATCGGTCTGCGACCGCCCGCATCTGCACGGCGTCGTATCCCCCCTCGGAGGCGAGCTCCTCGGCGGAGGCGATGATCCGCATGTACCGCGCCCGCTGTGCCGGTCGCAGGCCCGCACCGGGCGACCGGGTGGACCCGAGGGCCGGCCGCGAGGTCTGCGTCGACGCCGACTCCTCGCCCGCGGTCTCCGTCGTCGACTGCTCCGTCATCACGCCACCTTCCGTTCATGCCCGTTTCGAGGATAGTTCAGCGTGGGACGACTGCCTTTTCGTACGGCCGACCGGCCGCAACCGGACAGGTGTCCGGAAATCTCTTCCCTCCGGATGTAGAACGCGTTACATTTTCTCCGTCACCGTCTGGAGAGGGGCTGTTGTGCGCCACGGAATCACCCTGTTCACGAGCGACCGGGGAATCCGGCCCGAAGTCGCTGCCTCGACCGCGGAGAGTCGCGGTTTCGACAGTTTCTATGTGCCCGAACACACCCACATCCCGATCCGCCGCGAATCCGCGCATCCGGGAACGGGCAACGAGACCCTTCCCGACGACCGTTACATGCGCACCCTCGATCCGTGGGTGGCGCTGGGGCTCGCAGCCGCGGTGACGTCGACGATCAAACTGGGCACCTCCGTCGCACTGCCCCTCGAGCACGACCCCATCACGCTCGCCAAGACCATCGCGAGCCTCGATCACCTCTCCGGCGGCCGGGTGAACTTCGGTGTCGGATTCGGTTGGAACGCAGAAGAACTCGCCGACCACGGCGTACCGCCGAAGAAGAAGCGCACCGCCATGCGCCAGTATCTCGAAGCGATGCAGGCGCTGTGGACCGAGGAAGAGGCCTCCTACGAGGGAGACTTCGTCGCATTCGGGCCGAGCTGGGCGTGGCCGAAACCCGTGCAGCAACCACGGCCCCCGATCTTCCTCGGCGCCGGTTCCACCGACCGCAACTTCGACTGGATCGTCCGCCACGCCGACGGCTGGATCACCACCCCCACGGAGAACAACGTCGTCGACAACGTCGCCCGTCTCCACAAGGCCTGGGCCGACGCCGGTCGTGCCGGAACTCCCGAGATCCTCGCTCTGGCAGGCCGTCACGACGCCGAACAACTGAAGATCTGGGAGGACGCCGGGGTCACCGAGGTGATCTTCGGTCTGCCCGACCGCGCCCAGGACGACGTCGTCGCATACATCGGCCGACTCGCCTCGAAACTCGACCACTGATCACCGACCCCGAACGGACCCCGATGAGCACCGATCTCCACCCCCTTCCCGCCGGCAGCGTCTCCACCTGGGACCACGAAGCCGACGTCGTCGTCGCCGGTTACGGCATCGCCGGTGTCTCGGCGTCCATCGAGGCCGCCCGCGCGGGTGCCGACGTGCTCGTGCTCGAGCGGACCGGCGGTTGGGGCGGTGCGGCCTCACTGTCGGGCGGCATCGTCTACCTCGGCGGCGGCACCCCGCTGCAGAAGGCCCTCGGATTCGACGACACGCCCGAGAACATGAAGGCGTTCATGCTCGCCGCGCTCGGGCCGGGCGCCGACGAAGCGAAGATCATCGAGTACTGCGAGGGCAGCGTCGAACACTACGAGTGGCTCGTGGACAACGGCGTGGTGTTCAAGGAGAGCTTCTGGGGCGAACCCGGGTGGGAGATCCCCGGTGACGACGGCCTGATGTACTCCGGCGGCGAGAACTCCGCGCCCTTCAACGAGATCGCGACGCCCGCCCCGCGCGGCCACGTCCCGCAGATGACCGACAAGCGGACCGGCGAGAAGGGTGGCGGGTACATGCTCATGCAGCCGCTCTCCCAGGTCGCCGAAAGCCTCGGTGTGCGTGCCGAATACGACGTGCGGGTGCAGCGGTTGATCGTCGACGGCGACGGACGCGTCGTGGGCCTGACGGCCAAGCAGTACGGCAAGGACGTCCACATCCGGGCCCGCTGCGGCGTCGTCCTCGCGACCGGCAGTTTCGCGTACAACCAGGAGATGGTCGAGTCGTACGCGCCGCAGCTCAGCGGTCGCCCGGGTGCGGCGATCGAGGAGCACGACGGCCGTGCGATCCGCATGGCGCAGGCGCTCGGCGCCGATCTCGCGCACATGGACGCCACCGAGGTCGCCTTCTTCGGCGACCCGCAGTTGATGGCCCGCGGCATCCTCGTCAACGGCCGCGGTCAGCGGTACGTCCCCGAGGACACCTATCCGGGCCGTATCGGTCAGCTCACGCTGCTGAAGAACGACAACCAGGCCTATCTGATCATCGACGAACAGGCGTACGAGGAGGGTTGTGCGGCAACGAGTTCGACGCCCTTCTTCCGGTTCCGTCCGAAGTGGGTCGCGGAGACCGTCGCCGAACTCGAATCCGACATGGAACTGCCTGCCGGGACGTTGCAGGCGACCGTCGAGGTCTACAACAGGCACGCGGAGAACGGCAGCGATCCGGTGCTGGGCAAGAAGAGCGAGTGGGTCAAGCCCATCGGCAGCCCGATCGCCGCGCTCGATCTCCGTAACTGCACAGCAGGTTTCACGCTCGGCGGTCTGCGCACCTCGGTGAACTCGGAAGTGCTGCACGTGTCCGGCGATCCGATCCCCGGCCTGTTCGCCGCCGGTCGCTGCACGTCGGGCGTGTGCGCGTGGGGTTATGCGAGCGGCACGTCGCTGGGGGACGGAAGCTTCTTCGGTCGCCGCGCCGGTCTGTCGGCCGCGAAGGGCTGAGACCGAACGGGTGGTTCCCGCGGCCGAGCCACCGGAACCACCCGTCAGGTCAGAACACGCGATCCAGGTCGCGTGAGACGATCCGATCGGCGCCGTACCCGGCGAGTGCCGCGATCGTCATCGACGGATTGCACGCCCCGGTCGATCCCGGGATCTTCGTGGAAGGCGTAGTCCTACGGGTTGAAGATCACGGGGCCGAGCGTCGGCGGATCGGGCGAAGCGGGCCCTACGTGCGACGCGGAGCCCGGGGATGCCTGGATCATGGATCACTCCAATAGAAGTCGGGCGGATGTCTCCAGCCTGTCGGCGAGTTTCTCATAGGTGCCGTAGCCCATGCCGGCCCGGACGAGCGCGCCGGCGTAGAGCAGTTCGAGCGCTTCGAGTTCATCGGGATCGGAGTCGGCGCCGAGGGCTGCCGAGATCCGGTGACGGATGTCGAGTCCGATGCGCGCACGCAGGTGTTCGACATCGGGGTCGTGACCGAGCAATGCACTGGTGACCGCGGCCGCGAGTTCGGGTTCGTCGGCCAGCAACAGCGCGATTCCCCGCAGCACCGCGACCACCCGATCGGCACGGCTCGTGCTCTCGGCGTCGGCCGCGGGAGCGTTGGCCAAGCGACGCCAGAACACCTCGGCGACGAGGTGTTCCTTGGACGAGAAGTAGGTGTAGGCGGTGGCCGGGGCGACACCGGCGCGGGCGGCGACCATACGCACCGTCAACCCCGTGAATCCCCCCTCGCGGAGCACCTCGACCGCGGCCTGCGTGAGCCTCGCAACCGTGTCGGCTTGTTTCTCGGTCAGGCGGCGACGGGTCGATTCGAGATTCACGTTTCTGGACACGTGTCTGGACATTACTACGGCTGGAGGGGGTCGGCAATGCCCGCAGCGCGTTCATTCCCTCCCCGTGGCGAGAGCGGTGTCGATGGCTACGGCCTGCAGCAGTGCTGGGACGACTACCGCTTCGCGATGCTGCCGTGTCCGAGAGCATCGGACGGCGCGACCGGTCGGTAGGGTGCTCGGGATACACCGCATCACGCGAGAAGAACGGAGATCCATCCGATGTCCCGCACCACCCTGCCCCGTGAGGCGATCGAACTCGCCGAGGCGACACCGGGTTTCATGCCCCAGGACGAGGGAACCGCACTGCACGAGGCTGCGGTGCAGTATCTCGGTGACGGCGTCGGCGTCGAGATCGGCACCTACTGCGGCCGCTCGACCGTGTATCTCGGCGCTGCGGCCAAGGCGACCGGCGGCACCATCGTCACCGTCGACCACCACCACGGTTCGGAGGAGCATCAGCCCGGCTGGGATTACCACGATCCGTCGCTGGTCGACCCGCACACCGGCCGCCTCGACACGGTCGGCGCACTGCGGCACACTCTCGCCGACGGCGACCTCGAATCGCACGTCGTCGCGGTGGTCGGCAATTCTCCTGTGGTGGCGTCGTTCTGGCGCACCCCCGCCTCGTTCGTGTTCATCGACGGCGGACACAGCAGCGAGGCGGCCCGGGCGGACTACGACGGCTGGGCGAGATGGGTGCGCATCGGCGGCGCCCTGATCATCCACGACGTCTTCCCCGACCCGAAGGACGGCGGTCGGCCTCCGTACGAGATCTACTGTCTCGCACTGGAGAGCGGGGAGTTCGTCGAGAAGTCGGTGACGTCCTCGCTGCGGGTTCTCCAACGCACCGCCGGCACGGTCGGATCACGGCCCGGCAGCTGAACTACCGGACGAGCACCGGGCAACGCTCGGTGCAGCGGTCGGCGCCCACCTGGTCGGCGGGTGCCGCCGCATGCCGGAAGATCGCGTTTCCTCCCGTCGTGCGCGAGAGCGCGTCGGCGGCGAGGATCACCGCTGCGCTGGTCCAGGAACTGACCTCCACCGGCCAGCGCTTGCCGTCGGCGTAGACCAGACCGGTCCAGTACGAACCGTCCGGGTCGCGCAGATGCTGCATGGCCGCGAACAATTCGCGGGCACGCCCGGCGTGGCCGAGTGCGTCGAGCGCCAGGACCAGTTCGCACGTCTCGGCTCCGGTGACCCACGGACGATGGTCGACGCACCGGATCCCGAGACCGTCGACGACGAAATCCGACCAGCGTTCGCGGATCCGTTCGTGCGCATCGGTGCCGCGCACCGCTCCCCCGAGGATCGGGTAGTACCAGTCCATCGAGTACTCGGGCTTGGGCGTGAACGCCTCGGGATGCCGACGCAGAGCGTGGCCGAGACGGATCAGCGCGACCTCCCATTCGGGTTGCGCCTCACCGATCAGATCGGCGATCCGCAGACCGCACCACAGACTCTGGTGGATACTCGAACAGCCTGTGAGCAGCGCTTCGTCGAACATCCCGCCGTCGCCTCGCGCCCAGGAGATCTGGCCGCCCGGCAACTGCATGTCGACCACGAGGTCGAGCGCTGCCCGCACCGTCGGCCACATGTGCTCGACGAACCCGCGATCATCCGTCACGAGATGGTGGTGCCATACGCCAACGGCGATGTAGGCCGTGAAATTGCTGTCGGTGTCGTGGTTCTCGACGATGTCGCCCCGGAACTGGATGGGCCACGACCCGTCGGCGCGCTGCGTCCGCCGCGACCACTCGAAGGCGGCGTCCGCCTCTTCGCGTAAACCGATGACGGTCAACGCCATCGCGGATTCGATGTGATCCCACGGGTCGATGTGCCCACCGGGGAACCACGGGACGGCGCCCGAGGGCTCCTGCATCCGCGCGATGGCCCGGCCCGTCGCCAGGCTCTGTTCCGGCGACAGCACACCCGGCACCGACGGCACCGTCACGCGCGCGGATTCACCGCGCCGCACCGGCGTTTCCCGGCTTCTCGAGGTAGAACACGACACTCTTCCCGATGACGGGATCGAGGATCTTCTCGGCCGTGCGAGTGATCCACGGGGCCTTCATAAGATCCCAGACCAGCAGCCGGTGGTACGCCTTCGTCAGCGGATTGTCGTCGTTGTCGACGCCGACGGCGCACTTGAGCCACCAGTACGGTGCGTGCAGTGCGTGGGCGTGGTCGGTGCCCGAGACCGTCAGACCGGCTGAGGCGAGTTTCGCGGCGAGTTCGTCGGCCTTGTAGATGCGGATGTGCCCGCCCTCCACCTCGTGGTAGGCGTCCGACAGGGCCCAGCAGATCTTTTCCGGCAGCCAGCGCGGCACGGTCACGGCCGCGACACCACCGGGTTTGAGGACCCGGACGAGTTCGGCGATGGCCCGCTCGTCCTCCGGCACGTGCTCGAGCACCTCGGAGATGAGCACGAGATCGAAGGTCGCGTCGTCGTACGGCAGCGCGAGCGCGTCGCCGACCTCGGCCCGGGCCAGCGCACCCTCGGGGACCTCGCCTTCGAGTTCCATCGCGACGAACATGTCGGCGACGGCCTTCATGTCGTCGGCGTTCTGGTCGAAGGCGACGACATCCGCGCCGCGGCGGTACAGCTCGAAGGAGTGGCGCCCCGCGCCAGCCCCGATGTCGAGAGCGCGTATCCCCGGTACGACGCCCAGGCGGTCGAAGTCGACGGTCAGCATCCGTTCTTCCCCTCTCGATGCGCGGCGATCGCCTTGTCGTAGATCGCGGCGGTCTGCGCGGCCACGGCCGCCCAGCTGTAGCGTTCGAGCACACGCTCGCGGCCCTTCGTGCCGAGACGCCGACGCTCGGCCGGGTCGTCGAACAGGCCCGCGAGCCCTGCTGCAAGCTGTTCGGCGTCGCCCGGAGGCACCAGCCGACCGGCGTCCCCGACGACCTCGGGGATGGCCCCGGCGCGGCTCGCGACGAGCGGTGTTCCGCACGACATCGCCTCGATGGCCGGCAGCGAGAATCCCTCGTACAGCGACGGCACCGCCGCGATCTCGGCGGAGGCGAGCAGGTCGGCGAGTTCGGTGTCGTCGATCCCGGAGACGGTGCGCACGACGTCGCCGATCGCGAGTTCGTCGATGAGCTTCTCGGTGGCGCCGCCCGGGGCGAGCTTCGAGACGAGGACCAGTTCGATCTCGCGTTCGGTGCGCAGCTTCGCGACCGCCTCGAGCAGGGTGGGAACACCCTTGAGCGGGGCGTCGGCGCTCGCGACGCAGACGATCCGACCGGGAACTCGCTCGTCCTTCCGCGGCGCGAACACCTCCGTGTTCACGCCGAGCGGGATCGTGTGGATGCGTTCGGATTCGATCCCGAAGGCGGTGCGGATGTCGTCGGCCGAGTTCTCCGACACCGTGAGCAGCGTAGGAATCTGCTGGGCCACCTTCTCCTGCATGCGCAGGAATCCGTACCAGCGCCGGAGCGTGACCTTACGGCTGAGGGTGGTCGCGGAGGCGAGATCGAGTTCGCGGTCGCGGGTGATCGGATGGTGGATCGTCGCGACGAGAGGAAGGTCCTCGGCGATGCGCAGCAAGCCGGACGCGAGCGACTGGTTGTCGTGCACGACGTCGAAGTCGCCGAGGCGGTCGCGCAGCAGTCGTGCGGCGCGCAGACCGAAGGTGCGTGGTTCGGGGAAACCGGCGGTCCACATGGTGGCGACCTCGAGGACGTCGATCCAGTCGCGGTACTCACCCAGCTTCGGGGTGCGGAACGGATCGTCGTCGCGGTAGAGATCGAGACTGGGCACCTTCGTGAGCGTCACGCCGGGGTCGAGCTCGGGGTACGGCTGCCCGGAGAACACCTCGACGGTGTGTCCCTGGGCGACGAGTTCGCGACTGAGATGGCGGACGTAGACCCCCTGACCTCCACAATGCGGCTTGCTCCGGTACGACAACAGAGCTACGCGCACATTCCACCTCGGGGTTCGCTCGGAGGGCCAGGTCACTCGGACAGATGTCCACTAGTTGTGTAGGGCACACACTAGAACATGTTTTGTGTCCTCACGATAGCGAGCCGGACCGCACCCGGTGCGGATCGGCGATACGAGTGGGACCACGACGCAGACACCGGACCGCGAACAGGTGACGACGACGAAGCCCCGGTATCGATGTGATGCCGGGGCTTCGCCTGGAGCGACCCTGACGGGACTCGAACCCGCGACCTCCGCCGTGACAGGGCGGCGCGCTAACCAACTGCGCCACAGGGCCATGAGGAACCGGAGTTCCCACAGCTCGACCCACCGCAACCGGTGGGTCGAAGATATGAAATTGATGGTTGTTCGCCGGACAACCGTGGTGGCCAGGGCCGGGATCGAACCGGCGACCTTCCGCTTTTCAGGCGGACGCTCGTACCAACTGAGCTACCTGGCCGGACGGCACCCGAACCGAATGCCGATCGAAACTCTGGAGCGACCCTGACGGGACTCGAACCCGCGACCTCCGCCGTGACAGGGCGGCGCGCTAACCAACTGCGCCACAGGGCCATATATATTCACTTCTCACACCAAGATACTGCACACTTCGACGAGGTCGAAGCGTACCCCCTACGGGATTCGAACCCGCGCTACCGCCTTGAAAGGGCGGCGTCCTAGGCCGCTAGACGAAGGGGGCCCGATCGGATTTCTCCGAACCGCACCCTCAACGGGTTTGGCGTTCCGTTGGGAGCTTGGACAGCTTATGCCACGGCATTCGCGAATCACAAATCAGCAGGTCAAGTGGCTGATTCGTCGTTGTTGGGCCTGCTCGGCCAGCCCTTCTCCCGCCACTGCGCGAGCCACTGCTCCGATGCCATCGCCTCGAGCGGCACCTCCACGCAGGCCTCGAAACGGGCGCGGACGTCGGTCTCCGGCGACGTGAGGTCGGCGAGATAGCGTTGACCGGCGAGTGACGACGCGATGGCCTCGACGAAACGCTGGAGGTCGACATCGGGCCGGAACAGGCCCTTCTCCTGCGCTTCGCGCGCCAGCTGGTAGCCGGCCCGCCCCCACAGGACGCTGCCGCGCAGCCTGACCTCCTCCGCGAACTCGGGTTCGGTGACCAGACGGAACTCCGCGGCGATGACCACGTCGTCGTGCAGAGCCGCACCGAGATCACCGACGAGACCGTGCAGCCGCTCGAAGGGGTCGAGATCGGGGACGTCCATCCACCTGGCGACGATGGCACGGTAGTGCTCGAGTCCTTCGTCGAGCACCGCCCGGGCCAGATCCTCCTTGGACGCGAAGTGAAAGTACATCGCACCCTTGGTGGCGTTCGACTGCTCGAGGATGGCGTTGATCGATGCTGCGGCGAAACCTCGCCGCGCGAATTCGGTGGCTGCCGATCGGACGATCACAGCCCGCGTACGACGCGCACGCTCCTGTTGACGAGGCATGGGGAAATTCGGCCTTCCACGTTCCTGTGTTCCCCCACGAGACAACTCTAGTCTGCCCCCACAACCCCGCTTCCAGGCCGTGTTCCACCGGGTGAAATGTGAAACTCCACCCCCGACACCCGGGTTTCCACAGAACACACCGAGTGGTACGCTTTGTCCGGCTCGGGTGCGGAGCAGGGGGTGGGCACCCGAGCCTCTTTCCATTCGTCACGGGTGGCGTCCGCACCGCCGGATGTCCGATATCATCGATCGCGCAGCGTGGCTCACCCTGTGATGTGGTCACCGGACCATGCGGTCTGATCACTGCGGTGTGGTTACACTGTGCGCCCATGCCCCTATAGCTCAGTTGGTAGAGCTACGGACTTTTAATCCGCAGGTCGTAGGTTCGAGCCCTACTGGGGGCACCGGCAACGCCGGCGTCGTACACGACGCCGGCGTTCGTCGTTCCGGAACGTCCCACGGCCCTTCGTCGGAGTCCGGGTCCTTCGTCAGAGACGGTGGGAGCCGGGCGGGACGTCGTCGGTGTTCCGGCCGAGTTCCTTCTCCGCCTCACGGCGCGCCTCGAGGCGCTCCTGCTCGATCCGGCGCTGCTCGAGATCCGTGCGGGCCTGCTTCAGATCACGTCCGCGCTTGCGGTAGCGGGTGAGTGCGACGACGAAGATCACCGCGAACAGAGCTCCGACGATCGCGCCGATCAGCGTGGCGCCGCGGAAGCCGGGCGCGTCCACGTCGAGGATCCGCTCCCCCGCGTGCGCACCGTTCCCCGTACCCAGCACGACCGCCAGGGTCATGAGGTTCGGCAGGGCGACCACCAGCGCGAGCACGCCGAAGGTGATCTGCAGCCCGCGGCTGTACCGCCAGTTGCGGACCTGCCAGATCCACGCGAGCAGCGCGATGGGGATCGCCGTGCACAGGATGCCGAAGAGCAGACCCCACAGCACTCCGCGCGCGAAGCCGCCCTCGGCGAGGTTTGCGATCCGCTGCGCCCACCAGCGAGGAACGAACGCCGCCAGGGTGTAGTAGGCGATGACGAGCACGATCAGCGCTACGACCACGGCGATGGTCTTCTTCGCCCACGGCGGCAAGCCTTTCCGCGAACCGGTCTCGTCGACATTCATGCCCGTCATTTCGAACCTTCCTGGCCGATCGGTCCATGTGCACCTGCCGTGCGCATCTCACCCTACGGACCACCGCGTTCGGAGCAGTGCATTCGGGCAGGTCTCTTCGCACTGCGAATTTCACCCGGTGCGGTTGCCCGTCTTTGTATACGGTGAGCCGCAGGGGTAATCGAATGTTCATCGTCCGGGGAGGAACATGCGCAGTTTCGTGGACCTGGGCCTGTTCCTGGCCGCCGTCGCTCTGGGAATCGGGTCGGTGTTGCCGGTGGTCGGCGGAATACGACCCACCGAGATTCCCCTGTCGGCGCTGCGCGACGGTTTCCCCGAGGGCGATCTCGCCGGTGTCGCGGTCCCGGGTCTACCGCTGTACGAGTCCCTCGCGGTACCGCTGGTCGTGGCCGCGATCCTGCTCCTCGCTGCCGCACTGTTCGACTCGGTGGCCGTCGGCTGGGCCGGGACGCTGATCGGTGTCGCGACGGCCGCGGTGTTCTGGACGCGTCTGTTCCAGACCCACGGCGAGTACGTCGAACTCAATCGCAGTACGACCCTGACCAATCAGAACGGGACGGTGCTCCTGCTCAGCGGCACGCTCGTCGCACTGCTGTGTTGCCTGATCGCGTTGCGCCGTTCGCCGACGAGCGCCGCCTCGCTCGACTGACGCCTCCCGCTGCAACGGGCTTCGTCCCGATACCCTCTCGGCACCGGGTGGCCACTTCGGGGCACCCACGAGTCAAGGCAGGAACGATGGCAAGTCTCGACGATCTGATGTCCCGCATTCCCGTCGACCAGGTGGCGCAGCGACTCGGTGTCGACAACGCGACGGCGGAGACGGCCGTCCGCGCCGCACTCCCCACCCTCGTCGGTGGTCTCGACGCCAACGCCCAGAATCCGACCGGGGCGGCCTCGCTGCTCTCCGCGCTGGGCAAGCACTCCGAGTCGAACCTGGCCGAGGGTCAGGTCGACGTCGACGGGATCGACACCGAGGACGGCGACAGGATCGTCTCCAATGTCTTCGGCGACAAGAAGGATCAGGTGATCTCGACCCTCGGTTCCGTGAACGGCGCCGGTGGGAACGATCTGATCGCCAAGGTCCTGCCGATCATCGCCCCCATCGTGCTGTCCTATCTCGCCAAGCAGATCGGCGGCGGTGCGAGAACGAACACCGCGAGCGCTCCGCAGGGCGGAGGTCTCGCCGATCTCCTCGGGGGTCTGCTGAAGAACGCCGGTGGTGGATCGGTCGGCTCCGGCGGTGGGATCGGCGACGTCCTCGGCAGCGTGCTCGGCGGCAGTTCGGGTGGTGGACTCGGCGGTCTCCTCGGGGGACTTCTCGGTGGAGGCAAGCGCTGAAACCCTCCGGAACCGCACGTTCCGCTCGTCTGTGTGATATGGCACGAGCGGGACGCTACTGTCCTCGAGCCGCTCGGACCTGTACCGTGATCCGGGCGAATGTGGGGGGCCACCGGTGCACCGTGTGCCGCGGCGACGAACGGCCGGGCTCCCCTCCTCCGTAGGCCGGCGGAATACACGGACACGATGTGAGGGGTAGAAGAGTATGACGCGAGTCCTGACTCAACTGGAGCTGCTGCGAGAGCTGGAGCCTGTGGCCGAGGCGAACCTCAACCGGCATCTCTCGATGGCGAAGGACTGGCACCCTCACGACTACGTGCCGTGGGACGAGGGCCGGAACTTCGCCGCGATGGGCGGTGTCGACTGGGAACCCGAGCAGTCGAAGCTCGACGAGGTCGCCAAGGCTGCCATGATCACCAACCTCCTCACCGAGGACAACCTGCCCTCCTACCACCGGGAGATCGCCGAGAGCTTCTCGCGCGACGGCGCCTGGGGCACCTGGGTCGGCCGGTGGACCGCGGAGGAGAACCGCCACGGCATCGTCATGCGCGACTACCTGGTCGTCACGCGCGGTGTCGATCCCGTCGCACTCGAGAACGCCCGCATGGAGCACATGACGAACGGCTTCGCGTCCCCCAACTCGACTGGCATGCTCCACTCCGTCGCCTACGTGACCTTCCAGGAGCTCGCGACCCGCGTGTCGCACCGCAACACCGGTCGTGCCTGCGACGACTCGATCGCCGACAAGATGCTCCAGCGCATCGCCGCCGACGAGAACCTGCACATGATCTTCTACCGGAACATCTGCGACGCGGCGATCGACATCGCTCCGGCCCAGACGCTCGCCGCGATCGTCGAGGTGCTCGAGAACTTCCAGATGCCGGGTGCCGGCATGCCGAACTTCCGTCGCAACGGTGTGTTGATGGCCAAGCACGGCATCTACGACCTGCGTCAGCACCTCGACGACGTCGTGATGCCGGTGCTGCGCAAGTGGAGGATCTTCGAGCGAGATCTCGGCAGCGAGGCGCAGCAGGATCTCGACAAGCTCGGCAACTTCCTCGACGAACTGGAACGTCAGGCGGGGCGGTTCGAGGAGATGCGCGATCGCTCCCTCGCCCGCGAGGCCGCCAAGCGCGAGAAGGTGGGCGCGCACGCCTGAGTCCGGATGCACACAGCCGCCCGAGTCCGGCGGAGGTTATCCTGTGCCCGGTGCCGTTTTCGGTGCCGGGCACAGTCGTTTCCGCGGCTCATCACTGACGGGCACGCTATTTCTTTGTCACACAACGTTTTCCAGAGGTACCCATGTCTTCCCTCCGTATCGGCCCGCTCGAACTGAACAGCCCGGTCGTGCTGGCGCCGATGGCGGGAGTGACAAATGTCGCATTCCGCACGCTGTGCCGCGAACTCGAACTCGAACGGGCCGGCAGCACGTCGGGCCTGTACGTCTGCGAGATGGTCACCGCCCGCGCCCTCGTCGAGCGGCACCCGGTCACCATGCACATGACGACCTTCGGCCCCACCGAGACGCCGCGGTCGCTGCAGCTCTACACCGTCGATCCCGGCACGACCTACGCGGCGGCGAAGATGATCGTCGACGAGAACCTCGCCGACCACATCGACATGAACTTCGGATGCCCGGTCCCGAAGGTGACCCGCAAGGGCGGAGGGTCGGCCCTCCCTTACAAGCGCCGGTTGTTCGGGCAGATCGTCGCGGCCGCCGTCCGCGCGACCGAGGGCACCGACATCCCGGTCACGGTCAAGTTCCGCATCGGGATCGACGACGAGCACCACACACATCTCGACGCCGGTCGCATCGCGGCCGCCGAGGGTGCCGCGGCCGTTGCCCTCCACGCCCGGACCGCTGCGCAGCGGTACTCCGGAGCGGCCGACTGGGACGAAATCGCGCGGCTGAAGGAGCACGTCACCGACGTGCCCGTGCTCGGCAACGGCGACATCTTCGACGCCTCCGACGCCGAGAAGATGATGGCGCAGACCGGTTGCGACGGCGTCGTCGTCGGTCGCGGTTGCCTCGGACGTCCGTGGTTGTTCGCCGAACTGAGCGCCGCGCTCGGCGGTCGCCCGATCCCCACCCCGCCGAATCTCGGTGAGGTGACGCAGATCATGCGGCGGCACGCCGAACTGCTCGCCGATCACCACGGCGAGGATCGCGGTCTGCGCGACATGCGCAAGCACATCGCCTGGTATCTGCGTGGTTTCCCTGCGGGTTCGGAGATCCGCAACGGCCTCGCCCGCGTGTCGACGCTCGCCGAACTCGACGACCTGCTGGGCAAACTCGACCACGACGTACCCTTCCCCGCCGATGCCGAAGGCCCGCGGGGACGTCAGGGCTCCCCGAGCAGCGTCGCTCTGCCCGACGGCTGGCTCGACGATCCCGAGGACACCTGCGTGCCCGAGGGCGCCGACATGATGCACTCGGGCGGGTAACCCGTCCCGGCATGTAGTCCCGGACGATAGACGGATCGACCGGTGGATGTCGTGCGACACAGCCGCGTCACCGTCACATGAAACAGACGATCAGTATCATTGCGGAGTCCTCGCGACGGTCGCCGGTGAGCGATCACGTGGACGACGACGGATCCGAGGCGGTGCGACCGCGGAAAGAGCAGGTATCGGTGGACGAGGAGCACGAGACAGGATCCCCGGATCCTCGCGCTCCCTGGGAACGGCCGATCGCCGACAGCAGCTACCGCGAATCCCGCTCGTCCCGCCGCAGCCGCTCGGGTGGGGTGCACCGCTCCGACGACACCGATCCCGATTCGCGTCGCCACGAGAGTGCACGCAACCGCCGGGCCGCGGACTCGGACGATCCGGAGCAGCTCACGGTCGCCGAACTGCTCGACAAGATGGGACGACGATCCGATCCGTCCCCCCGGCCGGATCCGCCCACCGATCCGCCCCCGGCCGATCCGCCGCACACGTCCACCTCGTCGTTGCCCCCGGCCCGTCCCCGCGACCCGGAATCCGCCCGGCACGTCGCGACCGAGGACGATGCCGGTCGAACGGAACTCCCGCGCAGGACGCCGCCTCCGGCTGCGCCGCCGACTCCGTCGGGACCTCCCAGCCCTCCGGTGCCGCCGGCTTCTTCGGGACCGCCGACCACGGTCGCCCCCCCGGTGCAGCCCGGTGCTCCCCGGGTGCCCCCGGGACCGTCCCGGCCCCGGCCGCCGGAGAAGCCCGTCCCGCCGCACATCCAGGCTCCCGATCGGATGGCGGGCCTCCCGTCCGTTCCGCCCCCGGTACCGACTCCCCCGGCCTCGGCGCAGCCCCCTCGAGCAGTGCCTCCCGCGGACTCGCGCCCGGTGCCTCCCGCGGACTCGCGCCCGGTGCCTCCCGCGGACTCGCGCCCGGTGCCTCCCGCCGGGTCGCCGCAGACCGTCAGACCGCCGCAGACGCCTCCTCGACAGCAACCGCCGATCGCGGACGAACAGCCGACCGTCAAGATCGATGCGGTGTCCCCCGAGGGCGCTGCGTCGCCCGCCGAGGACGAGAACGACGACCGGACGACGGACGAGAAGGCGCACGGCTCCGCTCGGCCCCGCACGGTGGGCAACGCGACTCTCGGCCGGCTCGCGCAGAGCAAACAGCGCAAGCGGAAGCGTCTGAGGTTCGCGGCGAGAGCGGCGGTGGCGTTCGTCTCGGTCCTCGCGTTCCTCTGTAACGCTGCGGTGTGGGGATACGTCCGGTCCACGGAGGCCGGCTTCTCCCAGATCGCCGCGCTGGACACCGAGTCGGAGGACATCGTCGACCCGGTCGGTCAGACCGGCGACGAGACCTATCTGATCATCGGCACCGACACCCGCGCCGGCGCGAGCGGTGAGATCGGCGCCGGGACGGTCGACGACGCCGAGGGCGCTCGTGCCGACACCGTCATCCTCGTCAACATCCCCGCCGATCGCAGCCGCGTGGTCGCGGTGTCGTTCCCCCGCGATCTGGACGTCGATCGACCGGTCTGTCGCGGATGGGACAGTACGACCGGCGAATACGATTCCGAGCTCTATCCGGCCGCCGAAGGCGACAAGCTCAACGCGACCTACGCCCTGGGCGGACCGAAGTGCCTGGTCAAGGTGATCCAGAAGATGTCCGGATTGAGGATCGGCCATTTCGTGGGCATCGACTTCGCCGGCTTCGAATCGATGGTCGACGAGATCGGCGGCGTCGAGGTGTGCACCTCCATACCGTTGTACGACAACGAACTCGGTCCCCTGATCGAGACTCCCGGCACCCACACGCTCGACGGCAAGCGGGCACTCGACTACGTCCGCGCCCGCAAGATCGACCAGGAGGGCAACAGCGACTACGGCCGGATCAGCCGGCAGCAGAAGTTCCTGTCGTCGCTGCTGCGCTCGACGTTGTCGAACAAGGTGCTGTTCGATCCCGTGAAGCTCAACGGCTTCATCAGCGCCTTCACCCGCGCGACCTTCGTCGAGAACGTCAACGCCGAGTCGCTCGTCAAACTCGGGCGTTCGATGCAGAACGTCGAGGCGGGTGCGGTGTCCTTCCTGACCATCCCCACGGCCGGTACCAACGACTGGGGCAACGAGATCCCGCGCACGGACGACATCAAGGCGATCTTCACCGCGATCATCGACGATCTGCCTCTGCCGGGTGAGAAGCGGGGGGAGGACCCGACGGAGGTCGCGGCCGCTCCCCCGGCCGAACCGCTGCCCGCCCAGCTCGCTGTCGATCCGTCGACGGTGTCGGTGCAGGTCTCGAACGCGTCGGGTCTGTCCGGGCTGGCGGCCGGCACCGCCGAGGAGGTCGCCGCCTACGGCTTTCCGGTCTACTCGATCGGTAACTATGCCTCCGGGACGAGCAAGCAGACCGTGATCCGCTTCAGCGAAGGACAAGAGACCGACGCTGCGACGGTGGCCTCGGCCTTCCCCGGTGCGGTGCTGCAGGAGGCTCCGCCCTCGGCCCAGCTGGGCAGCATCGTGGAGATCGTCCTGGGTACCAGCTTCGACGGCACCGTCGTCGCTCCCACCCCCGCGGGCACGCCGCTCGCCCCGATGCAGATCCGGACCCGGTCGGAGTCGTCGGTCGAGCTCCCCGCCGATCTCGCGATCACCAACGCCGCCGACGATCTGTGCACGTAGACACCACTGTTCGGCCGTCGACGTTCACCTCTGGTTCATCCGATGCTCGCTGTTCGGACCGCTCGAGGTCGTAGGCTGTGCCACTATGCGCGTCGTCTACAACGAACAGATGGGCGAACTCGGCGATCTCCTCGGGGAGATGGCCGGGCTCGCCGGGACCGCGATGGAGCGGTCCACCAGAGCTCTTCTCGAAGCCGATCTCGCTCTCGCCGAGCAGGTGATCGACGAGCACGAGAAGATCACCGAACTCGTCACGATCTGCGAGGAGAAGGCGTTCCAGCTGCTCGCCCTGCAGGGTCCGGTCGCCGGCGATCTGCGTGCCGTCGTCAGCGGCATCCAGATCGTGGCCGACATCGACCGCATGGGTGCGCTCGCACTGCACATCGCGAAGGCGACCCGCCGACGTCATCCCAAGCACGTGCTCCCCGACGAGGTGAAGGGCTACTTCGCCGAGATGGGACGGATCGCGGTCGCCCTCGGTGCCGCCACACGGGAGATTCTCGAGACCCGTGATCCCGCCCGGGCCGCCCGCCTCCACCACGAGGACGAGGCGATGGACGATCTGCACCGACACCTGTTCACCGTGCTCATGGACCGCGAATGGGCGCACGGCGTCGCAGCCGCCGTCGACGTCGCCCTGCTCGGCCGCTTCTACGAGCGGTTCGCCGATCACGCCGTCGAGGTGGGCCGCCGCGTCATCTTCCTCGTGACCGGCAAGCTCCCCACCGAGGAGGAGATCCGTCAGCTCGTGGAGAAGGTGGACAGTCTGACCGTCTACCCGGAGCACCACCGAGCGCAGAACCCCTGAGCCCACGACTGTCGAGTGCAGTAAGCACACGAACGACGAGACCCCGACCGGACGAATCCGGTCGGGGTCTCGTGTAGGTAGTGGCGGCTCAGCCGAAGCGGCCGGAGATGTAGTCCTCGGTGGCCTTCTTGCTCGGGTTCGAGAAGATCTTCTCGGTGTCGTCGATCTCCACCAAACCACCCGGGCGGCCGGTCGCCTCGAGGTTGAAGAAGGCCGTCTGGTCGCTCACGCGCGCGGCCTGCTGCATGTTGTGCGTGACGATGACGATGGTGAAGTCCTTCTTCAGCTCACCGATCAGGTCCTCGATGGCCAGCGTCGAGATGGGGTCGAGGGCCGAGCACGGCTCGTCCATGAGCAGCACGTCGGGCTGGACCGCGATGGCGCGGGCGATGCACAGACGCTGCTGCTGACCACCGGACAGGCCACCGCCCGGCTTGTCGAGACGGTCCTTGACCTCGTTCCACAGGTTGGCGCCGCGCAGCGACTTCTCGGCGATCTCGTCGAGGGTCTTCCGGTCGCGCACACCCTGCAGCTTGAGGCCGGCGACGACGTTGTCGCGGATCGACATCGTGGGGAACGGGTTGGGACGCTGGAAGACCATGCCGATCGTCTTGCGCACACCGACCGGGTCGACGTTCTGATCGTAGATGTCCTCGCCGTCGAGGAGGATGGATCCCTCGACACGGGCGCCGGGCGTCACCTCGTGCATGCGGTTGATCGACCGGAGCACGGTGGACTTGCCGCAACCGGACGGGCCGATGAAGGCGGTGACGTTCCGCGGCGGCACGGACAGCGTCACGTCGGCCACGGCGTGGAACTTGCCGTAGTAGATGTTGACGTCCTTGAGATCCAGACGCTTAGCCATTACCGGCTCCCTACTGGTGTATCGATGTGAGAAGAGGTCTGTGGGTTACTTCTTGCCGACCTGCGAGTACCGGCTGATCAACTTGGCCGCGATGTTGAGGACCGCGATGACCAGGATCAGGGTGAGCGCGGCGCCCCAGATGCGCTGC